>NZ_JABWGN010000009.1 GCF_013363975.1 Nonomuraea montanisoli | reverse complement strand
CTCCTACGGCACCAGGACCTACTCGGTACCGGTGAGCCAGCAGGCCGCCGGCACCTGGACCCTCGAGGTCAGCGACGTCTACCTCGGTGACACCGGATTCCTGGACTCCTGGAGCATCACCGTCTGACCCCCGTCGAGCGAAAGCCCCGGCCGACTCTCCCCCTGGCCGGGGCTTTCCCGCGCCGGCAGGATGCGGTGGACGACGTCGGCGGCCGAGTGGTCCTCGGGCAGGCCCTGGAGGAAGGCGATGTCCTGGCCCAGGGTGAGCAGGGCCGGCTCGCGGTAACCGTCGCCGCGGTGCTGGGGCAGGCCGATGGCGGCGGTCAGCCCGTTGCACAGGCATTGGCGGCCCTCGGCCTCCTCCACGGAGCCGCCCTTGCGCGCGTAGGTGTCGACGGGTTCGGCGGGGCAGCGGTAGCCGAGCGCGCCGTCGGGTCTGACGTACGGGGTGCGCAGGTAGCCCAGGTCGCACAGCCGGGGCCGCCGTTCGTGGACCTCGGGCTCGGACAGGGTGCCGGGCAGCCGCGCGACCTTGAACGGGAAGCCGGTCGGCGAGGCGCGCGGGTCGTTGTGGACCTCCAGCGTTCCGGCGGCGGCCGCGCGCAGCAGGCGGCGCCTGAGGGCGTCGTCGAACCCGGACTCGCGGCACAGCGCGAACGCCGAGCCCACCTGGACACCGGTGGCCCCCGCGGCCAGCGCCCGGGACAGCCCGCCGGGCCCGCCGTAGCCGCCGGCCAGCCAGAACGGCAGGCCGAGCGCCGCGACCTTGCCGACGTCGGCCTCGTCGCGCGGGCCGTACACGGGCTCACCTGCGGCGTCCAGGCGCGGGCGGCCGCGCGGCGGCGCGCTGTGGCCGCCCGCCACCGGCGTCTCCACGACGAACCCGTCCGGCCGGGTCCGCGGGGAACGGGCCAGGTAGGCGGCCAGCACATGGGAGGAGACGATCGCCAGCAACTTCGGCCGCCGCGTCGGCTCGGCGGGACGGGGCAGCACCGTGCCCGGGTCGAGGCCGATCGTGTGCCGGTCGTCGCCGGCTCCGGCCACGGCGACGGTGATCTCGGCCGGGCGGTGCGCGGCGAACGCGTCGAGCAGGTCCGGGATCTCCGTCGGGATGCCCGCCCCCATCAGCACGTAGTCGGCCCCGGCCAGCATGGCCCCGAACACGGCGGCCGGCGTGGCGAGCTGGATCTTCTCCAGGTAGTTGACGCCGATCGGGCCGTCGTGCCCTTCCTTGGCGAGGAAGACCTCGGCGAAGTTGGCGACCACGGCCAGCTCGTCGCGGGCGCGGTTGGGCCGCAGCCCGAGCCGGGGCACCGGCCGGTACGGCGTGCCGGGCGCGATCCCGCCCGGCACGAAGTAGCGGCCGAGCACCCGTCCGGCGAGCGCGGGCTCCGGGAAGCAGGCCAGTGCGCGGCGCAGATGGCCGCCGGGATCGCCGCGCTGCAGCCGGCGGGCCAGCGTGACGTCCAGCGCGGTGCCCGACACGACGCCGAGCTGCCCGGTACGCGCGACCGCGCGCGCCAGCCGCCACCCGGACACCCCCACCCCCATGCCGCCCTGGATCAGGACGGGGAACGCGGTCTCAGACATGCCGGCTCCGGTGGATCGGGGTGCGCCGCCGGTAGACGACGTAGGGCCGCCACAGGTACGCGAGCGGCGCCGACCAGACGTGGACGAGCCTGGTGAACGGCCAGATCGCGGTGAGCACCCAGGCCGACAGCGCGTGCAGCCGGAAGAGCGGCGGCACGCCGGCCATCAGGCCGGGGTCGGGGTGGAAGGTCAGGACGCCGCGGAACCAGACGGCGATGGTGGCGCGGTAGTCGTAGCCGCCGCCGAGCAGGTTCTCGCCCACGGTCGCGGACAGGCCGAGCGCGATCGTGACCGCCAGTACGGCGAACAGGACCTTGTCGGCGCGGGTGGTGGTGCGGCGCACGCGCGGGCTGGTGAGGCGGCGGGCCAGCAGCAGCCCCAGGCCCGCCACCACCATGAGCCCGGCCACGGTCCCGGCGCTCACCGACACCAGGTGGTAGAGGTGCTCGTCCACCCCGACCGCCGCGGTCAGGCTCTTCGGGACGAGCAGGCCCAGCACGTGGCCACCGATGGCGGCGAACGCGCCGAGGTGGAACAGCGGGGACCCCAGCCGCAGCAGCCGGCTCTCCAGGACCTGCGTGGTGCGGGTGGTCCAGCCGAACTGGTCGACGCGCCAGCGCCACACGTGACCGACCACGAAGATCGTCAGAGCGATGTAGGGGACGACGACCCACAGCGCGACGTTCACGGCCGCACCTCCGTCTCGTTGAGCGGCGGCCCGCACGGTGCCGCCCCGTACGGTGTCGGCCCGTACGGTGCCGGTCCGACGTCCTCGGCGGGCGGGCCGTACGGTGCCAGGCCGACGTCCTCGGCGGGCGGGCCGTACGGTGCCAGGCCGACGTCCTCGGCGGGCGGCCCGGCCATCGCCAGGTCGGCGACGGCGGCACGCTCGGCCGCCGACAGGTCCGGCAGTTCCGCGCAGAGCGCGTCGAGCACCAGCGAGTAGGACGAGCCGGACTCGTGCAGCGCGGTGCGGATGAGCTCCAGCCCCTTGCGGTGCTGGCGCAGCGGCGCCTCGCCGGTGGACGGCCCGGCCAGCGCGGCGAACTCGCAGACCACCGGCAGGTAGTCGGGCAGTTCTCCCTCGGGCGGGACGAGCCCGGCCACGCGATAGCGCTGCTTGAGGGTGAGCAGCGCCATGCCGCGGCGGCGGGTGTCGCCGTGCAGGTAGTAGGTGAGGTAGAGGCTGGACCTGCGGCGCAGGTCGAAGGTCTCGACGTAGGCGCGGGCCAGCCGCGTCGGCTCGCACTCGGCGTACCAGGCGGTGAACGCGACGAGGGCGTCGCGGGTGGCCGACTCCGGCAGCGCGGCCGCGGCCCGGCCCAGCTCGTCGCGGGCGGCGAGGAGCTCGGCGTCCGGGTACTGGAGCAGGAGCGAGATCAGCCGGAACAACCGCGCGCGGTGTCGCGGCTGCGCGAAGGCGGCGGGCTCGCGCCGGGTCAGGAGTCTCACGCCGTGCCTCCGTCGCGGACGAAGAGCTTCAGGCCGAGACGCCCGTCGCCGCGGCGGCCGGTGACGCCGGCCGGGTGGAAGTCGCTCATGCCGGGACCGCCGTCGCCGTCCAGGCTGCACCCGCCCGCCTGGGCGGACAGGGCGGCGGCGTCCTCGCGGTGGGCGGCGGGCACGACGTAGCGCTCGTCGTACTTGGCGATGGCCAGCAGCCGGTACATCTCCTCCATCTCGGCCGCCCGCATGCCCACCGCCTCCAGCAGATCCTCGGCGACGGTGCCGTCGACGGTGCGGGCCCGCATGTAGGCGCGCATCGCCGACAGCTTCATCAGCACCCCGGCCACGATCTCGGTGTCGCCGGCCGAGAACAGGCCGGCCAGGTACTCCAGCGGGATGCGCAGGTCGGTGACGGCGTGGAAGACGTTGTCGGGGTCGTCGGCGTCGGCGCCCGCGCCGGTGACGGCGTCGAGCACGGGCGACAGCGGCGGGATGTACCAGACCATGGGCAGCGTGCGGTACTCCGGGTGCAGCGGCAGCGCCACCCGGTAGCGCATGGCCAGCCGGTAGACCGGCGAGCGCTGCGCCGCGGTGATCCAGTCCTCGCTGATGCCCGCGGCGCGGGCCGCCTGGACCACCTCCGGGTCGGACGGGTCGAGGAAGACCCGGCGCTGCGCCTCCAGCAGGTCCCGCGGGTCCGGGACGCATGCGGCCTCCAGCACCGCGTCGGCGTCGTACAGGATCAGGCCGATGTACCGCAGGCGCCCGACGCAGGTCTCGGCGCACACGGTCGGCTGCCCCGCCTCGATGCGGGGGAAGCAGAACGTGCACTTCTCGGCCTTGCCGGTCCTGTGGTTGACGTACACCTTCTTGTACGGGCACGACGAGACGCACATGCGCCACCCGCGGCAGCGGTCCTGGTCCACCAGGACGATGCCGTCCTCCTCCCGCTTGTACATCGCGCCGGACGGGCAGGCGGCGACGCAGGCCGGGTTGAGGCAGTGCTCGCAGATGCGCGGCAGGTGGAACATGAAGGTCTGGTCGAACTCCATCCTCACCTTCTCCGCCATGGCGGCCAGGTTGGGGTCGGCCGGGGCGTGCTCGGGGGCGCCGCCCAGGTCGTCCTCCCAGTTCGCGCCCCAGGTGATCGCCATGTCCCGGCCGGTGATGGCCGACTTGGGGCGGATGACCGGGGTGTGCGGCCCGGCGGGGGCGTTGACGAGGGTGTCGTAGTCGTAGGTGGCCGGCTCGTAGTAGTCGTCCAGGTCGGGGAGATCCGGGTTGGAGAACAGGTTGAGCAGCCGCTTGACGCGGCCGCCGGCGCGGAGCTTGAGCCGGCCGCGCCGGTCGAGCTGCCAGCCGCCGTGCCAGCGCTCCTGGTCCTCGTACCGCTTGGGGTAGCCGACGCCGGGTTTGGTCTCGACGTTGTTGAACCAGACGTACTCGACGCCGTCGCGGTTGGTCCAGGTCTGCTTGCACGTGACGGAGCAGGTGTGGCAGCCGATGCACTTGTCGAGGTTCATCACCATGGCGACCTGTGCCATGACCCGCATCAGTACGTCACCTCCTGGGCGCGGCGCCGGATCACGGTGATCTCGTCACGCTGGTTGCCGGTCGGCCCGTAGTAGTTGAAGGCGTAGGTGAACTGCGCGTACCCGCCGATCAGGTGGCTGGGCTTGAGCAGCAGCCGGGTGAGGGAGTTGTGCACGCCGCCGCGCCGCCCGGACTTCTCGGTGAGCGGGACGTTCACGTTGCGGTCCTTGGCGTGGTACATGTACACGGTTCCGGCCGGCATGCGGTGCGAGACGATCGCGCGGGCCACGACCACGCCGTTGCGGTTGTACGCCTCGATCCAGTCGTTGTCGGCGACGCCGATCGCGCGGGCGTCCTCGACGCTCATCCAGATCGTCGGCCCGCCGCGGGACAGGGCGAGCATGTAGGCGTTGTCCTGGTACTCGGAGTGGATGGACCATTTGGAGTGCGGGGTCAGGTAGCGCACGGTGACCTCGGCCCCGTCCGTGCCGTCGCGCTGCTCGCCGTAGTGGCGGCGCATGTTGAGCGGCGGCCGGTAGGCGGGCAGTTGCTCGCCCAGCTCGATGATCCAGTCGTGGTCGAGGAAGAACTGCTGCCGCCCGGTCAGCGTGTGCCAGGGCTTGTCCCGCTCGACGTTGATGACGAAGGCGGAGTAGCGGCGCCCGCCGGTCTCCGACCCGGACCACTCCGGCGAGGTGATCACCGGCTGCGGCCTGGCCTGCGTGTCGGCGAAGCTGATGCGCTTGCCCTCGTGCTCGGCGGCCAGGTCGGCGAGCCTGGTCCCGGTGCGCTTCTCCAGCGTCTCGAAGCCCTGGGTGGACAGGCGGCCGTTGGTGGTGCCGGACAGCGCGAGGATGGCCTCGCACATGCGGTCGGCCGTCTCCAGCGAGACGCGGCCCTGCGGGGTGACGCCGTTCTGGCCGCGCAGGTGCTCCAGCTCGGGTCCCACCTGGTAGGTGACGCCCTTGGTGGTCAGCCCCAGGTCGGCGAAGAGCGGGCCGATCGCGCGCACGCGCTCGCCGACGGCGGCGTAGTCGCGCTCGACGGTGACGATCCTCGGCATGGTCTTTCCGGGGATCGGCTCGCACGCGCCGGTCCTCCAGTCGCGTACCCGGCCGCCGGGCTGGGCCAGCTCGTCGGGGGTGTCGTGGACGAGCGGGACGGCCAGCACGTCGGTGCGCGTGCCGAGATGGCGGGCGGCCAGCTCGGAGAAGGCGTCGGCGAGGCCGAGGAAGACGTCGTAGTCGGCGCGGGTCTGCCACGGCGGGGCGATGGCCGGGGTGAAGGCATGGACGAACGGGTGCATGTCGGTCGAGGACAGGTCGTGCTTCTCGTACCAGGTGGCGGCCGGGAGCACGACGTCGGAGAACAGCGCCGTGGACGTCATCCGGAAGTCGATCGCGGTCAGCAGGTCGAGCTTGCCCTCGGCGGCCTCCTCGCGCCAGGTCACCTCGACCGGCCGGACGCCCTCCTGGTTGCGGGTCTCGGCGTCGGCGCCGAGCAGGTGGCGCAGGAAGTACTCGTTGCCCTTGCCGGAGGAGCCGAGCAGGTTGGCCCGCCACACGGTCAGCACCCGCGGGAAGTTGGCGGGGTCGCCCGGGTCCTCGGCGGCGAAGCGCAGCCGGCCGGAGGTCAGCTCGTCCACCACGTGCTCGGCCGCGCTGACGCCCTTGGCGGCGGCCTCGTCGGCGAGCGTGAGGGGGTTGCGGTTGAACGTCGGGTGCGAGGGCAGCCAGCCCAGGCGCGCCGCCTGGGCGTTGCAGTCGGCGAACGAGCGGCCCTCGAACAGCCCCTCCCCCAGCGGGCTGGCCAGCTCGTCGGCCTGGATCTGCTCGTAGCGCCACTGGTCGGTGGCCAGGTACCAGAACGCGGTGCCGGCCATGTGCCGCGTGGGGCGCTGCCAGTCGAAGGCGAAGGCCAGGTGCTGGAAGCCGGTGACGGGGCGGACCTTCTCCTGGCCCACGTAGTGGCCCCAGCCGCCGCCGTTGACGCCCTGGCAGCCGGTCAGCAGCACCAGCGTCAGGAAGGCGCGGTAGATCTGGTCGGAGTGGAACCAGTGGTTGGTGCCCGCCCCCATCGCGATCATCGAGCGGCCCTCCGTGCGCTCGGCGTTGCGGGCGAACTCGCGGGCGATCCTGGTGATCGTGGCGGCCGGCACCGAGGTGATCTCCTCGGCCCAGGCCGGGGTGTACGGCTGCGAGGCGTCGTCGTAGCTCGCGGGCCACGCGCCGGGCAGGTCGCGGACCACGCCGTACTGGGCCATGAGCAGGTCGAACACCGTCGTGACGAGCTTGCCGGCCACCTCGGTCACCGGCACGCCGCGGCGCATCGCGGAGCCGCCCTCGGTGGCGCCCTCGTCGAAGCGCGGCAGGTCCACCTCGACCGCCTGCTCGGAACGGTCGAACAGGGTCAGCGCCGGTTCGGCGCCGTCCAGGTCCAGGTTCCAGCGGCCCTCGCCCTCCTGGCCCCAGCGGTGGCCGAGCGAGCCGTTCGGCACGTGCGCCTGGCCGGTCCGCTCGTCCAGGAAGACGGTCTTGAACTCGGCGTTCTCGCTCTCCTCGCCGAGATCCGCGGCGGTCAGGAAGCGGCGCGGCACGTACGCGTCGCCGCGGGGCTCCAGCGTGACCAGGAACGGCAGGTCCGTGTATTTCCGGACATAGTCGGTGAAGTAAGGGACCTGGCGGTCACGGAAGAACTCGGTCAGGGTCACGTGGCCCATCGCCATGGCCAGCGCGCCGTCCGTGCCCGGGTGCGGAGCCAGCCAGTCGTCGGCGAACTTGACGTTGTCGGCGTAGTCGGGGCTGACCGCCACCACCTTGGTGCCCTGGTAGCGGGCCTCGGTCATGAAGTGCGCGTCCGGGGTGCGGGTGACCGGGATGTTGGAGCCCCACATGATGAGGTAGCGGGAGTTCCACCAGTCGGCGGCCTCGGGCACGTCCGTCTGGTCGCCCCACACCTGCGGGGAGGCGATCGGCAGGTCGGCGTACCAGTCGTAGAAGGACAGCAGCGTGCCGCCGATCATCGACAGGAACCGGGTGCCGGCCGCGAACGACGCCATCGACATCGCCGGGATCGGCGAGAACCCCACCACCCGGTCGGGGCCGTACTCCTTGATCGTGTGCACGTGGGCGGCGGCCATCAGCTCCAGGACCTCGTCCCAGCCGGCGCGGACGAAGCCGCCCTTGCCGCGCGCCCGCTTGTAGGCCCGCGCGCGCTCCGGGTCGCCGGTCAGCTCCGCCCACGCCAGCACCGGATCACCGAGCCTGGCCCTGGCCTCGCGCCACATCTCCAGCAGCACGCCGCGCACGTACGGGTAGCGCACCCGCGACGGCGAGTAGGTGTACCAGGAGAACGACGCGCCGCGCGGGCAGCCGCGCGGTTCGTACTCGGGCGATTCGGGCCCCACCGACGGGTAGTCGGTGGCCTGGTGCTCCCAGGTGATCAGCCCGTCCTTGACGAACACCTTCCACGAGCACGAGCCCGTGCAGTTCACGCCGTGGGTGGAGCGCACCACCTTGTCGTGCGCCCACCGGTCCCGGTAGAAGCGGTCCCAGCCGCTGGGGTCTATCTGGTGCAAAGTGCGGCCGTCGGCCGATATTTCGGACTTGGTGAAGAACGTACGGGCTGCGAGCAACGGCCCCATGCCGGGGGTTGAGTCGATATCGGTCACGCTTGTCTTCCTCGCCACAGGGGTTACAGCGGGTATGGCTCAAGATTCGGGCACGCCGTCCGCCGGCGGCAGGGACCAAAGTCCCTCGCCGCCGGCCCGATGGGCCATCAGGCGGCTGCTCCGATGGGCCATCAGGCGGCGCCGAGCCACAGGTCGGGCCCGAACACCTCGTAGTGGATGTCACGGGCCGCCACACCGGCCCGCAGCAGCCGGGCGCGCATGTCCCGCATGAACGGCACCGGACCGCACAGATAGACGACCGCACCGGCCGGGATCTCGACCCCGTCCAGGTCCATCAGGCCCGCCCGGTCGGGGGCGACCGCGCCGCTCTCGTACCAGAAGACCCGCTCGGCGGCCAGGCGCAGCATGTCGTCGCGCAGCGCGTGCGCGGCCGGCGAGCGGTCGGCGTGCAGCACGAGAACGCGGCGGCCGGAGCCGGTCGCGGCCAGGTGGTCGAGCATCGCCACGACGGGCGTGCAGCCGATGCCCGCGGACACCAGCACCAGCGGCGCGTCCCCGTCCTCCAGCGTGACGTCGCCGAACGGCGCCGAGAGGGTGAGCTCGTCGCCCGCGCGCACGGTGGTGTGCAGCAGCGTGGACACCTCTCCGGCTGGGTCTCCGTCGACGCGCTTGACCGTGATCCGGCGCAGCCGGTCGCCCGCGCCGGACAGCGTGTACTGGCGAAGCTGGTGCACGCCGTCCGGCATGCGGACCCGGACGCTGACGTACTGCCCCGGGCGCGCCGGCGGGAGCGGCCCGTCGTCGGCCGGACGCAGCAGGAACGAGACCGCGTCCGAGGTCTCCTCCCGGCGGGCGACGACCCGCCAGGACCGCCACGTGTCGCCGTCGCGGGCGCCGGCCTCGGCGTAGATGCGGGCCTCCATGGCGATCAGCGCACCGGCCATCAGCCAGTAGACCTCGTCCCAGGCCGCCGCCACCTCGGGCGTCACCGCGTCGCCGAGCACCTCGGCGATGGCGCCGAACAGGTACTTGTGGACGATCACGTACTGGTCGTCGGTGACGCCGACGGCGGTGTGCTTGTGGGCGATGCGGGCGAGCAGCCGATCGGGCCGCTCGCCGGGGTGTTCCAGGAGCATGCCGGCGAACGCGGCGATCGAACCGGCCAGCGCCCGGCGCTGCTCGCCGTTGGCCTGGTTGCCGCGGTTGAACAGGCCGTCGAGCAGCTCCGGCCGCTCGGCGAACATCGTCGCGTAGAAGCGTGCGGTGATGGCGTCGAGCGAGGCGCCGACAACCGGCAGCGTGGCACGGACGATCTCGGCTGACTCGGCGGACAGCATGAAGCCTCCAGACAGGGCGGGGTGAACAGGGCCCGCCACCGCGGGCCCCCACCAATCTTGGAGTCCGGCGCGCTCGGCCCCCTGAGGCGAACGTCCGCACCTGCAGGGCCGAAAGTCCCCGGCGGAACACGAGATCTTCTCGGGACTTTGGTCCCTACCCGGCTGGCCGCGGGCCGGATAGCGTCGAGACCTGACTCGTGTGTCGTCGACCAGAAACGTCGAAGGTTATGCTGCTCGATTCCTCCGGACTCCAGGTGCTCTCCGACGAGGAGTGCTTCGCCCTGCTGTCCGCGGCGCCGATCGGGCGGATCGTGTTCACCGATCGCGCCCTGCCGGCCGTCCAGCCGGTGAACTTCTGCCTCGACGGCCGGACCATCGTGATCCGCACCTCGATCGGGTCGAAGCTGGCGGCCGCCACCCGGCGGGCCGTGGTGGCCTTCGAGGCCGACGAGTTCGATCGCGAGCTGCGCATCGGCTGGTCGGTGACCGCGGTGGGCCAGGCCCGGGAGGTGACCGATCCCGGCGAGCTCCACCGGCTGGCGGCGCTGCCGCTGACGACCTGGGCGCCGGGCCGCCGTGATCACTACATCGCGGTCGCGGCCGAGCACATCTCCGGCCGCCGCATCACGGCGACCCGTCCCGACGATCGAGAGGCGACCTACGGCCGCCCGACGCCGAGGTAGGTGAAGCCGAGGGCCCGCATGCCGGCCGGATCCAGCATGTTCCGGCCGTCGAAGAGCACCGGCCTGCGCATCGCGGAGGCGGCCCGCGCCCAGTCGACCTCCTTGAGCTGCGGCCATTCCGTCACCACGATGGCCGCGTCCGCGCCGTCGAGGGCCGTCTCCGGGGTCGCGTGGCGGGTCGTCGACGTCCACGGCTCCGTCTCGGCCGGGCGAGCCATGGGATCCCAGCAGCGCACCTCGGCTCCCTCGGCCAGGAGCCGGGCGGCCAGCACCGTGCTCGGCGCCTCCCGCATGTCGTCCGTCCCCGGCTTGAACGTCAGCCCGAGCAGCGTCACCCGCCCGCCGGCCAGCGTGCCGAGCACGTCCTTGAGCTTCTGGATCGCCCGGCGCTTCTGGAGGTTGTTGACCTCGATCACCGCCGACAGCAGTTGCAGGTGGTAGCCGGTGTTGCTGGCCAGTTGCCGGAGCGCCTCCGAGTCCTTCGGGAAGCAGGAGCCGCCCCAGCCGATGCCGGGACGCAGGAAGTGGTGGCCGAGGCGGTGGTCCAGGCCGACGGCACGGGCGACCTCCTCGACGTCGGCGCCCGTCTTCTCGCACAGGGTGGCGATCTCGTTGATGAAGCTGATCTTCGTGGCGAGCAGCGCGTTCGAGGCCAGTTTCACCATCTCGGCGGACCGCACGTCCATCCTGACGACCGGCCCGTCCACCCCCTCGTGCAACTGCGCGACCAGGCGGGCGGTCTCCTCGTCGGAAGCGCCGACGACGACGCGGTCCGGGTGCAGGAAGTCGTTCACCGCCGTGCCCTCGGCCGTGAACTCGGGGTTCGCGGCATACCCGACGTGCCCCAGGCCGGCCGCGTCCAGCGCCTCGCGCACCCGCGTGCCCGTGCCCACGGGCACGGTGGACTTCATCGCCACGACCCGCAGCCGCGGCGCCCCCTCCAGCGACCTCACGACCGACCAGACGCGCGACAGGTCCGCGTCACCGGACGCCGACGGGGGCGTGTCCACGCACACGTACACGACCTCGGCGGAGGCCAGGGCCTCCTGGAGGTCCAGGGTGAAGGTCAGCCGCTCCTTGTTCCGGACGATCATGTCGCCCAGGCCCGGCTCGTAGATCGGTATCTCGCCGGACCGCAGCAGCTCGATCTTCTCCGGGCTGATGTCCCGGACCACCACCTGGTGGCCGAGTTCGGCGAGGCACGCCCCGGTCACCAGGCCGATGTACCCGGCGCCGAACACGGCGACCCTCCGCTTCGGGGTGTCACCCATGGCTTCCATCCATTCTCACGGGACCAGACCTTCGCATCGGGCCAGGTGGACGACGCTCTCTCCGCCGTCGGCGAGGAGGCCCTGGATTGTATCCGCCCCATACCGGGCGTCGCCGACAGCTCTGATCAGGGGGCCGTACCCGGGCCGGGCAGCGGGTCGATGTCGCCGGCGTGCATCGGCTCGCCGCAGTGGGCGCAGCGCAGGTCGACATGGCTGATCTCGCCGCAGGCGTGGTGGCGGTGGAGCACCGGCGGACCGGCCTCGCCCGCGAGCCACCTGTCGCCCCAGGCGGTCATGACCATGAGCAGGTCGACCAGCTCGGTCCCCTTGGCCGTCAGGCGGTACTCGTAGCGCGGCCGCTGGTCGTACGGGTGGCGCTCGATCACGCCCTGCTCGACGAGGTGGTTGAGCCGCTCGGTCAGCACCTTGCGGGAGATCCCGAGGTCGGCCTGAAGGTCGTCGAACCGGCTGATCCCGACCCACACGTCCCGCAGGATCAGCGGCGACCACGGCTCCCCGATCACGTCGAGGGTGCGCGCGATGGAGCAGGCCATCTCCCCGAACTTCGTGCGTTGCATGGAGGCAGTCTACCCATTGGGGTTCCCTCAGGGAACTTCGAGTGGGCTCGCCCCACCGAGTTAGGCGGCCGCGGCTCCGGATACATATCAGTCCTATGATCACCTGTGTCGTCGAGTACGTGATCGACCCGGCGAAGATCGACGCGTTCGAACGCTTCGGCCGTCGCTGGATCGAGCTGGTCAACCGCCACGGCGGCACTCATCACGGCTACTTCCTCCCGGCGGAGGGCGCCAGCGACAAGGCTCTCGCCCTGTTCAGCTTTCCCAGCCTCGCCGCGTACGAGGAGTATCGCGGCCTGTTCGGCACCCACCCGGACTTCGTGGAAGCGGATCGCATCCGCGACGAGAGCGGGTGCGTGCTTCGCTACGAACGCACCTTCATGCGTCCGCTGCTTCCCGCCGACGCGTGAAGCCCGCGGGCCGTCCGGGGCCGTCGGCGCGCCCCCCTCAACCGCCACTCCCCCGCCGCACCTTGGCGTAGTGACGGGCGGCGCGCGCCCGGTTGCCGCAGCCGGCCGAGCACCATTCGCGCCGTGAGGCGTCGCGGACGAAGAACAGCAGACAGGCCGGCCTCTGGCAGGCGCGCACCTGGTGACGCAGTGGCCCGCCGAACACGTCGACGGCGTTCTCCGCCACGGCGGCGAGCGCCGCGGCGACCGGGCGGCCCGCGGCACACTCGGCCGTATGCGGCTCAGGAGTGGTGCGCAGCTCCCGCCAGCGCGTCGTGCGGCCCGCGTGACGGTTGAGCGTCGCGACCGTGTCCGGATCGAACGCGCGGTCGTCCACGGCCGAGGCGGCGAGCGACCGTATGGCGTCCCGGAGCTCCCTGGCCAGGCGCAGGTCCTCCTCCGTCACGCCGTGGAGGTCGGCGTCGGCGAGCCCGACCGCCAGACGTGGGCGCATGTCGCGCAGCCACGCGGCCAGGTGCTCGACGCTCCGCAGGCCGTCCTGGGGACGACCTCGCACCGCGTACGACGTGTTGCCGAGTTCGATGGCCGGCGGTTCGCCCAGGAGCGGGGCGCCGCCACCCGCGAGGTGTGCCACATCCACCCTTCTAACGCTACATCCGGGTTGACAGCGTTATAAATCGCTGGGCATATTCTAATGGTCAACGGGGAGCCTATCCGTAAGAAAAGGCGGCTCCCGGGACGTGGCACCCATGCCCGCCGCCGACTCGACCGCATCCACAGGGGAGATCCCGCATGACCACACCTGCCTTTCAGACCGGGCACGTCGGCCTGAACGTGACCGACCTGGCACGCTCCATCGCCTTCTACCGCCGGATCTTCGGGTTCGAGATCATGGGTGAGCAGAGCGACGGCGACCGCAGATTCGCCTTCCTCGGCAGCGACGGCACCCTGCTGGTCACCTTGTGGCAGCAGAGCGACGGCGCGTTCGCCACCGACCGGCCCGGCCTGCACCACCTGTCGTTCCGGGTGCCCGACATCGAGACGGTCCGTCGAGCCGAGGCCGCCCTGCGCGAACTCGGCGTGCAGCCCCTCCACGGAGGGATCGTCCCGCACCGCGAGGGCGCGTCCTCCGGCGGCGTCTTCTTCACCGACCCGGACGGCATCCGCCTGGAGATCTTCGCGCCGGCCGGCGCCGACACCGCGCCGGCGCCCACGCAGGGCGCGCCGACGTGCGGCTTCTTCTAGATCCACGAGTACCCGGGCCGCACGCCGCGGCCCGGACCGACGACGGAGGGGGATCTCCCGTGCTCCATCCAGGCGAACGCTCGGTACAGCGCCGCACCGGTCTGACCGCCGAAGGCCTGGGGTCGGCCGGCGTGCGGGCGACCATCCCGCCGGTGGCGGCGGAGTTCCTCCGGCAACAGCGGCTGGCGGTGATCGCAGCCGCCGACGACACCGGAGCCGCATGGGTCAGCGTGCTCACCGGTCCACCCGGGTTCATCACCGCCGCCGACGACCGCACGGTCATCGCCGACCGGCTGCCCGGCGCCGGCGATCCGCTCGCGGGCCTCTTCGACGCCGAGCGGCAGGTGGGCATGCTCCTGATCGAGCCGGCCAGCCGGAGACGGATGCGGGCCAACGGCCGGGCCCACCGGGACGGGAGCCGGCTCCTGATCCGCACCGAACAGGTGTACTCCAACTGCCCGAAATACCTCCAGACCCGCACCTATGCCGACGACGTGCCCTCGGAAGGCGGGACAGCGCTCGTCACCGCCGAGCTCACCACCGACCAGCAGCGGTGGATCGGCACGGCCGACACCTTCTTCGTCGGCACCTACGCGCCCGGCCTGGGAGCCGACGCGTCACATCGCGGCGGCAACCCCGGATTCGTCACGGTGGCCGGCAGCCGCCGGCTCACCTGGCCCGACTACGCCGGCAACTCGATGTACATGACCTTGGGCAACCTGGAGCTCGAACCCCGCTGCGGGCTGCTGTTCCTGGACTGGGAGCACGGGCACGCCCTGCAGCTGACCGGACGCGCCCGCGTCGACTGGGACCCGGAGCGGGCGGCAGGAGTGCCCGGCGCGCAACGGCTCGTCGACTTCGACGTCGAGCGAGCCGTCCAGATCGCCGGCGGCATCCCCCAACGGTGGTCCTTCGGCAAGTACTCCCGGTTCAACCCGGCCTGAACAGGCCGGCGGACGAGAAGGAACCACGATGCGTGTCCGTGTCGACATGACCTTGTGCCGGACCCACGCCCAGTGCGTGTTCGCCGCCCCCGAGGTGTTCGCCCTCGACGACGATGACGAGCTGGTGTACGACGCCACGCCGGCCGACGCGCTGCTGCCCGCCGTGGAGGAGGCGGCTCGCGCCTGCCCCGTGCAAGCCGTCCTCCTGGACGACGACTGACCGTCGCGCGATCTATGGTCGTTCCTTCTGCAGGTCATGGGTCTGCGGGGTGATGCCGCGCTGCTTGAGGCGGAATTTCTCGATCTTCTGGGTCGGGGTCTTGGGGAGGGCCGGGAGGAACTCCACGTAGCGGGGGACCATGTGCCTGGCGGTGGTGCGGGCGCAGTGCTCGATGAGCTCCTCCGCGGTGAGGGTCGCGCCGGGTCGCAGCACGACGCACGCCTTGACGTCCTCCTCGCTGAGGTCGCTGGGGACTCCGACGGCCGCGGCCTCCAGGACGGCGGGGTGGCTCTCGATGACCTGCTCCACCTCGTAGGCGGAGATGTTCTCGCCACGACGGCGGATCGCGTCCTTGGCTCGGCCGGCGAAGTAGAGGAAACCATCGGCGTCCAGGCTCCCCAGGTCGCCGGTGCGCAGCCAGTCGCCGTGGAAGGCCGCGGCGGTGGCCTCCGGCATCGCGTGATAGCCGGACATGATCAGACCTGGTTCGCGCGCTCTGATGAGGATCTCGCCGACCTCGCCGGAGGGCAGGAGCGAACCGCTCTGGTCGGCGATGGCCAGTTCGTACTCGGGGATGGGGCGGCCGCAGGATCCGGGGCGTTTCGGGGCGTCGAGCGGGTCGTAGACGCAGATCCCGCCATCGGTCAGACCGTAGATCTCGTAGAGGCGGAAACCGAAACGCTCTTCCCAGCCGGCCTTCCACTCGGGCATCGGAACCCCCCAGCCGAGCCGGATCCGGTGGTCGCGGTCGCCGTCGGCGGCCGGCTGCTTCCAGAGCATCGCCAGGGTCGCGCCCATGAAGTTCATGACGGTGGCGTCGAAGCGGCGGACCTCCGCCCAGAAGCCCGAGGTGCTGTAGCGGCGGCCGATCGCCGCTGTCGCGCGAGTGGCGAGGGCGGCCATGACGGTCAGGGTCGCCGCGTCGACGTGGAAGAGGGGGAACGGGCAGTAGAGGACGTCGTCGGCGGTGAAGCCGAGGTTCCGCGCGTGGAGCCGGCCCTGCCTGACGACGTAGCGGTGGGAGAGCACGCACGCCTTGGAGGGGCCGGTGGTTCCCGAGGTGAACAGCATCATGGCGGGAGAGAGGTCGTCGACCGGGCAGGGCGCGGGATGGCCGGCGCTCGTCAGGGCGTCGGGAAAGGCGGCGAGGACGGGGAGGCCCGCGCGGTCCGCAGGCTGCCGGAAGGCGCCATGGACGATGATCGTCGTCAGCCGGGGAAGCTCCGGTGTGACCGCCAGGAGGTTCGGCAGCAGGTCGGCGTCGACGACGGCGACCCGGGCCCCGGTCACCTGGAAGGTGTGCGCCAGGCCCCGGCCGATCAGAGCGGTGTTGACGGGGACGTGGACGGCGCCCAGCCAGTTCACGGCGAACCAGGCGAACACCAGCTCGGCGCTGTTCTCCATGAGCGCGACCACCGGTTTGCCCGGTTCGATCCCGTGCCGTCCGAGGTCGGCCGCCAGCGCCCCGGCCCGCCGATGGACCTCGGCGTAGGTGTGATCGCCCTGCTCGGTGCGCAGGAACACCTTGTCAGGAGCGCGCCGCGCCTGCGCCTGGAGCAGCTCGACGATCACTGGGAGCCTCCGCGCCCGGGGAACGCCTCAGCCTTCAGGCCGAACAGCCGGGCCGCGTTGCCGGAGAACAACGCCTGGAGCGCCGGTTCGGGCAGGCCGGACTGCCGCCACTCGGCCAGCGCGCGGTGTGGATGCATGACGGGCCAGTCGCTGCCGTACAGGACCTGGTCGCGCAGCACGTTCGGCATCATCGTGAACAGCGCGTCCCAGCCGGTGCCCGCTCTGGCCACGTACTTGGGGGCCAGCCCGCCGAACTCCAGGTACACCGTGGGATGGCGGCGGGCGACCGCGCACAGCTCGGTGACCCACGGCCACCCGGCGTGGCAGGCGACGAGCTTGAGCTCCGGGAAGTCGCAGGCGACCTGGTCGAGGAGTTCCGGCCGTTCGTGACGCATGGGATGCATGCGCGAATAGGTCACGCCGGTGTGCAGGGCGACGACCAGGCCGAGCTCCTCGGCCCGCGAATACATCGGGTAGAGCGCGCGATCGTCGATGTCCAGGCCGAAGAAGGCCGGTTGGACGGAGATGCCGAGCAAGCCGGACGCGGCCGCCGCGGCGACCTGCCTGGCGGCCCGCGTCGGCCACAGGGGGTGCAGGTCGACCGCGCCGACGCCGCTGAGCCGGCCGGGGTGCGCGGCCAGCAGGGCGAGCAGCGCGTCGTTCAACGCCTGCGCGGACTCACCGCCTTCGGACTCGGCGTGGACGACGGCATGGTCGATCCCTTCACCATCCATGACCGCCAGCAGCTCCCGCAGAGTGCCCTCGTCGATCTTCCTGGTGAGATCGAGCACCTGGTCGTACTGTTCGGCCTGCCTGGCCGGGACCTGGTAGCCGGGTCGGGCCCGAAGCTCCTGCGGCAGCCGCACCCGGGCGTCGATGATCGTCACGCGAGGGCCTCCTCGTCGGCGTGGCGGTCGAGCGGCTCGGAGTCGAGGACGGCGACCCGCAGATCCGTGCCGCACTCCGCCGGCGGCACCGGCGGGCAGCCGACGAGCCGGGTCGCGAGATCGGCGAACCGGTCCTGGACCTCGGGCACCGACAGGCGGCCGCCGGGGCGGTACCAGTTGGAGACTCCGTTGCACATCTCCAGCAGCGCCATCCGGGTGGTCGACAGATCATCGATCTGGAACTGGCCGGTCCGCCTTCCGCGTTCCAGCACCTGCTGGAACATCGACTCGTAGTCGTCGCGCAGAGCGAGGACGGATCCGCGGTTGGCCGCTGACAGCGCACGCACCTCCCGGTCCGTGACGTACGCGGTCAGCGGGTTGACCGCTTCCATGGCCACGTGCAGCCGGACCAGTCGCACCAGCTGGACCGCGGGATCGGCGCTGTGGTCGAGGGCGCGGCGGCCTCCGTCCAACATCCCTTCCAGGCAGCCGGCCATGACCGCCACGAGGATCTCCTCCTTGCCGCCGGCGTAGTGGTAGAGCGTCGCGGAGTTGATCCCGGCCTCTCTGCCGAGGTCGCGGATGCCGGTGCCCGCGTACCCCTGCCGGGCGAACAGGCGGACTGCCGCACGGTGGATCTCGATCAAGCCGGACATTCAATTCCAATCAATCGATTGACAGATAGACAACTTTCTATATCGTACTGCCCGGCAGGGTCAATCAATCGATCGATTGGCCGAGCGGAGCTCGGCGCAGTCGTGAAGCTCGTGGACTCCCGCACCGGGAGAAGCCGCAAGCCCTTCAGAGAAAGGGAAAGTCGATGAGGAATGTGCTGATTTCGGGCGGTAGCATCGCCGGTCTGTCCCTCGCGTACTGGCTGCGCAGGTACGGGTTCGCCGTGGCCGTGGTTGAACGGGCACCCGCGCCGCGCCCTGGCGGGCACGCGGTGGACCTGCGCGGTGTCGCCAACCAGGTCGCCGAACGCATGGGGATCATGAAGCAGATCCGGCGGGCCCGAGTGCACGAGGAAGGCATGGCCTACGTGGACGCCCAGGGCAGGGTGAAGGCCACCATGCCCGCCACGCTCTTCGACGGCGAAGGCGCGGTCGCGGAGATCGAGATCCTGCGCGGCGACCTGACCGACATCCTGTACGCGGCCGCCGGACCGCACGTGGAATACCTCTTCAACGATTCTATCGCCTCGCTCACCGAGCACCACGAGGGCGTGCACGTGACCTTCGAGAACGCCCCGGCACGCGTGTTCGACCTCGTGGTCGGCGCGGACGGGTTGCACTCCACGGTCCGCCGCCTGGCGATGGGCCCGGAAGAGCAGTTCGTCAAGTACCTGGGCGCCTACAACGCCTACTTCACCATCCCCGCCGCCGGCCTGAACCTGACCCCCTGGTTCCTGGTGCACACCATGCCCGGCGCCAAGCTCGCCGCGATCCGGCCGGACGGCCCGAACACCGCCAAGGCCATGTTCAGCTTCAAGACCGGCCCGCTCGCCTACGACCGCCGCGACATCCGGCAGCAGAAGCGCATCCTGGCCGAGAAGTTCGCCGGTGGCACCTGGCAGACCCAGCGGCTCATCGACGCCGTCTGGCAGGCCCCCGACTTCTTCTTCGACTCCATCAGCCAGGTGCACGCCGACCGCTGGTCCACCGGACGAGTCGTCCTGCTCGGCGATGCCGGCTACTGCGGGTCCCCGCTGTCCGGCAACGGCACCGCCATGGCCATCGTCGGCGCCTACGTCCTCGCCGGCGAGCTCGCCGCGGCCGGCGGCGACCACGTCGCCGCCTTCGACAGGTACGAGACGTTGATGCGTCCCTACGTCAAGGAGTGCCAGCAGCTGCCGCCCGGCGGCGTCGACGGCTTCCTGCCCGGCTCTCGCCTGGCGATCGGGGTCCAGCGCACCATGATCAAGCTGATGACCTCGGGCCCGCTGGCCAAGCTCGGCGCCAACGCCGCACAGAAGGCCAGCTCCATCACGCTGCCGGACTACCAGCCGGCCGACGGCCCGACCGTCAGGGCGTCCCGCTAGCGACACGGCCCGCGTCTTCGCCCCGGCCGGCGTGGAGCCGCGCGGAATCAGCGGGGGCGGCGCCCGATCCCGTTCACACGTGACCGAGCAGGTGCCGGCGGAGAAAGGACAGCTCCACCTCGACGGCCTGCTCGTGCATCTCCATGAACGGCGCATAGTGCCTGCCGGGCATGCGGACAAGCTCCGCGCGGGGCGCTCGCCGCGCCGCACGGAGGGCCGGCCCGGGAGGAGCGGTCTGGTCCTGGTCGCAGGTGAGGACGAGCAGCGGGATCCGTACGCGGGAGGTGTCGCGGCCGGGCTGGTAGAACACGAGGCGGAGCGCGGAGCGGGCCGCGGCCTCCTGCCGCCAGTCCGGGTGCCTGCCGTCGGGGTCGAGCGCGCGCGGGCCGTCGGTGACGTCCGGGGTGGTGAGCATCGCGACGGTGCCCGGCTCGCCGCCGAGCGGCACCAGCAGGGGGCGGCGCCCGGCGAGGGAGCCGACGGCGTCGGCGATGCCCCTGCCGGTGAAGCGCAGCATCGCGAGCGGCTTCTGGTGGCTCGCCGCGCTGCGCGTGGCGGCCGGGCCGCCGACGTTCGGCGTCTGGGCGATCACGGCGGCGACCCGCGGATTGCGCGCCGCGACGCGGATGACGTGACCGCCGGACATGGAGAAGGCCCAGAGCGCGATCCTGGCGGGGTCGACTTCGGGCAGGGTCGCGGCGAACGCGATCGCGGCATCCCAGTCGGCCAGCTGGTTCCTGACGGGCAGGACCAGGTGTGGCCCGCCGCTCTTCCCGACACCGCGATAGTCGAAGGCGAGGACGCTGAATCCGGCATCGTGAAAGCGCCTGGCGAACAGGTCGGTGGCCGGTTCCTTGGGGACCGCGAAGCCCCCCGCCATGACCACACAGGCCCCGTTGGTTCCCGAATAGTGCCAGGCGGCTAACTCGCTGCCGTCGCCGACGAAGCGGACCTCTTCGCGCTCGACGGATCCCGGCACGCCGGTCTCCGGGTGTGTTGACGTCATGCGTGAAGTGAACCACCCGGTTCGCAAATTGTCCATCAGGACGTCGGCGCCGCGACGGGCGGCCGCTCGCCGTCCGCCTCTTCTCGCTCCAGCGCACGGGTCAGGGCCTCGAATCCCGCGGCGATCCCCGCGGCGTCCCGGCTGATGCGCCACTCCACCAGAAAGCCGCGGAGCGTCCCGAGGATCATCTCGGCGACCTCGAGTTTGCGCTGGTCGGACCAGCCCGCCGGACAGAGCGACACCAACGAGGGGAGATACAGCCGGGACGCCTCCCGCCCCAGCCAGGCGAAGCGCTCGGGGGCGTACATCGCCAAGCCGATGGCCTCGTCGAGCACCCGCAGGTGCGGCTCGTCGCCACTGAGCAGAGGCCACATGGCGTGCACCCGGTCGGCCAGCGTCCGATCGGCGGGTCCGCCGGTGGCGGCGGCCATCGCGTTGACGGTGCGCCGTTCGCGCAGCTTGAGCACCGCCTGCCTGAGGAGGTCGTCGGCTCCGGCGAAATGGTAGAGAAGCACCTTGTGCGTGGTGCCGGCCGCGCGTGCGGCCCGCCGGAGAGAGAAGTCCACGAGCCCGTTGACCGCGAGGTCGTCGGTGACGCGATCGAGCAGTTCGCGGCGCCTGGCCTCGCCGCGTGGCGATCCCGCCGATCGCCGGTAGCCCGCCTGTCCTGCCGAGCCGTCATCTGCGGAAGTGTTCATGCCGAGAAGCTTCCACGATCAGGGGCCCGCGCGCAGCGAACGCCCTTGGAGCCGACCTGGCCATGCCTCTTGCCGAGCCGCGGTCCCCGGACGTCCGTGAGCGGCGGGGTGCCGGCTCCCGCGACGTCAGGGCCAGGCGATGACGGCAACCGGCGGGCACGGACGATCACGCGCCGAGCAGGAATCCCGCGGCCGCGCGGTAGAGCGCGTGACGACCGGACTCCAGGTGCATGAGGTGACCGCCCTCGCTGATCTTGACGTCCTGCCGCAGCGGCGATGACGTCATCGCGGCGAACAGGCCGCGGGCGTCCTCGTCCGTGCACATGGAGTCCCACTCGCCACGGATGATGCAGGTGGGTGCCTTGAGCAGACCTGGCTCGTAGGCCAGATCGCCGGACCACGCGGCGAGAATGTCGGCCCGTGGCCCGCTGGGGGTGCGCACACTCGGCGTGCCGCCCCCGCCGGAGAGCGGGTCAGTCGCCAGCCAGTCCGACGCCCACTGGTCGAACTGCGGGGTCAGCACGGGCGGGTGCCCCTCCGGGACGTCGCTGACGAAGCGGGAGTGCTGCTCGGCGACCGTCAGGGGAAACCAGCCCCCCAGGGTGGCCGGGTCCGGCAGGGCGGCCGGGTCCGGCAGGGCGGCCGGCTCACGGCGCGCGAACGGCGCGAACAGGACCAGCCGGTCGACCAGGTCCGCAAAGCGCCCCGCTACCAGGCCGGCGACCATGGTTCCCCAGGAATGCGCCAGCAACGACACCCGCCCACCGCCGCGGACGGCTACGACGTGCTCCACCACGCGTTGGAGCTGACGGGCCGACTCCGCCGCCCGGCCCAGCGGCGGGACCCCGGCCGGGTCACCGTCCTGGCCCGGGTACCGCTGCGAGCGGCCGAACCCGGCGAAGTCGAACGCCCAGACATCCAGGCCCGCTTCGGCGAGATCCGCCCCCCAGGACCGGCCGTCGAACGGATAGCTCACCGACAACGCGGACGGGAACGTGGCGCCGTGGACGTAGAGGACGGCCGGCGAGGACAGCGGCTCACGGCCACGGTACGGCCGCTGTCGGCTGACGAACAGGTCCGGCTCGCCAGGGGTCGAGAGCATCGAGCACTCGACGTCGCGAGCGAAAGGGTGCGTGGAGGTCGTCTCGGTCACGGGACAACTCTGTCGCCGAACCACTTCGATCGACACCGAATCATGGCGGGCCAGTGGTGACGGCCCTCAGACGGTCTTCTGAGGTGCGGGCCCGGCGGCGAGGCCGGCCAGCAACTGCAGGGACGTGGCGGCCGCGGAGCCCCTCGGGGCACTGTAGATCATCATGGTCAGGTCGGGGTCGTCGGGCGCGCGCATGGCCACGTAGTCCAGGTCGAGCGCCCCGATCAGGGGATGGGCGAAGCGTTTGCGGCCGCGGGTCTTGGCGCGCACGGCCTGGTCGGCCCACAACCGGCGGAAGTCCGCGCTGTGCAGCGACAGCTCGCCCACCAGGGCAGCCAGATCGGGATCGTCGGGATGACGGCCGGCGTCGAAACGGAGGTTGGAGACCGTGTCGCAGGCCTTGGCCTGCCAGTCGGGATAGAGGTCGTGGGCCGCCGGGTCGAGGAAGACCAGGCGGGCCATGTTCCGCTCGGCCGCCGGCAGGGCGGGGAAGTCGGCGATCAGGAGCCGGGCCGGCTCGTTCCAGGCCAGGACGTCCAGCCGGCGACCGATGACGTAGGCGGGCACGCCGGCCAGCGCCTCGAGTGCCTGCCGCAGTTCCGGGCCCACCTTCTGGGGGCGGGCCGGACGCCGGCGGGCCGCGGCGGGTCTGGCGAGGTTGTACAGGTAGGCCCGTTCGTCCGCGTCCAGGGCGAGCGCGTCGGCGACGGCGGCGAGCACGTCAGAGGAGACGTTGCGGGCCCGGCCCTGTTCCAGCCGGGTGTAGTAGTCGACGCTCACGCCCGCGAGCAGGGCCAGTTCCTCACGGCGCAGGCCGGCCACCCGCCGTTGCCCGCCGAAGCCGCCCGCGCCCACCGCGTCGGGGCTGAGCCGGGCGCGCCGGCTCTTGAGGAACTCGCTGAGCTGCCGGGCACGATCCATGCCGTCCAGTATCGCGAGACTTGTCGGCTTCTGCCTGGTCCTGTCAGACCCAGGCAGGAGCGACCCCGGTCGAACGGAGCTCTGGCCGGCTTCCGGCCCGGCTCGCACGATGGACCTCGTTCGCTCCGGCGGACAGCACAACGATCACTATCGGCAGGAGCCACACGTGTCGAACACTCTCACCATCGTCGCCGGATTCCGCGCCAAGCCGGGCCAGGAGGAGCGGCTGCGCCACGAGCTGAACGCGATGATCGAGCCGTCCCTGGCGGAACAGGGCTGCCTGGGCTACCGGCCCTACACCGACCCCGCCCGCCCCGACCACATGATCATCGTGGAGGAGTGGGCCGACAGCGCGGCGCTGGATCACCACTTCTCGCTGCCGCACTTCGAGCACGTGGCCCAGGTCCTGGAGGAGATCCTGGCGGAGCCGTTCACCCTGCGCCGCCTGACCGACATCCCCGCCTGAGCGCGACGGGCGGGGATGCGTCTGTGTCACGCCGGGTAGCCCAGCACGCGTCGCGGCGTGATCCGGATCGCCACGCGCACCCGCTCCGGGGGCAGCCGGAGGTACTCCTCTCCCCCGCCGGCGCCCTCGTACTTCTCCGCCAGCTCCGCCGCCAGCCGCCTTCCCTCGTCTTCGGTGACCGTCGCCAGCCCGCGGACCTCGACGTACCTCTCGGGATCCGAAAGGTCGAACACACTGAGACTGGCGCGCGGATCGCGTTCCAGGTTCAGGACCTTGCGCCGTCCGGCCTCGGAGGAGATGACCACGTCGTCACCGTCGGTGCCGACCCAGACGGCGGAGGTCTGGGGGCTGCCGTCGGGGTTGAGCGTGGCGAGGATGCCGATGTTGGGGGCGTCGAGGATCTTCCGCGCGGATTCGGTCAGGGAAATGCTCATGATCCGCAGCTTACGAGCTCAGGTGCGCGCGGCAAGGGATGAGCCGCCTCACCGGCCGAGGCCGAGGGCTTCGAGCAGTGCCGGATCCCACCGGCCCGCGCTCGCGTCGTACAGGGCGAAGGTCGGCCCGAAGGACCAGTAGCCCCACGAGAAGCCGTGCTCCTCGGCCAGTCGCCGGTTGAAGGAGGCCCACCGGGCGCGCGAGCCGAGGTCGGCGTTGCCGGACGAGCCGAACTCCCCGACGAAGATCGGCCTGTCGTGCGCGCGCGCCCACTCGGCCAGACCGGCGAAGGCGCCGGACAGCACGGAGCGTTCCTCGTGGCTGCCCTCCCAGGTGGTGCCCAGCCAGGAGAGGGGGTCGCCGAACGGGGTGTCGGTGCCGAGCCAGGTCTCGCCCTGCATGGTGAACGTGGTCGGCCAGTACTGGTGGACCGTGACGATCAGGTTGCGGTCCTGCTCGGGCAGGTCGAGGTCGGGCAGGCGGCGCAGGTTGTTGTAGGAGGCCGGGCCGATGACCACGGCCCGGACCGGGTCGGCCTCGCGCAGGGCGGCGAGGATCCGGCGCAGGTAGTCGTTCCAGAGGGGGTCGAGAGGGCCGCGGGGCTCGGCCAGAGGTTCGAGCATGACCTGGGCGGGGCGGCCGGAGAAGCGCGCGGCGACCTGGTGGGTGGTGGCGAGCAGCCGGTCGAGGTGGCGAGGTGGGGCGGCGTGCAGGTCCGGGTCCTGCAGGTTGTTCAGCACGACGCTCACTCCGCGTTCGGCCGCCTGGTCGAGGAGGAGGTCGACGCGGTCCAGGACCGCCGGCTCCACGACGAACCGTCCCTGGGACTCGGTCGTGTGCGCGGCCCAGCACGTCGCCAGCCGGACGGCGGTGAATCCGGCTTCGCGGCACAGGTCGAGATGGCGCGGGCCGACCGGGACGGTCCATCCCCGTTCCAGCTCGGCGCCGAAGTCGGCGCCGATGTTGATCGTGCGGGCCAGGAGCCGGTTGGTCTCGTGGATGGAGGGGGTGCTCATTTATCTGACGTCTCTCTTCGGGGACTCGGGGTCGGGCCAGGTCGTGGCCGGGTCGCGGAGCTGGGCGGCGAAGGCGCGCAGCCAGTCGAGTTCGGCGCGGCGCAGGGCCAGGGGGAAGGCGTGGTCGGCGAGGAACACCGGCCCGACCCCGTTCCGGGCGGCGGCGTCCAGCGCCTGGCCGGTTTCGCCGACGTGCCGCTCCGTCCGCTCGGCCCGGCGTTCGAGCAGGGCGATCACCTCGGTCCGGGGAAGGGCGAACATGAACATCAGCGCGACCGTGAAACCGGAGGTGTCGCCTTCGGGACCGTCGAACAGCTCGCGCAGCCAGTCGCGCAGCCTCGCGCGCCCGGCCACCGTGATGTGGTAGACGGTCCGCTCGGGCCGGGCGCCCTCGCGAACCGTCTCCCCCTGGGTGACCAGTCCCGCGCCGACCAGGCGGGGCAGGACGTCGTAGAACGACGCGTTCTTGATCTTCAGGGTGCGGTCGTGGCCGCGTTCGCGCATCTCCAGGCGCATGTCGTAGACGTGACGTGCGCGCTCGGCCAGCAGGCCGAGCACGGCCACGGTCATGGGGGTACGCAACGGACGTGGCGTCATCGAACACTCCATAGTCGAATTCGACTAGACGAAATCGACTATAGCGGACGAGGCTCGGCGGCGATGACCTTGTCCGCGGGCCGGGGCCGGGACCGGGACTCTGGCTACTGTTGATCCGCATGACGCACACCGAGATCGAGATCACCGCGGAGCTGGTGCGGGATCTGCTCCGCGACCAGCACCCCGACCTGGCCGATCATCCTGTGAGGCTCGGCGCGCGCGGCTGGGACAACCAGCTGTGGCGGCTCGGCGACGACCTCGCCGTCCGGTTGCCCTGGGCGACGGAGTCCGCGGACGAGCTGCTGCTCAAGGAGCACACCTGGCTGCCCGCCCTCGCCCCGCGCCTCCCGCTGCCGATTCCCGTCCCGCAGCGCCTCGGCGAGCCGTCCGCGCGGTTTCCGCGCCCCTGGATCGTCACCACCTGGGTGCCGGGCGAGCCCGCCGACCACGCCCCCGTCACGCGCGGCGCGGAGGCGGCCGACGCCCTGGCCGCCTTCCTGACCGCGCTTCACCGGCCCGCCCCCGACGGAGCGCCCACCGGCCGGGACCGCGGAGGGTCGCTGGCCGCCTACTCCGAGGGCTTCGTCAAGGGGCTGGCCTCGGCCACCGAGATGGGGCTCATCGCCGACCCGGACGCCGTCCGCGCGGTCTGGGACGACGCCGTCGCCGCGCCCGGCTGGACGGGCCCGGCGCTATGGCTCCACGGCGACCTGCATCCGGCCAACGTCCTCACCGCGGACGGCACCATCTGCGGCGTGATCGACTTCGGCGACCTCTTCGCGGGCGATCCGGCCGGCGACCTCGCCGCCGCCTGGAACGTGCTGCCGGACGGCGCCGCCGACCGCTTCCTTGACGCCTACCAGCCGGCCCCGGACGCCGCGACCCGGCGCCGCGCACGCGGATGGGCGCTACGCCGCGCCCTCGGCGGCGTCCATGTCGGAGAAGCCGGCGTCCGCGGCCGCCCGGGTGGCAAGGCCACCTGGGGCCCACCCGCCCACGCCGCACTGCGACGCCTCGTCGCGACGCACGCCCAGGGCTAGATCGCCGGAATCCCCGAGACCCTTCTCGCCGCTACGGCCGGGACCGCAAGGGGAGGGGGCCGAAGGCGTGCCCGGCCCACAGCTCACGAGAGGTCTCCTCCGGGTAGGCCGTCACCCTCGGCTCGGTGTCGATGATCCAGGTATGCCTGTTGCGCGGCTCGTACGCCGGCCAGCCCGGATCCCCGGTCGCGGCGAAGGCGGTCCACGCCGCGCGGACCCGGGCCGACAGCTCGGCCGCGGCGGGCGGCGGATCCTGTCCGATCAGCAGTCCTGCCGCGCCGGCGGTCAGGTTGCCGAACGTCAGCGGCAGGCCGAGCCCGTGGCAGGCGCCGAGGGCACCGTTGCCGGGGGCCGGCCAGGTCAGCTCGTACAGGTGGGCTCGCCCGCGCCTGTGATGGGCCTCGGCCAGCCGGACGGACGGCATCCGGAACAACCAGTCGGAGTGCACCAGCTCGTACAGCCGCTCCTCCCCCGCCCCCGGATGGGCGGCCCGGTAGGCCTCCGGGGCGGGAGCGAGCTCCCGCAGCGCGGTGTCCGCCTGCTCGGCGGTGATCTGCCCGATGTCGCCCGTGATGGCCATGAACAGCCGGTACTCGTCGCGGGTGTGCCCCACGATCAGCTCCACGTCGCGCGCGGCCCCGTCCGCCGATGGCTGCCACGGCACCGCGGGCAGCACCTCGCCGTCCACGACCGGCGCGAACGGCGTCCGGACGTACGCGGCCCCGCCCCACCGCGGGCAGCCGCCCATCGTCTCCGCCACCGCGTCGCCGGCGTCGGCCAGCCGCTCGGGCGGCAGGCGGGCGAGGTCGCCGGCGAACGGCGGCAGGCCCAGCTCGGCGGCCACGGCGGCGGCGATGTCGGCGGCCAGCTCGGCGGAGAAGTACAGGCCGGGCACGCTCTGCACGATCGCCCTGCGGAACAGCCCGGCGGCCTGGGGCATCGTCATCAGCGCCGCGATGCTCCCGGCGCCGGCGGACTCCCCGAAGACGGTCACCCGATCCGGGTCTCCGCCGAAGGCCGCGATGTTGTCACCCACCCAGCGCAGGGCGGCCACCTGGTCCAGTAACCCGCGGTTGGCCGGTGCCCCCGGGAAGTGCCCGAAGCCCTCGGCGGAGAGCCGGTAGTTGAAGGTGACCACGACGACGCCGTCCCGGGCGAGCACGCGGCCGTCGAAGACCGGGTCGCCGGACCACCCGTACATGTAGCCGCCGCCGTGGATCCACACCATCACCGGCAGCCGGGCCGCGCCCAGGTCGGGGGACCAGACGTTGACGGTCAGCCAGTCGCCGTCGGCGCCGTCCGCGCGGGACGCGCCGAGCAACCGGGACTGCGGCGGCGGCGGGCCGAACGCGACGGCCTCGCGCACCCCGTCCCACGGCTCGGCCGGCGCCGGCGCGGCAAGCCGCAGGGCACCGACCGGCGGGCACGCGAACGGCACACCACGGAAGACGACCACGCCGTCCTCGATCCGCCCGCGCAGCCGTCCCGTGCTCACCCGGACCTCGGGGTCCGCAGATCCGATGGCGCTCATGGCGCGCTCCTCTTCCAGGGGGCCGGCTCACACGGCCGGACGCGGCCATCCTCGCCCGAACCGCCGCTCGGCGCACCTCGATTTCGGGCGGGATGCCGGGAGGAGTCGATCCTGACCGGCCGGTCCTCGGCCTCGGCCTCGTCCTCGGCCGAGTGGCCCAATGGCCGAGGCGCACCGAGGGATGATCGTCCCAATGGCCGAGGCGCGTGGACGCCGCGGGCCGTGACGCTGATCCCATGAACAAGACCTTGTTGTCGGCCGTGACAGGCGTGACCGTGCTCGGGATGCTCGCGTCGCCGTCATCGGCGGCCGGCGCCGCCGCCGCGCGGACGCCGGAGCTCCGCCAAGAGGACGCGCTCGCCCGATTCGAGCACCAGGAGATCGTCTGGCACGGCTGCCGGACCGGCCCGGACGACGCGGCCGGCAAGCGACTGGACGCCGCCGGGGCGCGATGCGCCGCGCTGACGATCCCGCTCGACTACGCGAACCCGGACGGACGGACCATCAAGGTCGCGATATCCCGGCTGAAGGCCACCGCCCCCGGGCGGCGCCGAGGGGTGCTCCTGATCAACCCGGGCGGCCCCGGTGTCCCCGGTCTGTCCCAGGTCCTGCTCGGGCCCGCCGTGCCCGGGATCGCGGCCCGATACGACCTGATCGGGATGGACCCCCGATTCGTCGGGCGCAGCGCCGTCGCGTCCGTGGGCTGCCGGTGGAACACGGGCACCTTCGTGCGCTCCGCCGGCCCGAGCCGGGACACGTTCGACGAGGCGGCGGCTCTGATGCGGAGGCTGGCGGCCGGGTGCGCGGGGAGCGACCACGGCATGCTGCCGCACGCCTCCACCCGCAACACCGCCCGCGACATGGACGTGGTCCGCGCGGCGCTGGGAGCGCCGAAGCTGTCCTATCTCGGCGTCTCGTACGGCACCTACCTGGGCGCGGTGTACCTGCGGATGTTCCCCGACCGGGCCGACCGGTTCGTGCTGGACAGCGCGGTGGATCCCGGCGCGTACGGTCCGGGCCTGCTGCGCCCCGCCGGACCGGCCATGGAGGCGGCGCTGCGGAACTGGGCGGCCTGGGCCGCGCACCGTCGCGACCACCCGCACCTGGGCGCCACGGCCGCGCACCGTCGCGACCGCCCGCACCTGGGCGCCACGGCCGGGCGCGTGCTGGCCACCGTCGACGAGATCGCCCGGAGCGCCGGCCGCCGTCCGCTCCGCGTCGGTTCCTACCGGGTCGACGCCCACCTGCTTCCCTACGTGCTCGCCGTCCAGCTCGCGGACGACGGGAAGGAGGCGTACGCGGGCCTCGCCGCCGACGTCGCCCTGCTGCGCGACGCCGCACGCGGCGCCCGCGTGGTCCCGACCGCGTCACTGGACCGGCTCCTGAAGGACGCCCTCACCAGCGCCGGAGAAGGGTTCGATCGAGCGGGCACCCCCGTCCTCTGCGCGGACCGGGCCGCCTCCCGCGACCCCGATGCCTACTTCCGCGACATCCAGGCCCACCGGGCCGGCGAGCCGCTGTTCGGCCCGATGACCCGCGACCTCTCCCCGTGCGCGTTCTGGCCCGCGGCACCCGCCGAGCCTCCCACGGACGTCCGCACCGACGCCCCCGCCCTGATCGTCGGAGCCGCCGGCGACCCCTGGACTCCCCATGTCGGCCAGCGCGCCATGCGGCGGGCCCTGAGCGGCGCCCGCATGATCACCCTGAGGGGCGCGTACCGGCACGGCGTCTTCCTCGCCGCCGGCGCCCCCTGCGTCGACACCGCCGTCACCCGCTACCTGGTCGACGGCGTTCTGCCCGCCACCAACACCACCTGCGCGAGGAACGGCGCCACCGGCGGTTGACCACGCCGTCAGCCCTGGGGAAGGTCACTTCTTCTTGGGGAAGGCGGCGCTCAGCGCGGAACCGCGGGTGACGAAGGCGACGCCGATCAGGGCCGGTGCGGACAGGCCCTGGAGCACGGCGTACCACGCGGGGCAGAGGCCGGGGATCAGGTCGACGCCGATGATCGCGATCGGCATGACGGTGGACAGGGTGCGCACGCGGTCGAACGCCTTGTACGACCCCTCCGAGGCGCGGACGGTCATCCGGTGGATCAGCGGGGTGACCGCGAGCAGGACGGCTCCCCGGATCCACATGAACGAGGTCGCCTCGTGGCCGGCGAACGCCATCACGGCGACCACTCCGAGGACGACGGCGCTGACGGCGCCGAAGAGCGTGACGCACTTCTTCACCGTGGCGAAGGCCTCCTGGGTGCGGGCGTCGCCGAGGTGCGCCGTCGCGGTCGTGAGGTCGGGCCGGTGGCCGCCGAGCGGACGCGGCCGACTCCCCGGCGGTGCCGCTTCGTCGTCGGCCTCGTTGTCGGTGAACCGCGGGCGTGCGGCCGACGGGTCCGCTCAGGTGAGGAGTCTCGCGAACCTGGCCATCTCGGAGGGTGGGTCGATCACCGGCTGGATGAGCAGCTCGTCGATACCGGCCTGTTCCAGGGTGGCGATGCGGGCGCGAAGGTCGTCGCAGGTGCCGACCAGGGCCACGGTGTTCATCAGCGAGGGCAGGATCAGGTCCCGGTCCTCCGGCGCGATGCGTCCGAGGTAGTCGGGGTAGAGCTTGGTGTGCCGGTCGGGCGCGGTGGCGGTGGTGCCGCGCCGGTCGAGAAGCCGCCGCACCGCCTCGCGCTCCTCGGGGCCGAGCTGCTCGGCGAAGGCGCGCGCGTCGCCGGCGGTGTCGGCGGCGAAGGCCAGCAGCGACAGGACGACATGACCGGTCGCGTCACGGGCCGCGTCTCCGTGGGGGTCCTCGTCCTCGTCCTCGTCGAGTATGTGCAGCGCGGTGACCAGGTAGGAGTCCGTGCGGGAGCCGGGGGCGCGCGGCGTGCCGTCGGCGGCCCGGCGGCGGGCCTCGTGCAGTGCGTGCCAGGCGGTGGGGTCCAGCAGGCCGAAAGAGATCAGGCCGGTGCCGCGGCGGCGGCCGCCTTCGGCCCGAGCAGCGCGGCCACGACGAACTCGACCGGGTCGGCCGTGTTCACCTGCGACCCGGTGTGCAGGAACCGGACGTCGCGGACCCGGTCACCTTCCCGGTACTCGATGGTGCGTCCGGCGCACAGGTCCTGCAGCGCGGCGGTGAAGTTCTCCATCATGGCCGTCGTGGCCGGCCGCATGCCCAGCGTGCGCCGGGCGGTGTTCCCGGTGCCGACGCCGCAGATGATCCGGCCCGGCGCCAGGGCGTTGAGGCTGGCGAACCCGCTCGCGGCGGCCGGCGCCGAGCGCAGCGCCGGTGAGGTCACGCCGATGCCGAGCCTGATGCGGCTGGTCGCCTTCGCACACAGTCCCAGGGCGACGAAGGGGTCGCCGTGGACCATCGGGCTGTCGTTCACCCAGAAACTGTGCAGGCCCAACTCCTCGGCCTGCACGGCGAGATCCTCCACACCGGGGCACGCGGTGACCACGACGCCTGCACGCACCCGAACCTCCACGGCGCAAAGGACCGACTCGAACGTACTCAGCCTGACATCAGACGGTGGATCGAGCACGTCGAAGTCGATCGCAGGGTCGGCGCCGTGCGGTTGCGCGTGTCGTACGACGGCCGGCGGCGAGGGCCTTTCGCGAGGTGGGCGGACACCACCGAGCCCTCGCAGACCATCCACGAGGACGAGCACGCCATCGCCTTCCTCAACCTCGCCCAGGCCACCAGGGGTCACACGCTGGTCGTCCCGGGAGCGCATCACCGGGACTTGGGAGAGATCCCAGCGGAGACGGCGGCACACGTGATGCGGGCCGCCGTCGAGGTGTCCTGCCCCGGTTCGAGTCCACCGACCTCACGCCGCCCTGGGCGGAGGTCGAGCACCCGGTCGAGTCCCTTGCGGGGTTGGCCGAGGAGATCAGGTCCTGGCGCTGAAGGCGAGCGCCAGGACAGGCTCCGATCGCGGGCGGCTTGATCTGCTCGTGGCCCCTGCTTCGGGCTGGTCGTACGGACATAATGAGCGCGTGACGATGACCACAGCAGAAGCGGGCAAGATCCTCACCGCCAACTTCGCCCCCTGGGTTCTGTCGCTCGGACTGACCGTGGAGGCCGTGGCAGACGACCGCGCCATTCTCCGGATGCCCTGGTCGCAGCAACTGGCCAGGGAAGGAGGCGCGCTGTCCGGTCAGGCGATGATGGCGGCCGCGGACACGGCCACAGTCATCGCCATAGCGGCGGCGCGGGGCGCGTACGGGCCGATGACCACGGTGCAGCAGTCCACGACGTTCCAGCGGGCAGTGACGGGCAGCGACGTCCTGATCGAAGCCGTCGTCACGAAGCTGGGCCGTCGGATGGCCTTCGCCGACGTCGCCCTCAACGACGAGAGCAGCGGAGAAACCGCGGCCCGAGCCTCCACGGTCTACGCCCTCCTGGGCTGACGCCCCCCTACGCCCGCCCTCGCTTCTCGCCGCCACCATCGAGTGCGTTCCACGCTTGCCGAACCATTCAACGGACGAAACAAAAAAGCGAAGAAATGCGACCGATAAAGGTGGCGGCACCCTCCCCCGGCCGGGAAACCAGCTTTCACCTCGCATTCAATTCGTTTCCCATTCATCTGCAAGAGCGCTTCGCGACTCTCGTTTCCACAGGAAAGCGGCGCCGAGCGGAAGCGGGTTCACGTGGGCATGCGTTCGGAAGACCCGGACATTCTGCGCGACATCGTGTCCGCCGCAATCGGGCGCGCGGGCGCGCGGGACTGGTCCATCGCCGAGGAAGATTTCTGGTGCAAGGTCACCCCCGACGCCTACCCGATGCCCGACCAGGGATGGAAGCTGCACGTCTCGGCGACGATGCTCTCCGCCCCGCTGGCGCTCGCCCGCGTCTCGCGAGTACTCACCGAGGCCCGTTGCGCTTTCAAGTTCCCCGCCCGGCTGAGCGACTACTGGAAACTCCTCGAACCGCACTGCAGCCGTGCGCAGGCCGGGAAGTTCATCACCGTCTATCCCCTCGACGACGCCGAGTCGGTGCGCCTGGCCGCCCTGCTCGACGACGTCACCCGGGGACTTCCCGGCCCGGTGATCCTTTCCGACCGTCCGTACCGGACGGGCGGGATCGTCCACTACCGCTACGGCGCCTTCAGCGGGCACCGCGTGCTCGGCAACGACGGGTTCTACGAGATTCGGCTGCGTTCGCCGCAGGGCCGGCTCGTTCCCGACGAACGGCGGCCGAGTTTCTCCCCGCCGCCGTGCGCGACCTGCCCGTTCGAGGCTCCGGCGGCCGCCCGCCCGCGGGCGGCCGCGGTGATGCTCAATGACCGGTTCATCGTCCGCAAAGCCGTACGGCATGCGAACCGCGGCGGCGTCTACCTCGCCGAGGACACCACCACCGGCCACGACGTCGTCGTCAAAGAGGGGCGTCGGCACGCGTGCGCCGATCTGAGCGGCCGCGACGCGCGCGACCGGATCGCGGCCGAACGTTCCTGCCTGGAAGACCTCGCCACGGCCGGGATCACGCCGGCCGTGGTGGACTTCTTCGAGCAGGGCGGCCACACCTTCCTCGTCGAGGAGTTCGTCCCGGGGATCACGCTGCAGCGCTGGTCGGACGAGAACGCCGGACCGCTGGGCGAGGACGGGTTCGGCGGCGCGGCGGCGCAGGTCCTGCCCGTCATCAGCCGCCTGACCGCGTTGCTGGAGACGCTGCACGGCCGAGGCTACGTGTTCGGTGACCTGTCGCCGAACAACGTGATGCTCTCGCCCGGCGGCGAACTACGGCTCATCGACCTGGAGCACGCGGCCGTGCCGGGCACCACCGTCATGGTGGGCGGGACTCCGGGCTACCTCGCCCCGGAGCTGGCGGGCCACACGGGGGAGTTCCGGCCCGCCCCCCACGCGGCCGCCGACCTCTACAGCCTCGGCGCGATCGTGTACTTCCTCGCGGTCGGCGCCCACCTGGACCCGCCGGGCCCCGACCCGGCGGCCAGGGTGGCAGCGGTCGCAGCGGCCAACCCCACGCTCGCCCTGCTGCGACCGCTCGTGGAAGGACTGCTGGCGACGGAACCGGAGCGGCGCTGGTCACTGGACAGCTGCCTCCGCTTCCTCGCCGCGCCCGCCCCGGAGCGGGCCGCCCCCCACCACCGGACCCGGCCACCGCGGCGGGTCGGCCGCCTGATCGACGACGGGATCGCGCACCTGGTGGAGACGATGGACACGAGCGAGGACGCCCCGTCGCCGTGGCCCAACGCCGCCGACGGCATCGAAGCCGACCCGTGCTCGGTCAACGGCGGCGCGGCGGGAATCCTCGGCGTCCTGACGCGGGCCGAACCGCACGCGCCGGCAACCGCGGAACTCGCCCGCTGGTTGAGGCGGCGGCTGGCGGCCGAGGACGTCTGGCCGCCCGGCCTGTACTTCGGGCGCTCCGGCGCGGTGTGGGCGCTGTACGACGCGGCGACGGCCATGGGCGACGCCGAGCTGGCACGGTTCGCGGTGCGCACAGCGCGGCGGCTGCCCACCGACCACCCCAGCTCCGACGTGACGCACGGCCTGGCCGGATGCGGCATGACGCTCCTGCACATCGCACTGGCCTCGGGAGATCCCGCGCTGCGGGACCGGGCCGCCGAGACCTTCCAGAACCTGCATCAGGCGCGGTCGTACAGCGACGGCCACCCGCAGTGGCCGACGCCGCAGACCTACGACTCGGGCCTGGCCGGGGCCAACCACTTCGGTTTCGCGCACGGCATCGCCGGCATCGGGACCGCGTTGCTCCACGCGGGCCTGGCCCTCCACCGGCCGGACTGGACGGCGACCGTCCACGAGATCGCTCGCGCCCTCTACGAACACGCCGAAGTGGACGGCGACACCGCCTGGTGGCCGACGCAGCGCGGCGACCTGTCGACCGTGCGCCCGCGCCGGCCGTACTGGTGCAGCGGCTCCTCCGGGATCGGCTCGTTCCTCGTGAGGTACTGGCGCGCCACCGGCGACCCGCCCGCGCTGGACCTGGCGCGCAAGGCCGCGGCGGCCGTGCACCGCACCCGATGGCAGTCGGGGCCGGTGCCGTGCCACGGACTGCCCGGCGACGGCGAGTTCCTGCTCGACATGGCCGATCTCACCGGTGACGACCGCTACCAGCGGTGGGCGCGGGACCTGGCCGGATGCCTGGAGATCCGCGCGGCCGATCGTCGCGGCCGCCTGCTCGTCCCCGGATCCCAGGGAGACTTCCCGCCGACCTTTCTCGCCGGCACGGCGGGGATCGTCGCCTTCCTCCTCCGGCTTCGCGACCGGTCCGCCCGGTTGTGGATGCCGGAGGAGGCCCCCAGGCTCGCCGCTCCCGTAGCGGGACGGCGATGACAGACGGCCGCGCCACAGGCGGCCCCGGCATTCACAAGGAGGTGAACGACCATGTCCTTCGACGTTGAGGACCTGCAGGCGCTCCAGGAGCTCGAGCCCGGCGCCCACGAGGCGCTCCGGCTGACCAACTGCATCAAGCACTTCGGCTGCACCGACAACTGACAGCCGACCCCGCCCGCCCGGACACGGGCGGGCGGGGCTCTGTTCGATGACCAAGCGTTCGATCACCAGGCGTTCGACAGCAGACAAGGACAGGCCCGGCCCGTGCACGATCGTCCCCTCTTCGCTCCGGAGAAGCCTCCCGCGTCCGGAACCTGGCGCAGGGTCGTGCGGCTGTTCATGCCGCACCGGCTCGCCATCTGCGTCGTCGTCCTGCTCGTCGTGGCCTACTCCGCGCTGAACGCCGCCGTCCCGTTGCTGACCCAACTGGTCTTCGACCGGGCGCTGTTCGGTGCGGGCGGCCCCGACCTGCCGCTTCTCGCGCTGATCGCCGGCCTGGCGCTGGCCACCGCCTGCGTGGTGGGCGTCGTGGACCTCGGCCAGACGTGGGTGTCGGCCCGCGTCGCGCAGCAGGTGGTGCACGCGCTGCGCGTGGAGCTGTTCGGCCGCCTCCAGCGCATGTCGCTGGCCTTCTTCGCCGCGACACGAGGCGGCGAGATCCAGTCGCGGCTGGCCAACGACACCACTCAGATCGAGCACGCCGTCAAGGACACGCTGCCCAGCACGCTGTCCGGCGTCATCGGATTCGTGGCCGCCGCCGGCGCGATGGTGGCGCTTTCACCCCCGCTCGCGGGCGCCGCCCTGGTTCTCACGCCGATCGTCGTCTGGGTGGCCTCCCGCTCCGGGCGAGCGCTCAAGAACCTGTCGGAGGTGAGCCAGCACTCTCGCGCGCAACTGTCGGCCATCGTGGCTGAGCGGCTGTGCCTGGGCGCCGTCATCCTGGCCAGGGTCCACGGCAGAAGCGCGGACGAGGCCGGCCGGTTCGCCGCGGAAAGCCGGCGGCTGATCCGGCTCGGCGTACGCTCCGGACTGGTGGCCCAGGGGGTGCTGAGCGCGGGACACGTCTTCTTCGTGCTGACCCCCTATCTGGTGTTCGTGGCGGCGGGACTGTCCGACGGGATCACCCCGGGCACGCTGGTCGCCTTCACCGTGCTGCAGGCCAGGCTCTACCAGCCCCTGTGGCAACTCCTGCACATCTCCACCGAGTTCCGCTCCGCCCAGGGAGCCTTCGAGCGGGTCTTCGACTACCTCGACATGGAGCCCGCGCCCGAGCTGGAGCCCGGGCCTGATCCACGGCCGGATCCCGTCCCCGGGCCCGGCGCGCTCGCCGTCCGTGAGGCCACGTTCCGGTACGCCGCAGGGGAGCGGGACCGTCCCGCGTTGGACGGCGTGAGCCTCACCCTCCCGGCCGGATCCACCACGCTGGTCGTCGGCCCGAGCGGCTCGGGCAAGACGACACTCGGCCACCTGCTCGCCGGCCTGCACACGCCCACCGAGGGGTCGGTCCGCATCGACGGGGCGACGATCGGCCGTCCGTCGCCCGGGCGGGTCTGCATCGCCACGCAGGAGCCCTTCCTCTTCCAGGGGTCGATCGCCGACAACCTCCGATACGCCGCCCCCGACGCCACCGCGGACGATCTCGTGCGCGCCTGCCGGCTCACCCACGTCCACGAGCGGATCATGGCACTCCCGGACGGCTACGACTCGCTGGTGGGAGAGCGGGGGGCGCTGCTGTCCGGCGGCGAGCGGCAGCGCATCGCCCTGGCTCGCGCGCTCCTGGCCGGCGCGTCAGTGCTGGTCCTCGACGAGGCCACGTCCGCGCTCGACCCGATGACCGAGCTGGAGGTCGTCGAGGCGATCCTGGCCGAGCGGGCGGGACGGACGACGGTGATGATCACCCACAGGTTCGGCGTGCTCGAGTCCTTCGACACCGTCGTGGCCCTGGACCAGGGCCGGGTGGCGGAACACGGAGATCGCCTCGACCTGCTCGGCGACCGGCACGGGTGGTACGCGCGGATGGTCCGCGCTCAGACCGGCGCCGCATAGCCCCTGTCATCCGCGCTCGGCGCTTCCCGCGTTCGTCAAGCGCGGATCATCGCGGAGGAAGAAGTCGGAACGCTGAGTGTCATAGATGCGCACAGACATCACCATTTGTCCCCGAATGAGAGTAATGTTCGAATTTGGGTTGCCTAGCCCACGGGGGAGGAATCATGGCTAGGTATGTGTCTCAGGTCGGCTTCCAGCAGAACCCATGGTGGCGCCGTCGCCGCTGGTGGGGCGGCGGCTGCGGCCGCCGCTGGTGGGGCGGCGGCTGGGGCGGCGGAGGCGGCTGGTGGTGGTAGACCGACCCCGCCAGAAGCCCTAGTCGCAGAGTCGACGAACACAGCAGATGGGCCTCCGAGCCCTCGAGGGAGAGCCCGGAGGCCTCTGTCATGCCGCTGCCGACGGTGGGCGGCCGAGCGCTCGCGGGGGGCGAGCGCGGGGCCATGACCGCGTCCCGTCGGGACGAGCACCGCGGCGGCGGGTCCGACTACGGGTCTCAGACAGTGCCGCCGCCGCGGCGGTTGTGTGCGTGCGCCGGCGTCAGGTCGCGCTGAACCTGGTCAGCTCGTGCCCTGGGCATCTGGCGCTTCCCCCGAACGCACGCCAAGCACCTTGGTTACGCCTAACCATCTTAGTTCATAGCCGCCTGATCAGCACATAGTGCATCAATCCAGGATGATGACCAACAGGGCCGGCAGGGCCGCGACGGCGAGGGGCGCCGCGATCGCCGCCCGGGCCAGCACCCCGATGGTCAGCGAGGCGATCGCGCGCAGCGGTGGCGTGCGCGCCAGCAGCCGGCGTACCCGTTGGCCGGTGCGACGGCCGGCGGCCGCCACCGCGGGTGTCGGCGTGCTGTGGTCGAGGGCCAGAGTGAGCAGGGCGTCGGCGACCGTCAGCCGGTCGGACACGCGGACGGCGGCGTCGTCGGCGGCCAGTTCGGTCAACCGGTCGATCTCCTGTTCGGCGGTGGCGAACAGGGCGACGAACGGGAACGCACGCCTGAGCCCTCGGGCGACGGCGGTGAACTGGTGGTGGTGGCTGCGAAGGTGTGCCCGTTCGTGGGCGAGCACCGCCGCCAGCCGCCGATCGTCCAGGGCGGCCAGCGCCGACGTGCTCAGCACGATGGGGCCGGCACGGCCGGGCAGGCAGTAGGCGATGGCCGCGTCGTGGTCGATCACCAGGACGCCGAGCCGCTCGTCGCGGTGTGCGACCATGCGCAGCACGGCCAGGTGCCGTCGCCGCTCGCGCCGGTCCCGGACCAGTTCCGCGCCGACGCCGTGGATCAGCCGCGCCATGACCGCCGCGCAGGCCAGCAGGGCGGCCGCGACAGAGGCGATGACGGCCGGCATGCCCGGCGGGATGGCGTAGGCGTCACGCAACATCACCGGGCACGCGTGCAGCCCATGGGCCAGATCGGCCCCCCACGGGCTGGCGGGCAGCACCACCGCCACCCCGGCCGCCATCACCGCGCCGACCACCGCGGCCGTCAGCGACCGCCAGGCCATGATGCCCAGCCGCGGCGCTCGCTCCACCCACGAGACCCGCCGCAGCACCCCCGGCCCCATCCCGGCCAGCACGACCACGTAGACGGCCAGCAGGATCGCGGCGGTCATGGCGGCGGCTCGTCGGCCCGGGCGGCCGCCAGCGCGGCCCGCAGCTCGTCGATCTCGGCCTGGTCCATCCCCTCCACGAAGCGCGCCAGCGCGGCGGCGCGGTCGGGACTGGCCTGCAGGGCGCTGGCCATCAGGCCGGCCACGTAGTCCTCCCGGCCCGCCTTGGCCCAGTAGCGGTAGCCGCGCCCCTGCAGCTCGCGGTCTACCCAGCCCTTGCGGTACAGGATGTCCATCACCGTCTGCACGGTGGTGAAGGCCGGCTCCCGGCCCGGACGCAGCCGGTTCGTCACCTCCCGCACCGGCAGCGGCGCGTCGGCCGCCCACACGACCTCCATGATCGCGGCCTCCAGCTCACCGAACCCGCGCACCATGCCCCCCTCGACTCTCGGCGACACCCCTTCGCGCCCATGCCACGCCTCGCGGTCACCCCCCGGCCCGCGCCGGCACTGCACCTAAGCCCCATAGGCCAATCTATCCCTCCCACCCCGGCGTGCCCGAGTCCCCGCCCCGGCCGATGATGAGGGGTGCAGGTGTCACAGCGGCAGGACCCGGCCGAGGCTCGGCGGGCGAAGATCGATGCGATGCGTGCGGACGACCGTCGCGGCCGGCGAGTCGCGACCGGTGCGCGCCGACAGCCACCGCCTGCGGTCGGCGCCGGACGGCAAGGTGACCCTGGTGGAGTTCCTCGACTTCGAGTGCGAGGCGTGCAGGGCCTGCTTCCCCGTGGTGGAGCACCTGCGCAAGGGGTACGCGGCAAGGTCACGTTCGTGGCCCGCCACTTCCCGATCGCCGGCCACTTCAACGCCGAGCGCGCGGGACGTCGGCAGGTCCTACGGCCGGGTGGCGCGGACGTAGGACAGCAGACCCGGCAGCTCCCCCTCGGACTCCACCTCGAATCCGGCGTCCGGGACCAGTGAGCCGAGCAGGTCACGGAGGTCGTGCCGCATGGCGGGGCCGGACAGCGCGCCGACGAGATGCCGGGCCAGGCGGTTGGCCGGCGGACGGAACTCGGCGACGAGCAGCCGCCCGCCCGGCCGCAGCACCCGGAACATCTGCCGCACCGCTTCGGGCCGCGCCTCGACGGGCATGTGATGCACGGCCAGGCTGGAGACGACCAGGTCGAAGGAGCCGTCCGGGAACGGCGGGTCCTCCCCCACGCCCACGACGTAGGTGCAGTTGGCCGGGGCGCGCCGGGCGGCGTACTCGATCATCGCGGGTGAGGGGTCAAGGCCGGTGACGTGGCCGTCGGCCGTGACGACCGGGGCGAGGACGCGGCTCAGGTAGCCGGTGCCGCAGCCGACGTCCAGGACGCGGTCCCCGGCGCGTGGCCCGGCCGCGGCGGCCAGGCGCGTGAAGGCGGCGCGACGGCCGCCGAGGAACCCGATCGAGGCGAGGACCTCGTAGGCCCGGGGGTGGTCGATCGTCCCGCCCGCGTCGGCGTGCTCCTCATGGTGGTGCAGCAGCTTCCCCAGCCCCATGGCATGACCTCCCGATTCCGAACAACCTGTTCGGTTACGAATGATGCGTTCATACTGTGGGAGGGTCAACGACCAGATCGGCCGTGCTGTGCCGTACCGAACAGGGAGCGCGAAAGTGTCCGGAGACCGGCGGGTGCGGCGCACACGGCGCATGATCCGGGAAGCGCTGGTGGCGCTGATCCTGGAGAAGGGCTACGAGGCGGTGACCGTCACCGACCTCATCGCCCGCGCCGACGTGGGCCGGTCCACCTTCTACGCCCATTTCACCGACAAGCAGGACGTGCTGCTCAGCAACCTGGACGAGCTCGCGTTCCTGCGTCCCGCGCCCGCCGGCGGGCCGGGCAGGCTGTTCGCGTTCAGCCTGCCGATGCTGGAGCACGTGCGCGAGCAGGAGCGGCTGGTGCGGGCGCTGCTGGGGCGGCGCGGCGGCGGTCCGGTGCACGCGCACGGGGAGCGACTGATCGCCGATCTCGTCAGGGACGAGCTCCTCGCCGCGGGCGCGCGGGCGTCGGCCGCGCTCGACCTGCTGGTGGTGTGCGTGGTGGGCGCGTTCATGGGGCTGCTGCGGGCGTGGGTGGACGGCGAGACCACCGCCTCGCCCGCCGAGCTGGACGCCGCCTTCCGCGCGGCCGTCGAGCCCGGGGTGCGCGCCGTGCTGCCTCGGCCGTGACCGCTCGGTCGTGGTCGGTCGTGCCGGGGAACGGACCGGCTCACGCCCTCCGGATCGTGACGCACAGCAGGGGGCGAGGAGGACGGCGAGCGGCCCGCGCTGCGGGCAGCCAGGCAATCACGACGCGGATCCGTCCCGCTCGTCGAGCGCCTCCCGAAGGGCCGCGGCCACCTCAGGAGAGACCGTCCCGACGAACCGCCGCACCGCCGCCTCGAGATCGCCCGCCGCGTCCAGGGCGGCCCGCATGGCCTCCGCGACGATCACGTCCTTGTCCACGGCGGCCTCGTACAGGTGCGCCCGCCCCACCCTCTTCCTGGAGACCATGCCCTTGCGGGTGAGCCGCACCAGGACGGTCAGCACCGTGGTCGTGGCCGGCTGAGACGGCAGGCCCGCCGCGAGGTGATGGGCGAACATCCCCTCGGGATGCTCCCAGAGGGCTTCCATGGTCGCCCGCTCCAGGTTGCCCAGCCGCACTGCCGGCCCTCCATCGCACCGTCGCGTCACCCACGCCCAACGTTACAGCTCCGGGGGCCCGCACCGAGATGACGATCCAGGATTCCCTGAATTCAGGACTTCATGTATCGTGAGGTCGCATGCTGACGATCGCCTCCGAGGTCGAGGTCCTCGCCCGGTTCGGCCGGGCGCTGGCCGACCCGATCCGGTGCCGGATCCTGCTCGCGTTGCGCGAGGCCCCCGCCCACCCCGCCGACCTCGCCGAATCGCTCGGAATCTCCCGCACCCGGCTGTCCAACCACCTGGCCTGCCTGCGCGACTGCGGCCTGGTGGTCGCCGTTCCGGTCGGCCGCCGCACCCGCTACGAGCTCGCCGACCCCCGCCTCGGGCACGCGCTGGACGACCTGCGCTCCGCGGTGGTCGCCGTCGCCGCCGACGCCACCTGTCCCGACGCCGCCGGCAAGGGGTGCTGCTGATGGACGCCATCACCCTCGGCCCCGGCCCCTCCCGGCGCGCCGCCCTCAAGCGCCGCATCCGGCTCCTGGTGGCCGCCACGATCACCTACAACGTGGTCGAGGCCGTGGTGGCCCTCACCGCCGGAAGCGTCGCCTCCTCCGCCGCGCTGATCGGCTTCGGGCTCGACTCCGTGGTCGAGGTCGCCTCTGCCGCCGCGGTGGCCTGGCAGTTCTCCGCCGCCGACCACGAGCGCCGTGAACGGACCGCCCTGCGCGTCATCGCGATCTCGTTCTTCGCGCTGGCCGCCTACGTCACCTTCGACGCCGTACGCGCCCTGCTCGGCGTCGGCGAGGCCGAGCACTCCACCCCCGGCCTGGTCCTGGCCGCCCTGAGCCTGGCGGTCATGCCGTTCCTGTCGTACGCGCAACGCCGCGCCGGGCGCGAGCTCGGCTCCGCCTCCGCGGTGGCCGACTCCAAGCAGACCCTGCTGTGCACCTACCTGTCAGCGGTGCTGCTGGCGGGCCTGGCGCTCAACAGCCTGTTCGGCTGGTCGTGGGCCGACCCGATCGCCGCCCTGGTCATCGCCGCCGTGGCGGTCAAGGAGGGCCGCGAGGCCTGGCGCGGCGACGCCTGCTGCGCCGTGCCCACCGCCGGCGCCGACCACGCCTCCACAGACAGCACCTGCTGTACGGGTCCCGAAGAGGCGCGCTGATCGGCCGTGCCGGTTCGCGTTCCGACCAGAGATATGTACGCTCGTACGTATGCTGTCGGACTCTGATGACCGCTCCATGCGCGAGCGGATGCTGGCCGGTGACCTGTACATCGCCGACGATCCTGAGCTGGCCGAGCACATGCTGCGGGCGGCGGACCTGATGGAGGCGTTCAACGCGACGCCGGCTCGCGATCCGCACGAGCGGCGCCGGCTGCTCACCGAGTTGCTCGGCGCGGTCGGCGAGGGCACGGAGATCCGGCCTCCGCTGAGGGTGGACTACGGCAGCCACATCCGCATCGGTGCCCGGTCCTTCGCCAACTTCGGTCTCGTCGCGTTGGACGTGGCGCCGATCACCATCGGCGACGACGTGCAGATCGGGTCCAACGTGCAGCTCATGACGCCGACACACCCGGTCGACCCGGAGCTGCGCCGGGCGAAGTGGGAGGCCGCGAAGCCGATCACCATCGGCGGCAACGTATGGCTGGGCAGCGGAGCGATCGTCCTGGCCGGGATCACGATCGGGGAGAACACCGTCGTCGGCGCCGGCGCGGTGGTCACCCGGGATCTCCCCGCGAACGTCGTCGCGGTGGGCAACCCCGCCCGCGTGATCCGCACGATCGAGCCGGGCCCGGCATGAGCGGCCCCACCGCGCCGCGGCCGCCCGTACCCCGGCGGCCTCGCCGGCACGACCCCGGGCGACGGGAGCGGCTGATCGACGCCGCGCTCACGGTCATCGCCGAACGCGGCGTCGCCGGGACGACGCACCGGGAGATCGCCCGCGCCGCGGACGTGCCGCTGGGCTCGATGACCTACCACTTCGCGTCCCTGGACGAGGTGCTCGCCGAGGCGTTCACCCGGCACGCCGACTCGGTGGCCCGCGTCTTCGAGAAGCGGCTGCGTGCCGCCCGGGACCGGGAGGCCGCCGTCGATGCTGTCATCACGCTGGTGGCCGACGACCTGCTCGGCTCTAGGCACGACCTCGTCCTGAGCGTGGAGCTGTACGTGGCCGCAGCGCGCAACCCGGCCCTGAGGACCGTCACCCAGGCCTGGATGGCGCGCAGCCGCCAGGCGCTGGAGCTCCACTTCGACGCCACCACCGCCCGGGAGCTCGACGCGCTCATCGAAGGGCTCGTGCTGCACAGCGCGTTGTCGACCGACCCGATGACGCCCGAGCAGATCCGGCACGCCGTCCACCGGTTCCTGCGCTGACCCGTCGCCTCAGCCGGGCTGGTGCGAAGACGTCGACCTCGAACTCACGGGTGCGTCCGGGACGGACGTCGCCCTGGGGCGGTGCCTGCGGGCGACTGCCGCCGCGCCGGTGCCGCCGGCGACGAACAGCGCGGCCAGCGCGAGCCAGCCCACGGTTCCGTGTTCGATGGCGGTGGAGGTGACGAGCACCGGTGAGAGCATGGCGGCGATCGCGTAGCCGGTCTGGCTGAGGCCCTGGTAGGCGCCCGCGTTGCGCTGGTCGGCCAGTTCGAAGGCCATGCCCCAGCCGCCCGCCTCCCCCAGGATCTCGCCGAAGGCGTGGGCGAGCCCCGCCAGGAGAAGCAGCACGCAGGCGACGATCACGCTTCCGTGGCCCGCCAGCGCGTACAGCCCGCACGCGAGCGCCAGCAGCCACGACGCTCGCCGGACGGCGATCCCGGCGCGGCGCACGTCGTGGACGCCACGCGAGACCCGCACCTGGAGCACGGCCACGACCACGGTGTTGAGGACGAGCAGCACGGACACGATGGCGGTGGGGGCGCTGGTGGAGGCGACCCAGAGCGGGACGCCGACCGTCAGCAGGCCGAACTGCACGGCCACGACGGCGTTGCACGCCACGCTCGCCAGATACGTGCGGTCCTTGAGGGGTGACGACCCTCCGGCGGGGCTGTCGGCCGCCCGGCCCTCCGCCGAGGCGACCATCCGGGCCGGCAGCTCCGGCACCCGGGAGCCGAGCCGTGCCAGCGGCACCGCGGCCGCCAGCAGCAGGACCCCGGAGGTGATCATCGCGTACCGGTACGCCACGGCGGTGCCCGTGAGGAGCGCCGCGGCGGCGGCCAGGGTGCCCAGACCGATGAAGACGTTGGTGACCACGCGCATCCGCGCCCGGACCGTCACCCGTTCCGGGCCGGTGTACCACCGTGCCAGCATCGCCTGCTTCGACGTGCCGCTCGCCGAGCGCATCACCGCGGCCAGGCAGGCGACCAGGGTGAACACGACGACGTCCGAAGCGAGCGGGTAGGCGAGCATCGCCAGGCCGTTGAGGGCCGTCGCCGCCGGCAGGACGCGATGCGCGCCCACCCGGTCGGCCAGCCACCCTGACGCGTACGAGGCCAGCACACCGGCGCCGCCCGCGATGCCCAGCCCCAGGCCCACCTTCGTCGCGCCGAGTCCGACGACCAGCGTGAAGTACAGCGTGCTGACGGTGTAGAAGACGCCGCTGGACAGCGCGAACGCCATCGTGCTGAGAGTCAGCGAGCGGCCGACACGGTCCTCGGGGAAGAAGGTTCGGATCACGCCCCGTTTCTCCCGCACCCGGGCACCGCACACCAATGATGTAGCGTATGGCTACATGGTCGCTGTCCGGAGCGGTGGGGTCATCGCGTACGAGCTCGCCGGGATGGACGTCGCCGACGTGCGTTTCGCCGTCTCACCGATCAACGAGCTCACCCTGTCGCTGCGCACGTTCCGGGACCCCGGCCGCTATCCCGTGCACCTGCCCTGGCTGCGGCGCACGGAGCACGTCCGGTCCGGGCTCGACCTGCCCGTGCTGCACGCCCTCACGAACGACGCGCTGTGGTCGCCCGACTATCTGACACCCCGGCCGCACGCTCCCCTCACCCGCATCGACGACGAACTCGCCGCCGTCGCGCGCGTCCCCCTGGAACGCATGCTCGCCGACCTGCGCGCCCTCCATCCCGGGCGGCTGCCCGCACCGTTGCGGGGCGACCCGGCGACCGTTCGCACGCGCATCACGGAGGCGCTGCGGACGTACTGGCGCACCTGCTTCGCGCCGTGGTGGCCGCGGATGCGGACGGTCCTGCAGGCCGACATCATCCACCGCGGACAGGTCATCTCCGCGCACGGCCTGGCGGCGATGTTCGCCGACCTCCACGAGCGGCTCCACCTGGACGGGGGCGTCGTACACGTCCGCCTGGTCAGCAACGCCGGCTATCGCCGGTCCACCGGCGGGGAGGGGCTCACGCTGGTGCCGACGCTCTTCGGCAGGGGCGTGACCGCCCCGATCTCACCGGACGAGCCACCTCTGATCATGTACGGCACACGCGGCGCCGGAACGCTCTGGCAGGCGGAGCCCCGCCGTTCCCCCGCGGCGCTCACCGAGCTGCTCGGCGCGACGCGCGCGGGCCTGCTCACGGCGCTGGAGACGCCGGCGTCGTCGACGGAGCTCGCCGGCCGCCTCGGCGTCACCGCCTCGGCCGTCAACCAGCACCTGCGGGCTCTGCGCGACGTCGGCCTGCTCACCAGCGCACGCCACGGCCGCTCGGTCCTGTATCTGCGTTCGGAGCTCGGCGACGCCCTCATCATGGGCGGGGCGGGTCGAGGCTAGGAAATGCGCTTCACGTACGTGGAAATGAACTCCCAGAGGACATTGCGGTCCGAACGCAGGCTCGCGGTTCTGTCATGCCAGATGCCCGTGAAGCCACGCTGAACGTCGAACGCGACGGTCTTCGGCTGGAGACCGAGCTCGACGATCTTGTTGGGGAACGGGCCGAACAGCCCGGGTTTTCCCGCCAGATCCGCTTCGTCCCAGCGCGGACCCAGGAGGGGGCCGAGGGCTTGCCTGGTCTCCTGCCTGGTGGCAGCCAGGAGCGGTCGGTCGTTGATGACCGACATCTCCCCCTTGTAGAGGACGTTGTAGGCCAGTTGGACGAACTCATCGAGGCTGGTCTTCGCCCAAAGCCTGCCGACCGCCGTACGCCGCGAGTCCGATCCGCCGGAGCTGCTGTCCTTGCCGGCGGTCGTCCTCATCGAACGGCCCTTGGCCATGTCGAACGGGCGGCCGAACTGGCCCACCCGTTTCTGCAGGAAGAAGGGATTCCTTCCGTCCTCGACGAACTTGGCGAGCGCGAAGGCGGAGACCGCGGGAGCGGTGATCAGGAGAATCCCCGCGGCCCACTTGACGTCATGCCACCGCTTGGCCGGACTCTGCTTCCAGGCTCTGCCCGTCAGGCTCGCATAGCGGGGGACGGGCCAGGTTCGGGAGGCGAGTGCCGCGCCGGTGCTGAGGACGGCCATGCCGAACCCCAGCTCGGCGGCGTGCTTCACGTTCCAGCCGGCGCCGCCGGCCCATCCCGCGGTCGCCAGCACGGTCGTGCTCACCGCCCCGCCGACCAGGATCCGGGAGAACGCCCGCTCCCAGGTGGCCGACTCCATGGCCTCGGCCAGGCCGGTGAGCGCGGGTCCGCCGCGGCGGAGAAGCACGGGCAGCGCGGCGTGCGCACCGGCCATCAGACCGCCGGCGAGCGCTCCGTGACCCAGATCCCGGACCAGCCGCGCCGCATCGATGTCACCTGTGGCGAACAACTGATCGATCGCGCTCAGTCCGCCGGAGAACATCGCCCCCAGCGCGGCCTGCCGGATGATCAGCAGGATGATCCGCAGGGCCAGGCCCTCCACCCGGAGAAGCCTTCTCACCACGACGTCGAGGAGCGGGCCGAGCCGGGGGGCCAGCAGCTTGGCGAGGAGCATCAGGGTCAGCACGAACCCGGCGGACGCCACGAATCGCCACCTGGCCTTGACGATCGCGTCATGGGCGACCTGGCCGCAGTGGGCGAGATGCCCGCACCGCCGCCGTAGGTCCGCCAGATGCCCCTTGTCGCCGTGCACCGTCCGCGCGGCCTGTCCGAACGCGACCGTGGCCGGCCCGAACCCGGCCCCGGTCACCCGCCCGGTCTGTCCGGCGACCTGCTCCCGGACGTCGCCGACCACGCGTCCCAGCGCCGTCGCGGCCTCGCGCAGCCGCCTCACACCGTCGAGATCGGCATCCGGCCACGCGGAGCCGCATCCCACCGTCTCGAGGAACCAGATCGCCTGGCTCACGAAGTCAGGTGGCGGCGTGGTCGTCGGCAGGCCGCTCGGACCCGGCTCCGGCTTGTACTCCTCCGGATCCGTCAGCCATGTCGGGCGCGATCCCACGTACGGGATCCCGGCGCTCGCCGCCCCGGCTTCGGCGTACGTGTCCCCGGCGACGACCAATCCGGCCGCCATCCGGCGTAACAGGTTCACCGCCACGACCAGATCCGCCAGCAGGTCGTCACGCAGCCGGGCGAACCCGGGCAGGCCGGCCTCGGGATGGCCCTCCAACAGCGCCCGGCCCAGATCATCCTGACCGAACGGCCGCTCATTCATCGCCCGGCAGAACGCATCCGCGCCCCGGGCCAGGTCGTCAGCGGCCTCCCGGACGCCTTTCCCCGCGCTGACCCAGGTCTCCGGGGTGAACAGCGCCGCCCCTGCAGGCGACAGATCGTTCGCGGCGATGTCTCCTCAACCCCATGATTCCCAGCCGACGCTCCGGCGACTCTAACGGATCACCCACCGCCGCGCAGTCGGGCGTGGGCGCCGGTGGGGCAATCCGAGCAGGCGGAGAGGACTACTAGGGTTGGTCAGGGCTGCTGATGACGTCCGGCCTGTGACTGTCCGCGTTCCTTCGGGTGCGGTCCGGTGAACGCCGGGACCACGGAACGCGGGTTCTGAACTGGGAGAACAGCAAACATGACGGTAGAGGCTTCGCTGGTCGACGCGGCGGCCGTGGAGGCGGCGGCGCAGCGTCTGACCGGCGTGGTGACGACGACGCCGTTGGAGCGCAATCCACGGCTGTCCGACCTGCGAGGCGCGCACGTATGGCTCAAGCGCGAGGACATGCAGACCGTGCGCTCCTACAAGGTCCGCGGCGCCTACAACCTGATCGCGCAGCTCGACGACGCCGCACGCGCGGCGGGCGTGGTGGCCGCCAGCGCGGGCAACCACGCCCAGGGCGTCGCCTACGCCTGTGCGTCGCTGGGCGTCCACGGCCGCGTCTTCCTGCCGCGCACCACACCCCGGCAGAAGCGGGACCGGATCGCGGCGCTGGGCGGCTCGGCGATCGAGATCGTGCTGGGCGGCGACACCTATGACGAGGCGTCCGCCGCCGCGGCCGCGGACGTGGCCCGCACGGGCGCGACCTTGGTCCCGGCCTTCGACGACCCACGGACCATCGCCGGGCAGGGCACGGTCATCCACGAGGCCGTGACCCAGCTCGGCCATGCCCCGGACGTGGTGGTCGTCCCCGTCGGCGGGGGCGGTCTGCTGGCCGGCACGCTGGCGTGGCTGGGCAAGCACCACCCGCGGACCCGGGTCATCGGCGTGGAGCCGGCCGGGGCCGCGTGCATGGCGGCGGCCCTGCTCGCCGGCCGCCCGGTCACCTTGCCGGAGATCGACACCTTCGTCGACGGCGCCGCCGTGCGCAGAGCCGGCGACGTGACCGTGCCGATCGTGGCCGCCGCGGAGGTGGAGATGGTCGCCGTGCCCGAAGGCCGGGTGTGCAGCGAGATGCTGGCGCTCTACCAGTCCGACGGGATCATCGCCGAACCGGCCGGGGCGCTGGCGACGGCCTTCCTCGGCTGTCCCGAGGCGGCCGGCATCCCGGCCGGTGCGAGCGTGGTGTGCGTGCTGTCCGGGGGCAACAACGACGTCAGCCGGTACGCCGAGGTCGTCGAACGCTCCCTCGTCCACGAGGAGCGCAAGCACTACTTCCTCGTGGAGTTCCCCCAGGAGCCCGGCGCGCTGCGTCGCTTCCTCGACGAGGTCCTCGGCCCCAACGACGACATCACCCTGTTCGAGTACATCAAGCGCAGCAACCGCGAGACCGGCCCCGCGCTGGTCGGCATCGAGCTGGCCAGCCCCGCCGACCTGCCCGGCCTGCTGGCCCGCATGGACCAGGCGCCGCCGCGGATCGAGCGCATCGAGAGCGGGAGCCCGCTGTTCCGGTTCCTTCTCTGATCCTCTTACGGCCGCTGATTCTCCGGTGGGAGCAGCCGGAGGTCATTGACGGGAACCGGAGGGGAAGATACATTCCGGTAGATTTCACGGTTGTCCAAGGGAAATCCGGTGAGATGCCGGTGCGGACGCGCCACTGTATCCGGGACGTGGATCCCGGGAGCCAGGTCGCTTGGGCTTGCGTGACCTCGTTGGTTGGGACGCGTCATCCCTGAGGAGGCTTGTATGAGTGGTCTGTCCACTCCTTCGGCAATCCCGTTCCCCCGTCTGCGGTTGTGGCTGCCGGCCGTGCCGGTGCTGCTGCTGATCGCCTACCTGGTGCTGATGGACAATGGGGCCATCTCCCAGACCGGTGCCTACCTGCACGAACTCATGCACGACGGGCGCCACCTGCTCGGCGTGCCCTGCCACTAGGCGGCGGCGTGGTACGCACCCTGCTGGTCAGGGGCCTGCTTGTGGGCCTGCTGGCCGGATTGATCGCGGGCGGCTTCGCCTTCGCCTTCGGGGAGCCGCGGGTGGACAGCGCGATCGCGCTGGAAGAGGCCCATGCCGCACAAGAGGCGCCTGGTCATGATCACGGCGAGGAGGAACTGGTCGGCCGGCCCGGGCAGAAGGCCGGGCTCTTCCTGGCCACCGGCCTGTACGGGGTGGCGGCGGGAGGAGTCTTCGCCCTCGTGTACGCGGGCCTGCGCGGCCGGGTCGGCCCTCGATCGCCGGGCGGGCTGGCCCTCGCCGCCGCCGGGACGGCGTTCGCGGCGGTGATCCTGGTGCCGTTCGTGAAGTATCCGGCCAACCCGCCGGCCGTCGGGGATCCCGACACGATCAACAGCCGCACCGTGCTCTACGTGGTGATGATCCTCGTCGGGCTGGCCGCGACGGCGATCGCGGTGGCGACCGCGCGCCGGGTGACGGCCGGGCCTTGGGCGCGGTGGGTCGCGGCGGTGGCGGCGTTCCTGGTTCCGGTGATCGCGGCTTGGGCGCTGCTGCCGACCGTCGACGAGGTGCCCGCCGGCTTCCCCGCCACGCTGTTGTGGCAGTTCAGGCTCGCGTCGCTGGGCACGCAGCTCGTCTTCTGGACGGCCTTCGGCGTGCTGTTCGGCTGGGTGAGCGACCGGGCGGCGCGTCAGGCGGCGGCCGTTCCGGCGACCGCCGCCGCGCCGAGCTGACCCGAGCCGAGCTGAGGTGGGCGGGGTGCTGTTCGTCCGGCACGCCAGTACGCCTGGGATGCGGGCCGCCCGCTTTCCCCTGGCCGAGGAGGATGCCGATGCGGCGAGCCTGACCAGGGCCGCCGCCCTGGCCCCGGTGGTGGCCGGGCCGGTGGCGTGGTCGGCTCCCGGCGCCGCCGCGCGCCGGACCGCCGCCGCCATCGGCGGGGAGGCGCGGGTGGTCCCGGCACTCGCGGAGGCGGATCACGGCCGGTGGCGCGGCTTGCCGTACGAGCGGGTCGCGCGGGAGGAGCCGGACGCGCTGGCGCGCTGGCTGGCCGACCCGCACGCCGCCCCCCATGGCGGTGAGAGCCTGGCCGCGCACGCCGAGCGGGTCGCCGGCTGGCTCGAGTCGGTGCGCGCGGAGCCCGGCGTCGTCGTCTGCGACGCGGGGACCATCCGGGCGGCGCTCGGCCATGCGCTGGGGCTGGATCCGCTGCGTGCCGCCCGGTTCGATCTCGCGCCGTTGTCCGTCACCGAGCTGTCCGCCGTGCGGGGCGGGTGGCGGGTCACCCATGTCAACAGGGTCGCCCCTGTCAACAGGAAGGTCCTGTCTTGATCGTCACGTATCCGTTCAGCGCGGTCGTCGGGCTCGATGACCTGAAGCTGGCGCTGGTGCTCAACGCGGTCTCCCCGCGGGTGGGCGGCGTGCTCGTCCGCGGTGAGAAGGGCACCGCCAAGTCGACCATCGTGCGCGCGCTGGCCGCCCAGCTGCCCGCGGTCGCCGTGGTGCCCGGATGCCGGTTCTCCTGCGATCCGGCGGCGCCCGACGCCGGGTGCCCGGACGGGCCGCACGAGCCCGGGGCCCAGGGGACGCAGCGCCCGGCCGCGCTGGTGGAGCTGCCGGTCGGAGCCTCGGAGGACCGGCTGGTCGGCTCGCTCGACGTGGAGCGGGCGCTGACGGAGGGAGTGAAGGCGTTCGAGCCGGGCCTGCTGGCCGCCGCCCATCGCGGCGTCCTCTACGTGGACGAGGTGAACCTGCTGCACGACCATCTCGTCGACCTGCTGCTCGACGCTGCGGCGCTCGGCACCTGCTACGTGGAACGGGAGTCGGTGTCGGTACGCCATGCCGCCCGGTTCCTGCTGGTCGGGACCATGAACCCGGAAGAGGGCGAGCTGCGGCCGCAGTTGCTGGACCGGTTCGGGCTGACGGTCGAGGTCAAGGCGTCCAGGGATCCGGCGGAGCGGGCCGAGGTGGTGCGCAGACGGCTGGCCTTCGACGCGGAGGCCGAGGCGTTCGCGGTGCGGTGGGCGGCCGAGGAGGCGGCGCTGGCCCGCCGGATCGCCCGGGCCAGGGCCCTGGTGCCGGACGTGCGGCTGCCCGACGCGCGGCTGCGGCAGATCGCGACGGTGTGCGCGGCGTTCGAGGTGGACGGCCTGCGGGCCGACCTGGTCACGGCGAACACGGCCATCGCCCATGCCGCCTGGCAGGGCAGGGACGTGGTGACCACCGAGGACGTGCGCGCCGCGGCCCGGCTGTCGCTGCCGCACCGGCGGCGGCGCGATCCGTTCGACGCGCCGGGACTGGACGAGGACCTGCTCGACGACCTGCTGGCGCGGACGTCGGAGGACGAGGATCCGGATGACCCCGGCGGCGGAGGTCCCGAGGCCTCCGGACCCGGAGGTCCGGGGGGCTCGCCGGCATCGGCGGGGGACGGCTCTCCGTCGGCCCCGGAGGAGCCGGCGGACGGCTCCCGGCGCGCCGGACGAGGGACGGAGGGCCCGGGACCGGGCGATCACGCGGCGGACACCGGCCGCCCACCCGGTGACTCGGCGCCGGTCACCGAGGACGCAGGGGCGCGACCGGCCGGCGAAGGTCCCGCACCGCGATCGGACGCCGAGGCGCAGGAGGACGGCGAGGCACGAGAGGACGGCGAGGCGCGGGAGGCGGCCGGGCGGGTGGTGGCCGGGGTCGCGGCGCCGTACCGGGTGCCCTTGATGGAGGTGCCCGGGACGGGCGAGGGCGCGGCGGGGCGGCGGTCCCGTTCGCGTACCCCGCACGGCCGGGCCACCGGCTCGCGCCGCCCCACGGGACGCGTGCGCGACCTCCACGTCACGGCGACCGTGCTGGCCGCCGCGCCGCACCAGGTGCGGCGCGGGCGTACCGGTCCCGGCCTGGTGCTGCGCGAGGACGACCTGCGCGAGGTGGTGCGCGAGGGCAGAGAGGGCAACCTCGTGCTGTTCGTGGTGGACGCGAGCGGCTCGATGGCGGCGCGCAAGCGGATGACCGCGGTCAAGACGGCGGTGCTCAGCCTGCTGCTCGACGCCTACCAGCGGCGCGACAAGGTCGGCATGGTCACCTTCCGCGGCGTGGGCGCGGAGGTCGCGCTGCCTCCTACCTCGTCGGTCGAGGCGGGTGCGGCGCGGTTGCGTTCGCTGCCGACCGGCGGGCGCACGCCGCTGGCGGCCGGGCTGGTGCGGGCCGCGCGGGTGCTGCGCGTGGAGCGGCTGCGGGACCCGGCGCGGCGTCCGCTGCTGGTGCTGGTGACGGATGGGCGGGCCACGTCGGGAGGCGACGTGGATCGGGCGGCCGCGCTGCTGGAGGGGACGGCGGTGGTGGTCGTGGACTGTGAGAGCGGCCCGGTACGGCTCGGCCTGGCGGTCCGGCTGGCGGCCCGGTTGCGGGCTCGGCTCGTTCCGCTCGACTCCCTGGCCGACCTCGGTTCGGTCGTCCGTGACCACAGGAAGGCGGTCTGACCATGCCGCAGGGAAAGCCCGCCGTCGTGCCGGACGACGGCCTCACCACCCGGCAGCGGCGTAACCGGCCGCTGCTGATCGTCCACACCGGCCCGGGGAAGGGCAAGTCGACGGCCGCGTTCGGGATGGCGTTGCGGGCCTGGAACCAGGGCTGGCCGGTCGGGGTGTTCCAGTTCGTGAAGTCGGCCAAGTGGCGCATCGGCGAGGAGCGGGCGCTGAAGGTGCTCGGGGAGTCGGGCGAGGGCGGTTCGGTGGCCTGGCACAAGATGGGCGAGGGCTGGTCGTGGACGCGGCGGCCGGGCACCGAGGAGGACCACGCCGCTGATGCCCGTGAGGGGTGGGAACAGATCAAGCGGGATCTGGCGGCCGGGACGTACCGGTTCTACGTGCTGGACGAGTTCACGTACCCGCTGAAGTGGGGCTGGCTGGAGCTGGACGACGTGCTGGACGCGCTCGCCGGGCGGCCCGGCGACCAGCACGTGGTGATCACCGGGAGGGACGCGCCCGAGCGGCTGATCGAGGCGGCTGATCTGGTGACGGAGATGGGCAAGATCCGCCACCCCATGGACACCGGCCAGAAGGGGCAGAAGGGCATCGAGTGGTAGTCCCCCGGCTCGTCGGCGCCGCGGTCCCCCGGCTGGTCGTCGCCGCACCGTCGTCGGGCAGCGGCAAGACGACGGTGGCCACGGGGCTGATGGCGGCGCTGCGGGCACGCGGGCTGAGGGTCTCGCCGCACAAGGTGGGGCCGGACTACATCGACCCGGGCTACCACGCGCTGGCCACCGGGCGCCCTGGCCGCAACCTGGATCCGTGGCTGGTCGGCGAGGGCCGCGTGCCGCCGCTGTTCCTGCACGGGGCGGCGGGATGCGACGTCGCGGTGGTCGAGGGCGTGATGGGGCTGTTCGACGGCAGGGGGGACACGGACTTCGCCTCGACCGCCCATGTCGCCCGGCTGCTGGACGCGCCGGTCGTGCTCGTGGTGGACGCGGCCCGGCAGAGCAGGTCGGTGGCGGCGGTGGTGCACGGGTTCGCCACGTTCGACGCGCGCGTGCGGGTGGGCGGGGTGGTGCTGAACCGGGTGGGCTCCGACCGGCACGAGGAGCTGTGCCGGTCCGCGCTGGCCTCGGCCGGGGTCCCGGTGCTGGGGGCGCTCCGCCGGGACGACGCCGTCGCGACGCCGTCCCGGCATCTGGGGCTGGTGCCCGCCGCCGAACGGCAGGCTGAGGCGGTGGCCTCGGTGGACCGGCTGGCCGCGCTGGTGGCCGGCTCGTGTGACCTGGACGCGTTGCTGCGGCTGGCGGCATCGGCCCCGCGGCTCGACTCCTCTGCCTGGGAGCCGCGGCACGTGGCGCGGAAGGACCGGCCGGTGGTGGCGGTGGCGGGCGGGGCGGCGTTCACGTTCGGCTACGCCGAGCACGTGGAGCTGCTGCGGGCGGCCGGTGCGGACGTCGCGGTGTTCGACCCGCTGCGCGACGAGAGGCTGCCGGACGGGACCGCCGCGCTCGTGATCGGCGGCGGCTTCCCCGAGGTGTACGCGGCCGAGCTGGCCGCCAACGAGCCGCTGCGCGAGCAGGTGGCGGCCTTCCGCGGCCCGATCGCGGCCGAGTGCGCCGGGCTGCTCTATCTGTGCGAGGAGCTGGACGGGCACCGGATGGCCGGGCGGGTGCCGGGCCGGGCGCGCATGACGGAGAAGCTGACGCTCGGCTACCGGGACGCGGTCGCGCTCGGACGCTCGCCGCTGACCGAGCGGGGCGAGCGGTTCCGTGGGCACGAGTTCCACCGCACCGCCGTCGAGTACGCGGGCGAGCCGCTGTTCCGCTGGGAGGGCGGCGCCGACGGGTTCGGCGACGCCCTGGTGACCGCGTCCTACCTGCATCTGCACTGGGCTGGCAGCCCGATGGCGGCTCAGCGGCTGGTGTCGTCCTCCAGGTCGCCCTCGGTCTTGAGGTAGACCTCACGCAGGCCGCGCAGGATCTCCGGGTCGGGGTGCTCCCACATGCCCCGCTCGGCGGCCTCCAGCAGGCGTTCGGCGATGCCGTGCAGCGCCCAGGGGTTGGACTTCGCCATGAACGCCTGGTTCTCCGCGTCGAGCACGTAGGTCTCGGTGAGCTTGTCGTACATCCAGTCGGCGACCACGCCGGTGGTGGCGTCGTAGCCGAACAGGTAGTCGACGGTGGCGGCCAGCTCGAAGGCGCCCTTGTAGCCGTGGCGGCGCATCGCGGCCAGCCAGCGCGGGTTGACGACGCGGGCGCGGAAGATCCGCGAGGTCTCCTCCGACAGGGTGCGGGTGCGGACGGCGTCGGGGCGCGTGCTGTCGCCGACGTACGCGGCGGGAGCGCGGCCGGTCAGCGCACGGACGGTGGCGACCATGCCGCCGTGGTACTGGAAGTAGTCGTCGGAGTCGGCGATGTCGTGCTCGCGCGTGTCGACGTTCTTGGCCGCGACGGCGATCCTGCGGTAGGCGTCCTCCATCTGCGGGCGGGCCTCCACGCCGTCGAGGCCGCGGCCGTAGGCGAAGCCGCCCCACACCGCGTACACCTCGGCCAGGTCGGCGTCGTCGCGCCAGTTGCGGCTGTCGATGAGCGGCAGCAGCCCGGCTCCGTAGGCGCCCGGCGCCGACCCGAAGATGCGCATGGTGGCCCGGCGGTCGTCGCCTCCGGTCGCGGCGACGTGGGCGCGCACGTAGTTGTCCTCGTCCGGCTCGTCCAGGGCGGCGGCCAGCCGTACGGCGTCGTCGAGCATGGCCACCACGTGCGGGAACGCGTCGCGGAAGAAGCCGCTGATGCGGACCGTCACGTCGATCCTGGGCCGGCCCAGCTCGGCGGGCGGGATCGGCTCCAGCGAGGTGACCCGGCGCGAGGCCTCGTCCCATTCGGGGCGGATGCCGAGCAGGGCCAGCACCTCGGCGACGTCGTCGCCCGCCGTGCGCATGGCGCTGGTGCCCCAGACCGACAGTCCCACCGAACGCGGCCACTCGCCGGTGTCCGTCCGATAGCGCTCCAGCAGCGACTCGGCCATGGCCTGGCCGGTCTCCCACGCCAGCCTGCTGGGGACCGCCCGGGGGTCGACGGAGTAGAAGTTGCGGCCGGTCGGCAGCACGTTGACCAGCCCCCGTAACGGCGAGCCGCTCGGCCCGGCCGGGACGTAGCCGCCGTCCAGGGCGTGCAGGACGTGGTCCAGCTCGTCGGTGGTACGGGCCAGGCGCGGCACCATCTCGGTGGCGGCGAAGGCGAGCACCCGCGTCACGAGGTCGCGCCGCTCGGCGGGCAGCCCGCGCGTGACCTCCGCCGCGGCGTCCGCCGCCCAGCCGCGTTCCTCCATGGCCTCCACCAGCGCCCGGGCGGTCTCCTCGGCGCGGTCCACGCTGCCGAGCGTCGCGGTGCCGTCCTCGCTGAGGCCGAGCGCCTCGCGCAGGCCGGGCAGCGTCTCGCGGCCGGACCACATCTGGCGGGCGCGCAGCATCGCGAGGACCAGGTCCACGCGCGCCCGGCCCGTCGGCGGCTGCCCGAGCACGTGCAGGCCGTCGCGGATCTGCGCGTCCTTGACCTCGCACAGCCAGCCGTCCACGTGCAGGATGAAGTCGTCGAACTCGCTGTCGTGCGGCCGGTCGGCGAGGCCGAGGTCGTGGTCGAGCCGGGCGGCCTGGATCAAAGTCCAGATCTGCGCCCGGACGGCGGGCAGCTTGGCCGGGTCCATGGCCGCGATCGTGGCGTGCTCGTCCAGGAGCTGTTCCAGGCGGGCGATGTCGCCGTAGGTCTCCGCGCGCGCCATCGGCGGCACCAGGTGGTCCACCAGCACGGCGTGCGCCCGCCGCTTGGCCTGCGTGCCCTCGCCCGGGTCGTTGACCAGGAACGGGTAGACCAGCGGAAGCTCTCCGACGGCAGCGTCGGTGCCGCAGGAGGCGGACATGCCGGCCGACTTGCCCGGCAGCCACTCCAGGTTGCCGTGCTTGCCCACGTGCACCATGGCGTGCGCGCTGAACTCGGCCGACAGCCAGCGGTAGGCGGCCAGGTAGTGGTGGCTGGGCGGCAGGTCGGGGTCGTGGTAGACGGCGATCGGGTTCTCGCCGAAGCCGCGCGGCGGCTGCACCATCACCACCAGGTTCCCGGCCCGCAGGGCCGCCAGGACGATGTCGCCCTCGTGTACGAACAGCTCGCCCGGCGGCGGCCCCCAGTGCCGCTCCATCTGCGTCCGCAGGTCCTCGGGCAGGGTCCGGTACCAGCGCTCGTAGGACGCCGCGGAGATGCGTACCGGATTGCCCGCCAGCTGCTCCTCGGTCAGCCAGTCCGGGTCCTGGCCGCCGGCCGCGATGAGGGCGTGGATGAGCGCGTCGCCGTCCTGCTCGGCCACGCCGGGGAAACCCTCGCCCAGGTCGTAGCCCGCCTCGGCCAGCCGGGCCAGCAGGCGGACCGTGCTGGCCGGGGTGTCCAGGCCGACCGCGTTGCCCACCCGGGAGTGCTTGGTCGGGTACGCCGACAGCATCACGACGAGCCGCCGCTCGGCGGGCGGGGTGTGCCGGAGCAGCCCGTGCCGCACCGCGATGCCCGCCACCCGGGCGGCCCGCTCGGGGTCGGCGACGTAGACGGTCAGGCCGTCGGGGTCGATCTCCTTGAACGAGAACGGCACCGTGATGATCCGCCCGTCGAACTCCGGGATCGCCACCTGCGACGCGGCGTCCAGCGGCGACAGGCCGTCGTCGTTCTCCTCCCACGCCCGCCTGCTGGTGGTCAGGCAGAGGCCCTGGAGGATCGGAACGTCGAGCGCGGCCAGCGCGCCCACGTCCCACGCCTCGTCGTCACCGCCCGCGCTCGCCGTGGCGGGGCGCGAGCCGCCCGCCGCCAGCACGGTCACCACCAGCGCGTCGGCGCCGCGCAGCGTGTCGAGCAGCTCGGGCTCGGCGGTGCGCAGGGAGGAGCAGAAGACCGGCAGCGCCCGTCCGCCCGCCTCCTCGACGGCCGCGCAGAGCGTCTCCACGAACGCGGTGTTGCCCGCCAGGTGATGCGCGCGGTAGTAGAGCACACCGATCACGGGCCCCTGCCCGGGCCGCGCGTCGCGTTCCAGCGGCCCCCAGGAGGGCGTGGGCTCCGGCGGCGCGAATCCGCGCCCGGTCAGCAGCACGGTGTCCGACAGGAACGCGTGCAGCTCGGCCAGGTTGGACGGCCCGCCGTGGGCCAGGTAGGCGTGGGCCTCGGCGCAGACGCCGCCGCTGACCGTGGACAGCTCCATCAGCTCGGCGTCCGGCGCCTGCTCGCCGCCCAGCACCACCACCGGACGAGGGCCGGCCAGCAGCGCGTCCAGGCCCTCCTCCCAGGCGCGCCGGCCGCCGAGCAGGCGTACCACGACCAGATCGACGCCCTCCAGCACGGCGGGAAGGTCCTCGGCCGCCAGCCGGGCCGGGTTGCGCGAGCGGTAGGCGGCGCCGCTCGCGCGGGCGCTCAGCAGGTCGGTGTCGGAGGTCGAAAGCAGCAGGACGGTACGGCTGTCGCCAGGCACGACGCAATCCTCCCTCGGGGTCCTCGCCCCGGTCGCGGGTGTCGCGACGGCCGGAGTCTCCTGGCTCCCGGATCAACGCTCACCCCGGCCTTCCCGCCCGTCGCCGGGCAGTGGCCTGTGGTGGGGGTCGCTCCCCGGTCACAGTGGCGGGACCGCGCCGGATTCGCACCGGCTTCCTCCCTTGCCATCGCCTACCGAGGAGCGTACGACAGGAGCGACTCTCGCCAGAAGTGGCGTTACCATCCTGATCGTGTCCATAGCCGACTTTTCCGGACGGGTGCGCCCTGATGCCTGTCCGGGAGCGCTACAGGTGCACGAGGCCGCCGACGGTCCGCTGGTCCGGGTCCGCCTGCCCGGCGGCGCCATCTCGCCGGGCCGGCTCCGCGAGCTGGCCGGCTGCGCGACCGACCTCGGCTCGGGCGTGATCGAGCTGACGTCCCGGGCGAACGTGCAGGTGCGCGGCCTGCGTTCGCCCGAGGGCTTCGCCGCGCGGATCGCCGCCGCCGGCCTGCTGCCGTCGGCGGCGCACGAGCGGGTGCGCAACATCGTGGCCTCGCCCCTCGGCGGGCGCGGGCGCTGCGGTCTGCTGCGCACCCAGCCCCTGGTGGAGGCGTTGGACCGGGCCCTGTGCGCGCTGCCCCGCCTGGCCGGGCTGCCGGGACGGTTCCTGTTCGCGGTGGACGACGGCACCGGTGACATGCCGGGGCTGGGCGCCGACGTCACGTTCGTCCCCGGCGCCGCGGAGGGGCGGCTGCTGCTGGCGGGGGTGGATGCCGGGCTCGCCGTGGGGGCGGACGCGGCGGTCCGGCGCATGATCGCCGCCGCGGAGGCGTTCCTCGACGAACGGGAGCGCCCCGGAGGAGGCCGGGCCGCCTGGCGGATCGGGGAGCTGGTGGACGGGCCCGGCCGGATCGCGGCCCGGCTCGGCGCCGCCGGCCACCAGGCCACGCCGGACCGGATCGCCGCCCGGCTCGGCGCGGACGACCACAGTGCCACGCCGGACCGGATGGCGGCCCGGCTCGGCGCCGCCGGCGACCGGGCCACGACGCCCCTTCCCGCCGCGCCCGCCCAGCGCGCCGGGCGTGTCGACCAGCGCGACGGCCGCGTGGCGCTGGAGGCCGTGGTGCCGCTCGGACGGCTGTCCGCCGCCCAGGCGGGCGCCGTCGCGGACGTGGCCGCCGCGCGCGACGGCGGGCCCGTCCGGTTCACGCCGTGGCGGACCGTCGTCCTCCTCGACCTCTCCCCGGCCGCCGCCGACCGGGCGGCCCGGAGCCTGGAGGCGGCCGGGCTGGTGACCGACCCGGCGTCGCCCTGGGGCGGCGTGAGCGCCTGCACCGGCCGTCCCGGCTGCGCCAAGTCCCTGGCCGACGTGCGGGAGGACGCGCGGCGCTGGGTCGCGACGCTGGACGGTCCTCCGGCGGCACCCGTGCACTGGGCCGGTTGCGAGCGGCGCTGCGGGCTGCCGCGCGGCCGGGTCGTCCAGATGATCGCCACCGGCGACGGATACCAGGAAAGGCAGCAGTGAGCGACTACATCCGCGACGGCGCCGAGATCTACCGGCGCTCGTTCGCGACCATCCGTGCCGAGACCGACCTCACCGGGATGCCGCCCGAGGTGGCGCGGGTCGCGGTGCGGATGATCCACGCCTGCGGCATGACCGACCTCGTCGCCGACCTGGACTGGTCGCCTTCCGTGGTCGCCCGGGGCCGCGAGGCGCTGCGCCGGGGCGCGCCCGTGCTGTGCGACGCGCAGATGGTCGCCTCGGGCGTGACCAGGCGCCGGCTGCCCGCGGGCAACGAGGTGGTGTGCACGCTGGGCGACCCCGGCGTGCCGGAGCTGGCCGAGCGGCTCGCCACCACGCGCAGCGCCGCCGCGCTGGAGCGGTGGCGCGGCCGCCTCGACGGCGCGGTGGTGGCGATCGGGAACGCGCCGACCGCCCTGTTCCGGCTGCTCGAACTCGTCGCCGGGGGCGCGGGCAGGCCCGCCGCCGTGCTCGGCATCCCGGTGGGGTTCATCGGCGCGGCCGAGTCCAAGCGGGCGCTGGCGGACAGCGACCTGGAGTATCTGGTGGTGCACGGCCGCCGCGGCGGCAGTGCGATGACGGCGGCGGCGGTCAACGCCCTCGCGAGCGAGGCGGAGTGATGGCGATGACGGGACGGCTGTACGGCGTCGGCCTCGGCCCCGGCGATCCGGAGCTGGTCACGGTGAAGACGGCCCGGCTGATCGGCGAGGCGGACGTGATCGCCTACCACGCCGCCCGGCACGGGCGCAGCATCGCCCGCTCGATCGCGCTGCCGTACATGAGGGAGGGGCAGGTCGAGGAGCTGCTGCTCTACCCGCTGACCACGGAGACCACCGACCATCCCGGCGGCTACCAGGGGGCGCTCGACGACTTCTACGCCGACTGCGCCGAGCGGCTGGCCGCCCACCTGGACGCGGGCCGGACCGTGGTCGTGCTGGCCGAGGGCGACCCGCTGTTCTACGGCTCGTACATGCACCTGCACAAGCGGCTCGCCCACCGCTACCCGACCGAGGTCGTGCCGGGCGTCACCTCGGTCAGCGCCGCCTCGGCCGTGCTCGGCCGGCCGCTGGTCGAGCGGGACGAGGTGCTGACGGTGCTGCCCGGCACGCTGCCCGCCGGCGTGCTCGCCGACCGGCTGCGCGGCACCGACTCGGCGGCGGTGCTCAAGCTGGGCCGGACGTTCGGGAAGGTCCGCGACGCCCTGGCCGAGGCGGGGCGGCTGGACGACGCCTGGTACGTCGAGCGCGCCACGATGGGAGCCGAGCGGGTCGCGCCGCTCAAGGACGTCGACCCGGACGGCGTGCCGTACTTCTCGCTGGCCCTGCTCGCCAGCCCGGCCGAGCGGACCTTCGTCCCCGAACCGCCCGTCACCGAGGGGCCGGGCGAGGTGGCCGTGGTGGGCCTCGGGCCGGCCGGGCGGCCCTGGCTCACGCCCGAGGCCCAGGAGGCGCTGGCGGCGGCCACCGACCTGGTCGGATACGGCCCGTACGTGGACAGGGTCGCCCCGAACCCGCGCCAGCACCGCCACCGCACCGACAACCGGGTCGAGGCCGAACGCGCCCGGCACGCGCTGGAGCTGGCCCGCGAAGGCGCGCGGGTGGCCGTGGTGTCCTCCGGCGACCCGGGCGTGTTCGCCATGGCCAGCGCCGTGCTGGAGGCGGCGGCGGACTTCCCCGACGTTCCGGTGCGGATCGTCCCCGGGCTGACCGCCGCCCAGGCGGTGGCCAGCCGGGTCGGCGCTCCCCTGGGTCACGACTACTGCGTGTTGTCGCTGTCGGACCTCCTCAAACCGTGGGAGGTGGTGGCCGGCCGGCTGGCCGCCGCGGCCAGGGCGGACCTGGTGCTGGCGCTCTACAACCCGGCCTCGCGCAGCCGTACCTGGCAGGTCGCCGCCGCCCGTGACCTGCTGCTGGAGCACCGCGACGCCGCCACCCCGGTGGTGATCGGCCGCGACGTCGGCGGGGAGCAGGAGAGCGTCACCGTCACGACGCTCGGCGAGCTCGACCCCGCGCGGGTGGACATGCGCTGCCTGCTGATCGTCGGCTCGTCCACGACCCGGGTCACCGAGCGCGGCGTCGTCTACACGCCGCGCCGCTACCCCTGAGCCCAGGCCGCCGCCTCCTCGACGGTCTCCACCAGCCGGACGCCGGCGGGCAACGGCGGCCGGTCCACCATGATCACCGGTAGTCCCCGTTCGCGTGCCGCGACCAGCTTGGCGGTGGTCATCCGGCCGCCGCTGTCCTTGGTCACCAGCACGTCCAGCCGGTGCTCGCGGATGAGCGCGTGCTCCCCCTCGACGGTGTACGGCCCGCGGTCGAGCAGCACGTGCACGTGGTCCGGAACGGGCGGCTCGGGGGGATCGACCGACCTGGCCAGCAACCACACCCCGGGCAGGCCGGTGAAGACCGGCAGGCTGCGGCGGCCGGTGGTGAGGAACACCCGCGCCGGGCTCGGCAGCCGGGTGGCGGCCTCGTGCAGCGAGGCCACGCGACACCAGTCGTCGCCGGGCTCCTCCCGCCATCCCGGACGGCGCAGGACCAGCAGCGGCACGCCCGTCCTGGCCGAAGCCTCGGCCGCCGACGCGGTCATCCGCGCGGCGAACGGATGGGTGGCGTCCACCACGGCGTCGATCCGCTCGGCCGCCAGCCAGGCGGCCAGCCCGTCCGGCCCGCCGAACCCGCCCTCACGCACCTCACCGACCGGCAGGCGGGGGTTGCTCACCCGCCCGGCCAGCGACGACACCACGTGCACGCCGCGGCCGGCCAGCCCGGCGGCCAGCGCCCGCGCCTCGGCCGTGCCGCCCAGGATCAGGACGCGTCGCACGGCCGCGCCCGCTCGGTGCTGTAGAGATGGCTGTCGGGGAACCGCGTCGCCGACAGCACCCGGCCGACGACGATCACCGCCGTACGCCGGATCCCGGCCTCGTGGACCTGCCCGGCGATGTCCGCCAGCGTGCCACGCAGGATCACCTCGTCGGGCCGGCTGGCCCGCGCCACCACCGCGACCGGGCAGTCGGGGCCGTAGACGGGCAGCAGCTCCGCGACCACGGCGTCGATCCGCTGCACGGCCAGGTGGAGCACCATCGTGGCGCCGCTCGCGCCCAGGGTCGTCAGATCCTCGCCCTCCGGCATCGGCGTGGCGCGGGCCGAGGTGCGGGTCAGGATGACCGTCTGGCCGACGCCGGGCACGGTCAGCTCCCTGCGCAGCGCGGCGGCCGCGGCCGCGAACGCCGGCACGCCGGGGACCACCTCGTACGGCACGCCGAGCTCGTCCAGCCGGCGCATCTGCTCGGCCACCGCGCTGAACACCGACGGGTCGCCCGAGTGCAGCCGCGCCACGTCGAGACCCGCGCGGTGGGCGGTGATCAGCTCCACCACGATCTCGTCGAGCGTCAGGTTCGCGGTGTCCACGAGCCTGACTCCCACCGGGCAGGAGTCCAGGAGCTCCCTGGGCACCAGCGAGCCCGCGTACAGGCACACGGGCGACGACTGCAGCAGCCGCAGGCCGCGCAGGGTGATCAGGTCGGCGGCCCCGGGGCCGGCCCCGACGAAGTACACGGTCACGGCACGTCCTTCCTGGTGACCGACCACACGGTCACCGGCATCGCGGCCCGCCACCCCGTGAACGAGCCGACGGGCGAGGCCCGCTGCACGGACAGGCGCACCAGGTCTCCGCCGAGCCGGGCGTACCACGCGGCGACGACGGACTCCGACTCCAGGGTGACGGCGTTCACCACCAGCCGGCCGCCGGGCCGCAGCGCCGCCCAGCAGCTCTCCAGCAGCCCGGGCGCGCTCGCGCCGCCGCCCACGAACACCGCGTCCGGCGCGGGCAGCCCCTCCAGCGCCGCCGGGGCCCTGCCCTCGACGACCCTCAGCGACGGCACGCCGAGCCGGTCGGCGTTGCGCGTGATGGCGGCGGCGCGGTCGGCCCGGCTCTCGATCGCCACGGCCGCGCACGCCGGGTGGCTGCGCATCCACTCGATGGCGATGCTGCCCGCGCCCGCGCCGACGTCCCACAGCAGCCGGCCGGGCAGCGGAGCCAGCCGCGACAGGCTGACCGCGCGGACCTCCCGCTTGGTGAGCTGGCCGTCGTGCTCGAACGCCGCGTCGGGCAGCCCGGGCACGCGCGCGAGCGGCTCGACGCCGGGTTCGGCCACGCACTCGACGGCGATCACGTTCAACGCGGACGGCTCGGCTCCCTGCGACACCCAGGTCGCCGCCGTTCCCGTGACGAGGGACTCGCTCGCCGCGCCCAGGTCCGACAGGACGGTCATGGGGCTGGGGCCGTACCCGAGCCCGGTCAGCAGCCCGGCCACCAGGGACGGGGAGTCGCGGCCGGCGCCGAGCACGACGATCCGCCCTCCCGGCAGGACCGCGGCGTTCAGCGCCGCCGGGGGGCGCCCCACGAGGCTGACCACGTCGACCCGCTCGACCGGCCAGCCGAGCCGCGCGCACGCCAGCGACAGCGACGACACGTGCGGCACCACCCGGACCTCCGCCGCCCCCAGCAGCCGCACCAGCGTGGAGCCGATGCCGTAGAACAGGGGATCGCCGCTGGCCAGCACGCACACCTCGCGCCCGGCGTACCTGTCCAGGAGCGAGGGCAGCGCGGGCAGCAGCGGTGAAGGCCAAGCCACGCGCTCGGCCGCCGACGCGGGCACGAGGTCGAGCTGCCTGCGGCCCCCCATGAGCACCTCGGCGGCCTCCAGGGTCATCCGCGCGGCGGCGGACAACCCGTCCCAGCCGTCCGCCCCGATGCCGACGACGGTGATCACACGCTGCCCGCCACGTGCGGCACCTTGGGCTCCTTGGGGTCTTTGGGGATCTTGTGGTGCATATCGTATATCCGGCGTTCTGGCAGACTCGTGCGGGTGAAGCGGCTACTCGTCATCGGCATCGGCGCCGGCGATCCCGACCATCTCACCCTGCAGGCGATCAAGGCCATCGCCGCCACGGACGTGTTCCTCGTCGTGGACAAGGGCGAGGTCAAGCACGAGCTGGTCCAGCTCCGGCTGGACATGATCGCCGAGCACGGCCGCCGGCCGTACCGGATCGCCGAGGCCCGCGACCCCGAGCGCGACCGGACCGCCCCGGCGTACGCCGCCGCCGTCGAGGACTGGCGCGCGCGCCGGGCGCTCGCCTGTGAGGCGCTCATCCGCGACGAGCTGCGCGACGGCCAGACCGGGGCGTTCCTCGTGTGGGGCGACCCCGGCGTGTACGACAGCACGCTGGCCATCGTCGAGGAGATCCTCCAGCGCGGGAACGTCAGCTTCGCCTACGAGGTCATCCCCGGGATCAGCAGCGTGGCCGCGCTCACCGCCCGCCACCGGACGAGCCTCACCCAGGTCGGCCGGCCCGTGCACCTCACCACCGGCCGCCGCCTGGCCGAGCACGGCCCCACCGCCGACGACATGGTCGTCATGCTCGACGCCCACTGCTCCTTCGCCGGCCAGGACGACTTCCACATCCACTGGGGCGCCTACCTGGGCACGCCGGACGAGATCCTGGTGGCCGGTCCCGTGGCCGAGGTCGGCGATCGCATCCGCGAGCTGCGGGCCGAGGCGCGCGCCCGCAAGGGCTGGATCATGGACACGTACCTCCTGCGCCGACAAGGTCACTGACGGCCGGTAGGCGCACGGGCACCATCGCATGGCACTATGACCGGGTGCCCATCGGTCAGCCTCTCCTGCGCGCGATGCGGGCCGCGGTGTTCGCGGCGGTGTGCGTGCTGGTCTCGGCTGCCCTGCACGGGTTCGCCGGCGGTGAGCCGGCGCGCCTGGAGGTCCTGCTCGGCGCGTCCGCGCTGGCCTGGGCGGGCGCCTACCTGCTCGGCGGGAGCCGGCGCGGCATGGGGACGCTGCTCGCGGCGTGCTTCGCCACGCAGTACGGCATGCACCACCTGTTCGGCGTAGGTGCCGCCGCGTCGGTACAGCCCGGTCACGAGCACGGCACCGGTGTGGGCATGTTCCTGGTGCACGCCGTGACGGCGCTCATCTCGGCCTGGTGGCTGGAGCGCGGCGAATCGGCTCTGGCTGTCCTGCTCCAGCTCGCCGCGACCACGGTCCGGCGCTGGTGGAGGGTCCTGTTGATCCTCGCCGGCGGGCTCGGCGGGGCGGGCACGCACGACCGTAGGCCGTCGCGGGACGAGCACGTCCCCTTCCCCGGGTCGCGGTTCGCGGCGGCGATCTCCCGGCGCGGCCCGCCGGCGCGTCTCTCCCTCGTCTGACATCTCCCAGGCCACGGCCATGCCGCCGGCCTGTGTTCCGCCGTGCCCCGCGAACAGCGCGGGGCCGTCGCGGCCCCGGTGCGGCAGGCCCGATGCGCGCCGCCGCAGAACGACCAGACCACGGAGACGTACGGAGCCCCCATGACAGTCACAGAACCCCAAGACGGCAGCGACACGTTCGTCCAGCTCGTCATCGGCGGAATGACGTGCGCGGCGTGCGCGGCGCGCGTGGAGCGCAAGCTCAACCGCATGGAAGGAGTGAGCGCCAGCGTCAACTACGCGACCGAGAAGGCGGCGATCCAGGCCGACGGAGTCACGCTCGAGGAGCTGATCCGGGAGGTCGAGCGCACCGGCTACAGCGCCGAACCGTACACGCCGCACACGACCGCCGGCCCGGACGACACCGACGATCGGCGGGTGCGGACGATCGGGCGGCGCATGGTGGTCGCGATCGCGCTGGCCGTGGTGCTGATGGACCTGTCCATGGGGATGGCGTTCGCGCCGGCCTGGCGCTTCGCCGGATGGCAGTGGGTGCTGATCGGCCTGACCCTGCCGATGGTGACGTGGTGCGCGTGGCCCTTCCACCGCAACGCGTTCAGAGCCGCCAGGCACGGCACCACCTCGATGGACACCCTGATCTCGACGGGGGTCATCACGTCCACCTGCTGGTCGTTGTACGTCATCCTGTTCCCGGTCGACGCCGCGCCGGCCGGGTCGGGCGTGTGGGCGTTGCTGTCCGCGCCCGACAGCGCGCTCTATCTCGACGTCGCCGGAGGCGTGACCATGTTCGCGTTGGCCGGGCGCTTCCTGGAGGCCCGGGCACGGCGCTCCTCCGGTGCCGTGCTGCGCCGGCTGGCCGAGCTCGGGGCCAAGGACGTCAGCGTGCTGCGCGCCGACGGGAACGAGTACCGCATCGACGTGGCCGACCTGCGGGCCGGCGACCTGTTCGTGGTCCGCCCGGGTGAGAGCATCGCCGCCGACGGCCTGATCGAGTCCGGGCAGAGCACGATCGACACCAGCGCCATGACGGGTGAGCCCGTGCCCGCCGAAGTCGGCGAGGGCGACGCGGTGACCGGCGCGACCGTCAACCTCAGCGGGCGACTCATGGTCCGCGCCACGCGGGTGGGCGCCGGCACCCAGCTCGCCGCCCTCATCCGCCTCGTCGAACACGCCCAGGCCGACAAGGCCGCCGTGCAGCGGCTCGCGGACCGGATCTGCGGCTGGTTCGTGCCGGCGGTGTTCGTCCTGTCGGCGCTGACCCTGGCCGGCTGGCTGCTCTCCGGAGCCCAGGCGCACGAGGCGGTCACCGCCGCGCTGGCCGTCCTCATCATCGCCTGCCCTTGTGCGCTCGGGCTGGCCATCCCCACCGCGCTCCAGGTCGCTTCGGGGACCGGCGCCCGGCTCGGGGTCTTCATCAAGAGCCACCAGGCCATGGAGTCCGCCCGTACGGTCGACACCGTCGTCCTGGACAAGACCGGCACCCTCACCCACGGCCGTATGAGCGTGGTGGATCTGACCACGGCCGAGGGCGTTCGCCCGGATGACGTGCTGCGCTACGTGGGCGCCGTCGAGAACGCCTCCGAACACGCCATCGCCGCGGCCATCGCCGACAGGGCGCGCGCCGAGTGCGGCGAGCTGCCCCCGGTGGACGCGTTCACCGCCCTAGCCGGGCTGGGCGCCCGAGGGACGGTGGAGGACAGGCGGATCCTGGTCGGCTCGGCGCGGTTGCTGGACCGGGAGGGCGTCACCGTGCCGCCGCCGCTCGATCGTGCCCGGGCCGGTTGGGAAAGCGAGGGCCGCACCGTCGTCCTGGCCGCGGCCGACGGCGCCGTCCTGGGAGCGCTCGCCCTCGCCGACACCATCAAGCCCTCGGCCGCGGACGCGGTCGCCCGGCTGCACGCCATGGGCCTGCGGACGCTGCTGCTCACCGGCGACAACGCCGCCACCGCCCACGCCGTCGCCGCCCGGGTCGGCATCGACGACGTGATCGCCGAGGTGCTGCCCGCCGACAAGGCTGCCGTCATCACGCGCCTGCAGGCCGACGGCCATCGCGTCGCCATGGTCGGCGACGGCATCAACGACGCCCCGGCCCTGGCCCGCGCCGATCTCGGACTGGCCGTGGTCGAAGGCACCGACGTGGCCATGGCCGCCGCCGACCTCATCCTCATCCGGGATGATCTCGACGTCGTGCCCACGGCCATCACCCTGGCCCGCGGCACCCTGGCCACGATCCGCGGCAACCTCGTCTGGGCCTTCGGCTACAACCTCGCGGCGCTCCCGCTGGCCGCCGCCGGCCTGCTCAATCCCCTCATCGCGGGAGCCGCCATGGCCCTGTCCTCGGTGTTCGTGGTCTCCAACAGCCTGCGCCTGCGCCGCTTCGCCCCGCCGCCCGCGACCACCGACCCCTTCACCCCGTACGTGGAGGACCTGGACGACCCACGCCACCCGGTCCCCTCCACGATCGCCTGACTCTGGAGTCCGACATGACAGTGTCGCCGCGTTTCCTCCGTAGCCTGATGGCCGTGACGCTCGCCTGCGGAGCATGGATCCTCTGCACCGCCTCCCCCTCACTCGCGCACGACTCGCTCAAGAGCAGCTCCCCCGCCAAGAACGCCCAGGTGGCGTCGGTCAAGGAGATAGAGCTCGAATACTCCGCGCGCGTGCGCTTCCCCGCCGTCGTGCTGCACGACGCCGCCGGCAGGCAGGTCACCGTCGGCACTCCCCGTACGGCGGGCCCGAAGGTGTTCGCCGACGTCCCCCAGCCGCTGGAGCCCGGCTCCTACGTGATCGGCTGGCGGGTGGTCTCCTCCGACGGCCACCCGATCGAAGGGGAGATCCCCTTCACCGTGACCGGCGGGGGCGCATCCACGCCCGCACGCGCTTCGACGGAGGCGCCGGCTTCGCCCTCCTCGCCGGCTTCCACCCCGGCCCCGGCGCGGTCCCCGGCCTCCGGCGCGGCGGCCCGTTCGGGTGCCGAGCGGGAGTCGGGTGGCGCGCCCGGATGGCTGTGGGGAGCGGTCGTCCTGCTGGTCCTCGTCGGCGCAGGGGTCTGGCTGCGGTCGCGCCGCCGCTGAGCGCCGGGGAAGGGGCGTCGCTCAGGCGGGCCGCTCGTCCGCCTGGGCGCGGGCGGCGGCCATGCGGGTGACGGCCTCGGTGAGGCGCTCCGGTGCGGTGGCGAAGTTGAGCCGGACGAACCCGCGCCCCTCCGGCCCGAACCGCAGGCCGGACGACAGGCCGACCTTGCCCTGACGCAGGAACACCTGGGCCGGGTCGTCGCCCCACCCGAGCGCGCGGCAGTCGAGCCAGGCAACGTAGCCCGCCCGGGGCGGATGGTGGCCGACGCCGGGCAGGTGGTCGGCGAGCTGGGCGGCCAGCAGGCGCCGGTTGCCGTCCAGGGCGGTGATCAAGCGGCGGAGCCAGGGGTCGCCGTGGGTGAAGGCGGCTTCGGCGGCCAGCACGCCCAGCAGGCCGGCGCCCTCGCTGACCTCCTCGTGGATCGCCGCCACGTCGGCGTGGGCGGCCGGCCCGGGCACCGCGAGGGCGGCCTTGAGCCCGGCGATGTTCCACGCCTTGGAGGCCGAGACCAGGGCGATGGAGCGGGCCGCGGCCGGGCTGTCCAGCGACGGGAACGGGACGTGCCGCGCGCCGGGATAGGTCAGGGGCGCGAGGATCTCGTCCACGACGACCCGCACGTGATAGCGGTCGGCCAGCTCGGCCACCCGGGTCAGTTCGTCGCGGGTGAGGACCAGGCCGGTGGGGTTGTGCGGGTTGCACAGCAGATACACCCGCGCTCCGGCGGCGAAGTCGCGTTCCAGCCGGTCCACATCCAGCCGGTGCCCGTCCGGCCCGACGGCCAGCGGGCTCTGGACCACCCGGCGCCCGATGCGTTCGAGCCAGTAGAAGAACGGCGGATACCCGGGGGTGTTGACGACGACACGGTCGCCGGGCTCGGAGATGATCTGCAGGACCTCCACGATGCCGGACATCACATCCGGGACCAGGCGGGCGGCGGAGGCGTCGGGGTGCCAGCCGTACTGGCGTGCGGCGAAGCCGGCGAACGCCTCCGGAAGCCGTCCGGCCAGCGCGTAGCCGGTGTCACCCCGGTTCACGGCGTTGATCAGCGCCGCGGCGACGGGCTCGGCGAGCGGGGTGTCCATCTCCGCGATGCGCAGGGGCAGGACGTCCGGCGGGAACTCCTGCCACTTGACGCTGCGCCGCCGGCGGAGCTGCTCGGTGCTGCAGGCGGTGAGGAGGTGGTGCGGGTCTGTGGTCAACGGTGCTTCTTCCTCGGCGAGTGGCGAAGCGGAGCGCTGCCCCGCCTCATCGGTCGATCATGCGGATGCCGTGGTCGCCGTATCGGGCTCCCTGGGCTCCGCCCGTGGGGACGGCGGCGTCGATGGCGCCGAGGTCGGCCGCGGTCAGGTGCAGGTCGAGGGCGGCCAGGTTGTCGCGCAGGTGGGCGCGGCGCGAGCTGCCGGGGATGGGGACGACGTCGCCGCCGCGGGTGAGGAGCCAGGCGAGGGCGACCTGGGCGGGGGTGGCGCCCTTGGCGACGGCGAGTCGGGTGACGGCGTCGACGATGGCCAGGTTGGCCCTGAGGTTGTCGCCGTTGTAGCGGGGCGCGGTGGCGCGGAAGTCGCCGTGCTCGTAGCGCGTCGTGGCGCGAACGGCCCCGGTGAGCAGGCCGCGGCCGAGCGGGCTGTAGGCGACCAGGACGGCGCCGAGGTCGCGGAGCGTGGGCAGGATGTCGCCTTCGACATGGCGTTCCCACAGCGAGTACTCGGTCTGGACGGCGCTGATCGGGTGGACGGCGTGGGCGCGTCGCAGGGTGGCGGCCGAGACCTCGGACAGGCCGATGCAGCCCACCTTGCCCTGGGCGATCAGGTCGGCCAGCGCACCGACCGACTCCTCGACGGGGACGGCGGGGTCGACGCGGGCGAGGTAGTACACGTCGATGTGGTCGGTGCGCAGCCGGCGCAGGGACTCCTCGCAGGCGCGGCGCAGGGCGTCGGGCGAGCCGGCGGGGACCAGGCCGTCGGGGGTGCGCCGGACGCCCGTCTTGGTGGTCAGCACGACGCGGTCGCGGTGCGGGGCGAGGGTCCGGCCGAGGAGTTCCTCGTTCGCTCCGTCGCCGTAGAAGTCGCCGGTGTCGAAGAGGGTGACGCCGGAGTCGAGGGCTTCCAGCAGGGTGGCCGCGGCTTCGTGCGGGTCGGCGGGGCCGTAGCTGCCGGTCATGCTCATGCAGCCGAGGCCGAGCCGCGAGACCTCGGGGCCGACGAACCTGAGAGTGGTGGTGCGCATCATTGCTCCGTCACCCCGCCAGCGCCGCGCGCAGGAACTCGAGGATCTCCGCCTGGGCGACCACGGCCTGCGGTTCCACGCCCGGCAGGGTGAGGAACGCGTGCCGCGCTCCCGGGTACTCGGTGAGCCGCACGGACGTGCCGGCCGCCCGCAGGCGCTCGGCGTAGCGGCGGCCGTGGTCGGCGAGCGCGTCCTGGGTCGGCACCACGAGCAGCGCGGGGGCGAGCCCGCTCAGGTCGTCCGCGTACAGCGGCGAGAACGCGCGGGCGTCGGTTCCCGGCGGGACGGCGAGCCGCCGCAGGAGCCGCAGCAGCGGCATGGCGCGGGTCGGGCGGTATGCGTACTCGGCGATCGAGGGATGTGCATCCATCGTCTCGGTCACGTCGACCGCGGGGTTGACCAGCACCTGCGCCCTGAGCCGCAGGCCGGCCTCCCGGGCCCGGATGGCCGTCAGCGCGCTGACCAGCGCGCCGAAGCTCTCGCCGAAGACGGCCGTGCGCGCCGGGTCGACGCCCCACTGCGCGGCGTGCCGCAGCACGTGCCGGAGCACGTCCCAGCCGTCGTCGGCGGCGTTCGGGAGCGGGCTGTCCGGGGCGACGAGGCGGTGCTCGACCGAGACGACGAGCGCGGGCAGCCGGGCGGCGAGGTGGCTGTTGGTCCAGTCGCACTGCGCCGCCGTGCCCACGAAGCCGCCTCCGTGGACGTGGACCACGAGCGGCAGGCCGGTGCGGGCGGCGGTCTCGCCGTCGCCCGCCGACGCCGGCCGGTACACCCGGACCGGCAGGTCGCGGCCCGGCAGCGCGAGGTCCCGCCACTCGATCGCGGCCCCGGGGTCCGGCTCCCCGAGGATCGCCCGCGCCGCGCCGGACGCCCGCCAGCCGTTCTCCGCGGCGCGGTAGGCGATCAGTTCCTCGGTCGTGATCGCCGAGAAGTCCGGCTCCGGCGGCCGCTGCACAGCGGTGCTCTCGCTCATGTCTCCGTCTCCCCGTCTCGTCCTTCTCCTGGCCGGGCCTGTCAGCCGGCATGCGCACCATTATGCACGCGGTGCGTGCAACAGCAAGTGCATAGACTAGAGTGAGCCCGGACGAGAGGGGCGAGATGGCGGGCCGAAGGCGTTGGTCACCCGAGGAGATCCTGGACACGGCGGCGGAGTTGCTGCGCACGAGCGACGCCGAGTCGTTCAGCGTGCGCAAGCTCGCCGCGGCGCTCGGGACCGACTCCTCAAGCCTTTACCGGCACTTCCGCAACAAGACCGAGTTGCTGCGCGCGGTCTCCGACCGGATCCTGGTGGCCGCCATGGACGGCTACCGCCCCGAGGGCGACTGGAAGCAACGCATCACCGCCATGGCCCTGCGCCTGCGGGAGGCGTTCGGCCGGCACCCCCAGCTCGCCGTCATCTGGGGACGCTACGCCTCCGGCGGCACCGGTTCGCGGCTGTTCATGGAGGAGGTGCTCCAGGCCCTGCGGGCCGCGGGCCTGCCCGATGAGGAGATCCCGTCCCGCTACCACCGGATCACGATCCTCCTCGCCGCGCTGATCGCCTCCGAGGCCGGCATCGGCAGCCTCACCCCCACCGAGTACGAACAGGCCATGGAGCAGTTCCGTGTCGCGGTCCTCGGCGCCGACCCCGACCGCTTCCCCGCCCTGGCCCACTTCGCCCGCGAGATCCGCCCCCTCGGGGCCGACCGCCGCGCCGCCTACGAAGAGATCCTCGCCGCCCACCTCGCCCGGATCGAGGCCTCGATCCCCTGACGCGCCCTCGCGCCCTCTCGCTCTCAGGTGGTCACGTCCGCGCCGGTCCGCAGCAGCGACTGCCCGAGAGCCCGGCGCAGGTCGGCGTCGGTCACCATGCCGACCAGGCGCCGGTCGTCGACGACGACGGCGATCAACTGCCCCTGCGCGGGCTGCTCCAGGAGCAGGGCGGCCTCGTCGTCCGGGGCGAGGGTCCGCACCGGACGCTGCGTGGTCGTGAGCGCCTCCACCCGCGTGGAGCCGCGGCGTTGCGGGGGCACCGCCGCCAGGGTGTCCAGCGAGACCGAGCCCACCGCGGCTCCGGTGAGGGTCACCACCGGGAAGACGGTCTGACGCGAGTGCAGCACGACCCCCTCGATGAGTTTCTCCACGTTCATCCACGCGGGCGCCAGATCCGGCACCGGGGTCATCACCTCGGCCACCCGCAGGCCACGCAGCCCCGCACGGGCGATCTTGACGGTGAGCTCCTGGCGCGCGCTCATGGCGATGTACCAGCCGAGGAAGGCCAGCCACAGGCCGCTCAGCCAGTTCCAGAGGAACGTACTGGCGAGACCGACCGAGATGAGCGTCGTACCGAGCATCTGCCCCGCCCGTGCCGCCGCCCGATCCGCTCGGGCGGCGTCGCCGAACCGCCACCACAGCAGCGCGTGCAGCACGCGCCCACCGTCCAGGGGTGCGCCGGGAAGCAGGTTGAACAGGCCCAGCAACAGGTTCATCGTGGACAGCCACCCGGCCGCGGACGCCGCCAGAGCCGGCCGGGGCAGGAAGACGTAGGCGAGGAGAGTCACGGCGGCGATGCCCAGGCTGGCCAGCGGGCCCGCCGCTGCCGTCGCCAGCTCGACGCGCGGGCTCTTCGCCTCCTCCTCCATCTCGGTGTAGCCACCGAGGACCCACAGCGTGACGGAACCGACCCGCAGCCCGCGCCGGCGGGCGATCAGCGCGTGGGCCGCCTCGTGGATCAGCAGCGAAGCCATGAACAGCGTCCCCGTGATCGCGGCCACCAGCCAGTACTGCGCCTGGCCGTATCCCGGCACGGCCCGGGGCAGCACGGTCGTGCCGAGCAGCACCACGATGAGCGCCGCGATGCCGAGCGCCGACCAGTGCGCACGCACCGGGACGCCGGCCATGCTGCCCAGCGGAAGAGTCTGCCTCACTCAGCCATGGTCCGGCTTCGCCGCCGCGTCCGGACAGGGCCATAACGCCCTCACCTGCGGGACTTTGGTCGGTCGGGCCCACCGCCCCTGTGGCGAGGCCGGCTCAGCGCCGCTGACCCAGATGACCGGACGGCGCGGACCAACGACTTCCCCACTGGGGACTTCCGCCCCTGAGCCGCATCCCTCTCGCGAGATGTGATGAAGGCGGCCGACGTGCCCACGACTTCAGGGAGCTGACCATCATGCGCATGACCGTCGCCGACGTGATGACCGGCAAGGTCATCTCCGTGACCGCCGTCACCCCGTTCAAGGACATCGCTCGGACGCTCATCGCCCGTGGTATCAGCGCCGTTCCGGTCCTCGACGACGACAGCCGCGTGATCGGCCTGGTCTCCGAGGCCGACCTGCTGCGCAAGGAGGAGTTCCGCGAGGAGTTCTACCGCGAGGGCTACCGGCCGCCGCTGCGCGCCCGGCTGCGCCACCCCCATGGCCGGCGGAAGGCCGACGGCGGCACCGCCGCCGACCTCATGACGAGCCCCGCGATCACCGTCTCCCCCACGGAGTCAGCGGTCGCCGCCGCCCGGCTGATGGACGCCCACGACGTCAAGCGGCTGGCCGTGGTGGCTCCCAACGGCCGGCTGGTCGGCATGGTGAGCCGCCGGGATCTGGTCAAGCTGTTCATGCGCAGCGACGCGGAGATCGCCGCCGAGATCCGCGACGACGTCCTCGACCGTTCCCTGTGGGTGGACACCGCCGGCGTCGCCGTGTCGGTGGACCACGGCGTGGTCACGCTGTCCGGATGGATGGACCGCCGCACCGAGGCCGCCATCGCGGTCCGCATGGCCGGCCGCGTCAACGGCGTGGTCGACGTCGTGGACAAGGTGACCTGGAAGGTCGACGACAGCGCATGGGACGCCAGGTAGCCGGTCCCCCGCTCCGCCGACGGATGGTTAGCATGACGTATCACATCCGTGCAGTTACTCTGCGCCATGAGTGCAGTACAACGGGGGGATGTTCCCTCGGGAAGGGCGCATTCCAGCGACACCCGCCCCGTCGCACCGCCCCCAAGGGCCGACCGGTTCATCATGCTCGACGCCGCTCGCCCGCCCTCGCTCCCGCCGCGCGCTGCCGAAGCGCCGGCCGGGCGCCCGCCGCACCACACTGGTGACGATCCTCTCGACCGTCCTCGCGACAGGTTTCCTCGCGGTGATGCCTGACAGAGCCGTCGCCGCGCCGCTGATCCCCCTCGGGAACGCGGCGGCCTTCGCGGTCCTGGCGGGCGGCGCGGTCGCCAACACCGACAACACCACCGTCACCGGAGACCTGGGCACCAGCCCGAACAACGCGGTGTCCGGGTTCCCGCCCGGCCAGGTGATCGGCACGATCCACGCCGGCGACGCCACCGCGGCCGCGGCCAGGACCGACGCGGTCGCCGCCTACAACAACGCGGCCGGACGCGGGGTGACCGACAACGTGCCCGCCCAGCTCGGCGGCACGGTCAAGGGGCCGGGCGTCTACACCCCGTCGTCCGGCACCACCTTCCAGATCAACGGCACCCTCACCCTGGACGCCCAGACCGACCCGAACGCGATCTTCATCTTCCGGGCGGCCACCCTGACCACCGCCACGGTGAGCAACCTCAACCTGGTCAACGGCGCGCAGACCGACAACGTCTTCTTCCAGATCACCGGCACGGCGACCCTCGGCGTCAACTCGACGTTCCGCGGCAACGTACTGGCCAACAACGCGGCCACGGTCAGCTCCGGCGCCGCCGTGACCGGCCGGGTCTTCGCCCTGACCAACAACGTCACCCTCCAGGGCACCACCTCCGGCCCCAACACCCGCATCTCCCTGCCGGACGACCTGCCGTCGCAGACGACGCTCACCGTCTCGCCCTCCGGCTCATCGGTCGAGGGGCAGCAGGTCACGCTGTCGGCCACGGTCAGCGTGGAGCCGTCCCTGATCGACCCGCAGGGGAAGGTGGCCTTCAAGGACGGCACGACGCTGCTCGGCACGGACTTCATCGACGCCAACGGCCACGCCCAGTTCCAGACCTCGGCGCTGAGCGGCGGCACCCACCGGCTCACGGCCGTCTTCGTGGACGGCCAGGCGTTCGAGAGCGAAGCCCTCGTCACCCTCGCCCCGAGCACCTCGCCCGGGGTGAACCACGCGGTCACCGACACCCTGTGGACCGGCTCGGCGACCCCGGCCGTCGAGAACCACCCCAGTGGCGCCCCCGTCACGCTCGGAGTCAGGTTCCGCGCCTCCACGTCCGGACTCGTGCAGGGCGTCCGCTTCTACAAGGGCTCGCAGAACACCGGCACCCACGTCGGCAGCCTGTGGACCACCGGCGGCACGCAACTGGCCACCGTCACCTTCACCGGCGAGAGCGCCTCCGGCTGGCAGCAGGCGACCTTCTCCTCACCGGCGCCGATCGACGCCGACACCACCTACATCGTGTCGTACTTCGCGCCAGTGGGGCACTTCTCCTACACGCAGAACTACTTCACCACCGACCGCAACAGCCCGCCGCTGACCGCGCCGGCCAGCACCTCAGGGGCCGGCAACGGGATCTACACCTACGGCGCGGCGAACGCGTTCCCGTCGACCACCTACCAGGCCACGAACTACTGGGTCGAGCCCGTCTTCCTGCGCTCGGACACCGTCTGGACCGACGCGGCGACGCCCACGGTCGAGAACCACCCGGCCGCCGACCCGGCCACGCTCGGCGTGAAGTTCCGGACCGCCGCCGCGGGGGTCGCCCGGGGCATCCGCTTCTACAAGGGCTCGCAGAACACCGGCACCCACATCGGCAGCCTGTGGACCACCGGCGGCACGCAGCTCGCCACCGTCACCTTCACCGGCGAGAGCGCGTCCGGCTGGCAGCAGGCGTACTTCTCCTCACCAGTCGCGCTCAGCGCCGACACCACCTACATCGCCTCCTACTTCGCCCCATCGGGACACTTCTCCTACACGTCGCAGGGGTTCTTCAACGCGCACAGCAACCACCCGCTGACCGCGCTCGAGAACGGCGGCGTCTCCGGCGCCAACGGCGTGTTCGTCTACGGGGCGACGAACACCTTCCCCACCAGCACCTACCAGGGCACGAACTACTGGGTCGACGTCCTGTTCGACGTCGGCTGATCGGCCGCGTCGCCAAGATCCATGGGGCCGGCCTGGCTTGAGTACGAGGTACTCATGCCAGGCCGGCCCCACGCCCGCACGCTGGGTCACATGAAGTCACACATCCTTCGGGCGGCGGCCGTCATCGCTCCCCTCCTCGCCCTCGGCGCGACCACCATCACCCCGGCATCCGCCGCGCCCTCGTCCACGGCGGTCTGGGCGGCGTCGAACGTCCAGCTCGTGAACTGGCAGACCGGCAAGTGCCTGACCATCGCCGGCGGCGTCAGCACCGACAACAACGTCCACGCCGTCCAGTACACCTGCGACAGCCACCCCTCCCGCCGCTGGGACGTCTGGGGCTACTCCAGCGCGTACCTGCAGATCAGGAACCGCCAGACCGGCAAGTGCCTCACCATCGCCGGCGGCGTCAGCACCGACAACAACGTCGTCGCCCTCCAGTACACCTGCGACAGCCACCCCTCGCGCTACTGGGCGCTGGGCAGTCAGGTCGGCCAGCACGTCCAGTTCAGGAACGTCCAGACCGGCAAGTGCCTCACCATCGCCGGCGGCGTCAGCACCGACAACAACATCGAGGCCGTCCAGTACACCTGCGACAGCCACCCCTCCCGCTACTGGGAGATCCGCGACTACTACGGCTGAACCCGGCGATGATCACCGTACGGCACCAAGGCCGCCGGCGGCTGCTCAGCGCAGGACGGCCGCCAGCAGGTCGGCCCCCAGCGCCGTCAGATCGGGCAGATTGAGGGTGTGACGGACGTAGCGACCGTGCCGCCGGGCCGTGAGCAGGCCCGCGCGGCGCAGGACGGCGAGGTGGCGGGAAACCTCCGGGGCCGAGAGTTCCCAGGCGTGGGCCAGCTCACCGGTGGTGTGCGGGCCGCGGGCCAGGGTGCGCAGCAGCCGCAGTCGTACCGGATGCGCGAGTGCCTCCAGCCGTAGCGTGACCGTTTCCAGCGATACCGGCTCCGACGGGCTCGGCTCGGCCACGGGGTACTGCACCACCGGCTGCCACCCGGGCGCGTGGACCACCACCAGGTGCGGGCGGCCGAAGACGCTGGGGAGGAAGGTGACCCCGGTGCCGTGGGCGCTGGTCGCGTTGTCCTGCAGCTTGTCCACGATGATGCAGTCGCCGTCCGGCGCCAGGGTGACGGCGCCGGAGACCGACGCGAGTGCCGCCCCGATGCCCTGGCGCTTCAGCAGGTCGTTCTTCAGGCGCAGGTCGGCGGCGAGTCGCACGGCGACGCCCGTCCAGGCGGCGTCGAAGAAGGCCTCGGCGCACTGTTCGAGGGTGTGCCGCACCCGCGCCCGCACGGCCGCGGGGTCCGCGAGCAGCCGTTCCGCGAAGGCCTCCTGGTGCGCGCCGCGGGCCTGGGCGAGGTCCAGGGCCCGCTCGCGCGCCGTCGCGTCGGCGAGCGGTGACGGCGCGGCGAAGTGGACCCGGTTGCTGCCGCACGTGGTGATGAGCGCGGCGGTCACGTACGTCTCGTCGTCGATCCGGTCCACGTCGTCCAGCTCCTCGGCGAGGGTCGGCCGGGGACGAGCGGGGACCAGGAAGTCGGCTCGTGAGGAACGCCAGAGGAACTCCGCCTCCCTGAGCCGCTCGGCCAGCTCCGGCGGCAGCCCGGCCCAGACGTCCCCGGCCCAGCCGGCGAGCTGCGGGTGATGCCCGGGTTCGGCCAGCACGTGCAGCATCGCGGTCAGCTCGGCCAGCGGGGAGGCGGCGAACCGCAGTCGCCCGGACGGCAGGCCGCCGATGTCGATCCTCAACGTCACCCCCTCATCATCGCTGGTCGGACGGCCGACGACCGCGTCGATTGACGGTGTCCGTCAATCGACACGGTCGGCCCGAAGGCCGAACGCATCGTTGACGCCATGGCAACCACCACCAAGATCCGGCCGCGCGCTCTCGTCCGCGCCTGCGGAGGCCCCCGCTATGCCGTCGCCCTGGCCGTGGACGCGCTCGGCACCGGCCTGCTGCGGCCCTTCCTGCTGCTCTACGGGGTGACGGTGCTGAGGCTGTCCGCGCCGGTCACCGGCGTCGCCATGACGGTCGGGGTCGTCGTGGGTCTGGTGTGCATGCCCGCGGTCGGCCGATGGCTGGACCGGGGCGCACACAGCACGGTCGTGGCGGCGTCGATGCTGGTGCGGGTGCTGGGCGTGGCGCTGCTGCTGGCCGCCCCGGCGGGACACGTCTGGCTGTTCGCGACGGCGGCGCTCTTCCTCGGCATCGGCAACCAGGCATGGCCGGCCGCCCACGCGGCCCTCGTGGCCACGGTCGCCCACGGCCGCGAACGTGACGCCGCTCTCGCGGGAGGCCGCGCCCTGCGCAACGCCGGCCTGGGCGTGGGCGCCCTCCTCGCCACCGCCTGCCTGGCGGGCGGCGCCACCGCGTTGCGGGTGCTGGCGGCCGTCACCGGGCTCGCCTGTCTCGCCGCGGCGGCCTTGGCGTGGTCGGTCCACCTGCGCGCGCATCCGGCCGCGGCTCCGGCCGAGGGCGGGCCCGGCGGGCCCGGCGGGCCCGCACCCCGGATGCGCGCGCTGCTGGCCGCCAACGTGGTCTACGTCTTCTGCCTCAACGTCCCGGAGATCGCGCTCCCCATGGTCCTGGTGACCCAGTTGCACGCGTCCCCGGTGTGGTCGGCAGCCATCTTCGTGGCGAACACGGTGCTGGTGGTCACCCTGCAGGTTCCGGTCACGGTCCTGATGTCCCGCTTCGCCCGGCGGACCGTGCTGACTCTCGCGGGCGTGGTACTCGCCGCGTCCTACCTCGGCTTCCTCGCGGCCACCTCACTGGGACACGGCTGGGGTGCCCCGGCGGTCGCCGCGGTGTCCGTGGTCTGCACCGTCGGCGAGATCATCTATGCCGGCAGCGCGACCGCGCTCGTCACCGCCCTCGCCCCGGCCCGTCTCCTGGGACGCGCCCTGGCCCGCTTCCAGCTCTCCACAGGCATCGGCCTCGCCGTCTCCCCGGCCGTCATCACTGCTCTCGCCTCCCACGGCTCGGCCGCCCTCTGGGGCAGCCTCACTGCCGCGACGCTCCTGTCCGCCTCCGCCGTCGCCGCCGAGCAGGATCGAGGAACGCGGCTCGGCGATTGCCGCCGCGAACGACGGAGCGGCCCGAATACCGCACCGCCCGAATTGTTCGGCGGGAATGCGCGGAAACACCAAGGTGGTTCTCGGGGTGGTTATGGGCGGCACGTATAGCCCGACGTCAATCGCGGAATAGTGAAAAGCCGCCACTAATCTTGTCAAGCCCGCGGGGCGCGCAGAAAGTGAGGGGTGACCAGGAGGAATCCACGATCGATGGAGGAACGGTGGACCGACCCGTCAGCGGGATCCGGCGCGTCCGGCCGATGATCCGGCGCGCGTTATCCGTGGCACTGGGAATTGCCGTCGTGGCATTTGTCGCCGCGCCGTCTGCCGCTGCGCCGGCGCTGCCCACGCCCAAGGATTTCGTGTCGTACCTCGACCTCGAGTGCTTCAAGACCGACCCGTACCAGCCGCCGGCCGTCGGGCTGACGCTGCGGCACCTCAACCCGGTGCTCGACGGCCTGCCGATCGAGCAGGTCACCCTGGGCACGCGTGAGCAGTTGTGCGTGCCGGTCGCCAAGAACAACGTGATCCCGCCGCCCGGGGTGCTGGACTTCGTCAGGTTCGTGGACCTGGCCTGCTACCGGGTCGTCACCCCGGCGCCCGGCAAGGCGCTGGTGCTCAGCCATCTCAACCCGGTGCTGCAGGACCTTCCGCGTACGGAGGTCGTGCTGGGCCGGGCGGAGCAGTTGTGCGTGCCGGTGGCGAAGAACGGCGTCGTGCCGCCCACGGAGGTGATGCAGCTGGTGCAGCACATCGACCTGCTGTGCTACGGGATCACTCCGAACACGCCGATGAACCGGGCCCTCAACCTCAGGCAGCTGAACCCGGTGCTGACCAACCAGATTCCCCCCGCGACGGTGCGGGTGATCGACGCCCGTCAGCTGTGCGTGCCGATGCAGAAGGGCGGAGACGTCATCACGCCGGAGGTGCTGCGGGTGGTGCGCTGGGTGGATCTGGAGAAGTTCGACGTGGTCGCTCCGGCGATCGCGCCGGTGACGCTGAGCCTGCGGCATCTGAACCCGGTGCTGGGGTCGCTGCCGCCGGAGCGGGCGACGCTCACGGGTGCCGTGCAACTGGGTGTGCCGGTGGCGAAGAACGGCCAGGTGCCGCCGGGGTGAGGATGCTGCCTGCGGTGTGAGTGCCGGCCGGGCGTCCAGCGGCGCCCGGCCGGTCACGTCTCAGCCGGTCACGTCTCAGTCGTGGAAGCGGCCCTCGCGCGTGTACGTGCAGGAGGTGCAGTCAGGGTCGGAGCCCCAGCTGTCGTCCTGGATGATCCTGCGGTAGCGGTTGATGATGCCCTTCTCGATGTGCTGCTCCTGCCCCGGGTACACCAGGGTGTCGCTCTGCTCGACCCACTTGCTCAGGACGTTGTTGAAGTAGAAGAACCGATGGCGAGCGGCGATCTGGGGCGGGTGGCCGGCCGGAAGACAATGGACGAGCCAGCTGTCGGCGTTCACGTACTTGCCGCCGTAGCTGGAGGAGTAGGAGTCCCTGGGCAGCATGCCGGGGTGGCCCACGTCGCGCCAGTGGTACCAGGGGTAGTAGGTCTTGTTGCAGTTGACCGCGCCGGACATGGTCCGGACCGCGGGCGCGGCGAGGCCGTCGACCTCCACCGGTTCCTTGGTGACCGTCCGGCGCTGCAGCTCAGCCGGCAGGGGCTCGCTGCCATGGGCCTCCACGAGCCGCTGCGGGACCGCGACCGAGACCGGGGTGATCTTCAGGTACGTCTCCAGGAAGCTGTCGCCACGGTCGCGGACGAACAGGCCGGCGCGGCCGGTGTAGGCGGTCTGGACGATGCCCACGTCGCCGGAGGGCTGGCTGTCGTTGAACTCGACGGTCAGCCCGTTGCTGTAGCGGAGCAGCGCGAGCTTGACCTCGGCCTCCGCCTCCTCGGCGATTGGCGCCGCCCTCAGCTCCTCCTCCGTGGGCTCCGTCACGGCTTGGGCCGTGGCGTTCGTCGTGGCCTTCGTCGTGGCTTTCGTCGTGGCGCCGGCTGGGGCGGTGAGCAGGAGGGCGCCGGTGCTCGCCGCGAGCAGAGCTGGGATCAGTCTCACGATTTTCTCCTCTTTCTCCTCGTTGTTCGGGACTGAGGACAACGGTAAAAATGGATCTTTGAGTTGCCTTAAAGTCCAGCTCGGCGGATACTTCTGGCTGTGACGGCGACCGAGCCTCTGCTGCCACGGGCGCACCTCACCGCCCTTTTCGATCAGATCCCGCGGCACCGGCTCACCGTGGTGACCGCGGGCCCGGGTGGCGGCAAGACGTCGGCCGTACGCGGCTGGACGCGAGCCAGACCTGATCATCCGGTGACGTGGCTGACAGGGACCGACGACGCCACCCTCATCGAACGGATCTGCCAGGCCCTGGGCGCGCCGTCCGGGTGGACCCGCTCCGCCGGACTCGCCGCCGAGCTGGCCGCCGCCGTCTTCCGGCCGACCATCCTCGTCATCGACGAGGTCGAGCGGGTCGAACCGGGCACCCCGGGGGCGCGCCTGCTCGAAGAGCTCTGTCACCACGGCGGCGACGACCTTCACCTGGTGCTGATCTCACGCTCCGCCGTGCCCTTCCCGATCCAGCGCCTGCGCGGCCTGGGACACGTCTTCCAGGCGTCGGCGGAACACCTGGCCTTCACACCTGCCGAGACCCGCTCACTCTCCTCGATCGTTCTGGGGTCGGACGACCTGGCGGAGGAGGTTCACGAGCTCACCAAGGGGTGGCCGGTCGCCGTACGGCTCACGCTGAGCTGGCTGAGCGGCCTGCCCTCATCGGACCGTGCCAAGCGGATCGCCGCCACGCCGCTGTTCGACTACCTGGTCGAGGAGGTGGTGAAGGATGAGCATGAGGAGTTCCTGCGCGCGACCGCCCGGCTGCCCTGGTTCACGTACGAGCTGTGCCAGGCGATGGGGGTCGCCGTCTCCCGCGAGGAGCTCCGCGCTCTGGCCGCTCAGCACATCCTGATCACGCCCTGCGATCAGGGGTATGCGGTGTCGACCTTGGTCCGGGAGTGCATGGGTGATGTCGGCCGGGTGCCGGTGGCGGCCCATTGGTATGAGTCGCAGGGGTTTGTCCGGGAGGCGTTGGCGGTTTGCGAGGATCCCGGCCATCGGGTGGCGATGATCGAAAGGTGGCACGCATCGCTGCTGGCCGAGGGTCACGCGGCTGAGCTTGTCCGGGCCTGCGTCGCCGTACCGGAAGGGGCGCGGACGTGTGCCGTGGATCTGGCCGAGGGGCAGGCTCGCCAGGTTCAGGGGGATTGGGCCGGCGCGCTGGAGTGCCTTCGCCATGCCGATGCCACTGACCCCGCGGTGGCCTGGCGGATGGGGATGATCTATTACCAGCGGGGGGACTACAAGGCGGCGTTGTCGACTTTCGAGCTGGCCGGCGGCTTCGACGGCTCGGTGTTTCCCTTGCCCACGTCGCCACCCCCCTCCCCCTCGCCCGCTTCTCGCTCCTCCGACCGGGCGATGTTGCTGGCCTGGTCCGCCAGCGCCCGCTGGCTGGTCGGCGAAAGCGCGGAGGCGACCCGGCTGGCCGAACAGGCCCTGGCGATGGCCACGCTCTGCAAGGACGAACGCGCTGCCGCATGCGCCCACACCGCGCTGGCCATGGTCACCCACGACGCCGGCGACGGGGCCGGAAGCGAACGGCACAGCGCCCTCGCTCTCGCCGCCGCGGAGAGCTCAGGAGACCTGTTGCTGTCCGCCCGCGTCCTGGCCAACCGCGCCTCGAACCGTGTGGAGGAGGCCCGTTACGACGAGGCCATCGCCGACTCGGACCTCTCGGTACGGCGAGCGGACCTGGTCGGTGCCCCGGTCAACGCCGCGATCGCCCTGCACAACCGCGCCGAGGCACTCATGGGCCTGGGCAGGCTCGACGAAGCCCTGGCCGACTTCCAACGGGCACGCGACCTCTTCAGCCGGGTAGGCAGCGACAAGCTCGGCCACCCACTGGCCGGGCTCGGCAGGGTCCATCTGGAGCGCGGGGAGCTGATGCAGGCACGAATCGGCTTCGAGAACTCCCTGAAGCACGCCGAACAACTCCAGAACGCCCATCTGACCCAGACAGCCCTGGCCGGACTGGCCCGTGTCCACGCGGTCGACGATCCGGCGCTGGCCGTACGGCTGGCCGAACGCGCGGTCGCGGCGGGCGGCGGCTCCAGCAGGGTGGACGCGCTCCTGGCCGCCGGCTGGGTCTGGGCAGAGACCGGCGACCGGACAAAAGCCGGCGCCTACGCCCGATCCGCCCGCGAGGCCGCTGTCGGCCGCCGTGACCGGGCCATGATGGCGGAAGCCCTGGAACTGTCGGCCCTCACCGTGGCCGAATCCTCCGGCGAGCGAGCGGATCTGCTGGCGTCCGCAGCCGAGATCTGGGCGCGCGTCGGCAGCCCTGTGGGCATCGCGCGCAACGCTTTCGCGCGGGCGCGGCTCGACGGCTCCGGCCTCCACGAGGCGGAGCAGGAGCTCCACCGCGTCGGCATCCGCGGGCCGCACAGCTCCGGCGCCGGCCTGCTCCGCGCGATCACGCTCCTCGACCATGGCGCTGCGCGGTTCTGCATGCTGGGCGCCGTACGGCTCAGCCGCCGCGGCGGCGCTGTCGAGTGGCAGTCCCGCAAGGCGCGCGACCTGCTGACCTGGCTGGCGTGCCAGCGCGGCCGCCCTGTCGCCCGGGAGGCGGCGATGGAGATCCTCTGGCCGGGCGAGGACCCCGCGTCCTGCTCCAACCGGCTTTCGGTCGCTCTGTCCACCGTGCGCTCGGTCCTGGATCCGCAACGGAAGTTCGGGCCCGGGGAGTTCGTTCGCGCCGACAAGTACAGCATCCAGCTGGTCGGGCTCCGTACCGACGTCGAGGAGTTCCTCTCCGCCGCCGCCGAGGCGCTCGCCTCTCAGGACGAGGATCTCCTTGTCGCGGCTGAAGCCCGCTACACCGGGGATGTCTGCGAGGACTCCCCTTACGCCGAGTGGCTGGAGCCTCTGCGTGAAGAGGCCCGCGCCGTGCACCAGACCCTGCTTCGAGAACTGGCCTCGCTCGCGGAGGAGGCCGACGACCCCGACAGAGCGGTTCGCTACCTGCTTCGCCTGCTCGAGCGGGACGCCTACGACGAGGCTGCCCACCTGGACCTCGTTCGCACGTTGACGGGGGCTCGCCGTCATGGTGAGGCTCGCAGACGCTACCGGCTCTATGCCGAGGCCATGAGGGAGCTCGACGTGGAACCGGCCCCGCTCAGCCTCGCATAAGCGACGGCGGTTCAGGCCCACCGCACGTCGGGGCTCCGCCCGACGCCGAGCACGCGGCCGAGCAGGTGGTCCATCATGTCCTCGTACAGCGGCAGGTGGTCACCGAAGGCGAACGAGAGGTGGCCGTAGACGGCCATGCAGAGCACGCCGTAGATCTGCCGCCAGCAGGTGATCATGAGGAGTGCCACGCCCAGGGGCATCTCCGGTCCGAAGACGTCGCGATACAGGCGCAGCTGCGGGACCAGGCCGGCGGGGATGTCCTCGTCGCGCGCGTAGGTCAGCCGTCCTTCGCGCCACAGCCGCCCGAACAGCGCCGCGTACAGGCTGCCGAGCTCTCTGGCGATGACCACGGGGATGTCCTCGCCGGAGCTGGCGGCCTTCGGGAAGCCGGCGCCCATGAGCAGGTCGAACTCGGCCTTGTTGGCCACCGCCCAGTCGAGAACGGCGCGCGTCGCGGCCTGCAGCTGTGCGCTGACGTCATCGGGGTCCTGGCGCCGCACGGCCGCGGCCACGGTCTCGATGAACTCCGCGATCACGTCGTCGTACACCGCCTGGACGAGCCCCGCCCTGCCGTCGAAGTAGCGGTAGAGCGCCGGAGGGGTCACCCCCACCGCGCGGGCCACGGCGGCGACGGTCAGGCCGTCGAGACCTTCCGCCGCGGTGATCCCGCGCGCGGCGGCCCTGGCGTCGCGTTCGAGCTCGGCCCGTAGTCGCTCCCGTCGTGTCAACCCAGTCACACGCCCATCTTCCCCGGTACGGCCCGCTCTCGGCCACTTGCGCCGAAGGCGCGTCACATGGTTAATGGTATTCACTTTTTTATGGCTCTTCACCAAGAGGACGTGAAACGGATGCGTACCTGCAGAGGCGGCCGGTCGTCGGCGGCGGCCGTGGCTCTCCTGACGGCCACAGCCTGTGCGATCACCCCCGGGCCGGCCGCCGCGCCGCTGCGGACCCCGGGCCCCGCGGTCAGCCCGGCACCCGTCCCGAACGTGCTGGCCGAGGCGGCCCGCGACCTCAAGGACCTGCTCGCGGCCGAGGGCCCGATCGCCTGCTCGGGCAAGGACGGCCTGTGGCAGGCCGTTGCCTACGACGAGTCCTTCCGCACCCGCGGCCCGTCCTTCTCCACCGCCCCGCTCGCCCGGCACCTCGCCGGGATCGCCGCCAAGGCGGGCGGCGAGGAGGCGAACGTGCGCAGCCTGTGCGGCGAGAACGGCGACCCCGGCATGAGCCCGGTCTCGCCGGACGGGCGGCGGCTCGCCGTGGAGATCGAGCCGCGGTCGGGTAGCGACCACCACGTGGGCTGGCTGGATGTGGTCACCGGGACGTTCACCGACATCACCGAGATGTCGGCTAAGAAGGGGTATGCCAACAAGACGTACTCGGACGAGGCGCCGGGGTTCGCGCCCGACGGGTCGTTCTGGTTCGAGCGGGCGCTGGAGTACTACTCGGCGGACGAGAACGGGCGGCTGACCCCGCGCAGGTCCAGCGACGTCTGCGGGGGCGGCTCGGACGAGGATCAGGTCTACCGGATCGTCAAGAACGTCGCCGTGCCGTGCCCGGCCGCCGTCCATCCGTCGGGGAGGTTCGTGGTGAAGACCGGGATGTTCGGGCTGACGTTCGCCCCCCTCGCGGTCGAGGACGCGTACTACACGCGGGCCTCCGTGCGCGGGCGCGCCTGCTCCGCGGTGGCCTGGGTCAACGCCACCGAGCTGCTGTGCAAGGGCAACGACAACAGCTTCTACACCGCGCGGGTGAACCCGGCCGCCGTGCAGGACGACCCCGAGTACGTCCATGACATCACGCTGAACCCGAAGGCCGAGATCGCCCCCGCGACCGAGAACACGATCACGGCGGTCGCCCTCACCCGCGACCGCCGGACCCTGATCATCGCGGCCGAGGACGCCGGCACGGCCAAGATCTATCGGGCGAGCCTGGTCAGCCCGTCCGACCCCGTGGAGGTCGGCCCCGTTCCGCCCGAGGTCCGGGAGAACTTCACCCTGCTGGGCAACTTCCCGGTGACCTCGGACGGGTGATCCGTTCACCGGAGCTCATGAACGTCCGTTCCTTGCCGGAGCAGGACCGTCGCCGGCCGTGACACCACTCCCGAGCAGGAGCGGCGTCACCGCGAGAACACCTACGAGGCACGGATGCCGTACCTATACGATCTTGTCCACCTGAAGGGGGTGGGCATGACCAAAGCGGGCGCCTGGATGCTGGCCATCGGGGCAGTGGTGTTGCTGGTCTGGCTGGTGGTGGCCAAGGACGCGGAAGATCCCCGGTGCGGTTTCGACCGGATGAGCCCGGGCGACTACTGCTCCAGCAGGAAGTCGGGGCCGAGCAGCTACGAGGAGTCCAAGAGCGACGCCGCGGTCGTGGCGTCCGGAATGCTGCTGGTCGGCGGGACCCTCACCGGGGGCGGCGTGCTCCTGCTGGCCGGCGGCCTGGTGCGCGACCGCCTGGACGTCCCGATGACGCGCCTGCGCGAACGGCGCCGGACCAGAGGCGCGGCGAGCACCCCTCAGGCGAGGCTCGTCCGAAAGATCCGCGGCACCAACGTTCCCGTCGTGCCCCGGGGCTACAGTGCGCCGCAGGTGGACGCTTTGATCAACCGGATCATCGCGGGCCTGGAGGGGCGGGGCCCCGCCGTCCGTGCGGGGACCTCCTCGAACGGGATCAAGATCTTCCCCAGCTTCTCGATCACCTCTCCGGGCCTGGACACGAGCGCCGTCGACAAGTTCTTCGCCGAGCTGGACGACGCGATGGACCGGCTCTGAGCCGCGTGATTCATCACCCGGATGTGGTTGGTACGGCGATCTCTTCGGCGGGGCGCCGGTCGGCCGGGTCGGCTTCCGGGCGGGTGGCGCGCAGTGCGGCCTCGACGCGGCGGTTGCTGGTCATGGTCGCGGTGACGGCGGTCATGGTGAGAAGGAGGCCGGCGGCGGCGTACAGCGGGGTGCGCAGGTCGTAGGTGTTGGCCAGCCAGCCGCCGAGGAAGGCGCCGGACGGGGCGGCGCACATGGCGAGCATGCGGGAGGTGGAGGCGACCCGCCCCATCAGGTGGGCCGGGACGATGGCCTGCCGGAGGGAGGGTCCGAGCACCATCGTGGCGCCCATGCCCGCACCGCAGACGGCGAGCGCGATGCCGGCCACGTACGCGTTCGGCGCGGAGGCGAGCACCAGGATGGCGAGGCCCTCGATCGTGGCGGTGCAGGTCAGCGCGGTGCCGGTGCCCAGCCGCCGGCCGAGGAAGGACGCGATGCCCGCGCCGAGCAGGCCGCCCGCGGCCTCCGCGGTCAGGAGCAGGCCGAAGCCGAAGGCGCCGATGCCGAGACGTTCGCGGGCGAAGAGGGCCAGGACGGTCTCCACGGCGAGGAAGGCGACGTTCCCGACCGCCGGACGGAGCGCGAGCCCGAGCAGCAGCCGGTCCCGGAAGACGTAGGAGGCCCCGGCCCGAGCCTGGCGGAGCAGCGACTCGCGGGCGCCTGCGGCGGGACGGGGCACGGCGGGCAGCGACCGCACGAGCAGTGCGGACAGCGCGAACGACACCGCGTCGGCGAGCAGCGGAACCGAACGTCCGAGCGCGAGAAGCGCGCTGCCCGCGGGTGGCCCGGCGAAGCCGGACGCCGCGGTCTGGGCGCCGCGCAGGCGAGCGTTGGCGCGCTCCAGGAGCGCGGGGTCGCGGCCGAGCAGATCCGGCAGGTACGCCGTGGCGGCCGTGTCGAAGAACAGCCCGCCGAGGGCGAGCAGGAACGCGAGGGCCGCCAGCAGCGGGATGCTCAGCGCGTCGAGCGCGGCCGCCGCGGCGGGTACGGCGAGCAGCACCGCGCGCGCGGCGTCCGTGACCCACATCGTGCGGCGGCGGTCCCAGCGGTCCACCAGCGCACCGCCGAGCACCCCGAACAGCAGCCACGGCAGCGTCCCGGCGGCCGTGACGACCGCGAGAGCCATCGGATCCCGCGTCAGCGTCAACGCGAGCAGCGGCAGCGCGGCATGCGTCACCCCGTCGCCGAGCGAGGAAACCGTCTGTGCGGTCCACAGCCGCCCGAACCCGGCCGGCAGGTTCCTTGAATTCAAGGTCACGAAGACTCCTTCCCCCCCTGCTTCCGAGCGGCCGGCCGGAACAGCGCGAAGGCGAGCGACGCCTCCGGCAGAGCCGGAGGCGACAGCGCCTGGTACTCGTCCGCCAGCGCATCCAGCCGCGCCCCCAGCTCCGCGAACCGCTCGTCGGTGAGCCGCAGATGCGCCATCCGCACGTGCCGCTCACCATCCGCCGGCGCCGCCTCCAGGTCCGCCACCGCGTGCCGCATCAGCACATCCGGCTGTCCCGGGACCGGATCCGGCAGGACGATCTGCCGCGCGGCCATCGCGTAGTACCGCTCGGTCACCCCCCGGACCTTCCGCGTCCGCACCACCTGCACCAGCCCGGCACGCTCCAGCAACCGCACGTGATAACTCGAGCTGCCCTTCGCCAGGCCCACCCGTTCGGCGATCTGCGTGATCGTCGCGGGCTCGGCACGGAGCACGGCCATGATCCGGTGCCGCGTGAGATTGGAGACGGCACGCAACTGCTCGTCGGTGGAGACGTGGAACGTCTCCGGAAGATCGTCGTTGGACACGAGGACAATGGTCAATGATTCTTGACCATTGCGCAAGGGGTTATGGAGCTGCTGACCGACGCCGGTGCGCACGCGATGCCATGCGCGCGCATCGCGGTCGCATAGCCGAAATATCCACCGTGGCGGCGAAGCTCATCTCATCGCCGTACAGCGCCCGAGGAACCGGCAGGACAAAAGGAGAAGATCATGAAGTTTCGAGCCTACGTCGAGCCGCCTGAGCCCATGCGGGGTCTGGAGGTTCCGTCCGAGGTGGTAGCAGCGCTCGGCGGGGGCGCGCGGCCGCTCGTGACGATCACAGTCAACGGGCATTCCTGGAGAAGCCGGGTCGCCCTCCTGCGCGGCCGCCACCTGCTCGGCCTCAGCAATGCCAACCGGCGGGCCGCTGGTGTTGCGATCGGCGACGAGGTCGAGGTCGAAGTGGAACTCGACACCGAGCCGCGCGTCGTTGTCGAGCCGGAGGACTTCGCCCGTGCCCTGGACGGCGACCCCGTCGCCCGCGCCGCATACGACAGCCTCGCGTACGGCCGCAAGCGCGAGCACGTTCACGCGATCGAGAGCGCGAAGAAGCCCGAGACACGTCGGCGGCGCATCGAGAAGGCCATCTCCACCCTGCGGGGCTGAACGAGAACCCTGAGACTGGGTTTCGCAACGGGGCGCGGGTTCGCGTCAGAGGCACTGGGCGGCGTGACGACGCGGCTCAGCCCGGCATGTTCTTCGCGAAGATCTGGTCCAGGCCGTCCTCGCCGGCGGTGTCGAGGTGTTCGGCCCGTACCAGGCCGGCGCGCACCGCCACCCGTTGAGAGGCGGTGTTGGCCGGGCGCACGCGGGCGATGACGGGCAGATCGGGAACGCGTTCCGTCATCCACTCCACCACTGCGGTCGCGGCCTCGCCGGCCACTCCTTGGCCCCAGGATGAGACCTCGAAGCGGTAGAAGAGATTGAGCACGCTCATGCCGTCGAGGTCCATGACCTTGGTCCCGCAGAAGCCCAGCGCCTGGTCCGACCCGCGGCGGCGAACCACCCAGTAGCCGTGACCGCGACGCCGCCAGTGATCATCCCAGCGTTGGAAGAGCTCCGTCGCCTCCTCACGCTTGGACAGGGCGTCGGAGGGGTTGTGCAGGCACGTGGCGGGATCGTTGTGGATGGCGAAGATCGCGTCGATGTCGTCCGGCACCGGGCGTCGCAGCGACAGCCGATCGGTCAGCAGTTCTTCGCCGCGATGGCTTTGATCGAGCATGCGGCGATCATAGGGGCCTTCCCGCGCCGGCGACCGGCGCGGGTGACCGGGTGACTTCTCACCGAGCGGGAGTCACGCGTACGGGTGGCTCGGTGGTGAACGCCGTCAGGGCGTCCGGATCCGGGGCGACGCCGGTCCCGGGGCCGTCGGGCACCGTGATGGAGTCGCCCGTCAGCTCGACCGGCGCCGTGAGGTCGCGCTCGAAGTAGCGGGCCGTCGCCGAGATGTCCCCGGGCAGCGTGAAGCCGGGCAGGCTGGCCAGCGCCAGGTTCGCCGCCCGGCCGAGCCCGGTCTCCAGCATCCCGCCGCACCACACCGGGACGTCGGCGGCCCGGGCGAGGTCGTGGATCCGGCGGGCCTCCAGGTAGCCGCCGACCCGGCCGGGTTTGATGTTGATCACCGAGCAGGCGCGCGCCCTGATCGCGGCGGTGGCGGCACGCGCCGAGGTGATCGACTCGTCCAGGCAGATCGGTGTGTCCATGCGGGCGGCGAGCCGGGCGTGGCCGTGCAGGTCGTCCGGGGCGAAGGGCTGTTCCAGCAGGGCCAGCCCATACGCGTCGAGGCGGGCGAGGTGGCGGGCGTCGGCGGGGGCGTAGGCGGTGTTGGCGTCGGCGGTGAGCATCAGGCCGGAGCCGAACGTCTCGCGCACCAGCCGGACCGGCTCCAGGTCCCAGCCGGGCTCGATCTTGAGCTTGATCCGCGCGTACCCGGCGCTGACGTGCCGGTCCACGGTGTCGAGCAGGTCGTCGAGGGTGGCGGCGATGCCGACCGACACGCCGACGCGCACGCTGGGCCGCACCCCTCCCAGGTAGGCGGCCAGTGACAGGCCGCGCGCCTTGAGCACGGCGTCCAGGACGGCCGTCTCGACGGCGGCCTTGGCCATCGGATGGCCGCGCAGGTGCGCCAGCGCGGGCGCGACGCCGGCCGGGTCGAGGCGGGGCACCGCGAACAGGGCGGGCAGCAGGAAGCGGCGGAGCAGGTCGGCGGCGCCCTCCAGGTACTCGGGGCTGTAGGTGGGCTCGTCGTCGGCCACGCACTCGGCCCAGCCCTCCTCGCCGTCGGAGCCGCGCACGCGCACCAGCAGCGCCCTGCGCACGGTCTGCGTGCCGAGCGAGGTGCGGAACGGGGTGAGCAACGGCAGCGCGACCGTGTGCAGCTCGGCCTCGGCGATCCTCATGCCGCACGCTCCAGCACGTACCAGCCGTCCCGGGTGAAGGCGGTGATCCGGTAGCCGCGGGCGAGCGCGCCCCCCAGGGCGGAGCGCTGGGCGGCCCGCCACCGCGCGGCCTCCTCGGGGTGCTCGCGCCGCAGCCGCTCGGCGTCGGCGGGCGTGGCGCAGCGCAGCACGGCCGCGCCGCCCGGCTCGCGCGGCGCCCCGCTCTCGTCGAGGATCACCTCCGGCTCCCCGCTCCGGTCCGGAGCGAACGCCTGCGAGGCCGGGGCGGGGACCGGGTGCACGGGCCAGTGGGCGAACAGGCGGTCGGTGACGTCGCCGCCGTTGATGCCGTCGTTCATCGGCCCGTAGAAGTCGGGCACGTACCGTTCGGCCCGGGCGCCGAGCCTGGCCAGGTTGAAGAAGGCGTTGCGGCGCACGAGCGGGTCGAAGGTCCAGGAGATGGAGTTCAGGCCGCGTTCGGCGGCCCACGCGCGCTGGTGCGCCTTGATCGCCTGGCCGATCCCCCGGCCCCGCGCCTCGGCGGCCACGCCCACGACGTGGGAGTGCAGGCCGGCCCCCTCCGCGAGGAACCCGGAGGCGGCGGCGACGAGCTCGCCGCCGAGGAAGGCGCCGCCGACGTAGCCGCCGGTGTGCGCGAGGGCGCACATGAGGTCCACGGCCACCGGCGGATCGTCGCCCGCTCTGGTGTTCCAGATGCGGCGCAGCAGCCGGTCGGCGGCCTGGAACTGGGCGGTGCCGTGGAGGATGCGAAGTTCGACCATGGCCACCAGCATTCCGCCGGACCGCCGCCGGATCGTTGGCGTGCGAGCCGAACTTCAGCCGCCGCCGTTTGTGCCGGACGCCCGGACCTGACCGCCGCTCACGCCGGACACCGGCATCTGACCGCCGCTCGCACCGGACGCCTGGATCTCGGCCAGCCGGAGCTGAAGGCCCAGCACGAGCCGGACGTCGGGATCGTCGAGCGGGATCAGCTCGCCGATGCGGCGCAGCCGGTACCTGAGCGTGTTGGGGTGCAGCGACAGCGTCTCGGCCGCCCTCGGCACGTCGTAGTGGGCGGCCAGCCAGACGCGCAGGCTGTGGACGTAGTCGGTGCCCTGCCCGGCGTCGTGCTCGGCCACCAGGGACAGCGGCTCGCCCGTCAGCGCCCGGCCGGACCGCATCGAGGCCGCCGCGTCCATCAGGAACAGCGCCGCGGCCAGCTCCTCGTGCAGGCCCACCTCGCCGGCCGCGTACGGCCCGCGCGACGGCCCGCACAACGCGCGCAGCGCCTCCTCGGCCTGCCGGGCGCCGGCGGGAACCTGCGCGACCGAGGCCACGGCCCGTCCGACGCCCGCTCGCCAGTGCCCGCCGAGCCGTTCGGCGATCCGGCCGAGGGTGTCGGCGGTGACGCGCCGCAGCAGCGGGGTTCCGGCGCCGGCCGCCACGACCGCGTACGTCCTGCCGTCCACGACGCCGACGGCGGCCCCGATCCGGTAGGCGGCGTAGGCGGTGCGCAGGAGGTCGGCGGCGTGCGTGGCGGCGAGGACGTCGGCCCGCCCGCCCGCCTCCCCGGCGGCCACGACCCGGACCGGTTCGTCCGGGTGGAGGCCGAAGGAGGCGGCCGGCTCGTCCACGTGCCCGGCGCCGCGCAGCAGCCGGCCCAGCCACTCGTTCCTGGTCCTGCGGGCCTCGTCGGCGGCCAGGCTGAGGCGCGCCAGGTGCGGGGCGGCGCTCCCGGCGGCCTCGGCGAGCACGGCGGCGGCGTCGGACGCGAGCGGCTGGTCGGCCTGGATGGCCCAGATCGTGCCGAGCGCCTCGCACCTGGCGCGGACGGCGATGGCCAGCCTGGGCAGGTACTCGCGCGGCTCGTGGCTCCACACGGCCCCCTCGCAGCGCAGGACGGCGGCGTACTCCTCGGCGTGCGTGGGATGCTCGGGGACGCGCCGGCCGAGGATGCCCTCCCTGCGCAGCTCGTCGATGGGCTGACCACCGATCGTGGAGTAGGCCAGGACGCGCATGGCCAGGTCCTCGATGGCGACCGCGCCGCCGACGCGCGTGGCGACCTGGTTGGCCAGCGTGAACAGGTCCACCGCGCCGCCCGGGTCCGAGGCCGGGGCGGCGAGCGCGAGCAGGGCGTCCACCAGCGCGTAGAGCTGCCCCCAGGACAGGCCGGGCGCGGCGGCCAGCAGCGCCACGCCCGCGTCCCGGGCCGCCTCGGTCAGCGCGGCGGCGTCGCCGAGCCCGGCCCGCACGACGACCGCGCTGGCGCCCGCTTCGGCCGCGCTCCGGAGCAGGGACGCCTCCGGCCGGCCGGTGGCCAGCAGCAGCGCTCCGGAGAAGGCGGTCATCGGCTCGTCGCAGCCGTGGATGACCGGCGCGCCCACCGTGGCCTGGCGGCCGGACGGCAGGCACAGCGCGGTCACCGCCTCCGCGCCGAGGCTGTCGAGCAGCACGCCGAGCGTCACCCGGCCCTGGGCGTTCACGCCTGCCCCCGGCGCAGGAGGCGTCCGTGCCGGCCGCCGGTGAACGCGCCGCCGTCGATCACCATCCGGCCGCCCAGGAGCACGTGGGTGACGCCGGCCGGGCGCGTGCCCGGCTCGTCGTAGGTGCCGTCGTGGCCGATGGCCGCGGGGTCGAACACGCACACGTCGGCGACCGCTCCCCTGCCCAGCCAGCCCCGGTCGGCCAGGCCGAACTGGGCCGCGGTGGCCGAGCCGACCTTGCGGATCGCCTCGGCCATCGGCACGACCCCGCGCTCGCGCACGTACGCGCCGAGGAAGGTGGGGAAGGTGCCGTACGTGCGCGGATGGCTCGGCCCGGCGGGCGGTCCGCCGTCGGAGCCGATCGACACGAGGGGGTGCCGCATGATCCGGGTGACGTCGTCGTCGTGCATCGTGTGGAAGACGCCGTCGGCGCGCGGGTCGGCCATGACCAGGTCGCACAGCGCATCCCAGGGGTCGCGGCCGTCCAGCAGGTCGGCGAGCCTGCGGCCGGTGACGGCGGCGGAGGCGTGCCGGAGGAGCCGCACGTCCTCGGGGTGCGCCTCCCGCCACAGGCCGACGCCGGTCGTGCGCTCCGGGTCCTCGGCCAGCGCGCGCAGCGCCCGCCGTTCTTCCGGGTCGGCCAGCCTTCTGACCAGCTCCTCCTCGCCGCCTTCGCACGCCGCGGGTGGCAGCAGCGCGACCAGGAGCGTGGAGAACGCCCGGTACGGGTAGACGTCGGCCCGCACGTCCACTCCCCTGGCCCGGGCGGCGGTCAGCTTGTCCAGCAGCATGGCCGACGCGCCGTGCACGGCCCGGCCCGACGCCTTGCAGTGGGAGATCTGCAGCCGCACCCCGGCCGCCTCCGCCACCTCCACGGCCTCGTCCAGCGCGTCGGCCAGCCCTTCGCTCTCGCTGCGCAGGTGGGTGGCGTAGGCGAGGTTCCAGCGCCGGGCGGCGCGGGCCAGCGCGATGAGCTCGGCGGTGCCGGCGTAGGCGCCGGGCACGTACTCAAGACCGCTGGACAGCCCGCGCGCGCCCGCGGCGAACGCCTCCTCCGCCAGCTCGACCATCCGTTCCAGGGCGCCGGGCGACAGACCGGCGTCCATGCCGCAGGCGGCCGTCCGCAGCGTGTTGTGGCCCACGAGCACGGCGAGGTTGTTGGTCGTGCCCTCCCGTTCCACGGCGTCGAGGTAGCCGCCGAAGGTGGCGAAGCTCCGCTCGCCGAGGACCTCGGGGATGAGGCCCGCCGACTCCGGGGTGGCGGGGCCGCAGGAGAAGCCGCAGTTGCCGACGATCTCGGTGGTCACGCCCTGCCACAGCTTGAACGGCTGTGCCCCGGCCATGAACGGCACGGTGTCGGAATGGCTGTGCGGGTCGATGAAACCCGGCGCGACGACCAGGCCGTCCACGTCCACCACGCGGGCCGCTCGCCCGAGGTGGCGGCCGGTCGCGGTGACGCGCCCGCCGCCGATGGCCACGTCCGCGGTACGGCCGGGCGAGCCGAACCCGTCGTGCAGGGTGCCGCCGCGCAGGATGAGGTCGTGCATGCAAGTGTGCCTTTCCCGGTACGAGATTCGTGGGTCATGTCAGCGGACGGCGGCCACCAGGCGCCTGGTGTAGTCGTGGGCGGGGGCGTCCAGGACCGCCGAGGTGGTCCCCTCCTCCACGACCGCGCCCTTCAGCAGCACCACGGTCCTGGCGGCGACCTGGCGGACGACCGCCAGGTCGTGGGTGATGAACAACATCCCGGTGCCCAGGTCCCGGCCGATGCCGCGCAGCAGTTCGAGCACGTGCGCCTGCACCGACACGTCCAGGGAGGCGACCGGCTCGTCGCAGATCAGCAGCGCGGGCCGGACGGCCAGGGCCCGGGCGATGGCGACGCGCTGGCGTTCGCCGCCGGACAGCGCCTTGGGGCGGCGGGCGGCGTACGCGGCGGGCAGGCCGACCAGCTCCAGCAGCTCGGCCACGCCGATCCGGTCGCCGGGCGCGGCCCTGGCGGTCGCCTCGGCCAGCGCCGCGCCGACGGTCATGGCGGGGTTGAGCGAGGTGGAGGGGTCCTGGAAGACGCACTGGACGAGCCGGTGCACGCGGGCGCGCTCGCGCGGGCCCAGGGCGGCGCGGTCGGTGACGTCGAGGCCGGTGAGCCGGATCCGGCCGCCGTCGGGGGTGAGGAGGCCGAGCACCGACCGGGCCAGCGTGGTCTTGCCCGAGCCGGACTCCCCCACCAGGCCGACGGTCTCGCCCGGGTTCACGTGCAGGCTGACGCCGCCCAGGGCGGTGTGGGCGCCGTACCGCTTGCGCAGGCCCTCGACACGCAGCAGCGGCTCGTCGCCGGCCGGGCCGGCGGGGCACACGGCGGGAGGCGCGGTGCGGAGCACAGGGGGCGCGGTGCGGAGCACAGGGGGCGCGGTGGGGAGCGCGGTCTCGGGCAGTGGCGGGCGGGCGGTCCCGGCCGGCCCGGCGGTGTCGTGGACGCAGGCGGTCAGCCGGTCGCGGCCGATCGGGCGCAACGGCGGCCTGGCCGCGGTGCAGGCGGCCGTGACCCGGTCGCAGCGGGTGGCGAACGCGCAGACGCCGGCCACCTCGTCCGCCCGCGGCACGGCGCCCGGGATGCCCACCAGGCGCTCCATCGCGCGCTCGACCGACGGCAGCGCGCCCAGCAGCCCGGACGTGTACGGGTGCGCGGGCGCCGCGGCCAGCTCCGCGCCCGGCCCCTGCTCGACGACGCGCCCGGCGTACATCACGGCGACCCGGTCGCAGACCGCGAACGCCACGCGCAGGTCGTGCGTGATGAGCAGCACGCCCATGCCGCGGGCCTCCTGTACGCGGCGCAGCAGCGCGAGGATCTCGTGCTGGGTGGTGGCGTCGAGCGCGGTGGTGGGCTCGTCGGCGACGAGCAGGTCGGGGTCGCCGGCCAGCGCGGCGGCCAGGGCGACGCGCTGCCGCATGCCTCCCGAGAGCTGGAACGGGTGGCGCCCGGCCACGGCGGGGTCGTCGATGCCGACCTCGGCCAGCCTGCGGGCGATCTCCTGCCGGGACGTCCGGCCGGGCAGGGTCTCGGCGATGTGCGCGCCGGCCGTGCGCAGCGGGTTGAGCATGGTGAAGGGGTCCTGCATGAGCAGCGAGATCCGCCGCCCGCGCACGCCGCGCAGCAGCCGCTCGGCGGCGCCCACGATCTGCGCGCCGCCGACCTCGACCGACCCCTCGGCGCGCAGGCCGCGCGGCAGCAGGCCGACCAGGGCGCGGGCGGTCAGCGACTTGCCGCTGCCGGACTCGCCGACCAGCCCGACGGTCTCGCCCGCGGCGACCGCCAGGTCCACGCCGTCCACCAGCACTCGGTCGCCGACGACCCGCAGGCCGCGTGTCTCAAGCATCGGAGAGCCTCTCGAAGAGCTGGTCGCCCAGCAGGGTGGCGGCGGTGGCGGCGATGGTGACCAGCGCGGCGGGCACCACCGCGGCCCACGGGTTGAGGTCGAGCAGGCCGCGGTTCTCCTCGATCATCAGTCCCCAGTCGGGCGTGCCGGCGGGCAGGCCGATGCCCAGGAAGGACAGACCGGACAGCGCGACCAGCGCGGCGACGAAGCTGAGCAGCGCGCCCGCCACGACCGTGGGCGCGATGTTGGGCAGCAGGTGCCTGAACATGATCCGGGCGCGGCCGAGCCCGAGCGTGCGGGCCGCCTCGGCGTAGGCCAGCTCGCGCTGGGCCATGGTGAGGCTGCGCACCACCCGGATGTCGCCGGGCGTGAACAGCACCGCCATCGCCAGCACCGCCCAGCCGATGCCGCCGCCGAGCACGCCCACCAGGACGATCAGCATGAGCAGGCCCGGCATCGCGATGAGCAGGTCGACCACGCGCATCATGACGGCGTCGATCCAGCCGCGCCGGTAGCCGGCCAGCAGCCCGAGCGAGGTGCTCATCGCGCACGTGCCCAACGCGACGACGAGCGGCCACAGCAGGGCCGAGCGGGCGCCGGCCAGGCAGCGCGACAGCACGTCCCGGCCCAGCTCGTCGGTGCCCGCCCAGTGCGCCCAGCCGGGCGTCGTCGCGCCGAGCGCGAGGTCCTGCGCGGCCGGGTCGTAGGGCGCGACCCACGTCCCGAACAGGGCGGCGGCCGCCATCAGGGCGAGGATCCCGCCCGACAGCAGCGTCACCGGTCCCGGCCTGGTCCGGCGCAGCCGCCGCGCCCGCCCGCCGAGGCGCACGGCCCCGGGCATGACGCTCACGCGGCCACCGCTCCGTGGCGCACCCGCGGGTCCACCGCGAGATAGGCCAGATCGATCAGCAGGTTGACGGCGACCACCACGGCGCCTCCCATCAGGACGAGCGCCTGGACGACGGGCAGGTCCTTCTGCCCGACGGCGCTGACGAGCAGCTCGCCGACGCCGTGCAGGCCGAAGGCCCGCTCGACGAACAGCGCGCCGGTGAGGTTGGCCGCCAGCAGCAGTCCGCCGACGGTGAGGACGGGCAGCGCGGTGTTGCGCAGCGCGTAGCCGATCCAGTAGTGGGCGCGGCCGACCCCGCGCGCCCGGGCGAACGTCATGTAGTCCTGGCCGGCCAGGTCGAGCGCGGCGGCCCGCATCTGCCGGACGACGACCGCCGCCTGCCCGGTGGCCAGCGCGATCGCGGGCAGCGTCAGGTGCGTGACCCGCTCGGCGAACGTCTCGCCCGCGCCGAAGACGGGGAACCAGCCGAGTGTGACGGCGAAGCCGTACAGCAGCAGGATGCTCATCGCGAACGGCGGGATCGCGAGGGCCACCAGGGCGGAGAGCGTGATGCCCCGGTCCAGCGGGCCGCCCCTGCGCATGGCGGCGGCCAGCCCGGCGGGCAGGCCCACGGCCAGGGTCAGGACGATGGCGTAGCCGGCCAGGCCGGCGGTGACGGGCAGGCGGTCGGCGATGACGCGGGTGACGGGCTCGCGGCTGTAGAGGGAGGCGCCGAAGTCGCCGCGCACGGCGTCGCCGAGCCAGGCGGCGTAGCGGACGGGCAGCGGGTCGTCGAGGTGGTACTGCGCGCGGACGGCGGCGCGCGACTCCGCGGTGGAGGGCCGCGGCCCGAGCAGCACCTGCTCCGGATCGCCGGGGGCGAGCGCCAGCAGCGCGTAGGTGAGCACGGACAGCACGCCGAGCAGGAGCAGCGCGGCGGCCAGGCGGCGGGCGACGAAGGCCATCAGGCACCGGCCGCCGGGCGGATGCCGCTGAAGACGTCGGCGGTCCAGGTGCCGAACCGGCCGGTGTACCTGTCGCGCAGCGCGACGGCGGCCTCCTTGGTGTAGAGCGGCACGTACGGCACCTGGTCGGCGATCTCGGCCAGCACCTCGGTGACGGCGGCGGCACGGTCGGCGCCCTCGTGCGTGCCGAGGTCGTCGAGCCGGGCGTCCATCTCGGGCGAGCCGTAACCGCTGAAGTTGAAGCCCTGGGGCCCGGCCGAGGCGCGGCTGACCAGGTCGGGCAGCACCTCACCGGGGTCGGGGGTGCCGTAGACCAGGTCGACGAGCTGCAGCGGGGTGTCCTGGTGGCTGAACATCCGCTGCCGGTACTGCTCGGTGGGCAGCGGCTGGAGGTCGAGCCTGACGCCGATCGCGGCCAGGTCGGCGGCGATGGCCTGGAGTGCCTTGACGTCGTCGCTGCCGCTGTCGTACGGCGCGGCCAGGGTGAAGCCCTGGGGGTGGGCCGACCTGGCCAGCTCGGCCTTGGCGGCGGTCACGTCGTAGGGGTGGGCGGGCAGTCGCGGCGGCTTGTCGCCGTACAGGGCGGTGATCTGCGGCTTGGGCAGCATCAGGTCGGCGATGCCGCCGTGGCCGCCGGTCATGAGCGTGGCGAGCGCGCCGCGGTCGAGGGCGTGGGCGATGGCGCGGCGTACGTGCACGTCCTTGAGCGGGCCCTCGCGGACGCCGAGGGACAGGTAGGCGATGTGGTTGGCCGGGTAGAAGGCGGTCGTGACGCCGCGCAGGGCGCTCCACTTACGCGTCTCGCTGGCCTGGATGTCGTTGGTGCCGTCCACCTCGCCGGAGGAGACGGCCAGGCGCAGCGTCTCCGGGTCGGAGATCGCCTTGACCTCGATCCTGCGCAGCGCCGGCCTGGGCCCCCAGTACAGCTCGTTGCGCTCCAGCGTCACCCCGGAGGCGAGGGAGAACTTCGTGACCTTGAAGGGGCCGGATCCGAGGGTGCCGACCTCGGGCGAGCCGAGGTCCTTCGGGTGCGCGGCGGCCAGCTTCTTCGGCACGATCTGCCAGGCCAGCGCGGCGGTGGCCAGGAAGGTGGGGCTGGGCTTGCGGAGGGTGACCCGTACCGTGCGCGGGCCGGTGACCTCGACCTTCTTGACCTGCGTGACGTAGCTGGCGGCCTGGGAGGTCACGGCGGGGTCGAGGTGGCGGGTCAGGGAGTAGGCGGCGTCCTCGGCGGTGACGGGCGTGCCGTCGCTGAACCTGGGCCCCTCGCGCAGGGTGAAGACGTACGTGCGCGGGTCGGGGTGGGTCCAGGAGGCGGCGATGCGCGGGACGACCCGGCCGTCCGGGCCGATGGCCACCATCGTGTCGAGAACGGCGAACTGCACGGTCGTGGAGGCGTCGTTGAAGCCGTGGGCGATGTCGAGGCTGTTGGGGGCGTTCCCCATCGCCCAGCGGAGCGTGTCGGGGGCCGCGCCGGAGCCCGGGGCTCCGGCGCAGCCCGCCGCCAGCACGAGCAGGACGCCCGTCGCCAGCCTGGCGAGCGCGGTTGCGGATGTCATGGAACCACCTCGGAGAATGAGCGGGGGGATAGTCGGACGCTAGAAGCCCGACCTCCCTCGTTCACTGACCAGGCAGCCAAACTCCGCGGGCCCCGGCTCGTGCTGCAGGCCAACACGGCCCTAGACCAGGCCGCTCGGGACGCCGACGGGGGCGGTGCCCTCGGGCTGGGCGGCGAAGCGCAGGCCGAGCAGGCCGAAGCCGCTGAGCAGCAGGTCGCCGTCCGCGCCGAGGCGCAGGGTGAACGGGCCCGCCCGCCACGTTCCGGCGGGTGCCGGGGTGACCGTGGCCTGGAACGTCAGGCCGACGCGCAGCACCCCCTCGTCGAGCACGGCGAGCACACCCGTCTCGTCGTTGAGCCAGGCGCCCCGCGGGACGGGCCCCTCCCCCGGCGGGTCGCACGGCTCGTACGCGTGGGGCCACCGGATCGACCCGGCGTGGCCCAGCAGCAGCCGGCCGCCCTCCGGCGCGAGCCAGACCTCCGCCGAGCCCGCCTGCCCGCGCCAGCGGCCGTCGTCGCCGAGGGCGAGCACCGCGTCGAAGGGGCCGGTCATGGCGATCCCGCCGTCGGCGGCGGGATCGAGCGTGAGCGTGGCGTCGGTCTCCGCGTCGTGCCAGTGCCCGAGCAGCGCGGTCCGCGCCGCCTCGCCGCCCGCCCGGCCGGCGGGCGCGGGCCGGTGCGCCGGTTCCCGGCCGGCGAGGGCGCGGGCCAGGCGGATGCTGAGGCCGACGGGGTCCAGGCCGCTGTGGTTGGTCAGCACGGCCACGCCGAGGCCGGGCTCCGGCAGATGGAGCAGGTTCCCGACGTAGCCGTGCATGCCGCCGGCGTGGCCGTACCCGCCGAGGTCGCCGAGGTCGCCGGCGGCCAGGTGGCAGATGCCTCGGGCGTAGCGCAGGACGGCGCCGCCGGCGAGCACGGTCGGTTCCAGCAGCGCGGCGCGCACGTCGGCGCCCAGCACCCGGCCGTCGGCAAGGAAGCCGAACCAGGGGGCGAGGTCGGCGACGCCGGTCACCAGGCCGCCGTCGCCGACCGCGCTCTCCTGGGTGTCGGCCCGCGCGCCGGCGCCGTCGTAGCCGTAGGCCATCCGCGGCAGCGGGACGGAGGCGTCGTCGCGGAAGACGGTGTCGTCCATGCCGAGCGGGCCGAACAGCCGCTCGCGGGCGAAGGCGGCCACCGACCGGCCGGTGACCCGCCGGACCACGACGGCGGCCAGGACATAGCCGGTGTTGGAGTAGGAGAAGCGGGTGCCGGGCTCGAAGGCGGTCCGGCGCACGCCCGCCAGCACCTTCAGCAGGCGTTCCTCGTCCATCAGGTGGAACGGGACGCCGGTGACGGCCTGCAGGCCGTACCACTCCGGCAGGCCGCCGGTGTGCCGCAGGCACTGGTCGATCGTGACGGGGACGCCGAGCCGCAGTTCGGGGACGTGCTCACGGATGTCGTCCGACAGGCTCAGCCTGCCGTCGCGTTCCAGCAGCAGCAGGCACGCGGCGGTGAACTGCTTGCTGATGGAGGCGATGTCGAAGCGGGTGCGGGAGTCGATGGGGACGCCGAACTCGACCGTGGCCACGCCCCTCACCGCGGTGTGCAGCGCCTTGCCGTCGGCGTAGACCCCGACCGCCAGACCCGGCCCGTCGGGGCGGAGGCCGGGAAGGGCGTCGAGGGCGCGTTCTACCTGCTCGAAATCCATCGTCCGAGTATCTGGTCGTCCGGGTTCGAAACGATTGTCCGGAGCGGCAAACCTGCGGGCTACCGGGTTGGCCTGCCGTACAGGGCCATCCTGGCGATCATGGCGTCGGCGGCCAGGTGGGAGCACGTCGTCACGCACCCGAGCACCTCCCTGGGGGTGGCGAAGGTGGCGGCGAGGGTCTTGTCGGCGATCCGGCGCACGCCGGGCACCAGCTCGCCCAGCTCGGCGGCGGGCGTGGTGGGCATGTCGATCTCCAGCTCCAGCACGCCGGGCAGCTCGACCGGCCGCAGCCCCCCGGCCGAGCGCACGGTCTCCGCAGCCGCCTCCTTGATCAGCCGCCGCGCCGCGACCGGCGAGAGGCTGTCGGCCGCGGTGTGCCCGTGAGCGATCTTGACGGCGACCGTGCGTACCCCGGGCAGCGCCTTGCCGGCGACGCCGCAGATGACGTCGTCGCCGGTGAGCAGCCCCACGGGCACGCCGACGGCGGCCGCCTGAAGGGCGTTCACCTCGGCCTCCGAGACGATCGCGCCGTTGAGGCGCACCTCGGGGAAGTGCGAGGAGAAGGTGTGGGCGAGCACGCCCGGCGATCCGGCGGCGGCGTGGTAGCCGAGGAACAGGGCCACGTCGTGCTCGGCCGAGATGCCCTCGGCCATGCAGTCGAGCTTGGGCGTGCCGAAGATCAGCCGGGCGCGCGGGTCGAGCTCCTCGTGCAGCAGGTTGTCCATGGCACCGTGGCTGTCGTTGACCAGGACGCTGCGGGCCCCGGCCGCGAAGGCGCCCTCGATGGCGGCGTTGGCCTCGGCGGTCATCAGGCGTTGCGCCCGCGCGTAGCCGTGGCCGCCGCGGGAGACCTGGTCCATGGTGGCGATGCCGGCCACGCCTTCCATGTCGATGGAGATGTAGACGTCGGTCATCGTCACAGGCTTTCACCGGGGCGTACGGCGGGCTTCGTCGCCGGGGCAGAAACGGCGGCCCGGGCTTGCGCCTCCCGCACAACGGCGGGGATCACGAAGGCGGCGGCGACGGCCAGCAGGCCGAGCGCCGCCGAGAGCAGGTAGGTCTCGACGAAGCCGCGCTCGGTGGGCACCCCCGCCACCGCGCCGGAGGCCAGCACCATGGCGCCGAGCTGTGCCCCGAACGTGCCGCCGACGCTCTTGGCGACGAAGACCACGCCGCTGACCCCGGCGGCGCGGTCGGCGGGCACGTCGGAGGCCACGGCGTTGAGCCCCGCGGTGAGGCCGACCGAGCCGCCCAGTCCCATGATCGTCACCCCGGCCACGACCTGCCACGGGGAGGAGTGCCACAGGGCCAGCAGGCCGGTGCCGGCGCAGACGAGCGCGCTGCCGAGCACCAGCACGGCGCGCCGTCCGAGCAGCCTGCTCATCGGCCCGACCAGCGGCGCGACCAGGGTGCCCGCCACGCCCATGGGGAACATGTAGATCCCGATCCACAGGGTGTCGGCGCCCAGGCCGTAGCCGGTCTCGACGGGCGCGGCCAGCATCATCGGCAGGGCGACGATGAGGCCGAAGGAGGCGAAGCCGAACACGAGCGCCATCGCCGTCACCCCGGCCGGGGTGCGGCCGGCCAGCAGCCGCAGGTCCACGAGCGGGTCGGCGACGCGCAGTTCGACGACCGCCCACGGACCCAGCGTGAGCGCGGCGGCGGCGAACAGCGTGAGGGTGGCCGGGGCCGTCCAGCCCCAGGCGGAGGCGGTGGTCAGGCCCAGCATGAGCAGGGCGAGGCCGCCGCCGAGCAGCAGCCCGCCCGCCCAGTCGACGCGGCCCCCGGCCGCGCGCGGGGTGGCCGGCACCGTGTACCACGCCCACAGGCACGCCGCCGCCACACCGGCCACGGCGAGCAGGAACAGCCACCGGTAGCCGAGGGCCGAGCTGATCGGCCCGGCCAGGATGAGTCCGAGGGCGCTGGCCAGCGCGGCGACGCCGACGACCAGGCCGTTGCCGGTGGCGGCGCGCTCGGGCGTGAGGGTGTCGCGGAACAGGCCCACGGTCAGGGGCAGCACGCCCAGCCAGACGCCCTCGACCGCCATGCCCGTGATCAGCACGGTGACGTTCGGCGCCAGGCCGGCGAGAAGGACCCCGGCTCCGCTGATCGCCATCAGCACGAGCAGCAGGCGCCGCTTGTCGTACATGTCGGCCAGGCGGCCGACGATCGGGGTGCTGATCGCCGAGGTGATCAGCGAGCCGGTGAAGATCCAGGCGAGCGCGCCGGGCGAGGCCGCCAGGTCCCGCTGGACGAGCGGGAGCGCGGGCGAGAGCGTCATCTCCATGGCCTGGAGGACGCCGATGAACAACACCGGCGCGCCGATGACGCCGAAGCCGGATCTGGACATGGTTCTGCCTTTCGGGGTGGGGTGACGTGCGGCCGTGTGGTCCCCCCGAACCCCGGCCGTGATCTAGGCCGGCCCGAGCACCCTCGACGTGATCAGCGCCTGGGCGGTCCGGACGAAGAACTCCTCGTCGGCCTCGTGGGCGCCGAGCACGACGTCCTGGCCGAGCCCGGACAGCAGGGCCTTCAGCGCGCGGGCCAGGCGGAGCGCCTGCTCGCCCGTGACGGCGCCGCCGTCGTGCTCGCGACCGGTGAACAGCTCGGCGAGCGCGACCTCGGTCGACCTGATCGAGGCGTTGAGCCTGCCGCGCAGGTCGGGGTCGTTGAGCACGAGGTCGAGCACGCGCGTCTCGAACAGCAGCCTGCCGCCGGCCTGCGGGTCGGCCGACATGCGCAGGAAACGGCGGGCGATCTCGGCCACGGCCTCCTCCAGCCGCGCGCCGGACCCGCCGGTCTCGGCCGCGCGCAGGTCGAGCGGGCCGACATAGTCCTCGACCATGGCGGCCATCAGCCCGTTCTTGCCGCCGAACAGCGAGTAGACCGCGCCCGTGGTCAGGCCGGCCAGCTCGGCGATGTCCTCCAGCTTCGCCTTCGAGCCGTCCCGGCCGACGATCTCGCGCGCGGCCTCGATCAGCGCGCGCTTGTTGGCGGCCTTGCTTTCCGCTCTGGTCAGCCGCATGACATCTCCTGCATGCCGTAAAGATAATCTGATTTACTAGAATAATCCAGATTATCAGGAGGCCCGAAAGTGGATGTCACCTCCCCCATGAGCCGCGTGCCCGACTTCACCGCGTTCCCGACGGTGGACCAGATGCACGCCGAGCTCGACGACCTCGCCGCCGCCCACCCCCACCTGGTACGCCTGCGCCGCATCGGCACGTCCCGCCTGGGTGAGCCGCTGCGCGTGGCGACCATCGGCGCCGGCCCCCACGACGCCGTGATCATCGGCGGCCCCCACCCCAACGAGCCCATCGGCGCCCTCACCGTCAGCACGCTGCTGCGTCAGCTCGTCGAGGACACCGCGCTGCGGGAGGACTTCGGCTTCCGCTGGCACCTCCTCCCGTGCGCCGACCCCGACGGCGCCCGGCTCAACGAGGGCTGGTACGCCCGCCCGAGCGACCGCCGCGCCTACGCCGAGCACTTCTACCGCCCGGCGGAGGCCGACCAGGTCGAATGGACCTTCCCGCTGACCGGCGAGGACTACTTCTTCGACCGCACGCTGCCGGAGACCGCGGCGCTGATGCGGCTGATGGACGAGGTCAGGCCCGCCTTCGTCTACTCCCTGCACAACGGCGAGCTCCAGGGCGCGTTCTACTACCTCAGCCAGGACGACCCCGCGCTCGCCGCCCGCCTGACCGCCCTCGCCGCGGCCGAGGGGCTGCCCCTGCACATGGGCCCGCCGGAGGTGCCGAGCGCCGTCCGGATCGGCCCGGCGGCCTACCTGACCCCGCGGGGGTCCGAGCTCGCCGCGGCGTACGGCATCGGCGGCGGCAGCGTCGACTACGCCGATCGCTTCGGCGCCCTGCACCTGGTCACCGAGCTGCCCTACTGGGCCGACCCCCGCGTCGCCGACCAGACCCCCGCCGATCAGGAGTACGGCGCGGTGATCCGCGACTCCCTGGACGGGCAGCGCGCCCTGATCGCCGAGCTGGCCGCCTCCCTCACCCGCGTCAAGGGCGACCTGACGGTTCACTCGCCCTTCCGCCGGGCGCTGGAGGACTTCGTCGGCACCCACGACGAGTTCATCGCCGACTGGGAGAGCCTCCCCGGCACCGACCGCCCGGCCACGGTGGCCGAGGTGGTCGGCGGCCGGCAGCTCGTGCACCTCATGCGGCTGAGGTACTGCGGCACCTACCTGCGCATGCTGGACGCCGAGCTGGCCGCGGGCAACCTGACGCCTGCCGTCCGGGCCGAGCGCGCCCGGCTCGGGGCGCGCTTCGACGAGTGGTTCGAGGAGGCCGAGGCCGAGGCGACGGGCACGCCGATCCCGCTCCGCTCGCTGGTCGCCGTGCAACTCGGCGCGGCGCTGCTCGCCGCGGACTCCGTGAGGCGGGCGCACCTTTCCTGATCGTCCGTCCCCGGCCGCACCCGGCCGGGGCGGCCGTCAGGCGGGCACGTCGGGTGGGGTCCTCCCTACCGCGTGATGGCCTGCTGACATGATGGCCCCGATCAAGCCGGACACCTAGTTTCATGACATCGCAACCATCCGATGAAGGGCTTCACCCGTGTCCGGCACCACCTCGTTCCGCCGTATCGTCTCCCGCTCCGCCGTCGTCGCGCTGGCCGGCGCGGCCTGCCTCGCGATCACCGCGGGGAGCGCCGGAGCGATCATCAACGGCTCCGAGCCCACCGAGTCCTACCCCTTCATGGCGAGCATCCCGACCACGGCCCCTCTGATGGGCCTCACGGACGGCAACTGCGGCGCCGCCCTGATCGACCCGCGGTGGGTGGTGACCGCGGCGCACTGCCTCGACATGGAGATCGGCTCGATCCCGAAGGGCACGGTGCGCGTCGGCAGCGACCGCCGGAAGTCCGGCGGCACCGTCCGCAAGATCGCACAGGCGTTCCTGCACCCCGACTACGCCCAGAACTCGCCGAACAAGAACGACATCGCGCTGATCCGCCTGGACCGCCCGGTCGGCATCAGGCCCATCACGATCGCCGACCAGGCGGGCAAGCCCGGCACGCCGACCCGGATCCTCGGCTTCGGCGTCACCAAGTCCAGCACCGACCCGGCCGGCTGGAAGATGACCGCGAAGCTGCGCCAGCTCGACACCCGCCGCGGCGCGGCCTCCGAGTGCGGCCCCGGCTTCGCCGACGACACCCGCCTGTGCACGATCAGCCGCAAGCCCAAGGCCATGGCCTGCAACGGCGACTCCGGCGGCCCGCAGATCCGGCGCGGCCGCGGCGGCCGCTGGGAGCTCATCGGCGTCACCTCCGGCCCCGGCGCCAAGAGCCCCTCCTGCGAGCAGGGCCCCGGCCTCTACACCAACGTGCCCGCCTACGGCGACTGGATCGACAAGACCATCCGCGCGAACAGCTGAGCCGCGGCCCGGCAGCACGCGTTCGAAGCGATCAGAGCGCCAGCCGGGCCAGGGGGTTGGCGCCGATCGAGTTGCGGATGCTGAAGGCGACGCTGCCGGCCCGGTAACGATCGTCCGACCACTCCACCGGACGCCCCTCCTGAGTGGTGGTGATCCTGCGCTGGCGCAGCAGCGGGCTGCCCCGCCGCACGCCGAGCAGGCGGGCGTCCTCGCTGCTCGCGGCGACCGCGTCGATGAGGTGCTCCCCGTAGGCGAAGACCAGGCCGACCTTGTCGTACAGCGCCTGGGTGACCGACTCGCAGTCACGCGGCAGCTCTTCGACAGCGGGCGCGATCCACGCGGCGTAGACGGTCCGCTCCAGCAGCACGGGCTCGCCCTCCAGCGTGCGCAGCCTGAGCACCTCGAGCACCTCGGCGGTGCCGAGCCTGACCGACTCGGCCGGCCCGGCGCCGCGCCGGCGCTGGGCGAGCACCTCGCCGCCCACCACATGCCCCTTGGATCTGGCCCACTGGGCGAAACTGTGCAGTTCGGCGAAGCTCTGGCTGCGCTCGCCGCCCAGCACGATGCGCCGCGCGCCCTGCCGTGAGCCGATCAGCCCCTCGGCGGCGAGGATCGCCACGGCCTGCCGTACGGTGCCGCGGGCGGCCGAATAGCGCGCAGCGAGTTCAGCCTCCGAGGGCAACTGGGATCCCACCGGGTGAACACCGGTCAGGATCTCGTCACGCAGCTCAGCGGCGATCTGTTCATAGCGCGCAGCCATCCGCGAGCCCTCCTGTTCATGAAATAGCAATGTTCATGCGACTAACTACCTCTGGCCTTGTTTGTACAAGTTCCCCTACCTTTAGCCACACCCCAGAGAGTGGAGGCGACGTGTCCGCACCTCGCATCGCAGGCTTGATCGCAGCTCTAACGGTAGTGACCGCGGCGTGCGGCGCCGCCCCGGCCACCCGGACACAGACGACGACAGGTGGGGTGAACGCCGCGACGGCGACCTCCGCCGCCGACTTCGGGAGTCTCGACAAGCTCGTCGAGGCGGCCAAGAAGGAGGGCAAGCTGCACGTCATCGCCCTTCCGCCGGATTGGGCGAACTACGGCGAGATCATCAAGAAGTTCCAGGAGAAGTACGGCATCAAGGTCGAGAGCGAGAACCCCGACGCCTCCAGCGCCGACGAGATCAGCGCGGTGAAGACCCGCAAGGGCCAGGACCGCGCGCCCGACGTGCTGGATGTCGGCCAGGCCTTCGGCTTCAGCGGTGCCAAGGAGGGCCTGTACGCGACCTACAAGGTGCAGAGCTGGGACAAGATCCCCGAGGGCCAGAAGGACCCGAACGGCCTCTGGGTCAACGACTACGGCGGCTACGTCTCCATCGGCTGCGACGCCAAGAAGATCACCACGTGCCCGAAGACCTTCGCCGACCTGCTCAAGCCCGAGTACAAGGGCAAGGTCGCGCTGAACGGCAACCCGAACAAGTCGGGCTCGGCCTTCGCCGGCGTGTGGGCGGCCTCGCTGTCCGACGGCGGCTCGCTCGACGACATCGATCCCGGCGTGCAGTTCTTCAAGAAGCTGAAGGACGCCGGCAACTACAACCCCGTCGAGTCCACGCCCGCCACGGTCGAGAAGGGCGAGACGCCCATCAGCATCGACTGGGACTACCTGAACGCCGGATACCGCGAGCAGTTCCTGCCCAAGGGCCTCGACTTCCAGGTGGCGGTGCCGACCGACGGCGTCTACGCCCAGTACTACGTGCAGGCCGTCAACAAGGACGCCCCGCACCCCGCCGCCGCGCGGCTGTGGATGGAGTTCCTCTACAGCACCGAGGGGCAGAACCTGTGGCTCAAGGGCGGCGCCCGCCCCGTGCTGATGCCCTCGATGGTCGCCGACGGCACCATCGACAAGGCGCTGGCCGAGAAGCTGCCGCCGGTCCAGGGTGAGCCGAAGTTCCCGAGCGAGGCCCAGGTCAACAAGGCCAAGGACGACCTGGCCAAGACCTGGGACGCGGCTGTGGCGAGCTGATGACACGCATGCTCGGCGCGCTGCCGCTGCTCGCCTTCGTCGCGCTGGCCTTCGGGATCCCCGCCGTCGCCATGGTGGCGGGGGCCTTCACCGTCGAGGGTTCGCCGGGGTTCGGCAACCTGGCGCTCACCATGCGGGGCGGTTACCTGCTCGCGCTCGGCAACAGCGTGAAGCTGTCGGCCGTGGTGGCGGTGCTGGGGGCGGTGCTCGGGACCTTCCTCGCCCAGGCCGTGGTCACCTCCCGCTCCCGGGCGCTGCGCGAGGCCGTGCTGACCGCCTCCGGCGTGCTGGCCAACTTCGGCGGCGTGCCGCTGGCCTTCTTCTGGGTGGCCACGCTCGGCAACTCGGGCGTGATCAGCCACCTGCTCGGCCTGCCGTCCGGCACACTGTTCACCTTCTGGGGCCTGGCGCTGGTCTACCTGTACTTCTCCGTGCCGCTCATGGTGCTGGTCATCGCGCCCGCCCTGGACGGCCTGCGCCCGCAGTGGCGCGAGGCGGCCGCCAACAACGGCGCCACGTCCTGGCAGTACTGGCGGTACGTGGCCCTGCCGGTGCTCACCCCCGGCCTGCTGGGCGGCGTGGTGCTGCTGTTCGGCGCGGCGTTCGCCGCCTACGCCACCGCCTCGGCGATGGGCGCGGGCACCGTGCTGCCGCTGGTCACCCTGAAGATCGCCGCCGCACTCTCCGGTGACGTGCAGACCGGCTTCGAGAACGTCGGCCTGGCCCTCAGCCTCGACATGGTCCTGGTCGCCGCGCTGGTCATGGCGGTCTACCTGCCGCTGCAGAGAAGGAGCACCCGATGGCTCCAGTGAGGGGGATGCCATGACCGCGCTCGCGCCCGTCGCGCCGGTCCCCGAGACCGTGCCGGTCGCGCCCCGCCACCGAGGCAGGCCGCGCCTCTGGCGGGCGGTCGTCCTCGCGCTGGCCGCCCTGTACTTCCTGGTGCCGCTCGCCGCGTCGTTCTGGTACACGGTCCACAACGAGGCCACCGGCCTCTCCTTCGCCCCGTACGCGGAGTTGTGGACGGCGGAGGGCTTCCTGACGAGCCTGCTGCTGTCCTTCGGGCTCGCCCTGGCCACCATCGCGCTGGTGCTGCTGCTGACGCTGCCCGCCATGATCACGGTACGGCTGTCCGCGCCGCGGCTGCGTACCGTCATGGAGGTGATCTGCACGCTGCCGCTGGTCGTGCCGCCGATCACGCTGGTGGCCGGGGTCGGCAAGTCACTCCAGGCCGGTGGCGAGGTGCTGGCGCCCACCCCGTTCTGGGCCACGCTGATCGCGCTCCAGAACCAGGACTTCCCGCTGGTGCTGGTGTTCGTCTACGTCATCCTCGTCCTGCCGTTCGTCTACCGCTCCCTCGACGCGGGGCTGCGCACGATGGACGTGCGCACCCTGGTCGAGGCGGCGCGGAACCTGGGGGCGTCGTGGCCGCACGTGATGCTCAGGGTGATCGTCCCCAACCTCCGCTCGGCGCTGGCCAGCGCCGCGTTCCTCACGCTCGCCCTGGTCCTCGGCGAATACACGGTGGCGAGCATCCTCGGCTACCAGCCGTTCGCCGTCTGGATCGTCACGATCTCGGGCGCCAAGGGCCAGCTGTCCGTCGCCGCTTCGGTGCTCAGCCTCCTGCTCACCTGGCTGCTGCTGCTCACTATCTCGGGAGGAAGCCGTGACCGCTCGGCTTGAGTTCCAGGGCCTGCGCCGGACCTTCGGCAGGACGGTCGCCCTCGACGGCCTCGACCTCACCGTCGAGCCGGGCGAGCTGGTCGCCCTGCTCGGCCCGTCGGGCTGCGGCAAGACGACCGCGCTGCGCTGCGTGGCCGGGTTCGAGCATCCGGACCAGGGCGCGGTGCTGGTGGACGGCAAGGACATCACGCGCGTGCCGGCCAACAAGCGCGACGCGGGCATGGTGTTCCAGTCGTACTCGCTGTTCCCGAACCTCAACGTGGCCGAGAACGTCTCCTTCGGCCTGCGGGTCCGCAAGACGCCGCCCGCCGCGCGCCGGCAGCGCGCGTTGGAGCTGCTCGAACTGGTCGGCCTGCCCACGCACGCCGACCGCTACCCGCACCAGCTGTCGGGCGGCCAGCAGCAGCGCGTCGCCCTGGCTCGCGCGCTGGCGCTCTCGCCGCGTCTGCTGCTGCTCGACGAGCCGCTGTCCGCGCTGGACGCCAAGGTCCGGGTCGCCCTCAGGGAGGAGATCCGCCGCCTGCAGCTCGACCTGGGCATCACCACGATCTTCGTGACGCACGACCAGGAGGAGGCGCTGTCGATCGCCGACCGGGTCGCCGTGCTGCGTGCCGGGCGGCTGGAGCAGTGCGGCGCGCCCGCGGAGGTCTACGACCGGCCGGCCACGCCGTTCGTCGCCGAGTTCGTCGGCACCATGAACCACCTGCCGGGACGCGTCTCGGGCGACCAGGTGACGGTGTTCGGCCAGCTCCTGCCGGTCGACGGGGCCGCCGAGGGCACCGACGTGGACGTCCTCGTCAGGCCCGAGGCCGTGCTCGTCACCCCCACCGAGGACGGGCGGGCCGAGGTGATCGCCGCCTCCTTCCGCGGCGCGTCCGTCAGGCTGCGGGTGTCGCTGGAGGGCGGCGAGGTCCTCGCCGACGTCCCCGGGCACGAGGCGGGCCGGCTGACGCCGGGCACGCGCGGGAGCGTCCGCCTGGTCGAACGCCCCGTCCTGGTGGCGCCGCGCAGCACCGAGACGCCGTCGCCGGCCCCCGCGAAGGATCCCGCCGGTGCCGTCTGACTCCGCCCCGCCGGCCCTCCTTCCCTTCGAGGCCGTCCTGTTCGACATGGACGGCACGCTCGTCGACACCGAGGGCCTGTGGTGGGAGGCCACGGCCGACGTCGCCGCCTCGCTCGGGCGGGTGCTGGGCCCCGCGGACGTGCCGTACGTCCTCGGCCGGACGGTCGAGGACACGGCCGCGCACCTCCTGCCCGCTCGCGCTCACCTGCGGAGCGGGCAGGTTCAGGAACCGCTCGACGCGGTCGCCGGGCGGCTCACCGCGTCGTTCGCCGACCGCATCAGGCGGGGGGTCCGCCTCGTCCGCGGCGCCACCGAGCTGCTGCGGGCGCTCACCGCCGAGGCCGTCCCCACCGCCCTGGTCAGCGCCTCCCCGCGGTCGATCGTGGAGCTCGTGCTGCCCTCGCTCGACCACCGGTTCGCCGTCGTCGTCGCCGCCGAGGACACGCCGCGCGGCAAGCCGGACCCCGAGCCGTACCTGGAGGCCGCCCGCCTCCTGGAGGCCGACCCGCGCCGCTGCGTCGCGCTGGAGGACAGCCCCGCGGGGATCGCCGCCGCCACCGCCGCGGGGTGTCACGTGCTGGTCGTCGAGGACGAGGTGCCTTCCTGGAGTCTCCTGTCCACGTACCGGCTCGATCGCGGGGAATCTCGTCGGTGAAGGGGCGACCCGCGAGACGATCGAATCCGGGCGACTGGCCCGGTCAGCGGCGGAGTTGCTCGTTCATGATGAGGAACGCGCCCAGACCGTGGAAGTCGTTGAGCGGCCTGCCACGGCCGAAGTAGTAGCTCAGCGAGTCGCTGGCGTTCGTGCCCTCGCTGATGCCGGCGATGTCCGTCCTGCCGTCCGCGCCCACCGACAGTTCGGCCAGTACGCCCTGATAGCCGCGCTCGGCGTTGGACTGGTAGGAGGCGTCGACATATCCGTGTTCGACCGCCTTGGAGATGGTGTAGGTGTACATGGCCGAGCATGAGGTCTCGGTCCAGTTGGCGGGGCTGGCCGGTTCGGTGACCACCTGCCACCAGCGGCCGGTCGCGGGATCCTGCCAGCGGGCGTAGGCGGGCACGAGCTCGCGCAGGATGCCGATCAGCGCCTCCCGCCGGGGGTGAGTGGCCGGGATGATGTCCAGGATGTCGGCGACGGCCATGCCGAACCAGCCCATCGCCCGGCACCAGGAGACGCCGTTGGTGTTGCCGAGCTGCGGCTTGACCCAGGGCGCCGTCAGGCCGCCCGGCTCGTCGTAGGCGTGGTGGAGCAGCCCGGCCGCCGTCCCCGAGGTGCGGCGCAGGTGGCTCCAGTACACCTCGAGCTGCCTGGCCGGCTCGGTGCCGGTGAAGGAGTCGGCTGACACCCATGCTCCGTATCTGGCCAGGAACGGGTCCACCATGTACACGCCGTCGCCCCAGAGCTGGCCCTGGCGCGAGTCGGAGGTCGAGTGCCACCAGCCGCCGTCGGACGTGCGCGGGTAGGTGTTCAGCCGATTCCTGATCTTGGCCGCCGCGATGCGGTAGCGGGCCTGCCCGCTCTCCCGGTACAGGGCCAGCAGGACGTTGCCCGCCTGCATGCTGTCCAGGTTGTCGAAGCTCTGGGAGATGCCGCCGGAGGGGTCGACGAACCGGTCGGCCCAGTCCTTGATGTAGGTCAGATAGCGGGCCTCGCCGGTGCGCCGCCACACCAGGTACTGGCCCCACAGGTACAGACCGCGGGTGTAGCTCCAGCCGCCCAGCGTGCCCGGTGTGTAGCCGGCCATGGTCGAGTCGACCACCGCCCGCGACCAGTCGGTGGTCTGGGCTCCGTCGTCGACCGTCAGCGCGTCGAGGTTGGGCCCGCCGTCGGCGGTGAGGGCGGTCGCGCGCACCATGTTGACGCCCGCGTCCAGCATGGCCCGCACGGTGACCGACGCCCAGGCCGTCCAGGCGCCGGTGCCGGGGAACGACCGGGTGACGGTGACGCCGTTGACCGCGACGCTCATCGGCCGGTCGGCGGTGGTGCCGTTGGCGAAGCGGAGGACGAGGCCGTGCGGTCCGCTCGTCGCGGCGGTGACCTGGAACTCGACGGAGGAGCCGACGACGTTGTCGTAGTTCACGAAGCCGGTGCCGGTATAGCCGGCGTGGTCGGACTCGACGGCTCCTCGGGAGATCGCCGCATTCTCCGCCTCGTACCGTACCGAGGCGGACTCCCCCGCCCGGGATGTGCCCGCGTGCGCGGCGATCGGCAGGAGAAGCAGGACGCCGGCGGCGGTGGCGAGGGCCGCCCGGTGTCGGACTCTGAGGGACACAGCCGTCTCCTCCCATGGAGGGAAGTTGAGCATAGATCCGATCTCATCTCCCTTTCGAGGCATACATCTGCCACAAACTTCTGTCCAGCGCGGACGGCACCTCCGATGTATCTCCGAGCCGAGTTAGGAAAGTTTCCTAAAATTTGGAGCGCTCCAAGATCGTTTACTTGTTGACGACCATGACTCCTTGTGGGAACACGTTGACAAGCCGCCCTCACCCCCCAGGAGCGACCGATGAGATCGCGGAAATCCCGATCAGGCGTGCTCGTGCTGCTCGCGGGCATGCTCACCGTCCCCGCAGGTCCCGCCGCGGCAGCGCCCACCCGGTACGAGGCCGAGAACGCGACGATCTCGTAGGGCGTCGTGGAATCCAACCACACCGGCTACTCCGGCACCGGCTTCGTCAACGGCGACAACCTCGCGGGCTCCTACGTCCAATGGACGATCAACGCTCCCACGGCGGGCACCGCCACCCTGGCCCTGCGCTACGCCAACGGCACCACGGCGAACCGGCCCAGTGACATCGCCGTCAACGGCTCGGTCGTGGCCGCCGGACGAGCCTTCGACCCGACCGCGAGCTGGTCGACGTGGGCGACGGTCACGCTGACGGCTCAGGTCAACGCGGGCGCCAACACGATCAGGGCCACCGCCGCGACCGCCGGCGGCAATCCCAACTGGGACTACCTCGACGCCGAGGTCCAGTCCGACGACTTCACCGACTACCAGGCGGAGACCGCGACGATCTCGCAAGGCGTGGTGGAGTCCAACCACGCCGGGTTCACCGGCTCCGGATTCGTCAACTACGACAACGTGACCGGCTCGTACGTCGAGTTCTCCGCCAGCGCCTCGGCTGCCGGAGCGCAGAGCCTGACCTTCCGCTACGCCAACGGCACCACCACCGACCGGCCGATGGCCATCACGGTCAACGGCGTCACCGTCGCCGCCGGCCGATCCTTCCCCGGCACCGGAGCCTGGAGCACCTGGAACGAGATCAGTGTCAACGCCACGCTCGACGCGGGCGCCAACACGATCAGGGCCACGGCCACCACCGCCAACGGCGGGCCCAACCTCGACCGGCTGCGGGTCAGCGGCCCGGGTGACACCGAGAAGCCGACCTCGCCGGGCCAGCCGGCGTGCTCCGCCATCTCGTCCAACGCCCTGACCCTGGACTGGCCGCCGTCCACCGACAACATCGGCGTCGTCGCGTACGACATCTACCACCAGGGCCAGCAGATCGCGACCGCGGCCGCGCCGCCGTACCGGCTGACCGGGCTCAACCCGAACTTCTCGTACCAGCTGTCGGTCTTCGCCCGCGACGCCTCCGGCAACGTGTCGCTGAGCAGCCCCGAGGCGAACTGCCGGACGCTGCTCGCGCCCGCCGACGACCCGCCGTCGCAGCCGGGGCGGCCCACCGTCAGCGGCGTGCAGGCCACCTCGGCGACCGTGACCTGGGGCGCCTCCACGGACGACAACGGAGTGCGCGCCTACCTGGTGCGCGACAACGCCACCAACGCCGTGCTCGCCACGGTCACCGGGACCCCGCCCGCCACCACGGCCGGAGTGCCGCTCGAATGCGCGCACACGTACCAGGTGCACGTCGTCGCACGTGACAGCGCCAACCAGCTCTCGACGCCGAGCGCGCCGTCCGCGCCGTTCACCACGGGCGGCTGCGGCACCGTGCCGCAGCCGCCGACCAACGTCGCGGGCGGCTGGGACGTGCCGTGGGACATCTCCTGGGCGCCCGACGGCTCGTACGCGCTGGTGACCGAGCGCGACACGTTCAAGGTGTTCAAGGTGACCCCGTCGGGCACGCGGACGCAGGTCGGCACCGTGCCCGACGTGCAGACGACCGGCGGCGAGGGCGGCCTCATGGGCCTGGACTTCTCGCCCACCTGGAACGGCACGACCGACCAGGAGGTGTTCTTCATGCACACCGCCGCCGAGGGCAACCGGGTCGCGAAGATGAACTTCAACGGCACCGCGCTCAGCGGGTACGCCGGCATCCTCCAGGGCATCGACAAGAACCGCTACCACAACGGCGGGCGGATCAGGTTCGGCCCCGACGGCTACCTGTACGTCACCACCGGCGACGCGCAGGAGTCCGGCAACGCGCCCGACCTCGCCTCGCTCAACGGCAAGATCCTGCGCATCACCAGGACCGGCGCCGCCGCGCCCGGCAACCCGTTCGGCACCCGCGTCTACAGCTACGGCCATCGCAACCCGCAGGGCCTGGCCTGGGACTCCGCCGACCGCCTGTGGTCGTCGGAGCTGGGCAACTCCTCGCGTGACGAGCTCAACCTCATCCAGCCGGGCAAGAACTACGGCTGGCCGACCTGTGAGGGCACCTGCGGCACCTCCGGCATGACGAACCCGAAGTACACCTGGAGCGTCTCCGAGGCCTCGCCGAGCGGGATCGCCATCGTCAACAACACGGTGTTCATGGCGGCGCTGCGCGGCCAGCGGCTGTGGCGCATCGTGCTGAACGGCGAGAACGTCTCGACCGTCAACTCGTACTTCAACGGAACGTACGGCCGGCTCCGCGCCGTCGAGAAGGTGCCCGGCGCCAGCGCCATCTGGTTCGGCTCCACCAACTCCGACAACAACGGCGACGGCTCGGCCGACACGATCCGGCGCTCCACCATCCAGTGATCACCCCCAGCGCCGGCGGGTGCGTGCCGTGAACTCCACCTCCGTCCCCGGCAACCCGGTCACCCGCTACGCCGAGGCGGAGTCCGGCATGCTCACCGGGCCGATGCGGGTCTGGAGCGACCCCGCGGCCTCGGGCGGCTCGTACGTCAGCGTCGTGGCGGGCCACAACAGCCGGTCCGCCGCGCCGACCACCGCCGACGACTCCGGCCCCGACCTCGAACACCTCCACGTAGCGACCCCACCAAGAAGCCCGAGGAGCACGCGTCATGTCCCGTGCGTCGTCGCGAACGGCGATCACCGCCGTCATCACTGCCGTGCTCGCACTTCTGCTCGGCCTGCTCACCGCACCTGCCGCGCGGGCCGACCTGCAGCATCCGCGACAGGCGTTCCTGCGCGGCTCGGTCGCCGGGCTGTTCCTGCACTGGGGCATGCGCACCTCGCCCCAGCACACGAGCTGCTCCGCGTGGGAGTCCGACGTGACCAACGGCGGCTGGAACGCCGGCTACTGGGTGAACGAGGCCCGGAAGCTGCACGCCCAGTACCTGGTCCTGGCCACGTTCCACAGCAGGCTCGGCTACGCCAGACCGTACCCGTCGCAGATCCCCGGCTCGTGCCGCACCACGCGTGACTTCCTCGGCGAGCTGATCGACGCCGCCGACGCGCAGGGTCTGAAGGTCATCCACTACATGACGGACGACCCCCAGTGGCACGCCGAGGGTCTGCCCTCGGGCTCGTGGCTCGACTCCGCGGCCTTCTCCGCGTACGTGGGGCACAACGTGGACCTGACCACCCGCGACGGCTTCGGCGAGTTCAGCTACCTGCAGTTCTTCGAGCAGATGCGGCGTTACCCGAAGCTGGCCGGGTTCTGGATCGACAACGACAACGCCTACTGGGAACGCAACGACCTCTACGCCAAGATCTACCAGCAGCGCCCGGACATGACGCTGTCGAACAACAACGAAGACACGCCGATCATGGACATGATCAGCAACGAGCAGAAGACCGGGATGACGCCGTCCTACGACTACCCGCAGGCGGTCTACACGGCGCTGCCACGCCTGATCGAGGCCGACTTCAAGCTCCCGACCGGCGGCCCCTGGTGGTACGGCGGATCGGACCAGGCCGTGGACCGCGGGCTCACGCTCGGCAGGCTCATCACCAACGCCGGATCGTCGATCAAGGCGCTCATGGCCGAGACCGCCATGGTCAACGGCAGATTGCCGGCGCAGCAGGCGAACTTCAACACCTTCGCCGCCACCTACCTCGATCAGATCTGGGAGTCACTCGGCGGCACCGAGGGCGGCGGGTACCTGCACGGCGGGCTGAAGCCGGGGTTCTGGAACGACGGCGCCCACGGCGTGACGACCATCGCGAGGAACGACCCGAACCGGCACTACATCCACGTGATCACCCCGCCGTCCGGCAGCACGCTGTCGGTGCGCGACAACGGCTACGCCGTCACCTCGGTGACGAACCTGCGCACCGGCGTCCCGGTCACGTTCGGTCAGGCGGGCGGCACGCTCACGTTGAGCGGGCTCTCCGGCTGGGACCCGTACGACACGGTGTTCAAGGTCATCACCAGCGGGCGGGAGGGCATCCACACCGGCGTGACGTTGTCGGCCGGTTCGTCCACCAGCGGGCACCCGGCCGCGGCGGCCGGCGACAGCGACTACCTCACCTACTGGGACAGCGACGCGGCCGAGCCGGCGACGCTGACGTTCGACCTCGGCGCGGCCAAGCGGGTGCAGTACGTGGCGTTCAACCAGCGCGAGGACTCCACGGTCCACCCGTCGTCCGGCTCCGCGCGCATCTCCGGCTACCAGGTGCACGTCAGCGCCGACGGCTCGTCCTGGGGCGGTGCGATCAGGACCGGCACCGTGCCGAACGCCAGGGGCGTGCAGATCATCGACCTCCCCGCGACGACCGCCCGCTTCGTCAGGCTCACCAAGACCGGCCATCACGGCGTCGCCCGCTGGCGGGTGGACGAGGCGTGGATCGGCGCCCGGTACGCCGTCGGCGGCGCCCCTCCCCCGGGCCGCCACGAGGCCGAGGACGCGACGATCTCCCAGGGCGTCTTCGAGAACACCCACGCCGGCTACAGCGGCACCGGCTACGTCAACGGCGACAACGTGACCGGCTCGTACGTCGAATGGCCGATCCAGGCGAGCAGCGCGGGCCCGGCGACCGTATCCCTGCGCTTCGCCAACGGCACGACGGCCGACCGGCCCTCGGCGATCACCGTGAACGGCGTCACCGCGTACCCGTCACGCGATCACCCGGGCACCGGCGCCTGGAGCACGTGGGTGAGCGACACCTTCACCGTGCGGCTCGCCGCCGGCGCGAACACGATCAGGGCGACCGCGACGACCGCGAACGGCAACCCCAACCTCGACTACCTCGAGATCGCCACGGCCGCCACGGCGGGCGGCGGCCCCGACCTCGACCGCATCACGATCGGCTAGAGAGGAGAGTTCCATGAAGCGGTGGCGCGCGGTCGGCACGGTCCTGGTGCTCGGTATGGCGGCGCTGGTCGGGCCCGCCGCACCCGCGCCGGCCTCGGACAACGGGTTATCGATCAGGCCGGCGATGGGCTGGAGCAGTTGGAGCTTCGTCCGTCGCTGGCCGGACGAGACCAAGATGAGGGCCCAGGCCGACGCGCTGGTCAGCAGCGGCCTGGCCGCCAAGGGCTATGTGTACGTCAACCTCGACGACTTCTACCAGAAGTGCGACGCCAACGGCTTCGTCGTCGATTCCTTCGGCCGGTGGGCGGTGGACGCGACGAAGTTCCCCGGCGGGATCAAGGCGCTGGCCGACCACGTCCACGCCAAGGGGCTGAAGTTCGGCTTCTACGTCACGCCCGGCATCGCCAAGAACGCGGTCACCTCCAACAAGCCGATCGAAGGCACGAGTTACCACGCCCAGGACATCGCCGACACCACCCAGACGCACAAGAACTACAACTGCAAGAACATGTACCGGCTGAAGTACTCCCATCCCGGCGCGCAGGCGTTCATCAACTCCTGGGCGAACCAGATGGCCTCGTGGGGCGTCGACTACCTCAAGATCGACGGCGTGGACGCGACCACCGTCGCCGACGTCGAAGCCTGGGACAGGGCCCTGCGCCAGACCGGTCGCCCCATCACCTTCGCGCTGTCCAACAACCTGCCCGTCGCACAGGCCACGACCTGGCGGCGGCTGGCCAACAGCTGGCGCACCCAGGGCGACGTCGAGTGCTACTGCGGTCCGGGCCCGAACGGAAGCGGCTACCCGCTGACCGACTGGGCGCACGTGGTGAGCCGGTTCACCTCCGCCGCCTCCTGGCAGCAGTACGCCGGGCCCGGCGGGTGGAACGACTACGACTCGCTGCAGATCGGCAACGGCGACCAGGTGGGGCTGAACGCCGACCAGCGCCGCTCGCACATGACGCACTGGGCGATGATCGCCGGCCCGCTGCTGCTGGGCACCGACCTGACCGCGCTGACCGCCACCGACCTGGCCATGCTGACCAACGAGCGGCTCATCGCGGTCGACCAGGACGGTGTCGCCGCGCAGCGGGTCGTCAACAGCGGCGTCAATCAGGTCTGGCGCAAGCGGGAGCCGAACGGCGACTACATCGTCGCGCTCTACAACACCGGCACGTCCGGGACCTCGACGGTGAGCGTCACCTGGTCCCAGGTCGGTTTCACCGGTTCCGCGGAGGTCACCGACCTGTGGTCGGGCGCCGCCGAGGGAACGGTCGCCGCCTCGTACACGGCCACGCTGCGCCCGGGCGAGACACGGCTCATCCGCGCCCGTCCCGCCGCCGCGGCGCCCAGGTACGAGGCAGAGGACGCGACGATCTTCCAGGGCGCCGTGGAGTCCAACCACGCCGGTTTCACCGGCACGGGCTTCGTCAACTCCGACAACGTGGCGGGCTCGTACGTGGAGTTCGCGGTGAACGCCGCGCGGAGCGGCCCCAGGACGCTGACCGTCCGCTATGCCAACGGCACCACCGCCGACCGCCCGATGGACCTCACGGTCAACGGCGTCGTGGCCCAGGCAGGCCGCTCGTTCGGCCCGACAGGGAGCTGGGCGTCGTGGGCCGACAGCGCGCTCACCGTCACGCTGAACGCCGGGGCGAACACGATCCGCCTGACCGGCGCCACCGCGTACGGCGGTCCCAATCTCGACCGCATCACGCTCACCTGACCCCCCGAGGAGCGATCGTGCATCTGCCCCGCTTACGCACCGTCATCCCGTTCGCCGCCGCCTGTCTGGCCGTCTCCGCGCTCGTGGCGCTACCCGCCCGCGCCGCGACCGCTCGCTACGAGGCAGAGAACGCCACCAACGCGCAGGGCGTCGTCGAGGCCAACCACCTGGGCTTCTCCGGTTCCGGCTTCGTCAACAGCGCCAACGCCGCGGGCCCGTACACCGAATGGACGGTCAACGCCCCGGCGGCCGGCATCGCCACGCTGGCCATCAGGTACGCCAACGGCACCGGCGCCGCCCGCACCGCCGACGTCGCGGTGAACGGCACGGTCGTGTCAGCCGGGCGCTCGTTCGGCCCGACCGCGAACTGGGACACCTGGACCGCCTCCACACTCACCGCGACGCTCCAGGCGGGCGACAACAAGATCCGTGTCACCGCCACCTCCTCCGGCGGCAACCCCAACCTCGACTACCTCGACGTCACGACCGCCGACATCCCGGCGAGCGAGTACCAGGCCGAGGCCGCGACACTGTCGCAAGCCTCGGTGGCCACCAACCACACCGGCTACACCGGCAGCGGATTCGTCGACTACGTCAACGCGGTCGGCGGCTCCATCGAGTGGTCGGTCAACGTGGCCGAGGCCGGCGGCCACACGCTGACCTTCCGGTACGCCAACGGCACCACCGTCACCCGCCCGATGGACATCGCGGTCAACGGCGTCACGACCGGCATGTCCTTTCCCGGCACCGGGAGCTGGGACACCTGGGCGGACAGCCGTGTCACCGTGGATCTGAACGCGGGAGTCAACACCGTCCGCGCGACCGCCACGAGCTCCGACGGCGGCCCGAACGTGGACCGGCTGTCGGTCAGCGGCCCCGCCGGCCCGGACGGCCGGCCCCCGACCGCGCCCACGAACCCGCAGGTGACCGGTGTGTCCGCCACGAGCATCTCACTGGCCTGGACCGACTCCACCGACAACGTGGGCGTCACCGGGTACCGCGTGTACGAGGGGACCTCGACGGTCGCCACCTCGCCCACGGCCGCCGCCACGATCGCCGGGCTGGCGGCCGGGTCCACCCACACCTACACGATCACCGCGCTCGACGCGGCCGGCAACGAGTCCGGGCACAGTGCCGCCGTCACGGGCACCGCGTCCGGCGGCACCTCCGGTCCCACCGCCGACCAGCTCCTCGCCAAGGTCACCACGTGCAGCCAGATCTCCCACGGCAAGTACAAGACCGACTCCGACGTCAGCACGGCGACCGTCGCGGTGTGCAACAAGACCGGTGCCGTGTTCTGGAAGGGCGACATGGACATCGACTGCGACGGCGTCCGCACCGCCCAGTGCAACGAGAGCACCGACTGCTGCTTCCTGCCCGACACGTTCTGCCACACCACCTCGGACACTCCGCTGAACGCGGCTCAGCTTCCCTACATGGTCGTGCCCAGCCCCAGCTCGATCTGGGACTACCGGAGCAAGGGCATCGGCTGCGGCACGGTGGTGGCCATCGTGTACAACGGCCAGGTCGAGTACGCGGTGATGGGCGACACCGGGCCGTCCGGGATCATCGGCGAAGCGTCCTACCGGACCGCGGCGGACCTCGGCATCAACCCCGACCCGAGCAACGGCGGCACCGACGGCGGCGTCACGTACATCGTGTTCACCGGCACGGGCACCAAGGTCTCCACGATCGAGAACCACAGCCAGGCCGTGACCCTCGGCAGGACCCTCGCCCAGCGCTTCCTCGACAACAACTGAGCAGGTCCGCCCACTCAACACCGTCATGACGCGGGAGAAGCACCCGACCCGTGACCACGGCAAGCGCGCCGCTGCTGTCGGCTCTGCTCGGCCACTATCCGGCCCTCATTCCGGTCACCCAGGTGCTCAGATCGCTGGGGCTCTGGTGCTGTTCAACATCGGCTCCTACATGCCGTTCGGGGTGTTCGTGTTCTCCGGGTTCATGAAGGGGGTGCCGCGCGAGCTGGAGGAGGCGGCGGCGATCGACGGGGCCAACCGCCGGCAGACCTTCTGGCTGATCTTCTTCACCTCGGCGTGTGGATCTGGAACGACTCCCTCAGCCCGCTGATCATCTACGGTCCCCGCGAGGGCACCACGATCATGACGGGCATCTCCAAGTCGCTCGGTCAGTACGCGGCCGACTTCGGCGGCATGTTCGCGCCCATGTTCCTGGCAAGCTACCGATCCTCACCTTCTATCTGCTGCTGCAGAAGCACTTCGTCAAGGGGCTCACCGGAGGCGCGACCAAGGGCTGACGCGGCGGCTTCCCTCGCCGGGTCAGGGCGTGCTCGATTTCCTCCAGCTTGGCCTCGACTGACGGCCTCCCGCCCACTGAGGGTCCAGGCACTAGCCGAAGACCTGTACTTCGGCGAGGGACAGCGGCCGGTCGGAGCCGACGAGCTGGACCCGGACATAGCGGGCCGACCGGCCCACCGGCAGGGACAGCGAGGTGCCCGCCTCGGCCTCCCGGTAGGTGGACCAGACACCCGCCTGGTTCTTCGTGACCTCCGGGTCATTCGAGGTGAACGGCGAGTCGGAGGCGAAGACATAGAACTTCTTCAACCGGTCGGCGCAGCAGTCGGTCCGGTTCCACAGCCTGATCGTGCTGACCTGATGGGCGGAGCCGAGGTCGGTCTGCCACCACGGGTTGGCGCCCAACGGCTGGTCGGCGGTGTGGGTGACCGAGCCGTGGAAGAAGTCGCCGTCGAGGTTCCCGTCAACGGCCCGCGACGCCGAACCCCCGTGCGCGGTGCCCGACTGGGTGGCGGGCGTCCCCAGAGCCAAGTTGTCCGACGTCGCCAGCTTTCCGGTGGCCTTGTAGGCATGGCCGGCGGTTGCGCTGAAGGTGATCCGGTTCCCGTCGCGCGTGGGGGTGAGGGTCTGGCCCGTCGTGGTGTCCGTGAGGGTGAAGGTTCCGGTGAACATCGGACTGCGGGCGGAGAGCGGTCCGGAACGGTTCGGTCTGAGGGTGAACTCGGCTGATCCGCTCGCGTTCCAGGACGCGTCGACGGTGACGTCGCCCCGGGCTCTGAGACCTGTGTAGGAACCGGCGCTCCAGGCCGTAGGGAGGGCCGGGAGCGGCCGGATGTCGCCGGTGTGGCTCTGCAGGAGCATCTCGGTGATCCCCGAGGTGGCGCCGAAGTTGCCGTCGATCTGGAATGGCGGGTGGGTGTCGAACAGGTTCGGCAGCGTGCGAAGTTTCAGCAGGTTGGCAAGGATGGTGTGGGCGTGGTTTCCGTCGTGCAGCCGTGCCCAGAAGTTGGTCTTCCAGGCCAGGCTCCAGCCGGTGACGTCTCCGCTGGTGCCGTCGCCGCGGGCGTTGAGCGTGACCTTGGCCGCCGCGGCGAGCGACGGTGTGGTGTCCGGGGAGATCTGGCGGCCGGGATGCAGGGCGAACAGGTGCGAGACGTGCCGGTGGGTGTCGGTCTGGCTGTCCAGGTCCGCCTTCCATTCCTGCAACTGGCCCCAGCGGCCGACGCGCAGACCGGGGTCGAGCCTGCCGAGCGTGGTCTGGAGTTCGGTCTGGAGCGCCGAGTCGACGCCGAGTTCCTTCGCGGCGGCGAGGGTGTCGGTCAGCAGGCCCCCCACGATCTGCTCGGCCATGGCGGCCCCGGCGGTGAAGTCGCCGTGCTCGGGAGAGTAGCTGGGGGTGACGACGAGCTTGCCGTCCCTGGGGTCGGTGCGCAGGTTCTTGAGCCAGAACTGGGCGGCGCCCTTGAGGAGCGGGTAGGCCCGGTCGCGCAGGAACGCGGGGTCTTTGGTGAACAGGTAGTGGTCGTAGACCTGGGACGCGAGCCAGCCGTTGGCTTCGGGGAACCAGAACGAAGTCGACCAGTCGTGCACGCCGGTGAAGCCGTACGGGTTGGTCTCGTTGTGCACGACCCAGCCCGGCGCGCCGAACATGTCGGTGGCGGACTTGGTGCCCGCCGCCTTCAGGTTCTCGATGAACGCGGTGTACGGTTCGGCGGTCTCGGCGAGATTGGCCTGCGCGGCGGGCCAGTAGTTCATCTGGATGTTGATGTTGGTGTGGTAGTCGGAGCTCCACGGCGGTTGCGTGGAGTTGTTCCAGACGCCCTGGAGGTTGGCCGGCAGCGATCCCGGCCGGGAGGAGGCGATGAGCAGGTAGCGGCCGTACTGGTAGTAGAGCTGCTCCAGGGCGCGGTCGTCCGGTGAGCTTCCGCCGGTGTAGGCGGATCGGAGCTGGTCGGTCGGCTTGTCGGGCATCACCCCGCCGAGGTTCAGCCTGACTCGGTCGTACAGCGCGCGGTGATCGGCGACATGAGCGGCCCGAAGGTCGGTGTAGGGCTTGGCCGAAGCGGCGTCGACGGCCTGCGTCACCTTGGCGTGCGGGTCCGCGCCCCGGTAGGTGGGATAGGTCAGGGCGTAGTCGGTTCCGGCACTCATCACGAACGTGGCGCTGTCGGCGCCGGTGACGGTCACCTGGCCGTTGCCGTCGGTGATGGTTCCGCCGTCGGTCTTGACCTGGATCTGGGATTCGAACCTCATCCCGTTGTTGGCGAGCGTGCCGCGGATGGTGAGCCGGCCGCCGGAAGCTGTCGCGGTGAAGTCGCTGCGAGGCGAGGTGTAGCGGAGCGTGAAGGAGATCTTGCCCGCCTGGTTCGCCGCGAGCCGTCCCGCCATCACGTTCCCCGGGTGACTGGCGAAGTACTCGCGGGTGAAGGTGGCGGTGCTCGTGGAATAGGTGACGCCGGCGACGGCGTCGCGGAGGTTGAGTGAGCGCCGGTAGCCGCTGAAGCCGGGATTGGACTCGGCCATGTCGAGCCGCAGGTCACCGAACGTCTGGTAGGCGCCGAAGTTGGTCTTGGGCTGCCCGAGCTTCCCGGCCACCCATGCGGGAGCGACTGTTCCGTCCCGGTTGATCTGGTCGACGACCTCCTGGAGCGCCGTGGGGCGCGGGGAGGTCCAGTTGCCGTAGTCGTAACCGGGCGAGCCGGGGCCGCCGGTCCACAGGGTCTTCTCGTTGAACTGCACCTGCTCGGAACCGACGCCGCCGAAGACCATGGCGCCGAGTGCGCCGTTGCCGATGGGCAGGGCCTGCGATTCCCATGCGGTGGCGGGCTGGGAGTACCACAGGGTGTCGGGGTCACCGGCCGCTGCGGCGGCGGGTAAGGACAAGGCGACCGGCTGCAGTGCGGCAAGGCCGGACGCGGCGAGGGCGACGCACGCGGCTGCGTTGAGCCAGCGTCGTCGCATGGTCGACCGGATGCCACGGATGGTGGCGGCGCCCATCTTCCCGGACAGGTGCGGGCCCTCGCCCCGGGGGTCGAGCGTGGCTTCCAGGACCTTCCCGTGCCGTTTCCGGATCTTCATGAACGATCCCTTCCTGGGGGGCGTGGGACAGGGATGATCGGGCCTGACGAGGCCCTTGTTCAGGGCCAGAGAAACTTCTGATCACGGTGGTAGGGGAGACAGGCGCGCGTACGCACCACCCACAACCACTGGTTGCTGTGAACGGGAACATATATCGAGATGAGTCTGAACGGAAGACCAGATCCGGCTAAACCTCCTATGTATCACTCGCCGGGCGACAACCCAGCCGGGAGATATAGGACATAAGCCCCGATGCGGCAGCCTGCGAGACGCTTTGCATCCGATGTCTAGCAACAGAAGCGCGGGGCCCTCACGTCGGCACTCGGCGCCGTCCAGAGCTTCTCCAGGGCCAAGAACTGATCATCAAATGGTGCTGGTACGTTAGGGATCTTTCCGATCGTTGTTAAGCGCATAATGTCTGAAGGGCCGGGCTGTTCGGGCATCGGAGGGGGTACAGATGGCGAAGCGCCCCACGGTATATGACGTGGCACAGCGAGCGGGTGTCTCGATCGCCACGGTCTCCTTCACCTTCCGGCAGCCGGAGAAGGTCAAGCCCACGACTCGCGATTCCGTGCTGGCCGCGGCACATGCGTTGGGGTACGTTCCGAGCGCCAGTGCCCGCGGCCTGGCCAAGGGCCGGACGGGCGCTCTCGGGCTGTTCTCGTACGACTACCTCAGGGCCGAAGAACCGACCGGAGCGCCGGCGGCGGACATGTCCTCCACGGAAGGCGGGGGCGAGGTCGAGGTGGTGCGGGACGGCGACGAGGAGAACCTCCGCGCCTTCCCCCTGTATGTGGACGAGGTCCAGCGCGGCGTCGAGCTGGAGTGCCGGCAGCGCGGGTACGCGTTGCTGATCGGCGGGGGAAGCCATGCCGACAGCGGGGCGATCATCACCGATGTCGCGGGACGAGTCGACGGGTTGGCCGTCTTCCCTCACACAGTGCCCGACGACGTCCTGGACCGCATCGCCAGTCGCATTCCGGTCGTGGCACTGTCCGAATCGCCCCACCACGACAACCTGAGTCACGTGACGATCGACAATGCCGCCGCGATGCAGGCCCTCACCGGCCACCTCATCGCGGATCACGGGCTTACCGATCTGCTGTTCGTCGGCGACACGCGCTTCCCCGAGAATGGGGCACGGTTCGAAGGGTTCCGTACAGCGCTGCGTGCCGCTGGATTGCCTGTCCCGCGCAAGCCGCTGGCACAGGAGTCCAGGTCGGACGGGCGCAACCTGGTTGCCGAGCTGCTGGCGCGCGGCCGGCTGCCGCAGGCTCTGGTCTGCGTGACCGACGACCTGGCCCTCGACCTCATGGACATGCTGGCCGAGAACGGGATCTCGGTCCCCGGACGGGTGGCCGTCACCGGCTTCGACGGGATCGTCGCCGGACGCATCTCCCGGCCGGCGCTCACCACCATCCGCCAGCCGATGGAGCGGATGGGCCGTGCCGCGGTCGACATCCTCATCGACCGGCTCGAGCACCGAAGTGAGCCCCCCATCTGCATCCAGTTGCCGGCACGTCTGGTGTTGCGGGAGAGCTGCGGCTGCTCGACGGCCTGACGGCGGGCGCTCCCCTGCCACCTGCGGCGTTTCCGAGCCGCCACGCCCGGCAGAGCGATCCCGCCTCTTGCGTACCGGCAATCTATGCGCTTAAGTAGTCCCCACGCATTCACTATCTAAGCGCTTAACTCGCTCGCGCCCGGGAGCCCGTCAGGTCGAGGGAGTAGTTGACGCGTGGTCGCGGGCAGCTCCCGCCCGGACACCCGTCCAGAGACGACGCCGTGACGCATCACGAGGTCGGCTTCCACGAAGGGAGACATCGATGATCCTGCAGGCGCCCCGTCGTTGTGGACGGGTTGCCGCCGCCCATGGAGCTGATCACAGACCGGGCGACCCACGCAGGATCGCACGCTGGCGCCGGTCATCGTGACCGGTCTGCAGCCGCCGAGCAGTCGCCTGAAGTCGTCAACCATGGCGGGAGCCTGCCTTGAGCTGCCGCCACGTTCCGTTCCAGAAGGATTCACTTGAACGCGCACCGTCTTTCCTTCCCTGCCGATTTCCTCTGGGGTGCAGCCACCGCCGCCCATCAGATCGAGGGAAACAACATCAACTCCGACTGGTGGCACCGGGAGCACCACCCGGAGACCGACCTGGAAGAACCCAGCGGCGACGCCTGTGACAGCTACCACCGGTATCGGGAGGACATCGGCCTGCTTGCCGGTCTGGGGCTGAACACCTATCGGTTCAGCATCGAATGGGCTCGAATAGAGCCTGAGCAGGGCTTCGTCTCCCGCGCCGCAGTCGATCACTACCGGCGGATGGTGGACGCCTGTCACGACGCCGGACTCACTCCCATGGTCACCCTGCATCATTTCACCGTGCCCCGCTGGGTGGAGGCTCTGGGGGCATGGGGGAGCCGCAGCATGCCGGACTTGTTCGCGCGATACACCGAAGCGGTGCTTCCCGTTGTCGCGGACGGGGTGGAATGGGTCTGCACCATCAACGAACCCAACGGAATCGCCTATCCGGGCGGCACAGGCGTCAACCCCCTCAAGCGAGCAGGCGTCGCGTCCGGAGCGTTTCTCACCGAGCAGCTGTTCAAAGCCCATCAGGCGAGCCGGTCGATCCTGTCATCGGTACCTGGGGTCAAGTCCGGATGGGCCGTCGCGACGCAGGCCTACCACGTCGAGCCCGGATGCGAGAGCGTCTGGCGCGACTACGGGTACCCCCGCGACGAGCACTTCCTCGAACTGGCCAAAGGTGATGACTTCGTCGGCGTGCAGGCATACACCCGGACCTTCATCGGACCGGAAGGGCCTCGGGGCCCGGCCCCGGACGTGGAGAAGACGCTCACCGGATGGGAGTACTTCCCCGAAGCCGCGGCGTTCGGCGTCCGGAGCGCCTGGCGATATGCGCAGCCGACTCCGGTCCTGGTCACTGAGAACGGCATCGCCACCGCCGACGACCGGCGCCGGATCGACTACACCGCCGACTCGCTCGCAGCCCTCCACGAGTGCCTCACGGACGGCATCGACCTGCGCGGATACCTGCACTGGTCCGCTCTGGACAACTACGAATGGGGCAGCTTCCGACCCACGTTCGGCCTCATCGCGGTCGATCGGACGAGCTTCCGGCGGACAGTGAAGCCCAGCGCCCGCTGGCTGGGGGAAGTCGCCAGAAACGGCAGGCTGGACGTACGTTCTGACGAAGGTCGTGCATGAGATCGACATCCAGCCGGCTCCGGCCTTGATCCCACACCGGCGCAGATACGTGCGGCCGACTCTGCCAGAGTAGGCATTGTCGGCCAGAACCCGGTCCGGGCTGCCGAGGAACGACACCCGGACCACCGGGGACGTGCACGCACGCCTTCGACCTGACCACGCAGTTCGCCTCCCCACGTGCCTTCACCGCTACCTGCGCGAACTCGGCGGAGCGGCGGGTGCCGGTGGGTGTGTCGGCGCCCCTTTCCGCTGCGCCGGGCGCCTGGGACGTGGACATGGCGGGCAGGGCCCTCGCCGAGCGGGAACCATCGGCTGGTCCGTAGGTGACTGTGAGCGCACAAGAAGATTTCCTGGTGGATGGCCACTGTGATCTGGTCTGACGGTCAGGAGAAATGCTGGTAAGTGGTCATAGAAGCCGCTGGACCCCGGGGAGTGCTTTACCTTCTCGACGCCTAAGATGATCAATCACATGAAGACCTCGCGTTCCACGAGGAGTGTGATGACCGGCCCGATCAAGCGCGTGCCGTTTGATGTGGAAAGCTACAGCCGTCGCTCCCGGACCGGGCCGTGCTTCATTTGCGCGATCGTCAGCAGAGATCCCAGTCAGCCGGAAGAGATCGTCTACGACGACGGCAACCACATCGGGTTTCTCGCTCGCTTCGCGGCTCTGCCTGGATATGTCCTTGTGGCGCCAAAGGCCCACGTCGAGCATGTCGTGCGAGATCTTGACGAGGACCAGTTCATTGCGGTGATGCGGGTGGTGCGTCGAGTAGCTCTCGCCCTGGAGGCAAGCGTGCCCTGCGAGCGTACGTACCTGCTGTCCTTGGGCAGTCAGCAGGGAAACGCCCACCTGCATTGGCACATCGCCGCCCTGCCGCCTGGCGTCCCCTATGAACAGCAGCAGTACCACGCGCTCATGGCGGAGAACGGGGTCGTCGAGCACACGCCCGAGGAAGCAGCTGCTCTGGCCGCAAGAATAAGGGCTGCCCTGGACGCCTAGCCTGGAGCAGGCTTCCTGGTCGGTTGGTCAGACCATTCACAGTGCGTGTGAAGGTCGCTTGCGTCGCCACCGCCCACCCGGACTCGATCGCCGGCACGGAGCTGAACACCTCGCGGGATCGGCGGTGCACCTCCACCAGGGCACGGTTCACCACCATGATGTTGGACCGTTGATCGTGCACACCCACTCGCCCCCTCGGAGACGATCCGCGCCACCTGGCGGTTGCCGCAACCTACAGGAAGCTCTCGGGATAATCCATGGTTGCGTCGGTCATGGCGCGGTGTCTCCTCGGAGTAGAGAGACGGCCGACGTGTGCCGTCATTTGATCCCGGTGGAGGCGATGCTCTGGGTGAAGAAGCGCTGCAGGCAGACGAACAAGGCGACGATGGGAGTGATGACCAGGACCGCCCCGGCAAGGAGCAACCCGTAGTCGGTGGCGTTCTGGCCGGTGGAGTACAGGGACAACGCGACGGGCAGCGTGTACTTGTCCTGGCTCTGCGCCGCGACCAGGGGCCAGAGGAAGTTGTTCCAGGAACCGAGGAACGTCAGGATCGCCAGGGTCGCCAGTGGCGGCTTGCACAGGGGGAGGACGATGCTGCGGAACACCCGCACCGTGCCGGCGCCGTCGATGTAAGCCGCTTCGAGGAGCGAGTCCGGGATTTCCTGCATGAACTGGCGCATCAGGAACACACCCAGCGGCGAGGTCAGGAACGGCAGGATGAGGGCCGGATAGGTGTTCACCAGCCCGAGCTTGGTGACCAGGACGAACAGCGGCACGAACGTCACCACGCCGGGAACCATGAGGGTGGCCATGACCATGAGGAACAGAAGGCGCTTGCCTGGGAAGTCCATCTTCGCGAGGGCATACCCGACCATGGAGCAGAACGCCAGATTGCCGAGCACCGTGAGCACGGCGACGATGACGCTGTTGACGAAATAGGCCCCGATCTGAAGCTGGCCGAACCACATCCTGTAGTTGCCCAGTGTCGGCGAATGAGGCAGCCAGCCGTTGGGGCTGTGCAGGATCTCGCCCTGCGTCTTGAAGGAGCCGAGCAGCATCCAGGCGAACGGCAGCAGCGTCATCGCCACGGCCGCCGTGAGCCACGTGTAGGTCCACAGCCGGCGAACAGGCCACCCGGAGGTGCTGCTGGAGCTGTTCGCGCGCCGCCGCGTCAAAGATGTGACGGGAAGGAGATTTCGCAAGATCTGCATGGCCCCGGTCACACCCTCGACCGCAGGGCCCGGAACTGCACCAGGCTGACCAGGACGATGCCCACGAAAAGGATGTAGCTGGCTGCCGACGCATATCCGTATTTGCCGAAGCCGAACTGGTTGTACGTGAAGTACGTCACCGACAGCGTCGAGTTCAACGGGCCGCCCTTGGTCATGACGAAGGACTCCTCGAAGAGCTGCAGATACGCGACGGACAACAGCACCGCGCCGAGCAGAAGAGTGGGTCGCAGAATCGGCAGGGTGATCCTGAAGAACCGTTGCCAGGCGTTCGCCCCGTCGGTCATGGCCGCTTCCTGGGCCTCGACCGGAACGGCTTGCAGTCCCGCGAGGAAAATCACCATCAACGTCCCCATGTTCCGCCACACCGCGACCAGGATCAGCGCCGGCATCGACCAACTGGTGCTGTTGAGCCAGTCCGGGCCGTCGACACCCATCGCTTTCAGCAGATCGTTGAGCAACCCATCGGGTTGCAGGATGAACCGCCACACGACGGCGACCGCGACGATGCTGGTGACGACCGGTGTGTAGAAGCCCACCCGGAAGGCGGTGCGGAACCGGGTGATGCCGCTGTTGAGCGCGACTGCCAAGGTCAGGGCGACGACCATGGTCAGCGGGATGCCGACCAGAACGAAATACCCGGTGTTGACCATGGACCGGAGGAACAGCGGGTCACCGAACAGCGCACGGTACTGGTCGAGACCGACGAAGCCCACGGCCAGCGGAGTCTGCACATCGCTGCTCCTGAAATCGGTGAACGACATCGCCAGCGATGACAGGAGCGGGAGCAGCATGAAGACACCGAAGATGAGCACGAACGGCAACGCGAACATCCACGCGGTCAGTGTCTGCTTGTGCCGCCGCGCCCTGACGGGCCCGGTCGCGAGGCGGGTCGCGGTGACCATGTTCAGCCTCCCGTACCGATCGAGTCGGCCTTGGCCTGCAGGTCCTTGAGCGCGGCGGCGGGATCCGTACCCGCCTTCACGATCTGCTCAAGCATGGTGTCCGCGGCGGCGCCGACCTGAGTCCATGAGGTGTTGGCCGGCGGGGACTTGACGTCCTGAAGCTGCTCCTTGAACACCGACAGCTTCTCGTCACCCGCCAGTGCCGGATCGTTCCAAGCCGCTTGGACGGCGGGGAGATCGCCCACCATCTTCTGCCACTTGGCCTGGACATCGGCCTTGGAGAGCCACTGGATCAGCTTCCACGCGGCGTCGCGATTCTTGGACTTCTTGAACACGACCAGGGCGGAACCGCCGACGAAGGAGGTCGAGCTCTTCTGCTTCGGGAACCGCATGACGCCGTACTTCTTGTCGAAGTCGGCGCCGCCGGCCTGATTGAGCTGGCCGATCTCGAACGGTCCGTTGACGAGCATGGGCGTGGCGCCGCTCACGAACGCCGACTCCTTGGCGCCGGCGGCGGTCGAGAGGTTCTTGTCGGAGATGCCCTCGGTGAAGAAGCTCTGGTAGTACTTCAGCGCGCCGGCCATCTCCGGCGTGTCGAACGTCCACTTCGTACCGTCGGCGTTCATCAGCGAAGCGCCGTTGGACCAGATGAACGGCAAGGTGAGCTGGAAGGAGTCGGCTCCTCCGGGAGTCAGCGCCATTCCCCACTTGGCGCCGGCCTTTTCCTGCATCGCCTTGGCCATCGCCTTCAGGTCCGCCCAGTTGGTGGGGGGTGAGGTGTAGCCCGCCTTGGCGGCGAGGTCGGTGCGGTAGTAGATGACGTTGGTGTCCACGTACCAGGGAACACCGAGCGACGCGCCATTGATCATGGTGGCGGCCTTCGCCCCCTCGAAGAAGCCACTGGTGTCGACCTGTTTCGGAGTCGGGTCGAAGGCGGTGGAGAAGTCCGCCATCCATGTGGTGCCCATCTGGGCCACGTCCGGCGTGGTCCCGCCGGAGATCGCGGTCTGGTACTTGTTGTGGGCGGCGTCCCAGGGGATGGCCGTGATGTTGACCTTCACCCCGGGATTGGCCGCCTCGAACTCCTTCACGAGCGAGGGAAGAGCCGCGCCCTCCGCGCCCTGCGCCCACATGGTGATGGTGCCCTTGGCCGGTCCCGACGAGAGCGCCGATCCCACCGGGTCCGACGAGGAGGTCGTACTCCCCCTTCCGCAGGCGGTCAGTGCCAGCGCGGCAGCCGTCACGACGGCCAGTCCGGCGATCTTCGTCCGACTCATCGCTGTTTCCTTTCGTGGAGCCGTCCACCTCGTGGATCACGGCGTCGTATCTGGACAGGCGTCTGCGGCGAGAACTGCGTGCGAGCGCACGCCAATCACTCCCCCGACGCCGCGGGCTCCCATGAACACGTTCATTTAAGCGCTTAGATACGGAAATTGTGGAGACCACTTAAGCGCATAGATTGCCAGTGCGCAAGAGGCGGTGAGCATGTCCACTGGGCCCTCACTTCGGCTCGACCGGACCATCATGCTCCTGGGTACGGGCCACCTGTTGACCGAGGTCGGCGAAACGATGATCACTCGTGCGCCGTGATCGTGGTGGTGCGAGCCGCGAGGTAAGCGCGTGAGCACGTTCCGCCCCTCACTGCGCGCCCAGGCGTAGGCCGTGTTCCGGACGACCGCGCAAAGGTAGGGCTGCGGGTCACGGGACGACGGAGTGGACGGTCCGGAAGGTGCGGACGTCGGGTCAGGGGCGTCCTCGATGGTGGACTCCGCCGCTCACCTGATCACGAACCTCCGCGCGTTCTTCGTGGACGCCGCCCGCCACCGCGGAACCGCGTTGCGAGGCGGACAACTCGGGGTCGAGTGCGCTCACCGGCGGATGAGGGCGGTGAGAAGGCCCTTGACCTCGGTCGCCGCATAGGCGTCGCCGTCGAACGGGCCGATGAGGACGGGGCCGTCGGCCGGATCGTCGGGGAGGCGGCCGTGGCTGCCGCGCACCGGCGAGGGGTCCAGCGGCACGACGGACATCGTGTACCGGAAACCCAGCTTCTTCCTGGCCAGCGCAGCGGCGGCGCGGAGCTTGACGAAGGGGTCCCGGGGATCCATGAACAGCTCGGCGGGGTCGTAGCCGGGCTTGCGGTGGATGTCCACCAGCCGCGCGAAGTCCGGGGCCCGGTCGTCGGAGAGCCAGTAGTAGTAGGTGAACCAGGCGTCGGGCTCGGCCACGGCGACGAGCTCCCCCGCGCGTTCGTGGTCGAGGCCGTACTTCGCCTTGCCCGTCCGGTCGAGCACCTCTTCCACGCCGGGCAGGGCGGCGATGACGTCGCGCGCGCGATCGAGGTCGGCGGGATCACGTACGTACACGTGGGCCACCTGGTGGTCGGCGACGGCGAAGGCACGGGAGGTCCACGGGTCGAGGTACTCCATCCCGGCCTGGGTGTGGACCTCCAGCAGGCCCGCGCCGCGGAGCGCGCGGTTGATGTCCACCGGGCGCGAGGCCGGCGTGATGCCGTACTCCGACAGCACCACCACCTCGGCGTCCTCCTGGAGGAGCGGGGCCAGCGCGGCGTCGACGGCGCGTGCCGCGGCGATCGCCTCAGGGCCGTCGGGGCCGTGCCGTTGCAGGTCGTAGTCGAGGTGCGGGACGTAGACGAGCAGCAGGTCGGGCCGTTCGCGGGAGAGGATGCGGCGGGCGGCGGCGATGATCCACCGCGATGAGGCGATCCCGGCGTTCGGCCCCCAGTAGGTGAACAGGGGGAACGGGCCGAGAGCGGCCTCCAGGTCGTCGTGGAGCGAGGGCGGGCGGGTGTAGCAGTCGGGCGACTTGCGGCCGTCGGCGTGGTAGATGGGGCGCGGGGTGACGAGCAGGTCGGTCGCGGCACCCATCGCGTACCACCAGCACACGTTGGCGGTGCGCAGGCCGGGCACGGCGCTCCACAGCTGGTCGCCCTGGATGAGCGCGTTGTGCTGACGCCACAGGAGCACCTCGCCGAGGTCGCGGAAGTACCAGCCGTTGCCCACGATGCCGTGCTCACGTGGCGGTGTGCCGGTGAGCAGTGTGGCCTGCATCGAGCAGGTGACGGCCGGCAGGACCGGGCGCAGGCGGGCGGCCCGGCCCACCCTCGCCACGTTGGGCATGTGCGCCAGCAGGCGCGGGGTGAGCCCGACGACGTTGATCACGACCAGTGGCGCCATCACAGCTCCTTCAGCCCGAGCGCGGCGAGCTGCCGCCGGGTCCAGTCGAGTTCGGCGGCGATGCCTTCGGCGAGGTCCGGCGGCGCGCCGGGGAGCACGTTCCAGGTGTAGGTCTCCACCTCGATGTGCCGGGTGAGCGGGGCGGGCCCGCCGAGCAGGGCGTCCAGGAGCTCCCGCAGGTGGGGCGCGGTGGTGCGGAGCGGTGGCGGTGGTGCGGCGTGCAGCGGCACGTGGAAGTGCACCCGCCAGCGCTCCCCCACGGGCAGGCCGCCGGCCAGCGCCTCGCCCAGATCGTCGGTGAATCCGCTCCGCGAGCGCGTCTGGTGCAGGAAGCGCGGCTCGTCGAACGCCTTCAGCGCGTCCTGGGTGCCGGGCGGCGCCTCCAGGGCGCACGATGCCTGGAGCTTGACGATGGGGAGCCCGAGCCCGGCCGCCGCGGCGGCTTCCTCGAAACCCACGGCCAGGTGGCAGGCGTCCAGGCATACGCCGAGGTGGTCGCGGTCGGCGTCGGCGAGCAGGCGCGTGGCCTGCGCAGTGGTTTCGACGATGCAGCCCGGCTCTGGTTCGAAGCCAAGCCGGATCGTCTTGCCGGTCCGCTCGGCCAGCTCGCGCAGTCCGCGGGCGACGAGGCCGAGGTTGGCCGCGACCGCCGCCGCCTTCTGCGCCGTCCAGCCGGTCCTCCAGGCGAGGGGCAGCGTGGAGATCGTTCCCTCGGTGAGGTCGTCGGGCAGCAGCGCGGCCAGGATCTCGGCGAGCCCCAGGGTGTGGCGCAGCCGCTCCGCGTCGGCCCAGTCAGGGGTGTAGACGCGGTACTTCACGATCTCCTCGTGGAAGCCGCGGTACGGGAACCCGTTGAGAGTGACGACCTCCATCCCGAGCACGGCCAGCCGATCACGCAGACCGGCGAGCTCGCCGGGCCGGGCGAGCAGGTCCGCGGCGGCGTGCTGCGACAGCCACAGGCCGAGACCGAGGCGTTCGGCGCCGAGCAGTTTCCTGACCCGCGCCGCGATGCCTGAGAGCTGTCCATGGATGCCGGGGAGATCCTCGGCGGGGTGCACGTTGGTGCAGTAGGCCAGGTGCACGGTCGAGCCGTCCGGATGGCGCAGCCGCATCGTCATCCCCGTCTGATCGTGTTGCCGGCGTAGTCGAGGCCGGCTGAGCCGGTCCCCAGATCGAGCCGGCCGCTCTGCCCGTAGAAGGCGACCGGATTGTGCCAGAGCACCTGGTCCACCTCGTCCTGGCCGAAGCCGGCCGCGAGCATGGCGTCGCCGACCTCGCGGGTCTTCAGGGGATCGCTGCGCCCCCAGTCGGCGGCCGAGTTCACCAGCATCCTGGCGGTGCCGTACTCCTTGAGGATCGCCACCATCCGGCCGGGATCCATCTTCGTGTCGGGGTAGATCGAGAATCCCATCCAGCAACCCGAATCGGCGACCAGGCCGACGGTCGGCTCGTTGAGGTGGTCGACGAGCACCCGTCCGGGCGGCATGCCCGCGGCCTTGACGACGTCGAGGCTGCGGCGGCTTCCCGCGACCTTGTCGCGGTGCGGGGTGTGGACCAGGACCGGGAGGTCGTTCTCCGCCGCCATCGCGAGCTGGGCCTCGAAGGCGCGTTCCTCCTCGGGGGTCATCGAGTCGTATCCGACCTCGCCGACCGCGACGACGGAGTCTTTGAGCAGGTATCGCGGCAGTTCGGCCAGCACCTCCGCGCAGCGCCGGTCGTTGGCCTCCTTCGGGTTGAGCGCGAGCGCGCAGTGGTGGCGGATGCCGTACTGGGCGGCCCGGTACGGTTCCCAGCCGAGCAGCGCGTCGAAATAGTCGAGGAAGCTGCCGATGTTGGTGCGGGGCTGGCCCAGCCAGAAGGCCGGTTCGACCACTGCGCGGACCCCGGCGTCGTGCATCCGCTGGTAGTCGTCGGTGGTCCGGGAGGTCATGTGGATGTGCGGGTCGAAGATGCGCATCAGATCCTCTCCAGGATGTCGTGGGGAACCGGGCGTCCGGCCGCCCGCCGCTCGGTCGCGTAGTCCGACAGCATGCGCGTCAGCTCCGCGTCGGTCCGCCGGTCGAGGCCGGAGACGGAGGCCAGCGGGATCTCCATGAAGACGCACTTGAGCACGCCCTGGCGGAAGGCGTGGTCGTCGAGCCACCGCGCGCCGTACGGCCCGAGGGCCGCGGCCACCAGCCGCGCGTCGTTGGTGCGCAGCGCGTCCTCGACCAGTGGGATCGCCGCCGCGCCGAGGCCGAGCTCGGGCAGGGCGGTCAGGATCGTCAGCCGTTCACCGGTGTCGCCGCGCTCGTAGAGCGTCCGTATCGTCGCCTCGTCGGCGTGCAGGGCCGCGAGCAGCGCGCGCCGCGCACCGGTGCCGCCCCGCCGTTCAGCCTGGGGGAAGAGCAGGTGGACCGCGCCATGGTCAGCCTCCACCCGCGACAGTGCCCACGCCAGCCACTCCCCCGCCCTCGGCCCGATCTCGCCCATGCCGACCTGCTCCTTTCTCACCGAGTTCGTCGTGCGCCTTCCTCAGGAAGGCGATGGATCGGCGGGCGACCTGTGGCGCCGCGTGGGAGTGCCGGGCGAGCTCCACGGCCACCTGTCCCCGGTAGCCGGCCAGCGCGGCCAGCACCGGCGGGAAGTCGATCTCGCCCTCGCCGAACTCCAGATGCTCGTGGACGCCTCGGCGCATGTCCTCGATCTGCACATGCACGAGATACGGCAGCGCTCGCCGGACGCAGGCGGGCGGGTCGTCCGGCTCCAGGCAGCGGCAGTGCCCGACGTCGAGGGTGAGCCCGAGACGGGGGTGACCGCCGAGCATGGCACTCAGCCTCTCGAATCCGCTCAGGTCCTCCACGAGCATTCCGGGTTCGGGCTCGAATCCGAGCGTGACGCCGAGGCGGTCGGCCGTGGCGAGGAGCCCCTCGCACTGGCGGGCCAGCCGGGCCCACGCCGCTTCCTCCGGCAGGTCCTCGGGCCGGATCCCGCTCCACAGGTGCACCACGGGGGCGCCCAGGTCGGCGGCGACCCGCATGGCCTGGTTCAGGAACCCGGCACGGCGGTCGGCGCCGTCGCTGATGAGGGTGGGATGGTGCTTGCGCCGGGGGTCCAGGGTGTAGCGCCCGCCCGTCTCGATGACCGCGTTCATGCCGAGCCGGTCGAGCAGCCCCGCGATCCGGCTCACCTGGGCGCTCAATCCGGGAGCGTAGGGATCGAGATGGCCGTGGTCCAGGGTGATGGCGGCGCCCGTGTAGCCCAGCTCGGACAGGAGGTCGAGAGCCTCGTGGAGTCGGTGGCCGGAGAATCCGTTGGTGCAGTAGGCCCAGTTCAGGGGCCGCCCCTGTCCGCCGGTCCCGATCACGACGTGGCCATCCGGGCCGAGAGCCACCTGCCCGCGGGCAGCGCGCCGAGCAGCGCTCCCGCCGCCGGCAGCCGTCCGCGCCCCGCCACCGCCGCCGCCTGCAGCGGGATCAGGCCGAGAATGCTCGCCTGGACGGCTTTGCGTACCTGTTCTGGATCGGGGCGGGCGCGTAATCGGGCCTGGGCCGGGATGGTCGCGGCGAGATGGCCGGCGAGAAGAAGCGCGGCGCCCGCCCGCGCGGCGGCGCCGTTGGAGGAGGAGCCGCTGGAGGAGGAGCCGTCACGCAGGCAGGACACAGCCGCCAGACCGGCCGCGGCGGTGCTGGCGGCGAGAGCGCCGCGCACGGTCTTCACCGTCGCCCCGGCCACCTCGGCCCGGCCGAGGATGCTGATGCCGTAGGTGTGCGCGCCGATCGCCAGCGCCATCGGAGCGGCGGCCCTGACCTGCGGGCCGGCGCCGAGGAGCACGTCCAACGCGCGGCAGGTCGCCATGGTGACCGGCCCCAGCGGCGTCCGTTTGAGTCCCAGGTCGTACGCCCACACCGCACCGGCCAGCAAGCCCGCCACTCCCAGGGCACGGCGCCCCCCGGACACCGCGGCGGCGATCAGCCCCGTGCCGGTCAGCCCGGCCGCGATGCCGAGTGCGGTGCCCGGGCGCACCCGGCCCGAGGGGATGGGGCGCTCCGGCCGTTCGGCGGCGTCGGCCTCGCGGTCGGCCCAGTCGTTGAGCGCCATGCCCGCCCAGTAGACGAGCACCGAGGACAGGGCCAGCCCGGGTGCGGCGCGCCGCCCGGCGGCGGCGGCCCCGGCCATCATGTCCCCCGGCACCGAGAGCGCGGCGGGGGCCCGGACCAGTTCGAGCAGCGCCTTCACGAGGCGTCCCCGGCCAGGTCCGCGGCGAACGCGTGGAGCCGGGCGTACTGGGCGGCGAGGGCGTGCTCATCCGTGCCCAGCGGGTCCTTGAAGAAGAAGGCGAGGTCCGCCAGCACGCCGTACCGCCCGCACTCGTGTGCGCGGGCCACCAACCGGGCCAGATCCAGGACGAGCGGCGCGGCGAGCGCCGAGTCGCAACCCTGCCAGGTGAACTGGAGGCTCATGCGCACGCCGAGGAACCCCTCGAAGGTCACGTGGTCCCAGGCGGTCTTCCACTCCCCGAGATCCTCGACGTAGTCGATGTGCGTCTCTCCTTCGACGGGGGTGCCGAGGATGCCGGCGACGGCCCGTTCCTTGGAGAGCGTCTTGCTCGATCGGGCCGCGGGGTCGGCGAGGGTGGCTCCGTCTCCCCCGCCGAGAAGGTTGAGCCCGGACCACGAGCGGACCCGCAGCGACCGCTGCGCGAACATGGGCGCGAGCGCGCTCTTGACCAGGGTCTCGCCGGTCTTCCCGTCGCGCCCCGCATACGGCAGGGCCCGCAACTCGGCGAGCTCGGCCAAGGCCGGCAGGGCAGGGCCGGTCGACGGGGTGAACTCCACGTAGCCGCAGCCGGCGCGGAACGCCGCGTAGGCGTAGAGCGAGCTTGTCGGCAGCACGTCGTCGCCCGCGGCGAGCCGCTCTTCGAGGGCGGCCAGGTGCTGGAACTCCGGGCGTGGGGCGGCGGGGGGCTCGGTCGACGAGACGTTGACGACGACCACCCGGGCGAGCCGGTGCCGGTCGCGGAAGCCGGCGATGTCGCCGGCCAGGCGGGCCGCGGCCGCCTCCTGGGTGCCGTCGCCGGGAACATGGCCCCGTCTGATCTCCGCGTCGGCGGCGTCGAGCTCCTGGGCGAGCAGTCCGGGCAGGCCCGCCGGCACCACTCCCGCCCTGCTCAGCTGTTCCGCGCGCTTCCGTAAGGGGCATTCAGTGATGTCATGGCCGCCGAACACCAGGTCGGCGATCGGAACCAGCCCCACCGGGAAGTCGGGAGACTCGGTGACACATCCCTGGGGCGGTGACGTGCCCGACTTGACCGCCGCGGCGCCGACGGTCGCGGTGGTCGCCACGGATCCGCGTGCTCCGATGAACCAGACACCGAGCTTGCGCATGGGGACTCCTGTTCATTCCGCGTATACCGGTATGGAGTGGACATACCGGTATGCGATTACGCGGATCGTAAGAGTCCTTTTATCGATGGTCAAGCATAAGTCTGCCGAAATTCGCCGTAAGCGGCGCCGATCAGGCCGACAACGCCTGGTCCACGGCCTCGGGCGACAACATGTGCTCGATGATCATCACCGCCGCGCCGACCACCCCCGCCCGGTCGCCGAGCTCGCTGACGCGAACGCTCAGATGCTGGGTGGCCAGGGGCAGGGACCTGCTGTAGATCACCTCTCGAAGCCCCGCGAGCAGGTGCTCGCCCGCTCCCGCGAGGTCGCCGCCGATCAGGATCATGGCGGGGTTGAAGAAGTTCACGATGGAGGCCAGGACGACGCCGACCTCCCGGCCGGCCTGCCGGATCATCTGGATGGCCTCGGTGTTGCCGGCCCGCACCAGACGTACGACGTCGCGGGTGTCGGCGGTCTCGTGGCCCGCCGCGCGCAGGCGCGCGGCCAGTGCCGCGCCGCCCGCCACCGCCTCCAGGCAGCCGATGTTGCCGCAGCGGCACGCCACGTTCTCGTCGGACGAGGGCACCCGGATATGGCCGATGTCACCCGCCGCGCCCTGCGCACCGCGGTGCAGGCGGCGGCCGCTGATGATGCCGCACCCTATGCCGGTGCCGATCTTGACGTAGACGAGGTGCTCGACCTGAGAGCGTCCGGCCCAGTACTCACCCAGCGCCATCATGTTCACGTCATTGTCGACCAGCACGGGGACACCGAGCCGGGCGCCGAGCCAGTCGGGCACCGGAAAGCCGTCCCAGCCGGGCATGATCGGCGGGTTGACCGGCTTGCCGGTGTCATGCTCCACCGGCCCGGGCAGCCCGACGCCGACGCCGCACACGTCGGCCAGACGCCGGCCGCACTCGTCGAGGAGCTCGCGGAAGGTGTCCACGAGCCAGGTCAGGACGGCCTCCGGACCGCGGCCGATGGGCATCTCGGCCTCGCGCTCGGCCAGCGTCGTGGCCGCGAGGTCGGTCACGGCGAGCCGGGCGTGCGTCGCCCCCAGGTCGGCCGCGAGCACGATCCGCGCACTCTTGTTGAAGGTGAACGCCGTCGCGGGGCGACCGCCCGAGGAGATCACGTCATCGCCCGGCACCACCCAGCGCTGACTCAGCAGTGCGTCGAGGCGGAGGGAGACCGTGGACCGCGCCAGGCCGGTGAGCTCGACCAGCTCGGCGCGGGTGCGGGCCTGCCCGTCACGCAGGATCGAGAGCAGAGCCCCCGCTCCGGCCGCCGCGGTGCTTGTGCCGGTCAGCATGCTCTCAGTCAACAGCGCTCCATCCGTCGGGCGATACACACTTCCTATGATCCCTCATCCGCCATTATGCCATTTACGCTTAAACTTTTGCTTGACCCTCGTCATAAGTGCGATCTAGCATCCAGCAACATGAAGGACATAAGCCGGAAACCGGACGATGCTCCGCGGGTAGGGATCGTCGGCACCGGTTTCATGGGCCGGGTGCATGCCCGCGCCGCACGCGCGGCCGGGGCTGTCATCGCCGGGGTGGCCGGGTCGCGATGGGAGAAGGCGCAGCAGGCCGGGCTGGGCGCCGCCAGGGCCTTCGCCTCCGCCGACGAGCTCATCGAGTCGGGCGAGATCGATCTGGTGCACATCTGCACCCCCAACCATCTCCACGCGCCGTTCGTCCTCAAGGCGCTGTCGGCCGGGCTGGCCGTCGTCTGCGAGAAACCCCTGGCCGGCGACGCGATGACCGCCGCACTCATGGCGGGCCGGGCGGCCGAGGCGGGACTGGTCGCGACGGTGCCCTTCGTGTACCGCTTCCACGCCATGGTCAGGGAGGCCCGGCAGCGGGTCGCCCGCGGCGACATCGGCAGGATCAGCCTGATCCAGGGAAGCTATCTCCAGGATTGGCTGCTCCGCTCGGACGACGACAACTGGCGGGTGGACCCCGAGCTCGGCGGGCCCAGCAGGGCGTTCGCCGACATCGGCTCCCACTGGTGCGACCTGGCGGAGTTCGTCACCGCAGACCGCATCGTCAGCGTCTGCGCGCAGACCGCCATCGTCCAGTCCAGGCGGGCGACGAACGCGCCCGTCGTGACGGAGGACATGGCCACCGTCCAGTTCCGGACCGCCTCCGGCGCCGTCGGCACACTCGCCACCAGCCAGGTCTCCCCCGGCCGCAAGAACCGCCTGTTCCTCGAGATCTCCGGCACCGAGGCGAGCCTCGCCTTCGACCAGGAACAGCCCGAGCTGCTCTGGGTCGGCGATCGCGACGGATCACGGACGCTCATGCGCGACCCGGCGATCCTGTCGGAGGCGGCCCGGTCCTATTCGCCCCTCCCGGCCGGACACCCGCAGGGCTACCACGACTGCTTCGACGCCTTCGTCGCCGACACCTACGCCGCGTTCCGCGGCGAGCACCGCGACGGGTTGCCGGTGTTCGCGGACGGGGCCCGTGCGGCCGCGATCTGCGAGGCCGTCCTCACCTCGGCGCGGACCGGGAGGTGGACGGAGTGCTGAGCATGCGCGGCATCGGCAAGAGCTTCCTCGGCGTGCGGGTGCTTTCCGGAATCGACCTCGAGGTGACGGCCGGTGAGGTCCACGCCGTCGTCGGCGAGAACGGAGCCGGCAAATCCACCCTCATGAAGATCATCTGTGGGGTGCACCCGCCGGACGACGGCACCGTCGAGATCGACGGGCGGCCGGTCTCCTTCGGCCACCCCCTCGACGCGCAACGTTCGGGCATCGCGATCATCTACCAGGAGTTCAACCTGTTGCCCGAGCGAACCGTCGCCGAGAACGTCTTCCTGGGGCGCGAGCCGGTCCGGCGCGGCCTGGTCGACCGGGCGGCGATGGAGGAGGCGACCGCGCGGCTGCTCGACGAGCTGGGCGAGGACTCCTTCGGCCCTCGTGATGCCGTCAAGCGGTTGTCGGTGGCCCAGCAGCAGGTGGTGGAGATCGTCAAGGCGCTGTCGGTGAACGCCCGGCTCGTCGTCATGGACGAGCCCAGCGCGGCGCTCGCCGAGCACGAGGTCGAGCTGCTCTACGAGCTGATCGGGCGGCTGCGGGAGCGCGGCGTCGCCGTCGTGTACATCTCCCACCGCCTGCGGGAGGTGTTCGACCTCGCCGACCGGGTCACCGTGCTCAAGGACGGCGCGCTCGTCACCACGGTCCCGATCAGCGAGGTGTCCTCCGACGAGCTGATCAGGCTGATGGTCGGCCGCGATCTCGGCACCTACTTTCCGCCACGGTCGTCCGCGATCGGCGAGGCACGGCTCAGCCTGCGCCGAGCCGGTAACCACAAGCTCCACGACATCGACCTGGAGTTACGGGCCGGGGAGATCGTGGGCCTCGCGGGCCTGCAGGGATCCGGCAGGTCGGAACTCGCCAAGGCGATCTTCGGCGCGGAACCGTTCACCACGGGTGAGATGACCCCCTCCCGCCCGCGCTCGGTCCGGGAAGGCGTGGCCCTGGGCATCGGCCTCGTGACCGAGGACCGCAAGGCCGAAGGGCTCGCTCTGCGCCAGTCGGTGCGCGACAACGCTCTGCTGGTGGCCCGCGCGGTGGGCGCCAGAAGCCGCGACGGCGTCCGCGACCTGCTCGAACGGGTACGTCTCTCGCCTCCGCGTCAGGAACAGGAGGTCCGCTACCTGTCCGGGGGCAACCAGCAGAAGGTCGTGCTCGCCAAGTGGATGACGATGGCGCCGCGCGTGCTGCTGTTCGACGAACCGACCCGGGGCGTCGACGTCGGCGCCAAGGCCGCCATTCACGACCTGATGCGCGAGCTGGCCGACGACGGCATGGCCATCATGATGATCTCCTCCGAGCTGCCCGAGCTCATCGGCATGAGCGATCGCATGGTCGTCCTGCGGGACGGCCGGATCGCCGGCACGCTGCCGGCCGCCCCCTCCGAGGAGGCCATCATGCGCCTGGCCGCGGGAGAGGTGGCCTGAATGAACACGCTCTCACGCGCCCGCCGTCCCGCTCCCCGCAGCGAGGCACGAGGCGGCCTGGCGGCCCGGTTACGTGAGCCCACGCAGGTGGTGTTCCTCGCGCTGCTCGCTCTGATCGCCCTCGGCTGGGTCCTCGTCGCGCTCGACGGAGGCCAGTTCCTGACCATGGAGAGCGTCGTCGGGATCCAGCAGCGTTCGGCGGCGCTGGGCATCGTGGCGATCGGGCAGACGCTGGCGATCCTGGCCGGGTCGCTCGACCTGTCCGTGGCCTACCTGATCAGCCTGACCTCGCTGGTCGCGGCGGAGATCATGGCGGGCCGGGACGGGAACGTCCTGCCGGCGGTCGCCGCGGTGCTCGGCGTCAGCGCGCTGGTGGGGCTGGTCAACGGGCTGGTCATCACGAGGCTCCGGGTCCACGCCTTCATCGCGACGCTCGGCGTCGCCCTCATCATCAAGGGCGTCGTCGATCACCTGTACGACGGCCCGGCGGGCAAGGTGCCCGAGTCGTTCCAGCTGCTCGGTTACTCCCGGATCGGGCCGATCCCCGTCTCCGCTGTGCTCTGGGCCGGCGTGGCGGTCGTGGCCTGGTTCCTGCTGAGCAGGACCCGGCTGGGCTACCGCGTCTACGCGGTCGGCGGGAACGAGGAGGTCGCCCGGCTGTCCGGGATCCGCACCGGCCGGGCCATCGTGCTCACGCACGTGCTCTGCTCGGTCTGCGCCGGAATCGCGGGGCTGCTGCTGGCCAGCCGGCTCGGCGCCGGCGCGCCCACGGTCGGCACCGACGGCGGTTACGACCTGGAGTCCATCGCCGCGGTCGTGCTCGGCGGGACCGCGCTGGCCGGCGGCAAGGGAGGCGTGTCCGGGACGGTCGGCGGGGTCCTGCTGCTGGCCGTCCTGGACACCATCTTCAACCAGCTCGAGGTCAACTCCTTCGTCAAGGACGTGGTCCGCGGCGTGGTCATCGTCGTCGCGGTGGCCGTCTACGCCCGGCGTATCAAGGGGCGGTCAGTATGAAGCGGACCCTTCCGATCCTCGCGGTCCTCATGGTGCTGCTGGCCGCGATCGCCATCGCCAACCCCCATTTCCTGGAGCCCGCCGGGTTCCTGGCGTTCCTCAAGCGGGCCGCTCCGCTGGTGATCCTGGCCGCCGGGCAGTATTTCGTCATCGTCTCCGGCGAGTTCGACCTGTCGGTCGGCTCGCTGGTGACGGCCGAGGTCGTGATCGCCGCGCGGCTCATCGACGGCGACGGATCCGCCACGTGGCCGGTCATCGCCCTGCTGATCGTCATCGGGCTGCTCGTGGGGCTGGTCAACGGCGTGGTCACCACCAAGCTGCGGGTGCCGTCGTTCATCGTGACGCTCGGCATGCTGCTCATCCTGTCCGGAGCCGTGTTCCTGTGGACCGGCGGCGCGCCGCGCGGCGCGTTGTCGGAGGGCTTCCGTGCCTTCGGCCGCGGCGGGCTCGGACCGGTGCCGTGGTCGGTGCTGATCCTGCTGGCCGTGGGCGCGGCGGCGATCTGGCTCATGCGGGCCGACTTCGGCAAGACCCTCATCGCCACCGGCGACAACGAGCGCGCCGCAGCGCTGTCCGGGGTCCGCGTCGACCGGGCCAAGATCATCGCGTTCATGCTCTCCGGCCTGGCCGCGGCCGTCGCGGCGATCCTGCTCGGCGGGTTCGCCGGCGTCTCGGCCCAGGTGGGTCAGGGACTGGAGTTCTCCGCCATCACCGCGGTCGTGCTCGGCGGCGTGGTGCTCGGCGGCGGCCGCGGCTCCGTGCTCGCCGCCATGGCCGGGGCCTTCACGCTGGAGGCCCTGTTCACGCTGCTCAACCTGTACGGGATCTCGGGAGCGCTGGAGTTCACCGTGCAGGGCGTCATCATCATCGCCGCGGTGGCGGCGGGAGCCGTCCACCTGCCCCGGATGTTCACCCCCCGAAAAGGAGACGCACATGCCGCGTCATAAGGCGACAGTCGCCGTGTTCGCCGTGCTCGTCGTCGCGGGCTGCACCACCGACAAGCCGACGGCCACCACCCAGCCCGCCGCACCCACCTCGAGCGCCAGTCGGAGTGCCGAGGGCTCGGGCACGGGCGAGCAGTCGAAGTTCTTCGTGCAGGCGGACTTCGACGCGCAGCTCGCCATGCGCGCCCAGGCCCCGCAGGGTCCCGCGGACAAGCCGTGGGAGCAGGCCATAGCCCCGAGGATGGCCGACACCGCCAAGTACAAGAAGGACGGACCGTACCACCTGTGCTTCTCCAACGCCGCGGTCAACAACCCGTGGCGGCAGGTCGGCTGGAAGACCATGCAGGCCGAGGTCGGCCTGCACAAGGAGATCACCAAGTTCACCACCCTGGACGCCGAGGGCAAGGACGACAAGCAGATCTCCGACATCGCCGAGCTGCAGGCCAAGGGCTGTGACGCGCTGATCGTCTCGCCCAACACCACGGCCACGCTCACCCCGGCCGTGACGGCGGCGTGCGGGAAGGTGCCCGTCATCGTGTTCGACCGGGGCGTGGAGACCGACTGCCCGGTGACGTTCATCAAGCCCATCGGCGGCTACGCCTTCGGCGCCGACGCCGCCGAGTTCCTGGTCGAGAAGGTGCCGGCCGGCGGGAAGGTCCTCGCGCTGCGCATCCTGCCCGGGGTGGACGTGCTGGAGACCCGCTGGTCGGCGGCGAAGATGACGTTCGACAAGAGCAAGGTCCAGGTCGTGGGGGTGGAGTTCACCGACGGCGACGCGGCCAAGACCAAGAGCATCGTCAGCGACTACATCCAGCGGTACGGCAAGATCGACGGCGTGTGGATGGACGCGGGGGCCACGGCGGTGGCGGCGATCGAGGCGTTCGAGGACGCGGGCCTGCCGGTTCCGCCGATCAACGGCGAGGACCAGCAGGACTTCCTGCAGAAGTGGAAGGACGCCAACCTCACCGCCGTCGCGCCGACCTACCCGACCTACCAGTGGCGTACGCCGGTCATCGCCGCGCTGAAGATCCTCAAGGGCGAGGAGGTGCCCAAGGCGTGGAACCTGCCGCAGCCGAAGGTCACCTCGGAGAACCTGTCGACCTACCTGAAGCCGAACATGCCGCCGCTGCACTACGCGCTGTGCGGCTGCGAAACCCTCCCCGGGTTCCCGGAGGCCTGGGGCGGGAAGAAGAGCTGACCGCCCCTTCCACCGACCGATGACGAAGAGGGACGCATGTTCTCCATCGGAGTGAACACCTGGGTCTGGGTCTCCCCGCTCACCGACGACGAGCTGGTCCGGCTCGCGCCACGGATCGCGGGGTGGGGCTTCGACGTCATCGAGCTGCCGGTCGAGCAGCCGGGTGACTGGGACCCCGGCAAGGCCGCGGCGGTGCTGGCCGAGCATGGGCTGGCCGCGTCCGTGGTGCTGGTCATGCCGCCCGGGCGCGAGCTCGTGTCCGCCTCTCCGCAGACGGTCCGCGACACCCAGGACTACCTGCGGCACTGCGTCGACGTGGCGGTGACCGTCGGCTCCCCGACGATCGGGGGGCCGGCGTACGCCTCGGTCGGCCGTACCTGGCGGCTGTCACCCGACGAGCGCCATGCGGCCTACGCCGAACTGCGCGAGAACCTGCGGCCCGTCCTGGACCACGCGGCCGGCCGCGGGATCACGCTCGCGGTCGAGCCGCTCAACCGGTACGAGACCAGCCTCATCAACACCGTCGAGCAGGCCCTCGACGCGTTGCCCGAGGACTGCCGGCTGGCACTCGACACCTACCATCTGAACATCGAGGAGAAGGACCCCGCCCAGGCGGTCCGGGCCGCGGCCGGCCGGATCGCGCACGTGCAGGTGTGCGGCACCGACCGCGGCACCCCGGGGGCCGACCGCTTCGACTGGCCCGGCTTCACCCGTGCCCTGCTCGACGCCGGCTATGACGGGCCGCTGGTCATCGAGTCCTTCACCGCGCACAACCAGACCATCGCCACCGCGGCCTCCATCTGGCGGCCGCTCGCCGGGAGCCAGGACGCGCTGGCCGTCGACGGCCTCGCCTACCTGCGCACCCTCTGACGGCCGGCCGGGCAGCCGGGGCCTCGTCAGATCGCCTGCCACTTCTGGTTGTCGCCGTCGTGGCAGGACCAGAGCTGGACCCGGGAGCTGGGCACGTCCACGTCCAGGCACAAGCCTGAGGCGACTCCGCGGATCGTGCCGTCGGAACGGAAGGCCCACCTCTGGTGATCTCCGCCGTCGCAGTCGTGAATGCCGACCGCGGTGCCGTCGGCCGTGCCCGACTCCGTGGCCCCCAGGCACTTCAGGCCGTCGTAGACGGTGATCTGGCCGGTGGACGTCCTGGTCCACTGCTGGGCGCTCGTGCCGTTGCAGCTGTAGACCCAGAGCTGCCCGACGTCGTCGCGGCGGCCCTCGGGCACATCGAGACACAGCTGGGTGGCGACACTGCGCAGGGCGCTCGCCGCGACGGGATCGGTGCCCAGAGTCATCGGCTCCGGCAGGGCCGTGGCGGTCGTCACGGCGTGACGCGGGGTGGCGCATGACCGAGCCACGACCCGGTCATGCGCCTTCTCGGCGCATCGGTCCGGATCGGCGATCAGCGTGCGTGAGGCCCTCCTCGCCGTGGACACCGCGTCCGACTTCAGCGTGTCCTTCGGCTTGGGGGTCGGCTTCGGCGTGGGCGTGGATGACGGTGATGCCTTCCACGTCGACGCCGCGGACGCCTGTGGATGGGGGGGCCGGCGAGGGCACGGGCTCCGGTGGCAGGGTCAAGGCGAGCGCTACGGCAGCGGTCGCCGCCGCAGCCGTCATCGCCGGGATCGCCCAGCCTGACAGGCCGGCGGCCCCCTTCGCCGTGGTGGCCTTCCCCAGGGCGAGCGGCAGCAGCACGATCGGCAGGGCGGCCCGCAGCGTGGAGTTGAGGTCGCGCAGTTCGACGAGCGCCCGTGCGCAGCTTGGGCAGGTGTCGAGATGCGCGCGCAACGCGCGGGGCATGCGGCCGCCCGGCTTGCGGACCGCCGCCGCCATCCGGTCGGCGAAACTCCGGCACTCGGGCGAGCCGGCCGCGACATGAGCGGCCAGGTATGCCTTACGCAGCCCTTCGCGTGCGCGGAAGGCGAGCACGCTCACATTGCCGGGAGTGATGCCGAGGATGCGTGCGACCTGCTCGGGGTCCTCCTCCTCGATCAGGGTGTGCCACAGCACGGTCTGCCAGCGCGGCGGCAGCGAGCGGTAGGCGCGGACGACGAGATCGTCGGCGATCTCGGGCTCCGCCGCCGGCAGATCGGCGAACGCCTCGGCCGTGAACTCGTCCGTCAGGATGAGACGTTGATCGATCCGCGCCCATTCGACCGCTGTGTTGCGTACCACCGCGTACAGATAGGGACGCCACCCACCCGACGGGCCTCCCGCCCCTGTGCGGACGGTACGCAGAGTTCGGGTGAACGCCTCGCTGGCCAGGTCCTCCGCCGCGTTCGGATCCGGGGACAGGCGGCGGGCGAAGGCGAGGACAGCCGCGTGATGCCGCTCGTACAGCTCGGCGGCGGCATGGCTGTCGCCGGCCCTGACCCGCTGGGTCAGGGCCGCGTCCTCGCACGTACCGCCTTCCGTCATCTGATCAAGAATGTGTGCGTCCCTCCGAGACTCGGCGCGGCGGCGTCACGGCGATGCCCTTGGCGGTCGTCGCCGACCGGGCTCCGTGCACCACTAGTAGGGAGTCGCGTCACCCGTGTGGATTACGGACTTACCGGAAGATTTTCGGCGAGCTGAGCCGCCTACGCGCCCGGCTCGGGCAGGGTTACTTGGTGCCGAAGACCTGCGTCCAGTATTTCGGGTGGTTGTGGGCGATGCCGACGCCGATCAGGGTGGCCTGGCAGTTCATGATGTTGTCGCGGTGGCCGGGGCTGTTCATCCAGCGCTCCATCACCTGGGCGGCGGTCAACTGAGCCATGGCGATGTTCTCACCTGTGGCGAATCCGGTGAACCCTGCCCCCTTGGCGCGGTCCCCGAAGGTGCGGCCGTCCTTGGACTCGTGGCTGAAGTAGTTCTGCCTGGCCATGTCGTCGGAGTGGCCGAAGGCGGCGGCGCGCAACTGCGGGTCGTGCGCGAGCGGCTTGCAGCCGCCCTTGGCCCGCTCGGCGTTGACCAGGCGGACGACCTCGTTCTCCTCCGGCGTGCCGACCGTTCCCGATGACGGCGGGGCCGTCGTGGTGGTGGGTGACGCCGTGGGGGTGGGTGACGCCGTGGGGGTCGGCACCTTCAGGTTCTTGGGCAGGATGCTGCCGGACCAGACGTTGGCGGCGGCGGCGTAGACGCCGTTGGTCTCCCCGTCGAAGAACGGGGAGCCGATCTGGTCGTAGCGGCCGTTCTTGTCGGCGTCGATGAAGGTGGAGGTGACACCGTTGACGTAGCCGAGGCGCTTGGTGTTGCTGTACTTCAGCAGCCAGGGCCCTCCGTCGAAGCCGTGGGTGACCGCGCCCTTGACGGCGATCTGCTCCTCGATCTTCAAGGCGGGGTCGACCACGGTCGTGCCCGTCGCGCCGTAGAGCCACTTCGGGGTGAGGCCGGTGTAGGGCTTGTCACCGTCAGGGTGCTCACCGGCCGGGTAGCCGAACGCGTAGACCTTCTTGCCCGGCGTGATGTTGTAGGCGAAGCCCTGACCGCCGACGGCGTCGCCCAGGCGACCGGCGTCCTGCAGGGCGGCGTAGTACCACTTGCCGTTGTGGGACCACTTCGGGCCGTCGTAGGCGTCGTACTGGGCCTTGCTGCACTCGTTGATCAGCTTGATCGTGAGCCCGTTGTACACCGAGACGAACGCGTAGTCGCGGTCGAAGTCCTCGTACACGTCGAAGTCGTGGTGGGTGAAGGCCTGCTTGGCGGCGTAGACGCCGTACGGGGCCTTGCCCTGGTAGTAACCAGGGACGAACATCCAGTGGTCGAGGACGTGACCGTCGTCGTCGGTGTCGTAGGCGCAGTGGCCGGCGGTCGCCACCAGGTTGCGGTACTTGGACTGCACGGAGGTGGCCGAGCAGTAGTACGACTTGCCGTCACGGACGAAGAACACCTTGCCCACGGTCTTGGGCAGGTTGATGTTACGGACTCTGGCGGTCTTCGTCTTCTCGTCGCCGATCGCGGGGACGACGCCGGGCTTGCCGTCGGCCGCGGGAGCGCCCGTGGACTTCAGCCGGGCGGTGTGGGTGTCCACCTTGTAGTCCGGGTGGTACTCCTCGGCGTCCCTCAGGGCCTTGGCGTTGCCGGCCAGCCAGAACGAGACGACGTCATAGGCGCCCTTGGCGGCGATCGGCTCTCCGGACACGGGGGCTCCGCCGGGAGCGGCGTGGGCCGGGGAGATGAACGTCGAGGACAGCAGGCCGACGGTCGCGAGGACGCCACCGGCAGCGATGATGCGGTTCAACGGGGGGAACTCCTTGGTCTGTCGTGGAACGTCACTTGCGTCCCAAGCGTTCTCACCAGGAAGGAGTCCGTTCGCAGGAGTGGATTACGCGGCTTCGTGAGCTCTTGCATTAAGCCGACCAGAGAGCACGTTTTGCTTGACCATCGACAGAACTCCGCCATACCATCCGCGTATACGTCGTCGGCGGTCGCAGTGGTCTGGCCGAGGAGATCTCCATGTCCGCGAGACTGCCCCTGGGGGTCCTGTTCTCCCCCGAGTTCGGCGCCGACCCGTACGCGGTGTACGCCTCGCTCCGCGAGCAGGGCCCGGTGCACCCCATCGACATGCCCCCGGGCGTCGGCGGCTTCCTGGTCCTCGACTACGAGCACGGCCGGGCCTTGCTCAACGACCCCCGGCTGTCCAAGGACCTGCGCAACGCCGGCGACTACTATCGTGAGCTCGCCGAAGGCGGCGACATCGTGTTCAGCCCCACGATGCTGACCGTCGACCCGCCTGACCACACCCGGCTGCGGCGCCTGGTCTCCAAGGCGTTCACGGCGCGGCGCGTGGAGGGCCTGCGCCCCCGCGTGGAGCAGATCACCCGGGAGCTCATCGCGACGATGGCGGTGAAGGACGAGGCCGAGCTGATCGACGAGTTCGCCCTGCCCCTGCCCATCATCGTGATCTGCGAGCTGCTCGGCGTGCCGGCCGCGGATCGTGCGGACTTCCGCGCCTTGTCCGGCCGACTGATCACCCCGGGCCTCTCGGAGGAGGCCAGGCGCGAGCGCAGGGAGGCCGCGCACGCGATGCGGGACTACTTCCGGGCCGTCATCGCCGACAGGCGCGCGGCGCCCCAGGACGATCTGGTGAGCGCCCTCATCACGGTCCGTGACGACGACACCCTGCTCACCGAGGACGAGCTGCTGTCGACGCTGTCGCTGCTGCTCATCGCCGGACACGAGACGACCGTGAACCTGATCGGCAACGGCGTGCTCGCCCTGCTGCGCCATCCCGGACAGCTCGCCCTGCTCCGTGCCCGGCCCGAGCTGCTGCCGTCGGCGATCGAGGAGTTCCTGCGCTACGACGGGCCGGTGGACCGCGCGATGATCCGCATCGCGATGGAGGACCTGGAGATCACCGGCACCCCGATCCCCAAGGGGAGCGTGGTGCACGTCTCGCTCGGTGCCGCCGACCACGACCCCGCCGTGTTCCCGGAGCCCGATCGGCTGGACATCACCCGGGGGAACCACCGCCACCTGGGGTTCGGGCACGGCATCCACTTCTGCGTCGGCGCCCCGCTGGCCCGCCTGGAAGGTCGGATCGCGTTCGGGTCGCTCCTTTCGGCCTTCCCCCGCCTCGCCCTCGCCTGCCCGCCGGAGGAGTTGAGATGGCGCCACAACGGCGGCATCGTGCGGGGTCTGGAGTCGCTTCCGGTACGGCTCCGCTGACCCGGTGGACGCAGCCGGCCGGGCGGGGGCCGACCGGCTCCGTGGAGCCGGTCGGCGGTCGGGATCAGCCGACCTTGGTGAAACGGAACTTCTGGTTGGGGGCGCTGTTCACGCAGGTGTACTGGATCACCGGGAAGCCGTCGGCCTGGCTCACCCACTTGACATCGACGCACAGTCCGTTGAAGGACGGCGTGATCGTGTAGACGCCCGCCTCGATCGTGGGATTCACGGTGAAGCGCTGGTTCTTCAGGTCCGGGGCGGTCGCGCCGTGACACGTCCACTGGACCAGCTGGGTCTCGTTCGTGGTCGAGCCGTTCGGGACGTCCAGGCACTTGCCGCTGCCGGCGTTCTTGAGCTGGTAGCCGCCGCCCGCCAGTGGCACCGCCTGCCACCGCTGGATGGGATCGCTCGTGGACCCCATCTGGACGATCTTGGCGTTGTCGGCGGTCGACGCGCCCTCCGTGGTCACGTTCTTGCCGCTGTGCTGGGCGGTGATGGTGTAGGTGCCGGCCGGGAGGCCGGTGCCGGACCCCGAGGCGACGCCCTTGCCGTTGAAGGTGAACGAGTCCAGGTCGAACGGATCCGCGCCCGGGGACTTGAAGACCGCGTAGAGCTTGTGGGTCCCGCCGGGGTCGGTGACCTTCACGGCCGGCAGCGACACATAGGTGTCCCAGCCGCCGGTGGACGGCACCGGGGTCGAGGCGATCAGCGGGCCGGTCGGCGAATCCGCACGCAGTTCGACGGAGCCGCCGCTGTCGCTCGGCGAGGAGACTCGGAAGGAGACCGAGTCGAGTCCGGTCATGTTCCGGTCGTCGAAGGCGATCCAGTCGCCGTCGCTGATGCCGCCGATGCGCTTGCCGCCCTCGGCGCCCTGCTGGTTGACGGTTTTGATCCCCTGGCTGCTGTCGAAGAACTCCGCCTGCTGGTGCTTCCACCGGACGTTGGCGAACGTCGAGCCGTTCAACCCGCCGCTGTCGACGTAGGTCGCCTCCATGGAGAAGAAGCCGTCGACGCCGAGGTCCCCTTGGTGGAAGTCGGAGAGCGTGACCGATCCGGTGCAGCCGCTCGCGGAGCCTATGTCGTGCGCGTGCCATTTGCCGGGGCTCTCCCCGTGCCCTGACGCGAACGTCACCTTGACCTTGGAGCAGTCGATCGTGCCGTCCTCGGGGTCGGTGACGGTGACCGCGTAGGACATCAGGTCACCGATCGCCGCATGTCCGCCCATCGGCGGCGAGGTGATCTTCACGGTGGGCCGGGTGTTGCCGACGGTGATCTGCACGGTGATGCTGCCCGTCTTCCCCTCGGGATCCTTGACGGTCAGCCGGGCGCTGGGGGTGCCGTTGGTGTCGTAGGTGTGGCTGGGGTTCGCGGCGGTGGAGTCGGTCGTGCCGTTGCCGTCGAAGTCCCAGGCATAGGTGATCGCGCTGCCCTCGGGATCGGAGGAGCCGGCCGAGGAGAAGGCGACGGTGAGCGGCGCCTTGCCGCTGTCGGGGGTGGCGGTCGCCTTGGCCACGGGTGAGCGGTTCCCCGCGACGTACTCGATCCGGTAGATGCCGCCGCCCGACTGGCTGTCCGCCCAGCCGCTGCCCCATTCGAGGAGGTACATCGCGCCGTCAGGGCCGAACTTCATGTCGTGCGGCGCCTGCGGGCCGGGCTTGGCGACGAACGGGTCGACCTGCAGCAGGGTGCCGGTGGAGCCGAGCCTGAACTCCTTGATGTAGTTGCGGCTCCACTCGAAGAAGAACACCGCCTTGTCGTAGTACTCGGGGAACTTGCGCTCCGAGGGGTTGGCCGCGTCGTAGTGGTAGAACGGGCCGCTCATCGGGGCCAGGCCGCCCGAGGCGCCCATCTCGGGGAAGTCCGTGGTGCCGCCGCCGTACCAGAGATTCGCGGGCTTGGCGGCGGGCAGGGTCGTCAACCCGGTGTTGTTCGGGGAGTTGTTGACCGGGGCGGAGCAGTCGAACTTCGCCCCGCTCTGCTTCGTCGCGAAGTCGTAGTCGTTGTACGGCACGTTGTTGCCGATGCAGTAGGGCCAGCCGTAGTTGCCGGGCCCCTTGACCAGGTTCCATTCGACGATGCCCGCCGGTCCGCGGCTGGGGTTGGACGCGCTCGCGTCGGGGGCGTACTCCCCCACGGAGATCCAGCCGGTGACCGGGTCGACGGCGAAGCGGTACGGGTTGCGGAAGCCCATGGCGTAGATCGCGGGATGGGTCTTGTCGGTGCCGGGCGGGAACATGTTGCCCGGCGGGATGTCGTAGCCCGGACCGTCGGCCTTGGGCTTGACCCGCAGGATCTTGCCGCTCAGGCTGTTGGTGTTGGCAGCGGTTCGCTGGGCGTCGAAGCGCCAGCGGCCGGTCCGTTCGTCGATCGGCGCGTAACCGCCGGACTCGCCCCCGGGGTTCACGTCGTCGCCGGTGCCGATGTACAGGTTGCCGCCCGGGCCGAACACCAGGGCTCCACCGGTGTGGCCGGGCTCGTCGGTGGTGCGATAGTTGGGGACATCGATGATCTTCTGCTCGGTGGCCAGGTCGATGGTGTCCCCGTTGACCTTGAACCGGGAGACCCGGTTGATCTCCTCGGTGCCGGCGGGCGCGTAGAAGAGGTACACCCACTTGTTGGTGGTGAAGCCAGGGTCGAACGCGATGCCGTTCAGTCCGTCCTCACCTCCGGAATAGACGTTCAGCTTGGCCGCGATGTGCGTTTCGTACTGGCCGTTGTGATCATGGATCAGCTTCACCGTGCCTGCCTTCTCGGTGAAGAAGACCCGCCCGTCGGGAGTGATGTCGAGGTTCTTCGGCTTGGTGACGTTGGTGTCCAGGGGGACCTTCTGGAACTTGGACTCGACCGTGCCGCCGCAGTCGCCCTGCTCGGCGCCGCCGGCCCACATGATGCCGCCGCGCACGTGCTCGCGGAAGTTCGCATCGGAGTACGCGGCGGCGTTGTGGCCCAGCGCGGTCGCCCACACCCGGGCCTCTCCCTTGGCGCCGGCCTGACGGCACCAGGAGATCGGATGGTCGACGCCCATCGCGTACTGGCCGGGGTTGTAGGTCTTCTCGTTCACGGTCATCAGCACGTGCACCTTGCCGCGCGGGTTGGGGGCGAAGTTGTACCACTCCTCCGTGTGCGTCCACTGCTCCGGCAGCTTCTTGGTGGAGGGATGCACCCGGTCGGCGACCGTGACCTGCGCTTGCTGGCCGTTGGCGGCATGCCCCGGCATGTGCGAGCCGCCGTTGACCAGGTTGTCCCAGTAGGGGTACTGGCTGTCGATCTCCATGTCGACGGCGTTGTGGATGGCCACGACGCCCTTGCCCGAGTCGACGAACTTCTCCAGCGCCTGCCGCTGGGCGTCGTTGTCCCAGACCATGCCGTAGTTCTGCAGCATGATCAGCACGTTGTACGTGGCGAGGTTGGCGTCGTTGAACACCGACGAGTCGTCGGACTGCACCACCTCGAAGTCGTTGGCGGCGGCCAGTTCCTGCACCATCTTGATGCCGGCCGGCAGGGCGGCGCTGTGCCAGGCGTTCCCGCCTTCGGTGAACAGCAGGGCGCGGAACTTGGCCGCGGCCGTGCGGGTCTTCTGCGCCGATGCGCCCGCCTGGGCGGCGGGGCCCGCGGACAGGGCGAATAAGAGCATGGGCATGACGAGGACGGTGAGTAACCTTCGCAAGGTCATTCTCCTGGGGTGAGGGGGGTGTGCGACGCCTCGGCGGAGGTGTCACAGGTGTGCGAGCGGGCGAGGCCGTTCGAGCATGGTCAGGCCGTGCGTCAGGCCGTGCGTCAGGTCGCGCCGGCTCCGTCGCGGAGTCAGGCGCGGCGAAGCGTGAAGTCGTCCACGTCCAGATTCGAGCCGTTGAAGGTGAGGTAGAGCCGGACGGGCTTGTCCGGCACGTTGGTCAGGGGGGTCGAGACGTCCTGGTAGGACTCCCACCCGCCCGTGTTGGGCACGGTCACGCGGCCGAGCACCGGTCCGGTCGGCGAGTCCGTGCGGATCTCGAAGCCCCCGGTCGGGTCGACCGAGGCGACGCGGGCGGTGAAGGAGGTGACGCCGGTGAGGTCGACCTCGTCGTAGGCCGCCCAGTCGCCCGGGTTGACGAAGCCGAGCACGGCGCCGCCGTGTGCCGGGGTGTGCGGGTAGGTCTGGACGCCGTTGGCCTGGGACCAGTTCTCCGCCTGGATGACGGAGTCGCCGGTGGGCGCGCCGAGTTCCTTGACGCGGATGTCGCGGAAGGAGACGGTGTCGCCGTCGCTGTGGTTCTGCAGGCCGATGTGCCCGTCCTTCAGCGAGCGCGCCGGATCGGTGTTGGTGAAATCGTTGATCTTGACGCCGTTGAGCAGCACCTGGACGCGTTCGCCCTCGACCCTGATCTCGAAGGCGTTCCACTGGCCCGGCGGGTTGAGCGCCTTGTCGCGCGCGGCGATGTCGGCCGACTTGAAGCCGTAGATCGCGCCGGTGGTCTTGTCGGCCGCGTCGGTGGCGTCGATCTGGATCTCGTAGCCCTTGCCGACCGCCGACCAGGGGTCGGTGGAGGGCGGGAAGCCGATGAAGATCCCGGAGTTGTCGTCCCCGGCCGCCTTCCAGTCGAGCTTGAGCGAGTAGCCCTTGGTGAACTCCTTGGCCTTGTACCAGTACAGGCCCATGCCGCCGGTGGAGGTCAGCGTCGCGTCGGCGTTGGTGAAGCTGCCGGGCCCGGCCTGCTCCCAGCCGGTGGTCGAGCCGTTGTAGAGCGCGGTGTAACCGGTCTCCGGACGGCAGTCGGCCTGAGCGGTCCCCATGGCGTACGCGATGCCGCCCTTGAGGTGCTGCAGGAATGCCTGCTCCGAGAAGGTCTCAGGGGTGTGGCCGAGACCGGTGTAGAACGATCGGCCGCCCTGGTAGGTCTTGCACCACGAGATCGGGTGGTCGGCCCCCATCTTCCCGCCGCTGTAGGAGGACTCGTCCACCGTGGCCAGGACGTGCGCCGTGGCACGCGGGTTGGACCTGTAGTCGTACCACTCGTCGGTCCTGGTCCAGGTGGCGCCCAGGTGAGCGGTGGCCGGGTTCGCCCGATCCTCCACCTTGATCGTGGCCTGCTGCGTCGCCGGGTGGCTGGAGAACCAGGCCCCGGCGAGTTCGCCGTAGAACGGCCAGTCGTACTCGGTGTCGGCCGCCGCGTGGACCCCTGCGTAACCACCGCCCGCCTTGATGTAGGACTCGAAGGCCGCCTGCTGGTCGGCGTTCAGCACGTCACCCGTGGTGTTGAGGAAGGTCACCGCCTTGTACTTGGCCAGATTCGCCGTGGTGAAGGCGCCGGGGTCCTCGGTGGCGGTCACCTTGAACCCCATGTTCTTGATCGCCTGAATGCCGGCGGCGATGGAGTCGTGCCGAAATCCCGTCGTGCGGCTGAAGACCAGGACGTCACCGTCGCCGACGGCGTCGCCGCCGCCCGGTGGGCTGAACTTCTGGTTGGCGCCCCCGTCGCAGGTGCGTATGACCAACTGCGTCTTGTCAGCGGCGTCCAGGCATTTGCCCAACGCCTTGATCGTGCCGGCGGCACTGTCCACGGTCCACTTCTGGGCGTTGGTGCCGTTGCAGGTGTAGATCTGCACCTTGGTGCCGTCAGCGGTGTCGGCCCACTTGACGTCCAGGCATTTGCCCAACGCCTTGATCGTGCCGGCGGCACCGTCCACCGTCCACTTCTGGGCGTTGGTGCCGTTGCATGCGTACATCTGCACCTTGGTGGAGTCGGCGGTGTTTCCTCCTGCGACGTCGACGCAGCCGCCGCCGGGGCCGCCGATCGGCCCGGTGACGGGTTGCGTCCCGGCCTCGGACGACAGGGTGAAGGAGTCGACGTCGAACAGCGAGCCCGCCCCTCCGGTGAACACCAGGAACAGGCTGTCGGTCTTGGTGGTGACGCCGGTCAGCGCGGTCTCGACGTCCTTGAAGGTCTCCCACCCGCCGGTCGTCGGCACGGCCACCTTGCCCACCACCGGCCCGCTCTGCGAGCCGGTGCGGATCTCGATGTTCCCGCCCGCGCCTCCTGAGGAGATCCGGAAACGGGCGGACTTGGCGGCGCTGAGCTCGTAGGGCTTGAAGGAGATCCAGTCGCCGTTCTCGATGTACCCGACCGTCTTGCCACCCTCCGCTGCCTGCTTGTCCACCTTCTGGACGCCCGAGGCGGCGGCGTAGTGTTCGGCCTGCCGGTGCCTGGGCTGCAGGATGAGCTCCTTGCTGCCGGTCAGCTTGCCTTTGTCGGTGTAGGAGGCGTTGAACACCGCGAAGATGTTGGCCGCGCTGTCGTGCTCACCGTCCTTGGGGATGGTCAGCGTGCCCTCGCAGCCGTTGGTGGAGGTGATGGGATGACCATGGCTGTCGTGACCGAGGACGTAGGTCACCTTCACGGCTGCGCAGTCGATCGTGCCGTCCTCGGGGTCGGTCACGGTCACCTTGAAGGGCACCTTGTCGCCCCACTCGAACAGTTGACCCTCGCGCGGCGTCTGGAAGGTGATCGTCGGCGCGGTGTTGCCCACGGTGATCGGCACGCCTGCCGTGCCCGAGTTGCCGGCTGGGTCCTTCACGGTGAGCTTCGCCTGGAACTCGCCCTTGGCGGTGTAGGTGTGGGTGGGATTGGCCTGGGTCGAGGTGCCGCCGTCGCCGAAGTCCCATGCGTAGCTCAGCGCCTGGCCGTCGGGGTCGGCCGAGCCCTCGGAAGAGAAGGCGACGGTCAGTGGTGGCTGTCCTGACGTCTTGTCCGCCGACGCCTTCGCGGTCGGGCTCCGGTCGCGGCCCTTGATGTACTCGATGCGATAGAGCGCGGAGTTCTCGTCGCCGCCGAAGCTGCCGGTGCCGTAGTCCAGCACGTAGAGCGCGCCGTCGGGGCCGAAGGCCAGGTCCATCACCTGGGTGCCGCTCCACGGGAAGTTCATGATGTGGTTGTCGGCCGGACTGACGGCCTTGATCCAGCGGCGGCCGAACTCGCCGAGGAAGACCATGTTGTCCAGTCCCTGAGGGAACTTCACCTCCGACTGCAGATCCGGGTCGTAGTGGTAGGCGGGGCCGCCCATCGGCGACTCCGACCCCGTGCCGAACTCGGGCGGGCTGCCCGCGTCGCCGCCGTACCTGATCCAGGCCGGTTGCGCGGGCGGCAGCTTGGCCAGGCCGGTGTTGCGGAAGGAGTTGTTGGTCGGGCCTCCGGCGCAGTCGTACTTGGCTCCGGACGGTCCGGAGGGGAAGGTGTACTCGTTGTAGGTCTCCGCGGGCGTGTTGGTCCCCGTGCAGTAGGGCCAGCCGAAGTTGCCCGCCTGGCTGACCTTGTCGAACTCCACCTGTCCTGACGGCCCACGATCGGGATTTGTCCCGCCCGCGTCAGGACCGTAGTCGCCGACGTAGACGACCCCGGTCTTCTTGTCGACGCTCATCCTGAACGGGTTGCGGAAGCCCATGGCGTAGATCTCGGGCCGGGTCTTCGCCGTGCCCGGCGGGAACAGGTTGCCCGACGGCGCCGTGTAGGACCCGTCGGCGGGATTCACCTTGATCCGGAGGATCTTGCCCCGCAGATCGTTGGTGTTGGCCGCACTCCGCTGGGCGTCGTAGGCGGGGTTGCGGTCGGTCCGCTCGTCGATGGGCGCGTAGCCGGCGGAGTCGAAGGGGTTGGTGTCGTCGCCGGTCGACAGGTAGAGGTTGCCCTGGGCGTCGAAGTCGATGTCGCCGCCGACGTGACAGCACATGCCCCGATCCGCCGGGACGTCCAGGACCTTCTTCTCGCTTGCCACATCGAGGGTCCAGTCCTCCTTCAGCGTGAAGCGCGACAACCGGTTGACGCCCTGCCAGGCACTCCAGTCGGCGCCGGTGACCGGTGCGTCACCGCCCGGGGTCGACAGCTTGGGCGCGTAGTAGAGGTAGATGGTCCTGTTGGTGGCGAAGCCCGGGTCGGCGGCCACTCCCTGCAGGCCCTCCTCGTCGTGGCTGTAGACCGGGAGGGTGCCGGTGACCTTGGTGTTTCCGGTCTTGTCGGTACGGCGAAGCGTCCCGTCGCGCGAGGTGTGGAGCACCGACAGATCCGGCAGCACGGCGATGCTCATGGGCTCGCCTGTCTCAGCGCTGCCGTGGGCCAGTGTCACGGTCTGGTAGTCGGCTGGATCGATGGTGTCGTGGGCTCGCGCCGGCAGGGTCAAGGTCGTCATGCCGGAAACGGCCAGGGCCAAGACGCTCAAGCGAGCGAGCCAGCGGGGGGTGTGGGGAAACATGCGCCGTCCTTGATTCCGAGGAGTTTGCGCCGAGTTTCACCCGAATTTAGACACGATGTGCACCGAAGTCCAGCATGTTTCGTCGATAGAAATCAGAATTGCGCCTGTCGATCATCAGATGCCCTTCCAGGACGCCCGAACGCTCCCACGCGCGGACAGCACCCCCGTCTTGAGAGAGTTCCTGGACACCAGGGTCATTACGCGCTTTTACCAGATCTTCGGAGGGTCATCGGCGGCCAGGCCGAAAGGGCGGGCACGCATCGGTTATGTCGTTGAAAATCGAACTTATGCTTGACGATCGACGTAATCAAGGCTTAACATCCAGCGAAACGAGGGTTGTGAGGCCCCGAGTCGGAGACCGAACCCCGCCACACCCTCGAAGCCGTCAAACGCTCCGGCCGGCACACGCTCGTCGATCGCATCGACACCTACGTGGGAGGCACGAGATGGAAGCGACCCGTTTACGACGGCTGGCCGTGATCGCGACCGCGGCGGTGTTGCTCGCCCTCTCGAGTACTGCGACCTTGAACACTGCGACCGCCGTCGCGGCGCCCGGTGACCCGCCACGGATCGTCCCCGTCCCGGCGTCGCTCACCATCACCGCCGGGACGTCCTTCTCCTTGACGCAGAGCACGGCGATCGTCGGATCGGGCTTCGTGGCCGAGTATCTGGCAGGTGTCCTGCGGCGTTCCACCGGCTTCCCGTTCCCGATCACGACCTCCGGCTCCGGGATCACACTCTCCCTGTCCGGGCCGGCGACCATGGCCCAGGAGGCCTACCGGCTCGACGTCACCGCCCAAGGGGTCACCATCACCGCGCGCACCCAGGAAGGGCTGCTGCGAGGCGTGCAAACGTTCCGGCAGCTCCTCCCGCCGAAGGTGGAGAGCCCCACCGTCCAGGCGGGCCCCTGGACGATCGACGGTGTCTCGATCACCGACCAGCCGCGATTCGCCTGGCGAGGCGTCATGCTCGACGTGGCGCGCCACTTCTTCACCGTCGACGAGGTCAAGCGCTTCATCGACCAGGCGGCGCTGTACAAGGTGAACGTCCTGCACCTGCACCTCGCCGACGACCAGGGCTGGCGCATCCAGATCGACAGCTGGCCCAGGCTCGCCACCTACGGCGGCAGCACCGAGGTCGGCGGCGGCCCCGGAGGCCACTACACCAAGCAGGACTACGCGGAGATCACCCGCTACGCGGCAGACCGGTTCATGACCGTCGTTCCCGAGATCGACATGCCCGGACACACCAACGCGGCCCTCGCCTCCTACGCCGAGCTCAACTGCGACGGCCAGGCGCCACCCCTGCGCACCGACACCGCGGTCGGCTACAGCTCGCTCTGCATCTCGAAGGAGATCACGTACAGGTTCGTCGACGACGTCATCCGCGAACTCGCGGCGATGACGCCCGGCCCCTACCTCCACATCGGCGGCGACGAGGCCCACAACACCGCCAAGCCCGACTACATGGCGTTCGTCAAACGCGTCGGCGAAACCGTCGCGGCTCACGGCAAGAAGCTGGTCGGCTGGCAGGAGATCGGCCAGGCCACCCTTCCCACCGACGCCACAGGCCAGTACTGGGGCTCCGCGACCCACGCCAACAGCGTCGTGGCGCAGGGCGGGAAGCTGGTGTTCTCACCTCCCGGAAACGCCTACCTCGACATGAAATACAACCAGAACACCCCGCTCGGCCTCGACTGGGCGGGCTACATCGAGGTGCAGAAGGCCTACGGCTGGGACCCCGCCACCGTCATCGGCGGCGTCAGCGAATCCAGCATCCGCGGAGTCGAAGCCCCGCTGTGGACCGAGACCATCGCGAACATCGAAGACGCCGAGTTCATGACCAACCCCCGCCTGGCCGCCATCGCTGAGATCGGCTGGTCACCCGCCTCCACCCATGACTGGCAGAGCTTCAGCACCCGCCTGGGGGCCCAGGGCCCCCGATGGAGCATCCGCAAGACCAACTACTACCGCTCCACCCAAGTCCCGTGGCCCGCCATGACGGGACGGATCACGGGGGTCGGATCGGCGAAATGCGTCGACGTCCCCGCGTTCAACAGCCAGGACGGCACCGACCTGATCCTCTACACCTGCAACGGCGGCGCCAACCAGTCATGGACTTACGACCCCGCCAACGGAGAGATCAGATCCCTCGGCAAATGCATGGACGTGGAATACGCCAATCCGGGCGACGGAACAGCCGTACAGTTGTACACCTGCAACGGCACCACGGCCCAGAAATGGACCTACGACTCCGCCACCAGGAATCTCACCGCCCTCGGCAAGTGCCTGACCGCCGACGGCGCGGGCACCACGAACTTCACCGAACTGGTGATCTCCACCTGCCATGGCGCGCCCGACCAGCAATGGGCCCTCCCATAGTCGGAGATCGGCCGCTCCTCTTGGCCGCCTGCCCTCCCTGCCCACCGAAGGAGAGTACGGCACCATGTCTCGACAAATGCTCGTCGCCGTCGGCCTGCTGGGCGCGTTGGGCGTCCAGGCCGTGTTCGGTTCACCAGCGGTGGCGGCGCCCAATCCCGTCGTCACAATCAACGCCACCGACAGTCAGGCGCAGATCATCGCGAAGGCCGCAGCGGTGACGCCGACGGCGCGACAGCTGGCCTGGCAGCGCGAGGAGCTGACCGGGTTCGTCCACTTCGGCCCCAACACCTTCACCGGCCGGGAATGGGGCGACGGCACCGAGGACCCGGACGTCTTCAACCCCACCGACCTTGACACCGACCAGTGGGCGGCCACATTCAAGGACGCGGGCTTCAAGAAGGTCATCCTCACAGCCAAACACCACGACGGCTTCCTGCTGTTCCCCTCGTCGTATTCGACCCATGGCGTGAAGTCGGGTTCGTGGCGGGGCGGCCATGACGACGTACGGCAGCCGCGGTCTGGAGTGGCGCTAGGCGAGGACCTGAACCTCGGCGAGGGACAGGGGCGATCGGAGCCGACCAGCTGGACGCGAACGTAACGGGGCGTGCGGCCGACCGGCAGGGTCAGAACCGATTCCACCGCGGCACTCTGGCGGAAGCTCCACGCACCGCTCTGTCTGATGGTCTCCGGATCGTTGGAGGTGAAGGGGGTGTCGGAGGCGAAGACGTAGAAGTCGCGGAGTCGGTCAGTGCAGCAGTCCGTCCGATTCCACATCTTGATCCCGTTGACTGCCTGAACTGATCCGAGGTCGACCTGCCACCACGGGTTCGCCTCGCCCGCCACTGTGTGGCTGACCGAACTGTCGGAGTACCTGCCGTTGGTGTTCCCGTCGTTCGCCCATTCCGCGTTCCCACCACCGGTGCCGGTGCTGGACTGGGTGGCGGGCTTGTACAGGGCCAGGTCGTTGGCGAAGACCTGGACCTCGGCCAGAGAGAGCGGCCGGTCGGAGCCGCCGAGCTGGACCCGGACGTAGCGGGCGTCGCGGTTCACGGGAAGAGAGAGCGTCGTACCCGCCGCCGCGTCCTGGTGGTGGGTCCAGACGCCGGCCTGGTTCTTGGTGGCGAGTGGATCGTTGGAGGCGAACGGGGTGTCGGAGGCGAACACGTAGAAGTCACGTAGCCGGTTGGCGCAGCAGTCGGTGCGGTTCCACAGTTCGATCGAGCTGATCGGCTGGGAGGAACCGAGGTCCACCTGCCACCACGGGTTGGTCTCCAGCGGAGTTTCCGAGGTGTGGGTGACCGACCCGAGCCCCAGGTCGCCGTTCGTGGTGCCGTCCACCGCCCGTTCGGCTGACAAGGAATAGCCTGTGGTGGACTGCGTGGCGGTCCTGCCGAGGGCGAGGTTGCCGTCGAGGTTGCGCAATCACCTTCAGCAGGTCGGAGATGTGGCCGTTCGAACGGTCGTAGCCGACGTCCCAGGTCATCGCTCCGCCGGCCCGGACGACGCCCCGGGCGATCAGCAGGCAATTAATAATGAAGATGATCTTAATATTGCCGAAACATGAAGATAGTCGCACCGGGCGGGCAGGACGTCAAGCGGGGCGGGAGAAACAGCCCCCAGGGGCGGGTGGTTCCCGTCGGCCGCGGTCGAGTACCTGGCCGGTCTGGTGAAGGCTCGCGGCAGATCCCGGCGACCAGCGCGACCAGGGCGAACATCCGGATGACCAGAATCGGTCAACGGACGAGCGCCGGTCGTGGAAGTCGTGCCGTGCGCCGAAGTAGGCGGCAGGGCCGGAGGACCGTGCTCCGGTGCAGGTCAGAGAAGTCCCGTCCGGGCTCTGCGGTCGCGACCGCCACGCCGTCGAAACGCGATCGCGACACCCTCGTTTGACGGGAGGGTCCGTCTCACTGACGGGTGAATGGCAGGAAAATAGGTCTTGTCAAAAACATGTCGCATGTGCAATTTTACACATCACACAGAGGTCGGCCGGCCGCTCTCCTCGACCCCCAAAGGAGAAGGACGGGAAATGTCTGCCCGACGACTAGCAGTATCGCTACTCAGCGTCATCACTCTGATCACAGCCGGGGCAAGCACTCCGGTATTCGCCGTAAGCACCGACACGCCGCTCTCCACACCCACGCCCGCCAAGCAGGACGGCCGGAAGGTGGACGGCCGGACCAGGATCGCTGACCCCAAAGCACCCGACGCGATCAATCAACGACAACGTCCCACCGAGAGCGAACCGCTGCTTTCCCCTGCCAAGAACGCGCCGAAGGCGCTCTTAAAGACGGACACCGCTGCAGCCGCCGCCTGCTCGGTGTCCGACTTCACGAACAACACCGGCAGCGCCCTGGTGTCCGCCATCAAGGCCGCGTCCGTTAACTGCATCAACACGCTGTTCGCTCTTACGGGCTCCAACCAGTACTACGCGTTCCGCGAATCACAGATGATCACGGCCGCCAATGCGCTCCGCGCCAACGCCACCTCCTACAACGGCACCAACGCCGCGAGCACGGAGCAGGTGGTGCTCTACCTGCGCGCGGGCTATTACATCCAGTTCAACAATCCCGACACGGTGCCCGCGTACACGAGTTCGCTGGCGAGTGCCACTGAGGCCGCACTGGATGCGTTCTACGCCAACAGCCACGCCTACGACGCCACCGACGCCAACGGCGAGGTGCTCGGCGAAGCGGTCACCCTGATCGACAGCGCCCGCGAGAACGTCCGCTACCTGTACGTGGTGAAGCGGCTGCTCAACAACTACACCAACGCCTACAACTCGCTCTGGTACCTGCGTAACGCGGTGAACAACACCTTCACCGTCCTGACCCGTGGTGAATGGGTGACCGGATATCCCGCGGCCGTCCAGGCGGATCCCTCCATCGTGGACAGCCTCTGGAACTTCGCCAGCCGGCACATGGATCTGATCGGCGGCGACTCCGAGTTCATCGACGTCAACGCGGGCGGCGAACTGGCCCGCTTCCTGCAGTACGCCGGTCTGCGTGGCAAGGTGCGCCCGCTCGTCAAGGGGCTGTTCGACAACTCCTCCATCACGGGCGCCCGGCAACCGCTGTGGATACGAGTCGCGATCGTCGCCAACGACAAGGATGCCGACAACTGCTCCTACTACGGCACCTGTGACCTTCCCACCAGAGTGAAGGCCGCCATCCTGCCGCAGAACCACACCTGTTCACCGGGTGTGCTGCACGTTGTCGCCCAGCGGATGACGACGCAGGAGTTGCAGGACGCGTGCGCCAGCATGCTCAACCAGAACGCCTACTTCCACACCATGGTCCAGGACGGCGGACAGCCGGTCGCCAACGACAACAACGCGAACATGGAGATCGTCGTCTTCGCCTCGGTCGGCGACTACCAGCAGTACGCCGGCTACCTCTTCGGCATCGCCACCGACAACGGCGGCATGTACCTGGAAGGCGACCCGTCCAAGCAGGGTAACCAGCCGCGTTTCATCGCCTACCAGTCTCCCGCCGACAACGGCTTCGCGGCCCGCGTCTGGAACCTCAACCACGAGTACACCCACTACCTCGACGGCCGCTACGACACCTACGGCGACTTCGCAGCCGAGACCGTCAAGCCGAACATCTGGTGGATCGAGGGCGTGGCCGAATACGTCTCCTACTCCTACCGCAACCTCGCCTACACCGCCGCGTTGAACGAGGCGCCCAGGCACACGTACGCGCTCAGCACGCTGTTCGACTCCACCTATGAGAACACCGATGTGAACCGGACGTACCACTGGGGTTACCTCGCCGTCCGGTACATGGTCGAGAAGCACCGCTCCGACGTGACCAAGCTGCTCGGCTACTACCGGGCAGGCGACTACACCGCCGCCTACACCTTCACCAAGTCGCTCAACTACAACAGCGACTTCACCGCCTGGCTCGACACCCTCTCCGGCGGCTCGGGCAACAAGCCGCCCACCGCCTCGTTCACGGTGACCACCAGCGGGCTCACCGCCGGCTTCACCGACACCTCGACCGATCCCGACGGAAGCATCGCCTCCCGCTCCTGGACCTTCGGCGATGGCACGTCGTCCACGTCCGCCAACCCCACGCATCCTTACGCCGCGGCGGGCACCTACACCGTCACCCTGAAGGTCACCGACAACGCCGGCACCTCCGCGACCACGTCCAAGACCGTCACGGTCGGCTCGTCCGACCTCCCGACCTGCGGCGGGTCCAACCCGCAGATCATGGACAAGAACTGCCAGCGGGCCGACATCTCCGCGACCAGCGGCAACTACGCCTACTTCTCCATCTACATCCCCGCCGGCACCACGTCGTTGAACATCACGGTCTCGGGCGGCAGCGGCAACGCCGACCTCTACTTCAACCCGGGTGACTGGGCCACGACCGGCGCCTACACCGCCAAGTCCACCAACTCCGGCAACGGCGAGACGCTCACTGTCACCAACCTGCGTCCCGGCACGTACCACTACATCAGCCTCTACGGGGCCAGTGCCTTCTCCGGCGCGACCCTCTCCACCCGTTACTGACACACACTGAAGTACTGAAGTACGGCCTCCGGCAGCGCCGGAGGCCGTACCCATTTCCAAGATGTCCGAGGAGCCACCGGCCTGGGGTTCTCGATATGGCGCGCGACTCAGGACTCGGGGCTGTCGGCCCAGATGCCTCGTACGTGGCGCAGGTGCCTGCGCATCAGCGAAGCCGCGGCTTCGGCGTCGCCGGAGGCCACGACATCGAGCAGATCGAGATGCTCGCGGGCGGAGTCGGCGAGTTTGCCGCCCTTGGCCAGGCGGGAGATGCCGTAGAGCCGGGAGCGATGCCGGAGCTCGCGGACCGTGCCCACCAGGTGGGCGTTGCCGGCGAGAGCCAGCAGATTCAGATGGAAGGCCTCGTCGGCCTCGACATAGCGGACCAGGTCCCCCTCCTCGGCCGCGGCCACAATGGCCTCGGCCCAGGCCTTCAGCCTGAGGATCCGGTCGCCTGGTACCGTCGCGGCGATCTTGGCGATGGCGGGCACTTCGATCAGCTCACGGATCTCGATGATCTCGTCGAGATCCCGCTCGGAGAGCTCGGTCACCCGGAAGCCCTTGTTCCGCATCGCGATGACCAGGCCCTCCTTGACCAGATCCAGCATCGCTTCGCGGACGGGGGTGGCGGAGACGTTGAATTTCTCGGCCAGGGCGGGCGCCGAATAGATGACGCCGGGACGCATCTCGCCGGCGATCAACGCCGCGCGCAACGCGTTGGCGACCTTCTGCCGGATGTTCTCCCGTACACCGAGATCCGGAAGGTTCAATGGCTCCGACATCACGCCTCACACTTCTGACAATCCGACCACCCGTACGGTGTCACATGATGTTAGCGCTCACCACTGTGAACCCGGACGGGCCCCATCGGATTGTGATCATGATCGGCGGTTCCTCGACGCTGCGAGGCAGTCAGCCCGAGATCTCTGCGTAGTGGCAGGCCACCTTTCGTCCTCGTACCTCGCGGAGCTGGGGCGCCTCCACCTCGCAGCGGCGCTGAGCCAGGGCGCAGCGCGGGTGGAACGAACAACCAGGCGGTGGGGCCGCGGGCGACGGTGGATCACCGCGCAGGACGATCCGCTCGCGAACCGCTTCGATCCTCGGATCCGCGACGGGTACGGCGGACAGCAGGGCGCGCGTATAGGGGTGGGCCGGATCCGCATACAGGGACGCCACCGGCCCGATCTCGACAATGCGGCCCAGGTACATCACCGCGACCCGCGTGCATACGTGCCGGACGATCGACAGATCGTGCGCGATGAACAGGTAGGCGAGCCCCCGTTCCTCCTGGAGGTCGGAGAGGAGGTTGATGATCTGCGCACGGATCGAGACGTCCAGAGCTGAGACAGCTTCATCGCAGACGATGAGTTCCGGCCCGTTGGCCAGCGCGCGGGCGATTCCGACCCGTTGGGCCTGGCCTCCAGAGAACTCGTGCGGGAATCGGTCGGCATGCTCCGGAGCGAGCCCGACCCTCTCCAGCAGTTCGATCACCTGATCGCGGTCGAGCACCCTGCGCGGACCGGCCACGATCTGGCTCACCGTGTGCCGCGGATTGAGCGAGGAGAGCGGGTCCTGGAAGATCATCTGCATGCTCGCGCGCAGCGGGAGCAATTCCCGCCGGCTCAGGTGCGTGATGTCCTGCCCGTTGAGATGCACGGTGCCCGAGGTCGGCTCCAGCAGGCGGACGATCATCCGGCCAGTGGTCGACTTGCCACATCCCGACTCACCGACCAGGCCGAGTGTCTCGCCTTGAGCCACCTCGAAGCCGACCCCGTCGACTGCCTTGACACCACCTGGAAATCTCATGGCCAGGTCCCGGACCTCCAGCAGGGGCGTGGAGCCCGGTACGGTCGGCGCGTCCAGTGCCGCGGGCACGCTTTTCATCACAGCTCTCCTTCACGGTGGCAGGCGACCTGGCGCACCGTCCCCAGCAGGGCGGGCTGTTCGGTCGCGCAGATGTCCAAGGCCACCGAACAACGAGGATGGAACCGGCACCCGGGCGGGAACGCCGACGGTAGGGGCGGGTTGCCGGGGATCGCCCGCAACCTGCCGCCACCAGGCCCCTCAGTTCCTCGCCCGAGCCCGGGTACCGACGCGAGCAGCCCCTGCGTGTAGGGATGCCGCGGGTCATCGAAGACGCGCGCCGAGGCCGCGCGCTCGGCGGCTCGCCCGCCGTACATGACCAGGACGTCGTCGGCGATGCGCGCCACGACGCCCAGGTCGTGAGTGATCATGATGATGCCCAGGCCGTATTCGGACTGGAGACGCTGGATGAGCTCCAGGATCTGCGCCTGCACGGTGACATCCAGCGCGGTGGTCGGCTCATCGGCGATCAACAGGTCGGGCTCACACGCCAGCGCCATGGCTATCATCACGCGCTGGCGCATGCCGCCCGAGAAACGGTGCGGGTGTTCGCGCGCACGTCTGCGCGGCGCGGGGATGCCCACTTCGCCGAGCATCTCGACGGCACGTTCGTGTGCGACCTTGCGTGAGGCCTTCTTGTGGAGCCGGTATGCCTCGGCGATCTGCTCCCCCACCGTGTAGAAGGGATGCAGCGAGGAGAGCGGATCCTGAAAAATCATGCTCAGGCGTGCGCCACGCAGCGATCGCAGTCGCTCCGCCGGCGCTCCCACCAGTTCCTCACCGTCGAAGGTGACGGAGCCGGTGACGCTCGCACCGCGCAGCAGTCCCATGATCGCGAGCGTGGAGACGGACTTGCCCGAGCCGGACTCCCCGACGATGCCCAGCGTGCGTCCGCGATCAACGCTGAACGACACGCCGTCCACCACGCGCACGCGACCGAAGGCGACCGACAGGTTGTCGACACTCAGGAGGCTCATGCGTACCTCACCCGGGGATCGATGACGCCGTAGAGGAGGTCGACGACGAGGTTGGCCAGCGTGATGAAGAGGGCCGCCAGCAGGGTCACGCCGAGCACCACCGGCTGGTCGGATTTGCCGATCGCGTCGAACGTGAGTTTGCCCAGCCCGGGAAGTCCGAACATGGTCTCCGTGATCATGGCTCCGGCGAGCAGGCCGCCCAGGTCGATACCGAAGATCGTGAGGATCGGCGTCATGGTCGAGCGCAGGCCGTGCTTGACCACGACGGTCCGCTCGGGCAAGCCTTTGGCGCGCGCTGTCCGGATGTAGGGCTCGGCCATCGTCTCGATCATCGAGGCGCGCGTGAGCCGGATGTACATGGCGGCGTACAGGGCGGCGAGCGTGATCCACGGCAGGATCAAACTGGCGACCCAGGCGGCGGGGTTGTCCAGGACTGGCTGGTAGTCGGGGAAAGGCAGCAGTTCACCCTGGAGGATCACGAAGTAGATCAGCAGGGCGGCGATGAGATAGACCGGCGCTGACGTCGTCGCCAGCGCGGACAGCACGATGCCTCGGTCCAGCAGCGATCCCTTGCGCAGGGCGGCCATGAGCCCCAGAAGCACGCCCACGACCAGCCAGAGCACGGCGGCGCCTGCCGCCAGGGAGGCACTGACCCCGAGACGGTCGAGCAGCAGGTCCCAGACGGGGCTCGCGTACTGCCAGGAATAGCCGAAGCAGGGCGCGGCGCAGTCCAGGCCCGAGGTCCCCAGGGTACGGCCGGCGAAGATGCCGCTCAGATAGGACAGGAACTGGGTGAGCACCGGCTGGTCGAGACCCATCGCGTGCCGGACGTCGGCCAGCCGTGCGCTGGTGCAGCTCTTGCCGCATGCGTCCAGTGCCGGATCGTCGGGCAGCAAGTAGAAGATGGCGAAGGTGATGGCACAGATGACCAGCATGATCAGGGCGATCGCACCCAGGCGGCGAAGCGCATAGACGATCATGCTCGCACCGCCTTCGGATCGAAGGCGTCCCGCAGGCCGTCACCGAGCAGGGTGCAGGCGAGCACGGTGAGCCCCAGGAACGCGCAGGGCACCGCCAGGTAGACGGGATCGGTCATGAACCAGCCGCGAGCGTTGTTGATCATCTGTCCCCAGGACGGGGTGGGCGGTCGCACGCCGACGCCGAGGAAGCTGAGTGCAGCCTCGGCGCCGACGTAGGCGGGGACGGCTTGCGTCGCGTAGACCAGGATCGGCGCGGTGAGGCCGGGAAGGATCTCCTTGAGAAGGATGTAACCGGTCATTCCACCCCCGACTCGCGCGGCCTCGACGTATTCGCGGTGCTTGATGGTCAGGACCTGTCCCCGCACGATCCTGGCCACGACCGTCCAGCCGAAGACCGAGAGAACCGCGACGAGCAGGACGATGCGGTTGACGTCACGGACCACGGACAGGATCGCGATCATGAAGATGAGGCTGGGGAAGGACATGAGGAGGTCCATGATCCGGCTGATCACCGTGTCCGCCCAGCCGCCGAGGAAGCCGGCGAGCAGGCCGAGCACGAGACCGGTGACGACGGTGATCGCGGTGGCGAGCATCGCGATCAGCAGCGAGATCTGGCCGCCGTACAGGATGCGGCTGAGCACGTCACGGCCGGTCACCGGCTCGACTCCGAGAAGGTGCTCGGTGCCGATGCCTCCCCAGGCCCCCTTGGGGAGGCCGCCCATGTTCGGGTCGATGGCTGTCTTGTCGAAGGTCTCCGGAGCCCAGCCGGTCCACGCGGTGATCACCGGGGCCAGTGCGGCCAGGAGGACCAGGATCAGCACGACGACCAGCCCGGCCATCGCCGGGCGATCCGCGCGTAGCCTGGCGAGTGCGAGCCGGCCGGGCGACCGCGCGGCCCGTGGCGTCTTCGCGGCGACCTCGCCTGCCGCCACACTCACGATGACTTCTTCACGCCGATCACGGCGTAGTCGAGCTGGGCGGCCCAGACCGGGTGATTGACCGCGCCGACGACGTTCTTACCGATGATGTAGCCGCGCTTCTCCAGGTACAGCGGCGCCTGCGGGAGCTGTCGCATGATCTGCGCGTCGAGATCCCGCCATGCCTTCCCAGAAGCCGCCGCATCGGTGATGGCGTAGATTTCGTCGATCTTCTTGTCGATCGCCGGATCCTTGAAGAACGCGACGTTGCCGCTGTTACCGGTCTGCTTCACGCTCCGGCTGTCGAACAGCGGGGGCAGGAAGCTTGACCCATTGGGATAGTCCGGGCACCAGCCGTATGTGGCGAGTTCGTCGGCCTTTCCCTGATCCCCGATGGTGTCGTAGTACACGGAACCGTCCACCGGGTTGATCTCGACCTCGACGCCGATCTTCTTCAGGCTCTCCTGGATCGACACCTCGACGGGGGTGCTCGAACCGGTGCTGGCGGTGAGCTTGAGTTTGAGCGGGGTGGTGACTCCGGCCTCGGCCAGGAGCGCCTTGGCCTTCGCGACGTCACCGGTGGGCGGGATCTGGAACACGTCCTGCTTGGTCCCGTCGGTCATCGCGGGGGGCAGATACGCGGTGGCGATGTCGGCCATGTTCGGCCCGCCCATCGCCGTCTGCACGGACTCCTTGTCGATCGCGCTGTAGATCGCCTGTCGTACCTTCGGATTGTCCAGGGGCTTCTTGTTGAGGTTGAAGACCAGCGTGCTCGTGCAGCCGGTCGGACCCGTGAACAGGCGTTCCTTCGCCTGGGGGTTGGGCAGGATCTTCGACAGACTCTGCGGTCCGGCCGAACCCCACGGCACGCTCGTGGCATCCTCACCCGAGCTGGCGATGAGCCTGTCGGTGATGGTGTCCTTGTCCTGCCCCTGCTTGACGTGGATCTTGTCCGGCAGCGCCAGCCGTACCGGGTCGGTTCCCTGGTCCCAGTACTTGTTGCGCGTCAGTACGAGTTCCTTGCCGCGTTGGTACCCATCGATCTTGTAGGGCCCGGTGGAGAAGGGTCGGTTGTCGTATTCGACCTTGGTGTCCTTCGCCTCGGGCACCGGCGAGAAGGTGGGCAGAGTGACGGTGTAAGGGAACTCCCCCGCCGCTCGCTTGAGCTTGAAGATGATCGTCTTGTCGTCGGGGGTCTCCACCGACGCCAGATGCTCGCCCCCGTAGGGCCCCTTGTACTCGGCACCTCCGACGAGAAGCCGCTGCGCGTAGTCGGGACCACCGCTGATGTCAGGCGCCATGGAACGCTCGACGTTGTGCTTGATGTCCGCGGTCTTGACGGGGGTGCCGTCCTCGTATTTCAAGCCGTCCTTGAGGGTGAACTTCCAGGTCTTGCCACCGTCCTCGGAGGTGCCGAGATCGGTGGCCAGATCGGGCACGATCTCCGAGCTGCCGGCCTTGAAGGTGACGAGCGTTCGATAGAGCAGGCGGGTGCCGAACATGATGGCCGGCATGGTCCAGTTACGTGCGGGGTCTAAGTGGTCGAAGTCGCTGACGGCCAGGACAGTGAGCGTCCCGCCCTTCGTGACGGCGGAGGATGCTTCCGGCTTCCCGCCGCCTCCGCAACCTGCTGCCGACAGCAGCACTGCGATCGCCAGTAAACCGATCTTCTTCGACATGGCCACTCCGTTGTGGGCGTCAGACGGTGTGACATGTAAAATAGTAGTGTGAAATTGTAGAGGCAAGGAGCGTTACGGAGCCGTGTCCTGGCGAAGCTTCTCGCTGGTGATGAGCGCCTTGACCTCCGTCGCCGCGCTGCTTGCTCGGCCGCGGCACCGACTGCGGCACACCCGGACAGGACCGCTTCGCCGCCTTCACCCATGGGCTCAGCTACCAGAAAATGGGTCTTGTCAAGCCCCTGTCCTACGTGCAATTTTACACCTCACGTGGTGCGTCTTCACTTGACGGAGCCGAACGCGAGGACACAGAACCATGCAACTGGAAGTTCGGCACTTGCGCACGGTAGTGATCATCGCCGAGGCCGGCAGCCTCAGTCGTGCCGCGGCCCGTCTTGGCGTCTCCCAGCCCTCACTCACCGCTCAGCTCCAGCGCATCGAAGAGTCGCTGGGCGGCCGGCTGTTCCGCCGCAGCCGTACGGGTGTCACGGTCACACCCTTCGGCCAGTTCGTCCTGACCCGCGCCCGCGCGGCTCTCATCACCTTTGACGAGCTGCTCACGGTCGAGCACATCGATGCCGGGCTCAGCCCCATCCGTCTCGGCGGGTACGCCACCCCGATGCTGAGCGGCCTGCTCAAGCGCCTCGACGAGGCCTTGGGAACGGCCTTCACCGTTCATACGGAGCACTCCCCGCGCCTGCTGCTCGACCTGCTCGCCGGCCGCCGCCTGGACGCTGCCACCCTGATCGACTATCCCGGTCACGAACTGCCCTCGGTGCCGTCCGTGGACATCCGCACGATCGGCACCGAGCCCGTCTTCATCGCGATCAACAGCCGTCACCCGCTCGCCTCCCGGTCGGAGGTCTCCCTGGCCGATCTGGCCGGCGAGGACTGGGTGGTGTCGCCTCCCGACGGGGCGGGCTGGCCGGAGTACCTGCTGACCGCCTGCCAGGAAGCCGGATTCACCCCACGGATGGCCCACGTGATGGTCGAGGTCGCCATGGTTCGCGATCTGATCGCGAACCATGGCGCGATCTCGCCTTGCCTGGCCACCTTCGGCGCCGAGGCCGACATCACCGTCCGGCCGCTGGCGGGTACTCCGTTGCGCGTACGACACCTGATCGCCTGGCGGCGGGAAGGGCCCCTGGCCGGGCGTGGCGACGAGCTGTGGCGGTTGGCCACGGACGCTCACCGCGAAGCTCTGGCCGGCCAGCCCCACCACGCCGCCTGGCTCGCCCTGAGCGGCTGCCTTCATCAGGCCGACTGAGCGATCGCCGAACTGTCGTGACAGCGGCTCGATCAGCCGGTCTTCGCGCGGATGGCCTGGATCATGGCATTGAGCCCGATCGTGTTGAACGGGCGCCCCAGGCTGCGCATCAAGGAGTTCTCCGAGGGACGGTAGATGCCGTACAGGTAATACCTGGCGCCCTCGTAGGTGCCGATCACACCGCCGTCGGGAGTGGGCTGACCGAGATACTGGTACCACTTGAGCCGGTAGTACCGCTGGGTCTCGGCAGGGTAGATGCTGACGTTCTGTTCGTAGGGTTCGCCCCCGGTGTAGCGGCCATAGGGGTAGTCGTATTCGTCGGCGAGATCGGCCATCGAGTGGCCGAGCTCGTGGGCGACGATCCATCCCGAACTGGTGTTGCCGCCCGAGGCCGTGGCGACGCCACCGCCGGCTCCTCCGTACTTGGTGGAGTTGCCTAAGGCGAGGATCTGATCGGCCTGTGGGGCGTTGGCCGCGTAAGCCCGGGCCGCGTTCTCGTTCACGCACAGGAGGCGTTCGGTGCCCCCGCACCAGAACCCCATCCCGAGGGCGGTATTACGGGAGATGCCCTGGGTCGGGTCGTTGTCGACTCCGGACTGCGGGGAGATCACGTCGACCATCCACACGTTGAAGGAGTTCTTGTACGTCCTGAACGGCTCCACCGTCTGCAGGAACGCCCACTTCTCCGCCGCGTGCGCGTGGAAGAGTCCCAGTTCGGAACTGGTATAGCCGTCGCCCACGAAGACCAGGTCGAACCGCTGAGCGGACGGTCCGGTCTGCTGGAGCGCGGTCACGTTCACGGGCGGCGGAACGGCGAACGACGTGCGCGGCTGTGCACGCTTGGGGATCTTCACCTGCTGGATCGTCCCGTCTTCGGCGAACACCTCCACCCATTCGGTCGGCTGTCCGGCGGAGTTCGGGCGGGGTTCGGCGAGAGCCGGGCTGACGGTCAGCGCACTGACCAACAGCGCGCTCGCCACCATACAGAGTGCATGGCGCATGGGGGACTCCTTGTGCTGGGGGGTCTTGTCCCAAGCGTGGGCGCCTTGCTCCAGCGTGGATAATCCCGCTTGCCATAGCTCCCGAACTATGGGCGCGCGCCCGGTCTCCGAGATTCAAGGCGCACGAGCATCGTTAGCAATGTGATATTGCACTGCATGTCCATGACTTCTAACGTCCCTCTTGGCATTTCTCCGCCCCAGCTGAGAGGAACACCGTGTCAAAGCATCTCTTAGCCGCCCTCGGGCTCGTCGCGGCGACAACCGTCGGAGGAGGGATCATCGGCGACCAGCCGAGCGGCGCCCGTTACGAGCCGCGGCCGGCCGATCACTACCTCAACTACGACGACCCGCTGGTCGCCACCGACCCCCTCGAGGAGCGGCCCGGCACCAAGCACGTAGCCACACCCCGCCCCGTCAAGGGCACCACCGAGGGCAACCCGGTGACTGCCAGGGTGCTGGCCACACGGCAGGACGAGGCGCTGCGCACCGGGCAGAACCCGTTCGAGTTCATCCACAAGAAGTCGAAGGTCACCAAGACCGCGAAGCTGCTGACGTTGCTGGTGGAGTTCAGCGACACCGCCGGAGACGATTTCTCCGGCTACAGCCATCCGAAGACCACCGGGGACCAGAACGACTGCGTCACCGAGCCCCCCGGAGCCAGGATCGGCGGGCCCGTCCACAACCGGCTTCCCGACCCGGCCGCCAGCGGCAAGGACAACTTCACGTACTGGGTGAAGGACTTCAGCGCCAAGCACTACAACGACATGCTCTACTCCGACCGTGGTGTCACCCAGCGGATCCGTACCGACCTCACCGACCCCCGCGACGGCAAGAAGGGCATCGATGTCTCCGGCAGCCTCAAGGGCCTGTACCAGGAGATGTCGAAGGGCGCGTACACGATCACCGGCGAAGCCGTCGGCTGGCTGACGCTCCCGCATTCCGAGGCCTATTACGGCGCCGGCCGCTGCGGACAACCCGTCCAGGACAACGCCGGTCACCCGAGCAACCCCCGCTACCCGAACGGAGCTCAGCAACTCCCGGTCGACGCCGTCAACGCCCTCGCCGCCCGGAATCCGAGCTTTCCGTGGGCCGACTACGACGTCGAGGACGTCGGCGACGCCGACCGCGACGGCGACTTCGCCGAACCCGACGGCGTGATCGACCACCTGGTCATCGTGCACGCGGGCGAGGACAAGCTGGCCGGGGGCGGCGCACAGGGGACGTTCGCCTTGTGGGCGCACTCCAGCACCGTCCAGGGCGGCTACCCGATTCCCGGGACGGACATCAAGATCTCCAACTACATCATGCAGGGCGAGAACGCCGGGGTCGGCATCTTCGGCCATGAGTACGGCCACGACCTGGGTCTGCCCGACCTCTACGACAGCCAGGGGCCGAGCAGCGACAGCAGCGTCGGCTTCTGGGACCTGATGTCGGCCGGCTCGCATACCGGGGTGCTGTTCCAGTCGATGCCCACGCACATGGGCCTGTGGGACAAATGGATCCTCGGCTGGGCCGACCCGAAGGTGATCAACCCCGGCTCCCGCACCCAGTACGTGACGCTCGGGCAGGCATCCCGTACGCCGAGGCTCACGCGGGACGGCGTCATGGTCAACCTGCCCGACAAGGAGTTCCCGCTGGCCACTCCGCACAGCGGGACCAGGGCCTGGTGGTCGGACAACACACAGAACTGGGCAGACGTACGGCTGAGCCGGACGATCCAGGTCCCCGCGGACGCGCGCTGGTGGATGTGGGACAACTACGTCATCGAGAACGAGTGGGACTTCGGCTTCGTCGAGATCTCCACCGACGGCGGGGCGACCTGGACCGAGCAGAAGATCTACAACGAGGCGGGACAGCTCGTCTCGACCGACGACGGCTACGGCGACCCCAACGGGAGGCTGCGCGACTACGGTAAGAAGAAGTACGGCCTGACCGGCACTTCCGACGGCTGGCGGCACGACTACGTCGACCTGTCGGCGTACGCGGGCAAGACCGTCCAGTTGCGGCTACGCTACGCCACCGACGCCAACACCAACGAGCGCGGCTGGCTGTCCGACGACTTCTCCCTGACCTCCTCGGGCGCCACGATCTGGAGCGATGACGTCGAGGGCGGCGCGAACGGCTGGACCGGCGTCGCCGAATCCTTCGCGAACACCAAGGGGCCGGGCTGGACGCTCAATGACGGCGTCGCCAGGACCAGGCACTACTACTTCGCCGAGTGGCGCAACACCGACGGCTTCGACAAGGGCCTGGCCTGGGGATACGACCACACGATCAGCCGGGACGGCATCCAGAACGTCGAACGCGTCAAGTACAACGCGCCGGGCCTGGTGGTGACGTACGGCGACGCGCGCTACGAGTGGAACGACGTGGACACTTACCGGTACGACCCTCCCTCGATCGGGTCCAAGGGACGGCTGCTCGTGCTCGACTCGCATTTCGATCCGCTGCGTCGTACCGGAGAGGCCGCCCAGCACGATCCCGGCTGGCACAAGAACATGACCGCACGCATCCAGAGCTCCAACGCGGCGTTCACCTTCTTCGGCACCTACCCGCAGCGGGAATGCCTGGAGGACTCGGCCGTCTACTGCACCAGCCTTCCCGCACAGAGTCCGATCACCCGCTTCACCGACGCCAGGACGTGGTACCCCGGTCTGGAGATCAGGGACGGGCAGCCCGTGCTCCGCAACGGGGCGGCGTCCGTCGTCGTGCCGTCGTCGGGCGGCCAGCCGTACACGACCCGGGTCGTGCACGCCGACGGGACCCCGGCCGGCGAGTTCTACGGACAGGAGCTCAACGGGCACAAGCTCGGCACCGGAAACCCCGGTGACGAAGGAAAGGCGCTGGGCGTACAGCTCCGCCTGGTCGCTCCGCTCCCCGGCAACATGGGAGCGATCGTGGAGGTCACCTCGGCCAAGAAGTAGAAGGGACGCGGCGAAGGGGCCGTGACAGGTCATCCGTGACGGCCCCTTCTGTCGTGCTCACCGCGCTTGGGACCAGCCCCGCCATACATCCATGCCTGCTTGATCAGTCCAGGGTGACGGTGACGCGGCGCGGCTCGGCGTGATTTCCGGCGGCGTCGACGGCTCGGTACTCGATGGTGTGACGGCCCGCGGCGAGTTTGCCGTAGATCAACCCGTCGATGTTCGTCCCCTCCTTGGTGAACAGGAAGGGGCTGTTGGAATCGGTCGGCCAGCCGTAGTAGTTGTACCAGCCGTCTCCGTCGACCCGGAATTCGGCGACCACGTTTCCGGGACGGTCGTCGGCGGGGTTCAGTCTCAAGGTGAGCTGGTCTTTGGCGGGCGGCTGGGCCGTCTCCACGGTGACGGTCGGCGCGACGGCGTCCACGGTCCAGGTCTTGGTCGTGGAGCCCACGGTGGCGGTGACGAGGTGCGTGCCCGAAGGCAGGTCGCTCAGTTCGAGGTCGCGGTCGGCGTGGACGGGCCGGCCGTTGATCCGCCAGGTGATGCGCGGCGCCCGGGTGGCGGGGTGGGTGGTCTCGGCGTAGATGACGCTGTCGGCTCCCACGGGCTGGTCGGTGGGCGTGGTGGTGGTGAACGCCGGTGTCGCCGTGTCGGGGGACGTACGGATCGAGGTGTCGACCGTCCAGGAACGCGTCTGGGCGAAGGACGCGCGGATGTCCGGGTCGCGGATGAAGTCCGTGGGGTCGTCCACGCGAACACTGACCGTGTGGCGGCCCGGGCGGAGGCGAAGACGGCGCAGTTCGAGGTCGTGCCCGTCGCCGGCGAACCTGCCGTCGACGGTCCAGGAGACGCGCAGCGGATGGCTGACCGGATGCAGCGTCTCCACCCACAGAACGCGGTCCGCTCCGATGGTGCCGGCAGGAGTGGCGTCCTGGATGAGGCTGGTCTTCCGGCTGATGGCCTGGGTCATGACCTCGCGGCCCACTTGGTCGTAGTAATAGCCGAGTGACTTCATGATCGAGTGCTGGCTGGGCCGCCAGATGCCCTGGCTGAAGTACATGCCGCCTTCGTGACGGCCGATCCGGCCGCCGGCCTCGCTGCGTTCGCCCAGCCACCGCCACCACTTCTTGCGCTGCTGCAGCATCTGCGGCTCGGTGAGCAGCGTGTGGTGGACCGAGTCGGGCTCCTCTCCGGAGTAGGGGCCGCCGGGCACACCTCGCCGGTAGTAGTCGTACTCGTCCTGCAGGCCGCCCAGGGAATGCCCGAGTTCGTGGGGGGAGATCAGCGCGGACAGCGCGTTGCCGCCCGAGGCGGTGGCGAAGGTGCCCCCGGCCCCGCCGTACATGGTGCTGTTGGCCAGGGCGAGGATCTGTCGGTTGGCCGGCACCACGCCCGGGACCAGGGCGGCGTACTTGTCCGCGGCGGCGTTGTCCATCAGCAGCAGCCGCTGGACGCCGTCGGAGCGGCAGCCGCTCCAGAACGACATGGAAAGGGGTGTGTCGCGTTTGGGGGACGAGGGACCGGGGTCGCAGCTGACGCCGGAGTCCTTCGAGGGGATCTCCACCCGGTACACGTTGAAGTAGCTGCGGTACGACTTGTAGGGCTCGATGCTCCACAGCACGTTGAGGTGCCTGTCGACGTTCTGCCGGAAGGTCGCCATGTCCCCGGTGGTGTAGCCGTCGCCGAGGATCACCAGATTGAACCGTTTCGCCGGGTCGCCGGTGACCTGGACGGGCACCACGGTCGCGGCCGGGGGCTCGTCAGCCGTGGGCTCATCGGCTTGGGCCGGGGCGACGAGAAGGGACACAGGGATGGTGGCGACCGTCAGTGCGGCCGCGATGCGTCTGAACATGAGTCCTCCCGGAGAGGATCATTCAGGACATCTCGGTCGCCGGTCCTATCCCGAACCCGCATAACGCGGGAGTGATGGAAAAGCCGGACATGCCGCAGGCTATGGGGATCGGTCCACTCGTCAGGCCACCGTCGGCGGATTCGCGCCGTCCATCAGGCCGGAGTCGTGGGGGTCCCGGGCCTCGCCGCGCAGTCTTCCGGCGAGGCCCGGGACGTCGGCGACGGCGGCCCGGTGCGCGTCGGCGGCCAGAGCGGCCCATTCATCGACACGGTCGGCGATGGAACCGCCGAGCCGCCAGGCGAGCAGGTGACGCATCCACAACGCGGCGCCGGTCAGCGGGCGTACGACCACGTCCGGACCGAGCTTGAGGGTCGCCTGACAGGGGGCGGCCGCCCGCCCTTCAGCGACGAGCGAGCGGATCATGTCGGGCTCGGTCAGCATGTGCCGGACCCGGGGCGCGAACCCGACCTCCTGGCAGGCGGTGTAGAAGTACTCCGGCCAGCCGGCGCCGTCCGGAGGCGTGACCAGCCAGTCCTCGTCCGCAAGCTCGGACAGGGGGATCGCGTCGCGATCGGCGAGCGGATGCCCGGCGGAAAGGGCGACCGCGACCGGCTCGACGGCGATGACGCGGGTCCCGACCGTCGCCATGGCCGGCAGCTCGTGGCCCGGATAGTCGACCAGGGTGGCCACGTCGAGGCGGCGGGAGGCCAGCAGATCCAGCAGCAGGCGCGGCGAGTACTCCGTGCGAACGGTGACGCGGGCGCCGGGCATCTCGAAGAGCCGTTGCAACAACCCGGTCAGCACGGGAGTGTGATAGCCGCCGACGCGCACCCCCGTGGTCGCGGGCTCGGGCTCGGCTCCGCCGAGCAGCTCGTCGAAGCTGATCAAGATCGAACGGGCCCGGCTCAGGACGAACATGCCGAACGGGGTCGGGGTGACGCCCAGGCGGCCACGACGGAAGACCTGACCTCCCAGGGCGGCCTCGATCCGATGGAGCTGACCCGTCAGGGCAGGCTGCGAGATGCCGATCGCCGGGGCGGCACGGCTGAGGCTTCCGACGTCCGCGATCACGCACAGCGTCCGCAGATGGCGTAGCTCGAGCTGCATGGCCCACCCACTTTCACGCTGTAAGTCCCGAAATATATAGGTCATCGCGATCAGCAGCTCCTCGGTTTGGACGGACGCCTTGGCTCCGTGACCCATCAGCAGTCCAGGCTCGCCCTCGCGCGCAAACCTTGACCGTCCCCTCGACCACCTCGCCCCGCCGGGCGCCACTGTCGCGTACCACAGAGGACCTGAGGCGATGGTGTTCGCCTACCTGGCCGCGGGCTCGTCCTGCGCCTGCTCCAGTCCGCGCTCGTCCACGTCAACACCTAGCTCCTGCAAGCCGTCCTCCGCGCTCCCGAATGGGCCGACCGTCTCACCTCCGAGGACCGCCGTGCACTCTGCCCCCCCGTTCGGACCCACATCAACTCCCATGGCCGCTCCTGGCCGAAGACGAACACCCCGACTGAACCTCACCGCCGCCTGACGGCCGGCGGTGAGAGCAGGGCATCGGCGAGATCGGTTCAGGTGAGGTCGGTGCGCGAGATCGGGAGGTGAATGCGGCCCCCGGACGCGTTGAACTCGGCGGCCTTCTCGCGCATGCCCTCGGCCAGGGCCTGCGCGTCGTCCAGGCCGCGCTCGGCGGCGTATGCCCGGACGTCACGCGTGATCTTCATGGAGCAGAAGTGCGGGCCGCACATGGAGCAGAAATGCGCGGTCTTCGCGGGAGCCGCGGGCAACGTCGCGTCATGGAAGGCCCGTGCCGTCGCGGGGTCGAGCGAGAGATTGAACTGGTCCTCCCACCGGAAGTCGAACCGCGCGTCCGAAAGCGCGTCGTCCCACGCCTGCGCGCCCGGATGGCCCTTGGCCAGGTCCGCGGCGTGCGCGGCGATCTTGTAGGCGATCACACCTGCTTTGACGTCGTCGCGGTCCGGCAGCCCCAGATGCTCCTTGGGCGTGACGTAGCACAACATCGCGGTGCCGTACCAGCCGATCATCGCCGCTCCGATCGCCGAGGTGATGTGGTCGTACCCTGGCGCGATATCGGTGGTCAGCGGCCCGAGCGTGTAGAACGGCGCGTCGTCGCACCACTCCCGCTGCAGGTCGACGTTCTCCTTGATCTTGTGCATCGGGACGTGTCCAGGACCCTCGTTCATCACCTGGTTGTCGTGTTCGGCCGCGATCCGCGTCAGTTCACCCTGAGTGCGCAGTTCGGCGAACTGCGCCTCATCGTTGGCGTCGGAGATTGATCCGGGCCGCAACCCGTCGCCCAGCGACCAGGTCACGTCGTACGCTGCGAAGATCTCGCACAGCTCCCGGAAGTGGGTGTACAGGAAGTTCTCCCGGTGATGCGCCAGACACCACGCCGCCATGATCGAACCGCCCCGCGACACGATGCCGGTACGGCGGCGCGCCGTCAGCGGCACGTACTCCAGCAGCACGCCCGCGTGCACCGTCATGTAGTCCACGCCCTGCTCGGCCTGTTCGATCACGGTGTCACGGAAGACCTCCCAGGTCAGTTCGGCCGGGTCGCCACCGACCTTCTCCACGGCCTGGTAGAGCGGCACCGTCCCGACCGGGACAGGCGAATTACGCAGGATCCATTCCCGGGTGGTGTGGATGTCCCGGCCGGTCGACAGATCCATCACGGTGTCCGCGCCCCAGCGGGTCGCCCATGTCATCTTGGCCACCTCGTCCTCGATCGAGGACGACACCGCTGAATTGCCTATGTTGGCGTTGACCTTCACCAGGAACTTCCGCCCGATGATCATCGGTTCGAGCTCGGGATGGTTGACGTTGGCGGGCAGCACCGCCCGGCCCGCCGCCAGCTCGATCCGGACGACCTCGGGGTCCACCCCTTCGCGGAGCGCGACGAACTCCATCTCCGCAGTGATCTCGCCACGCCGCGCGTACGCGCGCTGCGTCACCGCACCCGAACCACTCGCCCGGCGCGGCGACCGCTCGGGGAACGCGGCCGCCATCCGCAGCGGGTCTCCGGAACGCCGCGCGTCGTCCTGAGGCCGCACGGCACGGCCGGTGTACGAGGTGGTGTCGCCGCGGCCGGCGATCCAGGCCGCACGTGGCGCGGGCAGCCCGCGCCGCACGTCGGCGTCGTGGTCCGGGTCGGTGTACGGCCCAGAGGTGTCGTACAGCACTACGGCGCCGCCATCGCTGAGCGGCACCTCCCGCATCGGCACCCGCAGGTCCTCCCGCGTCCCGTGCAGATACACCTTGCGCGCATGTGTCATCGCAGTGTCGGTCATGACGACTCGATCTCTCCCTACGCCGGCATTACCCGGTCAGGTTCCAGCGGTCAGCGGCCGTCTCAGCCGCTATCTCAGCCCGGTTCGCCGGGCCCCCGCGATCTGTCGTGTTCGACCCTAACCCGCCCCGTCCCCCTGGGGACAGGGGTGTTCAAGAATCGAGCGATCAGCGTCCGGCACGGCGAGGCCGCCCCGCTGGGCGCGGTGCGCCGCCGCCTGGAATCCGACCCCGACCTGCTGGCCTCCGGGCCCGCCGCGGTGCTGTACGGGATCTGCGACCAGGTCGTCGATGCCTACGGCCGCATCAGCCACGAGATCTAGAGCGATCTGATCGCGCTGGAGCACCGGGTGTTCAGCGGGGAACACGCCGACGTCACCGCCGACATCTACCAGCTCAAGCGGGAGGTGCTGGAGTTCCGCACCGCGCAGGACCCGCTGATCCCGGTGCTGGAGGAGATCGTCAAGGGCCGGGTGGAGCTGTGCTCGGTCAACCGGGAGCAGTTCCGGGACGTGCTGGACCACCTGCTGCGGGTGGACGCCCAGGTCGACGAGCGCAACGAGCTGCTGACCAGCGTCCTGAGCGCGCACCTGGCCCTGGTGGGCCGGGAGCAGAGCCAGGCGGCGATGCAGCAGAACGCCGACATGCGCAAGATCTCCTCCTGGGCGGCCCTCATCGCCGTGCCCACCATGATCGCCGGTATCTACGGCATGAACTTCGACTACATGCCCGAGCTGCACTGGCTGCTGGGCTACCCGTTGGCCCTGACCGTCATGGTCGTCGCCGTGATCATCGTGCACCGGCTGCTGCGCAAGGAGCGGATGGCTGTGAACCGCGCCGGTCCCCTGCCATGAGACCGCGGCCCGCATGCAGCGAGTGAGACGGCGCCGCTCATCGGTCTGCTTCGGTGCGGCGGATCATGCCCGCTGCGCGGGACCGGCTACATCCGCGTAGCGGATGATCTGGGTCGCCAGGATCATCACCGCGGCCAGCGCGGCGGCCGAGCCGATCCGGACCAGTGGAGTGTCGGGGCCCAGCAGCCAGAGCAGGGTGAGGGCGGTCAGCGCGGGCACGCAGAACGCAACCAGGTCCACCGCCAGCTGTAGCCGCTTGCGAGAGGGGCGGCGTGGATCCTCGCGGTGGTAGTTCTCCCACGTGAACACGCCGATGTCACCCGAGCCGTCCTCGACGAGGCCGACCAGGCTCGGCCCCAGCCGGCCGCGGACGTACCGCGCGATGACGGTGATCTTGTGATCGTTGGCGACGTAGGCCCAGCCCAGCACCGTGGTGGCCAGGGGCAGCAGCAACAGCAACTCCAGCCGGCCCACGGTCGTGGTGGCAGTGCTGATGCCGGCGACCGCGGTGAGTACGGCGTACAGCAACTGGCCGCGCACGCCGATCCGCTGCCGCTCCTCCGCCTTCAGGGCCTCGTACTCGCTCAGCAGCGCCTTGACCGCGTGCTCGGGACTTACCGTGGTGGTGTCGGTCATCGCGGACATCATTCCCTGATCTGCCGTTCTCGTAGGATGCGTGGGTGCGCTCGCAGACGCATGCAGCGGTACGGAGGACCTGCTGTGTGCAGGCCCGCGCTTCGGACGGGGGGACCGCCGGCTCTCAGTGATGACGATTTCGTCATTTATGGACAGTATCGTCATCTACGCAATGACTCACCCAAGGAGAAGTGAGGGTTCCGTCACTCTTGACGAGACAGACGGCGAAAGCGCCGTAGGGGAAGACGCTCTCCGCGAGTCGAAGACCCGGGCAGCGATCCTTGTGCCCGCAATCCGGGTCAGTCGCGGATCCCGTCGATGTCGACCAGGACGTGGCGCGGGCCGCGGAAGATCTGGTTGTGACGGTACGGCGGCGGGTCGGCGACCAGCCGCGGATTCTCCACGCGGCGGACGAACTCTTCGACTGCCACCTGCACCTCCAGCCGGGCCAGCGGAGCGCCGAAGCAGAAGTGGATGCCCTGGCTGAAGCCCAGGTGCTGATTGTCGGGGCGTTCGAGGTCGAGCCGGTCGGGGTCGGCGAACCGTTGCGGGTCACGGTTCGCCGACCCGTACACCAGGAAGATCGGCGCGCCCGCGGGGATGGTGGTGCCCGCGATGTCGATGTCCTCGACGGCGGAGCGGGTGTGCCAGAACTGGACCGACGACTCGAACCGCAGCAGCTCCTCCACCGCGGGCACGATCAGGTCGGGGCGGCGGCGCAGCTCCTCCAGCGCCTCGGGGTGCCGCAGCAGGGTGAGCACGCTGTGGGCGATCAGATTGACCGTGGTCTCGTGCCCGGCGAACAGCAGGAGCACGGCGTTGCTGGCGAGCACGCCCTCGGACATGCGCCCGTCCGGGCCGCCGTCGTGCACCATCGCCGACAGCATGCCGGGGCCGGGCCGCTCGGCGTACTGGCCGAGCAGCCCGGCCATGAACTGCGCGAGCTCCTTCACGCTCCGGCGCGCGCCCGCCAGCCGGCTCCGCATCTCCTCGGAGGCCGCCTCCGGGCCGAAGTCCAGGGCGTCCAGGGCGGTCTCGATCCAGGCGTGGAAGCGGGGTTCGTCCTCCAGCGGTACGCCCAGGACCTTGCAGATGAGGGTCACCGGCAGCGGGTAGGCGTATTCGTCCACGACGTCGATCCGGGTCTTGCCCCGCATCCCGTCCAGCAGGCCGGCGACGATGCGGCGGATGTCGGGCTCCAGGTCGGAGATCTGGTGCGGGGCGTCGGCCGGGCCGAAGAAGTGCCGCGTCATCATGCGGCGGTCGTGGTCGTGCTCGGGCGGGTCGCAGGTGATGATGTTCGGCTCCAGTTCGATGACGGCCTCGGTGATCGGCTCGGCCCCCGGCTCCACTGCCGCCGCGGCGCGGGACGGGAGCTTGCGGACATCGGAGCTGACGCGGGGGTCGTGGAGCAGCGTGACGATCTCGCGGTAGGTGCTGACGACGTAGGTGCCGTCCGGCTGCCGCGCCACCGGGGTCTTGCGGAGCTCGGCGTAGAAGGGGTACGGGTTGGCGCGGTTGGTGTAGCGCAGCGCCTGTTGCCAGGGTGTCTCCTCGGCCATGCTGTTTCCGCTCCTTCCCGCCGCTCTCAGTGGCCTCGGGGCCGGAACTCGGCCCTGCGTTCGTTCGGGTCGTGGCCGGTCAGGACGACGTCGGGGATCGCCGTCGGGACACCCGGCGCCGGGAACTCGGCAGGCACCGGCTCCATGACGTCCGGCCGGTCCCAGCCCGGCGGCGGGGGCGGGAACGGAGCCGACTGCTCGATCAGCCGGGCGTAGTACTCCAGCCATTTGCCGTGGTCGAAGGTGACGGCGGCGACGATGCGGCCGCGGCGGCCGTAGGCGGCCGCGAAACTGCGGTCCTTGACCGATCCCTGCGTGAAGACGATCTCGTCACCGAACGGCGGCACGCCGACGGACTTGATGTTGACGCCGAACTGGCCGGACCAGAAGCCGGGCAGCGACAGATGCGGCCGGTAGTGGGGTTCGAGGTTGACCATGTTGTGGGCCGCCACCTCGGCGCCGAAGACGGCGTTGTCCCAGTGCTCCATCGCGAGGAACTGGTACTCGTACAGCACGTGCGGCATGCGCGCCACGTCTCCCGCCACGTAGACGCTGTCGGTCACCACGCCGTTGATGTCGAAGGCCCGGCCACCGGCGTCGCAGCCGACTCCCCAGGGGCCGGCCGCCAGCCCGGAGCCCTGCAGCCATTCCACGTTGCGGATCGACCCCAGCGCGGCCAGCACGACGTCGACCTCGACGGTCGTCCCGTCCGAGAGCCGGGCGCGCCGGACGTGTCCGGCCGCGTCGCCCTCCAGCGACGCCACGCTCACCCCGCAGCGCAGGTCCACGCCGTGGTCGCGCTGCATCTGCGCGGCGATCTCGCCGATCACCCCGCCCAGCGCCCCGACCAGAGGAGCCGGGCCCCGCTCGGTCAGAGTCACCGGGATGTCGAGTTCCCGGCAGACGGAGGCCACCTCCGAGCCGATGAACCCGCCGCCGATGACCAGCACCCGCGACGGCCGCGCGGCCAGCGCCCGTTGCAGCCGCGCGGCGTCGTCCCGCGAGCGCAGCGCGAAGACACCCTCCAGGGCGGCCTCGGCCGGGTTGGGCCATGGCCGCGCGCGGGTCCCCGTGGCGATCAGCAGCCGGTGGTACGGGACCTGCTCGCCGTCGGCCAGGCGTACCTGTCTGGCGACCCGGTCCAGCCCGGTGGCGGCGACGCCGAGCCGCCACTGCGCGTCCACTTCCCGGAAGCGGGGCAGCAGGGTGTGCTCGGCCGGCACCCAGCCCTTGAGCACCTGTTTGGACAGCGGAGGACGGTCGTAGGGCTCGTACGGCTCGTCCCCGATGATGGTCAAGGACCCGCTGAAGCCCTCTTCGCGCAGGGCTTCGGCCCCACGCAGGCCCGCCAGGGAGGCGCCGACGATCACGATCCGTCCGTTGGCCCTGAAGTCGCTCACCAGCTCGGCGAGCGTCGCTGCCAGGGTCATGACGCCGCACCCCGCTCCGCGCCGTCCAACCGGTCGATCATGATCGCCCGCACCGGGCAGGCCGCGGCGGCCCGCTCGACCTCCAGGCGTCGTGCGTCGTCGGGGTTCGGCTCGTAGGTGAGCGCCTCCGTACCGGTCAGCCTGAAGACTTCATGGGCCAGGTACACGCACTGCGCGTATCCCTGGCACCGGTTCAGGTCCACGACGATCCGCATGGACAGCCCCCTCCGTCCTCGCTTGTCCGGCCATCGAAACTGCCATCCGGCCACGTCGCGGGGCTCCGGTCCGCACCCGATGGCATCGGCACCGAGGTGCGCCGGGCCGACCCGCCACAAAGCCGATTTTCCGCCCCCGATTTTCATCACCACAACCACTGCCAGGGAAAAGATGCTTACGACGGGGGCACTCCGGGTCGTCGGCGCGGCAGCAGGAGCCGCAGGGCGCCCGGCCGGATGCCGCACGTCGCGGGCAGGCGGAGCTCCACTGCTTCCCCGTCGATCCCGGCCGGGAGGCGCCCCGCGGGCCCGTCCAGGCGAACCTGGGCAGCCGCCCAGGCGACGATGCCGGTCTCGGTCGAGCGCGCGGTGGCGTGCCGGCGCAGGTCGCGGCGCAGGCGTGCGAACAGGTCCGGCGGTGGCGGCCCGGCCGGGCGTTTGAAGACGATCGCGCCGAGCAGCCCCGAGGCGAGCGTGAACCGGCGCCCGAGATGGCGCGGCGCGCCGAGGTGGTAGGCGTTGTTCGACACCAGCACCACCTGCGGGTGCTCGATCCTCTCTCCGGGAGCCTCCACGCTCGCCTCGACCCACTGCCGGCCCTTGAGGTACTGGGGGGCGATCTCGGCCAGGGTGCGTGCCTTCGCCTCCCGGTACTCAGGTTCCAGCAGGGCCTCGGCGTAGATGCCGAACGAGACGTTGTTGACGAAGACGTGCGAGTCGACCACGCCCAGGTCGACCCGGACCGGTTCACCGTCGTGCAGCGCTTCCAGGGTCCGGGCGGGATCGCCGAGGTCGAGGCCGAGATCGCGGGCGAAGTGGTTGCGGGTGCCCGCGGGGATCACCACCAGGGGAAGGCCGGCGTCCGCGGCCACGGCGGCGACGGCCGACACCGTCCCGTCTCCGCCGGCCACTCCGAGCACCGCGGCCCCGTCCGCGACGGCCTGCCGGGCGAGCCCTGCCGCCCGCCGGCCGCGACGGCCGCCCACCAGGGCGACCGCGGCGGCCATCAGCAGCCACAGCCGGGAGTGGTCGACCGATCGCGACACCCCGACGAAGAACCGGTCGAGGCTCGGCGTGCGGGTGTCGGCCACGGCGTCGAACACCGCCTGGTCCAGCGCATGCACCTGTGCCCGCACCTCGGTCGTCCACCGGAGGCGGTCGCCGCCACAGCCGCTGCTCTTCTCGGCGCGCGGCCCGCCTGGGCGGCGCACCTGCTCGGCAGGTCCGGGGCGCGGATGCAGGAGCGTGTTGAGATCCGGCATGAAGTCTCGCTCAGGTCGCTGGTGCCGGTCGCGGAGCACGTTCAGTACACCTTGGCCGCCACAAGGTGCGACAGGGTCGAACGTCACGTGTGCGCTGACCTACGTCACCTCCCGGGGGATCCAGCCGGCGTGACGGAACGGCGGCACACGGCGCGGACTGGCTCCGCTATGCGATGGCGCCGGGGAGCAGCCGGTCGAGGTCGGGCAGGGGACGCCGGGAGATCTCGCGTGCCTCGTCGGCGGGGACGCCGAAGGTGCGCAGGAGGTCTTCGGTGATCTGGTCGGCGGCCTGGGCGTCGTCGCGGTCGGGCTCGGTGTGCAGGAGCTGGCCGAGGCACAGGGCGGCGCCCGCGGCGATCACGAAGGCGAGTTCGGCGTCGGCGACGGTGAAGCGGCCGGTCCGGACGCCGGCGTGGATGTCGCGCCGGGCGCGCGGGGCGATGCCGTGTGCGGAGGTGGCGATGGCCGGACCGGTGTTGAGCAGGACCTTGCTGAGCTGGGGTCGGCGGCGGTGCAGTCGTCCGGTGAGCCGGAAACTGCAGGCGAAGACCTCGGCGGGATCGGTCATGTCGCGGGTCAGTTCGTCCAGGACTGCGCCGTGCCGGTCGAGGGCGTCTTCCACGGCGGCTCGGAAGAGCTCGTCCTTGCTGGAGAAGTGGTTGTAGAAGGAGCCCATGCCGACGTCGGCGGCCTGGGTGAGGTCCAGGATCGCCGCGTTGGTCCTGCCGTCGGCGATGAAGGTCTGGGCGGCGTGGATGAGCGCGGCGCGGGTGCGCGCCTTGCGCCGGTCCAGGCGGGTCGGTGCGGCGTCGGCCATCTGTCTGTCTCCCGTGGGCTGTGGTGCGCCCTCCACTGTAGTGGGATCCGTCAGCAGTGACGAATTCCTCACTACGACTTGAAAGAGTCATTACATAGGTGACGGTATCGTCCAGAACTGACGAAATCGTCACAAGAGGGAGAAAGTCCTTGACCACCATCCAGCCCGCACCCGACCTCCGTCCCATCCGATCGCCGCGCGGGATCCCCTTCCTTGGCCACGCACCCCAGATCCCCGGCACCAACCCGGTCGCGTACTTCGGCGAGCTGTCCCGGCAATTCCCCGAGGGCATCTTCAGCATGGACATCGCCGGCCAGGAGAACGTCTTCGTCTACGACCCCGATCTGGTGACGGAGGTCTGCGACGAGATCCGTTTCGGCAAGCCGATCCTCCCGCCGCTCAGCCACGTCCGGGACTACGCCGGCGCGGGCCTGTTCACGGCCCACGACGACGAGGATGCCTGGGGCATGGCGCACCGGATCCTCATGCCCGCCTTCAGCCAGCGGGCCATGAGGGGCTACTTCGGGCAGATGCTGGACATCGCCCAGAACCTCGTGGGCACGTGGGAGCGCAAGCAGGGACAGCTGGTCAACGTGACCGACGACTACACCCGGCTGACACTGGACACCATCGCCCTGTCGGGGTTCGGCCACCGGTTCGACTCCTTCCGCGACGAGGAACTGCACCCCTTCCTCACGGCGCTGTTGCAGGCGCTGGTGGAGTCCATGCGGCGCTCGCAGGAGCTGCCGATGATGACCAAGCTGCGCAAGAGCGACGACAGGACGTACCGCCGCAACATCCAGCGGATGCGCGAGCTGGTCGAGACCGTGATCAAGGAACGCCGCCGGGCGAGGAGCACCGGCGAGAAGGACCTGCTCGCCCTGATGCTGGAGGCCGCCGACCCGGACACCGGCCTGCCGCTGGACGACGACAACGTCCGCGACCAGGCGCTGACGTTCCTGATCGCCGGTCACGAGACCACCAGCGGCCTGCTGTCGTTCGCCACGTACTCGCTGCTGCGCAACCCGCAGGCGCTGGCCCAGGCCTACGCCGAGGTGGACCGGATGCTGCCGGGCGACACGGTCCCCGACTACGACACGATCATGAAGCTGGACGTCATCCCGCGCGTCCTGGAGGAGACCCTGCGCCTGTGGGCTCCCATCCCGCAGATCATGAAGGCGCCGCTGCGGGACACGGTCATCGGCGGCCACTACCACCTGAAGCAGGGCACGAAGACGAACCTGCTGATGTTCCCTCTGCACACCCATCCCAAGGCATGGGAACGGCCCCTGGAGTTCGACATCGACCGGTGGCTGCCGGAGAACCGCGCCCAGCACCACCCGCACGCCTACAAGCCGTTCGGCAACGGCCGGCGGGCCTGCATCGGCCGGCAGTTCGCGCTCACCGAGGCCCGCCTGGCCCTCGCGCTGGTGCTGCAGAAGTTCAAGTTCTCCGACATCACCGACTACCAGATGGACGTGCGCGAGGCGCTGACGCGCAAACCCGGCGACTTCGAGATCGTCGCCCGACCCCGGCACGAACGCGAGCGAACCGTCTTCGGCGCTCCGGACCCACAGCGCGGGCAGGCACAGCAGCCGGCCGCCGTCAGCGGCGTCGGGGTGAACCTGACCGTCGCCTACGGCTCCAGCCTGGGCAGCTGCGAGGACCTGGCGCGCACCATCGCCGACCGCGGTGAACGCTCCGGGTTCGGCACCACGTTGCTGAGCCTGGACGACCTGGCGGGGAACCTCCCCACCGAGGGCCTGCTCGTGGTCGTGGCCGCCAGCTACAACGGCAAGGCGCCCGACAACGCCCAGCGTTTCGACGATCTGATCGCCGCCGGACTTCCCGAGGGCGCGCTGTCGGGTGTGCGCTTCGCGTTGCTGGGCGCCGGCAACACCCAGTGGGTGGCCACCTACCAGGCCTTCCCCAAGCGGATCGAGGCCGCTCTGCTGGCCGCCGGCGCGACCGCGGTGGTCGAGCGCGGCGCGGCGGACGCCGCCGGTGACTTCGACGGCACGGCCACCCGCTGGACGGACGCCCTGTGGGCCACCCTGGCCGAGGAGTACGCCGCGAACACCTCCGGCGACGGCGCGCCACGCTATGAGGTGCGACTGCTGACCGAGGCGGACGTGCGCCCCACGATCGTCTCCGAGCAGGCCTACCCGCTGACCGTGGTCGCCAACGAGGAACTCGTCAGCGACGCGACCGGGCTGTGGGACTTCAGCGTCGAGCCGCCGCGCCCCTCGGCGAGGTCCATCATCGTCGAGCTGCCCGAGGGCGTCACCTACGCCGCCGGCAACCACCTGGCCGCCTTCGCCAAGAACGAGCCTGTGCTGGTCGAGCGCGCGCTGGCGCGGCTCGGCGTCGAGCGTGACCAGGTGTTCCAGCTCGACCAGCCTGCCGGCGGCAGGACGCACCTGCCGGTGAGCAGCAGGCCCGTCACCGCGGGCCTGCTGCTCACCGAGTTCCTGGAACTGCAGGACGTGGCCACCCGCACCCAGATGCGCGCCCTGGCCGAGCACACCCCGTGCCCCTGGACCAAGCCGCAGCTGGAGGCCTACGCGGCCGACACCGAGGAGGCCGACGTGCGGTACCGGGAGGAGATCCTCGGCAAGAGAGTCTCGGTGCTCGACCTCCTGGAGCGCTTCCCCGCCGTCGAAGTGCCGCTGGCGGTGTTCCTGGAGATGATGGGGCCGATCCGCCCTCGCTTCTACTCCATCTCCTCCTCTCCGCTGGCCGACCCGCGTCGGGTACGGCTGACCGTCGGCCTCGTCGAGGGCCCCGCGCTGTCAGGCAAGGGCGCCTACCGCGGCCTGTGCTCGCAGTACCTGGGACGACTCAGGCCGGGAGACGTCTTCTACGGCTACGTGCGCGTGCCCTCTCCCGCCTTCGCGCCGCCCGCCGATCCCGCCGCACCGCTCGTCCTCATCGGGCCCGGCACCGGCATCGCGCCGCTGCGCGGCTTCCTGGAGGAGCGCGCCCGGCAGATGACGAACGGCACGAAGGTGGGGCTGTCGCAGGTCTTCGTCGGCTGCCGCCACCCGGAGCACGACTGGTTCTACCGGGAGGAGATGGAAGCCTGGCAGCGGGCCGGCATCGCGCAGGTGCACACCGCTTTCTCCGCGGTGGCCGACCACCCGGCCCGCTACGTGCAGGACGCCGTCACCGCGGCCTCCGACACGGTGTGGCAGGCACTGCAGGACGGGGCGTACGTCTGCGGCGACGGCCGACACATGGCGCCCGCCGTACGAGAAGCACTCGCTGACGGCGGCCCTAGCCGGATTGCGGACGCACACCACCGAACACACAAGAAAGTGAGATCGCCATGGACACCATGCTCGCCGGACGCTTCCACCTGGACAGCAGCAAGTTCCTCGTGGCGGAGGTCCCCGTCCCCGTGCCCGGCCCGGGCGAGGTCCTCATCGAGGTCAAGGCCGCAGGCGTGTGCCTGTCGGACCTCCACCTGATCGACGGAACCCTCGTCCCCCTGTATCCCGACGCCTCCGACGCCGTCACCCAGCAGTGCGCGGACTGCGCGCGTCGCCGCCCCTGCACCCAGGTCCGCACCCGGGGCATCGATGACGACGGCGGCTGGGCCCAGTACGCCATCGCCTGCGAGGACACCCTCGTCCCCATCCCCGACGAGCTGCCGTTCGACCAGGCCGCGATCATCCCTGACGCGGTCTCCACCCCCTACGCCGCCGTCGTCGCCACCGCCGGGCGGGGTCTGGACTTCGCCTTCGACTGCGCCGGCGTGCCGGCGGTCCGCGAGCAGGCCGCCGCTGCGCTCGGCCGGGACGGCGGCTCCCCCGAGTCCGTCTCCGAGCTGGTGCGGCTGGCTTCCGACGGCCGGCTCGACCTGGCTCCCTCCATCAGCGACCACATCCCGCTCGCCTACGCCGCCGAGCCGATTCACCGGTTGGAGCACAAGATCGGCGACCCGATCCGCCTCATCCTCGTTCCCTGAAGACGAGAGACGACCGGCCCAGCACCGAAGAGAAACGACAGCGACATGTCCCACCTCAATCCGACGACCACACGCCACGACTCGCGCCTGGACCTCACCGACCCGTACGTCATCCAGAACGCGGCTACCAGAGAGTTGGAGCAGCAGCTTCAGAAGAGCCGGCACTTCGCCTCCGACGCCTCGCACGAGATGCGCACGGCCCTGACGGGATTGCGGGCCGAACTGGAGGAGGCCCGCCTGCATCCCGACCAGACCGATCTCCCCGAGCTGCTCACCAGAGCGCTGAAAGGCGTCGACCGGTTGGACGCGATCCTCACCGACCTGCGCATTCTCGGCGAGATGGAGACAGGTCCGGACGTGGAGCCGCAGCAGATCGACCTCGCGGAACTGGTCCGCGACGAGGTCTCCCGCCGGGGCGATCGCCTCGGGGTCCAGCTCCGGCTCCAGCCAGGCGTGACTGTCCGGGCAGTCCCGATCCGCATCGCCCGGCTGCTCACCAACCTGCTCGACAACGCCCAACGGCACGCCGAGCGGACGGTCGAGGTCCGGGTGAGCCGCGTGGGCGACGACGCCGAGATGACGGTCACCGACGACGGAGACGGAATCGCCGAGGCCGAACGGGAACGGATCTTCCAGCGCTTCACCCGCCTGGGCGCCGCACAGCGCCTCGACCACAAAGGCACGGGCCTCGGTCTGGCGATCGCGCGCGACATCGCCCAGGCCCACAGGGGAACACTCCACGCCAGAAAGTCCGCGACCGGTGGCGCCTGCTTCGTGCTACGGCTTCCCCTCAGCACAACGGCCCCCATCACGACCGCAGCACATCAACGGATGGGCGCGTGTCGCATGCCGGGGCCCTGCGACGTGCGGCGTAGGGATGGCGTCAATATTTGCCCGCTAGCCGTATGAAACCCGTCAAGATCGGCAGAACCGCTCAAAACTCGCGATTTGCTGGGCCTCGTGGCCGCCTGTCCGGCGGCCACGGCAACATGTCCCGGATTTGAGGAGTGGGGATGACCGACGTCATCTTCGTGGCCCTGACGATCGCGGTGTTCGTGATCCTCGGGCTGGTCGTGAAGGCGGTGGAGCGGCTGTGAACGCCGTCAACGCCACCGGTCTGATCGTGGTCGCCGCCCTGGTGATCTTCATGGTCGTGGCCCTGCTGTTCCCGGAGCGCTTCTGATGTCCTCGACCACGGCCGGGATCCTGTTCATCGCATCCCTGCTCGTCGCCCTGGCCGTCTGCTACCGGCCGCTGGGCGACTACATGTACCGCGTCTACACCACCACCCGGCACTCCCGCGTCGAGCTGGCGATCTACCGGCTCGTCGGCGTCAAGCCCGACGGCGAGCAGCGCTGGGCCGTCTACGCCCGCTCCGTGCTGGCGTTCTCCGTGCTGTCCATCCTGTTCCTGTACGGCCTGCAGCGCGTGCAGAACCACCTGTTCCTGAGCCTGGGCATGGATCCGGTGGCGCCGGACCTGGCCTGGAACACCGCGGTCAGCTTCGTCACCAACACCAACTGGCAGGCGTACTCGGGAGAGTCCGCCATGGGCCACGTCGTGCAGACCGCCGGCCTGGCGGTGCAGAACTTCGTCTCGGCCGCCGTCGGCATGGCGGTGGCCATGGCGCTCGTGCGCGGCTTCGCCCGCAACAAGGCCGACACCCTGGGCAACTTCTGGGTGGACCTGGTCCGCGGCACCCTCCGCATCCTGCTGCCGATCGCGTTCGTGGCCGCCCTGGCGCTGGTGGCGGGCGGTGCGATCCAGACGTTCGGTGACCACTTCACGTGGGCCACGCTGACGGGCGGCGAGCAGACGTTCACGCCGGCGGCCGCGGCGAGCCAGGAAGCGATCAAGGAGCTGGGCACCAACGGCGGCGGCATCTTCAACGTCAACTCCGCCCACCCGTTCGAGAACCCCACGTCCTGGACGAACTGGATCGAGATCTTCCTCATCCTCGTGATCGCGACGAGCATGCCCCGCACGTTCGGCCGGATGGTCGGCGACAACCGGCAGGGCTACGCGATCGTCTCGGTCATGGCGGTCATCGCGGTGATCAGCATCGGTGTGACCAACTGGGCGGAGCTGAGCGCGGGCGGCACCGTGCCGCAGGCCATCGGGCACGCGCTGGAGGGGCGCGAGACCCGCTTCGGCGTGTCGAACTCCGGCATGTTCGCCAGCGCCACCACCCTGACCTCCACGGGCGCGGTCGACTCCTTCCACGACTCCTACACCGCGCTCGGCGGCGGCATGCTGATCTTCAACATGCTGCTCGGCGAGGTCGCTCCCGGAGGCGTCGGCGCCGGCTTGTACGGCATCCTGATCCTGGCCGTGGTCACCGTGTTCGTGGCGGGCCTGATGGTGGGCCGCACGCCCGAGTACCTCGGCAAGAAGATCGGCGCCCGGGAGATCAAGCTGGCCTCGCTGTACTTCCTGGCCACCCCCATGCTCGTGCTGGTCGGCACGGCCGTGGCGATGGCCACCGAGACGGGCCGGGCCGCCATGCTCAACTCCGGCCCGCACGGGCTGTCGGAGATCCTCTACGCCTACACGAGCGCGTCGAACAACAACGGCTCGGCGTTCGCCGGGGTCAGCGTGAACACCCCCTTCCACAACTCCACGCTCGGCCTGTGCATGGCCTTCGGCCGGTTCCTGCCGATCGTGCTGGTCCTGGCGCTGGCCGGGTCGCTGGCGCGGCAGGCTCCCTCCCCCGCCTCGGCGGGCACGCTGCCGACCCACCGTCCGCAGTTCGTCGGCATGGTCGTCGGCGTCACGATCATCCTCGTCGCCCTGACCTTCCTCCCCGCACTGGCGCTCGGCCCCCTCGCAGAAGGACTTCTCTGATGTCGACCTCGTTGCTGGAAGCGCCGGGCCGTAAGCCCGAGAAGGCGGACAATCGTGTCGGCGGCGGTCTGATGGACCCCCGGCGGATGCTCACGTCGCTGCCCGACGCGCTGCGCAAGCTCAACCCCGCCACCATGTGGCGCAACCCGGTCATGTTCATCGTGCAGATCGGCGCCGCCTTCACCACGGTGCTGGCCGTGCTCACTCCGTCGCTGTTCGCCTGGGCCATCGTGGTGTGGCTGTGGCTGACGGTCGTCTTCGCCAACCTGGCCGAGGCCGTCGCCGAGGGACGCGGCAAGGCGCAGGCCGCCACGCTGCGGGCGGCCAAGCGCGACACCACCGCGCGCCGGCTCGCGAGCCCCGACGACCACGCGCGGTGGGATACCGTGGGCGCGCCGGAGCTCAAGCGGGGCGATCACGTCATCGTGGAGGCCGGCGAGATCATCCCCGGAGACGGGGACGTGGTGGACGGCATCGCGTCCGTGGACGAGTCGGCGATCACCGGCGAGTCGGCCCCGGTGATCCGCGAGTCCGGTGGCGACCGCTCCGCGGTGACGGGCGGCACGAAGGTGCTGTCCGACCGGATCATCGTCAAGATCACCCAGAAGCCCGGCGAAAGCTTCGTGGACCGGATGATCGCCCTGGTCGAGGGCGCCAACCGGCAGAAGACGCCCAACGAGATCGCGCTCAACATCCTGCTCGCTGCGCTGACGATCATCTTCCTGGTCGCCACCGCCACCATGCAGCCACTGGCGATCTACTCCAAGTCCGCCAACCCCGGGGTGCCCGACTCGCTGGCGCTCACCTCCGACGGCGTCACCGGGATCGTGCTGGTCTCGCTGATCGTCTGCCTCATCCCCACCACGATCGGCGCGCTGCTGTCGGCCATCGGCATCGCGGGCATGGACCGCCTCGTCCAGCGCAACGTCCTCGCGATGTCGGGCCGCGCCGTGGAGGCGGCGGGCGACGTCTCGACGCTGCTGCTGGACAAGACCGGCACGATCACGCTGGGCAACCGGCAGGCCGGCGAGTTCGTGCCGATCCGCGGCGTCACCGAGGAGGAGCTCGCCAAGGCGGCGCAGTTGTCCAGCCTCGCCGACGAGACGCCCGAGGGCCGTTCCATCGTCATCTATGCCAAGCAGAGGTACGGCCTGCGCGAACGCGAGCCGGGCGAGCTGGCGCACGCCGAGTGGGTGCCGTTCACCGCGCAGACCCGCATGTCGGGGGTGGACCTGGACGGCCGGGAGATCCGCAAGGGCGCCGCCACGGCGGTCATGAAGTGGGTGCGCGACCACGGCGGCCACCCGACCGACGAGGTCGGCGATCTCGTGGACGGCATCTCCGCCGGCGGCGGCACGCCGCTGGTCGTCGCGGAGAAGGGCCGGGTGCTCGGCGTCGTCCACCTGAAGGACGTGGTCAAGGAGGGCGTGCGGGAGCGCTTCGACGAGATGCGCCGCATGGGCATCCGCACCGTCATGATCACCGGCGACAACCCGCTGACCGCGCGGGCCATCGCCGAGGAGGCCGGTGTGGACGACTTCCTGGCCGAGGCCACCCCGGAGGACAAGCTGGCGCTGATCAGGAAGGAGCAGGAGGGCGGCCGCCTGGTCGCGATGACCGGCGACGGCACCAACGACGCCCCCGCCCTGGCCCAGTCGGATGTGGGCGTGGCCATGAACACCGGCACCTCCGCCGCCAAGGAGGCCGGGAACATGGTGGACCTCGACTCCAACCCGACCAAGCTCATCGAGATCGTGGAGATCGGCAAGCAACTGCTGATCACGCGTGGGGCGCTGACCACGTTCTCGATCGCCAACGACGTCGCGAAGTACTTCGCGATCATCCCGGCCATGTTCGCGGCGGTGTATCCGGGCCTGGACGCGCTCAACATCATGCGCCTGGCCAGCCCCCAGTCGGCGATCCTGGCCGCGGTGATCTTCAACGCCCTGGTGATCATCGCGCTGATCCCGCTCGCGCTGCGGGGTGTCCGCTACCGGCCGTCCAGCGCGTCCAAACTGCTCAGCCGCAACCTGTACCTCTACGGCTTGGGCGGCATCGTGGTGCCGTTCGTCGGCATCAAGCTCATCGACCTGCTCATCCAGTTCCTTCCGGGGATGTCGTAAATGGACCGCATGCCAAGCTGGCTCCGCCAGCACCTCGCCGCGCTCCGCGCGCTGCTCGTGCTCACAGCGGTGACCGGTGTCATCTACCCGCTGGTGACCACGGGCGTCGCCCAGGCCGTCTTCAACCATCAGGCCAACGGCTCGCTCGTCGCCGCGAAGGACGGCAGGACGGTCGGCAGCGCGCTCATCGGGCAGAGCTTCACCGACAAGGACGGCAACCCGGTCAGGACGTACTTCCAGTCCCGGCCGTCGGCCGCCGGCGACGGCTACGACATGCTCTCCACCGGGGCCAGCAACCTGGGCCCGGAGGACGTGCTCGACACGCTCCCGGACCCGAACGGCGCCGACGAGCAGGCCAAGGAGGGCAAGCAGTCCCTGCTCACGCAGGTCTGCGCGCGGTCCAGGGCCGTCGGCGAGCTGGAAGGAGTCAGCGGCGCCCGGCCGTACTGCACGCCGGACGGTGTCGGCGCGGTGCTGAAGGTCTTCCCCGCGGTCGGCAGGCCGTCCAGGGCGGTCAGCGTCAACCAGGCGTGCCCCGCTCAGCCTTTCACCTCCACCTACCAGGGGGTGAAGGTCGAGTGCGGCAAGCCGGGCGAGGACTACGCGGCGGGCACGACCGTCCCGGTCAGAGGTGACGTGACCGACGTCCGGGTCCCCGCGGACGCCGTCACCGCGAGCGGCTCCGGGCTCGACCCGCACATCTCCCTCGCCTACGCCGAGCTCCAGGCGCCGCGCGTGGCCAAGGAACGCGGCGTCGGCCTGCCCCAGGTCCAGGCCCTCATCAGGGAGCACACCACCGGCCGCGCCCTCGGCTTCATGGGCGAGCCGGCGGTGAACGTCCTCCAGCTCAACCTGGCCCTCGACAAGCGGTGATCCGGATGCCACGTGGGCGACTGCGGGTCTACCTCGGCGCCGCACCCGGGGTCGGCAAGACCTACGCCATGCTCGGGGAGGGCCGCAGAGCGCGTGAACGTGGCAGGGACGTGGTCGTGGGTCTCGTCGAGACCCACGGCCGCGCCCGCACCGCCGAGCTCCTGGACGGCATGGAGATCGTCCCCCGCAGGACGCTGGTCCACCGGGGTGCCACGTTCACCGAGCTCGACGTGGACGCCGTCATCGCGCGGGCGCCGAAGACGGCACTGATCGACGAGCTGGCCCACACCAACGTGCCCGGCTCGCGCAACGCCAAGCGCTGGCAGGACATCGAGGAGATCCTCGACGCCGGCATCGACGTGGTCACCACGGTCAACATCCAGCACCTGGAGTCCGTCAACGACGTCGTCGAGCAGATCACCGGCGTACCGCAGCGGGAGACCGTGCCCGACGAGGTGGTGCGCCGCGCCGACCAGATCGAGCTGGTCGACATGTCACCCGAGGCGTTGCGCAGACGGATGGCCCACGGCAACGTGTACGCGCCCGAGAAGGTGAACGCGGCGCTGTCGAACTACTTCCGGGTCGGCAACCTGACGGCGCTGCGGGAGCTCGCGCTGCTGTGGGTGGCGGGCAAGGTCGACGAGCAGCTCGACCGCTACCGCGCCGCCCACGGCATCGAGGGCACCTGGGAAGCGCGCGAGCGCGTCGTCGTGGCCCTGACCGGCGGCCCTGAGGGCGACACCCTGGTCCGGCGGGCGGCCCGGATCGCCGACCGGTCCAAGGGCGCCGACCTGCTGGCCGTCCACGTGACCCGCTCCGACGGCCTGACCGGGGGCGACCCGGCCATCCTGGCCCGTCAGCGCACGCTGGTCGAGAGCATGGGCGGCACCTATCACCAGGTGGTCGGCGACGACGTTCCCCGCGCCCTGCTCGACTTCGCCCGGGGCGTCAACGCCACCCAGCTCGTGCTCGGGGCGTCCCGGCGCGGCCGGTTCGCCCAGATCCTTTCTCGCGGCGTGGGGGTGGAGACCACGGCCCTGTCCGGCCCCATCGACGTCCACATGATCACTCATGCGGAGGCCAGGCAGGGGCGCACGCGTCCCGAACGCTCCCGGGCCGCGCTCACGCGCAGACGGAGGCTGATCGGGTGGGCGGTCGCGGTGCTGGGCATGCCGCTGATGACCGCCGCGCTGTCCCCCTTCAGGGACGTGCTGTCGCTGCCCAGCGAGATCCTGCTGTTCCTGTGCCTGGTCGTCGGCGTCGCGCTCGTCGGAGGGACCTGGCCGGCCTTCACCGCGGCCGTGGGCGGCTCGCTGCTGCTCAACTGGTTCTTCACGCCCCCGATCGGGCAGCTGACCATCGCCGACCCGGAGAACCTCCTCGCGCTCGTCGTCTTCGTCCTGGTCGCGGCCGCGGTCAGCACGATCGTGGATCTGGCGGCCCGCCGTACCCGGGAGGCGGCGCAGGCCAGAGCCGACGCCGAGGTGCTCTCCACACTGGCCGGGCACGTGCTGCGCGGCGAGGCCGCGCTGCCGTCACTGCTCGGACGGCTGCGCGAGACCTTCGGACTGGCCTCCGTCACGCTGCTCGAACGGGTCGGCGAGCCGAGCCCTGACGACCGGGCGGAACCCGAGGCGTGGCGGATCCTCGCTTCGTCCGGTGGGACACCGTGCACCCATCCGGGTGCGGCCGACACCGACGTGGTGATCGACGAACGACTGGTGCTGGCGGCCCGCGGGCGGCTGCTCGACGCCAGTGACCGGCGGGTGCTGGAGGCGTTCGCCGCCGAGGCCGCGGTCGCGCTGCGCCAGGAACGCCTCCAGGAGGAGGCCGAGCAAACCAAGCCGCTGGCCGAGGCGGACAAGATGCGCACCGCGTTGCTGGCCGCCGTCAGCCATGACCTGCGCACGCCGCTCGCCGCCGCCAAGGCCGCCGTGGAGAGCCTGCGCAGCAGCGACGTCGCCTGGTCCGCCGAGGACCACGACGAGCTGCTCGCCACCGCGGACGAATCCCTCGTCAGGCTGGGCCGGCTGGTGGACAACCTGCTCGACATGAGCCGCCTGCAAGCGGGGGCGCTCGGGCTGTCCCTGCAGGCGATGGGGCTCGACGAGGTCGTCCCCCGGGCCATAGACGACCTCGGACCGCTGCGTGATCAGGTGCAGGACGACATCTCCACCGAGCTTCCCGAGATCGTGGCGGACCCGGCGCTGCTCGAACGGGTGCTGGTCAACCTGATGACCAACGCCGTCCGCTACAGCCCTCCGGGCGAGAAGGTGCTCCTGACCGCGAGCCGGCTGGGCGCCCATGTCGAGGTACGCGTGATCGACCGCGGTCCGGGCATCCCCGCCGAGGCGGTCGAGAGGGTGTTCGTGCCGTTCCAGCGGCTCGGGGATCGTGACAACCACACGGGTGTCGGCCTCGGCCTCGCGCTGTCGCGAGGGCTGACCGAGGCGATGGGCGGCGCCCTCACACTCGAAGAGACACCAGGGGGTGGCCTCACCATGATCGTCAGCATGCCCATCTCGTCCCGCGCGACGACGCACGGGAGCTGTAGCCCTTGTCAGCGATGACGTGCCGCGGTCGGGCGCGGGGGCGGCGCGGGCCGAGCCGAGGGACGCGAACGGCTGCCATCACACGGGTGAACTGGGTGCAGTCGTTGATGTTGGCGCCGGTGAGAACGAGCGCCAGCGGCAGGCCCCGCCCGTCGGTGGCCAGGTGGACTTTGGTGGTCAGTCCGCCGCGCGAGCGCCCGAGCACCTGTCCGCCTTGATCCCCCAGAGAGTGGTTCGTCCTTGCCGGGCTCCCTCTTTGCGGCGCCCGCGGCGTGCTGGTGGGCCCGCACGATGGTCGAGTCGACGCAGACGGCCGACCAGTCCACCGTTCCTGCCGCATCGTGGTGAGCCTGGTGGTGTTCCAGCGGCCGCTGCCACGCCCCATCCGCTGACCAGCGACGGAACCGCTGATAGATCGTCTGCCAGGGGCCACCTCGTCCTGGGTTGGCCGGCACAAAACAGGTCCTAGAGCCAGCGGTACGACTCGCGGGCCGTTCTGCCGTATTCGGGTGGCGCCCCTTCCAGTCTTGGCCGCTGTCGATCCGCAGGATCGGCGCGGCGAGCTGCTCGCCGGTCCGCGGAGCAGCCCCGTCTAGACGCGCCCGGGCGGCCTGCTTTTCCTGTTCTCTCATCCGGCTGCGCGGTTTGATGGCGCATTCGCGCAGCCCGCTGCCGATCTACGTCAACCCCAGGCCGTTGTCGGCAAGCCGGTACCCCACCTGCCGCTGCTTCTCATCGGCGGCGCCGGCTCTCGTGGCGCGCTGCCGCTGGATCCACCGCCGCACGCGCCCTAAACAGAGCAAATACCTGGTCAGGCAGGAATTGGCGGCTGCCGTTCTAGTCGTGCATCTACTGACCTATTCGAACAGGTTGGTCGTCGCTCAACCCGAGGCTGTGAAAAGATTACTGTCGCTCCCGAGTCAGGCCCATCACCGTGGGAATTTAAAAGACGCGAGCGTCAGGATTAGGCTCGTACGAAGATATTTTCAGCAACCGAAGGAGAGGTCACGTGGCGACCTTCGATCAAATCGGCGTAGGAACAAACAACCCAACTGCAAAGATGGAGGTGGTGGGCGATTGGAATGGAACGGAGGGGGCGGCAAAGCTGACAGGGGACAAGCCCACACTGAAGCTCGCCGGGGGATCAGCAGCGGGAAACGAACAATGGATTGTTCACGTCGGCGGCGACGGCCCTGGAAACCTAGGGTTCTATAGGCGAGGTGCCGCCCCAACAAGTTGGGAACTCGCCATGTGCCTGAGTCCGGCCGGGCGGATCGGTGCGGGGACCACGAATCCCGCAGCAAAAGTCGATATTGTTGGCGACTGGACCGGGAAGGAAGGCGCTCTCCGGATAGCCGGAGACAAACCTACGATCAAATTTGCTGGAGGACCGCAGACAGGGAATGCACAGTGGATCGTGCACGTCGGCGCCGACGGCCCCGGAAACCTAGAGTTCTATAGGCAAGACGCCAATGTCTGGGAACTCGTCATGAGCCTTCGCAACGACGGCTCTCTGCATACTTCTCAGGCCGTCCATGACAATATGATGGTCAACGGCGACATCACCCTGGCGGGGGCCGACTTCGCCGAGGAGTTCGACGTGCTCACCCCAGAGACGTCGGATCCAGGAACCGTCATGGTGCTCGACGAGACCGGCGCCGTTCGCGTCAGTGACAGCGCATACGATCACCGGGTAGCAGGCGTCGTCTCTGGTGCCGGCGAGTACAAGCCGGCCGTTATAGCTGATCGCCGCGACACCGGGTCCAATCGGCTGGCATTGGCTCTCATGGGCAAAGCCTACTGCAAAGTGGATGCGGCTCTTCACGCCGTCGCCGTCGGCGATCTGCTCACCACGTCATCTACGCCCGGCCATGCGATGAAGGCGCTCGACCGATCACGAGCACACGGGGCGATCATCGGAAAAGCACTAGGACCGCTGCCGGCCGGTCAGGGACTAGTACCCATACTCGTCACGCTGCAATAGCCGTGGCATGCCGTCACGAGATACAACGACTTATGGCGCTGTGATCGGCACGGCCCTGGCCGGCCTGCGCTTCGGACGCGACCTGATTCCTGTCTTGGTCGCACTTCAATAAGGAGATGTCATGGTGAGTTATCGCAGTGCGGCGGGATCCAATCTCAGCGCACGCCAGCTCGCCGCAAGCCTTGACGTGAGCGCGCCGTTTTCCTTGCGGAACGTGCTCTCCCACGCGGTGATCAACCGAGCCTGGCAGCATAACGGTGGCCGGTTGGGCCCGCTGGGGTTGCCGACCAGCGAGGTCCAATCGGTAAACGGCGGGATCAAGCAATTCTTTCAAGGCGGCGAAATTGCGATCATAGCCCAGGAGCTCAAGGTAACTCAGACCCGCGTGAGCACCATCCGCTTCAAGGGCATACACTGTTTCGGAACGTCGGCTGGCCCCGGCGCTGATGAACCTTACGTGGTCTGTGCGGTGTATGCGCCACACAAGCGCGAACGGGCACAGGTCATCAAGATCCCCATGAGCGGATCATATGAAAATTTCTCCTCCGGCACCCAGCAGGCCGATGTCATAGACGTATGGCACCGAGAGCCTCCTACGGATGTGGCTGTCGCCTGTTATCTCATGGAGCATGACTCTGGAGATGAAGAAGAAGTCAAAAACAATATCAAGACTGCGGTCGAGAAAGGGATCACCACCGTCGAGGCTGCTATTGCCGCGGTCGGCGGGCCATTCAGCCTGCCAGAGGAGTGGATTTCCATGCTCACCGTGCCGATGTCGGCCGGGATCACCGCACTGCTCGGACTGGGCGACGATGTAATCGGTTTCCAGACACTCGACTTCAAATTCGTAGAGCTGAACCAGCTCGCAGAAACCCCCCTTCCACCGCATAATTTCGGCGCGATCTCGTTCACCCACGAGACGCCTCTCATCACCGACGGCGGCGCCTCCTACAAGTGCTACTTCGAGGTCTACACGGAGATCGTGGATCATCCGCTACCACCAGGCTGACGCCGGCCAGGCCGGACATCCCCGTCACCTCTCCGGATGGTCCAGCACCGGATCAGCAACCCCATCGGCGCCCTCCAGTCGCCGGGCTACGGCACGGACAGGCCGTGTTTCGCGAGCCGGTTCGGAGTCCGCCGGGCACTGCTACACGCCCGCTCGGACGCGGCGCGAGACCAGGCGGCTCTTGAGCTTGCCGATCAGGTGATGGGCGTCCCGGCCCACTCCGCGCAGGCTGTTGGAGGCCGGATTGCGCAGCCACTCCAGGCCGAGGAAGCCGAGTCCGGGGTGCGTGGCGGAAAGGCCGCGGTCATGGTGCGGGTAACCGCGCTCGTTCAGAACATCGACCCCGTTCAGGTAGTCCAGGTGAGGCCTGTAACCGGTCGCCAGCAGCACGACATCGACGTGCTCGCGATTGCCGTCGGCCCACACGACATCCTCGCCGTCAAAGCGCGTGAACATCGGGCGCCGGTCGACGCGTCCCTCACGCAGCGCCTGGCGGTAGATGCCTTCGTCCAGGACGGGTCCGGTGGGCGGGGTGGTGACCAGGCGGGCAGGCAGGCGGTCGAAGCCGGTGACCTTGAACCAGAAGTGCACGTCCTTGCCCAGGGGGCGCTGTTCGAGGAAGCGGACCGGCTCGCGGGTGGCCAGCGTCACCGTGGCCGTCCCGGCGAGTTCGTAGGCGATCTGAACGGCGGAGTTGCCGGCGCCGACCACGACGATCCGCTTGCCTGCGTACGGCACCGGGTTCTTGTAGCCGGCGGCGTGCAGGATCTCCCCGGCGAAGCCCTCCCGACCCTCCAAGTGGGGCATGCGGGGGTTGGCGAACGAGCCGGTGGCGGCGATCACGCCTGGCGCGCGCAACGCGGTGTCGTCGGCGAGCCGTATCGCGAAACCTGCGTGGTCGGCCTGTACGTCGGTCACGCGGGCGCCGGTGCGGATCTGCACGCCCAGGCGGGCGAGGTCGCGGGCATAGCGCGTCAGGTACGCCACGACCTCGTCGCGGTGTGGATAGCGGTCAGGGTCGCCCGGGAAGGCCATGCCGGGCAGTGAGCTGTAGCGGGCCGGGGAGAACAGGGTGAGGCTGTCGTAATAGTGCGGCCATGAGCCGGTGGCCTGCTCGCCCGCTTCCAGGATGACGGGGTTGAGCCCGGCATTCAGCGCGGCGCGGGCGGCGGCCAGGCCGGACTGGCCGCCGCCGATGACAGCGACATCGAACACGTCTGTGGTCGTCATGGCGAGGATCATATCCTCAGATCCAGAAGTGACAATATGATGTGAGCGAGGTGATGCTATGACCATGAGTACGGACGGGTTCGAGCTGACCGAGGCGGCGCGCGGGTTGCTCAAGGCGCTGGCCAGCGACACCCGCCAGCAGATCCTGATGCTGTTCGCCGGCGGGATCGAGCTGACGGTCACCGAGGTCGCCGAACGCATGAGCCTCGCCCAGTCGGCCACCTCCACCCATCTGGCGACCTTGCGCGACGGCGGACTGCTGACCTCACGGCGGGAATGGAAGACCGTCCACTACCGGGCCGACCCGGCTCGCATCGGAAAGGCGTTGAGCGACCTGCAGGTCTCCTTGCAGGCATGCTGCCCGCCCACCGACTGCTCCGCGGATGCTTGCGGCTGATCCCGAGTCCGGCCTCCGGCCGGTCAGCCGTCGCACGGGCACGGGCCCGCCGGACGGACGGCGGACACCGTTCCGGCGGCGTTCACGGAAACCTCGCAGCACTCCAGCAGGAGCGAACGCAACCGCGACCGAGCCCGCTGGATCCGCGACTTCATCCCCGGCAGTGACACGCCGAGCCGGCGGGCGGCTTCAGCCTGGGTCAGCCTGTCGTAGTCGACCAACTCGATCGCCCGGCGATCGCTCTCGGACAGCCGTGCCAGCATCGGCGCCAGACACCCGGCCAGTGCCGCCAGTTCCCCGGGGCCCGGATCACCGCCGTCCAGGCTGCGGTCGAGCGCGGCCCGAGTGAGCGCCCGACCGCTGCGCACGGCCGCCCGCTGATGGTCGATGATCGCGTTCCGGGCGATCCGGTAGGCCCACGCGTCGAGGCGTTCGCTGTCACGCAGCGTCCCCGCGCTGCGGCTGATGCGCAGCAGGACCTCCTGCACGATGTCCTCGGCGTCGTCGGGCCGGTCGATTCGCCGGGCGACGAAGGCGACCAACCGGGCGCGCACCTGAGTGACGGCTGCCGCGGTGTCGCCGGCCGACGATGTGGTGCCCATGAACGATCTCCTGTCGTGCGGCCCGGGCCGGCCGCGCCGGCCGGCCCGGAGCGTTGGCGTCACCGGCAGGCGCAGGTGTCGGGCGCGGCCTCCGCGGAGCTCTGGGCGCCGCAGCAGTCGCCCTTCTCCTCCGGTGCGCAGCAGGTTGTGAGGGTGGTGGCCGAGCAGCAGGCCGCGGTGGCCTCGGGGGCGTTCTCTGTGGCAGACATGGCTGATCCTCCGTTGCGAAACGACGTACTCACCTAGGCAGACGTCGCGTCGGCGAGATGGATGCACCCTCTGATTAGATCTGATCCTAATTTGACATCCCTCTAATCAGAGTGCCACACTCCGAGCTACTTAGACATACTTCAAACCAAGCGCCACCCACTGGCCGACCCGATCCAGGAGGAAGATCATGAGTGGTGGATGTTGCGGCCCCGTGGCCGTTTCCGTGGAGCAGCCCGCACCGCAGGTCGGGGCTGCCCCCCAGCCGCGTGACCTCGCCCCCCGGCCTGGCGACCTCCCCGTCGTGGTGATCGGGGCAGGTCCTGTCGGACTGGCCGCCGCCGCACACCTGGCCGAGCGCGACCTGGACTTCGTCGTTCTGGAGGCGGGCGAGCAGGTGGGCGCCTCGGTCGCGCAGTGGGGGCACGTGCGTGTGTTCAGCCCCTGGAAGTTCAACATCGACGCCGCCGCCCGCCGGCTCCTGGAAGCCGACGGCTGGACGGCGCCCGATCCCGACTGGCTGCCCACCGGCGCCGAGCTGATCGACGACTACCTCGCCCCGCTGGCCAAGCTCCTGGACGGCCGCGTACGTACCGGCGCCAAGGTGAGCGCCATCAGCCGGCTCGGATACGACAGGGTGCGCACCCACGGCCGCGAAGACACCCCCTTCCTGGTCCGCCTGGACAGCGGCGAGGAACTGCGGGCCCGTGCGATCATCGACGCCTCCGGCACCTACAACGCGCCCAACGTGCTCGGCGCGAGCGGCATACCCGCGCACGGCGAGGACACGGTCTTCGTCGACCACGCCCTGCCCGACGTGCTGGGCGCCGACCGCGAGCGCTATGCGGGCAAGCACACCCTGGTCGTCGGGGCGGGCCACTCGGCGGCCACCACGCTGCTGGCCCTGGCTCAGCTGGAGGACACGCGGATCACCTGGGCCATCCGGGCCGGCGGCGCCGCCCGGACCTACGGCGGCGGCGCGGCCGACGCGCTCCCGGCCCGCGGCGCGCTCGGCACCCGCCTGCGCGCGCACGTCGAGTCCGGCCGCATCACCCTGCTGACCGGCTTCTTCACTCACTCCATCACGACCGACGGCCCCCAGGTCACGGTGATCAGCCGCGACCCGTCCGGAGCCGAGCAGGCCGTGACCGTCGACGCCATCGTCAGCGCGACCGGCTACCGCCCCGACCACTCCATCGCCTCCGAACTGCGCCTGGACCTGGACCCCGTCCTCGGCTCCACCCGCGCCCTCGCCCCGTTGATCGACCCGAACGCCCACTCGTGCGGCACCGTGCCCGCCCACGGCGTCGACGAGCTCGCCCACCCCGAGGCCGGCTACTACGCCGTCGGCGTCAAGAGCTACGGGCGTGCGCCGACCTTCCTCATGGCCACCGGCTACGAGCAGGTCCGCTCGGTCGTGGCCGCGCTCGCCGGCGACTGGGAGGCGGCCCGCGACGTCCGACTGGAGCTGCCCGAGACCGGCGTGTGCTCCTCCAACCTCGCCGAGGCCCAGGAACAGCGGGTCGGCCTGGCCACCGGCATCAGCGGCGGCCTGCTGTCCACGCCGTTGCCGCTGGTGGAGGTGTCCGCCTCCGACGGCGGCGGCTGCTGCGGCTGAAACGCGCGAGCGTGACCTCCTCCCGCAGCCAGGCCATCGGCTATGGCGCGCTCTACTACGCCTTCTCCGTCTTCCTCATCCCCATGGCGCGCGAGCTGCGCGCGAGCGGCACCCAGGTGGCCGCCGCGCTCACTCTGGCCGTGCTGACCACCGCGCTGTGCGCACCGCTGGTCGGCCGCCGGCTCGACCACCACGGCGGGCGGGCGCTGATGAGCGCCGGTTCGGTGCTGGCCACGCTCGCCGTCCTCGGCTGGTCCCAGGTCACCAGCCTGCCTCAGCTGTACGGGGTGTTCGTGGCCATCGGCGCGGCCTCGGCCATGGTGCTGTACGAGCCGGCCTTCGCCGTCGTCGTCTCCTGGTTCGACGGGGACGAGCGGGGCCGGGCCAACGCGCTGCTGGCGCTGACGGTCGTGGCCGGATTCGCCTCGTCCGTCTTCCTGCCGCTGGCCGGGCTGCTGACCGAGGAGTACGGCTGGCGCCGGGCACTGCTCGCGCTGGCCGGCCTGTACGGCGGGACAGCCATCCCCCTGCACGCCCTCGTGCTGCGCGGACGACCCCGCACCGCCGCCGCTCCGGTCGAGCCCACCCAGCGGGCGGCCCTGGTCAGGGCAGCGGTGCGGGCCCGGCCGTTCTGGCTGCTGGCCGCCGCGTTCACCGCGCACGGCGGTGCGGTGGCCACGATCGCCGTGCTGCTGGTGACCTACCTCGTCCGTCTCGGTCACCCGCCGGTGTTCGCCGCGACCGTCGCCGGGCTGCTGGGCGTGCTGTCGGTCACCGGCCGGCTGGTCTCCACCGGCCTGCGACGTCGCTGGCCGGCCGCCCCCGTCGCCGCCACGATCTTCACTCTCCAGGGGCTGGGCGCGCTGCTGCTCCCCCTGGCCGGCGCCACCGTGCCCGGCGCGATCGGCTGCGTGCTGCTGTTCGGGATCGGCTTCGGCGTCGGCACCATCACGCTGCCCCATCTGCTGGCCGAACGCTACGGCACCACCGCCTACGCCGGCCTGTCCGGCCGCATCGCCATGTTCTCCGTCACCGACAAGGCGCTGGCGCCGCTCGGCGCGACCGCTCTGGCCCAGGCCGCCGGGTACGGCTGGGTGATGGGCGCCGTCGCGCTGGTGTGCGCGATCGCCGCGTTCGCCCTGCTGGCCTACCATCGCCTATAATTTCGATGCATTTCGAATCAGGGAGGGTTGGATGACCGCGGTCACGATCCAGTGCTGCGCCCCGATCGCGCGTGAGCCGCTGTCGGAGAGCGACGCGGCCGACCTGGCGGTCATGCTCAAGGCGGTCGCCGACCCGGTACGCCTGCGCCTGCTGTCGATGATCGGCTCCCACGCGGGCGGCGAGGCGTGCGTGTGCGACCTGACCGACGCCTTCGACCTGACCGCACCCACCATCTCCCACCACCTCAAGGTGCTGCGCACCGCCGGGCTGATCAGCGGCGAGCGACGCGGCACCTGGGTGTACTACCGGATCATCCCTGAGGCGGTGAACAGGCTCGGCGCCCTGTTCACCCCGCTCGCCGAGCCCGTCTCCGCGTGACGCGCCTGGTCGACGTCCTGGTCATCGGTGGCGGCCAGGCCGGCCTGGCCGCCGGCTACCACCTGCGCCGGGCCGGCGCCGACTTCGCCATCCTCGACGCCCAGGACCACCCCGGCGGCGCATGGCGGCACGCCTGGCCGTCGCTGCGGCTGTTCTCCCCCGCCCAGTACAGCTCCCTGCCCGGCCGCATGATGCCCGCCCCACCCGGCGGCGGCTACCCGAGCGCCGCCGACACCGTCGCCTACCTGACCGACTACGAGCGCCGCTACGACCTGCCCGTGATCCGGCCGGTCAAGGCCCACGCGGTACGGCGCGGCGACGAGCGGCTGACGGTCGAGACCGACTCCGGCACCTGGCGGGCCCGGATCGTCATCAGCGCCACCGGAACCTGGTGGCGCCCGTACGTCCCGCACTACCCCGGCATCCACGACTTCCAGGGCGAGCAGCTCCACACGGCCGGCTACCGCGGCCCCGAGCCGTTCCGCGGCCGGCGCGTGGTGATCGTCGGCGGCGCCAACTCCGCCGCCCAGATCCTGGCCGAGGTCTCCACCGTCGCCGACACCACCTGGGTCACCCTCCGCCCGCCCCGCCTGCTGCCCGACGACATCGACGGCCGGGCCCTGTTCAATCTGGCCACCCGCCGGATGCGGGGCGGAGACAGCATCGGCGACCTGGGCGACGTCGTCGCCGTCCCACCGGTCCGCGAGGCCCGCGACCGCGGCGTCCTGAAGGCCGAGCCCATGTTCAGCCGGATCACCCCTGACGGCGTCTCCTGGCCCGACGGCACGAGCCTGGCCTGCGACGTGATCATCTGGTGCACCGGCTTCCGCCCCGCCCTCGGCCACCTGGCCCCGCTACGGCTACGCGAACCCGGCGGCCTCATCCCCACCGACGGCACCCGCGCCGTCGGCGAGCCCCGCCTGCACCTGCTCGGCTACGGCGACTGGACCGGCCCGGCCTCCGCCACCCTCATCGGCGCCGCCCGTACCGCCAGAGCCACCGTCGCCGAGATCATCGCGGCCCTGGGCAACCGTCAGTGAGCCGCCCGGGGTCCGCCGATGCCGCTCAACCGGTGAGCTCGGTGATGAGCTTCTCGACGCGGACGCGGATCTCGTCGCGGATCGGCCGAACGGCTTCGATGCCCTGCCCTGCGGGGTCGTCGAGTTTCCAGTCCTCGTAGCGCTTGCCGGGGAAGATCGGGCAGGCGTCGCCGCAGCCCATGGTGATGACCACGTCGCCGGCCTGGACGGCCTCGGTGGTGAGGATCTTGGGCTGGGCTGCGGTGATGTCGATGCCGACCTCACGCATGGCCTCGACGGCGACGGGATTGATCTGATCGGCGGGCGCGGACCCGGCGGAGCGGACCTCGATACGGTCGCCGGCCAGATGGGCGAGCCAGCCGGCGGCCATCTGGGAGCGTCCGGCGTTATGGACGCAGACGAACAGGACGCTGGGCTTGTCGCTCACGAGCAGGTTCCTTTCAGCTGTTCCGGTCTTCAGGCTGTGGGGATCTCGAGGTCGCCCAGCAGGCGGCGGACACGGCGTTCGATCTCGTCGCGGCTGGGCCGCACGTCTGTCCACGGTTCGGGGAACTCGGCGGAGATGTCGATGCCTCGTTCGGCCATCGATGCCACGGCGGCGGGGTTGACCTCGCCGGCGAACTCCGAGCCGCCGGACCAGGCCAGCGCACGGTCTCCGGCCAGGTGCCGGAAGAAGCCCATGGCCGGCTGGGGGCGTCCGGCAGCCAGGGCGTGCAGGCGCTGGGGGGCGAAGCGCTCGGCGAGCAGCGGCAGGTCGACGGACAGGTCCGGGTGGCGGTAGGTCTGGGACATGGCTCACTCCTGAGGGAGGTGTACGGCGGGCGCCAGCCGTTGGACGCGGTCGGCGATGTCGGCGTAGGCCCGCTCGAAGGCGTCGTCGTCGCCGGTGCGGACAGGGTCCGGGATGGACCAGTGCAGCCGCTCGGCGCCGGCGAGCCGGGTGAGCTGTTCGTGGGCGGCGTCGCAGACCGCCACGATCAGATCGTCTGGATGCAGGGTCTGCTCGATGTGGCGGGTCGTGGCGGCGTCGAGGTCAAGGCCGTGATGGCGCGCCAGGGCGACCACCCGGGGGTGGACGCGTTCCGCGGGCCGGGTGCCGGCGGAGGTGGCGGGGACGTGGCTGGCGCGGCCCCAAAGTGCGGCTGCCAGCTGAGAACGTGCGGAGTTGTGGGTGCAGACGAACACCACCCGAGGAGCCGGCCTGGCAACGGCGGGCAGCAGGCCGGACAGGGATCGTGGAACCAGGCGCAGGTAGGTGCGCCTGCGGTCGCCCTCGGACCGGCGGCGTTCGACGACCCCCGCCTCCTGCAGCAGCTTGACGTGGTGGGCGAGCAGGTTGGTGGGCAGGCCGAGCTCGTGTCCCAGCTCGCCCGGGGAGGCGTCGCCCAGCAGCAGCCGGTCCACGATGGACAGGCGGCCGGGGTCGCCGAGCGCGGCGTGTACGCGTGCCCGCGCCTCCACCGAGGACGACCAGTCAGCGTTCATTGAGTCAATATTGATTGAGCTAAACCGCCGTCGTCAAGCCGCGCCTGCTCACTGCTTCACCGCGAGTCCGGATGCGGGATGACCGGCTCCGGAGTGCCCGCCGCAGGTCGGCCGAACAGGCCATGCACCAGCACCAGGCCCACCACCCCACCGATCAACTGCGCGGCGACGAACCCGGGCAGCGAGGCCGGGGCGATGCCGGCGAAGGTGTCGGAGAAGGCCCGGCCGACGCTGACCGCCGGATTGGCGAAGCTGGTCGACGAGGTGGACCAGTACGCGGCCCCGATGTAGCCGCCCACCGCGAGCGGGGCCGCCGCCGTACGACCCGAGCGGGTGAGAGCGAAGATCACCAGCACCAGGCCCGCGGTCGCGACGAGCTCGCCGAGCCACAGGTGCGCGCTCGCCCGATCAGTGGTCGACCAGGTGATCGCGGGCTTGTCGAACATCGCGTTGGCCAGCACCGCCCCGGCGATGCCCCCCGACACCTGAGCCACGACGTAGCTCGCCAGTTCGCCCGCCGTCAGCCCGACGCCGCTCTGCCGGCCCTGCCACCAGTCGGCCATTGACACCACCGGGTTGAAGTGGGCGCCGGAGACCGGCCCCAGCACCACGATGAGGACCGCCAGCCCGAACACGGTGGCGGTGGAGTTCTCCAGCAACTGCAGGCCCACGTCGTGCGGGGACAACGTCTGCGCCATGATGCCCGACCCCACGACCACGGTCACCAGCAGCGCGGTGCCGAGGAACTCGGCCAGCAGACGGCGCCTCACCCGGCCACCTCGGCGGGCACGGCCAGCAGGGCCGACAGCTCGGCGAGCCGCTCGGGCACGACCCGGTAATACACCCACGAGGCGCGACGCTCGCTGGTCAGCAGGCCGACGTCCTTGAGGACCTTGAGATGGTGGCTGATCGTCGGCTGCGCCAGCTCGAAGGCATCGGTGATGTCGCACACGCACGCCTCGCCGCCCTGGTGACCGGCCACGATCGAGACGATCCGCAGCCGCACCGGATCACCGAGCGCCTTGAACACCCGCGCCAGGCCCACCGCCTGACCTTCGCCCAACGGCCGGCGCGCCAGCGGCGGGCCGCACTCCAGAACCTGCAACGCATCCATGAGCATCAATATTGACAGGCATGGATATCAGCCGAGTGACCGCACGATGAACGGCAGATGGCCGGCCCCAGCTCTCAAGGCGGGCCCCCGTTCACATCGGCCGACGCGGTCGGGCGAGGCTTCAGCAGGCGATGGCCGTACTGCGCCGTTCCAGCATCAGCACGTCGCGCCAGATGCCTCGATGGCAGCCGACGCGCTCCCGGGTGCCGACCACACGGAAGCCCAGCGCCTGGTGCAGGACGAGACTGGCCGTGTTCTCCGGGAAGATCCCGGACTGGATCGTCCAGACTCCGGCGTCCTCGCCGGCGGCGACGAAGGCGGTCAGCAGGGCACGGCCGATGCCGTGAGCCTGACAGCCGGGATGGACGTAGACGCTGTGCTCGACCACCCCGGCATAGACCGGACGCGTGGACACCCTGGAGGCGGCCACCCAGCCGACCACCTCGCCGGTCTCGGTGTCGGCGGCGACGTACCGCAGGTGCGGGAGCTTGCCCGCGGTGAAGCCCTCCCAGGTCGGCGCGACGGTCTCGAAGCTGGCCTGGCCGCTGTCCAGCCCGGCCTGGTAGATGGCCAGCACCTGCTCGGCATCGCCGTCACACATCGGCCGGATCTCCAGGCCGGGCCCGACGGCCGGCTTGACCGCCTGGACGATCGCCGAGCGCACGCCCTCGCCGTGGTCGGCCGTCAGCGTGATCCGTATGCCGACGAAGCCGGCCCGGCGGAGCAGCTCGCGGTAACCGGCAACGGACAGCGCGCCGGCCGCGCAACCGATGCGCCGCTCGACCGCCTCCCGCCGCGCGGGAGCGGCGGCCACCTCGTCTTCGGTGACGACGTCGCTGATCCCGAACCGGCCGCCCGGACGCAACACCCGGAACGCCTCGGCGAGCACCGCCGCCTTGTCGTCGGACAGGTTGATCACGCAGTTGGAGATGACCACGTCGACCGACCGATCGGGCAGCGGGAGCGCCTCGATGGCCCCGTGCAGGAACTCGACGTTGGTCACGCCGGCCTGCTCCGCATGGCGCCGGGCGAGCTCCAGCATGTCGACGCCGGCGTCCAGCCCGTACGCCTTGCCGCGCGGGCCGACGCGGCGGGCCGACAGCAGCACGTCGATGCCCCCGCCCGAGCCGAGATCCAGCACCGTCTCACCGGCGCGCAGTTCGGCCACGGCCAGCGGGTCGCCGCAGCCCAGGCTGGCCCGGACGGCGCCCTCCGGCAACCCTTCGGTGTCGTCATAACCGGCGGCGCCGAAACAGCCCTCCCCGAAGGCTTCGGAGCCGCAGTCGACGACGCGCTCACCACTCAGCGCGGCCCGAGCCAGGCTGGAGTAGCGGCCGACGGTCTCATCGTTCGCCATGAGGATCTCCCTCACTCACAGGCCGGCGCAGCCGGCGCCGGGTTTCCCATCACCACGTCGGCGGCCGTGGGGAAGCAGCTCACGCACGCCTCGTTGATCCGGTACAGGCTGGACGTGCCCTGCCGCTCCACCAGGACGAACCGCACCTCGGCGAGGATCTTCAGATGGTGCGACACCGTGGACTGGCCCACTCCGGAGACCGCCACGATCTCGCCCACGCTCATCGGCTCGCGCCGCCGGGCCAGCAGCGACACGATCTGAATGCGGGTGGCGTCGGCCAGCGCCTTGAACCAACTCGCGTACTCCTCGGCCTCGGCGCGCGGCAGAGAACCCCTATCTATATCCATCGAGAATCGACGATAATCGATGAAGCGCCGAAGTGGAAGGCCGTCCTTTCACGGGAATCGAGATGCCTGATGGTGCTGCGCCGGTCCGTACGTCAACGCCGGCCGGGGCCGCCGCGCTCAATGGTCACGCCACGCTTCTTCCGAGCGTTGCAAGTCAGCGAGGCTGCCGTCGGCGACGCGCCGGGAGACCTCTTCCCATTCGCGGATCACTCGCCGCTTGCCGTCGGGGATGCATGGCCAATCCGCTCGGGTCACGGGCCTGCCTGCGTAGCGAACCCGACTGCGGTTCACCCGCCGGTCACGATGATCAGCGGAGCGAGCCGTGCAGTCGGCCGGTCGTCAGGCGGGGGTGCCTGGATGTCAGCAGATGGCGGCAGTCGTGTTGTGCCGTAGCTGGCCGGCGTCGACCGCCCCCGGACGGGACGGGAGGCCGACGGGCAGACAGCGATGCGAGTCGAGGACACCTTCGTCACCACCACCCCGAAGACGGCTCTTACCGCTGAGCTGGACTCCGCCTCCGCCGAACTCGTTCGCACCACCACCATGAAGGCGATCACCATCGCGCAGCGGACGTTTCCGCCGCACATCGCGGCCCAGGCCGGCGAGTGGCCGGCCGGCGACCACCTGTACACCCTCACGCCGCCTGTCTCTCGCCCGCGACTCCGTCCCCGACCCGGTAGCCCGGCCACTCGCCGGGTCGAGGTCGCGTTCGTGCCAGGGCAGAACGGGCTGCGCCGGCGCAACCTGCTGGTCACCAACGCCGAGTTCGCCGCGTTCCTTGACGAGATGGCCGCGGCCGGGCTGCCCGACAGCCGGCCCGGCACCTGCCTGCTGTGCCGCGAGATGTCGCACGAGCGCGGAGGCCGCCCGCACCATGACCTCACGGGGCGGTGGATGGCCGGCCCCGGTTTCGAACGCCTGTAGATGCCAGGACCGCTTCACGCGCGGGCGGGAGACGTCAGTGATCAGGCAGTGAGCGAGTCGGGGTAGAACCGCTCGACGTGGTCGCGCTCGGTGTACATGCGCCAGTACTGATCGGCCAGGTCGTCCGGATCGACGATGCCGACCTTCGGGCCGTCGGCCGCGGTGAAGGCGGCCTGCGCCGCGGCGGCCACCTCGCTCCGGGCGATCAGGGAGGCGACGCTCAGGGTGCCGGCGTAGACGCCCGTGCCGGCCAGCTCGGCGTTGAGGGAGTACAGGTAGTTGCGGGTGGCGGACATCACCGGGCCCAGGCCGCTGAGGTACGGCATCGGCCGCGCCGCCGAGTAGCCCTGGGTCAGCAGAAAGGCACCGTCACCGCGCTCGGTCCACTCCGGCAGCACTGCCCGGACCACCTCGACCGGGGTGAACAGGAGCAGCGGCGACAGCTCCATCAGGGTTGCCGCGTCCAGCTCGGTGGCGGCGGTGAAGCCCGTGTCACCGCTGATCGGCCCGTACTCGACCACGTCGATCCGGCCCAGGCGGTCCCGGATCATCTGCACCAGGGCAGGCACCTCGGAGGGCTTGGCAAGATCGGCGGAGAAGGCGACCGCCTCGATGCCTTCGCCGCCGAGCTCCCCGGCGAGGGCGTCCAGCCGGTCCTTGCGGCGGGCCACCAGTGCGACCCGGAAACCTTCGCGCCCGAAGCGGCGGGCCACGGACACCCCGAGGCCGGTACCGGCACCGAAGACGGCGATCACTTTGGACATGGGAGTGCTCCTTGCCATGAACGGCTTTCTTGACCCTGGGGTCAACTTGTTGGACGACGGTAGCATCCAACTTGACCCCCGGGTCAAGTTGGATGCGTCTCAGGATGCGACCATGGAGTCCACGCCACAGCCAGGAGGAACGACCGGATGCGGGCCGACGCGCAACGCAACGCGGAAAAACTACGGGCGGCCGCCGCCGAGCTCTTCCAGGAGCGCGGCCTCAAGGTGCCGCTGAAAGAGATCGCTCGCCGGGCCGGGGTGAGCCACGGCACCCTGTACAACCTCTACGGCACCCGCGAGGCACTCATCGACGAGGTGGTGACCGACCTGGCCGCAGGCCGCCTCGACGAGGTCGCCGAGCACGCCCTGTCCTTTGGCGACGCCTGGGACGGATTCGCCTACTACGTCGAGAAGGTCTGCGAGCTGCAGGCCACCGACCCCGCCGTCGCCGACGTGGTCAGCGGCCGGTATCCGCGTGCTGAGCTGCTGATGGCCGTCTGCGACCGGGCGCAGACCGCCTCCACCCGGATCATCGAGCGCGCCCAGCGGGCCGGCTCCCTGCGCCCGGACTTCACCAGCGAGGACCTTCTGCTCGTCTTCGGCAGCAGCGCTCTGCTCGCTCGCGCAGCTGCCGGCGCCGCGCCCGGCGCGTGGCGCCGGGGCGTCGCCTTCCTGCTCGACGGGCTGCGTACGGAGGCCGTCCGAGGACCGCTTCCCGTCGCGCCTTTGACCACGCAGCAGATGTACGACGTGCTGGGCGGGCTCACGGCGAATCCGTGAACCCCTTGGCCCCCTCGGCGTGAGGTACGCCGGGTGCGTGGGCGGCTCTCGCATCGCCCCCGGCTGTGCGATGGTCTCAGACTTCGGTGGCGGCGGAGGCGATCTTGCCAAGGAGGGCGGCCAGTTCGGCGGGCGCGGCCCGGAAGGAGGGTGTGGGCTGCGGGCCGGCGCTCGGCAGGTCGACCGCTCGGGAACGCCAGCCGTCGGCGGCGAGTGCATCCTGTGGTCTGACGAAGTGAACGGTCGAATCGGTTGAGCGTGTTCACACTGCTGAGGACGGTGAGTCCGGCTGGGAAAAGAGACGACGGCGAGCCGCCTCGGGCGCTTGTGGGACCGTCCGGCGAGGGGGCCGTACCAGGGTCAGGACGACCAGCCCACCGAAGGCCGCCGCGATGGCCGACAGCTGGGGGAAGACACGGTCGAGCCCTGTGACGAAGGCCTTGTGCATCAGGTGCTGTACCGCGTCGCGGTGTGCGGGGGGGGTACCGCGTTCATCAGTTGCCGAGCCTGTCCCGCGGCAAAGGCCGCGGCGCTCTTGGCGGCGTCGGGCACCGTGGCGGGTCCGGCGAGTGCGGCGACCGTCCGGCTGGTGAAGGCCGCGCCAAGGATGGCGATGGCCAAGGTCATGCCCAACTGGCGGAAGGGCAGCGAGGGCCAGGGCGTATCCGTCGATCACCCATTGCAACGAGGTGAAGGACGCGTCGAAGTCGTCAGCCATGTTGGGCAGTGCGACGTTCACGATGGTCACGTCCATCAGCAGGATGAAGGCGCCAAGGCAAACCGCCGTCAGAGGCCACCACTTGCGCATGCCGGGTTCTCCGTTCGGATCGAGCGTGCTGTCCGGGACCGATACGGACCGCATGGTCGCTGAGGGGTCCCGCCAACCGAACATCGGGCACCGAAGGGCGATTGAGTAAGTCAGAGGTCGAGACTTGCGCAGATTCGACATACTCAGGTGTGTGATGACCTTCTCGACATTCGTCGTCGCGAAGATCCCGAACTGTCGGCCGAAGACACCGAGCTCGCGCATGCCCTTCAGATCAACGGAAGGGCCTCCCTTCGGGAGATCGCCGAGGTCCTCGGGGTGTCCGACCAGACCGTCGCGCGCCGCTTGTCCCGGCTTCGATCCGCTGGGAAGCTTCGGGTCCTTGGCCTCACCCATCCCGTACGGCTCGGTGACTCCCGGTGGGTCGTACGTGTGCGATGCACGCCTGACGCGGCCGCTTCCATCGGTGTGGCGAGGGCGCGGCACACGGACACCAGCTGGGTCACTCTCGGTTCCGGGGGCACGGAGATCGCCTGCTCCGTGCGGACCCGCGGTCCCGGGCTGGAGGAGTCACCGCTCCTGCGGAAGCTGCCGCGCACGCCGCAGGTCGTGGATGTGTCGGCCCACTGCCTGTTGCACGTCTTCTTCGGCCAGGACCTCGGCCCGATCAACAAGCGGGGACCGCTCTCGGCGGCGCAGGTCGCAGCGCTCGGCCCTGTGGTCGTGCCCGAACAGGCCACGGATACCACGCCTCCGGTGACGTTGGGCGACAGCGACCGGCACCTGCTCGACCTGCTGGCCCGGGACGGCAGAGCGGCACCGGGAGAACTGGCCGCCGCGACCGGCCTGTCCGCCTCAACCGTGCGCCGCCGCATCACCGAACTCAGAAAGACCGGCGTCTTGTACTTCGACGTCGAGTACCACCGGGACGTCGTGCAGCAGGGCTTCCGGGCCGCCCTGTGGCTGGAGGTGGACCCGTCCCATCTCGCCGAAGCGGGCGCGGCACTCGCAACACACCAGAGGTGGCCTTCGCCGCCGCGGTGACCGGCACCACGAACCTGTACGCCAGCATCGACGTCAGGACCGCACAGGTCTTCTACCGTTACCTCACCGAGTCGGTGGTCGCCTTGCCCGGCCTGCGTCACACGGCGACCGCACCCATCCACCACCGGCCCGGTGCCCGCGTTGCCGAAGCCGGCGACGGCGCCAAGCGCGACCGTGACGTCACCGACAGCGACCCCCTTTCCGGCTTACTTGGCCTGCCCCCCGTGGCCAGGTCAAGGACACCCTGTAGGCACGACGCCCAGTAACTTCCCGGCCGCCACAGCCGCTGCAAGCAGCCGCGACGGCACTGGCCCCCATCTCCGACGGCGCGGCACCGAGCAAGCAGTCATCACCGGCGCGGGAGGGTTCGCCAACCAGGTGAAGCGAACTCGACGGCACCTTGCATCCGTTCCAGACCTACGGCGTCTACATCTGGCACTGAGTCCCTGCGCTTCCCGCGAAGGGACCGGTGTGGCGTCACAGTGCGCGCGGACCTGGGGCCGTCAATCGAAGATCTCGGTGACCCAGACCTTGATCCGCCGCGGATAGCTGTCGACGACGAGGTACCAGTAGTCGTCGTAGGGCGTCTCCAGGACGACGGGGCTGACGTCGTAGTCGGAGACGTCGCTCGCAATAATCCGTTTGTGTATCACCACAGCCCACTGTCAGCATGAGGGCCCATGCGTCACCCTTTTGACACGCTGGACTGGCCGATTTCCACCGAGCGGCTGCTGTTGCGCCGGGCTGCCCCCGACGACCTGGACGCGACCTGGGCCTTCCGGCAGCTGCCGGAGACTTACGAATGGGTCCCGGCCGCCACAAGGACCTACGACGACTACCGTGAGCGTTTCCTCCGCGAGGAGCGGCTCGTAGACCTTCTCATCGTCGAACTGGACGGCCGGGTGATCGGCGACCTGACACTGAAGGTCCAGGACGGTTGGGCCCAGGAAGAGGTCGCTGACCAGGCGAAAAGCGTCCAAGGAGAGCTCGGGTGGACGCTCGATCCCTCCTACGGCGGCAAGGGCTACGCCACCGAAGCGGTACGCGCCCTCATCGACATCTCCTTCACAAGTCTTGGCCTGCGCCGCCTGCACGCGGACTGCTTCTACGACAACGCATCCTCGTGGCGGCTGATGGAGCGGGTCGGGATGCGCCGCGAACAGCACACGGTGAGAGACTCACTCCACCGCACCAAGGGATGGCTCGACGGTCTCTCATACGCGCTCCTGGCCGAGGAATGGCCCGCTCACGAGTGACTACGGCAGAAACGCTTGGAAGCCCTCGCCGGGACGAAGATCACCCTGTCACTCATACACGCGGCCGCTCTCCTGCCGGCGCTGCGGCTGGAACCCAAAGACGCCACCGCGCCGGGCTCAGTGCGTGGGGTGAAGCGCGGTGAAGGACATCCGGCCCGCCCGTCGTCGTTGGCGTCCGGGGGGAGCCAACGCCATGCGCGGGCACTGACGATCTGCGGGCGCCGGCGGGCCGTCTCAGAAGCGCTCGATTCCGCGGCCGGCCGCGGCTTGTCAATCGCTGAGGTAGCGGCGCAGGGAGGTCTTGGGCTGCCGGTCTTGGCGGCGATGACGCCGAGAAAGTCGCCTTGGGCTCTGGGAAGCCGGGCGTACTCGATCTTGTCTTCGAGGTGGGCGACAGGGCGGCCGATCTGGCGGCGGAGGTTTCGGCGACAGTGCAGGCACGAAGGGCAAGCGGGCCAGGAAGGTCCCGATCATCGCCGAGGTTCGCGAGTTGGTGCTGCGGCGTCTTGAGGCCGCCGGCAACGATCCGAGTGCCCGGCTGTTCACCGGTCCCAGAGGAGGCCGCATCACCACGCGACGCGCTGGGACGAGGTCGTGGCGAAGCTCGGCTACGAACACCTCCGCCGGCACGACCGGCGCCGGAGTCCCGGTTCACGTGCTGCGGAAGATCGCCGGCCACGGGTCTCTGACCACCACGCAGCGGTATGTCCACCCGGTCAGCTACTCCCTCGTGGCAGCGAGCAACGCCTTGAGTGCCCACCTCAACCAGGGCTGGTCCCGAACTCCGGGCGGTGTAAATGATCAGCATGATCGCGGAGGGAAGCAGAAAGACCGGCCTACCTGGGCTTTCACCCAAGTCGACCGGCCTTGTATCACCATCGGGACGACAGTATTTGAACCTGCGACCCCTTGACCCCCAGAACATGGGAGTAATGGTTCTCGCAGGTCAAGCGCCTGGCGCCGGGCGCGCGTCGGGTTCGCTGACCTGCGCATCGTTCCCGTGCGTGAACGACGTGTGGTCCCGATCTGGTCCCAGTGCTCGTGGGCGACTCGCACCAGGTGGGGGCTGCTGGGCCGCTCGAGGTCTCCTGGGAAAAGCCGCGCGCTCCTTCGGCCGGATGCATGCAGTAGGGGTAGAAGGTACCGTCGTCACCTGAGCAGCGCGAAGGTCAAAGTGGGCACGGTCAATCACCTTGATCGGCAACAGCGCAGGGCCAGGGGAAGGCTGATCCCCTGGACTCCGCTGCCGAGGCAGTCCTGGCCGACGAGGCTCACGCTGCCCTGAAAAACGGAAGCGGGATGGCCGAGTCGATCCGTGTGCTGCATGTGGTCCGCACCGGGGCAGTGCATCGGTGCTGGCAGGCTGCGCGGCAGCCCTTGCCTCACCTGGCGCGGCGCCTAGCCACAGCGGTGCAGGCCCTAGCCTCCCCGCCCTGCCCCGCCACAATCAGGCGCCGAAGCTTCGCGGTGGATCCGGCACCGGCGGCAATGAACTGGATCTACTCCTGCGGCACCAAGATGGATCCTGCTGCTCTCCGCGTCGAAGACGCCCGGAGGAAAGGTGTCCAGTGCCAGCGACCACAGTTCGCGTGCCTCCTCAACCAGCCCGCGAGCAGCCATGACATGCGCTAGGCCCTCCTGGGCTCGTGCCATGAATCTTGTCAGACTGTGCTGTGCGGCAAGTTGCCGCGCTTGATTGAACACGGACTCTCCTGCACTCAACTCACCTCTACTCACCAGGGAGTCACCCAGCGCATTCATGGCGTCACATTCCAAGTCGTACAAGCCTAATTCCCGACTGATATCGAGCGCCCTTCTGCCATGTTGCAGGGAGGTGTCCGGATCGCCGATGGACCGATGGGCATTGCAAAGCCCAATCAATGCGAAAGCCTCGCCGATTCGGCTTCTTATCGAGCGGCTCAGCTCCAGGGCCTCGTCGTATCTTTTGATTGCATCGTGAGGATTGCCCTGCAGGTACATGACGGATGCAAGATTGTTCAGGGTCAGCGCCCGAGCCTGAGGAGGACGGCACTCCCCATCCAGATCGAGAACCCACCGGAATTGATCGAGCGCCTCGTCGAACCTTCCCCGGATGCGATAAATGACGCCCCGGTTGTTGGCGATATCGGCTTGGGCCGACACATCCCCGGCGAGCCCTGCAAGGTCAGCGGCGGCAGAGAAGGCTGCAAGCGCCTCGTCAAACTGGTTGTCATTGGCGTGCATGATCCCCAGGTTGATCCGCTGATACGTCGCGCTCCCCCTGTCCCCCAGCTCCAGGCTGATGCCGATTGCCTGCCGGATCAATTCGCGCGCGCGTTCGTTATCGCCCCGACTTCTATGAACTGCCGCCAAGCCCGTCAGGCAGGCAGACCTTCCATATGCGTCACCAGCCCGGTCGGCGGCATCGAGCGCACGCATCACCAATTGGTCGACTTCACCGTCATAATTGCGCCGACTGAGGTACGGCAGCAACGAGACCACCAACTGCCACTCCGCCGTACGTCTGTTCATGTCGTTCGCAACGGCAGCAGCAGCGATGAAGTTGTGATAATTCTCATCAAGCAGGCGAATTGCGTCCACCTCTCGATCGACCAGGTTCAGGTGAAGCGGCTCCTCCCGGATATCAAGATCGAAAGAAAAGGCCCATTTAGCCAATGGCCTGCACCACTGGTCGGCGGCGGCGAGGAAGTAATCGAGCAGGCGATCAAGCGCCCGCTCGCGACTTTCTTCATCAACCGACTCGACAAGCAACTCCTGCGCACAGTCCCGGACAAGATCATGAAAGAAGTAGCGGCCAGGGGCAGCCTGCTGAAGAAGATGATCTTCAAAGAGCGTTTCCAGCATGAACTCGGTCTCGTCCAGAGTGAGGCGAGTAATCGCTGCGGCAGAGTAGACATCAAAATCTGTTCCGGGGTGAATGCTCAGTAATGCGAAAGCTCTGCGCTGGGTGTCGCCGAGATACTTGTGCGACAGGGCAAGTGCCCTCATCACACTTCGATCGCCCGTGGCCAGGAAGCGAATCCGACCTTTCTGGTCCCGCAGCTTCTGAACCAGATCGTCCATGGTCCAACTGCTGCGGTCCCGAAACCGAGCGGCGGCGATCCGGATGGCCAACGGCAATCTTCCGCATAGTTCCACCACCTGCTCGACGGCCGCATTCTCTCCGTGGACCCGCTCCTTTCCGACAATATGCTCGAAAAGTGCAACCGCGTCCCCGTGCGGAAGGACGTCCAGCTGTAGAACGCGCGTCCCTTCGAGGGCCGCCAGGCGACGACGACTGGTGATGATCACGAGGGCCCCCGCCGTCCCGGGCAGTAGCGGCCGTATCTGAGTCACATCAACCGCGTTATCAAGAACCAGAAGTATGCGTCGGCCTGAAAGCACTGACCGCCACATCGAACTTCGCCCTTCGAGATCGGGCGGCAGCAGCTCACTTGTCACACCGGCGTCCCGCAGGAGGAGTTCCAGGGCCCGCATCGGAGAAAGCGGGTCAGCGAGCGCGCTGAACCCGTGTAAATCAATAAAGTATTGGCCGTCGGGATATTCTTCGGAAAGCTGGTGACCGAGGCGGACCGCTAGTGTTGTCTTTCCTATCCCACCCATGCCTTCGAGCGCGGTGATCACCAAGGCTGTGGGGGCCGCCCGCTGGATGTCGGAGAGGAGACGTGTGGTCTCGGGACCGCGTCCCGTGAAGTCCACAAGGTCATGCGGGAGGTAGTTGGAATGCCTACCGCTTTTGTCCATCGGTTGCCCCGGCGCCTCAAGGTCCGATGTACCGTTGAGGATCTGGGTGTAAGCCAGTCGTAGTTGTGGCCCCGGATCCAGGCCCAGTTCCTCGGCCAGTATGTTTCGCGCGTCCTCGAAGACGGCCAATGCCTCTGCCTGTCGTCCGCTCTGCGCCAAAGCGATCATCAGTGTGCTACGAAGCGATTCCCGCAGTGGACTCTCTGCTACCAGTTCGATCAGCTCGCCTACCAGAGAGGCCGCCTCACCGAGACGCAGCCGCAGGTGCATGAGATGTTCGACACTAGCGAGCCGCTGCTCATCCAGCCGCGCGGCCACGTTTGCCAAGTGTTGGCTCGTCAGGCCCGTCAGTGCAGGCCCTCGCCACTGGCTCAGTCCCCATCGCAGGAGGCGGACTGCCTCAGGAAGCCGCCCCGCGGCCTCCGCCTGATCGGCCTCCCGGAGTGCTGACTGAAACCGGTGAACGTCTATCCAGGATTCGGGGACCTGGAGGCGGTACCCCACATCACTTGTCACGATGTCGACCTCCGGCCTGAGATCAGCCAAGGAACGACGGAGCGCGGCGATTACATTGTGGATCTGCTGTCTCGCCGATCGGGGCGGGCTGTCCCATAGGACATCCACGAAGCGCTCGAATGGGACCACGGCATTGGCGGAGAGCAACAGGGCGGCCATCACCCTGCTCTGACGGGGGCCTCCAAGGTCCAAAGATCGGCCGTTGGATTCAACCCCCAGCGGACCGAGGAGAAGAAAGTCTGGAGTTGTGGCCTCGTGTCTAGCCGCGTTCATGGTCTGACATTATCGTGATGGCCTGGCCTGAGGCCAAGCCGGCAACAGCCGAACGAGAGGCCCTGCCTTCCCGTAGGTCATCATCGGTAAGCTCGGCCATCAGCCCAGCGCGACTCCAGATCAGTGAGGTCGGCCTCGACCGTAAGCATCGTGCGTCTCGTGAGATAACCGACGTCGTGATTGACCTGGATCATGAAGTTGTTGTCGGCCGCCGTGTTCGTAACGACGAGCCCTATCTCTGGCCGCTCGGCTGTCAACCACCTCATCATGGCGGACTTGACGCAACGCCCAAGTCCACGGCCCCGGTGGCCGGGAACGACAACCGTGTCTTGCTGGAATGCGGTGGTGCGCAAGTGAGGAAAAGCTTCGAGCACGGTGAGCGCCACCACGGCTTTGCTCTCCTGATGCACTATCACGGATACTCGATGCTCCACACCACGATTCCGCGCGTCATCCTCTGCATGCCGAACGCGCTCCACCGTCCACACCGGATGCTGATAACCCGACTCACCGGCGGGGGCGTCACGGATGCTGTTCCTCGCGCCGGCATACGACTCGACCAGGTCGTCCGGGGCTGTCCCCTTCCACTGCACCAGAAGATAGCCACGGGGAGGAGCAATCTCCCACCGCGTGTAGTCGGACTCGGCGACTTGGAGAGTCTGCAGGACGATCTTCTGCACGGTGGCGAAGCCGAGCCTGTTCGCCCAGCCCTCTCCATCACCCCCGGCGGTTATCCCTCTCCCCACCACAATGTCACGCCCGGCTTCTCGCAAACCCTCTGTTCCGACCTGCAGAAGTTTTGTACCAATCCCGTGGCGGCGCATGGCGGGTTGTACTCGAATGTCCACCACAGCAGCCCGAGTGTTCTCCAGCCGAGGCAACTGAACGACCACGCTACCCACCAGACGGCCTTCGTCATGTGCTGTCCAGATGCGCTGACCCGCTACACCTGGCGGTATGGCACGCAAACGGCCGACGAAGGTCTCGAAGTCAATAAGAGGTGCGTCAGGACGGTCGACCGCGAAGGCGGCCAGAGCCAGTTCGTGATGCTCGGTGAAGTCCTCCCTGGAAGCCGAGTCGATGTCGAACGGCAAGATGCTGATGGCCACTCTCATCCCTCCCAAGCGCGCCTATGATCACCGAAGCGATCATTATCATGCCAAAACTGAATAGACCCATCAATGTGATGATGCCTGCGTGCAGAACGATTACCATCACAAGACCGAACATTCGAGTTCGCCGCGACCCGAACATGCTGATGGCTATCAACAGTTCAAGGGCGATCACACCCCATGTGATGACCGCAACGGCCCAGCCGGAGGCCAGAGCCGCACCGAAGATGGTGCGACAGCAGGTCGGGAGCCCAAAAGAGGGATCATTGGCAATTGCTCGGAACGCAGTACCCTCTCTCCAACCAGGAGAACCGAACTTGGCCAACGCGGCCCATCCATAGATGACGGCCAACTGCAAGCGTATGAAACTATGTGCAGCATACGAGGCTCCTCGCCATGCGGGCGAGGCTCCCGCGTCCACCCCCTTCCACTGCCAGGTCCTCCCGTCGGCCAGACAGATCGGAACCAAAAGCATGGTGACCAACTGTGCTACCCGTTCTCCTCCATTCGGCACGGTAAGGCCCGTGTTCAGACTGAAGGACACGTAGTAATGTGGGATGCAACTCCACCGTGGGCGGAATCCTGACGCCACAGCGATCAGAATCGCAATAGCCGCGATCCTGACCACCAGGGACTCAGACGACCCGGAATGCGCTAGGCACCACAGGGAGACGGCCCGGATTCCGCCACAACCGATCTCCCCAGGAACACCAGGTACATCAATGAAAAGAACGTCGTCGGGAGAAAACAGCAGGACCGTCAGTTGGGAGAAGGCCAACAGAGATCGACCTAGCGCGACTCCCTTTCCGCTCATCCATGTCTCAGCTGAAGCCCACACTCGGGAGCCTGTAGCGGTTACGGACGGCATGAAAAGCTTCCGAGAACGCCTTTTGCTATTCTGCCGGTAGGGGCCCTGGTGGCGAGGACTACCGAGCCGCACATCGTGGGGGAAGGAAATCGGTTTGCTGTGGTGTATGCAGCCTGGGCCAGCACTGCTTGAATGCAGTCGTACTGGCGTCGGGCTCCACAGGACACCCATCGCGTCGGCGGGATCTGTCGCATCAGATACGCCACTTCCACCTGCTGCGCATCGCTGGAGCGCCCCAGGCCCCACAGATTGGCCGAGGACATGTGAAGTGTGATCGCCGACTGTAACGTCATGCGTTCCGGAGAGACGGAGTATGCGACGTTCTGCTGCTCATCCGGATTCTCGGTGAAGAAATTCCAGCGCTGCGGCCAGACGGTCGCGTACGCGTGTTTGTGTGTGGCGAGCCATTCCGGCGCCCCAGGAAGCTGGGGCGCCATGGTGGCGACCATGCCGATCGCCAGGACCGTCACCGTATATAGGAAGCCCCTAGATGTCGCTGACGTTTGTGATCCCACGGCGACTACCAGGCCGACATCCCGTCCGCGCTGAGGGGGACGATGATCTCCGAAGCACTGCTGGAGGATGAGCCTATGAATGCGACCGCCAAGAGTACCAGGACTGCTGTTATGGCCGCCGCGAGCACCGATCTCATTATCTTGCTACCCACCTTCCGCCGCTGGCACGTTACCGACGATCATAGAAGAGAGTGTACCTACTAGATCCCTACCAAACCGCTACCCGAATGACATCGAGGCTCGTGGACTTGAGAGTGCTGGTGCGGCCAAAGGGGCTGTGATCTGCGATAACGTGACCGATCAGCCCTTAGAGCGGACTGGTATCGATCGGAAGTCACGACCTGCCCCAGAGCGCGATCGAGTGGATAGGCGCCCTCCCTATCCGGCAGTATCAGCCTGATAGTCCTGTTCGGTTTATCGGATCGGCAGGTACTACACCCATAGATCGCGTGGTAGAGGTCGTCCCGGCGGCGCTAGCTGACTGATCTGCGCACGGATTTGGCGGACTGCCGGAATCTGTACCCGGCCAGGACATGCTCGGTGAGGCTGACGGCGAGAAAGGCCAGGGCGAGTATGGCCGTGGTGACTTGGCGGTGCAGGCACGCTTACCGGTTGCTCATCCCCTGCTGTATCAGAGCAAGGTAGCGTTCCCTCTCCTTCAAGAGCTTCTGGGCCCATGCGGCTTCGAATCCACTCGAATCTCGAACTCCATCGCACTCCCCAAGCCGGGGTGTTGCGACGACCGCTAGAAGGAGTGCTGTCTGCGCACCGGGCGTGCACCGCGGGTGCCGCGAGCCCACGCTCGGCAGGAGGCCGGCGGCCACGTGACCCCTGAGACGCTGATCAGCGCAAGTGCCGCCGCGGCCGAAGACCGCGCGATCCACGGCCACTGGGAGGGTGATCTCGTCATCGGCACCAGCCGCTCGGCGATCGGCACACTGGTGGGGCACACGACACGATTCAACCTGCTGTTTCACCTGCTTCGTATGCAGGGCTACGGCAACAAGGAACACGTGAAGATCGACCCAGCGCTAGCTGGCCACGACGCTGCAGCCATGCGTGACGCGATCACCAAGGCGATCACTGGGTTGCCCGAGGAGCTGTGCCGCATGCTGACCTGAGGTCGTGGAACGACATGGAAGGGCTCGACACGTGCTCGGAAGACGTGGCGCCATCGCCTCGGTTGCCTCGGCGGCCCGCGCTACGGCAAGGTGCTGGCGAGTGTGTCGAATTGAAGGCCATGGTGCCTTCCGAGCAACTCGTAGATCTTCTCTGGGAGAGCTCCTGCCTGCGCGGACGAAGCTGTAGAGCTCCAGACCGTGGACATCGGCTACCGCACGACGGTTCCCTGCGGGTGGATCGGCCTGCACCGTTATCGAGTCGCTGTCCGAGAAGCCGAGCAGGCGGAACCGCCGGCGCGTCTAGCGAGTGCCACATCTGCGCCCAGATACTGGGGACGCTCTGGAAGACGATCACGTCGAGCGGCAGGTGACCGCCCTCCACGCCGCCGGCAGCCGTCTCAGCCAACCACCTGGCCCACGACATCGCCGACTTGGTTCGTCTGCATGCTGCAGCCGTTATTCACTTTCACCGCCTACGCGGGCGAGGCGCACGAGCTTTACCCGGCTGCCCTGCGCATGGCCAGCAAACAGCGGGATCCGAGCGATGGGGCGACCTGTCTCACGGGCCTGACGTCGGTCTACCGAGCTCGGCGCCAGAACGCGCAGGGACCGCACGCTCTCGCCATCATGCGACGCCTTGGCGACAGGCCCGTGGAGGCGCATCAGCTCACGGTCTTGGGCGTCGTGTACGCGAATGGCGATCGGTTCAGCGACCCACTCCCCAGCTTCTCCGCCGCGCTCAGCTTCTCGGACGAGATCGGCGGCGTGAGCGCGCAGGCCGACCTGGCGAACGACCTAGAAGTCACGCCGGGAACGCGCGGTGACCTGGACGCCTCACTGGTTCATGGCCGTGACGTGCTGACTGTCCATGCGATAGAGCGAGACCACATCGGTGATCCCGTCGACATAGGGGGTCCTGTCCCAATCGGACCAGCGTTCCATGAGCTGGAACCCTGCCTCGCGGCACTGGTCGTCGAGCTCGTCCAGCGAGAGATAGTGGGCTTGATGGGGGAAGAGAGCTATACCGTCTCTCGTGAACAAGAGGTCATTGATATCCAACCTCGAGTCGTCGCGGTCGACGAGAATAGCCGAGATCACCACCTCGTCAGGGGTGAGCCGACGGATCTGCAAGCTCTGCCGGAAGGTGCTGTCGGCCTCCTGTTCTTTCGACAGGACCCACGTCTCGATGACAAGCATGCCTTCGGGTTCGATGCACGTCGCAAAGTTCGCCAGCGCCCGCCTTTGCTCTTCATGCCCGCCCAGCATGTAGAAGGTGTTGAAGACGCACGATATGAGGCCGAACCTGCCGGCCGGGGCAGCCTTAGAGATATCCATCAGCTCGGTGGTGAGCTCGCATTGCCGCTCGGCGGCTTTGCGATGGAGAATCGACAGCATCCGCGGACTGATGTCGATCGCGTGCACCGGCTTCCCGGCGGCGGCCAGGGGCAGGGCGATCCTGCCCGTGCCTGCGCCTACCTCAAGGATCCTGCCTCGGTGATGCAGCTCTGACAACACTGCGACCTGACGCTTTGTGAGCTCCGGTCCCAGGGAGAAACGCTGGTCATAGTCCTCGGCGACACGCTCGCCGTAGGTGATCGCATGGAAACCTTCCATCATGCCTCCTGATCTGTCCCGGGCTGGGTCACTGCGCACGCCGGGAAATCGCACTGACCAGTTCCTCGTGCATCAGGCGCAGTGCCTGCTCTACTCGGTCACGGCCGAAGCCGGGCCATGATGCTCTCAGGATGAGAGAAATCCGCCGCCCGCCCCAGACATATCCGTAAAGACCCGGCTCGGCCGCGATGCGGACGGGTGCCCACGACAGCTCGGTCATCCCAAGATCATCCGAAGCGGGGGACGCTGAGGCGTTCTCAGCGTAATTGAAGAAGATCGTCGGCTCCCCGTGGGCGTCCAGGCCGTGTTTCGCCTCTCTCAGGGCTCTGACGGTGTCGGGGTTGTAGCAGCCATTCCTGTAGGCGAGCAGGCTGTCCCGGTGCAGCCTTTCCCCCTGGACTTCCAGATGGTCGTCCTGATCTCCCGAAGAGATGATCGGGACGAACTGGGCCTGGTTGGCGATTGCCCCCCGGAAGAGTGGGTCGAATCGGTTCGCCGACATGATGTGGACCGCCGGATGGATCATTGCTCCAAGGCGGCACAACGCCCTGGTGAACACCGCCAGCAGCAGGCCCGTGGCGCTCGTGGCATGTCCGACTGCGCACTTCTTCATTGTCGCCGGGGAGATTCCGGTTCGAAGCGTCGCCATGACGGATTCCGTCGGCGCGCCTTCCGGGGCGGACTGCGTCCAGCGGGACATCCGCTGAAAGACGCCGTCGAAATATGCCGTCGCGGAACGGTCCCGCGCGGCCCAGCCGGGCGACGTCTGATATTCCGCGACGGCGCGAGGCGACGGGCGGCGGACTCCTGGAGCGCCCTGCAGAATGCCGTGCAGATCCTGCCTCAGCAGCTCGATCGCGGCGAGATCGACCGCGATGTGATGGAAGCACAGTGCCAGTCGCGCGGAGCCGTCTCTCTCTAGGACCACTGCCGCGCGCCAGGAGAATTCCCTGGTCAAATCCATCTCACGCACGCACTGTTCGTCAGCCGTAGCGGCGGCGAGCGCCGCACCGTCCCCCTTCGCGGCCCTCAGAACCTGCAGTTCGACTGTTTGCGCGGCATGGACCACCTGCCGTGGCCGCTTCTCGCCAATGCCGTGATAGGTGGTTCGGAGGACCTCGTTGCGTGCAGCCAGGTCCACCAGAGCGTCCCGCGCCCCCTCGGCGGTGATCCCAGGGGGCAGCGTCCACACCTGGTCGAGGTTGTAGGTGATGCCGATGTTGTGTCGCTGGTCTGGCGGGTGACGCTCCATACCTCGAAGGATGTAGAGCTGGCCGTGACTTAGCGGCGCCATTTCCATTGAACAGGCCTCCACGGCTCGCTGCCGGAATCTGCGGGGCAATGGATGGCGCTGGCCGGTGATGAGCCATCGCCATCCATTGCGGCGGTTCGTCAGGACTAACCGGGCTTGCTGGTGGCCATGGCGCACCTCCTTTCATTCTCGGGGTCGGCGTCTGTTCGATCCCGGGCCGGCTGCCGAACAGACGGACTATGGGTTTCCCGATGTCACGGGATTCGCCCGTAATGCGAAATGTCCGCGCTACGTCAACGCCTTCTCTGCAAAAGCGACAGGCGCCATCACCCGCCCCTGGAAAGCGGCCGACGATGGCCACATTAATCCGCCGGGGAAGCAGTTGCCTGTCCCATGTTTACGGGACAGGCAAAAGCGCCCGCCGCAGGGAGAATCAGAGGTGAGATTCACTCGCGTACTCAGGGGCGCATGCTCACCCCTGATATCAGGCCGAAGAGGCGGTATTCAGATGTGGCTCAAGCCGAACCAGTCGGCCGGCCATCGGTTCAAGCACGAGAATCTGACGAAGGTGGCGGCATGAGCCATCTCGGTGATGCGGTTCGCCCTATGTGTGTCCCGTCGGGGTCGCAGCTCCCGTTCCTCCTGGTGCTGGATGACGACGGCGACATGCTTACCCCCGCTTGGCGGCGCGTTCTGGCGCATGCCGAAGTGGCCTTCCGCGTGCGCCGGATCGAGCGGTGGTCCCACTCGCTGGGCTTGGCAGCGGAGGAGTTCGGCCAACTCGACGTCGTGCCGAGCATCATCATGGGGTTCGGCGAGCGCGCGGCTGCGGCGCTCGACGCGGCCGCTTCGACGCCCGCCGCCGTCAGGGTTTTCCTCGTGAGCAGGGAGCCGCCGGAGGATCTCGTGCTGGGCGACGGCCTTGAGAAGGTCGATGTCGGCATGACGGTGTTCGTCACCGACGTCACCGCCGAGGGCCAGCGGGTGCTCCCGTGGCGGCGTTTCACCGGCCAAGGCTTTGACTTGTGCATCATCTCCCTGCGACCAGGAGGAGAGGACACGTTCACGAACGCCGCCGGCCGATATGTCCATCCAGTTGGTGCGACGTCTTGGTAACCGCACCTGCGGCAGGCGGATCTCATGGGGTCCAGGGAGGCCCGGTCGGCGGAACGATCCTGAGAAAGGCAAGGCAGAGCGGTCGATGGTAATGCCCGTCCAGGTGCAGAAGAGCCTCTCGCGATGGTGGACCCTTTCCATGGAGCGGGCCGGCCTAACGGCGCTGCTCCGGCATGCAGGGCCAGCCGCCGTCGGCGCACTCGTCCTCAGTCACGTGGTCACCGCCGCAAGCCCGTCCCTGACTGCGGTAACTGCCGGTTGGCTGGTCAGCCTGGCGACGACGGGCGAAGGCGGGCAGTCCTCGTTGGTCCTCCCGGTCGCCCTCTTCATCGGGTTCCTCGTACTGGTGCAGGTCGCCGAGTCGGCTCAACGGATCGCGGCCGATCACGTCGCCCGTCAGCTCGACGGCTGGATGCGCCGAGGCGTCAGATCGATGCTGCTCTCCCCGGCCGGCATCGCCCATCTGGAGTCCTCCGCGGTTCAGGACGACGCTGCACGGGCAGGCGACCTGGGCGAGTCGTGGGGGCGTCAGCGGTCCGCCGGGACTGCGGTCACCGGCCAGGTGGTCCTCTCATTCAGGATGATCTCAGCCGGCGCGGCCGCTGTCGTGCTCGCCGGTTTCGCCTGGTGGCACGCGCTGGTCCTGCTGATCACCGCCCTGATCACCAGGGCGGTGATCCGCCGTCAGTGGCTGCGCCTCGCCGATGTGACGGACGGCATCGTCCCGGACGAGCGCCGCGCGGAGTACTGGTACGACCTCGCCACCTCTGCTGAGGCGGCCAAAGAGGTACGGCTGTTCGGGCTCGCTGGTTGGCTGACGGACCGCGGCCGGACCTGGGCGGAGGCGGCCCTCCGGCCGCTGTGGTGGGAACGCCGCCGAGTGCTCGCTGGACAGTTACCGATCATCGTGCTGACCTTCTCGACCACAATCCTCGTGCTGCTCCTGCCCGGCGTCGCTGCGGCCAGGGGCGATATCACGGCCGGCGAGCTCGCCACGTATCTCGTGGCATCGTGGGGCGTCTTCGGCATCAGCTACATGGGGCACGAGGCCTTCGACATCGAGTACGGGCTCGGCGCCGTCCGGGCCTCGCATCGGCTACGCGACCGGCTGACGGAGCGCCGGTCCCTCCCTGTCGGCATCGCGGCCCGGACAGCGCCGCACATAGAGTTCGACAACGTATCGTTCGCCTATACGGGATCAGCCGGTCTGGTGTTGGACGGCCTGAGCCTCGACATCAGACCAGGCGAGATCCTCGGAATCGTGGGCCGCAACGGCGCGGGGAAGTCGACTCTGATCAAGCTCCTGGCGGGCCTCTACTCCCCCACCCGCGGGCACATCAGGGTGGACGGCGAAGACCTGGCGAGCCTGGATGTCGAGACCTGGCGGTCCCGGCAGGCAGCTCTGTTCCAGGACTTCGTGCGCTACCCCCTGAGCGTGGCATGGAACGTCGCCTTGTCGGCCCCCGGCCACCTGGACGATCTGACCGGCATCAGGGCGGCCGCGGAAGCAGCCGGCATCGGTGACGTGCTGGCGGGATCGCCTGCCGGACTCGACACGTCCTTGTGGCGGGGCACGTCGAACGGAGTGGACCTGTCGGGGGGTCAGTGGCAGAAGCTGGGGATCGCCCGCATGCTGTTCGCGCGGGCTCACGGTCGGATGCTGCTGATTCTGGACGAGCCGACGGCGCATCTCGACGTGCGGGCGGAAGCGGCGTTCTTCGACACCATTGCGAGCCGGGCCGAAGGAGCCTCAGTGATCCTGATCTCTCACCGCCTCTCAGCGGTCAGGAACGCCGACCGGATCGTGGTCCTCAGCCAAGGAAGGATCGTCGAGGCGGGCGATCACGCGGCTCTCCTGGCGGCCGGTGGTGAGTATGCCCGTCTCTTCAGGTTGCAGGCCGCGCGATTCACAGGCTCGGAGGCCGGCGCATGAAGGCGCAGGACCTGCTGTCGGCATGGCGTCGGCGCCAGAAAGTCCTCGGCCACCTCGTACGCCTCACCGTCCGTACCAATCCCCGCGTCGCGGCGATCATCCTGGCCACTCTGGGGGTGCAGTCCGTCGCCCCCGCGCTCCTCGCCACGACTCAGCGCTGGCTGGTGCAGGCCACAGGACTGGGGGTGAGCGCCGGGCTGCTCGTCGCGCTGCTCGTCGGCGCCCTGGCCCAGACGGCGAACACCGCGGGAAACCGCGTCCAGACCAACCTCCGCTTCGAGGTGGAGGAGAAGGTGGACCTGGTGCTTGGCCGCGAGATCGCGGATATCACCACCACACCGTCGACCGTCGACCATCTGGAGAGCCCCGAATTCCTCAACCGACTGGCTGTGCTGAGGAAGAGTTCGGGGAGGCTGGCGTCCTCGTGCTGGACCATGGTGGAGACCGCCGGTTCCGTCGCCGGCCTCGCCCTGAGCGTCGCCTTGCTGGTAGGGATCCATCCTTTCCTCGCGACGATGGCGTTGCTGGGAATCGTGCCGCTGATGGTCGCCAAGCGCGGCCAACGGGCGATGGACCGCATCAGGGATCTCAACGCGGAAGGAAAACGCCAGGAGGAGCGGCTGCACATGCTGTGCGTCCGGCCTGAGCCCGCCAAGGAGGTCCGGATATGCCGGAACGGCTGGGAGCTGAGCGCGCTGGCCGACCGGCTGTGGAGGATCGGCACCCGCCGCGAAACCGTCGCCCAGTTGAAGGCGAGTGCTTGGGAGGCGGTTGGCTGGTCGTCCTATCTCCTCGGGTTCGGGGCGTCGATCGCTGCCGTGGCCATGCTCTGTCGGGCGGGGCAAGCGTCGACCGGAGATCTGGTGCTCGTGATCTCACTGGGGAGCAGCCTGCGGATCCAGATCGGCATGACCGTCTCCGGAATGACCCGGCTGGGCGCAGTCGGGCACATCATGGGTCACTATCTTTGGCTGCGCGCCTTCGCCGACAGCGGCGAGAAGGCATCCACAGCGCCGCCGTCGCGACTCGCCAAGGGTCTGCGGCTGCGCGACGTGGAGTTCATCTATCCGGGTCGCGGCACGCCGGCGCTGAGCGGTGTCAATCTCGACCTGGAGGCGGGCTCGGTCATCGGCCTAGTGGGTGAGAACGGCGCTGGAAAGAGCACGCTGATCAAACTGCTGACGGGCGTCTACCGTCCCACCCGCGGCACGATCACGGTCGACGGCCGCCCTTTGACCGGGATCCGGCCCGGTGCGTGGTTCGCGAAGCAGTCAGGAGCTTTCCAGGACTTCCTGCAGCCGCAGACCACCGTCATGGAGTCCATCGGCATCGGCGATCTGGAGCATCTTCACGATCGGGCGTTCGTCGGCTCCTCAGCGGAACGAGCCGGCGCCGACAGCGTCATTACACAACTGCCTCAGGGGATCGACACACAGCTCGGCTCATTGTTCGGCGGCGTCGAACCGTCGATCGGGCAGTGGCAGAAACTGGCGCTCGCGCGTGCCGCCATGCGCGAGCAGCCCCTCCTCCTCGTCCTCGACGAGCCGACGGCCGCACTCGACCCTCAAGCCGAGCACGAGCTTTTCGAGCGGTTCGCCGCTCTCGCGAGCCGCGCCGGTCGGCAGTGCGGCGCCGTCACCGTGCTGGTCTCGCACCGCTTCTCGACCGTGACTATGGCCGACCACATCGTCGTCCTGGATCGGGGGACCGTCGTGGAACAGGGGACGCACGCGGAGCTGATCCGCGCGGAGGGCCTCTATCACGAGCTTTTCACGGCTCAGGCGAAGGGATACCTATGACCGACCTGCTGACATCCGTCCCGCGAAAGGCAAACGGCGCCGCGGGCACATGGCTGAGCGCCTTGAAGGAGGTGGTGCCGGTCCTCGCGCGGCATGCCGCCGAGGTCGACGAGACCGCCGAGTTCCCGGCAGCGAATCTGGAGGTCCTTCGACGAAGCGGGCTGATGGGCCTGCTGGTTCCCCTTCAGCATGGTGGCATGGGGGGTGACTTGGGTGACCTCATCGATGTGGCCCAGATCCTGGCGTCGGGCTGCATGTCAACAGCGATGATCTGGGCGATGCACTGCCAGCAGGTCGACGCGCTCGTCCGCCATGCCTCTCCCGAGCTGTCCGCCGAGGTGCTCCCGGAGATTGCGGCCGGAAGGATGTACCTGGCGTCCGTCACCACCGAGCCGGGGAAGGGCGGCCATCTGCTCACTGCGAGATCCGCAGTTGAGCAGGATGAAGAGCTTCTGCGATTCTCCAGGGAAGCGCCCATCGTGACCGGCGGACAGGCCGCCGATGCCTTCCTCATCACCATGCGCTCGGCCGCGGACGCCAACGCCCACAGCGTCAGCCTCCTTTTCGCACGACGCCGGCAGCTGACTCTGGAATCACGTGGTTCGTGGAATCCGCTCGGCATGAGAGGAACCCACAGCGTGCCGATGACCCTCACAGGGGTAGTAGCCGGCTCCCAGGTGGTCGGCCGGCCCGGCCTCTTTCGCGAGGTCGCCGTCGACAGTCTGATCCCGGCAGGACACCTCGGATGGGCGGCGTGCTGGCTGGGCGCCGCACGGACGGCTCTGAGCGAGTTCGTCTCCTTGCTGCGAACCCCCGGCCGCCCTCGCGGCGTGGATCTCGAGTCGGATCTCGTGGCAGAACGGCTGGCGCGGGTTCGTATCGATCTGGAACTGGTGGCCGGTTACTTGGCCTGCGTACGCGACGAAGTCCGGACGGCGCGTGCCGAGAACCACAGTCTGGACGTTCCGAGCACACAGATTCACCTCAACGCGCTCAAGGTCGCCGCATCGGAGCTGACCTTCCGATCGGTGGACCGACTCGTCCAACTCGCCGGCCTCTCTGTCGGTTACCTGAAGAGCGGCCCCATGCCGTTGGAACGGCATTTCCGGGACCTCAGGTCCGGGGCGCTCAACTACTCCAACGACCGGCTCCTTCCGGCAACCGGCAGGTTGGCTCTCATGGACCGCAGCGTCCAGCTCGTCTGAAGAAGGGTTGCGCCAGCATGACATCCACGCAATGGCCGGAGCCGTTCGAGCAGATCCTCCGGGCCTTTCTTCCCCAGTTGGGCCAAGAGACGCCCCTCAAGAATGATCTGAGGCTTGCCGAGCACGGGCTGGACTCGCTCGCCACAGTGAGTCTGCTGGTCGAGGTCGAGGACGCCTTCGGAATCTCGATTCCTGATGAGTTTCTCGTTCCCGACACGTTCGCTACGCCGTCAGGGCTGTGGGCGGTCGTGGAAGGGCTCTCTCAGCAGCCCTGAACGGCCCCCCACCCCGCGACCAGCTTTGGAGCCGGAAGATGTCAACGGGCACAGAAGAACTCCTGCACGACCTGCTTGATCAGGCCGCCGCGCGCACGCCGCACCGACCTGCTGTCTCTGACGACGGTCTTTCGTGGACGTTCGCCGAACTCAGAGACTGGAGTGTCCGCTTCGCACGGTGGCTGAGCCTGAAGGGAGTGCGGCCGGGCGATCGTGTCGTGGTCAGAGCGCCGAACTCCCCTTACCTGGCCGCCTCGGTCTTCGGCGTGTCGAGAGTCGGCGCAGTCTTCGTGCCGATCAGTCCTGCAGTGTCCGCTTATCAGTTCGGGCACATTGTCAAGGACGCCGACCCCGCTTTGGTCCTGGACGAGGGTCATATGCACACTCCTTGGACGGAGTTCGCCGCGTCATGGGCGAAAGCCGGACCAGCGCCAGAAGGTAAGGCCACGACGGGCGGCCATGCGAAATCGCTGGCGTTGCTCATGTACACCTCAGGCAGCACGGCCATGCCCAAAGGTGTTGCCTGCCAGCACGACCAAGTGCTTTATGCAGTGAAAGCCATCGCGGAACGGCTCTCCTACACCAGTACGGACGTCATCTTCCTGGCACTTCCCATGTCATTCGACTACGGGCTATACCAGCTCTTTCTCTCCGTCGTGGCCTCGGCCCAGCTCAGCATCGGCACGGTCGGCGACACAGCCGGCCTGCTCCCGGGCATCCGAAGAAGCGGGGCGACGATCGTGCCGGTGGTCCCCACGCTGGCTGTGTTGCTGGTGCGCATGGCGGCACGGAGGGGCGTCTCCGGATGCCGAGTAAGGCTGTTCACCAATACCGGGGCGCGACTGGGAACCCCGCTGGCGAGGCAGTTACGCGAGTCCTTTCCCGGCGCCGCAGTGACGCAGATGTTCGGGATCACCGAATGCAAAAGGGTGTCCATCGGCTTGCCGGACGAGGACCTGATCAGGGAAGGGTCGCTGGGTACGGCGCTGCGGGGCACCATCATCCGTGTCCTCGATGATCGGGGGCTACCCGTCAAGGCCGGCGTCGAGGGACAGATCGCCGTCGTGGGACCGCACGTGATGCGGGGATACTGGAGAGCTCCGGATCTCACGAACGAGAGATTCGTCAAAGATCCGGTTTCCGGCGAGAGGATGCTCCTCACCGGCGACTACGGACTCCTCGACCTCTCCGGCAACCTCTATTTCAGAGGACGGAGGGACGACATCTTCAAGCGACGCGGAATGCGCGTCAGCGCGTCGGAGATCGAGGCCGCGGCCGAGGAAGTCAGCGGTGTGGCCAGGGCTGCCCTCGTGAGGGAGGGGGAACGGCTCTACCTCGCCGTGACCGGCTCCATTTCACCGTCCGCGCTGCTGGAAGAACTCACGCGGAGGCTGGAGCCCGCGAAACGGCCGGACGCATGCGTGATCGTCCCTGAGCTGGAGCTGACGACGAACGGGAAGGTCGACCGCGCGGCCGTGGCCCGGCGAATACTCAGCCAGAGTGGCGCGTCTCCGGTTGGAGATGGCCATGCATGACCGGCTCATCCAGAAATACGGCAGTCCCCTCTACAGGTACGACCTCGGTGAGGTCGCCGAAGCGTATGGCCGCCTGTGCGCGGCGCTTCCCCCGGCGGCTGCCATCTTCTATTCGTTGAAGGCCAATCCGCATCCGAGTATCGTCGCGGACCTGGCCCGGCTGGGCGCCCGCGCCGAGGTCAGCTCCGTCGCCGAACTGCTCACCGCCAAGAGCTGCGGACATGCCATCCACCAGTGTCTCTACACCGGGCCCGGCAAGACGGCGGAGGAGATACGGCAGGCCGTACAGCTCGGTGCTCGCCTCTTCTCGGCTGAATCCGTCACGGACCTACGCCGCATAGCCGGGGTAGCCCGTGCGGAGGATGTGACAGCGGAGTGCCTGCTCCGGCTGAACGCGGGGTCGGGCGGGAGTGGCACGTCCATCCGCATGACGGGGCGGCCTTCCCAGTTCGGCTTCGACGTCAACGAGGTCGCCAGGTGGATCTCCCAGGTGTCGGACGTCGACGGAGTCGACGTCGTAGGGATGCATTTCTTCCCCATAAGCAACGCGCAGAGTGAAGCCGCTCTCATCGCGTCGTTCGAGGAGAGCCTCGCGTGCGCGTCCCTTCTGCATGAGACGTACGGGCTGCCGCTGCGGATGCTCGATCTGGGCGGCGGATTCGCGGCCCCCTACGCACGGCCGGGGCCCGCCGTGGTGTACGGCGGCCTGCGCCCCGCACTCCTCCGGCTGGCCGACGCCTACCTCAAGGGCCGCTCGGACGTCGTCCTGGCCTTCGAGGCCGGTCGGTATTTGACTGCCGCGTGCGGTTCCTTGATCACTACTGTCTCCGACGTCAAGCTGTCGCGGGGAGAGCGCATCGCTGTCCTCGACGCGGGGATCAACCATCTCGGTGGCATGTCGGGGCTCCGCAGGATGCTGCCCCTGTCGGCGATGCCCGAGGCAGCAGCCGGCGGTGAGTCCGTCGTGATCACGCTGGCGGGACCGCTGTGCGCACCCAGCGACGTCCTGGCACATGGCGTCAGGCTCCACTCACCGGCGCCGGGCGACGTACTCGAGATACCCAACGTCGGGGCTTACGGCCTGTCCGCCAGCTTGATCGCCTTCCTCGGTCGGGTGTGCCCCGCGGAGGTCGTGGTCCGTGACGGCGACGTCGTCTCGGCCACCCGGATCACTCTGGTGCGCGATGACCTGTAGGTTTCGCGCCCCGAGCGGCGGAGGACTCTACGTGCGGTACAGCGGTGCACGGATGCGAGCGGTTTCATGTTGCGGCAGGTGATGCGGAGGTTCCCGACAGGAGTCGTCGTCGTCATGGGCGACGGCGCCAAGGGGCGGGTTGGCGTTTCGATCAACTCGTTCACGTCCGTCTCGCTTGAGCCTCCGCTCACTCTGTTCTGCATCAGTCGCTCGTCAGAGACGTGGCGGCGCCTGAGCGAATTGCGGAAGTTTTCGGTCAACGTGCTCGCCGCCGACCAGGCGCATGTGGCACGCGACTTCTCCGCGAAAGGTGTTGACCGGTTCGCCGGGGTGCAGGTCACGGCCGCTTCCTCGGGTTTTCTTCGGATCGCAGGCGCTGTTGCCGCTTTCGACTGCGTGGTCGAGAGCGTACTCGCCCGAGGCGATCATCATATTGTCCTGAGTCGCGTCCTGAATGCGCACATTCTTCGGGACGAGAGAGCGCTTGTCTTCGTGGGCGGGGAGTACGAATAGGCCTCGGGTAGGTGCCCGGTATGGACAAAGTAGCGGATGCCCGCACCATGGACACGCCCCCGGCAGGAGGAGCGATCAGCCTCTTGCGCATGCCAAGGCATTCGGGGGTCGACAGTCCGTGCGGGAATATGAGGCCCAAAGATGAAAGTGGCGATTTACGATGGCTGCCCGATATACCTTCAAGGCTTGCTCTCGATCGTGGCCTCTGCGGGTATGCGCGTTGTCGGAGCGGAGACGACCCTGACCGACCGGCACCACCGGGAGGCCGAGCTCTTCATGGTGGACGCCGACATCGCCGGCCCCGCCGAGGTCGCGGACTTTCTCAGGAGCGCCAACGCCATCGGGCCCTCGGTGCTGCTGATGGATGTGGATTCTCCCCTGGCGCGCTCCACGGCGTGCGTGAATGGCTCGATCCTCATCGACCGGCGGTCTCCGATCGGCACGTTGCTGGACGAAATGGACCGGATACGAAGGGGAGAGATCGTGCCGACATCCGTCTGCAACGGCACGACGGAAACGCCCGTCCCCCGTCTTTCCCAACGTGAGCGTCAAGTGCTCCAGGAAATCTCACTAGGACGCACCAACGGCCAGATCGCGCGACGGCTCTCCATCAGCACCTACACGGTGGACACGTATCTCAAAAGGATCAGAGGCAAGCTGCAACTGGGCAACAAGGCCGATCTGACCCGAGCGGCGATGACGTTGTGCGGCGATATCGGCTAATACGTGCGCTCAGCAGGACGAACGGTAGAGGCGGAGTAGACGCTTGATATGGGTGCAGTAGGCAGCGCCCGTACGGTGCCAGCAGGCCGAGATCAGATATCTGGGAGCAGGAATGAGCGCAGGACAAAGTTCCACGCCTGACGGGATGAAGCGGGCGGAGACGATGTTGCGGAGGCTGGCGCTCGTCCCTCACACAATGCGTAACTTCCGTGTCGACTCCAGCGCGGCTCACCGAAGGCACGGCATCGACCGAACTTTGCTCTCGGAACTGGTCGATGCCGGTCTGCCCCACGCCGGAACGGCCGATGATGCGCTGTTCGACGACAACGACCTGGGCAACATGTCGCTGTATCTCGGGCTGAAGTCGTCCCGACGTATGGCGATGTTGTGCTGGATTCGAGCTCTGAGGCGGATTCGCCAAGGCGGCGCACGTTACACCGTGTCGCTCCGCGTCTCCTGCACCTACCCCGGACACGTCGGCCTTTGCGTCTACCAAGTGCATCCGGCGTTCGGAGGAATCCGTACCGCCACCGGCACGCGGGCCGACACGACGGTGGCAGAGCTGACCACGCCAGATCTCCCTTGTCCTGTCGACCTGCCACGACAGGTGGTGCAGATCGCGAACCGCTTCTCGGACGTCAGCTTCCACCTGCTGCCAAGGCCCCTCAAGGACGACCTCTCGCTCCTCCATCGAGAGAAGATCGGCGAGTGCAGCATGACAGCCAAGGCATTGATCAGCGTCTTGCTGGAGGCGGGATTCCCCGCACGCCTCGCCTTCGGCCTCATCCTGGCCACACCATTCTCGAGTACGCACACCTGGGCCGAGATCCAGGTGGACGACCAGTGGCTCCCCGTGGATCCGCTCCTGCCCAGGGCACTGCAGAGCTGGGGAATAGTCCGCCCCGCGGACTGGCCCGTCACGATGTCACCCAGAGGCCTCTTCTACCGGCTCACCGGCGAACAGACCGACTTCGCCAGACACGCCGGTTACGCCTGCAGGCAGAGTCTGCCGACCACGGTGGCCGGCGCCTGACAAGATTGCGGAGGCACGAATGCGCACGCCCTCACCACTCATCGACGAGCAGCCGGAACTCTCGCTGCTACTCGCCTTGTGTCGCGTAGAGCTCAGTGGCGATCAGATCTCGGCCTGCAGACACCTACTGACGAAGTACCGCGACGACCTGGACTGGGGCTTCTTCATCGACCAGTGCGGGCGGCACAAGGTGCTGCCTCTCGTGGCCCGGCACATCGTGGTCCATCGGCTCTACCTGAGCCCGGACGGGATACCTCTGATCCCCTACCACGGGATCTACGCCGGGATCTACGTCGGTAACAGGCGGCGGAACGAGATCCTGGCCCACGAATATGCCGCACTGTTCCGGGCTCTCGGCGCGGCGAGGTTCCGCTATGCCGTCCGCAAAGGACCGTTGATCGCCGAAGGGCTCTATGGTGATCCGGGCCTGCGGCGTATGTACGACCTCGACATCTTGGTCGCCCCGGCCGACGCCGACGCCATGCACAGGCTTCTCAGACACCACGGATACACCCAAGGGCGCGTGTCGGTGGACGGGGGCGGGATCGAGTCTTTTGATCGGGGCACACAGGTCTTCTGGCAGCTGAATGTCAACAATGAACTGCCGTTTGTCAAACTCGCCGACACCCTGTTGATCGAAGTTTACTCGATCGACCTCTGCCTCAACATCTTCCAACGCCGCCACACCAAGGACGTGCCTGCGGAGGAACTTCTGGAACGCCGCATCCCAGTACGCCTGTGCGGCGAGGATGCCTTCGCTCTCTCGCCGGAAGATCAATTCATCGATCTGTGCGCGCACTTCTACAAGGAGGCGACCACCCTCTACTACATCGAATCCGGGGGGGACCTCCAGATCCTCAAGTTCCTGGACGTGGCGCTCGCCGCCGCACGGCTGTCCTCGGAAGAGTGGCACGGGGTCGTGTCCCGGGCGCGTGACTATGACGCCACCGACAGCGTGTACTACGCCCTTCACCACGCACGCCTGCTCTACCCCGAACTGGTCCCCCAGGAGCTTCTCCATGACGTGCGCCCGGCGGAGGACGGTTTCCTGGACGAGTATGGCGCGCTGGACGGCGATGTACGCACGTGGGCGGAACCGCTGGCCCGGCGCCTGTTCCTCACCGACCGCAGGAGAAGTGCTCGCGGCCGTTCCCATGTGCCACGCGCCTGAAGGAGGGGCCGGGGTGTCCGACAACATGACCATGAGGTGGTACACGGCGCTGGCCAACGTCACCAGCGCCGTGGGCGGACTCATCTTGGATCAGCACCAAAACGTCCTGCTCGCTGAGCCGAGGTACAAGCCTACCTGGGTGTTCGTCGGAGGCACTGTCGAGGCGGACGAGGCCCCCACGGCCGCGCTCGCACGAGAGATGTCGGAGGAACTGGGAGCGCTCCTGGCACAGAGAACCCCAGTAGGCAGGCTGCTGGTGACCGACTGGGTCCCACGGCGCCCCGGGTGGGACCGGCCCATGCACCATCTGGTGTTCGACTGCGGACAACTCGACGTGCGAAACCTGGCCTCGGCGAGCGTTCCCGCTCGAGAACTGACGTGCGTCAGATTCGTCACGATACGTGACGCCAGGGTGCTCATGGAGCCACACGAGAGCCGCCGCCTCGAACTGGCCCTCAGGGCTCAGCGTCTCGGCGTCCACATTTACGCGGAAGACGGTTTCCCCCAAGGGGATTGACCGGCTGAGAGGAGAGAACGATGGCGCGGGGTCCCGCACGCCGTCCACGGCGAGGTCTCCTCGCCGACCTGTGGTGGCGGATACGGCTCTGGCGACTACGGAAAAGCGATCCGTATCTTTACAAGTGAGGAATTTTCATGGTGACGTGGGGCATATCCGGCCTCTCGCATGACGCGTCGCTGGCTGTTCTGGAAGGCGACCGCCTGCTCTTCGCCGGCCACTCAGAACGGTATTCACGGAAGAAGAACGACGCTCTCCTCCATGCCGACCTCATCTCCGAAGGGCTGGCCTACGGGCGGCCGGAGGCCATAGCGTGGTACGAGCGGCCGTACATCAAGAAGCTCAGGCACGTCAGAGCCGGTCAGCTCGGTAACGCGCTGTCGCTGTCCGACGTTCCGCAGCGTTACCTGCGCTCGCTGCTCCCCTTCCCACTGCCGGAGATCTTCTATGCCGATCACCACCAGGCGCACGCCATGGCGGGGGTGGCCACCAGCGGGTTCGCCGAAGCAGTGGTCATCGTCGCGGACGCCATCGGTGAGTTCGACACGTTCACCATCTCCCGGTTCGGCAGGGACAGCGGGCTGGAGACGCTGTACCGGCGCCGCTACCCACACAGCCTGGGACTGCTTTACAGCGCCTTCACGCGGCGATGCGGGTTCCGGCCGAACGAGGACGAGTACATCGTCATGGGAATGGCGGCGTTCGGCACGCCGATCCATGCGGAGCAGCTGCAAGAAGAATGGCTGACGATCGAGGACCCGGGCTTCCACCTGCGCGCCAATGTCCATCGCGGTATCGGTGAGTGGTTACCCGGCGCCCGCCCTGAGGACCTCGCGGCGAGCATCCAGGCAGTCACCGAGACGGTACTGCTGCGGGCGGCCTCCTGGGCACAGCGGGAAACCGGGATCTCCAACCTGGTGCTCATGGGTGGCGTGGCGCTCAACTGCGTCGCCAACTCCAAGATCTCCACGGAATGCGGCTTCGACCGCATCTGGATCTTCCCCAACCCCGGTGATGCCGGATCCAGCGTAGGGGCGGCCGCCGCCCTGCACGGCGGTCCCATCAAGTGGGACGGCCCCTATCTCGGGACCGACATCGACCGCCCTTTCGATGTGGACGAGCTGCTGCGAACACTCCAACGCGAGGGTGTCCTGGCACTGGCCAACGGTCGTGCGGAGTTCGGGCCAAGGGCACTCGGCAACAGGTCGCTGCTTGCCGACCCCAGGTCCCCGCTCATGAAGGACAGAGTCAACCAGATCAAGGGGCGAGAGAAATTCCGGCCCTTCGCCCCGGTGATTCTGGCGGAGCGGGCGGCGCAATACTTCGACATGCCCGTCCCCGAGAGCCCTTACATGCAGTTCACCGCTACCAGTCTTTTCCCAGCGGAATTCCCGGCGGTGGTGCACGCGGACGGCACAAGCCGTGTCCAGACGGTCACCTCGGAGCAACATCCCAACCTGCACGCGCTGCTCACAGCCTGGGAGAACGCCACGGGATGCCCGATGCTCCTGAACACCAGCCTGAATTCCAGAGGTGAGCCGCTGGTGAACACCTGGGAGCAGGCTGTGGCGTTCGGCGCGCGAGAGCATGTCAGGGTGCTCTGACGATGATTCGATTCCTGATCGCCAACGGCTGCAGCTACACCCGCGGCGCGGAACTGGATGATCCCGGCCGCGAGGCATGGCCTGCCGTACTGGCCGGGCAACTCGGCATCCCGTTCGTCAACCTGGCCTGCGATGGCGGATCCAACCGGCGCATCGTGCGGACGACCGTCGGAAACCTCCATCGTCTCTGCGCCGAGAACGGCGTCTCACCGGCCGAAACACTGGTCTTCTGCATGTGGACGGGACTCACTCGCGGGGAGTGCCGCGGCCGTCGGCCGGACCCGGGCAACCGCCCTGACCTGCCCTACGAGACCGACTGGCATCGGCTGGGCAGATGGCGGATCGCCGAAGGGGACACGGTCTCACAAGCCTATTTCTCCCGCCTCTGGGACCAGCGAGGCGCGGCGGTCGACTTCTTCACGGACTGGATCCTGCTGGACTCGTTCCTCCGTGACAGCGGTGCTCTGGCCAGATATGCCTTCGCATGGGACGTCCTGCCCAGGAAACTGGGTCGACAGGCTGTCGACGTGGCGGGTGGACTGGCGCAAGCCACCGTGTACGGCGGCGATCCCACGGACGCCGAGCAATCGTTTTACAACGCCATCCAGCGAAATTTCAGCGTCGGCAAGCTATATCACCCGCTGGCGGCGGCGCATGTCTATTTCGCACAAGAGCTCGCCGCCTGGACACGTACCGGTCTTGGCGTGGGAAGCCCACCATCGACGAATTACTTCTCGAAAGGGTAGTCCTCCTATGTCCGGATATCGAATCGCCTTCACCCTGGGGCGGATCCTGCCGCCTTCCAAGCACCTCTTCGAAACGGTGGAGCGGAAGGGGCTGGGCCATCCCGACACCATGGCCGACCTCGTCGCCGAGCTCTTCTGCTTCCGGTATGCCCAGCACTGCGAGAAGCAGTTCGGCTTCGTGCCCAACCACTCGGCGGACAAGGTCACTCTCGCCGGCGCGGACACCGTGGTCAGGCTCGGTGGGTACGACGTCGTGACGCCCATCGGCGCCTACTACTTCGGCAAGGTCACCCGGCACGTGGGCAGCGTCACGATCCCGGTCGAAGATCTCTTCGACTCCGCCGTGGCGGACGTCCTCACCACCTGTACGCGGGACCCGCAGGTCAGACAGCACACTCGCCCATACCTGCGCGCAGTCGTAGGGAGTCCGATCGACCATCATCCGGGTTACTACAACCCCGAGTCCAACGATCAGTTGAGGTCGATCATGACCACCGAACGGCTGGCCAACGACACGGTCGCGTGTGCCGCCAGTTCGGAACCCACACCGGTCGAGCGGCTGACATTGGATCTGGAGCGCTATCTCCAGGGACTGGAGTTCAGGTCGCTTGTGCCCGGTACCGGGTCGGACATCAAGGTCCTGGCTGTCAGAGACAGTCGCGTTCTCGACGTGACCGTCTGCGTTCCCTTCCACCCGGAAGCCCTGTCCTCGTGGATCGACTACGACGACAGGGTCGAAAGGATCCGTTCTCTGATCTCCACCTTCATCGAGGGGCGCGTACCCGAGGGGGTGGAGACGTTCGTCGTGCATCTCAACAAACGCGACATCCCAGGCCGCGGATACCTCGCGCCTTTCGGTACCTGCCTCGGCAAGGGCGACGTAGGAGCAGTAGGCCGCGGGAACAGATTCTCGGGACTGATCACACCTGGGCGAGCCATGTCCGTGGAAGCCCCCGCCGGAAAGAACCCCGTGCACCACACGGGGAAGCTGTACACGATTCTCGCGCAGTGGGTCTCGGACCTGCTCCGTCAACACTTCTGTGTGGACAACGAGGTCATCATCACCAGCAGGGTAGGTGCGGCACTCACCGAGCCGGGGTCTGTGTGCGTCAACTTCGCCGAGGACGGCGTGAATCTCGAGAAGGCAGAGTCCCTGATACGCACGCAGATCGGCGACGTCGACCTGGTGACACAGGCGCTGCTGAACCAAGATCCTCTTGAGGAGATCCAGTCGGTCTACAGACTCACGCCGGCCTCGGACGCGCCGTGAGATGTCGGGATGGCGCGCTGGACCGAGTCGGCATGGCGCGCTTCTGCCGCAGGGCAGTCGGCGACCACGTGATCATGGCCGATCGCTCGTGGCCCCACGCCGAATCCATCGTGCTGCACATTCGAGATCGGCACGGCAAGGACTGGATCGCCAAGCACTGCCGACGCGAGGAGCATTTCGCGCAGGAGTTGGTCGCTTATCGGGAATGGGTTCCTGCACTCGGCGGTCTTGCCCCCACCCTCCTGGGCCAGGACGAGCGCCACCGGACACTGCTGCTGACCTTCGAGCCGGGGGAGGTCGAGACCTACGATGGTGCGGGCACCTACCGCCAGGCCGGCGCGCTGATCCGCAGGTTCCACGACGCGGCCGACCAACGAGCCGGAGACGACTTCGTCGCGCTCCTTGCGGCTCGGCTCGACCGGGCGCTCTCCCGCGGTCGAGAGATCTTCTCCAGGCGGGACGCCGACTTCCTCCGGGAGCAGCTCAAGCGTCTGAACTGCCTGCCTGAACCGATGCGTGTTCCCGTCCATGCGGATAATCAGCCGCGCAACTGGCTCGTGGACACCAGCGGGACCGTTCGATTGATCGACTTCGGGCTGTCCCGCTGGGATGTGTGGATCCGCGATCTCGTCCGGCTCTATTACAGGGATTGGCGTAGGGAGCCGGAACTCCAGGACGCGTTCCTCGACGGGTACGGCCGCCGCCTCCACGCGGCGGATCTTGAGTTACTGCAGGTTCTCGGCGCCATCACTGCAGTGACCACCGTCCTGTGGGCACGCGAACGAGGCGACGCGGGCTTCGAATCTCAGGGATGGAACACCCTGGCCCTGGTACGAACGGAGGCTGGTTGATGAGTTCGACACGCGGCCGGGTGGCCGTCACCGGCGGAGCCGGGTTCCTGGGCTCCCACTTGTGCGACCTGTTGATCGCACGTGACTACGAAGTCGTATGCGTCGACGACTTCTCGACTGGAATCGCGAAGAACATACAACACCTCGTCGATCACCCAGCTTTCACCCTCATCGAAGCCGATGTCGCGGTGCATTTCGACATACCGGGAAAGCTTGACTTCATCCTTCACCTGGCGTGTCCTGCGTCGCCCGTCGACTACCTCAGGATGCCGATAAAGACGCTCGAAGCCGGGTCGCTCGGCACACGCAACGCGCTCAGGCTGGCCCGGAGGGATGAAGCACGGTTTCTCCTCGCGTCCACCAGCGAGATCTACGGTGATCCCCAGTCGCACCCCCAGGCGGAGTCGTACTGGGGCAATGTCAATCCCGTCGGTCCGCGCAGTGTCTACGACGAGGCCAAACGCTTCGGTGAAGCTCTGACCGCCGCGTACAGGCGCCACCACCACGTGGACACGTGCATTGTCCGGATCTTCAACACCTTCGGTCCTCGCATGAGGATCGACGACGGACGGATGATTCCGACGTTCATCAATCAGGCGCTCGTCGGCGAGCCGATCACCGTCACGGGCGACGGCACCCAGACCAGGTCCCTCTGCTACGTCGACGACACAGTCGAGGGAATCTACCGAGCCATGACGGCGACCATTCCCGGGCCCATCAACATCGGCGGCGACGAGGAGATGTCAGTCCTCACCATGGCATCGCTGGTGCGCGACCTCGTGGGCGGAGAATCTCCCGTCACGTACGTAGACGGGCGTGAGGACGACCCGAGAAGCCGGCGACCCGACCTGTCGCTGGCTGTCCTGGAACTCGACTGGAGACCGCGGGTGCCCCTCGAGGAAGGGATTCTTCGCACCGTGGAGTGGTACAGCGAGGCGTTGCCCGCCCTGTTCCCATCGCGGACTGTTCACCATGCCAGAAGTCTGCCTGGATGAACGGGGATATGAACTGGCTACGGCGCGCCCGGGAAAGCGCCACGCTTTCCACCCGATGTGAGCACTGGCCGTCGTCCTTCCAGATCCTTGCTGCCGACGTGGAGAGTCTCATGTGGGCGCGTTCCCACCTGAGCTGCACTGTCCTCCCTCATACGTTTCCGGCGGGTCACCGGGAAACTCTCGTAGTTGTTGCCAGCGACCGCCAGGTCGTCGATGCCGTGCGTACCGAGCTCTCCAGAACGCCCACCCATGTGGTGGAGGGATTTCGCGGCCAGTTCTGGCAGCGCGGCACCATCGGCTCGCTCGGCGCGTGGTACTGCCCCGAGGGGCCAGAGGGCGGGCATGCCGTTGTCAGGATGGGCGAGGACGCCTGGCTGGTGGCCGCGCACAGCTCGGCAGTGTCGGCCCTGGCCGCGGTGCGGTTGTGCAGAGAGATCCAGAGAATGCGCCTGGCCTGCCACCGCGCGGTGACGGTCCACAGTTCGCTCGTGATCCTGCCGGGACTCGGCGGCGTGCTGTTCGCAGGAGCAAGCGGAGCCGGAAAGACCACACTCTCCCTGGCGTTGGCGCAACGGGGAGGATTCGTCGTGGACACGGACCAGCTCTATCTCCTCGACTACGGCGGCGTCGGCATGCTCGGGGCCGGTCTACCGAATGCGCACAGAGTCGGGGCAGGCACATGGGATCGGCTGTCGCAAGTCTCGGGGGCGTCGTCGGTTGCCCTGCTTCGCGGTTCCTCCGCCGACCTCGACGGGAACCCCAAGTACGGCAAGACCTGGGTGACGGCGCTCGAGGCCGAGGTAGTACATCGTGTGGCATCGGCGCCGGCGGCGCGCATCGATGTGATCGTCTTGCTGACCGCCGAGCATGGCCTCGTCGAGCCACGGCTGAAGGGTTTGGGGCGCGACCAGGCGGTCGCCTGGCTCCGCAGGGAAACCCTTGCGGCCGATCTGTTGCATGCGGAATTCTGGCTGGCGGAACCCGACGAGATCCCACCCACAGGGGTCACAGAACGTGACATAGGCGAGGTCGTCGGCCGTATCCCGATGGCCTCGCTGCATTGGGACCCCACGCGACACGATATCGGTGACGTGCTGCGCTGTCTGCACGCGAAATTTCCCGGTATGAGCGTCCTTTGACGCTATTGCTGATATCACCGCAACGGTTCAAGACGCACAACGCAGAGGGGAAGTGATTGCTCAGTGCCCAGTTTGGTGCCCGACGCCTTGCCCGCGGGCAAGATCAACGGGTCGGAGCAACCCGTGCTGGCGGTGCGCGATGGCGTGATGCTCAGGCCCTGGCAGATGTCGGATTCCGGTTTCTTGATGGACGCGTTCCGCGATCCCGGCATCATCCGCTGGTACGCCAGGACCATGGCTGATCGCAGCGAGGCCGAACTCTGGATCCAGCGCTGGCACGACCGATGGGCCCGAGAGGTGGGTGCGGGGTGGGTCATCGAGTCGGACGGCACCGCGGTCGGCCAGGCCCACATTCGCGATCTATCGCTGTCGGACGGATTGGGGCGATTTTCCTGCTGGGTGGTTCCCACGGCCCGCAGGCGCGGTTTTCGGACGCAAGCCTGTCAACGGCTCGTCCGATGGGCGTTCGACGACATCGGGCTGAACAGGCTCGAATCAACACATTCAACTCAGAATCCGCGTGCGTGTGATGCAGCGGTCAAGGCAGGCTTCCCCTATGAGGGCACACTCCACCGCAAGGCGCTCTATCCTGATGGCTGGCACGACCTGCACCTGCACGCCATAGTCAACGAGAACTCGGGCGACTTCCAGGAAGAACAACCGCTCTAGAGCATCAGCACCAGGAGTTGAACGGAGAACGATGTCCTCGGCAGTTCGCCTGCTGTGCATGCGGCACGGCCAGTCCACCGACAACGTGCACAACATCTCTTCCAGTCGCCCCCCGGGGGCCGGCCTGTCGGACCTCGGAATGCGTCAGGCCAGAGAAGCCCTGCAGAGCATCGGAGACCAGCCGGTCACAGCGATCTACTCAAGCACCGCCCGACGGGCCGAGGAGACCGGGACCGTCCTCGCCGAAAGCCTCGGCACCACTCTCATCGGGAGACGAGAGCTTCTCGAATACGACGTCGGGGAGTTCGAGGGCTCGGCTGCTCCCACGGCCATGCGGCATTCTCATGCGATGCTGCGTCGATGGGTGGTCGACGCGGACCTGGAGGCGCGGCTGCCCGGGGGCGAGAGCGGCCGAGAGGTGGTCGACAGGTTCAGCTCCGTTATCGCAGAGATCGCGCTGTCGCATGCCGGCGAAACCGTGGTCGTGGTGGGGCATGTAGGGACCCTCACCATAGGACTCCTGAACCTGTGCGACGGGCTTCCGGTTTCATCGGTCTGGGGACGCCCTCTCCCCCATGCGGTACCGGTACAGGTGGAGTACGACGGCAAAGCGTGGACGTGCTCCGCATGGCCCGAAGCCTCCGACATGGCACCACGATCCGTCCCGGCGCTCTGACCAGTCCGCGGACTGTCTGGATGCCGAGCGGCCGCCGTTTGCCAAGGCGGCGAACGCCGATCGGCTGATCGAGCGGACCATCGGGATCGCTGGCGCGAGTGGCGCGTTCGGGCCCCAAGTGTTACGCACCGCGCTGGACTCCAGCCCCGTTATGGGAAGCCGGACGGGTGGAGGACACGTGGAATCCGATGGGACATGCCCTGCGCACAGCCGTGAGCATGATTGCGCGCCGGCAGGGATGGGGGCCGGCGGAGGCGTGCGCCCGATCGGAATGCGATCAGCGCGTTGCCCGAGCTCGCGCAGATCGAGTTGATCAGCGACTTGGGGGATCCGCAGGCCCCCCCTTGACCCCCAGGACTGCCCCACGCCAGAGCGCCTTCACGATGCGTCTCCAACGGCCCTCGTGACCACGCCCAGCCGTACGGACAGCAGCGATGAAAGCCGAATCTGGCAGCCCCCACATCGACACGCAGGCGGCCGTGAAGTGACAGCAGTCAGTAGCGTCGGCGCAGTTCCTCGACGCAGGGAGCTTCTCCTCGGCCGACGCCTCGCTCATGGTGCATCCAGCACATCCACCGACCGAGCACCTCACACCATCGCACTGGGTACATCCGGCATTTCTTACCGGGGCCTTGTCGCACATGCCGCGGCCTCCCCCGAACTCGGCGTCAACGCACAGGACGCTGAGACCGCACGGCCCGGCGGTCGGTACGGTCCGCCCGCCGTCTCCGGACGCGGTGGCGGACGAGCGCGCGTGCTGCCTCCGATGAGAACACCGCCGAAAAGAGCGGCATGACCTGTCCAAAAACTTTGCGAATCGGACAGATCTGACGTTAACGGTATGGTCTCGACCCTTGACCTGCTCCCGAGCGCGTATGTGAAATATCACACACCACTCATTCGAGGAGAGTCTCATGCGCAAGACGCACATCCTCTCCCTGGCCGTAACCGCGATGATGCTGGCGGGATGTGGACAGGGTCTCCTTGGCAATGGAGGCGGCGCCCAGGACGAGGCCAAAGGCCCCATCCGCCTTGGCATGCTCGTCCCGCAGTCAGGCAGCGAGGCCGCGATCGGCCCCTACATGACCAACGCGGCCCAACTGGCCATCGACGAGATCAACGCCAAGGGCGGCGTCCTCGGCAGGCAGCTCCAGCTCACGGCCGCCGACGACGCCTGCGACGCCCAGACGGCCGTCGCAGCCGCCAACAAGGTGGTCACCGAGGGCGTCGAGGTATCCATCGGCGGATACTGCTCCGGCGCCACGCTGCCCACGTTGCCGGTGTTCGGCAAGGCGAACATTCCGATGATCATCCCTGCGGCCAACTCGCAGGAACTGGTCGACCAGAAGCTGAAGCACGTCTTCCTGATCAACGGCACCGGCACCCAGCAGGCCGAGGCGGCCGGCAAGTGGATCGCCAAGCAGGGCGCCACCAGGGTCGCGCTCATGCACGACAACACCAGCTACTCCAAGGACATCGCGGTCCGCACCCAGCCGATGCTGGGCGACAAGGCCGTCATCACCGAGGCCGTCACGCCCAAGGAGAGCGACTACAGCGCCAACATCCACAACGTCCTGCAGAAGAAGCCCGACTTCGTCTACTGGACCGGCTACTTCCAGGAGGGCGGCCTGATCATCAGGCAGCTGCGCCAGGCGGGGTTCAAGGGCTCGATCATGGTCGGCGACGGCTCGGTCTCCGCCAAGCTCGGTGAGATCGCGGGGCCCGAGGTCGACGGCGTCTTCGCCACCATGACGCCGATCCCCGACACGCTGCCCGACGCCAAGGGCTGGATCGACTCCTACACCAAGAAGTTCGGCTCGGCTCCCGGCCCGTACTCCAACCAGGCCTACGACGCCGTGCGGCTGGCCGCCGAGGCGATCAGCAAGGCGGGCTCCACCGACAGCGCCAAGGTCATCTCGGCGCTGGAGGGGATCAACGGCTTCACGATGTTCTCCGGCCCGTTGAAGTTCACCCCCGAGCACACGCTCTCCGCCGGAGGTTTCCAGATCCTGGTGTGGAAGGGCGGCAAGTTCGCCCTGCAGGACGCCCTGTCATGACCCAGCTCGTCTGGAACGGCCTGTTCGTCGGCTCGTTCTACGCTCTGGTGGCGCTGGGCTACAGCATGGTCTACGGCATCATCAAACTGCTCAACTTCGCTCACGGCGATCTCTACATGCTCGGCGCCTTCAGCGGCTTCGCCGTCCTGTCCGCGCTGGGCGGGGTCTCCGCCGCGATGACGCTGCCTGTGCTGCTGGCCGTACTGCTGCTGACCATGGTGAGCACCGGCTTGGCGGGCGTGGTCCTGGAGCGGGTGGCCTACCGCCCGCTGCGTGGCGCGCCCCGCCTGTCGCTGCTCATCACGGCCGTCGGCGCGTCCTTCGCGATCGAGTACGGCATGCGCATCGTCGCCGGCCCGGACCCCCAGGTCTATCCCGTACGGCTCAGCGGTACCGCGTTCGAGGTGTTCGGCGCCTCGCTCACCCTGCCGCAGCTCGTGCTCATCGGCGTCGCCGTCGTCCTCATGGTCGGTCTCCATCTCCTGGTCGCCAAGACCCGCGAGGGCAGGGCCATGCGGGCGATCGCCCTCGACCCGCGCACCAGCTCGCTGATGGGCATCGACGTCAACGCCGTCATCTCCAGGACCTTCTTCATCGGCTCCGCGCTGGCGGGCGCCGCGGGCGTGATGGCCGGCGCCTACTACGGGAAGATCGACTTCCTGATGGGTTTCCTCATCGGGCTGAAGGCCTTCACCGCGGCGGTCATCGGCGGCATCGGCAACATCCCCGGCACCATGCTCGGCGGCCTCGTGCTCGGCCTGCTGGAGTCGTTCGGCACCTACTGGCTCGGCGGCGAGTGGAGGGACGTGTTCGCCTTCGGCGTGCTGATCCTTTTCCTGACCGTGAGACCGACGGGTCTGCTCGGCGAGCGCGTCACGGAGCGGGTATGAACGAGACCAAAGCCCCCGAAGCCCCTCGCAAGCTCGGCGCCACAGCCCCTCGGACCAGGCTGTCCAAGCTGTTCGACAACCGCTGGGCCGGCCTGGCAGGACTGCTGATCGCGCTGCTCGCGCCGTTCGTGAACGCCAGCGACTACGCGCTGTCCATCATGACCAGCGCGGCGATCTTCGCGATGTTGGCCTCGGGCCTGAACATCGTGGTGGGCTACACCGGCCTGCTCGACCTGGGCTACGCGGCCTTCTTCGCGGTCGGCGCCTACACCAGCGGGGTCCTGGCGACCCGCTTCGAGCTGCCGCTGCTGGTCACCGTGCCCGCCGTCATCGTGGTCACGGTCATCGCCGGGATCATCATCGGTGCGCCGACACTGCGGCTGCGCAGCGACTACCTGGCCATCGTCACGCTGGGCTTCGGCGAGATCATCCGCATCACCGCCAACAACCTGCCCGTCACAGGTGGCCCCTCGGGCATCTACGGCATCCCGAGCCTGACCGACAGCCCGGTGACGTTCTACTACGTCACCGTGGTGATCGTAGCGATCGCGATCATCGGCGCCTCGCGCCTGGGCAGGTCGCGGCTGGGCCGGGCGATGCGCTTCGTGCGCGAGGACGAGGACGCCGCCGAGGCGACAGGCGTGCACACCTACCGGGTCAAGCTGGCCGCCTACATCGCGGGCGCGGTCTGGGGCGGCCTGGCGGGCGTGCTGTTCGCCGGCCACCTGTCGGCGATCTCGCCCAACAGCTTCACCTTCCTGCAGTCGGCGCTCGTCCTGATGGCCGTGGTCCTCGGCGGCATGGGCTCGGTGCCCGGCGTCGTGCTCGGCGCGATCGTCATCAGCCTGCTGCCCGAACTGCTGCGCGGCGTGGCCGACTACCGGTACTTCATCTTCGGGGTGCTGCTGATCATCGTGATGCTCGTCAGGCCGCAGGGTCTGTGGCCCGCTCGCTCGAAGGAGGCCCTCAAGTGACGCTCCTGGAGGTGAGAGAGCTCCGTCTGGCCTTCGGAGGGCTGGTGGCCATCGACGGCCTCAGCTTCTCGGTGGGCGAGGCTGAGATCGTCTCGGTCATCGGCCCGAACGGCGCGGGCAAGACCTCGGCCTTCAACTGCGTGACCGGCTTCTACCGGCCCACGGGCGGCACGATCGCCTTCGACGGCAAGTCGCTGCTCGGCAAGCGGCCCTCGGCCGTGGCGGCGGCCGGCATCAGCCGAACCTTCCAGAACCTGCGGCTCTTCGGCGAGCTGTCCGTGCTCGACAACGTCCGCGCGGGCAGTCACCTGCGGCTGAAGCAGAGCGTCTTCGACGCGCTCCTGCACACTCCGCGCTATCGCCGCACCGAACGCGAATGCACCGCCGAGGCCAACCACTGGCTGGACTTCGTCGGCCTGCGCGGTGACCGCTGCTCGGAGGCTCGCAACCTGCCGTACGGTGAGCAGCGCCGCGTGGAGATCGCCCGCGCACTGGCCCGCGAGCCACGCCTGCTGCTGCTCGACGAGCCCGCCGCGGGGCTCAACCACGCGGAGAAGACGGAGATGCTGGACCTGATCAGGCGCATCCGCGACCTCGGCATCGCGATCGTGCTGATCGAGCACGACATGGGGCTGGTCATGCAGGTCTCCGAACGCATCGTGGTCCTCAATTTCGGCAAGGAGATCGCCGACGGCCGCCCCGAAGAGGTGCGCCGCGACCCCGCCGTCATCGAGGCCTACCTGGGGAGCGACACGCATGCTTGAGATCAGTGACCTCGACGTCCACTACGACGGCGTGCACGCGCTGCGCGGCCTGTCGCTGACCCTCGGCGCCGACGAGATCGTCACTCTGCTCGGCAACAACGGCGCCGGCAAGACGACGACGCTGTCGGCGATCTCGGGCCTGGTACGGCCCAGCGGCGGCAAGGTCGTCTTCGAGGACAAGGACATCACCGGCCTCGCCGCGCACAAGATCACCAGCCAAGGGCTCGTCCACTGCCCCGAGGGCCGCAGGGTCTTCAGCACCATGAGCGTGCACGACAACCTGCTGCTCGGCGGCTACCTCGTGCGCGACCAGGCCGAGGTCAGGAAACGCATCGACCGCGTGTACGACCTGCTGCCGCGCCTGGCGGAGCGCCGCGCCCAGCAGGGCGGCACGCTGTCCGGCGGCGAGCAGCAGATGCTCGCCATCGGCCGTGCGCTGGTGACGGGCCCTCGCCTGCTGTTGCTCGACGAGCCGTCGATGGGCCTGGCGCCCCTGGTCGTCGCCCAGGTGATGGAGCTGATCGCCGACATCAACGCCGCGGGCACCGCCGTGCTGCTGGTGGAGCAGAACGCCTCCGCCGCACTGAAGATCGCCCATCGGGGTTACGTGCTGGAGAGCGGCCAGGGGACCCTGTCGGGCACCGCCGACTCGCTGCGCTCCGACCCCCGTGTGGTGGAGGCCTACCTGGGAGGGGCGTGATCCGGCGGTCGACCATCACACCGGCGGCGAGTCGTTCGGAATCGCCGCCGGCGCGGCGACCGCGGAAACCGCGGGCCGATCACGTCCCGCCCGGCACCCGCCCCCGGCAACCAGCAGATGGCGCTGATGATCGGGATCTCGTCAACGTCGCTTGGACAGTCTGCGGTAGGCGACGACTTTGTCGCCCGGTCCCGGATACGCCATGATCAACAGCCGCTGGGTGCCGTACTCCTCGCCCTTCCAGGGGAACCAGGCGAGGTGCCCGCGGATGCGGTAGTGCCTCTTGCGGCCGTTGAGCGACAGGTCGGGCAGTTCGGTGCCGCTCAGGCCGTCCTGAGGCTCATCTCGCCGCTCCGGCTGGCGTAGCCGACCTCGACGACGTCGTCCCAGCCCTTGGTCTCGACCGGTGGGCGGCGCGTGTAGGTCTCCAACGTGACACAGACGTGGAAGTCGGAATGCGTGTCCACCGTCACGCGGCCGGGCCCGGCGGTGACCGGGCCGGCGGACGTGCTCCTGCCCTCGCCGGCGAATTCGTCGTACAGGTCCAACCCCGCCTCGGGCCACTCCGGCTCCTTGAGGCGGATCGCCTTGGCGGGCTTGATGAGGGGCGAGCACCCCGCTCAGGTTGCCGACGTTCACGCCTTCCACCTGCCCCAGGCGAGCCAGCTCGCGTGGGTAGTCGCGGGTGTGGACGGCGCACAGGCGACGGCCGTGGGCGAGCAGCACCTGGTCGGGCGTGGTGGCGGCGAACGCGAGCGCGTTCTGCCGGCGTACGGCGCAGATGAAGGCGCACGCCAGTCAGCGGCGGAGGCTCCGCGGGCCTGCCGTCCGTCTCCCAGGGTTCGGGAGGCGAGCAGTCCTCTGCCGTGGTGATCGGGCCGCGTGACTGGTCGGCGGCCGGCAGGAGGCACAGGGCCACGGCGGTGGCCAGCGCCGTCACGAGCACGTGGTGGCGCAGGCGGGCGGCGGGTGGGCACCGTACAGGAGGAGCAGGATGAGGGCGGAGGCGGCGAGCGCGGCGCTGTACCACAGCGGGGAGAGGCCGAAGAGAATCTCGCCTGGCCGACCAGGACCGGCACCAGCCACAGCAGGTGGACGGCGTTGCCGAGCTGGTACGGAGCGACGAACTGCACGACGGAGTAATGACCGAGGCCGTAGGCGACGGTCGAGGTCACGCCCATGGCGGCGTCCGCCGGCCCGGCCACGAGCCCGAGCAGCCGCAGCCATCGAGGCAGGGCCCGGCGAGGACCACGAAGAACAGTCCGACGACGGCGAAGGTGAGCAGGTCGAAGGGCACGCCCGACCACCACGGGTACGGGATCGGAAGCCGGTACAGCAGCGTGCAGGCGACGCTGAGGTACAGGGCCGCCCGTAACAGCCGGACCGGCCTGTCGTTGACCGCCGCCGTGCCGGCCGGCCGCCCGCGCAGCACCTGCCAGTAGGCCCAGCCCTTCAGGACTCCTCCCGCAACCATGAGGAGCTCCACCCACCAGGTGTAGGGCACGAAGTCCGGGTCCCATCCGCCGGTGACGATCTCGCGCAGGAGCGCGGGGTCGCCCGTGGCCAGCGCGTGGACGCCGGACGCGATCACCGCAGCCACATAGACGGCGGCGAACAGCGCGGCGATGGTGCCGAACCGATGGCGGCGCACGAACGATCCCCAGGGCACGAGCGGACAGGATCCGAACAAAGGCGCCCAACCCTAGCGAGCCACCACCGAAACGATCAAGGGCCCGGTGACGCTCCAGGTCGCCACCGCGCTGGACGAGTCGGCTCAGAGGGGAGGAACGGCATCCCCGAGGCGCGACACCTCGGCCCGCACCGGCGGATCGCGCGGCCGCTCGCGGACGTCGGCTCCTCTCCACGTGCCCACATGGTGCGGTCCCACCCCGACCGCGCAGGGCCGTTCGGCACGGCGAGCCGGAGCCGAGGGACGCAGCAGACGTAGAGACGGATTTTCCTCCGCCGCGATGAGTTCCGACCCCGCCGCCGGTATGTACTCACGAGCTCGCAGGAGTACCTCGGGCGAATCGATCACCAGGGAGAATCGAAATGTCGAACAGTCGTGCGGCAGACGAGGCCGCCATCCAGGCCGTGCTGGTTGACTCCTACAAGGCGTGGGAGGCCGGCGACGCCGCGGGCATGGTCGCCAACTACACCGCGGACGCGACCGCCATCATGACCGGCTCGCTCCGCGACAGCCGTGAGGTGATCCGGCAGAACATGGCCGTGGCGTTCGAGGGGCCGCTCAAGGGCACCTCGACCTACAACAAGCAGCTCGGCATCCGCTTCATCGGCAGGGACGGCGCGATCGTCATCACCGAATCCGCCATCCTGTTCCCCGGCGAGACCGAGGTCCCGGACGACGCGCACAAGGTGAACGCGACCTGGGTCCTCGAGAAGCGGGACGGCCAGTGGCTGATCGCCGCTTATCACAACAGCCCGGTGCCGGCGCCGGCGCAGTGAACCCTTATCCGCAACCAGCAGTGACCGTGTGCAGGGCGATGACGAATATCGGACCTCAAGCCCTGCATCGCTGAGAGCGGGACGCGTCAGTACGAAAGGGGGCACGCCAAGGATCTTGTTCCCGGCTTCTTGGCGTGACTCTTCGTACCGAAGCCCCTGACTACGAGCGATGTTCAGGAACAGCACTATCCATCCAACATTGGGGATGTATGTCATGGCCAGGCCGTTGATGACCGCGCGGGGTGACGGGGAAGGCTTCGATCGTCGGATCGAACCGTTCCGGACGGAGCTGCTGGCGTACTGCTAGACGTGCTCAGCTTCTCCACATCCGAAACGGCGGAGATCCTCGGCACCACCGTCGTGTCGGTGAACAGCTCCCTGCAGCGGGCGCGTACCCGCGTCAGGGAGGCCGGGGTCCGGCAGGAACGGGTCAACGAGCCGTCCGCGGCCGAGCAGCGCGCCTGGGTCGAACGCTACATGGAGGCGTTCGAGCGCGCCGACGTCGAGGACCTCAAGCGGCTGCTCTACCGAGGACGTGATCATGGAGATGCCGCCGATGCTCAACTGGTTCTCCGGCCGCGGCGACTACGGCCTGTTCATGGAATGGGTCTTCGCGGTGGCCGGGAAGGACTGGCTGCTCAAGGAGGTCGCGGCCAACGGCGGCCAGCCCGGGTTCGCCGCCTATCAGCGCGTCGGCGACGGGTACTCCCTGCACACGCTCCAGATCTTCACCGTCACCGACGAGGGCATCAGCCGGAACTCGGTCTTCCAGGACTTCGACATCCACGCGACTTTCGGCCTGGCGGCCGAGCTCGACGACCAGGGACTCGCCATCGCCGGGGCCTGACGCGCCGACCGTACGCCGTCGAGTGTCATGCCGCTGGGACCGGCCGGCCCCGCCTGTGTCTGCGTTCGATGTTCAGATGGTGTCGCTCGCGGACGGCATCGCGGTCGACCGGCGACGCCTGCCGACCATGACGCCCTCCATCCCGCGCGGCCCGGCCGCCGTGTCTTGCTGAGAGCGCCAGCCCCAGCGAAGGGCCCGACTCACCTCATTTTGTAGCGACGGTATGGATTCCAGCTCCGCTAGCCATTCATGCGCAGCTAGCGATGCTGTCATCGCATCGCTAGCACTGCTAGGCCAAGACGGAGGCAACCCCCATGCTCAGAAAGCCACATCGGCACCGCGATGGCCGTCCTCGTCGTTCTCGCTGGACGTCATTTCCGGCCGGGTCAGCGCCAGTTCAGGCACCGGCCTCGAGCATGGCGAGGTCGCGCACCGCATAACGGTGATGCTCGGCCTCTTCCTTCAGCACCACCTTGAGGCAGCGGCGCACGACGTACTCCTGGTCGGGATACGGGTCCGCCGGCTTGCGACCGCATACCCGGTCGAGCTCGGCCTCAGTGAGCCCGTCGACGGCACGCCGCATCGTGGCCATGCGGGCGAGCCGGGGCGCGAGCACCTCGTCGAGCGTCGGGGAGGCTTCGAGGGTGAGACCGAGCTTCGCCGTCGCGTCGGGCGGCATCCCGCCGGCGGGGAAGCCCAACGGGTGGTACGGCGCTTCCTCCTCCAGCACGGCATTGCCGAGCCAGGCATCGCCGGCGAACAGCAGGTGCCGTTGGGTCTCGACCAACGACCACTCGCCGTTGACCTGCTCGTGCAGCTTGGCCTCGGGCAGCAGCCTAGCGCGGTCGAGTGTCTCCGCCCACAGCGTCTCGATGGCTTCCCAAGCAGTTCGGTAATCGTCGGGGGACGTGGCGTCACGTGCCAGCACCCGCGTGGGGTGCTGCCGGTCGAGCTCGGCCTCGACGAAGGCGGTCACGTCGACGTCGTTGACGACGAGACGCTCGAAGTCGCCACCGAGGTAGACGTCGCCCCCATAGCAGTCGACGATCTTCAGACCGCTGACCTCGCAATCGCGGATCTCGAGACCGGCAAGGTCGCACAGGTGGATGCGGGCACCACGGAACTGGTCACTCTGGGCATACTCAGCAGCCATTGGGGCAGTCTCCCGCGCCCGTCCCGCGCCCGTCCACCACGAAGGCAAACCCCTCGACGACGCCGCGGCTTCGGAGCTGGTGGCCCGCATGCGGGCGTCGGCGGGCCGGGCGGGATCCGGGGCAGCGGCACAGCGTGCTCCCCAGGGGTGGCGGGGCTGGTCAGTGGGGTTGCCCTCGGAAGCGGCTGCGAGGGTTTTGTGGACGACGCCGACGGAGACCTTCACCCCGGTGGCGATGGTCGCCGACCTCGCCACCCGAGCAGCGCTGAGCGCGCCGGCTGAGGGCCGAGCGCCGTACGCCGGGCTGCGGGCGCTCGACGTGCCCGAGGAGCCGGTGGCCAGGCTCTGGCACGCGGCGACGCTGCTGCGCGAGCGCGGGGACGGTCACAACGCTGTCCTGCTCGCCCACGGCATCGCCGGCACCGAGGCCCATGGGACCTCCGGCCGCGCCGGTTCACGGCGCGTCGCGGCGCACGGTTCGCCGTCCGGTTCGTCGCTGGGTCCCAACGGGACGCGCCGATGTTGGCCGGCCGGACGGATCCGCGCCCGCCCCGCTTCACCATGCTGGAGCGATGCGCCGATCAGGAAACGAAGACGCCGCCGCGATGATCGCCGACATCGAGCGGCTCGTGAGCTGCGAGTCCCCGTCCGAGGACCTGGCCGCGGTCGCCCGCAGCGCGGAGGCGGTCGCCGAGGTCGGCGGCCGTCTCCTGGGCACTGAAGGGGAGCGGGTGGAGGTGGCCGGCCGCACCCACGTGCGCTGGCGGTTCGGCGGCGAGCCCCGGGTGCTGCTGCTCGGGCACCACGACACGGTGTGGCCGGTCGGCTCGCTGCGGACGCATCCCTTCGAGGTCCGCGACGGGCTGCTGCGCGGGCCCGGGTGCTTCGACATGAAGACCGGGCTGGCGATGGCCTTCCACGCGCTCGCGACGATGGACGACCTGGACGGCGTGACCCTGCTCATCACCGGCGACGAGGAACTCGGGTCCCCCTTCTCGCGCGAGCTCATCGAGGACGAGGCCCGCGGATGCGCCGCCGCGCTGGTCCTGGAGGCCGCCGGGCCCGGCGGAGCCCTGAAGACCGCGCGCAAGGGCGTCTCGCGCTACGAGGTGCTGGTGCGGGGACGGGCCGCGCACGCCGGGCTGGAGCCGGAGCGCGGCGTCAACGCCTCGGTGGAACTGGCCCGCCAGGTCGTGGCCGTGGCCGGGCTGGGCGACCCGGGGCTGGGCACGACCGTCACGCCGACCCGCCTGGAGGCGGGCACCACGGTGAACACCGTGCCCGGCCGGGGCCGCTTCGAGGTCGACGCCCGGGTCTGGGAGGCCGCCGAGCAGACCCGCGTCCACGCCGCGATGCTGGGCCTGCGGCCCGCGCTGGAGGGCTCAGAACTGGAGATCATCGGTGGTCCGAACCGGCCGCCGCTCCCGGCCGCGGCTTCGGCGGACCTGTTCGAGCGGGCCCGCCGGCTCGCGACGGACCTCGGGCTCGCCCCGCTCGCCTCGGTCGCCGTCGGCGGCGCCTCCGACGGGAACTTCACCGCCGGAGTGGGCACGCCGACCCTCGACGGGCTGGGCGCGGTCGGCGGCGGGGCGCACGCCGACGACGAGCACGTGGTCGTGGCCGAGCTGCCGGGGCGCACGCGCCTGCTCACGGCCCTGCTCGCCGAGTTGCTCGCGGCGCGGGGTTGTCCGCCCGGACGAACCGGGCCGCGTCCTCCCGTGCTCGCCGACCAGCTACCGGACCGGACCGGCTGCGAGCATGACCGGCGTGACTGATCTCATCCGCGACCGTCACGGGTCCCGGTCCGTCGACTTGGCGTACGCCGCGGCCGAGTCGGCCGCGCACAGCGCGGGCATCGACATCCGCCCCCTGGACAGCGTCGTAGACCTCGAGGCCGTCCGCCGCCTGTACGAGCGCATCTGGCGTACCGGTGAGAACAACCCGCCGGTGACGGCCGACCTGCTGCGGGCGATGGCGAAGGCGGGCAGCTACGTCAGCGGCGCCTTCGACGGGGACGAGCTGGTGGGTGCCTGCTTCGGCTTCTTCTCCCCGCCCGCGCGCGAGGCCCTGCACAGTCACATCGCGGGGGTGCTGGCGCGCGTGCAGGGCCGCAACATCGGCTTCGCGCTGAAGCTGCACCAGCGCGCCTGGGCCATGGCCCGAGGCGTCGGCGAGGTGTGCTGGACCTACGACCCGCTGATCAGGCGCAACGCCTACTTCAACATCACCAAGCTGGCCGCCGACCCGGACGAGTACCTCTCGAACTTCTACGGCCCGATGGACGACGACATCAATCGCAGCGACGACACCGACCGGGTGCTGGTGCGGTGGCGGCTGGAGTCGCCCGCCGCCGTGGCGGCCTGCGCGGGCCGGCTCAGGTGGGCCGACGCGGCCGCCGCCCGCGCGGCGAAGGCGGCCGTGGCACTGGACGTCTCGCCCGCGGGTGGGCCGGTCGCCGGCCGCGCCGGCACGAGCACCGTGCTGGTCGGCGTCCCCGGAGACGTCGAGACGATCCGCGAGCACGATCCGGGGCTGGCCGCGCAGTGGCGTACGGCGCTGCGGGACGTGCTGGGCGACCTGCTCGCCGAGGGCGCGCGGGTGCGCGGATTCGACCGCGCGGGTTGGTACATCGTCGACAGGCGGGAGTCGCAGTGAAGCTGTCAGGAGTGGAGATCCGCACCATCCGGGTGCCGCTCGTGTCGCCCTTCCGGACGTCGTTCGGAACGGAGACCGTACGGGAGGCGCTGGTGCTGCGCGCCGTCACCGGTGAGGCCGAGGGGTGGGGCGAGTGCGGCGCGGGGATCGCGCCGCTGTACTCCTCGGAGTACACGCACGCCTCGGCCGACGTGCTGAGCCGCTACCTGATTCCGGCGCTGGCCGGGGTGGCGGACCTGGACGCGCACCGGGTCGCCCCGGCGCTGGCCGGGTTCAAGGGCCACCGGATGGCGAAGGCCGCGCTGGAGACGGCGGTGCTGGACGCCGAGCTGCGCGCGGCCGGCGTCTCGTTCGGCCGGGCCCTCGGCGCGGTGCGCGCGAGCGTGCCGTGCGGCGTGTCCGTCGGGATCACCGGGTCGATCCCCGAACTGCTCGACGCCGTGGCCGGCTACCTGGAGGCGGGCTACCTGCGGATCAAGCTGAAGATCGAGCCCGGCTGGGACGTCGAGCCGGTCCGGGCGGTGCGCGAGCGCTTCGGCGACATCCTGCTGCAGGTGGACGCCAACACCGCCTACGGGCGCGGCGACGCGCGGCATCTGGCCGGGCTCGACCCGTTCGGGCTGCTGCTGCTGGAGCAGCCGCTGGCGGAGGACGACCTGCGCGGACACGCGGAGCTCGCCGCGCGGATCAGCACGCCGATCTGCCTCGACGAGTCGATCGTCTCGGCGCGCGCCGCCGCCGACGCCATCGCGATGGGCGCCTGCCAGGTGGTCAACATCAAGCCGGGCCGGGTGGGCGGATACCTGGAGTCCAGGCGGATCCACGACGTCTGCGCGGCGCACGGCGTGCCGGTGTGGTGCGGCGGCATGCTGGAGACGGGGCTGGGCCGCGCCGCCAACGTGGCGCTCGCCGCGCTGCCCGGGTTCACCCTGCCCGGCGACACCTCGGCGTCCGAGCGCTACTACCGGACCGACCTCACGCCGCCGTTCGTCCTGGAGGACGGGCACCTCGCGGTGCCGGCCGGCCCGGGGCTGGGCGTCGCCCCGATCCCCGAGGTCCTGGACGAGGTGACCGTCGCCACGGAGTGGGTCCCTCTCGGCTGAACCGGTCCAACCGGACAAACCGGATAGGATCCTTTCGTCATGCAGAACGAACGCCGGCCCGACGCCGCTGCGCTAGCTTCGGACGCGTGCTCGTCCCCGTGACCGGCCTCCCGCGAGCCAGCCTCGCCCGCGTCCTCGAGGAACTCGGCTCCACCCTGCTCGACGTCGTCTGCGGCGACGTCGAGCGGGCCGGCGACGTCGGCGACGTCGTCATCTACGACCCGCTCGACGAGCCCGAGCTCCCGAGCCGCGCGCTGGTGTTCGGCGTCGGCCTGCACGACCCGGCCGACCTCGCCCGGGTCGTGACCCAGCTCGGCAGGCACGACGCCGTCGGCCTCGTGGTCCGCGCGCCGGTCGTGCCCGACGAAGAGCTCGTCGCGGCGGCGCGCGAGGCAGGGGTGACGGTCCTGTCGTTCGCGCGCGGCGCGTCGTGGTCGCACCTGGCCGGGATGCTCCGGTCGCTGATCGCCGAGAGCGGCGGCCCGGACGGCGCGGACGCGCACACGGTCGGCCGGATCAGGTCCGGCGACCTGTTCGCGGTCGCCAACGCCATCGCCGCGCTGCTCGACGCGCCCGTCACCATCGAGGACCGCAACTCCCGGCTGCTGGCCTTCTCCAGCCGCCAGGAGGAGGCCGACCACTCGCGGGTCCAGACGATCCTGGGCCGCCAGGTCCCGGCGCACTACACGCGCATCCTGGAGGAGCGCGGGGTGTTCCAGGCGATCTACCGCGGCGACCGGCCGGTCTTCGTGGCGCCCCTGCCCGAGCAGGTCGACCCGTCGCTGCCGCCGGAGCTGCCCCGGGCGGCGATCGCGGTGCGGGCCGGGGACGAGATCCTCGGCACGATCTGGGTCGTCGTCCCCAAACCGCTGGACGAGGAGCGCGGCGAGGCGCTGTACGAGGCGTCCAAGCTGGTCGCGATGCACATGGTGTGGCAGCGCGCCGACGCCGACATGGAGCGGCGGCTGCGGGCCGAGCTGCTGAGCACCGCCCTGGAGGACGGGCCTGGGGCGCGGGAGGCGGTCCGCCGCCTCGGGCTGAAGGACGAGCCCGCGGTCGTCCTCGCACTGAACGTCGTCGGCTCGGCGGCCGAGCCCCCGCTGCCCGCCCAGCTCGCCACCGAGCGCAAGCGGCTGGCCGACGCCTTCGCCATCCACCTGTCCGCGGCCCACCCGCGGGCCGCCGCGGCGCTCATCGGCGACGTCGCCTTCGGCGTGCTGCCCCTGCCGCAGCACCGGCACCAGAACCGCGAGGAGGCCGAGGAACGAGCGGCGTGGATCGCCTCCGAGTTCCTGGCCCGCGTCGGCTCGCGGCTGCGCCCGCTCATCGGGGTCGGGTCGCTGGCCGCCGACAGCTCGGCGCTGGCCCAGTCGCGATCGGGGGCCGAGCGCGCCCTGCGCGTGCTGCGCTCGGGGGCCGGCGGGCGGCAGGTGGCCCGGCTGGACGACGTGCATGTCGAGGCACTGCTGATCGAGCTGGCCGACCTCGTCCCGCGCGGCGACATCCCCAGCGGGGCCGTCGCGCGCATCGTCGCCTACGACAAGGAGCACCAGACCAGTCTGGCCGAGACGCTCCGGGCCTGGCTCGACGCCTTCGGCGACGTCGCGGTGGCCTCGGCCGCGATGTACGTGCACTCCAACACCTTCCGCTACCGGCTGCGCCGGGCCGCCGAGGTCGGCCGGCTCGACCTCGGCGACCCCGGCGCGCGGCTGTCGGCCATGTTGCAGCTGCGCCTGATGTCGATCAGGTCGGCTCCGGACGGCTGACGCCCGGCAGGCCGAGCGTGCCGATCAGAAAGGCCAGCCACTCGGCGTCCTGCGCGGCGGCGACGTCGTGGGCGGTCGCCGCGCCGTGACCGGCGTCCTCGAAGACGTGCAGCAGGATCGGCGCCTCACCCCGCTGCGCGGCCTGAAGGCGCGCGGCGAACTTGCGCGCGTGCCAGGGCCGGCACCGCGGGTCGGTCGCCCCGGCCTGCAGGTAGACCGCCGGGAAGACGCCGGGCTCGACGAGCTGGTACGGCGAGAGCCCGAGCAGGCGCCGCACCTCGTCCGGGTCGTCCGGGTCCCCCCACGCCTTGCGGATGACGAAGTCGAGATAGGGGTCGCGCGTACCGCCGACGAGGTCCAGCAGCGGGGCCCTCGGCAGGACCGCACGCCACAGCTCGGGCCGCCGGGTGAGGGCGATGCCGCACATGAGGCCGCCGTCGGAGCCGCCGGTCAGCGCGAGCCGATCGGAGGTGGTCAGGCCGGTGTCGAGGAGGTGCTCGGCGACCGCGACCAGGTCGGCGTCGCGGACGTGCTTGCGCTCCCGGTGCGCGGCCAGGTGCCAGTCCCGGCCGAACTCGCCGCCGCCGCGCAGGTACGCCTGCACCAGCACGCCTCCGGCGGCCACGAAGGCGGCCAGGTCGGGCTGGTACTGCGGCAGGAGCGGCACGTTCGCCGCGCCGTACGCGGAGATCAGCACCGATGCCGGCGCACCGCCGGCACCGCGCACCACGTGGTACGGCACGGCGACGCCGTCCGGCGCGAGGGCCGCGCCCTCCTCCAGCACGGCGTCGAGGACCACCGCGGGAGGCAGCAGCGTCTCCGGTTCCGTCTCGCCGGGCCGGTGCCGGTAGACGCCCCAGGAACTGGTGGGCGTGGAGAAGGCGAAGACGAAGTCGGCCGCGGGCGCGCCGGTGGCCAGGGCGGTCAGCGGGAAGAAGGGCGCGGCCAGCGCGCCCCGGCCGGGGAGGGGCATCTCGCCGGTGACCGCTCCCGAACGGTCGAGGATGCGCACCCTCGCGAAGGTCCGGTCGAACTCGCTGAGGTAGAGGTGCTCGCCGACCGGGGTGAGGGAGCGCAGCACCGTGTCCCCCTCCGGGACGAGCTCGCTCCACCCGGCCGGGTCGCCGGGGTCGGCCGCGTCGAGCGGGATGGCGACCACCCTGCCGCGCGGGGCGCCGACGTCGGTCACCGCGATGTAGCGCTCGCCCACGACGTGTCCGGCGACCGTCCCCGGGCATCCGCTGACGAAGGGCCGCCAGGCCCCGCCCGGATCGGACAGGTCGCGCACCGCGACCGGGACGGGGCTGCCGACCCGATGGGCGGCGACGGCCCAGCGGCTGCCGGGCGACATCTGGACGAGCGTGTACTCGCGGGAGCCCGCGCCGACCGGGATCGGCTCCGGCTCGGTCCCGCCGCCGAGCCGGTGGAGGAAGACCGTCTGCCTGAAGTCCTCCGGCGCGCCGGTGAGCGCGAGGAAGGAGAAGCCCGTGCTGTCCGGCAGCCAGGAGACGCCGCCCGCCCACGCGCTGTGCAGGACCTGCTCCGGCGCGCCGCCGAGCTGCCGCCCGGAGGCGACGTCGAACAGCCGGATGGTGTTGTGCTCGCTGCCGTCGGTGCACAGGCCGAGCGCCAGGACCCGGCCGTCGGGCGCGGGCGCCAGCCAGGACACGACGGGCGGGTGCCCGCCCTCGCCGGACCCGGCCAGGTCGGCGACCGTCCGCCCGGCTCCGAGGGGCTCGTCGGCGACGACCACCACGGGCGCCGGGCCTCCGGGCGGGGACACGACGCGGAACCAGCGGCCGGCGGCGTACTTCGGCAGGGCCGGCCGGGAGCCGGCGTCGCAGGCGCGGATCAGCGCGCGGACGGCCTCCGGATCCTGGCCGGCGTAGACGGCGGCGGTGGCGAGCTCGGCCTGCCGCCGCTGCCACTGCCGCACCTCCTCGGTCTCCTCCTCCAGCCAGCGGTACGGGTCGGGCACGCGCACGCCGGCGACGTCCTCGAAGACCTCGACGGTGCGGGCGGGCGGGTAGGCGGCGGTCACGGTGACTCCGGCTCTCGTGGGGACTGGGCTCCGGTCTCGAACTCCGCGCGCAGCCGCTCGAACGCGCCGGGCACCCGGGTCACCCGGCGGACGTGGACGAGCGCGTCGTAGGCAGCCGGGAAGTCGTCGACGGGGTCGAGGCCGCCGGCGGCCAGCGTGCCGTCCACCCCGTCGAACAGCCCGGCCGGCGCGCGGCGCAGGTCGACGGCGGCGACGGGCGGGCCGAGGCGCTCCAGCCTCGACTCGATGGCGTTCGGCGGCAGGATGCGCTCGTGGAGGGAGACCTCGCAGTCGAACGGGCGCGGCGAGCGCTGCGTGAAGCGCACCTCGGGGCCGGAGCCGTACGTCATCCCGATGACGACGGCGTCCGCGCCCAGCAGGCCGCCGAGCATCGGCCGGCCGTGCAGCGGCGTGCGCCGGACATGCGCGTTGTGCGCGCTCACGACGATCCGCTCCTCGCGCTCCAGGATCCAGCGCACGGTCTCGGCCATGAACACGTCGCGCGGGTACGGCCCGGTCTCGTCCAGGTCGAGTTCGGCGAGGAAGGCCGCGATCGAGGCCCCGCACCGGCGCACGACCCCGTCGTCGTGCTCCGCGGCACGCTCCACCAGGTCGCGGAGGCCGTCGAGCAGCCGGGCCCGCTCCGCTGCGGGCATGGCCCGGTAGCGGATCGCCGCCTCGGTCCGGCCCCCCAGATCGCTGAGGCGACGCAGTTCCTCGTCGCCGGGCAGCGCCGCCAGCCGGTCGAGGCAGGCGCGCACCGCCGGTCCGGGCGAGGTGGAGGAACCGGGCAGGTCCATGCCGTAGAAGCTGACCTTCGCCGGGTTCGCCGCGTTCCACTCCCGCATCCAGGTGAGCTGCCGCCGCATCGGCTCGCACTCGCCGAACCGGTAGGTGATGCCGTCGCGGGCGACCGTCTCGACCTCGCCGGGCCCGCCGTGGACCCACGCGTTGACGGCCAGCCCCTCGGCGAAGCCCGACTCCATCACGAAGGCGGTGAACCCGTGTTCCTCGACGAGCAGGCGGAACAGCTCGTCCTTCAGCTCGTAGAACTGCGTGATGTTGTGCGCGCCCTCGCCGAGGGCCACCACCCTGGCGTCATCGGCCAGGTCTCGCGCTAGCTGTGGAAGTACCATAGTTCCGGCGTGTACAGGAAGCTGGTCAGGGCGTTGAACGACGACTGCGGGCCCGACAGGGTGTCCTTCCACACCACGAGCGTGTGCGGCGCCGGCAGGAAGAGCACCGGCAGATCCCGGGCGAGAGCGGTCACCTCGGCCGACAGCGACTTCTCGTCCGCGCCGAAGGTCGAGGCGCCGATCAGCTTGTCCACCTCGGCGTTCCGGTAGCTGCCCAGGTTGAAGCTGCCCTCGGTGTTGAACACCGTGTTGCTGCTCGGGTAGCCGGCCGCCAGGTAGAGGGCGCCGTAGTCCTGCATGGCCCACTCGTTCCTGGTGGCAGGGGCGAAGGTGTTGCCGTAGTTCGCGTACATGTAGTTGAGCGACTTGGTCACGACCTTGACCTCGATGCCGAGCTTCTTGGCCGCTGAGGCGAAGGCGACGTCACGCGCGCCGACGAAGGCTGGTGAGCTGGCCGAGGCCAGGGTGAAGCTGATCGTCTGTCCGCGCGGGATGCCCGCGCCGCACAGGCCGGGCCCGGTGCCGGGACGTTCGCAGGTGGTGGAGCCGTTCGGCACCACCTTCCAGCCGTTGTCGGCGAGCAGCTTCTCGGCGACGGCCGGGTCGTAGGGGTAGGGCGGCTGGTCGCCGAAGGCGGGCGGGTAGGGGGAGCCGGTGCCCGCGGTGCTGTAGTTCGGGGAGGCGGCGCCGTTGTAGACGCCGCGGCTGGCGATGTAGCCCTGCTGGTCGATCAGCCGCTGCAGGGCCTTGCGGACGTACGGCTGCGCGATGACCTTGTCGAAGTTGCCGACGGTGTTCGCGAAGTTGATGACCAGCGCGTCAAGCCGGGCCGGGGCGGGCGCGCCGTACACGTTGTAGCCCTCGGCCTTCAGCGCGCCGATCTGCGCGGCGAAGCTGGAGTCGAGCGTGCCGACGGTCAGGTTGCCGGCCTTGAACTGGTTGAGCACGGCGGCGGCGGAGGTGAAGGCCTTGAAGTCGATCTGGTCGAGCCGCGACTCCCCCGGTCCGCTGTAGGACTCGTTGCGCGCCAGGGAGAACGAGCCGGTCGTCGGGTCGAAGCTCTTGAGCCGGTAGGGGCCGTTGACGACCTGCCAGAGCGGGTTGCCGGCGAAGGTGGCCTGCGACTCCGACTCCTTGGTGAGGTACCTGTAGATCGCCCTGGCGTTCTTCGGCTGCTTGTAGTCCAGGTGCGGGCCGCCGGTGGCGGCGATGTTCCACTCGGTGGAGGGCAGCACGTACAGCAGCGTCAGCATGGACAGCAGGTACGACGGGTTGTACGCGGTCCGCAGCTTGAGGGTGAGCGTGTCAGGCGCGGTGGCCTCGGCGCTCACGCCGTCGGGGAACTGGCCGGGGGTGTAGAAGCTCCAGTTGGCCAGGCTCTCCGCGAGCGCGGCCTTGAGCAGGGCCAGCGAGAAGACGACGTCGTCGGCCGTCACCGGCTTGCCGTTGGACCACTTGTAGTCCTTCATCGTGATGGTCACGGTCTTGCGGTCGGGGCTGTAGACGGGCGGCTCGGCCAGGCTCAGCTCGGCGTCGGCGACCTGGTCGCCCTCGCCGCTGGGCCGGTAGAGGGAGCGCCACAGCTGGCCGCGGGCGATGACGGTGCCGTTGGCTGCCGCCGGCGGGTACGGGTAGATGTAGTTGGGGCTGAGCCCGGGGGTCAGCGCGACGGTGGCGGTCCCGCCCTGCTTGGGGGTGCCGGTCTGGGCCGGCTTGGCGGTGTAGCTGCCGGCGATGTCCCTCGTCGCGCCCCCGCCGCCGCTGCACCCAGTGGCCAGCACGGCGACGGCGGCGACGAGTGCCACGGAGAGGCGGCCTCGGTGCTTCATTGACGGCTCCCTGAAGAGGTGTGCGGGGTGCGTCGACGATGCACCAGCCGCTTCGGCCCGTGTTCGGCGGCGGGGACGATTCCGCGCGCCCGCCTCCGTCCTGGTGGACAGGTCATCGGTCGGCCCGCCGCCCGACGGCGTCGCGCAGCGCGTCGGCGAGCAGGTTGAGCGCCAGCACGGTCAGGACGATGCAGCCGCCGACCGGGTAGATCAGCCACCAGTAGTCGGCGGAGATGTAGGTGACGCCGCTGGCCAGCTGGCTGCCCCAGTCGGCGGTGGGGTAGGTCAGGCCGAAGCCCAGGAAGCCCAGCGCGGCGACGACCAGGACCGCGTCGGCGACCTGGAAGGTGATGTTGACGATGATGACCCCGAGCGCGTTCGGGATCAGGTGGGTGAGGATCGTCCGCCGGCGGGAGGCGCCCATCAGCTTGGCGGCCAGCACGAACTCCCTCACCCGCAGGGTCAGCACCTCGCCGCGCACCAGCCGGGCGGATACGAGCCAGGAGAAGCCACCGATGACCAGGCTCAGTGACAGCGCGTCGGCGTGGAAGCGGGCCGAAAGGATCAGCACGAAGAACAGGAACGGGATCGACAGCATGACGTCGACCAGCCGCATCATGAACCCGTCGACCACGCCTCCGGCCAGCCCCGCCACGGCCCCGTAGACGGTGCCGATCGTGGTGGCGAAGAGCGCGGCCAGCAGCCCGATCCGCAGCGACACCTGGCCGCCCGACATCAGCCGCCCGAGCACGTCGAAGCCATTGCCGTCGGTACCGAGCGGGTGGCCGGAGCCGGGCGGCAGGGCCGCGTTGAGGAGGTCCACGTCGGTCTGGTTGGTCGGGTGGAACAGCGGCCCGAGGAAGCAGAACGCCGTGATGAGCAGCAACAGCAGCCCGCCGGCCGCGCCGAGCGGATGCCGGCGCAGCCCGTGCAGGACCGACCGGATCGAGCCCGGTTCGCGCTCCGCCCACGTCTCGGCCTCGGGGGACGGAGCGGAGGTCACCTCTGGTGCGGTCATGCGCTGAGCTCGATTCGCCGGTCGGCGGCCGCCACCACGACGTCGGCGACGAAGTTGCCGGCCACGGTCAGCACGCCGCCGATGAGGGTGTAGGCCAGGAGCACCGGGTAGTCCTCGCGCTGCAGGCTGTTGAGGAACAGCAGGCCCAGGCCGGGATAGTTGAAGAGCGACTCGACGATCAGGTTGCCCGCCAGCAGCGTCGGGACGAGCGTGCCGACCAGCATGACCAGCGGCAGGCAGGCGTTGCGCAGCAGGTGGCGGGTGAGGATCAGCCGTTCCGGCAGGCCCTTGGCCCGCGCGACCCGGATGTAGTCCTGGCCGAGCTGGTCGAGGGCGGCGGACCGCTGATACTGCGCGAAGACCGCGATGCTCGTGACGGCGAGCGTGATGACCGGCAGCGCCATCGCCCGCGGATCGGTGAAGACGACCCACGGCGAGTGCGACTGCGACGCCTCCGCCGGGAAGATCGGGATCGTCTGGCTGAAGACGGCGATCAGCAACAGCCCGAGCAGGAACGACGGCGTCGCGTACAGCACGTACGACGCCGCGGTGGCGACCCGGTCGACGACGCTGTTGCGCCGCACCGCCTGCAGGATGCCGAGCGGGACCGCGATCAGCAGCGCCAGCACCAGCCCGGCCAGCGACACCATCGCGCTGCGGCCGGCGTTGCGCGCCAGCAGCGTGCCTACGTCCTCGTTCAGCTTGTACGACCGGCCCAGGTCCCCCTGGAGCAGCCGGCCGAGGTAGCCGACGTACTGCGCGACGACCGGGCGGTCGAAGCCGTGCTCCCGGTTGAAGTCCGCCACGGCCTCCGGCGAGGCGCGCTGCCCGAGGACGACGCGCCCCGGGCTGTCCGACACCAGGTGCAGCATGAGGAAGACGACGGCGGAGATGCCGAGCAGGACGAGGAGCGAGACTGCCAGACGGCGGAGGACGTACCAGGTCATGAGCGCGACTCCTCTCGGCCCAGTGGGTGGTGGCAGGCGACGTGATGGGTGCCGGTGACCGGCGTCAAGGGGGGCTCCTCCTGGGCGCACAACGCGGTCGCCAGGGCGCACCGGGTGCGGAACCGGCAGCCGCTGGGCGGGTCCACGGGGCTGGGCGGCTCGCCGCGCACCCTCGCGGCCGCGGGGGCGCGCGGCGCCCCGGGGTCGGCTTCGGGGATCGCGGCCAGCAGCCCCGCGGTGTAGGGGTGCGCGGCTGAGCCGTACACCTCGTCGGTGGTGCCGGTCTCGACCAGCTTGCCCAGGTACATGACGCCGACGCGGTCGGCCAGGTACCGCACCACCGCGAGGTCGTGCGAGATCACCACGCTGCTGAGCCCGCGTTCGAGCTGGACGCGGCGCATCAGGTTGAGGACCTGCGAGCGGATGGAGACGTCCAGAGCGCTGACCGGCTCGTCGGCGACCAGCACCTTCGGATCGAGGGCGAGCGCGCGGGCCAGGCCCACCCGCTGCCGCTGCCCGCCGGACAGCTCGTGGGGATAGCGCTCCAGCACGCTCGCCGGCAGGCCCACGTCCCGCAGCAGCTCGCGGGCGCGGGCGGTGCGCTGGGCGCGGGTACCGACGCCCTGGATGGCCAGCGGCTCGCGCAGGATCGCGCCGATGCGCATGCGGGGGTCGAGGGAGGCGTTGGAGTCCTGGAACATCATCTGCAGCTCGGTGCGGCGGGGCCCCAGCGCGCGGGCGCTCATCCGGGTGACCGGCTCGCCGTCGAAGATCACCTCGCCGGAGGTGGGCCGGTCGAGGGCGACGAGCATGCGGCCCAGCGAGGACTTGCCGCAGCCCGACTCGCCGACGAGCCCGAAGGTCTCCCCCGCCGCCACCTCGAAGCTCACGCCCGAGACCGCCTTGACGGTGCGGCGTCCGCCGAACAGGCCCGCGCCGCCCGCCGGATGCTCGCGCCGGAGGTCGACCACGCGCAGGCGCGGCCCCGATGCCGTTGACCCCGATCCGGCCGGGCCCGATGCCGTTGGCCCCGATCCTGTTGGCTCCGATGCCGTTGGCCCTGATCCGGCCGGAGCCGGGACGACCAGCCGCGCACGGGTTCTGGCGGCCGGGCCCTCGGCGGGATGCCAGCAGGAGTGGACGTGGCCGCCGGCCTCGGTCACGGGCGGCGGGAGCTCCGCGCGGCACCGGTCGGTCGCGGCGGCGCAGCGCGGCGCGAACGGGCACCCCGCCTGCACCACGGTCAGGTCCGGCGGCGCCCCGGGAATGCTGAACAGCTCTTCGCGGCGGTCCTGCGTGAGCGACGGGATCGAGGAGAGCAGCGCCTGGGTGTAACGGTGCCGCGTCCGGGCGAACAACTCGGACGTCGGCCCGGTCTCGGCCACCCGCCCGGCGTACATCACACCGACGCGGTCGGCATGCCGGGCGATCACCCCCATGTCGTGGGTGACCAGGATCATCGACATGCCGAGCCGGGACCTGAGGTCGTCGAGGAGGTCGAGGATCTCCGCCTGGACGGTGACGTCGAGCGCCGTCGTCGGCTCATCGGCGATGACCAGCCGGGGCTCGCAGACCAGCGCCATCGCGATCATCACGCGCTGCCGCATGCCGCCGGAGAGCTGGTGCGGGAAGTCGTCCAGCCGCTCGGCCGGCCGCGGCAACCCCACGAGGGCCAGCATCTCCTCGGCTCGGGCGCGCGCCTCCCGCTTCGAGGCGCCGCGGTGCAGCCGCACCGGCTCGGCGACCTGCTCGCCGATGCGCTTGGTCGGGTTCAGTGCGGTCATCGAGTCCTGGAAGACCATCGCCACGTCGTTGCCCCTGATCGCGCGGTACCGCGCGGCGGGCAGCCCCACGAGCTCCCTTCCGTCCAGGTCGATCGAACCGGCCGTGATCCGGCCACCGGCCGGCAGCATGCCCATGATCGCCAGACCGGTCATGGACTTGCCGGACCCGGTCTCGCCGACGATCCCCAGAGTCTCGCCCCGGTCGAGCGCCAGGCTGACGCCGCGGACGGGGCGGACGATCCGATCGCCCCGCCAGATCTCGACCGACAGGTCACGAATCGTCAGCAGACGGATGCCATCCGTGTTCGCGGAGCCGTCGGCCGTGCTCAAGGCAGTGCTCAAGGCGGCACTCTCCCAATCCATTGGACGATAGTGGGACCCGGTCCCCTGGCGGTGTTCGTCGCGTCGATCGAAGCTCGAAGCCCGCCTTCGTCCGTCGCGACGAACTGATCGCCGCGAGCCGTCGCGGCATACTGATCGCCGCGAGCCGTCGCGGCGCGGCGGAACCTCGACCGGTCAGGAGTTCAGGACGGCACCCGCCGGTCGGCCCGGCCGGTGTGCAGGTAGCGGGCCCGCCCCTGCCCGTCGTCTCCGAGGAAGGCGAGCGGCGCGCGGACCCCCCCTTCGGGTTCAGCCGGGAGCACCGAGTCGCCGCGCCAGGCGACCAGTTCGGTGCGGTACGGCGCCGCGCCCAGGCCTGCGGTGACGCCGAGGGGGGTTCGGTCCAGCCACAGCCGCCCATCGGCGTCCTGGCTCACCGTGGTCCGCGAGGTGCTCGACAGGTAGGTGCCGGCGTAGCGGGCGGCGTCCAGCGGGGGCGCGGCCGGGTCCGGCCGGGGCGCCTCGCCCGGCTCGACCCCGGCGAGCTCCCCGAGCACGCGCCCGGCGAGCTCGCGGAAGACCGGCTTCGGGCGCCCCCCGTTGGTGAGGATCACCAGCGCCACGTCCCGCTCCGGGACCACCCGCAGGAACGCCGACTGACCGATGGTGTTGCCGTCGTGGCCGAAGACCGCCCGGTCTGGGCGGTGGAAGAGCTCCCAGCCGAGACCCCAGCCGGTGCCCTGGTCGAGGTCCGGCTGCGCGACCTGCGGCTGCCTCATGGCCAGGACGCTCTCCTGGCTGAGCACCGCCCGGCCGTCCGGACCCAGGCCGCCCGCCAGGTGCATGCGGGCGAAGGCCAGCAGGTCGCAGGCGCGCATCGCCAGCATCGAGCCGGCCGGCGCGTTCGACCGGGCCAGAGCCCAGACGCGGGTGGGTTCGAACGGGCCTCCGGGCTCCCGTTCGACGTGCCCCACCGCTGTGCGGTGGAGGATCGCGTCGTACGGGTCGTTCGCGGCGTGCGCCAGCCCCAGGGGCTCGAACAGGTGCGCCCGAACGCAGTCGTCGAACGGCCTGCCCCGGACGACCTCGACGATCCGGCCCAGCACGCAGAAGCCGGCGTTGTTGTAGGAGAACAGCTCGCCGGGCTCGAACAACTGCGGGACCTCGCGCAGCAGGCCGACGTACTTCTCCAGGCAGTCGTCGCCCTTGCCGGTGTCGGTGAAGACGTCGCCTTCGAAGCCCGCGACGTGGCACATGAGCTGCCGGACGGTGATCCGTCCGGCAGCGTCGTCGTCGGCGAGCCGGAACCCGGGGAGGTAGGCCCGCACGTGAGCGTCCAGGTGCAGCGCACCCTCGTCCACCAGCTGCATCGCCAGCGTCGTGGTCAGGACCTTCGTGATCGAGCCGATCTGGAACAGCGAGTCGGCCGTGGCCTCGACGCCCGTGACGGTGTTGAGCAGCCCGGCCGCGGCGTCGACCGTCGCGTCACCGGCGCAGAGCGCCACCGCCGCCCCCGGCACCTGGTTCTCCGCGAGCAGATCCGGCAGCCGGCGCCGCAGCCACGCAGCGATCTCATCCAGTTTCGACACCGGTATCCCCTTCTGGCTCCGTTTCCGGGGGAGCTTAGGGGCGGCTGACAGGGCGGTGTTCGTCAGCTTCCACCACTGGTGGCCCACCCGTTCGTGGGCTCGGCCAAAGGCCGCCCGGACCGATCGGGCGAGGACCGGGCTGTGCGGCTCTCACAGCCCGGCGCCCACGCGCGAAGCGCGCACCACGAGGACCGACCCACGCGAAGCGCGCCTCGCGAGGAAACGCGCCGCGCGAAGCGGGCCCCACGAGGACCGCACTGCGCGACTACCGCACGGGATGACCCGCCGTGCGGAGCGTCTCCTTCACGTCGGCGATCTTGAGGGTGCCGAAGTGGAACACCGACGCCGCCAGCACCGCGTCAGCGCCCGCCTCCACCGCCGGCGGGAAGTCCTCCAGCCGTCCCGCGCCGCCGCTGGCGATCACCGGGACCCGCACCACGGCCCGCACCGCGCGCAGCATCTCCAGGTCGTAACCCTCGCGCGTGCCGTCGCCGTCCATCGAGTTGAGCAGGATCTCGCCCACGCCCAGTTCCTCGCCGCGCGCCGCCCACTCCACCGCGTCGAGGCCCGTGCCGCGCCGCCCGCCGTGCGTGGTCACCTCGAACCCGCTCGGCGTGCCGGGCGCCCGGCGCGCCCGGTCGAGTCCCTCAAGAGGTTGGCCGAGAAGATAGGGGCCTGGCGCTGAAGGCGAGTGGTCCACCCAGGGCCGCTCATCGAGAGCGTCTGGGTCTTTCACCGAACGGGTCAATGGTGCCCCGGCCGCCGGATCGGAGAGGTTGTCGCCTACGACGCGCAACTCTTACCTGAGTACCAAGTGGCCGGACGGCCGACCATCGATCGCAGCTTCCTATTGCTCGACCAAGGCATCCAATTGACCAGGCCCGTTGTGTTCGAGGGCCCGGTACAGGGTTGGTGGTACATCGACCTGGTCGAGGTTGAACTGACCGAGGCTGGACTTGTCGTCCCGCTCAGTGCGCCACGGTCCTTAGCAGAACTCAACGCTTCATCGACCGACACCTGCGTGCAAACGAGGAAGGTTCCGTTGATCCTCCGCACCAGTTTCCGCCGGCCAGCATCGCAGTGCTTGAGTCGCTTCCTTGCTTCTTCGACCAATCACCAAGGACCGACGTGCAGCCAGGGCCACGGACATGACCTGACTTCGTCCCAGGTCCTCCAGGGATGCATCCCTCGACGGTAACTCATCGGAGTCAAATAGCGCGGGTTACCAGTTCCGACCTGCGCGAACGCTTTCCGCCCCGCCATCGCGACAGCATGTGCCGGACTTATCCCACGATGTTCGAAGCCCGCGTGCGACGAGCCGCCAGCGGGGATGGACTCGTTTGGGGCTGCTGACATGTTTCCTAACGGCACCCCATCCTGAGCGGCATCCGTGCCGGCATCCACCGCCCCGCCGGGCAGAGCATCGCCGACAAGATGCTGTTCCTGGTCGCCGCGACGGCCGCCGAGGTGGAACGCGACCTCATCTCCGAGCGCATTCTGGAGGGCTTGGACGCCGCCCGCGCCGCCTGCCAGATCGGCGGCCGACCGGTGATGGTGACCGAGCACGGTTGCCGGGCTGCGGGCCCCAGAACTCCGGGAGACGGTCACCGCGCGGCATATCGTGCTGGGCAGTGGCCGCTGGACCATGCTCAACTGGCGAGATGAAGAGTGCGATCACGAGCCTCATCACCGTCGTCGGCACACTCCTCGGCGCCACAGCCACCTACGTCTTTCAGGCACGCGCCGCGAGGCAGGCGCGATCAGAAGCCCGCTACGAGCGGCTCCGGCAAGAACAGCTCGCCGCCTACGGCGCCTTCGCCGGCGCCATCACCTCGTACCGGGCCAGCCAGAGCGCCCGCCGGTATCGCAAGCGGACGACCCGGACGGCTCGACGTACATCAGCGCCCGGGATGAGGCGCTGGACGAGCGCGCGAACGCCAAGGCCGCGTTGTTCAGGCTGCGGCTACTCAACTCAGACGCCGAGCTGGGTCGGCTCGCATCGGACGCGTTGGAGGCCACCACGGCCATCCACCGCGCCCCGGATGAGGCCGCGCGAGCCGAGCAGGCAGAACGCTCACAGCACGCGCTCCTGGCCTTTGTCGAGGCCGCCTCGGGCCAGGCGCGTGGATCGCCAACGAGTGCAGTCGCTCCACTGTCAAGAACAGCCTGGCCGTCCTCATCCGCGTCATGGAGCAGGCCGTTCGGGACAACATCATCGACCGCAACCCCGCACGGATCACCGCTGGCAGAGCGAGTACAAGAGAGCCGAAGACGAACTCGATGACCCGCGAGCGCTCGCACTGCCCAACTGGGCGGCGCTTGAGCGGCTGGCGAAAGGTACCCGTGGAACGTTCCACTGATTGCTACGAAGGGTGGGGTGAAGTCGTGATCTCCCTGGTGGTCTCGCTGACAAAGGGACGAAGGGCAAGCGAGCCAGGAAGGTCCCGATCATCGCCGAGGTCCGAAAGCCGGTGCTGCGGCGTCTTGAGGCCGCCGGCACTGATCCGACCGCTCGGCTGCTCACTGGTCCCAGAGGGGGCCGCATCACCACCGCGGTTCTGCGGGACGCGACACACTGGGACGAGGTCGTGGCGAAGCTCGGCTACGAACACCTTCGCCGGCACGATCTCCGCCACACCGGTCCCACCTGGATGGCCGACGCCGGGGTCCCGGTTCACGTGCTGCGGAAGATCGCCGGCCACGGGTCCCTGACCACCACCCAGCGGTACCTCCACCCGGACAGCAACTCCCTCGTGGCGGCGAGCAACGCCTTGAGCGCCCACCTCAACCAGGGCTGGTCCCAAACTGGTCCCGAGCTCCGGGCGGTGTAGATGATCAGCATGATCGCAGAGAGAAGCAGAAAGACCGGCCTACCTGGGCTTTCACCCAGGCCGACCGGCCTGTTTCACCGTCGGGACGACAGGATTTGAACCTGCGACCCCTTGACCCCCAGTCAAGTGCGCTACCAAGCTGCGCTACGTCCCGGTGTGTGTCCGTCCCTGCGGGGCGAGACGTCATAACCTTAGCGCACATCGGAGGCGCCTGTGCACATCGCGGGCGGAGCGGAGGGATCTTGGGGCGTAGGCCGGCGATCGACCGCGGGGAGCTGGCGCGGCTCGTGGCGGAGGGGTGGAACGTGCGCGACCTGGCCGCGCACTTCGGCGTGAGCGAATCAGGCGTTCTCCAGGCCAAGCGTGCCGCCGGGCTGGTGAAACCGACGCTCGATCACAGCCGCGCCGTGCCGTGGAAGGTGGCGCGGGCGCACCTCCAGTCCGGGCCCGCCACGAACCTGCGCAACCTGTCCGCCGCCGCCCAGGGGAAGCCGCCGGCGTCCGAGCGGTTGAACACCGCCCTGCGGTGGGCGCAACGGCTCGTCGACGCGGGGCTCGACGTGGCGTACGACCCCGAGGAGGGGTTCCGGGAGGTGCCTGCCGAGCCCGGCGGCCGGTCTCATGTGGCCGCTGTGCTGGCCGAGGCGCGGGAAGCGCTTCACATCGAGTGACCCCTTCTCAGGGCCACCGCTGCCTGAGCACGACTTCCTGATGATCACGTCTGCTGTACGGGGCTGAGGGCGTCGCTCAGGCTCTCCGCCGTAGTCAGGGGCCCGGGGACTTCCGTGGACGCGTCATGGCTGACAGGGGGCCGTGCGCCGTCCCACAGCGTTTCGAGCGCCCGTTCGGGGGCAGTCGCAGGTCTCAACACAGAGACCGGAGGCGAAGAACATGTCCACCTTGATCTGGGTGGCCGTCGTCGTGGTCGCGGTGGTGGCGCTCGCCGCAGTCGGCTACGTGGTGCTTCAGCAACAGCGCCGCAGCCGCCTCCGCGCCCGTTTCGGCCCCGAGTACGAACGCCTGATGGCCGAGCACGACAGCAAGAAAGAGGCCGAGCAGGAACTGCTGGCCCGCGAGCAGCGGCACGCGGAGCTCGACATCCGGCCCCTTTCCGAGGAGACGCGCAACAGCTACGCCAGGCGGTGGACCGAGGTGCAGGAGCGCTTCGTGGACGCGCCCGGCTTCGCGGTGACCGAGGCGGACCAGCTCGTGACGTCGGTCATGTCCGACCGCGGCTACCCGACGGACGACTACGAGCAGCGACTGTCCGACCTGTCCGTGGCCCACGCGTCGACGCTCGACCACTACCGCAAGGCGCATGAGATCAGCGGGCGCGCGGCCCGCAAGGAGGCCTCCACCGAGGAGCTCCGGCAGGCGATGGTCCACTACCGGGCGCTCTTCGAGGAACTGCTCGAAGAGACGACGCGAGGACGGTGAGGAACGTGGGTGAGGAGATGCGGGTGCCGTCGCAGCGCGGCGACCACCCCGGCGACGAGCGGCACGACCAGTGGAACGACCATCGTCGCGGCGCGCTCGACGACGTGCGCGGCGACGACGACGTACGGGCCGCGCGGCCCGAGGACGACGACCTTCGCATGATCGTCGATGACGATCGTGATCGTGACGGGCTGGCGGGCGGCAGGGCCCACGACCCGGCGCGGGGGACGACGGGTGACGACGTCCTGGTGGCCGGCGGTGACGATGCCCGCCCGGTGCGCAACGACGCCCCCGGTAACGACGGTCCCCATGACGACGGTCCTGATGACGACGTCACGCGTGACGCTCTGCGCGACGGTGACGGCCGCACGCACGATGACCACACCAATGATGACCACACGCATGAGGTCCGCGGGTCGGACGGTCTGACCGGTCCGAACGACGAGGACGCGCGGCGTGACCCCTACGCCACCGGCGTCTCCACCGGCCCCGGCCCCGCCGTCGACGAGGACCTGACCGGCCCCGCGCACACCGCCCAGGACACGCCCCCGGCGACCGGCGACGACGCCCCCGCCACCGGTGACGACGCCCCCGCCACCGGCGTGGACGGCGGCGCCAAGCCCTCCCACGCCGCCCCGGCCGACATCGTGCTGTTCGATCGCGACCCGGCCGAGGTGCAGGCGCGCTGGCGCGAGCTGCAGGCCGGCTTCGTGGACGACCCGGGCGACGCCGTCAAGCGGGCCGACGGACTGGTCGGCGAGGTCGTCGAGGAGCTCACGAGCGCGCTGACGTCCCGCACGGGCGAGCTGCGGCAGCGCTGGAGCGGTTCCGACGACCACGACACCGAGCAGCTCCGCCTGGCGCTGCGCGAATACCGGACGGTGCTGGAGCGCCTGCTGGCCCTCACGGGCGGCGACCATGCCGGCACCACCACAGGGACGAGGTGAGAGGCTCATGCTCGCGGTTGTCGCGGCGATCGTGTTCGGGCTGGGGTTCCTGCTCGACTTGGTCAACGTCCGGATCCCGGGCGGCATCTCCGGCACGACGTTCATGCTTCTGGGCCTGATGTTCCTCGCCCTGCACCAGGCGGGCGTGGGGACGGCGAGCATCCGCAGCGGCTACAGCGGATGGCGTGGACGCACCAGAAGGTGAGCCACAGCACGGGACATGAGAAAGGCCCCCGGTCCGGGGGCCTTTCTCATGCGCCGGGTCACAAGGATCTCATGCGCCGGGTCACAAGGACTTGGCCGGGAAGCGCATCACGACCGTGCTGCCCCCGTCGCCCACCCGCAGGTGCAGGTCGGAGGAGAGCATGCGGGCGACCCAGAGCCCCATGCCGCCGACCGAGCCGGGCATGGGGCCGGGTTTCCAGGTGCCGTGGTCGTGGATCTCGACCACGACGTCGCCGTCGTCCACCCACAGCCGCACCCTGGCCTCGTCGTCGCCGTGGGTGACGGCGTTGGTGGCGACCTCGTTCACCGCGATGACGAAGTCGCCGATGGCCTCGTCGGGCATGCCGGCGCGGCGGGCCTCCGTCTCGGCGAACTGCCGGACCCGTGGCAGGTCCGGCAGCCGGAAGACGATCTCTTTCGCGGGCGTGCCGGGCGGCGGGCCGGTGAGGCCCGCGTCAGGAGGATGCCCGTCCTCGCGCACCCGGCGATCCACCCTTTCAGCCAACAAGTTCGGCGCGCAGCTGGTCGAGGACCTTGCGCAGGATCCGGGACACGTGCATCTGCGAGATGCCGAACTCCGCCGCGATCTCCGCCTGCGTCATGTTGCCGAAGAAGCGCAGGAGCAGGATGTGCTTCTCGCGGGAGGGCAGGGCGTCGATGAGCGGCTTGACCGACTCGCGGTCGACCATGGTGCTGAGCGTGTCGTCGTCCTCCGGGATGACGTCGCCGAGCGAGGCCGCGTCGTCGTCGGTGCCGAGCGGCGCGTCCAGCGACAGCGTGCTGTACGCGGCCGAGGCGTCGAGCGTGAGCAGGACGTCCTCCTCGCTGATGTTCATCTTGGCGGCCAGCTCGGCGACCGTCGGTGACCGGCCGAGTGTCTGGCTGAGGTCGGCGACCAGCCGGTTCAGCTCCGAGCGGCGCTCCTGGTAGAGGCGGGGGACGCGGATGGCCCAGGTGCGGTCGCGGAAGTGCCGCTTGACCTCGCCGGTCATCGTGACGACGGCGTAGCCGCGGAAGGCGTGGCCGAGCGTCGGGTCGAAGCCGTTGATGGCCTTCATCAGGCCCACGTACGCCGCCTGGAGAAGGTCCTCCAGCGGCTCGCCGCGGTAGCGGTAGCGGCGGGCGATCTCCATGGCCAGCGGGCGGTGCATCTCGACGATGCGCTCGCGCAGCCGTTCCCGCAGACTGTCGGGGGTGTCGATCCTGACCATCTCGGCCAGGAGCTCTTCGGCGGTCAGCTCCTCGAGAACGATGTCCTGCACAGCCATCTCGCTGCTCCTCATACGGGTCGCAGGGGCGGCCTCAACAGGAAAAAGCCCATGCAGAGGCACGCCTCGCGTCTTACTTCGAGACGAAAGCCCTCTGCTGGACTTCGGATCAAGTATGCCCCATCCCGCGGGACGTATTCCTCCCTACCGCGGTGACAGTAGGGTTGCTTCGTGACAATGCCGGAGAACGGTGAGGGCTCTGTGGCAGCCCTGAGCCTTACCTCGTCGACCGTTAACGAGATCACTGTGGTCAAGGTCGACGGGGTGCTCGACGCGACGACGCGCGAGCAGTTCGCCGACTACCTGTCCCTGTCGGGGCCGGACCTCATCCTGGACCTCGCGGGGGTGACGTTCATGGACTCGCGCGCGCTGGGGCTGATCGTGCACCAGTGGCAGACCAGCCTGGCCGCGAGCTCGCGGTTCGCGCTGGTCGGGGTCGAGTACTCCAAGTCCAAGGTCATGTGGATCACGGGACTCGCGCAGCGGCTGCCCCTGTACGACACGCTCGACGACGCGCTCGCCGCCATCGGCTGAACGACCACCCATCAGCGGCGCGACTTGCGCTGGTGCTCGTCCACGAGGAGCCGGGCGAGGTCGGCCACCTTGACCTGGTGGTGCTGGGAGATGCGGCGCAGCTCCTCGAAGGCGGCCTCGGCGGTGCAGCCGCTGGTCTGCATGATGATGCCCTTGGCCTGGTCGATCACGGCCCGGCCGTTGAGCGCCTCCTGGAGCTGGGCGGCGTCGGTGCGGACCTCCTCGAAGTCCCACATGTTGCTCATGGCGACGCCGACCTGCTGGGTCAGCATGTCGGCCAGCGTGTGCGCGCCGACCGGGGAGAACGCGCCGGGCCGCACGGAGTACAGGCCGACGATCAGCAGCGCGGGCCCGACCTGGATGGGCAGGACGAGGATCGAGCGCACCGCCCAGCGGTTGGCCAGGGCGGCGTAGCGGGGCCAGCGGCCCTCGCTGAGCACGTCGCCGACCATCACGCGGGCGGCGGTGCGGCGGGCCTCGGCGGACGGCCCCTCCCCCAGGCGGCGTTCCTCGTCGACCAGCGTGATCAGCTCGCTGTGCGAGCCGGAGACCACGACGCGCTGGTCGCGCCAGTGCTCGGCGGCGCTGCCGGAGCAGCCGGGCACCCCGTCGGCCAGGGCCGTGGTCAGGCCGCGCAGCACGCTCTCGGTGGAGGTGGCCTCGCCGAGGCGGCCCAGCGCGGCGAGGTCACGGGCGAGGCCAGGAGTGATCATCGTCACTGTCGATTCCATAGGTTCGCCTCCCTACCCCTTATAGCTAGCATTATCCGATGTGGCGTAGCGTCAGAGCATGACTGTGCCGGACCTCGAACACGCTCTGGACGCGCTCTCGGCGCGCGTCACGTCTCTGCGTGAGGCGAGGACGGCCTATCCGTCCGAGCTGGCTCCCATTCTCGACGCGGCGCTGGCCGAGCTCGACACCGCCTCCGAGCTGCTGGCCGAGGCGCGCGCCGAGCTGCGCAAGGCCACCGACCGCCGCCAGGGGAAGAAGGACGGGCCGCAGCGGGAGCTGAAGCTGCTGCGCCAGGTGTTCCGGGCGTTCCCGGTGCCGGTGATCGTGCTGGACGGCGGCGGCGTGGTGCGGCGCGTCAACGGCGAGACCTCGCGGGTGCTGGGCAGCCCGGACGGCTATCTGGTGGGCCGCTCGTTCCCGCTGCTGGTGGACGTCTCGCGGCGGGCCGCGTTCCGCTCCCACCTGACCTCGGTGCTCCAGACGGGGCAGCCGGCGGCGTTCGAGACGCGGCTGGCGCACCAGGGGCGCACGCACACGGTGCAGCTCGCGCTGACCCGGCTGACGATGCCGGGCGAGCCGCAGCAGATGGTGGCGGCCGTGGCGCTGCCCACCGAGGTCCAGCTCCCCGGCCCGGCGGCGGAGCGGCCCGAGGAGTCCGACGGCGAGCTGCTCATGGCCGCGAGCCGGCGGCAGGACCTGCTGGCCCGCATGGCCGCGCTGCTGCTGGACGAGGAGGCGCTGCGCCAGCCGGTCGCGCTGCCCCGCGCCACGCGGTTGCTCGCCGCCGAGTGGGCCGACTGGGTGGTCGCCGACGTCGTGCGCGACGGGATGCCGCGCCGCTCGGCCGTGGTGGCGCCGAAGGACCACCCGCTCGGCGGGCTGGTGCGGCAGGTGGAGAGCGCGGAGCCGGCCGCGAGCCAGGTGGTGGCGCACGTGCTGGAGCGCGGCTCGGGCCTGGTCCACGAGATGCTGGACGACGAGACGCTGTTCGGCTTCTCCGCGGAGGGGCCGCTGCTGACCGCGATGGGCGCGGGCTCGCTGCTGTGCGTGCCGATCGGCGCCCGCGAGGGCGCGCTGACGCTGGTGCGCGGGCACGACAAGCCGCCGTTCACGCTGGCCGACCTCGGGGTCATGCAGGAGGTGGGTCTGCACCTCGGGCTCGCCGTACGGGCGCAGCGCAGCTTCCAGCGGCGCTCCCGGGCGGCGGACGCCCTGTCGGCCAGCGTCGCGCCGCGCAACCTGCCGGACGTGCCGGGGTACGAGGCGAGCGCCATCTACCACCCGGGCGCCTCCGTGGGCGCCGAGTTCTACGACGTGTTCCCCGTGGAGAGCGGCTGGGGCTTCGCCCTGGGCGGCGCCGTGGGCAAGGGCGAGGAGGCCGCCTCGGTCAGCGCCATGGTCAGGGGCGGGCTGCGGGTGCTGGGCGCCTGGGAGTCCGACCCGGACGTGGTCATGCGCAAGGTGAACGAGGCGCTGGTCAAGCAGGGCACCGGCATGTTCGTGATGGCGGTGGCGGGGTTCGTGCGCGGCCGCACCATCCGGCTGTCGTCGGCCGGGCATCACCCGGCGGCGCTGCTGCAGCAGGACGGCGGCGTGCGCTTCGCCTCCGGCGGCGGTGTGCCGCTGGGCATCGCGCCGGCGGCCGAGACCGGGGTCGAGGAGATCACGGTCGGCATGGGCCAGACGCTGGTGCTCTACTCCGAGGGGCTGGTCTCCTCCCGCAACGAGGCCGGCGAGCCGTACGGCGAGGAGCGGCTGGCGGACGTGCTGGGGCGGTGCGCGGGGCAGTCGCCGGCCACCGTGGTCAAGGCCGTGGAGGCGGACCGCAGCGCGTTCTCGGGCGGCCAGGTGTGGGACGAGATCGTGGTCCTGGCGCTGCGCGGCGCCTGACCGGCTTCTCGGGCCAGGCCGTCAACCTGGCCAATCACCCGCAACCCCCAGCGTTCGGTCACGATTTCTTGGAGCTCCATCTGGCCGTTCGCGTTTTTTGTGCGAGAAGTCGGTTCTGTCGGGGTTTGCGTCTGGGGCTGTTCCGGGTAAAGTCTTCAGCACAGATATCCGTGCCTAAGACGCAGGCACACCTTGAAGGCTGTTTCCACATGCTTTCCACGCTGAGGTGTGCCATGAATATCGCGATCGTCGCATCCGTCAACGGCAGCAAGCGCCACCACATCCACGCCGTGGCCCGTGAGCTGGGGCGTGAGCACCACGTCACGATCTACTCCCGCCGAGACAGCGCCGAAGGCAAGCCCAGGACGCGGGTGGCCCCGGGGGTCACGGTGGAGCACATCGACGTGGGGCCGGCGCGTGACCTGACTCCGGACGACGTCGTGCCGTACCTCAACGACATCGGCCGCCACCTGACCAAGCGGTGGAGCCAGGAGCGGCCGGACGTCATCCACGCCCACTCCTGGACCGGCGGGCTCGCCGCCGTCGCCGGCGCCAAGGGCCTGGACGTGCCGGTGACCCAGACCTTCCACTCGGTCGACGCCGCCCACATCAAGCTGGAGCGGGCGCTCGGCCGCCGCGCCAACGCGGTCATCGCGGGCTCCAACGACGAGGAGTCGGCGCTGATCCGGCTCGGCGTGCCGCGCAACAACATCGCGATCGTTCCCTACGGCGTCGACACCGAGCGCTTCCACCGGCAGGGCCCCGCCGCCACGCGCGGAGCGCGCAAGCGGCTGCTGCACGTCGGCGCCCTGTCCCCCGACCGCGGCGCCCACACCGTCGTCCGCGCCCTGCTGGGCCTGACGGACGTCGAGCTCGTCATCGCCGGCGGCCCCGACCCCGACGCGCTGGGCGACGACCGCGACGCGCGCCGCCTGCGGGCCCTGGCCGAGCAGCTCGGCGTGGCCGACCGGGTGACCCTCCTCGGCCAGGTCAAGCGCACCGCCGTCCCCAAGCTCATGCGCGGCGCCGACGCCGTCGTGACCATCCCCCGCGAGGCCACGACCGGCATCGTCGCCCTGGAGGCCATGGCGTGCGGCGTGCCGGTGATCGCCTCCGCCGTCGGCGCCCACCTCGACTCCGTCATCGACGGCGTCACCGGCCTGCTGGTGCCGCCGGACCGCCCCGCCCAGACCGCGCGCCTGGCCCGCGAGCTGCTCGCCGACGGCACGCTGCGCACCGCGCTCGGCTACGCCGGCGCCGACCGCGCCCGCTCCCGCTACTCCTGGGAGCGCGTCAGCCAGGAGCTCGTCCGCGTGTACGAGGCGGCCTGCGCCTGACCCGAAGCACCCCCGTCTCCCTCGGCCGGACCCGGTTCCCCGGTGTCCGGCCGGGTGATTGTAGGGTCCCGGCATGCTGATTCACCCGTGGGACGCCGCCGGCCACGAGCAGGCCCTGGCGTACGTCAGGGACCACGCGTTCGGGCAGCTCATCGCCGCCGGCCGCGACCGGGACCTGCCCGTCGTGGTCCCGACGCAGTTCCTCCTGCGGGACGACCGGACCGTCGTCCTCCACCTGGCCCGCCCCAACCCCGTGTGGGCGGCCGTCGAGGAGAACCCGAAGGTCCTGCTGTCGGTCGCCGGTCACTGGTCGTACATCCCTGGCTCGTGGCGGGCCGAGCCGGGCACCGACCCGGCGCTCGGCGTGCCGACCACCTACTACTCGGCCGTCCAGCTCGTCTGCCACGCCGAGATCGTCAAGGACGCCGAGGGCAAGCTGGAGATCCTCCGCGCCCAGCTCGGCGACCTCGACCCGGCGGCGGGCGACCCGGCCGCGATGCCCCGGCTCCTGTCGGGCATCCAGGGGCTGCGGCTGAGCGTCGAGGAGGTCCGCGGCAAGTTCAAGTACGACGGGCACAAGGACGCCGCGCACCGGGGACGGGTGGCGGGTCACCTGTCGGAGCGGGGCGGCCCCGGCGACGCCTCCGCCCTGCGGCATCTGCCCCGGCCGTAGCCCCGCGCCACCTGCCCCGGCCGTAGCCCCGCGCCACCTGTCCCGAGCCGCCGGTCACACCAGGCGGGCGGCCTTGAGGCCGAGGTGGACGGCCAGGCGGTCGTCGCCGTCGCTCAGGTCGCGGGCCAGCAGCCGCTCGGCCTTCCCCAGCCGGTAGTACAGCGTCTGGCGGTGGATGCCCAGCTCCGCCGCCGTCTTCTGGGCGTGGCCTCCGAGGTCGAGGTACGTCTCGACGGTGTGGGCCAGCTCGCCGTCCAGCGCGGCGGTCTCGGCCGCCAGCTCCGCCAGGTCGGCCTGGCCGAGCCGGGCCAGCAGCCGGTGCGCCCCGAGGTCCTCCCAGCGGGCGACGGGCGCGAAGCGCGGGAAGTGCTCGGCGATCCGCAGCGCCTGCCGCGCCTCCCGCCAGCTCTGCCAGGCCTCCCCCGGGTCGCGCCGGAGCGCCCCGATGCCGGCCGCCGTGCCGTACGCGGCCTGGACCGTGCGCGCCACCTCGGCCGCCAGGTGGGCGGGGGCGAGCAGCGCGACGGGCGAGCCCGGGCGGGCCAGCACCCCGCGCGGCAGCGTCCACAGGGCGGCCACCCGCTGGTCCGACTCGCGCACCGCGATCGCGGCGACCGGGCCGGGCGTCTCCAGCGAGGCGCCCGCGCGCTCCTCCGGGTCGGCCGACAGCAGCGCCCGCAGCCCGCGGCCGGCGTCGCGGCGGCTGCGCGCCTCCTGGGCCAGCGCGGCGGCGGCGCGGCCCACCAGCGGCTCGGCCCGCCGCAGCACCTCGTCGGTGAGGCTGCCCGAGTCGAGCAGCCACAGGTAGCCGTAGGTGACGTCCTGGTGCCGCAGCGGCCAGCAGACGCGGGCCAGCACCTTGAGGTCGGCGTCGGCCGGGATGCGGACGGGGTGCCCGGCCCGGGCGATGCCGTAGCGTTCGAAGTAGTCGCGGACCTCCGGCGTGGCGCGCCGGCGCAGGATCGACTCCTGGCGCACGGTGTCGATGTCACCGTGCTGCGCCCCGTACGCGAGCAGCCGGAACGAGCGGTCCTCCAGCGTCGCGGAGGCCCCGAGCAGCCGGGCGAGCTCGTCGACGATGTCCTGCAGATCAGCCGAATTGTCCATGTGTATGACAGCCTGCCACATCGGGCGTTACGAGCGTCGATGGCCCCGTTTGAGCTGGGGTTTTAGATTGGATACATGCTCGGTCAAGTGTTGCTCGCCACGTCCCGGAGCGCGCTGGTGCGTCGCTCCGTGTCCGGTTTCCCGCTCACGCGGAAGGTCGTCGACCGGTTCGTCGCCGGCGAGGGTGTCGATGAGGCCCGCAAGGCCGTCGAACGGCTCACCGACGCCAGGCTGACCGTGACCGTGGACCATCTCGGCGAGGAGACCCGCGACGCGGGGGCCGCCGCCGCGACGGCCAAGGCGTACGTGACGCTGCTGGAGTCGCTGCGGCCGCTCGGCCTCGGCTCGCGCGCGGAGGTGTCGGTCAAGCTGTCGGCCGTCGGCCAGCAGTTCGACGAGGCGCTGGCGCTGGCCCACGCCCGCGAGATCTGCGCCGCCGCCGCCGCGAACGGCTCGCCCGTCACCCTCGACATGGAGGACCACACCACCGTCGACTCGACGCTGGGCATCCTGCGCACGCTGCGCGAGGACTTCCCGTCGACGGGCGTGGCCATCCAGGCCTACCTCTTCCGCAGCATCCAGGACTGCCGTGACCTCGCCGTCGAGGGCAGCCGGGTGCGCCTGGTCAAGGGCGCCTACCGGGAGCCCGCCTCGGTCGCCCACCAGAGCAAGGGCGACGTCGACCGGGCGTACGTGCGATGCCTGCGGATCCTCATGGCGGGGAAGGGGTATCCCATGGTGGCGACGCACGACGACCGGCTGATCGCCGTGACCGAGCTGCTCGCCGACCGCTTCGGCCGCTCCGTCGGCGACTACGAGTACCAGATGCTCTACGGCATCCGGACCGACCGGCAGGAGGCCCTGGCCGGGGCCGGTCACACCGTCCGCGTCTACATCCCGTACGGCGACGACTGGTACGGCTACTTCATGCGCCGCCTGGCCGAGCGCCCGGCCAACGTCGCCTTCTTCCTTCGTGCCCTTGGGGGTAAGTAAATGGACGCCATCACCAACGTGCCCACGCCGGCCAACGAGCGGGTGTACTCCTACGCGCCGGGCAGCGCCGAGCGCACCACGCTGGAGAACCGGATCAAGGAGCTGTCCGGGGCGTCGATCGACCTCACGATGACGATCGGCGGCCGGCAGCGGATGGGCGGCGGCGCCCCGATCGACGTCGTGCAGCCGCACAACAAGGCGTCGGTGCTCGGCGTCACCCACGACGCCACCGCGCAGGACGTCCGGGAGGCGATCGATACGGCGCTGGCCGCCGCCCCGGCGTGGCGGGCGCTGTCTTTCGACGAGCGGGCCGCGGTCTTCCTCCGGGCGGCCGACCTGCTGGCGGGCCCGTGGCGCGCGACGCTGAACGCCGCGACCATGCTCGGCCAGTCGAAGACGGCGCAGCAGGCGGAGATCGACTCGGCCTGTGAGCTGATCGACTTCTTCCGCTTCAACGTGGCGTACGCCCGCCAGCTCCACGCCGACCAGCCGGCGTCCTCGCCCGGCGTGTGGAACCGGATGGAGTACCGGCCGCTCGAGGGCTTCGTGCTCGCGATCACGCCGTTCAACTTCACCGCCATCGCCGGCAACCTGCCGACGGCCGCCGCCCTGATGGGCAACGTCGTGGTCTGGAAGCCGTCGCCCACCCAGCAGTTCGCGGCGCACTTCACCATGCGCCTGCTGGAGGAGGCCGGACTGCCGCCGGGCGTGATCAACATGGTCACGGGCCACGGCCAGGCCGTCTCCGAGGTGGCGCTGGCCCACCCCGAGCTCGCGGGCATCCACTTCACCGGCTCCACCGCGACGTTCCAGCACCTGTGGCGGACGGTCGGCACGAACATCGGCTCCTACCGGGGCTACCCGCGCCTCGTCGGCGAGACCGGCGGCAAGGACTTCGTGCTCGCCCACCCGTCGGCCGACCTCGCCGGCCTGCGGACGGCGCTGGTCCGGGGCGCCTTCGAGTACCAGGGCCAGAAGTGCTCGGCCGCCTCGCGCGCCTACGTGCCGCGCTCGCTCTGGACGCGGATGCGTGACGACTTCGTGGCCATGGCCGAGTCGCTCACCGTGGGCGACGTCACGGAGGACCTGTCCACGTTCATGGGCGCCGTCATCGACGAGCGGGCCTTCGCCAAGCACAAGGCCGCCATCGACCGCGCCCGCCAGGCCGCGAACGTGAACGTGCTCACCGGCTCCTACGACGACTCGACGGGCTACTTCGTCAAGCCGACCATCGTGGAGTGCGCCGACCCCACGGACGAGGTCTTCGTCAAGGAGTACTTCGGCCCGATCCTCGGCGTCCACGTCTACGAGGACGGCGACTTCGACCGGGTGCTCGACCAGATGGAGTCCGTCACGCCGTACGCGCTGACCGGCTCGCTCATCGCCAACGACCGCTACGCGATCGCCTCGGCCTCGGAGCGGCTGCGCTTCGCGGCGGGCAACTTCTACGTCAACGACAAGCCGACGGGTGCGGTCGTGGGCCAGCAGCCGTTCGGCGGCGCCCGCGCCTCGGGCACCAACGACAAGGCGGGCTCGATCTTCAACCTGATCCGCTGGGTGAACGCCCGCACGATCAAGGAGACGTTCGTGGCGCCGGTCGTCACCGGCCCGTACCGCGGCGACGTCCCGCAGTCCGGCTTCGAGCAGCCCGACCTGAAGAAGCTCGGCTACTGACCGCCTGACACGAAGATCCCCGGGAGCCTGCCCCTCCCGGGGATCTTCCCTTTTCCACGGCAGCGCCGCCGCGATCAGGGCTGTTCCCCGATGGCAGGACCGGCCGCCGCTCCCTGGGATGCCGACCTGTTGATCGACACGCCGTGAGTGGGCAACAGGTGCACTTCAGAGTTCTGGGGCCGCTGGAAGTCCGGGACGCCGACGGGACCTGCGTGCGGCTCGGCGGGCCGCGTCCGCGGGCGGTGCCGGCGCGCCGCGACGGCCGCGCTGGGGCACCCGCGCGAATGCCGCGCCCTGTACCGGGAGCTGCTGCCCTGCAGCGGCCGGATCTCGGTGCTCTCGGCGGTCCTGTGCGCGGGCCCGGTGGACTGGTACCTGGCGCTGCCGGCCTCGGCGGCCGGGCGGCGCGAGCTCGCGGAGGAGCATCTGGCCACGCTGCGCGAGCCGGCCGGCGCCGCCGGGCTGACGTGGTGGCATGACCGCGCCGCCTCCGCCGGGCCCCCGGTCCATCCCTCCCTGCGGCTGGTCAGGAACGGCTGAGCGCCGGGAACGCCGCGGACCGGGTCACGCGTCGCACGGCTCGTACACGCGTGGCGCGCGCCGCTCGGTGGCGACGATGTAGTCGTGCAGGGTCCGGCGGGAGCGGGTGAGCGCGTCGATGTGCTCGTCCAGCCCGTCCAGGCGCGCCCGCAGGGCCTGCAGGGTGTCCGGGCAGGGCTCCAGGTCGGGGCCCACGCCCGTGGCGCAGGGCAGCAGGAACGCGATCTCCGGGGTGGACAGCCCCGCCGCCAGCAGCCGCCGGATCTGGGTCACGGTCAGGACGGCGTCGTCGGCGTACTCGCGGTAGCCGTTGGCCCCGCGGACGGGTTCGAGCAGGCCCTGAGCCTCGTAGTAGCGAAGCTGGTGCGTGTGGACGCCGGTCCGCCGGCTCAGCTCCCCGATCAACATGCCGCTCCCCCTTGACCTTCATACCGGTATGAACGTTGAGGATTCTGCCATGACCACCCACGCACCTTCGGGGGAGAACATGACGCGGAAGCACGTGACCGTCCTGGGACTGGGCCTGATGGGGCAGGCGCTGGCCGGGGCGCTCCTGCGCGACGGCTACACCACGACCGTATGGAACCGCACGGCGGCGAAGGCCGACGACCTCGTCGCCCGGGGCGCGCGGCCGGCCGGCTCGGTGGCCGAGGCCGTCGCCGCCAGCCCTCTTGTGATCATCTGTCTCACGGACTACGCGGCCGTCCACGAGCTGCTCGACCCGCTGGACGGGGAGCTGGACGGCCGGGTCCTGGTGAACCTCACCTCGGGCACGTCGCAGGGGGCCCGGGAGACCGCCGAGTGGGCGCGGCAGCGGGGCGCCGCCTACCTCGACGGCGCCATCCTGGCCACTCCCGAGGCCGTCGGGGCGGATGCCGTGATCCTCTACAGCGGGCCGCGGACGGCCTTCGACCGGCACGAGCCGGCCCTGCGGGCCCTCGGCTCCGGCGTGACGCACCTCGGCACGGACCACGGCCTGTCGTCGCTGTACGACGTGGCCATGCTGAGCCTGATGTGGAACATCCTCAACGGCTTCCTGCATGGCGCCGCCCTGCTCGGCGCGGCGGGTGTGCAGGCCACGGCGTTCACGCCGATCGCGAACAAGGGCATCGAGACCGTCAACGGCTGGCTGGCCGCCTACGCCCGGCAGATCGACGAGGGCGCGTACCCGGCCTTCGACGCCACCCTCGACACGCACCTGGCCGCGATGGAGCACCTCATCCACGAGAGCGAGCACCTGGGGGTGAACGCCGAACTCCCGAGGTTCGTCAAGACCCTGGCCGACCGGGCGGCCGCGGCCGGGCACGGCGGCGAGGGCTACGCGGCGATGGTCGAGCTGTTCCGCAAGCCCGCGGCCTGACGCCTCATCCGGCCAGGCGGCCCAGGGGCGTGGTCGGCAGGGCGATCCAGCCCTCCGTGGCGGCCGGGCCGGCCTGGCGGGCGTCCGGGACGGTGACCAGGCCGAGGGCCGAGGCCCGGGCGGCGAGCGCGGACACGACGGCGTCCGTGGCGTCGTCCGAGGCCCGGCAGAGCCGCTCGTACGGGCCGAGATCCAGCCAGGGCGCCTCGGCGAGCAGCCGGTCCACGAGCCGGTCCAGCTCGGCGAGGTTGGCGGCGCGCTTGTACCCCCGGAACGGCAGCCCCCACAGCTTCAGGCAGGCCGCCGGGTACACCTCCACCACCGCACCGTCCCCGCCCCGGTCCACGGGACTGCCCCGCCGGGCCAGCTCGGCCAGCAGGGCGGCGCAGCGCATGGTGGCGTGCCCGATGCGGTCGGCCGACACGCTCAGCGGCGTCAGCCCGGTCCGCTCGCGCACCACCTGGTCGGTGACCCGCAACGCCAGGTCCCGCCGCCAGTCGCGGCCCGCGAGCCCCTCCGGCACGCGGACGTGCCCGGCGCGGTGGGCGGTGACGAAGTCGACGAACCGGTCGGGCCAGCCGAGAGGGCAGTCGATCCCGGCCTTGACGGCGGCCGTGACCGCCTCGACGACGAGGGCGTCGTCCGCCACGGTCTCCGCCCTGACGAGCCTGGCCCGGCCGTCGCGCCAGTCGAGCCAGGCCACCGCGGTCCGCACGGCCTCGGCGGCCAGGTCGACGCCGACGGTCAGCATGCCCTCACGATAGGGCCACGGGCCCTCGTTCCAGCGCTGCACCGGACCTCGGGGCGTCCGGGGCCATGGGGCCTTGACCACGCGGCTGCCCGCACCAGCCCGGCGCACTCCCGGTGGGACGTGCACCGTCGCCCGCCGGAGCTCACATCCGCCAGGCGCGCCGCGATCGACTGGCCGAGATCGCTCCGCGCCGCTTCGGCCGCCAACGCCCCCAGCACCACCGCGTCGTACGCCTCCGCCGCGTAGCTGAGGTCGTCCTGCTGGGGATCGGCCCGCCTCATGCGCGCCGCGAACGCGCCGACGGGATCACTTCCGGCGAGTGTGCCCTTCGCGCCCGTCATCACCCCCGCGGGGACCGGCCGACGTGGGAGCACACCGCGGGAGAGCTGAAGAACGCCCTGCTCAGGAAGAAGGACGGCTTGTCCGGCTCCAAGGTGCGACATGTGGCGACCGGCACCGCGGCGCGCTTCCGCGCGGATGCGGCAGGTTCCGCGCGAGACACGAAGGGAAGACCATCACGATCCGGGTGAGGAGGCTCTCCGAGGACGTGCTGCCCGGCATCCCCGGCTTGACGGTGAGCGGGTTCAAGCGAGTGACTCCGGCCGGCGTGTGGGGAAACACCGAGCCGGGCGAGACGAACCTCATCGTGGTCAGGTCGGGGAGACTGGTCCTGGAGACCGCCACCGACGCCTTCGGCCCCGTCGACGCCGACTCTGCCGCGTTCACCGTCAAGGCGTGGCGACGGGCACTCGACCGCCTGGATCGGAAGCGCCCGGTCGCCGCCCTACCTGTCGAGCAGCCGGGCATGAGCTCGCTGTAGCAGCGGCAGCAGCACGTGGGCCGGTAAGGTGCCGGTATGGAGATGGCGTACGGGACGCCCGCTCCCCCGCTGCGTCCGCTGATCGCGCACTACCACGGCTACCGCGAGCGCGGCGCCGCTCCTGGCCTGCACCGGGGGCTGCCGTCGCCGTTCCTGACGCTCATCGTGACCGTCGACGACCCGCTCGTCATCGCCGCCCACCCCGACCCGGCGCAGACCCCGGGACGCTACGACACGCTGGCCGGCGGCCTGCACACCACGCCCGCCCTGGTCACCCACGAGGGGCGGCAGGCCGGCGTCCAGCTCGCGCTGAGCCCGCTGGGCGCCCGCGCGCTGCTGGGCGTGCCGGCCGGCGAGCTGAGCGGGCTCGACGTGGACGGGGCCGACCTGCTCGGCCGCGCCGCGCACGAGCTGCACGAGCGCCTGAACGCGGCGCCGGACTGGGCGGCGCGCTTCGCGGTGCTGGACGAGCTGCTGCTGCGCCGGGCCGCGCGGCGCGGGGCCGCGGTGCCCGACGAGGTCCGGCGGGCCTGGCAGGCGCTGCTGTCGGGCGGCGGCGGCGTGCCGGTGGGCGAGCTGGCCCGCGACGTCGGCTGGAGCACCCGACATCTGGGCTCCCGGTTCGCCGCCGAGATCGGGCTGTCGCCCAAGGCCGCCGCCCGGGTGATCCGGTTCGACCGGGCGCGCCGGCTCCTGCAGCGCCGCGTGACGGGCGGCCTGCCGCCGCGGCTGGCCGACCTGGCCGCCGCGTGCGGCTACTACGACCAGGCGCACCTGGCCCGCGAGTTCCGCGACCTCGCCGGGTGCCCGCCCTCACGCTGGCTGGCCGAGGAATCCGGACTGGCGGAGCACTCCGGCCTGGCCGAGGCGTCCGGCCCGGCGGAGGCGTCGGGTCCGGTGGAGGAGCCGGCCCGGCGCGGTTCCGAAACGTCCAAGCCCGGGCCTCCTCCCCCGGCGCAGGATGGCTGGCATGACGACAACGACAACGACACCGGCGCCCCAGGTCTGGCCCACGCTGCGCGCCCGTGACGCCCGCGCGCTCATCGCGTTCCTCGTCGAGGCGTTCGGCTTCGAGGAGACCGCCGTGTACGGCGAGGGCGAGCGCGTCGACCACGCCCAGCTCTGCTGGCCGCCCGGCGGCGGGATCATGCTCGGCTCCGACCGGGGGCGCGAGGAGGAGAACCCCTGGTGGCTGCCGCCCGGCACGTTCGGCGCGTACGCCGTCACCGACGACCCCGACGCCCTGTTCGAGCGGGCCACGAAGGCCGGGGCGGAGGTGCTGTACGGGCCGCGCGACACGGACTACGGGTCGCGCGAGTTCGCGGTCCGCGACCCGGAGGGCAACCTGTGGTCCTTCGGCTCGTACCGGGGGGAGCCCCGCCGCGCCTGACGCCGCGACGCGTCCCGAGACAGCCGCACAGCAGGAACCCGAACGCCTCAGAGCAGGAAGAGGATGGTCACGCCGACGACGAGGTCCACGACGCCGCACCACTCGGCGTAGTCGCGCGGCACGATCCGGCGGGTGACGAAGTGGGCGGCGTCCCACGCGGCGTGCGCCAGCCAGCCGGCGGCGATCAGGTAGCGGGCCGTGCCCGGGTCGGCCGTCAGGGCCGCGACCGCGAGGGCGGCGTACCCGGCCAGGCCGGCGAGCTGGAGCGCGAGGACGCCGCCGCCGCGCAGCGTGCCGCGGAACAGCCCGATCACCAGGTACGTGCCGGGCAGCACCAGCAGGACCGGTGCCGGCGGGAGCATCGGGTCCACCCAGCAGGCGAGCGTCATGACCAGGCCGAGCAGCGTGGGCCACCGCCGTTCCAGCAGGCCGCGCCCCGCCGTCCGGTGGCGGTGGTGCGCGGCGCCGTACTCCGCGCGGCGCCGCAGCATCACCAGCAGCATCGCCGGGACCATGAGCACGTGGCCGGCCGTCATGAGGGCGTGGCCGGGCAGCAGCCCGGTCCAGTACGGCACCAGCAGCACGGCGAACGGGGCGTACATCGCCGCGCCCATCTCCGCGACGGCGCCCCAGCCGTGGCCGCGGTAGCGCATCCAGAGCGACATGCCGGCGGTCATGTCCGTGGCCATCACCAGGACGGCGACGTCCGGGCGGGCGAGCAGGGCGGCCGCGCCCGGCAGCGCTGCCCAGAGCGGGCCGAGGAGCACCATGCCGAGGATCATCGCGACGAGCATCTCGGCGAGGTGGCCCAGGAAGCGCCACCGGTTCACGGGCCCGATCGCCTGCGGGGGGAGGGAGGTCGTCATGGCCCGACTGTGGGGCCGCGGGCGGCCGAACTCGACCCGTGGCCCCGGATGTGTCCGGAAAGTTGGGACAGCGGTCTTTCTGGCCTAGATTCCAGGCATGGATGTCCGGCGGGTCGTGATCGTGGGCTACGAGGCGGCGGAGCTGCTCGACATCGCGTGCGTCACCACCCCTCTGGTGATGGCCAACATGGAGGGGCCGCCACCGCCGTACGAGGTGACGCTGGTCACGCCCGGCGGCCGGCCGGTGACCTGCGGCACCGGGCTGACGATCCAGGCGCAGGGCGCGCTCGAACGCGTCACCGGCCCGCTCGACACCCTGCTCGTCTCCGGCGGCATCGGGCACGGGGCCGCGGCGGCCGACCGGGGCATCGTCGCGCACGTGCGCCGCCTGGCCCGGGAGAGCCGCCGCGTGGCGTCGGTCTGCACGGGCGCGGGCGTCCTCGCCGCCACGGGGCTGCTGGACGGGCGGCGCGCCACCACCCACTGGGGATGGGCGCGGACGTTCGCCGTCCGCTACCCGGCGGTCCGCTTCGACCCCGACCCGATCTTCGTCAGGGACGGCTCCGTCGCCACCGCCGCCGGGGTGACGAGCGCGCTGGACCTGACGCTGGCGTTCATCGAGGAGGACCACGGCGGCGACGTGGCCCGGTCGGTGGCCCGCCAGCTCGTCACCTACCTCCAGCGGCCGGGCAACCAGGCGCAGATGAGCATGTTCACGGCCGGGCCGCCGCCCGGCGACGGCGTCGTGCGGCGGGTCGTGCGGCACGTCACGGACGATCTGGCCGGCGACCTGTCCACGGCGACGCTGGCCGAGCGCGCGGGGGTGAGCGAGCGGCACCTGTCGCGGCTCTTCCTGCGGCATCTCGGCCTGACGCCGGCCCGGTACGTACGGCGGGCCCGCACCGAGGCCGCCGCCCAGCTCCTCACGACCACCCGGCTGCCGATGGCGGCCGTCGCGGCGCGCTGCGGGTTCGGCAACACCGAGACGCTCCGGCAGGCGTTCACGGACCGGTACGGGGTGCCGCCCTCCCACTATCGCTCGACCCAGTCCGCGCGGTCCCGGTGAGCGCCTGAATCGCGCTCGTGCCATGGCAGAACTCACCTTTATTCGGCCCGCCGATTTGTCATCCTCGCAAAACGGAAACCCTTTTCCACATTTCCCTCGCACCTGCCTTCACCGGCCGCTGAATTTCGCGATGGCACCCTCGGCGATTAAGACGTTTTACCCGGATCCGGGGGACGTCGAGGGCCTGGTCCCCTCTCTCCGCACCGCTTCCGGCCGTACGCGAAGAGTTCGCCCGGCCGCCTCCCGACATCCACCCCCGAGCCATCGCGGCCGCTCCGGGGCGCTGCGAGCGGCCGGAGCGTAGAGTCCGCCCCCTATCCCTCACCGCAATACGGCCTACCGAACATGAAACATCCACGCGTCTTTCGTGAATTCTTCACGTAGGGATATGTCGGGCTCACGCTTTTGTGGAGGGAATGTCCTTGACATGGTCAAAATAGGAGAGTCCCATGAGACGGGTCGAGGGGGGTGAAGACCCGCCAGATCGTGACCGAATTTCCACATGTGCGTTAAGGGGGACGCTCTCCCAATGGAAGTCAAGCTGTTAGGACCGCTCGTCGCGTGTCAGAACGGGATGTCGATCACGCCCATCCCACGCAAGCCCCGCCAGGTCTTCTCGCTGCTGGCGCTGCACGCCGGCACCGTGGTGACGGTGTCGTCCTTCGTCGAGGAGCTGTGGGGCATGCACCCCCCGACGAGTGCCCTGTCCACCCTGCAGACCTACATCCTCCAGGTCCGCAGGGGCATCGCCGCGGCGCTCGGCGCCACCCGCACCGACGCGGCGAAGAACGTCCTGAGGACCTGCTACGGCGGGTACCTGCTCGACATCGACCCCGGTGACGTGGACGTCCACCGCTACGAGCAGCTCTCCGCCGCCGGCAAGCATGCCTTCGAGGCCGGTCAGTGGGAGCCGGCCTCGGCGCTGTTCCGCGAGGCGCTGGACATCTGGCGCGGCGAGGCGCTCGTCGACGTCCACGCCGGGCTGCGGATCGGGGTCGAGGTGGCCCGCCTGGAGGAGAGCAGGCTCGGCGTGCTGGAGGCGCGCATCGAGACCGACCTCAGGCTGAACCGGCACGTCGGGCTGCTGGCGGAGCTGTCCGCGCTGACCGCGCGGTACCCGATGCACGAGAACTTCTGGGCCCAGTTCATGATCGCGTTGCACCGGTCGGGCCGCAAGAGCCAGGCCCTGGAGAACTTCATCAAGCTGCGCACCACGCTGGTCAGCGAGCTGGGCGTCGAGCCGTCGGCCCGCCTCCAGCACCTTCAGCAGGCCATCTTGCGCTCGGACCCGAAGCTCGACCTGGTCAGGATCGCCGGATAAGGAGCGACTGCATTGTCAACCTATGTGTGGAACTACCTGCAGGAGTATCACGAGGAACGCGCCGACATCCTGGACGCGGTGGAGACCGTCTTCGAGTCGGGCCAGCTCATCCTGGGCAAGAGCGTGGAGTCGTTCGAGCGGGAGTTCGCCGCCTACCACGCCCTGCCGCACTGCGTGGGCGTGGACAACGGCACCAACGCGATCGTCCTGGGCCTGCAGGCGCTCGGGATAGGCCCGGGCGACGAGGTGATCACCGTGTCCAACACGGCGGCGCCCACGGTGGTGGCCATCGACGCGGTGGGCGCGACGCCCGTCTTCGTGGACGTCAGGGCCGAGGACTACCTCATGGACACCACGCGGATCGAGGCGGCGATCACCCCGCGTACGCGCTGCCTGCTGCCCGTCCACCTGTACGGGCAGTGCGTCGAGATGCGCCCGGTGCTGGAGCTGGCCGAGCGGCACGGGCTGCGGGTGCTGGAGGACTGCGCCCAGGCGCACGGCGCGCGCCACCACGGCACCCTCGCGGGCACCATGGGGCACGCGGCGGCCTTCTCCTTCTACCCGACCAAGGTGCTCGGCGCGTACGGCGACGGAGGCGCCACGGTGACCGCCGACCCGGAGGTGGACGCCAACCTGCGCCGGCTGCGCTACTACGGCATGGAGCAGCAGTACTACGTCGTCAGGACGCCCGGCCACAACAGCCGGCTCGACGAGGTGCAGGCGGAGATCCTGCGGCGCAAGCTGCGGCGGCTCGACGCCTACATCGCCGGCCGGCGCGAGGTCGCCCGGCGCTACGAGGAGGGGCTGGGCGACATCCCGGGGCTGGTGCTGCCCACGCTGGCCGAGGGCAACGACCACGTCCACTACGTCTACGTCGTGCGGCACCCCGAGCGGGACCGCGTCATCGAGGCGCTCGACGCCTACGACATCCACCTGAACGTCAGCTACCGATGGCCGGTGCACACCATGACCGGCTTCGCGCACCTCGGCTACGGCAAGGGGTCGCTGCCGGTCACGGAGCGGCTGGCCGACGAGATCTTCTCGCTGCCGATGTACCCGTCGCTGACGGCCGACACGCAGGACAAGGTGATCTCGGCGCTGCGCTCGGTGCTCGACGCATGACCGAAGGGCGGAGGCGGCCTGGCCGCCTCCGCCCTTCTGATGCTCCTCGCCGGCGGACCGCTCAGGCGGCCTGCGTCGAGGAGCGCCACAGGTCGCGGATCGACTCGCGCGGCGCGGTACGCGGCCGCCACCCCAGCCGCTCGCGGGCCCGCCGGATGTCCATCAGCGTCCAGTCGCCGCCCTTGCTGCGCACCTCCTGGTCGAGGTGCTTGATCCGGTCCTGGGGGAAGCCCGCGGCCTCGATCAGCCACTCGACCAGGCTCCCGATCGGCAGCGCCTCGCCGAGACCGACGTTGATCACCTGGCCGCCCACCGGCGCCCGGGCCGCCCGCTCGATCGCCTCGGCCACGTCGCGCACGTCCACGAAGTCGCGCCGCGCGTCGGCGACGCTCAGCTCCAGCGTCTCGCCCGTCTCCAGGGCCCGCCGGATACGGCCCGCCAGCGCCGCGAGGAAGCTCTCCTGCGGCGGGTACGGCCCCGACATGTTGGCCGCCCGCAGGACCACCGCGTCGATCCCGTGCCGCTCCACGGCCGTCAGGACCGCCTGGGAGGTGGCCAGCTTGGCCCGCGCGTACGGGGTGACGGGCGCCGGCGCGACGTCCTCGGTGAGCAGTGTGCCGTGCGGCACCGGGCCGTACTCGTGGACCGAGCCCACGTGCACCAGACGCGGCCGGCAGGGCGCCTGGGCCAGCCCCTCCAGCAGCCGGTCCACCAGCCTGATGTGCGAGTACGTCATCTCCTCGGTGGTGTCGCCCCACCCGCCGGCCGCGTTGACGACGGCGCGGGCCGTCGAGACCAGCTCCGCGAGCCGCCGCGGCTCGGTCGCGGTGACGTCCAGGGCGGCGAACGGGTACGGCTCCAGGTGCGGCGCCGCGTGGCGGGCCACCGCGAGCACGTCCCAGCCCCGGGCGGCGAAGGCCGCGCACACCTGCCTGCCGACGCTTCCCGACCCGCCGAGGACGATCACCCGGCCGGGCGCGCCCTCCCCGTTCACCGGCCCCACAGCGCCCGCTCCACCTCCACGGAGGCGGCGTACGACGGCAGCAGGCCCGCCCGCCGCGCCTCCTCCAGCGTCGGCGCCGCCCCGTCCCGGGGCGACAGGATCGGCTCCCCCAGCTCCTCCGGGACGGGCAGCCCGAGCTCCGGGTCCAGGGCCGACAGCGCCAGCTCGTACTCCGGCATGTACTCCTGGGAGAGCATGTACGACATCACGGTGTCGTCCTCCAGGGCCACGAACGCGTGGCCCACGCCCACGGGGAAGTACATGCAGCGGAAGTCGCGCGGGTCGAGCAGCACCGCCTCCCACCGGCCGTAGGTGGGCGAGCCGGTCCTGACGTCCACGATGATGTCCAGCGAGCGCCCCTGGGGGCAGTAGACGTACTTGGCCGTGCCCGGCGGGGTGACGGTGTAGTGGATGCCCCGCACAACGCCGCGCCGCGAGCGGCTGTGGTTGGTCTGGCGCACCGGGAAGAGCGGGTGCCCGGCCGCGGCCTCGAAGGCGGCGTGCTGGAACGGCGAGACGAACAGCCCGCGGTCGTCGGGGAAGATCTCGGGGATGAACTCGTAGGCGCCGGCGACGGCCAGCTCGCGCGCCTTCACCGCAGGGCCTGGGCGCTGAGGTAGTCGACCGCGTCGGCGTAGTTGTACGGGTGCATGAACCCTCCCGCGCGGACGTCCCGGTACAGCTTCGACAGCGGGTGCGAGCCCGTGTAGGCGGCTCCGCCGACCACGGTCACGCAGTCGTCGACGACGCCCACCGCGTGCTTGTTCACCAGGAGCTTGGCGTACTGGAACGGGATCATCATGCCACGCCCGCGCTCCCCGGGGTCGCCGCTGTGATCCTCCGACAGCCGGTCGGCCTCGGCCAGCGCGTGCGTGACGGCGCAGCGCAGCGCGTACAGGCGGGCGTCGATCTCGGCGAGCAGCGTCCGCACGCCGGGCTGGGGCTCGCCGCGCTTGCGGGTGGTGGCCACCGCGAGGTCGCGCGCGGCCTCGGCGAGCCCCACGTAGATGCCGAGCATGGTGATCGAGGACACCGTCTGGCCGGCCAGGGCGGCGTCGCTGGGCTCCTCGAGCAGCCCGCGCGGCAGCACGTTCTCCTCCGGGACGGGGCAGGCGTCGAAGACGATGTCCACGCTGCCGGAGGAACGCATGCCCATGCCGTCCCAGTTGTCCTCCACGGTCAGGCCCGGGGTGTGCCGGGGCACCACGGGGGCGGCCAGCCGTACCGGCTGGCCCGGCTCGTGAAGCTGCGCGGAGATGACGAAGTGGGTGGCGATCGGCGCCATGCTGACCAGCGTCTTGCGGCCGGTCAGCCGGTAGGTGCCGTCGGCGTCGCGGGTGAGGGCCGTCACCTGCTTGGTGTCCTTGACGGCGCCGCACACCACGGCCTCGCCGGCGGCCATCTGGCGCAGGATGTCGCTGGCCAGCCTCCGCGCGTTCGGGGCGCCGCGCCTGGCCTCGTACGTCATGGTCAGGCCGCGGCTGAACTGCATGTGCAGGGCGAGGGCCACGCCCGCGTCGGCCTGGGCCAGCTCGCGCAGCGCCACGGCGACGTCGTGCATCCGCGTGACCCCGATCCCGCCGTGGTCGACGGGGACGGTGGCGCCCATGACGCCGTCCTTGCGCATCCGGGCGAACAGGTGCGCGGGCAGGACGGCCGCGCGATCGTTCGCCGCCGCCTCCGCCTTGAGGACGGGCAGGTAGGGGCGCAGGAGTTCGAGCAGGCGCCGCCCCTCGGCGGACACCGGTGTTCGCAGATCAGGTGACATGGTCGCTCCGTGGCTCGTCGGGTGGACCGTTGAGGCCAGCCTGCTGATCGTCACCGGAAGGTCGCTGGAGAAGCGCTTCGGCCTGTTTGGTCCACCCGCGCTCCAACCGGCCTCCAGAGGTCGCCGGTGTGCTCGTAGGCGACGATCCCGCTGGTCCGCGGGACGGGCCGGAACGGGAGGAGAGATCCGGTGCGGTTGGTCGACATCAGCAGCGCGGTGGACGCGAAGGCGTGGGAGCCCGACCCCGTCGAGCACGAGATCCTGACCCCCGCGCAGGGGGCCGCGCACATGGCCGAGGAGATGCGGGAGCACTTCGGCGTCCACTTCGACCCGGCCGAGCTGCCGGACGGCGAGTTCCTGTCGCTCGACCGGATCAAGCTCACCTCGCACACGGGCACCCACGTGGACGCCCCCTCGCACTACGGGTCGCGCGCGTCGTACGGCGACGGCCGGCCGCGCGACGTCCACGAGCTGCCGCTGGAGTGGTTCTACGGCCCGGGGCTGCTGCTCGACCTGACCGGGTGCGAGACGTCGGTGGCCGGGGTGGCCGAGCTGGACAAGGCCATGGAGCGGGCGGGACGCCGGCCCGAGCCGGGCGACATCGTGCTGCTCAACACCGGCGCGTCCGCGTGGGCGGGCACCCCGCGCTACTTCACCGAGTTCACCGGGCTGGACGGCCCCGCCGTCCACCTGCTGCTCGACCTCGGGGTGCGGGTGATCGGGACCGACGCGTTCAGCCTGGACGCCCCGTTCGGCGACGTCATCGCCCGCTACCGGGAGAGCGGCGACCGCTCCGTGCTGTGGCCCGCGCACGTCATCGGCCGCAGCCGGGAGTACTGCCAGATCGAACGGCTGGCCAACCTGGACGCGCTGGAGCAGCCGTACGGCTTCCAGGTCTCCTGCTTCCCCATCAAGATCACCGGCGCCGGGGCGGGCTGGGCCCGCGCGGTCGCCATCTTCGCCGAGTAGCCGAGTAGGCCGAGTAGAAAGAGCCCGATGTGACCAGATGCCGAATCTGTGATGGCCAGGTCAGGAAGTTCTTCGACTTCGGCAGGCAGCCGCTGTCCGACGACTTCCGCGCCGAGGAGGACGTCGCCGGCGCGTTCTACTTCCAGCTCGCCGTGGGGGTGTGCGCGTCGTGCTCCATGGTGCAGCTCCTGGAGGAGGTGCCCCGGGAGCGGATGTTCAACTACGACTACCCGTACCACTCCTCGGGCTCGCAGCGCATGCGCGAGCACTTCGCCCAGACCGCGCGCGACCTGCTCGCCACCGAGCTGACCGGGCCCGACCCGTTCTGCGTGGAGATCGGGTCGAACGACGGCGTCATGCTCGGCGTGGTCAAGGACGCGGGCGTGCGCCACCTCGGGGTGGAGCCGTCCGGCGGCGTCGCCGAGCTGGCCAGGAAGGACGGCGTGCGGGTGCGCACCGACTTCTTCGAGCAGTCGACCGCCGCCCAGATCGCCGCCGAGGAGGGCCGCGCGGACGTCATCTACGCGGCCAACACGATCTGCCACATCCCCTACCTCGACTCGGTCTTCCGCGGCGTGGACGCCCTGCTGTCCCCGGGCGGCGTGTTCGTCTTCGAGGACCCGTACCTGGGCGACATCGTCGAGCGGCACACCTTCGACCAGATCTACGACGAGCACTTCTACCTGTTCACCGCGACGTCGGTGCGCGAGGTGGCGCGGCGCTTCGGCTTCGACCTGGTCGACGTGCGGCGGCTGCCGGTGCACGGCGGCGAGGTGCGCTACACCATCGCCCGCGCCGGCGCCCGGACGCCCTCGCCCGCCGTCGAGAAGCTCATCGCCGAGGAGAGCGAGCGGCGCCTGCACGACCTCGACGTCCTGGAGGGGCTCGGCACGGGCATCGACCGGATCTGTGAGGACCTGGTGAAGCTGCTGCGCGACCTGCGCGACCAGGGGGCCCGCGTGGCCGGCTACGGGGCGACCGCCAAGAGCGCCACGGTGCTCAACTACGCGGGCATCGGCCCGGAGCTGCTGCCCTGCGTGTACGACACGACGCCCGCCAAGATCGGCCGGCTGATGCCCGGGTCGCACATCCCCATCCGGTCCGCGGCGGAGTTCGGCCGGCCGTACCCGGACTACGCGGTGCTGTTCGCCTGGAACCACACCGACGAGATCCTGGCCAGGGAGACGGGCTTCACCGAGCAGGGCGGCAGGTGGATCGTCTACGTGCCGAGCGTGCGCGTCCTGTGACAGCAGGCGGATGACAGGACGGAACGCCGGGCGACGGGGGTCGTCCGGCGTTCCGTCCTTTCCGCCCGGGCGCGCTACGCGCCGGGCGGGCGGACCGACAGCGCGTGCCGGAACACCTCGCCCGGGTCCCAGCGGCCCTTGACCTCCTGCAGCCGCGCGTAGTTGCCGCGGAAGTAGAGCCGGTGCCACGGCACCCCGCTGCGGTTCAGCTCCGGGTCGGCGAAGTCGGCGTCCGCGTAGTTGACGAACGCGCCCCCGTACCCGCGATCGGGGTCGGGCACGCCGCCCGCGTCGGCGAACAGCTCGTGGTAGGTGTCCCGGATCCAGCCCAGGTGGACCTCGTCCTCGCGCGGGTCCCACCAGAACACCGACCCGTACGCCTTGAGCACGGCGTCGCGGTGCGCCATGGCCGTCTCCTCCTGCCCCACCGCGTTGATCGCGCCGCCGTGGGAGAGCAGGTAGAACGCCGCGGCCGGGTTCTGGTAGCCGGACCGGTCGGTGAGCCGGCGGTACAGCCGCGCGACGACGTCCTCCTGCCAGCAGGAGCGCAGGAACGCCGCCTTGGACTTGAAGCGCCCCTTCACCCCGGCGAACTCGTCGGGCACGAGCACCGCCGCGAGGAAGGACCGCGTCTCGGCCGTCACCTCGGGCGACGACCCGGCGGCCCGGCCCACGTCGGCGATGAGGGCGTCGGCCAGGTCGGCCGCGTCCGGGCGGCCGGCGTCGAAGGCGGTCTCCAGGGTGACCTCGCCGCCGCCCGCCCGGGGCAGGGTGAGGCTGTTGTCGAGCTGGGCCCCGGAGTCGCCGGGCGCGCTGTTGCGCTCGTGCCACAGCCCGAAGGCGCGCACCAGCGCGACGAAGCGCGACTCGTCCAGGTCGTCCCACGACCAGCGCACGGTCTTCTTCGTGACGGCGGCCGGCGCGGGCGGCAGCAGCCGGCCGTCCCCGGCCGCCCCGTCCGGCGAGCGGAACAGGTAGCGGGTGACGACGCCGAAGGCGCCGGCGCCGCCGCCGGTGTGCGCCCACCACAGGTCGCGGTTCGGGTCGCCGGGCTCCCGGGTCGCGGTCACCGCGCGGGCCCGGCCGGAGCCGTCCGCCACCACGACCTGCACGCCGTACAGGTGGTCGACGGACAGGCCGTACCGGCGCGAGAGCGCCCCTCCCCCGCCGCCGGGAACGTGGCCGCCCACGCCGATCTCCGGGCAGCGCCCGGCCGGGACGGCCACCCCCCAGCCCAGGAAGAGCGTCCGGTACATGGCGCCCAGGCTCGCGCCCGGCTCGACGGCCAGGGCCCGGTGCTCGGGGTCGTAGCCGACCGCCTTCATCTCCGACAGGTCGATCACCACGTCCACCTCGGGGTGGTCGACGAGCGACTCGAAGCAGTGCCCCCCGCTGCGCACGGCCAGCCGCCGGCCCGCGCCGACGGCGTCCTCGACCAGCTCGGCGACGTGCCGCGGGGTGGCGGGCAGGCCGATCGCGGCCGGGGCCGCGGGGAAGCGGGCGTTGATGCCCCGGCCGGCCAGGTCGGGATAGCGCGGGTCGGCCTTGTCGATGGTGACGGGCTCCGGCCACGGCGCCGGAGCGGTGCGGGTGATGTCGTCCACGGAACTCCTCATGAGCGGGGATGGATGGGACGGTCGGGTCAGGAGGACCACCAATCGGGGTTGGCGGCGTACCAGCGGACGGTCTCGGCCAGCCCCGTCTCGAAGTCGACCTTGGGGGCGTGGCCGAGCGCGCGCAGCCGGGAGTCGTCGAGGGAGTAGCGCCGGTCGTGGCCCTTGCGGTCCTCGACGAACTCGACCAGGTCCCAGCCGGCGCCGCAGGCGGCCAGCAGCCGCTCGGTCAGCTCGCGGTTGGTCAGCTCGGCCGTGCCGGCGACGTGGTACACCTCGCCGGGCTCGCCGGCCTCGGCCACCAGCCGGACCGCCGCGCAGTGGTCGTCCACGTGGATCCAGTCGCGGACGTTGCCGCCGTCGCCGTACAGGGGGACCTTCTGGCCGCGCAGCAGCCGGCTGACGAACAGCGGGATGACCTTCTCGGGGTACTGGCGGGGGCCGTAGTTGTTGCCGCAGCGGGTGATCGAGACGTCGAGGCCGTGGGTGACGGCGTAGGCGCGGGCCATCAGGTCGCCGCCCGCCTTCGAGGCCGCGTACGGCGAGCGGGGGGCCAGCGGGGCGCTCTCGTCCCACGAGCCGTACGCGATCGTGCCGTACACCTCGTCGGTGGAGACCTGCACCACGCGCGGCGTCCGCGCGTCCAGGCACGCCTGCAGCAGCGTCTGCGTGCCGAGGACGTTGGTGCTGACGAACTGCCCCGCGTCCGCGATCGAGCGGTCCACGTGCGACTCGGCGGCGAAGTTGACGACCAGGTCGTGCCCCGGCACGACGTCGGCCAGCAGCCGCGCGTCGCAGATGTCGCCGTGCGCGAACGTGTGCGGGACGCCCGCCAGGTTGGCGCGGTTGCCCGCGTAGGTGAGCTTGTCGAGGACCGTCACCTCGACGCCGTCGGCCGCCAGCGCGCGGGCGAACGCCGAGCCGATGAACCCGGCCCCGCCGGCGACCAGGACCCGGGAGAACCTCACGCGTGAGAACGTCATGAGCTCATCCGCACCCTGCTGTGGTCGCCGAGCACGAGCCGGTGGGCCCGGGGCGCGCCGGCGGCCGGGGTGACCTGCACGTCGTGGCCGATCAGGGAGCCCTCGACCCGGGACACGCCGGTGATCGACGAGCGCGGCAGCACGATCGAGTACTCGATCTCGCTGTCCACGATCGCGCAGTCGCGCGAGATCGAGGTGAACGGCCCGACGTAGCTGCCCGACACCAGCGTGCCGGCGCCGATGATCGCGGGGCCGACCACCCGGGAGCGCTCGACCACGGCGCCGTCCTCCACGACGACGCGGCCGATGAGCTCGCTGTCGTCGTCCACCCGCCCGTCCGTGCGGCCCTCCAGCGACTCCAGCACCAGGCGGTTGACCTCCAGCATGTCGTTGACGTTGCCGGTGTCCTTCCAGTAGCCGGAGACGACCAGCGACTCGACCCGGCGGCCGTCGTCGATCAGCCGCTGGATGGCGTCGCTGATCTCCAGTTCGCCGCGCGCCGACGGCTTGAGATCGGCCACGACCTCGTGGATGTCCGGGGTGAACAGGTAGACGCCGACCAGGGCGAGGTCGCTCTTCGGCTCGCGCGGCTTCTCCTCCAGGCCGATCACCCGGCCGGAGGCGTCGAGCACGGCCACGCCGAACTGGCGCGGGTCGCTGACCCGGGTGAGCATGATCTGGGCCGACGGCCGGTCGCGGGTGAAGCGCCCGACGAGGTCGTCGATGCCGCCGAGCAGGAAGTTGTCCCCCAGGTACATGACGAAGTCGTCGTCGCCCAGGTAGTCGCGGGCGACGAGCACCGCGTGGGCCAGGCCGAGCGGCGCGTGCTGGTGGAGGTAGGTCACCTCGACGCCGAAGCGGGAGCCGTCGCCGACGGCCGCCTCGATCTCGGCGTGGGTCTCCCCCACGATGATGCCGATCTCCGTGACGCCGGCGGCGGCGATGGCCTCCAGGCAGTAGAAAAGGACGGGTTTGTTGGCGACGGGGACGAGTTGTTTGGCGGAGGTGTGGGTTATCGGGCGCAATCGGGTGCCGGATCCCCCGGCCAGCACGAGCCCCTTCACCGGATTCGTCCCTTCTCGGTGAGGGTTGTCCGGGTGCTCTTTACTGATGGCTGATGATTGCAGTCAAGCGGGTTATTCATACCTCTTCGTGAAGACATCATCGTGATGCCCCGCCTCCTTAACCCGGTGGTAATGCGGCCACAATCTGGCCGCTTCGCATGACACGATGCGAGCATGGCCAACACGCCGTTGCGCATGCTCCGTTTGCTGTCGTTGCTGCAGAACTGCCGGAACTGGTCGGGTCCCGAGCTGTCGGAGCGGCTGGAGGTGAGCCCGCGCACCCTGCGCCGGGACATCGACCGGCTGCGCGAGCTCGGCTACCCGGTGCACGCCACGCCGGGGGCGCACGGCGGCTACCGGCTGGAGGCGGGCACCGCCCTGCCGCCGTTGCTGCTCGACGGCGAGGAGGCGGTGGCGATCGCGATCAGCCTGCGCACGGCGGCCGGCGGCACGGTGGCCGACATCGAGGAGACCTCGGTGCGCGCCCTGGCCAAGCTGGAGCAGGTGCTGCCCGGCCATCTGCGCCGGCGGGTCAACGCGCTGCAGAACTACACGGTCCCGCTCATCGCGAACGGCCCGACCGTCGATCCCGAGGTCCTCACCCTGCTGGCCCAGGGGTGCCGCGACCGCGAGCGGCTCCGCTTCGCCTACAGCACCCGCGAGGGGGCCGAGAGCAACCGGCACGTCGAGCCGTACCGGCTGGTCAACGTCGCCCGCAAGTGGTACCTGATGTGCTGGGACCTCAAGCGCGAGGACTGGCGCACGTTCCGCGTGGACCGGCTGACCTCGCCGTACGCGACGGGCGAGCGGTTCAAGCCGCGCGAGCTGCCGTCGGACGACATCGCCACCTACGTGGCCGAGTCCATCACCTCGTCGCTGGCCCGCTACCGGGCGCTGGTCACCCTGCACGCCCCCGTCTCGGTGGTCGCCGAGCGCATCCGGCCCCGCGACGGCATCCTCACGGTCGTCGACGACAAGACGTGCATGCTGCGCACCGCGGCCGACTCGCTGCAGTGGCTCGCGCTGACCATCGGCATGTTCGACATCGAGTTCGAGGTGCACGAGCCGCCCGAGCTGAAGGAGTACGTCCTCGAACTGTCGGCGCGGCTCGGCCGCGCGGTGGCCGCGCCGGCCGAGCCGGCGCCGCCGGTCCCCTGGTGACGCCCCGGCCGGTGACGTAGTGGCCGGTGACGCGGTCGCCGGTGACGCGGTCGCCGGTGACGCGGTCGCCGGTGACGCGGTCGCCGGTGACGCGGTCGCCGGTGACGCGGTGACGCGCGGCGGGTCAGCCATGCGCGGCCTCCGCCGGCACCCGGGACAGCACCGTGGCCAGGGCGGCGCGGAAGGCGGCCCCGGGGTCCGGCGCGGCGCCCGCCGAGCGCCAGGCGATCACCCCGTCGGGCCGCACCAGTGTGGCGCCCGCGGGCCCGAACCCGTAGCGGCGCGTCAGGTCGCCGTCCGGGTCGCGCAGGTCCTCCCCCAGGACGTGGACGTCCAGGCGGACGCCGAGGTCGCGCGCGGCCCCGGCGGCCGCCTCGGCCCACGCCTTCCCCTCGGGCCCGGCGATCAGCACCCAGCCGTCGCCGTACAGCTCGATCGTGGACACCCGGGCTCCGGGGGCTCCGTCCCGCTCCACCCAGGCGTGCGGCGCGCGGAAGCCGGGGCGGCCCGTGGGGCGCAGCGGGTCCTCGACGGGCTCGGGGTCGTCGTCCTCGGCCACCACCGCGCCGGAGCGGTAGCGGAAGCCCATGAGCACCTCGGCCATGCCCCGCGCGCCCGGCAGGCTGTCGGCCAGGTGCGGGGCCATCCGCTCGCCGTAGATGCTCAGCGACTCGTCCACCACGAGCCGGGCGACCTGCGCGCGTTCGAGGCCGTAGCTGTCGAGCAGCCCCTCCCCCGCCTCGCCGTTCACGACGGCCGCGAGCTTCCACGCCACGTCGAAGCCGTCGCCGACGGCGGTGTTGCCGCCCATCCCGCCGGTCGGCGGGGTGACCTTGGCGGCGTCGCCGACCAGCAGGATCCGGCCGTCCCGCCAGCGGTCGGCGATGTAGGCGGCCATCTCCCACGCCTGCACGTCGAGCAGCACCGGCCGCAGGTCCGGGGCGCCGACGGCCAGGCGGATGAGCTCCTCGCAGCGCCGCGGCGGGTAGTCCTCGGGCCTCTCGCCGCGCGCCGGGTCGTACTGGACGTAGAAGGTGTGCCGGTCGGGCCGGTCGGTCGGGCCGAACGTGCCGGTGAAGGCGGGGTTCTGCAGGTAGTACCAGCCGGTCGAGCCGGGCGGCAGCACCGCGGACAGGTCGGCCTCGAAGATGATGCCGACGAAGTGGGCCAGCGAGCCGTGGCCGTGGCGCGGGATGCCGAGCCGTTCCCTGATCTCGCTGCGCGGGCCGTCGGCGGCCACGAGGTAGCGGCCCCGGACCGTGGTCTCGGCGCCGTCGGCCACCGTGCGCAGCCGCACCGTGACGCCGTCGTCGTCCTGGGCGAAGTCCGTCATCTCGGTGCCGAAGCGGATGTCGGCGCCGTGCTTCTCGGCCTGGGCCAGCAGAATGGGCTCCACCCGGTCCTGGGAGGCGAGGGCCCACGGCATGGGCGTGCAGTCCTCGGTGGCCCCGACCAGCTCCTCGAAGCTCTCGGCGAAGGTGTGCAGCGTCCGGCCGCCCACGGTCTCGGCCACCTTGATGGTGAAGTCGCCCTGCCGGCCGCGGATGTCGGTGGCGGCCATGACCTCGTCGGCGACGCCGCCGATGCGCAGCAGCTCCATGGTGCGCGGGTTTTGGCCGGCGGCCTTGGGGTAGATCGAGGTGCTGCCGTGCCGCTCCACGAGCAGCACCCGCACGCCCCTCCGGGCGAGGAACATCGCCGAGGACAGACCGCCGAGCGCCCCACCGACGATCACCACGTCAACGTCCGGTTCCATCACTGCGGCCTCCTTGACTCGTGCGGAATTTCATGGTCGGAGGCGCGAATCAAGTAATCACTGAGAACGGCTGGACAATTTCGCGGCCCACGGCCAATGCGGTCAGGAGGTGACCGCGCTGCTCGTTATCGTCCGAGGCATGACGAAAAACGGCGGGAGCGACGGGAGCCTCCGATGAGCTCTCCACCCACACTCGCGATAGAGACTTCCGGCCTGCGGAAACTGTTCGGGCAGACCAAGGCCGTCGACGGCATCGACCTGCGCGTGCCGCCCGGGATCGTGTACAGCGTGCTCGGGCCGAACGGCGCGGGCAAGTCGACGCTGATCCGCATGCTGGCCACGCTGCTGCGGCCCGACGGGGGCACGGCGACCGTGTTCGGCCACGACGTGGTGCGCGACTCCGACGCGGTGCGCCGGCGCATCAGCGTGACCGGGCAGTACGCCTCGGTGGACGACGCGCTGACCGGCCTGGAGAACCTCGTCCTCATGGGCAGGCTCCAGGGCTACACCTGGCCCAAGGCCAGGCAACGGGCCGGCGACCTGATGGACGCCTTCGGCCTGACCCACGCGGCCGGGCGGCTGGTCAGCACCTACTCCGGCGGCATGCGGCGGCGGCTGGACATCGCGGCCAGCATCGTCGTGAGCCCCGACCTGCTGTTCCTGGACGAGCCGACCACCGGCCTCGACCCGCGCAGCCGCAACCAGGTGTGGGACATCGTGCGGGCGCTGCTGGCCGGCGGCACGACGATCCTGCTCACCACCCAGTACCTCGACGAGGCCGACGAGCTGGCCGACCGCATCGCGGTCGTCGACCAGGGCACGGTCATCGCCGAGGGCACCACCGACGAGCTCAAGGCCTCGGTCGGCCAGGTCGCCCTGCACGTGCGGCTGCGCGACCCCGGGCAGCGCGACAAGGCCGAGGACCTGCTCACGCAGGAGCTGGGCGTCCCCGTGCACCTGGAGGGCGACCCCGCCGAGATGTCCGCCCGCGTGGAGGACAACTCGCGGGTGCTCCAGGCGCTCGGCGCCCTGACCCGCGCCTCGATCGAGCCGGCCGAGTTCTCCGTGACCCGGCCGAGCCTGGACGAGGTGTTCCTGACGCTCACCGGCCACAAGGCCGACGACCAGTCCGCCGGGGACGCCGGAGAGGAGGCGGCGGCATGACCTCGTCGATCGAGCACGTCGACGACCGGGTGATGGCCATCCTGGTCACCCACGAGAGGCCGCCGAAGGCCAGCCCGGTGTCGGCGACGATCACCCACCTGTGGCGTGGGATCATGGCCTTCAAGCACTTCCCCGCGCAGCTCATCGACATCATCCTGCTGCCGGCGATCTTCCTGCTGCTCTTCACGTACCTGTTCGGCGGCGCCTTCGCCGGCTCGCCGAGCCAGTACCTCCAGTTCTTCCTGCCGGGCATCGCGGTGCAGAGCGTCATCCTCATGACCGTCTACACCGGCACCGCGATCAACACCGACATCAACAAGGGCGTCTTCGACCGCTTCCGCACGCTGCCGTTCTGGCAGCCGGCGGCGATCGCCGGCAACCTGGTCGGCGACGTCCTGCGCTACCTGATCGCGCTGACCATGACCATCGGCATGGGCCTGGCGCTGGGCTTCCGGCCGGGCGGCGGCATCCTCGGCGTGCTCGCGGCCATGGGGGTGCTGATCGTCTTCGCGTTCAGCGTGAGCTGGATCTTCGCCGCGATCGGCGTGGTCGCCAGCGTCCCGGAACGGGTCTCCGGCACCAGCATGATCGTGATCTATCCGCTGCTGTTCATGAGCAACATCTTCGTCCGGCCCGAGACCATGCCGTCGTGGATGCAGGTGCTGGTCAAGGTCAACCCGCTGAGCCACGCGGCCACGGCGTCGCGGGCCCTCATGCACGGCACGGCCGGGTTCTGGGACGTGATGTGGGCGCTGATCGCCTCGCTGGTCATCACGGTGGTGTTCGCGCCGCTCGCCGTCCGTCTGTACCGCAGCAAGAACACCCGCTGAGCGGGCGGGACGCCGCTCATTACAGCGCCCCGTCGCGGATATTCCCGATGGGGCGCTGAACACGTTAAGTAAGCGATCACTTACATACTAGCACTTGGGCCTTACCGGATGGGCTTGACAGGTGACACAGCACATATTTAGCCTATCATGGAAAGCTGGGGACGATTCAATTTTTAATCGTCCTCTTTCATGTGGGGCAAGAAAGAAGGAATGTTCGAAATAATGGAGTGACAATGACTGGACCTCCGCTTTCCTCATCCTCGTTGGTGTCGCGGTCCCGGCCCGCCGACGTCCGGCACCGCATCGACACGCTGACCGATCCCGACTCCTTTGTGGAATTCGGCAGCCAGGCCCGACATAGGGTCACGGCCTTCGGCATGCAGGCCAAGCGCCCGGCCGGCGACGGCGTCGTCACCGGGCACGCGACGGTCGACGGCCGCCCGATCGGGGTCTTCGCCCAGGACCCCTCCGCGCTCGGCGGCTCGCTGGGCGAGATCCACGCCGCCAAGATCGAGGCGGTTCTGCGGCAGGCCGGCCGCGCCCGGATGCCGGTGGTCGGGCTGCTCGACTCGGGCGGCGCCCGCATCCAGGAGGGGCTCGCGGCCCTCGACGGCTACGGCGCGATCTTCCGGGCCAACGTGCAACTGTCCGGCCGGGTGCCGCAGCTCAGCCTGATCCTCGGGGCGTGCGCCGGCGGCGCCGTCTACTCACCCGCGCTCACCGACATCATCATCATGCTGCGCGAGAACGCCCACATGTTCCTCACCGGGCCCCAGGTCGTCAAGGCGGTCACCTTCGAGGACGTCAGCCCGGCCGACCTCGGCGGCAGCGAGATCCACACCCGCCACTCGGGCGTCGCGCACCTGGTCGCCGCCGGCCCGGCGGAGGCCATGGACCTGGCCCGGCGGGTCCTTTCCTACCTGCCCGACTCCTGCTGGGACGAGGTCCCGATGGGCATGCCGGCGCCACCCGGCGCGATGCCCCGGCTTCCGGACAGCCCCCGCGTCCCCTATGACGTCCGGCAGGTGATCGCGGGAATCGTGGACTCCGACAGTTTTCTCGAGCTTCAGTCGCGTTTCGCTCGCAACCTGGTCGTGGGTTTCGCGCGGATCGAGGGCCGCCCGGTCGGCGTGGTGGCCAATCAGCCGCTGGCGCTCGCGGGCGTCCTGGACATCTCGGCGTCCGAGAAAGGGGCGCGTTTCGTCCGGCTGTGCGACGCGTTCGGATTACCTCTCGTGACCCTGGTCGACACCCCGGGTTTTCTTCCCGGAACCAAACAGGAAACAAATGGAGTGATACGCAAGGGTGCGAAACTGCTTTACGCGTTCTCCGAGGCGACCGTGCCGCGGCTGACCGTGGTGCTGCGCAAGGCGTTCGGCGGCGCGTACATCGTCATGAATTCCAAGTCGTTGGGGGCGGACGCCGTGTTCTGCTGGCCGAGGGCGCAGATGGCAGTCATGGGTGCGGAAGGAGCGGTCGACATCGTCTACCGGCGGGAGTTGCGCGAAGACCCCGGGGTGCGCCCCGACCTGGTGGCGGGCTACGAGCGCGAGGTGATGGCGCCGCACCTGCCGGCCGAGCGGCTGTCGGTGGACGAGGTCATCGAGCCGGAGCAGACCAGGCCGGTGCTGGCCGCGACCCTGCGGACGCTGGCCAGGTCGGTCCGTCCCCGGTTCCGTCACGACAACCTTCCCCAGTGAGGGCGGCGTTCTCCGCTCGGGCGTCGGCCACCGAGCCGGGCAACGGGACGATCCGCGTCGTCATCGCCGAGGACCTGGACATGGTGCGCGGCGCGCTGGTGGCGCTGCTGCGGCAGGAGGCGGACATCGAGGTCGTGGGCGCCGTGTCCGACGGGAGGCAGATCCTGGCCACCGCGCGGACCGGCGCGCCCCACGTCGCGGTCATCGACGCCGACCTGTGCTGGAAGGACCGGTTCGCGGCGGCCGTGGAGCTGAAGGAGACGCTGCCCGGCTGCGACACCCTGCTGCTGAGCAGCCTCGCCCGGCCGGCCACGGTGCGCCAGGCGCTGTCGGCCGGCGTGGGGGGACTCATGCTGAAGACCTCGCCGCCCGAGCAGCTCGCCGACGGCATCCGGCGGGTGGCGGCGGGGTACCGGGTCTTCGACGCCGACCTGGCGCTGGTCGCGTGGGGCTCGACCGGGTGCCCGCTCACCGACCGCGAGCTGGAGGTGCTCCAGCTCGCGGCGGAGGGGGACGAGATCCGGGAGATCGCGAGCGCGCTCTTCCTGTCGCCGGGGACCGTGCGCAACTACCTGACGGTCGTGGTGAGCAAGCTGAAGGCGCGCAACCGCATCGACGCGATCCGCATCGCCCGCAAGTCCGGCTGGATCTACTGAGCCGCTGGGGGATGCCGCGCGCGGGTCGGCGCCAGGGGGATGCGCGGCGCGAGGACGGGGACGGTGGGGGATGACGGTAGGGGGATGCTGAGTGCGCGGGCGGCGCCGGGGGGTTACTGCGGTTCCCCGCGCGCCGTCCCGTGGACCGGCTCGTGTTCCGGGACGAACCGCCCGAAGCGCCCCTGGTGGTAGAGCAGGGGGCGGCCCCGCTCGTCGATGCGCGTGCCGGTCACCAGGCCGACGACCAGCACGTGGTCACCGATGTCCGCGGTGCGGTACGGGGAGCAGGTCAGGTGGGCCGTGACGCCCTCCAGCAGCGGCGTGCCGAACTCGTCCGCGCTCCACCGGGTCGGCGGCGCGAACCGGTCGACGTGGGTGCGGGCGAAGCGGGCCGCGATGTCCCCCTGGTCCCCGGCCAGGATGTTGACGGCGAAGCGGTCGGCGTCGCGCAGCCACGGCCAGGTCGAGGACGTACGGCCGAGGTAGAAGGCCACCAGCGGCGGCCGGAGGCTGACCGAGGAGAAGGAGGTGGCCGTCACCCCGACGGGGACTCCCCCGACCGTGGCGGTGACGACGACCACCCCCGCCGCGTGGCCGGCCAGCGCGCGGCGGAACTCCTCCTCGCCGACCGCCCGGTCGCGGTACGCGCGGCTCATCGGTGCGCGGGTGCCGTACCGGCGGGGATGCCCGAGGGGGCGCCGCGGTGCGCCGCGGTCAGGTCCTCCAGCGCCGGCACGACCTCGTTGGGGGTGGGGCAGTCGAGCATCTCCTCTCTGATCTTGGCCGCGCCCGCCCGGAACGACGAGTCGGCCAGCAGGTGGGCCAGGCCGTCGCGGACCGCGCCTGGCTGGCGGGCGGGGCCCGGCGGCAGGTACATGCCGGCGCCGAGCTTCTCCAGGCGCAGCGCGCGGAACACGTCGTCCCACTGCCAGGCGAGCGCGAGCTGCGGGACGCCGTAGAGCGCCGCGCCGGCCCAGGTGCCCGCGCCGCCGTGGTGGACGACCGCGTCGCAGCTCGGCAGCACCACGTGCAGCGGCACGCTGTCGACCACGCGGACGTTGCCCGGCAGCGGCCGTATCCGCTCGCCGGCCTTGACGGTGGCGATCACCTCGACGTCCAGCTCGGCGATCGCCTCCAGCAGGTCGGCGACGGCGTCCAGGCCGGAGAAGCCGGTCGTGCGCTCGGTCATGCCCTGGGTGACGCACACCCGGGGCCGGTCCGGGTCGGTCCGCGACCAGGAGGGCACGACGGCCGGCAGCGGCCCGTTGTACGGGATGTAGCGCATCGGCACCAGCGGCTGGTCCAGCTCGAAGCGGACGCTGGCCGGCATCTGGTCGATGGTCCAGTGGCCGGTGACGACCTCCGGGCTGAACTCGGCGCCGTGACGGCCGAGCGTCCAGGTGAGCCAGTCGCGCACCGCGTCGTCGCGCAGTTCGGGCGGCTGCGGCGCGAGCAGCCGCTGGAAGCGCTGGTACACCTGGAGGAACAGGTCCGGCCCCCACAGCAGCCGGGCGTGCGCGGCGCCGGTGACGTGCGCGGCCACGGCCCCGGCGAAGGTGAACGGCTCCCAGATCACGAGGTCGGGCCGCCACCAGCGGGAGAAGGCCACCATCTCGTCGACCATGGAGTCGTTGTTGATCTGGGCGTAGAACATCGCGGTGAGCATCGTGGTGGACGACTCCAGGAAGTCCAGGTCGAGCAGCTCGGGGCGGCCCTCCAGGTAGTCGGGGTTCTGATGCAGGGCGAAGACGCCGGGGGCGGCGGCGGTCATCACCTGTTCCACCTGGTGGTCGTCGCCGACGGGCACGGCGGTGAGCCCGGCCCGGGCGATGCTGGGGGTCAGCGCGGGCTGGCTGGCCACCCGGACCTCGTGCCCCGCGGTGCGTAACGCCCAGGCCAGCGGCACCATGCCGTTGAAGTGGGCGTCCATGGCGAAAGACGTGACCAGCACGCGCATCGTCGAATCTCCTCACGCCCCAGGTCCCGCGAAGGACCCGGGTCTCCTAACGGCACAGGGGAAGCCTGACCACGGCCCGCACGACGGGCGAGCGCATGCGGCGCACGACGGCTCCGTCCGCGCGCAGGCCCGGCCACCGGCTGGCGGCGGCGCGGACGATCTCGGTGGCGACCACGCGGGCGAGCGGGGCGACGAGCTCCTCGGGCCCGCCTCCGGTCAGGGAGAGGCTCGGGGCGCCCGCGTGGGCGAGGTCGAAGCGGTCCGGGTCGGCGACGCCGGCCAGGTCGCGGTTGGCGGCGTCCACGACGATCACGACGTGGGCGTCGGCGTCGATCTCCTGGCCGTGCGCGGCCAGCGGCTCCTGGGCGGTCCTGCTGACCAGCCGCACCGGCGGCGACCAGCGCAGGGTCTCCTCGACGGCGTCCGCGGCCAGCTCGGGCGAGCGGCACACGGCCGCCCACTGGCCGGGGTGGTCGAGCAGCGCCACGATCGCGTCGGCGGCGGTGGCGGCCGCGATCTCGGCCCCGGCCACCAGGTGGAGCAGGCAGGCCGCCGCCACGTCCGCCTCGCCGAGGCCGGTGGCCAGCATGGCGCTGACCGCGTCGTCCCCGGGCTCGGCCGCGCGGGCCGTCACGAGGTCGTGGACGAGGACGCGGGCGCGGGCCACGGCCTCCTCCAGGTCGCGGGCGACGGGCAGCCGCGGCGGGCACAGCACGGCGTCCAGGGCGACGCCCAGCCGCGGCAGCAGCTCCGCCAGCTCCCGCTCCGCGGGGCCCGGGTCACCGGCTCCCGGCTCCTCTGCGAGCGAGCCGCCCTCACCCGCGCGCGTTCCCTCCCTCCTCAGGCCCTCCCTCCTCAGGCCGCTCGCGGCTCCGTTCAAGGGGCCGGAACCACGTGGGCCCGAGCCGCCCGCGTCCGGGCCGCCGGGGCCGGACAGGCCGAGGACGCGGGACAGGGACGCGGCCACCGCCGGTCTGACCAGGTCGGCGGCCAGGTCGAACGCCTCTCCGGCACGGTCGGCGACGCGCCCGGCCGCGTGCCGGACGTCCGCCCGCCACGCCCCGGCCGTCACCGGGCCGAGCACGGGCCGGTTGACCCGGTCGAGCCGCCGGTAGTCGGCCAGCGGCAGCGTCAGCAGGGCGTCGTCCATGGGCGTGACGTGGCAGGTGCGCCAGGTCTCCCACAGGTTCTCGCCCAGGTGCGCCCGGTCACCGCCCGGGTGGCCGGTGTCGAGGCGCGGGTCGCGCAGCAGCGCGGCGGCCGCCTCCCCGCTGGCCGTGACGCATGTGCCGAGGTGGCTGCGGAAGAGGGGGCCCGCGCGCCTGATCTCGTCGCCGAGCGCCGCGGTGTCGTCGCCCTCGCCCCGCAGCAGGCGGGCGTACGGGTCGCCGAGCGCGCCCAGGACGAAGTGGAAGCCGCGGATCGTGAGCAGGTGACGGCCGAGCTCGCTGGGGGTCACTGCGGTCGGCACTGTGGGCGGCAGGGTCTGCGGCGTGGTCGGCATCGTGGTGCTCCTCAGGTGGTGACGCGGTGGGGCGTGCTGAGAGTGTGCGAGCTGATGGCGGCGGCCAGCGGTTCGTGGACGGCCGAGGCGAGCGCGTGCCCCATCTCGGCGAGCTCCACGACCCGCGCCCCGGGGATGAGGTCGGCGACGTGCCGGGCGTGCGGCGGCGGCGCGGCGGGGTCGCGCATCGCCTGGATCGCCAGCGTGGGCACGCGCACCCCGGCCAGCTCCGCGCCCCGCGAGACCGGCGGCTGCGGGATCATGTGGTGGTTGATCGGCTCCTGGAAGGAGCCCGCGTGCGCGACGGCGCGCAGCTCGCCGCGGCGGAACTCGTCGGCGTCGAACGGCAGGTCCTCGCCGTTGAGCAGCCGCCACTTCTCCACCCGCCGCTCCAGCTCGGCCTCCGGCCCGTCGACCGGCTGCGACATCAGGGTGATGACGTCCAGGAAGCGCCGGGTGGGCAGCGGCAGCCCGTCGGCGGAGGGCGCGTCGCTCATGACGCGTTCGATGTTGGCGTCGAAGTCGACGTCGAGCGCCCCGCCGAGCATGAGGGTGAGGCTCAGCAGCCGGTCGGGGTGGTCGATGGCGAGGAGCTGGCCGATGGTGTGGCCGAGCGACATGCCGACGACGTGCGCGGCGGGGACCTCCCAGCCGTCGAGCACGGCCAGCGCGTCGGAGACCAGCTCGTCGAAGCCGTACGGCCGCGCCTGGAAGGTCGCGAAGTCGATCGCGGTCGAGCGGCCGGTGTCGCGGTGGTCGTAGCGGATGACGTGGTGGCCCTTCTCGGCGAGCAGCGCCACCAACGCGTCGGGCCACGACTTGGCCGACAGGTTGCCGCCGGCGACCAGCAGCAGCGGCGGGGCGGCGGGGTCGCCGAAGTCCTCGCTCCACAGGGACACCTCGCCGTTGGCGATGACACGGGTCGTCACGAGACCTCCTCGGCCGGGGCGAGCACGATCAGGGACAGGTCGAAGGGGATCGTCGGGTTGGGCAGGCGGCGCACCGACTCCACGGCCAGCCCGGCGCGGGCGGCCAGTCCCGCCCACGCGTCGCGGGTGCGCAGCCGCCCGCCGAGGAAGACCAGCATGCGCAGGTCCAGCTCGGTGAAGCGTTCGTTGCCGGCGTTCTCGGCCAGGTCGTCGCGCTCGTAGACGAGGATCCGGCCGCCGGGTTCGAGGGAGTCGGCGCAGCGGGCGAGGATCCGCGCGGCGTCCTCGTCCGGCCAGTTGAGCAGCACGAACGACAGCAGCATGACGTCGGCCTTGCACGGCAGCGGCGCGAAGAAGTCGCCCTCGATCACGTCGCAGCGGTCGGCGAGGCCCTCGGCGGCCAGGTGGTCGCGGGCGACCTGCGCGGTGCCCGGCAGCTCCAGGATCGTGGCGGTCACGTGCGGCGCGGCCCGCGCGACGGCCGCGACGAAGCCGCCCGTGCCGCCGCCGACGTCGCACACGTGGCGCACGCCGCTCCAGTCGTAGGCGGCGGTGGGCGCGTCGTAGGCCACGTGCTGGTCGCAGGCCATCAGCGACTCGAACGACTCGCGCAGGCGCGGCTCGGCGGCCAGGTCGTCGTAGAAGGGCCGGCCGTAGACGTCGGCGTACGTGGGCCGGCCGGTGCGGACGGCGTCCAGCAGCCGGGTGAAGCCGACGTCGGCGCGGGCCACGATCTCGCCGAGGTCGTGCCAGGCGCGCTGGGCGGCGGGGTGGTCGTCGGCGAGCACCTCACCCATCGCGGTCGGGGCCAGGCGGCCGGGCTCCGGCTCGGCCAGCACGCCGACCGCGACGAGGTGGCGGATCAGCCGGGCCAGCGCGTCCGGGTCCGTCCCGGTACGCTCGGCCAGCTCGCGGAGGCCGGTGGCGCCGTCCTTGATGTGGTCGACCAGGCGGAGGGTGGCCGCCACGCGCACCGCCATCGGGGTGTGCAGGCTGCCGAGCCGGATCAGGCCCCACAGCGGGTCGTCGTCGCGCGACTCGGCCATCAGGGACGCCACCCGCCGTCGGCGGGCCACGGCATGTCGAGCTGCCGGTAGGTGCCGAGGTAGTCGGGCCAGTCGCGGTGGTCGCGGATCTTGCCGTCCACGATCCGGATCAGGTGGATCTGCTCACCGGCGAACCTGCGGCCGGTGGGCGGCATCCCGACCAGGTTGCCGACGTGGCGGCCGTAGAGCACGAGGTGGGCGCGCACCCACTCGCCGTTCTCCTCGTAGCCGATCTCCTCCAGGCAGGCGTCCTCGGAGAAGGCGTACTTCAGCCACTTGACCGCGCCCGCGAACGCCTCGGGGCCGCGCCCGTCGGGATTGTGCTCCAGCGCGCCGGGGTTGAGATATTCCGGATGAATGAACTCCTCGACGTCTCCGGTTTCGCCGCTGTTGTACGCCGCCACCATGCGGCGGACGATTTCGATCTGCTTGCTCATCGGCGCTCCCTGAATGGGTGTGTCTCCGCGTCGATTGTTCGCTCCGGTACGCGCGCGGGACAAGCGGGAAAGGCGGCTGTGCACCCGTTCTCGACCGGTTCTCCAGAGGCGCTCGAATACTGGTGATTGCGCAGAAGGGAGGGCTTGTGGACAGCTCGGCGTACAAGCGACAGGTCGCGGGGGTCTTCGACGACTCCGCCGCGCGCTACGACCGGACGGGGGTGGAGTTCTTCACCCCGATGGGCCGCCGGCTCGTGGAGCTGGCTGCTCCCGTCGCAGGTGAGAGGGTGTTGGACGTCGGTTGTGGCCGGGGCGCCAGCCTCTTCCCCGCGGCGGAGCTGGTGGGGCCGCGCGGGCACGCGCTGGGCATCGACCTGGCCCCGGCCATGGTGGAGGAGGTCGGCAAGGAGATCGCCGCCCGCGGCCTTTCCCAGGTCGAGGCGCGGGTGATGGACGCGGAAAATCCGGAACTTCCCGCGGGCGCTTTCGACGTGCTGCTCGGCGGTTACAGCATCATTTTTCTGCCCGACGCGCCGGGGGCGCTTTCCCGGTATACGGAATTGCTCGCCGACGGCGGGCGGATCGCATTTACGAGTCCGGTTTTCCGGGCCGGGACTTTTCCGTTCCTGCCGCCTGAGTTCACCCCGCTCATTCCTTCCTCGCTGTTGGAGCACCTGCCTCCGGAATGGCAGCCGGAGGCGCTGGTGCGGCGTTTCAACAGCTGGCTGGAGGACGCCGGGGACCTGGCGGCGACGCTGGAGCGGGCCGGCTACCGCGAGGTGCGGGTGCTGGACGAGCCGGTCCGGATGACCGCCGAGTCCCCCGAGCGGTGGGTGGAGTGGTCGCACACCCAGGGGATGCGGCTGCTGTGGCAGAACCTGCCCGCGCCGCAGCGCGAGGACCTGCGCGAGCGGCTGACCGAGGGGCTCGACCGGCTTCGGGGCGGGAGCGGGCCGGTGGTCATCGAGGTCCCGGTCCGCTTCGTCACCGCGCGCGTCGCCCGAGGATAGATCCGCCCGAGACCGGCCCGGCCGACGCCGGGCCGGTCGACGCCGGGCCGGTCGACGCCGGGCCGGTCACGGGCAGAGCGGACAGGGCGGACAGTCGTTCCAGGGCCGCGTCGAAGGCGGCGCGGTCCGCCTCGGGGCCGCCGGCCCGCGCGGGCAGCAGCGCCACCACCTCGCCCCGCCCGGCGCGCACCGCGCGGTGCCGCCGGGCGATGGTGCTCAGCCCCTGCCCCGGCCCGGCCTCGACGCACACGACGTCGTCGCGGGCAGACAGGACCGCGTCCAGCGCCGGCCAGAACAGCACCGGCCGCACCGGATGACCGGCCCAGTAGTCCGGGTCGGCGGCCGTCTCCCCGGTCAGCGGCGCGGCCGTGTAGCAGGAGCGCAGCGGGATGCGCGGCGCGCGCACGGGCGTGGTGGCGAAGCCGTCGATGGCCGCGGAGGCCACGCCCGCCAGCATGGGGCTGTGGAAGGCGGTCATCGCCGGCACCGGGGCGCAGACGAACCCGTCGCGCCGCAGCCGCTCCTCCACCTCGGCGAGCGGGCCGGACGGCCCGGCCAGGATCGTCTGACGGGGCGCGTTGACCGCGGCGACCACGACGTCGCCGGTCAGCACCTGCTCCAGGTCGGCGGCCGAGGCCGAGACCGCGAGCATGCCGCCCGGAGGCGCCTCGGCCAGCAGCCGGATCCGCTCCTGCACCAGGCGCGCGCCGTCGCGCAGGGTGAACACGCCGCCCAGCACCGAGGCGGCCATCTCGCCGATGCTGTGGCCGAGCATGACCCACGGCCGCACCCCGTACTCCATCAGCGTGCGGCCGAGCGCGTAGTTCAGCGCGAACAGCAGCGGCTGCGAGCGGGTGACGTGGTCGAGCGGGACCCGCGGGTCGTCGCTGAGCCAGTCGCGGCGCATCGCGTCGCCGTCGTCGAAGGCCTCCAGCACCTCGTCGAGGGCGGCGGTGAAGCGCGGCTCGCCACCGTACAGGCCCCACGCCATCCGCGGGTGCTGCGACCCCTGGCCCGGGAACATCACCATGGTGACGGTCACGTCTCGCCCCTCTCCCCCGCCCACGCCGGGCGGCTCAGCGCCTCACTGCCGCCCACGCCGGGCGGCTCAGGACCTCGACGACCGCGCAGGACCACGAGAAGCCCGCGCCCACGCTGGCGAGCAGGCACAGCTCTCCCGGCCCGACCGCGCCGGTGGTGACGAGGTGGTCGAACCCGGCGATCGGGTCGCCGGCGCCCAGGTGGCCGACGTGGCGGCTCCACGGCCAGGTGGTGCGCTCCGGGTCGATCCCGTACGGGGCGAAGAAGCCGGCCCTGAGCCGGCGCAGCCCCATGTGCGGCAGCGCGAAGCCCTTGACATCCTCCAGGGCCACGCCCGCCTCCACCAGGGCCCCGGTCAGCGCGGCCTCCTGCCCGGCGCTCACCTTGGCGGCCGTCGCCGCCCGCCCCACCTCGCGCACGTAGGCGCGCTTGTGCAGGTCGAGGTCCACCGTGGGCAGCTCCTCCAGCGACGGCGCGCCGAACGCGTCGCCGCCCCGGTGCATGCCCTCCAGCTCCGGGTCGGAGACCGTCACGAGGCTGCGGATCCGGGCGAAGCCGGTCGCGCGCGACAGCACGAGGGCCGTGCCGCCGTCGGCGTAGACGGTGCCGGGATCGCTGCGCCAGCGGTCGAACCCGGGCGGGTTCATCCGGTCGCCCGTCGTGATCAGCGCGCCCGTGCGGGCCGCGGAGGCGTCCAGGTAGGCGGTGGCCAGTTCGAGCGCGGCCATCCCGCCGTTGGAGACCTGCCGGACCTCCATGGCGGGGCAGGCGTTGCCCACCGCGGCCCGCTGCACGTACGAGGCGGGCGCCCACAGGTGGTGACCCTGGAAGTAGAGACCGGCGTGCAGGACCAGGTCGATGTCCGCCGGGCCGGCGCCGGCGCGGGCGAGCGCCGTCCGGGCCGCCCGGGCGGCCATCTCGGGGCCGCTCTCCTTGTCGGCGACGGCCACCGCCAGCATGCCGGTGGCCGCGGCGAGCGGCGGGTCGCACTCGCCCGCCTCCAGTGCCCGCTCCGTCGGCACGGCCGGCGGCAGCCACGCCGCGCACCCGGCGATGTACGACCCGCCGGTCATCGGCGCACGACCATCGCGCTGTTGAAGCCGCCCGCCCCGCGCGCCACCACCAGCGCCGCGTCCCCGGTGATGGGCCGCGGGTCGCCGAGCACGAGGTCCACGGGCAGTTCCGGGTCCACGTCGCGGACGTTCGCCGTCGCCGGGGCCACGCCCTCGCGCAGCGCCAGCAGCGCAGTCACGACGTCGAGCGGCGCGGCGCCCGAGTACAACCGGCCGGTCAGCGTCTTGGGAGCCGTCACCGGCACCCCGCGCGGCCCGAAGACGGCCGCGAGCGTCCGCGCCTCCTCCGCGTCTAGGCCGGGATCGGCGGCGGCATCGGCGATCACCAGGGCCACGTCCGCGGGGGCCACCCCTGCGTCGGCCAGCGCCGCCTCGACCGCCCGGATCAGCGCCGGCGGCCGTCCGGAGCCGGGCGGCGGGTCGAAGCTCGCCCCGTAACCGGCGATCCGCCCGTACACCCGGGCGCCCCGCGCGCGGGCCGCCTCTCCCTCCTCCAGCGTCAGGATGGCGCCGCCCTCGCCCGGCACGTGCCCGCCGGCCCTGCGGTCGAAGGGCAGGTACGCGGCGGCGGGGTCGCCGGCCGTGCTGAGCCGCCCCCAGCGTGTCAGGGCGGCCAGCCCGTACGGGCACAGCGAGGAGTCCATCCCGCCGGTCACCATCATCCGCGCCCCGCGCGCGACCTTGCGGCGGGCGTGCGCGATGGCGTCGAGCCCGCCGGCCTGCTCGGTCACCATGACCCCGACCGGTCCCCGCAGGTCGTGCCGGATGGAGATCTGGCCGGTGTTGACCGCGTAGAACCACGCGAACGACATGAACGCGCTGACGTGGTCGGGCCCGTCGTGCCACAGGTGCTGCAGCTCCCGCTGGCCGAAGTCGAAGCCGCCCGAGGCGCTGGCGGTGATCACGCCCACGTCCAGCGGCGAGCCCGGCTCGAACCCGGACTCGGCGATGGCCCGGTCCGCGGCGTAGAGCGCGTACTGCGTCATGAGGTCGGTCTGCGGCAGGATCCGGGCCGGCAGATGGTCGCGGGGCTCGAAGCCGTCCACCTCGCCGGCCAGCGGCGAGGGCAGCCGGGCGGCGTCGAAGCGGCGCAGCGGCCGGATGCCGCTGCGCCCGCTCAGCAGCGCCGCCCAGTACTCCTCGGGGGTCAGGCCGACGGGGGCGACCACGCCGACCCCGGTGACCACGACGTCCGTGTCATGCATGTGATCACCCTTCGAAACGGCGCAGCAGCATGGCGCTCTGGAAGCCGCCGAAGCCGCTGCCCACGGTCAGCGCGACGTCCACGCGCTGCTCGCGCGCGACCAGCGGCACGTAGTCCAGGTCCAGCTCCGGGTCGGGTTCGTGCAGGTTGGCCGTGGGCGGGATCGCGCTCCTCGTCACCGCGAGGGCGGCGGCCGCCACCTCGATCGAGCCGATGGCGCCCAGCGAGTGGCCGATCATCGACTTGATCGAGCTGATCGGCACCCGGTGGGCGTGCTCCCCGAGCGCGGTCTTGATCGCCGCGGTCTCGTGCCGGTCGTTCTGCTTGGTGGCCGTGCCGTGCGCGTTGACGTAGCCGATCTCGGACGGGTCGCAGCGCGCCTCGTCCAGCGCCGCGGTGATCGCCGCGGCCATCTCGGCGCCGTCGGAGCGCAGGCCCGTCATGTGGTACGCGTTCCCGCGCGAGGCGTAGCCGGTGATCTCGGCGTACACCCGCGCGCCGCGCCGCCGGGCCGCCTCGGCCTCCTCCAGCACGAGCACGGCCGCCCCCTCGCCGAGCACGAACCCGTTGCGGGTGCGGTCGAAGGGCCGCGAGGCGCTGCCCGGCGTGTCGTTGTAGCTGGAGGTGGCCTTGATGGCGTCGAAGCAGGCCACGGTGATGGGCGCGATCGGCGCGTCGGTGCCGCCCGTGACCATGACGTCGGCGCTGCCCTCGCGGATCAGCTCGCAGGCGTAGCCGATGGCGTCGATGCCCGAGGTGCACCCGGCCGACACCATCGACACCGGGCCCTGCGCGCCGACCGCCCAGGCCACCTCGGCGGCCATCGAGCTGGGCACGAAGTAGTCGTACAGGTACGGCGAGGCCTGGGTGTGGTCCACCTCCCAGGCGGCGCCCCGGCCGCTGATGGCCACGTACTCCGACTCCAGCTTCTGCGTGCAGCCGACGGCGCTGCCGAGGGCCACGCCGACCCGGTGGGCGGCGGACTCCTCGACCTCCAGGCCGCTGTCGGCCATGGCCTCGCCGCAGGCGGCCAGCGCGAACTGGGCCGCCCGGTCCAGCCGCTCGGCGGCGCCCTCCGGCAGGCCGGCCTGGCCGGGGTCGAAGTCGGCCTCGGCGGCCATCTGGGAGCGGAACGGCGCGGGGTCGAACGCGGTGATCCGGCGCGTGGCGGTGGCGCCGGACATCAGCAGGTCCCAGAACGGCTTGACCCCGATCCCGCCGGGGGCGATCACGCCGATCCCGGTGACGACCACCCGCCTGCTCATGGCCGTCCCGTCGCCGCGGTCCCGCTCTGCCGCGCCTCGGGCAGGGCCGCGGTCCGCGTCTGCCGCGTCTCGTACAGGGTGGGCTCGCTGGTGCTGAGCGCCCGCAGCGCGCCGGCGTGCGGGGCGAAGTCCGGGTGCCGGACGGCGGCGCGGAAGGCGGCCTCGTCCTCCCAGGCGGCGATGTTGACGTACTGACGGTCCTGCCCGCTCTCCAGCGGACGCAGCAGCATGTGCCACAGGAAGCCGGGCCTCGATCCCATGAACTCCGAGGTGGCGGCGAACACGCGCTCGAACTCCTCGGCCGGGCCGTGCAGGAGGAACCGGTTCACGAACGTGACGGCTCCCCCGAACTCCGTGTGCGGCATCCGTACTCCTCGGTCGTGGGCCGCCGAGTCGGTCGACAGCTCTCAGCACGACGCTGCGGCACGGTTCTCGCGGCCCGCTCGAACTCAGGTCGTCTAGCGCCATTCGAGCCGCCGGTGTGACCCTTGCGCCGACCGAAAGGAGAACCCCATGTCCGAGGAAGGCCGGGTCGCCCTCGTCACCGGTGGCACCAGCGGCATCGGGCTGGCCGTGGCGCGGTCCCTGGGAGGCGCCGGTATGCGCGTCTTCCTGTGCGCGCGCACGCAGGACGCCGTCGAGCTGACCCTCAAGGGGCTGCGCGAGTCGGGGGCCGAGGCCGACGGGCGGGTGTGCGACGTCCGCGACGCCGCCGCGGTCCAGGAGCTCGTCCGGGCCGCCGTCGACCGGTACGGCCCGATCGACGTGCTGGTCAACAACGCCGGCCGCGGCGGCGGGGGCGTCACCGCGGAGATCCCCGACGAGCTGTGGCAGGACATCCTGGACACCAACCTCACCGCGCCGTTCCGGATGATCAAGGCGGTGCTGACGACGGGCGGGATGCTGGAGCGCGGGCGGGGGCGGATCATCAACATCGCCTCGACCGCCGGCAAGCAGGGCGTCGTGCTCGGCGCGCCGTACTCCGCCTCCAAGCACGGGGTCGTCGGCCTGACGAAGGCGCTGGCCCTGGAGCTGGCCAAGACCGGCATCACGGTCAACGCCGTCTGCCCGGGCTACGTCGAGACGCCGATGGCGCAGGGCGTGCGCCAGCGGTACGCGGCCTTCTGGGGCGTCACCGAGGACGAGGTGCTGGCCAAGTTCCAGGACAAGATCCCGCTGGGCCGCTACTCCACGCCGGAGGAGGTCGCCGGGATGGTGAGCTACCTCGTCTCGGACACGGCGGCGTCCATCACCGCGCAGGCGATCAACGTCTGCGGCGGACTCGGCACCTTCTGAGCCTCTCTGAGCTCTCTGACCCATAGGAGCGTCCGTGGCGACCTCACCCACGCACGAGACCGAGCACCAGATCACCCTTTCGGCGGACCCGCGGGCCGTCTACGCGGTCCTCGCCGACGCGACCGCGTGGCCGGCGGTCTTCCCGCCCTCCGTCCACGTCGAGCGGATCGAGGAGAACGGCGGGGAGGAGCGCATCCGCATCTGGGCGACCGCCAACGGCAAGCCCAAGACGTGGACCTCGCGGCGCGAGCTGGATCCGGAGCGGCTGCGCATCCGCTTCCGGCAGGAGGTGCCCGCGCATCCCGTGGCCGCCATGGGCGGCGAGTGGATCGTCGAACCGGTCGACGCCGCCACCACCCGGGTCCGGCTGACGCACGACTTCAGCGCGGTGGACGAGGACGGCGTGGACTTCATCGCCAAGGCCGTCGACCGCAACAGCGAGGCCGAGCTGGCGTCGCTGCGGGCCGCCGTCGAGGACGCGGGCGAGGTGAGCCGGCTGGCGACGTTCGAGGACACGGTACGGGTGGACGGCGCGGCGGCCGACGTCTACGACTTCCTCTACCGCGCCGACCTGTGGCCGGAGCGGCTGCCGCACGTGGCCCGGATCGTGGTGGAGTCGGAGACGCCCGACGTGCAGCTCATGGAGATGGACACCCGCACGGCCGACGGCTCGACGCACACCACGGCCTCCGTGCGGGTCTGCTTCCCCGAGCACCTGATCGTCTACAAGCAGCTCCGGACGCCGAAGCTGCTCTCGGTGCACACGGGCCGCTGGACGGTGCGGCCGGAGGGCGACGGCGCCGCGGTCACCTCCCAGCACACGGTGGCGATCGCCCCGGAGGCGATCGCGGGCGTGCTGGGCGAGGGCGCCACGATGGCCGACGCGCACGCGTTCGCGCGCGAGGCGCTGAGCCGCAACAGCATGACGACGCTGAAGGCGGCCAAGGAGTACGCCGAGGGCCGCCGCTCGGCGCGCGTCTGACGGCGGTGCGCGAAACCGGCCGCGTCCCCCTCCAGACCGGAGGGGGACGCGGCCCGCTGCGTGGGCTCAGGTGACAGGGCGCCGTCGCGGGCTCAGGTGACGGACAGCGCGCCGTCGACGGCGAAGACCGTGCCGCTGGCGTACGCGGCCTCGGGCGAGGTGATCTGGACGATCCACCAGGCGATCTCCTCGGGCCGCCCGACCCGGCCCACGGGCACCCGCCCGCGCATGGCCTCCAGGAACCCGGCGTAGTCCTCCTCCGACATCCCGGCCCGGACCCCGGCGGCCGTGTCGATGACGCCGGGGGCCAGGCCGACCACCCGGATCCCGCGCGGCCCGAGCTCCACGGCCCACGACCGGGTCAGCAGGTCGAGGGCCGCCTTCGTGGCCCCGTACACCGCGTTGTGCGGCCAGGAGCGCAGCCCGAGGGAGCCGGCGGAGCTGACGTTGACCACCACTCCCCCGGTCGCGGCCAGGTCGTCCAGCACGGCCTGGGTGAGCATGACCGGCGCGACCAGGTTGATCGCGAGCTGCGCCTCCACCTGGGCCCGGTCGAGCCCGCCGAGCGGGCCGAAGACGCCCGCCCCGGCGTTGTTGACCAGCACGTCCACGCGGCCGAAGCGCTGGCGCGCGGCCTCGGCCACGGCCTCGGGCACGCCGTGCTCGGTGAGGTCCGCGCTGAACGGCTGGATGCCGTCGTGGCCGGCCGCGGTGTCCTTGAGCGCGCCGGCGTCGCGGCCGACGACGAGCACGCCCCAGCCGCGCTCGGCGTAGGCGTGGGCGGTGGCCCGGCCGATGCCCGACCCGCCCCCGGTGACGATCGCCGTCCTGGTCATCCGGCCTTCCCCTCCTTGTGCAGCAGTGTGAGCCGTTCGAGGACCGGCACGATCTCGTTGGGACTGGGCATGCCGACCACCTCGGCCCGCATCCGCGCCGCCGCGGCGGCGTAGGACGGGTCGTCGAGCAGGCCGACGATGCGCTCGCGGAGCTGGTCGGGCGACAGCTTGTCCTGGTCCTCGATGTACGTGCCGGCGCCGCTGGCGGCCAGCCCGGTGGCCTTCTCCATGGCGTCCCACATCATGTCCGGCACGAGGAGCTGCGGGACGCCGTGGGCCAGGGCCGTCATGAACGTGCCCGAGCCGCCGTGGTGGACGATCGCGTCGCACGACGGCAGCAGCGCGTTGAGCGGCACGAAGTCGACGGCCCGCACGTTGGCCGGCAGCGTGCCGAGCCGGGCGCGCAGGTCGGCGGGCAGCAGGGCGACCACCTCGGCGTCCAGCCCGTCCACCGCGGCGATCAGGTCGCCGGCGGCGACCGTCCCGCCGTCCTCCACCTCGCCGAGCGACACGCCCAGCGTCAGGCAGATCCGCCGCGGGTACGGCGCCGGCTCCCGCAGCCAGCCGGGCAGGATCGAGCGCCCGTTGTAGGGCACGTAGCGCACGCCCACGTAGTGCAGGTCGAGCGGGATGCGCAACGGGACGGGCGTCGGGTCGATCGTCCACTGCCCGAGCACCAGCTCCTCGTCGCGCTCGCGCACCCGCTCACCGTGCCGGCCGAGCGTCCAGTCGAACCACTCGGCCAGCGGGTCGTCACGCAGCTCGGGGGGCCGCTGGTCGAGCATCGCGCGGAAGCGGGTCCGGTTGCGCCCCATCTGGTCGGGCCCGAACAGCAGCCGGGCGTGGGCGGCGCCGACGACCCGGGCGGCCACCGGGCCGGCCAGCGTCAGCGGGTCCCAGATCACCAGGTCCGGCCCCCAGTCGCGGGCCAGCGCCACGAGGTCGTCCACCATCGGCTCGGCGCACACGTTCTGGAAGACGAACGCGGTCATCGCGCTGAACATGCCGATCGCGTGCTCCCACGGGAACGGGTCGTAGCGGGAGTTGCTCATGGCCAGGCCGCCGAGGTTGCGGTCGTCGGCGAAGCTGGAGGTGGCCTTCTGCGTCTCCGGCTCGATCTCCAGCGGCGGCCCGACGGGGACGGCGGTCAGCCCGGCCGCCGCGATGGTCTCGGCCAGGTCCGGCTGGCTGGCGACGATGACCTCGTGGCCGGCGGTGCGCAGCGCCGAGGCCACGGTGACCTGGGCGTAGAAGTGCGACGGCGCGGCGAACGTGGTGAACAGGACACGCATCGGCATCTCACCTTCACGAGGACAGGCTGTGCAGGCAGGCCACCAGGCTGCGGGCCTGCACGTTGAGGTAGTTGCTGTGCTTGAGCAGCTCGGCGAGCTGGTGCAGGGTCATCCACCGGTAGTCGGCGCCGTCCTCCACGTCGACGTCGGCCTCGACCACCGCGTACGTGTTGACCGCGTTGTAGAAGCGGCCGCCCTCCTCCGACAGCGCCACCGAGTACCTGACCAGCTCGGGCGGGGCGTTCAGCACGACGTCGAGGTAGCGCGGGCGCGCCTCACCCGGCAGCGCCCCCAGGTTGCCGGGGGTGCACTGCACGGTCGGGGCGAGCTCCATCACGTTGACGTAGCCGGGCTCGACGCGGGCGTGCACGAGGACGTGCAGGACGCCGTCGATCCGGCGCGCGACGAACGCCACGATGCCGTTGCCGGACGGCTCGATCATGGGCTGGCTCCACGAGGCGACCTCGCGGGAGCCGCCGGCCACGTCCACGCCGATCACCCGGAAGAACAGCCCGTTCTCGTGCACGATGGCGCCGCCGGAGCGGTGCCATCGGGGCACGCGCGCCAGCGGCGTGACCCGGGTGACCACCTCCGACTGGGCCCTGATGCCGGTGATCCAGCTCAGGATCTCCGGCATGGAGTGCAGGCTGCCCTCGACGGCGCTGCACGAGCGCACCAGCGCCTGGTGGAAGTCGTCCTCCGGGACGACGATCAGGGGATGGCTGTCCTGGCTGGTGAACGGCAGGCACGACAGGACCGTGCGGGTGTCCATGTTGACCAGGTTCTCCACGCCCAGCAGCCGGTGGAGCTGACCGAAGGTGAGCCAGATGAAGTTCTCGCCCACGGGGACGTCGCCGTCCACCTCGACGATCATGTTGCGGTTGCGCTTCTGGTAGAACCAGGCGCCCTGCTCCGACTGGAGCACGTCGGCCAGCACCCCGTGCCGCGCGCTGTCGCGGAAGAACTCCAGGTACGGCACCGCCTTGCCGCGGTGGACCCGCGAGAAGTTGCTCTTGGTGGCCTGGACCGTGGGCGAGAGCTGCAGCCCGTTGGCGTTGCCCGGCTCGAACTTGGCCTGCATGAGGCAGTGCAGCACCCCGTCGAACTCCTTGACGAGGATGCCGAGGATGCCGACCTCGGGCTGGACGATGATGGGCTGGCTCCAGCGCGGCACCGGGGCGCCCGGGATGTGCACGTCGATGCCGGTGACGCTGAAGAACTTGCCGCTGTGGTGGCCGATGTCGCCCGTCTCCGGGTCGGTGCTCCACCCGGACAACTCCTCCAGCGGGATGCGCGTCACCCGGTGGGTGCTGCGCGCGGCGCGCTCGGTGTACCAGGACCAGAACGCCTCCAGCCCGTCGCCGGCCAGCATGGACCGCGCGATGCGGGCCGTCAGCCGCCCGTTGGGCCGCGAGCGGATGGCGTAGGTGGGCGGGGCGCCGGTCATGCCGGGTCCAGCCCGTCGCGGGTGACCCTGCGGTGCTTGACCCGCCACTGGCCGCCCGAGCTGACGAGCCGGTCGGTGCACACGGTGCTGCGCCTGACCACAACCTCGCCGCCGGTCGGGATCTCCAGGACCAGGGCGTAGCTGCGGGCCGTGAGCTCGCCGTCGCCGCCGGGCGTCACGGTCAGCATCCCGATCCAGTGCCGGCGCTGGACGCCGGCGGCCGCGAACTCGTCGGCGACCTTGCGCGCCGCCCTGGCGATGTCCTCCGATCCGTGGACCGCGCTGTCGCCGACCTCGAAGACGCCGTCCTCGGTGAACGTGGCGGCCCACTCGTCGGTCGATCCCGCGTCCAGGAGCTGCATCTGGCGCGCGTAGAAGTGCTGCGCCTGCGCGTACTGAGCGTCAACGTGCTGTGCGTCCACCTCGGCCTGCCCTCCACGAGTCGGTCGTGCGGGCCCACGATCCCGTCCGCGGCTAGAGGGGCGCCTGACAAGCGATAGTCCATCGCCGTTCCAGCGTGACTGCACGGGGCGTCGCCAAGCTGATCGCGAGCGGGGGCGCCGTCCCCGGCACGCACCACAGATGAACGCACCACAGGCGAACGCAACACAGGCGAACGCAACACAGACGAACGCAACAGCCGACGACGAAGAGGCGGGAAGATGACCCAGTTCAGTCTCGGCGAGCTGAAGCAGATCATGCGGCAGGTCGCGGGCGACGACGACACGATCGAGCTGGTCGACGGCTTCGAGACCAGGACCTTCGAGGATCTCGGCTACGACTCGCTGGCGCTGCTGGAGATCGTCCACCACGTGGAGCGCTCGTGCGGGCGCAAGCTGCCCGACAGCGAGCTCGGCGACATCACCACGCCCAAGGAGCTCGTCGAGTTCGTCGGCGAGCTGGAACGGGCGTGACCGCCCGGGACATGGCCGGCCGCACGGTGGTGGTCACGGGCGCCACCTCGGGGATCGGGCGCTCTGCGGCCGTCGGCTTCGCCCGCCGCGGGGCCGAGGTGGTCGCCGTCGGGCGCGACCCGGCCAGGCTCAAGGACGTCCTCAGCGAGCTGACCGAGGTCGGCCAGGTCAAGCCGTACGGGGTGGGGGTCGACTTCGCCCGGTTCGACGACGTGCGCGCCGCCGGCGAGGACCTGCGGGGCCGCTTCGAGCACGTGGACGTGCTGGCGAGCAACGCGGGCGCGATGTTCCGGACGCGCACGGTCACGGCCGACGGGTTCGAGAGCACGTTCCAGGTCAACCACCTGTCCGGCTTCCTGCTGGCCCATCTCCTGCGCGAGCGGCTGTCCGGCGGGCGGATCGTCGTCACCTCCTCCGACGCGTACACCACGGGCCGGCTGGACCCCGGCGACCTCAAGACCGAGCGCGGCCGCTACAGCGCGGGACGGGCGTACGGCACGTCCAAGCTGGCCGGCATCCTGTTCGCCGCCGAGGCGGCCCGGCGCTGGCCCGACGTGCTGGCCGCCAGCTTCCATCCGGGAGAGGTCCGCACGCTCATCGGCCGGGGCACGATCGCGTCCTGGTACTTCCGCTTCAACCCGCTGCTGCGCACCCCCGACCGGGCCGCGGACACGCTGCTGTGGCTGGCCACGGCCCCGGCCGAGGGGATCGAGTCCGGCGGCTACTACATGGACAGACGGCCGCACCCGGCCAAGGGGCCGGCGGCCGACCCCGAGCTCGCCGCGCGGCTCTGGGACGCCAGCGCCGCCGCCATCAGTGAAAGGGAATCATTGTGACGACTTACGCTCCCGGCTCGCCGTCCTGGTTCGACCTGGGCTCGCCGGACGTGGCGGCCTCGGTGGCCTTCTACACCGGGCTGCTGGGCTGGACGGCGACCGAGATCAGCGAGCCCGAGGCCGGCGGCTACACGACCTTCCACCGCGACGGCAAGCTCGTCGCGGCCGTCGCCTACCACCAGATCGACACCCCCTACCACCGCCCGTACGGCCCGGACGGGCAGCAGGGCATGCCGGCCATCTGGACCGTCTACTTCACCACCGACGACGCCGAGGCGCTCAACGAGCGGGCGCCGAAGGCCGGCGGGGAGACCATCATGACCCCGATGGAGGTCATGGGCCTGGGCAAGATGGCCGTCTACGCCGACCCGGCCGGCGCCGCGTTCGCCGTGTGGGAGCCGATGGCCATGAAGGGCGCCGAGCTGATCGGGCAGCCCGGCTCGGTGCGCTGGGTGGAGCTGGTCACCACGGACGTGGAGGGCTCGGCCGCGTTCTACCGCGACACGATGGGCCTGACCACCGCGCCGGGCGACGGCTCCCCCGTCTGGCAGGTGGCCGGGAAGACGGTGGGCGGCGTGCGCAAGCTGGGCGAGACCGGGGCGGTGCGGCCGTACTGGGCGGTCACGTTCGGCGTGGAGGACTGCGACGCGACGGCGCGCAAGGCCGTCGAGCTGGGCGGGTCCGTGGAGAACGCGCCCGCCGACACGCCGCTGGGACGCCGGGCCGACCTGCTCGACCCGCACGGCGCAGGGTTCTCGGTGGTGTCATGAGCGCCGAGCCCGTGGTCGAGGTCAATCCGTTCGAGTGCCCGATGCAGTCGATGCGGGAGAAGCCGCAGGTGCACGACGAGCTGCGGGCCGGCGGGCCGCTGGTGCGGGCGCAGGCGCCCGCGGGCGGCCCGGTGTGGGTGGTCACGGACTTCACGCTGGCCAAGTCGGTGCTGGCCGACCCGCGCTTCGTCAAGGACCCGGGGCTGGCGCCGGAGGCGTGGCACGGCATCGAGGACGGGCTCGACAACCCCGAGCCCGAGTACCGGCCGTACACGCTGATCGCGGTGGACGGCGAGGACCACCGGCGGCTGCGCCGCGTCCACGCCCCCGCCTTCAACCCGCGCCGGCTGGCCGCGTCGACGGACCGCGTCACCACCATCGCCCGCAACCTGTTCACCGACCTGGCCGACGCCTCGGACGCCTCAGGGCAGCCGGCCGAGCTGATCGACGGGTTCGCCTACAACTTCCCGCTGCTGGTGATCTCCGACCTGCTCGGGGTGCCGGTGACCGACCCGATCATGGCCAGGAAGGCCGTCAGCGCGATGAAGCAGCTCGCGCTGGGCACCGCGAGCGACGCGGAGTACGACACCTCGTCGCTGGAGGAGCTGCTCTCGCAGGCGGTCGGGTCGGCGATGGAGGGCACGGCCGACACCATGACCAGGGTGCTGTACGAGCGGGGCCTGGCCGAGTTCGGCGAGCTGCCGCCCGACAAGCTCGTCTACATGATCATGGGCTTGATCTTCGCCGGGCACGACACGACGGGCTCGTTCCTCGGGTTCCTGCTGGCCGAGACCCTGGCCGGGCACCTCGCGCCGGACGCCGACGCGGGCGAGTTCGTGGAGGAGATGCTGCGCGAGCACCCGCCCGTGCCGTACACGCTGTGGCGCTTCACCGCGCAGGAGGTGGTGCTCGGCGGGGCGGTGCTGCCGCCGGGCTCGCCGGTCCTCATCGACATCGAGGGCATCAACGCGCACCGCGAGGATCCGGCGAGCCGCCGGCTGACCTTCGGCGACGGGGCGCACTACTGCATCGGCGAGCAGCTCGCGCAGCTCGAGTCGCGGGTCATGATCCAGGTGCTGCGGGACGACTTCCCGCACGCGCGGCTGGCCGTGCCGTTCGACGACCTGCGCTGGGGCCGCAAGGGCTCGCAGACCGCGCGCCTGACCGAGCTGCCCACCTGGTTACGGCCGCGCTGAAATATGCGGTCAGAAAGTGACCGGGTTCTCCTCTAGCGTGAACAGGAGGCCATGTAACTCGGATCCGAAGGCGGGGAACCATATGCAGCCGAAGTACATCACGATTCTCGGAGCCCGCGAGAACAACCTGAAGAATCTCTCGGTCGAGGTGCCGAAACACGAGATCACCGTTTTCACCGGTGTGTCCGGGTCGGGGAAATCGTCGCTGGTTTTCGACACCATCGCGGCCGAGTCCCAGCGGCAGCTCAACGAGACGTTCACCGCGTTCGTCCGCAACCGGCTGCCCAAGTACGGGCAGCCGGACGCGGACACCATCGAGGGCCTGTCCACCGCGATCATCATCAACCAGAAGCGGATCGGCGGGAACTCCCGCTCCACGGTCGGCACCATCACCGACCTGTACGCGCTGCTGCGGCTGCTGTTCTCCCGCGCCGGCGAGCCCTACGTCGGCTACTCCAACTCCTTCTCCTTCAACGACCCCGCCGGCATGTGCATGGACTGCGAGGGCCTGGGCCGGCGGGTCCAGCTCGACCTCGACAAACTCCTCGACAAGTCGCGCTCGCTCAACGAGGGGGCCATCGACCATCCGGCGTTCGCGGTCGGCGGATGGTTCTGGAAGTTGTACGCCAATTCCGGCCTGTTCGACAACGACAAGAAACTCGGGGATTACACCAAGAAGGAATGGGAGGCGCTGCTCTACGGCGCCGAGGGATCCGTCCCGCTCGAATGGCAGGGCGGCCAGATCAATTCCAAGTACGAGGGCCTCGTCCCCAAGTTCGACCGGCTCTACATCCGCAAGAGCCCCGAGGAGATGAGCGCCAAGAACCGCACCGCGCTGGAGCGCGTCGTGTCGGTGTCGGCCTGCCGCACCTGCAACGGCCTGCGGCTCAACAAGGAGGTGCTGGCCTGCCAGATCAACGGCCGCAACATCGCCGAGTTCTCCGCCCTGGAGATCGGCGACCTGATGCAGGCCGTCAGGGAGGTCACCTCGACCCGGGTGACGACGCTGCGCGACAACCTGCTCGAACGGCTCGGCCACATGGTCGACCTCGGGCTCGACTACCTCACCCTCAGCCGCGAGACCTCGACGTTGTCGGGCGGCGAGTCGCAGCGCATCAAGATGATCCGCCACCTCAACAGCTCCCTGGTCGAGGTCGCGTACATCTTCGACGAGCCGACGATCGGCCTGCACCCGCACGACGTCTACAAGCTGACCAGCCTCATGCGCCAGCTCCGCGACAAGGGCAACACCGTGCTGGTCGTCGAGCACGACCGCGACGTCATCGAGATCGCCGACCACGTGATCGACCTCGGGCCGAAGGCCGGGCGCCACGGCGGCGAGATCGTCTACCAGGGCGACATCGAGGGCCTCTACCGGGCCGACACGCTCACCGGGGCCTGCATGCGCAAGCTGCTGCCGATCAAGGAGGAGTTCCGGCAGCCCACCGGGCACCTGACCGTCGCCGACGCCTCGATGCACAACCTCAAGAACGTCACCGTGGACATCCCGACCGGCGTGCTGACGGTCGTCACCGGCGTGGCCGGCTCCGGCAAGAGCACGCTGATCCACAAGGTCTTCCGCGAGCAGCACCCCTCGGCGGTCATCATCGACCAGTCGGCCGTGACCACCAACCGGCGCTCCAACCCGGCGACCTACACCGGGTTCATGGACGAGATCCGGCGGCTGTTCGCCCGGGCCAACAAGGTCAGCGCGTCGCTGTTCAGCTTCAACTCCTCCGGGGCGTGCCCGGCCTGCCAGGGCGAGGGCGTCATCTACACCGACCTCGCGTTCATGGACCCGATGATCACGCTGTGCGAGGTGTGCTCGGGCAAGCGGTTCACCGAGGAGGTCCTGAGCTACAAGCTGCGCGGGCGCGACATCAGCGAGGTGCTGGCGCTCAGCGCGACCGAGGCGGCCGACTTCTTCGCCCGCGAGCCGAAGATCGCCGAGACGCTGCGCTCGATCGTGGACGTCGGGCTCGGCTACCTCCAGCTCGGCCAGCCGCTCAACACCCTGTCGGGCGGCGAGTGCCAGCGCATCAAGCTGGCCACCGAGCTGGGCAAGAAGGGCACCGTGTACGTCATGGACGAGCCGACCACCGGCCTGCACATGTCAGACATCGACAGCCTCATGGCCGTCATCAACCACCTCGTGGACACCGGCAACTCGGTCATCGTCATCGAGCACAACCTCGACGTCGTCAAGAACGCCGACTGGGTCATCGACCTCGGGCCGCGCGGTGGCAGCTCGGGCGGGCAGATCATGTTCGAGGGCACGCCGCGCGCGCTGCTGGACGCCGAGAACTCGCTGACGGCCGAGTGCCTGCGCGCGTCACTGAACGGCGGCCGCGAGTCCTGACCTCTGGTACCGGCGGTAGGTGACGAGGAGGACGACCGCGACCAGCGGCTGGAGGATGTCGGTGGGGATGGTCCAGACGTTGTTCGGCGCCGTGTTGCCGTGGGCGGCGAGCTGCATGACGTGGCCGGCGGCGTCGCCCCAGTAGAGCACGGCCACGGCGATCACGGCGGCGTTCATGAACGACCCCCGGTTCCAGATGCTCAGGAACCCGATGAGGCCGACGGCGATGTCGGCCCAGCCGACCTCCCACTGGAAGGCGCTGTGCGCGAACCCGATGCTGTCGGCGACCTCGGGCGCGTACGGGCCGATGTGCACGAGTCCGCCGAGCATCGACAGCACCCCGCCGCCGGCCACGAACCACAGCAGCCACAGCTCGACCACGCGGGGCCGGGTGCGCCGCGCCGGGGCGCGGTCGAGCAGGCTGTGGAGCAGCGCGCCGACGACGAGGCCGAGGAAGGTGACGACGAAGAACGCCATGTCAGCACCCTAGGAACCCCGTCGGCCGGCCGCCGGGCACCGCGCGCGGTGTGTCGTGGTTCCTCTCCCGCGCCCTACTCCTCCAAGTACGCGTGGACGTAGAGGAACCCGTGCTGCGAGCTCAGCAGCCGCTCCGGGACGGGGCCGGGCAGCCACGGGCAGCGGCCGTCGGCCAGCATGCCGCTGTCGTAGGTCTCGACCCGCCACCCGTACGGGCCCAGCCAGGCGCGCGGGTCGACGGGGCCGCTGAACGCGCCGAGCGCGCGCATGTAGGCGACGAACCGGTCGCCGTGGCCCGCGGTGTAGCAGCCGGACCCCGTGACGTCGGCCACCAGCGCGGAGCCCGGCGCCGAGACGGCCGACAGGTCGGCGGCCAGCCGGTCCAGGGCCGTGCCGCCGAAGAAGCAGGTCAGGCCCTCGGCCAGCCACAGGGTGGGCGCCCCGGGGTCGAACCCGGCCTCCAGCAGATGCCCGCACCAGCGCCGGGTCAGGTCGGCGGTGACCACGCGGTGGTGCCGGTGCGCGAGCGCCCCGGCGGCGGCCAGCATGCGCACCTTGGCCCGCTGCCGCCGGGGGTCGCCGTCCACCTCGAACAGGACGAGATCGGCGGGCAGGGCGCAGCGCCAGGCCCGGGTGTCACAGCCGGCGCCGAGCACGACCACCTGCCGCACCCCGCGCGCCACGGCCCCGGCCAGCGCCTCGTCGCCGAACCTGCCCCGGATGGCCACCGCGCCGCGGGTCATGCCGATCAGGTCGAGCGCCCGCGCCCTGCGCACGGTGGCGTCGTCGACGAACAGGTGCGCGTACGGGTCGGCGAGCATCGGCTCGGGCAGCGCGCACTCCTGAGCCCTGACGGCGGCGGCGATGTCGCTGGTCTGGACGACGTCGAGGTCGAGCCGGAGCACGAGGTCCAGGTCGGTGTCGAGCACGCGGACTCCTAGGGGAGAGGGCGTGGATACGCACCGTACTGTAGCAAACACTTTGCGTCGCCATTACCGAACGTAAAGGTTCGCGCACTTGGAGTCCACTGTCCCGACCGGTTTTCGGTTGGGACATTTCCGCAAACCTCTACCAGTAAATCCCAAGTCGTCGACAAGTGTCCCTTTCTAGGGTCCTCAGTGCAGCCGGGGGCCGGCAGTGCGCCCCGCGGCGGACGAGAGGAACGACATGTCCAAGATCACTATTGACGATCTGCCTTTCGAGGGCGCGGAGCTGACCGACGCCGAGCTCGGCCAGGTGGCCGGCGGCGCCAAGCCGCAGTGGGAGGTCAGCGCCTGGACCCTCAACGACGTGCCCTACGAGTGGTGGCTCGTCTGATCCAGCAGCCGGCCGGAAGCCCTCTGACGGCCATCGGATGACCACGGCGCGGTGGGACGCGAAGAGCGTTCCGCCGCGCCGTTCGAGACGGGACCGAGCAGTGGTGGCTGTTCGAGACGGGACCGAGCAGTGATAATGATCATGAGCGCGCGCGGGGACGGGGCGGCCGAGCGAGTGCTGGCCGCGCTGCGCCGGCGCGGCGCCCACCTGGTGGGCGCGGACGAGCCCGCGGGCGGCGGCACGCCGGTGCTGTGGTGGGACAACGGCGACTACCCCGGACGCAGCCGCGTCACGGCGACGTTCACCGGCGGCGAGCGCCGCCTGGTCCTGGACACCGGGACGCTGAGCGTCGACCTGTCGCGGATCACGGCGGTCTGGCGCAGCCGACCGAGCGGCCCGCAGGCCGCCGCCGCCGTGACCGACCCGAGCCACCGCGCGCACGCCGGGCTCCAGGCCGAGGTCATGCTGGACGGCGTGTGGAGCCTGCTGGACGCCCGCTGGCTGCCCGGCCGCCGCGCCGACGAGCTGCGCGCCCACAACAAGGTCTTCCACCTGGCCCGGGCGATCGAGCTCGGCTTCACCGTGCCCGACACCACCTACACCAACGACCCCGCCGCGCTGGCCGACGCCTACGAGGCGGCGGACGGCCGGCTGGTCGCCAAGCAGATCGCCTCCGACCGCTTCCAGGTCGACGGCGTCCAGCACCGCGCGTACACGACCGTGGTCACCCGTCGCCACCTCACCTCCCGGCACCGCGTGCGGCACGAGCCGATCGTCCTGCAGCCGTACGTCCCCAAGGCCGTCGAGCTGCGGGTGATCGTGGTGGGCGAGCGGGTGCTGGCGGCGGAGATCGACGCGTCCGGCTCCCGTGCGGCCCGGGACGACTGGCGGCACTACGACAACGACCGCGTCCGGTACGCGCCGCACGCGTTGCCGGCCGACGTGGCGCGGCGCTGCGCGCGCCTGGTCGCCGACGTCGGGCTCACCTACGCGGCCCTGGACTTCATCGTCACGCCCGGCGGCGAGTACGTCTTCCTGGAGCTGAACTCCAACGGCGCGTGGGGGTTCGTCGAGCTGTGGGCCGGGCTGCCGGTCAGCGACGCGATCGCGGACTGGCTCATGGACGAACTCACCGACGGACGCGTGAACAAGCTCGCGGACGAACGCATGGACGAACTCACCGACGGACGCGTGAACAAGCTCGCCGACGGAGGGGAACAGTGACCGATCTCGCCGAGACCCTGGCCTCCGGGGCGGCGCTCCTGCGCTCGCTGCAGCGCCGCCGTTCCGGCGTCGCCGACGCCCGGCGCGCGGCGGACGCGTGGGCAGCGCGACACCGGGACGCCAACGCGCGGCTCGTCGTGGACCGGCGCCCGGGATCCCCCGTGGTGGACTACGACCTGCTCCTCGACCATCCGGACGGGGGCACGATCGCTTTGAGCGCCCCGCCCGAGGACGGCGTGCCCTGGCTGATCGACCACTCGACGCACTGGGCGGCGGGGCACCTGGTGAGCGTGGACGGCGTGCACGTGTCGGTGCCGCAGGCGCTGACCATGCTGCGTTCGCTGTCGGGGCGGGACGCCTCGCCGTACCAGGAGATCGTCGACCAGTGCCTCCTGGCCGCGGCGGGCGACGACGGGGAGCCGGTCGGCGCGGCGGACCTCCAGGCGACGGCGGACGAGTTCCGTCGCGGGCGGGGGCTGCGCGACCGCGCCTCGACCCTGGCCTGGATGGCGGCGGCCGGTATGTCGGGTGAGCAGTTCGAGGCGTACATCGAGGGGATCGCCCGCCGCCGCCGGTTCCGGAGGGAGAAGGAGGCCGAGCTGGCGCAGGGCCACCTGGCCGCCGCCCCGGGCGACTTCGCCCGGGTCAGGGCGGTCTGGGTGACGGGCGCCGAGAAGGTGGTCGCGGGCGACGTGGCGGAGCTGTTCGGCGCCCTGGGCTCGGTCGGCGGTCCCGGCTCGATTGGCGAGCCTGGCGCGGTGGGCGACGTGGTGGTGACCGTCGGCGTCCGGTGGGAGAGCGACCTGCCCGAGGCCCTGCGCGGTGCGCCGCCCGGCCGGGTGGTCGGGCCCGAGCAGGCGCCCGGCGGCGGGTTCCTGACCGGGGCCGTCCTGTCGCGTACGCCCGCCGTGGCGGACGCCGAGACCCTGGAGGCGGCCGGGCGAGCCGCCTTCGCCTGCTGGCTGGCGGAGCGCCGCGCCGCCGCCACGATCGAGTGGCACTGGTCATGACCACCCCGCCACCCGCGCCCCGCGACGACACGCGCCCCGTCCCCCAGCCACGCACCTCCCAGGCAGACCTCGCCAACCCGTCCGACACCCCTCAGACGGGTATCACGTCCCTCCCCCAACGACCCGCCGAACACCACCGGCCCCACCACAACTCGGACCAGCCGCCCTCCCACCAGCCCCTCAGCCTTCAGCAGCCCCTCCATCACCAGCACCAGGCCTCCCAGGAGTCACTCCGCCACCAGCCCTACACCCAGCTCGAGCCCCTCCCCCACCGGCCTGCCACCGACGAGAAGGCACAGTCCCACAGCCCCCGAACGCACAATGCTTCCCCGCTCCAGAGCCGCGAAAAGCCCCCAACCCCACCCGGGACCTCCCAAAGGACCGCTCAGCAGCGCCCCCTCTACCGGGAGGAGGCGCTGCGCCACCGGTCCGGGCCGCGCGCCGGTCGTACCCGGATGCCGCTGGTGATCAGCGGCCCCTCGTTCCTTGCGCTGTGGACGCTGGCGGCCGTCCTGCTCGCCGGCGCGGCCGGGCTGGCCGCGCTGGCGCTGGAGGCGGCGCCGTGATCCCGCGCCGGCCGCCCGTCCTGCTGCAGAACAACGACACGGAGTGCGGCGCGGCCTGCCTGGCCATGGTGCTGTGCCACCACGGCATGCGCACCACCCTGCACGAGGTCTCCGAACGGCTCCAGGTCGGACGGGACGGCCTGAACGCCAAGGCCATCGTGGACGGCGCCCGTGACCACGGCCTGAAGGCGCGGGCGTTCTCCCTGGCGCCCGAGGACCTGGCGCGCGTGCCGCTGCCCGCGATCGCGCACTGGGAATTCGGCCACTTCCTGGTGGTCGAACGCTGGGCGCCCGACCGGGTCGACGTCGTCGATCCGGCGCGGGGCCGCCGCCGGATGACCGCGGAGGAGTTCGGCGCCGGGTTCACCGGCGTGCTGCTGGTCTTCGAACCGGACGCGGGCTTCCGCCGCGGCACGTCGTCGATGGCCGGCGCCTGGCGCAGGGAGTTCGTCCGCACCCTGTTCCGGCGCCGTCGCGGCCTGCTCGCGCAGGTGATCGCCGCCTCACTGCTCCTGCAACTGCTGGGGCTGGGTCTGCCGCTGCTGTCCGAGCTGCTGATCGACACCGTCATCCCGTCACGGGCGGCCGGTGTGCTGTCGCTGCTGGGCGGCGCGGCGCTGCTCGCGGGGGCGGCCCAGTTCGTCATCGGCTACCTCAGGTCGGCGATGCTGGTGGCGGTACGGGCCCGGGCCGACCAGGAGCTCACCGAGGGCGTGGTCGGTCATCTGGTGGCGTTGCCGTACCGGTACTTCACGCGGCGCGGCAAGGGAGACCTGATGACCCGCGCCGCGAGCGTCTCGGCGCTCGGCGACATCCTCACCGGCCAGATCGTGGCGGCGCTGCTGGACGGGCCGCTCGCCGTCGGCTACCTCGTCCTGGTCTACCTGTACGACCCCGTCTTCGGCGCGGCGTTGACCGGTGTGGCGCTGCTCCAGAGCGTCCTGCTGCTGGCCACCGCCAACCGGATCGCCACGCTGACCCAGCAGGAGCTCACCGCGCTGTCCGCGTCGCAGGGCAGCCTGATCCAGGCGATCACCGGCATCGAGACGCTGAAGGCGTCCGGCGCGGAGAAGCGGGCGGTGGAGCAGTGGTCGGCCCACTTCGCCCGGCAGCTCAACGCCGATGTGCGCACCGGCCTGACGAGGGGTTTCCTGGACTCGGCGCTGTCGGCGATCCGGATGGCGGCGCCGCTGGGACTCATGTGGCTGGGCGCCTGGCGCGTACTGGACGGCCAGCTCACGGTGGGAACGCTGATCGCGCTCAACGCCGTCGCGGTCGGCGCGCTGACCCCGCTGAGCTCGCTGATGACCGGCCTGCAGAGTCTCCAGCAGGCCGGCGCGCACTTCGACCGGCTGTCGGACATCCTGGCCTCCGAGCCCGAACCGAGCACGGGCATCGAGGTGCTGCGGCTGCGCGGCGCGGTGGAGATGCGCGGGGTGAGCTTCCGGCACGACCCCCGCGGCCCGTGGACGGTGCGGGACGTCTCGGTCGCCATCCGGCCGGGACAGAAGGTCGCGCTGGTCGGCGCCTCGGGGTCGGGCAAGAGCACGCTGGCGCGACTGCTGCTGGCGTTGCACGGTCCGGTGGAGGGCGAGATCCGCTACGACGGCGTCCCGGCCGGCGAGCTGAACCTGGGCACCCTGCGCCGCCAGTTCGGCGTGGTCACCCAGGAACCGTCCCTCTTCAACGGGACGATCAGGGACAACATCTCGCTCAACGACCCCGGCGCCTCCCTGGACCGGGTGGTCGCCGCGGCCCGCCTGGCCGCGCTCCATGACGAGATCATGGAGATGCCGATGGGATACGAGACGATGCTGACCGACGGCCTCGGCCTGTCCGGCGGCCAGCGGCAGCGACTCGCCCTGGCCCGCGCCGTCCTGTCGCAGCCGAAGGTGCTGCTGCTCGACGAAGCCACCAGCAACCTCGACAGCGCCACCGAGGCGGCGATCGAGGCCAACCTGGGGCGGCTCGTCCAGACCCGGATCGTCATCGCGCACCGGCTGAGCACGGTCAGGGACGCCGACCTGATCCTCGTCATGGAGGCGGGGCGGATCGCGCAACGCGGCACCCACGACGAGCTGATGGCCATGGGCGGCACGTACGCGCACCTGGTCGCCGCTCAGACCGCGCCGTCTCACTGACCGCTCGGGCCGGGCGGGCCCACCGGCCGGGCCCACCGGCCGGGTCAGCCGGGCGGGCCCACCGGCCGGGTCAGCCAGGCGGGTCAGCCGCTCGCTACATGCCCGCGGCGACCGCCTTCACGTCCTCGGTCGACATCGGCTTGCCGCCGATGCCCCAGTCACCGCTCTTGACCTCCTCGACGATGACCATGGTCAGGGAGCGCATGTTCTCGCCCTCGACCTCGACCATCGCGTCGGTCAGCTTCTGCACCATCTCGGCCTTCTGGGCGTCACTGAACACGCCCTCGATGACCTTCACACTGACGACTGGCATGGGTCCCCCTCCCCACGCGGCACGCCAAGCCCCCGGCGCCGCTCAGCGGAGATGCCCCATGCGGCTCTCCGACAAACCCGACAGACATTCCATCCAGAAGGCCCACCAGCCAGGACGCTCACCAGTCGGACGCTTCGCCATGACCGACCGGCCCTCTCTATCGGGCGTCCCTGCCCGAACCTTCCGTTCCTTCGGCACCTTGGCCCACCGTGCCGTCGTCCGTGCCTTCGTCCGTGCCTTCGGCCACCCCCTCGTTCGTGCCCTCGTCCGTGCCGTCGGCCACCCCCACCGGGAACGTGTCGAAGTGCACCACCACGTGGCCGAGCGCCGGATCCGGCCTCCCCCCGGAGCGTTCCTGCCGCTGATCCGCCATCACGCGATACCGGTCCAGCACCTCCAGGACCTCATCCCTCATGTCCTCCGCCTCCTGCGGCGTGAGCCGGAGCGACCGGCGGCCGAAGCCGCTGGCCTGGACCCACTCCTCGGGCGCCGCCGTCGCCTCCGCGCGCCACCGCGCCAGCTCGGCGCCGCGCTGCCGGATCAGGTCGTCGAGCAGGAACGAGAACGCGCTCGCCGCCTCCGGGTCGTCCTGCGACGGCTCACCGTAGGTGAACCCGCCGGGCACGATGCGCCAGTACTTCTCCTTGCCCTTGCCCAGCTCCGGCGCCGTCTCGATCATGCCGTGCCTGGCCAGCTCCCTGAGGTGGTAGCTCGTGGCGCCGGTGTTCTGCTCCAGCAGCGCGGCCAGGCGGGTGGCCGTCGAGGGGCCGTGCTCGTCGAGCAGTTCGTACAGACGCAGGCGCAACGGATGGGCGAACGACTTCAGCGCTTTGGCATCGAGGGTCCGTGCGGAATAGCCCTTGCTCTGCATCACCGTGCACACCTATCTTTGCAAAGAAACCTATGCACACTTTCCCTTACACACTATCGGAGGGAACCATGCCTAGTCTCGGGCGCGCGTTCACGTTCCTGTGGTCGTCCACGGCGTTGTCGAACGTGGCGGACGGCGTGCTGAAGGTCGGCGCGCCGCTGCTGGCGGTCTCGATGACCAGGTCGCCGACGCAGGTCTCGCTGGTGGGAGCCGCGGTCACGCTGCCGTGGTTACTGTGCGCCCTGCACGCCGGGGCGATCGCCGACCGCACGGACCGGCGGCGGATCATGGTGCTCGCCAACGCCGCCCGCGCCGGGGTGCTGGTGCTCGGCGGGGCGCTGGCCCTGTCCGGGATGTTGAACCTGTGGGCGATGCTGGCTGTCCTGCTGGTCTCCGGGGTGTCGGAGGTCTTCGCGGACACCTCCGCCCAGTCGGTGCTGCCCATGACGGTGCCGTCGGACCGGCTCACGGCCGCCAACGGCCGCGTCGTGAGCGCCCAGATGATCGGCAACGAGTTCCTCGGCTCGCCGCTGGCGGGCTTCCTGGTCGCGCTGCTGCCGGTCGCCGTCCTGGGCGCCCCCGCGCTGCTGTACGGCGCCGCGGGGGTGTTGCTGCTCGGGATGCGCGGGGACTACTCCCCCCGCGCGCGGACCCCGGAAAGCACCGGAGAGAGCACCGGGGAGAGCTCCGCCGAGAGCGTCGGCAAGGGCACCGGCGAGAGCGCCGACAAGGGCGTCGGCGAGAGCACCGACGAGGGCACCGACAAGAGCGTCGGCGAGGGCGTCGGCGAGGGCGTCGGCGAGGGCGTCGGCAAGAGCACCGACGAGAGCGCCGGCAAGGGCGTCGGCGAGGGGGCCGGCGGGCTCGGGAGGGACATCCGGGAGGCGCTGCGCTACCTCTGGGCGCACCGGTTGCTGCGCACCCTGGCGATCTCCGCCGGCATGCTCAACACCGCCAGCGCCGCCTACTTCGGCGTCCTCGTCCTCTGGCTCGTGGGCCCCGGGTCACGCGTGGGGCTCGCCCCCGAGGGCTACGGTCTCATGATGTCCGCGCTGGCCGTGGGCTCCGTGGCCGGGTCGCTGGTGGCCGAGCGGCTGACCGGGATGCTCGGCGAGGGCCGGACCCTGCTGGTCGCGTGGCTGGTGTCCGCCCTGCTGTACCTGGTGCCCGTGCTGGTGCCCGTCGCGTGGGTGCTCTATCCGACGGCCGTCCTCTGGGGCGTCGCCGGCGGCGCGGCCAACGTGCTCGTGGTCTCCACCCGCCAGCGGCTCATCCCGTCCGCGCTGCTGGGCCGGGTCAACTCCGCGTACCGGTTGGTCGGGATGGGCGGGATGCCCGTGGGGGCCGCGCTCGGCGGCCTGCTGGGCGAGATCGCCGGGCTGCCGGTGGTCTTCCTGGGGGCCGCGGGCGTCGCCCTGGCCGCCGTCGGGCTGGTGTGGCGTGTCGCACGAGGCCCAATTTCCATGCCGTTGACCAGCGATCATTCAGTTCGCCGCACATCCGCGTCTGTTTAGGCACACTATGACCTGTGGCGAGATGACATGATTACCTCGGGCAACGAGGGGATGGCATGCGGGAGATCGGCGGACGGTACCTCCTGACCGAGGAGGCCGGTCGTGGCGGTATGGGAGTCGTCTGGCGGGCATTCGACCAGCTACTCCATCGTGAGGTCGCGCTCAAGGAGCTGACGCTGACCGGCGAGGCCGAGATGGTCCGTCGGCGTGTCCTCCGGGAGGCCAGGATGGCCGCCCGCCTCACGCACCCGAACATCATCACCGTCCACGACCTCATCGAAGAGGGCGGCAAGCTCTGGATCGTGATGGAGTACCTCGACGGGCTCTCCCTCCACCAGCTGCTCTCGCAGGTGGGCACGCTGCCCGCCCAGTCCGTGGCCGCGATCGGCCAGCACCTGCTCGCCGCGTTACGCACCGCCCACCAGGCCGGCGTGCTGCACCGCGACGTGAAGCCGGCGAACGTCATGCTGACGGGTGACCGCGTGGTGCTGACCGACTTCGGCATCGCCACCGCGGAGGGCGACATCCGGATGACGACCTCGCGCAGGCTGCGGGGCACTCCCGCGTTCATGGCGCCCGAGCGGCTGTACGGCGGGCCGGCCACCAAGGAGGCCGACATGTGGTCGTTCGGCGCCACGCTGTACAGCGCGGTGGAGGGGCAGCCGCCGTACCCGGGGCAGGACGCGGCCACCGTGCTCGGCATGGCCCGCAGCGGCGGCTACCCGCCGCCCCGCCGCGCCGGGGTGCTCCGGCCGCTGATCGAGGGGCTGCTGCATCCGGACCCGGTACGCCGCTTCACGCCGGAGCAGACGGCGGGCCTGCTGGCGGGCATGCGCGCCAGCAGCTACCAGGCCGCGATCTAAGCAGATCCAGGCGGATCCAGGCGGATCGAGGCGGGCGGGCGTCCCGAGACCGGCCGCCGGCCGACACGTGCCGTTCAGCGCTTGGGAGCCATGCGCCGCACCGGCCGCCGATCCCGGTGGTGCGATGAACGTTTCATGCCCTGCGGCCGCCGTCCGCCCGTCGGCCCTGGTCAGGGCCGCCCCACTCCCCCGCAGAGATCGCGGACCTGTCACCCGGGGGTGACCGATGCGATAGTGCGATCACCGCTCACCACCTCGTGAGCCGGTCAGCGTCCCTCGTGCGATGTCCCCGGGAGGAATCGGATGCGCAAGGTACGGGCCCTACTCGTCTCCGCCGCTCTGGCCACCGGCGTGCTCCTGTCCATGACGGCCGCGCCCGCGCAGGCCGAGAGCATCCGGTACGTCTACTACCTGCAGCCCGACTGCTACAACGGCGGCAACCTGGGCATCCAGTGGGGCTGGTGGACGTCCTTCCGCTGCTCCTACGAGAACGATCGCTGGTACCTCTACGCCTGAACCGGGCCGGCGCCCGCGCTACTCCTTCTTGGCGCGGGCCTCGGCCTCGGCGGCGTCCATGGCGGCGGCCTCCTCCGGCGTCGGCGCCGTGCCGCCCAGATGCGCCGGCTGCCACCACACGCCCGGCGGGATCTCCGGGTACGTGCGCTGCGCCCGGTCCACCAGCGCCGTCAGCCGGTCGTGCAGGTCGGTCGTGTGCGCGTTGACGTCCTCGCCGCGCTTGGGGTGCATCGGCTCGCCCACGATGATCGTGACGGGCACGTGCCGCTGCGTCAGCGCCTTGGGCCGGCCCTTGGTCCACATGCGCTGGCTGCCCCACAGCGCCACCGGGATGACCGGCACGTTGGTGGCCTGGGCCATGCGGATGGCCCCGTTCTTGATCTCCTTGACCGTGAACGACCGGCTGATCGTCGCCTCGGCGAAGACGCCCACCACCTCGCCGGCCTTGAGCTTGCGCAGCGCCGTCGCGTACGAACCGGCCCCCGCCCCGCGGTCGACCGGGATGTGGTGCATGCCGCGCATGAGCGGCCCCGAGATACGGTGCTCGAACACGTCCTGCTTGGCCATGAAGCGCACCAGCCGCCTGGACGGCAGAGCGGCGAACCCCGCGAAGATGAAGTCGAGGTAGCTGATGTGGTTGCTCACCAGCACCGCCCCGCCGGTCCGCGGCACGTGCTCGGTCCCCTCGAGGTGGAAGCGGACGTCGAGCACGCGAAAGAGGGTCCGCGCGGCGGCGATCACCGGCGGGTACACGATCTCAGCCATGTGCCGAAGGTAGCCTAGGTTTCACCCTGGTGGGCAGCCGCACCATCCCCTGGACGTTGGCGTGGGCGGTGCGCACGATGCCGCCGGGGTCCACGTCGTAGTCCGGATCCACGGCCCGGACGAGCTCCTCCAGCGTGACCCGGGCCTCCAGCCGGGCCAGCGGCGCGCCGAGGCAGTGGTGGCGGCCCGCGCCGAAGCTGATCGCCCTGGAGGTGTCGCGGGTCAGGTCGTAGGAGTCGGGCGAGGCGAAGACCCGCTCGTCGCGGTTGGCGGAGCCGATGAGCAGCCACATCCGCGTCCCGGCCGGCAGGAGCGTGCCGTACAGCTCGGTGGGCTCGGTCAGGCGGCGGGCCGTGCCGTGCGCGGGGGTGTCGAAGCGCAGCGTCTCCTCCATCCACGGCACGACCGCCCCGCCGAACGCGGCGGCGCGCTGGGCGGGGTCGCGCCAGGCCCAGTACCACGCGGCGTTGAGCAGGTGGGTGGTGGTCTCGGAGCCGGCGCCCACGAGCAGGAACATGAACGCCACGATCTCCTCGTCGCTCAGCCCGCCGTCGGCCACGAGCACGGAGACCAGGTCGTCGCGCGGCGCGGTCCGGCGCTCGGCCACGATCGAGGCGTAGTACCCGCCCAGGGAGAGCAGGTCGCGCACGGCCTCCTCCGTCATCGCCCCCGGCCCGCGCTCGGTCATCGCCCCCGGCCCGCCCGCCCCGTCCTCGGAGCGGCCGGTCAGCGGCGCCGAGCGGCGGCGCACGCCGGCCCGGTCGGACGGAGGCACGCCCATCAGCTCGGAGATCACGTCGAGCGGGATCCGGGCCGACAGCTCCTGCGCGAAGTCGAAGGAGCCCTTCTCCACGGCCCGCGCGACGTACCCGCGGGCGATGGCGCGGATCATGGGTTCGAGGGCGGCGACGCGGCGGGCCGTGAAGCCGCGCGCGACGATCGCCCGCATGCGGGTGTGGTCGGGCGGGTCCATGGCCACGAACGACAGGTAGGCGCGCGCCTGCGGCCCCCACGCGCCCCGGTCGAGCATGGGACCGTGGTCGCTGGAGCAGCGGGCGCTGTCGGCCAGCGCGGCGGAAACGTCGGCGTGGCGGGACAGCGCCCAGAAGCCGCGCTCCGGGTTGTGGTACAGCGGCGACTCGGCGCGTAACCGCGCGTAGACCGGGAACGGGTCCGCGTTCACGTCCGGGTCGTACGGATCGTAGGCGAGGCGGGAAGACTCCACGCCACACCACGCTACGACGCTTGCGACGGGCTGAAAACGGGCAGAAGTCGAGACCATGAAGAAGCTCATCAACGCCGCCGAGTCGCTGGTCGACGACGCCCTGACCGGCATGGCCGCGGCGTGTCCGGGGCTGCGGGTGCGCGACCGCGTGGTGCTCCGCGCCGAGGGGCCGCGCCCGGGCAAGGTCGGGCTGGTCTCCGGCGGCGGCTCGGGCCACGAGCCGCTGCACGCCGGTTTCGTCGGGTACGGCATGCTGGACGCGGCCTGCCCGGGCGAGGTGTTCACCTCACCCGTGCCCGACCAGATCATGGAGGCGACCCGGGCGGTCGACGGCGGCGCCGGCGTGCTGCACGTCGTGAAGAACTACACCGGCGACGTGCTGAACTTCGAGATGGCCGCCGAGCTGTGCGACGACGTCACGGTGGCGAGCGTGCTCGTCGAGGACGACGTGGCCGTCCAGGACTCGCTGTACACGGCGGGACGGCGCGGCACGGGGGCGACGGTGTTCGTCGAGAAGATCGCGGGCGCGCTGGCCGAGGAGGGCGCGCCGCTGGCCGAGGTGGCGCGCGTGGCGGAGGAGACGGGGCGGCGCAGCCGGTCGTTCGGCATCGCGCTCACCTCCTGCACGACGCCCGCGGCCGGCAGGCCGACGTTCGACCTGCCGGCGGGCGAGGTGGAGCTGGGCATCGGCATCCACGGCGAGCCGGGCCGCACCCGGGCGCCGTTCGCCCCGGCCGGGGAGCTGGCCGCGGTGGCGATGGACGCGATCCACGGCGACCTGCCGCTGGAGGGCGACCTGCTCGTCATGGTGAACGGCATGGGCGGCACGCCGCTGCTGGAGCTGTACGTGGTGTTCGCCGAGGTGGAGGCGTACGCGCGGGGCAAGGGGGCGCGGGTGGCGCGCTCGCTGGTCGGCAACTACGTGACGAGTCTGGACATGCAGGGCTTCTCGGTGACGGTGTGCCGGCTGGACGACGAGCTGACGCGGCTGTGGGACGCGCCGGTGGAGACCCCGGCGCTGCGCTGGGGACGCTGATGAACGCGGCAACGGACGGCGCGACGGGCTCCGGGACGGGCGCGGGGACGGGCGGCGGCGCGGGGGCGGCGGCCGGGGGCGGAGGCGGGCTGGACACCGCGTTCGTCGTGGCCTGGCTGGAGGAGGCGGCCGGTGAGATCGCCCGGCAGCGGGACCGGCTGACCGAGCTGGACGCCGCCATCGGCGACGCCGATCACGGCACGAACCTCGACCGCGGCTTCTCCGAGGTCCTGCGGGCGCTGCGGGAGACGCCGCCGTCCTCACCGGCGCAGGCGCTCATGGCGGCGGGCGCGACGCTGATCCGCCGCGTGGGCGGCGCCTCCGGCCCCCTGTACGGCTCGGCGTTCCGGCAGATGGGCAGGACCTTGGACAGCGGTGAGGCGCCGGGCGCCTCCGTGACGCCGGCCGCGTTCGCCGAGGCGTTCGGGGCGGGCGTCACGGCGGTGGAGCGGCTCGGCAAGGCCGCCGCCGGCGACAAGACGATGATCGACGCGCTGGCCCCCGCGTCGCGCGCGCTGTCCCAGGCCGTACGGGACGGGCTGGAGACCCGGGAGGCGCTGACGCGGGCGGCCCGGGCCGCGGCGGACGGCGCGCGGGCGACGGTGCCGATGACGGCGCGCCGGGGGCGGGCGAGCTACCTGGGCGAGCGCAGCGTGGGGCACGAGGACCCGGGCGCGGCGTCGGCGGCGCTGATCGTGGCCGCCCTGGCCACCGCCGCCTCACGGACGGCGGCCGGCTGATGGTCGGGGTGGTGCTGGTCGCGCACAGCGCCGGGCTGGCGCAGGAGACGGCCGCGCTGGCCCGGGGCATCGCCGGGGAGGCGGTCCCCGTGACGGCGGCCGGGGGCACCGAGGACGGCGGCCTGGGCACCAGCGTGGACCTCGTGGAACGGGCGATGCGGGCCGCCGACCAGGGCGACGGCCTGGTGCTGATCGCCGACCTGGGCAGCTCGGTGCTGACGGCCCGCCTGGTGGAGGAGCCGGGCCGGGTCGTGCTGGCCGACGTGCCGTTCGTCGAGGGGGCGATCGCCGCGGCGGTGGCCGCGAGCGCGGACCTCCCGCTGGAGGCGGTCCTGGAGGCGGCCGAGGAGGCCCGCGGCTTCAGGAAACTGACCTGAGGGATGAGCCGAGCCCCCTGACCTGGGAGGGCTCCGGCACGCCTCAGTGGCCCCTGAACGCCTCCTCCAGCCACCACGACGCCCGGTCCCGGGTCACCCGGGCGTGCACCAGCAGGGGCCGCTCACGAGCCCCCTCCAGCCATTCCGCGACGCCTGACAGGTCGCCCGGCTCCGTCACGGTGACCGCGTCGAACCCGTACCCCCGGCCGATCGCCGCCAGGTCGGCCGGCGGGAACGTCACCAGCCCGAGCGGGTGCCCGTGCGGCCCGAAGTGGTGGACCTCCGCCCCGTACGCCTCGTCGTCGTAGACCACGACCACCAAGGGCAGCCCGAGCCGCACGACGGTCTCCAGCTCGGACGCGCCCATGAACGCCCCGCCGTCGCCCAGCGCGGCGACCGTGAGCCGGTCGGGCCGCGCGACGGCCGCGCCGACGGCGGTGGCGAGCCCCAGCCCGACCGACTGGAACGCCTGGGTGAAGCAGAGGCCCCGCTCGTCGGGCACGTCCAGGAACATCGACGGGTAGCCCATGAAGTTGCCCGAGTCGACGGCCACGGTGCGCTCGGCGGGCAGCAGGTCGTCCAGGGCGATGGTGAGCGTGCGCGGGTCGACGCGGCCGCCGCCGCTCTCGTCGGTGTACGGCACGGCGCGCCAGCGCCCCTCGGCCGCGATGCGCGCGGCCGTCGCGGGCGACCGGTAGCCCCGCTCGCCGTCGGGCTCGCGGGCCCCCTCGGCGGTGACGGCGGCGATCGCCGCGCGGGCCGTGGCGGCCGTGTCGCCGATGACGCCCAGCCGCACGGTGCGGTGCAGGCCGATCGCGGCGTCGTCGAGGTCGACCTGGACGAGCGTCGTGTCCGGCCCGACGAGGGCGCCGTGTCGGGTGGTCCACATGTTCAGGGCGCAGCCCCAGCCGACGATGAGGTCGGCGCCGCGGATCAGCTCGGCGGCGACGGGCGTCGCGAACCCGCCGCTCACGTCCAGGTCCCACGGATCGCCCCGAAACAGCCCGCGCGCGACCGCGGAGGTGGCGAGCAGGGCGCCGGTGAGGCCGGCCAGCTCCGCCAGCTCGCGCCGGGCGTGCCGGGCTCCCCGCCCGGCGACGAACACCGGCCGCCGCGCCGCGGCGAGCAGCCCGGCCAGCTCCGCGACCTCGCGGGCGTCGGGCACGGTGTGCGCGGGGTGCGGCGCCGCCACCGCCGCCCGCCCGGCCGCGACGATCTGGTCCAGGAACTCGCCCAGCCGCCCGCGCCACGGCACGGCGTCGGCCTGGGCGCCGAGCGGCAGGTTGAGCAGGACGGTGCGCCGCTCGTCCCAGGCGGTGCGGAAGGCGGTGACCGTCTGCTCGACCGCGTCGGCGCCGGCGGAGACGCGCAGCGGCACCGCGCCGACGGCCCGCGCCAGGGCGTCCTGGTCGATGTGGAAGTTGGAGCGGGGGTCGGTGACCTCGCCCGCGAGCACGACCAGCGGGGTGCGGCTCTTGGCGGCCTCGGCGACGCCCGTCATCGCGTTGGTCAGGCCCGGCCCCTGGTGGACCGACACGATGCCGACCTTGCCGCTGGTGCGGGCGTAGGCGTCGGCCGCGGTCGCCGCGCCGCCCTCGTGCCGCGTGGCGACGAAGCGCGCGCCGTGCGCCACGAGGGCGTTGGTGACGTGGAAGTTGCCGCTTCCTACGACGCCGAAGACGACCTCGGCGCCGAGTGAGGCGAGCGTCCGCCCGACCGCCTCGGCGACGATCACCCGGCCTGCCCCGTCTCGTGCTCGACGAGGGCGAGGACGCGCACGGGGCTGCCGGAGCCGCCGACGATGGGCAGCGGCGGCGCGATCACCACGGCGCCGGTGACCGGGAGCCGGTCGAGGTTGCGCAGCTGGGTCAGGCCGTACTTGCCGGCGCCCAGCAGGAACGAGTGGCAGGGGAACGCCGGGTCGAAGGAGTGGGCGGCGCCCGCGTCGGTGCCGACGGTCTCGACGCCGATCCCGAGGACGGGCGTCTCCTCGGCGAGCCAGCGCGCGCACTCCACCGAGACGCCGGGCGTGTGGGGGCCGCTCTCGTCGGCGTTGAGGAACGCGGCCTGGTCGCCCGAGCGGGTGTCCCAGCCGGTGCGGTAGAGCAGCCAGCCGCCCTCGGGCAGCGGGCCGTTGGCCCGTTCCCACTCCTTGACGTGGGCGATCTGGAGCAGGAAGTCGGGGTCCTTGCCCGCCTCGGCGGAGAAGTCGAGGACGACGGCGGGGGCGAGCAGGCTGCGCGGCGGCACCTGGGAGACGTCCTCGCCGTCGCGGGCGGTGGCCCAGTGGATCGGCGCGTCGAAGTGGGTGCCGGTGTGCTCATTGGTGTGGATGTCGTTCCAGTACCAGGCCGGGCCACGGTCGTCGTAGCGGCTGATCTCCTCCAACCGGAATGGACTGGCGTTGCTGAACGGCTCGGGCAGCCGGAGGATCGGCGTCTCCTCGGACAGGGGCGCGGTCAGGTCGATCACCTCGATCCGCCCGTCGCGCACACTCTCGATGAGACTCCGCAGCACCGGCATGTCGTCCTCCTCGGGGTCGCCTGGGTGCATCCTCCTACGCCGCCCCGCCCAGGTCGAGCAGCTTCGGCGTGGCGGGTCAGACGCCGCGGCAGGGGGTGCGTTCGGGGCCGAGCTCCAGCCTCTTGCGCAGGGAGTTGAAGTTCTGCGCGTTCGAACGGGGACAGAACCGGCTGACGGGCAGCGCGTACTCGACCTGGAACACCGCCTTGCCGGCCTGGACGAACTGGTCGTAGCCGTACGCGCCGTCGTTCTGCGCGGTGGTGCACTCGTCGTTGGACCAGCACTCCTCGTTGAGCGCGAAGTCGAAGTACGGCAGGAGGCGCGGGATCTGCTCGACGTCGTTCTTGAGCGCGACCGACAGGCCCCGCCGGTGCGCCTCGTTGGCCAGCCAGGCGTTGTAGGCGAGCTGGTCGGAGGCCCTGAGCGGGAAGCCCGTGTCGTTCGAGAAGCCGTCGACGTTGTCCGGCTCGACGGCGTCGAACCCGGCCGCCCCGCACATGTCCAGGCGGGCCTTCATGATCTCGCCGAGCCTGCCGCGGTACTGGCGGATGTCGAGCCGGCGCTCGCCCTCCCAGCCGTCGAGCTCCTTGCCGATCACGGACGCGGGGAACCGCCCGGCGTCGGCACGCCGGTCCTCCACCGAGCCGGCGCTGATGTAGCAGACGACGCCCCGGCCGGGTCTGTCGGCCTTGAGCGCCCTGACGACGGCGCCGTCCCTGGCGTCGAAGCCGTCGATGTCGTACATCTGCACGTCGAGGAACGGGCGGGCGGGCAGGGAGGAGAGCTGCCACTGCCAGCTCGTCCCCAGGGCCCGTTCGCCTCAGGCGCGGGTCCACCCGGTGCAGCCGTACGTCTGGAACGCCTTGTCCGTCGGGGCTATGACGACGGTGGCCGGGCCGCGGGGCATGTCGGCCGCGATGACGTCGGCGGCCCGCGCCGCGGTCCCCCGCAGGCGCGCCCAGTAGCACATGGGCTGGCCCTCGACCGGGCCGGACGTCCGGTAGGTGCCCGGCTGGATGTCCACGCCGACCAGGAGCGTGCGGCGCGCGCCCGCGGGCCCCTCGGCGAGGGCGGTCACGACCGGGCCGGGCAGGGAGGGCGCGGCGGGCGCGCCGGTGGACGTCACGATGGGCACGCCGGTGGACGTCATGGCGGGCGCGCCGGTGGACGTCACGACGGGCACGCCGGTGGACGCTGCTGTGGGCGCGCCGCTGAACGGCGCCGCGCCGGCCGTCGGGACGCCCGCCGTCGGGGCGGTGGCCTGCGGGGCGGTGGCCGGGGGGACCGTGGACTCCGAGGGCGGCTCCATCCGCATCGTCATGCGCGGCACGGGCTCGGCGGCCGTCTCCGTCGCGCCGAACCCCGCGACGAACCCGATGAGGAACCCCACCAGACCGGTCAGCCCCGACACCAGCAGGATGACGACCGGGCTGCTGGAGGCCCGCGGATAGTCCCCCGGGTGGTCAGGTCCGTACATCACCGGACAAGCGTCCCACCCGTGTCAACGGCCGGCCGGGCCGTCACCGGTGGAGGTAGTCGACCAGCGACGCCTTCTCCGTCTCCAGTTCCTCGATCGCGCTCTTGACCACGTCGCCGATGCTCACGATGCCCGCGAGCCGTCCCTCGTCGAGGACCGGCGCGTGCCGGAAACGATGGGTCGTCATCGTCTTGCGCAGCTCGTCGACGTTGTCCGCCATGCTGACGGTCCGCACCTCCGACGTCATGATCGACGAGACGGGGAGTTCGAGGATGTCGGCGCCCCGGTCGTGCAGATGACGCACGATGTCGCGTTCGGACACGATTCCGGTGATCGTGGCGCCGTCGGAGGAGACCACCACGGCGCCGATGTTGTGCTCGGCCAGCGCCGCCAGGAGCTCGCGGACCGTCGCCTCAGGGGGCACGGTCGTCACCTGGCTGCCCTTGTTGCGCAGGATCGTCTTGACGAGCATGTGCACCACCTCGGCTCTCAGGTACCCGCCGGGCGCCGCTGCCAACCGCCCGACCGGGTGTCTACCAGGCAAGCAACCCGGTGGGGACACCGTCAAGGGTTCCCGTAGGCTGCCTGCGTACCCGAGGCCCCTCCGCCGGGAGGGACCGCCCGCCCCCAGCCGTCAGGACCCTCACCCATGACCGAACAGCTCAACACCGGAAGCCACGACCTGCCCGTCACCGAGGCCCTGGCCGCGTTCATGCGCACGGGGTGGGCCGACACCCGGCGCGCCGACGTCGAGCCGCTGCCGGTGGCGCCGTGGGCGGCCAAGCGCCGCGCCGCGCTGGCGGCGCGCTTCCCGGGCGAGCGGCTGGTCGTGCCGTCCGGGACGCTGAGGACGCGCAGCAACGACTGCGACCACCGGTTCCGGCCGCACAGCGCGTACGCGTACCTGACGGGCGCGGGCGAGCCGGACGACGTGCTCGTCGTGGAGCCGTCCGGCGAGGCCACGCTGTACCTCCGGCCGCGCTCGCCGCGCGAGGAGGGCGAGGAGTTCTACCGCGACCGGCGCTACGGCGAGTTCTGGGTGGGCCGGCGGCCCGACCTGGCGGAGGCGGCGCTGCTGTTCCAGATGGAGTGCGCGCACATCCGCGACCTCGACCTCAAGGGCCCGGCCCGGGTGCTGCGCGGCGTGGACGCCCGGATCGACGCGCTGGTGCCGTCCGGCGGGGGCGACGCGGAGCTGGAGTCGTTCCTGTCGGAGATGCGGCTGGTCAAGGACGAGTGGGAGGTCGGCGAGCTGCAGGCGGCCGTGGACGCCACGGCGCGCGGCTTCGAGGACGTGGTGCGCGCCCTGCCGGCGGCGCTCGGCCACCCGCGCGGCGAGCGGTACCTGGAGGGCGTCTTCGGGCTGCGCTCGCGGCTGGAGGGCAACGCGGTGGGCTACGAGAGCATCGTGGCCTCCGGCGCCCACGCCTGCGTGCTCCACTGGATCCGCAACGACGGGCGGCTGCGCGACGGCGACATGCTGCTGCTCGACGCGGGCGTCGAGACGGACACGCTGTACACGGCCGACGTCACGCGCACGCTGCCGCTGTCGGGCCGCTTCGGCACGGTGCAGCGGCAGGTGTACGACCTGGTGTACGAGGCGCAGCAGGCCGCCATCGCGACGCTCCGGCCGGGCGCCCGCTTCCGCGACTTCCACCTGGCGGCCATGCGCGTCATCTCGGAGGGGCTGCGCGACTGGGGGCTGCTGAAGGACCCGGTGGACGCGCTCATGGAGTCCGGGCTGTACCGGCGCTACACGCTGTGCAGCAGCGGCCACATGCTGGGCCTGGACGTCCACGACTGCGCGCGGGCGCGGGCCGAGACGTACCTGGACGGCGTGCTGGAGGAGGGTCAGGTGCTGACCGTCGAGCCGGGCCTGTACCTCCAGCCTGACGACCTCACGCTGCCGGAGGAGTTCCGCGGCCTGGGCGTCCGCATCGAGGACGACCTGGTGATCACGGCGGACGGCGCCCGCCTGATGTCGGACGCGCTGCCGCGCCGGGCGGACGACGTCGAGTCGTGGATGGCGTCGCTGCTGCGCTGAACCACCACCGCGTCACCCGGGGCGGCCGAGGGCCTCGGCGAAGGCCGCGGTCAGGGCGTCCAGAGCCGCCGGGTAGGCGTGTTCGGGCGGGGCGGCGAAGCCGACCAGGACGCCCTGGGGGCGGCCCGTGGCGTCGTGGTGGAGCTCGGTGAGACCGCGCAGGGCGACGCCGCGCCGCGCGCCGGCCGCCAGCAGCCGCTCCTCCGTGGCGCTTCCCAGGGCGCTTCCCAGGGTGCTTCCCGGGGCGAGGGTGAGGAGGGTGTGCAGACCGGCGGGGACCCCGTGCGCGGTGAGGCCCGGGAGCGCCGCGACACGGTCGAGGAGGAGGTGGCGGCGCCTGCGGTAGCGCAGCCGGGCGGCGCGGATGTGGCGGTCGTAGGCGTGGCTGCTGATCAGGTCGGCCAGGACGAGCTGGCCCAGGGTCTCGGTGTAGAGGTCGGCCTCCTGCTTTGCCCGTACCATCGGCGCCACCAGGTGGGGCGGCAGGACCATCCAGGCCAGGCGCAGGGCGGGGCCGAGGGTCTTGGAGACGGTGCCGCAGTAGACGACGTGGTCCGGGGCGGTGCCCTGCAGGGCGCCGACGGGCTGGCGGTCGTAGCGGTATTCGCCATCGTAGTCGTCCTCGACGATCACCGCGCCGCCGGCCCGGGCCCAGGCGGTCAGCGCCTGGCGGCGCCGGGCGTGCAGCGGCACACCGGTCGGGTACTGGTGGGTGGGGGTGAGGAACGCCGCCCCCGTGCCCGCGGTGAGCGCGTCGATCCGGGCGCCGTGGTGGTCGACGGGCAGGGGCAGGACGGTGAGCCCGGCGCGGCGCACGGCGTCGCGGAAGAGGTTGTGGCCCGGGTCCTCGGCGGCGGCCGTACGGGTTCCGGAAGCGGCGAGCACGCGGCTGAGCAGGTTCAGCCCCTGGTAGTAGCCGGAGACGACCACGACGCGGTCCGGGCCGGCGACCACGCCGCGGGTGCGGCCGAGGTAGCCGGCGAGCGCCGTGCGCAGCGCCACGTGGCCCTGCGGGTCGCCGGCGCCGAAGACGTCCGGCCGGGCGGCGGCGAGGACGCGGCGGGTGGCGGCGAGCCAGGCGCGCGTGGGGAAGGCGCTGAGGTCGGGCAGGCCCGGACGCAGGTCATGGCGGGGCGCGGCCGGCGTGCCGGGCGGGCCCGCGGGCGCCGGGACCGGCCGGGGGACGTCGGCGACGGTGGTTCCCGATCCGGCGCGGATCGTCAGGTAGCCCTCCTCGGCGAGCTGGTCGTAGGCGGCGCTGACGGTGCCCCGGGCCAGGCCGAGCTGGTGGGCCAGTCCCCGGGTCGAGGGCAGGCGCGCGCCGGGGGACAGCCGGCCCGTCCTGACCGCGTCGCGCAGGGCGTCCTCCAGGCGGCGGCGCCGCCCGCCCTCCCCACCCAGTTCGACGTGGAGGTCCCAACTGGCCCAATGTTCCGGCATATGACCGGATCTTAATACTGGTCCAGTGGGTCGATAGTGTCCCGTCCAGACGACGGAAGGACGACAGCCATGATCGTGGTGGCCCACCTCAGCGACACCCACATCGACGGGGAGCCCCGCAGCAGCCTGCGCACGCTCAAGGTCGCGGAGTTCCTGAACGACCTGCCGTACGACTTCGACGCGGTCCTGGTCACCGGCGACGTCGCCGACCATGGCCGCGCGGACGAGTACGAGGAGGCGCGCAAGCTGCTCGACCTGCGCCATCCCACGTTCTTCTGCCCGGGCAACCACGACGACCGGGCGGAGTTCCGGCGCGTGCTCCTGGGCGAGGCGCCCGGCGACGGCCCGGTCAACCGGCTCCACCGCACCCCGAAGGCCGTGTTCGCGCTGTGCGACTCGACCATCCCCGGCGAGGACGGCGGCCATCTGGCCGACGAGACCCTCGACTGGCTCGCCGCCGCTCTGGACGAGACGCCCGCCGACGTGCCGGTGTTCGTGGCCTTCCACCACCAGCCGATCGTCCTGCACCACCCCTACCTGGACACCATCGGCCAGCGGGCCCCGGAGCGCCTCGCCGCCCTGGTGGCCGGGCGGCCCAACGTCGCGGCGATCCTGTTCGGCCACTGCCACGCGGCGGTCGCCTCCAGCCTGGGCGGCCGCCCGCTGCGCTCGGCGCCGGGCGTGGTCAACAGCCTGCGGTTGCCGTGGGAGGCGGACCTGGTGGACCCGGACGTCCCGCCGTCCCTGGCCTTCCACATCCTCGACGACGACGGCACCTTCCAGACGACGTACCGGACGGTGCCGTGACCGGCGGACGGCGCCGTCAGGACGGCCGGATGTTGGGATTGAGGTGGAAGACGTTGCCGGGGTCGTAGACCGCCTTCACCGCCGCCAGCCGGGCGTACTTGGCCGCCCCGTACGCGCGGCGCACCCGGTCCGCGTCGGCCTCCACCTGGAAGTTCACGTACGACCCGGCGCCGGTGGCGTGCGGGAGCATCGCCTGCCAGGCGGCCCGCGACCACGCCCGCTCGGCCGGCAGCGCCTCGGGCGACGGGGTCAGCGCCATGAACGACAGCGTGTGGTGCGGCGCGCGCGACCCGCCGTAGGCGGTGGCGGCGTCGTCCATGTCCGAGAACGCCCCGTCGAGCCGGAACGACGGCATGAACGACATCGGCGACGTCTTGCGGGCCGCCTGCTCGTTCAGCGTGGCCGCCGCCTCGGGGCCGATCCCGGTCACGTCCAGCGCCTTCTCGTAGGCGTGGACGCCCCACGGGGCGCTGTCGTCCAGGAACGTCTGCAGCCGCGTGTACGGCATGGCCTCGGCGAACGCGAACAGCGGCCGCAGCGCCTGCGCGGCCCGCTCGGCCGTGGCCGCGTGCTCCTCCGCCGAGCCGAAGCCGGCGATCAGGAGGGCGTGGCCGAGCCGGCCCCGGTGTTCCGGCGGCACGAACGGCAGCGGCGGCGCGGTCAGGCCGCACGCCGTCAGCACCCCGGCGCGCCGGGGCAGCCCGGCGATCGTCTCCTCGGCCGCCGCGAGCGCCTCCGTCCCGCGCTCGATCTCCCAGAACAGGAACGCGACGCGGACCTCCGGCCCGACCGGGTGCAGCCGGAAGGTGAAGCCCGTGACGACGCCGAAGTTGCCGCCCCCGCCCCGCAGGGCCCAGAACAGGTCGGGGTGGTCGCGGGGCGAGGCGTGCACGTACTCGCCTCCCGCCAGCACCACGTCGGCCGACATCAGGTTGTCGGCGGTGAGCCCGTGCGCCCGGGTCAGCCAGCCGAACCCGCCGCCCAGCGTCAGCCCGGCGACGCCGGTGTGGCTGACCGTGCCGCCGGGCGTGGCCAGGCCGTGCGCCTGCGTGGCGGCGTCGAGGTCGGCCCAGGTGGCGCCGCCCTCGCAGACGGCGCGGCGGGTGCCGGGGTCCACGCGGACGCGGCGCAGCGCGCTCAGGTCGAGCATGAGGCCGCCGGAGGTCACGGCGGAGCCGCCGAAGTTGTGGCCGCCGCCGCGTACCGAGAGCTCCAGTTCCTCCTCGCGGGCGAACCTGATCGCCGCCGACACGTCGCCCGGACCGGCGCAGCGGACGATCGCGGCGGGCCGGCGGTCGACGGCGCCGTTCCAGACGGCGCGGGCGGAGTCGTAGAGGACGTCCTGCTCCGTGATCACGCGCCCGGCGCAGCGCTCGCGCAGCGCCTCCAGCTCACGCCTGATCAGCCGAACCATGGCGCACCCCCGGCCGTTCCCCGGAGCTGGGCGGACATCACCCCATCCTAGTTTTCGGGGGATCAGCCGGGTGCCGCCCACCGGTGAAATCCTGGTCATGCGCTCCGGCCCCGGGGTCGTAAGATCGCGAGGGTGACGATCGGCCCCGTGGCGATGGGGGGACGCCCCGACCAGGTGCGCGCCCCCGAGGACTGGCTCACCCCCGTCGAGAGGGAGCGGGCCGCGCGGTTCGCGTTCGACGCCGACCGGGCCGCGTTCGTCGCCGCCCATCTCCTCGTACGGCAGTGCGCGGCCGCCGCTCTCGGCGCCCGCCCGGAGGAGCTGACGCTGGTGCAGCACTGCGACGTCCACGGCCCCGGCCACGGCCGGCCGTCGATCGAGCAGGCGCCCTCGCTCGGCGTCAGCCTCAGCCACACGCGCGGCTACGTCTGCGCGGCGGCGGGCGACGGCCGGGTGGGCGCGGACGCGGAGCGCGTGCCGTCGGGCCCGTTCGACGCGACGCTGGCGGAGATCGCGCTGACGCCCGCCGAACGCCGGAGCGTCACCGGCAACGACGCGCTGATCCGCCTGTGGGCCCGCAAGGAGGCGCTGATCAAGCGGGGCGAGCTGGCGCTGGACCGGATGCGCGCCGCCGAGATCGACTGGACGGGGCGCCACGTGCTCGAATGGACGGCCGAGGGGGACGTCGTGGTGGCCGTCGTCACAGATACGGCCTGCCGCCGGGTGCCCGTTCCCCGATAAGCCCTGGTGATCATGCTCGTCGTGGGCGTCGCCCGCGTCGTGGCCGCCGGCCGGCCCGGCGGTCGCCGGGGTGGCATCACTCAGCGTGCGCTAGATTGGAGATCATGAGCGCGCCCCGCTGGCTTTCCCCCGCCGAGCAGCGTGCCTGGCGCACCCAGCTGGCCCTGCACAAGCTGCTCATGCACCGGCTCGACCGTGAGCTGCAGGAACACTCACTGTCCGTGAACGACTACGAGATCCTGGTCAACCTCTCGGAGAGCCCGGGCCGGCGCATGCGCATGAGCGATCTGGCCGACGCCACGATCCAGTCGCGCAGCCGCCTGTCCCACCAGATCTCCCGCATGGAGGCCAAGGGCCTGGTGGCCCGCGAGGAGTGCCGCGACGACCGGCGCGGCACGTTCGCGGTGCTGACCGACGAGGGCTGGGAGACCATCCAGCGCGTGGCGCCCCACCACGTGGCCAGCGTGCGCGAGCACTTCATCGACCGGCTCACCGACGACCAGCTCGACGCGCTGGAGCAGGCGTACCGGCCGATCGTCGAGCACCTGAAGAAACTGCGCTGACGGGGGCCCGGAGGGGCGCCGACACCCAACCGATACCGGCGAGCCGCGCGCTCGGATCCGGCCGCTCGCTACGATCCGCTCATGCTGAGAAAGCTGCTGCTCGTCGTTCTTGTCGCGCTCGTGTCGGCCTGTTCGTCGGGTGGCGGCGCGGAGCTGCCCGCCGGCCCCGACCTGATGAAGAAGGCGTCGGAGGCCATGAAGACGGTCAAGTCGGCCTCGTTCTCCATCACCACCGAGGGCAAGCCGAAGGTGCCGCTGAAGCAGGCCGACGGCCGCCTCACCGCCGCCGGCGACGCCGACGGGACGATCAGCCTGGAGGTGCTCGGCAGCCTCCAGGAGATCACGTTCGCGCTGGTCGGCGACACCGTCCACTTCAAGGGGCCGACCGGCGGGTTCCAGAGGCTCACCCGCAAGGAGCTGGCGCAGCTCTACGACCCCTCGCTCATCCTGAGCCCCGACAAGGGGGTTCCCCAGTTGCTCGCCACCGCCGGCGACCCGCGCGTGGAGGCGGAGGAGAACGGCGCCTACCGGGTCGCGACGACGTTCTCCGGCCCGGTGCTCGGCACGCTGGTGCCGGGCGTCACCCAGGGCGTCAACGGCACCGTCTGGGTGGACAAGGCCACCAGCAGGCTCACCAAGGTGGTGCTGCCGCTGCAGGACGGCACGGTGACGGTCGCCTTCAGCGACTACGACGCGCCGGTCACGATCACGCCGCCGCCCTCGGCGGGATGAGCTGATGGGCCTCCTCCACAGCGGGGAACGGCCGGTGCGGGCGGCCCGGGGGGTCGCCCTGGGGGTCGGCGGCGCGGTGGTGCTGCTCGCCGCGCTCGACGCCTACGTGGTCGTGACCGTGCTCATCGACATCGCCGAGGACATCGGCATCCCGGTCAACCGCCTGGAGCGGGTCACGCCCGTGGTCACCGGGTTCCTGCTGGGGTACGTGGCGGCGATGCCGCTGCTCGGCCGGCTCTCGGACCGGTACGGCCGCAAGCCCCTCATCCACCTCTGCCTGGCGGCGTTCGCGATCGGCTCGGTGCTGACGGCGCTGGCGGCCGGCGAGGTCATGGTGGTCGCCGGCCGGACGATCCAGGGCGTGGCGGGCGGCGCGCTGCTGCCGATCACGATGGCGCTCATCGGCGACCTGTGGGAGGAGCGGGAACGGGCCACCGCGCTGGGCGCCGTGGGCGCGGCGCAGGAACTGGGCAGCGCCCTCGGCCCCCTGTACGGCGGGGCGCTGGCGAAGATCTCCCGGACGTCGTTCCTCGGGGTCGAGCTGGGCGGCTGGCACGCCATCTTCTGGATCAACGTCCCGCTCGCCGTCCTGGCCGCCGTCGCCGTCCAGGTCGCCGTCCCCTCCCCCGGCCGCCTCCCGAAGAACGCCGTCGCCGGTCCGGGGGCCGTCGCGGGTCCGGGGGCCGCGCCGGCCGCCGAGCGGATCGACGGGAAGGGCGGGGCGCTGCTGGCGCTCGCCCTGGCCCTCCTGGTGGCCGGCCTGTACAACCCGGACCCGGCCAAGGCCGTGCTCCCGCCCTGGGGGCTGCCGCTGATCGGGGCCGGCCTGCTCGCGGGCGCGGCGTTCGTCTGGTGGGAGATCCGCTCCCCCGTACGCCTGCTCGACCTGTCCGGCACCCGCAAGGGCCCGCTGCTGGCCACGCTGGGCGTCAGCTTCCTGACCGGCGCGGCGCTCCTCGTGACCATGGTGTTCGTCCAGTTCGCCGCGCAGACGCTGCTGGAGATGGAGGCGCTGGACGCGGCCTGGCAGGTGCTGGGCCGGTTCCTGATCGCGCTGCCCGTGGGCGCCCTGGCGGGCGGGCTGCTGGCGCGCCGGCTGGGCGACCGGATCGTCGCCGTGGCCGGTCTGCTGGTGGCCACGGCCGGCTACGCGCTGATGAGCCGCTGGCCGCTCGACCTGGCCGCCGCCCGGACGCAGATGGACGTCGACCTGGTGATCGCCGGGCTGGGGCTGGGCCTGGTCATCGCCCCGGTGTCGGCGGCCGTGCTGCGCGTGACGCCGGCCGTCCAGCACGGCGTGGCCTCGGCCGCCGTGGTGGTGGCCCGGATGATGGGCATGCTGATCGGCATCGCGGGCGTGTCGGCCTGGGGGTTCTACCGGTTCCAGTCGCTGACGGCGCACCTGGACACGCCGCTGCCGTTCGGCGTCGACCCGGCGGTGTACGCCCGCCGGATGGCGGACTACCTGGCCCGGGTCGACGCCGCGCTGCACCTGGAGTACACCGAGATGTTCCTGGTGACGGCGGTGCTGTGCCTGGTCGGCGCCGCGGCCGCCCTCTTCATGCCCCGACGCGGCGCCTGAGCGCTCATGCCCGGACGCGGCGCCTGAGCGGCGACACGTCAGGGCGAGAGGGGGCGGCCGAGCGGGCGGCGTGTCAGGGCGAGAGGCGGTGCAGGTCGCGCGGGAACAGCGCCGCCTGCCGGATGTTGGGCGCGCCCGTCAGGCGAGCCGTCCAGCGTTCGAGCCCGATGGCGAACCCGCCGTGCGGCGGCATCCCGTGCTCGAACGCCCGCAGGTACCCCTCGTACGGCTCCACCGGCTCGCCCCGGGCGGCCAGCGCGTCCAGGTAGTCCTGGTGGCGGTGCAGCCGCTGCCCGCCCGTCACCAGCTCCAGCCCCCGGAACAGCAGGTCGAACCCGTTGGAGTGGCCGGGCCGCGCCGGGTCGGGATGCGTGTAGAAGGGCCGCTTGGCCATCGGGTAGCCGGTGACGAACAGGAACTCCGACCCGTGCTCGCGCAGCGCCCACTCCGACAGCCACCGCTCCTGCGCCGGTGACAGGTCGGGCTCGCCGTCCTCGCCGCTGAGGCGCTTGGCCTCGGTGAAGTGGACGGCCGGGATCTCGGCCGGCACCTCGGGCAGGGCGGCGTCCAGGGCCTCGACGGCGGTGGCGGCGCGCAGCCGTACCGCCTCCAGCATGCCCGCCAGGGCCTCGCGCAGGACGGCCATCACGTCGCGGTGGTCGCGGACGAACCCCAGCTCGGCGTCCAGGCTCGTGTACTGGGCCAGGTGGCGCACGGTGTCGTGCGGCTCGGCCCGGAACACCGGCCCGACCTCGTAGACCCGTTCGAACACGCCTACCATCGCCTGCTTGAAGAACTGCGGCGACTGGGCGAGGTAGGCGGGCCGGCCGAAGTAGTCGACGGAGAAGACGTTCGCCCCGGACTCGGTGGCCGAGGCGACGAGCTTCGGCGTGTGGATCTCGGTGAACCCGAGCCGGTCGAGCGCCGCCCGGAACCCGGCCACGCTCGCCGCGGAGATCTCCAGCGGCGCCCGCAGCAGCGGGTGGCGCAGGGCGACGGGCGCGTGGTCGAGGACGACCGGCAGCTCGGCCGTCACGACCGGCCGGTAGAGGCCGAACGGCGGCGCCTGGGCGGGCTCCGCCAGCACCTCGATGCGGGGGCCGGTCAGCTCGGCTCCACCGGGCGCCTGCGTGCCGGACCGGACGAGCCCGGTGACCCGGACGACGCTCTCCTCGGCCGGGAGCGCCGTCCCGCGCGGGACGACGACCTGGGACACGCCGCGCCGGTCGCGGACCAGCAGGAAGGACACGGACTTCAGCCGCCGGCGGCGATGGACCCAGCCGGCGATCGTCACTCTCTGGCCGGCGTGCTCCTTGAGCTCCGCCGACAGGACACGAGAGATCATCACAACTCCTCGGAGGATGTGCGTGATCCCTTGGGAGTGCGGGGGAGAAGGGAGCTCCCGGTGCCACCGCACTTTCGCCGCCCCGTGACGGGACGGCCTCGGCGACCCTGTGACGGGGGTCAGGCCGGCGGGGCATTTCCTCCCCGCACTCGGGAGTGTCTTCACCGGGAGGGCGTGGGACCGCCTTCACAGCTGCCGGCGGCTCTCTCGGCCCGCGCGGGTTCCCGGCTACTCGTCTCCGTCAACGCGTTAGCCGTGGATGTTAGCGGCCGACCGGGAGGCGGGGCAACGCGATTAAGGGCGTGGCAGGACCCTGCCACGCCCTTGATCGACCGTCTCCTTGCTCCTTGCGGCTCCCTGCGGCTACTTGCGCTGCTGCGAGGAGGAGGAAGAAGCGCCGCCCTTGCGCTTCTCGCGGATCTTCATGGTCACCTCGATGGGCGACCCGGCGAAGCCGAACTCCTCGCGGATGCGCCGCTCGATGAAGCGCCGGTAGGTCTCCTCCAGCCACCCCGAGGTGAACAGCACGAACTTCGGCGGCTCCACCGACGCCTGGGTGGCGAACAGGATCTTCGGCTGCTTGCCGCCCCGCACCGGCGGCGGAGTCTGCTGCACCAGCTCGGTCAGGAAGGCGTTGAGCCTGGCCGTGGGGACCCGCGTGGACCACGACTCCAGCGCCTTCTCCAGCGCGGGGACGAGCCGCTCCACGTGGCGGCCGGTGCGGGCGGAGATGTTGACCCGCAGCGCCCACGGGGTGCGGACGAGCTGCCGGTCGATCTCCTTCTCCAGGTAGTAGCGGCGGTCCTCGTCCACGAGGTCCCACTTGTTGAACGCCACGACCATGGCCCGGCCCGACTCGATCACCAGGCCGATGATCCGCAGGTCCTGCTCGGTGAGCGGCTCGCTGGCGTCGATCAGGACGACCGCCACCTCCGAGCGGTCCAGCGCGGAGCGGGTGCGCATGGCCGCGTAGAAGTCGGCGCCCTGCAGCTCGCGGTCGCGCCGCCGGATGCCGGCGGTGTCGACGAAGCGCCAGGTGCGGCCGCCCAGCTCGATCAGCTCGTCCACCGGGTCGCGGGTGGTGCCGGCCATCGGGTCGACCAGCACCCGCTCCTCGCCGGCGAGCTTGTTCAGCAGCGACGACTTGCCGACGTTGGGCTTGCCGAGCAGCGCCACCCGGGCCGGGCCGCGCTCGGCGGCGAAGGTCTCGCGCGGCGTCTCGGGCAGCGCGTCGAGCACGACGTCGAGCAGGTCGCCGCTGGAACGGCCGTGCAGGGCCGAGACGGGGTACGGCTCGCCGAGGCCGAGCGACCACAGCGCGGCGGCCTCCAGCTCGAGCTGCTGGTTGTCGACCTTGTTGGCGGCCAGGATGACCGGCTTGCCGGCCTGGCGCAGCACCGAGCCGACGATCTCGTCGGAGTCGGTCGCGCCCACGGTCGCGTCGACCACGAACACGATGACGTCGGCCAGCTCGACCGCGACCTGCGCCTGCTCGGCGATGCGCAGCCCCATGCCGGTGGCGTCGGGGTCCCAGCCGCCGGTGTCGACGACCGTGAAGCGGCGGCCACGCCAGTTGGCCTCGTAGGTCACCCGGTCGCGGGTGACGCCGGGCACATCCTCGACGACCGCCTCGCGGCGGCCGATGATGCGGTTGACCAGCGTGGACTTGCCCACGTTCGGGCGGCCGACGATGGCGACGACGGGCAGCGGACCGCTGTCGTCGTGGTCTTCGGACAATGCGAGGTCGTCGAGATCAGCCTCGACCCAGTCCCCCGTAGACACGTTGTTTCATCCTTAGTGAGTCCCGCACCTGTTCAGGCGCGCTCGTAGTGGTGGCCGGCGGGGCCGCTCCGCGCCGCGGAACCTCCCCGCTCCTCGACCAGTCTCAGCACCTCCGCGATGACCTGCTCCAGGTCGAGCGCGGTGGTGTCGAGCTCGATGGCGCCATCCGCCAGCGAGAGAGGATCGGTCTTGCGCGTCGAGTCGATCTTGTCGCGTCTGGCCAGCTCGGCCTGCTGGGCCTCCACCGTGGTGGCCTCGGCCCCGCCGCCGGCCAGCTCCGCGTGGCGGCGCTGCGCGCGGGCCTCGGCGCTGGCCGTCAGGTAGATCTTGAGCGTGGCGTCGGGCGCGACGACCGTGCCGATGTCACGGCCTTCGACCACGATGCCGCCGTCGCCGATGATCTGCCGCTGCAGGGCCACGAGCCGGGCCCGCACCTCGGGCACGGCCGCGACCTGCGAGACGGCCCCGGTGACCCGGGCGCCCCGGATGGGGCCCGCCACGTCGACGCCGTCGACGTGGATGGACGGGGCGTCGGGGTCGGTGCCGGAGACGATCTCGGGCTCGACGGCCCGCGCCGCGACCGCGTCGGTGTCGGCGGGGTCGACGCCCTGCTCCAGCACCCACCAGGTCATCGCCCTGTACATGGCGCCGGTGTCGAGGTAGCGCAGCCCGAGGGCCTTGGCGACCCCGCGCGACGCGCTCGACTTGCCCGACCCCGAAGGGCCGTCCATGGCGACGACCAGACCGGCCACGGCCTCTCCTTCTCCACGCTGTCCCGCCCCGAACGGGCCCCTGCGGCCCGCAGCGGTCCACGCTGTTCACTCGACCTGAAGAGGCTACCGCCTCACGCCCCTTCCGGTGTCCGCGCGCGCCCCGGCCCGGCCCTCCGCCCCGGCGCGGCGGACGAGTAAGGGAGGGCATTTCGGAAAGGGACCGTACATGGATGAACGGGTGACGGTGGTGGTGGCCACCAGGAACCGGCGGCGCGCGCTGGCCGGGTCCCTCCCCCACCACCCTCGCCCCGTCATCCTCGTCGACAACGGCTCCACCGACGGAAGCCCCGGCTTCGTGCGCCGCCACTTCCCGGACGTCACGGTCGTCGAGGCCGGGCGCAACCTGGGCGCCCCCGCCCGGAACGTGGGCGTGCGCATGGCGGGCACCCCGTACGTGGCCTTCGCCGACGACGACTCCTGGTGGGCGCCCGGCGCGCTGGCCCGCGCCGCCGACGTGCTGGACGCGCACCCGCGCCTGGCCGTGCTGGCGGCACGCGTCCTCGTCGGCCCGCAGGAGCGCCTGGACCCGGTGTGCGAGGAGATGGCCCGCTCGCCGCTCGGCCGTGAGCCGGACCTGCCCGGCCCGAGCGTGCTCGGCTTCCTCGCGTGCGGGGCCGTGGTGCGCGGGGACGCCTTCCTGGAGGCGGGCGGGTTCGACGACGTGATCTTCTTCTTCGGCGAGGAGGAGCGCCTGGCCGTGGACCTGGCCGCCAAGGGCTGGGGGCTCGCCTACGTGGACGACGTCGTGGCGCACCACCACCCGTCGCCGTCCCGCGACCCGCGCGGGCGCAAGGAGCTCGCCACGCGCAACTCCGTGCTCACGGCCGTGCTGCGCCGCCCGTGGAGCGTCGTGGCGCGCCGCTCGCTGGCCGCCCTGCGGCAGGGCCCGAACGGCTGGCGGGGGCTGCGCACGGCCGTCCCGAGGCTGCGGCCGGCGCTGGCGCAGCGGCGCGGGCTGCCCCCGGCGGTCGAACGGGCCCGCCGCCTGCTGGAGGACGGCCGATGACCCCCGCGGTCGAACAGGCTCGCCGCCTGTCGGAGGACGGCCGATGACCCGGACGCCCGGGGGGAGGGCGGCGCGGCGGGCGACCCGCGGGTCGGCGCCGTCGTCATCACGTGGAACCGGCGCGAGGAGGTCCTGCGCTCCGTGGGCCGGAGTCCACCTCACTCGCCCGCCGCAACGTCTCCTGACCCACCCGTTCCCGGCGGGGGTACGGCAGGGCGACTCCGCGTGCCGTGCCGAGACGTACGGGCCGCGGCGGGGTCAGGGGACCTGCCAGCCCCGCTCGTGCAGGGCGCTGGTGAGGACGGAGGCCGCGTCCGGCTGCACCGACACCTCGGCGATGCCCAGCGGCAGGCCCGGCGCGTGCTCCAGCCGCACGTCCTCGACGTTGACCCCGACCTCGTCGCACACCTGGAACAGCTTGGCGAGCTGGCCGGGACGGTCGCCGATGACCACCTGGACCACCACGTAGGAGGAGGCGGGACCGCCGTGCTTGCCCGGGATGCGCCCGTGACCCGCGACGCCCCGCTTGAGGAGCTGGGTGATGTCGGTCGACGCGGTGCCGTCGCCCCCGGCCAGGGCGCGCAGCGCGGACGCCGCCTCGGCGAGGTCGCGCGAGACGGCCTCCAGCACCTCGGCGACGGGCGCCGCGTTGCCGGACAGGATGCCGAGCCACAGCCCGGGGTCGCCGCCCGCGATCCGGGTGACGTCGCGCACGCCCTGCCCGGCCAGCCCGAGCGCGACCTCGGAGGCGTCGGCCAGGCGCGCGGCCACGGCCGAGGCGGTCACGTGGGGCGCGTGGGAGACCACGGCGACGGCCCGGTCGTGGTCGTCGGCGTCCACCTCGACGGGGTTGGCGCCGCACAGCTCCGCCAGGCGCAGCACCGCCGCCCTGGCCTCCGGGGAGCTCTCGGGGGTGGGGCACAGCGCCCACGGCCGCCCGAGGAACAGGTCGGCCCGCGCCGCCCCGGGGCCGGACTTCTCCCGCCCGGCCAGCGGGTGCGAGGCGACGTACGCGCCCAGGTCACAGCCCAGGCGGCGGGCCTCGTCGATGGGCAGGGCCTTGACGCTGGCCACGTCGGTGTAGTGGGTGGCGGCGCCGGCCCGCTGGAGGGCGAGCAGCTCGGTGGCGACGTGCGCGGGCGGCACCGCGATCACCGCGAGGTCCGCCCGATCGCCGCCGACGTGCCACTCCTCGCCGGCGCCCAGCTCCCGGGCCAGGCGCATCGCGCCCTGGTCGCGGTCGGCGAGCAGCACGCGCACCCCCTGCCCGCGCAGCGCCAGCGCCATGGAGGTGCCGATGAGGCCGGTGCCGACGACGAGCACGGTGCGCAGTTCGGAGGCCATGTCGATGTCCTGGGTCGAGGTCCTGGTCGAGGTCTGGGTGATCCGGGCCGGGTGGACGGGCGCCGCTACTGGGCGATGTCCTGGCGCAGGGCCACGGCGCCGCGCAGGTAGACGTGCTGGATCTCCGAGCGCGGCTTGTCGGTCTCGACGTGCGCCATGAGCCGCACCACGCGCGGCAGCGCGCCCGGCACGTCGATCTCGGTGCAGCAGATGAGCGGCACCTCGTGGAAGCCCAGCTTACGCGCCGCCAGCGCCGGGAACTCCGACGTCAGGTCGGGTGTGGCGGTGAACAGCACGCTGATCACGTCGTCGGTGGTGAGCTGGTTGCGCTCCATCAGCGTGGCGACGAGCTCCGTCGTGCCCTCGATGATGGCGGCACGGTCATCGGAGTCCACCTGGATCGCGCCGCGGATCGCCCGCACCATGGTGATCTGTCCCCTCTGATAAGCGGTGGAGCCCGTGCGGACCTCCGCACGGGCTCCTGCGTTCTGATCAGATTACAGCTTAACGGCCGAGTAAAGCTCACCGACTTCGTGCAGGGTGAGCGCGCGGACGGTGCCGGGCTTGGTCCGGCCGAGCTTGACCGGCCCGAACTCGATCCTGGCCAGGTCGATGACCCGGTGGCCGGCCTCCTCCAGCAGGCGCCGCACCACGTGCTTGCGGCCCTCGTGCAGCACGACCTCGACCAGCGCCTGCTGGCCGTGCTCCTGCACGATCTTGAAGTCGTCCACCTTGACCAGGCCGTCCTCCAGCTCGACGCCCTGCCGCAGCCTGCGGCCCAGGTCGCGCGGGATGGGACCCGGCACCTTGGCCCAGTACTTCTTCTGCACGCCGTAGCTGGGGTGGGTCAGCCGGTTGGCCAGCTCGCCGTCGTTGGTGAGCAGCAGCAGGCCCTCGGTCTCGGTGTCGAGCCGGCCCACGTGGAACAGGCGCGGGGCCAGTTCCTCGACGTAGTCGGCCAGGCACGGGCGGCCCTGGGGGTCGCTCATGGTGGACACGACGCCGATGGGCTTGTTCAGGGCGTAGTAGACGAGGTCGGGAGCGGTCGGGATGCGCTTGCCGTCGACGTGGATGACCTGCGTGGCGGGATCGACCTTGGCGCCGAACCTGCGTACGACCTGGCCGTTCACGGTGACGCGGCCGTCGCCGATCATCTCCTCGCAGGCGCGGCGGCTGGCCACACCCGCCTGGGCGAGGACCTTCTGCAGGCGTACGCCGTCGGGGACCTCGGTGGTGTCGCGCTCGTCGGTGTAGCCCTCGGGGTAGAAGTCGCGGTCGCGCAGCGGCTGGCGGGCCGTCTTGAACCGGTCGCGGGGGGCCTCGCCGCCGCGGCCGGCCGTCTGCGCGCCGCCCGCGGGCCGCGCGCCCCGGCCGGTGCCGGAGCCGCCGTACGCGCCGGAACCGCCGTAGCCGTCACGCCGCGGACCGCCGCCCGCGGACGAGGGGCGGCCTCCGGAGGGGCGGCCGATGGTCTGGACGCCGTCGCGGCGGGAGCCGCGCGGCTCGTCACGGCGGCCGTAGCGGGCACGGCCGGAGCTGGGAGCCTCCTCGCGCCGGCCGCTCCGGTCGGCGCGGAACGAGGAAGAGCCGCCGGGCCGGGACTCGCCGCGGAAGCCGCCGTCACGGTCGTCACGGCGCTCGGAGCGGAACCCGCCGTCGCGGTCGTCACGACGCTCGGGACGGTAGCCGCCGTCACGCCGGTCGGAGCGGAAGCCGCCGTCACGCCGGTCGCTGCGGAAGCCGGAGCGGGAAGCGCCGTCGCGGTCGTCACGACGGTCGGAACGGTGGCCGCCACGGTCGTCGCGGCCGGCCGAGCGGGAGGACGGGCGCTCGTCACGCCGGTCGTCACGGCGCTCCGGGCGGTCGTCACGGCGGTAGCCGCCGCGGTCGTCGGAGCGGTCCGAACGGTAGCCGCCGCGCTCGTCGCGCCGGTCCGGGCGGTCGTCACGACGGTCCTCGCGCCGGTCCGGACGGTCGTCGCGCCGGTCGGAACGGAGGTCGCCCCGGCCGTCGCGCGGACCGGAGCCGGGACCGCGCCGCTCGGAACGGAAACCACCGCGGTCGTCACGACGGTCGTCACGCCGCTCCGGGCGGAAGCCGCCCTCGCGGCCCTCGGAGCGGAAGCCGCCGCGCTCGCCGCCGGAGCGGTCGCGGGAGGCGGAGTCGCCGTACCGGGAGCGGGCGCCGCCGCGGTCGGCACGGAGGGAGTCGCGGCCGGAACCGCCGCGGCTGTCGTCGGAACGGAAGGCGGGACGCCCGCCGCGGCCGCTGGAGCCGCCGGTACGTCCTCGACCGCGTCCATCACCGGACGGGGTGCTGCGCCTGTTGATCACTTTGTCGTCTCCTCGAGGTTCTCCACGTCGTCCGGGAGGAACGGAGCCAGCTCGGGGAGCTCGCTGAGGTCCTTCAGTCCCAGACGTTCAAGGAAGTATGAGCTTGTCCGGTAGAGCACTGCCTGGCTCTCCGGGTCGGTGCCGGCCTCCTCGACCAGCCCCCGCGCGACGAGCGTCCGCATGACGCCGTCGCTGTTCACGCCGCGGACCGCGGCGACGCGGGCGCGGCTCACCGGTTGCCGGTAGGCCACGACCGCGAGTGTTTCCAGCGCGGCCTGGGTGAGCCGCGTCTGCTGGCCGTCGCGGACGAACCGCTCGACCAGCGGTGCGCAGTCGGCACGCGTGTAGTAACGCCAGCCTCCCGCGACTTCCCTCAGATCGAAACCACGCCGGGCTTCGGTGTATTCCGCCGCCAGCGATCTGAGAGCGGCGGCCACCTCGTGGGTGGGGCGTTCGAGCACCTGGGCCAGCGTCACCTCGGGGACGGGGACGTCCACGACCATGAGGATGGCTTCGAGCGCCGCGTGGAGGTCGGGCGCGGGCGTGGCCTCGTCCTCCGGCTCGTCCAGGGACTCCTCCAGCGCCTCCGCCGGGTCGGCGATCGGCTCTGGCTCGGGCTCAGGCACCCGCGCGGCTTCGGGCGCCGGCTCGGGCTCGGGCGCCGGCTCGGGCTCGGGCTCGGGCGTCGTAGAGGGGTCGCGGGCCGAAGAGGGCTCGGAGGCGTCGGGAGTGGTCGGCCGGGTTTCGTCGGCGGCCAGGGAGCCCGGCAGGGTCATCCAGGCCGGCAGCGTCGTCTCCGGCGACCTGCGCGGCTGTGGCGGCGCGTCGGCGGCGTGGTCGCCCGCCGACCCGCCGAAGCGGTCCCCCGCCGGCCCGCCGGGGTGGTCACCCGGGTGATCGTCCACGCGCTCGCCGGGGCGGTCGTCACTCATCAGCAGCCTTCTCCGCCTTCTCCGCGCTGAGCGCGCTCTCCTCGTAGTCGTCGCCCACCGCGACGTCGCCCTCGTCGCTGCCCGTCCAGGTGACGTGCAGGTCGCCCAGCGGCTCGACCTGATCGAAGCTGACCGCCGCCTCGCGGAACAGCTCCAGGACGGCGAGGAAACGGGCGATGACCTCGAAGGTGCCGTCACAGTCGGCGACCAGGGCCCGGAAGGTGGCCCGGCGCATGCGCCTGAGGCGCTGGACCAGGATAGCGGCTTGCTCGCGGACGCTGGCCAGCGGCTGGTAGATGTGGCCGACGGCGACCGTGGGCGGCGCCTTCGGGGTGAACGCCCTGGCCGCGATCTTCGCGAGCTGTTCGGGGCCGATGCCGAGGATCAGCTCCGGCAGCAGGTCGGCGAAGCGCGGCTCCATCGGCACGGCGCGGGGGTAGCGCAGCGCCTCGTCGGCCATCCGTCCCGCGAAGACCTTCGCGACCTCCTTGTACGCCTTGTACTGCAGCAGCCGGGCGAACAGCAGGTCGCGGGCCTCCAGCAGCGCCAGGTCCTCCTCGTCCTCGACCTCGCCGCTGGGCAGCAGCCGGGCCGCCTTCAGGTCGAGCAGGGTGGCCGCGACCAGCAGGAAGTGACTGGTCTGGTCGAGGTCCCACTCGGGGCCGCGCGAGCGGATGTAGGAGATGAACTCGTCGGTGACCTTGGAGAGGGACACCTCGGTGATGTCGAGCTTGTGCTTGGCGATCAGCCCGAGCAGCAGGTCGAACGGTCCTTCGAAGACGTCGAGGTGGACCTGGAACCCGGTCTTGCCGGCCTGCTCCTCGTCCTGGACGGCGCTCCCCCGCTCTGGCGTCACCTGGCCATTGTGGCAGGCGCCGGCCAGCGCGAGAGCACTTCGCGGGCCAGCTCACGGTAGGCGCTGGCGCCGAGGGAGGACGGGTCGAAGGTGGTGATCGGCTCACCGGCGACCGTCGCGTCGGGGAAGCGGACGGTGCGGTTGATCACGGTGTGGAACACCTTGTCGCCGAACGCCTCGACGACGCGGGCCAGCACCTCACGGCCGTGCAGGGTGCGGGCGTCGTACATGGTCGCCAGCAGCCCCTCGATCTCCAGCTCGTCGTTGAGGCGCTCCTGGACCTTGGAGATGGTGTCCATGAGCAGGGCGACGCCGCGCAGCGCGAAGAACTCGCACTCCAGCGGCACCATGACGCCGTGGGCGCAGGTGAGCGCGTTGATGGTGAGCAGGCCGAGCGACGGCTGGCAGTCGATGAGGCAGACGTCGTAGTGCGGCAGCAGCGGCTTGAGGACGCGGCCGAGCACCTGCTCGCGGGCGACCTCGGTGACGAGCTGGACCTCGGCGGCCGACAGGTCGATGTTGCTGGGCAGCAGGTCGAGGCCCTCGACGCCGGTCTCCAGCAGCACGTCCTCGGCGGTGACGTTGCGCTCCATCAGCAGGTTGTAGACCGTGAGGTCGAGCTGGAGCGGGTTGATGCCGAGCCCGACGGACAGGGCGCCCTGCGGGTCGAAGTCGACGAGCAGGACCTTGAGGCCGTACTCGACGAGCGCGGCGCCCAGGTTGATGGTGGTCGTGGTCTTGCCGACCCCGCCCTTCTGGTTGACCATCGCGACGACGCGGGCCGGCCCGTGCACCTCCGGCGGCACGGGTTCAGGGAACACCGGCCGAGGGCGCCGGGTGGGGCCCAGGTTCACGCCGGTGGAGGGCGTGTCGGTCTTCGTGTCACCCCAGGGGTTGTCGGGGGTCCCCGGGGTCGAACCGTTGGTCGTCACAGTCACCAGCTCGAACCTCCCTGACGATCCCGAACCGGACCGTCCGGACGGACACTATGGCGTCATTACTAAACGCGGCAAGGCGGCACGCCGAACCGTGGCACGCCGCAAAAGACTATAGATCACTGCCGGGCGCGGGGGTGCGCGGCGGCGTACACCTCACGGAGCTTGTCGACCGTGACCAGGGTGTAGACCTGGGTGGTCGTCACCGAGGCGTGGCCGAGCAGCTCCTGGACCACCCTAACGTCGGCGCCGCCGTCGAGGAGGTGGGTTGCGAAGGAATGGCGGAGAACGTGCGGGGATATCCCGTGGAGTCCGGCTCGTTCGGCGGCGGCCTGGAGCACCTCCCAGGCGCCCTGGCGGGTCAGGCGCCCGCCGCGCGCGTTGAGGAACACCGCGGGCGTGCCCCGGCCGTGGGCGAGCAGGCCGGGCCGGGCCCTGACGAGGTAGGCGTCGAGCGCCGAGCGGGCGTAGCGGCCGAGCGGGACGACGCGGGTGCGGCCGCCCTTGCCGCGCAGCCGCACCTGGTCCTCCTCCAGGTCGTCGACGGCCAGGCCGACGGCCTCCGAGATGCGCGCGCCCGTGCCGTACAGGACCTCCAGCAGGGCGCGGTTGCGGAGGGTCAGCGGCGCGCCGTCGGGGCCGGAGGCGGCGATGAGCCGCTCGACCTGGTCGACGGCGATCGCCTTGGGCAGCCTGCGGAGCTGGCGCGGCGGGCGCACCTGGTGGGCCGGGTCGTGGGCGGTGACGCCCTCGCGCAGCGCGAAGCGGTGCAGCCCGCGTACGGCGGACACCGCCCGCGCGGCCGAGCTGGCCACGAGGGCGGGGTGCTCGCCGTCGCCCTCGCGCAGCGCGGCGAGGAAGCCGAGGACGTCGTCCTCGCCGACCTCGCCGAGCGTGGCGCGCCCGCGCGAGCGCAGGTGCTGGACGTACCGGCTCAGGTCACGGCGGTAGGAGGCCAGGGTGTTGGCAGCCAGGCCCCGCTCCACCGCCAGATGGGCGAGGTAGCTGGAGAGCACCGCCTCCACGACTCGGTCCTTCCGTCACACGCTGGGGCCGTCACGCCCACTCTGAGGCCGTCACGCCTCTGGGGCGTCGGCGGGGCGCAAACCGGTGAAGCCCTCGGCCGAAGCCGCGTACGCGGCGAGGATACCGGCCACGGCCGGGGAATTGTGGATCATTCCCGTGAGCGCGCGCTGGACGGCGTCGGCCAGCGGCACCCACTCGACCGCCATGCCGATCTCCTCGTGCTCCGGGACGAAGCCGTTCTCCTCCTCGGGGATCGGCGTCAGGTCGCGGGCGAGGAAGACCCGGATGCGCTCGTCCGTCATGCCGGGCGAGACGAGCAGGTCGACCAGCGTGTGCCAGGTCCCGGCGCGGTGGCCGGCCTCCTCGGCCAGCTCCCGCGCGGCGGTCTCGGCCAGCGGCTCGCCCTCCACGTCGCGCAGGCCGGCGGGCAGCTCCCACAGCAGCCGGCGCACCGGGTGGCGGTACTGGCGGATCATCAGCACCCGGTCGTCCTCGTCGAGGGCGACCACCGCGACCGACCCGACGTGCCGGGCGTAGTCGCGGTCGGCCACCGTGTCGCCGGGCATCCGTACGGTGTCGGTGACGACCTGGAACACCCGGCCCTTGAAGCGCTCGACGGAGGCGACGACCTCCCACGCCTCGGGCGTGTCCTGCACCCTCACTTGGCGACCTTGGACGTCACGCGGCTGTCGGCGTAGACGAGGGAGGCGCCGATCAGGCCCTTGAACATCGGGTTGGCGCGCGTCGGCCGCGAGCGGAACTCGGGGTGGGCCTGGGTGCCGATGAAGAACGGGTGGACGTCGGCGGGCAGCTCGGTGTACTCCACCAGGCGGCCGTCGGGCGACAGCCCGGAGAAGACCAGCCCGACCTTCTCCAGCCGGTCGCGGTAGGCGTTGTTGACCTCGTAGCGGTGGCGGTGGCGCTCGTCGGCCTTGGCCTTGCCGCCGTAGAGCTGGCGGGCCAGGGTGCCCTCGCCGAGCTTGGCGGTGTAGCTGCCGAGCCGCATCGTGCCGCCCATGTCGCGCTCGCCGGCGACGACGTCCTCCTGGTCGGCCATCGTGGAGATGACCGCGTGCTTGGTCTCGGGGTCGAACTCGGCGGAGTTGGCCTCGGCGATGCCGGCGAGGTGGCGCGCGGCCTCGATGACCATGCCCTGCATGCCGAGGCAGATGCCGAGCAGCGGGATCTTGTTCTCGCGGGCGTGGCGGATGGCGCCGATCTTGCCCTCGATGCCGCGCACGCCGAACCCGCCGGGGATGAGCACGCCGTCGACGCCGTCGAGCTCGCGCGCGGCGCCGTCGGGGGTCTCGCAGTCGTCGCTCTTGACCCAGCGGATGTTGACGCGGGCGTCGTTGGCGAACCCGCCGGCGCGCAGCGCCTCGGTGACCGACAGGTACGCGTCGGGCAGGTCGATGTACTTGCCGACCAGCGCGATCGTGACCTCCTTGGCGGGGCGGTGCACGCGCCGCAGGAGCTGGTCCCACTCCTTCCAGTCGACGTCGCGGAACGGCAGGCCGAGCCGGCGCACCACGTACGCGTCGAGGCCCTCGGTGTGGAGCACCTTGGGGATGTCGTAGATGGAGGCCGCGTCGACGGCGGAGACGACGGCGTCCTCGTCCACGTCGCACATCAGGCTGATCTTGCGCTTGATCGCCGTCTGCACGGGACGGTCGGAGCGCAGCACGATCGCGTCGGGCTGGATGCCGATGCTGCGCAGCGCGGCGACGCTGTGCTGCGTGGGCTTGGTCTTGAGCTCGCCGGAGGGGCCGATGTAGGGCAGCAGCGACACGTGCAGGAAGAACACGTTGTCACGGCCGACCTCGTGCCGGATCTGGCGGACCGCCTCCAGGAACGGCAGCGACTCGATGTCGCCGACCGTGCCGCCCACCTCGGTGATGACCACGTCGACGTCCGGACCGGCCATGCCCCGGATGCGGTCCTTGATCTCGTTGGTGATGTGCGGGATGACCTGGACGGTGTCGCCGAGGTACTCGCCGCGCCGCTCCTTGGCGATGACGTTGGAGTACACCTGGCCGGTGGTCACGTTGGCCGACCCGTGCAGGTCGGTGTCGAGGAACCGCTCGTAGTGGCCGACGTCGAGGTCGGTCTCGGCGCCGTCGTCGGTGACGAAGACCTCACCGTGCTGGAACGGGTTCATGGTGCCGGGGTCGACGTTGAGGTAGGGGTCGAGCTTCTGCATGGTGACCCGGAGCCCGCGACCCTTGAGCAGGCGGCCGAGGCTGGATGCCGTGAGCCCCTTGCCGAGACTGGAGGCGACACCGCCGGTGACGAACAGATGCTTGGTTTGCGATGCGCTGCGCAAAGGGGCTCCCGTGGCTCGAGGCGTGGTCGAACTGTCCACGGGCTCTCAGGATATCAAACAACGTCCCCGACATGCCCGAACGGTATGACCTAGCGGTAACTTTGGGCGTTATGTCATGCGTACGGCGGGCGATGGGCACGCTGATCCACCGTGCCTACACGGCGATCCGCGACGCCGGGGCCATCACCCCGGCGAGTCCCGCGGGCCATGCTTTCCGCAGGCTCGGCGAGGGGGCGAAGATCGCCTTCCCGCCCGGGGCGATCTTCGGCGAGCGGTGGATCGAGATCGGCGACCACACGCTCGTGGGCGAGCGGGTGTCGCTGTCGTGCGGCATGATGCCGGGCGTGGACCTCGGGCCGGGCTCCATCCTGCGGATCGGCGGCGGCTGCTCGATCGGCCGCGGCTCGCACATCGTGGCGCACCAGTCGATCGACATCGGCGACGACGTCTTCACCGGCCCGTACGTCTACATCACCGACCAGAACCACGTCTACGACGACCCGGACGTGCCGATCGGGCGGCAGTGGCCGCGCAACGCCCCGGTCGCGATCGGCGCGGGCTCGTGGCTGGGGGCCGGGGCGATCGTCCTGCCCGGCACGCGGCTCGGCCGGCACTGCGTGGTGGCCGGGGGCGCGGTGGTGCGGGGCGAGTTCCCGGACCACAGCGTGGTGGCGGGGGTGCCGGCGCGGCTGGTGCGCACGTACGACCCGGAGCTGGGCTGGCACGCGCCCGGCGACCATCCCCCGGAGCCGGGCGGCGCACAGGCGGACGTCTCGGGGGCGACCCCTGAGCGGGCGGACGGCGTGATGGATCGTCCGGGACTGGACCGAACATCGTTCTGACGGTTAGCGTCGGTCCATGCGCACCGCCATCTGCGAGCGTCTGGGTGTCGAGTTCCCGCTGTTCGCCTTCAGTCATTGCCGCGACGTCGTGGCCGCGGTGACCAACGCCGGCGGCTTCGGCGTGCTCGGCGCCATCGCGTACACGCCCGAGCAGCTCGACACCGAGCTCACCTGGCTCGACGAGCGGGTGGGCGGCCGGCCGTACGGGGTGGACGTGCTGCTGCCCGGCAAGGTCGACGCGCAGGCGCTCGACCACGAGGCGCGCCTGGCCGACGCCGTCCCCGAGCGGCACCGCGACTTCGTCGCGCACCTGATGGGGAAGTACGGCGTCGGCGGAGCGGGCGGTCCCATCGGCGGCCCCGCGATCGGGTCGCCCGACGAGCTCGGCCGGCGGGTCACCGCGGCGGGCGCGGCCGGGCTCATCGACGTGGCGCTCAAGCACCCCATCGGCCTGGTCGCCAGCGCGCTCGGCCCGCCGCCGCCCGAGCTGGTCGCGCGGGCCCGCGAGGCCGGGGTGCCGGTCGCGGCGCTGGTCGGCACCGTCGAGCACGCGCGCAGGCAGGTTGAGGCCGGCGCCGACGTGATCGTGGCGCAGGGCACCGAGGCCGGCGGGCACACGGGCGAGATCTCCACGATGGTGCTGGTGCCGCAGGTGGTGGACGCGGTCGGCCCGGTGCCGGTGCTGGCGGCCGGCGGGATCGCCTCCGGGCGGCAGATGGCCGCCGCCATGGCGCTGGGCGCCGAGGGCGTGTGGTGCGGCTCGGTCTGGCTGACCACCGAGGAGGCGGAGACGGCTCCGGCGGTCAAGCGCAAGATGCTGGCCGCCTCGTCGCTCGACACCGTCCGGTCCCGCTCGCGTACGGGCAAGCCGGCCCGCCAGCTCCGGTCGGCGTGGACGGACGAGTGGGACTCCGGCCAGGAGAGCCCGGGGCCGCTGGGCATGCCGCTCCAGCTCCTCATCGCCGAGTCGGCGATGGCCCGCATCGGCGCGGCGGCCGAACGGGGCGAGCCCGGGGCGCTGGAGCTGGCCAACTACTTCGTCGGCCAGGTCGTGGGGCAGCTCGACCAGGTCCGGCCGGCGCGCGAGGTGGTGTACGCGATGGTGAGCGAGTTCGCCGACGCGGTGGAGCGGCTCGGCCGGCTGTCCGGCTGACGCGTACCGTCCCGTCCGCCTGACGCGTACCGTTCCTCCGGGAGGGCGCGGGATCGGCGTCCGCGGGGCAGACTGGATCCATGCTCGCTGCTCTGACGGGGCTCGGATTGTCGACGGCCGCCGGGCTGAACGCCTACATCCCGCTGCTCGTGGTGGGGGTGCTCGCCAACCTCACCGACGCGGTGAAGCTGCCCGACGGCTACGCCTGGCTGTCCAACTGGGGCGTGCTCGCCGTCATCGCGGTGCTCCTCGTCGCCGAGATGGTGCTCGACAAGGTGCCGGCCGTCGACACCGTGAACGACATGATCCAGACCGTGGTGCGTCCCGCGTCCGGCGGTGTGGTCTTCAGCGCCACCAGCGCCGCGGCGGAGCTCGACCACTCCACGTGGATGGCCGAGAACCCGTGGGCCGGATGGGTGCTCGGCATCGTGCTGGCCCTGGCCGTGCACGCCCTGAAGGCGGCCGCCCGCCCGGTGATCAACGCGGGCACGGCCGGGGTGGGCGCCCCCGTGGTCAGCACGGTCGAGGACGCGGGGTCGCTCGGCATGAGCCTGGCCGCGGTGTTCGCGCCGGTCGTGGCGCTCGTCGGGGTGCTGCTGTTCGGGCTGTTCGCGTGGTGGGGCATCCGCAAGGCCCGGCGGGTACGGGCCCGCCGCAGGGCCGCGCGCGCGTCGTCCGCGGGCCTCGCGTCATCGTCCGGGCCGGCGTCATCCCCCGGGGTGACGGGGGCTCCGCCGCGAGGATGACGACCCGCGGGTCCGCCCGGCCGTACGATCGCCGTGCGTAAGTGACGGGAGGACGCGTGTGGGCGCTCAGTGGCCCCCGCCTCAGCGCCCACACGTTCCCCGCCGGGCTTCCCCCGCCTCAGCGCTCCGGCGTGAGGTGGTCGGCCAGGATCTCCCGCACCCATCCGCTCACGACCTCCACGAACTCCGCGGGCCGCTCCTCGTGCAGCCGGTGGCTGGAGCCCTCCCAGCACACGACCTTCGACCCGGGGTGCTTGAGCAGCCCCGCCTCCCAGACCGCGCGCGCCGGGTCGGCCCAGATCGACAGCACCGGGCAGCGGCGGCGGGCCAGGTAGTCGTCGCTGGCCGGTCTGACGCCCATCGAGCCGGGCAGCGCGAACATCGCCTCGAACGCCTGCGCCAGCACGTGCGCGGGCATCGCCTCCAGCCTGCGCCGGTGCCAGCGCCGGATGACGGCGGGCGTGGCGGCGTTCGTGCACCACCGGTCGAGCCGCAGGGCCACCTCGGTCGCCCGCTCGCCGCGCAGCCCCTCGATCGTCCGGGCGAAGCCGCGCGCGATCTCCGGCCCGACTCCGTACCCGGGATCGACGGCGACCACGCCCGCGACCCGGCCGGGATGCTCGACGGCGAGGATGGAGACGATCTGGCCGCCCATGGAGTGGCCGACCGCGAACACCTCGGGCACGCCCAGGGCGTCCAGCAGCGCGACGAGGTCCGCGGCCATGGCGTGCGGGGTGTTGCCCTCGGCGGGGACCGACGAGTAGCCGTGGCCGCGCAGGTCCACCGCGATCACCCGGTGCTCGGCGGCGAGCGCGTCGATGTGCCAGGACCACTGGTGGGAGTCGGCCCCCCAGCCGTGCACCAGCAGCAGCGGCGGCCCCGCACCGGCCCCGTCGTCGGTGTGGAACAGCCTGACCGCGCCCTGGTCCGTCTCGACCGTCCTGTACGGCACCGGCTCGCCTCCTCGCGTCCGCTCTCCCGAGGAGGGAACCACAGCGGCGGGTTCCCGATCAAGAGCTTGCTTGGTCACCGGGCGGCCACGCGCGCGTCCCCGGCGCACTATTCTCGAAGGCGTAACGGCGAACCGGGAGGTGGGCGCAATCGGCGAGGTCCTCTTGATCGTGCTGGCGATCCTGGCCTTCCTCCTCCTGCTGACCGGCGTGGGCGTGTACGTGCTGGTCAAGGTGGGGCGCAAGGCCGCGGTCAAGGCGAAGCAGGCCACCACCCGGCTGACCACCCACGTCAACGCCATGGGCCCCGGCGAGGCGGCCGAGGTCGAGCGGCTCAGGCTCGACCTGCGGCGCGAGGTGTCGCTGACCCGGCAGGCGGTCGAGACCGCGCAGCAGCAGGGCTGGGGGCTCGGCGACCTGCCGCACCTCCTCGCCGACCTGTCGCGGCAGGCGGAGGTCCACGACGCGCAGCTCGGCATGTACGCCCAGCAGCTCCGCGTGTCCGCGTACATCGACCACGCCACGCTCGGCAAGCTCCGCGAGCACCAGGCCAAGCTGACGGCGATGTGCGCCCGCATCCGCGCGGACCTGCTCGGCCACCAGGTCCAGCACGCCTCGGCCGGCATCGACGACCTGCGCGCCCGCACGGACCTGGAGATCGAGGCGCGGCGCACGACCGCCGTCCCCGACCCGCTGGACGAGATCGACCACCTCTACCGGCGCACCATGGAGCAGCGCAGAGAGCCCTCCTGACGACTACTCTGGGTGGCACAATCGTTCCACGGCGTAAGCTCTGCGAGGAGGCACAGCGATGAGTACGGCCCTTCCGGAGTGGTTCTACCCCGGCCCTCCCGGTGGATGGACCGCCGACATGCTGGACCACCTGCCCCCCGACGCGCCCCCGCACGTCGAGCTGATCGATGGGTCACTCGTCATGATGTCACCGCAGACAGCCTTTCACATGCTCATGCTCCGGCTGCTTGAGCAGTCGCTGAAGCCTACACATGAGCTTGTGGTCGCCAGGGAGATGGCGATCACCCTGGGGCTGCGCCAGCGCCCAGAGCCAGACATCCTTCTCGTCAAACGTTCGGCGTTCACGAACAAGGTCACGACCTTCAAACCGGAAGACGTCCATCTCGTCGTTGAGGTGGTCTCTGACGAGTCCCGCGACAGAGATCGCACCACCAAGCCCATCAAGTACTCCAACGCGGGCATCAAGCACTTCTGGCGGGTGGAGGAGGAAGAGGACCTCCAGCCCGTGGTCTACACGTTCGAGCTGGAGCCCGCCGTCAAGGCGTATGTGCCCACCGGAGTCCACCGCAAGAACCTGCAGACCTTCATCGGTTTCGACGTCGACATCGACCTCGACCTCAAGCAGGTCATCGGCTGAACATTCGCCGAGTCCTCCACGCTCATCTGGATATCCGCTCCTCCCCCACCGGCAGGCGCGCCGCGCGGGCGGGAGGGGGCGGGCTGGGCAGGCCGCCGCTGAGCGTGTCCTCGGGGCGTACCGCCAGGTTGGAGTCCCTGATCCAGTACGACCGCAGGCGCCCGGAGTCGCGCAGCAGCCGGTGCAGGTAGCGGCCCACCAGGGCCACCGATGCGAGGGTCAGCCCGGAGAGCAGGAGCTGGGCCGGAGCGACGAGCGGCAGGCCGTACCCGAACAGCGCCGCCACCGCGAGCACCGGAGCCAGCAGGCCGCCGAGCGCCGCCGCGGCGTACACCGCGTTGAGCGGCCGCCAGGAGAAGCCGAAGAACAGCTCGAAGGAGTGCGCGGCCAGCCGGGCCAGGCGCAGCCGCGAACGGCCCGCGGTCCGCGGCCGGTGCGTGACCGGCACGGCGGCGTACCGGGCGCCGACCAGCGGGACGGCCGGGATGAACCAGGGCAGCCGCAGCTCGGTGATCGTGCGGGCGACGCCGGTGCGCACGAGCCGGAAGGTGGAGGCGCCCCGGGGCATGTCGATGCGGAACACCCGCCTGGCCGCCCAGTGCAGGCCGGCCGAGCCGGCCTTGCGGACCAGCGGGTCGCGCCGCCCGCGCCGCCGGCCGAAGACCACGTCGTAGCCCTCCTCGGCCTTCGCCAGCAGCGTCCAGATCTCCTCGGGCGGCACCTGGAGGTCGGCGTCGCACTGGACGGTCCACGGCCGCCCCGCGTACCGGAACCCGGCCGCCATGACCGCGTCGATGCCGAAGTTGCGGGTGAACGACAGGTAGCGCACCCGCGGGTCCGCCTCGGCCAGGCGGCGGATCCGGTCGAGGGAGTCGTCGGTGCTGCCGTCGTCGACGAAGAGGATCTCCAGGTCGCAGATCTCCGCGAGCGCGGCGGTCAGCTCGGCATGGGCCGTCTCCACCTGCGCTCCCTCGTTGTAGCAGGGCACCAGCACGGTCAGCCCGGTGTTCACATGTGCCTCCTCAGCACCGTTCCGAGGACGAATCCCTGCGCTCCCAGCGCGTACACCGCTCCCGCCGCGCCCGCGAACGGGATCACCAGCGCACCCAGCGCGGCCACCACGGCCCAGGACAGGACGACGGCCTTCGCGCAGGCGCGCAGCTCGGTCTGGCCGGTGTTCTCCAGCACGAACACCACCAGGCCCGCGAGCGCGTTGGCGGGCAGCAGCGACGCCAGCAGCCCGCCGAGCGCGACCAGGGAGCGGGTGCCGGCCAGGCCGCCGGCCAGCACGGCCCCCGCGAGGACCAGCCAGACGCCGCTGACCGCGATCGACAGCGCGGCGACCCGCCGGGCGAGCGCGCGGACCTGACCGGCTCCGGACGAGCCCATCCGCAGCGCCAGCCGGGGCTGGTAGATCCGCTGCAGCGTGTAGACCACGGACGTGGCGAAGCCCCAGCCGAGGATCATCATGTAGAAGTCGCCGCTCTGGTCCGCGTGGGCGGTGAGCGAGAGCTCCACGAAGAGCGTCCCGACCGTGGCGTTGCCCATGACGTCCACCGCGCCCATCAGCACCACGGTGCCGGCCACGATGCCGCGCAACGTCCGGCGCGGCGTCCCTGCCCCGTGCGACGCCTCGGCTCCGGCCGCTGCCCCCCGGGGCAGGCCGCGAAGCAGCGCCACGTTGAGCGCCGTGACCAGGGCCAGCAGCCCCGCGAGGTAGCCGGCGGGCCGGATGTGCGCGGTGAACGCCAGCCCGGCCATGCTGATCATGCCGACGCCGAGCAGCGCGAAGTGGGCGGTGTCGCGGGCGTACCGGCCGAGGGCGCGGTGCAGGGCCACGCCGAGCATGCCGCAGCCGAGGGCGACGTAGTAGGCGATGCTCAGGAGGTAGGTCGTGACTCTGGAGTGGGGGGCGAGGACGAGCCCAGCCGCGGCCGCCGCGGTGAAGGGCAGCGGGACGCGGGCGACGACCATGCGCAGCATCCCGGCGATCTGGTCACGGGTACGGCGGGCGCGCGGGATGAGCGTGAGCGCGGCCTTCTCGGGGCCCGACTGGACGACCATGCTCAGCCAGCCCGCCGCGCCCACCGCCGCCGCGTACGCGTTGAAGTCCTCCCGGCTCCACGCGGCGACCAGCACGGCCGCGGAGCCGTACAGCAGGAGGCGGAAGGTGGCGCGGCCGCCCAGCAGGGTCAGCAGGCGGCGCGGGCCGATGCTGTGCAGCGCGGCGGCGGTCACGAGGCGTCCAGCCGGGTGCCGGCGTCGGGGCCCAGGTCCGAGTCGGGGCCCAGGTCCGGGTCGGGGCCCAGGTCCGGGTCGGGGCTGGGGGCCGGGTCAGGGGTCAGGTCGGCCGCCACGGTCTCGCGCAGGGGACGCTCGCCGGTCTTCAGGTAGGCCAGCAGGGCGTGCCGGACGCCCTCGTCGCCGAACCGCTCGCGCACCCCGGGCACCGACGGCCCCTTGTCCACGCCGAACAGCGCGCTGAAGAGGGTCCTGACCTGCTCGGTGGTGAACGACCGGGGCGGCGTCAGCAGCTCCTCGACGGCCGCCGGATCCGGGTCGGGGGCGGGAGCCGCCTCCAGCCAGGTGGTGGAGCGGCCCGCCGTGGCGAGCCAGCGGCGCAGGTGGCCGATCCGCTCGGCGACGACGGCCGGATCCGCGCCGGCCAGCCTGGACGCGGCCAGCCCGGCGTCGTAGCAGGTCGCGTGGAGGGCGGCGCACACCTTGGAGAACGCCGGCGGCTTGACGGGCAGCCGGTCGAGGGGGACGCCGCTGAACCGCTCGACGGCGGCGCGGGCCTCGGGTGAGCTGCGGGCGGCGGCGACGAGGGCGTCGAAGTCCTTGTACCAGCGCGCCAGCGTGGCCCGGTCGGGCGCGTCGGGGACCGGCTCCGGACCCGTCTGCGCGCGCACCCAGCGGACCATGCGAGCCGGCATGAACGCCGCCAGCGGATCGCCGTCCAGGTCCACCCCGTCCGGATCGCCGCCCAGGTCCGCCCCCTCCGGATCGCGGCCGGCGGCCGACGTCTCCAGATCATCGGCCCCGGAGGCGGGCACCGGATCCGGGGCCGCCGCCAGCGGTCCACGGCCGCCGTCGCGGCCGGGCACCGGGAGCAGGTCAGGCCCGGCGGGCCGGGCGGGCACTGCGGACCCGTCACGCACGGAGGGCCCGGCGGGCGCGGAGGGCCGGCCAGGCACTGCGGACCCGTCAGGCAAGGAGAGCCCGGCGGACGCGGAGGGCCCGGCGGGCGTGGAGGGCCCGGCCGGCGTGGGAGGCCGGTCGGGCGCCGGGCGCGGGCCGGGCCGGAACACCGCGCCGCAGGAGCGGCAGGAGTAGCGGACCGGCCGCAGGGGCCGCCGGATCAGCGAGGGGTGCGGGTGCCCGCACTGCACACAAGCCGATGCGGCGTCCACATCAGAAACGTCCACGTCAGAAACGTCCAAGGGTCAGTAGCATGCGACGGCCAGAAACATCCGAGGGGCAGAAACGTCCGGGGGTCAGAAACGTCCGAGGTCAGAGGGGTACGGCCAGCGCCGACGAGGGGACCAGCTCGGCGCCGAGGGAGCTCTTGGCCTCCGCCTGTCCCTTGCCGAGGACCAGCCCCGCCTTGCCGGCGGCGACGGCCCACTCCACCATCCGGACGTAGCCGTCGAAGTAGAGGTGCTTGCGCCCGCCGTCCTCCGGCGTGACGGCGCCCCAGCTCAGGCAGACGGGCCAGCGGGGGTGGTCCAGGATCAGGGACAGGCCGAGGAGCCGCCCCTCGCGGCCGCGGTAGGCGATCGCCACGACCTCGTCGCCGCCGACCAGGGCCTCCAGGTACGGCAGCGGCAGGGGCGCGAGGGGGAAGAGCCGGTTGCGGTGCTTGAGGTCGTTGGCCGCGCGCAGGGCGGCGGCCTCCGCCGCGGTGACGAACTCGCGGGCGGGACCGACGCCGATCGACAGGCCCGGGTCGGCGGCGAAGCTTCTGGCGCGACGCCTGAGGGATTCGCGGCGGGCGCGGTCGAGACCGGCGTACCAGCCGTCGAGGCCGGTCCACGGGGTGGCCAGCCGGGCGAGCGGCGCGGTCGGCAGGCCGACCCGGACCAGGCCGGGCAGCAGCGCGGGCTCGCCGGGCGACACCTCGCGCCACACGACGCTCCGCCAGCCGGGGCCCAGCTCACGGCGGACGCCGCGGACGTAGCCGCGCAGCAGCTCCCGCCGCCGTTCCGGTTCGAGGTCGCCGGCGAACCACCATCCCTTCTGGGACCGGTTGCCGGGCGCGTGGACGTCGAGGATCCCCGCCGGGTCGCGGCGGGCCGAGGCGTAGACCCCTCTGCTGGGCCGGATGCCGCGCAGGGACGCCGACACGGCGCCGACCGCGACGCCGTCCTCCCGCAGGACCGTCAGGAGGACGGGCGCCTGGGCCGCCCAGGCGTAGGCGCGCAGCAGGTCGTAGCGCCAGGTGACGCACTGGCCGGCCGCGGTGCGCAGCCGTTCCCAGCCGGCGGGCTCGGGGTCCTCGCGGGGGTCGAGGATCTCCAGGGTGAGGCTCATCCCATCACCCACCGGGGAACGGCGACCAACGACATCGGGACGTACTCGAAGCCCAGCGACCGCTTGACCTCCGTCATGCCCCGCCCGCACAGCAGTTGCTTCCGGCCCGTCTCGACGGCGGAGCGGACGATGCGGACGTAGCTGTCGAAGTACAGGCCCTTGAGCCCGCCTTCCTCGGGGCGCAGCGCCGCCCACGGGCCGTACACGGGCGCGTCCGGATGCTCGTACACGATCGCGAAGGCCAGCAGCCGCTCCCCCGAGCGGTAGGAGATCACGTTGACGTCCTCGCGGCCGAGCAGGGCGGCGAAGTACGCGGCGGGCAGGTCGGCGCGGGGGTCGAGGCGTGCGGCCAGGCGTGCTGTGTGCGTCCGGTTCAGCTCGGCCATCTCGGCCGGGTCGAGGTCCGGCCGTGCCGTCCCCTGGTCCACGGTCACGTCGGCCTCGGCGATCCGCCTGCCCTGGCGCCGCAGTTCCTGTCTGCGGCTCTGACTGAGGGAGCCGAGCCATCCCTCCACCGACGACCAGCGCAGTGGCATGGTCATGCTGCCCGGCGACTCCCGGATGAGGGCGCCCCGGCGGACGACGAGGGGCAGGCCGGGCCCGGTCACCATGCGGTACAGCGCGCCCACGAGCCCCCATCCGAGGTGCTGCCGCGCCGCGCGCTCGAACTGCCGCAGCAGCCGCGCCCGGGCCTCCGGCGTGACGTCCTCGGCGAAGTGCCAGGTCGGCCCGTTGGAGTGAGCCGGCAGGCGGACGTCGAGAAGGATCGGTTCCCGGCCGGGCCGCGGCCGGCGGGCGGAGTTCGGTAATCGCAGCCCGACGCAGACGGCCCCGACGATCCCGACGACGCGCGGGCCGTCGCGGAAGACGGCCAGCAGAGGGCGCGCCCACGATCCCTCGGACGACGCGGCGATGACGTCGTAGGCCCAGACGGCGGTCAGGCCCTCGGCCTGCCGAAAGTCCTCCCAGCCGGGGGGCTCGGGGTCGCGGCAGGGGTCCAGCAGTTCCAGGTGCACGGGGTTGCCCTCGATGGCGAAATGATCACAACATGGACACAAGGCATTGGTTGGACACGATTGTCGCAGAATATGTCTCCAGTGATCACCGTCGTGCGCGTCCGACACCCTTGATGCGCGCCCCACAACCGTGCACTCATATTCAAGGGACGGCATGAAGGTTGGAGTAACCGGCGGAAACGGGTTCATCGGCCGGTATGTGTGCGAGGAACTCGCGTCGCGCGGCCACGTTCCGCTCGTGTTCGATCACAGAGGGCGCGCGGAGCGCGACCTGCCCTGGGAAGTCATGCGAGGCGACATTCGGGACGCCACCGCCATGACGGAATTAGCGGCACATTGTGACGCAATCGTACATTTGGCGGCTGTTCTCGGCACTCAGGAGACCATCACCAATCCGCGGCCGGCCGCCGAGACCAATCTCATGGGCGGGCTCAACTTCCTGGAGGCCATCGCCCAATACGACCTGCCCGGCGTCTACATCTGCGTCGGCAATCACTGGATGGACAACAGCTACTCCATCTCCAAAACCGCAGTTGAGCGGTTTGTCCGGATGTTCAACGCCCACCGCGGGACGCGGGTGAACAACGTCCGGGTGGTCAACGCCTACGGCCCCCGCCAGCAGGCCGCGCCGCCGTTCGCCCCGGGCAAGGTCCGCAAGATCACGCCCGCCGTCGTCTGCCGCGCGCTGAGCGGCCTGCCCGTCGAACTGTACGGCGGCGGCACCCAGGTCTCGGACATGGTGTGGGTCGGGGACGTGGCGCGGGCGCTCGTCGCCGCCCTGGAGGCGGCCGCCGCCGGAGAGGTCCTCGACCACGTCGTCGAGGTGGGTCCCACGACCTCGTCCAGCATCCGCGAGGTCGCCGAGCTGATCATCGACCTCTGCGTGGCCCGCGGCTACCCGCGCGTGCCCATCGCCGACCTGCCGATGCGGCCCGGCGAGACGCCCGGCACGGCGGTGACGGCGCAGACCAAGACCCTGCTGTCGGTGGGCATCGATCCCAGCTCGCTCGTCTCCCTCGAGGAGGGCATGGCGCGGACCGTGGACTGGTTCATCGAGAACCGCGGGATCCACTGGGACGTCCCGGACACAGAGACCGGCACAGAGACCGGCACAGAGACCGGCACAGCGACCGGCACGGTGGCCGGCGCGTGAAGCGGCTCGTCATCCTGGGCGGCTCGGACGGGACGATCAGTTCCTTCCGGGCCGCCCGGCGGCTCGGCCTGGCGACCGTATGCGTCGACATGCGCGCCGACGCCCCGGGGGTGCGCGAGGCCGACGAGTTCCTGCACGTCAGCACCCGGGACGTGGAGGCGGTCACGGCCGCGCTCCGCGACCGTGACGACGTGGTGGGCGTGCTCGCCCCCGGCACCGACATCAACCTGCCGGCCCTGGTCGAGGTGACGCGACGGCTCGGCCTTCCGGGCGGGCTGTCCGACGCCGCCCTGCGGGTGTCGGTGGACAAGGCGTACTTCCGCGAGGTGTGCGAACGGCTGGGCCTCGGCGGGCCCGCGTACGTCAGCGGCACCGCCCACGAGGTCCTGCGCGAGGCGGGGCGGCTCGCCTTCCCTGCCATCGTCAAGCCCGTCGACTCCGGCAGCTCCCGGGGGATCACGGTGTGCGCGGACCCGTCCGGGCTGGCCGGCGCCGTCGAGGCCGCCGCCGCCGTCTCCCCCTCCGCGACCGTGATCGTCGAGGAGCTGGTGATCGGCCGCGACCTGTGCGGGGAGGCGTTCCTCCAGGACGGCCGGGTGGCTCTGCTCGGGCTGAGCGACCGCGTGGTGGCGGCTCCGCAGGTCGTCGCCGTCGGCCACGACATGGCGCCGCGCGACGAGGCGCTGACCGCGGAGGTCACCCGGCAGCTCGAAGCGGTCTGCGCCGAGGTGGGCTACACCGACGGCCCGCTCAACCTCGACCTCTTCCTCACCGGTGACGCCGTCGTGCTCATCGAGATGGGCGCGCGGATCGGCGGCAACGGCCTGGGAGAGGCGCTCGGCCTCATGTACGGGGTGGACACGGTGGCGGCGGCCGTCCTGCTCGCCATCGGGGAACGCCCCGACCTGGCGCCCCGGTGGAGCCGCCACGCGTCCGTCCGCATGCTGCGCTCCGGCTCCGCGGGCACCCTCCTGGCGCTCCACGGGCTGGACGAGGCGCTGGCGCTGCCCGGGGTGGCCGACGTGGTGGTCACCACCCGGCCGGGCGAGCCGGTGGTGCCGTACACGGAGTGCCGGGCCAAGCTCGGGTACGTGCTGGCCTCCGGGGAATCGGCCACCGCGGTCGCGGAGGTGCTGGCGGCCGTCGAGGACACGGTCCGGGTCAGCGTCGATGCCCGCTGACTTCTCGGTGCGGCGCTGGGAGCGGGCCCGTCGCCGGGTGGTCGCCACGGCCTTCCTGCGGGTGCCCTTCTACCGTGACCAGTGGGCGGCGGCGGGGCGGGCTCTGGCCGAGCCGGAGCCCACGCCCTCCGCCGCGCTCGCGGACCAGCTCCATCGCCTGTGTCCGTTCGCGCGGCCGTTCGACCCGTCGCTGGAGCCGTCGCCGTGGATCGGCGACGGACGGGACCTGCGCGACGCCCTCGCCCTGGCGGGAGCGCCGCGCCGGGCGCCCGTGCTGGAGGTGCGGCCCGCGGTCCTGGACCGGCGCACGCTGGCCGGCGGCGTGCTGCCCTGGGGCGGCGGCCGCCGGTACGGGGTGCTGCTCGCGCCCGGGGCCAGGGTCGTGGACGGGGCGCGCCGCCGCGCCCTCGACGCCGCCGCGCTCGGCCTGGCGGCCGAGGCGGGGCAGGCGATCGTGGTGGGCGAACGGGCCGCCCTGGACGCGGTCCTGCCGCAGCTGGAGGGGGTACGGGTCTGCGCGGTCGAACGTGTGCCCTTGGGGCAGGCCGTACGAGCGGCGCGGGCCGCGGCGGCCGCCCGGACGCCTCAGACGCGCGTCGTGGGTGGCGTGGTGCCGGATCGCGTGGTGACGGGTCGCATGGTGACGGGTCGCATGGTGACGGATCACGCGGCGCCGGATCACGCGCTGACAGGTCACGCGGTGCCGGATCACACGGCGGCGGATCAGGCGCTGACAGGTCACGCGCTACCGGGTCACGCGGCGGCGGATCGCGCGGTGCCGGGTCCCCCGTTCACGGATCACGCGGTGGCGGCGGGCGCGATGGTCGCTCATGACCCGCACCTCGGCTATCTGGCCGCGGTGGTTCCCGCCTGCGGGCAGGTGCACCTGCTGTGGCGGCACGTCCACGCCCGCCCGTTCGAGTCACCCGGCGGCCCGACGGTGGGGCTTACCGCGCTGCGCCGGCGAAGAGCCGCGCTGGTCAACGTGGTTCCCGACGACGCCGAATCGCTGACCACCGCCCTGTGCCCCGCGCACGGCACCCCCGTCGTCACGCCCCCCGTCCAGCCGGGGCCGCTCCCCCGGCTCGCACCCCTCGGCTCCACCACCCAGATCTCCTTCACGACACACTGACAGGACCCCATGCTGCTCACTCCGACCCCGAGGCCGTCCACCTCGTTCTGGCGCGACAACGGGGCCGCGCTGCTCATGGGAGCCGTGGCCCTCGCGCTCGCCGGACTGGTCCGTTTCGTCATCCCCTACGAGCGGGACATCACCTCGGTCTGGATGCTCCTGGTCAAGCTGACCCCGCAGCTCGCCGCCTGCCTGGCCGTGGCCTGGCTGGACGTGGCCTGGGCGCGGTGGCTGCGCCTGCACCTGGTGGCACTGCCCGCGATCTTCCTGGGCTTCCTGTGCTACTTCGTGCCGAAGACGTTCATGATCGCGCTGGACATGGTGGACGGCGCGGCCGAGTTCGAGGACCTCTACCTGCACGTGGTCGTGTTCGTGCCGTTCCTCATCATCGGGCTCGTGCTGGCGTACCGGGCCGGCGGCGGCTCGCGGGAGGGTGTGCTGCGGATCGGGGCGGCCATGACGATCCTGCAGATGTCGGGGCTGGAGGACCTGATGGCGGTCCTCATGAACCGGCGGCTGAACGGCATCCCCGAGGTCTGGGACTGGGCGCACCACATGACGGTGCGGCTCGGCCACCCGGCCACCCGGGGCGAGGCGTACGCGTTCATCGTCGTGCACGTGGTGCTCGCCGTGCTCGCGCTGGCGCTCCCCCGGCGGTGGTTCGCCGGGCTCGGCCGCCGGCTGCGCCCGGGCCGGGCCCGCACCAGCGCCTAGCTCGGTCGAGCCGCCGCCGGCCGGTCAGTCTTCCCGCGTGCCGTAGTGGTGGACGGCTTCCTCCTCAGCGCCTGTGGAGGAGTTGGTGTAACGGTCGATGTGGGTCACGCTGCCGTACTGCCCGGCGCGGAAGGTCCACTTCCAGTTGCGGCGCCGGGCGGCCGGGCTGGTGGTCACGGTGTAGGTCCAGCAGGCGTTGATGGCGATCGTCTCCAGCCCCGCGCCCAGGACATCGAAGCGATCCGGACATTCCTCCGCGTAATCCTCGTCAAGGGAGTACCGGAAGACCTTGAGCGGTGATTCCGGGGCGATCGTGAGAACGTCCGCCTTGACGTGGCATTCCTCGAATTCGACTTTCCTCAGGGGCGCCGTCGCACCGATGACGATCTGCGGACCGCCGACATACTTGGACTCCACCAGTTTCAGGTCCCGCAGGGCCGGATGCGCGAACACCGAGTCGTTGAAGACGACCCTCTGGACGTCCAGTGTCTGCAGATGGGGACAGTGAACCGCGAAGTCGACACCTCGCAGATCGGCGCGCAGGTAGTCACCCTGGCGGGGGCGCAGCTTCAGGATACGAAGGAGTTCTCCGTGCTCCATGAGAAAGCGCGCCACCCGCTCACGTCCGGCCTCGTCGAGATCTGTGGCGTGCAGGCTGATCGCTCCAGGTTCGATGTCGGCTACAGCGTCAAGGAGCGAGATGTTCTTCGGTGATATGCGGCGAGTGATGAGCTTCGGGGTGGTCATTCACACACATTTTCGCATCAAGATCGATCCGACCTGATCTTTGCGAAAAATGCCCGGCCCCGTCAGCTGATCCCGGCCTCCTTCATGTCGCGCAGCTCCCGCTTGAGCTCCTTGATCTCGTCGCGCAGCCGGGCCGCCACCTCGAACTGCAGGTCGGCGGCCGCCTGGTGCATCTGCTCCGTCAGCGACTCGATCAGCGACTCCATCTGCGCCCGCGGCATCTCGCCCGCGATGGCCTTGGCGTGCTGGCCGGCCTGCTTGGCGGCGAAGCCGGGCACCGGCGCCTTGCCGCGCGACTGCTGCCGCCCGCCGCCCATGAGCTGCTGGGTGTCGGCGTCCTCGCGCTGGAGCGAGTCGAGGATGTCGGCGATGCGCTTGCGCAGCGGCTGCGGGTCGATGCCGTTGGCCTCGTTGTAGGCGATCTGCTTGGCCCGGCGCCGGTTGGTCTCGTCGATGGCCCGCTCCATCGACGGCGTGATCTTGTCGGCGTACATGTGGACCTGGCCGGAGACGTTGCGGGCCGCGCGGCCGATCGTCTGGATGAGCGAGGTCTCCGAGCGCAGGAAGCCCTCCTTGTCGGCGTCGAGGATGGCGACCAGCGACACCTCGGGCAGGTCGAGGCCCTCGCGCAGGAGGTTGATGCCGACGAGCACGTCGAACTCGCCGCTGCGCAGCTCGCGCAGCAGCTCGATGCGGCGCAGCGTGTCGACCTCGCTGTGCAGGTAGCGCACCCGGATGCCGAGCTCCAGGAGGTAGTCGGTGAGGTCCTCGGCCATCTTCTTGGTCAGCGTGGTGACCAGGGCGCGCTCGTCGCGCTCGGCCCGCTCGCGGATCTCGTGGACCAGGTCGTCGATCTGCCCCTTGGTGGGCTTGACGACCACCTCGGGGTCGACCAGGCCGGTCGGGCGGATGACCTGCTCGACGACGTCGCCCTTGACCCGGCCCAGCTCGTACGGGCCCGGCGTGGCCGACAGGTAGACGGTCTGGCCGATGCGCTCCAGGAACTCCTCCCACTTCAGCGGCCGGTTGTCGAGCGCGGACGGCAGCCGGAAGCCGTGCTCGACCAGGGTGCGCTTGCGGGAGGCGTCGCCCTCGTACATGGCGCCGATCTGCGGCACCGTCTGGTGCGACTCGTCGAGGACGAGCAGGAAGTCCTCCGGGAAGTAGTCGATCAGCGTGTTGGGGGCGCTGCCGGGCTCGCGGCCGTCCATGTGCCGCGAGTAGTTCTCGATGCCGGAGCAGGTGCCGATCTGCCGCATCATCTCGATGTCGTAGGTGGTGCGCATGCGCAGCCGCTGCGCCTCCAGCAGCTTGCCCTGGCGCTCCAGCTCGGCGAGCCGGTCGGACAGCTCGCTCTCGATGCCGCGCACGGCCGCGGCCATCCGCTCCTCGCCCGCGACGTAGTGGGAGGCGGGGAAGATGTAGAGCTCCTCGTCCTCCGTGATCACCTCGCCGGTCAGCGGGTGCATGGTGGACAGCTTCTCGATCTCGTCGCCGAACATCTCGATGCGGACGGCGAGCTCCTCGTACTTCGGGATGATCTCGATCGTGTCACCGCGCACCCGGAAGGTGCCGCGGGTGAAGGCGAGGTCGTTGCGGGTGTACTGCATGTCGACGAGGCGGCGCAGCAGCCGGTCGCGGTCGATGTCCATGCCGACGCGCAGCCGGGTCATGCGGTCGACGTACTCCTGCGGCGTGCCCAGGCCGTAGATGCAGGACACCGAGGCGACCACGATGGTGTCGCGGCGGGTGAGCAGGGAGTTGGTGGCCGAGTGGCGCAGCCGCTCGACCTCGTCGTTGATCGAGGAGTCCTTCTCGATGTAGGTGTCGCTCTGCGGGACGTACGCCTCGGGCTGGTAGTAGTCGTAGTACGACACGAAGTACTCGACGGCGTTGTTGGGCAGCATCTCGCGCAGCTCGTTGGCGAACTGGGCGGCCAGCGTCTTGTTGGGCTGCATGATGAGCGCGGGGCGCTGCAGCCGCTCGATGAGCCACGCGATGCTGGCGGTCTTGCCCGTGCCCGTCGCGCCCAGCAGGACGCTGTCCTTGGCCCCGGCCGTGACGCGGCGCTCCAGCTCGGCGATGGCCGTCGGCTGGTCGCCCGAAGGAGTCATCTCGGTGACGACCTCGAAGGGCGCCACCTTCCGCTGCAAATCAGTGACCGGTCGCATGTTGCCACTGTAGGTCTCGCCACCGACAGAACCGCCACGCGCCCGGCCTCGGCGTACGGGGGCTCCGCTGCAAGCGAATAGCAAGTCCCACCCGATACGGTCGAAACCGCCTGTAGCGGAAAAGGAAGGTGCTATGTCACGACCCAGAGAGGCGCTCATCCAGGCCGGCCAGGGCATGGCCCAGGCCGTCATGCAAGGAGGCGACCTCCGGCAGGCGGCCGGTCAGGCGGCCGGCCAGCTGATGAACCAGGCGGGTCAGGCCGGCCAGCACGGATTCGCCCTCGATCCCCGCGACTTCGCCGCCGCCCGGGACGGCGGCGCGTCGGTGGGCACGCTGATCGAGGCGAGATCCGCGTCGCTGAACGAGGCCGGCGAGATCGTCAACCGCAGCTTCGCCGAGAACGGCATGCACGTCATATCGCCCGTGGTGATCCCCAAGGGCACCACCGCCAAGGTGGTCGTGCCGCTGGGCATCCTCGTGCTGCTCGGCCTGATCGGCGCCCTGGGCAACGTCATCCCCCGCACCGAGCTGGTCTTCGGCCCCCACTACTGGTTCGTGCTCGTGCTGGCGGCGGCGTTCCTGTGGTGGCGGCGCAGCGTCGTCATGGTGCCCGAGGGCTGCAAGGCGCTGATCACCAAGTTCGGCAAGCTCGTGCAGATCGCCGACCCGGGGCGGGTCACCCTGCTCAACCCCTGGAAGCGGGTCAGCTACATCGTCAACACCACCCGCGAGTACCCGTTCAACGCCCCCATCCGCGAGGCGCCGACCCAGCAGGGCGTCAAGGCCAGCGTGGACCTGTTCCTCCAGTTCAGGATCGAGAACCCGGCGGAGTTCATCTTCGTCCTCGGCTCGGTCAGCGGCTTCCAGTCCAAGCTGCAGAACGCCATCAGCGAGGTCACCCGCTCCCTCATCTACGCCCAGCGCGCCGAGGACATCTACGACCTGGTGGGCGAGAGCACGCTCGGCATGCTGGAGAGCCTCAACCAGCAGTTCCTGCCGGCCGTCCGGCTCACCGACGTCAACATCACCCACGCCGAGCCGTCCAGCCAGGAGTACCGGATGGACCTCGCGGCGCCCGAGATGGTGCGCGTGGCCAAGGAGGCCTACACCTACGAGTACGAGCTCCAGCTCCGCAAGGAGCAGAACGAGGGCGACCTGGTCAAGGAGCTGGCCGGGCTCCAGGAGACGCTCAGCGCCATCCAGGCGGAGATCGCCGGCTACCAGGCCCGCATGGACACCGCCCTCGAACGCGCCTCCCACCAGGCCAAGGCGCAGGCCCGGCAGCGGCTGGTGGAGGCGGAGTCCACGGCCAACGCCAACGCGGCGCTGCTGGAGGCCCAGGCCCTGGACATCCGGGCGCTGAGCGCGGCCGAGGCGCCGGAGATCCTCGACTACCGCTTCCAGCAGGACCTGCTGGACAAGCTGGAGTCGGTCTCCTCGCGGCTGCCCCAGGTGGTGCAGGTCGGCGAGCAGACCGACATCGACTTCCTGGAGCTGGCGCAGCAACTCGTCGGCGGCCGGGGGGCCGCGCTGTTCTCGGCCGAGGACATGGCGGCCATCCGGGGCCGGCTGGCGGAGATCGGCGAGCGCGTGCGCGCCCGCGAGGCGGAGATCGCGGCCCTGCTCGGCAGGGCGGGAGCGGCGGCCGAGCCCGGCGGGCCGGCCGACGAGGTGCCCGGGACGCCCGTGCCCGGACTCGACCGGGCGACGGACCCGGCCGTCGACCCGGCCGCGGTGACCGGACTGGACGCGACGACGGAGGGTGGGGCCCGATGAGCGGCCGCGAGTTCTCGAAGATCAAGGAGTCGCTGGCCTCCTGGTCGGACATCCGCCAGCTCCTGCGCGGCGGCGAGCAGGGCCAGCTCGTGCCCGTCGTGATCCCCAAGGACCGGCGCGGTTTCGCCTGGATGACGCTGGTGTTCCTGGGGGTGTACTTCGCCGGGATGGCGGTGGTGACCGACCTCCGGGCGCTGCCGGCGCTCGCCGCGGTGCTGCTGCTGCTGATCGCCGCCGTGCTCATGTGGCGCAAGGCGATCATCGAGATCGAGGAGGGCACGACGGGCGTGCGCAGCCGCTGGGGCGCCATCACCGGCACCCTGCCGCCCGGACGGCACTACCTGTGGCTGCCGTGGGACCGGGTGGACGCGGTGGTCGACACCTCCACCGAGATCCCGTACACGGCGCCCATCGTGGCCTGCCCGACCGCCGAGAACGTGCCGCTGAAGTCGATCGAGTTCTTCCTCAAGTTCCGCATCGTCGACCCGGTCGCGTTCGTGCGCACCATCGGCGCGGGCAACTTCGACCTGGTGCTGGCCAGCGCCGTGCAGGACGCCATCCGTCAGCGCAGCCGCCGCGTCCACACCGAGCACGCCTACGACCTGCGCGGCTCCGACGTGGGCGACATGCAGGAGGCGCTCAACCGCCAGCTCGGCCGCTACGGCGTGCGCGTCACCGGCTCCAACATCCCCGACGTGCAGCTCCCCGACCAGTACCAGCAGCACCTGGCCACCCGCGAGAAGGTCGCCAAGGAGCTGTCGGCCTACGAGCGCGAGTGGGAGCTGACCCGCAAGCGCCGCATCGACACCCTGCTCATGGAGATCGAGCGCTCCAAGAAGACCCGCGACGCCCGCGTGGTCGAGGTCAAGGCCGCCTACAACACGGCGCGCAAGGACGTGGCGCGCATGCTGGAGGAGCAGGAGACCGAGGCTCAGCGGGTGCGCTGGGAGATCGAGGCGCGCGGCCGGGCCGAGCTGACCGCCGCCGAGAACGAGGCCAAGGCGCTGCGCCGGCTCGCCGAGTCCTACCGCGACAACCGGGCCGTGCTCCAGTACGAGCTGGCCCGCCGGCGCCTGGACGTGGGCGCCAAGCTCGCCGAGAGCGCGCCGCAGCCGCTGGTGGTCCGCACGCAGCAGGGCTCGGGCGACTCCTCGGCCCTGTCCACGATGCTGCTGGCCCAGTTCCTCCCCCGGCTGTCGGGCCAGCCCGCACCCAACGGCTCCGCGCCGCCCGCCCGGCGCTGACCCGACCGGCAACCGAACCGCAGAGGAGAGAACCCCATGGTGTTCCGCAAGCTGATGGCCGCGTTCGGCGCGAGCGTCGAGGTCGACACGGTGCTGTCCGGCACCACCGTCCGCCCGGGAGAGCCGCTGCGCGGCGTCGTGAACTTCCGGGGCGGCGGCTCCGACTACAAGGTCGAGGGCATCCACCTGGACCTGACCGCCGTGGTCGAGGTGGAGAGCGGCGACAACGAGTACAAGACCACCTACAGCTTCCTGCGCCGGCAGGTCGCGGGAGGCTTCCAGCTCGCCGCGGGGGCGCAGCACAGCCAGCCGTTCGAGATCCAGATCCCGTGGGAGACGCCGATCAGCGCCGTCGGCGGGCACCCGCTGCACGGCATGCGGCTCGGCGTGCAGACCGAGCTGGCGCTGGCGGGCGCGCTCGACAAGGGCGACCTCGACCCCCTGTTCGTCGACCCGCTGCCGGCGCAGGAGCACCTGCTCGGCGCCCTGGACCGGATGGGCTTCCACTTCAAGAAGGCCGACCTGGAGCGGGGCACGCTGTACGGCTCGACGATGCCGTTCTTCCAGGAGATCGAGTACCACGCCGGCGGGCAGTGGCGGCGCTACTTCAACGAGCTGGAGCTGACCTTCATCGCGGGACCGCAGCAGATGGACGTCATCCTGGAGGCCGACAAGCGGGGCGGTTTCCTGACCTCCAGCCACGACGCCTACAACCGCTTCACGGTCCGCTACGACACCGGGCCCGGCACGGCCGACGCGGCCCTGCACCACGGCCTGGAGCAGATGGCGCGGCACCGCGGCTGGTTCTGACGCACCCGCCGGAGGGAGGGAGCCAGGGCACCCTCCCTCCGGCGTGCGGCGAGGGTATCCACCGCGCGGTGGCACGCTCTTGGGGCGATCGTTACCATGGCGCTCGGGGACTGAACGATCGTCGGATGCGGGGCCAGCGATGTCACGGTTCAGGTCGGTGTGGAGCCGGGTCGCGCCATGGGCGGCCCAGAACGCCGACGGCGCGATCGCCCTGGTCCTCGCCGTCGTCGTCGGCGTGCTCGGCATCATGCCCGACGACATGTTCGGCAAGCCCCCCGAGGGCGACAAGGTGCAGCAGCAGCTCGTCAGCGCCGCCACCCTGGTGATCCTCGCGCTCGTGGCCACCGCGCTGCTGCGCGACCGCGTCCGGCAGGCGCCCGTCGAGGAGACGATCACCTCCGGCGCGCTCGCCGACCTGCCCGCGCGGCTGGCCCGCCTGGACGAGATCGACGGCCTGGTCACCGGCACCCGCAAGGCGCTGGACGCGCTGCAGCTCGTCCGGGTGCTGGGCAGCCGCCAGGAGATCGCGCAGGCCCACGCCGAGGCGCGCAAGGACACCACCCGGTGGAGCTTCAGGGGCGGCACCGGCACCTACCTGCGGGCCGTCACCCTGCCCGAGTGCGTCGCCGCGGCCCGTCGCGTCAAGCGGCACCTCACGGTGCGGGTCGAGATCGTCGACCCGACGAACGCCGAGGTGTGCGAGACGTACGCCCACTACCGGCGCTCCTTGTCGGACGCGCCCGACGGCACGGGCGAGACGTGGACGACCGACCGGGTCAGGAAGGAGTCGTACGCGACGATCCTGGCGGCGTTCTGGTACCGCCAGCGCTACGGCCTGCTCGACATCGGGGTCGGGCTGTCGGCCACGATGACGACGTTCCGCTGGGACCTGTCGGCGACCCGCCTCCTCATGACGGTCGAGGACCCCAACCGGGCGATGACCGCCCTGGCCGGCACGTTCTTCTACGAGAACTGCGACACCGAGCTGCGGCTCAGCTTCGAGCAGGCGCGCCGGGTGCCGCTGGAGAAGTACAAGAAGGTGCCGCTCAGCGACGAGCCGACGGTCGAGGAGGTCCAGGACCTGTTCGAGCGGATCGGGGTGCCGCTGCCGCGCTCGTACAACGAGCACGACGTGGTGGACATCGCCCGCAAGGCGCTGCGCGCCCTCAACCCGTACGCGGGGTGAGCGGCGTGCGCCACGACGAGGTCTACGCGGAGCTGACCGGGGGCCGGGCCCGGGAGTGGACGCTGCGCGCGCTGTCCGGCGCGGTGCGGGCGGTGCGCCACCCGCTCGGCTTCGTCTGCCTGCCGCTGGAGCGCCGGGGCGGCGACGGCGTGTGCGTCCACCTGTGGTCCGGGGCGCTGGCCCACGCCGAGAGCACCACCTCGCAGATCCACTGCCACAGCTGGGACCTGTTCAGCCACGTCCTGTACGGGCAGATCCGCAACGTCCACGTGGACGTGACCGACGCCGGCCCGGACGCCACGCACCGGGTGTTCGAGGTGGTCAGCGACGCCGGCGGCGACCACCTCACCCCCACCGGCCGCACCGTGCGCCATGCCACGGGCCTGGTCGAGGCGTTCGGCCCCGGCGACAGCTACACGCTGAGCGCCGGCCGCTTCCACAGCAGCGTGGTTCCCGAGGGCGGGGAGGCTGCCACGATCGCCCTGGGCCGGGGCCGGCCGGGCAGCCGCGACCTGTCGCTCGGCCCGCTCGCCGGCCGCGGCCACCACGTCGCCAGACAGCCGCTCGACGCGAAGGAGACGGCTCGCGCCGTCAGTCTGATAGCCGCCCACCTGACCTGAGGGGTGCCGATGGACCTACAGCACGCGCGCGCGGTCGCCGTCGAGGCCGCCGAGGCCGCGGGGCGGCTGATCCGGACAGGAGCGGGCGGCGCGCTGGGGGTACGCGCCAAGGGCCGCTCCGGCGACGTGGTGACCGACCTCGACCTCGCCTCCGAGAAGCTGCTGCTGGAGCGGGTCATGACGGCGTTCCCGTCACACTCGGTGATCGCCGAGGAGTCGGGGCTGCTGGGGGCGCGCGACGGTGAGTGGACCTGGCTGGTCGACCCGCTCGACGGCACCAACAACGTGGCGATCGGCCTGCCCGCGTACGTGGTCGGGCTGGCCCTGTGCCGGGAGGGGCGGCCGGTGGTGGGCGTGGTCCACGACCCGGTGGCCGGGCAGACGTGGTCGGCGGTCCGGGGCGACGGCGCGCTCGCCTCCTCGGGCGAGCGGCTGGCCCCGCCGCACCGGCCGTCGCCGCACGGGCCGCTGCTGGCCTGGACGCAGGGCTACACCGTCTCGCGCGGCGACCCCGCCGTACGGGAGCTGAAGGCGCGCCTGGAGGGGCACGCCCGCCGGATGCTGCAGCTCTGGGCGCCGCTGCTGCAGTGGGCGATGCTGGCCAGGGGCGACATCGACGGCTTCGTCGGCTACCGGGCCGAGGCGGTGGACCTGCCGGCCGGGGCGCTGCTCGCGCTGGAGGCGGGCATCGAGATCCGGACGCTGGACGGCGCGCCGTTCGAGGAGGGCTTCGACGGCGCGCCGGAGGACCGCAGCTTCGTCGCCGCCCATCCGCGCGCCCTGCCCGCCCTCCTCGACCTGGTCCGCTGAGCTCCCGGGCCGGTCCTACCTGACCTTGTACTCGCAGAGCCCCTTGGCGGCGACGACCTTCCTGCCGTCGACGCTGATGCGGCAGGAGCCCTCGGCGATCTGACCGTCCGAGGTCTGCACGCCGCCGGCCACGACGGACACGAGCTTGCCGACCTTCTGCTCGGCCGGGGTCAGCTCCAGCGTCACGGTCTTCGACCAGGGCAGCGTCATGCCGCCGGTCTCGCTGCCGTTGAAGTCGCCCACGTACATGATGGGCTGGACGGCCCGGCCCTCGCCCAGGACCTCCAGCTTGACGGTCCGGACGGCCGTCATCCCTTCGGCCGGCGCGCTCGGGGCGGATTCGGAGGACACCGCCGGCGGCGCCGTCTCCCGCCCACCGGTGGACGACGTCGCGCCGCCGCAGCCCGCCAGGCCCGCGAGCGCGGCCACTCCGGCGACGAGCAGCCCGACATTACTATGGGGCAAGGTGTAACACATGGGGCCATTGTTGCGGACTTAACACCTGCTCAGGAAGTGATGACGAGGGCCCAGACCGTGACGAGCAGCCCGACGAGGGCGAGGCCGGCGCCGGTCGCGATGAAGCGGCGCATCGGCACGGGCACGTCGTGGCGCCGGCACGACTCGAACCACAGCAGCGTGGCCAGCGAGGCCCAGGGGGTGATGACGGGCGCCACGTTCGTGCCGATGAGCAGGGCGAGGAGCTGTCCCTGCGCGCCGGAGGGGATGACCTGCTCGACGGCCTTGTAGGCGGGCAGGTTGTTGATCGTGTTGGCCAACCCGCCGCCGACGGCGGCCGTGCGGTACGGGTCGTGGCCGTCGCCCAGCATCCAGCTCATGAGGTCGGCCAGGCCGTACCGGCTGAGGGTGGGCACCACGAGGAACAGGCCGGTCACGAAGATGAGCAGCTGCCAGGGGATCAGGCTCCAGGTGAGCCGCTTGCGGTCGCGCACGGCGTAGGCGGCCACGACGATCAGCGCCGCGGCGGGGGCGGCGACGCCCACCTCGACCTTGAGCAGGAGGGCCACGATGAACAGGACGCAGGCCGCCGACGCGGCGCCGAACAGCACCCGGTCGCCGACGGGCTCCAGGAGCGGCGGCGTGTAGCGCAGGTCGCGGCGCTGCCCGCGGCGCCAGTAGAACACCCACAGGAACACCATGGTCACGGCGATGGAGGCGATCTGCGGCGCCCACATGCGGGCGGCGAACTCCTGGGCGTTCAGGCCGATCTTCTGCATGCCGAGCAGGTTGGTGAGGTTGGAGACCGGCAGCAGCAGGCTCGCGGTGTTGGCCAGCCAGATCGTGGTCATGGCCAGGGGCAGCGGGGCGATGCGCGCCTTGGGCGCCAGGGCCAGCATGACCGGGGTGAGCAACACCGCAGTCGTATCAAGATTTAGAAATATCGTGACAAATGAGGCGAAAGCCGTGCAGAGCAGGAAAAGGGCGGCGTAGTTACCGCGGCCGAGCACCGCCATCCGCGCCGCGATGACGTCGAAGACCTGAGCTTCCTTGGTGAGCTCGGCCAGCACGATGATCCCCACCAGGAACACCAGCAGGGGTCCGATGTCGTCCATGCTCTCGGCCGCCTCGCGCAGAGGCAGCAGCCCGGTCGCCACGAAGAGCACACCGAGCGCCAGCAGGCCGATCCTGACCCAGTCGAGCACGCCGAGACGCCGCCACACCCGACGATGATCGCACATCGCCTCCCCATCGCCGACGCCGCGAGGGATACTGAGCAGATGTCACGCGACGGCAGGCCGACCGAGATCTTCGTCAGCTACTCCCCCGCCGACACGGCCTGGGCGACCTGGATCGCGTGGGAACTCGAAGCCGCCGGTTACAGGACCATGATTCAGGCGTGGGACTTCGTGCCGGGCACGAACTTCATCGACTTCATGGACCGCGGCGTCAGCGAGGCGCACCTCGTCGTCGCCGTGCTGTCCCGCAACTACCTCACCTCCCGCTACGGGCGCCTGGAGTGGCAGGCCGCGCTGCGCGCCGACCCCGACGACCCGTCGCGCAAGCTGGTGACGATCCGGCTGGAGGACGTCCATCTGGAGGGTCTGCTGTCCACCATCACCTGGGTCGACCTCCTCGGCGTGACCGACCCCGACCAGGCGCGGGCGCGGCTGCTCGGCCGCGTCGGCGAGGCGCTGGCCGGCCGGGCCAAGCCCGACGTGCCGCCCGCGTTCCCCACCTCGGCCCAGGCCGGCGCGCCGGCGCCCGCCCCGACCCTGCCGGCCCCGGCCGAGCGCTCCCGGGCCCGCCGCACGCCGGTGACCGCGCCGAAGTTCCCGCCCGCGGCCGGGCCGGGGCACCGGCGCGAGTCGCTGAGCGTCCTGCACATCGGCGGGCCCCGGTTCGGCCGGGCGCTGCCCGACCCCGGCGAGCCGTTCACGCCCGAGGACATGCAGGCGCGCATCTGGGCCGACCTCACCTCCATGTACGACCGGGGCATGCCGCGGCCCGATCTCATGGTGGTGAGCGGCGACCTGACCGAGTCGGGCAGCCTCGGGCAGTTCGCCCAGGCCACCCGGTTCGTGACGGACCTGCGGCTGCTGCTCGGGCTGGAGCCGCACCGGCTCGTCCTCGTGCCCGGGCCGCGCGACGTCACCAAGGCGGCGGCCAGCGCCTACTTCCTCACCTGCGAGGCCGACGACGTCAGCCCGCAGCCGCCGTACTGGCCGAAGTGGCGCCACTTCGCGGGCCTGTTCGACGAGGTCTACCAGGGGCTGGACGACCGGGTGTTCGACGGCGGGCAGCCGTGGACGCTCTTCCAGGTGCCCGACCTGAAGGTGGTCGTGGCCGGGCTCAACTCGACGATGGCCATGAGCCACCTGGAGCGCGACGCGTACGCGCAGCTCGGCGAGGCGCAGGCGGCCTGGTTCGCCGAGCGGCTGCGGCCGTACGAGGAGAGCGAGTGGCTGCGGCTCGGCGCGATGGGCCACCCGCCGTCGGCGCTGCGCGACGCGCCCACGTTCGAGCGGCTGCTGGCCCACCGGCTCAACCTGCTCTTCCACGGCACCGGACGCGACCCCGCCGGCGAGGGCAACGGCGAGGCGGCCGTCGCCGCGCCCCGGCCGGGCCGCCACCAGGTCGTCGAGATCACCCCCGGCGGCGTCCGCACCTGGCTGCCCGACCAGGAGCCCGTGAAGGCCACGCGGAGCTGGCGGGCCGCCCGGGCGCCGTTCGCCGGCGAGTCACCGCAGGTGCCGCGCCCCCGCCAAGAGCCGCCGGAGCGCGAGCCCAGCCCGGTCGAGCTGCTGCTCGACCGGATCAGCGAGGTGTGCGAGGCGCGGCACGAGCGCGCGCGGATCCGCCGCTTCCCCAGCCACCTCGTCGTCACCCACCCCGACGACGGGTTCGTCCGGCTGACCATGATCGGCGCGCACGTGGGCCAGGTGGACGAGGCCGCCGCCGAGGCGTTCGCCCGGCAGACCCACGCGGCCGGGCTCCAGGGCGAGCTGGTCTACCAGGGGCCGCCGCCCGAGCGGGCGCTGCGCGACGCGCTCGTGCGGCGAGGGGTCCTGCTGCGCAGCTTCACCGAGTTCCAGGGGCTGCTCGACCTGTCCGGGTACGTCGCCGAGCAGACCTCCCGGCTGACCGGCGACCGGCGCTACCCTCCCGGCCTGTACGTGCCCCAGCGCTACCGCGAGCTGGACCGCCCCGGCCACCCGGTCAGGGACGGGCTCACCGACGAGCTGATGCGGCTGCTCGCCAGCGACCACGGCCGGTTCCTGCTGCTGCTCGGCGACTTCGGCCACGGCAAGACCTTCGCGCTGCGCGAGCTCGCCCGGCGCCTGCCGGCGGAGCTGCCGCACCTGACGCCGCTGTTCATCGAGCTGCGGGCCCTCGACAAGGCGCACTCGGTGGACGCGCTCGTGGCCGCCCACCTCGCCACCCACGGCGAGGAGCTGATCGACCTCAAGGCGTTCCGCTACCTGCTGCGCCAGGGGCGCATCGTGCTGCTGTTCGACGGCTTCGACGAACTGGTCGCCCGGCTCACCTACGACCGGGCCGCCGACCACCTCGCGACCCTGCTCGCCGCGGCCGAGGACAAGGCGAAGATCGTGGTGGCCAGCCGCACCCAGCACTTCCGCTCGCACGGCCAGGTGTTGCGCTCGCTCGGCGAGATGGTCGGCGTGCTGCCGCAGCGGCGGCTGCTGGCCGTCGAGGACTTCTCCCGCGACCAGATCCACTCCTACCTGGTCAACCGCTACGACGACGGCGACGAGGCGGCGGCCCGCATGTCGCTGCTGGAGAGCATCGAGGACCTGCTCGACCTGGCGCAGAACCCGCGCATGCTGAGCTTCATCGCCGACCTCGACGCCGACCGGCTGCGCACCGTGGCCCGGGCCCGCCACACCACCAGCCCCGCGCAGCTCTACCAGGAGATCCTCACCTCCTGGCTGATGTTCGAGGCGCGGCGGGCGGCGCTGCCCGGCTCGGCCGCCGGCCTGACGCTGGAGGAGCTGTGGCAGGCGGTCACGGCCCTGGCGCTGCGTCTGTGGGAGTCGAACGAGGCGCTGCTCGGCGTGGAGGAGCTGACCGAGTTCGCCGAGACGCTGACGGACCTGGCCGGCGGGCAGATGTCGGCGGCGCACGCCGCGTACGCGATGGGCTCGGGCACCCTGCTGGTGCGCACCGAGGAGGGCATGTTCGGGTTCATCCACTCCTCCGTGATGGAGTGGCTGGTCGCCAAGCACGTCGCCGACACCCTCGACGACCCGGTGACCCTGGCGCGGGGGCCGCTGACGCCGCTGAGCGTGGAGTTCCTGTGCGACCTGGCCGACGTGCGGGCCCTGCGGGCGTGGGTGAACGACCCGCCGCCCGGGCGGCACGCCGGCGCCAACGCCGTCAAGATCGCCGGCCGGCTGCGCACGCCGGCGCAGTCCGACCTGCGCGGCGCCAACTTCAAGGGCGAGGACCTGTCGGAACGCGACCTGCAGGAGGTCGACCTGACCGGCGCCGACCTGTCGGAGGCGACGCTGGCCCGCACCAACCTGTCCAGGGCCGTCCTGCGCGACGCCCGGCTCACCGGCGCCCGGCTCGACGGCGCCTCGCTGGCGGGGGCCGACCTGCGGGGCGCCGACCTGTCCGGCACGCGGCTCGTCCACACCGACCTGAGCGACGTGACCGCCGAGGGCGCCCGCTGGCACCGCGCGGCGCTCATCCACGTCACCGGCACGCTGCCCGACCTGCCGGGCGCCGCCGTGGTGCCCGGCACGCCGGTCGAGGTGCAGCTCGCGCCCGCCGCCATCGGCGTCCCGTACGGCTACCACTTCCAGACCAGCCGCCTGCCCGAGCCCATCGCCTACAACCCCGACGGCACCACGATCGCCATCGGCAACGAGGACGGCGGCGTGCTGCTCTGCGTGGGCGGCGCGCCCGTGCGCACCCTCCAGGGCCACCACGGCCGCGTCTACGCCGTCTCCTTCGCCGGCGACCTGCTCGCCTCCGGCGCGAGCGACGGCAGCCTGCTGCTGTGGGACGCGGTGACCGGCACGCTGCTGCGGCGGCTGGAGGGCCACCCCGACGGCGTCTGGCCGGTACGCCTCAGCCCCACCGGTGAGCTGGTGGCGGCGGGCGGCGGCGACGGCGTCGTCCGCGTCTGGGAGACCGCCACGGGCCGCGAGGTCCACCACCTGGCCGGGCACCGGGCGCCCATCTACACGGCCTCCTTCGGGCACGCGGAGCTGGTGACGGGCGACTCCGCGGGCGTCGTACGGGTCTGGGACCTCGGCACCGGCAAGGTGACGGCCACCCTCGACGGCCACGACGGCTCGGTCTTCCGCGCGGTCCACAGCCCCGACGGCACCCTGCTGGCCACCGGAGACGAGGCGGGCACGGTGCGGCTGTGGGACACCGCGACGTGGACCCTGCGCCGCGCCCTGACCGGTCACGCCGGGTCGATCTACTGCGTCGCGTTCTCCCCCGACGGCACCCTGCTGGCCACCGGCGACACGGCCGGTGCCGTCCGCCTGTGGGACCCGGTCGCGGGCGAGCCGCGCGGCCCGCACACGATCCACTCCGCGAGCGTCTACCAGGTGACCTTCAGCCCCGACGGCCGTACCATCGCCAGCGGCGACTCCAACGGCGTGGTCCGCCTCCAGGAGGCCGGCGCCACGACCCGCGTCGAGCTGACCGGCCACCGCAGCTCCGTCTGGCCGTTCGCCTTCCGCCCCGACGGCCAGCAGCTCGCCACCAGCAGCAACGACGGCACCGTCCGCCTGTGGGACCCGGGAAGCGGCAAGTGCCAGCGGATCCTGCGCGGCCACGGCCGGCGCATCTCGTCGGTCCGCTTCAGCGCCGACGGCACCATGCTGGCCACCAGCGGCAACGACGGGGTCGTCCGCGTGTGGGAGGCGGCCACGGGGCGGCGGCTGCGCGAGTTCACGGGGGCCTCCGACCGGCTCGTCTCCGCGCTGTTCTCGCCCGCCGGGCCAGTGCTCGCCACCTCCAGCAACGACGGCGGCGTCCATTTCTGGAACGCCACCACCGGCGAGTACGAGCGCGAGCTCAACGCCGAGACCGACCACGTCTGGGCCGAGGCGTTCAGCCCCGACGGCACCCTGCTGGCCACGGCCAACGACGACGACAGCGTCCGCGTCTGGTACCGCGCGACGGGCCGCCTGGTCAGCAACCTGGCCGACCACCGGGGCCGGGTCCGCTCGATCGCGTTCAGCCCCGACGGCCGCCACGTGGCGACGGGCTGCGACGACCGGCTGGTCCGCGTCTGGCACGTGGAGTCTGGCGGGCTCGTGGCCACCCTCGAAGGGCACAAGGACCGGGTGTACGCGGTGGTCTTCTCGCCGTCCGGCCGCTACCTGGCCAGCGCCAGCAACGACGGGACGGCCCGCGTGTGGGAGCTGCGGCCCGGCCAGCCCTGGCAGCCGGTGCTGCGGCACACCCTCGACGAGCACACCGGGCGGCTCTGGTCGGTGGCCTTCGACCTCACCGGGGAGCGTCTGGCGACCGCGGGCGACGACCTGACCGTGCGCGTGTGGGACACGGTCACGGGGCGGCTGCTGCACTCGCTGAAGGGGCACACGCGGCGGGTCTGGTCGGTGGCCTACAGCCCGTCCGACCCGGACCTGCTGGCCACGGCCGGGGACGACGGCGTGGTGATCCTCTGGAGGGGGGAGAGCCGCCACGCCACGCTCCTCGGTTTACCGGAGGGCTGGGCGGCGCTGTCGCCGAGCGGCCGGTACAAGGTGGAGGGGGAGGTGGCGGGGCAGTTCTGGCACGTGATCGGGATGTCCCGGTTCGAGCCGGGGGAGCTTGATCCGTATCTGCCGGACGTACGGCCCGTGCCCCTCGACGCCCCGTTCTGACCCGCCCGCCACCGGGCGCCCGTCCGATCGTTCGGATCCGCCTCCTCGGAGGCGCGGGCGCCCGTCTCGTGTCCGGCGGCGTCCAGCGGGCGCCCCGGGGCGGGGGTCACTTCTCGTCGCGGCCCCGGTCCTTCGGACGGCCGCCGCGCCGTCCGCCGGGCGCGTCCTGACGCTTGCCGCGACCTCGCCCGCGCGCCGAGCTCGCCTGGTCGCGGCCCTGGCCCTGTTTGCGGCCCTGAGGGGTGCGCTGGGCGGGGCCGCTCGCCGTGGCGCTCCAGTGGTCGGGACGGGTGAGCCCCGGCGGGATGCGCGTGGCCGCGTCGCCGCGGGCCGCGTTGAGCTGCGGCTGCGTGAGGAAGACGCTGCCCGTCAGGTCGGCGCCGGACAGGTCGGCCCCCCTGAGGTCGGCCCCGATGAGGTCGGCCAGGCGGAGGTCGGCTCCCCTGAGGTCGGCGCCGATGAGGTACGCCCCCCGCAGGTCGGCGCCGTGCAGGTCGGCTCCCCGCAGGCGCGCCCCGATGAGGTCGGCGCCCCGGCGGTCCTTCTTCCGATCGCGCCCGCCCTTGCCGCCCGCCACCGCGGGCGCCCGGACGAGCTCGCTGACGCGCAGCAGCAGCGGGTTGACCCGCCCCCGCCGCTCGGCCACGTCGAGCCCGGCCAGCTCCTCCGGGCCCAGCCGGGTGAGGGCGTCGATCTCGTCCCTGGCCCGCAGGACCTCCTGGCGCACCGGCTCGGCCCCGGGCAGCGTCAGGGCCTCGGTGAGGTACCACAGCAGCTCGTGAAGCTGCCGTACGACCGGGAACACCGCGAACATCCGCCCGGCCGTGCCCGGCTCGCTCCGCCAGTCGTGCCCGCCGAAGGTGACCTGGGAGACCTTCTGGCCCGCGCCGAAGCAGTCGTACACCGTGCACCCCGGGAAGCCCTCCCCGCGGAGGTGCCGGTGGATGCCGCAGCGGAAGTCGTCCTGGAGGTTGTGGCAGGGCCGGCCCGCGTCCTTGTCGACGGCGAAGTCGGCGGACCTGGAGAACGGCAGCGCGACGCAGCACAGGGCGAAGCAGCTCGCGCAGTCGGCCCGCAGGTCACGCAGCTCCAGCGCGGCGCCCCGCGCCCCGGCGGCGCCCTGAGCCCCGGTGTCCTCCCCGCCCGCCTGCCCGACCGTCATGTCCTGCCTCGCCCCCCGATCCGAACTCCCGCGATCCTACCCGCCTGGTGAGCGGCGGGATCCGGGGACGCCCAGCCGTTCCCGGAGGGCCCGGACGCCGGAGGCCAGGACGGGCGGGGCGGTGATCAGCAGGGTCAGCGCGTCGGCGAGCCGCGTCGCCGCCGCGTCGGCCGTCAGCCAGAGCACCGGCGGGCCGAGCACCGCGCAGACGCGGGCATCCGTCGCGAGCACCCACCGCAGCGCCCGCAAGGCCCAGGCGCGGACACCGCGCCCTGCCGCCCCGATCCGGGCGCGCATCCCGGCGATCCGGGGGCGAACGCCGATCCCTCGGCGCGGGGCGACCTGGTAGCCCGCGGCGATTTCGTGGCCCGCGGCCGAGGCGGTCCCGGGCGTTGCGGCGATCTCATGAGCCGCGGCCGCCGTACGACGCCGGAGGGCGATCGCCATGCGGGGCATCCCCCCGAGCAGCCCCGCCACGAAACGGGCACGCTCCAGGCCCCCGTCCGCCCGGCGCAGCTCCCCCAGCCACTCCTCCAGCCACCGGCCCCGCGCCCCGGCGGGCAGCACGATCGCGGCGGCCTCCACCACGCCGAAGGAGACCCGGACGCCGTCGCGGGCCAGGGCCGACAGCCTCGCCTCGGCCAGCCGGCGCAGCTCGCGCTCCACCCCGCGCATCCCCAGACGCGCGGCGGCGGGCGCGAACACCCGCAAGGTCTGCAGGCTCTTGACGCGCTGCCTGGCCGGGGAGATCCAGCGCATCGTGCGCTGGTTGTGCAGCCGGTCGGCCAGCTTGAGCGTCAGCACCCGGGGGTCGGCGCACCGCTCCCACTCCCCGCCCAGGTCCTCGCCCTCCGCGCACTCCTCCAGCCGCCCCAGGTCCCGCAGCAGCGCGGCGATCCGCCCGCCGAAATCCCGCTCCAGGTCGGCCGCCGGGCAGGCGGTGTCGCGGAGCACGTCGTGGAGCAGCGCGGCGCACACCAGCTCATGGTCCGCGCCGAGGTCCGCGAGGATCGCCGCCACCGCGACGGGGTGGGTGATGTAGGGGTCGCCGCTGTGGCGGGTCTGGTCCCGGTGCCAGAACGCGGCGGTCGCGTGGGCCCGCTCGACCGCGCGGAGCCGCTCGGCGTCCAACCGGCCGGCCAGAAGGGCCCGTAACCGCTCGAACGACCCTTCGTAGGCGAAACCGCCATAGCGGCGGATCATCAGGGCCCTCATGAGCCGTCACCTGACGCGCGGCGGCGGGCTTCCAGGGCGCTCACGACACCCCTCCCGAGGCGCGGCGACGCATGAGGCCGCCCGCGGCCGCGGCGGTTCATGACGCGCTCCCCGTCGTGCCCAAGGGACGCGCCCAGTCGGGGACGAGCTGGCGGCGGGAGCGGTAGGCCGCGGCGATCGCGTCCCGGGCCTGCTCGGCGCCCCCGGAGGTCAGCAGGTAGTAGCGCCGCCGGGGGCGTCCCTCGCGGACGTGGACGTCCGGGTCCTCCCACCGGCTCTCCACCCAGCCGATCTCCTCCAGCGTCGCCAGGATCGGGTACACCGTGCCGCTCGCCAGCCCGGCCTCCGCGCACAGGTCGAGACCGTACCGCTCGCGGGCGGGGTCGGAGAGGAACACGCGCAACACGTCCCGTACGGACGTCGTCATACGAGGTCTTCTCGTCATATCTCGAACTCTACATAGCCCCCCGAACGGCGGATGTCTCCGTCCGGGACAGGAATCCCTACCCTGTCAGCCGCGGGCCGCCCGGCGCAGGAGGTCGTCCCACACCTCGTCGACCCGGGCCTCCAGCGCGTCGAGCGCGCCCTCGTTGTCGATCACGATGTGCGCGACCGCGAGCCGTTCCTCGCGGGTGGCCTGGGCGGCGATGCGGGCCCTCGCGTCGCTCTCGGCCATGCCGCGGTGCTCGGCCAGGCGGGCGACGCGCGTCTCGTCGGAGGCGTCCACGACGATCACCACGTCGTACATCGGGGCCAGCTTGTTCTCGGCCAGCAGCGGCACGTCGTACACCACGATCGCGTCATCGGCGGCCTGTCCCTGCAACTCGGCGACCCGCTCCCCCACCAGGGGATGGACGATCGCGTTGAGCGCGGCGAGCCGCTCGGGGTCGCTGAAGACGATGGAGCCCAGCCTCTCGCGGTCGAGCGAGCCGTCGGCGCGCAGCACCTCGTCGCCGAACGCCGCCACCACCCGCGCCAGGCCGGGCGTGCCCGGCTCGACGACCTCGCGGGCTATCTTGTCGGCGTCGATCACCACGGCGCCGCGGGCGGCCAGCCGCCGCGACACCTCACTCTTGCCGGATCCGATGCCGCCGGTCAGTCCGATCTTCAGCACCCGCAAAGCCTATCCGGCCTCCTCCTCGATGCTCACCGCCGCAGGTGGACGAGTGTCAGGTGGTCGTCCATGCGCTCGCGGCGGGTCTCCCGGTAGCCGAGGCGGCGGTAGAGCCGCAGGTTGCCCTCGGACAGGTGGCCGGTGAACAGGTCGAACGCCGACGCCTCGGCCACCTGCTCGTGCAGCGCCCGTAACAGGGCCGTGCCCAGTCCCCGCCCCTGCTGGTCGGGCGCCACGACGAGCCGGCCCACGAGGCAGGTGGCGCCGGAGAGCCGGCCGCGGACGGAGCCGACGACCCGTCCGCTCTCGACGGCCTTGAGCACGACGCCGTCGCGGATCGCCTCGCGGACCTGCTCGACGGACTCGACGAGCGGCGGGATGAACGGATCGCCGTAGAGCTGGGCCTCGGTGACGTACGCCGCCCGCTGCACCGTGAGAATCTCGCCCGCGTCGGCTTGCTCGGCCCGCTGGATCTCCACGCCCAGCACCCTAGCGGAGGGGCTCCGTCCCGGGACACCGGTCCGGTCGAACCGGATACGTCAGGCGTTCAGGGCGAAGAACGTCCGGAGGCTCCGCACCAGGGACTCCGGGGTCGCCATGGCCACCATGTGGCTGGGGCTGTGCTCGCCCGCCCAGTGGACGACGCGGTTGCGGCGCTCGGCGAGCCGGCGGAACAGGTCGGGACCGCCGTGGGAGACGCCCGTCGGGACGCCGGTCTGGTCGATCGGCAGGCCGGCCGCCCCTTCGTAGTACGTCCACGACGACGAGCCGCCCGTGCCGGTGAACCAGTAGATGCTCGCGTTGGTCAGCAGCAGGTCGCGGTCGACGGGCTCGGCCGGCTCGCCCTTGCCGCCGGGCCACCCGTCGAACTCCTTGAACCGTTCGACCAGGTACGCCAGTTGCATGACGGGCGAGTCGGCGAAGCCGAAGGCGAGCGTCTGCGGCCGGTTGGACAGGTACGGGCCGTAGCCGCTGCCTCCCGCCCAGGTCTCGCCGATGTGGCGGGCCGTCTCCCGCTCCTCCTCGGTCGCGTCCCGCAGCTCGGCCGGGTCGCCGGTGGGTATGCCGAGGCCGGCGGTGATGTGCGAGCCGATGACGTGCTCGCTGTCGAGGGCGGCCAGGCGCGGGGTGACGAGCGCCCCGGCGTCGTTGCCGTGCGCGCCGTACCGCTCGTAGCCGAGGCCGCCCATCAGCTCCGCCCACGTACGGGCGACGCGTTCGATGCTCCAGGGCCGCTCGTCGGCGGGCTCGGGGAACGGCGAGAACCCGAACCCGGGCAGCGACGGCGCGACCACGTGGAAGGCGATGGCGGGGTCGAGCCCGTGCGCGCGCGGGTCGGTGAGCGGGCCGATGACGTTCATGAACTCGGCGACCGAGTTCGGCCAGCTGTGGGTGACGATCAGCGGCACCGCGCCGGGCTCGGGCGAGCGGGCGTGCACGTAGTGGACGGTCTGGCCGTCGATCTCGGTCGTGTACTGGGGGAAGGCGTTGAGCCGCGCCTCCTGGGCCCGCCAGTCGAAGCCGTCGGCCCAGTACGCGGCCAGCTCCCGCAGGTAGCCGACCGGGACGCCCCGGCTCCAGCCACCGGGCAACTGCCCGGCCCAGCGGGTGCGGTGGAGGCGGTCACGCAGGTCGTCGAGGTCTGCCTGGGGGATGTCGATCACGAAGGACTTCATGTCTGCGACGATAGACAGCAAAGCGGAAGAATCCGTTCCGCGTTTCGCGACGTCCTGCCCATGACCCGGTGGCATGCCGCTCCCTCCCGGGGCGAGCGGGGGGCGGTGGCTTGGGGAGGCACGCCGCCGCCGCTGCGTGTCGTTCCCGCGCGAGGGCGGCACTCGCGTACAGGATGCGGCACGCGCACACGGGCACGGCGGCGAAGAGCGGGCCATGCGCGCGCCCCGGGCAGCCGGACGAGGCCGCATATCCGCACAAAGCGTCCCGCGCCCGGATGAAGAGCGGGAAGCCCCGCACGGATGATCCGTGCGGGGCTTCCCTCAGGACGCGCCTGTGGTCGGGCTGCTACCTCAGCTCTGGCCGCCGGCCAGCTTCTCGCGAAGCGCGGCGAGCGCCTCGTCCGAGGCGAGGGCGCCACCCGCGGGAGCGGAGGAGCTGCTCGACGAAGGAGCCGCGGACTCGCCGGTGTAGGACGAGGGAGCGGCCTCGCCGGCCTCCGCCTCGGCCCGGCGGGCCTCCTCGATCTGCTTCTTGTGAGCCTCGAAGCGGGTCTGAGCCTCGGCGTACTGCCGCTCCCACTCCTCGCGCTGCTTGTCGAAGCCCTCGAGCCACTCCCCGGTCTCCGGGTCGAAGCCCTCGGGGTAGATGTAGTTGCCTTGGTCGTCGTAGGTCGCCGCCATGCCGTACAGCGTGGGGTCGAACTCGACCTCGGTGCCGACACCCTCGTTGGCCTGCTTCAGCGAGAGGCTGATGCGACGGCGGTCGAGGTCGATGTCGATGATCTTGACGAAGATCTCGTCGCCGACCTGGACGACCTGCTCCGGGATCTCCACGTGGCGCTCGGCCAGCTCGGAGATGTGGACCAGGCCCTCGATGCCCTCCTCGACCCGGACGAACGCACCGAACGGCACCAGCTTGGTGACGCGGCCCGGCACGACCTGGCCGATCTGGTGGGTGCGGGCGAACTGCTGCCACGGGTCTTCCTGGGTGGCCTTGAGCGACAGGGAGACGCGCTCGCGCTCCATGTCGACGTCGAGGACCTCGACCGTGACCTCCTGGCCGACCTCGACGACCTCGGAGGGGTGGTCGATGTGCTTCCAGGACAGCTCGGACACGTGGACCAGACCGTCGACGCCGCCGAGGTCCACGAACGCACCGAAGTTGACGATCGAGGACACGACGCCCTTGCGGACCTGGCCCTTCTGGAGGGTGTTGAGGAACGTCTGACGAACCTCGGACTGCGTCTGCTCAAGCCAGGCGCGACGCGACAGAACCACGTTGTTGCGGTTCTTGTCGAGCTCGATGATCTTCGCCTCGAGCTCGCGGCCGACGTACGGCTGCAGGTCGCGGACACGCCGCATCTCGACCAGGGACGCCGGGAGGAAGCCACGGAGGCCGATGTCGAGGATGAGACCACCCTTGACGACCTCGATGACGGTGCCGGTGACGATGCCGTCCTCGTCCTTGATCTTCTCGATCGTGCCCCAGGCCCGCTCGTACTGAGCGCGCTTCTTGGACAGGATCAGGCGGCCCTCCTTGTCCTCCTTCTGGAGAACCAGGGCCTCGACGTGCTCGCCGACCTCCACGACGTCAGCGGGATCGACATCGTGCTTGATGGAGAGCTCACGCGAGGGAATGACACCCTCGGTCTTGTAGCCGATATCGAGAAGGACCTCGTCTCGATCGACCTTGACGACGGTGCCCTCAACAATGTCACCGTCGTTGAAGTACTTGATGGTCTCGTCGATCGCGGCGAGGAAGGCTTCCTCGGACCCGATGTCGTTGACCGCTACCTGCGGGGTGCTCGAGGTGGCCTCAGTGCTGGACGTCATGTGTGGAAGTGCTCCGAACGCGGACAGGATGTCGATGTGGCGGATGCGCGGCAGGCCCTCTTCCGCATCAAGCCGAGGAGTTACGACATCGACGTGACCGAGCGCGAGCCCGCTCCGTCTGAGGCGCGCGCGAGCCCACAGCGCAGCGATCAGCATATGAGACGTCGGCCACGGGGTCAATCCAAGTCACGCACGCCACCTGATCGACAAGCATCAGTAGGCGTTGATGCGGCCGCGCCACTTGGCGTCAACATTACCCTGAAGTCGTGACGGGATGGAGATCCGCCCGGGGTCGCCATCCGAGACGTAGCGGTCGTCAGGGTGCTTGTCCAGCCACTCCAGCCAGTACTGCGAGCACCATTTGCGACACTCGCCCTTTTTGCCATTGCTCTGGATGCGCTGGATCGCACCGGGACGGAACTTTTTCGCGTAGGGCGAAAGCGACGGCTCGGCCCCGGCCAGGAAGACGCCCGTGAAGTCGTACCGGGTGCCGTCCCACTTGCCCTTGCGGGCCAGCTCGCGCGGGTGCGGCGCCACGCCGAAGGGCAGGGCGAGCGTGCGCGGGGTGCCCGCGCCGAGCTTCTCCAGCATCCGCTGGACCCTGACGATCTGCTTCTGGACCGTCTTCTTCGGCAGCACGCCCAGGTTGGGGTGGGACCAGGTGTGGTTGGCCACCTCGAACCCGTGGCCGACGAGCCAGCGCACGGCCGCCGCCTGAGACGCCTCGTCCCGCAGCCCGAACGGCTCCCGGTTGACCCAGAACGTGGCCGTGGGCCGGAACGACGGGTAGCGCCGGGCCACGTCGAGGATGACCCCCGCCGCGGTGTCGGGCGCCGGGTTGCCGGAGGCGTCCAGCCGGAAGTGGCTCTCGTGCCCGTCGTCGAAGGTCAGCACCACAGGGAACTTCCCGGCGGGCACCCGGATGTCGCCCGCGACGAACTCGGCCGCGGTGATCGGCACGTAGCCGCGCTTGGCGAGGCCCTCCAGCTCCTGCCGGAGCTGCTCGGGGGTGCGGTCGATGGAGGCGTAGCGCTTCTTGATGATGCGGTGGTACATCAGCACCGGCACCACGCCGGCCTCGTTGGCCTTGACCTGGCGGGCGAACTCGGGCGTGGCCGCCACGCCGGGCGGCTGCCCCGTGGGGGACGCCGAGGGGCCCGGTGAGGGCGTTCCCTGGGGTGGGGTGGGGTCGTGGGGCGGTTTCGCGGTCGGCGGCGCCGCGAGGGCCGCCTGGGGGCGCGGGACGGGCTCCCCGCTCGAGGGGACCACCGTCAGCCCGACGATGGCCACGGCCACCACCACGACGTTCGCAACGCCGATGAGGGGGCCGACGATCGGGGGGAGAGACGACGCTGACCGCACAGAACTCCCGTGCACTCGGGGGACCTAGCCTTCAGGGTAGTGCAGGGCCACCCGGAGAGCGGCCCTCCGTACGGAGGCCCATCTGCCCCGCCATATCGCGAGGAAACCGCCTCAGGGACCGGAGAACACCCGTCGCGGCACACAACCGGACACCTCTCCCCTGCTCCACTCCTGCTCCCCGCCCGCTCGTGCCCCGTCCCGATCCCCCACCTTCGTCCCGATCTCTCACGTCCACCCCTCGCCCGGGTCTCTCACATCAGCTCTTCGTCCCGGTCTCTCGCATCCGGGCCCGGTCTGCTTCGCGACGCGATCCGGCCCCTCTCCGCCCCGGCTCCGGCCCGCGGCCGCCCTGCCCGTCCTGTCCGCCCCGATCTCCCGAATCGCAGCCGGGCACCGTGAGGGCGTCGGCCTCGTCAGGACATGCGGGTTACGGAGGGCGTAGGCGTCTCGGGAGCGCGGGCCGGACGGCGCGAGCTAGCGGTCAGCGGCTGGGCCTCGCGGGCTGGGCGTCGCGGGCTAGAGACGTCGCGGGATGGGCCTCGCGGAGTGGACGGCGGCGTGAGGGCGTGAGAGTCGTGAAGGCACAGGCGGCGTGGGAGTCGTGAAGGCACAGGCGGCGTGGAGGTGTGGAGGGCAAGGTGGAGTGTGCCCCGGGTGGCGTGAGCAGCGCGCCCGGAAACGCGCTCACGCCGGCCAGGCCAGGCATCGTGTCACCTGACCGGACCGGCGTGCCGCACGATCATCACGGCGACCGCGCCGGACGGCCGCGAACCGTCAGTGGCCCGCGTCCTCCCACGTACGGCCCACGCCGACCGAGACCTCCAGCGGCACCCGAAGGTGGTAGGCCGCGTTCATCTGGTCGCACACGAGCTGCCTCAGCGCCTCCAGCTCGCCCGGCGCCACCTCGAACACCAGCTCGTCGTGGACCTGCAGCAGCATCCGCGAGGCCAGCCGCTCCTCGGCGATCGCCTGGCGGACGTGCAGCATGGCGACCTTGATGATGTCGGCCGCCGAGCCCTGGATCGGGGCGTTGAGCGCCATCCGCTCGGCCATCTCGCGGCGCTGGCGGTTGTCGCTGGTCAGGTCGGGCAGGTAGCGGCGACGGCCCATGATGGTCTCGGTGTAGCCGTCGGTGCGGGCCTGGCGGACGATGTCCTGCAGGAAGTCGCGGACCCCGCCGAACTCCTGGAAGTACTCCTCCTTGAGCGCCCGCGCCTCGGCCACCGGGATGTTGAGCTGCCCGGACAGCCCGAAGTCGGACAGGCCGTAGGCGAGGCCGTAGTTCATGGCCTTGATGCGCGCCCGCAGCTCGCCGTCGACCTGCTCCGGCGGCAGGTCGAAGACGCGCGCCGCGGTGGCCTGGTGGAAGTCGTGCCCGGACTCGAAGGCCGCGATCAGCGACTCGTCGCCCGACAGGTGGGCCATGATGCGCAGCTCGATCTGGCTGTAGTCGGCGGTGAGCAGCGTCTCGTAGCCCTCGCCCACCACGAAGCCCTGCCGGATGCGCCGGCCCTCGGCGGTGCGGATGGGGATGTTCTGCAGGTTGGGCTTCTCGGACGACAGCCGGCCGGTGGCCGCGATGATCTGGTTGAAGGTGGTGTGGATGCGCCCGTCGTCGGCGACCTCCTTGATCAGCCCCTCGACGGTGGTGCGCAGCTTCTGCTGGTCGCGGTGGCGCAGCATGATGGTCGGCAGCTCGTGCTCGGTCTGGGTGGCGAGCCAGGCGAGCTGGTCGGCGTCGGTGCTGTAGCCGGTCTTGATCTTCTTGGTCTTGGGCAGGTTGAGCCGGACGAAGAGGATCTCCTGGAGCTGCTTGGGCGAGCCGAGGTTGAACTGCTCGCCGACGACCCGGTGGGCCTCCTCGACGGCGTGCTTGACCGCGGCGCCGAACTCCGCCTCCAGGCCCGAGAAGTACGGGCTGTCGACGGCGATGCCGGCCCGCTCCATCTCGGCCAGCACGGTCACCAGCGGCAGCTCCACGTCGGCCAGGAGCTGGGTGCCGCCGCGCCCGGCCAGGAAGCCCTCCAGGGCCTCGGCCAGCTCGCGCACCACGTGGGCGCGCAGCGCGAGGTCCTTGGCCGGGGCGTCCTCGTCGTCGCCGAACAGCGCGGCCTGGCCGTCGGACTCCTCCTCGGCCCGCAGGTCGCGGTTGAGGTAGCGGCGGGCGAGGTCCTCCAGCGTGAACGTGCGCTGGCCCGGCATCGCGAGGTAGGCGGCCAGCGCGGTGTCGCAGGCCAGCCCGCGCAGCGTCAGGCCCTGCGCCCACAGCGCGAGCATGGGGCCCTTGGCGTCGTGGACGGCCTTGGGCCGGGCCTCGTCCTCCAGCCAGGCGCGCAGCGCGCTCTCGTCGGCCTCGGTGAGCTTGACCGGGTCGATGTGGGCGGCCGTGCCGTCGGGCGAGGCGATCGCGATGCCGTCGACGCGTCCGGTGCCGCGGCCGTAGACGCCGCGGAAGGCCAGCCCGGCGCGGCCCTCGGGCATCGCGGCCAGCCAGCCGGCCACCCGGTCGGGGCCGAGCAGGACGGTCTCGACCTCGAAGCCCTGGTCGGGCTCGCGCTCGCCGGAGCCGAGCGTCTTGAAGACGCGCTCGCGCAGCTCGCCGCGGATCTGCAGGCTGTCGAAGAGCTTGTTGACCTCCTCGCGCTCCCAGGCGCCCTGCTGGAGGTCGGCCAGGTCGACGTCGAGGGCGACGTCGCGCAGCAGCTCGGTGAGGCGGCGGTTCATGAGCACCTGGGCGACGTGCTCGCGCAGCTTGTCGCCCACCTTGCCCTTGACCTCGTCGACCCGGTCGATCAGCGCGGTGAGCGAGCCGAACTCGCGCACCCACTTGGCCGCGGTCTTCTCCCCCACGCTCGGGATGCTGAGCAGGTTGTCGCTGGGGTCGCCGCGCAGCGCCGCGAAGTCGGGGTACTGGGCGGGCGTCAGGCCGTACTTCTCCTCGACCGCCTCCGGCGTGAAGCGGGTCATGTCGCTGATGCCGCGGCGGGTCATGAGCACGGTGACGTGCTCGTCGACGAGCTGGAGCGCGTCGCGGTCGCCGGTGACGACCAGCACGTTCATGCCCTCGGCCGAGGCGCGGGTGGCCAGCGTGGCGATGAGGTCGTCGGCCTCGAAGCCGGCCTTGGACAGGTGCGGGATGCGCAGCGTGTCGAGCAGCTCGTAGATGAGCTGCATCTGGCCGCGGAAGTCCTCGGGCGTCTCGCTGCGGTTGGCCTTGTAGGCGGCGTACTCCTCGTGCCGGAACGTGGGCTCGGACCGGTCGAAGGCCACGGCCACGTGCGAGGGCTGCTCGTCGCGCAAAATGTTGGTCAGCATCGAGGTGAACCCGTAGACCGCCTCGGTGTGCTGACCATCGGAGGTCATCAGGTTGGCGTCCTTGAGCGCGTAGAAGGCGCGGTAGGCCAACGAGTGCCCGTCGAGCAGCAGCAGGCACGGTCGGCTGGGGGTCACTTCAACTTTCGGCACACCCGCAGCCTAGTCTGCGACTGCGACAGAAAACCGCTGCCCCGAAGACTGGAGGCCACCTCTTGACGCAGACGGACCCCGCCGACGCGACGCGGACGGATCCTGCCGGCACGACGCGCATGGACGCCGCCGACATCGGCCTGTTCAACGCCGTCCACGAAGGCACGCTCCCCGAGCGCATGGGCATCGAGTTCGTGGAGGCCGGCGCGGAGCGGGTGGTGGCCCGCATGCCGGTGGAGGGGAACACGCAGCCGTACGGGCTGCTGCACGGCGGCGCCTCGGCGGTGCTGGCCGAGACGCTGGGCTCGGTGGGCGCGGCGATCCACGCGGGCCCGGAGCGGATCGCGGTCGGCATCGAGCTCAACGCGACCCATCACCGCTCCGCCACCTCCGGTCACGTGACGGGCGTGGCCACGCGCCTGCACGGCGGGCGGACGCTGGCGACGTACCACATCGAGATCACCGACGACCAGGGACGACTCGTCTGCACGTCGCGTTTGACCTGTATCTTGCGCGATCGTTGAACGCCACGCGCTCACGTCTCCCTTTGCACAGGGCCCCCGTGGGTCGCTACCGTTGTTCCCGAGCAGAGCCCGCAGGGGCGACCGAGTAGATAACGTGTGAGGCCGGGGAAGCCCCGCACGGTCCCAAAGGTCGCCCCTCGGGCTCGTTCTCGTTACGGGCCCGCGGCCCCGGCGCCGGCGCGGCGCGCGGGGCCGCTCGTCACCGGCCTGTCACAGCAGGGTCCTCGGCGTCAGCGACGATTCACCGCCTGACCTGCTGCGTTGTTTGCTCACGCCTGCGACACGCACATGTCACTAATTGGTGACGGACGATAGATAAGGTCCTCCTTCCCGCAATAAGCTCCCGCAACAGCATCGAGTTGTGCCTGCGATGCGCGCGTGTCGAGATGGAGGGGCACCCATACCCCGCCTTGACCTAATAGAGGGAGCACCATTGCGCAGAGCCGTGATCGCGTTCACGGCCTTCCTGAGTGGACTCGTCCTCCTGCTCACCGCCCCGGCCCAAGCGGCCACGGCGGACCAGGGCCTCAGAGGAACACTCACATTCCAAGGCCAGCCAGTGAATGGCGTGAAAATCGTCGTGACCACCGAGAGCGGACAACCCGTCGCGCAGGTCACCACCAACGCGCAAGGTACGTGGCAGGTGCCGGTCGAGAAGGCCGGCAGGTACAAGGTCACGCTGGACGTCGCCACGCTGCCCAAGAACGCGGCGGTCCGAGGCGGGAACAACGTCCGGACCCCGACGGTGTACGAGGGCAACATGTCCACCGTGCTGTTCGCCCTGCAGCCCAAGGGAGCGCCGGGGCAGCCCGCGGAGGAGGCGGGCGGCGAGGGCAGCTTCTGGACCCAGGCGGCGCAGCTCGCCTTCGAGGGCCTCAACCTCGGCCTCATCATCGCGCTCGCGGCGCTCGGTCTGTCGCTCATCTACGGCACGACCGGCCTGACCAACTTCGCCCACGGCGAGCTGGTCACGCTCGGCGCCATCCTCGCCTACGCCTTCAACGTCGGCGTCGGCCTGCACCTCATCCCCGCCGCGGTGATCGCGGTGATCCTCGCGGGCGGTCTCGGCTACGCGCAGGACCGGTTCTTCTGGGGGGCGCTGCGCAAACGGGGCACCGGCACCATCGCCATGATGATCATCTCGATCGGTGTGGCCCTCTTCCTGCGCTACGTGTTCCTCATCTTCTTCGGCGGCCAGAACGAGGCGTTCGCCCAGTACACCGCCCAGCCCGGCATCGAGATCGGCCCGATCTCGGCGGCGCCCAAGAACTTCGTCGCCATGGGCATCGAGCTGCTCGTCCTGATCGTGGTCGGTGTCGCGCTGCTGCGCACCCGCACCGGCAAGGCGGCCCGCGCCGTCGCCGACAACCCGGCGCTGGCCTCGTCGTCCGGCATCAACGTCGACCGGGTCATCCGCATCATCTGGACCATGGGCGGCGCCATCGCCGCGCTGGCCGGCATCATGCTCGGCCTGTCGCAGAACCTGAAGTACACGATGGGCCAGGACATCCTGCTGCTCATCTTCGCCGGCGTCACGCTCGGCGGCCTCGGCACCGCGTTCGGCGCCCTCGTCGGCTCCCTCATCGTCGGCCTGTTCATCCAGCTGTCCACCCTCTGGGTGCCGCCGGAGCTCAAGTCGGTCGGCGCGCTCGCCGTGCTCATCATCGTGCTCCTCTTCCGGCCGCAGGGCATCCTCGGCCGCCGAGAGCGGATCGGCTGACGGGGGGAACCATGGACTGGGTAACGATCATCTCCACCACCGTCAAGGCCGCCGTCGGCGTCGAGACGGTGCTCTACGCGCTCGCCGCCATCGGCATCAACGTCCACTTCGGCTACACGGGCCTGCTGAACTTCGGCCAGGCGGCGTTCATGGCCGTGGCCGGCTACGGCCTCGCGGTCACCGTCACCGTGCTCGGGCTGCCGTTCTGGGTCGGCATCGGCGTCGGCCTGCTGGCCGCCGTCCTGCTGGCGATCATCCTCGGCATCCCGACCCTGCGCCTGCGCGCCGACTACCTGGCCATCGTCACGATCGCCGCGGCCGAGATCATCCGGCTCATCTTCCGGTCGGTGGCCTTCAAGAACGTCTTCGGCGGCTCCGACGGCCAGCGCGGCTTCTCCGATGGCTTCTACGCGCTCAACCCCTTCCCGGAGGGCGACTACGGCTTCGGCTGGTTCACCTTCAACAACCGGGTCACCTGGGTGCTGTTCGTGGGCTGGATCCTCATCGCCCTGTCGTGCCTCATCGTGTACCTGCTGATGAAGAGCCCGTGGGGCCGGGTGCTCAAGGCCATCCGCGAGGACGAGGACGCGGTGCGCGCCCTCGGCAAGAACGTCTTCTCGTACAAGATGCAGTCGCTCATCCTCGGCGGCGTCATCGGCGCGCTCGGCGGTTTCATCTACGGCCTGGCCTTCGCCTCCGTCCAGCCGGACATCTTCGGCACCGAGACCACCTTCTTCGCGTACACGATCGTCATCCTCGGCGGCGCGGCCCGCGTCCTCGGCCCCGTCGTCGGCTCGATGATCTTCTGGGTGCTGCTGGTCCTGGTCAACGGCATCCTGAGCGGCGCGGTCGAGGCCGGCTACCTGCCCTTCATGGCGCCCACCCAGGTGGGCCCGGTGCGCTTCCTCCTGGTCGGCATAGGACTCATCCTCTTGCTCGTCTACCGGCCACAGGGCATCTTCGGTGACAAGAGGGAGATTGCAATCGATGCACGCTGACAGCACCACCAACCCCGTGACGGCGACGACCGAGCGCAAGGCCGCGGCCCTGGCCGCGTTCAAGGACCTCGCCCGCGACCCCGGCGTGCCCAAGCCCGACCCGATCCTCGTGGTGGACAAGGTGGTGCGCCGCTTCGGCGGCCTGACCGCCGTCGAGGTGGAGCACGTCGAGATCCAGCGCGGCTCCATCACCGCGCTGATCGGCCCGAACGGCGCCGGCAAGACGACCTTCTTCAACCAGCTCACCGGCTTCGACACCGCCGACGCCGGCGAGTGGACGTTCAAGGGCCGCCCGATGAACGGCGTGCCCGCCCACAAGGTGGCGCGCGCCGGCATGGTCCGCACCTTCCAGCTCACCAAGGCGCTGTCGCGGCTCACCGTCATGGAGAACATGCGCCTCGGCGCCCAGCAGCAGAAGGGCGAGAGCTTCTTCCGGGCGCTCCTGCCGAACCTGTGGCGCGGCCAGGAGGACGAGATCACCGAGCGGGCCGAGGACCTGCTCACCAGGTTCAAGCTCGCCGCCAAGCGCGACGACTTCGCCGGAGCCCTGTCGGGCGGCCAGCGCAAGCTGCTGGAGATGGCCCGCGCGCTGATGGTGCAGCCCGAGCTGGTCATGCTTGACGAGCCCATGGCCGGCGTCAACCCCGCCCTCACCCAGTCGCTGCTCGGCCACGTGAAGGACCTGCGCGAGCAGGGTATGACCGTGCTGTTCGTCGAGCACGACATGGACATGGTCCGCGACATCAGCGACTGGGTCATCGTCATGGCCCAGGGTGCGGTGATCGCCGAGGGGCCGCCGGACACCATCATGTCCGACCCCCGCGTCATCGACGCCTACCTGGGCGCGCACCACGACGCGCCGCTGTCGGAGACGGAGCTGCAGGAGCAGCTTCACGAGGCGGAGGCGGAGCTCGAGGCAGAGATCGAGGAGGAGACTCAGAAGTGAACACCGTCCCCGAGTCCTCGAAGGCCGAGCAGCCCGCTCAGGAGGGCGCCGAGGCCCCCGAGAGCCCCTCTGCGACGGCCGCGACCGCCGAGGCGGCCGAGACGTCCCGGCAGGCCGTCACGGACCGCAGCGCGCACCTCAAGGGCGCGGAGAGCGCCGTGCTGCGCTGCGACGAGCTGATCGCCGGCTATCTGCCCGGCGTCAACATCCTCAACGGCTCCGACCTGTACGTCGGCGAGGGCGAGCTGATCGGCATCATCGGCCCCAACGGCGCCGGCAAGTCGACGCTGCTCAAGGCCATGTTCGGGCTCGTCACCATCCGCAGCGGCACGGTGAAGCTCAAGGGTGAGGACATCACCAACATGAAGGCGCACCAGCTGGTCTCGCGTGGCGTGGGCTACGTCCCGCAGACCAACAACGTCTTCCCGAGCCTCACCATCGAGGAGAACCTCGAGATGGGCGCCTTCCAGGTGCCCGGCAAGTTCAAGGAGCGCTTCGAGTTCGTCGCCGAGCTGTTCCCCGCGCTCAAGGAGCGGCGCAAGCAGCGCGCCGGCTCCCTGTCGGGCGGCGAGCGGCAGATGGTGGCCATGGCCCGGGCGCTCATGACCGAGCCGTCGGTGCTGCTGCTCGACGAGCCGTCGGCCGGCCTGTCGCCCAAGCTGCAGGACCTGGTGTTCATCCAGGCCCAGCAGATCAACAAGGCGGGCGTCACGGTCATCATGGTCGAGCAGAACGCCCGGCGCTGCCTGCAGATCTGCCACCGGGGCTACGTCCTCGACCAGGGCCGCAACGCCTACACCGGCACCGGCCGGCAGCTCGCCAACGACCCCAAGGTGATCGAGCTGTACCTCGGCACCCTGGCCAAGGCGTGACAGCCGCGTTCGCGGCATAACGGTTATCGCACAACGGCGAAGGGGCTCCCCACGGGAGCTCCTTCGCCGTTTCAATGACGGGTGTGAGACGAATCGTGGTGACCGCGCTGCTCGTGCCGCTCCTGTCGATCCTCGCCGCCTGCCAGAACACGCCCGCCGCCACGGCCGGCAGGTACAGCACGGGCGGGGACCCCACCGACGACCCGTGCGCCCGGGTCGTCTCCGCCATCGGGTACGCCGACCTCCTGCTGAAGCCCAGGGGGCAGGAGGGCGACCAGTACTTCGAGGACGCCGTGCTGGGACGCCTGGCCGAGGCCCGGGGCATCACGCTGCAGTACGGCCCCTCCCTGCCCGACTCGCTGGCGCCCGCCGTGAAGGACGTCGAGGCCGCGACGGCGGGGCTGTCGCGCGCCGACGTGCCCCGCGCCCGGCAGGTGGAGCTGCTGAAGAAGTACCGCGCCGCGACCGACCGGATCAAGGCCGGCTGCGCCTGACCCCGGCGGACAGCGACGGGGCCCGGTCCGTGCGGACCGGGCCCCTTCGACGGCTTGCGCGAGCGGTCAGCCGGAGATGTTGCCGGTGCGGTACTCGAGCGCCTTGGTGGCGTACTTGTTGTCCTTGCCGTACTGGTAGATGCCGATCGTGGCGACGGCCGGGTCACCGGCGTCGTTGAACTCGACCGGGCCGCTGACGCCCTCGTAGTCGATGTCCTTGCCGGCCTTCAGCAGCTCCACGCACGACTTGAAGTCGTTGCACTTCTCGCCGCCCTTGCTGACCTCGGCCAGCTTCTTGGCGATGTCGGTGCCCGCGTCGCTCTTGGCGGCCTCGGCGGCCAGCGCCAGCAGGTTGGTCGCGTCGTAGGACTCGGGGCCGTAGCTGAAGTCCTGGAGCTTCGGGTTGGTGGCCATGAGCTTCTTCTGGAACTCCTCCGGAGCCGCGGCGCCCGGGATCGTGCCCTTCACGCCCGTGAGGGTGCCCGCGGGCATCTTCACGTAGTTGGTGTTGGAGGTGTTGCCGTCGACCATGTACCACTTGTGCTTGCTGGCGGGCATGCCCTGCTTGACCAGCTCCTGCACGACCTTCGAGGTCTCCTCGAAGCCGATGAGCACGATGCCCTTCGGGTTCTTGGCCTTGATCTTCGCCACGTCGGCGGAGAAGTCGGCGGCCTTCGGGTCGTAGTCGACCCGCTCGACGACCTGGCCACCGGAGTCGGTGATGGTCTTGGAGACCTGGTCGGCCAGGCCGGTGCCGTAGGAGTCCTGCATCGCCAGGATGCCGACCGTGTCGTTGCCGTCGGCCACCACGAGGTCACCCAGCACGCGGCCCTGCAGCTTGTCCGGCGGGGACGTGCGGAAGTAGAGGCCCTTGTCCTCGATCGTGGTGAACTTGTCGGAGGTGTTGGCGGGCGAGAACTGGATCACACCGGCACCGGTGATCTTGTCGATCACCGACTCCGACACCGAGGACGACGCCGCGCCGATGATGGCGTCGGCCTTCTGCGCGAGCAGCTTGTCGACCGACTGCGAGGCGATGTTGGTGGTCGTGTCACCCGAGTCGGTGTCGTACTTGACCACGGGCTTGCCGAGCACGCCGCCTGCCTCGTTGATCTCCTTGACCGCAGCGTCCACGCCCGCGGTCTCAGGCGGGCCGAGGAAGGCCAGCGAGCCCGTCTGCGGCAGTAGCGTGCCAAGCGTGAGCGTGCCGTCACCCTTAGCCGCGGGGGCCGCGGAAGACGGCGCCGCCGCGGACTCGGACGGCTGAGTGGCGGTGTCGCTGCCACCACCGCAAGCCGTAAGAGCGAGGCTGGCGGCAGCGGCGACTGCCAGCGCCCGCCCCACGGGAGCAATGCGGACCATGAAGTGTCTCCTTCATCTCCAGGCCGGGACCGGTCAGCACCGCCGACGTTCCCGATCGAATGACGGAAACGTACAAAACCGCCATGGCCCGGAACCAGATGCCGTCCTGAACTGTCGGCACTTGGATGCGGAGTCGTAATCAGTCCTCAACTTACGAGAGCCGCTCAAGGTTGCCTAATGTGCGTGCCGTGAAGCACTTTAGGGTCCCCCTGGTCATGGTGGTTGTGCTGACGGGTTGCGGCAGCCCCGGCAGACCGGCCGAACCCTCGTCACGACCACCCTACGGGGTCTCCGTCTCCCTGGCCCAATGGCGCTCCGACGAGCCCGCGCACGCCATCGAGGTCGCTGTCCGCAATACCACGGACACGCCCGTACATTTCACCGACGTCCAGCTGATCTCGCCGTCATTCAAAACTCTTCCACCGGAAAGCAAGGACTCCACCATCGGGCGCACCGAGCGCACCGATCTCCGCATTCCCTTCGGTGAGGCGAACTGCTCGCCCCGGGGGCTGCCGGAGGTCCGGCCCGCCACGGTCGCGGCCCGCGTCCGCGTCGGCTCCGAGCCGCCGCGCAGGGTCGTCTTCCCGGTGCCGCACCCGGACCCGCTGCTGGCCCGGCTGCTGCGCGACGAGTGCTCGGCCTTCCTCGTCAAGCAGGCCGCCGACATCGCCTTCGGCCCGGACTGGAAGCGGGACGGCGACCTGATGCGCGGCACCCTCGTGCTGACCAGGCGCGGGGCGGGCCGGGTGGCGGTCGGCTCCGTGGACGGCACGACCCACTACATCGTGACGCCCGCCCGCAGGGCCAGGCCGCTGGTGGTGCTGGAGGCGGGGGCCGCGCGGGCCGAGGCGCCGATCGCGCTCTCGCCCGGCCGCTGCGACCCGCACGCGTTCGCCGAGGCCAAGAAGGCGTTCCTGTTCCCCGTGCGGGCCTCGGTGGACGGCGGCGAGGAGCGCGTGGTCATCGTGCAGCCGCCAGCCGAGCGGCAGAAGGAGCTGATCGACTACGCGCTGGAGGTGTGCGGCCTGAAGAAGTGAGCCTCCGGGCCGCGCCCGGCCCTCAGGCGCGGGGCGCCGCGTCCTCGATGACGATCTGCGCGACCTCGCGCATGCTCAGCCGGCGGTCCATGGACGCCTTCTGGATCCACCGGAACGCCTGCGGCTCGCTCCACCCGTGGGCCGCCATGAGCAGCCCCTTGGCGCGCTCGACCAGCTTGCGGGTCTCCAGCCGCTCGGAGAGGCTCGACACCTCCGCGCTCAGGGCCACCATCTCCTCGTGCCGGCTGACCGCCATCTCGATGGCGGGCACGAGGTCGGCCTTGGTGAACGGCTTGACGAGGTAGGCCATGGCCCCCGCGTCCCTGGCCCGCTCGACCAGGTCGCGCTGGGAGAAGGCGGTCAGGATGAGGCACGGCGCGATCCGGTCGGCCGCGATCCGCTCGGCGGCCGAGATGCCGTCGAGGACGGGCATCTTGACGTCGAGGATCACGAGGTCGGGCTTGAGCTCGGCCGCCAGCCTGATGGCCTGCTCACCGTCACCGGCCTCGCCGACGACGACGTAGCCGTCCTCCTCGAGCATCTCCTTGAGATCGAGGCGGATCAGTGCCTCGTCTTCCGCGATCACCACTCGCCGCTGCGTACTCACGAGCAGAAGAGTACAGATGTCCGCTAGATTAGAGCCACGTCGGTGCTGGCCGGCCGCCGAGTTGGGCTACGCTTTGGCCGTGCGAGACTGTTGATCCGGACTTGTCCGGATCTTTGCCTCGGTATCCCAATTGGCAGAGGAAGCGGATTCAAAACCCGCGCAGTGTGGGTTCGAGTCCCACCCGAGGCACCTGACGAACCGCTCGGCGCGACCGCCGGGCGGTTTCGCCGTTCTCCGGGGAGCGTGGCCAGGCGCACGACGGTCCGGGCGCACGAGAGGTAGTGACGCGGGCGGGCCGGGAGCGGCCCAAGTCTTCGTAAAACCTCCTTGAGACGTACCGATATGGGGCTCTTGCGGCATATGTGACATGCGTAGGGAATGTCGGCGGCGGTGATGTATCCCGGCAGGAGGTGGGACGATGGCGCTGAGCGAGGCCGAGCGGCAGGCGTTCCTGGCCGGCCCGCACATCGCGGCGCTGTCGGTCGAGGCCGGGACGGAGCGGGCGCCGCTGGTCGTGCCCGTCTGGTACGCCTACAGCCCCGGCGGCGAGGTGTGCCTGCTCACCGGCGGCGACTCGCGCAAGGCCCGGCTGATCGGCAAGGCGGGCCGCTTCTCGCTGCTGGTCCAGCGGTCCAGCCCGACCTACCGGTACGTGTCGGTCGAGGGCCCCGTCGTCGGGTCGAGCCCGACCACGCCGGAGGACCTCACCCTGATCGCGGCCCGGTACCTGGCGGCCGACGCGCTGCCCGGCTACGTGGGCGGCTCGGACACGAGGGCGCTGGTGACGTTCCGGATGCGGCCCGAGCACTGGCTCTCCGCCGACCTCGGCTCCGTGTGACGGTATTTTGTGCCCGTGACTGCTATCGACCCCACCGTGACCGGCGCGTACGGCATCGGCCTGGCCACCGTCGCCGCCGACGGCACCGTTCTCGACACCTGGTTCCCGGCCCCCGAGCTGGGCGAGCCGCCCGCGGCCGGCACCGAGCGGCTCGACGCCGCCGAGGCCGGCGACCTCGCCTCCCTGGTCGGGCCCGACCCGCTGCGGGGCGTGGAGGTGGTGGCGGTGCGCACCGGCATCGCCAAGCTCTCCGAGCCGCCCGCGGACGCCCACGACGCCTACCTCAGGCTGCACCTGCTGTCGGCCCGCCTGGTCAGGCCGCACGGGCTGAACCTCGACGGGTTGTTCGGCGTGCTGGCGAACGTGGCCTGGACCAACCACGGGCCGTGCGCGGTCGAGGGCTTCGAGCAGACGCGGGTGCGGCTGCGGGCGAGGGGCCCGGTCACGGTGTACGGGGTGGACAAGTTCCCGCGGATGGTCGACTACGTGCTCCCCACGGGGGTCCGCGTGGCCGACGCCGACCGGGTGCGGCTCGGCGCGCACCTGGCCAGTGGCACGACGGTGATGCACGAGGGCTTCGTGAACTTCAACGCCGGCACGCTGGGCGCCTCGATGGTGGAGGGCCGCATCTCGGCCGGCGTGGTCGTGGGCGACGGCTCCGACGTGGGCGGCGGCGCGTCGATCATGGGCACGCTCTCGGGCGGCGGCAAGGAGGTCATCTCCATCGGCGAGCGCTGCCTGCTCGGCGCCAACGCCGGGGTGGGCATCTCGCTGGGCGACGACTGCGTGGTCGAGGCCGGCCTGTACGTGACGGCCGGCACCAAGGTGGGCCTCCCGGACGGGCGCGTGGTCAAGGCCAGGGAGCTGTCCGGGAGCAACGGCCTGCTGCTGCGCAGGAACTCGCGGACCGGCGCGGTCGAGGCGGTGCCGCGCACGGGCCAGGGCATCGAGCTGAACGCGGCCCTGCACCAGAACTGACGCAGGCGAACGGCCGGGCCCCCGGATGGGGTCCGGCCGTTCGCTTCGGACGCGTGCTCAGTCGCGCGCCGGCCACAGGCCGGGGCCGAAGACGTCGTAGTGGACGTCACGGGGCGCGACACCCGCCGCGACGAGCCGGGCCCGGGCGTCGCGCAGCGACACCACGTCGGCCGTCTCCTGGCGCCGCTCGACGACCCGCCGGCGCCGCCAGGTGACGCCGCCGCTCGCGCCGGCCGCGGCGTAGCGCCGGGCCTCCAGGGAGATGTCGGCGAAGGCGGTCAGTCGCGTACCCCTACGGTAGGCGCCGGGTCCACGGGCTGGTGATCGCGCGCGTGCCGGGAGGCTCCGGCCACGCGTCGTCCTGCGGGAGCGCGGCCGGCCTCTCCTCGGTCATGGCCGCGCTTCCGGACGGTGCGCGCCTCGGGCCGGGCCGCCCCGGAAGGCCGGGGCCCGGTGGGGCGGTCAGTCGGCGGGGCGGTCAGTTGGCGTGGGAGACCGCGGAGCCGATGGTGTGGACGCGCAGGGCGTTGGTGGAGCCGGGCGTGCCGGGAGGGGACCCGGCGACGATGACGACCTTGTCGCCCTTCTCCAGCCGGCCGAGCGACAGCAGCGACGCCTCGACCTGCCGCACCATGTCGTCGGTGTGGTGGACGAACGGCACGTGGAACGTCTCCACGCCCCACGTCAGCGAGAGCTGGCCGCGCACGTGCGGCGCCGAGGTGAAGGCGAGCAGCGGGATCGGCGAGCGGTAGCGGGCCAGGCGGCGGGCCGTCTCACCCGACATGGTGAACGCCACCAGGGCCTTGGCGCCGACGATGGCGCCGACCTCGGCGGCGGCCCGGGCGATGGCGCCGCCGGTGGTCTCGGGCATGCGCTCCAGGGTGTGGGTGGCGTGCAGCGAGTGCTTCTCGGCGGCGCACGCGATGCGGTCCATGGTGGACACGGCCTCGATCGGATAGCTGCCGACCGAGGTCTCGCCGGAGAGCATGACCGCGTCGGCGCCGTCCATGACCGCGTAGGCGACGTCGGACGCCTCGGCGCGGGTGGGGCGCGGCGCGCTCATCATCGAGTCGAGCATCTGGGTGGCGACGATGACCGGGCGGGCCTTCTCGCGGCACAGCTCGATGATGCGCCGCTGCACGATCGGCACCTGCTCCAGCGGGAGCTCCACGCCGAGGTCGCCGCGGGCGACCATGATGCCGTCGAACGCCTCGACGATCTCGGGCAGTCGGTCGACCGCCTGCGGCTTCTCGATCTTGGCGAGCAGGGGCAGGCGGACGGCCTCCTGCTCCATGATGTTGCGCACCACGTCGGCGTCGGAGGGGCGGCGGACGAACGACAGGGCGATCATGTCGAAGCCCGTGCGCAGCGCCCAGCGCAGGTCGGCCTCGTCCTTGTCGGTGAGCGCGGGCGCGCTGACGTTGACGCCCGGCAGGTTGAGGCCCTTGTTGTCGGAGATCATGCCGCCGATGACCACGCGGGTGATCACGCGGTCGCCGTCGACGCGGGTGACCTCCAGCACGAGGCGGCCGTCGTCGACGAGGATCGTGTCGCCGGGGCGCACGTCGCCCGGCAGCCCCTTGTACGTCGTGGAGACCTGGTCGCGGTCGCCCGGCACGTCCTCGGTGGTGATGGTGAAGACGTCGCCGAAGCCGAGCCGGACCGGGCCCTCCTCGAACTTGCCGACGCGGATCTTGGGGCCCTGCAGGTCGGCGAGCACGCCTACGCCGCGGCCGAGGTCGGCCGCCACCTCCCTGACCCGGTCGTAGATCTCCCGGTGCACCTCGTGGGTGCCGTGGCTGAGGTTGAACCGGGCCACGTCCATGCCGGCGGAGATCAGCTCGCGCAGGCGTTCAGGGGACGACGTGGCGGGGCCTAGGGTGCAGACGATTTTCGCGCGACGAGTCACGAGTCCTACCTTAATTGGTACAGACCACTTGGCAGTCACGGACGACGGAGAAGGTAGCCGCCGTAGCTCAGCGCGATCACGGCCGCGAGGGCCGCGCGCACCACGTCGGTGTACTGCTCCGGGTAGATGACTCCCTCGATGTAGTGGTCGATGAAGCCGCTGGGAGGCAGAGCCGGCAGGCCGGCCCCGCGGCGGCCCCAGTCTTCCAGAACCGTCAGCGGGCAGTCGACGCCCGCGAGGACGGACAGCAGTGCCCAGCATACGACGGCCACGTGCGCCCAGATCGCCCGCCTCCACCTCCAGGCGAGGAACCCGCCCACGGCGAGGTAGGCGAGGAAGGCGAAGTGCACCACCATCGCCAGGTCCGCGACCAGGCGATACATCACCTCTTCACGGTAGCCGCCTTCAGCGCGTCCACGATGCCGTGGCCGTAGAAGCCGTTCTTGGACTTCCCGCCCTCGCAGGTCTGGGTCTCGCTCTCGCCGTACACCTTGTAGACGTAGCCGCGGGGCCGCGGGCACGCCTTGTGCCGGGCGGTGCCGTAGAGCAGCCGCTGCGTCTCGGCGGGGTCGAGCTGAAGTCCGCCCTTGCCGGGCTTGCCGAAGCGGCCGACGAGCAGGGCCGCGACGCCGGTGGCGTGCGGCGCGGCCATGGAGGTGCCCTCCATGTACTGGTAGTACGAGCACGGGCCCTTGGAGCAGTCGCGGACGACCTCGGAGGACTTGGGCTTGCCCGAGGCGTCGAGCTTGCCGGCGGCGCGCAGCGCCGCCTCCGGGGCCGCGGCCAGGATGCCGCGACCGACGGAGGTGCCCTTGCCGTCGAGGGTGTCGCCGCCGGGCGCCGCCAGGTCGGTCTGCTCGGTCCCGTAGTCGCTGTAGATGGCCTTGCGCCCGGACGGGCCCACCGAGGAGATCGAGATGGCGCCCTTGGACTCGGCGGGCACGTTGATGCAGGAGTTGTCGACCTTGCGGACCTTCTCGTCGCCGCGCGGGTAGCCGGGGCTGTCCTTGTCGAGCTTGGGCCTGCCGAGGTCGGTGGCGCCGTTGCCGAGGGCGGAGATCAGCGTGACGCCCCGCTTGCGGGCGTAGTCGAGGGCGCGCTGCATGCCGGTGACGATGGCGCGCTGCTCCAGTTGCTCCTTCTTGCTGTCGGCCTTGTTGTGGGCGCAGTTGAACAGCCACGGGTCCACGTAGTAGCTCATGTTGACGACGTCCACGCCGATGTCCCCGGCGTAGGTGAGCGCGTCGAGGCTGGCCTTGAGGAAGAAGTACCCGGAGTCCTGTCCGGCCCGGATGTTGACCAGGCTGACGCCGGGGGCCACGCCGGCGATGCCGATGCCGTTGATCGGCGAGCCGATGGTGCTGGCGACGTGGGTGCCGTGGCCGTCGTCGTCGCGGTCGACGGGGTCCTTGCAGCCGCTGACCTCGCAGGGGCCGTCGAGGGTGTCGCCGTTCAGGTCCTTGGGCCGGTCGGTGACGAAGTTGCGGCTGAGGGCGCGGTCGAAGTTCGGGGCGATGTCGGGATGGGTGCCGTCGACGCCGGTGTCGATGATGCCGACGAGCACCTTCCTGTTGCCGCCGGCCTTGGCGTGCGCCTTGTCGGCGCCGATCATCCGCATGTCCCACTGGCGGGAGGCCAGCGGTTCGCCGGAGGAGTCGCCGGTCGCGATCGACGGCCCGTCGGGGAAGGCCCGCGCCGTGAGGCGGCTCGCCCCGTCCGCGGAGGAGCCGGAGGAGGCGGAGGAACCGGAGGAGGCCACGGGAGCGGTGAGGGCGCTCCTGGGGGCGGACAGGGCCGAGGGGAAGCCGCGCCAGGAGGCGCCGGTGGAGGAGGCGTAGCCGATCGCCCGGTCGGTGGACACGCCGACGACGGCCGGGTCGTCGCCCAGCGCGCCGACGAAGGCGTCTCCCCCGCCCTCGGCGATCAGGTAGCCGAGCCTGGCGTCGCCGCCCACGGCCCTGCCTCCCGCGCGGTCCACGGCGGAGCGGGCGTCCCCCTGGTGCCCGCCGGCGTAGAAGACGAGGTAGGAGGCCATCGGCGCGGCGGCGGTCGCGGCAGTGGGCGCTCCGGCGGGCGCACAGGCGGCGAGCGCCGCCGCCGTGGTGAGCACCGTGAGGCCAGCGACAAGTCCCCGCATTCTTCCCCCATTCGCCCGCATACGCAGATTTCGCATCCTTCCGGCACGGGGCGCAGGATGCAACTCATGCGCCGACGGGTGCCGACGGGGTGAAGCGCACGGGCATCGACTCGTAGCCGGAGATGAAGTTGGCCGGACGGAACGCCGGCTCCCCCGCGCCGACCGGCTCCAGGTCGGGCATCCGCCGCAGCAGCCGCTCGACCATGGTCCTGACCTCCAGCCGGGCCAGGCTGTTGCCCAGGCAGAAGTGGCTGCCGAAGCCGAAGGCGATGTGGTCGTTCGGGGTGCGGGCCACGTCGAAGCGGTACGGGTCGGCGAACACCGTCTCGTCGCGGTTGGCCGACGGGTAGAGCAGCAGCACCTGGTCGCCCGCGCGCAGGTGCTGCCCGCCCAGCTCGGTGTCCGCGACGACGGTGCGGTTCATGTTCTTGATCGGCGAGACCCAGCGGAGCATCTCCTCGACCGCCGCCGGGATGCGGGAGAGGTCCTCGGCGAGGGCGCGGCGCTGGTCGGGGTGGACGAGGAGCTGGTACACGCCTCCGGACAGGACGTGGCGGGTGGTCTCGTCGCCGCCGATGAGGATGAGCAGGCACTCGTACAGCAGCGAGTCGCGGTCCAGGCGGTCGCCGTCCACCTCCGCGTGCACGAGGGTGCTGATGAGGTCGTCGCGGGGGCAGCCGCGCCGGTCGTCGATCACCCGGGTCGCGTACTCCTCGTACTGCTCGAACGCCTCGCCGGCCCGGACGAGCAGCTCGCTGTCGGCCTGCCCGACCAGGCCGCGCAGCATGTCGTCGGACCAGCGCATCAGCGCGTCACGGTCCTCGGGGGCCACGCCGAGGGCGTCGCCGATGACGATCAGCGGGAGCGGCGCGGCGATGTCCCAGACGAAGTCGCACTCCCCGCGCTCGCACACCCGGTCGAGGATCTGGTCGCACAACTGCCCGATCCGCTCGGCCTGGGCCGCCACGCGGCGCGGCGTGAAGCCCCGGCTGACGAGCCGGCGGCGCAGCATGTGCGCCGGGTCGTCCATGTCGATCATCATGGGGAGCGGGCCGGAGTCGGGCCGGATGCCCTGGGCGCTGGAGAACGCCCGGGGGTTCAGGGAGACCCGGCGGACGTCGCGGTAGGACGCGACGCCCCACACCTTCCCGTCCCAGTAGACCGGGGCGTTCTCCCGCATCCAGCGCAGCTCCTCGTGCGGGTCGCGGCCCCAGAAGGCGCCGCTGGTGAGATCGATGGCGTCGTTGACCGGATGGTCGACGGCGTGCCCGACCGAATGATCCGTCACCGCTCGTCCTTTCGCCGGAGGCTGTGCGTCACCACTCAACCAACCAAGCGATAGGTTGACAAGTCCCGGCGGCACCCACCGTAACGGCCGTGACCGAAAATCCGGGAACGCGTTGACGGAGATGATCAGAGGATGGGAGAAAGATCGCGAACCTCCCCCTCCGGAAGGCAGTACATGCGCGCTCTCCTACGCGGACTGGTGGCGGCGGCCCTGCTGGGCACGACCGCCGTCGCCCCGGCCGCGCCCGCGTCGGCGGCGGCCGTGACGGTCACCGTCGACGCCCTGACCGTGAGCCTCGCCTCCCCCGTGGAGCACCGCCCCTTCACCGCCACCGCCAAGGTCCGCGCCTCGCAGCCGCTGGCCGTCGAGGCGCTCACCGTCGCCGTACGCGACGCCGCGGGCGAGATCGTCGACTTTCCCGGCGCGATCGCGACCACCCTCACCACCACCGCGAAGACGTTCACGACCGAGCCCCGGGCCTACCCGGCGGGCACCTACACCTACCGGGTCGCCTACCTGGCCGGCGGCGTGTGGACGAACCTGACGCCGGCCAGGTCGTTCACCGTGGCGCCCAACCCGGTGACGTTCGAGCAGACCTTCGACGGCGCCCAGGGCGGCGGCCCCAACACCGGTTTGAGCAAGCCGGTGTGGTTCAACGATCCCTGCTGGCAGGCGGCCTGCACCGGCAGCATCGCCGAGTACAGGATGGACCACGCCAAGCTCGACGGGCAGGGCCACCTCGTGCTCACCGCCGACACCGCCGTCACGCCGGGCGCCAGGTGCGGCGACAAGGCGTGCCGGTACGCCGCGGCCCGCCTGACCATGCTCGACTGGGAGAACAACGAGGGCCTGCCCGCCTGGTCGCAGACGGGCGGCCACTTCGAGGTGCGGATGCGGGCGCCGGTGGGCAAGGGCCTGTGGCCCGCGTTCTGGACGGTCGGCGGGAACAACGCCACGGTCGAGTGGCCGCTCAGCGGCGAGATCGACGTCGTCGAGACCCGCGGCCACGAGCCCGCGCTGGTCGAGCAGCACGTCCACGGCGGCGACCCGTACAGGCAGTGGGGCGACAGCACCCCGCTGCCCGCCGGGCAGACCATCGACGGCTGGCACACCTACGCCGTGGACTGGGACGCGGGCGCGAACGGCTCCATCAAGTGGTCGGTGGACGGCGTGGTCACCCGCACGCTGACGGCCGCCGAGGCCGGCGCCACGTGGGGGCAGTCCTTCCGCCACGCGCACACGCTGATCCTCAACCTGGCCGTGGGCGGCGCCGGCGACTGGGTCGGCGACCCGGACGCGAACACGGTGTTCCCGGCCAAGCTCGTGGTGGACCACGTACGGGTCTACCAGAAGCCGCTGGCCTGACGAGAGCAGGACAAGCCGGAAGCGCCCGCCCGGAACGGGTTCCGGGCGGGCGCTTCTCGTTCGGGGCGGCGCGTCAGACGAGCGGGCGCGCCGTCGGCAGGATCGGGTACGGCAGCGCCGTCTCGCCCGTCAGGTACCGGTCGACGCCGGAGGCGGCGGCCCGGCCCTCGGCGATGGCCCAGACGATGAGCGACTGACCGCGGCCCATGTCGCCCGCCACGAAGACGCCGTCCACCTTCGACATGTACGTCTTGTCGCGCGCGACGTTGCCCCGGGCGTCGTAGAAACCGTCGCCCGCGACCTCGGACAGGTCCTCCAGCAGGGAGCCCTTCTCCGGGCCGACGAAGCCCATGGAGAGGGTGACCAGCTCGGCGGGGATCTCCCGCTCGGTGCCGGGGACGGGCCTGAAGCCGTTCTGGGGGCCCTCGACCTCGACCAGGCGCAGCGCGCGGACGTTGCCCGCCTCGTCGCCGACGAACTCGGTGGTGGAGACGGCGTAGACGCGGTCGCCGGCGCCGTCCTCCAGCTCCTCGTGCGCGCTCTCCATCTTGAACAGGATGGGGAACGTCGGCCACGGCTGGCTGCCCGGCCGCGACGCCGGCGGCCTCGGCATGATCTCCAGCTGGGTGACCGAGAGCGCGCCCTGGCGGATGGCGGTGCCGATGCAGTCGGCGCCGGTGTCGCCGCCGCCGATGACGACGACGTGCTTGCCCTCGGCCGTGATGGGCGGCTCGGCGAGGTCGCCCTCCTGCACCTTGTTGGACAGCGGCAGGTACTCCATCGCCTGGTGGACGCCGTTCAGCTCGCGGCCGGTGACGGGCAGGTCGCGCCACTGGGTGGCGCCGCCCGACAGCACGACCGCGTCGAACTGCTCGCGGAGCTGGGCGGCCGTGACGTCCACGCCGACGTTGACGCCGGTGCGGAACTCGGTGCCCTCGGCCCGCATCTGGGCGAGGCGGCGGTCGATGTGCCGCTTCTCCATCTTGAACTCGGGGATGCCGTAGCGCAGCAGGCCGCCGATGCGGTCGGCCCGCTCGAAGACCACCACGTCATGCCCGGCGCGGGTGAGCTGCTGGGCGGCGGCCAGCCCGGCGGGGCCGGAGCCGACCACGGCGACGCGCTTGCCGGTCCTGCGGGCCGGCGGCTGCGGCGTCACCCAGCCCTCGGCGAACGCCCGGTCGATGATCTCGACCTCGACCCGCTTGATCGCCACCGGGTCGGAGTTGATGCCGAGCACGCACGCCGCCTCGCACGGGGCGGGGCAGAGCCGACCGGTGAACTCCGGGAAGTTGTTGGTGGCGTGCAGCCGCTCGATCGCCTCGCGCCAGTCGGTGCGGTAGACGAGGTCGTTCCACTCGGGGATGAGGTTGCCGAGCGGGCAGCCGTTGTGGCAGAACGGGATGCCGCAGTCCATGCAGCGGGCCGCCTGCTTCGTCAGCTTCTCCTGCGGGAAGTCCTGGTAGACCTCCTGCCAGTCGCTGATGCGGACGTCCACGGGGCGGCGCGCCGGCAGCTCGCGGTCGTACGTGAGAAACCCCTTGGGGTCGGCCATCGGTTACGCCTCCCTTAACCCTTGATCGCAGCGGACATGACCGCCTCGTCGACGTCGCGGCCCTCGATGCGGGCGGCCTCGGCCGCGCGCAGGACCCTCTTGTAGTCGGTCGGCATGACCTTGCCGAACCGGCCGAGCGCGGACTGCCAGTCGGCGAGCAGCTCCTTGGCCGCCGGCGAGCCGGTCTCGGCGAAGTGCTTCTCGACCGTCTCGCGCAGGAACTCGGCGTCCTCCTCGGTGAGCTGCTCGATGGCCACCATCTCGCGGTTGACCCGCTCGGGCCGGAGGTCGAGCAGGTAGGCGACGCCGCCGGACATGCCGGCCGCGAAGTTGCGGCCGGTGGGCCCGAGGACGACGACCCGGCCGCCGGTCATGTACTCGCAGCCGTGGTCGCCGACGCCCTCGACGACCGCGGTGGCGCCGGAGTTGCGCACGCAGAACCGCTCGCCGACGACGCCGCGGACGAACACCTCGCCGGAGGTCGCGCCGTACAGGGCGACGTTGCCGGCGATGATGTGGCCGTCGAGCGGCGCCTCGTCGTGCGGGCGGACCGTGAGGCGGCCGCCGGACAGGCCCTTGCCGAGGTAGTCGTTGGCGTCGCCGGCCAGCCGCAGCGTGACGCCGCGGGGCAGGAAGGCGCCGAGCGAGTTGCCGGCCGAGCCGGTGAACGAGATGTCGATCGTGTTGTCGGGCAGGCCGGCTCCGCCGTACCGCTTGGTCACCTGGTGGCCGAGCATGGTGCCGACCGTGCGGTTGACGTTGCGGATGGGCAGCTCCAGCGTGACCGGGGTGCCGTGCTCCAGCGCGCCCTCGGCGAGCTGGATGAGCGTGTTGTCGAGGGCGTGCCGCAGCCCGTGGTCCTGCTCGACCGTGCGGCGCAGCGGGGTGCCCTCGGGCAGCTCGGGCCGGTGCAGGATCGGCGACAGGTCCAGGCCGTTGGCCTTCCAGTGGTTCTCGGCCGCCGCCACGTCGAGCAGCTCGACGTGGCCGATGGCCTCCTCCAGCGAGCGGAAGCCGAGCTGGGCGAGGTACTCGCGGATCTCCTCGGCGATGAACTCGAAGAAGTTCACCACGAACTCGGGCTTGCCGCTGAAGCGCTTGCGCAGCTCGGGGTTCTGCGTGGCGACGCCCACCGGGCAGGTGTCGAGGTGGCAGACCCGCATCATCACGCAGCCGGACACGACGAGCGGAGCGGTGGCGAAGCCGTACTCCTCGGCGCCGAGCAGGGCGGCGATGACGACGTCGCGGCCGGTCTTGAGCTGGCCGTCGACCTGCACGACGATGCGGTCGCGCAGCCCGTTGAGCAGCAGCGTCTGCTGGGTCTCGGCCAGGCCGAGCTCCCAGGGGGCGCCCGCGTGCTTGAGCGAGGTCAGCGGGGAGGCGCCGGTGCCGCCGTCGTGGCCGGAGATGAGCACGACGTCGGCGTGCGCCTTGGACACGCCCGCCGCGACCGTGCCGACCCCGACCTCGGCGACGAGCTTGACGTGCACGCGCGCCTCGGGGTTGGAGTTCTTCAGGTCGTGGATGAGCTGGGCGAGGTCCTCGATCGAGTAGATGTCGTGGTGCGGCGGCGGCGAGATGAGGCCGACGCCGGGCGTGGAGTGCCGGGTCTTGGCCACCCACGGGTAGACCTTGTGGCCGGGAAGCTGGCCGCCCTCGCCGGGCTTGGCGCCCTGGGCCATCTTGATCTGCAGGTCGGCGGCGTTGACGAGGTACTCGCTGGTGACGCCGAAGCGGCCGGAGGCCACCTGCTTGATGGCCGACCTGCGCTCGGGGTCGTACAGGCGCTCGGGGTCCTCGCCGCCCTCGCCGGTGTTGGACTTGCCGCCCAGGCGGTTCATCGCGATGGCGAGCGTCTCGTGCGCCTCGCGCGAGATCGAGCCGTACGACATCGCGCCGGTGGAGAACCGCTTGACGATCTCGGAGACCGGCTCGACCTCCTCGATGGGGATCGGCGTCCGGTCCGACTTCAGCTTGAACAGGCCGCGCAGGGTCATGAGCCGCTCGGACTGGGAGTCCACCAGGTCGGTGTACTCCTTGAAGATCTCGTAGCGGCGGGTCCTGGTGGCGTGCTGGAGCTTGAAGACGGTCTCGGGGTTGAACAGGTGCGGCTCGCCCTCGCGCCGCCACTGGTACTCGCCGCCGATCTGGAGGCTGCGGTGCGCGTTGGGCACGCGCGGGTAGGCGTGGCGGTGCCGCTCGGCGACCTCGCGGGCCAGCACGTCGAAGCCGACGCCGCCGAGCCGGGAGGTGGTGCCGGTGAAGCAGGAGTCGATGACCTCCTGGCTCAGGCCGAGCGCCTCGAAGATCTGCGCGCCGGTGTAGGAGGCCACGGTCGACACGCCCATCTTGGACATGACCTTGATGACGCCCTTGCCGTACGCCTTGATCAGGTTGCGGACGGCCTTGCGCCGGTCGCCCGCCAGCACGCCGGTCTCGACGAGGTCCTCGACGGTCTCGATCGCGAGGTACGGGTTGACCGCGCCGGCGCCGTAGCCGATGAGCAGCGCCATGTGGTGGCACTCGCGGGCCTCGCCGGTCTCGATGACCAGGCCGATCTTGGTGCGGGTCTTCTCCTGGATCAGGTGGTGGTGGACCGCGCCGGTCAGCAGCAGCGACGGGATCGGGGCGAGCTCGGCGGAGGAGCCGCGGTCGGACAGCACGATGATCCGCGCGCCCTCCGCGATCGCCGCGGACACCTCGGCGCGGATCTCCTCCAGGCGGTGGAGCAGCGCCTCGCCGCCGCCCGAGACCTGGTAGAGGCCCGAGACGACGTGCGGGTGGAAGCCGGGCAGGTCGCCCTCGTCGTTGATGTGGATGATCTTTGCGAGCTCGTCGTTGTCGATCACCGGGTACGGCAGGACGAGCTGGCGGCAGGAGGTGGGGCCGGGGTCGAGCAGGTTGCCCTCGGGGCCGAGCACGCTGGCCAGCGAGGTGACCAGCTCCTCACGGATGGCGTCCAGCGGCGGGTTGGTGACCTGCGCGAAGAGCTGCGTGAAGTAGTCGAACAGCAGCCGCGGCTTCTCGCTGAGCACGGCGACGGGCGTGTCGGTGCCCATCGATCCGATCGGCTCGGCGCCGGTCCTGGCCATCGGGCTCAGGATGATCCGCAGCTCCTCCTCGGTGTAGCCGAAGGTCTGCTGGCGCTTGATCAGCGCCTCGTGGGTGGGGATCTCCCGCTGGCGGGCGGGCAGCTCCTCGAAGCGGACCAGGCCGGCGTGCAGCCAGTCCTCGTACGGCAGCTCGGCGGCGAGCTCGGCCTTGATCTCGTCGTCCTCGATGATCTTGCCGCGGGCGGTGTCGATGAGGAACATCCGGCCGGGCTGCAGGCGGCCCTTGCGGACCACGTCGCCGGGGGCGAAGTCGAGCACGCCCGCCTCGGAGGCCAGCACGACGAGGCCGTCGGCGGTCACCCAGAAGCGGCCGGGGCGCAGGCCGTTGCGGTCGAGGACGGCGCCGGCCAGCGTGCCGTCGGTGAAGGTGATCGAGGCGGGGCCGTCCCACGCCTCCATCATCGAGGAGTGGAACTCGTAGAAGGACCGGCGGGCCGGATCCATCTCGGTGTGGTTCTCCCACGCCTCGGGGATCATCATGAGCACCGCGTGCGGCAGGCTCCGGCCGCCGATGTGCAGCAGCTCCAGGGCCTCGTCGAAGCTGGCGGTGTCGCTGCCGTCCGGGTCGCAGATCGGGAAGAGCCGCGAGATGTCGCCCGGGATGTGGGCGGAGGCCAGCATCGCCTCGCGGGCGCGCATCCAGTTGCGGTTGCCCTTGACCGTGTTGATCTCGCCGTTGTGGGCGATGTAGCGGTACGGGTGGGCCAGCGGCCAGCTCGGGAAGGTGTTGGTGGAGAAGCGGGAGTGGACCAGCGCGATGGCCGTGTCGTACCGCTCGTCGCTCAGGTCGGGGAAGAACGGCTCGACCTGCTCCGGGGTGAGCATGCCCTTGTAGACGATCGTCCGGGCGCTCAGCGAGGGGAAGTAGACGCGGGCCTCGTGCTCGGCGCGCTTGCGCAGGCAGAAGGCCAGCCGGTCGAGCTCGACGCCCGACTCGCCGGCGGGGCCGGCGACGAAGAGCTGCGCGAAGTGCGGCATGACCGCCCGCGCGCTGGGGCCCGGCAGGGCCCGGTCGACCGGCACCTCGCGCCAGCCGAGCACGGTCAGGCGCTCCTCGGCCGCGATCTCCTCGATCAGCCGCACGGCGGCGGCGCGCTCCTCCTCGCCGGCCGGCAGGAACGCCGTGCCGGCGGCGTAGCGCCCGGCCTCGGGCAGCTCGAAGGGCACGTTCGCGCGCAGGAAGGCGTCGGGGATCTGCGTGAGGATGCCGGCTCCGTCGCCGGTGTCCGGCTCGCTACCCTTGGCCCCCCGGTGGTCGAGATTGAGCAGGGCCGTCAGCGCCTTCACCACGATCCCGTGCCCACGGCGGCCGGCGACGTCGGCCACCATGGCCACACCGCAGGCGTCATGCTCGTTGGCGGGGTGGTAGAGGCCCTGGGGCTCGGGGAACCCGAGGCGGGCAGCAGGCATTGAATCCCTCCCGTCGTCATCGTCTGTTCGAAACTGCTCAACAGGCGGGGACGACGTTGGCCCTGCTGCGTTGTGCGTAGAGGTTACCGCACCCATCTCACATGGTGCCCGCTCTGTCCGCATTGCGAACATTGCCCCTATCTGGAGCTGGGCATTTCCACTGACGCAACACCGTAAACCATGGCCGAATTCCCATGCACGCGGGCCGATAAGGTTGCAGTCATGGACCGTGACGGGCTGGAGCGACTGCTCAGCGAGGCCGGGGTGGACAGCAGGCGGCTCAGGCACGCCCTCACCCTCCTGTGCGACGGCCAGTGGTGGACCCTGGCCGACCTGGTGCGCGACAGCGCCACCTCCCGGCGCACGGTCGAGGCGCTGCTGCGCGAGGTGCGGCTGGAGCGCTCCGGCGACCGGTTCCGGGTGCCGCCCGCCGACTCCCCCGCCTACCAGGACCTGCTGGCCATGGCGCCGCCGCCCGCCGACCCGGTCGCCCACCTGCTGCCCCACTACGAGCACGCGCTGGAGCGGCTGGCCGGGTTCGTCGCCTCCGGGCCGCGCTCGCGCCAGGCGCTCGACCACGTCGCGGCCACGCCCGAGACCGTGCTGCGCCGGGCGCTGCTGCTCGGCGCCCGGTTCTGGCTGCCCGGGGCGCGCCTGCTGTGCGTGGGCGACCACGACCTGACCTCGCTGGCCGTCAAGCTCGTCCACCCCGAGACGGACGTCACGGTCGTCGACATCGACGAGCGCATCCTGCGCCACATCGACACCCAGGGCCTCGGGGTGCGCACCCGCTGGGCCGACCTGCGGCTCGGCCTGCCGCCGTCCGCGCTGGACCACGACCTGGCCCTGACCGACCCGCCGTACACGCCGGAGGGGATCGGGCTGTTCGTGGCGCGCGCCCTGGAGGGGCTCAAGCCCGACGGGCGGGTGCTGCTGGCGTACGGGGCGAGCGAGCGCACGCCCGCGCTGGCGCTGAAGGTGCAGGGGGCGCTGGCCGAGCTCAACCTGGTCAACGAGGCGATCTACCCCGATTTCAACCGCTACGACGGCGCGGAGGCCATCGGCTCGGCCGCCGACCTGTACGTGCTGCGGCCCACCTCCCGCACGCGGCCCGCGGTGGCCGCCCGCGTCGAGCGGCTCGCGACCGCCATCTACACGCAGGGCCCGCAGTCGGTCGAGTCGGCCGCTGCCTCCCCGGTTCCGGCGGGGGCCGCGGAGGGGGCCGACCTGCTGGTGGGCGACTGGCCCAAGGAGCTGCCGCAGCCGCGGGTCAAGCTCACCACGTGGCTGGCCAAGCCGTACGCCGCGGCCGTCCGCCGGGTGGCCGTCGCGGTGCCGCCCGGCCTGGAGGCGGCGCTGCCGCGCCTGCTCCTGGCCACCCGGGCCGAGCACGTGCGGGCCGTCCTCGCCGCGCCGCCCGGCCCGCTGCCCGGCTTCCTGTCCGAGGTGTACGCGACGACGGTCGCGGGCGAGACCGTGGAGGCCGCGCGGCGGCCGCAGCCGGAGGACGCGGCGCGGGCGGTGCTGCGGCGCGTCCTCGACAACGCCCACGGACGGCTGGCCAACACCTGGCGCGAGGCGCTCATCGCCCTGGCCAGGGAGCAGGACACGACGCTCACCAAGAACGAGGCCCGCGCCCTGATCCGGCAGGCCGCCCCGTGGGCCGAGGGCCTGACGCCGCTGGAGGCGCCGCTGCACCGGCTGTCGGCCCTTCCCGGCGAGGTCGCCGCCACGGTGGCCGCGCTGACCGGCACGCTTCCCGGCTGACCGCCGCGCGGGCGGATCGTGAAGGTTTTTCCGGCATCGGTGGGGCGGGAGCAAGGTCTGGCTGGACGCCCGGCCCCTTGACCGCTCGCCGGGCCCCTTCTTCCCGAGGGGGCCCGGTTCCCGGACAGGAGTCGTGGCGGCGCGCTACGGCGCCACGGGCGCCGGATCGGGGGCCGCGCTCGGTCGCCTGTCGGCGGCCAGGGCAAACGTCTCCACCAGCTCCGTGCAGGTTCCGTGCTCGCCCATCACGCACAGCGCCAGCGTGTCGTACGTCGCGGTGAACTCCGCGGCCGGTGGCAGCGCCCCGTCCCCGGGCCGCCACGCCCGTTCCCGGAACCGGGTGATCGTGACGTGCGGACGGAACAGCTCGCCCACCTCGTCGTAGCCGTACCGGTCGAGGTTTTCGGGGGCGGGCGGCGGGGCGGTGAGCCGGTGGTCGGCGAGCACCCGGCCCACCGGGTCGAGGCGGCGCAGCCCGGTGCGCAGCGGGGCGACGGCGGCGATGACGTCCTCCTGCAGGCGCGTGACGGCGTCCGTCTTGACGTAGAACAGCTCGAACATGCCGTGCTCGTTGCCCGCGAACCGGTCGGCCGCCAGGTGGAGCGCGGGGGTGCGCGCGGCGATGCCGGCCAGCAGCCGGACCGCCTCGGCGCAGTCGCCGGGCGTGAGGTTGGCCATGTAGAGCGAGATGTGCGGATAGGGCCCGTCCTCGCGCAGGACGAACTCCGTGGGCGCCGGTTCGGCGCAGCTCCGGCTCAGGTCGGCGGATCGGGCGTTGACGTCCGGTGGCGGAAGGAGCACCACGTCGTACACCGGGAGATCGTCCATACCGCTCATGGTAGGGACTGTTCGGAGAATCTCAGTGATCCTCATTCCTGCTTCGCAGGCATCTGCCCCGATCGCTCGAGGTCTTACATCACCTCCACAGGCAGTTGGCGTCTCCGGGGAACTGCCCGGCGACGTGGATCTACGTCGCGTCCCGCACGAGACTCATAGCGTTGAGCAAGTTGCGGGCGGCGTTGACATCCCGGTTGTGCCTGAGGCCGCACCCACACGTCCACGACCTGTCGGCAAGCGTCAACTCCTGGTTGATGGCTCCGCAGCCGCCGCACAGCCTCGAGGACGGGAACCAGCGGTCGGCCGCCCACACACTCGATCCGTACCACGCGGCTTTGTACTCAAGTTGGCGGAAGAACTCGCCGAACCCGAGATCGGAGATCGCTCGAGCGAGCCGCCGGTTCTTCACGAGCCCGGCGACGTTGAGGGTTTCGACAGCGATGGCCCGCTTGGATCTCGCGAGCATCGTCGTCGTCTTGTGCAGGAAGTCCGCCCTCCGGTTGGCCACCTCAAAGTGGACCCTGGCAAGCCTCTTGACGGCCTTGGCCCGGTTGCTCGAGCCGAGACGTTTCCTCGAGACCGCCCTGCCCGCCTTGCGCACCTTGCGGAGCGCGGCCTTGAGCGGCTTGGGAGCGTCGATCTGCGTCACAGTGCCGTCGTCGTCCACGATCGTGGCGAACGTCTTCACCCCGACATCTATCCCGCACGCTGGCGCGTCGCTCGAGACTGCGCGCTTGGAGTTGATGTCGGTCCGGTCGATCTCGAGTTGGAACGACACCCACCAGCGGCCCGCCCGCTCGCGGACCGTGGAGCCGATGACCCGAGCCTGGCCATCCGCGATGCGATCGGCCAGCCACGACATGTCCTCGAACGTACGCACCTTGCCGACGCCTGGCAGCCTGACCATTCGAGCTGTCTCGGGTCGAGCGCGGTCAGCGTCGTAGCGGAACCTCGAACCGTGCTTGCGCTTGCGCCAGCCCGGAAAGCCGACCTTCCGACCTTTGCGTCTACCGGATCTGGAGTCGAAGAAGTTCTTGAACCCTGCCGCCCGGACCCTGCACGCCTCCTTCGGCACCCTCGATGACAGGCTCTCCCCGGCGAACCATGGGTAGCGGTCGCGGTGCCCGAGGCGCCACAGGCGCTCGAACGCGGGAGCCGACCATGGGACAGGAGTCAGATCTGCGGCGGGAATGCCGTAGGTCTTCTCAGCCTCGCGCTGCTCAAGTGCGGCCTTCACCTTCTCCAGGCAGAAGTTCTCCACCACCCGGGAAAGACCCGCGTGCTGCCCGAGCCGTGCGCGTTGCCCGCGAGTCGGGGCCAGTTCGACACGGTAGCCCTGCCGGACGCTCACGCGACCTCCCGCGCGGCGCGGCATGCGGCCTTGGCGCAGCGTGCGACTGAACACCGCCCGTACAGGCGGGCGCAGAACGAGGCGAGGACTTCGGTCATATCGCGCATCAGATCGTCGTCCACCTCAGCGTGTGGGCGATCTGGTAGCGCACACCGTTCCGCCGCCCCACTCGGGAATTTTCACACGCCCATGATCCCAGCCGAAGCCTCAGAAACACGCGACTTCGCCAACAGCAAAGGCCCCCAGGCCTGATCCGCTCGCCCTCGGAGGGCCGACTTATCATGGGAGGAGCGCCGTAAGGGGGTGCCGGGATGCGTGTCGACGTGGTCGTGGAGACGCCCGGGGGCTCGCGCAACAAGTACGAGATGGACCAGGCCAAGCAGCGGATCCGGCTGGACCGGCTGCTGTTCACCTCGACCGCCTACCCCTACGACTACGGCTACGTCACCCGCACCCTGGCCGAGGACGGCGACCCGCTGGACGCCATGGTGCTCCTGGACACCCCCACGTTCCCGGGGTGCGTGATCTGCGCGCGGCCGATCGCGGCGTTCTGGATGACCGACGAGCACGGCCCCGACGCGAAGATCCTCTGTGTCCCGGCCGGCGACCCGCGCGTCGAGCACGTGCGCGACCTGGAGGACGTCCAGTGGTACGTGCTCAACGAGATCGGCCACTTCTTCGACGTGTACAAGGACCTGGAGCCCGGCAAGAGCAGCAACACCCGGGGCTGGGAGCCCCGGGCGTGCGCCGAGGAGATCATCGGCGAGGCGTTCCGGCGGGCCGGCTGGAGCGGCTGACGCCCCGCCGGGTCCCCTCCCTCACACGAGGCTCTGGCCACCGTCCACGGTGATCACCTGGCCGGTGACGTACGGGTTGGCCATGAGGAACAGCGCGGAGGCGGCGGCCTCCTCCGCCGTGCCGTACCTGCCGAGGAGCGTGCCGGCCCCGGCGGCGGCCATGGCGGCGTCGGTGGCCAGTCCCGAGGCGCCGCGCATCAGCGGCGTGTCGACGACGCCGTAACGGACGGCGTTCACCCGCAGCCGGCGGGGGGCCAGCTCGACGGCGAGCGCCCGGGTGAACGTCTCCACTCCGCCGATGGCCGCGAGCGGCGCGGTCATGCCCGGCACGGGACGGATCACGTACGTGCCGGAGCTGAGTGTGATCGTGCCGCCCGCCGAGAGCCGCGCGGCGGCCAGGCGGGCGGCGGTGAAGGCGCCCAGGACGCGCTCCTCGAAGGCCGCGCGCAGGTCGCCGGCCGAGACGTCCGTGACGGGCCCCGCGCCGGTGAGGCCGCCGCTGGTGACGAGCACGTGGTCCACGGAGCCGGCCAGGTCGAACGCCTCCGCGAGCGCCGCCTCGTCGGCCCCGTCGGCCGCCACTCCCAGCACCTCCGCGTCCGCACCCGGGTTCACGTCGCGGACGCGGGCGACGGCGGCGGCCAGCCGCTCGGGGTCGCGGCCGACCAGCACCACCCGGCCGCCGAGGCGGCGCAGCAGGGTCGCGGCGGCCAGGCCGATCCCCGAGCTGCCTCCCACGATGACGGCGGCCGAGCCGGCCAGCCCCTCGGGCAGCGGCGAACGCACGGGAACGGCGGCGACAGCAGAGGCGACAGCAGACATGACGAGTTCCTCTCAAGAAATAAACCATCCGGTTGGTTTTGATTCTGCGCCCATCGCCCCCACAAGTCAACTGGATGGTTTAATTCAGGGCATGAGCTACGACGCGGAGGCCACCCGGCGGCGCATCTTCGACGCCGCCACCGGCGAGTTCGCCACCCACGGCCTGGCCGGGGCGCGGGTCGAGCGCATCGCCGCCGCCGCCAAGGCCAACAAGCAGGCCATCTACCTCTACTTCGGCGGCAAGGAGAAGCTGTTCGGCGCGGTCGTGCGCGCCAAGGTGGACGAGGTGTGCCACAGCAGCTCGATCGACCCGAACGCGCTGGGCGAGTCCGTCGGGCAGCTCTTCGACTGGTACCAGGAGCACCCGGAGCTGATCCGGCTGCTGCTCTGGGAGGCGCTGGAGAGCGGGCCGGGACCGGTCCTGGGCGAGGACGAGCGGCGCGCGGCGTACCGGGACAACGTGCGCGACCTGCTCGGCGCGGGCGTCGCCGCCGGCCTGGACGAGCCGGCGCGCACCCACGCCGCGCAGGACTGGATGTTCACACTGCTCGGCCTGGTGGCGTGGAACTTCGCGGTGCCGCAGCTCTGCCGCCTGGTCCTGGACGAGGACGACGAGCGGACGGCCCTGGCCCGCCGCCGCTCGGCCGTGGTCGGCGCCGTCCGCGCCCTGGCCGCGCAGCGACAGGAGGAGACCACCGGCCAGGGGTAGCGCCCGGAGGAGACCAGCAGCCAGGGGGAGGCGCGTCTCAGGGTCGCCCCAGGGTTGCCCGGGGGCCGTCCCCGATGCCCGCGCGGCGGCCCCCTGCCTACGCTGCCGCTGGGACCGATGCTCGGGGACGGCCCCACCTCATGCAGCACCTCTCTCGCGCGCCCTTGGAGGCCCGATGAAGGCGATCGTCCAGGACCGTTACGGCCCGCCCGCCGTCCTCGAACTGAGGGAGGTGGACAAGCCGTCGCCCGCCGCCGACGAGGTGCTGGTGCGGGTCCACGCCGCCTCGGTCAACGCCCTCGACTGGCACTTCATGCGCGGCCACCCGTACGTGCCGCGCGTGGTCATGGGGCTGCGCAGGCCGAGGGTGCCGATCAGGGGCAGGGACTTCGCCGGGCGGGTGGAGGCCGTCGGCCGCGAGGTGACGCGGCTGCGTCCTGGTGACGAGGTGTACGGGGAGGCCGACGGGACGTTCGCCGAGTACGTGTGCGCCCGCGCCGACGCGGTGGACCTCAAGCCGGCCAACCTGACGTTCGAGCAGGCGGCGGCGATGCCGCTGGCGGCCAACACCGCGCTGCTGGGCCTGCGCGACGCCGGACAGGTGCGGCCGGGGCAGAAGGTGCTCATCAACGGCGCCTCGGGAGGCGTGGGGACCTTCGCCGTCCAGGTCGCGGCGGCGCTGGGGGCCGAGGTGACCGCCGTGTGCCGGGCCCGCAACGCCGACCTGGCCAGGTCGCTCGGCGCGGAGCACGTGATCGACTACACCAGCGAGGACTTCACCCGGTCCGGGCGGCGCTACGACGTCGTCTTCGACGGGGTGGCGACCCGCAGGCTGACCGACCTGCGCCGCGCGGTGACGCCCACGGGGACGCTCCTGCTGGCCGGCGGGGGCGAGCCGGGCGGCGTTCTCGGGGCGATGGGGCTGCTGTTCAAGGCGCTGGCGGTCAAGCCGTTCGTCCGCCAGCGGCTCGTGCCGGTCATGGGGCCCGCGCCGCGCCGGGAGAACCTCGCGGCGCTGCGGGAGCTCGCCGAGGCCGGGAAGATCACGCCGGTGATCGAGCGGTCGTACCCGCTGGACGAGGCGCCCGCAGCGATCCGGCACATGGAGGTCGAGCACGCCCGGGCCAAGCTGGTCATCAACGTCGCCTGACGCCCGGCCCGCGGGGGCTGGTCAGGCGTTCACGGGGCTGCGGTCGGTGTCGGGCACCCATCGCAGCGGGTCGGCGGGCGCCGGGAGCCGGGGGGCGCGGCCCAGGCGCCGCAGCAGCGCGCGCAGCGGCGGCGGGGGGTCGCGGCGCCGCCACACGATCCACCAGGGCAAGAGGATCTCCGGCTCGACGATCGGGACGCGGCGCAGCCCGCTGCCTCCCGCGTCGATGCTCCGCTCCCCCAGCCCCACCGCGGCCTTCTCGCGGAGGAACAGCTCGACCAGGTGCCGCTGCCCGATGGCCGGCTCGGTGAAGCGGAGCGGGAGGCCGAACCGCTCGCACAGCCGCGTCAGGTAGCCGCGCCACTCCACGGCGCCCGCCGGGTCCGGCATGGCGATCCCGTGCTCCCTCAGGTCGGCGGGCCGCAGCGCCTCCCGGCCGGCGAGGAGGTGGTCGCCGGGCACGAACGCGTCCAGCGGCTCCAGCCGTACGAGCCGGCAGGCGAGCTCGGCCGGCCAGGGCCCCGGCGTGTCGTGCACCCGGCCGAACGCGGCGTCGATCTCCCCGCGCCGCAGGGCGGGCAGCGCCGCGGACAGCCCCTGCCGCATGCTCAGCTCGATCCGCAGGGGCGGTTCGGCCGCGCTCGCCTCGCGGAGCAGCCGCAACGGGGTGAACCGCTCGTCGTAGACGTCCACGCGCAGCGGCTCGCCGCCCGGCCGCACGGACTCCACGGCCCGGTCGAACGCGGACACGGCGTCCACGGCCCGCGGCAGGAACCGGCGCCCGGCCGCGGTCAGCTCCACGCTGCGCGTGGTCCGCTCGAACAGCCGCGTCCCGAGCGCGTCCTCCAGCCTGCGGATCCTCTTCGACAGCGCCTGCTGGCTGAGGTGCAGCCGGACGGCCGCCCGACCGAAGTGCAGCTCCTCGGCGGCGACGGCGAACGCCCGGAGGCCATGGATGTCCACGTCCATGGCGGACGAGCCTGGACCGACAACCCCCGGTTGTCAATGCGGGCGGAACCGCTGTTGGACGTCGCGGCCGGCGAGCCGCTTCGCTGGGAGCCCGGTCAGGCGTGAGAGGGGACATGGGCATGGACATCGTGGCGATCCGCCCGGAGCTGCACATGGTGGTGCTGGAGTTCGGGCAGATGTACGTGTGGGACGACGCGGGCGCGCTGACGCTCGTGGACACCGGCGTCGCCACGTCCGGACCGGACATCGCCGAGGCGCTGCGCCGGCTCGGCCGCCGTACGGACGAGGTGCGGCAGGCCGTGCTCACCCACTTCCACGAGGATCACTGCGGCGCGGCGGCCGAGATCGCCGGCTGGGGCGAGGTCACCGTGATGGCGCACCGGCGGGAGGCCCCGGTGATCCGCGGGGACGTGCCCGGTCCGCCGCCGGCGTTCACCGACGAGGAGCGCGCCCTGCACCGCCACCTGGGCGCCCACCTGCTGCCGCCCGCGCCGCCCTGCCGGGTGGACCGCGAGCTGGAGGACGGGGACGTGATCGGGTTCGGGGGCGGCGCCCACGTGATCGCCACGCCCGGCCACACCGACGGGAGCATCGCCGTCCACCTGCCCGGACCGGGAGTGCTGTTCACCGGGGACACCGTGGCGCACGTCGGAGGGCGGGTGATGCCCGGGGTGTTCAACCTGGACCAGGCGGGGACGCTGCGCTCGTTCGCCCGGCTGGCGCGGCTCGACGTGGAGGTCGCCTGCGTCGGGCACGGCGAGCCGATCCCGGACGCGGGCGCCGCCCTGGCCGCCGCCGCGGCCGCCCTCTGACCCGGACCGGGAACCCCCACGCCCTCTGTCCCGGCCCCTGGGACTCACCTGGACGTCCGTGCTCGCCTCAGGAGACGCCTGTCCGCTCCGCGACGAGGGCGCGGAAGGCGTCCAGGTCTCCCACGACCTCCTCGACCCGGTCGCGTTCCTCGTGCATCCGCAGGTAGCGGGCGCCGATGGCGTCCGGGTCGCCCTCCCCGCCACCGGGCACGACGCCCGTGGCGATCGTCACCGTGCCCACGTGCACCCCCTCGGGCCGCAGCTCGGCGTGCAAGGTGTGGGCCCAGTTGCGCAGGGCGGCCATGGCCAGGCCGACGTTGGCGAGGAAGGGCGCGGGGACCGCCGACGAGACACCCGTGGTCAGCAGCACCGTGCCCGCGCCTCGCGCCCGCATGGAGGGCAGCACCCGGCCCACGGCCGTGACCGCGCCCAGCACGTGCAGCTCGATCTGCGCGGCGGCGGACTCCGCCGTGGTCGCCACCGCTCCGGTGATGGGTCCGGTGGGGCTCGGACCGTAGGTGAGCACGTCCACCGGCCCCAGCCTGTCGCGCGCCGCGTCCAGAGCGGCGGCCAGGGCGTCGCGGTCGCGGATGTCGGCGGGGAACACGGCCGCGGTCGCACCCGTCCCCTCCAGCTCGCGGGCCATGGCCTCCAGCTTCTCCCTGGTACGGGCGACGAGCCCGATCCGGAACCCGCGGCGCCCGAACGCCCGGGCCAGCCCCATCCCCAGCCCGGGCCCCGCCCCCACGATCACCAGTGTCTTGCCCACGATGAACCTCCATGCTTACTGTTTGTGCGTAGCAGCATGATTTGTCACCATGGGGACGACGAACAAGACGGCACATTTCTGTGAGCTGCGCACACGGAGGTAACTCTTGGCCGAGGCCGCCGAGGCTCCCGGAGCCCCCCAGGAGTCGGAGGACGACGTCTGCCGGCAGGTGCTCCAGATCCTCTCGGTGATCGGCGACAAGTGGAGCATCCTGGTCATCGGCCAGCTCCGGGACGGCACGCTGCGCTTCGGCGAGCTCCACCGCGCCGTCAAGGGCATCTCCCAGCGCATGCTCACCCTCACGCTGCGACAGCTCGAACGCGACGGCCTCGTCACGCGCACGGTTCACCCGAGCGTGCCGCCGCGGGTGGACTACGCGCTCACCGAACTGGGCACGACGCTCCTGGACTCGGTCGTCGCCCTCGGCCACTGGGCCACCGCGCACCGGCAGGAGATCACCACCCACCGCCGCCGCTACGACGCCGCCCGGCGTCCCTGAGGCGTCCCTCCCGCGACCACCCACCGTCAGGAGGCGGGCAGAACCGTGGACATGGAAGCGTCGCAGGAGCCGCCCGGCCCTCCGGCCGGGCGGCGCTCACGGCCGCTGCGCGGCATGCGGGTCGTCGAGGTCTCCGGGTACGTGGCGACCCCGCTGAGCGGCATGACGCTGGCCCAGCTCGGCGCGGACGTGATCCGGGTCGAGCCGATCGGCGGCGCGCCCGACCGTACCCGCCTGCCGCGGGCCGCGAGCGGGACGAGCCTGTACTGGTCGGGGCTGAACAAGGGCAAGCGCGCCGTCGAGGTGGACCTGTCGCGCGAGGCGGGACGCCGGCTCGTCGCCGACCTGGTCGTCAGCGGCGGGGCGCGCGGCGGAATCGTGATCGTCAACTTCGAGGGGTTCCCGGAGCTGGGCTACGAGCGGCTGAGGGCGCGCCGCCCCGACGTGATCCGCGTGCTGCTCACCGGCCGCCGGGACGGCGGGGCCGCGGTGGACTACACCGTCCAGGCGGCCACCGGATTCCCGCTGCTGGCCGGGCCCGAGGGCGACCCGCGGCCGGTCAACAGCGTCGTGCCCGCCTGGGACGTCGCCGCCGGCCTCTACCTGGCGACGGGGCTGCTGGCGGCCGAACGGCACCGGCTGCTGACCGGCGAGGGGCAGCAGGTGCGGGTGGCGCTGGAGGACGTCGCCCTGGCCACCGCCGGGAACCTCGGCTACCTCGCCGAGGCGCAGGTGAACGGCACGCCGCGGGAGCGCTGCGGCAACCACGTCCACGGCACCTTCGGCCGCGACTTCGCCACCTCCGACGGCGGCCGGCTCATGGTCGTGGCGCTCACGGCCCGGCACTGGCGCGACCTCCTCGCCGCCACCGGCCTCACCGAGGCGGTCGCGGCGCTGGCCCGAGCGCTCGGGGCGGACTTCGGCGATGAGGCCCAACGTCACCGGCACCGCGGGCTGCTGGCCGAGCTGCTCGCGGGCTGGTTCGGCGCGCGGACGCTGGCCGAGGCCGAGGCGGCCCTGCGGCCCACGCGCGTGCTGTGGTCGGCGTACCGGAGCTTCACCGACCTCGCCGCCCGCGACGCGCTGCGGGACAATCCGCTGATGGCGGAGCTCGTCCAGCCGGGGGTCGGCCGGCACCGGGCGCCCGGCTCGCCGCTGGTGATGGACGGCGAGCAGGCGCCGCCGGTCCCGGCTCCGGCGGTGGGCCGGCACACCGGCGAGGTGCTGCGGGCCGAACTGGGCCTGTCGGAGGAGGACCTGGCGAAGCTGAGGGACGACGGCGTCATCGGCACACACGATGACGAGCGGGAGGTGGGATGAAGCTGGTCACCGGCAGGACGGCGGTCATCTCCGGCGGACGCCGATGAGCCGTGCCCCCGTGCCCCGCTGGGAGCCGCACACGGTCACGACGACGGAGACCGTCGACCCGGGTCCCGTGGCGGCGCTGTGTGCCCTGTTCGACGACGGCACGCCGCCGGTCGGCCCGGGAGACCCCCTGCCGCCGTTGTGGCACTGGCTCGCCCTGGCCCGCTGGCCCCGCTCGTCCACGCTGGGCCCGGACGGCCATCCGGCGCGCGGGACGTTCCTGCCGCCGGTCGAGCTGCCGCGCCGGATGTTCGCGGGCGGCGAGGTCGCCTTCCACGCCCCGCTCACGGTGGGCTCGACGGCGCGCCGCGAGTCGTCCGTCGAGTCGGTCGCCGAGAAGCCTGGGCGTTCGGGCCCGCTGGTCGTCGTGTCCGTCGCCACCCGGGTGTACGACGAGGGCGGCCGGCTCGCGATCGAGGAGCGGCAGGACCTCGTCTACCGGGGCCGCGAGACCGTCCCGCCGCCGCAGCCCTTGCCGGAGACACCGTCGCAGACCCCGACCGAGACCTCGCCGCAACTCCCGCCGGAACCGGCGGTCGGACCGGCCCCCTCCGGCGCGCCCCTCACCCGGACCGGCGCATGGGCCTGGGACCTCGCCACGGACCCGACGCTGCTCATGCGGTTCAGCGCGGCGACGGCCAACCCGCACCGCATCCACTACGACTGGCCGTACGCCACCCGCGTCGAGGGCTATCCCGGCCTGGTGGTGCACGGGCCGCTGATGACGCTCGCCCTGGCCGAGGTGCTGCGGCTGGAGGGACACGGCGGCCGGGTGGAGCGGATGCGGCACCGCAACCGGAGGCCGCTGTTCTGCGGTCAGGCCGCGCGGCTGCGGCGCATCGGAGAGTCCCCGCTCACCCTGGGCGTCCTCACCCCGGACTCTCCCGAGCCCTGCGCCGTCCTGACGGTCGAGGGCTGAGCCGACGCCGGCCGGAAAATGTCGGTGGGGCGCTGTTCAATGCCTCCCATGGACACGGACACCGACCGGCGCGGACCGATCTGGGACATGATCAACGGACGCGTCCCGCCGGCGCCCGCCGCGGCGACCCTCGGGTGGGAGCTCATCGCGGTGGACCCGGAGCAGGGCACCATCGAGGTGGCGTTCGAGGCCGGTGAGCAGTTCACCAACCCTGTCGGGGTGGTCCAGGGCGGTTTCCTGGCCGCGATGCTCGACGACACCATGGGGCCGGCGTTGGTCGTCACGCTTCCGGCCGGCCAGTTCGCGCCGACGCTCGACCTCCACGTCCAGTTCCTCCGCCCGGCCCGTCCCGGACGGCTCGTGGGGCGGGGCCGGGTCGTGCGGCGCGGCAGAGAGGTGTGCTTCCTGGCGGGCGAGCTGACCGGGCCCGACGGCAGGCTGGTGGCCACGGCCACGGCGACCGCCTACATCCAGACGATCCGCCACTGACCGCCGACCGCCCGCATCCGGACGATCCGCCGCTGACCGCCGACCGCCCGCATCCGGACGATCCGCCGCTGACCGCCGCCCACACCCCGTCGACGGGCCCCGGCATTGACGCGCCTCGGCATCGACGCGCCCCGCCCCCTTCCCCCGGCGGCGACCTGCGCCCCGGGGCGTCCTAACGGGTGAGGTGCCGGCCGCCCGCCACGGACAGGATCTCGCCGTTGACGTGCCCGTTGGCCGCCGAGCCGAGGTAGGCCGCCGCCGACGCCACGTCCTCCGGCGTGCAGATCCGGCCCGTCGGCGTCTCCGCGCTCTCGGCGTCCACGGCGTCCTGCCCGAGCCACGGCGTGGACAGCACCCGGTCGGTGAGGGTGAAGCCGGGCCGTACGACGTTGGTGAGCACGCCGTGCCCGGCCTCCCTGACGGCGAGCACCTTCGCGGCCGCCTCCAGCGCGCCCTTGGCCGCCGGATACGTCACGCCCGCCGGCACCGGCTGGTCCACCACGTCGGACGAGATCAGCACCAGCCGTCCCCACCCGGCGCTCCGCATGCCGGGGAGCACCGCGTCGACCAGCGTCAGCGTCCCGGTCACGTTCGCGGTGAAGCCGTCGTTCAGCGTCCGCCAGGTCTCCGGTCCCCTCGCCGGCCAGGCCACCGCGTTGGCGACGAGGACGGCCACGGGGCCCAGCCCGCGCTCGACCTCGCGCACCGCCGACGTGATCGACTCCGGGTCGCTCTGGTCGACCCGCACCGCGGCGGCCTTCCCGCCGGAGCGGGCGATCTCCTCGACGAGGCCGCGCGCTCCCTCCTCGTCGCTGTGCCATCCGGCGGCAACCAGAGCGCCCTCGCGGGCGAACGTCGCGGCGATCGCCCGGCCGATGCCCCCGGACGCCCCGGTGACCAGGACCACGCGTCCTCCGAGTCCCAGATCCATGATCTCTCCAAATAGTTAGCCGACTACTTATTAGCCGACTATACATCTGTAGGATGGCCCCGTGGACACGACCGAGGCGATCCGCGTCAACCGGGCGCTGAACAAGATGAGCAAGCTCTACCGCGCCGCCAAGGCCCGCAAGCTGGCGGCGATCGGGCTGCACCCGGGGCAGGACGTCATGCTGTGGTTCCTCGCGCAGGAGCCGGACGGGATCACGGTCTCGGAGCTCGCGGCCCGGCTCGGGATCGAACCGCCGACCGCCACCCGCAGCCTCGCCCGCCTGGAGGGCGGCGGCTGGTTCCGCCGCGAGCCGGTGCCCACGGACCGCCGCCAGGTGCGCATCGTCGTCACGGAGGCCGGTCACGCGTTGATCCCCCGGATCGAGGGCGCCTGGGCCGAGCTGGCGGAGGAGGCGATGGGCGGGGTGAGCGACGAGCAGCGGGAGAACACCCTGCTCGCCCTCGAACACGCCAACGCCCGCCTGCGCGGCTTGGTCGACGAGACCGCCCTGACGGACGAGTGAGGGACGGACGGCGTCCGGCGGTCGAGTGACGGACGGCGGGGTCCGGCAGGGCGGGGGTCGGCGGGGCGGGGGTCGGCGGAGGTGGCCTCTCCCCCTGGCGGGGGAAGCGGATGCCTCTCCACGGGGAGGCGCGGGCGGCCGTCCGGCCGGGAGGCTCAGGACCATGCACGCCGAGAGCAGGAGCCGCGACGACAGGGGCCGCGGCGTCGTGAGCCAAACCGCCAGGAGCCGAAACGCCTGGAGCCGAAACGCCTGGGGCCAAGACTCCTGGGGCCGAAACGCCAGGAACGGAAGCGTCCGCGGCCGCAGTCGGAGGCGCACGATGCTGCGCCGCGTCGCCGCGTTCACCGCGGCGGGCTCGATGTCCCTCTACCTCATGGTGAAGATCGTCTGGATCGTCCTGGAGCTGCGTCACGGCACGGCCGACTGGGTGATGCTCAACCTGGTCACGGTCGTGATGGCGCTGACCGGCATCACCCTGGGCCTGGCGCTCGGGCAGTCGTGGGGGATGCGGCTGCCGGCCTGGCTCGTGCTGCCGTTCGCCTGGATCGGCAGCGGCTTCCTCGTGTCCCTGCTCCCGTACATGCTGGTCAGCGCCTTCCTGGCGCAGGATTCCCCCTCGCCGGGTGACGGCGCCGCCCTGCCGGCGTGGGAGGGGGTGTTCATCTCGGTGGGGTTCGCCGGGATGGCTGTGGGGCTGGTCGTCGCACTGCCGCTCTACCTGGCGGAGCGGTGGCCGCACGCGTTCGCGGGACGGGTGGGGCGGGTGGGGCTGGTGGGCCTTCCGGCCTCGGAGGCGGGTCGCGCGTGGCCGCTGCTCCCGGCGGCGGCGCTCGCCGTGGTGTGGTCGTTCTGGGCGGCGGGCGGGACGGCCGGCCTGAACCCGGCGACCCTGGACGGATGGGACGCGAACGCGCGGGTCCTGATCGGCGACGGCGCGCTGTGCGCGGCCCTGGCGGCCTGGAGCGTGTGGGCGCTCGGCCGACGGGGCGCCCCGCGGACGCCGCTGTGGCTGCCCATGGCCGCCGGTTTCGTCGCGTCGGGTTCGCTGTTCGCCTGGGGCTCGTGGAAGCTGCTGTGGGTGCTGCTGCCCGGCGCCTACCGCCCGTTCGAGTACCGGGGCGTGGCCGTGGCCGAGCACGCGCTCGCGATCGTCACGGGCGTCGCCGTCCTGCTGACCTTGCTGCGGCAGTACCGCATCCGCGCCTCCGCCCGATGATGACGGTCGTCACCTGCTCACGGGATCGGCGTCCGGGATGTCGCCGGGCGTGCGGAAGTGCGTCATGCCCCGTACCAGCAGCAGCGCCGGGGGCACGAGGAGGATGACGGCCGCCGCGCCCCCGAGCACCGCGTCCGGGCCCGCGAGCCCGGCCAGCGGCCCGGTCAGCGCCTGGCCGAACGGCATGAGCCCGAAACTGCACAGCCAGGCGAACGAGCTGATCCGCCCGATCAGCCGGTCCGGGATCTCGCGCTGCAGGGCGACCTCCCAGTGGATCGCGTAGATCTCCACCCCCGCCCCGGCGACCGCGTACGCCACGAAGACCGGCAGCGGCGACGACGCGAGCAGCAGGGACAGCGGCGCCGCCGCGTAGAGGGCGATCGCGGTCAACGCCACGACCCCTACGGCGCGGGGCCGCCAGGCCAGGGTCACCAGACCGCCGGCCAGGCCGCCGACCCCGTAACAGGTGAGCGCCACGCCGTACACGGCGGGCGATCCGAACGCGGCGGTGCTCACGACGGGCAGCAGCACCTGTGTCGGCGCAAGGACGAACACGAGGTTGACCGCGGAGAAGACGAGGATGGCGCGCACCCATGGGCGGCGCCGCGCCTCGGCGACGCCGGCGCGGATGTCCTCGGCGAACGAGGCGCGGGGAGCCGGGGTTCGCCGCGGCTCGGTGACCCGCCGGAGCGCCACGACCGTGGCCGCGAAGATCATCATGGTGATCGCGCACGCCACCCGGGTCCCGGCCGCGGCGATCAGCCCCACGCACACGGCCGGACCGGCCATGATGCCGCTGCGGATCGACACACCGACCAGAGATCTGCCCGAGACGCGCTCGTCGTCGGTGAGAACGCCGCGCAGGAGCCCGTTGAACGCGGGCCGGACGAACGCCTCGGCGACGCCGGCCAGCAGGACCACGGCCGCCGCGCCCCAGATCGAGGGCGTGGCGGGCAGGGCCAGCGCTCCGGCCAGGAGCGCCTGGGCGCCGTACGCCGCCATCACCAGGCGTCGGCGCGGCACCCGGTCGGCCCACACGCCGCCGACGGGCAGGAAGGCGACGAGCGTGACGCCGCGCGCGGCGAGGACCAGCCCGAGCGAGACCGCGTCGCCACCGGCGCGGAGGACCGAGACGGTGATCGCCACGGCGAACATCTGCTCCCCCATGACCGCGGCCGTCTGACCTAGCAGCAGCAGCCGGAAGCGGGGGTTGGCGAGGGCCGCGACGCCTTTCATGCCGGTGATGCTGCCAGGATCGGGGGACGCCGTCCCGCGTGTCCGCTGCGGGCTGACGGCGGCGGTTGACCGCCGATCCTTCGGCCGCGATCCTGGCCCGCATGACGATCAAGGCCTGGTTCAACACCGACCAGCAGCTTCCGCCGGGCAAGGAGATCTTCCGCAGCCGGCGTGACTTCGTGCTCTGGGCCTACACCGTGAGCCACGGCCAGGCGCTGTTCCGCAGCATGCCGGGCCCCGACGGACTTCCGGAGACCACCGTCGAGGTGCTCTTCAAACCCGTGGACGTCCTGAGGATCAGGGCCAGGTATCACGGCCTGCTGATCAGAGTCGCACCCGCCGACGAAGCCGAACGCGTCAAGGCCGCCTGCCCCAGCCTCACCTTCGGTCCCGGTGATCGGGTCTTCCAGTTGGAGAGCCAAGGAGAGACCGACCACATCATCAGCATGGCGGTCGGCTGGCACGAAGACATCCTCCCTCCCACGCGCCGGAGCTTCTTCAGCAACGTCCTCGCCAGCGACACGCGGTGGCCCACCACGCCGCTGCACGGCGCCGACGCGGGGTTCGGCCGCGCCTCGGCAGCCGACCTGATCACGGCTCTCCGCGACGGTGAAGACGGCCGGCGGGTCCGCCGGGAGAGGTATCGCCACGTCTACGTCGTCATGACCCGCGCCGAGGACCGCGACGGGTCCGACTACTCCGGCTCCGGGGTGTTCCTGACCCGGGAGGACGCGGAGGAGGCGAAAGCCGCGCTCGCTCCCCTCGTCGCCGACTGCTGGATCGAGACACTGCCCGTCGCGATCTAGCTGTATTGACCCGCAGGGTTGTTGACGCGGGTGATCGGTGGTTGGCCTCCGAGCGCGGTGTGGCAGCGGTGGTGGTTGTAGGTGTGCAGGAAGTCTTGCAGAGCGGCGGTGCGTTCGTCGTTGCTGGC
>NZ_JABWGN010000008.1 GCF_013363975.1 Nonomuraea montanisoli | reverse complement strand
TAAGTGGGGCTCGATCAAGGACCATTCCTCGTCGGTGAGGTCTCCACGCGCCATGCCCGATGGCCTACCAGGACCGTCGGCCATACCGCAGGCAATCCCTCTGATCTCAACTCCGTACAGGCCCTAGTAGACCGAGATGTGCGGGTGGTCGTAGTGGTTGGCGGTGGTGCCGCCGCGGTCGGACATCGTCCGCCACGTCCCGGTACGCGCGTGCCAGATGCGCTGCCGGTAGATGATGTACATGATGCCCAGCCGCTTGGAGTTCTTGATGGCCCAGGCGGCGATCTCGTTGCCGCGCGCCACCTCGCCGGCCGTGGGCATGGAGCCGCCGCGGCTCAGCATGAAGTCGCACGCCCGGCCGAGCGGGTGCTCGCCGCCGTCCTGGATGGTGCGGTAGCAGCCGATGCCGAACGGCACGTCGAACCGTTCCTGGACGAGGGTCTTGACCAGGCGCATCCGGGGCGTGATGTGGTCGGCGCCCCCGGGGAGCTGGGGCACCCAGGTGCCGTCCGAGCGCCGCACGCCGGGCGCCTGGTAGAGCTGGTCGATCTTGTCCTTGATCTTGTCGATCTGCTTCACCGCCTTGCCCTTGCGCTCGGCGAGGTCGGCCACCTGGTCCGCCAGCTCCGCGGCGCGGGCGGCGGCCTCGGCCTCGGCGCGCGCGTGCTCGTCCCTGACCCGGGCGAACCCGCTCAGCCGGGCGTGCTGCCGGTCGGCGAGGTGCCGGGCGAGGGCCAGCCTGTTCAGCAGCGCGTTCGGGTCCCCGGCGCCGGAGAGAAGCAGCCGGTCGGCGGGCACGGCGTCGATGTACTGGGCGACGGCCATCGCGCGCAGCTCGGTCGACTCCCGGTCCAGGACCTCCTGGGCGGCGGCGAGCCGTTCCTTGGCGGCCTTCTCGGCCTTCTCCGCCTTCTCGCGGGCGATGCGGCCGTTGTAGTAGTCGGTGATGAGCCGGTCCGACTCCTTCTGGAGCGCGGCCAGCTCCTTCTTGAGCTGTTTGACCGTGGGTTTCGGCGCCGCCGTCGCGGGCCTGGGCTCGGCGCCCGTGATCACGGCCCCGCCCAGGGCACCCGTCAGCGTGAGGGCCAGCGCCAGGGGGAGGCGGAAAGGTCTGAGCGGGCCGCGCCGCCGGTGGGCGGGGGACGCAACCGCCACGCTTCTCCTTCGGCCGTGCCGCAGGGCCGCGCCGGGGGGATTTCGTGACGATCCGGCGAACACCCTCTTACCGAGGGTAGATAGTAGGGGATCACGCCGCTTCGCCGGGAATCAGGACATCTGCGGTTGGCGAGGTGGCGGGGGCGCGGGCGCCGGTGCCGTCGAAGGGCCGGCCGTTCCAGATGGCGAGGGCCGCCGCCATCGCGGCGGCGGTGGCGAGCAGCAGCCCGCCCGCGACCGCCCGCCGGGCGACGGGGCTCAGCGCGGGCTGGAACGGGTCACGCCGCCGCGCCGCGGGCCCGCGCGGTGCGTCCGTTGGCTCCGTCACGATGGCGGCGCACCTCCTGGCCGGATAAACCCGAGAAACGTGCCTTTAGGCGGATAAAGATCCTTCTGGCGGACGTTACCCCGCAGTGACGCGGCGTGTCGAGACGCGGACCCGCCGGAGTCGCGATCCATGCGGGATCGGCATGCCGGACGACGACCGGGAGCACTTGAGGACTGGAGAAGCGGCCTCAGGCGGCCTCGGCGGCGGCGAGGAGGTCACGCACGTTGCGGGCGGCGGTGCGGCCCGCGCGGTTGGCGCCGATCGTGCTGGCCGACGGGCCGTAGCCGACGAGCTGGAGGCGGGGCTCGGCCAGGACCCGGGTGCCGTCCACCGCGATCCCGCCGCCCGGTTCGCGCAGGTGGAGCGGCGTGAGGTGGCTCAGCGCCGAGCGGAACCCGGTGGCCCAGACGACGGCGTCGGCCACGGCCTCGGTGCCGTCGGCCCACGCGACGCCGCCGGGGGTGAGCCGGGCGAACATCGGCAGCCGTTCCAGGGCGCCCTTCTCCATGGCCTCACGGACGACCGTGGTGTAGCCGAGGCCGGTCACCGCGACGACGCTCTGCGGCGGCAGCCCGGCGCGTACCCGCTGCTCGACCAGGGCGACCGCCTCCCGGCGGGCGCTCTCGCCGAAGTCGTCCTCGCGGAAGACCGGCGGGCGGCGGGTCACCCACAGCGTGCCCGCCGCGACCCCGGCCAGCTCCGACAGGACGTGGGCGGCGGAATTGCCGCCGCCCACCACGACGACCCGCCGGCCGCGGAACTCCTCGGGCCCGCGGTAGGCGGCGTAGTGGAGCTGCCGGCCGCGGAAGTCGCGGGCGCCCGGATAGTACGGCCAGTGCGGACGGGTCCAGGTGCCCGTGGCGTTGACCACGGCGCGCGCCGCCCACTCCCCCGCGCCGGAGGTGACGGTCAGCCACTCGCCGGGGCCGCGCGTGACGGCGGAGACCTCGACCGGGCGGAGCACCTCCAGGCCGAGGTCGCGCTCGTAGGAGGCGTAGTAGGCGGGCACCACGGCGGCGGCCGGGCGGTCGCCGTCGGCGTCCCGGTCGCGGCCGCTGCCCGGCAGGTCGAACACGCCGTGGACCTTGTCCATGGTCAGGCTCGGCGAGCGGTGCCGCCACGCCCCGCCGGGCCCCTCGGCGGCGTCCAGGACCAGGGGGTCCAGGCCGAAGCGGCGCAGGAAGTACGCGCTGGACAGGCCCGCCTGCCCGGCGCCGATGACCACGACGTCGATCTTCTCCACGCCTCCTTCCAACCACGCGCCCGCGACGCCTCTTCCCGTCCTCGCACGCCCCTCTAGGAGATCCGGCGGAGCGTGCCACCGACGCGCCTCTAAGAGATCCGGCGGAGCGTGCCGCCTACGCGGTAGAGGTCCGCCGGGGCGGTCGCGGCGTGCGCGCGCCCGCCGAGCCGGACGCTCGCCGCCACCTCCGAGCCCAGGTAGCGGTTGACGCCCTTGACGAGGGCGTCGTCGAGCTCGCCCGCCTCCAGCCTGATCACCGCTGCGCCGCCCCGCGCCGCGACGACCTCCAGCTCGCGGCCGTCGAGGTCGATCCGGACCGGGCCCTCGTTGCCGTCCCTGACGAGGACCGTGAGGTGGGCGACGTCCCGTTCGGGGTGCGTCCGCAGGAACACGTCCGCGGCCCCCGCCACCACGCGGGCCCGTGGCGGCGCCGGCGCGGGAGGCGGTCCGGGAGGCAGGGCGGCGGCGAGGACTGTGCACGGGTTCAGGTCCTCGTCCAGGACCGGGACCGCGCCGTCCACCTCGACCACGCCTCCGGCGGCGATGTGGCCGGCCAGCGCGCGCTGCACGTGGCGGTGCAGGAACGGACCGCCCGGGACGGTCAGCCTCGGGTGGCCGGCGAGGTCCCCGGTCTCCAGGTCGACGATCCGGTAGTCGTGGCCGACGGCCCGCATGCGGTCGTGGAAGGCCCGCAGGGAACGGCCGCACACCACACTGTCCCCCGCGTCCCAGGCGGCGAGGCCCGCGTACGGGCGGTAGAGGCCGAAGCTGCCCCCGGTCACCGGGACGCAGGTGAGGAACTCGGCCCCGTGGCGGGCGAGGAAGCCGGCCAGGGCCGCCACGGCGGGCGCCTTCGCCGTCGCCGACCCGTCGGCGGCGATGGGCGCGCAGTCCGGGTACGGCGAGGGGGTGGCCGAGTCGAGCGACGCCGCCCACCCGGAGGTGGACACGCCGGTGTAGACGTTGAACCCGGTCGCCCCGGCCGCCAGCGCGAGCAGCGACTGGTGGAAGCTGGTGGCCGCGTCCTGGTAGGCCCGGTCGTAGAGCTGGGAGAAGCCCCAGTTCTCCTCCATGTTGGGGCCGGGGGCGAGCTTGGCCGCGACGACGTAGCGGAACCAGGCGTCGGGGTCGGCCGAGACGACGCCCATCCAGTTGGTGAACCCGTACGCGATGCCGCCCCACAGGGGCGGGCACACGCGGGCCAGCCAGTCGTCCAGCGCCTCCACCGTCGGCGGGTTGAGGTTGACGACCACGGGGACCCGGCCGTTCACCGCCTCCGCCCAGCGGCGGTAGACCTCGGCGAGGTAGGCGGCGTGGAAGCGGCCCCACCCGGTCAGCGTCGCCGTGTCCTCCCGGCCGGTGCGGGGCGGCTCGGCCCGTCCGGTCCGCTCGCGGTGCAGGGCCAGGGCGGAGGGGCTGTAGTCGTAGGCGGTCAGCGGGCGGGCGCCGTCGGTGTAGACGCCCTCGTTGGCGATCTGCGTGAGGATCACCGGGCCGTTCGGGTGGGCGGCGGCGTCGAGCACCTTCGCGCCGACGGCCGCCAGCCACTCCCCCGCCAGCGTGGCGAACGGCTCGGCCAGCGGGGCGGGCAGCGGCCGGCCGGGGGCGCGCGCCGGTGAGTCCGCCCACCGCGCCGGCTCGCCGGACGCGTCGAGCACCGGCTCGATCGCCGGGTTCCGCTCGGGGCACACCCAGTCGGGAAGCCCGCCGTAGGTGAGCTCGGCGTGGACGAACGGCCCGGGCTTGGCGACGACCTTCAGGCCCAGCCGGTGGCACAGGCCGAGGAAGCCGACCACGTCGCGGCCCGGAGCGGTGTGGCCGGTGAAGTCGGGCGGCGTGTCGGCCTCGGGCTGGTGGTGCCGCCACGGGATGTAGCAGGTCACCACCTCGATGCCCAGGTCGTCGCGCAGCGCCCTGAGCCGGTCGGGCCAGCGCGCCGGGTCGTCCCGGTAGTAGGGGTAGTCGGCGCTGACGAGCACCCGCGGCTCGCCGTCGACGACGATGACTCCCTCGTGGACCTCGATGGTCACGCTCACGCTCCTTACGCGTTCAGGACTTGAGGCCCGTGAAGGCGATGCCCTGCAGGATGCGCCGCTGGAAGACCAGCAGGACGCCGATGACCGGGAGCACGGCGAGCGTGGCGCCCGCCATGACGTAGTAGGCGCGCCCGCCGTCCGGGCTGGCGACGAGCTGCTGCAACGCCAGCGGCAGCGTGTACAGGTCGGGGTCGTTCAGCACGACGAGCGGCCAGACGAGGTCGTTCCAGTGGAACAGGAAGCTCGTGATGGTGACGACCGACAGCACGGGCGTGGACAGCGGCAGGACGACGCGCCAGAAGATCTGCATACGGCCCGCACCGTCGATGAGCGCCGCCTCCTCCAGCTCGACGGGGATCGACAGGAAGAACTGCCGCAGCAGGAAGATGTCGAGGACCGAGGCGACGTTGGGCAGGATCAGCCCCCATCCCGAGTCGAACATGCCGAGCGCCTGGGTGACGTGCAGGCGCGGGATGAGCAGCGTGATGGTGGGCACCATCATGCCGCCGAGCAGGACGACGAACAGCGTGTCCCGGCCGGGGAAGCGGATCCGGGCGAAGGCGTAGGCCGCCAGCGCGTCGATGAGCAGCTTGGCCGGCACCAGCACCAGGCACACCCACACGCTGTTGAGGAAGGCCCGGCCGAGCCCGCCGACCTGCAGCACGTACGCGTAGTTCTCCAGCGTGGCCGCCCACTCGCCGGTCCTGCGGTCGAGCGGCAGCAGGCTGGGGACCTTGGTGTAGATGTCCTGGCCGTGCTTGAACGAGGTCGCCAGCATCCACAGGAACGGCACCACGGACACCGCGACCAGCAGCACCAGGGCGAGGTACACGGAGGCCTTCCTCACGCCGCCTCCCTCCTGACGAACCTGAACTGCAGCGCGGTGACGATCACGATGAGGACGAGCAGGACGAACGACATCGCGCAGGCCGCTCCCATGGCGTCGTAGCGGAAGGCGAACAGGTACAGGTGCAGCACGTAGGTGAGGCCCGACTGCTCGGGACCGCCGGTGACGCTGCGCCCGGCCCCGGAGAAGATGACGTAGACCAGGCCGAACACCTGCAGCGCCGCGATCACCCCGGTGACCACCAGGTAGAACGTCGTGGGCCGGAGCATCGGCATGACCACGCGGCGGAGGCGCTGGACCGGCCCGGCCCCGTCGATCGTGGCCGCCTCGATGATCGCCGTGGGGATGCCCTTCAGCCCCGCCAGGTAGATGATCATCGAGATGCCGCACTGCCAGGCCGACACGAACGCGAGGGCCGGGACGACCAGCTCGGGGGTGTTCAGCCAGTTCTGCCCGGGGACGCCGAACAGCTCCAGGACGCTGTTGATCAGCCCGTACCTGGGGTCGTAGAGCCAGCGCCAGATCGCGCCGACCGCCGCCTCGGCGGTGACCACGGGCAGGAACAGCAGCAGCCGGAACACGTTCGACCCCCTGCGCACGGCGTTGACCAGCAGCGCCTGCACGAGCGCGGCGACCAGCGTCAGCGGGACGGCGATCAGCGTGTACTGGAGGGTGACCCGCACCGAGGTCCAGAAGTGGGGGTACTTGACGTCGTCGAACAGCAGGTCGGTGTAGTTGGCCAGGCCGACCCAGCGGGCGGGGGTGCGCAGGTCCCAGTCCGTGAAGCTGTAGTACAGGGCCGACAGCGCGGGATGGAGCAGGAAGACCAGGAAGTACGCCACCGCGGGGGCGACGAGGAGCCAGCCGATGAGGTGGTCCCGCCGCCGGGCGTCCGGGCGGCGGGGTCGCCGCCGGGGTCCGGGCGCCGCGGTGGGGGTCTCGGCGAGTGCCGGAGAGGCCATGTCAGCCGTTCCAGCCGAGCAGGGTGCGCGTCTTCGCCGCGGCGTCGGTCAGCGCCTGCCGCGGGGTGGCCTTGCCGCTGAGCGCGGTCTCGATGGCGGGTGCGATGATCTCGTCGTTGATCTGGATCCACTGCGGCACGGCGGGGCGGGCGTGCGCGACCTTGAGCTGGGCGAGGAACGCCTCGTTCTCCGGGCCCGTGCCCACGGGGGTGGCCTTGGTGTTGACGGGGAAGCCGCCCGCGGCGTCGGCGACGGCGCCGTTGTTGTCTTCGTCGCCCAGGAACAGCAGCCACTTCCAGGCCAGGTCGGCGTTCTTGGTGGTGGAGTAGACGACGGAGTTCTCGCCGCCGATGTTGCCCGCCGGCGCGGTCTTGTACGGCAGGGGCGCGACGCTGAAGTCGAGGTCGGGGAACTGCTCGCGGATCGTGGGGACGTCCCACGGCCCGGAGATCTGCATGGCCGCCAGGCCGTTCTCGAAGGGCTTGTCCGAGTCGGTGATCTTGCGGGGCGAGGACGGGAGGAGGTCGGCCCACAGGTGCAGGGCCTCCACGGCGGGCGGCTGGTCGAACAGGATCTTCTTGCCGGGCACGTCGGCCATCTCGCCGCCCGCGCCGGCCACCACGCCGGGGAACATCCAGGCGCCGTACCCGTCGCCCTTGGGCACGACCATGCCGGCGACGTCCTGGTGCGCCCGGTGGACCTGGTCGGCGACCTGCTTGAGCTCGTCCCACGTCTTGGGCGGGGTCGGGACGAGCTTCTTGTTGTAGAACAGGGCCACGCCGGTCTGGTCGACGGGCAGGCCGTAGTACTTGCCGTCGGAGCCGAGGTTGGTGTCGAGCGCGCCCTTGAAGTAGGTGCCGTCGGGGAACAGCCCGGCGGGCACCTCCTTGATCGTGCCGTCGAGCGCGTACTTGGACACGAGCGGCTGGTCGAGCACGCTGGCGTCGGGGGCGGTCTTCGCCGCGACGGCGCTGCCGAGCTTGGTGTTGAAGTCGTCCTTCGGAATCTTGACGATCTTGACGGACACGCCGGGGTTGGCCTTCTCGAAGTCCTTGCGGATCTTCTCCAGGACCTGGCCGGCCTGGGGGGTGCGGTCCTGATACGTCCAGTAGGTGAGCGTCCTGCCCTCGGCGGCGTCCGTGCCGCCGCCTCCGCACGCGGTGAGACCCGCGAGCAGGGCCGCCGTGACCGTGACTCCCGCGATCGTTCGGCTCATCTCATCTCCTCGTCAGCGGGGGGTGACCCAGACCATAATCTAAGCCTTAAAAAAAGTCAGCAATCGTACGGAACACTTCAGTAACGCGGATTTCACCGGCGTGCGAGCCACCACAGGAGTGATCATGAGCAGGACCGAGCGCAGGACAGTACGCGACCTCCGGCGCGGTCATCGGGCGATGCTGCTGCGGGCGCTGTACTTCGGCGGCCCCGCCAGCCGCCACGACCTGTGCGCCGCCACCGGCCTGAGCGCCGGGACCGTCAGCACGCTGACGGCCGACCTGCTCGACGAGGACGTCGTCGTGGAGGCCGGGCAGGTCGACTCCGACGGCGGCCGGCCCCGCGTGCTGCTGCGGGTCAACCCCGACCACGGCTACGCGATCGGCGTGGACGTGGGCGAGACGCAGGTCAGGGTGGAGCTGTTCGACCTCGGCATGACCGAGCGGGCCGGCGCCTCCTACGCCCTCCACTCGGCCCGGCACGACCCCGAGCTGGTCGTCCGGCACCTCCTGGAGGGCGTCGACACGGTCCTGGCCGACAGTGGGGTGCCCGCCGAGCGGGTGCTCGGGGTGGGGGTCGGCGTGCCCGGCATCGTGGAGGCGGGGCCCGACGCGCTCGTGCACGCCACCACGTTCGGCTGGAACGCGGTGCCCTTCGGCGCGCTCGTGCGCGCGGGCACGTCGCTGCCGCTGTTCGTGGACAACGGGGCCAAGACGATGGGCCAGGCGGAGCTGTGGTTCGGCTCGTGCCGGGGCGTCAGCGACGCCATCATCGTCTTCATCGGCTCGGGCGTGGGCTGCACGGTCGTCGCCGACGGCGCGATCTACCGCGGATCGGCCAGGGCCGCCGGCGAGCTCGGCCACCTCAAGATCGCCGCTGGCGGGCGGCCGTGCCGGTGCGGCGGTCGCGACTGCTTCGAGGCGTACGTGGGGGCCGAGGGCATCCTCGACCGCGCCGGGATCGCGGCCGACTCCGCCGACCAGCGGCCGGCGCTGGCCCGGCTGCTGGAGGCGGGCTCACCCGTCCTCGCCGGTACGGCGGAGCTCATCGGGCTCGGCCTGTCGAACCTGGTGCACCTGTTCGACCCGGAGCGCATCGTCATCGGCGGGTGGGCGGGGCTCATGCTGGGCGAGGGCCTGCTGGAGCCCATCCGGGCCGCCACGGCCGTCAACACCATGGCGTCCTTCCCGCCCGTGCCCATCGTGCTGGGCGGGCTCGGGGCGGACGCGGTGGCGATGGGCGCGGCGACACTGGTCGTGGAGGAGTTCCTGCGGGGAGCGCAGGCGGCGGGGGCGCAGGCGACCGCGTGACCGTTCCGGGGCTCCGTCTGGCCTGGTCGTACGGGCCGGCTCGCTCCGCGCTGCCCGGGGCGTCGTGCGCTACCCGCCTGGCGTGCCCGTCGTGCCTGGCGTGCCTGGCGTGCCCGTCATGCCTGGCGTGCCTGGCGTGCCTGGCGTGCCCGTCATGCCTGGCGTGCCTGGCGTGCCTGGCGTGCCCGTCGTGCTCGCCGCGGCGAGGAAGCGTTCGTACACGGTGTCGTAGGCGGCGGCGAGGGCCGGATCGCGCGGCTCGGGCTCGCGGGGCAGGACCGGCACGTCGTCGAGGGACCCGCCGGCCTGCCCGGCGACGAGCGCGGCCCCCGCGCACACCGCGTCGCCCGCCCGCACCACCTCCACGGGCGGCACGGACACCGCGGCCTTGACCCGCATCCACAGCGGGATCCTGACCTGCCCGCCGAACACCACGAGCCGCTCCGCCGCCGTCCCGGTCTCGGCGGTGAGCTCGGCGAGCGTCCAGCGCGTGTGCAGGCAGGTGCCCTCGACGGCTGCGGCCAGCAGGTCACCCGCGCCGTGCGCGGCGTCCAGCCCCTCCAACGTCAGGCGCCGCCGCGGGTCGGGCGCCGGGGCGGCCCGCCCGCGCAGGTACGGCTCGACGACGATCCCCGTGGGCAGCCGCACGCCCTCCAGCAACCGGGGCAGCACGGCGTACCTGTCCCCGGAGCCGGACCCGGACCCGGAACCGGCCCCGGACCCGGAGCCGGGGGCGGGGGCGAGGAGGTCGAGCAGCCAGTCGAACAGCGCGCCACTGCTGGACAGGCCACCCACGAGCACGACGTGCCGCCCGTCGAGGGACGGGTCGGCCGTGATGCCGAGGCCCAGGCCCGTCCGGGGGTCAGGGGGCGCGGTGGCGGGGACCATGACGGCCTCCGCCGTGCCCAGCGAGTCGCCGGCGTCGCCGGGGCGGCGGACGCCGGCGGCCCAGCACCCCACCATGTGGTCGTGTCCGGCGATCACCACGGGCGTCCCGGGGGTCACGCCGTCGAGGCCGGCCACCGCGCGGCCGACCGGCTCCACCGCCCCCGCCACCGGCGGCAGCACCTCGGGGGTGAGCCCGGCGAGCGCGAGCAGGTCCGGCTCGTACGTGTGCCCGGCCAGGTCGTAGGCGAGCGTGCGGGCGGCCAGCGTCTCGTGGGTGCGCAGCGCGCCCGTCAGAGCGTGGGCCACGGCGTCGGGCGCACCCGCCCACCAGCGCATCCGGTCCAGGACGGCGCGCTCGTGGCGGCGCAGCCACAGCCACCTGGCCAGCGGCGTCTTGGCGGTGGCACGGTGCCCGGTGACCCCGAACAGCGTCACCGCGTCGCGGGCCAGCTCGGCGGCCTCCTCGGCGCCCCGGGGGTCGGTCCACCACAGGAACGGGGTCAGCGGGCGGCCCTCGGCGTCGAGCGGCACGCCGGTCTCGGCCATGCCGGTGACGCCGATCGCGTCGGGCCGGCGCCCGGTCCGGGCCGCGCACCCCGCCAGCCCCGCACGCACCGCCGCGACCAGGGCGGGCAGCTCGCGCGGGGTCGGCCGGCGCACCTCGGCTACGCACCGGCCGTTCTCGTCGTGGAACCCCACCTTGACGTGCGTCGTCCCGACGTCCACCCCGGCCAGCGTGCGCATGGCCGGGAGCCTACGCGACAGCGCCCCCGCGTACCGGTGCGCGGCCCGCTCCCCCGCCCCCACCACGACCGGCACCGCCCAACCCGCCGCGAGCAGGGGCCCGGCTCGCCCTGGCACCGTGGACACGCGTGATCTGACTCCATGTCAGGCTGTACGTACCCATGACCAGAGACGTCGTACGAGCGACGAGGGAGAGCCGGTGCTGCACGTCAACCACGCCACGACCGCCGCACCCGGCGGTGCCAACGAGGACTACCTGGTCACCGGGCCGGCCTGGATCGCGGTTCTCGACGGGGCGACGGCGCCGCGGGACGTCGACTCCGGGTGCGTCCACGACGTGCGCTGGCTGGTCCGTACCCTCGCCATGGCCGTCGCCGAACGCATCGAGGAGCCGTGGCCGCTGACCCGGGTCCTCAGCGAAGCCATCCACGCGACCATGCGCGCGCACGGCGACGGCTGCGACCTCGTCAACCCCGACTCGCCCTCGGCCACCATCGCCATCGTCCGGCGCACCGGCGACCACGTCGACTACCTCGTGCTGTGCGACTCCCCCATCGCCATCCGGCATCGGGACGGCACCGTCACCGTCGTCGCCGACGACCGTCTAAATCACCTGCCGGGCGGACACCCCTATCGCCTGGAGCTGATCCGGTCACTGCGCAACCAGCCGGACGGGTTCTGGGTGGCCTCCACCGCGCCGCACGCCGCCGCCGAGGCCCTGACCGGCTCCGTGCCGGTGGCCGACGTGACGGGGATCGGCATGTTCACGGACGGCGTGACGAGGCTGGTCGAGTGGTACGGCCGCTCGTGGGAGCAGGTGCTCGACACCCTGACCGAGCGCGGCCCGGCGAGCCTGCTCGCCGACGTCCGCGAGGCCGAGCTCACCTACGGACCGCCGCGACCGGCCAAGGTCCACGACGACGCCACCGCCGCCTGGGTCCTGCCCATCCCCGTCACCTGACGACGACCACAGCCGCCGGATGCCCGGAACCCCGCCGACGGCGCGCGCGCTGACTCCGCCAGGACATCCAGCTCCTCTTCCAGGCCCCCTGCGCGCGCTCGATTCGAGGATGACCGTCGCCGCCCTGATCAGGGACGCGTGGGGGATCGATCCGTCTTGGGCTGGTGCCGCGCGAACGCTGGGACGAGGAGGCGCGCGCCCTGCTGAGCCGGGCCGGGCGGCGTCCCGAGCACACCGGCCGCTACCCGCACCGGTTCTCCGGCGCACAGCGTCAGCGCATCAGCATCCCCCACGCGCTCGCCGTGTGGCCCCGGCTGACCGTCTGCGACGGGGCGGCGTCCGCGCTGGACGTGTCGGCGCGGCCACAGATCCTCGACCTCCTCCAGGAGCTGCATCGCGACCTGGGCGTGGCCTAACTGACCGTCTCGCACGACCCGGGCGTGGCCCACCCGTTCATCTCGCACGACGACCTGGGCGTCGTCGGGCACATCTGCGACCGCATCGCGGTGATTCACCTCGCCAAGGTCGTCGAGACCGGCACAGGGACGAGGTCTACGGCGCCCCCTCGCCCCTGTACACGCACGCCCTGATGTGGGCGCACGCAGGCCCTGATGTGGGCGCACCCTGGCCCCTGATGTCGGCGCACGCCGGGCCCTGATGTCGGCCGCCCGAGCCTGGACGACCGGCGCGACGCCAGCGCGGCGAGATCGTGCTGACCTGCGATGTTCCCTCACCGTTGTCCCCTCCTTCAGGCTGCCGTTCCCGTACGCGCCGCCGGCGGGCCCAAGATCGGTGCCGGGACGAGGAACCGGCGCTGATCGACCGGGGCACGGGTCACCCGATCGCCGGTCACTTCCCCGGAGCCGTCCCGACCGCGATGACGACGGCGGGCGACACGGCCGCCGCGTGAAGGAATGATCCATGCAAGGCAAGATCCTGTCCGTGCTGGCAGCCGGAGCCGTCCTGGCCGCGGCCGCGTCAGCGGGGACCGGCACCGCCGCCGCGAGCGCCGCGACCAGCTGCGCGGACGCGCCGGCAACCCCCGTGACCACCGGCGCGGTGTTCAACGATCCGGCGGCCGGCGACGGGGCCGCCATCGTGACCAGGCTCTGCGGGCTCGTCAAGCAGACGCCCGCGGGAGCGCGCATCCAGGTCGCCCACTTCGTCATGTCCGGCACGGCGGGCACGGAGTTCGCCGGCGAACTGGTCAAGGCCCATCGGCGCGGCGTCGGCGTGCAGGTCATCCTGGACGGCGACACCCGCGGCGCCGCCGTGGCCCGGCAGCTCACGGCCGAGCTGGGCACCGACACCTCGGCCGGCTCGTGGGCGCACGTCTGCGCCGGCCCGCCCTCCGGCGGCACCGCCGCGTGCATCGGCAACAAGGGCCAGCACAACAAGTTCTACCTGTTCTCCCGCACCGGAGCCGCCTCCGACGTGGTGGTGCAGTCGTCGGCCAACCTGACCGACCTCAACTCCACGACGTACTGGAACAACGCGGTCGTCCTGCCCGGCAACAAGCGCCTGTACGCGGCCTACACCGGCTACTTCGCCGACCTGGCGGTCGAGCGCAAGAACCTCGACTACTACCGCGTCACCACGACCGGCGGGCCGGGCGGCTCCGTACGCGCCCACTTCTTCCCCCGGGCGGGCACGGACGCCACCACCGACCCCGTCGTCGAACACCTCGACAAGGTCTCCTGCCAGGGCGGCACGACGATCCGCGTCGGCATGTCCGAGTGGGACACCTACCGCATCGCGATCCCTGAGCGCCTGCGCGACCTGGCCGCCCGCGGCTGCACCGTGCGGATCGTCTACGGGATCATGGAGGACGAGGTCAAGCGGCTCCTGCTGGCCGAACCGCGCATCGAGCTGCGCACGCTCGGCGACGGCGGCGCGCTGCCCGGCCGCGTCCACTCCAAGTACCTGCTCGTCGAGGGCTCCTACGACGGCGACCGTGACGCCCACTGGGTTTTCACCGGCAGCCACAACTACATCGAGACGTCGCTGCGCCGCAACGACGAGACGCTGCTGCGGCTCAACGACAGGACCATCTATCAGCAGTACGTGGCGAATTTCGAGCGTATGCGGACGGTGGCTCCGACCGCGTCCTGAGCCCCGGTCGAGACCGGCCCGCCATCCTGAGCCCCGTCAGGACAGCGCGACCGCCCCTGGCCCCGCCGTCCTGAGCCTCCTCGGGACGGCGCACCGCCCCCGGTCCCACCGTCCCCGCAGGACGGCACAACGCCTCCCGCCCCGCCGTCGTGAGTCCCCACGGGCGGCGCAGCCGCACCCGGCCCCGCTGTCCTGAGTCCCCGCGGGACGGCGCACCGCCCCCGCTCCCACGTCCCCTTAGGACGGCGCAACGCAACCCGCCCCGCCGTCCTGAGTCATCTCGGGACTTAGGACGGTGCAACGCACCCCGCCCCGGCCGTCCTGAGACATCTCGGGACGGCGCGTCGTCCCCGGCCCCGGCGTCCAGAGCCCCCGGGGACGGTGCAACGCACCCCGCCCCGGCCGTCGTGAGTCCTCACGGGACGGCGCGGCCGCCCCCTGTCTCGGCGTTCAGAGCCCTCAGGACGGCGCAACGCACCCCACCCCGTCGCCCCGAGGCCGGATACGGTCAGCGGGCCGAGAAGGCGACGGCTGTCGTGGAGGCGATGAGAGTCGTCACCACCACCATGACGAGCACCGACCCGAGCGGGCTGTGGCGCTTGCGGGCCGGGGCGGCGAGCTTGCGTGGCACATGGGCGGCCACCCGGGCGGGCGTGGGCTCCGGCGTCGGCTCCGCCTTCGGTGAGGTGGTCGCGGACGGCTCCGGTGCAGCGGCGCGCACGGTGTGGCGTGCCGGCGTGCGGACCGGCGCCGAGCTGGGCGTCGGGGCAGGACTCCGCGTGGGCGCGGGGCGTCGCGTCGGCGTCACCCGGGGTGCCGGGGTGCGGGTCGGGGCGGACGAGGGCGTGGCGGTGGGCGACGGGGTGGCCGTCGGAGCGGGCGCGGCGCGGATGCGGCCGCAGGAGCCGATCTCGACGCTCACCACGGGCGGCACGTCCACGCAGACCGGCCCGGGAGGCGGTCCGCAGGAGCCGATGTGCACCAGGGCCACCGGCAGGTCGGCGCACACGGCCAGGCCGCCGCCTCTGCGGCTGTCACCCCCGTCGTCGTCCTGAGGGGCGGCGCCCACCCGTACCCCGGCGATGTCGACGATCGGCTCTCCGCCGCTCGTCGTGCGCCGGGCTCCGGCCTCGTCGCCGGAATCCCGCTTACGGGCCGGACTTCCGACCGATGCATGGACGTCGACCAAGGCCCTCGGCTCGGCGGCGTCGCCGCGGCCCCGCCTGTCGCCCGTCACCGCCGCGCCGTCCCGATCGACGCCAGTCCGGTCGTCGCCGTCCCGATCGACGCCAGTCCGGTCGTCGCCGTCCCGGTGAGCGCCGTCCCGATCGACGCCAGTCGAGTCGTCGCCGTTTCGGTAGGCGCCGTCCCGGTGGGCGCCGTCCCGGTGGGCGCCGTCCACCGGCCCGTGCGTCCCGGCTAGACCGCTCGTCCAGGCAGGGCCGCTCCTCGGGCTGCGGTCGTCGCGCATCGCGGCGCGGGCGAACAGCGGCGCCGCCAGCGGGCCCACGGCAGCCGCCGCGGAGCCGCCCGCCGCGAAGCCGACCCCAGCGGAGCCAACCCCCGTAGAAGAGCCGCCCTCCGCAGGAGAGCCGACCCCCGCGGGAGAACCGTCCCCCGCGGGAGAGCCGCCGTCTGCAGGGGAGCCTTTCGCGGTTCGCGAGCCGGAAGAGCCCGCCCCCGGCAAGCCGCCGACCCTCTCAGCACTCGCCGGAACGACGCTCGCCGGAACGACATTGACCAGAGCACCCCAAAGCGGAGCACCCCCGAGCAGAATGCCCCCGAGCGGAGCACCACCGAGCGGAACGTCCGCGGGGCCGGCCGAGAGAGCGCGGCCGGCCGAGAGAGCACCGCCCGCGAGGGATCGCGTCCCGGCGGCCTCGGCCGCGTGGGCGGCCGCAGGCAGGGACGCGGCGGCCGTCTCCCCCGCGAAGAGGGCGGCCGCAGGCGGAGGGGCGGCGGCCGTCTCCGCGGTGAAGGGGGCGGCCGCGGCCGGGACGCCCACGTACAAGGCCAGCAGCGTGCCGGCCAGGAAGAGCGGCGTGCGCCGGGCGCCCACGGTCACACGCCTCCGCCGATGCGGGCGAACTCCTGCAGCGCCGCCTTGAACGCGTCCGGTCCCACCGCCAGCGGCCCCGCGAACACGTGCGAGATGTCCCACGTCAGGTACGTGCCGAAGCCCAGCAGCGCGGCCATCGCCACGAGCGGGGCGAGCGCCATGCCGCGCGGCCGGGCCCCGGCCAGGAACGGGAAGACGATGACCACGATCCCGGTCAGGATCGTCAGGATGAGCAGGCCGGACGGCGGCGTGGCGGCGGCGTCGGCGGCGCGCTGCGAGCGGGCGGCAGACACGGTGGCCACGTGGTCGAGCACGGCGTCCTTGGCGTCCTTGGCGTCGTCGTCGTCCGTCGCGATGGCCGCGATCCGCGCGCGCAGGGCATCGAGCCGCTCGGTGCCGACCGGGTGCATGCGGCCCTGCTCCATCGCGGGCCACTCGTCGCCGACCACGAAGGTGACGTAGTCGCGCAGCCCGGCGCGGACGAGGCCGGGGGCGGTGCCGGGCAGGGCGGCGGCGGCCCAGTAGGCGTCGACGGCGGCCTGGCTCTCGGCCTGGGCGTTCTGCCGGGCGGCGTCGGCGGTGGTCCACGGCACGATGACGGCGATCGCGAAGACCAGCAGGAACAGCGCCGACAGCATCGCGCCGGCGTGGCCCGCCGAAGGACCGTCGGGCTGGCGGTCGTCCTCGCCGCGGCCCGTCATCCTGTACACAAGCGCGGTGAGCGCCACCACACCCACCGCCGCCGCGATCGCGAGCGCGTACGCCACCATAACGATCTCCTGTCACCTGCCGGATACGGAACGTCACTTGACTATCACAATCCGCGTTCAAAGATGAAGCCGTGATAACCGGAAAGCAAGGATCGACGCCCGGCGGGGCCGCGCGCGGCGCGCGGCTGGACGGATCGACCGCGACGCCGTTCTGACTGCGCCATTCGTCCAGGCGCGCTCTCGTTGTCAGGAAAAGGGCAGGATCATGCCGCGCGTGGAGAACAACCTTCTGAACGGCCGCAGGTTCGTCATGGTGAGCTCGACCGCGAGCGCGGTGGACCCGGAGCAGCCCACCGCGTTCCGCTACTGGGAGTCCGACGGGGTGGTGTGGGGCGACTACGAGGGCGACACCGTCACGCTGGGGCGGTTCGTCGGCAGCCGCGAGGGCGACGCCGTGACCATCTCGTACGTCCACGCCCTGAAGGCGGGCGGACGGGCCGGCGGCCAGAGCGTCAGCCGGGTCGAGCACGAGGACGACGGGCGGCTGCGCCTGGTCGAGGAGTTCCAGTTCGAGGGGGACGACACGCGGCACGTGAGCGTGTGCACCGAGGTGCCGTCCGCCCCCTGACCGAGATGACCGACCCCACGGAAAAGACCGACATGGCCGAAGGGCTCTGAGGTCAGTCGTCCTTGCGGAGGGCCGCACGGCCCTCCGCCGCGCCCACGAAGCGCATCTTGCCCAGGGGCACGTCCCCCTGCGCCTCCTGCGGCATCCGGCGGGCGGGCCGGTTGGCGCGGGCGTCGCGGTCGCTCGGCAGCACGTACGGCCGCCTGAGCACCTCGTCCAGGATGAACACCGTCTCGGTGGCCTTGACGGCCGGGATGTTGGCCAGCCGGTCCGTCACCATGGTGTGGACCTCGGCCACGTCGGCCACCCGCACCTGGATCATGGCGTCGTGCTGCCCCGTGGTGATCGCGCAGTACTCGACCTCCGGCATGCGGGCCAGTTCGGCCCGGAACTGCCGCCACATCTGCTGCCGCACGGTGACGAAGATCAGGGCGGTGATGCCCAGACCGGTGCGGACGTGGTCGATCTCGGCGGTGAACCGCTTGATGACGCCGTCCGCGCGCAGCGCCTCGAAGCGGGTGTAGGCGTTGGCGCGGGAGATGCCCACCCGCTCGGCCAGCGCCGACACCGAGATCCTGCCGTTCTCGCGCAGGACCTCAAGGATCTTCATATGGACGGAGTCCAGCTCGAGGCCGATGCCGATCCGTCCAGGCGGGCCGCCAGGGCCGCCACCATTCCTGGAAATATCACTCATTGTTACCCCTTGACTATTTATATACGTCTCGGGGACCACACGGGTCCTGGACGTTCTGCCGGACAATCCTGGACACCTTTCGACTGATCGTCCAACTGGAGGACCCTATGGCGACCCGCTCGCAGACGGCGGCCGTACTGCTCGCCGGTGCACTCGCTCTCGCCGCCTGCGGCAGCGGCGGCTCCGGGAAGAGCAACGGCGGCGGCTCCACCGCGCAGGGTGGCGGCAAGACGCTGGTCATCGACACCTCGTTCGACCTCAAGACCGCCGACCCGGGGCGCACCTACGAGCCGACCGGGCTGATCATCGGCAAGGCCGCGTACGAGACGCTGCTCACCTTCGAGGGCTCCGACGTGACCAAGCCGGTCCCGGCGCTGGCCGAGTCCTACGAGCTGTCCGAGGACGGCAAGGTCCTCACGCTCAAGCTGAAGAAGGGCGCCACGTTCGCCGACGGCTCGCCCGTCACGGCCGACGACGTGGTGTTCTCGCTGAGCCGCGTGCGCGACATGAAGGGCACCCCGTCGTTCCTGCTGGACGGCGTCGAGGTGGCCAAGACCGACGACTCGACCGTCACGCTGACCTCGAAGCAGGCCAACCCGGCGCTGCCGTACATCCTGCCCAACCCCGCGCTCGGCATCCTCAACAGCAAGCTCGCCAAGTCGCACGGCGCCACCGCCGACTCCCAGGACAAGGCCGAGCAGTACCTGAACTCCTCCTCCGCCGGCTCGGGCCCGTACCAGATCGAGTCGTTCAACGTGAGCAGCCAGGTGGTGCTCAAGAAGAACGACAAGTACTACGGGACCAAGCCGTTCTACGACAAGGTCGTCATCCGCAACGTCGAGGCCGCCACGCAGAAGCTCAACGTGCAGCGCGGTGACAGCCAGGTGGCGCTGAACCTGTCGGGCGACCAGGTCACCGGCATGCCGGCGAGCCTCACGGTCAAGAAGACCCCCTCGGCCAACGTCATCTTCCTGTTCGCCAACCAGGACTCCGGCATCAGCAAGACCACGCCGAACGCCAAGTTCGTCGAGGCCGTGCGCAAGGGCGTCGACTACGCGGGCCTGCTGGAGCTGGCCGGTGAGGGCGCGACGCAGACGCCGGGCGTGATCCCGTCTCAGCTGGTCGGCGCGCTCGGCGCCGACCAGGCGACCAAGCGGGACGTCGAGGGCGCCAAGGCGGCGCTGGCGGCCAGCGGCCTGTCCAACCCGACGGTGAAGCTGGAGTACCCGAGCGAGCTGACGGTGAACGGCCTGTCGTTCCAGCCGCTGGCCGAGCGGATCCAGGCCAACCTCAAGGAGGTCGGCATCACCGTGGACCTCCAGCCGGCGCCGGTCACCACGGCCCTGGACAACTACCGCAACGGCAAGGAGGAGATGGGCCTGTGGTACTGGGGCCCGGACTACCCCGACCCGAGCGACTACCTGGCGTTCCTGCCCGGCAAGACGGTCGGCCTGCGGGCCGGCTGGAAGGACGGCGCGGACAAGGCGGCCTCGGCCGCCGGTGACAAGGCCGCGGCCGCGGTCGGCGACGACGCGCGCAAGCAGGCGTACGCCGACATGCAGAAGCAGCTCAACGCCTCCAGCCCGTTCGTGCCGCTGATCCAGCCGGGCCAGAACATCGTGACCGCCACGTCCGTCACCGGCCTGGAGTACCACCCGGTGTGGACGGTGGACGTCGCCGACCTGGCCGGCAAGTGAGGCTCGTGACGTGTCGGCCATGACGTCCGCCAAGGAGGCCGCGGACGCCGCGCCCCGGGTCCGGCGCGGGCGGGGCGCGCACCCGCTCGCCCGGTTCCTCTTCCGGCGGATCCTGACCGCCGTGCTGCTGGCCTGGGGCATCACACTGGTGACGTTCGTCCTGACGAACCTGGTGCCGGGCGACCCGGTCACCGCCAACCTCGGCCAGCGGGCGCTCGGCGACCCGGCCATCGTGGCGCAGTGGCGCGCCGAGCACGGCCTGGACAAGCCGCTGTGGGAGCAGTATGCGCTGCACCTGCGCGGCCTCGTCCAGGGCGACTTCGGCGTCAGCCAGCAGAGCCACCGGCCGGTCGCCGAGGACCTGGCGCAGTTCGTGCCGGCGACGCTGGAGCTGGCGGGCGCGGCGATCGCCGTCTCGCTGGTGCTGGGCGTGGCCTTCGGCGTGGTCGCCGCGCTGCGCCGCGACCGGCTTCCGGACCACGTGCTGCGCGTGCTGAGCCTGATCGGCATCTCGGTGCCGACGTTCTGGCTGGCGCTGGTGGCGTTCTACGTGTTCTTCTACCGGCTGCAGATCACGCCCGGCAGCGGCCGGGTGGACCCGGCGCTCGGCGAGGCGCCGGCGGTGACCGGGCTGCAGACGGTGGACGCGCTGATCGCCGGTCAGTGGGACGTCTTCGTCTCCGCCGTCGGTCACCTGATCACCCCGGCGCTGGTGCTGGCGCTCTACACGATCGGCCTGCTGACGCGGTTCACCCGCTCGGCGGTGCTGGAGGTGCTCGGGCAGGACTACGTGCGGGCGGCCCGGGCCAAGGGCCTGCCCGGCCGGGTGATCCTGTTCCGCTACGTGCTGCGCTCGGCGCTGGTGCCGGTCATCACGGTGGCGGGCCTGGCGTTCGGCAGCCTGCTGTCCGGCACCGTGCTGGTCGAGGCGATCTTCGCCTGGCCGGGCGTCGGGCAGTACGCCTACAAGAGCGCCACCACCCTCGACCTGCCCGCCGTCATGGGCGTCGGCCTGGTCGTGGGCGTGGTCTACCTCGTCATCAACCTGATCGTGGACGTGCTGTACGGCGTCATCGACCCGCGTGTGAGGCTCCAGTGAAACGCGATCCCCTGGCCCGCAAGGGCCTGCTCGGGCGGCTGCCCGAGGCGTGGCGGCAGCCGCTGGCCGTCGTGGGCGGCGTGGTCGCGCTGGCCTGGCTGGTCGTCGCGCTCGCGGCGCCGCTGCTGGCGCCGCACGACCCGCTCGCGCAGGAGCTGCCGCGCCTGGCCCCGCCCGGTCCCGGGCACTGGTTCGGCACCGACCAGCTCGGCCGCGACATCCTCAGCCGCGTCCTGTACGGCGCGCGGGTGTCGATCCCGCTGACGCTGCTGCTGGTGGTGCTGTCAGTGCTGATCGGCGGCCTGCTCGGCGCGTGCGCCGGCTACTTCGGCCGGTGGGCCGACGAGACGATCATGCGGGTGGCGGACCTGGTGTTCGCCTTCCCCACGGTCATCCTGGCCATGGTGGTGGCCGCGGCGCTGGGCGCGAGCCTGGTCAACGCGGTGCTGGCCGTGCTGGTGGTCGCCTGGCCGGCCTACGCCCGCGTCACCCGCGGCCTGGTGCTGGGGGTGCGGGAGCGGGAGTTCGTGCTGAGCGGGCGGCTGCTGGGCTTCTCGGCCTGGCGCTCGCTGCGCGTGGACGTGCTGCCGAACGTCACCGGCCCGGTCCTGGTGCTGGCGACGCTGGACATCGGCACCGCGCTGCTGCTGCTGTCAGGCCTGTCCTTCCTCGGCCTGGGCGCCAAGCCGCCGTCGCCCGAGTGGGGCGCCATGGTGGCGGGCGGCGTCGAGGTGTTCGACAGCTGGTGGGTCGCGACGTTCCCGGGCCTGGCGATCCTGACGGTGGTGCTCGCGTTCAACTTCCTCGGCGACACCCTGCGCGACGCCCTCGACCCGCGGACGGCCCGCGCCATCAAGGAGCGTGCGCTGTGACCCTCGACATCACGGATCTGAAGGTCACGATCGGCGGCAGGGAGATCCTGCGCGGCGTGGACCTGTCGCTCCAGGAGGGCCGGGTCCACGGCCTGGCCGGCGAGAGCGGGTCCGGCAAGACCATGACCGGCCTGGCCGTGCTGGGTCTGCTGCCGCACGGCGCGCGGGCCACGGGCCGCATCGCGCTCGGCGAGCGCGACCTGCTGACGCTGCCGCCCCGGGAGCTGAACAAGGTGCGCGGCGGCGAGGTGGCCATGGTCTTCCAGGACCCGGCCACGAGCCTGCACCCCATGCTGTCGGTGGGCAGGCAGCTCACCGAGCACATGCGGCACCACCTCAAGCTGGACAAGCGGGAGGCGCGGGCCCGGGCGGTGGAGCTGCTCGGCAAGGTCCGCATCCCGGGCGCCGAGGAGGCCTACGGCCGCTTCCCGCACCAGTTCTCGGGCGGCATGCGCCAGCGCATCGCGATCGCGATCGCGCTGGCCTGCTCGCCGCGGGTGCTCATCGCCGACGAGCCGACGACCGCGCTCGACGTGACCGTGCAGGCCGGCGTGCTGCGGCTGCTGCGCGGGCTGTGCGACGAGCTGGGGCTCGCGGTGCTGCTGGTCACCCATGACCTCGGGGTCATGTCGGCGATCGCCGACGAGGTGAGCGTGATGAAGGACGGGCTCGTCGTGGAGACGGGGCCGCGCGGCAAGGTGCTGCGGGAGCCGTCGCACGCCTACACCCGCTCGCTGCTGGACTCGCTGCCTGGGGAGACCGCATGACGCTGGAAATCAAGGATCTGGTGGTCGAGCACCGCTCCCCCGGGCGTCCGGTGGTGCGGGCGGTGGCGGGGGCCAGCCTCACGGTACGGCCCGGCGAGGTCGTCGGGCTGGTCGGCGAGTCGGGGTGCGGCAAGTCGACGCTGGCCCGCGCGGTGTGCGGGCTGAACCCGGTCACCGAGGGGTCGATCACCTTCGAGGGCGTGCCGGTCACGCCGCTGGGGCTGCGCCGCCGCACGCTGACGGGCGTCCAGATGGTGTTCCAGGACCCGTACGCGTCGCTGAACCCGCGCCGGCGCGTCGGCGACCAGATCGCCGACGGCCTGCGGACCGCGCGCGACGGCGAGACGGACCCGGCCGACCTGCTGGAACGGGTGGGGCTGCCGCGCGAGTTCGCCGGGCGGCACCCGCACGAGTTCTCGGGCGGGCAGCGGCAGCGGATCGCGATCGCGCGGGCGCTGGCGGCCCGGCCGCGGATGCTGATCGGCGACGAGCCGATCTCGGCGCTGGACGCCTCGGCGCAGGCGCAGGTCGCCACGCTGATGCGGGACCTGGCGGTGGACTCGGGCGCGGGGCTGCTGTTCATCAGCCACGACCTGTCGGTGGTGCGGCTGATCGCCGACCGGATCGCCGTGATGTACCTGGGCCGGATCGTCGAGATCGGCGACACGGCCGAGGTGTGGGACAACCCGCGCCACCCGTACACGCAGGCGCTGCTGCGGGCGATCCCCAAGCCCGACGGCATGGGCGTGCTCCCGGAGGAGCTGACCGGGGACGTTCCGGACCCGGCGGCGCCGCCGGAGGGGTGCCGGTTCCATCCGCGCTGCCCGTTCGCGATGGACGTGTGCCGGGTGAAGGAGCCCGAGCCGGGGCCGGTGGCCTGCTGGCTGCACGAGCCCGCGTGACGACCGGCGGGGGGCGCACCCGGCCCGGGGCCGGGGACGGGAGGTCGCCGGCGGTCGCGGGCGCCCCGGAAGGGGGCGGGGGGTCGCCGGCGGTCGCGGGCGCCCCTGAAGGGGGCGGGCGGCTGGCGGCCGTGCGGGCCGCCATGGCCGCCGCGGAGGTGGACGCGCTGGTGCTGCGCCCGTCGCCCGACTTCCGCTTCCTCGGCGGCTCGGGCGGCGGGTTCCTCGTCGTCACGCCGGGGGTGTGCGAGGAGACGGGCGAGCCGGACCTGCTCGTCCCGGCCGGGGCGCGGCGGGTCGGGGTGGACCCGGAGATGCGGGTGCGCGAGTTGTTCGGCCTGTCGCTGGAGGCCGAGCTGGTGCCGGCGGCGGCCGTGCTGGCCCCGCTGCGGCTGCGCAAGGAGCCGGACGAGGTCGAGGCGGTGGCGCGGGCGGCCCAGGCGGCCGCGGCGGTGCTGGCCGGGGCTCGGGAGCTGGCCTGGTTCGGCGCGACCGAGCGGGCGATGGCGCGGCGGCTGGCCGGGATGCTGCTGGAGTCGGGCTGCGAGGAGGTCCTGTCGGTGGTGGTGGCGGCGGGCGAGCACACCGCCCGGCCGTCGCACCCGCCCGGCGACCGGGTGATCAACCCGGGTGACGCGCTGCACGTGTCGCTGTGCGGGCGGTGGGACGGGTACTGCGCGGAGGTGGCGCGGGTCTGCGCGGTGGCGGAGCCGCCGGACGACTTCGAGGCGATGTACTCGGTGGTGCTCGCCGCGCACGCCGCGGCCCGGCGGGCGGTACGGCCGGGTGCGGCGGCCTCGGAGGTGGCCGCGGCCGCGCGCGAGGTGATCGACGGCAGCGGCTACGGCCGGTTCGCCGCCCCGCACGCCGGGAGGGGGGTCGGCCTGAGCCACCAGGAGGGGCCGTGGCTGCGGGCGGGCGACGACACGCTCCTGGAGGCGGGGATGACGCTGTGCGTGGAGCCGGCGATCTACGTGCCGGAGCTGTTCGGGGCGCGGGTGGCGGACGTGGTGGTGTGCGCGGCGGACGGGGCGGCGCCGCTGGACGCGGGGGCGCTGTGGGTGCTGGACCGCTGACGGCGCTGGACTGCCTGATGTACGGTTCTATGCAACCATGCCGGATAAATCATCTTTAAGGTTGTTTGGGTGTTGTTTGAGAAGGGATGGGCTGCGTCCCCCCTGCGGTGGCTGATGGACACCCTGGGGCGCGCCCAGCTGGAACGGATGGCGGGCGAGCCCGGCCTCCTGGCGGCGGTGGACCAGCACGCCGCGGCGCTGCGCGACACGGTCGTCCTCGACCGCGAGACGCTCGGCGACTACCTCCTGGGCTTCGCCGACGAGCTGCGGCACCTCGGCTGGACCTTCCGCGGCGAGCCGGACGCCGTCTCCCTCCGGCTGACCGCCATCTGCTGGCTCACCCACGAGCTCGGGCTGCTGGCCGACGAGTCCCCCGCCTGAACGCGCGGACACCGGGCCCGGGCGCGCCATGCGTGCGCACCCAGGCCCGGAAAGCCCGCGTCGGACGTCGCAACCGGGGCGGGAGTCCAGTGTCGGACGTCGCGGCCGGGCGAGGAGTCGGCGTCAGACGTCGCGGCCGGGGTCGGGGCCGAGGCCGCCTCTCGGGCCGCCCTCGGTCCGCGGACCGTCCTCACCGGTCCGGCCGGTCGGACCCTGCCCGGTGGGCCGGCCCGGGTCCATCGGCTGGCCGGGAGGCATGGGCTGGCCGGACGGCATGGACTCGCCCGGAGGCATGGCCTGGCCGGACGGAGGCATGCTCTGCCCCGACGGGGCGGTGCCGCCCAGCTCGCCCGCCTGCTCGGCGCGCGGCGGCGCGCCGGCCGTCTCGGGCGCCCTGGCGGCCTCGGTCTCCGGGGCCATCCGCCGGGCGTCCTCACGTCCGCGCTGGTACGCCTCGGCCTGCGCCCGGGCCTGCGGCGCCTGGCTCTCCATGCGGGCGAGCCAGCGGTCCCACCGGTCCTGCATCGGCCGCACCATGCCGCCGCCGACGCCGATCGCGAGGATGGCGCCGATGGTCGCGAGCACGGTGATGAGCACCGGCGTGGTCACCGTGGTGGCGACGCCGATCTGGTTGAGCGCGGCGATGATGCCCAGCGCCCAGATGAACACGGCGGCGGCCGTCGCGATCCACCGGCCGTAGGAGAGCCCGCCCAGCATGCCGTTCAGGAGGTCGCGGACGGCGGCGGCGATGGCGCCGGCGACCACCACGATGATGATCGCCACGATCGCCCTGGGCAGCCACCCCACCACAGCGGTCAGCAGCGCCGAGATCGGGTTCGGCCCGAACACGCTGAAGGCGATCTGCAGCGTGACCAGAATGATCGCGTAGAAGATGATTCTCGCGACCAGGGTGCTGGCGTCGTAGCGGCTGCGCTCCATCACTCGCCCCATGCCGCTGCGCTGCACCGCGCGGTCGAAGCCCACCCGCTCGAGAATCTTGTCGGCGACCTTCTCCAGCCCCTTGGCGATCAGCCAGCCGATGACGAGTATGACGATGAAGGCGATCAGCCTGGGGACGAACAACGCGAGCTGCCGGAAGACGTCCGTCAGGCCTTGGCCGAAGTTGATGTCCACGGTTTCCTCCTTCGAGGATCCAACGCAGCAAAGGCACTACCCAAGACCGGACATTTCACGCACTCTCCGCGACCAGACATGCGCCCACCGCCATATCGGACATCGATTCCGCAGGTCAAGCGACAGCCAGCTCGGCCTCACAGTGTGTAATCGCCGATCGCGCAGGGTAATGATCAGGTCATGCTGCGCATCGGCGTCTCGGGCATGCACGGCTCGGCGGACATGGTCATCTGCGGGTGGCGCGACGGCCGGCCGGGCCGGCTCCGCACCGGCGTCAAGCTCGTCTTCGAGGCGGGCGGCGTCGTCCCGCGCCTGCCGGGGCTGCGTACCGGCACCCGGATGGCCCGCGGCGCGGAGGCCATCGCCCGGGAGCTGCGTGACGGCGTGGACGTGGTGCTCACCGCGCCCGGCGACCCGGCCGCGGTGGTCGTGGCGGCGGGCATGTGGCACTACGGCTGGACGAGCGAGGACGTGGGGGCGCTGGCGGGCGCGACGGTCGCGGGCCTGGCCCTGGCCGGGCAGCGCGCGCCCTGCGTCATGGAGATCCGCCGCGACGGCGGCGCCGCGCTCGACGGCGACGTGAAGGTGGACGCGGTGCTCGCCTGCCTGGCCGCCCGCTTCCGGGCGGGCCGCTACCCGACGCCGGTGGTGACGGTCCTGCTCGACTCGGTACGGCTCAGCCAGGAGGCGCCGTGCCGCGTCCGCATCGCCCCCTGCGCGGGAGAGCCCGCCCACGTCCGGTAGCGCGTCCGGTAGCGCGTCCGGTAGCGCGTCCGGTAGCGCGTCCGGTAGCGCGGGAACGGCGTGGGCGGCGGACGGGCGCCCGGCCGCACCGCCTACCGTAGGACGGGGCGGCCCCGCGTGCCGGGTGCCCTTCGACCAGGACCAGCACCCGCGGAGCAGGGAGTCAGCGTGAAGATCACTGGAGTTGAGCTGCGACGGATCGCGATGCCGCTGGTGGCGCCGTTCCGCACGTCGTTCGGCACCGAAACGGCCCGCGACGTGCTGCTGGTCAGGGTCGTCACGCCCGACGCCGAGGGCTGGGGCGAGTGCGTGGCGATGTCCGAGCCGCACTACTCCTCGGAGTACGTGGACGGCGCGGCCGAGGTGATCCGGCGCTTCCTGCTGCCCGCGCTGCCGTCCTCCCCGGACGTCCACGCCGTGGGCCGCGCCCTGGAGCCGGTCAAGGGGCATCGCATGGCCAAGGCGGCCCTGGAGACGGCCGTGCTCGACGCGCAGCTACGCGCGTCGGGCGAGTCGTTCGGCCGCTTCCTCGGCGCGGCGCGCGACCGGGTGCCCTGCGGCGTGTCGGTCGGCATCATGGACTCCGTCCCGCGCCTGCTCGACGCCGTCGAGGGCTACCTCGACGAGGGGTACGTGCGGATCAAGCTGAAGATCGAGCCCGGCTGGGACGTGGAGCCGGTCCGCGCGGTGCGCGAGCGTTTCGGCGACGACCTGCTGCTCCAGGTCGACGCGAACGCCGCCTACACGCTGGTGGACGCCCCCCGCCTGGCCCAGCTCGACGCGTTCGACCTGTTGCTGATCGAGCAGCCGCTGGCCAACGACGACCTCGTGCAGCACGCCCGCCTGGCGCGGCGGCTGCGCACCCCGATCTGCCTGGACGAGTCGATCGAGTCGGCCGAGCACGCCGCCGCGGCGATCGAGCTGGGCTCCTGCTCGATCGTCAACATCAAGCCGGGCCGGATCGGCGGCTACCTAGAGGCCCGGCGCATCCACGACCTGTGCCGGGCCCACGGCGTCGCGGTGTGGTGCGGCGGCATGCTGGAGACCGGGCTCGGCCGGGCCGCGAACGTGGCGCTGGCCGCCCTGCCCGGCTTCACGCTGCCGGGCGACACCTCGGCCTCGCGCCGCTACTACGCCACCGACATCACCGCGCCGTTCGAGCTGAGCGACGGCCACCTGGACGTGCCCACCGGGCCCGGACTGGGCGTGGACCCGGTCCCGTCGATCCTCGACGAGGTCACCACCTCCACCGAGTGGATCCCGCTCTGAGGCGGGGCCGCTTCCGGGCGTTCGTCCTGGGTAGGGGGTAGCGCATGGCTACGCTCATGGACAAGCTGCGCGGGTACCTGCGCAGCCCTCAGGGTCAGCAGACGATCGAGAAGGCCAAGCGGATGGCGAACGATCCGCACAACCAGGAGAAGGCGCGCCGGTTCCTGGACAAGCTGCGCACCAAGCGCCACTGAGCCGGGAGTCCCGGGGCCTCGCGTGAGGGCCCCGGGTCCCGTACGCCCCGACCAGGTCTCGGCCTCAGGCCAGGTCTCAGGCCGGGTCGAAGCGCAGCCGGAAGGCGGCCGGCTCGGCCCGCAGCTCGTAGGCGGGCAGCGTGCCGGGGCCGCAGCTCGCCGTGCCGACGCCCTGCTGGGCGCGGTCCAGGTTGACGTGGACGCGGTCGCCGGGCACGAGGTCGGGCCGGTGGCGGGCGCGTTCGAGGTCGGCCGTGCTCCAGCGCCGGGCCGTGAGCCCGAACACCGGGTCACCCGACACCCGCACGCCCCGCCCGCCGGGCCCGGTCAGCGTGGCCCAGCGGACCTCCGCCCGGTGCCCGTTCTCCTGGGGGCGCACGTACGGGGTCTGCATCGCGTCCACGGACGCCGACCAGCGGCCGACCCGGGCGGCCATCCCGGTGTCGGGGTACGCCTCGCCGGGGCCGCGGCCGAACCAGGTGACGTCGCCCAGCTCGCCGGGCAGCGCCATGACGACGCCGAGCCTGGGGATCGGGCCGGTCCACCCGCCCTCCGGCTCGACCTCGACGGTCAGGACGAGGCCGTCGCCGTCGGCGTCCCAGCGGTAGGTGACGCGCAGGCCGAGGTCGGTCGCGGCGGGGGCGACCCGCGTGCGCACGGCCAGGCCGGTGCCCGCGTCCCCGGTGGTCACCTCGTCCACGCGGTGGGTGAGCCGGTGCAGGCCGGTCGCCCGCCAGGCGGCGACCAGCCCGCCGTAGCGGTCGTTGTCCGTGGGGGCCCGCCACAGCTCCAGGCGCGGCCCGTCCACGTCGAAGCCGAACAGCCGCACGAGACGGCCGCGGGCGTCGAACCGCCCGCCCCCGACGATGTACTCCCCGGCGGCCGGCCCGCGGACGGTGAACTCCCCGGTCGTGGGCTCGCGGACGACACCGTCCGCCGCCGCCCCCTCACCCGCACCGGCACGCGACAGGGCCGCCGGCACGGCCGGGGAGAGGCGGGTCTGGCCCCACGCCACCTCGTGCCCGGCCTCGGCCCACGGCTCGTCGCGGGCCAGGACGGCGCGCACGGTGAGCCACCGCTCCCCCTCGCCCGGCGGCGCGGCGGGCAGCTTGACCTCGCCGCCCTCGGCGGGCACGTCGAGAGCGAAGCGCGCCACCTGCTCCCCCTCCGCCTCCACCGTCGCCACGAACTCCAGGTGCGCCAGGTCGCGGAAGCCGTAGGCGTTACGGACCCGTACGACGCCCTCGTCGAAGGCGAAGCGGACCGGCTCGAACACCTTCTTCAGGTCCAGCAGCCCGGGCGACGGCGTGCGGTCGGGGAAGACGAGCCCGTCGATGACGAAGTTGCCGTCGTGGACCGGCTCGCCGTAGTCGCCGCCGTAGGCGTAGCCGTGCTCGGGGTGGACGAGGCCGTGGTCGATCCACTCCCACACGAAGCCGCCGGCCAGCCGCGGATACCGTTCGAACAGCTCCTGGTACTCGGCCAGGCCGCCGGGCCCGAGGCCCATCGCGTGGGCGTACTCGCACTGCATGAACGGCATCGCGCGCCGCCGCGCGTCGAGCTCCGGGTCGGGCAGCGGGTCCTCGGTGCCGCGGCCGATCGCCTCGACCTCGGCGTGGCCGGCGTACATCCGCGAGTACACGTCGGCGTTCGCGCACGACCAGTCGCCCTCGTAGTGGATCGGCCGGGACGGGTCGCGCTCGCGCGTCCAGCCGGCCATGACGGCGAGGTTGCGGCCGACGCCCGCCTCGTTGCCGAGTGACCACATGATGATGCTCGGGTGGTTCTTGTCGCGCTCGACCATGCGGCGCATGCGGTCGAGCAGCGCCTCCTCCCAGCGCGGGTCGTCGGTGGGGTTGGCGCGCCAGCCGACCTGGCCGAAGCCGTGGGTCTCCAGGTCGCACTCGTCCACGACCCACAGGCCGAGCTCGTCACACAGGTCGAGGAACGCGGGGTGGGGCGGGTAGTGGCTGGTGCGCACGGCGTTGACGTTGTGCCGCTTCATCAGCAGGATGTCCTGCCGCATGGTCTCGTACGGCACGGTCCGCCCGTGCTCGGGGTGGAACTCGTGCCGGTTCACGCCCTTGAGCAGCAGCGGCCGGCCGTTGGCGAGCAGGACGCCGTCCTGGATGGCGACGGTCCGGAAGCCGACGCGCAGGCGCACGGTCTCCTCCGGGCAGGCCACGACGGCGTCGTACAGGCGCGGCGTCTCGGCGGACCACGGCTCCACGTCCACGGTGACCGGCGTGCCGGGCTCCAGGCCGTCGACGCCCAGCTCGGGCACGCTGAGCCGGCCGGGGCCGTCGAAGCTGAGCGTCCCCCGCCCGGTGCCGGCGTCGTAGGAGGCGCGGACGAACACGTCGGCGGTGGACCGGGTGAGCGTGACGTCCCGGAAGATGCCGGGAAGCCACCACATGTCCTGGTCCTCCAGGTAGCTGGCGGCCGACCACTGGTGGACGCGGACGGCCAGCACGTTGCGGCCCGGCCGCAGGTACGGGCCGGCGTCGAACTCGGCGGGCAGCCTGCTGCCGGTGGTGAAGCCGAGCTCGTGGCCGTTGAGCCAGACCCGGGCGTACGACTCGACGCCCTCGAGGCGCAGCCGGCCGCCGCTCCATCCCTCGGGCAGGTCGAAGGCGCGGCGGTAGTCGCCGGTGGGGTTCTCGGTGGGGACGTGCGGCGGGTCGATCGGGAAGGGGTACGACACGTTGGTGTAGGCCGGCGCGCCGTGGCCGTGCAGCGGCCAGTGCGACGGCACGGGCAGCTCGTCCCACGCGGAGTCGTCGTGATCGGGGTCGGCGAAGTCCTCCGGCACGTCGGCCGCGGGCGACAGGCGGAAGCGCCACATGCCGTCGAGGACGAGGGAGGGCGCGTCGGAACGCAGGGCCGCCCGGGGCGCCAGGCGGCCCGAGCCGGGGGTGAAGTGTGCGAGATCCATCGCCGCCCCAGCCTAGAGGTTGCGGCCGGTTTCGTCAGCGATGAGCTGATCGGGCGTCGGAGCTGAGCGTAAGTGTTGCTTGGGCTTGGGCGGGAATCTGTCGGTCTGCCGGGTCTTGGCTTCGGCTGGACGTCCCCGCAAGGTGGGACGGAGGGATCCGGACGACGAGGGACGACGAGGGGGACATGGTGGGCACGGCCGCCGACGACACCCGCACGACCGCAGGCGACGAGACCGGCGGCGAGGGCGCGCGGCTCGCGCGCCTCGTCGCCGCGCTGCGCGAGGCGGGCTGCGGCGAGGTGGCGGCCGACGCCGGCCGGCGCGCCCAGTACTCCGCCGACGCGTCCAACTACCGGCGCGTCCCCATGGCCGTGGTGTTCCCCCGCGAACGGCGGCACGTCGTCGAGGCGGTCGCGGTGTGCCGCCGTCTGGGCGTGCCGATCACCTCGCGCGGCGCCGGGACGAGCACCTCGGGCCAGGCCGTCGGCTCGGGCGTGGTCCTCGACTTCTCCCGCTACCTCAACCGCGTCCTCGCCGTGGACCCGCAGGCGCGCACGGCGACCGTCGAGCCGGGCGTCGTCCTGGACGACCTGCAGGCGGCCGCCGCCGCCCACGGGCTGGTCTTCGGCGCCGACCCGTCCACGCACAGCCGTTGCACGCTCGGCGGCATGATCGGCAACAACGCGTGCGGCTCCCACTCGCTGGCCTGGGGGCGCACCGCCGACAACCTGGTGGAGCTGGAGGTGCTCACCTACGGCGGGACCGTGATGACGGTCGGCGCGATGACCGGCGAGGAGGTCGCGGCGGCGGTGGCCGAGGGCGGCGAGCGCGGCCGGCTGGTCGGCGCGCTGGCGGAGCTGGCCCGCCGCAACCTCGCCACGCTGCGGACCGGCCTCGGCCGTTTCCCCCGGCAGGTGTCGGGCTACGGGCTGGAGCACCTGCTGCCCGAGCACGGCTTCCATCTGGCCCGCGCGCTGGCGGGCAGCGAGGGCACCTGCGCGGTGATCCTGTCGGCGACCGTGCGCCTGGTCGCGCCGCCGCCGGCGCGCGCCCTGGTCGTCCTCGGGTTCGAGGGGGCGGGCGAGGCGGCGGACGCGGTCCCCGCGCTGCTGGAGCACCGGCCGCTGGCCCTGGAGGGCCTGGACCGGGCGCTGACCGGCATCGTGACCCGGCCGGCGACGCGGGCCGAGATCGAGGCGCTGCCGCCGGGGCAGGCGTGGCTGTTCGCCGAGCTGGGCGGCGAGCCGGCGGAGCTGCCCGAGCGGGCGCTGGCCCTGGGCGAGGCCGCGGGGCGGGCGGCCGGGTTCACCGGCGCACTGACCGTCACCGACCCGGAGCGGGCGCGGCGCCTTTGGCGGATCCGGGAGGACGGCGCGGGCCTGGCGACCCGGATGCCCGACGGCTCGGAGGCGTGGCCCGGCTGGGAGGACGCCGCGGTGCCGCCCGAGCGGCTCGGCTCGTACCTGCGCGGCTTCACCGCCCTCATGGACCGCCACGGGCTGCGCGGCGCCGTGTACGGCCACTTCGGCGAGGGCTGCCTGCACGTGCGGATCGACTTCGACTTCGGCACCGACAAGGGCGTGGCGACGTTCCGGTCCTTCGTCACGGACGCGGCCCGCCTGGTGGCCGAGCACGGCGGCTCGCTGTCCGGCGAGCACGGCGACGGCCAGGCCCGCTCCGAGCTGCTGCCGCTCATGTACGGGCCGGAGGTCATGGCCCTGTTCGAGCGGTTCAAGGACCTGTGGGACCCCGACGGCGGCCTCAACCCCGGCATGATCGTCCGGCCCCGGCCGGTGGACGGCGACCTGCGCGTGGACCCGCGGCGGCCGGCGATCCCGCTGGCCACCGTCCTGCCGCTGCACGCCGACGGCGGCGACCTGGCCCGGGCCGCCCGCCGCTGCGTCGGCGTCGGCAAGTGCCGCACCGCCGAGCACCGGGGCGACGTCATGTGCCCCAGCTACCGCGTCACACTCGACGAGAAGGACTCCACGCGCGGGCGCGCCCGCCTGCTGTACGAGATGACGCAGGGGCAGGTGATCAGCACCGGCTGGCGCTCGCCGGAGGTGCGCGACGCGCTCGACCTGTGCCTGTCGTGCAAGGGGTGCAGCGTGGACTGCCCCGTGGGCGTGGACGTGGCCACCTACAAGTCGGAGTTCCTCCACCACCACTACCGCCATCGCCTGCGGCCCGCCTCGCACTACTCGATGGGCTGGCTGCCGCTGCTCGCCCGGCCCGCCTCGCGGATGCCGCGCCTGGTGAACGCGGTGCTGTCCTCGCGCCTGTCGCCGCTGGTCAAGCGGCTCGGCGGGATCGCGGCCGAGCGCGAGCTGCCCCGCTTCGCCGACCGGACGTTCCTGTCGTGGTTCCGGCGCCGGCCGGCCCCGGAGGGCGAGGCGCCGCGCGGGCCGGTGACGCTCTGGGTGGACTCCTTCAACAACCACTTCGCCCCTTCGGTGCTGCGCGCCGGCGTCCGGGTGCTGGAGAGCGCCGGGTACGAGGTGCGCGTGCCGCCGGGCACGCAGTGCTGCGGCCTGACCTGGTTCACCACCGGCCAGCTCGGCACGGCCCGCCGCCTCGGCCGCCGGACCCTGGACGCGCTCGGGCCGTCGCTGGAGGCGGGCGTGCCGGTCGTCGGGCTGGAGCCGAGCTGCACGGCCGCGCTCAGGACGGACGTACCTGAGCTGCTCCACGAGGACGGGCGGGCCCGCCTGCTCGCGGAGTCGACCGTGGGCCTGGCCGAGCTGCTGGTCCGCTCCGGCTGGGAGCCGCCCCGGGCCGGGGGCCGCTCGATCAGCCAGACCCACTGCCACCAGCACGCCACGAGCGGCTTCGACGCCGACGCCGAGCTGCTGCGGCGCATGGGCGTGGACAACACCGTGCTGAGGTCCGGCTGCTGCGGGCTGGCCGGCAACTTCGGGTTCGAGCGGGAGCACTACGCGGTGTCGGTGGCGGCGGGCGAGCAGGTGCTGCTGCCGGCCGTACGGGCCGCCGGGCAGGACACCGCCGTGCTGGCCGACGGCTTCAGCTGCCGCACCCAGATCGCCCAGGGCGCCGGGAGGCGGGCCACCCACCTCGCCGAGCTGATCGCCGAAGCCCTCTGATCCCGATCTTCTTCGCGTACCACCGGGAAAGGCAACGCATGTCAACGATCACCCAGGGGCGGCTGCGTGCCGCGTTCGCGCGCCGCCTGTCGGAGATGTACGGCCGGGAGGTCCCCGCGTACCGGACGCTCGTGGAGGTCTCCCAGGAGGTCAACCTCGACGTCCTGCGGCGGGCCGGGGCCGGGGCGGAGCGGCTGGGCTCCATCGGCCGGGTCACGGCCGAGCGGCACGGCGCCATCCGCGTCGGCACGCCCGGCGAGCTGCGGCAGGTGGCGCGGATCTTCGGGGCGATGGGGATGCGGCCGGTCGGCTTCTACGACCTGCGCGACACGGCCTCCAGCGCCGTGCCCGTCGTCTCGACGGCCTTCCGGCCGGTGACGGAGGACGAGCTGGCCGCCAACCCGTTCCGGGTGTTCACCTCGATGCTCACCCCCGGCGACCCGCGCTTCTTCGACGCCGGTCTGCGGGCGCGGCTGGAGGCGTTCCTGGCGGCCAGGCGGCTGTTCCCACCGGAGCTGCTGGAGCTGGCCGGCGAGGCCGAGGCCGCGGGCGGGCTGCCGGAGGAGCGGGCCGAGCGCTTCCTGCGGCTCGCCGTCGAGGCGTTCGCGCTGTCCACCGAGCCGATCGACCGGGCCTGGTACGAGGAGCTGGAGCGCGTGTCGGCGGTCGCGGCCGACATCGGCGGGGTGGCGAGCACGCACATCAACCACCTGACGCCGCGCGTGCTCGACATCGACGACCTGTACCGGCGGATGACCGAGCGCGGCATCACCATGATCGACGCGATCCAGGGGCCGCCCCGCTGGCCGGGGCCCGACGTGCTGCTCCGGCAGACGTCGTTCCGGGCGCTGGCCGAGCCGCGCGTCCTGCGAGAACCGGACGGGGCGGTGACGACGGGGTCGCTGCGGGTGCGCTTCGGCGAGGTGGAGGCGCGCGGGATCGCGCTCACCCGCGACGGGCGCCGCCTCCACGACGACCTGCTCGCCCGCGCCGACCACCTGGCCCGCGAGACCGTCCCGGCCGGCGCGGGCGCCTCCGGGGGCGCTTCCGGAGGCTCGGGCGGCTCGCCGGTCCCGGGCGGCTCGCCTGTCGGGGCCGGGCGGGGGGAGGCCGCGCGGCGCGACGCGGTGGCCCGCGACCTGTGGGAGCGGGAGTTCCCCGCCTCCGAGCGGGACCTCGCCGCGCGCCGCATGGGGTTCTTCACCTACCACGCGGTCGAGGACCGCCCGCGCGACGGCCGCCCGCCGGTGGCCGGCCTCGCCGAGCTGCTGGACGCCGGCTGGCTGCGCGCCGAGCCCATCGTGTACGAGGACTTCCTGCCCCGCTCGGCGGCCGGGATCTTCCAGTCCAACCTCAGCGGCGAGGGCATCAAGGACGACAGCCTCACCGGCGCCGGGTACGACCTCGGGCTGCTGTCGGAGGCGATCGGCCGCGAGGTGCTGGACCCGTTCGCACTCTACGAGGCCCAGCAGGAGCGCTCCCTCCAGGAGGCCGCCCGCACCCTCGGCCTCCCCGCCATCCCCTGACCGCTCCCCGACCGGCACGCCCTCACCTTCCCCTCAACGGAGACCCGTCCATGACCACGACCGCCCTTCCCTCCACCGACGCGCTGCGACAGCGCGCGCTCGACGTCCTGGCCCGCCTGGACGCCGTCCCCGCCGAGGGCCGCGGCGTGCGCGCCCGCACGCCCGTCACCGGCGAGAGCCTGCTCGACCTGGCCACCACCAGCCCCGACGCCGCGGACGAGGCCGTCGCCGCCGCGCACGCCGCGTTCCTGTCCTGGCGGGCCGTGCCCGCGCCGCGCCGCGGCGAGCTGGTGCGCCGGCTCGGCGACCTGCTCCGCGAGCACAAGGCCGACCTGGCCGACCTCGTCACGATCGAGGCGGGCAAGATCCGCTCGGAGGCGCTCGGCGAGGTCCAGGAGATGATCGACATCTGCGACTTCGCCGTCGGACTGTCCCGCCAGCTCTACGGGCGCACCATCGCCTCCGAGCGGCCGGGCCACCGGCTCACCGAGACCTGGCACCCCCTGGGCGTCGTGGGCGTCATCTCGGCGTTCAACTTCCCTGCGGCCGTGTGGGCGTGGAACACGGCCGTCGCCCTGGTCTGCGGCGACACCGTGGTGTGGAAGCCGTCCGAGCTGACCCCGCTCACCGCGCTGGCCTGCGACCGCCTGCTCGCCAGGGCGGCCGACGAGAGCGGCGCGCCGCGCGAGGTGCACCGGCTGCTGCTCGGCGACCGCGCCCTCGGGGAGTTGCTGGCCGACGACCCGCGGGTGGCCCTGGTCAGCGCCACCGGCTCCGTGCGGATGGGGCGCCAGGTCGGTCCCCGCGTGGCCGCGCGCTTCGGCCGCACGCTGCTGGAGCTGGGCGGCAACAACGCCGCCGTCGTCGCCCCGTCGGCCGACCTGGACCTCGCCGCGCCCGCGATCGTGTTCGCGGCCGCCGGCACGGCCGGGCAGCGCTGCACCACGCTGCGGCGGCTCATCGCGCACGAGGACGTCGCCGACGCCCTCCTCGACCGGCTGACCTCCGCGTACGGGCGGCTGCCCATCGGCGACCCGTTCGACGACGCCACGCTGGTCGGGCCGCTCATCACCGGGCAGGCGCACGACGCGATGCGGCACGCCCTCGGCACCGCCCGGGCCGAGGGCGGCAAGCTGCTCGCCGGCGGCGGCCGCCGCCTGGCCGACGCCGCGCCGGCCGCCTTCTACGCCGAGCCGGCGATCGTGCGCGTCGAGGGACAGAACGGCATCGTGCGGGAGGAGACGTTCGCCCCGATCCTGTACGTCCAGACGTACCGCACGCTGGACGAGGCGATCGAGCTGAACAACGCGGTCCCCCAGGGGCTGTCGTCCAGCGTCTTCACCCGCGACGTGGGCGAGGCCGAGCTGTTCACCTCGGCGACGGGCTCCGACTGCGGGATCGTCAACGTCAACATCGGCACGTCCGGGGCCGAGATCGGCGGGGCGTTCGGCGGGGAGAAGGAGACGGGCGGCGGGCGCGAGTCCGGCTCGGACGCGTGGCGCGCCTACATGCGGCGCTCGACCGCCACCGTGAACTACTCCGACCGGCTCACCCTGGCCCAGAACGTCAGCTTCCTCTGAACGCTCCGCCACCCCATGCCCCCGGGTCCGCGGCCGAACGCCGCGGGACCCGGGGGTCACAGCTATTTTTCAGGGTCGATATCCGGGCAGCTTCCGCGCACCTGGGAGGACCGGCCGATATGACGGAGACGATGGTTTCCGGAACTCTGCGTTGATCTTGTGCGTATAACTGCGCGTCGAGTACCGTCGCAGCGTGCAAACGGTTTCCGCCGACGTGAACCGCCCATAGTCAGAACGCCTCGCCGAAACCGTGCCGGCCGCCCGTCCGGGCGCGACCGGTGACCGCGCAATTCCTTCACCCGTCACGCTGTTCCGCCCTGCCCGAAAAGAATCGGAGTGGATCGTGGCATTGTCAGACCTCCGCGCCCGGAACGCGAAAAGAAAAGCCTCGCGGCTGCTGGCCGCGACTCTCGCCGGGATCGTCTGCGTGAGCATCAGCGCGACCCCCGCGTCCGCACACTGGAACGGGACCGGCCAGCTCATCGCCCGCATCGGCCTCTACCCCTACAACTACAACGACACGTGGCAGAAGCCGATGAACAAGGCGCTGGCCAACTGGAACGCCACGTCCTCCCCCGCCGACATCTACAAGAACCGGAACTCCGGCTCGACCATCACCGTGAAGTCGTACCGGAACACCTGGTACGGGCACTACACCCGATGCGGCGACAGCTGCCTGTACATCAAGCTGAACAGCCGCACCATCAACCGGGACGCGAGCAATTTCTCCAACTACGTGACCGGCGTCTTCGTCCACGAATTGGGGCACGCGCTCAATCTCGCGCACAACAGCACCACCTCCATCATGAACCACAGCAGAAATCGCGACACGATGACCAAACCGCAGTCGCATGACGTCTCGGACGTCAACGCCTATTACTGACCGGCTCCGCCCCGACGACATTCACGAGGAGAACGGGAGTCGAAGTCGATGAAGGCTCGAATGCGGCGGCTCGGGGTGGCCGCCCTGGCTGTGCTGTTGCTGTCCGCCTGCGCGGCGGAGGAGAAGAACGTCATCTACGCGGCGGACTATCCGGCGTACGACAGCGCCGACGCGCTGTTCACCGGGGCGAAGCTGGTGATCGAGGGCCGGCTGACCGGGACGAAACGCGTCATGACGGAGGTCGAGCCGGCGGACGACGCCACCGAGACCGATCCGCGGCTGAATCCGAACGCCGGTGTCACGCCCGACGCGGAGGCTCCGCCCGCCGGGCCGCCCACGGTCATGACGGTCAGTTCCGTCGAGGTGCTCAAGGTGCGCAAGGGGCCGGCCCGGGTCGGCCAGGTCATCCAGGTGAAGGAGCTCGGCGGCACGCTGGACGGCGTGACGTACGAGGAGGCGGACGCGACGCCGTTGAAGACGGGCGTCACGTACATGTTGTTCCTGGAGACCTATCCCGACTCGCCGGCCTCGCTCCTCAACCCGGAGCAGGCCAAGTACGTCGTCACCTCGGCGGGCACGTATTCGGCGATGCCGGACAACCCGGTCAGGCTTGAGGACGCCGACGTCCAGCGGTTGTCGATCAAGGAGTGAGACCGCGCCCCGGCCCTGGAGCGGGACGGCGTCAGGGCCGGGGCGCGGTCAGGTCGTAGACGCGGCGGGCGTTCCCCGCGGCCACCATGGCCGCCACCCGCGCCGCCTGGCCCGCCGACCACTCCCCTTCGGCCACGAACTCGCCCAGGACCCGCGCCAGGGCCCGCCGCCACAGCGTCGCGCCGAGATGGTGCAGCTCGGCCGGACCCCACGCGTCCGAGGAGAACAGCAGCTTGGCGAACGGCGCCACCTCCAGGCTCTGCGCCACCAGGGCGGCGGCGCGGGCGCCGGTGTAGGTGACGCCGAGGCCCACGTCGAGGTGGACGGCCGGGTAGGCGTGGGCGAGGTGGCCGGCGTGGCGGACGTACGGATAGCAGTGGAGCAGCATGATCGGCACCCCGGTCGGCTCGGCCCGCTCGACGAAGCCGCGCAGCAGGAGCGGGTCCGCCCGGCGCAGGTCCACGTCGGGGTCGCCGAAGCCGGTGTGGAACTGGAGCGGGAGCCCTCGGTCGAGGCCGGTCCAGATGAGGTGCCGCAGCAGCACGGGGTCGGTGACCCGCCACCCGCGCCGCCGCTGATCGGCGGCCGTCACCGGCACCGCGTCCTGCACCAGGCCGAGCCGTCTCTCCGGTCCCCTGCGGAATCCGTCGTCCGGTCCCGTCCCGGCTCCTCCCCCGGATCCTCCGTGCGGCGCGTCGTCCGGTCCCGTCCCGGTTCCTCCCCCGGGTCGTCCGGGCGGCGCGTCGTCCGGAGCCGCCTGGCTCTCCCCCGGCCGGCGGCCGGCCGCCTCGGCCTCCCCCAACCGGCGGCCGGCTGCCTCGCCCTCCCCCAACCGGCGGCCGGCTGCCTCGCCCTCCCCCAACCGGCGGCCGGCTGCCTCGCCCTCCCCCAACCGGCGGCCGACTGCCTCGCCCTCCCCCAGCCAGCGGCCGGCCGCCTCCGCGACCTCGGCCGCCGAGGGCCGTGACGGGTCGAAGTCGAGGCCGTGCCGGTAGGCCACGACGGTCTTCAGGCCGCGCGCCGTACGGGTGCGTTCCCACAGCGCCTCGGCGAAGCGCCGCGCGAACGCGCCCGCCCCGCAGCCGGAGGCCGCCACCTGCTCGGCGACCTGCTCCAGCCGCACCACCTCGTCCACGGGCACGCCGGTGACCTCCGCCATACCGCCGGGGCCCAGGATCTCCTCGCCCCGGTAGCCGGTCTCCAGCAGGTAGTGCTCGACGCCGGAGGCGCCGAGGAGCCGCCGGTTGACCTCGTCGGCGCCGAGCCGGGCCCGGCGCGCCAGGTACTCCTCGGGCGAGGTGTGCGGGTCGAGCCCCAGCTCGGGGGCGCAGTGCCGGAGGATGGCGTGCCCGAGCTGGGAGTCGAACATGGTCATCCAGGCCGGCACCGGGCGGTCCGACTCGGTGATCAGCTCCTCGAACGCCCGGCGGGACAGGTCGTGCGCGGTGGCGCCGTGGACGTGGTGGTCCACCAGGGGCAGCTCGTCGACGAGCTCGGTGAGGTCGGCGGCCATCGGCGGTCCTCCCCGGGTTCCGGCGCGCGTCCGATGCCGCCGTACCCACCCGCCGCCCCCCTCAAGCGGCACGCCGGGGCCCCCGCCCGCCGACCTCTCATCCGGCACGCCGCCGGACCCTCCCGCCGACCCCTCAGGCGGCACGCCGGGGGACAGGTGGCCGCCGCATGGGCGAGGGCGCCCGCCCGGGGCCGGGCAGACGCCCTCAAAGCGTCACATCGGGATGTCGAGACGTCGAGACGTCAGGCGGCGGCCTTGGCGGTGATCGCGACCGTGGCCTGGCGGGTGACCCCGCTGACCGTGACCGCGACCGTCACCTGTCCCGCGCGCCGAGCCGTCAGCGTGCCCGTCTCCGGGTCGAGCACCGCCACGTGCCATGGCTTGGCCGTACGGGCCGGGCCGACGTGCAGGTTGGGTGAGCCCGACCAGGCGGCCGACACCGGGTAGGCCGCCGGGACCGCCCGCGTCCCCTGCTTGACCTCGGCCGCGACCCGGTCGGTGCCGCCGGCGGCGAGCGTGGCGGGGGCCGTGAGCGTGAGCTCGTCCACGTGCGGGCGCACCTGCGTGCCGATCCAGGCGGGCGCGTCCACGAACCAGTTGCGCCGGACCTGCTCGGCCTCCTTCGCCGTCACCGGGTCCACGCCCCACAGCGACCACCCGGTGAACCCGCCGTCGTCCGCGGCCGTGGCCGGGTTCTTGCCGGAGTTGCCGTTGATGAAGTACGGCACCGCGTCCACCCGCGAGGCGTGGAAGGTGCCGACGTGCGCGCCGATGTAGGCGGCGCCCTTGCCGGTGGTCCGCTGGAAGTCGGCGAGCCACTGCTCGACCAGCGCGGCCTCCTTGCGGTCGCCGAGCTGGCTGCCCTTGCCGGGCGTGGGGTCACGCGGCGGCACGTGGAACAGCACGGCGACCGAGCCGACCGAGGCGTCGCGGGCCGCCGCGTCGAGCTGCTCGCGCAGCATCGCGACCTGCTCGAAGCCGCCGCCGCGCAGGTTCAGGCGCGAGGTGTCGAGCGTGACGAAGCGGGTGCCCTTGTGGTCGAACGTCTGGTACGTGTCGCCGAAGACGGCCTTGAAGTTGTCGATCTTGCCGCCCATGACCTCGTGGTTGCCGGGCACGTAGTGGTACGGCAGCGCGCCGCCCAGCTCCTCGTCGAGGATGCGCTTGGCCAGCGCGAAGTCCTCCGGCGACGCCTCGTCCACGAGGTCGCCGTTGATGAGCAGGAAGTCCGGCTCGGCGGCCTTGATCTCGCGCAGCGTGCGGCGGGCGTTGCGGACGATGTCGCTGTCGGGGTCGCGGGCCACGAACTGGGCGTCCGACATGACCGCGAACCGCCACGGCATCGCGGCCACGTCCGGCCTGACCACCGGGTCGCTGACCTTGGCGGCGGGCGGGGCCGTCACCGACGGCGGCACCTTGGCGACGAGCCCGTCGATGACGATCTCGTTGGTGTACTTCTGGTCGGCGCGCGTCTCGGCCACGTAGAAGCGCCGCAGCTTCAGCGGGTAGTTGACGCCCGCCGGCACCGCGAACTCGACGTACTTCCAGCCGGTCCACGTCATGTACGGTCCGCGCAGGATCTGCGACTGGCCGAGCGCGTCGTAGAACTCCAGGCTGGGCCACTCGCCCTTGCCGGTGGAGTTGATCCACATCCCGAACGCCTGCGGCTGCCCCGGCACGACGATCTGCTGGGGCGGGCTGGCGTACGCGGCGCGGGTGGCGGTGGACTGGGTGAAGTCGTAGGCCAGCTTGAGGCCGCCCCCGCTCTGCCCGGTCGTGGCCGACAGGGAGCCGGTGGCGCGGGCCGCGGCGAACGTCCAGGACGCGGCGTCGTCGAAGCCGGCGACCGGCTTGTCCTCGAAGCCGACCGTGACGGGCACGGCGGCGCTGATCGAGCCGACCTTGGCGGTGATGAGGCCGGAGCCGGTCTCCTTCTTGGCCTTGACCGTGAAGTACCCCTGGTCGGCCGGCGTCACCTCGAACAGGTCCTTGTCGTAGGACAGGGTCAGGTCGGAGGGCTCGATGGGCGCCGAGTTGCCGTTGCGGTCATAGCCGACGACGCCGAACGTGGCGCTGCCGGAGGCGCCGGGCAGGCCGACGCGGTCGGTGGTGAGGCCGAGGCGCCGCAGCGGCTGCAGGACGGTGAGCTCCAGCGTGCCCTTGGCGGCGCCGCGCGAGGCGGTGACGGTGGTCTGGCCGGGCACGAGGGCGTGGAACTTCCCGTCGCGGACGACGCCGTGGACGGCCGGCTCGGAGCGCCAGGCCGGGGTGCCGGCGGCGGGGCCGTACGTCTCGTCGTACCCGGCGGCGGTCAGGCGCCGGGTGAGGCCGGGGAAGACGCGGTCGGGCCGGCCGCCCGCGACCGGGCCGGTGCCGGGCACGCGGGACGGGTCGCCGGCGGTCTCCAGCCAGAAGCCCTTCAGCTTGCCGCTGCCCTCGGGGGAGAACAGGGCGATGCCGTTGGGGACGTGCCGCTCGCCGCCGTCGGACGGGCTGTTCTCGACCTGGACGTCGGCCTGGCCCGGCTCGCGGGCGAGCATGGTCGAGGAGCCGCCGCCGTCGAGGTTGAGGGCGTTGGCGGCGCCCAGCTCGGCCATCATCGCGGCCAGCTCGTTGAGGGTGACGCCACGGCTGTCGGCCTGGCGGCCGTCCACGGTCAGCAGGTACATCTTGCGGCCGTCGGCGGAGAAGCCGACCGCGGTGCGCGGGTGCGCGGCCGGGTCGGCGGAGTTCTGCACGACGCCGTCCTTGACCAGCACGTAGTTGCCGCCGACGGCGGCCTTGAGCGTGCTGCCGTCGGTCGTCTTCGGCCGGTAGGCGACGTCGATCCGGTCGCCGGCCCTGAGCGCGGCCAGCGCGGCGGCGCCGCCGTCGCGGCCCAGCAGGACGGTCGTGCCCGCCGGGATGGGGCCGGTGCCGGCCGCCTGCCGCACCTCGGCGACGACGCCGTCCCTGAGGACGACCTCGGTGACGGCGGAGGCGCCCTCGACGGCGCGGGCCCGCGTGTAGGAGCCCCACAGCGGCGTGAACAGGCCGACGCCGTCCTTCTGGATCACCTGGTTGAACTGGGTGAGCGTGACCGGCGCGCCGCCCGCCGGGGTGGCGGTGCCCTCGAAGTACGCCTTGAGGACCCGGCCGACGCCGTCGCCGGTGATCGCGACGGCGTTCTCGTGGCCTGCGACGGGCGACTGGATGAGGGTGCCGTTCTGGATGCCGACGCCCTGGGCGGCGCCGGAGGCGTTGATGTCGAAGAAGTCGCCGTTGACGGCCACGACGGCCCGGGCGCGCTTGGCGGGGCCGGACAGCGGCTCGGTCTTGGTGACCTCGCCGGAGTAGACGTAGTCGGCCTTGGCGCCGCCGAGGTCGGCGGTGACGGCGTCGCCGCGCAGCCAGCCGAGCGCGTCGTAGCTGTCGAAGGAGGTGAGCGAGACGCCGGGGGCGACGGGCCGCGTCCGCTTGTCGGTCTCCAGCCGCTGCGTGGCTGCCGCGGCGGTGGCCGTGGCGTCGGCCAGGAGCGTGGAGGCGGGAGGGTAGGACGACGCTTCGAGCGCGTCCTCGGCGGGGGGCTGGGGGTCGGCCTGCGCCGGGAGCGCGACTCCTAACAGGAGCGCGGACGCGGCGGCGGCCACGTAACGGAGGGTCTGCACGACCGAACTCAATCGCTCGCGACTATAACTTTCAAGACTTGGCGATGAACTAAAAGAAAACTTCAAGAGCGGCCGCGGGACAGAGGGCCGTCGCACCCGCGCCCCGGCTCGGCGGGAGCGGGACGCGGGGCGCGGGCGGGTACGCGGAGGGGTCAGGCGGGGGTGGGGGCCGCGCCGTGGGGTTCGAGGGCGTCGGGCTGGGCGTCGCCGGCCTCGGGCTCGGGCATCGGCGAGCGCAGGCCCGCGTACAGCACCAGCGGCACGGCCAGCGACACCGCCATGGACAGCACCGCCGTGCCCGAGTCGTTGACCAGCATGCCCACCACGCCGCTCACCAGCGCGCCCACGAGGCCGGCCCGCAGCATCGGGGCCCGGGCGAACGCCTGCGGCACCAGGCCGGCGCTCACCTTGGCCGGCCGCAGCAGCGCGAAGATGAGGAACGCCAGCCCGACGATCACGATCGGCATGAGGTTGGGCGAGAGCATGGTGTTGAGCATCGCCCCGAGCTTGCGGCCGATCATGGGCAGGAACGTCCCGTCGATCACCTGGCCGACGAACCGGCCGAGGTGCGTCTGCGACGCGACGGGCCGCGTGTGGTCCAGCACCGCGATGATCGTCACCGCCACGCCGCCCAGCACGCAGAACCCGGCGAGCTTGATCAGCGACACCCGCCGTCCCGCCACCAGCATCGCCGTCACCGCGATGCCGGGCACGAAGGCGATCACGCCGCCGAAGTCGCTGCCCACGCCCGGCCAGCCGGCCAGCAGCATGGCGACGAGGCCGAGCGTGGAGACCAGCGCGACCGCGACCGTCCGGCGGCCGACCCGCACGAGGTGGTCGGCGGCGACGGCGGTCACCATGAGCACGGCGGTGGCCAGCAGCGCGAACGGGATGTTGGCCAGCCCGTAGTAGCGGCCGCCCACGACGGCGGTGTAGCCCATGAGGCTGTTGAACTGCAGGGTCGTGCCGCTCAGCAGGTCGCCGACCAGGGTGGCGGCGGTGACCCCGGCGACCACGGCGGGCGGGCCGAGCGGATGGCGCCGCCACGGGCCCGCCACGGCCGCCAGGACGATCAGGGCCGCGATCCCGAGCACCCCGCCGACCAGGGCCGCGGTCGGCACGCCGGCGCGCACCCACGGCAGCAGGTTCACCAGGTACGTGGAGACGGGGATCGAGGCGACCCCCAGGGCGGCGACGCCCACCGCGTAGGGCCGCCTGCGGCGCGAGAGCAGCAGGTAGGCGGTGACGTAGAACGACACCTGCAGGATGGCGAACCCGGTGAAGAACAGGCCGGTCGTGGAGCGCACGGTGGTGCCGGTCAGGTCGGACTCGCGCAGGTGCGCGACGGCCTCGTCCAGTTTCAGCACGGCGCCCGGGTGCCAGGGGACGCCGATGACGGTGGCCGGCGCCGCGATGCCGGCGGCGGCCAGCACGGTGGGGGCGATGTCGGGCAGGATGACGATGTCGTCGCGCCGGGTCGAGGTGGTGCCGAGCAGCGCCCCCGGCTTCGCCTGGGAGCCCTTCCACATGGCCACCCGCAGGTGCGGCATGGTGCCGTGGTCGCCGATGCCGGCCAGCACCACGTCGCTGCCGGCCGGGATCCTGGCCAGTGCCTCGCCGACCTTCGCGTCGGCGGCGCGCGCCGCCTCCTCGCGCCGCGCCGGCGTCAGCGCCTCGGGCTCGGCGGGCAGCCCGCCGCCGGAGACGTACGGGGTGATCAGCTCGTTCACGTCGACGGCCGTCACGCGGCAGCGCGTCCAGTCGGCCAGCGCGGCGGGCTCGGCGGCGTACACGTCCACCTTGCCCTCCAGGTCGGCCAGGGCGAGCGCCGCCCCCGGGCCGACCGCGGCCGTGCACTGCCCGGCGGCGTGGACGGCCTGGCCGAGCGTGCCCGCGTACGTGCCGTCGCGAAGGCCGCGCAGGTCCTGGAAACCGGGCACGACCGCGCCGGTGCCGCGCGTCTCGGGCTCCGGCGGCAGGCCGCAGCCGTGGCCGACCGCGGAGCGGATGCCGGCGGAGACGCTCAGCCAGCCGTCGTACGGGCACGCGACGGTGCCGACGGTCTTGACCGAGACCGATCCGAGCGCGCTCTGGCCCGCGAGCCCCCACAGGTGGGGGGTGCGGGCCGGGTCGAGGTCGTTCCAGTGCAGGCCGGGCACGCCGATGAAGACGACACGCCTGTCCGCGCTCGTTCGCGCCGCCGCGACCGCGCCCTTCGCCGCGGCCGTGCCCGTCGATTCAACCGCGCGCGCGGCCTGCGCCGTCGTGCCGGTCGTTTCCGTGGCCTGGGCCGCGGCGGGCTGTGCCAGCCACAGCGTCGTCGCGGCCGTGAGCAGCAGCGCCCACCTCACCGTCGGTGCCCCCATCCGGATGAGGAGCTCCGCGCGGCTGTGACACCCCGGCCGCCGCCCGGCGCTCGAGTCGGGAAGTGTCGGAAACCTAGCACGTGCCCGTCCCCGGGCGCTCTCCTTTTCGATCACATTTGATCATGCCGTTGACCGCGAATCCGCACGGTGACGGGGTTCTCACGCCGCTCGCCCCCGCGCCGGGCACCTCCGCGGCACAGGTCTCCGAGCAGCTACGTACCCGGCGATCCGGGCACCAACCGCCGGGGGTGCGCCATCGCCCCGAAGCCGTCATTCCTCCGATGTCTCCCCCATCCTTGCCGGCCGCACCCCAGGGACATGGCCGAGCAGGCGGCGAACATCCCATCACTGGCGCTCCCGCGATCGGCGGCGCAGACTGGAATCACGGCGATCCGTCGAGTTGGAGCACCCGTGGACAATTACCTCGATCACATGCCGGTCCTGTCCCGAGGGAGACATCGCAACCCGAAGCGCGGTGCCTGCTTCATGGAGCTGGCGTCCTATCTCGCCGGCGAGCGGTGGAGCGATCACCCGGCCTGCACGCACCCGCTGCTGGCCGCGCTCGCCCGCTTGGTCAACGACAACACGAGCGACGACAACCGGGGCAGGCTCATCGAGCTGGTCCCGTCCATCATCGGCCTGGCCGGCGACGACCTGCGCCTCGACGCGCAGATCTCCCTCCGGTGCGCGACGACTGCGCTGCCGGTGGCGGCCGCCGAGCGGCAGCTCGCGCTGGCGGTCTCGGTGCTGGCGGCCGAGGAGGTCATGTGCCGCCTCGACGGGGCACCGCCGGGGCGGCTGAGCGAGCGCAGCGAAGCGGCACTGGCCCAGGTGCCGCGCGCGGCCGAGCAGGCCAGGAAGTTCAGCCGCGCGGCGAAGCTCACGGAGAAGGGTTTCCGCCGCTACGCCGCGCCGAACGCGGTGCAGCTGTCGGTGGTGGGGATCGTGCAGGCGTGCATCCCCGACCCGGACACGCTGCTGCGGGAGCTGCTGACCGAGGCGATCGCCGACTGTTCGGCGCTCGTCCACGGCCCCGCCCTGCCCGCGCCTCTGCCCGCGCCCCGGCCCGCCACCGGACCGGCGCCGGGCTCCGCCGTCCCGCCGGCCGAAGCCGGCGCGACCGATCCGGCGCCCGCTCTTCGCGCACACCCGTAACGCCTCGAAAGATCGGCCGGGGGCGGTCAGTGACCGCCCCCGGCCGATGCGTCATGACCCTCCACGCCACCCTTCGGCGCGCCTGTCGCGGCACCCGTCCTGACCTGGGGTCCCAGCCCGTCCGGGACCTCCCACGGCCCGAGCAGGTGTTCGATCCGGGCCCGGCTTCCCCGGTAACGCCGCAGCTCAGGCAAGCCTCGCCTTCGTTGCGGCTCCTCCGGAACTATGCCTAAATTTCACATAGAAATAGGCATTTGGAGGCATTGTCATGACCGTCGAGCTCGCCCAGCCGCAGTCCCCCGAGCTGCACCACACCCACCGTGACGTGACGGGCGGATGGCTGCGGCCGGCGGTGTTCGGCGCCATGGACGGACTCGTCTCGAACTTCGCGTTGATCGCCGGTGTCGTGGGCGCCGCGGGCGCGGGCCGCGGGGCGGTGCTGGCCGGGTTCGCCGGGCTGGTCGCGGGCGCGTGCTCGATGGCCGCCGGCGAGTACACCTCCGTGAAGTCGCAGACGGAGCTGATGCGCGCCGAGATCGCCGTGGAGCGGCGCGAGCTCGCGCGCAACCCGGAGGGTGAGCAGGCCGAGCTGGCCGCCCTCTACCGGGCCCGCGGACTGGACGCCGAGCTGGCCCGCAAGGTCGCCGCCGGGCTGTCGGCGGACCCGGAGCAGGCGCTGCGCGTCCACGTGCGCGAGGAGCTGGGCGTGGACCCCGACGACCTGCCCTCGCCGCGGCTGGCCGCCGCCTCGTCGTTCGGCGCGTTCGCCGCCGGGGCTCTGGTGCCGCTGGCGCCCTTCCTGTTCGGGGCGTCGGGGCTGACGGTGGCGGTGGTGCTGAGCGTGCTGGCGCTGTTCGGGTTCGGCGCGGTGGTGGCGCGCATGACGGCCCGGCCCTGGTGGCTGGGCGGCCTGCGCCAGCTCGCCCTGGGCGTCGGCGCCGCGGCCGTGACCTTCGGCATCGGCCATCTGCTGGGCGTCACCGTCTCCTGATCCGCCCCTTGAACGGCGGAGGGTCCCGTACGCCCGGAAAACGTACGGGACCCTCGCCGGGCTAACGGCGGCGGCGCTTCTTGAGGATGGACCGGAGCATGAGCAGAAGCACGACGAAGGTGATCTGGCCGCCGATCACGATGCGGGTGACGTCCACCGCGGGCTGCCAGCGCACGTCGTCGTTCTTGATCACGTAGACGCCCGCGGGCCAGGCGGCGTAGCCGAAGCCGCCGCCGCTGCCCGTGCCGCTCTCCTCCCCCTCCGCCGCCTGGCGCCTGCCCTCGCCGCCGCCGCCCCCTCCGGCGACGCGGGCGACCGGGACGACGGTGACATCGCCCTGACGCACAGGCTCACCGAAGACGCGCCTCACGACCCCGGCGTCCCCGGACTTCTCGATGAGCTGTTTGATGTCCATCCCGTCATGATCCGCCCTGGACGCGGCGGAGCGCCACCATCTCGCTGCGGTAGTCGGGCCCGTACAGCGACCACGAGGCCGGGGTCAGTCCGTGGTGCATGAGCGCCGCCCCGTGCCGGCGCACGCCGGCCCCGTCCTCGTAGAGCGCTTCGGGGTCGAGCCCCTCCAGGCGCAGTCTGCGGGGCGGCCGCTCGTCCAGCTTGTACGGGTTGTAGGCGAGCACCACGACCCGGTCGCCCAGCGTGTACTGCACCGCCGAGGCCGTGACGCCCGGCGAGCCGGTCAGGCGGCGCAGCTCGCCGTGCTGGATGACCGGCCGCACCTCCTTGTACGCGGCGACCAGCTCCCGCGCCTCGGCCAGCTCCTCCTCGCTCCAGCGGGTCAGGTCACCGCCGATGCCGAGCGTGCCGGCCATGGCCACGTGGAAGCGGTAGCGCAGCGGCACCTCCCGCCCGGTGATCGGGTTGGGGCTGTCGGTCACCCAGCACGACATCACGCTCGCCGGGTACAGGTAGGAGAAGCCGTCCTGGATGGCCTGGCGGTCGCGGGCGTCGGTGTTGTCGGAGGTCCACACCTGGTCGGTGCGGCGCAGGATGCCGAGGTCTGCCCGGCCGCCGCCGCCGGAGCACGACTCGATCCGCAGGCCGGGGTGGCGGGCGCGCAGCTCGTCCATGATGGCGTACACGCCGCGGGTGTGCTCGATCCACAGCAGGTCGCCGCCCTCGGCCCAGCCGGCCTGGCTGAAGCTGCGGTTCATGTCCCACTTGAGGTAGGCCAGGCCGTACTCGGTGACGAGCCCGTCCAGCCAGGCGAGCGCCCAGGCGCGCACGTCCTCGCGGCCGAAGTTGAGGACGAGCTGGTTGCGCATGGTGTCGCGGCGGCGGCCCGGGAAGTGCAGCGTCCAGTCGGGGTGCTCGCGGTAGAGGTCGCTGTCGGGGTTGACCATCTCGGGCTCCACCCAGAGCCCGGCCTGCATGCCCAGGTCGCGGGCGCCGTCGAACAGCTTGCCGAGCCCCTGCGGGAAGCGGTCGGGGTTGGGCCACCAGTCGCCGAGGCCGCGCGTGTCGTCGGTGCGGGTGCCGAACCAGCCGTCGTCGACGACGAACAGCTCGACGCCCAGCTCGGCGGCCCGCCGGGCGAGCGCGAGCTGGCCGTCCTCGGTGACGTCGAAGCCGGTGGCCTCCCACGAGTTGTACAGGACGGGCCGCTCCTCGGCCGGGGTGGGCAGCACGTGCCCGCGCGCGTAGGCGTGCCAGGCGCGGCTGGCGGCGCCGTACCCGCCGGTGGTGTGCAGCCCGAGGGCGGACGGCGTGCGCAGGGCCGCGCCCGGCGCGAGGGGCCAGGTGAGGCCCTCGTGGCCGAACCCGGCGGTGACGGCCACGTCGCCCTCGGGGCGGCGCTGCGCGGTGAGCCGCCACGAGCCGCTCCAGGCCAGCGCGACGCTCCACACCTCCCCGGTGGTCTCACCGGCGTCGCCGATCATGATCCAGGGGTTGGCCCGGTGCGAGGTGGTGCCGGTCCTGCTGGTGAACGTGGTCTCGCCGACCGGCAGCTCGCCCCGGTGGAGCCGGGTCTCGCGGCCCCAGGCGCCGGCCACGCCGGTGCAGCGGTGCCCGGCCTGCTCGGGCAGCGCCCACGCGCCGGAGTCGAGCCGCTGCAGGTGGACGGGCTCGCCGGATTCGTTGGTCACCGCGGTCCAGCGCTCGACCACGTCGGTGTCGTCGTGGACGCGCACGAACAGGCCGACGCGCAGGCCGTGGACCTGGTCGCGCAGCACCAGCTCCAGCTCGCCGGGCCCGTGCTCGACGGCCCGGTCGAAGGACAGCTCGACCGAGCGGACGCCGCCGGGATACACGGCCTGCAGCGACGGCACCCCCCAGCGGCGCCCGCCGTCGACGGGCAGCAGCTCGCAGACGTCGGCCGGGTCGTGGAAACCGGTGACGAACCAGGCCGTGGCGTCGGCGGCGACCTCCTCGAGCGCGGCCCCGGGCAGCCTCGGCCCCCAGTAGTGCTGGACGACGCGGGTGTCGTCGGCGCTCTCGACGCCGAAGACGTACGCGGTGGCCGGGGTGAGGGCGGCCCAGGTGTGCTGGCGGCCGGGAACCGGGATGACTGGCATGGGAGAGATCCTCCGGTGCCCCGGCACGCCACGTCAATCGGGCCGGCGGCGCCACCCGCCGGGGCCGCCGAGAGGGTCAGGCGCGCCGGCCGCGCAGCTCGCGGTAGCGGCGGACGAGCGTGGCCGTGGACGGGTCCGGGAGGTCGCTCGGCGGCTGCTCGCCGGTGAGGGCGGGCGCGAGGTCGAGCGCCATCTTCTTGCCCAGCTCCACGCCCCACTGGTCGAAGGAGTCGATCCCCCAGATCGTGCCCTCGACGAACACGATGTGCTCGTACAGGGCGACGAGCTGCCCCAGCGTGGACGGGGTGAGCTTGGGCGCGAGGATGGTGGAGCTGGGCCGGTTGCCGGGCATCACCTTGTGCGGCGCGATGTGCGCCGGCGTGCCCTCGGCGGCGATCTCCCCGGCGGTCTTGCCGAACGCCAGCGCGGAGCTCTGCGCGAACAGGTTGGCCGACAGCAGGTCGTGCATGCCCTCGCGGTCCTCGTACGGCTCGGCGAAGCCGATGAAGTCGGCGGGGACGAGGCGCGTGCCCTGGTGGAGGAGCTGGTAGAAGGCGTGCTGGCCGTTGGTGCCGGGCTCGCCCCAGAAGATCTCGCCGGTGTCGGTGGTGACCGGCTCGCCGTCGGCGCGCACCGACTTGCCGTTGGACTCCATGGTGAGCTGCTGGAGGTAGGCGGGGAAGCGGTGCAGGCGCTGGCTGTAGGGCAGGACGGCGTGGGTCTCGGCGTCGAAGAAGTCGGTGTACCACACCCCGAGCAGGCCCATCAGGACCGGCATGTTGGCGTCCAGCGGGGCGGTGCGGAAGTGCTCGTCGATCGCGTGGAAGCCGGCCAGCATCTCGCGGAACCGCTCCGGCCCGATGGCGATCATGAGGGAGAGGCCGATGGCGCCGTCGTAGGAGTAGCGGCCGCCGACCCAGTCCCAGAAGCCGAACATGTTGTCGGTGTCGATGCCGAACTCGGCGACCTTGGCGGCGTTGGTGGAGACGGCCACGAAGTGCTTGGCCACGGCCTCCTCGCCGAGCGCGCCGACCAGCCACTGCCGGGCCACCTTGGCGTTGGTGAGCGTCTCCAGCGTGGTGAACGTCTTGGAGCTGACCACGACGAGCGTGGTGGCCGGGTCGAGGCCGGCCAGGGTGCCGGTGATGTCGGCCGGGTCGATGTTGGAGACGAACCGGGCCTCGATGCCGGCGTCGGCGTAGTCGCGCAGCGCCTCGTAGGCCATGGCGGGGCCGAGGTCGGAGCCGCCGATGCCGATGTTGACGACGGTGGCGATGGGCTGCCCGGTGGCGCCGCGCCACTGCTGGGAGCGGACCCGCTCGGCGAAGGCGCTCATCTTGTCGAGCACGGCGTGGACGTCGCCGGCCACGTCCTGCCCGTCGACGGTCAGGTCGGCGCCGGGCGGCAGGCGCAGCGCCGTGTGCAGGACGGCGCGGTCCTCGCTGACGTTGATGTGCTCGCCGGAGAACATGGCGTCGATCCGCTCGCGCAGCCCGGCCCGCTCGGCCAGCGCCACGAGCAGGTCGATCGTCTCGCCGGTGGCGCGGTGCTTGGCGTAGTCGAGGAACAGGTCGCCGGCGGTCAGCGTCATCCGCTCCGCGCGCCCCGGATCCTCCGCGAACAGCTCGCGCAGGTGCCTGCCGGCCAGCTCCTCGTGGTGCTTGCCCAGCGCCGCCCACTCCTGGCTGCGGGTGATGTCGCCGCTCACTTGTCCTCCTGCGTCATCGTTCAAGGGTGCCGTCAATCCGATCACACGGTTCACATGGTTCCGTAACCCCGTACCCCGGGGGACGGATTCCGCGCATGGCGCAGGCCACTCTTTGCCGCGGGGAGAGGGGACGGGGTCAGTGGGAGTCGCGGCCCACCGCGTCGCCGCCGGAGCCGATGAGGAAGTCGAGGTCGGCGCCCCGGTCGGCCTGGGTGACGTGGTCGACGTAGAGGCGTTCCCAGCCGCGTACGGGCCGGGCGTGGCCGGTCGTGACGGGGTCGCGGGCGGCCAGCTCGCCGTCGGGCAGGTCGACGTCGAGGCGGCGGGCGGCCACGTCGAGCACGATCGGGTCGCCGGTGCGGACCCGCGCCAGCGGCCCGCCGGCGGCGGCCTCGGGCGAGGTGTGCAGGACGACGGTGCCGTAGGCGGTGCCGCTCATGCGGGCGTCGCTGACGCGCACCATGTCGCGCACGCCCTTGGCGAGCAGCTTGGCGGGCAGCGGCAGGTTGCCGACCTCGGGCATGCCGGGGTAGCCCTTGGGGCCGCAGCCGCGCAGCACGAGGACGGAGGTCTCGTCCACGTCGAGGCCGGGCGCGTCGAGCCGGGCGTGCAGGTCCTCGACGCTGTCGAAGACGACGGCCCGGCCGCGGTGGCGCAGCAGCCCGGGCGAGGCGGCGGCGGGCTTGATCACGGCGCCGCCGGGGGCGAGGTTGCCGCGCAGGACCGCGATGCCCGCGTCGGGCAGCAGCGGCTCGGCGCGCCGCCGGATGACGGTCTCGTCCCAGATCTCGGCCTCGGCGAGGTAGGCGGTGAGCGGCCGGCCGGTGACGGTGACGGGACGCGGGTCGAGCAGGTCCTCGACCTCGCGCAGCAGGGCCAGCAGCCCGCCCGCGCGGTACAGGTCGTCCATGAGGTGGCGGCCGGCCGGCTGCAGGTCGGCGAGCAGCGGGACTCCGGCGCCGGTGCGGTCGAAGTCGTCGAGGTCGAGCGGCACGCCGAGGCGGCCGGCGATGGCCAGCAGATGGATGACGGCGTTGGTGGAGCCGCCGATCGCGGCGAGGGTGACGATCGCGTTGAGGAACGAGCCGCGGGTCATCACCTGGCTGGGGCGGCGCTCCCGCCGTACGAGCTCGACGGCCAGCTCGCCCGCGGCGTGGGAGCGTTCGAGCAGCATGCTGTCGGGGGCGGGGGTGCCGGCGGTGCCGGGGATGGTCATGCCGAGCGCCTCGGCCACGCAGGCCATGGTGGAGGCGGTGCCCATGGTGTTGCAGTGGCCGCGGCTGCGCACCATCGACGACTCCGAGCGCAGGAACGCCTCGCGCGACAGGGTGCCGGCGCGCACCTCCTCGCTGAGCCGCCACACGTCGGTGCCGCAGCCGAGCGGCACGCCGCGGTAGTGGCCGGTCAGCATGGGGCCGCCGGGCACGACGAGCGCGGGCAGGTCGACGGAGGCCGCGGCCATGAGCAGCGAGGGGATCGTCTTGTCGCACCCGCCGAGCAGCACCACGCCGTCGATCGGGTTGGCGCGCAGCATCTCCTCGGTGGCCATGGCGGCGAGGTTGCGCCACAGCATGGCGGTGGGCCGGAGGTTGGTCTCGCCGAGGGAGACGACGGGCAGGTCGAGCGGGACGCCGCCCGCGGCCCACACGCCGTGCTGCACGCTCTCGGCCACCTCGTTCAGGTGGGCGTTGCAGGGGGTGAGGTCGGAGGCGGTGTTGGCGATCGCGATGTGCGGCCGGTCGCCGCCGAAGGCCGACGCGGGCAGTCCGCGGCGCATCCAGGCGCGGTGGATGTAGGAGTTCCGGTCGTCGCCGGAGTACCACCGCGCGCTACGGAGCCCCATGGGGCGCAGCCTATCGTGTGGTCTTCATCACCATGTGAACGGTCGTTCCGCCCGGACCGGTGGCGAAGGCGGCGCCGTCGGTCAGGCGGCGGATCAGCCAGATGCCGCGCCCGCCCACCTGCGAGGGGGCGGGCAGGTCGGTCTCCTCCAGGAAGGACGCCGGGATGCCGGGGCCGAAGTCGCGGATCTCGCACAGCAGCCGGTCGCCGTCGTGCCACAGGCGCAGCCGGCCGCGTCCGCCCGCGTGGGCGACGACGTTGACCAGGCACTCGTTGACCGCCATGACGAAGTCGAGGAGCCGGGTGGACTCGAGCCCGTTGGCCTCCGACAGGCGCTGCGCGTCGGCGCGCGTGCCGGAAAGGGTGTCCTTCTCGAAGAAGGTGTCGAGCAGCGGAGGAGTGTCCGCCGGGCCGCGATCGGAGTTCACGGGTCGCCTGCCTGGGTGGTTGGCCTGCGTGGATGGGCTGCGCCGTCAGGTCGCCTCGCGCTCCCGGCCGGGCAGCGACATCGCGATGCGCACGGCGGTGCCGTCCGGGCCGGTCGTGATGGCGACCTTATCGGCCAGGCGCCTGATGAGCCAAATGCCCCAACCGCCCGCCGAGGTCATGGGCGGCGGGTCCTCCTTGTCCAGCGTGCGCCCGGAGATCCCGCTCCCGTAGTCACGGATCTCGCACATCACGCTGTCGCCGTCCCTCCACAGTCGTAGCACCCCCCTTCCGTCGGCGTAGGCGATCGCGTTGACGACCGCCTCGTTGACGGCGAGCACGAGATCGACGGCGCGCTCGTCCGCCAGGCCGTGGGCCAGCGCGAACCGTTCCACGGCTCCGCGTGCCCCCGCCACGTCCGCCTCGGTGAATGTCATGGCGAACGCCTGTGTTCTCGATGACCGGATGTCCATGACGCCTCACTCAGCCGGTTGCCTGGTCCCCTGCCACAGGAGGGCCGTTCTAATCAACGCGTGTGAGCCGTCGGTCTGAAGGAACCATCATGGGATGGACGATATCGACGCATACTGGCGGGCGGCGAACTATCTGTCGGTCGGCCAGATCTATCTGCTCGACAATCCTCTCCTGACGGAGCCGCTCCGGCCCGAGCACGTCAAACCGCGACTGCTGGGCCACTGGGGCACCACGCCGGGGCTGAACTTCAGCTTCGCCCACCTCAACCGGGTCATCCGGCAGCGCGACCAGGACATGATCTACATCGCGGGGCCCGGTCACGGGGGGCCGGCGGCGGTGGCGCACGCCTGGCTGGAGGGCTCCTACACCGAGCGGTACCCGGACATCGGCCAGGACCAGGAGGGCATGCGGCGGCTGTTCCGCCAGTTCTCCTTCCCGGGCGGCATCCCGAGCCACGTGGCGCCGGAGACGCCCGGCTCGATCCACGAGGGCGGCGAGCTCGGCTATTCGCTGGCGCATGCCTTCGGCGCGGCCTTCGACAACCCGGACCTGGTCGTCGCGTGCGTCGTCGGCGACGGCGAGGCGGAGACCGGCCCGCTGGCGGCGAGCTGGCACTCCAACAAGCTGCTCGACCGGCGCCATGACGGCGCGGTCCTGCCCATCCTGCACCTCAACGGCTACAAGATCGCCAATCCGACGGTGCTGGCCCGGATCCCCGAGGCGGACCTGCTCCAGCTCATGCGCGGCTACGGCTACCTGCCGCACGTGGTGGGCCCGGACCACCAGGAGATGGCCGCGACGCTGGACACGGTGTTCGACGAGATCGCCGCGTACAAGGGGGGCGACTCCGACCGGCTGCCCATGATCGTGCTGCGCACCCCCAAGGGCTGGACCGGGCCGAAGGAGGTGGACGGGCTGCCGGTGGAGGGCACGTGGCGCGCCCACCAGGTGCCCCTCGGAGACGTGCGCAACCACCCGGAGCGGCTGGAGCAGCTCGAGGCGTGGATGCGCTCCTACCGGCCCGAGGAGCTGTTCGCGCCGGACGGCGGCCCGGTGCCCGCGATCAGGCGGACCGTGCCCGAGGGGCCGCGCCGGATGAGCGCCAACCCGCACGCCAACGGGGGCGAGCTGCTGGCGCCGCTGCGGCTGCCGGACTTCCGCGAGCACGCCGTGGAGGTCAAGTCGCCGGCCGCCACGACCAGCGAGCCGACCCGCGTGCTCGGCGGGCTGCTGCGCGACGTGATCGCGGCCAACCCGCGCACGTTCCGGCTGATGGGGCCGGACGAGACCGCCTCGAACCGGCTGTCGGAGGTCTTCGAGGTCACCGACCGCGCCTGGAACGCCGAGCTGAAGCCCACGGACGAGAACCTGGCGCCCGGCGGCCGGGTCATGGAGGTCCTGTCGGAGCACCTGTGCCAGGGCTGGCTGGAGGGCTACCTGCTGACCGGCCGGCACGGGCTGTTCAACTGCTACGAGGCGTTCATCCACATCATCGACGCCATGTTCAACCAGCACGCCAAGTGGCTGGAGTCGTCGAAGAAGATCCCGTGGCGGCGGCCGGTGGCCTCGCTGACGTACCTGCTGTCGTCGCACGTGTGGCGGCAGGACCACAACGGCTTCAGCCACCAGGACCCGGGCTTCCTGGACGTGGTGGTCAACAAGAAGCCGTCCGTGGTGCGGGTCTACCTGCCGCCGGACGCGAACACGCTGCTGTCGGTGGGCGACCACTGCCTGCGCTCGCGCGACTACGTCAACGTCATCGTCGCCGGCAAGCAGCCGGTGCTCGACCTGTTCACCATGGACGAGGCGATCGCGCACTGCACGCGCGGGCTCGGCATCCTGCCGTGGGCGAGCACCGACGACGGCACCGCGCCGGACGTGGTGCTGGCCTGCGCGGGCGACGTGCCCACGCTGGAGACGCTGGCCGCGGCGGCGATGCTGCGCGAGCACCTGCCGGAGCTGAAAGTGCGCGTGATCAACGTGGTCGACCTCATGCGGCTGCAGCCGCGCTCGGAGCACCCGCACGGCATGACGGACGCCGAGTACGACGCCCTGTTCACCACCGACAAGCCGGTGATCTTCAACTTCCACGGCTATCCGCAGCTCATCCACCGGCTCACCTACCGGCGGAGCAACCACGCGAACCTGCACGTGCGCGGCTACAAGGAGGAGGGCACCACCACGACGCCGTTCGACATGGCGATGCTCAACGACATCGACCGCTACCACCTCGTCATGGACGTCATCGACCGCGTCCCCGGTCTCGGCACCACCGCTGCGCACCTGCGCCAGCGCATGTCGGACACCCGGCTGCGGGCCCGCGCGCACACCCGCGAGCACGGCGAGGACGCTCCCGAGATCAGCGGGTGGACATGGCCGCACGGATCCTCGTCCTGAACACCGGCTCCTCCTCCATCAAGTACGAGCTGATCGACGTCGGCTCCCGCGAGCGCGCGGCCCGGGGGCTGGTCGAGCGGATCGGCGAGGAGGAGGGGCGGCTGACGCACCGGGCGGACGCCGGGCGGGGCCGGCCGTACGCGTGCGAGCGGGCGTTCCCCGGGCACGCGGAGGCCCTGGCGGCCGTGCTGGAGGCGTTCGACAAGGCCGGCCCGGAGCTGGAACCGGTCGCGGTCGGGCACCGGGTCGTGCACGGCGGGACCCGCTTCCGGGAGGCCGTGCTCGTGGACGACGGCGTGATCGCCGCCATCGAGGAGCTGGCGCCGCTCGCCCCGCTGCACAACCCGGTGAACCTGGCCGGGGTGCGGGTGGCGCGCGACGCCTTCCCGGGCGTGCCGCAGGTCGCCGTGTTCGACACGGCCTTCCACCGGACGCTGCCGCCGGAGGCGTACACGTACGCGGTGCCCCGGGAGTGGGGGGTGCGGCGGTTCGGCTTCCACGGGACGTCGTGCGCGTACGTGTCGCGGCGGGCGGCCGAGCTGCTGGGCCGTACCCCGGAGGAGACGAACCTGATCGTGCTGCACCTCGGCAACGGCGCGAGCGCCACCGCGATCGAGGGCGGCCGCAGCGTGGACACCTCGATGGGGCTTTCGCCGCTGGAGGGCCTGGTCATGGGCACCCGCTCCGGCGACGTGGACCCCGCGCTGCTGGGTTACCTGAAGCGGGCGCGCGGGCTGGACGTCGAGGAGGCCGAGCGGGCGCTGAGCCGGGAGGCCGGCCTGCTCGCGCTGGCCGGGTCCGGCGACATGCGGGAGGTGCGCCGGCGCGCCGCCGGCGGCGACGGGCGGGCGCGCCTGGCGCTGGAGGTCTACACGCGGCGGATCCGCAAGTACGTCGGCGCCTACTGCGCGCTGCTCGGCCGGGTGGACGCGGTCGTGTTCACCGGCGGCGTCGGCGAGCACGACGCCGCCACCCGGGCCGGGGCGCTGGCCGGGATGGACCGCTTCGGCCTGGCCCTGGACGAGGCGCGCAACGCCGCGGACGCCTCCGGGGAGCGGTTCGTGTCGGCGGACGGGTCCGCGACGGCGGTGCTCGTCGTCCCCACCGACGAGGAGTGGGAGATCGCCCGCCAGGCGCTCGCCCTCCTCTGACGCTCACCTCATTTCGCACAACTGGGACGGAAGCCGCTAAATGGTACGGTCTCCGTGTCATCAGCGGATCACACGAGCGGGGAGACGGGTGGAGGTCGAGCAGACGGCGCTGCCGGGCATCGGACTGCGGCACGAGTTCACGACGCAGAGCGGCAGACGCGTGGCGGTGATCTCCCACCGCACCGGCCGCCGCGACCTCGTGATCTACGACAAGGGCGACCCGGACCGCGCCTGCGAGACGGTCAAGCTGAACGACGAGGAGGCCGAGGCGCTGGTCGAGCTGCTCGGCGCGCCCCGCATCGTGCAGCGGCTCAACCAGCTCCACCAGCAGGTCGAGGGCCTGGTCAGCGTCCAGCTCCCCGTGCCGTCCACCTCTCCGTACGCCGGGCGGCCCATGGGCGACGCCCGCGTGCGCACCCGCACCGGCGCGTCCGTCGTCGCCGTGGTGCGCGGGCCGCAGGTCGTCACCAGCCCCGGCCCCGACTTCGGCCTCGCGGCCAACGACATCGTGGTGGTCGTGGGCGGCGCGGACAGCACCGCCGAGGTGGCCGACATCCTGGCGCACGGGTAGGGCCGCGGGTGCACGATACCGCGATCCTCCTGCTCGAAATCGGCGCGGTCCTGCTGGGTCTCGGCGTGCTCGGCGCCCTGGCCCTGCGGGCCGGCATCTCCCCCATCCCCCTCTACCTGATCGCCGGGCTGGCCTTCGGCACCGGCGGCGTGCTGCCCCTCGCCACCAGCACGGACTTCATCTCCGCGGGCGCTGAGCTGGGCGTCGTCCTGCTGCTGCTCACGCTCGGCCTGGAGTACAACGCCGACGAGCTCGTCACCAGCCTGCGCGGCAACGCCCGGGCCGGGCTCGTGGACCTGGTGCTCAACGCCGCGCCGGGCGCGATCTGCGCGCTGCTGCTCGGCTGGGGGCCGGTGGCGGCGGTCGCCATGGCCGGCGTCACCTACGCCACCTCCTCCGGCATCACCGCCAAGGTCCTGTCAGACCTCGGCTGGATCGGCAACCGCGAGACGCCGACGGTGCTGTCGCTGCTGGTGTTCGAGGACCTGACGATGGCCCTCTACCTGCCGGTGCTGACGGCCCTGCTGGCCGGGCTGAGCCTGCTGAGCGGGGCGCTCACCGTCGCGATCGCGCTGGCCACGGTCAGCGTGGTGCTCCTGGTCGCGCTGCGCTTCGGCCGCTTCATCGAGGCGTTCGTCTCCAGCCCGAACTCCGAGGTGCTGCTGCTCAAGGTCGTCGGGCTCGCGCTGCTGGTGGCCGGGCTGGCCCAGCAGCTCCAGGTGTCGGCGGCCGTCGGGGCGTTCCTCGTGGGCATCGCCCTGTCGGGGCAGCTCGCCCACGACGCGCGGGCGCTGCTGGAGCCGCTGCGCGACCTGTTCGCCGCGGTGTTCTTCGTCTTCTTCGGCTTCCAGACCGACCCCGGCAAGATCCTGCCGGTGGCGGGGCTGGCGGCGTTACTGGCCGTGGTCAGCATGGCGACCAAGCTGCTGACCGGCATGTACGCGGCCCGGCGGGCGGGCATCGCCCGCGCCGGTCAGGCCCGGGCCGGCATCGCGCTCATCCCCCGGGGCGAGTTCAACATCGTGATCGCGGGGCTGGCGGTGGCGGCCGGCGTCCACCCGGACCTCGGGCCGCTGGCGGCGGCGTACGTGCTGATCCTGGCCGCCTTCGGGCCGCTCGCGGCCAAGCTCGTGCAGCCCCTCATCACGTCGCTGACCCGGCGCGCCGCCGGCGAGACCGCCTGACGGCCGGTCCGGGGACATTTTGTCGGTCGCGGTTTTGTCGGTGGCGGTGGCTAGCCTGCCCGCATGGCCGAACGTATGCACGGGCACCGCCCTCCGCCGACCGACACGGAGATCCACTCCGCCGACTGGGACGGCCGCGAGCTGGACCGCGAGGTCCACCGGCGGGTCCTGTTCGCCGACGTGGACATGACGGAGGCGACCGACCGCGGGTCCGTGTTCGACGAGTGCGTCTTCCGCGACGTCCGGTTCAACGTGTCGGTCCACGAGGACGCCCGGTTCGCGAGCTGCACGTTCGTGCGCTGCTCGTTCTTCGACGCCACGTTCCGGGGGTGCAAGCTGACGGGGAGCATGTTCGACGACTGCTCGTACGGGCTGCTCAAGGTCGAGGGGGGCGACTGGTCGTTCGCCGGGCTCGCGGGCGCCGACCTGCGGGGCAGCAGTTTCCGCGAGGTACGGCTGCGCGAGGCCGACCTCACCGGGGCCCGGCTCGAAGGCGCCTCGCTGCTGCGCTGCGACCTGTCCGGCGCCTTGGTGCACAGCGCCGACCTCACCCGGTGCGATCTGCGGGGCAGCGACCTCGACGGGCTCGACCTGCTCACCGCCAAGATCGGCGGGGCGGTCGTCGACGTCCAGCAGGCGACGGTCGTGGCCGCCACCCTGGGCCTCGACGTGCGCTGACGCCGCGCCGATTCGGCGTGCCCTGGCTCGGGTTCGGCGTGCCCCGGCTCGGCGTGCCCCGGTTCGGGCGTCGACGTCTCGGGGCACCGTCCCTGATCGCGGCGAGGCACCCCGGCGCGTCCGAGAGGATCCCGCCCCGGGACGCGCGGAGGAGGACGCGCTTCCCCGGACACGCGGAAGGGTTCCCAGGACACGGGGAAGGGGATGTGCCTCCCCGGACGCGAGGAGTTCCCCGGACACGCGGAGGGGGACGCGCCGCCCCGGACACCCGGAGGGGTTTCCGGACGTCCGGACGGGGACGCGCCTCCCCGCACGCGTAGAAAGGAATGCGCCTCCGGACACGCGGAGGGGTTCCCCGGACGTGCGGAAGAAGGCGCGCCTCCCCGCACGCGTGGAAGGGGATGCCCCCCGCCCCGCCGTGACCGGGCGGTGTGAGGTTCTGAGAGGCTGATGGGGTCGGCATGAGGGTGAGTCTGGGGAGGCGGACGTGAGCGACGAGTTCGACGTGATCGTGATCGGCGGCGGGCCGGCCGGGGAGAACGTGGCGGCACGAGCCGTGCGCGGCGGGCTCACGGCCGCCGTCGTGGAGAACCGCCTGCTCGGCGGCGAATGCTCGTACTGGGCGTGCATCCCGAGCAAGGCCCTGCTGCGTCCGGTGGAGCTGGCCGCCGAGGTCGGGCGGGTGCCCGGCCTGACGATCGGCCCCATCGAGGCGGGCAAGGTGCTGGCCCGGCGCGACGAGGCGGTGTCCCACTACGACGACTCCGGGCAGGTGCGGTGGCTGGACGGGGTGCCGGCCACGTTCCTGCGCGGCGCCGGACGGCTCGACGGGCCGCGCCGCGTCCGGGTCACCGCCCCCGACGGCTCCGAGCGCACCGTCACCGCGCGCCACGCGGTGGTGCTGGCCACCGGCAGCACCGCGGCCGTCCCGCCGGTGCCCGGGCTGCGCGAGGCCAGTCCCTGGACCAGCCACGAGGTGACCGCCGCCACGTCCGTGCCCGAGCGGCTGGCCGTCATCGGCGGCGGCGTGGTGGCCTGCGAGATGGCCCAGGCCATGCACGGCCTCGGCGCCCGGCAGACCACGATGCTCGTGCGCGGCGACCGGCTGCTGCCCCGGATGGAGCCGTTCGCCGGCGAGCTGCTGGCCGCCTCGTTCGCCGACGCGGGGATCGACGTGCGGCTGCGCACCGGCGCCGTCGCGGTCGAGCGGCCGGAGCCCGGCGGCAAGGTGACGATCCGGCTGCCCGACGGGCCGCCGCTGGAGGCCGACGAGCTGCTCGTCGCGACCGGCCGCAAGCCGGCCACCTCCCAGGTCGGCCTCGACACCGTGGGGCTCGAGCGGGGCCGGTACGTCGAGGTCGACGACAGCATGCGCGCCACCGGCGTCGACGGCGGCTGGCTGTACGCGGTCGGCGACGCCAACGGCCGCAACCTGCTCACCCACATGGGCAAGTACCAGGCGCGGGTCTGCGGCGACGTCATCGCCGCCCGGGCCAAGGGCGAGCCCGACGACCTGCCGGCGCTGCGCGACACGGCCGACGGCCGCGGCGCGCCCCAGGTGGTCTTCACCGACCCGCAGATCTGCTCCGTCGGCCTCACCGAGGCCGCCGCCCGCGAGGCGGGCTTCCGGATCAGGACCGTGGAGTACGACCTGGGCTCGGTGTCGGGCGCGTACCTGCTCGGCGACGGCTACCGGGGACGGGCCAAGGCCGTGGTGGACGAGGACCGCCAGGTGCTGCTCGGGGTGACGTTCGCCGGGCCGGGCGTGGCCGAGCTGCTGCACGCGGCGACGATCGCGGTCACCGGCGAGGTGCCGCTGGAGCGGCTGTGGCATGCCGTGCCGTCGTTCCCGACGGTCAGCGAGATCTGGCTGCGCCTGCTGGAGACGTACGGGCTCTGACGCGCGGGCTCTGGCTGCCGGGCTCTGACTGCCGAGGTCTGATGACCGGGCCCTGACGACCGGGCCCTGACGACCGGCGTCTTGGCGGGAGGCGAGTCTTGACGCGGAGGGGGCGGGCCGCCCCGTCGATGGCGCGGCCCGCCCCCGGCACGCCGGGTGTGAACTCCCTTTACCGGGCCCGGTCCTCGTCGTCCTCGTTGTCGTAGATGGTCGGTTCGAGGTTCGCCGGGACGTGCACCGTGGCGCTTCCGGTCTGCTGGGCCGGGTGCGCTGACACGGCGGCGGCGACGGCGCCCGAGACGGTGAAGGCTCCGGCCACCACGGCGGCGGCGACGAGCAGGTGCTTCAGCATCGTGGATCACTCCGTGGATGTCGGGTGGTCCGGGTGGTCCGGACCGGACGGAGCGTCGACTGGGTTCCCGGGAATCGCCCATGCGGCGCGGAACACCTCTCAACGTAGCCAGGGGCTCGCGGCGGGGTCGCCCGCGCGGCGGCAAAGCCTCGCCCATGGCGACCGGCCCCACGTTCGGGCGAACCTCCCCGGCGAGTCAGGCTTCCCCGGCGGCTCGTCGCGATCCACGAACCCGGGACGATCCGTTGACTCAGGAGGGCTTGCCGGACGTCGTGCTGTTCCTGTCGCCGTCCGGCGCCGGACTGTTCCCGTCGCCGGACGACGACCGGCGGTTCTCGGCGACGCGGCGGCCCGCCCACAGCAGGATCGCCGCCGCGGCGAGGCCGAGCAGGATGTTGGTGCCCGTCCCGACGTACTGCTCCACCCGCGACCAGTTGTCGCCCAGCAGGTAGCCCGCCACGACGAGCAGGGTGTTCCAGACGAGACTGCCGATCGCGGTCAGCGCGCAGAACGTGGCCAGCGGCATGCGCTCCAGACCGGCCGGCACGGAGATGAGGCTGCGGATGACCGGCACCATCCGCCCGAACAGCACCGTCCTGCGGCCGTGCCGGTCGAACCAGTCCTCGGCCTTCTCGACGTCCGACGGCTTGACCAGCGGCACCTTGGCGGCCAGGGCGTGGATGCGCTCGCGTCCGAGCAGCGCGCCCAGCCCGTACAGGACCAGCGCCCCCGCCACCGCGCCGAGCGTCGTCCAGACCAGCACCTCCCACAGCGCCATCCGGCCCTTGCCCGCCGAGAATCCGGCCAGCGGCAGGATGACCTCGCTCGGCAGCGGCGGGAACACGTGCTCCAGCGCCACGATGAGCCCGGCGCCCGGCGCGCCGAGCGCGTCCATGAGCCCCATGGCCCAGCCGGCGATCCCGTCGGGGGCGGGGGACGTCCCGGTGGACGCCACGGTCGCGGAGGTCATCGATCCGGCTCCTCGTCTGTCGTCGGCGGTGTCCGGAAGATCCTCTAGCCGGTGCGGACGGGTGTATGCGTGACCGGGCGTCAGGAATGGACGCGGCCACGGCGGGAACATGATCGTCGTGAGCCCCCCGCCCATCGACGCCGCCATGCTGGAGAGCCGGGTCCGCCGGCGGCTCTCGGAGGCGGGATTCACCGTGGAACGCCGCGACGCGGACGGCGACGGCGGGCTGCGGGTGTGGCACGAGCCGGGCCGCGGCGTGGTCGTCTCGTGGGAGCCGGACGCCGTGCCCGGCGAGGAGCACGCGGCGCGTTACCGGCTGATCCGGGGCGCGGTGCGGCTCGCGTTACGGACCCTCCTCGCCGACGCCGGCTACCACGTGCGCGAGGACGAAGGCCGGATGATCGTCACGTCCCGCGACCAGCCCTGACGCCGAGCGGGCCAGGGAGTTCAGCCGGTCACGCAGCCACGCGGAGGTCGACCGGGTGGTCAGGGGGCGGTCGACCGGGTGGTCAGGGGGCGGTCGGCCGGGTGGTCAGGGGGCGGTCAGTGCCGCGTCGATGGCCTTGGCTTCGCGCTCCAGCCACGCCTCGCGTCTTTTGATCCTGTCGCCGACGCCCTCCTCCCACATGCGCGCCCAGCCGCCGCCCCGTTCCTCGGCGATCTGCTTCATGGAGAACCACGCCCGCCGGGTGCGCAGCACGGCGACCTCGACGAGGCGGGAACGGTCGGCGCCCGACATCCCGTAGGCGTCGGCGACGATGCGGCAGCGGCGCGGCACGTTCACCTCGCGCAGCGGCGGATCGGCGTCGGCGGGGTCGCCCAGCGGCGCCCAGTACAGCATCACGTTCAGCGCCTCCTCCACCCTGGCGACCGGTTTCGCCATGTCGAAGTCGATCAACGCGGCCGCCTCGCCGCCGCGGAACACGATGTTGTCCGGCGTGCAGTCCATGTGGCCGACCAGCTCGGCCGGGTACGGGGGCTTGGGCGGCATGCCCGGCGGCTCCGCGAACCCGTACCCCGGCCGCACCCCCTCGGGCACGACGAACCCCGCGACGGCGTCGTCGTAGTCGCGCACGAGCCGCCCGACGGAGGCCAGCCGTTCCTCGTCGGCGATCCACGCCGGCCTCGGCCGCCCGGCGACCTCGCCGGGAACGAAGGTCAGCACCTCCCGCCCGGCCGCGTCGATGCCGAGGAACCGCGGAGCGCCCGCGAACCCGACCTCCTCCAGATGGCGCAACAGCGCGTGGACGAGCGGGGCGTTGGGCCCGACCGGACGGCGCACCGTGTCGCCGACCCGCACGACGCCCTCGGTGACGTCCCCGCCGGCGAGCGGGATCTCGGGCCCGGGTTCGTGCGGTTCGGTGTACGTGCCAGAGGTCATGTCCGCTCCGGGGGTAGAGGGCCCCGCGGCTCGGCCCGCCGGGCGAAATCCCGATCTTACGAGCCACGCGGCCGCGCCGGGCGGCAAGGCGGAGTACCCGTCACCACTCCGGGATCCATCGCCACTCCAGGACCCCGTCACCTGTCCCCGGACCCGTCACCTTTCCGGGCCCCTCACCTCTCCAGCGCGCGGTCGCGGCAGGCGTGCGGCGCGTTCACCGGGTTGCAGCGGGCGACGGCGCCGCCGGGCAGCTCGGCCGTGTAGTCGCTGCCGTGGCGCGCCGACAGGCCGATCACCGGGAAGTCGGTGCTGACCATCTGCGCCCCGCTCGACAGCGCGGCCTCCAGCCGGCTCGTGTCGCCGGTGCGGGCCTCGGTGAACGGCACGTCGGCGCGGGTGCGCACGTAGTAGCCGCGCCGCACCATGTCGCGGATCTGCGCGGTGTTGTCGCCCTGGGGCTCGTTCCAGCCGACGAACGCGGCGTCGGCGCGGCCGGGCCGGGAGTTGGTGAACAGCACCCGTCCTTCCAGGCTGGGCCGTCCCTCCAGGTACGCGGCCTGGAGCGCGGGGGTCTGGTTGTCCATGAAGAACATCACCTTGCCGCGCGAGGACGCGAGCTCCGGCCAGCCGCGGGTCAGGACCGACTGCTCCAGCGTCAGGCCGGGGCGGCGGACGTCGTCCGGGGTGATCATCCGCTCGGCGGGGAAGACCGAGCGGATCTCCTTGTCCAGCGCCTCCAGCAGCGCCTTGTTCCAGGCCGGGCTCTTGGCGCCGCCCTGCGCCTCCTTGGCCGGGTCGGTGCTCTTCAGCTCGGTGAGGATGGTCAGCGGAACGTGGCCGGGGTGCGCGTCGGACCAGCGGCGCACCTGGCGCAGGCAGGCGGTCAGGGTGGAGCAGACGGTGCCGTAGTCGTGGTCGGCCCAGTGCAGCACCTTGAAGCCCGGTTCCCGCAGGGCGGGGTCGCTCAGCGGGGGCAGGCCGGCGTCGCGGCGGACGAGCGGCGCGGTGTAGAGGCCGCCGGCGGGGTCGGGGAAGACGTCGAGCTCGATGCCGCGCACGCGCTGGTCGGCGAACTGGCGGTCGAGCGCCGGATAGGAGTACTGGAGGTTCCACCAGTTGGCGTCGGTCCTGCGCTGGACGTCCTTCTCGGCGTCGGCCAGCTCCCGGTGGTAGCTGTTGTGGGTGGCCATGGTCTGGAGCTGGTTGACGCGTACCGCGTCCCGTCCGGTGGATACGGCGGTCTGCCGCGAGGTGGCCGCCTGGGAGGCGGTGGCGGTGGGGAGTGCTGCCATCGCGGCGAGCACGGCGCCGGTGAGCAAGGGGGCGGTCAGCAGGGCGGGGACGCGGCGGGGGCGCATGGGTCTCCTAGCGGTTCGGGGTGTACCGGGACAGACCGTGTGGGGAGCGGGTTAACACCTGATCATGAAATATCCAAACAAGACCGGAAAAATGCGCGAATAGCCCGGCGGTCGAGGTGCGCCACACCGGGAACCTCTCGGGGGCGTGAAGACGGGCCGCCGTCCGAGGTCGCGCGACGGCCCGGTCAGGTCAGGGCAGGTCGGGGCGAGTCGAGGCGGAAGGGGGCGAGGCGGGTCACGTCATTGCGGGTCAGATCAGGGCGGGTCAGATCAGGCGGGTCAGGTGAGGGCGCGGGCGTTCCAGGCGCGGATCGTGGCGTGGCAGGGTTCCCAGGCCCGCCACACGTCGCGGCCCCACTCCCAGACGAGGCGTCCGTGCTCGGCCGGGTCCCGGGCGGCCAGCACGTCGGCGACCGTCATCAAGCCGTCCAGCCGGGGCGGCCGCAGCCAGTGGAAGTAGTCCGGGCGGCCGGCCATCATCCGCTTGTGCAGCGCCGGGCCGTCACGGGGGTCGGCGCCCTCCTCGACGAACAGGCACAACGTCATCAGGCACAACGCCAGGCGCTGGACCTCCCGCCGGCCGTCGCCCCCGGGGTGCTGGGCGACGTACGCGTCCACGACGAGCTGGTGCACGGGGCGGTGGCCGGCGATGCCGTACGAGCGGGCCAGCAGCTCTCCGTAACGCTCCCAGCACTCCGCCGACGCCCCGTACGCGTCAGGTCGTGCCCCTCCCCCGGCCGGGGCCGCCAGCCCGCACCCGGGACAGACCACCACCACGCTCACCACCGCCCCCTCCTCCCGTCACCACGACACGACATTCCCTCACCGCGCCGTCTTGACGACCCGGCGATCGCGCCGTGGGCGACGTTACGGCCTCACGCGGCGTGAGGGTCCAACCGCCGCCCCACCCGCGACGCCCACTTCTGATCATGGATGCGGGACGGTAGGTTGATCCACGGTGTGCCGGGAAGGCTGGTCGGCGGTCCTGTCGTCATGCCCCGGAGAGCCCCATGCGTGCCCGTGACCTCGTCGCCGACTTCCCCACCGTGGGCCTCGACACCCCGGTGGCCGACGCCGCCCGGCTGCTGGCCGACCACGACCTGCCGGGCCTGATCGTGGTGGACGAGCACGGTCTCCCGGCCGGGATCCTGCCCGGCACCCAGGTGCTGCGGCTGGCCGTGCCGGGCTACTGCCTCGACGATCCGGCGCTGGCGCGGGTGGTGGACGAGGCGCACGCCGACGTGTTCATGCGCTCGATCTCCGGCCGTACGGTACGCGAGGCGATGCCGCCCCGCCCACGGGAGCTGCCCGTGACCGACCCGGACGCGACGGTGCTGGAGCTGGCCGCGCTCATGGCGCGCACCCACAGCCCGCTCGTGGCCGTCGTCGACGCCGGCGGGCTGCGGGGCGCCGTGACGCTCCAGGCGCTGGTGGACCGGCTGGTCGAGCAGTGACGCTCCAGGCGCTGATGAACTGGCTGGTCGAGCAGTGACGCTCACCGCGTGGCTGGCGGTCGCCGCCTTCCTCGGGGCGTACGCGCTGATCGCGACGGAGAGGGTGCACCGCGTCGCCGCCGCGCTGGGCGGGGCGGCGGTCATGCTGGTGATCCACGCCACCGCCGCCGGGCCGGCGTTCTTCTCCGAGCGCACCGGCATCGACTGGAACGTCGTCTTCCTGCTGCTCGGCATGATGATCATCGTGGGAGTGCTGAAGCGCACCGGCGTGTTCGAGTACCTCGCCATCTGGGCCGCCAAGCGTGCCCGGGGCCGGCCGTACCGGCTCATGGTGCTGCTCGTGGTGATCACCGCGTCGGCGTCGGCGCTGCTCGACAACGTGACGACCGTGCTGCTCGTCGCGCCCGTGACGTTCCTGGTGTGCGAGCGGCTGGCGCTGCCGGTGGCGCCGTACCTCATCGCCGAGGCCATGGCCTCCAACATCGGCGGCACCGCCACGCTCGTCGGCGACCCGCCGAACATCATCATCGCCAGCCGGGCCGGCCTGACCTTCAACGACTTCCTCCTGCACCTGACGCCGCTGGTCGTGGTGCTGGTGGCGGTGTTCGCACTGCTGTGCCGGGTGCTGTTCCGCGACGCGTTCCGGTACGACCCCGACCGGGCCGCCGAGATCATGGCGCTGAACGAGCGGGAGGCCATCGCCGACCGGCGGCTGCTGTGGCAGAGCCTGACCGTGCTCGCGCTGGTCATGGCGGCGTTCGTGCTGCACCCGGTGCTGCACTACGAGCCCTCGGTGGTGGCGCTGCTGGGCGCCGGGGCGCTGGTCGCGCTCACGGAGATCACCACGGAGGAGGCGATCGCCGAGGTCGAGTGGCCGACGCTGGTGTTCTTCGCCGGGTTGTTCGTCATGGTCGGCGCGCTGGTCCACACCGGGGTCATCGGGGAGGTGGCGCGGGCGGCGGCCGGGGCGGCCGAGGGACGGCCGGAGGCCACCGTGATGGCGATGCTGTGGGGCTCGGCCGGGCTGTCGGCCATCGTGGACAACATCCCGTACGTCGCCACCATGAGCCCCATCGTCGAGCAGCTCGTGCATGCCGCCGGGGGCGGCGACCAGGCGCGGGCGCTGTGGTGGGCGCTCGCGCTCGGCGCCGACCTCGGCGGCAACGCGACGGCCGTCGGCGCGGCGGCCAACGTGGTGGTGATCGGCATCGCCGCCCGCAACGGGACGCGGATCAGCTTCTGGGGGTTCACCCGGTACGGCCTGATCGTGACGGTCACCACGGTCGCGCTGGCGACGCCGTACCTGTGGCTGCGCTACCTGCTCTGACGCCCGGCGGTCCGGTCAGCCGGCGGCGCGGTGCCGCTCGTAGAGCTGGCCGAGGCGGTCGATGCGCCAGAGCTGGCCGAGCACCACCAGCGTGGCCCCGAAGACGGTCGGCCAGACCTCCAGCGCCACCAGTCCCCAGATCAGCAGGGCGAAACCGGTGACGCCGACGGCGACCAGCAGCCGCTGCACCCTCCGGTGGTCGCCGTCGACGAGCGACCTGTCGTACAGCCACAGCTTCTCGCCGTAGATGCCCTTGGCGGCCCAGCTCTCGGCCCGCTCGACGGCCGGGAAGACGTGCGGGTTGGCCGCCAGCCACACGACGACCAGCGCCACCCCGGCCAGGCACCACCAGCCGACCCACGCCCGGCTCCAGACGGCCAGGATCATGAGCGGGATGGCCGCGAACCTGGTCCAGACGCTCCACGGGTTGGCGTGGCGTCTCCACGCCTCGTCGGTCATGCCGGCGGCCGTGGCGTATCTCTTCAGCACGCTCATGCGGTGAGCCCCCTCGCCAGCGCGTCGATGGTGGCGTCCAGCACCTGCTCGTGGTCGGCGCCGAACCGGTCGCGGTTCAGCACGACGAGCCCGGCCGTGCGGACGACGCCCACGAGGATCTCGGGCGGCACACCGGGAATGATCACGCCGTCGGCCTGGCCCTGGGCGAAGTAGCGGATCAGCGGCTGCACCAGGTGCGGGGTGACGCGGGCGATCTCCTCGGGCCCCACCCGGCGGGCGACCGCCTGCAGCTCGTCGGGGTGGGTGAGCAGGCGCCGGTAGAACGGGTCGCCGGTCAGCACCTCGGTCGCCGCCCGCATGAGCGCGGCCAGCGCCTCCGTGCTGGGCGGTCTGCTCAACGCCTCCGCCAGCCGCCTGCCGACCAGGGGCGCCCTGCGGATCATCACGTCCTTGTAGAGGGCCTCCTTCGAGTCGTAGAACGCGTAGAAGCTGCCCTTGGCGATGCCGGAGGGCGCGACGAGCTCCTCCAGCGACGTCTTCTTCAGCCCCTGGGTCGCGAAGAGCTCCTCGGCGGTGTCGAGGAGGGAGGCGGTGATGCGCTCCCTGTCCTCGGCGGTGAACGCCACAGCCATACTGACCACCTATGACCGGATCGGATATTGGGTCATAGCCTAACACCAGCTCGCCCCCCTGATCCTGAAAAATCATGAGAAAGGAGGGTTGAGGGCACGACAACCGGGCATGGCAGGACATTCCTGCACGTCAACCACGAGGAGGGGCCTAGTGCTCACCCTGACAGAAAACGCTGCCCAGGCCATCCGCGACCTCACGGCGTCCGCGCCGGAGCCGTCGCAGAGCGGCGTCCGCATCGCGTCGCAGGGGCAGGACACGGGCACGCTCACCCTTTCGCTGGCCAGCCAGCCGGAGCCGACCGACGCCGTCGTCGAGGAGCAGGGGGCGCGCGTCTATCTCGACCCGGTCGCGGCGACCGTGCTCGACGACAAGTCGCTGGACGCGGGGGCCGACGAGAAGGGCGCCGTGTCGTTCCTGGTGACCGACCAGTCCGCCACCACCTGACCTCTCACCGGTCCGGCCGCGCCCGGACCCGCCCACCGGCCCGGTACGTTCATCCGTACCGGGCCGGCGGCGTTCCGGCGCCAGGAGTGAGGGGCGAGCGGACGGGTCAGGCGTCGGAGAGCAGCTTGTGGACGTACCGGAGCTGCTCCTCGCGCTGGAAGCCCTGGCCGCCCTCGTGCCCGTTCCACGGCCAGACCGTGATCTCCTTGGGGCCCTGCCAGTGGTTGTAGGCGGCGAAGACCGTGGACGGCGGGCAGACGTCGTCCATCAGCGCCACCGAGTACAGGACGGGGACCTGGCCGCGGGCGGCGAAGTGGAGGCCGTCGAAGTAGGCCAGGGTGCGGAAGACCTGCTCCTCGTCGCCGCGGCGGGTGGCGAGGAAGCGCACGATCTCCTGGTACGGGTCGCGATCGGTGATCTCGACGGCCCGGCGGAAGTGCGTCAGGAACGGCACGTCGATGAGCGCCCCCGCGACCGACGGGCACAGGGCGGCGGTGGCCTGCGCGATGCCGCCGCCCTGGCTGCCGCCCGAGACGATGATCCGGTTCTCGTCCACGGCCGGGTGCGTGGCGGCCACCTCGACGGCGCGCACGGCGTCGGTGAAGACCCGCCGGTAGTAGTACTCCTCCGGGTCGAGGATGCCCTTGGTCATCATGCCGGGGGCGTGCGGGTGCGTGGCGCCGTGGGGGTCGCCGGTGGCGCCCGGATGCCCGACGCTGGCGCCGCCGTGGCCGCGGGTCTCCATGACGAGCACGGCGTACCCGGCGGCCGGCCACATCAGGTGGTCGTGCGGGAAGCCACGTCCGCCGCTGTAGCCGATGTAGTGCATCACGCAGGGGATCGGGCCCTCGGCGTCACGCGGGGTGATGAACCAGCCGCTGATCCGGTGACCGCCCCAGCCGGCGAACGACACGTCGTACACGTCCACGGAGGCGAACGGCAGGTCGTAGCGCGTGAACTCCGGCGCGAGGTCGAAGCCCCGCGCCTCCTCCAGCGTGCGCGTCCAGAAGTCCGCGAAGTCGGCGGGCTCGTCACGCTCGGGACGGTACGTGCGGAGCTGCTCAAGCGGCAGGTCGAACAGGGCCACGAAGATCTCCAACCTGGGGAACCCGGGGACAGGGGTGGAGCCATTTCACCGCATCTGACCAGGCAAGCGCTATCCCGTAGGCGGGGAAGCTTTCCCGGGCGCTTCCCGGGTAGGTGCGGGGGAATGAACGATCACCTGGTGAGGATCGCGCACCCCCGCCTCCGTCCCGGCCTGGCCATGGAGGCGCCCGTTGACCCGAGCGACTTCCTGCTGCTGTTCACGGACGACACCGAGGCGCGGGCGCGGCTCGCGCGCGACGACTCGGGACGGCCGGTGCTGCGGGTGGGCGCCCGGATGCGGCTGGACGGGACGGTGGTCGACGAGGAGATCTGGACGGTGCGCGAGCTGGTGCGCCGGCCAGGCCTGACCGTCATCCGGCTAGGCGACGCCCTGACCTGACCCGGCCACCCCGCTCCGCCGTCGCCGGGTCACTCGACGACGAGCTCGACCGGGATGTTGCCGCGGGTGGCGTTGGAGTACGGGCACACCTGGTGGGCGGCCTCCACCAGGGCGCGCCCCTCCTCCCCCTGAAGGTGGTCGGGCAGCTCGACCCGGAGGACGACCGACAGCGCGAAGCCGCCGTCGCCGTTCGGGCCGATGCCGACCTCCGCGGTGACGGACGCCTCCGAGACGTCGGCCTTGGCCCGCCTGGCCACGACCCCGAGGGCGCTGGCGAAGCAGGCGGCGTAGCCGGCGGCGAAGAGCTGCTCGGGGTTGGTGCCGGCGCCGGTGCCGCCCAGCTCCTTCGGCGGGGCGAGGGCCACGTCGAGCTTGCCGTCGGAGGTGACGGCGCGGCCCTCACGGCCGGCGGCGGTGGCGATCGCGGTGTAGAGGACGCTCACGGCTGCGCTCCTTATCGATTGGGTGCAACTCGATTGTGCACAACTCAATTGATGCCCGTCAAATCGGCTACGATGGGGGCATGGACGCTCTCCGCCTCGACGACCAGGTGTGCTTCGCCGTGCACGCCGCCTCGCGCGCCCTCGACGCGGTCTACCGGCGGGAGCTGGCGGCGCTGGGGCTGACGTACCCGCAGTACCTCGTGATGCTCGTGCTGTGGGAGCGGGGCCAGGTCTCGGTCAAGGACCTCGGCGTGGCGCTGCGGCTCGACTCCGGCACGCTGTCGCCGCTGCTCAAGCGCCTGGAGGCGGCCGGGGTCGTGCGCCGCGAGCGCGACCCGGGCGACGAGCGGTCGGTGCTGGTGCGGCTCACGCCCGAGGGCGCGCTGCTGCGGGCGCGGGCCGAGCCGCTGCCCCGGCGCATCATGGAGGCGTCGGGGATGGGGCCGGACGAACTGGCCGACCTGCACCGGACCCTGGGCCGCCTGACCCGCTCCCTCACCGAGTCCGCCACCCGCGCCTGACCCGCTCCCTCACCGAGTCCGCCACCCGCGCCTGACCTGCTCCCTCACCGAGCCGTCACCGAGCCGTCATGTGCATCTGCCTCGCGTGCGGCCGGGGACAACGGTCAGCGGGCGTCCGGTCGGGTGGAGGGGACGGCGCAGTGGCCGGCCTTGACCCCGGCCACCTTCCAGCCGGAGTCCGGGAACGGCGACATGAAGTGCGTCAGCAGATCCACCGCGTAGTCCGGCACCTGGCCGCCCGGGTCGAGCAGCGACACCATCTGCGGCCCGTCCGCGCCGCGCAGCGTGATGGAGTTGCCCTCGCGCCCCTCCGCGAACCCCGGCCGGGCGTCCACCGTCAGGCACGCCAGCCGCACCCCGGCGGCGCTGATCGACTGCCGGGCGCCGATGCGCCGCATCCGCTGGTCGTAGCGGCGCAGCGCGAGGGAGGTGGCGCGGCCCAGCCGCACCGAGTCGCGGAAGACGTCGGCGCCGACCTTGCGGCTCAGGCGCACGTCCAGCCGTACGTCGGGCCGCAGGTCCACGCCCTTGGCCGCGAGGTCCAGCCGGCCGTACGCGCCCTCGAAGCCCGGCGTGAGGTACCCCACCGCCGCCGGCGCCTTCAGCCCGAACGGGACCTTGCCCGGCCGCACCCGCAGCCACGACACGCGGCGCGCCGCGATCGAGAGGTCCTGGACCGCGCTGCGCTCCAGCCCGAACTCGCCGCTGACCTGGTAGGACAGGAAGCCGGTCGTGTACGGGACGTCCTTGGCGACGGCCAGGCGCTGGCGGGCGACCGGGTCGATGGTGAGGCCGGCGCGCACCGCGAGCCGTCCGGTGGGCACGGGCCTGGACATCAGGTCGGCGCCCTGGCCGCCGGGGCCAGGGCGGATGGTGGTGTCGGCGGCCAGGTCGGTGACGGAGAGCGCCACGCCGCCGAGCCGCCCGCTCGGGTCGACGAGCCCGCCCTCCACGGCCAGCCGCCCGTCGAGGCCGTTCAGCCCCTTGCCCGCGATCAGCCGCCTCTTGCTTTCGGTCAGCCCCTTGCCCGCGATCAGCCGCCTCTTGCTTTCGGTCAGCCCCTTGCCCGCGGTCAGCCCCTTGCCCGCGGCCTTGCCCGCGGTCAGCCCCTTGGCCGGGGCCAGCCCCTTGGCCGCGGCACGGCCCGTCTTGCCGCCCGCGTCCTGGCCCGTTCCGGCTCCGGGGGCGGAAACGGCCTTGTAGGTGAGGGCGGGGACGCGCAGGGCGCCGCCGGACGCGTCGGTGTCCAGGCCGAAGACGGCCGGCACGTCGCCGAGCTCCAGCTCGCCGCTGCCCGCCCCCGGCACGGTGACCGCGGCGCTGAGCCGCCTGACCGGCGCCGAGTCGGTGACGCGGACGCGGGTACGCGCCCCGTACGTGCCCTGGACGTCCAGCGCCGCGGGCACCGGATCGACGGCCAGCCGCCCGCGCACGCCGCCCGCCTCCGCGTGGACGGTGAGCGACCCCAGCGTCACGGCCGGGCGCACCCGGTACGCGGCCCGTACGACGCCGTGCCCGCCCACCTCGAACGGCCCGATCGCCATGCTCGTGACGGTGCGCGGCAGGCCGGTGAGCGTGGCGCGCGCCTGCACCGGGACGGGCGCGAGGACGGAGCTGGCGAGGTAGACGTCGAGGCCGCCGCCCCGCGGCCGGAAGCCGTCGAACGTGACCGCCCTCCTGGCCGGGTCCACGGTGACGCGGTCGGGCAGCCCGTTCAGGTCCACGTACGCCTGGACGCCGAAACAGCCGCGCCCGGCGACGCAGAACGCCCCCTCCTGGCAGCCAGGCGTCCCGGGGGCGCAGCGGCCGTCGACCAGCGAGACGCCGCCGCTCACGGCCGGGGCGGCGGCCATGCCGCGCAGGGCGCCCACCTTCCCGGCCCAGGCCCGTGCCCGCAGGTCCAGCCCGGCGCCCACGCCCTGCCCTGTCTCCGCGCCCGTGCCTGCCCGCGCGCCTGTGCCTGCCCGCGTTCCCGTGCCTGTCCCTGTCCGGGTGCCTGTCTCGGTGCCCGGTTGCGCGCCGCCGGCGCCCTCGCGGGAGTCGGCCGGGCCGCCGGTGTAGGTGATCACTCCGTTCGCGGACGTGACGGACAGCCGTCCCGGAAGCGGCCCGACGTGTCCCAGCAGCCCGAATCGCAGGTCGCCCCGGGTGACGTCGGCGTCGAGCGCCAGCCGCTGCCGCGCCGCCCCCAGCCCGGCCGTGAAGCCCGCCTCCTCCGTGGTGAAGTCCACGGTCCTCAGGCCCGTGACGCGCACGCTCGCGTCGAGGTCGCCGGTGGCCTCGTCGTAGTGGGCCGCCAGGTGCGGTCCCGTGGGCACGCGGACGCCGTCGTGGTTGCTGAACGCCAGCTCCGCCGACCTCACCGGCCCCGACAGGCCGCGGAACCGGTACGCCCCGGGGGCCCAGGAGGCGTCGAAGCGGGCCGGCACGCCGGTGACGCGCGCGGAGGCCCTGACGTACCGGCCGTCCACCTTGGCTCGGGCCAGCGCGGCGACGGAGCCGACGGACCGGTCGGACGTCCAGGTGAGGGTGCGGTCCGCGGTGTCGGCCACCAGCCGCACCCGCCGCCCCGCACCCGCGATCTCCGCCCGCACGTCGTCCCCCTTGCCGCCATCGCCCACAGTCACGGAGGCGGGGGCGCCCGGGGCCGCGGCGGCGGTGGCGGCCGGGGCCGCGGCGGCCGGGGCGGCTGGGGCTGCCGGAGCGGCCGGGCCCCTGGCGGCGTACAGCCGGACCCGGGGCAGCCGCGAGCCGCCCGTGACCTCGACCTCGGACCTCTCCCCCAGCGTCCAGGACGCCGCCACCTCGCCGCGCGTCCCGAACACGGTCGCGTCGAGGGTCGGCCCCTGCTTCAGGTCCGTGTACGCGACCCGCGCCTCGCGGATCACGCCCGACCCCCGATAGACGGCCTTGCGGGCGGCCGGCGCGAGGGTCACGTCCACGTCGCCGGGCGTGTTGGACAGCTCGACCCGGGCCAGCCGGGTGCCGTCGAGGCTCGCCGCGGCGACGAACGACCGTCCCGGAGCGCCCTTCAGGCTGGCGCGGGGCGTGGCCCCGTAGGTCACGTCCAGCCCGGACACCCCGGACACCAGCGCCGAGACGCCCAGCGCGGCCCCGTCCTTGATCATGGTGACGTGGCCGCCGCGCGGGCTGGACACCGCGCCGCCGCCCCGCTGGAGCACCACCGCGAGCCGACCGATCGCCGAGGCCGACGTCTCGGTGACCCGGCGCGCGGCCGGGTCGGTCTCCAGCCGTACCTTGGCCGGCAGCCCGTCGAGCTCGGCCCGCAGCACGGTCTCGGCGGCGGCCCGGTCGAAGCAGACCAGCTCGGCCGATCCCGCCCGCCCCCCGCCGGACGTCACCTCCAGCGCGTGGCGTCCCTGGTCGGTCTCGTACGAGGCCGTCAGCGCCGGCGGGACGTCGCGCAGCTTCGCGCTCATCGCCCGGGAGAGGCGGCCGTCGCGGTAGGCGTAGCTGCGCAGCTCGGCCCGCCCGGCCGGGCTCGACCCGGAGAAGCGCACCCGGGCGCTCCCGTCGCGCCGGGCCAGCTCGACCCGGGCGCGGGTGGGCATGCGGTCGAGCACCGCGCGGACGTACCTGCCGCCGTCCACGGCCACCGCGTCCACCCGGGCGGGGGCGGAGGCGGACATCTCCAGCGCGGGGGTGCCGAGCGTGGCGTCCACGGTGAGGCTCCCGGTGACGGGCGTCTGGGTGAGGCTGACCGCGGTACGGCCGGTCAGACCGGCCACGACGGCCGCGGACGCGCCCGGGTCCGTGCGCTTGACCTCGGCCCGTACCCGCTTGCCGGACAGGTCGACCGTGAACGTCCCGCGGTCGGCGGCCGACAGCGACGCCCCCTTCCGGAGCCCGTCGAACCCGACCGAGACCCGCCCGTCGTACTCCGCCCACACGCGCGCCCTCGGCTTCTCCGCCGCACCGGGCAGCCGCCGCACGGCGAACCCGAGCCCCACGGCGCCCTCCTGGGGGCGGGCGGCCGGCACCAGGTCGGCGGCCAGATCCGGAACGCCGTCACCCGTCACGTCGGCCATCGCGGGCACCGCCACGGGCCGGACGGCCGAGCAGGAGACCGGCACCTCGACGCTCTCCACGCACAGCCGGTACGTCAGCCCGGGCGCCGCCACCGCCGCGCCGTCCGCCCTTGCACTGCCTCCGGCCATACCCCCTCCCCCTCCGCCCAGCGCGCCGGTGAGGGCGTCGGCGAGGGAGCGGGACAGGGCGGCCGACGGGTTCTTCAGCGTCAGGGGGCGGGCGTCCTCGGTGCCGGGGAGCACGGACCGCACGTCGGGGCCCTTCGCGCCGACCTGGCGGGACGCCTCGCGCTCGACCTCGCTCACCAGCCGCGAGCCCGCCGGGACGGTGATCTCCGGCGCGGCGGGGCCGGCGGGCCGCCCTCCGGTCTCCCGGAGGGCGGGCGAGGGCTCCATGGGGACGTTCACGGTGGCGGGAGCGGGCCGGCGGACGGACGGCACGGGCCGCACCTCCGCCCCGGAAGCAGAGGCGGAGGAATGCGCCGTCCGGGCGGCGCCGGAGACTTGCGCCGCCCGGACGGTACCCCGCATCGGGTGGGGCGCCGCGGCGTCCACCGCCGCGCCCGCCGGCTCCGCGGCCGACGCGGGTTCCGCCGCTGTGGAACCCGCCGTCAGTACGGCACCGGCCAAGGACGCGGAGGCGAGCACGCGCGCGAACGCGTGCCGTGGATACCGCGACATCTAACGCCTTACCCCCGAAGCGGTCTCAATCATCACATCTCTAACAAGAGTTACGACCCGACCACATTTCCTCACTGGTCGTCAATCTGGACCCGACATGGGGCTCCAGGTGTCGATCACTCTGCCGGTGCGATGCCGCCCCGTATGACGCGTTCAGCGCTCCAGGACCGTGACGCCGAGCGCCTGCGGCAGGTACCTGACCTCGCTGTACACCGAGCGGCTCTTCCCGCCGATCTTGGCCACCCCACTGTGGATGCCGTACGCGGAGGTGCCGTTGAACCAGGGACCGCCGCTGTCCCCGGGCTTGGTGACCGCCTTGTCCATCGCGACCATGTCGCACTCCCGGTCGAAGCACAGGTTGATCCGGTAGATCTTGGCGCTGGACTTGTAGCCGCTCGTCCGGCCGTAGTTCGACAGGCGCACGCCCTGCACGGCCCAGCGGGTCTCGTCCACGTACCGGGTCTTGCCCTTGTTGTAGTAGAAGGTCTTCGCCGCCGTGTAGCTGCCGCGCGAGAACCACGCCACGTCGCCGTGGCCGCCGCTGTGGCTGCCCTTGCGGGTGACGATGGTGTAGTCGTTCGTGTCGTGGTTGTGGTAGCGCTGCTTGGAGGGATACCCGCAGTGGGCCGCCGTCGAGACCCCCGTCGTGCTGCCCTTCTTGACGGTGAACCCGGTCGTGCAGACCGCTTCGCCGCCCGTGGTGTTCAGCAGACCGCCGCCGCGGATGTACGCCTGGGGCTGGAACTCCAGTTGGTCGGCGACCTCGATGTCGATCTTGATGGCGGGGTTGGAGGAAGCCAGCCGGGCGGGCAGCAGAGCAGCGCGGAAGCGCTCCTTGGCCGCCGGGTCGGTGATCGGCTCCTTCGGCTGCGTCTGGATGGTGATGACGCCGGTCTCGACGTCGTACTCGCCGGAGCTGGTGGCGACGTCGGGCCGGGCGAGGATCTCGTAGTGCGTGGCCTTGAGCGTCTGCCGCAGCTCCTCCTCGGAGTACGGCCGGCCGCCGAGGACCTTCACGGGGTGGCGCACGGTCTTGGCGAGGTTCGTCACCGTCACGGGAGCCTCGCCCTTGAAGGCGATCGACGCGCTGGAACCGTCCTCGGCGACCACCGCTCCGGCGTAGGTGTCCGGGAAGGAGTCCCGCGCCTGGTTGGCTACCCTGACGAAGTCGTCCTGCCAGCCGTAGCGGGTGACGGCCTCCTCCAGCGTGATGCCTTCCTCGGTGGCGGCCTGCCGGAGGTCCTCCATCTCGGCGGCGTCGACGTTGCCGACGCTGGCCGTGTCCTCCGCGGTCTCCTCCGGGCCGCTCTCCTCGGGCACATCCGTGCTGTCGTCCTGCTCGACGGCCGGGGGTGTGGGGGTGTCACCCTGCGCGGCCGTCCCGGACTCCGGGGTGGCGCCGTACGCGACGGCGGGGGCGACGGATATCGCGACGGTGGCCGCGACCGCGACCCCGAGTAACTTCCTGTACACGTGCCGATCCTTTCCTCGTGTCCCTCATGCGGGACGAACGCGGCAGGATCATCACAGGTGGCGGTTCACAAACGGTTCACCTCACAGCGTCAGCGAACATCACATATCGTCCTCTGTCGTGAGATCTACGTCGCGCCGTGAGGCCTGAGTGGAGGTACGCCTCCTGGGCGCGCTGCACGTCCTGACCGCGGACGGCCGTACCGTCGCGGTGACGCGGCGCAAGCACCGCCAGCTCCTCGCCCTGCTGTGCCTGACCCCGGGCCTGGGCGTCTCGGTGGACCGGCTGGTCCGCGGGCTCTGGAACGGCCGGGAGCCGCGCTCCGCGCGGGGCAACGTCAAGACCTACGTCTGCGACCTGCGCGTGCTGCTCGGTCCGGAGGTCAGGATCGAGGCCGTCCCCCACGGGTACCGCGTCGGCGGCGCCGACGTGGACGCCGTGCGGTTCGCGGCCCTGGCCGACGCGGGCCGGCGGGCCCTGGAGGCCGGACGGTACGAGGAGGCGGCCCGCGAGCTGGCGGCGGCGCTGGCGCTGTGGACCGGGCCCGCCCTCGACGGCCTCGGCGACGGCGCCGACCTCCTCGGCCTGGCCGCCGACCAGCTCGCCGGCCGGCGCCTGTCCGCGGTGCACGATCACGTCGAGGCGCTGCTGGCGCTGCGGCGCCTGGACGAGGCCGTCGCCCACCTGCGGGCGGCGCTGGCCGACGACCCGCTGCGCGAGCGGCTCTGGGCGCAGCTCATGCTGGCCCTGTACCGGGACGGCCGGCGGGCGGAGGCCCTGGACGCCTACCGGGAGGCCTGGGCGGTCATCACGGAGTCCCAGGGGCTGGACCCCGGCAGGGACCTGGCGACCCTGCACGCGAGGATCCTGTCCGACGACCCGTCCCTGGGCTGAGCTTCGCTACCGGGCGGCCCCCTGGGGCAGCAGCGCCTCGGCCAGCCGCCGCCACTGCGGCATGGCCGTGCGCCCCGGCTCGACGCCGAGCACCTGCACGCCGACGTGGTCGGCCCCGGCGTCGAGGTGGTCGTGCAGCCTGCGGACGATCGTGTCGAGGTCGCCCCAGTACACCAGGGCGTCGACGAGCCGGTCGCTGCCCCGGCCGCCGTCGAGGTCGGCCTCGGTGTAGCCGAGCCGCAGGAACTTGGCCACGTTGTACGGGCTCGTGAAGTACCCGTGCAGGTGCTCGCGCGCGATCGCGCGCGCCGTGGCCGGATCGGTCTCGAACAGGACCGCCTGCTCGACGCCCAGGAACGGCCGCTCGCCCAGCACCTCGCGGGCCTGCGCCGTGTGCTCCACCGTCACGTGGTACGTGTGCGCGCCCTGGGCCCGGTCGCGGGCCAGCTCCAGCATCTTCGGCCCGTACCCGGCCAGCAGCCGCCGCATCGGCGAGCGGGGCAGCGGGTTCGCGCTCGTGGCGGCGTCCATCTCGTCCAGGTAGTCGCTCATGGCCCGCAGCGGGCGGGCCGTGGGGGCGCCGCCGACGCCGAGGCCGAGCAGGTGGCGGCCGGGGTAGGCGTCGGCGAGGAGCAGCGCCGCGCCCCTGGTCCAGCGCGGCCCGCGGGAGCCGATCCGCGCGATGCCGTTGACGACCGTCATGCGCTCGGTGCTCGCCAGCAGGAACCCGGCGTGCGTCAGCGCCTCGCGCCCGTCCCGCTCCGGGATCCAGAACGCCTGCCAGCCGAGCTCCTCCAGCTCCTGGACGGACTCCCGCATCATGCTCGCCGGCTGGTCCTCGAAGTCGAACGTCCAGACCCCGAAGCGGCCCAGGTCCATCCCGTCGATCGCGCCCATGTCTCCTCCTGCCGAACGGCGACGACGTGGAGCCGGCCTTCGCGGCATCCACATATCGAAGTATCGCAGAAATTCGATATGAGAAGTCACATCGCACCCCGCCACGGTGTCGCAATCGCGACATGGCAGACAAACGGCACGGGCGACACCTGGTGTGGCCGGCACCCCATCACCCACTCTCGTGTCCACTGGTTGCTGCTACGAGAGGTTTCGCCCCCATGCACTGGTCCGTCCCTGTGGCGGTGGCGGGAGTCACCACCGCCGCCCTGCTGAGCTCCCCGTTACCCGCGGCCGCCGCCGAGCCCGCCGACGGGAGCGTCCACCGGGTCACGCTGATCACCGGGGACGTGGTGACCGTCAGGCAGGCCGGACCGGGCAGGCACGCGGTCGAGGTGAAGCCGGGGCCGGGCCGTGAGCGGATGGCGTTCACCACCACCGAGGAGAACGGCGAGCTGCGGGTCCTGCCCAACGACATCGTCCCCTTCCTGGCGGCCAGGCGGCTGGACCCCGGCCTGTTCTCGGTCACCCGGCTGATCGCCCAGGGGTACGACGACGCGAGGACGGACAAGCTGCCGCTGCTGTTCCTCTACGACGGCTCCGCCCCGAAGAGCGCCACCGGGCCCGAGCTGGAGAGCGTCAACGGCCGGGCCGTCGCCGCCGACAAGCGCACGATCGGCCGGCTGTGGAAGTCGCTCGACGAGCCGCGGGCCACGCTGGCGCAGGGCGTGACGAAGATCTGGCTGGACGCCAAGGTCAAGGCCACGCTCGACCACAGCGTGCCGCAGGTGGGCGCGCCGGAGGCGTGGCAGGCCGGGTTCGACGGCAAGGGCGTCAAGGTCGCCGTGCTGGACACCGGCGTCGATGCCACCCACCCCGACCTGGCCGGACGCGTCAAGCAGACCAAGGTGTTCACCGGCGAGCAGAGCGTCCGGGACGGCAATGGGCACGGCACCCATGTGGCCGCCACCATCGCGGGCGGCGACGGCAGGAAGGGCGTCGCGCCCGCCGCCGAGCTGATGGTCGGCAAGGTGCTCGGCGACGACGGCTCGGGCACCCTGTCCGGCGTCATCGAGGGCATGGAGTGGGCCGCCGCCGAAGGCGCGTCGGTGATCAACATGAGCCTCGGCGGCGGCGCCACCGACGGCACCGACCCGCTCAGCGTCGCCGTCGACACCCTCACCGAGCGCACCGGCGCCCTGTTCGTGGTCGCGGCGGGCAACGACGGCTCGGCCTACTCCATCGGCACTCCCGGCGCGGCGACCTCCGCGCTGACCGTCGGCGCGGTCGACGGCAAGGACGCGCTCGCGCAGTTCTCCAGCCGGGGCCCACGCCTGGACGACGCGCCCAAGCCCGACCTCACCGCCCCCGGCGTGGCCATCGTCGCGGCCCGCGCGGCGGGCACCTCCATGGGCGAGCCGGTCGACGAGCGTTACACGGCCGCCTCCGGCACCTCGATGGCCACGCCGCACGTGGCCGGGGCCGCCGCGATCGTCAAGCAGCGCCACCCCGACTGGACGGCGAAGCAGATCAAGGACGCGCTGATCGGCTCGGCCAAGCCCGTCCCGGGCCAGCGGATCGACGACGCCGGCGCGGGCCGCCTCGACGTGGCCCGCGCGGTGCGCCAGGGCGTGACCGCGACCGGCGTGATCGACCTCGGCGAGCACCAGCGGGGCGAGGGCCCGGCCACGGCCGAGGGCACGATCACCTACGCCAACGGCACGTCCGCCCCGGTCACGCTGGAGCTGGCCAGTACCCTCGACGGGGCCGTGCTCAGCGCCAGGACCGTGACGGTCGCGGCGGGCGCCACCGCCGACGTCAAGGTCACGGTGGAGCTGGCCAAGCTCTCCTTCGGCCGCTACGGCGGGCTCGTCACCGCCACGGCGGGCGCGGAGCAGGTGCACACCACGCTGGCGCTGACCTGGAAGGGACCGCAGCACAAGGTCCACTTCACCGCCCTCGACGCCGCGGGCCGGCCGACCGGCGCCGACACGTTGTCGATGTTCGGCGCGTCGCAGCAGGACGACCTGTTCACCTGGCTGCCCGTGGAAGGGCTGACCGTCGAGGTGTCCGAGGGCACCTACATGACGCAGTCGCTCAACCTGGGCGGCGGCTGGGGCCGGACGCACCCGCGCGACGGCATGGTCGTCATCCCCGAGCTCAAGGTCGACCGCGACCTGGACGTGGTGCTCGACTTCCGCCGGACCACGCCGGTGACCATCAGGACCAGGGAACCCGCCGAGCAGGTGGGCATCTACACCTACTTCACCCATCGCGCGTTCGGCTCGCGCGAGATCTCCCAGGGCGTCATGAACTTCGACGTCATCGAGGGGCTCAACGTCTCACCGACCCAGCCGGTGCGTGACGGCTCGTTCGAGTTCGCCTCGCGCTGGCAGCTCGTCGCGCCGAAGCTCTCCGCCCGCGTGCCCGGCTCGGGGCAGCCGTACCGGATGGGGTTCCTGGGCGGGTCGCCGGGCGTGGAGGGGCGGCACCTGTGGCGGCTCGCCGACGGGGCGGCCGAGTCCAAGGACAAGGCCGCGGTCATCCGCAGCGAGGACATCGACTGGGCCGATCCGTCCGCGGCCGCGATCAAGGCGGGAGCGGCCGCCGTGATCCTGGTGCTGGCCCCCGACGACGCGTTCGGGCGTGGCTGGAAGCCGGTCGGCGCCGACCTGCCGATCCCGGCCCTGGTGGTCGCCCATGACGACGGGCAGCGGATGCTGGAGCGGATCAGGAAGGGCGCCGCGCGGCTCGAGGTCACGGGGATGATGAACTCGCCGTACCTCTACGACGTCATGCAGGTCTCCGACGGCCGCGTGCCGGACAGGATCGTGCATGAGGTGAACGACAGCAACACCGCACGCGTTGACACGACATATGCCGACAACGGGGGCTTCGCCTGGGCCAAGGAGCAGCGCTTCGGCTGGCGCCCCTGGCAGTCGTACGCGCTCGGCCAGCAGATGGAGACCCAGCGGATCGTGAAGACCCCGCTGCGCCGCGCCGAGTACGTCAGCGCCGACGGCTCCTTCTGGCAGCACCTGGTCAACCACCAGTACGTCTGGGACGACATGGGCCGGCTGCTCGACGGCATGACCGAGCAGCCGCGCACCTACCGGCCCGGCACGCGGACCGGCGAGAGCTGGCACGCCCCGGTGGTCCGCCCGGCGATCCCCGCCTGGCTCAAGCCCTCCACCCGCGAGGGCGACACGATGGAGATCCGGATCCCCGAGTTCGTGGACTCCTCCGGTCACGTCTCCCGCGCGGGCGTGGACAACGACACCGTGTCGGCCCGGTTCTTCCGCGACGGCACGCTGGTGGCGGAGCGCGACGCCGCCTGGGGCGCGTTCCCCGCCTCACCGCAGGAGGCCGCCTACCGGCTGGAGCTGTCCACCAGGCGCACCTCGGACGAGTGGACCACCGCGACCGCGACCGAGACGGCCTGGACGTTCCGCTCCAAGCCGGGCGAGCGGGTGCTGCCGCTGCTGCAGATCGACTATGACGTACGCCCGGAGCGCCCCGGTCCGGTGGGCTTCACCGTACGGCATCAGGAGGGCGTGAGCGGGGCGCGCGTGAAGGACCTGAAGCTGGAGCTGTCGTACGACGACGGCGCGACCTGGGGCAGGCAGCCGGTGATCGCGCTCGGCGGCGGACGCTACAGCGCGCTCGTCCTGCGCCCGCACCCGTCGCTGCGGGTCACCGCCACCGACTCGGCCGGCAATGCGGTCCGGCAGACGGTGATCAGGGCCTACTGATCGGTCAGAGCCAGTTCTCGCGGGCGGCGTGCCAGGCCAGTTGCATCCGGGTCTGCGCACCCGCCCGCTCCATCAGGTAGGCGATCCGGCGCTGCACCGTACGCTGCGAGATCTTGAGCTGGGTGGCGATCGACTTGTCCGGAACGCCCGCGACCAGCAGCGACAGCAGGTAGAGGTGGTCGGTGTCGAGCGGACTGCCCGGGTTGGTGAGGCTGATCGGCGTGGCCCGCTCCCACAGGCTCTCGAACAGGGCCTTGAGGGCGTCGAGCAGGCTGCTGGGCCTGATCAGCGCGGCGGTGAGCTGGGTCAGGCCGTCGGTGTGCTGGATGAGCGGGAGCACCCCGAGCTCGCCGTCCGCGATGATCATCCGTACCGGCAGGGCGGGCAGCGCGCGAGCCCGCTCCCCCAGCGTGATGCCCTCGGCGAGGTTGACCAGCATGCCGGGTTCCTCCAGCAACGCCCCTTCGTAGATGACGCGGAAGCCGACGCCGCGCCGCAGCGCCGCGAGCTCTTCGGTGTTCTCCTGCGAGCTCATCGCCACGTGCCCGGCCCGGCACAGGCTGAGCACCTCGTGGCGGGCGCCGTCCTGCAGCAGCCGGAGCTGCTCGCGCAGCGCCGTGCGGCTGGTGATCACCTCGATGAGCTGCGCCGCCTCGCGGCGCCGCGCGTGCGCGAGGTACTCCCCCGTGAGCTGCTCCATGGCATGCCGCGCCCGGTCGACCTCGGCCTGCCGCCGGTGCAGCCGGGGGGCGAGCGCGACGTCGGGCGCGACCGCCGTGAACCGGCCGGGATCTCCCGGCACGGCTCGCGCCAGCCCCTTGGCCAGCAGCGAGCCGAGCGCCCGCCGCGCGACCTCGGCCGCCACGCCCAGCTCCTCGGCCAGGGCGTCGGGCTCGGCCTCGGTGGTCCTGACCAGCAGCCGGTAGGCGGCCTCCTCCTCCGCGCCCAGCCCCGCCGCGCTCAGCACGTGCCGCTCACGACCCGATCCAGATTCACCCGGCCATTGTAGGGAGGAGCCGCCGGGTGATGTCCGGGCCGGTGATGGCGGACGCGCCGGCCGCCGCTACGACGTGGCCGTCATGGTCCGGCGGCCCGGTCGAGGGAGTCGATGGTGGCGTGCAGCCACGCCAGCTCGGCCCGGCTGGTGGCCCGGGCGATGCTCAGCAGCCCCTGGCGGAAGGGGTCGCCGAACTCCTCCGCCCGCATCGGCCGGTCGCCGTCGTAGAAGAAGCTCGCCGGCTGCTCCAGGAACGCCAGCCGCCGGCGCAGCACACCGGCCTGCGCGGCGGGGTCGTCCAGGTGGCGCAGGAAGGCCAGCAGCGTGAACCAGCGGTTCTCGTCGCTGAGGTCGAGCGGGTCGGGGTCCCGCAGCCGCCGCTCCAGCTCGCGCTCCCCCGCCTCGGCCAGGTAGAGGACGCGGCGCGGCGCCGCGGCGGCCCCGGGCTCGTCCCTGCGCGTGATCCAGCCGGCGCCGGCCATCCGCTTGATCGCCGGGTAGAGCGTGCCGTCCGCCACCGGGCGGACGTGACCGGTCAGCGCGGCCACCTTCGTCCGCAGCTCGTAACCGTGCGCCGGCCCCTCTTTGAGGAACCCGAGTATCGCCAACTCCAACATGTGCACTACTGTACATCGAAGCCGAGATACCTCGGCTCCGATGTATCGATGTGAGCAGGAGGTCACCCATGCGTGACGCGATCGTCCATGCGAGCGGCGCCCGGATGCGCTGGGTCGAGCTGCCCGGCGCGGACCCGGCCGTGGTGTACGTCCACGGGCTGGGTGCCGCCTCGGCCCCCTACTACGCGGGGGCGGCCGCCCATCCGCTGCTGACCGGCCGGCGGTCCTTGCTCGTGGACCTGCTCGGGTTCGGCGTCAGCGACCGGCCGGCCGACTTCTCGTACACGCTGGAGGCCCACGCCGACGCGCTGGCCGCGGTGCTGCGCGAGGCGGGTGTGGAGGGGGCGTCCGTGGTCGCCCACAGCATGGGCGGCGCGGTCGCCATCGCCCTGGCCGCGCGCCATCCCGGCCTGGTGGGCCGGCTGATCCTCGTCGACGCCAACCTCGACCCGTACCCGCCCGGGCTGGTCCTGCCCGGCGGCAGCGGGATCGCGAGCTACACGGAGGACGACTTCGTCAGCCGGGGATGGAAGGAGGTCCGCGAGCGGGTGGGGCCGCACTGGTGGGCGACCATGCGGCTGGCCGACCGCCGCGGGCTGCACCGCACGGCGACGAGCCTGGCGAAGGGCACCGACCCGGTCATGCGCGAGCTGCTCATGTCCCTGCCGATCCCGCGCGGCTACCTGTACCCGGAGGGCGCTGCCCCGGCGGCGCCCGGCGACCTCGCCGCCGCGGGCGTCCGGCTGGTGGAGGTCCCGGACGCGGGCCACAACATCATGCTCGACAACCCGGAGGGCTTCGCCCGCGCGGTCGCCGCGCTCCTGGCCTGACCTCGCAAGACTTCGTCCTTGCCGGCATTCGGGGACTCCTCCTGCCCGCAGGGTCCACGACGGGAAGGTCCTCTGGCGCGTCCCGTCGGCGGGGCTCAAGGACAACCCCTACGGGGAGGCGATGGGGTGGGCACCGGCTGCGACGTGTGCTCAGGGGAGGGAGGCGAGGGAGGCGATGAGGGCGTCCGCCCGGGCGAGGACCTCGGTGAGGGCCGCGCCGGGGTCGTCGGCGCGGGCCACGAGCATGGCGCCCTCGCACAGCGCCCCGAAGAGAAGGTGCGCCCGCACCGTCACGTCGCCGGGCTCGATCCGGCCGGCGTCCGCCGCGGCGGCGAGCCCCTCGCGCAGCAGCCGCAGCGTGTGCCCGTACTCGATCCGCCGCACCTCGTCCCAGCCCAGCACGGCCGGCCCGTCCAGCAGGACGATCCGCCGGGTCTCCGGCTCGGCGCAGGCCAGCAGGAACGCGCGGGCACCGCGCCGCACGGCCGCCAGCGGGTCCGCCCCGTTCGCGCCCTCCGCCCCGTCCTCCAAGTTCGCCCCGTCCTCCCAGTTCGCCCCGTCCTCCCGGTTCGCCCCGTCCGCGCCGGTCGCGGGGCGGAGGGCGGCCGCGGCGATCAGGGTGGTCAGGCGCTCCTGTTCCCGCACGAAGACGGCGCGGAACAGGTCGACCTTGCCGGAGAAGTGGTGATAGACCGCGCCCTTGGTCAGACCCCCTCCCCGTGCCACGTCGTCGATCGACGTGGCGGCGTACCCGTCGCGCCCGAACAGCAGCCCGGCCGCCTCCACCAGCTCGCCGGTGGTGGCCCGCGTCCGCTCGGCCTGCGTGCGCCTCACCGCCCCGCCTCCCTTCCCTGACCGAGGACCGCCCGCCTCGGCGGTCCCCCGCATGCAACCACAGGCGCGGCGGGGGAAACGTGTCGAGCCGGGCGCGGGCGGCTGGCTAGCGTTCACCCATGGACATCTTTCTCACGACCGAACGGCTCGTCCTGCGCCGCTTCACCGAGGCGGACGCCGACCTGCTGGTCGAGCTGGACAGCGACCCCGAGGTGATGCGCTACCTCAGCGGCGGCCGGCCGACCCCGCGCGAGGTGATCGTGGGCGAGGCCCTCCCGGCGTTCATCCGCTCGGGCTTCTTCGCGGCGATCGAACGCGACACGGGCGAGTTCGTCGGCTGGTTCCACCTGCGGCCCGCCCGCGACGGCGACCCCGCGGAGCCGGAGCTGGGTTACCGGCTGCGCAGGGCGTCCTGGCGCAGGGGGTACGCGACGGAGGGCTCGCTGGCGCTGATCGACAAGGCGTTCGGCGAGCTGGGCGCCCGGCGGGTGTTCGCCCGGACCATGGCCGTGAACCGCGGCTCCCGGGCGGTGATGGAGAAGTGCGGCCTGCGCTTCGTCCGGACGGTCTTCGATGAGGTGCCGCACGCGATCGACGGCGCGGAGGAGGGCGTGGTCGAGTACGAGCTGCCGCGGGCCGAGTGGGAGGCGGGGCGAGCGAAGAAGCCGTGAATCCGGCGCCGCCGGGTGTCGATCCCGCGAGGTCCCGTTCGTGTGGAGGATGAGAGCACGGCGACGACGCCGGCCACGACAGCGAGGAGAGCACCGATGCGGCAGCAGTACCTGCTCAACCTGTACCAGCCCGACGGCGACCCGCCACCGCCCGAGGTGCTGGGCCCCATCATGCGGGAGCTGGCGGCCGTCGACCGGGAGATGCGGGAGGCGGGCGCGTGGGTGTTCAACGGGGGTCTGCACCCCGCGAGCAGTTCCACCGTGGTCCAGGTGCGCGACGGTGACACGCTCATGACCGACGGCCCGTTCACCGAGGGCAAGGAGCACGTCGGCGGGCTCGTGATCGTCCAGGCCGACGACCTGGACGGCGCGCTGGAGTGGGCGCGCAGGATCTCGGCGGCCAGCGGGCTCCCGGTCGAGGTGCGGCCGTTCAGGGAACTGCCCTGACCGGCGCCGGGCCGCCCGCGTCCGGCCCCTCCGCGCAGGAGGGGCCGGACACGCGGCCTTCCTCCCCCGCCCCGGCCACCCCGCGACCCTCCTCCCCCGCCCCGGCCACCCCGGGGCCTTCCTCCCCCGCCTCGGACGCTCGCGATCTCGGTCAGGCGGCCGGCGGCCCGGGCCGGTCCGCGGAGGTGGACGTCGAGGGGGTGTTCCGGCGGGAGTACGCCCGGGCGGTGGCCGTGCTGGTCCGGCACTTCCGCGACATCGACCTGGCCGAGGAGGCCGTCCAGGACGCGTTCGCCGTGGCGCTGGACCGCTGGCCGGCGGAGGGCACGCCGCCGAGCCCGGCCGGGTGGATCATCACGACCGCCCGCAACCGGGCGATCGACCGCCTGCGCCGCGAGTCGTCCCGGGCCGGCCGGCACGAGGCCGCGGCCCTGCTGCACGCCTGGGACGACCCCGGTTCCCCCGTCGAGGAGGGCCCCGTGCACGACGACCGGCTCCGGCTGATCTTCACCTGCTGCCATCCCGCCCTGGCCGTGAACGCCCAGGTCGCCCTGACCCTGCGGCTGCTGGGCGGGCTCGGCACCGCCGAGATCGCCCGCGCGTTCCTGGTGAGCGAGCCGACCATGGCGCAGCGGCTGGTCCGGGCCAAGGCCAAGATCCGGGAGGCGCGGATCCCGTACCGCGTGCCGCGCGAGGCCGACCTGCCCGACCGGCTCCGCTCCGTGCTCGCCGTCATCTACCTGATCTTCACCGAGGGCCACACCGCGGCCTCCGGTGACCGGCTCGTCCGCGACGACCTGTGCGCGGAGGCGGTGCGGCTGGGCCGGCTGCTGACCGAGCTGATGCCCGACGAGCCCGAGGCGCTCGGCCTGCTCGCGCTGATGCTGCTCGTGGACGCGCGCCGCGCCGCGCGGACCACGCCCGGCGGCGACCTCGTGCCGCTGCCGGAGCAGGACCGCTCGCTCTGGGACCGGGAGCTGATCGCCGAGGGGCACGCGCTGGTCCGCCGCTGCCTGCGCCGCGGCCGGCCGGGGCCGTACCAGATCCAGGCGGCGATCAACGCGGTCCACGGCGACGCGCGCACGGCGGCGGACACCGACTGGGGGCAAATCGCGCGGTTGTACGACCAGCTCATGGTGGTCGCGCCGTCGCCGGTCGTGGCGCTGAACAGGGCCGTCGCGGTGGCCGAGACCGACGGCCCGCGGGCCGCCCTCGCGCTGGTGGACGGTCTGGACCTGGCCGGCTACCACCTCTTCCACGCCGTCCGCGCCGACCTGCTGAGACGCCTCGGACGTGACGCGGAGGCGGCGGAGGCGTACGAGGCGGCGATCGCCCGCACCGCCAACGCCGCCGAGCGGGACTTCCTGCGCCGCGCCCAGCGGAAGGCTCAGGAGTAGCGGCCGCGCGTGAACGGCCCGGCGACTGCCGCTCGGCTGAGACTCCTGCTTCGTATACCTGGTGTACTGGTCAGACCAGTCGCTAGGGTTCCTCCTATGACGGGATACGACGCGTTGTTCCGCCTGGACGGGCGGCGGGCTGTGGTGATCGGGGCCGGGAGCGGCATCGGGCGGGAGGCCGCGCTGGCCCTGGCCGCGCACGGCGCCGAGGTGGTGTGCGCGGACCGCGACCTGCCGGCCGCCGAGGAGACCGCCGCGCGGGCCGGCGGCCGGGCCCGGCTGCTCGACGTGCTCGACGCCGGGGCGGTCCGGGAGGCGGCGGCCGCCGAGCCGGCGGACGTGCTGGTGTTCACCGCCGCCACCAACGTCCGCAAGCGGCTGCTGGACTACTCCGGCGAGGAGTTCGCCCGGGTCGTGGACCTCAACCTGCGGGCCTCGTTCGACGTGGTGCGCGCCTTCGGGGCGGGGATGGTGGAGCGGCGGCGTGGTTCGATCGTGGGCTTCGCGTCGATCCGGGCGTCGGTCACGGAGCCGGGGCAGAGCGTCTACTCGGCCACCAAGGCCGGCCTGGTGCAGCTCCTGCGCACGGCCGCCGCCGAGTTCGGCCCGTACGGGGTGCGGGTCAACGCCGTCGCACCCGGCGTGGTGGAGACGCCGCTGACGCGGCAGATCAAGGAGAGTCCCGCCTGGTACGACGCGTACGCGGCCAAGAGCGCGCTCGGCCGGTGGGCGCGGGCCGAGGAGATGGCCGGGGCGGTGGTGTATCTGGCGAGCGACGCGGCGAGCTTCGTCACCGGGTCCGTGCTGTACGTGGACGGCGGCTGGACGGCCGTGGACGGCCGCTTCGACCCGCCCAACTGAGCCCCTGGTCGACCCGCCTCGCCCCGCCCGGCCGACCGGGCCGCTGTGCGTGGCGGGGCGGGTCGCGGGTGGCCCGTACCGGCTGTTAACGTTCACACACCAGCGGCGCCGGGAAGGGGAGCGCACCATGGAGCAGCGAGTTCTCGGCCGGACCGGCCGCCGGGTGGGAGTCGTCGGGCTGGGCGCCTGGCAGCTCGGCGCCGACTGGGGCGACGTCCCGGAGGACGACGCCCTGGCCACGCTCACCGCCGCGGCCGAGGCCGGGGTGACGTTCGTCGACACCGCCGACGTCTACGGCGACGGGCTGAGCGAGCGCCTGGTCGGCCGCTTCCTCAGGACGCGGCCCGCGGGCGAGATCACCGTAGCCACCAAGATGGGCCGCCGCGTCCCCCAGGAACCCGGCGCTTACACGCTGGACCACTTCCGCGCCTGGACCGACCGCTCCCGCGCCAACCTCGGCGTGGACGTGCTCGACCTGGTGCAGCTCCACTGCCCGCCGACGCCGGTCTACTCCTCCGACGAGGTGTTCGAGGCGCTGGACACGCTGGTCGCCGAGGAGCGGATCGCCGCGTACGGGGTGAGCGTGGAGACGCGGGAGGAGGCGCTGACGGCGATCGCCCGGCCGGGGGTGGCGACGGTGCAGATCATCCTCAACATGCTGCGGCTCGGCCCGCTGGAGGAGGTGCTGCCGATGGCCCGCGCGGCCGGGGTCGGCGTCATCGCGCGGGTGCCGCTGGCCAGCGGCCTGCTGTCCGGCAGGTACGACGAGCACACGACGTTCGCCGCGGACGACCATCGCACCTACAACCGCCGCGGCGAGTCGTTCGACGTCGGCGAGACCTTCTCCGGCGTGGACTTCGCGACCGGGCTGGAGGCGGTGCGGCGGCTCGCGCCGCTGGTGCCGGAGGGGGTGACGATGGCGCAGTTCGCGCTGCGCTGGATCGCCGACCAGCCGGGGGTGAGCGTGGTGATCCCGGGCGCCCGCAACCCGGAGCAGGCCCGCGCCAACGCCGCGGCGGCCGGGCTGGCCCCGCTGCCGCCGGAGTCGCTGCGCGTCGTGCGGGACGTCTACGACGAGCTCATCGCCCCTGAGGTGGCCGGCCGCTGGTGACTCCGGGCGCCGCACGGGTGACGCGCCTTCGGCCGGACGCGCCTCGGCCGAGGGAGCGGACGCGCCTTTGGCCGAGGGAGCGGACGCGCCTTTGGCCGAGGGAGACGGGGCCGACAGGGGCCGACGGCTGGTCCGTCGTGCCGACTCGTTGACCATGGTCAACGCCACGCCGACGCCGATTGACCGGAATGCCGTCAATCCGATGAGCGGGCCAAGGTATCGGTCGTTACCCCCAAGCCGGCGCGCCGTGGTCCGAGGCGGTCCGCCCCGCGAGCGTAGAACGGGCTCCTGGTCATCGGAGACAGGGAGGTCCCGTGTTCGCACGTTCGAAGGGCACGACCGACAGCGAGGTCGGAGTGCGGAGTTCTGCTCGTGAAGGCGGGTGGTGGTCCCGCGTCCGGCCGATCGTGGCCGCGGCGGCCGTCGCGGTCTTCCTGGCGCCGCTCGCGGCGGCGTCGCTTCCGGGCGCGGCGGTCGCCCAGGTGCGGGAACTGGCCTACGTGGCCAACAACCTCTCGGACGACGTGTCGGTGATCGACACCGCGACCGACACCGTCATCGCCACCATCCCCGTCGGCGACAACCCGTCCGGGGTGGCGGTCACGCCCGACGGCACCCGGGTCTACGTCGCCAACGCCCTGTCGAACACCGTCTCGGTCATCGACACCGCGACCAACACCGTCATCGCCACCATCCCCGTCGGCCTGGTCCCCGGCGACGTCGAGATCACGCCCGACGGCACCCGCGCCTACGTCAGCAACACGTTCGCGGACAGCATCTCGGTCATCGACACGGCGACCAACACGGTCATCGACACCATCCCCGGCATCGACAATCCCGCGGGGACAGCGTTCACGCCGGACGGCGCCCGCGCCTATGTCGCCAGCCGGGCTTCGGACAACGTGGCGGTCATCAATGTCGCGACCGGCGACATCATCGACACCATCCCCGTGGGCGACAACCCGCAGAACGTGACGATCACCCCCGACGGCACGCGCGCCTACGTCCCCAACGCCTTCTCGGACAACGTGTCGGTGATCGACGTCGCCACCAACAACGTCGTCGACACCATCACCGTCGGCGACTTCCCCAACGACGTGGCGATCACCCCGGACGGCACGCGCGCCTACGTCACCAACAGCCTCTCGGACAACGTGTCGGTGATCGACACCGCCACCAACGCCGTCATCGACACCATCCCCGTCGGCGACTCGCCCAGAGACGTGGCGATCACGGCGAACGGCGCCCGCGCCTACGTCACCAACTCCTCCTCGGACAACGTGTCGGTGATCAACATCGCCACCAACGCCGTCATCGACACCGTCACCGTCGGCGACAGTCCCGACGGGGTGGCCATCGCGCAGGTCGAGACGAGGAGGAAGGCCCGCAAGTCCTTGAGCCAGGCCCGGGGCGAGGCCAAGAACCGGAGCCGGAACCAGAACGACGACAAGGTCAAGGCCAAGATCACCGGGTGGGGGTCGGGCGGGCACCGGTCGCACCATCGCCTCGGCCACGGCCACGGCCCGCACAGGTGGGACGGCAGTCACCGCATCAGGCCGAGGCACCCGAAGGGGTAGGCCGCCGGGAGGCCGCAGCCCGCCGGGTGCCGTGTCTCGCTCCCCCCGCCCGGCGGCATGCGCGATCATGGACACGATGGATGAGATGGGGACAGGTTTCACGGCGGGTGAGGAACGGTGGCGGGCGCGGCTGGGCACGCTCCGGCAGGTCGTCCGGCAGGAGCTGGTCACCCGGCAGCTCACCGCCCACCTCCCGGACCGGGCGCCGCTGCGCGTCCTGGACGTGGGATGCGGGCAGGGGACTCAGGCGCTGCGCCTCGCGCGGCGTGGCCACGAGGTGACGGGGCTGGACTCCTCCCCCGCGCTCCTGGCCGACCTGGCTGTCGCCCTGGCGGACGAGCCGGAGCAGGTGCGGCGCCGGGTGCGGGCGGTCCAGGGCGACGTGCGGGACCTGGCGGCGCTGTACGAGCCGGGGAGCTTCGACGTGGTGCTGTGCCACGGCGTGCTGATGTACTTCGCCGACCCCGAGCCGTTGCTGGACGACCTCGCCCGGCTGCCGGGGCCCGGGGGTGTCGTGTCGCTGCTGGTCCGCAACGGTGACGGGCTGGCGATGCGGCCCGGACTGAAAGGCGACTGGGCGGCTGCGGCGCGCGCGTTCGAGGAGCCGTCGTACGGCAACCGCATCGGCGTGACCGCGCGCGCGGACCGCCTGGACGTCCTGACCGCCCAGCTCGCCGGGCGGCGGCTCGACGTGGCCGCGTGGTACGGGGTGCGGGTCTTCACCGACACCGCCCCCGACGACGCGGAGCTCCCCGGGGAGGCGGAGCTGGCCGCGCTGCTGGCGTGCGAGGAGCGGGCGGGCGCCACGGACCCGTACCGCCGCGTGGCCGCCCTGACCCACGTGATCGCCGTACGGGCGTGACGGCGCGCGCTCACACGGGCGGGACGAGGACGAAGTAGCGCTCCAGGAACTCCGGGTCGCCGCGGACCTCCAGCCGATCCGCCGGTATCCGCCGCCACAGGTAGAGCATGAGGTCCGAGGCCGTACCCGCCAGCTCCACGTCGACCGGAGCGGCGTCGGCGGGGTCGTCCGTGGCGGGGGCGGCGCCGCCGGCATCCGGGTCGGCGCCCCCCGCGCCGTCACCCGCCGGGCTCGTGGCGAGGTGGATGCCGTCGGCGTCGAACCGGACCGTCCACACGCCGGCGCCGTCGGTCTGCCGGAAGCGGTACCGCTCCCCCGCCCCCGGGGGCGCCTGCGTCCAGCCGCGCCGCGCCGGCGCCATGACCTGGAAGGTCTGGCTCACGGCGTCGGCGGCCAGCTCGGGGTCCATGGGCCCGGCCGCGCCGAGCGCGTTCTCGGCGTCCCACCGGTGCACGGCCGCCTCGATGGCCTGCGTCCGCGTCCAGAAGCCGACGCTCTGCTCCTGTGACCAGGTCCACACGGGCGTGCCGGGGTCGTGCGCCCCGAACCGCTCCTCCAGCAGCGTGGCACCTTCGGCGAACCACTCGCCCAGCCCGCTCGGGATCGGACCGCGGTTGGGGGCGTTCTCCGGCCGCGGCCAGCCCGTGAGGTCGGCGGGCAACCGGAGGAACGACAGGTCGCCCGTGTCGGGGAAGCAGGCCGGCCGGTCCTCGATGATGCGGATCAGCCCTCGGTGCACCCCGCCCAGGTGGACGATCAGGTCGGCCACGGACCAGCCGGGACAGGACGGCACCAGGGGCGCCCCGTCCAGTGCGGCCGCGCGGGACGTCGCGTCCCGGAACGCCGCGATCTCGCGGTGGAAGTGGGCGACATGATCCATGACCCCACTGTCTCATCGATTCGCGGGGCCGGCCCTCTCAGGCGGGCCAGGCCGCGAGGGCCAGCTCGGCCGTGGCGGTCAGCTCGGCCGCCGTCGCGCCGTCGAGGGAGCGCTGGGACATGCCCTGGATGACCGTCGCGAAGTAGGCCGCCAGGGCGCGCGGGTCGGCTTCCTCCGGCAGCTCGCCGTCGCGCTGGGCGGCGCGCAGCCGATCCTCGAAGACGACCAGGTTGGCGTTGCGCAGCTCGCGCAGGAACGCCGCCACCTCCTCGCCCTCGACCCCGACGTTGGTGGCGGCGCAGATGGTCAGGCACCCGGCGGGATGCGACGGGTCGGAGTAGATCACGGCGGCCTCGCGCAGGATGCGGGCGAAGGCGCCCCGCGCGGAGGGCTCCTCCTCCAGCGCCACGGCCATGAACGCGCCGACCGGCGAACGGCCGTAGGCGGCCACGGCCTCCCTGAACAGGGTCTTCTTGTCGCCGAAGGCGGCGTACAGGCTGCCCGGACGGATGCCCATCGCCTCGGTCAGCTCGCCGACCGAGGTGGCCTCGTACCCGCGCCGCCAGAACAGCAGCATGGCCGCGGCGAGCGCCGCCTCGCGGTCGAACCCCCGCGGCCTGCCCCGCGCGGCCCGCCGGCCCGCGTCCGCCCCTGTGCCCGTCGTCATGCCCCCATTCTAGAGCGACCACTCAACAAATCGTGCTAGCGTCTTTTTTGAGCGATTACTCAAGAATTGGAGAGCACCCATGAGCAGGAGTCTTGACGGCAGGATCGCGCTGGTCACCGGCGGCAGCAGGGGCATCGGCCGGGCCATCGCGGAGCGGCTGGGCCGTGACGGCGCGGTGGTGGCCGTGGCCTACGCCCGCGACACCGCCTCGGCCGAGGAGGTCGTCGCCCGGATCCGCAAGGACGGCGGCCGGGCGTTCGCGATCCGGGCGGAGCTGGGCCGGCACGGCGACGCGGCAGCGCTGTGGGAGGCGTTCGACGCCGCGGTCGAGGAGTTCGCGCCCGGCGGCGGCGTGGACGTCATCGTCAACAACGCGGCCGTGGCGACCAGCTCCGACCTGGGCGGGCTGAGCGAGGAGGAGTTCGACCAGGTGTTCGCGGTGAACGTGCGGGCGCCGTTCTTCATCGTCAAGGAGGGGCTGGGCCGGCTGCGCGACGGCGGCCGGATCGTCAACGTCTCCAGCGGCGCCGCCCGCATCGCGATGCCCGAGATCATCGCCTACAGCTCCACCAAGGGAGCGCTGGACACCTTCACCCTCACCCTGGCCAAGGCGCTCGGGCCGCGCGGCATCACGGTCAACTCGGTGGCGCCCGGCATCGTGGACACCGACGTCAACGCGAGCTGGCTGCGCGGCGACCCGGAGGCGTGGGAGCGCGCCGCGTCGGTGGCGGCGCTCGGCCGCGTGGGGCGGCCGGAGGACATCGCGGACGTCGTCGCCTTCCTCGCCTCGGACGACGCCCGCTGGGTGACGGGCCGCGTCGTGGACGCCACGGGCGGCTCCGGCCTGTGACTCTCCTCGGCCGCCCGGGGCGGCCTCAGGCGGCAGGGGTGAGCGCCTGGTGCCAGAGCGCCGTGTCGGTGTACTGGTGCAGGCGGCTGATCCGGCCGTCGGCGACCTCCCACAGGTGGACGAACTCGGCCTCGTACGCCCGGCCGGTGGAGCGGGCCACGCCCCGGTAGGCGCCCGTGACGACGACGGTGCCGTCGGCGGCCTCGTGCCACGTCTCGGCGTACGGGGCGGTGTCGAACGCGGCGTTGATCGGGCCCCAGATCCCGGCCATCGCCTCCCGGGGGCCGTGGAAGGAGCCGCCGGCGCCGCACGGCAGGCCGGACGCGGTACGGGCTTCGAACGCGGGATGCAGGATCGCCAGGATCCCGGCCCGGTCACCCGTCTGGGTCGCCTCGTAGAAACGCTGGACGATCTCGATGGATCGGCTCATGCCGCCCCCTTTTTAGATGATAGATTCTAGAAGCAATCATCTAATATCACGGGAGGCGGCGGGTGGGAAGGCCGGGCAAGTTCACCGAGGACCGGATCCTGGACGCGGCGATGGCGATCACCGCCGAGGAGGGGCCCGCCGCGGCCACCATGGCCGCCATCGCCGGGCGGCTGGGCGCCCCGACCGGCTCGCTCTACCATCGCTTCGCCTCGCGCGACCTGCTGATGGCCGCGCTGTGGCTGCGCGGCGTGCGCCGTTTCCAGCACGGCGTGGTCGAGGCGCTGGCGGCCGCGGACGTGGAGGCGGCCGCCCTGCACACCCCGCGCTGGTGCCGCGACCACCTGGCCGAGGCGGCGACGGTGCTGCTCCACCGCCGGGAGCTGGTCGCCCGGTGGCCCGGCGAGCTGGCCGGCGAGCTGGAGGGGGTCAACACCGGCCTGTCGGCGGCGCTCGACGCGTGCGCGGCCCGCCTTCCCGGCGTGGGGCGCGAGCGGCTGGTCTTCGCCGTGGTGGACCTGCCCTACGGGGCCGTGCGGCGCCACCTGATGGCCGGGCAGCCCCCTCCCCCGCTGGTCGACGAGCTGGTGGCCCGCGCCTGCCGCGCGGTGCTGGAACCCGTACCGGAGCAGGAGGAGGAGGAGACGGCGGTGGGAAGCCGGGTCAGGGGCGGATGATCGCCATGCGGGTGACCGTGAGCTCCTCGATGGCGAAGCGGGGCCCCTCCCGCCCGGCGCCCGAGTCCTTGACGCCCCCGTACGGCATGTTGTCCGCCCGGAACCCCGGCACGTCGTTGACCACCACGCCCCCGGCCTCGATGCGGTCCACGGCGGCGAACGCGGTGGCCAGCGAGCGGGTGAAGACCGCGGCGTGCAGCCCGTACCGGGAGGCGTTGACCGCGGCGAAGGCGGCGTCGAGGTCGGGCACGGAGCGCACGCACACGACCGGGCCGAAGATCTCCTCGTCCCACGCGGCGGCCCCGTCCGGCACGTCCGTCAGCACCGTCGGCGCGATGGCCCGGCCGTCGCGGACGCCGCCCGTGACGAGCGTGCCGCCCGACTCCCGCACCCGGTCGAGCACGCGCTCGGTGGCGGCCGGGTCGATCAGCGGCGCCACCCGGGTCTCCGGCGAGCGCGGGTCGCCCGCGACGACGTCCTTCACCCGCTCGGCCAGCAGCGACACGAACGCCTCGCGCGCCGGCTCCTCCACCAGCACCCGCTGCACCGAGATGCACGCCTGGCCGGAGGCGTAGTAGCCGCCCCGCACCACCGCGTCCGCGGCGGCCTCCAGGTCGGCGTCGGCGGCCACCACGAGCGCGGCGTTCGAGCCGAGCTCCAGCAGCACCTTGGTGGGCGCGGCGGCCCGCGCGATGGCGTGGCCGGCGGCGGCCGAGCCGGTGAACGACACCGCGCCGATCCGCCGGTCCTCCACCAGCGTCCGCCCGACCTCGACGTCGCCGGTGACGAGCTGCACGCCGGCCGGGGGCAGCCCGCCCGCCGAGCGCAGCAGGTGCACGAGCCAGAGCGTGGCCAGGGGCGTCGCGGGGGCCGGCTTGACGATCACGGGGCAGCCCGCGGCCACCGCCGGCGCGATCTTGTGGGCGGCCAGCAGCAGCGGATAGTTGAAGCCGGTGATGCCGACCACCACGCCGATCGGCCGCCGCGTCCAGAACCCGACCAGTCCCTCGCCCGAGGGCAGCAGGTCGAGCGGCACCGTCTCGCCGTGCAGCCGGGCCACCTCCTCGGCCGCCGTCGCGAGCGTGACGAGCGTGCGGGCCACCTCCACCCGGCAGTCCACCAGCGGCTTGCCGGTCTCCAGCACGAGCAGCCGCTCGACGTCCTCCCTGCGGGCCGCGAGGGCGTCGTGCGCGCCCATGAGCGCGGCGCGGCGGGCGTGCGAGGGCAGCGCGGCCATGGCCGGCGCCACCGCGAGCGCCTCCTCGACGGCGCGGCGGGCCAGTTCCGGCGTGCCGACCGGCGCGCTCGCCACCACCGAGCCGTCGTACGGGAAGACGACGTCGCCCGTCCGCCCGGTCTCCACCCATCCGTCGCCCACGGGCAGCCCGGACGGCCACGCCCCGTCGAGATCGTCCACCGTCACGCCACTCCCCCTAGAGCGCTGGGAAACACGTCGAGGTACGCGGGCGCGCCCTCGCGGCCGGTCGCGGCGAGCATGGCGTGCGCCACGGCCCGGCTGAACACGTCGGCACCGGCGGCGAGCAGGTCCTGCAGCCCGCCGGGGTCCGGCGCGGGCTCGCCGCAGGTGGCCAGCCCGAAGACGGTGTCGCCGTCGACCATGGTGTGGGCCGGCCGGATCGCCCGGGCCAGCCCGTCGTGGGCGACGCCGGCCAGCTTGCCGCACTGCGCCTTGGTCAGGGTCAGGTCGGTGGCGACGACGCCGATCGTGGTGTTGAACGAGGTGACGGCGGCGGGCCGCCAGGCGTCCGACTCCTCGGCCGACGGCTCGCGCAGCGGTCCGAACTCGCCGGGCAGGCCGTACCGGGTGCCGGACAGCAGCGCGCGGCCCGGGTCGAGCACCGAACCGGCGGCGTTGACCACGGCCAGCGCGGCCACGGTCACGCCGGAGGGCAGCACGGCGCTGGCCGTGCCGACGCCTCCGGCCAGCCCGCCCGCCACGGCGCCGGCGCCCGCGCCGACCGACCCGCTGCGCGCCTCGGCGGGCGAGGCGGCGTCGTAGGCGGCGGCGCCCAGCCCGGCGTCCGGCACGGCGCGGAACCGGCCGCCGCGCCCGAGGTCGTAGATGACGGCGGACGGCACGATGGGCACGACGCCGCCCTCGACGGGGAAGCCGATCCCGGCGTCGGCCAGCCGCTCCATGACGCCGCAGGCGGCGCTCAGGCCGTACGCGCTGCCGCCGGTGAGCGTGATCGCGTGGACCCGCTCGACGAGGTTGCGCGGGTCGAGCAGCTCGGTCTCGCGGGTGCCGGGCGCGGCGCCGCGCACGTCCACCCCGGCCACCATGCCGCCCGGGGGCGCGAGCACGACGGTCGTCCCGGTGCGGTAGCCGGCGCCGACCCGCTCGGCGTGCCCGACGCGCAGCCCGGCCACGTCGACCAGGGCGTTCGCCCGCCCGGCCTTCACGACCGCCGCCCGGTTCCGGCGCTCCGGGTCAGGAAGCGGCGGGCGGCCTCGGCGAAGACGCGGGCGCAGCGCACGATCTCCTCCACCTCGACGTACTCGTCGGCCTGGTGGGCGATCCACTTGCCGCCCGGCCCGTACACGACGGACGGCACGCCGCCCCAGTGCGTCAGGACGGTGCCGTCGGTCGAGCCGGGCACGCCGCCGTAGACGGGCTCCTCGCCGGTCACGGCCCGGTGGGCGCCGGCCAGCGCCGCGACCACGGGGTCGTCCACGGGCACCTCCACCGGCGGCCGGTCCACCAGGATCGACACCTCCGCCGCGATCCCGTCGTGGGAGGCCAGCTCCCGCACCCGGGCGGCGACGTCCTCGTGCGCGAGCCCGGGGATGGTCCGCACGTCCACGAAGACCGACGCGACGGCCGGGATGACGTTGACCTGCTCCTCGGTGCCCGCCCGCACCACGGTCGGCGTCACGTACACCTCGCCCAGGTGCTCGTGCGCGGGATGCGCCGCCTGGAGCTCCTTCTCCAGGGAGCGCAGCCCCACCAGCAGCATGCCCACGGCCTGGATGGGGTTGCGGCCGTGCTGGGGCATCGCGCCGTGCGCCATCTTGCCCGTGAAGTCCACGCGCAGCCGCAGCGCGCCCTTGGCGACCGCGCAGATCTCGCCCGCCTCGGGCTCGGCCACGATCGCGCCGTCGACGTCGGCGGCCAGGCCCTCGGCGACGAAGTGGTGGGCGCCGATCATCAGGCCCTCCTCGTCGGCCAGCGCGCACACCTTGATCCGTCCGGGGAACGGCCCGGCGAGCTGGAGCGCCCGCGTGGCGTAGAGGGCGGCGGCCAGGCCCGACTTCATGTCGGCGCTGCCCCGGCCCCACAGCTTCCCGTCGCGGATCTCGCCGCCGAACGGGTCCACGGTCCAGCTCGACAGGTCGCCCTCGGTCACCACGTCGGTGTGCCCCTCGAACATGAGGGTCGGCCCGTCACCGCCGCCGCCCTCGACGACGGCCACCACGTTGGGCCGGCCGGGCTCGACCTCGTAGACGCGCGGCTCCCAGCCCCACTCGCGCATCCTCGCCTCGACCAGCTCGGCGGCCGGCCGCTCGCAGCGTCCGCGCGCCGGGTCGTTGGTGCTGGGGATGCGCACCAGCGCCTGGGTGAACTCCACGACTCCCCGGGCGTCGACGTCGATCACAACATTCCCTCCAGGGTCGGCACGGCCGCCAGCAGCGCCCGCGTGTACGGGTGGCCCGGCGCCTCCCAGACGTCGTCCACCGGGCCGGTCTCCACGATCAGCCCGTCGTGGACGACCGCGACGGTCTCGCACAGGTGCCGGACCACGGCCAGGTCGTGCGAGACGAAGACGAGGGTGAGCCCCAGCTCGTCGGCCAGGTCGGCGAGCAGGTTGAGGATCTGGCCGCGTACCGACACGTCGAGGGCGCTGACCGGCTCGTCGGCCACGAGCACCTCGGGGCGGGGGGCGAGCGCGCGGGCGATCGCGATGCGCTGGCGCTGACCGCCGGAGAACTGGTGCGGGTAGCGCTCCGCCGCCGAGGCGGGCAGGCCGACCGCGTCCAGCAGCTCGGCGACCCGGTCGCCCACGGGCTCGCCGAGCGCCACGAGCGGCTCGGCGACGAGGTCGCGCACCCGCATGCGCGGGTCGAGGGAGCTCATCGGGTCCTGGAAGACGATCTGGAGGCTGCGCCGCAGGAAGCGCAGCGACCGCTCCGGCAGGCCCGCCACCTCCCGGCCGGCGAAGGTGACCGAGCCGCTGGTGGGCCGGTCGAGGGCGCAGAGGAGGCGCAGCAGCGTGGACTTGCCCGACCCGGACTCGCCCACGATGCCGAACCGCTCGCCCCGGTGGACGGTCAGCGACACGCCCTTGAGCGCGTGCACGGCCTCGCCGGGGCGGGTGAGGGAGGTGCGGGGGCGGCGGTAGACGCGGGTGAGGTCGCGCACCTCGATCAGCGGCTCGCCGGCGGGACCACCGGCTCGGTCAGCGGCAGGGGCGCCGGCGGAGGCGCGCACGGGGTCAGCGTCGGGGGTGCCAGCAGGCGAAGGCATGGCCGTCTCCTCTCGGCTCCGGGCCCGTCAGGTCGGGGGCGGTCAGTTCCGGCGCGGTCAGTTCCGGCGCGGTCTCGCAGGTCTCGGTGGCGTGGGCGCAGCGGTCGCGGAAGACGCAGCCCCCGGGGAAGCGTCCGGCGGCGGGCACGGAGCCCGGGATGGTGGCCAGGCGGGTGCCGCGCGGCGGCAGCCGGGAGGCGGCCAGCAGACCCTCGGTGTAGCGGTGGCGGGGGTGCTTGAACACCTCGCGCAGGGGCCCGCTCTCGACGACCCGCCCGCCGTACATGACCAGCACCCGCTCGCAGAGCGAGGCGACGACGGCGAGGTCGTGCGTGATGAACAGCAGCGCGGGCGCGACCTCGGCGATGAGCTCCAGCATCTGCTTCTGCACGGTCACGTCGAGCGCGGTGGTCGGCTCGTCGCAGATGAGCAGGTCGGGCTCGTTGGCCAGGGCGATGGCCAGCATGACCCGCTGGCGCTGGCCGCCGGAGAGCTGGTGCGGGTAGGAGCGGGCGATCCGCTCCGGGTCGGGCAGGCGCACCCGGCCGAGCAGCTCGGCGGCGCGCTCGCGGGCGCGGCCCGCGGCGACGCCGTGCAGGGTCATGACCTCGGCGACCTGCGCGCCGACCCGCATCAGCGGATTGAGCGCGGTCATGGGCTCCTGGAAGACCATCGACACCGTACGGCCGCGCAGGTCCTTCAGCCGCCGCTCCGGTACGCCGACCAGGTCGCGACCGCCCAGCCGGGCCGTGCCGGACGCGGTGACGCCGTCGGGCAGCAGCCCCATGAGCGCGAGCGCGGTCAGCGACTTGCCGGAGCCCGACTCGCCGATGAGGCCGACCCGCTCGCCCGGCCCGATGCCGAACGACACCTCCCGCACCAGCTCCAGGTCTCCGGCCCGCACGCCCAGCCCGTCAACCGTCAGCACTGCTCCCCCTAACCACGGGCGTTCCTCAGCTTCGGGTCGAGATGGTCGCGCAGGCCGTCGCCGAGCAGGTTGAAGCCGAGGACGGCCAGCGCGATGGCCAGGCCCGGCCACAGGGCCAGGCGGGGCGTGGAGAACAGCAGCTCCTGCGATTCCTGGAGCATGCGCCCCCACGACGGCGTGGGCGGGCGGGTGCCGAAGCCGAGGAACGACAGCGCCGCCTCGGCCAGGATGGCGATGGCGAACGACACCGACGCCTGGACGATGAGCACCGAGCCGATGTTCGGCAGCACGTGCCGCAGGGCGATGGCCGGGCCGCGGCGGCCGGCCGCCCGCGCCGCCAGCACGTAGTCGGTCACCATGACCTGCATCGTCGCCGCCCGGGCCACCCGGGCGAACGCGGGCACGGTGGCCACCCCGATCGCGATCATCGCGGTCAGCGTGCCCGCCCCGTACACCGCGCCCAGCATGACGGCCAGCAGCAGCGCCGGGAACGCGAACACCAGGTCGTTGACCCGCATGATGAGCTCCGACAGCCAGCCGCGCGAGCGGGGCGCCATGCCGGCGGCCACGCCCAGCGGCGTGCCGACGACGGCGGCGATGCCCACGGCCACCACCCCCACGTAGAGCGTGGTGCGGGCGCCGACCATGAGCTGGCTGAGCGTGTCGCGGCCGAACTTGTCCGCGCCGAGCAGGTAGCCGCCGCCGGGCTCGCGCAGCTTGCCGGCCGCGTCGACGAGGGTGGGGTCGTGCGGGGTCCACACGAAGGACACGAGCGCGGCGGCCACGACGACGCCGACCAGCGCGCCGCCGGTCGCCAGGCCCAGGTTGAGGCGCCGGCCGCTCATCGGGCGCCTCGCAGCCGGGGGTCGAGCGCGGCGTAGCAGACGTCCACCACGAAGTTGATCAGCAGGACGGCGGCCACCAGGACCATCACCACCCCCTGGACGAGCAGCAGGTCGCGCCCGGCCACGCCGTTGAGCAGCAGGTCGCCGAGCCCCGGGATGACGAACACCCGCTCCACCACCACGGCGCCGATCAGCAGGGTGGCGAGCTGGAGGCCGAGCACGGTCACCACGGGGATGGAGGCGTTGCGCAGGCCGTGCCGCCACAGGGCGCCCATGCGGCCGCGGCCCTTGGCGCGGGCCGTGCGCAGGTAGTCCTCGCGCATCACGTCGAGCACGGCGCTGCGCACGTACCGGGTGAGGACGGCGCCCTGCACGAGCCCGAGCGACAGCCACGGCAGCAGCAGGCTGCGCAGCCATTCGGCGGGGTCGTCGGCGATCGGCACGTAGCCGCCGGACGGCAGCGCCTGCGCCTTCACCGCGAAGACGAACACCAGCAGGATGCCAGCGAGGAACGCGGGGACCGCGATGCCGACCTGGCTGACCGCGCTGATGGCCGCGCCCACGGGGTCGCGGTGGTGGACGGCGGCGTAGGTGCCGGCCGGAACGGCGACGAGCAGCGCCACCACCATGCCGCCGAGCACGAGCACCACGGTCACGCCGAAGCGGTCGGCGATCTGCGGGCCGATCGGCGAGCTGGTGACGTACGAGGTGCCGAAGTCGCCGTGGACCAGGCCGCCGAACCAGTCGAGGAACTGGGTGACGGGCGGCCGGTCGGTGCCGAAGCGGGCGCGCAGGTCGGCGACCGCCTCGGGCGTGGCGTTGACGCCGAGCGCGATCTCGGCCGGGTCGCCGGGCAGCACGGCCATGAACGCGAAGACCGCCACGCCCGCGGCGGCGACGCTCGCGAGGAGCACCGCCAGCCGCTTGAGCAGGTAGACGATCACTGCTTGGCGAGCCCGGTGAAGTCGAAGGACTCGGCGATGGCGTTCTGGGGCAGCCCGGTGACGCCCTTCTTGGCCACGATCAGGTTGGGGAACAGGAACAGCCAGTCGGCCGCGGCGTCGTCGGACAGCAGCTTGGCGGCCTGCTTGAGGTCGTCGGTCTGCTGCTGCTCGCTGCCCTCGTCGGCGGAGGCGAGAAGCTTGCCGAACGCGGGGTTGTCGTACCTGAAGTAGTACGACTTATCCGCGAATATGCCCATGTCGCGGGGCTCGACGTGGTTGATGATGGACATGTCGTAGTCGCCCTGCTTGAACACCACGTCCAGCCAGCGGGCCGGGAACTCCAGCGGCTCGATGTCGGCCGTGATGCCCACCTGCGCGAGCTGCGACTTGACCACCTGGGCCGAGGCCACGGCGTACGGCAGGTTGGGAATGCGCATCTTGACCGTGTACGTCTTGCCGCCGAGCAGCTCCTTGGCCTTGGCGGGGTCGTACGGGTAGTCGCCGGTGCGGTCCTCGTACCAGGGGTCGGTGGGCGGGACCATGGAGCCGATCGGCTTGCCGCGCCCGGCCCAGGCCGTGTCGAGCAGTGCCTTGTGGTCGATCGCGTACCGGACGGCCTGGCGGACCTTCTTGTCGTCGAACGGCGGCCGGCCGTTGTTCATCGACAGCACCACCTCGCCGTTGGTGGTGCCCTCGATCGTGGTGAACCGGTTGGGGTCGGCGAACTGCTGCAGCGACTCGGGCGCCTGGACGCTGGAGATGACGTCGATGCCGCCGGTCAGCAGCGCGTTGTTCATGGCCGTGGCGTCCTTGAAGTACTTCAGCGTCACGGCGCCGGCCGCCGGCTTGGCGCCCCAGTACCTCGGGTTGGCGTCGAGCCGGATCGAGTCGCCCCGTTTCCAGACGCCGAGCTGGTAGGGGCCGGTGCCGACGGGCTTGTTGGCCAGGTCGGCGACGCCGGTGCGGCTGAACATCGCGCCGAGCCGGGTGGCCAGCGCGTAGAGGAAGCCGTTGCTGGGCCGCTTGAGCGTGACGACCGCCGTCGTGTCGTCCTTCTTGTCCACCTTGTCGATGACGTCGAGCTGCGACTTGATCTTCAGCTTCCAGTCCGTCTTCACGCGGCCGAGCGAGAAGACGACGTCGTCCGCCGTGAACGGCGCGCCGCTGCTGAACGTGACGTTCTTGTGGAGGGTGAAGGTGTAGGTCTTGCGGTCGGGCGAGACGTCCCATTTCTCGGCCAGCAACGGCTGGATCTTGCCGTCCTGGTCGAGCTTGACCAGGCCCTCGTAGACGTTGACGAGCAGCGCCTGCGGGATCGCGGCGCCCTCGGTGGAGGTGAAGTCGAGATTGGCCGGCTCGGCCACGAACCCGACCGACAGCGACTCCTTCGCGGCCGTCTCGCCGGAGCGGCCTCCGGAGCCGCCGCCACACGCCGCCGTGCCCAGCAGGAGACCGCCCAGGGCGATCCAGATGCCGATGCGCCTCATCTTCAAGCCTCCTGGCTAGTGCCCTGGCTAGTGCACTGGTCGGACCAGTAGGCTACGCACACTGCCAGCCGACGACGGCTCAGGTCAAGGGGGCTTCATGAGTGGTCCACGCTTCGAGCCGGTGCGTACCGTACGCGCCTATGAGCGGATCGTGGAGCAGGTCGAGCAGGCCATCGAGAGCGGCGCCCTGTCCCCTGGGCAGCGGCTGCCGAGCGAGCGCGATCTGATGGGCCAGTTCTCGGTCAGCCGCTCCACGGTGCGCGAGGCGCTGCGCGTGCTCCAGGCGCGCGGCCTGGTGCGCTCGCGTCCCGGCGACCCGAACGGCGCCGAGGTCCTGCCGTTCAGCTCCGACGCGCTGCAGAAGTCCATGGCCTCGCTGGCCCGGGTCGAGGGCCTGTCGCTGGGTGAGCTCGTGCAGTTCAGGATGGTGCTCGACGGGTCGGCGAACCTGCTGGCGGCCCGGCTGCGCACCGCCGGGCAGCTCGCCGAGATGGAGGCGGCCATCGAGCGGATGCGGGCGGCGGTCACCGAGGGCTACGACGCCTTCAGCGCCGCCGACGTGGCCTTCCACGACGCGGTGGCGCGCGCCAGCGGCAACAAGCTCATCCAGATCTGCGTCGAGGTGGTGCGCTCGATCGTGCTCGGCCTGGTCGCCGACCGGCTCGCCGACGCGCCCGACCGGGAGGCGCTGATGCGGCGCAGCATCCGCCACCACGAGGAGGTGCTGGCCGCCGTCCGCGACGGCGACGGCCCGCTCGCGGCGCGGCTGGCGCGGCAGACGATGTACGACTATTACGCCGGGTACGTCCCGGCGGCCGAGCGCCCCGCGCTGCGCGCCCTGCTGGACCAGCCCCCCACCGTGCCGGAGTAGACCCGCCGGACCGCCCGCACGCCGCGCCGGAGCAGGCCCGCGTCCGGCCGGACCGGGCTTGCCCCCGGCGATCGGTATGGAGCGGGACACGTCCGGTCACCTTGGGATTTGGACGCGCCATCTGCCCTTAACGGTGTATCTTGCAGCCGTGGCTCGCGAGGATTCGGACGGGCTCGCCGAGGCGTTCCTGCGCGAGCCCCGTCGCTACACCAGCCACCAGGTCGCGGAGATGGCCGGGGTGCCGGTCTACCGCGCGCGCCGGTTCTGGCGCGCGCTCGGCTTCCCGAACGTGGCCGACGACGCCGTCGAGTTCACCGACTCCGACGTGGAGGCGCTGAAGACCCTGCTCGGCATGGTCTCCTCCGGCGTCTACGACGAGGAGCACGTGCTGCTCATCGCCCGCTCGCTGGGCCGGGCCACCACGCGCCTGGCCGAGTCGCAGGCGCAGCTCGGCGCCGAGGAGCTGGACCAGGCGGGCGTGCCGCTGGACGAGCGGGCCCGCGCCTGGCGCCGCCGGGCCGACCGGGTGGTGCCCCCGCTCGCGCGGCTGCTCGTCTACTCGTGGCAGCGCCAGCTCGCCGCCGCGGCCGGGCGCATGGTCGACCAGGACCACAGCGCGGTACGGCTGGCCGTCGGCTTCGCCGACCTGGTCGGGTTCACCCGGCTGAGCCGGCAGATCACCGAGCGGGAGCTGGCCACGCTGGTCGACAGCTTCGAGGGCCGTTCGGCCGACGTCGTGACGTCCTCCGGCGGCCGGGTGGTCAAGACGCTCGGCGACTCGGTGCTGTTCGTCTCGGGCAAGGCGCACGAGACCGCCGAGATCGGGCTGCGGCTGCTGGAGACGCACGCCAAGGTCCGGGGCATGCCGGAGCTGCGCGTCGGGCTGGCCGCGGGGCCGGTGATCTGGCGGATGGGCGACGTGTTCGGCACGACGGTCAACCTGGCCAGCAGGCTCACGGCGCTGGCCCGGCCCGGCACCATCCTGGCCGACCCGGAGATGGCCGAGGAGCTGGAGGGCGACCGCGCCTTCGAGCTGCGCCCGGTGAACCGGCTGTCGGTGCGCGGGCTGGGCGAGTTGGCGCCGTTCGCGATCACGCGCGCGGTCCGGGCCACCTGATCCTCGCTGACGCTCCGGTTCGCGGGCCGGGCGACCGGTTTTCCGTTCCCCCGGAAGCAGGGCTTCCTGCCGGGCAACCGGGTGGGCGCGTCGATGCGTCACTAGCCGCAGTGGCCCTCACCGGGAGGGCCGGAGGACACGCGTACGGCGCGCCGCGCCGGCGGGAGGCGGACTGGTGGCGGACAGGGCGATCTATCAGGAATTCGTGCAGGCACGATCGGACCGCCTGTTACGCACGGCCTACCTGCTGACCCGTGACTGGGCGCTGGCCGAGGACCTGCTGCAGGAGTCCCTGGCCAAGGCGTGGTTCGCCTGGCCGGGCGTGGAGGACCCGGAGGCGTACGTACGCCGGGTGCTGGTCACGACGTACACCTCGTGGTGGCGGCGCAGGTGGCGGCGCGAGCTGCCCAGCGGCGACCTGCCGGACACGCCCGTGGACGGCGGCGCCGAGCGCGCCGGCGACCGGGAGTCACTGTGGAGGGCGGTCGGCCGTCTCCCGGCCCGGCAGCGCGCGGTGATCGTGCTGCGCTTCTACGAGGACATGCCGGTGGCCGAGGTGGCGCGGACGCTCGGCTGCGGGACCGGGACGGTCAAGAGCCAGACCGCCAAGGCCCTGGCCAAGCTGCGTGTGGACGAATCGATCCTGGAGGAGGTCTCCCGATGACCGTACGCGACCTGCGGGACGTCCTGCGCGAGCACGGCGACGCCGCTCCCCCGCCCAACCCGGGCCGCCACGACCAGGTGCGGGCCCGCGTCGGCCGGATCCGGCGGCGGCGGCTCCTGGCGACCGGGACCGCCGTGGCGTCCGTGGCCGCCGTGCTGGGCGTCGTGGTCCTGCCCGGCGGGCCCGATCAGCGCCGCGACACGACGGTGGAGGTGACGACCCCCGCCACTCCCCCGGTGAAGGACGCGGACCCGGCGGCGATGCCGGAGACCTTCACCGCGCCGGACGGCACCGTCTACCGCCGCCTGGCATTGACCTCGATCAAGGCGACGGGCAGCAGGAAGGCCACGGTCACGGTCCCGGTCACGGGCAAGCCCCTGGACGTGGCGGCCTTCTGCTCCCAACGGGCCCGCAACCACGTCAGCCCCCGGGTGTCCGTCGACGGCCGCCCGAGCCCGGACGGATTCGGCTGCCTCGGCACAAGGCAGCTGACGCCGCTGACGGTGCCGAAGAGAGCCGGGAAGCGCATCACGGTCACCTTCGACACGACCACGGCGGGCCTGGGGTGCTCGCGGGCCGACCCCAAGAGCCCCTGCAAGCCGATCAAGGAGCAGCGTGTCCCCTGGAGCCTGGCCGTGTACGAGTGGACGCCCCCGACCCCACCGGTCGTGCCCGCCGCGCCCCGGGCGTTCCCCCGCGAGGCCGGCGGCTGGAAGCTGGCGGAGACCCGGACCGGCACGTGGCCGGGTGAGACGTCCGTGACGTTCCGGGTGCGCGGCGACGGCCGCCCGATCGGCCTGGACCAGATCTGCACCGGCGACCTGGCCAGGCGCCTGTGGTTCACGGACGCGGACACCGGGGGCGGTTCCACGTGCGGCGTGTGGGACAAGGGTCCGTACCCCATGGCCATGTCGGTGTTCAAGACCACCAAGGGCAGGACGACGACGATCACCCTGAAGCTGTCCATGCAGTCGCCGGCCGAGGGCCGGCCGGTCCGGTGGTCGGTGGGGCTCTTCCGGCGTTAGGCGCGGCGCGGGGAGCGGTCCCGGAGAGCGGCGTGGAGGGCGCGCGAGCACGAAATCGGCCGGCGGTTGTTGGCAACTGATCGGCTTGCGCGTCCCCACGGCCCCGGGTGATAACAACTTGTCACCCCAACAAACCCGGGCAACACCCACAAAAGGGGGTTCCATGGCGCGCCATCGGATCATCGGGCTCGCAGCCACGCTCCTCGCCTTACCCCTCCTCACGGCCCTTCCCGCCACCGCGGAGGCCGCGCCGAAGGCACCGGCGCCGTCGGACGTGCGGGAGCTCACCCGCAAGGACTTCACCCTCGACGGCAAGCCGGTCAAGGTGCCCTCCGCGTACCAGGCCAGGCCCAACGCGAGGGCCAAGGCCGCCGCGGACACGCCGCCGGTCGGCACCGTGCGGCAGTGGCTCGGCATGGACGACTTCAACGGCCGGCTCTACCGCAAGGACTACACGCTGCGCGCCGTCGGCGAGAACATCGAGGTCTGGGTCGCCAACGACCTGGCCTTCCCGGCCGGCGACTGCCGCACGCAGATCCCGAGCAGCACGCAGATCACCGACGCCCAGGTGACGGACCTCGCGCGCGAGTTCGACACCACCATGTACCCGAAGGAGACCGCGGCCTTCAGCCGGCCGCCGGACCGCGACGGCACCCACGCCGTCCTGGGCCCGGACGCCAACGGCAACGGCGGCGTCTACACCGGCGCGGGCAACCGCACCGTGACGCTCGTCGACAACGTCAGGGACGACAACTTCTACCAGTTCCCGGCCGCCCCGACCTACATCGCCGGCTTCTTCTCCGCGCAGTTCAACGAGCTGCTCGACCGCAACGTCATGACGATCGACGCGTTCGACTGGCTGCACCGCACCGGCGCCAACCCGCCGGACGAGCCCACGGCCGACCTGTGCACCTCGCGCCCGGCGCGGCCCCGCCAGTACGAGAAGACGTTCGCGCACGAGTGGCAGCACCTGGCCCACTACTACACCGACCCCCTCGAGACCACCTGGATGAACGAGGGCCTGTCGGACTTCGCGCAGACCGTCACCGGGTATGCCGACGCCCAGGCCACGGTGTTCGACCGGGGCGCCGACAGCCACATCTTCTGCTTCCAGGGCTTCGGCACCGTGCAGACCCCGTACAACACCAACCCGCGTGACTGCGGCGGGCCGGAGAACTCGCTGAACCTGTGGGGCGAGGGCGCCAACGCCAGCGGGGTGCTCGCCGACTACGGCAACGCGTACTCGTTCATGCTGTTCCTGTACGACAGGTACGGCACGGACTTCATGAGCCGGCTGCACCGCGACGGCGCCCTGCAGGGCCTGGCCAGCGTGCGGGCGGCGCTGGAGGCGCGCGGGATGAAGAACCTGTACCAGGTGATCCACGACTACCAGACGATGACGCTGGTGGACAAGATCGTCGGGGAGTCGTCCCGGGGCGTGATGCTCGGCGTGCCGAAGAAGCGGGTGACGACCACCAGCCTGCGCTCGACGGTCAACCTGGACAACCCCGCCTCGTACAAGACCGCGGGGGCCGCGCCGAACGGCGCCGACTACGTGCCGCTGCAGAAGGCGGACGGCAAGGTCCTGCGCGGCGTCGACGTGCGGTCGCTGTCGTTCGAGGGCGCGAAGACGCTGCCGCCGCAGCCGCTGGCCTGGACCGTCGTCTCCGACGACCCGGACCGCGCCGGCAACCCGGTGCTCTGGTCGGGCAACGCCAGCAACCTCGACGCCGCCGCCGTGACCAAGCTGACGGTCCCCACGGCGGACCCGACGCTGCGCTTCCTGGCCAAGTACGGGGCGGAGGCCGGATTCGACTACGGGTACGTGGTCGTCTCGACGGACGGCGGGGCGACGTACACCGCGATCGCCGGCGACCACACGGTGACCGGCCCGCTCGGGCCCGCGGTCAACGGCACCACGACCGGCTTCCAGCCGCACACCTACTCCCTGGCCGCCTACGCGGGCAAGGAGATCCTGCTCGGCTTCCGGTACGTCAGCGACGGTGGCGTCAACGAGGGCGGATTCAGGATCGACGACGTCACGGTCGGCGGGACGGCGGTGAGCGACGGGTCGAGCCTGGAGCCGTTCGACTCGCCGACGGAGATCTACCCGACGCCGGTCGCCAACTGGAACGTCCGCCTCGTCGGCCTGGACGACAAGCACCAGGTGGCCCTGCAGGTCGAGTCCGACGGGCGGCGCACGATCACGCTCAACCGGCTGCAGCTCGCCGTGCTGGCGCCGTTCCCGAAGGTGGTGGCGGTGGTGGCCTACGACGATCCGACCGAGCAGGTCGGGCAGTACGCGCCGTACACGCTGAAGGTGAACGGCGTCACCCAGCCGGGCGGCGCGGCGCAGCCGTGACGCCGGTGTGACCCGTGTGGTCCGAGCCGTGAGTTTCTGACCCGTGAGGTCGGACCCGTGAGGTTCTGACCCGTGAGGGAAGGCGCCTGCCGCGCGGCGGCGGGCGCCTTTCTCGCGCCCGGCCCGCCGTCAGAGGGGGCCGACGGCGAGCGCGACCTGCGCGATGATCGCCATCGCGGCCAGCGCGCCGAACGCGGTGAGCGCGATCAGCACGAGCAGCACGCGCAGCAGGGTGGACACGACCCGGGACGCCTGACGGATCACCATGATCATGATCCAGAAGGACACGGCCGCGAGCAGGTAGAGGACGCCGCGCGCGGCGGTGACCCCCTCGGGGCTGGCCATGGTGGCCTCCGGCCCGGAGTGACCGCTCACGGCCGTTGCCAGGATGGCGTGGAGGGTTAAGGTTGCAGACATCGAGGTTCCTGAGGTGTGACGCGCCGATGGGGGCCTGGACGAGTGCGGGCACTCCTGGTGATCGATTGCGCCGACCCGGGGGTGCCTGCCCTTCTGGTGAGTGCTCAGCCCGCGCCCTTCGCGCGGATCCGGCGGATCTCTGATCCTCATGGCGGCCTCGCTGGTATAGTTTCAGTTAATCTTCAGCGGCTTTCACGGCCTTTTCCTGACAAGGGGATGCCCCCTCCCCCTACGCTCTAACCACCCTCACGAGCCGGGGTTGAGCCGCAGATCACGGCCCATACGGGAGAGAACGGCGACCCCGCGCCGCCGACCAGGGCATTCACTCTCGCATTCAGCGTTGGGTAGAGGTTTACTGAAGATACTGAACTTCAGATTTGGGGGTGGCACCATGGAGGGTTCCGGTCAGGCCCTGGCGCGGCGCCTGCGCGCGCTGCGCACGCAGCGCTGGCCGCACTCCAGGATCAGCCAGGAGCGGCTGGCGCGGGCCCTCGGCGTGAGCGCCCCGCTCATCTCCTCCTTCGAGTCGGCCAAGGACCCCAAGACGCCCAGGCCCGCCCGGCTCGACGCCTACGCCACGCTCTTCTGCACCGAGCGGTCCCTGCGCGACGGCGATCTGCGGCCGCTGGCCCTGGACGAGCTGACCGCCGAAGAGCACCACGCCCGCGAGGAGCTGCGGCGTGAGCTGCTGGACCTGCGCGCGGCGGCGGTCGGCGACACGGCCCGCGCTCCGGAGCGGCCCGCCGCCAACCTGTGGGACTTCGGCGACGGCAACCAGATCACCCTGGTCTGCGCACGGCTGCCGCCCACGATGCTGGCCCGCATGCCGTACGTCGAGCCCGACGACCCCGACTACATCGAGCTCTACACCTACGCCGACCTCGACGCGCTGTTCGAGCTGCACGGCCACATCCGCGCCTTCAACCCGGGCAGCGAGGTGCGCCGCCGCACGCCGCCGGACCTGGAGCCCGACGACCTGACCGCGCACCTGGTGCTGCTCGGCGGCATCGACTGGAACGAGATCACCACCGACGTGCTCAAGCGCCTCGACCTTCCGGTCGAGCAGGTCACCGACTGGGAGAGCGGAGCGCCGCCGTACTTCCTGGCCGGGGGCGAGCGGCACTGCCCGCGGCTCGACGGCGGGGTGCTGTACGAGGACGTGGCCCTGTTCTACCGCGGCCCCAACCCGCTGAACCGCAAGCGCACCCTGACGATCTGCAACGGCATGTACGGGCGGGGCACGCTCGGCGCCGTCCGGGCGCTGACCGACACCCGCTTCCGCGACCGCAACTCCGCCTTCCTGCGTGAGCGCTTCGCCGGCGAGGCGTCGTTCGGCGTCCTGAGCCGGGTCTCGATCGTCAAGGGGCTGGCACTGACGCCCGACTGGACGCAGAAGGAATCGAGAGTGTTCGAATGGCCTGAATGACGCCCGCACGCCGGCGGCGCGCACGTCGAGGGCCGTGTCTCACCCTGTCCCTCATGGTTGCTGTCTCTCTAGGACGCGTGAACGTTTGAACCACACCCTTGCCGCCTCCCCGCCGCCCGCCGGCGGGGACGGCGGGCCCGCGCGGTCGTCCTCCGCGCCGGGCCTGCGCTCGGGGGACCATCACGGATCCCACCGGCACCTGCTCCTGGCGCCCGGCGCCGCGACCGGGGAGGGCCGGATCGACGCCATCGTCGTGCCGACGGTGCGACACCGTCTGCGGCTGGGCCACGCCGCGGCCCTGGCGAGGGAGCTCGGGTGCCCGCTCCTCGTGCTCTGCAGCGGCCCGTACACCGGGACCGCGCATCTGCGCCCCCTCGGCGAGCTGGGGGCCGAGGTGGTCGCCGTCGACTTCGCGGGCAGCGCGGCGCTGCGGCTGCCCCGCTTCGAGACCTCGACGATCCTGCCGCCCCGCTTCCGCCGCAAGACCGACACCGCGGCCAAGCGCAACCTCGCGCTGACGCTGGCGCGGATGCTCTCCTGGGAGCGCGTCGTCTTCCTCGACGACGACATCGAGGTCGGCGAGCCCGGCGACCTGCGCCGCGCGGCCGGGCTGCTCGACCGGTTCAGCGCCGTCGGCCTGTCGATCGCCGGTTTCCCGGACAACTCGGTCGTCTGCCACGCCTACCGGGCCGTGGGCGGCGCCCAGGAGTCCTTCGTCGGCGGCGGGGCGCTGGCCGTGGAGACCGCGCGCGACGTCGCGTTCTTCCCGGACATCTACAACGAGGACTGGTTCTACCTGCTCGAAGGGGACGGGCTGCGCCCGCTGGCCGTGACCGGCACCGTGCGGCAGGCGCCGTACGACCCCTTCCGCACCCCCGACCGGGCGCGCACCGAGGAGCTGGGCGACGTGCTGGCCGAGGGGTTGTTCTGGCTGCTGGACGAGGGCCGCACGATCGACGACGCGCACCACGGGCACTGGGAGGACTTCCTGGTCCGCAGGCGCCGGTTCATCACGGGCGTCCTGCGGCGCCTCCCCGACGCGTCCGTGGAGCCGGCGGAGAGGCGGCGCATGGAGGAGGCGCTGAAGGCGTCGCTGGGCCGCCTGGCGATCATCACGCCGGACCTGTGCCTGGCCTACCTCGACGCCTGGCGGGCCGACCGGAAGTCCTGGGGCGACTTCGCCACCCTCCTGCCGGCCGCGCGAACGGTGGACGACGCGCTGCGCGCGCTGGCGGCCCCGGGCCACCGGCCGTTCACCACCCTGCGCCTGAACCCGCCCAGATCTGCCAAGCGTGATCGGTCGTCTTCGGCGTGACCTGACAGATTGCCGTTACGCGCTTGTTATGAACCGATTGACACGTCGATCGTAAACATATGCGCTATGTCCGGATTCGGGCGGCCGTGGAGAAGGATCTTCCCATGCTCGCGGGCGCCCTCGGGGAGGAGCCGTACTTCGTCACCCACCTCGCCCGGCAGCGAGCCGGGCACGGCGTGCTCCTGGTCGCCTGGCGGGCCTTCAGCCCGGTCGGGCACGTGTACCTGTGGCTGGCGCCGGCCGAGGAGCCCGAGGTCCGCGACCGGCTGCCGGGAGTGCCGCTGATCGTCCATCTGCGGGTGGCGCCGCAGCACCGCGGGCGGCGGATCGGGAGCCGGCTGATGGACGTGGCCGAGCGGCGGCTGAGCGAGCTGGGACACGCGCGGGTGGCGCTCGGGGTGGACCTGGACAACCATCGCGCCCGCGCGCTGTACCGGCGGCGCGGCTACCGCGACTGGCCGTACCCGCCGGTGCCGACCACGCGCGAGGTGTTCCGGCCCGACGGGCGGGTGGAGGCGATGGCCGACGTGTGCCACATCCTCGTCAAGGATCTGCGGGAGGCGCCGCGGCCGTACTCCCGGCGCCCCGCCCCGGGCGAGGCGCGCCGCCTGTGAGACGGCCGTGGTCCGGCGGCCCCCCGCGGGCTAGGATCACCGAACACCGTTCTGGCCCCATGTGAGGATGTGCGCGGATGACCACTCGCCGGCATGCCATCGGAGACCTCCTGCGCCGCACGGCCGCGCGGCACCCCGCCAAGACCGCGATCGTGTACGGCGAGCTGAGGCAGAGCTACGCCGACCTCGACCGGGTGGTCAACCGCACCGCCAACGCCCTCGCCGCCCGCGGCGTGGGCAAGGGTGACCGGTTCGCGGTGTTCAGCCACAACAACCACGCGTTCGTGGTGGCCTACTTCGCGCTGGCCCGCCTCGGGGCGATCTCTGTGCCGGTCAACTTCATGCTGGGCGCCGCCGAGGTGGGCTACATCCTGGAGCACTCAGGGGCGACGGGCATCCTCGTGGAGGAGGCGCTGCTGCCGGTGGCGCGGGTGGCCGTCACCGGGCGGGTCGCGGTCCGCGGCGTCATCGGCGCCGCCGGCGAGGGCCGGAAGCCGGCCGACGGCGAGGGCTGGGAGCCGGCCGACGGCGAGGGCTGGGAGCCGGCCGACGGCGAGGGCTGGGAGCCGTTCGACGCGTGGGCGGCGCACGGCGACGACTCCGAGCCGGACGTGGACATCGCCGACGACGACCCGGTGCAGCTCATGTACACCAGCGGCACCGAGTCGCGGCCCAAGGGCGCGGCCCTGTCCGGCCGGAGCCTGATCGCCCAGTACGTCACCTGCGTGGTGGACGGCGAGATGCGCCACGACGACGTCGAGGTGCACGCGCTGCCCCTCTACCACTGCGCGCAGCTCCACTGCTTCCTCACGCCCGGCGTCTACCTGGGCGCCACGAACATCGTCCTGCCCGGTCCCGACCCGGCCGCCGTCCTGGCCGCGATCGAGGCGGAGCGGGCCACCAAGCTGTTCTGCCCGCCGACCGTGTGGATCGCGCTGCTGCGCCACCCCGACTTCGACCGGCGTGACCTGTCGTCGCTGCGCAAGGGCTACTACGGGGCGTCCATCATGCCGGTGGAGGTGCTGAAGGAGATCGCCGCGCGGCTGCCGGAGGTGCGGCTGTTCAACTTCTACGGCCAGACCGAGATGGCGCCGGTGGCCACGATCCTCGGCCCGGACGAGCAGCTCACCCGCCTCGGCTCGGCCGGCCGGCCGGCGCTCAACGTGGAGACGCGCGTCGTGGACGAGGAGGACCGGCCGGTGCCGCCCGGGGTGGTGGGCGAGATCGTGCACCGCAGCCCGCACGCCATGCTCGGCTACTGGAACGACCCGGACAGGACCGCCGAGGTCTTCCGCGGCGGCTGGTTCCACAGCGGCGACCTCGGGATCATGGACGCCGACGGCTACCTCACGGTGGTCGACCGCAAGAAGGACATGATCAAGTCGGGGGGCGAGAACGTGGCCAGCCGCGAGGTCGAGGAGGCCATCTACGGGCATCCGGCGGTGGCCGAGGCCGCGGTGTTCGGGATGCCGGACGAGAGGTGGATCGAGGCGGTGACGGCCGCGGTGGTGCTGCGCGAGGGGGCCGCGCTGACGGCCGAGGAGCTGATCGCGTTCCTGCGCGAGCGGCTGGCGCCGTTCAAGACCCCCAAGCGGGTGACGTTCGTCGAGGCCCTGCCGAAGAACGCCAGCGGCAAGGTCCTCAAGCGCGAGCTCCGCACCACCCTCTGAGCGTCAGGTCAGGTGAGCGGTTTGTAGGCGCGCCCGGCGGCCTCGATGTGGGCCTTCGCGGCGCGCCGCGCCGCCTCCGCGTCGCCGGCCCGGATCGCGCGGACGATGGCCTGGTGCTGCTCGGTGATCGCGCCGGCCCAGTGGGGGTCGTCCAGGTTGGCGACGGTCGTCACCGCGATCCTGTCCCACACGCGGTGCAGGGTCTCCTCCAGGAACGTGTTGCCCGCGGCGGCGCCGATGGCGCGGTGCAGGGCCAGGTTGGCCTGCGCGGAGGCCCGCGGGTCGTGCGCCCGAACCGCGACCTCCACCTCGTCCACGGCGCGGTCGAGCGCGTCGACCTCGGCCGGGGCGAGGTGGCCCTGGGCCTGCCGCCTGGCGGCGAGTTCCGCCGCCAGGGCCTCCAGGTCGGCGCGCAGCACGAACAGGTGCTCCGCCTCGATCGGGCTGAGCGCCGCGACGGCGACGCCCCGGGCGGCCGGGACGACCAGCCCGTCGGTCAGCAGCCGGCCGATGGCCTCGCGGACCGGCGTCCGGCTGACTCCCAGGTCGGCGGCCAGGGCCATCTCGGTGAGCCGCTGGCCGGGCGCGTAGGCGCCGTCGGAGAAGCGGCGGCGCAGGGCCGCGTACACCGCTTGGGCGCTGCCGGGCTGGAGGTCGGGAGTGCTCGCCATACCGTCAGTATACGTTGCATGCAAGAGCCTCGATCATGGAATCACGGACTCGGCACGAGGGTGGCCGCCCTGGCGTGGCGGTACCAGTCGAGGATCTGCCCGCCGGTCCAGAACTCCACGTCGCGGTGGGCCCGGATGTGCGCCAGGGCCTGGTCGAAGTACTTGAGGCGGTGCGGCGCCCCCATGATGTACGGGTGCACGACCAGCGCCATCACCCGCGCCGACCCGGCGGAGTCCAGGTGGAGCTGGTCGAACTGGTCGGCCGCCCGCTGGAAGTACTCCCGCGCCGGGTGGTGCTGGATCAGCATCATCGCCACGTCGTTGCACTCCTGCGTGTACGGGATGTTCACGATGGGCGTGGTCCGGGTGGCCAGTTCGACGGGCTGGTCGTCGAGGACCCAGTCGCAGACGTACTCGTACCCCTCCTCGACGAGGATGTCCGGCGTCTCCCAGGTCTCGGTGAGGCCGGGGCCGAGCCAGCCGCGGGGCCGCCGGCCGGTGGCCGCCTCGATGGCGCGGGTGGTGGCGCTGATGTCGGCCCGCTCGTCCTCGACCTTCTGCATGTTCCTCTGGGTGAACCCGTGGCCGACGAACTCCCAGCCGCGTTCGAGGGCGGCCCGGGTGATCTGCGGGTAGTGCTCGACGGCCTGGCCGTTGACGGCGAGCGCGGCGGGGATGCCGTGGCGGTCCAGGACCTGGAGCATGCGCCAGAAGCCGACGCGGTTGCCGTACTCGTGCCAGGCCCAGTTGGGCACGTCCGGAGCGGGGATGCCGCCCGCCGGCGGCGTGAGCACGGTGCGCGGCATGGGCTCGGTGTCGGACCAGGTCTCGACGTTGACGATGACCCACACCGCCATCCGCTTGCCGCCGGGCAGGGTCAGCGCGGGGCGGCCCTCGATGGGGTCGTAGTCGAGCCGTTCACTGGGACGCATGCGTGGTGTCTCCTTCGGTGATGGTCACGGTGAGGGCGGGCAGCCCGGTGATCTCGACGTCGATCCGGTCGCCCGGCCGTACGGGGGCGACGCCCGCGGGCGTTCCGGTGTAGATGAGATCGCCGGGCATCAGCCGATACGAATGCGACAGGTGGCTGATGATCTCGGGGACGTCCCAGATCATCAGTTTCAGGTCGGTGTGCTGCTTCAGGTCGCCGTTGACGCTCAGCCGCAGCTCGCCGGAGAGAGTCCAGGCGGCCTCCTCGGCGGGCAGGATGGGCCCGCAGGGCGCGGAGTGGTCGAACGACTTGCCGGCCTCCCAGGGGCGGGCCATCTCGCGGCAGTGCCGCTGCAGGTCCCGGCGGGTCAGGTCGATGCCGGCGGCGAACCCGAAGACGTGCGCGAGGGCGTCCTGCGGGGGGATGCCGGAGCCGGCCGTACCGATGGCGACGACCAGCTCCCCCTCGAACTGCAGGTCGCCGGTCTGCGGCGGGTAGGGGACGGCCGCGCCGTCGGGCACGACGGCGTCGGCGGGCTTCTGGAAGAAGAAGGGGTCGTCGCGCTCGTCGCCCTCGCGCATCTCGCGGATGTGGTCGAGGTAGTTGCGCCCGACGCAGTAGACGCGGCGGACGGGGAACGCCTCGTCCCGTCCGACGACGGGCAGGGCGGCCTGGGCGGGCTGCCAGAGGAGTGTGGTCATGAGTCATCCCGTGTGGTGGTGCTGAACAGGTGGGGGCGCAGGATCAGGGCCAGGGCGGCGCCGACGACCGAGAAGCCGACGATCTGCACCAGGGCGGCGCCGGTCCAGCCGGCCGTCGAGACCAGCCTGCTGAACAGCAGCCCGGCGGCGCTCGCGGCGACGTAGACGCAGGTGACGAACATCCCGGCGGCGCGGCTCACGTTCGCCGCGTCGACGGACTTGACGAGGTAGCCGGCCGCGGCGACGTACACGCCGCTGCTGGCGAACAGCCCGAACAGGAACGAGAAGGCGCCCTGCCAGCCGGCGGTGCCGGGCCCGAGGAACAGCGCGCACCCGCACGCCGCGACGGCGAGGTTGAGGCCCGCGAGCACGACCCGGGGGCTGAACCGGTCGACCAGGTGACCGCCGAGCGGGGAGGCGAACGCCGCCAGCCCCGAGAGCCCGACGACGAACCCGGCGGCGCCGGTGTCGAAGCCGAGCTCCGCGCGCAGGTAGCTGGCGTACAGGCCGATGAAGGCGAAGTCGGCCAGGCCGAACAGCGTGATGACGGCCGCCAGCACGAGCGGGTTGCGCGACAGCAGCGAGGTGGCGCCGCCGGTGTGCGCGGCGGCCGCCGTGGCGGGCTCGGCCTCGGTGAGCCTGGGCGAGACGAACAGCACGACGGCGGCGGCGAGCACGACGCCGACGGCTCCGTAGGCCAGCATCGGCGCCCGCCAGGTGCCGTAGTGCTCCAGCAGGCTCGCGCCGAACGCCGGGCCGACGACCGAGCCGGCGGCGAAGGCCATGTTGATGCTGCCGATCGCCAGCCCGCGGCGGGCGGGGAACGCGTTCGAGGCCACCGTGATGATCGCGGCGAGCTGGAGCGCCTCGCCCGCGCCGGACAGCACCCGCCACAGCAGCATGTCGCCGAAGCCGGCCGACGCCGCGGTCAGGGCCGTCGCGATCGAGAACAGCACGGTGCCGGCCACGATCGTGCGCTTGCGGCCGAGCGCGTGCTGCAGCCGTCCGGCGGGCAGCCCGGCCAGGCCCATGCCGAGGGCGAAGACGGTGGCCTGCAGCCCGGCGGCCTCCAGGCTGAAGCCGTACTCGGCGCGGACCTCGACGAGCAGGACCGGGAAGACCATGCGGTCCATGGCGTTGACCGCGTAGGCGACCAGGAGCAGGCCGAACATGGCCACGGCGGGGCGGGCGGCGGGAAGGTCGCGGGGTTGGATCGAGGGCCGGGAGGTGGGGGTGGCGCTCATGGGCGGCTTCTTTCCTGTGCGGTGGTCTCCGGCCCCGGGCCGGTTCCCTGTGCGGTGGTCGCCGGCTCCGGGTCGGCGGTGGTGTCGCCGGTGGCGGGTGGACGCCAGTCGCCTGCCGCCGCGGCCCTGCGCAACAGCGCGTCACGGTGGGCCGCGGCCATGGTGACGGGATCCGGCTCGCCGTCGGCGAGGACGCGCCGGCCGTGCCGCTTGAGGACGCGGCCGTCGGCGACGACGGTGTCGATGTTGTCGATCTGACCGGTGTAGACGAGGGCCTCCGCCGGGTCGCCGGAGGGCGTCAGGTTGATGTCGGTGGAGCGCAGGATCACGACGTCGGCGCGCTTGCCGGGCGTGACGGAGCCGGTGACGTCCTGGAGCCCGAGGTCGTGGGCGCCGTCGAGGGTGGCGAGCCGGAGCAGCCTGCGGGGCGTCACCGTGGCCGAGCCGGTGCGGGCGGCCTCGACCGAGACGATGGCGCGCAGGTGGCCGAGGATGTCGGCGCTGGTCGGCATGGCCAGCGTGTCCAGGGACAGCGACACGCGCACGCCCGCGTCCAGCAGCTCGGTCAGCAGCGGGAAACCCATCGTCCGCATCTCGGTCATCGGGCTGAGCGACACGCGGGTGCCGGTGCGGGCCAGCGCCCGGATGTCCTGCTCGCCGGCGTGGACGGCATGGATGATCTGCACGTCCTCGCCGAGCAGGCCGAGCTCCTCCAGGCGGGTCAGGCCGCAGCTCCGGCAGCCCTCCTCGCGCAGGCAGCGGTCACAGTGCATGGTGATCGGCAGGCCGAGCGCGCGTGCGGTCGCCCATTCCCGCTCGTACACCTCGGGCGGGGTGCGGTACGGCCCGCGCACCGCGATGCCGAAGTCCAGGCGCCCGTCCAGGTGGGCGGCTGGCCAGCGGGCGCGCAGCCCCTCCAGGTCGTCGAGGTCGTTGGGGCTGTCCGGCGCTGCGGAGTCGGGCGGCCCGTAGGAGAAGCGGCCGCGCAGGCCGGAGTCGAGGTGCGCCCGGATGTTGGCGTCGGCGTCCTCGGGGCCGCGGACGTTGTGGTCGAAGTTGTGCACCGTGGTGATGCCGCCGCTGACCGCCTCGGCCAGCCCGAGCCGGGCGGCCCAGTAGAAGTCGTCGAGCTCGAAGTGCGGCGCGAGCGCCCGCTTGACCGTGAAGTAGTCGGTGCCGGGCCGGTCGCCGACCGTGCCGCGCAGGAGGGAGTTCCACAGGTGCCAGTGGGTGTCCACGAAGCCGGGCAGGGTCACCGTGCCGGTCCCGTCGATCACCGTCGCGCCGCTGTGATCGGCGGTGGCGGGAGCGTGCGGGCGCACGTCGGTGATCCGGCCGTCGCTGATGAGCACGTCGGCGCACGGCAGGTCGCCGACGTCCGGATCCATCGAGATCAGGTACGTGCCCGAGATGAGCAGATCAGTACGTTTCGGGAGCATGGTCACCTCAGGAAGAGCACGACGGACAGGACGAGGCCCACGCCGACGACGAGCCGGCGCAGGACGCCGGGCGACACGCGCCGGGCGAGCAGCACGCCGCCACGGCCGCCGGCGAGCCCGGCGAGCGACATGACGGCGACCGGCAGCCACTGCACGGGGCCGAAGGCGGAGAAGCACAGGGCGGAGACCGCGCCGACCACCAGTGACAGCGCGCCCTTGAGCGCGTTGAGCCGATGCAGGTCCTCGGCGAGGAACGCGCCGAGGACGGCGAGCATCAGGACGCCGAGCCCCGCGGCGAAGTAACCCCCGTACACGGAGACGGCGAACTGGGCGGCGAGGAGCCCGACCCCTCCGCCGGCCGCCCGCGCCCGGGCGAGCCGCCGCGCCACCACGCCCTGCGCCGCCAGCGCCACGACCGACACCAGCACGAGGTACGGGACGACGGACGTGAACTGCTCGGCGGGCGCGACCAGCAGGATCGCCGAGCCGCAGGCCGCGCCGCCGACGCTCACCGCCGCCAGGCGCGGCACGCGCCCCCGCACCTCGGCCAGCTCGTCGCGGTAGCCGGCCAGGCCGCCCGCGTAACCCGGCAGGGTGGACAGCGCGCTGGTGACGTTGGCCGTGAGCGGCGGGTAGCCGAGGGCCAGCAGGGCCGGGAAGGAGATCAGCGACCCGCCGCCGGCCACCCCGTTCACCGCACCGGCCAGGAAGCCGGCCACGGTGAGGACGGTCAGGTGCAGCGCTTCCGGCACGGTTACCTCCTTGTCGGCCCCGGTCGGCCCCGGTCGGCCTCGGTCGGCCCAGCGGCTCGAAGGACACGGTATGCATTGCATGCAAAGTATGTCAACAGGGTGACGTCCCTGGTGAGACACCCTACGAGGCGACGCGCGCCGCGCTACGTGGCGGCGGCGGACGACCGGGAGCGGGCTTCGCCGTCACGACGGACGCCCGGGGACGACAGGGGAAGCACTCGGCCCGGCGGGACGGACGACTCGGCCGCGGGTTGTCGGTGCCGGGGAGTAGGGTCGCTCCCATGGATCGGCAACTCACCCTCATGGCCGTACACGCCCACCCCGACGACGAGTGTCTGAGCACCGGCGGCGTCCTCGCCCGCTACACCGACGAGGGCATCCGCACGGTCCTCGTCACCTGCACCAACGGCGAGCAGGGCGACGGCCCGGGCGGCGTCAAGCCGGGCGAGCCCGGCCACGACGACGCGGCGGTGGCCGAGCGCCGGCTGGCGGAGCTGCGCGAGTCCGTGTCCCACCTCGGCATCGACCATCTGGAGCTGCTGGGCTACCGCGACTCCGGCATGGAGGGCTGGGAGACCAACCAGCACCCCGAGGCGTTCGCCAACGTCCCGGTCGAGGCCGCCGCGGCCCGGCTGGCCGAGCTGATCGAGCGCTACCGTCCGCAGGTCGTCGTGACGTACGACGAGACCGGCGGCAGCGGCTACAACCACCCCGACCACGTGCAGACCCACCGCGTCGCCGTGGCCGCCGTCGAGGCGACCGGCATCCCCGACAAGCTCTACTACACGGCGATCCCGCGGGCGGCCATCAAGCGCATGTTCGAGCTGATGGCCGAGTCCGGGGTCGACTTCGGCGACTTCCAGCCCTCCGACGACTTCGGCACCCCCGACGAGCTGGTGACGACCGTCGTCGAGGTCACGCCGTGGGTGGAGCGCAAGTTCAAGGCGCTGCAGGCGCACGAGAGCCAGGGCGACAACATCTTCCTGCTCAGCATGCCGGAGGAGACGCAGCAGGAGGCGTTCTCGCACGAGTCGTTCACCCGGGTGCACAGCCGCGTCGACGCCCCGGAGCATGAGGACGACCTCTTCGCCGGCCTCCGCCCGGAGGCCTGAGGGCGGGCGCACGAGGACGTGATCGCGTGGCGGACCCGAGTGCATGTGGCAGCCCTGAGCACACCTGACTGGCTCAAGCGCACGACGCGGCGCGAGCGCACATCACAGGTGGTGCGGTCGCATGTCGCATGTCGAAGGTGCGTGCGCACGCGGCCCCGCAGGTACAGGGCCCGCGCACGACGCGGGCCTGAGGGGACGTGACGGGCGCGAGTGCTCACGCACGCGGCGAGGGTGGCGGCATGTGCAGCTCCTGCGGCGGGTGCTGACCGGGCTGATGGCGCAGGCGCTGCTCGATCCGGAGTTCGCCCAGGCGTTCCGTGAGCGGTTCCTGTTCAGCCGCCGCGCCGCGCTGCGGCAGATCCTCGACCGCGCCGCCGCCCGCGGCGAGATCCCCGCGGACGTGGACCGGGAGCTGCTCATCGACATGGTGTACGGGTTGCTGTGGTACCGGCTCATGCTGGACCACGCCCCTCTCGGGGAGCCGGTGGGGCGGCAGCTGACCGGCCTTCTCCTGCGCGCCGTCTCCGCCCCGGCTCCCGGCACCGGCGCCGCGTCGACGCCTTCCCACCCGAAGTCCTGACGCCCGACGTCCCCGATTCCCGGCGTCCTGACGCGTCAGGGGGCCGACGGCCGGCGCCCGCACCTCGCCGCTCTCTCAGAGCGAGGCGCGCAGCGCGTGGACGGCGGCCAGCACCTCCTCGCGGCTGCCCGCCGCCGTCATCCAGGCGGGCAGCCGCTCCAGCATCGTCTGCGACCCCGCCGGCGCCGGCCTCTCCCGCAACGGCGCCGCCACGTACGCCTCCAGCGCGTCCAGGTGCGCCAGGTTGTACGCCCAGAGCGTCCCGCCGCGGCAGGGCCGCCGCAACCACAGCGGCAGCCCGAAGTACGGGTCGTCCGGCCCGCCGAGACGCGGCACCACGTACGGGCCCCCCGAGGTGAAGTACGCGTCACCCCCGACGCGCTCCCAGCGGGCGGGGGCCCAGTCGGCGGAGCGCCCGCACCCGCCGCAGGTCAGCCGGTGGGGCGCGGTCAGCCACCCGACGGCGTGCGCGTGCCGCTCCCGGTGGTCCGGGTGGACGGCCACGAGTGCGCGGCCGTCGCAGCGCGGGCACCGCACGAGGATCTCCCGGGCGAAGTGCCACAGCCGCCACCCCGGGTCCCGGAACCGCTCCCCCACGTCAGCGACCTCCCAGCCGGCGCTCCCCGGTCCCGGTCCCCATCCGTCCCCCCTCATCGGCTCCCGGCTCAGCGGGACGGGGGCAGTTCGCCCGATCCCCTGGCGATGAGCCGGGTCGGGATCTGCTCACGGCAGGCGGCGCGCGACGGCCGCCCGTCGAGGCGCGACAGCACCAGCTCGGCCGCCGCCGTGCCGATCGCGGCCGGGTCCTGGGCGACGACCGTGAGCGGCGGCTCCAGCACCTCCGCCAGCGGCAGGTCGTCGAACCCGACCAGCGCCACGTCGCGCCGCCGGGCCCGGGCCAGCGCGACGACCGCGCCCATGGAGGCGAAGTTGTTGGCCGCGAACAGCGCCGTCGGCGGGTCGGGCAGGGCGAGCAGCCGGACCACGGCCGCGCTGGCCGCCTCCTGGTCGTGGCCGCTCTCCACCAGCGCCCGGTCGAACGGCAGGCCCGCCGCCTCCAGCGCGTCGCGGTAGCCCTGGAAGCGCTCGCGGCGGGTGTACAGGACCGCGGGCAGGTCGCCGACGAACCCGATCCGGCGGTGGCCGTGGGCGAGGAGGTGGGCCACGCCCTGCCGGGCGCCCTCGCGGTTGCCGCTGACGACGTGGTCGGCGGCCATGCCGACGGCGGGCCGGTCGAGGAAGACGATGGGCAGCCCGGCGGCCCGCTCGGCGCGCAGGTAACGGTGGTCACCGGCGGCCGACGGCACGATCATGAGCCCGCTGACCCGCCGGGCCAGGAACGTCGCGACCAGGGAACGCTCCAGCTCGGCCGTCTCGCTGGAGGAGCCGACGATGAGAGTCAGCCCGCGCGGGCGCACGACGCTCTCGACCCCGCCCGCGACCGTGCCGAAGAACGGGTTGCCCATCTCGGGGATGACCAGCCCGATCGCCGCGTCACGCGCCCCGACCCGCATGTTGCGGGCCATGAGGTTGGGCTGGTAGCCGAGCTTGCGCACGGCCTCCATGACCCGCTCGCGTGTCTCGACCGCGACGGGCCCGTCGTCGTTGAGCACCCGCGACACGGTCTTGGCGGTGACACCGACCTCGCGGGCGACGTCTGCCATCGTGGGGCGCCGCATTCCGACCATGGTAGTGGCGTCAGGAGAGGCCGATGGCCTCCGCGGCGCCCTTGTCCGCGACCACGGCCTTGCCGTCCGTGACGGTCATCGCCCCGGTCATGATGGCCACGACCTCGGCCATGTTGTGGTCGGCCGGTTTGAGCTGGGCGACGCGGCGGCCGAGCCGCTGGACGTGGATGCGGTCGGCGATCTCGAAGACGTGCGGCATGTTGTGGCTGATGAGGACGACGGGCGTGCCGCGGTCGCGGACCCGCCGGATCATGTCCAGGACCTGGCCCGACTCCTTGACGCCGAGCGCGGCGGTGGGCTCGTCCATGACGACGACGTTCGAGGCCCAGGCCACCGCGCGGGCGACGGCGACGCCCTGCCGCTGGCCGCCGGACAGCGACTCGACCGGCTGGGTCAGCGAGCGCAGCCCGATCTTGAGGTCCTCCATGTGCCGGGCCGACTCCTCCCGCATGCGCTTCTTGTCGAGCATGCGGAACACCGTGCCGAGCGGCCCGCGCTTGCGCACCTCGCGGCCGAGGAACATGTTGGTCGCGATGTCGAGCGAGGCGGCGACCGCGAGGTCCTGGTAGACCGTCTCGATGCCCTGCCTGCGCGCCTCCAGCGGGTCGCGGAAGCGCACCGGCTTGCCGTCGAGGAGGATCTCCCCCTCGTCCGGCTGCAGGGCGCCGGTCAGCGCCTTGATGAGGCTGGTCTTGCCGGCGCCGTTGTCGCCGATGACCGCGAGCACCTCGCCGGGCATGAGGTCGAAGTCGGCGCCGTCGAGCGCCGTCACGTGGCCGTAGCGCTTGACCAGGCCGCGCGCCTGGAGCACGGGTGTCATCGGGTCCTCCTGCGGGAGAGCTGGTCGACGGTGACGGCGAGGATCACCAGGATGCCGGTGATGAGCGTCTGATAGATCGACGGTACGCCCATGAGCTGGAGGCCGTTGCGGAAGACCCCCACGATGAGGGCGCCGATCAGCGTGCCGAGCACGGTGCCGCGCCCGCCGAACAGGCTCGTGCCGCCGAGGACGACCGCGGTGATGCTGTCGAGGTTGTCGGTCTGGCCGGCCTGCGGGTCGCCGACGCCGGTACGCGAGACCAGCAGCAGCGCCGCGATGCCGTACACGAGGCCGGCCAGGGTGTAGACGCCCACGATGAGCCGGCGGGTGCGGATGCCGGTGAGCCGGGCCACCTCGGGGCTGTTGCCGAGCGCGTACACGTGGCGTCCCCAGGCGGTCTGGCTGAGCAGGTACGCGAACAGCAGGAACAGCAGGATGGTGAGCAGCGAGCCGTAGGTGACGTTGGTGCCGCCGACCCGGAAGGTCTGCCCCAGGAACGTCATCGCCGGCGGCAGGTTCGTCACCGTCTGGTCCTGCGAGTAGATGTGGGTCAGCGCGAACACCACGTTCAGCATGCCCAGCGTGACGATGAACGGCGGCAGGTTGATCTTCATCACCAGCAGGCCGTTGGCCAGGCCGAAGGCCGCGCAGACGGCCAGGCCGGCCGCGATGGCCAGCAGCGGCGGCAGGCCGTTCTCCACGGCCAGCTTGGTCATCACGATCCCGCCGAACGCCATGATGGCGCCGTTGGACAGGTCGATGCCCGCGGTCAGGATGATGAGGGTCTGCCCGATGGCCAGGGTGCCGACGACCATCACCTGCTGGATGATCAGCGAGAAGTTGCCGCCGGTGAGGAACTGGTCGCTCTTGAACGCGAAGAAGGCGCACGCCAGGATCAGCGCCGCCAGCGGCCCCGCGGTCGGCGTGCTCAGGATGCGGCGCGGGAGCGTCGCCTGCATGACGGCCATGTCAGCCCCAGCAGTTCGCCAGGCCGAAGGCGGTGTCCTTGGCGTCGACGCCGGAGACGGCCTTGTCGGTGATCAGGGTGACGCCGGTGTCGTGGTAGCCGGAGGGCTTCTTGCCGCTCTTGGCGTACTCCGAGACCGCGTTGACGCCCTCCTCGGCCATCTTCAGCGGGTACTGCTGGGAGGTGGCCGCGATCTGGCCCGCCTGGACGGCCTTGACCCCGGTGCAGCCGCCGTCGACGGAGACGACGAGCACGCTCTTGTCCTTGCCGTCGGCCTTGAGCGCGGTGTGGGCGCCGAGCGCGGCGGGCTCGTTGATGGTGTAGACGACGTTGATGTCGGGCGCCTTCTGCAGGCAGTTCTCCATGGCGGTCTGGCCCTTGGCCTGGTCGCCGCGGGTGTCCTGCGAGCAGACGACCTGCGGGTCGCCCTCGGCGATGCCGAAGCCCTTGAGGAAGCCGTCGTGGCGGAGCTTGCCGACCGTGATGCCGGGGGCCAGGTCCAGGGTGGCGATCTTGGCGGGCTTGCCGGCCATCGCCGCCTTGGCGTACTGGCCGATCAGCTCGCCGGCCTTGAAGTTGTCGGTGGCGAACAGGGCGTCGGTGGCGTCCTGCGGCTCGGTCGGCGTGTCGAGCGCGATGACGACGACGCCCGCGTCGCGGGCCTTCTTGATCGCGGGGACGATGGCCTTGGTGTCGCTGGGCGTGATGAGGATGCCCTTGACCCCGGCGGCCACCATGTTCTCGATGGCGGTGATCTGGGTGGCGTTGTCGCCGTCGAACTTGCCGGCCGCCGTCATGAGCTCCATGCCGTCGGCCTTGGCGGCCTTCTCGGCGCCTTCCTTCATCTTCACGAAGAACGGATTGGTCTCGGTCTTCGTGATGAGCCCGACCTTGGCGGCGCCGGCCTGCCCGCCGCCGCCTCCACTGTTGCCGCCGCATCCGGCTGCCAGCAGAGCGACAGCCAGGAGACCGGCCGAGAGCCTTGCATTCATGGTGGCTTCCTAACAGAGTGGTCTCGGATTTAATCGTACTATCAGGGAGAACGCGATGTCATCGTTGACACATGTCAACGTTGACATCGGCTGTGTTGTGATGATGAACTCCGGGCCTGGAAACGTCAATGCTTTCGCCCCGTAACGAATCGGCAACAGGGGGAAACCCGGCCGTCGGGCAAGAGGGCGGAAAGGGAGATCCGATGATCGCTGTCCTCGGCGAGTGCGTGGCCGACGCCTTCGCCGAACACGAGCCCGGCCCCGGGACCGCGCGCCGCTCTCCGGAGGCCGCCCCCGGGAGCGGCGCCGCGTCCGCGCGAGCCGGGTCGGGCGAGCTGACACTGCGGGTGCACGCGGGCGGCGGCCCCGCCAACACGGCCGTGGCGCTGGCCCGCCTGGGCACGCCGACGCGGTTCCTGGGGCGGCTGTCGGGCGACGTGTTCGGACGGCTGTTCCGCGACCGGCTCGCCTCCTCGGGCGTCGACCTGTCGGCGTGCGTCGAGGCGGCCGAGCCGAGCACGCTCGCGGTCGCCTCGCTCGACGAGCGCGGGCAGGCCGCCTACGGCTTCCACGCCGAGGGCGCCGCCGACTGGGCGTGGACGGCTGCCGAGCTGGACTCCCGCGGCGACCTGGGCGGCGCGTCGTGCCTGCACACCGGCTCGCTGGCGCTGGTCAGGGAGCCGGGCCGCGACGCGGTCGAGGCGTTCGCGGCCGCCGCCGCGCAGCGCGCGACGGTGTCGATCGACCCGAACGTACGGCCCAGCCTGGCGCCGCGCGTGGCCTACGACGTGACCCGCTGGTGCGCCTTCGCCGACATCCTCCGGCTCAGCGAGGACGACCTCGCCTTCCTCGCCCCGGACGAGCCGGTGGAGCGGGTCTGCGACCTCTGGCACGCCGCCGGGGCGCCGCTGGTCATCGTCACCCGGGGCGGGGCCGGCGCCCTCGTCTCGCTGAACGGCGAGCGGGCCGAGGTCGCCGCGCCCCGCGTGACGGTCGTCGACACGGTCGGCGCCGGCGACGCGTTCACCGCCGGGCTGCTGCACCGGCTCGACCGGCGGGGCCTGCTCGGTGGGCGGCTGGACGGGCTGGACCTGGGGACCGCCGTGGACGCCGCCGCGTTCGCCGCCCGGGTGGCGGCGCTGACCTGCGCGGTCGCGGGCGCCAACCCGCCGTGGGCGCGCGACCTGGACGACCGCGCGAGCGCGTAGAGGCGGGCGCGTAGAGGCTGGCGCGCAAAGGCGGAGCGTGTGGAGGCGGGCGCGTCGAGGCGGGCCCGAGGTGATCGTTTGCCTGCGGCGGCGGTGGGTAGGGCCGGGCCGGAGGTGAGGAGATGGCCGAGTACGAAGCGACGCGAGAGATGCCCGCGCCCAGCGCGACGGTGTTCGAGGTGGCCTCCGACGTGGACCTCGTCAACAGGTGGCTCCCGCACGGGCTGCACGTGCGCGACGGCGGCGAGGGCGTCGTCGAGGCGGCCGGTGACGTGGTGCCGGGCGGCGGGGAGCACGAGGGCCTGTTCGGGGCGTCGCGGGAGCAGTTGCGCGTGGAGTGGGGCGGTCGTGACCACCCCGAGTACGCGGGCTGGCTCCAGGTGGCCGACCGCGCCGACGGGGCGAGCGAGGTGACCGTGCACATCTCGCTGCTCGACGAGCCCGAGGACGGGACGGCGCCGGAGCGGCGCGCGGAGGTGCGCTCCATGCTGGACGAGTCGCTGGAGCGGCTGGCCGGCGAGGTCGCGCGGCACGCCTGACCGGCGCCGGCCGGATCGGATGAGGAAGTTCGGTTCGCGCGCGTCGAACGTCTCGAACCACTCGTCCCAGGAGATCTCCTGAAGGTCCTGGCCGCCGTGGCCGGGGAAGTCGACCCCCGGGGGCTGGGGGCCGCCGCCGCGCCGGCCCGGTGCGCGGCGGCGAGACCGCCCTCGGCTCGTCTCGCCGCCGGCCGTCGGCGGGCGGGCGAAACGCGTCCTCCCCCTTATACGGTGCCGGGAGCCGTTCGTCACCCCTGGCACGCCCATGGGAGGGACACCTCAGCTCGGACTGTCGGTGCCACCGCCGTCCTCCGGCGGCCGGTTGCGGTCGAGCGCCGGCTGCCCGAACCAGGCCCACGCGGCCACCAGCGCCACGATCGCCGCCGTGACCATCGCGATCGCGCTGTGGAACAGGAAGTCCACGACCAGCATGGTGGCCGCGGTCATCGACACCGACAGCGCGAGCGCCGCCGCGATGCCGTACCTGTTGGAGCGCCGTACCAGCGTCTCCTTCAGCCCCTGCCGGAACAGCACGCGGTGCTGCGTCGCCGGCGCGATGTAGCAGATGGAGGCGAGGGCCGCGCTGACCAACGCCACGTAGAACAGCCGCCGGTCCCCCTCGCCCAGCCGCTCGAAGCCGGGCGAGAACGGCACCGTGAGCAGGAACGCGAACAACACCTGGACCCCGGTGACCGCCACGCGGGAGCCCTGCAGCAACTCCACGAAGTTACGGTCGGCGCGCGCGCTCTCCGTCTCGTTCCGCCCCTTCAACCCCTGATCCACCTGGGCCGCCCTTCCGCCTCCGACGCCGATCCGACGCGCTACGACTTTCCGCGTGCTCATCGTCGAAACCTCGTTCGGTACGCGGGTCACAAGCCGCCGCTCACCGTCTCCGGCCTCCGGACCCGCCCTACGACCCCGGCGAGTAGAACCAGGGGTCGCGCAGGTCGTGGTAGACCGGCGAGATCTCGAACAGGCTCATCAGCTCCTCGAACTCCTCGCGCAGCCGGGCCGGCGGCTCCGCGCGCTCCCCCATGCGGGCCTCCCCCTCAGAGGTGAAGTACGCGGTCTCGACGTAGTCCCCCTCGGGGGACACGGCCGCCAGGCCGCCGATGAGGTCGGGCCGGAACCCGGCGAGGTCGGGCTCGCAGCGGCGCAGCAGCGCGCGCACGCGTGCCGGGTCGCCGACCCGGCCCTCGATCACCTGGACGAACCCCGCCGAGTCGGACCCTCCGCGCAGGTACACGTCCACCTGGTCGAGGTCGTGGAAGGTCACCTCGCCGGCGAACAGCTTGGCCGTCTCCATCCACCACTGGGTCTGCTCGGGCCGGTCGGAGTTGCGCCGTGCCTCCTCCCGCGACTCGAAGCGGGCCACGGCCACCAGCGTGCCTCCCTCGGTCACGCCGGCGGTGGTGCCGAGCCAGCCGTACGAACCGGGCGCCAGCTCGCGCGCCCACCGGTCGAGCGCCTCGCGCGCCTCGCCCGTGTCGGCCACCGGTCCCTGGAAGACCTGGACGAACATCGCCGCCTCCCCTCTCCGGGTTGTCCCCGTACGTCCCACGCTAGGAGTGTCCGCGGGGCCCGGTCGACCGGCCGGTGCCCTCGGGGGGCCCAAGAGTTGGTGAGGCTATCTGCGGCGCGGATCGGGCTCGTACAGGTCGGTGAGCGGAGCCAGCCGGGAGGCCGGGACGTTCAGCCGGAACCCGTCCGGCCCGGAGGTCTCCACCTGGTCCCAGGCCACCAGCCTGGCGGCGGCGAACCGGCCGCGGATGAGGGCGCTGACCAGCTTCGGGGCCCGGCCTCCCGGGCCGCGCTCGTACCCGAACAGGCGGGAGTGCCAGTGGGGCACCACGATCAGTTCGGCGACGGTGAACGCCTGCTGCACCTCCATCAGCAGCGGGCCGTCCTGGCGCAGCCGGACGTCGGCCACGTTCCCGACGAGTGTCCCGTCCTCGTCGAGCACCGGCTTGTCGAGGTAGGCCCCCAGCCGCGCGGCCGGGGACCGCTCGTGGCGGGCGGGCTGCTCCCGTGACGCCTCCTCCGTACCGCTGCCGGGGATCCTGGCGATGATGTTCTGCCTGGTCCAGGTCTCCAGCGCGGGCTCCTCCGGATCGCCGCCCACCTCGACGGCGCTGCCGAGCTCGGTGAGCAGGTGCATGGGGATGCGCCACGGCTCCGGGCGCTCCTGCGGGCTGAGGAGCTCGGCGGCCGCGACCATGAGCCGGCCCGGCACGCCGCCGATGCGGGGGCCGAGCGCCAGCGGGCCGGCCAGGATGGCGGTCACGTAGGGCGGGTCGCCGGTCAGCTCCAGGTCGTCCACCTTGCAGACGAGCCTGCCGGAGGAGGCGCGCACCACCTGCCGGTCGAGCAGGTGCAGTCCGGCGTGGATCTCTCTGGCTCTCATTGCCCCGCCTTCGTCGCGAGCATCAGCGGGATCGCCGCCACGGCGACCACCGAGAGGAGCACCATGTAGAAGGTGCCGAGGGCATTGGTGAACCTGCCGTTGACATGGTCGCCCATGTAGTCGGGATCGTTGGCGATCATCAGGACGGGCAGGTACGTCAGCGGCAGCGCCGCGGCCGAGAACACCAGCGAGTACTCCGTGACCATGATCGGGTCGACGGTGGTGAGGATGAGCGCGGCGGCCAGGACGACCGTCACCAGCAGCACCGTGTGGAACCGGGCGGCCTCGACGGGCCGCACCAGCTTGCCCCACTGCCAGCCGAAGTACTGGCTGATCGAGTAGCCGCACGACAGCGCGGTCTCCAGGGTGGCGCCGAACGTGGCCGCGAACACGCCGAGGATGACCAGCGCGAGCCCGATCTTGCCCAGGCCCAGGCCGACCGGCAGCATCATCTGGCCCAGCGTCTCGACCTCGGCCTGCACCGGCAGGAACACGGTGGCCGCGCACGCCGCGATGGCCAGGGACAGCAGACCGCCGAGCGGGAAGCCGACGAACACATTGGCGCGGGCGACCGACAGGTCCTCGCGCGTCCACTTCTCCTCCACGCCGCCGGAGGAGAAGAAGAACACCTCGTACGGCGTCATCGCTGCGCCGAGCAGGGCCACGGCGTAGTACCAGTAGGTCGGCGCGCCCTCGGCCTGCGGCGGCGAGGTGAGCTGGCCGGCCAGCTCGCCCCAGTCCGGCCCGAGCGCCCACAGCGCCACCGCGAACACCACGAGCACCAGCCCGAGGAGCCCGAAGACGCGTTCCATGTTCTCGAACTTGACCCGCCACATCACCAGCCAGGCCACGAACGCCACGCCCGGCACCCACAGCAGGTAGTTGACGCCGGTGGCCAGCTCCAGGGCGAGCGACGCGCCGCCGATCTCGGCGGCGAGCGTGAGCAGGCTGACGAAGAAGGACGCCCCGAGGTTGACGACGCCGGCCCTCGGGCCCAGCCGTTCGCGGACGAGGTCGAAGACGGGCCGCCCCGAGACGGCGGCGATGCGGCCGGACATCTCGGCGAACAGGCAGATCCCGACGACCCCGACCACGACCACCCAGGCCAGCGACATGCCGAACCGCGCGCCCACCAGGGCGTTGGCCACGAGGTCGCCGATGTCGACGAAGCCGCCGATGGCGGTGAGGATGCCGAGCGTGACGGCGAACGCCTTCTTCACCGCAGCTCCCCGGCCTTCACTGCAGCTCCCCGGCGAGCTTCTCCAGCCGCGCCGCCGCCTGCCGCGGCTGCTCGATCCCGCCCCGCCGGATCTGGATGAGCAGCGAGTCGAGCTCGTCCTCGGCCTGCTGCACCTTCTCCAGCGTGCGGTCGCGCACCTGGTCGGAGGCGTCGGAGGGCGGCTGCACGCCGCCGAACTGCTGCGCGACGTTGCCGAGGTCCACCGCCGCGTCGGTCAGCACGGTCTTGAGGTACGGCTTGTGGAGGTCGTCGGAGTGCTGGACGGCCAGCCGCGCCATCTCCACGAGGGAGTGCGCCGTCTTGGTCGTCTCCTGTGCCTTGAGCTCGTAGTCGTGGTCGTCCCAGGCCGGGCTCACGCATCCGCCGAGCGTCACCACCAGCGCGACGGCGGCCAGGAGGACCCTCATGCCCGCCCGCGCAGCAGGAAGTAGGTCAGCACACCGAGCAGCGCGATCAACTGCCCCCAGGCCATGAGCAACACCAGCCCCTCGTCGGTCATGGAGGCAGGCTGCCCTCAGCGCGCGATCATAGTCCCGCCGGTCAGTCAAGCCGGGTGTCGCGGCTCACCTTCTCCCAGGTGGCGATCTCGGCGCGGACGGAGTCGAGGTGGCCCACGATGGCGTCCACGGCGTCGTCGCCCAGGGGCAGCCGCAGCGGGGTGTCCTCGGTCTCCAGCGCCGCGAGGACGGCCGCCGCGGCCTTGGCCGGATCGCCCGGCTGTGTGCCGTCGCCGGACTCGGCCATCCGCCGCGTCGGGCCGACCGTGCCGTCGTAGGCGTCGATCGGCTCGCTGGTGCTGATCTTGGCGAACAGGGGGGTGCGGAAGGCGCCGGGCTCCACGATCAGCACCTTGATCCCCAGCGGGCCGACCTCCTGCGCGAGTGCCTCCGACATCCCCTCCAGCGCGAACTTCGTGGCGCTGTACGCGGAGAAGCCGGCGAACGACAGCTGTCCGCCCATGCTGCTGAACTGCACGATCGCGCCGGAGCGACGGGCGCGCATGTGCGGCAGCACGGCCCGCGTCAGCGCGGCGGGACCGAACACGTGCACCTCGAACAGGCCGCGCAGTTCGGCGTCGGTGGTCTCCTCGACCGCGCCGACGTGGCTGCGGCCCGCGTTGTTGACCAGCACGTCGATCCGCCCGTGGCGGTCCACCGCGTCGCGTACCGTCGCGTCGATCGCGGCCATGTCGGTCACGTCCAGGGGCAGCGCCTCGACCTGCCCGGGGTGCGCCGCCACCAGGTCGTCCAGCGCCGCCACGCGGCGGGCGGTGGCGACGACCACGTCCCCGGCGGCGACGGCCGCCTCGGTGATCGCCCGGCCGAACCCGCTGCCGGCGCCCGTGACCAGCCAGACCTTGTCCATCACGATCCCCCTCCGGGTGGTTCTCCCCAGGTGACCCACCCTGCCTGGAGGCCGGGGCGCATGTCCAAGACCTGCCGCCGAGAAGCTGCACGTCAATCCCCACGTTGGAGCGCGCCCCTCCCCCGCGCGGGAGTTCACGCGTCCCCCGTGCGGGAGTTCACGCGCGCGTTCCCCGGCGGCCATCCGGTGGCCGCGCGCCGCGGCGATCATGCTGGGTCCACGCGAGGAGAAGCCGCGACAGGAGAGGGACGCCCATGCCCGCCCATCCCACCTCCGTGCCGAACCAGGCCGGCACGCCCGCCTCCGTGCCGAACCAGGCCGGCACGGCCACCTCCGTGCCGTACCGGGCCGGCACCGAGGGCTACCACACCTTCCGCATCCCCGCCGCCGTGGTGACCCCGGCGGGCACGGTGCTCGCCTTCGCCGAGGGGCGCCGCGACTCCGCCGGCGACGCGGGCCGCATCGACCTGGTGCTCAGGCGTTCGTCCGACGGGGGCGCCACGTGGGGACCGCTCCAGGTGGTGGCGCGCGAGCCGCGCGGCGGGACCGCCGGCAACCCCGCCCCGGTCGTCACGCGCGACGGCCGCGTCGTGCTCGTCCACGTGCGCAACGCCGCCTCCGCCACCGAGGAGCGGATCCGCCGCGGCCAGGTCGCCGCCGCCGACGGGCGCCGCGTGTACGTCCAGACGAGCCAGGACGACGGGACGACCTGGTCGGAGCCGCGCGAGATCACCTCAGCGGTCAAGAAGCCGGAGTGGCGCTGGTACGCCACCGGGCCCGGTCACGCCGTCGAGCTGCGGCAGGGGCCGGCCGCCGGCCGGATCGTGGTGCCCGCCAACCACTCGATCCCGCCCGCCGGCGCCGACAACGGCACGGAGGGCAAGTACAACGGCGGGCACGCGCTGCTGAGCGACGACGGCGGGCGTTCCTGGAGCATCGGGTACATCGACGACAGGCCCGACGGATACGTCAACGTCAACGAGACGACGGCCGCGGAGCTGCCCGGCGGCCGCCTCTACCTCAACTGCCGCACCGACTCCACCGCGCCCGGGACCCGCGCCGACGCGTACTCGGCCGACGGCGGGCGCACGCTGGAGCGGCCGTTCCGCCCGCAGGCCGGGGTGGTGTGCCCGGTCGTGGAGTGCAGCGTCCTGGCCTGGGACGATCCCCGCGTGCTGCTGCTGTCCGGCCCGGGCTCCCCGGACGCGCGGGCCGTGATGACCGTGCGGGTCAGCCACGACGACGGCGTCACCTGGCGCACCGCGTACACGGTGTCGGGGCTGCCGGCGGCCTACTCCGACCTGGTGCGCGTGGACGCCGGCACGGTCGGGCTGCTGTTCGAGACCGGCGACTTCTCCGCGTACGAGACCATCGCCTTCCGGCGCGTGCCGATCGCCGATCTGCGGGGAACGTGAGCCCCGCTCCATTGTGGAGATCGTCCCAGGGGAGTGATCATTGCCTCGGCGGCCGGGGACGGCCCGGCCGGTCGAGCGAAGGAGTCCCCCATGGACACCGCCACGGGTCTGCGCGGCAGGAGCGTCATCGTCACCGGAGCCGGCTCGGGCATCGGCCGCGCGGCTGCCCTGCGCTTCGCGGCCGAGGGGGCGAACGTGCTGATCGCGGACCTGGACGGCGAGCGGGCCCGGGCCGTGGTCGCCGAGGTCGAGGCCGCCGGGGGCACCGCGGTCAGCGTGGTCGGCGACCTCGGCGACCGGACGGTCGTGCAGCGGGTGGTGGCGACGGCGGTGGAGGCGTTCGGCGGCATCGACGTGCTGGTGAACAACGCGGGCGTCATGGACCGCATGTCCGCGGCCGGCGACACCGGCGACGAGGAGTGGGAGACGGTGCTGCGGGTCAACCTGACCGCGCCGTTCCTGCTGACGCGGGCGGCCCTGCCGTACCTCATGGCCTCGGGGTCCGGGGCGATCGTCAACACCGCGTCGGAGGCGGCGCTGCGCGGCAGCGCGGCCGGCGCCGCCTACACCGTCTCCAAGCACGGCATCGCCGGGCTGACCAAGTCGCTGGCCGTGATGTACCGGGACAAGGGGGTGCGGGCCAACGCCGTCGCCCCGGGCGGCACCGCCACCAACATCCGGGTCGAGATCGACCAGGAGGCGCTCGGCCCGTCGGTCGTCATGTCGTACCTGGCCAACGCGGGCCGCGTCTGCGACCCGGACGAGCAGGCCGCGGCGATCGTCTTCCTCGCCTCCCCCGCCGCGGCCAACGTCAACGGCGTGATCCTCGCGGTGGACAACGGGTGGTCCGCCGTCTAGCCCCACTCGTACGACGACATGGTGACTTGTACGATGACTCCTATGACCTCCCCCTCCGACCGCATCACCCGGGTGCGGCTGTCGTCCGTCACCCTCCCCCTCGACACCCCCGTCAGCGACGCCAAGGTGCTCACCGGGCGGCAGCGGCCGATGACCGAGATCGCGTTCCTGTTCGCCGAGATCGGGGCGGAGAGCGGTCACCAGGGCTTCGGGTTCGGCTACTCCAAGCGCGCCGGCGGCCCCGGGCAGTACGCCCACGCCCGGGAGATCGCCCCCGACCTGCTCGGCGAGGACCCCAGCGACATCGCCCGCCTGTGGGACAAGCTCGTCTGGGCGGGGGCGTCCGTCGGCCGCAGCGGCCTGGCCACGCAGGCCGTCGCCGCCCTCGACATCGCCCTGTGGGACCTCAAGGCCCGGCGCGCCGGCCTCTCCCTCGCCAAGCTCCTCGGCGCCCACCGCGACTCGGTGCGCTGCTACAACACCTCCGGCGGGTTCCTGCACGCGCCCGTCGAGCAGGTCCTCGACAACGCCACCGCCGCCCTGGAGCGCGGCATCGGCGGCATCAAGATCAAGGTCGGGCATCCGGACGCGCGGGTGGACCTGGCCCGCGTCACCGCCGTGCGCGAGCACCTCGGCGACGCCGTCCCGCTCATGGTGGACGCCAACCAGCAGTGGGACCGCCCCACCGCGCAGCGGCTCGGCCGGGCGCTGGAGCCGTACGGGCTGGTCTGGATCGAGGAGCCACTGGACGCCTACGACAGCGCCGGCCACGCGGCCCTGGCCGCCTCGCTCGACACGCCGATCGCGACCGGCGAGATGCTGACCAGCGTCGCCGAGCACGCCGAGCTCATCCGGGCGGGCGCCGCCGACGTCGTCCAGCCCGACGCGCCGCGCATCGGCGGCATCACCCCGTTCCTGCGCCTGGCCGGCCTGGCCGAGCACGCCCGGCTCCAGCTCGCCCCGCACTTCGCCATGGAGATCCACGTGCACCTCGCCGCGGCGTACGCGCTGGAGCCGTGGGTGGAGCACTTCGAGTGGCTGGAGCCGCTGTTCGAGGAGCGGCTGGAGATCCGCGACGGCCGCATGCTGGTGCCGGCGCGGCCCGGTCTCGGCGTCACCCCGAGCGAGCAGGCCCGCGAGTGGACCACCGACCAGTGCGAGTTCGGCGGCGGCAGCCGATGACGAGTCGTACGCAGCGCCTGGTCGACACCCTGACGGCGCGCATCCGGGAAGGCGTCGTGCGTCCCGGCGAGCGGCTGCCGACCGAGAGCAGCCTGGTCGAGACGTACGGCGTGAGCAGGACCGTCGTGCGCGAGGCGATCTCCCGGTTGCAGGCGGCCGGCCTGGTCGAGACGCACCACGGGCGGGGCACCTTCGTCCTCGCCCGCCCCTCCACGGCCCGTTTCCCGGCCGGCCCCCGGGGAGAGGTCACGCTGGAGGACGTGACGGGGCTGCTGGAGTTCCGGACAGCGTTCGAGGTGGAGGCCGCCGCGCTGGCCGCCCGCCGCCGCACGGACGCGCACCTGACCGGCCTGCGCGAGGCGCTGGACGCGTTCGCGGGCGCCGCGGACCACCCGAGTGCGGCGGTCAACGCCGACTACCGCTTCCACCTGCGCGTCGCCCTCGCGACGGGCAACCATCACTTCGCCGACCTCGTCTCCTCGCTCGGCCCGTCCATGATCGTCGTCCCGCAGGAGCGCCTGGACCCGGGTGATCGGTTCGCGGGGATCGTGGCGGAGCACGAGAACATCTACGCGGCGATCGCGCGCGGCGACGCGGACGCGGCCCGCGCGGCCGCCCGCGTCCACCTCGCCAACAGCCGCGCCCGCCTCCTCCAGCCGGAACCATGACCGAAACCTGAACCCGGTCCGGGACCAGGGCCGGGCCCCGGACCGGGACTGGGACCCGGCCCCGGACCGGGACTGGGACCCGGCCCCGGCCCCGGACCGGGACTGGGACCCGGCCCCGGCCCCGGACCGGGACTGGGACTGGGACTGGGACCCGGACCGGGGCCTGGACCTGCCGCGGGGCCTGAACCTGGAGCGGCGCTTGGGCCTGGAGCGGGACCCGGACCCGGAGCGGGACCCGGACCTGGGGGCGTCTGAAAATTGGGTGGCGCGGTTTTTCGGCGCCCGGCGAGACTCGTCGCGTGCGACAGGAACTCACATCGCCCGACGCCGCCGTGACGTTGTCCCCGCTGACCATGGACGACGCGCAGGCGCACCTGGCGGGCGAGGACGCCGAGCTGGTCCGCTATCTCAACGGCGGCCCCGGCACCCCCGCCACGGTCGAGGCGCACCTGCGGCGGTGCGAGGAGCAGTGGCGGACCGGCGGGCCGGTCCACGCGTTCGGCGTGCGCATCGGCACACCCCCGGTGCTGGCCGGGACGATCGAGGTGCAGTTCGACCGGCCGTATCTCCCCGAGGGGCAGGTCAACCTCGCCTACGGGCTCTACCCGCGGTGGCGGGGACACGGCATCGCCACGCGGGCCGTCGAGCTGGCCTGCCTGCACGCGGCGTCGACCGGCGCCACCGTCGCCGTCATCAGGGTCGAGCCGGAGAACGCCGCCTCGGCGGCCGTGGCCGTACGGGCCGGATTCGCCCACGCCGGGCGAGGCGAGGACGGCTTCGACCGCTACACGCGGCCGCTCGCCACCACGAACCTCGTCGAGCACTACACGAGGGAGACCTCTGAGGGCACCCGCCTGACCAGGTCGCCGCACGGCATGCTGGAGTACCGGCGGACCCAGGAGCTGCTGCGGCGGGCGTTGATGCCCCCTCCGGCGCGCGTCCTCGACGTCGGCGGGGGCACGGGCGTGCACGCGCGGTGGCTCGCCGCGGACGGCTACGAGGTGCACCTGGTCGACCCGGTGCCCGCGCACGTCAAGGCCGCGGCGGCCCTGCCCGGCGTCACCGCCGAGGTGGGTGACGCCCGGCGGTTGCGCGCACCGGACGGGAGCGCGGACGTCGTCCTGCTGCTCGGCCCGCTCTACCACCTGACCGAGGCGGCCGACCGGGCGCGGGCGCTCGCCGAAGCGCGCCGGGTGCTGCGCCCGGGGGGCCTCGTGGTGGCGGCCGCCATCAGCCGCTACCTGTCGCTCCTGGAGGCCGGCACGACCGGGAGGCTCACCGACGACATGACCTCCGCGGTGCGGCACCTGATCGCCACCGGCGACTACGACGGGCATCTCGGCTTCCTGCCCACCCGGTTCCACACCGCGGCGGGCCTGCGGGCCGAGCTGGAGAGCGTGGGGCTGAGCGACGTGGACGTCTACGGGGTCGAAGGACCCGCCTGGCCCGCGCTGGACGTGGCCGGGGAAGGAGAGTTCGACCGGCTCGTGGAGGCGGCGCTCCGGTGCGCCCGCATCGCCGAGCAGGATCCTCTGGTGATCAACACCAGCGCCCATCTCCTCGCCGTCGCACGCGTCTGCTGGCCGGTCGCACGCTGAAGGACTGCCGTCCCGCCTCGCACACGCACGGACTGCCGCCCCGCGCCCCACACCGAGGACCGCCCTCGCACGCCCAAGAACCGCCGCCCCGCGCCCCACACCGAGGACCGCCCTCGCACGCCCAAGAACCGCCTCCCCACACCCACGCCGAAATCTGCGCAGGGCCAGCGGCATGTTGACGACCGGGCTCGGCAGCACCGCGAGCGCGTCGGGCGCCCGGGTGGCGCGCTCCGGCTCCGGCTCCAGGACCGCCCACACCACGCCGCCGCAGAACAGGAACAGCGCGAAGCACCCGTCGAGGACGACGGGGTGGACGGCGTCGAGCCGCCGCGGGAGCGACGCGGTGTCACCAGGCACCGTCGGATGGTAGCTCCGGGCCTGGTCACGGCACATCAACCCAGGGTTTGACGTGGACTACCGCGAAAGACGACACCACCGTCGCCCGCACGCGTCACCACTGACGACTTGCTAAGTGGGGTGGCCCTCCATATCATCGCAGACGTCAAACGGAGGGGCACCCCACTTAATCGCCCCGCTTGCGCGCAGAGGAAGAAGAGACAGTGACACTGACGAACAAGACCGTCGTGGTGGTCGGGGCCACGGGCCTGCAGGGCAGGGCCGTGACCAGGCATCTGCTGCACGACGGCTGGCGGGTGCGGGCGCTCACCCGCGACCCGGACGGCGCCCATGCCCGGGCGTTGGCGCGGGCCGGCGCCGAGCTCGTACGGGCGCGGATGGAGGACGCCGACTCCCTGACCGCCGCCGCCGAGGGCGCCTGGGGGCTGTTCAGCGTTCAGCCCACGGTCGGCTCGCCCGGCACCGCGCAGGACTTCACCACCGAGGACGAGGTGCGCTGGGGCGTGAACGTCGCCGAGGCCGCGCGCGCCGCCGGTGTCGGGCACCTGGTGTTCAGCTCGGTCGCCGGCGCGGACCGGCACCCGAGCGAGAAGGTCCCGGCGAACCTGGTCAGCAAGTGGCGGATCGAGCGGCGCGTCGCCGAGCTCGGCCTGCCCGCGACGATCCTGCGGCCGGTCTCCTTCATGGAGAACTTCACCGGCGGCTACGCGCTGCGCGACGGAACCCTGTCCACCGGGGTCGCACCGGACACCGTCCAGCAGCTCATGGCCGTCGACGACGTCGGCGCCGTCACCGCGCTGGCCTTCGCCCGGCCGGGTGAATGGATCGGGCGGGCGGTCTCCCTGGCCGCCGACGAGCTCACGCCGGTCCAGGTCGCCGAGGCCATCGGGACGGCGCTGGGGATCTCGCTGCCCTATGTCCGGATCCCCATCGAGGTGATCCGGAGCGTGAGCGAGGACTTCGCGTACGCCATGCAGTGGCTCGACGAGTACGGCTATCGTGCGGACATCGCCGCCACCCGGCGGATCCTCCCGGCCGCGATGGACTTCTCCACCTGGCTGGCGCGCACGGGCGCGGCCCAGATCTCCGCGTTCCTGGACGCCGCACGCCCCGCCGGACAGGGGACGCGGTGAGAACCCGCCGGACAGGAGACGCGGTGCGGGCCCGCACCCCTGCCCTCGGCCGGGTCGGGATCTGGGCGGGGGACTTCGACGCGCTCCCCGCGGCCGACGTCCGCAGGGCCGCGGCCGCGATCGAGGACCTCGGCTACGGCGCCCTGTGGATCCCCGAGACCACCGGACGCGAGGCCGTCGCGCAGGCCGCGCTCCTGCTGGCGGGCACCCGGCGGATCACCGTGGCCGCCGGCATGACCGACGTCCACGCGCGCGACGCGGTCACGGCCGCCGCCGCGCAACGCACCCTGGAGGAGGCCTTCCCCGGACGGTTCCTGCTCGGCCTGTGGGAGGGCCACCCGAGCCTGGCCGAGGACGTACGCGGACACCGCTTCGGACCACCCCTGGCCACCATGCGCTCCTACCTCGACGCGCTCGACTCCGCCCCGTTCGGGCCGCCCGGCACGACGGCGTCACCCCATCGCGTCCTTTCCGCCCTGGACCCCGGCATGCTCGCCCTCGCGGCCGGGCGCGCGTGGGGTGCGACCGTGCTGGGCATGCCCGTGGAGTACACCCGCACCGCCCGCGAGACGCTCGGAGGCGACCGCCTCCTGGCCGTCACCCAGTTGTGCGTGCTCGGCGACGATCGCGCGCGCACCGCCGAGCGGGCCCGCGCGACGGCCGCGGCCGCCCTGCCCAATCGCCGCGACCTGCTGCGCGGGCTGGGACACCCCACCCCGGACGCGTGCGACGAGCGGCTCGTCGAGGCAATCGTCGCCCACGGCCGCGCCGAGGACGTCGCCCACCGCGTCCGGCGGCACCTGGACGCCGGAGCCGACCATGTCAGCCTGCACGTCGTGACCGCCGAACCCCGTACCGCGCCGACCCGGCAGTGGGAACGACTCGCCGCGCACCTGCTCGCCTGATCCCCCGCCGGCGATGCCGCCGACCGGCGCCACCGGATCAGGCCAAGGAGTCCCAGGGAGCCGGTGGAGCGGAGGCGAAGAAGCGGAGCAGGCCCAGCAGCCGGCCGGCCGGCGGGGCGGTCCAGTGGCGTTCGCCGGGGCGCGGCGCCGGATCCGCCAGGCGTCCGAGCGCCCAGGTGAGATGGAACCACAGCACACGGGCCTCCCAGGCCGAGGTCCGCTCACCGCTTTCCCACCGGTAGCCGTCGAGCATGGCCGGGACGCCGGTCAGGGGAATCTTGGCGAAGTCCGTGGCGGGATCGGCCCACTGGGCGTCGCCCCAGTCCACGATCCCGTCGAGCCGCGCCGTCTCCGGGGAGACGAGCAGGTTCTGCGGAGCGATGTCGCCGTGGACCAGGACCATCGGAGGGTCCGCGGGGAGGTGCGCCGAGAGCCGGTCGAACCAGCCCGTGAGCCAGCGGGCGTGCTCGGCGTCGATCCAGCCCTCCTTGAGGAGGCGGTGGGTGAGCGCCCAGGGGTCCGCGGCGCCGTCCACGGGGAGTGCGGCAAGGGCGGGGGCGGTGGCTGGGGACAGCCGATGCAGCTTGGCCAGCTCCCGCCCCACCTGGCGGAGGACATGGTCCGTGGCGGCGGAGGGCAGGTCCAGCTCCGCGAGGTCGGCGCCGCGCGCCCGGGTGAGCACCATGTACGGCACCTCCACCACCGAGCAGGTGTCGTCGAAGGCGACGACCTCCGGAGTGCGCACCCCCGCGCGCCGGGCGGCGGGGATGACCGCGGCCTCCTTGACCAGGTCGGGCAGGAACCGCTCGGTCCGCGGGACGCGCAGGACCAGGTCGTCCCCGAGCAGGAAGACCCGGTTGGCCACTCCCGCCGGGAGGGGGCGGATCCGCCCGGCGGCGCTCCCGTGCCGTCCGGCGATGGCGGCCAGGGTCTCGTGGCTCGGCTCGTATTCCGGCATGGTGCCGCATGCTGGCACCGACGGCCGGGAGCCGCCTCCCCTTTTCCGGCGAGGCCGGACAGGTCCTGTCCGAATCCTCCTGATTCCGGGCGTGCCAAACTTGAACTATTCCAGATTAGAGGTCTATGTTGGCCGTATGGCGTCCGAGTTCGAGGCGCGATTACGAGCGGTCTCGTTGCGTGTGACCCGGCCGCGGCTGGCAGTGCTGGCCGCGCTGCACGATCATGCGCACGTCGACACCGACACGGTGATCGCCCTGGTGAGGGCCGAGCTTCCCAGGGTGTCCCACCAGGCGGTGTACGACGTGCTGCGTGCGCTGACCGACGCCGGTCTGGTGCGGCGCATCGAGCCCGCCGGTACGAGCGCCCGCTACGAGGCACGGGTGGGGGACAACCACCACCATGTCGTGTGCCGTTCCTGCGGTGCGATCGCGGACGTCGACTGCGCCGTCGGCCACGCTCCCTGTCTCACCGCCTCGGACGACCAGGGCTTCATGATCGACGAGGCGGAGGTCGTCTACTGGGGCACCTGCCCCGACTGCGCGACCAGACGCATTGACCAGTGATCCGGAAGTTCGGAAGGAATCAGATGAGCGACAACCAGGACAACGCCCCCTCCAGCGCGCAGGGAGTGGACCAGAAGGCGGCGGCCGGCTGCCCGGTCGCGCACGACTCCGTGACCGCGCACGGCAGTGAGAGCGAGAACCCGGCCATCGACTCGCCGACTCCGAAGACCGGCGGCCGTCCGCACACGAACCGGGACTGGTGGCCCAACCAGCTCGACCTCTCCGTGCTGCGCGCGCACTCGTCCAAGGGCAACCCCCTGGGAGAGGGCTTCAGCTACGCCAAGGAGCTGGCGAAGCTCGACGTCGAGGCTCTGAAGCGGGACATCATCGAGGTGCTCACCACCTCGCAGGACTGGTGGCCGGCCGACTTCGGCCACTACGGCGGTCTCATGATCCGGATGAGCTGGCACGCGGCGGGCACCTATCGCATCCACGACGGCCGCGGCGGTGCGGGCGACGGCGCCCAGCGTTTCGCCCCGCTCAACAGCTGGCCCGACAACGCCAACCTCGACAAGGCCCGCCGGCTGCTGTGGCCGGTCAAGCAGAAGTACGGCCAGCAGATCTCGTGGGCCGACCTGCTCGTGCTCGCCGGCAACGTCGCCCTGGAGTCGATGGGGTTCAAGACCTTCGGCTTCGGCTTCGGCCGCGAGGACGTCTGGGAGCCGGAGGAGATCTTCTGGGGCCCGGAGGACGCCTGGCTCGGCGACGAGCGCTACGTCACCGACACCGAGATGGCGCCGAACGTCGGCGCGACCGAGATGGGTCTCATCTACGTCAACCCGGAGGGTCCCCGCGGCAACGCCGACCCGGCCGCGGCGGCGCACTTCATCCGCGAGACCTTCGCCCGGATGGCGATGAACGACGAGGAGACCGTCGCGCTCATCGCCGGCGGCCACACGTTCGGCAAGACCCACGGCGCCGGCATCGCGGACGACCACGTGGGGCCGGAGCCCGAGGGCGCACCGCTGGAGGCGCAGGGCCTGGGCTGGCTGAGCACCCACGGCACCGGCAAGGGGAGTGACACGATCACCAGCGGTCTCGAGGTGACGTGGACCGACCGGCCGACGCAGTGGAGCAACCGGTTCTTCGAGATCCTCTTCGGCTACGAGTGGGAGCTCACCACGAGCCCCGGCGGCGCCAAGCAGTGGGTCGCGAAGGACGCCGAGGCGATCATCCCGGACGCCCACGACCCGTCGAAGAAGCACAAGCCGACCATGCTCACGACCGACCTGTCGCTGCGCGTGGACCCGGCGTACAACAAGATCTCCCGCCGGTTCCTGGAGAACCCCGACGAGCTCGCGCTGGCCTTCGCCAAGGCCTGGTACAAGCTGCTGCACCGCGACATGGGCCCGGTCAGCCGCTTCCTCGGGCCGTGGGTCCCCGAGCCGCAACTGTGGCAGGACCCGGTGCCGGCCGTCGACCACGAACTCGTGAGCGACGCCGAGGTCGCCTCGCTCAAGACGAAGGTCCTGGAGTCCGGCCTCACGACCGCCCAGCTCGTGTCCACGGCCTGGGCCTCCGCCGCGAGCTTCCGGTCCACCGACAAGCGCGGCGGCGCCAACGGCGCCCGGATCCGTCTCGAACCGCAGCGCGGCTGGGAGGTCAACCAGCCCGAGCAGCTCGCGACGGTCCTGGACACCCTCGAGGGCATCCGGCGCGAGTTCAACGAGGCCGGCGGCGCGAAGATCTCGCTCGCCGACCTGATCGTGCTGGCCGGTTCGGCCGCCGTGGAGAAGGCGGCGCGCGAGGCCGGGGTGACCGTGACGGTGCCGTTCCACCCGGGGCGCACCGACGCCACGCAGGAGCAGACCGACGTCGAGTCCTTCGGGGTGCTCGAGCCGCGGGCCGACGGGTTCCGCAACTACCTGCGTACCGGCGAGAAGACCCAGCCGGAGGTGCTGCTCGTCGACCGTGCCTACATGCTCAACCTGACCCCGCCCGAGATGACCGTCCTCATCGGCGGCCTGCGCTCCCTGGGAGCCAACTACGGCGGTACGCAGCACGGCGTGCTCACCGACCGGCCCGGCGTGCTCACCAACGACTTCTTCACCAACCTGCTCTCTCCGGGCACCCGGTGGAAGGCGTCGGAGTCCGAGGAGCACGTGTACGAGATCCGCGACGTGGCCACCGACGAGGTGAAGTGGACGGCCACCGTGGTCGACCTCGTCTTCGGCTCGAACTCGCAGCTGCGGGCCCTCGCGGAGGTCTACGCCAGCCAGGACGCCCGCGACAAGTTCGTGAGCGACTTCGTCGCGGCCTGGACCAAGGTCATGGAGCTCGACCGGTTCGACCTCGCCTGACCTGTCTCCGCCCGCCGAGCCCGGCCGAGCCATCGTTCTCGGCCGGGCTCGTCCGGGCGGCACCTGCGCCGGCAGGGCACGCGTCGATGAGCCCCCACTGGCGCAGAGGCATCGCGATGACCAGCCCGACACTCATGTCGGGCAGGGTGCCGAGATCGTGAAGGGTGGTCAAGGCAGATCAGCGGAGGGCGCCGGGTATGGCCGCGCCCAGGACGGGGCGGCGAAGGTGCTGTGGGCTCATCATGACGCCGGTGATGCGCCCGGCCAGCGCAAGGGCCGCCGGGACGGGATTGTCGACGCTGTCGCCGGCGGCCGGATCGATGCCCAGGTCGCGGAGGTGGCGGTTGAGCCGGTCGGGATCCGCGCCCTGCCTGTCCACGGGGAACCCCGGGTTGAGGTCGGTGATGAGCCGGCCGTCGGCGGCATAGGTGACGTGGTGCTGAGCGTAGTCGTGCCGGTGCACCGCCACGGCCTCGCCGCCGCCGCGTGACAGGGCGCTCAGAGTCTCCCCCTGCGCGCCCCGCCAACCGCAGTCCTCGATCGCGACGGTCCAGTCCCCGATCCGCCTCACGGTGATGATCGCGGGTCCTTCCGGCAGGGAGTGGTCCCCGTCTCCGATCAGCCGGATGTCCGCGTCCGCGGCGCCCAGCCGGCGCAGCACCTCGTGCTCGTCGAGCCCGCGGACATGGACGATCGTGTAGATGTCCCCGAGCAGGCTGTCCGTCTGCCACGCGTGGTCCTCCGGCGACGCGCCGGGGGTCCTCGCGGTGGCGTGGACCATCTCGAACGTCCTTGCCTGCTCGTGGACCTCGGGATGGGCGGCGAAGAAGGCATCGATGATCTCCGGCGCGAGGCGGCCACGCTCGCTGACGGGATGGCCCCGCGCCTTCGCCCAGGTACGGATGCGGCGGTCGGTGTCACGTCCGTGCGCCCGGTGAGTGACGCGGAGGGGGGTGAAGTCGGCATCGGACATGATCAGAAACTACCGACAGACGCACGTCTCAATGGACGCGGCCGCGCGGGCTGCTCGGGCCGACGACATCGTGGCGGCGCTGCCCGACGGCTACGACACCGTGCTGTCCAGGACGCATGCGGACGACGGTGAGCGGGCCGGCGTGACGCTGTCCGGCGGGCAGTGGCAGCGGGTGGCCCTGGCCCGCTGCCTGATGCGCACCGACGCCGAGTTGATCGTGCTCGACGAGCCGACCTCGGGGCTGGACGCCGAGGGTGAGCACCGCGTGCACAGCACCCTGCGCCGGCACACGGCGAGTACGCCCGGCTGTTCCGCCTCCAGGCCGGCGGCTACGCCGGCGCCCTCGGTGCGGCGAGGTGATCGTGTTCCGGGTGGCGGACGAGCGACTGCCGCACCGGATCAAGCGGGTCGCCGCGTCGCCGGAGACCCGCTGCCGGACTGGCTCGTCCCCACACTGCCGGATCTGTCACACGTGCCGGCCGGGCATGTCGCGGTGGTCGGCGACAACACCCGCTCGCAGGACTCCCGCCATCTGGGGCTGATCGACTGCCGCGGCATCGTCGGCACCGTTCCCTGTGCGTCGCCTCGGTCGACCAGCCGGGGCGAGGGCCGAGAACCACGTCCGGCGCTCTGACCGGCGAGGCGGGAAGGGCCCTGCTCCCCTGGCCCTTCCCGCTGTTCCGGTCGGGTCAGCTGACGGCGTAGGCGCGGATAGCGGTCTGCTTGACGGTCGTCCCCGACGTGTCGGTCGCCGTGACCCTCAGGGACACGAATCCGGGCGTGCGCGGGTTGGGTACGGCGGCCGTCCAGCCGGCGCCGGTCGGGACGCTCGGCAACGGGTGCCAGTTCGCGCCGTCGTCCGAGGACATCTCGAGCTTGAGCGACGTCACCTTGGCTTGGGGAGCGCCGGGGTTGCGCTCCACCCGGACGGGCATCCTGGTCACCGTGCCGGGGCGGGCGCGGTTGAACGAGTCGAGACCGGCCGGGGAGTAGCGGACCGCGATCAGCGGAAGGGGCTTCGCCTCGGGCGTGTTCGCGGATGTGAACGTCCAGACGGACTCCACACTCGACGACAGCGCCGTGTGCGGCGCCTGCCTGCGCATCGAGGTGGTGAGCGTGTATGCGGCCCGCTGCGAAGGCAGCGCGGCGGTGAGCACGCAGGGCTTGCGCTGGCAGCCGGCCAGCGCGGCCTCGGCGATCGTCCGGCCGTCACGGGCGAGGGTCGCGGTGCCGGTGGCGGCGTCGTCCGCGCCGGTCCTCCCCTCGGCGCCGTCCGCGAAGAGGCGGCCGGCGTCGAAGGAGAGCTCGTCGCCCGTGCGGGTCCCGTTCGGTTGCGCGAACGAGGGGCCGGTGACGGCGGCGCTCCACACCTCGGTGGTGCGGCCGAGCTTGATGACCTTGCCGGCGTCCCACACCCGCGACGTGCCGGTGACCCAGGCGCTGTTCCAGGCGAGGCCGGGAGTGCGGTAGTAGGTCGCGGTGCCGGGGAGCGTCACGTCCTGCTGGAGCGTCGCGTACAGGTCGCCGCCCGGCGTGTCGTCGAATCTGGGGGTGAAGTACGGCCGCCCCTGCGCCGCGACACCGGAAGCGAGGAACGTCGCCTTCACCTCCGCCAGTTCCGCGCGCTCGACCCGTTGCCCCATGTCCGCCGGGAGCCCGCCGGTGCGGCGGTCGACGAGGTCATAGAGGGAGCCGTTCGTGGAGTCCCAGACGGACCTCAGCTGGTAGCGCAGCTCGGCATCGCGCGTGGGGACGGCGTAGAGCTCGCGGGTGGGGTCGAGGCCGGGAGCCCGCCAGGCGATCGACCACTTGCCGGACCCCACGGTGAAGTCGACGACTTCCCTGGGCGTGGCCGTGGGGTCGTCGACGGTGAAGCTCGCCGGCCGGCCCTGGCGGGCGTCCAGCGCGACCTGCTGGTCGCCGTCCTCGATCAGGACGGTGGTGTGGCTGATCGTCGTCGAGCCGGACTCGTTGATGTCGGCGTACAGGTTCCAGCGTCCCTTCGGCAGCCGGATCCTGGCCGTGCCGTCCTGGAACACCGGCATCCGGGTGGCGCCGGTCTCGGGGTCGTAGAGCTGGGCGAAGACGTAAGGGGCACCGCCCTCCCTGCCGACGGTGGAGAGGGTCAGGTCGTACGACTCCGGCTCGACGTACGCCCCGGCCAGGGTACGGATCTCGCCCTGGCCCGAGACGGCGGTGACGGCGCCGGGGTAGTCGCCCGGGCCCTTGCCGGTGGCGTCGATGGTCAGCGTGACCGACGCCGTGCCGCCGGCGGGCACCTCGAGGCGTCGCGCGGACAGCTTCAGCACGTCACTGCCCTGCGTACCGAGGTCCACGGTGACGGCGGCGTCGCCGGAGTTCGTGTACGTGATCGTCTTGGTCGAGACGCGCTCCGCCGCGCCGCCCCAGGGGAAGGCGGCCCACACGTTGGCGGGCTCGGCCACGACCTGCTGGGCCAGGGCCCGTACGAGGTCGACCCGGCCGGCGCCCTGGTCGTACGGCTTGGCGCTCGGCGTGGGGAGGGCGCTGCCCATGAGGGCGGCCTTGAGCTGCCGGCCGGTCCAGCCGGGGTGGCGCTGAGCCATGATCGCCGCGGCTCCGGCCACGTGGGGTGCGGCCATCGAGGTGCCGCTGTACTCCACGTGCGTGCCGCCCGCCTGGGCGGCCATGATGGCCACACCGGGGGCCGTGAGGTCCGGCTTGATCGCATGGTCGCCCTCGCGGGGGCCCCTGCTGGAGAAGCCGGCGACCCGGTCGTCGTCGTCGACCGCGCCGACCGTCAAGGCGGCGTCGGCGCTGCCGGGGCTGGACACCGGGCTCTGGGTGCCGCTGTTCCCCGCGGCGACGACGAACAGCGTGCCGGTCCGCTCGGACAGCGTGTTCACCGCCTGTTCGAAGGGATCCAGCTCCGGGGTGTCCGGGCCCCCCAGGCTGAGGTTGACGACCTTGGCCTTGACCTCGGTCGCGGCCCACTCCATCCCCGCCAGGATCGCGGAGTCCTGGGCGCCGAACCGGCCGCCGACCTTGCCTACGGCGAGTTGCGCGCCGGGGGCCACTCCCCGGTACTGCTCGCCGGCTCCGGCCACGATGGAGGCCACGTGAGTGCCGTGCCCGAGGTTGTCGCGGATATCGGGCTCGTCGGAGAAGTTCCGTTCGTGGGCGACCACGCCCTTGAGGTCGGGGTGATCGGGGTCGTAGCCGGAGTCGAGCACGGCCACCGTGACGCCCTTGCCGGTCATGCCCTGCTTCCAGGCCTCGGTGGCGCCGATCTGCTTGACGCTCTTGTCGAGGCTCCACGGGCGCAGGCCGTCCAGCCACAGCTTGGCCTTGCCCGCCGCCAGCGCCCGGGCGCCGCCGCCGGTCAGGTCCTTCCAGGTCTGGACGGCGCCCTTCTTCGAGACCCGGAGCGTGGACATGCCGAGCCCCGGGAGCCGCCGTGCCCCCGGTACGTCCACGGACTGGACGATCATGGGGATGTCGGGCCGGTCGGCGTCGCCGTAACGCCATTGCAGGAGTTGCGTCACGTCGAACAGCCGCGGATCCAGGACCCCCTGGGCGAGCAGCGGGCGGGCGTCGAACGGGATCACATGCAGGTGGCCCTCGATCACCTGCCGGGCGAATCCCGTCTGCCTGCCTGGACCGGGTTCCACCTGCACGCCGCCGCCGGTGACCACGACGCGGTCGCCCGTGATCAGAGTGACGGCGCCGGACGGCGTGGCGGGCGCCGGCCGGTCCGGCGGCGGCGCCACGGTGATCGTGCCGGCGAGAAGCGCGGCCGCGAGAATGCCGCCTAAGCTCATGTGCTGCCTCCCTCAAGAGGTGATCTTGAATGCGGCAGCGACCATACTTCTTTCAACGTAGTATGGTCAATGCTTGCAGGTCTCCGGCGCGACTGTCTGGACGCAGCGAAGATGACGGTGAGAGCCGCTCCCCGCGAATACCCGTTCGCTTGAGCCGGGGGCAGGGTCAACCCTCTCGTCATCCGGCCGTCCCGGCCACAGAATGTGATCGTGAATCCCAGGAGCCGGAAGGTGTCGCCGGTCACGCTCGTGATCATCCCGGTGGCGATCGGTCTTGTCGGCAACCTCTGGACCAGCACCGTGGCGGTGGACGCGTGGTGGTTCGGCCCGCTCACCGCGTTGATCGTGGCCGTGCTCGTGGTCTGGGCGATCCGGATCGAGCTGGTGCGCTCGCGCCCGGCCCCCGTCGAGGAGGCCGCCCTGCTCCGGCAGGCGGCCGAGTCGCTGCGCCTCGCGGTGACGCGTCAGTGGGTGGCCGAGTCGAAGGTGCTGTCGCTGGCCAATCCGCGGCCGATGCCCGTGCGCTGGAACCTCACGGCTGAGCCGCGTTTCGTCCCCGGCTCCGGCGGCGTGACCGTCTCCGGAGAGGTGACCTGGTCGGGGTCGGCCGACGATGTCGACGCGCTGGCGGAGTCCTACCGCGCGCTGCCGGGCGGGCGGCTGATCATCCTGGGCGAGGCCGGGGCCGGGAAGACGACGCTCGCCATTCAGCTCCTGCTCAGCCTGGCCGAGGACACCGAGGACACCGAGGGCCCGGTGCCCGTGCTGGTGTCGGCGGCCGGGTGGGATCCGGCGGTCCATCCGGACTTCGCCGGCTGGTTCGCCGCCCGTCTCGATCAGGGATACGGCTGGCTGCGCGACTTCGGCCCCGACACCGCCGCGAACCTCTTCACCGACGCCCGCGTCATCCCGGTCCTGGACGGGCTGGACGAGGTTCCCGCCGACGTCCGCCCGCTGATCCTGACGGCACTGAACGCCGCCCTCGCGCGGCGGAACCGGCTGATCATCACCTGCCGCCGGCGCGAATACGGCGAGGCGGTGCGGGCGGGGCAGACCATCAGCGACAGCGCGGTGATCGAGGCCGAGCCGATGCCGGGCGCCGCGGCGGCCGGCTACCTCTCGGCCGTGATCGGCCGGACGGTCCCCGAACCGGGCTGGCAGGACGTCATCGCCCACCTCGAAGGCGGGGCGCGCGGCCCGCTCGCGGAGACGGCGGCCAACCCGCTGGGCCTGTGGCTGCTGCGCACCGTCTACGCCGACGCCCGGGAATCCCCTGAGGCGCTGCTCGACACGGAGCGGTTCCCCACGGCGTCCGCGCTGCGGGCGCATCTGTTCGACCGGCTGATTCCGACCGCGATCGCCGTCCGCCCGTGGACGTCGCGCCCCGAGACCGACCTGTTCCGCCCGCGCCGACCCTACACTCCCGAGCAGGTCACCCAGTGGCTGGGAAACCTCGCCGTGCTGCTCGACCACACACCGAACCCGGAGCGGAAGGTCGGCCGGGCGAGCCTCGGCAGCCGCGACTTCGCCTGGTGGCGGCTGGGGGCGGGCGTGCTGATCCACCGGCCGCCAGGGCCGTTCGGCTACCTCGGCATGGTGCTGAGCAGCGTCCTGTGGGCGGTGGCGGTCGGGCAGCTCGCCCTCGGCGCCCCGCTCGGGTGGGCTCTGACGGCGGCGGTGATCGTCCTCACCGAATACCAGGAGGGGCCCGCGGGCGATCACTGGTCGTGGGAGCGCGATCTGCCGGGGTCGGCCGACGTCGGGATCCGCGGCCGGCTCGGCCGGCTGCTCCAGCAGATCAGGTCGAAGGCCGTGCCGGCCGTCCTGGTGTTCGCGGTGTGCGGCGGGCTGCTCTCGGGGCTGCACGTGCTGGCGCTGATACTCGGCGCGGGCGGCCTCCCGTTCACGCCTGCGCTCCTCGTCCTGTACGGTCTGACCTTCGCCCTCAGCCTGCTCAACGACGCCGTGACGACGTGGATGGACGGCGACGCGGCAGGCGGGCCGATGGACCAGTGGCGGGCCGACCGGCGGCTCACGTTCACCCGCGCCGCGGCCGGGGCGGTGACGGGGGCGGCGATCGGCGGCGTCTTCGCGGCGATCGCCCGGCCGGAGTCGGCCGTCGTGGTCACCGCCTTGACGGCGGCGGCGGGCGCCCTCTCCGCCTTCGTCGGCGGGACCAGGCACGCGTGGCCGGTGTACCTCATCGCGTCGGCGCGGCTCGCTCGCCGCGGCCGCCTGCCCCGCCGCCTGATGGAGTTCCTGGACGACGCCCACCGGCTCGGCCTGCTGCGCGTGGTCGGACCGGTCTACCAGTTCCGCCACGCCGAGTTCCATGACCACCTCTCAGCCCGCCTCCGCCCGGCGCCGCCTCCGCGCGCGGCCCGGCCGCCGACAGCCGTGGTGACGATGCCCCCGCGGGGGGACCCGGCCGATCTGCGGCCCGTCCGCGTCCAGACGTTCGAGGGCTTCAAAGAGATCCTGGACGTCGCCTTCCTGCCCGGCGGCGAGAGCCTGGCGCTGACCACGACGGGCCGGACCCACGTGATCGACCTCCACGGAAAGATCCAGCGGACCTTCCGCTACGGCGGCCTGGCTTCGCGCTTCGAGCGTGCCGCGGCCACCCAGGCCCAGGCCGTCCACAGCCCCGACGGCCGGTGGATCGCCGTGGCCGGCGGCACCTTCGACCTGCGCGCCACCGACTGGAGCAACGGGAAGATCTGGATCCTGGACGCGGCGACCGGCGCCCGCCACCGCGAGTTCGTCCACGACGACTGGGTGAACGCGCTCGCCTTCAGCCCCGACGGCGGTCGGATCGCCGGCGGCAGCCAAGCGGGCAGCACCCGGATCTGGGACGTCGCCGACGGGACGGAACTCCTGACGATCGCCCACGTCAGCTGGGTGAACAGCGTGGCCTTCAGCCCCGACGGCACGCTCGTCGCCACCGGGACCTCCGGCCTCTACCGCCCTCAGCACGATCACCGCGCGGCCGAGGTTTGGGACGCCTCCACCGGCGCCGCGCTGCTCCGGTTGCGGGGCGTCGACGCGAGCGGGGTCTCGGAAGGGGTGAACGACGTCGCCTTCAGCCCGGACGGCACGTGGCTGGCCACCGCGGGCGACCGGGTCACCCGGATCTGGGACGTCGCGACCGGCGCCGCCGCACACACCATCCCGGAGGGCTCGCAGAGCCTCGCCTTCAGCTCCGACGGCCTCTTGCTCGCCACGGCCGCCCGGGCCAGCGCCGCGGTCCTCTGGAACACCCGGACCTGGGCCGAACTCCTGCGGATCCCCCAGCCGCACTTCGCGACGAGGGTCGCCTTCGACGCCGACGCATCGCTGCTCGCGACGTGCTGCCGCGGCGGCGTGGTCCAGCTCTGGCGGCTCTGGCCCGGCGCCTAGGACGTGACTCGGTCTTCGCCGGCCCCATTGCGCACTGCCGGACACCGGCGCGACTCGGCGACCCGTCCCTCTTGACGCGTTAAATGAATGATTTTTTAATTCGTTCATGGGGCGCATCCCCGGGGTCACGGCCGCCGAGACGCGCGAGCGCCTGCTGCGCGCCGCCGCCGACGTGTTCGCCCGGCGCGGGTACGACGGCACGCGCGTGGCCGACATCGCCGCCGCCGCGGGCGTCAGCAACGGCGCCCTGTACGCGCACTTCGCCTCGAAGGCCGAGCTGCTCGTCGCGGCGCTGCGCGCCCACGGGCGGCGGCTGCTGGCCGACCTGCTCGCCGCCGACCCCGACCGCTCGGTCACGGACCTGCTGCTCGTCGTCGGCCGGTGGCTGCCCCGGCGCCGCGACCCCGACGGCCATCTCATCGTCGAGGCGCTGGTGGCGGCCCGCCGGGACGAGGAGGTCGCCCGGCCGATGCGCGACTACGTGGGCGAGCGCGCCGACTGGCTCGCCACGCTCGTCCGCGCCGCCCAGCACGGCGGCGAACTGGACCCCGCGCTGTCGCCGGACGCGCTCGCCCACTTCTGCCTCCTGCTGGCGATGGGCAGCGCGCTCGTCACGCCGGACCTGCACGCGGTCGGCGACGAGGAGTGGGCCGCGCTGCTCACCCGGGTCGTGACCGCGCTCGCCCCGCCCGACACCCATCCAGCAACCGAGGAGAGCACCGCGGTGAATGTGCAGATCGACTCCGGGCGCTGCCAGGGGCACGGCCGCTGTTACACGCTGGCCCCCGGCCTGTTCGCGGAGGACGACGAGGGTTACGGCCAGGTCGCCGGCGACGGGGCCGTGCCGCCCGGCGAGGAACGCGCCGCGCGCCTGGCGGCGTCCAACTGTCCTGAACGTGCCATCGACCTCGACACCGACCTGGACGAGGAGGCGTGACATGACAGTCGACGACCGTTTCGCCGAGGACCACCGCGAGCCGCGCGGCGACGCGCCGCTCCAGGGCACGCGGACCGAGCCCGTCATCGGTCCGGTCTCGGACTGGACGACCGACTTCTCCCACATGGAGCCGGAGTGGACGGCCGACCCGTACCCCATCCAGGACGACCTGCGGCGGCGGTGCCCGATCGCGCACACCGGACGCTTCGGCGGCGGGTGGCTGCCGACCCGCTACGAGGACGTCGCGGCCATCGCCTACGACACCGAGCGCTTCTCCTCGCGCTCGGTCGTCATGAGCAACTTCCGGCCGCCCCGGGAGATCGCGCCGGTGGGCGGCGTGCCGCCGATCTCCTCCGACCCGCCGTTCCACCACGACGCGCGCAAGCTGCTGCTCCCCGCGTTCACCAGGACCGCGGTCGCGAAACGGGAGGCGGAGACGCGGGCGTTATGTCATGAGCTGATCGACGCGCTGGAGGGGCGCGACGTCGTGGACGCCGCCCGCGACTACGCCCAGCACATCCCGGCACGGGTCATCGCCGACATGCTGGGCTTCCCCACGGATGACGGGCCGCGCTTCCGCGAGTTCATCGAGAACACCCTCGAAGGGGTCAACCTGCCCCCGGAGGAGCGCATCGAGCGGATGGACAAGGTGTTCGACTACCTGTTCAAACAGATCCGCGACCACGTCGCCCACCCGCGCGACGACCTGACGACGTACCTCATCGAGGCCGAGCTGTACGGCCGCAAGCTCGAACCCTCGCACGTCGCCGGGACGATCGCCCTGCTGCTCATCGCCGGGATCGACACCACCTGGAGCGCGATCGGCGCGTCGCTGTGGCACCTGGCCCGCACGCCCGCCGACCGCGAGCGGCTGGTCGCCGAGCCGGAGCTGCTGCCGACCGCGATGGAGGAGTTCCTGCGGGCGTACGCGCCGGTCACGATGGCCCGCATGGTCAAGGAGGACATGCGCTGGGGCGGCGTCGACATGAAGGCCGACGACTGGGTGCTGCTGTCGTTCCCGGCGGCCAACCGTGACCCGGCGCAGTTCGACCGGGCCGACGAGGTGGTCATCGACCGCGAGGTCAACCGGCACGCCGCCTTCGGGCTCGGCATCCACCGCTGCGTGGGCTCCCACCTCGCCCGCATGGAGCTCCGGCTGGCGCTGGAGGTGTGGCTGGAGCGGGTGCCGGTGTTCGAGCTGGCGGACCCGGCGGCGGTGCACTGGGCGCCGGGCCAGGTCCGCGGGCCGCGCACGCTCCCGCTGCGCGTCGGCTGAGCCACTCGAAGGCCCGCAACGGCCGGGCGGTGACACCGTCCGGCCTCAGTGGACGGACAGGCCACCGTCCACGAAGATCGACTGCCCGGTGACGTACGCGGAGCCGGGCCCGGCCAGGAACACCGCGGCCGCGGCGAAGTCCTCGGCCAGCCCGTTGCGGCCGACCATGGTGCGCGCGGCCAGCTCCGCCACCTTCGCGGGGTCGGACGACAGCCGCGCGTTGAGCGGCGTCATCACGAACCCGGGCACGAGCGTGTTGCTGGTGACGCCGCGCGAGGACCACGCCTCGCCCTGCGAGCGGGCCAGCGACTCCAGTCCGCCCTTGGAGACGCCGTAAACGCCGCTCTGCACGAACGCCCGGTGGGCCTGCTGAGAGCTGACGTGGATGATCCGCCCGTGGCCGCGCTCGGCCATGCCGGGGCCGAACCGCCGGCCGAGCAGGTGGGGCGCCTCCAGGTTGACCGCCATGGTGACGTCCCAGACGTCGTCGGTCATCTCGTCCATGGGCGGGCGCAGGTTGATCCCGGCGCTGTTGACCAGGATATCGGGCTCCCCGTAGACGGCGGCCGCCTCCTCGGCCGCGGCCCGCACGGCGTCGCGCGTGCTCAGGTCCGCGCTGACCCACGCCGCGCGGCAGCCGTCGCCGGTCAGCTCCTCGACCGTGGCGGCCAGCTCCGGCTCACGGCGCGCCACGATCACCACGCTCGCCCCGGCGCGCGCGAGGGCCCCGGCGATGGCCCGGCCGATGCCGGAGCTGCCGCCGGTCACGACGGCGACCCTGCCGTCCAGGGAGAAGAGCTGGGAGAGGTACGTCTGCGACATCACGCCCGCACTCTAGAGGGTGCCCGACCCCTCGCGAGCGGCGGCTCCCCCGCCCGGGCGTGGCGGACACGCCGCGTGGTGCCCGGTGTGCGTCGGCGCCGCGCGATCCCTGGTTACGCTCGGTGACCGGGGGTGAGACCGATGGGCGAGCCGGAGCGGGTGGCGCCGGGGATGACGCACGAGCGGGTCGGCGCGTTCGTCGACGCCGTGTTCGCCATCGCCATGACGCTGCTCGTCGTGGAGATCCGGCGCCCGCCCGCCGGTCTGGTCGAGGGCGACGAGCCGCGCCTGGTCATGGCCGCCCGGCTGTGGGACTTCCTGAGCGGCAACTGGACCACGTGGCTGGCCTTCGTCATCGCGTTCCTCATCCTGTGGGGCGTCTGGCGGGAGCACCACCGCACCCTCGACCTGGTCACCCGCGTGTCGCCGCGGATCATGGCCAGGCATGTCCCGCTGCTCATCGTCGTCGTGCTGCTGCCGTACGCCACGGGGCTCATCGGCGAGTCGGTGTCCAACCCGCTGGCCGTCTGCGTGTTCGCCGCGGCGGTGGCGGCGCTGCTGTTCGCGCAGGCGGCGCTGCTGCGGGCGATCCTGCGCGACGACGTGCTGCGGCCGGGGACGGACGCGGCCGCGATGCGGGTGCAGGCGGCGACGCTCCTGGTGGCGGGGGTGTTCTGGCTGCTCACGGCGGGGCTGACCTGGCTGGTGGAAGGCGTGCCGCTGCTGTGGCTGCTCGCCCCGGTCGTCGGCGTCGTCTCGGCGCGCCGGTTCGCCGCCCGCGCGTGATCTGCGAGCTGGTCAGCGTTCGGTGAGGTTCTCGCCCGTCTTCGGGTGGAACAGGTGCACGGCCTGCGTGTCGTACCAGAGCCGCACCGGCTGCCCCCGGCGCGCCCCGGACTTCGGGTCGAGCTGCGCCACGAGCCGGCACTCCTCCCCCGCCTCCTCGCCGCCCGCCTCGCTCAGGTGCTCCGAGCGGACGGCGCCGGTGTCGAGGGTGAAGTAGGCGAGCTTCTCCGGCCCCATCGACTCCAGCAGGTCCACGGTCCCGGTGAACGTGCCGCCCTCCTCCGCGTCGTGCACCAGGGAGGCGTCCTCGAAGGACTCCGGCCGGATGCCGGCGATGACGTCGCGCGGCACGTCCGGGCCCTCGGCGGCGCGGCCCAGCCGGCCGCGCAGCGGGATGTCGCCGATGGGAGTGCGTAGCAGGCCCTCCTCCAGCCGCGCGGGCACGACGTTCATGGACGGCGAGCCGATGAAGCCGGCCACGAACAGGTTGCGCGGATGGTCGTAGAGCTCCTGCGGCGGCCCGATCTGCTGGATCAGCCCGGCCCGCATGATGACGATCCGGTCGCCGAGGGTCATCGCCTCGGTCTGGTCGTGGGTGACGTACACGGTGGTGGTGCCGAGGCTCTTCTGCAGCCGGGAGATGGAGGTGCGCATCTGCACGCGCAGCTTGGCGTCGAGGTTGGACAGCGGCTCGTCCATGAGGAACGCCTTGGGGTCGCGGACGATGGCGCGGCCCATCGCCACGCGCTGCCGCTGGCCGCCGGACAGGGCGGCGGGCTTGCGGTCGAGGTACGGGGCGAGGTCGAGCAGCCCGGCGGCCCGCTCCACCCGCTCCTGTGTCTCCTCCCGGCCCATCTTGGCCAGCTTGAGGGGGAAGGCGATGTTCTCGCGGACCGTCATGTGCGGGTACAGCGCGTACGACTGGAAGACCATCGCCATGTCGCGGTCGCGCGGCGCCTTCTCGTTCATGCGCCGGCCGTCGACGCGCAGCTCGCCCTCGGTGATGTCCTCCAGGCCCGCGATCATGTTGAGGGTGGTGGACTTGCCGCAGCCGGACGGGCCGACGAGGATCACGAACTCGTGGTCGGCGATGCGGACGTCGAAGTCGTCGACGGCGACGGTCCCGTCGGCGTACCTCTTGGTGATGTGGTCGAGCACGATCTCAGCCATGGCGTGACGTCATCCCTTCACCGCCCCGGAGGTGAGCCCGGCGACGATCCGCCGCTGGAAGAACAGCACGAAGATCACGATGGGGATGGTGATGACCACGGCCGCCGCCGAGATGGAGCCCGTCGGGTCCTCGAACTGGGTGCTGCCGGTGAAGAAGGAGATCGTCGCCGGAGCCGTCCGGGCCGCGTCGGAGGAGGTGAGGGAGATGGCGAACAGGAAGTCGTTCCAGCAGAAGATGAACGCGAGGATCGCGGTCGTCACCATGCCGGGCGCCGCCAGCGGCACGATGACCTGCCAGAACGCCTGGAACGGCGTCGCGCCGTCCATCTTGGCGGCCTTCTCCAGCTCCCACGGGATCTCCCGGAAGAACGCCGACAGCGTGTAGATCGTCAGGGGCAGCGCGAACGTGATGTACGGCAGGATCAGCCCCGCCCAGGTGTTGAACAGGCCGAGCGCCCGCTCGATCTGAAACAGCGGGCTGACCAGCGAGATCTGCGGGAACATCGCGATCAGCAGCGACACGCCGATGAGCAGCCGCTTGCCCGGGAAGGTGAGCCGGGCCACGGCGTAGGCGGCCATCGTGCCGAAGACGATCGCGACGAATGTCGAGATCAGCCCGATGCCGATGGAGTTGACCAGGCCGCGGACGAAGTCGGCGTTGGTGAAGATGCCGGCGTAGTTGCCGAGCGTCCACTTGCGCGGGATGAACGAGCCGTCGGTGAACGTGCTGGGATCCTTGAACGACAGCGACGCGATCCACAGCACCGGCACCATCGCGTACAGCACGACCACGACGTTGGCGACGGTCCAGCCGGAGACGCTCCGGCGGCCGGCCTCCATCACCGCTCGCTTCCGGGCGCGGCCGTGCCGAACCCCAGGATGAAGACCACCGCGATGATCGCGACGGTGACGAGGATGAGCACGGACATGGTGGAGCCGATGCCGAGGTTCAGGCCGCCGATGAGGTTGTGGTAGGCGCTGATCGAGACCGAGCCGGTGCCCTGGGAGCCGTTGGTCAGGACGTAGATGTTGTCGAAGATGCGGAACGCGTCCAGCGTGCGGAACAGCAGCGCGACCAGGATCGCCGGCTTCATCAGCGGCAGCGTCACCCGCGTGAACCGCTGCCAGAGGGACGCCCCGTCCACCGACGCGGCCCGCAGCAGTTCCTCGGGCACCACGGCCAGGCCGGCCATGAGCAGCAGCGCCATGAACGGGGTGGTCTTCCACACCTCCGCCAGGATGATGATCGCGATGGCGGGGCCGCGCTCGGTCAGCGGCGCCGAGCCCCCCGGCAGCAGGCCGGCCAGCCAGCCGGTGCCGGGCGTCCAGGCGTACTTCCAGCCGTAGGCGGCGGCGACGGTGACGATCCCGTACGGGATGAGCACGACCGTGCGGATCAGGCCGCGGCCGACGATCGCCCGGTACATCGCGAACGCCAGCAGCATGCCCAGCACCAGCTCGATCGCGACACTGACGACGGTGATGAGCAGGGTCACCCAGAAGGCGTTCCACCACACCTCGCTGCTGAGCACGGTGGCGTAGTTCGACAGCCCGATCCACGCCTTGTCCTCGGGGAAGCGCAGGTCGTAGCGCTGGAGCGACAGCAGCACCGAGTAGACGATCGGCCAGCCGGTGACCACCACCATGATGATCGCGGCCGGGGCGCACAGCCACAGGCCCAGCCGCCGCTCGGCCCGCTGCCCCTCGGTGAGCGCCCGGCCCTTCGCCCTGGAGGCGCCGCGGGAGGCGGAAGCCCGTCCGGAGGCGGCGCCGTTCACGGGAGCACCCCCTGGCTGCGCAGGGCGAGGGCGATCTGCTCGCGCAGCTTCGCCAGCGTGACGGGCGGGACGATGGAGGCGGGCGGCGACAGCGCCGCGGAGATCGTCGTGGAGACGTTCTGGTACGTGGGCGTCTTCGGCCGGGGCGCGGCCGTCTTCAGCGCGTCGAGGATGGCCTGGCGCATCGGGTACGGCTTGGCCATGGCCGGGTCCTGGTAGACCGCCTCGATGGTGGGCGGCAGGCCGTCCCGGACGGCGGCGGTGCGCTGGCTGACCGGGTCGCGCAGGCACAGCGCCGCCTGGAACGCCTGCTCGGGATGCTCGGAGTAGGCGCTGACCGCGAAGTTGGCGCCGCCCAGCGGCGAGGCGCCCGGGCCGTGGATGCCGGGGTAGGGCGCCCACTTGAAGTGGGGCAGCAGGTCGGGCTTGTTGGCCGCCATCGAGGCGTACACGAACGGCCAGTTCACCTCGAACGCGGCCCTGCCGCCCTCCATGGCCAGCCGGGCCGAGTCCTCCTGGGTGTTGGGCAGCGACGGGTCGGCCGCCTCGGAGCGGGCGTAGTCGCGCATCACCGTGAGCGCCTCCAGGGCGGGCGGCCCGAGCGCCACGCGGGTGCCGCCGGGCTCCAGGATGCGCCCGCCGGCGGAGGCGACGACGCTGTTGAACCAGACGACCAGGCCCTCGTACTGGGCGCCGGTCACCTCCCCGTAGTGCGGCTCGCCCCGCGCCGCGAGGCCGGCGGCGACGGCCGCCATCTCGTCCCAGGTGCGCGGCGGGCGCGGCACCAGGTCGGAGCGGTACCACAGGAGCTGCACGTTGGTGTTGTACGGCGCCGCGTACAGCTTCCCCCGCCAGGTTGCGGTGTCGAGGGGCTTGGCCAGCGTGCCCGCGCGGGCCTGCCGGGCGTGCTCGCCGGTCCACTCGCGGATCCAGCGGGCCTCGGCCAGCTCGGCGGTCCAGGTGACGTCGAGGCCGAGCACGTCCAGGCCGGGATCGGCGGCGGCCAGGCGGCGCACGAGCTGCTCGCGCTGGCCGTCGGCGTCGCGCGGGAGGGTGTTCAGCACGATCCGGTAGCGGCCCGCGGCCCCGGCGTTGCAGCGGGCGACGATGGCGGCGAGGTTCTCCTGGGGCGCGTTGTAGAGGTTGACCAGCGGGACGCCCGCCTGGCCGCCTCCGGCGCAGGCGGCGGGCAGGAGCGCGATCCCGGCCACCAGCGCGGCCGCGGCCCCCCGTCTCCTCCTCGCCGCTCGGCTCACGTCACAGGCGTACCCGCCCTACCTGCATATATCACCATGAGTAGTCAATCCCTCGCGGGAGGGCGCGAGGCGGTCAGCGGGGCGGCGCGGAGGACTGCCGGTAGCCGGGGTGGACGCCGGGCGCCAGGTTCTGCTGGGCGGCGATGGCCTCCAGCAGCGCGGCGAGCTGGTTGCGCTGCTCCTCGTCGAGCGCGGCGCAGATGTCGTCCTCGTGCGCGGCCCCGACGGTGCGCATCTCGGCCATCACCCGGCCGCCCTCCTCGGTGAGGTGCAGCTCGTGGTTGCGGCGGTCGCGGGGGCTGCGCCGCCGCTCGACCAGGCCCTTGCGTTCGAGGCCGTCCACGAGCGCGACCACGCGGCTCGGCACGACGCCCAGCTCCCCGGCCAGCGACTGCTGGCTGCGGCCCGGCTGGAGGGCGATCATGCGCAGCAGCCCGATGTCGGACGGGGCGACCCCCAGCTCGCCCACCCGCTCGGCGAAGCGCGCCGCCGCGTGGGCGCCCACCTGTGACAGCAGGAACGCGGTTCCCCTCGGCCGGCCCGGCGGGGCGAAGTCCGTACTCATGAGGCGATGGTAGCGTCGTCTAATAGTTCTGTGCTATGAATGATTCACCCAACAGAACGGAGTGTGTCGTGTCCCCCGGAACGCAACCCCGCTATCCCGACCTCGCGGGCAAGGTCGCCCTCGTCACCGGCGGCTCCCAGGGCATCGGCGCGGCCACCTGCCGCGCCCTGGCCGCCAACGGCGCCCACGTCGCCGTGAACGGCCGCGACCCGGCCACCGCCGAGGCACTCGTCCGCGCGATCGAGGAGGCCGGCGGCACGGCCGTGGCCGCACCCGGCGACGCCACCGACGAGGACGCGCTGCGCCGCGTGCGCGAGACGGTCGAGCGGGCCCTCGGGCCGGTCGAGCTGCTCGCCGCGTTCACCGGCGGCAAGGGCGCGCCCGCGCCCGTCGCCGAGCTGGGCCCCGAGCGGTGGCGCGAGGTCATCGAGACCGACCTCACGTCGGTCTACCTGGCGCTCCACACGTTCCTGCCGGCCATGTACGAGCGCGGCGCGGGAGCGGTCGTCACCATGTCCTCCTCGGCCGGGCGCGGACCGAGCGGCGCCAACGCCGCGTACGCCGCGGCCAAGGCCGGCGTGTCGATGCTGACCACGCACCTGGCCGCCGAGCTGGGCCGCAACGGCGTGCGCATCAACTGCCTCGCGCCGTCGGCGGTGCTCGTCGAGCGGATGCGGCGGGCGATGCCGCCGGAGCGGCTCGCCGAGATGTCGGCCTCCTACCCCCTCGGCCGGGCCGGCAGCCCGGAGGACGTCGCCCAGGCGGCCCTCTACCTGCTGTCGGACGCGTCGTCCTGGGTCACGGGGACCACGCTCGACCTGACCGGCGGGCGCGGCGCGGCATGAGACTGCTGATCTTCGGCGGCACGGGCCCCACCGGCGCCCTGCTGGTCGAGCAGGCCCTCGACGCCGGTCACCACGTCACCGCCCTCGCCCGCGACCCCGCCCGCCTTCCCGGCGCCGGGCACGAGCGGCTGACCGCCGTCCGCGGCGACGTCCTGCGGCCCGGCGCGTGGGAGGAGGCCGTCGCCGGCCAGGACGCCGTGGTGTCCTGCCTCGGGACGCGCGACCGCCGCCACCCGACCACCGTCTACTCGGGCGGCGCGGCCGCGATCGTCTCCGCCATGCTGGTGGCCGGTGTCCGGCGCCTGGTGTGCCTGTCGTCGGGCGGCCTGGAGATCCCTCCCGGCACGCCGCTCGCGCAGCGGCTCGTCACGCGCCACGTGGTGCAGCGCCTGTACCGGCACGCGTACGCGGACATGGCCGTCATGGAGCGGCTGGTGGCCGAGTCCGGGCTGGACTGGACGGTGGTCCGGCCGCCGATGCTCACGGACGGGCCGCTCACCGGGCGGTACCGCACGGCGGCGGGAGGGCACCTGGAGAAGGCGTCCAGGATCGCGCGCGCCGACCTCGCCCACTACCTGCTGCACCACCTCGACGACCGCGACGCCTGGGGGCGCGTCGTCGAGATCTCGGCCTGACCTCGGCCTTGACGGGCGGGGCGCGACGTCCATAGGGTCTCCTGGAGGCGGAAAGCGCTTACCGAGCCTGAGGGGGCACTGTGGTATCCCGCGAACACTGGGTGTCGGTCGCCGACCGGCTGCTGGACGCCGTGGTCCCGTACGCCACCCCGGGCTTCGCCCAGTACCGGCTGCCGGGCCGCGCCAGCGTCTCCGGCCCCGACTCCGACGGCCTGGAGGGGTTCGCGCGCACGTTCCTGCTCGCCGCGTTCCGCGCCGCCGGCGATCCCGGGGCCGCGCCCGGCGGGCTGCTGGAGAGGTACGCCGAGGGCCTGGCCCACGGCACCGACCCGGGCCACGAGCACGCCTGGCAGCCCATCGCCGACGGCCACCAGACGATCGTGGAGGCCGCCTCGATCGCGCTGGCCCTGCACGAGACGCGGGACCTGCTGTTCGACCGGCTCGACCCGGCCGTGCGCGAGCGCGTGGTCGCCTGGCTGGGCGGGATCGTCGGCAAGCGCGCCTGGCCGTGCAACTGGGTGCTGTTCAAGGTGATCGTCGAGCAGTTCCTGGCCAACGTCGGCGGGCCCCACGATCCCGCCGAGATCGAGCGGCACCTCGCCGACGTCGAAGGCTGGTACGTCGGCGACGGCTGGTACACCGACGGCGCGGGCCAGAACTACGACTACTACTGCGGCTGGGCCATGCACCTGTACACGCTGTGGTGGACCAGGATGTCCGGGGCCGACGCGGGCGTCTACCGCGAACGGCTGCGCGCGTTCCTGGAGTCGTACCGGCACCTGTTCGCGCCCGACGGCGCGCCGATGCACCAGGGCCGGTCGCTGACGTACCGGACGGCGGCCGTGGCGCCGCTCTGGCTCGGCTCGATCTTCGACGCCACGCCCCTGTCGCCGGGCCGGACCCGGCTGCTGGCGGGCCGCACCCTCACCTACTTCGAACGGCACGGCGCCCCGGACGCGGGCGGGCTGCTCAGCCTCGGCTGGCACCGGCCGTTCCTGCCGGTCACGCAGGCGTACTCGGGGCCGGCCTCGCCGTACTGGGCCAGCAAGGGCTTCATCGGCCTGCTCCTCGGCCCCGACCACCCGGTGTGGACCGAGCCCGCCGGCGACTCCGGCGAGCACGAGGACCTGACGGTGGCGATGCCCGCGCCCGGCTGGCTGCTGCGCCGCTCCGGCGGCGTCGTGACCCTGCTCAACCACGGCAGCGACGGCAACGACCGCGACACCTCGGGCGACGACCCCCACTACGTCAAGCTCGCCTACTCCACCCACGCCGCGCCCGAGACCGGCGCCGAGGGCCGGGCCGCCGATATCGACAACACCGTCGCCGTCATCCGCCCCGGCGGGAGGGGCTCGCGGCGGCGGCGCATCGACCGGCTCGTGGTGATCGACCGGCTCGCCGCCTCCCGCTACTTCGACGGCGAGGTGGTGGTCGAGACGGCGTCCGTGGTGGACGGGCCGTGGGAGGTGCGTGTCCACCGGGTCGCCGCTCCCGAGGGCAGCCACGTCCGCGACGGCGGCCACGCCCTGGCGGGCGACGAGCCGTGCGGCACCCGGCTCGACGGCCTGGAGTCCCGCGTCTCCTCGGGCGCGCTGGTCAGCTCCGTCACCGGCCTGCACGGCTGGTACGGAGCGCGGGTCGAGGCCCGTACCGGCGAGAACGCCTTCGGGGAGCACTCGGCGACGCCGTACCTGGTGGGCGACCACCCGGGCGGCCGGGCGCTGTTCGCGTCGGCGGTGCGGCTGGGACCGGGCGAGCCGTCCACGCCGCCGCCCGTGGTGGAGCCGGTGGGCGACGGCTTCACCTGGAAGGACACGGAGGGCGGCCGGATCGAGGTGCGGCTCGGCCGCACGCCGGGGTACGTGCGCGAGCACCCCTCGGGCGAACGCGTCACCTGGACCGGCTGACCCGCGCCGAGTCGGGGACGGATTCGCCGTCAAGGGACGAACAAGGCACATTGCGGACGGGCCCTGGCCGCTTTACCTGCCATCCTCGGGCCATGGCCAGTACGCCGTCCCGCATGATCCGCCTGCTGTCCCTGCTGCAGACCTGCCGTGGCTGGCCGGGCCCCGAGCTGGCCGCCCGGCTGGGCGTCAGCCCGCGCACGCTGCGCCGCGACATCGACCGGCTGCGCGAGCTGGGTTACCCGGTGCGGGCCGCCCCGGGCATGGGCGGCGGCTACCGGCTGGAGGCCGGCACGGCGATGCCGCCCCTGGTGCTGGACGACGAGGAGGCGGTCGCGATCGCGATCAGCCTGCGCACGGCCGCGGGCGGCACGGTGGCCGGCATCGAGGAGACGTCGGTGCGCGCCCTGGCCAAGCTGGAGCAGGTGCTGCCCGGACACCTGCGCCGCCGGGTGAGCGCGCTGCAGAGCTACACGGTGCCGCTCACCTCCCAGGGCCCGGCCGCCGACCCGGAGGTGCTGACCGTGATCGCGCAGGCGTGCCGCGACCGCGAGCGGCTGAAGTTCGCCTACCGCAAGCGCGACGGGGAGGACGGCACACGGCTGGTGGAGCCGTACCGGCTGGTCCACCTGGCGCGCAAGTGGTACCTCGTGGCCTGGGACGTCAACCGCGACGACTGGCGGACCTTCCGCGCGGACCGGCTGAGCTCGCCGGCGCCGGCCGGGCAGCGGTTCCGTCCCCGCGAGCTGCCCGCGCCCGACATCGCCCGCTACGTCGCCGAGTCGGTGACCTCCTCGCTGGCCCGTCACCGGGCGGTGGTGACGCTGCACGCGCCGTTCGCCCGGGTGGCCGAGCGGCTGCGCCCGCAGGACGGGGTGCTGACCGTGGTGGACGAGCAGACGTGCCGGCTGCACACGGCGGCCGACTCGCTGCAGTGGCTGGCGCTCACGATCGGCATGTTCGACGTGGACTTCGAGGTCCACGAGCCGCAGGAGCTGATCGCCTACATCCGCACCCTGACCACCCGCCTGTCGAGGGCGACCCCGGCCTAGTACGTCATGAGGCCGACCCGTCCCAGCGCGTCCAGGTCGGCCGCGTAGCAGGCCTCCAGCCGCTCGTGCTTGCGCGACTTCACGAAGTCCTTGACCACGAAACCGCCGTCGCTGAGGCCGCGCGCCAGGCGGGCCAGCCGCTCGCCGTCCGGCGCGTTCTCCCCGGGCGCCATGCGCGCCACGCCCGTGGGCGGCGTCAGGTCGTGGAAGCGGCCGAGCCGGCCGGGCAGCTCGTGGGCGCGGCGGTGGCCGACGGCGTCGGCGAGCAGGACGCCGCCCCGCTCGGCCAGGGCCTCCTGCAGCGCCTCGTACTGGCCGGCGGTGACCATCCAGCCGCGGTACCAGGACCGGCGTCCGCCTGCGCGACGAAGTGCGGATCGACCCGGCGCGTGGGCACCGCACCGCTCACCCGGTTATCCGCGTTTATCGGCTGGCGCCCGGGACGCCGGGTTTGCCAGGGTGGGGCCATGACGCAGGGATTCGTGAAGTTCTGGAAGGCCGAGAAGGGCTGGGGCGCGATCTCCTCCCCCGCCCTGCCGCCGGGCCGTGACGCCTTCGGCCACTTCAGCGAGGTCGTCGGCACCGGCTACCGGGTGCTGGAGGAGGGGGACGAGGTCGAGTTCGACCTGGTGAAGCAGAAGCAGGACAGCTTCGACTACGTGGCGGTCAACATCCGCAAGCTGTGACGCGCCAGTACGTCTCAGGTGGCGGGCTCCTCGCCCTCGGCGAGCCGCGGCGCGGGCCGGGCAGGCAGCGGCGAGTACGTCCCGAGCAGCCAGTCGGCCAGCAGGTCGCGCTCGATCACGATCAGCGGCTCCCTGGCGCCCAGCGCCTCCTGCCGGGCCTGCCGGGTGAGACGGCCGGACGTGACGAGGACACCGGTGTGGCCGGCGAAGGTGTTGGCGAGCGCGCCGAGGAAGTTGCGCACCTCGGGGGCGCCGACCGACTTGCTGTAGCGCTTGCACTGGACGGCGTAGCGCCCGTGACCGGGGGCGACGGCCGTGATGTCCACGCCCCCGTCCCCGCGGCCGCCCCGCTCGCGTACCTGGCGGAACCCGTCGGCGCTCATGCGCTCGGCGACCAGGTGCTCGAACTGGGTCCCGGTCATCCGGTCCACCCGCTCCAACTGGGCGTTCCCGGCCAGGAACCGTAACCGGGCCGCCTGGACGGCGCGCTGCCGCAGCACGAGACCGCCCGCGACCAGCACGACCAGCAGGCAGGCGATCGCCACCGCCCACCCCGGATGCGCGCGCGCGAACTCCGTCACGAGCGCCCCCACCGCCAGCACGCCGACCAGCGCCAGGAACCACCGGTCGCCGTCGCCCCGCGACGCGCGCCGGCCCTTCCCACGTCCGGATCTCCTCGCCATGGGTCCCTCCTGTCCTCGACGGGCGGACGGTCTCAGGGCGAGTGTGAACGCGGGGTACGACAGAATCCGCCGCGCCGGGTGCGACGCGTCACCAGCTGTCCCAGCCGTCGGAGCCGTACCAGTGGCCCGTCAGATGGCGGTAGTGGTCGTCGGTTGTCTCGTCGGGTTCGCCCGAGGGCAGCCAGAGGAACCCCTTGTCGTCGTAGAGGAACGGGTCCTCGACACCGAACTCGGCGCTGCCGGGGATGCGCTTCCCGTCCAGGTCCATGTACTGCCATCCGCCGCACACGTAGTACAGGCCGACCCACTGGCAGGACTCCGGGCGTCGCGGGTTCTCCATCACCGCCTTCGCGTAGGCGTCCAGGCTCGGCCGGGAGATCGTGAAGCGTATCCAGAAGGGCGCGTCGGTGACGAGGGCGAACGTGACGCAGCCGGCGATGAACACCGGTAGGAGCCAGCGGCCCAGCCGTTCGGTGACGTCGGCTCCGCGTGCGGCCAGCATCATGCGGATCGCCCAGTAGGCGGCCAGCAGTCCCCCGACGGGCACCGCGAACCCTAGCGACGCGGGGCCGCCCAGGAGGGCGCCCCCGGCGAGGAGGTTCAGGCACGGCGCCAGCGCCTGGCCGCCTCCGCCCAGGCGGCGTCCCACGCCGCGTACCGGCCCCGGTCGAGCAGGCATCTGAGCCCGCGCAAGCCCGAGAACGACACCGCGGCGCCGCCCGCCAGCATCAGCAGGGCCGCCGTGACGGTGTCGAACACCGTCTCCGCGTGGCGCCGCGGCGGCGGGGCCGGCTCACCGCGGGCGTCCACCCACACCGACACCCGTGTGCCCGCCTTGGCCCCCGCCGGCGCGGTGACCCGCCCGGTCATCGGCTTGCCCGCCGGGCCGGCCCAGCGGGCGTCGGCCTCGACCTTCGCCCCCAGGCCCACGTGCTCGTCGGCGACCGTGGTCGGCGCGTCCCGTACGAGCGTCGCCGTCACGGATCGGCGCGCGTTCACCCCGGCCCGCTCGGCCCGCGTCCCGTTCTCGTAGGCCATCCGTCCCACGACGACCGCGGGCCAGACGCTGAGCAGCAGCAGGGCCAGCGTCACCACCACGCCCACCGCCTCCAGCCGGTCGGAGCGGCGGCGCACCGGATTGTGGTCGGGGCGGTACAGGCGCACGCGCAGCACCACCCACCGGATCATGTCCCCCATCGCGCACCCCCGCCGCCGCTCGCCCAAGCCTCGCGGGCCCCCCGTACCAGCGCCACCGGTTCCGGTTCCGGTTCCAGCCCGCCGCCTCTCGTTCTGGTCCTACCGGTCCTGGTTCCAGCCTCGCGCGCTCTTCCCTCCAGCCTCGCGGCGGGGGTGGGTGTCCCGGCAGGGCCATACGGCACGGCGGGCCGGGACCTTGGCCCCTCCCCCCGCCCGGCCGGGCCCTTCGCGTAGAGGTGGATATCATCACTGAAGGGACGGCTTCATCGCTGACAGACGGATGTTCGAGAGGGGACGGCGGTCGTGACACCCGACGACGCCGAGACCGAGTTCCGGGCCGCCGCGGCCCGCCTGGCGCAGGTCATGCGCCACCATCCGCCCGCCCTGACACCGCTGATCGAGTCCGTACGGCACCTGGCGACCCTGCTGGCCGCGGACGCCGAGGTGGACCACCTGGAGGACGCGGCCCTGACCGTGATCGACACCTGCGACCGGTCCGGGCTGGAGTTCTCGGACCCGGCCGTCCTGGCGGCGATGGAGCGGCTGCGGGCGGCGGCGGCCGACCTGGACCGCAACACGTGAACCGGGGCACGGGACTTCGGACGCGAGGATCGCCGGGAAAGTTCTGGGGAACCGGAGTGGTTCTTCGCACAGCCGTACGACCTTGACCGTGCCGGACGTGGTCGCCCTAGGATCAGCGCCCGTGATCATGACTGTCGCGCTCAGCGCCTCCCTCGCCCTGACCGGTTCGCCCGCTCACGCCGCCACCAAGCCGGTGACGTTCCAGGGGTTCACCCTCCAGGTCCCCGCCCGGTGGAAGACCAAGAAGGAGGGCGTCGACCTGCGCGTCATCACCGGCGCCTGCTCTGCTCAGGCCGCCGAGTGCACGGGCTTCCTGCTGGGCGGCCCCCAGGCGGTCAAGTACGCCTCCGAGGGCGGCGCGTACCGGTCCGACCAGCCCTACCACCCCAGCAGCGGCGTGACCGAGTGCGTCCCGGCGAAGAAGTACACCAGCGGGCAGGCCACGCGCGTCAGGACCTCGAAGGCGGCGTTCGGGACCGGGCAGCAGGCCCAGTTCACCGAGTGGAAGGTGTCCTGCGACGGCAGCAGGACGAACGTCACCTCCTACACCCAGCGCGTCTGGTACGTGAAGGGCAAGAAGGTGATCGTCGTCGACCACTGGAAGACGGCGGGTCTCGACGCCATTCTCGGCAAGGCGGTGTGGAAGTAGCACCCGACGCCGTCCGCTCGGCTCAGGTAGGCGGACACCTACCTGAGCCACCCACAGCAGGAGGCCCGGGGCATGAGGCCGGCCGGTCGCGGGGCGCGCCTCTTGATCAGGGGATGTACACCTCGTAGTAGTAGCCCGGCATGTACGGGCCACCCCCGCGGAACCAGTGACAGCCGACGAGCCCGGTGTACAGGCCGCTCTGCGCGGCGTCCTCGTAGGCGACGTCGCAGGCGGCCAGGGTCTGGTAGGGGCCCTGCAGGTACCAGTCCGGTGTCGGCCAGCCCCCGGCGGCCACGGCCGCGCCGGTCCGGGGGGCGGCGAAGGCGGGTGCGGCGCCGGCCAGGACACTGGCGCCCAGCGCCACGGCGAGTACAGCGGAAGGTAATCGGCGGACCTTCATCGTGGGTGGCTCCTCACATCCGGGAAGGAGAACACCTTCAGATGACCATCGTCCACGAGCAAGCGTCAAGACTCGGGATCAGTCGCCGACCCGGCGCTCACTCACTTCACCGGCAGGCCCGTCACCGCGCGGCCGATGATCAGGCGCTGGATCTCCGACGTCCCCTCGAAGATCGTATAAATCTTGGCGTCGCGGTGGAAGCGCTCCACCGGGTGCTCCCGGGTGTATCCCGCTCCCCCGAGGATCTGGATGGCCTGCTCCGTCACCCACACCGCCGTCTCGCCGGCGACCAGCTTCGACATCGAGCCCTCCGCCTGCTCGAAGCGCTTGCCGTTGCGGGCCATCCAGGCGGCGCGCCAGGTGAGCAGGCGGGCCGTGTCCACCCGGGTCGCCATCTCCGCCAGCAGGAACGCGATCGCCTGGTTCTCGCCGATCCGGCGGCCGAACTGCTCGCGTTCGCGGGCGTAGTCGCGGGCGTACTCGAACGCGGCACGGGCGATGCCGACCGCCATCGCGGCGACCGACGGGCGGGTCGTCTCGAACGTGCGCATCGCCGCCTGCTCGCCGGCTCGCTCCCCCGCGCGGACGCGGGCCAGCCGGGCGTCGAGCTTCTCCTTGCCGCCGAGCAGGCACGAGCCGGGCACGCGGACGCCGTCGAGCACCACCTCGGCCGTGTGGGAGGCGCGGATGCCGTGCTTCCTGAACTTCTGCCCCATGGACAGGCCGGGCGTGCCGGGCGGGACGACGAAGGTGGCCTGGCCGCGGGTGCCGAGGTCGGGGTCCACCGAGGCGACCACCACGTGGACCTCGGCGATGCCGCCGTTGGTGGCCCACGTCTTGACGCCGTCGAGCACCCAGTCGCCCCTGTCGTACACGGCGCGGGTGCGGATGGCGCCGACGTCGGAGCCGGCGTCGGGCTCGGAGGCGCAGAAGGCGCCCAGCTTGACGTCGTCGGGGGTGCCGAACATCTGCGGCAGCCACTCGCCCATCTGCTCGGGCGTGCCGTTGGCGGCCAGCGCGGCGGCGGCCAGGCCCGTGCCGACGATGGACAGGCCGATGCCGGCGTCCCCCCAGAAGATCTCCTCGAACGCCACGGGCAGCGCCAGCCCGCTCTCCTCGAACCACTGCGTGGAGAAGAAGTCGAGGGAGTACAGCCCGATCTTGGCGGCCTCCTGGATGACCGGCCAGGGGGTCTCCTCGCGTTCGTCCCACTCGGCGCCGGCGGGGCGGATGACGTCGCGGGCGAACGCGCGCACCCAGTCACGCACCTCGATGACGTCGTCGCCGAGCTCCAGACCGAACCCGCTCATACACGCTCCCTGTGAGAAGAGGCCGGCCCCTGAGGACCTGTGAGGAGGCCGGGCCACACCTTACCGGCGGGTAGCCGCTCCAGCCAGAACCCTACCGGCCAGTAGGCCGGGCGGCCAGGGCCTACGGGCGGCCCGTGGCCCGTCCCGGCCGGGGCGTGCGCACGGTGCTCATCGGCGGCCGCTCGGCGATGGACACGTCCTGGACGACCGCCTCGTGGCCGTGCTCGCCCCGCCGGAACTGCGTCAGCCGCGAGCCGGGCCGGTGGGCCGCCTGGATCTTGCCCTGGCGCTCCAGCCGGGACCAGGCGGCCAGCATGATCTGCGCCGCCATCGCCCCGAGCGCCTCGGTCGACTGGTGCGAGTGCTCGCGCACCCCCAGGTCCACCTGGGCCAGCGCGTCGAGCCCGGCCAGCTCGGCGAGGTCGACCAGCAGCCCGAGCTCCACCCCGTAGCCGGTGATGAACGGCACCCGCTCCAGCGCCGCGCGCCGCCCCGCGTACTCGCCCGCCAGCGGCTGGACGAAGCCGGACAGGTGCGGCCAGTGCAGGTTGATGAGCGGCCGGGCGACCAGCTCGGTGACGCGGCCGCCGCCGGTCGGCGCCCCGCCGAGCGGCCGGTCGTAGCAGCCCTTGACGTAGACGACGCCGGGGTCGGACAGCAGCGGCCCGAGCAGGCCGGTCACCAGTTCGGACCGGAAGTTGCGGATGTCGGCGTCGACGAAGGCCAGGATGTCACCCTCGGTGACGGCCAGCGACTTCCACAGCGCCTCGCCCTTGCCGCCGAGCGGTTCGAGGTGGGGCAGGATGTCGTCCTGCGCGTGGACGCGGGCGCCGGCGCGGGCGGCGACGGCGGCGGTGTCGTCGGTGGAGCGCGAGTCGATGACGACGACCTCGTCCACCAGGGCGGCCAGCTCGCCGCGGATCACCCGGACGATGTCGCCCACGGTCTCGCGCTCGTCGCGCGCCGGCAGCACGACGCTGACCGTGGTGTCGCCCTTGGCCTCGGCCAGCGCGCGCGCCGGCCAGTCCGCGGCCCGTGAGGTGCGGCGGCGCATCCAGGCGCGCACCTCAGCAGGCACACAGTCCTCCCCCGTCCACCCCATGGCCCCAAGCTTAGGGTGCGCCGTTCCGCGACCCGCCACCGCCCGGGCCCTGGGCAACTCCCGCGGGTCAGACGGTGATGGCGTGGCGTTCGAGGAAGGTGTAGACGTCCGCCTCGTCCACGCCGGGGAACGAGCCGGGCGGCAGCGCCGCCAGCACGTGCGAGTTGGCGCGAGCCGACGGCCAGGCGTACCCCTCCCAGCGCTCGGCCAGGTCGGCGGGCGGGCGGCGGCAGCAGTCGCCGCTGGGGCAGTTGCTGCGGGTGCGATGGGTGGTCTCCCGGCCGCGGAACCAGCGCGACTCCCGGAACGGCACGCCGAGGGTGATCGCGAAGTCCCGCTCGCGCGACGGGTCGACGTGGGCGACGCAGAAGTACGTGCCGGTCGGCGAGTCGGAGTACTGGTAGTAGACGGAGAAGCGGTCCGGCGAGACGAACACCTGCCGCCCCGACCACTGCAGGCACATCCGCTGGCCCTCGATCGCGCCCTGCTCGTCGGCCGGGAAGACGATGCCGTCGTTCTCGTACGCCTTGTAGATCGTGCCGCCGGCGTCGTTGCGGACGAAGTGGCAGACCAGGTCGAGGTGGTGGGTGGCCAGGTTGGTGAAGCGGTGGGCGGCCATCTCGTACGACACGGCGAACACGTCGCGCAGGTCCTCCACCGACAGCGCCCGGTCGGCCTTGGCCTCCTGGAGGTAGACGGCGGCGGCCTTCTCGGGGACGAGCACGGCGGCGGCGAAGTAGTTGGCCTCGGTGCGCTGGCGCAGGAAGTCGGCGAAGTCGCGGGGCTTGCCGTGGCCGAGGGCGAGGTGGCCGAGCGTCTGGAGCAGGATCGTGCGCGGGGTGTGCATGCCGAGCTGCTCGTGCTTGACGTAGACGCGGCGGTTGCGCAGGTCGGTGATGGAGCGCACGGACCGGGGCAGGTCCTGGGCGGTGTGCACGGTGTAGCCGAAGTGCGTCACCAGGCTCTGGATCATGCTCTGGGACAGCGCGCCCGTGCGGTAGCCGACGGCGGCCAGCGCCTCGGCTGCGGCCTGCTCGATCTCGGGGAAGTAGTTGCCCAGCTCGCGCTGGCGGCGGCGCAGCTCGGCGTTCGCGGCCCGGGCCTCCTCGGGGGTGGCGGTGCCGCGGGCCTGGCGCGCGCGCAGCTCGCCGTACAGGCCGAGGATGTGCTCCAGCACGTCGTTGGGGACGCGCGCGGAGACCTTGAGCTTGGGCAGGCCGAGCGCGGCGTAGATGGGGTCGCGCTGGGCCTCCTCCAGGGCGATCTCGAGCTGGGCGCGGCGGTTGGGCGGCTGGCGGCGCAGCAGCTCCTCGACGGGCACGCCGAGCGCGGTGGCCAGCGCCTTGAGCAGGGACAGCTTGGGCTCGCGCTTGCCGTTCTCCAGCAGCGAGAGCTGGCTGGGGGCCCTGCTGACGCGCGCGCCGAGGTCCGACAAGGTCAGGCCGCGCTGTTTGCGCAGGTGGCGCAGTCGCTGGCCGAAGGCGATGAGATCCAGCTCCTGCGTCAAAAGCAGCGGTTCTTCCCCTATCAAGGACGCCATGTCGGCATCTTAGACAGAATTTCTGCCCATTTTCTAGCGTGCAGGCGATCCTCCAGGGCCTGGCCGCTCTGCGGCGCGTGCGCACCGGATTGGTCTAGGCCAACGGGAAAACTCGCGATTTCTTCTCTACCGAATACCCATCAGTATTAATCAGAGCGTGAAGTTCGGCGATTCTTCTGCGACATCCGACCTGTCGATCAGCCGTTTCCGGGGCACAGACTCGACACAGGCCCCAGGGGACGACAAAGGAGTGAAAACATGAACGATCGCCTCAAGGGAGCTGCGGAGCAGCTGCGTGAAGAGTGGGAGAACGACCCTCGGTGGGAGGGCGTCGAGCGGACCTACAGCGCCGAGGACGTGATCCGGCTGCGGGGCAGCGTCCAGGAGGAGCACACCCTCGCCCGGCTCGGCGCCGAGAAGCTGTGGCGGCTGCTGCACAACGAGGACTACGTGCACGCCCTGGGCGCGCTGACCGGCAACCAGGCCGTCCAGCAGGTGCGCGCCGGGCTGAAGGCCATCTACCTGTCCGGCTGGCAGGTCGCCGCCGACGCCAACCTCGGCGGGCACACCTACCCCGACCAGAGCCTGTACCCGGCCAACTCGGTGCCGGCCGTCGTGCGGCGCATCAACAACGCGCTGCTGCGCGCCGACCAGATCTCCTGGTCCGAGGGCGAGCAGCGGGACTGGCTGGCCCCCATCGTGGCCGACGCCGAGGCCGGATTCGGCGGCGTGCTGAACGCCTTCGAGCTGATGAAGGGCATGATCGCCGCCGGCGCGGCGGGCGTGCACTGGGAGGACCAGCTCGCCTCCGAGAAGAAGTGCGGCCACCTCGGCGGCAAGGTCCTCATCCCGACCGGCCAGCACGTCAAGACGCTCAACGCCGCCCGGCTCGCCGCCGACGTGGCCGGAGTCCCGTCCCTGATCATCGCGCGGACCGACGCCCAGGCCGCGACGCTCCTGACCAGCGACGTGGACCCCCGCGACCAGCGCTTCACCACCGGCGAGCGCACCCCGGAGGGCTTCTACCGGGTGCGCAACGGCGTCCAGGCGTGCATCGCCCGCGGCCTGGCCTACGCGCCGCACTCCGACCTGCTGTGGATGGAGACCGGCACGCCGGACCTCGACGTCGCCCGCGAGTTCGCCGAGGCGATCAAGGCGGAGTACCCGGACCAGATGCTCGCCTACAACTGCTCGCCGTCGTTCAACTGGAAGAAGCACCTCGACGACTCCACGATCGCCAAGTTCCAGAAGGAGCTGGGCCACATGGGGTACAAGTTCCAGTTCATCACGCTGGCCGGCTTCCACTCGCTCAACTACTCGATGTTCGACCTCGCCCAGGGGTACGCCCACCACGGCATGACCGCCTACGTGGACCTCCAGGAGGCCGAGTTCACCGCCGAGACCCGCGGCTACACCGCCACCCGGCACCAGCGCGAGGTCGGCACCGGCTACTTCGACCTGGTCAGCACGGCGGTCGCGCCCGACTCCTCGACGACCGCGCTCAGGGGCTCGACGGAAGAGGAGCAGTTCGCCACGGCCCACTGACCCGTCCCGCGGGGCCCCACGACTCGCCGGTCACCTCCAGGGCATGGGAGGGTTCCCCCGGCGACCAAGGGCCGTGCCGATCTCCCCCCGGATCGGCGCGGCCCTTTCGTGTGCCCCAACTTTCCGCCGAAGCGTGCAACAGTTTCCGCACCCGACGCCTCTGGGAGGTGACCGAGACGACGAAGGGCTGACGCACGTGGACCAAGACCCCCGTTTCGCGGAGTTCGTCGCCGAACGCGGCGACGCGCTGCTGCGCTACGGATACGTGCTGGCCGGGAACCCGCACGACGCCGCCGACCTGGTGCAGGAGGCGCTGGTCAAACTGCGCGCCTCCTGGGCGCGGGTGCGGCTGAAGGACAACCCGGAGAGTTACGCGCGCACGACGATGGCCAGGCTGCACATCCGCGCCTGGCGGTTGCGGCGGCGCGAGCACCTGGCCTGGGACCCGCCCGAACGCGAGCACCACGACACGCTGCCCGACGGGGAGGAGCAGCGGCTGTGGCACGCGATGGCCGGGCTGCCGCGCCGGCAGCGGGCGGTGGTCGTGCTGCGCTACTACGAGCAGCTCACCGACGAGGAGATCGCCCGCGTGCTGGGCGTCTCGCGCGGCACCGTGCGCAGCCAGGCCGCCCGGGCCCTGGCCAAGCTCCGCGACTCCGTGTCCGCGGAATCCGCCGTCCCCACCACCCGAGGAGAGGCGCGATGAACCAGCTCGAGGATGCCCTGCGCAGGACGCTCACCGGCGCGGCCGGGCAGGCCCCGCACGCGCCGGCCACGCTCACCGGCGCGGTCGAGGCCCGCTACCGCAGGCGCCGCAACCGGACCCGGGCCGCGCTGGCCGCGGCGGCGGTCGTGGCGCTGGTGGGCGGGGCGGCGTTCGCGCTGAAGGGCGGGGCGCCGCGGGCGATGCCCGCCACCCCGCCCACGGCCGACGCGACAGCGGCGCTCCCGGATCCGGTCGAGAAGGTCTGGCCGCAGGCGGTCCGTGACATCCCGGCCAGACTGCCGAACGGCCGCGCGTTCCACCCGATCCGGCTGCTCGACGACCACACGCTGCTGGTGACGGTCGACGCGGGGTTCGAGAAGGCCGGCGTCGTCTACGCCTACGACCTGGAGAGCCGGGACCTCCGCAAGATCGCGGATGTGCCGACCCCCAAGGGGACGGTCGCGTTCGCCTCGGGCTTCGCGGCCGGCGAGGGCCGGGTGGCATGGTGGACGGTGAAGGAGGGCGGCCAGGGGATGATCTGGTCGGCGCCCCTGTCGGGTGGCAAGGCCACGATCGTGGCCCGCCGGAAGGTCGACGACGGGGGCTTCGACGGCCTGGCCGTGACCGACGACAAGATCGTGTTTTCCGCGCAGGACGGCGGTGTCTTCACGGTCCCCCTCGGGGGCGGGACGGTGGAGGCGGTGGAGGGCGGGGCGGACATGCACCTGCTGTCCTGGCCGTGGATCGGGACCGTGGGCCTTGGCGGCCCGTCGGACGAGCCCAGGTTCGGCACGATCCGGAACGTGGAGACGGGCGAGACCGACACCGCCTTGACCCGGGCCGGGGAGCAGAACATCTCGTGCGGACTGGTGTTCTGCATGGGAGAGAACGGTGCAGGCGAGTACTTCCACCGGATGCGCGACGGCTCGCGGGAGCAGCCGGCACCCTGCCTGTTGTCGGCAGCGTCCACGCCGGGCCGTTTCTGCACCGGACCGGTGAAGGGGGCGGACGGGCGCCCTCTCGGCATGGTGCTCTACGACCTGACCACCGGCAGATCGGCGGATCTTGGGATCCGTCCGAAAGGCAAGGAGATGTTCCTCCCCGTGCCCGTCGGAACACAGGTCACCCTGCCCCTCGACAAGCAGCTGCGTCTCGTGGACCTCACCAAGATCCCATGACCCGGCGCCGGGGAGGCGGTCAGCCCAGCTCGGCCGCCTCCTCGGCCTCGATCTGCCGGTTCCACTCCTTCTTGACCGCCCGCCACGCCTCGTCGTCCACGCCGGAACGCCAGTAGCCGGAGATGGACAGCCGCTCCAGCGGCACCCGCCGCTCGATGCGCAGGTGGTGGCGAAGCCGCCGGACGAAGCCCGCCTCACCGTGGACGAACGCGTGCACGTCGCCCTCCGGGAACTCCAGCCCGCACACCGCCTCGACCAGCGCCTCGCCGACCGGGCGGCCGGCGCGGTGCAGCCAGGTCACGCGGGCATCGGCCGCGGTCTCGATCTTCTGCTCCTCGTCCGGCCCCTCCACCTCGACCAGCACGTACGCCAGGGCGCCCGCGGGCAGGGCCTCCACCGAGGCGAGGATCGCGGGCAGCGCGCTCTCGTCGCCGACGAGCAGGTGCCAGCCGGCCGCCGCGTCGGGGACGTAGCCGCCGCCGGGGCCCAGCATGAGCAGCTCGTCGCCGGGCACGGCGCCGGCCGCCCACGGGCCGGCCAGGCCCTTGTCGCCGTGGTGGACGAAGTCGATGGTCAGCTCGGCCGCGTCCGGGTCCCAGGCGCGCACGGTGTAGCTGCGCAGCCGCGGCCACAGCTCGCGGGGCATGCTCGCGCGGACGTTCTGGACGCTGAAGGGCTCGGGATAGTCGACGCCCTCGTGCGGGAAGACGAGCTTGACGTAGTGGTCGGTGAGCCCGGAGGTGGCGAAGTCGCGCATGTCGTCACCGCCCACCACGACGCGGATCATGTGCGGGGTGAGCCGCTCCGTGCGCAGGACGACGCCACGATGATGGTCTCTCGGCTTGCCGGACATACACCTACCCTTCCACTCTTACTTAGGTAACCCTAACCCATACCCGCCCGGCGGCGTCACAGTCCGGGGAAGCAGGGGTCAGGCGGCGGCGTCCTCGGCCGAGGCGGCCGGCGGGTTCTCGTCCAGGGCGGCCACCGCCGCGAGGAACTCGCCCATGTGCCGGAACGCCGTCCGCGCCTCCGGCACCATGTCCGCCAGGATCGGGAAGCAGTGCGGCATCCGCCGCCACTCCTCGTACCGCACCGGCACCCCGGCCCGCCGCGCCCGGACGGCGACCCGGCGGGCCTCGTCCCGCAGCACCTCCGTCGAGCCCGTCAGGATCATCAGCGGCGGCAGCCCCGAGAAGTCGCCGAGCACCGGCGACACCAGCGGGTCGCGCGGGTCCAGGCCGGCGGTCCAGCGGCGGGCGAGCCAGCGCACCCGGCCGGCCGGCAGCATCGGGTCCTGCCAGCGGTTGGCGCGGCGCGGGAAGTCGGTCAGGTCGGTCCAGGGCGACAGGCACACGGCCGCGCCGGGCAGCGGCAGGTCCCGGTCGCGCAGCGCGAGGAGGCTGGCCAGCGTGAGGTGCCCGCCGGCGGAGTCGCCCGCGAGGATGACGTCCTCGGCGGCGTACCCCTGGTCGAGCAGGCACCGGTACGCGTCCAGCGCGTCGGACAGGGAGTCGGCGAGCGTGTGCACCGGGCCCTGGCGGTAGTCGAGGGCGAGCACCGGCCGCATGGCCACGCGCGACAGCCGCCAGGTGATCGGCCGGTGCGTCGCGGGTGAGCAGGAGAAGTAGCCGCCGCCGTGGAAGTACAGCACGACCTTGCGCTCGTCCAGGCCCTCCCCGGCCCGCACCCACTCGCCGCCGCACGCCGAGAAGCCCGCCGGGGTGATCGTGACGTGGCCGGGCAGGCGCAGCGGGAGCAGGTTGACGACGTCGCCGAGGCGGGCGGCGCAGTCCAGGGCCAGCGCGTGCCGCATGAACAGGATGGACGCCGGCTTGAGCGTGCCGTGCATCAGGCCGATGACCGCGCGCGCCTGCCAGCTGAGGGGATAGTCCGGAGTGACGTCCCTGTCGATGTGCATGTTCGGTCCTCCGATGAAGTCCCTTCCCCGCGGAACACCGATCTACCAACGAGTAAGAAACTCGTCCCTCACGCGCCCTCCCCCGGGCTCGCCCGATCAGGCGGTAAATCCGTTGCCGCCCGGGCGGCGCCCGGACCATAATCCAGGGCTCCCACTGGCCGGCCCGCGCGCGGGCCCGGGCACGGCATGTCACCGTGCCATCACCCTCCGGAGGTGCGTCTCCTACTCCCTCTACGCCCGGCTCGCCCGGTACGGCTTCCGCAAGCACGCCACCTACGTCGCAGCGGCCCTGGCCGGGGCCTTCACCAACAGCGTCTTCGGCGTGCTGCGCGCCTACATCCTCATCGCGCTCTGGCAGGCCAGACCCGGCCTGGCCGGCTACGACGTCACCGCCGCCGTCACGTTCTGCTTCGTCACCCAGGCGTTCATCGGGCCGATGCAGCTCCTCAGCGGCGGCCTCACCCTGCCCGAACGCATCCGCACCGGCGACATCGCGCTCGACCTCGTCCGCCCGGCGCCGCTCCAGCTCTGGCTGCTGGCCGAGGACCTCGGCCGGGCCGCCTATCAGCTCCTCGTGCGCGGCCTGCCGCCGATGCTCGCCGGCGCCGCCGTGTTCGGCATCACCGCGCCACGGGACCCGGCGCGGTGGCTCGGCGTCCTCGCCTGCGTCACGGCCGGGGTGGTCGTCAGCTTCGCCTGGCGCTACCTCGTGTGCCTGTCGGTGTGCTGGCTGGCCGACGACCGGGGTGTCATGGTCTGCTCGATGCTGCTGACCACGCTGCTCAGCGGCATGATGGTGCCCCTCACGCTGTTCCCCGGCGCGCTGGGCGAGGTGGTGCGGGCGCTGCCGTGGGCGGCCATGGCGCAGGCGCCCGCCGACGTCTACCTCGGCATCGCCTCCGCAGGCCCCGCCCTCGCCTTCCAGGCGGCGTGGGGGGCCGCGCTGCTCGCGCTCGGCGCCCTGGCCACCCGCGCCGTCCGCCATCGGGTGGTGATCCAGGGTGGTTAGGACGTACGCGCTGCTCGCCTGGACGTGGACCCGGGCCGCCATGGCCTACCGCGCCTCGTTCGTGATCATGACGGTGCTCGGCGTGTTCATCACCGCCACGGACGTGGCCGTCATCCTGGTCATCTTCTCGCACACCACGGCGCTGGCCGGCTTCACCCGCGACGAGGCTCTCTTCCTGTACGGCAGCGCCGGCCTGTCGTTCACCCTCTGCGACATGTTCGTCAGCAACGTGGACAAGGTCAGCCAGCACATCAAGGCCGGCACCCTCGACACGATGCTGATCCGCCCGGTGAGCACCTGGATCCAGCTCGCCGCCGACCGCTTCGCCCTCACCCGCGCCGGGCGGGTGCTCCAGGCCGCCGCCGTCCTCGGCTACGCGCTGGCCGTCCTCGACCTGGACGCGCGGAGGCTCTGGATGGTCCCCGTCATGCTGGTCACCGGCACCGTCATCTTCGCCGCCGTCTGGACGCTCGGCGGGGCCGCCCAGTTCCTCCTCACCGACGCCCCGGAAGTGATCAACTCCTTCACGTACGGCGGCGGCCAGCTCACCCAGTACCCGCTCAGCGTGTACGGCCGCGACCTCGTGCGCGGGGTCACGTACGTGCTGCCCCTGGCGTTCGTCAACTGGCAGCCCGCCCTGTACGTGCTGGACCGGGACGACCCGTTCGGCACGCCCGGCTTCGTCCGGTTCCTCGGCCCGGTCGCGGCCGCCGTCCTCGCCCTGCTGGCCGGGCTGGCCTGGCGGCAGGGCATCAGGCACTACCGATCCACGGGGAGTTGACCATGATCGAGACAGAGCGGGCCGGGCGCACCTTCAAGGTGCGGGGCGCCGTCGTCCACGCCGTGCGCGACCTGTCGTTCCGGATCGAGCCGGGCGAGTTCGTCGGCTGCCTCGGCCCGAACGGCGCCGGCAAGTCCACCACGATCAAGATGCTGTGCGGCATCCTCACGCCCACCTCCGGCCGGGTCCGGGTGGCCGGGCTCGACCCGTCGCGGGGGCGGACGGCGCTGGCGCGGCGCATCGGCGTGGTGTTCGGGCAGCGCACGACCCTGTGGTGGGACCTGCCGCTGCGGGACAGCTTCGAGCTGGTCCGGCTCCTTTACAAAGTAGATCGCAAGCTGTTCCAGGTGCGCCTCGACGAGCTGACCGAGGCGCTCGACCTCGGCGGGTTCACGCGCACGCCGGTGCGGCAGCTCAGCCTCGGTCAGCGGATGCGCGGCGACCTGGCCGCCGCGCTGCTGCACGACCCCGAGGTGCTGGTGCTCGACGAGCCCACCATCGGCCTGGACGTGGTCAGCAAGGCCGGCATCCGCTCGTTCCTGCTGCGGGTCAACGCCGAGCGGGGCACCACCGTGCTCCTGACCACGCACGACCTCGGCGACGTCGAACGGCTGTGCCGCCGGGTCCTGCTCATCGACCACGGACGGCTGGCGTTCGACGGCACGGTCGGCGACCTCATGGCCACGGCTCCCGGGCAGGCGACGATCGAGGAGGTCGTCACCCGCCTCTACACACGCGGGCGGGCCGCCCCGCCCCCGGTCGAGCCCGTGTGAGCACACCCCGGAGGGCCCTCCGGACGGCCGTCGGCGGGACGGCCGTCCGGACCGCCGTCAGTAGTAGCCGCCCTGCCGGCTCTCCTCGTACTCGTCGTCCTCGTCGTCGTCGTAGCGGCGCGCCCAGCGCGACGGGATCAGCACCGGGATGAACAGCGCCACGCCCAGCAGGGCGAACACCCCCGAGGTGAGCAGCATCCTGGCGCCCTGCCCGGCCTCGCGCACGACCTGGTTCACCGACGGCTCCGCCGGGATGTAGGACAGGGCGCGGTTCATGTCCAGGGCGTACACGACCGTCCAGGCCAGCAGCGCCATCGACGGCAGGAACGCCGCCAGCGGCGAGACCCGTCCCGCCACCACCAGCCCCATCACCAGGCCCACGGCGGCCATCGCGCCGAGCGCGATCCAGAGCTTCTGGCCGGCGGGCGGCTGGGCGGCGCCCAGCGCCTGCTGGATCGCCCACCCTCCACCCCCGACCAGGGCCGCCGTCACGACCAGGCCGAGAATTAATCCACCCACATGCCGCACGTTCTCACCTCATGTCGACGCGATCGGGACGACCCTAGCGACACGGACGCGAATCGGCCACGCATTGCACAGCATCGCACGGCATAATCCGACTTCGATTCGGAAAGCGCTTACCCTTGCTTTCCCGGCCGGAAGGGGAGTCGCCGCATGCCCGAGCCCGCGAACGAGGCAACCATCCGCACCTTCGACGTGCCGCCCGGCCACTACGACGTGACCGTGGTCGTCGGGGGCGGCACCGAGGTGCTGGCCGAGGCGCGGCGGCTCATGGCGCGGGCGTCCCCGGGCGAGGGCCGGCACCGCCGCGCGTTCACCGTCAACGTCCGCACCCCGGAGGCCCAGCAGAACGGCTGGGACGGCCCCGGGACGCCGGGTCTGACGCTGACCTTCACCGGCGCGGCTCCCGGGGTGCGGTCCGTCGAGGTCTCCCTGGCGGGCCCGACGGCGCTCTTCCTGGCGGGCGACTCGACCGTCACCGACCAGGCGTACGCGCCGTACACCGGCTGGGGGCAGCGGCTGCCCCGCCACTTCCGGCACGGCCTGTCCGTGGTCAACCACTCGGGCTCCGGCGAGAGCGCGGCGTCCTTCCTCGCCAAGCCGGAGCTGTGGGCCGCGATGGAGCCCCAGCTACGGCCCGGCGACGTGGCGCTGATCCAGTTCGGGCACAACGACAAGCAGGCCACCGCCGCCGCGTACCGGGACGACCTCGCCCGGATCACGCGCGGGATCGCCGCCAGGGGCGCCACCCCGGTCCTCGTCACGCCGGTCGTGCGGCGGCGGTTCGACGGCGCGGCGCTCGGCCCCGCCGGGCTGATCGTGAACGAACGCGGCGTGGACCTGCCGGCCGAGATGCGCGCCGTGGCCGCCGCCGAGGGCGTGGCGCTGATCGACCTCACGGACGACAGCCGCCGGCTCGTCGAGGCGCTCGGCCCGGAGGCGGCCGAGGAGCTCTACCTCACCCGGGAGAAGCAGGACGACACCCACACCTCCGAGCACGGGGCCACCGTGTTCGCCGACCTGGTCGCGGCCGGCCTCCGCCGCCTCGGCCTCGTCCCCGACCGGTTCTGGACGTCCTGACCCGCCCCTCGGCATGCCTGCGCGCCACCCCGCGATCCCCGGCCTCGCGAGCGACGAGCCTGCCCGCCCCCTATGTCGTGACTGGTCCCCGTTTCCGGTTAGGGGGTGCGGCGGGCACGCTCCGTGAGAACATGGAGGCCGCATGCGCGCCCGCCTTCCCCTCAGACTCGCGCGGACGGCCGTCTTCTCCGCCGTCTGCGTCGTTCTGGCGTCGCTGGCGCACGTGGCGGGCGGCGGGACGGCGCCCGCGCCCGGCACGGCCGCCCTCGGGCTCGGCGCGGCCTGCGTGCTGGCGCTCTCGCTGGGCGGCAGGGAGCGGCACCCGCTGACGATCAACCTCGCGCTGGTCGCCGCGCAGGCCGTCCTGCACGAGCTGTTCAGCGCCGGCGGCCCCACGGGCTACGTCGCCGTCCACCTGCACGACTCCCCCGCCGGCGGGATGCTCCTGGCCTTCGAGACCGGGACGCCCGAGAGCCGGGGGCTCGCGGTCGGCGCCGGCATGCTGGCCGCGCACCTGACGGCCACGCTCCTCACCGGCTGGTGGCTGGCGCGCGGCGAGGCCGCGCTGTGGTCGCTGCTGCGCCGCCTCCACGACGGCCTGGGACGCCACCTCGGGCGTGCGCTGCTCGCCGGGGTGTTCCCTGCGATGCCGTCCGCGCGGCAGGCGCCTCCCGTGGTACGGGTGCGCGCCGTCCCCCCCGATCCGGCCCTGCGGCACTGCCTGGCCAGGCGCGGTCCTCCACGTACCGCCTGACCTCTGCCACCCCTTTTCCCATCCCCTTTTTCTCACGTGGAGCTTCACCATGTCCTTCGCCATGCCCTCCGGGCGGTCCCTGGGCCGCCGCGCCGCGACCGTGCTCGCCGCCGTGGCGGCCGTCACCGTGGCCACCGCGCTGCCCGCCCTCGCGCACGTCACGATCAACCCCGCCACCGCCGTGCAGGGCGGCTTCACCAAGGTCGCGTTCCGGGTGCCGAACGAGCGCGACGACGCCTCGACCGTGCGCGTCGAGGTCACCTTCCCCACCGACCACCCGCTGGCGTTCGTCTCGGTCAAGCCCGTTCCCGGCTGGACGGTCAAGGTCACCGAGAGCAAGCTGCCCACCCCGGTCAAGACCGAGTACGGCGACCTGACCGACGCCGTGTCCACGGTCGTCTGGTCGGGCGGCAAGATCTCCAAGGGCGAGTTCCAGGAGTTCGAGGTGTCCATGGGCAAGCTGCCCGAGGGCGTCGACCAGCTCACGTTCCCGACCAAGCAGACGTACTCCGGCGGCGAGGTCGTGAACTGGGCCGACGCCCCCAAGAGCGACGGCACGGAGGCGGAGCACCCGGCCCCGACGCTCAAGCTCACCCCGGCCGCCGCCGAGTCCGGCGCTCCGGCGGACCACCACGCGTCCGCCTCACCCGCCGGCGCCCCCTCGGACGCGCCCCGGCTGGTCGCGGCGTCGTCCGCCTCCGACGGCACGGCGCGCCTGCTGGGCGGGGCGGGGCTGCTGGTGGGCGTGATCGGGATCGTGGTCGCGGTCCTGGCCCTGCGCCGCCGCCCCTCCTGACCCCCGTCCCGGCCCGCCGCCGCGCCGCCCTCGTGGCGGCGCGGCGCGGCGGGGTCGCTAGGTTGTCCGGAAAGGCGGACCCCGACCGAAAGGCGATGGACCATGTCCGAGGACGTGACGGATGAGCGGCTGGCCCGGCTGAAGAGGGAGTTCGCCTCGCTCGACGGCGACGGCGACGGCTACATCACCGAGGCGGAGTTCCGGGCGCACTTCCCCGAGCTGCCGGCCGAGGCGATGCCCGCGCTGCGCGACACCGGGGACGCGGACGGCGACGGGCGGTTCTCGATGGAGGAGTTCATCCGGCTGATGCCGTGACCCCGCGTTGACGGCGCCGTGCCCGGCTCCCGCGCCGCCGATCACTTTCCGGGGATCGGCGGCGCGCGAGCCGGGCACGGTCATCCGCCTGTGCCAGGCCGGTCACGTCGCGAAGGCGTCCGCCGGGCCGGTCGCCCGCCGGAGGGCCGGCCGGGTCAGGTCACTTCTTGAAGGCGTCCTTGACCTTGCGGCCGGCGTCCTTCACCTTCTCACCGGCCTGCTTCAGGCTTCCCTCCGCCTGATCCGCGCGGCCCTCCGCCTGGAGATCCTCGTTGTCGGTGAGATCGCCGACGTTCTCCTTGGCGCGGCCCTTCAGCTCCTCCGCCTTGTTGGAGATCTTGTCGTCCGTTCCCATGTCGATGTCCTCCCGAAGGTCTGGTCGGTCCCGCGAGACGGCGCCTCGGCGGTACGCGCCCGGGCTCCGTCCCCGAGGCTCTTCCTCTATCCGGAGGACACCGCCGGAAACACCCGGCTACGTCCCGTTCGCCGCTGTGACGTCTCCCACATCGGGGCGGGGCGACCCATACACGGACGGTCAGCGGGCATCGACACCTCGTGCCCGGACCGTGCGCGAGCTGCGCGGACACCGGGCGAGGGGCCGGAGAGCCGTGCGGGGGCAGGCTCTCCGGCCCCGCCGCGCGTCCCGTCCCCCTCGGCGGTTCAGGACGTGATGTCCTTGCCGGTGAAGCGCGCCCACGCCACCGAGCCGAACAGCAGGATGTACGCGCCGAACGCCAGCAGCCCGTCGCGCATCGCCGCCAGGTCGACCGGGTCGCGCAGCGCCCCGTCGAAGCGGGTCAGCCAGGTCGGCAGCAGGTACGGGCTGATCGGCTCCAGTTGCGGGACGGCCCGCAGCACCTGCGCGACGATGACGAGGACCACGGTGCCCGCGATGGCCCCGATCGGCACCTCGGTGAACGTGGACAGCGCCAGCGCCACGGCCGCCAGCGCGGCCATCCCGGCCCCGACGTAGCCGACGCTGATGAGGACGCGCAGCAGCCCGTCGGCCACGGACACGGTGGTGCCCGACAGCAGCGTCACCGGCCCGACCGGGAACAACGCCATGCCCGTCACCAGGGCCGACACCGCCACGACGGCGGCGATGGCGAAGGAGAAGACGACCGCGTTCAGGTACTTCACCAGCAGCAGCCGGGTGCGCCCGGCCGGGGCCGCCAGCAGGTAGCGCAGGGTGCCGCCGCTCGCCTCGCCGGCGATCGCGTCGCCCGCCACCACGCTCACGGCGACCGGCATGAGCAGCGCCACGAGGAACGACAGCGACGCGAAGGCCAGCATGAGGCTGTTGCCCGCGACGGAGGCGACGAGGCCGCCCATCCCGCCGCCCCGCCCCTCGGCGTCCATGTCGTCGGTGACCAGGCGCAGGGCGACGCCGAGGATGACGGGCACGCTGGCCAGCACGGCGAGCATCACGAGGTTGCGCGGGCGGCGGAAGGTCAGGCCCAGCTCGGAGCCGAGCAGCCGCCAGAACGCCCCGAACCGGCGCGCCGGCGCGGGTCCGGCGAGGTCGATGACGTCCACGGCCTCGCCGCCTGCAGCCACTCCCCCGATCTCGGACGGCCCGGCGCCCACCGTCGCTCCCTCGATCTCGGCCGGCCCGGCGCCCACCGTCGCTGCGCCGGTCTCGGCCGGAGCGGAGTCCGCCGCGCCGGGAGGGAGCGGCCGGTCGGCCGTGCGCAGCGTCTCGGAGACCGGGACGAGGCCCGGGGTGCGCCGCAGGCCCGTCTCGCGCGTCTCAGCCGTCGACATCGAATCCCTCTCCCGTCAGTCTGACGAACACGTCCTCCAGGCTCGGCCGCTCGACCGCGAACCCCCGCACGGCCACGCCCTCACCCACCAGGGCGGCGTTCACCCGCTCGGGCGCGTGGCCGCCCAGCTCGGCGCTCACCCCGTCCCCGGGCTCCGGGCCGTCGGCGCGCACGTCCGCCAGGCCGAGCGAGCGCAGGACGCGCAGCGCGTCCGCCGTGTCGGGCGTCCGCACGCGGACGCGCGGGACCTGGCCGCCGCCCAGCGAGGCCATCGACCCCTGGGCGACGAGCCGGCCGGCCCGCATGACGGCCGCGTGCGTGCACATCTGCTCCACCTCGGCCAGCAGGTGCGACGAGACGAACACCGTGGTGCCGCCGGCCGCGATCTGCTTGACCAGGGAGCGCACCTCGCGGGTGCCCTGCGGGTCGAGCCCGTTCGTCGGCTCGTCCAGGATGAGCAGTTCGCGCGGCCCGAGCAGGGCGGCGGCGATGGCCAGCCGCTGCCGCATGCCGAGCGAGTAGGTGCGGTAGCGCTTGCCCGCCGCGGCCGTCAGGCCGACCCGGTCCAGCGCCTCGGCGACGCGCCGCCGCACGGTGGCGGGCGGCGCGGTCGGGTCGGCGGCGTCGAAGCGGCGCAGGTTGGCCTCGCCCGACAGGTACGGGTAGAAGGCGGGCCCCTCGACCAGTGCCCCCACCCGGGGCAACGCCTCGCCCAGCGGCAGCCCCAGCAGCTCGTGCTCCCCGGACGTGGGCGCGGCGAGGCCGAGCAGCATGCGGATGGTCGTGGTCTTGCCGGAGCCGTTCGGCCCGAGGAACCCGTAGACCGATCCGCGCGGCACGCTCAGGTCGAGCGCGTCGACCGCGACCTGGCCGCCGCGGAACCGCTTGGTGAGCCCGCGCGTGACGATCGCGGGGCGGGCGGAGGGCGGGGCCGCCCCGAAGGGCGCCCCCGCGTCGAGCGTGACGGCGGTCACTTGATGCCCGCCGCCTTGGTGATCTCCTCCGGGGTGACGGCGCCGACGAGCAGCCGCCCGTCGTCGGTGACCAGCGCGGTGACGAGCTTCGTCGTGATCAGCCTGCCGGAGCCCCACGTGCCGCTCACGGGCTTGGCCGCCTTGAGCAGCCCGTCGGCGATCGCGCCGACCTCGGCGGCGTCGGGCCCCTTGCGGTCCTGAAGGCCCTGCCCGTCCTGGCCGTCCTGGGCGCCCTCGCCGTCCTGGGCGTCCTGGGCGTCCTGGCCGGGCCGGACGCCGGTCTGCAGGGCCTTGAGGTCGTCCGCCGACAGCTTGACCACCGCGACGCTGGTCCAGCCCTTGCCGACGACGTCCAGCCGGTCGGAGGCGGCCTTGCGCGCCTCCTCGGCCTTCTCCCGCTCGGCCGTGCGGTCACCGGCGCCGAACGTGGTCTCCTTGACCTTCGCCCCGGCGGGCGGGGTGAAGGTGAAGTTCTCGTCGGCCGGCGGGCTGAACGTCACCTGGGTGAAGCCGAGCTGGAACGCCGGCTCGGGCGACCCCTTGGCGAACACCTGCACCTGGAGCGGCACGTACGTCTCGCCGTCGAGCGAGAGCCGCACCTCCTTCACCAGCGAGGCCTCGTCCTTGGGGGCCACGACGAGCTGGTAGACGGGGCGGCCCGCCACCTTGTCGGTGTTGGCCACGCTGACGACGCTGTACTCGCCCACCTTCGCCAGCAACTGCTCGGCCATGGCCTGCGGGGTCGTCGCCGCCGGCGTGGACGCCGTCATGTCGTGCGGCCTGGGCGCGGTCCGGCCGTCCTGGCCCGCCTCCAGCTTGACGCGGGTGGCGGTGTTGGCCGCGCTGTCCCAGTACCAGGTCTGGCCGCCGTTGACGATCAGGTCGGTCTCGTTCATCTGGGTCGGCATGGCCACGCGGAGCCGGTCCCTGGAGCCGTACCAGACCTTGATCTCGTGCGAGCCCGACAGCAGCGTCAGCGGCGACTCGCCGCCGGTCTGCGGGAGGGCGGGCAGCCCGAGCGACGCGGTCTGCTGGACGGTGCCGGACATCGGGGGCGGGCCGTCCTTCCCCCGGGACGCGGCCGCGGCGTCGGCGAGCAACTGCTGCGCCGTCCGCTCCGGCAGCGCGGGCTCGCCGCTGACGGCGGCGATGACGGGACCCGCGCCGAGCGCTCCCCCGATGACGGCCGCCGCCGCGATCGGGACTCCCCACCTCACGAATGTGCCTCTACGCATCTCACTCCTCAACGGTATGTCGATGTTCACGTCGCTGTTCGCAGCCTGCGTCATGCATCCTTTGAGGAGCCTGAGACCGGCTGAGACGGCTCTCAGGCTTCTCAGCTCCGTCACAGGACGGGCACGGGAGGATGGGGCGCATGAGAGTACTGGTCGTCGAGGACGAGCGGCGGATGGCGGCGGCGTTGCAGCGCGGGCTGCAGGCCGAGGGGTTCGCCGTCGATCTCGCCCACGACGGCGAGGACGGGCTGCACCTGGCCCGGCACGGCGACTACGACGTGGTGGTGCTGGACATCATGCTGCCGCGCCTGTCGGGCTACAACGTGTGCAAGCGGCTGCGCGCCGAGGACAACTGGGTGCCGATCCTCATGCTCTCCGCCAAGGACGGCGAATATGACATGGCCGACGGGCTCGACCTGGGCGCCGACGACTACCTGACCAAGCCGTTCTCGTACGTGGTGCTGGTGGCGCGGCTGCGCGCGCTGCTACGGCGCGACGCGGGGCGGCGTCCCGCGGTGCTGACGGCCGGCGACCTGTCGCTCGACCCGGCGCGGCGCAAGGTCCTGCGCGGCGAGACGCCGGTGGAGCTGACGCCCCGCGAGTTCGCGCTGCTGGAGTACCTGATGCGCCGGCGCGACGAGGTGGTGTCGAAGGCGGAGATCCTGGAGCACGTCTGGGACACCTTCGACACCGACCCCAACGTGGTCGAGGTGTACGTCGGCTACCTGCGCCGCAAGCTCGACGGCCCGTTCGGCCGCAACGCCCTGCAGACCGTGCGCGGCGCGGGCTACCGGCTGGCCGGCGACGGTGGCTGACACCCCGCTGGCGTGGTGGCGGCGGCAGGGGCTGCGCTTCCGGCTGAGCGTCGTGGCGGCCGCCGTGCTAGCGGCCGCGCTCGCGCTGTCGGCGTCGGTGCTGCTGAACGTGCTCGACCGGGCGCTGGTCGACACCATCGACGAGACGACGTGGCAGCAGGCGCAGACGGTGCGCGTGCACGCCGACGCGGGCACCCTGACCAACCCGATCACCACCAACGACGGCACGATCGTGCAGGTCATCGACGCCTCCGGCCGCATCACGCACGCCACGTACGGCACCGACCGGCTGGTGCCGCTGCTCGGCGCCCGCGAGCGGGCGCGGGTGCTGCGCGAGGGCACGGCCCGCTTCATGGACGGCCGGCCGTACGCGATACCGGGGCCGCTGCGGGTGGTGGCGGTCAGCGCCGACCACGGGCGCACGGTGCTGGCGGCCAGGCCCGTGGGCGAGATCCAGACGAGCGTCGGCACGGCGGGACGCGTGCTGCTCGTCGGCACGCCGCTGCTCGTCGTGGTGCTGGCCCTGGCGAGCTGGGTGATCATCGGGCGGACGCTGCGGCCGATCGCGGCGCTGCGCCGGGGCGCGGCCGAGATCACGCACACGGCCCGCTCGCGGCGGCTGCCCGTGCCGGAGTCGCGCGACGAGGTCCACTGGCTGGCCGTCACACTGAACGGCATGCTCGCCCGGCTGGAGGAGGCCGAGCAGCGGCAGCGGGCGCTGGTGTCCGACGCCGCGCACGAACTGCGCAGCCCTCTGGCCAGCATCCGGCTGCAACTGGAGGTGGCGCTCGGCCACCCGGAGGGCCAGGACTGGCCGGAGACGGCCGAGGGCGTGCTGGAGGACGCGATGCGGCTGTCGCGGCTGGCCGAGGACCTGCTCGCGCTGGCCCGGCTGGACGAGCGCGGCGGGGTGCCCGCCCGCAGCGAGCCGGTCGACCTCGACGAGGTGGTGCGGCAGACCGTCGACCGGTACGGCGAGGCGCGGCTGACCGTCTGCGACCCGGTGGTGGTGCGGGGCGACGCCCTGGACCTGAGCCGCGTGCTGACGAACCTGGTGGACAACGCGGTCCGGCACACCTCCTCCAAGGTGGAGGTGGCGCTGACGCGCGACGGGGTGCTGACGGTGACCGACGACGGGCCGGGCATCCCGGAGGCGGACCGGGAGCGGGTCTTCAACCGGTTCACGCGGCTCGACTCGGGGCGCAGCCGCGACGAGGGCGGGGCCGGGCTGGGGCTGGCGATCGTGCGGGAGACGGTGCGGGCCCACGGCGGCACGGTCCACCTGGAGGACGCCGGGCCGGGGCTGCGCGCGGTCGTGCGCCTGCCACCGGCCCTCTAACCCTGGGGCCGGTCCCCGCTCCGGAGGCCGGGTCCGGCTCCGGCCTCGTCTCCGGCTCCGGCTTCGTCTCCGTCTCCGGCTTCGGCGGGCGGGACGAGGCGGGTGATCTCGTTCAGGGCCGTACGGGCGGAGGCGGCGTCGTGGACGCGGAACACGCGCGCCCCGAGCAGCGCCGACACCGCCAGGGTGGCGATGGTGCCGGCGTGCCGCTCCTCGACGGGCAGACCGCCGAGCGTCTCGCCCACGAAGTCCTTGTTGGACACCGCCACGAGCACCGGCCAGCCCGTGGCCGTCATCTCGCCGAGCCGGCGGCTGACCTCCAGCGAGTGGTAGGTGTTCTTGCCGAAGTCGTGGGCCGGGTCGACGAGGATCGACTCGCGTGGCACCCCGGCGGCCACGGCGGCGCGCGCCAGGGAGACCGTGTGGGCGACGACGTCGGCCACCACGTCGGCGTAGGCGACCCGGTGCGGCCGGGTGCGGGGGGCGGCCGGGCCCGCGTGGGCGCACACCAGCCCGACGCCGTGCCGCGCCGCCACCTCGGCCAGGCCCGGATCGGGGCCGCCCCAGGTGTCGTTGAGCAGGTCGGCGCCGGCCCGGGCGACGACGTCGCCCACCTCGGCCCGCCACGTGTCGACGCTGATGATCAGCTCGGGGTGCCGTTCGCGGACGGCCTCGACCAGCCCGGCGACCCGGCGGATCTCCTCGCGGGGGTCCACCTCGTCGCCCGGGCCCGCCTTGACGCCGCCGATGTCCACGATGTCGGCGCCGCCCTCGACGGCCCGGTCCACCGCCTCGACGGCCGCGCCGAAGCCGTAGGTGCGTCCCTTGTCGTAGAACGAGTCGGGCGTTCGGTTGACCACGGCCATCACCGCGTACTCCCCCGGCCCGAACGTCCGGTGGCGCAGCCGCAAAGTGCTCATCAGGGGCGAGCGTACCGCGCACCGGGGCGTCGGCGTCCGGCGCTCGGCCGCCCCTGTGCCGGTGTCGCGGCCGTTCCCTCACCGGCGGTTCCCCCACCGGCCGTTCTCCCACCGGCCCGTCCCTGGCGTTCCCGGACGCCCTCCTCCCGTCTCCTGCCGGACCCGGGACCGTTCCAGGGAAGGTCGCGCGCCGCGAGCGTCGCCGGAGCCGGGCCGATGGACTGAGCCGTCACGAACGGCGGGACGGCGGCGACAGGGCCGGTGGTGCGGAGTACGGGCCGCGCAGGTCGGGCGGGGCCGTTTCCGGAGGGCGCCGCACCTGTGGCGGCGGGTGGCCGGAGAAGGTGCCACGCGTCGGGAGGTGCGAGACCGGAGAGGCGCCGTACCGGGAAGGCACGGGGCCGGTGGAGAGGCGGCACCGGAGGAGGTCGGTGCCGGCGGCGGGGCCGGGGCCCTGCGGGGAGTCGAGGGGTGAGGGGATCGGGCCGATGCCGTCAGGCGGCGGAGCCCTTCTCGGCGGTGGACAGGAAGTCCTGGGCGATGAGCGGCAGGCGGCGGCGGGCGTGGACGACGGCGATGACGCGCCGGACGGCGGGTTCGAGCGAGCGCACCACGAGCCCGGCCCGGCTGGCCTGCTCGGCCATGCCCCGGTACCACAGCAGGGACGCCCGGCCGCTGCGCACGGCGTTGAGCCAGCCGTTGCGCTCGTCGGTCTCCAGGACCACCACCGGGTTGACGGAGTACTTGCCGAACATCGCGTCCAGCTCCCTGCGCCGGAGGCTGCCGCGGGCGGGCAGCGCGAGGCGCATGCCGTCGAGCCGGCCCATCGGCACCGGGTTCGGCAGCTCCATGCCGGGAGGCGAGATCAGCACGATCTCCTGGCGTTCCAGGGGATGGGTGATCAGGTCGGCCGGCACGGGCAGGTCGGTGAGCCCGAGGTCGGCGCGTTGCTCCCGGATGGCGTTGACCACGGCCTCACGTCCCTCGCAGCGGACGATCTGGACGCGGACGCCGGGATGCTCGGCCGTGTAGGCCGGCAGGAGGCGCCCGGCGAGGCCGGGTTCGAGGGTGGGGGTGGAGGCGATGCGCAGCTCCGTCTCTGCGGAGCCGGCATGGCTGGCGAGACCTTCGATCTCGTGGACGGCGTCGAGCGCCTCCCTCGCCAGCTTCACCACCCGGCGGCCCTGGGCGGTGACCACGACACCGCGTCCGGACCGGGCGAAGAGCGTCAGGCCGAGTTCGCGTTCCAGGTCCCGTATCGCACGCGAGAGCGCAGGCTGTGCGATGTAGAGCGACCTGGCCGCATCGGTCATGGTGCGGTGCTCCGCAGTCGCGACCACATAGCGGAGCTGCTGGAGGTTCATGGCAAAGAAGCTAGGACACCACCCGCCGACTGGTAGGGAACATGACGGAGATCACCTCGAATGATTTCGGACCGTAACCGAGTGCTGTCACATCCGTGACGGGTGAGAAATCAGTATGCTTCTGCCCCAAATTTGGCAAAGCTCCGGCAAGTGGCTTCCCAAGTCACGCATTACGGACGATTGATCAGTGGGGGCGACAGCGTGACAGGCAACGGGCAGTATCCCCCCACGCCCCAGGAGCCCGGTCAGCCCCAGCGGCCCCCTTCGCTGCCCTGGCCGCCGCCCGGCCATGCCCGCCCGGACGGCCAGACTCCTCCGCCGCCCCCGAACGCTTCGCCGTACGGTCCGGGGCCCCAAGCGGGACAGCCGTACGGTCCGGGGCCTCAGCCGGGGCAGCCGTACAGCCCGGGACCTCAGCCGGGGCCGCCGTACGCCCACCCTCCGGCGCCGCCGCAGCCGCCGTACGGGCAACCCTCGGCCCCCGCCCAGTCCCCCCACGGACAGCCCACAGCGCCGCCTCAGGGCATGCCCTACCAAGGGACGCCCGCGCCACCCCAGCCCCCGTACGGCCAACCCACAGCCCCCTCCCAGCCCCCGTACGGGCAGCCCCCCGCGCCGCGCCACGGCATGCCTCCGCACGGCGGGGCGCCGTTCCCGCCCCAGGGCCCCGCCCACCAGGCGCCGCCTCCCGGCGGGCCGGCATGGCCCGGGCCTCAGCAGCACCCCCAGCAGCCCTACCCGCCGGGGCAGGCCGGCGGGCACCGGCCGCCCCCTCCCCCGCCCCCGCACGGGTGGCCACAGCAGCCGCGCCGGAAGCGGGGCATGTCGGCGGCCGGCGTCGTGGGCCTGGTGTTCGGGTCGGTGGCGGCGCTGTTCGTGCTGCTCGTCATCGGCAGCGTGGCGCTCAGGAGCTCGTCCGGCAGCGACACGACCACGCCCGTCGCCATCCCCACGTACGAGCCGCCGACGCGCAGCAGGGACCCGTTCCCGACGGCCAGCGAGGACCGGCCCACCCAGACCAGGACGACGGAGACGAGCACCCCCGAGGAGACCGCCGAGCCGCCCGCCCAGGTCAAGCTGGACCGCGGACTGAAGACGAACACGGTCTACCGCGGCGGCTCGCTGCCGCGGCTGAACTGCCCGGCCGGCAACGCGAACGTCTTCGACCACGCCCAGCTCAAGGCGCTCATCCTGAAGACCGGCGCGTGCATGAACCGGGCGTGGAAGCCGGTCCTGGAGAAGCAGGGCATCCCGTTCAGCGCGCCGAACTACGCGATCGCGGCCAAGCGCGGCCGGGGCGCGTGCGGCGACTATCCGCAGCCGGGCGGCATGGTCCCGTACTACTGCCCGCGCAACAACACGATCTACGCCTCGACGTCGGCGATGGCGCGGGGCAACGGCAGGTCGCGCGGGTACGGGCAGATCCTGGCGTGGAACGGCGGGATCATCAGCATGATGGCCCACGAGTACGGCCACCACGTCCAGAACCTGACGGGCCTGATGGACTCCTGGTGGGAGAAGACCCTGGACACCCGCGACCGGGGCGGGAAGCTGGGGCTGAGCCGCCGGCTAGAGCTCCAGGCCACCTGCTTCGCGGGCATGTGGATGCGCTCGGTCGCCACGTCGTACCCGGTGAACACCTCCAACCGCGGCCGCCTGTTCTGGCTCTACAGCCAGGTCGGCGACTACCCGGGCTACCCGCGCGACCACGGCTCGCCGCCGAACAACAACCGGTGGTTCCGGCAGGGCTGGGAGCGCAGCGAGACGTACCAGTGCAACACCTGGATGGCCCCCTCCTCGACGACGTCCTGAGGTCATACGGCGTTCATCTCAGGTTGAGCACATGTCTCGGTTGTCCCTATATGGGGACTAGAATCCTGGCAATCTTGTGCCCAACGGGGGGCAAAACCGAGTTTTGCCAGGTAGGCGTTAAGGAGCCGGTGTGAGCAAGCGCGATGGGGTAGACACCGCGGCGGGGGGCGGGAATCGGCGCCCCCGCCGTCCTCGCGCGGCGTCCGGCGCCCGGCCGGGCCCCTCCGCTCAGGAGGGCCCCGAAGCCCTGGACGGGCCGCCGGACGGCCCTGAGGCGGACCAGACGCGCGAGGTCGCGAAACCGGCCGCGCCGGGCGGGAAGGGCGGCAAAGGCGGTAAGGGCGGCAAGGGCGCGCCGAAGGGCGGCGGCAAGGGGAGCCGGGGCCCGGGACGTCCGGGCGGTGCCGCGCCGCGCTTCGCCAGGCCGCTGAACGTCGGCTCGATCCTCGGCTGGACCGCGCTGTCCGCGATCGTGCCGGGCGTCGCGCACCTGCGCGCGGGGCACCGCCGCACGGGCCTGGCGCTGGTCGGCGTGTACGCGGTGCTGCTGCTCGGCGCGCTGGCCTACTACCTGGTCAACGGCTTGCAGACCCTTTCGAGCCTGGCCAGCACCGACGCGATGCTCACGGTCGTGGTGGTCGCCTCGCTGGGGGCGCTGAGCTGGTTCGCCCTGATCGTGACGTCCTACGTGACGCTCCGCCCCAACCGGCTGAACCAGCAGGGCCAGATCGTCTCCGGCATCGCGGTGGGCATGCTGTGCGTGGCGGTCATGGCGCCGTTCGCGCTGACCGCGCAGACCGTGCTGTCGGCCAGGGACGCCGTCCAGACCATCTTCCGCAGCACCCCCGACGACCCCGCCATCGCGCCGATCAAGAAGGAAGATCCGTGGAACGGCGCGGACCGGGTCAACTTCCTGCTCATCGGCGGTGACGCGGCCGGCAACCGGACGGGCGTGCGCACCGACAGCATGACGGTGGCCAGCATCGACCTCCGGACGGGCAACACGGTGCTGTTCAGCCTGCCGCGCAACCTCCAGCACGTGCGCTTCCCGCCGACCTCCCCGCTGCACAAGCAGTTCCCGAACGGCTACATGGCCGAGCTGCCGAACGGCGGCCTGCTCAACGAGGTCTGGCAGTACGCCAACGAGCACCCGCAGCTCATGGGCGGCCACAACAAGGGCCCCCGGGCACTGATGGACGCCATCGGCTACACGCTCAACCTCAAGATCGACTACTACATGCTGATGAACATGTTCGGCTTCGCCGACCTGGTGGACGCCATCGGCGGTCTGAAGATCCGCGTCGAGCAGGACGTCAAGTGGGGCGGCCACTTCGGCACCGCCGGCACGATCAGGGCGGGCTACCGGAAGCTGACCGGCGAGCAGGCCCTGTGGTACGGCCGGTCCCGGGTCAACAGCGACGACTTCTCCCGCATGGGCCGCCAGCGGTGCGTCATCGGCGCCTTCGCCAAGCAGGCCACCCCTGACAAGATCCTGACCAACTTCAGCAAGATCATGGCGGGGGCGAAGCGCCTGGCGCAGACCAACATCCCGCAGCCGCTCCTCCCGCCGCTGGTCGATCTGGCGCTGAAGGTCAAGAGTGCCAAGATCACCAGCATGCAGTTCGTGCCGCCGGACTTCTGGCCGGGCTCCGCCGACTGGGTCAAGATCCGCCGGTTCGCCGCCAAGGCGCTCGCCGACTCGGTCAAGACGCGCAGCGCCCAGGCGGCGAACGTCACCGCCTCCCCCGATACGCCCTCGTCGGGGGCGCCGACCTCGTCGAGCCCGGCGACGGCCGCACGGCCGAGCCAGACGCCGACCCGCAACGGCTCCAAGACGGCCAAGTCACTCGAAGAACTCTGCGGCCTCTGACGCGCCTTCCGGCCTCCCCTCCATGAGGGGAGGCCGGTCCCGTCTCAGGCGGAGACCGCGCCCCTGCGGGGCAGCAGCGCGAACGCGCCCAGGTAGAGCACGGCCGCGACGATGATCAGCCCCTTGTAGCCGATCACCAGCGCGAGGTACTCCAGGCAGCCGCCCACCATCGCGCCCAGCAGGTTGGCCCCGAACGAGGTGGTCGCGTCGGCCGCGTCGGAGAACCGCTTGGCGAAGACCACGTTCGCCGCGAAGATCGGCAGGAACGCCACCGTGACCGCCGCGACGGCCCGCAGCGGCAGCGGCAGGGACAGCAGCCACGCGTTGGGCACCAGCCAGGCCAGCAGCAGGCCGGCGAGCAGCACGCCGTACATGACGGGCAGCGGCGGGGTGCGGAAACGGCGCGTCACCTCGACGGCGGCCAGCACCGCGACGAGCACCCCGGCGAAGACCACGGCGTTGACCACCCACGTCGTGCCGAACAGCAGCGCGAACCCGGTCACGCTCTTGGTCTCCAGCAGCAGGAACGCCACCCCGAGCAGGAACAGGTCGGCGTACGGGCGCATCCGCCGGTAGGGGCCGGCCACGGCGCGCACGGCGATGAGGCTGACCGCGAGGATCAGGCCCAGGGTGATGAGGTAGATCGGCGGGATCGTGCGGTCCTTGAGGTAGAGGAACGGCCGGTCGTCGCCCGCGGGCGGCGGGGTGCCGGCCGTGGGCCCGGCCCAGGGGGCGGCGCAGCGCTGCGCGGCGGGGGTGAGGCCGGCCGTGATGACGGCCTGCTGCCCGGCGGTGCTGACGACGTCGACGCACGGGTCGTGGCCGAAGGCCGCCTTCACCGTCGAGGCCAGCCGGTCGACCAGCCAGCTCTCGCGGTAGTAGTTGTACATGGAGAAGGCGCCGCCCGGTTTGAGGTGGTCGCGGGCGGCCCGCATGGCCTCCTCGGTGAACAGGTAGCTCTCCAGGCGCAGCGAGCTGGCCCCCGACACGAGCGTGAGCGAGTCGGGCAGCGCGAACAGGATCAGGTCGTACTTGCCGGAGGTGCGCTCCAGGAAGGCGCGGCCGTCGGTGACGTGGGTGGTCACGCGCGGGTCGTCGTAGGGGTGGTCGGGGTGCTTGGAGCCGCCCAGCTCGCGCAGCTTGGGGTCGATCTCGACGGCGTCGACCCGGGAGACCCCCTTGGACAGGGCGATGGCGACGTCGGTGCCGCTGCCCGCGCCGACGATGAGCACGTCGCGGGGCGGCGTGGCGGCCCGCTCGTACGGCAGGCCGTACTGGCGCTCCCACTGGAGCCGGGCGGCGGCGGGCACGGCCTGCTGGTGCGGGATGCCGTTGACGGAGATGTCGGTCACCGGCACGCCGAGCTGGTCGAACTGCCGGAAGGTGACCTTGTAGTACGGCGACCACAGCGCGCCGGCGGTCAGCGTCTCGGCCAGGAGCAGCGCGACGACGGCGAGGGACGGCACGGTGACCAGCCCGAGGTAGGACACGAGCGGGCGCGGCGTCAGCAGCACCCCGTAGGCCAGGGCCGCGATCGCGCCCCAGAAGACGGGCGGCGCGCTGAGGAAGGACAGCGCGGTGAAGGCGGCGATGCCGGTGAGGCTGCCGATGAGGTCGTAGCGGTAGGCCTCCAGGCGCGGCAGCTCGGGGAAGCACCGGCCGACCAGCTCGGCGGGCCCCATGAGGACGAGCGCCGCCGCGCAGAAGATCACCGGCAGGATGAGCCAGGCGGGCGGCCCCTTGGTGGCCAGGCTCGTCCAGTAAAGGACGCCCTCGGTGTCGCGGTCGACGGTGACCGGGAACATGACGACCAGGACCACCAGCCCGAACAGCACGACGGGCGAGTAGTAGGGCTGGCCCTTGGCCCGGCCCACGCGCAGGAAGCCGAGCCCGATGCCGAGGAAGGAGCCGAGCAGCACGAAGTTCGTGAAGTAGCTCAGGTGGACGATGTTCGAGCCGGTCCAGCGAATCAGGGCCAGCTCCAGGAAGAGCATGAAGGCGCTGGCGAGGACGAGTCTCGGCCGCACCGCCAGCCAGTGGTCACCGGTGCGCGCCTGGGGGGCCTGGAGCGTCATGCCGCCTCACCGTAGTGAACTGATCGGCCGCGCGGAAGCCCGGCGGACGGAACTGATCGGCGGCGCGGAAGCCCACCAGAGGGAAGTGCATCGGCGGGACCGAAGGCCCCGGATCGGGCGGGCCGGAAACGACCGTGGCCGGTTCGCCCCCTTCGCGATGTTTCAGCAGGTCAGACGTTCGTGAACCGCTGGACGCGCCCCCGCGAATGCAGGAATGTGGGGGCGTCCGTTCCTTCGATCCCCGGGTGGTGACCCCATGCGCGTGCTCATCCAGCTCCGCCCCTCCCCTGACGTCGTCGAGGCCGTCGTCGACCCCGGTCGGAGCGCCACCGTGGCCGACGTGGCCGACGGCCTGCCCGGCGTCGCGCTCGACCACGCGTACACGCCGGTGGCGCTGCCGCGCCCGGTGCCGCCGCCCGGCGGCGACCCGCTGTCGCTCAACCAGCCGCTCGCCTTCTCGCTGGCCGCCGAGGACGCCTCGGTGCTGGTGCGCGGCGTCATCGCCGACGACGAGGTGGCCGCCCGCGTCGCCATGCTGTCGTCGCTTCGGCCCGACGTCACCGGCGTCTTCGCCGACCCGGTCATCCACACCACGCTGACCTGCGGCGGCGACCCGCCCGTCGGCACCTGGCACGACGTGGAGCGGTTGCTCGGCGCCGACGCGCTGCGCGCCGAGGGGCTCGACGGGACCGGCGTGGCGCTGGCCGTGCTCGACACCGGGATCAACCTCGCCCACACCGAGCGGCAGCTCGGCCGGGACGTCATCCTCGACGCGGCGCGAAGCTGGGTGCCGGCGGGCGTCGACGGGCGGCCCGGCCAGTTCGAGGTGGACCACGGCACGATGTGCGCCTTCGACACGCTCATCGGCGCGCCCCGGGCGACGCTCGTGGACGTGCCGGTGCTGCTGTCGCGCCGCCCCGGCGGCTCGGCGCTCGACGGGCTGCTGTCGGACGCGGTGGCCGCGTTCGGGCACCTGCGGGGGGTGCTGGAGGCGCAGCCCGCCGAGACGCGCGCCCTGGTGGTCTCCAACTCGTGGGGGTCGTTCTCCCCCGAGTGGGACTTCCCGGTCGGCCATCCGGGCAACTACTCCGACAACCCGGCCCACCCGTTCAACCTCATGGTCACCGCTCTGGACGAGGCGGGGGCCGACGTGCTGTTCGCGGCGGGCAACTGCGGCCGCCAGTGCCGCGACGGCCGCTGCGCCTACCCCGACCGGCCGATCGTCGGGGCCAACTCCCACGCCAAGGCGCTGTCCATCGGCGGCGTCGACATCAGCGGCGAGCGGGTCGGCTACTCCTCGCAGGGGCCCGGGCGGCTGACCGCCCGCAAGCCGGACGTGTGCGCCTACACGCACTTCTCCGGCTCGCGGGCGTTCGGCGACACCGAGCCCGACTCGGGCACCTCGGCGGCCACGCCGGTCGCCGCCGGGCTGGTCGCGGCGATCCGCACCCGCTGGCCGTGCACCCGGCTGTCGCCGTCGCAACTGCGGGCGCTGCTGCGCCGCACCGCCGACGACCGCAGCGAGGTGGGCTTCGACTTCGACTACGGGTACGGGGTCATCGACCCGGAAGGGATCGTGGCGGCGCTGCGGCGCCGGTCCGCCGCCTGAACCCCGTGCAACCGGCCCGCGTGTTCAGGCGTTCTCGCGGCTGAACACGCGGGTGCCGACGGCGACGCTCACCACGGCCAGCACCGCGGTCACCGCCACGCCCAGCCCCACCGTGCCGGTGGCGTAGTGCCCGGCGAACAGGTCGCGCAGCGCCTCCAGCACGTACCGGAACGGGCTGATCCGCGAGAGCACGTCGAGCCAGCCCGGCGCCATCGACATCGGCAGGAACGAGCCGGACAGCAGCGCCAGCGGCAGGACGATCGTGCTCATCACGGGCGCGAACAGGTTCTCGTCGATGGTGAGCGCCACCGCGTACGACAGCGAGGCGAGGCTCGCGCCCAGCACGACGACCAGCGCGAGCCCCGCCAGCAGGCCGGCGGCCGGCGCCCGCAGCCCGAACGCGTAGCCGACGGCGACGAGCACGACGGTCTGCAGCAGGAGCGCGACGACGTTGTTGAGCACCCGGCCGAGCAGCAGCGCCAGGCGGCTGGCCGGGGTGACGCGCATCCGTTCCAGCACCCCGAAGCGCCGATCGAAGACGACGCCGAACCCGGCCATGCCGGTGCTCACGAGCCCGAGCTGCACGATCAGGCCCGGCACGAGCGTCTCCCAGGTGCCGATCGTGGCGAAGATCGGCCCGAACAGGACGAGGAACACCATCGGCTGGATGGCGCCGAAGACGAGGCCGAACTTCTGCTGGAGCGTGATGGCGAGGTTGTGACGGAACAGCAGCCACGTGTCGCGAGCCGCGGACCCGATCACGCGGACACCTCCTCGCGCAGCGAGCGGCCGGTGATGTCGAGGAAGACGTCGTCGAGGGTGCGGCCGCCGGCCTTCAGCTCCGCCGGGCTGCCCTCGGCGACGATCCGGCCGCCGTCGATGATCAGGAGGCGGTCGCAGAGCGCGTCGGCCTCGTCGAGGTAGTGCGTGGTCAGGAACACCGTCATCCCGTGGTCGGCGCGCAGCGCGCGGATGTGGTCCCAGAGGTGGGCGCGGCTCTGGGGGTCGAGCCCCGTGGTGGGCTCGTCGAGGAAGAGCAGCGGCGGGCGGTGCAGCAGCCCGAACGCCAGGTCGAAGCGGCGCCGCTGGCCGCCCGACAGCGCTCCGCCGGGCAGGTGCTCCATGCCGGTCAGCTCCAGCAGGGCCAGCACCTCGGCGACGCGCTCGCGCGCCCGCTCGCGGTTCATGCCGTACAGCATGGCCTGCAGCACCAGGTCGCCGGCCGGTGGCGCGGCGAGGTTGACGCCGCCGGACTGCGAGACGTAGCCGATGCGCCGCCGCACGCCCGCCGGGTCGGCGAGCAGGTCGTGGCCCGCGACCGTCGCGCTCCCCGAGGTCGGGGCCAGGAGCGTGGTGAGCATGCGCATGGTCGTGCTCTTGCCGGCGCCGTTCGGGCCGAGGAAGCCCACGATCTGGCCGGGCTCGACCATGATGTCCACGCCTTTGACGGCTTCCACGCCGCTCTTGAAGGTCTTCGTCAGACCTGTGGTCTCGATCAAGTTCATCGCCTCCAAAATTACAGTAGCCACAATTTTGGAGTGACTGCAAGTTGGGTAGCATGGCTCCATGGAGGAAGGACTGCGCGAGCGCAAGAAGCGGGAGACCCGCCGCCGGATCTCCGACATGGCGACGGGCCTGTTCCTGATGCGCGGGTTCGACCAGGTCACGGTGGCGGAGGTGGCGCGCGCGGCCGACGTGTCGGTCAACACCGTCTTCAACTACTTCGGCACCAAGGAGGACCTCTTCCTCGACCGGCAGGCCGATCTGGAGGAGATCTACCGGGGGGTCGTCCGTGACCGGCGGCCCGGCGAGAGCGTGGTGGACGCCTTCCGGCGCGACTTCCTCGACGCGCTGGACACCGGCGACTGGCGCTACGGCTTCCACGAGGGGGCCGAGGTGTGGGGGCGCGTGGTGGCGGAGAGCCCGGCGCTGCGGGCGCGGACGCTGGAGATCGAGCGTCAGGTGATGGCGTGCGTGGCCGCCGCGATCGAGGAGGAGGCCGACGCCGATCCCGACGACGTGCGGCCGGAGCTGGTGGCGGCGCAGATCCTCAGCACGACGCGGCTGCTGTCACGGCACGCGCTGCGCCGCCGGACGGCGGGCGAGAGCCCGCGCGAGGTCGAGGCATGGCTGCGCGAGCAGGCCGAGGCGCTCTTCGACCTGCTGGAGTCGGGGATCGGCGGCTACGGCCGGCGCCCGCTAGTGGTTGCTGAAGACGGCGAGGCCGCCGGCGACGAGGAAGAGGACGACGTAGAGGGCGATCATCGCCGCCCATAGGCAGGTGCTGACGATGCCGCAGATGCGACCGGCCTGCACCATGCCCCGGTTCTCGAAGTAGTAGCCGCTGCCGTCGATCTCCTGCAGCGCCTTGTTGCCCATCACCCAGGCGAACGGGCCGAGCAGGCCGCACACGACCAGGCTGAGGATGCCCAGCACGAGGATCGTCGTGCCGTTGGGGTGGGTCTGCGGCGGCGGCCCGTAGGGGGAAGGGCCGTAGTTCGGAGGATAGGACATCTGCGCTCGCCCCTCGTCGGTCGCCTGACAGCCGGTTTTTTATATCACGAAGGCGGCCGCCCAGGCACTTGACCTAGCGCTTGCTACGGCTACACTCGCGGCATGATCCAGGTCCTCAAGCCCTTCGCCCAGTGGATGGCCTCGACCGACTGGTTCCTGCGGGTCGGTCCCCGGTTCGTCCCCAAGCTGGACCGCGCCCTCTACCGGCTGACCCGCGGCAAGATGATCAGCAGCGACCGCGTGGTGCCGTCGCTCGTGCTCATCACCACCGGCGCCAGGACGGGACAGCGACGGCACTCGCCGCTCGCCTGCCGGCCCGAGCCCGGCGGCGGCTTCCTCGTCGTCGGCAGCAACTTCGGCCGCGAGAAGCACCCGGCCTGGACCGGCAACCTCATGAAGACGCCGGAGGCCGCCGTCACCTACAAGGGCCGCGAGATCCCCGTCAGGGCCAGGCTGCTGACCGGCGAGGAGCGCGAGGCGGCCTGGCGCGGGCTGGTGGAGCAGTGGCCGCTCTACAACCGGTACGTGGAGACGGCGGGCGGCAGGGAGCTGCGGGTCTTCCGCCTCACCCCGCGATGATCGTCCGCATGATCGGCTACGGGATGATGGTGGAGTACCACCGAGATCCCTAGGAGTCCCCTCCCGTGCGCGAACGCGTTCACGCCGTCGTCACGAGCCGCCGTTTCCAGCAGCTCATCGTCGTCGTCATCCTGGTCAACGCCGCCACCCTCGGCCTGGAGACCGTGCCCGCGATCGCCGCGGGGCACGGCGCGACGCTCAAGGTGATCGACCACGCCGCGCTCTACGTCTTCGTCGCCGAGCTGCTGGCCAAGATCTACGCCGAGCGGGCCCGTTTCCTGCGCGACCCCTGGAACATCTTCGACGCGCTGATCGTCGCCATCGCGCTGGTCCCTTCGACCGGCGGCCTGTCGGTGCTGCGGTCACTGCGCATCCTGCGGGCGCTGCGCCTGCTGTCGGTGGTGCCCAGCCTGCGGCGCGTGGTGTCGGCGCTGTTGCGCGCCATGCCCGGGATGAGCTCCATCGTGGTGCTGCTCGGCCTGGTGCTGTACGTGGCCGGGGTGATGGCCACCAAGCTGTACGGCGGGGCCGCGCCCGAGCGCTTCGGCAGCCTGCCCGCCTCGCTGTTCACGCTCTTCCAGACCATGACGGGCGACGACTGGGGCAACATCGCCCGGGACGTGATGACCCTGCACCCGTCGGCCTGGATCTTCTTCACCGCGTTCATCCTGATCTCGACGTTCATCGTGCTCAACCTGTTCATGGCGGTGGTGGTGAGCGCGATGGACGAGGAGTCGGCGAGCGAGCGCGCCGAGCTGCGCGAGCTCGGCGACGAGTCGGCCGCCTCCACCCGGGCCGTCCTGGACGAGTCGGCCGCCGCCACCCGCGCCGTCCTGGAGGAGCTGGCGGCGCTGCGCCGCGAGGTCGCCGCCCTGCGGCGCGACGGCGTCCTCGACGGGCCCCGCTAGGACGGCGGCCCTCCCTCTCGGCGGGCCCGGCGGGTCAGCGGGAGTAGAACTCCACGACGAGCTGCTCGTCCACCGGCACCGTGATGTGCTCGCGCTGCGGCCGCGCCGTCAGCGTGAAGCGCAGCTCCGCGTGGTCGACCGACAGGTACGGCGCGATCCGCTCGTCGGCGTGGACGCCCTCGGCCGCGGCCACGAACGGCTGCATGCGCCGCGACCGCTCCCGCACCGAGACGACCTGGCCGGGCTTGACGAGGTAGCTGGGGATGTCCACCTTGCGGCCGTCCACGGCGATGTGGCCGTGGGTGACGTACTGGCGGGCCGCGTAGATGGACGGCGCGAGGCCGGCGCGCAGCACGAGGGAGGCCAGGCGGCTCTCCAGCAGCGTGACCAGCTCCGCGCCGGACGCGCCGGGCTTGCGCACGGCCAGGTCCCAGTAGCGGCGGAGCTGCCGCTCGGACACGTCGTAGTACCAGCGCAGCTTCTGCTTCTCCATCAGCCGCAGGCCGTAGTCGCCGGTGGTGCGGCGGTTGGTCTTGCGGCCGTGCTCGCCCGGCGGGTAGGGACGCTGCTCGAAGTAGCGGATGGCCTTCCTGGTCAGCGGCACGCCCGCGCGGCGGGACAGCCGCACCTTGGGACCGGTGTAGCGCACGTTCACCTCATGTGATTAGGTAATCCTTACTTAGGTAAGGCTAACCTAGTCTTCGCGTTGATCTCAAGGAGCCGCCATGCCGCCCATCGCCGAACGCGTCCGCACGCTCGCCGCGACGTCCTCGGTCGCTCGCGTGTCCCTCGACGGCGTCCCCTCCCCCGCGACCGGTGGCGTGGACGATCGCGGGCGGCCCGTGCTGCTGGTGCGGCCCGGCGAGCCGCTGCACGGCCTGCACGACGACGCCGTGGTGGCGGTCAACCTCACCGCGACGCGCCGCCTGGGCGAGGCCGAGCATCCGCGCGGGCTGCTGGAGGTGCAGGGCTGGGCACTGGCCGTGCCGGCGGAGGAGGCGCGGGCGGCGGCCGTCGCGGTCGCGGCCCGCAGCGCGGACGAGGCGCTGTTCACGGCGCTGGAGCGGTACGGCGAGCCGTCCGCGCCCCGGCTGCTGCGGCTGGACGTGGCGCAGGTCGTGTACCTGACCGGGCACGAGTCCGGCGTCCTGGACGCCGGCGAGTACCTCGACGCCGTCGCCGACCCGCTGGCGGAGACGGCCGAGCGCGTCCTGGCCCACGTCAACGAGGCGCACCGGGCGCAGCTCGCGAACGGCGTGGCGGCCCTGCTCGGCGAGCCCGCGCTCGCGGGCGAGGGCCTGCGCGGCGACGGCGGTCACGCCGGCGACACCTGGCACGCCGGCGACACGGGGCAGGCCGGCGCTTTCCACGACGACGGGCCCGTTGGCACAGCCGGCGCGGGCGGCTGCGGCGGGGCCGGTCCTTCCGGTGGCTCCTGGTGCGGCGACGTGTGGCTGTGGGAGCTCGACAGGTACGGCGCGACGGTCCGCGTGGAGGAGTCGCTGGTCCGCTTCCCGTGGCCGGCGACGGTGGCGACGGGCCAGGGGCTGGAGGCCGCGCTGCGCGGCCTGATGTGCACCTGCTGAGAACGGGCACGGCGCCCGCCTCTGCCGGCCGACTGCGCGGGGTGGCCCGGCCGGTGGCTCCCGGCCGATGGCGCCCTGCCGGTGATGCCCGGCCGGTGATGTCCGGCCGCTGATGCTCGGCCGCTGATGCTCGGCCGGGGCGCGGGCCGGGCGGGCCGCGTCGGCCACCATCTTGATCACGATTGTCGCGGGGCGGCCCATCCGGCTCCCGGCACTCACTATCATCGGCGGCTGTGACCGAGACCGAGCCGCGCAGACGTGTCCTGATGGCCGCCAGTGTGCTGACCGGCATGGTGATGCTGAGCGCGGCGGCGATCCTCGGCTTCGGCGAGCTGGGCGGCGCGTCGCTGTCCCCGGTCAGCCTCCCCGACGGCGGCGGACGTCCTCCGGCGCCGGTCACGGCCGCGGCCACGCGGGTCAGCACGGCCAGCGCCCCGGTGACCCGCCCCGCCCACCACGGCCCCGCGCCCACGGCCCTGCCCTCGCCCCGCCTCACCCGTACGGCCCGGCCCACCGTCACCCGGCCGCCCCGCACCGCGCGCGTCACCCCCGCGCCGCGCCGTCACACCACGACCGCGCCGCCCGTGACGCCCGGCGAGGCGTCGGTCACCCCGGCGCGCTCCCGCAGGCCGGCCGCCGTCACGCCGACGCCCGCGCCCACGCTCCCGGAGGTCACGGCGGACACCTCCGCCAACCCCGCCGGCCACACCCCGCCCGGCCACACCAGACGCCCGGGCAACGGGAACGACAACGGCCACGCCGAGCACTGAGCGCGGACCTTCCGCGAACGCCGATTCGTCAGCGCCGCGTCCTACGCCGCCTCGGACAGCGGAGCCGCACCTCCCCCGCTTCCTCACCCGAAGGCCGGGATCACGCTCAGGACTCAGGCGCGTACCGTGCTCGAACCCGCCGGGGAAGCTCCGGCTCCCAGAGACTCCCGCAGGGCGACGGCGGTCGGCGTCAAGGAAATGGCGGCACCGGTGAGCGTCAGGAGACGGCGGGCGGCCCCAGGAGACGGCGAGCGGCCTCAGGAGACGCCGAGCGGTGAGTGTCAGGAGACGGGGCGTGGTGTCAGGAGGCGTCGTGGGCGAGGCTCTCGTCGACGGCCTCCGGTGACAGCACGCTGTCCAGCACCATCACCGCGCACCCGCTGATGCCCGCCCCCGCGCCCAGGCGGCTCGGCTCGATGCGCAGGCGGCGCGTGGCCAGGGCCGTCGAGCGGCGGTAGACGACCTCGCGGATGCTCGACACGAGCGGGCCGAACGCCTCGGCCACGTCTCCCCCGAGCACCACCACCGACGGGTTGAGGATGTTGACCGCGCCGGCCAGCACCTCGCCGATGCGCCGCCCCGCCTCGCGTACGGTGGCCATCGTCTCGGCGTCGCCGGCCCGCACGAGCGCCGTCACGTCGGCGATCGTCTTGACGTCCTTGCCCGCCGCGCGCAGCTCGCGCAGCAGCGCGGTGCCGCTCGCCACCGAGTCGACGCAGTCGACGTTGCCGCAGCGGCACAGGACGCCGCCGCCGTCGCGGACCGGGATGTGCCCGATCTCGCCGGCCGCGCCGAGCGCGCCGCGCAGGATGCCGCCGCCCGCGATGACGCCGGCGCCGATCCGGGTGGAGACCTTGACGAACATGAGGTCGTCGAGGTCGGGGTAGACGCCGCGGTGCTCGCCGATGGCCAGCGCGTTCACGTCGTTGTCGACGAGCACGGGCACCGGGAACCGCTCGCGGACGATCGGCGGGATGAGCACGCCGGTCCACGACGCCATCACGCGCACGCTCTCGGTGCGGCCCCGCGCGAACTCGACCGTGGCGGGCACGCCCATGCCGACGCCCTTGACGTCCTCGCGCGGGCGGTCGCCGAGCTGCTCCTCCCAGGTGTCGAGGAGCAGCGGCAGCACCACGTCGGGGCCCTGCTCGACGTCGATGGCGAAGTCGCGGCCGGCCAGCTCCCGGCCCGCGAGGTCGCACACGGCGACGCGGGTGCGGCTCGCGCCCAGCGCGGCCACCAGCACCACGCCGCCCTCGGCGTTGAACTCCAGCCGCACGGGCGGGCGTCCGCCGGTGGAGGGCGCGTCGGCCCGCTCCACGACGAGACCCCGCTCGATCAGCTCGCCGACGCGCAACTGCACCGCGGGACGCGACAGGCCGGTCACCCGGCCCAGGTCGGCCCGCGTGACCGCCTCACCGGAGCGGATGAGGCGCAGCACCTCGCCACTCGTGGCGAGGGTCGCGGCGGTACGTCGAGGCATCGGCTAAGTGAATCACAGGACATTAGGTAATGAAAAGTCGCGACTTTTTTATCTCACATGTCAAAACTCTGCTTGTCTACGACCCGAACTCTGGCTAGTGTCCGTTCTGTCCTTCTTGATAGATCAACGGAGCCCTGTCGTGTCCCCCCTGAGCTCGTCACCCGCCGCCACCGCACCCGCCGTCCCCGAGACCGCGCACACCGCCGACCTCGTCGTCTTCGGCGGGACCGGCGACCTGTCCATGCGCAAACTGCTGCCGGCGCTGTACCACGGCGACCGTGAGGGACGGCTCGCCCCCGGCACGCGGGTGATCGCGATGTCCCGCGGCGGCCTGACCGACGAGGACTTCCGCGGCAAGGTGGACGCCGAGGTACGCGACCGGATCCCCGGCGGCGACCCCGAGGTGTGGCGGCGTTTCCTGGGCCGGTTGCACCACGTGTCGGTCGACGTGGGCGGCCGCGCGGCCGACGGCGGCGCGGACCGGTCCGGCTGGGACGCGCTGTCGGCGCTGCTGGCCGGGCACGAGGACCGCGACCGGGTGTTCTACCTGGCCAGCCCGCCCCGCACCTTCGGCGTGTTCTGCCGCGAGCTGGCCGACGCGGGCCTGGTGACGCCCCGCTCCCGCGTGGTGCTGGAGAAGCCCCTCGGCCACGACCTGATCAGCGCGCAGCGCATCAACGACGAGGTCGGCGCCATCTTCGACGAGCGGCAGATCTTCCGCATCGACCACTACCTGGGCAAGGAGACCGTGCAGAACCTGCTCGTGCTCCGCTTCGCCAACGCGTTCCTGGAGCCGATCTGGAACTCGCTGTGGATCGACCACGTCCAGATCACCGCCGCCGAGACCGTCGGCACGCCCGGCCGGCGCGGCTACTACGACCACGCGGGCGCCCTGCGGGACATGGTGCAGAACCACCTGCTCCAGCTCCTCTGCCTGACCGCGATGGAGCCGCCGGCGCGCAACGACCGCGAGGCGATCCGCGACGAGAAGGTCAAGGTGCTGCAGGCGCTGCGGCCGATCACCGGCGGCGAGGTCGAGCGGTTCACCGTGCGCGGCCAGTACGTCGAGAGCGGCGACATGCCCGGCTACCTGGACGAGCCCGCCTCCACGCCGCCCACCGAGGAGTCGCGCCGGGTGGAGACGTTCACCGCGATCCGCGCCGAGATCCGCAACTGGCGCTGGGCCGGGGTGCCGTTCTACCTGCGCACCGGCAAGCGGCTGCCGCGCCGCGTCTCGGAGATCGTGGTGCAGTTCAAGGACGTGCCCCACTCCATCTTTCCCGGCGGCACGCCCAACCGCCTCGTCCTGCGGCTCCAGCCCGAGGAGGGCATCCGGCTGCACATCATGGCCAAGGAGCCGGGAGCGGGCGAGGTCACGCTCAAGCCGGTGCCGCTGACCCTCAGCTTCGGCGAGACGTTCACCGCGCGGGTGCCGGAGGCGTACGAGCGGTTGCTCATGGACGTGCTGGCCGGCAACCCGACCCTGTTCATGCGCCGCGACGAGGTCGAGGCCGCCTGGCGGTGGATCGACCCCATCCTCGCCACCTGGGAGGCGTCGGACCAGCTTCCCGAGCCGTACCCGGCGGGCTCGGCCGGGCCCGCCGGCGCCCACGACCTGCTCGCCCGCAGCGGCCGGGCCTGGCACGAGGACGTCTCGTGACCGCCCGCGACCGCCGCCAGAGCGCCGGCCCGAACCCGAACGCGACCGACAACGCGACCGACAACCCGAACGCGGCCGTGTGCCCGACGAAGGAGCGTCCATGAACCCCGTCATCCAGGAGATCACGGACAGGATCGCCGAGCGCAGCCGCGCCAGCCGGACCGTCTACCTGGACCGCGTCCGCCGCGCCGGCGAGGCCGCCCGCGCCAAGGGCCCGGCCCGCGCCCACCTGGGCTGCGCCAACCTGGCCCACGGCTTCGCCGCCGCGCCGGCCGAGGACAAGCCCGCCCTCATGGGCGCCGCCAAGCCCGGCGTGGCCATCGTGACCAGCTACAACGACATGCTGTCGGCGCACCAGCCGTACGAGACGTACCCGCCGGAGCTGAAGGCGGCCGTGCGGCGGGCCGGCGGCGTGGCGCAGGTGGCGGGCGGCGTGCCGGCCATGTGCGACGGCATCACGCAGGGCCGGGCCGGCATGGAGCTGTCGCTCTACAGCCGCGACGTGATCGCCATGGCGACCGCGATCGCCCTGTCGCACGACATGTTCGACGCGACGCTGCTGCTGGGCGTCTGCGACAAGATCGTGCCGGGGCTGTTCATCGGCGCGCTGCACTTCGGGCACCTGCCGGCGATCTTCGTGCCGGCCGGCCCGATGACGTCCGGGCTGCCGAACAAGGTCAAGGCCCGCACCCGGCAGCTGTTCGCCGAGGGCAAGGTGGGCCGCGGCGAGCTGCTGGAGGCCGAGGCCAAGTCGTACCACTCCCCCGGCACCTGCACCTTCTACGGCACCGCCAACTCCAACCAGGCGCTCATGGAGGTCATGGGCCTGCACCTGCCGGGCTCGACGTTCGTCAACCCGCACACTGAGCTGCGGCACGCCCTCACCGAGGCGGCCGGCCGCCGCGCCGTGGAGATCACCGCGCACGGCTCCGAGTACACGCCGCTCGGCGAGCTGGTGGACGAGAAGGCCATCGTGAACGCGTGCGTCGCGCTGCTGGCCACCGGCGGCTCGACCAACCACACGCTGCACCTCGTGGCCATGGCCGCCGCCGCGGGCATCGTCCTGACCTGGGACGACCTGGCGTGCCTGTCGAAGGTCGTGCCGTCGCTCACCCGCATCTACCCCAACGGCCAGGCGGACGTGAACCACTTCCGCGACGCCGGCGGCATGCAGGTGCTCATCGGCGACCTGCTCGACGCGGGCCTGCTGCACGAGGACGTGCTGACGGTCGCCGGGCGCGGCCTGAGCCACTACCGCTCGGCTCCGGCGCTGGAGGACGGCGCGCTGGTGTGGTCGGAGGTCAAGGGCGGCAGCGCGGACCTCGACGTGCTGCGTCCCGTCGCCGACCCGTTCTCCGCCGACGGCGGCATCCACATGCTGGAGGGCAACCTCGGCCGGGCCGTGAGCAAGGTGTCGGCCGTCAAGCAGGAGCACCTGGTGATCGAGGCGCCGGCCAAGGTGTTCGACGACCAGCTCGACCTGCTGCGCGCGTTCGAGGCCGGCGAGCTGGACGGGCAGGACTTCGTCGCCGTCATCCGCTACCAGGGGCCGAGCGCCAACGGCATGCCCGAGCTGCACAAGCTCACCCCGCCGCTGGCCGTGCTGCTCGACCGGGGCCAGCGGGTGGCGATCGTCACCGACGGCCGCATGTCCGGCGCGTCCGGCAAGGTGCCCGCGGCCATCCACCTGTCGCCCGAGGCGGCCGACGGCGGCCCGATCGCGCTCGTCCGCGAGGGCGACGTGATCAGGCTCGACTCGGCGGCCGGGACGCTGGAGCTGCTGGTGCCGGCCGAGGAGCTGGCGCGGCGCACGCCCGGCGGCCGGCCGCTCAGCGACGCCGAGTGGGTGGGCACGGGCCGTGAGCTGTTCGCGGCGTTCCGCCGCATGGCCGGGCACGCCGAGCAGGGCGCGGGCGTCTTCGGCATCAGCGGCGCCGAGTCGCCGCACCACGGGCCGGGGCTCGGCTTCCCGGTGGAGGCCGGCTCCTCCCACCTGGAGACCGGTCTCGCCGACACGGTTCGCGCCGGAGTCAACGGGTGAGCTCTTTCGCCTATCCGTGGCTGGTCGCCGACGTCGGCGGCACCAACGCCAGGTTCGGCCTGGTGACCTCGCCGGGGGCGCGGCCGTCGCACGTCGCGGTCCTGGCCGGGGCCGAGCACCGCGGCCTGCCCGAGGCCGTGGCCGCCTACCTCGCCGACCACGCCGGCGGCGCCCGGCCGGGGGCGGCGTGCCTGGCCCTGGCCGGGCCCGTGGACGGCGACCGTTACGCGCTGACGAACCTGCCCTGGTCCGGCTCCGCGCGCGACCTCGGCCTGCCGGAGGTGGCGCTGCTCAACGACTTCGAGGCGCTGGCGGTGTCGCTGCCGCACCTGGAGGGCGACGACCTCGCCCCGCTGGGCGGCCCGGCTCCGTCGTACGGGGTGAAGGCGGTGCTCGGCCCCGGCACCGGGCTCGGCGTGGCCGGGCTGGTGCCGGTGGACGGCGGCTGGGTGCCGGTGCCGGGCGAGGGCGGGCACGTGACGCTGCCCGTCCAGGACGAGCGGGAGCTGGAGGTGCTGCGGGCGCTGCGAGCTGCGCGGACTCCGCGGGACACGCGGCCGGCGGGCGGGCCGGGCAGCCAGGTGGTGGCCGAGCACGTGCTGTCGGGGCCGGGGCTGGTGCGGCTGCACCGGGCGCTGGCGCAGGTCAGGGGCGTCCCGCCGGTCGAGGACACGGCGTCGGGGATCGTCTCGCGGGCCGACGACGGGTTGTGCGCGGAGACGGTCGAGGTGTTCTGCGGGCTGCTGGGGTCGTTCGCGGGCGACGTCGCGCTGACGCTGGGCGCCCGGGGCGGGGTCTACCTGGGCGGCGGGGTGCTGCCGCGGATCGCGGAACGGGTCCGAACCGGGCCGTTCCGCGCCCGGTTCGCCGCGAACCCGGACATGGCGGAGTACCTGTCGGCCATCGCGACGTCGCTGATCGTCGCACCGCAGCCCGCGCTGACGGGGGCGGCGGCGTGGCTGGCCCACCTCGCCTCCCGCGCGAACCGTACGTAGCGATCGCTCGGCGGCACCGGCCGCGCTCCGGGCCGTGGCCCGGGCGCGGGCCAGTAGCCTGGGCGCGCCGGCCTGCTCCGGCCGGGCGGCGCGCGGCCCCGGCCCATGACGCCCCGGCCCATGACGTGAAGACGTGGAACGGCCCTTGAGGCCGACGAGAAGGACGACGAGAAGGACGACGGCCCCGAGGGCCGGCAAGGAGAAGAACCGCAGATGACGAGCCTGCTCGACCTCGCCCCCGTGATCCCGGTCGTGGTGATCGAGGATGTGGAGACCGCCGTGCCGATGGCGCGGGCGCTGGTGTCCGGCGGCCTGCCGGTCATCGAGGTGACGCTCCGTACGAGCGTGGCGCTGGAGGCGATCGGCCGGATCGCCGCCGAGGTGCCCGGCGCCGTGGTGGGCGCGGGCACGGTGCGCACGGGCGCCGACGTCGAGGCGTCGCTCAAGGCGGGCGCGTCGTTCCTGGTGTCGCCCGGCGCCACGCCGTCGCTGGTGGACGCGATGCTGGCGGGCGGCGCGCCGTTCCTGGCCGGCGCGGCCACGGCGTCGGAGGTCATGGCGCTGGCCGAGCGGGGGCTGAAGGAGCTGAAGTTCTTCCCGGCCGAGGCGGCGGGCGGCAGGCCGTACCTGAAGTCGCTGGCGGGGCCGCTGCCGGACGTGCGGTTCTGCCCGACCGGCGGGATCCGGCCGGACACGGCGGCGGACTACCTCGCGCTGCCCAACGTCGGCTGCGTGGGCGGGACGTGGCTCACCCCGGCCGACGCGCTCGCGGCGGGCGACTGGGCCCGCGTGGAGGCCCTCGCCGCCGAGGCCGCCGCCCTGCGCTGACCCCGCGCCTCACCCGTACGAGACCCTGCGGGGCCGAGCCAGGCCGAGCGGGCCGGGTCGCCACCGCAGGGTGCCGTTTACCGTTAGAGTCTGGGGTGGAAAAGGGCATGCCGGGCCAAGGCCCGGCCGGTTCAGGCGGCGGGATGACGACGGCGAGAGGACAGCGACGTTGGGGCTGCAGGGCCGCTCCGCGGGCACTCCGCTGACACCCGAGGACCCCCAGTCGATCGGCCCCTACGAGCTGTACGGCCGGCTGGGGTCGGGCGGGATGGGCACGGTCTACCTGGCCAGGGCCGCCGACGGTCCACGGGTGGCGCTCAAGGCGATCCGCCGCGACTACGCCGCCGACCCCGTCTACCGGGCGCGCTTCCACGAAGAGGTGTCCAACGCGCGCAAGGTCGCCTCGTTCTGCACCGCCCGGGTGCTCGACCACGGCGAGGACGGCGGCGTCCTCTACCTCGTCACCGAGTACATCGACGGCATCTCCCTCGAGGACCACCTGATCGAGCACGGCGCGCTGTCGCCGTCCGTGCTGCACTCGGCGGCCGTGGGCGTCGCGGCGGCGCTGACCGCCATCCACGCGGCGGGCCTGGTCCACCGCGACCTCAAGCCGGCGAACGTGATGCTGACGCTGGCCGGGCCCCGGGTGATCGACTTCGGGCTGGCCCGCTCGGCCCACCTGTCCTCCCGCCACACCAACGCCGGGATGGTCATGGGCACGCCCGGCTGGATCGCTCCGGAGCAGGTCTTCGAGGGCAAGACGAGCCCGGCGGGCGACGTGTTCGCGTGGGGGTCGCTCATCGCGTACGCGGGGCTCGGCGGGCATCCGTTCGGCGAGGGCGACGCGTACGTCATGGCCGCCCGCGCCCGCACCGCGCCGCCCGACCTGCGGGGGCTGCCCGCGCCGCTCGACCGGCTGGTGGCGGCGGCCATCCACCCCGACCCGGCGCGCCGCCCGGCGGCCCGGCAGTTGCTGCTGGAGCTGGTGGGGGCGGCGGACGAGCCGGCTGCGCAGCTCGCGGCCACCCGCCATCTCACGAACACGTGGGACCCGGCGGAGTTCCCACCGCTGGCCGGCGCGCCCGCGAACGCTCCGGGCCACCCCGGCCCGCCCCTCCCGGGCCCCCAGCCGTCCCCCGGCCCGCAGCCGTCCCCCGGCCCGCAGCCGCCTCCCGGTCCGCAGATGCCTCCTGCCGCGGCGCCTCACGGTCCGGCGGCGGCACCCCCGGCTCCCCAGTCGTCCCACTCCGCACCCCCAGGACCCGCGCCCGGATCGCAGCCGCAGCCGTCCGCGGGACCTCAACCCGGACCGCACGCGGCTCCTCCCGCCTCCCCCGGACCGCACGTCGCCCCGTCCGCACCCTCCGCATCCCCCGGGCCGCACGTGGCTCCTCCCGTGTCCCCCGGATCTGTGCCCGGGCCGCACGCGGCTCCTTCCATGCCTCCGGGGCCACAGTCCGGTCATACCGCAGGGCCTCAGGGGCCCGGCTCGCCGTCCGGGCACCCGGCCGCGCCGCACCAGGCCGGCCCCGGCGCTCACCAGGGGCCGCCCGCCTCGCCGCCGTCCCACCAGGCCCCGCCCGGTCATCCGGGCCCGGCCCCGTCCGCGGACGGCCCGTCGCTGACGGGCATGCGCCTGCCGTCGGCCGGTCCGCCCGCGGCCGGTCCGCCCGCGGACGGCCCGTCGCTCACGGGCATCCCCCTGCCCCCGGCCGGCCCGCCGCCGCAAGGTCCCGTGCCGCCCGGACACCTTCAGCAGCCGCCCCACCACCACACCGGCCAGGGCCCCCTCCCGAGCCGGCCGGCCCCGGGCACCCAGGGGCCGCCGCCGCAGGGCCCCACGTCCCACAACCCGTCCTCGCACGGCCCCGCGGCGCATGGCCCGCACGCCCCCTCGGCGCCCGGGCCGTCGGCGCACGCGCGCACCGCGCAGGGGCCGTTGCCCGGCCGGGGGCCCTCGTCGCGGCTCACGGGCCAGGGGCCACTGCCGCCCCCCACGATGCCGCCGCCCGGCGGGGCGCGCCGGGCCACGTTCACCGGCTGCCTGACGGCCGTGGTGATCGCCGTGGTGCTGCTCGTCCTGCTGGTGGCGCTGGTCGCCTGGCTCGGCCGCTCCCCCGCGGCCGTCGGCGCGGAACGTCCGGCCCAGGACGGCCGGCTGCGGTTCGCGGTGACCGGCACCACCTGCCCCAAACCGGCCAAGTCCGCCGCGCAGCGCACCTGCACGGTGTCGCTGGCGGTGGACAACATCGGCAAGGAGGGACGCGTCCTCTACCCGGGCCAGCAGAAGCTGTGCGACGAGGACGACGTCCCGCACGCGGCCACGCGGCTGCTCGACGAGGCGGGCAAGGAGATCACGCCGATGCGCATCGGGCCGGGCCAGTCGTTCAGCGGGTCGCTGGTGTTCGAGCTGCCGAAGCAGGCCCGGCCGGCGGAGCTGGAGCTGCACGACTCCGGCCTGAGCCACGGCGTCCGCGTCGCCCTGGAGGACTGACCCCGCCACAGCCCCGGCGGACCGACCCCGCCACAGCCCCGGAAGACTGACCTCGCCACTCCCCCGGAGGCCGGAGGCGTCGTCACGGGACGAGGACGAGCCGGCCGCGCAGGCCGCCCTTGGCCAGGCGGCGGTGCGCCTCGGCGACCTCCTCCAGCGGCAGCGTGCCGGCGACCCTGAGGGTGAGCTCGCCCTGTTCGACCAGCGTCACGAGGTCGGCCAGCCGTGCCCCGTCCGCGCTGATCCAGTGCGTGAACACGCGCGTCCCCCGCAGCGGCAGCGGTTCGCCGCCCGCCACCACGGCGGCGAAGGAGCCGCCGTTCCGCACCGCGTCCAGGGCCGCCGCGCCCGTCACGGCGGCGTCCAGGGCGCCGTGGACGCCGCCCGGCACCAGCGCCCGCACGGCCTCCCCGAGGCGGGCCGTACGGGGCACGAACAGCTCCGCGCCCAGCTCCCGGACCAGCGCCTCGTCCGCGGCCCCGGCCACCGCCACGACCCGCAGCCCCCGGGCCACGGCGAGCTGGACGGCGTAGCCGCCCACCGCGCCGGCCGCGCCCGTCACCAGCAGGGTCTCGCCGGGACGCAGGCCGAGCCGGTCGAGAGCCTGGACGGCGGTCAGCCCGTTCAGCGGCAGCGTCGCCGCCTCCACCGCCCCCACTCCGGACGGCGCGCGGGTCACCGCGTCCGCGTCGAGCACGACCTGGTCGGCATGTGTCCCGAGCGGCACGTCGAGCCGGTCGGACAGCCCCACCACGCGGTCGCCCACCGCGAGCCCGGCGACGCCGGGGCCGGTCTCCTCGACGGTCCCCGCCACGTCCCAGCCGATGCCGATCAGGTCGCGGGCGGGCAGCAGCCCCGCCTCGGTCAGGGCGCCGGAGCGGGTGGCCAGGTCCACGGGGTTGACGGCCGCGGCCTCGACCCTGATCCGCGCCTGGCCCTGTCCCGCGGACGGCACGGGCACGTCGGCGATCTCCAGCGCCTCGGGGCCGCCGAAGCCGCGGATGACGACAGCACGCATGATCTTCTCCCTCTCGCTCAGGTGGTGGCGTCCTCGCCGCCGAGCCTTACCGTAGGAGAGGTACTCTCCGCGAGGAAGTACGTACCTGAGAGTGCGTAACAGACGCAGACGTGCGGCGAACAGGAGACCCATGACCACGCGTACGGCCGCCGATCGGCGCGAGGAGGCGCGCGCCGCCTACGACGCCTACCTGCAGGAGTGCCCGGCCCGGCAGCTCCTCGACCGGATCAGCGACAAGTGGGTCAGCCTGCTGCTCAACGCGCTGGCCGACGGCCCCCGCCGCTACAGCGACCTGTCCCGCACGGTCGCCGGGGTCAGCCAGAAGATGCTCACCCAGACGCTGCGCGCCCTGGAGCGCGACGGGCTGGTCTCGCGCTCCGTGACGCCGTCGGTGCCGGTACGGGTCGACTACGAGCTGACCCCGCTGGGCCGCAGCCTGCTGCCCGTCATGCGGGCCATCAAGGACTGGGCGGAGTCCAACATCGAGCAGGTCATCGCCGCCCGCGACACCTACGACGCGCGCTGACCGCCCCGCCTCGGCCTCGGGCACCCGGTACGCCGAGGGAGGAGACGATCACGGAAGGTGCTCGTATACTTCATCAAGTACGTACTTGACGTAGTTGGCGGAGGTGGCATGATGGATCCACGGGAGGGCGAGTTCGTAGACCGGATGGGGCTGGTCATGGAGCGCTTCGGGGGCACCCGCACGATGGGGCGCATGTACGCGTGGCTGATGGTCTGCGATCCGCCGCACCAGTCGCTCACCGAGCTGGCCGCGCGCCTCGGCGTGAGCAAGACGGCCGTCAGCACGGTGGCCAGGCAGCTCGAGCTGACCGGCATGATCGAGCGCGTCCCCACGGCGAGCCGCGAGCACCGCTACCAGGTCGCCGCCGGCGGCTGGGAGCACGTCATGAAGGTCCAGTTCGCCGCGCTGCGCCAGGCCGTCGAGACGCTCGACCTCGGCCTGGCGGCCGTCGGCGGCGACCGGCCGGAGCAGCGGGCGCGGCTGGAGGAGACCCGCGACTTCTTCGCCTGGACCGAGCGCGACGCGGACGACATGCTCCGGCGCTGGCGCGACTCCCGGGAGGACCTGGATCGATGACGATCGGAGCGACGCATGAACGGGGCGAAGGTCGATGTCAGGAAGGTCGCCGGCGAGGGGGTGACCTGGACGCTGCTGGCCACCCTGTACCTGCGGGCGTGGGAGAGCCGATTACCCGAGCCGATCCTCGGTGACCGCTACGCGGCCGGGGCCGTCGAGCGCATCGACTACGACTTCGCCGCGCTGCGGCGGCGCATCCGGCCGGCGAGCAACCAGTTCCTGGTGGCGTTGCGGGCCAGACAGCTCGACGACTGGAGCCGCGCGTTCCTCGCCCGGCATCCGAACGCCGTCGTGCTCCAGCTCGGCTGCGGCATGGACAGCCGCATGCTCCGGCTCGACCCGCTGGGCAAGCTGCGCTGGTTCGACGTGGACGTTCCCCACGTCATCGAGCTGCGCCGGCGGATCTACCCCGAACGCGGCCGGTACACGATGGTCGGCGCGTCGGTGACGGACGACGGCTGGCTGGAGGCCATCCCCGCCGACCGCCCCGTCCTGGTCGTCGCGGAGGGGGTGCTGCCCTACCTGACCGCGGACGAGGTGCGCACGCTGCTGGCGCGGCTGACCGGTCACTTCACCGCGGGCGGCGAGCTGGTCTTCGACGCGTCGGCCCCCTGGGTCGCCCGCGTGGCCGAGGACTTCCGCTGGGCTCCGCGCGACGCGCGGGAGATCGAGCGCTGGATCCCCGGTCTCACCTGCGCCGACGCGACCCCCTTCACCACGCACCACCGCAGGATCCCGGTACGGCGCTACCGCGCCCTCTACCGGCTCATTCACGCCGTGCCCGCGCTGCGGAACGCCTACCGGGAATTCCGGTTCACGTTCTGACGGGCCTGTCTTTCGGGAACCGAAAAGGAGAGGCGATGACCGACATCGTCGAACGGTACGACATCCCCGAACAGTTCTTCTGGCTGCGCGGATCGCGGTCGGGCCCGCCGGTGGAGTTCGACTCCGCCACCGGCATCTGGAACGTCTACGGCTACCCGGAGGCCCAGCAGGTCCTCGGCGACCCCGCGACGTTCTCCTCCGACACCATGCGCGTGGTCCCCAAGGGCATGATCCCGGAGGGCGAGTTCTCGCTGGAGGGCTTCATCACCCAGATCGACCCCCCGGAGCACGGCAAGCTGCGCAAGCTGGTCACCAGCGCCTTCACCCGCAAGGTCGTCGCCGACCTGGAGCCGAGGATCGCCGCCATCACCCACGAGCTGCTCGACGCGGCGCGTGAGCGCGGCGGGCTGGAGCTGGTGACCGACCTGGCCTACCCGCTGCCGGTCATCGTGATCGCCGAGCTGCTGGGGGTGCCCTCCAGCGACCGCGGCCTGTTCAAGCAGTGGGCCGACGCGCTGTTCCAGCGCGACGCCAAGGTCTCGCTCAACGAGCCGTCCGAGGAACAGGACAGGGACATCCAGGCCACGCTCAAGCCGTGGAAGGAGATGAGCGCCTACCTCGCCGGCCACGCGGCGGAGCGCCGGCGCCAGCCGCGGGCCGACCTGCTCACCCGGCTGGTCGAGGCCGAGGTGGACGGCGAGCGCCTGCCCGACCAGCAGGTGGTCAACTTCGCGATCGTCCTGCTGCTGGCCGGGCACATCACCACGACGATGCTGCTCGGCAACACGGTGCTCTGCCTGGACGCCTTCCCCGAGCAGCAGGAGAAGGTGCGGGCGGACCGCGCCCTGGTGCCCGCCGCCATCGAGGAGTCGCTGCGCCTGTTCACCCCGTTCGCCGCGCTCGGCCGCTCCACCATGCGCGAGGCCCAGCTGGGCGGCGTGAGCATCCCGGCCGACCAGATGGTCATGGTCTGGCTCGGGGTGGCCAACCGCGATCCCCGGCAGTTCGCCGACCCCGGCGCCTTCACCCCCGGCCGTGACCCCAACCCGCACCTGGCCTTCGGCCGCGGCATCCACTTCTGCCTGGGCGCTCCGCTGGCCCGGCTGGAGGGGCGGGTCGCGCTGAACATCCTGCTCGACCGGTTCGACCCGCTGCGCACCGACCCGGAGGACCCGGTGAAGTTCATCCCGACCCCCACCATGGCGGGAGTCCGCCGCCTCACCCTGGCCTGACCCACGCCGGCAGCCGCCCGGCCTGAGCCGCGCGTCGGCCGCCTCAGCCGCCCGGCCTGAGCCGCGCGTCGGCCGCCTCAGCCGCCCGGCCTGAGCCGCGCCGTCGCCGCCTCAGCCGGGCGGGCTGAGGCGCGCCGTCAGGCTCCTCGCCGCCGCCGGGGCGTCAGGCGCCCGCCGCGATCCGGTCGTGGCGGGCGAGCAGGGCGGCCTCGGTGATCGGCGCCTCGTGGGTGCCGGCCACCGTGCAGGCGTGGGCCCCGGCCAGCGCGCCGAGCCGCACGCACTCCTCCAGCGGCCGCCCGCGCAGCCGGCCGTACAGGAAGCCGGAGACGAACGCGTCGCCGGCGCCGTTGGTGTCGGCGACCGGCCCGGGCAGCGGGGCGGCGGGGAAGGCGCGCAGGTCGCCGCCGCGCGGCAGCACGAGGCAGCCCTCGGCGCCGCGCGTGCAGACGACCGCCTCCGCGCGGCCCCGGTCGAGGATGTGGCGCATCACCCGCTCGGGCGAGTCCAGCGCGGCGGCCGACAGGAACACCAGGCCCGAGCGGTAGGCGAAGGCGCGGTGGTGGTCGTTGGCGCCGTCCCAGTCGTGCAGGTCGGTGGAGGTCGGGATGCCGTCGAGGTCGTCGTACACGTCGCGGCAGTAGCCGGTGATCGAGACGTGCGCGTGGCGGGCGCGCACGCCGGTGTACAGCTCGCGGGGCAGGCGCTCGCCCGGCGTGTCGCGCGGGTCGTGCAGCGACGTGCGGCGGCCGTCGGGCCCGACGAGCAGGACGCTGCGCCGGGTGCCGGCCGCGGCCCGGCCCCAGCGGGCGTCGACGCCGCTCAGCGCCGCGCGGATGATCGCGCCCTGCGGGTCGTCGCCGACGAGGTCGGCGAAGGCCACCGACAGGCCGAGCGCGGCGCAGCCGAGCGCCACGCCGGCGCCGGTGTTGCCGACGCGCTCCTGGATGGGCGGCACGCCGTACGTGTCGGCGTACGGCAGGGGCAGCTCGGGGACGTAGACGGTGGCGTCCACGCCGGAGCCGCCCAGCACGAGCACGTCATGAACCATCGGCGGGACCTCCTCGGACCCGCCCGGGGCGGGACTCGTCACCGGTTGACCAGGGGACCGGAGCCGGTGGAGCCGCGCACCACCAGCTCGGGACGGAAGATCAGCTCGACGTGCTTGGCCGGCGCGCCGTTCACCTCTTCGAGCAGCGTCTGCACGGCCGCCGAGGCCATCGCGCCGATGGGCTTGCGCACGGTGGTGAGCGGCGGGTCGGTGAACGCGATGAGCGGCGAGTCGTCGAACCCGACCACCGACACCTCGCCCGGCACGGCCAGCCCCTTCTCGCGGCAGGCGCGGATCGCGCCGAGGGCCATGAGGTCGCTGGCGCACACGATGCCGGTGCAGCCGCGCGCGAGAAGCTGGGTGGCCGCGGCCTGCCCGCCCTCGACGGAGAACAGCGAGTCGGCGATGAGGTCGTCGACCCCGGTCGCGCCGAGGAGCTGGGCCATGGCCTGGCGGAAGCCCTCGATCTTGCGGATCACGGGCACGAACCGGCGCGGCCCGAGGGCCAGCCCGATCCGCTCGTGCCCGAGGTCGACGAGGTGCTGCACGGCCAGGCGCGCGGCCAGCCGGTCGTCGGGCGAGATGAACGGGGCCTCGATGCGCTCGCTGTAGCCGTCGACCAGCACGATCGGCAGGCCCCGGTCGGTGAGCCGGGTGTAGCGGTCCATGCGGGCGGTGGTGTCGGCGTGCAGCCCGGACACGAACACGATGCCGCTCACGCCCCGGTCGACCAGCAGCTCGGTGAACTCGTCCTCGGGCGCCCCGCCGGGGAGCTGCGTGCACAGCACGGGCGTGTAGCCGTGCTGGGTGAGCGCCTTCTCCACGGCCTGGGCGAACGCGGGGAAGATCGGGTTGTCCAGCTCGGGCGTGACCAGGCCGACCAGGCCGTTGCTGCGCTGCCGCAGCCGGGGCGGGCGCTCGTAGCCCATGAGGTCGAGCGCCGTCATCACGGCCTGGCGGGTGGCGGCCGAGACACCCGGCTTGCCGTTGAGCACCCGGCTGACCGTGGCCTCGCTCACGCCGGCCTGGGCGGCGATGTCGGCGAGGCGGGCGTGACCGTTCATGGCAGCCACTTTACCTCCGGCACGCCCCTGCCTTGAAAGGCTTGCCGCAAATTTCCGCAAGCACTTCCAGACTTTCCGGCTACGAGCAGGAATGGAGCTCCAGGCTGGGCGCGCCGAAAGCACAGCACGAAATCACGATTATGAGAGATGTTTGATGCCAAGGGTGGACATCACGGTAAAGGCGCGATGTACTACCTCTTCCATCAGCCCCGTCACAGGTGACACGTGCGCAAGGTGTGGGCCCATGAGCTCGGTCGTTCTCGACAAAGTGACCAAGGTTTACCCCGGCGACCATCTGGCGGTGGACCGATTGAGCTTGCGGGCCGAAAACGGCGAGTTCCTCGTCCTGCTCGGGCCTTCCGGGTGCGGCAAGTCCACGTTGTTACGGATGATCGCGGGACTTGAGGAGATCACCCAGGGCGACCTGTGGCTCGACGGCCAGCTCGCCAACCACCTCGCCCCGCGCGAGCGCGACGTGGCCATGGTGTTCCAGAACGGCGCCCTTTACCCCCACCGCACGGTCCGCGGCAACATCTCGTTCCCGCTGGAGATCTCCAAGACCGACCCCGAGCTCGTCCGGCAGCGCGTCACCGAGCTGTCCAAGGCGCTGCACATCGACGAGACCCTCGACCGCCGGCCCGGCACCCTGTCCGGCGGCCAGCGCCAGCGGGTCGCGATGGGCCGGGCCATCGTCCGCCAGCCCAAGCTGTTCCTCATGGACGAGCCCCTGTCGAACCTCGACGCGGGCATGCGCACCGAACTGCGCATGGAGATCTCGGCGCTGGTCAGATCGCTCGGCGTCACCACCATCTACGTCACCCACGACCAGGTCGAGGCGCTGACGCTGGCCGACCGCATCGCCATCATGAACCGCGGGGTCCTGCAGGACGTCGGCACCCCCTCGCAGATCTACAACGACCCGGCGACGGCGTTCGTGGCGGCGTTCCTCAATTCCCAGCAGCTCAACCTGCTGGCCGCGACGGTCCGGACCCCGCAGAACCAGTACGTCATGCTCGACTTCGGGCCGCACCGGCTGATCATCCCCTGGAGCGATCCCAGGGCGTACGCCATCTCCCAGCACACCGGCGGACAGGTGCTGGTCGGCATGCGTCCCGACGGCCTCGCGCCGGTGCCCGAGTCGTACGACGGCCCGTCGTTCTTCGGGCGGGTGCGGGCGCTGGAGTACCACGGCCACGAGTGGCTCGCCTACATCGAGTGCGGCGCCCCCGCCGTCCCGGTGCCCGAGCCGCCGGACCCGAGGGCGCGCGCGAACGGCCGCCAGAACGGCTCCGGCCGGATCGGCGCGTTCGTCAAGCGGATGTTCGGGCACGAGGAGGAACGCCAGGACCAGGAGCAGACCGGGCAGCACCTCGGCAGCGGCCACCACCGGCGCGCCGACCTCATCGTCCGCGTCGGCGGGCGACCGGCCTGGCGCGCGGGCGACGCCGCCAAGGTCGGCGTGGACACCTCCCGCCTGATGATCTTCACGTTGGACGGCGCCCGCATCGACCCTCCCCGCCGCTGACGACGACCTGGTGGAGCCGCGAATGCCGCTGTGGAAGGCCCTGGAAGGGGCGCGCGTGCTCGACCTCGCGCAGCCGATGCGCAAGGGCATGCCGCAGTCCCCGAACCATCCGCCGTTCCGGATGACGCTGGAGCGCCGGCACGGCGACCTCGTCCGGCCCGGCGGCGGCTCGGCCGCCAACGAGATCATCGTGACGGGCGCCCACGTCGGCACCCACGTGGACGCGCTCGCGCACGTCTCGCAGGACGGCCTGCTGCACGGCGGGCGGCCCGCGGCCGAGGTCATGTCCCAGGACGGGTTCGCCGAGCTGGGCATCGACGCGTTCGAGCCGTACGTGGGGCGGTGCGTGCTGCTCGACGTCGCGGCGGTGCACGGGGTCGCGGCGCTGCCGCCCGGGTACGAGGTCACGGTGGACGACCTGGAACGCGCCGCGGCCGGGCTGGAGCTCCGCGAGGGGGACGCCGTGCTGGTCGGGACGGGCTGGTCACGGCACTGGGCCGCCGCCTCCCAGGAGGTGGACTTCGCGGGGGCGCGGGGCGGCGCGCCGGGGCCGGGGGTGGACGCGGCGCGCTGGCTGGCCGCGCGCCGGCCGCGGGTGGTCGGCGGCGAGACCATCGCCTTCGAGCACGTGCCGCCGGGCCGCGGGCACGCCACGCTGCCGGTCCACCGGATCATGCTGGTGGAGTCGGGCGTCAACATCGTGGAGACCATGCGGCTGGACGAGCTGCTGGACTCGGGGGCGCGCGAGTTCCTGCTCGTGCTCAACCCGCTGCCGATCGTGGGAGCCACGGGGGCGCCCGTCCGGCCGCTCGCCGTCCTCGGCGGCTCCGAGGGCCTCGGTGCGTCCGAGGGCTGATGTACGGCCGGGAGGCGGTGTGGTGACGACGTACATGGAGCGGCTGGCGGCCTTCGCGGCGGACTGCCGGGACCGGGGCGCGCCGGACGCGGTGCGCGACGACGTGACGGGACGGGTGCTGGACGTCCTCGGCAACTGCCTGGCCGCGTACGCGGACCCGGCGGCCGACGCGGGACCGGCGGTGCTGCGGGCGGCGCGCCGGTGGAGCGGCGCCGGGGAGGCGACCGCGATCGGCGCCGGCGACCGGCTGCCCGCCCCGTCGGCGGCGCTGGTCAACGGCACGCTGGCGCACGCCCTCGACTACGACGACACGCACCTGCCGTCGGTGCTGCACCCGAGCGCGTCCGTGGTGCCGGCCGCGCTGGCCGCCGCCGAGGCCGCGGGCGCCACCGGCTCCGAGCTGGTCGACGCCGTGGCCGCCGGGATCGAGGTGTGCGCGCGCCTCGGCATGGCCTCGTACCTGCCGGAGACCCGCACCTCGCTGTTCTTCGAGCGGGGCCAGCACGCCACGTCGATCTGCGGCACGCTGGGGGCGGCCGTGGCCGCTGGGCTGCTGTTCGGGCTGCCGGCCGAGGGGGTGGCGCACGCGGCCGGGGTGGCGGCCAGCATGGGGTCCGGGCTCATCGAGGCCAACCGGACGGGTGGCACGGTCAAACGGGCCCACTGCGGGTGGGCGGCGCACGCCGGGGTGTCGGCCGCGGTGCTCGCGCTCGAAGGCGTGACCGGGCCGCCGACCGTGCTGGAGGGACGGTTCGGGTTCTTCCGGGCGTGGCTGGACGGCCGGTACGACGCCGAGGCGCTGCTGTCGGGCCTCGGCGAGCGGTGGGAGCTGCCGCGCACGGTGTACAAGCCGTATCCGGCCAACCATTTCACCCATCCGGCCGTGGACTGCGCGCTGGCACTGCGGGCCGGCGGGCTCGCGCCGGAGAGCGTCGCGGAGGCCGAGCTGGGGGTGGCGGCCCCGGTGCTGGCCACCATCGCCGAGCCGCCGCAGGAGAAGGCCCGGCCGCGCTCGCCGTACCACGCGAAGTTCTCCGGCCCGTACGTCGTGGCCGCCGCGCTGCTCGGCGGCGGCGGGCTCGGGCTGGACCTGGACGACTTCGCCGCCCTCGACGAGGACGCGCTCGCGCTGGCGGTGCGGGTGCGGTGCGTGGCGGACGAGCGGGCCTCGGAGCTGTTCCCGCGGGCGTTCGCGGCGGTGCTCCGGGTACGGCTGCGCGACGGCTCCACGCGGGAGCACCGGGTGGACTCCTCGCGGGGCGGGCCGGAGCGGCCGCTGACGCGGGAGGAGCTGGAGGTCAAGTTCCGTTCGAACGCGGGACGGGCGCTGCGGGCGGAGGCGGTGGAGGAGCTGCTGGCGGCGGCCCGCGCCCTCCCGTCGGCCCCGTCCGCCGCCGCGTTGCTGGGCCTCGCCCGCGCCGGGTGAGGTCTCCGCGCCGGGGCGGGAGTCCTCCGGCTCAGCCGGGCTGCTCCTGGCGGGTTCCGGGCATGAGCTCGACGCGGAGGTCGTCGTTCTCCTTCAGCACGAACGTCCGCCCGTCCCCCGCCTTCCACTGCTCCAGCGTGATGACGGGGACGAGGTAGTAGCGCTCGCCGCGCGCCAGGAGCAGCCGCAGGCCGGTGTAGCGGTGTTTGAAAGCGCCCGCGGGGAAGTGCTCGGGCGTCACGCCGGGGGCGTTGAGCGCGAGGGTCCCGGCCGAGTAGATCGCCACCTGGGTGCGGCCGGCCAGCGTCGCGGCCACCTGCTCGGCGTTGCGGCCGCCGCGCTCCTGGGCGTAGAGGCCGCCCGTCCACAGCAGGCAGAGGATCGCGATCCCGGCGCTCGTGGCGAAGGCCACCCTGCTGTACGGCCGGCCGCGCAGGGGCCAGGTGAGCAGCAGCGGGCCGAAGACCAGCGGCACGATCACGTGATAGGTGCTCACGCCCCAGGCGCCCACCCCCACCAGCGCGAACACCAGGGCGAGCGTGGTCAGGACGACCCCGGCGAAGCGCAGGTCCACGACCAGGCGTACCGCCCTGCGGGCGGCGAGCCACCGGCCCGCGGCGCGCAGCCGTACCGGGACGGACGCGGCCAGACGCGCCCGGTGCGCCGCCGCCGCGAGGGCCAGCGGGACGGCGGCCAGCCAGGGGGCGATGCCGGGCGAGAGCAGGTTGACGCCGTAGAGGGCGTACTCGTGGACGCCGAACCCCATGTCGGTGGGCCGCAGGCTGAACAGCCGGAGGTAGCCGTCGAGGTAGGCCCAGCCCATGTAGAGCAGGACGGCCGCGCCCACGCTGACCAGCACGGTGATCAGCCCGATCGCGTCGAACGCCCCCTTGCCTTCGCGGGGGCCGCCGCCTTCGCGGGGACCGGCGCCTTCGCGGGCCCTTGCGCCTTTGCCTCCCCTCGCGCCTCCTGCCGCCTTCCGCGCCCTCTCCCCCACCGGCGCCGTCCGCCCCTTCCCCGCTCCCGCTCCCCTGCCCGCCGGCGCGCCCTTCCCCTGCCTCTCGGCCGGGGCCGGTGAAGGCGTCGCGGACGCGGGCGGTGGTGCGGACGTGGGCGGTGGTGCGGACGTGGGCGAAGCCGCAGGTGCGGCCGGCGTCGTGGAGGAGGTGGCGGGCGAGGCGGCGGCCGGGTCGGGTGCCGGTGCGGGCGCGGGTCCGGCCGCCGTCATGGGGCCGGGGAGGGGACGAGAGACGTCGGGGCTTCGGGCGAGGCGTCCTCCAGCGGCGACGGCGTGGAGGGATCCGGGGTGCCCGTGGGCAGCGCGGCGCTGAGGGTCGTCGTCGGCGTGCCGGACGACACCAGCGACGGACAGGGCGGCAGTACGGGGTCACCGCCACCGCTCGGACACGGCCGATGGGTCCGGGTCCGGCTGTGCGACGGGCTGGGCGGGGCGTCGTCCCGGGAGGGCTCCGATGACGCGCTGGGTGACGGTTCCGCGCTCGGGGAGCCGGTCCACGCAGGAGTGCCGGACGGAGTGCCGGACCCGCCGCCGGGCTCCCCGCCGCCGGGCTGCCCGCTGACCGTGAACCCCGAGCCGGTGGGGCCGTCGGGCCCGGCGGGCTCGCTCCCGCAGGCGCCGAGCGCGACGGCCAGCCCCACGATGACCGGCACCATGCCGAGCGCACGGACGAACCCGGACACGTCCACCCCCTCAGTGATCAACCGAACACTGCCAGTGGTTCATCCGCCCGGCTCGGCGCGGCGTTACCGCCCGACCGGCCTTCGAACGAGGTCGCCGGCTGATAATCTCGCCGCGCGTTCCGGAACCACAGCCCAGCGATGATCGTTTGCCGTTCGACATCAGTCATCGGTCTGATCGACAGGAGTGCAACCCGTGGTCTTCAAACGCATGCTCGGCGCTCTCGGCGTGGGCGCGCCCTCGGTGGACACCGTCCTCGCGACGCCGCTCGTCCGGCCGGGCGGTGCGCTGAGCGGCGAGGTACGCCTCGCCGGCGGTGACTTCGACGCCGACATCGAGCACATCACGCTCGGTCTGGTCGCCGGTGTCGAGATCGAGGGCGGCGAGGGCGAGGCGAGCGGCCTCGCGGAGTTCCACCGCGTCCAGGTGTCCGGCCCGTTCCGGCTGGCGGAGAAGGAGCAGCGGGTGATCCCGTTCCAGATCACGCTGCCGTGGGAGACGCCGCTGAACGAGGTCGAGGGGCAGCCCCTGGCCGGCATGGCCGTGGGCGTGCGCACCGAGCTGGCCATCGCCAAGGCCGTCGACAAGGGCGACCTCGACCCGGTCTCGGTCGAGCCGCTGCCGTCGCAGCTACGGGTGCTGCGGTCGTTCCTGGAGCTGGGCTTCCAGTTCCGGTCCGCGGACGTGGAGGTCGGGCAGATCTACGGGGTGCGGCAGGAGCTGCCGTTCTTCCAGGAGATCGAGTTCTACCCGCCGCCCCGGTACGCCGGTCAGGTCGGCGAGGTGGAGCTGACGTTCGTCGCCGACCCGCACGGGCTGGAGGTGATCCTGGAGGCGGACAAGCGCAGCGGCCGGTTCGGCGGTTCGGGCGACGCGATCGGCCGCTTCCGTGTGAGCCACGACGAGGCGTCGGCCATGGACTGGGCGGGCGAGATCGACCGCTGGCTGGGCGGCCTGGCGCACTTCGGCGGCCACCACGGGCACGGCGGCCACGATTCCGGTCACGGCTTCGGCCACGGCAGCCACTACGCCGACCACCACGGCGGGCACCACGGCGGTCACCACGGCGGCGGTGCGGGTCTCGGCGCGGTGGCGGCGGCGGGCGCGGCCGGTCTCGTGGGCGGCTACCTCGCGGGCGAGGCGATCGAGGAGATCTTCGAGAGCGACGACGAGGGCGGCGGCGACGACTGGTGACCCCGGCCGGGCGCCCTCCGGGGTCCCCGTGAGGGAACGCCACCGGAAACCATGGGACCGCCACGTGCGGGAAAGCACATCAGGCGGGCGAGCCCCCACGCAGGCAGACCCCCATGCGGGCACACGCCTCCATGCGGTGCAAGCCCTATGCGGGCACACCCCATGCGGTGCAGTACCCCATGCGGTGCAGTACCCCACGCGGGGCACACCCCCATGCAGGCAGACCCGGTGCGGGGCAGACCCCCATGCGGCGAGGACGGCACGCGGGCAGCGCGCCCGTGCGACGTCCCGCGCGATGAACCTCAGTCGGGGCGGGGCGTCCAGCGAGGGCCGTCAGGGGTGTCCTCGACCAGGACGCCGCCCCGGCCCATCGCGTCCCTGAGCGCGTCGGCGTCGGCGTAGCGGCCGGCCCGGCGCAGCTCGTCGCGCAGTGCCAGCAACGGCCCGGCGAGGCGGCGCACCCCGGCCTCGGACGCCGCCTCGCCCAGCCGGGCGATGAGCAGCCGCATGAGGTCACGGGCCTGGTCGACGCCGCCTTCGTCCTCCTCGGTGTCGGCCGACCACCTGACCAGCTCGGCCTCCAGGTCGAGCACGGCCCGGGCGGCGGCCGGCGGGTCGCTCCGGGTCACCGCCTCCTGGAAGCGGCACTCGCAGGCGCGGATCGTCTCCTCCAGCGTCACCTGGCGCGCCGCCTCGGCCGGGGGCGGCGCCGGCGGCGTGACGGCCGCGCCGCCGCCCTCCGCCAGGCGGCGCAGCTCGCCCAGGGTGAGCCGGCTGCCCGCGGGCAGCACCGCCCGTGTGTCCGGCCGGCGGATCGTCAGGCCGCCGCGGCCGGCCACCTCCACCTCCTCGGTACGGAGGTCCACGAGGACGGCGGTGTGCTCGTCGAGGCCGAGAACGGCGGTGCCCGGCGGCAGCTCCCGCTCCATCCGCGACAGCCGCCGCTCCCCCAGGTAGCAGAAGCGGGTGTCGTGGGTGCCGCCCTCGGCGTTGTCGAAGTGGGGGATCACGACGACCCGCAGCCCGAGCGGCTCCAGCAGGTCGAGTCCCGGCCGCCAGTGCGGTTCCGCGCCCACCTTGTAGATCTCGTACACGGGCACCGTCGCCACCCCGGCGGTGCAGGCCGCCGCCGAGGCGAGGACGGTCGCGCCGCGCCGGGCCCGGACGCGGGCCCGCAGGTCGCCGCCCACGGGCCCGTCGATCCAGTGTTCCAGCGCGTACGTGGGACTGCCCGGCCCCGAGAACACCCAGTCGGCGCCCGCGACGCCCTCGGCCACCTCCACCTGGAGACCGACGCTGCGCGCGAAGTAGCGGCGGGCGCGGGCGCTGATGTCGGCGCGGTTCTCCTGGAAGGCGTACGGCGTGTCGAGGAGGACGGCCCGCGCGCCCGCCGGGAGCCGCCGGGCCACGGAGCGGTGGACCTCCACCATGGTCGGGCTCGTCTCGCCCGATCCCATCAGCACCAGCACCCCGGACATCGGCCTGCCGCCTCCCTCTCGCACCCCGGCCCTCCCGCCGACACCTCCGGCACACTTCTGCGCTGAGGACGCACTTGCGCATCACTGGCAGTAAGTTGGGGGCGGTGACGGGAACACACGTGGTCTCGGTTGAGACGCTCATGCTACGGGCGGACGCCGACGGACGCTGGGCCTACCGGCGCGCCTCGACCGTCCCGGCGCCGGGAGAGACGCCCGACGAGGCGGCCCGGCGGATCAGCGGCGTCGCGGCCCGCGACCGGGGCACGGTCGTCCACTCCACGAGCTGGCGCTACCTGCCGGAGGGCGAGGTGGTGCTCACGTACGCCGTGTGCCCCGATCCGGCGCCGTGGCTGCCGGCGGCCGAGCCGGCCGGAGCGGCGGAGGCCGGGATCGCGCGGGGAGCCGCGCCCGCCATGCCCTCGCCGGAACGGGTCGAGGTCGCGCACGTCGCCGCGCACGCGGTGCGGCACCTGGCGTTCCTGCTGGACAACGATCCGGTCGTGCGCGCGGCGCTCCTGCCGCACCCGGAGATCGCCGCCGCCCTCACCGCGCGCCCAGGATCCGGGGAGCCGGCGCCGTACGGCCCCGCCCCCGCCGGCCGCGCGTAGCCAGCCCGCGCTGGGCCGTGGTCAGCTCGCGGCGGGACGGACCGCGCGGCGGCCGAGGCGCTGCATCGGCCGCTCCACGAACCGGTACGCCAGAGCGCTGACCAGCAGCACCAGCGCCAGCGCGGCGGCCGTCATGGACAGTTGCACCGGCAGCGGCGCCCGCCGCAGATCACCCGTGACCTGGACGAAGTACTTCAGCAGCGGATGATGCACCAGGTAGAGCGAGTAGCTGATCAGCCCGATCCAGGTGAGCGCCCGCGGCAGGCGGCGCCCGCGCAGCGCCATCGCGCCCGCGAACGTGGCCGCGGCCAGCGCGACCGTGGTGATCCACACATCCGGCTGGACCCACCACCATCCCGACTCGATCGCCCCCAGGGGCGCCGCGGCGACCAGCGCGCCCGTGACCGCCACCGGCCACAAGGGGGCGGCGCCGCGCTCCCAGCGATGGACGGCGGTGCCCGCGAACATCACGCCGAGCACCGCGACCCCGAGCCACGGCACCCGGCCGCCCAGCACCGGCAGCGCCAGCGCCATCACGCCCAGCAGACAGGCGCCGGCCGCGCGGAACCGGCCCGACACGACGGCGGCGAGCCCGGCGGCGAACACGGCGCCCGAGGCGTACGCGAGCCAGCCGTCCGTCACCAGCGCCCCCGCGAACGACAGCCCGACGACGACCGACAGGCCGGCGAACAGCACGCTCAGCGCCCCGCTGCGCTCGTGCGCCCGCATCACGAACAAGGCGGTCACGAGCAGGTAGAACACCATCTCGTACGACAGCGTCCACATCGTGTCGGCGACGCCGCCCACGCCGACGACGTCGAGCAGCATGGTCGCGTGCGCCGCCACCGCCGACCCGTCGCGCGGCACCTCCTCGCGCACCGGCACCCACCAGGCCAGGCCGACCACCAGCGCGCCGACGGCCAGGTACAGCGGGTAGAGGCGGAAGGCCCGGCTCACCCAGAAGCGGCGCAGGTCTCCGTGGCGTTCCAGCGAGGCCGGGATGATGTACCCGCTGACCAGGAAGAACACGAGGATGCCGTAGACGCCGAGGCTGAACCAGTACGGGCGCAGCGACGGCAGGAACCACGGGAGCATGTGCTCGGCGACCACGGCCATCGCGCCCACGCCGCGCAACGCGTCCAGCCAGGCCAGCCTGCGCTCCTCGCGCGGTGCGGCCGCGGGCGCGGAACGGGAGCCGGAGGGAAGGGTGGGGGCGGAGGACACCCGTCCCAACCTACCCGGAGTACCTCAGGTGATGCGATGCGTATGCAAAGGGGCATGGTGGTCGACGTCCGCCGGCCCGTGCGGGTCGGTGTGGACGGTGGCGGCGCGCAGCCGCGGCACGTCGTGGATGAGCCGGTGCTCCGCCTCCACGGCCAGCGCGTGCGCCCGTACCAGGGGCAGGTCGTGGTCGAGCAGGATGTCCACCTCGGCGTGCAGCGCGTGCCCGATCCAGCGCATGCGGACCGACCCCACGTCGCGCACCCCCTCCACCGTCCGCAGGACGGCCTCGGCCCGGTCCACGAGCGCGGGGTCGACGGCGTCCATGAGCCGGTGGTAGATCTCCCGGGCGGCGTCGCGCAGCACGAAGCAGATGGCGGCGGTGATGAGCAGGCCGACGACCGGGTCGGCGACCGGCAGGCCCAGCGCCGAGCCGCCCGCGCCGAGCAGCACCGCCAGGGAGGTGAACCCGTCGGTCCTGGCGTGCAGGCCGTCGGCCACCAGGGCGGCGGAGCCGATCTCCCGGCCCACCTTGATCCGGTAGCGGGCGACCCACTCGTTGCCGAGGAATCCCACCACGCCGGCGGCGGCGACCCAGCCGGCCGCCCGCATGTCCTGGGGGTCCGCCAGCCGCCGGACCGCCTCGTAGCCGGCCACCGCGGCCGAGGCGGCGATGACGAGGACGACGGCGATGCCGGCGAGGTCCTCGGCCCGGCCGTACCCGTAGGTGAAGCGGCGGGTGGCGGCGCGGCGGCCGAGCGAGAACGCGAGGGCCAGCGGCACGGCGGTGAGCGCGTCGGCCACGTTGTGCAGGGTGTCGCCGAGCAGGGCGACCGAGCCGGACAGCGCGACGATGACGGCCTGGACGGCGGCGGTGGCCATGAGCACGGCGAACGAGACGCCCAGCACCCGCAGCGCCCGACTGCTGCCCTCCAGGGCGGCGTCGGTCTTGCCGGCGCTGTCGTGGCTGTGCGGGGCAGCGGCGTGCCACAGGCGAGCCAGCGCCCGCCGCGCCCTCCCGCCACTGGAGGCGTGACCGTGCCCGTGCCCGTGGTCGTCCGGATGACGGTGACCGTGGTCGTGTTCGTGCTCGTGTCCGGACATGGCCCTCCTCACCCGCGTGACGCGCCTACCAGCCGATCCGGCCCTTGCCCGCGACGAGGGCCCGGGCGATGACCAGTCGCTGGATGTCGTTCGTGCCCTCGCCGATGGCCATCAGCGGCGCGTCCCGGTACAGCCGCTCCACGACGAACTCCTGGGAGTAGCCGTAGCCGCCGTGGATCCGCATCGCCTCCAGCGACGCCTTCAGCGCCACCTCGGAGGCGAAGTACTTGGCCATGCCCGCCTCCATGTCGATCCGCCCGCCGCCGTCGGCCCGGGAGGCGGCCCAGTAGGTGAGCAGGCGGGCCGCCTGGATCTCGGTGGCCAGGTCGGCGAGCTTGAGCTGGACCGCCTGGAAGTCCGCGATCGGCTGCCCGAACGCGGTGCGCTCGCGGGCGTAGGACAGGGCGGCGTCGTAGGCGGCCTGCGCCACGCCGACGGCGCGGGCGGCGATGTTGACCCGGCCCGTCTCCAGCCCGCCGAGCACCTGCTGCATGCCGCGCCCCTCGACGCCGCCGAGCAGCGCCGAGGCCGGCACGCGCACGCCGTCGAGCACGACCTCGCACGTCTCGGTGCCCTTGTAGCCCAGCTTCGGCAGGTCGCGGCTGACCGTGAAGCCCTCGGACGACGGGTCGACCAGCAGCACCGACATGCCCCTGTGCGCGGGCTCGGTGACGGCCGTCTTGACGAGCACGGGCAGCGGGTCGGCGTGGCGGGCGTTGGTGATCCACGTCTTGGTGCCGGTGACGACGTAGTGGTCGCCGTCGCGTACGGCCCGCGTCCGGATGCCCTGGAGGTCGGTGCCCGCGGCGGGCTCGGTGAGCGCGATGCCGGTGCGGCGGGCGCCGGCGGCGAGGTCGGGCAGGTGGCGGCGTTTCTGCTCGTCGGTGCCGTGCCGGGCGATCATCCAGCAGGCGATGGAGTGGGAGCCCAGGATTCCCGCGACGCCCATCCAGCCGCGCGCGATCTCCTCGAAGACGAGCGCGAAGGACACCATGTCGGCGCCCAGCCCGCCGTACTCCTCGGGCACCGACAGGCCGAACAGCCCCATCCGCCGCATCGTGTCCACGATCTCGGTGGGATAGCGGCCGGAGTGCTCCCACTCGGTCGCGACCGGCACGATCTCCTTGTCCACGAACGCCCGGAGCGTCTCCCGGAAGGCCCGCTGCTCGTCGGTCAGCTCGAAGTCCATCTGCCGCTCCTCCGTCAGCGCCGTGCGGGGGCGGATCCGCGCGCGGCTCCGCCGATCACGCTAGTGACCCGCCGATTTCCGGGTCAACGTCAGGGCGGACGTAACCGGCGTCGACGTCAGAGCTGACGTCCCCGGCGCGAGGCGCGGGGCGCGGGGCGCGGGGCTCAGCGCCGGGACAGGGCGGAGACGACGTCCACGATGCGCGCCGCCCGTTCCACCTCGGCCCGGTGGAAGCCGGGCCCCTCGGAGCGGGCGACCACCACGTGCATGTCGTGGGCGGCGACCGGCAGCAGCATGAGCCGCAGCTTCTCGGAGACGCGCGTGGTGGCGCGCAGGGGCGGCTCGTCCAGGTCGAACACGGCGGGCGCGGACAGGCTGGCGTGCCGCACCGTGCCGCCGGCCAGCACCAGCGACCACTCGGCCCAGCACAGCCCGGGCAGGGCGTCCACCAGCGTCGGGAAGGCCCGCCCGGGATCGGCGGCGACGTGCATGAGCAGGTCGTAGTCGGGCGCCGAGCCCGGCACCTCCCGGGTGGCCCAGACGCCCTCGATGCGGACGCCCGGCACCCCTGACAGCCGGTCGCGGACCTCGTCGGTCGTGGCGGCGCCCGGCCAGGACACGGTGAAGTCGTCCACGGCCCGGCCCGACTCGCGTTCGAGCACGGTGACCTGCAGAATGTCGGCGCCCAGCGCGCCGAGCGCCCGGGCGACCTGGCCGAGCGCGCCCGGCCGGTCCGGCAGCGACACCCTCAGTCGCAACAGCATCGGCGCCCTCCTTTCGAGGGCTCCCACAGTGCCGCCACAACGTTTCGAGAATGTTTTAGGCACATGTCGCACATGCTGCGGTTATATCCCAATATTTGATCGCGCAGCAGGTCCGTCACAGAGCCTTTGCCGCCTGCGGCCTGCGCCTTTCCGCGCAGGCCGCACATGCCGCACGGGCCGCACAGGCCGCCCGGCCCCCGGGACGGTCAGGCGAAGACATCCTGCTGGTAGCGCCCCTGCTCCTCCAGGGACGCCAGCCACGCCTCCCTGTCGCCGCCCGTACGGCCCCGGTGGATGGCGGCGAGCGCCGCGCGGACGGCGGGGGCCATGCGCAGCCCGTCGCCGCACACGTACACGTGCGCGCCGGCCTCCAGCAGCTCCTGGACGCGGCCGGCCTCGGCCGCCACCGCGTCCTGGACGAACCGGTACGGGTGCCCCGGCACGGCCGAGAACGCCTCGTGCACCCGGACGTGCGGCGCCTCGGCCCAGCGCGCCAGCTCCTCCCGGTACAGGAAGTCGTGCCCGGGGTGGCGGCACCCGGTGAACACCTCGACCGGCCCGCTCGCCCCGCTCAGCGCGCGCTCCTCCAGGAACCCGCGCAGCGGCGCGAACCCGGTGCCCGGCCCCACAAGGATCACCGGCGTCCCCGGGTCGTCCGGCAGCCGGAACGGCGGCGCGGGCACCCGGACGTAGCCGTAGAACGTCTCGCCGGGGGCGAGCGCGGCCAGGTAGGCCGAGCACATGCCCTGGTAGCGCCCGCTGCCGGACCAGGCCGGCCCCTCGACGAGCCCGACGGTGATCCGCACCCGGCCCGGCTCGGCCAGCGGCGAGGACGACACCGAGTAGTAGCGCGGCTTGATCGGGCCGGCCATCTCCAGGAACGCCGCCAGCGGCAGCTCGACGGCCGGGAAGCGCTCCAGCAGCGCCAGCGGCGACACCCGCTTGGCGAGGATCTCGTCGGCGTAGTCCGCGGACAGGGCGGCGAGCTGCTGCCGGGTCCACGGGCAGCCGGTGTGGGCGGCCAGCGCCTCCAGGTCGGCGCGGGTGGCGACCTCCTGCAGCTCGGCGAACTCGGTCAGCAGCAGCCCCGCCGTGACGGGCCGGTCCACCGGCAGGTGCGTGCCGCCCCGGGCGCGCAGCCGTACGACCTGGTCACGCGGCACGCGCAGGCAGCGCAGCGCCCACTCCACCAGCTCGGGGTCGTTCTTGGCGAAGACGGCCAGGTGGTCGCCGGCGGAGTAGGTGACGCCCTCGGGCAGCTCGGCCACGATCGAGCGGACGCCGGGCCGCGGCGCCTCCACGGAGAAGTCCCAGAGCCCGGCCGGGTCGGAGGTCAGCTCCTCGTTGGACACGACGGTCAGCGCGAAGGCGCGCTCGGAGACCACGGCGGGCCGCACCTCGGCCTCGGTCAGCACCTCCACCTCGTAGCGGGGGCCGGCGTCGGCGGCCGAGGCGCTGTACTCCTCGGCGAGGGCCGCCCACAGCTTGGCGGTCCAGCCGGACACGTCGCCGTCGAAGTCGCCGTCGGCGTCGGCCTCGCCGCGCTCGACCAGCGGGACGGCGCCGGCGGCGGTCAGCTTCTCGTACGCGCGGCGCGGGAAGTCCTGGTACGTCGGCCACTGGGTGTTGCCGCAGCCGAGGACCGCGAGCCGCACCCCGGACAGGTCGGGCAGCGTGTCGAGGGCGTCGAAGCGCTGGGCGTTGTCGGGGGCCTTGCCGTTGTAGGAGGAGGCGACGACGACGAGCAGGCCCTCGCGGGGCGGTTCGAGGTCGTCGAGCGTGGTGAGCGTGGTGGCGAACCCGGACCGGCCGGCCCGCTCGGCGAAGCGCTCCGCGATGTCGGAGCTGGTGCCGAGGTTGGAGCCGTAGGCGACGGTGAGCGGCACGCCGGTCACCGCGATGTCCTGCCCCTCGCCGCGCTCGTCGTCCTCGGTCACCGCGACGGCGGAGGTGAAGCGCTCGTGCGGGCGCCGCTCGCGCACCCGGAGGGTGAAGCCCTCCGGCTTGAGGGTGAGCGTCTGCTTGATCTGCATCCTGTACGCCGAGGGGTCGGAGAGCGCGAAGCGGCGCAGGAGCATCGCCAGCGTCAGCCGGGCCTCGGTGAGCGCGAACTGCCGGCCGATGCAGGCGCGCTCGCCGTGGCCGAACGGCTTGTAGCCGGCCGGGTGGTGCTCCTGCTTGCGCTCGGGCAGCCAGCGGTCGATGTCGAACTCCTCGGGCCGCTCCCACGCCTTGGCGTGGCGGTGCAGCGCGGGCAGGACGAGGACGGCCGGCGTGCCCGCGGGGAAGGGGTAGCCGCCGACCGTGGTGTCCTCCATGGCGGTGAGGGCGAAGGCGGGGATCGGCGACCAGGTGCGCAGCGTCTCGTCGAGGACGCGCGGGATCACGTCCAGCTTCATGATCGTCTCGTAGGTGGGGGGCTCGTCGCCGGGCAGCAGCCGGTCCACCTCGTCGTACGCCTGGGCCAGGGTGTGGGGGTGGCGCAGCAGGTTGTACAGGGCGAAGGAGAGCAGGCCGCTGGTCGTCTCGTGACCGGCGATGAGGAAGGTGAGGACCTGGTCGCGGATGTTGGCGTCGGGCAGGCGCTCGCCGGTGAGCGGGTCGGACGCCTCCAGCATCAGCCCGAGCAGGTCCTTGGCGCCGCCGGACGGCTCGGCCCGGCGCCGCCTGATGACGTCGTCCACCAGCTCGCGCATGGTGGCGATGTCCTGGCGGTAGGTCTCCTCGCTTTTGCGCTTCAGCTTGGTGACCACGGGGAGCTGCTGGTTGCGGACCATGGCCTCGGTCAGCGCGCCGCCCATGGCCTTGAGGAAGGGGTGCAGCTCGGGCGAGCGGAACGACTCGAAGCGGTAGCCGAAGCCGGTCAGGGAGATGACGTCGAGGGTGAGCCGCGTCATGTCGTCCGACACGGGCAGGTCCTCGCCCTGGCGGGCGGCCCAGGAGGCGATCAGCCGATCGGCGATCTCCAGCATCTGCGGGTAGTACGCCTTCATCGAGCGCTGGCTGAAGGCCGGCATGAGGATGCGGTGGGCCTGGCCCCAGACCGGCTCGTCCAGCTCGGCGGTGAACAGCCCGTCGCCGGAGAAGTCGCGCACGATCGACAGGGGCGGCTCGATCCGCTTGCGGAAGCGGGTCTCGTCGCACACCTCGGCCACCAGGTCCGGGTCGTAGACGAACACCACCTTGCGGCCGAGGATGTCGAGCTGGAAGAGGCCCTCGTCGTACCTGCCGGCGAGCTCGGTGAAGTGCGCCATGGGCGAGTGCGCCGGGATCTGCAGGGTGTTGCCGAGGATCGGCAGGCCGGACGGAGAGGGGATCTGCTTCATGGACGCTCCCTGGATGTCGCCTTCGAACAGCCAAAAGACTGGCCGGACGTAGCCATACACCGTATGGCTATCGCTAGCATACGCTGTATGGCTGTCAGTGCGCGCAGGGGTGCCCCCCTGACCCCCGAGGAGATCCACTCGACGGCGCTGCGGCTGGTGGAGGAGGGCGGCGTCGAGGCGCTGTCGATGCGCAAGCTCGCCGCGGTCCTCGACGTCAACCCCATGTCGCTCTATCACCACGTCGCCAACAAGACGGCGCTGATCAGCCAGATCTGCCAGACCATGGCCGGGCGCCTGGCACTGCCCGACAATCCGGGGTCGCCGTGGCAGGAGCGGCTCCGCGATCTCGCCCACGCCTACCGGCGGATGGTCCAGCGCTATCCGTCGCTGTGGGCCTACATCCACACCCACCCCGAGGCCGTCGGCGACCACCAGGGCGGGATCTGGGACGTGCTGTTCCCGATCCTGGCCGACGCGGGCGTTCCGGAGGAGGAGCGGACGACCACCGCCGACGTGCTCCACGGGTTCGTGGCGGGGCTGGTGGTGACCGAGCGCCAGGGCCACATCGGCCGCGACGACCCGGCGCAGGCGGACCGCGTCTACGAGACGGCCATCGACATGATCATCCGCGGCCTCCCCCACCCCTGACCGTCAGGGCTGGTAGGCGCCCGCCGACGGCGGCGACGACAGCGGCCGGCCCGCGATGTCCGAGGTCAGGGCCGTGCCGCCGAACCAGGCCGCCGACAGCGGCAGCCCGTTGCGCAGCGCCGGGGAGCCGGCCCGCAGCCGCAGGTCGGTGCGCGAGACGAAGCGCGGGTCGGCCATCGCGGTCCTCGCGCCGGGCCGGAAGCGGGCCGAGCGGCCCTTGTAGACGCCGCCCGCCTCGTCGGCGCCCCTGCCGTCCTCGTAACCGGCCTGCCCGCCGACCTCGACGGCGTTGTTGCGCAGCCGCAGGACCGACGGCGAGCAGCCGCCGTGGCAGGACCAGCCGACGGTGCGCCGCCCGGTCAGGTACACCGAGTTGTGCGCCGCGATCGTGCCCAGCACCGGCCCCACCACGTGCCGCGGGCCGCGGGTGACGAGGAACGAGCTCTGCTGCAGCGACGAGGTGACGACGTTGAAGGCGAACACGTTGCCCGTGGCCGTCTTCCCCTTCATCGCCCCGAGCTCGGTGAACGTCTCGTTGTCGTGGGCGCGGTTGTAGGTGACGAGGTTGCGGTCGCCGTCGAAGATCTCGACGGCCGCGCCGTCGCGGCCGTAGTCGCGGCTCGCCGCGTCGCTGCCGGTGATCGTGTTGCGGGTGACGAGGTTGTCGTCGCCGTTGAGCAGGATGCCGAACGCCCCGGAGTCGTTGTCGGGGGTGTCGTCGTTGACGCTCATCTTGTCGTTGTCGGCCATGACGCTGTCGCGCACGACGTTGCGCGAGCCGGTCGGGGTGATCCAGACGCCGGTGATGTTGTGGTCGGCCCGCACCCCCGACAGGTGGTTGCCGTCACCGCCGACCTCGAAGCCGGCCCACAGGCATCCGGAGGCGCGCAGGCCGCTGATGCGCCAGTGGTCGCCGCTGACGACGACGCAGTTGCCCTCCTCGCCGCTGATCGTGGCGAGGGGGCCCTTGCCGTACGGCTGGACGACGATGGGCCGGGCGGCCGTGCCCTTGGCGGACAGGGTGAGGGTGCCGGTCCACCGGCTGCCGCGCTTGAGGCTGACCGCGTCACCGGGCTTCAGGTCGGCGGCGTTGACCTTGTCGAGCGAGCGCCACGGGGCGGTGGCGCTGGTGCCGGCGGCCGAGTCGTCGCCCTTCCTGGAGTCGACGTAGTACGTCGTGCCCGCGCTCAGCGTGGCGCCCGTGTGGAACGGCAGCAGGGCCGACGTCAGGACGGCCGCTGACAGAAAGTTCACGCTCACCACGCCCGGTCATCAAGTTGAAGGCTCAAGGAGGCAGGGCGTTAACGTATCGGCTCACCGGGCCAGACGCCAGATCCGCAGCGCGGGTCCGTCGCCCGGGATCGCGTTCGTGTCCGAACTGTTGTAGACGGGGACCGCCGGCCCGGGCAGCGGCAGCGGGGCTCCGGGCGCGCGGCGGGCGCTCACGAGCAGCGTCTCGGCCTCGCTCTCCCGGGCGAACACCAGGTGGTCGGCGTCGGCGTGCAGCCAGCGCAGCCCGCCGTGCCGCAGCGCCGGCTCGGCGCGCCGCAGCCCGAACAGCTCCCGGTAGGCCGCGAGGGTGGCGAGGTCCTGGTCGGCCGGCCGGTCCCACGGCATGGGGGTGCGCGCGTGCTCGCCGTTCACGCCGGTGAGGCCGAACTCGCTGCCCGCGAACACCATCGGCGTGCCCGGCAGCGTGGCCTGCAGGCCCAGCGCCACCAGGTGGAGGGCGCGGGAGCCGGTGACGGTGCGGATGCGCGGCGTGTCGTGCGAGTCGAGGAGCTGCCACGAGTGGACGAGCGAGCGCCACGACATGCGCGCGGCGAACGTCCGGACCGTGGCCAGGGCCGCCGTGCCGTCGCGGGCGGGCACCCCGCCGGGCACGCCGAGGAAGGTGGCCAGGTCCAGGCCGGAGCCGCGCAGCCAGGTCCAGACGGGGCGCGTGAAGCCTCCGTAGTTCATGGTGCCGTGCCAGCCGCCGCGGTCGAGGTCGCCGGTGGCGTCGTGGGAGTGCTCGGCGACGAGCGCCACCCCGGGCCCCAGCTCGCGCCGCAGCAGCGCCGCGACCTCGTGCGTGAGGTCGTCCGCCCCGCGGCGCCCGGTCATGTTGGCCACGTCCACGCGCCATCCGTCGAGCGGCCCCAGCCACCGCCGGAGAACGGCCGGCACGCGGGAGCGCACCAGGTCGCTGCGCCAGTTGAGCTTGGGCAGCGTCTTGACCCCGAACCACGCCTCGTAGTCGCCGGTGTCGGGGTCGAAGAAGAACATCTCGCGCTCGGGGGCGTTCACGTCGGACACGGCGGCGGTGAACCACGGGTGGGTGTCGCCGCAGTGGTTGGTGGTGATGTCGCCGAGCAGCCGCATGCCGCGCTCGTGCACCGCGTCCGCGAGCCGCCGCAGCGCCTCCTCGCCGCCGAGCAGCGGGTCGATCCGGTCGAACGCGGCGGCGTCGTAGCGGTGGTTGGAGCGGGCCGGGAAGATCGGCGTGAGGTAGACGGTGTCGACGCCGAGCGCCTGGACGTGGTCGAGGTGGCGGACGACGCCGTCGAGGTCGCCGCCGTAGAACTGCTGGGAGGTGCCGGGGCCGCTCGGGATGACCGGGTCGCGGTCCCAGTCGCGCGGCAGCGCCCAGCCGGGCAGCGGCCGGGACGCGCCGGAGCGGCCGAAGCGGTCGGGGAAGATCTGGTAGACGATCGCGTCGGCCATCCAGGCCGGCGGCGCGTCGTGGGCGACGAGCCGGAAGTCGGTGTCGTCGGTCACGTCGTGCGCGAGGAGGCCGCCGGCGGTGAGCCACGCCTGGCCGCGGGCCGTGAGCAGCAGGAACCGGTAGCGGGTCACCGGGTTCACGGCGGTGATCTCGGCGCGCCACCACACGTCGTCGGGGCCGTACCCGGTGACGTCCGAGGACGTCCTGAGCTCGTCCACGGCCGCCTCGGTGAAGCGGGGCTCGCCGTCCTCCACCGTGCGGACGTGCACGGCGGTGACGCCGGCGGCGCGGGGCGCGCGCAGCCGGACCGTCACCCGCGAGCCGAGCGACGGCGCGAGGTCGGACACGTAGAGCGCGGAGCCGTCGTGGTGCGGCTCCCCGGCGAACAGCAGCATGCGCCTATCCCTTCACGGCCCCGGCGGTCAGGCCGGAGACGATGAACTTCTGCAGCCACAGGAACACGCCGACCGTCGGGATCGCGGTGATCAGCGTGCCCGCGGCGAACATGCCGAAGTTGGCGTTGCGCTGGTCTCCGGCGATCATGCCGAACATGCCGACGGCGAGCGTCTTGCTCTCGGGGTCGCGCAGGAACACGCTGGCCATGATGAACTCGCTCATGATCCCGATGAAGGCGAGCAGCCCGGTCACCGCCAGGATGGGGGTGACCAGCGGCAGGATGACCCGCCAGAAGATCTGCGCGTGGGTGGCGCCGTCCACGGTGGCCGCCTCGTCCAGCTCCTTCGGCACGGTGTCGAGGAAGCCCTTCATCAGCCACGTGTTCGCGCCCAGCGCCCCGCCCAGGTAGAGCAGCATGAGGCCCCACACGGTGTCGAAGCCGATCGCCGGGTACAGCTCGGTGACCCGCGTGAAGATCATGAAGATCGTCACGATGGCCAGGAACTGCGGGAACATCTGGATGAGCAGCAGCGCCAGCAGTCCCACCCGGCGCCCGCGGAAGCGCATCCGGCTGAAGGCGTAGGCGGCCATCATCGACAGCATGAGGCTGGCGAACGACGCGGCCAGGGCGATGAACACCGAGTTGAGGAACCAGCGGGCGAACGGGTAGCGGTCGTTGCCGAACAGGTCGGCGAAGTTGCCGAGACTGGCCCCGTTCGGCACGAGGTCGGTGGAGGCCAGCGTGCCGAGCGGGTTGATCGCCGCCGATACCACGAAGAGGATCGGCACCAGGGCGAACACGCACATCAGCAGCACGAAGCCGTGCCGGAGCGCGAGCTTCACGCGTAGACCTCCTCCTGCTTGCGGGTGCGGCGGAAGGCCACCGCCGAGATGACGGCCACGAGGGCGAAGATGAACACCGAGATCGCCGCCGCGAAGCCGAACTGCGCGCCGCCCGCGCCGAAGGCCAGGCGGAAGGTGTAGGTGATGAGCAGGTCGGTCGCGCCCACCTGCGGGCTCTCCGCCGGGAACGGCCCGCCCTCGCTGGTGAGCTGGATGGCGTTGAAGTTGTTGAAGTTGAACGCGAACGACGAGATCAGCAGCGGCGTGAGCGCCACCAGCAGCAGCGGCAGCGTCACCTTGCGGAACCCGTGCCAGGGCGAGGCCCCGTCGATGGCGGCCGCCTCGGTCAGCTCGCGCGGGATCGCCTGCAGCGCGCCGGTCGTCACGAGGAACATGTACGGGAAGCCGAGCCAGAGGTTGACCAGGATGACCGCGGCGCGGGCCGTGCCGGTCTGGCCGAGCCAGTCGACGTTCGTCCCGAAAAGCTGGTTGATCAGGCCGAAGTCGCGGTTGAACATGTCGCGCCACACCAGCAGCATGGCGAAGGACGGCATCGCGTACGGCAGGATCAGCGCGATCCGGTAGATCTTGGTGCCGCGCATGCGGGGGTGGTGCAGGGCCAGGGCCACCGCCATGCCGAGCACGAACGTGCCGCCGGCGGAGGCCAGCGCGAACACCAGGTTCCAGCCGAAGACGCCGAGGAAGTACCCGGAGATCGTCGGATCGGTCAGGACCCGGGTGAAGTTGCCGAACCCGACGTTCACCTGCCAGCCCTGCGCCAGGTGATCGCCCCGGGCGTTGACGAAGTAGCCGCGCGCCCCGTCGGCCCTCCAGGGGCCGTTCTCGCCGTTGACGCAGTCGCAGGCGGCGTCGTAGACGAGGCTGGCGCGGCCCTCGACGGCGCGGCTCAGCCCGTTGGCCTTGATCACCCCGCCGCGGGTGGGCACGGCGAGCTTGGAGATCTCCTGGCCGCGGGCGGCGGCCTCGGGCGCCTTGAGCACGGTGAAGCCGGGGGCCCGCAGGACCTTGCCGGTGATGCCGACCTGGGCGCCGGTCACCGGGGCGAGCCCCCGGCCGGAGCCGGCCTGCACCTGCTTGGTCTTGGGGTCCACGAGCAGGAACACCAGCTCGCCGTCGCGCACCGCCGCGGTCAGCGCGTACTCGGGCGAGCCGGGGGCCTGCCGGACCGAGCCGGTCTCGATGGCGGTGACGGCCGCCTGCTTGTCGCCGCGGTGCCCGTCGCCGAAGTTGGTGAACGCGGTGCTCACCGTGTACAGGACGGGGAAGACCTGGAAGGCGAGCAGGCAGACGGTGCCCGGGATGAGGTATTTCGCCGGGACGAAGCGCCGGGTCAGGTAGAGGAAGGCGATGCCCGCGCTCGCCGCGCAGAGCAGCGCGAGCGACACCCACGATCCGTCGGCGGCCAGCGGCGGGGCGGCGTAGAGCAGGAGCGCGGCGGCCACGGCCAGCACCGCGACCCTGCTCACCACGAACGCCGTGGTGACCTCCCGGCGCGGCCGCGGACCCCTGCGGGTGTCCGCGGCCGCGTGCGCGTCGTGCGCCATGGCGTCAGTTCTTGAGCGAGGAGTCGATGGCCTTCTGCGCCGCCGCGGCGGACTTGGCGGCGTCGCCGCCCTTGACGACCGCGGCCTCGGCGATGCCGAACGGCTCCCAGATGGCCGCCATCTCGGGGATGGCCGGCATGGGGAAGCCGTTCTTGCCGGCCTCCATGAACTTGCCGGCGTCGGCGTCGGCCGCCTGGACCTCCTGGAGCGCCGCGGTCAGCGCCGGCGGGCGCGGGTCGGCCTCGTACAGGGCCTTGGCGACGTCCTTGTTGGTGACGTAGTTGGCGACGAACTCCTGCGCCAGCGCCTTGTTCTTGCCCTTGGCGGCGACGAAGAACGACTGCACGCCGACGAACGGGGTGGCCGGCTTGCCGCCCTTGAACGACGGGACGGGCGTGATGTCGTAGGGGAAGCCGCCCTTCTTCACGTCGCCCATGGCCCACGGGCCGGAGATGAGGAAGGCGCACTTCTTCGCGGCGAACGTGGCGATGTAGTTCTCGTTGGTGATGGAGGTCTTGAGCGCCCCCTCGCCCTTCTCGCCGAGCTCCTTGAGCCGGTCGAACGCCTTGACCGAGTCGGCCGAGCCGACCAGCACCTTCTTGGGGTCGGGGTCGCCCGTGGCGGTCGCGCCGAACAGGGCACCGCCGCCGGAGGCGAAGATCGGGTAGACGTGGAAGGCGTCGCCCTTCTGGGCGACCGGCAGGCAGAGCACCTCCTTGACCTTGCCCGCCGCCTTGAGCGCCTTGCCCTTGGCGACGAGGTCCTCGATCGTGGCGGGCGCGTCGGGCGCGAGGTCGGTGTTGCGGATCAGCGCGATGTTCTCCACCGCGTACGGCGCCGCGTAGACCTGGCCGTTGAAGGTGACGGCCTTCATGGCGATCTCGGGGAAGGCGGCCTTCTGCTCCTCGGTGAGGTTGACCGGGTCGATGGCGCCGTTCTGCACGAGGTTGCCGATCCAGTCGTGCGCGCCGACCATGATGTCGGGGCCGCTGCCCTGCTGCGAGGCGGTCAGGAAGACCTGCTGGTTGTCCTTGCTGATCTCCTTGACCTCGGCGGTCACACCGTTCTCGGTGCCGAACTGCTCGGCGAAGGGCTTGAGGGCCTTGACCCGGTTGGGGTCGGCCCAGATCACGAGCTTGCCGCCCTGGGCGGCGGGCGCGGTGGCGCCGCTCGACCCGGTGGGCGCCGCCGAGGGCGCGGCCGGCTCGCCGCCGCCGCAGGCCGTCACGGCGACCGCCAGTGCGGAAAGGGCCGCCAGATGTGCCGCACCCATGGCTCGCTTGCGCATCGGACCTCCTGAGGTCACGGAGGGAGCGGCGACGCGGGAGAGGCGCCGCCGCTGGAAGATCCATATGGCCGCCTCAGCGGCGGCTCGTGTTTCCGCGACGTTAGCGAGACTTTGCAAGAATTGGAAGAACTTGCAGAAAGCGTTACCGGATCCAGACCCGTCATGACCCCAGGTTGACCCGAGAACCCCCGCTCTGACCGGCCCTAGAGGCATCCATGCAAGTTTCCGCAACTTGCGCTTGACCTCCGGCGAGCGCACAGGTCATCCTGCATCGGAACGCGAACCACCCATGGGGGAAGAAGGACGACATGGCCACCACGCCGCACCCGCCGCCCGGCGCCCGGCCCGCCGCTGGGCCGCTGCCCGGCACCGCGACCGACGACGACTGGTGGCGCGACGCCGTCGTGTACCAGGTGTATCCGCGCAGCTTCGCCGACGCCGACGGCGACGGCATGGGCGACCTGCCCGGCGTGCGCGCCCGGCTCGGCTATCTAGGCGAGCTCGGCGTCGATGCCCTCTGGCTGAGCCCCTTCTACACCTCGCCGCAGGCCGACGCCGGCTACGACGTGGCCGACTACCGCGACGTGGACCCCATGTTCGGCACGCTGGCCGACTTCGACGCGCTGGTCGCCGAGGCGCACGCGCTCGGCATCCGGGTCATCGTCGACCTGGTCCCCAACCACTCCTCCGACCGGCACCCCTGGTTCCAGGAGGCGCTGCGCGGCGAGCGCCGCGACCGCTACATCTTCCGCGACGCCCCCAACGACTGGGAGTCGGTCTTCGGCGGCCCCGCGTGGACCCGGACGCCGGACGGGCAGTGGTACCTCCACCTGTTCGCGCCCGAGCAGCCGGACCTCAACTGGGAGAACCCCGAGGTGCGCGCCGAGTTCCGCGACATCCTGCGCTTCTGGCTCGACCGGGGCGTCGACGGCTTCCGCGTCGACGTGGCCCACGGCATGATCAAGGACGCCGGGCTGCCGGACGTCGGGCCCAAGGAGGGCCGCCAGGTCGAGCTGCTCGGCGACGAGCGGGTGCCGTACTTCGACCAGGACGGCGTGCACGACATCTACCGCGAGTGGCGGCCGATCCTCGACTCCTACCCCGGCGGCCGGATGGCCGTGGCCGAGGCGTGGGTGGCCTCGCCCGAGCGGCTCGCCCGCTACGTGCAGCCCGACGAGCTGCACCAGGCGTTCTCGTTCGACTTCATGATGGCCGACTACCACGCCAAGTCGTTCCGCACGGTCATCGAGAAGTCGCTGGCCGAGGCCGAGCTGGTCGGCGCGCCCACCACGTGGGTGCTGTCCAACCACGACAAGCCGCGCCACGTCACCCGCCACGGCGGCCTGGCCCGCGCCCGCGCCGCCACGCTGCTCATGCTGGCGCTGCCCGGCTCCGCCTACCTCTACAACGGCGAGGAGCTGGGCCTGCCGGAGGTCCTCGACCTGCCCGACGAGCTGCGCCAGGACCCGGCGTTCAAGCGCAGCGGCGAGAGCCGCGACGGCTGCCGCGTGCCGCTGCCGTGGACCACCGGGCCCGGCTGCGGCTGGAGCGAGCCGTGGCTGCCGATCCCCGAGGACTGGCGGGAGCTGTCGGCCGAGGCGCAGCAGGACGATCCCGGCTCGACGCTGAACCTCTACCGGGCGGCGCTGCGGCTGCGCAGGGAGCACCCGGCGCTGGGCGGCGGCACCCTGCGCTGGCTGGAGGTCCCGGCGCCGGAGCTGCGCGAGGACGTGCTGGCGCTGGAACGCTCCCCGGGGCTCGCCGTCGTGCTCAACACGGGCGAGGAGCCGGTGTCGCTGGCCGAGCTGGGGCTGTCCGGCGAGGTCCTGCTGTCGAGCGGCCCGCAGCCCGACCCCGGCGCGGTGGCCCCCGACACCACGATCTGGCTGCAGCTCGGCCCCGAGACCGCCTGACCCGGCCCCCCACCCGCTTCCGATCCCCCGCCCGTCCCGCGCCCCCTCCCTGCACGGCGTCGCGGGACGGGCCCCCACAGGGCACCCGGTCGCGACCGCGCCAGGCGCGCGCCCGGGCGCGTCCCGCGTGAGGGCCCGTCGTCCGTGGGCGCGTCCCTGAGAGGGCCTGTCCGAGCGCCGGACGGGCGGGGCCGGCGGGCATTGGGGGAATCTTTTCCTTCACGCGACTAACGGCGAATGTCACGGTTAGTAACCTCGGGGCGTGTCCCGCATCTGGGCACGCTCCCTGCGCGGACGTGTCACGCTCGTCACGACGCTCGTCGCGGCGGTGCTGCTGATCCCGTTCGGGATCGGGGCGGTCACCGTGACGCGCGCCTGGGTCGCGGCCAGCGTGTCACGCGACACCCGCAACACCGCCGAGCGGATCGCCTCCGAGGCCCGCGCCGGAGCGTTGTGGCGGGGCGGCCGGATCCCGGTGCTCGACCCCACCGTGCCGCTCATCCAGATCGTCAACCCCCAGGGCACCGTCAGCGCGGCCAGTGACGGGGCCGCCGCCATGCCGCGCCTGAGCGACGTGTGGCCGACCCCCGACGACCGCGTCATCACCTCACGGCCCTGCGTGCCGCAGATGTGCCTGTACCTGACCGCCGTCCGCGTGTCCCTCGAGGCGGACTCCAGCGTCGTGTACGCCGGGCGCCGGGCCCCCGCCGTGCTGAGCGACCACACCCTGGAGACCGTGGCCGCGATCGAGATCGCGATCCTCATCGGCATCACCGGCTGGGCCACCTGGATGATCATGGGGCGCGCCCTGCGGCCGGTGGCGGCCATGCGCGCCCAGCTCGACGAGATCCAGGCCAGCGACCTGAGCCGCCGCGTGGTGCAGCCGGCCGGGGACGACGAGCTGTCCGGGCTGGCCGCCTCCATCAACGGCACGCTCGCGCGCCTGGAGCGCTCGGCCCGCCAGCAGCGCCAGTTCGCCTCGGACGCCTCCCACGAACTGCGCACCCCCATCGCCGGGCTGCGCGCCCAGCTGGAGAGCGCCCAGCTCTACCCGGAGGACACCGACCTCGACGCCCTCGTGACCAGCGCGCTGCGCGACACCGACCGGCTGGAGGCGATCATCACCGACCTGCTCCTGCTGGCCCGGATCGGCTCGCGCGCGGACGACGCCGCGAAGGAGTGGGTGGACCTCGGGGAGCTGGTCCGCGAGGAGCTGTCCGTCCGCAAGGACCGGGTCCCGATCCGGCTGGCGGTCGAGGACGGCGTGCTCGTCCAGGGCGTGCGGCTCCAGCTCGCCCGGGTGCTGACGAACCTGCTCGACAACGCCGAGCGGCACGCCGACCGGTACGTCAGGGTGTCGGTGGGGTGCGAGGACGGCGTAGCCGTGCTGGCCGTGGAGAACGACGGCGCGGAGATCGCCGCCGTGGACCGCGAGCGGATCTTCGAGCGGTTCACCCGCCTGGACGCGGCGCGCAGCCGCGACGCGGGCGGCACCGGGCTGGGCCTGGCGATCGCGCGGGACGTGGCGGTGGCCCACGGCGGCGAGCTGACCGTCGAGGACTGCCAGGGCGGCGCGCGCTTCGTGCTGCGCCTGCCCTCGACGCCCTGCCGGACCGACAGACCTGCCGAAAAGCCTGGGACATCAGGGGTTTGAGTGGCTTCAACTCCCTCATATCCGGAATCATGGACGCCATGATGGAGCAGGCGCCGGTGGGCATCGATCCGCACGTTCCCAACGCGGCGCGGATGTACGACTACTTCCTCGGCGGTAAGGACAACTTCCAGGCCGACAGGGACCTGGCGGACATGGTGCTCAAGGTGATGCCCGACATCCGGGTCGGCACCCAGGAGAACCGCGCCCTGATCGGCCGGGTGGTGAAGTACCTGTGCGACCAGGGGATCACCCAGTTCCTCGACCTGGGGTCGGGGCTGCCCGCGCGGGAGAACGTGCACGAGGCCGCCCTGCGGCACGTCCCCGACGCCCGGGTGGTGTACGTGGACAACGACCCGGTGGTGGCCACCCACGGCCGGGCCCTGCTGGCCGCCCCCGACCGGGTGGCGATGGTGCAGGCCGACGCGCGGCGGCCGGAGGAGGTCCTGGAGCACCCCTCGGTGCGCGCTCTGATCGACTTCGAGCGGCCCGTGGCGCTGCTCATGATGTTCTTCCTGCACCTGGTGCCGGACGAGGACGACCCGCAGGGGTTCGTGGCCCGCTACCGTGAGGCGCTGGCGCCGGGCAGCTACCTCGCGATCTCGCACGTGGGCACCGACAGCGCGCCCGAGCAGGTGCGCCGGGTCAGCGACTTCTACAAGCAGGCCAACGCGCCGTTCTGCCCGCGTCCCGGGGCGGAGATCGCCGCGTTCTTCGGCGACTTCGAGCTGATCCCGCCCGGACTGGCGACCGGGCTGGGCGAGGAGACCGGCTGGCCGTTCGTCGACCCGAAGAACCCTCCCCTGATCGACGAGGAGATCGCCCGCATGGGGTACGCGGGCATAGGCCGCAGGCCGTTCTGACCCGGGCGAGGCCGGGCGCCCACGAGGGGCGCCCGGCCGATGCGGCTCAGGGGAGTCAGACCGGCGACATCTCCCGGTCGGCCTGGGCCGCCGGCGGCTCCGGCTCCCGCTCCTCGTCGTCCAGCAGCGTGGCCTCGTCGAACGGGTCGTGCCCGGCCAGCACCCGAAGGGCCCGCTCCCGGTCGAACCCGCCCGTCCACGTGCCGACCAGCACGGTCGCCACGGCGTTGCCGGCGAAGTTGGTCAGCGCCCGCGCCTCGGACATGAACCGGTCGATGCCGACGATGAGGCCCACGCCGTCCACCAGCTCGGGGCGGTGCGACTGGAGCCCGCCCGCCAGCGTGGCGAGCCCGGCCCCGGTCACGCCGGCCGCGCCCTTCGAGGCGATCATCATGAACAGCAGCAGCCCGAGCTGCTCGCCGAACTGCAGCGGGTCGCCCGTCGCCGAGGCGATGAACAGCGTGGCCATGGTCAGGTAGATGGCGGTGCCGTCGAGGTTGAAGGAGTAGCCGGTCGGCACGGTGATGCCGGCCACGGTGCGGCTGACGCCCATGTGCTCCATCTTGGCGATGAGCCGCGGCAGCGCCGACTCCGACGACGAGGTGGACAGGATGAGCAGGAACTCCCGGCCCAGGTAGCGCAGCAGCGACCACAGGTTGATCCGGGCGACCAGCCACAGCAGCGTGCCGAGCACGACGCCGACGAACAGGGCGCAGGTGATGTAGAAGGCGGCCATGATGACGGCCAGGCTCTTGAGCGCGTCGAGGCCGGTGGCGCCGACGACGGCCGCGATCGCGCCGAACGCGCCGACCGGCGCCGCCCACATGATCATGGCGAGGATGCGGAACACCAGCCGCTGGATGTGGCCGATGGCGCCAAGGATGGGCGCGCCCTTGGGGCCCATGGCCTGCAGCGCGAAGCCGGTGAGCAGCGCCACCAGCAGCGTCTGCAGCACCTGTCCCTCGGTGAACGCCGACACGAGCGTGGTCGGGATGATGCCGAGCAGGAAGTCGACCGTGTTCGTCGCCTCCCCCTTGGCCGCCTCGGCCGCCGCCGCCTCCTTGGCCGCGGCGGTCAGGTGCAGGCCGCTGCCCGGGTCGATGAGGTTGCCGACCACCAGCCCGATGACCAGGGCTACAGTCGACATGACGAGGAAGTAACCGAGCGCGAGCCCGCCGACCTTGCCCACGCTGGCGGCCTTGGTGACGGAGCCGACGCCGAGCACGATCGTGCAGAAGATGATCGGGCTGATCATCATCTTGATCAGTGCCACGAATCCCGTGCCGAGCGGCTTGAGCGCCAGGCCCACGTCCGGCCAGACGAATCCGACCACGATTCCGGCGAGCACGGCCACGATGACGGCCAGATAGAGGTAGCGGGTGCGGTCACGCATGGGCGGCTCTCCAAGCGTCGTGGACGAGTGTTCTCTCTGCGTGACTATGCGGGCGGGGGTGACCCAGGTCACCATTGCGTAAGTTTCGTTCACCGGATCCGCGACGGACGAGGTGAAGAGTGACGAAGAGGTCCGGATGCGACAGTGGAGCCTGGCGGGGCAGATGCTGCTCCTGCAGCTGGTCGTGATCGCCGTGGCCGTGGCGGGCGGCGCCGTGCTGGAGTCGGTGCTGGCGCGCGAGGTGGTGAGCGGGCAGGCCGCCGCCACCTCCCAGGCCGTGGCGCTCAGCGTCGCGGCCTCCCCCGACGTGCGGGCGGCCCTGGCCGGCCCGTCGCCGACGACCCGGCTCCAGCCGTACGCCGAGCGGGTGCGCCTGGACACCGGCGTCGACTTCGTCACCATCATGAAGCCGGACGGCACCCGCTACACCCATCCCAACCCGGCCGAGATCGGGCGGCGCTTCCTCGGCCACACCGAGCAGGCGCTGCGGGGCCACCCGTTCACCGAGACCTACACCGGCACGCTCGGCCCGTCGGTGCGCGCCGTCGTGCCGGTCCGCGTCGGCGGCTCCGTCACGGCGCTGGTCAGCGTGGGCATCAAGGTGGAGAAGGTCAGCGCCGAGCTGTTCGTGATCCTGGTGTGGACGGGCCTCATCACGGCGCTCGCCCTCGGGCTGGGCGCCGGCGGCACGTGGCTGGTGACCTCGCGGCTGCGCCGCCAGACCCACGGGCTCGGGCCGTTGGAGCTGAGCCGCATCCACGAGCACCACGACGCCGTCCTGCACGCCGTACGGGAGGGCCTGCTGCTCGTCGGCAAGGACGGCACGCTGACGCTCTGCAACGACGCGGCCCGCCAGTTGCTGAACCTGCCGGAGGACGCCGAGGGGCGGCACGTGGCCGACCTCGGCCTCGCCGACGTGCTGACCACCCGGGAGGAGCGCGTCCACCTGGTCGGCGAGCGCGTGCTCGCGGTCAACAGCGCGGCCAGCCGCCTCGGCACGGTCGTCACCGTACGCGACCACACGGAGCTGCAGGCGCTGGCCGGGCAGCTCGACGCCGAGCGCGGCTTCGCCGAGGCGCTGCGGTCGGCGGCGCACGAGGCGGCCAACCGGCTGCACACCGTCATCACCCTGGTCGAGCTGGGCCGCACGGAGCAGGCGGTGGCGTTCGCCACGGCCGAGCTGCGGGCCGCGCAGGAGCTGACCGACCAGGTGATGGCCGCGGTGCGCGAGCCGGTGCTGGCGGCGCTGCTGCTCGGCAAGAGCTCGGAGGCGGCCGAGCGCGGCGCCGAGCTGGTCATCAGCCCCGACAGCGACCTCGACGACCTCGGCATCGACACGCGGGAGCTGGTCACCATCCTCGGCAACCTCATCGACAACGCCATCGACGCGGCCTCGCGGGTGGAGGTCTGCCTGCGCGCCGACGCGGGCGAGCTGCTGATCCGGGTGGCCGACGACGGGCCGGGGCTCACCTCGGACGAGGCGTTCCGGCGCGGCTGGACGACCAAGGGCGACGGGCACGGGCTGGGCCTGGCGCTGGTGGGCCAGGCGGTGCGGCGGCTGGGCGGCGCGATCCACGTGGAGGGCTCGGTGTTCGCCGTGCGGCTGCCGGTGCCGGAGCGGGTCCGATGATCACCGTGCTGGTCGTCGAGGACGAGGAGATCACCGCCGAGGCCAACCGCATCTACGTGGAGCGGGTGCCCGGCTTCCGGGTGGCCGGGGTGGCCCGCTCGGGCGGCGACGCGCTGCGCTTCCTGCGGCACACGCCGGTGGACCTCATCCTGCTCGACCTGTACCTGCCGGACATGCACGGGCTGGAGGTGTGCCGGGCCGTACGGGCCGGCGGGCTGCTGTGCGACGTCATCGCGATCACCTCGGCGCGCGACCTGGCGATGGTGCGCTCGGCGGTGTCGCTGGGCGTCTCGCAGTACCTGCTCAAGCCGTTCGCGTTCGCGGCCCTGCGCGACAAGCTGACCCGCTACGCCGCCTTCCGCGGGGAGGCCGGCGAGATCGTCGGCCAGGGCGACGTGGACCGGGTGCTGGGCACGCTGCGCGGCACCGGCGGCGAGCTGCCCAAGGGCATGACGCAGGACACGCTGGACACGGTCGCGGCCGAGCTGCGCAACCGGCCCGAGGGCGTCTCGGCGCAGGCCGTGGGGACGGCGGCCGGGGTGTCGCGGGTGACGGCCCGCCGCTACCTGGAGTACCTGGTGGAGCGGGGCGTCGCGGTGCGCTTCCCCCAGTACGGCGGGGTCGGCCGTCCAGAGTTGCTCTACCGGATACCCACGGAACGTTAATGGCGCTGACGCTGGTCGTTCAATCCGGGCCTCTAGCTTCTGGGTGCATCCCACAGCACTGAGGAGACACCTTGCGAGTCCTGGCCGTAGTTCCCGCCCGCGGAGGTTCGGCGGGCGTCCCCCTGAAGAACCTCGCCACGGTCGGCGGGGTGCCGCTGGTGGCCCGCGCGGTGCGCGCCTGCCTGCGCGCCGAGCTGATCGACCAGGTCGTGGTCAGCACCGACCACGCCGGCATCGCGGAGACCGCCAGGCAGGCGGGGGCGCTCGTGGTCGACCGCCCGGAGGAGCTGAGCGGCGCCACCGCCTCCAGCGAGTCGGCGGTGCTGCACGCGCTGGACACGCTCGGCGAGGACCCCGAGGTGGTCGTGCTCGTGCAGTGCACCAGCGCCTTCATCGACCCGGAGGACCTGTCCGCCGCCGTGCGCAGGATCCTCGACGGCGAGGCCGACTCGGTCGTGTCGGGGCTGCCGACGCACGAGTTCCTGTGGACGGCCGCCGGCGCCGGCGTCAACCACGACCCGGCCGTCCGGCCGCGCCGGCAGGAGCGCGAGCCGCAGTTCCGCGAGAACGGCGCCTTCTACGCCATGCGCACCGCCGGCCTGCGCGAGCACGGCCACCGCTTCTTCGGCACCGTCGGCGTCCAGCCCGTCCCGGCCCGGCACGGCATCGAGGTCGACGACCCCGAGGACCTGGAGCTGGTCCGGGCGCTCGCCCCGTTCGTGGATCAGCCGGAGCCGATCGCCGTCGACGCCGTCATCACCGACTTCGACGGCGTCCACACCGACGACCGGGCCTACGTCGACTCCGAGGGCCGCGAGATGGTCCTCGTCAGCCGCTCCGACGGCATGGGCGTCTCGCTGCTGCGCAGGGCCGGGGTCAAGGTGCTCGTCATGTCCACCGAGCACAACCCGGTCGTCGCCGCGCGGGCGCGCAAGCTCGGCGTGCCCGTGCTGCAGGGGCTCGCCGACAAGCGGACCGTGCTGCGCGACTGGCTGGCCATCGAGGGCCTCGACCCGGCCCGCGTCGCCTACGTCGGCAACGACGTCAACGACCTCGGCCCGATGGGCGAGGTGGGCTGGCCCGTGGCGGTGCCGGACGCCAACCCGAAGGTGCGGGCCGCCGCCCGCGTCGTGCTCACCCGCGTCGGCGGGGCCGGCGCGGTGCGCGAGCTGTGCGACCGGGTCCTGGCCGCCCGCCCCGCCCCGGCCCCCGCCGCGCCCGTGACCCCGCTGGTCCCGGGCACGCCCGCCCCGTCCGCGGCTCCCACCCTGTCCTCCGCGGCCCCCGGCGGGCCCGTCCAGGCCCGGCCCAGGACCGCCCCCGCGCCGGTGGCCATCGGTGACGTGCTCGTCGGCGACGGCATGCCGGTGTACGTGATCGGCGAGATCGGCATCAACCACAACGGCGACCTCGACATCGCCCGCCGCCTCATCGACGTCGCGGCCGACGCCGGGTGCCAGGCGGTCAAGTTCCAGAAGCGCACCCCCGCGATCTGCGTGCCCGAGGAGCAGAAGGGCCAGATCCGGCAGACGCCGTGGGGCGAGATGACGTACCTGGAGTACAAGGAGCGCACCGAGTTCGGCCTGGACGAGTACCGGCAGATCGCCAAGTACTGCGACGAGCGGGGCCTGCACTGGTTCGCCTCGCCGTGGGACGTGCCCTCCGTGGAGTTCCTGGAGGAGATGGACGTCCTGACGCACAAGGTGGCCTCGGCCGGCGTCGCCGACCACGAGCTGCTGCGCGCCCTGGCCGCCACCGGCAAGCCGGTCATCCTGTCCACGGGCATGTCGACGCTGACCGAGATCGACAAGGCCGTCGAGATCCTCGGCACCAGCAAGCTGATCATGATGCACGCCACCTCCACGTACCCGCTGCCGCCGGAGGAGGCGAACCTGCGCACGATCACCACGCTCAAGGACCGCTACGGCGTGCCGGTCGGCTACTCCGGCCACGAGCGCGGGCTGCAGATCTCGCTGGCCGCGGTGACGCTCGGCGCGGTGTGCGTGGAGCGGCACATCACGCTCGACCGCACCATGTGGGGCTCCGACCACGCCGCCTCGCTGGAGCCGTCCGGGCTGGAGCACCTGGTGCGCGACATCCGGATCATCGAGCAGGCCATGGGCGACGGCGTCAAGCGGGTCTTCCCCGGCGAGGAGGCCCCGAAGGCCCGCCTGCGCCGCGTCACCGCCTGACCCGTCCCCTCTCGTCCCCGCAAGGAAAGACTTGATCACTCTCTCGGTCGTCGTGCCGGTGCGGGACGGCGAGCGCTTCATCGCCGACGCGCTCGCCTCCCTGCGCCGCAACGCCCGGCGCGACTTCGAGTTCATCGTGGTGGACGACGGGTCGGTGGACGCCACCGCCGACATCGTCGAGGACTTCCACGGCGACCTGCCCGGCCTGTCCGTGATCCGCAACCCCGCGCCGCTGGGGCTCGCGGACGCGCGCAACGCCGGGCTGTCGGCCGCGTCGGGCCGGTACGTCACGTTCATGGACGGCGACGACTGGCTCGCCCCCGGCTATCTGGAACGGCTCGTCGCGGCGATCGACGGGCTCGGCTGCGACTTCGTCCGGGTCGACCACGTCCAGGCCGAGGGCCGCAAACGGGTCGTGCACCGCGCTCCGCTGGCGCGGCGGGGCGTGGTGCTCGATCCCAGGAGCGCGATCCTGCCCGCCGACGTGCGCACCATGGTCGACTACCCGTACGCGTGGGCCGGGGTCTACCGCCGCTCGCTGCGGGACCTGCTGCACTTCCCCGGCTCGCTGCACACCGCCGAGGACCGGCCGTGGATCTGGCGGCTGCACCGCGAGGCGGCCACGTTCGCCGTGGTGTCGATCGCGGGCGTCTTCTACCGGCGGCAGGTGGCGGGGTCGCTGACGCAGGTCGGCGACGAGCGGCAGCTGCACTTCTTCGACGCCTTCGAGCTGGTCTTCAAGGACCTGGAGGAGGAGTTCCTGCCCAAGGCGGTGCGCAACTTCTGCGCGCTGCTCGCCCACCACCTGGAGCTGGCCGGCCGGTTCACGCCGCGGCTGCGGGCCCGCTTCGAGGAGCGCGGCGCGCAGGCGGTGCGGGCGCTGCCCGCCGCCCTGGTCGTGGACGCGGTCTCGCGGATGTCGCTCCAGCGGGAGACGGCGCTGCGGGCGCTGCTGCCGGACCTGCCCCCCAGCCCCCTCGTCCGGCCACGCCGGGATCGGGAGGATTCATGACGACGGTCTGCTACGCCTCGACGCTGTTCGGCGCCATGTCGCTGGCTGCCGCGATCGACGCCGACCGCATCGGAGACGGCGGCGACGGCCGCCGCGTGCTCGTCGTGTCGACGAACGCGGCGATCCCCGAGGTCGCCGTGCCGCTGGACCGGGCGCCCGGCTTCGCGGCGCTGCGCTCCCGCTTCGACGAGATCCACTCCTGGAACGACCTCATCGCGCCGCTGCACCCGTCGGACTGGAAGGCCCGGGTGATCGAGGTGCCGATGATGGAGCGGCTGATCCGCGCCCATCTGGGGCTCGGCGAGGTGGACGAGCTGGTGCTGGAGTCGATCGCGGTGCCGCCGGCCCGGACGATCGCCGGGCTGGTGCGCGACTGCCCGATCACCGTCTACTCCGACGGGCTGATGAGCTACGGCCCGACCCGGGACCCGCTGCCGGCCGAGATCTTCCGCCGCGTCACCCGGCTGCTCCACCTGGATCTGGTGCCGGGGCTGGAGCCGCTGCTGCTGAGCGAGTACGGGGTGCCCGCCGAGGTGCTGCCCGACGCGGCGTTCCTGTCGGTGGTGCGGGAGGTGACGGCCACCGCGCCCGACATGATGGACGCCCGGGCGATGATCCTCGGGCAGTACCTGTCGGCGCTCGACATGGTCACGCCCGAGGAGGAGGCGGCGCTGCACGAGGCGATGCTGCGCGCGCTGGCCGCCCGGGGCCACCGCACGGTGGTCTTCAAGCCGCACCCGTCGGCGGGGCGGGCCCACGCCCGGCTGCTGCGCCCGGCGGCCGAGCGGCTCGGGGTGCGGCTGATCGTGGCCGACGAGAGCACCCCGGCCGAGGCGTTCTTCGCGGCGCTGCGGCCGGAGCTGGTCGTCGGCTGCTTCTCGACCGGGCTCGTCACGGCGCAGCGCTACTTCAGCCTGCCGGTCGCCTCGTACGGCACGGGCCTGGTGCTGGACCGGCTGGCCCCGTACGAGAACAGCAACCGGATCCCGGTCACGCTCGTGGACGCGCTGCTGCCCCGGCTGTCGGAGGACGGCTCGGCGGCGCCGCCACCGGCCGTGGACCTGCAGGCGCTGGTGCGGGCGGTCGGCTACTGCATGCAGGCCGAGGCGTACCCGGAGCTGCGGCCGTCGGGGATGCCGTTCGACCCGCGGTACTTCAAGCGCAAGCGGCTGGAGACGCTCGGCCTGGCCGGACGGCCGACGGCCCTGGCCCGGCTGCGCCGCAAGCTCAGCGCCACCCGCTGACCCCCGCCCGGCCCTCCCCGGAACGGCCCCTCCGGGGAGGGCCGGTCAGGTGAGGGCGCGCAGGTAGCGGCGGACCCGGCGCTTGGCCCGGTAGCCGTAGCGCAGCATGGTCGGCGGCACCTCCAGCCGCAGCCGGGCCCGGCGGCGGGCGGCGGCGAACTCGGGACCGTCCAGCAGCGACCGGGCCGGCGTCGCGCCCCGGGTGGTCAACCCCGCCAGCAGGCCCGTCCAGTCGTCGAGCTCCGCCGGGTGGAAGTAGTTGGCCGCGCACCACTCCGGGTCGGCACTGCGGAAGTCGCCCTCCGCGAGCCGGTCGAGGGTCCCGAGCAGCCCGCTGCCCTCGAACACCAGGTTGATCATCTCGGCGCTGACCCCGAAGTCGGCGAGCACCAGCGACGGCACGCCCTGGGCGATGGCCTCCAGCGCGGCGGTCGAGCTGACCGTCACGAAGCCGGCGGCCCGTTCCAGGTGCTCCTGCATGGGCCCGGCCGCGAAGCTCAGCCGCCCCGGCTCCCCCAGCTCGCGCCAGAGCCGCTGGTAGTGGAAGCGTTCGCGGTGGGTCTGCCGTTCGCCCTCGAAGGCGCGCAGCTTGACCACCACGTCGAGGTCCGGCCGCAGCTCGGCGAGCCGCCCGAGCGCGAGCAGCACCCGCTCGCGCTCCTCCCGCTCCACCGGCACCTTGGCCTGGGTGGCGAACACCACGCGGTTCCCGCCGGCCGCGGCCCGGCCGGGACGCAGGAACGGCAGCCGGGCCAGCCCGATCGCCCCTCCCCCGCCGAGCCGGGCGGCGATCTCCCCGAACTCGGCCACCTCCCGGCGGCTGTGCAGCACGAACAGGTCGCAGCCGCTGCGGAAGAGCCACGCCTTCTCGGTGGCGGGCACCGAGATGCCGGGCAGGCCGGTGGCGAACACCGGCCGGGGCCGCAGCCCGTCCAGCACCTCGGCGACCAGCACGTCCACGACGGGGCCGGTGCAGGCGACGAGGATCACGTCCGGCCGGCTCCGCTCGGCCTCGCGCCGCAGCGCGCGGGCGGACAGCACGGGCGGCGCGGGACGCCCGCCCACGGCCGCGGCGATCTGCTGCGGCGAGGGCGCGATGGGCGTGCGCACCACCACGAGGTCCGTCTCGCAGCCGGCCGGCAGGTCGCCGAGCAGGCAGGCCGCCCATTTCAGGTACGAGTCGGAGTCGGCGACCGCCAGCACTCTCACCCGGTCACTCCTGTCAGATGCGTTCGCAGGGCGGGGGCGGCCCCGCTGGTCCACCAGTCGTCCGGCACGGTCACCGGCTCCACCGCGACGCCGCGCGGGCCGAGCAGCACCCGCAGCGAGGCGATGGCGGTCGAGGGCAGGCTGAGCACGCGCTGCCCGGCGTCGAGCCCGCGCAGGGTCAGCTCGGCGGGCGCTCCGCCGTCGTGCACGGTGATGCCGGGCCGTTCCCGGATGAGCGCGACGTCCACGGGGTCCTCGCGCCGGTGCGGGTAGTAGGCGAGCGGCTCCTCGCCGGCCAGGTCGGTCAGCCAGCGCAGGTAGCGGTCGCGGCGCACGAGGCCGTTGCGCACCAGGGACGTGCCGAGCACGACGGTCCGCTCGGCCGGGCCGGGCTCGGTGGGCGGCTGGGAGCGCAGCCAGGCGAAGTCATGGCGTACGAGGTCGAACCCGGCGTCGCGGACCGCCCGGTCGAGGTCGTCGGGCACCGGCAGGGCGGTGAAGACGGTCACGCGGCCGGCGCGCAGCCGGATCGCGGCGGCCAGCCCCAGCGCCGCGCGCAGCCGTCCCGGGTGGGCGCGGGCCCGCAGCAGCGGCCGGAACGGCCCTGCCGCCAGCAGCTCCAGCAGCCGCAGCGTGGCCAGGCCGTCGTCCACGACGACGAGCCGGCCGGGCCGGGAGGTGAGCCAGCGCAGTTGCACCTTGCCGGAGAAGGCGTCGCCGGCGACGTTCATGCGGCGCGGCAGGTCCTCGGACGGCTGGGCCAGCTCCAGGCCGTCGGGCAGCGACAGGCGGCGCAGCTCGCGGTGGGTCGCCTTGAGGGCGCGCTGACCGGCGCGGGGCACGACGACGGTGGCGGGGCCGAGCAGCCCGGCATGGTGCGCCTCGACGGCGCAGAGCATCTGGAGGGGAGACTCCACCCAGGCCGACGCCCGTTCCGCCACCCCTGCTCCCCCCACTCCGGGCTCACGCCGGCTATGGCGCTGCCGGACGCTCCGGCGTTCCGCGCCGCCGGAGGCTCCGGCATGCGGCGCTGCCGGGTGCTCTGACATCGCATGACGGGGTCACGGTAGCCCGGGTGCCTGACGGCGCGAAGAACGCGGCGTGAACAATGGAGGCCATGAACTCGCTCATTCTCACCACTGACGGCGTCACGATCCCCCAGCTGGGTTACGGCGTCTGGCAGGTTCCCGCGGACGAGGCCGAGCGGGCCGTCACGACGGCCTTCGAGGCCGGTTACCGGCATGTCGACACCGCGAGGATCTACGACAACGAGGAGGGGGTGGGCCGGGCGGTCCGCGCCTCCGGGCTGGCGCGCGAGGAGGTGTTCGTCACCACGAAGCTGTGGAACGACGACCACCGGCGCGCCGAGCAGGCCCTCGACGAGAGCCTGGCGCGGCTCGGCCTCGACCGGGTCGACCTCTACCTCATCCACTGGCCGGCGCCGAAGCAGGACGCCTACGTCGGCGCCTGGCGGGCGATGGAGAAGGCGCACCGCGACGGCCGCGTACGGGCCATCGGTGTGTCGAACTTCACCGTCGAGGCGCTCACCCGGCTGATGGACGAGACCGGGGTCACTCCGTCGATCAACCAGATCGAGCTGCACCCGTGGCTCCAGCAGCACGAGCTGCGGGCCTTCCACGAGGCCAACGGCATCCTCACGGAGGCGTGGAGCCCGCTCGGCCAGGGCAAGGGCCTGCTGGAGGAGCCGGCGCTGGCGACGCTGGCCGCCAAGCACGGGCGCACCCCCGCCCAGGTCGTGCTGCGCTGGCACATCCAGCTCGGCAACGTGGTGATCCCCAAGTCGGTCACGCCCGCCCGCATCCGGGAGAACTTCGACGTGTTCGGCTTCGTCCTGGACGATGAGGATCTGGCGGCCATCGGGGCGCTCAACGCCGACCGTCGCCTGGGCCCCGATCCCGCCACATTCGGGTAAAAAGCTATGATCCCTCGCCATGAGGGATCTGGCATGGGGCATCGCGGCCACGGGCGGCATCGCGCGGACCGTGGGCGCGGTCATCGCCGCGGAACCCGGCATGCGGGTGGCCGCGGTCGGGTCGCGTGACCTCGGCCGCGCCGCCGCGCTGGCCGCGGAGCTCGGCGCCGGGTCGGCCTACGGCTCCTACGCGGAGCTGTGCGCCGACCCGGCGGTCGACGCCGTGTACGTGGCCACGCCGCACGCCCAGCACCTGGCGGTGGCCGAGGCGGCCATCGCGGCGGGCAAGGCCGTGCTGTGCGAGAAGCCGCTGGCCGCCTCGCTCGCCGACGCCGAGTGCATGGTGCGCCTGGCCCGCGAGGCCGGGGTGTTCCTCATGGAAGCGATGTGGATGCGCTTCAACCCGCTCATCCGGCGCATGGCCGCCGACCCGCGCTTCGGCGAGATCCGCTCCGTTCATGCCAGCTTTGGCTTCGCTTTGCCGTTCGACCCCGCCCACCGTCTGTGGGCGCCGGAGCTGGGCGGCGGCGCCCTGCTGGATCTGGGGATATATCCGTTCGGGCTGGCGCAGTTGCTGCTCGGGGCGCCCTCAGAGGTGCGGATGACGGGCAGCCTCGCGCCGTCGGGGGTGGACGCCGAGGCCGGGGGCGTGCTCGTCTACCCCGGCGGGCGGCGGGCGATCGTGGAGACGTCTTTACTCGCGCCGTACCCGAACAGCGCGTACGTGGTGGGCACGGGGATGCGGGCCGACGTCCAGGCGCCGTTCTGGGCGCCGAGCCGCCTGGTGCTCAGCGGACCGTCGATGGAGACGGAGGTTCACGAGCTCGACCCGGCCGACAACGGCTACGCCGGGGAGCTGCGCGAGGTGCGCGACGCGCTGGCGGAGGGACGGACTGAGAGCCAGGTCATGCCGCTCGACGAAAGCCTCGCCATGATGGGGCTTCTGGAGCACGCGCGGGCCCAGCTCTCCTAGCTGGGCATTTATCCACTTGTAATCCTCTTGCCGGATGTATTACCTTAAGTCCTGTTCGTCGGCTTACGTCCGGTTTGCCCGTTCGTTGCCGACCCCTCTGAAATCACTCACAGGACCCCCCTGTGACCGCTGAATCCGCCTGAGCGCGGAACCGGGGACCCACTTCTCTTGGGGTGAATCGGCACGCCCGCGTGCCGTAGGGCAGCTTCCACGCCCGAACCCGTCAGCTAACCCGGTAAGCGGCATGGAAGCAAGGAGCATCCCTTCTCGATGGCCAAGCACCGTCTCATCCGTGCCCTCACGCCCGGTACGATCCGCGCCACCCTCGGCGCGACCGTCCTCGCCTCGGCCGCCTTCGGCGCCGTCGCGCCGGCTCATGCGGACACTCCCGAGCAGGTCGGCCCGGCCGCCAAGTCCTCGGTCGTCCAGACCGCCGACCGCACCGCCGCGAACCAGCGGGTCAACGTGACCGCGGACCAGGTCCTCAGCCTCGCCCGCGCGCAGATCGGCACGTCCGAGAACGCCGCCGGTGGCGGCACCAAGTTCCAGAAGTGGTACGCGAGCTCGCAGCGCGCGATGGAGACCGTCAAGCGTGACGGCGGCGCGCCGACCGAGTACCTCAACGCCGCCTGGTGCTCGATGTTCGTCTCCTGGGTCGGCGAGCAGACCGGCGCCCGCCCGCAGGTCGGCTGGGACGCCTACACCGTGGCCCACGCCCGCTGGTTCTCCGCCAACCACCGCTGGGGCAGCACGCCCAAGCCGGGCGCCGTCGTGTTCTTCTCCTGGAGCGGCAGCAAGAGCATCGACGACATCAACCACGTCGGCTTCGTCGCCAAGGACAACGGCGACGGCACCATCTCCACGATCGAGGGCAACACCGGCAACGGCCGCGTCGAGGCCCGGGTCCGGCCGACCTCCCAGGTCGTCGGCTACGGCTACCCCAACTACAAGGCCTGACCTTCCCCAAGGTCTCCCCCTCCCCCTTCTCGCCCTCCGCTCTCCCCACGAACGAGCGCGCGCCATCCCTCCGGGCGCGCGCTCGTTCGCGTTCCGGGGGATCTCCGTGGAAATCTCCGTCACGCCTGTCGATCCTGGGGCCTCCGGTTCGACGCGAGGATGAGAGCGGGGGCCCGGCCGGGTCCCGGCCGAGCGCCGCGCGAAGGAGACGGTGTCGTGAAGTTCATGATCGTGGGCAAGGGGAACGCGGAGACCGAGGCCGGGGTCCTGCCCGATCCCGCGTACGTCGAGGCGATGGTCGAGTACAACGAGTCGCTGGCCAAGGCCGGCGTGCTGCTCGCCGCCGAGGGGCTGCACCCCAGCTCGAAGGGGGCGCGCATCGCCTACCGCGGCGGCCGGCCGACCGTGCTCGACGGCCCGTTCACCGAGTCCAAGGAGCTCATCGCGGGATTCTGGATCATCCAGGTGCGCTCCCGCGAGGAGGCCGTCGAGTGGGCTCTGCGGCTGCCCGTCCCGCCCGGCTGCCCGGACGGGGTCGCGCTGGAGCTGTGGGAGGTGTTCGACGTGGCGGACCTGCCGCAGTCGTCGCTGTCCCCGGAGACGGCGGCCCGGCAGCAGGCCGTGCGCGAGTCCCTGGAACGGGACTCCGGGACCTGACCCACACGGGGGGCGCGACCTTCTATGCTGCGGGCAGAGGGTCGTCGGACGGTGGCGGGCGGGGGTACGTGTGATCAGGGTGCTGTTGGCGGAGGACATGCGTATCCTTCGGGAGGCGCTGGCCGGGCTGCTGGACCTGCAGGTCGACATCGAGGTCGTCGCGCAGGTCGAGACCGGCGACGCGATCGTCGCGACGGCGCTCGCCACCCGCCCGGACGTCGCGGTGATCGACGTCGAGCTGCCCGGCATGGACGGGCTGAGCGCCGCCGCCCTGCTGCGCGAGCGCCTGCCCGAGTGCCGGACGCTGGTCCTCACCGGCGTCGGGCGGCCGGGCATGCTGCGCCGGGCGCTGTCCGCGAACGTCGCGGGTTTCATGGTCAAGGACACCGGGCCCGCCGAGCTGGCCAGGGCGATCCGCACCGTCGCGGCGGGCGGGCGGGTCGTCGATCCGCAGCTCGCGTTCGCCGCGCTGGCCGTCCAGGGCAGCCCGCTGACCGACCGGGAGGCCGAGGTGCTGCGGCTGACCGCGTCCGGCGCCGAGCCCGCCGAGATCGCCGCACGGGTCGGCCTGACCTACGGGACCGTCCGCAACTACCTGGCCTCCGCCGTCACCAAGCTGAACGCGCGCAACCGGGTGGACGCCATCCGGATCGCCACCGAGGCCGGCTGGCTCTGAACCGTCCCCGCTTCGCTGCTCTGAACCGTCCGCGGTCGCTGCCCTGAGCCGACCGCGCTCGCTGCTCTGAGCCGTCCACGCTCGATGCTCTGAACCGTCCACGCCGCCCGGGACCTGCGCGCTCAGGCCGCGGTCGGCGCGCCGGTCCGTTCGACCGTGACCGCCGCGGGCAGCTCGACGCTGAGGCTGAACTCGTCCGTCCCGCTCCGGACGAGGAGGCGCCCGCCCGCCTCCTCGGCCCGCCAGCGCAGGTTGGCCAGCCCCGTGCCGGAACGCTCGCCGTCCCGGGAGCTCCGCGCCGGACCGGAGCGCCGCCCGGCGTCGCCGGCCTCGCCGTTCCCGGCGCGCACGCCGTCGTTGGTGACCCGCAGGCGGTAGGTGTCGCCGTCGCGCGACGCCTCGATGGAGCAGACGCCGGCGCGCGCGTGCCGGACCACGTTCGTGAGCGCCTCCCGCAGCACGACCGCCAGGACGTCGTCGAGGCCGGGCGGCACGGGCGCGGCGAGGTCGACGCGCGCCTCGATCCCGGCGGCGGCGAGCATCGAGCAGGCCGTGGCCGCCTCCTCGTCGAGCCGGAGACCGGCCGGCTCCCGGGTGATCGACCGCAGCGACGCCAGGGCGCGCTCGGCGAGCGCCGCCAGCTCGGCGAGCCGGGCGCGGCCCGTCTCCGGGTCGGCGGCGGGCAGGCGTCCGGCCAGCTCGCCCTTCAGGACCAGCGCCGACAGTTGGAAGCCCAGCAGGTCGTGCACGTCCCGCGCGATGCGCAGCCGCTCCTTCACCACCGCCAGCCGGGTGGTCTCCTGGCGCGCCTCCTCCAGCCGCGCCACGACGGCGGGCAACGCGCACAGCGCGTAGACCGGGCCGAGGAAAACGGTGCCGAACACGAGGGCGTTGGCCTGCGCGTCCCAGGGCGTGGACCACCAGGCGATCTCCACCGGGACGACGACGAGGAACGCCGCCGTGACCCATGACCACGGCGGCCGGAACTGGTAAAGGACGACGCCCCCGACCAGCGCGGCATAGGACGGCGGGACGGCCTGGCCGACGACGATCACCCCCACGAGCACCAGGACGATCTGCAGGGGCACCGTCACCTGCCAGGCCTTCGGCGGTTCACCGCCCGGCCGCGGGAAGACGTGCCGGAGCTGGAGGAGGGCGAGCGACGGAAGGAGCACGGCGGCCACCAGGATCTGCGTAGGCGTCAGGGATCCCGTGCCGTACTCCGAGCTGTACGCCAGGTCGAGGGCGGCCGAGCCGAGATGGTCGACCTCGATCAGCAGCAGCACGGCGAAGGCCAGCCAGGGGGCCGCGTCGACCGGGCGGGGCGAGCGGACTCTGCCGGACTCCTGCCCGACCGGGATCCGCGCCTCGACCGCCGAGCCGACGTCGAGCCGCCCGCCGAGGTCGCCGACCTCGGCGGCGGACTCGCGCAGCGCCTCGGCCAGCCCGTCGGTCCACGCGCCGGCGGACCCGCCCGAGCCCTCATCGGAGAACGCACCCGCTTGCCCGCCACCGGCCCCGCTCATCAGTCCGCCACCGGACCCACCCGTGAGCCCGCCGGCAGGGGCGGCCGCGTCCGCGCCCGAGAAGGACACCCGGAGACGGGCCGGCCCGTCGACCCGGATCCGGCACTGCTCGGGCGCGCCCCGCCGCAGCACGGCGACGACCGTGCGGCGCAGCACCGCCGCCAGAGCCGCATCGATCCCGCCCGGCAGGGCGAGCGGCGCGGCCCGGACCGTGACCCGGGTGCCGGCCGCCTCCAGGACCGTGCGCGCCGCGTCGATCTCCGCGGCGAGCGACCGGTCCCGATAGTCGTCGGCAACCGAACGGACCTCGGCCAGTGCCGCGCGAGCGGTCCGCGTCGCGTGAGCGAGAGGGTCCCGGTCCAGGTCCGCGGCGGAGCGGCGCAATGCCACGAGGATCTCCGCCAGACGGCCGCCCAGGGCGGCGCCGAGCCCGCGGGCGATCCGCAGGCGCTCTCTGGCGACCTCGAGCCCGGCCGCCTCGGCGCGGGCACGCTGGAGGTCCTGGGCGAGCTGCGCCAGCCGCGCCACGGCGAAGAAGGCGAGCCCCGTGGTGGTGGTCGCGAGGACGACCCACGCCGACTCCTCCCAGTTCAGGCCGAGCAGCTTCTTCACCAGGGCCTCGCCGAGCGACACGCCCCCCGCCAGCAGCCAGGACGTCCGGCCGGTGAGGACGAGCAGCACCGAGGCCACGGGCAGGGCCGTGTACGGCCCCCATTGGGCGCCGAGCATGACGGACATCCCGTAGGCCAGGACCACCTGCGCCAGGACCGCGCACAGGCGCGCAGGCGGGGACAGCCGGCGCAGCGCGATCGCGCCGTGAAGACCGCCGATCAGAACGAGCCCGGCCGCCCCCAGCACCAGCTCACCGACGTGCGGCCCCTGAGGGAGCGGCCTGCCGGGCACGTGGCCGAGGAGCAGGCTCATGATCTTGCCAAGACACCACAGGCCGATGTTGCCGAGCAGCAGCGCGGTGAAACGCCGCGGCGGCATGAAGTCGCGGGCCAAGCACACCTCCCTCAGAGAACCGCCCGGGATCCGCGTGATGCGGATCGCACGGCCGTGGTGTGCATTCTGCACGTCCCGGCCGTGCGGGCACGTGCCGGGCCGCCGCCATACCGCATCCCGGCCGGTGCGCCAGGCACTACTGGCGGCGCACCGCCCCCTGCCACGCTTCATGCAGGTCAGAACACCATCGTCAAGGAGATCCCATGACCCGTGAGGCGATCACGCCGTTCGTCATCGACGTCCCGCAGGCCGACCTGGACGACCTGCTCGCCCGCCTGGCCGGCACCCGCTTCGCCGAGGAGCTGCCGCCCGAGGAGGTGAGCGACGGCGTGCCGCGCGGCCCGGTCCCGCCCGGCTGGGAGTACGGCGTGCCCGGATCGTTCGTCCGCGACCTGGTCGCCCGCTGGCGCGACTTCGACTGGCGGGCCCAGGAGGCGAGGATCAACGCCTTCCCCCAGTTCACCACCGAGATCGACGGCCAGCAGATCCACTTCGTCCACGTGCGCTCCCCGCACCAGGACGCCACGCCGCTGATCCTCACCCACGGCTGGCCCAACACCTTCGTGGAGTACCTCGACCTGGTCGGGCCGCTCACCGACCCGGCCGCGCACGGCGGCGACGCCGCCGACGCCTTCCACGTGGTGATCCCGTCCCTGCCCGGGTTCGGCTTCTCCGGCCACACCCGCGCCAAGGGCTGGGACGCCGCCCGCACCGCCGACGCGTGGGCCGAGCTGATGACCAGGCTCGGCTACGAGCGGTTCGGCGCGCACGGCAACGACGCGGGCGCCATCGTCAGCCCCGAGCTCGGCCGTCGCCACGCCGACCGCGTGCTGGGCGTCCACGTCAACCAGATCTTCTCGTTCCCCTCCGGCGACCCCGCGGAGCTGGCCGGCCTCACCCCGGAGGAGCAGGGGTACCTGCAGTTCCTCGGCGGTTTCGTCGAGCACGCGATCCACGACCGCGCCCAGCAGGCCCAGCCGCAGACCCTCGCCCACGCCCTGGCCGACTCCCCCGCCGGGCAGCTCGCCTGGATCGGCCAGCTCCTCGCCGGAGTGCCCGATCCCGGCGTCATCCTGACCAACGCGACCCTCTACTGGCTCACCAACACGGCGGCGTCCTCGGCGCGTTTCTACTACGAGAACCACCACGCCGAGCGGGTGACCGAGCCGACGACCTTCCCCCTCGGCCTGGCGTCGTTCGCCTACGACTTCCGCCCGCTACGGCGCTTCGCCGACCGCGACCACAAGAACATCGTGTCCTGGAACGAGTACGACCGCGGCAGCCACTGGGCCGCCCACGACGCCCCTGACCTGCTCGTGGACGACCTGCGCGGCTTCTTCCGCCGCTTCCGCTGACCCGCCGCTTCCGCCGACCTGCCGCCCCACTGACCCGCCGCTTCCACTGCCCCGCCGCCCCACTGACCCGCAAGCCACGGCCCGCCCGCCGGCGGAAGGCTCCTCACGGCGACGGGGAGGCTCCGCGCGGCGGCGGGCCGGCGGGCGGAGGCGGCTGGGTTGCGGACACCGGGCCGGCGGGCGAGGACGGCCCGGTTGCGGAAACCGGACCGGCGGGCCGAAACGAGCCGGTTGCGCGATCCGGACTGGTGGGCCGGGACGGCCGGTTTGCGGTGCCGGGCAGGGGCTGGTCTCATGGGCCGGTGGCGGGTACGGACGCGCACCGGGCGATCGAGGCGGTATGGCGGATCGAGGCGGCCAGGCTCATCGCCGGGCTGGCCGGAATGGTCCGCGACGTCGGGCTGGCCGAGGAGCTGGCCCAGGACGCGCTCGTCGCCGCCCTGGAGCAGTGGCCCGAGTCGGGCGTGCCGCGCAACCCGGGCGCCTGGCTGATGACGGTCGCCAAGCGGCGCGCGGTCGACCTGCTGCGCCGCAGGGAGACCTACCGGCGCAAGCTCGCCGAGGTGGGCCGCGAGCTCGCCCGGGAGCCGGACGCCGACCCGGCCGCGGCCGCGGCCGAGGAGATCGCCGAGGAGATCGAGGACGACCTGCTGCGGCTGGTGTTCACGGCCTGCCACCCGGCGCTGGCGCGGGAGGCGCGGGTGGCGATGGCGCTGCGGGTGCTGGGCGGGCTGACCACGGGCGAGATCGCCCGGGCCTTCCTCGTGCCCGAGCCGACCGTGGCGCAGCGGATCGTCCGGGCCAAGCGCACGCTGGCCGAGCGGCGGATCCCGTTCGAGGTGCCCCGGGGCGCCGAGCTGGCCGGGCGGCTGGCGGCGGTCCTGGAGGTGATCTACCTGATCTTCAACGAGGGTTACTCCGCCACGGCCGGCGACGACTGGATGCGGCCCGCGCTGTGCGAGGACGCGCTGCGGCTGGGCCGGGTGCTGGCCGGGCTGATGCCCGAGGAGCCGGAGGTCCACGGGCTGGTCGCGCTCATGGAGATCCAGCAGTCGCGCGCCGCGGCCCGGGTGGGGCCGGACGGCGAGCCGATCCTGCTGCTGGAGCAGAACCGGTCACGCTGGGACCGGCTGCTCATCGGCCGCGGCCTCGCCGCGCTCGCGCGGGCCGAGGAGCACGGCGGGGCGCGCGGGCCGTACACGCTGCAGGCGGCCATCGCCGCCTGCCACGCGCGGGCGCTCGCCCCGGAGGAGACCGACTGGGAGCGCATCGCCACCCTGTACGGCGAGCTGGCCGAGCTCATGCCCACGCCCGTCGTCGAACTGAACCGGGCCGTGGCGCTGTCCATGGCGCGCGGCCCCGCGGCCGGGCTGGAGCTGGTGGACCGCATCGCCGGCGAGCCGTCCCTGAAGGGCTACCACCTGCTGCCGAGCGTGCGGGGCGACCTGCTGGCCCGGCTCGGCCGGCGGGCCGAGGCGCGCACGGAGTTCGAACGGGCGGCGTCGCTGACCCGCAACGAGCGGGAACGGGCGCTGTTGCTCGCCCGCGCGGCCGACTGCGGCTGACCGCTCCCGGCTCGCCCCCGCGTCCGCGGCTGACCGCTCCCGCGTTGCTCCCGCCACTGCGGCTGCACCCTCCCGGCTCGCGCCCGCGACCGCGGGTGAAGGCTCCGGCTTGTCCGGTCCTGTGGCGTTAACGGGACAGATGGTATGGGAGCGCTCCCAGCGACCTTTGCGCGTCGTTTGTGACGCTAAATCCCCTTCAGTGGCGGTGAATCACCCCCGAGGTAACGGTTGCGTTTCGGGGCGTTGACGGCCCCCACGCCATGAGGGCACTCTTTGTGGGAGCGCTCCCAAGACCTTCCCATCGCGGCGGCGGGCCGCGGTGCACCTCCCACATTCACACCCAAGAGGGGTACGGAATGAAGAACCACAGGCGCTTCGTCGTGACCGGAGCCGCGATGACGGCGCTGCTGGCCATCGCGGCGTGCAGCGGCGGCGGTGGCGGCACCACGCCGTCGGGCTCCCAGAGCAGCTCGGCCGCGGCCGAGCCGGTCACGATCAACGTGCACACCTTCGGCGGCGGTGAGAACTTCGGCTACGACGAGGCCGTCAAGACGTGGAACGCCCAGCACCCGAACATCCAGATCAAGTACACCAACCTCACGGACCGGTTCGAGGACGTGTACCTGCCGCAGCTCCTCCAGCGCCTCCAGGCGGGGGCAGGCGCCGGGGACGTCGTCGGCATCGACGAGGGCGCGATGGGCCTCATGGCGGCGCGCCCGCAGTTCTTCACCGACCTCGGCCAGTACGGGCTGGAGAGCCGCAAGGCGGACTTCCCGGCCGCCAAGTGGGAGGCGGGCCTGAACGCGGACGGCAAGCTGTTCGCGCTCGGCACCGACATGGGCGGCATGACCATGTGCTACCGCAAGGACCTGTTCAAGAAGGCCGGCCTGCCCACCGACCGCGAGGAGGTCGGCAAGCTCTGGCCCGACTGGAACGCGTTCCTGGAGACGGGCAAGAAGTTCGAGGCCGCCAAGACGGGCGCCAAGTTCATGGACGGCCCCAACACGATCTACAACGTGATCCTCTTCCAGGAGGCCCCGAAGAACGGCAACCTCTCCTACTTCGACAAGAACAACCAGCTCGTCATCGAGTCCAACCCGGCCGTCAAGACCTCCTTCGACTGGGTGACCACCTTCAGCAAGGCCGGCCTGACCGCCAAGCTGCAGGCGTGGAGCCCGGCGTGGGACAAGGCCATCAAGGGCGGCGGCTTCGCCACCATGGGCTGCCCCTCCTGGATGCTCGGCGTGATCGAGGGCAAGGCCGGCCCGTCCAACAAGGGCAACTGGGACGTCGCGGCGGTGCCGGGCGGCACGGGCAACTGGGGCGGTTCCTGGCTGGCGGTGCCCAAGCAGACCAAGCACCCCAAGGAGGCCGCCGAGGTCGTGAACTACCTCACCGGCAAGGAGGGCCACATCGCGGCCTTCAAGGAGGCCGGCGCGTTCCCGAGCTCGCTGCCCGCGCAGCAGGACCCCGAGGTGGCGAACCTGAAGAACGCCTACTTCAACGACGCGCCGACCGGCCAGATCTTCAGCGAGTCCGTCAAGAACCTCCAGCCGGTGTTCTTCGGTGAGAAGCACGCCCAGGTCAAGACCGCCGTCGAGAAGGTCATCGAGGGCATGGACCAGGGCGCGGTCAAGTACGACGAGGCCTGGTCGAAGTTCGTCGCGGCGGGTGTGAAGGCGGCGGGCTGACCCCCGTGCAGGCGGCGGGCTGATCCCCGCTCCCAGGACCGGGTGGCGCCCCTTCCCCTCTGCGGGCGCCACCCCTCCCCGCCCCGGCTCGAAAGGCTTCCATGACTATCCAACTCGCGCCGCCGCCCCGGAAGGCGCCGGGCAGGCGGACCGCCCCGTCGCGGCGGATGGCCCGCTTCGACCTCAAGGGCGTGCCGTACCTGCTGGTGTCGCCCTACTACCTGCTGTTCGCGATCTTCGGTGTGTTCCCGCTCGGGTACACGCTGTGGGTCTCGCTCCACGACTGGGAGCTGGCCGGCGACACCGAGTTCACCGGCCTGGCCAACTACGGCGAGCTGATCACGGACGAGTCCTTCTGGAACGCCGTCGTGAACACGCTCGGCATGTTCGTCGTGGCCACCGTGCCCCAGATCGTGCTCGCGCTGCTGCTGGCCAACGCCCTCAACAAGAGGCTGCGCGGCCGGCTGCTGCTGCGCCTCGGCGTGCTGCTGCCGCTCGTCACCTCGGTCGTCGCCGTCGCCGTCGTCTTCAGCCAGCTCTACAGCCGCGACTACGGCCTGTTCAACTGGATCCTGTCCTGGTTCGGCGTCGACCCGATCACCTGGCAGAACGAGAAGTGGTCGTCCTGGATCGCGATCTCCACGATGATCGACTGGCGCTGGACGGGCTACAACGCGATCATCCTGCTCGCCGCGATGCAGACGATCCCGCGCGACCTGTACGAGGCCGCCGCGATCGACGGCGCCTCCGCGCGGACGCAGTTCTGGCGCATCACGGTGCCGATGCTGCGGCCGACGATCGTGTTCGTCGTGTTCATCTCCACGATCGGCGGGCTGACCCTGTTCGCCGAGCCGGTCATGTTCGAGGGCAACCCGATGATGACGGGCGGCACCACCGGCCAGTACCAGACGGTGGCCATGTTCATCGTCAAGTCGGCCTTCCGCGACTTCGAGATGGGCTACGCCGCGGCGGCCGCCTGGCTGCTGTTCGTGCTCATCCTGCTCGGCACCATGATCAATTACTGGTTCACCCGGCGCATCGGAGGGGCCAAGTGAACAACCGCCTCTGGGACGTCGGCCTCCTCACCAAGGTCGTGCTCGGGTTCGCGCTGCTGCTGTCCGCGTTCCCGATCTACTACATGTTCATCATGGCGACGCGCACCAACGACGACGCCGTCGAGACGCCGCCGCCGCTGCTGCCCGGCGGCCACCTCGGCGAGAACGTCCGGCGGCTGCTCGCCACCGAGGACGCCAACTTCGTCACCGGCCTGGCCAACTCCGCGATCGTCGCCGTCACGGTGACGGTGTCGGTGGTGCTCATCTCGACGCTGGCCGGCTTCGCGTTCGCCAAGCTCCGCTTCCCCGGCTCCAAGGTGCTGCTCGGGCTGATCCTGGTCACGATGATGGTGCCGCTCCAGCAGATGGGCATGGTCCCGCTGTACGAGATGATGGTCAAGCTCGAATGGACCGGCCAGCTCAAGGCGGTCATCCTGCCGTTCCTGGTCAACGGGTTCGGCGTGTTCATGATGACCCAGTACACCTCCCAGGCCGTGCCCGACGAGCTGGTCGAGGCGGCCCGGGTCGACGGGGCGACCACCCTGGGCATCTACGCCCGGGTCGTCCTGCCCGCGTTGCGGCCCGGGATGGCGGTGCTGGCGCTGCTCGTGTTCATGCAGACCTGGAACGAGTTCATGTGGCCGCTCATCGTGCTTAACCCGGACAACCCGGTGGTTCAGACGTCGATCGCGGCGCTCAACTCCGCCCACGGCACGGACTACGTGATGCTGTTCACCGGCACCGCCGCCTCCGTCCTCCCTCTCTTCGTGGTTTTCGTGCTGTTCGGCCGGCAGATCGTCGGCGGCCTGATGGAAGGTGCGGTCAAGGCGTGACGACTCAAGAGGAGCAGATGAGCTCCCACCTGCGGTTCCCACCGGGATTCGCGTGGGGCGCGGCCACCTCGGCGTACCAGATCGAGGGCGCGGTGGCCGACGACGGGCGCGGCGTCTCCATCTGGGACACCTTCACCAAGCGGCCCGGACGGGTGGTGGGCGGCCACCACGCGGACGTGGCCATCGACCACTACCACCGCTACCGGGACGACGTCGCCGTCATGGCGGACCTCGGCCTGAGCGCCTACCGCTTCTCGGTGTCGTGGCCGCGGATCCAGCCGGAGGGCTCGGGCGCGTTCAACCACAAGGGGCTCGACTTCTACAAGCGGCTCTGCGACGAGCTGCTCGCCCGCGGCATCGACCCGTGGCTGACCCTCTACCACTGGGACCTGCCGCAGGCGCTGGAGGACGCGGGCGGCTGGCCGAACCGGGACACCGCCTACCGCTTCGCCGAGTACGCGCTGTGCGTCCACGACGCGCTCAAGGACCACGTGCACACGTTCGGCACGGTCAACGAGCCGTGGTGCGCCGCCTTCCTCGGCTACGCCTCCGGCGAGCACGCCCCGGGCCGGCGGGAGCCGGACAACGCCATCAGGGCCGCCCACCACCTCAACCTCGCGCACGGGCTGTCCGTACGGGCCATGAACGCCCGGCGGGTGGGCGGCTGCGTCAACCTGTACGCGATCACCCCGGCCACCGGCAGCGACGCCGACCTCGACGCGGCGCGGCGCATCGACGGGCTGCAGAACCGCTTCTTCCTCGACGCGCTGCTGCTCGGCCGCTACCCCGAGGACGTCCTGGCCGACCTCGGCATGGACACCGGCTTCATCCACGACGGCGACCTGGCCACCATCAACGCGCCGCTCGACGTGCTGCTCGTCAACTACTACAGCCGCTTCACCGTTTCGGGAGCCGGAGGCGGCAAGGCGTCGGCGGCGGCGGCCCCGACGGAGACGGGTTCGCCGTGGGTCGGCAGCGAGCACGTGTCGTTCGTCAACGGCGGGCGGCCGGTCACCGCGATGGGCTGGGAGATCGACGACGCCGGGCTGCTGGAGGTGCTGCGGCGGGTGGCGCGCGACTATCCGGCGATCCCGCTGGTGGTCTCCGAGAACGGCGCCGCGTTCGACGACGTGCTGAAGGACGGCCGCGTCCACGACGCCGACCGCACCGCCTACCTCGACTGCCACCTGCGCGCCTGCCGGGAGGCGATCGACGCGGGCGTGCCGCTGCAGGGCTACTTCGCCTGGTCGCTGATGGACAATTTCGAGTGGGCGTGGGGATACGGCAAGCGTTTCGGGCTGGTCCACGTGGACTTCGAGACCCAGGAACGGGTGCCGAAGGACAGCGCACGCTGGTACAGCCAGATCATCCGGCAGAATAGGCGCCATGAACCGACCGACTCTTGAGGCAGTCGCGGCCCGGGCCGGGGTCGGCCGGGGCACGGTGTCCAGGGTCATCAACGGGTCCCCCAACGTCAGCGAGAAGGCGCGCGAGGCGGTCCGCCAGGCCATCGAGGAGCTGGGCTACGTGCCCAACCGGGCCGCGCGCGCCCTCGTCACGCGGCGCACCGACACGGTGGCCCTGGTGGTGTCCGAGAGCGAGCTACGGGTCTTCGACGAGCCGTACTTCGCGGGCACGATCAGGGGCATCGGCTCGGCGCTGTCCGAGACCGGGCTCCAGCTCATCCTCGCGATGGCGCAGTCGGCCGAGGAGCACGAGCGGCTGGAGCACTACCTGACGGGGCAGCACGTCGACGGCGTGCTGCTGCTGTCGCTGCACGGCGACGACCCGCTGCCCGGCCGGCTGGAGGCGATGGGCGTGCCCACCGTGCTCGGCGGCCGGCCGGTGGGCCCGGCCCCGTACAGCTACGTCGACATGGACAACCGGGCGGGCGCCCGGCAGGCGGTCAAGCACCTGCTGGGCCTCGGCCGGGCGTCGATCGCCACCATCGCCGGCCCCCAGGACATGGGGGTGGGCGTCGACCGGCTGGCCGGCTACCGCGACGCGCTGCTCAGCTCCGGCATGCCCGAGCTGGTCGCCTACGGCGACTTCTCCGAGGAGAGCGGCGCCTCGGCGATGCGCGAGCTGCTGGCGGAGCATCCGGGGCTCGACGCGGTGTTCACCGCCTCCGATCTCATGGCGGTGGGCGCGATGCGGGTGCTGAAGGCCGCGGGCCGCGCCATCCCGGGCGACGTGGCGGTGGTCGGCTTCGAGGACTCGAAGGCGGCCGCGCACACCGACCCGCCGCTGACCACGGTCCACCAGCCGACCGAGGCCATGGGCCGGCAGATGGCGCAGCTCCTGGTGGCCCGCATCAACGGCGAGGAGGTGCGCCAGCCGGTGGTCATCCTCGACACCCACCTGGTGCTGCGCGAATCGGCCTGACCCGAGATCCGGAGGACCCCCCGCGATGGACAGCAGGACGAAGCGGCGCCTGTCCCCCGCCGAGCTGGACGCCCTGGCCCGGCGGGCCCTCGGCTCAGGCGTGGCCGCCTCGGCGGAGCTGACCGACGGCTACGCCAACGCCGTGTGGCGGCTCACGCTCGACGACGGCCGCGCCGTGGTGCTCAAGGTCGCGCCGCCGCCCGAGCTGGAGCAGCTCAGCTACGAGCGCCACCTGCTGCGCATGGAGGCGGCGGTGTGCGAGCTGGCCGCGTCGGCGGGGGTGCCGGTGGCGGGGCTGGTGGCCGCCGGGTTCGACGACCCGGTGCTGGGCGGCGACTATCTCGTTCTGGGCGCGCTCGACGGCGTCTCCTGGAACGCCGTGCCCGCGTCCGGGGGCCCGCTCGCCGCGGGCGGGCACGACGAGCTGCGGCGGGAGCTCGGGCGGCACCTGGCCCGGTTCAACGCGGTGACCGGCGAGGTGTTCGGCTACCCGCACGCGGGCATCACCGGGGGCACCTGGCGGGAGGCGTACCTCGCCATGGCGGGGGCGCTGCTGGCCGACACCCTGCGCTACCCGACGCCGCTGCCGATGCCCGCCGAGCGGATCGCCGCCGTGCTCGCCGGGGCGGCGCCCGCGCTGGACGAGGTGACGACGCCGCAGCTCGTGCACTTCGACGTGTGGCAGGGCAACGTGTTCCTCGACCTGACGGGCACGCCACGCATCCAGGCCATCATCGACCACGAGCGGGCGTTCTGGGGCGACCCGCTGGCGGAGTTCGTCACGCCGACCATCTTCGGCGAGCTGCGCGAGGACGACCCGCTGCTGGCGGGCTACCGCGAGGTGACGCCGCTGGAGCTGACGCCCCGGGCGCGGGTGCGGCTCGACCTGTACCGGGCGTACCTGTACCTGATCCTGCTGGTGGAGAACGGGCCGCGCCAGTACCCGGAGGACGAGTACCGCCGGATCCGCGACCTGGCCACGGCGGCGCTCACCGAGGTGCTGAACCGCCTCGCCGCCGCGCCGGTGGCCTGACGGGGAGCGCCGCGGGCGCCTTGCCGGGAGTGCCGCACGCTCAGCGCTCAGGCGGGCGGGCGGTCGCCGAGTCAGGCGGGCGGGAGGTCGGCGAGGAGCAGGGCGCGGGTCGTGGGGCGCCGGGAGCCGCCCGCGGGCTCGACCGTGAGCCCCACGCGCGCGTCGCCCTCGCGCACGCGGATCGGCACCGGCCCGGCCTGCCCGTCCCCGGCGCCGGTGTCCGGGCCGGGGCCGGAGCCGAGCAGGCCCGCCGGGCGGGCGCCGTCGGGGCCCATCAGCCACAGCTCGTAGACGCGCGACGCGGGCAGCCGGGGCAGGCCCGCCCAGGCGAACACCACGCTCCCCCGGGCCCGGGAGACGACGAGCGTGCCGGTGCCTCCTGAGGCGACGGGCCTGCGCACGGTGCGCGCGTCGGGGGCGGCCAGCACGGCGGCCACCTCGCGCTCCCGGGCGCGCGACGCGGCGAGGTCGCCGCGCGCGTCCCGGGCGGCCACCCCGAGCAGGACGGCCGTCACCGTGGCGGCCGCCGCGGCGACCGTCGCCGCCGACAGGGCCGCCGTGCCCGCGCGCCGCCTCCCGCCCCGGCGCCGCCCGGCTCGGCCCTCCTCCACGCCTCCGGGGGCTCTGAGCGGGAGGCGCAGCCGTACGGTCGCGTCCTCCGGGGAGACAGGCGAGGGGGGCGGAACCGGGCGCGGGACGCGCAGGAGGCGGGCGGCGGACCGGATGCGGGGCCACAGGCGCGCCGGGGGCGGCTCGGCCAGCGGGAGCGCCAGCCGGGCGGCCGTCTCCCGCAGCCGCCGCACCTCCGCCGCGCACGCCGCGCACCCCGCCAGGTGGCGCTCGAACAGCACCACCTCACCCTCCGGCAGCGCGTGCACCGCGTAGGCGCCGGACAGGGCGTGGAGCTCATCGGTCACGGTCGGCTCCCCACGTCGATCGGCGGCTCTCGTCCAGTACTTCGGCTGCTCCGGCCCGCCGGATGTCCCGACCTCCGGGCGCCTCGGCCCGTGTTCGCTCGTGCCCGTACGGGGAAAGACCCGGCGAGAAGCCGCACCTGGGGACGGACCATGACCTGTGTGATCGCCGGCGGCGGCCCCGCGGGCGCGATGCTCGCCCTGCTGCTCGCCCGGGCCGGCGTCGAGGTGACGCTGCTGGAGAAGCACGCCGACTTCCTGCGCGACTTCCGCGGCGACACCATCCACCCCTCGACGCTCCAGGTGCTCGGCGAGATCGGCCTGGCCGAGGAGTTCCTGCGGCTGCCGCACCGCAAGGCGTACGAGTTCAGCATCGTCACCGACACCGGCCCGATCAGGCTGGCGGACCTACACGGACTGCCCTGCGCCTACGACTACATCGCCTTCGTCCCCCAGTGGGACTTCCTCGACCTCGTCACCACGGCCGCCGCCCGCTACCCGGCGTTCCGGCTGCTGATGAGCGCCGAGGCGGACGGGCTGATCGTGGAGGACGGCGCGGTGCGCGGCGTGCGCTACCGCGACGCGGGCGGCGAGCACGAGCTGCGCGCGGCGCTGACGGTCGCCGCCGACGGGCGTCACTCGGCGCTGTGCCGGGCCGCCGGGCTGGTGCCGCGGGAGTTCGGGGCGCCGATGGACGTGCTGTGGTTCCGGCTGCCGCGCGAGCCGGGCGACCCCGGGCAGCCGTTCCTGCGGCTCTCGCGCGGCCACCTGATGGTGGCGATCGACCGCGGAACGTACTGGCAGCTCGCCTACGTGATCCCCAAGGGCGGCCACGACGACCTGGTCAAGCGGGGCATCGGCGCGCTGCGGGAGCCGGTGGCGCGGCTGCTGCCGTTCCTGGACGGCCGGGTGGAGCTGATCGGGAGCTACGACGACGTGAGCGTGCTGACCGTGGTGGTCGACCGGCTGCGCCGCTGGCACCGGCCCGGCTTCACGGCCATCGGCGACGCCGCCCACGCCATGTCGCCGGTGTTCGGCGTCGGCATCAACCTGGCCGTGCAGGACGCCGTCGCCGCGGCCAACCTGGTGGCCGCGCCGCTGCGGGCGTACGGACGGGTGCCGGAGGCGGTGCTGCGGCGGCTGCAGCGGCGGCGCATGTGGCCGACCCGGGTCACCCAGGCCGCCCAGCGGGTGGTGCAGGACCTGCTGATCGGCCCGGCGCTGCGCAGCCGCGTCCCGGCCCCGCCGATCCGGCCCGATCTGACGCGGATCCCGCTGCTCAGACGGGTTCCGCGGCGCTTCATCGGCCTCGGCGTACGGCCCGAGCACGTCGAGGTGCCGTCGTCTCCGTGAAACGACCTTCTCACAACGTGGACATCGGGTCATGCCGGGCGGGGCCGGTGGCATACCCTCGTATGTCGTGAGCGCACACAGCAATCTGGATTCCTGGAGAGCCCTCCCCGCGGCCCAGCAGCCCGACTGGCCCGACCGCGGCGAGCTCGACAAGGTCGTCGCCGAGCTCGGCGGCCTGCCTCCCCTCGTCTTCGCCGGCGAATGCGACCAGCTCAAGGACGAGCTGGCCGCCGTGGCGCGCGGCGAGGCGTTCGTGCTGCAAGGCGGTGACTGCGCCGAGACGTTCGCCGGCGCGACCGCCGACAATGTCCGCAACAAGCTCAAGACGCTGCTGCAGATGGCGATCGTGCTCACGTACGCGGGCAAGGTGCCGGTCGTGAAGATCGGGCGGCTGGCCGGGCAGTTCGCCAAGCCGCGCTCCAAGGGCACCGAGACCCGCGAGGGCGTGGAGCTGCCCGCCTACCGGGGCGACATGGTCAACGGCTTCGACTTCACCTCCGAGGCGCGCACGCCCGACCCGTGGCGGCTGCTGAAGGCGTACCACTCCTCCGCCGTGACGCTCAACCTGGCCCGCGCCTTCGCCAAGGGCGGCTACGCCGACCTGCGCCAGGTCCACGCCTGGAACCAGGACTTCGTCGCCGAGTCGCCGGCCGGCCGCCGCTACGAGCAGCTCGCCCGGGAGATCGACCAGGCGCTGGCGTTCATGCGCGCCTGCGGGGCCGACCCCGAGGAGTTCCACACGGTCGAGTTCTACTCCTCGCACGAGGCGCTGATCCTCGACTACGACCGGGCCCTGACCCGCATCGACTCCCGCACCGGCCTGCCGTACGACGTGTCGGCGCACATGGTGTGGATCGGCGAGCGCACCCGCCAGCTCGACGGCGCCCACGTCGACTTCTTCGCCCGCATCCGCAACCCGATCGGCGTCAAGCTGGGCCCGACCACGACGGCGTCCCAGGCGCTGGAGCTGGTCGAGAAGCTCAACCCCGACAACGAGCCGGGCCGGCTGACGTTCATCACCCGCATGGGCGCCCCCAAGATCCGCGAGCTGCTGCCCGGGCTGGTCAAGGAGGTCACCTCCGCCGGCGTCCAGGTGGCCTGGGTGTGCGACCCGATGCACGGCAACACCTTCGAGGCGCCGAGCGGCCACAAGACGCGGCGGCTCGACGACGTGCTCGACGAGGTGGCGGGCTTCTTCGAGGTGCACCGCTCGCTCGGCACCCACCCGGGCGGCATCCACATCGAGTTCACCGGCGACGACGTCACCGAGTGCGTGGGCGGCGGCCACGAGATCGCCGAGGGCGACCTCGCGACCCGCTACGAGACGGCCTGCGACCCGCGCCTCAACCGGGGCCAGTCGCTCGACCTGGCCTTCCGCGTCGCGGAGCTCTACCGCAGCGTCTGAGGTCCCGGACGACGCCCGTTCGGGCGTGCGGAAGCCCCGCCGGCACGGGCGGGGCTTGGCGGGTCAGTTGTTGTGCTGCTCGGCCTGCTTGAGCTCGTCGCTCAGCTCGGTGCGGATGGCGTCCATGTCGAGCGCGCGGACCTGGCTGATGAGGTCCTCCAGGGCGGGCTCGGGGATCGCGCCGGGCTGGGCGTAGACGACGATGCCGTCGCGGATCGCCATCAGCGTCGGGATCGACGTGATGTCGAAGCCCTGCGCGAGCGCCTGCTGCGCGTCGGTGTCGATCTTGCCGAAGGTGATGTCGCCGTGCTTCTGCGACGCCTTCTCGAAGATCGGCCCGAACATGCGGCACGGGCCGCACCACTCGGCCCAGAAGTCGAGCAGGACGATCCCCTTGTCGGCGATGTCGTTGAAGTTGGTCTCGGTTACCTCGATGGTCGCCACAAGTGGCTCCTCGCTCGTCGTTGAAGCTGTCGACGGATAGGAACTCCTACCCGTCCTCCGTCATTCCAGCCTCGCACGCGCGCGGGCCCCGCCACGTCTCAGGTGGCGGGGCCCGCGTCCGTCGTACGCCTCCCCCTTTTCTACCCCTTGCCGCCGGGCAGGGTGAGGCCGATCACGACGGGATCGTGGTCGGAGGAGCGGTAGGCGTCCGGCCGGTAGAGGTCCGGCGGGTTGAACTCGGTGTTGTAGTCGAGGATGCGGGGCTCGTCGGCGTTGATGTGCCAGATCGTGGTGCTGGTGACCCGCTTGAGGAGCTGCCGGCCGGCGAGGGCGTGGTCGAGCTCGCCGGACATCCCGTCGAACAGGTAGCTGTAGCGCAGCGGCGCCGGCACGAACCGCTTGGTGAGGCTGGTCAGGCCGCCCGCCTCCAGCGTGTCGATCGGGTCCTCCTCGCCGTAGGCGTTGAGGTCGCCGAGGACGAGCGGGTTCGGCAGGTCCTCGACGAGCCCGAGCAGGGCCTGCGCCTGCTTGACGCGGGTGGCGTTCCAGCAGCCCTGCCCGTCGCCCTGGTCGGCGTCGGGGCCGTCACCGGCGGGGCAGCTGCCCTTGGACTTGAGGTGGTTGACGACCATGGTGAACGGCTGGCCGCCGCCCGCGCGGCGGAACGTCTGGATGAGCGGCGGCCGGCTGAACACCGGGTCCTGCGCGGCGCGCGGCTCGCCGACGGGCTCCAGCCGGGCGGGCTTGTAGATCAGGCCGACCTGGATGGCGTCGGTGCCCGGGTACGGGTGGGTCAGCGCCGCGTACGTGCCCGCGCCGACCTCGGCGTTGACGGCGTCCACGAGCGTCTGGAGGGCCGTCTGGCCGTTGTTCTCGACCTCCATGAGGGCGACGGCGTCGGCGTCGATGCCCTTGAGCGCCGCCACTAGCTTGGCGAGCTGGCGCCGCTGCTCCTCCGCGTTCGTCGCGCCGCGGGAGCCGACGGTGGTGAACCAGTTGAGCGTGTTGAACGAGGCGACCTTGACGTTGCCGATCACCGGGAACGGCTTGGGCAGCCGGGGGTTGGCGTCGAGGTAGGCGACGGGCCTGGTGGGCTGGAGCCGGTAGGTGTCGAAGCCGTAGCCGAGGACGCCGGTGAGCCCGACGGCCACCTGGCCGGTGCGTACGACGGGCGGCAGCGTGGCGGGGTTCTGCCGGGTGGAGCCGTCGTCGACGAGCAGCGTGCGGGCGCGCTGCTCGCCGGGGTCCACGCCGGGGCGGTCGGTGGGCTGGAAGAGCCGGCCACCGGCCGAGACGGTGACCTCGCCGAAGCGGCCGAGGTTGTAGTGGTCGGTGACGGTGAGCGGCTGCGGGAACGTGAGCAGCATGTTCTCGACGCGCTCCAGCCCGTCGCCGGGCAGCGTGGACGGCAGGGCGGGCACGGTCCCGGTGCCGCAGACGTCCACGGCGGTCACCGGGGACAGCTCGGTCCAGCCGTTGAACTCGACGGCCTTGCCGGTGACCAGCACCCGGTCGCCGGGCTTGACGTCCTTGAACGTGTCGCGGGCGAAGGCGAACAGTCCCTCGGAGGTGGCCGGGTCGGAGTCGGGCCTCGGGTCCTGCAGGAAGAAACCGCTGAGCTGGTCGGAGCGCTGGAAGTCGCCCGTGACGACGCCTTCGACGCGGACGGTCTGCCCGGCGAGCGGGGTGGCGTCGCCGCTGCCCTGGACCTGCGAGATCCGGTGGGTGGCGGGAGTGTCGCAGGAGGCGGCCGCGGCTTCCCGCGCGGCCGGGGCGTCCGGCGTGGCGGGTGCGGGGGACGCCGCCACGGCCGGGACGGCCAGGACGGCGGACAGGACGGCCGCGCCGAGGGCGGCGAGAGTGGCCCGGGGTAAAACGCGCATGACCCGCACTTTAGAGGGACAGCGCTTGCATATTTCGACATAAATGTGGAGAGAGGATGAAATTAGTAAATCTTGACACGTGGGCGGCCGGGGTATGACGACTCCATGGACTGGGTCACCTGCGCGCACTCTGCTGCCTGCACGGGCATCGCACGCCGGCCGTACAACCTCTGCCTGGCGCATCTGCCCCCCGACCAGCTCGCCGCCGCGATCGGCGAGATGGCCCCCGGCCGCCTGCTCGACCTGCGCGGGACGGTCGTCGGCGGCGACCTGCTCTCCCGGCTGATCGAGGCCACCGGCGCCCGGCCCGGCCGGGCCCGCCTCGATCGGGTCCGGTTCACCGGTGACGTGCGCCTGTCCGGCGTCACCTTCGCCGGGGACGTGTCGCTCGACGGCGCCGTGTTCGACCGTCTCGCGTCGTTCTTCGGCGCCCGCTTCGAGGGCAACCTGTCCCTCGCCGACGCCCGCTTCTCCCGCGAGCTGTCGATGCACGGCGTGACCGTGCGCGGCCACGTGTCGCTGGACCGGGCCGTCATGGCGCGCGACGCGCTGTTCAGCCAGGCGTCGTTCGGGCGCGGCCTGTCGTGCGAGCGGGCCAGGTTCGACGGGTACGCCACCTTCGACGGCGCGCGGCTCGGCGACGGCGCGACCTTCCGGGGCGCCCGGTTCGGGCGGACGCTGTCGTTCCGCAAGGTCGTCGGCGCCGCCGGGTTCGACGCCGCGCACTTCGCCGCCAACGCCTACCTGTCGGCCACCGGCCGCCTGTCGGCCGCCCGCGCCCGCTCCGACGCCTCGCTCGACGTGTCGGTCACCGGCTGCGGGGTGGACCTGCGGCGGGTGGACGTCGCCGGGGCGACCACGCTGCGGCTGACCGGCTCGCACGCCGATCTGGAGGGCGCGGTGCTGCGCGGCCCGGCGACGGTGACGGGCCGCGGCGGCGCGGCGCTCACCTCGCTGCGGCACGTGGACGCCCGCAGCCTCGCGCTGTACGGGCTGGACCTGTCGGCCTGCCGCTTCGCCGGGCTGGCGCACCCGGCGGGGGTGCGGCTGAAGGACTGCCGGTTCGCGCTCACCGGGCGCGGCGTGCGGGTGAGCATGCGGCGGCCGATGCTGCGCTGGTTCTCGCGGCGCAGCGTCCTGGCCGACGAACGGGCCTTACGCGGCGGCCCCGGCCTGGAGGAGTCCGGCCCTTCCCCCGTGCCCGGCGAGCCGCGCGACGCCGCCGACCTGCGGGCCGGCTGGCTCGCCACCCTGTACGCGGAGCTCGGCCGGCGCGCCGACGACCGCGGCCTGTCCCTCGACTTCGCCTTCGCCGCCACGGAGATGCGCCGGCTGGCGGGCCACCGCTGGTGGGGCGCCACCTCCTGGCCGCTGGTCACGGCCGGGGTCCGCGTGGGGCGGGCGGCCGGCTGGCTCGTGCTGATGACGGCCATCGCCGCGGGCGCCATGCTGCTGTCCACGGCCCAGCACGCCGCCCACGGCGCGCCGCACCAGCCCCCGGCCGTCCACCACTGACCCCCGCCCGCCCCGCCGCCCGTCTCGGGGCCGCCCGCCTCGGGCCGCTTCCGGCGGGGCAGCCGTCCCGTGCCCGCCCGGACGCTTGCTCCGGGCGGGCGCGGGCGACACCCTTGACGGGGTCCGGCGTCCCCCGTACCGCGGACGGGACGCGTCCCCTCAGAGCTGGAGGCACGATGAACCTGGAGCCGATCCCCACCGACCGGCTGACGTTCCGGTTACCGCAGAAGTTCGACGACGTGGCGGACGAGCGCCGCCACCGCCAGGAGCGGCTGGTGGCCGCGCTGCGCCTGTTCGGCCGGTTCGGCTTCGAGGAGGGGGTGGCCGGGCACATCACCGCCCGCGACCCCGAGCACACCGACCACTTCTGGGTCAACCCGTTCGGCATGAGCTTCAAGCACATCAGGGTGAGCGACCTCATCCTGGTCAACCACGAGGGCCAGGTGGTCCACGGCTCCTACCACGTCAACCAGGCCGCCTTCGCGATCCACTCGATGGTGCACCAGGCCCGGCCCGAGGTGGTCGCCGCCGCCCACTCCCACTCGGTCCACGGCAAGGCGCTGTCCTCGCTCGGCGTCAGGCTGGAGCCGCTCACGCAGGACGCCTGCGCCTTCTACGAGGACCACGGCCTGTTCGACGACTACACCGGTGTGGTGGTGGAGGTCGAGGAGGGCAGGCGCATCGCCCGGGCGCTCGGCTCGTACAAGGCCGTCATCCTGCGCAACCACGGCCTGCTGACCGTGGGCGACTCGGTGGACGCCGCCGCGTGGTGGTTCATCACGATGGAGCGCTCGTGCCAGGCGCAACTGCTGGCCAAGGCCGCGGGCCCGACCGTGCGCATCGAGCACGAGCAGGCCAAGCTCACCCACGGGCAGGTCGGCAACGACCTGGTCGGCTGGATCAACTTCCAGCCGCTGTACGACCAGATCGTCCGCTCCGACCCGGACCTGTTCGACTGAGGCGGGGACCGCGCCGGCAGGCCGTTCGCTGTGACCACTTTGGGGCTGGATTGGGTGTTTAGGGGCTTATGTCCGTCTTACGCTGGGTGGAGATGGCCCGAGGAGGACCCATGAGCAAGTTCATCGACGTCCATCACGGCATGGTCGGCATCACCGCCGACCAACTGCAGCAGGCGCACGACGCCGATCTCGCGATCCAGGGTGAGGAGAGGGTGACCTTCGAGCACGCCTGGGCCGACCCCGACACGGGCGTCGTCTACTGCCTGTCGGAGGCGCCCAGCGCCGAGGCGGTGCAGCGCATCCACGAGCGGGCCGGCCACCCGGCCGACGAGATCCACGCCGTGCCGCTCGACGTCTGACCCCGCCTCCCGTCCCCCCGCATCCCGGCCTTCCGCTGGAGGGCGCTTGCCTTGACGCCGGTGACAGGGTCCTAACCTGTCGCCGTCGTCAACGGCCGGTCCACCCCAGAGGAATGCCCCATGAAGTACGCCATCAGCTACAGCACCCCCCACTGCGGGGTGGACCCCGACGCGATCGCGGCGTTCGCCCGGCACGCCGAGGCGTGCGGCTTCGAGGCGCTGTACGTGCCGGAGCACGTCGTGCTGTACCGCGGCGCCAGGCTCGGCCCCTGGGAGATCCCGACGTCGCTGCCCTACGCCGACCCGCTCGACACGCTGACGTTCGTCGCCGCGGCCACCCGGCGGCTCCTGCTGGGGACCGCCGTGCTGCTGCTGCCGTACCACCATCCGGTGACCCTGGCCAAGCGGCTGGCCACCATCGACCTGCTGTCCAAGGGCAGGATGCGGCTGCTGACCGTGGGCGTCGGCGCGCTGCCGGGCGAGGCCCGGGCCGTGGGCGTCGACTTCGCCACCCGGGGGCGGCGCGCGGACGAGGCGATCGACGTGCTGCGGCTGCTGTGGGCGGGCGGGGAGGAGGGCGTCTCGTACAGCGGCGAGTTCTTCGCCTTCGAGGACCTGTGCAGCTTCCCCAAGCCGGTCGGGGACGCGGGGCTGCCGATCCACGTCGGCGGGTCGAGCGACGCGGCGGCGCGCCGGGCCGGGCGGCGCGGCGAGGGCTGGTTCCCCGGCGGCAGGCTGGACGCGGCCCAGCGCGCCGCCCAGTGGGAGCTCGTCCGCTCCGCCGCCGCCGAGGCCGGCCGCGACCCGGACGCGCTCGACCACACCCGGTGGGGGACGATCGACATGACGCACGAGCGGGCCGAGGAGCTGGCGGCGGCCGGCGTGACCCGCGTCGTCGTCTCACCGGCCTCCCTCGACCTGGACGAGCAGTGCGAGCAGATGTCCGAATTCGCCGGCCGATTCGGCCTCACGGGCAGCGGATCCTCCTGAACGCCCCCACGGTCCGCGCTCGTCCGGTTACGGTTCCGGCATGGGCGAGAGAGACGAGGACCGGACCGGGAGGGCGCGATGACGGGACCGGACGCCTGCCCCGAGTGTGAGGGCCGCAAGGTGCAGCGGCTCGGCCGGCTGTTCCTGGCCTGCGTGGTCTGCCGGGGGCGCGGCTGGGTGACCGGCGACGCCGACCCCGGGCGGCGGCCCGAGCCGCCGGACGGCCCGCCGCCGGTGTGGGAGGACCCGCGGTGGCTGGACCCGATGGTCGCCGCCGCCTTCGCCTGCCGCTACTGCCTGGGCAACGGCTCGGTGCAGCACGTCGACCGCGACCGGGGGGTCATGGTCACCATGGCGTGCGCGTGCGGCGCCTGAGAGGCTTGCCCGGGGGCTTGCCGGGCTGAGGGGAGCTTGCCGGGCTGAGGGGAGCTTGCCGGGCTGAGGGCCTGCGCTGCGGGCCGTCGGTGCGTGAGGACGGCCGAAGGTGCCGAAGCCGAAGCGGGCGAGGACTACGCCGCCGCTGTCCGTGGGGAACTCGTTTCCGGGCGCCGTCGTTCTTTCATCCAGCGATGCGCCGAAATATCCGGAAGCGAGGCCCCTTGTCGGTAACCGTCTTACGTGTCGTCTCGCTCGGGCTGACCGCGCTCCTCTCGGCCACGGGCTGCGCGGGCACCTCTCCGGCGCGCCGGCCCGTCCAGGCCGCGCCCACCACGCACCGGCCGAAGGCGGACCGGCGGCAGGACTCTGCCCGCGTCGAGCTCTGCGTCAAGAAGGTCTCCCTGGTCAGGGCCACGTACCAACCGTGCGACGACGCGACGCCCGGCTACGCGTGGTACTACGTCCCGGCGAGTGTGCGCTGGGCCGCCGTCGGGAAGAAGGTGGCGCACGGCACGTGGGTCGAGCCCGCCACCATCCCCTTGCGGGTGCGCGGTGATGACGGCACGTTCCTCGACGACCGGCAGCGCGTCCGGATCTGCGTACGGAAACGCACCCGCGTCCGGGTCGCGGACGACCGTTGCCGCGACGCCGTCGACCACGCCTGGTACTACCTCCTGCTGTCCCGCCAGGTCCCCGCCGTGGGCGGGCGGGCCGCGGGCGGGTCCTTCCACCTGCCTCGTTCGTCCGAGTGGTTCCGGGGGCGGCGCAGCGGCGGCAAGGGCGGCGTCGTCGCGTTGCGACCGCGGGACGACACCGTGGAGGCGGACCCGACTCCCTCCGGGCGCCCGTCCACCCACCCGTCCACTCACCCGTCCACTCGCCCGTCCACCCGGCCTTCCGATCGCCTCTCCGGCCGCCCGGCCATCCGGACGACGGTCCCGGTCCCGACGGCCAGGACCTGCACGACGACCAGGACGGGCAAGGTCACGGTCCGCCGCTGCTCCTGACCCGCACGCTTCCGCGGACGGCGAAGGCGGCGCGGGCGGCCTCTCGGGCGCTGTACGCGGGGAGACGAGAGCGCCCTGGATGCGCGCGCCTTACGGCCATGAAATGCTCTTGCGTATTGTCGCGATAACGGCGGAGTTGGTGTCCATGTCCGACAGCAGCACACCCGTGCGGCGGTCGTTGTTCCTTCACGCGCCCCTGCGGCGCAGGCCGCGCGCGATGCTGGAGCAGATGCTCCGCCTGGTGGACGAGGACACCCCGCCGGACGGCCCCGACGGCCCCGTGGCGGTGCTGGAGCGCCGGCTGGCCGACCTGCTGGGCAAGGAGAGCGCGCTCTTCTTCCCGAGCGGGACGATGGCGCAGCAGGCCGCGCTCCGCGTCCACGCCGACGCGCGCGGACGCCGCACCTTCGCCGCCCATCCGCAGTCGCACCTGGACGTGTGGGAGGAACAGGGCTACAACGCCGTCCACGGCCTGCGGTTCCACCGCACCGGGGACCCCTTCGAGCTGATGACGGCACGGGACCTCGCGGCGATCGGCGAGCCCCTCGCGGCCGTCCTGTGGGAACTGCCGCAGCGCGACCTCGGCGGTCTGCTCCCGGAATGGGACGACCTGTGCGGTCAGGTCGCGCTCGTCCGGGCGTCCGGCGCCGCGTCGCACCTGGACGGCGCCCGGCTCTGGGAGGCGCAGACGTACTACCGGCGGCCCTTCGACCAGATCGCCGGCCTGTTCGACTCGGTGTACGTCTCGCTCTACAAGAGCCTGCAGGGCGTGCGCGGCGCCGTGCTCGCCGCGGACACGGACACGGTGCGCGCCGCCGCGGTGTGGCGGCAGCGGCTCGGCGGCGGCATGGCGGACGCCTGGCCGCTCGCCCTGGCCGCCCTCGTCGGGCTCGACACGCTGCCGCCCCGCATGGCCGCCTTCCGGGACCACGCGATCGCCATCGCCGCCGCCGTCAACGCCGACGGCGTCGCGCGCGCCCACCCCGATCCGCCGCAGACGCCGATCTTCCACATCCACCTGCCCGCCCCCAAGGCGGCCGTCGAGCGGGCCGGGGCCGCCATCCTCGCCGAGCACGGCGTCCAGCTCTGGGGACGGGTGCGGTCCGGGCCCGAGCCGTCGCGCTGCGGCTTCGAGGTGACGGTCGGCGAGAACGCGATGGAGTTCACGCCCGACGAGGTGGCCGCGCTCATCCGCGACCTGCTGGAGCGTTGCTCCGCTACGGACGGCCGGTCCCGTCCCGCAGCACCCTGAGGAACACCGGCGCCAGCAGGTCCGTCGACGTCTGCCTCAACGCCTCCTCGACGGTGACCAGGCGGGAGGACAGCTCGTACCCCTCGGTGTCGACCCACGCCGCCTCCGGACCGCCCTCCCGTCCGGAGGCCTTCGCCCGGCAGACGATCTGCAGGAAGTCCGGGTACGGGGTCGCGGGGTCGGGCGGCTGGGGCAGCAGGTGCGTCAGGTGGAGCCAGCCCATGCGCCGGACACTGGCGCGGTCGATCCACCAGCCGGTCTCCTCGTGCACCTCGCGCACGACGGTGTCCGTGTACGACTCGGCCGCCTGCCGCCGCCCGCCGGGCCACGGGTGCGAGCCGTCGCTGTTCTCGCAGAAGACGATCGAGTCACCGACCTCGACGATGCAGCGCACCGACGTGACCAGTTCGAGGGGCACCTCCGCGTCGGAGGTGTGGGCGCCGACGCGGAGCGGCAGCCGCCCGCCGGCCCACGCGACCTCGTGGCTCTCGACCGGCGCGTCGACCTCCAGGAGGCGGGCCAGTTCGGGGTGGCGTCCACCGAAGCCGGGTCTCATCGGCGTGTCGGCTCCTTTCCGCTTCCGTCTCCGCCGGCTGTCGGCCGGAGAGGACTTCGATGATCCTCGACCGGGCGGCCGCGCACCACGGCAGTCCCTCGCCGCGGGTGCGGGGCGCGAGCCCCGCTCAGGTCGTCCGAGCGGAGCCATGGCCTTGACGTGGGGATTCGACGGGGGCGAAACGGCGATACCCATGACAGGGCTCCGGCGCGACGGGGGTCGCGGGAGCGGGTGAGGTGACGACCATGACAGAGCCGATCGTCGTCGGGTTCGACGGATCGCAGTCCTCGCGGCAGGCCCTGACCTGGGCGGAGGAGGAGGCGGCCGTCCGGGACGCGCCGCTGCGCGTCCTCCACGCCATGACGCGCTGGTCACCCGACGTCCTGCTGGTCCCCGAGCCCTCCGGCTGGGAGATCGAGGCGGACAAGGCCGCGCGCGAGCAGCTCACGCAGGTCGCGGCCGAGATCCGGTCGAGGAGGCCGAGGCTGGAGGTCAGCACGGACGTGGTCGGGGACCGGCCGGGGGACGCGCTCGTCCAGGCCGCCGAGGCCGCGCAACTCGTGGTGGTGGGGAGCAGGGGCCGCGGCGGGTTCGCCGAGCTGCTGCTCGGCTCCGTGAGCCGGCACGTGGCCAGCCGCGCGCCGCGTCCCGTGGCGGTCGTCCGCGAGACGCCGGCCGGCGCACCCGCTGCCCGGCACGGGGTCGTCGTCGTGGGCGTGTCGGGGCTGGCGGGCGAGGACGCCGTGCTGGAGTACGCGTTCCGGGAGGCGGTGCTGCGCGGATCCGTCCTGCGCGCCGTCCACGCCTGGACGCACCCCGGCACGGTCGAGCCCTGGACCGTGGAGCCCGTGGTCTTCGACGCCGAGGCGACGGGGCGGGACGAGGCGCAGCGGCTGGCGGAGTTCCTGGTCCGGACGGCCGAGAGGTTCCCGGACGTGGAGCTCAGCGCGCAGGTGGTGCGCGGGCATCCGGGCAAGGCGCTGGCCGCCGCCTCGGCCGAGGCCGACCTCGTGATCGTGGGGGCCGCGCACGGCGCGACGAGGGCGCTGCCGACCCTCGGCGGCACGGCCCACGCGGTCCTGCACCACGCGCGGGCGCCGGTCATCGTGGTCCGCGGCTGACCGCCGCGCCCCGTCTCGAACCCATCCGCGACCGGAGACGGACGCGGCCCGGTAGCCTGCGCGGATGCGCACCGGCTCCCCCGGCACTGTCCTCGTCGTCATCCGCGGCAACTCCGGGTCCGCCGGTCACCATGTGATCCTCGAGGGGATCCTCGCCGCGAGCCGGTACGGCCCCATGCTGGAGGCGCTGCGGCGCGACCGTCTCGGCACGACGAGGCTCTGCTATCTCGACGTCTCGTGGGAGGAGACCGCACGGCGCATCCTGGGTGATGCCGGCCTGCCGATCGGCCCGCCCCCGGTGTGACGCGGGGCTCTGGCCCCCCTGGCGGCGTCGATGGTAGGGCTGGCCCCACCGGAGGAACGGGTGCCAGCGGGGTACGCGCACCGTCCGCCTCTCGCGATGCTGAAAAGCGATCACGCATGACCGAATTCATCAGCATCGGAGACAGATGTGACTGTGGTGGAGGCGTCCCGCCCGCAGCGGGGCAGCGACTTCGCGAGGTTGTCACGCCGCGTCGCGGAGGCGGGGCTGCTGGAGCGGCGGCCCGGCTTCTACGCGGTCCGGATCGGGCTGGTCGCGGCCCTGTTCGCGGGGACCTGGGCGGCGTTCGCCGTGGTGGGCGACTCCTGGTGGCAGATGCCGGTGGCGGTGCTGCTCGCGGTGGCCTTCGCCCAGGTGACGCTGCTGGCCCACGACCTCGCGCACGGCCAGATCTCCCGTTCGCGCCGCGTCGACAGGATCGCGGGGCTGCTGGTCGGCAACCTGGCCGTCGGCCTGAGCTACGGCTGGTGGATGGACAAGCACACCCGCCACCACGCCAACCCCAACCACGAGGACCGTGATCCCGACGTCGCGCCGGACGTCCTCATCTGGTCGCGGAAGCAGGCCGAGGCCGCGCGCGGGCTGCCGCGCCTGATCGGACGCCGGCAGGCGTGGCTGTTCTTCCCGCTGCTCACGCTGGAGGGCGTCAACCTGAAGGTGTCGAGCTTCCGCGCGCTGCGCCGCCCCACGCTGAAGAACCGCCCGGCCGAGGGACTGCTGCTCGTCGCGCACGTCCTGCTCTACGCCGGTGCGCTGTTCGTGGTGCTGCCGCCCGGCAAGGCGCTGGCCTTCCTGGCCGTTCACCAGGCCTGCTACGGCGTGTACCTGGGCTGCACGTTCGCGCCCAACCACAAGGGCATGCCGGTGCTGACGGCGCAGGACGAGCTGGACTTCCTCCGCCGCCAGGTGCTGACCTCCAGGAACGTCAGCGGCGGACGCCTCATGGACGTCGCGCTCGGCGGCCTCAACTACCAGATCGAGCACCACCTGTTCCCCGGCATGCCCAGCGCGAACCTGCGCAAGGCGCGGCCCATCGTGCGCGACTACTGCCGCTCGCTGGGCGTCGAGTACACCGAGTGCGGGCTGCTCGCGTCATGGGGGCAGGCCCTGCGCCACCTGCACGACGCGGGCCGGCCGCTGCGCGACGCCCGCACCTGACGACCGGACCTCCGCCGGGCATGCGGATGCGGCCGCGTTCCTCCGCCGCGCCGGCGAGTCGCGCGCCGCGGGATCCGGCCGTCGCCATGGGGAGGTTCGGCCGGGCGGGGAGCCTGGGTTCGGTCTAGAGTGCCTGTGCGTGGAGGAGCTGTTCGGCGGCGCCGCGCCGTACTACGCCCGCTACCGTCCCGGGTACGGGAAGGCGGCGATCGCGTTCCTGGCCCGCACGCTCGGCGCGGACAGCCAGGTGCTGGACCTGGGCTGCGGCCCGGGGACGATCGCGATCCCGCTCGCCAGGCGGGTGAGGGCGGTGCTCGCCGTGGACCCGGCCGAGGAGATGCTGGCGGAAGGCCGGCGGCTGGCGGCCGGCGTCCCCGCCGTCAGGTGGCTGCGCGGTGACTCGACCACGCTGCGCGCGCTGCCGCCGTTCGACCACGTGGTGATGGGGCGGTCGTTCCACTGGATGGACCGCGCGGCGGTGCTGGCGGAGCTGGACGAGCTGCTGCCGCCCGGCGGCACGGTGGCGCTGCTCGGCCCGGCCGGGCGACCCGGCGAGCCGTGGCAGCCGGACGCCCAGCCGTGGCAGGCGATCGAACGGCGGGTCTGCGCGGACTTCGGCCTCGACATAGACGCGGCGGCCGCCTCCTTCCACGCCACCGGCGAGCCCCACCACGACCTGTTGGCCGCCTCCCCGTTCCGCCGCCTGGAGTCGCGGACGTTCGCGCGGCGGCTGGTCTGGGACGTGGACGGGCTGGTCGGGCTCCAGCTCTCCTACTCCTACAGCTCACCCGCCGTGCTCGGTGATCGGCTGGGCGCCTTCGTCGTGGCGTTCCGGGAGGCGCTGCTCGCCGGCAACCCGGCGGGGCGGTGGGAACAGGACCTGGTCACCGAGGTGCTGATCGCCGGCCGCACGGAACCGCGGCCGCCTGCTCGTACGCGCCGCAGCAGCACGTCCTGGTGACACGCGTTCCCTGCTCACAGGGCGGTGCCCGTCTCCTCGGCCAGCGTCCGCACGAGGCGGTCCTGGAACGCCTCGTCGTGGACCGCGGGGTGCGGCTCCTGCCGTTCGCCGTGGTACCAGTACCCGCCGGTGGTCAGAGCCTCGGGTTCGTCGCTCGACGCGAGCCACTCCTGCGTACGATGGCCGAGCTCCAGATCGTCCGGCGCGTCCGGTCCACCCATCCTCGTCGGCACCCAGCCGGGATCCACGGCGTTGCTCAGCACCTCGGGACGCAGGCGCGCCACCGCGGCCGCGAGCGTGGTGACGAACAGCTTGCTGTCGGCGTACGAGCCCGCGCTCCCGCCCCGCCAGTCGACCCCGTCGAGCGCGGGATGCCCGTCGAAATGCGAGCCGCTGCTCAGGTACACCAGCCGGCGCGGCCCGCGGAGCAGAGCCGTGATCAGGTACGGGGCGATGATGTTGACCGGCATGACCGCCGGTCCGCTGTACACGCCGGCGTTGTGGATGACCGCGTCGAGCGGCTGCCCGTCGTTCAGTTCCGCGGCGATGCGCCGGACGGCGTCGCGCTCCGTGAAGTCGCCCACCACGACGTCCGCCCCTCGGCCGACCAGCGGGTCGAGGCTCGCCGCGCGCTCGGCGTTGCGCGCGTGCGCCACGACGTCGTGTCCCGCGGACAGGAGCGCGTCCGCCGCGGCGCGCCCGAGGCCGTCGGCGGAACCGGTCACCAGGATCCGGCTCACGATCCCACCGCCTCTTCCATGCGCGCCAAGGCTCTGGCGCACGCCACGACTCCCGGGGGAGCGTGGGTCGTCCCTTCGGGTCGGGCGTCGCCGGCGGCGTGCGTGAGTGCTCCTCGCATGGGCGTGTCTCCTTCCGTTCGCCGGAGTTCCGTTCGCCGGAGCTCCGTTCATCGGCGTCCGGGCGGCTCCTCCCCCGCCGCTCAGGCCGAGAAGACCTGCTTCGCGGTCGTGATCGCCGTCATGGCCTTCGGCCAGCCCACGTAGAAGGCGAGATGGGTGATCGCCTCGACGAGCTCGGTCTCGGTGACGCCGTTCTCCATCGCGCGTCCGAGGTGGAAGCGGAGCTGATCGGTGTCACCGCCGGCCACCAGGGCGGCGACGGTGATCAGGCTGCGGTCACGGGCGGCCAGCTCCGTGCGATTCCACACGTCCTCGAACAGGACATCGTCGGTGAGCTCGGCGAGCTTCGGAGCGAAGTCGCCGATCATGCGGCGTCCCCCGCCGGTCTGTCTGTGCTGCTCGGTCATCGAAGATCTGCTCCCCCGGGCGCTCTACTACTCAGGGCTTGCCCGGAGCGTGCATCTCGACACCGCATGGCGGGAGGTCGCGCCAGCGTTCGGCCGACGCCAGAACGTCCAGGCTGATCCGCTCCAGGAACGCACCGCCCCTGGCCAGGCGGCGTCCCACGGGCGTGTCGAGCCCGAGCGTCTCCCCCGCCGCCTTCGTGATCTCCGCCGCCGCGAGCGTCTGCCGCGCGCTGATCACCGTCGAGCGGTACCAGGTGTCGTCGTCGAGCACGTAGATGTCGCGCCGTCGTCGCGGATCACGTTCGCGCCTGATCAGCCCCTGCTGGGTCAGGTAGCCCACCGCCATGGAGATCGAGGCGGGACTGACGTTCAGCCCGCGCGACAGCTCGGCCGCGGTGAGCCTGCCGTCCTCGCTCAGCCACACGCCGATGAGCACGCGCGCCACGATGCGCGGCAGGCCCATCCCGACCGCCAACTCGACGGCTTCCTCTTCCACCTCCAAGACCTCGCCCTTTCGGGGTTCGGCCTCGGGCGAACGGGACGGGGTGCCGCGCCGCGCCCGCCGCACCGCCGCCTGGTGCGCCCGCTCGGGACGGTAGTCGCCGGGGCCGCCGTTGCGGCCGACCTCACGGCTGATCGTCGAGGTCGGCCGGTCCAGCCGCCTGGCGATCTCGGCGTAGGAGCGGCCGTCGGCGAGGCCGGTCGCGATGCGCCGGCGGTCCTGCAGGGTCAACCTTCCTTCTGACATGACACCACTATTGCGTTCGACACCACTCAATGCAACGTTTCATTGCATTCAGCTTCACCGCCAACGCATCAATATCTTGCTGTTTACCTGCATTTATGCCGATCGATTGATTGACAGCATTTTTAAATGCAACGTAGCTTTCAACCATGTCGAACACGTACTATCGCGACGAGCCGGTCACTCCGTCCCTCGACCGCTCCCCCGACTGCCCCTTCGATCCCGCCCCTGCGCTCACCGCCCTGCGCGCGGAGCAGCCGATCGCCCGCCTGGCCGCGCCCGAAGGCGCCCCCGGCGTCTGGATGATCACCGGGTACGAGCTGGTCCGCCAGATCCTCGCCGACCCGCGCTTCAGCTCCCGCTACGAGACCCACTACCACCCCCTGGCGGGCGGGCACCTGCCGCCCGCCCCCGTCGGCGACCTGACCGGCATGGACGCACCCCGGCACACCCGCTTCCGCAAGCTGCTGGCGGGCAAGTTCACCGTCCGCAGGATGAACCTGCTCACCGAGCGGGTCACCGAGATCACCCGTGACCGGCTCGACGCGATGGAGCGGCAGGGGCCGCCCGCCGACCTCGTCGAGGTCTTCGCGCAGCCGGTTCCGGCGCTGATGATCTGTGAGCTGCTCGGCGTGCCGTACGAGGACCGCGACCAGTTCCAGAGCTTCACCCAGGCCCTGTCGGACCCCGGGACCGCCGAGGCGCAGTACGCCGCCTTCGTCGAGCTCGGCGCCTACCTGCGGGAGCTCGCGCTCGCCAAGCGGGCCGAGCCGACCGACGACCTGCTCAGCGACCTGGCCACCGGCGGCGACCTGACCGACGAGGAGCTCGGCGGCGTGGCCGCGTTCCTGCTCGGCGCCGGGCTCGACACCACCGCCAACATGCTCGCGCTCGGCACCTTCGCCCTGCTGCGCAACCCGGCCCAGCTCACCGCCCTGCGCGGCGACCCCGACCTGGCCGCCGGCGCCGTGGAGGAGCTGCTGCGTTATCTGTCCGTCGCCGCCATCGGTATGCGCGGCGTGCTGGAGGACGTGGAGCTCGGCGGCAGGCAGCTCAGGGCGGGCGACACGGTCGTCATCGCGATCAACGCCGCCAACAGGGACCCGGCCCGGTTCTCCGACCCCGACGCGCTCGATCTGCGCCGCTCGGCCGCCGGGCACCTGGCTTTCGGCCACGGCGCCCATCAGTGCCTCGGTCAGCAGCTTGCCCGCATCGAGATGCGCGTCGCGTTTCCCGCGCTGCTCACCCGCTTCCCGTCGCTGCGGCTGGCCGTACCGGCTGAAGAGCTGTCGCTGCGCGCCGACCCCTCGCAGGTGTACGGCGTGCACAGCCTGCCCGTCACCTGGGATCGGGCGTGAACGCGGTGCGAGGCTTCGTCTCGGTGAGAGGGCTGCGCAAGTCCTACGGCGCCCACCGCGTCCTGGACGGCATCGACCTCACCATCGCGCAGGGCACCGTCTTCTCGCTGCTCGGCCCCAACGGCGCGGGCAAGACCACCACCGTGCAGATCCTGTCCACCCTGATCAAGGCCGACGCGGGCGAGATCCGGGTCGCCGGGCACGACCCGGCCGAGGAACCCGACCAGGTGCGTGCCGCCATCGGCGTCACCGGCCAGTTCTCCGCGGTCGACAGCTTCCTCACCGGCGAGGAGAACCTGCGGCTCATGGCCGACCTACTCCACCTCGGCCGCGCCGAGGGCCGCCGGCGCGTCCGCGACCTGCTGGAGCGCTTCGACCTCACCGACGCCGCGCGCAAGCCCGCGGTCACCTACTCGGGCGGCATGCGCCGCCGGCTCGACCTCGCCATGACCATGGTCGGCACGCCCAGGCTCATCTTCCTCGACGAACCGACCACGGGCCTGGACCCGCGCAGCCGCCGCACCATGTGGCAGATCGTCCGCGACCTCGTCCGGCAGGACGGCGTGACCATCTTCCTGACCACCCAGTACCTGGAGGAGGCCGACGAACTCGCCGACCGCATCGCGCTGCTCAGCCAGGGCCGGCTGGTGGCCGAGGGCACCCCCGAGGAGCTCAAGCGCATGGTCCCCGGCCGCCACATCGTCGTGCGCTTCGCCGACCCCGGCGGGTACCGCAGGGCGGCCGGGCACGTCGGCGCCACCTCCAGCGACGACGCGGCGCTCACCGTCGAGATCCCCGACTCCGGCGGAGTCAGGACGCTGAGGAAGCTCCTGGAGTGGCTGGACAGGCAGGCCATCGACGTCGCCGAGCTGTCGGTGCGCACCCCCGACCTGGACGACGTCTTCCTCACCCTGACCCAGGAGCCCTCGCGCCAGGAGCCCTCGACCAAGGCACCCTCGACCCAGGAGCCCTCCCGATGAGAGCGATCACCGACTCGGCGACGATGCTGCGGCGCCAGGTCAAGCACATCTGGCGCCACCCCACGCTGATCGTCACGTTCGCGGCCGTGCCCGTGGTGTTCCTGCTGCTGTTCGTCTACGTCCTCGGCGGCACCATGGGCGCGGGCATCGGCGCCGGCCGCGCCGCCTACGTCGGTTACCTCACTCCCGGCATCATGATCACGACGATCGCCGGGGCCGCGCAGGGGACCGCGATCTCGGTGGCGACCGACATGACCGAGGGCATCATCGCCAGGTTCAAGACCATGGCCATCGCCCGCGTCTCGGTGCTCACCGGGCACGTACTCGGGGCGATGGTGCAGACGTTCCTCGCGATCGCCATGGTGACGGTGGTGGCGTTGCTGATCGGGTTCCGCCCGTCGGCCTCGGTGCCGGGCTGGCTCGGCGTGGTCGGGGTGCTGGCCATGTTCACCTTCGCGATCACCTGGCTGTCGGTCGCGCTCGCCCTGGTCACCAGGAACGTGGCCACGGCCAGCAACCTGCCGATGCCGCTGATGCTGCTGCCGTTCCTCGGCAGCGGCTTCGTCCCGACCGAGTCGATGCCGGCTGGTCTGCGGTGGTTCGCCGAGCACCAGCCGGCCACCCCGGTCATCGAGACGCTGCGCGCGCTGCTGGCCGGGCGTCCGGCCGGAGCCGGTTTTCTGGAGGCGGCTGGGTGGAGCGCGGGCATCGCCCTGGTCAGTTATCTGTGGGCACGCAGGCTCTACAACCGGTGAGGCCCGAGGCTGCCGGGTTATTCGATGGAGGCGCCGTCGCGCCGCTTGTACAGTGACTCCCGCCGAGGGGAGGGATCATGCGCGTGCACTATCCGCGTACCCCTCACCTGCCCTGGTCCCCTGGCGTGACCTCGGACGACGTCCGCGCAGGAGATCTGTCCGGGCTGCGCGGGCGCGAGGTCGTGGTCACGGAGAAGCTCGACGGGGAGAACACCACCCTGTACGCGGACGGGCTGCACGCCCGGTCGCTGGACTCGGCGCACCATCCCTCGCGGGCGTGGGTCAAGGGCCTGCAGGGGCGGATCGGCGGGCGGATCCCGGCGGGGTGGCGGGTGTGCGGCGAGAACCTGTACGCCCGTCACTCCATCGCGTACCAGGGGCTGGAGAGCTGGTTCTACGGGTTCTCGGTCTGGGACGGCGAGCGGTGCCTGGACTGGGACCGCACCGTCGCCTTCCTGCGCGGGCTCGGCGTCCCGGTCCCGCCGGTGCTGTGGCGGGGCGTCTTCGACGAGCGGGCCCTGCGGGCGTTGCGGCTGGACGTGGAGCGGCACGAGGGCTACGTGGTGCGGACCGCCGAGGGGTTCGGGCGGGAGGAGTTCGCGGGGCGGGTGGCCAAGTGGGTGCGCCGGGAGCACGTACGGACCGGCACGCACTGGATGCACGCCGCCGTCGTGCCCAACGCGCTCGGCCCGCGGGCGGCGCTGTGGGCGGTGCGCTCGGGCGCTGATCCCGACGTGGGCGCCCTGCTGGCCGCGGTGGGCCTCTCCCACGCCGACGCGGGGGCCGTGGAGGCCGACGCGGGGGCCGTGGAGGCGGTGGTGGCGGAGGTGGCGGCTCGGCTGGACGCGATCGGCCGGGACGGGGACGCCCGCCTGTCGGGCGTGCTGGCCGCCACGCTGCACACCATGCCACGGGCCCGGGTCGCGGCCCGGCTGGCGGGACCGCTGGGCATGCGGGCGGCGCGGCGGATCGCCGACCTCGTCGGGCTGCACGGCGCGCTGCACCGGCCGTACCCGGACGAGGAACGGCGTGCCGGGCTCGCGCGCATGGCGCCGGCCGCCGATCTGGGCGTGCTGCACGCCGTGGCGGCCGCCGTTCCGGCCGGGCGCGCTGACGACGAGGCGGTCCAGGCGCGTGAGCAGGTCGCATGGTCGGCCCTGCACGCCGAGGAGGCCGGGATGCTCGGGCCGGGCCCGCTGGAGCCGCTGCGGGCCGGTCTGCGCGAGGCGCTGGCCGGCCTCGGCGCGGAGGCGGCCGACCGGTGCTGGGCGGAGGCGCGCGACGCCTGGGCGAGGGGGCGGGTCTCCACGGTCGAGGAGGCCGTGGCGGCGACCTGGCGGTGGCGGTCCGGCCGGTTCCCCCGGCTGGTGCACCTGGTCGGGCCGTCGGGCAGCGGGAAGAGCACGTTCGGGACCGGTCTGCCGGGGATCGACGCGTACCTGTCGCTGGACGACCTGCGCGAGGCGCGGGGCTCGCGGGCCGACCAGCGGGCCAACCGGGAGGTGCTCGGCGAGGCGCTGGACCGGCTCGACGCCGCCCTGGCGGCCGGCGGCGCCGTGGTGTGGGACGCCACCTCGCTCAACCAGCACCAGCGTTCCGTGGTCCGCGCCGTGGCGCGCCGCCGCGACGCGCTGACGACGTACGCGGTCACGCTGGTGGAGGAGGACGAGCTGCACCGGCGCAACGCCCGCCGCGCCCATCCGGTGCCCGCGCGTGCTGGCCGCGCAGGCGCGCCGCTTCGTCCCGCCCTACCCCGGTCAGGCCCATCGCACCTGGTACGTCGGGGCGGACGGGACCGTCGGCGACGTGGACGGCAGCCTGGAGGGGGAGGCGTGATGCGTACCAGCGAGGAGATCTACCATCGGGTCCGCTGGGATCCGCGGTTCGACCCGTCCCGTTTCGTCCTGGGAGTCGGGCAGCGCGACGCCGAGCCCAAGCGGGTCCCGCTGCCCGCCTTCACCCCGGGGGGCGACATCCCGTGGCACCGGGTGCTGTTCGTCGAGGCGGACGGCGAGCGGGTCTGGGACCGCGCCACGGGCCTGGACCGGGTCGACACCTGCGAGGCGGGCCGGGTCCGCGACCCGCGCCGCCTGCGGCCGCCGTTCTTCACGGCCAGGACCCCGCACGTCTGGGACGCGGCCCGCGGATGGCGCCCCTCCGCGGGGGACGTACCCGCTGGGCAGAAGGGATCGGGAGGCTCGGGGGGTGCGGGACGCGCGCAGGGTGCGGGAGGCTCGGGTGGTGCGGGACGCGCGCTGGGCTTGGGAGGCTCGGGGGGTGCGCACGCCGGGCGTGCGGCCGCGCGTGTGCTGACGTGGAACACGCTCTGGGACCGCTACGACAGCGACCGCGTCGAGACCGCCCGCCGCCGCCCCCTCCTCCTCGCGGCCCTGGCCGAGGCCGACGCGGACGTCATCGCCCTCCAGGAGGTCGAGCCCGCGCTGCTGTCGATGCTGCTGGCCGCCCCGTGGGTACGGGCCGGCTACACCCTCGGCACCGACCCGTACGGTGCCGATGTCGAGGACAGCGGCCTGCTGCTGCTGAGCCGGCTGCCCGTCCGGGAGGCGGCCCGGCACGAGCTTGGCCCGCACAAGTCGGTGGCCGCCGTCGCCGTGGACACCGCAGGCGGCCCGCTCGTCGTCGCCGTCACCCACCTGACCAGCGACCATTCCAGCGACGGCGCGGGCAGGCGGCGGGCCGAGCTGGCCGGGATCGCCGAGGGCCTGGCGGGCGTGGACGGTGATCTGGTCCTGGTGGGCGACTTCAACGACGGGACGGACACTCCGGCGTCCGCGCTCGGCCTCCGCGACGCCTGGACGGAGGCGCACGGATCCGATCAGACTGCCACGTTCGACCCGACCGTCAACCCGCTGGCGGCGCTCGCCTCCCGAACGGGCCGCGCGGCCCGCCTGGACCGGGTGCTGCTCCGGGGCCGGCCGCGGGTGGTGTCGGCGGCCCTGCTCGGCGACACGCCCACCGCCGAGGGGTTGTTCATCTCCGACCACTACGGGGTGGAGGCCGTCCTCGACCTGTTCGGTGACGCTGTCCACGGTGACGCGGCCGGTGGGGTGCTCGACGTGCCGCCGACGGCGCGGACGGCGGTGGCGTGGGTACCGCCGCGGGAGCTGTGGCCGCCGATCCAGGACGTCCGCCGCGCGCACGATCCGCAGATCGACCGGTGGCCGCCGCACGTGAACCTGGTCTTCGGCTTCGTGCCGGAGTCGGAGTTCGAGGCGGCGGCGCCGTTGCTGGCCGCGGCGGCCGCCGAGGTCGAGCCGTTCGTCGCCAGGATGGAGGGGGTGCGCGCGTTCCGGCATCGCGACCACGTGACGGCCTGGCTCGACCCGGCCGCCGATGACCCCGCCCCCTGGGCCCGGCTGCGAGAGGCGCTCGAACGTCGCTTCCCCCGCTGCGAGGGACGTCCCGAGGGCTTCACCCCGCACCTGACGCTCGGCCGCACCGCGGACCCGATCCGCCTGCCCGGGATGACGGCGAAGGTCGGGGAGCTCGTGATGCTGTCGCGCCGCGCGGACGAGCCCATGCGCCCCCGAGCCCGGATCGCCCTGGGCACCGGCGAGATCCACTGGCTCACCGAGCCGGAGGGCGACCTCGTGGAGCAGGGCGACCTCGTGGAGACGGGCGACCTCGTGGAGACGGGCGACCTCGTGGAGACGGGACGGCCGGACCTGGCGGCTTCGGTGGCGCGCGTGACGCGGCGGCTGGAGGAGGCGCTGGCGCCGGGGATCGTGCACCTCGCCGGATCCAGGCGCATGGGCTGCGAGCTCCCGGACGCGGACCTGGACCTGGTGGCCGCTCTCCCCGGGGAACCAGGCCTGGACCCCACGACGGCACTGCCCGGCGGCGCGGACATGGCCGCGGTCGAGGCCCGGGTACGTGCGGCCTTGCCCGACGCGGCCCGGCTGCGCCACGTGGTGGGCGCCCGGGTGCCGGGCCTCCGGTTCCGTACGGGCGAGCTGGACGTGGACCTCACTGTCGTCCCCGCCGGCCCCCTCCCGCCCGGGCAGGCGGTGGCCCGCCGCGCCGAGCTGGGCCAGGCGGCGGCGGTCGCCCTGAGCGCGGTCAGCGACGCGGACGCGATCCGCGCCGCCGTCGACCACGACAACGCCCGCTTCGCCGGCCTCGCCAGGCGGGTGAAGGCTTGGGCGCGGGCACGCGGCCTGGACTCCGCCCCGTTCGGCGGGCTCCCCGGGCTGGCCTGGACGGTCATGGCCGCGCGCACCGTCCGCGAGAGCGGCGACCTGCCCGCCGGCGACGACCTGCTGGGCCGCTTCTTCAGCATGTGGGCTGCCTGGAACTGGCGGGACCCGATCGCCCTCGGCGTCACCACCGCCCTTCCGGAACCGGCCCCCGTGGTGGTGATGACGCCCAGCGCTCCCGAGCGCAACTGCGCCCGCCAGGTCAGCCCCGGCTTCCTGGACCTGCTCACCCAGGAGCTGTACCGGGGCTGGGAGCTCACGGAGAACGGCCGGTCCGCCGGGCTGGCCACCCCGCCGCCCCTCCACCGCCGTCACGCGGCCTGGGCGGTGGTGACCGTGCGCGGCGAGCGCCCCGGGGAGCTGGACGCGGCGCTCGGCCGCGTCAGGGGGCGGATGCTGGACCTGCTGGCCACCCTGGAGGAGTACGGGGTGCCGGACGTCCATGCCTGGCCGCGCCCGTTCGAGACCGGCTCGCGGCAGGTCAGCCACGCGATCGGCCTGGGCCGCACTCCCCCGCGGGCCGCGCGGCTCGGCGAGATCACCGGCCGGTGGGCCGGGGACCTGCCCGGCGTCACGGTCGAACGGGCCGACTGCGGCGCCGTGCCGACCTTGACGTGACGGCGGCTGCACCTACGGTCCCCCCATGGTCGTTGTCACAGTGACCTACACGGCACCGCTGAATGAAGTCGACCCGTGGCGACCAGCCCATGGCGACTGGCTGAACGACCTCATCGCACGACGGTTGCTGCTGGTGGCCGGGCGCCAGGTGCCTGTGGTCGGCGGTGTCCACCTCGTTCCCCGGATGCCCGCCGAGGACCTCGACCGCCTTCTCGCCATCGATCCGTACGTCCTCAACGGCGTTGCCACGCATGCCGTCGTGGAGTTCACGCCGATGCTGGTCGCGGCCGGTCTGGAGGATCTCAAGTCGCAGGAGTGAGCCGGGCAGGGCCCTGGGTCCGGGGCCGGGAGGCCCCGGTCGGGGGTGCGGGGCGCAAGCCCCGCTCGGGACGTCCGAGCGGAGCGAGGGCCATGCCCTTGGGGGTCGAAGGGGGCGGAGCCCCCTGGGGGGCGCTGTCCGAAGGCTTGTCGCGCGTAGCGCCCCCATCGTGAGGGCCTTGCTCTTCGGGGTCAGTCCGGTAGTTCGTCCAGGATTGTGGCGATCGCGCGGAAGTGGCCCGAGCGCCAGCCGCTGCCCATGATGCGGCGCGACAACTGCTGCGTCGCGTCGTCCGGGTCGAAGCCCTCGTGGTCCAGGAACAGCCGCGTGCCCGTGCCCTCCGGCTCCAGGCGCCAGGTGACCGTCCAGTCGGCGTTCCGGCCGCCACGCCAGCTGATGCGCAGCAGGCGTTCCCGTACGACCTCCAGCACCTCGCAGTCCACGACCCCGTCGAAGCCGACCGCCTCCATGGGCTTGGTGACGTAGGTGAAGCGGTGTCCCACCACGGGCTTGAAGTCGTTCGGCATGAGCCAGCGGGCCATCAGGGCCGGGTCGGTGATCGCCCGCCACACCTTGGCGGGCGGGTGGGCGAGGAACTGGTCCAGGTGGATGGAGCGCAGGTCGTCGTCCACGTCGGCGGTGCCGGGTCGCGTCCGGTCAGACATGGGGTTGCTCACCGTTCCTTCCGTTCAGGTCGTCGGAGCCGTCCGGACCCCGCGCGTCGCGCTGGTCGTCCGGGTCGAGGTCGTCCATCTCGTCCAGCAGGGAGCTGAGGGCGGACAGGCGTTCACGCCAGAACCGCTCGTACGGCGTGAGCCACTCGCTGATCTCCATGAGCGGGCCCGCCTCCAGCCGGTAGTGCCGCTCGCGTCCCTTGCGGGCCTCGGCCACGAGGCCCGCGTCCTTGAGGACCTTCAGGTGCTCCGAGACGCTCGGCCGGCTCATGTCGAAGCGCACGGCCAGCCGCCCGGCCGGCTGCGCGCCCTCGTCCAGCAGCAGGCGCAGCAGCCGGCGTCTGGCCGGGCTGGCCAGGGCGGCGAAGACGTGGTCGGTCGTCACGCCGCCACCACCACGAACCCGTTGCCGTCGGGGTCGCGGAACACGAGCTGCCGCCCCCACGGCTCGTCGGTGGGGCCCTCGTGGTCGGCGCCGTGCTCGCGCAGGCGGGCGGCGAGCTCGTCCAGGCCGGGCGAGGCCACCACGAGCCCGCTGATCGGCGCCATGTCCGGGAACCAGGAGGCGAGCAGCAGCGCGGTCTCGCCGCCCTTGGGGGCCACGGTCAGCCAGCGCCCCATGGGGGCCGGGTTGTCGGTGCGGACCTCCATGCCGAGGACGCCGGTGTAGAAGGCGAGCGCGCGCTCCTGGTCGGTTACGGGCACGGTCACGGTGAGGATCGAGGAGATGTCCATGCCGGACACTATATGTAGGAAATTTCCTACATATCAAGCGAGCCGCACATCGGGGAGATCCCCGATGGGCCGCCGGACACCCCGCCCGTACACTTGGGGCATGCTGATCGACGACTACGTGGCCGATCTGAGCAGGGCGCTGGCCGGACCTGCCAGGCCCAAGCGCGATCTGGTCGTCGAGGCACGCGACAGCCTGGCCGACGCCGCCGACGCCCTGGAGGCGGACGGGCTCGACCGCGCCGAGGCCGAGCGGCTGGCCGTGGCGGAGTTCGGCGAGGTGACGGAGATCGCCCCGGGCTTCCAGGACGAGCTGACCGCGGCGGCCGGCCGGCGGCTGGCGGCGCTGCTGTTCCTCAGCCTGCCGGTCAGCGTGCTCATCTGGTCGGCGGTCTGGCGGCTCTATCCCACCGCCGGCACCCCCTGGGAGGATCGCCCGGTCTGGTACGGGGTGGTCTCGCGCACGCTCGACTACGTCCAGGCCGGGGCGGGCGTCTACGGCGGGATCGCGCTGCTGGCGCTCGGCCGCGGCGCCCGCTGGATCCGGCGGCCCCGCACGGTCACCCGCTCACTCGGGATGACCGTGATGATCGCGCTGCCGGTCTGCGGGCTGCTGAGCTCGGCGCTCACCCTGACCTCCGGCCTGCCGAGCGAGTTCGACCGGATGCTGCCGGTCGCGCTGGCCGAGCTGGTCACGTCGGCCTTCTGGGGGCTGCTGCTCTACGGCGCCACCCGCTGCCTGCGCCTGACCCGTGCACGGCGCGCCACACAGACCGACTGACCTCGCGCAGACCGACTGACCCGGCACAGACCGACTGATCCGTATCAGGGGGCTTCCGGGCCCGGGCTCAGGACGCTGCCGATGGCGCTGGTGAACGCGCGCCAGGCCGACCGCTCCCCTTCGAGCTGCCTGCGCCCGGAGTCGGTGAGCCGGTAGGTGCGGCGTTTGCGGCCGCCGACCGTGGCCCACTCGCTGGACAGGTGGCCGACGCGCTCCAGCCTGCGCAGCGCCGGGTACACGGTGCCCGTCGGCACGGACAGCGCACCCCCGCTCCGCTCCTGCAGCGCCTCGATGATGGCGTAACCGTGCAGCGGCCCGGCCTCGACCACGGACAGCAGGAGAGCGTCCATGTGGCCGCGGAGCGCGTCGGGGTTCATGCCCTCGATCCTAGGCAACCGTGCGTCATGTAGCCAGTCTACATGTAGGCTCTCTATATGTAGGTAGCCTCGATAAAGGAGTTGACGCGCATGGACGCGCTGGACCTCGCGCGAACGCAGTTCGCGGTGACGGGAAGCCTGCACTTCCTGTTCGTCCTGCTCACCCTGGGGTTGGCGCCGCTGGTGGCGATCATGCACACCCGCTGGACGCGGTCCGGCGCGCCCGAGCACGAGCGGACGGTCCGGTTCTGGGGGCAGGTCTACGTCACCAACTACGCGGTGGGCATCGTGACCGGCCTGGTGATGGAGTTCCAGTTCGGGCTGTCGTGGAGCGGGCTGTCCCGCTACGCCGGAGACGTGTTCGGCGCCCCCCTGGCCATGGAGACGCTCGTCGCCTTCTTCCTGGAGTCCACGTTCCTCGGCCTGTGGATCTTCGGCTGGGGCCGGCTGCCGAAGTGGCTCCACCTGGCCTGCATCTGGGCCGTGACGCTCACCGCGTACGCCAGCGCCTGGTTCATCATGGCCGCCAACTCCTTCCTGCAGAACCCCGCCGGCGCCGTCGAGCGCGGCGGCCGCATGGAGCTGGTCGACGCCGCGGCCCTGTTCACGAACAAGACCCTGGTGTTCTCCTTCCCGCACGTGATCAGCGCGGGCCTGTTCACGGCCGGCATGGTGCTGGTCGGCGCGAGCGCCTACCGGCTGCGCCGCGGCGGCGAGGACGCCGCGTTCTTCACCCGCTCGATGCGCACGGGCATCGTGACGGCCGCCGTCGGCATCACGCTGACCGTCGGCTACGGATACGCCCAGTTCGGCGGCATCCAGGAGGGCAAGTTCAAGGGCGACACCGCCGCCACGCCGCTCGCCCTGATGATGGACTTCGGCAACCTGATGTTCCTCGTCGCGGTGTTCCTCATGCTGCCGCTGGTGCGCTTCCTGCCGCGCTGGCGTTGGACGCACCGCCTGCTCATGATCCTCACGCCCGTCCCGTTCGTCCTGGCCGTCTGCGGCTGGCTGGCCAGGGAGCTGGGACGCCAGCCGTGGATGGTCTGGAAGAAGCTGACCGTCGCCGACGCCATGTCCCCCGGCCTCACCCCGGGCATGATCACCGTCTCGCTGGTCGGCTTCACCGCCGTGCTGGGGCTGCTCGCCCTGACCGACTACGCGCTCATCGCCCGGCTGATCCGCCGGGGCCCGCGCGACCTCGACCTGGGCGCCGCCGCCGAGGAGCGGCCCGCCCCCGCGCTGAGCTACTAGGAGCCATCCGCCATGGAACTGATCTGGTACGCCGTCTTCACGCTGCTCCTGTCCGGCTACTTCGCGCTGGAGGGCTTCGATCTCGGCGTGGGGCTGCTCATGCCGGTGATCGGCCGGACCCAGGAGACCCGCGACCGCATGGTCGCCGCCATGGCGCCCTTCGTGCTGGCCAACGAGGTGTGGCTGGTCGCGGTCGCCGGCGCGCTCTTCGGCGTCTACCCGCACCTGGAGGGCGAGGCGCTGTTCGGGCTCTACCCGCTGGTGGTGGCCATGCTGCTGTCGTGGGTCGTCCGTGACGCCGGGCTGTGGTTCCGGCGCCGGATCGACGGGCCCGGCTGGCGGCGGTTCTGGGACGCGATGATCACGGCCGGTTCGCTGGGGCTGTCGTTCGGCTGGGGCGTCGCGCTGTACGCCGCCACGACGGGCTTCGGCTCCTCGCTGCTGCACCCGTTCGGGCTGCTCCTGGGCGTGGTGGTCACGCTGCTGTTCGCCTGGCACGGCTGGACGTTCCTCGGCTGGCGCGCGCCGGAGACCGCCGGCATCACCCGCACCGGGCGGGCCCTGGCCCTGTCCGCGCTGGCCGCCGCCCTGCCCGCTCTCGCCGTGCTCGGGGGCTCCCTGCCGTACCTGCTGGACCACAGCGCTCCGGCGTCCACGCTGGGTGTGATGGGTGTCATGGCGCTGCCGTTCGCGCCCGTCATGGTGCTCGCGCAAGTATGGGTGTGGCGCTTCTTCCGTCCCGGCAGGAGCGCCGTCCGGACCCCCTCGTTCTTCTGAAGTACTTCTGAGGACACGTGCATCGAGATCTCCTCCGGCTCATGCGGGCCGAGCGGTCGGTACGCCGCCACCTGGCCGTCACCCTCGCGGCCGCGGTCGTCGCCGGGCTGCTCGTGCTGGTGCAGGCCGAACTGCTGGCCGGCGTGCTGTCGGGCAGGTTCGCCGCGACGGCGCTGACCGGCCTGGTCGCCGTGGTGGCGCTGCGGGCCCTGCTGGCCTGGACCCAGGGCGCCTTCGCCGGGCGCACCGCCACCGGCGTGAAGTCCGCCCTGCGCCGGCGGCTGCTGGAACGGCTCCAGGAGCTCGGCCCGGCCCGGCTGAGCGGCCACCGCTCGGGCGAACTCGTCACGCTCGCCGGCCGCGGCCTCGACCGGCTCGACGCCTACCTGACCGGCTACCTGCCCGCGGTGGCCGTCGCCGGGGTGGTGCCGCTGGCGGTGCTGGTCCGGCTGTTCGCCGCCGACCTGGCCAGCGCGGTGATCGTCCTGGTCACGCTGCCGCTGATCCCGGTCTTCGGCGCGCTGGTGGGCATGACGACCAAGGCGGTCACCGAGCGGCAGTTCCACGCGCTGTCCCGGCTCGGCGGGCACTTCCTCGACGTGGTGCGCGGCCTGCCGACGCTGCGCGCGTTCGGCCGGGCCCGCCACCAGGCGACGGTCATCCGGCAGGTCGCCGACGCCCACCGCGCGGCCACCATGCGGACGCTGCGGGTGGCGTTCCTGTCGTCGCTGGTGCTGGAGCTGTGCGCGTCGCTGTCGCTGGCGCTGGTGGCGGTGCCGATCGGGCTGCGGCTGCTGGGCGGGACGCTGGACCTGACGACGGCGCTGCTGGTGCTGCTGCTGGCGCCCGAGGCGTACCTGCCGCTGCGCGCGATGGGCACGCGCTTCCACGCCTCGATGGAGGGGGTCGCGGCGGCCGACGCCGCCTTCGCCGTCCTCGACCGGGCCACCACGCCGGAGCCCGCCGCGTCGCAGGCCACCGCGCCGGAGTCCGGCGCGCCGCGGGCCGCCGGGGCCGGAGGGGTCGCCGCGGCCGCCGGGCCGGGGCGCGGGGCGCCGCGGATCGAGCTGGAGAACGTCACCGTGCGCTACCCCGGACGGGACGACGCGGCCCTGTCCGGCGTGTCCCTGACCATCGAGCCGGGCGAACGGGTCGCGCTCGTCGGCGAGAGCGGCGGCGGCAAGAGCACGCTTCTCCACCTGCTCCTCCGCTTCGTCGAGCCGGCCGAGGGCCGCGTCCTCGTCGACGGCGCCGACCTGCGCGACCTCGACCCGCGCGCCTGGCGCGACCGGCTGGCGTTCGTGCCGCAGCGGCCCCACCTGTTCGCGACGTCCGTGGCCGGCAACATCCGGCTGGGCGCCCCCGAGGCCACCCTGGACGAGGTACGCCGGGCGGCCGCGGCGGCCCGTGCCGACGAGTTCGTCGAACGGCTCCCCGGCGGTTACGACACCCCGGTGGGCGAGCGCGGCGCCAACCTGTCGGCCGGCCAGCGGCAGCGGGTCGCGCTGGCCCGGGCCTTCTGCCGTCCGCACGCCCCGGTGCTGCTGCTGGACGAGCCGACCGCCCGGCTCGACGGGCGCAGCGAGGCCGCGGTGGTCGCGGCGACGGCCGAGCTGAGCGAGGGCCGCACGGCCGTCATCGTCGCGCACCGGCCCGCGATGATCGAGCTGGCGGACCGGGTCGTCCGCCTCCACGAGGGCCGCGTGATCTCCGACACCACCGCCCGCCCCCGGCTCCCCTCCCCCGCTCCCCCGCCCACGAACGCGCCCGCCTCTCACTCCCCCTCCTCCGCCACGCCGCCCGCGGACGCGCCCGCTTCACAGTCCCCCTCCTCCAGCGTGCCCTCCACGGACGCGCCCGCCCCCTCTCCCGGCACGCCCTCCACGCACACCCCCGCCCCCTCTCCCGGCACGCCCTCCTCAGACGCCCGACGTCCGGACGGGCCGTCTCCCGAAACGCGGACGGAAGACCGGGCGGCCGATGACGAACACCCGCAGACCGGGCCCGGCGGCGAGGAAGCCGTGCGGGCCGGTGGACAGGACCTCGGAGGTGACCGGTGAACCGGCGGATGGGACTCCGGCTGACCTGGGCCGTCCTGGCCGGGGCGGGCGCCGACCTGGCCGGGCTGGGCCTGATCGCCGCCGCCGCGTGGCTGATCACCCGGGCCGCCGAGCAGCCGCCGCTGGCCGCGCTGAGCGTGGCGATCGTGGCCACGCGGGCCTTCGCCACCGGCAAGGGCGTCCTGCGCTACGCCGAGCGCCTCACCGGCCACGACGTGGCCCTGCGCGCCCAGGCGGCCACCCGCGAGGAGCTGTACGAGGCGCTGATCCCGCCACGCCCGGCGCGGCACGGCGGCGCCGACCTGCTCAGCCGCATGGTGGACGACACCGAGGCGGTCCAGGACCTCCTCGTGCGCGCCCTGATCCCGGCCGCCGCCGCGGTGCTGACCGGTCTGGCCGCGGTCGTCGTCGGGCTGTTCGTGCTGCCCGTGACGGCGCTGGTGCTGGTCGGCGGGCTGGCCGTGTCCGGCGTGCTGCTGCCCGCGCTCACCGCCGCCGCGGCGCGCCACTGGTCGGCGCGGATCGCCCCGGCGCGGGCCGCGCTGGCGGGCTCGGTGGCGGACCTGGTGCACGGCTCGGCCGACCTGGCCGCGTACGGGGCGGAGGGCAGGGCGCTGACGGCGGCGCTGGCCGCGGACGACGACCTGGCGGCCCTCGAACGGCGCCAGGCCCGCGTCCACGCCCTCGCCCTGGCCGGCGGCACCCTCGTGCAGGGGCTGACCGTGGCGGCGATCGTACTGCTCGCCCAGGGCGCGGGCGCCGGTTCCGTGGCCACGGCCGTGCTGGCGCTGACCGCCCTGGTGTCGTTCGAGCCGGTGCTGCCGCTGGCGGCGGCGGGCGAGCGCATGGCGGGCATCACGGCCGCGCTGCGGCGTCTCAAGGAGGTCCGCACGGCCCCGGCCGCCGTCGCCGAGCCGCGCGACCCCGCGCCCGTGCCCGCCCCGCCGTACACGGTGGAGGTCGAGGACCTGGTCGTGCGGCACGCTGACGCCGCCCGGCCCGCGCTCGACGGCGTGTCGCTGACCCTGACGCCGGGCCGGCGGGTCGCGCTCGTCGGCCCCAGCGGCGCCGGCAAGAGCAGCCTGCTGTCGGCGCTGATGCGCCTGGTGGAGCCGGAGGCCGGCCGGGTGCTGGTCAACGGCGCCGACATCCGCGGCCTCGCCTCCGACGACGCGCGGACGCTCATGACGGGCCTGACCCAGGACCCGTACGTCTTCCAGACCACCCTGCGCGACAACCTCCGCCTGGCCGGCCCCGAGGCGGGCGAGGAGGAGCTGACGCGGGCCGTGCGCGAGGCGCGGCTGGAGCAGTGGGTCGAGCGGACCGGCTGGGACGCCCAGCTCGGCGAGGACGGCCGGACCGTGTCCGGCGGGCAGCTCCAGCGGCTGGCCCTGGCGCGGGCCCTGCTGCACGACCCGCCGGTGCTGCTGCTGGACGAGCCCGCCGAGGCACTGGACGAGGAGACGGCCGACCGGCTCATGGCCGACCTGCTCGACGCGACCCGGGGCCGTACCACGCTGCTCGTCACCCACCGGCTGCGCGGCCTGGAGGGCGTGGACGAGATCGTCGTGCTGGAGGAGGGCCGGGTGATCCAGCGCGGCACCCACGCCGAGCTGGTCGCCGAGCCCGGCTACTACCGTGACCTGTGGGAGTCCGAGGCCCTCACCCGCTCCCGCTGATCACCGACCGGAACGCCTCGACGAGAACCAGGATCCCCGCATGACCCTCCGCTGCGCTGTGCTGGACGACTACCAGGGCGTCGCCCTGACCGCCGCCGACTGGAGCCCTCTGGCCGGGAAGGTCGAGGTGCGCGCGCTGCGCGAGCATCTCGCGGACCGGGACGAGCTCGTCGCCGCCCTCGCCGACTGCGAGATCGTCGTGGCCATGCGGGAGCGCACCCCGTTCGACGCGGACCTCCTGCGCCGCCTGCCCCGGCTGCGGCTGCTGGTGACCACGGGCATGCGCAACGCGTCGATCGACCTCGCCGCGGCGGCCGCGGCCGGCGTGACGGTCTGCGGGACGGCCAGCAGCTCCACCCCGCCCGTCGAGCTGACCTGGGCTCTCATCCTGGGCCTGGCCCGGCGGCTGCCGGCCGAGAGCCGGGCCCTGCGCGAGGGCGGGCCGTGGCAGTCCACCGTCGGCCAGGACCTCCACGGCCGCACCCTCGGCCTGATCGGCCTCGGCAAGATCGGCGCTAGCGTGGCCCGCATCGCCACCGCCTTCGGCATGGACGTCCTCGCCTGGAGCCCGCACCTCACCCCCGAGCGGGCGGCCGAGGCCGGGGCCCGGCTCGCCGCCGGCAAGGAGGACCTGCTGCGCCGCAGCGACTTCGTGTCGCTCCACCTCGTCCTGTCCGAGCGCACCCGCGGCCTGCTGGGCGAGGCGGAACTGCGCGCGATGCGGCCGCACGCGTATCTCGTCAACACCTCCCGCGCGGGCCTCGTCGACCAGGCGGCGCTGCTGCGCGCGCTGCGCGAGGGCTGGATCGCGGGGGCCGGCCTCGACGTGTTCGAGACCGAGCCGCTGCCCGCCGGCGACCCCTTGCGCACCCTGCCCAACGTGCTCGCCACGCCTCACCTCGGCTACGTCACCGAGGGCAACTACCGCACCTACTACACGGAGGCGGTGGAGGACATCTCCGCCTTCGTGTCCGGCTCTCCCCTCCGGGAACTGACCGCCCGCTGACCCGCGCCTCCGGGGACGGGGGTTGAGTTGGCGGCGCCATCTGGTTTACGATTCAAACCAGTTTGGCGGTGAGAGAGGTTGAGATGACAGACGACCCCGAGGCCCCACCCACCCCGGAGGAGACCCTCCGGCTCATCGAGCGGCAGCAGGCGGCCACCGTCCGGCAGCTCAAGGGTGAGCCGCTGCTTCTCTACCTCCCGTGGGGCGTCGCCTGGCTGATCGGCTTCGGCGCGGTCTTCCTGCACTTCGGGCTGGACGGCCGGGGCCTGGCCCCGATCTCGCAGATGCAGGCGGTCGGCGTGCTCCAGGGCGCGCAGGTCCTGGCGGGCGCCTTCGCCGGGTTCGGCATCGCGCGGCGGAGCCGGCAGGTGCGCGGCGACGCCTCGGCGCGCGGCGCCATGACCGGCTACAGCTGGGCAGCCGGGATGGCCCTCATGATCGTCATCTGCGTCCGGCTCTCCATCGCCCTGCCGGAGGAGGAGGTGCAGATCCTCTGGACGGGCGCGTCGCTGCTCGTCGTCGGCCTGATGTACATGATGTCGGCGGCGGTCTGGCTGGAATGGCCGATGTTCTTCCTCGGCGCCTGGACCATCGCCGTCGACGCCACCGGCGTCATGCTCGGCGCGGGCTGGCAGGCCCTCCTGGTCGCGGTCCTCGTCGGCGGCGGGTTCATCGCGGCGAGCCTGTGGCTCAGGCGGCGCCCGTGACCGCCGACGCCACCCCGCCGCCCGAGCTGGACCCCGTCATCCACGCCCAGGCCCGGCTGCGCGTGGTGGCGGCGCTCAACACCCTCGGCGACCGCGACGAGATGGCGTTCCCGGCGCTGAAGGACCTGCTCGGCATGACCGCGGGCAACCTGTCCGTCCACCTCACCAAGCTGGAGGACGCCGGGTACGTCCGGATCACCAAGACCCACAAGGGCCGCACCCCCGTCACCTACGTCGGGCTCACGAAGCGCGGGCGGCTGGCCTTCGACGAGTACACCAGGGCCATCCGCGCCCTCCTCGACCATGCTGGAGGCTCATCATGACCGTCCTCGCCCGCGCGACCGAGGTGTCGCGCAGGTACGGCGACGTGCTCGCGCTCGACCGGGTGTCCCTCGACATCCGGGCCGGCGAGCTGGTCGGCCTGCTCGGCCCGAACGGGGCCGGCAAGTCCACGCTCATCAACCTGTTCGTCGGCCTGCGCAGGCCGACGTCCGGCACGGTGGAGCTGCTCGGCGGCTCCCCCCAGGACCCCCTGGTACGGCAGGGCATCGGCGTCACCCCGCAGGAGACGGGCCTGCCCGAGGCGCTGCGGGTCGGCGAGATCGTCGACTTCGTCTCCGCCCACTACCCGCACCGGGCGGACAAGGGCGAGCTGCTCGAACGGTTCGGGCTCCAGGACCTGGTCAAGCGGCAGATCGGCGGCCTGTCGGGCGGGCAGCGGCGGCGGCTGGCCGTGGCGCTCGCCTTCGCCGGCGAGCCTCGCGTGGTCTTCCTCGACGAGCCCACCACCGGCCTCGACGTGGAGGCCCGGCGCGCGTTATGGGACGGCGTCCGGAGCTTCCACGAGCAGGGCGGCACGATCGTGCTGACCAGCCACTACCTGGAGGAGATCGAGGCGCTGGCGCGACGCGTCATCGTCGTCGGCCACGGACGGGTGCTGGCCGACGACACCGTGACCGCCATCCGCGACGTGGTCGGCACGCGCCGCGTCTCGCTGACCGCGGCCGAGCTGCCCGAGCTGCCCGGCGTCCTCGGCAGCGAGCGCGAGGACGGCCGCGTCCACCTGCTCACCGCCGACCCCGACCGGCTGGTGGTGGAGCTGGTGCGCAGCGGCACGCCGTTCTCGGGGCTGGAGATCCGGCCCACCTCGCTGGAGGAGGCGTTCCTCGCCATCACCTCGAAGGAGACCGCCGATGTCTAGTCTCGTCCTCGCCCACACCCGCTACCAGCTCCTGGAGCAGATCCGGGTGCCGCTCGGGCTGGTGGCCAGCGCGTTCTTCCCGGCGGCGTCGATGCTGGCGTTCGTCGTGCCGTTCGGGGGCGACGACCCGGTCGGCGCGACCCGGGCGACCGGTTCGATGATGATGATCGGCGCGATGTCGGCGGCGGTGATGGGCCTGAGCATCTCGGTCGCGCAGGACCGCGAGCAGCCGTGGAACCCCTACCTGCGCACGCTGCCCGCCGGGCCGTTCCCCCGCTTCGCCGGTCGCATCCTGACCACCATGGCGGTCATGCTCGCGGCGACCGTGCCGGTGCTGGTCATCGCGGCGCTGCTGACGAAGGCCAGCGTCACGGCGCCGAGGCTGGCGCTCGGGCTGGCGGCGCTGCTCGCGGGAGCGCTGCCGTTCATGCTGATCGGGCTGTTCCTGGGGTTCCTGCTGCCGTCGAAGGCGGCCATCGGCGTGTCGCAGGTGGTGTTCTTCCCGATCGCGATCGTGGGCGGGCTGTTCATGCCGCCGCAGTTCATGCCGGAGTTCCTGCAGGCGCTCTCCCCGTACGTGCCCAGCCGCGGCGCGGCGGAGCTGGTGTGGAGCGCGGCCACCGGCTCGACCCCGAACATCACCGGGATCGTCATGCTCGTGGTGTGGACGGTCGCGGCGGCGCTGGCCGCCGCCTGGGCCTACCGGCGCGACGAGGGCCGCCGGTTCTCCTGACGGCCCCCGCGCCGGAAACCTGAACGGGGGTGTGCCGCCGAGTCCGCAGCGATCTCGACGGCACACCCGTCCGTGAGGGGGTCCTGTTATTTCTTCTCTTCGAGAGTGACGGTGACGTTACTCGTCTTGCCATCCCTCATATATGTGATCTGAACCTGTTGGCCCACTTTGAAACCTCTGACCTGCCCAAGTACCGTATCTCCACCGTCCACCGGCTTGCCGGCGATCTTGGTGATGAGGTCGCCCTCCTGGAGCCCCGCCTTGGCCGCCGGGCTTCCCTCGATCACCTGGCGGACCAGGGCACCCGAGACGTCGCCGGTGGCGTCGGTGACGCTGACGCCGAGGTAGGCGTGGCTGGCCTTGCCACTCTTGATGAGCTGGTCGGCCACCTGCTTGGCGGTGTTGATCGGGATGGCGAAGCCCACCCCGATGTTGCCGCTGCTGCCGCCGTTGGTGGCGATGGCGCTGTTGATGCCCACGACCTGGCCCGCCGCGTCGACGAGCGCACCGCCGGAGTTGCCGGGGTTGATCGCCGCGTCGGTCTGGATGGCGCCGCCGATCGTGGTCACCTCGCCCGACTGGCCGCCCGGCTGCTGGCCCCAGCCGGGCGGGACCTGCTGTTGCTGCTGCTCGCCGCCGACGCTGAGCGTGCGGTCGAGGGCGCTGACGATGCCGGCCGTGACCGACCCCTGCAGGCCGAGCGGGCTGCCGATGGCGAGGACGGGCGCGCCGACCCTGAGCTGATCGCTGTCGCCGAGCCGGGCGGGGGTCAGCCCCGACACGCCCTCGGCCCTGATGACCGCGAGGTCGGTGGCCGGGTCGGTGCCGACGACCGACGCCTTGGCGCTCTTGCCGTCGCTGAACTTGACCGACATCTGGCCGCCCTGCCCGGCCCCCACGACCACGTGGTTGTTGGTGAGGATGAGGCCGTCGGCGGTCAGCACCACGCCCGACCCCTCACCGGTGCTGCCCTCGATCATGACGACGGACGGCTGCAGCTTCGCGGCGACGTCCGAGACGGTCAGGGTGCTGGACGCCTGCTTGAACGAGGCGGGCGCCGGAGCGGCCACGGCGACCGTGTCCGGCTGCATCGCGGTGGCGACGGCGGCCCCCGCCGCACCGCCGCCGATGGCCATGGCGGCCAGGGCGAGCCCGGCGATGGCCTTCTGACGAGTGGAGAGGCCCGGCTTGACGGCGGGCGCGGGCGGTGGAGGCGGAGGTACGGGCTGCCCCATGACCATGGTGTCCCGACGGGGGAAGGCCCCGGCGGAGGGCGGCGTGTCACCGAACTGGCTCCAGCCGCCGTTTCCCTGCTCGCGAGGCTCGTTCGCGTTCATTGTCATCTCCTCAAGTCCCGATGACCCAAGAGTGCCAAGTCACGCGTAAGTGCACGTTAAGGCGATGATCGGAGGTGTCTGCGACGTCTCACGCAGGCCTTATCACCGCTGGTGGGGGCTCGGTCACGCACGCGGGGAAGCCGGAAAAATCTTCCCTCACTTTGCCGTCGTGGCGCCGGTGGACGGCCAGTACTCGTCCCTGAGCAGCCGCTTGTAGAGCTTGCCCGTGGCGTGGCGCGGCAGCTCCGCGCGGAAGTCGACCGAGCGCGGGCACTTGTAGGGGGCCAGCCGCGAGCGGCAGTACGCGATCAGCTCCGCCTCCAGCTCCGGCCCCGCCAGGTCCATGGACACCGGCTGCACCACGGCCTTGACCTGCTCGCCCATCTCCTCGTCCGGCACGCCGAAGACCGCGACGTCGGCGACCTCGGGATGGACGGACAGGACGTTCTCCGCCTCCTGCGGGTAGATGTTCACCCCGCCAGAGATGATCATGTAGGAGAGCCGGTCGGTGAGGTAGAGGAAGCCGTCGGCGTCGAGGTGGCCGATGTCGCCGAGCGTGGTCCAGCCGCGCCCCCGCGGGTCCTGGACGGAGCGGGTCTTGCCGGGGTCGCCGTGGTACTCGAAGCGGACGCCGCTCTCGAAGTAGATCACGCCCGTCTCCCCCGGCGGCAGCTCCCGGCCCTGCTCGTCGCAGACGTGGACGGGGCCGAGCAGGGAGCGGCCGACCGTGCCCGGGTGCGCCAGCCAGTCCTGGGGCGAGGCGTACAGGAAGCCGTTGCCCTCGGTGCCCGCGTAGTACTCGTGGATGATCGGGCCCCACCACTCCATCATCCGCTCCTTGACCGGGACCGGGCAGGGCGCGGCGGCGTGGACGGCGCAGGCCAGCGACGACAGGTCGTACGCCGCACGGGCCTCGGCGGGCAGCTTGAGCAGCCGGCTGAACATGGCGGGCACGAGCTGCGTGTGGGTGACCGCGTGCTTCTCGACCAGCCGCAGGTACTCCTCGGGGTCGAAGCGCTCCATGACCACGACCGTCGCGCCGAGCCGCTGGAAGGTCATGCAGTAGCGCAGCGGGGCGGCGTGGTAGAGCGGCGCGGGCGACAGGTAGACGCTGTCGCCGGACGGCGCGAACAGGCCGGCCACGAGCTTGTAGAGCATGGTCGGCTCGGTGAGCGGGGCGCGCGGCAAGGGCGGTTTGACCCCTTTGGGGCGGCCGGTGGTGCCCGAGGAGTACAGCATGTCGGCGCCCTGCCGCTCGTCGGGGATCGGCGTGACCGGCATGCCGGCGACCGCCCGCTCGTACGACTCGAACCCCTCCGCCGTGCCGTCCAGCATGAGGCGGCGCTCGACGCGCGGCGTGGCGCCGGTGATCGAGGTGGCGACCTCGGCGAGGTCCGCGCCGGCGATGAAGACCCGGGCGCCGCAGTTGTCCACGATGTACGCCAGCTCGCCGGCGAGCAGCCGGGAGCTGATCGCCGTGTAGTACAGGCCGGAGCGGTGGGCGGCCCAGGCGATGGCCAGGAAGAGGGGGTGGTTGCCGAGCATGAAGGCGACGTGGTCGCCCGGGCGCAGCCCGGCGGAGCGGAAGAGGTGGGCCAGCCGGTTGGACTCCTCGTCCAGCCGCCGATAGGTGACGATCTCCCCGGAGCCCGCCATCACGACAGCGGGTTTGTCCGGGTGCGTTGCCGCGATCACTCCCGGGTACATGGACCGAACACTATTCGGTCGCCGGCCGCCGCGCCAGCACTCGCGATCATGGCTCCGGACACGACGGAGCCGCGGCCTCGCGTCGAGACCGTGGCTCCGTCCGGCCCGAGCCGGTCACTGCGCGGGGATGACCGAGCCCTGGTACTTCTGCTTGATGAACTCCTTGACCTTCGGGTCCTGCAGGAGCTTGCCGAGGGTGACGATCCCGGCGTCCTTCTCGTGCCCGGCCTGCACGACCAGGCCGTTGACGTACGGGTTGCCCTCGCTCTTCTCCAGGGCCAGCGCCTGGGAGGCGGGCTTGAGGCCGGCCTCGATGGCGTAGTTGCCGTTGATGACCGCGGCGTCCACGTCGTCGAGCGAGCGCGGGAGCTGCGCGGCCTCCAGCGGCTTGAAGGCCAGGTTCTTCGGGTTGCCCGTCACGTCGCGCTCGGTCGCGGTGGTGCCGGCGCCCTGCTTGAGGGTGATGACGCCGTTGTCGGCGAGCAGCTTCAGCGCGCGGCCGAGGTTGGTGGCGTCGTTCGGCACGGCGACGCTCGCGCCGGAGGGCAGCGCCTGCAGGCTGGTGACCTTCTTGGAGTACAGGCCCAGCGGCTCCAGGTGGACGGGGGTGACGAAGCTCAGCTTCGTACCCTTGGAGGCGTTGAAGTCGTCCAGGTACGGCTTGTGCTGGAAGAAGTTGGCCGCCAGCTTGCCCTCACTGAGCTGCACGTTCGGCTGCACGTAGTCGGTGAACTCGACCACTTCCAGCTTCAGCCCGGCGGCGGGCGCCAGGTTGTCCTTGACGTAGTTGAGGATCTCGCCGTGCGGCACCGGGGAGGCGCCCACCTTGATCACGGTGTCGGCGGACTCGGCGCCCGCGTTCGTCGTCGCGGTCTGCGACGAACCGCACGCGGCGAGCAACACCGAAAGGGCAGCGACACCCACAATGTTCCGCAATTTCATGATTTTTCCTTACTTATTCAGGGTGGTGAGGGTAAGTCAGCGGTGGGACAGGCGGCGGGCCACGGCGTCGCCCAGGCTCTGCACGACCTGCACGATGACGACGAGCACCACGACCGTGACGATCATGAGCAGGGTCTCGAAGCGCTGGTAGCCGTACCGGACGGCCAGGTCGCCGAGTCCTCCCCCGCCGATCGTCCCGGCCATGGCCGAGTAGCCGATGAGCGCGACGACCGTGACGGTCAGTCCCGCCACCAGGCCGGGGAACGCCTCGGGCAGCAGCACCTTGCGGACGATCGTCGTCCGGCTCGCGCCCATGGCCTGGGCGGCCTGGACCACGTCGGAGCCGACCTCGCGCAGGGCGGTCTCGACGAGCCGGGCGAAGAACGGGACCGCGCCCACGGTGAGCGGCACGACCACGGCCGCGGTGCCGATCGTGGTGCCGACCACGAGCCGGGTGAACGGGATGATCGCGATCATCAGCACGATGAACGGCAGCGACCTGCCGACGTTCACCAGCATGCCGAGCACCGACCGCAGCGCGGGCAGCGGCCGCAGCCCGCCGCGGTCGAAGACCACGAGCGCCACGCCCAGCGGCAGCCCGAACAGCAGCGTGAACAGCGTGGACCAGCCGACCATCTGCGCGGTCTGCCCGGCGGCCTCCCACAGCAGCGGGGTCATCTCGTCCCAGGTCATGGGGTCACCTCCACGAGCAGTCCGCGCTCGCGCAGGAAGGCGAGCGCCGGGGCGGTGTCACCGGCGATCGACACGCGCAGCCGGCCGACCGAGCCTCCGGCCAGCTCCTCGATCGAGCCGCCCAGGATGCTGATCTCGACGTCGAACTTGCGCACCGCCTCCGACACGACCGGGCGCTGCGGGTCGCCGGTGAAGGTGAGCGTGACCGAGCCGGACGGCGCGGGCTCGGGCAGCGGGAAGATCTCGCGGGTCAGGCGGGAGCCCGGCGTGCGGATGAGGTCGGCGATGGCGCCCGACTCCTCGATCCGGCCGCCGGACATGATGGCGACGGAGTCGCACACGCTCTTGACGACGTTCATCTCGTGCGTGATGAGCAGGATCGTCAGGCCCAGCTCGGCGTTGAGCCGCTTGAGCAGGTCGAGGATCGAGCGGGTGGTCGCCGGGTCGAGCGCCGAGGTGGCCTCGTCCGACAGCAGCACCGACGGGTTGCCGGCCAGGGCGCGGGCGATGCCGACGCGCTGCTTCTGGCCGCCGGAGAGCTGGTGCGGGTGGTCGCCGCCGCGGCCGGACAGGCCGACGAGGTCGAGCAGCTCGGCGACGCGCCGGGCCCGCTCGGCCCGCGGCACGCCCATGACCTCCAGCGGGAACGCCACGTTGCCGGCGACGGTGCGCGAGGACAGCAGCGCGAAGTGCTGGTGGATCATGCCGATGCGCTGGCGCGCCCGGTTCAGCTCACGGGACGGCAGCGCGGTCAGGTCCTGGCCGGCGACCGTCACGGTGCCGGCGGTCGGCCGTTCGAGCAGGTTGACGCAGCGCAGCAGCGTGCTCTTGCCGGCGCCGCTCTGGCCGAGCACGCCGTAGATCTCGCCTTCGCGCACCCGCAGGTCGACACCGTCGAGGGCGACGGTGTCTCCGTACAGTTTGCGCAGGCCGGAAACCTGGATCACGAGAAAACCCCACACTGGCAGCGGCGCACGCCGCCGGGAACGAACGTCAGGAGAGAGAGCGCGGACTCGGGGCGCGGCTCAGCGGGTGCCGGGGTGGAAGGGCAGGTGGCTCAGCCTGCGCAGCACGTAGCTCGGTGCGATCATCGGGGAACCTTCGTGGTGGGCGGACGGGTCTTCGCGCCTCTTCGCGCTCGCGGGCGGCTTCGGCCCGCGGCGGGGCGGCTCGGTCGGCGGGTTCGCTCGGCCGGGCGCTCGGTCAGCGCATTCGCCGGGCGTGCATTCGCCGGGTACGCATGCGACAACAGCGCCCGCCGATGGGGGCGCCTCGGTAGTTGGCGTATGCCTCGTCCACGATGGGTGCTAACGCGCCGCTTGCTTTCCTATATTCCCTACACTTTTGGTGATCTATATCACGCCGGTCGTTCGGCGAGGATCCGCCAGGCGTGCGGGCCGACGACGGCGGGGTCGTGGGCGCCGCGGTCCGGGGCCAGCGGCGTCAGCCGGGAGACGTCGACCGGGAAGCGGTAGGCCCGGTCGTCGAGGTTGAGCAGGGTGACCAGCGCCTGAGCGCCGGCGCGCGACCGGAGCACGGCGGCCCGGTTCGTCAGGTGCTCGACGTCCGTGCGGGCCCGCACCAGCCACGGGTGGCGGCGGCGCAGGCCGACGAGGTTCTGATGGAGGCGGTAGACCGGCAGTCCGTACGGGGCCAGACCGGCCGGGGTGTCCGGGAAGGCCGGGCGGATCGCGTCGTCGCCGCCCGCGCGCTCCTCCTTCAGCCCCTCGAACGCCTGCTCGTCGCCGGAGTACAGGCTCGGGACCCCGCCCACGGTGAGCAGGATCGCCAGGGCGTGCCCGAGGTGGCGCCGGTCGTCGAGCCGGGTCGCGAGCCGGGTGACGTCGTGGTTGCCGGCGAAGGTGAGCGGGGTGAAGGTGGCGAGCAGGTCGTTGTGCCGGTCGAGGGCCCAGGCCAGCTCGAACAGGTTGCGGTCGTTGATGGAGCTCCAGATCGCCTTCCACAGCTCGTACTGGGTGACGGAGTCGAGCCCGGACTCCTTGACGTACCCGGCGTAGTCGCCGTGGATGACCTCGCCGGCGAACCACGCCTCGGGATGCCGCTCGCGGACGCCCGGCAGCACCTCGCGCCAGAACGCCGGAGGGACGGCGTAGGCGGCATCGAGCCGCCAGCCGGCCGCGCCGCGGGCGAGCCAGTGGTCGAGGACGGCGGCGACGTGGTCGCGCACCGCCGGCTGATCGTGGTCGAGGGCGACCAGGCGCTCGTGGCCCTCGAACGTGTCGTAGCCGTCCGGCCCCTTCCTGAACCAGGACGGGCCGCCGGCGAAGGACCTGCCGACGTGGTTGAAGACGCCGTCGAGCACGATCCGCAGCCCGCGCCGGCGCGTCTCGGCGACCAGTTCGTCGAAGTCGGCGTCGTCGCCCAGGCGCGGATCGACGCGGAAGTGGTCGACGGTGTCGTAGCCGTGGGTCTCGGAGGCGAAGATCGGGCCGAGGAGGAGGCCGGAGCAGCCCAGCTCGACGGCGTAGTCCAGCCACGGCAGCAGGCGCCGCAGCCGGTGCTGAGTCGGCTCTTCGGGCGGCGGGGCGGCGGCGGGGGCCCCGGTGAAGCCGAGGGGGTAGACCTGCCAGAGGATCGCGTGGTCACTCCACGTCGGCACGGGTGCTCCTCACTTTGTCCGGCCGGCTCGCGGCCTGGTCTGTGCGGTCGTCTTGCTGGTGGGCTTGCTTTCGGCGGCGTACTGCCCAGGGGAGATACCCGAAACCCAGGGCGAGCGCGCACCCGATGGCGGTGTCGGCGATCCGGAGGCCCGCCAGGCCGGCAGGGGCGCCCCCGGTGAGCAGCAGGACGAGGGGGGTCATCACGGCGGCGTACAGGGCCGGGCGACGATCCTTGAACGCCGGGCGCAGCGCGGCCAGCCCGGCCACCAGGAGCGTGAACGGCCACGCGGTCAGCGCCCACAGCGGCAGGGCGGCCGCCGCGAGGGCGCCCGCGGCGGTGCCGGCGGCCCGCTCGACGGCCCGCCGGGCGGCGCCGGTCAGCTGCCGCCGCACCACGATCACCACGGTGACCGAGATCCAGGACGCGGTCGGGTGCGGCCAGAGCAGGGCGATGACCTGGGCCGCGCCGAGACAGGCGGTCAGGCGCACGGCGTAGCGGCGACTGGTGGCGCTGAGCGCTCCCAGGCGGACGCGCCTCGCGAACGCCACGCTCCTCCGGCGCGGCGCTTCGCCCGTCACGTGTGCCGAGTCTTGACGCGGCACGTCGCCCGTCCGCGGGGGCGAGGCGCGGCGCAGCGCGTCGCGCGCCGTCACGCGTGCCGAACTTTGGCGCAGCGCGGCGCTCGCCCTCGGAGGCGAGGCGCGGCGCGGTGCGGCGTTTGTCTTACGCGCCTGGGGGCGGTGCGGCGCGTCGCCCGTTCCGCGCGCCAGGGTCAGGGCCGGCGGGAGGGCGAGCAGGACTCCCCATGCCACGCCCGCGGCGACGACGGCGGAGACCGCGAGCGGGTGGCCGTTCCGGGCGGGGCCGGTCGTGATGACCATGAACGTGACGAAGCGAGTGGTGAGCTCGGCCATGGGCCGCCCGGCCCCGCCGGCGAGGGCGGCCACGGCCGCCAGCAGGACGAGCGCGACCGCTCCGCCCCATCCGTGCCCGGTCACGGCGGCGCCCGCGAACCCGGCGGCGGCGACGGCGCCCACGATGCTCGCGGCTCCCCGCAGGACCGCCCCGGCGGATGCGGAGCCGGGGGAAGCGCCTTCGCGCGGCCCGGCGGGCGAAGACAGGCCGGTGGCGGCCAGCGCACCGACGGCGGCGAGCGCGCCCAGCGCCGGTCGCCCTGCGGCGACGCCCAGCGCGACCGGCCCGCCCACCCCGAGCGCGCCGACAGCCATCCGCAACCATATCATACGCAGAGCGTACCAATACACTCCCAGATTGCCGCAAACGGCGGGAACATTGATAAGTGATAGCGTAGTAACCATGGAAGAGGGAGAGGTGCACGCGACGGCCGCCTCGCTGCGGCGGGCCGCCGTCGCGCTCGCGAGGCGGCTGCGGGACGAGCGCACCGCCGAGGCGCCGGGAAGGCTGGCGCTGTCGTTGCTGGGACACCTGCGCAGGCACGGCGCGATGACGGCGGGCGAGCTGGCGGCGGCCGAGCACCTGCAGCCGCAGTCGATCACGCGGGCGCTGGCGTCCCTGGAGGAGGGCGGCCTGGTCCGCCGCTCCCGCGACGCCGGTGACCGCAGGCGCCATCTCATCGTCCTGACCGACCTGGGCGCCGCGGCGCTCGCCGACCAGGTGCGGGGCGGCGACGCCCGGCTCGCGGAGGCCATGTCCCGGGCGCTGACGCCGGAGGAGTGCCGTGTCCTCGGAGTGGCGGCCGACCTGATCGAACGCCTCCTCGCCGACCACCCGGACGCCCCACCGCTCCCGCGAGCCCGAGGGGCCGTGAGACCGATCGGCCACGAGCCCGAGGGGCCGTGAGACCGAGCAGCCGCGAGTCCGAACGGCCGCGAGTCCGAACGGCCGTGAGTCCGAACGGCCGTGAGTTTGAGGGCCCGTACGTCCGGGACCAGACAGCCCGTGAGGCCGTGGGCGCCCCTCACGGTGAGGCGCCCGATCTGCAAGCCCCCTCACCATGCCCGGTTCGCCTCCTCTCCTGCCGCCGGAGCGCCCGGTCAGCCTGGCTCACGGGAGGCGCCCCGGAGACGTCGGCCGGGCGGACATGGCGACGCCCGCCGTCCCGTGCGGGATCGGCGGGCGTCGGGCCCGGCCGCGGGAGCCGAGGTCAGGCGGCGGCCGTGGCGGCGACCTTGGCCGGGGTGAGGGCGATGTCCAGCACCTCGCGCACGTCGCTGACCGCGTGGATGGTCAGCTCCTCGCGCACCTCCTTGGGCACGTCGTCCAGGTCGGGCTCGTTGCGGGCCGGGATGAGCACCGTGGTGATGCCCGCCCGGTGCGCCGCGAGCAGCTTCTGCTTGACGCCGCCGATCGGCAGGACCCGCCCGGTGAGCGAGATCTCGCCGGTCATGGCCACGTCACTGCGGACCTGGCGGCCCGACAGCAGCGAGGCCAGCGCCGTCGTGAGCGTGACACCCGCCGAGGGGCCGTCCTTCGGCACCGCGCCCGCCGGGAAGTGGACGTGGACCGAGCGGTCCTTCAGCGCGGTCACCGGCAGCTCCAGCTCCGCGCCGTGCGAACGGAGGTAGGACAGGGCGATCCTGGCCGACTCCTTCATCACGTCGCCGAGCTGGCCGGTCAGCGTGAGGCCGGTCTCGCCGGTCTCGGGGTCGGCCAGCGACGCCTCCACGTACAGGACGTCGCCGCCGGCGCCCGTGACGGCCAGGCCCGTCGCCACGCCCGGCACCGAGGTGCGCTGCGTGGACTCGGGCAGCGACGACTCCGGCACGAACCGCGGCCGGCCGAGGTAGCCGACCAGGTCGTCGGCGCCGACGGTGACCGGCAACTCGTCCTTGGCGGCCACCTTGCGCAGGACCCGGGCGACCGACCGCTCCAGCGAGCGGACCCCGGCCTCGCGGGTGTACTCGGCGGCGAGCCTGCGCAGCGCCGCCTCCTCGACCGCGACCTCCTCGGCCGTCAGCCCGGCCAGCTCCAGCTGCTTGGGCAGCAGGTGGTCGCGGGCGATGGCGACCTTCTCGTCCTCGGTGTAGCCGTCGAGGGTGACGACCTCCATGCGGTCGAGCAGCGGCCCGGGGATGGCCTCCAGGACGTTGGCCGTGGCGAGGAACAGCACGTCGCTCAGGTCGAGCTCGACCTCCAGGTAGTGGTCGCGGAACGTGTGGTTCTGCGCCGGGTCGAGCACCTCGAGCAGGGCGGCCGTCGGGTCGCCGCGGTAGTCGGCGCCGACCTTGTCCACCTCGTCGAGCAGGACGACCGGGTTCATGGAGCCGGCCTCGCGGACGGCGCGGACGATGCGGCCGGGCAACGCGCCGACGTACGTGCGCCGGTGGCCGCGGATCTCCGCCTCGTCGCGGACGCCGCCGAGGGCGACGCGGACGAACTTGCGGCCCATCGCGCGGGCCACGGACTCGCCGAGCGAGGTCTTGCCCACGCCGGGAGGGCCGGCCAGGGCGAGGACGGCGCCGCTGCGGCGGCCGCCGACGACTCCCAGGCCCTTGTCCTGGCGGCGCTTGCGCACGGCCAGGTGCTCGATGATGCGGTCCTTGACGTCGTCGAGGCCGGTGTGGTCGGCGTCGAGCACGGCCCGCGCGCCGGTGATGTCGTAGTTGTCCTCGGTCCGCTCGTTCCAGGGGATGTCGAGGACGGTGTCGAGCCAGGTGCGGATCCAGCCGGTCTCGGGGGACTGGTCGGACGTCCGCTCCAGCTTGTCGACCTCCTTCAGCGCGGCCTCGCGCACCTTCTCCGGCAGGTCGGCGGCCTCGACGCGGGCCCGGTAGTCCTCCTCCTCGCTCTCGGAGGTGTCGCCGTTGAGCTCCTTGAGCTCCTTGCGGACGGCGGCGAGCTGCTGGCGCAGCAGGAACTCCCGCTGCTGCTTCTCCATGCCCTCCTGGACGTCCTTGCGGATCGTCTCGGCGACGTCGAGCTCGGCGAGGTGCTCACGGGACCACTCGACCAGCCTGGCCAGCCGGTCGGCGGGGTCGGCCGCCTCCAGCAGCTCGACCTTCTGGGCCGTGGTCAGCCAAGGGGTGTAGCCGGAGCTGTCGGCGAGCACCGACGGGTCGTCGATCTGGTTGACCTGGTCGACCACCTGCCAGGCGCCGCGCTTCTGCAGGATCGTGGTCGCCAGGGCCTTGTACTCCTTGGCCAGCTCCTGGGCGCGCTCACTGACGGGGACGGGGTCGACCGTGATGGCCTCCACCCACAGAGCGGCGCCGGGGCCGGTCGTGCCCGTGCCGACGCGCACCCGGTTCACGCCGCGCACCACGGCGGCGGGCTCGCCACCGGGCAGCCTGCCGACCTGCTCCACGACGGCCTCGACACCGACGGCGCCGTACCGGCCGTCGATGCGGGGAACGAGGAGGACTCGCGGCTTGTTGCGTCCGGATGCGCGGCTCGACGACTCGGCCGCGTCGATCGCGGCGCGCACTTCGGAGTCGGACAGGTCCAGCGGGACCACCATGCCCGGCAGGACCACCTCGTCGTCCAGCGGCAGGACCGGCAGGGTCAAGCTTTCACTCATGCGAACTCCCAAGGTTGAGTTATACAGACTCAATTCATCAGAGCCCGCCAGTGTTCCCTTCCTTGCCGATGTTCGCTCAGAGCGATCGTAATCATGTAAGCAAGACGTGAGGCGCACGGTCCGCCATGGGGCGGACGCGCAGGTCAGGCGCGCGTCACCGCCGCCCGCCGAACGCCCAGTCGTGGACCTCGATGTCGGCGTACCGGTCCGCGGTCAGGACGGCGCGGGCCTCATCCGGGCCGGGCGCCCGGACCAGCAGCGCCGTGCCCAGCCAGGTGGCGCCGTCGTCGGACAGCAGCGGCCCGTACGCGATCAGCCCGTCCAGCCCGTCCAGCCCGTCCAGCCCGGACGGCGGGTCGAGGTCGGCGGGCTGCCCGGAGCCGAGCCCCAGCACGAGATACCGGTTGCCGCCCTCCCGGCCGCCGGGGAACTCCCCCATGGTGCGCCCCAGCACGTTGCGCCATCGCCGCACCATCACGTCCCGGTAGACACCGGCCTGGTAGTTGGGCTCGTCGAAGGCGAACGCGCGCGCGGCGGCGACATCCGGCAGGTCGACGATGTGCACGCTGCCGGTGGCGGTGTCGTCGGCGCGGTCGAAGGTCGGGCCACGGGCGATCAGCTCCGCCGCGAACCGGTCCATGTAGGACCAGTGCGCTTCCCGCAGCTCGTGGCGCAGCGCACCGGAGTCGGGACGGTCACGGTGATAGCAGAAGAACTCCATGAGGACGGTACCTACCATGGACCACGGCGACGGCTCCATCCGATTACCGCGCCCCGTCGGGGTGGCGGTTCGAGCGAGCCGCACCGGGCCGGGCGGCCGTTCACGTCGGCCGGGACCTCACGACGGAGGTGAGGCGGGCGCGCAACCGCCGGTCGAGACTCCGCCGGCCTCCCCCACCCCGTCCGCGTCACCATCGGCCGCGGGGTCGCCGGTCCGGTCCCGCGCGGGAGTTCGGCCGACATTCCGGTGACCGAGCAGATACGCTGAGTAGCTGTTCGCCGCCGTGGAGGCGCCGGCCTCGGAAGGGGTGACGAACATGGGGAATTGGTGTTGAGTCATGTCGAGTCGCCTTTGTTGTGCGTGACGGGGCGCCGACGGGACGAGGGGGACGGCTCCTGCTGCAACAGGAAGCCGCCGTCCCCCTCGCCCCACCCGCGCCGGGGCGGGCCTGACAAGATGATCAATGATCCGATTTCACGGCATTCATCGAACGCGAATATGATGTGCGTTCACGTTCGACTCGAAGGGCATGGGATGCCCTCTCGATCGAAGCGTACATAACATCAACACCGCCTCGTGCGCGTACTCGTGAATCAAGCTCGGATCAATTTTCCTTCAGGATCGTACTGGTCCTACCCCTCTCCCACCCGGCGACGCGCGCACCGAATTGCGAAAAGCGGCGATTATCCACTTTTAAAGAAAAGGCGGTTTGCGCGATGTCGACACCACTTCTCTACGGACATTTCCGGTTTCGGGGGCCCGTGACCGGGCAGGCACCCGGGAGTCGCACGTTTCACGACACGGTGTCGTCATCCTCTTGACGGGACGGCCGCAGGTTTGTGACACTGTGTCGTGAAAGCCTGGTACACGGTGGGGTGAAGTGTGACGTCGTTCTCCGAAGCACTGAGGAACGCCACGTGGGGAGACCACGAGGCGGCCGAGGACGAGAGCTACCTCAAGGAGCTCATGGGCGGGCGGCTGAGCGCCGCCGAGTACGGCGAGATGGTGGCGCAGCACCACTTCGCGTACGCGGCCCTCGACGGCGTGTCCCGCGAGCTGGCGGGCCACCCGGTGGCGGGCAGGTTCGTGTTCCCCGAGCTGTACCGCGAACCGGCGCTGGAACGCGACCTCGCCACCGTGTACGGCGACGGATGGCGCGACCGGATCGCCCCGTCCAAGGCGACCCGCACCCTCGTGGCCCGGATCGAGCAGATGGCCGGCTGGCCCGGCGGCTACGTCGCCCACCACTACACCCGCTACATGGGCGACCTGTCCGGCGGACAGTTCATCCGGATGGAGCTCCAGCGCATCTACGGGTACGCGAAGGGCGGCGGGGTCGACTTCTACGTGTTCGACCAGGTGGGCAGCCTGCCGAGGTTCAAGCAGGAGTACCGGTCACGGCTGGACGCCCTCGGGGAGACCCTCGACGAGCGGGAACGGGAGCGCGTCATCCGCGAGGTGAAGCTGGCCTACCAGCTCAACACCGAGGTCCTGGCCGAGCTCCTCGACGCCGTCCGCGCCGTCGCCTGACGGCCCCACGTCTGCGGCCGTACGGGCACCCCTTCGCGGGGCGCGCACGCGGCCTACGATGGCCCTATGCCCCGGATCTCCGCCGCCACCATCGGTGAGCACCGCGCCCGCACGCGCGAGCGCATCCTCCAGGCGGTCTCGCGACTGTCGCGCGAGCAGGGCATCGACGCGCTCTCGATGACCGACGTGGCGCACGAGGCGGGCATCACCCGCACCGCCCTCTACAACTACTATCCCGACAAGGCCGCGCTGCTGCTCGCCTTCACCGAGCAGGTCACCAGCTACTTCATCGAGAGCTACGAGCGCGAGCTGGCCGACGGCGCCGCCCCGGCGGAACGGCTGCGCGCGTACGTGCGGCTCCAGCTCGCCGGCCTCGTCGCGCACCCGCATCCCGGCCCGGCCGACCTCGGCGCCGCCCTCGGCCCCGACGCCTACCAGCGGCTGGCCGAGCACGTGGCGCCGATGCAGCGGATCCTCACGGAGATCCTGGAGAGCGGCGCCGCGTCGGGCGAGTTCGAGGTGCCGGACGTGGCGGCGACGGCGCGCATGGTGCTCGCGGTGATCGGCGCGGAGCGGGTGCCCCTGGTCAGCGGGGCGGTCACCGTGGACCGGGCGGGCGAGCTGGTGTCCGACTTCGTCCTGCGCGCTCTGGGCACCCGCCCGCCGCGCTGATCGCGCGACGTGGTCATCGGCTCTCCAGGTGGGGGGAGATCAGGCTCTACCCGAGGGCGATGACAGGATGGGCGCATGGAAAACGGCCATATCCGGCTCGCGTCCGCCCAGGGTCGGTGGATCCTCGCGGCCACCGTCCTCGGCTCCGGCCTGACGATGCTCGACAGCACGATCGTCAACGTCGCCCTGCCCTTCCTCGGCAAGGAGCTGGACGCGGGCATGTCGGGCCTGCAGTGGACGGTCAACGCCTACACGCTGACGCTGGCGGGCCTCATCCTGCTGGGCGGCTCGCTGGGCGACCGGTACGGCCGGCGCAAGGTGTTCCTCATCGGGACGGTGTGGTTCGCGGTCGCGTCCGCGATGTGCGGGCTGGCGCCCGACGTCGGTTTCCTGGTGGCGGCGCGGGCGTTGCAGGGCGTGGGCGGGGCGCTGCTCACGCCCGGGTCGCTGGCGATCATCCAGGCGTCGTTCGAGAGGTCCGACCGGCCGCGCGCCGTGGGCGCCTGGTCGGGGCTGGGCGGGGTGGCCGCCGCCGTGGGCCCGCTGCTCGGCGGCTGGCTGGTGGAGTGGGCGGGCTGGCGGTGGGCGTTCCTGCTCAACCTGCCGTTCGCGGCGCTGGTGGTGCTGGTCGCCGTCCGGCACGTGCCCGAGAGCCGGGACGAGCAGGCCGCCGGCCGCTTCGACGTGCTGGGCGCGGCGCTCGCGGCGCTGGCGCTGGCCGGGATCACGTACGGGCTGATCGACCTGAGCGCGCCCGTGCCGCTGGTCGTGGGCGTGGCGCTGGGCGTGGCGTTCGTGCTGGTCGAGCGGCGGCGCTCGCCGGAGGCGCTGGTGCCCGTGGTGATCTTCCGCGACCGGGTGTTCACGGCGGTGAACGTGGTGACACTGATCATGTACGCGGCGATGGGCGTGGTGTTCTTCCTGCTGGTGGTGCAGCTTCAGGTGGTGTCCGGGTTCAAGCCGGTCGCGGCGGGCCTGGCGCTGCTGCCGACGACCGTCCTGATGCTCGTGCTGTCGCCCGCCGCCGGGGAGGTGGCCAAGAGGTACGGGCCGCGCCTGCCGATGACGCTGGGCATCGTCGTGGCGGGGCTGGGCTTCCTGTGGATGAGCACGATCTCCACCGGCGCGTCGTACCCGCTCCAGGTGCTGCCCTCGGTGGCGCTCTTCGGCCTCGGCCTGTCGGCGGCGGTGGCGCCGCTGACGGCGACCGTGCTGGCCAGCGCCGACGAGCGGTACGCGGGCACGGCCAGCGGCGTCAACAACGCGGTGGCCCGCACCGGCAGCCTGCTCGCGGTGGCCGCCGTGCCGCCCCTGGTGGGCCTGGTCGGCGACGCGTTCGAGCGGCCGGCGGTGTTCGACGCGGGTTTCCGGACCGCGATGGTGGTCAGCGCCGTCATGATGTTCGTCTCCGCGGCCATCACGTTCCTGACGATCAGGACGAACGTGCTCGCCGCGGAACGAGCCGACCGCTAGCTCCGGCCCGAGGGCGGGCGGCTAGAACGTGAACGCCTGGCTGCGGACGCTGTTGTCGAAGTTGGACAGCAGCAGCTCGGGCTCCCCCACCGCCCGCACGCCGGGCAGCCGCGTCAGCAGCTCGCGGAACATCGTGCGCATCTCCTGGCGGGCCAGGTTGGCCCCCAGGCAGAAGTGCGGCCCGGGGCCGCCGAATCCGACGTGCGGCTTGGTGTCGCGGGTGATGTCGAAGGTGTCGGGATCGGGGAAGACGCTCTCGTCGCGGTTGGCGGAGCCGTAGAAGAGCACGACCTTGTCGCCCTGCTTCAGCTCCAGGCCGCGCAGCGAGTGGTCCTGGGTGACGGTGCGGCGGAACTGCATGATCGGGGAGACGTACCGGACCATCTCCTCGATGGTGTTGTTGATGTGGCCGTCGAAGTCGCTCGTCAGCAGCTCGCGCTGGGCGGGGTTGTCGGTGAGCAGCTTGATGCCGTGGGCCATCGTGTTGCGGGCGGTCTCGTTGCCGGCGACCAGCAGCAGCGCGAAGAACGAGCCGAGCTCCTTGTCGGTGAGCTTCTCGCCGTCGGGGTTGGCGGTGACCAGCAGCGAGATGAGGTCGCCCTGGGGGGCGGCGGCGCGCTCGTGGCCGAGCTTGATCACCATGCGCTGGAGGGCGAGCAGGGCGAGCATGTTCTGGCCGGCGAGCTGGATGCTGCGGGCCAGGCTGGGCCGCACGCCGGTGTAGGCGGTGGAGACGTCGACGTGCTGGTGGACCTTCTCCCGCAGCTCCTGCGGGATGTCGAGCATGTCGCAGATGACGTGGATGGGCAGCCGGGCGGCGACCTGGTCGACGAAGTCGCGCGGGCCGTCCTTGACCACGTCGTCGACGATCCGGGCGCAGGCGGCCTCGATGTCGCTCTGCAGCCCGGCCAGCATGCGCGGGCTGAAGGAGCGGGTCACGATGCGGCGCAGGCGGGCGTGGCGGGGGTCGTCCATGTTGACCATGGACTCGCCGAACACCTGCTTGACCCAGCCCGGCGGCTCGGGGTTGGTGACGGCCGGCTCGCTGGAGAACACCTTGGCGTTGCGGCTGGCCTCCACCACGTCGGCGTGGCGGACCAGCGCGTAGAAGCCCTTGCCGGAGCGCAGCAGCGGCACCCGCTTCTCCTCGAAGAACACCGGGTGCTCCAGCTCGCGGAGCCGGGCGAACGCCTCGTGCCGTTCCTTGAGGGGTCTGCGCCAGAAGTCCAGGTCCGCGAGATCGATGTCCGCCACGTCGATAGCCACGCGTCTATCCTGGCACGTTCCCGGGGCGGTCCACTCATGGATCCCCGTCACCGCCGGGGTTCCCGCGCCTCAGCGGGGGCAGGCCGGCACGCTCCTGATCCGGGTCACGTCCGCGAGGCGTACGAGCTGGTGGGCGTCACCCACCTTGACGATGAGGCTGCCGCCGCTGGTGTCGAGGAGCGTCCCGCACAGCCGGCCGCCGGCCGACTCGACGACGACCAGCGGGCCCTCGGCGGCGGCGACCGGCGCCAGCCAGGAGGCGACCACCGCGACGGCCACCGCCGCCACGCCCCCCACGGTCAGCCGCCGGGCGCGGGTGACCGCCCGCTCGATCCGGGCCACCTCGCCGCGCGTCCAGTCGCGCAGGTCCTCGCCGGTGAGCAGCGTGCGGTCGGACGGCCGCCCGGACGCGGCGCCCACCGCGGTGAGCGTCGCGTGCGCCAGCATGGCCAGCGCCGCCGCCAGCAGCACCGGCACCAGCCACCGGTACGGCAGGGCCAGATCGCCCACGCTGTCGCGGCCCTTGACGACGAGGACGGCGGCGAGCAGCGTGGTGACGCCGGTCAGCCCGGTGCGCCAGCTCTCGGCCTGCTTGCGGGTGATCTCCAGTTGCTCGTACTGGAGGCGCTGCGCCTTCTGCGCCCACCGCCACGCGTCCAGCCGGCTCACGAGGGCAGCTCCACGGTCCAGAACGCGCCGCAGCCGTAGTCCCACGCCGTTTCCGGGCGGTTGGGGTGCAGGTGGCCGCACTCGCAGTAGACGGTTCGCCGGCCTGCGGGCCTGGTCGGCGCCGGGGCGCCACGGCCGAGGAGCGAGCCGAGGACGCCCTTGGAGCCGACGGCACCGTACGGCCACGGGGTGACGGTCCAGCCGTGGCAGGCGGGGCAGGTGCCGGAGACCTCCAGCCCCCCGTCGGCGCCGTTGTCGGTGACGGTGAACCCGGACGGCTGCGGGCCGTGGTCCCACACCCGGTAGTCGATGGACTTGTGGCTCTCGATGCCGGGGGCGGCCTCAGCCAAGGGTCTCCTCCTGGGGAACGGTGAGGGCGAACAGGGGGGCGTAGCGGCGCAGGCGGTCGCGGACCCGGTCAGGCGTCTCGCCGAGCTGGGCGGCGGCGTGGGCGAGGTGGTCCGCGGTGACGGCGCCGGTGACGGCGGGCGCGTGGCCGTCGAGGTGGACGGTGAGGGCGAGCAGGTCCTGCCAGTGGACGACGCCGTCGGGGACGGCGTCGTGGGGGTAGTCGAGGGTGACGCCGAGGGGGGTGAAGCGGCGGAAGCGCTCGTGGGTGTGGGCGAGGGTCCAGCCGTGCCGACCGGCCACGCGGACGAGGTGGAGGGCGTCCACGGTGCCGAGGTAGACCGTCTCGTAGGGGAGGTGGCGCGTGACCATCTCCACGTCCTCTTCCTCCAGGTGGAGGTCGTGGAGCGAATCCGCGACGGGCGTGGGCAGGGGCATCCCGAACGCGGCGAGGGGGCGGATCAGCTCCAGGTACGCGCCGGCGGACAGGCCGGAGTCGTGCGCGGCCGCGATGATGTCGCCGGCCCCCGCCTCCCAGGACGCTTCCGCGGTCTCCTCCGTCAGGAAGGTCAGGGCGTGGACGGGCACGGCCGCGGGCAGGCCGGCGCTCAGGGGCGGGACCTCGGCCCCCGGATAGGCGTCGAGAAGCCGCCGCCGGGCCTCCTCCACCGTGATCCGGCACCTGGCCGCGACGTAGACCAGGTCGGTCATGGTGAACGGGTCCTCCGGCCGGACGAACGGGAGCAGCGTGGACAGCCGCTTGTGGCGGCGCGTGTCGGGGCTGCCCACGGCCTCGATCAGGCAGACGAGCTGGCGAGCCGCGGCGTTCGGCGGCAGCAGCAGCACCTTCCTCCCGCCGTCGAGGCGCGTCATCAGGAAGCCCTCGATGTCGCCGGCGCACTGGGCGTCCGGGACGAGGTCGGGCAGCCCCGCGATGTCGGCCCGCCGCAGCAGGCCCTGGCGTTCGAGCCGGGCCATCCGCGCGTGCACCTCCCGCACGGACAGGCCCGTGCGGGCCCCGACGAGGATCATGTGCAGCGCGGTGACGGGCATCCCCACCGCGCTGATCTCCCGCAGCGCCTCGATCTCGAACGGGTCGAGGTCGTCCGGATAGCGTTCCCGGCCGGCGACACGCACGCCCAGCGGCGAGAGCCGGTCGTAGACGCCGAGCACCTCCTTCGAGGAGGCCGTCTGCGCGACGCAGGCGGCGGCCACGTGATGAGGCGGGATCTCACCACTGATCCACAACGGCTGGCCGTCGAGGTCCTGGGACAGCAGCTTGGCCTCGGCACCGGTGCACACGTGGCCGGCCAGCGCTCCCAGTTCCAGCCGCGGCGCGTGCCACCCCGGCGGCGCGAGATGTTCCACCCGTTCGAGCACGGCGCCCAGCGGGAGATCGAGCCGCATCGACGCCCAGGCCAGGCGCGCGGCGATGTCGCCGCGCGGGCCGGCGCCTTCGCGGGTGCACGTGGTGAGGGCCGTCAGGAGGGCGCTGTCGTCGTCGGACCCGAGGCCGGTGACGGGGGGCACCTGCCTGGCGGCGGACAGGTCGAGACCTGTGATCGCGAAGCGCCGTACCGCCGCCAGCCGCTGCGCCACGCTCTCCACGGGGTCCGCCAGGACGCCGAGCATGTCGTCGAGGATCAGCGGCCTGTCACGGTAGAGCCCGATGCGCCCGAGCGGCCAGGCGTCGGCCGGTCCGGCGACCGGGTACCCCTCGGCGCTCCCCTGCTTCGCCCCCGCTGAGCGACGCCCCAGGAAGGAGCCGTCGAACTCGGCCCACAGCCGGCTCCGCCAGGCGCGGACCCAGTATCCGAGGGCGACGTGTCCCTCGTGCGGGTTGAAGATCTCGGCGTCCTCGGGCAGGCATCCCACCCGCGCGACCGGCACCGTGGTGTCCTGTGCCCACGCCAGCCCGATCGGCAGCGACAGGTCCCGGTCCCTGAGGTGTTCGAAGACCCGCTGCGCCGTCCGCGGCGTCTCCTCCGTCATCTGCCACAGCCACGCCATCGTCAGGCCCGGCCACCGCTCCAGCTCCGGCAGGTGCCGCTCGATCTCCGCGTCCACCCACCCCTTGTCCCACGCGCGCACCCGCTTGCGGTCCACGGTGAAGCGGGGCCGGTGGACGCCGCGCAGGTTGACGACCAGGCCGGACATCTCCTCGTTCGTGCGCAGCCCGTCGGCCAGCAGGCCGCCGGAGCCCGGCACCCACCACAGGTCGTCGCCGCACTTGAGCGCCCCGTCGCCCTGGCGCAGCTCGCCCGCGGGCCACGTCTCCTCGCCCAGTCCGTCCTCGGCGACCCCGAGCTCGTACTCGGCCACCCACAGCAGCCGCCGCAGGGTGCGCAGCGCGGAGACCTCCTCGTCGCCGGTCAGGTAGAGGCGCACCAGCGTGCCGCCCTCCGGCATGCCGGTCTCGGACGGCGTGACCTGCAGCAGGCTGCCGCTGCTGGCGATGTGGACCTGGTGGGCGCGCGGGGCGGGCACGCCGTTGCGGCCGACGGGGCGGGTGACGACCGTGATCTCGTCGGCGATCATGAAGTAGCTGAACACCCCGACGCCGAACTGGCTGTTGGACACCATGCGCAGCGGCGGGTTCAGCTCCTCCCAGGCGGCCTGCTCGGCGCGGTACTCCTGCCGGTAGACGAACCTCTCCCCCGCGTTGGCGAAGACGTGCAGCAGGGTGTCGGCGTCCATGCCGACGCCGTTGTCGCGGCACTCGATGTAGGCGCGGCCGTCCTCGACGCCCTGGCGGACGGTGATCCTGCCGGTCCAGCCGCCGCACGGCTCGCCCGTGCGGCGCAGGTAGGCGAGCCGCGTGTCGCGGTAGCGGCAGGCGTCCAGGGCGTTCTGGTACAGCTCGCGGACGGCCAGCGCGGGGTCGTCGTAGAGCTGGCGGCCCATGAGCAGCTCGCGGACCTTCTCCTCGGCAAGCCGGAACGTCATCACCGGCGTCGCGTACACCGGGGCCTGGTCGCGCTGCTCGGGCCGCAGCCCCGCCGTGGTGGCCCGCTTGGGCAGGGTCTTGAGGAGGTCGTCGGGCAGCGGCCGGTCGGCGCGGGCGGCGGCCAGGGCCGCGTCGGCGCGGCCGGCGATCTCTTCGAGGGCCAGGTGCAGCGCGGGGTGGTCGCAGACGAGGTGCAGGTCGAGGGTGTCCTCGGTGCGCCGCCAGCCGAGGCGGGCGACGGCCGAGGCCACCGTCTCCAGGGGCAGCTCCAGCCGGGTGCCGACGTGGTCGGCGATCACGGACGGCATGCGCCGGACGTCGGCCGCGAGCAGGCCCGCCAGGCGCAGCGCCCACGCGAGGGCGCGCCAGCGGCCGTCCAGGTACGGGCGGTCGCCGGGGACGGGCTCGGCCGGGCCCGCGCCGACCGCCCGCACGAGGGTCTCGACCAGGCCGTGCCGCTCCTGCTCCGGCATGGGGACGCCGCCGAGCAGGCGGACGCCCTCGGCGCAGGCGGCCCTGGCCGCCGGGCCGCGCCACAGGGCGGAGCCGCCGGCCAGCCACTGGTGGACCAGCCACATCGCCAGCGCGTCGCGGGCCTGGCCCATGCCCCGGCCGGCGAGCCCTTCGGCGCGCTGGAGCAGGTGCTGGTGCATCTCGTGGGTGAGCTCCAGGTCGCCGCGCGCGCCCGGCGTGTACGTACGCGTGAAGGTGGCGGGCGCGATGCCGGCGGCCTGCCACACGCCTTCGGCGATCACCCGCTCGCGCAGGAACGGGGCGGCGACGAGCAGCGCCGCCTCCGGCAGGGTGAGCTCGGCGGCGTCGGCGAGCAGGTCGGGGAGGCGGGCGAGGACCCGGACGGGGTGGTTGCGGTCGGTCCACGGGTCGTCGATGCCGGTGCGCTTCTTGAGCTGGTCGGCGGCCTGGTTGTGGCGGACGGCGCACCGGGCGACGATCTCGCGGACCGTCTCGCGGGCGGCGGCGACGTCGTCCGGGGCGGCGGCGCACCGGCCCCACAGCGGCGTGGCGTCCACGGCGCGGCGCCAGGCCACGGTCAGCTCGTCGCCCTCGCACACCTCCACGGCGGCGCCCGGCAGCCCGGTGCCCGGGTGGTGGGCCTGCGGCTCCTGCCGGTGCTCGGCGGAGTCGCCCGCCCGCCGGGCCATCTGCCGGGTGACGTCGTCGAGGACCTGGCGCAGGGTGCGGGCGGGGTTGCGGCGGTCGAGCGTCTGGGCGAGGGCCTGGGTGAAGTAGCTGCCGGTGTCGCCGTAGTGGCAGCGCTGACCGGCCCGGCATCCCGTGACGAGGACGAAGTCGCCGTCCGGCAGGTACGGCAGCATGCCGCCGCGCACGGCGGGGTCGTGGTCGCGGGCCGGGTCGTCGCGGCAGGCGTCGACGAAGAACACGACGAGCCGGGCCCGGCAGCGCTCCAGGTCGGCGGGCACCACCGGCACCAGCTCGGACACGGCGGGCGCGGCGGCCCCCCGCTCCCGCTCGGCGTCGCTGGGGACGAGGTAGTCGGCGCCGTCCACGGAGATCCCGTGGCCGGAGAAGTAGAGCAGCAGGACGCCGCCCTCGGGGACGGCCTCGCAGGCGCGCCGGATCCGCTTCCTGACGCGGTTGGCCGTGGGCTCCTCGCCCTGCTCCACGCCGAACGTCTCCACCTCGGCGTAGCCGGACTGCTCCAGCGCCTGCCGCATGGTCCGCAGGTCGGCCCGGACCACGTGACCGATGTCGGTGAGGCCGGGATCGTCGCATCGGGGCACCCCGATGAGCAGGGCGTGGCGGGCGGGCATGCGTCTCCTCCCCGTCGGCTGCCGTGGGCTCCGCCTCGGAAGCCTGTCACGTGGCGTGGGCGGGCGACGGCGGAACGCTCAGGTGATCATCCCATTCGCGCGGGCGATGTGCATCCGGACCTCTTGGGGCGTTCCCATCCCGTTCAGGCGTGGTTCCTCCTGGGCGGTCATCACTGGAGGCATGAAAGCGCTGCTCGCCGCCGCCTGCCTGATCCTCCCCCTGTCCTCTGGAGCGGCTCACGCCGCGGTCGCCCGGTCGTGCGCCGGCGGGCCGTCCGACTTCGACGGCGACGGCCGTCCCGATCTGGCCGTGGCGGCGCCGTACGACGACCGCCGCGCCGGCTCGGTGACCGTCCTGTACGGGGACGGGCGCAAGGGGAAGCTCACGCAGGACGACGCCGAGCCGGGCGACTCGTTCGGCTCGGCCCTGGCCGCCGGCGACTTCGACGGCGACCGGTGCGCCGACCTGGCCGTGGGGGTGTCGGAGGAGTTCGCGGGCAAGCGGGTGCCGGGCGGCGACGGCAACGGCGTGGTCCAGGTGTTCCACGGCTCGCCGGAGGGGCTGCGCGCGGGCGAGCGGCTCGCGCCGCGCGGGCCGTCCAGCGACCGGTTCGGGGCGGCGCTGGCGGCCGGCGACCTGGACGGCGACGGCCGTGACGAGCTGGCCGTGGGGGCGCCCACGCGGGGGCGGGGCGGGTCGGTGGTCGTCTACTGGATGAAGGGGCGCGGCCCGTACGAGATCGGCCAGCGGACCCGGTGGGTGCGGCAGGCCGCGAACGTCACCGACCAGTGGGGCGCGGCGCTGGCGACGGGCGACTTCGACGGCGACGGCCGCGACGAGCTGGCCGTGGGCGCCCCGGCCGACAGCGTCACCCAGGACGGCCAGGGCTCCGTGACCGTGCTCGACGTCGCGCGCGGCCGGGCCCTGGCGCTGACCCAGAGCAGCGCGGGCGTCAAGGGGGCGGCGGAGAAGTGGGACGCGTTCGGCGCGGCGCTGGCGACGGGCGACTTCGACGACGACGGCCGCGACGACCTGGCCGTCGGGGTGCCCGGCGAGGGCCTGGACGCCAACCAGCGGGCGATGGACTACGGCGACGGGGCCGTGCACGTCATCTACGGGGGCCGCTTCGGGCTGCGGGGCGCCCGCAGCGAGATGTGGACGCAGCGGCTGCTGAAGGGCGAGCCGCGCTACTACGACCGGTTCGGCGCGGCGCTGGCGGCCGGCGACTTCAACGGCGACGGGGACGACGAGCTGGCCGTCGGGGTGCCCGGCGAGAACGCGGTGCAGGTGCTGGCCTCGGACCGGTCCGGCGGCCTGACCCGGCACGGGGACGTGCTGGTCAAGGGGCGCGGCGCGGTCCCGGCGGTGCTGCCGGCGGTCCGGCGCGCTCCCGCCCTGTCCGCGCCCCCGGCCAAGGGCACGACGGGGACTGTGCGGGCGGACGCCCGTCCGGTGGAGGGCCGGGTGGACGGGCTGGTGGTGGCCGAGCCGGAGAAGGGCGCGGTCTGGCTCGTGCCGGGCGCCCGCAGGCCGGGGCCGTACCCCGGGGTGCGGCCGGGCCGGGCGCGCGAGCTGGGCGAGGGCCCCGGCCTGTACGGCTACGCCCTGGGATGAGCTACTCGTCTGGGTACGCGCCCGGCGGGGCGGCGGGCAGGGCGACGCGGAACACGGCGCCCTTCCCCGGCTCCGACGCCGCGGTGATCGTGCCTCCGTGCGCCTCCACCAGCGTGGCCGCGATCGACAGGCCGAGCCCCGACCCGCCGGTGCCGCGCGCCGGGTCGGCCCGGTAGAACCGCTCGAACACCAGCTCCGCCACCCGCGGCGGGAAGCCCGGCCCCTCGTCGGCCACCTCCAGCTCCGCCCGGTCGCCGAACAGCCCGACCCCGACGCGGAACGGCGTGCCGGGCGGCGTGTGGGCGAGCGCGTTGCCGACGAGGTTGCCCAGCACCTGGGACAGGCGCGGCTCGTCGCCGACCACCGGCACGGGCCCCTCTCCCCCGTCGAGCCGGACCAGCTCGATGACCCGGTCGGGCGCGAGCGTCTGCGCGTCGATGACGGCCGTCGCGGCCAGGCTCAGCAGGTCGACGGGCCGCCGGTCGAGGGCGCGGCGCTGGTCGAGCCGGGCGAGCAGCAGCATGTCCTCCACGAGCAGCCCCATGCGGGCGGCCTGGCCCTCGATCCGGCCGAGCAGCCGCACCGCCTCGTCCAGGCTCTGCTCCTCGCTCAGCCGGTACAGCTCGGCGAAGCCCCGGATGGAGGTGAGCGGGGTGCGCAGCTCGTGGGAGGCGTCGGCCATGAACCTGCGCATCAGCTCCTCGGAGCGCCGGGCGGCCGTGGCCGAGCGGCGGGCCTCCTCGGCCGCCGCCTCGCGTTCCCGCACCGCGACCTCGATCCGGCCGAGCATGCCGTTCAGCGCCCGGCCGAGCCTGCCGACCTCGGTGGTGGCGGCCCACAGCGGCACGCGGCGCGACAGGTCGCCGCCGGCGATGGCGCGGGCGGTGCGGGCGATCTCGCCGAGGGGGCGCAGGCTGCGCCGGACGACCCAGTGGCAGGCGACGCCGAGGACGGCCAGCGTGCCGCCGCCGCCCACGGCGACGATGAGCATGAGCTGGGTGACGGTGGCGTCCACGTCGCCGAGGTTGATCGCGATGACGCGGCTGGCGCCGTCGCGTGCGGGCACGGCGATCACCCGCCACAGCGGCCCGTCGGCGGGCACCGACTCGACGGTGAACGGACGGCCGGCGAGGCGGGCGACGTCGGCGCTGGTCAGGCGGGGCAGGTCGGGGGTGTAGGCGTCGGTGGACTCGGAGTAGCGCCGCACGACCGTGCCGCCCGCGTCGACGAGCACGCCGTGGAACAGGCCGTAGAAGCGCTCCGGCGCCCGGGTGCCCGGCGTGGGGTCGGGCGGCGGGGGCACGCGCGGCGGGCGGCTGGCGGAGTGCAGCTGCTGGTCGACCCGTTCGACGAGGTAGCCGCGCAGCAGCCGCACGGCGAACAGCCCGGTCAGCGCGATGGCCAGCGTCACCATCAGCAGCGTCGCCGAGACCAGCCGCAGCCACAGCGGGGTGCGGGCGAGCCGTCGCCGCACCTGCCGGACGGCCTCACGCCCGCGCCTCATGCCTCACGCTCCCCTGGTCAGTCCTTGGGCGGGCGAAGGATATAGCCCACGCCGCGCAGGGTGTGCAGGTGGCGGCGCTCGCCGGTGTCCAGCTTGCGGCGCAGGTAGGAGACGTACGACTCGACGAGGCCGACGTCGGTGCGCCAGTCGCCGTTCCAGACGTGGTCGAGGATCTGCGTCTTCGACAGCACGCGGCCGGTGTTGAGCATGAAGTAGCGCAGCAGCCGGAACTCGGTGGGCGACAGCCGCACGGGCAGGCCGTTGCGCCACACCTCGTGCGTCTCCACGTCGAGCTCCAGGTCGCCGGCGCGCAGCCGGTTGGGCAGCGGCGCGCCGCGCCGGGTGCGGCGCAGCACGGCCCGGATGCGGGCGATGACCTCCTCCAGGCTGAACGGCTTCGTGACGTAGTCCTCGCCGAGCCCCAGCCCGGCCAGCCGGTCCTCGGGGGTGTCCTTGGCGGTGACGAACAGCACCGGGACGCGCCGGCCGCGCGAGCGCAGCCGCGTGGCCACGGTCAGGCCGTCGAGGTCGGGCAGCATCACGTCCAGCATGACGAGGTCGGGGGCGCACTCCTCGGCCACCCGCAGGGCGCTCCTGCCGTCGGCGGCGGTGAACACCTCGAAGCCGGCCATGCGCAGACTCGCCGAGAACAGCTCCCTGATGTTGGGCTCGTCGTCGACGACCAGGAGCCTTGCCTCGGGCACCCTCATCGGGCGCCGCCTCCCTGGCTGATCGACACGGCGGCGACGGAGCCGTCGGCGGCCTGCTGGCCGCGCACCACGACGGTCGAGCCGGTGGCCAGGTCGGACACCTTGCCGGGCCGGGCGATCTGCACCGTGGTCGAGCCGGTGGTCGTGACGGTGACGGTGGAGCCGTCCATGGCCTTCAGGTATACCTTGCCGTCCTCGACCTTCTCGACGGTGCCCACCGTGCCGCCGCCCGTGCGCTGGCCGGGCTGGCCGCCCGGCTGCCCGCCGTAGCCGGGGGGCATGCCGTTCCCGGGCATGCCGCCCATGCGCTGGCCGTACCCCTGGAACCCGCCGCCCGCCTGCCGGCCGCCCGTGGCGGCGGCCGGCGCGGCGTCGCCGCCCAGCGTCCTGTGCGCCTGGATGCCGATGAGCACGCCGGCCACCAGCACCACGCCCGCGCCGAGCGCGAGCGTCAGCCTGGACGGCCCCTTGCGGGGCCGGACGGCCAGCTCCTCGCGCAGGTCGTCGCGGAACGGCGAGGAGTCGAGCGAGGAGTCGAGCGGGTTGTCACGCTCGGCCATGTCAGTCTCCTAGGGGGATACGGGGATGGGGAAGCGTCACTCGTGGCGCAGGGCCTGGATGGGCCGCAGCTTGGCGGCCCGGTTGGCGGGGTAGCCGCCGAAGAACAGCCCGATGCCGACCGACACGCCGAGGGCCAGCGCCACGGACGACGGGACGAGCACCGGCTCGATGCCGGCGATGGTGAACCGGGTGCCGGCGAACGCCACCAGCACCCCCGACAGCCCGCCGACGAGGCTCAGCAGCGTGGCCTCCATCAGGAACTGGCCGAGGATGGCGCCCCGGGGCGCCCCGATGGCCTTGCGGATGCCGATCTCCCTGGTCCGCTCGGTGACGGTGACGAGCATGATGTTGGTGATGCCGATGCCGCCGACCAGCAGCGAGATCGCGGCCACCGCTGCGAGCAGCACGGTGAACGTGCCGGTCGCCTCGCTGACGGTCTCCTGGAGGGTGGCCTGGTTGAGGATGCGGTAGTCGGCGGCGGCGGTGCCGGTGATGCCGTGCCGCTGGTTGAGGACGGCCGTGACCTCGGCCTGCGCCGTCGCGGTGGCGGACGCGCCGGTGGCCCGCACCACGATCGAGCCGAGCGAGCCGAACCCGGTGAGGCTCTGCTGGACGGCCGGCAGCGGCGCGAGGGCCACGTCGTCGGCGTCCTGCATGCCGGTTGAGCCGCTCTCCTTGAGCACGCCGACGACGGTGAACGGCACGCCCGACACGCTGACCTGCCTGCCCACCGGGTCGAGGTCGCCGAACAGCTCCTCGGCCACGGTCGTGCCGAGCACCATGACCTTGCGGGCGGCCAGCACGTCGTCGTTGAAGAAGTACGTGCCGCGGGCCACCTGCCTGTTCATGGCCTCGAAGTAGCTGGGGTAGGTGCCGACGAGCTGGCCGATGCCGTGGCTGGCCGCCTCGTAGGTGGCGGTGGCCGAGCCGGCGGTCACGACGGGCGAGACGGAGGCCACCGAGGGGGCGGCGGCCCTGTCCGCCAGGGCCTCGGCGTCGGCGAGGGTGAGCTGCCGCGCCTGGGTGCGGGGGCCGGTGTTCTGGCCGCCGCCTCCTCCGGGGCCGCCCCGGCCGCCGCCCCCGCCGGTGAAGGACGGTGAGATGGTCAGGGTGTTGGCGCCGAGCCGCTGGATGTTCTTCTGGATGCTCTGGGAGGAGCCCTCGCCGACGGCGACGAGCAGGATGACCGCGGCGACGCCGATGAGGATGCCGAGCGTGGTCAGGGCGCTGCGCATCTTGTTGGCCAGCAGGCCGCGCAGCGCGAAGCGGAGGATCTCCAGCCGGTTCATCCGACCGCCTCCGCGAGCCTCGGCGGCGGGCCGTCCACCGGCGCCTGCCTGCGGTCCTCGACGATCGCGCCGTCCACGAGCCGGATGACCCGCTTGGCGTGCGCGGCGACGTCGTCCTCGTGGGTGATGAGCACGATCGTGCGGCCGGAGACGCTGAGCCGGTCCAGGATGTCGAGCACGTCGCGGGTGGAGGAGGTGTCGAGGTTGCCGGTGGGCTCGTCGGCCAGCAGCAGGGCGGGCGCGGTGACGAGCGCGCGGGCGACGGCGACGCGCTGTTGCTGGCCGCCGGAGAGCTGGTTGGGCTCGTGGTGCAGCCGGTCGGACAGGCCCACCTGCTCCAGCGCGGCCAGCGCCCGGGAGCGGCGCTCGGCCTGGCCGACGCCGCCGTACATGAGCGGCAGCTCGACGTTGGCGAGGGCGCTCATGCGCGGGATCAGGTTGAACGACTGGAAGACGAAGCCGACCCGGCGGTTGCGCAGCAGGGCGAGCTGGTGCTCGTCGAGCAGGCCCACGTCGGCGCCGTCGATCCGGTAGCTGCCGGAGGTGGGGACGTCGAGGCAGCCGAGGATGTTCATGAGCGTGGACTTGCCGGAGCCGGAGGCGCCCATGATGGCCACGTAGTCGCCTTGGTCGACGTCGAGGTCCACGCCGCGCAGGGCGCGGACCCGGGCGTCGCCCTCGCCGTACTCCTTGACCAGGTCGCGCACGCGCAGGACGGGAGCGGTCATCGCCCGCCTCCGGGCACGCCGCCGGGACCGCCGCCCGGGAAACCGCCGCCGAAGCCGCGCTGCTGCTGGCCGTTGCCCGTGCCCGTCCCGGTGGTGACGGACGGCAGGACGACCACGTCGCCCTCGGACACCCCGGAGGTGATCTCGGAGGTGGCGGTGCCGCGCACGCCCACCTCGACCGGAGTCCTGACCTGGGCGCCGTCGCGCAGGACGGTGACCGTGCTCTGGCCGCCGCTGGTGGAGATCGCGGCGGTGGGGACGGTGACGGCGTTATCGGCGCTGCCGACGACGACCTCGACGGTGGCGGTCTGGCCGAGCCGGACCTGCGCCGGCACGCTGCCGAACGTGATCGTCACCGGGTACTGGACGACGTTGTCGCTGGTGGAGGCGACCGGCTGGATCTGGCTGACCTTGCCGGTGGCGGTGACGCCGGGCAGCGCGTCGAAGGTGACGGCGGCGCTCTGGCCGACCTTGAGCCGGCCGGCGTCCGACTCGGTGAACGAGCCGACGAGCTGGAGCTTGCGGGTGTCGGCCAGCTCGACGAAGCCCGACGTGCCCGACGTGCCCTGCTGGGCGGACTGGCCGCTCTGCCCGGACTGGCCGCTCTGGGTCTGCCCGGAGCCGGTGCCGGACGAGGAGCCGCCGACGCCGCCGTTCACGGCGGTGACCGTGCCGGCGAAGGGCGCCCGGATGACGGTGCCGTCGACGGCCCGCCTGGCCGCGCGGTAGGCGTTGCGCGCCTTGACGTAGGCGGCGTAGAGCTGCGCGGTCGAGGTGCCGTCCTCGGTGGCGGAGGCCAGGCCGGCCTCGGCGGCCGACAGTGTCTCCCGGGCGGCGTCGTCGTCCACCTCGGCGAGGATGTCGCCCTTGCGCACCTTGTCGCCGGCCTTGATGTTGACGCGCTCGACGGTGCCGCTGGTGCCGAACGTCAGCGCCCTGCTCCTGGCGCTCTCCACGGAGCCCGACGCGCTCACGGAGGCGGTCACGCTTCCCCGCCCGGCGGTCGCGGTCCGCGGGGCCGTCTCGCCGGCCGCCTCGTCCGTGCCGAGCTGGGCGTAGGCGAACGCGGCGCCGCCCAGGAGGAGCGCGGCGAGCGTTCCGTTGGTCACCAGCGTCCTGCGGCTGGTCGTGGTCGTCAGCGCTCTGCGCCGGGGTGACACCTTCACAGGCGGTGACCCTGGCACACCAGCCTGCGCCCGAGCCGGGAGCTTGCTGAACGTTCGCTGACAACGGCCGCCGTCCCGGCGGCGCACAGCGAACTCGGAGCCGGCTCGCAGGAGGGCGTGAAGCTGCCGCGCCAGGATGGGCGGCCATGAGACCGACTTCGCGGCCCCGGCTGTCCTCGCGGCCTCCCCGGCCTCCCCGGCCTCCACGGCTTTCGCGGCTTTCGCGGCCTTCGCTGCCCTCGCTGCCCTCGCGGCCGAAGGCGCTCGCGCTGGGCGCGCTGGCGCTGGCGGTGCTGGCGGCCGGCTCCGGCCTGGCCGTCGCCCTGCGCGACGACGCCCCGGCCACCGTCCGGGTCCAGCTCGCGGTGGCCAGGCGGGGCGTGGTGACCGCCTCGGTGACGGCCGCGGGCAGCACGGTCGACGGCTCGCGCCGCGACCTGGCCTTCGGCGGCTCGGGGACCGTGACGCGCGTGTACGTCAAGGTCGGGGCCAAGGTGCGCAAGGGGCAGGTGCTGGCCCGCATCGACGGGCGGGCCGCGCGCGAGGGGTACGAGGCGGCCAAGGCGGACCTGGCGGCGGCGCGGGAGGCACTGGAGGCGCTGGAGGAGGCGTCGTCGGCCACAGCCGCCCCCTCGGCCTGCGCCACCGCCGCCTCGGCCGCGCCCCAGGGAGCCGGGGCGGCCGTTCAGGAAGCGGCCGCCGCCCTCCGGAACGTCCGGGCGCTCAGCGTGCGGGCGGCCGTCACGCCCCGCGCCCCCGTCTCCCCTGAGGGCGTCTCCCCCGTGGGCGTCTCCCCCAGGGGCGTGTCCCCCGAGGGCGTCTCCTCCGGGGGCGTCTCCTCCAAGGGCGTGTCCCCGGAGGAGGGCGTGGCCTCCTCCCCTACGCCCTCCTCCGCGTCGTGGCCTTCCGGCGACCCTGAGCCGGGCCCCACGCTCCCGGAGCCGCGGCCCACGGTCACCGTCACGGTGACGGCCACCGTCACGGCCACCGCGACCGTGACCGCCACCCCCACCAGGCCCTCGACCACCGAGCCCACGGCGGGTCCCACGGCGGGTCCCACCGCGGGCCCCACTGCGGGCCCGACGGGCGGCCCCGCCGACCCCGGGACGAGCCCCGCCCTCACCGGCTCGCCCACCGGGCGCGCCACCGCCGCCCCGACCGGCAAGGGGATGCCGACCCCCACCGGCAGGGCGACCGGCAATCCCACGGGCAAGGCCACGGGCAGGCCGTCGGGGCAGCCGTCCGGCCGTCCCTCCAGCGGAGCGCGGCCCTCCAGCGGGGCCCGGCCGTCCAGCGAGGCCCGGCCCTCTCAGGGCACGTGCCGGCCGGGCGGCGGCGCGAAGGGCGGGATGAGCGAGGAGCAGGCGCAGGCGAACGTCGACCGCGCCGAGGCCGCGCTGGAGCAGGCCGCCGACGCGGTGCGGGGCGCCCGCATCGTGGCGCCCGCCGCCGGCACGGTCCTGTCGGTCGCGGGCCGGGCGGGCGACGGCGCGGGCGGCGGCACGTTCGTCAGCCTCGGCGACCTGGACGAGCAGCAGGTCGAGGCCATGGTCACCGAGTCCGACGTGAACCGGCTCAGGATCGGCCAGAAGGCGCGGATCACGCTGGCCACGCGCCCCGGGCAGCGGTACGCGGGCCGGGTGACCCGCATCGCCCCGACCGCCACCGCGGACGGCAGCCTGGTCCGCTACTCCGTCGCGCTGGCCTTCGACGAACCGCCCGCGGGCATCATGCTCGGGCAGACGGCGTCGGTGGTGGTGACGACCGGCACGGCGGCGGACGCCGTGTACGTGCCCGTCGCGGCGGTGCGCGGGCGCGCCGACGGCACCTCGGTGGTCACCGTGCGCTCGGACGGCCGGGACGCCACCCGGGTCGTGCGCACGGGCGTGCGCGGCGACCAGTACGTGCAGGTCACCTCCGGGCTGAGCGAGAGCGACCAGGTGGTGCTGGAGGGCGGCACGGCGGGCGGCTTCCCCGACGGGGCGTGGCCGGGCCGCTGAGCGAACCCTCAGCGTCCTCCCAGCAAACGGTCAGGCAGCGAACGGTCGGGCGCGAGCGCTCAGGCACGGGCGCTCGGGCGCGGGCGGTCGGGCACGGGCAGTCGGGCACGGGCGCTCAGGCGCGGGCCTGGACGGAGGAGGGGATCGTGACGCGGTGCGCCGTCCTGGCCCGGGCTCCCCTGCGGGAGATGTAGTCGAGGGTCCGGTAGTCGACCGACAGCTCGTCGCGGGTGAGCCGGGCCATGAGATAGCCGCGCCGCTGGTCGATGAACGAGATGTGCGGGTTCTCCGCCACCGCCTCGGCGATCCACGTCCTGTCGCGGTAGCCGTCGCCGTCGCTGGCGATCGAGGAGGCGATCAGCTCCTTGGCGATCACGGGCGCGTCGGGGTCGTCGAAGTCGGCCTTGAGGTCGGCCAGGTGGTGCATGTGCGCGTCGCCGGTCAGGACGACGGGATTGGAGGTGACGGCGAGCGAGCCGAGCAGCCGGGTGCGCTCGGGGGCGTAGCCGTCCCAGGAGTCGAGGTTCACCTCGCGGCCGGGCCCGACCTTGTAGTCGCGCTGCGTCATCATGATCTGCTGGCCGAGCAGGTTCCAGTGGGCGTCGGAGCCGCGCAGGCCGCTCTCCAGCCAGCTCCACTGGCCGGCGCCGAGCAGGGTCCGCCTGGCCGACAGCCGGTCGTCGCAGCCGGCCCGTACGCCGTCCAGGCACGCCTGGTCGTCGCGGAACTGGCGGGTGTCGAGCAGGTGGAAGCGGGCCAGCGGCCCCCAGGAGACACGCCGGTTGACCCGCAGCACGGCGCCCTGGAGGCTGGCGCGGCGCAGCGGCATGTTCTCGTAGTAGGCGCGGAAGGCGTCGGCGCGGCGGCGCGCGAACCCGGGCGCGCCGGTGCTGGAGACAGGGCCGGCCCAGTTGTTCTCGATCTCGTGGTCGTCGAAGGCGACCAGCCACGGGGCGGTGGCGTGGGCGTGCTGGAGGTCGGGGTCGCTCTTGTACTGGGCGTGGCGCAGCCGGTAGTCGGCCAGCGTCTCGCACTTGCCGGGCGTGTGGGTGCGGACCCGGCCGGCGAGCGCGGTGTAGCCGCTCGGGCCGTACTCGTACATGTAGTCGCCGAGGAAGACGACGAGCTCCGGCTCGTCCTCGGCGAGGCGCCGGTAGGCGGTGTAGTAGCCGTGCTCGTAGTGGGCGCACGCGGCGACGGCGAACCTCAGCGGCCGCTCCACGGCCGGGGTGGTCCTGGTGCGGCCGGCGGGCGACAGGCGGCCCTGGGACCGGAAGCGGTAGAAGTACTCGCGGCCCGCCTCCAGGCCGTCCACCTCGACGTGGACGCTGTGCGCGGCGCCCGCGCGGGCCGTGGCGGTGCCCGTGCGGACGACGGAGCGGAAGCGGTCGTCGGTGGCGATCTGCCAGTCGACGTCCACGTCGCGGGCGGGCATGCCGCCGCGGCCGTCGCCGCCGAGCGGGTCGAGGGCCAGGCGGGTCCAGAGCACGAAGCCGCCGGTGGAGGGGTCGCCGGAGGCGACGCCGAGCGTGAACGGGTCGCCCTTGAGCGCCAGGGAGGCGGAGGCCCGTGCCGGGGAGGTGAGAGGGCCGGCGGCCTGGGTGACCAGGCCGGCGGCCGCCGCGGTGAGGAAGGATCTGCGGTTCACGCCTCAGGTATGTCCGGCGCCGCTGACCCGGTCATGACAGCGGCGCCACGTACGAGTGAACAGCTCCGGTCGGAGCGGCGTGTGCGGTGGTCAGGGGCCTACAGGAGTGCCGAGAGGTCGGCGCGGAGGGCGGCGGCCGTGGTGAAGACCACGGCGGTCATGCCCGCCGCCCGGGCCCCGGCCACGTTGTGCGGGCGGTCGTCCACGAAGACCACGTCGGCGGGGTCGGCGCCGAGCTCGCGGGCGAGGTGGTCGTAGATCGCGCGGTCCGGCTTCACCAGGCCGATCCGGCCGCTGTAGACGCGGTGCGGGATGGCGGCGATCCACGGCAGCTCGTCCAGGCTGTCGGCGATGCAGGCGGGGGCGTTGGAGAGCAGGCCCACCGGCCGGCCGGCGGCGAGCAGCTCGCCGAGGAGCGCGACCGTGTCCTCGTCCGGGTGCGACCAGCTCGCCAGGTCCAGGGCGTTGAGGCGGGCGGTCTCCTCCGCGCCGACGGACCGGCCGAGCGCCGCCGACCAGAACTCCTCCGGTGTCAGCGTGCCGCGGTCGAAGTCGAGGCGGTGCTTCCAGTAGCCGTCCCGGAACGCCTCGGGGCCGGCGCCGGACTCCCGGACCATCGCCGCCACTTCGGCCTCGGGCTGGGACAGGGACAGGACGTCACCGTAGTCGAACACGATCCACTTCATACGAGAAAGGGTCGCAGATGCGGGTCGAGCGCGGGGCAGCCCAGATACTTCTCGGCCGTGTGGAAGTCGATCCAGTCGAGGTTGACCAGCTCCTCGACGTCCACCCCGGCGAAGCTGTCGCACAGGTCCGGAGGGATGGCCGCGATGTCGTCCTTGTCGGCGATGTTCACCCAGCGCCGGACGCCGGGCGGGCGACCGCCGCGGCCGTTGATGGGCGCGGGCAGCAGGCGTTCGAAGACGACGTTGCGCATGCCGAGGGGGCTGCCGAGCGTCAGCAGCAGGTCCACCTCCAGGGCGGGGTCGGACCACAGGGCCTCGTAGGCCACGACGCTGCCGAGCGAGTGGGCGACGACGACGCGCGGCCGGTTGCGCCGGATCGTCGCGGCGACGGACTGCCGCACCCGCTCCCGCCGGACGGCGTCGGTCAGGTACGCGGCCACCTCGGGCGCGAAGAGCCCGGCGAACGCCGCCGACCGGGCGTCGAGCCGCGTCAGCAGCCATCCCGTGAACGTGCGCAGCGCGCCGGTGACGTGCTCGCCCCAGCCGCGCTGCCGGGCCCATTCGGCGAGGACGTGGTGGGCGTCGGCGCCCATGGCGGAGAACGCCCTCGGCCCCTGCTCGGGGGCGCGGTCGCGCAGGAGGTGGGAGAAGTAGGCGACCTCGGTGAAGTACGGCCGGGGTTCGCCGCCGAGCGCCGCGTGTAAGTAGCGGTCCCACTTGAGGCGCATCGCCTCGGCCGCCCCGCTCGCCGAGTTCCCGGCGTTGACGTAGTAGTCGTACTTCCCGATTCCGTGCACGCCGACGATGCCCGCCACAGCGCCTCCCCACTAGACCCGCGGATTCCCGGCGATGGTCGCACATGTCGCTTGCATCACACCATCAGTGCGCGTGACGGCGGGGGCGCGGGCGCTTGAGGTCCGCATGAAGCGGCCATGAAGGGCGTTCGGGGTCGGCGCGAGGCGGTCAGGGGGCAGCGCGAGGCGGTCAGAGGGCAGCGCGAGGCGGTCAGGAGTCGGCGCCGAGGCGGTCAGGGGTCGGCGCGGGTGATCAGGGGTCGCGGCGCAGGCGCTTGAGGTCGGCGCGCTGCTTCTTGGCGGCGATGCGCCGCTCGACCGACCCGCGGCTCGGCTTGGTGGGGCGGCGGCGCTTGGGCGGGGGCGCGATCGCCTCTCTCAGGCGCTGCGCCAGCCGCTGGCAGGCCGCCTCGCGGTTGCGCAGCTGCGAGCGGTACTCCGAGGCGGCGATCGTGATGGTCGCCGTGCCCAGCCGGTCGAGGGCGCGCGCCTTGAGCGCCGGCGGGAGCGCGGTGCTGGCCTCCAGGTCGAAGCTGAGCTCCACCCGGCTGTCCGTGGTGTTGACGCCCTGGCCGCCCGGGCCGGAGGAGCGCGAGAAGCGCCACACGAGCTCGGCGTCGGGGATGACGACCGCGTCGTTGACGACCAGCGGGCCGGGCATCGTGGTGTGCTCCTGTCGTTGTCTCGGTTCTGCTCCTCAACCGTACCGATCGGACGGGCGCGGCGGCCAACGGCTTTTCGCCCCGTACACGGGTCCGGCCCGACCGGGATGCGGCCGGGCCGGAGAGGCGGGCGGTGAGCGTGAACCGTCAGGCGTTGAGCGGGCCGTCAGGCGGTGAGCGCGGCCTCCCGCTTCAACGCGGGCTGCCTGAGCGGCACGGCCTCCATGACGGGCACGGGCTCGCCGACCGCGGCCGGGCACAGGCGGCTCACCACGTCCCGCACCTGCTCGCGCAGCCGTCCCACGGTGAGGCGGCCCCGCTCGTCGAAGTGCGGGCTGAGCGGCGAGATCACCAGCTCGGCCCCCATGACCACGGCCCCCGCCTCGGTGAGCTGCCGGTACAGCTCCGCCTGCGCCCACATGGCGCCGCAGGGACGCGCGCTGGCGCTCATCACCGCGACGTGCCTGCCGGTCAGCGCGCCCGAGGCGGACAGCCATCGCAGGGCGTCGCCCAGCTCGACGGGCAGCAGGCTGTGCTCGGGCGCGATCAGCAGCAGCGCGTCGGCGTCGTCCACCAGACGGAGCAGCCCGGAGGGCGCGTCGGGCACGGGTCCGGCGGTGAACGGCGGCACGGCGGCGAGGTCCGTCCAGGGCGTGAAGTCCACGCCGGACGGGAGCTCGCCGCCCACCGCTGTCAGCAATCTATTGATGAAGGATCCTGCGTGGAGGCTCGCGGCGATCCCGATGATTCTCACCCTCTGCTCCCGAAGGATCTCGATGTGGTGCCCATGGGCGGGAACCTGCCCGATGTCGGGGATGTCCAACACCAGTGCGGGGTCAAGTTGCCGCCGGTGCCGGGCGGCCGTGCGCGCCGTGCCCTGACCTGTGCGAACGTCCGCCTGAACGAGATCAACGGAATAATGTTCTGGGGCGGGTGGGATCAGGGTGACGATCGGGAGATCATCCCCTCACCCGCCGTGACCGGCTACGGACGGGCGTCCCGAGGGCGCCGGAAGACGACGATCAGCACCCGCAGCACCAGGATGGCGCTGATCACGAGCAGGTTGTAGCCGATGAGCTGGAAGAGGCTGATCGCCGGGGTCACCTGCGGCCCGCCGTCGAGGCCGAGGAGCATCGCCGCCATCAGCCCGGCCGTCGCCCCGAGGACCGTCAGCAGCACCTGGTGCAGCAGCCCCGTCAGGAAGCGGCGGTCGCGGTCGTCGGCGAGGAGGCGGACGTTCACGCCCAGGCGGCCGTGCTCGGCGGCGCTCGCGATGCGCTCGATCCGGCGGGGCAGGCGCCGCAGCATGGGCAGCAGCGTGGCCACCTCCTGGACGACCGTCTCCTTGACCGCGCCGGCGTCGAGCCGCTCGGACAGGTGGCGGCCGGCGAACGCGCGCGCCTCGCCGACGAGGTCGAAGCCCGGCGCCAGCCGTTGCAGGGTCCCCTCCAGCGTGGCGAGGGCGCGGAAGACCGCGGCGACCTCCGGCGGCACGGACAGCCCGTGCCCGGAGACGATCCTGAACAGGTCGGTGAACATCTGGACGCTCGCCGATCCCGGCACCAGGTGCCGGGCCATGAACTGGCCGAGAGCGCGCTCCAGCGCCGGCTCGTCGACGTCCTCGGGCCTCGGCATGACCTCCAGCAGCGCGTCCGTGACGGCCACCGGGTCCTGCCGGTTCATGGCCAGCAGGAAGCGCTGGAGGGCCGAGCGCACGGCGGCGTCCAGGCGTCCCACCGAGCCGAAGTCGAGCAGCGCGAGCGTGCCGTCGTCCAGCAGCATGAGGTTGCCCGGGTGCGGGTCGGCGTGGAAGACGCCCTCCACGAGCACCTGCCTGAGCAGGCAGTCCAGCAGCGCGCGGGCGCGTTCGAGGCCGCGGGCGCCGTCGGCGGCGGCCAGCGGGCCGCCCGTCAGCCGCTCCATGACCAGCACGCGCTCGCCGCACAGGGCCGGGACCGGCGCCGGGTACGTGACCGTGACACCCCCGGCCGCCCCCGGCGCCCCGGCCGGGCCCGTCGCCGGGAACGCCTCGACGATCGGGAGCGCGGCCGAGACCGCGGACGCTCCGGGGGCGTCGGGCGCACCGGACGACCCGGACGGCCCGGACGGCCCGCCGGACGACCGGTACGCGATGACGGCCGCCATGTTGGCCGCCTCGACGCGGAAGTCGAGCTCCTCGCGCAACGCCACCGCGAACCCCTCGGCCAGCTCCCGCACCCCCAGCGAACGGCCCCAGCGGGTACGGCTCTCCAGGGTGGCGGCCAGGCGGCGCACGATGTCGAGGTCCCTGGCCACGACCCGGTCGATGCCGGGCCGGCGCACCTTGACCACGACGCTCTCACCGGTGCGCAGCCGGGCGGCGTGCACCTGGGCGATCGACGCGGCGGCCAGCGGCGTGCGGTCGAACTCCGCGAACACGCTCTCGGGCGGGCCGCCCAGCTCGGCCGTCAGGACGGGCTCGATCTGCTCCCACGGCGCGGGCGCGACCCGGTCCTGCAGCAGGCCGAGCTCCTCCACGAACTCCGCCGGCAGCAGGTCGCGGCGCGTGGACAGCACCTGGCCGAGCTTGACGAACGTGACGCCGCCGTCGTCGAGCGCCTGGCGCAGCGACGCCGCCAGCCGCCGCCTGCCGGGCCGGTCCTCGACCCGCGCTCCGCGTCCGCGCAGGTACGGGCCGAGGCCGTGGCGGATCGCAATGCGGGTGATCTGGGAGTACCGCCGGGCCCGGGAGATCCGGCCGCGCATCGAGCGGGCCAGCTCCAGCGGGCCGGGGATGGAGCCGGGCGGGACCAGCGCCTCGGCCAGTACCAGAAGCACCATGGGGATGAGCACGACGCACATGGCGACGAGCAGGAGCACCCAGAGCGCGCCGATGCCGGGATCGACCGGCCTCTCGCCGGCGGGCGTCCGGGGGAAGGAGTTGAGGATCGGCGAGAGCAGCGGGGCGGACAGGGTGAAGGCCAGCAAGCCGGCCAGGAACGTCCGGATCGCCCCGAACCTGACTCCCAGCAGTCGTCGGGCGGCACCCGCCAACAGGAGGATCATCACCAGGGCGGCGACGGAGACGACCAGCGTCACGGGGAAGTCCATGGCTCGGGATCATCCCAGACAAACCACCCCACCCCGCTCAGGGAGAGGGTCACGCCGGGCCCGGCGGGGGGTGGCCGGGCGGGCGGTCCGGAGTCGCAGCGCGGTCAGTGGGGGGTGGCCGGGCGGGCGGCGCGGGATCGCGGCGGGGTCAGCGGGCGGCGGCGCGGGCGCGGCGCTCCTCGCGGCGCTCCACGAAGCGCGCGGCCGTGGCCTCCGTCTTGGCCAGGAACGCCGACAGCTCCTCGCGGGCCTGCTCACCCTCGGCGTCGAGACCGGTCTTGTCGAAGACCGACCACTGCCGCAGCACCGGCATGAGCACGTCGTCCATGTGGAGGCGCAGGTCGTAGATGCCCTCGTTGGCGATGATCATCGCCTTGCGGGCGAAGCCCTCGATGCCGGACCCCGGCATCTGGAAGGTGGTGACCACGTCGGTCACGGCCCGCATCGTCTGGTTGGGGTCGAGCTCGAAGGCCGCCTTGAGGAGGTTGCGGTAGAAGAGCATGTGCAGGTTCTCGTCGGCGGCGATGCGGGCGAGCAGCCGCTCGCAGCCCTCGTCGCCCGACGCCCGGCCGGTGTTGCGGTGCGCGATGCGGGTCGCGAGCTCCTGGAAGGAGACGTACGCGAGCTGCTGGAGCATGGTCCCGTACTCGCTGGTGAAGCCGCTCTCCATGTGGACCATGCGGGCGCGCTCCAGCGCGACCGGGTCGACCGCGCGCGTGACCGTGAGGTAGTCGCGGATGGCGGTGCCGTGGCGGTCCTCCTCGGCGGTCCAGCGGTGGACCCACGTGCCCCACGCGCCGTCGCGGCCGAACGTGGTGGCGATCTCGTGGTGGTAGCTGGGGAGGTTGTCCTCGGTGAGCAGGTTGACGATCAGGGAGACGCGGGCCGCCTCGGGCAGCTTGGAGTCGCTCTCCTGCCAGGCCTCACCACCGTAGACGCCGTCGAAGTCGCGGCCTTCGCTCCACGGTACGTACTCGTGGGGGAACCACTCCTTGGCCATCGCGTGATGGCGGTCGAGCTCTCCCGCGACCACGGGTTCGAGCTCGTGCAGAAGCTCCGTCTGCGTCATCGCCATAAGAACGTTCTCCTTTGTTACGGGACCGTAGGTTAGGGTACCCGAAGCCCGCTCCCGTCCCGTAAGGAGAGTCATGCGTCCCAGCGTGCGTGGCCTGCTGCTCGACCGCGAGGAGCGGCTGGTGCTGTTCCGGCGCACGGTCCCGGGGCGCGAGGTCTACTGGTCGGTGCCCGGCGGGCACGTGGAGCCGGAGGACGCCACGCTGGAGCACACGCTGCGCCGGGAGCTGCTGGAGGAGCTGGGCGCCACGGTGTCGGCCGTCACGCCGCTGACCACGGTGCGCTATCCGTGGCAGGACGGGGTGAAGGTGCAGCACCTGTACGGCTGCCGGCTGGTCGGCATGGACTGGGCGCTGCGCCACGGCCCGGAGGTGGAGGACGCGGCGCGCGGCCGCTACGAGGTGGAGCGGCTGCCGCTGCGCCGCTCGGAGATCACCTCGCGGCACGTGGTGCCGGAGGCGGTCGCCGGCTACCTGGCGGAGCACATCGGCGCCCTGCCCCGGCTCATCCCTCGCGACGGTCCTCGATCTCCCACAGGTGGTCGATGACGTGCCAGGCCAGGCGGCGGGTGGCGTAGCGCGGCACCCAGCGCGTGTCGCCCGGCGGCTCCCAGGGGCGGGCCAGCACCTCGGTGAGCTCCGCGCGCATCGCGTCGCGGTCCTCGCGCGAGCGGTACGGCTTGTGCCGGACGTCGAGCTTGCGGGCGTAGGAGCGCTCGGCCTCGACGACGTGGTCGTAGATCCTGGACGTGTCGCGCCCGCCTCCCCTCGGCCCCTTGCGCAGCTCCTCCGGCGAGGCCGCCACGGTCTCGTCGAACAGCTCCCACGCGGCGCGCAGCAGCGCCACCTGCCTGCGCGCCTCCTCGGCGTCCAGCGGCTCCAGATCCAGCTCGGGCATGATGGAGGGCGCGCCGAAGTCGGTGGTCGCGTCGCCGGGCACCCGCTCGGCGACGACGGGATCGCCCGGCTCGAACGCGAGACCGGCCCGCCCGGCGATCACCCGGTAGCGGGGCACGTAATCCATGAGCAGGTCGAGGGCCGCCTCCTCGCCCTTGGTGACGCGGCACCAGCCGGGCCACTCCAGCGAGCAGGCGAAGACCTTCTTGGGGCCGAGCTCCAGGTAGACACGGGTCATGGCGCCCAGCCTGCCACGCGTACCTGTCAGCCCGCGTCAGGTACGTCAGACGAGGTCGACCAGATCCGCGACCGACTCGACCACGAGCGAGGGCCGGTAGGGGAAGCGGTCGATCTGCTGGGGCTGGGTGACGCCGGTCAGGACGAGGATCGTGTAGAGACCGGCCTCCATGCCGCACACCACGTCGGTGTCCATGCGGTCGCCGATCATCGCGGTCGTCTCGCTGTGGCCCTCGATGGCGTTGAGCGCGCTGCGCATCATGCGGGGGTTGGGCTTGCCGACGAAGTAGGGGTCGACGCCCGTCGCCTTGGTGATCATCGCGGCGACCGCGCCGCAGGCCGGCAGGGAGCCCTCGGTGGAGGGACCGATCGGGTCGGGGTTGGTGGCGATGAAGCGGGCGCCGTTCTCGATGAGCCGGATCGCGCGGGTGATCTGGGTGAAGCTGTAGGTGCGGGTCTCGCCCAGCACGACGTAGTCGGGGTCGAGGTCGGTGAGGATGTAGCCGACCTCGTGCAGGGCCGTGGTCAGCCCGGCCTCGCCGATCACGTACGCCGAGCCGCCGGGCCGCTGGTCGTCGAGGAACTCGGCGGTGGCCAGGGCGGAGGTCCAGATCGACTGCTCCGGCACCTCCAGGCCCGCCGCCGCGAGCCGTACGGACAGGTCGCGGGGCGTGTAGATCGAGTTGTTGGTCAGCACCCTGAACGGCTTGCCCGAGTCGCTGAGGCGCTTGATGAAGGTGTCGGCGCCGGGAACGGGACGGCCTTCGTGCACGAGGACGCCGTCCATGTCGGAGAGCCAGTAATCGATCCGTTTACGCTCGGTCACCCGGTCATCGTACCGAGGGGGTCTTGTCGACTTCGCGACCGGTATATGAGCGAATAGGGGCTATGTCGTTCACGCCGTTCACCGAATCCGCGCAGGACCTGCGCGACGAGCTGGTCGCGCTGCGCCGCTCGCTGCACGCCACCCCCGAGATCGGCCTCACCCTGCCGCGCACCCAGGAGAAGGTCCTGGAGGCGCTCGACGGGCTCCCCCTGGAGATCTCGACGGGCACCGCGCTCAGCTCCGTCACCGCGGTGCTGCGCGGCGGCGGCCGCCCGATCGGCGGGGACGCCCCGGTCGTACTGCTGCGCGGCGACATGGACGGTCTTCCGGTGGCCGAGCGGAACGACCTGGCGTACCGCTCGGAGAGCGACGGCCGGATGCACGCGTGCGGCCACGACCTGCACACGGCGATGCTGGCGGGCGCGGCGCGGCTGCTGAGCGGGCGGCGCGAGGAGCTGACGGGCGACGTCGTGTTCATGTTCCAGCCTGGCGAGGAGGGCTTCGAGGGCGCCAAGGTCATGATCGACGAGGGGGTGCTGGAGGCGGCCGGGCCCCGGCCGGTCGCCGCGTACGGGCTGCACGTGATCTCCTCGATGCTGCCGCCCGGCCTGTTCACCTCGCGGCCGGGGCCGATGATGGCGGCGGCCGACGTGTTCCAGGTGCGGGTCAAGGGGCGCGGCGGGCACGGCTCCAGCCCGCACCGGGCGCTGGACCCGGTGCAGGCGGGCTGCGCCATGGTGACCGAGCTGCAGACGATGGTGACGCGCACGTTCGACGTGTTCGACCCGGTGGTGGTCACGGTCGGGCAGTTCCACGGCGGGACGGCCGACAACGTGATCCCGGACGAGGCGTACTTCGAGGCGACGCTCCGCACGTTCAGCGCGGACGCGCGGGCGCTGGCCAAGCGGCGGCTGGTCGAGGTCGTGGAGGGCGTCGCGGCGGCGCACGGGCTGCGCGTGGAGACCTCGTTCGGCATGGGCTACCCGGTGACGGTGAACGACGCCGACGAGGCGGGCTTCGCCGAGCGCACGGCCGGCGACCTGTTCGGGCCCGGCCGGTTCCTGGTCACGCCGCAGCCGGTGATGGGGTCGGAGGACTTCTCGTACGTGCTGGAGCAGGTGCCGGGGGCGTTCCTGTTCCTCGGGGCGTGCCCGCCGGACCGCGACCCGGCGACGGCGCCGTACAACCACTCCCCCGAGGCGCTGTTCGACGACGCGGTGGTGCCGGACGGCGCGGCGCTGCTCGCCACCCTGGCCCGCGACCGCCTCGCCGCGGCGGCGACCCTGGACGTCTGAGCGGCCGGAGAAGCGGCCGAGCGGCCGGAGAAGCGGCTGAGCGGCCGCGGGCGGGGGTCGAAGGCGCCCGCCCGCGTTCCCTAGGCTGGAACGCGTGATCGATCGTGTAGCCGTCGACGGCCGGCCCGCGGGCGCCGGCGATCTCGGGCTCGCCGCGGCGGCCCGCTACGGGCACTTCACCGCCATGCAGGTGCGCGGCGGCCGGGTGCGCGGGCTGGCCCTGCACCTGGCCCGCCTCCGCGCGGCCACCGAGGAGCTGTTCGGCGCGGTCCTCGACGAGGAGCTGGTCCTGGCCACCGCGCGGCACGCCCTGGACGGCGAGCCGGACGCGAGCGTGCGGGTGATCGTCGCCGAGCGCGACGGCGTGCGGGTGATCGCCACGGCCGCGCCCCCGCACGCGTGGCCGGACACCCCGCTCTCGCTGCTCCCGGTGCGCTACGCGCGCTACCTGCCGCACATCAAGCACCTCGGCGGCTTCCCGCAGGCCCACCTGGCCCGCAGCGCGCCGGCCGAGGGCTTCGACGACGTGCTGTTCACGGACGCGGACGGCTTCGTCTCCGAGGCGTCGATCGCCAACCTGGGCTGCTTCGACGGCGAGCGGCTCGTCTGGCCGGACGCCCCGATGCTGCGCGGCATCACCATGGCGCTGCTGGAGGAGGGCGAGCTGCCGAGCGAGCGCCGGCCGCTGAAGGTCGCCGACCTGGCGGACCGTCCGGCGGTCTTCATGACGAACTCGTGGGGCCTCGTGCCGGTGTCGCGGATCGGCGACCTGCGGCTTCGCTCGGACGAGACGGCCCTGACCCGGGTGCGGGACGCCTACGGGCGCGTGCCCTGGGACGTGATCTGACCCGCGCTCCCGGCCTGCGGGGCGATGGAGCCGAGCGCCATTGCGGACACCCATGAAGGAAAGTTACATTAGCCTCACAACCCCTGGAGATTATTGACGCGCCTTTCGCGCGACCGTAGGGTCCGGTCAATCCTGCAGATCCTGAACAGGTCAGACATCCCCCGGAGCGGAACATGAAGCGACTAGCAGCGGCAGCGGCGTTGCTGGGCCTTGCAGCCACCGTGACAGCGTGCAGCGGTGGTTCCACCAACAAGTCCGGTTCGGGCGGAGGTGGCGGGCTCTTCACCACGATCGATGTGAACAGGCCCGGTCTGGACGCGTCGGCCCCGGCCAACCCGTACAACCCGAAGGGGAACTCGTTCCCCGCCTTCAACTCCATGAAGCTGGGATGGGTCAAGAATCACCTGACGGACCCGAACCAGGCGCTCCCCGGCATCGCGGCCAGCTGGGAGGTGGCCCCGGACAACTCCGCCATCACGCTGAAGCTGCAGCCGAACGGGAAGTGGTCGGACGGCCAGCCGGTCACCGCCGAGGACGTCAAGATGTCCATCGGGATCGCGTACACCCAGGGTAGCACCGCCTTCTCGGTCACCCCGGGCGCCGCGGGCGTGGCCTCGGACGTGACCGTGGTCGACGACAAGACCCTGAAGATCACGCAGGAGATGGCCAACCCGAGCCCCAAGTTCGTGCGCGGCGTGCTGGACACCACGGTCCTGCCGTCCCACGTCTGGAAGGACGTCCTTCCCGCGAACTTCTGGGACACGCTGAAGGCCGCCCGCGGTGACGGCGCCGACGCCGAGAAGGCGCGCGCCGACATCACCGCCCTCGGCCAGAAGGTCCTCACCTTCGCCCCGCCGAAGGACGTCTCGGCCGGCCCGTTCGTGCTGGAGCGGGTCAACCCGGGCGAGGCGCTGCTGGTCAAGAACAAGAACTTCTTCAACGCCGCCAACGTGGCCCCGGCCCAGGTGAAGTTCCTCAACTACACCGGCAACGAGCAGATCTGGAACTACCTGACCGCCGGCAAGCTCGACCAGTCCGGCTTCGTCGCGGCCCCCACGGACGTGATGAACCGGATCAAGCAGGCGCCGGGCAACGAGGTCATCAAGGGCTACTCGCCGGTGGCCGTGAGCATGGCCTTCAACCAGTCCAAGAAGCCGTACGACAACGTGCACGTGCGCCGCGGCCTGGCCTACCTCATCAACCGCGACGAGGTCACCAAGGTCGCCTCGCCCGAGGGCGGCACCCCGGCGATCACCACCAGCGGCATCCACCAGAAGGCCGCCCAGGCCTGGATCCCCGACACGCTGCCCAAGCTCGACCCGTACAAGCCGGACCCGGCCAAGGCGGAGGCCGAGTTCAAGCAGGCCGGCCTCACCAAGAAGGACGGCAAGTGGGCCCTGGCCGACGGCACGCCGTGGAAGGTCTCCATGCACGCGCCGTCCGGCTTCTCCGACTGGCTGTCGGCCCAGGAGAACATCAAGAGCCAGCTCGTCAAGAACGGCATCGACGCCGAGGTCGTCACCACCACCGACTACCCGCTCTACCTGGAGGAGCTGTCGGCCGGCAAGTACGACGTCGGCTTCTGGCTGATGGCGCTCGGCCCCGCGCCGTACGACATCTTCCAGCGCCTCTACGGCGCCTCCAACGGCTGGACCAACGTCGCCGGCAAGGTGGAGCACGCCGCGCCCGGCAAGGGCGGCAACTGGATGGGCGGCCCCGAGCAGATCGAGGTCGACGGCGCCAAGATCAACCCCGGTGAGCTGACCGGCAAGCTCAACACGGCCACCGCGGAGCAGGCCAAGCCGATCATGGCTCAGCTCGCCACCGCCGCCAACCAGGACCTCCCGGTCATCCAGCTCTGGGACTACGTCAACAACCAGTTCGTCAACAACACCCGCTTCACCGGCTGGCCGCACGACGACGAGATCCTCCGCCTGGGCACCGGGGTCCTCCCCTCCGGCGTGTGGATCCAGCTCGGCATGGTCAAGGCGAAGCAGTAAGGCCCTTATGACGGTCATCGCACGGCGACTCGCGGGCCACCTGGCCCGCGGGCTCGTCATGATCCTCGTGGTCGCCACGATCAGCTTCTTCATCGTCAACAACATCCCGGGCGACCCCATGGCCGCCCGCTACGAGAAGCTCATCGAGGGCGGCATGTCCCCGGAGGCGGCCGCACAGGCCGTGAAGGTGCTCTACGGCTTCCAGCCGACGGGCAGCCTGTGGCAGCAGTACACCGACTACATGGGCGGCCTGCTCCACCTCGACCTCGGCGTCTCCGTCAGCAGGCCCGGCACCCCGGTCCTCGACGTGCTGGGCGAGGCGGCGAAGTGGACGGTGCTGCCCGTGCTGGTGGGCACCCTGCTGAGCTTCCTCGTCGGCGTCATCCTCGGGGTGTTCGCGGCGATCAGGCGCACGAGCAAGCTGGGCGACGCCCTGGCGATCTCCGGCTCGCTGCTGCACGGCATCCCGCAGTACGTGCTGGCGATGCTGCTCGTGGTGATCTTCGCGACGCTCATCCCGATCCTGCCCGCCGACGGGCCGGTGGACATCCTCTTCGAACCCGGGTTCAACGCCGGCTACATCGGCTCGCTCGCCGAGCACGCCGTGCTGCCGGTCGTCACCTACGCCCTGTCGGCGTACGGCGGCTGGGTCCTGGCGATGAAGTCGAGTGTGGTGACCGTCCTGGGCGACGACTTCATCCTGGCCGCGGAGCTGCGCGGGATGAAGCGCTCGATCGTCTTCCGCTACATCGCGCGCAACGCGATCCTGCCGCTGTTCACGATCCTGGCGCTGTCGCTGGGGCTGCTGCTCGGCGGCGCCGTGTTCATCGAGAAGATCTTCAACTACCCGGGCCTCGGACTGATGCTCATCAACGGCGTCAACGACCGCGACTACGCGCTGATGAGCGGGGCGTTCCTGCTGATCACGGGCGCGGTGATCGTGGCCAACATCGTGGCCGACCTCTTCTACAGCACGATCGACCCGCGGGTGCGCAGCGGCGAGGAGGCGGCATGAGCGCCACGGTCATCCCCGAGACCTCCGGCGGCATCTCCACGGCCTCGGCCATGCGGCGCAACTTCTGGCGCGGCGTGTGGCGGGTGATGAGGCGCAAGCCCAGCCGGCTGGCCGGCGCGGTCATCCTGGCCGGCTTCGTGGTCATGGCCGTCTTCGGGCCGATGTTCTACCCCGACAACCTGCCGGGCGACGCGAACGCCATCACGCGGCCGCCGAGCTGGGAGCACTGGTTCGGCACCGACCCGCAGGGCCGCGACGTGCTCGCGCTGGTCATCACCGGCTCCCGGTACGTGCTGCTCAGCGCCGCCGTGACCGCGCTCATCACCGTGGTCTTCGGCACCGGGCTCGGGCTGTTCTCCGGCTTCAAGCGGGGCCGCTGGGACACCGTGCTCATGCGGGTCACCGACATGAAGCTGACGATCCCCGGCCTTCCGCTGCTGCTCGTGCTCGCGACCGTCTGGAAGTTCGGCAACCCGCTGCAGATGGGCCTGGTGCTCGGCCTGCTCGGCTGGGGCGGCGTGGCCCGCGCGGTGCGCGCCCAGACGCTGTCGCTGCGCGAGCGCGGCTTCATCGAGGCGGCGCGCGGGCTGGGCCTGTCCACCGGCCACATCATCGGCAAGGAGCTGCTGCCGAGCATGGCGCCGTACATCGCGATGAACATGCTCATCGCGGTCACCGGCGCCGTCTACGCGCAGGTCGGCCTGTTCTTCCTCGGCGTGCTGCCGTACGAGTCGAACAACTGGGGCGTCATGCTCAACCTGGCCGTCTTCCAGGCCGGCGCGATGATCACCCCGTACGCGCTCGGCTACCTGCTGGCGCCGCTGCTCGCGATCCTGCTGCTGACGCTCGGCATCGTGCTCGTCGTCGACGCCATGGACGAGATCTTCAACCCCCGGCTGCGTGAGGAGTAACCACCGGTGGCCCAGCCAGAGACGGCACCCCCGCAGACGGCACCCGCGCCTGTCCCGGCGCCGGTCACGCCCGCGCCCGGGGTGCGCATCGACGGCCTGACCGTCGTCTACAAGACCACCGCGGGCGAGCTGCCGGCCGTGCGCGACGTCAGCCTCACCCTGGAGCCCGGCACGATCACCGGCATCGTCGGCGAGTCCGGCTCCGGCAAGTCCACGCTGGCGCTGTCGCTGCTCAACGCGGTGCAGCCGCCCGGGCGGATCGCGACCGGCAGCGTCGAGATCGACGGGCTCGGCGACGTCGTCGGGCTCGCGGGCGAGCGGCTGCGCAAGGCGCGCGGCGCGCACATCGGGTACGTCTTCCAGGCGGCCCAGAACTCCCTGAACCCGCTCAAGACGGTCGGCAAGCAGCTCCTCGACCTGGGCCGCTCCCACGGCGTGGACGACCTGCGCGGCCTGGTCCGCGAGGCCAAGGAGCTGCTCGGCCGGATGGGCCTGGACGGCGCCCGGGTGCTCGACTCGCACCAGCACGAGCTGTCCGGCGGCATGCGGCAGCGGGTCGGCATCATGCTGGCCCTGGTGCTCAACGCCCACCTCGTCGTCCTCGACGAGCCGACCACCGCCCTCGACATGATCACGCAGGCCAACATCCTGAAGATCGTGCGCGAGGTCCACGCCGAGCGCGGCCTGACCACGCTGGTCATCACCCACGACATCGGCGTGGTGGCCGAGGTGGCCGACCGGCTGGCCGTCATGTACGGCGGCCGGCTGGTGGAGCAGGGCCCGACCCGCGAGGTGCTGGGCGCGCCCCGCCACCCGTACACCCGGGGCCTCATCCAGGCCATCCCGCGCCTGGTCGGCGACATCGACGAGGCGCGGGCGCTGCCCGGCCGGCCGCCGACGCTGGCGACCGTGCCGAAGCAGGGCTGCGTGTTCCGCGAACGCTGCGCCCTGCGCATGGACATCTGTGAGACCGACGATCCGGCGGCCCTGGCCGACGGGCCGAGGATCGTGGCCTGCCACGCGGTGGGCGTGAAGGAGCGCGCGTGATCACGGCTACCGGCATCACCAGGACCTTCAAGCAGCGGGGCGGCGTGCTCGCCGGGCGCGAGGTGAAGGCGCTGCGCGGCGTCGACTTCTCGATCGCCAAGGGCGGGGCCGCCTCGTTCATCGGCGAGTCGGGCTGCGGCAAGACCACGCTGGGCCGGATCATCGCCGGGCTGGAGTCGTACGACGGCGGCGAGATCGCCATCGACGGCGCGCCGATGACGCCGCTCAAGCCCAAGCAGCGCCAGCCGCACTTCCGCAAGATCCAGATGATCCACCAGGACCCGTACTCGGCCCTGAACCCGACCCGCACCATCCACCAGACCCTCCAGGCGCCGCTGGCGCTGCGGGCCCGTCAGACCGGCCGCTCGAAGCAGTGGATGGAGGAGCGGGCCGCCGAGGTGCTGTCGCTGGTCGGCCTCGACCCGGGCAGCGTGCTGTCGCGCTACCCGCACCAGCTCTCCGGCGGCATGCGGCAGCGGGTCGTCATCGCCCGCGCGCTGACCGTGGACCCCGAGATGCTCGTCGCCGACGAGGCCGTCTCGATGATCGACGTGTCGCTGCGGCTCGGCATCCTGGCGCTGCTGAAGGACCTGCGCGAGCGGCTCGGCGTGGCCGTGCTGTTCATCACCCACGACGTGGCCACCGCCCGCTACATCGGCGACGACGGTGAGCTGTTCGTCATCTACCGGGGCCAGGTCGTGGAGCGCGGGCCGGTGGACTCCGTCATCGCCGACCCGGTCCACCCGTACACGCAGTCGCTGCTGTCGGCCATCCCCGTGCTGCACGGGCTGGAGGAGCCGGGCGAGCAGCCGGTCGTGCCGCTGGAGTCGCTGGACGAGTCGCGGGCCGACTCGGGCTGCCTGTTCGCCCGCCGCTGCCCGTTCCGGAGCGAGCGGTGCGAGAGCGAGCTGCCGCTGCTCCAGGTGACCGACGGCGTCCCGCAGGAGCACGCGTGCTTCCACCCGGAGCGCCGCAGCGTGATCGCCCGTCCGCTGAGCGGCGTGTGATCCGCGTGCACGAGGGTTCCGCTCTGGGCGGGGAGGACCTGGAGCGGGCCGTACGGGCCGCGGGGGCGGCGCTGACGCTGGACGCTCCCGAGGCGGGCGCGCTGGTACGGCGGCTGGCCGCCCCTCCGGCGGAGCGCACCTGGGGCGCGCTGGTGACCGACGGCGGCGTCGTCCTGGCGTCCCTGTCGTCGCGCGAGCCCACCGTGGGCCACCTCGACCTGCTGGCCGTCCATCCGGAGCGGCAGGGACGCGGGATCGGCCGGGAGCTGCTCCGCGCGGCCGAGGACTGGCTGCGCGGGCACGGCGCGACGCAGGCCCGCCTGGCCGGCAACCCGCCGTGCTACGCCTGGCCGGGCGTGGACGTCCGCTACACCGCCGCCGCCTGCCTGGCCGAGAGCCTGGGCTACGAGCGCTACCACGTCGCCTGGAACATGACCGCCCCCCTCGGCCCCGGCGCCGACCTGTCCACCGAGGCCGACGTGGCCCTGCTGGCCGGGCAGGGGGTGGCCGTGCGCCGCGCCGGCGACGACCGCGACCGGGTGGCCGCTTTCGTGGCGGAGCACTGGAACGAGCGCTGGGCCTGGGAGGCGGCCAACGCCGCCGGCCTGCACTACGCCGAGCGCGACGGCCGGGTGCTGGCGTTCGCCGCGTGGGGCGCGCGGCCCGCGTGGTTCGGGCCGATGGGCACGGCGCCGGAGGCGCGCGGGCTCGGCGTGGGCCGGGTGCTGCTGCGCCGCTGCCTGGCCGAGCAGCGCGCCGCCGGGCAGGACACCGCCGAGATCGGCTGGGTGGGGCCGCTGCGGTTCTACGCGCGCGCCGTGGGCGCGCGCGTAGAACGCGTCTTCTGGCTCTACCGGCGCGACCTGGCGTGATGTCACGCGTAGAGCAACGGTCCTCCTGGGGGCGCGGGCTCGGGGCACAGAGCCCTCGGGTCCTCGCCCTTGTCCAGGCACGCCGTGAGCGTGTCCGACCCCCACAGGTGGTCCTCGAAGTCCTCGGGCCCCCACCAGCCGAAGCCGTCCGGGTGGAGCGTGCGGGCCACGTGCAGCATGGACACCCCCGTCAGCACCGGCCGGAACGCGGCCCGGTCGTGGACGTGGAGCTGGACGCCGCGCCCGGCCGTCCCCGCGTGCTTGTGGAAGGTGGGGGTGAACCAGGTGTCGCGGAAGCGCACCCCCGGCAGGCCGAGGGCGTTCAGCTCGGCGGCGAAGCGCTCGTCCACGAACGGCGCGCCGACCAGCTCGAACGGCCGGGTCGTGCCGCGCCCCTCCGAGAACGTGGTGCCCTCGAACAGCGCGGTGCCCGGGTAGGCGAGCGCGGTGTCGGGGGTCGGCATGTTGACCGACGGCATCACCCACGGCAGCCCGGTCGCGGCGGCGTCCATGTCGCGCCGCCAGCCCTCCATCCGCACGACCTCCAGGTCGAGGTCGAAGCCGAACAGCAGCGCCAGCTCCCCCACGGTCCTGCCGTGCCGCACCGGGAGCGGGAAGCGGCCGACGAAGCTCGCGAACGCCGGGTCCAGCTCCGGCCCCTCGGTCACGGCGCCGCCGAGCGGGTTCGGCCGGTCGAGCACCACGAACCGCAGCCCCAGCCGCTCCGCCGAGGCCATGAGGTCGTACATCGTCCACACGAAGGTGTAGAAGCGGGCCCCCACGTCGGCGATGTCGAAGACCAGCGTGTCGACCCCCGAGCGGGCCACCACCTCGTCCAGCGCCTCGCCGGAGCGCTTGTGCGTGTCGTAGGCGGGCAGGCCCGTCCTCGGGTCGGTGGTGTCCGGCTCGCTGGAATCGGCCTGCGCGGTGCCGCGCACGCCGTGCTCCGGCCCGAACAGCGCCACCAGCGGCGCGCCGCCGGCCAGCAGCGCCTCGGCGGTGGGCGTCAGATCGGGAAGGACCCCGGTGGGGTTGGTGATGAGGCCGAGCCGCCGTCCACCCGCCAGAGAGGCATCCGTGGCCAGCCGTTCGGCTCCTGTTCGCACGTACGTCATGAATCCATAGTCTGAAAGATATTTACAAGAGAGAAGGAGAAGGTGGAAATTAGCGTCATGATTGATCCGCTACCCGAGCCCTCCACCGATGGGTCCACCGGCTCTTCCACCGGGCCCGCCGTGCCCGCCGGCGAGCTGGCCACCGAGCAGAGCGACCCCCGTTACGCCCAGATCGACCGGCTGCCGACCGAGCAGATCGCGCGCCTGATGAACCAGGCCGACGCCGCGGTGCCCGCCGCCGTCGCGGTCGCGATCCCCGCCATCTCGGCCGCCATCGACGCGATCTCCGCGCGGATGGACTCGGGCGGCCGGCTGCTGTACGTCGGCGCGGGCACCTCGGGACGGCTCTCCGTGCTCGACGCGTCGGAGTGCCCGCCCACGTTCGGCACCGATCCGGAGCTGGTCCAGGGCGTCATCGCCGGCGGCCCGGACGCGCTGACCCGGTCCGTGGAGGGCGCGGAGGACGACGCCGAGGCCGGCGCCGCGGACATGGCGCGCCTGGAGGTGGGACCGCTCGACTCGGTGGTGGGCGTGTCCGCCAGCGGCCGTGCCCCGTTCGTGCTGGGCGCCCTGGCCGAGGCGCGGCGGCGCGGCGCGCTGACCGCCTCCCTGTCGTGCAACGACGGCGCGCCCCTGTCGGCCGCCGCCGAGCACGCGATCGAGGTCGTGGTGGGGCCCGAGGTGGTGGCCGGCTCGACCCGCCTCAAGGCGGGCACCGCCCAGAAGCTCGTGCTCAACATGATCTCCACGATCGTGATGGTGCGGCTCGGCCGCACGTACGGGAACCGGATGATCGAGATGTCGGCCATGAACAGCAAGCTCGCCGACCGGGCGGTGCGCATGGTCGTCGACATCACCGGCGCCGACCGGGAGACCGCGGCCCGGGCCGTGGACGAGGCCGGCGGGCAGGCCAAGACCGCCGTGGTGATGATCCAGCACGGGCTCGACGCGGAGGGCGCCCGGGCGCTGCTGGAGTCGCACGGCGAGCGGCTGAGCGACGCGCTGAGCGGCTGATCGCCGGGGACGCCGGGGACGAAAGAGGGGGGAAGGTGGCGGAGGGACTCCAGGAGGTCCTGACCGGTGCGGTGCCGCGCGTGTGCTCGGCGGCTGTCGCGCTCGTCGCCGTGGACGGCGAGGTCGCGGCGGCGGCGGTGGCCGGCGAGCTGGTCAGGTACACCGACGGCGAGGGCACCCTGGCCGGCGAGCGCCCGCCGGCGCGCCGCGACTCGATCTTCGACCTGGCCTCGGTGAGCAAGCTGTTCACCACGGCCGTCGTGCTGTCCCTGGCCGAGGAGGGCCGCCTCGACCTGGACGAGCCGGTGACGGCATGGCTGCCCGGGCGCGACCCCCGGATCACGCCGCGCCGCCTGCTCACCCACACGGCCGGGCTCCCGCCCACCCGCCGCGTGGACCTGGAGCTGCCCGACGCCGGCCATGCCGCGCGGCTGGCCGCGATCATCGACACGCCCGTCACCGGGCCCGTCGGCGGGCCGTACCTCTACTCCGACGTCGGCATGATCACGATGGGCCGCGTGGCCGAGCTCGCGGGCGGCGCGCCGCTCGACGAGCTGGTCCGCGCCCGCGTCACCGGCGTGCTGGGGCTGGGCGCGACGGGCTACCGGCCCGGTCCAGGGAAGCTGGCGCGCGTGGCCGCCACCGAGTGGAAGCCGGAACGGACGGGACCTGGTTGTGTGCGCGGCGAGGCGCACGACGAGACCTGCCAGGGCCTGGGCGGCGTGGCGGGCCACGCGGGGCTGTTCGCCCCGGCCGACGACCTGCTGGCCTTCGGCGAGGCGCTGCGGCGCGGCGGCGGGACGATGCTGCGGCCGGAGAGCGTGGCCGAGATGGTCCGCGACCAGGGGGCCGAGGGGGCGCCGTTCCGCCACGGGCTCGGGGTGCGGATCGGCGACCCGGGCATCGTGGGGCCGCTGGAGGGGGCGTTCGGGCATTCCGGCTTCACGGGGACGTCGCTCGTCGTGGACCCGGCCCGCGGGCTGACGGTGGTGCTGCTGACCAACGCCGTGCACCCGCTGCGCGGCCGGGACGGCATCCGCGACCTGCGCCGCGCCGTCGCCGCCGAGGCACTCCGCCTGTCCCGCCCCTGACCGCCCCTGACCACCCCTGATCGCCGCTCGCCCCTGATCGCCGCTCGGACGTCGCGGGCTCGGACGTCGCGGGCTCAGGCGTCGCGGGCTCAGGCGTCGCGGGCTCAGGCGTTCGGGGCGAGGGCCTCCAGGGCCTCCTCCGCCCGGCGCATGGCCTCCTCCGGCTCCGCGGTGACGATCTCGGGGTCGAAGTTGAGGTCGTGGAAGACCTCCGTCACGCCGCGCGCCACGAGGTCGTCCACGTCCCGCCGGATCTCCTCGTACGTGCCCGTCAGCGGCGACCGCTCGCCGTCCGCCTCCTCCTTCGCCCCCGCCGGGCGCACCCGGGTGACGCCGCGGCACACGAGGCGCAGCGCCTCGGGGTCGCGCCCGGCCTCCCGGGCCGCTTCCTTGATCACGGCCACGCGCGGCGCGATGCCCGCCAGGTCCTCCCTGCTGGAGCTGATCCAGCCGTCGGCGAGCCGGCCCGCCCGGCGCAGCGCCGGCTCGGCCGCGCCGCCCAGCAGGATGGGAGGCGCGTGCTCCGGGCGCGGGTCGACGTGGGACGGCGGAACCCGGTAGAACTCGCCCGAGTGCTCGACCACGTCCTCGGTCAGAGCCTTGCGCAGCACCTGCGTGAACTCCTCGACGCGCCGGCCGCGCCGCTCGAAGCCGATCCCCGCGGCCTCGAACTCCTCGCGCAGCCACCCCAGCCCCAGCCCCGCCGTCAGCCGCCCGCCGGACACGATCTGCAGCGAGGCGAGCTGCTTGGCCAGCACGACCGGCTGCACGTACGCGTTGACGACGGCCACGCCGAGCCTGATCGTCTCGGTGACCCCGGCCAGGTACGACAGCGTGACCACCGGGTCGTGGACGCTGCGGTACACGGGCCCCATCGGATGGCCCACCGGGTAGAGCACCCGCTGGAAGGTCCACAGCTCCGCGTAGCCGAGCTCCTCGGCCCGGGCGGCGACGCGGCGCATGTTGGCGGGCGTGGCCCAGGCGCCCGACTGCGGCACGGCGAAACCGATTCTCATGCCTTTAGTCTGTACGAGTGGATCTGGAGGGTGAGCTCGGGGTCATCGCCGCCGCGCACGGCGGCACGGGGGAGCCGGTGCTCCACCCGACCCGCACCGACGTGGTGGTGTTACGCCGGGGCGAGGTCGTGGTCAAGGCGCACTCGCGGCGCGACGACGCCGAGGCGCTGCGGCTGCGGCTGCGCGCCGCGGCCTCGGCCGCGCTGAGCGGCGTCCTGCTGCCCCCGCTGCGTCCCGACGTGATCACGGTGGCCGGCCGCGCGGTCACGGTCTGGCCGACCGGCGCGCCCGTCGCGCACGACGAGCTCGACTCCGCGCCCTGGGAGGAGGGCGCCCGGCTGCTGGCGCGGCTGCACGCGGTACCCCTGACGCTGGTGCCACCCCTCCCCGAGGCGGGCGGCCCGGCGCGGGCGGCCCGCGCGGTGCGCCGCATGCCGGGCGACGGGCCGGTCGAGCGGCTGCTGCGGCGGACGTTCGAGGAGTTGCCCGCGCCCGAGCCGGTGCCCGGCCTGCTCACCCACGGCGACTGGCACCTCGGCCAGCTCGTCCGCCGCGACCGCTGGCTGCTCATCGACGTGGACGACCTCGGCGTCGGCGATCCGGCGTGGGACCTGGCCCGGCCCGCCGCCTGGTACGCCGCGGGGCTGCTCGACCCGGCCGTGTGGGAGCGGTTCGTGGGCGCGTACCTCGCCTTCGGCGGGCCGGCGCTCGGCGACGGCGCCGACCCGTGGCGGCGGCTCGACCTGCCGGCCCGCGCGGTGACCGTCCAACTGGCCGCCGTGGCCGTGGTCAACGCCGGTCGCGAGGGCCGGGAACTCGACGAGGTCGAACACTCGTTAGTCGAGGCGTGCAACAGAATCGTCAGAGCGTGACGGTCGTTGCGCGCGGTAGGTTTTCCCTCAGACATCCGAGGCCAAGGAGACCGACGAGAGATGCAGTGCCCCAAGTGCCGCGGCACCATGCGGACGTATGAGCGCAACGGCGTTCACATCGAGCAGTGCGACAACTGCCGGGGAATCTTCCTCGACTACGGCGAGCTGGAGACGCTGACCCGCATGGAGGCCAGCTACCACGCCGCTCCCCCGCCTCCGCCCGCGCCGGGTCCCGCCTGGGGCGCCCCGCACGGCGGCCACCACTACGGCCACCACCGCCAGCGCAGCTGGGTGGGCATGCTGTTCTCCTCCTGATCACGTCTCCTCCTGATCACGGCCGGCGAACCGACGGACCGACGGGACGACGGTCGTGCCGGCGACACGGCACGACCGCGACACGGCAAGGGCCGCGCACTCCTGGTGCGCGGCCCTTGCCGTGTCCGGGGACCTCAGCCCGGGAAGTCGTCGGGGTCCACGTCGGAGGTGCGGGCGTTGCCGCCGGCGATCGCGTGCAGCGTGATCCGCCAGTCGTGCCAGCGGATCTGGGTGGCGGTGAAGGTGGTCTTGAACTTCACCGATTTCTGGAAGCGCTCGAAGCTGCACTGCCGGGTGAAGGCGCGCGCCTTGCCGTCCCAGTCGACGCCGTGGGTGAAGTAGATCTTGTACGTGCCGTCCCGCACGCCGCTGACCTTGAACTTGGCCTTCTTGCGCACGTACACGCTGAGCACCTTGGAGCCGCCCTTCACCAGCGTGACGACCGCGTCGCGGGTGCCGCCGTTGTCGATCTGCAGCGAGCTGCGGCCGGTGAGGGAGCCCCTGCGGACGTACGAGCCGTTCTTCAGGCGCCTGTTCTTCTTGCCGCCGGCCTTCACGCTGACCACGTCGGCCGGGTAGTCGCCGGCCTGCTGGAGGGCCTGGCCGGCCTGGTCGAGCGACTTGAGCGCGCCGCCGACGTCGCTGAGCGCGGCCGAGGAGGTGCACAGGTCGCGCGAGCCGACCTTGCCCGCGGTGCCGCCGAGCGCGGTGGCGAAGTCGCGCAGGCTGGCCACGTACGCGTCGTGCTGGGAGCGCACCTGGTCGGGCGGCGTCACGGCGGCCAGCGCGGCGGCGCCGCTCTCGACCGCCTCGGCGGCCTTCTGCGCCCGCTGGCCGAGCGTCTTGACCGTGCGGGCCCCGGCCATGGAGCCGATGGCGCCGGCCATGGCCTTGCGCCGGGTCTCCAGCTCGGTCTTGTACGCGGCCGGGTCGAGCGCGGAGGCGCTGGGGGCGGCGGTCCCGGGGGGCGCGGCCGCGGTGCCGGAAGAGGCCCCGGCGGAGGGGGCGGCGCCGGAGCCGCCGGCCACGCCGCTGACCACGGGTTGCCCGCCGGAGGGCCGGTCGGTGGCGGCTGAGCAGGCGCCGAGCGTCAGGGTCGCCAGGGCGAGGACGCAGGAGATCATCCGGGGGGCTGCCACCTGTCACACTATCGCCCGCTTGATCCTTACCGTCAATCTCGCCGCCCCCCGGCCCCGCCCTCGCGTCAGCCCGCGCCCGGAGACCGGATCACCTTTGGATGACGTTGACGCAGCGGCCGTGGCGACCTCCCAGATCTGCGGCACGCCGCCGTCGTCGTGGTCCTCGCCGACCGCATGGCGGAGCAGAGCGCCGTACGCCTTGATCCTCTCGGTCGCGAGGCGGGGCGCCCCGGTGACGCCGTGCGCCCGTTCCGGCGCGAGGAGCGCCTCGCTCCGGACGATTGCGGCATCGACCGACAACAGGTGACACGAGACGATCACGAATGTCGACTCGCGCCGTGCCCTCGGCCTAGAGTCGGCTGCATCACACCCAGGAGGACAGGCATGTCGAGCATTCCCTCCCTGCTGCGCGACCGGATCGCCGCCACCCCTGACGCCGAGGCCTACCGGACGCCCTCGCACGACGGCTGGACCTCACTGTCCTGGCGCGAGGTGGGCGAGCGCGTCCGCCGGCTGGCCCTCGGCCTGGCGGAGATCGGCGCGGGCCCCGGCACCCGGGTGGCCATCCTCAGCTCCACCCGCCTCGAATGGATCCTCGCCGACCTCGCCGTGCTGTCCACCGGCGCGGCCACCACCACGATCTACCCCTCCAACACCGCCGCCGAGTCGGCGTTCATCGTCACCGACTCGGGCAGCACGATCGTCATCGCCGAGGACGACGACCAGGTCGCCAAGCTGCGGTCGGTGCAGAAGGAGCTGCCCGACGTCACGCGCGTGGTCGTCATCGACGGCACGCCCAGCGACGACGGCTGGGTCGTGCCGCTCGGCTCGCTCGACGGCGGCGGCAGCGAGGGAGGCGAGGGCGGCGACGGCGGCGACGGCGGCGACTACGACGCCATGGTCGACGCGATCGCCCAGGACGACCTGGCCACGCTCATCTACACCTCCGGCACCACCGGCCGCCCCAAGGGCGTGGAGCTGACCCACGACAACTGGCTCTACGCCGGCGCCGCGGTCCGCGAGCTGGACCTGATCTCGGGCGACGACCTGCACTTCCTGTGGCTGCCGCTGTCGCACTCGTTCGGCAAGCTGCTCCAGGTCGTGATGATCGACATCGGCGTGCCGACGGCCGTGGACGGCCGGCTCGACCGGATCGCCGAGAACCTGGGCGCGCTCAGGCCGACGTTCATGGCCGCCGCGCCGCGCATCTTCGAGAAGATCCACAACACGGTCGCCGCCACCGTCCAGCGCGAGGGCGGGGCCAAGCTGCGCATCTTCGGGTGGGCCCGGCGGACCGGCCTGCGGGTGGTGCGGGCCCGGCAGCGCGGCGTCGCCGTCCCGCTCACGACGCGCGTGGAGTACGCGCTGGCCGACCGGCTCGTCTTCGCCAAGCTGCGCGAGCGGTTCGGCGGCCGGATCCGCTTCTTCATCTCGGGCTCCGCGCCGCTGTCCCGCGACATCGCCGAGTTCTTCGACGCCGCCGGTCTCACGATCCTGGAGGGGTACGGCCTGACCGAGACGTCGGCGGGCAGCTTCCTCAACCGGCCGGAGACGGTGAAGTTCGGCACGGTCGGCCCGCCGCTGCCGGGCACGCGGGTGCGCATCGCCGACGACGGCGAGGTGCTCGTCGGCGGCCGGGGCGTCATGCGCGGCTACCACGGCCTGCCCGAGGAGACCGCCGCGGCGCTGGAGGACGGCTGGCTGCACACCGGCGACATCGGCGAGCTCGACCCCGAGGGCCGGCTGTCCATCACCGACCGCAAGAAGGAGCTGATCAAGACCTCGGGCGGCAAGTACGTGGCGCCCACGTACCTGGAGGGCCGGATCAAGGCGGCCTGCCCGTACGTGTCGCACGTGTTCGTCCACGGTGACCGGCGCAACTACTGCACGGCGCTGGTGACGCTGGACATGGACGTGGTCCGGCCCTGGGCCGAGGCCGAGGGCCTGCCGGCCGAGGCCGAGGCGCTGCGGGAGCACCCGCGCATGCGCGAGGAGGTCGCCAAGGCCGTCGACCAGGTCAACGCGGGCGAGGCCGGATACGCGACGGTCAAGAAGTTCGCCATCCTGAGCGAGGACTTCACCGTCGAGTCGGGCGAGCTGACGCCGAGCCTGAAGATCAGGCGCAAGGTCGTCGAGGAGCGCCACGGCGCCGTCCTCGACGCCTTCTACGACGGGGCCTGATCCTTCAGACGGGGCGTGCGCCGCAGATATACGCGTGCACGAGTGCGGCCGGGGCGGTCCGGGTTCTCGCCACGGCGCAGCCGCCCGGGCCCACCCCGTACCCCACGGCGTGTGAATCCTCGGAGAAGAGGATCACCTGGAACCAGACGGGCCCGGCGGGTCCCACCGGACCCGCGGGGCCGCAGGGTGCCACCGGCCCGGCCGGACCCGCCGGACAGCCGGGAGGTCTCGCCGGGGTCGAGCAGGTCAGCGGCACGGCGAAGATCGCGAGCGGACGGTCGGCGCCCGTGACGGCGGCCTACCCCGAGGGCAAGATCGCGCTGGGCGGATCCTTCCACGCGGGCACCGCCACCCAGCTCGACTACCCCGACCTCAAGGTGGCGCACATGGGAGTGGACGCGCCCCCGACGAGCTGGAGCGTGCGCGCGACGAACGCGGGACCGGCCACGGCGATCGTCGACGTCAGCGTCATCTGCGCGACCGGCGAGGTGCAGCCTTCCCAGGCCGCCCGGAGACCGCGACCCGCGAGGTGCAGCCTTCCCAGGCGGCCCGGAGAGCGCGACCGGCGGCGCGCGGCGGACGGCCCCCGCCGCGCGCCGCCACGCGTCCACCGCTCGCCGGGAGGCCGACGGGGAGAACAGGCCCTAGAGGATCCGCTTGGCGCCGGGGAGCGACCGGACGAGGTAGGCGAGCCCCCAGCACAGCGGCAGCGAGATCACGGCCACGATGGCGAACTTGACCACCGCCGCCGCCTCCAGCCAGCGGAATGCCAGGGCCACGGCGACGAGCACGATCGGGTGGACGACGTACACCGTGTAGGCGTGCGCCGACAGGAACCCGCCGAGTGGCCCCTGCCGGTCGAACCGCTCCCGGAAGATCACTACGAGCCCGGCGATGATGCCGACGGCGAAGAAGGACTGCCACGCCGCCCCGGCGGCCGACGACAGCACGCCCTTGGTCGTGGCCGACAGCGGCAGCAGCGTGCTCGCGGCCACGGCGGCGGTGATCAGCCCGGCGCGGCCGGTCCGGCGTGGCAGGGTCTCGAACCACCGGCGCCGGAAGGCCACGGGGCCGGCCGCGAACATGGCGACGTACTGCGGCAGGTAGTCGGGGCTGGGCAGCCCGAGGACCGGGACGTACGTGCCCGTCGGCACCGCGAGGCGCCACACGAACGTGGCCACGGCCAGGCCGGCGGCGAACAGGAGGAGCGACCGGAACCGCGGCGGCGCGGCCGGCGCCTCCTCCTGCCCCGCGCGCCGAAGGCCGCGCCACACCGCGTACGCCACCACGAAGACGATCAGCACCTCGGCGAACCACATCGGCCCCGGGTCCCAGGTGCGCAGGTAGAACTCCGCGTACGAGGCGCCGCCGCCCTGGGCCAGGTACTGCGGGAGCGTGACCAGCGGCCGCAGGAGCAGGACGAAGACGAGCAGCGGGACGCCGAGCCGGAGCAGCCGGTCGCGGACGAACGCCCGCCCGCCCTTGCGGTCGAAGGAGGCCGGGGTGAAGAAGCCGGAGAGAAGGAAGAAGAACCCCATGAAGAACGCCTGGTTCACCACGACCAGGATGTCGAGGGCCAGGCCGGAGGGGTCACGGGCATCTTCGACGTAGTACCACATCGGGATGTTGCCGTAGGTCACGGCGACGTGGTGCAAGACGACGAGCAGGGTGAGGACGACGCGCAGGTTGTCCACGGCGAGGAGCCGGGTGGCGGTCCGGGGGTGTTCGGTCTTCACGTGCACGCCCTTTCGAGGAGGTCGGCGAGCTGGCCGGCGTGTGCCTCCAGGTCGTGGTCGGGGTGGGCCTGCCAGTAGGCGAACATCGCGTCGATGGCGGCCTGGTGGGTGACGGCCATGACGCGGACGTCGAAGGCGCGGAACTCCCCGGCCTCCTGCCCGCGGCGGTAGATCGACTCGAGGGCCTGGTAGAGCCCCTCGCTCGTGTGGACGCCGTAGCGGGGCTCGCCGTCGGCCGTGCGCAGGTTGTTGAAGATCTCGCCGAGCGCGGTGAGCTGGACGCGGTTGCCCCGCATGTGCTCGGCGACGGACGTGACGTGCGTCCTGAGCAGCTCGGCGGCCGACCCGGCGCTCTCCATCCGGGCCAGGACGAACTCCCCGATCTGCGAGTAGACGCGGTCGACGACCTGCTCCATCAGCTCCTCCTTGCCGGCGAAGTGGTAGGAGATGACGCCCTTGCTGATGCCGGCGTGCTGGGCGATCCGGGCGAGCGACGCCCGGGCGAAGCCCACCTCGGCGATCACCTCGACGGCGGCGCGCACGATCTGGTCGCGCCGGGCCTCCTCGATGAACGACCGCGCCTTCTGGCCGGACGGTTTATTTTCTGACCGCATGGCCAAAATTTAGCACACACGGACAGAAGGCGTGGATCACGAGTGCGCGCTCAGCCGTGCGCGAGGGGGGACGGGCGGCCGCTCAGGGGCGGGTGAAGGCGGCCGCTCAGGGCCGCGTGAACGCGGCTACTCAGGGGCGGGTGGACGCGGGGCCGCTCAGGGGCGGGTGAAGGCGGACAGGAGGCGGTCGGCGGCGAGCGACGGGGTGAGGGTGCCCGCGAGGACCTCCTTCTCCACCTCCTCGGCGATGGCCGCGACCCGGGGATCGTGACGCAGCTCCGACAGCAGCCGGTCGCGCACCAGCGTCCACGTCCAGCCGACCTGCTGGTGGCGGCGCTTCCCGGCCAGGTCCAGGCCGTCCTGGTGCCGCAGCACCTGGTCCCACAGCTCCGGCAGGCCGTCGCCCGTGAGGCCGCTGCACGTCAGCACGGGCGGCGGCACGCTGTCCGAGCGCAGCATGCGCAGCGCGCCCGCCAGCTCGCGCGCCGCCTTGCGCGCGGCGAGCGCGTGCTCGCCGTCCGCCTTGTTGACCGCGATGACGTCCGCCAGCTCCAGCACGCCCTTCTTGATGCCCTGGAGCTGGTCCCCGGTACGGGCCAGCGTCAGCAGCAGGAAAGTGTCCACCATGTCGGAGACCGCCGTCTCCGACTGTCCCACGCCCACGGTCTCGACGAGCACGACGTCGTAGCCGGCCGCCTCGACGACGACCATGGCCTCCCTGGTGGCCTTGGCGACGCCGCCCAGCGTGCCGGACGCGGGCGAGGGCCGGATGAACGCGGCCGGGTCGGTCGCCAGGCGCGACATGCGGGTCTTGTCGCCGAGGATGCTGCCGCCCGTACGGGTCGAGGACGGGTCCACGGCGAGGACGGCCACCCGGTGACCCCGGCCGGTGAGCATGGTGCCGAGGGCGTCCACGAATGTGGACTTCCCCACACCCGGCACGCCCGAGACGCCCACGCGGCAGGCCCGGCCCGACAGCGGGGTCAGCTCGACGAGCAGGCGCTGGGCGAGGGCGGCGTGGTCGGGGCGGGTGGACTCGACCAGCGTGATCGCGCGGGCGATCCACGTGCGGGAGCCGCCGCGCACGCCTTCGGCGTAGTCCTCCAGCGACCGCACGCGCCCTCCCCTCCCAACCTGCTAGGAGTTTCCCACTTGATCAGATTAACTCCCGCCAAGTCATAACTTTTGACGCTAAGGTGCAGAGCGTAGTCGTCCCAGCCGTCACAGGAGTCACTCCCCTCATGCCCCACGTCGAACCCCTGCGCGAGGGCGACCCGGCAGCGGTGGGGCCCTACCGGCTCGCCGGCCGCCTCGGCGCCGGCTCCCAGGGCGTCGTCTATCTCGCCAAGGCGCCGAACGGGGCGCCGGTGGCGGTCAAGGTCCTGCACGAGGGGCTGGCCGGCGACGACCGCCTGGTCCGGGAGATGACCGCCGCCCGCCAGGTCGAGCCGGTCAACGTCGCGCAGGTGCTCGACGCCTCCGTCAGCGGCCGGCCGTACCTCGTGAGCGAGTACGTGGACGGGCCGTCGTTGCAGCAGGCGGGACGCCGGACGGGCGCGGAGCTCCAGCGGCTGGCCGTCGCCACCGCCACGGCACTCGCGGCGATCCACCGGGCGGGGCTCGCGCACCGCGACTTCAAGCCGGCCTGCGTGCTGCTGGGGTCGGGCGGGCCGCGCGTGATCGGCTTCGGCGTGACGGGCGCGCTCGACTCCAAGCTCTCGGCCACGAGCAACATCGTGGGCACCCCGGCGTACATGGCGCCCGAGCAGCTCGCGGGGCAGGCGGTGGGGCCGGCGGCGGACGTGTTCGCGTGGGGCTCGGTGATCGTCTTCGCGGCCACGGGCACGCCGCCGTTCGGCGACGACTCGCTGCCCGCGGTGATCAACCGCATCCTGCGCGCGGAGCCACGCCTCGGGGAGCTGCCGCAGGCGCTGCGCGCGGCGGTGACGCGATGCCTGGCCAAGGACCCGGCGGCGCGGCCCGCCATGCACGAGGTGCTGCTCCACCTCCTGGGGTCCCCGGCGTCCCCGGCCGCCTCGAACACCCCGTCCTCGAACACCCCGTCCTTGAACGCGACGTCCTCCAACGCGCCGTCCTCGACGCCGCCGCACGGCTCTCCTGCCGCACCGCATCCGTCCTCGACGCCGCCGCACGGCTCCCCCGCCGCACCGCATCCGTCCGCGGCCGGGCCGCACGTCCCGTCGGCCGGCCCGTTCTCGTCCCCGGCCGCGCCGCAGGCCGCACCGGTCTTCCAGGACCGGTCCTCGACCCCGTCGCGGTCGGAGGGCCCGGCGGAGCAGTGGCACACGGCGCCGCAGGCGGCGGCCTGGCAGGAGCCGGTCTCGCAGTCCACGGACCCGGTCCGGCCCGTGACGGGACCGCGGGGCGCCACCTGGCCGCCCGCCGCCGGGGCCTGGGAAGACTCCCACGACCACGACATCCCCCAGCCCACCGCCGCCCCGCCGGGTTCTTCCCACCCGGGGTCCCCCGGCGCGCAGCCGTCCGGCCCGGGGGCGTTCGGCACCGGCGGCGCGGGGGCGTTCGGCGCGGGGGGCGCGTTCGGCACCGGCGCGAGCGGGGCGGGCGTGTTCGGCACCGGCGCGAGCGGGGCGGGCGTGTTCGGCACAGGCGCGGGCGGGGCGGGCGCGGGCGGCGCGGGCGGCCATGAGGCGGACGACGAGTGGGCGTTCGAGGACGGCCCGGTCGGCCAGGGCACGACCGGGCCGGGCACGTCAGGCGGGCATGGCGCGGCAGCGGGCGGACCGGGCGCGCCAGGCGGGCCGGGCTTGGCGGCCGGGCAGACGTTCGACTCGGGAGTGTTCCCCCCGGGCGCGGGCACCCGCGAGGCGTACGACGAGCGCGCCTTCAGCCCAGGCATGGGTGGTCGCGAAGCATACGAGGAACGCGCCTTCGCCCCGGGTGCGGGCGGTCGCGAGACATACGAGGAACGCGCCTTCGCCCCAGGCGCAGGCGGTCGCGAAGCGTACGAGGAACACGTCTTCAGCCCGGGCGCAGGTGGTCGCGAAGCGTACGAGGAACACGTCTTCAGCCCGGGCGCAGGTGGTCGCGAGGCGTACGAGGAGCGGGCCTTCGCCTCGGGGGCGGGTGGCTCGGCGTATGGCGAGCAGGTATGGCCGCCCGTGGAGCGCCCTGACGGCGTACGGCGCCAGGAAGGCGCGCCGCCGGAGCAGTGGGCGCACGACGACACGCGACCCGCGCCGGGCGCGCCGTGGCCGGGCGGCGAGGCGCGGCCCGCGTCCGGCGAGCCGGAACAGTGGGACGAGGAGCCCACCGGCGAGCCCGCGCCCGCGAAGCCGCGCGGGCGGCGCGGCAAGAAGGTGGTCATCGCCGTCGCCTCCGGCCTCACCGCGGTCGCCCTCGGGGGCGCCATCGTGTGGCTGACCCCGTCCTCCCCGCAGCCGAGGTCGCAGAGCCTGGTCAGCGCCTCCTCCGGCGCCTCCCCCAGCGCGTCGCCGACTCCGTCGCGCAAACGGCCCACCAAGACCCGCACCCCCGCCCCGGCCGACCACGGCTCGGCGAGCCCGGACGCCACGCGTTCCGCCGAGCCCGACGGCACCGGATCCCCCACCGCCGGAACGGTCACGGGACGGCTCAGGCTGTCGTACGTGCGCGCCCTCGGCACCAGGAACGGCACCTGCTGGGCCGGCGACCAGGTCACGCTCACCGCGCTGGTGGAGCGCGGCGGCGAGCGGCTCCCGTTCGGCTACGTGTGGATGGTGGACGGCCGGGTCACCGGCCGCGCCTCCACGGTCGTCGAGGAGGACGGCCGGCTGGTCGTGAACGCCCCCCGCGCCCTGACGGCCGACGGCGGCACCCATCTCGTCACGTTCCGGATCACCACCCCGGTGACCCGCCAGCGCTCGCTCTCGCTCACGTTCTGCCAGCCGTGACAGGGTGATCGCAGCGGGCCGCGAGCCCTTTCCACGATCATCTCGACGGTCCGGATCCTGAAGACGCCCGAGACGCCCGAGCCGGCGGAGCGGTCCGTCGGCCCCGCCGCCCCGGCCGCGGCCGGCACCTGCGCGTCGACCGAGCGGAAGATCACCGGCCCGGGCGGGCGAGGGCGCACTCAGCGGCCTGCACCTGGTCCCGGGACGACCTCAACCGGACGTGGACCTGCGCCGACGTCCCGATCCCGGTCGTCGGTGGCAAGGCCCGTTGCGGGCGATCCGCGCGAAGGCCGGCATCGGGCGCTAGCGGTGGCGCTCCTGGAGGTCGCGCAGCAGGTCCAGGGCCGCGTCCGCGATCACCGTGCCCGGCGGGAAGATCGCGGCGGCCCCGGCGGCGCGCAGCTCGGCGAAGTCGTCCGGCGGGATCACCCCGCCCACCACGATCATGATCTCGGACGCGTCCAGGTCGGCCAGCGCCTGCCGGAGCGCGGGCACCAGCGTCAGGTGGCCCGCCGCCAGCGACGACACGCCGACGATGTGCACGTCGGCCTCCACCGCCTGGCGCGCCACCTCCTCCGGCGTCTGGAACAGCGGGCCGACGTCCACGTCGAAGCCCAGGTCGGCGAAGGCCGTGGCGATCACCTTCTGGCCCCGGTCGTGGCCGTCCTGTCCCATCTTGGCCACCAGGATCCGCGGGCGGCGGCCCTCGGCGCGCTCGAAGTCGGCGCACGCCCGCCGCACCCGCTCGATGTTCGCCCCCGGGCCTGCCTCGTCGCGGTACACGCCGGAAATGGTACGGATCTGACCGGCGTGCCGGCCGAACACCCGCTCCAGCGCGTCGGAGATCTCCCCCACGGTGGCCTTCGCGCGGGCGGCGTCCACGGCCAGCTTGAGCAGGTTGTGGTCGAGGCCGGGCTCGGGGTTCGCGGCGGCCTTGGTGAGCGCCTCCAGCGCCCGGTTCACCGCGTCGGGGTCGCGTTCGGCCCGCAGGCGGCGCAGCTTGTCGAGCTGGCTGGCCCGTACGGCGCTGTTGTCGACCTTGAGCACCTCGATCGGCTCGTCGGCGTCGGGACGGTACTTGTTGACGCCGATGACCGGCTGGCGGCCCGAGTCGATGCGCGCCTGGGTGCGGGCCGCGGCCTCCTCGATGCGCAGTTTCGGCAGCCCCGCCTCGATGGCGCGGGCCATGCCGCCCGCCGCCTCGACCTCCTCGATGTGCGCCCAGGCGCGCGCGGCCAGGTCGTGCGTGAGCCGCTCCACGTACGACGAGCCGCCCCACGGGTCGATGACCTGGGTCGTGCCGGACTCCTGCTGGAGCAGGATCTGGGTGTTGCGGGCGATCCGGGCGGAGAAGTCGGTGGGCAGCGCGAGGGCCTCGTCCAGCGCGTTGGTGTGCAGCGACTGCGTGTGGCCCTGCGTGGCGGCCATGGCCTCGACGCAGGTGCGGGCGACGTTGACGAAGACGTCCTGCGCGGTCAGCGACCAGCCCGACGTCTGGCAGTGCGTACGCAGCGACAGCGACTTGGGGTTCTTCGCCCCGAACCCGGCCACGAGCTTCGCCCACAGCAGCCGGGCGGCGCGCAGCTTGGCGACCTCCATGAAGAAGTTCATGCCGATGCACCAGAAGAACGACAGCCGGGGCGCGAACCGGTCGACGTCCATGCCCGCCGCGACCCCGGCCCGCAGGTACTCGACGCCGTCGGCCAGCGTGTACGCCAGCTCCAGGTCGCACGTGGCCCCGGCCTCCTGGATGTGGTAGCCGGAGATGCTGATCGAGTTGAACTTCGGCATCTTCTCGCTGGTGTAGGCGAAGATGTCCGAGATGATCCGCATGGAGGGGGCCGGCGGGTAGATGTAGGTGTTGCGGACCATGAACTCCTTGAGGATGTCGTTCTGGATGGTCCCGGCGAGCTGCTCCGGCTCCACCCCCTGCTCCTCGGCGGCCACGATGTAGAGCGCCAGGACGGGCAGCACGGCCCCGTTCATGGTCATCGACACCGACATGCGGTCCAGCGGGATCCCGTCGAAGAGCTGCCGCATGTCGTAGATCGAGTCGATCGCCACCCCGGCCATCCCCACGTCGCCCTCGACGCGCGGGTGGTCGGAGTCGTAGCCGCGGTGCGTGGCCAGGTCGAAGGCCACCGACAGGCCCTTCTGCCCGGCCGCGAGGTTGCGCCGGTAGAAGGCGTTGGAGTCCTCGGCCGTGGAGAAGCCGGCGTACTGGCGGATGGTCCACGGCTGGTTGACGTACATGGTCGGGTACGGGCCGCGCAGGTACGGCGCCGCGCCCGGGTAGGTGCGCAGGAAGTCGAGGCCGTCGAGGTCGGCGGCCGTGTAGAGCGGCTTGACGCCGATGCCCTCGGGCGTCTCCCACGCGGCCCCCTCCGTCTCCGGGGAGGCGTCGGGGCGGGCCTTGCCCTCCAGCGGCACACCGGTGAAGTCGGGGATCATCGGGCCACCTCCAGGGCCTCGAAGGTCGTGCGGAGCACGCCGAGCGCGTCGCACCCGGTGTGGAGGCAGGCGTCCACGCCGTCGTAGGAGCCCTTGCCGGCCAGCCAGACCAGCCGCGCGCCGGCCTTCCTGAGGGCGGCGGCCACGGCCTCGGCGTGCTGGGCGTACAGGCGGTCGGTCGAGCACAGGCAGGCGACGGTGGTGCCGCTGACGGCGAACGCGGTGGCGATCTGGTCGGGGTCGGCGCCCGGTCCGGCGGTCTCGGTGGCCAGCCCTCCGGCGTGGAAGAGGTTGGCGGCGAACGCGGCGCGGGCCGAGTGGGCGGCGACGGGGCCGATCGTGGCGAGGAACACCTTGGGGCGCTCGGGCAGGGCGTCGGCCAGGTCGCGCAGTTCCTCGTACTCCTGGGCGTACCGGATGACCGGCAGTCCCCCTTCGGCGTCGTGGGCGGCGGACGCGAGCCAGGGGCCGCTCTCGCGGGGGCGGCGCGGCGGCTTCTCGCCGGGGTCCGGGTACTCGCTCACGCCCGTGATCGGGAAGCGGCGGTGCGCGACGTCGGCGGCGCGGCGCTCCCGGGTCGCGGCGACGCGCGCGGACACCAGGCCGGCCGCCCGGTCGACGCCGCCCGCCGCCTCGATCTCCTGGAACCATTCCCAGGCCCGCTCGGCCAGGTCGGCCGTGCGCCGCTCGACGTACCAGGACCCGCCGGCGGGGTCGGCCACCCGGCCGATGCCGGCCTCCTCCAGCAGCAGCGCCTGCGTGTTGCGGGCGATGCGCCGGGAGAACGCGTCGGGCCGTCCGAGGCAGGCGTCGAACGGCTGCGCGGTCACCGCGTCGGCGCCGCCCACCCCGGCGGCGAAGCAGGCCACGGTGACGCGGAGCATGTTCACGTACGGGTCGCGCGCGGTCATCATCGCCGAGCTGGTCACCGCGTGCTGGAGCTGCGCCCCGGGCGGCCCGGCGGCGCCCACGCCGCCCCGGACGCCGGGGACTCCGGTGATGCCCGTCCCGACCCCGCACAGCTCGGCGACCCGCGTCCACAGCCGGCGGGCGGCCCGCAGCTTGGCGACGGTGGCGAACTGGTCGTCGGTCGCGGCGTAGCGGAACTCAAGCTGCCCGAACGCCTCCTCGACGCCCAGCCCGGCGTCGGTGAGGGCGCGCAGGTGGCTCACGCCCAGCGCGATCGAGCAGCCCAGCTCGTCGGCGTCGCCGCCGCCGGCGTCGTGGTACGGCGTGGCGTCCACGGTGATCGCCCGTAGCCCCGGGTGCTCGGCGGCGCAGCGCTGGGCGAGCCGCACGGCGGTGTCCCGGTCGTCCGCGCCGGCGCCGAGGTTGCCCCGGGCGGGGGTGCCGCGCTCGGCGGCGAGGGCGAGCAGCGCCTCGGCCGCCTCGGCGGTGCGGCGGCCGGCCTGCAGGGTGATCGGCGCGAGGTCGAGGTAGACGTCCTTCAGCACCCGGCCCAGCGCGTCCGCGGGGATCGCGCGCTCGCCCACGACGAGCCAGAGCGAGGTGACGCCGTTCTCCAGGTCGGCCAGGACGGCCTCGGGGTCGGCGACGGCGTGGCGCTGCCGCACGTCCCAGCCGCCGGCGGCCCGCGCCGCGTGCTCGGCCCGGTCGAAGGGCGGCGCGGCGGGCAGGTCGTCGGCGTCGTAGAGCGGGGCGAGCGTCACCCCGTCGTACGTGGGGCTGGACAGGGCCTCCTCGGGGTCGCCGGTCTCCGTCCCCGCCTTGCGCAGGACGGCGAGCGCGAGCGCCCGCCACTCGTCGCGGGTGGTCGCGGGGAAGCCGGCTGCCAGGTCCATGATTCGGATAGTAGGCGGAACGCCGCGAACCGGGTAACCCCAGGGGTCCCCCAGCCGAACCACCACGACCTGCCCGGCCCACCGGGAAGCGTGCCGGACGTCAGGAGAGGGGGGCCTCCCAGGCGAGGCGCCAGGTGACGGGACCGACGACGCCGTCGTCCTCCACCCCCTGCCGGCGCTGGAAGCGGCGGCAGACGTCGCTCGACTGCGCGCCGTACGCGCCGTCCACGTCGAGGTCCCACCCGCGCGCCTTCATCTGCCGCTGCCAGGTGCGCACGTCCTCCCCGCGGGTCACCGGCGGGTAGCGCAGCAGCCGGCCCGGGAACGGCGGCGCCTCGGGCTCGCCGCCGCCCTCTCCGTCGCCCGGGTCGCCGTCCCCGTCGCCGCCCGGACGGGGCGCTCCCCTGCGCACCCACGCGTACAGCGGCTCGCCGGGGCAGTCCGTCGCGTACCCGTCGCGGTGCCCCTTGATCTCCAGGCCGGCGTCGCCGCGCTCGCGGACGTATTCGACGGCGTCGAGGATGGCGTGCAGCACGCCGTCGGGCGGCTCCACCAGCCCGGCGTTGCCGACGAGGCCGAGCACGGCGTAGTGCCCGGAGTTGAGGCCGGGTCCGTTGGCGGCGGGCAGGTGGTGCAGCCCCCGCCCCTCGAACACCTTCCGGTGCGGGCACGCCACGAACGAGTACCCGATGTCCAGCCAGCCGTTGCCGTCCTGGTGTCCGCGCTGGATCGACTGCACCAGCGACACGCAGCCGTTGTGGTCGGTGACGATGCCGGGATTGACCAGACCACCCGTGTAGTGAACTTTCACCCCCTTCGTGGAGGCGAGCTGGGTGTAGCTTCCGCGGGGTGCGCGGGCACCCCAGTCACGTCGGGTCACGAGGTCGATGGCCACCGTTGCGTCTCTCCGGAGGGTAGAAAGTACGGCAACCGAGCGTAACGCGGCCTATCCGGACAGATCAGTGAATTGACGATTATTCGCTTTACGGACGGATCACTCGCTTGTCGGTGACGATGGCGGTGATCAGGTCGTGCGGGGTCACGTCGAAGGCCGGGTTGACCGCGTCCGTGCCCTCCGGCGCCAGCCGCGTCCCGCGCAGCGTCACGATCTCCTCGGCGCCCCGGTCCTCGATCTCGATCCCGGCGCCCGTGGGGGTCGCGACGTCGATCGTCGTCTCGGGCGCCACCACCACGAACGGCACGCCGGCCCGCGCCGCGCCCAGCGCCAGGGCGTACGTGCCGATCTTGTTGGCGGTGTCGCCGTTGGCCGCGATGCGGTCGGCGCCCACAAGCACCGCGTCCACACCGCCCCTCGCCAGCAGGTACGGGCCCGCGCCGTCGGCGACCAGCCGGTGCGGCGCGCCCATGCGGGCCAGCTCCCAGGCGGTGAGCCGGGCGCCCTGGAGCAGCGGCCGGGTCTCCATCGCGAGCACCTCGGCCAGCCGGCCGCGCTCGTGCAGCGTCTGCGCGACGCCGAGCGCCGTGCCGCGTTCCACGGCCGCGAGCCCGCCGGTGTTGCAGATCGTCATGATCCGCAGCCCGCGGTCCGCATCCGAGCCGGGCCCGCCGCCCGCGCCCGAGCCGGGCCCGCCCGAGGCGAGCGCGTCCGGCGTCACAGGGCCGGCCATCAGAAGGCCGGCCGTCAGGAGGTCGGCTCCGCGCTCCCCCATGGCCAGGCAGGCGGCGATGTCCTCGTCGCGGATGCGCAGGGCCGTCTCCAGGACGGCCTCGCGGCCCTCCGGCAGCCAGGCGGCGGCCTGGTCCACGCCCCAGGCGAGGTTGACGGCGGTGGGCCGGGCGGCGCGCAGCCGGGCGACGGCGTCCGGGTCGCCGCCGGACAGCGCGACGCCGAGCGCGCCCGCCACGCCCAGCGCGGGCGCGCCGCGCACGGCCAGCCGCCGGATCGCGTCGATCAGCTCGTCCACGGTGGTGATCCGCAGCGTGACGCACTCGTCGGGCAGCCGCGTCTGGTCGATCAGCTCGACCGCGCCGTCCACCCAGTCAATGGTCCTCACCCTCCGCACGGTAACCGACGCCGATCGATCCGCCACTCGTGCGGCGCTTCTCCGCTGTCTCGCCATGGACGCACGGCGCGCGGATCCCCGACCGCCCGGCCGCCCGTCCCGCCGGGCGCAGCAGGCGGACGGAGCGGGCGGACGGAGCAGGCGGACGGAGCAGGCGGACGGAGCGGGCGGACGGAGCAGGCGGACGGAGCGGGCGGGTCAGCGTTCGGCGAGGACGATGACCGAGTCGCCCTCGGCGAACCTGACCGGCTGCGACTTCGCCGGGTTGAGCACGATGCCGTAGTGCGGCGGCGTGTTGCGCTCGGCCGCGTGGCGGTAACCGATCGCCGTCTCCCCGCGCCGCCGCGCCGCCTCGATGACCGTCGAGAACGTCACCTCCGTGCCCGTCTTCACGTAGTCGCCCGCGGGCCGGGGATAGATCTCCGAGCCGTGCGAGTCGAACAGGTAGCTGAAGACGTCGGCGAGGTGGCGGTTCTCGGCGAGCTGGGCGAGCAGCAGGCCGATGACCGTGTCGCTGATGACGATGTCGTCGGCCTCGGTGACCTCGGCCAGCACGCGGTTGCTCTCGTCGTGCATCTCGCTGACGATCGAGTAGCGCTCGCCCCGGGCGGTCTGCATGTCGCGCAGCTGCAGCAGCGTCATGAGGGTGCGGGTGTCGGCGTGGTGGGGGTCGAAGCGGTCGTCCGACAGGACGATGACGTGCTGGAACAGGCCGAGGCTGAGCGCTTCGAGCTGGTAGCGGTCGGTGGTGTCGCACTCCTTGACGTGGACCGTGAGGTTGGCCAGCCCGCTCAGGCCCTCGCCGGCTCGGGGATGGTCGGCGGCGACCTCCAGGACCGAGCCCGGGGCGACGTAGCCGTCGAGGTAGCGGACGATGTGCTCGGCCCGGCCGTCCAGTTGAGCACCAGCGTGCGCTCGGGCTGGAGCGCGGTGGGCGGGGCCGAGACCACGGCCTCCTCGGCGAGGACGGGCTCGCCGGTGGCCAGCCGGATGTGGGAGTCGTCGTGGGCGATGACGATGATCTGGTCGTGCTCGGAGACGACGGTGTCCATGGACGGATTGAGCACCACGCCCGAGCGCCGGCGCAGGCCGATGACGGCGGCGGTCTCGTAGGCGTGCAGCGCCTCGCCGTACGTGCGCCCGACCAGGTCGGCGCCGGAGCGCAGGTAGATCTCGCCGCCGTCGAAGTTGAGCAGGTCCATGCAGACGACCGACATGCCCGACTGGCGGGAGGACTGGACGATGAGCCGGGAGGCGGTGTCGTCGGAGTCGACGACGTGGACCTCGCTCCCGCCGGCCAGGCGGGCGGCGGGGATGTTGCCGGAGGCGGCGATGGCGGCCACGACCGGCGGATGCGCCCCGGCGCGCTTGGCGAGCGCGAGCAGGATCTTGATCACGTGCGCGTCGGGGTCCTCGCCGTCGGGCGACAGGACGACGACGGAGCGGGCGCTCTGCAGGTTCATGAGCATGAGGTCGCGCGGCTCGGTGGGCCGCCCGGTGCGGCACACCAGGCGGGTGCGCCCGAGGTCGACGTGCTCGCGGATCTCCTCCTCCATGTCGAGCTTGTCGCGGTCGGCGAGGACGGCGATGACCGAGCCGGGCTGGCTCGCGTGCGCCTTGACCAGCTCGCCCACGATCGTGAACACCTGGTCGGACCAGCCGAGCACGACCGTGTGGCCCTTCTCCACGATGCGGGAGCGGCCCCGGCGCAGGCGGTCGACCTTCAGCTTCAGCCCGTTGGACAGCAGGCCGACGAGCATGCTGACGATGAACAGGCCGCCGAGGGATCCGGCGAACATGACGGCCATGTACGCGGCCGACCCCTTGTCGCCGGCGACCTTGCCGGGGGTGAGCGCGTGCATGAGCGCGATCCACAGCACCTCGCCCGCGCCGCCCACGCCCTCCGGCTCGTGCGGCGCCAGCCAGAGCGTCAGGCCCGCGACCGCCACGACGAGGCCGACCGACAGGACGCCCAGCAGGCCGACGAGCGACGCGGTCCCCCTGGACATCGTGTTGTCGAACCAGTAGCGCGCCCGCTCACGGAAGCTCACCCCAGCCACGCCGTCTTACCTCCACCATTCGCACACTTGACCGACGCAACAAGGTACAGGTGGATCGGCCCGTCCGCAGCGATACCGATGACCTGGCGAAATGTCCTGTTCCGGCCGGTGGTGCCGGACCTATGACGGATCGCCATGGCGCCGATGTCATGCCATATCGCAAAACCCTTCGACAGGACACGACCGGAAATGGATCATTATCCTCATGTCCGTGATGAAGGAGGTGCCGTTCCCGAGCCCGGAGTCGGCCGGCCTGCCGATGAACATCTGGATCGACGACAGCGACAACGCGATCGACGTCATCGACGCCCTGGCGCTGTCGCCGTTCGCCACCGGGGTGCAGCCCTGGTCGCGCCAGGCCAACCTGGAGCGGGTCCGCCCGGAGGCCACGCTGAGCCCGGCCGGCGGCCGGCTCGTACGCACGGCGCAGATCCAGGACGGCCAGGAGTCGCGGCTGATCTGCGGTGACGGCTGGACCCTGCGCGTCGTGCGCTACCGCAACCGCAGCGCCACCGTGAGCGTGACCGCCGTGACGGAGGAGCTGGCCCGTTCGGTGCTCAAGGAGAGCACGGACGGCGCCGTCGAGCCCGAGCCGGAGACCGACCACGTGGAGATGGGCTTCTGGTGGCGCGGGGCGCACGGCGGCACCCGCACCGAGAGGCCGATCACGGCCCAGCCGTGGGAGGACATCAGCGGCAACTACTCCGCGCAGGTCCGCCGCTCGCTGACCACGCTCATGGCGATCACCCCGGCGGAGGTGCACGGCCGGCTCATCCTGCTGCACGGCCCGCCCGGCACCGGCAAGACGACGCTGCTGCGCTCGCTGGCCAGGCAGTGGCGGGAGTGGTGCCAGGTGGACTGCGTGCTGGATCCGGAGCGGCTGTTCAACGACCCCGGCTACCTCATGGAGGTCGCCGTCGGCTACGACTCGGACGAGGAGAAGCAGCGCTGGCGGCTGCTGGTGCTGGAGGACTGCGACGAGCTGATCAGCGCGGCGGCCAAGTCGCAGACCGGGCAGGGCCTGTCGCGGCTGCTCAACCTCACCGACGGGCTGCTCGGCCAGGGCCGCGACGTGCTCGTGGCGATCACCACGAACGAGGACCTGGCCCGCCTGCACCCCGCCGTCGTCCGTCCCGGCCGCTGCCTGGCGCAGCTCGAGGTGGGAGCGCTGACGCGCGAGGAGGCGATCGGCTGGCTCGGCTCCTCCGACGGGATCGGGCCCGCGGGGGCGACGCTGGCGGAGCTGTTCGCGGCGCGCTCGGGACGGGTGGTCTCCGCCCCCGCCTCGGACGAGTCCACCGGCCTCTACCTGTGACGACTCTCCGACGGCACCTTTTCTGACATTTCCGGCGCGTACGTAAACCTTCCGATGCGGGCGACCAGGCCGGGGAGCACAATCGGCCTGGTGCTCACCGTCGATCCGGCCCGCGTCGCCTTCCACCGCCTCGCCGTGTCCTTCGCGGCCGCGGACGGCGTCCCGGGCGGGCTCGCCCCGTGGACCGGCGACGAGGTGCCGATCGGCTTCCCCGCCACCCAGCTCGTCCCGTCGTGGACGGCGCGCACCCCGCCCGGCTCCTGGGTCGAGATCGAGCTGCGGGCCAGGACGGCGTCCGGCTCCCTGACCAAGTGGTACGTGATGGGCCGCTGGTCGGAGCACGGCGACCCGCGCACCTCCGTGGCCGGCCAGGGCGACGACGACGGCGACGTGGCGGTCGACACGTTCGTGGCGCGGCGGCCGGTGGTGGCCTTCCAGGTCCGGGTGACGCCGTGCGGGCCCGGGGTGGAGGTGGGCTCGCTCGGGGTGATGGCCTCGGCCGTGCCGCCGTTCCCCATCGTCGCCGCCTACGATCCGGGCCGGGACGGCGCGGGCGAGGTGCGGCTCGACGTCCCCTGCCACTCCCAGCACGAGCACGCCGGCCACCACCCGCACCTGGACGGCGGCGGCGCCAACTGGTGCGGCCCGGCCGCGGTGGCGATGGTGCTCGGCTACTGGCGGCGCGGCCCCGAGGCCGGCGACCTGGCCTGGGTGGGCGAGGGCGACCCGTCGCCGCTCGTGGACCACGCCGCCCGCGGCACCTACGACACCAGCTACCAGGGCACCGGCAACTGGCCGTTCAACGTCGCCTACGCCTGTCGGTACGGGCTGACCGGGTTCGTCACGCGGCTGCGCTCGGCGGCGGAGCTGGAGGCGTTCGTCCGCGCCGGGATCCCCGTGGTCACCTCCCAGTCGTTCAAGGCCCACGAGCTGCCGGGGTCCGGCTACTCGACGGAGGGCCACATCATGGTCGTCATCGGCTTCACCGCCGGAGGCGACGTCGTCGTCAACGACCCGGCCGCGCCGAGCGACGCCGACGTGCGCAGGGTCTACCCGCGGGCCGCGTTCGAGAACGTGTGGCTGCGGGGCTCGGGCAGCGGCGGCATCGTCTACGTCCTCCATCCGCCCGGGCACCCCCTTCCCCCTTCCGACGGCAACTGGTGAGCAGATGAGCATTCGACCGATCGACGTGGCCCGTACCGACGGCGGCCCCCTGTGGGTGGAGGCCGTCGCCACGCCCGCCGGGGTGGAGGTGTGGTGGGACGAGCCCCGGCCGCACGAGGGCGGCCGGCGGTGCGTGGTGCGGCGCCTGCCGGACGGGTCGCGCGTGGACGCGCTCCCGGCCGGCTGGAACGCCCGCAACCGCGTGATCGAGTACGGCGGGCGGTCGTGGCGGCCGCTGCCGGGCGGCGGGCTGGTGTTCACGAACTGGGCGGACCAGCGCCTGTACCGGCTGGACGGCGCCTCTCAGGGTGATGGCGGGCCGGTGGCGCTGACGCCGGAGGGTCCGGCCCGCTACGCCGACCTCTACCTGCCGCCCGGCCGCGACGAGGTGTGGGCGGTGCGCGAGATCGGCACGGAGCGCGACCTGGTCGCCGTGCCGCTGTCCGGCGGCCCGGTGCGGGTGATCGTCCGGGCGCAGCACTTCCTCATGTGCCCGCGCCTGTCGCCCGGCGGCGGCCACGTGTCCTGGATCGGCTGGGACCATCCGAACATGCCGTGGGACGGCACCGAGCTGTGCGTCGCGCCGCTCGGCCCGGACGGCGCCGCCGGGCCGCACACGGTGGTGGCGGGCGGGCCCGCCGAGTCGGTGGTGCAGGCGGAGTGGCGCGACGACGACACCCTGTACGCCGCCACGGACCCGACCGGCTGGTGGAACATCCACCTGGTGTCCCGGGAGGGTGGCCCGTACCGCAATCTCACGCCGCGCGCGGAGGAGTTCGGCGACGCGCCGTGGAAGCCGGGCGCGTCCTGGTTCGCGGTCACGGAGGCCGGGCTGGTCGTGGTGCACGGCACGGCCGACCGCTGGTCGCTGTCCGTGCTGGACCCGGAGTCCGGCGAGCTGCGGGACGTGGGCGGCGAGGCGACGTACTGGGGCCCGGCCGTGTCGGCGGCGGGCGGCATGGCGGTGGCCGTGGCGGCCACGCCGTACACGCCGCGGCAGGTCGTGCTCGTCGACCTGGCGAGCGGCGCGCGCGAGGTGATGTCGGCGCCCAAGCCGCTGCCCGCCCGCGAGCTGCTGCCCGACCCGGAGGCGGTGACGATCGAGGGCGTGCACACGCACCTCTACCCGCCGGCCGGGGCGCCCGCCGGCCCCGCCCCGTACGTGATCTTCGTGCACGGCGGGCCGACCGGCAACAGGCCGATGGTGCTCGACCTGGAGATCGCCTACTTCACCAGCCGGGGGCTCGGCGTGGCCGAGGTCAACTACGGCGGCTCCACCGGCTACGGCCGGGCCTACCGCGAGCGGCTGCGCCACCAGTGGGGCGTGGTCGACGTCGAGGACTGCGCCAAGGTGGCGCGCGGCCTGGTCACGATGGGCCGGGCCGACGCCGCGCGGATCGCGATCCGGGGCGGCAGCGCCGGCGGCTGGACGACGGTGGCGGCGCTGGTGCACAGCGACGTGTTCGCGGGCGGGGTCGCGCACTACGCGATCACCGACCCCGAGAGCTGGGCGGCCGAGACGCACGACTTCGAGTCGCGCTACCTCGACGGGCTCATCGGCCCGCTGCCCGAGACCCGGCACCGCTACACCGAGCGCTCGCCGCTGCTGCGCGCCGCGCACGCCTCGGGGCCGTGCCTCATGCTGCACGGCCTGGAGGACGCGATCGTGGACGTCGGCCAGGCCGAGCGGTTCGTGGCCGAGCTGGACCGGCACGGCAGGCGGTGGGCGCTGCTCACCTACCCCGGCGAGCAGCACGGCTGGCGCCGGGAGGAGACCATCGTCTCCGTGCTGGAGGCCGAGCTGGCGTTCTACGGGCTGCTCTTCGGGTTCGAGACGCCCGAGGTGCCGCCGCTGAAACTGGAAGGAAGACCGTGAAGAGCGTTGCCGAGATCTGCTCGGACCTGATCAGGTTCGACACCACCAACCCTGGCTCGGGCGAGCGGCCGGCGGCCGAGTACGTGGCCACGCTGCTGGCCGACGCGGGCCTGGAGCCGGAGGTGTTCGAGTCGGCCCCGCGCCGCACGACCGTCGTGGCCCGCCTGGAGGGCGACTCGCCCGACGCGCTGCTCATCCACGGCCACCTCGACGTGGTGCCGGCCGACCCGGCGGAGTGGCGGACGCACCCGTTCTCCGGCGAGATCGCCGACGGTTGCGTGCACGGCCGGGGCGCGGTGGACATGAAGGGCTCGTGCGCGATGACGCTCGCGACCGTGCTCGGCATGCGGGCGCGCGGCGAGCGGCCGCGGCGCGACGTCGTGCTCGCGTTCCTCGCCGACGAGGAGGCGACCGGCGACTACGGCTCGCGGCACGCGGTCACGGAGCACCGCGAGCTGTTCGACGGGGTCACGCAGGCGATCAGCGAGTCGGGCGGGTTCAGCGTCGCCTCCGGCGAGCACCGGGTGTACCCGGTGGCGGTGGGCGAGCGCGGCACGGCCTGGATGAAGCTGACCGCGCACGGGGTGGCGGGCCACGGCTCGCGGCCCGCCGTGGACAACCCGGTCGCCACGCTCGTCCACGCCCTCTCCCGCGTCGCGTCCCACCAGTGGCCGGTACGGCTCACGCCGTCGGTCGCGGCGCTCATCCAGGCGCTGTCGGAGATCACCGGCCAGCCGGTGGACCTGGACCGGCTGGATGAGGAGGCGGCCCGGCTCGGCGCGCTGGGCCTGCTGTTCAAGGGGCAGATCCGCAACTCGGCCAACCCGACCATGCTGGACGCGGGCTACAAGGTGAACGTGGTGCCCTCGACGGCCGAGGCCCACGTGGACGGCCGCTACCTGCCGGGGCTGCAGGAGGAGTTCCTGGCCACGATCGACGAGCTGCTCGGGCCGAAGATCACCCGGGAGTTCGTGAACCTGGAGGACGCCCCGGCCGCGCCGTTCCCGTCGCCGTTCTTCGACGAGCTGGCGGGGGCGCTGGTGGCCGAGGACCCGCTGGCGCGGCCGGTGCCGTACGTGATGAGCGGCGGCACGGACGCCAAGTCGTTCGCCCGGCTCGGCATCGAGGGCTACGGGTTCGCGCCGCTGATGCTGCGGCCCGACCTGGACTACTTCGGGATGTTCCACGGCAAGGACGAGCGGGTGCCGGTGGAGGGGCTGGAGTTCGGCACCCGCGTGCTGACCCGGCTGCTCACCGAGAAATCGTAGTGGAACAAAGCATTCCGTTCTGCTATGGTGGACTCATCAGCGAGACGGAAGGGCTGCGGAACATGAGCGAGATCACGAACACCGGCTGGGACGTGCTGGACTTCTCCCACCAGGCGCTGCGCCAGGTCGTGCGCGGGGTGTCCGCGGAGGCGTGGCACCTGCCCACCCCGTGCGCGCAGTGGGACGTGACCCAGGTGCTCCAGCACGCCGCCGGCGACCAGATCGGCTTCGCCGCGTTCCTCACCGGGGAGCCCGGCCCGTCCGAGGACCCGTTCGCGCCCTCCGGCACCCTCGCCGGCGACCCGGAGGCGTACGCCGAAGCGGCCCTGAGCCGCTCGGCCGCGGCCTGGGCCGGCGTGGACCGCGACGCCGAGCAGGTGCCGGTGCCGGTGCCGCCGAACGCCATGGAGCCGTCGCTCGGCGCGGGCGCCTGCGCGCTCGACGCCGCGGTCCACGCGTGGGACATCGCGGTCGCCACCGGGCAGCCGTCGCCGCTGACCGGCGAGGTGGCGCGGGAGCTGCTGGAGGTGTCGCGGCGGATCGTCGAGCCGCTGCGCGCCTGGGGGGCGTACGCGGCGGTGCTGCCGGCCGAGGAGGGCGACGACGACGTGGCCGCGCTCCTGCGCTACCTGGGCCGCGACCCCCGCTGGACCCCCGCCGCCTGACACGGGTCATCCCCTGGGACGGTGCGGAGCCGTCCCAGGGGATCAGGACCGCCGGAAGCCGGTGATCTCGCGGTCGCCGATCTTGGTGGTCCGGTTCGCGTCGGCCTCCCGGTGCCAGGCGATGATGGCGGCGGTCAAGACCGGGACCAGGTTCGCGCTGAGCATGGCCACGATGCCGAGCCGACCGCCCAGGATCTCCACCGCGGGACGCAGCGCCGGGTTGACCCGCGCCGCGAGCCCCAGGCCCACGATGGCCGCCGCGCTGGCGCCGGAGAAGATCAGCATGGCCATGAAGATCCGATCCAGGTCGTGCACCGTCTGCGACAGGGCCTGGGCGAGCCGCCGGGTCCGCTCCGTCACGTGCACCCCCGCGGCCACGAAGTCGACGATCCGGGCGTCGGCGGCCTGCATCGCGGCCCCGGCCCAGGCGGCCTCGACGGCGTCGCGCACCGGGCCGGTGTCGTAGCCGAAGAGCTCGGCGCAGTGGTCGGCGATGCTGTTCCAGCCGGCGATGGCCCGGTCGATGTCCTCGTCCGACGGGATGACCACGGCGGACCAGGCCAGGCCCGCGGCGATGGCCCACCAGGAGAACGCCTTGGCGGTGGTGATGTTCAGGCGCGTACGCTCGGTGGCCTTCGCCAGCCTGCTGAGCTGCTCCTGCTCCACCCGTTCGGCGAAGCGGCGCCCCGTCCCCGCGTTGAGCCTCCTGTCCGCGGCGATGAGCGCGCGCTCCTGGCCCACCCTCCGGTCAAGGGCGTCCTGTGCGGACCCGACGGCTCCGCGGCCCGCGAGGCCCCCGAGCGCGACCACCTCACCGCCGGTTTCCCGCCAGGGGAAGGGCCTGTCGCGGGGGCCGTCGAAGGTGTAGGGGTCGTCCTCCCCGGCATAGGGATCCGTATGCGGGCGCGGTGCGCTCTGGGCCTTGTGGACCGCGTCGAAGATCCGGCCCAGCCGGGTGCTCATCGCCCCGTTGGCCTCCTCCACGCTGTCATACCCGTGGCCGGTCCGTCTCATCTTCTCGGCCAGCGTGGCGGCCTCGCGATCGCCGTAGCGGAACTCCTCGCGCAGCTCGTCCCAGATCTTCCCGTAATCGCTGCGGGCGGGCCATTCCCCCGCCAGCCCGAGCGCCAGCGTGGGCAGAGCCACCTGGCCCCCGGCGTGCGCCAGGCTTCCGATCCTGACCCCCATGTCGTCCAGCATCGCGCTGACGGTCTCGAACGGATTCCCCTGATACGAGAACCCCTGCCCATCACCCATGCGGCCGCCTTCCCTGACACACCCCTGTTCTTGATCGCAAGACGATACCGCTCTCCGGGGCGGCGTCATGCCGGGCGCTAGAGCTCGTCCAGGACCAACAGGATGTGCTCGTCCGCGCCGTGCGTGACCGTGCCCGCGCGCCGGAACCCGCACTTCTCCAGCAGCCGCACCGACCCGGTGTTGCCGCCGAACGGGTCGGCGTACAGCGGGCGCGTCCTCTCGGCCCGCAGGAACAGCGTCAGCGCCCGGGTGCCGACGCCCCGCCCCCAGAACGCGCGGCCGAACCAGTAGCCGACGAAGCGCCGCTCCCCCTCCCACCAGGCGACGACGTTGCCCGCGAGCGCGCCGTCCACGACGACCGCCTGCACGAGGACGGTGGGATCGGCCAGGATCGCGGTGCGCCAATGGGTCATGAACCTGTCGCGCTCGCGGGCGGGAAACCTGGAGCGCCGGGTCGCCTCCGGGTCCTGCTCCTGCTCGAAGAAGACCTCCAGGTCGTCGTCCGTCACGTCCCGCAGGCTCACGTCCACGGCTCGGGGACCGCTCACGTCGTCACTCATGACCGCCGAGTCTGGCAGGCGTCACCGACAGATCCCGGTGCCCCTGCTCCTCCCACAGGTCCAGGGCGTTGCGCAGCTCCCGCTCGGCCCGGGGCGAGCGGGAGCCGGCCAGGCCCTCCCTGAGCAGGCGGCCCGGGGCCGGGCCGGCGATCCACGCGTCCACGGCGGCGTGCCACGCGGCGCGGCCGGCCGTCCGGCCGCGCCGGTCGCGCACGAGGGCGGCCACGTGCCGGGCGGCCGCCTCCTCGCCGGCCGTCTCCTCCCACGCCGCCAGGTACGGGGCCGGGTCCAGCCGGAACTCGCCGCCGATGATCTCCAGTAGCTGCCGGGCGTCGAGTTCGCGCGGGTAGGCGCTCAGCGTCTCGCGCCACCAGAGGCCGACGGCCGCCACGACGGCGTTCCGCTCGTCGTCCGGCCAGCCGGCCCAGTGCGCCGCCACCCGGCCCGCCAGGACCGGTCCGACGAACCAGCCGTCCATCTCCTCGGTGATCAGCAGCTCCAGCAGGCGCGGGAGGTAGTGCTTGAAGTCGGCCTCGCCGCCCCAGGTGGAGTGGTGCCAGGCGTACGGTTCGAGGGCTTCGGCGCCGAGGGAGCGCAGCGGCCCGGTCCGGGCGGCGCGCACCAGCTCCGGGGGGACGCAGTGGTCGCAGACGACCGTGTCCTCCGGGAGCGGGTGCCGGGAGAAGGTCTCGTGGAGGTGGTCCAGCGCTGTGCGCAAGTCGGGGTCCGTGCTCACCTCACGGGATGCTAGACCGCCCGGGGGCGCGCCACGCGCGACTTCGCATCATGCGGCGAGCCGCCGGGGACGGCGAGGCGGGCGCGGGTCACTCCACGGAAGGTGCGGAGGTCACTCCGCGGAGGGCGGAGGTCACTCCGCGGAGGGCGGAGGTCACTCCGACGGGGGTGGATGGAGGAAGGCGGCCTGGACGCCCGCCTGGAAACGGGTGTGGGCGCCGAGCCTGCTCATCAGGTCCGCGATGCGCCGCTCGGCCGTGCGGTAGCCGATGCCGAGCTGGCGGGCGATGGCCTCGTCGGTGAGGCCCGCCACCAGGAGCGCGATCAGCCGCTCGTCGTCGTGACCGGGGTGGCGGGCGCGCGACGGGCCGCCGGGCGCGGGCGGCCGCAGGCGCAGGGGCAGCGCCCGCTGCCACAGCCCTTCGAAGAGCCTGCTGAGCGCCTGGAGCAGGCCGGAGGGGTGGACGACCAGCGCGGCGTCGGCGCCGGGGTCGTCGGGCCGGTGCCGCAGGAGGAGCAGGGCGAAACGGTCGTCGATGAGGTAGAGCTTCATCGGCAGGGCGGGCAGGACCCGGGCCTGCTGGCCCACGCCGACCATCGTCTCGATCTGGCGCAGCGCCCCGGGCCGGTCCACGAACTCCCGTTCGTAGATCATGCGGCTGGTGACGCCCCGGGCGAGCAGTTCGCGGTGCGCCGTGACGCTGGCCGCCGGGTCGAAGTACGGCGGTTTGGACAGGCAGCGGAGCTGGTGCGCGGCCGCGCGCTGGAGCTGGGCGTGCCGCTGCTGCACCGCCCGCTGCCCGGTCACGACCTCGACGACGACCGGGGGCGTCTCGCCGGTGGCGCGGCGGCGGTAGGCCCGGTCCAGTTCGGCGGCGTGCTCGCGGGCCTGGAGCAGCCGGCGTTCGGCGCCGCCCAGCAGGACGTCGAGGGCCACCTCGGGGGCGACGGCGGCGTAGCGCGCCGGTTCGTCGGAGGTCCGGGTGATCAGGCCCTTGGCCTCCAGCGAGCCGAGCAGGGCGGGGAGCGGCTCCGGGCGGAGGCCGGCGACCGTCCACAGCGACGCGACCTGGTCGGCGGTCGCCGGCGAGCAGTCGATGAGCTGCTCGTACAGCGTCTCCTCGTCCGGCGTGAGCCCGGCCGCGCCCAGGCCGTCCCGCCGCGCCTCCTCGTCGCGGGCGCGACCGGTGTCTCGGGCGGGGCCGGTCGCGTCGTGTCCGGCGCGGGCGGCCCCGTGGGAGCCGCCGGGCGGGAGCGGGGTCATCGCAGGTCCTCGAGCGCGACCCCGTCGCTGTTCTCGTCGGCCAGCCAGCCGCGCAGGACGGCCTGGTAACCGGCCTGGAAGCGGGTCTGGGCGTCGAGCTGGACCATCATGGCGCGCACGTGGCGGCGCACCGTGCGGTCGCTCCAGCCGAGATGGGCCGCGATCGCCTTGTCCGTCTGCCCCGCCACCAGCCGGGCCAGCAGGTCCCGCCGCGCGCCCGTCGGGCCCGTGGTCTCCGCCAGGTGGGCGCGTCCGTGCCTGATGTGCAGCGGCACGGCCCGTTCCCAGTACATCTCGAACAGCGCCGCCAGCGCGTCCAGCAGGGTCGAGTCGTGCACGACCAGCGCGGACTCGCCCATCTCCAGATCGCTGCGCAACGGCACGAGCGCCATGGGGTAGTCGCTGAGCACGAGCTTCATGGGGACGTCACCGACGCGGACCTGCTCGCCCGCGGCGATGTACTCGGAGATGGCCTGCAGGGTCCCGCGCACCTCGATGGCCCGCCTGTCGTACACGACGCGGTAGTCGACGCCCCGACTCAGCAGCTCGAACTCCTGGGTGTTCCCGCCCACGACGCCCACGTACGGCGGCGCGTCGAACACCCGGATCTCCTTGCGCGTGCCGCGCTGGAGCTGGTCGAACCGGTGCAGGACGGCCTCCCGCCCGATCACCACCTCCACCAGCCCGCCGGACTCCTGCGCGGCCGCGGTGCGGTGGTAGCGGGCGGAGAGCCGGGCCACGCGCCGCCGGGCGTCGGCCAGCTCGCGGGCCCGCTCGCGGATCAGCGCGTCCAGCCCCATCTCGGGCGGGACGACGACGTACCGGGGCGGGTCCTCGGGGAGGCGGGCGATCAGGCCCAGCTCCTCCAGCCTGGCGGCGAGGGCGCCGGCCGGCGCGTACGGGGCGTGCCGGGCCGCGAGCCGGTCCAGCTCGCCGAGGGTGACCGGGGCGTGCTCCACCAGGGCCTCGTACAGGGCCTGCTCCGCCGCGGACAGCCCGAGGATGCGCAGCATCCCCCCATGATCACTCACCGCCGTGGGCGGCGCGGGGGTTTCCGGTCATCGGCCGGAATCCGGTTGCCCTATTCCCGCCAGTGGCGGGAAGAGGACGACCCACCGTCTTTTCAGGATATTTCTTGACCTGTCATGGTGCGTGGGAGTCGATCATGCATGCGATCCTGCGAGGAGACCCATGACGCGTCATCGATGGCGACGCCCATCGTCCGGGCTCTCGGCCCTGGGGCTGGTACTGACGACCGGAATGGCCGTGGCGCCGACGCCATCACCGTCCCCCGAACCCTCCGCCTCCAGCATGACCCGTTTCGTCGCCTCGCCCACGCTGCCGGGGCAGGCGCCGGAGAAGGTCACCCTGATCACCGGGGACGTGGTCTCCTTCAGCACCGCCTCCGACGGGACCCCGAGTCACCGGGTGACGCCCGCCCGGCGGCCCGGCGGCGCCCCCGTGTCCTTCCTGTCCGTACGCGAGCAGGACGCCTACTACGTCTTCCCGTCCGACGTGATGGGCCTCGTGTCGTCCGGCCGGATGGACAGGAGCCTGTTCGACGTCGCCTACCTGGCGCGCAACGGCTACACCGACACGGAGAGCGCGAGCCTGCCGCTGATCCTGCAGTACGGCGACGCCAAGCAGGCGGCGACCGCGTTGTCGGCGCAGGCCGACGCCCTGCCCGCCACCTCGGCCCCCCGCGGGCTGCCCAGCGTGGCCGGCGCCGCGGTCAAGGTGGACAAGAAGCAGGCCGGGCAGTTCTGGACGGCCGTCGAGCCCCCGGAGCCCGCCAGGAGCGCCACGCTCGGCCGCGGCCTGTCGAAGGTCTGGCTCGACCGCAAGGTCCGGGCGCTGCTCGACCGGAGCGTCCCGCAGATCGGCGCGCCCGAGGCGTGGGCCGCCGGGTACAAGGGCGACGGCGTCAAGGTCGCCGTCCTCGACACCGGCGTCGACACCGGCCACCCCGACCTCGCCGACCGCGTCGTGGCCACCGCGAACTTCACCGCCGACCCGTCCGTGCAGGACGGGCACGGGCACGGCACCCACGTCGCCTCGACCATCGCGGGCACCGGGGCCGCCTCGAACGGCAAGTACACCGGTGTCGCGCCGCGGGCCTCGCTGCTCGTCGGCAAGGTCCTGGACAAGAGCGGCGTCGGTGACGCGTCGGCCATCATCGCCGGCATGGAGTGGGCCGTCGCCCAGCAGGCCAGGGTGGTCAGCATCAGCATCGGCGGCTGCTGCTCCGACCAGCCCGACCCGATGACCGAGGCGGTCGACCACCTCAGCGCCACCTCGACCTCGCTGTTCGTCATCGCGGCGGGCAACGACCCCGGCAACCGGAAGATCAACACGCCGGGCTCGGCCGCGTCGGCCCTGACCGTCGGCGCGGTCGACGGGGACGAGAAGCTCGCGCCCTTCTCCAGCACGGGTCCCGCGCCGCTCGGCTACGGCCTCAAGCCCGACCTCGTCGCCCCCGGCGTGGACATCACCGCGGCCCGCGCGGCGGGCACCGGGATGGGCACGCCCGTGGACGACCGGTACACCACCGCGTCCGGCACCTCGATGGCCACCCCGCACGTGGCCGGCGCGGCGGCGCTGCTGGCCCAGCAGCACCCAGGGTGGACCGGCGCCCAGCTCAAGGCCGCGCTCACCAGCACCGCCCGCGACGACGGGTACGCCGCCTACACGCAGGGCGCCGGACGGGTGGACGTGGCCCGCGCCGTCCGCCAGCAGGTGCACGCGTCCGGCAACATCGACTTCGGCGTGCTGCCCTCGCCCCACGCCGGCAAGGTCTCCAGGACGCTCACCTACACCAACGACGGCGACCAGCCGGTGACGCTCACGCTGCGCGCCGGGATCAAGGCCCACCGGGGCACCGCGCCCGAGCGCGCGCTCACCCTGGACCACGACACCGTCACCGTGCCCGCGCACGGCAGCGCGCCCGTCGCCGTCACCTTCGACCCGTCGGGCCCCGAGACCTGGTACGAGGGGTTCGTGCGGGCCGCCGACGCGAGCGGAGCCGTCACGCTGAACACCGCCGTCGGCGCGTTCGCCGAGCCGCGGAAGGTCACCGTGCGCACCCGGATGATCTTCCCGGACGGCGCGACCGACATGCCGCCGGTCCCGTGGGCCGTCATGCGCACCGACGACCGCGACGACCTCGACTTCGTGCACTACCCCGCCGCCGGCACGGAGAGCGAGGCACGGGTCTACCCCGGCACCTTCAGCGTGACCTCCGCGGTGGCCTGGCGGGGCGCCGACGGGGAGTGGAACATGGCCCTGCCGGCGCAGCCGCAGTTCGAGGCCACCAAGGACGTCACGGTCACGCTCGACCTGCGCTCCGCGCGCAAGGTCACCCAGCGCACCCCGCGGCCGGTCGAGGTCTACGCCTCGCAGTACGCCTCCGAGCGCGAGGCCGCCAACGGCATCGGTTCCGTCCGGGCCGAGACCTACTATCCGACGTACGGGCTGCACCATTACTGGCTGCTGCCCACCCGCAAGGTCTCCCAGGGCACCTTCGACGTCGCCGGGCGGTTCGTGAGCGGCGCGCCGGTCATCAGCATGACGGCGGACGGGCGCGCCCTGCACCCCCGCTACCAGGACCTCGCCCCGGGGACGCCCAAGCTCGACGGCCGCCGCACGATCCCCGTGGTCTCGGGCGGCCGCGGGCAGGCCGCCGAGCTGGCCGCCGCCGACCCGCGCGGCAAGCTCGTCCTGCTGGACCTGAGCGACCTGTGTCCCACCATGACCTGCGCGGGCGACGCCCTCGACCGGGTCCGGGCCGCGGCCGCCGCCGGGGCGGCGGGCGTGCTCGGCTTCGGCGCGGTCCACCGGGCCTTCCTCGACGCGGCCGGGTACTGGCCCGCCTATCCCGTCCCGACGATGAGCCTGCCGGCGGAGGAGGGCCGCGCGCTGGCCGCCGCGCTCGCCCGGCGGCCGGTGAGCGTCCGGGCCGAGGGCGTCACGAACACCCCGTACGTGTACTCGCTGCTCTTCCACGAGCGCGGGCGCGTCCCCGCCGACCTCGACTACGAGGTCGGCGGGCGCAACCTGTACGAGATCGACGACCGCTTCCACGCCGACCGGCCCGGCCTGGTCACGCTCGCCTGGCAGGCGACCGTGCTCACCCGTCCCGGGACGCTGATGAGTGGCGCCGACCTGCAGCACTCCTGGCGCGCGCAGAACGCCGTGACCGAGTACGTCGGCCCCGTATCGCGGGACGTGTCGTGGACCCGCGCGACGAGGCTCAGCTACGACGAGGGAGGCGACGACGGCGTCCGCAGCCAGGGGATGACCGCGCAGTCCACGAACATCTACTCCTCCGCAGGGGCGAAGACCGAGCGCTGGGCGGCCCAGCCCCGCGTGCCGGGCACGCCGGTCTTCTCGCCCGAGACCGTCGCCAGCGGCACCACCGCCTGCTTCGACTGCCGCACCGGGGACGTCTTCATGGCGACGCTCCCGGTCATGGGCACGGACCCGGCCCACCAGGAGGCGTTCACGTACAACGCGAACTTCTGGGCGCAGTACGGCGGCAAGGACGAGCTGCACCTCTACCGCGACGGCCAGGAGATCCCGCTCGTCGCCGAGGACACCGGCGCGGGCGGTGTCGTCATCACCATGCCGAGGTTCAAGCTGCCGGAGGCGGAGGGCGCGTACCGGCTCACCGACGTCTTCCACACCCCCAACCCGCTCCAGCGGTACGCGACCGACGTGTCGAGCACCTGGACGTTCCGCTCCAAGCGCCCGACCGGCGGCATGCAGACCATCGGTGACGGCCTGTGCGTCGGCTGGCTCTACACCGGCGTGCTCGCCCCGTGCGAGCCGGTCCGGAAGCTGAACCTCCGCTACGACCTCGGGCTGGACCTGGACAACCGGACGCCGGCCGGCCAGGCGCACCGGATCACGATCACCGGCTACCAGGGGTCGTACGACAAGCCCGACGCCAAGGTCACCAGCCTCAAGCTCTGGGCCACCTACGACGACGGCGCCACCTGGACGCCCGTCCCCACGTCGAGGAAGGACGCCACCTCCAGCACCGCCACCCTCACCCACCCGCCGCTGGCCGGCACCAGGGGAACGGTGGGCCTGCGCGTCCAGGCCGCCGACGCCGAGGGGAACACCGTCGAGCAGACGATCAGCCGGGCCTACGGCCTCAGGTGACCCGAGGCTGACGGGCAGGGGCACGGGCGGTCCCCTCCACCCGCCCGCGCCCCGCGGGGCCGACCGGGGCGGCGCGCCCGACGCGCGCCGCCCCGGTCGCGGTCAGCCCTGGACCACGGTGAAGCGGGCGTGGATCTGGGAGGAGGCCCCCGTCCCGAACCGCGTGCCGTTCACCACCGCCCCGTACCCCGCCCCGCTCGCCCAGTCCAGGGTCATCACCCCGGGCCGGGACGAGAAGTCGATGCTCGCGACCATCTCGGTGAAGGCGCTGCTGCCGCCGATGGCCGACGATCCGTGCGCGGTCATGCTCACCCGGTTGCCGTTGATCTGGTAGCGGCCGCGGAGCGGATACAGGTCGGTGCGGACGTCGGTGGTGGTGAAGGCGAACGTGCCGTTGTCGAAGAAGGTGAAGACGGCGTTGGCCACCCGGGCCTGCGCGCGGGCGCTGGGCGTGCCCTTGACCTGCTGGAAGCTGAGGAGCCGCCCCACCCGCAGCACCACCGCCGCCCGAGCCCGGGCCGCCGCCTGAAGACCTTCCGCCCGGTACGCCGTCGCCGTCACCGCGTTCGCCGGGGCCGGCGCGACCAGCGGCACGCTCAGGCCCGCGAGCAGCGCCGCCCCCACCAGGAACCGCCGCCCGCCCATCAAGTGCTCAGTGCCCATGTTCCCCTCCGGTCCAGCCGTCGTCATCTCATGGGTACCGGCCGTTGGAACGGTCCGGTATCCCCGGAAAGCTGGGGATTGCCGCCCAGGCTGTCCTGTGCTAGGGAAGGATGCCCAGCTCGTTGGCCCAGCGGATGGCCGCGCTGAGCGGCGCCAGGTTGCGGCTCTCGCCGGGATGGCAGGCCACGTACTTGTCGCGCACGCCCGCCAGCAGGTCCGACACCCGGTCCTCGCTGACGCGCAGCTCGCGGGCCGCCTCGTGCCGGGTCATGCCGAGATGGCCGACCAGCCGCACCACCTCCCGCTCGCGCGTGGTCAGCCGGTAGCGGCGGTCCCTGCGGCGGCGCCGTACGACCTCGAAGACCCGCGCGAGCAGCGCGTGCAGCTCGGCCTCGGGCAGCCCGGCGCGCCGCGCGGCCTCCGCGGCGCTGTCGCCCTGGGCGAAGGCACGCACCACGCCCAGCTCCACCGGCCCGAGCTCGCCGTCGGCCAGCGGGCGGCGGCGGACGTCCTCCAGGACGTAGCCGGCCAGCCGGGCCGAGACGTGGTGGTGGCCCTCGACGACGGCGGCGACCGCCGAGACGAACTCCGCGGGCACGGACGTCTTCTCCACGAACCCCCGCGCCCCCTGCTCGATCGCGTCCAGCACCTGCTCGGGCGTGGCGACGCCGGACATGGCCAGCACCCGGCAGCCGTGCGAGGACAGGTGCCGGATCGCGCCGCCCCACGACAGGCCGGGCAGCAGCCGCAGGTCGCAGATCGCGACGTCCGGGGCCAGCGCCCAGTCGATGTCCTCCACGTCCGTGACGGGGGGCAGGACCGCGAAGCCGGCGTCCAGCAGCCGCAGCGTGATGGACTCCGTGACCGACGGATGGTCGTCGACGATGATCAGCTTGGCGGAGCCCGCCCCGGGGACCGCGCCGGGAGCGCCGCCGGGGCTCTCATCCGGCATGGGCGGCTTCCGGCCAGCGGATCGCGACGCGCGTGCCCGCCCCGGGTTCGGAGGTGACGTCGCAGACGCCCCCGTGCCGGGCGACGGCGGCGAACGTGCGCAGGAATCCGCCGCCCGGCCGCGCCTGCCCCGCCGCGAACCCGTGTCCCCGGTCGCGGATCACCACCTCCAACCGGTCCGGGCCCGCCTCCACGAACAGGTTCACGCGCGCCTCCTCGCCCGCGTGCTTGAGCACGTTGGTGAGCGCCTCGCGGGTCGCCGCCGCGACGGCCTCGCCCACCTCCTCGGGCGGGTCGCCGTCCACGAGGATCACCGACGTCAGCGCCAGCCCCCTCGCGATGTAGGCGTCGCAGACCTCCTCCATGAGCTGCTCGAACGGCAGCTCGTCGGCGGCGCGGGGGTCCATGATGAAGCGGCGCGCCCGGTTCGCGCCGAGCCGCGCCGCCCGCGCCAGCCCGGGATCGACGTGCTGCCCGGCGGCGACGTGGTCGACGATGGGCAGCAGGTGGTCGTGGATCTCCCGGTGGGTGAGCTCCCGGTGCCGGGTGATCATGGTGAGGCGTTCCTGCTCGGCGAGGAGGCGCTCGGCCCGCCGGGTGGCGTCCTGGGCCTTCTCCGCCGCGTCCGCCAGCGTGCGCAGCTCCCGGCCGATCAGCACCGCGATGGCGTACCAGAGCAGGAAGCCGAGCAGGTCGGAGACCACCTTGATGGCGTAGTGCGGGTAGAGGGCGACCGGCCACGACAGGCACAGCGCCGCGACTCCCGGCACGGCCCGCCGGCCGAACCCCAGCCCGAACCCCATCGCCGCCGACGCCACCAGGCTGTACGGCAGGAACTCCGTCGTGATCACGTTGCGGTCCGCCGGGAACGCGGCGCGCGTGCCGACGAGCATGACCACGACGCAGAAGACGACGTCGCCCCAGATGAGCAGCGGGTCGCGCAGGTCGCCGGAGCGCCAGGCGCGGCGGAAGAACCACGCCGCCTCGGCCGTGGCCGCCAGCGCCGTGACGACGGACAGCAGCGGGTGGGCGAGATCGTCCCAGCCGAGCAGCGGGATGTAGACGAAGGGCGTGGTCCCGGCCCGGGTGTAGGCGATCATCCTGGCCATGCGTTCCTCGGTGTGGCGCTTCACCTGGCCCGACACCACACCTCCTCGGCAGCCCCGCCGCAGACCTGGAGCCCCCGGCACCCTCGGCCCTCGTTCCGGACATCGCCGCGATCGGCCGGTTGGTTACGGGACCGGGCCCCGTGGCGGAGTCACCTTTCCGGAAATGTCCTGACCTGGTGGGTGGCGCGGGGGACACGCTACGCCCACCTCGACGCCACATCCCCCACTCGACATCCCGGAGTAACCCGAATCTCAACCCATGGTCATGCACGATTGTCAGGTTCGAAGGCGGAACCGCTCCCCCGGACCCGAGGAGACCCATGTTCCGACGACCCGGCCTCGTCATCGCGACCATGCTGATCGTCCTGGCGGCCGTCACCGCCCCGCCCGCCTCCGCTCTCTCCCGCGCCGCTCTCTCCCGCGCGGAGCGGCCCGTCGCCGTCGCCCACCGCGGCGCCTCCGCGTACGCGCCGGAGAACACCATCGCCGCCTTCGAGCTGGCCGCCGAACAGGGCGCCGACATGTACGAGCTGGACGTCCAGGAGACGCGCGACCACCGGCTCGTCCTCATGCACGACACCACGCTCGCCCGCACCACCGACGCCGAGCGGGTCTTCCCCGGCCGGGCGCCGTGGCGCGTGTCCGGCCTGTCGCTGGCCGAGATCCGCAAGCTGGACGCCGGCTCCTGGTTCGGCGGCGGCTTCGCGGGCGAGCGGGTCCCCACGCTCGCCGAGACGCTGAGCGCCATGAGCGGCAGCGGGATGGGGCTGCTGCTGGAGATCAAGGCGCCGCACCTGTACCCCGGCATCGAGGCCCGCGTCGCCGCCGAGCTGCGCCGCTCCCCCGCGTGGCTGGAGCCGGGACGGCTGGTGGTGCAGTCGTTCGACTGGGACTCCGTCCGCCGCTTCCACGCGCTCATCCCGGACGTGCCGGTCGGGATCCTCGGGACGCCGTCCGTCGGGCGGCTGGCCGAGCTGGCCCGCTTCGCCGACCAGATCAACCCGTCGTACCGGGACATCACCTCCGACTACGTACGGCGGGTGCACGCGCGCGGCATGCGGGTGCTCACCTGGACCGTGGACGACCCGGCGGTCATGCGGCGGATGCTCGGCCACGGGGTGGACGGCGTCATCACCGACCGGCCCGACGTGGCGCGGGACGTCCTGGAGGAGGGGCGCGACGCCGCCTGACGCCCGGCTTCCCGTGGGAGGCTTCCCCTGATGCGGCCGGGTACGTCAGCCCACGCCGAAGGCCGCCAGCGTGGCCCAGGTGCCGGCGACGCCCACCAGGGCTCCCGCCCCCACCTGGGCCGCCGTGTGGTGCGCCAGCCGTACCCGGGCCCAGCACACCAGCGCCACGACGGCGCCCCCGGCGAGCACGGTGGGCACGGGCGGCAGGACGTGCGCCAGGACCACCACCGTGCCGGCCGACACGGCGGCGTGGAAGGAGATCTTCCAGCGCAGCGTCACGGGCACGGTCACGGCCAGCGCGACGAGCATGGCCGTGACGGTCGCCACCAGCAGTGTGGGCGCGCCGAGGGCCACGAGCAGCACGAGCGCGACCAGCACGGCCCCCACCGCCGACAGCAGCGGCCCGGTGCGGCGGGCCCGGTCGACGATGTGGTGGGAGTCCAGCCGCCCCGACCGCACCCCGAACGCGATCACCGCGGCGGGCACGCCGCCGCACAGCGCGGAGGCCAGCAGGCCCCACGCCGCGCCCGCCCAGCCCTGGGCCAGCAGTCCCACGAGGGGCGGCATGGCGATGACCAGCACCTGGGGTGCCAGCACGTCCGTCACCCTGCGCGCCACCTGGTCGGCCATCATGCCAGCAAACATTACGCGATCATGGGGGCCGATCCGCGCCCGCACCACGCGCGGACCGGCAGCGTGGCTGAGCGAAAGGCCGGGTCCTGGTGGGATATAAAGAACCGTGGCCGAGATCACCCTGAACGTCCGCCAGTTGCAGGCGTTCGCCGAGGTGGGCTACGAGGTCGCCGGAGGGGGCGGCGCGCACGGCGCGATGGCGGCCCTGCGCCGGGTGGTGCCGCTCGACGCGTACGAGTTCGTCGCGTTCGACCCCGCCACCGGCCGGCACCACAGCGTGGTCTCCGACGGCCATCATCGCATCGACCGCGACGCCGCCGAGGAGTACACCGGGCTCGACGCCTACCGGCGGGCGATGTCCACCCGCTCCCCCGTGAGCATGCCCGAGCCGGACACCGAGCGTTACTTCCGCCGCCACCTCGCCCCCTACGGGTGGACGGCCGGGCTGACCGCGCCCCTGTTCCTGGCCGAGGGACGGTACACGGGCCTGCTGCACCTGGCCTCGCGCGACGCCTTCCCGGAGCTGGCCGAGCCGCTGATCACGGCGGTCGCGCCGATGCTGGCGCACGTCACCGACCTGACCCGGTGCGTCATCGACCCGGTGGGGCTGCCGGCCGGGTTCAACGCGGTGACGTTCGACCGGCAGGGCACCCGCCGGGACGTGCCGGGGTTCACGGCCTCGGCGGCGCTGACCGGCGAGCCGGGGCTGGCGGCGCTGGCCCGGGCGTTCATCGACGCCAGGGAGCTGAGCCGGCACGGGCTGTGGCTCGGGCGCGACGGCCGCTGGCACGAGCTGCGGCTGCTGCGCGCCGGGGTGGGCTTCCAGGGGACGATCCAGGGCGCGGTGGTCGCCGAGCGGCCGTGTTCCCTGCCGTACGAGCTGACGGGGCGCGAGGTGGACGTGCTCACCCGCGTCGCGGCCGGCGACTCCAACCCGCAGATCGCCGCCGCGCTGGTGCTCAGCGTGCGCACGGTGACCACGCACCTGGAGCACATCTTCACCAAGCTGGGCTGTGACAGCCGCACCCGGCTCACCACCAAGGCCCTGGCCGAGGGCCTGTGCCGCCTCGACCTCTGACGGCGCCGGGACCCCCGTGACGGGCGTCATCCGGCGGGGGCGAGTTCGAACCAGACCGTCGTGGCTCCGCCGGCGCGGCTGAGGCCCCAGCGGTGGCTCAGCGCCTCCAGCAGCGGCAGGCCGCGCCCGTTCGTGGCGTGCCCGCCGTCCGGGTCGCGCCGGTCCCCCGTCGTACGGCAGGCGCAGGGCGGCTCGTCGGAGCCCGCGTCCGCCACCCAGACCCGCACCGCCGCCCCCGAGGCGCGCACCGCCACCGTGAACCAGCCGCCCGCCCCGGAACGCGAGTGCAGGACGGCGTTCGTGGCCAGCTCGGTGGTGAGCAGCGCGCAGTCGTCGTAGAGCGGGTGGTCGCGGCCCAGGACCGCCGCGACGAGCCGCCTGGCCCTCGGGACCTGCGACGGGACTCCCCGGAAGCGCAGCATCAGGTCTCGTGTGCCGCGTATGGGGGGCTCCGTCCCCTGGTCCGGGTCATGCGAGTGGGTCAGTGTCACGGCGGCCTCCCCCAGTACGGCGACGTCATAAGACGCGCAACCCCAAGGCCGGAGATATGGCCAAAAGGTAGGAACGCCCTTTCCCATGGTCACCCGCACGGCCCCTCCGCATGACCGAGTAGTCTGCGATCGACGCATCGACGAGGAGGAGTCCCCACGTGAGCAGCCTGGAGGCCGTCTGGGTGCAGCCGTACGCACAGCCTGGTGCGGCGGTCGTCACCGGCGTGTTCGACATCCTGCACGTGGGCCACGTGCGCTACCTGGGAGCGGTCGCCGCGCGCGGGCTCCCGCTGGTCGTGGGGGTGGAGGACGACCCGCGGGTCCGCGCCTGGAAGGGGCCGAGCCGGCCGCTCAACCCGGCCGCCGAGCGGGCCGAGGTGATGGCCGCGCTGCGGTTCGTGGCAGGCGTGTTCATCGTGACGGGCGCGCCGGAGGCGCACGGCCCGGAGGACTACATCGACCTGCTGGCCCCCATGCGGCCCGGCGCGCTCGCGCACACCGCGGGCGACCCGCACGCCGGCGGCCGGCGCGCCGCCGCCGCGCTGCTGGGCGCCGAGTGCTGGGAGCTGGAGGCCATCCCCGACCGCTCGACCACCCGCATCGTGAACGCGGCGGGCAAGGGCTGAGCCACGCCCCCACCAGGGAGGGTCCCGAATGTCCGGGAGCCCTCCCTTTTTCGCGGTGTCACGGACGCCGGTCCGTCAGCCGGCGCCGGCGGACCTCGCCACGTCCTCGGCCATCAGCGCCAGGACCTTGACGTGGCCGACGGTGAAGCGCCGGTCGGCTTCGGGCTGCCGGGGCGACAGCCCGGCCTCGGCCGCCGCCGCCACGTGCTCGCGCAGCGCCCGCAGGATCTGCGCGCGCCCCGCGTCCGGCAGGCGTCTCAGGTCGACGGCCCCGAGCCCGGCCTCCAGGACGGTCGCGAGCTCCTCCCTGGTGGCCGTGTCCTCGACGGCCTCCAGCAGGAACTCGACGACCCAGGCGAACACCCCGGAGGACGCGGTCCAGGCGTACTCGTCGGAGACGATGATGTCGGCGGCCATCAGCCCCCCACGATGAAGACGTTCGGCCCCAGCGGCTCGATGAACGCCTTGACCTCGGCGATCTGGGCGGCCGTGAACTGGGAGACGTCGACCGGCACGAATCTCGCCTTCGTCAGATGGGAGCGGATCTGGTCCTGCAGCGCCGGCCACTGCTTCTCGAAGTACTGCGCGGCGAAGTTGCCGACCGCGTCGTAGGAGCGGCCGTACTGGTCGAACCAGTCCTCGCTCGTGCCCGTCGAGCGGCGCAGCTGCACGCCGCGGTTCGACTCGATGCGAAGGGCGGTCTCCATCTCGGCCCTCCTGAATCCGCCGGTCGCCTGGTCCAGCCCCAGCGTCCGGCGGCGGAGCACCTCCATCAGCTCGGCCCGGACGCTGCTGAGCGAAACCTTAGCGCCTTCCAGCGCCTCCAGCTCGGCCACCGCCTGGCCTTCGAGGCCGAGCACGGTGCCGCGTTCGAGGCCCGTCTCGGCCTCCAGCGCCGCCACCGCCTCCTCGGCGCCGACGCCCGTGCGCACGGCGTTCCGGAACCCGACCACGCTGTTGGCGATCTTGGTGATGACCGCCGCGCCCAGGATCTCGCCGGCGACCCAGGCGCAGCCCGACGCCTTGCCGTCGGCGCAGTCGATGAAGTCGCCGAGCACGGCGTGCACCAGGGCGTTGAACGACTCCTGGATCACCTTGCGGACGTCCATGTGCAACGTCCGGTGCTCGATGAGGTCGACGTTCTTGACGACCAGGTTGGTGCGGACGCAGTCCGCCGTCGTCTCGCTGGTCATCGTGCAGATGGCGACGTTGTAGTAGACCTTGCCGTGGATGTGCAGCGGGATGTCCATGTCGCAGGTCCCGTCGCCGCCCCAGCCGGTGGAGCACGACCCGCTCCAGGAGTCGACGGTCAGGTCCGTCGACGTCTCCGTCAGCGCGAAGCCGCCCTCCCAGGTGGCGATGCGATGGGTCTCCCGGGTCTTCTCGCGGGCCTGCGCCTCGGTCCGCTCCGCGGCGGCCTGCGCCTCCTCGGCGCTCTTGCGCGCGTTGGCGGCGGCGGTCTCGGCGGCGGTCGCGTCCGCTTCGGCCTTGGAGGCCACGTCGCGGGCGGCGGCGGCGGCGTTCTCGGCCGCGGTGGCGGCCGCGCGGGCCGAGGCGGCGTCCCGCTCCGCCTCGTCGGCGGAGTCGCGGGCCTCGTCGGCGTATCCCTCCGCCGTGGTGGCGGCGGCGTCGGCCGCCGCGGCGTCGGCGGTGGCCTGGCGGTCGTACTCGACGGTGTCGGCCTCGGCCTTCACCGCGGCCTTGGCGGCCGCCGCCGCCTCGGCCGCCGCGGCCTGCGCCATGGCCAGGGAGACCACGGCCCTGGCCGCGGAGTCGGCCGCCTGCGCCGCGGCGACGGCCGCGGCCTTGGCGTCGGCGTCGGCCTTCTCGGCGAGGGCGGCGGCCTCGGCCGCGGCCTTCTTCGCCTGGGCGGCCTTGGCCTGGGCGACGGCGGCCTGCTGGGCCGCGAGCGACTTGGACGCCTGGGCGGTCAGCACGGCCAGGCCCGCCGACGCGTCGGTCTCCTTGAACGGGGAGCCGAGCTCGATGGCGTCGTTGGCCGGCTTGATGACCTGGATGGCGGAGTCGCGGGCGGCCATGGCCGCCTGGGCGGTGGCGTAGGCGAACCCGGCGGTCCTCACCGCGCCGGCGTGCGCGGCGTCGGCCTCCTTGCGCGCGGCGACGGCGTCCGCCTTGGCCTGGATGGCCTTGGCCACCGCGGTCTTGGCGTACTCCCTGGCCTCGACGACGTTCATGGCCGCGGCCCAGGAGGCGGCGATGGCGTCGGCCGCCGCGGCGTGGGCCTTCTTGACCTGGGCGTTGGTGATCGCCACGTCGCGCTGGGCCCCGTCGGAGGCGGCGCGGGCGCGGGAGGCGGAGGCTTCGGCCTTGGTGGCCGCCTCGCGGGCGGCCACCGCGGCCGCGGTGGCCTGGTCGGCGGCGGCCCGGGCGTTGGTCGCCGCCGTCGTCGCCCGGTCGGCCTCGCCGCGCGCCTGGGTGGCCGCGGTCCTGGCCTCCCCGGCGGCCTCGGTGCCTTCGGCCGCCGCCGCGTACGCCTCGCTGGCGCCGGCCTTGGCCTGCAGGACGTCCCGGGTGTTCTCGGCCTCCACCGCGGTTCTCCGGGCAGCGGCCGCCCTGCGCTCGGCGTCCTCCGCCGCCTCCCGCCTGTCGGCGGCCGTGGAGCCGGCGCCCTGGGCGGCGCGCAGCGCGTCGGCCGCCGTCTGCCGCTCGCTCTGGGCGCGCTGCTCGGCCGTGGCGGCGTTCTGGCGCTCCCGGGCGGCGATGTCCTTCTGCCTGCGGGCGTTGTCGCGCTCGGTCTCGGCGATCTCGCGCTTGGCCTTGGCGTCGGCGGCGGCGGCCTTCGCCGTCTGCTCGGCGGCCTCGGCCCTGGCCTGGGCGTCCTTGGCCTTGCGCGCGTTCTCCGCGGCGAGGGCGGCCTGGGCGGCGGCCCCGTCGGCGGCGGCCTTGGCCTGGGCAGCGGCCTCCTGCGCGGCGATGCGCCGGAACTCGGCCTGCGAGGCGTGCGCCTGCGTCTCGGCCAGCGCCATCAGCGTCTTGCTGTCGGCGGCCGAGGCGGTGGTCGCGTTCGAGGCGGTCTCCGTCGCCTTGGCGACCGCCTGCGCGGCCGCCGCCGAGGCGCGCGCCACCTGCACGGCCTGCCGGCCGTAGAGCAGGCCGCGGCCCCGGGGCAGCCCCGCCGCGTCGGCCACGGCGTACGCGGCCTGCTGCGCGGCCACGGCGGCGGCGGCGTGCCGTTGCGCGGACTGGGCCGCCCGGCCGGCGACGTAGACACGGCCCAGCGCCATCGCCTGCGCCTTGACGATGTCGTTCTTGACCCGGGTGAACTGCGCCTGGTCCGGGTAGTCCAGTCCCCCCGGCGTCTGCTTCAGCCAGTACGCCTGCCAGTCGATCAGCCGCACCGCGATGATTGACTGGCCGAGCGCCTCGCCGAGAGCCTGGGCGGCGATCTGCAGGTCGGCGGAGGTCTGGGCCTCCTCGGCCAGGATGGTGTCGCGCTGGGCGCGCTGGCCGTCGACCTCCTGCCGCCACTCGGCCGAGGCCGCGGCGAACTCGGCGGTCAGCACCCCGCGCGGGTCCGGCGGGTTGTCCGTGGTGCAGGAGGCGTAGCGGGCCTTGAGGTTCTCGACGTCGACCCGGAACTCCATGCTGCCCGGGTCCGGCGCCTCGGCCGGGAAGCCGCCGCGGGCCAGGAAGGCCCGCGCGTCGTCGGCGTACATGGGGTGGCCGGAGGTCATGTTCTCCCAGGCGCGGAAGCCCTCCTGGTCGTCGCCGTTCTCGGGGTAACGCTCGGCGGCGATCGCGTCGACCGCGTCCACGGACTCCTTGGCGGCCCGGGGGGTCAGGTCCTCGTAGAGGTCGTCCTCGTTCTCCCAGAACCGGCTGGCGACCCAGCCGACCAGCCCCACCTTGGTGAACGGGTTGGTCTTCTGGTCGATCCACTGGAACCCGGCCTCGGTGTAGCCCTTGGGCGGGTTGACCTTGAGCGACTCCTCCCACACGGTGTGGCGGTCGTTGAGCTCGTCCAGCTTGGCCGAGGCCCGGTCCTGGTCCTTGTCGTAGGCGGTGTGCAGGGGCGTCGCCGGGTCGCTCCAGTAGTCGCGGGCCGCCTCGCGCAGGAGCGTGGCGTCGTCGCCGGCGAGCCCCGCCCGGGCGACGGACTTCAGGTCCTGGCCGCCCCTGCGCTGCATGACCGTGAGCAGGCACTGGGCGGCGCGGACGTCGGCGGCGTGGCCGAGGTCGCCGTCGGCGAATCGCAGGTCGTACGCGGCGGCCGCCGCGCTGTGGACCGGCAGGGGCAGGAGCTGCGCGCCGGAGAACAGGAGGGTCGCCGAGGTGAGCGCCGCGGCGCCCGCGCGCAGCCGTCCTGAGAGGGAGCGCCGGGTGCGGCGCGGGGAAGATGCTTCGGTGAGCATGGTCAGCTTTCAGCCGTGGGTAGGGGGGACAGAGCGTTCGGGGGCGCTCAGAAGAAGGCGTTGAAGGCGTTCCAGCCGGCGTTGCCGATCTTCTCCCTGGCCGCGAACGGGGCCGAGGCGACGCCGGTGCCCTTGAACAGCCACAGCGCGCCGGCCGGGTCGCGGGCGATCAGGTCGGCCCTGCCGTCACCGTCGTTGTCGCCGGTGGAGACCAGGGCGGTGTAGGTCTCCCAGCCGGTGCCCGCGCTGACGCGGGCGCCCAGGACCTGGCCGGCGGTGACGGCGCCCGTGCCGGGATAGATGTACAGGGCTCCGGCCGTGGTCCTGGCCAGCAGGTCGTTCTTGCCGTCGCCGGTGTAGTCGCCGTAGCCGGCCAGGGCGTTCATGCCGTTCCAGCCGGCCGTGCCGGCCTGGACACGGGCCGCCAGGCCGCCGTCGGCGCGTCCCGGGTAGAGCCACAGGGCGCCCGCCGTGTCCCGCGCGATGATGTCGGCGGCGGCGCTGCTGCCCATGTCGCCCGGGGTCATGATCAGGTTGTGGACGTCCATGGCGGAGGCGACGGGCATGGTCGAGGCGCCGCGCTCGGCGGTGTACCAGAGCTCGCCGCCCAGCCGCAGGAACAGGTCGTTGCGCGCGCCGCCCTCCGAGGTGGTGGCGCGCAGGAGCGCGGTCGCCGCCGCGAAGCCGCCCCCGAGGTCCACGGCCGCTTCGAGGCCGCCGCCGGCCTTGGGTTCGTAGGCGAGCAGGTGCCCGTCGGAGCTCCGGCGGACGAACAGCGGCAGCATGGGCGCGCGGCCGGCCGCCAGGACGCCCTGCCGGGCGTCCGCTGAGGCGGCGGCAGGGGCCGGGGCCGAGCCGCACACGGCCAGCAGGGCGGCCGCCGACAGGGCGAGGGTCCGGGTGAACGCCCGCCTCAGTGCATGGGTGAACGAAGTCGTCATTCGACGCGACCTCACAAGACTGGAGTCGTGCACGACGTGGTGCACGGATCTGGGGGACACGATGCGCACGGGCTCGTCGACACGACGGCCCGTCACGTGCCGGCCACCGCAAAGGCCCCATGATGCGGCGGCTCGGCTCACCCCTAGGAGGTCACGCCCGCTAGGTGATCGACTTTACGGCATCGCCCGGCGGCCTCCGCCGCCGCCCCGCCCGGTGCGCCCCGGCCCGGCGCCCATCACGCGTTTCCGGGATTTCCGGTTGGCCGCGACAGCCGTTTTCGGGCGGTAATGCGCGATGATTTATGACCCTTTTTCACGCAGCCCATGATCTTTCTTGTCAAGGAAAGGTAACGGCCTCTTCCCTCGCTCGGTAAAGGGAACGTACATTCCCCGCAACGCCGTTTCGGGGAGGACCTTGTGACCGAGCTGAGCGATCGCGCGCCGGAGCTGGCGGCGGCCCACGAGCAGGAACGCCCCGCCCGGGTGCTCACCGGCCGCCTCTGGCTCGGCGTGCGGATCGTCGGCGGCCTGCTGTCCGTCTACTCGCTGATCGTCGTGTTCCGGCCGGTGGAGGCGCTGGAGCAGCGGATGACGTTCCTGGCGGTGGCGCTGCCGCTGGTGTTCCTGTGCTACCGGTCGGGATGGTCGTCGCTGGTCCGGCGGGCGAGGGGACGCTTCCGGCCGGAGGACGACTCCGGCCCGGCCGCCGGGGACCCCGATCCCGCCACCTCCCCGGCCTCGGGCGTCGCCGGGGTGCCCGCGCTCGCCGGCGAGCCCGGCGAGCCCGGAGCGGAGGCCGGCGGACGCGGTGAGCGGCCCGGCGTGGCCGACTGGCTGCTCGCCGCGGCGTCCCTCGCCGTGCTGGTCTACCCGCTGCTGGACATCGACGCCTTCCGCGACCGGGGCTCCGGGTCGGCGCTGACGTCGCTCGACCTGGCGGCGGGCGTGGTGCTGACCGTGCTGCTCCTGGAGGCCGTGCGGCGCACGGTCGGCTGGGCGCTCACCATCATCTGCATAATTTTCTTGATTTATGCCTTTTTCGGGGCGTATTTGCCTATCACCTGGCCGATCGGGCACCGCGGATTCGACATCTCGCAGATCGTGTCGCAGCTCTACACCGGCACCGAGGGATTCTTCGGCGTCCCCCTCCAGGTGGCCGCGAGCTACATCATCCTTTTCACCATCTACGGCGCGGTCCTCGACTTCTCCGGCGCCAGCAAGTTCTTCATCGACCTCAGCTTCGCCGCCTTCCGCCGCTCCCGCTCGGCCCCGGGCCGGACGGTCACCCTGGCCGGCTTCCTGCTCGGCACCGTGTCCGGCTCCGGCGTGGCGACCACGGTCAGCCTGGGCAGCGTCGCCTGGCCGGTGCTCCGGCGCGCCGGCTACCCGAGGGAGCCGGCCGGCGGCATCCTCGCGGCGGGCGGCATCGGCGCCATCCTGTCGCCGCCGACGCTGGGCGCGGCGGCGTTCATCATCGCCGAGCTGCTCCAGGTCAGCTACCTGGAGGTGCTGCTCTACGCCACGATCCCGACCCTGCTGTACTACCTGGGCATCTTCCTGGCCATCGAGATCGACTCGCGCCGCTTCGGCACGCGCGCCGTCGAGGTGGACGCGCCGGGCGCCGGCCGGCTGCTGCTGCGCTTCGGCTACCACTTCAGCTCGCTGATCCTCATCATCGTGCTGATGGCGCTGGACCGCTCGGCCTTCCAGTCCGTCGTCATCGCCACCGCGATCGCCTTCGCGCTGTCGTTCCTCGACCCGGCGCACCGCATGGGGCCGCGCCGGGTCGGCGAGGCGCTGGCCAAGGGCACGCTGGAGGTGCTGCCGGTGACCGCGGTGTGCGCGGCGGCGGGCATCATCGTCGGCGTCATCACCCAGACCGGCCTGGGCCTGAACCTCAGCTCGATCATCGTGGACGTCGCCGCGGGCAACCTCCTCCTGACGACCCTGCTCGCGGGCGTGGCCGTCATGCTCCTGGGCCTGGCCGTGCCGGTGACCGCCAGCTTCATCATCGCCGCGGTCATCATCCGGCCGGCGCTCACGCAGCTCGGCGTCTCGCCGGCCGAGGCGTACATGTTCGTCTTCTACTACGCGGTGCTGTCGGAGGTGAGCCCGCCGACGGCGCTGTCGGCCGTCGCCGCGGCGGCCATCACGGGCGGCAACACGTACAAGACCATGATGATGACCTGGCGCTACACGCTGCCCGCGTTCCTGGTGCCGTTCGCGTTCGTGCTCACCCCCAACGGCCAGGCGCTGCTCGGGCAGGGCCCGATCGGCACCGTGCTGCTCATGGCGGCGGTCTCGGCCGTGGCCGTGGCGGCGCTGGCCATGGCGACCGGCGGGCTGCCCGGCATACCCGAGCGGCTGCTCGCGGCGGTCGCGGCCGTGCTGCTGCTCTTCCTCGAACCCGTCCCCATCGCCGCCGGCCTCGCCGTGCTGGCCGTCTCGGCGGCCGTCCACCTCATCAGGCAAAGGAGACACCGAACGTGAAGCGGATCATCGCGGTGCTCGCCTCCGCCGTCCTGGCCGCCGCGGCGGCCGGCTGCGGCGGCGGGGCGGGCGGCGGGCGGGGCAACCGGCTGTCGATCGCCACCGGGGGCACGACCGGCGTCTACTACGTGTACGGCGGCGGCCTGGCCAAGCAGCTCAGCTCCGGCATCGCCGACACCCAGGCGACGGCCTCGGTCACCTCCGCCTCGGTCGAGAACATCAAGCTGCTCGCCACCGGCAAGGCCGACATCGGCTTCGCCCAGTCCGACACGGCCGCCGACGCGGTCAACGGCACGGGCACCTTCACCGGGAAGCAACCGATCAAGGCCATCGCCCGCATCTACGACAACTACGCGCACGTCGTCGTCGCCCCCGGCGTCAAGGCGGAGAAGGTGGCCGATCTCAAGGGCAGGCGCGTCTCCCTCGGGCCGCCCAACTCCGGCACCCAGGTCGTGGCCCGGCGCATGCTGGAGGCCGTCGGCCTCGCCCCCGACACCGACGTCAGCAAGCAGCAGCTGTCGATCAACGAGTCGGTGCAGGCCGTCAAGGACGGCACCATCGACGCGTTCTTCTGGGTCGGCGGGCTGCCCACGGCGGGCATCGTGGACCTCGCCACGAGCCGCCCGGAGATGCGCATGCTCGACACCTCCGACGCGCTGGCCGCCATGCGGGACAAGTACGGCCAGGAGTACGTCGGCCTCGACGTCGACCTGTCGATCTACAAGCTGAAGGGCTCGATCAAGACGGTCGGCGTGGCCAACGTGCTGCTCGTGCCCGACTCGATGAACGAGCAGCTCGCCTACGACGTCACCCGCGTGCTGTACGAGCGCAAGGCGCAGCTCGCGGCCGTCCACCCGGAGGCGAACAAGCTCGATCCCCGGCTCGGGCAGCAGACCGCCCCCGTGCAGCTCCACCCGGGCGCGGCCCGCTACTACAAGGAGAAGGGCTGACCCGCGTCCGGCTGACCCGCGGCCGGCTGCCCCTGGCCGGGGCGCTCGCGTGCGTGCTCGCGCTCGCCCCGGCCGCCGGGGCCGGGCGGCCCGCCGTGGCCGGGCTCGTGCTGCCGCCGTCCGGGGTCTTCGCCCTCGCGTACGTCCATTCGGTCTACCGGGCGCCGTCGGCGGAGGTGTTCACGGCGCGCGGCGGCCGGTTCACCATGTGGGCCGTCGTCTCCACCAACGGCGGCGTCATCGACTACTACGCCCTCGACGGGACGCGCTCGCGCACCCCGGACGGCGGCTGGGCGCTGCGCCTGGCCGTCCCCGTGACGTACGACGAGCTGCCGCTCATCGCCACCCCGATCGGACGCCGGACGCTCGTCGCGGGCGGGCGCTGCCTGCCGCTCCACCCGGCCTCGGGCGCCCGCGAGATCACCCTGACGGTACGGCCCGCCCTGGACGACCGGGGCGGCCCGTGCCCGCGGCCCTTCCGCGAGGTCTACAGCCAGTCCCTCTTCTTGAACGCGGCGTACAGCCCCACGGAGATCCCGGCGATCAGCACGGCCGACAGCCAGAACCCCCAGCCGCTCCCGTAGCCCGGATAGGGGACGTTCATCCCGTAGAAGCCGGTGATGAGCGTGGGCACGGCGATGATGGCGGCCCAGCCGGTGAGCCGCTTCATGATCTCGTTGAGGCGCATGCCCTGCTGGGCCAGCCGGGTCTCGCGCAGGTTCGCGAGCTGGTCGCGGGTGGACTCCAGCCACTCGTCGACGCGGATCACGTGGTCGTAGACGTCCTCGTAGTAGGGGGCCATCGCGGTGCCGGCGACCAGGCCCTGGTTGCGGCGCAGCAGGGTGCCGAGCACCTCCCGCATGGGCATGGCGATCTTGCGGAAGCGGGTGAGGTCGCGGCGCAGCTCGTAGATGGCGCGCTGGAGGGCGCGGCCGTCGATCGGCCGGTCCTCGTCGAAGAGCTGCTCCTCCAGGTTCTCGATGCGCCCGTCGATGTCCTCGACGTAGTCGAGGTGGCCGTCCACCACGTAGTCGAGCAGCCCGTGCAGCAGGAAGGAGACGCCGTTGGCGCCGAGGGTGCCGTCGGTGGCGTCCCAGCGTCGCGTCACCTGGCCGATGTCGAAGCGCTCGTCCTCGCGGATCGTGACCAGGGCGTTGGCCGTGACGAAGACGTCCACCTCGACCGGGGCGAGCCGCCCGTCGTCGACGTGGATGCCGTAGACGGTGATGAACAGGTGCCCGTCGTAGCTGTCCACCTTGGGGCGCTGGTGCCCGGAGACGACGTCCTCGACGGCCAGCTCGTGCAGGCCGAGCTCCTCCCTGAGCACGCCGAGGTCGTCCTGCGTGGGGTGGCACAGGTCGAACCAGACCGTGTTGTCCGGGTCGCGGACGTACTCGGAGACCTCCTCGACGGGGAAGCCTTCCTTTTCGAGGACACCGTTGCGGTACAGGCGTGTGTGCACCTAAAGAAGTTTCCCAAAGCGGGTGGCGTTGCGCACCGCCGCGCCTCCCGGATCGTTGTTGAAGTAGACGTAGGCGTCCTGCCAGCCCGCGTCCCGGACCCGCCCCGCCCAGGTGCGCAGCGACGTGTCGCCGTACGAGGGCCTGGGCGTGGCGCGTCCCTCGTGCAGCCGCACGTACCCCCACGAGGCGGTGCGCCAGAACGGCGCCACCGGCCGGCCGAGGCGGTCGGCCCAGCACAGGGCGGCCCCCCGCGCCTCCAGCACGGCGCGGACCTCGTCGGTCCACCACGACGGGTGGCGGCACTCGACGGCGACCCGCACGCCGCCGGGGAAGGCGGCCAGGCAGCGGTCGAGGCGCTCGGGGTCGGCCCTGAACGTCGGCGGGAGCTGGACGAGCACCGGGCCGAGCTTCTCCTTGAGGCGGCAGGCGGCGTTCATGAGCCGCTGCACCGGCTCCTCCGGGTCGGCGAGCCGCTTGATGTGGGTGAGATACCTGCTCGCCTTGACCGCCATGACGAACCCGTCCGGGGTGCGCTCGCGCCAGCCGGCGAACGACTCGGGTGAGGGCAGGCGGTAGAAGGCGTTGTTGCTCTCGACGGTGTCGAAGGTCTCGGCGTACGTCTCCAGCCAGAGCCGCTGCGGCACGCCCTCGGGGTACAGGACGCCGCGCCAGTCCTTGTACTGCCACCCCGAGGTGCCCACCCAGGTCGTCATGGGGTCCGCCTACCCGTGACGGCGGCGAGTACCCGGCCGCGGGTGCGTTACTGTCACTGATCGCGACAGTGGGGAGGGGTGCGATGGGCGCCGGTCACGGCCACGGGCACATGCACGGGCACGGGCACGCAGACGGGCAGGGGCACGCGCACGCGCACGCGCACGCGCACGGGCAGGGGCGCCGGCGCAGGGAGGCCGGAGCCTCGCGGCGGGCGGTGGTGGCGACGCTGGCCGTGCTGGTGCCGCTGGCGGTGGCGACGGTCGTCCTGCTCGTGTGGCTGTGGCCGTCGGGGCGGGCCGCCGCGCCGGCCGGGGCGGGCCTCGACCAGCTCGACGGCACGGTCGTGGCCGTCCACCCCGGGCCGTGCGGGGAGTCCCCCGAGGGAGCGGCGCCGCCGGACCCGGCGACCTGCGGGCACGCGACCGTGCGCGTGGAGGAGGGACCGGACGTGGGCCGGGACGTGCGGCTGGCCCTGCCCAGGGGGCCGGGGACGCGGCGCTTCACCGCGGGCGACGACGTGGTCCTCATCCGCGTCGGCGGCGGGGACGAGGAGGGGGACGGGTCCGCCGCGGACCAGGCGGCCGGGGGCGAGACGGCCGGAGAGGCCGGAGAGGAGGCGGCCGGGGACGAGGCGGCCGGGGACGAGGCGGAGTACCAGCTCTCGGATCATGACAGGACGGGTGCCCTGTGGCTGTCGGCCGTGGCGTTCGCGCTGGCGGTGATCGCGTTCGGGCGCTGGCGCGGGCTCACGGCCCTGGCCGGGCTCGCGATCACGTTCGTGCTGCTGCTGGCGTTCGTGATCCCGGGCATCCTGGAGGGCGAGCCGCCCATGCTGGTGGCCATCGTGGGCGCGGCGGCGATCATGCTGACCGTGCTGTTCCTGACCCACGGGTTCACGCTGACCACGTCCATGGCCGTCCTCGGCACGCTGGCCAGCCTCACGGTGACGGGCCTGCTCGCGTACGGGGCGATCACGTTCGCCGAGCTGAGCGGGGTCACCGACGACAGCTCGTTCATGCTGGGCTTCAGCACCAGGATCGACACGCAGGGGCTGCTGCTGGCGAGCGTCATCATCGGCGCGCTCGGCGTCCTGGACGACGTGACGGTCACCCAGGCGGTCACGGTCACCGAACTGGCCGCCGCCAACCCGGCGTACGGCTGGCGGCGACTCTACCGGGCCGGCAGCCGGGTCGGGCGCGCGCACATCGCCTCGGTCATCAACACGATCATCCTGGCCTACGCGGGCGCGTCGCTCCCGCTCCTGCTGCTGTTCAGCGTGGGCGCGCAACCGCTGGAGGAGGTGCTGACGACGCCGGTCATCGCCCAGGAGATCATCCGCAGCGTCGTGGGCACGCTGGGGCTCATCTCGGCCGTGCCGATCACCACGGCCCTGGCCGCGCTGGTCGCCACCCGCCGCGACGACCCCGGCGATCAGCCGGCGGCGGTGCTGCCCTCGACGCCCAGCTTGCGCCGCGCACGCTCGTAGAACGTGCTGCCGACCCGCACCACGTTGGCCGCGCCCGGCACCGCGACGATCGACACCTGGTCGCCCGGGCACAGGTGGGCGTGCACCGCGCCGTCCACCTCGACGGCCACCCGGCCGCTGGACGGCAGCACCTCCAGCGTGACCTCCTCGTCGGCGGGCAGCACCAGGGCGCGGTTGAACACCGAGTGGGCCGCCGCCGGCACCACCAGCACCGCCTCGACGCGCGGCGAGACGATCGGCCCGCCCGCGGAGAAGCTGTAGGCGGTGGAACCGGTGGAGGTGGCCACGATCACCGCGTCGGCGGCGTAGCGGACGAACGGGTCGCCGGCCGGGGTGACGCTGATGGCGGCCAGTCCCTCGCCGGGGATGCGGGCCAGCGCGATGTCGTTGAACGCGGTGACCTCCTCCTCCCCCAGCTTGGCGCGTACGGCCATGCGCGGCTCGACGGCGTAGGCGTGGGAGTCGATGGCCGACAGCGTGGCGGGCAGGTCGCGCACGTCGATCTCGGCGAGGAAGCCGAGCCGCCCCAGGTTGACGCCGAGCACCGGCGTGCGGCGCCCGGCGATGAGCCGCATGGTGCGCAGCATCGTGCCGTCGCCGCCCAGGCTGACGAGCAGGTCGGAGCGCTCGACGAGGGCGTCGGCGTCCACGGCCACCGCGCTGCAGTCGATCCGGCCCACCTCCTCGGGCAGGCCGAGCACCGTGACGCGGCGCCCGTCGGCCCAGCGGAGGATGTCCTTGATGGCCTCCTCCGAGTCGCGTCGCGGGTGCAGCACCAGCCCGACCGTTCCGACCATTCCCATGGCCACCACCCTAGCCGCGCCGGTTTCCCGCGCACCGGGCGCCCGGTTATCGGCGCGCGGAACGCGGGGCGGGGATGCTAGGGTGGGAGATCCTTTCGTGATCGGGTGGCCGGAGACCGCGGCCCCCGCGGGCAGCAGGAGACCGGACATGGCAGGTGACGACGACATCTCCGGGTGATACCGGAGACCGGCCGGCCCCGGCAGGCGCATCTGACGCCGCCGACGTGGCCCTAGTCGTCGTTCCCTGATCCCTTTTCCCTTGCCGGGCGGCTGTCGCGCGCCCGGGATCACGTACGAGGTCTCCCGCATGTCCGACGCTTTCATCGTCTGCTCCCGGCTGTCCTTCTCCTGGCCGGACGACACTCCCCTGTTCACCGACCTGTCCTTCAGCGTGGGCGGCGGCCGTACGGGCCTGGTCGCCCCCAACGGCGCCGGCAAGAGCACGCTGCTCAAGCTGATCGCCGGCGAGTACCGGCCCCGCGGCGGCAGCGTGTCCGTCGGCGGCGTGCTCGGCTACCTGCCGCAGAGCCTGCCGCTGGCCGGCGACCTGACCGTGGCCGAGGTCCTCGGCATCGCCCCGCTGATCGCCGCGCTCGACGCCATCGAGTCGGGCGACACCCGCGAGGAGCACTTCACCACGATCGGCAACGACTGGGACATCGAGGAGCGCACCCGTGCCCAGCTCGACCGGCTCGGGCTCGGCGACATCGCGTTCGACCGCGCCCTGCGCACGCTGAGCGGCGGCCAGATCATCTCGCTCGGCCTGGCCGCGCAGCTCCTCCGGCGGCCCGACGTCCTGCTGCTCGACGAGCCGACCAACAACCTGGATCTCGCCGCGCGCCGCCGCCTGTACGACGTGCTCGGCGACTGGAACGGCTGCCTGCTCGTGGTCAGCCATGACCGGGCGCTGCTCGACCGCGTGGACCGCGTCGCCGAGCTGCACCGGGGCGAGGTCCGCTTCTACGGCGGCGACTACGGCGCGTACGAGGAGGCCGTGCGCACCGAGCAGGAGGCCGCCGAGCGGACCGTGCGCAGCGCCGAGCAGGAGCTCAAGCGCGAGAAGCGCGAGATGCAGCAGGCCCGGGAGCGGGCCGAGCGCCGCGCGGGCAACGCCGCGCGCAACCTCAAGTCGGCCGGGCTCCCGCGGATCTTCGCCGGCACCATGAAGCGCGGCGCGCAGGAGTCGGCCGGGCGGTCGGGCCAGGTGCACGCCGCCCGCGTCGGCGACGCCAAGGCCCGGCTCGACGAGGCGGGGCGGGCGCTGCGCGACGACCAGAGGATCGCGCTGGAGCTGCCCGGGACCAACGTGCCGGCCGGGCGCACGGTCTTCCTCGGCGAGCGCCTGCTGGCCCGCGGCCTGTTCGCCGAGCCGGGCGTCGACCTGACGGTGCGCGGACCCGAGCGCATCGCGCTGACCGGCCCCAACGGCGCCGGCAAGTCCACCCTGCTGCGCCTGATCAGCGGCGACCTGGAGCCCGACGGCGGCAGGACCGCGCGGGCCGACGGCCGGGTCGCCTACCTGTCGCAGCGGCTCGACCTGCTCGACGCCGAGCGCACGGTGGCGGAGAACCTGGCCGCCTTCGCCCCCGCCATGCCGGACGCGGAGCGGATGAACCTGCTGGCCCGCTTCCTGTTCCGCGGCGCGCGGGCGCACCTGCCGGTGGGCGTGCTGTCGGGCGGCGAGCTGCTGCGCGCCACGCTGGCCTGCGTGCTCTTCGCCGAGCCGGCGCCGCAGCTCCTGCTGCTCGACGAGCCCACCAACAACCTCGACCTGGTCAGCGTCGGGCAACTGGAGGGCGCGCTCACCGCGTACGAGGGGGCGTTCGTGGTGGTCAGCCACGACGAGCGGTTCCTCGCGGAGATCGGGGTGGATCGGTGGCTGGAGCTGTCCGGCGGCCGGCTCCTGGAGACCGGGGCGCCCGCGGCCGAGTGACGCGCATCCCGTTTCGCCGGACGCGGAAACCGCAATCCTCGGCGTGGCGGCGCTGACGCGCCCGCCTGACGGGGGAGGAATGCACGCGTGAAGCAGGAACGCCTTCCCCCGTCGCAGCCGTCCGAGCCACGCACCCCCGCGCCCCCTTCACCCGTCCCCGGCGGCTCACCCGTTCCCGGCGGCGGCACGCCTTCCCCGGACGACCCGCCCTCTCCCGAGGGCGGGGACGCCGACGCGCCGCGCGGACTGCGCCACTCCCTGCGGGCCTTCCGCCACCGCGACTTCGCCGTCTTCTGGGCCGGCGCCCTGGTCTCCAGCACCGGGAGCTGGCTGAGCAACCTGGCCGTGCCGTACGTGCTGTACCAGATCACCGGCAGCGCCTTCTGGGTCGGGCTGGTCAGCCTGGCGCAGTTCCTGCCCAGCGTGTTCCTGTCGCCGGTGGGCGGGACCCTGGCCGACCGGCGCTCCCGCAAGCGCATCCTGCTGGTCACCCAGTCGGGGATGGCGGTCTCCGCGCTGCTGCTGTGGCTGGTGTGGACGTCCGGGCAGCGCGACCCGGCGGTCATGCTCGTGCTGGTGAGCCTCGGCGGCGTCTTCGCGGGGTTCAACATGCCGACCTGGCAGTCGTTCGTCAGCGACCTGGTGCCGCGCGGCGACCTGCACTCGGCGGTGACGCTGAACAGCCTCCAGTTCAACACCGCCCGCTCGCTCGGCCCGGCGATCGCGGGCCTGCTGCTGGCCGTGCTGGGGCCCTCGTGGACGTTCCTGCTGAACGCGGTGTCGTTCCTGTTCGTGCTCGCGGCGCTGGCGGCGATCCACCCGCGCGCCGGGCGGCCCCAGCAGGTGGCGCCCGCGGGGATGACCCGCCGCTTCCTCGCCGCGCCCCGCTACATCCGGCGCCAGCCGGGGCTCGTCATGGCGCTGGTGGTCTCGGTGCTGGTGGGGGTGCTCGGCCATCCGATCTTCCAGTTCACGGTGGTGTTCGCGGGCAGCGTCTTCGAGGCCGGGCCGGTCGGGCTGGGGCTGCTCAACGCGGCGCTCGGGCTGGGCGCGGTCGTGGCGGCGCCGCTCGTCTCGGGCTGGCACCACAAGCTGCGCCTCGGCCGGGTGGTGCGCTGGGGGCTGGTGCTGTACGGGCTGTCCATGATCGCCTTCGGCGCGGCGCCGGGGTACGCGTGGGGGGTGGCGGCGCTGATCGTCGTGGGTGGATCGTTCCTGGCGGTCATCTCATCGGTGAACACCTCGATCCAGGTCATCGTCGCCGACGGGATGCGGGGGCGGGTCATGGCGTGCCGGATCATGACGTACACGGCGTCGCTCCCGGTGGGCGGGCTCCTGCAGGGCGTCGTCGCCGACTGGGCGGGGCCGCGCTGGGCGGTGTGCGGAGCGGGGGCGCTGATGGCGGTGGCGGCGGTGACGCTGATGCGCCTGCGGGGACGGGCCCGGCTGGACCGGCTCGACGACCCGCACGACGACAGCCATCTGGTGAGCGCCGCCCCCTGACCCGACCCCCGTTTCACGACATTTCACCGTCTGTGCGACTCCGGACGTTCCATGACCGGCCCGAAGGGATCCTTTTCGCCTACCCACACCCGGGAAAAGGTCCGCCTTTCCAGGATGAGGCTCATGACACTCGGGAAAGGCCCGCGACGACGCCGCCGGACGAGCCCGCACAGCCACAAACCCGCAGGCTGGAGGAATTTACCTAGTCCGGATCATCGTTTGGCCGTCCATGGAATTCCCTCACGCCAGTCCGCCAATCCGCACATATCAGATATTTCACGACGTGCAGTGATATATCCGGAAATAAGGCTTTGCCTCTTGCCGGGAGACTGCGCCCACCACCCCCCTTAGCCTGAGTTCAGTGCGCCGTATCCGGCGTATCCCGGGAAAAACCGAATTCGACGCTCCAGCCAGATCGCCGGTCATGTCCGGAAGGCGATCCTCATCTCAGGGAGTGATCTCTGATGCTCAAGCGTCTCGTCATCACCGCCGCTCTGGCGGGTTCCACGCTCGTCGTCGGCGGCGCGGCCACCACACCGGCCGCCAGCGCCGCCCCCAAGTGCGCGACGCCCTCGTCCCAGCACCTCACCTCCGCCACGGCCAGCAAGTGCTCGTGGCGCTGGTGGCACGGCCGCAAGTGCAAGTACTGCTGGCATCACGGCGCCTGGGAGCTCCAGTGGTGCAAGGGCAACTGGGGCGGCGGCGGAGGCGGGGGAGGCGGCGGCGGCGGCTGGTGGTGGAACCACTGATCCGCGCCACGCGGTGACCGGCGGGTGTCCCGCGGGACTCGCGCTCGCGGGACACCCGTCCCCGCTCGGGGCGACGACCCTTCGGCTCTGCTCGAAGGGTCGTCCTCCTATGATCCGGGGATGAACCCCCGCGTCGCCGTCCTCACTCCAGCCGTCCTCACTCCAGCCGTCCTCACTCCAGCCGTCCTCACTCCAGCCGTCCTCGCCCCCACGCCCACCGCCGTGTCCGCCGCCATGACGGGCCGCACGGCGTGACACTGGCGCACCTGCTCGCCGTCTTCGCGGCGGGCGTCGCGGCCGGCGGCCTCAACACCGTCGTCGGTTCCGGCACGCTGATCAGCTTCCCCGTCCTCCTCGCCGTCGGGCTACCCCCGGTCACCGCGACGGTCTCGAACGCGCTCGGCCTGATCCCCGGCTCCGTCGGCGGCGCCATCGGCTACCGGAAGGAGCTGAGCGGCCAGGGCCGCCGGCTCGCGCGCCTGGGCGCCGGCTCCCTGGCCGGCGGTGTCACGGGGGCCTCCCTCCTGCTGGCGCTGCCGGCCGCGGCGTTCGAGACCATCGTCCCGGTCCTGGTGACGCTCGCCCTCGTCCTGATCGCCCTGCAGCCCTGGATCAGCGAACGGGTGAGACGCCGCCGGGAGGCGACCGGGCGGCCGGCGCGCCCCGACGGCGGGCCGCTGCTGCTGGCGGGGCTGACGCTGGCGAGCGTCTACGGCGGCTACTTCGCCGCCGCGCAGGGCATCATCTACATGGCGCTGATGGGCGCGTTCCTCGACGAGAGCATGCAGCGGCTCAGTGCCGTCAAGAACGTGCTGGTCGCCCTGGTGAACTCCGCCGCCGCCCTGTTCTTCCTGGTCGCCGGGGACTTCGACTGGACGGCGGTCGGGCTTCTCGCGGCCGGCTCGGCCATCGGGGGCCGGCTGGGGGCCACGGTGGGCCGCCGGCTCAGCTCGCGGGTGCTCCGCCTCCTCATCCTGGTGGTCGGCACCGTGTCCCTCGGCCAGTTGCTGCTGCGCTGAGCGCGCGCGGAAGGGCCGGCCCCGCGGACGCGGAGCCGGCCCTTCGGGGGGTCATGTCCCTACCGGTTGACGTTCTTGTACAGGTACACGGCCGTCTTCTTCTGCTGCGCGGCGCCGCCCTTGGCACGGTGCTTCTCCGCGACCGTCAGCGCCTGCTTCAGCGTCGTCGAGCCATGCACCTTCGCCGAGGCGTTGTACACGCCGTGCGCGTAGTTCAGCCAGGAGGCCAGCAGCTCGCGGTCCAGCAGCGCCGACGCGCTCCCGCTCTTCACGGCCAGCACCTTGTACGCCTTCGACAGCGTGCCGGCGTCGGTCAGCTCGGGGAAGACCGTGCTGCCGTTCTGGGCGATCGACAGGTAGCACAGGAGCGTCCGGTCCGAGAGGCTGCCCTTGTTCTTCAGCATCTCCGTCGCCCAGCCCTTGGCGCTCAGGGGCTTGGTGCCGTGGCCGCGGGCGCAGGTGTCGGGCACGGGCTCCGGGTCGGGGTCGATGCTGATGACGCCGGGGTCGCTCGTGCCGGGGGTGGTGCGCGTGGGCGACGGGCTGTGGCTCGGCTGCGCGGTGCGGCTCGGCTGCGGGGTGGCCGTCACCGTGGCGGTGGGGGTCGGCGTGACGGTCGGGGTGACGGTGGGCGTCGGCGTGGGGGTGGGCGTCGGCGTCGGCGTGCCCTTGGGCGGCGTGGCGGCGGCCAGGTTGACGCGCTTGGTGGTGACCGCGCCGTACGTGATCGCCTTGCCGGTGTCCTGCAGCTTGGCGAGGATCTGGGCGACGCTCATGCCGGGGTTGGCCTGCTTCATCACCGCGAACGCGCCGGCCACGTGCGGGGCGGCCATCGACGTGCCGCCCAGGTCCCCGTACGTGTTGCCCGGGACGGAGGAGCGGATCTGCACGCCGGGCGCGAACAGGTCGAGCAGCGGGCCGCGGTTGGAGAACGTCGCGATGCCGTCCTGGTCGTCGGTGGCGCCGACGGCGACGGCGCTCGACAGGCAGGCCGGGGTGGAGACGGAGTCGGCGAAGGCGTCGTTGCCGGCGGCGACGACCGGCGCCACGCCGAGCTGCAGCAGCACGTCGAACTGCCGCTTCATCGCGTTCTTGTTCGCGTCGGCGTCGCAGTGCACCGTGTACCGGCCGCTGCCCAGGCTCATGTTGACCGCCACGACGTCACGCGCCGCGGCGAGCTCGGCGACGTGCTGGAGCGCGAGCATCTGGTCGGAGGTGAAGCTGAGGAAACAGGGAGCGTTGCGACGCGCGTACTGCCGGCAGACGTCGTTGTCGCCGATCCTGGTGAAGACCTGGATGGGGATGATCTTCGCATCGGGCGCGACGCCGTCGGACGGGGCGCCCGTGGTCTTCTTGCCCGCGGCGATGCCGGCCACGTGAGTGCCGTGGTAGCACTGGTTGGCCCCGGCCGCCATGCAGGTGGGGATCTCGGCGTTCGCCGCGCCCGCGCCGGTCTGCGTCTGCCGGCCGTTCGGGCAGAGCGAGGTGGCGCCGTAGTCGGGGTCGATGGAGGAGAAGCACGCCTCCTCCACGATGCGCCCCGCGAAGAACGGGTGGTCGCTGTCGATGCCCGTGTCCAGGATCGCGATCTCGGCGCCCTTGCCGGTCCATCCGGCCTCGTGGGCCTTGTCGGCGCCGATCACCTTGGTGCTGACGTCGAGGGAGGCGACGGACAGCTCGTCCTTGTAGATCGCCTCGACGCGGTCGTCGGTCTTGAGCGACTCCAGGGTCTTGCCGTCGAGCTCGACGACGAAGAAGCCCTTCGGCGCCCTCTCGACGACGTCGATGCCGCCGGAGGCGTTCTCGGCCTTGTCGGCCACGGGCGCGACGCTCTGGCCGGGCTTGAGCTCGACGATCGAGCGTACCTCGTGTTCCTTCCTGATCTCCGTGACGAGCGCGGGGCTGACGTCGGGGTCGTCGGCGGTGGCCGCCTGGGCCGCCGGGGCCGCGACGAGCGCGGCCGAGGTCGCGGCCAGCGCCACGGCACCGGCCAGCAGAGACCGTAGTCTCACGGTTCCTCCGAGGGGTCGACCGTCCGGTTCCGGACGGGCCTGAGGGACGTGGGACGCCGACGGACGGCGCGGCCCGCCTGAGCCGGGAACGGCGGTGAGCTGCGGAACAAGCCCCCGAACGCGCTCAACCGCACGGCACAGGACAGCCGGAAGAATCCCCCATGTGATCTTTACGTACGAGGCAGGAGTGTACGCATGAGACTTAGTGAGGCCATATAGCTGAAACTGGTCTGTTATGGGGATATGTAGCGTTCCACATCGCGAGCCGGGCCGCGGGACCGCCCGGTCCGGAGCGCGCCGGTGTCAGTCGCGGTGGGCCCCGCGGGGCCAGACGACGTGCACCGGGATCCCGCGGTGGCGGGCCTCGGCGACCACGTCGGCCGTGCCGCCCGCGCCGCGCGCGGGCAGCCCGTCCCACACCGCGAGCAGCTCGTCGACGCCGTCCAGCATGCGGCGCCCGGCGGCCAGGTGCGACTCCGAGGTCGACTCCACGAACGGCAGCCGGTGCACCCGCGCGGCGTGCTCGTACAGCTCGTCGTAGGCCGGGTGCGCGCCCTCGGGCAGCGCCTCGCGGTAGTGCTCGGCGGGCACCACGGCCTCCAGCGACCCGCCGAGGTCGAGGACCGCGCGGGCGAAGATCTGGTCGGCCCCGTCGGCCAGACATGACAGCCCGACGAGCAGGGAGCCCTGCCCGGCGAGCGCCTCCCGGATCGCGCCGTCGACCAGCTCGGCCGTCTCCGGCGGGAGTCCGCGGTGGCCGGTGAACGCGATGCGGGACATGGTGCCGCCTTCTTCCTACGTGATCGTCGCGAGCAGTCTCTCGTCGAAGGTGCGGACGGTGGCCGTCACCGGGCCCGTGTAGGCGCGGCGGAAGCGCCGGGCGCGATGGATGATCCGCTCGGAGCCGTACGTGACGCCCACGGTGAGCGCGCTGGAGACGGACTGGAACGCCTCCTCGTGCCGTCCGGCCATCGCCTGGGCCGTCGCCATCTCGGTCAGGAGGACGCCGCGCTGCTTGACCGCCGGCCTGCCCGCCGACAGCGACTCGGACAGCGCGCTGCGTGCCTCCTCGGCGCGGCCCAGCCGTACCGACACCTGGCCGCGGTAGCCGGCCAGCTTGGCCTGGTCGAAGGGGAACACCCACGGCCAGGGCGGTGTGCCCGACCGCTCGCCGGCCGCGACCGCGCTCTCCGCGCGGCGCAGCGCCGTGCCGGCGGCCTCGGCGTCGTGCCCGGCCGCGTGGCCGAGCGCCTCGATGCTGGCCAGCCACGCGCCGGCGGTGGCCGGCGGGCGCTCGCCCAGCTCGCGCCGCGCCTGGGCGACCAGCGTGAGCGCCAGCACCGGATCGTCGGCCTCGACCTCGAACGCGGCCCGGCTGCCGATCATGTACGCGGCCAGCAACGGGTGCCCGGCCTCCCGGGCGCTCTGGACGGCGAGCCGGTAGTAGGTGCGGGCGGTGCCGAGGTCCTGCATGTCACCGTGCAGCCAGGCGGCGAACCCGGCCGCCTCGCTCAGCCCGGCCCGCAGGTGGCCGGCGGTGCGGGTGTCGGCCCGGCCGAGGACCGGGGTGCCGAGGACGTGCCCGAGGACGCGGCCGGCCAGGTCGACGTGGGCCACGGCCTCGCGGGCGAGCTCCCGCGCGGGCGTGTCCGGCTCCAGCCGCCGCCGGGCGCGGGTGACGCCGGCCAGGCTCTCGGCGGTGGACTCGTCGAGCCGGATCCGGGCGCTGCCCGCCGGGCTCGGCGCGGCGGCCTCGTCCAGCCGGGCGCGGGCGGGGCCGGCCGGTGCGGTGAGCGCCGCCGGGTCGCCGGAGTCACCGTCCGCCGCCGGGTCGTCGCCTCCCGGCACGCCGAAGCGGAGCAGGTGGAGCGGCAGCCCGAGCCGTACGGCCACCTCCCGCACCTGGTCCACGGTGAGAGGCTGCCGCCGGCGCACCACCTTGGACACCCAGCTCTGGGAGTACCCGACCACCTCCGCGAGCTGCGCCTGGGTCCACCCCCGCGCCCGGCGGATCTCGTCGAGCAGCGCCGGCACGTCGCCCTCGGCGAGCGCGGCGGCGACGGCGGGTGCCGTCCAGAGCCGGGACGGCAGGCGGTCGGGGGGATGCGTCACTCCGTCAGGCTATGCCGCGCGCGCCGATCGCGACAGAACGGCGACGTCAGTCGCGGCAGACCACGGGGATGGTCCCGCGGGTGTGGCCCGTTTCGACGTCGTCGCACACCTCGTCGTAGACGTGGGCCTTGGAGCAGGAGGCGGAGGAGCCGACCGGGCGCACGCACACCCACGCCGAGTCCCCGTCATCCGCCACGCGGGCCCGCGTGACCGCCCTGCCGTCGGATCCGGCGACGGCCTGCTGGAAGCCCTTGCTCCTGGTGACGTCGTCACGCACCCACACCCGCAGCCGGTCTCCCTCCGCTCCCCCGGTGAGTCCCGCGTGGTAGTACGGCTTCCCCTTGCACTTCCACAGGTCGGCTCTGCGCGAGCCCAGCCGCACCGTGTCGACCCGGGTCCAGGAACGGGCGACGCACACCACGTCCGCCGTGGCGGCGTGGGCGGGGGTGGGGAGGGGGGCGAGCAGGGCCGCCGCGGTGGCCGCGGCCAACAGGACCGATCTCATCGTCGGGCTCCTTTCGTCGCGCTCCACGCTAGGAAGGCGATGTTCAGGATCCGTTCAGCCGGGGCTGACCAGGACGTTCTCCACCTCGACCCGCGCCTGCCAGACCCTCAGCAGGAACTCCGAGCCGAGGCAGCCGGCGAGCAGCGGGTAGCCCGTGGCCGCGTACCAGGCGGTCTGGGTGACGCCGTAGTCGAACTGGTAGGCCACCCTGCCGTGGTCGTAGAGGACGCGCCAGTGATGCCGCCGCTGGTCCAGCCCGCCGGGCGGGGTGGCGGGCTGGTCGGGGAGGTAGTCGTTGGGCGCGGGCAGGCGCGTCATGGCGAAGGCGTTGGCCTGCCTGGTACGGCCCTGGTAGAAGGCGTACTGCAGCGACAGCCCGCGCGGCTGCGCGCCGTCGAACGCCGAGCAGACCCCGAGCCCGTACCCCCAGCCCATCCCCTCGGCGGGCGCCCGGCTCGGACCGCGCACGGTGACGTCGAGGTCCACCTGGAAGGCGCACCAGTCCGGCAGCCCGCCCCTGATCCCCGTCCAGGTGTACTCGTCGCCCGCCGCTCCGCCGAAGGCCGCCACGGCCCACCTGCCGGGGGCCGACTCGCGCGCGGAGCCCGCGCGGGTCGTGTCGAACCCCGACAGCTCCACGGGGGCGGCGTCGGCCCGGACGGCTTCCGCGCAGGCCCGCGCGCCGATCGGCACGGCGCCGGTCGAGACGCCGAGCGCGGCGAGCAGCGCCGCCACGGTGACCAGCGCTCCCAGCCGGCGGCTGCGCCAGGGGTACGGGGCGGCCAGCGGCACGAGCCCGCACCCGGCCAGCCACGCCGACAGCGCCTTGAGCGAGCCGGTGGCGCCCAGCACCCCCGCCGCCCCCAGCAGCACCGCCGCCAGACCCGCGGCGCGCTGCGTGACCCGGCGCGCGCTCCCCCGCGCTTCCGGGAGCGCGTCCGCCCGCGCCCCCTCGGCGGCCGGCCCGTACGGGTCGGGGACGGTCCAGGAGAGGTCCGGGGCGGGGACGGGCGCCCCGTCCAGCGCGGCGGCGAGCCGCTCGGCGTCGGGCCGCGCGGCGGGGTCCTTGCGCAGCGCCCACGCGATCACGTCGCGCAGGCGGCCGTCGACGCCCTCCAGGTCCGGCTCCTCGTAGGCGACCCGGCGCGTCACTGCCGCCACGGCGTCCTCGCCGAACGGGCAGCGGCCGGTCGCGGCATAGGCCATGATCGCGCCCCAGGCGAAGACGTCGGACGCGGGCGTGACCGGGTGTCCCAGAGCCTGCTCGGGCGACATGTACCCGGCGGTGCCCAGCGCGGCGCGGGTGGTCGTGCCGCCGTCCGCGAGCTGGGCGACGCCGAAGTCGATGACCTTGGGACCGGAGGGGGCCAGCAGCACGTTGGCGGGTTTCAGGTCGCGGTGGATCACGAGCGCCTCGTGCAGGGCCCGCAGGGCCGCGGCGACGCCGGTGCCGAGGGCGAGCAGTTCGTCCCCGGCCAGGGGGCCGCCGTCCGTCACCCGCCGGGCCAGGTCGGGCGCGTCCACGTACTCGGTCACCAGGTACGCGCGCTCGTCGTCCCATCCCGAGCCGACGATCCGGGCCGTGCAGGCGGGCGCGGTCTCGGTCACGCGCCTCAGGATCGCGGTCTCCCGGGCGAAGCGCCGGCGGTGTCCCTCGTCGTCCAGCCGTTCGTCGCGGATCACCTTCACCGCGACGCGCTCGCCGCCGGGCGTCTCGGCGAGGTAGACGGTGCCCATGCCCCCCTGGCCGAGCCGCCGCACGATCCGGTAGCCGCCGATGCGACGCGGGGGGTGGGGCACGCGTCCTCCCCGAGGGCGTGGCCGGGGCGGGCCGTGGACGGCCTGACGCGCCGACGGCCTGACGCACCGACGATAGGTCAGCCCGCCCGGCGGCGTCTCCGGCCGATATCCGATCGAGATCCGCCCGGCTCCGGCAGGCGGCGACGCCCGGGGGCCCGCGTGGACGCGGGACGGCGGGCACGCGTCGCGGCGGGCCCGCCGTCCCCTCGCCGTGCCGGGTGAACCGGCGGTCCAGGGGGGACGGCCGGTTCAGCCGGGACGGGCCGGTCGGTCAGTCCCGGCACCAGACGCTGCCGTCCGAGTACAGCCCGACGACCGCGGGCGGGTTCGGGACGAAGCGGATGCGCAGGCACTGGTTCTTGCGCGCGGCCTCGGCCAGCTTCCAGCGCGCCGCGACCACGCCGGCCGTCAGGGCGGCGCACGCCAGGGCGAGCCTGCGGTTCGACGAGCCGGCGCAGCGCGTCCGGAAGTCGGGTGCGACGTCGGACGCCGTCGCGAGGGTGCGGGTGACGCCGCGGCTGAGGTAGAGGCTGCAGGTCACGATCCCGCAGTTCAACGTGCCCAGGTAGAACGCGGACGCGGCGACCGTCCTGGGAACGGCCGAGGCGCCGGTGGCCGTACGGACGACGGAGGTGGAGGCCGCCGCGGGCGCGGCGGAGGCGCAGGTCCCGGCGCCGAGGGCCGTGACGAGGGCGAGGGCCGAGACGGGCGTGGCGGCCGTCCGGATGATCCGCTTCATCGCTGTTACCTGCCTTCCCGCGGGGACTCTCCCCGCGACTGAGGCCAGAGTGCGACGGGGGCGGTTCAGAGCCGGTTCAGCAGATGTTCGGCGCCCGCCCTGCCATGGGCGTCGCCCAGCTCGGCGAACATCGACCGGGCGAGCTCCAGCTCCGGCCGCCGGCGGGTGATCTCCCCCACGGCGGCCAGCGCCCGCGCGTGCCCGTGCCGGTCGCCCAGCGAGCGCAACCGGGCCGCCGCCTCCCCTGCCTGCTCACCCGCCGCCGGGGCGCCCTCCGCGTGGCCCACGAGGGCCAGGCTCAGCAGGCCGTACGCCGTCAGCCGGGGGTCGCGCAGGCGCCGGGCCGCGAGGTCGTGCTCCTCCTCCGCGGCGCGCCGAGCGGCGGCCCGCTCCCGCAGGGCGAGCCGGACCGTCACGAGGTCGTCGAGGCACGCGGCCTGCGCGTGGCGGTCGCCGAGGTCGCGCAGCACCGCCAGGGCGCTCATGAGGCAGTCGCGGGCCACCCCGTGCTCGCCCTCGCGGTGCCGGAGCACGCCGAGCGCGTGCAGGCAGCGGGCGGCGCCGCGCCGGTCGCCCGCTTCCCGGAACTCCGCCCGGCCCCGGGCGAGCATGCGCTCCGCCCGCGGATGCTCGCCGAGGTCCAGGTGGACGAGCCCGAGGCGGTGGAGCAGCCAGGCCCGCTCCCGGGGGCCGCCGTGGCGGACCAGGTGTCCCATGCTCTCGTCGTACGCCCGCACGGCCGCGCCGAGGTCCCGCCGGGCACGGCGCAGGTCGCCGAGGTCACGGGCGGTGAGGCCCCGGGCGCGCTCGTCGCCCGCGGCGTCGGCCGCCTCGCGCGCGTGCCGGTTCGCCGTCTCCCATTCGTCCAGGAGCAGGCGCGCGTCGAAGAAGGGGGTGAGCGCGTGCGCCAGCCGCCAGGCGAGGTCCGGCCGGGCCGGGGTCAGGTCGCCTACCAGCGCCACGAGGAAGCCACGCTCGGCGTCCAGCCACTCGACCCCGTCCCTGATCTCGGTCGTGCCCGGCGCGGGCCCCGTGCCCGCGCCGAACTCCTCAGCGGCCAGGGGGAGGACCGCGGCCTGGACGCGGGTCAGCGCCAGGGAGCCCAGCTTGGGCAGCGCCTGCCCGCCGGCGTCGATGGAGCGTTCCCGTACGAGCAGGCGCACCAGGTCGTGCAGCCGGAAACGGTCCTGTCCCGCGGCGTCGGCCGCCAGCCGCTGGAGCAGGCCCAGCTCCGCGATCTCGGCCACCTGGCCGGGCGAGGCGAGGGCGCCCCACGCGGCGAAGTCCGCGGCGGACAGCGCCGCCACGAGGTCGAGCGCCGGGCGCAGGTCGTCGTCCAGGCTCTCGTAGGCCAGCTCCAGCGGGGTGCGGACGGCCAGGTCGCCGGCCCGCAGCTCGTCGAGCCGCGACGGCTCCTCCCGCAGGCGCCGGGACAGCGCCGCCGTGGAGGTGTCACGGCCGGCGGCGAGCCGCGCCCCGACGACGCGGACCGCGAGCGGCAGCCCCGCGCAGGCGTCGAGGACGCGCCCGGTCGCCGTCGGGTCGGCCTCGACCCGGGCCGCGCCGCCCAGCCGGGTCAGCAGCGTGCGCGCCTCGTCCGGGGTGAACAGGTCCACCTCGTACGGCCTGCCGCCGGAGATGCCGGTCAGCGGCGAGCGGCTGGTGATGACGGCGGCCGAGCCCGGGCCGGTCGGTAACAGGGGCCGCACCTGCTCCTCGCCCGCGGCGTTGTCGAGCAGGACGAGCAGGGAGCGGGTCGCGGTGAGGGTCCGGTAGGCCGCCAGGCGTTCCTGCGCGGACGCCGGTACGGAGCCTCCGGGGAAGTTCAACGACCGGAGGAAGCGCGCGAGCACCAGGCCGGGGTCGGGTTCGCCGCGCAGGTCGGCGAAGAGCTGCCCGTCCGGGAAGAGCCGCCGGTGCCGCCACGCGGCGTGGACGGCGAGGGTCGACTTCCCGGCGCCCGCGTGCCCGTACAGGATGATCGGGAGCGGCGCCCGGCCGGACCGTGCCGCGAGCGCGGCGCCGACCCGGTCGAGCAGCTCGCGCCGCCCGGTGAAGTCCGGCTCGTCCCGGGGCAGCTCCGCCGGCGCCGGGCCGCGCGGGCCGGCCGACAGGGACGGGTCCTGCCGGAGGATCCGCTGGTGCAGCAGGCGCGTCTCTTCGGACGGCTCGCTGCCGAGCTCCTCGTCCAGGACCCGCCTCACCTGCTCGTACAGGGCGAGTGCCTCGCCGAGGTTCCCGGACCGGTACAGGGCGACGAGCAGCAGGCGGTAGGCGCTCTCGCGGAGCGGGTGCGCGGCGACGAGGCCCGTCAGGTCGGCGCGCGCCCGCCGGTAGTCGCCCCTGGCGACCCACAGCCCGCACAATTCCTCGACGGCCGCGGCACGCAGCTCCTCCAGCGGTTCGGCCTCCATGCGGCGCAGGTGGTCGGACTCGACGTCCTCCAGGGCGCCGCCTCGCCACAGGGCCAGCGCCTCCTCCAGCGCCCGCTCGCGGCCGGCGGCGTCGCCGTCGCGCCGGTCGAGCAGCCGCCTGAAGCGGTGCGCGTCGACCTGTCCCGGGTCGAGGCGCAGGCGGTATCCCCTGCCGCCGGGGACGTTCTCGATGAGGTCCTTCGGCAGGATGCCGCGCAGCTCACTGAGGTACACCCGGATCACGGTGGAGCCGATCTCGCGCTGCCCGGCCAGGGCTTCGAGCAGCCGGTCGACCGTGACAGGACGGCCGGCGGCGAGGGCGAGCGTGGCCAGCACCGCCCGGTGTCTCGGTTTGCGCACCGGCAGAGCACGCCGGCCGTCACGGACTTCGAGCTGCCCCAGGAGGTTGATCTCCACGGCCATACGACGCCCCGCCCTCGTAGCGGTCCGCATTCGCGAGAATGCCCTGCGCCACAAAGTGTAGATATTTCCGGCCATCTCATCGAGATCGTGCGGGGCATGTCCGCCAGGCGATCGTGAAAGTTGCCCACCGCCACGCGGGCGGCCGCAGGTCGCCGGCCGTACCCCCGGTCCCGGGCCGCTGCCCCGTTCCCGCCGCCGATCGCCGCTCCTACGATCTGCGCGAGCGCGTGGCCCTGTCACATTCGCGTCCCGCCGCGTGTCGAGCAGGCAGAGACCTGAGACAACGACACGAGAGCAGGACAGTCATGACGTCATCCATCCTGGTCACCGGCGGTACGGGCACACTCGGCCGCCTGGTCGTACCGCTCCTGAGCGCGGCGGGCCGCGAGGTGCGGGTGCTCAGCCGCGCCGGCCGCGAGCCCCGCGACGGCGTCGCGTACGTGAAGGGCGACGTGTCCACCGGCGAGGGCCTCGACGTCGCGGTGCGCGGGGCCGGGACCGTGGTGCACTGCGCCGGCAGCGCCAAGGGCGACGACGACAAGGCCCGGCACCTGGTGCGGGCGGCCTCGGCCGCGGGTGTGCGGCACCTGGTGTACATCTCGGTCGTCGGCGTGGACCGGGTGCCCGTCGTCAGCGGGATCGACCGGGCGATGTTCGGCTACTTCGCCGCCAAGCGCGCCGCCGAGCGGATCGTGGCCGAGTCGGGCATCCCGTGGACCACGCTGCGCGCGACCCAGTTCCACGACTGGGTCCTGATGACGCTGCGGCAGCTCGCGAAGCTGCCGGTGGTGCTGCCGACCTGGAGCGGGGTCCGGTTCCAGCCGGTCGACACCGGCGAGGTGGCGGCGCGGCTGGCGGAGCTGGCCCTCGGCGAGCCGGCCGGGCTGGTGCCCGACCTGGCCGGGCCGCGCGTGCACGCGATGGAGGACCTGGCCCGCGACTACCTGCGGGCCGGGGGCAGGCGCCGGCTGGTCGTGCCCATGCGCACGCCGGGCCGGGCCGCCGCCGCGTTCCGCGAGGGCGCGAACCTCGCCCCGGACCACGCGGTCGGCCGCCGTACCTGGGAGGACTTCCTCGCCGCCCAGGCGCGCCGGGATCTCTGAAGGGGGCGGACGCGCGGGCGGCCGGCGGCGTGTCGCCGCCGGCCGCCTCCGACGTCCGCAGGACGACGGGCGTCAGGGGGTGACGACGGCGAGCTTGTCGACGTAGTCCAGGGTGGCCCACAGGTTGTCGTCGGAGCCGACGGCGAGCTGGAACGGCCCCGCGATCGAGGTCGTGGTCGGGTACTCGCTGACCGTCCCGGAGGTGGTCACGCTGGCGATGTTGCTGCCGACCTGCTCGGCGAACCACAGGTTGTCGTCCGGCCCGAGCGTGATGCCCCACGGGAAGCTGTCGGGGTCGCCGACGGCGTACTCGGTGAAGCTGCCGGAGGTGGTCACCTTGCCGACCCGGCCGGCTCCGTCGGTGTACCAGAGGTTGCCGTCGGGGCCGGTGACGATGCCGATCGGCATCGCGTCGTTGCTCGGGGCGCCGTACTCGGTCACCGTCCCGGTGGTGGTCATCTTGGCCACGCTCTGGGCCAGCGCCTGGGTGAACCAGAGCTTGCCGTCCGGGCCCGTGGTGATCAGGCAGGGGTACGCGCCGGAGGTCGGCAGGCTGTACTCGGTGATGCTGCCGCCGGTGGTGATGCGGCCGATCTTGTTGGCGTCGATCTCGGTGAACCACAGGGCGTCGTCGGGGCCGACGGTGATGCCCCAGGGATAGGCGTTCTCGGTGGGCAGCTCGTACTCGGTGATCGTGCCGGAGGTGGTGATGCGGCCGATCCGGTTGCCGATCGCCTCGGTGAACCACAGCGCGCCGTCCGGGCCGGTGGTGATGTGCGCCGGCTCGGAGACCGCGTTGGGCAGCGAGTACTCGGTGAACAGCCCGCCGGTGGTGACCTTGGCGACCTTGTTGGCGTAGTTCTCGGTGAACCACAGGTTGTCGTCCGGCCCGCTGGTGATGCCGACCGGCGTGGCCGGGTTCGTCGGGATGGAGATCTCGCTCATCGACGGCGTGCGCAGGGCGTGCGCGCGCCGCTCGGCGCGCGGGTTGGGGTTGGCCGGCGGGTACTTGCACCGGATGTGCCGATGCCCCGGCATGCGCTTGAGCGTCAGGCACAGCTTGACCCACGGGCGCAGGTGCGTGTTCTGGCTCGGCGGGTCGGCCGAGGCGGAGGCGGAAGCGGGCAGGCCGGACGCGGCGAGCAGCGCCAGGGCCGCGAGCGGGGAGGCGACGAATCGACTGCGGAAAGGCATGACATCCTTCCAGATCGAAGAGAGAGAATGCGGGGCTGCGGACAGGACAGTCGCGTGGTGACGAGCCGTCCCGCCGGCGGCCCGCGGCCGGGAAAGAATTCCGCCCGGCGTTCCGAATGATCCTGTGCGCGTCACGGCGCCCTGGCGGCCTTTTCGCCAGTGGCGGGTCACGTCTCCCTCAATTCATCGGCTGAACGGCCCGCGATGTGGTCAGGCCACCGAATGGGTGATGGTCCCCGTGTAGAGGCCCGAGATCGCGCCCGCCGGAACGCTGACGACGATCGTGGGCTGCCAGCTCGTGGAGGCGTTGGTCGGGCCCTTGCTCCCCCGGAACGCGATCACCGGCACGGTCAGGGCGACGCGCTGCGCGGCCGTGGCCTGTCCGGGGGTGCGGGTGCCGGTGCCGGTCTGCGAGGTGACCGGGCCGGACCAGTAGGCGATGTTGGCCTTCGTGATGGTCTCGAGGCCGGAGCCGCTGCCGGTGGTGAAGTCCGTGGCGGACACGGTCGCGGTCCAGCTGCGGTTGCCCGAGCGGGTGTCGTTGACGGTGACCGTGCCGAGGGAGGCGCTGATGCTGCCGCCCCGGCTGCCGGTGCCCAGATCGGCGTTGCCGGGCACGATGATCTCCAGCGGGAACACGTGCGCCGCGACCGTCACGTGGACGGCCATGCTCACGTCGGCCTGGGCGCCGGGAACGGCCGGTCCGTGCGCCAGGGCGACGGGGATCATCAGCGCGTGGATGACGGCGGCCGCTTTCCTCACGTGGCGACTCCTCGGGTCTCTCGTCCGGCGGGGCTGGAAAGGCCGAAGGAATCGTAGATCGAAAACGGTGCGACAGGTCGGCGGGCCGTGTTTTCCGGCGGCAAATTCCCCGCCAACGCATCACATGCGCGAGGTGGCGGCCGGAGAATTGGGTATCGCCCTTCATTCGGTCGCCGATCGCCCGGGAATCGCCTTTCGAAGCACCCGGACGACCTTTTTCCGAGAACCGTCAGATCACGGCAAAAAGTCGCCAGTCACCGCGTGGGGTCACGTTCCGGACTCTCCGGTCACACCCACTATGACTCCGTGTGTCGGGCCCCGCGGTCTGGGGCGCTTCTTCGAAGGGATCGGCAGTGTTCAAGAGCCGTTACGGTGCCCTGTGTGCCGCCGCCGCCGTGGTGACCGTCGCCACGGTGGCCGCGCAGCCCGCCCGGGCCGATACCTGTGCCGCGTCGACGACGTGTTCCACGACGGTGCTCTTCACCGTGAGCTCAGGCGCCGGCCTGCAGATCACCGTGCCCGACGGCCCGGTCAGCGTCGGCACCGGCTCGCCGGGCGGCAGCATCAGCGGGGGCATCGGCACGGTGAACGTGACAGACGCGCGGACCGCGCTCACGGCCACCTGGGTGGCGCAGGTGTCGGCCACCGACTTCACCACCGGCGGCGGCACGCCCGCCGAGACGATCGCCAACAGCAGGATCAGCTACTGGTCCGGCCCCGCGACCGCCACCACCGGTACGGGCACCTTCGTCCCCGGCCAGACCAACGCCGCCTCGGCGGTCGTGCTGGACCAGGTCCGCGTCGCGTTCAGCAAGACCACCGGATCGGGCAACAACTCCGCCTCCTGGGCGCCGACCATCGTGGTCGACGTCCCGGCCCAGGCGGTCGCCGGCACCTACACCGGGACGGTGAGACACTCCGTTGCCTAGCCGCCCCCTCTTCCGAGCAGCGCTGGCCACCCTCCTCGCGCTCGCCTCGCTCGGGACGTGGGCGACGCCGCCGGCCACCGCGGCCGGCCGCGGGAGCGCGGGTGACAACGACGCGGCGGGCGAGAGCACCATCGGCATCAGGCTTGTCGAGGTGCCCGCCAGCCGCGTCGCCGACCCGCGCGCCCAGCGCTACATCGTCGACCACGTCAATCCCGGCACCACCTTCAGCAGGCGCTTCGAGGTCGTCACCAACGCGACCCGGCCCGTCCGCGCGCGGCTGTACACGGGCGCCGCCGGCATCGAGAAGGGCCGCTTCACCTTCGCGCCCTTCGGCACCACGAACGAGCTCAGTTCGTGGATCACCCTGGACCGCTCCAGAGTGCGACTCGGACCCGGCGGCCGCGCGGAGGTGAAGGCCACCGTCCGCGTGCCGGACAAGGCCACGGAGGGCGAGCGGTACGCCGTCATCTGGGCGGAGGTCGCCTCCTCCGACCCCGGCCCGAAGGGCAACGTCGCCCTGGTCAACCGGGTCGGCATCCGCGCGTACCTGGACGTCGGCCCCGGCGGGGAGCTGCCGTCCGACTTCGAGATCGGCGAGATCGTCCCGCGCAGGACCGAGGAGGGGCGGCCGTCGATCGTGGCGGACGTCGCCAACACCGGCCACCGGGCCGTCGACCTCGAAGGGCAGGTGGCGCTGTCCGGCGGGCCGAGCGGGCTGAGCGCGGGGCCGTTCCCCATCGAGCGCGGCACGACCCTGGCGCCCGGCGACCGCGGCCGCATCACCGTGACCCTCGGCGAGGACCTGCCGAACGGCCCGTGGCAGTTCCGGATCATGCTGCGCAGCGGCGAGATCAGGCGGACCGCGACGGGCAGCCTGTCGTTCCCGGCTCAGGCCGGCGCCATCGGTCTGGCCGCCAGCCTGGACTCCCCGCTGGCGTGGGGGCTGGCCGCGGCGGGAGCGCTGGCGATCCTCGCCATTGGCGCCGCCCTCCTGGTCCGCCGGCACCTGAGACGCCGCCGGACGCCCGCCTGAGGCGGGGAGGCGGGCCGTGGATCCCCCTTGTCCGGGTCAAGGGGGATCGTCATGCGTCGCGGGTCGAGGCGCCCGGCGACCTCTGACGTCCCGCGGCCGGGCCCGCTCATCCGAGGAACGGTTCCAGCCGGTCGGCGCAGGGCGCGTGGCCGATCGCGCGGCACAGCCCCAGGGCCTGCCCGGCCGCCCGCCCCGCTTCCGCGCGGTCGCCCCGGCCGCCGTGGAGCGCGGCCAGCGCCGTCAGGGCCGCGAGTTCGGGCAGGCGGTAGCCGCCGGCGTGGGCCGTGTCGCGCGCGGCCAGGCCGACCCGGACCGCGCCGTCCAGGTCGTCGCGGGCGGCGTGCAGCCGGGCGCGGGCGACCAGGGCGTAGCTCTGGTGCCACCGCAGGCTCGCCGCGCCGATGAACGCGTCGGCCAGGCCGAGACTCCCGTCCGCCTCGGCGAGGAGGCCGAGGCGGATCTCGGTGTCGGCCAGCGCGATCAGGGCCGCCGCCTCCACGAGCCGGTCCCCCTGGTCGCGGGCGAGGTCCAGGCCGCGGCGCGCGGCCGTGCGGGCGGCCGTCCACCGCCCGGTCTCCCAGTACAACCGGCTGAGCCAGGTGTGCGCGTTGGCCGCGCCGGCCGCGCCCAGCGCGTCGAACCGGGCGAACGCCTCCGCCAGGGTGGCCTCGGCCTCGTCATAGCGGCCCAGGTCGATCAAGATGGAACCGAGGTCGCGCAGGTCGATCGCCTCCGCGTAGGCCAGTCCGTGCTCGCGGCTCAGGCCGAGCGCCTCCCGCCGGCAGCGTTCCGCCTCCTCCAGCTGGCCCAGGTGGTGGTACTGCATGCCGAGCCTGTTGAGGGTGCGGGAGCGCCCGGCGACCGAGCCGAGCTCGGCGAACAGGCCGGCCGCCCGGCGGTTGTGGACGATGGCCTGTTCGAGGCGGCCGGTCCATTCCAGGGCGAAGCTCAGGCTCGCCCAGGACTCGGCCTCGCCCTCCCCCCATCCGCACGCGGTGGCGATGCCGGCGGCCCGTTCCAGATGGTGGACGGCCTCCTCGCGGCGTACGGCGCGGAACAGGCCCTTGCCCATCCCGTGGTGCAGCATGGCCCGCACCGCGGGCAGGTCCGCGCTCTCGGCGGCGGCGAGCAGGGCCGGCGCGATCTCCAGCCACTCGCCGTGCCGGCCGGTGCTGTCGCAGATGATCCACACCTGCTCGGCCAGCCGCCAGGTCCCGGGGCCGGGATCGCGGCGGACGGCCTGGGCCAGCGCGGCCAGCAGGGTGGAGACCTCCTCGGCGGCGGGCGGGACCCGGGGGCCGGCCGCCGGCGGGGCGTGCCCAGGCAGCCGGATCTCGTCGGGGGCGCACCAGGCCGCGATGGCGTCGCCCAGGCGGAGGTAGTAGCCGGTCAGGCGGCTCCAGGCGGCCTCGCGCTCGGGGTCGCCGGCGGCTTCCGCGCCGGCGTAGAGCCGTACCAGGTCGTGCAGCCTGAACCGGTCGGCGCGATGGTGCTCGACGAGGTGGGCCACGGCCAGGGCCTTGAGCGCGGCGCGGGCCTCGGCGGGCGGGAGGCCGGCGGCCGCGGCCGCCGCCTCGACGGTGAAGTCCGGCCCCGGTACGAGCCCGAGCAGGCGGAAGACGCGCCGGTCGGCCGCGGGCAGGGCGCGGTAGGAGACGGAGAAGGCGAGCGTGACGGGGTTATGACCGGTCCCGTCGACGGTCAGGCCGGTCAGCGGGTCTTCCGCGGTCAGCTCGTTCACCACCGCCGCGGTCCCGTTCCAGGGGGTGGCGGCGTTGGCCGCGGCGATGCGCAGCGCGAGCGGGAGGCCGCCGCAGAGCCGGACGAGGTCGGCCCGGGCCGCCGCTTCGGCCGGGTCCCCGGCCGGGCCGAGCATGCCGTCCACCAGGAGGATGCCGTCCTGTTCGGGCAGGGCGCCGAGCGAGCGCTGCCCGGCGCCCGCGCGCGCCACCAGCTCGCCCAGGCGGTGCCGGCTCGTCACCAGCGCCGCCCCGGACGGCGGCAGCAGCGGGGCGACCTGCTCGGCCGAGCGGGCGTTGTCCAGGAGCAGCAGGACCGCGCGGTCGGCGAGCAGCGAGCGGTAGAGGCCGAGCCGCGCGTCGAAGCCGCCGGGCGTGCGTCCGGGATCGGCGCCGAGGGAGAGCAGCAGCCGCGCCAGCGCCGCCGCGGCGGTCAGCGGCTCGTGTTCGGGGTCGTACCCGCGCAGGTCGACGTAGAGCTGGCCGCCGGGGAAGCGGCTCTTCGCCCGGTGGGCCCAGTGCAGGGCCAGCGCCGTCTTGCCCATCCCGGCCGTCCCGCTGAGCACGCACACCGCGCCGCCGGTGTCGAGGGCGGCGTCCAGCCACGCCAGCTCCCGCTCGCGCCCGGCGAAGCCGCGGATGTCGCGGGGCAGTTCGGCGGGACGCGGCGGGCGCGCGGCCCGGGGCGCCTGTTCCGCCTCTTCGGTCAGGAGCCGCTGGTGGAGCTGCCGCAGCGGCAGGCCGGGCTCGATGCCGAGCTCGTCGATCAGCCGTCTCCTGGTGTCCCTGAAGACCGCCAGCGCCTCGGAGCGGCGCTCGCACCGGTGCAGCGCCAGCATGAGCTGGCCCTGCAGGCGCTCGCGCAGGGCGTGCTCGGCCGCCGCCGCCCGCAGCTCGTCCACGATGTCACCGTGGCGTCCCAGCTCCAGCTCGGTGTCGAACAGCTCCTCCAGGGCGCCGATCCGGCGCTCCTCCAGCCCGGGGCGTTCCTGCTCGGCCAGCGTCTCGCTGGTCCCGGCCAGCGCGGACCCGCGCCACAGGGCGGCCGCCGCGCGCAGGTGCCGCGCCGCGGCCTCGGGGCGTCCGCCGTCCACGTCCTCGCGGGCGGCGGCCCGGTGCCGTTCGAACACCTCCAGGTCGATCTCGCCCGTGGCGGTGTGGATGCGGTAGCCCGGGCCGACGCGGCTGATCCGTTCCCTGCCCAGCAGGGTCCTCAGCTCGTGGACGTAGACCTGTAGGCGGGCGGCGGCGGTCCGCGGCGCGCGCTCGCCCCACACCAGGAACGTCAGCCGGCCGTCCGACACCGTGCGGTTCGCGTTCAGCAGCAGCGCGGCCAGCACCGTGAGCCGCTTCGGCCCTCCCAGCCCGATCGGACCCGCCGGCCCCTCCGCCGAGACCGGCCCCAGGATCCGATAGCGCACTCTTCTCCCGCCCCTCTCGCCACCATGCTACGCAGAATCGATCTTCGCGTCCTCGGAGCGGCGGAAGCAGGAGGGAAGAAAAGCGGAAGAGCGGCCCCGTAGCCTCCTCCGGCATCGGCCCCCCCGCCCCGCCCAGGAAGAGAGGTGGCTCTCCGCCCCGCTGAAGGACGTCACGCCCGCCGCCCCACCGCCCCACCGGTCCCCGTCGAGAAGGACGTCATTGACCGATCACTGAAAGCAGTCACACCCACCACCCGCAGGTCGGGGGCGTGGTGGGTGCGCGTCGTCCGCGTGGTACATCCGCCGTGGCTCGGGTACGGGTCGGTATGTCGGGTGCCGCGGGGTATCTCCGAGTCTTGGAGTGGAGGCACTGATGGATCCGTCGACTCAGGAAACCGGTGCGGTCACGGGGACCAAGGACAAGGACTACAACCTCGTCTGGTTCGTCGAGCAGTGTCTGAGCAACACGCTGCGGCTGGAGACCTACGTCTCCGACGCCGAGCGGGACGGCGACACCGAGCTCGCGGACTTCTTCCGGAGGGCTCAGGGCGAGAGCCGCAAGGGCGCCGAGCAGGGCAAGGAGCACCTGCGCCGGCGGCTGGCCGGCTGACCGCGCGGCGGCCGGCCGCGCGGGCGCGGCCGCCTCACCAGGCGACCGGGAGGCGCCACGCGCCGTAGACGAGGGCGTTCTCGCGGAGCGGCACCTCCTCCGCCGGGACGGCGAGGCGCAGGGCGGGGAAGCGTTCGAACAGCGCGCGGAACCCGATGCGCATCTCCATCCGGGCGAGCTGCTGCCCGAAGCCCAGGTGGCGCCCGGCCCCGGCGCGGTCGAGCCGCAGCGTCCCCGGGTCGGGGAAGCGTGCGGGGTCGCGGTTGACCGCCGGCAGCGCCATCACCACGGTCTCGCCGGCGCGGATGAGGCTGCCGCCGATCTCGACGTCCTCCAGGGCGGCGCGGTTGGGCGCGCCGAGATGGAGGATCGTCAGGTAGCGCATCAGCTCCTCGACGGCGTTGTCGGTCAGCGTGGCGTCGGCGCGCAGGGCGGCGAGCTGGTCCGGGTGCCGCAGCAGGGCGAGGACGCCGAGGGAGAGCATGTTGGCGGTGGTCTCGTGCCCGGCGACCAGCAGGAGCAGGGCGATGTTGGCCAGCTCCTCGTCGGTCAGGTCACCGGCCGCGATCAGGTCGCCGAGCAGGTCGTCGGCCGGCTGGGCGCGCTTGCGGCGGACGAGCTCGCCCAGATATCCGGCCAGGGCGCCCAAGGCGTTCATGGCGCGGGTCTCGTCGTTGTCCATGTCGACGATCACAGCGGTCTGCGCCTCGAAGAAGGCGTGGTCGTCGTACGGGACGCCGAGCAGTTCGCAGATCACCAGGGAGGGGACGGGCAGCGCGAAGGCCGCCACGAGGTCGGCGGGCGGCCCGGCCGCCGCCATGGCGTCCAGCCGGTCGGCGACGATCTCGGTGATGCGGGGTTCGAGCCGCCTCATCCGGCGGACGGTGAACTGGCCGGTGAGCAGGCGCCGGTACCGGGTGTGGTCGGGCGGGTCCATGCTGGGGAACCAGCCGGGCGCGGGCGGCCGGTCGTGGCCGCCGGGGCGGACGTTCGGGCGGGCCAGAGGAGAGTGGCGCAGCTCCGGCCGGGCGCTGAAGCGGGAGTCGGCCAGGATCGCGCGGGCCAGGTCGTAGCCGGTGACGAGCCAGCCGACGTGCCCGTCGGGGAAGGCCAGGCGGGCCAGCGGCCGGGCGGCGCGCTGCCGCTCCAGCTCGGGCGGCGGGGCGAACGGGCTGCGGGGGTCGCGCCGGGTCGGCAGGGTCACGGGCTGCTCGTCGCGCACAGGTCGTCTCCTTTGAGAGTCCACTCTCATTTGAGAGTACATCTTCAATTCTCAGGATGCGGCAGAATGAGCGCATGAGCAACGGCGGCGGCCTGCGCGAGCGCAAGAAGGCCAGGACCAGGGAGGCGATCCTGCGCGAGGCGTTCCGCCTGTTCCGCGAGCGCGGCTACACCGCCACCACCACCGAGCAGATCGCCGAGGCCGCCGAGGTCTCCCCCGCCACGTTCTTCCGCTACTTCCCGACCAAGGAGGACCTGGTCACCCTCGACCGCTTCCCCCCGCTCGTGGAGGCGCTGGCGGCCGAGCCGCCGGGCGCGCCGGTCACCGTCCTGCGCCGCGCGTTCCGCACGGCCTTCGCCTCGCTCACGCCGGAGCAGATCGCCGCGGGGCACGCGCGGGAGGTGTTCGCGGTGACCGTCCCCGAGCTGATGGCGGCCAACCTGCGCAGGACGCCCGGCGTTCTGCGGGAGGTCGGCGGGCTCCTCGCGGAGAAGACGGGGCACGCCGCGGACGACCCCCGCATCCGCGACGCGCTCGGAGCGGTCTTCGGCGTCGTCGCCCTCGTCTGGTGGCAGTGGGCGCAGGACCCGGCCATGGACGGCCCCGCCGAGATCGACGAGGCGCTGGCGCGCCTGGAGTCCGGCCTCAACGGCTGAATGCCTTTTCAAGATTTCGATATTCGGCGATCCCCTTTTCCCGCCCCCGAATGGAACACCAACTTTGTCCGCATACGGACGTTGACAGCTGCACGCAATGCGTCGAGCCTGAGGGAACACGGGACCAATAGGGGGGTCACATGGCATCACGCGACGACGCCGTCGACCGTGTCCGCACCGCGCTGAGCTTCATCGACCAATGTCTCGAATCGCCGGAGCGGCAGGCCGAGCTCGAACGGCTGCAGACCTTCGAGGAGGTCCGCCGGTACGCCGCCGACGAGGGATTCGAGCTGGAGCACACCGCGTTCGCCGAGGCCATGAAGATCGCGGTCGACCAGTCGCTCGAACGCTCGGGAATCCCCGAATGGATTCGGCATCGCGTCCACGCGCCCGTGCATGACTGAACGGACCGGCCCGCCGCGGGTTTCCGGCACGGCGCTTCCGCCGGAATTCTTCCTGCGCGTCATGGACGACTATTACGCCGACCCCGAAGAGGTCCGCGCTTTCGCCCTCTCGGCCGATTTCGCGAAACCGTTCACCGGGTCATGGGCGGGCACGCATTCTCTGCAGCGCCATCCGCGGACCGCCGAGGTCTTCCACGAGCTCGCCCGCCGGACGGGCATTCCCGGAAAGCCGAACTGGGACGAGATAGAGCGGTCCCGGCTCTTCTGGGGCCGCCCGTCGGCGGGGGTGTTCGCGCTCCTCCTCGACGGGCAGCACGACGCGATCCACGCGCACAAGCGGACGGGGCGCTGGGCGGCGGTCTGCTATCTCAGCGCCTCGCGCGACTGCGAGGGCCGCGAAGGGCTGCGGTTGTTCCGCCACCGCCCGACCGGGGCCTTCTCCTGCGCTGGGGCGTCGCGCGAGCAGCTGCTGCGCTTCCGCGAGGACGCGGCGGACCCCGCCCTGTGGGACCTGGCTCACGTCATCGACATGCGCTTCAACAGGATGGTCCTGTTCGACGGGCAGTACTTCCACGCGGCCTCCGACGGGTTCGGCGGGGACGCCCGGACCGGGCGCCTGGCCCAGCTGTTCGCCATCGACTTCGCACTCTCCTAGAGAGATCATGGCCACACTCGATCTCGTGTTCCCGCCCCTGACCGGGGCGAACTACCCGTACCTGAGCACCGCGGTGCTCAAGGCGTACGTCCAGCAGGAGTCCCGGCACGAGGTCGGGCAGCTGGACCTGAACCTGCGCTACATCCGGCACCTGCTGACCCCGCGGGCCGTCCGCGAGCGGGTGACCACGGCCGAGACGACGGCCCGCGCGCTGGAGCGGCGCAGGCTCAGCGGCGGCGAGGCGTTCCACCTCCAGCACTGCCTCGACGTCGCCGGCCGGGGCCCGGTGGTCGCGGACCTGCTGCCGGCGGCGCTGCGGGCCGTCCGCTCGGCCGCCTCCGTCAACGACGCCGCGGAGATGGCCGTCGCCGACACCGTCATCGCCGAGGCCCTGTCCGCCGCCACCGTGGACCGCCCTCCCGACCAGCTCAACCTCGTCGACCCGGTCTTCGCCGCCTCCGCGGCCGACCCCCAGGGGCTGCGCGAGGCGCTCACCCGGGACGACTGCCCGTTCATGGCCGCCTACGACCGGCTCGTCGCCCCCGGCGAACTCCTGGGGGACGTCGTCGGGATCTCCGTCGTCTACCGCGGGCAGGTCCCTCCCGCGCTCGCCCTGGCCAGATGGCTCCGGCTGCGACGGCCGCGGGCGCGGATCCTGCTCGGCGGGCCGTTCTTCACCTCCCACCGCGACCGGCTCCGGCACCACCCATGGCTGTTCGACCTCATCGACGCGTTCGTCGTCTACGAGGGCGAACGGCCGCTCGTCTCCTACCTCGACCACCTGGACACCGGAGAACCTCTCGACGGCATCCCCGGGCTGATCTTCCGCCGGGACGGCGACGTGCGGCAGACCGGGATGCCCAGGCCCGTGGCCGCCAGGGACCTGCCGACGCCGGACTTCGACGGCCTCCCGCTCCACGACTACCTGATGCCCGCCCCCGTGCTGCCGCTGCTGGCCTCGCGGGGCTGCTACTGGAACTGCGCCTTCTGCACCCACCACCACATCTACGGCGACAGCTACCGGGTGCGCCCGGTGGAGCTCATCGGCCGTGACCTGGCCACGCTCGCCGAGAGACACGGCTGCCGGCACGTCTACTTCGTCGACGAGTCGATGTCGCCGAAGCTGCTGCGGCACATCTCCCGCGCCATCAAGGAGTCGGGAACGGACCTGCGGTGGGGGTGCGAGACCCGGATGGAGAGGTCCCTCACCCGCGAGGACTTCCGGCTCGCCCACGAATCCGGCTGCCGGGTGCTGTCGTTCGGGATGGAGTCCGCCAACCAGCGGGTCCTGGACCTCATGAACAAGGGGATCACGGTCGCCACGATCGAGCGGATCATCGGCGACTGCGCGGAGGTGGGGATCAGGGTGCACGTCATGTGCATCATCGGCTTCCCCGGCGAGACGGAGGAGGAGGCCCAGGAGACGATCGACTTCACCGCGGCCCACCGGTCGAGCATCGACCTGCTCGACTTCTCCGTCTTCTGCCTGAACCGGAACTCGCCCATCGAGCGGTCGCCCGAGACGTTCGGCGTCACCGCGATCCGGGACCTCGTCCCGGGCCACGACTTCGAGGAGCGGCTCGCGTACGAGGTGAAGGCCGGCCTGGACCGCTCCCGCGCCTACGACGTCTGGGAGCGGGCGGTGGCGTCGGAGCACTTCGCCGCCATCCGCTCCCGGTGCGGCCACGCCCAGCGCGAGCGCTTCCTGTTCGGCGACGACGTCCCCGCCGCTGTGGGGGCGGGCGAGCTGCGGGAGGCGGTGGCGCTCGGCCCGCCGCGCGCGCTGCCGGTCTGGCACGACGTCGCGGAGCTGCGTGAGCACTCCCGGGCGTTCGCCGCCCGGCGTGGCCGCGCGCTCAGCGTGGACGGCGTCGCCTTCTCCGAGAGCTGGCTGCTCCTCGGCTCCGGCCGCCGCCTGCGTCCCCGGGCCTCTCCCGGATACCTGGTGTTCCGGCCCTCCTCCTGGAGGGACGTCGAGCTGTCCGGGCCGCTCGTGTCGCTGGCGTCGTCCCTCGCGGCGGACCGGTCCCCGGCCGGGGTCGCGAAGCAGCTCGACGCGCTCCTGCGGCCGGCGGCGAGGCCGCCGGCCGAGGGGACCGTCCGTGAGAGAGCCGCCGATGAAAGAGCCGCCGCCGAGAGGGCCGCCGGTGAGGGAGGGCGGCCGGTCTGCTGACCCTGCGGCTCATCGGTCTCGGGCTCGTCGTGCACGAGACCGTCTACCTGTCCTCCCGGGGCTGGCGGCACTTCGCCGACGACGACGCCCCCGTCCTCGGACTGAGCCTGCCCGGGCCGGCACGGGTGGCGGCGCACGTCCTGTTCGTGGCGTGCGCCCTGCTGGCCGTCGTGGTCCCGGGGTGGCGCTGGACCCCGGCGCTCGCCCTCGCCGCGCTGTCCCTGGTGGCCGCGTCCTTCCCCAAGCGGCTGCCCAACCACTTCGCCGTGGCCTGGTTCATGCTGCTGGCCTTCACCGCCGACCGCGCCCTCGGCCTCTCTCCGGAGCACCGGGGCGGCCCCGGCGACCCGTACGCGCTGCGCCTGGTGCAGCAGTTCACGATCATCACGTATCTCGCCGCCGGCCTGCACAAGCTGAACCGCGACTACTTCGACCCGCGGCTGAGCTGCGGCAGCGGTCTCCTGACGGAGTACGCGCTCAGGCTGGGCGTCAGCCCGCGCCGGATGCCGCGGCGCCTGCCGGTGGCGCTGTCCGCCGGCGCGGTCGTGGCCGAGTTCGGCGCCGCCGCCGGGCTGGCGCTGGGCGTGCGCACGGTGTGGGTGATCGCCGCCGCCGTGGTCATGCACGCGATCTTCGGCTTCGCCGGTCATGCCCAGTTCTCGCTGATCATGCTCGGCGGGCTGCTGGCGTTCGTGGACGTCGAGTCGCTGTCGCCGCTGTCCCTGCCCGGGCTCTGCGCCCTGCTGGCCGGCTCCGGGGTCGTGGCCGCGACGCTGGGCGGGTTCCGCGGCTTCCGCCTGCGTCAGGTCGCGCTGCTCGACAACGTCGTCGTCGCCGGCGCCTGCCTGTGGTGCCTGCTCACCGTCCTCGGGCCGGGCGCCGGTGAGGCGCGCGGGACGTGGGCCGTGCCCTTCGCCCTGGCCCCGTACGTGACGTCGTGCCTGGTCCTGCTCTACCTGGTCAACTGCCTGGCGCCCTATCTCGGCCTCAAGTTCGACTTCAGCATGGCGATGTTCAGCAACCTGCGCCCGGACCGGCGCAGCCACTTCTTCCTGCCCATGCCGCGCCATGGCCTGATGCCGCGCTACTTCGAGATCTCGGGGCTGGGCGGCCCCGGGACGGACGGGCGGGCGGGGACGGCCGAGCTGCTCACGGAGCTCTTCCCGGACGTGTACACGCATCGCTACTCCGCCGGGTACGTCCACGCCGCCGTCCGGCGGCTGCGTCACCGGTTCGAGCCCGGCGCCGAGGTGTACCTGCGGTGCGTCGACTCCTCGACGCGGGAGGTGCACCGTCTTCCCGTCGGCCTCCCCGCCGGAGCCGCCCCCGGCTTCCTGCGGGGGCGCGAGCGGTTCAGCCTCTACCCCTACGCCCTTCCGCTCCGGCCTTCCCTGCCGCTGTGCTGCTGATCGTCCGCACCCTGACCGGAAGGCTGGACAAACCACCGGCGGCTCCGGATCATGATCCCGAACTCCCTCGTCACCACCACCCCCCGACGTGAGGATCCGAGGATGACCCGTTCCAGGGCCCTGCTCCCCATGGCCGCCGTGGCCGCGTCCGTGCTGCTGACCGGCGGCACCGCCCAGGCCGACGCGGACGTGCCGTTACCGTCGGCGATCTTCCGCGCCACGCACAACAGCTACTCCGGCGACATCGGCGGCGCCAGGAAGTCCCTGACCTACCAGCTCGACCACGGCGTCCGCTTCGTCGAGCTCGACGTCCACGACAACGGGTACGCGAGCGCGCGCGACTACGCCGTCGGCCACGACTCCCCCGGCAACCAGGTCGACCACGCCGGCAACCCGGCGTCGAACCTGCTGCGCGACTGGCTCGGCGTGGTCGACGCCTGGTCGGCGCAGCACCCCGCCGCCGCGCCGGTCGTCGTCATGCTCGACCTGAAGGACGACCTGACCGACAACCCGTCGTTCGCGGCCGGCAACCTCGCCGCGCTCAACCGGGAGCTCACCTCCGCCTTCGGCCCCCGCCTGCTGCGGGCCGAGGACTACCCGGCGAGCCCGCCGACGGTCGACGCGCTGCGGGGCCGCGTCCTGCCCCTGCTGTCCGGCGACGGGAAGAGCCGCGCGGAGTACAAGCGCGACCTCGGCCACAACCCGGCGATCGCGATCAACGCGAAAGGACAGGTCGTCGAGGTGCACGACTCGGGCGCGGGCGTGCTCTGGTACTGGACCGGCACCTACGCCGACGGCCGGGTGACCTGGCGGCGCCACGGAAGGTACGACACGGGCCAGACGCCCGCCGTCGCGCTGAACGACAACGGCGACCTGGTCGAGGTCCACCAGTCGCAGAGCACGACGACGCTGTGGTACCGCGTCGGCCGCCTCGACGCGGACGGCGAGATCACCTGGTCCTCCAGCCGGCAGTACGACAACGGCGTCCAGCCGACGGTCGCCTTCACCGACCCGGCCGGCACGCGGCTGCGCGAGATCCACCGCAGCCAGAGCAACAGCCAGAACTGGACGTGGGACGGCGTGCTGGACACCGGCGCCTCGGCGGTCTCGTGGACCGGGAACGCGAAGACCTCCGACGCCCGCTTCGACAAGACCACCTCGGTGCGCGGCACGTCGCGCGTGCGCGTGTGGACCGGCGCGGACGGCCCGACCCCGGCGCAGACCCTGCGCGTGGACACCGACCGGTTCGCCGGCGACCGCATCCGCTACCCGCAGACGGCCTTCGTCGAGTACCAGAAGGGCGACAGCTCCGAGCTCCAGCAGGGCGCCCTGTTCTACGGCGCGCCGGCGACCGAGTCGGCGTTCATCGTCTCGGCCCGGCAGGCGGGGCGGCTGGTGCGCGGCTGGGACTTCGACTCGGCCTCCCGGGCGACGACCCCGCTGGCCAACCACCCGGCGACCAACCACCCGTACGACGCCTGGTACGAGAATTTGCTCACCCAGTCCGGCGCCGTCCAGTGACGCCTGCCCCGGTCCGTCCGCGTGCTCGCGCGCGGTCCCGCCGTTCGCGGTAGCGTCGGGATCAGGATCTTCCAGGTCGGAGGTGATCACGGTGCGCACGGTCCCATGACGGCCCCATCCCGGGGCGTCACGGAGCCGAAAGGTGACCGTATGAGCAGGACCGACAAGACCCGCCCCTGGTGGGTGCGGATGGCCGACACGCCCATGGCGACCTGCGTGCCCGTGCACGACCATCGGTTCGGGCCGTGCACGCTGCCGGCCGAGGTCGACGCCGGCAGCGCCTCCCCGAGCCGCCGCGCCGGCGTCTGCCACTGGGGCTCCCCCGCCCACTACGTGCTCGGATGCCTCACCAGGGGCGGCAACCGGGAGTGGTACCACTTCCGGCGCGAGACGCGCCGCCGCAGCCGCCATCAGGTGCGCCGCGAGCTGCGCGCCTGGCGCGGCGAGGGCTGGGAGTCGCGGTGACGGAGAAGTGAAGGGGCGGTGCCCGCGCGTCGGCGGGCGCCGCCCCTTTCCTTACGGCAGGCCGGCTCCTTACGGGAGGCCGGCCGGATCAGCGTCGGCCGGAGCCCAGAAGCGAACCTCCCCAGGGGAGCCCGTCCGTGGGCCACAGCTCACGCTGCGACTTCTCGCGCAGGGTCTCGACCCGGCCGCCGACCGGGCAGCGGAAGCCCTGCGGGGGCACGGTCAGCGAGATCAGGTAGTCGTCGATCGGGACCGTGCTGCACTCGTCCTTGCCGTAGATGCGGTGGCCCCAGCCCTCGTACGTCATCAGTCGTGCCCTGGGGCCGAGCTGACGGGCCGCGGCGGCCGACCAGGAGTACGGGGTGGACGGGTCGTGCAGGGAGTTGCCCAGCAGGATCGGCGCGCTGCCCGTGTACCGCAGCCGGTGCTGCGGGTTGGTGGTGGGGTGGTTCAGGCAGACGGGCAGGTCCTCCATGGGCATCGGGTTGAAACGCATGTCCGGGGCGCGGCGGTTGGAGCTGCGCAGCAGCGCGGCGTACTCCCGGTAGCTGCGCACCGGCAGCCGGTAGTCCTGGCAGAGGATCGCGGTGGGGAGCTGGGCGACGTCCCCGGAGACGGGGCCGCGGCCGGGCAGCGGAGGCACCCACGACGGCGGCTCCCCGCCGTCCAGGGCGCGCAGGATCTCGCTCAGGAGCTGCCAGGCGGGCCCCTCGGTGCCCACGATGCCCAGCCACAGGACCTGGACCTCGGTCATCGGGCGGTCGGTGACGCCCGGGTAGTACAGCTTGCCGCTGCGCGCCCTGGCCAGGATCCGCTCCCACACGGCCCGGACGTCCTTGCCGTGCAGGGCGCAGGCGGTGTCCTGGGCGCACCAGCCGGCGAACTCGTCGAAGGCGTCCTCGACGGCCGCGGCCTCGGAGTCGAGGAACGCCTTGACGCCGAGGCTGTGGTCCATGTTGCTGTCCAGGGCCATGGCGCGGATCCGGTCCGGGAACAGCTCGGCGTACATCTGGCCGATCAGCGTGCCGTAGGAGATCCCGTAGTAGGTGAGCTTCTCCTCGCCCAGCGCGGCGCGCAGGGCGTCCACGTCGCGCGCGACGTGGACCGAGTCCACGTGGTCGTACAGCGGTCCGGTACGGGCCCGGCAGTCGGCGCGCAACCGCCTGGCGTAGGCGCTCCACCGGGCGAAGTCGGCCTGGCTCCTCATGACGGCGTACGGCATCTGGTTGAACACCGACGCCGAGCAGATCACCGGGTGGCTGCGGCCGACGCCGCGCGGGTCGAAGCCGACGATGTCGAAGCGCCTCTGCAGCTCCTCGGTGAAGAAGCCGGGAGCGCCGTAGGCGGCCTCCACGCCCGAACCGCCGGGACCGCCCGGGTTGATCACCAGGGATCCGACGCGGGCCGCGGGATCGGTGGCCTTGCGGCGGGCGACGGCCAGGTCGATGGTGGGCCCGTTCGGACGCGACCAGTCGATCGGCACCGCCAGCTTGCCGCACTCGGCGGACGGCTCCTCCTCGCAGGGCGCCCAGGCGATGCGGCCCTTCCCGGGCGCCGGGCTGGGGCTGCCGCTCGGACTCGCGCTCGGACTCGCGCTCGGACTCGCTGAGGGCGTGGACGTCGGGCTCGAAGTCGGTGTGGCCGCGGCTCCCTCTCCGGAGCCCGCCGCGGCGGCCGACGACACAGGTAACAGCGTCGCCATCGCCACGAAGGCGGCGGCGAGCAGAGAGGATCTTCCTCGCATGGTGCTCCCATCGTCGATCGGCCGGGCCCCGTGGCGACTCCGACAGGATGACCTCGACGAATCGACGGCAGCACGATACAACGGCGACGGCTCGAAGATCCTGACAACGGCAGTGAAGATCGCCGCCGTCAGGAGGGTCCCCTGACCAGCCGCCGGATCGAGTAGAACAGCGCGATGCCCAGGTAGAGCAGGGGCCACAGGAGGTACACCCACGACTGGATCCACAGCGCGAGGGGCGCGGAGACGCCGAACACGGCGCCCGGCAGCGCGGCCTTCACCCAGATGCCGTCGAACAGCGCTTCGGGGGTGTCCTCGCGCATGAGCCCGGCCCGCCTGGCGTGCAGGGTGAGCCACAGGCTGGACGCGCCGATCAGGGCCATGACGAGCGAGTACAGGGCGATGCCCGACCCGTCCTCCGCGCTCTCCAGCGTCTTGCTCGACCAGGGCACCAGGACCAGCGCGAACAGCGTGACCAGGTTGATGACCAGCAGCAGCGTGTCGGTGGCGGCCATGAACCGGAAGAGCTTGTGGTGGGCGAGCCACGTGCCGCCGACCACGAGGAAGGCCAGCAGGAAGGCGATGTACTCGTCGCGATGCTCGCCGAAGGACGCCACGAACTCCGGCAGGCGCGTCCCCTCCGGCACGGGCAGTTCCAGGGCCAGCAGGGTCATCGCGATCGCGATCACCGCGTCGGAGAAGAACGCCACTCGTTCGACGGCCGCGGGGCTGGTCTCCTTGTCAGCCATGGGCCGGACCGCCGAGGTGCGCGGCGCGCCGAGTGAGGTCGTACGACACGGGTTCCTCCGATTTCCCCGAACGGCCGGGCGGGGCCCGGCCCGAGCGATGGCTCCGGGCACCAAGGATCGGCGCGGGCGTCCTCCGGAACAACGACAGAAAAAGCAACGGTGCGTTTAGCGGAACTCAACGATGGCGGGCCCCGGTGGCGTCACGCATGCCGGGGAACCTGCAGACTCGCGCCGATATCCCGGGGAAAAGCCCCGTTTGCGGTGAGTGGTCAATGCGAGTCAGACATCCTCGCTATGGTGCTGATGATCCATCTGCCGTCACAGGAGTGCCATGCCGCGAGCCGAACCTCTCCGGGAGGACGATCCCGCGGCCGTGGGGCCCTACCGGCTCCTCGGCCGTCTCGGCGCGGGCGGGCAGGGCGTCGTCTATCTCGCGTCGGGACGCGACGGCGGGCCGGTCGCGGTCAAGGTCCTGCGGGAAGGGCAGGCCGACGGGCGCTTCCTCAAGGAGGTCGACGCCGCCCGCCGGGTGGAGCCGTTCTGCATCGCGCAGGTGCTCGACGCGTCGCCGGGCGGCCGGCCGTACATCGTGACGGAGTACGTCGACGGCCCCTCGCTCCAGCAGGCGGGCCGCCACGCCGGCGCCGACCTGCAACGGCTCGCGGTCGCGACCGCGACCGCGCTGGCGGCCATCCACCAGGCGGGCATCGTGCACCGCGACTTCAAGCCCGCCAACGTGCTGCTGGGACACGGCGGGCCCCGGGTGATCGACTTCGGGATCGCCCGGTCCGCCGAGGCGGGGCCGGCCGGAGCCAGCGGCATCGTGGGGACGCCCGCTTACATGGCGCCCGAGCAGCTCGCCGGGACGGCGGTCGGGCCCGCCGCCGACGTGTTCGCCTGGGGTTCGGCGATGGTGTTCGCGGCGACCGGGTCGCCGCCGTTCGGCGAGGACACGCTGCCCGCCGTGATCAACCGGATCCTGCACAACGAGCCGCAGCTCGGCGAGCTGCCGCAGCCGTTACGCGCGCTCGTGCTCGACTGCCTGGCCAAGGATCCGGCGCGCCGCCCGTCCATGCAGCAGGTGCTGCTGCGCCTGCTGGGCGGCCAGGCGGTCGCCCCCGCCGACCCCGGGCACGCCGCAGCGAGCCGGACGACCGACCGCGGGCATGCCGCGGCGAGCCGGGCGGCCGATCCCGGGCACGGCGAGCCGGTCACCTCTCCCGGGAGGCCGGGGCGCCGGAGAGGCAGGGGGCGGCGGGTCGCCGGGGCCGCGGCCGTGGCGCTGACGGTGGCGGGGAGCGTCGCCTGGGCCGCCATGAACGGCTGGGTCATCGAGCGGCGGCCCGTTCCCACCGAGGCCCTCGCGATCTCCACCAACGCGACACCCGCCGCGACGGCGCCCCACAAGCGCGCGAAGCGGACACGCAAGCCGTCCACCCCCCGACCGGCCCGGACGTCCACCTCCCGGCCGACGCGGCAGCCGACCGTCGAGGCGTCCCGGCAGCCGACGCGCGAACCCACCTCGACGGCTCCCTCGGCGAGACCCACCCGGTCCACCGGCCCGAGCGGCGGCGGGTCGTTCAAGGTCCTCTCGATCCGCGCCCAGAGCCCCGGGATGGACACCGCCCGCAACTGTCACATCAACGACACCAACACCTTCGGCGTCGTGGAGGGGACCAAGTTGGCCACCACGTTCCGCTACGAATGGGTCCTCGACGGCCGGGTCAAGGAGCGTTCGGAGGGCCCCATCGCGGAGTCCCACACCCACCAGCTCGTCGGCCCGCTCGTCAAGGAGGAAGGGCCGCACACCGTCATCCTGCGCGTGACCGGGCCCACCACCTCGTCGAGGACGCTCAGGTTCACCATCTGCCCGGACGACGACCAGTGACGGCCCCGCCGCTCCGGCCCGAGGATCCCGCGGCCGTCGGCCCCTACCGCCTGCTCGGACGGCTGGGGGCGGGCGGACAGGGCGTGGTCTACCTGGCCCAGGCGCCCGACGGGCGGCGGGTCGCCGTCAAGGTCCTGCGGGACGGGCCGGCGGGTGACGACCACCGCTTCGCCAAGGAGATCGACGCGGCGCGGCGGGTGGAGCCGTTCTGCATCGCCCAGGTGCTCGACGCGTCGCTGGGCGGCCGGCCGTACATCGTGACGGAGTACGTCGAAGGGCCCTCGCTCCAGCAGGCGGGCCGCCACGGCGGCGCCGACCTGCAACGGCTCGCGGTCGCGACCGCGACCGCGCTGGCCGCGATCCATCGCGCCGGGGTGGTGCACCGCGACTTCAAGCCGGCCAACGTCCTGCTCGGCCGCGACGGCCCGCGCGTCATCGACTTCGGCATCGCCCGTACGGCCGGCCAGTCGCTGACCGTGACGAGCAGCGTCGTCGGCACGCCCGCCTACATGGCTCCGGAGCAGCTCGCCGGAGCGCCGGTCGGTCCGGCGGCGGACGTCTTCGCCTGGGCGTCGGTGATCGTGTTCGCCGCGACCGGGTCGCCGCCGTTCGGCGAGGACTCGCTGCCCGCGGTGATCCGCCGCATCCTGCACGACGAGCCGTCGCTGGGCGGCCTTCCCGCGCCGCTGCGCCCCATCGTGCTCGCCTGCCTGGCCAAGGACCCTTCCGCCCGGCCCGCCATGCAGGACGTGCTGCTCTGGCTCATCGGCGCCCGGCCCGCCCCTCCCGCCGGCCCGGCGGCGGGACGTCACGCTCCCGCACATCCCGCGGCGGGACATCACGCTCCCGATCACCCCGCGCCGGGACATCACGCTCCCACGCATCCCGCAGCGGGACGTCACGACGGTACGGCGGCGACCCGTGGCGAGGGCCCCCGGCCCGGCAGGGCGATCCTGGCGGGCGCGGGGGCCCTGGCGGTGTCCGCCGCCCTGGTGGCCGGGGCGATCATCTGGATGCCCGCTCCGGCGACGACCGCGTCCCCTGCCCGCCCCTCCGGGGCCACGACGTCCGGGAGCGCCACGGCCGGGACGAAGGACCCGACGGCCACGAAGACCGGCCCCACCCGGACCGGCCGCCCGAAGACCACTCCCACCCGGCGCCAGCCACTCCCCGAGTCGACCGCCGACCCGACCTCCGGCTCCAGGACCCCGAAGCCGGCCACCCCGAAGCCGACGACCACCAAGCCGGCCACCCCCGAGCCGACGGCCTCCCGGCAGCGGGCCACCCCCACGAGGAGCGCGACCGCGGCCGCGAGCGGCGGCGTCAGCCTGGTGTCCCTGACGCTGGACGGACTGAAGACGGACAAGGGCTGCTGGTCACCGAGTCTCTTCCCCGTCGCCGTGGTCAAGGGGCCGTCCGGGAAGCTGACGGAGTACGGCTACCGGTGGATCGTGGACGGCCAGGACGAGGGCTGGAAGACGGACTGGGTGAAGGGGACGGCCAAGAACCGGCGCAACCCGTTCGGCGCGTTCGAGCCGGGCCGGCACACCGTCGTCTTCCGCCTCCTCACCCCGGCCAAGGCCGCCAAGAGCACCAGCTTCACCGTGTGCGAGCGGTACTCCTGAGCCAGGCGGCGCGTGCCCGCCCCGGCCGTCCGCCCCGACGCCGGTTCACACGTTGCCCAGCACGCGCGTCACCTGGATCTCCAGGACCACGCGCGCCGGGTTGGGGCGGGGCGGCTTGTAGCGGGCGGCGTAGCGCCGCTCGGCGTCGGCCACCTCCTCCGCCCCGGTGCGCAGCACCGCCCTGCCCTCCAGCGTGGACCAGCGGCGGCCGTCCACCTGGCAGAGCGACACCAGCGCGCCCTCCTCGCCGACGAGCCGGGCCTTGACCGAGGTGCCCGAGGTGATCACCCGGGCGACGCCGGTCCGCAGGTCGAGCGTCGCGCCCACCGGGACCACGTGCGGCGGGTCGCCGGGACGCGCGGTCGAGAGCGTGCACAGATGCCGCTCCTGCCAGAACGCGGCGAAGGCGTCGCCCTGCTTGACGAGATCCACTGCCCTCCTTTGCGGGCTTCTGCGAGGAATGACGTTTTAGAGAGGCATATCGTATAGCTGGCCCTCCGGCCGTCCGGCATCGCCTCGCACGGCCGCCACCTCACCACCGGCCGTCCCTTCCGTCGCGCCGAGGCCGGTGGCGGAGGGCGGCGATCCGGTCAGGGAGCCGCGGACCGTACGGCGAGCTCCAGGTCGGCCGCGTTGGCCAGCGCGTCGGAGAGGCGCTGGCGTTGCGAGTCGTCCAGGCGCGTGTCGGCGACGCGTGCCAGCAGGCGCTCGGCCGTGTCGAGGTCGCCGAGCCGGACCGCCAGTTCGGCCCGGTAGACGAGGGCCTCGACCAGGGTGGTGACCGGGGCGGGGTCACCAGGCTTGGCGAGCTTGCCGTCCAGGATCTTCGCGGCCTGACGGGTGTCGCCCCTGGCGTCGCCCTGGACGATCGCGTTCTCCAGCGCCCGCGCCAGCGGCCCGCTCGCCGCGTCGGCGGGGTCAGCGGGGGCGGCGGAGTCGGCGAGGGCGGCGGAGTCGGCGAGGGCGGCGGGGTCGGGCTCGGCCTTGGAGCGGAAGATGCGGATCCAGTTGCCGCCCGGGTCGACGACGGTGAATCCCGCGACGTCGCCGGTGTTCTTCCGCTTCCGTGGCCGGGTGATGCGCGGGATGCCGGTGAGCAGGAGCTTTCCGTGAGCGGCCCGCATGCTCGCGGCGAAGTCCTCGAACAGGCGGGCGGTGTCGTCCACGGCGACGATGCAGGAGCCGTACGACTGTTCCGGGTCGAAGCCGGCGATGCCGGCGAAGTGCAGCTCGATTCCGTCGCGACGGAGAGCGACGTACGGGTTCGGGCGGGTCTGATGGTGGGTCGTGTCGAAGCCGAGCATGCCGTAGAAGGCGGCGACCTCGTCGATGTCCCGGCACGGCAGGATCGGGATGACGGTCTCGTGCATCAGCGCCACCCGCCGGGCTCTTGCGTGTACATCATATACAGATCATAAAGCCGGCGGGTAGAGTGAGGTGCACCTTCAAGATGGCGCGGGTCGCGGTTCGTTACGAAATTCGTTACAAAATCGCTTATACGCACGACGACCGCATAAATCATGAAAACGACGGCGAGCACTCGGGGACCCCCGCGACGCCGACCCCGACGCCCTGGCCGCCCGGGTGATCGACACCCTCCTGTACGGCCTGGCCGGTCGCTGACCGGACCACCCGCCCGCACCAGCGCCGGGCTCACCGAACTACGCGCCCGCGCCCACGCCGGAGGGACGCCTGGCTATCACGACCACGTTCTGCGTCAACAAGGTCAGGCCGAGCATGAAGATGACGCTCGCGCTCGTCGACAGCGCGGTGGCGGCGTGGTCGGCGCCGTAGCCTCCGAGCAGGAAGCGGAGCCCGATCGACAGGCCCCACAGGGCGACGGTCGCCGGCCCGTACCGGTACCAGGTCGCGGCGAGCTTGGGATAGATCCGCACGGTGAACCCGCGGACGACGCCCAGGCCGACCGACACCACCAGGTCCGCGGCGATGAGCTGGTAGTCGATGCCGTGCAGCTCCACCTCCGGCAGGAGCGGGAGGACCGGCGCGAGACCGGCGGCGAGCAGGACGACCGGCAGCACCAGCAGCTTGACGGGCCGCAGTTCCCGTCCGCCCATCCGCGTCACCACGATCACCACCACCACGAACAGGCCGACGAACATCGGCAGCCGTCCGGCGCCGTCCGCGTCTTCGGCCACCGATCCGGCCACCGCCGCTCCGGAAGCGAGTAACGCCTCGAACCCCGCCATCAGGAGCCGCCTTCCAGGTGACGGGCCAGCATCGAGGCCAGCGCAGTGCGGAACGCCGCCTCGTGCGCCGGTTCGGCCGGGTCGTGGCCGAGCCCGGCGAGCCAGGACCGCTTCCCGAGCGCGAACCCGTACGACGCCGACAGCCCGAGCAGGACCACCGCCTCGATCCGGGCACGGTCCGGCATCCGCTCTCCGGGAAGGACGATGCGGATGCCGGCCTCCATCGCGTCCACGAAACCGGACAGCCCCTCCGACACGGTGCCCGCGCCTTCCGTGTGCAGCATGGACCAGGCCCACAGGCGGACGTAGCGCTCGTCGGCCAGCGTCTCGAACAGCACCCGTGTCATGCCCTCCGAGTACGGCACCCCCTGGTCGGCGCGCATCCGTTCGCGCATGCGCTCGCGTTGCCGCTCGTTCTCGCGCCGCAGCACGGCCTGGACCAGCGCGTCGTAGGTGCCGAAGTAGTGGGTCACGAGCCCGTGCGTGACGCCGACCGCGTCGGCCACCCGGCGCAGGCCCACGCCGTTCGGCCCGTACCGCGCGATGAGATCGGTCGCGGCGTCGAGGATCTCCTCGCGCGACTGCTCGGGCGTCCGCCGCCGGCGCTGTCGTTCGGCCACGTCGATCCTCTCCAGGACAGGCGAGAGTTGTTGTCCACTCTGCCAACAGTGTTGTTGTCCACTATGCCAACAACGGGCCGTCCTGGCGAGTCCGAACGATCACCGGCTGCGCGCGGTCGTCACTCGGGAGGTGCGGGAAAGCTCTCGGGGGTGGTCAGACCGGTGCTCTCCAGCAGGCGCTGGTGGTTGAGCACCGCCGCGTTGGCCTGCTCGGAGAAGCGGCGGACCAGGGTGTTCTGCGTGGTGCCGCGCACGGTGCCGATCAGGGTGAAGATCTTGCCGTGGGCCAGGCGGAGCCACTTGACGTAGGCGACGTCGTAGGCGGATCCGGATCTGCCGGAGATGTCGCTCATCCATGCCTGCTGCTCGTCCGTGGGCTTCACCGGCAGCGTGACGTCCAGCTTCGCGGCCAGGTCGCGGACCTGCCCGTCCAGCGTGTGGTGCTGGGCCGCGATCCGCCTGCTGACCTCCCGGACCCTCGCCCTGCCGGCGCGCTGCATCGCGTCCTGGGCCATGGGCATCTCCCACAGGCTCGCCAGCCGGACCTTCCTGATGAGGTCGCGGTCGGTCTCCGACAACGGCCCCCACCTGGTCTCCCTGGTGCCGGTATCGGCGGCGGCCTCCGCCGCGGCCGGGGCCGGCAAGGGCGAGCCTGCGGGGACGGGCGAGCCGGCCGGCTCGGTCCCGACGGCGGGCGGCGCCGTGCCGAGCTCACCGGCGCCGGAGCGGGGCGTCGGCGTGTACTGGGCGCAGGCGGCGAGCGCGCACAGCGCGACGGCGGCGCAACTGACGAGGATTGCGCGGCTCCGGCCGAGTCTCATGCGCGTCATCCCTTCCGGGGCCTCGTACGCGGCCCGTCCGAGTGATGCTGGTCACTCCCAGATACGCCCGCGCGGCGGCCGAGGGTTCAGCGCAGTGTGCAAGGTTTGCACGGAGCAATCACGCACGTCATGTCCTCCTACATTTCTTGCACAGGGCAAGGATCTGCTACCGTCGGCGACGGTGAGCCGGGAAGTCTGGTCGGCATCGTCGTGTCGCGCCCTTCCGAAGGACAGACAGCCATGAGCCCGAACCCGTCGCAGCCGCCGTCCCTGCGGGTGGAGGAGTGGGAGGCCGGCCCCGTGGTCGTGCTCGCGCTCAGCGGCGCCCTCGTCCGCGCGACGGCTCACACGCTTGAGCAGCCCCTGGTACGCGCCCTCGCCCGGCGCGTCCCGCCGCTGGTCGTGGTGGACGCGGAGCGGCTGAGCGCCGTCGACCCGGTGGGCGGCGACCTGCTCGCCCACGCGGTGCGGTACGCCACGCAGGCGGGCGGCCGGCTGGTCGTGGCGGGCGGGGGCGAACGCGTCGAGGCTCACGTCGCCGACGCCATGTCGCCCACGCTGGACGAAGCCCTGAGCGAGCTGGCCAGGCCGACCCGCCGCGGCGACCCCCCGTAGCCGGGCCACCGGGCGCCCCCGTCAGAGCTCCTCGAGGAACTCCCCCTCGGCGATGGGCTGCTCGTCCGCCGCCAGGCTGAAGGTGTTCAGAGCCGCCACCATGGCGTCGCGCTGCTCCTGCGTGAGCTGGGCCAGGATCCGCGCCAGGTCGCCACGGCGGTGCCGGGTCACCCCGTCGACCAGGGCCCGCCCTTCCTGAGTGAGCGCGATGCGCACCGTACGCCTGTCGCTGGCGGACCGGCTGCGCCGCACCAGGCGCTTGGCCACCAGCCGGTCGCACATGCGCGAGGCCGTCGACTGGTTCACGCGGAGCGCCTCGGCCAGGGTGGCCAGCCGTTGCGGCCCGCGCGCGGCGATCAGGACCAGCGCCCGGAACTGCGGAAGGGTGACGTCACCGCCGGCGGCCGCGATGGAGCGCGCGGCCACGGCCACCAGCGCCCGGCTCGCGGTCAGCACCGCCTCCACCACGGGATCGTCCGCGGACAGCCGCCCGGCGGCCGGGTCCACGGACACCTGTCCGGCGGACGATTCGCGCACCGTGTCCCCCATCACCGCTCCACCGACGTCACTCCTGCAATCTAGCGGCGGAGCGCGGCCGGTCTCGCCCGTCCTGGAGCACGCGCCGGGCCGGCGCCGGAAGTGCCGTGCGCTCATCGGCTAGAAGACCATCCTCACCCCGGCCCGCCGGATGGCGACCCAGCGCGCGAGCGGGTCCACGCTCCCGCCGGCGTGCTGCCCGGCCGCCCGGGCGGCGGGTGGCGCCTCCGCGAGCGACAGAGCACCGTCCACCCGGGCGGCGGGTGGCGCCTCGGCGAGCGACAGGGCGCCGTCCACCCGGGCCGTCGCAGGCACCTCCGCCAGCGACAGAGCACCGTCCACCCGGGCCGCCGGCGACGCCTCGGCCAGCGACAGGGCGCCGTCCGTCAGGGCGGGCGGCCGTACGGGCGCGTCGGGGACGATGCCCGTGACGACGGTGAGGCGGCCGTCGCCGGGGCGGGGCGCGGACGGCTCCTCGCCGGGCCGGGCGTGCAGGGCGGCCAGGGCGTGGTCCCGGGCGGCGGGGCTGTCCTCGGCGAAGGCCCGTTCGCGCGCGTACTCCCTGATCAGGTCGTGGAAGGTGTAACGGCCGGTCCCGCACTCATCGACCAGGTGGGCGGCGCAGAGCCGGCTCAGGAGCCGGTCGGCCGCCTCGGCGCCGGCGCCGATCAGCGCGGCGGCCTCCTCGCGGGTGAAGGCCGGCCAGGGCAGCAGCCCCAGCAGCCGGAACAACCGCCGGGACGGCGGATCGAGGCGGCGGTACGACAGGTCGAAGGCGCCGCGGACCGCGGCGTGGGGGTCGTCGTGGAGGTCGAGGATGGACAGCCGGGCCCGGGTGAGCCGGCGTGCCTGTCCGGTGATGTCCCTGCCCGGCGCGGCGACGATGGCGGCGGCGGCGATCCGCAGCGCCAGCGGCAGGTACCCGCAGAGCCGGGCGAGTTCGAGGGCGGCGGCGGGTTCCGCCGCTAATCGGCGGCTGCCGAGGATCGCGTCGAAGAGCGAGACCGCCTCCTCGGGCATGAGCATCCCGAGCGGCACCGGGATCGCGCCGTCGCGGGCGACCAGGCCGGTCAGCCGGTCGCGGCTGGTGACGACGGTGACGCAGCGCCGGCCGCCGGGCAGGAGCGGGCGGACCTGGTCGACGCCGCCGGCGTTGTCCAGGACCACCAGCACGCGCCGGTCGGCCAGCAGGCTGCGGTAGGCGGCGCTCGCCTCCTCCACGGTGTCCGGCACCCGTTCCGGCGGCACGCCCAGCGCGCGCAGCAGCCGGCCCAGCGCCTCGATCGGCGGCAGGGGCCGCTCCGGCGAGCAGCCGTGCAGGTCGACGTAGAGCTGGCCGTCGGGGAACAGCGAGCGGACCCGGTGGCCCCAGTGCACGGCCAGCGCGGTCTTACCGACGCCGCCCGCGCCGGTCACCATGGCGACGGCGGCCGTCTCGCCGCGGACCGCGATCTCGTCGAGCACGCTCAGCTCCTGGTGACGGCCGGTGAACGGCCCGGCCTCGGGCGGAAGCTGGGCGGGCACGGCCGCGTGCGCGACGGGCGCCGGGCGCGGGGCGCGGGCCATGCGCACGTCGCCGCGCAGGATGCGCTGGCGGAGCTGGCGCAACTCGGGTCCGGGGTCCAGCCCCAGCTCCTCGCTGAGGTGCCGGCGGGTGTGTTCGTAACGGTCCAACGCGTCGGCGCGGCGTCCGACCCGGCACAGCGCCACCATGAGCAGGCCCACCAGCCCCTCGCGCAGGGGGTGCGTCGCCACCAGCGCGATCAGCTCGGGGATGAGCACCGCGTCACGGCCGGCGCGGGTCTCGGCGTTGAGGCACTCCTCGGTGACGGCCAGCCGCTCCTCGCTCAGCGTGTCGCGCAGCCGGTCCAGCAGCTCCCCGCCGGTGATGCCGGTCAGCGGCTCCCCGCGCCACAGCTCCAGGGCGCTGCGCATCCCCGCCGCCTGGGCCTCGTCCGAGTCCGTGGCCCGGGCCCGCGCCACCAGCAGCCGGAACTCGTGCAGATCGACCTGCTCGGCCGCGAGGCCCAGCAGGTAGCCCTGCGGGCCGTGGACGATCGTGACCCCCGCCCTGGCCAGGACCTGCCGGAGCCGCGACACGTACCCCTGCACCAGGCCCCGGGCGCCGGCCGGCGGCCGTTCCCCCCACAGCGCCGCGATCAGCCGCTCCATCGACACCGTACGTCCGGCGTCGAGGGCGAGCAGCGCCAGCACGGCGCGCTGGCGCGGTGTGCCGAGCGGGATCTCGTGGCGCCCCCGCGACGCCCGGACCGTTCCCAGGAGCCCGATTCTCACGGCCTGCTCCAGACCTGCCAGGTCCGTTTCAGCTGACATATCGCTCTCCGTCTGAAACATCGTTGTAACACCCCGTGATGCGCGAGATACCGGATGAAGTCCAGCGCGCATCCTGTCCCAAACAAGCTCGCATCCAGTGCTCTCCAACACCATGAACACGATTTCCCCGCATTCGTACCGCAACAGCCTTCGGATTGCGTATCGCGCCGTATGTGGCCATCTATGGAAAGGGGTAAGTGTGTCCTATCCATTTCGTGATGTGATGAAAGCGTTTTCCGAAACGGTGCGCCTTCATCCGGACCGCCCGGCCGTGACGCGCCATGACCGGACGGTCACGTACACGGAACTGGACGCCTGGGTCCGGGCGACGGCGCGCCGGCTGGGCCCGGATCCCGGAGTGGTCGGGGTGCTGACGTCGCGTTCGCCGGACACCGTGGCCGCGCTGCTCGGCGTGCTGGCGGCCGGCGGGGTCTACTGCCCGATCGATCCGGCGTACCCGTGGCCGCGCCGGGAGGCGATGATCGCGGCGAGCGGCTGCCGCGCGGTGATCGGCGAGCCGGGCTCCGCCGTGCCGCCCGGGGTGCGCCTGACGCGGCTTCCCGGTCCGGCCGATCCGCCCGCGGCGGGCTTCACGGCGGTCGCGGCGGACGACCCCGCGTACATCCTGTTCACCTCCGGCTCCACCGGCGAGCCGAAGCCGGTGGTGACGCCGCGGGGCGCGATCTCGGTCGTGACGGCCGGGCTGCGCGAGCTGTTCGGGATCACCCCGGACGACCGGGTGCTCCAGTTCGCGTCCCTGAACTGGGACACCTGCCTGGAGGAGATCCTGCCCGCGCTGACCTCGGGCGCGACGCTGGTCTTCCACGACCACGCCTACTCCGGGTCGCTCCGCCGGATGCTGCGGATGATCGACGCCGAGCGGATCACCGTCCTGGACCTGCCCACCGCGTTCTGGCACGAGCTGGTCCATCACCTGACGGCCGAGCGGGCCGCCCTGCCGCCGTCGGTGCGGCTGGTCGTCGTCGGCGGCGAGGCGGTCAACCCGGTACGGCTGGCCGACTGGCGCGCCCTCGGCCTCGGCGCCGTCCGCCTGCTCAACACGTACGGGTGCACCGAGACCACGCTCATCACGCACGCCGTCGACCTGCACGGCCCGCACACCCCGGAAAGCGGACCGGCAGGCCCGCTGGAAGGCGGGCCGGACGACCGGGTGCCGATCGGCCGGCCCCTCCCCCACGTCGTCGAGCGGATCACCGAGGACGGCGAGCTGCTGGTCGGCGGCCCCGCGCTGGCCCTGGGGTACCGGGACCGGCCGGAGGCCACCGCCGAGCGGTTCACCGAGCTGGACGCCGCCCCCGAGGACGGCGGACCGGGCGACGGCCCCCGGCGGTGGTTCCGCACCGGCGACCGGGTCAGCCGCCGCCCGGACGGCGCGCTCCTCCACGAGGGACGGCTGGACCACCAGCTCAAGGTCCGCGGCGTCCGGGTGGACCCGGGCGAGGTGGAGGCCCAGATCGCCGGCCACCCGCGGGTGGGGGCGGTGGCCGTGGTGGGCGTCCCGGTCGCCGGCCACACGACGCTCGCCGCCTACGTCGTGCCCCGCTCCCCCGCCATGACCGCGTCCCTGGCCGGGGAGGTCCTCGCCTACCTGCGCGAGCACGTCCCGGCTCATCTCGTCCCCCACCGGATCACCGTCGTACCCGAGCTCGTCCACACGGCGAGCGGGAAAGTCGACCGCGCCGGATCGCACCGGCGATACCAGTCGGCCGCCGTTTAAGGAGACCCCTTTCGTGAATGTCGACGCCGTATCCGCTGTATTCCGCGAAGTGCTGGAAATTTCCGAGGTCAACGCTGATTCCGACTTTTTCGTCATGGGCGGGGATTCGCTGCTCGCCACGCGCGTGCTGAGCGCGGTCGCCCGTGCCACCGGGGTGGAGCTGGAATTCGACGACCTCCTCGACGCGCCCACCCCGAACGCCCTTTCCAAGAAGATCGCGGAGGCGGCGTGAACGTCGTCGTCGTGGGAGCCGGGCTGGCCGGGCTGACCGCGGCGACCGACCTGGTCGCGCGCGGCGCCGAGGTCACCGTGCTGGAGGCGCGGGAGCAGGTGGGCGGCCGGACGCGCGGCCTGGAGGTCGAGCCGGGCGGCTGGGTGGACGCGGGCGCCGCGTACCTGGGCGAGCGGCACACCGCGCTCACCGCCCTGCTCGCCGAGCTGGACCTGAAGACCACGCCGGCCAGTGTGGCGGGAGCCGGCCGGTTCGCCCTCCGCGACGAGGGCCGGACCCGGCCCGGCCGGTTCCCGCCGCTGTCCGCGGTCGCGCTGGGCGAGATGTTCGACGCGCTGGAGGAGGTCACCCGCCTCGTCCGGCCGGACGCCCCCTGGCTGACGCAGGACGCCGCCCGGCTCGACGGCGTGACCGCGGAGCGGTGGGCGGCCGAGCACCTGCGCCACCCGGACGCGCGGCTGTTCTTCCCGCTGTTCCTCGGCGAGATGATGGCCGCCGACCCGGCCCGCGTGTCGGTCCTGCACATGGCCTTCTACCTGCGCTCCGGCGGCGGGATCCGCTACCTCAACGCGTTCGAGGGAGGGGCGCAGGAGTGGCGGATCGCCGGCGGCGCGCATCAGCTCTGCGAGCGGCTGGCCGCCGCCCTGGGCGACCGGGTACGCCTGGGCGAGCCGGTCCGGGCGCTCCACCAGGACGCCGGCGGCGTCACCGCCACCACCCCGCGCGGCCCGGTGCGGGGCACCCACGCCGTCGTGGCGGTCCCCCCGGTGCTCGCCGACGCGATCGACCACCGGCCCGGGCCGCCCGCGCCCCGCTCCACCCCGGCGACCGGCCCGGGCTGCGCGGTGAAGGTCCACCTGGTCTACCCGTCGCCGCTCTGGCGCGAGCTGGGCCTGTCCGGCTGGTCGGTCAGCGCCGAGGGTCCCCTGCTGTCCACCGTGGACGACTCCCCCGCCGGAGGGCGGGCGGGCGTGCTCACCGGCTTCGTCACCGGCGGCGAGGCCATCCGTTACGCCGCGCTCCCCGCCGCCGAGCAGCGCGAGCTGGCCGTGGCGCAGGCCGCGCGGCTGTTCCCCGAGCTGCCGCCGCCGATCGCGTTCCACCTCACCGACTGGGTCAACGAGCCGCACAGCCGGGGCTGCTACGCGGCCCTGTTCGGCCCGGGCGACTGGCTGCGCCTCGGCCCCGGGCTGGCCGCCCCGCACGGGCGCGTGCACTGGGCCGGCACCGAGACCAGCACCGAGTTCTTCGGCCTCATGGAAGGCGCCATCCGGTCAGGTCACCGCGTGGCCGCAGAGATCACCTGGAGGGAAACACCATGACCTCGATCGCTCCCCTGCCCGTCCGCCGGCGGTTCATGACCGAGCCCGGCCTGGGCGCCGGCAACTTCCTCGACCACGCCCTGGAGGGCAACCCCCACCGGGACGTGCCGTTCGTCCACACCCACCGTCTCGACCACCGCGGCCAGGTCGTGCTGCGCGGCCACAGCCTGGTGGACCTGGCCCGGATGCGCGACGGCTACGCCCGCTGGTACCACGCCAACGGCGTGCGGCCGGGCGACCCGGTCGCGATCGTCGTGGCCGAGGGCCTGGAGCCGCTGATCCACTTCCTGGCGCTCACCGCGCTCGGCGCCGTCCCGGCGATGGTCAACGACGCGATGCGGCCGGACGTCATGATCCGCTACCTCAACCACGTGGGCGTGGTGGGCGTCGTCGCCGACGACACCACCCGGCTGCAGCTCGCCTACCGCGACGACCCGCAGAACCGGCCGCGGTTCGTCGCGCTCGCCTCCGAGGTCCGCGCCTTCGACGTCGCCTCGGGCACGCTGCCGGAGTCCTACCCCCACCGGCACGAGCCGGACGACATCGTCGCTCTGATCCACTCCTCCGGCACCACCGGCGTGCCGAAGTCCACGACGCTCGGCCACCGGTCCTTCTGGGACGGCAAGCAGGCCCGGATGGAGCGCTTCCCGGCGGAGCCGTACGACCGGCTCATGTCGCTCATGCCGCACACGCACGCGGGGGGCCTGAGCTACTTCCTCACCGCGGTCCTGCTCGGCCTGCCGACCGTGGTGATGTCGGACTGGCGGCGCGCCGTGGTGGAGCCGGTGATGGAGGCGTTCCAGCCCACCATGGTCGCCTCGTTCCCGCGCACGTTCGTCGAGCTGGCCACCGGCGAGCTGCCGGTCGAGGGCGCGGCCCGGGTGCACTCGTGGTTCAACACCGGCGACTCCGCTCACTTCGGGCACATCCGGCGGCTGGTCCAGCTCGGCGAGCGTCCGGCCGGGCTGATCAAGCCGTGGCTGCTGCCCGCCGGCGCCTCGGCCGGCGAGCCGCTGCCGGGCTCGCAGTTCATCGACGGGCTGGGGTCGTCCGAGATGGGCATGGCGCTGTTCGGCATGGTGTTCACGCCCGAGACGCCGCGCGACGACCGCTGCGTGGGCAGGGCGCAGGACGCGGTCATCAGGGCCGCGGTGCTGGACGAGAACGGCGAGGAGGTGCCCGACGGCACCGTCGGCCTGCTGGGAGTGATCACCCCCTCCCGCACCCCCGGCTACTGGAACGACCAGCGCCTGACCGAGAGCTTCGAACTCAACGGCTTCTGGCTGACCGGCGACGTGGCCCGCCGCGACGCCGAGGGCAGGTTCTACCACCTCGACCGCACCGTGGACGTCATCGACACCCTGGCCGGGCCGGTCTACAGCCTGCCCGTCGAGGAGGTCCTCATCGCCGACTGCGCGGACCTGGTGCAGGACTGCTCGGTCGTCGGCGTGCCGGGGCCGCCGGGCGAGGGGCAGCGGCCGATCGCCGTGGTGCGGCTGCAGGCGGACGCCGCGGACGCCACCGCCGAGGAGGTGCGGGACAGGGCCAACAAGGCGCTGGCCGAGGCCGGCCTGGCCACGCTGGGCGCGGTGGTCATCGCGCGGACCGGCGAGGACTATCCGCTCGGCCCCACCGGCAAGGTGCTCAAGCGCGAGCTCCGCACCCGGCACGCGGCGCTGTTCGCCGCATGAGCCACCCGACGCCTGCCGGCGCGGCCGGCCCGCTCTACAGGTACGCGCGCCGCCCGCTCGTCGAGCCGGACTGGCGGCGCCTGCCGGGCTGGCGCGGCGTCACCGAGGCGCAGTGGCGCGACGCCCAGTGGCAGCGCGCCCACTGCGTGAAGAACGCCGGCCAGCTCCGCGCGGTGGCCGGCGACCTGCTCCAGGAGTCCTTCTACGCCGACCTCCAGGCCGACGCGGAGCGCTTCGCGACCATGTCCATGCTGGTCACCCCGCAACTGCTGAACGTGATGGCGCCCGCCGCCCCGCCGGAGCCGGCCGCCTTCACCGAGGCGTTCCTGGCCGACCCGGTCCGCCGGTACCTGCTGCCGGTGGCCTCGGACCGGCAGCCCGAGTGGCCCAGCCACCCCCGGGCGCGGCGCGACTCCCTGCACGAGGCCGAGATGTGGGCGGTGGAGGGGCTGACGCACCGGTACCCGACCAAGGTGCTGGCCGAGCTGCTGTCCACCTGCCCGCAGTACTGCGGGCACTGCACCCGGATGGACCTGGTCGGCTCCTCCACCCCGCAGGTCACCAAGGCGCGGCTGACGCTCAAGCCGGTGGACCGGGAGGAGCTGATGCTGGACTACCTCAAGCGCACCCCCCAGGTGCGCGACGTGGTGGTCTCCGGCGGCGACGTGGCGAACGTGCCCTGGCCGCGGCTGGAGTCGTTCCTGCTGCGCCTGCTGGACCTGGAGTCGGTGCGCGACGTCCGCCTGGCGACCAAGGCCCTGGTCGGGCTGCCGCAGCACTGGCTCCAGCCGCGCGTCGTCGACGGGATGGGCCGGGTGGCCCGGCTCGCCCGCCTGCGCGGGGTGAACCTCGCCGTGCACACCCACGCCAACCACGTCCAGTCGGTCACGCCGCTGGTGGCGGAGGCGGCCCGGGCGCTGTTCGAGGCCGGGGTGCGGGACGTGCGCAACCAGGGCGTGCTGCTGCGCGGGGTCAACACGACCGCGGCCGACCTGCTCGACCTGTGCTTCGCCCTGCAGGGGGAGGCCGGCATCCTGCCGTACTACTTCTACCTCTGCGACATGATCCCCAACGCCGAGCACTGGCGGATCCCGCTCCACCAGGGCCAGCGGCTGCAGGAGGCGATCATGGGCTACCTGCCGGGGTACGCGACGCCGCGGGTCGTGTGCGACGTGCCGTACGTCGGCAAGCGGTGGGTGCACCAGGTGGCCGAGTACGACCGCGCGCGCGGCATCTCCTACTGGACCTCGAACCACGGCATCGGCCTGGGCGAGCCGCCCGGCCCGGACCGCCGGTTCCCCTTCTACGACCCGATCGACACGCTCCCCGAGCCGGGCCGCCTCTGGTGGAAAGGACAACCATGAGCTCGCTGCGCCGCATGTGCTGGATCTTCCCGGACCGGGAGTCGACGCGGGCCCAGGCGATGTGGCACCCCTTCTTCTGGGACATGTACGCCGACGTGGCCGAGGAGCTCGGCCTGACCTGGTGCCGGCACGCGCCCGACGCGGTGACGGTCGACGGCCTCGACACGGGCAAGCCGCGCGTCTACGTGGACCAGGAGCGGGTCACCCCCGAGGACACGCTGTTCATCACCGCCCTGTACTCCCTGCCGTACCAGTCGATGGACGTCTTCAACCAGTACGCGCTCTACGCCGTGCTGGAGCAGGCCGGCTTCTACCTGCCGTTCCCCGCCTGGCTGTCGCCGATCGCCAACGACAAGCTGGCCACGGTGCTGTACCTGCGCGACTCCCCCGTGCCGCCCGTCCCGACCGTGCGGATCGGCACCGGCCGGGACACCGGCAAGTACCTGTACGAGGCGGCGCTGGGCGAGCTGACGTACCCGGTCATCGTCAAGCCGTCCGGGTGGTGCGGCGGTGGCGGGGTGAACCTGGCGCGCGACGCCGAGGAGATCCGCGGCCTGGCCAGCCTGGCGCAGGGCGGCGACACCGCGCTGGTGATCCAGCCCTACCTGGGTGACGGCACGGTCGACTACCGCGTCTACGTCGTGGACGGCGAGCCGTACGCCGTCATGAAACGGATCCCGCAGCCCGGCTCGCCGGTGGCCAACGCCAGCAGGGGCGGCGCGATGGAGTTCCCGGAGGTCCCGGCCGAGCTGGCCGCGGCCACCGCGTACTTCGCGGCCAGGCTGCCCATCCCGTTCTTCTGCGTCGACTTCCTCTTCGACGGGGAGCGGTTCTGGTTCTCCGAGCTGGAGCCCGACGGCGTGATCGCGCCGGACTGGGGTGACCCCGCCCGCGCCCTCCAGCGCGACGTCACCCGCGCCCGCTGGACCGCCTACCGCGACGCCCACACCCGATGGCTGGAGAGATCATGACCGACTTCTCGCTGTCCCACGACCCCGACCTGCGCGTTCCGCAGCGCACGCTGGAGCGCCTGAAGACCGTCCCCGCGCTCGCCCTCCGCTACGCCGGCCACGACAAGATCCTCTCGCTGCGGGACGTGGCCGCGCTGCCGGCGCTGGTCAAGGACGAGCTGAACGTGGCCCTCGCGCATCTGCGGCCCCGGGCCGAGCGCGGCGCCACCTGGCTGTTCCAGAGCGGCGGCAGCACCGGCGCGCCCAAGGTGGGCCACGCCCCCACCGGTTTCTACATGACCGGCGTGCACGCCCAGTGGCGGCCGCTGGACCGCGACGACGTCTTCGTCAACGGCTGGGGCGCCGGCCGCATGTGGGGCGCCCATTTCCTGGCCGCCGCGTTCGCCGACCTGTCCGGCTGCGAGGTCATCGCGCTCGGCTCGGTCACCAGGGACGAGTACGGCGACTGGCTGTCGTTCCTCGCGGCCCGGGGCGTGACCGCGTTCGGGGGCACGCCCAGCGTGCTGCGGCTGTGGTTCGCCCACGCCCGCGCCACCGGGGTCCGCCTCCCGAGCCTGCGCAAGGTGCTCTGGCTGGGCGAGGCGTGGCATCCGCAGCTCGACGAGGACATGGCCGTGGTCGCGCCGGACGCGCGCCGGTGGGGCATGTTCGGCAGCACCGAGACCTGGGTGGCGGGCACGAACACGCCGGACTGCCCGGCCGACGTGTTCCACCCGCTGCCCGAGCAGCTCGTGCACGTGGGCGAGGACGAGCTGCTGGACTTCACCACCCTCAACCCGGACATGCTCAACCCCGTGCTGCGCTACCGGACCGGGGACGCCGGCCGGTTCGTCGCCTGCCCGTGCGGGGCCGAGGGCAGGGCGCTGCGGATCCTCGGCCGGCGCGACTCCGTGGTGCAGGTGCGCGGCCTCGGCCTGCACGTCGACGACATCGTGGCGCAGGCCGAGCGGGAGGCCGGCGTCTCGCGGGCGCAGATCGTCGTCACCGAGCAGCGCGGCCGGGTCGCCACCGTCGAGGTGCTGCTGCTCGCCGGCGGCGACGCGCCTCCCGGCCTGGCGGAGCGGCTGCGGCGCGACCTGATGGCCGCGACCTTCACCCTCAGCACGGCCTTCCAGCACGACCCGGAGTCCTTCCGGGTACGGGTCGTCGACGCGCTGGTCAGCAACGAGCGCACCGGCAAGACCGCGAGTTTCGTGGTCAGGGAGGCGTCGTGAGGCTCCGGCTGCCCGGATCCCTGGGGCGGGAGTTCACGCTCTTCTGGGCCGGCCAGACGGTGAGCCTCGTCGGCGACCGGATCACCGTGTTCGTGGTGCCGACACTGATGATCTTCGCGTTGGACGCGTCGCCGTTCGAGGTGGGCGTGGTGTCCATGGCGCAGTATCTGGGCATTCCGCTGCTCGGGCCGATCGCCGGGGTCCTGGTGGACCGGTGGAACAAGCGCGTCACCATGCTGGCCTGCGATCTCGTGCGGCTGGCGGCGATCGCGGCCGTCCCGATCGCCTACTGGGCGGGCGTGCTGACCACGCCGCTGCTGTTCGCCTGCGTGGCGCTGGTCAGCGGGGCGACGATCTTCTTCAACGTCGGCTACCTCGTCGCCGTGCCCGCCACCGTGCCGCAGGACCGGCTGGTCCACGCCTACTCCAGGCTGGAGGGCAGCCGGACGGTGTCGGAGGTGGCCGGGCCGTCGATCGCCGCGGGGCTCTACCACGCGCTCGGCGCGGCGGCCCTGCTCGTCGACGCGGCCACCTACCTGGTCTCGGCCGCCTGCTTCACCTCCATGCGCCCGTGGGGCACCGCGACGGTCCACCAGGGCTCGGTCCGGTCGCGGCTGGCGCTGGGGTTCCGGCTGAACTGGGCCGATCCGGTCCTGCGCCGGGTGGTCGTGGCCGCCGTGACGCTGAACTCGGGCGGCCCGATCTTCGTCACCGTCCTGCCCGTCCTGGCCTACCAGGGGCTGGGCGTCCAGGTCGCCGCGTACGGCGCCGCGATGTCGGCGGCGGCCGTGGGAGCCGTGCTGGGCGCCCTCGCGGCCCCCAGGATCAGCGCCCGGCTGGGGCTGGGCCGCACCATGGCGTGGGCGCTGCTGCTGCACTGCCTGGTGGGCCTGGGCGTGCTGGCCGCCCCGGCGCTGCCGCCGCCCGTCGTGATCGGCGTGACGATCGGCTGCTACGGCTTCTTCATGTCCTGCATCAACGTCTGCAGCGCGCCCATCCGCCAGTCGCGGATGCCGGCGGAGAACCAGGGCGTGATGCACGCCGCCTTCCGGACCGCGACGTGGGGCGTGATCCCGCTGGCCGCCCTGGTGGGCGGCTCGGCGGTCACGCTGCTCACGCCCGGTCTGGGGGTGCTCGACGCCGCCCGGGTCGTCATGGCGGGCGGGACGCTGCTCGCGGCGCTGTCGTTCCTGCCCGCGCTGGGCATCCAGCCGCTGCTCGACCGGGCGGAGCAGGAGGGCGAGCTGGCGGGGAGCGCCTCATGAGCCGCCCGAAGCACGCCATGAACGGGAGCACGCCATGAACGGGAGCGCGTCATGAGGACGGTGCTGATCACGGGTACCTCGTCGGGCATCGGGCTGGCGACCGCGGTCACCGCGGCGCGGGCCGGGTTCGCCACGGTGGCGACCATGCGCGACCCGGACCGGGCCGGCGAGCTGCTGGAGGCCGCCGCGAAGGCGGGGGTCGAGGTGGACGTCCGGCGGCTCGACGTCACCGACGCCGGGTCGGCGGAGTCCTGCCTGCGCGGGGTGCGGGAGGACTACGGGCGGCTGGACGCGCTGGTCAACAACGCGGGCGTGTCCAACTTCGACCCCACGATGGAGATGTCCACCCTGGAGGCCCTGCGGGCCAACCTGGAGGTCAACTTCTTCGGGGTGATCGCCGTCAGCCGGGTGGCGATGCCGCTGCTGCGGACCTCGGGCGGGCGGCTGGTGAGCCTCGGCAGCGTGCACGGCGTCGTGGGCCAGCCGTTCAACGAGGCGTACGCGGCGGCGAAGTTCGCGGTCGAGGGGTTCATGGAGAGCCTGGCCCCGGTCGCGGCTTCGCAGGGGGTGACGGTGTCGGTGGTCGTGCCCGGTTTCGTCTCCGACACCCGGTTCGGGATTTTTCCGGACATCAACCGGAAGACCATTCAGGCCGCCTCCGGCCCCTACGCCGGGACCTTCGCCGACTACATCGACTGGGTGCGCGGCGCGGGCTGGGAGAGGGCCGGCCAGTCCAAGTGGGAGGTGGCCGAGGTGGTCGTCGACGCGCTGACCACCGAGGACCCGCCCTTCCGCATCCCCACCAGCGCCTGGGTGTCCGGCTACCTGGCGGCCAAGCTCGCCGACGGCGACGGCTCGGCCGTGCGCGCCCTGGCCCGCACCTGGATCGGGGCCCCCGCGTGAGCCGCCCCACCGAGGATCCGGCCTGCCGGGCGCTCGGCATCACGCTGGAGGACCTCGGCCCCGGACGGGCCCGGCTGCGCATGCGGATCACCGACGCCATGGTCAACCTGCACGGCGTCGCCCACGGCGGCTACGTGTTCCTGCTCGCCGACGCCGCCTTCGCCTACGCCTGCAACAGCCGCGGCCCGGTCACCCTCGCGCACAGCGCCCAGGTGACCTTCGTCCGACCGGCGGCGCCGGGAGAGGACCTGCTGGCCGAGGCGGAGGAGCGGGTCCGCTACGGCAGGCACGGCGTCTACGACGTCACCGTGCGCCGTCCCGGCGGCGAGGTCGTCGCCGAGTTCCGCGGCCAGAGCGTCGCGGTCTCCGGCAGGCCGTCATGAATGAAGGGACACATCGATGAGCGGACGCTGGATCCACCGCTGGGACCCCGAGGACCCCGGCTTCTGGGCGGCGACCGGGCGCCGCGTCGCCACCCGTAACCTGGTCTTCTCCATCTTCGTGGAGCACCTCGGTTTCGCGGTGTGGCTGCTGTGGAGCGCGGTGGTCGTGCTCCTGCCGAAGGCGGGCTTCCCGTTCACCGTCGACCAGCTCTTCTGGCTGGTGGCCGTGCCGAACCTGGTCGGCGCCACGCTGCGCCTGCCCTACACCTTCGCGGTCTCGGCCTTCGGCGGGCGCAACTGGACGGTGGCCAGCGCGCTGCTGCTGCTCCTGCCGGTCGGGCTGCTCGCCGTGCTCGCCGCCGACCCGGCCACGCCGTACGGGCTGTTCCTGCTGGCCGCGGCGACGGCCGGGCTGGGCGGCGGCAACTTCGCCTCCTCCATGGCCAACATCTCCTACTTCTACCCGGAGCGGCGCAAGGGTTTCGCGCTGGGCGTCAACGCGGCGGGCGGCAACCTGGGCGTGGCGGTCGTCCAGCTCGTGGTCCCGCTGACGGCCGCGGCCGCCCTCGCCCACGCCGGTCTCGTGTGGGTCCCGCTCATCGCCGCCGCGGCCTTGTGCGCGTACTTCTTCATGGACAACCTCGCGGTGGCCAGGGCCGACTTCGCCAGCCAGGCGCGCGCCCTGAAGCGGAAGCACACCTGGGTGATGTCCTTCCTCTACATCGGCACCTTCGGCTCGTTCATCGGGTACTCGGCGGCTTTCCCGCTGGTGGTCAGGACGGCCTTCGCGGGCTCGGCCGCGCCGTACGTCGCCTTCCTGGGTCCCCTCGTGGGCTCGCTGGCGCGTCCGGTCGGCGGCTGGCTGTCGGACAGGTACGGCGGAGCCAGGGTGACCGCGTGGTCGTTCGTGGCCATGGCCGCGGGCGTGGCGGGCGCGCTGGCGGGGCTCCGGTGGCACGCGTTCCCGGTCTTCCTGGGGGCGTTCCTCCTGCTGTTCGTCGCCTCGGGGACGGGCAACGGGTCCACGTACCGGATGATCCCCGCCATCTTCGCCGCCCGCAGCGCCCCGGAGAACGCCCGGCGGGAGGCCGCGGCGTGCATCGGCATCGCCTCCGCCGTCGGCGCCTTCGGCGGCTTCCTCATCCCGCGCAGCTTCGCGATGTCGATCAGCCGGACGGGTTCGGTCGCCGTGGCGCTGTACGCGTTCCTCGGCGGCTACGCGGTCTTCCTGGCCACCAACTGGTGGTTCTACCGCCGCCAGGTGCTGGCGGCCCGGATCCCCAGCCTCGCCCACAGCCGCATCTGACCCCCGAATCCGCAGCAAGGAGAACCGGATGCCCGCCAGACCCCTGCGTGACCTGATCGACTTCGCCCGGCGCAACTCGCCCTTCTACGCCGAGCTCTACCGTGACGTGCCCGAGGGCGTCGCGGACCTCGCCCAGCTCCCGATCATCGACCAGGCGGCCTTCTGGGCGGCCAACGTCTGGCCGGACAACCGGCTGCTGACCGGCCCGCTGACCGACGCCGGCGTGTACACCTCCGGCGGCACCACCGGCGCGCCGAAGGTCTCGCCGTGGACCCGTACCGAGCACTTCGACTCCACCTCCGCGTTCGGCGCGGGCATGGTCCGGGCCGGGCTCCGGCCCGGACACCGGGTGGCGAACCTGTTCTTCGCCGGGCACCTGTACGGCGGCTTCCTCTACATCGAGGCCGCCCTGCACAACGCGCCGGTGGAGAACGTGCGGCTGCCGGTCGCCGGCCACACGCCGGACGAGGACGTCGCCGACCTGATCGCCGGCTTCGGCGTCAACGTGCTGGCGGGCACCCCGATGAAGCTCGGCGGGGTGGCCGAGGCGGTGCTCGCCAAGGGGGTGGACGCGCGTTCGGTGGAGCTGCTGCTGTTCGCCGGCGACCTGCTCTTCGACGACCTGCGCCCGCGCCTGGCCAAGGCCTTCCCGGGGGCGGCGATCGCGTCGCTCGGGTACGCCACGGTGGACGCCGGCCTGGTCGGCGGCCCGGTGCCGGGCGACGACGTGCGGGTGCACGAGGCGTTCCCCGAGCGCACCGTGGTCGAGCTCGTCGACGAGGTGACCGGCGAGCCGATCACCGAGCCGGGCGTGCGCGGCCGCGTGGTCGTCACGAACCTGTTCCGCACGCTCATGCCGATCATCCGCTACCCGGTGGGCGACCTGGCCGAGTGGGTGGACGCCGGGTGCAGCCGCTTCCGCCTGGTCGGCCGGACCGTCGAGGGCGCCAGGGTGGCCAACGTGGCCATGGCGTACGAGGACGTCCGCGCCGCGCTCGCCGCCGCCGACCCGGGCGGGGCGATGACGGGGATGCAGATGGTCGAGCGCCGCTGGGACGGCAAGGACGGCCTCGTGCTCCGCCTGGCCTGCGCCGGGGAGCCGCCGGCCGAGCTGACCGAGCGGCTGGTCGAGGCCGTGTACGCGGCCCGGCCGCTCTACCCCGACTGCGTGGAGCAGGGGTTCGTCCATCCGCTGATCATCGAGTGGGTGCGGCCGTCCGAGCTGGCCACCCATCCGCGCACGGGCAAGCTCGTGCAGGTCGTGGACGAGCGCCCGCACTCCTGAGCAGGAGTCCCTCGACGCCCGGCCGGATTCGTCGGCGGCGGCTGACATGATGACGCGCGACTGATCAAGGGAGCACGATGACGCACGTCAGCGAGGAATTCGGCTGGCTCAGGAGCAGTGAACACCTGGGCGACGTCTACTGCGTGTCCTTCGTCCGGGCGGTTTCCCCGGCCGAGGCGTTGCGGCGGTTCGGCGTGGAGGAGAGCACGCTGGAGGAGGTGACGTTCGAGGAGATGGAGGAGCGTTCGGAGGAGAACGCCGACGACGCGGCCGGTTTCGTCGGCGCCGCGGAGGCCGGCGACTGGACACTGGTCGTCGAGCCGGGAGGCTGGCGGATCGCCGCCGACGCCGAGGTGACGGCCCGTGTCTCGCGGGCGACCGAGGTCGTGTCGGTCTGCCGCCACGACTACGCCGCGGACACCTTCACCTACGCGGTCGACGGCGAGACGATCGTGAGCTTCGACCCGATCGCCCCGAACTATCGGTATGGCAGTGATCCGGATCGCTTCGTCGACGCGATGCGTGAGGTGGGCCTCGACCCCGACGGCACCGGCGCGGACGTCGAGCATCCCGTCTCGGGTTCGTTCGCCCTGGCGGGCAGGATCACCGGTGTCCCGTTCACGCGGGACATGCTCGCTCTGGGGTTCCTCGGCGCGGAACCGGCCGGGGACTGACCTAGGCCAGCTCGTAGATGAGCAGGGTCCCGTCACCGCGGCGGGCCAGGGCCCACAGCCGGGTGGTGCCGGGCACGGGGGCGATGTCCACGAACCCCGCCCACCCGCCTTCGGCGGGCAGCGCCGACCGGGTCCAGCGGCCGTGGCGGAAGTTGAGCACGTACGGCTGCCCGTGGGCGGGGTTGGCCGCGATCCACACGCCGCCGACCCGGTCGGCGGCGACGTCGGGCAGCCAGGTCCGGGTCAGCGGCAGGTCGAGCCACCTCCACGCGGCGCCGTCCCAGCGCGCGACCAGGCCGCGGTCGGGCACCGCGCAGGACCCGGACCGCCCGGCGGCGGCCTGCGTGATCAGCCACACGTCGTCGCGGGCGCGGGCCGCCATGCCGTGGAAGCCGCCGGCGGGCGCGGGAGGGCAGCCGGGCGCGGGAGGAAGCGGGGTGGCGGCCCAGCCGGAGCCGTCCCGCCGTACCACCCTGGCCTGTCCCGTGCCCTCGACCACCGCCCACAGCTCGCCCCTGCCGGGGGCGGCCACGTGGGGGACCTCGTGGACATCCGTACTCGGCTTGGGAACCTGCTTCCACGAGCGGCCGTCCCAGTGGCTGAGTCCGGCTTCGGCATAGTCGTCCGGGCCGCCGTACTCGGAGATCCAGACGTCGTCCCCGGCCCCGACCGCGACGGACCCACGCGCGAACGCGCCGGCCCACGGACGGTGCACCCATCGGCCGCCGGTGAGCTGGAACGGCCGGTTCCCGGTGAACATCCACAGGTCGTCGCCCGACGGGGAGGCGGCGAACCGCGCGTCGGAGCCCCCCGTGCCCCTCGGCGGCGCGGCGGGCCGCCAGGAGACGCCGTCCCGGCGGAGCATCGTCCACCGGTCCGGCCGGTTCTGCTCCAGCAGCAGGGCCCAGGCGTGTCCCTGTCCTGTGACGCCCAGCGCGCCGAGGTTCGTGGAGCTCACCTCGCCGGTCAGTCCCCGCGCCGCGTAGGTCAGCCGCCACGTGGCCGGCCGGATCGCGTGCGCGTCCGCTCCGCAGAGCGCGAGGACGAGGACGAGGGCGGCCGCGATTCTCATGAAGATCACGATATGGGGGCCGGGATGAGGGCGGGGTCGGCGGCGAGGATGCGCCGGTGCAGGTCGCGCACGGCCGGGGTCGGCTCCAGGCCGTGCTCGGCGACCAGCGTCGCCCGCAGCCCGCCGTACACCGCCAGCGCCTCGGCCTGCCGTCCCGACCGGTACAGGCCGAGCATGAGCAGCGCGTGCAGCGACTCGCGCACCGGGTGCACGCGGGTGAGCTCGCGCAGCCGCGGCAGGGCCGCCGCGGTCGCGCCCAGCTCGATGTCCGCCTCCAGCGCGGCCTCGACGGCCAGCAGCCGGGCCTCCTCCAGCCGGTCGGCGCGCGCCCGCACCGCGGGCGTGGCGGGCACGTCGGCCAGCGCCGGGCCGCGCCACAGGGCCAGCGCCGCCCCCAGGGACGCCCGCGCCTGCTCCGGCCGGCGCTCGCGCAGCGCGTGCCGGCCGTCGGACAGCAGCCGCTCGAAGCGGGCGGCGTCGGTCTCCGGGGCGTCGCCGTCCAGCTCGTACGAGCCCGCGCGGGTGCGCAGGACGTCGCCGACCACCTTGCGCAGCCGCCAGACATAGCCCTGCACGGTCTTGCGCGCGAACGCGGGCTCCGAGCCCTGCCACAGCTCCTCGGCGAGCCGCTCCGCCGAGACCGGCCGCCCGGCGTTGATGGCCAGGATGGCGAGGACGGCGCGGTGCTTGGGCGCGGTGATGACGACCGGGCCGTCACCGCGTACCACCTGGAGCGGGCCGAGCAGACCGAGACGCACACGGGCGCCGGTCACGGACACGACCATCGACGACCACCTCCAGAACTGGATCGGCGAAAACGCCGCTACCGGACAGGTCGAAACGCGATCTAGACTTCCAGGCCGGGCTTGCGCCGATCTTGCGCGGCGAGGCGCCGACAGGCTGGAGAGCTGAAGGAGGTGGCGTGGAGTTCCGCGTCCTCGGGACTCTGGAGCTGCGGCTCGACGGCTCGCCGGTGCCGCTGACGGCGCCCAAGCAGCGGGCGTTGCTCGCCGTCCTGCTGATCGCCGCGGGACGGCCGGTCCCCGCGCGGCGGCTGGTGGACGAGCTGTGGGGCGGCAGCCCGCCGCGCAGCGTGGACAGCACGCTGCACTCCCTGGTCTCCCGGCTGCGCGCGAAGGGCGTGAGCGCGATCACCAGGGAGCCGGGGGGTTACCGGCTCGGCCTGGAGAAGGCCGCCGTGGACGCCCACGCGTTCGAACGGCTCGCCGGGCGGGCGCGCGAGTCGGCGCGGAGCGGGGCGCCCGGCGAGGCGGCGCGGCTCTGCCGGGAGGCGCTGGACCTGTGGCGGGCCGCCGCGCTCGTGGACGTGCCGGACTCGCCGGCGGTCGCGGCGGAACGGGCCCGGCTGGACGGGCTGCGGCTGGCGGTGTGGGAGGAGTACGCCGACGCGCTGGCGGAGGCCGGCCGGCCCGCCGAGGTCGCCGCGTGCCTGCGCGGGGTGCTGGCCGAGCACCCGCTGCGCGAGTCGCTGTGGACGCGCATGATCGTGGCCCTCGACCGTTCGGGACGGCCGGACGAGGCGCTGGCGGCCTACGACCGGGCCCGCCGGGCGCTCGCCGAGGAGCTGGGCCTCGACCCGGGCCCGGAGCTGCGCCGCGTCCACCAGCGCATCCTGCGGAGGGGTGAGGAGCCTCCGGCGGGGACGGCCTCGCGCGTACGGGACGCCGAGAGTCACGCAGGGGCGGCCCGGCAGGCGGGAGGCGCGGAGGCGGCCCGGCGGGTTGGGGGCGCGGGGATGGCCGGGCAGGCGGGAAGCGCGTGGGCGGCCGGGCAGGTGGGGGGCCGTGAGCGTCCCGCGGGGGTGGAGGCGCCCCGGCAGTTGCCGCCGGCGCCCGGCTGCTTCACCGGGCGCGCCGCGACGTTCCACGAGCTGACCGCGCTGACCGAGCCCGGGCGGCCCGGGGTGGCCGTCATCAGCGGCATGCCGGGCGTCGGGAAGTCGGCGCTGGCGCTGCACTGGGCGCACCGGATGGCCGGGCGGTTCCCCGACGGCCAGCTCTTCGCCGACCTGCGGGGGCACCGGCCGCGGGAGGCGGTCACGCCGAGGGAGGCGCTCGACAGGTTCGTCCGCGCGCTGGGCATGCCCGCCGAGCAGGTGCCGGCCGGGCAGGACGAGCTGGCCGCCGCGTACCGGACCCTGCTCGCGGGCCGGCGGGTGCTCGTCGTGCTGGACGACGCGGCCGGACCGGCGCAGGTGGAGCCGCTGCTGCCGGCGGGAGAGGGCTGCCTGGTGCTGGTGACCAGCCGCGGCCGGCTGTCCGGCCTGGCGCTGCGCCATGCCACGCGCGCCGTCGACCTCGACGTCCTGTCCGAGCCGGAGGCGGTCGCGCTGCTGACGGAGGTGATCGGCCCGCGCTGCCGCGCCGAGCCGGGCGCGGTGGCGGAGCTGGCCCGCCAGTGCGGGCGGTTGCCGCTGGCCCTGCGGATCGCCGCCGCCCACCTGGCGGGCACCGCCCACCGGCGGATCTCCGTCTACCTGGACGACCTCGCCGAACGGGGACGGCTGGCCTCGCTGCGGCTGCGCGACGCGTTCGGCGACATGGGCGTCGACGCCTCCGCCGCGGCCGTGCAGGCCACCTTCGACCTGTCGTACCGGGCGCTCGGCGAGGCCGAGCGGACCGCGTTCCGCCGGCTGGGCCTGGTGCCGGGCGGCGGGTTCACCGCCGACGCGCTGGCCGCGCTGCTCGCCGTGCCGCCCGCCGAGGCCCGCGCCCGCCTGGACGTCCTCCTCGCGGCGAGCCTCGTCCAGGCACGCCCCGGCCGGGCGATGGCCGAGCGGTACCACCTGCATGACCTGCTCCTCGACTACGCCCGCCACCGGGCCGAGGCGGAGGACGCGGCGCCGGCCAGGGAGCAGGCCGTGGGCCGGCTGCTGAGCTGGTACGCCACGATCGGCGACCCGCTCGCCCTGCACGACGACCTGGACAACGTGCTGGCCGCCACCCGCGACGCCGCCGAGGCCGGAGCGGAGGCGGCCTGGCGGCTGCCCGCGGCGCTCGCCCGTACGCTGGCGCTGGCCGACTGCCCGGCGCGGGCCGCCGAGCTGCACGCCCTCGCCGTCACCGCCGCCGGGAGGGCCGGCCGGCGGCGCGAGGCGGCCGGCGCCCACAACGACCTGGGAGAGGCGTACGAGCGCCTGGGCCGCTACCCCGAGGCGCTCGCCGAGCACGGCGCGGCGCTGGAGCTGCACCGGCGGCTGGGCGACCGGCGCGGCACGGGCGCCGCGCTGCGCAGCGTCGGCACCGTCCACTGGCTGCTCGGCCGCTACGACGACGCCCTCGCCCACCTGTACGAGGCCCGCGACGTCATGGAGGCCACCGGCGACGAGGGCGCCCTGGGGCAGACGTACAACCTCATCGGCATCGTGCTGCGCACCCTGGGCCGCATGGACGAGGCCGTCTCCTGGTACGAGCGCGCGCTGGCCGTCCACCGGCCGGCGGGCGACCGCAACGGCGAGGCCAACGCGCTCAACAACCTGGGCGTGATCCACGCGGAGCGGGGCCGCCACGCCGTGGCCCTCGGTCTGTACCGGCGGGCGCTGGCGCTGCGCCGGGCCACGGGCAGCCGGCGGGGCGAGGCGCGCGCCCTGAACAACATCGGCCTGATGGAGATCCACCTCGGCCGGCGCGACCGCGCACTCGTCCACCTCCGGCGCGCGCTCGCCGTGCACCGGGAGACGGGCGACCGCAGGGGCGAGGGCCAGGTGGCCCACGACCTGGGCGGCCTGTACCACCTGCTCGGCAGGGAGGAGGAGGCGCTCGCGCACTACGCCGAGGCGCTGCGCGTCCGCTCCGAGATCGGCGACCGCAGGGGGCTCGCCGAGACCCACCGGGACCTCGGCAAGCTGCACGCCGACCGCGGCGACGAGGTGGCCGCCCGCCACCACGGCGGCGCGGCCGGGCAGATCTTCACCGAGCTCGGGGTGACCGCCTGACCGGCCCGCCCAGGCGCTTGCCCGAGCGGCCCGCCCACGCACGCTCCCGAGCGGCCCGCCCGGGGCGCTCCCCCGAGCCTCCCGCTCACGCGCCGACGGGTTCGATGAGGCCGGCCGACAGCAGGTCGGCGACCCCGAGCCCCAGCCGGTCGTCCGCGTCCTGCCCGGCGGCCCGCAGGTAGCCCTCGCGCAGCGCCGCCAGGTCCCGGCCGTCGCACAGGGCGTAGATCAGCCAGGCGTGGTCGTTCAGCCAGCGGAACCTGGAGGTGCCGGGCGAGACCGCCACGAGCCGGCGCTGTTCGGGCATCGGGCAGACCTCGACCGGGCGGGCCTGCCGGTAGCCGCGCGGCTCCAGCGCCGCAGCGGCGGGGACACCAGCCGGGACGGCGGCCGATGGGACGGCGGTGGACGGGGTCGCGACGGGGCCGCCCTCGGACAGGATGCCGGGGCCGAGCGGCGTCACCGCGCCGATGAGCCAGCCGACGAACTCCCGGCCCTCGGCGGTCAGCATCCCGCCGTGCACCTCGGCCGCCTGGCGCGCCAGGTACGTCACCCGCTCCAGGCTGGTGGTGTAACCGCCGCGCGCCGCCGCCTCGCTGCCCGGCGTGGCCCGGTCGACGTCCTCCGTCGCGGGCGGCGGCCCGTACCGCGCGCGCAGGCCGGGACTCGCCTCGGCGGCCGCGGCACGGAACAGCAGCAGGTGGGCGTAGACGTGCATGGCGAACAGCACCCGTGTCAGCGTCCACGAGCGCGTCCGCCACGGGATCGGGACGAGCCGGTCCGGGTCCGCGACCATGGACCCGGTGCGCAGGACGTCGAACAGCTTCAGATGCAGGCCCTCGTGGAAGAGCGTCTCCGCGGCCGTCCAGGGGTCGTCCAGCCGTTGGGGGGCCAGGAAGAGCGTCGACGGGAGCGGGTCGCCGCCGGAGATCGAGTTCAGGCTCTCGTCGCCGTCGTCGTACCGGGCGAACCCGACGAGCGAGACGTGCGGCAGCACGCCCGTGCCCGCGCAGGGCAGCAACTCGGTGAGCAGGTCGGCCCCCCGGCCGAGGGCCGCCAGCATCGCGGCGTCCGGTGTGATCCGGCTGTCCGAGCCGTCCTCGGAGAGCGTCCCGGCGAGCAGTTCGTCCAGGCGGGGGGTCAGCGCCCGCTGCGGGCCGGCGCCGGCGTCGAGATCGGTCCACACCCACGAGGCCGCGTGCCGGGCCCACGGCCGTACGTGCGGGCGGGACAGGCGCTCGCACGGTCCCAGGCCGTCGAGCCGGCCGCCGGGCGGTTCGGCCGCGCCGCTCGCGAGGTAGCCGGCCAGCGTGTCGGTCGGGCCCTTGCCCGTCTCCAGCGCCGCCATGTCGTTCTCGAACGCGTTGCGCAGCACCGGGTCGTACATGACGGGGCGCAGCACGTCGTCCCCGGCGCGGCTCAGCCGCTCCAGCCGGTCGGCGGCGTCCGCGTGGTGCCGGGCGAGGACCCGCAGGCCCAGCCGGTACCGCGCCAGGTTCCTGGCCTCGATGGCCGGGGCGCTGCCGAACCTGGGGTCCGAGCCGAGGGCCAGGTCGATGCGGGAGATCAGGTCGTCGGAGGGTGCGGCGGTCACGTGGTGTCTCCTCGGTTCACCCAGGGGGAAGGCCGGCGGCGGACTGTCCGCCACCGGCCGGCGGTCACTCGGTCACCCGGTCACCGGTTCACTCGGTCACCGGTTCACTCGGCGCGCGGGGACAGGAATGCCGGCTGCCAGGCCCGCTCGTGCGGGGCGTCGGTCGTCACGCTGGGCGCGCTGTTCCCGGACAGCGTGAACTGCGGGATCTCCACGTTCTGAGTGGGCATGCGTCGTTCTCCGTTCGCTCGGATCGCTTGGCGGATCCGAATCTACGGAGCGGTGGTGTGGCGCCGGTGTGGCCGCGGTGCCGCCGGCCGGGTGCCGGTGCCGGCCAGGTCCCGGCGCGGGGGGGGCGGTGCAGGTCTGGCCGTGCGGCCCGGGGCTTCCCGGCCCTGGGGTCAGCCGAGGCGCGCCAATGACGCCGGGCTCGCCGGGCGCAGGTGAGCCGCGATGTCCCGCGCCTCGGCCTCGGAATCGCCCATGACGGTGACCAGCGCTCCCCTGTCGCGCGCGAACAGGCTCGTCGCACCGTCGCCCTCGACGAGGATCAGCCGCCCGCCGGGCAAGGCGCGGCAGGCCGCCCCCGGCACGATGGCGTCGTGCTCCTGCTTCGCACACCACTCCTGCGGGGTGCCGCGAGATCCGGGACGCAGGGTGACCGTCTTCATCGCGTCACCGCGCCGGTAGGACAGGTCCAGGCGGACGCCGTCGGGCAAGCGCACGACGTCGGAGGAGGTCAACCGGTATCCCGGCAGGTCCAGCGCCAGCAGGGGGATGTCGAGGGCGCGCAGCGCCCGTTCCTTGTGCCAGTCGGCCACCGCGCCCCGGCCCTGCAGCGCCACGACGACGAACGCGCAGATCGCGACGGCCGCCGCCGTCCGCGCCGGCCAGGAGGGTCCGTGGGAGGCCGCCCACGCCGCGGCCGCGTACGAGACGGCGGCGGCGAGAACGAACGGGAACCCGTAGGCGGCCATGGGGACGTCGGTGAGGGAGGGATGGGGCACGAGCGCGTTCAGGGCCCGCGCCACGAACGCGAACGCCGAAGGCCCGGCGACGGCGGCCACTCCCCAGCGCGGCAGCCCGGCCCGCGAGGCCAGGAGCGCGCCCAGCGGCAGGGGAACGATCCACATCGCCATCATGGCGAGGAGCGCGATGCCTTCGTTCTGCGACCCGATCGCCCAGATCGCGGCCTCGGCCGCGCCGACGACCGTCCCGACGAGGGCGCCCCTGCCTGCGGCGACATGAGGTTTCGTCGTTCTCACGGGACGACACCATCCGCGTTCATCGCCGCATCGGCGGCCCGGCCGACGTCCCGTGGGGTGAGGTCGGCGCGAGGGACAGCTGAGGTCAGTCGCTCCTGTACCACTCGTCCCCGGAGGAGGACAGCCTCCGCCGAAGGTACTCCTCGAGGTTGTCCGCGACCCATCGCCTGCTGTCGGTCTCGTGATCCCACACGAAGATGTCATGGCGGCCGGGATCCACCACGTAGGCGAATTGGTCCCCTCCGCCGTAGTCGGCGAAGAACAGCAGAGGATTGAATGGCATGTAGAGCTGCTCGCTTGCCCCTCCGGAGAACAGAGCATCCGGATGCAAGCGCTCCACAAGCTCTTTCCACATGATTCCCTCCAACGGTGCCGTACAGAGAAGGCCGTACAGAGAAAGGGGCGGCAGCCGGAGGGCTGCCGCCCCGGGTCAGCGGGTCAGCCTACGGTCCGGACGTCGGGCGCGCCCCGCACGTCCACGGCCGGGGAGGCCACCGCGATGTGCGGGCGGCCGGTGATCGGGTGGGGGCCGACGTGGGCGCGGACGCCGAAGACCTCCTCGATGAACGACGGGGTCAGCACCTCCAGCGGCGGCCCGTGCCCGGCGACCCTGCCGTCGCGCAGGACGACGACCCGGTCGGCGTAGGCGGCGGCCTGGTCGAGGTCGTGCAGCGCGGCCAGCAGGGTCAGGCCGAGCGACCGGATGAGGTCCAGCAGGAGGAGCTGCGAGCCCACGTCCAGGTGGTTGGTGGGTTCGTCCAGCACCAGGAGCGGGGCCTCCTGCGCCAGCGCGCGGGCCAGCAGCACGCGTTGACGTTCGCCGCCCGACAGGGCGGTCATCAGGCGGTCGGCCGTCCCCTCCATGCCGACCCGTCGCAGGGCGGTGAGGACCACCGCCCGGTCGGTGTCGTTGTCGCGTTCGAGCGGCCGTTTGCGGCTGTGGCGGCCGGTGGCGACCACCTCCGCGACCGACAGCCCCTCGGTGACCTGGCTGTGCTGCGGGAGCACGGCGCGGTGGCGCGCGGCCTGGCGGGGCCTCATCCGCCACAGGTCCTGGCCGTCGAGCCGGACCACGCCGCCGGACGGCCGCAGCGACCGGTAGACGGTCCGCAGCAGCGTGGACTTGCCGCTGCCGTTCGGGCCGACCAGCGCGACGAACTCGCCCGGACCGGCGGTGAGATCGACGCCGTCCACGATGGGACGGGCGTCGATGTGGGCGCTGACGCCCGTGAGGTCAAGCCGCATCGGAGCCTCCACGCGCCCGGCGGCGCAGCAGCCACAGGAAGAACGGCACGCCGAGCCCGGTGGTGAAGATCCCCACCGGCAGCTCGTCTGGCCGGTCGGCGATCCGCGCCGCCAGGTCCACCAGCACCAGGAACAGCGCCCCCGCCAGCAGCGACACGGGCAGCACCCGGCGGTGGTCGGCGCCGACCACGAACCGCACCATGTGCGGGACCATCAGCCCGATGAAGCCGATGCCGCCGACGACGCTCACCACCGTGGCCGTCAGCAGCGACCCGGCGACCAGCAGCCCGATCCGGAGCGTCGCCACCGGCACCCCGATGGCGATGGCCGCCTCCTCGCCGGCCAGCAGCGCGTTGAGGGAACGGGCCTGCAACCACAGCCAGGCCAGGCACGAGACGACGAGCAGCGCGGGCACGCCGAGGTCGTTCCAGGACGCGCCGGCGACGCTGCCCATGAGCCAGAACATCATGCCCTGCAACTCGGTCGGGTTGAGCTGGAGCTGCACGAACGTGGTGGCCGCGGTGCACAGGTAGCCGATGGCGACCCCGGTCAGCACCAGCCACGAGTCGAGCAGCCGTCCCGAGCGCTGGGCCAGGACGTACACCAGCAGCGCCGACAGCATGGCGGCGGCGAAGGCGGCGCCGGTGACGCCGAGCGCGCCGGTCAGCCCGGCCAGGGCGGTGCCGCCCAGCGCGGGCACCAGCACCGCTCCGAGCGAGGCCGCCGAGGACACGCCCAGCACGTACGGGTCGGCGAGCGGGTTGCGCACCAGGGCCTGCAACGCGACCCCGGCCACCGACAGGCCGGCCCCGGCGAGCGCCGCCAGCAGCGCCCGGGGGATGCGGATGTCCCAGACGACCTGGCTGAGCAGCGGGTCCGCCTGCGCGCCCCGGCCGGTCAGGTGGGCCCGGACGACCCCCCAGACCTGGCCGAGGGGCAGGTTGACCGAGCCGAAGGAGATGCCGACGACCAGCGCCGCGACCAGCCCGGCGACCAGGGCCGCCAGCAGCAGGCCGGTCGCGGGCCCGGAGACGGGATGCGGACGCCGCGGCGGGGCGGGTCTGACCTGGACTCGGGTCAGCGTGTCAGTCACCGGGGTGCACCACCTTGGACATCTTCTCCACGGCCCAGGCGTTGAGCGGGCCGAGGTACACGCCGTCGGAGACCGCCGTGTACGTCCTGGACTTCGACGCGGCCCAGTGCGGGTAGGCGGCGAACAGCTTGGCCGCCTCCTGCTCGGCGTTCTCCTCCGGCGTGAACAGCCCGACCACGAGCACGTCGACCTGGGCGGTCGCGAGCTGCTCCCTGTTGAGGGTGCGGGTCATGTCGGCGGTCTGGCCGGCGAACGCGTTGACGCCGCCGGCGGCCCTGATGACGTCGTCGTAGATGCCGCCGGTCATGACGGCGGGCAGGCCGTTGGCGTTCATCATGGCCATGCCGGGATAGGCGACGAGCACCTTCCTGGCGGGCCGGTCCGCCACCCGGGCCCGTACGGCCTGGACGCGGGCGCGCAGCTCGCCGATCAGGCGCAGCGCGCGGTCCTGCACGTCGAACACCCGCCCGAGCAGGCCGACGAACTCCAGCGAGGAGTTGATCGACTGGTTGCGGTAGGCGCGCCGCTCCTCGGGGGTCGCCTCCGGCTTGCCCATCGCGCAGTTGACCGGGTTGACCAGGGTGGTGATGCCGGCCGCGGCGAGCTGCTCGCGGGTGGCGAAGCCCTTCCTGGCGTCGAACCCGCCGGACCAGGTGGACACCACCAGGTCGGGCTTGAGCTTGAGCACCTGCTCGGCGGGGACGTCGAAGTTCTTGTTCATGGTCAGGCCGCCGGTCGGCAGCGCCCTGATCCTGGCGACCATCGACGGGTCGTCGGAGACGCCGTAGCTCTGGGCGTTGGCCAGGATGTTCTTCTCCAGGCCGAGCAGGACGAAGCTCTCCACCTCTCCCACGCTGGTCCCGTTGAGGATCAGCACCCGCCGGGGCGGCTTCTGGAAGGTGACCTTCGTACCGCAGTTGTCGAAGGCCAGGGGGTAGCTCGTCCGGCCGCCGGAAGCGGCGGGCTGCGCGGGGGCGGCGGAGGACGCCTCGGGGGTGGCGCCGCAACCGGCGGCGGCCAGGACCGCGAGCGCGCACAGGGCGGCGGCCGCGAGGCGCGGCGAACGGGGGAATCTCATCGGTTCTCGTGCTCTCCACGGTTCGGAGGTACGCGTGCCGGCGCCGGCCACGGAGGTGACCGGCGCGGCGACGCCCGGCTTGACGTCGGACGGGACCGCGGAGAGCGGCGACGAGAAAGGTGTTCAGCGCATGCCGAGGGAGACGGCCGGTTCCGGGGCACGCGGCGATGGCGCCGCGCCCCGGGGGCACGTCCGGGAAGAGCCGGAGGGCCGGCCCGTGGTCACCCGATCGTCACGCGACCGCCGCGGGTCCCGTGCGCCCGCGGGGCGGCCCGCGCCGTACGAGGGCGTACCTGAGGAAGAGCCGGACGCGGGCGGTCTCGTCCTCGCGCGCGTACGCGACCGGCTCCGGCCGGGGGTGCGACCACCCGGCCGCCAGGAGCAGCAGGGCCAGCAGGGGGCGCAGCACCCAGCCGGCCAGTTGCCGGACCAGGGCGCACAGGCCCGCCTCCGCCCAGCGCAGCCAGGCGGAGGTCACCAGCACGCCGAGCGCGTGCATGACCAGCATCCCCGTGCTCATGGACATCGGCTGCGGCTGGTGGTGCATGTGCTCCATGGCCGGCAGGGCCGGCATCGGATGCTCCGCGACCCCCTGGCCGAGCAGGGCGTGCAGGACGACCTGCGACAGGGCGGTCGCGGGCACGATCTCGCCCAGCACCCGCTCCCGGCCGGTCAGCGCCAGCGCGGGGATCATGAGCAGCAGGAGGCCGCCGAGCGCCGCCTTCGGGTCGAAGGAGCCGCCACCGGCGAGGTGCCCGAGCGTGGCGAGGACGGCGCACGTGGCGGCGAAGCCGGCCGCGCGCACCCATCTCATCACCGAGAACGGACCCATCGCGGGCAGATCCTTTCACACCACCGCCGAGCCCTCCGGACCGGACGGCTGCTCCCCGCCGGGAGACACGCGGTCCGCGCGTCCCGGGTTCAGCCGGCGGACCGCTCGCTCACGCCGTCGCCTCCTCCCGCGCCTGAGCCGGGGCGTCGTCCGGCCGGGCCTTGGCCGGGACGACCTTGCCCAGGGTGATGAACAGCAGGACCAGGCCCACGGTCAGCAGGACGTGCCCCAGTCCCGCGGCCAGCGCGATGACCTCCCCACTGGGACGCCCCAGCACCGTCAGGGAGCCGTGCAGGGTCAGCATGGCCAGGGTCAGCGCCAGACCGGCGTTGTAGATCCAGAAGAACCAGCCGAACAGCCGGCTGGAGGTCAGCGCGAACTGCTTCTCCAGCACCAGGACGAGGAGGAACACCAGCATGCCCAGCGCCAGCGCGTGGGTGTGGACGAGGCCGAGCTGGGTGTCGCCGGTGAAGTCGTTCAGCTTGGTGAGCTCGCGGTAGTAGAAGCCGCTGACCAGCCCTACGATCATGTAGATGTGGGCCGTGTTGAGGATCCTGCGCACGGGGGTGCCCTTCGAGATGTGCCGGGTGCTTGCGTCCCCAGCTTTCTGGACAGCCTGAATCCCATCAATGACAGAGCCGATAACGCTTCATGCACTATCGCTTAACGATCACCTTCACGGGCGGCCGGCGGGCAGGGAGCCGGAGTCGATGACCGGCCGGATCTCGGCCACCTTGCCGTCCTCCAGGCGGAAGATGACGCAGGCCCGCACCTCAAGGGGGCGGCCTGTGGCGGGGAGGCCGAAGAAGTCGCCCTCGTGGGTGCCGCGCAGCGTCCAGCGCGTGGCCACGCGGTCGCCTTCACCGATCATGTCCTCGATGTCGAAGCGCAGATCCGGTACGGCCGAGCGCAGGTGGCGGGCCGTCTCCCTGAGCGCCTCGGGGCCGGTGACACGGCCGCCGCGCGGCGCGAAGCCGGGGGTGACGATCTCGTCGGCGACGGCCAGGTCTCCCGCGTTGAGCACCTCGTCGTAGAAACGCCTGACGATGACCTTGTTCTCGGGCATGCGCCCTCCCGTAGACTCCGGTTACTAGAGAACCATATCTCTAGTTTTCCTAGATACTTGGCACGCTAAGGAGTGGGGCCGGAGATGTCAAGGCGCGGCGAGCTCATGGGGCAGTTGCTGGAGGCGCTGCGCCGCACCAGCGGGTGGTCGGTCGCGATGAGCCAGGTCGCGGCGGAACGGATCGGCGTCAACACCACCGACCTGCACTGCCTCAACCTGCTCAGCGACGGCCCCATGACGGCCAGCGAGATGGCCCGGCGGGCGGGCATCACCACGGCGTCCGTCACGGGGGTGATCGACCGGCTGGAGGGGGTCGGGTACGTGCGGCGCGAGCGCGACAGCGCCGACCGGCGCAAGGTCGTGGTGACGCTGCTGACCGAGCGGGCCGCCGCGGACGTAGCGCCGGTCTTCCAGCCGTTCGTCCGGGCCTGGCGGGGGGCGATGGACGGGTACACCGACGAGCAACTGGAGCTGATCGCCGGCTTTCTGGGGCGGACGGAGGAGGTCTTCCAGAGCGAGGTCGGGCGGATGCGCGCCACTGAGCGAGAGCCCGGCCGCGCCGCCGAGCGAGAGCCCGGCCGCGCCGCCGAATGAGAGCGCGGCCGCACCCGCACCGTCCGCGCGCGTGAGCCCGCGGCGCTTCAGCGGACCTTCCTGAAGAACGCCCGGACATCGTCGACCAGCAGGTCGGGGGCCTCCATGGCGGCGAAGTGACCGCCCCGGTCGAACTCCGACCAGTGGATCACGTTGTGCTCGCGCTCGGCCACCCGGCGGATCCCGCCGTCGCCCGGGAAGACCGCGACCCCGTGCGGCACCTCGGAGCGCTCGACCGGCTTCCCCCACCGCGCCGAGCCCTCCTTGTAGAGCCGGGCGGAGGAGGCGGCGGTGCGGGTCAGCCAGTAGATCGTCACGTCGGTCAGCATCTGGTCGAGGTCGACCGCGTCCTCGGGCAGGTCGTGGGCGGGGTCGGTCCACTCCTTGAACTTCTCCGCGATCCACGCGAGCTGGGCGGCGGGAGAGTCGTGCAGGCCGAAGGCGACGGTCTGCGGCCGGGTCGCCTGGATGACCGCGTAGCCGGAGCGGTCGTGGTCGGTGTAGACGCGCATGCGGGCCTGCTCGGTCTCGGTGAGGCCCTCCCTCTCGGCCGGGTCGAAGGCGGGAAAGCCGAGCGCGCCGTTGACGTGCACGCCCGCCACCCGGTCGGGGGCGACGCGGCCGAGCTCGGGGGAGATGACCGAGCCGCTGTCGCCGCCCTGGGCGCCGTAGCGCTCGTAGCCGAGGCGGCTCATCAGCTCCGCCCACGCGCGGGCGACGCGGCCGAGGTCCCAGCCGGCCTCGCGGGTGGGGCCGGAGAAGCCGAAGCCGGGGATGGACGGGGCGACGACGTGGAAGGCGTCGGCGGGGTCGCCGCCGTGGGCGCGGGGGTCGGTGAGCGGGCCGATGACCTTCATGAACTCGGCGATCGAGCCGGGCCAGCCATGGGTGATGATCAGCGGCAGCGCGTCCGGCTCAGGGGAGCGCACATGCAGGAAGTGGATGTTCTGGCCGTCGATCTCGGTGGTGAACTGCGGGTACGCGTTGAGCGCCGCCTCGTGCTCCCGCCAGTCGTACCCGCCGCGCCAGTACTCGGCCAGCCGCCGCACGTACGAGACGGGGATGCCGTACGACCAGCCGACGCCGGGCAGCTCGTCCGGCCAGAGGGTGCGCGCCAGCCGGTCGCGCAGGTCGTCGAGCGCGGACTGCGGGATGTCGATGCGGAACGGCCTGATCTCCGTGGTGAACGTCATGAAGAGCAGACTAGGAACGCCCTAGGACAGCGCCGGTCCTAGGAGTAGGGCAATGTGGAGCACGTGTTGGAGACCTCGGCCCGGTTGCTCAGACTGCTCTCACTCCTGCAGACCCGGCGGGAGTGGTCCGGCGCGGAACTGGCGGAACGGCTCGGCGTGACCGCGCGGACCGTCCGCCGTGACGTCGGCCGGCTGCGCGAGCTCGGCTATCCCGTGCACGCCACCGCGGGCGCGCCCGGCTACCGGCTCGGCGCGGGCACGGACCTGCCGCCGCTCCTGCTGGACGACGACGAGGCGGTGGCGGTCGCGGTGGGGCTGCGGACGGCGGCCGGCGGCTCGGTGACGGGAATCGAGGAGACCTCCGTACGGGCGCTGGCCAAGCTGGAGCGGGTGCTGCCGTCCCGGCTCAGGCATCGCGTGCACGCGCTCCAGTCGATGACCGTGCCGATGGGACGGGCGGGTTCGGCGGTGGACCCGGCGGCCCTGACCGCGATCGCCTCCGCCTGCCGCGACCATGAGACGCTGCGCTTCGACTACCGGACGCACGAGGGGCGGGAGAGCGCCCGCGCCGCCGAGCCGTACCGGCTGGTCCACTCGGGACGGCACTGGTACCTGCTGGGCTGGGACACCGGGCGGGCCGGCTGGCGCACCTACCGCGTCGACCGCCTGACCCTGCGGACGCCGAACGGCCCGCGGTTCGTCCCCCGCGAGCCGCCCGACTCCGACGTGGCGGCCTACCTGTCCCGGTCGATCTCCAGCGCGCCGTACCGGTACCGGGGCCGCTTCACGATGTACGCCCCGGCCGAGGTCGTCGCCGGGCACCTGCCGCCCACCGTCGCCGCGATCGAGCCGATCGACGAGCGGTCCTGCACGTTGAGCACCGGCGCGAACGACCTCGACGAGCTCGCCGTCTATGTCGCGCTGATGGACATCGACTTCGACGTGCACGAGCCGCCCGAGCTCGCCGACCGCCTCCGCGTCCTCGCCGCCCGCCTCGCCACCGCCGCCCGATCAGCCGGCGGCTCGGACGGCCCGCGCGAGCGGTGAGCCGAATCCCGCCGCTCAGGTCCCGAGGCGGTCCAAGCCCTGGATCGCAGGGCGCGGGAACGGGTCGCCGGTGGCCTGCGCCGAGGCGGGCCGGGCGAGGTAGTGGATCGCCTCGACCGGCTCCACGATCACCACGCCTTCGCTGATGAGGTCGTCCAGCTCGGGCAGGAAGGCGCGGATCGCCTCCTCGGAGTCGACGAGGATGATCTCCACGGGCGTCTCCTCGGCCAGGGACAGGATGCGGGCCGTGTGGATGCGCGAGGAGGCGCCGTAGCCCTCGATGCCGCGGATCACGCTGGCTCCGGCCAGGCCGCTCCGGTGGGCGCGGTGCACGATCTCGACGTACAGGGGCTTGTGGCGCCAGGTGTCGCTCTCACCGATGAAGATGGTCAACCGGAGCGCCGGGCCGTTGAGCTTCATGGCCGCCTCCTACCAGGATCGTGGTGCGTTCTCACTGGTAGGGACCGTTGACGAAGGAGCGCTTCGTGGTTTCCCCGCGCGATCTCCGAAGGGCGGGGCGGCGGGCCCCACCGCCGCGACCCGGAAAACGGGCTTCACCAGCCATTATATCGCCGCGCGGCCCGCAGGGGCAGGCCCTCAACCGGCCGCGGCGGCCGTGCGCAGCGCGCGGTAGAGCAGGCGGGCGTCGCCCAGGTGGTGGCGCAGGAGCTTCTCCAGTCCCCCGATCGGGATGAGGTTCTGCGGGGCACGCGGGTCCTTGTAGTCCACGCCGGCCAGTGGTGGCAGGGCGAGGGTGACCTCGTCGGCGATCCGTACCGCCTGCGCCGGGTCCAGGTCCGCGCTGGCCTCGCAGCGCGCCACACCCGCCCAGGGCGCGGACGACTGGACGGGCAGCCGTACGTACCAGGAGTGCCGCCGCCAGCTCGTGCCCATGAGGAACACCGGCGTGCGCTGGCCGGGCGTGAGCGCGGCCACCACCGCGGACTGCGGCGGCGGCAGGTAGGCGGTGTGGTGCGTCTTGATGTAGCCGACGGTGCGCGGCAGATGCGTACGGCCCCGCAGCGGCCCGTCCACCAGCAGCAGGTCGTCGCCCCGCGCGCGGTGCCGCACCGCCAGGTCCACCTCGAGCTGGGTGACCTGCCGCTGCAGCGCCAGCGACAGCTCCTCGAAGCTCGCGTCGGCGGCCTTGTTCGGCAGGTAGACGGCGTGCGTGGTCTTCACCTCCGGCGCGTGCGGCGAGGCGGAGATCAGCGACCGGTTGACCTCGATCGCCGCCAGGTCGGCGCCCTCCGGGCCGCACCGGACGATCCCGGCCGCGTAGGAGGCGGCGATGCCGGGCACGGGCATGGGCGTGTCCGGGTCGTTCACCCAGACGCGGGCGTCGATCCGGCGCACGCCGTCGGCGACGAGCAGCGTCTCGGGGGCGGAGGCGTTCGCGCCGGGCGTGACGGGTTTCCAGTCGGCGGCCGGCCGCTCGACGTCGAGGACCAGCTCGGCGCTGGTGGCGCCCATCTCGGAGAGGTTCTCGACGGCGAGGGCGGCGGCGTAGCCGGGGTCCCAGGGGTCGACGGTGAAGCCTGTCATCGGATCCCGGCCTTCCGGACGTGCGACCCCTTGCCGTCGCGCGTGACCTCGAAGCGCACCGGCACCCGCTCAGCCAGGGCGGGGACGTGGGTGACGACGCCGATCATGCGTTCCTGGCCGGCGGCGAGGCGTTCGAGGGTCGTGGCGACGGTGTCGAGCGTGGCCGGGTCGAGCGTGCCGAACCCCTCGTCGAGGAAGATCGAGTCCAGCCGCCTGGCGACCGCGCCGGACAGGGCCAGCGCCAGGGCGAGGGCGGCCTGGAAGGTCTCGCCGCCGGACAGCGTGCGGGCGCTGCGCCGCATGCCGGCCTCGCCGTAGTCGATGACCTCGATGTCGCCGGTCTTGTCGGCCAGCGCCAGCTCGTACTGGCCGTCGGACAGCTCGCGCAGCGTGTCGGAGGCCGAGGCGACGAGCACCGCGAGGGCCTCGGCGCACAGCCAGCGCTCGAAGGCGTTGGCGCGCAGGCGCAACGCGAGCTCGTGGGCGACCTTGGCCTCGTGCTCCTTCATGGTGATCCGGTTCTCCAGGTCGGCGGCGCGCCGGCGCTCCTCCTTGAGGCGGTCGAGCGCGCTGTCGGCACGGGCGACGGCCGCGGCGACCTCGGCCCCGAGCTGGTCGGGCGAGGCGTCGCGCGGGGCGTGGACGCCGTGCTCGGCCAGCCGCTCGGCCAGCCTGCCGCGGTCGGCGGCGAGCCGGGCGCGGGCCTGGTCCAGCCGCTCCTCACGCTCGGCCAGCGCGGCGCGGGCGGCCTGGGCGGCCCGGTCGCGCCAGGCGAGCAGTTCGGTCCAGGCCCGGTGCAGATCCTCGCGGACCAGGGGCGGCGGCGGGTCGTCCTGGGCGCCGGCGACGAGCAACCGGTCGCGGGCAGCCTCCAGCGCCCGCCAGGCGGACTCCGCCTGGCGGGCGACCTTGTCGGCCTCGCTCCGGGCCCGTTCCAGCGCGGCCCGGGCGGCGCGGACGGCGTCGCGTGCCTGGGCGGCCAGCTCGTCGGCCTTGGCGATGGCGGCGAGCCGCGCTTCGAGCTCGGCCCGGTCGCCGGGGGCGGGCAGCGCGGCCAGCTCGGACTCCAGCCGGGTCGCCTGCGTGGCGTGCATCGACGCCGACGTCTCGGCCTTGGCGCAGGCGGCCCTGGCGCGCTGGGCCCGGTCGCGGGCGCCGGCCAGGGCGCGGTCGGCGGCGCGGACGTCGGCGGGCGGCTCGTGGCGGGGCAGCTCGGCGACCGGGTGCCGGCAGACGGGGCAGGGCAGCCCCACTTCGAGCCGGTTGACCAGGTGGGCGGCGGCGTGCGCGTCACGCAGGCGTTCGCGCTGCTCCTCGGCCGTGGCGAGCGCCTGCTCGGCCGCCGCCTGCTCGCCGGCCGCGCCGTCGAGGGCCTCGGCGGCCGACGCGGCGGCGGCGCGGGCCCGCGCCGCCTCGGTCTCCAGGCGTTCGCGGGCGTCCAGCGCGGCCAGGGCCGCCCGGGGGGCGCCGCGGTCGCCGAGCGCGGTCAGCGCCTCGTACGCCTCGTGCTCGTCGGCCTCCAGCCGGGCCACGTCGGCGGCCAGCGTCTCGACGGACTCCGCGGCGGCGCGCCGGGCCGAGGCCAGGGTCGGGACCGCGGCGGGCATGCGCAGCTCGGCCAGGACCGTCTGCCGTTCGGCCACGGCGGCCCGCTCCTGCTCGGCGAGGCGGATGTCGGACTCCCGGGCCCGCAGCAGGTCGAGGTCGGCGCCCATGGTGCCGGCCAGCCGCCGCAACGCCGCCAGCCGCTCGGTGAGCTCCCGCTCGGCCTCGGCCGTCGCCCCGGACAGCTTGGCGAGCTGGTCGCGGGCGAAGGAGGCGTCCTGCCTGGCGGTCTCCTCGTCGCGGGCGGCGCGCTGCCTGATCCGTTCGTAGACGTCGGCGTCGAGCAGTTGCACCAGCAGGTCCTGCCGTTCGCGGGGCGCGGCGTGCAGGAACTCGGCGAAGCGGCCCTGCGGCAGGACCACGCACTGGGTGAAGAAGCGGTATTCCAGCCCGGTCACCTGCTGGGCCTCGGCGGTGACGTTCTCGCCCTCGGCGAGCGGCCTGACCACCGCCTCGAACGCCTCCTGGAGCGGGGCGGCCGGGTCCAGCTCGTCGAGCCTGGCCTCCTTGGTGCGCACCGCGCCCTTGGCGTCGCGCACCATCGCGCGGACCACGCCGTAACGCCGCCCGTCGCTGTCGAACACCATCGCCACCTTGCCGGCGGTGACGGACGGCGCCAGGGCGTGGGCGACGGCGCCCTCCCGGCCCCAGCGCGGCACGGTGCCGTACAGGGCGAAGCAGATCGCGTCGATGATCGTGCTCTTGCCCGCGCCGGTCGGGCCGACGAGCGCGAAGTACTCGGTGTCGGAGAAGTCCACGGTCACCGGCTCGCGGAAGCTGCCGAAGTGGTCCAGGTGCAGCAGAAGGGGGCGCATCAGCCGGTCACCTCGTCGTAGAGCCGGTCGAACAGCCCGGCCACCTGCTCGTCCTCGCGGCCGGTGGCGGACAGGTAGTCGCGGAACAGCTCGCGCGGGCTCCGGCCGGCCGAGCTCGCCCGCCGCGTGGCGGGCACCGGCCGGAACCGCTCGTCCAGCCGGACGTCGACGGCTCCCGCCAGCAGCTCGCGCACGTCGTCGGCCAGGCCCACGCGGGGTTTCTCCTCCACGATGACCTTGAGCCAGTCGTCGCCGGGCTCGATGCCCTCCAGCTCCTCCAGCGTGCCGCGTACCGTGCGCAGCTTGCGGGCCGAGGCGAACGTCAGCTCCCGCACCACGGCGGGCCGCCCCGGTGAGACCTCCACCAGCAGCGCGCCGGGGGTGTTGCCCTCCTCGCCGAAGTCGACGGCGAGGGGCGAGCCGCTGTACCAGATCGGGCAGGGGCCGGGGATCTGCTGGCGGCGGTGCAGGTGGCCGAGGGCGGCGTACTGGGTGGCGGGCGGGAACGCGGTCGGCTCGAAGTAGTACGAAAAGATCGACTGGGCTTCCCGCTCGCCGCCGCCGAACGCCCCGCCGGGCAGGGTGCCGTGGGTGGTGACCAGGTTGACGGTGTCGTTGTGGAAGCCCGCGGTGAGCGCGCCGATCAGCTCGCCGATGCGGGCGGCGTAGTCGCGGTTGTGCTCGGCGGCCGTCCCGCTGAGGACCTCGGCGGCGCGCACGACGTAGCGGTGCGACAGGAACGGCAGCACGCCCAGCCGCACCGGCTCGCCCGAACGCGCGGTGAAGGCCAGCGTGCCGCCCTGGTCGGGACGGCGGAACGAGCCGAGCACGTGCAGGCCGAGCTTGCCGAGCACCGGCCGGTAGACCTCCAGGAGCTGCGGGTTGTCGTGGTTGCCCGCCAGCACCACCACGTCGCGCCCGTCGCCGCGCAGCGCCATGAGCGCGTTGAGCACGAGCGACTGCGCCTCGGGGGTGGGCGCGGAGGTGTCGAAGAGGTCGCCGGCGACGATGACGGCGTCCACGTCGTGGGCGCGGGCGGCGGCGACCAGCTCGCGCAGCACCTCGCGGTGCTCGTCGATGCGGGGACGGCCCTTGAGCACCTTGCCCACGTGCCAGTCCGCGGTGTGCAGGATCTTCACGAAACCACCTGTGGTCGGAGAGGGGCTGGGCTGGTCAGAAGGGCGGGATGTCGTCCTCGACGCCGGGCAGGCCCTGGAACGGGTCGGCCGTCGCCCTGGCCGGCGGGGCCGCGGCCTCGGCCGGCCGGGTCGCCCACGCGGGGAACGGGAAGGCCACGGCCAGCGGCACGGGGATCTCCGGCTGGGCGACGAACATGGTGCCGGGCTTGGCGATCGTGGCGCGTTCCCTGACGGCCGGGGGCAGCCAGCCGTACTCGGAGCGGGCGGACTCGGCGGGGTCCAGGCGGCCGGCGACGCGGACGGCGCTGTTGGAGACGACGCGCCGCTCCACCTCCGAGGCGGTCTGCTGGGCGCCGATGAGGATGACGCCGAGCGAGCGGCCGCGTTCGGCCACGTCCAGCAGGATCTCCTTGATGGGCGAGTCGCCCTCGCGCGGGGCGTACTTGTTGAGCTCGTCCAGCACCACGAACAGCAGCGGCTTGGCCGTGCCGGAGGACTCCTTGCGGTGGAACTCGCCGCGCAGCACCACGCCCACCACGAACCGCTGCGCCCGCTCCGGCAGGTTGTGCAGGTCGACGATGGAGACCTGCGCGTCGGAGGTGCGGATCACGTGGTTGCGGTAGAACGGCAGGTCGCCCCGGACGATCGGCGACAGCGGCTTGACGGCGCTGCGCAGCCGGCGCAGGAAGGCGTTGACGGTGCCGAGCGGGGTCTGCGCGCCGGTCCAGTCGGTGCGGGTGGCCTCGTCCTGCAACTGGTCGGACAGCATCTCGACGAGGTCGCCGAACGTGCGGCAGGACGTGCCCCGCACCATGATCGCGCCGCCCTCCCCCACCGGCTCGGCCCACGCCTTCAGCCGGGCCGCCACCTGTCCCACCAGCAGCGCGTATCCGGCCCGCTCGTCGTCGGCGTCGGCGAAGACGAACCGCAGCAGCTCCTCCTCGCAGAACTCGACCAGCGTCCAGTAGAACGAGCTGACCCCGTGGGTGCGGGCGGAGACGTGCGGCACGCCGTTGGGGTCGCCGGGGCGCGGCGGGGCGAAGACGTGGACGCTGCCGAACGGCCGGGCGGGCAGCCCCAGCCGGGCGTAGACGCTCCTGGCCTGCTCGTCGAGCCGGAGGTTGTCGTGGTCGAGGAAGAGCAGGTCCTCGCCCTTCACGGAGAAGATCAGCGCCTTGGTGTTGGCCGCCTCGCCCTCCAGGACCCCCGAATGGAAGATCGAGTAGAGCAGGAACGTGGCGAACGACGTCTTGGTGGCCACGCCGGACACGCCGGAGATCGACACGTGCGCGCCGCGGGTGCCGTCGAGGAAGTCGAAGTTGACGTACAGGGGCTGGCCGTCGCGGCCCATCCCCAGCGGGATCCGCCGGTCCATCACGTCGAAGTAGAGCGCCTGGTCCCGGTCGCCCGCGCCGGCCAGGAAGACCTGGGAGCCGGGCAGCGGCGGCACGAACACCTCCGGCTCCACCCTCGTCACCCGCACCTCGGCCACCTCGACCACGGCGGCCGGCAGCGCGCCGTCGGCGATCAGGAAGACGTCGGAGTCGTAGGCCGCGCCCTCGTGCCTGGCCTCCACGGTCGTCACCACGCCCGCCACCAGCACGGGACCGTGACCCGGCACCTCCCGCCTGGTCACCACCACGTCGTCGAGCTGGACGACCTTGCCCGGTTCCAGGCCGACCCAGAACGACAGGGGTGAGGCCGCCTGGGTGCCGAGCACCCGGCCGACGGCCTCACCGGCCGCGGGCGTCCCCGTCGACGCCTCGTGGTTGACTGCCCCGTTGACCGTCACTCGTCCCTCCACCCCCACGCATGCCGCTCCAAGGGAGCGTAGTCGGCCCGAGGTGGTGCGTCCGGCTCATTTCGCTCGCTCGCCCTGGCGCTTCGGGGCTCCGCGGGGCGCCGGCATGTGGACCGGCGCCCGGTAAATGCGTTGACGACGCCGCCCCGGGCCGGGTTAGCGTTCCTTGCGTCACGCGCCAGGACGGTCCGGTCAGCGCCGATGACCCAGCCGATTGGAGATCCAGGATGACCTCGCAGCTCGTCGCGCTCTGCATCGACGCGGACGACCCACAGCGGCTCGCGCGCTTCTGGGCCGGGTTACTGGGCTGGGAGACGGCGGGCGGCGCCGACGACGGCATCGCGCTCCTGCCGGACGACGACACCGGGTTCCAGGTCCGGTTCTTCCCGTCCGAGCAGGGGAAGACCGGCCAGAACCAGGCCCACTTCGACCTGACCAGCAATCTCCACGACCAGCAGCGGACGGTGGAGAGGGCGCTCGAACTCGGCGCGCGGCACCTGGACATCGGGCAGGGCCCGGATGCCCCTCATGTGGTGCTCGCCGACCCCGAGGGCAACGAGTTCTGCGTCATCCCGGCGGGCAACAAGTTCCTCGCCGAGTGCGGGTTCGTCGGGGCGCTCGCGTGCGACGGCTCGCAGGAGGTCGGCTACTTCTGGAGCGCGGCGCTGGGCTGGCCGCTGGTCTGGGACCAGGACGAGGAGACCGCGATCCGCTCGCCGCACGGCGGCCCGAAGATCACCTGGGGCGGTCCGCCCGTGGCGCCGAAGAAGGGGAAGAACCGGCTGCACTTCGACCTCGCTCCCCCGCTGAACGGTGATCTGCAGGCGGAGGTCGACCGGCTCGTCTCCCTCGGGGCGACCCGCGTCGGCGCCGGCCGGGCCGGGGGCGGCCGGGTGGAGATGCTGGACCCCGACGGCAACGAGTTCTGCGTGCTGAGCCCCCGCTAGCCGGATCGCGGGGCGCTCATGTCCGGAGCGATCAGGGCGGTGAACGCGCCGGTGAACAGGTCGTGGGTGGACGACGCCGTCCGGGCCCGCTCCAGCCGTACGTGCGGGGCGCGCAGGCCGGGACGCCCGCTGGGCTCACGGGGGTCCTCGACCGGCGCGTCGGGGGCCGAGGTCTCGGCGCGGACGGCCGGGGAGTCGTACCGGTACCCGAAGATCATGGTCAGGTCGTCGACGGCGGTGAGGTCGTCCGCGGTTCCTCCCAGGCGGGCGTCCAGTTGCCGCATGGCCTGCCCCAGGGTCAGCCGCGCGACCAGCCGGCGCTCCTGCTCGCATGTGTCCAGCAGTGCCGGTCCCGCCTGCCCCTTGAGCACGGCGGCGAGCTCCCACGCCACGTTGTGCGCGTCCGCGATACCGGTGCTGGCGCCGAAGGACCCCGTCGGGGGGAGACGTGGGCCGAGTCCCCGGCGAAGAACACCCGGCCGGCCCGGTACCGGCGGGCCACCGACGCGCCGAGCCTGACATCCGTCACCGTCCGGCTCCGGCCCGGCACAGGCGGCACCAGCCTGACGTCGAGATCGGCGATCCCGGTGGCGCCCCGGACGAGGTCGGCGCAGCGCCGCTCGGTGAAGTCCTCGATGCTCTCCCCGGGATGTAGGGGCACCCCGAGCAGCCACCGCCCGGAGCGCCCCCCGCGGCCCCGAGTTCGTCCGGCACTACGCCGAGCAGGTCGTCCTCCTCACCCGGCTCCTGGAACTCGACACCGGCCAGCCGGGCCGCCCGGCGGGCGCGGCGGCCGGCGGCGGGAGCCGGCTCACGGCCGCACGCCCGCGGGGAACCCGGTCCAGCGCAGGTCGGGCGGGAGGTGGCTCATGTCGTTGAACATCACGATCGTGGGCGGCAGGCCGTCGCGGTACTCGATGACCGTCAGCGCGGTGTTGGCGCTGTTCAGCCCGAGCCACCGGGACGGCGGCGCGTCCAGCGCGTGCCGCACCAGCCACGCGATCGGGTACGCGTGCGTCACCAGGACCTCGTGCCGGTCGGGCCGGTCGCCGTCGGGGGTCGTGCCGGGGACCTGCGCGAACCGGGCGACCAGGGCCTCGGCCAGCCTGTGGCCCGAGGCCGCCTCGGCGGCGTCGTAGCCGTCGAAGAAGCCGGCCCAGGACGGGGGCGTCTCGGCCGCGTCGGGGACGTAGGGTACGTGGTCGACGAGCTCGGCGGCCTCGGCCACGGGCACGTCCGGCAGCCGCCGGGCGAGTTCGCGCGCGCTCGCCTCGGCGCGGGGCAGCGGGGAGTGCCACACGGCGTCGACCGGCACGCCGGCGAGCCGTTCGCCCAGCAGGGCGGACTGCCGGTGCCCGAGGTCGGTGAGCTCGCCGAACGCGTCGGCCGCGCCGTGGCGTGCCAGGTAGAGGCGTCTGGTGGCCATGAGGGGTGAGGGACGCGGCGCCCGCGCGGGCCCCGCCTCCCGCCTCCTTCCGTTTTTGAGGGTGGGTGTGCGTGTTTTGAGGGTGTGCGTGCGGGGCGAGTCACGCGCCTTGAGGGGGCCCGCGGGGCGGGTCACGCGCCTTGGGGGGGCGTGTGGGGCGGGTCACGCGCTTCAAGGGTGTTCGTGCGGGCGGGTCACGCGTCGGTCGCCGTGACGGTGCCGGTGGTGCCGTCGACGGTGATGACGGAGTCCTCGCGGAGCTTGCGCGTCGCGTCCGGGACGCCGAGGACGGCGGGGATGGCGTGCTCGCGGGCGACGATCGCGGCGTGGGAGAGCACGCCTCCGGTCTCGGTGACGACACCGGCGGCGATGCGCAGCAGCGGCGTCCAGGCGGGGTCGGTGAAGGGGCAGACGAGGATGTCGCCGGGGCGTACGCGCGCGAAGTCGCCGGGGCCGCGGACGATCCTCGCGGTGCCGGTCACGCTCCCGCGACTGCCCGGCGTTCCGGCGAGCACCGCGCCCGAGCCATCCGAGCCGCCCGAGCCACCCGAGCCGCCCAAGGTGCCCGAGCCGCCCGAGATGCCCGAGGTGCCCAAGCCGCCCAAGGCGCCCGAGCCACCCGAGCCGCCCAAGGTGCCCGAGGCGCTCGGCGTTCCGGTGAGGATGACCGTTGCACCGTCCAGGGCAGCGGCGGGGGGCGGCGGCGGAGGTTCGGCGGTGACCGGCCGCGCCTGGAGGATCCAGGTGCGGCCGCCGACGATCGCCCACTCGATGTCCTGCGGTCCGCCGAGCACGGCGGCGATCTCCCGGCCCAGCTCGGCGAGCCGCATGGCGCTCGCGTCGTCGATCGCCGGTCGGCGCCGGGCGGGCGCGGGCACGTCGCGCGTGACGAGCCGCGTGCCGCGCCGGTCAAGGCGGGTCCGCTTGTCGGCGATGGTACGGGTGACCGACCCGTCCCCGGCGACGCGGTAGGCGTCAGGGGTGACCGTGCCCTCGACGACGCTGGGCCCGAGCCCCCAGGACGCCTCGATCCCGGTGACCCCGTCCGGGTCCGCGGGCGTGAACATGACTCCGGACACCTCGGCGTCCAGGTGGCGCTGGACGATGACGGCCATCGCGAGATCGCCGGATCGACGGGCGCCCGGGCCGGAGGCGTCCCGGTAGCCGATGGCGCGCGGGGAGAACAGCGACGCCCAGCAGTCCCGCACGGCGTCGGCGACCGCGTCGGCTCCGCGTACCGCGAGAAAGCTCTCGTGCTGGCCGGCGGCCGACGCGTGCGCGGTGTCCTCGTTCGATGCCGACGACCTCACCGCCACGGGCGGGTCTCCGAGCTCGGCGAGCGCGCGTCCCAGCGCGCCGGCCAGGGCGGCGTGGACCGGACGGCCCTCGATCGCCCGCCGCGCCGCGCCCGAATGGTCCAGCTTCTCCCACCAGGCCGTGCCGGAATCGCCCGGCTTGGCCCGCCAGGCCGCCCCAAGATCGTCCGGCTTTTCCTGCCGCGCCAGACCAGGATCGTCCGCCTTCTCCTGCCGCTCCGGGCCAGGATCGTCCGGACCCGTGGCCGGCCGTCCGAGGTGCAGGTCGCGGACCGCCGCACGGTAGGCGGCGAACGTGACGACGAAGCCGTCGGGCACCGGCAGACCCGCGCGGAGCAACGCGCCGAGCGCGCCGGCCTTGCCCCCGCACGTATCGGCGACGGCCCCGGTCAAGGGTACGATCACCCACTCCATCCTTTCAACAAATTATTGACAACATTTTGTTGATTGTGCATGATGAGGCCATGTCCCGCAAGCAGGAGATCGCTCACGCCGCGCACGCCGACCACGTCCAGGCCCGACGCGAGCAGGAGGCGCGCCGACATCTCCTGAGCCTCGGCGCGGACGCGCTCGACCCCCGCCCATGGCAGCCCCCGCCCGCCCCGCCGTCGGCGGTCGACCTCGTACGGTTCGCCGTCTGGCGCCACGCCGACCTGGGTCCGGAGGACGTCCTGAACGCGTTGGCGCTCCTGCCCGCCGCCCGCGCCGAGGTCGAAGGACTGGAGTCCGCCCTGCTCTTCACGGCCCGCGGCGCGGGGCTGACCTGGGCGCAGATCGCGTACGCGATGGGCTTCAACTCCCCGCAGGCGTGCCAGCAGCACTACAACCGCCTCACCGCACGACAGGACTCCGGCTCGTGACCCGGCACTCCCCTCCCGGCCTCCTGGCCCTGCACGCGGTGCGCATCTCCGGGTACGCGGACACCCCGGCGATCGCTCACCGGTACGGGCTCGACGCGGCCGGGACGAAAGAGGCGCTGCTCGACGCCGAGGCGCGCGGCTGGGTCCAGCACACCGCCTTCGCCGGCAGCGGAGGCTGGTCGCTGACGGAATCGGGCCGGGCCGAGAACGAGCGGCAGCTCGCGGCCGAGCTCGCGCGCGCCGACGGCGCCGACGAGGTCCGGGACGTCTACCGGGAGTTCCTCCCGCTGAACGCCCTGCTGCTACGGGCCTGCACCGACTGGCAACTGCGGCCCGTCGATGGCGACCGGCTCGCCGCCAACGACCATACCGACGCCGTGTGGGACGCCCGCATCCTCGATGAGCTCGCCGGCGTCGACCGCGCACTCGCGCCGCTCGTGGACCGGCTCGGCGGAGTCCTCACGCGGTTCCGCGGATACGACACCCGGTTCGCCGGGGCCCTGGCGCGCGCCCGCGCCGGGGAGGGCGCCTGGGTCGACCGCACCGACGTCGACTCCTGCCATCGGGTGTGGTTCGAGCTCCACGAGGACCTCATCGCCACGCTGGGCATCGACCGGCGCGCGCACCCCTGAAGGGGCATGACGTCGCGGGCGGGCGGCGGGCGGCGCACGCTGCCCGTCACTCGCCCACGTCGGCGTCCCGGCGCCGGTGCCGCGACCTCCGGGCCATGCAAGTCCCCCCTGGCTCGCCTGACGCCCCGCGACATCAGGGCTGCGCGGGTCCACCTAGCACGCCTGACACCCCGCGACGTCCAAGCCGCCCAGGCCCACCTGACCCACCGCACCCCCTCACGGCGTCCAAGCCCCGCCAATCCACCTGCCCCGCCGCCCCTACGACGTCCAAGCCGCACGAACCCACCTGCCCCGCCGCCCTCACGACGTCCACGCCGCCCAAGCCCACCTGACCGACCGCACACCCCACAGCGTCCAAGCCACGCGGGGCCGCCCGGCCTGCGGTACGCCCCGGCCGTCCGCTCCGCGGCGTCCGCCCAGCACGGCGGGCGGGCAGCACAGCAGGCGGGCAGCACGGCGGGCGGCCAGCGCGGCGGGCGGCCAGCGCGGCGGGCGGGCGGCGCGACGGGCGGGCGAGACGGTGGCCGCTGCCACTGCCAGGTATGCCGCAGTGGTCAGCGCGAGCGGCGCCGGGACACCCTTCGACCGCCGGACGACCACCCAGACGATCCCGGCCGCGCGAGCGAATACGAGCAGCGAGACGGCACCGGTCCCCCGCGCCCGCTGGCCGAAGGAGCCGATCCCCAAGGCGGCCGCGGAGGCTCATCTCGGCATGGTGTGCGGGACGATGCCGTATGCGGCCAGCCGGTCGGGGAGGTCGGCCAGGGCCGGGAGCTGGTCGATGTGGTGCACGCCCCCGGGAAGCTCGCCGCCCAGGACGGCGCGGGTGACGTGCGCGGCGACGAGGGCGGTGGCGCGGCTCTGGGCGTTGCCGGTGAGCGCGAGCGCCACGTGCCGGTCGCGGTTGACCGCGTCGACGCGGACGGCGAACCCGTCGCCGCCGATGTGGACGCGGGACAGCGCGGCGGTGACGAGACGGCGCGCCAGCGGGCCGCGGGCGGCGCGGAACACGCTGAGCCGGCGCAGGCCGGCCAGCAGCGTGGTGGAGAAGGCGGAGTCGAGGCACATCCGGGTGGTCACCGCAGGCACGCCGAGGGTCCGGCGCAGGCTGTGCTGGTCGGAGAAGTCCAGCGGGTAGGCGGTGCGGCGGCCGTAACCGGGCATGACGCAGCGCCGCGAGCCGCCGGCGGCGGGCAGGGAGAGCCGGGCCACGGTCCAGGCCACCGCGTCGGCGCCGTGGTGTTCGCCGGCGCCGAGCAGCACGGTGATGTCGATGCGCTGCGCGCCGCCGACGCGTTCGTGCGCGCGCCGGGCGAGCAGGTTCGTCAGTCCCGGCGCCAGGCCGACGCTGAGGACCGCGGTCGCCCCGCCGGCAGTCGCCCCGCCGGCAGTCGCCCCGCCGGCGATCGCCCCGCCGGCAGTCGCCCCGCCGGCAGTCGCCCCGCCGGCAGTCGCCCCGCCGGCAGTCGCCCCGCCGGCGATCGCCCCGCCGGCGGTCGCCCGGTCGGCGAGGTCCTCCACCTGGCGCAGCAGGTGGTCGGAGGCCCCGACGTCGACCAGGTGGACGCCGCGCGACAAGCAGGTCTCGGCGACGGCGGCGTCGGCCGGTTCGACGCAGAGGACGACCGCCGCGACGCGCTCGGCGTCGAGGAGCCGCTCCAGGCCGGCGACGTCGGCCAGGTCGAGCCGCGCCCTGCGTACGGTGCCGGGCAGCCGGGCGCCGCCGGGACGGCGGCCGGCGGCGACGACCCGGCCGGGAAACCACTCGTCCAGAGTGGTCGAAACCTGGGCGCCCACCGCGCCGTAGCCACCGATCACCAGAATTCCCGACACCCGGCCCCTCCCCCGACTGCGTTTCGCTAGAGGATGACACCAGTCATTCGCTCCGCGCAAGCAGCGTGTCGATCAGGGTCCCGGCCGCCCAGTCGGCCCAGGCGCCGTCGCTCCACCCCCGGTGGCGGGTCAGCAGGCGATAGGTCTCCGGCGCCAGGACGGCGAGGGCCATGTCCGCGGCGCGAAGCGCGTTCAGGCCGGGGCGCAGCGCCTTCTTGGCGGCCAGCGCACCCGTGAACACGGCCAGGACCGTGTGCCGTTGCACGATGTTGGTGTCCCACAGCTCGGCGATCTCGGCGTCCGTGGCGGCGGCCGAGCGGACGACCTCCAGCAGCGCCGCCACCCGGGCATGGATGCCGGCGGTGGCCTCGGCGAGGCGGCGCAGCAGCTCCTCCGGCGGCGCGGCGAGCGCCTCGGCGACCCACGGGCGGTCGAGCGTGGCGACCGGGGCGTCGTCACCGGCCACCTCCACGTCGAGCAGCTCCTTGAGGATCGCGCGCTTGGTCTCGAACGTGAAGTACGTCGTCTGCACCGCCACGCCGGCCCGGGTCGCGATGGCCTGCATGCTCGTGGCGGTGTAGCCGCGTTCGGCGAACAGCTCGCGGGCGGCGGCGAGCATGCGGGCGCGGGTCTGGGCGGCCTTGGCAGCGCGCACCCCCGGCTTGGCCCCCCGCGCACCGGCCCCAGCCCCTCGTACACCGCCCTCGGCCGTACTCACACCGGCCCTGGCCGCCCGCGCACCCGGCTTGACCGCCGGCACACCGGCCCCGGCCGCACTCACATCAGCCTCAGCCGAACTCACGTCGGGCTCGGACGGGCGTGCGCCGGGCCTGGGTCGTGTCACCAGCGATCTCCTCCACTTGACTAGAGCGTAACTCTAGTGCAGTCTTCGCTGAAGTCACGCTCTAGTGAGAGCTCTCGTGAAAGGAGGTGGCGGATGGGCAACCGCACCGTCACCGGTCACACGGCCGCGCTGGTGCTGATCACCGCGGTGGAGCTGGTCGTCTTCCTGGACACCACGGTCGTGAACATCGCCCTGCCGAGCATCGGCGCCGGTCTGCGTCTGGACGAGGCCGGGCTGGCCTGGGTCACGAACGCGTACCTGCTGGCGCTCGGCGGGTGCATGCTCGTCGGCGGACGCGCGGCCGACCTCCTCGGCGCGCGGCGGGTCTTCGGGGCCGGGCTGGCGTTGTTCACCGTCGCGTCGGCGGCGGCCGGGTTCGCGGGCGACGCGTGGGTGCTCGTGGCGGCGCGCGCGGCGCAGGGCATCGGCGCCGCCGTGACGGTGCCCGCCCAGTTGGCGCTGCTGACGCGGACCTTCACCGAGCCGGACGCCCGCCGCCGGGCGTTCGGGGTCTGGGGCGCGATGGGCGCGGCCGGCGCCGCCATCGGCACGGCGACCGGCGGCCTGCTCACCGACGGGCCTGGCTGGCGGTCGATCTTCCTGATCAACCTGCCGGTGGGGGTGGTCGCGCTGGCGTCGATCAGGAAGCTGCTGCCCGCCGACCCGCCGCGGCGCGCGGGGTCCGCCAGGCGGCTCGATCTGCCCGGCGCCGTCCTCGGCACGAGCGGCCTGCTGCTCGCCGGGTACGCGTTCGGCGCGCTCGCCGACCCGGCGGGGCGGACGCCGGCCGCGATCCTGCTGGCGGTCGCGCTGGTGCTGCTCGCCGGCTTCGTCGCCACCGAGGCGCGCAACGCGGAGCCGCTCATGCCGCTCCGGCTGTTCCGGATCCGCCAGGTCACCGGCTCCGCGGTCGTCAACGCGCTGGTCGGCGCGGCCCACGTGCCGGCGTTCGCGCTGCTGGCCCTCTATCTGCAGAACACCCAGCACTACAGCCCCACGCGATCGGGCCTGGCGGTCCTGCCGGTCGCCGCGGCCGGGCTGGTCGCCTCCCGCACCGCGATCCCGGCCGCCGTCAAGCGCTTCGGCGCCCGTACGTTGCTCGCGGCCGGTCTCGCGGCGCAGGCCGCCGCGCTGGCCTGGTTCGCGACGCTGCCCGCCACCGTGGACTACCTCGGCGACGTGCTGCCCGCCGCGCTGCTCCTCGGCGTCGGCCTGCCCGCCTCGTTCGTCGGCGTGACCGCGCCCGCCGTCACCGCCGTGGACCAGGTCGACGCCGGGGTGACCGCGGGCATCGTCAACACGGCCCAACGCATCGGATCGGGCCTCGGCGTGACCGCCGTCCTGGTCCTGGCCTCGACCGTCACCGGGACGGCCGGCTACCTGGCCGGACTCCGGAGCGGCTTCGCCGCCGCGGCGGTCCTCGCGCTCCTCGGCTGCCTGCTCACCCTCGCCCTGCTGCGCCCCACCCGCGACAGCGACAGCGACAGCGAGGGCGACGGCGCGGTCACGGTCGCCGATCGGCGGACCGCGTGACACCCGCCGTCGTCATCATCGGCGCCGGTCCGGCCGGGCTGGCGGCCGGCGCCGCCCTGAGGCGGCGCGGGATCGAGCCGGTCATCCTGGAGCAGGGCGACGCGGTGGCCACCTCATGGCGGCGCCGCCACCAGGAACTGCGCCTGAACACCATCCGCTGGCTGTCCGACCTGCCCGGCCTGCGCATCCCCGGAGCCGCCGGCCGGTGGGTCGGCCGGGACGACTACGTCGCCTACCTCGAACGGTTCGCCTGGCACGCGCGACTCCAGGTGAGCTGTGGCGTGCGGGCCCAGCGGATCGACTCCGTGGCCGGCGGCTGGGAGGTGGACACGAACGCCGGCCCCCACCGCGCCCGACACGTGATCGTCGCCACCGGCCACGACCGTGTCCCCCGCGTGCCCGACTGGCCCGGCCGGGCGGGCTTCCGGCGGCCGATCCGGCACGTCGCCACCCTGCGCCGCGCCGCCGACCTCGCCGGCGCCCGGGTACTGCTCGTCGGCGCCGGCAACTCCGGCGTCGAGATCGCCGGCCACCTCGTGGACGCGGGGGTCGAGCGGCTGTGGATGTCGGTGCGCAGCCCGCCGACCATCCTGCCGCGGCAGCTCCACGGCGTGCCCCTGCACCCGCTCACCGTCGCACTGCGTCCGCTGCCCGAACGGGTCCGCGACCGTCTCGCCCGCGCCGTGGCGGACCACGCGTTCGGTGACCTGAGCGCCTACGGACTGCCCGCCCCGCGGCAGGGCCCGTTCGAGCGCATGCGCACCACGGGCGTCACCGTCGCGATCGACCAGGGCTTCGTCGGGCACCTCACCGCGGGCCGACTGCGCGTCGTCGCCGTCGTCGACCACCTCGACGGTGACGACGTCGTGCTGCGGGACGGCGCCCGGTTGCGGCCCGACATCGTGCTGGCCGCCACCGGCTACGACCCCGGCCTCACCGAACTGGTCGGGCACCTCGGCGTCCTCGGCCCCGACGGACGTCCGCATCATGACGCGGGCGGGCGTCCGCATCGTGACGCGGGCGGGCATCCGCCCGCGGCGGGGCTCTGGTTCGCCGGCTACCGACCGGCGATCGAAGGCACCCTGCGCCGGCATCCGATCGAGGCCCGGCGGATCGCCCGCGCGATCGCCCGCGGCTCCTGAACGAGCCTCCGCATCGCCCGCGGCTCCCGAGCGAGCCTCCGCATCCCTCGCCGTCATCCCCTCATCCACGTTGGAGGTCACCATGTCCATCCGCCACGTCAGCCCCGTGCCCAGGAGATCAGCCAGCGGCCGGGTCGCCGAGGTGTACGCCCAGTCGACGGCCGACTTCGGGCAGGCCGCGCTCATGATGCTGTCCCCCGCACCGGAACTCCATGCCGCCGCCTGGGCCGTGCTGCGCGAGTCGGAACTGGCGGGACTCGCGCCCCGCACCGACAAGGAAGTCGTGGCCGTGGCCGTGTCACTGGCCAACGGGTGCAGGTTCTGCATCGACGCCCACACCATCCTCATCCACGCCCTCGGCGAGCACCAGCTCGCCGAGGACCTGCTCCACGACCGGACCCCGGCCGACCAGCACCGGGCCGCGCTGGTCACCTGGGCGAAGGCCACGCGCACCCTCCACCCGGCGGATCTGGCGTCGCCGCCGTTCCGGGCCGAGCTCGCCGCCGAGTACATCGGCACGGCCCTGTCGACCCACTTCGTCAACCGCATGTTCTCCACGCTCACCGACGAGCGGCTGCTCCCCGGCGACCTGCAGCGAGCCCAGCCGGTACGCCGGGCCGGCGCCCTGGCCTACACCCGCACCGTCCACCGGGAACTCGGGCGCGGCGACAGCCTGCCGCTGCTGGCCGGCATACCGACGGCGCCGTCGCCCCTCTGGGCCGGCGAGACGCCGATGGCGACCGCGTTCGCCGCCCTGCGCGGCGCGGCGGCCGCCGGCGCCACGCTCCTGAGCGAGCAGAGCCGGCTCCTGCTCCGGGCCGCGGTCGCCGAGCCCGCCGCCACCGGCGCGCAGCCGCACGGCCCGTGGCTGAGGCAACGGCTGGCCCGGCTGCCCGAGGCCGACCGGCCCGCCGCCAGGCTCGCCCTCCTGGCCGCCCTCGCGCCGCACGACGTCACCGAGGCGGACGTCGCAGCGTGGCGCGCCACGACCGGCGCTACCGACGCCGACCTGGTACGCCTGCTCGGCTACGGCGCCATGACGGCGGTGGACCGGATCGAGGAAGCCATCACCAGCCCGGCCCCGACCCGATGACGACCGGCGCACCCCAGGAGCGAACCCCATGACGACGACGCCGGACCCCTCCCCCACCGCCCGTCCGCCGATCGGCGTGACCGCGATCGGGACGGTCCACAACGAACGCCCGGACCCGGCGGACACCGACCACTGGGGCGAGGTGGAGAGCACCATCCTCGTCGAAGCCCGCTTCGGCGACCGCTGCCTCACCGGCCTCGACGGCTTCTCCCACGTCGAGGTGGTCTTCTCCTTCGACCGTCTCCCCGAACGCGACGACTACCGCCCCCTCCTGCGGCCGCGCGGCCGGGCCGACCTCCCCGAGGTCGGGGTGTTCGCCGACCGGGGACCACGCCGGCCGAACCGGATCGGCTGCACCGTCTGCGCGGTCGTCTCGGCGGAAGGGAGGGAACTGCGGGTACGCGGCCTGGACGCCGTCACCGGCACCCCCGTCCTCGACATCAAACCCGTGATGCGCCAGTTCCTGCCGGACTCCGTCCGGCAGCCCGCATGGGTGGACCGCCTGATGGCCGAGTACTTCTGACCGTCAGGAGCCGCGCGGGGTCACCAGGCCGCACTCGTAGGCGAGGACCACGAGCTGGGCGCGGTCACGGGCACGGAGCTTGGCCATGGCCCGGTTGACGTGGGTCTTCGCGGTCATGGAGCTGATCGTCATGCGGGCGGCGATCTGGTCGTTGGACAGGCCCTTCGCCACCAGGGCGACGGCCTCGCGCTCGCGGCCGGTCAGCTCCTCCAGCCCGGCGCCGGCGTCCGTGTGCAGGGGCTCGGTGACGTACCGGTCGATCAGCCGGCGGGTGATCGACGGCGCGAGCAGGGCGTCGCCCCGCGCGGCCACGCGTACGGCGTGCAGGAAGTCCTCCGGCACGACGTCCTTGACGAGGAAACCGGCCGCGCCGGCGCGCAGGGCGTTGTAGACGTACCTGTCCAGGCCGTAGTTGGTGAGGATGACGACATGCACCCCGGACAGGCCTGGATCCGCGGCGATGCGCCGGGTCGTCTCGATGCCGTCGACGCCCGGCATCTGGACGTCGACGAGCGCGACGTCGGGCCGGTGCTCCCGGACCAGGGCCAGGCCCTCCTCCCCGTCGCCGGCCTCGGCCACCACCTCGATGTCGTCCTCCAGGTCGAGGAGGACGCGGAATCCGCTGCGGATGAGCGGCTGGTCGTCGACGAGGAGGACCCGGATCACGGCGTGCCGTCCACGGGAAGTTCGGCCTGGACGGTGAACCCGCCCTCCTCGCGCGGCGCCGCCCGTAGGCGACCGCCGAGCGCCGTGACCCGTTCGCGCATGCCGAGCAGTCCGACGCCGGGCACCGGAGCCGTGTCCGGCGTGGCCGCGCCGTCGTCGTCGATCCGTACCGCGAGGGCGTCGGGACGGTAGTCGATCCGGACCGACGCCGTCGCCGCGGTGGCGTGACGGGCGACGTTGGTCAGGGACTCCTGGACGATCCGGTAAGCGGTCCTGTCCACCGCGGCCGGCACGTCATGGCGTCGTCCCCCGACCGTCAGCGTCGCGTCGAGGCCGGCCGCCCGAGCCCGTTCCACCAGTTCGGGGACCTGGTCGAGCCCCCGGGGCGGGGGCGGGTCGTCGTCGCGCAGGGCCTCCAGCGTCGCCCGCAGCTCCCGGGTCGCCTCTCGGCCGGCCTCCTGGATCGCCAGCAGCGCCTCGGGCACCTGTTCACCCCGCTTGCGGGCCACGTGAACGGCGACCTCGGCCTGCACCTTGATGATGGAGATCTGGTGGGTGAGCGAGTCGTGCAGCTCCCGCGCGATGCGCAGCCGTTCCTCGTCGGCGCGATGCCGCGCGGTCTCCTCCCTGGTGCGCTCGGCCTCCTCCGCCCGCCGCTCGGCCTGCCGCAGCGCCTCCCCCGCGGCGCCGGCCGCGACCAGCCAGGCCAGCTCCAGCGCGCCGCGCGCCCGCGCGAACGCCTCGCCCGTGTCGTGCAGGCCCGCGGCCAGGGCCGCGAGCGGCAGCAGGGCCAGCATGGCCACGCTCGCGGCCACCGTGACGGCGCGGTGTCCCGCCCGCACGGCGGCGTACACCGCGAACAGGTACGCGACGGCCGGCACGTCGAACCCGGCCGCCTGGTAGCCCACCGCGCACAGCCCGGTGACGGCCAGGACCACGACCGGGGCCCGGCGGCGCGCGGCCAGCACCAGCCCGCCGGCCGTCAGCAGCGCGTAGCCGAGCACGCCGGCGTACGCGGCGGAGCGCTCCCCGGACAGTGCGGTGACCAGCAGCGCCGCCGCCACGCCGGCGGCGATCGCCCAGTCGACGACACCTGCCCGGACACCGGGGCGCGCTGTGCTCATGCGCGGCACCCTAGCCGGACCTTCGCGCGGGCGACTCCCCTCCAGGGATGACCGGCGTCTACCGCGTTCGCGGTACCCGCGCGGTTCCTGCGGCGTCCACGGTAGACGGCTGCGGCGTCGGCGGCAGCGCGCATCACCCACGTCCGGCGGACGACCGGCGGTGGGCGCGGCGGACAGGATCAGGCGACGTCCCGTCATCGGGGACACGTCGCCGGAGGAGAAGGAGCACCTCATGCCCGTCCGTCACCTGCTCGCCCTAGCCGCCGCGGCCGCCGCGGCCGCCCTGCTCGCAACCGTCGGGCTCGCCGCCCCGGCGGCCGCGCACGCCCTGGTCCAGCCGGCCCCCGTCGGCGCCTACGCCCTGACCGCCGGGCGGCTCTGGTCCCTGGTGGGCATGGCCCTGGGGCTGGCCGGGCTGGTCGTCGGCGGGCTCGCCCTGGCCCGCTCCGCCGGCCGGATCGGCCGCGGCCCCGGGAGAAAGGGGGCGATCGCGTCCCTGACGGCGGGGACGGTCGGCGCGGTCATCGGCGGGCTTGTCGTGGCCGCCGCCGAGGGAGGTCCCGGCACCGGCTACGGCATAGTCGGGGGCTTCCTGGCCATAGGTGTGGGGCTGATCGCCATGGTCCTCGGCGGGCTGGCTCTGGACCGCCTCCGCCGCGGCGGACTCCAGCGCGCCGCGGACCCGCGTCCCAGATAGCGGCCCCTCCTCTACCGCCAGTCGGTGTCAGCGCCGGGCCCGCGGCCGAGGGCGGCCCGCACCGCGATCAGCGTGTACGCGCCGAGCACGGCGAGCCCGGCCCACCACGGCAGCGGGAAGTACCCGGCCGACGGCGCGTAGTGCGCGGTCACCTGCGGGTACTCCACCATCGTCTGCTGGACGGCGAAGCCCGCGGCCGGGGTGAGCCGAAGCAGCCACTCGGCGACCGCGTCGGGCAGCAGCGGAACCATCGCGACGGCGTAGGGCAGGGCGACCAGCGACAGCCCGAGGAGGATCGCCGCCCAGCCGCGGCGCAGCCACACGCCGAGCCCGTACGTGAGGACGGCGCACAGCGCGAGCACCACCGCGATGCCGATGACCACCCGGGCTCCGTCCGGCACCGGCAGCGGCGACACCGGGATGCCGTTGCCCTTGAGGAGCGCCGTGCCCACGGGGAGCGCGACGCCGACCGCGACCAGGCCGGTGACGAAGGCGGCCGCCCCGACGACGGCGGCGCGGGCGGCGACCACCGGCCGGGAGGCCGCCGCGCGTCCCGTGCGTGCGCCGTGGCGGGCCGCGACGACGAGCACGACGACCAGCCCGATCACCAGGCCGGGCAGCGTCGTCTCGACGGTTCGCGCGCCGTCCTCGCCGCGCGGCCCGATGTCGCCGGTGCCGCTGACCGTGATGACGCCGTCCTTCTCCACGGCTCCCGAGGCGTGGTGGAGCTTCTCCCAGTCGGTGTGGTTCATGCCGCCGACCGGGGTGCTCTTCCACCCGCCGGTGGCGCCGCCGGTGACGGCGACGTGGTCGAAGACGCCGACGGCCTGGGTGAACCGGACCTGCTCGATCGTCCCGCCCAGGCCGATCTCCTGGAGGGTGAGGTCGCCGGGAGAGGTGGCGAACAGGCCCACCTGCACGGCGTCCGGCAGCCCGTCGAGCCGGGCCGTCGCGACGGTGCGCCACCGCTCGCCGTCCGCCGACTCGGCGCCGGTGATCAGGTCGCCGGAGCGGGTCAGGCGCAGCCAGCGCGGGAACCGCGGCGAGCCGTCGCCCGCGCTCCCGGCGACGTCGTGCTCGTAGTCGTACTGGAAGCGCACGCCGTGGCCGCCGGTCATCATGAGCGCCGCGTACCGGGAGCCCTGTCGCACGCCGTCCTTGACGATGATCCCGGCCTTCGCCCAGGGCACCAGTCCTTGCACGATCCGGTCGTGGTCCGGCGGAGGATAGGTGATCGTCCCGGTCATCGACGTGACGCGGACCGTGATGGAGCCCTGACGGCCCAGGTCGCGGTGCAGGAACCAGAACCGGTCGCTGACGATCGAGCCGTCCCCGGCGACGGGGACGGCCGGGCAGGGCCCGTCGCAGGAGGAGCGGTTGGCGGAGGCGGACAGCAGGCCCAGCGCTATGACGGTGAGCGCCGCGGCCGCCAGGGCGATCAGGCGGGCCGGGCGGCGGAAGGCGGCCCATTCGCTGCGCAGGAGTGGGGTGGTCGACATGCCACCGGTTCTACGGATCGGCGGGTGACACGGCCCGAAGCGGCGCCGTCATGCCGCTGTTAGGTCCGGCAGGGCATGCTGGAGGGCATGATCGGGCTGCGCAACGGGACCGTGGGGGTACGGTTCACCCTCTTGTACGCCGTCGTGTTCCTGCTGTCCGGCGCCGGCCTGCTCGGCCTGACCTTCATGCTCTCCGGCGGGCGGATGAGCAGCGTCGCCCCGGCCGGGAGCCCCTCCGCCCAGGCCGGCCTCGTCGCGGCGCGGCAGCGCATCCACGTGCTGGAGGAGCAACTGGCCGCGGTGCACGCGCAGCAGTCCCGCCAGCTCCTGGCCGGCTCGCTGCTGGCGCTGGTCGTGATGGCGCTCGTCTCGTTGCTGCTCGGCAGGGTGCTGGCCAGGCGTGTCCTGCGGCCGCTGCGGCTCATCACCAGCGCCACGCGGCGCATCTCGGCCGACAGCCTGGACCGGCGGCTGGCCGTCACCGGTCCAGCCGACGAGGTCAAGGACCTCGCCGACACCATCGACGAGCTGCTCGAACGGCTGGAGACGTCGTTCGCCGCGCAGCGCCGCTTCGTCGCCAACGCCTCTCATGAGCTGCGTACGCCGCTGGCGACGATGCGCGCGTCGCTGGACGTCGCGGTCGCCAAGCCCGGCCCGGCCGCCTCGACGGTCGCGCTCGCCGACCGGGTGCGCACGCAGCTCGACCGGGTCGATCACCTGCTCGACGGGTTCCTCGTCCTGGCGCGGGCGCAGCACGGCGCGCTGGCCGACGCCGCCCGGGTCGATCTCGGCGACCTCGTCGGGGCGGCGCTGCGTGAACGGTCCGCCGACGCGCGGCGGAAGGGGCTGAGCGTGACGGTGGACGTCCCGCCGGGAACGGCGACGCAGGGCAGCCCGGCGCTGCTGGCGCGGCTGGTCGGCAACGTCGTCGACAACGCCGTGACGCACAACGAGGACGGCGGATGGATCGGGATCAGCGGATCCGCCGGCGACGAGGAGACGGTGCTGGTCGTCGAGACCGGCGGGCGGATCCTCGACCAGCGGGAGGTGGACCGGCTGGCGCGGCCCTTCGAACGACTCGGCGGCGAGCGCACCGGCTTCCCGGGCCCCGGCGGCGGGCGCACCGGTTCCTCGGGCCTCGCGGACGAGCGCGCCGGCTCCCCCGGCCTGGGCGGCGGGCGCACCGGCTCCTCGGGCCTCGCGGACGAGCGCGCCGGCTCCCCCGGCCTGGGCGGCGGGCGCACCGGCTCCTCGGGCCTCGGCCTGTCGATCGTGGCCGCCGTCGCCGCCGCCCACGGCGGCCGGCTCGCCCTGCTCGCCCGGCCGGAGGGCGGCCTGCGCGTGTCGGTCGCTCTTCCCCCGGCGAGCGACGCGGCGGTCGCGGCATGAGGATCCTCGTCGTCGAGGACGACCACGCCCTGGCCGAGGTCGTGGCCGAAGGTCTGCGCGACCAGGGGATGGCCGTCGACCTCGCGTACGACGGGCTGGCCGCCGCGGCCAAGCTCGACCTCGCCGCGCACGACGTGGTGGTCCTGGACCGTGACCTGCCCGGCCTCCACGGCGACACGCTCTGCCAGATGATCACCGAGCGCGCGCACCGGCCCATGGTGCTGATGCTGACCGCGGCGAGCGCGCCCGGCGACCGGGTCAGCGGTCTGACCCTCGGCGCCGACGACTATCTCGCCAAGCCGTTCCACTTCCCGGAGCTCGTCCTGCGCATCCGGGCGCTGGCCCGCCGCAAGCCGGACGCGCGGCCGCGGACGCTGCGCGCGGCCGGGATCGAGCTGGACCCGGTACGCCGGACCGTCGTCCGCGACGGACGGCGGCTCGGCCTCTCGGTCAAGGAGTTCGCCCTGCTGGAGGCGCTGCTGCGGGCCAGCCCGGGTTTCCTGAGCGCCGAGACCCTGCTCGAGAAGGTCTGGGACGAGTACGCCGACCCGTTCACCAACACCGTCGCGGTGACGGTGGGCCGGCTGCGGCGCAAGCTCGGCGACCCGCCGGTCATCGCGACGATGCCGGGAGTCGGCTACCGCATCGGCGGCTAGCTGTATTGACCACGGGCGTTGTTAACAGTGGGGGTTGATCATAGGAGAGGCCTCCGGTGTGGTGTAGGTGTCGAATCTGCAGCACACACGGAGGCCTCGTGTCCCACCGTAACGCCCGGCTGACCGTTCATGGTCGCCGTCTGCTCGTTCACCGCGTCCTGTCCGGCCGCCCGGTCGCGCATGTGGCCGCCGAGATGGGCATCTCCCGGCCCACGGCCTACAAGTGGGTACGTCGATGGCGCGACCATGGCGAAGCGGGCTTGCACGACCGCTCCAGCCGGCCCCATACGACCCCGCACCGCACCGCGG
>NZ_JABWGN010000082.1 GCF_013363975.1 Nonomuraea montanisoli | reverse complement strand
CGTCTAACTCTGGTCCGTGATCCGGATCGGGGACAGTGTCTGGTGGGTAGTTTAACTGGGGCGGTTGCCTCCTAAAAGGTAACGGAGGCGCCCAAAGGTTCCCTCAGCCTGGTTGGCAATCAGGTGTTGAGTGTAAGTGCACAAGGGAGCTTGACTGTGAGACTGACGGGTCGAGCAGGAGCGAAAGCTGGGACTAGTGATCCGGCATCGGCATGTGGAAGCGGTGTCGCTCAACGGCTAAAAGGT
>NZ_JABWGN010000081.1 GCF_013363975.1 Nonomuraea montanisoli | reverse complement strand
GAGTGTAAGTGCACAAGGGAGCTTGACTGTGAGACTGACGGGTCGAGCAGGAGCGAAAGCTGGGACTAGTGATCCGGCATCGGCATGTGGAAGCGGTGTCGCTCAACGGCTAAAAGGTACCCCGGGGATAACAGGCTGATCTTCCCCAAGAGTCCATATCGACGGGATGGTTTGGCACCTCGATGTCGGCTCGTCGCATCCTGGGGCTGGAGTAGGTCCCAAGGGTTGGGCTGTTCGCCCATTAAA
>NZ_JABWGN010000080.1 GCF_013363975.1 Nonomuraea montanisoli | reverse complement strand
GCCAGCAACGACGAACGCACCGCCGCTCTGCAAGACTTCCTGCACACCTACAACCACCACCGCTGCCACACCGCGCTCGGAGGCCAACCACCGATCACCCGCGTCAACAACCCTGCGGGTCAATACACCTAGGGCCTGTCTCGAAGTGTTGATCAACGGCGTGTCGTAGCCGGATAAGCAAAGAGGTCTCCGGTAAAGGGTTCAACGACCAAGAAGAACCTGTACCCGGAGACCTCGTGGCCACCTTAGCGGTGA
>NZ_JABWGN010000007.1 GCF_013363975.1 Nonomuraea montanisoli | reverse complement strand
CGTGGGCTAGCCTTCCGGTTCGACAAGACGCCCGACAGCTATCTGGCCGGCCTGCACCTACGCGGAGCCGTCTTATGGATCCGAAGCCTCCGACCAGCCTAAGATCCGAACTCCGCACAGGCGCTAGGCCGGTGGCACCTTCAGGCAGAAGACCGGATCTCAGGCGTCTCCAAGAGTGCACGCCGAACCCGCGGATCAAGCATGGGGGATCTTAATTCCAAGAGCTTCGACGTGTTCAGAGTGAGACGAGATCGTCTTGAGTGATCCCAGCCTCTCGACCAAGCACCACAGCGTGATTCGTCTCGACGTCTACAGCCACATGCAACGGTGACCTTCCTCGCCATCGGGCCAGCCTGGAGCGGGCCACGAAGGTGAAGATCACATGGGGTCGCAGCCCTTGTGGGCTGCTGATCTCTGCAAGCATGTGCCACAGGTCCTCGTCCCAGGCCCCCTTGTCGTACCCCTGCGCAGTCAGCGCCGCCTCTGCCGCCGGCCGGAATGCCTTTCGGATGCGCGCACCGAACACGCTCGCCTGGTCGTACTTGTCGTTGTCTCCCTGATCGGGAAAGAGGTGACGATGGTCGTAGCCAACTTCTCGAAAAGTCGCCCGGAGCCACTGACGCTTCTCCGGTCCGGCAGTTCTCCAGGTGTAGGTCAGAACCTGCGAGATGTTCCGGCGCGATGTCGGTCGTCGAACCATGCTGGCCAGGCATCCTGGAAGCTGGTCGCCGAGGTCGGACAGCATGTGAATCTTGTGGAGACACTCCTTCGCCTTAGGCGATGTGGCGGCGTCCTCCAACCAGAGCGGATCACGAAATCGGACCATGCTGCGGATTTCAAGAAAGGCGCGATGGACCACCCGAGCGAGAGCTTCTTCAGCTCCCGGCGGATAGAGAGCGCGCCTGCGCCCCGTGATGGCCATCACGGTACCCCCACTTGATCGTCCGTCGCCATCGTCCCATCCGGCGGGGAAGCGGGCCAAGGGCCAGAGTCAGCCTTGATCGCTCTGTATTGTTCGTCGTTCAGCCCGACGTCGCCGTACTGCCTTGTAAGCAAGAAGAGCGACACCCGTCAGGACCAGCAGGGCGCCGGCCGCCATCGCACGGAGGGTCATCAAGTCCGCACGGGCGACGGCCTCGGCATGCTCACTCAGCATCTCCGGCGTCGGGTCCTGATAGGGCAGATAGGTGCCACCGGTCGCCATGCAACTGGCAACTGGTAGCAGGAGTCCGACACAGATGGCAAAGACCCCGATCTTCCCTCCGCTGATCGTCACGGGGCCAGGCTACCGAGTAGCCACTCTCGGTTCGGGACCTGCACCGATCACGGCCCGTTAGGGCACTGCGCTGGACGGAAGGCCGGTCCTCCAATGGCCCGGCGATCAGCCCGTGACCTGGATGGTTCTCGCGCGACGCGCGCACCCCGCCCAACTGATCATCCCGTCTGCCGTCGACCTGCCCGAAGGTTTCACATCACGGTCTACGAGCGCCTATCGTGCAGCCGCCTCGCGGATCGATCGGCTGGAGTCGACAACAGGATGTATCGCGGTGTGGCCGTGTGGCGTCGTACCGCCCAGCGCTGCGGCTGAGGCCGGCGCGTGGACTGTTGACGATCTGCGAGGGGCGCTCACGCCTCAGGCGCTCGAAGGAGGAGCACCAAACACGACTCGGAGGGCTCAGGGTCAATCTCTGCACCCGCGAAGACCGGGAAAGATGAGGACATGGGACTCGGCAACGTCTTGCATGTCGCCGACAGAACTCCCGACGTCCTGTTCGCAAAGACGTATGACGATCATGCTCGTTCTGTGAAGACGCAGCTCCTGGCACTGATCGCGTTCCCCGCGAGTCCCCACTCGTTTCCCACCCCGTCGGCCACGCAACGAGCACGGCTGACAAACTCACCACATGATCACAGATGCACTCGTTTTCCTTCAGTCTTGGTACGCCTCCTGCTGCGATGACGACTGGGAGCACGGTTACGGCGTGACAATCGACACCTTGGACAATCCGGGATGGCGCCTGGAGGTCGACCTCGTCAACACGCCTCTTGCAGGGGCCTTACTGGACCGCAGAGTGGTGGAACGCACCGAGGACGACTGGGTACACGCCTGGAGCGATGGGATCCACTTCGGAGGAGCGTGTGGGCCTCTGAACCTCGGTGAGCTGTTGGCAGCATTTCAAGACTTCGTCGGCAACGCTGTCTCGCCCTGCGACTGATGCTCTCGCGGGCTGGGCGGAGGCCGACTCCCCCAGGGAGCCGGCGACGACACCGGGCACAATCAATGAATGTTCGACTTCGGAATCCCCGGATACAGGCCGGAATGGTTGAGCGGACGGTCGGCGATCAGTACCACTCATGGGGCGAGACTGGGCCGCCTTGTCGGCCGGCGACTGACCCGAGCGCTGCTCGTGTGGGACCTTGACGAGGACAAGTGGTTCGCCGACTGCCCGGTCCTCTTGGACTTCGAGGGCGAGCAGGTCGAGATCAACCACTAAAAGTTCGACGAGCTCTCCATCACCTGGAACACCATAGATCCGGCGCTGCCGCCAGACTGGCCGGACTTTCGCCTCGCGTGGCGAGACGACGTACTGGATGACCTCACGGCACTTGTCGGCCGGCCTTGTTCGGCAGTAGAGCTGCTGATGTGGAAGAACAGGGATCTTGTGGAGGGGACCATCGTGTCCTTGGGCTTCGGCTTTCCGAACGGCCAAGTGACAGTCCACAATGCGCTTGATGAGAACGGCATGGAGTTCACTCCGCCTGGCGATCGCTATGCGCGGTACAGCATGGCCTTCTGATCCGTAGGCACCCAAACGATCTTCAGGTGGACTCCCAAGACCTTTCCGGGTCGCCCGTATGCACTCGCGGTCGACCTTGACTCGTATGGGCTCGAACTCAGTGGAAGGATCGCATGAGTTGACAGCGATCGACTGCTGTGACCAGAGATTGCGATTGACAAGCACCGGCCTGGAGGCATCGATGACCTTCTCGGGCATGGAGTGAACTCTTGGAGGAGCCCGCGGTGAAGATCGAAGGCGACAAGGACCCGGTGGATCACCGACTTGATGCATACCGCGGCCGAGTCGCTCGCCTTACCAAGGATGGCAAGCCGATGGGCTTCCTCCACATCACGGTTGAGCGGTGGGGTGAGGTGAAGGGACTGTTCTGGAGACGCCGCTTGGTCAACGGCCGCGAACTACCCCACTGGCACGTGGCCACCCGGAAGGAAGACGGCTCGTGGGAGCACGAGGACACGATCAGCTTCGCCATGACCCCCGAAGAGCTCGATCAGGAGCTGGCCGAACTTGAGAGTGGATACTTCGACGGGCGCCAGGGCCGCCTGCGCATGGAGTGGCTGAACGGTGAGGAGGCAAAATCTGCCCTGAGTGAGCATTTCCACGGGTAGACGCGACGTCATGGTTGAGTCTCTCCGAGGAGAGGGCATCAGCGGTGCCACTGTCAGCCTGGGAAGCGTATGGATCACGCCTCATAGGGCGGCTGACCTAGGCGTGAGGGCTAACGGCACGACGATCAGAGCCGATCCTCAGGTCAGGTGCCGTCGCTTCGATAGAGACAGACCCATCACTCACACCCCGGGCTGCACGGTCCAGTCCAGAGGGCCACGCCCAGCTCAAAAGCTGGCGCATTCTCCGCAAACTACGATGCTGCCCACAAGTCCGGACCGCTCCGCAACACAATCGCGACCCTGCAGAACTATGAGTTCACCGAAGGGCGAAAGGCTCTCATGAGCCCTGGTACGCGGCCACGCTCACGAGCGCCCCAGGTTTGACGTCTTTCCTTTTCATCGCCTCCCTGACCTCAGGTCGGTCACTGTTCTCCGAGCGACTGAATATGCTCACAGCAAGGTGAGCGTATTTCCATTTGGACGATTCCATGAAGACATTGATGGGCGAGTCGTCTGTGGAAATGTTCCAACTATGGCCACGCAGGGACGCTGTCACCTTCTTCAGCGACTCCTCCTCGGTGTCACCGCCGACGTCGATCACGAAGGAATGGGTCACGACAGGCTCATTCCCCATCATGCCTTCTTGACGCTCTTCCCACACGATGGCACCGATCTTACGCACTTCTTCAAGCGCACCGGGCTGGACATCCTCGGGCTTTTTTGCGCATCCCCCGACAACAAGAGAGATGCTGAGAGCAGTCACGATCGCTTTCCGGCCCCGCATGACACCCCGCCTTATCCTCTCCCCCGCCTGGCGGCGTCGGCCGACGAGAGTTGTCTTCATTGACTGGTCCAAACATGCAGCCGGTCCGCAACTCCAGAATTCATCGGTGGCGTTCTTGTAGCGGAGGATGTCCGCGCGGCGCTTCACTGCAACGTCCCTGTTCTCTGGATGCGCCTTTGCGACCTCCAACTTTCCGGGGGCGTAGCCGCTTGCCCGCCACTCCACGAACCGCCGCGTCGCCAATTGTTTCATCCGAGTTCATGACCACCCCAGAGCACCCACAGTGGCCGATCGCCGCATCCATATCGATCAAGGATGTACGCAACACCGGCAGACGTGCCTCGACTTGCATGAGCGTCCGCCATGGCGGTGAATCCTGTCGCCATTAGAGCTCATGTTGCGAAGGCTTCGAGTGCGCCAGGGGCGGTGGCGTGAGGTCTCGCCACCGTGAGGTTGGTTCGGATCGTCAGAATGGTGGCCACAGCAGCACGACCAGGCCGAGCCTCATCATGGGTGAGCCGTCCATCGCTACACGCCCGCCCGGACGCGACGCGCGCCCAGGCGGCTCTTGAGCTTGCCGACCAGGGAGCGAGCGTCACGGTCCACGCCTCGCAGGCTGTTGGAGGCTTCGACATGCTCGCGGTTGCCGTCGGCCCACACCACCCCTCGCCGTCGAGGCGCGTGAACATCGGGCGCCGGTCGACGCGTCTCTCACGCAGCGTCTGGCGATAGATGCTCTCGTCCAGGACGGAGCCGGTGAGCAGGGTGGTGAACAGGCGGGCAAGCAGGGGGTCGGGCGGTGACCTTGAACCAGAAGTGCAGGTCCGTGCCCAGTGGGCGCTGTTCGAGGAAGCGAACCGGCTCGCGGGTGGCCAGCGTCACCGTGCCTGTCTCGGCGCCATGACGCCTGAGGTCTTCCACCAGCCGTCGCGGCTCGGCAGCCCGTCCACGTCGAGGCGGTCGCGGCTCGGCAGTAACGTCGAGGCGCATGGCCGGCTGCTTGACGGCCGTACGAGCATGACCCGACACAAGGGCGCATGTGGCGCGCGACCTCGGGTAGTAAGCCCCGGGACTTCGCCCGGCTACCGGCGAGGAGCACCCATGGCCACCAGCGAACAGCATCGGCCGGAGATCGTCGTCGGGCTCGTGGCGACCCCGCCGGACTACCCGGCGCAGGTGGTTGCGCGGCTCAGCGCCGAGCTGGCCGACCGGCTCGCCGAGCGGGTGGACCCGGACGTGCGGTGGACCGTCCGGGAGGGCTGGGGTGACGTGGCTCCGCGCCGCGACGGCGGTGTTGAGGCGCTGCTCGACGATCTTGCCCGCCGGCGTGCCGACGCCAGGTGGGACGTCGCGATCTGCCTGACCGACCTGCCGCTGCACACCGAGCGGGTGCCGCTGGTCGCGCATGCGTCCGCCCGGCGGCGAGTCGCGGCGGTGTCCTTGCCCGCGCTCGGGCTGCGCCAGCTGCGAGCGGTCCGCTCAGCCGTTCCTGATCTCGTGGGCCGGCTACTCGCTGACGCTTCCGAGGAGCGGGTACCGGCGGCCGGCTGGGCACCGGCTGAGCTGGCCGGCCGGATTGCCGCCATTCACCGGGTGGTCGGCGAGGTTGATGCCGGGGAACTGGGCTACGTCGCCTCGCGGCTGATCGGCCGGGTGCGGCTGCTGACCGGAATGGTCCGGGCCAACCGCCCGGGGCGCGCGCTGCTGGGCCTGTCCAAACTGCTGGTCGGCGCCTTCGGCGCGGCCGCGTTCGCGCTCACCACCAACACCATCTGGCAGATGGGCGATGCGCTCGGCGGACTCCGCCTCACTGTGATCATGCTTCTCGGGCTGACCGCGCTGGTGGCCTGGCTGATCGTCGCGCACGACCTGTGGGAGAAACCGGACCGGGAGACACCGGCTGAGCTGGCCCGGCTGTTCAACCTGGGCACGATTCTCACCCTCACCCTGGCCGCCGCGGTGTCCTATCTGGTGCTGTTCGCCGGAACGATACTCGCCGCGGCGCTGCTGATCGACACATCCATACTGGAACAGAGCCTGCAGCGGCCGGTCGCGTTCACCGACTACCTGATCCTGGCCTGGATCATCAGCTCGCTGGCCACCGTCGGCGGCGCGATCGGCTCCGGACTGGAGGACGAGAACACGGTGCGGGCCGCCGCTTACGGCTACCATCCCGAACCCGGCGGCTGGCGGGACGAGAAGGACGCGTAGTTCCGGCCCCAGGGCCCATCCGCATTGCCGGGCGGGCAAGGGAAGGGAGCGTGCTTGATCGGCCGCGCGCCGGTCGAGGAAGCGGATGCAGCCGTGATGGCGGTGGTGGCCAGAGTGCCCGCCGGTCCGCCGATGACGCCGCGATCACCTTGCCGGCCCCGCCGTACACCCCGAACCCGCCGACCAAGCACCACACCGCCGCACGTAGCAGCCCGCGCCGTCGCCGGCCGCTGCGGAGCGTGCCCTATTCCGGCTGAACCGTTCGTCGTCGAGTTCGTGCGATGAGCCGCTTCCCCAGCCGCTGCGCAGGAGCTTCCACAAAGCGCCAGCTCAACGAGCTGAGTCCGATCAGCAGTCCGAGGAGCCCTGCCAGCGCCATGAATCGCAGGCCCAGTGGCACAGCCAGCGGGTCGGGCCAGAATCGTTCGACGCCCTCCAGGAGCAGGGGATGCAGCATGTAGATCGAGTAGCTGATCAGTCCCAGCCAGACCAGAGGCTGCGGCACCTTGCGGTGTCGCAGCGCCAGCCCCGTGGCAAAGGTGATCCAGGCGGTGGCGATCGCTGTTTGGAGGCCGAACTCGCCGTGTGCCAGCCAGATCCCGATCAGTGGCACCAGCGCCACCCATCCGGCCTGCTTCCAGGAGATCTGGCCCTGCTCGGCTCGATACAGCGCTGTGCCGGCGAACATGGTGGCCAGGATCAGCAGCCCCTGACTAGGTTGGGGAAAGGTCTGGTTGACTGCCAGCAGGCCCAGCACGGTAACCCCGATGACGATCGCGCCTGCCCGCCGTACCGGACCTGAGCCCACAAGGACCGCCACCAGGCCCGCCCCCACCAACGCGGTGACCACCAGGACGACAGCAAGCATGCGATCCGACCCGCCTGTCGACAGCAGTGCCACCGGCAGCGTGCCCACACCCACCATGGCCGCCGCAGCGAATCCGAGCGAACTCGCAGCGCTCCCACGGTGCAGGCCGAGGGTGAACATCGCGGTGACCAGCAGGTAGAAGCCCATCTCGTACGAGAGCGTCCACAGGACGTTGACCAAATTCGGCACGTGCAGGAGGTTCTGCAGCATCGTCAGGTGGCCCACCGCCATGGAGACGGGGCGTACATGCCACCAGATGTGCGCCTCCCAGCCCGCCATCATCAGCAGCAGCACACCCGCCACACACACCCCGAACAGGGGATACAGCCGGAATAATCGGGAGATCCAAAAGGCCCTGATGCTGCCGGTCCGCTCCAGCGACGCGGGCACGATGTATCCGCTGACAAGGAAGAACACCAAGACGCCGTACCAACCGGGCTCGAAGACCGCCTTGACCGGCGATCGCGCCTCGGGGAGCAGGAACTTGAAGGCATGCTCAGCGACCACCATCATGGCGGCGATACCGCGCAGGGCATCGAGCCAGGCCATGCGCGTTCTGGTCGACGAGGCCGCAACCGGAATTGTCAGCATCAACCGCGATACTAGCGATCAATGTGTTTCCCTGGCGATGTGCTGACCAGGTCGCTTCCCTTCATCACGGAGCGCCCATCAAGCAAGCCTCCGGCGGGGCCTCAGGCTCCGGGCGATCGCGACCAACACGGGGCAGTCAGTGGCCGAGGTGGGGCCTGATCTTCCCGTCGCCATCGCCCAGGACAAGCCCGAGCAGACCGGGGCCAGATGCTACGGGAAACCAGGGGTAATCGGGGGTACTCACGGGCAGTCAACGCGAGAAGCCCGTCACCGCGTTTCCACTGATGACGGGCTTCTTTCCGCTGGTGTGGCAGGTGCAAGGTTCGAACTTGCGTAGACTGAGCCGACGGTTTCACAGCAGGTTGACCTACCTGACTGCATCAGGCATCTGACCTCGTAGTACGGCTCTCACCTTCCTCTACCAAGGAAGATCATCCCGCGTGTATCCCGGGGGGTTAGAGCCAGCCACTGATCGGCCTCGGGAACCTGCGGATAAGGAAAGTGCACCCTGTGTCTGCCTCTCAGTGGCTGATCTAACATCAGCACCGTGGCATCTTGGACTAGCCGATACCGGTCGGGCGAGTACGTTGCCGTGTGGGACGACATGCGCGCCTACGGGGCGGCCGGCGTGCCAGAGAACCTCCGGGAGGATGCCGACGAGGTGGCACGTGAGACCATGCAGCGGGTTGCGGCGAACCTCGATGTGCTGGTCGACCGCCTTTCATCTGCGAACTACGCCTTCGCTCATCCTGACACGGTCCGGCGGACCCCCACGGGGGATGACCTCGAAGCGATCATAAGGGCCGAAACGGTTGTCGGGCCCCTCCCCATAGCCGTGCGAGCCTGTCTGGCAGTCATCGGTTCAGTCGACTTGTGCGGAGACGGCGGCTCGCTGCTGCCGCATGTCCGCTACCACACGCCTCCACATAGGACCTGCCATGTCGGCCCCGACCCTCTGGTCCTCCACTCGGGCCAGATGCTCTGGAACGAACTCAGCTCACGGGTGGGCGACCTCAGCCTGGGATGCGCCTGTACGGATCCGGAGGAGGATGAACCGTGCAGCTTTCACGCATACGGCTTCGCGTTCAGCATCGCGCCCGACAGGGCAGCCAAGGAGAACTTCAGCGGGGCAGACCAGTGCGTCCATCTCCCGACTGCGAACCCCGATCCCCAGCTTGAGGGCGTATGGGTGACAGAACCAGTTTCGCTCGTTGAGTACCTGCGCCTGTCTCTCGCGTGGGCGGGATTTCCCGGCTATAGCATCCGCCCGGCACATGTTCCTTTGCCATCCTTTCTCGAACGGCTCGGAAGCAAACTACTGGAGTTCTGAGCAGAGGAACCGCATCGCCAGGTGAGCACCGTAAGACGAGGCGGTTACATGGCGACACGGCCTTTCGGCGGCTTTACAGCTCGTGACCGCTTCTAGGTCCGTATAGCGTCTGACCCGCGTTGCTCGGCTGCCGAGCCGCTCCCAGTAGCATGATCATTGCACGCATATTGCACTGCGTTCCGAGCGCCTATATCCACGATATGAGCAAGATGGATGACTTCCAGGGTGATCAGAGACGTCTCCTGCGGGAGATGCTCACGAGCGGCGAGCCGCACTTCGAAGTGCGGTTGACTCTCGTAAAGACAGAAGAGGGAGGACGCCAGGGACGAATCGTGCACGGCTACCGTCCCCAACTGTGGATCGGGCAACGTCTAGCTTCGGGTGACATGATCCATTGGGACAGTCGGCTCTACCCTCGCAGCGATCGAGGCATAAAGCCGGGAGAGACAGGCAAGGCCCTGATGTTCCTGCTCAGTCTTCCCTCTGCCGTGCTACAAGTCGGCGAGCACTTGGAGTTCTATGAGGGCCGGCGCCGAGTGGCTATCGGCGAAGTCCTCAGCGCAGTCAACCTGCCATGAGCGAACGGTGCCAACCAGTCACCTGCCTGGCAGCCGAACCCACGCTGTCAGCTTGGGGAACGCATGGATCATGCCTCATGGAGCTGCTGACCTGGGCATGCAGCCGGTCATGAGTGACCGTGGTTGATCTCTCGTCACTCTGTCTTGTTGCACGCCAATTACACGACGATCAGCCGGTGATCTGGCTTTCCTTGCGCGCCGCGCACACCTCCGCGTCCTGATCATCCCGTCTGCCGTCGACCCGCCTGCTCGGCTTGTCCCGGATCGATGGGGGACGGGAGGATCAGGCTCCCACCTCAGCCACCATTGGGCCGCGCCGGAGCATCGCGATCATCCCGGAGCTGGAGCGCCCCCGCCGGGGGCATTGCTTCCGCTGCGACTCCGAAATTCTGCCAGCCATTCGGCTACCTGCTCATCGCTGTGTAGGTAATCGTCATCAGGGCCGGCGCGTAGGTCGATGCCGTGAAGATGTGACAACGCCCACCACACGAGGTCGTCGTCTATGGCTGGGTCGTCCGCGCAGATCCATTGGGCAGCCCATCGATCGGCTTGGTCACGGGTCACGGAGCCGTTGAGGATGCCGTCGAGCTGTGCTTCGACCTGCGCGCGGGATGGTGCCGTGAACACGATTCAGGGTCTCACGCACTGACGCGGCCCGTTCGCGGGCGCGCGCGAGAACGGCCCCCAGGCCGCACGCGCAGCGTGTGGCCGCGAACGGGCGGCGTGGACTGCCATCTGCCCGCGTTCGGCTGGGGACGGCTCACGATCGACGTGTCCCGTCCCGAGGTCAACACCCACTGGACCGACAGCGGAGACGCCCACGAGGAACGCGGCCTCAAGCACCGGGGCCGCGCCGACGTCCGAGTGGTGCCCATCCCGCCGGACCTGGTGAAGATCCTCCGCCAGCACATCGACGAGTTCGGCACGGCCAAGGACGACCGGCTCTTCCGGAGTGAGCGAGACGGGGTGATCGCCTCGACGGCCTACACCGAGGTCTGGCAACAGGCTCGGCTCCTGGCCTTCACTCCGGCTCAGGTGGCCTCGCCGCTCGCCAAGCGGCCGTACGACCTGCGGCACACGGCCGTGTCCCTGGGGCTCAACGCGGGCGTCCCGGAGCCGGATGTGGCCGAGCGTGCGGGGCATGGCGTGGACGTCCTCCTGCGCGTCTACGCCAAGTGCATCGACGGCCAGCAGGAGATCGCCAACGAGCGGATCGGCGACGCCCTCGCCGCATGACCGAGTACTCACCACACCCAGAGCCCCGGCCCACCACCGGGGCTCTTTCTCTTGGCCGCGTATTGGCCGAATCGGGCCGCCGACCTGCGGGGACGCACTCAAGATCATTGCACGCATATTGGTGGACCAGCGACAACCGCCCGCTCACGGCGGCATCCGGCTGCACACCCCTGAAACGCAGAAGAGGCCCCGAAGGGCCTCTGACCTGCTGCTACTGCTGGTGGCAGGTGCAAGGTTCGAACTTGCGTAGGCTGAGCCGACGGTTTTACAGGGCGTCGCGCTTCTGACGTCCCAAAGTGCTCTGGCCTGCGACTGAGCGGTACAACAAAGTCGTGCGGCGTCAGCCCGTTCCGGACATATTCCGGATCTTGAAGGCTGCTCGTGTCATAGATCCTTCGCTGAGCATCCTGGCCAACCACGCCTGCGAGTACCGTGACCAGTTGTGCAGACTGTCCATTTAGATCATGGTTTTCACATCACGGTCTACGAGCGCCACGATGCGCTCCCACCTTATGTGCATCCCATCCCAGCATGGCTGGCCGACGAGGGCTCATATCGCGCAGCCGCCTTGCGGATCGATCGGCTGGAGTTGACGACAGGATGTATCGCGGTGTGGCCGTGTGGCGTCGTACCGCGCAGCGCTGCGACTGAGGCCGGCGCGTGGACTGTTGACGATCTGCGAGGGGTACAGCTCGCCGACAACAGGCTTCATCGCTGTTTCGCCTGCGGGGCACAGCACGAGGTGCTCTACCCCGAGCTCACGCCTCAGGCACTCGAGGGGCAGCAGCACCAACACTCCTACGAGTCGGGATGCCCGACATGCGGGGCCGAGTTCCTGACATCACGACTCGGAGGGCTTAGGGTCAATCCCTACACCCTCGAAGACCGGGAAGAATGAGGACATTTGCCTCGGTAACGTCTTGCATGTCGCGCCGACAAAACTCCTGACGTCCTGCTTGCAAAGACGCATGCCGATCTTGCTCGACCTGCGAAGACGCAGTTCAGCATACGGGTGGCGTTCCCCGTGACTCCCCGCCGTTCCCCCCGCTCCATCGGGCACGCAACGGGCACGCCAACCACATCGTTCGGTGGGCCGGGGCTGAGGAACGAAGCCCTGGACCTTCGATCGCCCCCAGCAACTACGTCGGCCAGCCACGCCGTGGCGATCGTAAGGGCTGCATCTGTGCGGCGGCGTGGCAACCCCCGGTCAGTGCGTTCGATCAGCTCATGTCCGTTCCGGATGAAAGATGATCAGGCTTCCACCTCAGCAACTCACGGCTCTGGCACTCGGCGCGGCGATCATGCCGGAGCTGGAGTGCCCCGCCAGAGGCTCTATCTGCGGCGGCGCAGCATCGTCGTGGCCAGCCAGATGATGGTGGGCAGGAGGATGAGCAGCACCACGAGGCCAGTCGCGAGAGCGAGTTCGGCGTCGGTCCATAGCCGGATTGCGGGCTCCTCGTTGTCCACGCTGTGAGACTATCCGCTTTGAGTGCCAGCCGGGCTACCTCTGCCAGCGCGGCCCGAGCACGGCGCGCGCGAGAACGGCCCCCAGGCCGCACGCGCAGCGTGCGGCCGAGCGCAGGGCCGCGACGGCGGCGCGGAGCGCCGCCCTTGATCTTCATAGGGGCTATTCGGCAACGATCTCAGCTGTCACCTGGAAGTGCGTGTACGCCAGGGACGCGGGCCGGTAGCTTCGCGGTGTGGCTGATGACGCTGAGCTGACGCGCTGGGTGGTTCACGGGGAACGGCTGATCTATGACAACCGGTGGATCCGGCTCGGCATGGCCGATGTGGAGATCCCTGGCGGGGAGCGGTTCGAGCATCATGTGGTGCACCTCGACCGGGCCGCTATCGCGGTCGTCGTCGATGAGCAGGATCGGGTCCTGCTGATGTGGCGGCATCGGTTCGTGTTCGACCGGTGGGGGTGGGAGCTTCCCGGCGGGCTGGTCGAGGCCGGTGAGGACCCGATGGCCACGGCCGTTCGCGAGGTCGAGGAAGAGACCGGGTATCGGGCGAAGCAGGTCGAGCACCTGGTGAGTTATCAGCCGATGGCCGGCATGGTGGACTCCGAGCACATCCTGTTCCTGATGCGCGGGGCCGAGCTGGTCGGCAAGCCGGAGGGCGAGGTGGAGGCCGATCGGATCGAGTGGGTTCCGATGGCGGAGATCCCCGGCATGATTGCCGGCGGTGACATCTGGACGTCGGGGACGTTGATCGGGTTGCTTCAGGCTCAGCAGCGACTCAACGGCCAAGGGCGCGGTTGACCGCTTGCGTTAGCTCGTCGATGCGGCGCCGTTGACGGCGTGAGCCGGTCATGGTGGCCAGTTGCTTGGCGCGGTGGATGTGGGGTTGGGCGGCTTCGGGGTCGCCGGCGGCGAGGAGCGCGTGTCCGAGGTCGCAGCGGACGCCTGCTTCGGCGCGGTTGTAGGTGCCGTCCATTCCGGCAAGTGAGGAGCGTAGGTCCTCGACGGTGCCGGGGTCGCCGAAGCGGAGCAGACAGCTTCCGCGCCAGCGAGCGAAGTGGTGGACGTTGATGGACAGGTAGGGCATGTCGAGGTCGCCGTCGCCTTCCGGCAACACGGCGGCGGCCTGGTCGAGGGCGCGACGACATGCGGTCTCGTCTCCGAGGATGGCCGCGGCTTCGCCTTCGGCTGCGGCGAGCCAAGTGCGCAAGCGAGCGGGGACGTGGTTTCGGTGCGCGGCGTGGATGTACTGGAGCAGCTCGGCGGCTTCGGCTGGCCGCCCCATGTCCATGAGGACGTACGCCTGCTCGCCGGAGACGTAGGCCAGCACGGCGGCGTCCTCGGCTTCGCGGGCGGCAGCTTTGGCTGCTTCGTAGTGGTTCCATGCGTCGTTGAGGGCCACGGTGTTGATGGCCTGCCAGCCGGCCAATGAAGCTGTTTCGGCAAGTAGGTGGGCGAGCTGGGCGCGGATGCGTGGGCGTATCGCGTGTCGGTGGGCGCGTTCGATCTGGGCTATCTGGGCGCGCATCTTGTCGGCGATGGCGACGCTTCCGAGTCGGCGGTCCTGGAGGCGGAGGTTGTTGGTGTCCGTCCGCAGGATCATGACCATGGTGTCGTCGACGGCTGCGGCGGCCTCCAGGCGGGCGGCGAGTTCGTCGGTCTGCTCCTGGTGCTCGTCGTCGAGGTCGCCTGTTGGGGAGGCGATGTCGAGTGGGGCCAGGCCGAGGAGCATGCGGGCGTGGTCGGGCAGGCCGAGTCCGGTGGCGATGCGCTCGAAGACGGCGAGTTCTTCGATGGGGCCGGCTGTGCCTTTGAAGATCTTGTTGACGCGGGGCTGCGCTATTTCGGTCGCTGTTGCGATGCGCACCTGACTGATACCGCCGTATTTTGCGACGAGCCGGAATAGGCTCGCGATGTCGCGGTTTTTCAGGCTTTCTCGCATGTCGTCGCGTTCCCAAACCGATGGCGGTAGCTTGATCGGCTCGAAAGCACTCGCGCGCATGCGGCCCTCCGGAACTCGGCTCCGTGATGGTGCATTGCCGTGCCGGGGACTCTATATGCCTCGGTGGTATATCGCCGCTGGATATGTATAAACGGTTGGTCCATTCATGCTCTGCCGCATGACAACTCCGGTCAGGTGTGAAGAATGCGACGGGCGCGGATGGAAGATCGTTACGCGGCGCGGGCATGTGGCGGCGTCGAAGCTGGGCGTCGCGTCCTCCTCCACCGTTGAGTGCCTCTTCTGCGATGGAGCCGAGTGTGGCGCCGCCGCCAGCGGCGAGGTGTTCGAGTGGGAAGTTCGGATCCAGTCCGGCTGTAGTGAGTCGCTCGGGTCGTGCGGGTCGAGCCCGTTCCAGGCGACGGCGATGGACGAGCTGCGCAAGGCGATGCGCGGCGTGGCTGGGGACGCTGCGGTGTGTGGGCGCATCGTCCACAGCGTCTACGGGCTCGGGGGTACGGCTGACGGCGAGAGCCGTCACGAGGTCTTCCGCGCGTACCTGGACACGGCCGGCTCGGTGCGGTTCGAGCGGGTGGCCGAATGAGTGCGGCGAAATTCGTCTCGATTCATCCGGGGCATTCGGCTGAGCTTCTTCGGCAGGCGCTGGCTGTCAAAGGGGTCGCCGCCGACGTTCACGACGGGTACGGGCTCGCGCTCGTCTCGGTCTGGGTCGGTCTCGTGGTGTGGTGCGACGGTAACCATTTCTGGTGGCGAACCGGGTGGAATGCCGGGCGGCGCCGTGTCATCTATGCGTGGCATCCCGCCATTGACCCGGTGCGGGCCGCTCACCGCGTCGCCATGCGTTATGCGGATTTGCGATCCACGCAGTCGGCGACAGGGCCGTTGGCTGAGCTTCTGCGCGAGACCGAGCATGAGCGATGACGAGGTCGCCTTCTGGGGATGCGGGGTGGAGAGCATCCGGCGGAACTCCGTCCTGGTACAGCATGCGGTGCGTACGGACGGTATGACCGCATGGTGCGGGGTGACGGTGCAGCCGGTGTTGATCGACGATTGGCATGTGCCGTTCGTCCCGGACGGCTCGACATCCTGCAAGGAATGTGCGCGGCGGTACAGGCAAGCATCCAGGTGGAGACGGAAGTTTGCCTTTCAAGAGCCCTGACAGGTCACTTCTTAGCCAGTACTGTACTTGTGCGGACGAGCGCAAGAGTGAACGGACGGCCAAGATGAGCATGGACTTCGCTCCGCCGAAGTACGCCCAGGTCATGCGGGCGATTCAGGAGCGTATCGAGTCGGGCGAGTACGCGCCGGGCGACATGCTGCCGTCCGAGACGCAGTTGGTTCGTGAGCTGGGCGTGGGGCGTACCACCGTGGTGCGGGCCCTTCAGACCTTGGCCATGCAGGGCTGGATCGAGCGTGAGCACGGGCGGGGCTCGTTCGTGAAGGGGCGTCCCGAGAGTGGGGCCGATCGTGTCCGGCCGAGCTTGACCGCGACCGAGCAGGGCGAGAGTCCGGAGAGCCTTGTGGAGGTGGCGCGCGTGTCGGCGCCTCGGTACGTGGCGAAGCTCCTCGGGGTCGCCGAGCGTACGCCAGTGATCATGCGTCGGCGGGCGGCTCGTGAGGGGGATCTCCCGTCGGCGGTGGAGACGGTGTGGATTCCGCTGGAGATCGCGGTGGGCTCCGACCTGGACAAGCCGGAACCGCTGCGGAGCGGCATCCGCCGGCATCTCCAGGCGGTCAAGCACCTGCGCTTCGACCACATCACCGAGCGCGTCACCGCTCGTAAGCCGACCAAGGATGAGGTTGAGTTGCTCGGCTCGTCCAACCCGGTGCTCGGCGTGCTGTCCACCGTGCATGATCCGGCAGGGACGGTGCTGCTCGCCATGAGTCTGGCCCTGCCTGGCAGCCTGCATGAGCTTGAGGATGTCTACAAGGTGAGCTAACTCTTACCAAGCCATTCCGGCTCGGCCACTTGTGCGGACGAGTGGCCATTGCCTACTCTCAACTCATGCGGACAAGTGGACGAGCGAACGAGGGGCTCTCCGCCGCAGCAGAGAGGAACCACATGGCAATCCAGGGACCCATCCCGATCAGCTTCGACCAGGTCTTCCCGCACGGCTGCTACCTCGTCGGCAACGTCGAGCAGGTCAAGGACTTCGACGCCTCGGCCAACGGCCGAACCGTCTACGCCAAGGACAAGGTGACCGGCGAGCCGGTCTGGCAGGTCCCGGTCATGGACGGCGACCCGACCGTGAAGGCGTCGCAGAAGACGGTCGCAGTCAAGATCCTGTCCTCGACCGAACCGCCCCTCCCGCCGGCCGCACCCGGCCTCCCGATCACGCCCGTGGAGTTCGTCGGGATGACCGTCACGCCGTACGTGTCCCAGAGCGGGCGGCTGGCCTACTCCATCCGCGCCACGGGGATGCGCCCGCCGCGCGCCAAGCAGGCGCCCGCTGGCAAGGAGGCGGCGGCGTGAGCCTCGAACCGTACACCTACATCACGCTGTCGATGCCGTCAGCGAACAGGCCGCACGTCGCGGTTTCCTTCTACACCCACGAGGTGCGCGCTCGCTCCGGTGTGATCGACGGGCGCCGCCCGTACCTGGCCGTCAGCACCTCCGAGGCGAACGTCTCCATCTCCACCACGGGCGGCGGGTCGGTGACCGACGCCGACCTGGCCCTGGCGCGCGACATCTACGCCGCCGCCGCTCAGTACCTGGCCGACTGCGAGCGCCTGCACACCCAGCAGTCGGCCACCGGCAAGGCCACCGACCAGACGGCGGCCTGACACGTAAGGCGGGGCCGCCAGAAGCGCCAACTTCCGGCGGCCCCCGGGTTTCTCCCACGACTCCACATCACGAGAGGTTCCAAGCTTATGTTCAAGCGGCTGCCTGGCGACGAGGCACGCAACCTCGTCACCACCACGCCCGACACGGCCGTCGTCTTCCGCCCGGCCGTCGTCCAGACTCCCGCCATCCTGACCCTGATCATCTTCGCCTGGCGCGTCCTCACCGGATGCGTGCGGCTGCTGTGGCGGCACCCCGTTGCCGTGCTACTCGCCTTGACGCCCGTCGTCCTCACGCTGGTGTACGGCTGGCGGACCGCGCTGCTCCTCCTCGCCCCGGCCCCTACAGGGATGCTCGCCTGGGCCCTCACCGACCGGCACGACTTCGTCCGCCTGATCGGGCTGCGCGTGCTGGCCTGGTGGCGGCTCGTCTGGGTGTACCGGCGGCACTGGCAATCGGTCATGGTCGTCTCGGGGCTCGGCCGGCATCTGTGGGGCCGTGACTACCTGCCCCAGCTCGGCAAGGTCACCTGCACCGCATGGGCCGACCTGGTCACCGTGCGCATGCTCAAGGGCCAGTCGGTCAAGGACTGGGCCGATCGGCTCGACCACCTGGCGCAGGGCTTCGGTGCGGCCTCCTGCCGCGTGGCGGTTATCCGGGGTGGGCGGCTCCAGCTCACCTTCCCGCGTACTGACCCGCTGGCCGTGCCGCTCGATGCTCTGCCACTGCCCGACGTCCCGACTGTGGGGCCGGTCGAGATCGGCAAGCAGGAGGACGGGCGGCCGTGGCGGCTCAAGGTGCACGGCACTCATGTCCTGGTCGCGGGCGCCACCGGGGCCGGCAAGGGATCGATCATCTGGTCCACCATCCGTGCCCTTCTCCCCGCCGTACGAGCGGACCTGGTCGAGATCTGGGCGCTCGACCCCAAGCTGATGGAGCTGTCGTATGGACGCGCTTTGTTCGGTGAGCGGTACGCCGCCACGCCGGAAGAGTGCGCCGACCTGCTCGACCAGGCCGTCACGGTCATGCAGGAGCGCGCCGCCCGCTTCGCCGGTGTTCTACGCTCCCACACGCCGACCGTGGAGGACCCGTTCATTTTGGTGGTCGTCGATGAGGTGGCGTTCCTGACCGCCTATCAGGCAGACCGGCAGCTCAAGCAGCGCATCTCCGCTGCCCTGGCCACGCTCACCACCCAGGGCCGCGCGGTCGGCATCGGTGTCATGGCCGCCCTCCAGGACCCGCGCAAGGAGGTCATGAACATCCGCAACCTGTTCCCCGACAAGATCGCCCTCCGGCTGGACGAGTCGGAGCAGGTGGACATGGTCCTCGGTGATGGCGCCCGCGACCGGGGCGCCCTGGCCGACCACATCTCACCCGTTCCGGAACGGGGCGCCGGCGTCGGCTATGTCCGGCTGGAGGCCTCACCCGACCCGGTCCGGGTTCGCGCGGCCTATGTCTCCGACACCGACATCCGCGACATGGCCGCCGCCTTCGCTGCCGGAAGGGACGCTGCCTGATGAAGGTCTGCTTCCACGGCACCGCCGAAGAACTCGAACTCGTCGCGGGCCGCCGCCTCATGGTCCTGCTCACCTTCCGCGACCTGCCCCGGCTGCGTGTCTTCGCGCTGCTCCACCCCCGCACGCTCAAGCACCCATACAACGGCCTGTTCCGGCTCTGCGCCGACCTGGCAGAGGACGAGGGAGGTGTCCATGGCTGAACTGCCTCGCGCCGTCCGACAGGCCATGCCGCTGGCCCGTGAGGTGGCCGTGGAGGTCGCCAAGCAGTACGGCGTCTGCATCCGGCCCGTCCCGCTCAAGCGCCTGGACATCGAAACCGGCCGCTGGGAGATCGTGGACGTCCCATGCGGGGCCACCCTCGACGCGAAGTGCCCATCCTGCGCCAAGCGCAACCGGCAACTCCGCATGGCTCAGTGCCGGGAGGGCTGGCACCTCGACCAGGAGCCGGCCATCACCCCGGACGACCCGAATGACGATCAGCGGTGGTTGGTCGAGTTCCGCGCCGACCTCCAAGCCCACCGCGACCAGGCCGCCGCGTCATGTGAGGACACCTCCGCCTGGGACGCTGCAATCGAGGGCGTGGACGCCGAGATCAACGAGGCGGGCATGCGCGGCAACGTCCTCGGTCGTACCGTCCCCAAGCGCACTCGCTCGACCAGACGGCGGCAGGACGCGCCGAACCTGCCCAAGCGCAGAATGGTGCCGACCACGCTCGGGCGGACGTTCACCAGCTCGGACGGCAAGGTCTACCGACCCTCGCTGTTCGTCACGCTGACCCTCCCGTCCTATGGCAAGGTCCACAACGGCGTACCGGTGGATCCGGAGAGTTACGACTACGCGCGGGCTGCTCGGGACGCGCTGCACTTCTCCAAGCTCGTGGACCGGTTCGTGCAGAACCTACGCCGAGTCGCGGGCTATGACGTACAGTACTTCGCCTCCGTGGAACCACAGAAGCGACTCGCGCCACACCTGCACATGGCCATCCGCGGCACCCTCCCCAGAGCGGAGGTCAAGCAAATCGCCGCCGCCACCTACCACCAGGTGTGGTGGCCACCAGCAGACGTGGTCCGCTTCGCCAGCGACCATCTGCCGGTCTGGCAGGACGGGGCCGGCTACCTCGACCCGCAGACCGGCGAGGTCCTGCCGACCTGGGACGAAGCCCTCGACCAGCTCGACGCCGACCAGGACGCCGCACCGCTGCACGTGATCCGTTTCGGCAACCAGATCGACGTCAAGGGCGTGCTCGCCAGCACTCCGGACGCCGACCAGTGCATCCGCTACCTGTCCAAGTACCTCACCAAGAGCCTCGGCGACAGCCTCGACGCCGACAACCCCGCCCAGCGACAGCACGCCGCCCGGATGGTCGATGCGCTGCGGTTCGAACCCTGCTCTCCGAGGTGCCCGAACTGGCTGCGCTACGGCATCCAGCCCAAGGACGCCAAGCAGGGGATGACTCCGGGAGCGTGCCGCAGCAAGGCCCACAAGCCAGATCACCTCGGTTACGCCGGCCGCCGCGTCCTGGTCTCCCGCAAGTGGTCCAACAAGACCCTCGCAGAACACCGCCAAGACCGTCGCACCTGGCTCCTGGAAGCTCTCGGCCAGCCCAACGAGCCGACCGACCCACACCGCTACATCTGGAAGCCCGTCCCGGCCGGCGACGCCAACGTGCCGCCACTCGCCATGCGCCTCCTCCGCTCGGTCGCCGAACGCCAACGCTGGCGAACCCACATGGCTCGCCTCCAAGCTCAGGCAGACGGCCACGATCCTTCGGTAACCGAGGCGGTGGCGGCATGAGGAGGCGAGACGAACTCCTCACCGTCGCCCAAGTCCTCGACGAACTCGGCGGCGTCTGCCGCCGCACCTTCTACCGCTGGCGAGAGATCGGCAAGGCCCCACAGGGGATCCGTCTGCCCAACGGCGAACTTCGCATCTACCGCAGCGACCTCGAAGCCTGGCTCGAATCCCTCAGGAGCGCAGCGTGAACACTTCCTACAAGGTCAAGTTCTGGGAGATTCGCTCCAACAAGTCGGCGGTGAAGTCGGGCAAGACGATCTCCTACACGGTCCGCTGGACAGTGGCCGGCCGCGAGAAGTCCAAGACCTACGAGAAGTCCGCACAGGCCAAGAATTGGCTCTCCGACCTCAGACAGGCGGCCAAGAACGGTGAGCCGTTCGACATCGAGACCGGCCTTCCCGTGTCCATGCTCAAGGCCAAGGAGGCACGCACGGTCTTCGACTTCGTCATGGCCTACATCGACATGAAGTGGCCCCACGCGGCCTCCAAGAGCCGAGACAGCATGTCCGACGCTCTCGCCACGGCCCTTCCGGCTCTGACGAAGGACATGCCAGGCAGGCCCGACGCACAGACGCTCCGTCGCGCCCTCCGCAAGTACGCCTTGTTCCCCGAGGACCGGCGGCCACCGGCGCCCCTGGACATGACCAAGGCGCTCCGCTGGCTGGAGTCGGCCTCGCTCAGCGTGCAAGAGCTGAACGAGACGAAGGTGCTCCGCCCCGCGCTCGACGCCCTGACCCTGTGCCTCGACGGCTCGAAGGCCGGCGCCAATACGATCAAGCGCAAGCGTGCCGTTCTGCATCACGTCCTGGAGTACGCGGTGGAGCTGGAGGAACTGCCGTCCAACCCGCTCCACCGGGTGAAGTGGTCGCCTCCCAAGACGACCGAGACCGTAGACCCTCGCGTGGTCGTGAACCCCCGCCAGGCGCGGGAGCTCCTGACCGCGGTGACCTACGTCGGCAAGCGCGGCAACGGACGACGGGGACGCGGGCAACGTCTGATGGCCATGTTCGCGTGCATGTACTTCGCTGCCCTGCGCCCGGCTGAAGCGGTGAGCCTACGACGCGACGACTGCCACCTCCCCGCCAAGGGCTGGGGACGCCTAACGCTCGACGTGTCCCGCCCCGAGGTCAACAGGCAGTGGACCGACACCGGTGACGCACACGAGGAACGCGGGCTCAAGCACCGCGGTACGAACGACGTCCGAGTGGTCCCCATCCCGCCCGAGCTAGTCAAGATCCTTCGGCAGCACATCGCGGACTTCAGCGTCGGCGAGGACGGCCGACTCTTCCGCAGCGAACGCGGCGGCGGCGTCGCCTCGACGGCCTACACCGAGGTCTGGCACGAGGCCCGGACACTGGCCCTCACTCCCGCCCAGGTCGCCTCTCCCCTGGCTCGGCGGCCGTACGACCTGCGACATGCGGCCGTCTCGCTCTGGCTCAACGGCGGCGTACCAGCTCCCGAGGTGGCCAATCGCGCCGGCCACGGCGTCGACGTCCTGCTGCGCGTCTACGCCAAGTGCGTCGACGGCCAAGAAGAGATCGTTAACCAGCGGATCCAAGACGCGCTCGTCGCCTGAGATGACCTCGCCTGGTAGAAGCACAGGGCTCCGGATCGCCTCCGGGGCCCTTCTTCTTGGCCGCGTATTGGCCGTGGACGTTCCGGATCATGCGCGTCGACCAGAGGAAACGCCCCTTGATCCATTCCGCATATATTCCGGGACCAGCGACAGACGGCCGCTCAGGGCTGCCTACGGCTGCACACCCCTGAAACGCAGAAGAGGCCCCGAAGGGCCTCTGACCTGCAGCTACTGCTGGTGGCAGGTGCAAGGTTCGAACTTGCGTAGGCTGAGCCGACGGTTTTACAGACCCGTCACAATCTTGCGCCGACCTGGGGAAACTCCGATCACGCCCCACATTTGGCCGCGTATTAGCCGTGGACACTCCTGAACGACTGCTTTCTCCCCAATCGGCGCGGGCCTTTTGGACCATCCCCGCATGCGCGGGGAGCACGGTGCCACGATGTGGCTGGACATCGGGTCTCGGGGACCATCCCCGCGTACGCGGGGAGCACGTCGAGCCCGTGCCGCCGGTCAGCGTCCAGCCGGGACCATCCCCGCGTGCGCGGGGAGCACATCCGCTCGCGTACTGCCGGGTCCTCGGGAGGGGGACCATCCCCGCGTGCGCAGGGAGCACCCTCCAGTAGAGGCGAAGCCGGTTCATCATTGGGGACCATCCCCGCGTGCGCGGGGAGCACGGCTTGCCAGGCTACGTCACGATCTGATTAGAGGGACCATCCCCGCGTGCGCGGGGAGCACGTCCGGCGGCCGGGGCGGGTCTACCAGGTGCCGGGACCATCCCCGCGTGCGCGGGGAGCACGAGGAGCTGGGCGCCGGCCACGCTCTGCACGAGGGACCATCCCCGCGTGCGCGGGGAGCACCGCTTCCCGATAGGCGTAGCTCAGGGCTGGAATGGGACCATCCCCGCGTGCGCGGGGAGCACTTGGGCATGGCGTCCCGCATGTTCTTGATCAGGGGACCATCCCCGCGTGCGCGGGGAGCACCGGCCGGCCGAGCATGCGCTGGTGAAGCGGCCGGGACCATCCCCGCGTGCGCGGGGAGCACCATTGGCAAGTTTGTGAACTCCCTCGGTGGGAGGGACCATCCCCGCGTGCGCGGGGAGCACAGCTCGTCAGGCGTGATGCTGCCCGCCGGCACGGGACCATCCCCGCGTGCGCGGGGAGCACGGCAGGGTTCCGATGGTGGCGGCGGGTATGTGGGTGACACCTTCAGCGTCCTCGGCCGTGATGGCGTTGTCTTCCCGGTGCAGGATGCATCGCTCAAGGTAGATGAACGAGATGCGGTCTCCCATTCGGGTGAGCTCGCGCGGCGACGACATGCCACGCTGGCCGACGGTGGCCACGGTTCACACCTCGGCCAGCGTCATGAGGCCGCAACCGTACGACTTGGCGCGCCCGAGCCCACGAGTGAGAGCGTGCCGAAGCGCGTCCGGGTCGGTCACCTCCAACCTCCCGTCGAAGGTGACCGCGAGAAGGGTGACCGGGGCCTTCTGGCCGCGTTTGGCGAAGGACAGTTGGCGCCGGTCGTGCACGACGACCTCATGCCGGTCGAGGCCGGGCACGAGTTGCTGGTCGGCCGACTTCTCAATGATCTTGAACCCGGCCTTCTCCTGGTGCTTCAAGAGCCAGTCGATCTGATGGCGTTGCGTGACGTGCGCAGTGACCTTGGTGGGTTCGCCGTCTTTGCGGCGGATGCTGTGCACCGGGTTGGCCGTCAGCCGGAACGCCCATCGGTCACCGGCCGCCAAGCGGGACAGCAACGGCTCGTAGCCATAGGTGTCCCACCGGCCGGTTTCTGGCCAGCCGCCCTGCTCGACCAAGTGCGTGAGGTCCGGCTTGTCGGGGCTGACGATGTAGAGGTAGGTCTCCGCGCGGCTGTTGCGGTCGACCCGCCACAGGACCCGGGGACCGCCGTCGGGCGCAGCAGGGATGTCGGCGAAGGACGACATGACCGCGGCGTGGAGGATCTGCGGGGACGACAGCAGCCGGCGCGCTCCCACACGCGCGGTGTTGAGACGGAACCTCGTGAGGTACATCAGGCGCCTTCCAGGACGGATGTCGGATCATGGTCGCAAGGCGCGTACGGGTTGGGCACGCTCACCCGTGTCCGGCGAACGCCGCGCAGGGCGTGCCGCCGGTGCAGGGGGTCGAAGCTGAGAGGCTGGTCGCGGAGGCTGTCGACCGGCCCATCCCCCTCGGTGGCCTCGATGTGCACCTCCAGTTCGACAAGGTGCCCGGCGTTACGGTGGCGGCGCTGATTCCAACGTGCCGCCCGCCAGGGCTCCCGCTCAAGGGCTTGCTGCAAAGAGCGGTCGTGGTCGACGCGGAGTTCCACGGGTCGCGTCGGGGGACACGAACGGCGTCCCAGATACGGCAGAAACACCGGAGCGCGCAGTGCCCGGTACAGAGCCTCGATCAGTTGCCGGTCGCCCTCCACTCCCGCGACGAAGACGGCGTCGGCGAGGTAGAACCGCTCTGAGACCGGTACCGCCTCATCGCTGACGAAATGGTGTGCGGTCTGGTAATCGCGCAGCACCGTACCGGCCTGATCGATGCGAACGCCGAAGCGCAGGGCGGCCAGGTCGGACACGTCTGCCGAGCGTTGTCGTCCTTGAGCTGCGGCAAGCAGGCCGATCACGCCGCTCTTGGTCGGCGCAGCCTCGGTCATACGGCGGGCGAAGCGCGACGCGGACCCCCACGACTGCAGAGGCCCGGCCAGTTGCATCAGCAGAACGCTCATGCGCCCTGCCGCTGGGCGATCTCGTCGCCGATGGCCTGGATCAACTCCCGCAGCGGTAGCTCGGTGCCCAGTCCGGACAGCGCTTCGGTGTTCTTGCCCACCCTCAGCACCCAGCTCGGCCCCTCGTCGGCGACCCCGTAGACGCGCTCGACCTCAGGGAGGTAAGAGGCCAGACGTTCGGACGCCTGCCGTACGTGACCACCGATCTCCGGCTCCGCCCGGCAAGGCTCCTCGTACGCGGCGGCGCAGTTGATCGGCCGCGACGAGCGTACCTTGACGACCACGGCGTCGGGCAGCGTGTGGTTTCCGAAAGTGTTGAGCTTTCCGGTGGGCAGGGAGGTCAGGAAGCCCTCGACGAACGCCTCGACGGCTCTGCGCAGCGGCTCGACAGCAGGCTGGTCGTCGCGAAGTCCCTTCCCGAGGTTCTTGCCGAGCAGGTCGACGTCGAGGGCGGCGTACCGGTAGAGGGTGGCCGAGTTGAACTCCACCGTCCCGATCATGCCCGCGCCGAGGTCGTCGGTTTCGCGCTTCTTGTAGTCGTCGACAGCCGTGTAGAAGTCAGATTCGTTCTCGACCTGGTGGACGCTGATGGCATGGGCGACCTGTGCGGCCGCGTCGACGTTGATATCCGCCTCGTCGGCTACCATGCGCCCGAAGAGCGCGATGTCGGCAGAGTGCCGGGTCTTGGCGATCCGCCGAGCCTGGTCCTTGACAGCCTTGTCCTTGAAGTAGTCCTTGGGGGCGCCGTGTGCCTTGACGGCCAGCTCGGCCAGCCCGTCGAGTTGGTGGGCGCTGAGGAACATCAGATACTTCGACTCCGGAGCGGACTCCTCCTCCGCCGCTTTGCGCTTGGGGCGTTCGATCTTGGCCCCGGTCGCCAGCTGAATGGTCTCGGCCGCCAGCGTCCAAGCCTCGGCCTGCTCGATGGCGGCGTCCAGGCGCATGATCCGCTCGCCCAGCAACTCGGCCACCCTTCGGGTACGGACGCCAAGCTCAGCAGGGTCGAGCAGATCGTGGAACGCTCGCCGGGTTGCCCGCTTCCACGCCTGGCTAGAGACCCGAGCGCGTCGTACACCGCCATAGATGGCGCTCTTCGGCGTTCCGGTGTCGTCGCGGTTCAGACAGCTCGGAGGAACAGTCTGCAGGACGTGGAGTTCGAGAACGGTACGGGTCACTGGGGCTCCTTCTCGGCCGGCTCATTGTCGGTACGTGTCTCGGCCCCTGAACCACCAGGCCGGTAGGAGTGGAAGCTGCGCCCCCAGCTCTGGCGTACCTGGCGCATCCCTTCGGGGTGCTGCGCCTGGTAAAGCTGGCGAGCGAGAAGCGCATAGTCAAGCGGGATGGACTCTCTGCGAAGCAGAGTGATGATTTCTCTAAGCCGGTTGGCGAGAACCTGCCGGGTGTTGGCTGCGCCGACGCGCACGAAGCGCCGGCGGATCGGCTCATCGATCTTCCCCACGGGCATCAGGCGACGCACTGCCTCCCCCAATTCGACACCCCGTCGATGCATCCGCTGATCAGGATGGGATTGCTGGTGGAGGGCGTACAGGGTGACGGCTAAGAACAGGGCCGCCTCTGCCTTGACCGCCTCGTTGTAGGAAAGCGGCCTCTCGGCGTACAGCCGATCGGTGCCTGCCATGCCCCACAGCTCGGGCACTTCCTCCGGTAGCTTGCCCGCGCCACGCCTGAGCTGGGCCAACGCGGCAACCGCTGAGCTTCTGTCGTCCAGATAGCCGGCTTGCAGGTCACCGATGTACGCGCCGGCGACATCACGGATCAGGTCGCCGGCCGAACGACGGTCGGCGACCGAGGGGGTGGTCATGCTTGTGCCTCCACGTCTCGTGGTTGACCGTCGCCGTCCGGCGGGTCTGGCGGGGACTCGGCTGGGGAAGCCATTGGCAGGGCCGCGCGTAGGCGTGTCCGGAAGGTCCGGTGGGCCTCCGATGCGCTCAGCCAGAGGTCCGCCCAGGCAGCGTCGCCCATCCCTCGCAGCAAGTCGTCACCGAGGCGGCTGACGAGACGATGTGCACGCTGATGCCAGACGGATCGGCGTTCCAGAGGATCATTCTGCGGTCGAAGATCGGCCAGCCAGGTTCGGAACGCTCCATCAAGGGTCCAGAATCCAGTGGCGCGGGCTACGTCCCTGGCCAGCTCGGGCACGGTTCGGGCAGCTCGTGCTAGATCTGCGGCCAAATCGCCGAGCACGGTGACAGCGCGCTCGGCATCGGCGACCGCGTCGATCGCGGCCTGGCCGAGGCCGGTGTCTCGCTGATGCAGCAGCACCAGCGGCATCGCCACCGCGTCGTCGATGATCTCGTCGATGACCGACTGCTGGGTTCCGTACACCGCGCCGAACAGCCGTGCCCGGATCAGATAGTCCAGCGGCAAGCCGCCTTCGACGGTAAGGCGAGCGGCCCAATCCAAGATGCGAGGACGGACGATGCGCGCAGCCTCGCCGCGCTGCTGCCCACCAGGGGCAAGACCAGCGATCAGCGCGCCCAGCCCCCGCCAGGCGCTCTGGCTCGCGTCGTGTTCGCGCGGCAGATAGACCTGTGTCAAACCGAGTTTCTTCTCCTGGGCCGGGCTGCGCCGCCACCCGGTCATGGGCTCGACCTGGTGTTTGTTGCGCGACTCAAGGATGTCTCCGTAGGTGAGGATCACCCCGGTCACGCCTTCGGCGTCGAAGAAGAGTCGGACTCTCCTCGACTGCCAGGTGTAGAGATCCCGTAAGCCTGCCGGACGACTGGAAAGCTGGATCGGGTCGATCGATCCGGGTCCTACCGGTGGGCGGCGCCAGACTGGAAGATCGCTCTCGCCATCCCTGCGAAGGTTTTCGGTGTCGAAAGCAATCAGGTTGAGCAGAAGGGTCTGTCGTAGGTTGTCCCCCTCGACGAGCACGCCGCCCAGCGCCCCGGCCCACGACACTCCTTGCGGGTAGATCTTGCCGCCCTTGACGCGAGAGTCGCCGACCACGCCGGTCTTGATCCCGGAAGTGTCGAACGCGTGGGCATGCACCAGCCAGCGGGCCGCCTCCGCGAATCCGAGCCTGCTGACGCCCCGCGCTCGCATGGTGAAGAAGGGAACACCGTTGGGAACGTCGGCGACGAGGCGATCCAGGGAGCTGGCCTCGCCGGTCGCAGTGCGAAGCCCTGCACATTGGAAGAAGGGTTGCTCGGGATGCAGCAGGTCGAAGCGGTCACGATGTTGGTCGAGGTAGGCGGTGATGCGATCGACTGGCAGGCCCTCGTCCCACAGGTCCTGCCACTCCTCCGGGTCGGCTGGACCGTCCACCGCATCGTGCAGGATCGCGAGCAGTAGCCGGAGCAGCGCGAACTCCTGAGTCGGGACATCCCCGACCAGCCGCCGGAGATCGTCGGCCTGGCAGAACACGTCCTGCAGCGACAACTCGTCCTGGCTACCGTCCTGGCGTTGGACGGGCAGCCAAGGCCGACGGACCAGATCGAACGAGGGTGGAGCAACCTCACTCAGCACGAACCACCTCCAGGCCATCGGTTGGGGTGTAGCGCAGGTCGTAGCCTGCCAGGCGGCTCCGACAGTTTTCGTCCAGGACAAGGATCAGTTCGCCGGCCAGCCAGTGACTTTCCTTGGACTGCCACGCCGCCACGTAGTTCTGCTCCAGTTCATCGATCGCCTGGTCTATGACTCCGGGCAGGGAGATGTGGAAGGGCAGCCGCAAGCCGCATCCGGCGACAATGCGTGCAAGCTTGGGCTCAGGTGGCGTGTCGGTGGGCAGCTCAAGCCCGCCTCGTCCCTTGTCCAGCCAGGGCAGCGTGGCCAGCGTGCCGTCGCTCCTGCGCTGCACGACAAGCACCTCTAGGCACTCGCGGCTGTCACGGACCTGTGCCCGGCCACGACGGGTGTCGTCGGCGTCGCCGATTCCCGCATCAACCCAGCCGATGACCGCTCGTCCGGGTTTGCCTGCCGCGTTGATCTGGAAGTCTCGTGCCCTGTTGTCCTGCTGCGCTTGATGCAGCTCGTGCGCCTGGCGCGCCTGCTCCATGGCCTCCTGCCACTGAGGCGGGCCGACTGGTGCAGAACCGTAGGCGTCCTGGACGAGCGGGCTGATGTCCTGCGGCAGGCGCACGACATGCCCACTTGTGGCGGTCCCCGACAGGTACGGCTCCAGCACCGCAGCGGATCGCAGCAGCGCGTGCCGGCGGTAGATCAGCACCGACCCACGCACGGGGTCGACGGGAGCCCTAGTCCAGTCAGCTCCCGTGACGAAGCAGCGCGCCGAGCGCAGCCGCGGTGGACGGTCGCTTTGGCCTTCACCCCGCTGATGCCGGTGCAAGCGGCCCATGCGTTGCAGCAACAGGTCGATCGGACACAGGTCTGACACCAGTAGGTCAAAGTCGATGTCGAGCGATTGTTCCGCCACTTGGCTGGCGACAACGATATGACGACCGACTGGGCGACCCGTGCTTTTCTCTGGAGGGCCGAACCTCTTTAGAAGATCGGCGTCTTTTTCTGCTCGGTCCAGATCGATAAACCGCGCATGCGTCACACTGACTGAGTCATGACCGAAGCGGTCTCGCAGATATGCCGATGTCTCCATTACACGACCGACGGTGTTACGCACGACCAGCGCACAGCCACCATCGGCCAGTTCCCGCTCCAACATGTCGCCGAGTGTGGTCAGATCGTCGTTCAAGCGCTCGACATGGACTTCAGTCTCTCGTCCGGAGGCGGCGACAACCTCCACCGTTGCCGGACGATCGAATTCGACCGCAGTCAGCAGCGGATAGCCGGACGCGTTCTCCACGTCGGCCAGGCCCTCGCCGTCGGCGCCAGCCCCCGCGTATGCCTGCGCGAGTTCGCGGCGCCTCCTCGTGGGCAGGGTCGCCGACAGCACGACCGCCGGAACCCGGTACGCGCCCAGCCACGACAACACCCGATCCAGGTAGGAGTTCATGTAAGCGTCGTAGGCGTGCGCCTCGTCGATGACGACCACCTTGCCCGACAACGCGAGATGTCGCAGCGCCAGGTGCCGGCTCTTCAGCCCCATGAACAGCAGCTGGTCGACCGTCCCCACCACGAAGGACGCCAGCATGCCCTTCTTCCTGCCTCGTAGCCATTGATGCGCGATCAGTTCGGCGGAGCCCATCGCGCGGTCCACGCGGGGGCGCCACTCATTCCCCGAACCGTCTGTTTCCACTCCGCGGATCTCGCGCCGCCCGGCACGCATCAGCGCCGAATAGTCCTCGTTCAGCGCCGCCTTGGAGTGCGCCAGCAATACGGACCGCGGCCCCTGACCAAGGCGCACATCGGGCACACGCTCAAGCCACTCGAGCATCCGCGGGAACATCCCGTTACTGGTCGCCATGGACGGCAGGGCGACGAAGCAGCCGCCCGCCCCAGAGCGCGCGGCGAAGATCTCGGCGACTGCGAGCGCGGCTTCCGTCTTCCCCTCGCCCATCGGTGCCTCGATCACCATCAGTCCAGGAGATGACATGCTCCGAGCCAAGGCGACGGCGCGCTCCTGCACCGGGCGGATACGCGCTCCGCGAGGGAGCGAGAAACGATCGAGAAACAGCTCGTCCGGCTCCCCTTGCGGCTCGCCAGGCCGCCAAGGGGCAGGAAGTTCGAGGCCGCGCCATGCCGCTTCGACCCGCTGCCGCTCGCCCTGCCTTTGGGCTTCGGGAAAGTACGGAAACAGATCGGGGTTGCTCGCGATCCAGTCCGCGACGATGACGAGGCCGCTGAGCAGTACTTGGGCCGGCTGGGGGAGCTTCACCCCCTGCCAGGCAACCAGCCTCTCCTTTACCCCGCTGGTCTCGGCGCACAGGTCCAACAGCTCCCACTGCACATCTCGCCAGAGAGAGGCACAGCCAGGCGTGCGCAACAACTGGGGGCGAACGTTCAACTCACGAATGTCCTGGTGGGTGGGCGGCACCCCGTGATGACCACCGGCGATGATCGCGAACTGTGCGGTAGCCGAACGCGTCCACCCATAACGTTCCATCAGCCAGTCACACAGAAGCGCCTGACCGGCCAGACCATGAGGAGCGAGCTTACGATCAAGCAGTTGCTTGTACGGCGGCATGTCGAGGCCGGCAGCACGCATCCTGTCAGCGAGCGTCTCCACCTGGCACGCGAACGCCGGGGTGGCCTTGCCTATGTCGTGTGTGATCGCCAGCCAGATAGCCAGGCGCCGCCCGTCATCTAGACCACCCGGCAGTGCCTCCGCGATCACACGCTGCACCTGAGATGGCAACCAGCGATCCCAAAGGAGCCCCGCCACCGCGCCGCTGTCAGGCAGGTGCCGCCACAATGGCAACCATCCGTCAGTGGCGGCATCGTGTTTCGCCCACACCGTACGCGCAGCAGCCGAGAGGCCCCCAATCGACCAGCGCGGGAAGAGCTCCCCATCGAGCATGGCCACCATTAAAGACCACTACCACCGAAGACGCAGGAACCACGGGATTCATTTCCATAACGCCCTTGCGGAGGTTTTCAGCGTTACACAAAATGCTTCCTGTCTGAAATAAATACATATGACCGCATCGATGGTGCCGATGGCGACCAATGTCTACAGATAGATTCGACGACAGATGGGATTGGAGTGACATATGTCCGAATCTTTGAAAGTGCTTCGAATCGGCACTTCACCTGGGTAACGTCCCAGGTCAGGCAGTGTGCTCCCCGCGCACGCGGGGATGGTCCCGACTGGCGCGCGCTGTTCCGGTACGAAGCCGTGCTCCCCGCGCACGCGGGGATGGTCCCGGCGCGCTCGTCCCCGTGCCCGGCATGGATCCGTGCTCCCCGCGCACGCGGGGATGGTCCCGGCGGCTGATCCCGTGGCCGCCCTGGCCGTCAGTGCTCCCAGCGCACGCGGGGATGGTCCCACGGCCCGGACTGCACGAGCAGTGGAGACCCGGTGCTCCCCGCGCACGCGGGGATGGTCCCTCAACCACGAGATGACCGCCGAGCCGAACGGAGTGCTCCCCGCGCACGCGGGGATGGTCCCGCTGCCAAGCGAATCAGGGATGCTGAGGACCGGTGCTCCCCGCGCACGCGGGGATGGTCCCGACACGGAGCAGTTGGCCGTCATGCAGGCGGCGTGCTCCCCGCGCACGCGGGGATGGTCCCGGGAAGCCGCCGGCCAGGTCGGACCACTCCAGGTGCTCCCCGCGCACGCGGGGATGGTCCCGCCGGACGGGCCACCCCACAACCGAACAGGGGTGCTCCCCGCGCACGCGGGGATGGTCCCTGTGCCAGCCGCAGCCTGTCTCCGCTGAAGGTGTGCTCCCCGCGCACGCGGGGATGGTCCCCTGTACATTTCGTCCGAGTAGACAAAATGGCCGTGCTCCCCGCGCACGCGGGGATGGTCCCCCCTTCGGTCCCTCCTCAGGGACCCCCGCGCGGTGCTCCCCGCGCACGCGGGGATGGTCCCATCTCGGCCCAGACCGGGCCGAGCAGCCGCTTGTGCTCCCCGCGCACGCGGGGATGGTCCCGTCGGCGACCACTGCCAGAGGTGTGACGTCGCGTGCTCCCCGCGCACGCGGGGATGGTCCCGAGCTGGGGCACTGGGGTGAGCAGGTCTGCGCGTGCTCCCCGCGCACGCGGGGATGGTCCCCGCTACCCGGACTTCCAGGCGCGGTCGCTGGAGTGCTCCCCGCGCACGCGGGGATGGGCCCTACGCACCGGGCAACGAACGACCTTGTCACTGGTGCTCCCCGCGCACGCGGGGATGGTCCCCTGTCTCATCCTCATTGGTTGGTTAGCGAAGGGTGCTCCCCGCGCACGCGGGGATGGTCCCGAGCTGGGGCACTGGGGTGAGCAGGTCTGCGCGTGCTCCCCGCGCACGCGGGGATGGTCCCCAGCACCGGGTCCTTGGTCAGATACGTAGGAGGTGCTCCCCGCGCACGCGGGGATGGTCCCTTGCTCTCGATCAGCCATGGGCGGGCGAATTTGTGCTCCCCGCGCACGCGGGGATGGTCCCCACCGCAAGTGACGGCCGCCACGGGACCACGGGTGCTCCCCGTGCACGCGGGGATGGTCCCCGCTACGCCGCGGACATGGCGCTTCTCAAGGCGTGCTCCCCGCGCACGCGGGGATGGTCCTGGCACGTGCGAACCGCCGTAAACGCCCCGCAAGCGCTCCCCGTGCACGCGGGGTTGGTCCCGACACATACCACCGATGTCATCATCTCAAAGTGTGCTCCCCGCGCACGCGGGGATGGTCCCTCCTCAGGGGTCTTGGCGTTGCGGACCATCTCGTGCTCCCCGCGCACGCGGGGATGGTCCCGCCACCGTCCCCACCGGCTCGCTGTGCTCGTCGTGCTCCCCGCGCCCGCGGGGATGATCCCCAGTCCGCCAGCACTGCTCCGCTTTAAGGAGGTGTTCCCGCGGGGATGGTCCCGACCGCACCAACCTGGACCGGATCAACCCAGTTGGCAATGACGAACAGGCCGCAGAATGCACGTTATCCGCAGGATGCCCTCCATAGAGGAGACACAGCAAGTCAGCAGGCCGCCCTGAAACCCGCGACAGGGCAACCGCAGAATCCCGCAGTTCCACGCAGAATGCCGTAGCCGCTTTCAGGTCATTCGTCGGGCGAGGAGTGGTTGAAGACCAACTCGACGCGATCTCCGCGCAGTATCCTGCGATGCTTACGCGGGCCTGGCATGACCTCGAAGACCGGCACCCCCTCAGGGACTCCCCCGAACTCGCGCAGTTCCTCCGACGTGGCCAGGTCTCGCCGTTCCTCCGGTGTAGGCATGCGCGTCACCACTCGCGCGCCCGCCGGCACTTCGTACGGCTCCCGGTCCGGCTCACCGACCACGAGCGATCCCCGCTTGCGCACTGTCGTGATGCGCCCCTCGGCCCGCAGCAACGCCAGGGCATCGCGAACGGTGTCCCGACCGACGTCGTAGATCTGCGCGAGCTGGGACTCCGAAGGCAGCCACGCACCTGGGCGGTACCGGCCCGAAGTGATGTCCGCGCGAATCGCGTTCGCGACCTGCCGGTTCAGCGGCACCCCGGAGCTGTAGTCGATCACAACACATGAGTCTCATGGGGCCATGTTGCCATGGGCCTTGTGGCCATGAGGCCCTAGACGTAACCTGGGGAAACCCTGCCAGCAAATGGTTTTTGACTCAGCCCACCTCCGCAAGCGCAAGACGGGAGATCACGAACGCATGACCGACATTCTTGATCGGCTCGTTGGCCAGGACGGATGCAGCACGTCCAGGCGCCCATCGTTCGGACGCTCCCCTGCCGGCCACTGGAACGCCAAGGTCCCAAGGAAGGCATCGGCGTCCACGGAGGCCGTCGCCGCCATGAACACTCAGCTCACCGCCGGAACGTCGACGCGGCTTGTACGCGAGCGCGGGTGGCTGTGGAGCCATCGCAGCCACTACCTCCCCACGGCAGGGAGGCCGCGATGACCGCCTGGGAGCCATTTCAGAGCGCTCGGAGCAGCAGCATCCGAGTCACGGAGACCTCGTGCTGCGGGGCGTACGAGTGGGTTTGCCAAGGAGGGCTGTTTCTCGTCCTCCGCCGCACAGGACGGAATTATGAAGAGACCGGAAGAGGGCTTTACCGCCATGCACGCGCCGTCTGGGATGACCTTGTTCTCGCGCATGCTCGGAGCCATTCGCCCTCACGGGAGGAAGAGCTCTCGGGCTCGAAGCCTCACCAGGACGCCGCGTGATCACGGGGCGAGGGCACACGGTGGAGCCACGACGCCGCCCAACCACATTCAGGAGCAATACGTCCACCTGGTTCGGCTGGCGTGGGACCTGCGGTGGGCCGGCCTGGCGGTTTCGGTGGAGCTGCCTCGCGGCGGCGAGCCGTTCGTGGAGCTCCCGAGAGCACGGGGCCCCTTGCACGTGCGGGCCTCGCTACGGAGCGACCGGTGGATCTTCACCTGGGGCCGCGGGCGAGACCACTGGACATACGCCCTCGACCACAACGCCGCCAGCCAGATCGAAAAACTCGCCAGATGAAGTGCCGCGGCCCCCCCCACGTCCACTCATGCACGTTGCACTGTCGCCCGCCACGCAACCGAGAGGCATCCATGGCTGCGAACGACACCACAGACCAGCCGGCCGGACCGGACGCCGAGCTCAGCGCCATGAGGCGAATCTATGAGGACGTCACCCTGACCCTCCAGAGCATGCCCGACCTCCAGCAGGCGTTCATTCAAGCCACACGCCTGGCAGACGACCTTCGCAAGATGGCGGACGACGCCGCGCTGACCCGCGCAAGGGTGGCGGCACAGATTCACGACGCAGAGGCTCTCTCCTTGGCGGCGCTGGCGACGAAACTGGGGATCTCGAAGGCTCGCGCCGATCAGCTACTCAAAGCCGCACGCAACCGCTGACTCACACTGGGAACCGCGGCATACTGCGGAAAAGCGCGGCGGGACTGTCCAGCCGCGCGAACCCGCTCCGAGTAGCCAGCATCGGCGATAGCGCGGTTCCGCGGATTGTGCGGCTGACCGGAACTAGATGATCAATTCCAAGGGATGTCCGCGGAGGGTGTGGGATGGGCGGCGGCCAAAGCCACCGCGAGACGGTCAAGCGGCGGACTGCCGGCCCTGGTTGTCGCGGTGGCAGCGGGCGGTCAGGCGTCAGGGTCGACTTCGGGGTGCGTGAACCGCACGGGCCTGCCCAGCGACCGCGCGTAGGCGATTTCGGCTCGGGTGCTGTCTCCGATGTAGTCGCCGACTACGAGTACCTCATCAGCGAGCCGGATCTTCGCCCGGTGCAGATCGTCGAGTCGAACCTTCAGCGCCTCGGCCTCGACAGGATCGGACCAAAGTTCGTGCGGCGACTTCATGTCACAACCCGGTTTGACGACAATCTTTCCGGCTTTAGTCTCCCGCAGATCGGCCTCGTTCATCTCGGTCATGAAGCGGGTGGAGCCGCAGATCACGACGATACGCGGGAGGCTCAATAGCTGCTTCGCGTCGGCGAGCTTCTCCTCGGGGGTGAGCAGTTGTGGGTATGACACTGGTCCCTCCTGGTGGTGTGGTCCAAGGGGTGCCTGCGGAGCCGAGTAACGAGGGTGTCCAAGATCGTTTTGTGGCGAACGACCCTCTCCCCCACCCTGGGAACGCCCCGCCTCCGGGCTAGACGTCCGCAACGAGGACGACGGTGATCGCCTCGAAGGTGTCCTCTACCGAGGCCCGCAACCTGATCCGGCCTTCACTGTCCGCCTCGTCCGGAAGGGCACTGGCCGCGAGAGCCTCCCGCCACGCCTCGAAGTCGTTACGACGGTCAGTGGCGTTCTCGGCGTCGCACCGCCCGATCAGGGCCGGCTGAGCAGCACTGCCGGCGATGCTCCAACTGATCACCGGCAGCTTCTCGTTGGCGACGCGCCCGAGAAGCTGCTCCAGCACCTTGACGGCCCGCTGCTGCCGATGAAGCCGATCGCGAGATTGTTCTACCACTCGTTCCCCTCCTGCACGCGATCCGGATCTGGACGCGGTATCGCCAACGGAACATCCCCACGTGCGCGGGGAGCAGACGACGTTCGAGCCAGTTGCAGCCCACTCCCCCACGTACGCGGAGCCGCCAGGCGCCGGGCTAACGCGCCTCGACTCCCTCGGGAAGCGTGATCGGCTCCTCGCCGTGCTCGTGGTCGTACATGCCGGCCAGTGCGGGACGGAACAGCGCGAGGTGATCCGGCCACTTGCCACAGAGCGCCGAGCGCGCCGCGGAGTCCGTCTGCAGCAGGAAGCTCAGGTGCCGCAGCCCGTGCATGAGCACGTCGATGTACCGCGGGATCGGGGCCTCCGTCGCCTCGACCGTGATCGGCTTGCCGACCGCGTCCGGGAGGACCGGGCTGATCGGAGCGGCCTTCTGCCACTTGTCCCGCACGAACGCGCCGCAGCCGATCACCGCCACGTACGTGAGGATCACGGCGGTCTCCTCCGCGCGCCAGGACGTGGAGTGCAGGAGCTTGACCCCCTCCGAGGTGTCGTTCGCCTTCAGGAGTTCCGTGACGGCCGTGTGGGGATCGCTGTCCTTCCGGATCGCCTCGGAACGCCATGCGTCGGTCCCGCTGATCAGCCATAGGCCGGCCTCGTCAGCGGAGACCGGCCAGACCTCGACGATGACCTCTGTCCGCTCGTTCAAAAGTTCCCCTCCGTCGCGTTCCCGCGTTGCTCGTTGGCGTCTTTCGCGGTCTTGATGAGCTGCGCTGCTCGCGCCTTCGACACTCCGATGCGGTCAGCCAGGCCGGCCAGCGACATGCGTTCCTGCTCGAAGATGCGGGCCGCCGCCATGGCACGCTGGTCCGCGGAAGCCTCGAACAGCCGCCTCAGCGTCTCCACCAGTTCCGTCGCACCGCTGTACGCCCGGTTGTGGTCGGGATCCGCATTGATCGCAGAGAGTGCCGCATCGAAAGCGTGGTCGAGGTCAGCAAGCGCGGAGAGGACCGCCTCGCTCACGCCTTCCTTAGTCATGGGGGCAAGCGTACGCGCTTCGTCAAGGGGGGACTAGACACGCCGCGTACAGGGGGCCCTTGACGTTCGTGCAGGGGGGACTGTACGGTCTTTCGTGTAGCGCCCCCTACACGGGCAGCCGACCAGGAGGAACCATGCTGATCCCTACGCCCCAGCGCTCCCGCATCGTGCCGACGCTGCTCGTGCTCGGCGTGTTGGTCTTCATCGTCCGCGAGCCGGCGAAGGCCGCCGTCATGGCCTCCCACGGCATGGACGGCCTCATCAACGTCGTCGACGCGCTGGCGACCTTCATCTCGAACCTCAGCTAGATCCGACGTCCACCGTCGAACACAGCGAGGGACGGCCCCTCATCCGCCAAGACAACGAGCCGTCCCTCAGTACTCCCTCGCAGAAGGAGCACCATCATCATGACCTACGGGTCCATCCACTCCAACGGCCATCCCGCTCACCTATCCGTCGAGCAACTGCGGAAGGCACTGCGCGCCAAGGGCGCGACGCCGGTCCCCGAGTGCGCCTACGACCCGGAGCTGCACGTCGGGCCGCGCCGCTCCATTGAGACCGCCGAGCAGCGCGCCGCCCGCGAGCAGGTCGCCCGCGAGGTCTGCGCCGGCTGCCCGACCCGCCGGCTGTGCGAGCTGTACGCGCTGAGGGTCCGGCCCTCCTCGGGCATCTGGGCCGGGCGCGCGGCCACCGAGATCTCCAAGGGCGTTACCGAGCTCGATGAGCTGGAGGTGGCGTGATGAGCAAGTCCAGCGCCCGCTTCCGTGACCCGGCCGGCGAACGGTACGGGTTGCCCAGCTACCCGCTGGGCATGGCGCCGCCGCACCTGCTCACCCGCCGCCAGCTCGACGCCGCCGGGCTGCGTCCCGGCGTGCACGGCGCGCAGGCGCAGGTCCTCTGGCGCACGCGCCGCCGCGGCGCGTGCGTCGTCCGGGCCGCGTACCTGTACGACGTGCGACTCGCTCAGCCCAAGCGCAGTTCGGCGGGCAAGACCGGCCGCAAGTGCCCTGTGTGCCTGACCGTGCCGGGTTACGCCCTGCCTCGCCACCTCGGCACCTGCCTGGACTGCGCTGGGGAGGTCGCATGAGCATCGCCATCCCGGAGCCGTCCCCGGACGATGTCTCCCGCGGACTGACCGCCCTCGAACAGCACCTCGCCGACGTCGCGTCCACGGGTGCGAAGCGCACGGCGGCCAAGCACGACGGCGAGACCAGGCGCGTGCGGCAGTTGCGCGCCGAGGTCGCCGAAGCGCATCTGCTGGCGCGACTGCAGGAGGACGACACCCCGCTGCTCGTCGACAGCCGGCGGGTACGCGAGCGCCGCAAGGCAGCTCAGGAGGCCGCCCGGCTGCACGCGCTGGGGCAGGACCCGGCGATGCGGGCCTGGCAGGCAGCGCGCATGCGTCGCCTGCTGGTGGCCACCGCGCTCGTCGCTCTGGCGCTGGCTCTGGCCTGGTCGACGGCCGGCGTGCAGGCGTTCGCCGCCGACGGTGCCGCGCCGTGGTCACCGGCCTGGTTGTTCGCCTGGCTGGTCGAGCCGTTCATGTCGCTGGCGCTGCTGGTCGTGGTGAGCGCACGGGCTTACCTCGGCGCTAGGGGGGCACCGCTGTCCGACCGCAGGCTGATCCGCATCGAGTGGCTGTTCCTGGGGCTCACGCTGGGCATGAACGCCTGGCCCTACCTGCCCGGCGTCGCCGAGACGTTCAGCCTGTCGCGGCTGGTGCTGCACCTGCTGGGGCCGATCGTCGCGGTGGCCGTCGTCATCGCGCTGCCGATCATCCTGGCCGCGTTCGCGGCACTCGACCACGCGCAGACCAGTACCCCCCATACCTGGTCGTCGTACAGGTCGAACGCGGTTGACCGGTACCCCGGCGGGCGCGGCGACGGCACCGACATCGAGTCCCTGACTTCCCGAGCGCGCCGCCTTATCGCGGCCGGCGAGCTGCCGCCGGACCCCGGCGCGGACAAGATCCGCCGAGCGCTGCGATGCGGCATGGACACCGCCCGTGCCGTACGCGACGCCCTCGCCCGTCCGACCGCCGGCTGACACCGGAAAAGCGATCACTCCAGAGCAGGGCGCGGCCCCAACTCCGCCAAGAACCGTGGCCGCGCCCCGCCACCCCGCCATCAGCAGAACCGACACGAGGTGACCTCATCATGACCCAAGAACACCCGTACGAGTCCGACGACGGGCACAGCGAGCCCGCGGCCGACAGCCAGGGCGGCCAGGTGGTTCCGCTCGACGCGCGGCGCCGCGCCCGCCAGGCCGACGAGGTCGGGCGGGACGACGATGACGACTTCTTCGACCGGGAGACCGTCGCGGTCGAAGGCCGGATCGTCGGCCCGCCGGTGGACCCGCCCGACGACGACGCGGTCCCGCACCGCCTGCGGGCCGGGCAGCAGCGCGCGCCCATCATCCCGACCGCGCTGCGCACCTGGAGCGGCATCCGCGCCATGCTGCTCTGGCAGCTCAAGGACGCCGCCTACGTGGCCGGCTACCACGCCGTTCGCACGCCGAAGTACACGTTCAAGGTGCTGTGGTACGCCCTGCCGGGCCTGTTCGGCACCCTTGTCCGCCTGCTGCACTGGGCGACGGCCGAGGAGGGCAACTGGGCGCTGCGCCAGTACGCCGCCGACCGGAACGATCCCGAGACGTGGCTCAAGCTGGACAAGCAGCGTCAGCGCCAGGCTCGTTGGCGGTGGTTCCTCCTGATGACGGGGAGCATGGCCGTGGCCATCGCATTGCCGGTGTTCTGGTTCTCCGACGTACCGGCATGGGCGCGGATCACCGTGGTCGGGGCCGTACTGCCGCTGCTGGCCCGCGCCGGCCGCCCGGCCGACGCCCCCATCACCGACCGCGTCTCCCAAGGGCCGCGCTACCGCAAGCTCACCGCCGAGCTGGTCCGCCGGGCGTTGTTGTCGTGCGGGCTCGCCGGCATCAACCAGGCCGTGGCCAAGGACCAGCACGCGATCAGTTTCCCGCAGGACATCCACCGCGTGGGGCCCGGACATCTGGCCATCGTGGACCTGCCCTACGGCGTGGAGGCCGCCGACGTCGTCGCCCGGCGCGGCCGGTTGGCCTCGGCGATGCGGCTCCCCCTCGATCAGGTCTGGCCCGAGCCCGGCACAGGCCACCCCGGACGGCTGGCGCTCTGGGTGGGGTACGAGCCTGCCTCCAAGATGAAGCAGCCCGCCTGGCCGCTCCTGAAGGAGGGCAAGGTGGACGTCTTCAAGCCGTTCCCGTTCGCGACCACGCCGCGCATGGAGACGGTCCACGCCGAGCTGATGTTCCGCAACTGGCTGGACGGCGGACAGCCCGGCTCCGGCAAGACCTTCGCCCTGCGCCTCAAGGTCCTGGCCGCTGCACTCGACCCGCGTACCGAGCTGCGCGTCTACGAGCTGAAGGGAGTCGGCGACTTCAAGGTGCTGGAGCCGGTGTGCACCGAGTACGGCAACGGCTTCGACGACGAGACGAAGGCGCGCTGCGCCGCCATGATCGCCTGGCTGTACAAGGAGTGCGAGCGCCGCTCCAAGCGCATCGACCACTACGCCGCGCTCGGCAAGGCACCGGAGAACAAGGTCACGCCCGAGCTGGCGTCGCTGAAGGGCTCCGGCCTGCACCCGCTGATCGTCGCCATCGACGAGATCCAGGAGCTGTTCCTCGACCCGAAGTACGGCAAGGAAGCTGGGGAGATCTGCGAGAAGGTGATCAAGCTGGGCCGCGCCCTGGGCGTGATCCTGCTGATCGGTACTCAGATCCCGGACAAGGACAGCCTGCCGACCGGCATCACTCGCAACGTCAACACCCGCTACTGCATGAGCGTGGCTGACCAGACGGCCAACGACATGATCCTCGGGACCTCGATGTACAAGAACGGCTACCGCGCCACGGTGTTCGAGCCGGTCGTGGACGCAGGGTGGGGCATCCTCACGGGTCTCGGCAAGCCCGCCGCCCGCCGTTCCTTCTACGTCAACAGCAGCGACGCCAAAAAGGTCGTGGCCCGCGCGATGGAGCTGCGCGGCCTGGCTGGCACTCTGCCGGAGCCGGGCACGCAGACCCGCGAGGACGCGCCGACGTTCGACGTGCTGTCCGACCTCGCGGAGATCTGGCCCGCGGGGGAGAGCGCCGCGTGGAACGAGGCGCTGTGCTCACGCCTGGCTGAGCTGCGCCCCACCTTCTACGCCGGCTGGAAGTCCGAACAGCTCACCTCGGCGCTCAAGCCGTACGGCGTCGCGGTCGGGGACATCGGCCGCCGCATCGACGGCAAGGCCGTCACCCGGCGCGGCATCCGCTTCGACGATCTCACTTCCGCCATCGCTGAGCGTAATCGCCGACGCCGCTCCGGCTGACCTGCGGTGAGGTGCTAGCGCTAGCGACCGCACCCGCTAGCGCTAGCAGCCCCGCTAGCACCCCAATCCACGGCCCGATCAGGACGCTAGCACGCTAGCGGCCCTGGCTGACGACACCCAAAAACCGGCCCTGGAGGCTGTCTTGGACCCCGTCGCGCTCACTTCTATCGCCGGCCCATTCGCCCTGATCGTCATCACACTCCGTTATCTCTTCGCCTGCTACGTCCGCCCGTTCGGGCGCTGCCGCAAGTGCAAGGGGGAGCGCCGCATCCGCAATCGGATCGGCCGCGGCTCCCGCTACTGCCGCCGCTGCGACGGCACCGGCCTGCGCCTGCGGTGGGGCCGCCACTTCCTCAACTACGCCCGCCGCATTCACCGCGACGGCACCCGATGACCCCGCCTGCCTCAAGCCGGAGAGCCACCATGCCCAGCGACCTGATCCGTCATGCCCTGGCCGCCGCCGCCCGGGGGTGGCACGTCTTCCCGCTCATTCCTCGCGACAAGCGCCCGCTGCGCGGCTTCACCCACTGGGAACGCCACGCCACCACTGACCCGGAGCGCATCCACAGCATGTGGACGCGCGGCCCGTTCAACATCGGCATCGCCTGCGGCCCCTCTGGCTTGGTGGTGCTCGACGTCGATGTACCGAAGCCAGATGAACCACCACCGCCGGCCTGGGACCTACCCGGGGTCCACGAGGGCGCGGACGTTCTGGCGATGCTCTGCGAGCAGGCCAGACAGCCGTTGCCGCTGGAGACCTTCACCGTGCGGACAAGACGCGGCGGCATGCACCTCTACTTCGCCGCCCCGACCGACGCCGACCTCGGCAACACCGCCGGCCGCCTGGGCTGGAAGATCGACACCCGCGCTCGTGGCGGCTATGTGGTCGGCCCTGGCAGCTTCGTCGACCTGCCGGACGGCAGCGGCCCCTACAGAGTGCTGCACGCTCCACCGCCCGCTGTGCTGCCTGCCTGGCTTGCCGAACGCCTCGCCGCGCCGACACGCACCGTGGAGACCGGCACCTCCACGGGGGCCGTGCTGGCCGCTTGCGGTGGCGACCGCGCCGCCGGCTACGCCTTGACCGCGCTGCGCGGCGAGGTGGAGAACGTCTTGGCCGCTGCGACCGGCACCCGCAACAACACCCTTAACGCCGCTGCTTTCGGTCTTGGCCAGCTTGTCACCGCCGGAATCCTGCCCCGCCACCTGGTGGAGGCGTGCCTGCAGCACGCCGCCGAACTGACCGGCCTAGGCGAGCGCGAGGCGTTCACCACCATCCGCTCGGGACTCGACGCCGGACAGCGCCACCCGCGGAGGGCAGCCGCTTGACGACGCTCAACGGACACGCCTCCACCCGGCGAGCCGCCGACGCCATCCTCGCCGACGTCGGAGCCGCCAACGCTCTGGCAGAACTGCACCAGCAGCCGCCCGTCTGGGAGACGCCGGCCCCGCTCGGCCAGCGCGGAGAGCTGCCGTCGTTCCCGGTGCATGCGCTCCCCTCGTGGATGGCCGAGCACGTGAGCGCGGTCGCCGAGGAGACACAGACTCCCCTCGACCTGGCCGGCTGCGTCGGCCTGGCGGCGCTGTCCACGGCCGCCGGCGGACGAGCGGTGGTCAACGTACGCGGCTCCTGGACCGAGCCGGTCAACCTGTTCGTCCTGGTGGCCATGCCGCCCGGCTCGCGCAAGTCCGCCGTGTTCCGCGCCATGACCACGCCTCTCCTGCACGCCGAGAAGGCGCTGCTCGACCGGATCGGACCACAGATCACCGAGGCCGAGGTGGCACGACGGCTGGCCGTAGACGTGGCCGAGAAAGCCGCCCGTGCGGCAGGCACGGCGCGCGGAGAGGCGGCGCCCGAAGCCATCGCCGAAGCGCAGAGCGCCGCGCTGGCCGTCGAGTCCATCAAGGTACCGGTCAAGCCGCGGCTCCTCGCCGACGACATCACGCCCGAGACAGCCGCCAGCCTGCTCGTCGAGCAAGGCGGACGGCTGGCCGTACTTAGTGCCGAGGGCGGCATCTTCGCCACCCTCGCCGGCCGTTACTCCGGCACACCCAACCTCGACCTGTTCCTCAAAGGCCACGCCGGAGACGCTCTGATCATCGACCGGCGAGGCCGCACCGAACGCGTCGACCACGCCGCCCTCACCATGGGCCTGGCCGTCCAGCCCGAGATCGTCGCCGACATCGCAGGCATGCCCGGCTTCCGTGGCAAGGGCCTGCTCGGCCGCATCCTCTACAGCCTGCCCAAGAGCAACGTCGGCTACCGGCGCATCGACCCACCACCCGTCCCGGAAGACGTCGCCACGCGCTACGACACCAACCTGCAGCAACTCACCATCGCCATGCACGACTGGGACGACCCTGCCCGGCTCGTCCTGTCCACCAAAGCCGCAGAGATCTTCACCGAACAGCGGCGCAGGACCGAGATCCGGCTGCGTCCACACTCCGGCGATCTCGGCCACATCACCGACTGGGCGGGCAAGTTCGACGGCGCCGTCATGCGCATGGCCGGCCTGCTCCACCTCGCCGCCCACATCGACGGCGCCTGGCGACGCCCCATCGAGGCCGACACGGTCAGCGCCGCCATCGCGCTCGGCGAGTACTTCACCGCCCACGCCCTGGCCGCCTTCGACGCCATGGGCGCGGACCCCGACCTCGAAGCCGCCCGCACCGTCCACGCCTGGCTCCAGCGCACCCGCACGGCCCGCTTCACGGTCCGAGAGGCGTTCACCGCGCTCCCGCGCAGCCGCTTCCGCAAGGCCACCGAGCTGGAGGCGCCGCTCGACCTGCTGGAGCAACTCGGCTGGATCCGCCGCGAGCCCGAGCCGCCTCGCACGGGCCCCGGCCGCCGCCCCTCTCCCGCCTACGCCGTACACCCGCACCTCTACCAGCACGGATCTTGAAAGGGAGCCGCTGTTGAACTCGGCAAGCCGCATCGACGAGAAGCTCACCGTCTCCGAGGTCTGCACCGAACTCAAGATCGCGCCCTCGACCTTCTACGACTGGCGCGCCAAGAAGCGCGGGCCCCGCTGCATCACCCTCGCCAACCGGCAGCTCCGCGTACGCCGCTCCGAACTGGACCGCTGGCTCACCGAGCGAGAGGACGCCGTCTGATGGACCGGACCTCGTACAGCGTGCGCTTCTGGAAGATCCAGTCCTACAAAGGCCGGCGGGTCACGACCCACACCGTTCGGTGGGTCGTGGAGGGGCGCGAATGGAAAGAGCCGTTCCGCACCCTGGCCCACGCCGAGAGCTTCCGCGCGCAGCTCATGACCGCCGCTCGGCAGGGAGAAGCTTTCTCCATCGCGACCGGCCGCCCGGTCTCGTGGAAGCGCGAGGAGAACACCCTCACCTGGTTCGCCTTCACGCTCGCGTACGTGGCGGCCAAATGGCCCTACGCCGCCCCCAACCACCGCCGAGGCATCGCCGAGGCCCTGACCGACGCCACCGAGGCTCTCCTGACCAAGGAGAACTCCGCCTTCGACGCCGACACCCGCCGGGCCGCGCTGCGCTGGTCCTACAGCGATCGCGTCCGCGACAATGCCGAACCGCCCGCGAACCTCGCACCGGTGATCCGCTGGCTGGAGACCAACACGGTGCCCATGGTCGCGTTCGACGAGCCGGGCAAGGGCGCGCTCCTCACCCGCGGCGTCCTCGACCGGATCAGCCGCACCAAGGACGGCAGAACCGCCGCCGCGAACACGGCCAACCGCAAGCGCATGTGCCTCAACAACGCCATGCAGTACGCCGTCGAGATCGGTGTCCTGTCCACCAACCCGCTCAAGACAGTGAACTGGACCAAGCCCCGCACCCTCACCACCATCGACCCCCGCGTGGTCATCAACATCCACCAGGCCCGCCGTTTCCTGACGGCTGTCGAACAGCACAGCGAACGCGGCAGACGCATGAAGGCGTTCTTCGGCTGCATGTACTTCGCCGCCCTGCGCCCCGAAGAAGTCGTGGACCTGCGCGCGGAACATCTCATCAGCCTCCCCGAGAACGCCTGGGGCGAGATACGGCTCACCAACGCCGAACCCCGCGCCGGAAGCCGCTGGACCAACAGCGGCAACGTCCGCGAACGACGCGAACTCAAACACCGGGCAGCCGGCGAAACCCGACCCGTCCCCATCCACCCCGAGCTGGGCGCGATGCTCCGCGACCACATCCGCCAGTTCGGCACAGGCCCCGAAGGCCGCATCTTCATAGGCCCACGCGGCGGACTCATGACCGACCGCGCCTACCTCAAGGTCTTCCACGAAGCCAGAGCGAAGGCATTCACCGAAGCAGAGGCCAAGTCACCCCTCATGGACGTCCCCTACGCCCTGCGCCACGCCGCCGTCTCCACCTGGCTCAACGCCGGCGTCCCCGCACCCCAAGTCGCCGAATGGGCAGGCCACAGCGTCAACGTCCTCCTCCGCGTGTACGCCAAATGCATCCACGGACAGCAAGGGGAAGCCATGCGACGCATCTGGGACGCCACCAAGCTCTGAGGCCAGAGCCAGTCGTTTGCGCTATGCGATCAATGAGGGGCCCGCCTTGATGACGAGCCCCTCATTCGGCGAATTCCCACCATTGAAGCAGGCCCCGCATGCGCGGGGAGCACCCTCACTATCCAACTTCCCGTGGGGTCATCCCTACTCATGTAGGGAGCAAGACAGAGACTTGCAGATTACCCTGCACCGCATCGCTCGCCCCGTCTGATACAGGGAGCGCACCCTTCAGCACATGTCAGGTGGCCCCAGGACGCTTCTCGCCCACAATAGTGCTGCGCCACCGGCAGCTCCGCTCGCCAGCAGACTCTGCGGGAGTCCTGCCCCAGACGCGTAAGTCAGCGCGCCCGTGACGCCTCCTATGAGAGCCGCGAACATCAGGAGGACGAATGCCCGCAGGTCGAAGGTGGGGTGGGACTGATTGTTCACGAAGCACCTCTACTCTCGCTTAGCGGCCTACAACTTCCCGTGTTCCTTGGAATGAGAGGACGCTAGCAGCCTTAGAAGAAGATCACTTGCCGCACCCTCGAAACCATGCCGAGTTTGCATGCGATAAGTGACCACATGGGCGCAACGCGACATGAAGCATCAAAACTACATCTAATGCCCAAATCGGCTTTCACTACAGAATGAGGCAGATGAAGATCGCTTTGTATGTCCGCCGATTGCCCTAAACGCCGGCGCTTTCTTCAGCGTTACCAGTTACAGCGATCTCATCAGAAGCCTTTGAGGGACTGAGCAACAGGAGGCTTCGCGATGCGACCGAGCGCGCCAAGCTGAGGCGTTGTGTGCTCCGCAAGAGCACACCTGATCTACGACAAACGGGATCCGGAACGGGATGGCCGCCATAGAGATGTCCGCCAGAGGTCCGGTCTCGTTCGCGACCAGAGTCAGCCTAGGACGGAATCATCGATGAGTCCGGCCTGACCCGACTAAGCCCATAGAGTCGCAGGAAGACGACCGCTCCAACGGCTAAGCGAAGGCTTCTGCCCTGAATGTCCAAGTCTCCGAAACTGCTTCAAGGTGACGTCCGCCGCACACATCACTGCAGGTGAGGAAGAGTGCTCCCCGCGCCCGCGGGGATGGTCCCTCTACCAGCGAGGTGCCAGGAATGTGTATTAGGTGCTCCCCGCGCCCGCGGGGATGGTCCCGACCCCGACTCAGCCGACATCGCCGCCCGCGAGTGCTCCCCGCGCCCGCGGGGATGGTCCCGACCCGGAGCTGTTCTTCCCCTACGGCTACAGGTGCTCCCCGCGCCCGCGGGGATGGTCCCTGCTCGACGACCACCCGGCCGCGCGGTGGTGGGTGCTCCCCGCGCCCGCGGGGATGGTCCCGCACGGCGGACAGTTCCAGGTCGTCCAGGTAGGTGCTCCCCGCGCCCGCGGGGATGGTCCCGACTGAGCGCTGTACCCAGTGGCGCGGAGGATGTGCTCCCCGCGCCCGCGGGGATGGTCCCCCGGTCGCCGACGAGCTGAACTGGCAGGTCGAGTGCTCCCCGCGCCCGCGGGGATGGTCCCAGGCCGCGTGATGGATATCGCGACGTGCCAGTGTGCTCCCCGCGCCCGCGGGGATGGTCCCGGCGTCCAGGTCGAGGTCCCCAAGCCCCCCGTGTGCTCCCCGCGCCCGCGGGGATGGTCGCTGCACCGAGCCCGGGTGGAGGAGGATGTCGTCGTGCTCCCCGCGCCCGCGGGGATGGTCCCAGGCCGCGTGATGGATATCGCGACGTGCCAGTGTGCTCCCCGCGCCCGCGGGGATGGTCCCGGCGTCCAGGTCGAGGTCCCCAAGCCCCCCGTGTGCTCCCCGCGCCCGCGGGGATGGTCGCTGCACCGAGCCCGGGTGGAGGAGGATGTCGTCGTGCTCCCCGCGCCCGCGGGGATGGTCCCAGGCCGCGTGATGGATATCGCGACGTGCCAGTGTGCTCCCCGCGCCCGCGGGGATGGTCCCGGCATCCAGCTCACGCAGGCGTGGTACCCGCTGTGCTCCCCGCGCCCACGGGGATGGTCCCTACCACATCTACAACCTCTACCTGCTGATGTCGTGCTCCCCGCGCCCGCAGGGATGGTCCCGCGGCACTTCCCTACGCGGTGCTCTACCCGGAGTGCTCCCCGCGCCCACGGGGATGATCCTCTGTGGAGCCAGGAGCGATGGAAGCGGGTGCTCCCCGCGCACGTGGGGTGATCCTTTGACAGTGGACCGTCGAGGCGTCTTCGGCCCCCGCTTCCCGCGCTACCACGACTGCTTCGCTCTCCAAAGTATGCTGAGCCCTCCGGGGGCTCAGCATCCTGTGCGCGCCAGAGGACAATCTTCGCCGAGCGTTCCTAGAAGTTGTCTTCCTGGCCGACCAACACGCTTCCGGTCTCCACGGTGTAGCAGTCGCATGAGCCGCATCCGGGAATCATCCAGCCTCCTTGCGTAGGGGTTGGCAACACCTTATGACTCGACCCCAGTACTCCCCCGTGGCCTATGAGGGAGAATGCTGTTTTCAGCTCCGTGGGGCGTGTTAGTCGAGAGCCATGGGCCGAGAGCACGACCCGACGAGGCTGTCCCCTGAGTGCCTGCCCCAAGGAGTCCGCCGGACATACCCTGTCCTAGCCTCCTTGGCACCGATACATAAACTGCTTTCACAGCAACCTGAGGCCCGCAGCCCAAAATGTCCGTTTCTCCAAAAGTGCTCAGAACGGAAGTCTGCCGGTTAGATCGCCGCAGGTCAGGAAGAGTGCTCCCCGCGCACGCGGGGATGGTCCCATCATGGAAGAGTCCCCCTGGAGGGCGAAGCTGTGCTCCCCGCGCACGCGGGGATGGTCCCTCGACGTCGTCGCCGCTCATGGCGACCGGCACGTGCTCCCCGCGCACGCGGGGATGGTCCCAGGCCCGGGTTCGGCCAACTCCGGATAGGAGAGTGCTCCCCGCGCACGCGGGGATGGTCCCGCAGGCGCCTAGCTCGTGAGCGAAATAGTCGGGTGCTCCCCGCGCACGCGGGGATGGTCCCGACACCGCCCAGGTGCTGCTGTCCGGCACGGAGTGCTCCCCGCGCACGCGGGGATGGTCCCAAGGTCGGCTGGAAGTTCAGCCCGGTCGAGTGGTGCTCCCCGCGCACGCGGGGATGGTCCCCCGACGATGCCCAGGGCCTCCGCGGCCTCCGAGTGCTCCCCGCGCACGCGGGGATGGTCCCGTAGGCCGGGCCGACGGCGCGCGTCCACTCGGGTGCTCCCCGCGCACGCGGGGATGGTCCCTCGCCGGCGGCGCGGTGCTCGTCGGTCTCCACGTGCTCCCCGCGCACGCGGGGATGGTCCCGAGATCGCCCGCCGCGGACTCGCCCGCGAGGAGTGCTCCCCGCGCACGCGGGGATGGTCCCCCGGGCGGCTCGCCGTACGTGTACGCGCTGCCGTGCTCCCCGCGCAGCGGGGATGGTCCCCGCCACCTCATGCACGCAGACCTCTGGAGCCGGTGCTCCCCGCGCACGCGGGGATGGTTTCGCGCTGTGGCATCCCAAGATCTGGGATGCCACAGCGCCCTCAAACTTAGCCGCGTATTAGCCGCGGATGGCCGTAGCCCGCCGTAGATGACCATGGACAGCCGGACACAACGAGAGAGGCCCTTCACCGCGTTTCCGCTGGTGAAGGGCCTCTTTCTGCTGGTGTGGCAGGTGCAAGGTTCGAACTTGCGTAGGCTGAGCCGACGGTTTTACAGACCGCTCCCTTTGGCCACTCGGGCAACCTGCCGTGTCTTCCGCTCTCGCGGCGACAGACAGAAGAATAGCGGACTTCCGGGGTGCACGTGACACCGGTTTGTGCCGCCCCGGGATCACGGCCGTACCTGTGCCGGATGGTGGCAGGGTGGAGGGGTACGGGCCTGGTGGACTGCACTACGGGCCGATGCTGGCTAGGCTCGTGCGCTGGGTCCGTGTTCACGGGGGCGCGATGCGTGGTCGGCGAGCCCGGAGGCCGGGCCGGACACCGCAGACATGCGTTCGCAGCTGAGAGGATGTGCGTTTTGGCCGATTCGTCTTTCGACATCGTCAGCAAGATCGACCGCCAGGAGGTCGACAACGCGCTGAACCAGACCGTCAAGGAGATCGGGCACCGTTTCGACTTCAAGGGCACGGGGGCGAGCATCGCCTGGTCCGGGCAGGACAACATCGAGATCAAGGCGAACAGTGAAGAGCGGGCGAACGCCGCGCTCGACGTGTTCAAGGAGAAGGTGGTCAAGCGGAATCTGTCGCTGAAGATCCTGGATGCGGGCGAGCCCAAGCTGTCGGGCAAGGAGTACCGCATGCTAGTGAGCCTCAAGGAGGGCATCGACCAGGAGAACGCCAAGAAGATCTCCAAGCTGATCCGCGACGAGGGGCCCAAGGGCATCAAGGCGCAGATCCAGGGCGAGGAGTTGCGGGTCAGCTCGAAGAAGAAGGACGACCTGCAGGACGTCATCTCCCTGCTCAAGGGCAAGGACCTCGACATCGCGCTGCAGTTCGTCAACTACCGGTAGGTGGAGGACAGGCCGGGTCGGGCGTTCGTTCCGGGGCGCAGTTCTTGTCATCGCTCTTCGTCGCTGCCTGCGTCCCGGGCCGGCCAGTCCCGTCCGGCGGAAGACCCACGCGTCGTCATCAGGTTCTCTCACTCTCCTCGCGACAGCCCGTACACGTGGGCGAGGACGTCCAGCTCCTGCGTCGTGGGCACGCTGAGGCCGCGCTCGAAGCCGATGAGGTCCGGCGGGGCCACCCCGCTCGCCGGCCGGCCTCCTTGACGGTGAGCCCTTTCCCCTCGTGGGTACGGCGCAGGGTCTCCGCGAGTGCGGCCTGAGGGCCGTTCAAGGGCAGTGCGGCGCCGGCGACCGCCCCGCGCACGTGCGGCCGCACCCACACCGATCCGCCGCCGCCCAGCCGCCGCCAGTGCCCCTTCACCCTGACCATGGCTGAGGTTCCGGCCGGGAAGGGATCCGTAGCGGGTGGCGCGATCGGCGGCTCGGTAGGCTCGGGCGACGTGACGATGATTCCCCTTCGGCGGTTCACCGCGCGGGTCCTGCCCGTCGACGACCAGGACCGGGTTCTGCTGCTGTACGGGTTCGAGCCCGCACGCCCCGACGAGCGCTTCTGGTTCACGATCGGCGGCGCGCTGGAGGAGGGCGAGACGCTGCAGGAGGCCGCCGCGCGCGAGCTGCGCGAGGAGGTCGGCATCCGCGCCGAGGTGGGCGAGTTCACCGGTCCGTACGGCACGAGCACGGTCGAGTTCTCCTTCGCCCAGTACGCCATCACCCAGGACCAGACGTTCTTCGCGGTGCGGGTCGGCGCGGCCGAGGTCTCGTTCGACGACATGGAGGAGATCGAGAAGGCCACCACCGTGGGGCACCGCTGGTGGAGCGCCGAGGAGCTCGACGCCACGGACGAGGTGGTTCACCCCCCTGAGGTGGCCCACATCTTGAGGAGGATCACTGAGGGCGGAGGACCCGCGTAGCGCCCGCGATCAGCGCCGTCGCCAGGATCCAGCCGGCGACGATCAGCCCGTACGCGAGCCCCTGCGTCCATCCGGCCGGGTCGAACATCTCCCGCTGCCCGAAGGTGGGCAGCGGGAGCAGCAGGTCGAAGCTGTAGGCGAACGAGTCGAAGACCGGCGCCTCGTCCGGCTTGAGGGGCCGCGGCGGGTTGAGGCCGAAGGCGACGGTGCCCGCGAGCAGCAGCACGGCGAACCAGACCCCCGCCAGCCAGGGACGGTGCCCGTAGCCGACCGTGACGTCGAGCAGCCGTCCCCATGCCCGCTGGCCCGGCCCCTGGGTGCGGCGCCTGGCGCGGAGCTTGGCGAGCTGGGCGCGCCGGGCGAGGCCGTCGTTGCCGTCGCGGAGGTGCCAGGCGGCGAGCTGCTCGTACGGCTGCGGCCGGAAGCCCTCCGGGTCGCGCGCGACCCACTCCACGCGCCGCTCCACGCCGCTGCCGCGCAGCCGGTCGTACGTCAGGCCGTTGAGGCGCAGCTTCTCGGGCCAGGTGCCGGGATCGTCCTGAAGGGTGCCGACGCGGGAGTAGGCGAGGTTGACGACGCCCTCGATGGGCATGGCGGGCTTGAGGTAGAGCTCGCGGACGTCCATGTGGCTGGCGTGCAGCGCGTACGCGGTGTCGGGGCTGCTCAGGACGCCGTTGACGGAGAGCGTGCCGTTGACGCGCACCCCGCGCAGCCGGACGCAGCCCGTCGCCGTGAAGCCGCGCGTGAAGTGGACGGCGCCCTCGACCACCATGTCGTCGGCCCTGATCGCGTAGTCGCCGGGGTTGCGGATGGCCGCGCCCTCGAAGTTGACGTCGCCGTTCACGCGGCTGCCGGCCAGGCGGACGCCGCCGGTGATGTCGGCGCCCCGTAACGTCGCGCCGCTCTCCACGACCATCGAGCCGGCCGACAGGGCCCACACGTCGTCGGCGGTCAGGCGGGTGCCGCCCAGCCACAGCCCGCTCTCGAACACGGCACGCCCGAGGCGGACGGTGCCGGTGATGTTCGAACCGGACAGGCTCAGGTGGCCCGCCACCCGCATGCCGCCACCGCTGAAGCCCGGCAGCGCGCAGTCGATCAGGCGTACGGTGCGGGTGGTCGTGGCGGTGAGGAGGACGGGTTCGTCCAGATGGCAGCCGCGAAGCTGGAGTTCGTGCTCCACCCGCCCGCCGAGGATGGACAGGGAGCCGGTGATCCGCGCCCCGTGCAACCGCACGGCCGCCACCGAGCCGGGCGCGGACTCGCGCGCGCCCAGCAGCAGGGACGCGATCACCTCGGCGCGGATCGTCCGGTCAGGGCCCCAGGTGTCGCCGTCCTTGGGGGCGTTCTCCCCCGCCGTGGTGCCGGCGGCGGCCGCCACCGGGGCGAGCTTCACGGTCTCCCCGGTGGGAAAGGCGTTCCACAGCTTGCGTTCGGCCTCGCTGAGCCGGGGGGATCGGGCCATGGGGATGATTATGACCGGCTCGTCCCGGACGGGGGTCTCAGCGGCGGTAGCCCGCCATGCGCTCCAGCCGGGCGACGCGCTCGGACGTGGGCGGATGCGTGGAGAACAGCCGGCCGAAGCCCGAGCCGCTGAACGGGTTGGCGATCATCATGTGGGACGCCGAGGTGAGGCGGCTGTTCTCGGGCAGCGGCAGGCGGCGCGCGCCCAGCTCGATCTTGCGCAGGGCGGAGGCGAGCGCCAGCGGGTCGCCGGTGAGCCTGGCCCCGCACTCGTCCGCCTGGAACTCGCGCGTACGGGAGATCGCCGCCTGGACCATGCCCGCGGCCACCGGCCCCAGCACCATCATGAGCAGCGCCCCTACGAACCCCGGCCCCTCGTCGTCGTCCGAGCCGCCGAAGAAGACCGCCACGTAGCTGAGCCAGGTGATCATCGTGGCCAGCGCCCCGGCCACCGACGAGAGAAGGATGTCGCGGTTGTACACGTGCGACAGCTCGTGCCCGATCACGCCGCGCAGCTCCCGTTCGTCCAGGAGCTGGGTCAGCCCGTACGTCACGCAGACGGCGGCCCTGCGCGGGCTCCGGCCGGTGGCGAACGCGTTCGGCTGCACCGTGGGCGAGACGTACAGGCGCGGCATCGGCTGGCGGGCCTGCGTGGACAGCTCGCGGACGATGCGGTACAGGGCGGGGTGCTCCACCTCGCTGACCGGCCGCGCCCGCATGGCGGACAGGGCGATGCGGTCGGAGAAGAACCAGGCGACGGCGTTGCTCGCCACGGCCAGCACGAACGCGATCCGCAGGCCGGTGTCGCCGCCCAGCCACGCACCCGCGACGAGGATCAGCGCCGACATGCCGCCCAGCAGGACGGCGGTGCGCAGGCCGTTGTGGTGCAAGGTCCCTCCCTTCGTGGCGGGGGTTCACCTGCTCCAACGACTGTGGTGGTCTTCATCGTTCCCGGGCGTGCGCGACCGGACGCGCGGAGCGACGCCCGCCCCAGGTCAGCCAGCCCTCGGCGGGTGCGCGGGCCGACGCCCGCCTCGGCTCAGCGAGCCCGGGGCAGGTGCATGTGGACGCTGGTGCCGCGGCCCGGCCGGGACGCCAGGGTGGTCCGGCCGCCGGCCTCCTCCACCGCCCCGCGGGCGCTGCACAGGCCGAGGCCGGTGCCCCGCTCCCTGGTGGTGAAGAACGGCTCGAACGCGTGCTCCGCCACCTCGGCCGGCATGCCGTGACCGGTGTCGCGGACGGTGAGCCGGACCCGCTCGTCGCCCTCCGGCGGGGCCGTCTCGATGGTCAGCCGTCCGCCGTCGGGCATGGCGGCCAGCGCGTTGACCAGTACGTTGAGCAGCGCGTTCTCCAGCGCGGCCCGGTCGATGCCGACGGCGGGCAGCCCTTCGGACAGCCGGGTGTCGAGCTCGACCTCGCCCCCGAGCGCGGGGCGCACCAGGCGGGCCGTCTCCTCGACGACCGCGTTCAGATCGGTCGGGCTCGGCCGGTCCGCGCGGCCGGGCGCCAGGAACCTCCGGGACAGGGCTTCGCCGCGCTCGGCCGCCTGCCGGATCCGCTCGACGTCGGCGCGGCCGGGAGCGTCCTCGGGCAGCGCGTCGAGGGCCAGCTCGGCGTGGCCCAGGACCACCCCGAGGAGGTTGCCGAGGTCGTGCGCGAACCCGCCGACGTCCAGGCCGGCCTCGCGCAGCAGGCGAAGCGCTTCCCGCCGCGCCTCGCCGTCATCGCCCCCGCAGAGCAGCAGCCGCGCCTCGCCGCCCTCGCCTCCGCACAGACGCAGCCGCGCCTCGCCGTCATCGCCCCTGCACAGCAGAACGTGAATCGGGACCATCGTGCATGTCCCCTCCGTCTCCGAACCGGTAGCCCACACCGTGCACCGTGCGCACCCAGCGGCCGGACCGGGCGTCGTCGCCGAGCTTGCGCCGCAGGTTGGCGATGTGGACGTCTATCACGTGGGCGTTGCCCGGCCAGTCGGTGTGCCAGATCGCCCGGGTCAACGTCTCGCGAGGCCATACCCGCCTCGGGTTGGAGACGAACAGCACCAGCAGGTCGAACTCGATGCGGGTCAGCGGCACGGGCAACCCCGCCAGGTGCACCTCGCGGCTCTCCTCGTCCACGACCAGGTCGCCGAACTCGTGGAGCCCCGCCCGTTCTCGGAAGGCGCTCTCCGGCTCGCGACGCGGCCGCCGGAACATCGCCGCGACGCGCGCCCGCAGCTCCCGCGGCGAGAACGGCTTGGTCATGTAGTCGTCGGCGCCCACCTCCAGGCCGAGGAGCCGGTCCGCCTCGTCCGTACGGCCCGACACCATGATCACGTACGCGCTCGTCATGCCGCGCAGCCGCCGGCACACCTCGATGCCGTCCATGTCCGGCAGCATGAGGTCGAGCGTCACCAGGTCGGGCCGTCTCCGCGCGACCAGGTCCAGCCCTTCCGCTCCGGTGTCCGCCTCCGACACCTCGAACCCGGCCATCCGCAGGACCTCGCACAGCAGCCACCGCACCTCCGCGGTGTCCTCGATGACCAGCGCCCCCGGCCGTTCCACGACGCATCACCTCTGTCAGCCACCGATCGCCAGCGAGCGCGGTGGCGGCGCGGTCGCACGACCGTGACCCTGGCGATCCCTCCCCCGTCAGGCGTCACTTACCGCCGCTGGCCGCCGTGAAACCGCTTCCCGGCAGATGCGATGCGCAGATCGGTGAAGCAGGTCGTCGCGTCCTCGTTGTAGAGGCCGATGTGGCCGCTCCGATAGGGCCGTTCACGGTCCTGGAAACGCACCAGGCGGCGGCCGTCCACCGCGGCCGTCATCGTGTCGCCCACCTGGTGGACCTCGATCGTGTGCCACACGCCGAGCGCGTACGGCCGGGGTCCGGTGGCGAGGTAGCGCTGGTTGCCCGGGTAGCCGGGGGTGACCTTGCCGAGCTCCCAGCCGTTCGGTTTGGGCACGAGGTAGTAGAAGTGGCCGTCGTCCGTGTAGTGCCACACGACCCAGGCGACCTCCCAGGCGTTGGGCGCGGGCCGCCGTAGCTGGCGCAGGGTTCTGGCCCGTACGCGGATCCGGACGTCCGCGTAGCGGCCGGTGGTCAGGGCCAGCGCGGCGTGCGTCTCGGCCGGGCTCCGGGCGGGCCGCGGCGACAGCCGCCACGTCCACCGGCCGCCCGCCTGGTACGTGCACGCCTGCCCGTACCCGTCGTACGCCAGCGACAGCCCCGCGCGCACGGTCCCCTCCTGCCACGGGGCGCAAGGGGCGGGCCCTGCCGGCGTCACCGGGAGGGCGAGCAGGGCACCGACCACCAGCGCTCTCACGCGTGCTCCGGTGACGGATCGGCCAGCCGCTCGGTCTTCATCCAGACCCGCCGGCCGCGCGCCGCCCGCCACAGCCCCCGCCAGGCCGCCACGAGCCAGATCAGGTTGTAGACGATGAACAGGTGGCCGTAGCAGAGCCCGCGCAGCCGCCCCATGTCACCCGTGATCCGCGCGTACAGCGGCCCGAACAGGTAGGCTGCGCCGAACGTCAGCGCGTACCACGATGCGATCGGCACCGGCTGGATGAGCTGCTCGCGCGCCAGCGGCGAGAACGCCACGCCCACCAGGGACGCGACCAGCGAGAGCGTCATGAAGGCGCCCACGAAGATCAACAGCGGGCTGAGCAGCACGTTCAGCAGGTCGGCCGCCATCCGGCCGGACGCCCGCTCGACCACCGACGGCACGAGCCGCAGCGCCTGGAGGTGTCCTTGGTACCAGCGTGAGCGCTGCCTCGCCAGGGCGCGCGTGCTGACGAGACCCTGCTGGCTCACGGTCGCGTCCGGGACGCAGACGGTGCGCCAGCCGGCCAGCACCATCCGCACGCCCAGGTCCAGGTCCTCGGTCAGGCTGGGTGACCACGGGTCGTCCCCCAGGTCCAGCAGGGCGCTCAGCCGCATGATCTGGCCGTTGCCGCCGAGCCCCGCCGAGCCGATGCCGGTGCGGGTGCGCTGGAACATCCAGGTGTAGACGACGAACTCCATGTCCTGCATCCGCGCCAGGAGGCTCTGCCCCCGGTTGCCGATCCGCACCCCCATCTGAACGGCGCCGACCCGGGGATCGGCGAAGTACGGCAGCGCATTGTCCAGGCCGCGCGGGTCGAGCCGGCCGTCGGCGTCCATGAGGCAGACGAGGACGCGGTCGGCGTCGCCGCCCGGCAGGTCCTCCAGGTTCTCCGCCAGGCGGCGCAGGGCGTGGTTGAGCGCGCGGCCCTTGCCCTGGCGGGCGTTCGGGAGCTCGCGCCTGAGCAGCCGGACCCGCGGGCCGGCGACCCGCCGGACCACCTCCGCCGTCCCGTCGTCGGAGCCGTCGTCCACGACCAGGACCGGGCCGCGCGGCAGGGCGCGCAGCGTGCCGGCGATGACGCGTTCCTCGTTCAGGCAGGGCACCAGGAAGACGACGGAGAAGCCGTCTCCGTCGCCGGCGGGGTGCTCGGCGGTGCCCGCCGACTCCAGGTACATCCCCAGCGTGTAGGTGAACACCAGCAGCACCGCCGACAGCGCGCACAGGACGAGCACGGTGATCATCGACGCCTCCGCTGGGCGGCCAGCACGAGCGCGCCGAGGACGACGACGTACAGCGCGAACAGCAGTCCGGCGACCGCCAGGGCGAGCCGGGCCACGTCGAACGCCGTCGCCCCGACGTCGGCGGCCCGCGCGAGGATCGAGGTGGCTTCGGTCATGCTGCTTCCCTCTCTTCCCTCACTTGTCTCATAGCCGTCTCATAGCCGGCACGGCGCCTCGAAGCGGTATCCCATCGACCGCATCCGGCCGACGATGCGCTCCAGCCGGTCGGTGCCGAGGAAGGGGTGGTAGAAGAAGCCCGCGACGTTGTCGCGTACCACGAGCTGCGCGCGGGCGTGCTCCAGGATGGTGGCGGGCGTGCCGTCGTCGTCCTCGGTCGGGCGCAGCTCCACCAGGCCCAGGCTCTCGGGGATGACGACGCTGCCGTAGACGTCGCGGATCACGTACGGGGCGAACTGCTCGTCCATGTACGGCGACACCGGCGCGTGCCCCTGCCAGCCCGGGGTGAAGTACGAGCCGCGGTCGTAGCGGGCGGCGAACCGGCGCGCGATGACGCGGTAGTCGGCCGGCGAGGCGGCGTAGTGGGGCACCTCGAAGATGCGCGGCTCGGGCAGGCCGGCCGCGCGGACCTCGGCCATCGCCTGGTCGAGGCGGTGTTCCATCCAGGCGGACGAGTCGCCGTGGATCGCCCCGTCGTAGACGAGCCGCTGCCGGGCGTCGAAGTGCGTGCGGAAGAACTCGAAGTCCTGGCCGCTCTCCCCGTTGGTGGGGTTGGGCGGGCCGTCCGACTGGTGGGTGTAGCCGTGCAGGACCATCGTGCCGCCGTGGTCCAGGAGGTAGACGAGGGCCCGCACCAGCTCCGGGCGGTCCCGCAGGCGGATGGTCGCCCGCTTCGGTCCGTCCGGCAGCGGGCCGCGGTAGATCGGGATGACGCCGAAGCTGAACGGGACGCCGAGCCGGTACAGCGTCTCGCCCGCCGCGCGGATGGCCTCGGGATCGGCCTGCGGTCCGAGGTCCTCCAGGCGGACCAGGGCGCGGTGGCGGGCCGGCGTGCCGGGTGCGAGCAGGTCGAACAGCAGGTCGGACACGGCCAGGAAGCGGTCGTCGTCCTCGTCCACGTTCACCGCGGCCTCGGCGACGTAGGTGAGGTTGCCGGACCTGACGGCCCAGGGGCGCGTCCGGCCGTCCGTGGTGACCGCCGTGGCCAGCACGCGCGCTCTGCGGGGGTCGAGGCCGGCGAACGCGCCGATCGGGCCCTGGGTGGGGTCGCGGCTCAGCAGCACTCCCTTGTACCGGACGCCGTCGACGCCCGCCAGGCCCTGCTCCGCGGCGCGTACCTGTCCGGCGGACTGCGGGAGCGGCGGCCGGGCTTCGGGGCCCTGGCGCTGAGCCCGGCGCGGTGCCAGCCCCGAGCCGCCCCACCGCCAGCCGTAATGCTCGGCGAAGCGGGTCGGGGTGGTGAGCGCGCCGATGTTGCCGCCCAGCCAGAGGACGGGCCCCCGGCCGGCGAGCACGTCGTGGCGCAGGGCCGCCGGAAGCCGCTGGACGCTCGACAGGCCCACGTACACCAGGGCCCGGTGCCTGCCCAGCATGCCGGCCCGGTAGGCGCTCGTCCGGATCACCCGTACCGGGCCGAAGTGGGAGACCAGGTTGGCGGCGCGGGTCGCGTACACCTGGAACGCGGCGGGGCCGTCGGCGTCGTCCACGGCGATCAGCGTCGCGTTCACGTCCCGCCCGCCCCTGCCGGGTCGGTGCATGCCGTTCTCACCCGCGCCGCCGCGCGCTGCCGCCGCCGGGTTCGCGTACTGCCCGCGCGGTGTGTCAGGGCCTTCCGTGCCGCACGCCGGCCACGTACGGGGCGCCGGCAGGGTCGGCGGCTCCTTGCCGGAGAAGATCCCCAGGCTGGCGCCCGACACGACGAGGCCGCTCAGCAGCAGCGCCGCCAGCCACCTGAGGCCGGTGTGCCGCCGTGGCCCGTCCGCACGCCTCGGGCCGCTCATCGACTCACCGCCCTTCGCGTGCGCCGGGCCACCGCGGGCTCGGTCCGCGGGTGCTGTTCGGGCAGCGCACCGAACGGGACCGGGCGCGGACCGAGGCCGAACAGATGGGCCAGCGCCGCCAGCGCCCGCTCGGTGGCCCGCCCGTCGCCGTAGGGGTTGCGCGCCCGCGCCATGCGCCGGTACTCCTCGGGCGAGTGGAGCAGGCCGCTGACACCGGCCACGATGGCGTCCTCCTCGGTCCCCACCAGCCGTGCCGCGCCGGTGCGGATCGCCTCGGGCCGTTCCGTGGTGTCGCGCATCACGAGCACCGGCTTGTCCAGGCTCGGCGCCTCCTCCTGGATCCCGCCGCTGTCGGTGAGCACGAGGTACGAGCGGCGAAGGAGGCGGGCGAAGTCGCCGTAGTGCAGCGGCTCGGTGAGTGTGATGTTCGGATGCCGGCCGAGGCGCGGGAGCAGGGTGCGCCTCAGCTCCGGGTTCGGATGCATGGGGAAGACGAGGCGCACGTCCCGCCGCCCGGCCGCCGCCAGCCGGGACAGGGCCCGGGCGATGCCCTCCATCCGGCGCCCCCAGGACTCCCGGCGGTGCGCGGTGACCACGATGACGCGCCGGCCGTCGTCATCGAGCCCGGCCAGCCTCGGTTCCCTGTACCCGTGACCCGTACAGGTGCTCCTCAGGAGCGCGTCGACCACCGTGTTCCCGGTGACGACGACCAACTCGGCGGGGACGCCCTCGCGCAGGAGGTTGTCCGCGCTGTCGGACGTCGGCGCCAGGTGGAGGGTGGCGATCCGGCTCGTCAGGCTGCGGTTCGCCTCCTCGGGGAACGGCGAGTACAGGTCGCCGCTGCGCAACCCGGCCTCCAGATGGACGACCGGCACCCGGTGGTAGAAGGCCGCGAGCGCCCCGGCCAGCGTGGTCGTCGTGTCCCCCTGCACGACGACCACGTCGGGACGGCATGCGGCCACGAGACCGTCCAGCCCGGACACCGCCCGGCTCGTCAGCTCGGCGAGGGTCTGTCCCTGTCGCATGATCCCGAGATCGGCGTCCGGTTCGATGCCGAACGTCTCATGGACCTGGTCGAGCATCTCCCGGTGCTGCCCTGTCACGACGACGACCGGCTCGAAGAGCGCCGCCTTGGTGAGCCCGATGACCAGGGGTGCCACCTTGATCGCCTCTGGCCGCGTGCCGTAGACCACCATGACGCGACGCACGTCCGGCATCGCCCGCCCGGTGCCCATGAGCCTTGCTGAAGAGCACATAAAACGACATTTCGCACCAGAACGTTCAGCAATCCTCAAGACCACCTCAGCGCTGCCTCAATTCCGCGAGCGACTCGGAGGCGGGGCCTGGCTCAGTCGGGCGGCCGTACCGACAGGGCGTGCCGGAAGTGGTCGCGTGGATCCCACGTCCGCTTCACCCGTTGGAGCCGGGCGTAGTTCGTCCCGTAGTAGAGGTCGTGCCAGGGCACGGAGGAGGTGTTCTGTTCGGGGTCGGCCAGATCGGGGTCGGGGTAGTTGATGTAACAGCCGCCGTTGCGCGCGTCATGCGACGGCACGCCACCGGTCGTGGCGTACACCTTCCGGTAGAGGTCGCGTACCCACTGCTGATGCGCGGCGTCCTCCTCGGCCGACGAGCCGGACGCGGTGAAGATGGCCTTGAGCACACAGTCGCGTTGCGCGACGGCGGTGTCGCCGGGGCGGACGGCGTTGACCTTGCCGCCGGTGGAGACCAGCCACAACGCGCCCTGCGGACCGGCTTCGGGCCTGGCGGACAGGAACTCCCACAACACCTGGATCTGGGCGTCGGTGAACCGGTCGCGCAGATACCCGGTCTTGACGACGAAGCGGGAGCCGAGAGTCTCCTCGCTGTCGCCCGCCGACGTCTGGTTCTCGAGCCAGGGCCGGTACGCCTGCTCAAGGTGATGCGGTGCGCTCATGCCCGCGGTGAGGGCGGCGACGTAGCCGGCCAGGGTGCGCTCGGCCTGCGGGCCGACCACCTGCCCCTTCACGATGACCGCGCCGAGCTTGGTGCCGAACAGCAGCAGCGCGCTGTGGAGCGCGGTGCCGGGGGAACCGGGCGCGCTGTTGGCGGCGTGCCATCCGCCGTGCTGGCGTACCAGCCGGGTGAACGACTCGTGATCGAGCCGGTCCCACCCCCACAGCAGTTGGAAGTCCAGCACCCGCGCGGGCGGGCGCGGCAGCAGGTGCCGCGGGTCGTCGCCGGCCGCGCCGGGTGTACGCAACCAGTAGCGGGTCACCACGCCGAAATTGCCGCCACCGCCTCCGGTGTGCGCCCACAACAGGTCGCGGTGGGGGTTGTGTGGCTCACGGGTGGCCACGGTGACCCGTACCTCGTTCGCGGCGTCCACGGTCACGACCTCGACGGCGTACAGGTGGTCGACCCCCAGCCCGTGCAGCCGGGACATCGCGCCGTGCCCACCGCCCATGATGTGTCCGCCCGCCCCCACCTCAGGGCAGCTGCCGAGCGGGACGGTCACTCCCCACCCGAGGAACAGCCGCCGATACAGTTCCCCGAGCTGGATGCCCGGTTCGACAGCGAACGCCCGCCGGGCGGGGTCGTACCGAAGGCCGGTCATCCCGGCCAGGTCGATGATGACCTCGGTGTCGGGGTTGTCGACGAAGTCGGCGAAGCAGCCTCCACCGCTGCGTACGGCGATGCGTTTGCCGGCTCTCACCGCCTCGGCGACCGCTGCGACGACCTGGTCGGTGGAGGAGGCCAGATGAATGTAGTCCGGGCTGGCGCGGAACCGTCGGTTGCTGCCCCTGGCGACCAGATCGGGGTATCTGGTGTCGCGGCGGCCGACCTTGTCCCCGGGCATCGACGGCGGGCAGGCGGCGGGCGTCGCCGCGGCGGCCGACCGGGGCCCGGCCCAGCCGCCGACGCCGCCGGTGGCGAGCCCTCCCACCGCGCCGGCGGTCAGACCGGCCAGAACGGCGCGGCGATCAGGCATGTTCATGAAGCTTCCTCCTGGAAGACAGTCCGTACACGAAGGCGGGTGGGGAAGTGCCGGCACGCCAGGCCGAGATGCCTTGAAGCGTGGCGCGGATCCGGAAGTCGGCCGGACGTCATCCGGCGATCATCAGGTTGACGACCGCGTTGGTGGCCAGGCCGATGCCGAGGCCGCCGATGGTCCAGCCCAGCAGCTTGGCGCTGTTCCTGGTCAGCCACGTGTTGAGCCGCCGCAGAAGCGGATCCATCCGCTGATGGGCGGCGAGCCTGGCGACGGCCAGGGCCGCGGCCGGGATGACCATGACCGCGCAGTATCCGGCGAGGACCCCGCCGGTGAGTTGCCAGCCGAGGCCGGAGTTGGCGATCAACGCGATCGCGGCGAGGTAGGGCAGCATCGTGGCCACCTCCAGGGCCACCGCCACGGCGGCCAGGCTCATCAGTCCGCGGGCGCTGCCCGGTCCCGTCATCGCCCGTGTCCGCCACCGGTGAACCCTGCCCGGCTCGTCCCCCTGACGGCGGGCCCGAGCCTCCAGCCGGTAGCTCCACACGATGATCAGGACGCCGGCGGCGAGCTGCCCGATCCGAAGCGGAACCGGCGGGACGTCCGCAAAGGCACGCCGCACGGTCTCCATCGCGGCATCGGCGCCCGCGGCCAGCAGGATTCCGACCAGGAAGTAGAACAGCGCGACGGTGGCCAGGTAGACGAAGATCCGCCCGGCACGCAGCCGGCCCGGCGTCAGCAGCAGCCAGATCGGGATCAGCAGCGTTCCGAAACTGGTGCTGTCAAGCAGGCTGAGCCCGGTCAACGCCAGCGCGAGCGCGGGCGTCACCTTCCCTCGCCTCGGCCGAACATCCGATCGACGTACGCCCGCAGCGCCGCACGCGAACTCGCGGCGTCGAAGCTGCTGGTGGTCGCGTGATGCAGGCACAGCCCGTCCACGAAAGCCGCCAACGCCGCGGCCTCGGCCCTGACGTCGAGGTCGAGGTCGAGCTCCCCGGCTCGTTGAGCCCCCTCGAAGGCTTCGGTGAGGCCGTCGATCAGCTCGGTGACCCCCGCCTGGTGTGTCGCGGCCATCTCCCGATCGGTGAGCGAGGCCTGGACGAAGCTCAGCCAGACGCCCAGTTCGTTCTCCCGCTCGGGCTCCAGCGGCAGGATCTGCTCCATCAGCGCGACGACGACCTCCCGGACCGGAGGCACGATCGGGACTCGACGGACCCGCTCCTGCGTGCGTCGACAGACGTAGTCGAACCCGAACCGCAGCAGTTCGTCCTTGGTGCGGAAATAGCGCTGCACCAGGCCCACTGACACCCCGGCCGCAGCCGCGACATCCGTCAGGGTGGTTCGCGCCAGCCCTCGCTCGGCGACCGTGGCCAGCAGCGCTTCGGCGACCTGGGTTCTTCGTGTCTCGGGATCAGCATGTTGAGTCATCGAGGAAATATTATGAGCATATTCTTTTATCGCGCAACCGCCGGCCCCGCTTCCTTGCTCACCTGAGAGGAATCCCCAGGAGGCATGAGCGGGCACACCGGGGTTCCCACCCATCAGCCGTCGTCGTGGGGTGGACGTGGACGGGGCCCGAGGTCGGGCGGTGGCGGATGGAGGGGACGACCGGGTTTCGACAAGCCGAACGGAACGCTGATGAGGCCGCGGGCGGGGCCGCAGGTGGGGGCGGCGGCGGGAAGAACCGGGCGCGCCAGGGAGGGCCGGAGTAGTGGTCCTGGATCGGAGGAGACGCGCAACCGGGGCTTATGAGGTCAGGTCGAACACCAACTGAGGCGCCACCGAGAACGCCACCGTGATCACGACCGCCAGCCCGACGGCCACCCAGGTGGCGGGGAACGCCCGCCGGTCGATCGCCGACGGCGCCGGCGTGAGGACCCGGGCGGTCCAGGCCACGTAGTAGTAGAGGCCGATCACCGTGTTGACCGCCATGACCACCGCCAGCCAGCCCGCCCCGCCGTTCACGACCTCACGGAAGACCACCACCTTGGCGAACAGCCCCGCCAGGCCGGGCGGCAGACCCGCCAGGCAGACGAGGCAGAACGCCAGCGACAGGCCCGCCACCGGGCTGCGGTAGGCGAGGCCGCGATAGTCGTCCAGCTCGTTGCGCGCGCACATCCGGGACACGAGCATGACGACGGCGAACGCGCCGAGGTTCATGGCGGCGTAGATGACGAGGTAGGCCAGGGACGCCCCGACCGGTCCGCTCACCAACACCTCACCCCCCGGCGCGAACACCGCACCCCCCGGCGCGCCCGCCGACGTGAACACCTCGGCCCCCGGCGCGCCCACCGACGCGAACACCTCGGCCCCCCGCCCACTCGCCGACGCGAACACCTCTGCCCCCGGCACACCCGCCGGCGCAGACACATGACCCGCCACACCGGTCCAGGAACCCACCGTGGGCACATGACCGGCCCCACCCGCCCAGGAGCCCATCCCTGTCACATGACCCGCCGCACCCGCCGCCCAAGACCCCACCCCGGGCGCATGACCCGCCGCACCCGCCCAAGCCCCGCCCCCCGACACATGACCCGCCGCACCCGCCCAAGCCCCGCCCCCCGACACATGACCCGCCATGCCCGCCGAGGAACCCGCTGCGGCGACTCTCTCGGTGGCCTGGGCGGCGACCGCGAGCGGGGTCAGGATGTAACCGGACTGGGCGACCGACGACCAGGCCAGCAGGCGTACGGCGGAGCGCTGGCGAAGGGCCAGCAGGTTGCCCACTGTCATGGTGAGCGCGGCGATGACGGCGACGACGGGCGTCCAGGTCACCGACTGTCCGGAGAGCGCGGTGGTGAGCAGCAGGATCAGCCCCGCGAACCCCGCCGCCTTCGAGATCACGGACAGCAGCGCGGCCACCGGCACCGGGGCGCCCTGGTAGACGTCGGGCGCCCAGGCGTGGAACGGCACCGCGGCCACCTTGAACGCGAACCCCGCCAGCACCAGTACGACGCCCACCGTGACGACGCCGGACGCCGGGGACGCCGCCAGGGCTTCCGCGGAAGACGCGCCCGCCACCCCCGGCGCGGGCACGGCGCCACTGAAGATCTCCGTCAGGCGGGAGAGGTACACCGTCCCGCCGATGCCGTACAACAGCGACACACCGAACAGCATGATCGCCGTGGACACGACCGAGACGACGAACAGCTTGACCGCGCCCTCCGAGGCCCGTCCGTCGTACCGTTTCAGCGCCGTGAGCGCGAAGACCGGGAGCGACACCAGTTCGAGCGCGACCACCAGCATGATCAGGTCGCGCGACGCGGGGAGCGTCACGGCGCCGACGATGGTGCAGAGCAGGAGGAAGTACCACTCCCCGGCGGGTATGCCTCCCGCGGCCAGCTCCGACATGGACATCAGCACGACCACCAGTGCCGCGACCAGTACCAACCCGGCGAAGACCAGCGTGAACCGGTCGGCCACGAACGAGCACAGGGCCGCGGCCGGCTGCGACGCCCCTGCGGACTGCGACGCGCCGACGAACTGGGAGGCGCCGACGAACTGGGAGGCGCCGACGAACTGGGAGGCGACAGCGGGCCCGAGCCCCGGCCCGGCCTGGGACAGGCTGCCGGGTACGCAGAACGTGGCCAGGGCCTGGCCGTCCTGTCCTGCCCCCGCGAGCCGTACGGACTGGGCCACGACGAAGCCGAGGGCCACGACCACGCCCCCGATCGCCGTCAGGCCCAGCCCCGTCCTGACCCGCGGACCGGCGGGCAGGAAGGCGTCGAGGAGCAGCACGAGCCCGGCCACGAGCGCCAGCACGAGCGGTGGGGCGATGGCGAAGTAGTCGATCTGCTGGATCATGACAGGGCTCCCAGGAGCGTCTGCACGGCCGGCGTGGTGAGCGACAGCAGCAACCCGGGCCAGAGCCCGAAGAGCAGGATCAGGACGATCAACGGCACCCAGGCGACCATCTCGTACGGCTGGATGTCACGCGGCGGCCCCCCGCCCGCACCAGGCTCACCACCACCGAACCCGGCAGTCTCCCCGCCAGGTCCACCGATCTCCCCGCCGGGTCCACCGATCTCCCGGCCGCGCTCGTCCCTGCCGAATCCGGTGATCTCTCCGCCAGGCATGTCACCACTCAATCCGGCGATCTCCCCGCCCCGCACGTCACCGCCCGACTCGGCGATCTTCCCACCGAGGAGCCTCTCCTCAAGTCCGCCCGGACCTCTCGTCGGCACATCCGCAGCCAGTGCCGTGCTCTCCGCCGCCCCTTCCCCCCGACCACCTGGAGCACCCGTCGTCGTTCCCGCCCCCACCAAGGCCGGACTCGGGCGCGAGGGCCGGCCGTGGGTGACGCGCGAGAGCATGACCAGGAAGTACGCCGCCGTCAGCACCGCGCCCAGCCCGCCGATCACCATGTACGTCAGGAACAGCCCCCTCGGCAGCCCGTCCCCCGGCCGGAACGCCCCGAGCAGGGCCAGCATCTCCCCCCAGAACCCGGCCAGCCCCGGCAGGCCCAGCGACGCGATCGACGCGAACGTCAGCACCGCGCCCAGGTGCGGAAGCGTCGCCAGCATGCCGCCGCCCAGGGACGGCATGTCGGCTGTGCCGTACCGGTCCTTGATCGAGCCCGCGAGGAAGAACAGCAGGCCGGTGATCAGCCCGTGGGCGACGTTGGCGAACAGGGCCCCGTTGACGCCCACCGTCGTCAGCGTCGCGAACCCCAGCAGCACGAACCCCATGTGGCCCACCGACGAGTAGGCGATCATGCGTTTCAGGTCGCGCTGGGCGAGGCAGGCCAGGGCGCCGTACACGATGCCGACCACGGCCAGCGCCCCCAGCCAGGGCGCTGCGGCCACCGCGCCCTCCGGCAGGATCGGGATGGCGATCCGGGCGAAGCCGTACGTGCCCATCTTCAGCAGCACGCCGGCCAGCAGGACAGAGCCGGCCGTCGGGGCCTCGGTGTGGGCGTCGGGGAGCCAGGTGTGCAGGGGCCACATCGGCGTCTTGACCGCGAGGCCGAGCCCGACCGCCGCGAACGCGACGATCTGCGCGCCGCGCGACATGCCCGCGCCGTGCGCGCGGGCGAGCGCGACGATGTCCAGCGTGTCGGTCTGCGACCAGATGAACAGCAGGCCGACCAGCATCACCACGGAGCCGAGCAAGGTGTAGAGGATGAACTTGGTCGCCGCCCCCCGACGTCCCTTGCCGCCCCAGCCGGCGATCAGGAAGTACATGGGGATGAGCACGATCTCGAAGAACACGAAGAACAGCAGCAGGTCGAGCGCCAGGAACGTGCCGACCATGCCGACTTCGAGCACCAGCAGCGTGAACACCAGCGCTCTCGGCCGTGTCCCCATGAGCCGTCCGGGACCCCGGCCCCGACCCCAGCCGAGGTAGGCGAAGCAGAGGAACGTCAGCAGCGCCGTCAGCGCGACCAGCGGCAACGAGATCCCGTCGACGCCGAGATGGAAGCGCAGACCGAGCCCGGGGATCCACGGCAGGTCGACGGTGAACTGCGGTGTCGCCGTCCGCCCGTAGTCGAACACCGCCACCATCACCACGGCCAGCGCCAGCGCGAACCCCGAGACCGCCTGCCCGTACAGCGGCAGCGCCGGGCGGAGCGCGGCCGGAGCGACGAGCAGGAGCAGCGCCCCGAGCAGCGGCACCGCGAGCAGCGTGACGGGAAGCCAGCCCATCATGTGAACACCACCGCCGCATCGCCCGGGCCCGCGACGCGGGGTACGACCTGGAGCCAGCCCATCATGTGAACACCACCGCCCCCACCGCGATCAGCAGCAGCCCGGCGATCAGCCCGCTCACGTAGAGCTGGACGTTGCCGTTCTGGGCGAGGCGGAGCAGCCCCGACAGCCCGCGCGCCGCCTGGCCGGAGCCGCGTACAGCGCCGTCGACCACCACGTCGTCGGTCCTGACGACCAGCCGGGCCATGGCCAGGACGGGCCGCGCGAACACGGCGGCGTACAGGGTGTCCACGTAGAACGCGCGCTCGCACGGCGCGCGCAGCGGCCCCAGCAGCCGGGCCGGATCGGCGAGCGGCGCCGAGCGCCAGGCCGCGTACACCACCCCGGCGCCGAGCACGGCCAGCACCACCCCGACCGCCGCCACCCCGACGTCGACGTGGACGCCGCCGGCGAACCCGAGCAGCAACGCCGGCACCGCCAGCAGCGCGACCGGCACGAGCATCGTCGGCGGCCCTTCCCGCACGTCGATGACGTGGGCCGTGCCCGGTTCGGGCTCGGGCAGGGCGACGACGACTCTGCTCTCGCCGAAGAACGTGCGCAGCCACGCTCTGGTGGCGTACGCGCCGGTGACGGCGACGGTCGCGAGCGCGCAGCCGTACAGGAGCAGGGCGGCGGCGTCGGTGAGGCGGCCGCCGGCGAGCGCGCCGTCCATGGCCGCCAGCACGGCGTCCTTGCTGAAGAAGCCGCTGGCCGGCGGCAGGCCCATCAGCGCGGCGAATCCCACGGTCATCGCCGCGAACGTCACCGGCAGCGATCGCCGCAGACCGCCCATCCGGCTCATCAGGTTGGAGCCGACGTGGTGGATGACGACGCCCGCGCACAGGAACAGCAGCGCCTTGAACGCGCCGTGGGTGAGCAGGTGGAAGATCGCGGCGTTCGCCGAGCCGGCCGCCAGACCGCCCGCCATGTAGGCGAGCTGGCTGATCGTGGAGTAGGCGAGCACGCGTTTGAGGTCGTCCTGGGCGAGCGCCGCCAGGGCGGCGCCGAGCATGCCGAGGGCCGCCATGACGGCCAGCACGTCGAGCGTGGGCCGGGCGGCGAGGAACGCCGGGAAGAGCCGGGCCACGATGAAGATGCCGGCGGCGACCATGGTGGCGGCGTGGATCAGCGCGCTGATCGGCGTGGGACCCGCCATGGCGTCGGGCAGCCAGGTGTGCAGCGGCACCTGCGCGCTCTTGCCCGCCACGCCCGCGAGCAGCAGCATGGTGGCGGTCACGAGCGTGGCCGCGGACATCTCGGGCACCTTGGACAGCACATCGGAGACGCGGAAGCTGCCCGCGGCGAGGCCGAGCGTGAACAGGCCGAACAGGAATCCGACGTCGCCGAGCCGGGTGACCAGGAACGCCTTGACCGCCGCGCGGGAGTTGGCGCGATCCTCCCACCAGTGGCCGATGAGCAGGTACGAGCAGAGGCCCATGATCTCCCAGCCCACGTAGAGGACGAGGAGGTCGCCGGCGTAGACGACGAGCAGCATCGCGCTGGTGAACAGGCTGACGAACGCGCTGTAGGACGGGTAGCGCGGGTCGTCGTGGAGGTAGCCGACGGAGTAGATCTGTACGGCAAGCGCGACCAGGGTGACGAGGACGCCCAGGATGGCGGAGAGGTCGTCGGCCTGGAGGGTCAGGGAGATGGGGATGCCGCCGGTGACGATCGTGCCGTAGGTGTGACCCACGGGCCGCCCGGGAGCGGCGTCGGCGAGATACGCGAAGCCGGGCGCCCAGGCCAGCGCGATGGCCAGCACGGCGGAGGCGGCGGTGGGCAGCACGGCGAACCAGGCCGCGCGCCGACGCGCCCGCGGGTCGCCCTCCCGTCCGGCCGGGCCGACGGACGTGGGGCCGCCAGGGAGGACGGCCGTGGTCGTGCGGTCCTGTGCCGGACGGTCCCGTGCCGGACGGTCCCGTGCCGGACGGTCCCGTGCCGGACGGTCCCGTGCCGGACGGTCTTGTGGGGAGGTGGTCGATGTGGGGGCCGTGGCCGTCTCTGGTGAGAGCCGGTGTGCTGTACGGGAGCTGGGCCGGCGGGTGCGGGACAGGAGGAGGCCCGCCACGGCGGCGACGAACGGCAGGAGCACCGCGAGAAGCGGGAAGGTCGTCATCGGTTGCCTCCTCGCTTGGTGTCGCTTTCTCGTTGAGCGGCCGGGTCGCCGTTTCGTGGCGGGGCGGGCTGGTCGGTGGGCCGTGCGGCCCCGTCACCGCCTCCTGGCTCGGCGCTGCCCTGATCACCTGGACGCGTGGCTTCGTCACCTGGCGCGGTGGATTGGTCGCCTGGCGCCGTGGCTTGGTCGCCGTCGCTCAGCCGGGGTGTCCGGTCGCGCCCGTTGCCGGTGGTGTCGCGTCGCTCGGCGCTCTGCTGGGCGGGCTCTTCGTCGACCGGGCGCGCGGGGTTGCCTTGTGCGGCCTCCGGGGACACGGTGCTCTGTGCCGCCTCCGGGGACGAGGCGCTCAGTGCGGCATTCGAGGAGGAGGCACTCTTTTGGGCCTCCGTGGAGGAGGCACTTGGTGTGGCATCCCGGGACGGAGCACTTGGTGTGGCATCCGGGGACGGGGCACTTGGTGTGGCATCCGGGGACGGGGCACCCTGTGTGGCATCCGGGGACTGAGCGCTAAGTGCAGCTTCTGGGGACGGGGCGCTCGGTGCGGCCTCCGGGGACACGGCGCCCTGTGCGGGCTTGGCGGAGTCGGTGGGCGGGGTCGTGGCGTATGTCGCCGGCTCGGACAGCTCGCGGAGGCGGTCGATGTCCACGGTTCTGCGGTTGCGGTAGAGGGCCAGGATGATGGCCAGGCCGAGGCCCACCTCCGCCGCCGCGATGACGATGACGAACAGCGTGAGCACCTGACCGCTGTGCAGCCTGTCGCGCAGCCACACGTCGAACGCGACGAGGTTGAGGTTGACGGCGTTGAGCATCAGCTCGACGGACATCAGCACCAGGATCGTGTTGCGGCGGGCGAGCACGCCGTACACGCCGATGGAGAACAGGAGCGCCGACACGACGGCCGGGTAGACGATGTGCATCAACGCCCCCCGGTCCGGTGCGTCGGCGGCTCAGGGCTGCTGGACGATTGGCCCGGTGCGTGGGGCGCGTCTCCGGGTTCGTGCGGGTGGACCGGAGGAGAGCCGGGCGGCGGGATCGGCGGCTTCCGGTCGGCGGACGGTGCCGTCGGCGACGGGGAGCCGCCGCCCGGGATGTCCGTGCGGGACAGGACGATGGCGCCGATCAGGGCGGCCAGCAGCAGCACCGACAACGCCTCGAAGGGCAGCACCCATGTGCTGAACACGCTGGCGCCGAGCTCCTTGGCCGCGCCCGCGCCGGGCTTGAGGGGCGCGTAGGCCGTGCGGAAACCGTCGACCACCACCGTCACCAGGACGGCGGCCGTGGCCACGGCGACCAGCGCGGCGACGAGCCGGTTGCCACTGTCGAGGTCGGCGGAGCGCCCGATCGGGGCCCGGGTGAGCATGATGCCGAACAGCATGAGCACCACCACGGCACCTACGTAGATCAGCACCTGCACCCAGGCGACGAACTCCGCCGTCAGCACGAGGTAGCACCCGGCGAGCGCGCCGAAGCAGACCACGAGCCACAGGGCCGCGTGGACGAGCTGGCGCGTCGTGACGACGAGCAGCGCCGATCCGACCGCCACCGCACCCAGCAGCAAGAACACGATCTCTTGCCCGGTGGGTGACAGATAGGAGGGCACTGCCTCGGTCACTACTCCTCCTCAGGCTCCCTTGGGTCGTCAGGGTCGAGACGCCCTGGCGGGCGGATGGAGCGAGGATCGGCCATCCGGCGCCTGCGCGGCCTCGGGCCAGAAGTCTGCTCTTCTGGCTCGGGGTTCGGCTGCGGCTCGCCCGAGGCTGTGGACAACTCTTCGCCGGATGTAGGGCCTGTGGATGACGGCTCCAGGGCCTCAGCTTCCCCTGGGGGCTTTTGGGGGGCTTCCGGAGACACGTCCCCTTCCCCTTGAGCGCCTTGGGCGGCTCCTGCGGACGAGCGGTCTTCTCCGATCTGCGCGGACTCTCGGTCGAGAGGCTGCTCGTGCCCGGTCTCCGATCCCTGGGACTTCGGGGCTGTCGCGGGTGAAGTGTCGCCCTTGAGTGACTCTGAGGGTTGGCCCTCCGTGGTGGGCGATGCGGCCGGCTTGTCGGCAGACGCGGCAGGTGCAGGGAGGGCGCCGGGCGGGCGGATGCCACGGATGTTGGTCATGCGTGTCCTGCCGGCGGCCCGGGCGGGCCTCTGCGGGCTCGCCGACGTCCGGCCCGGTTTGTCGTCCGCTCGTGTCGGCTGTCCCGGCTCCTCGGTCTGCGGCGACTGTCCGGGACTGTCCGGGCCGGCCACCGCGCCGCCAGTGCTGCCCTCCGTGCCTGCGAGCCCGTGTGCGTGCCGTGACTCTGGCGTGGGCATGGCCTGTGCGGGATCCGCCGAACGCGACTCGCGCTTGGGTGTGCCCTGGGAAGGGCTGGGAGCCCGCGTCTCGGCGGTGGGGGTGTCCTCTGTGGATACGTCCCCCGTAGGAGCGCCCGCCGTGGGGACGTCCGCTGCGGAAACGTCCTTCGTGGTGCGAGTGACCCGCGGCTCTGCCGTGCCGGGAGTGGAGGGGCGCTCCGATGCGCCGGAGTCCCCGGCCGCAGCCGGGCGGCGGGCCGATTCTCGCGTGGGGCCGCCGGGCTCGTCTACCGCGCGGGCCGGGGAAGGCGCACCAGTCGCGCGAGCTTCGGACGAAGTACCTGTCGCGCGGGCTTCGGGCGACGTATCTGTCACAGGGGCTTCGGATGACGTACCTGTCACAGGGGCTTCTGACGACGTGTCCGCTTCAGGGGTGGCGGAGGTCGTACCTTCCGAACGGGCAGCGGTGGGTGCATCCCCCGTGCGCGGAGCGGCGGCAGCGCCTGACGCGCGAGGACCGGAAGGTGCGCCCGACGCGCGGGCTCCGGCGGGTGCGCCTGCTGCCCGGGGGCCCGCTGCGGGGCGGCGCGGGGCGGCGGCGAGTTCCTTGGGGGGCTCGGCGCCGGGGTCGTGGGCCGGGGGCGGCGGCACCGTGGGCACCCAGGTGGCGAGGCGGTCCTTCTCGTGCAGCAGGTTGCGGATGTCGCCCTCTGCGTACTCGAACTCGGGAGACCAGAACAGCGCGTCGAACGGGCATACCTCGATGCAGATCCCGCAGTACATGCACAGGGAGAAGTCGATGGCGAAGCGGTCGAGGACGTTGCGCTGACGCGGGCGACCGCCTTCCGGCGCCGGGAGGGTCTCCTTGTGCGAGTCGATGTAGATGCACCAGTCGGGGCACTCACGGGCGCACAGCATGCACGAGGTGCAGTTCTCCTCGACCAGGGCGATGACGCCGCGGCTGCGGGGGGGGAGATCCGGCTTGACCTCGGGATATTGCTGGGTGACGGATTTGCGCAGCATGTGCCGGAGGGTGACGGAGAGTCCCTTCGCCAACCCAACACCCGGTATCCGCGCCATGGTCATCATCATTGCGCACTTGACCGCGCACGTGAATGCGCCGGTCGCGTTGTCCCCAGTTTTTCCACAGCTATCCACAGGTTATCGGGAGGTTATCCACAAGATGGCTCCACAGCCGATATGAACCAGAGTGGGGCGATAGCCTTCCGGCATGTTGAACAGCCGGACGCGCGGTCCCAGTGGCCTGGCATGGGCCGCTGCGGTGCTGTGGGCCGCCCTGCCGCTGTTGACGTGCGGAATGCTGACGCCGTTCACGATCGCGTTCGCGGCGTTCTGGCTGCGCAGCGTGTGGCAGGTGATCGCCGCCGCCTTCTACACCGTCTGCGTGGGCTCGTTCCTCATCGTCATCTTCGCGTACGACCGGTTCGAGGACATCCCGGAGCCGATGTCCTCGCTCATCTCGCTCGCCCTGGTGGTGACCTGGCTGGGCGGCGTCATCCACTCCGGCATCCTCGTGCCGCGCATGGTCAGGGCGCGCCACCTGAGCCAGCCTCCCTTCGCGGCCAAGGCGAGCCACCAGAGCCCGTCCCCGTACATCCCTCGGCCCGACATCCACCAGAGTCCGTCCCCACGCCATTCGCCGCCCGACTTCCACCAGAGTCAGCCCCCGCGCCATTCCCCGCCCGACCTGCGCCGGAGCCCGTCCCCGCGCACTCCCGGGCCCGACATCCACCAGCGCACCACCGCGCCGACGTACCACCAACGGAACCCGGGGGAGCCGGAGTGGATCGGGCATTACCGGGTGCTGCGGTCCCTCGGCCGAGGCGGGCAGGGCGCCGTCTACCTGGCGCAGGCGCCCAACGGCGGGCGCGTGGCGGTGAAGGTGCTGCACGACCTGGTCGACGAGACGGCTCGCGCCCGCTTCGCCCGCGAGGTGGAGGCGGCGCGGCGAGTCGCGACGTTTTCCACAGCCCGGGTGCTGGACGTGAACATCAGCGGGCAGGACGCGTACATCGTGAGCGAGTACGTGGAGGGGCCGTCGCTGGAGCAGCTCGTGCGCAACCACGGGCCGCGCGACGAGGACAGTCTCACGCGGCTGGCGTTATCCACAGCCGGGGCGCTCGCGGCCATCCACAAGGCCGGGATCGTGCATCGTGACTTCAAGCCGAGCAACGTGCTGATCGGGAACGACGGGCCGCGGGTGATCGACTTCGGCATCGCGCGGGCGCTCGACCAGGTGACGGTGACGTCAGGGAAGATGGTCGGCACGCCGCCGTACATGTCGCCCGAGCAGTTGACGGGGGCGGCGGTGGGGCCGTCGTCGGACGTGTTCAGCTGGGGGGTGACGATGATGTTCGCGGCCACGGGACGGCCGGCGTTCGGCGAGGACACGGTGCCGGCGGTTTTCCACAGGGTGCTGACGTTCCATCCGGACCTGTCGCCGTTGCCTCCGGGCTTACGGAAGATCGTGGGGGCGTGCCTGCAGAAGGCTCCCGAGGACCGTCCGGCTGCTTCGGATGTGATGTTGGCGATCATCCACTGATGGAATGATCTGCCATCCGGCTCATCCCGACATAGGGTCATCCGTCGTACGGCTAATCCACCTGTCCGGATAATCCACCTGTCCGGATAATCCACCTGTCCGGATAATCCGCTGTCCGGCTCGTCTGCTGTCCGGCAAGTCCGCTCCGGCAAGTCCGCTGTCCGGCAAGTCCGCTGTCCGGTTCATCCGCCGTGCGGTTCATCCGCCATGTGGTCATCCACCGTGCAACTCATCCGGAGCGCGGTTCATCCGGCGTGCGGTTCATTTATCGTGCAGCTCAGTCCGTACACCTTGCCCACGCGCACCTCATCCGCCGCGCACCTCATCCACCGTGTGGTTCATCCGCCGTGCGGCGCACCCTGCCGTGTGGCTCTGGCGTGCGGTCAAGGCTGCCGGGTCTGGTGACGATGGCTGGCAGCCTTAGGACACCGAGCTCCCTGCTGGGCCAGCTGGTGGGGCTGGACCACATTGCATCGCGGGCGAGCCCCCGGCTGGAACGGGGACCTGGCGACAAGATGACGCGGCCGAGCCTCGCGGCAGAGGGGTAGCAGCGGGCCCATGTGGCCGCCGTAGGCCGATTCTTCCCAGGCAGCCGCCGTAGGCCGTTCCTTTCCAGGCGGCCGCCGTAGGCCGATTCATCCCACGTGGCCGCCGTAGGCCGATTCATCTCAGGCGGTCGACCAGGTCCGGCGAGCCCACGGTCAGATGGGCAGGCGCCAGGTGTTCCACTCGTCCAGCAGGCGGAAGCCCATGGCCTCGTTGATCGCGAGCATGTGGGCGTTGGATTTGGCGTTCCACGTGACCACCCGTTCAAGCTGCGGCTCGCGCTCTCGAAGGCGTAGCAGGTTCGCCAGTTTGAGAAGGAGACCGAGGCGGTGGCCGCGGTGCGCACGGAGGACGGCGGTGTCGGTCTGGAGCGCCCAGCCGTCCTCCCGGTCCGCGTCGAGGAAGATGCGGGTGAACCCGGCCGGTGCGCCGTCGCCGACTCGCCGGGCCATCGCGGTGTAGCAGTCGAGCCCGCCCGGCACCATCGATTCCTCGTGTGCGCGGACACGCTCGGCGTCGAAGTGGGAGTGCTCCGTGCTCGCGTCCGCAGGGGCGTCGTTCATGCCGCCCATCACCGTGCCCAGATCGGCCAGCCGTTCCGGGGCGGTCGGGCCGGTCCAGAGCTCGACCTCGTACCCCTCCACTGGGGGCAGCATCCGCCGGAATCCCGCCCAGTCGGCCGTACGCAGGTCGAGGGTGCGGCGGGCCTCGGCCACGGACACCGTGAAGCCGTGCGCAACGGCGAAACGCGCCCCGACTCCGTCGGTCGGGGTCTCCACGAACAGCAGGCTGCGGCCGTTGGCGCGCGCCCGCCCGGCCGCCTCGTCCAGCAGCCGCGCGCCGAGGCCACGTCCGCGCCGGTCCGGGCGTACGAACAGCGGATCCAGCCAGGCGATGTGCGTGTTGTCGTGCTCCGGGAACCGCAGCCGGTAACAGGCCACCGGCTCGCCGCCCTCCTCGACCACGCGGACCTCGTGTCGCTGGCCGGGCGAGCCGTGAGTGAACAGCCACTGGAAGCGTCGCCGGCTGAAGAGGGGTCCGGGCAGATCGGCGAACGCCTGGAGGTAGGCGTCGTGGAGGCGGGCCAGAGTCGCGTCGTCGATGGTCGTCATTCGGGCAGGTATCCCCTCGTCAGCATGCGGAACATGTAACAGGACCGCGTCCGGCCGAGGCGAAGGATTTATCGCCGGACTCCGGGCGGCTCGGCCTGGCCTGGCCCTCGGCCCGCCCCCTCACGCCAGCGTGGGTGACAGCCGCCCGGCTCTCCGCCAGCGGACGTCTCCATCGAGAGAATGAGCCACCGGGAGAAGGGGACGCGGCTGCATGTGGAGTGTCACGGGGCTGCACGGCCGGGGCGGACACCCGCAACGGGGCGATGCTCAGGACGTCTCCAGGGAGGATGCGGACATCCCTGACGTCTCCAGGGGACGGTTTGAGTGTTCAGGTGGACGGTCACGGCTTTCCGGGCGGAAGGCAGATAGCGGGTGCTGTGACTGGAAAGGTTCACCGGGTTAGTGAGTGCCGGCCGAACCTGGGCGCCGCGCCGATCGCCCAGGCGAACTCATCTCTTGAGACCTGGCGGTGGTGGCATCGAAGCCGCGGAGGGACGGATTACAGGTCACCGCCGTTCATGTCAGCGATTTTCGCTGTCCTCCGCCTGGCGGTACTCCTGTGCGTGTTCGTCGTTTTCAGTGTCGATTTCGAGTGATCAGGGACATGGCGGGTGAACGTCTCCGGTCACCGCACCGGTGCATGTCCCGTGCAGTGACCACAAGCGTTCGCCGTGCTGGGCAACGCTACTCTCGGCAGAGTGGCGGAGGGCGAGTTCACGATCAAGTTGACGCAGGATCAGGCCCTGGTGCTCTCTGACTGGCTCGACCGTGTGATCGGCACTGCGGAGTTCGGCGACTTGGTCGGCGAGGACCGTGCGGTCTGGTCACCGCTCCATGTGATCGCCGGGAGGCTGGAGACCTCACTGGTCGAGGTCTTCATGCCGGACTACAGCGGACGCCTGGCTGCTGCGCGGGAGCGGCTCTTGCAGACCCTCGGGGAGCTGGGTCGGCCCGTGGACGAATCGGAGCGATAGCAAGAGCGCGATGCGGATGAGGAGAGGTGCACGGCGTCCCTCGGGGAGCGCATTGCGGCGCATCTTGCGGCGCTTCATCCCCTGCATGTGGGGACGCCGCATCTGGGGACGCCCATCCATGGGATGGAAGCCTTCTCGGGCGAGCGATCGCGCCGCCAGCACCGGCCGGCTCGGGGCCGCCGGCGGGCCTGGTGTTGGCGGCGGTGCCGGTCAGCAGCGTGCCGGGCAAGCTGCTGCTGTGCGCCGCTGGTGATGTGCGCCGCTGCTGGTGGTGTACGCCGCTGGTGCGCTGGTGGTGGTGTACGCCGCTGGTGCGCTGGTGGTGGTGTGCGCTGGTGGTGGTGTGCGCTGGTGGTGCTGGTTGCCGTCAGGTCAGGACCTTCACCACGCCGGTCAGTGCGAGCTGCACCAGGGCCAGTGGCACCAGCCCCACCCACGCCAGCTTCTGGAGTTGGTCCTCGCGTAGCCGCGGGAAGCTCACCCGCAGCCAGATCACCACGAACGCCAGCGCGAACACCTTGACCAGCGTCCACAGCCAGCCCGGCAGCAGCGGGCCGTGCCAGCCCCCCAGGAAGAGCACCGTCGTCAGGAACGACAGCACCACGATCCCGACGTACTCCGACAGCATGAACAGGGCGAAGCGCATGCCGGTGTACTCGGTCATCGGGCCCATGATGATCTCGGACTCGGCGACGGGCATGTCGAACGGCGGCCTCCGCAGTTCGGCGAGCCCGGCCAGGAAGAAGACCACGCCGCCGATGGCCTGCCACGGCAGCCACCACCACTGCCACGCCTCGACGATCCCGGGGAGGGACAGCGTGCCCGCGGCCATCGCGACGGACGAGGCGGCCAGCACCAGCGGCAGCTCGTACGACATGAGCTGCGCGGCCGCGCGCATGCCGCCGAGCACGGAGTACTTGTTGGCCGAGGCCCATCCGGCCATGATCGAGCCGAGCACGCCGATGCCCATCACCGCGAGCACGAAGAACAGGCCCAGGTCCAGGTTCACCGCGACGCGGCCCTGGTCGATCGGGATGACGATCATCACGACGAGGTAGGGGACCAGCGCCACCCCCGGGGCGATCATGAAGATGCGCCGGTCGGCCGCGGCCGGGATGACGTCCTCCTTCTGGGCGAACTTCACCCCGTCGGCGATCAGCTGCGCCCACCCGTGGAAGCCGCCCGCGTACATCGGCCCGAGGCGCGACTGCATGTGGGCCATGACCTTGTGCTCGGTCTGCCCCACGATCAGCGGCAGGACCAGGAACACGGCGAGGATCACGACGAAGCTGATCACTACGTCAAGCATCGGGCGCAGCCTCCTGATCGGACTAGTCGGACGGGACGGGCATCGACTGTCGTCCCCACTTGGGTTCGTGAGGCAGCAACCACCGTCCCCCGCGCTCGGGCCGGTCACGCGTCTGGCGTCGTCCCCCGCCTTCACAACGCGTCACACGTCGCCCGACGCGCTCGTCAGGCATCGGGGGCCTTGCCCCAGTCGGCCGGGACTCCGGGCGGGAGCGTCCTGCGGCGGCTCGGCGCGCCGTGGCCCGACTCTCCCGGCTCCTTGGCCCCCGGCCACGCCTTGGCGACCCGGGCGGCGAGGATGAAGTCCTTGCGCAGCGGATGGCCCTCGAACCCGTCGGGCAGCAGGAGCGGCACCAGGTTCGGGTGGCCGTCGAAGACGACGCCGAACATCTCGTACGTCTCCCGCTCGTGCCAGTCGGCGCCCCGGAACACGCCGACGGCCGACGGCAGGCGCGGCTCGGCGCGCGGCACGCTCGTCCGCACGAGGACGCGGCGGCAGGCCACCGGGTCGTACAGATGCGCGACGATCACGAACGTCTCGGGCGGCTCGTCCACGCCGGTCAGCCAGTCGAAGAACGCGTAGCCGGAGTCCCTGAGCGCGGTCAGGACCTCGATCCAGTCGCCGGGGTCGGTGACGTCGAGGGTCGTCTCGCCGTACGACTCGGTGATCCGGACGCGGTCGCCGCCGAAGCGCTCGGCCGTCTCCGCGGCGGCCCGGCCGGCGCTCACGCCTCCCCCTGCGACGCACCCGGATCCGACGACGCGCCCGGATCCGACGACGCACCCGGCGTCTCCAGGGCGGCCGGCGCCTCCGGCGACGCGCCGTGGGCCCGGGACCAGAGGTAGCGGTCGCTGAGCTTCTCCCCGGCGATCTTCTCCTGCAGCTTCATGATCCCGTACAGCAGCGCCTCGGGCCGCGGCGGGCATCCCGGCACGTAGACGTCGACCGGAATGATCTGGTCCACGCCGTTGGTGACGCAGTAGGAGTCCCAGTACGGCCCGCCGCTGTTGGAGCAGGCGCCGAACGAGATCACGTACTTGGGGTCGGGCATCTGCTCGTACAGGCGCTTGACGGCCGGCGCCATCTTGTCGGTCACGGTGCCCGAGACGATCATGAGGTCGGCCTGCCGGGGACCGTTGGCGAACGGGATGACCCCGAACCTGATGAAGTCGTGCCGGCTCATCGACGTGGCGATGAACTCGATGGCGCAGCACGCCAGCCCGAAGTTGAACACCCACAGCGAGTAGCGCCGCCCCCAGTTGAGGACGAAGCGCATCGGCTTGGGCGCCAGCCGGGAGGCCGGCCCCACGGTGGGCATCGGGAGATCCGTCGCTGCCATGTCTCCATTGTCCCGCCTGATCGGCCTCAGGTGTAGATCCGGCCCGCGAGTGAGAGGTCAGGTCCAGGTGAGGACGCGTTTGCGCCAGGCGTACAGGATGCCCAGCGCGATGAAGCCGAGGAAGACGAACATCTCCACCAGCGTGGTCAGCCCGAACCCGGGCGCGTCGAACACCGTCGCCCACGGGAACAGGAACACCGCGTCCACGGCGAACACCACGTACAGGTACGTGAAGACGTAGTAGCGGACCTGCGACTGCGCCCAGCCCTCGCCCACGGGATCGACGCCGCACTCGTACGAGGTCAGCTTGTCGGGGGTCGGCCGGGTGGGCCGCAGCAGCCGGTTGGCCATGAGAGCCCCGGCCACGATGGCCACGCCGATCGCGAACAGCGCGGCGACCAGCGCGTAGGACCCGAAGTAGCCGTCCACATCCCGATCGTAACCCAGTCAAACCTCCGGACCTATCCCCCCAAATCGGAGTAAAAGGGATGATCGCCACCATAACCTGGCAGCTATGCACAAATTGCGCCTCATCGGTGGACTCGCGCTGCTCGCCCTCGCGAGCGGCGGCTGCGGCCTGAGCTCGGGCTCCCATGAGCGCAACATCGTCGTGCCCGCGGACCCCACCCTCCTCGACTACGTCAACCCCTCGACGGTGAACGGGCTCACCTCACGGTCGCTGAGCGAGGGCGAGAGCGCGCGCCGGTATGTGCACATCACCTATCCGCAGCTCAAGGGCGCGCCGGCGCTGGGCACCGCGCTCCACAGGGAGGCCGAGCGGCAGCTCCACGCCTTCCGCGCCGTCGTGTCGGCCGCCTCGTCCGACGCCCTCCGCCCCCGCGACCCCGGCACGGGCTACAAGGACCAGAACTCCGGCGCCGGCTACAGGACGGGTTCGAAGGGCCGCGGCACCGGCTACAAGGCGAGCAGGCCCCCGAGCAAGGACAGGGCCCACACCAAGGACGAGCCCCACACCAAGGACGGGCCCCACGCCAAGGGCAGCCCCCTCACCGAGGGCGGTGCACGCGCCCTCCCCCTCGCCGACCACCTCAGCGAGAGCGCCTTCACCAGCACCTCCCTGCGCCGGCCCGAGCTGAACGTGCAGTGGCAGCTCACCGCCGCCTCCCCCGACGTGGTGGGGGTACGGCTGCGCAGCGGCGAGTACGTGGGCGCCGGATGGGCCCGCTCCACCAGGACCTTCTGGTACGACCGGCGCCACGACCAGGTCGTCGGCTCGACCGGGCTGCTCGCGGGCAAGCCGGCGGTCCAGGAGGCGGCCCGGCTGGTCCGGGAGGGCCTGGAGTCGCGCGGCGCGGCCGTGGACCGCTCCGCCGTGACGGCCACCCAGGACCGGCTCGACTCGATGGCGTTCAACCGGATGGGCGACCTGGTCGTGGAGTTCGACGACTGCGAGATCGGGTCCTGTTCGCTGGGGCGCGTCGCGGTGGCCGTCCCGGCGTGGCAGATCCAGCCACTGCTGTCGGGGACCGGCCGGCTCGCCCAGGCCGCCGCCATGACGGCGCCCCGCGAGACCGCCCTTCCCCCGATCGCCCCCGAGGAGGGGCCGGCCGAGCTGCGGGCCCCGAGCACCGCCCGACCGGACGAGCCCCGCCCGGCCCCGAGCACCGCCCGACCGGACGACAAGCCGCCGGTCGGCGCCGGGACACGGGCCGGCTCCGGCGTCCAGGCCGCCGCCCCCGCCGGACCGATCCCCCGGCACGTGGACTGCGCCAAGGCCAAGTGCGTCGCCCTGACCTTCGACGACGGGCCCGGCCCCCAGACACCGCGCGTGCTCGACGCGCTGCGCGACGGCGACGCGCGGGCGACGTTCTTCGCCGTCGGGACCAACGCCGAGGCCAACCCGTCCGTGCTGCGCCGCATGCACGACGAGGGCCACGTGATCGGCAACCACTCGTGGGCGCACCGCGACCTGACGAAGCTGCCGCTGAACCGGATCATCGACGGGCTCGGCCGCACCCAGGACGTGATCACGGAAGCCTCCGGGCGGATGCCCGCGCTCGCGCGCCCGCCGTACGGCGTGGCGAGCCCGGACGTGCTGGAGGCGGCGCACCGGGTGGGCGTGGCGCTGGTCGGCTGGGACGTGGACACGCGCGACACGCCCGAGGATCCCGAGGGCCTCGGGGAGGACGCGCGGACGATCACCCACCGGGCCGTCAGCGGCGCCCGGGCCAACGCGATCATCCTGCTGCACGACACCAACGGCGCGACCGCGGACGCGGTTCCGGACATCCTCAAGAAGCTGGGCGACAAGGGTTACACCTTCGTCACCGTTCCGGAGTTGTACGGCTCACCAGGCATGGAGCCCGGGCACTTCTACCGCTCCGCGACGGCCACCGAGGTGAACGGCCCCTGAGGCGGCGCACCCCCATGGGCCACGTATAGTTGGCCCTCGTGACCCGAACAGTCCTCTTCGCCCGCCTGCACCTCGACCTCGGCAGGCTCGCGTCGGCACTGTGTCACCCCTAGCGGTTCAACAACCTCCCCCTGAATCCCACCGCGTTTACCCGCGTTATGCGCTGAGGAAACGTGTTGAACCTCGCGAGGATCTAGCATGGAACTGAGAACGCGCCCCAAGCGACCGCGCATTGGCGCGTCGAGGAGGACTGAGCTGTGACGAAGCAGGTCCAGCAACTCGACCGCGTGATCATCCGCTTCGCCGGCGACTCCGGCGACGGCATGCAGCTCACCGGTGACCGCTTCACCGCCGGCACGGCGGAGTTCGGCAACGACCTGTCCACGCTGCCCAACTTCCCGGCCGAGATCCGCGCGCCCGCCGGCACCCTGCCCGGCGTGTCCAGCTTCCAGCTGCACTTCGCCGATCACGACATCCTCACGCCCGGCGACGCGCCGAACGTGCTCGTCGCGATGAACCCGGCGGCGCTGAAGGCCAACCTGGGCGACCTGCCCCGGGGCGCGGACATCATCGTCAACACCGACGAGTTCACCAAGCGCAACCTGCAGAAGGTCGGCTACGAGACCAACCCGCTGGAGGACGACACCCTCGCGGAGTGGCGGGTCCACGCGGTTCCGCTGACGTCGCTGACGGTCAAGGCCCTGGAGGGCTTCGACCTGTCGAAGAAGGACGCCGAGCGCTCGAAGAACATGTTCGCCCTCGGCCTGCTGTCGTGGCTCTACCACCGGCCGATCGAGCACACGATCACGTTCCTGCAGCAGAAGTTCGCCAAGAAGCCCGAGATCGCCAAGGCCAACATCGCCGCCTTCCAGGCGGGCTGGAACTACGGCGAGACGACCGAGTCGTTCTCGGTGTCGTACGAGGTCAAGCCGGCCCGGCTGGCCCCGGGCGTCTACCGCAACATCTCCGGCAACCAGGCGCTGGCCTACGGCCTGATCGCCGCCTCGGTGCAGGCGAAGCTGCCGCTGTTCCTCGGCTCGTACCCGATCACGCCGGCCAGCGACATCCTGCACGAGCTGTCGAAGCACAAGCGGTTCGGCGTGCGGACCTTCCAGGCCGAGGACGAGATCGCGGGCGTCGGCGCGGCGCTGGGCGCGGCGTTCGGCGGCGCGCTGGGCGTGACGACGACCTCGGGCCCGGGTGTGGCGCTCAAGGCCGAGACCGTGGGACTCGGGGTCACCACCGAGCTGCCGCTGATCATCGTGGACGTGCAGCGGGCCGGTCCGAGCACCGGCATGCCGACCAAGACCGAGCAGACCGACCTGCTGATGGCGATGTACGGCCGCAACGGCGAGTCGCCGGTGCCGGTCGTGGCGCCGATGTCGCCGAGCGACTGCTTCGACGCGGCGATCGAGGCGGCCCGGATCGCGGTGAAGTACCGCACGCCGGTCATGCTGCTGTCCGACGGCTACCTCGCCAACGGCTCCGAGCCGTGGCGGCTGCCGGAGATCTCCGAGCTGCCCGACATCTCGCAGGCGTTCACGACCGAGCCCAACGGCGAGGACGGCGCGTTCCTGCCGTTCAAGCGCGACGAGGAGACGCTGGCGCGTCCGTGGGCGATCCCCGGCACGGCGGGTCTCGAACACCGCATCGGCGGCATCGAGAAGGCCGACGGCACGGGCAACATCTCCTACGACCCCGACAACCACGACCTGATGGTCCGGACGCGCGCGGCCAAGATCGCCGGGATCGACGTGCCCGACCTGGAGGTGGACGACCCCGACGGCGACGCCCGGGTGCTCGTGCTCGGCTGGGGCTCGACGTACGGACCGATCGCGGCGGCGGTGCGGCGGATCAGGAAGTCCGGCGGCAAGGTCGCGCAGGCCCACCTGCGCCACCTCAACCCGCTGCCGGCCAACACCGGCGAGGTCCTCAAGGGCTACGACAAGGTGCTGCTGCCCGAGATCAACCTCGGCCAGCTCGCGCTCCTGCTGCGGGCCCGCTACCTCGTCGACATCATCAGCTACAACCGGGTGCGCGGCCTGCCGTTCAAGGCCGAGGAGCTGGCCGGGGTGATCCAGGACGTGATCGACAGTGACTGAGCTGCTCAACGGGAAGGGCCTGTCCCTCGTCCCCAAGACCGACGCCAAGCAGACCCTGAAGGACTTCAAGTCCGACCAGGAGGTCCGCTGGTGCCCCGGCTGCGGTGACTACGCGATCCTGGCCGCGGTGCAGAGCTTCCTGCCGGAGCTGGGGCTGCGGCGCGAGAACATCGTGTTCGTCTCGGGCATCGGCTGCTCCTCGCGCTTCCCGTACTACCTCGACACCTACGGCTTCCACTCGATCCACGGCCGCGCGCCGGCGATCGCGACGGGCCTGGCCGCGAGCCGGCCGGACCTCAGCGTGTGGGTGATCACGGGTGACGGCGACGCGCTGTCGATCGGCGGCAACCACCTGATCCACGCGCTGCGCCGCAACGTCAACCTCAACATCCTGCTGTTCAACAACAGGATCTACGGCCTGACGAAGGGGCAGTACTCCCCGACCTCCGAGGTCGGCAAGATCACCAAGTCGACGCCGATGGGGTCGCTGGACAAGCCGTTCAACCCGATCTCGCTGGCCCTCGGCGCCGAGGCGTCGTTCGTGGCCCGCACCATCGACTCCGACCGCAAGCACCTGCAGTCGGTGCTGCGCGAGGCGACCGCCCACCGCGGCACGTCGCTGGTGGAGATCTACCAGAACTGCAACATCTTCAACGACAACGCCTTCGAGCCGCTGAAGGACCCCGAGGTCCGCGACGACATCACGCTGCGGCTGGAGCACGGGCAGCCGATCGTGTCGGCGTCCAAGGCGGTCGTGCGGGGCGACGACGGCCGCATCGCGGTGGTGCCGCGGGCCGACGTCGCGGCCGAGCGGATCCTCGTCCACGACGCGCACTCGCCCGACCCGTCGCTGGCGTTCGCGCTGTCGCGGCTGGACGAGCCGGCGTTCGAGCACGTGCCGATCGGCATCTTCCGCCAGGTGGACCGGCCGGCGTACGACGTGCTCATGGCCGAGCAGCTCGAGGAGGCCGTGGCGCAGCAGGGGCCGGGCGATCTGTCCGACCTGCTGATGGGCGGCGACACCTGGCGCATCGGTTAGGGGCGACAGTGAGGGGGCGGCGAGGAGCCGCCCCCTTCGTCATGTCCGGACAACCTATCGGGGGATGTCATGTCGGGCTCACTGGTGACGGGCGCCACCGGCTTCATCGGCTCACACCTGCTGCGGCGGCTCGGGGCGGCGGGCGAGGCGCACGGGGTGAGCCGTTCGCCGCGGCCGGAGGCGCCGGGCGTGGTGTGGCACCAGGTGGACCTGCGCGACGCGCGGGCGGTGGAGGAGCTGTTTGCCGCCGTCCGGCCGGAGGTGGTCCACCACCTGGCGGGCGAGGTGGACGGCGCCCGCGAGATGGGCGTGGTGCTGCCGACGCTGACGGGCAACCTGACGAGCACGGTGAACGTGCTGGCGGCGGCGGCCCGGTCGGGGAGCCGGGTGGTGCTGGCGGGGTCGAGCGAGGAGCCGCGGCCGGGCAACGGGCACGCGGCGCCGCCGTCGCCTTACGCGATGGCCAAGGCGGCGGCCTCGGGGTACGCGGACCTGTTCCACCGGCTGTGGGGGGTGCCGTGCACGATCGTGCGGCCGACGATGGTGTACGGGCCGGGCCAGCGTGACGAGGCGAAGCTGGTGCCGTACGTGACGCTGTCGCTGCTGCGGGGCGAGGAGCCGCGGCTGACCAGCGGCGCGAAGGTGGCCGACTGGGTGTACGTGGACGACGTGGTGGAGGCGTTCGCCGCGGCGGGCGCGGGCGGGCGGGCCGTCGGGCACGCGGTCGACGTGGGCACGGGGGTGCGGGCGTCGGTCCGGGAGGTGGTGGAGCTGCTCTACCGGATCGTCGGGGCCGGCGGCGGGCCGCGGTTCGGCGCGGTGGCGGACCGGCCGCTGGACGTGCCGCAGTCGGCCGAGACGGGGCCGGCGCGGGAGCTGCTCGGCTGGGAGGCGCGGGTCGGGCTGGAGGAGGGCCTGCGGCGGACGGTCGCCTGGTACGCCGCCCGTCAGGGTGTGATCTTGTAGATGTGGTAGGTGCTCTCCTCGGCGAAGGAGTCGGTGAAGGCGCCGCCGGTGACGGGGATCCGCCGGTTCTCGTAGAGCGCCTCGACCTGCCCGGCCGGGACGCCGGGGGGCAGCGTGAAGGTGTACGGGCCGGGTCCCCCGTCGGCGCCGGGCATGGCGAACAGGTAGGAGGCGCCGCCGTACCGCTTGAGCATGGTGTCGATGCCCTTGCCGAAGTCGTGCTGGAGCGACTGGGTGTTGAGGACGGGGGCCAGCTCCTTGATCTGCCTGTTGACCTCGGCGACGGCGGGCCTGGTGGCCGCCCCGCAGGCGTCGCGCAGGACGTGCTGGCTCTGGCACTGGCCGCCGAAGCTGTGGTTGAAGTAGACGACGCCGCGGGCGCCGTGGATGAGTGAGCTCATGACGGCGCCCTTGAGCTGGGCGGGACCGATCGCCTGCCGGTCCTCGGGCGCGGGCCGGCCGACCTCGACGAAGGCGTAGATGGGCTGCCGCTTGCCGTCGAGGGCGTCGAGCTTGCGCTGGCGGTCGATGAGCAGCCCGTAGTTGGCGGCCCTGGCGCACTGGTCGGCGCGGAACTTCAGCGAGTTCTGGGCGTCCAGGCAGGCGTAGTAGCTGGTGTACCAGTAGACGTCGAGGGAGACGAGGTCGGTGTAGTCGTTGACGAACCTGCCGGCCTGCCGGTCGTTCTGCCAGATCATGACGCCTTTGCCGAAGTTGGCGTAGTGGGGGCGGCCGTCGTTCTTGGGCAGGCGGTCCTTGAGGGTCTTCATCACGGTGTAGCCGCAGCGTTCCTTGTGCGGGTCGTCGGGGACGCACAGGGGGCCCTGGCCGGGGAAGTTGCCGGTCCAGCCGTCGTCGCCGGGGCCGGCCCACATGTCGGCCTCGTCGGTGACGAGCCAGGCGACGGTCTCGGGACCGTACCCGGCGATCGGTTTACCGGTGATGGCGAACATGCCGTTCTTCCTGATCAGCGCCATGTCGCTGGTCTCGGTCAGCTCGACGTAGGTGTTGATGCCGGCCTCGCGGTCCTTGTCCACGTCGTCCTGGGTGATGACGGACTCGTACCAGACGCCGACGGGGAAGAACGACGGGTCGGTCCAGCCGGCGGCGGCGGTGGCGGGGAAGCGCGCGTAGTAGGCGGGGCCGCCCTCCCAGTCGACGGGCGCGAGGGCCGGGGCGGAGGTGGCCGGGCCGGGGGACGCTGTCCCGCGCGGCCCGGACCCGGCGCGGCGCAGGTCGAGCACCACCCACACCAGGGCCGCCGCGGTGAGGAGGACCAGCGCGACGAGGAGGGGGCGGGGGACCCGCATCAGCGCTCGCCCTCGGCCAGCGCCATGAGCTCGCGGGCGCGGGCGGACCAGGAGGCGTCCCGCACGGACGCGCGCAGCTCCTCGGGCGTCGCCGGGCCGCCCGTGTCGAGGGTGAGCCGGACGGCCTCGACGAACGCGGCGTGGGTGGCGGCGCTCCTGACCAGGCCGGTGTACGCGGCCAGCTCGGCGAACTCGGTGCTGACGACGGGCAGGCCGAGCGCGAGGTACTCCTTGAGCTTGATCGGGTTGGCGTGGCGGATCCAGGCGTTGTCCCGCCACGGCATGATCGCCACGTCGAAGCCCGACCCGTACGCGGGGATCCGCTCGTAGGGCCGGAAGCCGAGCCAGTGGACGTTGGGGTACTTCGTCAGCCGCTCCATGGGCGCGGTGGAGTCGCCGACGAGCACCAGCGACGCCTCCGGCAGCTCGACGGCGAGGCGTTCGAGCAGCTCGAAGTCCACGACGAAGTCGTCCAGGGCGCCGAAGAAGCCGATCCTGGGCCCCGGGACGGCGGCCAGGTCGGGCGGCAGGTCGGCGGTCCGGGTGAAGTGGCGCGGGTCCACGCCGTGGTCGAGGAAGTGCGCCCGGTCGCCGGTGAGGGGGCGTTCCTCGGCCATGAGGGCGCGGCTGACGTAGACGACGCGGTCGGCGCGGGCGAGCAGGGCGCGTTCCATCGCACCGATGGTGGCGGCGTCGGCCTCGGGGAACGCCGAGTGCCGGTCGGAGCGGTTGAACACCAGCGACCGCCTGGCCATGGGGCGCACCACGTCCCAGGCGGTGGGGATGGTGACGACGACGGCGGGGCGGCGCATGCCGAGCGCCCGGCACACGGCCCGCACCTGGGCCCGGACGAGCGCCGCGTTCAGGGCGCGGAGCAGGGGCGAGCCGTAGAACGGCAGCGGCAGCGGCGACATGACGTGGAAGCCGGGCAGCGGCTCGCGCACGAGCTTGGCGACGCTGCGCAGCTTGCGCGCGATCCGGCGGACGACCTGGGTGGACCTGCCGGGGGCGGGCATGCGCATGCCGATGCTGTTGACCACGAGCACCTCGCGGTGGGCGGCGATCGAGCGCATGAGCTGGAAGTCGGAGTGCGCCTGGTTGTGGTACCACCAGTCCTGGGCGGAGAAGCAGACGTAGCCGGGCGCCGGCTGCGCGGTCTCCTGGGGCCAGCGCGGCAGGGGCCACAGGGCGCGCAGGGCGGCCCGGTGGCGCTCTCCCCCGGGCCGGCCGCGGCTGGCGGCGCGCAGCGCCTCGTTGAGGGTGACGGCCAGGCGCATGAGCAGGGCGCGGGGCCGGCCGTGGAGCTGGCGGTGGAGCCTGACCCGGTTGGCCGCGGACAGGGCCCACAGGCGGCTGGAGGTGGACTGCTCGCCGCCCAGGTGGACGGCGAGGGCGGTCGGCACGTAGCGGACGGCGAAGCCGCGGTCGCCGGCGCGCAGCATGTACTCCGTCTCCTCGGAGTACAGGAAGTAGCGCTCGTCGAGCGGGCCCGTGGCGTCGAGGCACCGGCGGGAGACCAGCCAGGCGGCCCCGGTCGCCCAGTCGTGCGTGCCGGGCCGCTCGTACGCCTCGGCGGCGACGACCAGCTCGCCCAGGGCGGGGACGCGTCCGGCGCGGTGGCCGCCGAGCAGTGCCTCGCCGAGCGCCCGCGCCACGGTGGGGCGGCGCCGCAGCGAGAGGTGCCGGTGGCCGGAGTCGTCGGTGAGGCGCGGCACCGTGATGCCGGTGCCGGGCTCGGCCAGCGCCTCGCGCAGCGCCGTGAGGGCGCCGGGGGCGAGCCGGATGTCGGGGTTGAGCACGAGCACGTCGCAACCGGGGGCGGCGGCGATCCCGGCGTTCACGGCGGCGGCGAAGCCGGCGTTGCGGCCTGTGGAGACGATCTCGACGGTGGGCAGCGCCTCGCGGGCGCGGTCGAGGGTCGCGTCGGCCGAGTCGTTGTCCACCACGACCACCCGGGCCTCGCCCGCGCCGGCGGCGGCCAGCGAGCGCAGGCAGTCGCCCACGACCCGCTCACTGAAGTAGGTGACGATCACTATCGCGAGCATGCGGGCACGGCCTCTCGGGAGCGTCGGGACTCAGGAGTGTCGGAACCGGCTGAGCAGGGCGCCGGCGAGCAGCGCGAGGGCGAAGGGGGCGTCGTCCCGGAGATAGCGGCGGGCCAGGCGGCGCGGCTCCAGCGCGAGGCGGTGCAGCCACTCGCCGCCCGCGCGCTGCAGGGCGCGCGGGGCGCGGCTGAACTGGCCGGCGGCCATGGGGATGCCCGCGCCGCAGCCGAGGAACCAGGCGGCGGGCAGGTCCGGGCGCAGGTCGCGGATGAGCCGTTCCTGCTTGGGGAAGCCGAGGCCGACGAGCACGAGGCCGGGGCGGGCGGCGACCACCTGCCCGGTCACCTCGCGGTACGCCTCGGGATCGGCGTCGAAGCCGTACGGCGGGGAGAGGGCGCCGGCGATCCGCAGACCTGGGCTGCGCGCCTTGAGCGCCCGCGCGGCGGTCTCGGGGACGCCGGGGTCACCGCCCAGCAGGTAGACGGAACGGCCGGCGCGCGCGGCCCGCGCGGACAGGGTGTGGACGAGCGAGGCGCCGGTGACCCGCTCGGGGATGGCGGTCCCGGCCAGGCGGCCGGCCCACACCACGGGCATGCCGTCGGCGACCACCAGCTCGGAGCCGGCGACCAGCTCGGCCAGGGAGGGGTCGCGGGTGGCGGCCCGGACGATGTCCACATTGGCGGTGACGATCGCGCCGCCTCGACCGGCCGCCCACGCGCGGGCGACGTGCTCGGCGACGGCGGCCTCGGTGAGGGCCAGGACGTGGACCGCTCCGACGCGCACCCGCGCCGGGGGATCGGTCGTGAGGAAGGGATCCGCCGGAATGGTGTCGCTCCTTCGCGCCGCCGACCTAACTTCACGACCTTTCACGAAATAATCGGTATAAGAGACAAACCCGTTACCCGGGATCCAGCGGAGGCCCCGCGCCGACCCCGGGCCGGGCGCGGGCGGGACCTGACGGTGCGGGCGGGGCGATGGGGGGTCACGCGGCGGCCGCCTGAGGGTTTCCGGCGCGCCGGTCGAGGATGGCTTGACCAGATCGGGCCAGGGCTTCCGGCGGGGCGGGCGGGCGGCGATCATGGGCGCATGAGAGTGGAGCGAGGCGCGTTCGACGGGGTCCTGATCTTCGTCCCGACCCCCCACCACGACGACAGGGGCTTCTTCACCCGCACGTTCGACACGGCCCTGGCCGCCGCGCACGGGCTCGACCCGGCGGCGTTCGTCCAGGACAGCCAGTCCCGCTCGCGGCTCGGCACCTTGCGAGGCATGCACTGCCGACTCGGGCGGGGCGAGGCCAAGCTGGTCAGGTGCGCCCGCGGAGCGATCCACGACGTGCTGGTGGACGCCAGGCCCGGCTCGCCGACGTTCGGCGAGAGCTGGAGCGTGGTGCTCGACGACAAGGAGTTCGCCCACCTGTACGTTCCGCCGGGGCTCTTCCACGGCTACCAGGCGCTCACCGAGCAGGCCGACGTGTGCTACCGGATCGACCGGGAGCACGACCCGGCCGAGGACCTGACCGTGCGCTACGACGACCCGGACCTCGCCATCGGCTGGCCGCTGCCGGTCACCGCGATCAGCGCGCGGGACCTGGCGGCGGGGTCGTGGAAGGAGGCGCGGGAGCGGCTGCTCGGCTGAGCCCGCCCTCCCCTGCGCGAGCCGCCGGCCCACCGGGCGAGGCCGCCCGGGCGGCGCGGGCCTCGCGCAGGAGGGCGCCGGCCGCGCCCACCAGCAGGAACGACAGGCCGGTGATCACCGCGTACGCGCGCAGGTCGAAGGTGGCGGCGCCGATCAGTGGCACCACCAGGCAGGCCGCCAGCGTGAGCCCGAGGTCGCGCGAGGCCGGGTCGGCCAGCAGGCGCCGGGCGCGCAGCGCCGACCAGATGCCGGCCGCGAACAGCCCCGCGAAGGCCAGCACGCCGATGATCCCGGTCTCGACGGTCGTCAGGATGTACTGGTTGTCGAAGACGAGGTACTTCGGGGCGTACCAGGTGCCGAGCCCGCGCCCCAGCCAGGGATGGCGGCCGATCTCGGTGGTGGCGGCGGCGTAGTCCATGGTCCGCCAGCGCAGGCTGGAGTCGTTCGAGATGTTGGTGAACAGCGCGATGATGGCCCCCAGCACGCCCGGCACCACGAGCTTCACGGCCCCGAGGAAGACCAGCACGGCACCGGCCGCGAGCAGCCGCCGCATCCTCGGCCAGCCCGCGAGCAGCACCACGGCGGCGCCGGCCAGCCCGACGAAGGCCGAGCGCGACACCGAGAACACCATCCCGGCCCCGATCAGCCCCGCGCACACCCACCAGCGCAGCGCGGGCGCGCCCCGCTCCCGCGCCTGGAACGCGAAGTGCAGCGCGATCGGCAGGATCATCGCGCACATCACCGCGAACTCGATGGGGTGCCCGGTGGTCGCCGCCACCCGGCTCAGCCCGTTGCGCTCCAGGATGAACAGCTCCTCCTGGGTGTAGCGCAGGCCGGGCAGCACCATGTACTTCGTCGGGTCGAACTTGAGCAGGAACTGCACCGCGCCGATCACCCCGAGCACCGCGCCCATCACGGCGACCGTCTTCAGCACCAGGTCGAGCCGGTCCCGGCCGCGCACGCCGTCCACGACGAGCAGCACGACGCCGATCATGGCGAACGCGGTGACGAGCATGTGGTCGGCCAGCTCCACCTCGTCCCTGGGCAGCGGGCCGGCCGTCGCGTAGGCGTACGTGGCCAGCAGCGAGGCGGCGTGGACGAACACGGCCGAGCGGACGAGCGTACGGCCCTTGGCGGCGCCGAGCGTGCTGGTGAAATGCGCGCACAGCCACCACAGCAGCGCGAACAGGCCGATGGACTCGGCGGGGGTGATCGCGAACGACAGCCCCCGGTACACCAGCCGGGCCGGGACGATCATGAGGACGACCGCGAACACGACGCCGACCGTGGCGCCGTCGGCCCGGTGCGGCCTCGGCAGCGCGGACGCCTCCAGCAGCGCCCGCGTCCTGGCGGCGGAGTCGGCGGAGGCGGTCGTGGCCGTCATGCCGGCCGCCGCCTCAGCCGCAGGTTCGGCCGCCCGCCCGGGCGTCCGTCCAGCCACCGTCTCAACGCGGGGGCGACGCTCTCCGCCGCGAACCCGGCCGTCAGGGCGGCGAACAGGCCGAGCGCCAGCACCGCCGCCGCCGAACGGCTCTTGCCGCCGCGCTGCTCCAGCGGCGCGGTCGGCGCGACCATCTCGGTGAGCTTGATGTACGTGCTCGGCGGCGCCTGGAGCACCTGCTGGCGGGCGTCCATCTCCAGCTTGGCCCGCGCCACGAGCCTGACGACGAGCTCGTGCGCGGCCTGGGCCGACGGGCTCTTGGCCTCGATGATGACGAAGGGGCCGTTGGCCAGCAGTTCGGGGTTGGAGCTGCCGTTGTGGACCACGTACGAGGTGTCGCCGCCCGGAGGCGCGCCGAGCGTGGCCGCGGTCTCGGGCGCGCTGAGCGCCTGGAGCAGGATCGAGGCGGAGACGTTGAGCGCGCCGTCGTAGTTGAGCAGCGGGTTGACCCGGGGGTTCGGGTAGTCGGGGTTGGCTGGAACGCTCCCGCCCGTGACCGGGACGGTCAGGACCAGCACCGCGCTCGACTGGTAGACGGCCGGGATCGTCCGGTAGACGCCGAAGGCCACCGCGAGGGAGAGCAGGAACGCGGGAGCCGTGACGTACCACCTGCGGAACACGACCAGGACCGTCCCCCAGAAGTCCAAGACGCTTTCCTTCCCGTATCAGAAAACGGGTGTCTCCCCACAGATCATCGTTTTTCCCGGTATCCAGCGTTACCGGTTATTTGTAACGGGACAACGGCGCACCGCGATGTCACTGCCGGGCCATTTCGCCGACATTCAGGGTGGGGAGCACCGATGCAGCAAGCACTGAGCTTTACCTTCCACCGCGACGAACTCCTTCCGCTCGCCGACAGTCACCGCGAAAGCTTCCTCAAGGCCACGCCGTTCCGGCACGTCGTCATCGACGACTTCCTGCCCGCCGAGGTCCTGGAGCCGGTGCTGGCCGAGTTCCCCGAGCCCCGCGACATCGAGTGGCAGCGCTTCGACAACGCCCGCGAGGTCAAGCTCGCGCTCGCCGACACCGAGCGGATGGGGCCGGCCACCCGCCACCTGCTGGCCGAGTTCAACGGGCAGGTGTTCATCGACTTCCTGGAGCGGCTCACCGGCATCGAGCACCTGGTGTCCGACCCGCACTACGACGGGGGCGGCCTGCACCAGATCCGGCCCGGCGGGTTCCTGAAGGTGCATGTCGACTTCAACCGGCACCGCCGGCTCGACCTCGACCGGCGGCTGAACGGACTGCTCTACCTCAACAAGGACTGGGAGGAGTCCTACGGCGGCCACCTCCAGCTCTGGAACAAGGACATGACCACCTGCGAGCACCGCATCCTGCCGGTGTTCAACAGGTTCGTCCTGTTCGCCACCACCGACGACGCCAACCACGGCCACCCGGAGCCGCTGACCTGCCCCGACGACCGGGCCCGCCGGTCGATGGCGCTGTACTACTACACCAACGGCCGTCCGGAGGAAGAGGTGCTGGACGAGCACGACACCAAGTTCAAGCAGCGGCCGGGCGAGGAGTGGAAGAGCTCCTTCCGGCAGACGGCCAGGCGCTGGGTGCCGCCCGCGCTGGCGGACCTGGCGACGCGACGCAAATAGTGAGGTCAGCGGCCGTTGAGCCGCACCACGTCGATGGGGCCGGTCTCGTCCAGATCCTTGGACGGGCCCGGCCCCGAGCCGTTCCCGCCCGCCTCGGGCGCCTGCGGATCCGGCTCCCCCTCCGCGTCAGGGGCAGGGGTGGGCTCGGGGGCGCGGAGGGACAGCCTGCGGCGCACGACCGCGTACGCGGCCCCGAACCCGGCCACGAGGCCGAGCAGCAGCCCGCCGACGGCGCCCTGGAGCTTGGCCGACCCGTCGGCCTTCGGCCCGAGCCGCACGACGTCCTCGGCCTGGACGAACGTGATCGGGTGCGCCTTCAGCTCGTTCTGCCGGTCCTCCAGCTCCTGGCGCAGCCGCTCCTGGGTGGCCGCCAGGACCTTGGCGGCCGTGGCCGGCGAGTCGCTCTCCACCTGCACGTAGACGAACGGGCCCGTGGTGCCGACGCCGAGCAGCGTCGGGTTGCTGCGGCCGTCGTCGATGGTCAGGTCGGTCGGCCCGTCCTCGGTGACGCCGACGGAGGCGAACACGTCGGAGGTGTTCAGGGCCAGGATGAGGATGCTGGCCGTGGTGCGCAGGTCGTCGGTGAACTGCAGCAGCGGGTTGGTCTGCGCGACGGGCTTGGTGCCGTCGATCGAGCCGCCGCCCGAGGGGGTGACGAGGACCATGGACGCGCTCGTCACATACCGCTCGGGCATCAGGAGGTATCCGGTGAACGCCAGGGCGACGGCGAGGACGGCGACCGGGACGGCGATCAGCTTCTGCCGGGCAAGGCCGAGAATGGTCTTCCAGAATTCCATATATCCCCTGCCCGATACCCACAGCAAGGGGGCGCGATAATCCCCCCGAAAAACCGTTCCAATGAGGCATCGGGCTTTCTCAGCCGCCCGTTACATCCGCTTTGTTACGCGGGCCGGTCCTGAACCGATGAACCTCACGGTGGCCGGGAACCGGCCGGTGCGGGGGTGGGCATGGAACCGGGGGCCGCTGGTTTCCCTGAACGGTCGGCACAACTGGTCCCCGAACGGCCCGCGCGGCTGGGCGGGCTCGACGGCATCCGTGGCCTGGCCGCGCTGTTCGTGGTGCTGCACCACTGCCGGCTGCTGTCCTTCCCCGGCTTCCCCGCCGACACGGGGCCGGTCTGGGCGAGCTGGCTGCTGTACGGGCATGTCGCCGTCGTCGTCTTCATCGCGCTGTCCGGGTTCTCGCTGGCCGTCAAGCCCGCCCGGTCCGGATGGCGGCTCGGCGGCCTGAGGCGCTTCGCGCGCCGCCGCGCCTGGCGGATCCTGCCGCCGTACTGGGCGGCGCTGCTGTTCAGCCTCGCGGTCGCGTGGACGCTGGTGCCGCAGCCGGGCCAGGGACCGCCCACGGCGAAGAGCGTGGTCTTCCACGGCCTGCTCGTCCAGGACCTGTTCGGCTCGCCGAGCCCCAACGGGGCGTTCTGGTCGATCGCCGTCGAGGCGCAGCTCTACTTCGCCCTGCCCCTCCTGCTGCTGGTGGTGCGGCGGCTGGGCGCGGCGGTGATGGTGGCGGCCGTCACCGTGGTCGTGCTGGCGGTGGGCCTGCTGGCCGGCGGGGTGCCCGTGGTGGCGCTGCTGATGCGGCTGACCCCGCAGTTCGCGGTGCTGTTCGCGGTGGGGGTGCTGGCGGCCGGGGTGCTCCGCGCGCCGGTGCGGGCTCCCCTGCACTGGTTCGCCCTGGCCGCGTTCGTCCCCGTGGTCGTCCTCGTCGCCGTGCGCGGTCCGGTCTGGACGGTCGCGCACTTCTTCTGGGTGGATTTGGCCCTCGCCCCGGCCGCCGGGCTGTTCCTGGCGGCCGTGGCGGGCGGCCGGCCGCGGCCGCTGGTGCGCGTGCTCGACAGCCGGCCGCTCCGCTCGCTCGGCTCGTTCTCCTACAGCCTCTACCTGGTCCACGCGCCGATCGTGGTGGCGCTGCACCACTTCGTGGTCGCCCCGCTCCTCGGGCCGGGGGTGGCCGGGTTCCTGGTGCTGCTCGTCCTGGCCGTGCCGGCCTCGGTGCTGTTCGCACGGGGGTTCGCCGCGGTGTTCGAGCTGCCGTTCCAGCGTTACCGCGGGATGGCGGAGCTGCGCGCGGCGACGCGCTCGTGGGCGCCGGCCAGCAGGAGATAGGCGCTGGCCGTCCAGGTGTAGGCGCGGTCGCGCAGCCCAGCCCCGGTGCGGGCGTCGAAGTTCTCCGCGAACCCGGACTTCTCGCACAGGGCCCGGAAGCGCGCGCTGATCTCGTCGGCCAGGCCGGGGTGCCCGGCGCGGCGCAGGCCGTCCTCGATCAGCACGGTCGAGGGCGCCCAGACGGGGCCGCGCCAGTAGCCGTCGTCGCGGTAGTGCTCCGACGTCGGCGGCTCGGTGGCGAGCCCGTACTCCGTCAGGTGCGTCCCGATCCGCGCGGCCAGCGTCGCGCTGACCTGTTCCGGCAGCTCCTCCCCCAGCACGATCGGCATGAGGTCGAGCAGGCTGGAGCCGGACCAGGTGCGGCCCGAGCGCACCCCCCGGGCAACGAACCGGTCGCCGCGCCACAGCTCGGCGAGCATCGCCTCACGCATCCGGTCGGCCGCCGTCGTCCACCGGGCCGCCGCGGGCCGGTCGGCGAGCTCCCCGGCCAGGCGGGCCAGCTCGCGCATCTGCAGCACCAGGAAGGCGGCCAGGTCGGCGGTCTCGACGACCCGCTCGGGGTCGAAGGTGGTGGCGTTGTCCCAGCCGCTGTCGTTGCCGTGCTGGTAGTGCGCCAGCTCGCGGCCCGGGGCGCGCCGGGCGGTCAGCCAGAAGGTCGTCCAGCGCTCCAGCAGCCGGTACGTCTCGGCCGGCTCGCCGGCGGCCGCCGGACCGAGGCGGCGCAGCGCCCAGCCGTGGATGGGCGGCTTGACGAAGTTGTGCAGGACCTCGGAGTGCGCGACCGAGTCGGGCAGCGCGCCGGCGGCGTCCTGGTGGTCGAAGGGCAGCCGGAACTGGTCCCACGCCAGGGCGGGCAGGCCGTCGCCGAGCGCGAGCGCGTTGAAGCAGTGGTCCCAGCTCCACACCTTGTCCATCCAGTGCTTGGACATGAGCACGGCCTGCCGGGTGACGAACCCGGCCGGGCGGACCGTGGCCGACCACAGCACGTACGCCGCGAGCTCGGCCGCCGGGGTGCGGTCGCCGCGCCATGGCGCCACGGCGCCGGCGAAGGCCGCGAACCGGTCGCGCGCCGCCTCGGCCACCTCCGGGAAGCTCGCCCGGTGCGCGTAGGGGGCGCGGGCGGTCTCGTACTCCTCGATGGCGATCTCCCACGCGTCGTCCGGCAGGACCACCCCGCGCTCGGCGGTGCCGAGCGCCTGGTCGCCCAGCGGCTCGGTGCGGCCGCCGAGCGGCGTGACCCGGTAGCGGCGGCCGGTCTGGTAGACGGTGAAGACCGACGAGCCGTCGGTGGGGTCCTGGTAGAAGTACGGGCCGCTGAACGGGGTGAGCACGGGATCGGCGGCGAGCACCCGCAGCCCGAGGCCGCGGCCGCGCACCCGGACGGTGTCCGGGCTCTCGTAGACCAGGTCGATCCGGCCCCCGTCATGCGTCCAGGTGAGCAGGTGCGACGTCGCGGTGACGGCGGCCTCGGCCCGCTCCCGCCCGGCGGTGGGGACGAGCCGCAGGACGGGGTGCATGCCGGTCTGGTGCGACACCAGGTGCACGTCGTCGGCCCAGACGCCCTCGGCCACGACGGGCGAGAAGCCGAACCAGGAGCCGGAGGAGCTGAACGGGATCTCCCGCGGGGAGAAGGAGGTCACGGTCGCGGGGTCCCTTCCGCGGGCAGCCACACGCGCATGCTCGCCGGCCCGCGGTGTGCCCATGAGTGGTACGGCCGGAGCGGCACGTCGAACCGTTCCCCGTCCTCCGCGAGAGGAGCCGGACGGCCGGGGGCGTAGGCCCAGCCGCGACCGATGTGGGCGGGAATCCGGCCGCGCACCCGCGCGCCCCCGCCGTCCGGCTCCGGTCCTGATCCCACGTCGATCACCAGGGCGTCGAGCCCGCCGGGATCGGGCAGGTCGCGCGACTCGGCGCACAGCACCTCCGGGCCGCGCTCGACGGCCACGCAGCCGCGCACGGCGTCGATGCGCGGGTCGGGCCAGGTGAAGCGGGGGCGCATCGGCAGGTCGAGGACGACGACGTCACCGGTCCGGAAGGCCCGCCGGATGGCGAGCGTGCCGGGCTCCACCGGCCGCGTCCGCCCGTCCTCGGTCACGGTCGCGCCGGCCGCCCACGCGGGCACCCGCAGGGAGAGGGTCCAGGGTGAGGACGCGTCCGCCGCGACCCGGACCCGGACGGCGCCGGTGGAGGGGTAGTCCGTCTCGACGTCCACGGCCACCGGCCGCCCGTCCGGCAGCTCGGCGCGGATGGCGCACGGGGCGTACTGGTGGATCTGCAGGCCGTCGTCGTCGGTCGTGGCGAGGTAGCCGGCCAGGCCGGCCAGCGTGCGGGCGACGTTGGTGGGGCAGCAGGAGACCTCGAACCACGCGGCCCGGGTGCCGCCCTCGGCGCGCGGGCTCACCTGCGCCGGGTCGGCCGGCCTGCCCGGGCTGCGCTGGTGGAGGGGGTTGGCGTAGAAGAAGGCCCGCCCGTCGGGGCTCGGGGAGGCGGCGACGACGTTGTAGAGCGTCCGCTCGATCAGATCGGTGTACCGGACGTCGCCCGTGGCCAGGTGGAGCCGCCACGACACCATGATCGAGGCGATGCCCGCGCACGTCTCGCAGTAGGCCCGGTCCGGCGGCAGCTCCCAGTCCTCGCCGAAGCCCTCGTCCTGGTGGCGCGAGCCCATCCCGCCGGTGATGTAGGTCCGGCGCTCGACCGAGCGCTCCCACTGCCGCTCCACCGCGCGCAGCAGCTCGTCGTCGCCGCGTTCGACGGCGACGTCCACCGCCGCGGCCGTCAGGTAGAGCGCCCGCACGGCGTGGCCGCGCCAGACCTCGGCCCGCCGGATCGGGACGTCGTCCTGGAAGTAGGCGCGTCCCAGGGGGATGTCCCGGAGCGTTCCATGGCCGCGGCGGTCGAGGAACAGCCGGGCCTGCTCGACGTAGCGGTCCTCGCCGGTCGCCCGGCCGAACTCGGCCAGGCCCACCTCGATCTCGGGGTGCCCGCAGATCCCGGGCAGGCCGTCCGCGCCGAAGGTCCGGCACACGTGGTCGGCCGCCCGCCGCGCGACGCGCACCAGGTCGTCCTCGCCGGCCGTGCGCAGCCGCGCCACCGCCGCCTGGAGCAGGTGCCCCGTGTTGTACAGCTCGTGCCCCATCTCCAGGTCGCTGTAGCGCGGCTGCTGACCGTCGTGCCCGAAGCACGTGTTGAGGTAGCCGTCGGGGTCCTGCGCCCGGGCCACGCGCGCGGTCAGCCGCTTGATCGCGGCCTCCGCCCCCTGGTCACCGGTACGGCCTGCCTCCCAGGCCAGGGCCTCCAGGAGCTTGTAGACCTCGGAGTCGGAAAACGACCAGCCGGGACGGTCGGGCGAGGTCGTGCCGTCGGCGACGCGGTCGAAGTTGGCGAGCCAGCCGAGGCGTTCCATCCACGACTCGCAGTGGGCCAGCGTGGCCCCGGCGTTCACGCTCTGCCTGCCGCCCCAGAAACCGCCGGTCAGGGAGACCTGGCCGAGCCCGAGGGGGCGTACCGGACCGCTCGTGGGCAGCACGGGGACGGCGCGGGCGGCGGCCGGCGCCTGAGGTGTGATCGTCACTGGTCGTTCAGTCCTTTACTGCGCCGGCGGTGACCCCGGCGGCGATGTAGCGCTGCGCGAGAACGAGGAGGAAGGCGGCGGGGACGGACGCGATCACCGCCGTCGCCATGATCGCGTTCCACTGGGTGGTGTTGTTGCCGATGTAGCGGAAGATGCCGAGCGTGACCGGGATCGTGTCGCTGCTGCGGTTGAGGGTCGAGGCGAAGATGAAGTCCGACCAGGCCCAGAGGAACGCGAACAGCGACACCGTGATCACCGAGTTGCGGCTCAGCGGCAGGACGACGGACCGGAACGTGCGCCAGGTGCCCGCCCCGTCGATCTGCGCCGCGGCCATGATCTCCCGGGGGATGCCCGCCATGAACGCCCGGAACAGCAGCACCGCGAACGGCACGGCCAGCGTCGAGTCGGCGACGATCAGCCCCGCGACGGTGTTCAGCATCCCGAGCCTGATGTAGATCGCGTAGAAGCCCATGGCCATGACGACGGCCGGGATCATCTGCGTGACGAGCAGCAGGAAGTCGATCGCGCCGGTGCCGCGCGGCAGCAGCTTCGCCAGCGCGTACCCGGCGGGCAGGGCCACGAGCAGGGTGAGGGCGACGGTCCCGAGGCCGATGAACAGGCTGGTGGCCAGGGCCGGAAGCTGCTGGCCGAGCGCCGCCGCGTACCCCTCGAACGTGGGGTCCCAGGGGAACCAGTGGGGCGGGTCCGCCCGCATGTCGCCGGTCCTGGTGAGGGAGACGTTGACCATCCAGTAGACCGGGAAGAGCATCACCCCGGTCAGGACGACCCCGACGGCGGTCCTCCATCTGCTCACGAGATTCCCTCCTTCCGCTGCATCCGGACGTGGAGAAGGCCCGCGGCGAAGGCGATGAGGATGAGCAGGTTGCCGACGGCCGCCGCCGGGGAGAAGTCGGGCTGCCCCGTGCCGAACGCCTCGCGGTAGGACCAGATGGCCAGCGTCGCCGACGCGTCCGCGGGCCCTCCCCTGGTCATGATCCAGATGATGTCGACGACCTTGAGCGTGTAGATGAGCCCGAGCAGCAGCGTGATCGCCGACACCGGGCGCAGCAGGGGGAAGGTGATGCGCCAGAACCGCTGCCAGGCGTTCGCCCCGTCCAGGCCGGCGGCCTCGTACAGGGAGGCCGGGATGTTCTGCAGCCCGGCGTACAGGATCACCAGGTTGAACGGGATCCCCAGCCAGATGTTGGCGACGGTGACGGACAGCAGCGCGGTGCCCGGGGAGGTGAGCCAGTTGATCTGGCCGATCCCGAACGCCCGCAGGAAGGCGTTGACGATGCCGTTGTCGCTGTTGAGCATCCACGACCAGGTCGAGGCCGAGACGATCAGCGGCAGCAGCCACGGCACGAGGAACATCGCGCGCAGCACCGCGGACAGGCGGAAGCCGCGCTGGAAGAAGACCGCGAGCGCCAGGCCCAGCGCGTACTGGAAGGCGATGGACACCAGCGTGAACAGGGCCGTGTTGCGCAGCGCCGCGAGGAAGGCGTCGTCCGACAGGACGGCGCGGTAGTTGTCCAGGCCGGTGAACTCGGGGTCGCCCTGGACGAACGCGCGCGGCGTGTAGTCGTGCACGCTGAGCTCGATGTTGCGGTACAGCGGATAGGCGTAGAAGACGAGCAGGTAGACGACGAGCGGCGCGAGGAAGGCGAGGGCCGTCCAGCGCCCGGAGGGCCGGCGGCCGGGGGCGGGGCTCACCTTCGCCGTCGGCCTGCCGCCGGTCGCCACCGCGTCGGTGCGGATGAGTGCCATGGAAGATCCACTCAGCCGCCGACGGCCTGCTTGGCCTTGGCCTGCGCGTCCTTGAGCGCGTCGGCGGGCGCGGCCGAGCCGCTGAGCGCCTTCTGCACCGCCGTCCACAGGGCCTCGGAGATCTTGGGGTACTTGGTGCCGAGGTTGTCGCTCGTGCGGCCCTTGGCCGATCGGACGGCCTCGACCCACGGCTTCAGGCTCGGCTCCTTGGCGAGGATCGCCTGCTGCCCCTCGGCGGTGGACGGGATGTAGTACGCGAACGTCGTGCCCGTCTCGACCAGGCCCTCAGGCGTGGTCATGCACTCGACGATCTTCTTGGTGGCGGTGTAGCGCTTGGTGTCCTTCTGCACCGGGACCGTGATGAACTCGCCGCCCGTGGGGGTGGGGGCGGCACCGCCGTCCTTGGCCGGGATCTGCACGATGCCCGTCGGGAAGCCCGCCTTCGCGGCGCTGTTGATCTGCCAGGTGCCGTTCTCGGCGAAGCCGAACTCGCCGGTCAGGAACTCCTCCCAGGTGGTGTTCTGCGAGTCGCTCATCACCGAGTTGGGGGCCAGGCCGTCCTTGACCCAGGAGTTCCAGAGGCTCAGCCCCTCGGCCGCCTGCGGCGAGTCCAGCTCGGTGAGCTTCGCGCCCGCGCCCCAGAACCACGGCAGGAACTGGAAGGAGCCCTCCTCCGTGCCGATGGCCGCGAAGGTGATCGCCTTCTTGCCCGATGCCTTGACCTTCTTCAGCGCCGCGCCGAGCGAGGCCCAGTCCTTGATCGAGGCGGGATCGACGCCGGCGGCGTCGAGGATCTTCTCGTTGTAGTAGAGGGCCAGCGTGTTCGCCCCGATGGGGATGCCGTAGGTCTTGCCGTCCAGCTCGCCGGCGGCGATGAGGTTCTTGTCGAACCTGGCGGTGTCCAGGCCGAAGTCGTCCATCGTGGCCAGCATCCCCGCGTCCGCGAGGGTGGAGACGGCGGGGTTGTCGAGCAGGATGACGTCGGGGGCGTTGCCCTCCTGGCCCGCGAGCAGGGCCTGGTTGGTCAGCGCCGTGGTGTCGTAGGCGGTGCGCTTGATGGTGACGCCGGCCTGCTTGCCGCAGGTGTCCACCCGCTTGGCCCAGGCGGAGGAGGCGTCGTGCTGCGGGTACGGGTCCCACCACGTGTAGGTGTTCGCGTCGGCGGCCGGCGCGGCGGCGTCGCCACCGGGGGTGGGCGCGGACGCGCACGCGGTCAGGGCGGCCAGGCTCAGGAGGGCGGTTCCGAAGGCCGCCGCGCGGGCGGGGAACGATGGACGAGTCACCCGAATCCTCCAGGTGTTAGCGCTAACAAACGAGCGCCGTCGAATGGTTCTGTGGGGTGCGCCCGGTTCTAGCGGGCGGGCGTACGCGGGCGGGGATCCCGCGGCGGCGTGGTGCTGCCGCGGGACACGAGCTCGGGCGAGATGAAGCGCACGACGAAGGGCTCGCGGCGGGCCGTCGCCGACTCCACGCGGCGCACGAGCTGGCGCACCGCCATGGAGCCGAGACGGTCGGGCGCGCTCTCGACGAACGAATAGGGCAGGGAGAAGGCCGCGGCGAACTCCGCGGAGTAGCGCCCGATGACCGACAGGTCCTCGGGCACCCGCAGCCCTCGCTCGTGGGCGACGGAGGGCAGCGCCGCGGCGGCCGCCTCGTTGTTGATCAGCAGGCCGGTGGCCGACGGGTAGGTGTCCAGCAGCGTGTGGAGCAGGCGCCCGACGGCCGGCTGCCGGGACTCGCCGTACACGGTGTGCAGGGTGACGCCGCACTGGCGCGCCCGCTCCAGCGCGGCGTCCCTGAGGCGCCACACGTACGCGCCGCCCCGCTCGACCACGTGCTCCGGTTGCGAGATCAGGATCAGCTCGCGGTGGCCGAGCCGGTGGAGGTGGTCCACCATGGCCCGTCCGGCCTCCTCGAAGTCGAGGTCGAACACGTCGATCCCCGAGCAGTCGCCCGGCAGGCCGACCGTGGCGCCCGGTTGGGGCGCGGCCCGCAGGATCGGCAGCCTCGGGTCGTCCTGCGCGATGTTCATCAGGACGACGCCGTCCACCATGCGGGAGTCGGTGATGCGCCGCAGCGCCCGTGCCCCGTCCTCGTCGGTGACCAGCAGCGTGTCGTAGCCCAGGTCGCGGGCGGTGTCGGTGACGCCCTGGATGTACTGCATCATCGCGGGCGCGAACTCGTCCGTGTAGAAGCGGGCGAGCAGACCGAGGACCTTGGTCCTGGACGTGGCCAGCGCCCGCGCGCCGGCGTTCGGCGTGTAGGCGAGCGCCTCGGCCGCGGCCAGCACGCGCCGGCGCACCTCCTCCGAGATGGGCCGCTTGCCCGACAGCGCGTACGACGCCGTGCTGCGGCTGACGCCCGCCTCCCGGGCCACGTCCCCGATCGTCGCCATTCTCACCTCCTTGGTCGTCGAACCGGTTCGACATTGACGACTGCCTGACTCCCGTACCGCCTGCCGGATGCCTGGGCGAAGGCGCCGTTGTCGTCGGCGTTCGCAGGCCACAGCGAGCCGGGGCGCGGCACCGTCCCGGACGGGGGCCGCCTGCGAACCTTCGGAACAGGCGAACCGGTTCAACGATGTGCTCGACTGTCGCCCAGGCTCGGATCCGCGTCAAGGGCGCGTCACGCCCGATACCGAATCGTGACATGTCGGTGAACGGAAGGCGCAACTCCCCCGCAGCTCACCCGCTGCCGGAGCATTGACGGGCCGCGGCGCCGCCGCGTAACCTGCGCGAAACCCGCGTTGCGCCGCCGGTCATTCCCGGATCAGTCTGTTAACGCTCACATCACATGGTGGACAGGGACGGCACTCCCTCCCGCAGGACGATCACCCAGGGAAGTCGTTGATGACACCGACGAGCATCACCAGGGCACGGTGGCGCCCTTCAGCGGGAGGTGACCAGACCGGCGAGCTTGCGTCCGCGCCGGACGGCGACCGTGCCGTGCCGGCGCACGTACATCCGCGCCACCAGCGCGCGGCCCCTGCGGCGCTGGGCGGAGGTCAGCTCGACCTCGCCCAGCGCCCGCAGCAGCTCCCTGCACTGGATCAGCGTGGAGACGCGCACGTGCCAGGCCGGCGCGCCGAGCTTGCGGGCGATGTCGGCCAGGCGCTGCGGCTCCCAGTCGCGGCCCGCCAGCACCTCGGGCACGTGCCCCCACGGGCCGGCCAGCGCCATGCGGGCGGCGAAGATCTCGTCCTCCCGCAGCAGGGCGGGCCCTCGGTTGACGGCCATGACCCGGGTGCGGCGCATCAGCGCGTAGAGCGGGTCCATGGCGAACGGGTCCTCGTTGAGCATGCGCAGCGACTCGGCGAAGCGGTCCACGGGGTCGTCGGACAGGTAGCCGGTCCCCGTGTACGGCGCCGTCCGCGTCGTGCCGTCGGGGCCGGTGTACGCCTGCTGGGTGGTCACCAGGAGCAGCCGCTCGTCGCGGGCGAAGACCTCCAGGCAGCGGGAGACGTAGTCGGGCGCCAGCCAGTTGTCGTCGCCGGCCCACCGGTAGAACGCGCCTCGCGAGCGGCGGATGGCGTCGCTGAAGTTGGGGAGCTGCCCGATGTTGCGCGGCTGGCGGTGGTAGACGACCCGCGCGTCGGTGGCGGCCCAGTCGCGGCAGACCTCCTCGGTGCGGTCGGTGGAGGCGTTGTCGCAGATGACCAGCTCGATGTTGCGGTGGTCCTGGGCGAGGACCGAGGTGATCGTCTTCTCCACCCGGTCGGCGCCGTTGTAGACGGGCAGCCCCACGGAGACCAGCGTGTCGTCGAATGCCATCAGGCGCTCCTTCTCACCAGTTTGTGCATCGCGGTGCCCGGCACCGCGACCAGGACGAACAGCAGCAGCCCGGCGCCCCCGGCGACGGCCAGCCGCACGAGCGCGGGACCGCCGGCGGTCAGCCCGTCCAGGACGAGCATCAGCGCCCCCGCGGCGACCGCCGCCGCGGCGGGCCGGACGAGCGCGGGCAGCGCGGGCGTCACCCGGACGCCCACCCGGTGCAGGAGGAACAGCGCGAAGGGGACCGCGACCAGCGCGGCGACCAGCGCGTGCGCGACGGCGGCGCCCCTGATGCCGCCGAGGTGCGCCCCGGCCACCAGCGCGGGCAGCAGCGCGGCGGCCCACACGAGGTTGAGCCAGACCGTCGTCCTGGTGGCGCCCAGCCCGGTCAGGATGTCCACGGCCAGGAACGAGATGAGCATCCGCACCACCATGAGCACGGCCAGCCAGCGCAGCACGCCCGCCGAGAAGTCCCACCGCTCGCCGTACAGGAACGAGACGAGCGGGTGGGCGAGGACGGCCATGACCAGCGCGGGCGGCAGCACGAAGGTCACCATCACCGGCACGGACCTGCGCACGCCCTCCGACAGCGCCGCCGGGTCCTCGGCGAGGCGGGAGAAGCTGGGTAAGGAGACGTAGCGCAGCGCCGTGCCGATGATCCCCGGCACCCAGCTCGACACGTTGAACGCCAGCAGGTAGTAGCCGAGCTGCTCGGCCCCGAGCACGTTGCCGACCACGACGTAGTCGGCGTTCATGAGCACGGCCTCCAGCCCGAACCCGAGCGCCGAGGGGATGCCGAAGCGCAGCAGCCGGCCCGCCACCTCCCGGTCCAGGCCGAGCCGGACCGGGACCCAGCCCCAGACGAAGATCAGCACCCCGGTCACCACGGAGGCGGCGACCTGGCCCCAGGCGAAGCTGTAGGCGCCCGCCCCGCGCAGCGCCAGCGTGATCGCCACGGCCGCGTTCGCCACGAACCCGATCATGATGGCGCGGGTCAGCTTGTCCTGGTCGAAGCGGCGCAGCAGCGCGGCGCTGCGGACCGCGGTGAACGCCTCGATGAGGATGATCGAGGTGAGCAGGCGGACCACGCCCGTGGCGTCCTCGTTGCCGGCCATCCGGGCGAAGACCGGGGCGAACCCCCAGAAGAGGCCGTACAGGCCGGTGGCGAAGACGAAGCTCAGCACCGTGGCCGTCGGCGCCATGTCCTCCAGGCGGCCCCGCCACTGCACGGTGGCCGCCTGGATGCCCACGTCCTTGACGTGCATGACGAGCTGCGTCGCCGCCAGCGCCACGGCGTAGGTGCCGAAGTCGTCGGCCGCGAGCACGCGCGCGAGCACCAGTCCCATCGCGAACGACCCGGCCCTCGTGACGAGGTTGCCGAGGATGCTCCAGCGCAGCCCACGCCCGGCCTGGGCGCCGATCTCCTCGACGCGCTGTGTCTCGTCCATCCGTGCCTTTCCGATGGGGGGTGCCGTCAGGGGGTCACGCGTTCGAGCCAGATCTCCCGCCAGAACGGCACGAACTCGCGCGGGCAGTTGAGGCTGTGCACCCCCTGGCACACCACGTTCTCCAGCGTGATGCAGGGGGACTTCATCGTGAGCATGCGTCCGGAGCGCTCGTCGATGCACCGCTCGACCCGGGCCTGGACGCGCACCACCTTGCCGCAGTAGCGCGCCATCTCCTCCTCGAAGCCGAGGCCGCGGTTGAGCATGTCCTCGTTGAGGGTGGCGAGGATCTCGTCCTGCGACTTGACCCGGACGAGCTCGCCGGGCTTGAGGTCGAGGGCGCCGGTGGGCGTGCGCCCGCGCAGTCCCGGCCGCAGGAATCCCCACCTGCGGCCCTCGCGGAACCACAGCTTCTCCGGCAGGAGGCGCTTGCTGGCCGCCTGGAGCCGGTTGAAGATCCCGATGAGCAGGGCGTGGGCCGTGCGGGAGGCTCCCACGTTGCCGGAGCGCACGTCGGTGACGTACTGGCCGAGGCTGCGCACCGGCAGGCAGACCGGGGCCGCGCGCAGCAGCTCGGTGGCCTGGCAGGCGTAGTGCTCCGCCGAGTCGGGCTTGCGGATGTTGATCTCCAGCAGCGGCAGGAGCCGTCCGTCGCGCGCGGCCGGCGCCTCCGGGAACGCCTCGCCGCCGCTCCCGACCCGCTTCAGCCACGCCTCCTTCCAGTACAGCGAGCAGGCCGTCTGGCAGCCGCCGTGTGCGGCGCCGTCGCAGCGCGCCCCCGCCAGGTGGACCGCGCGCTCCATGCGGCGCAGCCCGCTGCGGGTCTGCGTGTCGCACAGTTTGTGCGCGACCTTGTGGACGGTCATCCGGCGGCCGCAGAACGCCAGCATCTCCGGCATGAACGGCAGCCCGTCGAGCTCGCCGCGCTCGTCCAGCGTGGCGAGGATCTCGGCTTCGCCGCGTACCTCCACCACGTCTCCGACCCTGAGGTTCAACCGATCTCCTTCACCAGTCCGGCAGTGGCCAGCGCCCGCGCGGCGGTCTCGACCGCCTCGAAGGGCAGCGCTGATCGTTCGGCGATGTCGAGCAGGCTGTGGTCCCCGTCGGACAGGTTCAACACCCATAACATCGCCATCTGAGCCTGTTTCGTGTCACTTCTCCCGCCGAGAGATCCGTAGAGTCCGCGCCGGCCGAGCTGCGGCTCGCCGTACGGGCTGAGGTTGAGGTAGGTGCGCTCGCCCTCCAGGACCCCGACCACCCGCCACAGGACGTCCAGGGTGTCGGCCATGGCCTCCGGCGTGACGAAGCCGGGGTCGTCGGCCGAGGTGTGGTACTCGGGGTAGCCCGCGTACGGGGTGCGGGTGAGGCCCCCGAACGGCAGGTTGAAGCCCGGGGAGCAGAACTGCCGCTCGTCGTAGCCGTACGGCGAGAAGTCCAGCACGGTGTGCGGCCGGTCCCCGAGCACGTGGGTGACGGCCCGGTCGATGCCGGCGTCGCCGCGCCTGCTGCGCTTGTACGTCAGCGGCCCCCGGTCGCCCGCGCAGGCCAGCGTGAGCCCGTGCCGGACGAGGCCGACGCGGTCCCGGTTGAGCGCCAGCCAGGTGATCGCGCCGATCGTGCCCGGCATGAACAGGAACCGGTAGGTGTGGCGGCGCGTCGGCATCGCGGCCAGCCGGCCGGCCAGGGCCGTGGCCACCGCGACGCCGGCCAGGTTGTCGTTGGCCAGCGACGGGTGGCAGACGTGGCAGGAGATCACGACCTCGTCGGGCAGCTCGCCGGGCAGCACGTGCTCGGCGATGGTCAGCGACCCGTCGGCGAGCGTGGAGTCGACGCGCACCTCGTACGGCCCCTCGCCGAGCCCGTCCAGGACGTCCTGGCTGAGGCAGAAGCCCCACGTCTCGGCGTAGTAGCTGGTGCGGTAGGGCACCAGGGACGGCTGCTCCGGCAGCGTGTGCAGGCGCGGGCGCAGCTCCTCCAGCGTGAACACGCCGGAGACCGGCACGCTGTAGCCGACGACGTGCAGGTTGGAGGCGCGGAAGTCGACGACCCGGCGCCCGGAGGGGTCCTTGACGTAGGCGTCGCGGATGTTCCACTCCTTGGGCACCGTCCAGTCGAGCACCTGCGTGCCCGTCGGCACCTCGGTCACGTCGAGCGCCAGCCGCTCACCGATGACGGCGAGGGTCTGCCGGACGCCGTCGCCGGTGATGCTGCGGCAGATCGGGTACAGCCGCTCCACCAAAGCGTGCATCTCTTCAGGCGTCATGGGCTCGGCCGTCGCGGGCTCGGGCGTCGTGGGCTCCGGTGTCATGGGCGGAGCTCGGCGGAGATCTCGCCCGCGTCGCGGCGGTCCGACAGGCGGGCCAGGCGCGTGTAGCGGCGCTCGAAGGCGTGCCGGGTCAGCCCGTGCGTGCGGTAGGCGTCCACCAGCTCGGCCGCGCCCTCCTTGACGGTCCAGCGGGCCTCGTAGCCGGGCAGCGCCTGCCGCACCCGGGAGAAGTCCACCCGGTACGAGCGCGGGTCGCTGCCGGTCTCGCCGGTGATGACCAGCGTGGAGCCGGGCACCGCCTCGACGACCTCGGCCGCGATCTCGGCGACCGTCACGTTGTTGCGCTCGGTTCCCACGTTGAAGGCCCGCACGTGGACGGCCTCGCGGGGCGCGGTGAGCGCGCGCAGGAACGCCTCGGCGATGTCCCGGGCGTGGACCAGGGGCCGCCACGGGGTGCCGTCGGACAGCACCCGCACCTGGCCGCTGAGGTGGGCGTGGCCCACCAGGTTGTTGAGCACGATGTCGGCGCGCGGCCGGGGCGAGTAGCCGAAGGCGGTGGCGTTGCGCAGGAACACCGGCGAGAAGTCGTCGTCGGCCAGCTCCACCAGGTCGTCCTCCACGCGGACCTTCGACTCCGCGTACGGCGTGACGGGCCGCAGCGGGGCGTCCTCGTCCACCAGGTCGTCGCCGCCGGAGGCGCCGTAGACCGAGCAGGTGGAGGCGTACAGGAACCGTTTCGCCCCGGCGTCCCTGGCCAGGCGGGCCAGCCGTACGGACGCGTGGTGGTTGATGGCGTAGGTCAGCTCGGGCGCCAGCGACCCGAGCGGGTCGTTCGACAGCGCCGCGAGGTGGACGACGGCGTCCACGCCGTCGAGCAGCTCCGGCGTCACGTCGCGCAGGTCCACGGCGTGGGCGGGCGGTTCTTCCGGCAGGGGCCCGAGCACGCAGTCGGCGAACAGCCCCGAGTCGAGGCCGACCACCTGGTGCCCCGCGCCGCGCAGCACGGGGGCCATGACGCTGCCCAGGTAGCCCTGGTGGCCGGTCAGCAGGATCCGCACAGTCAGTCTCCAGCCAGGTCGAGGGTGAGCTTGCGGGTGTGGAACGCCTCGGCGTAGCGGGCGCCGCACTCGACGCCGCGCACGCGGGCCAGCCCGAGGAACGCCTCCCGGTCGTACCAGGACCGCCGCCGCTGCGACGGGTAGTGCCGCTCCAGCAGGTCGGCCTTGGCCTCGGCCGTGCCCGGCTCCAGCGGCTGGTAGACCGAGGGGCGGCCGAGGTCGCCGTCCCACTTGACGATCTCGTAGCCGAGCGTGAGGTGGTCGCGGTAGACGGTGGGCACCAACTCGGCCAGGCCGCGGTGGTCCTGGTGCGCGTCGCCCTGCCACGGGGCGAGGATCAGGTCGGGGCTCGTCTCCGCCCGCAGGTCCTCCAGCGTGTCCTTGGCCTGCTCCCAGTACGACGGCAGCCGCCCGTCGGGGATCTTGAGCACGGTGACGGCCAGGTCGGCGCCGGGGCAGAACGCGCCCAGCGCGGCCCGCTCCTCGTCCTCCCGCTCGGTGCCGCCCCCCGACAGCACGAGCGCGTCCACCCGCACACCGGGCCGGGCCGCGCAGAGCGTCAGCAGCGTGCCGCCCGCGCCGATGGCGATGTCGTCGCAGTGCGCGCCCAGCGCGAGGACCCGGGCCAGCGCGCCCGGCCGGAGGCCGATCATGCTTCCCACAGGGCCCACGGCCGCTCGCCCCGCTCCCAGGAGCGGTCGAGCTCCAGCCGCTGGTTGACGGTGTCGCTGGGCCGCCAGTAGCCGCGGTGCCGGTAGGCCAGCAGCCGGCCGCGCTTGGCCAGCTCGGCGCAGCCGTCGGCCACCAGGTCGCCGTTCTCCGGGATGTGGTCGAAGACCTCCTGCCGCAGCACGAAGAAACCGCCGTTGACCCAGAGCGGCATCGCGCTGACCGGGGTGATGGCGCCGACGACGTTCGCCTCGGTGACGTCCACCACGTGGAAGGTGTTGGTGGGCGGGACGACCATCATCGACGCGCCCGCGTCGGCGGCGGTGAAGCGGCGGATCATGTCGGTCAGCGGCGCGTCGGTCAGCACGTCGGCGTAGTTGGCCAGGAAGATCTCCTCGCCGTCGAGATGGTCGCGCACCCGGCGCAGCCGCTCGCCGATGGGCGAGTCGACGCCCGTGTCCACCAGGGAGATCGACCAGCCGGAGATGTCGGTGGACAGCAGCTCCACGCGGCCGTCGCGCAGCACGAAGTCGTTGGAGGCCGTCTCGCGGTAGCCGAGGAAGAAGTCCTTGATGTGCTGGGCGCCGTAGCCCAGGCACAGGATGAACTCCTTGTGCCCGAAATGCGCGTAGTAGCGCATCACATGCCAGACCAGCGGGCGCGGCCCGACGAGCTGCATGGGCTTGGGCAGATCACCGCCGGGGATCTCGCTGCGCATCCGGGTGCCCCGCCCGCCGCAGAACAGCACGACCTTCATGACACCACCTCCAGCTCGGGGATCGGGAAGACCAGCCGGCCGCCCCACTCGCGGACGTAGGAGAGCTGCTCGACCAGCTCGTCGCGCAGGTTCCACGGCAGCACCAGCACGTAGTCCGGCCGGTCGGCGGCGATCCGCTCCGGCGGCAGCACCGGGATGCGCGAGCCCGGCGTGAACCGGCCGTGCTTGTACGGGTTGCGGTCCACGGTGTACGGCAGCAGGTCGGGCCGGATGCCGCAGTGGTTGAGCAGCGTGTTGCCCTTGCCCGGGGCGCCGTATCCGGCGACCGTGTGCCCGGCCTCCGCCGCGTCCACGAGGAAGCGCAGCAGGTCGCGCCGGACCTTCGCCACGCGCGCCGCGAAGTCGTGATAGCCGGACAGCTCGTGCAGCCCGGCGGCCTTTTCCATGGCCAGCACGTCGGCCACCCGGTGGGAGGGCGTGGCCGACGGGTCCGGCACCGCCCACAGCCGGATCGAGCCGCCGTGCGTGGGCAGCAGCTCCACGTCCACCAGCGTCAGGCCGCCGCTCGCCAGCGCCCTGCGGGCCGAGGCGACCGTGTAGTACTGGAAGTGCTCGTGGTAGATCGTGTCCCACTGGTTGAGCTCCATGAGCGTCAGCAGGTGCTGCACCTCGATGGAGACCCGCCCGTGGTCGGCCACCAGGGCGCGCAGGCCCCGGGTGAAGCCGATGACGTCGGGGATGTGGGCGTACACGTTGTTGGCGACGACCAGGTCGGCCGGGCCGTGCTCCTCGCGGACGCGGCGGCCGGTCTCCTCCGTGAGGAACGCGGTGAGCGTGGGCACCCCGGCGTCCCGCGCGGCCTGGCCGACGTTGGCCGACGGCTCGATGCCGAGGCAGCGCACACCGCCCTCGACCACGTGGCGCAGCAGGTAGCCGTCGTTGCTGGCCACCTCCACGACGAACGCGCCGGGCCGGAGATCCTGCTCCTTCACGAAGCTCCGCGCGTGCTCCACCCACGAGGTGGAGTAGGAGGAGAAGTACGCGTACTCGGTGAACGTCTGCTCGGGCGTGATGAGCGGCGGGAGCTGCGCCAGCCAGCACTCCGTGCAGACCCGCAGGTGCAGCGGGAAGGTCGTCTCGGGCTCGTCGAGCTGGTCGGCGGTCAGGAACGACTCGCACGGCGGCGTCGCGCCGAGGTCCACGACCCCGGCCAGGCTGGTGGAGCCGCACAGGCGGCAGGCGGCGGCCACGTCAGCGCACCCCGGCCAGGGCCGCGGCCTCGGCCTCGGTCTCGTAGGCCGCCGCGAGCTCCTCCGGCATCCGCGCCAGGTCGCCGCACCGGGTGAAGTCGCGCAGCGTGGTGCCCGTGCAGCGGGCGTCCACGTTCGGCGCCCCCCGGCGCTCGCGCACGTCCCCCACGTGCACGGTGCGGAAGTCGATGCTGAAGCGGGTCCGGCCGGAGGTGTTGGGCACCGTCGAGTGCAGGTGGGCGCCGGAGAACATGAGCACGCCGCCCGGCTCGGGCACGACCCGGATCTGCGGGTCGAGGTCGATCGCCTCCTCCGGCCGGGGCTGCACGCGGGTGTCGGTGCGCACGTGCTCGGCGGCGGACCGCCGGCTCGTCCGGTTCCACTCGCCGTAGTCGTAGGCCGCGCTGCCGTTGCGCACCGGCGTGTCGAAGTAGCGGGGGTGGAAGGCCATCACGTTCTCCGCCACCACGCCGAAGACCGGGATCCACCAGTTGACCTGGTTGAACGGGGCGGAGTACCAGCAGTCGCGGTGCGGGTGGAAGGCGTAGGAGATGCCCGAGACCAGGTAGTCGTCGGAGGTGGAGGTGCGTAAGCGGGGCACGTCGAAGTACGTCAGCGACGGATCGCAGCCGCGCTCCTCGATCAGCGCGGGCACCAGCTCCTTGCAGCGCGGATGGTGGATGAAGCGCGGCTTCAGCTCGGCCAGCAGCCGGGCGAAGTCCTCCACGGGCATGTCGTGCTGCGCGGTCTCCGGGTCGAGCGGGCCGAACGCGTCGGAGACCAGCTCCCGGGCGAAGCCCACCAGCTCCGTGGCCGCCGGCGTGGCGGAGTAGACGAACAGGTCACCCCGGAACAGCAGCTCGCGGCGCCGGTCGTCGGTCGCCGTGCTGTTGGAGAGGACGGCCGTCATGTGAGGATCCCTTTCTCGTGGTCTAGGTGCTGGGGCCGGACCGTGGCATCCTGCGATCATGGATGCCCTCTCGGTCGAAGGGGCGTGGCTGCACGCGCCGCGTGTCCACGCCGACCTCCGCGGCTCGTTCTTCGAGGCGTTCCGCACGGCGGGGCTGCCGCACCCGCTGGAGGCCGCGCAGGTCAACTGCTCGGTCTCGCGCCGGGGCGTGGTCCGCGGCGTGCACTTCGCGGCCGTGCCGCCCGGCCAGGCCAAGTACGTGCTGTGCGTGGCCGGCGCCGTGCTCGACGTGGTGGTGGACCTGCGCACCGGCTCGCCCGGGTTCGGCCGCTGGGACGCGGTGCGGATGGACGACGAGACGCCCCGGGCCATGCTCATCTCCGAGGGGCTCGGCCACGCGTTCATGGCGCTGAGCGAGCGGGCCACGGTCGTCTACCTGTGCTCGCAGCCGTACAACCCGGGGCGCGAGCACGCCGTCCACCCCTTCGACCCCGCGCTCGGGATCGACTGGCCGGGCGAGGCGGAGCCGGTGCTGTCGGAGAAGGACGCCGCGGCGCCCACCCTCGCGCAGGCGGAGGCCGCGGGACTGCTGCCGGACTACGAGGAGTGCGCAAAGTTCTACGCCACGCTGCACTGAGGACCCGCCTCCCCCACCTGGGCCGGGGTCCTCGGCAGCTCCCCGGTCAGCGTCGGCCACGCGGCGCGCAGCGCGTCGCGCCAGTGGCGGATCGGCGCGCACCGGGTGTGGGCGAGCACGCTGTTGCCCGGCCGGGCCGCCGGGCGGGGGTAGGCGGTGCTCGGCACCGGGCGCACCAGCCCGGGATCGGCCCCGCACAGGGCGTACACCTCCCGGGCCAGGCCCCACCAGGTCGTCTCCCCCGAGCTGGTGCCGTGATAGACGCCGGGCGGCAGCCCGGAGCGGGCCAGCCGCAGCACGAAGGCGGCCAGGTCGGCGGCCCACGTCGGCTGGCCGCGCTGGTCGTCCACCACGTCCGGGGCCGCGCCGGCGCGGGCCAGGCGGGTCATCGTGCGCACGAAGTTGGGGCCCGCCGCGCCGTACAGCCAGGCGGTGCGCACCACGTGATGCCCCCGCTCCAGCGCGGCGCGCTCCCCGGCGAGCTTGGTGCGGCCGTAGGCGTTCAGCGGGCAGGTCGGCGCGTCCTCCGGGTACGGCTCACGGCTCGTTCCGTCGAAGACGTAGTCGGTGGAGATGTGCACCAGCCGGGCCCCGGCCGCCGAGCAGGCGTCGGCCAGCGCCGCGACCGCGTGCCCGTTGACCTCCAGCGCCTCGGCCTCGTGCGTCTCGGCGTCGTCCACGGCCGTCCAGCCGGCGCAGTTGACGACGACGGCGGGACGGCAGGCGGTCACCATGTCGCGCACCGCGCGCCGGTCGGTCACGTCCAGCTCGGAGCGGCCCAGCGGCAGCGCCGGCTCACCCGAGGCCACGGCCGCGCGTAACACGTCGGCGGCGAGCATGCCGCCGCCCGTGATCAACCACCTCACGCGCCCTCCCACCAGTCGCGGTTGGCGGCGTACCACTCGACGGTCTCCTTGAGCCCCTGGTCGAACGGGACGCGCGGGCGGTAGCCGAGGGCCCGCAGCCGCGTGTCGTCCAGCGAGTAGCGGCGGTCGTGGCCCTTGCGGTCGGCGACCGGCTCCACCATGTCCCAGCCGGCGCCGCACGCCTCCAGCAGGCGCCCGGTCAGCTCGCGGTTGGTCAGCTCGGCGGTGCCCGCGACGTGGTAGACCTCGCCCCGCTCGCCCTTCTCCGCGACCAGGTCGATGCCGGCGCAGTGGTCCTCGGCGTGGATCCAGTCGCGCACGTTCAGCCCGTCGCCGTAGAGCGGTACCTTCCGGCCGCGCAGCAGGTTGGTGACGAACAGCGGGATGATCTTCTCGGGGTACTGCCGGGGGCCGTAGTTGTTGCCGCACCGGGTGATCGACACGTTCAGGCCGTGGGTGACGGCGTACGCGCGGGCGATCAGGTCGCCGCCCGCCTTGGACGCGGCGTACGGGGAACGCGGCTGGAGCGGCGCGGACTCGTCCCAGGAGCCGCTGTCGATCGTGCCGTACACCTCGTCGGTCGAGACGTGCACGACCCGCGGCACGCCGGCGTCGAGGCACGCCTGCATCAGGGTCTGCGTGCCCATGACGTTGGTGCGGACGAACTCGGCGGCGCCCTCGATCGAGCGGTCCACGTGCGACTCGGCGGCGAAGTTCACCACCAGGTCGTTACCCGGCACCACCTCGGCGAGCAGGCCGGCGTCGCACACGTCGCCGTGGACGAACGTGTGCCGCGCGCCGTCCAGGTTGGCCCGCCGGCCCGCGTACGTCAGCTTGTCCAGCACGGTCACGTCGTCGCCGCCGTGCGAGCGGACGAAGTGCGAGCCGATGAAACCGGCCCCGCCGGTGACGAGGATTCTCATCGGTCACCTCTGGATGGTTTGCGAGACTGTGGGCCGTGGCGCAGATCGCGAAACGGACCTACAGGTACCGCTTCCATCCGACCGTGGAGCAGGCCGATGAGCTCGCCAGGACCTTCGGCTGTGTCCGGTTGGTCTACAACCGGGCACTCGAAGAGCGGACCCGCGTCTACACGCTGGAAGGCCGGCGCGTCTCCTACACCGAGTCCTCGGCGGCGCTCACCCGGTGGAAGAAGACGCCCGAGCTGGCGTTCCTCGGTGCGGTGTCGTCGGTGCCGTTGCAGCAGGCGCTGCGCCACCTCCAGGCCGCTTTCGCGAACTTCTTCGCCAGGCGGGCCCGGTATCCGGCGTTCAAGTCGCGTAAGCGGTCGCGGCTGAGCGCCGAGTACACCCGTTCCGCGTTCCGCTGGCGCGACGGCCGGCTGACGTTGGCGAAGATGGACGCGCCGCTGGAGATCGTGTGGTCGCGTCCGCTGCCGGAGGGGGCCGAGCCGTCCACCGTGACCGTGTCGAGAGACGCGGTCGGCCGGTGGTTCGTGTGCATCCTGGTGGAGGAGACGATCCGCCCGCTGGAGCCGATCACGAACGTGGTCGGGGTGGACGCCGGGATCATCGCCCTGATGACGCTGTCGACCGGGGAGAAGGTCGCCAACCCGCGGCATGAGCGGCGCGACCGGCGTACTCGGCTCGTCCGTGAGAACCAAACGGTCGTGATCGAGGACCTCGCTGTCCGCAACCTGGTCAAGAACCGGCGTGTCGCCCGCGCGATCAGCGATGCGTCCTGGCGGCAGATGCGGTCGATGCTGGAGTACAAGGCGGCCTGGTACGGGCGGGAGTTGGTCGTGATCGACCGCTGGTTCCCCTCCTCCAAGCTGTGCTCGGCGTGCGGCGCCTTGCGAGGCGAGATGCCGCTGGACGTCCGCGACTGGCGATGCGCCTGCGGCGCCCGCCACGACCGCGACGTCAACGCCGCCGAGAACATCCTCGCCGCCGGGCCGGCGGAGAGGTGAAACGCCTGTGGAGCTGGTGTAGGACCTCAACGGAGACCTCCGAGCGGGCAACCGGCAGAGAAGCAGGAACCTCGACCGGCGACGGTCGGAATCCCTTCTCTTGAGGAAGTGGATGAAGTCAAGAGCTGATCTGCACCTTGCTGTGATCGCCCAGCACGAGGCGGTGGGCTCGGGGAGAGGCGGACGCGGGCGTCACCTCGACGTCGTGGCCGATGAGCGACGACTCGATCCGGCTGACGCCGCGGATGGAGCTGCGGGGTAACACGATCGAGTACTCGATCTCGGCGCGTTCGATGACGCAGTCCGCCCCGATGGAGGTGAACGGGCCGACGTAGCCGTCCTCGACGCGGGCGCCCGGGCCGATGACGGCCGGGCCGACCACGCGGGAGCGGGCCACCACGGCGCCCGGCTCGACGACGACCCGGCCGATCAGCTCGCTGGCCGCGTCGACCGAGCCACTGATCCGCGGCTCCAGCGACTCCAGGACCAGGCGGTTGACCTCCAGCATGTCGGTGACGTTGCCGGTGTCCTTCCAGTAGCCGGAGATCACCGAGGACTCCACGGGCAGGCCGGTCTCGATCAGCCACTGGATCGCGTCGGTGATCTCCAGCTCGCCCCGCCAGGACGGCTTGAGCTCGGCCACCGCCTCGTGCACGGCCGGGGTGAACAGGTAGACGCCGACCAGCGCGAGGTCGCTCTTGGGCCGGGCCGGCTTCTCCTCCAGGCCGACGACCCGGCCGGAGGCGTCGAGCTCGGCGACGCCGAACTGGCGCGGGTCGCTGACCTTCGTCAGCATGATCTGCGCCGCGGGCCGTTCGCGGGCGAAGCGGCGTACGAGGCCGTCGATGCCGCCGACGATGAAGTTGTCGCCGAGGTACATGACGAAGTCGTCGTCGCCCAGGTAGTCGCGGGCGATGAGCACGCCGTGCGCCAGCCCGAGCGGCGCCTCCTGGCGCAGGTAGGTCACCTCCAGCCCGAACGCCGAGCCGTCGCCGACGGCCGCCTCGATCTCCGCCTGGGTGTCGCCGACGACCAGGCCCACCTCCCGGATGCCGGTCTCCGCGATCGCCTCCAGGCCGTAGAACAGCACCGGTTTGTTGGCGACGGGGACGAGTTGCTTGGCGGAGGTGTGGGTGATGGGCCTGAGCCGGGTGCCCGCCCCTCCGGCGAGCACGAGTGCTTTCACCGCTAGTAAGCCCCTTCTCCGCGGGTGACGACGGACCAGGTCTTCCACAGGATCTGCAGGTCGAGGACGAGCGACCAGTTCTCCACGTACCGCAGGTCAAGTCGGACGGATTCCTCCCAGGTTAGGGTGGAACGTCCGCTTACCTGCCACAGTCCGGTCATGCCCGGCTTGACCACGAGCCTGCGGCGCACGTCCGCGCCGTACTGCGCGACCTCCTCCGGCAGCGGCGGGCGCGGGCCGACGAGCGACATCTCGCCGCGGACCACGTTGAGCAGTTGCGGGAGCTCGTCGATGGAGTACCGGCGCAGGTAGGCGCCCACGCGGGTGATCCTTGGATCGTTCCGTATCTTGAACAGCACGCCGTCCAGCTCGTTGTCCTGGAGGAGCGACTGCTTGAGCCGCTCCGCATCCACCACCATGGTCCGAAATTTCACGACACGGAATTCTCTGCCGCCCCTCCCGACGCGGGTCTGGTAGAACAGCGCCGGCCCGGGGCTGGTCAGGCGGACCAGCAGCACGATCGCGGCCAGCGGCACCGCCATGACCAGCAGCGCAAGGCCCGCCACGCACCGGTCGAACACGCTCTTGACCACCTGCTTGGCGCCGTCGAACTCGGGATGCTCCACGTGCAGCAGCGGCATCCCCGCCACCGGCCTGATGCTGATGCGCGGGCCGGCCACGTCCATCAGCGCCGGGGCGACGAACAGGTCGGTCCGCTCGGTCTCCAGGCTCCACGCCAGCCTGCGCAGCGCCACGCCGTCCATCTCGGGGCAGGTCAGCACCGCGACCGCGTCCGCGCCGACCCGCGCCACCGCCTCCGACACCTCGCCGAAGGAGCCCAGGACGGGGATGCCTTCGAGGTCGTCGTCCACGCGGTCGGGCGGCAGGCACGCTCCAACGACGCGCATGCCGTGGTGCGGCTGACCCCTGAACTGCATCACCAGGTCGAGGATCGCCTCGCGGTGCCCGACCGCGACCACCTGGCGCAGGTATTCGCCGACCGCCCGGCGGCGGTGCAGGCGTTTGCGCATTCTGTAGCGGAAGTACAGCGTGGACAGCAGCGCCAGCGGAAGCATCGCCATGACGAAACTCCGCGCGACCGCCGTCTGCGTGGCGTAGGCGCCGATGGCCACGGCCGCCATCAGTGCCGCCCCGCCGTTGAAGACCGCCCTGAACTCCTCCATTCCCTCGCCGTGCGCGCGTTCCCGGTACGCGCCGCCCATCAGCAGCGCGACGGGCCAGGCGACGACCAGCCCGACGCCGAGCGCGTACTCGGCGACCGGGATGAACGCGCCGTACAGGAGCCGCACTCCCAGCACGCACACACACGCGCCGAGCGCGCAGGCGACGTCACCTCCCCAAAGGATCCGCAGGTACGCCCGCGTCCAGATGCTCGACGCATGGTGCGGAACGGCCTCGAGGAGCGCGACATCGGACTCCCCAATCCCCACCCTCATAACACCACCCTGCAACTCTGTGCACCGCTTTACCCTGACGTTCTCCGTACACTTCCGGATGAGCTGTCTCGTTAGTACACATCAAGGGCGGCGACCCCCACTAAAGAGTAAAGATCAATTCCGCAGTGGGGAATAACGACATATGTCCACAAGTGGACGCCGTTTGCGGCGTTCGAGGGGTTGACGACCAGATCAGTCCGTGTCAGTACGCCGTGGGGTAAATTGCGATATTCAACGATTTAAAACGGCAATTACGGCGTAGTTACGGGCGGACCGCCAGTGGGCGATCTGGGGGGATGTAGGGCGTTCCGCGAACTCTTCGGCGATGGTGCACATCCAAACCTCTGTGACTCTTGTTACGGGGGATCCGACGCGGATCGGGAAGTACTGGCTGGCCGGACGACTGGGCTCGGGCGGCCAGGGGGTGGTCTACGACGCCTACGACCCGGAGGGGCACCGGGTGGCGATCAAGATGCTGCACGGCACCGACGTGGGCCTCTTACAACGCGAGGTCACCGCGGCCCAGCGGGTCTCCTCCTTCTGCACCGCCCGCCTGGTCGAGGCCGATCTCACCGGGCCCCGGCCGTACCTGGTCAGCGAGTACGTGGAAGGGCCCAGCCTGGGCGCCGCCGTACGGGACGGCAGGACCTTCGCCCCCGGTGAGCTGCACCGGCTCGCGACCGGCGTCGCCACCGCGCTGACCGCCATCCACGACGCGGGCGTGATCCACCGCGACATGAAGCCGGACAACGTGGTGCTCGGCCCCGACGGCCCCCGGGTGATCGACTTCGGGCTCGCACGGACGCTGGAGATGTCGCTGACCGCGACGGGTCTGGTCTCCGGGACGCCCACCTACATGGCGCCGGAGGTGTTCACGGGCGAGCGGGCGGGGGCCCCGGCTGACGTGTTCGCGTGGGGCGGGATCGTGCTGTTCGCCGCGACCGGCAAGGACCCGTTCAAGGCCGAGACCCTCGGCGCGGTCATGCACCAGGTCATGTCGGTCGAACCTGACCTCACCTGCCTGCCGGAGACGCTTCGCCCGCTGGTCCACGCCGCGCTGCGCAAGGACCCGATGGAGCGGCCCACGGCCCGCGCCCTGCTGCTCGCGCTGATCAGCGGCGACGGCCGGCTCGACACGGCGCGGCTGCTCGCCGAGGGCGGCCGGGCGTCGCAGATCGCCACGGAGGCGCGCGATCCCGGCCTGGGACCGCTCGCGGAAGAGGCCTACGGCATGCTCGGCCCCGCCGAGCGCGACCTGGCCGCGCAGGTGTTCCTGCGGCTGGTCACGGTGGACGAGGACGGCGAGCTGTCCCTGCGGCGGGCCCGCATGAGCGAGTTCCCGGAGGCGGCGAACGTGCTGCGGGTGTTCGCCTACCTCCTGGAGGTCAGCGGCGAGGAGGTGCGGCTGACCCGGCCCGCCCTTCCCCACGCCTGGCCCCGGCTGCGCGGCTGGATCGAGGCCAACCGGGACGGCCTCGCCGTCCACCGGGACATCATGAGCGCCGCCCGGCGGTGGGACGACGGGGGCCGGCGCGACGGCGACCTGCTCACCGGGCGCTCACTGGAGTCCGCGCTGCAGTGGGCGGCCACCGGCCGGCGGGACATCACGCTGGTCCGCGCCGAGCGCGACTTCCTGAACGCGGGGGCCTCGCTCGGCCGCCGCCGGGCCCGCAGGAGCCGGGTGGTGTCCCTGAGCCTGGCCGTGCTCCTGGTGGCCTCGCTGGGCGCGACCGGGGTCGCGGTCTGGCAGAGCCGGGTGGCGAACGACCGGTTCCGCATGTCGGAGGCGGCCAGGATCGCGGCCGCCGCCGGGGCGATCCGGGCCACCGACCCGCGCCTGGGCGATCTGCTCAGCGTCGCGGCCTGGCGGCTCGACGCGACCCCGCAGACCCGCAAGGCCATGAACGACTCCCTCGCCCAGCGCGAGACGGCCGTGTTCCAGGACCCGGTCACCGGTCCCGACACGCTGCGCACCCTCAGCGCCGACAGCAGGACCCTGGTCAGCGTCAGCGGCGGCGAGGCCCGGCTGTGGGACGTGGTCCGCCGCGTCCAGGTCGGGAAACTGCGGCTGGAGGTCAAGGGGACGCCGATCGACGTGGCGCTGAGCCAGTCCGGCGCGGTGCTCGCGGTCCTGACGAGCAAGGGCGCGTACGCCTGGGACGTGCGGACCGGCAAGGCCAAGGGCACGTGGCTCTTCGACAAGCCCATCGGCGGTGACGCCGCCGACCGGGCCGCCGTCAGGTTCGGCACGGTCGACCGCTACGTCATGGTGCGCCGGGACGGTCCCGGCGACGTGTTCTGGGACCTGCGGACCGGCCGGAACACGAAGGTCCCCGGCTTCTGGAACGGCGCGATGACGCCCGACGGATCGGCGATCTTCACGCAGTACCACGACATCAAGACGATCGGCAGGTTCGCGCTGCCCGGCCTGAAGCTCACCGGCACGAGGCCGGCGCAGGAACCGTGCAAGTACTGCCCCGAACCGCTGGCGGTCACCAAGAAGGGAGAACTGCTGGAGGTGCTGCCGAGGCGGCGGCTCGGTGTCACCGACCTGGCGGACCCGGACAACTCCTCGGCCGGCACGCTGATCAACGACGGCCCCGCCACCTGGAACCAGGGACGCGTGATCTTCAGCCATGACGAGAGACTGTTCGCCTCGGCGACGGACAAGGAGATCCAGCTCTGGGGCGAGGGCACGCTCCTCGCCACGCTGACCGTCCGCTCCGCCTCCGACGAGACCTCCGACTGGGTGGCCGAGGCGATGTCGCCCCAGCCGAGATTCGACCCCGGCGGAAAGGTGCTGCGCTACCTCAGCGAGGACCGGGTGTTCTCCCTCGACGTCTCCGCGCTCAGCGGAACGGGCGACGGCGAGTCCAGCACGATAGCGGTCAGCCCGGACGGCGCGACGAGCGTGGAGTTCCGCGGCACCGACGCGTACCTGCGCAACGCCAAGAGGCGCGACCTGCTGCTGCGCGGCAGCCAGGACAGCGACGCCTCCGTCCTCTTCACCGGCGCCGCCTTCAGCAGCGACGGCAGGACGATCGCACTCACCACCTTCGAGCCCACCCCGGTGGGCCGCGACGACTTCACGAACATCACGCACCTGCGCATCCACGACGCCGCCACCCGCAAGGAGATCAAGCAGCTCAAGGTGAGCGACGACGACGAGGGGTTCGTGGCGGGCTACAGCCCCGACGGCAGCAAGGTCGCGGTGCTGCTCACCCAGGTGGAGGACTCGACGAAGTCCACGCTCCAGGTGTGGGACTGGAAGGCGGGCCGCGCCCTGTGGTCGGCCAGGATGACCAGGCTGACGGACGTCGCCTTCAGCCCCGACGGGACCAGGCTGGCCGTGCTGGCGCAGGAGCCCCGTCTGCTGAACGCGGCCACCGGGAAGCCCGCCGGCCCGGTCCTGCGGGCCACCGGCCGCACGACCCGCCTGGAGTACGGCGCGTTCACCCGATCCGGGGAGCTCGTCACCGCGGACAACCGTGGCCGCATCGCGGTCTGGAACCGCGAGGGCTCGCCCCGGACGGTCATCAGCGGCGCCTCCGGCAGCCCGACGGCGCCGCTGGCCGTGTCACCGAAGGAGGACCTGGCCGCCCTCGTGGGCGGCGACGGCAAGGTCCGCCTCTACGACCTGGCGCGCGGGCAGTACGTCGGCGCGGTCCTGGACGACGACCGGGGCAACGTCCAGCGGGTGTCCTTCACCTCCGACGGCACCCGCCTGATCACCTTCGACCAGGTCGACCTGCGGCACGAGTATCCTGTCGCGCCCCCGGCCGTGGCCGAGGCCCTGTGCGCCCGCTTCGGACGCACCCTGACCGAGCAGGAGTGGACGGCCAACCTTCCCGACGTCGATCCCGTCTCCGTGTGCGGGGACGACTAGTCGTATTCGAGGTCCGGCAGCGTGGACGGCGGGTCGGGGCTGCGCCAGACGACGACCGCGCCGTCCCGCGCCGCCTCGGCCGCGAGCTGGAGCCGGTCCAGGTCGAAGTCCGGCAGGTAGCGCAGGCGGGCCAGGAACGTCGAGTCGGTGGCCGACCTCGGCACCACGCAGCCCTCGCCGTCGCGGTCGAGCAGGATGTAGAGGACCTCGGAGTCGGTCTCGGCGACGACGCGCACCTCGACGACGTCCTCCCAGGCGAGGGCCTCGACGCTTCCGTCGGCGTAGTGACGGGTCACGCCCTCTTCCGTGACATACACGTAGGAGTCCGGCATCGGGTTGCCGTGCATGGCCGCGATTCTCGCGAGTCGGAGGGGCGTACCGCAAGGGCTCGCGCTCAGCCGCCCCAAGTGTGCCCGAGATGGGCCGCCACCGCGGCCCGCGCCGTCTCCACCGAGCTCCCGGCGATCGCGTCCAGGAGCTCCCGGTGCTCGCGCACGAGCACCTCTCTGTCCTCGTACACCTCCCGCAGCCGCACCAGCCCGAGCCGGGTCTCGGCCGCGAGCGCCCCGTACAGGCGGTCGAGGCGCGGGCTGCCCACGGCCCTGATCAGCGCCTCGTGCAGCGCCATGTGCTCGGCCACGGTGTCGGCCCACGGCGCCTCGGCGGGCAGGCCGTCCATCCGGGCCAGCGCGGCGTCGGCCTCGGGCACCCGCCGCCCGGCCATGGCCTGGGCCATGAGGTCCTCCAGCGGGCGGCGCACGTACATGAGGTCGTCGAGGTCGTCGAGGGTCACCTCGGGGACGTACGCGCTGCGGTTGCGCTCGCGCCGCAGCAGGCCCTCGTGGACGAGCGCGGCCAGGGCCTCGCGCACCGTGGGCCTGGCCACGCCGTACGCGGCGGCGATCTCCTGCTCGGGCAGCGGGGTGCCCGGCGCGATCTCGCCGGACAGCACCCGGCGGCGCAGCTCACCGGCCAGGGCGCCTACGGCCGAGACGGGTCTGAGGGGCAGGGTCACGGGTCAGACTCTAACCGCAATACCGCCCGTTCCCCGCCCTCGCGGACACGCCCTGCTCAGGCCCGCCGGGATCGCCCGGTTGACGGAACGGGCTCGGGCACGGCGGGGTCGCCCGGTGTGGACGGGGTCTCGGGCGCGCCCGGCCGGGGACGCCGGTCGGGCAGGGCCACGACGACCAGGCTGACCGCCAGCAGTGCGAGCCCCGCCCACGACACCGGGGCCAGCCGCTCGTCCAGCACCACGAGCCCGAGCAGGGCGGCGACCGCGGGCTCGGCCAGCGCCAGCGTCGCGGCCGTGGCCACCGGCGTGGTGCGCAGGCCCCTGCCGTACAGGAAATAGGACAGCGCCGTGGAGGCGAGCCCGAGGTAGAGGACGGCGAGCAGGGCCTTGGGCTCGCCCAGCCACCCCGCGCCGCGCCAGAGCAGCACCGGCAGCATGATCACGGCCGCGCCGCCGAACAGCACGCCCATCACCCCGTCGGACGGCGCCCCCTTGGCGATGGCGCGGGCGGCGGAGACCGCGTAGAAGGCGTAGACCAGGCCGCCCAGCAGCGCGAGCAGCACCCCGGACACCATCTGCCCGCCCTGCCCGCCGGCCTCCTCGGCGCCGCCCGCGATGAGGGCGGCGCAGCCGGCGATGGCGGCTGCGGTGGCCAGGACCCAGCGTCCGCTCGGCCGCTCGCGGTGCAGCACCCACGACAGCAGCCCCGTGAACACCGGCCCGCTGCCGATCGCCACCACCGTGCCGACCGCCACGCCCGTCCGGCCGACCGCCGCGAAGAAGCAGAGCTGGTACGCGGCCACCGCGGCGGCGGCGAGCAGCGTGGCCGGGCTCACCGCCCGGCGCACCCCCTTGCTCGCGAAGAGCGCGAGGACGGCGCCGCCGATGACCAGGCGCGCGGCGGCCAGGGCGACGGAGTCGGCGGAGACGAGCAGGCCCGCGGTGCCGGCCGTGCCCCACAGCACGGAGGCGCCCACGACGGCCAGAGGTCCTTGCTTCATCTGAACATTGTCAGACAATCAGACAATGCTGTCCAGTCTGATCAGCCCACGGTCACACGAGCTCGTCCAGGAGCTGATCGATGAGGCGGGCGGCGGAGGAGACCAGCTCGGCCGCGTAGTCGTCCAGAACGGCGATGCCGTCGTGGATGCCGGACGTCGCGCAGGCCGGCAGGTCGAGCAGCGCCTCCCCCTCGGCCCAGGCGGCTCCCTCCACGTGGAAGGCCCCGTCGGAGGCGGCGACGGAGACGGTGAACCGCACCTCGCGGCCGTCGGGCAGCATGAACGCGGTGCCGGCGCGGACGCCGGCCGGAGGGAAGAAGTAGCAGAAGGGCTCGCTGCGGACGAAGGGGTGACGTAAGGCGGCGAGGCTCGCCGCCGCCCGGCTCATGGCCGCCAGCAGACCGGCGGCCGCCAGGCTCTCGCTGTCCACCCAACCGAGGGTAGATCACCCCGGCGACCGCCCGCCAGCCAGCTCCCCGAGGCCGGCGGCCAGCCAGCTCCCCGGGGCCGGCGGCCGCCGGGTCAGTCGGTGGCCAGGCGGGCGTGGCGTTCGACGTCGTGGCGGACCCCGTCGTAGACGAGCTTCCCCCGCTCGATCCCCTCGGCGAGGAAGCCCGCCTTGGCGGCGACCCGGCACGAGGCCGGGTTGTCGACGCGGTGTCCCAGCTCCAGCCGGAAGAGCCCGTTCCCGGAACGCCCACCGGGCCAGCTCCTGCACCGCCGCCGGGGCGACACCGCGGCCACGCGCCTCGCGAACCGTCCAGTAGGAGACCCAGCCGTTGGCGTGGGCGTCGATGCGGGCCACCGCCACGTTGCCGACGACCCGCTCGCCGAGCGTGACCGCGAACGCGTGCCCCACCCCGTCCCACGAGGCGATCCACCCGAGCGCGTCCTGCAGCGTGAGGACCGGCCAGGGGGCCTGGCGGGACAGGTCGAGGTCCTGGAAGGCGGCCAGCACGGCGGGGGCGTCATCCTCGCGCCACGCGCGCAGCCGGATGTTCGTTGTCAGCATTAATGCCAGGTTATCCCCCGATGTGGTGGGCGGATTCGAAGGCCGTCACCAAGGTCTTGGGGGCGGTCAGGCACCACGCCTCGGCCACCAGCTCGAACAGCTCGTCGTAGTCGATGCGGTCGAGCCGGATCACCACCCACCCGAACCTCCCGGCGGTGAACTGCGGCTCGAACACCTCGGGCCGCTCGGCCACGAGCGCGATCTGCTCCTCGACGGTGGCCTTGACGCCGACGGTCTCGGTCTCCTCCCACAGGTAGCCGAACCCCTTGCCGCGCACCTTGAAGCTGACCCAGGTCGCCATGCGGTCCATGCGGACCTCGGGCAGCTTCTCCACCAGATCGAGGAACTCTTCGACGCTCACACCCATGGCCCCTGTGTAGCAGCCGTCACCGACACAACCTCACCCGGGCCGTGGACTCACAGCCCCGGGAGCAGCAGCCCCCAGTACAGCCCCCACGGCACGAGCACCAGTCCTCCGGCCGTCAGCGCGGCCAGCCGCACCCGCTCGCCCGCCGTGACGCCCGCGCGCCCCCGCCACCACGCCAGCCCGGTGACGGCCGTGGCCACCACGCAGGCCACCGCCAGCGCCTGGAGCGCCAGCCAGACCACCGGCCGGCCCGCCACGAGCGGTCCCGGGCTGCCCAGTTTGGCCCCCGTCATCACCGCGTACATGACATAGCCGAACGACCCGAGCACCACGGTCAGCCCGCCCGCGCTGAGCAGCCGCGCCGCCGCGCTCACCGGCCGCCGCGAGCGCCCGCGCACCCGCCGCGCCAGAGCCGCCAGCGGGTACGCGGCGAACCCGGCGAGCATCACCACCAGCGCCCCGGCCTGCACGTCGGCCGCCTCCCACCAGTCCACCGGCGGCACCGGCACGGTCGGGACCGCCTGGACCGGCGCCGGCCCGGACGTGCCGCTCACGGGCGGACGGCCGGAGGTCACGTCCGTCACCCAGGAGCCGACCAGGTCCGCGTAGCCGGGGGCCAGCTCGGGCAGCCGGGTGACGCCGCGGTCGGGGGTCCGGTGGGCGGCGTGGTCGGCGTCCGCGAAGTAGCGGACGGTGAGGTGGTCGTTGCCGCCGCGGCGCAGCGCCTCGGCGAAACCCGCGCTGCTCTCCCTGGCGGGGGTCAGCAGGTCGTGGACGCCCCAGACGGCGAGCACCGGCTGACGCACGGCGGCGATGGTCGGGGCGGGGTCGTAGTACGGCTCGGGGAACAGCTCGCCGTCGGCCAGCACCCGGTACAGGTCGGGTTCCGTGCCGTCCACCAGCCGTCCCCTGACCCCCGCGGCGCGCAGGCCGGCGTGCACGGCCCATGCCTGCTGGAGCAGCGGCTGCTGGCTGTTGGCGCCGACGAGCACCACGAACGCGACGTCGCGGGACCGGGCGGCGGCCATCGGCGCCACCCAGCCGCCCTCGCTGAGCCCCCAGACGCCCACCTTCGCCGGGTCCACGCCCGGCTGCTCGCGCAGCGCCGCCACGGCTCCCAGCGCGTCCCCCGCGAGCTGGGCGTACGAGCGCTCGAAGAGCGAGTAGCCGACGGACCGCTTGTCGTACACCAGCACCGACAGCCCCCTGCGGGCGAACTCGACGGCCTCGCCCATGAGCTTGGTCCGGGGCGTCCCCGTGCCGGCTCCGTGGATCAGCACGATCCCGGGTCGTGGCCGCGCCCCGCCGCCGCGGGCGGGCGACAGGACGGTCCCGTGCATGACGAGCCCGCCGTCGCCGGTGAAGGTCACCTCGACCGCCTTCAGATCACCGGGTACGCCCGGAGCCCGGGTCACCACGGCGGCCCAGGCTCCGGGCACAGCGAGCAGCCACCACAGAACGGCGGCCAGTCCCGCCACCACAACACGTCTCATGTCTGCCGAGACTACTTTGCAGAGAAGTCTCGGCAAACAGATCCCGGCAGAAATCCCTCTGCGGTACTAGACTCCTCCTCATGACGGATGAGGCCGCGCCACCCGAGTCCTTCCTGCTCGACGACCCGGCCCGGCTCAAGGCCCTGGCCCACCCGATGCGCCGCCTCATGCTCCGCCACCTGGGCGTTCATGGCCCGGCCACCTCCACCACGCTCGGCGAGCTGCTCGGCGCGAAGACCGGCACGACCAGCTACCACCTGCGCCAGCTCGAGAAGTACGGCTTCATCGAGGAGATACCGGAGCGCTCGACCGGCAGGGAGCGCTGGTGGCGCAAGGCCCGGGCGCCGCGCGACATGCGCCTGCCCACGCCCGACCGGCTGGCGCCGGAGGACCGCCCGATCCTCGCCGAGTTCCACCGCCTGGGCCTGGAGGAGGACCTGCGGCTCCTGGAGGGGCTGCCCCGGCTGTACGAACGCGACCCGGCGCGCGTGAAGGCGTCACGGGGGCTCGGCTGGATGACGGACGAGGAGTTCGAGGCGTTCTTCGAGGCGTACATGGAGCTCCTGCTCAGGCACAGCCACTCCCGGGACGAGGCCCCGCCGGACGCCCGCCCGATGTACCTCCGCCTCTGGGCGTTCCCCGCGGCCCCGGAAGACCGTGAGGGGACAGCGGACAGCTGATGCTGGTGCGGCCCGAGGGGCTGCTTTGTGGGGTTTGCCCGGTTATGGTGACCGCAGGACAGCGGCGTCAGGCGGGAGGACAAGCGTGCCCATCTTCCTCGCCCGCGTGCTGGCCCGGCTCTCCCTCCTCGGGACCTGGTGGACCCCGGTCCTCGTCTTCGCGCTGGTGTTCCTGACGAGCTGGCCGCTGATGGCGCTCGCGGAACCTGCCGGCAGCGAGATCGTGGCGCCGGGCAACTACTGGTGGTACTTCGTCGTCACCGCCTCCACCGTGGGCTACGGCGACCTGTACCCGGAGACCGCCGCCGGGCACGTCGTGGGCGCGTACGTCATCGCCGGCGGCATCGCGACGCTGACGACCGTCTTCGCGAGGTTCGCGTCGACCCTGGAACGCGCCAAGGGACGAAGGATGCGAGGTGCCGTCACCGTGGACATGTCCGGTCACATCGTGCTGCTCGGCTACACACCCGGCCGTACCGAGCAGATGGTGGACGAGCTGACCGCCGACGGGTCGTGCCGCATCGTGCTCTGCACGTGGGACGAGGTGCAGACGCATCCGATGCCGGAGCGCGAGGTGACGTTCGTGCGCGGCGACCTGACCGACGACAAGGTGCTGCTCCGGGCCGGCGTCCACCGGGCGTACAGCGTGCTCGTCGACGCCCGCGACGACAACGAGGCGCTGGCCGTCGCGATCACCGCCGACCACGTGGCCCACGGGGCGCACCTCGTCGTGGCCCTGCGTGACGTCTCCCGGGTCCGCCAGCTCCGGTACGTGCGGGACACGCTGCGCTGCGTCCAGTGGCACAGCCCGTACATGATCACCGAGGAGCTGCGCGACCCGGGCATCGCCGAGGTGTACACGCAGCTCATGACCCACGGCGACGCCGAGACGTACTCGGTGCGGCTGCCCGAGTCGCTGGGGCCGGTGCTGGTGGACCGCTGCCAGCTCTCGCTCGGCCGCCGCTGCGGCGCCACGCTGCTCGCCGCCCGCACCGGCGACGAGCTGCTCGTGAACCCCGGCTGGCGGACCGAGCTGCCGCCGGGCTCCGTGCTCTACTACGTCGCCTCCCGCCGCCTCACCCCCGACGAGCTCGCCACCGCCCTCCGCGCGGAGGGATGAGCCGGTTCGCGGGCGCGTTCGTCGAGCTCCCCTGCTATATCTTGACGTCAAGATACTGGGAGGAACTCGGAATGCTGCACCACGTCCAGCTCGCCTGCCCGCCCGGGAGCGAGCAGGCCCTTCGCGACTTCTACCAGGGCGTCCTCGGCCTGGCCGAGATCCCCAAGCCCCCCGTCCTGGCGGCGCGCGGCGGCTGCTGGTTCCGCGGCCACGGCATCGAGCTGCACCTGGGCGTCGAGGCCGACTTCCGCCCGGCCCGCAAGGCCCATCCCGGGCTGCTCGTCTCGGGCCTCGACGCGTGGGCCGGGCGGCTGCGCGCGGCGGGCTATCCGGTGGCGTTCGACGGCGACTTCCCCGGCATGCGCCGCTTCTACAGCGAGGACCCGCACGGCAACCGCCTGGAGTTCCTGGAGCCGGTCGGCGCCTAGGATCCGCGCGGAGCCTCGACCACCCCGACGACGTCCGAGACGCTGATCGTCCCGGTGCCGGGAGCGCCCTGATGGGCGCGGGAGTCCAGGGCGGAATGCCGGTTGTCGCTCATGACCCAGATCCGGTCCCGCGGCACCTGCACGGCGAAGTCCAGTTCGGACGCCGGGGGTTTCGCTATGTACGGCTCGTCCAGGGCCTTGCCGTCCAGCTCCAGCCGGCCGTGGGAGTCGCAGCACTTCACCGTGCCGCCCGGTACGCCGATGACCCGCGAGACGTAGGTGGCCTCCGGGTCGGGGGTGCCTTCGGACCAGCCCTCCGGCTGGCGGAAGATGATGATGTCGCCGACGCGCGGGACGTACCCGTCGTCGACCCGCCGCACCGACATGTGGGCGCCCTTCTTGATCGTCGGCTCCATGGCCTCGCTGGAGTTCGTGTAGGTGTGGCCGCCGAAGATCCCCAGGTCCGCGGACGCGCAGCCGGCGACCGGCGTCAGGAGCAGGACCAGGGACAGGGCGGATAAGCGTGGACGGATCATCCGGACATTGTGCGGCACGGAAGTGACGCAGGCGCCCCTCCTAGACTTGGCCCCATGGCACGGATCCTGCTCCTGCACTCCCAGTACGGCCTGCGGCCCGCCGTCCACCAGGCCGCCGGGCGGCTGCGCGCGGCCGGCCACGAGGTGCACGTCCCCGACCTGTACGACGGGCGCGTCGTCGGCACCCCCGAGGAGGCCATCGCGATCAAGGAGGAGATCGGCCGCGACGAGCTGCTGAAGCGGGCCGTGGCCGCCGCCGCTCCCCTGTCCGGGCAGGGCGTGGTCTACGCGGGGTTCTCCCTCGGCGGCGCGCTCGCGCAGAACCTCGCCCTGGCCGACGAGAACGCCCGGGGGCTGCTGCTGTTGCACGGCACGTCCGACCTGCCCGAGGGAGCGTCCCTGGACGACCTGCCCGTCCAGCTCCACGTCGCCGACCCCGACACCCACGAGCCGGTCGACTGGCAGAACGCGTGGTACCTGCTGATGCGCCGGGCCGGGGCCGACGTGGAGGTGTTCCGGTACCCGGGCGCGGGCCACCTGTTCACCGACCCGGACCTGCCCGACCACGACCCCGAGTCCGCCGAGCGCGCCTGGGCGGCGGCGCTCGGCTTCCTCGCCGACCTCTGACCCGACCGGCCGACCTCCGACCCGACCCGCCGACCTCTGATCCGAGGCCGGACGCTCAACCCGAGGCCGGGCGCTTTCTGGCCCAGTACGCGCGCAGGTCCTCGCCCCGCTCGAACAGGCCGGCCAGGACCGGCACGCACGGCTCGACGACCCGCGGGTCCGTGATCCGGCGGGCCCCGACGTGCCTGCCCGTCTCGTCGTACAGGACCTCGTAGAGCAGGGTCGGGCGGAACAGCACCAGCTCGGGCACGGGACCGCCGCCCTCGTACGGCCGCACCGCCGAGACCGGCACCACCCGGCCGTTCTCCCCCTCCTCGGCCCGCATGGCGAGCAGCGCGAGCTCCCACCGCAGGTACGGGGTGAACGGCTCCTCCACCACCCTGATCCGCCGGAAGTCGAGCCGGGCGGGATTGTCGTCGCGGAACCCGGGGCGCATCCGCTCGGCCAGCTCCATCGCCCGCTCCCAGTCGCCCTCGACCATCGCCAGATAACTGGGCAGATCTCCCTCGTCGAAATGCTGCGCCCGTTCGAGCTTCCACACGACGCCGCTCGTGGCCGCGAGCGCTCCGGCGAAGTCGGCCCCGTACGCGGCGGCGTCCATCACCTCGGCGGGCACGGTGCGCAGACGGTTCAGAACGTCACTCATCAGGCCTCCCGAAGAGGCCCAGCCGGCCTCTCGACGTGACTCATCAGGCCTCCCGGCGTGCGGGCGGGCCACCCCCCGCCCGCACGCGGGTCAGTTCGAGTTGCCCTGGCTGGGCGCCCACGCGGTCGGCCCGGCCTTGTCGAGCCGGCGGACGACGATCCCCTTGCGCGGCTTCCGCTCCTGCTGGGCTTCCGGGGCGGGGGTGTTGCTCATGACACTCCTCCTTACCGAGGTGAGTGGGGAACGGTAACCGAGAACGTACGGTCTTCCGGCTGCTTGATCAAGAACAGATGTCGCAGTCGGGACGCGATGGATACCGGGCGTACACGTGACCGTCCGGGTCCAGCAGCATCACCCCGTGGAAGTAGCCCGGCGGCGTGGACATGACCCCGGTCACCAGGGCCAGGACGTCGTGCGCGACCAGGTGACCGGACAGCCCGGCCGAGGCCCCGGTCACGCCGGGCCAGGCGTAGTCAGCGCCGGGGCAGGGCGGTATGCCGGCCCGCACGCACTCGTAGCAGGGACCGCCCGGCCCGAAGACGCCCACGCTGACGAGCGGGCCGTTGTACCCGCCGCTCACCCACGGGATCCCCGCCTCCGCGCACACCCGGTTGGCCCAGGTCTGGATCCCGGACGGCCCGCGGGGTCGGTCGGCGCAGAGCGCGAGGACGTCGAACCCGTCGATCAGGCGGGCCAGCCGCCCGGGGCCGTCCACCGCGGCCGCCTCGGCGGTGATGCCGATCTCGGAGTTGACCTGGCGCAGCCGGTCGAGCGCCACCTCCGCCTTGAGCCGGCCGACGTCCGGCTCGGTGTAGAGGATCTGCCGGTTCAGGTTGGACAGCTCCACGACGTCGGGATCCACCAGGTGCAGTCGTCCCACTCCGGCGGCGGCCAGCGTCCAGGCCACGTGACTGCCGGTCCCGCCCAGGCCGAGCACCACCACCCGGGCGTTCTTGATCCGCACCTGCGGCTCCCAGCCGTGGTCGCGCGGCGTGAGGTCGACCCAGCGGAAGTAGTCCCTGGTGCGGCTGTGGCGCTCCTTCTCCCGCTCGGTCAGCTCCGGGCAGGGCTCGGGCGCGGCGTCCTCCACATGGCCGGACGACAGGAGGGTGGCGACGATGCCCTCGGCCTCCTCGCACGTCAGGACGGGGTAGCAGGCGCGCAGCTCGGCGGCGATCTCCGCGGGGGGACGCGTGCCGTCCATGAGGCCCAGAGCCGTCCAGGCCCAGCCGTCGGCGTCCGCGATCTCGGAGGCGATGCCGTACAGGGCCCCGCCGAGCCGGACGGTGCCGTCGCCGGACCGGTGGGGAGCGTGCTCGGGTTTCACACGAGGCAGGCGCATCCCCCGATCGTCGTTACCGGCCAGTACCCCGGTCAAGATCGATTATCGGCTCCGGCGAAGCCGGCGCGCCAGAAGCCTCCGTCTCCTCGGAGCAGGTCCGGACGCCGCCCGGCCCCGAACCGCGCGACGGTCCGCGGCCGGGCGGCGGCCCGCTCACGGCCGGGACTGCTCCTGGCGGCGGCGGAACTCCTCGAACGGGGTCCGGTCGAACACGAACCTGTTGTAGACGATCTTCCCGTCGCGCACCGTGACGCACTCGGCCGCCGGCGCGCTCCTGGCCGGGATCGTCTCGGCGTCGTACATGATCAGGGCCGTCTCGTCGTCACCGAACGCGGCGATCATCTCCGCCCTGACGAGCAGGTGCTCGGCGAACGGCCCCAGGAACTCCCGGTACGCCCGGACGCCCGTGAGCCGCCCCGCCGGGGCGTCGCACACGACGTCGTCGGCGAGGTAGCTCATCGCCAGGTCGAGGTCCTTGCCGGTCCACGCGCGGTGGTGGGCCAGCGCGATCTGCAATGCTGAGCCGGTCATGGTGTCTCCTTCCGTTGTCGCCCGTTACGACACCGGGAGCCCGCGGAACGGAACGGTCGTGGCGGAAATCGCGTTCGAGGAGCAGGTCGCGGCGTACCGGCGCGAGCTGCTGCTGCACTGCTACCGCCTCCTGGGATCGCTGACGGACGCCGAGGACGTCCTGCAGGAGACGCTCCTCGCCGCCTGGCGCGGCCTGGACGGCTTCGAGGGCCGGGCGTCGTTGCGGTCGTGGCTGTACCGCATCGCCACCAACCGCTGCCTGAACGCGCTGCGCGACCGCGGGCGGCGCGTGCCGCCGGAGCCGAAGCCGCCGTTCGAGCCGCCGCCGCCGAGCCGCCACGGTGACGTGCCGTGGCTGCAGCCGTACCCGGACACGCTGCTGGTGCCCGACGCGGCGCCCGGTCCCGAGGCGCGCTGCACGGCGCGCGAAGCGGTCGAGCTGGCGTTCGTCGCCGCACTCCAGCGGCTCCCGCCGCGGCAGGCCGCCGCCCTCGTGCTCTGCGACGTGCTCGGCTACCCGCTCGGCGAGGCCGCGCCGATGCTCGACGCCACACCGGCCGCCGTCAAGGGTCTGCTGCAACGGGCCCGCGCCACGCTGGGGCGGCAACCCTCGGACGCCGGGCAGACCTCGGGCGCCGGACAAGCCTCGGTACCGGAACGCGAGCTGGTCCGCCGCTTCGCCGACGCCTTCACCGCCGGCGACGTCGACACGCTGGTCACCCTGCTCACCGACGACGCGTGGCTGGCCATGCCCCCGGCGCCGCACGAGTACCACGGCGTGGCGGCGATCGCCGCGTTCCTGCGGGCGAGCACGGCCTGGAGCGCGGACCTCCCCGTGCTGCTGGTCCCCACGCGGGCGAACGGGCAGCCGGCCTTCACCTGCCGCCTCGGCGGGCAGCCCGCGGGGGTGATCGTGCTCACCCTCTCCGGCGAACGGGTGCGGGGCATCACCCGCTTCCTCGTCCTCGACGAGGATTCCCTGAGCCGTTTCGAACCGCGATGTTAGGGGTTTGTCAAATCCTCAGTGGAGATGATCATTACCTGCCTAAGATCACGCACATGCTGATTAACCGAACCTTACGGACGATCACCGTCCTCACCGCGGCGTTCACCGTCGCGCTGACCGGGGCGGTCGCCGGAGGCGCGAGCGCGGCGTTGGCCGACGACACCCAGCCGAAGACCGACCGTCAGCTGCTGTTCTACAACCACGCCTACAGCGTCGTGGACAAGGAGACCGCCGACGCGGTCGAGAACTCCGAGTACCTGAAGAAGTTCGCCAACTTCGAGGTCCGCACCACGACCGGCGGCGGGATGACCTGGAAGGGCCGCTACCTGAAGGGCCGGGAGACCTACCTCGAACTGTTCTCGGTCGGCGACCTGCCCGGCCAGGACGCCGAGTTCGGCTCCGCCGGCATGGGCGTCTCGACCGAGCGCGCCGGCGACCTCGCCACGGTCACCGAGCGGCTGAAGGCCCAGAAGATCACCCCGGTCCCGTACCGCCAGACGCGTGACTTCGGCGACGGCGTCAAGGTGCCGTGGTTCGACACCATCCGCACCTTCAGCGACCAGTACGAGGCCTTCGACCCCTGGGCGATGGAGTACCTGCCGGAGTACTTCGCCGACCCGCGCAGCAAGACCGAGCCGGAGAGCTTCCCCGGTGACGTCGGCCGCGAGCGCTACCTGCCCGACGACTACCGCGACCGCCTGATGCGCGACATCACCGCCATCCGCATGGGCGTCCCGGCCCGCGACCTGGCCACCATGGTGCCGCTGCTGCGCGCCGGCGGGTTCACCGTCCAGTCCCTCGCGAACGGCGGCGTCGTCGCGACGGGCGGCGGCACCCGGATCCAGCTCGACTCCGTTCCGCGCGAGCAGGCCGGCCTGAAGCAGGTCGACTTCGTGCTCAACAAGTCCCTCGCGTACATGACCGAGGAGCGGATCGGCCGCTCGACCCTCTCCGTCGGCCCCGGCGCGCGCGCCGTGTGGACCTTCGACGCTCCCCAGTAAGGGGGCTCTTCCAGACCTGCCCCACCGGACCGGACGACGCCGGCCGCCTGGCCGCCGTCGTCCGGTTCCCGCGTGTCACGGCAGGAGCTTGGCGGCCCTGACCCGGTGCAGGTGGATCACCACGTCGAACGACTTGCCGAGCGCCACCTTGGTCGCCTGCTCCGGCGACCAGAAGCCGCCGCCGATCAGGCGGGAGGAGCGGGCCTGCGCCAGCCACGCCCGGGCGGGCTGCGGCGCGGTGCGGGTGTCGAGGATGAAGTCACGGTGGCGGACCTGGTCCAGCACGTACTCGTTGTAGTCCGCCCCGGCGGTCGGCACCGAGCCCTTGCAGGCAAGGGGCCGCTCGGCCGGGCGCGAGCCGGCCGGGCACTCGCCCTTGTCGATCAAAAAGTTGTAGCCGCCCTGGTCGAAGGAGGTGCCGACGGTGAGGAAGCGGTCGCCGAGGCGCTCGCGCAGGATGCCGCCCATCGGGCTGGGCACGAACATGGTGTCGATCGGGGTGTAGCTGAGGTGCGCGTTCAGCCCCGACACCTGGATCTTGTGGCCGGTCGTGCGGTTCCACCAGACGACGTTGTCGGCCAGCGCGGTGTCGCGGTACTCCTGGGCCTGCCGGCGCCCCTCGGCGGTGGCCTGGTCGAAGGCGAAGTCGGTGAAGGTCTGCGACAGGGCGCGGGCGTGCTGCACCGCCCACGGGTAGTCCTCGCCGCCGGCCTTCTGCTGCTGGAGGAGCTTGAGCGCCTCGGTGGCGCGCCGGGCGTTGTCCTTGCGGGTCTCCAGCGGCTGGGACAGCGCGATGCCCATGTACTCGCCCGCGTTCGGGGTGGTCGGCCGCAGCCCCTCGTACAGCTTGGTGAACTCGGGCGTCAGGTCGGGGTGGTGCTCGGCGACGTAGCCGAGGACCTTGTCGAACAGGACGTCACCGGGGTAGAGCAGGTCGGCGCCCATGAACTGGACCTTGGCCTGGTGGGTGGCGTTGTAGGAGCGCATCCAGGTGAGCAGGCCGAGGAACTCCTGGTTGTCGAACAGGTCGTAGGGGCCCTTGACCTCGTCGTGCATGATCGTGCGCGGGTCGCCCTCGCCGTTGAGGACGTAGTCGTTGAGCCGCACGCCGGTGCTCCAGCTCAGCTCCCGGGCGAAGGTGGTGAACCCCTTCTCGGTGACCAGGTAGCGGAAGAGCCGGTGGTTGAGCGTGTAGAACTCGGCGGTGCTGTGCGTCGCCTCGCCGACGCCGACCACCTTCGCGCCCGCCACCATCGCCCCGAACGCGTCCAGGTCGCGCATGCCGCCCCGAGGGGAGGTGGAGGCCAGCGGCTTGGCCACGGCGTCGAGCGCGGCCACCACCTTCGCGTCACCGGTGCCGGCGGCGGCCGCCGAGGCGCCCGCGGCGGCGCCGGCGGTGGTTAGGGCAAGGCTGAGGGCCAGCACACCGGCCCGGGTCTTCGTGTTCACAGTCATGTTCCGATACGTGAGGGGATCGCTGTTGACGGACCAGAGCCTTCTGGACCACGCTGTCAGCGCACTCGCCGTCCGCTGACAGCGGTCCGCTGAGGCGTCAGCGCGACGCCGACCGGGGCCGGACGCGAGGACCGGGGAAGCAGCCGCCTGACCGCACCGCCGCGCCTTCTGATCACATGGCCACCACGACCGGGAGCAGCCGACGCATGACCGACCGGGTACCCGACGACCTGCTGGCGATAGCCGACGCGCTCCTGCCGGGGACCTCCCTCGGCTCGGCGCGGCTCGTCCGGGGCGGGATCCACGACGTCGTCCTGCTGCCCGGTGTCGCCGCCGTGCGCGTCAGCCGGCGCCCCACCGGGGCCGAGGCCCTGCCGCGCCGTACCGAGGTGCTGCGGCTGATCGCCGCCGCCGGACTCCCCTTCGCCGTCCCCGAGCCGCTGACGCCGGTGACGAGGTTCGAGGAGCGGGCGGCCGTCGCCGTGTCGTGGATCGGCGGCGCCGGGCTCCCCGAGGGCGCGGGCGACCCCGCGGGGACCGGCGCGCTGCTCAGGGCCATCCGGGAGCTGCCCGTCACCCCGGAGCTGCGCGCCGTGCTGCCCGCGCCGCGCGAGCACGAGGGCCGCGACAACTGGGCGGCGATCCTGGCCGAGGAGGTCGTCCCGCGGTTCCCCGAGAAGTGGCGCGAGGAGGGCCGGCGGCGCCTGGCGGAGGCGATGGCCCTCGAACCGGTGCCCGACACGCTCGTCCACGGCGATCTCGTGGGGAGCAACGTCCACTGGGGCGCGGACGGCCGGCTGATCGGCGTCCTCGACTGGGATCGGGCTCACCTGTTCGATCCCGCGATCGACGCCGCGTTCATGGCGTGGCACGGCTGGGACAACCTCCGCCAGGCCGTCGACGGCGACACCTACCGGCGCGCCCGCGTCTGGGAGCGCACCTTCGGCGTGGACCACCTCGTCGCGGTCCTCGAACTCGGCGGCAAGCCGCTGAAGTACGTCGACAGCTACGTCGACCACATCGTGGCCTGGCTGGAGCGGTACGCCTGACAGCGCTCACATGGTGAGGCTCCAGGAGACGATCCGTCCCGTGTCGATCTTGTACGCGTCGCGCACGCGCAGCCGCCAGGTGCCCTCACGCGTCTCGGCGCCGAGGTCGACCGGGTACTCGGCCGCCAGGTCGGCCGCGGCGTCGTCGGGTTTCGCGCTCTTGAGCGGGTAGCTCGTCCCGTCCGGCGCGACCAGGTCGACGACGAGGTCGCCACGGTACGCGTGCCGGACGTCCACGGTGACCTTGGCCGCGGCCGAGCCGGATCCGGCGCAGCCGCTGACCGCGACGGGCCGCTCGACCGTCGCGCGGTCGGCCAGCGCGGCGCCCTCCGCGTCGGTGAACGGGCCGCAGGCCGCGGCCGCGGGCGCGACGTACAGCAGCCGGTTGGGCGAGCCGCTCCCCGCGTTGGTCACCTTGCCCGTGGTCGCCGCCGCCACGATCGCGTCGGAGATCTGCGCCGGGGTGGCGCCGGGATGGGCGCCCAGGTAGAGCGCGGCGGCGCCGGCCACGTGCGGCGAGGCCATCGACGTGCCGCTGATCGTGTTGGTGGCGGTGTCACTGGTGTGCCATGCCGAGGTGATGTCCCCGCCGGGGGCGAACAGGTCGAGGCACCTGCCCCAGTTGGAGGTGCCGCGCCGGCTGTCGTCGCGGTTGGTCGCCCCGACCGTGATGACCTCCGGGATGTTGGCCGGACCGACCTTGCAGGCGTCGGCGTTGTCGTTGGCCGCCGCGGCCACGTAGGTGTACCCCTTGGCCACCGACGCACGGATCGCGTCGGTCAGCGCGGAGCTCGGCGAGGTCTTCACGCTGACGTTGACCACCGCGGGCCCGGTGGTGTGGGCCGCGATCCAGTCGACGCCGCCGAGCACGCCGGAGTTCGGCCCCCTCCCGTCGCAGCCGAGCACGCGTACGGCGATCACCCTGGCCTTCTTGGCCACCCCGTGGCGGGTGCCGGCGATCGTGCCGGCGACGTGGGTGCCGTGCCCGTTGCAGTCGCTGGCGTCGTCGTCGCCGTCGAGCAGGTCCCTGCCGAAGGAGGCGCGCCCGCCGAAGTCGGTGTGGGTGGCGCGGATGCCCGTGTCGATCACGTAGACGCGGACGCCGTCGGCGGTTCCGCCGTAGGTGTACGAGCGCGACAGCGGCAGGTCGCGCTGGTCGATCCGGTCCAGGCCCCAGCTCGGCGGGTCGTCCTGGCGCTCGGCGACCGTCGCCGTCGCGTCCTGCTCGACGTAGGCCACGGACGGGTCGGCAGCGAGCCGTTCGGCCTCGTCCCGCGACATCGCGACGGCGAAGCCCTGGAGGGCGGCGGAGTAGGTGCGGGTGACCGCTCCGCCGTACCGGTCGGCGAGGTCCTTCGCGGCCGGTGGGACGCCGCGGGAGCGTAAGTCGCGCGTGTCCTTGAGGACGACGATGTAGTGGTCCTGGAGGGCACTGCCGGGCTCTGCGGCGCGGATCGTGCCCGGCGTGGGTGAGGGGGGCCCGGCGAGTGCGGCGCCGGTCGAGGCCGCGAGTGTCGCGGCGGCGACGGCCCCGACGGCCAGGGCGCGGGTGAGTCGTCTCATGGGGTGAAGGTCATGCCGAACGCCGCCGTTGTGGGGGAAGGTGTGTCACTGGCAGCAATGCGCCACAACCCCAACCCTAAATAGCCATAAATCCCCATAAATGGCGTCATAGCGGGTGGCGCGGTGGCGTCAATTCGCGGAACGGCACGTGTTGGCCCGCGCCCCGGCCAGGCACGACTCGGGCTGACCTGCCCGCGCACCGCCCCGCAATTCACTGAATGCTGTCAGCCCGTCCGACAGCGCCATTGACTGTGTGCGTGCGGCGGGTAACTTTCCGATCGCCGTGGGGCCCACGGAGCCACCTCACCCGAACCCCACACGAGAGGAACACCGTCCGTGATCCGTCACCACGAACGCCGCCGGATGCTGTCCGGCACGGCGGGCCTGGCGATGCTGGCCGCGCTCGGCGCGGGACCGACAGTCCAAGCCCAGGCCGCCACCTCCCCACCCACCGAAGCCTCCCTCCCCGTCCAGGCCGCCGCCTCCGTCCGTACGGCGGCGCAGGAGCCGCCGGCCGCGGCAGCCGTGCCGCAGCTCGCCGAGGGCGGCGCCGGCACGGCCGCCGCCGCCGTGTCCGGATCCGCCGCGGGCGCTGCCGCCCGCCAGGTGTGCGGCTCCGGCGCAACCTGGCTGCGCCTGCGCTTCACCCGGCTCGACCTGCGCGGCGACGACAGCCTGACCGTCACCGGCTCGGCGGGCGGCTCCTTCCGGTTCACCGGGGACGCCTGGCGCGACCGGACCTTCACCACCCGGGCCCTGCGCGGCGACTGCGTCACGGTGAAACCGCACTTCAGCGACCCGTCCAGCGCGTACGCCATCGACGGCTACCAGGCCGGCACGCAGGCCCTGGAGGCGGCCGAGGTCGTCGTGGCCGGGGCGGGAGACATCTGCGGCACCGCCTGCTCCGACACCGCGAAGCTCATCACCGGCACCATCAAGCCGGCCGCCGTGTTCACCGCGGGCGACAACGCCTACGAGAGCGGCAAGCTCAGTGAGTACAACGGCGCCTACAAGCAGACCTGGGGCGCCTTCTTCGACAAGACCTACCCCACTCCCGGCAACCACGAGTACAAGACCTCCGGCGCGTCGGGCTACTTCGACTACTTCGGCGCCCGCGCCGGAGCACGCGGCAAGGGCTACTACAGCTGGGACATCGGCGACTGGCACTTCGTCGCGCTCAACAGCAACATCTCGATGAGCGCCGGCTCCGAGCAGGAGAAGTGGCTGCGCCAGGACCTCGCCGCCACCACCAAGCCGTGCACCGCGGCCTACCTGCACCACCCGCTCTACAACGTCGGCGAGCACGGAGCGGCCACCAACACCAGGCCGCTGTGGAAGGCCCTCTACGACTACAAGGCCGACCTCATGCTGGCCGGCCACGACCACAACTACCAGCGCTGGACCCTGCAGGACTCCCAGGGCAACGCCGACCCGAACGGCATCAGGGAGATCCTCGTCGGCACCGGCGGCCGGAGCTTCTACTCGCTCGGTTCCAGCAACCCCGCCAACCTGCAGGCCAAGAACTCCAACACGCACGGCGTGCTCAAGCTCACCCTGTCCAGCACCGGCTACCGGTTCGACTTCGTGCCGATCGCCGGCCGGACGTTCACCGACAGCGGCACGGGCACCTGCCACAAGGCGGGCTCGACCGCGCCGGACTTCGCGGTGAGCGCCCAGCCCTCCTCGCTGAGCGTCGCCCCCGGCGCCTCGGCCACCTCGACCGTGCGGGTCGCGAGCCAGAACGGCTTCGCCGGCACGGCCCAGCTCACCGTCTCGGGACAGCCCTCGGGCGTCACCGCGACGATCGCGCCCGCCTCGGTGACGGTCGGCTCCGGCGGTACGGCGAACGCCACGCTCACCGTGTCGGCGGCCGCGGGCACGCCGGCCGGCACCCACACCCTGACCGTGACCGGCACGTCCGGCTCGCTCACCAGGACGGCCGCCGTGCAGCTCTCCGTCGGCGGCGGGGGCGGCACGACCGTCTTCTCCGACGACTTCGAGACCGACCGGGGCTGGACCGTGAACGCCGCCGGCACCGACACCGCCACCGGCGGCCGGTGGGAGCGCGGTGACCCCGAGGAGACCCAGGAGGAGGGCGTCAAGCAGCTCGGCAGCACGACCAGCGGCGTCAACGCCCTGGTCACCGGCCGGCTGGCCGGGTCCGGGCCGGGCGCCAACGACGTGGACGGCGGCGTCACGACCGTCCGCTCCCCGGCCATCGCGCTGCCCTCCGGCCCGTCCACGCTGAAGCTGTCGCACACGTTCGCCCACCGCGACAACTCCGGCCCCGACGACTACCTCCGCGTCAAGGTGGCCGGCGCCTCCTCGACCACCACCGTGCTGGAGCGGACCGGCACCGCCTCCACCGACCTGGACGGCGCCTGGAAGACGCTCACCGCCGACCTGTCCGCCTTCGCCGGGCAGAGCGTCCGGATCGTCGTCGAGGCGGCGGACGCCGGGACGGCGAGCCTCGTCGAGGCGGCGATCGACGACGTGCAGATCACCTCGTCCGGCGGGGGAGCCGTCTTCCGCAACGACACCGCGTCCCCGGTGCCGGACCGCGGCGACGTGGAGAGCCCGATCACGGTCACCGGCCAGGCGGGCGACGCGCCGTCCGCCCTGCGGGTGGACGCCCGCGTCTCCCATCCCTACCGCGGCGACCTCGCCGTGGAGCTGGTCGCCCCCGACGGGCGCACCTTCCCGATCAAGGCCGCGCACAGCAAGGAGGACGGGGCCGACCTCACGGTCGGCACCACCGTGAACGCGACGGGCACGCCGGCGGACGGGCGCTGGCTGCTCCGGGTGAAGGACACCCTCGACCAGGACGACGGCGTCCTGAACTCCTGGAGCCTGACCTTCTGACCTGCCCGTTCCCTGATGACCTTCTGACCGCGCGCGGGGTCGCGGACGGCCCCTCCGCTCCCCGCGCGCCCGATCCCCCGCTCCTCAGGAGGGTGAACCGTGTACCTGTCCACCACCAGGGCCGCCGGGAGCCCGGTCGCGGCGAACGGGCGGCTGGGAGCCGCCCGCGTGCCCGCCACCGTGGTCGCCCTCGGCCTGGTCAGCTTCTTCACCGACATCTCGGCCGAGATGGTGACCGCGTTCCTGCCGATGTACCTGCTGTACGGCCTGGGCACCGGCTTGCTGAACCTCGGCCTGCTCGACGGCCTGTACACGGGCGCGGGCGCGCTGCTGCGGCTGGCCGGCGGCCATCTGGCCGACCGTTCCGCGCGCCCCAAGGCGGTGGCCATGGCGGGCTACGGCCTGTCGGCCGCGGGAAAGCTGCTGTTCCCCCTGGTGGGCGGGTCCGTCGCGGGCATCGGCGCGGCGGTCTCCGTGGACCGGGCCGGCAAGGGGCTGCGGGCGGCTCCCCGCGACGCCCTCATCACGGCCGCCACGCCCCCGCACGCCCTGGGCGCCGCCTTCGGCGTGCACCGGGCGCTGGACACGGCCGGGGCACTGCTCGGCCCCGTGACGGTGTTCGCGCTGGTGGCCGCCATCGGCGACGCCTACGACGCGGTCTTCGTCACCAGCTTCTGCCTGGCCATGATCGGGGTGGTGATCCTCGCCTGCTTCGTGCGTGACCGGCGGGTCGCGCCGGGGACCCGGCCGAAGGTCTCCCTGCGGGACGGCCGGCGGCTGCTGGCCCGGCGCCCGCTGCGGCGGGTGGCCGCGTACGCGACCATGCTGGGGCTGGTCACGGCCGGCGACGCCTTCCTCTTCGTCGGGGTGCAGCGGCAGACCGGGCTCGGCGCGGCCACGCTGCCGCTGCTGCCGCTGGCCACCTCGCTCGTCTTCCTCCTCGCGGCGGTCCCGCTGGGCAAGCTCGCCGACCGGGTCGGCGGCTGGAAGGTCTTCGTCGCCGGCCACGCGCTGCTGGCGGCGGCCTACGCGCTGCTCGCCGCCGCCTGGCAGGGCCCGTTCGCGGCGCTCGGCGTGCTGCTGCTGCACGGACTGTTCTACGCGGCCACCGACGGGGTGCTGATGGCGCACCTCGCGCCCCGCGTGCCCGAGCACCTGCGCGCCAGCGGCCTGGCCATCACGCAGACCGGCCAGGCCCTGGCCCGCGCGGGCGGCACGATCGCCTTCGGCGCGCTCGCCGCGAGCTGGGACCTGCGGGGCGCGTTCGCGGCCTTCGCGGCGCTGCTCGTCGCCGGCGTCCTGGCGGCCGGCGCGTTCCCGCCCGACCCGCGCCGCGCGAGGGAGGCGTCGTCGTGAGCATCCACGGCCGCGGAAAGGAGACGTCGTGAGCGGCCACCGCCTGCGGATCGTCGCCGGGATCTGCTCGATCGCGGCGCTCGTGGGGGCGGGCGGCGGCTACGTGGCCTGGGCGATCGCGGCGGACGAGCGACCGGCCGCGATCGCCCCGGCCACGGCGGAACCGGGGACCCTGGTGTTCCTCGACCACGGCCGCGCCCTCTCCCAGGTCCCGGTCACGGACCCGGGCGCCGCACCGGTCCGCCGCGCCCCGACCTGCCTGCGCTCCTACACCGCCGGCGGCACCACGATCTGCCTGCGTACCGTGGCGGTGCCCGCCGGTTTCGAGGCGGCGTTCCTGCGCGGCGACAAGGAGATCGCCGAACCGGTCCGCGTCGACGGCACGCCCAGCAGGGCGCGCGTCTCCCCCAGCGGGCGCCTGACCGCCTGGACGGTCTTCCGCACCGGCGACTCCTACAACCCGGGGGCCTTCGCGACCACCACCGGCATCTACGACACCCGTACCGGCACGCTGCACGGCTCGCTGGAGGACTTCGCCGTCCTCGTGGACGGCAAGCCGTACCAGCGGGAGGACCGCAACTTCTGGGGCGTCACGTTCGCCGCCGACGACCGGACCTTCTACGCGACGATGGGCTCCGCCCGGCGGATCTGGCTGCTGCGCGGCGACCTGGCGAGCCGCACGCTCACCGCGGTCGGGCGCGACGCGGAGTGCCCCTCGCTGTCGCCCGACGGCACGCGCCTCGCCTACAAGAAGCGGGTGGGGACGCGCTGGCGGCTGCACGTCAGGGACCTGGGGACCGGGCGCGAGACCCCGCTGGCGGAACCGGCCGAGATCGACGACCAGGCGGCCTGGGTGGACGACGCGACCGTCGCCTACGCGCGGCCCGACGACGGGGGCCGCGTCTCGCTGTTCGCCGTCCCGGCCGACGGCACGGGGGCGCCCCGCCTGCTGCGCCGGGACGCCTCCTCCCCCGCGGTGGTCCAGCGCCCGGATCAGTCCCACTCCCAGGCCACGCCGTGAATGCCGGGCTCGGGGTCGAAGACGGTGTGGGTGGCCGTGCCGGTGCCGCCGATCCACAGCTCCTCCGTCGTGGTCCTGGGGTGCGCGACCGACGGCTGGTGGAAGGCGCGGCAGAGCGCGGGCAGGGCCGCCCGGTCGAAGACCACCTCCACGGTCAGCTCCCTCGTGCCGGGCACCACCCGGTGGGCGGTGTACGGGTCGAGGTGGCCGGGCGGGAAGGCGAGCACGTACTCCGCCACCGTGATCGCGCCCTGCGGGAGGATCCGGTCGAGGATCATCTCGTGCACCTCGAAGCCGGTCTCCGGGTCGGCGCGCACCCTGCCGGTCCGCCATCCCCGCGCCTGCTCGATCGCCGGTCCCGGCACCCCGGCCATGTGGAAGTGGTGCACCATGAGCGCGCGCCGCACCTGCGGGCGCTGCGCCTCCATCACCACCTGCAGGGACATCGAGCGGATCTGCCGGTGCGCGTCGAGCCGGACCAGCGTGCTGCGCCGCCGTTGGAGCAGGTGGTCCAGGCAGTCCGCGGTGGCCTCCACCTGCGCCAGCACCCGCACCAGGCCCTCCGGCCTGGCCCACGACCGGTCGGGCCGCGCCGGGCGGGGCGCCTGCTGGCCGGTCCACCGCCCCCGGGGCCGCGGCGGCCCGAGCAGGCCGACGAGCGACCCGGGCGGCACGTGCAGCACCTCCTCCAGAGCGCGCAGCGCCCGCAGGGACTCCTCGCGTTCCGGCTGCGTGCGGCCCGACTGCCAGTAGCTCAGCGCGGTCCTGCTCACCGAGATCCCCTGCTCGCGCAGGCGGTGCTGGAGGCGGTCGAGGCTCAGGCCGCCGGCCTGGATGGCCAGCCGCAGCGCGACGCTGAACGGCCCGGCGTCCAGCGCCTCGTCGAGGGACCTGCGTAACTCCTCTGGCGTCCGCTGGTTCACCGCTGCGTCCCCTTCCGCCGGGTTCCGGCTACAACCAGCCGCGCTGAGCGGCCGCGACGGCGAGCTGGAACCGGGTGGTCGTCGCCGTCAGGGCCATGAGCTGTTCCAGCCGGCGGTAGAACGTCCTGCGGCTCATCCCCAGGCTCTCGGCCGCCCGGGCGTCGCTGACCCCCGCGTTGAGCAGGACGAGCAGCCGGCGATCGGCCGCCCTGACCGACGGGCCGGTCCCGGCCGCCAGGTGCAGGGGGATGGCCGTCTTCCAGCAGCTCTCGAACAGGCCGGCCAGCGCCTCCAGCAGGCCGCCCGAATAGACGATCGTCAGCGTCGCGTCCTGCCCGTCCTCGGGCCTGGTCAGCCACGCCAGGTCCTTGTCGAGGATGGTCATGTTCACCGGCAGGTCAGCCGCGGCCCGCGCCTGCTCTCCGGCCTCCACGCACGGCGTGACGTTCTCCTCCAGGTAGCCGGGCAGCTCCAGCGACTCCCGCGCGTAGACCACCCGGTAGGCGACGCCCCGGGCGAGCTGCTCGATCTCGGCCCTGTTGACGGCTCCGAACAGGTGCGGCGGGCGGTCCAGCCGCCGGATCTCGTGCCGGACGCTGTTGACGAGCTGGCGGATGCGCAGCTTCACCGCCGGGCCGGTGACCACCTCGACCGGCGACTCGACGGCGCCCCTGCGGGCCGAGCGGCGGTGGGTCTCGAAGGCGTTGCCCACGGCGATGCGCGCCCGCTCGACGTCGGCCTGCCGCCGCCGTACCAGCGCCTCCAGGCCCACCTCCGGGACCACCGCGCGGAAGCCGTCGCCGGCGTCGCGCCGCGCCACCAGGCCCCAGGTGGTGAGCTCCTTGAGCGCGGACCGCGCCCGTTCGGGCCTGATGTCGAGCGCCTCGGCGAGCGCCGCCTCGGTGGTCTGCTGCGTCCAGAGCAGCTGTACGTACACCCGGGCCGTTTCGGACCGCAAGCCGAGAATGACCAGGTGGCTGTACAGATCATCCGGTTCCACCGGATCACTATAAAAAGGCTTTCGGTTTATATGTCGGTATTTCCAGAGGGAATTCCGCATCCGCCATGTCTGAGCGGCCGGCCGCGCCACGATCGCAGCCGCTTGAGCGCATCGTGGGAGGGCGTGCCGGGGGCGGCGGTGTAGAGGATGATGCGATGGTCGCCGCCGGGGACGGACAGGATCTCGCAGTCGAGCTCGATCTCCCCCACCCAGGGGTGCACGGTCCTCTTCGTCATGGTCCGCTGCACCTCGACCTCCCGCTCCGCCCACAGCTCGCGGAACAGCCGGCTGGTCGACGTCAACTCGTCCACGATCTGCCGTACGTCGGGGTCGTCCGGGTAGCGGCCGCTGGCCCGCAGGTCGGCGACGGCCTGTCGGGCGTGCTCGATCCAGTTGTGCGGCCGGCTCGGCGAGTCGCCGAACAGCCATCGCAGCGTGTTGCGCTCCCGGGGCGGATTGGCTCCCAGGTCACCGATCAGGGCGACCACCATCTCGTTCCACGCGAGCACGTCCCAGCAGACGTTGACGATCATGGCGGGGTACTCGTCGAGGCGGTCCAGCAGGCGCAGCGCGTTGGCGGGCACCTCGGAGGAGGAGCCCGCCCGCGCCGGGGCCTGGTCGCCCATGCGCAGCAGGTAGTCGTGCTCGTCGTCGGTCAGGCGAAGCGTGCGGCTCAGCGCGGCGAGCACCTGCGCGGACGGCTGGGGCCCGCGGCCCTGCTCCAGCCGGATGTAGTAGTCGACCGAGATCCCGGCCAGCAGCGCGACCTCCTCGCGCCGCAGCCCCGGTGTCTGGCGCCGGCTGCCGGGAGCCAGCCCCACCTCGCCGGGTCTGACCCGTTCGCGCCTGCTCCGCAGGAAGCCGCCGAGTTCCTCCCTGTTCATCGTCTTCCATCATGGCCTGGTACTCCGAGTCCCAGGCCCGTGGGTGCCTACCCGGCGTCTCCGGACCGCGGCCAGGCTGGTCGCATGACGATTCTGGTCACCGGAGCGCGCGGACACGTCGCGCGCAGCCTCGTACGACAGCTTCTCGCCGCGGGACAGCCGATCCGCGCGGCCGGCCGCGACCCGGGCGCGGCCCGCGTGCCCGCCGGGGTGGAGACGACGCACTGCGACCTCGCCGACCCGGGCACCTTCGACCAGGCGCTCGCGGGCGTCGGCAAGGTCTTCCTGTACGCCGAGCCGCGCGGCGTGGACGACTTCGTCGCCGCCGCCGCGTCCGCCGGGGTCGAGCACATCGTCCTGCTGTCCGCGCTGCTCCACGATCCCGCCTCGGCCGACGCGATCAGCCGCATGCACGGCGACGCGGAGCGGGCCGTGACCCGCTCCGGCGTCGCCTGGACGTTCCTGCGACCGGGCGGGTTCGCCACCAACACGCTGCAGTGGGCCCCCTCTGTCCGGGCCGAGGGGGTGGTACGGGACCCGTTCCCGGAGTCACGGTCGGCGCCCGTGCACGAGGCCGACATCGCGGCGGTCGCCGTCCGCGCCCTGACCGAGCCGGGGCACGAGGGCGCGGCGTACACGCTGACCGGGCCGGAACTGGTCACCCGCAGGCGTCAGGCCGAGCTGATCGGCGATGCCGTCGGCCGCCCGGTCCGCTTCGACGTCCAGGATCTGGAGCACTACCGGGCGGAGCTCAGCGCCTGGACGACGCCGCAGGTCGCCGAGGCCGTGATCCGCGAGACCGCCGCCGCCGTGGACCGGCCAGCGCCGCCCACGGACACGGTCGCGAAGGTCACCGGCCGGCCCGCCCGGACGTACGGCGAGTGGGCCCGCGACCACGCCGCGGACTTCGGCGCCGGGGCGCTCTGACCGGGGCCGGGCGCTACCCGGCCGCCACGACCTCCCCCGCCGTGACCTGAGGAGCGTTCGGCAGCAGGGAGGCCATGCTCTCCCGCACGTAGTCGGCGGCCCGCTTGGTGGACTCCTCGGCCCCGGCCTCGTCCTCGAAGACGCTGGTGGACAGCATCACCCCGTCCCCGGCGTCGACCCAGTAGTAGGCCACGAACCCGGGGACGTCGCGGAGGAGCGGCAGGAACTCCTCCTTCACCCGGCGTCCCGCCTCGGCGGGATCGGTGACTCCCTCGTATCGGCGTACCGTCGCGTACATGGTCGTCCTCCCTCCGGGGCCCGAAGATCGCCCCACGAGGGGGGACGTACCCCTGGCATCCGCTCATGGACGCCAAGGGGCGGCAAACGAATGATGCACCTCAGGACACGGGCGCCTCCGGCGACTCTGAACGGTGATGATACAAAGAGCGCGTGTCAGATGATCTTCAGTCACTCACGGTCAGTTCGCCGTCCATGGTGAGCCCGTGCCCCCACACCCCCGCCTGCCCGCCACCCGCCTGCCTCCCGCAGAGCCTGCGAGCGCAGCCGGCACGGGCCGCGTCCGCCCGACAGGCGGCGATACCGGACGACACGGGCCGCGGCCCCGGCGGCTACGACGTCAACGAGGCGTTCGTGCGGAAGTTCGCCGGCACCATGGACAGCTCGGCCACCGGCGTGGACACCGTCAAGCACTGGACTCCCCGCTTCGAGGGCTGGCAGCTCACCCCCATGGCCGGCGTGCCCATAGCCGGGTTGTTGTTCGTCGACCGGTTCAACATCATCTCCGACACCTGGAAGGACTGCGCCGGCATCCTGTCCGGGTTGTTGCGCACCGACAGCGGCAAGATCGTCAAGGCCGCCGACAACTACGCCGCCGCCGACCACCACAGCACCCCCGCGTGAGGAGGAATCCGCGATGACGGTTCCGTCGGGTCCATCGGGCGAACCGCCGAAGCTCATCCTGCCGGGTCACACCGCGCCCCCGGGCGACCGGCAACTGCACATCACCAACGCCCACGGCACCGTGCAGCGGACCATCACGATCAGCCCCGCGCAGCCTGCCGACCCCGGCTTCTACCGGCGGCTGCTCCAGGGGCTGAACCCACTGCGCCAGAGCAACCGGGCCGCGATGGCCGTCTCGGGGCTCGGCGTGGCCGCGCTCGCGCTCGACGTGGCGGCCACCCTCAACATGGGCAACCCGTTCCTGTTCTACCTGCGCCGCGAGCTGTGGAAGGACATGGCCGGGGCGCTGGAGGGCAGCCGGTCCGACCTGTGGCGCTCGTTCTTCGACGACATCACGCCCAACTGGAAGGGCCTGGCGCAGCAGACCCTCCAGCAGTACGTCCGCTTCAACGTCAACGGCCTGTACGGCCAGCTCGGCAAGATCTCCGGTGAGATGAGCAGCACGATGCACAGCCAGTACAAGGAGGTGATGGATTACGACCTGTCGGTGTTCGGGTTGTACGCCGCCTCGGCCCCCCTCCTGCGCGCGGTGGCCACGATGAGCGCCCACCCCCTCGGCAGGATCGCCCTGATGAGCCAGATCACCCTGTTCCTCAGCGGGCTCGGCAACCTCGTCAAGCAGTTCGCCGACGTCTACACCAAGTACGAGAGCGAGCTCAACAAGCTGGAGCTGAAGCTCAACGACCTGAGAGGCGCCTTCTATCGCTCCGGTGACCCGGCACGGGGCGCGCGCGACCTGCACCTCACCGACGCGATCGCGGACCCCGCCCAGGTGGACGAGTACTGGGTCCCCATGTCCAAGACCGACGCCCCGGCCAAGAGCCACCCGCCGGCCAGGAGCGCCACATGAGGGACGTCAAGGCGTTCGCCGCGAACGGGCCGGAGGACCTCACCCGCCTGCTGCGCGAGGCCGACGGCTGGAATCGCGCCCTGAACGAGGCGTTGAGCGGGCTGGAGGAGGAGCGGCTGGCGGGCACCGACCCGTCAGGAGTGGTCCGCGCCGAGGTGAGCGGCAGCGGGCGCCTGCGCGGGCTGTCCATCGATCCGCGCGGCCTGCGCGGCCTCGACCACGTGCAGCTCGCGCATGCCGTCCAGGAGGCGATCGCCGCGGCTCACCGCGCGATGGGCGACCGGCTGACGGAGGTCGTCGAGGATCTCGCGGGCCCGGCGCGGGGCACCACGAGCGCCGACGCCGCCGACCCGCTCGACGGTTACATCCGCAACGTGCTGCTAGGAGACTGAGCGATGGAAGGGCCTGACGGGATCAAGGAGTTCGAGGAGGCGCAGGCGCGGCTGGACGCGCTGATCTCCGCCGCCGCGCGAGCGGAGGCCAGGGTGGAGGAATGGAGCGCCGCCGAGTTCTCCGGCCGGGCCGACGACGGCGGGATCACGGCCTTCACCGACGCGGTCGGCACCCTCGTGCGGCTGGAGATCTCTCCGCGCAGCCGGAGACGGCTCGACGCGACGAGCCTGGCCCACGCCATCCTCACGGCGGTCACGACAGCCGAGGACGCCGCGGCGGCCTCCAGGGACGAGCTGTTCGCGGACCTGCTCCCCACCCCGGGCGGAATCGCTCCGGGCGGGATCGCTCGGGGCGGGATCGCTCGGGGCGGGATCGCTCAGGGCGGGATCGCTCCGGGCGGCCCTCGCTCCGCGTAGCGGCCGGGGCAGCGGCGGGGCCCAGGCTCGGGACCCTCTCCCCTACCTGGGCCTCATGTCGTACGTGGCGGCTATGTCGCAGGCGAGCTCCAGCTGCCCCCGGAGCACGTCGTCCACGACACCGCGCACCTCGACCGAGACCACCGCGCCGCCCACGGACCGCGCCGGCCTGAGGTCGAGCCGGGTCACCTCGCCGACGAGCGGGTAGCCGTACCAGCCTTCCTCCCGCTCGTCGTCGGTGTGGGGCAGCGCGGCCTCGACCGCCTGCCAGTCGAGGTCGTCGAACGCGTGTCTACCACGCGCCAGGACTCGTGAGCCGCCGGCCGGTCCGGTACGTCTAAGAGGCATGAGGAGCAGGCATACAGCGCTCGCGGCATCGTTCGCCGTGGCCATGAGCGCGATCATGGCGCCGCCGGCGCAGGCGGCGACCGTACAGAAGAAAGTGCTGGTGGAGCTGCGCGAGACGGGCGGCTTCGCGGGGTTCAAGGATCGCGTGATCGTCTACACCGACGGGTGCGCACGGGTGAGCCGCCGTACGGGGCCCACCGTGGACAAGTGCCTCACCGGCAAGGAGATACGGACGTTGCGCGGCCATCTGAAGCACCTGCGCGTGGGCCGTTCGGAAGCGCGGCCGCAAGGAGCGGACTTCCTCACCTACACGCTCGCCTACCGGGGCCACCGCGCCAGCCGCTACACGCTGCCCAGCTCCTGGAAGCCGGTGGTCCAGCAGCTTGAGCAGGTGCGTCAGAAGTACTGGGCGCCGGACTGACGCACCGGCCCGCGAGTCAACGGCGGAACAGGACGTCGAGTTCGCCGAAGCCCAGTGAGCCGTCCAGCGCTGTGAGGCCCCCCGTGCCGAGCAGCTCCGCGGCGGCTCTGCTGGCCGCGGTGTAGGCGGCCTGGGCCAACGCGGTGCCCAGGCTGACCCTGCGTACCCCGGCCTGCGCGAGCTCGGCGACAGTCGGCCCGCCGGCGACGGCCATCGCGTTGACCGGCAGCGGCGAGGCCGCGCAGAGGGCGCTCAGCACGTCCAGGTCGAGCAGGCCGGGAACGAAGATCCCGTCGGCTCCCGCCTCGGCGTACGCCGCCGTGCGCTCCAGCACCTCACCCAGCCGGCCGTCCGGTGCGCCGATCCCGAACAGGAAGACGTCGGTGCGGGCGTTGACGAACAGCTCCGGCAGGCCCGCTCCGGTCGCGGCGTCCCTGGCGGCGCGCAGCCTGGCGCCCTGCTCGGCGACGTCGAACAGGGGACCCCCGACGGCTGTGGAGTCCTCCAGATTGACGCCCACCGCTCCGGCCTCGACCACCGCCCGCACGGTCGCGGCGACGTCCGCCGGAGCCGGTCCGTAGCCGCCCTCCACGTCGACCGTCACCGGCACGTCGACGGAGTCCACGACGCGGCGCGCGGCCTCCATCATCTCGCCCCGGCCGAGCCGCTGGCCGTCCCCGCGGCCCAGCGACCACGAGACGCCGCCGCTGGTCGTGGCGATCGCCGTGGCGCCGGCGGCGGCGATGACGGCCGCGCTGCCGGCGTCCCAGGCGTTGGGCAGCACCAGTACGGACTCGGCGCTCAACGCGCGGAACAGCCGCGCCTTGCTCCGGCTCGCGGGAGTCGCGTCGGCGGCTGCGGCGGCGGGGGCGGGAAGGTCAACGGACATGCGCGTGACTGCCTTTCGGGTTGTTCAGGTGTTCGGGTGGTCGGCACCTGCTCCTGGGATGCTGCTGGGCGGAGGACCGAAGGTCCACTGATTAAGCTGTGACCGAATCCTGGAAGCAGCGGAGGCGGCATGAAGACGCGGCTGGCCTTTTCGGTGAACGATCTGGCCGAGACCCGGTTCGCCGTCTCACCCATGTGGGAGGTCGTCACCAGCTTCCGGGCGCTGGCCGCCGCCGTGGTGCCGCGCCCGCACCGCGGCTGGGCCGACCAGGTACGTCCCCGGCTCGCGGCCGCGGGCCTCGATCGCGGCTGGCTGGCCGACATGATCCCGCCCGCCGGCCACCTCCCCGACTTCCTCAACCCGGCGCCGACGACCCGCTCCCCCGGCCTTGCCGACGAGCTGGCCGCCATCGCGGCCACCGATCCCCAGCAGGTACGGCTGGACCTCGACCACCTGGCCGCGGAGCGCGACGGCGTCCTGTCCCCCCGGCTGCGCGGCCTTCACCGGGCCCCGCACACCTGCCTGCCGCGGATCGTCGCGGAGATCGAGACCTACTGGGCGCTGGCGATAGCGCCCTACTGGGCGAGGATCCGCGCGGTCCTGGAGGCGGACCTCTTCCACCGGGGCCGCCAGGTCGCCGAGCAGGGCACGGCCCAGGCGCTGGACGAGCTGCACCACACGGTGCGCTGGGCCGGCGGCAGCCTCCACCTGGAGGAGCGGCACTGCGCCGTCACCAGGATCGAGACCGGAGCCGGACTGCTCCTGGTGCCGTCGGTCTTCGCCTGGCCACGGGTGCTGACCCGGTCCGTCGCGTCCGAACCGCCGCAGCTCGCCTATCCGGCGCGCGGGATCGGCACGTTGTGGGAGCGCCGGACCCATGCGCGACTGGACGCCCTCACCGCCGTGCTCGGCCGTTCCCGGGCGTTGATCCTGGCCGAACTCGACACGCCCGCCTCGACCACCGAACTCGCCCGCCGCTCGGGCCTTTCCGCGGCGGGCGTGTCCCAGCACCTCACCGCCCTGCGGGCCGCCGGCCTCACCAGCACCCATCGGGCCGGCCGCTCGGTGCTCTACGCGCGCACCGGTCTCGCCGACGCCCTGCTCACCGCACAGACGTGAGCGACGGCGAGGTCAGCGGTCGAACCAGCGGGCCGCCGAAGGCGTGAGCAGGGCGATGACGACCGCGAGCGGCAGGACGACGCCCAGGTTGATCAGTGTCCTCCAACCGAACTCGCCGTCGAGCACCGGCCCGGCGATGTTGCCGCCGACCGTGACCGCCTCGACGGCGACGGCGCACCAGCGCACCCACTTCCTGCGTGACGAGCAGCGGAATGCCAGCCCTCCCAGGGCGACCACGACGAGGAGGAGGAGCGGGAGCAACGCCACGAGAAGCATCGGGGCGCCGGCCGCCGCCATCATGGCGAAGAAGAAAAGACCGAAGCCCGACTGCAGGATCATGGCGCCCCTGGCGGTTCGCACCGCGCCCGGCATCGGCTCGGCCGGAATGACGTCCGTCACACGATCATCGTGCCTCACGGCGAAGCCTTGTGGAGCTCGGCGGCAGGAAAAGGCGCCGGCGATCCCGCGAATGGCACTGCGGGCGCGTGACTCGCTAGCCTGAGGCGCGATGAACCATCTGAGCACGTCGAGAGGCGAGTTCGCGCTCACCCGCTTCCCCGAGGACCCTCGTGATCCGCTGCGCGCGTGGGACGCCGCCGACGAGTACCTGCTGCGGCATCTCGAGGGGATCGACGGCGAACCGACCGACCTGTCGGGCACCGTGGTCGTGCTGGGCGACCGCTGGGGTGCGCTGGTCACCGCGCTCGCCGGCCATCGTCCCGTGCAGATCACCGACTCCTACCTCACCCAGCAGGCGACCCGGGCGAACCTGAGCCGCAACGGCGTCGCCGAGGACACGGTACGGCTGCGCACGACCATGGACGCGCCGCCGCCCCGGATCGACGTGCTGCTGATCCGGGTGCCGAAGGGGCTGTCGCTCCTGGAGGACCAGTTGCACCGTCTCGCGCCGCACGTGCACGCGGGCACCGTGGTCGTCGGCGCGGGAATGGTCACCGAGATCCACACCTCGACGCTCCAGCTCTTCGAACGCGTCCTCGGCCCGACCACGACCTCGCTGGCGGCGAAGAAGGCGCGGCTCATCTTCTGCTCACCCGACCCCGGGCTGCCCCGGGGCACCGATCCGTGGCCGCGCAGCTACGCGCTGCCCGCCGGCATCGGAGCGGTCTCCGGGCTCACCGTCACCAACCACGCGGGCACCTTCTGCGCCGACCGCCTCGACATCGGCACCCGGTTCTTCCTGCAGAACCTGCCGCCGCTCCGGGGCCGTGGCCACGTCGTGGACCTGGGCTGCGGCAACGGGGTGATCGGGCTCGCCGCGGCGCTGAGCGACAGCGAAGCCAAGGTGACGTTCATCGACGAGTCCTACCAGGCGCTGGCTTCGGCGGAGGCGACCTTCCGGGCGAACACGGACATGGGCGCGGCTCCGGGCGCGGGCGACCGGGCGACGTTCCTGGCGGGCGACGGCATGTCCGGCGTACCGGCGGGCACGGTGGACCTCATCCTGACCAACCCGCCGTTCCACACGCACCGCGCCAGGACCGACGCGACGGCCTGGCGCATGTTCAACGGGTCACGCGCGGCGCTGCGCCGCGGCGGCGAGCTCTGGGTGGTCGCCAACCGGCACCTCGGCTATCACGTGAAGCTGCGCCGCCTGTTCGGCAACTGCGAGGTCGCCGCGAGCGACCGCAAGTTCGTCGTCCTGCGGGCCGTCAAACGCTGACCGGCTCGGCGGCCCGCGCGGGCCGACCCCGGGAAGAGGTCGGGATCGCTGCTGCAGCTCACCGGCTCGGCGGACACCGCCGCGCCGGGGCGGGGATCGAGCGATCGCGCCGCGGTGGGGCAGAGGCGGGTCAGTCCGCCAGGGTGCGCAGGAACGCGCCCGCCACGGCGCGCTGGCCGGCGAGGGTCAGGTGCAGGCCGTCGTCGAGGTGCGGCGAGTCGTCCGCCCGGGCGGCGCTGGCGGCGCGGGTGTCGACCGTGGGCTCGGGCTGGGCGTTCAGGTGCTCGGCGATGTGGTCGATGTCGCCGTTGGCCCAGCTGAGGTGGGCCCGCTGGAAGTGCGGGTACGCGGCGACCCGGTCTTCGTCCACGGCGGACGGCGTGAGCCACACCCAGCGGGCCGCGACGCGCCGGGTGGCGAGGTCCCGCAGCGCGACGAGGTTGCGCCGGGTCTCGGACGGGCTGACGAGCGTGGTGCCGTCGCCGGGTCCGAGACGTTGGACGTCGTTGCCGCCCAGCATGCACAGCACCCAGTCCGGACGGTGATACGACAGGGCGGGCAACTGGGTCAGCGCCTGGGTGGTGCTGCATCCCGTGACGGCGAGGTTGGTCAACGTGACGGCGTCCGCGGGGCGGCGCAGCGCGAGCAGGTGACGCAGGATCTCGAACCAGGACAGGCGGTCGGCGGTGGTGCTCTCGCCGATCGCCACCACGCGCTGGCCCGGCCGGAACGGCAGCCGGTCCACCTGTCCGGCGACCGCCGGATCGGCGAGCATGTCCGCCGCGACCTCCCGTACCGCGGCTTCGCAGCCCTCGACCAGGTCGCGGTACGCGGAGTCGTCCAGCCCGAACAGGGCGGCGATGCGGGCGTCGTCGAGACCCCCGAGGTAGGTCAGCGTCTTTTCGGGCTGCTGGAAACGCACCAGCCGCTCGGCCACACCTGCGTTCATGGGTTCCCTCTCGACATTCGTTCACTGAAGTGAATCGTTCTCTGCTATGAATATATACGGAGGCATGCCGCAGCGTGCGCCGGGCCCCGCTTGCCGTGACGCGAATCACCGTCGCCGGGACCTCGTCGCTGTCACAAACTCCAGCACCCATGTGTCTTGTGAGTAGGCAACGTAAGGGGGCCCACATGCGCTCAGTACTGGCCAACCGCCGCTCGTTCCAGTTCTCCCACTGGTCGTTCATGTTCGCGGAGATCGCCGTCTGGTCGTTCGTCGTTCTGGTGGTGACCGGAGCGGTGCTGATGGTGTTCTACGACCCCGGCATGTCCCAGGTGACCTATGACGGCTCGTACGGCCCGCTGCGCGGACTCTTCGTCAGCAGGGCGTTCGACTCGACCATGCACCTGAGCCTGGAGGTGCGCGGCGGCCTGCTCATCCGCCAGGTCCACCACTGGGCGGCGCTCGTCTTCGTGGCGGCCGTCGTGCTGCAACTGCTCCGCGTGTTCCTCACCGGCGCGTTCCGCCGCCCGCGCACCGGACAGTGGCTGATCTGGGTGACGCTGCTGGCGCTCGGCATGGCCGCGGGCGAGACCGGCAACGCCCTGCCCGACGACATGCTGTCGGGTGGGAGCCTGTGGCTGATCGTGTCGGTGGTGCAGTCCATCCCCGTGGTGGGGACCTGGGTGATGTCGCTGCTGTTCGGCTCCGGTTTTCCCGGCGACAGGGTCATTCCGGTCATGTACGGCGGGCACCTGCTGCTCCCGGTCGTCATGGCCGCGCTGCTCATCGCCCGTGAACTGCTGATGCGGCGGCACGGCCACTCCCGGTTCGTCGCCTCGATGCCGGCGCGGCGGAGCGCTCGGCCGACGATGGCGCTCGCGACGATCGGCATGCTGATCATCCTCGGGTTCGGCTTCCAGATCGCCCCGATCTGGCTGTACGGCCCCGCCCAGCCGACGCAGATCTCGGCGGGCTCCGTTCCCGACTGGTACATGGGCTTCCTCGACGGCGCCCTGCGGATCATGCCCCCGTGGGAGCTCACCGTCGGCGACCACACACTCAGCCTCGCGGTCCTCGTCCCCACCCTCGTGATACCCGGGATCTTCTTCACCGCCCTGGCCGCCTACCCCACGGCCGAGCGCCTCCTCCTCGCGCGTCGCAGCCGCCGTGACGCGCTGGGCCGTCCCAAGACCACGAGCCGCATGGCCCGCGAGACACGCGCGCATGACGTGCTCGACCGGCCCCGCGAGACGCCGGTGAAGACGGCCGTCGCGGTCGCCGGCATCACGTTCTACGGCCTGCTGTGGGCAGCCGCGGCCAACGACCAGATCGCCCACCAGTTCCACCTGACCGTCAACGCTGTGACGATCTTCTTCAGGTTCGCCGTGGTCATCGGTCCCGTCGTCGCCTTCGTCATCACCCGGTGGATCTGTCTCGCACTGCAGCAGACGGATCGGGAGGTGGCCGAGCACGGCGTGGAGACGGGGGTCATCACACGGTCCCCGGACGGCGGATTCCACGAACGGCTGGTGCCAGCACGGCGGGAGCCGGCGATCGTCTCGGGGAGATGACCATGACTCCGGACAGGCCACAGGTCGTGATCGTCGGAGCCGGGGACGCCGGATACCAGGCGGCGCGGACCCTGTCGCGCAAGGTGGGCGACGGCGCGGAGATCGTGCTGGTCAATCCGACCGGCGTCGCGCAGCATCGCGAGCTGCTCCCGCAGGTGATGACGGGCGTCCTCAGCCCGGAGCGGGTGAGCGTGCCGCTGGCCGGGACGCTGCCCGGTGTGCGCGTGGTGCTCGGCACGGTCACCCACATCGACGCCCACGCCCGGCGCGTGCTCTACGACGGCGGCGTGCTGGACTACGACCGGCTGATCGTCGCGGTGGGAGGCGTGAGCGAGGTGGCCCAGATCTCCGCGCTCTCGTCGCACAGCGTCGGGTTCCACACCGTCGACCAGGCCCTCCACCTGCGCGATCACATCCACCGGCAGCTTTCCGCGGCCGCCGCGAGCACCGATCCCTTCGAACGCGCGACACGCTGCACGTTCGTCGTACTCGGCGCGGGTTACGCCGGCATAGCGGCGGCCTCGGCCGGGCAGTCGCTGTGCCAGTCGATCGCCTGCCGGGACCCGCGGTTGCGCGAGCAGCCGATCCGCTGGATCCTGGCCGATCCCGCCGAGTGGCTGCTGCCCGACATGCGGCACCGCCTGTCCCGGACCACGGCACGGACGCTGCGGTCGCGCGGCGTGGAGGTCCGGACGCGGACCTCGGTCGGCCAGGTCACCACCCGGGGGCTGCGGCTCACCGACGGCGAGTTCATCCCGACCCGCACGATCGTGTGGAGCTTCGGGGTCCGCCCCGATCCGCTCGTGACCAACCTCGGGCTGCCGGCCGAGCAGGGCAGGATCAGGGTGGACGAACACCTCGCCGTGCCCGGCCATCCGGAGATCTACGCCTGCGGTGACGCGTCCGCCGTCCCCGACCTCACCCGGACCGGCAAGCTCACCCCGATGAGCAGCCGGCATGCCGTGCGTCAGGGCATGCTGGCGGGCGGCAACGTCGCGGCCTCCCTGGGGTACGGGTCGCGAAGGCCGTACCAGCACCGGATCCGCGACTCCATCGCGGACCTGATCCCGACGTCGGAGCGGCCGCTGAGCATGGCCTGAGCCGCCGCGCCCCGTGACCTCGGATCGACGCCCAGGCGCGGTCCATACGCGGCTGGACCTGGGCGGGATCCACCCACACGTCGAGATGCCAGCACCCCGCTCGGGTTGACGGGAAGCTCACTGCCCGCCGCCGACGATCTGTCGCCGCCCACGCCCTGCTCGCACGGCTACATGTACGGCGGAGCGGTCTACGCGCTGGTCGACCGCCCCTACCCCGCCGACATGCAGGCGGCGGCCCGGTCCGGAAGGCTACGGCCGGTGGACCACACCCACCAGAACCCCTCCTACGCCCCCGGCACCGGAAACCCGGCGGCAGGACCACGGCCCAAGCCCTGCTGCCCGCCGTCCTCAACCAGATCGACGCCGGCCTCTCCCTCCCCACCGGCGTCGACCAGATCGTCCGCGAGCGCGTGAAGCACCACACCAACAGGAGGGCGACCGCGCAGGATCCCCTTGCCCGAGTCCCGGCGTGCCTTTATGAAGTCCCGGGCAGCGTCACCAGCATGAACGGCAGAAGACGGACAAAGACCACCATCGGCACCATTTTCGCCGGCTCGGCCCTGCTCGCGGCCGCGGCCTGCGGGAGCGCCCAGCCTCAGCTCAGTGCCGTCGAGCCGGCGCCCGCGGGAGAGGCCGCGGCCGGCCCCATGTCACTTCCAGGGCCACTGGGCAACCCCAGCGGCGACCCCGGTCAGGAATCCGGCGGTACGGCCAGTGAGAAGGCGAGCGCCGCGGCCATGAACGCCGTCAAGGGCTCCAAGGTCCTCTCGGTCCAGTCGGAGAACGGCGGCCAGATCTGGGAGGTCCAGCTGGCCGCACCCGACGGCACGGAGCGGCTGCTGGAAGTGGACGCGTCAGGAAAGGTCTCCGCAGTCCGGGTCAAAGACACTGGCAAGGGAGAAAAGGCCAGGGTCATGGGCATCATCAAGGACGCCGAGCTCACCTTCGAGGACGCGGTGAAGAAGGTGTCCTCCGCCGTGTCGCAAGGCAAGATCATCCATATGAGCCTGGACAGGTACAACGACAAGCTCCTCGTCTGGGAAGCCGATGTCCTCACCTCGGACGGCACCTGGCACGGGGTCAAGGTCGACGCCAAGACCGGCACCGTGACCAAGACCGGCTAGAAGAGCCGAGCTCGCGTCAACCCGCCGTGGACCTGCGTGCCATCGACCAGTGGCGGAGAATCCGCGAGCTCCGACTCATTCCCGGGACGCCAGGACGAGGGCGGTTCGACCTCGACCTGCTTGAGCCGATCTGGCGAGAGGACTGAAAACCAAGTCGTTCCCGCCGGCATCAAACCCTTTATGATCAGTGTGGCACTCTCCTTGCTCCTGGCACTGTCCCCGGCGACGGTGACCGAGATACCGAAGAACTTCCTGCTCACCGAACGCGACGCGCGCAGGCACCTGGCCCCCGAGGAGGCGGAGGAACAGGGCTACAAGATCAGCGACAGGCTCACCGAGCCATGGGAGCTGAACCCGTGCCGGCACCAGCGCGCCGTCGATCGCGGCCGGGCGGCAGCCCGCACGATCACGCACTGGACCAGCGCTCCCAGCGGCTCCTCCGAACAACTCGTCATCTACCAGAGCCCCCGCGCCGCCCGTGCCGCACTCACCCGCCTTGACGCCGAGGTCAAGCGATGCGCGCGCAAGGCCGACCCGTCAGCGCCCGAACTCAAGATCCAGTGGCGGACGAGCAAGGCCAAGGCGGGAGACGAGGCCATAGGCATGGGCTATCAGACCCGGCAGGACGGGAGCGTGAACCAGACGATCACCGGAATCGTCACGCGCAGGGGCAGCGCGCTGATGATCTACACGACCGACGAGGGATCCTACGACCCCGGCCGACTGACCAAGAACGCCCGGAAGATGGCCGCCAGGGTGTGCAAGATTCCCGGCGTCTGCTAGCTCGACCGTAGTGCCGGGAAAGGGGGGACTCTTCGCCACCTTCACCGCTCCAAGCTGCGTCGCGGTCCACGCCCACCGGCAACGGGCCGGCCAAACGCACTCGCCTGCCGCCCACGCCGAGGCTGCCCGGTCTGTGAACACAGTCGGCCGCAGGGGGACTACGGCACGACATCGGCGACGCCCAGGTCGGACAGCCGATATGCGTGGACTGGTACGACTACATCAAGACTGCTGGTGTCACTCCGAGAGTGCTCTCAGACTGCGACCACCTTCACGGCCTTCCCGCACAACTTGCTCAAGTCGTCCTCATCAGAGGTGAGCACGACGACCGGCCTCACCGAGCCCAGCGCAGTAGCCGCCACCACCGCGTCTATGGCGTACTTGTGACCGTGCAGGCCGACGCCACGGAGAAGCTCGATCGCCCGTGATGCGATGCCCTCGGTCACAGGCTCGATCTTCAGACGAGACAGGTACCACCTCAGGCGATCGCTCTTGACGCTAACGTCTTGCGCCTCGATCGGTGTCATCGCGCTGACCACAACCCGGAAGTCGTTGTCCTGCGCCTCCCGCACAAGCGCGGTCACCCGCAGGTCAGCCTCGCACCACTTCGCGAGCCCTTCGCAGTCGAGGACCACGGTTCCCGCACTCAGCCTGCTTCGTGCGCGCGCCATCCGTCCTCCTCCTGGAGTTCGGGCGCCGATTTGACCTGGCGGAACAGCTCCGCCGCTTCGTCGCGCATCGACTGCGGGATCGGCCTCGAAGCCTCGTTCGCCTGGAGCGCCTCCTCCAGGAGATCCCGCTCGATCTGGCGTTCCACAGCGGCGTCAACGTAGGCGGAGAACCCGCGGGCTCCGACTCGCTCTCGGACGGCGCGAATGTTGCCCGCTCTCAGAGAGACACTGACCTTCGCCGCTGGCCCGTCCCCCGGGGCGAACTCTCGCTCAGGCATGCTCATGAGACCAGTTTACTACCCGAAGTAGCAAAGAGATTGGCGTGGCGCTGGAAGGCCCCACCTGGGGGACCTGAGGGCTCGGCCCCGTCCCGCCGATCCCGCAGTACCCTCCCGGATTCTTGAAAGATACGGCTGGCGGTAGCACTCGATCTCGCGCAGCAGGAGCCACCTCCTCCGTGCCGGGCGACCTCCAAGAGGCGCATGGTCCAGCCGTTCGCCGCGTCGTATTACATCGCCCTGCTCCTGCCCGCGATGGCCTGGTCGCCGACGCGACCGCGGGCAGGAGGGGGCCTTCATGAGCCTCCGGGCGTCGAGATGCGTCACCGTAGGAACTACGGCGACGCACCACGATCAGCCGGTGTAGGCCGGCTTGACGACGGCGGGCTCCTTCGGGCTCGGCGTCGGCTGGGCCGTGGGCCGGTGGTCGGCCGGCGCCGCGGAGGGCACCGCGGCGGGCGCCGCGGAGGGCGCCGCGGCGGGCACCGGCTGCTTGGGATCGGCCGCGGCCGTACCCGAAAGGCCGGCGAGGCCCGCGGCCAGAGCCAGCGCCGCGCCGAAGCCGATGAGCGTGGCCTTGATCTTCATATGGATTCCCCTGTTCATTCGAGTCGGGCCTCAGCCCTTGACGACGACCGGAGTACCGATCGCCAGGTTCTTCGCCATCCAGGTGATGTCGTCGTTGCTGAGCCGGACGCAGCCGTGGCTGGCCCGCGTGCCGATGGCGGACGGCTTGTTCGTCCCGTGGATCGCCAGCTGCCCCGGGCCGCCGGCGAAGCTCTTGAGCACGGGCGAGAAGCCGCTCAGCCCGAAGGCGTAGGCGCCGTAGGCCCCACCGTCGCCGACCGGCTTCACCAGCTCGGTGAAGAAGTAGCGACCTGGAGGCGTCGGAGTCCCCGCTTCGCCCGTCGCGACCTTGCCCGTCCTGACGGCCCGGTCGCCGTCGTAGACCGTGAACCTGAACGCCCCGCGATCGATCTCCACCCGGTAGGAGGTCTCCGCGAGCGTCACGTCGATGGCCTTGATCCAGCCCTTGCTGCCGTTCGGCCGGATCGGCAGCAGAACCTGGAGCCACTCACCCTCGTCACGTTCCACCAGGAAGACCCGCGTCGCGCCGTAGCCGTTGGGGCTCGTGATCGCCCGCTGGGCCACCCCCTCCTTGTTCCGGTAGACCGTGATCCGAGACCCCTTGACGCTCGCGATCTTCGATCCGGCGCTGCTCGCCGGCTCCGACCGCGCGCCACTGCTCGCGGGCTCATGGCGTACGGCACTGCTCGAAGGCTCATGGCGTACGGCACTGCGCGCGCCGGCTGCGCAGCCGGCGAGCAGGATGACGAGTGTCGCCGCGGCGGCCGTACGAAGCAGGTTGGTTCTCACTCGCCGCAGCCTGGCGACAGAATGTGTGAAACCTGTTTGGTTGTCATGCGGATCCCATATGCACCCCTGGCATGCGCATAGCCTCAGGCCATGTGCGCGTACGTACTGGTCGCGGAGGACGATCCCAAGCAGGCCGAGCTGCTCCGGCGGTATCTGGAGCGGGAGGGCCATGATGTCCTCGTCGTGCACGACGGGCGTTCCGCGATCGACGAGGCGCGACGGGCGGAGCCCCGCCTTGTGCTGCTCGACGTGATGATGCCGAAGGTCGACGGGCTGGACGTCTGCCGGGTGCTGCGTGCCGAGTCCGATCTGCCGATCCTGATGCTGACCGCCAGGTCCACCGAGGATGACCTGCTGCTGGGGCTCGACCTCGGCGCTGACGACTACGTGACCAAGCCGTACAGCCCCCGCGAGCTGATGGCCCGCGTGCGAACGCTGCTGCGCCGAACCCGCAAGTCCCAGGACGCCGATCGGCTGCTGTTCCAGGCGGGCGACCTGGTCGTGGACCCGGTCAGGCACACCGTCACCGCGGCGGACACGCTGGTGGAGTGCACGCTCGCGGAGTTCCGGATCATCGAGACCCTGGCCGCCGAGCCGGAGCGGGTGTTCACCAGGAAGCAGTTGCTGGAGCGCATCCACGGCTTCGACAGGTTCATCACCGAACGCACGGTCGACGTGCACGTGATGAATCTGCGCAAGAAGATCGAGCCTGACCCGCGCCGCCCGGTCCGGCTGGTGACCGTGTACGGCGTCGGCTACAAGCTGACGCACGCATGAGGTCGCTGTTCGTCAGGTTGCTCACGAGTTCGGCTGTCGTGGCGGTCTGCTCGATCACCGCCACGGCGTGGCTGGCCGCCAGCAGCACCTCCGGCGCCATCCAGCGCGAGCAGGGTCAGACACTGGCCAGCGACGCCCAGATCAACAACAGCCTGCTCGGCTATGCCTCCCGCCATCCGGACTGGTCGGGCGTCACCGCCACCGTGCGCGATATGGCCGCCCGTAACGGCCGTCGCATCGCGCTGACCAGCGACAAGGGCACCCTCATCGCGGACTCGGCGACCGCCGGGACCCCACTGCCCGCCAGGGTTTCGGCCGTCGTCGACCCGCTGACCGTGGACGTGACCCTGGTGCCCGGGGCGGCCAGGGACCGTATCGATCCACGCGCAGTGGGTCCTTTCCTGCTGTCCGCCCCCGATCGCGCCCGGCTGGTCAAAGCCGCCAACGCCTACGCCGCCTGCGCCGGCCGTACCGGACAGGTCGTGAAGATGACCATCTCGAACACCGGCCGGCCCATGGTGACGACGACCGGCAAGGAACCCGACCCCCAGGAGCCGCGCCCGATGCCGAGCGCGGCTCCCACGGTGACGGACCCCTGCGACGCCACCACTTTCAGGACGCCGACGCGCACCGAGAAGGCCGCGTTGAAACAGCTCAACCTCCTGGTAGGCAGGTGCCTCAAGGGCAAGAGCGCGGAACGGGGCTCGGTCGGCCTCGATCTCGCCTGGGTCTCCAAGGAGAAGCAGCCTCAAGGCGCGGAACCCGATCAGACGATCTCGTCCTGCATCGTCACAGCCCGCAAGGAACAGCTCGATCCCTACGTCGCCCCCGCGGCCTACCTGTACATCGGCTCCCCCACCGAGGCCGGCGGCCAGCGCATCCCGCTCCCCTCGATCGCCGGCGCCGCCCTGCTCGTGCTCCTGCTGACCGTGGGGGTAAGCGTCATGGCGGCCCGGCGCCTGGTCAGGCCGGTCAACGCGCTCACCGACGCCGCGCGGCGGATGCGTGACGGGGACAGCTCCGCCCGCGTCATGGTCAGGACGACCGGCGAGATCAGCGAGCTCGCCACGGCGTTCAACGAGATGTCGGAACACCTCCAGCGCATGGAGGAGCAGCGCAAGGCCATGGTCAGCGACGTCTCCCACGAGTTGCGGACCCCGCTGAGCAACCTCAGGGGATGGCTGGAGGCAGCCCAGGACGGCGTCGCCGAGCTGGACCCGGCGCTGATCGCCTCGCTGGTCGAGGAGATCCTGCTGTTGCAGCACATCGTCGACGACCTTCAGGAGCTCGCCCTCGCCGACGCGGGCAAGCTCCGTCTGCACGTCGAACCCGTTCGCCTCGGCGACCTTCTCGACCAGGTGGCCACCGCTCACCGAGGCCGGGCCGAAGCCGCGGGACTCACGCTGACCACCGTGATCATCGATGACCCCTCGCTGACCGCGGATCCGGTACGGCTCCGCCAGGCCGTCGGCAACCTGGTCACCAACTCCCTGCGCTACACGCCACGCGGCGGGCACATCACGCTGGGCGCCCGCCAGGATGGCGACCAGGTCGTCATCGAGGTGACCGACACAGGGGTCGGGATCCGCGCCGAATACCTCCCCCACGTCTTCGACAGGTTCTGGCGCGCCGAGAAGTCCCGCAACCGGCGGACCGGGGGCAGCGGGCTCGGGCTCGCCATCGTGCGCAACCTGGCCGAGGCACACGGCGGCACAGCCACGGTCACCAGCGTGCCAGGCGTCCGCACGACGTTCGCCCTGCGCCTTCCGTCGTAGCGAGCCGCAGTATCCGTTGGGAACTTTGAACAGATACTGCTGGTCCACACCTGTGAGCAGTACGTTCGTCTGACGGCAATCACTGGCTGACCGCCCGCTTTTCAGGCGGACCGATCATCCTGCTCGACTGAGCGGACGGTGCTGTCATCTCTGCCAGGGATACCCGGCGCCAAGGCCCGACGAAAGAGGGCCGCGGCAGCGATCGCCCCAGCCCGTCCGGTGAGCACCGAAGTCAGCGATCGTCACGACTCCAGCCACTGTGACATACGGGGGCAGGCGGGCGAAAACCAGGTGTCGGCGGCGGAACAGATCGTTTAGCCTCCGGGGATGAAGCTTCGTGAAGAGCGGCCGGACGATGCGGGCGCCGTGCGTCACGTCCATCGGCGAGCGTTCGGCGACCATGGCGAAGTCGTGGCCGACCTGGTCGACACCCTGCGCCACGGCATCAGCTCCTGCGGAGGGTTCGCGCTCGTGGCCGAGGCTGCCGGGCAAGTCGTCGGGCACGTCATGTTCACTCACAGCCTGCTCGACGCCCCGCGACGGCTGATCGACGTGCAGGTGCTCAGCCCGCTGGGCGTGCTGCCCGAGCACCAGCGTCAGGGCATCGGCTCGGCCCTGGTCCGCGCGGGGCTCGCGACTCTCGCCGAAGGTGAGTGTCCCGTCGTCTTCCTGGAAGGTGACCCCGGCTACTACTCCCGCTTCGGATTCACTCCAGGGGCCGAGCTAGGCTTCCGCAAGCCGTCTCTGCGCATCCCTGACGCCGCCTTCCAGGTGATCAGGCTTCCGGCGTACGAGCCGTGGATGACGGGGACGCTGGTCTACTCCGAGCCGTTCTGGCGTCACGACGCCGTCGGGCTCCGCGACGTCAACGCCTGACGACGCCAGCAAGGCGGTGTCAGCCTGACCTCGGGTCCCTATTTACCCGTCCGGCAAGGGACGCAGAAGTTCAACCCCGACCTGCTTGAGCCGATCTGGCGAGAGGGCTGAACCCAAGACGTCCAGGACGTCCCGGAAGGCTGTCTCCCTTACCCAGGGGCGACAGCTTTGTTACTTTGTCCTCGAACCATCAGTGACAGCCGGACTTCTACGGACGCCCCCGGGACGTACCGGATGTCTGCGCTCGTGTCGCCTCCGGAACTCCGACCTGCGAAAACACGTTCTCCGAGTGGTACAACGTACTCGCACCAAGAGCCATCGTCCCTCTACAGCACGACCGCAGCGAACATCTCGGCGAATCACCTCAAGGCGCATAGACGATTCCGGGCAAGAGAGAGCTCTTCTGGGCCGAACTCGCCCGCCAACGGATCGCCATAGCCCGCCACATCACACGCGAGCGAGACGAGCAGATCGCCTGTCCCTCCCCCGAACCGGAGTGATGGGGCCGCCGGCATCACGGCTGCTATCCGGCAGACGCGGCACGGAACTCGTCGAGCGCATCAAGCGCGAGCTCCCAGGCGAACGGCGCTCCACCGCTCCGCGGCGCCGCCGGCTCCCAGACGCCAGGGCCGTACAGAACCTTCACGCCCGCGCCCCTCAGCTCGTCGATGTTCCGCTCGAACGCGGGATGGGCCGCCTGGGCGCTGTTGACCGCCGGAGCGGCCACCAACGGAATACCCATACCAATGGCCTCAGTGATCAAGCCCAGAGCCAGCGTGTCGCTGATCCCCGCAGCCCACTTGTTGATCGTGTTGAAAGACGCAGGGCAGACCGGAATCGCGTCAGGGGGCGGAAGCACATCGGGCTCGTCCGGATTCTTGTACTTGTGCCGCACCGGGTAGCCGGTGAGCTCCCCAAGAGCCTCGCTGTCAACGAACTTCATCGCCTCGGGCGTGGCGACCACGCATGGCGTCCAACCCCGCTCGGCCGCCAACTCGACGAACTCGCCGATGACACGGGCGCGCGGGGTGGCGCAGACGACGACATGGAGCACAGGATTCTCCGGCTGATCTGGCACGTTCATGAAGGCATTCAAGTCCAATGACTCGGCCGGCGTGGGCGGGCTGGCTACCCTGGGAATGCGACGTCCCTCCAGACCTGGAGACTCCCGCGCGCAGTCTTGACGATCTGGAGACCGAGGTCATGCGGGTCAACAAGTTCCGGCAGGCCGCCCAGTACGTGGAGCTCGGCACCACGTTGCCTTGTCGCCATTCACAACGTCGCTGTCGCCGTGGAGCTCGGCGACGCCGACGAAGCCATCCGCCGTAGCCCGCCCACAGCCATGCGCGGGACAGGGGGCATCTGCGCCTCCCAGGCGAGGTTGATACCGTCCGCCAGGGCGCCTGCGGACATCTTCCAAGCGCTACCGAGGCGGTCACCCCCCGGTAGTCCCTAGACGGTCAAGCAGTACCGGGGTGTGGGGCGGAGCCCCACCCGGGGGTCTCGGGGGGCTCGGCCCCCCCGATCAGGGGAGCCCGAGCGGAGCGAGGCCCATGCTTTTTCAGGGCCCTGCTTTCAGGAGGTCAGCCCAACGGGGCAGGAGACCCCGGTGCCGCCGATCCCGCAGTACCCGTTCGGCACCTTGTACAAGTACTGCTGGTGGTAGTCCTCCGCAAAGAAGAAAGGTCCCGCCTCGGCCAGCTCTGTGGTGATCGAGCCGTAGCCCGCCTCAGACAGCACCTTCTGGTACGCCTCCCGCGACGTCTCGGCCGCCTCCCGCTGCTCCGGCGAGTGGTAGTAGATCGCCGAGCGGTACTGCGTGCCCGCGTCGTTGCCCTGGCGCATGCCCTGCGTCGGGTCGTGGGCCTCCCAGAAGACCTTCAGCAGGTCCTCGTACGACACCTTCGCCGGGTCGTAGACCACCCGCACGACCTCCGCGTGGCCGGTGCGGCCGCTGCAGACCTCCTCGTACGTCGGGTTGGGCGTGTAGCCGCCCTGGTAGCCGACGGCCGTGGTGATGACGCCGGGCGTCTGCCAGAACTTGCGCTCGGCGCCCCAGAAGCAGCCGAGGCCGAAGTCGGCGATCCGCGCACCCGGCGGGTACGGCGGGGCGAGCGGCGCGTCGAGGACCGCGTGCCGGGGCGCGACCGGCATCTCCTCGGGCCGCCCGGACAGGGCGTCCTCCGGTCGGACCATGGTCGTCTTGTTGCCGAACAGCCAGCCCATCGTGCCACCTCCGCAGACTCTGCCTACGATACACAGGCCCTAACGCTTAAGAGTCGCTACATAGTCCCGTATAGCGATACACATTTGTGTTTAAGCATGGTAAGCGCCGAAAATAGGGGACATGCCTGACGTTCGCCGTGGTGTGTTGTTCGGGGTGGCCGCGTACACCATGTGGGGGCTCTTCCCCCTGTACTGGCCTCTCCTCAAGCCCTCCGGAGCCGTGGAGATCCTCGCCCACCGCATGGTGTGGTCGCTGGTCGCCGTCGTCGCGGTGCTGGCGGTGCGCCGCCACTGGTCGTGGATCCGGACGATGGCCCGCCAGCCACGCAAGCTCGGCCTGCTCGCGCTCGCCGCGGCGATCGTCACGGTCAACTGGGGCGTCTACATCTACGCGGTCAACACCCACCACGTCGTCGAGAGCGCCCTCGGCTACTTCATCAACCCGCTGGTCAGCGTGCTGTTCGGAGTGGTGCTGCTGCGGGAGCGGCTGCGCCCCCTGCAGTGGGCCGCCGTGGGGTTCGGGGCGCTGGCCGTGCTCGTGCTGGCCATCGACTACGGCCGGCTGCCGTGGATCGCGCTCACGCTCGCGGTGTCGTTCGGCCTGTACGGGCTGGCCAAGAAGCAGGCGAACGTGGGCGCGGCCGAGAGCCTGACCGTCGAGACGCTGGTGCTGCTGCTGCCGGCCCTGGGCTACCTGGTGTACCTGGGGACGACCGGGCAGGCGACGTTCGGCAGCGCGGGCGCGGGTCATGCGGCGCTGCTGGTGGGCGCGGGTGTCATCACCGCCGTGCCGCTGCTGTGCTTCACGGCCGCCGCCATCCGGGTGCCGCTGAGCACGATCGGCCTGCTCCAGTACATCGCGCCGGTCCTGCAGTTCCTGTGCGGGGTGCTGGTGGCGAAGGAGACGATGCCGGCCAGCCGCTGGATCGGCTTCTCGATCGTCTGGCTGGCCCTGGCCGTCTTCACCTACGACAGCATCCGGGTGGCCCGCGCCACCCGTGCCGCCAGAAATCGCACCGCGGAGGCCAGCAAAGCGGCTCAGCCCGAGCGTTCCATCACGTAGTCGCACAGCGCCATGAAGGCGTCCTTGGCCGGGATGTCCGGCAGGGCGGAGATGTCGTCACGGGCCCGGTCGATCCAGGCCGCGAGCTCCTCCCGGGCCCTGGCCATCGCGGGGTGCTCCCGCAGCAGCGTCAGGGCCTCCTCCACGTCCTCCTCCGCGACCGGGCCCGACAGCAGCTCCACGAGCCGCGCGGGAGCGCCGGAGGCGAGCGCGTACAGGACGGGCAGCGTGTGGACGCCCTCGCGCAGGTCGGTGCCGGGCGTCTTGCCGGACTCGGTGGAGGTGGACGCCACGTCGAGCAGGTCGTCGCCGAGCTGCCAGGCCACGCCGATCGCCTCGCAGGCCCGGCTGAGGCGCTCCTCGACCTCCGCCGGGGCGCCCGCCAGCAGCGCGCCGAAGCGGCCGGAGGCGGCGATCAGGGAGCCGGTCTTGTCGGCGAGGACGCTGATGTAGTGCGCGACGGGGTCGTCGCCCTCACGCGGCCCGATCGTCTCGCGGATCTGGCCCTGCACGAGCCGGGAGAACGTCTGCGCCTGGATGCGGATGAGCTCCGGACCCAGGTCGGCCAGGATGTCGGACGCCTGGGCGAACAGGTAGTCGCCGGTGAGGATGGCCACGGTGTTGTCCCACCGGGCGTTGGCGGACGGGGAGCCCCGGCGGACCGGGGCCTCGTCCATGACGTCGTCGTGGTAGAGCGACCCGAGATGGGTCAGCTCGATGACCACGGCGCCGGGCACGACGCCCGGCGCCGACGGGTCGCCGAACTGGGCCGCCAGCAGCACCATCAGCGTGCGGAAGCGCTTGCCGCCCGCCTCGATGAGGTGCTTGGACGCCTCCGTGACGAAGGCGTCCTCGCTCTCGACCGACGAGCGCAGGAGCTTCTCCACGGCGGCCAGGCCGGTGGCCACGTCCTGCGCCAGCCGCTCGTCCTCAATGGGAAGGTCAACAACGGGAGGCGCGGACATGGCATATCCCCTTATCTGATGAACAAGTTGGCCGCGGCCTGATGGGCCACGTCGAGCATGGGCTGCGGGAAGATTCCGACTCCTACCGTAACGAGCGCCGCCACGGCGATGACGGCCACGGTGCCCATACTCGGCTCGGCGATGGACGGGCCGTCGGCCGCCGGCTCACTGAAGAACATGAGCACGATGACGCGGACGTAGAAGAACGCGGCCACCGCCGAGGCGACGACGCCCAGCACGACCAGCCCGGTCATCCAGCCGCCCAGCGAGTCGCCCGACTCCGAGCCGCTGGCCAGGGCCGCCGCGAACACCGCGTACTTCCCGAAGAAGCCGCTCGTCAGCGGGATGCCGGCGAAGGCGAGCAGGAAGAACGCGAAGACGCCCGCGAGCAGCGGCGACCGCTTGCCCAGACCCGCCCAGCGCGACAGGTGACCCGCCTCGCCTCCGGGGTCACGGACCATCGTGACGATCGCGAACGCGCCCACCGTGGTGAAGCTGTAGACCAGCAGGTAGAACAGGATCGCCGACAGCGAGCCGGCGTTCTGCTGGCTCTTGTCGAACGTGGCCATGACGCCGATCAGCAGGAAGCCGGCGTGCGCGATCGACGAGTAGGCCAGCATCCGCTTGATGTCGGTCTGCGTGATCGCCAGCACCGCGCCCACGATCATGGTGAGGGCCGCGACGGCCCACATGACCGGCCGCCAGTTCCAGTCGAGGTTGCCCAGGCCGACCCAGAACACGCGCAGCACGGCGCCCATGGCCGCGACGAGCGTGCCCGAGGCCATGAGGGCGGTGATGGGGGTCGGGGCGCCCTGGTAGACGTCCGGCTTCCACGCCTGGAACGGCGCAGCGCCGATCTTGAACAGCAGGCCCACGCCGAGCATGGCGAACCCGATCAGCAGCAGCGGGTCGAGCAGCGCGCCACCGGCCAGCGCCTTGTTGATGCCCGGCAGCGACACCGTGCCGGCGTAGCCGTAGAGCATGGCCGTGCCGTACAGGAAGAACGCCGACGAGAACGCGCCCAGCAGGAAGTACTTCATCGACGACTCCTGCGACAGCAGGCGACGCCGGCGGGCCAGGCCGCACATGAGGTACAGCGGCAGCGACATGACCTCAAGGCCGACGAACATCGTCAGCAGGTCGTGGGCCGCCGGGAACAGCATCATGCCGCCCACCGCGAACAGCAGCAGCGGGTAGATCTCGGTGTGGGCGCCACCGGCCGCCTCGGCCTCCTCCTCGTCGGCGCTGCCGGGCACCGCCGCCGCCGAGGCGACGAAGTGGCCCTCGTCGTTGACGAGCAGCACGCACACGAACGACAGGACGAGGATGACACCCCAGATGAACAGCGAGGGCCCGTCGACCGCGACCGCGCCCATGGCCACCGCCTCGGTGGGCGCGCCCCGCATGATCACCTGGACGAGCACCAGGGCGAACGCGCCGCCCAGGGAGACCAGCGTGAGCGGGACCTGCATCACCTTGCGCAGGTAGCGGGGCGCGAACGCCTCCACGAGCACGCCGAGGACGGCCGCGCCGAACACCAGCAGCATCGGCGCCAGCGTGCCGTACTCGATCGTCGGCGCCTGCATGATCGGATTCACTGACCGGCCCCCTTCTCAGCGATAGCCGGGTTGTCCACCTTGACGTTGACCAGCGTCTGGTTGACCGCCGGGTTGATCACGTCCAGCAGCGGCTTGGGGAAGAACCCGAAGCCGATGATCAGGGCGACCAGCGGCGCGAGAACGACGATCTCCCGCACGTTGAGGTCCTTGAACGCCTTGACCGGCTCGGCGGTCGGCCCGTTGAGCACCCGCTGCACCATCCACAGGATGTAGACGGCCGCGAGGATCACCGCCAGCGCCGAGACGACGGCCGCCACGGTCAGCGCGCCGGAGCCGTGCGCCTTGCTGGCGTACGTGCCGGTCATGACCATGAACTCGCTGACGAAGGACGACAGCCCCGGCAGCGAGAGGCCGGCCAGACCGGCGACCAGGAAGAAGCCGGCCAGCAGCGGGGCGACCTTCTGGGCGCCGCCGTAGTCGGCGATGTGCGGCGAGCCGCGCCGGGCGATGAGGAACCCGGCGGCCAGGAACAGCGCGCCGGTGGCGAAGCCGTGGTTGACCATGTACAGGGTGGCGCCCGACTGGGCGACCTGCGACATGGCGAACACGCCCATCACGATGAAGCCGAAGTGCGAGATCGACGTGTAGGCGATGAGCCGCTTCATGTCGCTCTGCCCGATGGCCACGATGGCGCCGTAGATGATGCTGATGACCGCGAGCACCACGATCGGCATCGTGAACGCCTTGGCGGCGTCGGGGAACAGCTCCAGGCAGAAGCGGAGCATCCCGAAGGTGCCCACCTTGTCCAGCACGCCCACGAGCAGCACGGCCGCGCCGGCCGGGGCCTGGGCGGCGGCGTCGGGCAGCCAGGTGTGGACCGGCCACAGCGGCGCCTTGATCGCGAAGGCGATGAAGAAGCCGGCGAACAGCCACTTCTGCGTCGCCGGGTCCTGGATGGCGCCGACGAGCTCGGGGAACATGAACGTGCTCTTGCCCGCGACCACGTACAGGCCGATGACCGCGACCAGCATGAGCAGGCCGCCGAACAGCGAGTACAGCAGGAACTTGACGGCCGCGTACGACCGCTGCGCCCCGCCGTACGACCCGATCATGAAGTACATCGGGATGAGCATGGCCTCGAAGAACACGTAGAACAGGAAGATGTCGGTCGCCGCGAAGACGCCGATCATCATCGCCTCGAGGACGAGCAGCAGCGAGAAGTACGTCTTGACCGACCGCTTAGGCGTGATCAGCGTGCCGTCGGCGGTGCGGACGCCGTCGGCGTCGTGCCACGAGGCGAGCACCACGATCGGCACGAGCACCGCGGACAGCACGACCAGCACCAGCGCGATGCCGTCGACGCCGACCCCGAAGTGGACGCCGAAGCTCGGGATCCAGTCGTAGACCGCGGCGAACTTGAACCGGTCGCCCTTGGCCGACGGGAACTGGAACGCCATGACCAGCGTCAGCGCCAGCACGACCAGCGAGACCGCCAGCGTGACCTGCTTGGCGACCTGGTCGGCGCCCTTGGGCAGCAGTGCCACCACCACGGCCCCCAGCACGGGCACCGCCAGGAGTATGGGGAGCCAGAGTGACGACATCAGATGTTCCCAACGAGGAGCAGGGCGCCGGTCAGCAGGGCGGCACCGATCAGGATGGACAACGCGTACGTTCTGGCGAAGCCCGTCTGGATCCGCCGCAGGCGGCCCGAGGTCCCGCCGATGCCCGCGGCCAGCCCGTTGACGACTCCGTCGATGCCGCGGTTGTCGAAGAACACCGCGATCCGGGTGAGCCACTGACCGGGTCGCATGAACAGCGACTCGTTGAGCGCGTCGCCGTACAGGTCGCGCCGGGCGAACGTGGTGAGGAACGAGCCGCGCGGCTGGACGGCGGGCACCTCGGCCCGGCCGTACTTCATCCAGGCGTACACGGCGCCGACCGCCACCAGCGCCAGCGTGGCGAGGCCAGGCGTGCTGGCGAAGTGGAACGTCGGAAGCTCCTCAGGGCGCCCGACCGCGGGCGCGAGCCACAGCATCAGCCGGTTGCTGAGGATGAGGTAGCCGCCGAGGAAGATCGAGCCGATCGACAGGACGATCAGCGGCACGGTCATGACGGTGGGCGACTCGTGCGGGTGGGCGTCCTCCGCCCACCGCTTCTCACCGAAGAACGTCATGAAGATCATCCGGGACATGTAGAAGCCCGTGATGCCCGCGCCGATCACGGCCAGCCAGCCGAGCACCTGGTTGTGCTCCACGGCCGTCTCGATGATGCCGTCCTTGGTGAAGTAACCGGACAGCAGCGGGAATCCGATGATCGCCAGGTAGCCGATGATGAACGTGACGAAGGTGATCGGCATGTACTTGCGCAGCGCGCCGTACTTCCGCATGTCCACCTCGTCGTTCATGCCGTGCATGACCGAGCCGGCCCCGAGGAACATGTCGGCCTTGAAGAAGCCGTGCGTGATCAGGTGGCCGATGGCGAAGGCGTAGCCCGCCGGGCCGAGGCCCGCGCCGAGCATCATGTAGCCGATCTGCGACATCGTCGAGCCGGCCAGGCCCTTCTTGATGTCGTCCTTCGCGCAACCGATGATCGCACCGGCGAGCAGCGTGGCCGCGCCGACGATCGCGACGGCCAGCGCCTGCGCCGAGCCCTCCGGGAAGAAGAACGCGCCCGAGCGGACCACCAGGTAGACGCCGGCGGTGACCATGGTCGCCGCGTGGATGAGGGCCGAGACCGGGGTCGGGCCCTCCATGGCGTCGAGGAGCCAGGACTGCAGCGGGAGCTGCGCCGACTTGCCGCACGCGCCGAGGAGCAGCAGCAGGCCGATCGCGGTGACCATCGGCTGCGACAGGCTGCCCGCCTTCTCCGAGAGCTCGGCGAAGGCGAAGGTGCCGGTCGCGCTCCACATGATGAACATGCCGACGAGCAGCCCGAAGTCACCGACGCGGTTGACGACGAACGCCTTCTTCGCGGCGACCGCGGCCGACGGCTTGAACTGCCAGAAGCCGATGAGCAGGTACGAGGCCAGGCCCACGCCCTCCCAGCCGATGAACAGGCCGACGTAGTTGTCGGCCAGCACCAGCAGGAGCATCGCGGCGACGAACAGGTTCAGGTACGAGAAGAACCGGCGCCGGTCGGGGTCGTGCGACATGTAGCCGATCGAGTAGATGTGGATCAGCGATCCGACACCCGTGATCAGCAGCGCGAAGCTGATCGACAGCGGGTCGATCAGCAGCCCCATGTCCGCCATGCCGGGGATGAACTCGTACAGGTGCACGGCCTGACGCCGCTGCTCCGCGGACAGGCCGAGGAGTTCGACGAACGCCAGCACCGCCACGACGAACGAGGCGAGGGACATGGCCACGCCCAGCAGATGGCCCCACCGGTCGGTCTTGCGTCCCAGGATCAGCAGGATCGCCGCGCCCAGGAGCGGGAAGGCGATCATGAGCCATGAGACGCCGATCACGCCGCCGGCGGTGTGCTGGACGATCTCAACAGGAGATTCCACCAGTCACCTCTTAGTACTTCAGCAGGTTGGCGTCGTCGACGGACGCGGACCTGCGGGTTCGGAAGATCGTCACGATGATGGCCAGGCCGACCACGACCTCGGCTGCGGCCACCACCATCACGAAGAACGCGATGATCTGGCCCTCGAGGTTGCCGTTCTGCCGGGCGAAGGTGACGAACGCGAGGTTGCAGGCGTTGAGCATGAGCTCGACGCACATGAACACCACGATCGCGTTGCGCCGGATGAGCACGCCCATCGCGCCGATGGCGAACAGCAGCCCCGACAGGACCAGGTAGTGCGCGGTCACTTGGAGTCCTCCTCGGCCTTGTGCTGGATCGCCTCGGCCAGGCGCGGGTCCTCGGGCAGGTGACCGTGCTCGACGTCGTAGCGCGCGATGTAGCGGTTGACCGAGTCCTCCGCGACGGAGCCGTCGTGCAGCAGCGCCGGCATGTCGATGGCGTTGTTGCGGGCGTACGTGCCGGGGCCCGGCAGCGGCGACGGGCGGTCGCCGAGGAAGCGGGCCCGCGACAGGTCCTTCTGCGTGGCCTTCTCGGTGAGCCGCTCGCGGTGCGCCAGCACCATCGCGCCGAGCGCGGCGGTGATGAGCAGCGCCGAGGTGATCTCGAACGCGAACACGTACTTGGTGAACAGCAGCAGCGCCAGCGACCGGATGTAGCCGGCCGTGCCGACCGCGCCCTCCACGCCCGCCTGCGGGGCGAAGACCGCGTTGCCGACGGCCACGATGATCAGCACGGCGAAGCCGATGGCCGCGATCGCCGCCCAGAACCGCTGGCCCTTGAGCGTCTCGACCAGTGAGTCGGACGAGTCGACGCCCACCAGCATGAGCACGAACAGGAACAGCATCATGACGGCGCCGGTGTAGACGATGATCTGCACCGCGGCCAGGAACGGCGCGTCCTGCACGGCGTACATCACCGCCAGGCAGAGCATCACGGTGCCGAGCATCAGCGCCGAGTACACGGCCTTCCGGTTGAAGACCATGCCGAGCGCGGCGCCGACGGACACGACGGCGAGCACCCAGAACGTGATGGTCTCACCCATTGGTCCGCCCCAGCCGGTAGTAGTCCTCTTCGGTCTCGCCGAGCCGCATGGGGTGCGGAGGCTGCTCCATGCCGGGTGTGAGCGGCGCGAGGAGCATCTCCTTGGTGTAGATGAGGCTCTCGCGGTCGGTGTCGGCCAGCTCGTACTCGTTGGTCATCGTGAGCGCCCGGGTGGGGCACGCCTCGATGCAGAGTCCGCACAGGATGCACCGCAGATAGTTGATCTGGTAGGTGCGCCCGTAACGCTCGCCCGGGGAGAAGCGCTCCTCGTCGGTGTTGTCGGCGCCCTCGACGAAGATGGCGTCGGCCGGACACGCCCAGGCGCACAGCTCGCAGCCGACGCACTTCTCCAGCCCGTCCGGCCACCGGTTGAGCTGGTGGCGCCCGTGGAAGCGCGGAGCCGTCGGCCGCTTCTCCTCCGGGTAGTTGATCGTGACGGGCTTCTTGAACATCGTGTGGAAGGTGACCCCGAAGCCCTTGACGGGGTTCAGCCAATCAGTTAGTCCCACTGGGAATCTCCTTGTGCTGCACCCCGTGGTAGTGCGGCAGATCGAGCGGCGGCACCGGGAAGCCACCCGCCGCCGGCTCGCTGGACAGCTCCTCGAACTCGGCCTCCGCCTGGGCCTTCTTCGCTTCCCTGCGCCGCTGGTTGACGGTGTCGAACCGGAGCCAGATGGCGATGGCGCCGATGACGATGACCGCGCCGAGCCCCATGGACACCGCCGAGGTGTCGTTGTTGACCACCACGTTGCGGACCGCGGCGACGACGAGGATCCACGCCAGGTTGACCGGGATCAGCACCTTCCAGCCCAGGGACATGAGCTGGTCGTAGCGCACCCGCGGCAGGGAGGCCCGCACCCACACGATGAAGCAGAACGTGAGCACGAACTTGATGAAGAACCACAGGACCGGCCACCAGCCCTGGTTGGCCCCCTCCCACAGGGAGATGGGCCAGGGCGCCCGCCAGCCGCCGAGGAACAGCGTGACCGCGATGCCGGAGGCGGTGAACGTGTGAAGGTACTCGCCCATCATGATCAGAGCGAACTTCAGGGAGGAGGAGTACTCGGTCTGGAAGCCGCCGACCAGCTCGCCCTCGCCCTCGGGCAGGTCGAACGGGATGCGGGCGGCCTCACCGAACATGCAGACCACGTACACGAGGAACGACGGGATGAGCAGGACCGCGTACCAGGTCTGCTCCTGCGCCTTGACGATCTCCGAGGTGGACAGCGTGCCGGCGAACAGGAAGATCCCGACGAACGACAGGCCCATCGCGATCTCGTACGAGACCACCTGGGCCGCCGAGCGCAGACCGCCGAGCAGCGCGTACGGCGAGCGCGACGACCAGCCGGCCAGCACCACGCCGTAGACCGAGATGGCGCCCATGGCCAGCATGAACAGCACGGCCACCGGCAGGTCCACGAGCTGCAGCGGCGTCTGCACGCCGAACAGGTTGACCATCGGCCCGATGGGCACGATCGAGAAGGCCAGGAAGGCCGGGACGACCATGATGATCGGGGCCAGCAGGTAGAGCACCTTGTCCACGGTCCGCGGGAAGAGGTCCTCCTTCAGGCCCATCTTCAGGCCGTCGGCCACGGACTGCAGCAGACCGAACTTGCCGGCCCGGTTGGGGCCGTAGCGGTTCTGCATCCGCGAGATGAGCTTGCGCTCGAACCAGACGCCGAACAGGACGCCCAGCATCAGGAAGACGAAGAGCATCACGGCCTTGATGATGGTGATCCAGACCGGGTCCTTGCCGAAGTCGGCGAGGGTCGGATCGGCCGCGAGAACGTGGATCATGAGGCGCTCCCGATGGTGACGATGTCGCCGGCCACCGCGCGCAGGTCGCGGGTGACCGAGCAGCCGCCGGAGTTCGCCGGCACCCAGACCACGCGGTCGGGCAGGTCCGCGACGCGGACCGGCAGTGTGACCGGGTTGGGGCCGGGCCCGCCGACGACGAGCTTGTCGCCGTCGGCGACGCCGATCTCCGCCGCCGTGCTCTCCGAGACCAGGGCCTCGGCGGCGCGGGCGGTGCCCGCGAGGTACGGCTCGCCGTCCTGCAGGCGGCCTTCGTCCAGCAGCAGGTGCCAGGTCGCCAGCACCGCCTCGCCGGCCGCCGGGGCGGCCTGCGCGCGGGTGGCCACGCTGGGCGCGGCGACGCGGGTGCCGCGCCAGGCGCCGATGGCGCCGAGCTCGCGGCGGACGGCCTTGGCGTCGGGCAGCCCGAGGTGGACGTCCATGCGGTCGGCGAGGTTGCCGAGGACGACCAGCTCGCTCTGCAGGCCGGGCACCCTCAGCGGCGCCTCGAACGAGCGTCCGCGGCCCTCCCAGTTGACGAACGTGCCGCCCTTCTCCTGCACGGCGGCGACCGGCAGGACCACGTCGGCGCGGTCGGTGACCGCGCTGGCGCGGATCTCCAGGCTGACGATGAACGGCGTGCGCTCCAGCGCGTCGAGCGCGGCGGCCGGGTCGGGCAGGTCGTAGGGGTCGACACCGGCGACGACGAGCGCGTCGATGTCGCCCTCCGCGGCGGCGGCCAGGATGCCGGTCGTGTCGCGGCCAGGGGCGGCGGGCAGCGAGGCGACGTTCCACGCCCGGGCGATCTCCGCCCTGGCGCCCTCGTCCTCGACCGGCCGGCCGATCGGCAGCAGGTTGGGCAGTGCGCCCGCCTCGACGGCGCCGCGCTCACCGGCCCGGCGCGGCACCCAGGCCAGCCGGGCGCCGGAGGCGGCGCTGAGCCGGACGAGGGCGGACAGGGCGCCCGGGACGCCGGCCAGGCGCTCGCCGGCGAGCACGACCGTGCCCTCGGCGAGGCCGCCGACCAGCTCCCCGATCGCGTCGGCCTCGCCGCCCGGCGCGGTGCGGATGAGCGTGCCGCCCATCTTGGCCAGCCCCGGGGTGGCGAACGGCGCGATGGCGGTGACCTTGAGGCCGCGCTTCTTCCACGCCTTGCGCAGGCGCAGGAAGACGATCGGCGACTCCTCCTCGGGCTCGAACCCGACGAGCAGCACGCCGGGCGCGCTCTCCAGCTCGTCGTAGGAGATCTCGATGCCCTTGCCGGCGACCGCGTGGGCCAGGAACGCCGCCTCCTCGGCGGAGTGCTGCCGGGCGCGGAAGTCGATGTCGTTGGAGCCGAGCGCGACGCGGGCGAACTTGGAGTAGGCGTAGGCCTCCTCGACCGTGACGCGCCCGCCGACGAGGACGCCGGCCTTGCCGCGGGCGGCGGCCAGACCCTGGGCGGCGACGCTCAGCGCCTCCGGCCAGGAGGCCGGGACGAGCACGCCCTCCTCGTTGCGGATCAGCGGGGTCTTGAGGCGGTCGGGCTGCGTGGCGTAGGTGAACGCCCAGCGGCCCTTGTCGCAGTTCCACTCCTCGTTGACCTGCGGGTCGTTGCCGGCCAGGCGGCGGGTGACCCGGCCGCGCCGGTGGTCGGTGCGCAGGGAGCAGCCGGACGCGCAGTGCTCGCACGCGCTCGGCGTGGAGACCAGGTCGAACGGCCGCGCCCGGAACCGGTAGGCGGCGCCGGTCAGCGCGCCGACCGGGCAGATCTGCACGGTGTTGCCGGAGAAGTAGGACTGGAACGGCGCGCCGTCGGCGACGCCCACCTGCTCCTTGGCGCCGCGCTCGAAGAACTCGATGAACGGGTCGCCGGCGATCTGGTCGGAGAAGCGGATGCAGCGGGCGCACTGGACGCACCGCTCGCGGTCGAGCAGCACCTGCGTGGACAGCGGGAGCGGCTTGGGGAAGGTCCGCTTGTGCTCGTGGAACCTGGACTCGCCCTGGCCGTTGGACATGGCCTGGTTCTGCAGGGGGCACTCGCCGCCCTTGTCGCAGACCGGGCAGTCCAGCGGGTGGTTGAGCAGCAGGAACTCCATCGCCGCGCGCTGCGCCTTCTCGGCGACCGGCGAGGTGAGCTGGGTCTGCACGACCATGCCCTCGGCGACCTCGATCGCGCACGACGGCTGCGGCTTGGGGAAGCCGCGGCCGTTGCCCGCGTCGGGGATGTCGACGAGGCACTGACGGCAGTTGGCGGCCGGGTCGAGCAGCGGGTGGTCGCAGAAGCGCGGGATCTGGATGCCCAGCAGCTCGGCCGCCCTGATGATCAGGGTGCCCTTGGGGACGCTGATCTGGAACCCGTCGATCGTCAGGGTCACCAGGGTGGTCTCTACGGCGGTTGTGGTCACTGGTCACCCCAGAGAGTGGACTTCTTCGCGTCGAACGGGCAGCCGCCGACCTCGAAGTGCTTGAGGTACTCGTCGCGGAAGTACTTCACCGAGGAGTGGATCGGGCTGGTCGCGCCGTCGCCGAGGGCGCAGAAGGAGCGGCCCAGGATGTTGTCGGCGATGTCGGTGATCGTGGCCAGGTCGTCCTCGGTGCCCTGTCCGGCTTCGAGCCGCTTGAGCACCTGCTTGAGCCAGTAGGTGCCCTCGCGGCACGGCGTGCACTTGCCGCACGACTCGTGGGCGTAGAACTCGGTCCAGCGCAGCACGGTGCGGACCACGCAGGTGGTCTCGTCGAAGATCTGCAGCGCGCGGGTGCCGAGCATGGAGCCCTTGGCGCCGACCGCCTCGAAGTCGAGGGGCACGTCAAGGTGCTCGTCGGTGAAGATCGGCGTGGACGAGCCGCCGGGGGTCCAGAACTTGATCCGGTGCCCCTCGCGGATGCCGCCCGCCATGTCGAGCAGCTCGCGCAGCGTGATGCCGAGCGGGGCCTCGTACTGGCCGGGGCGGGTGACGTGGCCGCTCAGCGAGAAGATGCCGAAGCCCTTGGACTTCTCGGTGCCCATCCCGGCGAACCAGTCGGCGCCGTTGGCGATGATCGAGGGAACACTCGCCACGGACTCCACGTTGTTCACGACAGTCGGCGAGGCGTACAGGCCCGCCACGGCCGGGAACGGAGGCTTGAGTCGAGGTTGACCCCGGTAGCCCTCCAGCGAGTCCAGCAGCGCCGTCTCCTCGCCGCAGATGTACGCGCCGGCGCCGCTGTGCACGACGAGCTCCAGGTCGTAGCCGGAGCCGAAGATGTCGGTGCCCAGGTAGCCCTTCTCGTACGCCTCGCGCACGGCCGCGTGCAGCCGGCGGATGACGTGCAGCACCTCGCCGCGCACGTAGATGAAGGCGTGGTTGGCGCGGATGGCGTAGGAGGTGATGATGACGCCCTCGACCAGCGAGTGCGGGTTGGCCATCATCAGCGGGATGTCCTTGCAGGTGCCCGGCTCCGACTCGTCGGCGTTGACGACGAGGTAGTGCGGCTTGCCGTCGCCCTGCGGGATGAAGCCCCACTTCATGCCGGTCGGGAAGCCCGCGCCGCCACGGCCGCGCAGACCGGAGTCCTTGACGGCCTGGATGACCGCGTCGGGATCCATGTCGAGCGCCTTCTTGGCCGCCTCGTAGGGACCGTAGCCGTCGAGGGTGAAGGAGTCGGGACGGTCCCAGTTGGCGGTCAGGACGGGAGTCAGGGTGACGCTCATGCCTCTGGGGCCTTCCATCCGTTGGCCTTGGCGACCTTCAGGCCCTCCAGCGAGGCGCCGGCGGCCGACGGGCCCTCGCCCGCGAGCTCGTCGGGCAGGCCGGACAGCACGCGCGAGGCCTCCTTGAAGGTGCACAGCTTCTTCGGACCCCGGGTCGGGCGCACGTCCTTGCCGTCACGCAGGTCGTCGACGAGCTGCTTGGCCGACTCGGGCGTCTGGTTGTCGAAGAACTCCCAGTTGACCATCATGACCGGGGCGAAGTCGCAGGCGGCGTTGCACTCCAGGCGCTCCAGCGAGATCTTGCCGTCGGACGTGGTCTGCTCGTGACCGACGCCGACGTGCTCGCTGAGCTCCTCCCAGATCTCGTCGCCGCCCATGACCGCGCACAGCGCGTTGATGCACACGCCGACGTGGTAGTCGCCGGCGGGCCTGCGCTTGTACATGGTGTAGAACGTCGAGACGCCGACGACCTCGGCCTTGCTGAGGCCCAGCATCTCCGCGCAGAACTCGTGGCCGTCGTCGGAGACGTAGCCGTCCTCCGACTGCACCAGGTGGAGCAGAGGCAGCAGGGCGGACCGCGCCTTGGGGTAGCGGCCGATGATCTCCTTGGCGTCCCTCTCGAGACGCTCACGGACTTCCGGTGAGTAAGTCACCGGTCCACACCTCCCATGACGGGGTCGATAGAGGCCACCGCGGCGATGACGTCGGCGACCTGGCCGCCCTCCGCCATCGCGGGGAAGCCCTGCAGGTTGCAGAAGGACGGCTCGCGGAAGTGGACGCGGTAGGGACGGGTTCCGCCGTCGCTGACCACGTGGGCGCCGAGCTCGCCCTTGGGCGACTCGATCGAGGCGTACGCCTGGCCGGCCGGCACCCGGAAGCCCTCGGTCACCAGCTTGAAGTGGTGGATCAGGGCTTCCATGGAGCTGCCCATGATGTGGGCGATGTGGTCGGGCGAGTTGCCGAGGCCGTCGGGGCCGAGCGCGAGCTGCGCGGGCCAGCCGATCTTCTTGTCCTCGATCATCACGGGGTCGCCCTTGAGGGGGCCGGCGATGCGGTCGAGGGCCTGCTCGACGATCTTGAGCGACTCCTCCATCTCCCGCATGCGCACGAGGTAGCGCGAGTACACGTCGCAGCCGCGCTCGGTCGCCACCTCGAACTCGTAGGTCTCGTACCCGCAGTACGGCTGCGACTTGCGCAGGTCCCACGGCAGGCCGGAGGCCCGCAGGATGGGGCCGGTGATGCCGAGCGCCATGCAGCCGGTCAGGTCGAGGTAGGCGACGTCGCGGGTGCGGCTGAGGTAGACGGGGTTGGCGTCGAGGAGCTTGCGGATGTCCTTGATCCGCTTGGGCATCTCCTTGAGGAACTCGCCGACCTTGTCGACCGCGCCCGCGGGCAGGTCGACGCTCACACCGCCGGGGCGGATGTACGCGTGGTTCATCCGCAGGCCGGTGATGTACTCGAAGAGATCCATGATCATCTCGCGGTCGCGGTAGCCGAAGAGGAACGGCGTGGTCGCGCCCAGCTCCATGCCGAACGTGCCCATCGCGACCAGGTGCGAGGAGATGCGGTTGAGCTCCATCATCATGACCCGGATGGCCTGGGCGCGGTCCGGGATGCGGTCCTCGATGCCGAGGAGCTTCTCGACGCCCAGGCAGTACGCCGTCTCGTTGAAGATCGGCGACAGGTAGTCCATGCGGGTGACGAACGTGGTGCCCTGGGTCCACGTCCGGTATTCCATGTTCTTCTCGATGCCGGTGTGCAGGTAGCCGATGACGCCGCGCGCCTCGGTGACCGTCTCGCCGTCGAGGGTCAGGACCAGGCGGAGCACGCCGTGGGTGGACGGGTGCTGCGGACCCATGTTGACGACCAGGCGCTCGGCCTCGGAGTCGCGCACCCCGGCGGTGACGACGTCGTCCCAGTCGGCGCCGCCGACCGAGTAGACCTTGCCCTCGGTGGCCTCGTCGTAGCCAGTGGTCACTGGTGCTCCTCCCTGCGGTCGTCGACGCGCTGCTCGAAAAGCTCGCTCACGCGTAAGACCTCCTGCTGTCGGGCGCGGGCACCGTGGCGCCCCGGTACTCGACCGGGATGCCGCCGAGCGGGTAGTCCTTGCGCTGCGGGTGGCCGTCCCAGTCGTCCGGCATCATGATCCGCGTCAGCGCGGGGTGGCCGTCGAAGACGATGCCGAAGAAGTCGTACGTCTCGCGCTCGTGCCAGTCGTGGCCCGGGTAGACGCCGACCGTCGACGGGATGTGCGGGTCGGAGTCGGGGCAGCTCACCTCGACCCGGACGCGCCGGTTGTGCGTGATCGAGCACAGGTGGTAGACGGCGCGCAGCTCCTCGCCCGCCAGGTGCGGGTAGTGGACGCCGGACACGCCGAGCGACAGCTCGAAGCGCAGGGCGGGGTCGTCGCGCAGCTTCTGCGCCACCTCCAGGAGGCGCTCGCGCTTGACGTGCAGGGTCAGCTCGCCCCGGTCGACGACGACGCGCTCGACGGCGTCGTCGAGGGCCAGGCTGTCGACGATCTCATCGAAGTAGCCCCCGTACGGGCGGGGCGAGGACAGCTGCGGCGCCCGGCGCACGACGAGGCCGCCGTAGCCGGAGGTGTCGCCGTGGTCGGCCGCGCCGAACATGCCGCGGCGCGCGATCGGCGCCTCGGGCACCTCCGGAGCCGCCGGGACCTCGGCCCCGGGGACCTCGGGGAGGTTGTCTGGGGAGGTCACTTGGCAGCCCCCTGGTCGATCAGCGGAAGCTGGCGCAGGGCCCGCAGTTCGAGCTCGTCGATCTGCTTGGCGCGGTGCGCGCCGAACTTCATGTTCTGGATCTTGTCGTGTAGCTTGACGATCGCGTCGATCAGCATCTCCGGCCGCGGCGGGCAGCCCGGCAGGTAGATGTCCACCGGCACGACGTGGTCGACGCCCTGCACGATCGCGTAGTTGTTGAACATGCCGCCGCTGGAGGCGCACACGCCCATCGCGATGACCCACTTGGGCTCGGCCATCTGGTCGTAGATCTGCCGCAGCACCGGAGCCATCTTCTGCGACACGCGACCGGCGACGATCATGAGGTCGGCCTGGCGGGGAGACGCCGAAGCGCGCTCCATGCCGAAGCGCGCCAGGTCGTAGTGGGGGCCACCGGTGGCCATCAGCTCGATGGCGCAGCAGGCGAGACCGAAGGTGGCCGGCCACACCGAGTTCTTGCGCGCCCATCCCGCGGCCTGCTCGACCGTGCTGAGGATGAATCCGCTCGGGAGTTTCTCTTCAAGTCCCATTATCAGTCCCAGTCCAGACCCTTGCGGCGCCACACGTACGCGTACGCGGCGAGCACGGTGACGATGAACAGCAGCATCTCGACCAGCGCGAAGATGCCGAGGCCCGAGGCGATCACCCGGCCGTCGTCGCCGCGCAGCGGGGCGAACGACACGGCCCACGGGTAGAGGAAGATGATCTCGATGTCGAACACGATGAAGAGCATCGCGGTGACCATGTACTTGAGCGGGAACCGTCCGCCACCGACAGGCTGGGGCGTCGGCTCGATGCCGCATTCGTAGGCGTCAAGCTTCGCGCGGTTCCAGCGCTTGGGACCGGTGAAGGGAGCGATGGCGACCGAGAAGATCGCGAAGCCCCCCGCGAGAACGGCGAGCACCAGGATGGGCACGTAAAGGTCCATCGCTACGCCTCCTCTGGAGTCGCCGCGCGCGCGGGCGCGCAGCCTGATCTATGGATGTGCCGGGTGTGTGCGGGATTCATGCTGGCGGCGCGACCTTCGAGAGTGCGTTGATGATGTTGTCTGACGCATTGCCCCGCCGGTCGGTGAGATTACCAAGGAGTTTGAGCGCGAAGCGCATCAGCCTCGGGTGAGGCAGACCGTGGCGGGTGCCGAAGCTCATGACGCCGGGCTTTCCGATCGCCTCGACGAACCACCGGCCGAGGGTGAAGTAGCCGCCGTAGGCGTCCTTCAGCGTCTTCGGGTAAGCGCGAAGGGTGCGCTCGCGCTGGGCGGGCGTGGTGTCCTTGCGCAGGGCCCGCTCGATGACCTCGGCCGCGATCTCGCCGGTCTCCATGGCGTACGCGATGCCCTCGCCGTTGAACGGGTTGATCGCCCCGCCGGAGTCGCCGACCAGGACCAGGCCGCGCGTGTAGTGGGGCTGCCGGTTGAAGGCCATGGGGAGCGCGGCGCCGCGGATGGGCGCCGTCATGTTCTCCTCGGTGAAGCCCCACTCGGCGGGCATCGACCGGCACCAGCGCCTGAGCAGGTCGCGGTAGTCGATGTTCTTGAACTGGGCGCTGGTGTTGAGCAGGCCGAGGCCGACGTTGGCGGTGCCGTCGCCGACGCCGAAGACCCAGCCGTAGCCGGGCAGCAGCGTGTCCTCGTCCCAGAGCTCCAGCCAGGTCTCCAGGTAGTCGTCGTCGTGGCGGGGGCTGGTGAAGTAGGTGCGCACGGCCACGCCCATCGGGCGGTCCTCGCGCTTGTGCAGCCCCATGCCGAGGGCCAGGCGGGTGCTGTTGCCGTCGGCGGCGACGACGATCCGCGAGCGGTACGCCTTGCCGTCCTTGGTGGTGACGCCCACCACGTGGCCGCTGCGGTCGTCGAGCACCGGCCCGGTGACGTTGACGCCCTGCATGAGCCGCGCGCCGGCCTTGACGGCGTGGGCGGCCATGATCTGGTCGAAGTCCTGGCGGGTGCGGACCAGGCCGAAGTCGGGGAAGCGCTCCAACTGGGGCCAGTCGAGCTCGAATCGGTGGCCGCCGCCGACGACCCGCAGGCCCTTGTTCCGCACCCAGCCGGGGGCGTCGATGTCGACGCCCATGTTCATCAGCTGCTTGACCGCGCGGGGCGTCAGCCCGTCGCCGCAGACCTTCTCCCTGGGGAAGGTGGTCTTCTCGAGGAGCAGCACGTCGAGCCCGGCCCGGGCGAGGTGAAAGGCGGTGGCGGAACCGGCGGGACCGGCGCCGACGACGATGACGTCGGCGTCAGCCTTAGTGGCTGTGGGCACGGTCACGGGACTGTCCTGTCCTACACGATCGAAGGCTTCGGGGTGTCTGGTCGCCTTCGTTCCTTTGTGAACCCCTTCACAAACTTGTCGGCCCGCAGTCTAACGCTTTTCCGGTACATAGTGGCAGTCGGGGCCTGCCGCTTTGACCAAACCGTCGCCGAAGGGGATTTCGGACACCACCGCCCTGTCCGTAGCCGTGGATCAGACCGGCTTGAACCCCCGGTGGATGGCCACGATGCCCAGATCCAGGTTGCGCCAGGCCACCCGCTCCCAGCCGGCCCCCTGGATCGTGCGGGCCAGGGTCGCCTGGTCGGGCCAGTCTCTGATCGACTCGGCGAGGTAGTCGTAGGAGTCGCCGTTGGACCCGAAGACGCGGGCCACCACGGGAAGAAGCCGCATCAGGTACTGGCGGTAGACCAGGTCGAAGGCCGGCAACGTCACGTGGGAGAACTCCAGGATCACCAGCCGGCCGCCCGGCCTGGTGACCCGCAGCATCTCGCGCAGCGCCTGGTCGGTGTCGTGGACGTTGCGCAGCGCCACCGAGATGGTGACGGCGTCGAAGGAGTCGTCGGCGAAGGGCAGCCGCATCGCGTCGCCCGAGACGAACGGCACGCCCGGCCCGCTCAGCGCGTTGCCGCCGCGCCTGCGCACGCCGGTGCGGAGCATGCCCAGCGAGAAGTCGCAGGCGATCGCGCGCGCCCCCAGCGTGGTGAAGGTGTCCGTCGAGGTGCCCGTGCCGGCCCCGAGGTCGAGGACCAGCTCGCCGGGCCCCGCGTCGACGGCGTGGGCCACGGCCTTGCGCCACAGGCGCACCTGGCCGAGCGTGAGCACATCGTTGACGAGGTCGTAGCGCCGGGCGGTGCGATCGAACATCGCGGCGACCTCGTCCGGCTGCTTGTCCAACTGAGCGCGCGTCATGGCCCAAGCCTATGACCCTCACGACAATCAACGGAAAGTAAACGTATGACCACGCAGAGTCTGCTAAAACTTGGCGAATGTTTTCCCGAGTCACACTCGCGGCGCTTCTCGTGGCCGCGCCCGTCACGCACGGGCGGGTGGTGTCGGCCGACCCGGTCAACACCACCCCGCACGTCCTCGACGGCATCGTCAACGCGATCGCGCTGGTGGGCGGCGCCGTCGTGGTGGGGGGCTCGTTCAGCGAGGTGTCCGCCGCCGACGGGTCCGGCACGGTGGCGCGCGACAACCTGTTCGCCTTCGACCTGGCCACCGGGCGGATCCTGCCCGGCTTCGCGCCGGAGGTGGACGGTCCCGTGTACGCCCTGGCCGCCGGCGACGGCGGCACCGTCTACGCCGGCGGCGACTTCCCCGAGGTCAACGAACAGCCCGTGGGTCCGCTGACGCGGCTCGGCCTGGCCGACGGCGCCGTCGTGCCGGGCTTCGCGCCGCGTGTCGCGGGCGGCATGGTCAGTACGCTGGCCCGGCGCGGCTCCCGCCTGTACGCCGGGGGCGACTTCACCGCGCCCCGCACGGCCCTGGCCCGGCTGGACGCCGTCACGGGGGCCGCCGACCCGCGCTTCGCGATCACGCCGGGCGCGCCGCTGGCGCCCCGGGTGAAGGTGACCGCGCTGGCGGCGACGGCCGACCGGCTGGTGGTCGACGGCAGCTTCACCACGCTCGACGGCCGCTCGCGGCCCCAGCTCGGGCTGATCGACGTCGGCGGATCCACGGCCAAGGTCGCGCCCTGGCGTTCCACCGCGTACGCGCCCGCGTGCATGCGCGCGTTCCCCTCGTACGTGCGGGGGCTGGACGTCTCGCCGGACGGCCGCTGGTTCGTGGTCGTCACGACGGGCGGGCCGCGCGGCGGGCGGCTGTGCGACTCGGCCGCGCGCTTCGAGACGTACGCGACGGCGCCGGACGTGCGGCCCACCTGGGTCAACAGCACGGGCGGCGACTCGCTCTACGCGGTGTCGGTCACGGGCGCGGCGGTCTACGTGGGCGGCCACCAGCGCTGGATGGACAATCCGCGGGGTCACGACACGGCCGGGCCGGGGGCGGTGCCCCGCGAGGGGATCGCCGCCATTCATCCGGTCACAGGTAAGGCCCTCAGTTGGAATCCCGGCCGGGAGCGCGGCATCGGAGTGAAGGCATTTCTGGCCCACCCCGGCGGACTACTGGTTGGTAGCGACACGACGAGACTGGGACGGGAGTACCATGCCCGGATTGGCATGTTCCCCCTGCCCTAGCCGTCGTGCGGGTCCGGCCGGTCGATCTTCTTGGTGAGGCGTGTGCTCATGGCGTCTCGCTGCTTGGACAGCAGGACATAGCTCACGACTCCGCTGACCAAGAATGAGACGACGATCAGCCAGAACAGGTTTTGCAGGCCCAGCAGGAAGAGCAGGCCCGCGGTCACGAGGAAGAGAACAATCCTCAACAGGGTGTAAACGAGAACGGGACGCACACGTCGAGGTTACTCGCCGGCCAGTGCGGTCGCTCTTCGCATCCGGCGCGAGCGCTGCTAGTGTGCCCAGTCAGGGAGTTTCGTAAAGAAACACCCACGAGAGCCCCAAAGAGGCTCTATCATATAACAATCGGGCAGTCAGCTGATAACAACCCGTGATCTTTGTCGAAAACCACGGATAAATCAGGCTTCGCTCGACACACTGGTTACCTGTCCGCCCGCTGGCAGGAAGCGGGATGCGAGGGGGAGAGATTGGTGGAGAGTAGCAGCGAGCGTCTGCTGACCCCAGGAGAGGTTGCCGCCCTCTTCCGGGTAGACCCAAAGACGGTTACGCGCTGGGCTGCGGCAGGCCGCATCAGCAGTATCCGCACCCCCGGAGGGCACCGGCGCTTCCGCGAGTCGGAAGTGCACGCCCTTCTCCGAGGCGAGGATGTCCTGACGGCCGACCGGCCGGCAGGCGAGTCCCCGCGCGTCTGACGTTCCGTCTTCGGTGATCCTGCGCGCCAGGATCACCGCGGCGGGATGATTGCTTGATCATGTACGTCCGGATCACGCACGTTCGAGTCATGCACGGTACGCCCGGGCGCCATCCGCTGACCGTGGCTGGCGCCTGTCCGGGACGGCCCCTCCCCCGGCCGCGCGGCTAGGTCTCCTCCTGCTCCACCCCGACCTGCCGCTCCGCCCCGGCCCGGCCCGCGACCGGCTGCTCCTCCTGGGACGCGCCCGCCCCCGCCCGCTCCGCCGTAGCCTGCTCGGCTCTCAGCCGCTCCGCCTTCACCTGCTCGGCCCGGTATGCCTGGAACTCCCGCTCCAGCTCGTCGTTGCCCTCCTGCCACCTGACGCGCCGCTCGGCCAGCTCCTCCTCGGTCAGCGCCTCCGGCAGCCAGCGGTCGTAGTCGGGGTCGCCGGGCACCAGGTCCACGTAGGCGTTCGCGATGAGACGCCCGTCTTCGCTGGTGAGGGTCCGCGGCACGCGCAGGGTCCCGTCAGCGAGCCGGATGACGTACATGGCTGATCACCTAGATTCCGTAGCGCCGGTTGAAGAACAGCATGACGTCGAGCGCCATCCGCGTGTCGCCGTTCAGCATGTCGACGAGCGCCGGCCGCTGCCGCGAGGCGATCGCGGCGAAGGCGTCGGCGAAGAACTCCTTGCGCCCCAGGCCGCCTCCCTGCCGGTGGAAGGCCGAGGCCAGCAGCGGCGTGGCCTTCTCGTACAGGGCCATGAACTCCGGCGAGTCGGACACCCAGTCACCGTACGTGGAGTCGATGTCGTCGATGGCGTGACCCACCTCGTGCATCATCACGTCCGGCGTGGGCGACGGGCGGTCGCCCACCACGATCTTGCGGTCGCCGTACGCGCCGGCGCAGATGTCCCAGGTGGCCCGGCCCGAGGGCAGCGGGGCCCCGCGCAGGTAGCCCATGTCGTCGAGCTCCGGGACGCCGCCGGGCCCGACGTAGATGCCCTCCAGGCCGTCGGCGAGCAGGTCCTTCAGCCGCTCGGGGAGCCGGGCGAGGCTCTCCACGGCCCGCACCACGTCCGGGGGCGGCGGGCCCAGCCGGGCGTCCCACTGGCGGTGCAGGACCGCCTCCAGCCGTCCGCAGTGCCGCAGCCCGTCGGACAGGGACGGGGCGTCGGGGCGGTTCGGCTGCGCCCTGGGCGGCAGGTCGTCGAGCTCGAAGTCGTACCAGGTGTACTGGGGACGCTCGACCACGGCCGCCGGCAGCCGCTCGCTCCCCTCCCACCGCCTCCGGCGCTCCCATGGCCGCGTCGTCTCCGCGCGTCCCGGCGGCACCCTGTGCGGCTCCCTGGCGTCCCTGTCACGCTCCGGCCGCGTCTGCCTGTCACGCTCCAGCCGGGAGCGTAAGGAACGGCTCTCCGCCTCGCGTGCGGACTCGTACGGGTGACGGTCGCCGACCCGCTCGGCGTGCGGCGGGCGGGCGCTCCCCCGGGCGCCCCAGCCGGTCCCGGCGTCGGCCGTGCCCTCCGGTTCGGCGTGCTCGGCACGGCGCGTGGGGCCGCCGTAGGCCCAGAACGAGCGGTCGGCGTCGGGGGGCGCCTCGCTGCGCCGGGAGAAGAGGTACGAACCGCGCCGCCACCAACGACCCCGCCGATGGCGGCCTTTGTCGTTAGAAAAGGCCATCGCACCTCTCCACGCCATGGCGCCCGCGCAGACCGCCGGACGGCCGGAAGGGCGCCGCCCGGCGAGGGGCTCCGCTGAATCTGTTCCACGGTACGACGCGGATCATCGCGAGTCACCCGAAATGGTGCATGTGACCGACACGATCACGTCGCGGATGGCTTACAGTTCGGGCATGGCAGGTGTCGTAATCGGCCTGGCGCTGCTGGCCTTCTGGCTCTACTCGCTGTTCGACCTCATCACCACACCCGAGGAGGAGGTCCGAAACGTCCCCAAGACGCTCTGGCTGCTGATCGTCGTGCTGGTGCCCTTCGCGGGCGGGCTGTTCTGGATGCTGCTCGGCCGCCCCCAGGGCGCGCACCCGACCGAGCGGGCCCCCCGCCGGCCCGACGTCCACCACGCCCCGATCCCCAAGGGGCCCGACGACGACCCCGAGTTCCTGCGGGAGCTCGACCGCCGCATGCGCGGCGACGACTGACGCGATCACACCCCCGCGGACGGTGCCCCTCCCCGTCCGCACCGACCGCCCGCGCCGGTCAGTTCACGTCGGCGTAGCTGTGCAGGCCGCTGATGAAGATGTTCACGCCGACCAGGTTGAACAGCAGGCAGCCGAAGGCGATGAGCTGCACGATCGTCGCCGCGCGGCCCCGCCAGCCCGCCGTCACCCGCGCGTGCAGGTAGGCGGCGTAGGCCACCCAGGTGATGAACGCCCAGACCTCCTTGGGGTCCCAGCCCCAGTAGCGCCCCCACGCCTTGTCCGCCCAGAGCGCGCCCGCGATGACGGCGAACGTCCACACCGGGAACGACAGGACGATCGCCCGGTGCGCCACCCGCTCCAGGTCGGCCCGCGACGGCAGCCGCGACAGGCCGTCCCCGCGCACCAGGTAGAGGATGCCCGCGACGCCGGCCAGGATGAACAGGCCGCTCGACAGGATCGCCGCCGTGACGTGGATGGCCACCCAGTACGAGTTGAGCGCCGGCACCACCGGACCCGCGGCCGTGTAGAGCACCTTGACCGCGAAGCCGAGCCCCAGCGTCGCCGTGATCATGACGAACGCGCCCAGGAAGCGCACGTTCTGCCGGATCTGCGTGACGAGGAAGGCGGTCACCGCGGCGAAGCAGATCGCCACCACGAACTCGTACATGTTGCCCCAGGGCCACCGGTCCACGGCGAGACCCCGGGTGACGATCGCGCCCAGGTTGGCCGCCCAGCCCAGCCAGCCGAGCACGAGCGCGGCGACACCGGCCTTGGGCGCCCAGCTCGGCGGCTCCACCCCCTCCTGGGCGGCCGCCTCGGCCGTGCCGTCCGCGCCGTCCGCCTCGTCGGCGCCGCCCGCGCCGCCGACGGTGACGGGCACCTTGGCGCGCCTGGCCGCCACGTCGGAGCGCGCCCGGCCGAAGGCCAGCTCCAGCGCGAAGCCGACCATGGAGAAGAGGTAGAGCAGCACCGCGGCGAGGACGAAGAGGTCGCTCACCTCGGCCAGTCGGTCAGCGGTCATCCTTGTCTCCAGCGGTGAGAACCTTCACGATGTCGTCGAACTCCTCGGCGAAGCCCGCGGCCGAGCCCTCGGTGCGGGTCAGGCCGCCCACCTCGACCGCGCCCCCGTCGCCGATCCGCACCCACACGCGGCGGCGGCGGATCATCAGCGACAGCGCGATCGAGACCGTCGCGAGCCCGGCGAAGATCAGCGCCGGCATCCGGCCCGGGTCGTAGGCGATCTGGAGCGTGATCCACTCCTTGACGCCGGTGAACTCCAGTCTGCCCGCGCCGTCCGGCAGGTCGAGCGACCCGCCCACGGCCAGCGGCTTCGGCACGGAAGTGCCCATCACCAGCGGCTTGAGCTTCTTCATGAGGTCGGTCGGGGCCAGCTCGTACACCGACTGCGGCCGGCCGGAGCGCACGCCGAAGTCGCCGGTGAACGCGGCCAGGACCTGCACCTCGGGCTGCAGCTCACCGGGGAAGGCGGAGGCGTAGGTGCCGTCGGTCAGCGGCACGCTCGTCGGCAGGAAGCGCAGCAGGAAGCCGAGCTGCGAGGGGCGGGCGTCGGGCGCCTTGACCACGCAGCCCGAGGTCAGCGTGGGCTTGTGCTCGACGAGGCACGGCACCGGGCCCTCGAAGGCCACCTGCCCCTGGCCGTCGGTGACCTTGAAGACCGGCGCGTAGCCGTGGCCGATGAGGTAGGTCTGCGTGCCGTCGATCTCCAGCGGCTCGTTGACCTTCAGCTCGTAGTCACGGGCGGGCGCCGTCGGGGTGTCGTTGACGCGCAGGTAGGCGGAGTAGTCGAGCTCCTGCCCCTTCTTGTCGCCCTGGACCTGGTAGCTGGCCTTGAAGTCCTTCAGATCGAACGAGAACGGCTCCAGCGACTCGGCCGACACCTCGCGGCCGGGGATGAACCGGTCGTAGTTGGCGACCGTGTTGGCGAAGCCGTCGCCCTCGACGACGAGCACGTTGCCCCGGTAGCCGAACAGCGAGCCGATGCCGACCGCCACCAGCAGGCCGAGCAGCGAGACGTGGAAGAGCAGGTTGCCCGTCTCCCGCAGGTAGCCCTTCTCGGCGGCCACCCATCCGTCGCCGGTGTCCACCCGGAAGCGGCGGGCGCGCAGCCGCCGGGCGGCCTCCTCGACCGTCAGGTCGGCGGTGAGGGCGGCGTGGTGCGGCAGCCGCGACAGGTTGCGCGGGGCGGCGGGCGGGCGGCGGCGCAGTTCGCGCAGGTAGGTGGCGGCGCGCGGGACGACGCAGCCGATCAGCGAGGTGAACAGCAGCAGGTAGATCGCCGCGAACCAGACCGAGGTGAAGACGTCGAAGAGCTGGAAGCGGTCGTACCACTGCGCGAGCGTGGGGTTCTGCTGGAAGAGCCGCGCCACCTTGTCCGGCTCGACGCCGCGCTGCGGCACCAGCGACCCGGGCACCGAGGCCAGCGCGAACAGGAACAGCAGGATGAGCGCCGTCTTCATCGAGGTGAGCGTGCGCCAGAACCAGCGCGCCCAGCCGAGCACGCCGAAACCGGCGGGCTGCGGCGCCCGCTCCTTCTCCAGCTCCTTGACGGCCATCAGATCACCGGCCTGAACCCGCCGACGAGGCCCTGCATGCTTGCGATCATCTCTCCCCACAGGCCGGTCACGAGCAGGAGCCCGACGGCCACCATCATGCCGCCGCCGATCCGGGTGATCAGCCGGCTGTGCCGGCGGATGGCGCGGAACGTGCGCAGCGCCTTGCTGTAGGCGAGGGCGGCGGCCACGAACGGCAGCCCGAGCCCCAGCGCGTACGCCACGGCGAGCAGGGCGCCCCGCGAGGCGCTGCCCTCGTTGAGCCCGAGCCCCAGCACCACGGCCAGCGTCGGGCCGATGCACGGCGTCCAGCCGAGCCCGAAGACCACCCCGAGCAGCGGCGCGCCGGCCAGCCCGGCGGCCGGCAGCCGGTGGATGCGCACGTCGCGCATGAGCCCGGGCAGCACGCCGAGGAAGGCCAGCCCCAGCAGGATCGTCAGCACGCCGAGCACCCGCGTGATGACGTCGGCGTTGCCCATCATCACCGAGCCGAGCGTGCCGAACAGCGCTCCCCCGGCCACGAACACCACCGCGAACCCGGCCACGAACAGCGCCGTGCCCAGCACCAGCCGCCCCCGCCTCGGGTCGGCGCTCATGCCGGTCACGTACGACAGGTAGCCCGGCACCAGCGGCAGCACGCACGGCGACAGGAACGACACGACCCCCGCGAGGACGGCGATCGGGACGGCCAGCAGCAGCGAGCCGGAGGCGACGACGTCACTCATCGCGCACCTTGGTCACGGTGTCCATGAGGTCCTGGTAGCGGACCGCGCCGAGCGCGCGGGCGGCGATGCGGCCCTGCTCGTCGATCACCAACGTGGACGGGATCGCGGCGGGCGGCACCGTGCCCTGGAAGGCCAGCGCCACCTTGCCGGGCTGGTCGAAGATGCTCGGGTAGCCGGTCTGCTCGGTGCGCTCGAACGCCTGCGCGTCGGCCTTGCGGTCCTTGAAGTCGATGCCGACGAACGCGACGCCGCTGCCCTTGGTCTTGGCGGCGACGTCCTTGAGCACGGGCGCCTCGGCGCGGCACGGCCCGCACCAGGAGGCCCAGAAGTTGAGCACCACGACCTTGCCCTTGTGCGCGGCGAGGGAGGCGGTGCCGCCGTCGAGCGTCTCGCCCTCGATCGCGGGGGCCGGCTTGCGGTCGGCTGCGGAGAACACCTGCATCGTGCCGTCGCCCGCGACGAAGCGCGTGTCGCCCGCCTGGGGCTGCCCGCCCTGGTTGCCGGCGCAGCCCGCGACCAGGACGGCCACGAGGGCGAGTGAGCCGAGGGAGACGGGCTTCGCGCGCACGGGGAAGATCTCCTTGTACTACAACCGGTAGAGCTTGCAACTCTACCGGCGGAACCGGCCGGCCAGGACTCTGGGGGCGTCGCGGCGAGATCGGGAGCGGTGAGATCGGGAGCGGCGGGGTCAGGCGCCCGGCAGGGTGGGCCCCTTGACGAGCGAGCCCGCCGGCTCGCTGTAGCCGACGCTGACCAGCCGGTTGCCCTCGAACGTGAACGTGGTGAGGCTGGCCAGCGCGCACTGCCTGCGCCGCGGGTCGTGCCAGAGCCTGCGCCGCCCCTCGGCCGCCATGCGGATCGCCCAGATGGGGAGCTGATGGCTGACCAGGACCACCTCGTGCCCGCGCGCCGCGTCGCGGGCCTCCTCCACGATCGAGCGCATGCGCGCGATGATCACGGGGTACGGCTCGCCCCAGGACGGGCGCATGGGGTTCCAGAAGTACCGGTAGTTGCGGGGGTTGCGGAAGATCGCCAGCCCCTGCCCGACCATGCGGCCTTCGAGCAGGTTGCCGGCCTCGATCAGCCGGTCGTCGGTGGTGACGTCGAGGCCCAGCGTCTGTGCCAGGGGGGCCACGGTCTCCTGGGCGCGCTCCAGGGGAGAGCTGTAGAGAGCGACGATGTCACGGGAGGCCACCGCCTTGGCGACGGTCTCGGCCATCAGCCGGCCGGTGTCGGACAGGTGGTATCCGGGGAGCCGGCCGTAGAGGATGCCGTCGGGGTTGTGCACCTCGCCGTGACGCATCAGGTGGACGACGGTGGTTTCAGCCATGATGAGCCACAGCCTATCGTTCCCTCCCTGACGTCCTCCTGAGACCTGGACGGCGTTTCAGACGGTCGCCCAGGCGTTCTCGTGGGCCCGGCTGGCCTGGGTCAGCGCCTCGACCGCGGCCCTGATCGCGGGCCGGCGGGCCGCGTCGGTGCGCCAGATCGCGTAGATCCGCCGCGACTGCCGGGGCCGCAGCGGCACGACGCTGGCCCCCTCGGGCACGCGGTCCCTGCCCAGCCGGGGGATGATGGCGCAGCCGAGCCCGGCGGCGACGAGCGCCATCTGCGTCGGGTACTCGTCGGCCATGCAGGAGATCTCCGGCTCCAGGTCGGCGTTGCGCAGCGTGAAGACGAGCCAGTCGTGGCAGACCGTGCCGGGCGCGGAGCTGATCCACTGCTCGCCGCTCAGCGCGGCCAGCGCGACCTCCTTGCTCGCCGCGAACGGGTGGCCGCTGGGCACCACGACGTCGGCGATGTCGTCGAGCAGCGTCGCCCTGGACAGGCCCTCGGGCATGGCCATGGGGCGGTTCATCCAGTCCTGGATGACGCCGAGGTCCAGCTCGCCGCGCGCCACCTCGCGCACCACGCGCTCGGGTTCGCGCTCGTTGAGCAGGACCTGGAGGTCGGGGTGGCGCTCGCGCAGCCCGCTGAGCGCGGCCGGCATGAGCCCGCGGGCCGCGGTCGGGAAGGCGCCCAGGTGGAGCCTGCCGACGACCGCGCCGCGCAGCGCCTCGAAGTCGGCCTCGGCGGTCTCCACCAGGGCGAGGATGCGCTCGGCGTGCTCGGCCAGCAGCCCCGCGGCGTCGGTGAGCCGCACGCCGCGGCCGTTGCGCTCCATGAGGCGGGCGCCGGTCTCGCGTTCGAGCTTGGCGATCTGCTGGGACACCGCGGACGGGGTGACCATCAGCGCGTCGGCCGCCGCGCCGACCGATCCGTAGACGTGGACGGCGTGAAGGGCCTTGAGCCGGTTCAGGTCCAACATGTAAGCCAGCCTAAAGGGTTTAGCGTAGAAAGTCTCGCTTGTCGTTCAATCTGTAGCGTTGGAAAATATATGCATGCGAATCCTTAAGACGAAGAAGCAGTCCACCCCGTCGGTCTCCTACCTCCAGGTCCTGGCCGAGCAGGCCCGCGAGTCCCGCGTCCGCTACCAGAAGCCGCGCTCTGCGTGACCTCGCGCCAGCTGACACCCCGCCACCTGGCGCTGGCCGTCGGCCTCGCGGCCGTCTGGGGTGTCAACTTCGTGGTGATGCAGGTGGGCCTGCGTCACTTCCCGCCGCTGCTGTACGCGGGACTCAGGTTCGCCCTGGCCGGATTCCCCGCCCTGCTCTTCGTGGGGCGGCCCCAGGTGCCGTGGCGCTGGGTCGCCGGCGTGGCGGCGGCGATCGGAGTCGGGCAGTTCGGCCTGCTGCTCATGGGCATGCGGGCCGGTATGCCCGCCGGGCTCACCTCCCTGGTCCTGCAGGCCCAGGTGGTGTTCACCGTGGTCTTCGCGGTGCTCCTGCTGGGCGAGCGGCTCACCGCGCGGCGCGTGGGCGGCCTGTCCGTCGCCTTCGCCGGCCTCGCGCTGGTCGCCTTCGACTTCGGCCTCTCGGGGCCCGCCGGCGCGTTCGCCCTGTGCGTGGCCGCCGCGGCGGCCTGGGGCCTCGGCAACGTCCTGCAGCGTCGGGCGGCGCCGCCCGACTCGCTGCGGTTCATGGTGTGGGTGAGCGCCCTGTCGGCGCCGCCGCTCCTGCTCCTGTCGTTCCTCGTGGAGGGCGCGCCCCGGCTGGCCGTCCCGGCCGAGGGGTGGCTGTCTCTGGCGTACGTCGCCTTCGTCTCCACGCTGGGCGGATTCGGCGTGTGGGGGTGGCTGCTGCACCGCTACGACGCCTCGACCGTCGCGCCGTACACGCTGCTGGTGCCCGTCTTCGGGCTGTCGTCCGCGGCACTGCTGACCGGCGAGCCGCTGTCGTGGGTCAAGGTCGCGGCCGGGGCGCTGATCGTGGCGGGCGTCCTGTACGCGGGCGGCCGCCCGCGCTTCCGTTTCCGCTCCCGCTCCGCCGCCCCCGCTCCGCCCGAGCGGGCCGCCTCCGCGGCGCCGCGCCCCTGACCCCGCGCGGGCCCGCCCTCATGCGGTACGGGCGCGGTCCCACGCCTCGCTGGCCCTGAAGTAGGTGTCGTAGAGCTCCTGGACGTCGAGCAGGCTCTCCGGCGGCACCTTGCCGTACGCGATGCGCTCCAGGTGGCGGAAGTACTCGAACCGCGCGACGCCCGGCGTGATGACGATGAGCAGGTCGGCGTCCTCGCCCGGGGCGGCGGCGAAGGCGTGGTCGACGTTCGGCGGGACGACGACGAGGTCGCCGCGCTCGGCGGTGACCACCCGCTCGCCGGACAGGAGCTGGGCGGTGCCGTCGAGCACGTAGAACAGCTCGGCCGAGCCCGTGTGGAGGTGCGGCTTCGCGCCGTCGGCGCCGTCGGCCAGCGTCACGCGCTGGGTGGACAGCGCGCCGCCGGTGGAGTCGCTGTCGGCCAGCAGGCGGATGGTGGTCGGGGCCCGGCCGATGACCTCGGCCTCGGCGGAGCGGACGATCACGGACTCGGTGAAGCGCGGGTCGATGAGGGACATCTCGCGAAACCTTTCTGACGTGCCGGGGGGCTCAGACCAGGAAGAGCAGGGTGGCGCTGATGAGGAGGACCACAGCGGTGGCGAAGTGGACGCCGAAGGCGGTCGCCTTGGCCCCGCCGTTGCGCAGGACGATGACGGTGTCGGCGAACGGCATGATCGCGGCCACGAGCATGTACCACGCCTCGGCCTGGGCCCCGACGAAGAACAGCAGGGCCAGGCCCATGACGCCGTAGGTGGCGTCGCGCCATCCCTTGATCGTCAGGTAGGCGGCGTCGCCGCCGTCCTTGGCCGGGACGCCGTAGCCGGCCGCGGCGGCGCGGGGCTGCGTGAGGAAGCGGTAGCCGATGAAGAGGATGAGCAGGTCGAGCGCGACGGCGAGCCCGTAGGCGATGGGGGACAGCATGGCGATCTCCGTTCAGATCTTTCTAGCAGCGCTAGGAACAAGAACGACGCTATCAGAGCGTGGACAGAAACGCTAGCGGTGCTAGAGTCGAGAGCATGTCGATACAGGCGCGCCGAGAGCGCGAGCGTGCGGAACGTGAGCGGCTGATCATCGAGGCGGCCCGCGAGCTGGCCGAGACCGAGGGGTGGGAGGCGGTGACCACCCGCCGTCTGGCCGAGCGCGTGGAGTACAGCCAGCCGGTGCTCTACAGCCACTTCAAGGGCAAGGACGCCATCATGGCGGCGGTCGCGGTCGAGGGCTGCGCCGACCTCGCCGTCGACCTGCGTGCCGCCCGCCTCGCGGCCGGCAGTCCCGAGGAGGCCCTGGCCGGCATCGCCGACGCGTACTCGTCGTTCGCGGAGCGGCGGCCGGCGCTGTACGACGCCATCTTCAGCCAGCGCGTGGACCTGCCGTTCGCGACCCCGGAGGCGCCGCCCGCCCTGCAGGCCGCCTTCGGCGAGCTGCTGGAAGCCGTGCGCCCCTTCGCGGGCGACGACGACCTGGGCCTGCTGACGGAGACGTGGTGGAGCGGCCTGCACGGGCTGGTGACGCTCATGCGGGACGGCCGGCTCCCGCGCGAGGCCCACAGCCGCCGCGTCGCCATCCTGCTGAACCGCTTCGCCCACTGAGTCCGAGGGGTCGGACACCGGAGCGTCGCCGACCGTCCTTCGTCGGGCCGCGCCCTTGCCCCCATGCCAGGGCGCGGCCTGCCCCACCTCCCCCACCAGGGCCGCGCCCTCCCCGGTGAGCGTGATGGCGCCGCCGCCGGTCGGCCCCTTTAGGAGCGGTCTTTAAGACCCTTTTTATGGCGATAGATAGCCATTCATTCACCCAGAGCCGCGGCCCGGATATTGGCGGCAGCCAAGGTCATTTTGTGGCTAAGATGCCGCCCATGCGGTTAACCCCCCTTGTTGTGGCATGCACGCTTTTCTCCCTGCTGCTCTCCGGTACGGCCCAGGCGTCCGTTTACCCCATCAGAGAGCCCGACCTCACCAAGAACAAGCTGTACGGCACCGGCGCGCTCGAACCGGGCGAGTGCCGCGAGCGGGACCTCCAGGACAACCACGTCCCCTCCGCCAAGCGCTACCTCACCGCCGTGCTGGACTGCCTCAACACCTCGTGGGGGGCTCATTTCAAGCGCGCCGGCATGCCGTTCAGCAAGTCGAGAATCGGCTTCATCACCAAGCCGCGGCGATACTGCGGCCACAAGTGGGGCAAGTACACGGCCGCGACATACTGCGACAAGGAGCGGCGCTTCCTCGTCCTTCTCGACAAGGACACGCTCTCCGACCCCGAGGGCGTGTCCCTCATGCAGCTCGCCGCGCACGAATATGGGCACCATATTCAGAACCTCACCGGCATGGCCCGGGCGTTCGACTACTACCCGTACAAGGGCAAGAAAGAGCTCAACGAGCAGATCCGGCGCTACGAGCTCCAGGCCGAATGCCTGAGCGGCGTCTTCGTCGGCAGCGTCTGGGAGTCGCTCGGCCGCGACGAGGCCGACTGGGACGATCTCGTGGACGTGACCCGGGAGAGCGGCGACGAGTGGACCAAGGCGTCCGACCACGGCAAGGGCAGCAACATGGCCGCCTGGCTCGACAAGGGTTTCCGCGCCACCGCGCCGAAGGCGTGCAACACCTGGCTGGCCCCGAGCTCCAAGGTCTCCTGACGCACCCGAAAACCGCGTGCGGCCTCCTCGGGAGGAGAGTTACCCTCCCCCCGAGGAGGCACGATGATCACCTGGCGCCGGGTCGAGGAGCGGGACTTCCCCCTGCTGGGCCGGTGGCTGGCCCGACCGCACGTGGCCCGCTGGTGGAACCACGAGACGTCGCCCGAGGCGGTCGAGCGCGACTTCGGCCCCGCCGCCCGAGGTGAGGAGCCGTCGGAGGACCTGCTCGTCCTGCTCGAGGGCCGGCCGCTGGGGCTGGTGCAGCGCTGCCGGCTGGCCGACTACCCGGAGTACCTGACCGAGCTGTCCGGCGTCGTCGAGGTGCCCGGCGGGGCGATGAGCATCGACTACCTGATCGGCGAGCCCGAGCTGACGGGGCGCGGGCTCGGGCCCGCGATGATCCGCGCCGTCGTCGCGGCGACCTGGGCGGATCATCCCGGGGCAAGCGCCGTCATGGTGCCTGTGGTCGCGGCCAACCGGGCGTCGTGGCGGGCGCTGGAGAAGGCGGGGCTGCGCCGGGTGGGCGAGGGCGAGCTGGAGCCGGACAACCCGGTGGACGACCCCGCCCACTACGTGTACCGGATCGACCGCCCGCTCACCCCCTGACCTCGGCCTACCGGGTCGCGGCGGCGGCCTTGGCGGCGATGGGCAGCGCCTCGGCCACCCGGCCCAGGGCCTCCTCGTCGTGCGCCGCCGACAGGAACCACGCCTCGTACGCCGACGGCGGCAGGTAGACGCCCTGGTCGAGCATGGCGTGGAAGAAGGCCCGGTAGGCGGAGACGTCCTGGGTGCGGGCCTGGTCGAAGTCCGTCACGTCGGCGTCGGTGAAGAAGATCGAGAACAGGTTGCCCGCCCGCTGGAGCCGGTGCGGCACGCCCTCGGCGGCCAGCGCCTCCGAGGCGGCCCGGCCCAGCCCCAGCGCCGCGGCGTCCACCTTGGCGTAGACGGCGTCGTCCAGGAGCCGCAGCGTGGTCAGGCCGGCGGCGACGGCCAGCGGGTTGCCCGACAGCGTGCCGGCCTGGTACACGGGCCCCTCCGGCGCGAGGTGCGCCATGACGTCGGCCCGGCCGCCGAAGGCCGCGGCGGGCAGCCCGCCGCCCATGACCTTGCCGAACGTCATCAGGTCGGCCTCGACCGGGTCCAGTCCGTACCAGCCGGCGGCCGAGACGCGGAAGCCGGTGAGGACCTCGTCGATGATGAGCAGGGCGCCGTTGGCGGTGCACAGCTCGCGCAGGCGCGCGTTGAAGCCGTCGCGCGGCGGCACGACGCCCATGTTGGCCGGGCACGCCTCGGTGATGACGCAGGCGATCTCGGCCGCCGCGAACGCCGCCTCCACCGCTTCGACGTCGTTGTACGGCAGGACGATCGTGTCGGCGGCCGACGCCCCGGTGACGCCCGGCGTGTCCGGCAGCCCGAACGTCACCACGCCGGAGCCCGCCGAGGCGAGCAGCGCGTCGACGTGGCCGTGGTAGCAGCCCGCGAACTTGATGATCTTGGAGCGGCCGGTGAAGCCGCGGGCCAGGCGCACCGCGCTCATCGTCGCCTCGGTGCCGGAGCTGACCAGGCGGATCCGCTCGACCGGGCCGACCCGGCCGACGATCTCCTCGGCCAGCTCGACCTCGCCCTCGGTGGCCGTGCCGTACCCGAAGCCGCGCGAGACCGCCTGCGAGACCGCCTCGACGACGGCCGGGTGCCGGTGGCCGAGGATCATCGGCCCCCAGGAGCACACGAGGTCGACGTAGCGGTTGCCGTCGACGTCCGTGACGTAGGGGCCCTCGCCCGACGCCATGAAACGCGGGGTGCCGCCGACCGCGCCGAACGCGCGGACCGGCGAGTTGACGCCTCCGGGCACGAGGGCGCGGGCGCGGTTGAACAGGTCCTCGGACTTCTGTGTACGGCTCACGCGCTCCAGGTTAGTCGCGGGGGGTCGTGGTGCCCCCGGAAGGCCCTTTCCTCATACTCCGAAATATGTAGACATGATCGGCCCGTGAGAGGAGGACACCCGCCACCGCGTCCGCGACGATCACTACCGTGACCATGTCCGTATCCCGCACCACGTCCACCGGCCTGTTCACCGGTCTGGCCCTGGCGGCCTTCGCCGCGGCGTACGCCGGGCTGATCGCGACCGGGCACACCGGCGTGGCCCACTCCGCCGACCCCGGCGCGTCCCAGCTCTCCCTGTGGGGCGCCGCGCTGCCGCCGCTCGCCGCGATGGCGCTGGCCCGCCTGGTGCCGCCCAGGAGGGAGCCGCCGGCGCCGCTGGCCGGGCTGCCCAGGGACCGGCTGCTCAGGGAGGCGTGGGCGCTCGTGGCCGCGGCCGTGCTCTTCGCGTGCGTGGCGCCGTTCGCGCGCGCCGGCACGGGCCTGCTGTATCCGCCGGCCAAGGTCCTGCTGCTGCTGGTCCTCCCGCTGGTCGTCTTCCGGGTGTTCCGCGGGGACGGCCCCAGGGCCAGGGCGATCCCCGCGCCGGTCACCTGGCTCGCGCCGCTGCCCGCGGTCGTCGCGTGGTTCCTGCTGGCGCAGGTCAGCCCGCTGGCCGCGCCCCTGAGCCAGGACCTGCCCGACCCGGTCACCCTCGCCGTGGCCTCGCTCGTCACGCTGCTCACCGCGAGCGTGCTGGAGGAGATCTTCTACCGGGGCTGGCTGCAGACCCGGCTGGAGGCGCTGTACGGCCGGTGGCCGGCCGTCATGGCGTCGTCGTTGCTGTTCGCGTTCCTGCACACCACCCACATCCCGCCCGCGGCGCCCGTGCTCGGCGTGGCGAGCATCGTGGCCTTCCAGGGCGTGTTCGGGCTCATGCAGGGCTACCTGTGGGCGCGCTACCGCAACATCTGGGCGGTCATCCTGATCCACACCCTGGTCAACCTGGTGTACGTGCCGATGCTGCTGGGCCGCTGACCCGCCCGCGACGTTGCCGACGCTACGTTCAACGGACTAGCTTCGCCTCATGCCCAGAGGAACCTCGGAAGTCAGCGAGCCGATGTACTTCGTGCTCGCCGCCCTGCGTGCCGGCCCGCTGCACGGACACGCGATCAGCAAGTCGATCAAGGAGCTCTCCGGGGGCCGGGTCCAGCCCTCGGTCGGCACCCTGTACGGCATCCTCGAACGCCTCAACGAGCGCGGCGTGATCACGGTGGACCGCGAGGAGACGGTCAACGGCCGCAACCGGCGCTACTTCAGGATCACCGACGAGGGCGCGGCGCTCGTGGAGGCCGAGGCGAGACGCATGCAGGAGGCCGCCTCCCTCGTGCTGCGGCCCTCGGGCGCATGACGGCGTTAGAACGGCGTTACCGCAGGCTGCTGCTCGCCTATCCCAGGAAGTACCGCGCGGCGCACGGCGACGAGCTGCTCGACGTCCTCCTGGAGTCCGCCGCCCCCGGCCGCTCGTTCCCCGAGCTCCGGGAGACGTGGGGCCTGCTCCTGGGCGGCGTCCGCAGCCGGATCATCCACCAGGCGCGGGGCAGCGCGTGGGCCGATGGGCTGCACCTGGGCGTCACGGCCGTGGCCGTGGCGAACCTGGCCGTGTTGCTGCCGTACGCGGGGTCGCTGCCCCTGTGGACGGCGCTGTCGGCGCTGGCGCTGCTGGCGACCCTGCGGGGGTGGGTGCGCACGGCGATCCCGCTCACCGGCGTCGTCGCCGTCAAGGCGGTCGCGCTCGCGGGCGGCTGGCAGGCGCTCGGCATCACCCTGCTCCCGGTGTCGCCCTCGGCGCTGACCCACCAGATGCTGTTCCAGTTCGGCAGCCCGTTGACCGTGGCGACCGGGTACACGGTCGTGGTGTCGGGCCTGCTGGCGCTCGCCTGGCGCCGGCGGCCCGTGCGGGCCCGGTCATGGTGGTGGTGGGCCGTGGTCGTGGCCGCCGCCTGGGCCGGGCCGTCGTGGATGCCGGACGACACCACGTACCCGCTGAGCCTGAGCAGGGTGGCCGTGGAGATCGCGGTCTGCGGGCTGGCCGTGATGGGCGCGTACCTGGCGCGGGACCTGCGCTGGGCGCTGGCCTCGGGCCTCTACCTGCTCGTCACCTCGGCGGAGCTGGTCCTGCACAAGGAGGAGCTGACCAGGCAGCACCTGGCCTACTGGGGCCTGCTCATCCTGCTGACCCTGGCCTGCGCCTTCGCGCCGTTCCGACAGCGGAGGCATTGCCTGGATTGACCATACTCCGTTCCACAGAGTATGGTTCCCGCCATGCTCAAACGATCACGTCTGGCTTACGCCGTTCTCGGCATCGTCGTGACCGGGGTCCTCGGCGGCTGCGGGGGCGCCGCCGAGAAGGCCCCGGCCGCGGCGGCGAGCACGCCCGCCGCCGCCGACAAGAAGCAGCAGCTCGAATCGGTCAAGGCCGACTGCATGAAGCAGAAGGGCTTCAAGTACGTTCCGTACGCGGGCCCGCCGAGGAAGGAGACCGAGCAGGACCGCAAGATCTCCTCCGGCGACTACCAGGCGATGCGGAAGGACCGCGAGAAGAACGGGTTCGGCGTCTACCCCGCGTACGTCTACCCCGAGGAATTCCGCCGCGAGAGGGAAAAATCGGACGCCGCCCATCCCGACCCCAACCTGAAGATCCAGTCCAAGCTCTCCCCTGCCCAGTTGGACGCATTCCACAAGGCGTCGGACGCCTGCCAGGCCGCGGCGGCCAAGCAGGTCCTCGGCCTGACCATCAAGTCCGGCATGGACTACTTCCAGCAGCGTGACGCCGCCCGGAAGAAGGCCGTCACCAGCGAACTCGACAGTGACCCGCGGCTCGTGGAACTGGCCGGCGCCATGGCCACCTGCCTGAAGAACAAGGGCTACTCCGTGGCCGACACCGCGCCGTCGAAGATGGCGGTGCGGGGCCACATCTCTTTCCTGGAGCAGCAGGACAGGCAGGGCCGGGAGCAGCACCCGGAGGAGGCGCAATCCATGCCCAAGGCCAAGAAGGGCGAGGAGCCGAACTACCTCTCGCCGGAGCTCACCCCCGAAGAGGCCAAGCCGTACCTCGAAAAGGAGATCAAGGCCGCGCTCGACGACCTGGAGTGCGGCAAGGACTTCTACGCCGCCTACGCACCCCGCGAGACCGCGATCAGCCAGCAGGTCAACGACCGCTTCCCCATGTGACCATGCCGTCTTCTCGCAAGCTCCTCACCGGCGTGGTCGCCGGCGTCGTGCTCGTCGCCGCCCTGGGCTGGGCGGTGAGCACCCGGTTGCGCTCGCCCGCCGACGAGGCGGCCCGGCGCGCCGCCCCCAAGCCCTCCCTCGTCACCGCCGCCGTCGAGCGCCGCAAGCTCGTCAGCACCGTCGTGGTCAGCGGCACGCTGGAGTACGGCTCACCGCTGCCGATCAGCCTGGCCGGGGCGGTCGGCGGCACGTCCGAGCAGCAGCGAGTCACCCGGGCCCCCCGGCGCGGCCGGCTGGCCGAGGGCGCGGTGCTGATGGAGGTCAACGGCCGCCCGGTGTTCGCGCTGCGCGGGACCGTCCCCATGCACCGCACGATGACCCCCGGCACGAAGGGCGACGACGTCGAGCAGGTGCAGCGGGCGCTGGGCCGGCTCGGACACAGGGTCCCGGTCTCGGGCGTCTTCGACCGGGCCACGATCGCCGCCGTCACCAAGCTGTACGAGAAGAAGGGCTACGAGGCCCAGCAGCCGACGCTGACCGACCGGCAGACGTACGACACGCTGCGCAAGGCCGTACAGACGGCCCAGGAGACGCTGGCGACCGAGAAGAAGACCCTCGACGAGGGGCGGGACGTGCTCCCCCTGAAGCTCAAGCTCACCAACGCCAGGGCCGACCTGAGGACGGCGCGGACCATGCTGGAGGAGGCCGGGGCACGGGAGCTGACACCCGAGGACGACGCCAAGCTGGCCGCCGCCGACGCGGCCGAGCGGGCGGCGGAGGAGCGGCTGCTCGAAGCGGAGCAGACGCTCGAAGCCGCCACGGCCCGGCCCACCGTCGCCCCCGAGGCCACCGCCTCGTCGTCCACGACGCCCGCGCCCGTCCCCACGCCCCAGCAGAGCACCGACACGAGCCTGCTGGAGATGAAGGTGGCCAACGCCCGCGCCGACCTGGCGGCGGCCCGCGAGACCCGCGAGCGCGCCCTCGACGAGGCGCGCGAAGGACGCACGGCGAAGCTGAGGGAGCTGCGCAAGGCCGTGCGCGCCGCACAGGAGGCCGTGGTCACGGCCGAGCAGGCGCTGCGCCAGGCCAGGCACCTCTCGCCGACCCGGCTCAAGGTGGCGAACGCCGGGAAGGACCTGGCCGCCGCCCGGTCGATGCTGGCCGAGTTCGCGCGCTCCTACGGCGTCACCGTGCCGCCCGGCGAGGTGGTGTTCCTGCCCAAGCTGCCCGCCCGGGTGCGCAAGACCTCGATCAAGGCCGGGCAGACGGTCGAGAACGACGTCGCCACGGTGACCGGCTCGACGTTCATGGTGACGGGATCGGTCGAGACCGCGGAGGCGGAGCTGCTGCGCGAGGGCATGCGGGCGACCATCGAGCCCGACACGGGCAGGACGTACCCGGCGACGCTCACCGCCTTCGGCGAGAAGGCCAGGCTGCCGGGCAAGGTGGTGCCGCCGGCGGGATCGCAGCCGATCGTGATCACGCCCGGCTCCTCGAAGGGCCTCAAGGCCCTGGCGGGCGGCGCGGTGACGGCCAGGGTGACGGTGGGGGCGACCGAGGACCCGGTGCTCGTCGTGCCGGTGGCCGCCGTGGTCACCTCCGCCGACGGCAAGGCCCGCGTCCGCGTCGAGTACGCCACCGACCGGACGAAGGACGTGGAGGTGCGCACGGGCCTGACCGCCGACGGGAACGTCGAGGTCACCGGCGCGCTCAAGGAGGGCGACCGGGTGGTGGTCGGCGTTGCCTGACCAGGTCACCGAGCGCCCCGTCGCCGGCCGGCCCATCGACACCCGGCCCGTCATCGAGCTCGCGGACGTGTGCCGCGACTTCCCCTCCCAGCCGCCCGTCCGCGCCCTGTCGCACGTCTCGCTCCGGGTCGGCCGGGGCGACTACCTGGCGATCGTCGGCCCCTCCGGATCGGGGAAGTCCACGCTGCTCAACGTGCTGGGCCTGCTCGACCGGCCCACCTCGGGCCACTACCGGCTGGACGGCACGGAGACCACGACGCTGCGCGAGAAGCACCGGACCCGGCTGCGCGGCCAGCGCATCGGCTTCGTCTTCCAGTCGTTCCACCTGCTCCCCCACCGCAGCGTCGTGGAGAACGTCATGCTCGCCGAGATCTACACCGGGCAGCCGCGCGCGGGGCGGCGCGGACGGGCCCTGGCGGCGCTGGAACGCGTCGGCCTCACGCACCGGGTGGACTTCCGGCCCGGCCGCCTGTCCGGCGGCGAGCGCCAGCGCGCGGCCATCGCCAGGGCCCTGCTGGGCAACCCGTCGCTGCTGCTGTGCGACGAGCCGACGGGCAACCTCGACAGCCGCAACACCGAGGCCGTGCTGGGCCTGTTCGACGAGCTGCGGGCGCAGGGCATGACGATCGTGGTCATCACGCACGAGCAGGAGGTCAGCACGCGCGCCGGGCGGCGGGTCAGGATCACCGACGGCACCCTGCTGGAGGAGTGATGGACGTACGCGACCTGGTCGGCGAGGCCGTCGCCGGCATGCTCGCCAGGCCCGTGCGCTCGGCGCTCACCACGCTCGGCACCGTGCTCGGCATCACCACGCTGGTCGTCACGCTCGGCGTGGCCGCCACCGCCGGCAACCAGATCGTCGGCCGCTTCGACGAGCTGGTGGCCACGGCGATCACGGTCGAGGTGCCGGAGACGGAGCACGTCCCGCTGGTGGAGTGGGACGCGATCGACCGGCTGACCCGGCTGCGCGGCGTGGTCTCCGCCGCCGCGCTGGCCGAGGGCAAGGACGGAGCCAACCTGCCCGTACGCTCCAACGACCTCGTGGACCCGGCCCGGGTCACCACGCAGAGCCTGAGCGTGCTGGCCGCGTCCACCGGGCTGCCGGAGGCCCTCCGCGGCCGGATGGTGCGGGGCAGGTTCTACGACGCCGGGCACGTCCGGCGCGGCGACCGGGTCGCGGTCATCGGCGACCAGGCGGCCAGGCTGCTCGGCGTCACCCGGCTCGACCCCGCGCCCGCGATCTTCATCAACGGGCACGCGTACACGGTCATCGGCGTCCTCGGCGACCTGCGCCGCGAGCGGAACCTCGGCTCCGCCGTCATCGTGCCGCCCACCGCGGGCCGCCGGTTCGGGCTGCGCCAGGTGTCGAGGGTGCTGGTCAACACCGACCTGGGCGCCGCGGCGCTCATCACCCGCCAGGCGCCGGCCGCGCTCAGCCCGGGCAACGGCGACATGCTCCAGGTGGTCGCGCCGCCCAGCCCGACCAGGGCCAGGGACCAGGCTCAGGAGGACGTGAACGCGCTCTTCCTCATCCTCGGCCTGGTGTCGCTGCTCGTCGGCGCGGTCGGCATCGCCAACGTCACGCTCGTCACGGTCATGGAGCGGGTCGCCGAGATCGGCCTGCGCCGCTCGCTCGGCGCGGCCCGGCGGCACATCGCGGCCCAGTTCCTGCTGGAGTCGACGCTGATCGGGCTGACGGGCGGGGTCATCGGGGCGAGCGTGGGCGTGGTCGCGGTCGTCGCCGTCTCGGCGGCCAAGCAGTGGACGCCGCTCCTGGACGCGCGGCTGGCGATCGCGGCGCCGGTGGCGGGCGCCCTGGTGGGCCTGCTGGCGGGGCTGTATCCCGCGATGCGGGCGGCCCGGATGGAGCCGGCGGACGCGCTCAGATAGCCGTCCAGGACCCAGGCGGCGTCCGGGCGGCGGTTCGGGAGCCGGGCGGCGGCTCGATCGGCCGCGGGACGGGGCCTCAGTCGTCCAGGAACTCCAGCACGCGCAGCGGGTCGGGCAGCGGGCGGCCGTCGGGCGGGCGCAGCCACGTCACGGACTGCCCGCTGGGCAGCAGCGACGGCGGCGCGAGGACGTAGCTGTCACGGCAGTGCCAGCGCAGCCCCGGCGTGTCGTCGATCGTGGCCGGGTCGCAGTCGAGGTGGCAGGACCACCACTCGTCCTCGTCGTCGGGGTTGCCGCGGGTGGCCACATAGAACAGGACCCGGTCGCCGTTCGCGGCGACCGGGCCCGAGTGCGCTTGCGCGTCGTCGATCCGGGACAGGGCCGTGAGCCCCGTCGTGACGGGTACGTCGAAGACGTCGAACACGCGGCCGGTGGGGAGGATCACGTTGGCCTCGGGATCGAGGCTCCACCAGCGGGTGAGCTGGGCGGTGTCGGTCGTGGCCTGGAGCTGCCAGGCGGGCGAGAGGGGATGGGCGCCGGGGTCGGGACAGCCGAGCCGGTCGCAGGAACACGCCCGGGCGCCCTCTCGCAGCGGATAGGCACCCGGCACGCTCGGCCACCCCAGGGCCGCGTAGCCGAGCACGGAGTCGATCCGGGACGGCCGCGACCGTTTTCTGGTACGCCGAGTCAGAGGTGCCCCCACCATGGTGTCTCCCGTCGCATCGTGCCTGAAGCGATCCCGGCTCCTGGCCTGGCTTCTCGACAAGGGCTCACGCGGGACACACCAGCACTAGTTGTCACAGTTTATCGCACTGGCCACACGACACGGCGGAAAACCCCCACGTTAGAGACGGCGCGCCACCTCGGTCGCCCAGTAGGTGAGGATGAGGTCGGCCCCGGCCCGCTTGATCGACACCAGCGACTCCATGATCATCCTGTCGCGCTCGATCCAGCCGTTGGCCGCGGCCGCCTCGACCATCGCGTACTCGCCGCTCACCTGGTAGGCCGCGACCGGCACGTCCATCTCGTCGCGGAAGCGCCTGATGACGTCCAGGTAGGCCAGAGCGGGCTTGACCATGACAGCGTCGGCCCCCTCGGCCAGGTCGAGCCGCGCCTCGCGCAGCGCCTCCTCCAGCGGCCCGGCGGGGTCCTGCTGGTGGGTGCTGCGGTCGCCGAACTGCGGCGCGCACTCGGCGGCGTCGCGGAACGGGCCGTAGAAGGACGAGGCGAACTTCGCCGTGTAGGCGAGGATCGGCAGCTCGGAGAAGCCGTCGGCGTCGAGCGCCGCGCGGATGGCGCCGACCTGGCCGTCCATCATGCCGCTCGGCGCGACCATCTGCGCCCCGGCCCGGGCCTGGGCGACGGCGACGGAGGCGTAGCGCTCCAGCGTGGCGTCGTTGTCGACGTCGCCGGACTCGGTCAGGATGCCGCAGTGGCCGTGGTCGGTGAACTCGTCGAGGCACGTGTCGGCGATCACCACGAGGGCGTCGCCCACGTCGGACGCCACGTCGCGCAGCGCGAGCTGCAGGATGCCGTCGGGGTCGTCCCCCGCCGAGCCGCGCGCGTCCTTGACGGCCGGGATGCCGAACAGGATCACGCCGCCCACACCGGCCTCGGCGGCCTCGTGGGCGGCCTTGCGCAGCGAGTCGCGGGTGTGCTGGAACACCCCGGGCATCGACTGGACCGGCGCCGGCTCGTCGATGCCCTCCTTCACGAACATCGGCAGGATGAGGTCGGCCGGGTGCAGTCTCGTGCCGGCCACCATCCGCCGCAGGGCGGGAGTGCGCCGCAGCCTGCGGGGGCGGGCTGTCGGGAACTCGGCACTCACTTGGCTCTCCTCCTGGCTCCTCGGCGGTTCTGGGACGGCCGACGCGGCGTCTCGCCGGCGGCCAGCGCGGCCGAACGCTGCTTGGCGCCGTACTCGGCCAGTGCGGCCGCGAGGGCCGAGGCTGACGGCTTGTCGGCCATCACGTCGACGCGCAGCCCGAACTCCTCGGCCGTGCTCGCCGTCTGCGGCCCGATGACCGCGATGACCGTGACGTTGTGCGGCTTGCCGGCGATGCCGACGAGGTTGCGTACCGTGGACGACGACGTGAAGAGCACGGCGTCGAAGCCGCCGCCCTTGATGGCCTCGCGGATCGGCGCGGGAGGCGGCGCCGCCCGCACGGTCCGGTACGCGGTGACGTCGTCGCACTCCCAGCCCAGCTCGGTCAGGCCGGCCACCAGCGTGTCGGTGGAGATGTCGGCGCGCGGCAGCAGCACGCGGTTGATCGGGTCGAGCATGGAGTCGTACGGCGGCCACTCGGCCACCAGGCCCTCCGACGACTGCTCGCCCGAGGGCAGCAGGTCGGGCTTGACGCCGAACTCGACCAGCGCCCGCGCGGTGGCGTCGCCCACGGCGGCCACCTTGAGCCCGGCGAAGGCCCGCGCGTCGAGCCCGTACTCCTCGAACTTCTCGCGCACCGCCTTGACGGCGTTGGCGCTGGTGAAGGCCACCCACTCGTAGCGGCCGGTGACCAGGCCCTTGATGGCGCGGTCCATCTGCTGCGGCGTGCGGGGCGGCTCGACCGAGATGGTCGGCACCTCCTCGGGCACCGCGCCGTAGGAGACGAGCTGCTCCGACAGGCTCCTGGACTGCTCCTTGGTACGCGGCACGAGCACCCGCCAGCCGAACAGCGGCTTGGTCTCGAACCACGACAGCTTGTCGCGCAGCCCGACGGCCTCGCCCACGACGATGAGCGCGGGCTCGGTGAAGCCGGCGTGCTTGAGGTCGGCCTGGAGCCTGCCGAGCGAGGAGACCACGGTGTACTGCTCGGTGGTGGTGCCGCCGCTGCTGACCGCCACGGGCGTGGAGTCGGGCTTGCCGCCGGCGATGAGCGCCTTGGCGATGGGCACGGCCTCGCCGATGCCGTTGTAGATCACCAGGGTGCCCGGGCAGGCGGCGTGGGAGGACCAGTCCTGGTCCTCGGCCGCGTCCACGACGCGGAACTCGGGCACCGAGGTCGCCGGCGGGATGCCGGCGTAGGTGAGCACGGCGGTCGCGGGCGGCACGCCGGGGACGATCTCGAAGTCCACCTCCGCCGCGGAGCACGCGGCGACCTCCTCGGCGACCGAGGAGAACAGCATCGGATCGCCCTCGCACAAGCGCACGACGAACCGGCCCGCCTTGGCGTGCGTGACGAGGTCGCCCGAGGCCACCTCGACGCCTTCGCGGCAGTGGCGCAACAGCGGGCCGTACTGGTCTTCGTCGAGCACGACCAGGTCGGCCTTGCCGAGCAGCTCTGCGCCGCGGAGCGTGAGCAGGTTGGGATCGCCGGGGCCCGCGCCGACGAAGGCGACGAAGCCGGAGGCTGGACTACTGGGGCTCAATGGGAATGCTCCCCCATCAATCTGTCGGCCCCCTCGGAGATCATCTCGTCCGCGAGCGTGCGGGCGAGAGACACGGCCTCCGAGGGAGAGCCGGCGGTGGACTTGCGGACCGCCCGGCGGCCGTCGAGCGCGACGACCAGGGCGGTCAGGTTGAGAGTCTGCCCGTCATCGTGGGCGAACGCACCCACGGGGGCCGAGCAGCCCGCCTCCAGGGCGGCCAGCACCTCCCGCTCGGCCGTCACGGCGGAGCGGGTGCGCGGGTCGTCGAGGACGGCGAGGAAGTCGATCAGGTCGTCCCGGTCGGACAGGCACTCCACGGCGAGGGCGCCCTGTCCCGGGGCCGGCATCAGCTCCTCGACCTCGAAGATCTGGGAGATCTCGGAGGTCCTGCCGATCCTGGTCAGGCCGGCCGAGGCGAGCACGACGGCGTCGAGCTCGCCCGAGGTGACCTTGCCGATCCGGGTGTCGGCGTTGCCGCGGATCGGGACGTACTCGAGGTCCGGCCGCATGGCGCGCAGCATGGCGACGCGGCGCGGCGAGCCGGTGCCGACCTTGGCGCCGGGCGCCAGGTCGGCGAAGCGGAGCCGGCCGACCAGCGCGTCGCGGTGGTCGTGCCGGGCGGGGATCGCGGCGAGCGTCACCCGCGGGTCCTGCTTGGTGGGCAGGTCCTTGAGCGAGTGGACGGCGAAGTCGATCTCGCCCTCCATGAGCTTGTCGCGCAGCGCGCTGACGAACACGCCCGTGCCGCCGAGCTGCGCGAGGTGGGCCTTGCTGACGTCGCCGAAGGTGGTGACGCCGACGAGCTCGACGGCCCGGCCGGTGCGCGCTGTGTACGCGTCGGCGACCATCTGGGACTGCGTGGTGGCCATCAGGCTGCGCCTGGTCCCCAGCCGCAACGTCACAGCTCCACCTCCCTCACGGCCTCGGGCATCGACGGATCGAGATCGAACAGCTCCCGCAGAGCTTCGGCATAATGATCGCCCCCTGGTGAGGTGGCGAGCTGTTTGACACGCACGGTCGGCTCGTGGAGGAGCTTGTCCACGACGCGCTGCACGGTCAGGGCGACCTCGTCGCGCGTCTTGGCGTCGAGGCCGGGGATGCGCATCATCAGGCGGCCCAGCTCGGCCTCGACCACGCTCGCGGCCTTGCCGCGCAGCGCGACGACGGTCGGGGTGACCTTGGCGGCCCGCTCGGCGTCGAGGTAGGCCGTGAGCTCTTGGGAGACGAGCTCACGCACCGACCGTACGGCGTCGCCCTCGCGGGAGCCGATGCCGGACTCCTGGATCGTCTCCAGGTCGACCAGCGTGACGCCGGGCACGGAGCGCACGGCGGGGTCGATGTCGTGCGGCAGCGCGAGGTCGAGCAGGAACGCGCCGCGCGTCAGCATCTCGGGCGTGACCAGGTGGTGGCCGGCGCCGGTGCAGGTGATGACGATGTCGGCCGCCGCCAGCTCTCGGGGAACCGCGGAGAACTCCACCGCCCTGCCGCCGACCGACTCGGCCAGCCGCCTGCCGCGCTCGAAGGTGCGGTTGGCGACCACGATGTCGGCGACGCCGGCGCGGGCCAGCGTGGTGGCGGCCAGCGAGCTCATCGAGCCCGCGCCGATCACCAGCGCCCGCCGGCCGGGCAGCTCGCCGGCCAGCGCCAGGCCCGCGCTGACCAGGGACGCCCCGGCCTGGTCGATGTCGGTGTCGGTGTGGGCGCGCTTGCCGACCCGCAGCGCCTGCTGCGTCAGCTCGTTGAGCACGGCGCCGACCGTGCCCTGCTTCTGGGCCAGCTTGAGCGCCTGGCGCACCTGGCCGAGGATCTGGCCCTCGCCCACCACCATCGAGTCGAGGCCGCACACCACGGAGAAGAGGTGCTCGACGGCACGCTCCTCGTAGTGGACGTACAGGTGCGGCTTGAGCTCCTCCGGGGCGACGCCCGTATGGACGCTCAGCAGGTCGCACACCGAGGTGACGGCGGCGTGGAAGCGGTCGACCGCGGTGTAGACCTCGACCCGGTTGCAGGTCGAGACCACCATGGCCTCCGCCACGCAGGCGTCCTGCTGCACGTCGTGCAGGAGTTTGACGAGCGCGTCGCCTGTGAGCGAGACGCGCTCCAGCATGGCCACCGGCGCTGTCCGGTGGCTGAGTCCGATCGCCAGAATGCTCACTGGCTGTCCACGGCCATCAGCGGCCCCCCAGCTTTGCGTTGCTCATGGAACGCAAGGATCTGCAATTCAATTGATAGGTCGACTTTACGGACATCGACGCCGTCCGGCACTGACAGCACGACGGGAGCGAAGTTGAGGATGCTGGTCACTCCCACCGCCACGACACGGTCGCACACTTCCTGCGCCGCCGCAGCCGGTGTCGCCAGAACCACGATGGAGACCCCGCGCCTCTTGATGACGGCCTCTAGCTCGTCGATGTGCTCAACATTCAACCCCGCGATGTCGTCGCCCACCACTTCGGGGTCGGCGTCGATGAGGGCCGCGACGCGGAAGCCCCTGGAGACGAAACCGCCGTAGTTGGCGAGCGCACGGCCGAGGTTACCCACTCCGACGATGGCCACGGCCCAGTCCTGGGTCAGGCCCAGCTCGCGGGAGATCTGGTAGACGAGGTACTCGACGTCGTAGCCCACCCCGCGGGTGCCGTACGAACCGAGGTGGGAGAGGTCCTTGCGGAGCTTGGCCGAGTTGACCCCCGCGGCCACGGCGAGGTCCTCGGAGCTGACCGTGGCGATCGCCTTCTCCGCCATCCCGTGCAGCGCCCGCAGGTACAACGGAAGCCGGGCCACCGTGGCGTCGGGGATGCCCCGGTCACGGGGTTGGGACGGGCTCTTCACGTGCCGGAGCTCCAGGGAACGGGCGGCCGTCGGCCGCGTGAGTGAATCGAACCGCCTTTCAGGTTAATCCTTTTGTGAACCGACGCACAAAGTCAGCCGGTTCGGGACGCTACGGTGGGGGCCATGCACAGCATCACGTTGCTCGGCCGCCCGGGGTGCCACCTCTGCGACGACGCGCGCGAGGTCATCGCGAGAGTCGCGGGAGAGCTGGGCGTGCCGTGGGAGGAGGTCGACATCGACACCTCCCCCGAGCTGCGGGAGAAATACGGCGAGATGATTCCTGTCACACTCGTCGACGGGACCCAGCACGACTTCTGGCGCGTCTCGGAGGACCGCCTGCGCGCGGCCCTGGCCTGAGCCCCGCGAACGGCCCCTAGAACATCACCGTGGGCAGGGGCACCACCTTGGCGGCATTGACGTTGAGCTCGATGACGTTGGTGGCCAGCACCATGTTCTGGCGGTCGTTGACGAACCGCTCCACGTGCGGCTGGCGCTGGTGGTCGCGGTAGGCGACCTCGTCGCGGTACAGCTCGTAGACGATGCGCTGGAGCGGGGCGGACTTCACGGCGTGGCAGGCGTAGACGAGCGTGTCGGGCTCGCCGCGGCGCACGGCCTCGACGGTCTGCTCGGCGAGCCGGTCGAACGCCTCGCCCGAGCCGTCCATGAGTGTGAAGACGGTCAGCAGGCCGAAGATGCTCGGTGAGGGCTTGCCGGAGCCGGGCTGGGGCTGCGCCTGGGCCTGGGGCTGGGGCGGCTGCTGGGCGTGGCGCTGGGGGCCCTGGCCGGCGTGCTGGCCGCCGCCGAACAGCTCGGCGCCGGAGAAGAGCGCGCCGGTCGCGGGGCCACCCGGCGGCATGCCGAGGTCGCCCGGCGGCATGCCGAGGTCACCGCGCTGGTCGCGGAGGTCGTCGCGGGACCGGCCGAAGCCCTCGGGACCGCCGAGGTCCTCGCGCGAGCGGCCGAAGCCCTCGGGACCGCCGGGCTCGTCGGGACGGCCGAAACCTCCGAAGTCGTCGCGGCCCCCGAAGTCGTCACGCCGGCCGAAGTCGTCGGGGCGGCCGAAGCCTCCGAAGTCGTCGCGCCGGCCGGGGTCGTCGCGAAGGTCGCCGAAGCCGGGGTCCGTCCCGCCGTGCCGGCCGTTCATGATGTAGCCGGTCGAGGGACCCTCCTCGGGCGGCCCTGCGCGCCCGCCGAAGCCCGGCTCGCGGTCGCCCGCCCGGTATTCGGCCACCAGGTCTCCCAGGCCCGTCGCCCGCCTGGACGGCCGCGTGGGCGGCGCGTCGGCCATGGAGCCCATGGAGGCCATGGAGCCCGTGGCCGGGGCGGAGCCCAGGGGCTCGGGCCGCGCGCCGGGGCGCGCGGCCAGGCCCGGCTCGCCGCCGTGCCGGGCGGCCCGGCGGCCCCCCGCGCGCCCGCCCTCGACCCGGCCGGGGTCCGTGCCCCGGTCGCGGACGTCCGCGCCGTCGAAGTCGTCCTCGTCCTCGTCGTCCTCGTACGGGGCCAGCGGGCGCAGCACGCAGTACCAGATGCCGGCGGCGGCCACCACGAGCAGCGCGACCGTGAAGAACGCGGGCACGGCGAAGCGCATCGCGCCCAGGACGGCCAGCGAGGACGGCACGACGACCAGCACCGCGTGCAGGTTGTCGGTGTCGTACTCGTCGCCGTTGCGCCACCGCAGCGCGGCCACGACCAGCGCTCCGAGGACGAGCGCCGTCACGACGACGTGGGCACCGATGAGCAGGTAGTCGGGGATGAGCCCCCAGTGCCCGTTGCCGGGGGGCAGGACCTTGGACATGCTGTCGCCGTCGATGACCGGGTCGGCGATGAGGATGACGCCCGCCACGATCGTGAACGCGACGCCGAACAGCCAGGCGGCGAACTTCGGCGGCGCCTTCTCGGCCAGCAGCTGGACCAGGCCGACGGCGAGCCAGAGCGGCGCCAGCAGCGATCCGGTGAGCTGGTAGAGCTTGAACGTGACGGGGCCGAAGCCCGTCAGGCAGCCGAGGCCGATCATGGCGAGGGAGAGGCAGAGCGCGACCGCCGCGACGGTCCAGGCGATCAGCCACCCCTCGACCTCCTCACGCAACCGGCGCACGAGGGCGCCCGTGGCGATCGCGGCGAGGAGAGCACCGGCGAAGGCAATGACAGCAACGAGGATCTCCATGGTGACTCCAATGCTGCCGGACGATGCCTCCCAGCCGGTAGCCGAAGAGGGAACGGGTCGGTCCAACACGGTATCTGCCGATTACGGCAAGTCATGCCTGCTGGGCCTGGATTGTGGAATTTCCAGTTGATTTCTAGAGTGTTCGAGCACGCCGCACCCCTTACCCGTAGGGATACCGGATGCCTGACTCGTGGCCGTTCGCCGGGCTGCTTTCCCCAGCGGTCCCCGGCGCCGCCCGGACGTCCGAGCTCGCCGTACGTGAGGAGCTCCCCGACGACCTACGCCTGCTGGTGCTGCGCGCCAAGACTGGTGACACGGAGGCTTTTGGCACGCTCTACGACCGTTACGTTGGGCTCGTCTATCGCTACATCTACTTCCGGGTGGGCTCCCATCCGCTCGCCGAGGACCTGACCAGCGAGACCTTCCTGCGCGCGTTACGCCGCATCGCCGGCTTCACCTGGCAGGGGCGTGACTTCGGGGCATGGCTCGTGACGATCGCGCGCAACCTGGTGACCGATCACTTCAAGTCGGGCCGTTACCGGCTGGAGATCCCGACTGGAGAGGTGATCGACGTCCCGCTCGACGGGGCGCACATCCCGGAGAACGCCGTGGTCACGGCCATCATCAACGACCGGGTGCTGCGCGCGGTGCGCGAGCTCGGCCCGGAGCAGCAGGAGTGCGTGGTGCTGCGCTTCCTGCACGGTCTGTCGCTGGCCGAAACGGCGTTGATCATGGGAAAGAAGAGTGGAGCGATCAAAGCCCTGCAGTTCCGGGCGGTCAAGGCGCTGGCGCGCGCCCTCCGCCACGACCTCGCCTGACCCACGACCTCGCCTGACCCATGACTCGCGCGACTCATGACCTTGCGTGACCCATGACCTTGCGTGACCCATGACCTTGCGTGACCCATGACCTTACGTGACCCATGACCTTGCGTGACCCATGACCTTGCGTGACCCATGACCTTGCGTAACCTCCCATCGCGTCACTTCGTTAGTCATTTGTCACGACCGGATCATTTTCGGGGGATATCAGGGAGTTGTCATGGGTAGGTCGCGCAGATCGCGCGAACGCGTGCTGGGTCACCTCACCGAGCTGCGGGAGCTCCCGCTCGGCGGCGGGCCGAGCGACGCGTTCCGCGACCGGCTGCGTGACGAGCTGCTCGCCGCCCGTTCCGGTGCCTGCGAGCACCCCTCGCGCGGCTCGCGCCCCGGCTCCTCCCGGCGCGGCCCCCGCTCCCTCCGGCGCCGTGTGCGCGCGCGGTCGTTGCTGTCGCAGCTCGCCACGCTGAGCCTGGCGGCCGCCCTGATGCTGTCGGCCTTCGCCACGTACCGCGCGGTGCCCGGCGACCCGCTCTACCCGCTCAAACGCGCGGCCGAGAGCACGCTCGTCCGGCTCAGTGACGACGACGTCGAGCGCGCCGAGCGCGAGCTCGACTCCGCCAAGACCAGGGCCGAGGAGATGGCCGAGCTGCTCGGCTCCTCCCGCGAGAACTCCCCCGGCAAGGACGCGCTGGTCGGCAAGACGCTCAAGGACATGGAGGAGTCCACCCGCTCCGGCATCACCCGGCTGGAACGCGTGCGGCCCCGCTCGCCGAAGATCAGGAGCTTCGCCCGGGACCAGCGCGACATGGTCGAGCCCATGCTGGAGCGCATGGACGGCGACGACCAGGACCAGGCGACCGGATACCTCGACTACATCGAAGGACTCGCGGCTCCGCCTGGGTAAGCTGAACGGCATGCGGCTTATCCGACGACGGCGCGAGGTGGAGGCGGAGATCGCCGGCGAGGCCGCGGCGGCGGCCGCCGTGACGGCGCCCCCGGCCGACCCCGACCTGGAGGCGGCGGCCTTCTTCGACGTCGACAACACGATGATGCGCGGCGCCTCGATCTACCACTTCGCCCGGGGTCTGGCGACGCGCGGCATGTTCACGACGTCCGACCTGTTCAAGTTCGCCGTCGGGCAGGCGGTGTTCCGCCTGCGCGGCAACGAGAACCCCGAGCACATCGCCGTGGCCCGCGAGACCGCCCTCGCCTTCGTCGCCGGCGCCAAGGTCGACGACGTCGTACGCCTCGGCGAGGAGATCTACGACGAGGTCATGGCCGACCGCATCTGGGGCGGCACCCGCGCGCTCGCGCAGAGCCACCTCGACGCGGGCCAGCGCGTCTGGCTGGTGACGGCCACCCCGGTCGAGCTGGCCCGGGTCATCGCGCAGCGGCTCGGCCTGACCGGCGCGCTCGGCACGGTCGCCGAGACGCGCGACGGCATCTACACCGGGCGGCTGGTCGGCGACCTGCTGCACGGCCCGGCCAAGGCCGAGGCGGTGCGGGCGCTGGCCCGCCGCGAGGGCCTCGACCTCACCCGCTGCACCGCCTACAGCGACTCGGCCAACGACCTGCCCATGCTGTCGCTGGTCGGCAACGCGATGGCCATCAACCCCGACACCGAGCTGCGCGAGCACGCCAGGAAGGTCGGCTGGCCGATCAAGGACTTCCGCACCGGCCGCAAGGCCACGCTGACCGCGCTGCCCATCGCGGCGGGCGTCGGGGCGGTGGCGGGCGGCGTCGCGGCCGGCATCGCGCTGCGCCGCCACTACCGCCCCCACCTGTAGGGGCTACCGGAACCGCGCGAAGAGCTGTTCGGCGTCCGGCTGCTTCCAGACGACCCGGTGGGGGTCGTCCGGGCTGGGCACCCACGGCACGGTGAGGAACGTCGGCAGCCGGCTGTCGTTCAGGGAGGTGGCGAGGTCGACCATCGTCTCCATGTCGAAGTCCTCGTCCGCTTTGATCGACTTGCCGACGACGCCGAGGAAAGCGCTCACCTTGCCCGGGTCGGTGAGCATCTTCTTCGCCTTGGCCATCATCGCGCGCAGAAGCACCTGCTGGCGCTTGATCCGCTGCATGTCGGAGCCGTCGCCGTAGTTGCGCAGCCGCATGTACCCGAGCGCCTGCTCACCGTTCAGGATGCTCGTGCCCGCCGGCAGCCTCAGCTTGGACTTCGGGTCGTTCACCGGCTGCTTCATCGTCACCTGGACACCGCCCAGGGCGTTCACGACCTCCTTGAAGGCGAGGAAGTCCACCTCCACCATGTGGTCGATCCGCACGTCCGTCAGGGTCTCGATCGTCTTGACCGTGCAGGTCAGCCCGCCCTGGTCGAACGCCGAGTTGATCATGCTCTTCCTGGCCGGCACCGACCCGCACCGCGGGATCTGCACGATGGAGTCGCGCGGGATGTTGACCGCGGTGATCTCCTTGCGGTCGGCGGGCAGGTGCACCAGCAGGATCGTGTCGGTGCGGGCCCCCTTCCGGAAACGCTTCGAGCCCACCTCGCTGTCGGTGCCGACGAGCAGCACGTTGAGCGCGCCGGTCACCACCTTCGCCGGCCGGGCCCCGGTGGGCGGGGCCACGCTGCCGCGCAGCACCAGCGTGGGCACCGCGACCGCGGCGGCGGTGGCGACGGCGGCCAGGCCGGTCACCAGCAGGCCGACCCGCCTCCGGCGCGGCCTGGCCCCGGTCAGGCGGTTGCGCTGCCGCGCGAGCGTGGCGGGCGGCTCGTGCTCCAGTGCGGCGCCGAAGTCGCGCAGCAGCTTCATGTCGTCCATCGTCACGCCTCCTCGTCGAGCAGCGGGTTCGTGTCGCCGAGCGCCGCGCGCACCTTCCGCCTGCCCCGGTTGAGGCGGGAACGCACGGTGCCGACGGGGATGTCGAGGGCCTGTGCGGTCTCCTCGTACGTCAGGTCGCCCCAGGCGATGAGCAGCAGCACGTCGCGGTCCCTGGCGGGCAGGGCGGCCAGCGCGCCGGCCAGTTCGGGCCGCGCGGCCTGCGCGGAGACGCCGGCGGCGACCCGGTCGGCGGGCGAGTCCACGTGGTCCTCGACGGGCGCCCGCAGCAGGGCGCGGTAGCGGGCCGCCTCGGTGCGCCGGTGGCGCGAGATGAGCTTGGTGAGGATGCCGAACAGCCAGGGCCGTGCGTCGGCGTAGGCGAGGTCGTAGCTCCTGCGGCGGGAGAACGCGACGAGGAACGTCTCACCGACGAGGTCCTCGGCGGGCTCGGGGCCGAGACGCTTGGAGACGTACCGGTAGAGCATGGCGGAGTAGCGGTCGAACAGTTCGGCGAACGCCTCCGGCTCGGTCCAGGAGGCGCTGACGAGGTCGGCGTCAGCGCCCCTGGTGGCGGGTTGCGTGATCATCTCCGCCCTTCGGTGGGGGAAGTCGGTCGGAGATGTCTCGCCACAACCCGCCGTCCGGGTTCACGCGGCGGGATCCGCGGTGGGGCCGACCCTACAGCTCCTTGAGGAAGCCGCCGTCCACCACGACCTCGGCGCCCGTGGTGCTGCCGGAACGCGGGGAGGCGAGCAGCGCCACCGCGTCGGCGATCTCCTGCGGGTGGACGAGGCGGCCGGTGACCATCCTCATCATCTCCGGGGCCACCTTGGAGATGACGCTGTCCTTGTCGGCGCCGGCCATCCCGGCGATGACCTCGGCCGCGCCGCCCTCCTTGGTCCACCAGTCGGTGAGCACGGCGCCGGGCAGGACGGAGTTCACCCGGATGCCCTGCGGGCCGTACTCCTCGGACAGGGACTTGCTGACGTGGTCGAGCGCCGCCTTGGCGGCGCCGTAGTCGACGTTCAGCGCCGACGGCTGCTTGCTCAGGGTGGAGGAGACGTTGACGATCGCGCCGCCGCCGCGCTCCAGCATGACCGGCACGGCCGCGCGGATCATCCGGATCGCCGCGAACAGGTTGAACTCGAACATCTCCTGCCAGGCGGCGTCGTCCGGCGCCATGAAGCCGACGCGCGGCAGCGTGACGCCGGGCGGCGGGCCGCCGGCGTTGTTGACCAGGACGTCCACCCCGCCGAACTCCTCCACGGCGGCGGCCACGACCCGGGCGGGCGCCTGCGGGTCCATCAGGTCGGCGGCCACGTGGACCACCTTGTCCGGCAGGTCGTCGGTGCGGGTGCGGGAGACCGCCACGACGTGCGCGCCCTCCTCGTGCAGGGTGCGCGCGACGGCCAGGCCGATGCCCTTGGAAGCGCCGGTCACGACGGCCACACGGCCGGAAAGCTGCAGGTCCACGATGATTCCTCTGCGTCGTTGTTCTTGACGTTCCGAGGAACACCGGGCCCGCGCGACCGGTTGCGGGAAATCGCAAAGAATCTAGAGAAAAGGCGGGAACGCGTGGCCGCGGCGCAGCCGCAGCTCGTTGAGCAGCTGCTGGATGACCTCGCGAACATGGTCGGTCAGCTCGAAGACCACCATCGGGTCGTCGGCGGCCGACGGGTCGTACTCGTCGGTGCGGATCGGCTCGCCGAACTCGATCATCCACTTCGACGGCAGCGGCACCAGCCCGAGCGGGCCGAGCAGCGGGAAGAACGGCGTGATCGGCAGGTAGGGCAGCCCCAGCAGCCGCGCCAGGGTGGGCAGGTCGCCGATCTTCGGGTAGATCTCCTCGGCCCCCACGATGGCGGTCGGCACGATCGGCACGCCCGCCCTGATGGCGGAGGCCACGAAGCCGCCCCGGCCGAAGCGCTGCAGCTTGTAGCGCTCGGAGTAGGGCTTGCCCACGCCCTTGAAGCCCTCGGGGAACACCCCGACCAGCTCGCCCTTGCGCAGCAGCCGGTCGGCGTCCTCGGGGCAGGCCAGCGTGTGGCCGGTCTTGCGCGACAGGTGGCCGAGCACGGGGAGCTGGTAGACCAGGTCGGCGCCGAGCAGGCGCAGCGGCCGGCCCGCCTCGTCGTGCAGCGCCACCTGCATCATGAGCGCGTCGAGCGGGAGCGTGCCGGAGTGGTTGGCGACGACGAGCGCGCCGCCGTCGGCGGGCACGTTCTTCAGCTCGACGGTCTCGACCCGGAACCAGTGGCGGTAGAGGGGCCGGATCAGCTCCAGCATCACCTTGTCGGTGAGCTCGGCGTCGTAGCCGAACTCGTCGACGTCGTAGTCGCCGGTGATGCGCCGCCGCAGGAAGGCCAGCGCCTCCGCGAGCGGTTCGGGCCGGTCGGACTGGTCGTAGGAGGGGGCGGCGGTGATCGGGATCACCCGCGCCTCCTCGTGGTCCGGGACGCTCACCTGCGGACACCTCCGAGCGGGCGAAGCCTCCGCGACCGCAGGAAGTCGTCGAACGCCGCGCCGGTCGTGAACTTGGGCTTCCAGCCGAGCTCGGCCTCCAGCCGGGAGCAGTCGACCACGCGGCCGTGGCTCATCAGCCGCACCTGCTCGGGCGAGTAGTCGACCAGCCCCGCCCGGCGCGCGGCGTCGCCCAGCATGCGGAAGGCCGGCGCGAGCAGCGGCATCGACGCCCTGCCCGCGCGGCGCGCGCACTGCGACAGCAGCAGCACGCCTGCCCCGGCCACGTTGAACGTGCCGGGGTGGTCCTCCGTCGCCATCCGGCGCAACACCTCGACCGCGTCGTCCTCGTGGACGAACTGCAGCCGCGGGTCGAAGCCGAACACCGTCGGCAGCACCGGCTGGGTGAAGTAACGAGTCAGCGGCGAGTCGACGCCCGGACCCATGAAGTTGGCGAAGCGCAGCAGCGAGACCGAGATGTCAGGGCGGCGGCGCGCGAAACCGCGCACGTAGCCCTCCGCCTCGGCCGCGTCCTTGGCGTAGCCGTGGACCGGGCCGTCGTGGGGCTCCAGGTCCTCGGTGAAAACCGCGGGGTCCCGGGGCGACGACCCGTAGACGGCCGTGGTGGAGCGCACCACGACGCGCCGCACGGTGGCCGACCGCTGGCACGCGCCGAGCAGTTGCATGGCGCCGATGACGTTGTGCTCCTTCATCAGCGCCCGCCCGGTGGTGCGCGAGGGAGCGCTCACCAGGCTCATGTGCACGACGGTGTCGATGTCAGCGGCCGCGATCACCTGGGCGATGTCGGGGCTGCGCAGATCCACCCGGACGAACTCCGTCCGGCCGAGGGAGATGCCGCCGTCCCGCGTGAGGGAGGGGGGCGGCACGGTGTCGACTCCGATGACGCGGCTGATGTCCGGGTCTGCCGCCAGGACGCTCGCCACCCGGGCGCCGATATGGCGCGAGACCCCGGTGACGAGCACGGTGTGGGTCATCAGCGCCTCGCAGCTGCGTGTGTCTTACTTCTTGTTACGCCGCTGGATGCGCGTCTTCTTGAGCAGCTTGCGGTGCTTCTTCTTGGCCATCCGCTTGCGGCGCTTCTTGATCACAGAGCCCACGGGACCCCCAGTGCTGGTAGCAAGTACGACGGTGTGCGAGCGCACACCGGCTCACAGACTACCGGCGATCCACGGTAGATCGCCCCAGGGGGGGCGAGAGCCCGGCCGCGTGGCGCCGGCCAGGCCTCTCCCGCGTCGGCACTCGCGGTGTGTCCCACACCGCTACTCCAGCATCAGCCTGCCTCGATGTAGGCCTCCCGAAGATAGTCGTGGACCGCCTGCTCGGGCACTCTGAAGGACCGGCCGACTCGGATGGCCGGCAGCTCACCGGAGTGCACCAGCCGGTACACGGTCATCTTGGACACCCGCATGACCGTGGCGACTTCTGCCACGGTCAGGAACTTCACCTCGCTGAGAGGTCTTTCGCCTGCAGCCATCGGACGCCTCTTCCGCACGTGTTTCCGGGTTATCCCCACTGGTGCCATTGCTCACGCACGTGTACTGCTGTCAGCGTAAGACGGGACTCCGAGTCGGCAAACCCCCTAGTTTCTCAGTTGGCGGAGCCCTCTGTCAGCCGAACCAGCGAACTGGCTGGCCAGCGCCGCTGCCGTGCACCTCGCCTGGACGTTGGAACCGTCCAACTCGTCACACATAGAGTCGCCCAGGGCGCGTCAAAAGTTGGCAAAGGGACAGCGAGCCTCTTGGAATGCAGGCGCGAAAAGACGGTATCGGGAGGGCCGAATTGAACTCAAAGGGCTCGTGTGACCAGAGTGACGAGGCGGTCGGTCAGCGGAGCGTAATAGCGGGGTAGCACGTTGTCGTCGAGCGGGACGACGACCTCGATCTTGCCCTCGGCCTCGCCGACGAACAGTCCGGGGTCGTTGCTGTCGGCGAAGGCCACCGTGGGCACCCCCGCCTGGCCGGCGGCCCCCGCCCAGCCGTGGTCGGCGATGACGAGGTCCGGCGGGGCGTCGCCCAGTTCGGCGAGCATCCACTCCATCGGGGCCGCGTCGTGGGTGTGGACGAAGCCGCCCTTGTCGTCGAGCATCGCCACGTCCTGGAGGTAGCGCAGCCGGCGCGGCCGGCCGAAGCCCGACCCGGCGTACGTCCAGCCCTCGGCGGGCGTCAGCAGCGTCGCGCCGCGCTCGGCGGCGAGCCGGGCCAGCGGCAGGTGGACGGCCAGCAGGCCGGTCGGATGGCCGGTGGCGAACAGCAGCCGCGGGTGCTCGCGCGACAGCGCGGCGGCGATGCGCTCGGCCATGGCGTCGAGGGCCTCGATCGTGAGGTCGGGGTCGATGGTGTCCTGTCCCCAGCGGTGACCGGGATCGCCGACCACGCCCGCGGACTTGGCCATCAGCTCCAGGACGTCGCGGAACGACCAGGGCTGCTCGCAGGTGAGGCCGAGCAGGTAGTACGGGTCGCCGTTGGCCAGGGAGCTGTAGTGGTCGAGGTTGTTCTCGCGGGGGGTCGCGACATCGCCGGCGATGCGGGTGCGCACCAGATGCTCGCGGAGTTCGTCGCGGCTCAGCACTGCTCTTCCTCGTCAGGGCATGGGGCTCGTCAGGGCATGGGATCGAGGCCGTGCAGGGGGAAGACCGCGTTGCGGGTCGCCATGATCGCACGGTCTATGGGATCTCCTGGGTCATAACCACCAGAAAGTGAGCGAAATTCCGGATTGCGGCCGTCTGTCATGGTGAGCGGTGGAGTCTCGCCCGTGCGCTCGCGCGCGAGGCGCCGCCACTCCTCGCCGGTCGGCGTGGCCGGGGCGATCGGATGCCCCGCGACCTCGGCGATCAGGTGCGTCCACGCCCGCGGCACCACCTGCACCAGCTCGTAACCGCCGCCGCCGGTGACGATCCACCGGCCGCCCGCCGTCTCGTGGGCCAGCCGGTGCAGCGCGGCGTACGCGGTGCGCTGCCCGTCGACGCTGAGCATGAGGTTGGCCAGCGGGTCGAGGGCGTGGCTGTCGCAGCCGTGCTGGGTGACCAGCACCTCCGGCCGGAACTCGCGCAGCAGCGGCGGCACCACCGCGTCGAAGGCCCGCAGCCACCCGGCGTCGCCGCACCCCGCCGGGAGCGGCACGTTGACGGCCGTGCCCTCGGCGCCGGTCTCCTCCGAGAAGCCCGTGCCGGGGAAGAGCGTGCGGGGGCTCTCGTGCAGGCTGATCGTCAGCACGCGCGGGTCGCCGTAGAAGGCCGCCTGCACGCCGTCGCCGTGGTGGACGTCGACGTCCACGTACGCGACCCGGGTGGCGCCCCGCGCCAGCAGCCAGGCGATGGCCAGCGCCGGATCGTTGTAGACGCAGAAACCGCTGGCCGTGGCGGCCATGGCGTGGTGCAGGCCGCCCGCCACGTTGACCGCGTGCTCGGCCGTGCCCTCCCAGACCGCCCGGGCGGCGGCCAGGGACGCGCCGGCGATCAGCGCGGAGGCCTCGTGGACGCCGCGGAAGGCGGGGTTGTCCGGCGTGCCGAGCCCCGCCGACAGGTCGGGCGCGCCGGTGGCCGAGACCCGCTTGACCGCCTCGATGTAGCCGCGCTCGTGGACCATGGCCAGCTCGTCGTCGCTCGCCGGGGCGCACCCGGCGGTCTCCACCTTGTCGAGCACGCCCAGCTCACGGGCCAGCGCCATCGTCAGCTCGACCCGGACGGGCGCGAGCGGATGACCGGGCCCGAAGTCGTACGAGGTGAGAGCGTCGTCCCAGATGACCCGTGCTGTCCGACTCATAGCTCTCCCGTTCCCTCGCCTTGGGGCGACGTTACCGCAGCGTTCTCGGGCGCGGCCCGCGTGGCGGCACCCGTTGATCAAGGTGAGATGTCGCCGCGCTCCGGCGTGCGCCCACGCCCCGCACACGTGGGCATGTCCCGAATAGGGTCGGGTCATGGCTCACCTCCGGCCGGCGACCCGGCGCGTCGCGGCCGTGTGGCGCTTCTTCCGGCGCCCCTGGGTCTTCGACATCGCGCTCGTCACCGTGCTGGCCCTGATCGGGTGCGCCGGCATGGTGTCCGTCGTCCTGGGGGGTCATCCCGACCTGGCGGCCGGCGCCGCCCACTACATGATCACCACGATCCCCCTGCTCGTCCGGCGCCGCCACCCGGTGCACGCCCTCGGCCTCGTCGCGGCGCTCGACCTGATGGGCCTGGCCACCGGCATCCTCCAGGGGCCGAACGTCCCCGTGGCGATCGCCCTGTACAGCGTCGGCCGCTACACCAGGGGCAGGACGGCCGTCTGGGTCACCGCCGCGGCGGTGGTCGCCTACAACGCAGCGATCATGCTCGCCGTGGACGACCGCACCGTCTGGCTGCCCAACGCGTTCCTGCTCTTCGGCTCCATGGGCGTGGGGCAGTTCACCCGCGTCCGCGCCGAGCTCAGGGAGCGCGACCGCACGGAGGCGGCCGAGGCCGCGGTCCGCGCCGAGCGGCGGCGCATCGCCCGCGAGCTGCACGACGTCGTCGCCCACCATCTCAGCGTGATCAACGCCCTGGTCGGGGGCGCCCGCGCCACGCTCCCGCCCGGCCACGACGTCACCCGCGAGGCCCTGTCCGGCGCCGAGCAGACCGCCCGGCAGGCGCTGGCCGAGATGCGCCAGCTCCTGTACGTGCTGCGGGCCGGCGACGGCGACGGGGCCGACGCCGCCACGGGCGTCGGCGCGGACCGGCTGCCCGCGCTGGTCGAGGAGGCCCGCACCGCCGGCCTGCCGGCCGAGCTGACCGTGACCGGCGCGGCCACGCCCCTGCCGGCGGCCGTGGACCACGCCGTGTACCGCATCGTCCAGGAGGCGCTGACCAACACCCGCAAGCACGCGCCCGGCGCGCGGGCCCGGGTCCTGCTCGCGTACGGGCCGGAGCGGGTGGAGGTGGAGGTCGTGGACGACGGCCCGGACGGCGCCCGGCCCGACGGGCCGCCCGGGTTCGGGCTCGGCGGCATGGCCGAGCGCGTGGCCCTGTGCGGCGGCGAGTTACGCGCGGGCCACCGCCCGGAAGGCGGCTTCCGGGTGCGCGCCCGCATCCCTCTGGAGATCCCCCTGGAGCAGGCATGACCCCCGTGGAGCGGGCATGATCGCGGTGTTGCTGGCCGACGACCACGCGCTGGTGCGCAAGGGGTTCCGGCTCATGCTGGACGCCCAGCCCGACATGACCGTGGTCGGCGAGGCCGCCGACGGCGAGGAGGCGGTGGAGCGGAGCCGGCTGCTGCGGCCCGACGTGGTGCTGATGGACCTGCACATGCCCGGCCTCGACGGGGTGCGCGCCACCGAGCGGATCACCGCCGAACTGCCCGGGGTGCGGGTGCTCGCGCTCAGCACGTTCGACCTGGACGAGAACGTCGTGGCCGCGCTGCGGGCCGGGGCCAACGGCTTCCTGCCCAAGGACGTCTCCCCGGAGGAGCTGGTCGAAGGGGTGCGCGTGGTCCACCGCGGCGAGTCGGCCGTGGCGCCGCGGCTGCTGACCCGCCTCATCGGCACGTTCGTCCGCGCCGCCCGCCCGCGCCGCCCCGGCCGCCGCTCCCCCCTGTCCGGGCTCACCGACCGGGAGCGCGAGATCCTCGCGCTGATCGGGCGGGGCCGGTCCAACGGCGAGATCGCCGCCGAGCTGGGCGTCTCCCCCTCGACCGTGAAGAACCACGTCACCAGCCTGTTCGGCAAGCTCGGCGTCAGGGACCGCGCCCAGGCGGTCATCGCCGCCTACGAGTCAGGAATGATCACACCAGGAGAGTAGGACCGCGCTCCCAGGGCACGCGCCCGCGAACGGTCCTCCGGCAGGAGGATCTTCCGCCGCCGCGCCGCCAGGCTGGAGACATGACCGCGATACACGCGACGAACCTGACCAAGCGCTACGGCCGGACCGTCGCCGTGGCAGACCTCTCCTTCGACGTCGAGCCCGGCCGGGTGACCGGCTTCCTCGGGCCGAACGGCGCCGGCAAGCCCGTGAGCGGTCTAGGGCACTTGCGGTTTGGTAACGATGCTCAGGCGTGCGGCAGGGTCTCCATTATGGCTGTGACGTGCTGGGATTCACAGACGTAAGGGGGTTTCCGAATCGTTGCGGTGGCGCTGACTTCATGGGGCAAGATCCCAAAAGGGGGCATTACAATCGTCCGCTAATCGGGGAGGGGCGACGCCCCCGCCCCCGTACTCCCCTCCCCGCCCCCCTTTTGGGATCTTGGAGGGGTCCCCATGAAGTTGGCTCCGAAACGATTCGGCAACCCCCGCCCCGCTTGCGCGCCGGTCTGCGGCGAGTCCAGCGGGCCGAAGGCACGCAGTGCGGAGGGGCACCCGAGGGGGTTCCCAAAAAGCGCCTTCAATCTGGCTCGGCTCGCACTGTCGCAACCGACTCCATACGGCGTGAAGTCGGACGCCTTTGCGCACGTTGATCTGTCGCCGTTCAAGGTCGCGGGCGTACTCTGGCGATAGAACTGGCCTTACTTCCCGTGGTGGTGGCTGTGTCCGAGACCCTTCCCCCAGAGCTGGCCACTGGTGCCCGCATCCAACTACTCCGGGAACGGCGGGGTATGTCTCGCACGGTTCTCGCCGGACTCGTCGGCCGGGGCCCGTCCTGGCTGAAGAAGATCGAACGAGGCGAACGGGAGCTGAGGAGTTACGAACTCCTCAACCGACTCGCAACGGCCCTGGGCATCAACGATCTGTCCCTACTGACAGGCGCACAGTCTCCCGTGCCGGTGAACGCCGCCGCTGCGGGGATGGCCCCGTTCATTCCTGGGGTACGCGATGCCGTTCGGGGGCATCTGTGGGCGCACGATACCGGCAACGATCTGCCCGTCCTCGACGTTCTCAGAGGCCGTGTCGCGGAAGCCTGGCGACTGTGGCACACCTCCCGTTTCCAGCGATCGGAGGTCGGAGCGCTCTTGCCTGGCCTCATCACCGACGCCCAACGCCTCGCCCGCTCGCTCGATGGCCGAGAGCGGCGAGAAGCCTCGGCGACACTGGCGGACGTCTACCGGCTCACGCAACAGGCGACGGCTTACGCCTGCGAGCCTGAGCTGTACTGGATCATTGCTGACCGCGCCCGGCTAGCGTCCCAAGACGCCGACGACCCCCTGGCGCTCGCCGGTGCTGCATGGTCGTTCGCCAACGGACTGCGAGAGACCGGTTACGCCGAAGAAGCCCTTGCAGCCGTGAACGAAGCGGCTGACGTCCTGCGGCCTCACCTGGAGGAAGGCACGGATGACCTGCGAGGGATGTACGGCGCGCTTAACCTGCACGCAGCGATCACTCACGCCCGGGAAGGCCGGGACGGTGACGCCTGGCGGCACTGGGACGAAGCCAACGCGGTCGCCCAACGCTTGCCCAAGGGCTACGCGCAGACATGGACCGTGTTCAGTCAGGGCAACACCGACTTTCACGCGGTGTCCGTGGGGGTCGATCTCCGTACGCCCGGTGCTGCGCTCCAGCGTGCCGAGTCGATCGACCTCAAGACCGTGCCCTCGGTCGAGCGCCGCGCCCGCGTGCTGGTCGAGTTCGCCCGTGCCTACAGTCAGCGCGACGACAAGGCGGGTGCGCTGCACTTCATGAACCGGGCCTGTGACGCGTCACCAGAGACGGTTCGATACACACCCTCTGCCCGATCGCTGGTCGCCGAACTGGCGACGGGGACGCGCGGTCCTCTCAAGGCCGACGCGATGGGCCTTGCCGAACTCGTCGGCGTCCCCACCTGATAGTCCATCTGCGGGCCCCGTCTAAGGGGCCCCATTTTGGGCCCCATGGCCTTCTGAGCTGGGGTTACCGTCCCGGACATGGCTTTCCGGGACAAGAGCAACCTTCATGGCTGGCCTGATGGCCGCCCGGCAAGATCCACGCTTCCCGTCGCAGAGAGTGCCACGCAACTCCAGCGGGCTCTCGACGACCACCAGATCGGGTCAGACGTTCACCAGGGCTACGGTCTTGCCCTCGTGTCGGTATGGGTCGGTCTGGTCGTCTGGTGCGACGGCGAGCGCTACTGGTGGCGTACCGGCTGGGATGCCCTGCGAAAGCGCGTGGTGTATGCCTGGCACCCGGCCCTCGAACCCGTTCGGGCTGCTCGGCGGGTCGCCCTCCGCTACACCTACTTGCGTGACAACCATCCGCATTCGGAGCTGATCACCGGTCTGGTCTCGGCCACGCGCTCCGGGGATGAGGACGTCCGGTGAACGGGCTGTGGTCCAAGGTGGGATGCCGGGCCACGATCGCGCAAATGCGATACAGCCCGGAGCGGACGCGGGACTGTGCCGCGTGGTTGGTCGGACGGCAAGCGACAGTGGTGGGCATCGTGCGCCACGGTGCCTATGCCCTGATCGAACTGGACGGCGAGCGTGAGGAGTCGCCCGGCGGGGTGCTGCGCTGGCCCGTCCACTGGGATGACCTGGAGATCTATAACAGCCTTCCGCAGCCGGGGCAGGCCGATGTTTACCGGCTTGGGCTCTCTAAGGGGACCCGCCGGGCTATTCAGCATGCGGTACCGGCCGATTCGACCGTCAGCCTATGCGGGATGAGGGCTCGTCCCCTGCCGCTGCTGGAATGGTCGCTCCCGTTCGTTCCCACGGCGGCGCGCGCGTGTTCTGAGTGCGTGCTTGAACTGGAACAACGTGCCAAGTTGGCCGCCGTGTCGGGCCGCACCTCTCCAGAACCCCGTTAGGTCGCTCAACGGGAGTGGTCACGGACAACTCGGTCCCGGCGAGCGGATGACGGGTAAATCCGCTCGCCGGGTGGTTTTGGGAAGTTGCCGGAAGTCTAGGCCGCGCACGCCTGGCCGCGAACCTCATACATGTCTGTAGATGGCAAATTGACCGCCGTTCCCCGCGCTATGCCACCAGACGCCCCAGGTCACGGCAAACAGTGCCCCTGTGTCGCGTGGCGGATGGTCTGTGCCTGCTGTTCGATGTCAAGGATGCGATCACTGACGATGAGGTCTCGGGGACCCGGACAGCTTTTATGGAGTTCGCACATGTTCGACACCCGCCGCCGCGCCTTGGCAACGGCGCTGGCCGCCGCGATCACGACCGCGATGACGGCGATGCCCGCCCATGCCGACACTTGTGCGGCTTCAACGAACTGCAACACCACGGTTCTCTTCACCGTCAGCGCCGGGACTGGCTTGCAGATCACTGTGCCCAACGGGCCAGTCAGTATCGGCACCGGAAGCCCTGGCGGCACGATCAGCGGGCAAATCGGCACCGTGACCGTCTCCGACCAGCGCGCTACCGTGACTGCAACCTGGGTGGCGCAAGTATCGGCCACCGACTTCACCACTGGAGGCGGCACGCCTGCCGAGACAGTGGCCAATAGCCGCGTCAGCTATTGGTCCGGCCCGGCCACGGCCACCACTGGCACTGGAACCTTCGTGCCTGGGCAGGCCAACGCCGCCTCCGCCGTCGTGCTTGACCAGACCCGTATTGCCTTCTCCAAGACCAGCGGGTCGGGCAGCAACTCCGCCTCCTGGAGCCCGACCGTCGTGATCGACGTGCCTGCCCAGGCGGTCGCTGGTACCTACACAGGCGTCGTCCGCCACTCGGTCGCCTGACCTGACGCGGTAGGGCAGGACTGAGCGAGGCTGCTGGGCGCGCACATGATGCCTCGTGGCCTTCGAACCACTGCCGAGATGAGCCGCTTGCACAGGTCGGCGTCGGACTGAGCGAACTCGTAGGGTGCGGGGCGTCGGCGGGTGCTGGGCGGTTCGGTGGTCGCGGCGAGGGGCGTGCCGTCGGGTGGCGAGGGCGAGCACGGCGCGCTAGCGCCGCGCGCAGTCCCGATGCCGACCGCCGGCGCGACCCGCTGCCGTGGCCACCTGGGGCCGGTAGCGGTGGTCCTCCTACAGCAGCCACGCATTGCTACTGTCTGCGATGGTTCGGTAACTGATATAGAGGCAGTGGGCAGAGGGGAAGGTGGGCCTGGGCGGCGTCCTAGGGTCCTGTGCACGCATCCCTGGACGCCCCACCTACAAGATCAATTCCGCGGGGGCCGCCCCGCCCGGTCGGGGGCCGGGCGGGCTTGATGTAGTAGGGAAACTCATCACACAGCGCGCGGCCGGTGCCCGGCCGGGGCGATCTATCACGCGCGGCGCGCGGGCGCACATGGGTATGCCGGGGCGGCATCGTTTCGAACCATTCGAACACGTGTTCGAGTACTGCTTGGCATCGTGGGTGTCACAGGGACACCCCAACGCTGGGAGGTACGCGGATGCGATTCCCGATCGACACGAGCCAACTGGGGTTCACGGTAACCTCCCCGCCGATTCCGGCGCGGGACTTCGCGACCAAGAAGGCCAAGGTGACCGAAGACGGTCAGCCGGTCATGGTCGTGAACCTGCTGGCGATGGACGGCACCGACTCCACGAAGATCAAGTTCAATCTGCCGGGCGAACAGCGGCACCTGGTGCCCGGTCAGCCGGTCCGGGTGGAGGGGCTGTGCTACGGCATGGCCAAGGACGGTGACGTGCGGTGGTGGAGCGCTTCGGCGGTCGTGCCGCTGACGGCGGCCCCGGCTCAGGCCGTGCCCGCCCCGCCCGCCCCGTCCGGTGCCGACACGGCGGGTGGCACGCGGGGGCGTAACCCGCTCGCCTCGGCCCGGCACTCCTCGCCGGTGCCGGGTGAGCCCGGGGGCGAGAGCTGATGCTGGGGCCGCAGGTTCCGGGGCGTCCGTCCGGGCTGCCCCCAGCGGTGGAGATGCCCGCCGTCCCGATCCGCGCGCAGAACACTCGCGGCTCGCTGCTGACCATGTACGTGCTGCGTCCGGCATGGCTCATCCGGCGCGAGATCGCTCTGACCGCTGCCGTGGTCGCTCTGGTGGGCGGCGGCTGGATGCTGGGCGGCTGGCCGGTCGCGCTGGTGGTGGCGGTCTACCTGGCCGCGATGCTCGGGGTCTCTGCGGTGCGCGGCTGGCTGGTCGCCCTGCTGTGGCGGGCACGCATCATCCGGCGCTGGGATCGGGCGGCCCGCTTCGCCGGGCTGGCCACCCACAACGACCGCGTCCCCCGCGTGATGGAAGCGACCCCGACCGGGGCGGGGGAACGCCTGCTGGTGCGGGTGCCCAAAGGCGGCGCGGCCTGCGACATAGAGGACCGTGCGCCGTGGCTGGCCTCCTCGCTGGAAGCGGCCGAAGTCCTCGTCTCTGCCGATGACCTGAACGCCCGGTACGCGCATGTGGAGGTGATCCGGCGCGATCCGCTGGACGCCTTCGGGGTGCTCGGCTGGCCCTGGGCCGATGCGCCGGATCAGGGCTGGGTCGCTGATGCGTGGGAGCCCATCCCGGTCGGGGTGTCGGAAACCGGCGCACTGGTGACGGTCTCGCTGCTCAGTGACGGGCTGGTGCCTGTCCAGGGTGGCCCGCCTGAGATCGAAGGGAGGCCGTAGCGATGGGCGTGCATGTGCTGATCGGCGGCACCCCCGAATCCGGCAAGTCGGTGTCGCTGCACAGCCTGATCGCGGGCGCGATGCTCGACCCCGCCACGCAGGGCGTCTTCATCGACGGCAAGCACGGGGTGGAGCTGGCCGCCTGGGAGAAGGTGGCGCACGGCGGAATCCGCAGCGACATCGACAGCGCAATCGACGGGCTGGACTGGGCGCGTGCTCAGATGGACGAACGCTATGGCTACCTGGCCGCCTGCGGCGCGCGGAAGATCACGCGCGGCATGGGGTTCGGGCTGCTGGCCGTGGTGATCGACGAACTGGCCACGTTCACCCTGCACCCGGACAAGAAGAAGCGCGAAGCGTTCCTGCTGCCCCTGCATGAGCTGGGGGCTCGCGGGCGGGCGGCGGCGGTGCGCATCATCGCCGCGACCCAGAAGCCGGGCTCTGACGTGGTGCCCACCTACATCCGGGATCTGTTCGACACCCGGTGGGCGCTGCGCTGCTCGACCCGGGAAGCCTCCGACACCGTACTGGGCTCGGGCTGGGCGGCCCGGGGCGTGGACGCCTCGACCATCCCCCTGGGCGCGGCCGGCGTCGGCTACCTGCTGGCGGGCTCGGCCGGGCCGGTCCGTCAGAAGGGCTTCTACCTCAGCGACGGGCAACTGTCGGACCTGGCGGCCTACGCGGCGGAGCTGCGCGCCACCAACGCCGTGCACTGGATCGACCGCTAGAGCGGTCCCCCGCAACACCTGCTCAATCAACGACCCTGCTCAACCAACAATCCAAGGAGAGATCATGTCCAAGCTGTTCACGCTGCTCGCCACCGTCGTCACCACCGCCAGCCTGGCGGCGCTGCCCCTGTCGGCAACCCCCGTCAGCGCGCAGAGCGTCACGCGGGGCGACGTCCGGCAGGGGGCGGCGTGCCGGAGCCTCCAGGTCATCGGCAGCAAGATCGCGATCCGTGACTTCCCGTTCGTCAACGGGCTGGTGGTGCGCAGCGTGCCGCGCGGAACGATCCTCAGCACGTGCGAGTTCGTGCGCGGCAGCGGGGCCAACAGCTACCCGAGCAAGTGCGGGCTGCGGGGCGCGGACTGGTACAAGGTCCGCTCCGGCCGGGTGAGCCTCATCGGGAGCCCGTTCGGCTACGTGCCCGCCACCTGCGTCCGGGTCCTCTGACCCGCCGCTGATGGGAGGCTGCCCGGGAGTGGAACGGTCCGGGCAGCTTTCCGGAAACCGACATTTTCACCGAAAAAGGTGGCGAACGGTTGAACCCGGCAGTGCCGAGCGCCGTACAACCACTATCTGACAATCCCGTCCCCCCAGGACGGTCACCACGTAAGACGGGGAGCCTCACCCCCGGAGTACAGGTCGCGGGCGATACGGGGATCACCCGCGACACCGACACCCGGGAAAGGAGCACAACAGTGAAGGCGTGGATCGCCAACGAAGAGTTCACTCCAGTGGAGATCGGCGACGCCTACGCGGCCGAGCGGTTCGTGAGCTGGCTCAAGGCCAGCGGCGAACGGCAACTGGAAGACACCCTTCGGGCGTTCGTGCACTCGCCGTGGCAGTGCGGCGGGCTCGGGGTGACGTTGCTGGATGGCCCGGACGACCTGGCCACCCTGCGGCAAGCGGTGCTGGATCGGTGGGAGCCGATCAGGGCGGGCGGCTGACCAGCCAGCACCAAGGGGCCACGACTGACCGGACATGAGGGGTCCGGGCGATCAAGGGCCTAGAGCATAACCCGGGGGCGGATGTGGGGACCGCCTCCCGGCCGGAATGGCCGGTGAGACGGAGATGTCAGATGATGAGGACTCAGACGGTACTCGGGCAGATGATCGCCCGCATGGCTGATGATGATCACTACCGGCGTTGGACAGCCCAAGTGGAACGTGCTGGGCACTGCGTGCGACCGGTGCGGCTGATCGGCTCGGCGATGACGGTCAACGCGGCGACGGGTGAGATCGACGCCACCTACTCCAGCCTGGAGGAGCCGGGCGGGGTGCTGCTGGTGGCCTGCAAGGATCGCCGCGAGAGCGTCTGTCCGCCGTGCGCGGCGCGCTACCGGGCCGATGCCTGGCACGTGTTCGCCGGGGGCGTGACCCCCGCCGAGAACGGCAGCGACGACGGCGACACAGACGATCGGCTTCCGCATCCGATGGTGCTGGCCACGTTCACCGCTCCCAGCTTCGGAACCGTGCACGCCGCCCGCGACGGGAAGGTGTGCCGGACTGCCAGAGGCGGCCGACGCGGTAGGAGGACCTGCGAGCACGGTAGGCCGCTATGGTGCGACGCGCGCCACAGCCCCGGCGATGGCATGGTCGGGGCTCCTTTGTGTGAGGACTGCGCGGACCTGGCCGGACTGGTGCTGTGGAACGCGCATGTCGGGGAGTTGTGGCGGCGCACGGTGATCTACGTCTATCGCGCGCTGGCGGCACTCGCGCCGAGCGTTGGCGGGCAGCCGGTGACGGTGCGCAAAATCCGTGAGCTGCTACGCCTCTCCTACGCGAAAGTGGCCGAATTCCAGAAGCGTGGCGTGGTCCACCTGCATGTGCTGGCCCGCCTGGACGGCGTCAACCCCGACTGCCCGGATCAACTCGCCCCGCCTCCGGCTTGGGCGGGTGTGGACCTGCTCACGGCGGCACTGGCGTACGCGGCGCACCGGGTCAGCGTCCCGCTTCCCGTGGTCGATGGACGGACGGCGGCGGTGGCACGCTGGGGCACTCAACTTGACGTTCGGCCGGTGCAACCTCGTGAGATCGACCGGGCGCGGGTGGCCGGGTACCTGGCCAAGTACGCCACCAAAACGGTCTCCGACAGCGTGAGCGGTCTCCCGGCGTCCCGGCCACGTGCCGACGAGCGCGACTTGGAAGAGGGCCGTGCGCTCCCGGCGCACGTCGCCGCGCTCACGCAGACGGTGCGCAGACTGGCACGCTTGGGCACCTGCCGTGCGCTGCGACTGGCGCGGCATGTGCACACGCTTGGCTTCCGTGGCCATGTGACCTCCAAGAGCCGCCGCTATTCGACCACCTTCGCCGCGCTCCGGGAGGCACGCCGCGCCTGGCGGCTGGCTAGGCGGGCACGCGAACGCGACCCCTGGGCACAGCGCGATGAGGGCAATAGCGGCATGGCGACGGTCATGGTGGGCGACTGGCGGGTCACGGGCATCGGCTATCACACCCTGGGCGATCGAGTGTTGGCCGAAGTGCTCGGCCGTGAGCATCGCCAAGCGCGCGAAGCCTGGCGACTCGGGCTCACAGAGTAGATCGGCGCTACTTCGGCCGGCACGTGCGGCGAGGGCCGCCACCAGGCAAAACGCGCCGAAGGCACCACTTCAAGTTCTTGGCTGTTAGGGGTTGGCCCTTCTTCCCCGGCAGTCCACCTGCACCTGACCTACGGCGATCAAGCACCGCGCCATGGGCGGGTGGGTGGGCCGCCCGGCCGCTGCCAGACAGCACCCCATTAAACGATCATGCGGGCGGTCATGCCCCGGCGTCAGCGTGCGCTGATCACATCGCGCACTGTCGTTGCGGCGCTGGCCTGCCCGATCGGGTGAGGCGGCAGGAATGGACTCGACGGACGGACGGGAAGATCAGTTAGACGCGCATGAGCGGCCCCAAAGCGATGATGAGGAGATCACCGCCATGGTCCGCACCTGGCCGCCGCTAACCGAGAGCCAGCGTGAGCGGCTTGCCCTGCTACTGCGGTAACCGACTCAGCCCCTACGGCGCGCCCCCACCGGATGACCTGCCCGGCGGGGGCGCACGCGGCTACGCCGCCAGCCTGCCCGGCTGCGGTGGGGTCGGCTTGTTCGGCGTGATGATCACGCAATCCTTCACCGGCACGTTCCGGCGGCGGTCTGTCGGCAGGAGCTTGACCGTGACCAGTAGCTTCAAGATCTCCCGCTTCCTGCCGAGAGACAGCCCGTCCCATGTGCGTTGCGCGTCGTCGGATGCGGCGAACTCAGCCAACGGGCTGTCGGCTGACGCCTGCCTAAAGGTCTCGCGAATCTCGGCGATGCGGGCTGTCGCGGTGGTGATCACCTCGTCGGCGGTCTCTTCGTCCCACTGGTTGAGAGCGAACTTGCGGGCCGCGTTCTTCTTCGCCTGGTTCAAGGTCACGATTTCCTCGCGCAACGCGGCAACGTCCACGTCCACGTTCACCGGGAGGAGATCTTGAACGTCCTCTCGCGAGAGCCGCTTGACCAGAACACGCGCGAGGTAGGCGTCCAACGCTTCGGCCTTGGCCAGACAGTGCCCCTTGCTGCGGCACCGGTAGACCGGCTCACCTCGGCTGTTGTTGCGCACCGTGGCGACCGTGCCGTCGTCGCACCGGTCACACAGCGCGATCAGCGACCCCAACCACCGGGGCGTGTTGCCGGGGCTCTTCTTGCGTGCCGGGTCGGCGAACAGTGTGATCAACGCCTGTCGCGTGTCCTCGGGGATGATCGGCTTGTAGGCGTCCCTACGAACGATCTTCCCTTGGTGGACGGCATGGCCCGACGTGCGCGGGTGCGTCAAGATCTGCTTGATCGTCCGGGCGCTCCATCCCTGCGCCTCCATGACCTTGCCGCGACGCTTCAAACTCCGCCCGTCGTTCTGGCTGGCGGTCTTGACCCCTCGCTTGGCCAGGTCGCGAAGAAGCTGATCCGTCGGCACGCCTGCCAACAGCTCCTTGGCCCACCGCTGGATCTCTGCCGCTTCCTCCTCGTTGTGCTGGGTCATGTCCAGCACGGGCCGGTCCTCATAGCGGCGCTCGGAGATCGGAGCCCTGGGGTTGATGCACACCGACCGGACGCGACCGGTGTCCACGCCCCATCCATAGGGACGTATCCCACCGCCGTAGACACCGTTGCGGGCCTGACGCTTGCGGGCGTCGCTGACACGCTCGCCCCGGTGGTCGCTCTCGTAGCTGGCGCTCAACGTGTCGGCCACCAGCTCCTTGCGCCCGGCGGCCTTCTCCAGGTTGTAGAACGACCCCTTCATGCCGCTGTACAGCTTCACCTTGTGGGCGCGCGCCACCTTGATGAACTGCGTGACCTCCTCCACGTCACGGTGCAACCGGTCCGCGTGCCGAACGATGATCAGCCGAACCTTGTCCGCAGCCATGTCGGCAAGCAAGCGCTGATACTCGGGACGCTCCACACCGGAGAACGCAGACAGATCGTTGTCCACGTAAGTGCCCGTGATCTCCTCGCAAAGCTCCTCCGCAGACTCCACGTTCTCCAAGTGCTGAGTCTCGACGCCTTCGGAGTCTCCCCGCTTGTCGTAGGAGATCCGGCAGTAGTCCACGACGGCGGCGACTGCGGGGGACATGGGCGGAACCTCCTCGGTGGGGGCCTTCTTGGTGGTTCTACCTCAATTATGTGCCCCAAACCGATAGCCGTGAAGTCGACGACCATGCGGATGATCCTCGGCCTCGACCGCCCCACCGGCGGGTCGGTCCTCGTGGACGGCGTGCCGTACCGGGACCTGCGTCACCCGCTGCGCAAGGTGGGCGCGCTGCTGGACGCCAAGGCCGTCCACGGCGGGCGCAGCGCCTGGGACCACCTGCTGGCCATCGCCCAGAGCAACGCGATCCCGGCGGGCCGGGTCATGGAGGTGCTGGAGGCCGTGGGGCTGCGCGAGGTGGCCCGCAAGCGGATCGGTGGGTTCTCCCTCGGCATGTCCCAGCGGCTCGGCATCGCCGCCGCGCTCCTCGGCGACCCCGAGGTGCTCATCTTCGACGAGCCGGTCAACGGGCTCGACCCCGACGGGATCCTGTGGATCCGCACGTTCATGCGCGAGCTCGCCGCCGAGGGCCGCGCGGTGTTCGTCTCCAGCCACCTGATGAGCGAGATGGCACAGACCGCCGACCACCTCGTCGTCATCGGCAGGGGCCGGCTGATCGCCGACACGAGCGTGGCGGAGTTCATCGGGCGCAGCTCGCAGGCGTACGTACGGGTGCGCTCGCCCCGGCTGGCCGAGGTGGCCGAGCTGGTCAAGGTCGGCCACCTGCACCCGGACCACCTGCGCGTGACGGCGATGACGCCGCTGGAGATCGGCGCGCTCACCGCCCGCGCCGGTCTGCCGCTGGAGGAGCTGACGCTCGTGCAGCCCTCGCTGGAGGCGGCCTACATGGAGCTCACCAAGGACAGCCTGGAGTACTCGTCGTGATCGACATCATCCGTTCGGAATGGACCAAGCTGTGCTCCGTCCGCTCGACCATGTGGACGCTCGGCACCGCCGCGCTGCTCATGCTGGCGCTCGGCGCCCTGATGTCGATCGCGGTGAAGAACTCCCACCAGGGGCCGGTGCAGCCGTCCGACGTCGCCGAGATCAGCCTGATGGGAACCAATTTCGCCGCGCTGGCCGTCGCCGCGCTCGGCGCGCTGGTCGTCACCGGCGAGTACCGCACCGGCGCCATCCGGGTGTCGTACATGGCGGTGCCCAGGCGGCTGCTGCTGCTCGCGGGCAAGCTCGTGGTGTTCACGGCGGTGGCGCTGGCGGTCTGCATGGCCGCCGCGTTCGCCGCGTTCCTCGTCGGCCGGACCATCCTCGGCGGGGCCTCGCTCGGCGACCCCGGCGTGCTGCGCGCCGTCGCCGGCACCGGGCTCTACCTGACCGCGTGCGGCCTGTTCGGGCTGGCGCTGGGCGCCCTGGTCCGGCACACGCCCGGCGCCCTCGTCGCGGCCATCGGGCTGATCCTCGTGCTGCCGCAACTCACCCGGATGCTGCCCGGCCAGTGGGGCAGGACGGTGAACGACTGGTTCACCTCCAACGCCGGGCTGCAGGTGGCGTTCCCGTCGCCGGCCAGCTCGCTCGGGCCGTGGAGCGGGTTCGCCGTCTACCTGGGCTGGATCGCCGTCACGCTGGCCGCCGCCTGCGTCCTGACCCTGCGCCGCGACGCCTGACCCGGGCGTGCCCGGCTACTCGGCGCGGAGGGCGACCACGGGGTCCAGGCGGCCTGCCCTCCGCGCCGGCGCCACGCCGAAGAACACCCCCACCACGGCCGACACGCCGAACGCCAGCGCGATCGACCACCACGTGATCGACGCCGGGACCTCCGTGAACGACCGGATCGCCACCGCCCCGCCCACGCCCAGCACGATGCCGATCACGCCGCCGATCGTGGTCAGCAGCACCGCCTCGATGAGGAACTGGGCCAGCACGTCACGCTGCCGGGCCCCGAGCGCCTTGCGCAGCCCGATCTCCTTGGTCCGCTCCCGCACGCTGACCAGCATGATGTTGGACACGCCGACCCCGCCCACCAGCAGGGAGATCCCGGCGATGGCCGCCAGCACGCCGGTCAGCATGCCGAGCACGCTGCCGATCGTGCCGAGGAGCTGGGTCTGGGTGACGGCGGAGAACTTCTCGCCCGGGTACCGCTCGGTGAGCGCGGCCACCACCCTGCCCTGCAGCGCCTCCACCTCCTCCGGCCCCGACGCGCCCACGGCCAGCCCGTTGACCCGGTCGACGCCGAGCATGCGCTGCGCCGTCGTCACCGGCACGTGCACCTCCTGGTCGCGGGAGAGCCCGAACGTCTGCCCGACCGTGGCGTACACGCCGACCACCCGGAACCGCGCCCCGGCGATCGAGACCTGCCGCCCCACCGGGTCCACGTCGCCGAACATCCGCGCCGCCACCTCGGCGCCGAGCACGGCCACGCGGCGCCGCGTGTCGACGTCGGTCTCGCTCAGGTGGCGTCCCTTGGAGAGGGGCCGCTGGAAGACGTTCGTGAGGTTCTGGTCGGTGCCGATGATGGTCACGAACGCCTCCGTACGGCCCACCCGCACGGTCTCCCCCGACTGGAGCGACACGGTCACCTTGGCCGGATCGCCCACCACGCGCCGCACGTAGGCCACGTCGGCCAGGCTCAGCCGGCTCTGCGTCGGCGCGGCGCCCACGGTGAGCTGCCCGGGCACGACCAGGATGATGTTGGTGCCGAGGCCGGAGATCTGCTTCTCGACGGCGTCCTTCGCGCCCGTGCCGACCGACACGAGGACGACCACGGCCAGCACGCCGATGATGACGCCGAGCATGGTCAGTGCGCTGCGCAGCCGGTTGACCCGCAGCGCCTCCAGCGCCATGACGAACGACTCGCGCCCCCTCACGGCCTTCCCTCCGCCGCCCCTGTGTCCAGCTCGATGAGCCCGTCGCGTACGTGGATCTGCCGGCGGGCGTGCGCGGCCACCTCCGGCTCGTGGGTGACCAGGACGACGGCGACCCCGCGCTCGGCGTTGAGCCGGTCGAGGATCGCCATGACCTCCGTGCCGTTGCGCGTGTCGAGGTTGCCCGTCGGCTCGTCGGCGAGCAGCACCTTGGGCTCGCCGACCAGCGCCCGGGCGATGGCGACCCGCTGCTGCTCGCCGCCGGACATCTGCGACGGGCGGTGCCCCATCCGGTGGCCGAGCCCGACCGACTCCAGCGCCGTCCTGGCGCGCTCGCGCCGCTCGGCCCGGCCGACGCCCCGGTAGACGAGCGGCAGGGCGACGTTGTCGAGGGCGGTGGTCCTGGCCAGCAGGTGGAAGGACTGGAAGACGAAGCCGATCGTCTGGTTGCGCAGCTCCGCCAGCCGCGTGTCGGACAGGCCGGACATCTCCACCCCGTTGATCCGCAGCACGCCGGAGGTGGGGCGGTCGAGGCAGCCGAGCAGGTGCATGAGCGTCGACTTGCCGGAGCCCGACGGCCCGACGATGGCCGCGAACTCGCCCTGGCCGATCCGGAGCGACACGCCGCGCAGCGCCTCGACGGACACGCCGTCGAGGTCGTAGCGGCGGGTGAGGTCCACGGCCTCGATCGCGGGCGGGCCGGCGGGGCGCGCGGGCGCCGTCGCCGAGGGGTCAGGGGCCGTCATGGCAGGCGCTGGCCCGGCCGTACGGAGTCGGCGCCCTTGACCACGACCCGCTCGCCGACCGACAGCCCGTTCAGCACCTCGACCACCGCCTCCCCCTGGGCGCCGAGCTTGACCACACGGCGCTGGGCGACCCCGTCGCGCACGGCCCAGACGACGCTCTCGCGCCCGCTGGAGACGATCGCGGACGCCGGGACCGACACGGCCGACGGCGACTCGCGCACGGTCAGCCGCGCCACCGCGCTCATGCCCGGCTTCGGCGTGGGCGCCGCGCCGCCGTCGTCGAACGTCCCCGCGCCGAGCGAGAGCTGCACCGGGTAGCTGACGCCGCCCGTCGTGCCCTCCTTCGGGGTGACGCCGACGCCGGTGACGCGGCCCGTGTAGCCGGCGCCCGGGACGGCGTCGAGCTCCACCGTGGCCCTGGTGCCCTTCCTGACCAGCAGGACGTCGGTCTCGTCGATGTCGGCGGACAGGGTCAGCCTCGACACGTCGGTGACGGTCACGATCGAGTCGCCGGCCGACACGGGGACGCCGGTCGCCACGGGGGTGCCCGCCCCGCCCGAGCCGGTGGACGGCAGCGACGGGAGCTGCCGGCCGCCGCCGGGGATCTGGCTCAGCAGCCCGTCCAGGCCGCCCGAGCCGCCGCCGCCCGAAGCGCGGCCCAGGGTGACCACTCCGGAGAAGGGGGCCCTGATCGCCAGCGACGCGACCGTGCCCTCGGCCGCCTTGACCGCGGCCTTCGCCTGGGTGCGGGAGGCCGCCTGGAGCGAGGCCATGGAGCCGGCCAGGCCGCTGAACCCGCTCGTCACCCCCGACAGCACGCTGTTGATCGATTGGTTGAGCTGCGCGGTGATGGAGGCCAGGGCCCTGGTCTGCGCCCGGTGCTGCGCCTCGGCCAGGTCGATGGCGCCGAGGAGCTGCTTGCGGGCCTGGGCGTCGCGGATCCTGCGCGCCTCCTTGCGGGCCCGGGCGAAGTGCCTGCTGACCTTGGCGTCGAAGGAGCGGGTGTCGAAGGAGGCGAGCCGCACCTGGGGGCTCGCCAGGCGCGGGGCGGCCGGTGAGGCCAGCCTGGCCGCCTGGCGGGCCTGCTTGAGCTGGTCCTCCGCCTGCGGGGAGCGGATCCTGGCCAGCAGCTCGCCCTTGCGTACGTGCTCGCCCTCGCGGACGTACAGGTGGGCGAGCGTGCCCGGGGCGGGGGCGCGCAGGGTCGCCGTGGCGCGGGCGCCGACCGTGGCCGGGGCCTCGACGACCTCGGTGACCGGGGCGCGCCGGACATCGGCCAGCTCGACGCCGGCCGGCTCGTCCGAGGTGCAGCCGCCGACGGCGACCAGCAGGAGCAACGGGACGAGCAGCGGGGGGATGCCGCGACGGATCGTCACCTGAGTCATCGTAGGGACAGGGGTTCCCGCGTCCCCGATCAGGGGCCCGTCCGCCGCCGGTCCCGGTGTGTCCTCAGCCCGAGGCGAGCTCGCGGCCGCGGTCGCGGGCGGCCTCGATGGCGGCCAGGAACGCGGCGCGCACGCTGTGCCGTTCGAGCTCGGCGATCGCGGCGATGGTGGTGCCGCCCGGCGAGGTCACGGCCTCGCGCAGGATCACAGGGTGCTCGCCCGAGTCGCGCAGCATCACGGCCGCGCCCACGATCGACTGGGTCACCATGTCGAGGGCCGCGGCTCGCGGCATGCCGAGCAGGATGCCCGCGTCGACCATGGCCTCGACGAGGTAGAAGAAGTAGGCGGGCCCGGAGCCCGACAGCGCGGTCGCGGCGTCCTGCTGGGCCTCGGGGATGCGCAGCACCTTGCCGACGGGGCTGAGCAGCTCTTCGGTGCGCCGCAGGTGCTCCTCGCCCGCGTGGGCGCCCGCCGAGATCACGCTCATCGCCTCGTCGAAGCGGATCGGCGTGTTGGACATGACGCGGACCACCGGCACCTCGACGCCGAGGCGCTGCTCGACGAACCCGGTGGTGATGCCGGCCGCCGCGGTGATCACCAGCCGGTCGGCCGGGACGTAGGGGGCGATCTCGGCCAGCAGCGTCGCCATGTCCTGCGGCTTGACGGCCAGGATGAGCGTGTCGGCCGCCTTGGCGGCCTCGGAGTTGGACAGCGTGCGCACGCCGTACGTCTCGCGCAGCCCGCGCGCCCGCTCGGGCCTGCGCGTGGTCGCCACGATGTCGCCGGGCTGGACGCCCGCCCGCAGCAGCCCGGACAGCAGGGCCTCGCCCATCTTGCCGGTGCCCAGAATCGCGATCACGTCACACCTCCGTCCAGCAGCCTACCGGCCGCCGGACCGGCGCCTCAGCGTCGCCCGGCCAGGGAGCGCAGGAAGAAGGTCAGGTTGCGGGGGCGCTCGGCCAGGCGGCGCATGAGGTACGGGTACCAGTCGGCGCCGTAGGGCACGTAGACGCGCATCTGGGCGCCGAGCCGGGCCAGGCGCTCCTGCTCGGCGGGGCGCACGCCGTACAGCATCTGGAACTCGAACCCGGAGTGGTCGCGGCCGTGCAGCACGGCGAGCGCCGAGGCGATCTCGACCAGCCGGGGGTCGTGCGTGGCGACCATCGGGTAGCCGGAGCCGGCCATGAGGACCTTGAGGCAGCGCACGTACGCGCGGTCGATGTCGGCCGGCGCGGTGAGCGCGCCCGGCGCCGTGTAGGCGCCCTTGCACAGCCGCACCCGGGCGCCCTCGGCCTCGGCCAGCCGGGCGCAGCGCTCCAGCGCGCCGGGAAGGTACGACTGGACGACCACGCCGACCGAGGCGTGCTCCTTGAGCAGCGTGGCGTGCACCGAGTGGAGCCCGCCGATCGTGTCGTGCTCCTCGGCGTCGAGCGTGAGCGTGATGCCGCGCTCCGCGGCGCGCTCGCAGATCGTGGCGGCGTTGTCGAGCGCGAGCTGCTCGGACAGGCGCAGGCCGAGCGCGGTGAGCTTGACCGACACGTCGGCGCCCTCGGGCAGCAGGGCGAGCAGCGCGAGGTACTCCCGCACGGCGCCCTCCGCCTGCGCCCGGTCGCCGACCTCCTCGCCGAGGTGGTCGACGGTGACGAGGAGGCCCTCACGGGTGAGGTCGGCCACGACGGCCGCCACGTCGCCCGCGACGTAGCGGCTGACCACGTCGCGGGTCAGCGGGGAGGTGGAGACGACCCGCTCGACGCGGTCGCTCCTGGAGGCCGCGAGCAGCACCTGACGAAGCACATCTCCACCCTAGCCGGACACCCCGCACCCCGCCCGGCCGCCGTCACACACCCCCTCCACCGCCCACACCCCCGACCGCCCTCCTGCACCACCCCCGCCACCCGGCCGCCCCCTGCGTATCGCGAGGCGTCTCTTGAACCGGGCGGGCCCGCCGTCCGTCGTAGGGGTATGCGGATGTTGCAAGGGACTCTTCTGGCCGGATGCGTCGTGCTCGTGATGGGCTGCGGCACGGCGACGCCCGCCGGGCAGGCCGCCTCGCCCACCGGAGGGCAGGCCGCCTCTCCCGCTCCCCACACCCCCGTCTCCGCCTCCGCGGTGACCAGCCCGCCCAAGGGCCCCAAGCCGGTCAAGCCCACGGGCGACGCGGTGAACGTGCGCAAGGTCCCGTGGCAGAAGGCCAAGCCGGTCGCCAAGGGCCGGGCCGTCCAGCTCGTGTGGTCGTCGGGCGTCGAGCCCTGCACGGTCCTGGACCGCGTGAAGGTCAAGGAGACCGGGAAGACCGTGACGATCACCCTGTACGAGGGCGCGTCCCCCAAGGCCAAGAACGTGGCCTGCATCATGATCGCCATCGAGAAGACCACGACGGTCAAGCTCAAGACCCCGCTCGGCCACCGGAAGATCGTGGACGGCGCCAAGCGCTGACCGGCGACTTCCCCGACGAACCCCGCCCCGGCACGGTGATCCGTGCCGGGGCACTTTTGCAGGCGGGGAAGCGTTCGACGGGAATGCGGGGCGAGTCATCTAGGTTGAGTCGAGTAGGCTCAAGGCGTTTGACAAAGCCTCACGGCATTCGTAGCTTGAGTCTGACCGACTCAACTTTGACTACAAGGACGTACTCATGGCACGTGCGGTAGGTATCGACCTTGGGACGACCAACTCCGTCGTCTCGATCCTCGAGGGCGGTGAGCCCACCGTCATCGCCAACGCGCAGGGCTCGCGGACCACGCCGTCCGTGGTCGCCTTCGCGAAGAACGGCGAAGTCCTGGTCGGCGAGGTCGCCAAGCGCCAGGCCGTCACCAACGTGGACCGCACCATCCGCTCCGTCAAGCGCGAGATGGGCACCAACTGGTCCCAGGAGATCGACGGCAAGAAGTTCTCCCCGCAGCAGATCAGCGCCTTCGTCCTGCAGAAGCTCAAGCAGGACGCCGAGGCCTACCTGGGCGAGAAGATCACCGACGCGGTGGTCACCGTCCCGGCCTACTTCAACGACGCGCAGCGCCAGGCCACCAAGGAGGCCGGCACGGTCGCGGGCCTCAACGTGCTGCGCATCATCAACGAGCCCACCGCCGCGGCCCTCGCGTACGGGCTCGACAAGGAGCAGGACCAGACGATCCTGGTCTTCGACCTCGGCGGCGGCACCTTCGACGTGTCCCTGCTCGACGTCGGCCAGGAGGACGGCCACGGCTTCGTCGAGGTGAAGGCCACCTCCGGCGACAACCACCTCGGTGGCGACGACTGGGACCAGCGCGTCGTCGACGAGCTGGTCAAGCGCTTCCAGAACGCCCACGGCGTCGACCTGTCCAAGGACAAGATGGCTCTGCAGCGCCTGCGCGAGGCCGCGGAGAAGGCGAAGATCGAGCTGTCCAGCCAGTCCGAGACCACCATCAACCTGCCCTACATCACGGCTTCCTCCGAGGGCCCGCTGCACCTCGACGAGAAGCTGACCCGCGCCGAGTTCCAGCGCCTGACCGCCGACCTGCTCGAGCGGACCAAGGGCCCGTTCCACCAGGTCATCAAGGACGCCGGCATCAAGGTCTCCGACATCGCTCACGTGGTGCTCGTCGGCGGCTCGACCCGCATGCCCGCCGTCACCGACCTGGTCAGGGAGCTGACCGGCGGCAAGGAGCCCAACAAGGGCGTCAACCCCGACGAGGTCGTCGCCATCGGCGCCGCCCTGCAGGCCGGCGTGCTCAAGGGCGAGGTCAAGGACGTCCTGCTGCTCGACGTGACCCCGCTGTCCCTCGGCATCGAGACCAAGGGCGGCATCTTCACCAAGATCATCGAGCGCAACACGACGATCCCGACCAAGCGCTCCGAGGTCTTCACCACGGCCGAGGACAACCAGCCGTCGGTGCAGATCCAGGTCTTCCAGGGTGAGCGCGAGATCGCCTCGTACAACAAGAAGCTCGCCACGTTCGAGCTGACCGGCATCGCGCCGGCGCCGCGCGGCATCCCGCAGATCGAGGTCACCTTCGACATCGACGCCAACGGCATCGTCAACGTCTCCGCCAAGGACCTGGGCACGGGCAAGGAGCAGTCGATGACGATCACCGGCGGCTCCGCGCTGCCGAAGGACGACATCGAGCGGATGATGCGCGAGGCCGAGTCGTACGCCGAGGAGGACAAGAAGCGCCGCGAGGAGGCCGAGGTCCGCAACAACGCCGACGGCCTCGCCTACCAGACGGAGAAGTTCCTCCGCGAGAACGACGACAAGGTCCCGGCCGACATCAAGACCGAGGTCAACGACGCGCTCGGCGACCTGAAGAAGGCGCTGGAGGGCACCGACACCGACACGATCCGCACCTCCGCCGAGAAGCTCGCCACCGTCAGCCAGAAGATGGGCTCGGCGATCTACGCCCAGAGCCAGCAGCAGGCCGGCGGCGAGGGCGCTCCGCAGGGCGCCGCGTCCGGCGACGGCCAGCAGCAGAAGGCCGACGACGACGTCGTCGAGGCCGAGATCGTCGATGACGACCAGCCGAAGAAGGACCAGTGATGCCGCCGCGCGACAACGGGCACGAGCACGGTGAGCCGGTGATCCGCGACAACCGCAAGATCGACCCGGAGACGGGGCTGCCGCGCGTCAGGTCGGAGGCCGGGGCGGACGCCCAGGCCCACTCCGACCAGGCGCAGGCCCCCGAGCGCGCCGGGGCAGCGGTCGACGGCGAGCTGGAGGCCCAGCTCGCCGAGCGGACCGCCGACCTCCAGCGTCTCCAGGCCGAGTACACCAACTACCGCAGGCGCGTCGAGCGTGACCGCGTCGCGGTACGCGAGCAGGCGGTCGCGGGCGCGCTCACGGAGCTGCTGCCCGTGCTCGACGACATCGGCCGGGCCCGCGACCACGGCGAGCTGACCGGTGGCTTCGCGAAGGTGGCCGAGTCCCTGGAGGCCGCGGTCACCAAGCTCGGGCTCGCCCCGTTCGGCCAGAAGGGCGACCCCTTCGACCCGACCGTCCACGAGGCGCTGATGCACAGCTACTCGCCGGACGTGACCGAGCCGACCGCGATCGAGGTCCTTCAGCCCGGTTACCGCATGGGTGACCGGGTCCTGCGGCCGGCCCGCGTGGCCGTGGCCGAGCCCGAGGACGCCCCCCCGGCGTCCGACAGCGCCGCCTCCGGCGACTGACTGCGGCACGACAACTCAAGCGAACAAGGGACGAAGGGCTGTAGATGAGCACCAAGGACTACCTGGAGAAGGACTACTACGCCGTCCTTGGTGTGCCCAAGACCGCCACCGCCGACGAGATCAAGAAGGCGTACCGGAAGCTGGCCAGGCAGTACCACCCGGACACCAACCACGGCGACACCGCCAAGGAGACCAAGTTCAAGGAGGTCTCGGAGGCGTACGACGTGCTGTCCGACGGCAAGCGCCGCAAGGAGTACGACGAGGCGCGCACGCTGTTCGGCTCGGGTGTCGGCGGCCAGCGGCCCGGCGGTGGCGGGTTCTCGTTCGACTTCGGCGACCTCTTCGGCGGCACGGCCGGTCAGCAGACCGGCCACGGCGCCGGAGAGCGGCTCGGCGACCTGTTCGGCGGGCTGTTCAACCGCGGCGGCGCCGGCGGTGGTGGTGGTGCGACCCGCACCACCAGCGCCACCCGGCCGCGCCGCGGCCAGGACATCGAGTCCGAGGTCACGCTCACGTTCACCGAGGCGATCGAGGGCACCACGGTGTCCCTGCGGCTCACCAGCTCGGCCGCCTGCGGGGCGTGCAGCGGCACGGGAGCCAAGGCGGGCACGACCCCGCGGGTCTGTCCCACCTGTGAGGGCACCGGCGCGGCCAGCCGCAACCTCGGCAGCTTCGCCTTCTCCGAGCCGTGCCGCGACTGCAAGGGCCGCGGCCTGATCGTGGACGACCCCTGCCCCGTGTGCGAGGGCAGCGGCCGGGCCAAGAGCACGCGCACCATCCAGGCGCGCATTCCCGCGGGGGTGGCCGACGGCCAGCGGGTCAGGCTCAAGGGCAAGGGCGCACCGGGTGAGAACGGCGGACCCGCCGGCGACCTGTACATCCTCACCCACGTCAAGCCGCACGCGGTCTTCGGCCGCCAGGGCGACAACCTGACGATCACCGTGCCGGTGACGTTCACGGAGGCCGCGCTGGGCGCCGAGATCAAGGTGCCGATCCTCAAGGGGATGCCGGTCACGCTGCGCATCCCGCCGGGCACGCCCAACGGGCGCACGTTCCGGGTCCGGGGCAGAGGCGCCGCGCACAAGGACGGCACCAAGGGCGACCTGCTCGCCACCGTCGAGGTGATCGTCCCGCAGAGTCTGGACGACAAGTCGCGGGAGCTCCTGACCGAGTTCGGCACCGCGACGGCGGGTGATGACCCGCGAGCTGATCTCATTCAGAGAGCCAGAAGCGAGTAGCCGATGGACGCCAACTATTTCGACCTGTCAGACGAGACGCCCGTCTACGTGATCTCGGTGGCCGCACAGCTCTCGGGCCTGCACCCGCAGACGCTGCGGCAGTACGACCGGCTGGGGCTGGTCTGCCCGGGGCGTACGGCGGGGCGCGGCCGCCTCTACTCGACCCGTGACATCCTCCAGCTGCGCGAGGTGCAGCGGCTCTCCCAGGAGGAGGGCATCAACCTCGCCGGCATCAAGCGGATCCTCGAGCTCGAGAACGAGGCACTGCGGCTGCGCGAAGAGGTTCACCGCCTGCGCGCCGAGATGCAGATGGTCAAGGCGCTGATCCGCTACGAGCTGCCACCGGGGGCCTAGGAAGATGGACTACAAGCTCACCCAGAAGAGCCAGGAGGCACTGGCGGGCGCCATGCGACGCGCCGCCGCCGAGGGTCATCCCGAGATCTCCCCGGCTCATCTGCTGACCACGCTGCTCGGCCAGACGGGCGGCACCGCGGTCCCGCTGCTCGACGCCGTGGGCGCCGACTGGAAGGCCGTGCGCGCCAAGGCCGAGGAGATGCTGGCCGCGCTGCCCAAGGCGCAGGGCTCCACCGTGAGCGCGCCGACGAGCTCGCGCCAGCTCCTCACCGTCATCAACACCGCGGCGCAGCGCGCCAAGCGGCTGGAGGACGAGTACGTCTCCACCGAGCACCTGCTGGTGGGCCTGGCCACCGACGGCGGCCAGGTCGCCGAGCTGCTGAAGTCGCAGGGCGCCACGCCGCAGGCGCTGCTCGACGCGTTCGAGAAGGTGCGCGGCCACGCCCGCGTCACCAGCGAGACGCCCGAGGACACCTACCAGGCGCTGGAGAAGTACGGCGTCGACCTGACCGAGCGGGCCCGCAGCGGCCGGCTCGACCCGGTCATCGGCCGCGACTCCGAGATCCGCCGCGTCGTGCAGGTGCTGTCGCGGCGCACCAAGAACAACCCGGTGCTGATCGGCGAGCCCGGCGTCGGCAAGACCGCCGTCGTCGAGGGGCTCGCCCAGCGGATCGTAGCGGGCGACGTGCCCGAGTCGCTGCGCAACAAGCGGCTCATCTCGCTCGACCTGGGCGCGATGGTGGCGGGCGCGAAGTACCGCGGCGAGTTCGAGGAGCGGCTGAAGGCCGTGCTGTCCGAGATCAAGGAGAGCGACGGCCAGATCGTCACCTTCATCGACGAGCTGCACACGGTCGTCGGCGCGGGGGCCGCCGAGGGCGCGATGGACGCGGGCAACATGCTCAAGCCCATGCTGGCCCGCGGCGAGCTGCGCATGATCGGCGCGACGACGCTCGACGAGTACCGCGAGCGCATCGAGAAGGACCCGGCGCTGGAACGCCGCTTCCAGCAGGTGTACGTCGGCGAGCCCACGGTCGAGGACACCATCGCGATCCTGCGCGGGCTGAAGGGCCGCTACGAGGCCCACCACCAGGTGCAGATCGCCGACAGCGCACTGGTGGCCGCCGCAGCCCTGTCCGACCGCTACATCACCAGCCGGTTCCTGCCGGACAAGGCCATCGACCTGGTCGACGAGGCCGCCTCGCGGCTGCGCATGGAGATCGACTCCCGTCCCGTGGAGATCGACCAGCTCCAGCGCAACGTCGACCGGATGAAGATGGAGGAGCTGGCCCTCTCCAAGGAGACCGACGACGCCTCGCTGCAGCGGCTGGAGCGGCTGCGCAAGGAGCTGGCCGACCGGCAGGAGGAGCTGAGCTCCCTCGTCGGCCGCTGGGAGCGCGAGAAGGCCGGCCTGAACAAGGTCGGCGAGCTGAAGAAGCAGCTCGACGAGGCGCGCGGCGCGGCCGAGCGGGCCCAGCGCGACGGCGACTTCGAGGCGGCCTCCCGGCTCATGTACGCCGAGGTGCCGAGGCTGGAGCAGGCGCTGCGCGAGGCGTCCGAGGCCGCCCAGCCGGACGACGCCATGGTCAAGGAGGAGGTCGGCCCCGACGACATCGCCGAGGTCATCTCGTCCTGGACGGGCATCCCGGCCGGCCGCCTGATGGAGGCCGAGACGGCCAAGCTGCTGCGCATGGAGGACGAGCTGGCCACACGGCTCGTCGGGCAGCGGCAGGCCGTGCAGGCCGTGTCCGACGCGGTGCGGCGCAGCCGGGCCGGCATCGCCGACCCCGACCGGCCGACCGGGTCGTTCCTGTTCCTCGGTCCCACGGGCGTCGGCAAGACCGAGCTGGCCAAGGCGCTGGCGGAGTTCCTGTTCGACGACGAGCGGGCGATGACCCGCATCGACATGAGCGAGTACTCCGAGAAGCACAGCGTGGCCCGGCTCGTCGGGGCGCCTCCGGGCTACGTCGGCTACGAGGAGGGCGGCCAGCTCACCGAGGCGGTGCGGCGCCGGCCGTACACCGTGGTGCTGCTGGACGAGGTGGAGAAGGCCCATCCCGAGGTCTTCGACATCCTGCTCCAGGTGCTCGACGACGGGCGGCTCACCGACGGTCAGGGCCGCACGGTCGACTTCCGGAACACGATCCTGATCCTCACCTCCAACCTGGGCTCCCAGTTCCTGGTGGACCCGAAGCTGGAGAACGGCGCCAGGCGCGAGGCCGTGATGGGCACGGTCCGGAACGCCTTCAAGCCGGAGTTCCTGAACCGGCTCGACGACGTGATCCTGTTCGACGCGCTCGGCTCGGAGGAGCTGGCCCAGATCGTCGACCTCCAGGTCGAGCGGCTGGCGCGGCGCCTGTCGGACCGCAGGCTGACCCTGGAGGTCACGCCGGCGGCCCGCGAGTGGCTCGCGCTCACGGGCTACGACCCGATGTACGGCGCGCGGCCGCTGCGCCGGCTGGTCCAGTCGGCGATCGGCGACAAGCTCGCCAAGGCGGTGCTGTCGGGCGAGATCGTGGACGGCGACAAGGTGCTGGTGGATCTCGGCGACGACGAGCTGACCATCAAGCGCGCCTGACGCGACCTCGGCGGCTGCGAGCGCAGGCCGTCGAGCGCAGGCCGTCGAGCGCGCCTGACGCGAGATCGGCGAGGCCCCGGGGCCCGGCCTTCACGGCCGGGGCTTCCGGGGCCTTCTGCGTGCCCGCGCCCCAGCCGGGGTGCGCCTGGGACACGGCCCCGGTGGTGCCTGGGACACGGCCGGGGGACGTGCCTCGGACACGGCCGGGGGACGTGCCTCGGACACGGCCGGGGGACGTGCCTCGGACACGGCGGCGGAGGTGCCTGCGGCGCGGCCAGGAGTGCGTGCTTCAGACACGGCCGGCGGGTGTGCCCGCGACACGGCCGGGGGTAAGGAGTGGTCCACCGTTCGGCCAAGCGGGCCACGCGGCGGCGCTCGGCTGGCTAGCTTCGGCCTTCGTCCGAGACTCCGCCGGCTGCGGCCCGATCAGCCGCGCGGGCCTCGGCCCGAGAAGGCCGCCCGGGCGCCGTCCGGGCACCCGCGACAACGAGGACGTCCGCCACGGTGCGAGCGCCCGCGAGGGCGAGGACGCCCGGCACCGCGCGAACGCCCGCGAGGACGACGGCGCCCGGTGTCGAGCGGACGTCGCGCGCGAGGGTGTCCGGCACCGTGGGAGCGCCCGTGAGGGCGCCCGGCGTCGTCCGAGCCCGTATCGACGAGAGGACGTGCAGTGTCGAACCCAGCGCCATCACGGCGATCCCCGTCATCCACCTCATCCGCGCCATCCCCCTCATCCCCGTCATCCCCGTGGTCCGGGTCCGGGTCATCCCGGTCATCCCGGAGGTCCGGGTCATCCCGGTTGTCCCGATCATCCCGATCATCCTGGTCGTCCCGGTCATGTCCCAGCCTCCGGGCCGCCGTCGCAGCGGCCACGCTGAGCGCCGGCGTCATCTGGATCGCCGCCGCCCCCTCTCCGGCCCTGGCCCTCGCCCGGCCCGACAGCATCGCCGCCGCCCTTTCCCCGGCCCTGGGCGGGGGCGAGGACGACGCCTCCGCGGTCGTGGCGCGTACGGCGGAGCGACTCGGACTCACCGGGCCGCGCGGAGCCGGCTCCCCCCTGGTCACGCCGGACGTGACGGCCACGACCGCGGGCACGCCCGTCGTGCCTCCGGGCGCGCGCAACCCGTCGGGGCTGTCCGACGTGTCCTCGATGGCCACGGCGCCCGACCTGCCCGGCCTGCCGGGGGTCCCGGCCCGCCCCGCCCGGACGTTCGACGGGGTCGCCGTCTCGGGCGGCGAAAGCGCCTCGCCGTCCGCCCGGCGCCAGGACGCGCACGAGGGGCAGGACCGGGCGCGCAGCCGCCCGGACGCCGCCACCCCGGCGGAGCGGCCGCGCAACGGCGCCGCCCGCCTGGCCGAGCCCCGCTCCTCCTCCCCGCACGAGCCCCGTGCGGGTCGCGCGGGCCGCACGACGGGCGACGTCGACGAGGTCGGCACGCTCCTCCCCGACCTGGCCCTGAACTGACCTACTGTTACGGTTGATCGCGACGCGGGGTGCCCGGAGAGCCGGGCTGAGATCACACCCGTCGAACCTGATCTAGTTCGCACTAGCGAAGGGACGTCAACGTTGACCGCCATGCCCGAAGCGGAGCCCCGTACCACCGAGTCGTTCTGCGACGCGGCCTGGGCGCGCACCGCCGCGCTGCTGGACGCCATCCACGGCCACCCGTTCAACACCGCCCTCGGCGAGGGCACCCTGAGCCGCGACCGGTTCGTGTTCTACCTGGTGCAGGACGGCCGCTACCTCGCCGCGTACGCGAAGACCCTGGCCACGGCCGCGGCGCGGGCCACCGACCCCGCCGACGCGATGTTCTTCGCCCAGAGCGCGCACACGGCGCTGGCCGTCGAGCGCGCCCTGCACACCGGCTACCTCGACGGGTTCGGGATGGGCGCGGAGGACGTGGCGGCCGTCGCCACCTCGCCGACCTGCCTGGCGTACGCGTCGTACCTCCAGGCGACGGCCCTCACCGCGCCCTTCCCCGTGCTGGTCGCCGCGGTGCTGCCGTGCTTCTGGGTCTACCAGGACGTGGGCACGGCCCTGCTGGAACGTACGGCCGGCCTGGACGACCACCCGTACCGGACGTGGATCTCGACCTACTCCGACCCGGCGTTCGCCGCATCGGTGACGCAGGTGAGGCGGATCGCCGACCGGCTGGCCGCCACCGCCGACCCGGAGACGCGCCGGAGCATGACCGAGGCGTTCTGCCGGGCGACGGAGTACGAGTGGATGTTCTGGGACAGCGCCTGGCGGCTGGAGACCTGGCCCACCGGCCAGTGGCTCACGACCGCTGGCTGACCGTGACGCGGGCATGACGACGGCGGGGCGCGCCCGTCAGGGCGTCCCCTGCTCCGGCTCCTGGGGCGGGAGTGCCCGCCTCAGGAGACCAGGGCGTCGAGCTCGTCCTCGGGCAGGCCCAGGTCGACCCGGATGCGGTAACGCGTGCGCAGCAGCGCGTCGTGCTCCGGGTCGTCCTCGTCGCTGGCGAGCACGGCCTGGGTCACCCATTCGAGCCCGCTCCGCAGGTCGCCGTACGCGACGAGCGTCTCGGCGATCGTGTGGGACGTCGCCGTGGTGATGCCGCCCTCGGCGCGGATGGTCTCGATGACCTCCCTCGCCTCCTCCGGACGGTCGAGCTCGAAGAGCGTGTCGGCGATGCCGGCGCGCGGGTCGACGAGCGACTCACCGCCGTCCTCCACCGCGCGCTGGAAGCACTCCAGAGCCCGGGCGGGCTGCCCGGCCGCGCGCCATTCCTCGGCCGCCAGGACCAGGATCGACGCCCTGGAGACGTCGCCCGAGGAATAGCCGAGCGCGACGTCGTACAGCCGCCTGGCCAGGGAGCTGTGGTCGTCGGCCAGCAGGGCCTGCTCAAGCAGGCGATCAAGGTGCTCACGGGTCACATGCGCCACACCGCGAGACTACCGAGCCCCTTGCCGGTTTGCCCCGGCAATGCACATCGCCGATCCGGCACGACTTTGGCAAGGTCATGTCAAAGGATGCCCGCTTCCGGCGTGTCTTCGCAGGCCGTAGGGCATATAGCCGTCGCGCGCACCGGCGAGCGGGAGGGGCTGCGATGGGCACGTCCAAGCAGATGACCTTCACTCTCGCCTGTGCCGTCGCCTTTTCGGTCCTGGTTCCGGGTACGGCCGGATACCTTTCCGGACGACTGGAAGCGGTGGAATCGGCCGAGCGCCAACTCCACGCGATCGAGACGCGGCTGCGTTCCCGGGAGGCTCGCGAGGACCGGCAGGCGTGGCCGGTGGCGTACCCGGCGCCCTGCGGCGTCCAGACCCCCGGCGCCCGGCAGCCTGGCGCCCGCGAGAACGGCGTCCGCGAGAACGGCAAGGCGCCCGCCCCCGTGGGCCGGACCCGCGACCGGGAGGCGCGGCCACCGGCGGCCCGCGAACGCATCGCCCGCCCGCCCGGCGCCCATGAAGCGCAGGCGGGCCCACCGGCGCCCCATGAAGCCCAGGGGGTCCCGCCGGCGCCACAGGAGCGCGGCGACCGCCTCCTCGCCCCCGGCGAGCAGAGCGAGGCCCGCCCGCCGGCCCCTGAGGCCCGCCCACAGGTCCCCCAGAAACGCGAAGCCCGTCCACAGCCCCCCGAGGCCCGTCCACAGGCCCCCGAGGCCCGCGACGCCCATCCACAGGCCCCCGAGGCTCGTGACGCCCGCCCAGAGGTCCCCCAGGCCCGTGACGCCCAGCCTCCCGCCGCCCTCGGGCGGACGACCGGCGACGGCGCGACGGGCGCCCAGGCGCACCGGCCCGCCACCACGGACCCGTTCGGCTGGCTCCCCCAGCTCATCGACCGCCTGCGCTGGGACCGCTGACCGCCCCGCACACGCGCCGCACACGCGCCGCCTTGACCTCAACCAATCTTCAGGTTGAAGACTGGCCGGGACATCGTCCCACAGCAGAGGTGCTTCCCATGCGCGCGATTCAGGTGGCCGTGTTCGGCGATCCCGAGGTCCTGTCCCCCGTCGAGCTGCCCGACCCGACGCCCGGCCCCGGCCAGGTCGTCGTCGGCATGGCCGCGGCGGACGTCATCTTCCTCGACACGCGGCTGCGCGGCGGCTGGGGCCAGGAGTTCTTCCCGCGGACGCTGCCGTACGTGCCGGGCGGCGGCGGAGCGGGCGAGGTGCTGGAGACCGGAGAGGGCGTGGACCCGGCGTGGCGGGGCCGGCACGTGGTCGTGCGGACCGGCACCAGCTCCGGCTACGCCGAGCGGGTCGTCGCGGGCGTCGAGGAGATCACGCCGGTGCCGGACGGTCTGGCCGTCGAGACGGCCGCGGCGCTCGTCCACGACGGTGTGACCGCGCTCAGGATGGACCGCCTGGGCGCGCCGGAGAAGGGGGAATGGGTGCTGGTCTCGGCGGCGGCCGGTGGCGCCGGATCGCTGCTGGTGCAACTGTCCGTCGGCGCGGGCGCCCGGGTGGTGGCCGCAGCGTCCAGCGAGACCAAGCTGGCCCTGGCCCGCGAGCTGGGCGCGGAGGCCGTCGTCGACTACTCGCGCCCCGACTGGGTCGAGCGGGTGCGCGAGGCGACCGGCGGCGGCGCCGCGCTGGTCTACGACGGCGCGGGCGGCGCGCTCGGCACGGCCGCGCTGGACGCCGTGTCCGACGGCGGCAGGTTCGTCACGTACGGCGCCACGGACGACTTCGCCGCCCCGGACCCGGAGGAGGCCGCGCGCCGCGGCATCCGCGTGATGGCCCCGCTCCTGGACGGCCCGCCGGACCAGGAGACCGTGCGCGAGCTGATGGTCCTGGCGCTGGAACGGGCCGCCGAGGGACGGCTCCGGCCGGCGATCGGCGCCACCTACCCCCTGGAGCGGGCGGCCGACGCCCACCGCGCCCTGGCCGCACGCGCCACGGTGGGCAAGTCGCTGCTGCTGGTCGGCGGGGAGTCCAACGTGTGACCCACTGCACAGGCGAGCGGCTTGCGGCTCACATCGATGTCACGTCCTAACGTCCGTGGCATGACGACGACATCGACGCCGGACACGACATCGACGACGCAGGCCCCGTCTCGCTCCACGGATTCCTGACCCCCAGGCACGGGCACGCCGACGCGCTCCGCACGCTCCTGCTCGACCTCGTCGGGCCGTCCCGTGAGCACGCGGGCAGCCTCCAGTACCACCTGCACGAGCAGGAGGACGGCCGGTTCTTCCTCTATGCGGTCTGGCGCTCGCAGGAGGACCTCGACCGGCACAACGCGACCCCGCTGCTGCGCGCCTTCATGGCCGAGCCGTCTGCGTGGCCCAGGAGCGGAGCTGGCGGGACAGGAAGCCCCGGATGAGCTGCTTGGCCGCCGCGATGACCTCCGGCTCGCCGTGCGGGTCGCGGCGGAAGGCGAGCTTGAGCACCGCGTCCCCCGCCTCGACCGCCACTAGGACGGCGATGTCCAGCTCGTGGCTGTCGGCCAGGCCGAACTCCTGCAGCAGCAGACCGCGCAGCCGCCCGGCGATCACCGTGTTGTTGTCGGAGTCGGAGTCGAGGAGGTTGAGGTCGACCACGTCGCCGAAGTGCAGGCTCCTGAAGCCCGGAACGGTCCGGTGCATGTCGACGTACTCGTCGATGATCGCATCGACGGCCTCCCACCAGCCGACGTAGTCCTCCTCCATGAACCTGCGGCCCACCCGGGAGACGAACAGCTCGACGTTGCGCCGGGTCAGTTCCTGGGTGATGGCCCGCTTGTCGGGGAAGAACTGGTAGACCGACCCGATCGCGACGCCGGCCCGGTCGGCGATGCGGGTGGTGGAGAGCGACTCGTAGCCGATCTCGTCGAGCAGCTCGGCGCAGGCGTCGAGCATCCGCTCGACCCGGCGTGCGCTGCGGCGCTGCGCGGGACGCCGCCGTAACGGCTGCGGCGGCACGCACTGATCGTCCATCTGGGGTGACAGCACGCGTTCCATCATCCCCCGAAGACCACGATCGTTATCTGGCAATCAGCGGATTTCTCAGGTCCGCGAGCCGGTTCCGTGCGGGCGGGGTCGGCCCAGGCGCAGGGCGGCCCTCGACAGGCGGGCCAGCCCGCGCGTGGCACCCGGTGACAGGCGCGACATCGCGTACCCGAGCTTGCCCTCGGCGTTGACCGGGACGACGGCCTGGTCGCGGTGGACCGCCCGGAGGATGTGCGCGGCGACGCGCTCCGGCGGATAGCCGCGCCGCTCCAGCGCCGCCACCGACACCTCGCGCAGGTCGGCGCCCATGTACGTGGCGTGGCGGGCGATCCCGGTGGACACGAAACCGGGGCAGATCGCGCTGACGCCGATGCCCTGCCCGGCCACCTCGGCGCGCAGGCATTCGCTGAGCGTCTTCACGCCCGCCTTGGTCGTGGAGTACGCGGGCAGCAGCGCCGAGGGGGTGAAGGCGGCCAGCGAGGCGATGTTGACGATGTGGCCGCCTTCGCCGCGTTCGACCATCTGCGCCGCGAACAGCCGGCACCCGTGGACCACGCCCCACAGGTTGACGTCGATCATGCGTCGCCAGTCCTCCACGGAGTGGTCCAGGAAGGCGCCGGCCACCAGCGCTCCGGCGTTGTTGACCACGATGTCCGGCACGCCGTACTCGGCCCGTACGCGCTGGGCGAAGTCCTCCATGCGGGCGGCGTCGGCGACATCCACCTGCTCGGCGTGGGCGGCGCCGCCGAGGTCCTTGATGATGCCCTCGACCGTGCGGACGGCGGCGGGCTCGTCGATGTCGGCGCAGACGACCTCGGCGCCGTGCGCGGCGAAGGCCCGCGCGGTGGCGCGGCCGATGCCGCTGCCTGCGCCGGTGACGACCACCAGTTCCCCCTCGAACGCCCTCCCCGACTCCGGTCCCTGTCTCGCGGAGGAGCCGGCGACCCGGCGTGCGCGGCGGAGCCCGGGTGACGGCTCGGCGCCGTCCACGTGGTCCGCGAACTCGGCGATCATCCTGGCGACCACGTCCGGCCGGCCGCGCTGCGCCCAGTGCCCCGCCACGACCCTGCGATGCCAGAACCTCGGCGCCCACCGCCCGAGCGAGGCCAGCAGCGCCGGGGAGACGAACGGGTCGCGGGTCGCCTCGATGAGCTGCACCGGCACGTCCACCACCGGGTCGCCCCGCTCGCCCGTGTGGCGGGGCCGCAGCCCGGCGCTGGTGTTGAGCCGGTACATCCACAGCCCGTTGATCCCGTCGCGGGCCAGCGTGTCGGCGGGGTGGCCGGGGCGCGGCTCGACGCCGTCGCGCGCCCGCATGCTGCGCTCCAGCATCGCCGGCATGAACGTCCGCCACGCCGCCTCCGGAAGGACCGGGGCGTGGAAGACGCCGATGTACCAGGATCGCGCGCGCTGCCCGGCGACCTCTCCACGGCTGCCCTCGCGCATGAACCGGTGCGCCTGGGCCAGTCCCGGGCCGCCGAAGCTGGTGAGGGACGCCACCCGTTCCCGTATGCCGGGCCTGGTCACCGCGTCCCAGCACTGGAGCGAGCCCCAGTCGTGGCCGACGAGATGGACGGCGGGCTTGCCGAGCGCGTCGAGCACCGCCGACAGGTCGCCCGCCAGGTGGTCGAACGTGTAGCCGGTGTGGTCGGCCGGCTCGGTGGAGCGGCCCGCGCCGCGCACGTCGTAGCGCGCCACGTGGAAGCGGTCGCGCAGCAGCCCGGCCACCTCGTCCCAGACGCGGTGGGTGTCGGGGTAGCCGTGGACGAGCAGGATCGTCGGGCGGGCCGGGTCGCCCTCCTCCGCGAGCCACAGCCGCACGTCACCGGACTCCACCCACCGCATCGCGGCCTCCTCCACGTCGACGGGTCCCGACGTAAGGGACTTGACCGGTGGTACGGCGGGCAAACCGCTCGGCGGACTGTCAGGGCTTGGTGGACAGGCCCGTGCAGGAGCGCAGCGCCCGCCAGTCGGCCACCGCCTGGGTCCTGGCGGAGCCGGCCATCGGCACCGGGACGCCGCCCTGGATGGTCGCCGGGGTCCACTGGTCCTTGAGCACCTTGCGGCCGTCGATGGTGAGCGTCAGCACCCCGGTCCGGCCGGTCGTGGCCGGGTTGGAGTTGTAGAAGACGAAGTTGCCCAGGCCGTAGCTGATGTACGAGTTGTCCAGGTAACCGGCGCCGAGCAGGATGTGCGCGTGGCCGCCGACCACCACGTCCGCGCCCGCCTTGACGAGCTTGGGGGCCAGCGAGAGCTGCGCCGGGTTGGGGCACTTCTGCATCTCGGTGCCCCAGTGCAGGTGGACGATCACGGTGTCGGAGTTCTTGCGCGCCTGCCGTACGGCCCGCAGCAGGCGGTCCTCGTTCTTGGCCGAGGCGAGGCCGCCCTTGCCCGGCGTGGCCGTCCAGGAGTTGACGAACTCGGCGTCGAGCACCTGCGTGGCCCCGATGATCGACACGCGGTTGCCGTTGACCACCCTGCGGAACGGCCGGTACGCCTCGGTGTCGTTCGCCCCGATGCCCACCACGGGGAACTTCGACTTCTTGATGGCGGCCAGCGAGTCGGCCAGTCCGCTCTCCATGTAGTCCATGCCGTGGTTGTTGGCCATGGAGACCACGTCCACCCCGGCGGCCTTGAGCGCGGTGAAGGCGCTGGCGGGCGCGCGGAAGGTGAACTGCTTGCCCGGCGCCGGGGTGCCGCCCGTCGTGATGGCCGTCTCCAGGTTGACCATGGTCAGGTCGGCCTTGCGCAGCACGGGCGCGATCGGCCCGAGCGCGGTGCGCGGGTCGTTGAGCCGGTTGCGCAGCACTCCCTCGAAGTGGACGTCACCGCCGAAGGAGATGGTGAACGGCCGGCGTTCGGCGGACGGCGTGGAGTCAGCCGCCGCGGGCTTGTCCAGGGCCTGCTTGCGCTGGGCGCTCGGCCGGGGGTCGGGCTCCGACGCGGCGCACGCGGCGGAGGCGGTGAGGGCTGCGGCGACGGCCACGGCCGCGGCGGCACGACGGGGGAGTCTCATTTGTCGCCACTTCTGCTTGATCCTGACATTCAGCCAATGAGCATGCCATGGGCGACGGACCGGCGCGCGCCGGTCGGGCGGAGAAGACCTGGGTCAGCGGGACATGAGCCGGGCGACGGCCTCGCGGCTGACGTCGTCCATCGGGGTGTAGACCACCATGCGGGTCTCCGGAGCGGCCGAGGAGTTGAAGCTGGCCGTGCTGAAGCGGAGCCTGCCCATCTCGGCGTGCTTGAAGGTCTTCTCGCGCGGTCCCGGCTCGGCCACGTCCTGGCGCGCCCACAGCCGGGCGAACTCGGGGCTCTCGCGGCTGAGCCGGCGCACGAAGTCGCGCCAGCACGGGTCGTCGGCGTGGCGGCTGTAGGCGCCACGGAAGACGGCCACCGCGCGGGCCAGCTCCTTGTCACGGTTGACCAGCACGCAGGCCAGGGGGGTCATGCAGCTCTGCCAGAGGGTGTTGCGCTCGCCGTCGGGCGCGCCGACCACCTCGGGGAACAGCGCCGCGTAGGCGGGGTTCCAGGCGAGCACGTCGGAGCGGCTGTTGACCAGGCAGGCGGGCATCGGGCTGATCTGGTCGAGGATGGCCTGGAGCTGCGGGGTGACGCACGTGCTGGCGTCGTTCGGCACGTCCGTGGAGTGCCCGGCCAGCCGGTAGAGGTGCTGCCACTCGGCGTTGTCGAGCCGGAGCGTGCGGGCGATGGAGTCGAGCACCTGGGTGCTGGCGTTGATGGGACGGCCCTGCTCCAGCCACGTGTACCAGGTGACGCCCACGCCGGCGAGCTGCGCGACCTCCTCGCGCCGCAGGCCGGGGGTGCGCCTGCGCGGGCCCGGGGCGAGCCGCACCATCTCGGGCGTGATCCGCTCGCGCCTCGTGCGCAGGAACGCCGCGAGGTCGCTCCGCTTGCTCTCCTTGATGTCCGCCATCGTCATGTCTCCACTATGGGCCGCCGGGCAACAACGATCCAGGTGGTGCCAGTACCAGTATAAAGAGGCTCTCGTTACTGGTACCGGAATGCCCTCATCCTAGAACCATGACCCAAACAGCCGTTTCCCCCTCTTCTCCGGCCGTACAACAGCCGGAGAGGACCAGGGCCGGCGGTCTGCTCCTCACGGTCATCCTGGTGGGGCAGTTCCTGGCCATCCTCAACGTCAACATCGTCAACGTGGCCACGCCGACCATCCGGGCCGACCTGCACTCCTCCGGCGCGGGACTCCAGATGATCGTGGCCGGCTACACCATTGTCTACGCCGTCCTGTTGATCACCGGCGCCAGGGTCGGCGACCTGTTCGGCTACCGCAACGCCTTCCTGAGCGGTCTGGCGCTGTTCGCCGTCACCACGCTCGCCTCGGGCCTCGCGCCCTCGACCGGGTGGCTGGTCGCCTCCCGCCTGGCCCAGGGCGCCGGCGCGGCGCTGATGATGCCGCAGGTGATGACGCTCATCCAGCGCAACTACCAGGGCGCGGCCCGGGGCCGGGCGCTCGGCCTGTGGTCGGCCGTGATCAGCGGCGGCATCGTGGTCGGCCAGGCGCTGGGCGGCGTCCTGCTCGGGCTGGGCGCCGGCTGGCGGATCGTGTTCCTCGTGATGGTGCCGGTCGCCGTGCTGCTGCTGGTCGTGGGGATCAAGGTGCTGCCCCCGGACGCCGGCGGCGCCCGGCGCGCCGGTCTCGACCCGGCGGGCCTGGTGACCCTGTCGGCGGCCGTGCTGCTGTTCGTGGTGCCGCTCGTGCTGGGCAGGGACCTGGGCTGGCCGCTCTGGGGCTGGATCTCCATGGGGCTCAGCGTGGTGATGTTCGTGGTGTTCGTCCGGGTCGAGCGCTGGGTGACCGCGCGGGGCGGCCGGCCGCTGGTCGACGCGTCGGTGCTGCGGGCCCCTGGCATGCGGCCCGGGCTGGGCGTCCTGCTGTTCGGGCCGGCGACCTGGGGCGCGTTCCTGTTCACCTCGGCCCTGCACCTCCAGGGCGAGCTGCACCTGTCGCCGCTGGCCTCCGGCATGATGCTGGTGCCGTGCGCCCTCGCGTTCGCGCTGGTCGGCCTGGGCTGGCCGCGCCTGCCCGCGCGGCTGCAGCGCCGGCTGGTGCCGTTCGGGTACGTGGTGGCCGCGCCGGCGTACGTCGGCCTCGGCCTCGCGGCGGCGGGCGGCCTGCCGTACGCGGCCATGAGCGCGCTCATCGGCGCCGGGCTCGGCGTGCAGGTGGCCGTCACGAACCTGGCGACCGAGCAGGTCGCCGACGAGTACGCGGCGGACGCCAGCGGAGCGCTGCTGACCGTCATGCAGCTCGGCCAGGTCATCGGGGTCTCGACGGTCGGGACGCTGTTCGTCTCGCTCCAGGGCCACGCCTCGGCCTCCATGTCCACGGCGGCCGCGCTCGCGGGACTGGCCGTCCTGGCCGGGATCAGCTCCCTCTTCCTCGTACGGCGCCGCACCACCACGGCTCCCGTGACCTGAGCTCAAGACCGGCTCCGCACATGAAACGGCCCGTGCCCCCGAATCGGGGGCACAAGCCGTTTCGGCGTGTCAGGGTGAAATCATGTCCCCCCGCTTCGGCCATGATCGTTCGCGCCTCGTGGTCGCTCTGGTCACGGCTTTTTCGATCGGCTGCGTCATCGCGGCGACGATGTCATCGCCACTCCTGCTGCAAGCCCTTCTTCCGGTCGGGTACAGATGGCAGGAACTGAGCGACATCGGGCAGGCCTATGGCGTGGCCTCGGCCATTCTCTCAGCTCTTGCACTGGCAGTGGTCGGCCTGTCGTTCTTCCTCCAGGCCAAAGAGGCGAATTATGCGCGGCATACGGCGCAACGCACTCATCATCTGAACCTGATGCAGCTACAGATGGAACACCCGGAGTTGCACAATGCGTTAGGGGGCATGGCTTCCGGATTGAATCCGCGACTTCACCTGTACCTCAACCTCATCCTGTCCTACTGGGAGATGCTCTACGAGGTCGGGGAGATGTCCGGACCAGTGCTTCTGGAATACGCTCGCGCCGACTTCTTCGGCACTCCCGCGGGGAGGATTTTCTGGGAGAACACCCGAGAACACCGCCGTGCGGTCGCGCAGACCCGGCGAGCGGCCCGCTTCGTCTCGCTGATCGATCGCGCCTGGGAGATGGCCGGCCCGACGGAGAGCGAGCAGACGCCGATCCCCGCACGGACTCCTTCACGCCAGGCACGTCGCGCCATGGCCGTCGCCGCGGCACTCGCCACAGGTGCGGCGGCGGCGGTGCTCCTCCGCGCCCTACGGTCGCAGACCGGCACATGAAACGGGAGAAACAGGAACGGCCCTGGATCGCCCAGGGCCGTTCGGAGTCATACGCGTGGCGCTAGTGCAGCCACATCGAACTCACCCTCGCGCACCCCTGCCACGAACGCCGCCCATTCTTCTTCGGTGAAGACGAGCACAGGACTGCCGTCGATCTTGCTGTCCCTCAGTGCGACACCGCCGTCGCCGAGCGGGGCGACTTCGACGCACGTGTTCGAGCTGCAGAAGCTGCTCTTCTGCCAAGCGGCCGCGCTTATGTTGATCTGCATTGTTTCCTCGTATGGACAGAAGGGCTCCATTGCCCTTTCTTGCGCTAATCTCGCCACTGCATGGCTTTACGCTGGATGAGCACGCGAGATTCATCCTCATCAAGTGCCTCTGCACTCAGATATTCGAACGCCGCCTCATAGCCGGCGACGCGCTCGAGATTTTCGACGAAGTGCCCTGAATAAAGCTGCTCCAGGTACACGACATCATCGAACCCCGCACATTTTAGGTGGACAAATCCTCCCGTATTGACCGCGTGTAGCGACTCCAAGGTAAGTACGCGAATGCTGACGTGCGGTCGCAGCGAAGTCTCCAGGAGATGCTCCATCTGTGCCCGCATGACCGAGGACTCGCCGTATTTGCGCATCAGGACCGACTCGTCCAGGACGAAACGTACGTCCGGCGGATCGGGGCGGTGCAGGACGCGCTGCTGCCGGTCCATGCGCGCCTCCACCCGGCGCTGGACACCGCTGTGCGTGAATCGGATGATGCTCCGAAAGGCTGAGATCACCTCACGCGCATAGTCCTCGGTTTGAAGGAGGCCTGGCACGATCTGGGGTTCCCAGTTGCGTTGGCACACGGTCTCCGCCTCCAATCCGAGGAATTTCGTGTACTCCTCGGACAGAGCGTCTTCGTAATCCTCCCACCACCCCCGCTGATCCGCGTCCCGCAACAGGCCGAAGAGTTCGTCAAGCTTCGCGTCGTCCGCACGGTAGAGCTTGGCCATGGACTCGACGTCCTCGGCACTGGGCATGGTCTTGGATGCTTCAATGCGGCTCACCTTGCTGGCGGACCAGCCGAGGTCGCGGGCGGCGGCGGCCCCCGTGAGCCTTCGGCGCTCGCGAAGGAAGCGGAGCTCCTGGCCGAGCCGGAGCCTGCGGACAGTCGGGCTGCCCTGTTGCGATGGCACCGTCCACTCTCCTCGTCGGGAAGGAAGGTGTAACCGGATGTGTCGTTTGGAAACCGGAGACGGGTGGACCGTTCGCCCAATCTTACCTTGCAAGTTGCATTCGTCACTGCACAACAGCCAGCGGCGTCTGAGTGACATCCCCAGTACAGCGCGCTTCCATGCAACTTGCACCGCAATTGGTGCGGCAAGGTGCGAAGAAATCTAAATCTTCTCTTGCGCAAGCTCTTGCAAGCAAGGAATGCCGGGAGGACCATCAAGGCCAGGAGGGAGATCGAGCGTACGAGGAGGCCGGGATGACCAGGACACGGCCCGGCTCCGAGAGCTCCTCCCCCACGATCACGCGCGGCCACGCGGGCCGCACCACCGGCAACGGCGCCGTCCCGGATCCGCAGATCTACGCCAGGGAGGCCGCTTGCCGAAAGGGTCCCGCAACCGTCTGAGAGAACGCCGCGCACGCAGCTCCGCCCGGCCGTCCGCCACGAGCGCCGCTCATCCGAGCACAGGTCAGGGGAGCACCGAAGAGCCGGACCCAGGCCGGGCACCGATTGCCGCATATGGGCTGCCACCCTGCGACGACGCGGTCACCAGCCTGCAGTCCGGCTTGAGAAGCCACCTCGAGTAATGCCGCGAAAGGGGGTCTTCTATGTACCCACAAGGTACCAAGGGACTCAGCCGAATCAAGTCCCGGATCCGGGAACTCATCGCCTGGGCCGACCGAGAGATCTGCATGGAGCCCGACGAGTTCGCCTACCGGCGGGGCTGGACCGTGAACCGCGCCGGGTTCGGCTGCCGCGTGTACCGTGACCCGCGCTTCGACCAGCTCACGCTTCCCGCCAAGGTGGCCGAGGAGGTGTCGTGAGCATGCCGCGCAACCCTCGCAACCAGATCTATCCCGCCAACGAGGACCTGCCGGCCGCGGGCCGCGGCGGCCTCCTGGCCCGGTTCTGGCGCTGGCGCACCGAGCTGCTGCTGCTCGCGCTGCTCGGCCTGGTCGCGCTCACGCTGCCGGCCGCCGTGCGGGGCGGCCACTGGACCCCGTTCGCCGTGCTGGCCGGGGCGGTCTCCGCGCCGGCCGTCACCCGGACGGGCCGCAACTGGGCGGTGGCGCACTTCTGGTGCGTGGTCTCCCGCCACCGCCTCCAGCGGACCTGCCTGGAGACGACCATGCACACCCGCTCCGGCCGGATTCCACTGGTGCTGTGGATCACGCCGACGCGCACCGGCGAGAAGGCACTGATCCTGACGAGGGCCGGCATCAGCGCCGCGGAGTTCGAGGCGTACGCGGAGGAGATCGCCGCGGCGTGCTGGGCGAGGAGCGCGAACGTCTACCGGCACCGCCGGTGGGCCCAGCTCGTGGTGGTCGAGGTCGTGCGGCGCGAGGAGCTGCCGGGCGCGCTGCCGCCCGGCCTGGAGCGCCTGTACGGCAGGCGGGCCTGGATGGCGCTCCGCCACGACCTAGAGGAGCCGCCTGATCTCCTCCCGCGCGAACGGGCCCTGATCGCGGCCTGACCCGCCCGATGAGCCCAGGGAGCGCCCACCGCGCCGGGCGTTCCCTGGCCGAAGCCCCGGAGATCGCGGGGGCTCCGGGGCTTCCCCCTCCGGTCGGTACGAGCCAAGATGAGTTCAGTCCGCGAACCCAGGAGTGGCGATGACGACCGTCCACCGGACCTGTCCCCTGTGCGAGGCCGTGTGCGGCCTGACCCTTACCCTCGACGAGGGCGGGCACGTCACCCGCGTCCGCGGCGACGTGGACGACCCGTTCAGCCGCGGCTTCATCTGCCCCAAGGGCGCCAGCCTGGGCCGCCTGGACGAGGACCCCGACCGGCTGCGCCGGCCGCTGATCCGCGAGGGCGACCTGTGGCGCGAGGCCGGCTGGGACGAGGCGTTCGACCTGGTCAAGGCGAACCTCGACCGGGTCGTCGAGACGTACGGCCGGCAGGCGCTCGGCATCTACCTGGGCAACCCGAGCGTCCACAGCATGGCCGGCTCCCTCTACGGCGGTCCGCTCATCAAGGCCCTGGGCACCCGCAACGTCTTCACCGCGAGCACCGCCGACCAGATGCCGAAGCACGTGGCCAGCGGCCTGATGTTCGGCCACCCGCTGGCCATCCCCGTGCCCGATCTGGACCGCACCGACTTCCTGCTCATGCTGGGCGCCAACCCGCTGGAGTCCAACGGCTCGCTGTGCACGGCGCCCGACTTCCCCGGCCGGCTGAAGGCGCTGCGCGCGCGGGGCGGCCGGCTCGTGGTGGTCGATCCGCGCCGCACGCGTACGGCCGCGCTGGCCGACGAGCACGTGTTCGTCCGGCCCGGCACCGACGCCTACCTGCTGTTCGGCCTGGTCCACACGCTGTTCGCCGAGGACCTGACGCGGGTGGCGCAGCCGGTCGGCGGCCTGGACGAGGTGCGCGAGGCGGCCAAGCACTTCCCGCCCGAGGCGGTGGCCCGGCGTACGGGCGTGCCGGCCGACGTCGTCGTACGGCTGGCCAGGGAGCTGGCCGCGGCGCCCACCGCCGCGGTGTACGCCCGGATCGGCACCTGCACGACCGAGTTCGGCACGCTGGCCCAGTGGCTGGTGGACGTGCTCAACGTGCTGACCGGCAACCTCGACCGGCCGGGCGGCGCCATGTTCCCCAAGGCGGCCACCGAGTCCCCCGGGCGGCGCCGGCCGTACACGGTGGGGCGGTGGCGCAGCCGCGTCCGCGGCCTGCCCGAGGCCAACGGCGAGCTGCCGGTGGCCACCCTGGCCGACGAGATCGAGACGCCGGGCGAGGGCCGGATCCGGCTGATGGTGACCGTGGCCGGCAACCCGGTGCTGTCGGCGCCCCACGGCGACCGGCTCGACGCGGCCTTCGCCGGGCTCGACTTCATGGTGAGCGTCGACCCGTACCTCAACGAGACCACCCGGCACGCGCACGTCATCCTGCCGCCGCCGCGCGTGCTCCAGTCCGGCCACTACGACTTCGCGCTGCTCGGCCTGGCCGTGCGCAACTACGCGCGGTACTCGCCGCCGTCGCTGCCGCTGGACGGCCGGCCGTCGGAGGCGCTGATCCTGTCGCGGCTCGCGGGGATCGCCTCCGGGCTTGAGGGGGACCTGGACGAGTTCGTCATCGGCGGGATGCTGGCCAGGGCGGTGGAGACGCCGGGGTCCGCCGTGGAGGGCCGCGACGTGGCCGAGCTGAGGGCCGAGCTGGACGGCCAGACGGGCGCGGAGCGCCGGCTGGACCTCATGCTGCGGCTCGGCCCGTACGGCGTGTGGGCCGGCAAGGGCGACCTGTCGCTGCGCAAGCTGCTCGACCACCCCCACGGGCTGGACCTCGGACCGCTGGAGCCCCGCCTGCCCGAGGTGCTCAGGACCGCGTCCGGCATGGTGGAGCTGGCCCCGCCGCAGCTCCTGGAGGACGTCGAGCGGCTGCGCGGGCGGCTGGAGGAGGAGCCGCCGGAGATCGTGCTGATCGGCCGCCGGCACCTGCGCTCGAACAACAGCTGGATGCACAACGTCGCGCCGCTGGTGGGCGGCAGCAACACCTGCACGCTGCAGATCAACCCGGCGGACGTGTCCCGGCTCGGCCTGGACGGCACGGCCGTGGTGCGCTCGGCCCGGGGCGAGCTCACGGTGCCGCTGGAGCCGACCGACACGATCATGCCCGGCGTGGTCTCGCTGCCCCACGGCTGGGGGCACGCGGGCAGCGCGCAGGCGGTGGCCGCCGAGCACGCCGGGGTCAGCGCCAACACCCTCACGGACGAAACGGCGATCGATCTTCCTTCCGGAAATGCCGTGTTCAACGGGGTGCCGGTCACGATTTTGCCAACTGGGGTGATCACCGCACATTAAGGTGTCGCGCGTGACTATCGCACCAGAAGAGGACCGCCTGACCGCCCAGATCGCCTTCGCCGTCGAGATCGACAAGTTGAAGCGGGTCATCCGCCGCAACCTGCTGATGGACGGCTCGCGGCGGGAGAACGACGCCGAGCACTCCTGGTACGTAGGCATGCTGGCCCTCGTGTTCGCCGAGCACGCCCCACCCGGCACCGACATCCAACGGGTGATCGCCATGCTCCTGGTGCACGACCTCGTGGAGATCGACGCCGGCGACACCTTCATCTACGACCCGGTGGCGGTGGCCGCGCAGGCCCAGGCCGAGCGGACCGCCGCCGAGCGGATCTTCGCGCTGCTGCCGGGCGACCAGGCGGCGTCGATGCGGGAGCTGTGGGAGGAGTTCGAGGCGCGGGAGACCCCCGAGGCGAGGTTCGCCAAGGCGCTCGACCGCTTCGCGCCGATCCTGGCCAACCACAACACCGAGGGCGGCACGTGGCCGCTGTTCCGGGTCACGGCGTCGCAGGTCAAGGAGAAGGTGCGGCTCATCGAGGAGGGCTCGCCGTCGCTGGGCTCGTACGCCATGGAGCTGGTCGAGCTGTCCGTCGCGAGAGGTCACCTCTCCGAGTGATGCCCTCACCCCTGGGGTAGGGGACTTGTCGTGAAAGAGATAGTACGACCGAGACGTAGGCAGATGCGTGTTTTGGGGGGACCGCTGGACCTGGCCGACCGGCTCGAGAAGTCCAAGGCCATGGACAAGCCCATCCAGAGGCTGGCCAAGGCCGTGCGTGACCGGATCCGGCCGGGCCTGCTGCGGGACGTGCTGCACGGCGTCCCCACGGGCAAACCCCTGCACCCGCCGCTGGCGACGGTGAGCCTGGGCTGCTGGGCCTCGGCCGGCGTGCTCGACCTCACGACCATCGACCCCCGGGCCGCCCGGCTGCTGCTCGCCGTCGGCATCGGCAACGCGCTCCCCACGGCCGCCGCCGGCCTGACCGACTGGTCCTCGCTGCACCGCGAGCAGCAGCGCGTGGGCTTCGTCCACATGCTGGCGAACGTGACGGCCCTCGGCCTGTTCACCGCCTCGCTGGCCACCCGCGTGGCCGGCCGCGAACGCGTCGGGCGCGTCCTGTCGTGGACCGGGCTCGGCGTGGGCAGCCTCGGCGCCTACCTGGGCGGCCACATGGCCTACCGGCAGGCGGCCGGCGCCAACCACGCGCCGCAGGTGGCCCACCTGGTGCCGCTCGGCTGGCACGACCTGTGCCGGCTCAGCGACCTGCCCGACGGCCGGCCGGTCGCGCGCCGGCTCGGCTACATCCAGCTCTTCGTGCTGCGGCGGGGCGAGGCCGTCACCGTGCTCGCCGACCGCTGTCCCCACCTGGCGGGCCCGCTCCACCAGGGCCGGCTGGTCTCGGAGAACGGCGAGGTCTGCGTGGTCTGCCCCTGGCACGGCAGCACGTTCCGGCTGGAGGACGGCTCGGTCAAGCACGGCCCGGCCACGGCCCCCGCTCCGGCGTTCGAGGCGCGGGTGCGCAAGGACGGCACGATCCAGGTACGGCCGGGCTTGATCTGAACCTAGCTTGAGGTTCTACGGTCGGAGGCATGAACAACATCCTCGTGACCGGTGCGACCGGCAACGTCGGCAAACACGTCGTCTCCCAGCTCGCGCAGGCCGGGATCCCGGTCCGCGCGCTGGTGCGCGACCCGTCCCGGGCCAGGCTCCCCGAGAACGTCCAGGTGGTGGCCGGCGACCTGACCGCCCCCGAGACGCTGGAGCCGGCGCTGCGCGACGTGGACTCCGTCTTCCTGGTCTGGCCCGGGTTCGCCGCCGAGACGGCCGAGCCCGTGGTGGAGGCCGTCGCCAAGCACGCCCGCCGTGTCGTCTACCTGTCGGCGGACGTGCCCGGCGCCGGCGACGACGACGAGCCGACGATCTTCCACCAGCGGATCGAACGGCTCATCAAGCGCACCGGCATGACCTGGACCTTCCTGCGCCCCGGCGGTTTCGCCGTCAACACGCTCGGCTGGGCCGACCAGATCCGGGAGGGCGTGGTGCGCTGGCCGTACGGGGCGGCCTCCCGCTCGCTCATCCACGAGAAGGACATCGCGGCGGTCGCGACGCACGTGCTCACCTCCGGCGGCCACGCCGGGGCGGCGTACGTGATCACCGGGCCGGAGCGGCTGACACAGGCCGAGCAGGTGCGCGTCATCGGCGAGGCGGTCGGGCGGGAGGTGCGCTGGGAGGACATGCCGCCGGAGGAGGCGCGCCAGGTGCTCACCGCCGCCTGGGGCGACCCCGGCTTCGTGGAGTCGGCGCTGCGCGGGTGGGAGTCGTTCGTGACCGCGCCGGAGAAGGTCACCGACACGGTGGAGCGGCTGCTGGGCCGGCCGGCGCTGACGTTCCACGAATGGGCGCGGGACCACGCCGCCGACTTCCGCTGACGATCCCTGCTGCTTACGCCGTCAGTCCTCGCCCCCGCCGTCCCCGGCGTACCGCCGCGCGGAGTTCTCGTCGGCGGGGTGCTCCACCAGGGCGAGGATGCGGCTGGACATGAACCGCGCGGTCCGGACGGCCGTGCCGCCGCGCGTGACCTCGCTGACCTCGACCAGGCCCCGGCGCGTGGCCACCTCGACGCGGCGGCCCGCACGGGTGGCGACCACTTCGTAGGTGCGCGGGGTGCCCCCCGCATCGATGACGATCTCCACCCGATCACCCTTCATGTACGGATTTATGCCCAAAAAGCTGAGAAATTATCCGTACACCAGTTTGATAATCGCGACGATCCCCACCGCCACGATGATCCCCCGCAGCACCGGAGCCGGGATGCGCCGCCCGATCCGGGCCCCCAGGAAGCCGCCGGCCGTGGCGCCCAGCGCGACCGCCAGCACCGCCCACCAGTCGATGGGAGCGATGAAGAGGAACAGCACGGCCGCGGTGGCGTTGACGACCAGCGACAGCACGTTCTTGGCGGCGTTGACCCGCTGGATGCCGTCGTCGAGGAAGCTGCCGAGCAGGCCGATCAGCAGCACGCCCTGCGCCGCGCCGAAGTAGCCGCCGTACACGCCCGCGGCGAAGACGCCCAGCCAGAGCGCGATCCCGCCGTGCGGATGGGGATGCTCGCGGCGCGCCGCCAGCCAGCCGTTCAGCTTGGGCTGGATCACGACCAGGACGCACGCCAGCGCGATGAGCACCGGCACCACGACCTGGAACACGCCCCGGTCGAGGAACAGCAGCAGGATCCCGCCGATGAGCGAGCCGAGGCAGGAGGCCGGAGCCAGCCGCAGCAGCCGCTCGCGCTGGCCCTTGAGCTCCTCGCGGTAGCCGTAGGCGGCGGTGAAGGAGCCCGGCACCAGGCCGATGTTGTTGGAGACGTTGGCGACGACCGGATCGACGCCCACGGCGACCAGGGTGGGGAAGGTGATCAGCGAGCCGGACCCGACGACCGCGTTGATGGCCCCTGCCGCGACACCGGCCGCGCAGACCGCGACCCCTTCCCAGAACATCACCCGCCCGAGCCTAGAGGGCCCGCCCCCGCGCGGAAGCGCTGGGGTGCCGGGTCACAGGGCGCGCGCGTACCAGCGGCCACCCGCGCTGCGGTCGAGCGTCAGCGGCACCCCGAACGTCTGCGACAGGTTGTCGGCCGTCATCACGTCGTCGAGCGCCCCCTGCGCCACCACCGAGCCGTTGCGCAGCAGCAGCCCGTGCGTGAACCCGGCCGGCACCTCCTCGACGTGGTGCGTGACCAGCGCCAGCGTGGGCGAGCGGTAGTCGTGGGCCAGCACCGACAGCCGGCGCACCAGGTCCTCCCGGCCGCCCAGGTCGAGGCCCGCGGCGGGCTCGTCGAGCAGCAGCATCTCCGGGTCGGGCATCAGCGCGCGGGCGATCTGCACCCGCTTGCGCTCGCCCTCCGACAGCGTGCCGAACCGGCGGCGGATCAGGTGCGCCGCCCCCAACATGTCGATCAGCTCGACGGCCCGGGTCACGTCGTTGGAGTCGTACTCCTCCGTCCAGCGGCCCATGATCCCGTACGAGGCCGTGAGCACCAGGTCGATGACCTTCTCCTCCGGCGGGATGCGCTCGGCCAGCGCGGAGCTGGCCAGCCCGATCCGCGGCCGCAGGTCGAAGACGTCGGTCTGCCCGAGCCGCTCGCCCAGCACCTCGACCACGCCCTCGGTCGGGAACAGCAGCGTGGCCGCCACCTGCAGCAACGTGGTCTTGCCCGCGCCGTTGGGCCCGATCACCACCCACCGTTCGTCCTCGTTGACCGTCCAGTCGATGCCGCGCAGCAGGGCCGCTCCGTCGCGCCTGACGACGACGTCCTGGAGCCGCAGCACCTGACCACCCATCCCCGGATCCCTCCTTTAGGAGAACGCTCGGGACAAACCTATTGCAGGGCGAGCGCATATCGTGGACCGGTGCACCCTGAATCGCCTGTCTGCCGGGTCATGGTCGCCTGGGGCAACGCCTGGCTCGCCGGTCACGTCGGCCTCGACGAGGCCGCCGACCGGGTCGAGAGCGCCGGCGGCCCCACCGTCCTGGGCGAGGTCACGCTGCGCCGGCACCTGGCCGACCTGCGCGGCGACGGGCTGAGCGAGTTCCGGCTCGCGCTGCCCGCGCCCGGCGACCCGCTCGGGCTGTCCGGTCCGCCCGAGTTCAACGCCGCGGCCGTCGAGGCGCGCCAGGCGGTCATCGCCGTGCTGCCCGAGCGGCGCCTCGGGCTGGTGCCCTTCACCGACCGGCGCGGCTCGTCGTACGTGGGCGTGCGGATGTCGGTGCACGAGGCGGGGCCCGTACGGCACGACCTGCCGTCGGTGGCGGAGGCCGAGCGGGAGCTGTCCGGCGCGATGCGCGCGGCCACCGAGGTGCTCGCCGGGGTCGACGGCCCCGCGCCCGTCCGGCCCGACCGGCTCGGAGCCGGGGGAGGCGAGCTGGCGCCGGGCTACCCGGCCCGGGCACACCGCGTCGCCTCGCTCGCCGCCCGGCTCGCCACGGTGCTGCGGCTCGCCGGGGAGCGCGGGCTCACCTCGGGGCAGGTCACCGCCCGCGACGCCGCCCTCCGCGAGCTGGACCACGCCGTACGGCGGGCGCTCGTGGCCTCCTGCCACGCCATCCTGGAGCCGTCGCCCGACCGGCCGTAGCCCCTCCGGCGGGAGGTCAGGCCAGGCCGTGGCGCACCGCGTACAGCGCGGCCTGGGTGCGGTCCTGCACGCCGAGCTTCATCAGCACGTTCGACACGTGGGTCTTGACCGTCTTCTCGGCCACGGCGAGGCTCCGGGCGATCTCCCTGTTGGAGCGGCCCGCCGCGATCAGCGCGAGCACCTCACGCTCCCGCTCGGTCAGCGGCGCCGGCCCGGGCACGCCTCCCCCGCCGCCCGCGTGGGCGCCCGCGGCCGCGCCGAGCATGGCCTCGGCCGCCTCGGGCGCGAGCAGCACCTGGCCGCCGTGGACCGCCCGCACGGCCTGCGCCAGCGCCGACGGGTCCACGTCCTTGTAGAGGAACCCGGCCGCGCCCGCCCGCATCGCCGGCGCGACGTCCGACCGGTCGCTCACCGACGTGAGCACCAGCACCCGGGCGGGCGAGCCGGACAGCCGCTCCAGCGCGCCCAGCCCGTCGAGCACCGGCATCCGCAGGTCGAGCAGCACCACGTCGGGGGTCAGCTCCGCGGCCAGCTCGACGGCCCGCTCGCCGTCGCCCGCCTCGCCCACGACCGTGATGTCGTCCTGCAGGTCGAGGAACGTGCGCAACCCCTGCCGCACCACCGGATGATCGTCGGCGATCAGCACCCGGATCACACGCCCACCTCCACGCGGACCGTCGTGCCCCGGCCCGGCGCCGAGTCCACGGTCATCACCCCGCCCACCGACTCCGCCCGCTCCCGCATCGACACCAGGCCGAGGCCGCGCGAGCCGCCCTGCTCGAAGCCGCCGCCGTCGTCGGAGACCGACAGGGAGAGCTTGCCGCCGGCTTGGCGCAGCCGTACCGCCACCTCGGCGGCGCCCGAGTGGCGCAGCGCGTTGTGCAGCGCCTCCTGCGCCACCCTGAGCAGCGCCACCTCCACGGCGGGGTCGAGCGGCGGCGGCTCGTCGCAGTCGAAGACCACGCGCGCCGGGTGCAGCCGGTCCAGCAGCCGTACGTGCTTGCGCAGCGTCTCGGCCAGGCCGTGGCGGTCCAGCTCGGCCGGACGCAGCTCGACGATCACCGCGCGCAGCTCGGCCAGCGCCTCGCCGGCCAGCCGCTGCACGCGCTCCAGCTCGGCCGCCGCCCGGTCCGGCGCGCGCTCCAGCATGGTCGCGGCGGCCTGCGCCGTCAGCCGCAGCGAGAACAGCTTCTGCGTCACCGCGTCGTGCAGCTCGCGCGCCATCCGGTTGCGCTCCTCCAGCATGGCCAGCTCGCGGCCGCGCTCGTACAGCCGGGCGTTGGTCAGCGCGATCGCCGCGTGCGCCGCGAACAGCGTCAGCAGCTCCTCGTCGGCCGCCGTGAAACCGCCCGGCGTGCGCTTGTTGGCCAGGAAGACGATGCCGAGCACCTCGTCGCCGTCGCGGATCGGCACGCCGATGAAGTCCTTCATCACCGGGTGCGCCTTCGGCCACCACTCGAAGCGGGGATCGTCGCGCAGGTCGGGCAGCCGCACCGGGGCGCCGTCGCGGAGCATCGCGCCGAGCATGCCGTGCTGGCGGGGCAGCGGCCCGATCGCGTCCCACTGCCGGTCGGTCAGCCCCTCGGCGACGAACTCCGCGAACGAGCCGTCCTCGTCGGGGACCCCGAGCGCGGCGTAGCGGGCGTCGAGCAGCCGCTGCGCCGAACGGACGATGACCTGGAGCACCTCGCGCACCGACAGGTGCCGGGTGACGGCGAGCACGGCGCCGCTCACGGCCTGCAGGATCTCCTCGCGGTCCGACGACCGCGCGGGCAGCCCCTCCGGCGGGGCGTCCTCGCGGTCCGGACCCTCCTGCGGGGCGTCCTCGCGGTCAGGCCCCACAGCCCCGCTGTCCTGCGGGATCTCCTCATGGTCCGACGTCACGAGACCCACTCTAGGGTCCCCCTCACCGGAGTCCCTCCCGCGAAGGTCCTAGGACGAAGTGCCCAGACCTGGACGGGTCCGCGGCCCGATGTCGTACGGGCGCCGCCTTCCTACCGTCGAGACATGACGAACACCGCACTGATCACCGGCGCCTCCCGCGGCCTCGGCCTGGCCCTGGCCCGGTCGCTGGCGGAGGCCGGCTGGGACCTCGTGCTCACCGCGCGCGGCCGGGACGACCTCGACCGGGTCGCCGCCGAGCTGGGCGCCACCGCCATCGCCGGCGACGTGACCGACCCGGCGCACGTCGAGCGGCTGTCGCTGGCCGTGCCGGAGCTGGACCTGCTGGTCAACAACGCCAGCGACCTCGGGGTGACGCCGCTGCCGCCGCTCGCCTCGTACTCGCTGGAGGCGTTCAAGCTGCTGCTGGAGACCAACGTCACCGCGCCGCTCGCGCTCGTCCAGGCCACGCTGCCCGCGCTGCGCCGCCGGAGCGGCGCGGTCGTCAACGTCACCTCCGACGCCGCCACGGGCGCCTACCCCGGCTGGGGCGGCTACGGCGCCACCAAGGCCGCGCTGGAACAGCTCTCCAACGTGCTGGCCGCCGAGGAGCCCGGCCTGGCCGTCTGGTGGGTGGACCCCGGCGAGATGAACACCCGCATGCTCGCCGACGCCGTGGGCGAGCAGGAGGCCGCCGGCGCCACCGACCCCGCCAAGGTCGCCGCCGCGCTGCGCGACCTGGTCACGTCCCGGCCCGCCGGCGGAAGGGTGAGCCTCCAGTGACCGCGACCCTCGACTTCGCCCTGCCCGACGCCCTGTCCGCGCACGAGCCGCCCGAGGCCAGGGGCCTGGCCCGCGACGGGGTGCGGCTGCTCGTCTCGCGCGGCGACGACGAGCCCGCCCACCACCGGTTCACGGACCTGCCGTCGCTGCTCGCACCCGGCGACCTCGTCGTGGTCAACAACTCGGCCACGCTGCCCGCCGCCGTCCGGCTCGACCGGCTCGCCGTCCACTTCTCCACCGCGCGCGAGGACGGCACCTGGCTGGTCGAGCTGCGCCGCCGTACGCGGGCCGCCTCCGAGCCGTACGCGGGAGGGGAGCCCGGCGAGTGGCTGCCGCTGCCCGGAGGGGCAACGCTGCGGCTGCTCGGCCGGGAGACGCCCCGGCTGTGGCGGGCCCGGCTCGACCGGGACGTGGAGGCGTACCTACGCGAGCACGGCATGCCGATCCGCTACTCGTACGTGGCCGAGGACTGGCCGATCGACGCCTACCAGACCGTGTTCGCCACCGTGCCGGGAAGCGCCGAGATGCCCAGCGCGGGCCGGCCGTTCAGCGCGGAGGTCGTGACGGCGCTGGTGGCGCGCGGCGTGCGGATCGCGCCCGTCACCCTGCACACCGGCGTCGCCTCACCCGAGAAGGACGAGCCGCCCTACGCCGAGCGGTACGAGGTGCCGGCGCCGACCGCGCGGCTGGTGAACCTCACCCGGCGCGACGGCGGGCGGGTCGTCGCGGCCGGCACCACCGTCGTCCGCGCCCTGGAGACCGCGGTGGACGCCGGCGGGCGGGTCACGGAGTCGGCGGGCTGGACCAGCCGCGTCGTCACCCCCGACGACGGGGTGCGCGTCGTCACCGGCCTGCTCACGGGGCTGCACGAGCCGCGCTCCAGCCATCTCATGATGCTGTCGGCCGTCGCCGGGCGGACGGCGCTGGCCCGGGCGTACGAGGCGGCGCTGCGGGAGGGGTATCTGTGGCACGAGTTCGGCGACTCCCACCTGCTGCTGGCCGGGTGAACGCCAGTGATCCACGTCATGAACACCCACCCCTGGTCCGCGTCCACCCCGCGCGGCACAGTAGCGTGACTGGATGTGGACCAGCGGACCCTCCTGATCACTCTCAACGGCCCTGACCGGCCCGGCGTCACCTCCCGGCTCTTCTCCGTCCTGTCGGGCTTCCCGGTGACCGTCTCCGACATCGAGCAGGTCGTCATCCGGGGGCGGCTCACCCTCGGCGTGCTCGTCGCCTACGCCGGAGGACCGTCCACCGGCACGGGCACCACCCTCGGGGCCCTGTGGACCTCCGTGGAGCGCGTGGCCGAGGACCTCGGCATGGAGGTGGAGCTCTCCACCGGCTCCCTGGCCAAGGAGAAGCGCCGCCGCGGCCGGCTGTCGGTCAGCGTCCTCGGCGCCACCCTCCAGCCCGCGGCCATCGCCGGCATCGCCGGCCGCATCGCCGCCGCGGGCGCCAACATCGACCGCATCGAGCGCCTCGCCCAGTGGCCCGTCACCTGCATCGAGCTGTCCGTCTCCGGAGCCGACCCCGACGCGCTGCGCGTCCAGCTCGCCGCCGAGGCGGCGACCCAGCAGGTGGACGTGGCCGTGCAGCGCACCGGCCTGTCCCGGCGGGCCAAGCGGCTCGTCGTCATGGACGTCGACTCGACGCTCATCCAGGGCGAGGTCATCGAGCTGCTCGCGGCGCACGCCGGCTGCCTGGACGAGGTCGCCCGGGTCACCGAGGAGGCCATGCGGGGCGAGCTGGACTTCGCCGAGTCGCTGCGCCGCCGGGTCGCCCTGCTCGAAGGGCTGCCGGCCGACGTGCTGGAGCGGGTGCGCCAGGAGGTCGTGCTCACGCCCGGCGCGCGCACCCTCGTCCGCACGCTCAAGCGGCTCGACTACCGCTTCGCCATCGTCAGCGGCGGCTTCACCCAGATCACCGACGCGCTCGTCGAGGACCTCGGCATCGACTACTCCGCGGCCAACGTCCTGGAGATCATCGACGGGCGGCTCACCGGCCGGGTCGCGGGCGAGATCGTCGACCGGCCCGGCAAGGCGCGGGCGCTCGAACGGTTCGCCAGGGAGGCGGGGCTGCCGATCAGCCAGACCGTGGCCATCGGCGACGGCGCCAACGACCTGGACATGATCGCCGCCGCCGGCCTGGGCATCGCCTTCAACGCCAAGCCGGTGCTGCGGCAGGCGGCCGACACGACCGTCAACACGCCGTACCTCGACTCGATCCTCTACCTGCTCGGCATCTCCCGGGACGAGGTCGAGGCGGCCGACGCCGAGGACACCGCGCTCACCCGCTGACCCGCCGGCCCAGGGGCGCGGCGGCCTCGCGGGCCAGTTCGAGGGCGTCGGAGCACAGGGAACGCAGCGCGGGGTGCGCCGTCACGGTCAACCGGAGCTGACGGCGCACCGCCGAGGTGTCCACGGCATGGGAAGGCGTCGCGGCCTCCTCCCGAGGCGCGTGCCCCTTCTCCTGGGGAATGTGCTCCTTGGCCGCCGCCTCCTTCGCGGCCTCCCTGGCCACCGCCTCCTTGATGATCGACGTGACCTCGCCGGCCAGCTCGGTGAGCCGTTCCTCCAGCTCGTCCGCCTCCGGAGGGGGCTCGCCGCTGCGCACGGTCTCGGCCACGGCCGCCAGCCGGTCCGCCACCGCGTCCAGCACGGCGACCGTGGCGTCGGAGCCCACCTCCGATCCGCGCAGCACGGACGCCACCGCCAGCGCGTCGTCCCGCAGCCTGCGGGCCGCCGTGACCGCCTCCCGAAGCTCCCGCGGCACCTGTCCGCCCGGCTCCTTGTCCAGCTTGTCCAGCGTCGCGGTGACGGCGTCGGCGGCCTGTCCCGCCGCTTCCGCGTGTTCCACCACGGTGTGGAGGTCCCGCTCGCCCACCGCTTCCACCATCGCCCCGTGCTGCTCCAGCAGCTCCGCGGTACGGGTGCGCAGCCGTCTCCTCTCACTGCGCGGCCACAGCAGCCGCGCCGCCGCCAGCGCCAGCAGGCCGCCTCCCACGGTCAGCAGCACCCGGACCCCGGCCGCCCGCCAGTCGAGCGGGGTGGAGAAGTCGGCGAGCATCATGGCCAGCGGCGTCGCGAACACCATCCAGTAGGCGTAGCTCACCTCCCGTAGCGCGTACCCCACCGTGGCGAAGCCGAGCACGGTCGCGGCGATCGTGTACGGCCCCGGGACGGCCGCCAGGACCACCGCGGCCACGGCCGCGCCGAGCACGGTCCCCGCCACCCGCAGGACCACCCTCTCCACCGTGTCGCCGTACGTCGACCGCAGCGCCAGCATCACGGTGATCACGAACCACTTGCCGTACACCTCGTGCGTGCCGATCATGAGCGTCATCGCCGCGGTAACGGCGATGCCCAGCCGTCCCGGGTGCTCGGCGGTTCCCTCGGCCCGCAGCGCCCGCCACGCCCGCCGGGGCACACGGGCCGCCCGCCGCCACGCCCTGCGCAGGCGCGCCGGCCGCCACCAGCCGTGGCCGCCCCGCCAGATCGGCCGCCACACCACCGGCCGCCACGCCCTCGGAACCACGGCCGGCACCCGGATCCCCCGCGCGGCGAACACCCCAACCCCGCGCACCCCCACCACGATCCGGTCCAGGCAGCGCCGCACCTGCCCCAGCACCGCCATCCGCCGCAGCGACGCCGGATCGGCGCCGATCCTGGCCCGCTGCTCGCCCACGTACTCCCCGAAGGCCGCCGCCGCGGCCAGCGCCGCCTCCACGTCCTGCGGCGTCTTCGTGCGCAGCGCCACGGTCAGGGCCCGTACGACCGCGTCGATCCCGCAACGATCCCCCACGGCGAGTGCCCGCACGACCTCCTCACCCCCGCGACGATCGCGGTCCCCCAGAAGCGGCGTGACCTCGTCACCCCCGCCACGCCCCACGTCCGGCCGAGCCCGCGCAACGTCGTCACCCCCGCGGGGATCCTCTTGCCCCAGCCCCCGCATGACCCGGTCGCCCCTGCGGCGGTCCTCCTCCGCCGCCTGCGCGCGCAGCCCGCGCAGCGTGACCGTCTCCACGAAGACGCGGACGAGGGTCCGCACGTAGGCGTCGGCCGAGCGGGTGTTGTCCTCACCGGCGTGGAAGGCGGCCGACGCCGTGCCCGCCGCCTCCAGCGCCTTCGACGCGCGTTCCCGGCGCTTCCCCCACCCCTCGTCGTCCAGGTCGACGCCGTCGAGCATCGAGGCCAGCGACTCCCGTGCCCCGCTCAGCGCCTCGTGCAGCGGGTCCAGCCGCCGCACCGGCCACGGAGCCAGTGCGAGGACGGAGAACCACACCGCACCCAGCGCCATCTCCAACGGCCCTGACGGCCCGACCGGCGCGTGCAGGTAGAAGCCCAGAACCGCCGCGATCGCGGGCGGCGTCCCGACGATCCGCCACCGGGCCGCCGCCGCCACCAGGCCGATAGCCACGGCCCCCCACCACGGGTACGGCGCGACCAGCATCCCCAGCGCCATCCCCGACGGCACCAGCACCAGCTTGGCGACCAGGTTCCAGGCGCGTTGCGCGTACGGCTTGCCGTACATGTCGCCGAAGGCCGTCAGGTACGCACCGAGCGCCACGAACGCGCCCCCGTGCGGCACCCCGGCCGTCACCCCCGCGAACAGCGGACCCGACACGGCCGCCCCGCACAGCAGCCCGTACCCCCATGGAGGCCGCGCCGGCAGCGCGAACCCCACGCGCAACGCTCTGGCGGCCCCCCGCATGCGTGTCGCCCTTGGTCAGTGTTCCTTGGGATCCCAGCGCGTGACCAGGTGTCCCTCCCCTGGGGACAGGTCTACCCAGGACGATTGCGTCCGGATCACCGCGAACGACCCCGGCCGGAATCCGTACTCGCCGCCCGCCAGACCGAGCGCCAGCTCGTGGACCCCAGGGTTGTGCCCGCACAGGACGAGCGTGCCGACCTCGGGGTCGGTGCGCCTGACCAGCTCCAGCAGCTCGTCCGGGTACGCCTCGTAGATGTCGCGCTCGTAGCTCACCTCGACGTCCGGGAAGGCCAGCTCGGCGGTGCGCCTCGTGCGTACGGCCGGTGAGCACAGGACGAGGTCGGGCACCAGCCCCATGGCACGCACCCCGTCACCGGCGCGCCCGGCGTCACGCTCGCCCCGCTCGGTCAGAGGCCGCTCACGATCGCTCAACCCGGGCACGTGCGCGGCCTTGGCGTGGCGGAGCACGATCAGCGTCGGCACCTCCTCACACCCCCCTCGACGCCCACATGGCCAGCGCCACGATCGCCGCCAGAATGATCAGCATCGCGAGCAGGATGAAGGCCAGCGTCTTTCCACCGGTCGGCCGCTTGTCGTTCATCCGCACAGTTTCCCATCGAGGGGGTCAGGTGTCCCGTACGGGACCGATCACCTGCCCCTGAGACACCCCGCACACGACCTCCCGGCCTGGCCCCCCTTCTCGCAGTACCCCCGCACCCCGCACCCCGCACCCCGCACCGAAAGGGCGAAGCACCAAACCCGACGTCCCGAAGCCCTGAAACCCTGAAACAGCCGCCCTTCTGCGTGAGACGCCCACCCCAGAAGGCGCTCACCCCAGAAACGCCCCAGCCTCCCCCGGGCCCGAAACGCGAAAGCGCCCGCCCTCCCCGGCATCACCGGGAAGGACGGGCGCCTCAGACGACGCGACCCGCCAGGACCAAGAGGCCAGCCCTAGGAGGCCAGCACCACGAGAGCGAGCCCCAGAAGGCCAACCCCAGAAGGCAGGACGCGACCTGCGCTCTAGGACGCGACCGGGGTCTGCTCCCGCTTGTGGTTGTTGGCCGGCTCGCTGGTCGCCGAGCGGCGCTTGGAGACCACGATGGCCCCGACCACCACCGCCAGCGCTAGCACCGTGACCCCGACCCGCAGGGCGGTGTTGCTCGCGTACATCACGACGGCCGGCGCCACCAGCAGGGCGACGAGGTTCATCACCTTGATCAGCGGGTTGATGGCCGGACCGGCGGTGTCCTTGAACGGGTCGCCCACCGTGTCGCCGATGACCGTCGCGGCGTGGGCCTCGGAGCCCTTGCCGCCGTGGTGACCGTCCTCGACCAGCTTCTTGGCGTTGTCCCAGGCGCCACCGGAGTTGGCCAGGAACACCGCCATCAGCGTGCCGCAGGCGATCGCGCCGGCCAGGAACGCGCCCAGCGGGGCGTACCCGAAGGCGAAGCCGACCGCGATCGGCGTCATGACCGCCAGCAGACCGGGCGTGGCCAGCTCGCGCAGCGAGTCACGGGTGCAGATGTCGACGACCCGCCCGTACTCGGGCTTCTCGGAGCCGTCCATGATGCCCGGCTTGTTGCGGAACTGGTCGCGCACCTCGAACACCACCCGCATGGCGGCCCGCCCGACCGCCATGATCGCCAGGCCGGAGAAGAGGAACACCACTGCCGCGCCGACGATCAGGCCGACCAGCACGTTCGGCTGGTCGATGCTGAGGCTGAACGACGACGTCTGCGCGAGTTGCGACTCCACCGCCGTGCGGAACGCGCCGAACAGCGCGGTCGCCGCGAGCACGGCCGTGGCGATCGCGATGCCCTTGGTGATGGCCTTGGTGGTGTTGCCGACGGCGTCGAGGCTGGTCAGCACCCGGGCGCCCTCGCCCTCGACGTCGCCGGACATCTCGGCGATGCCCTGGGCGTTGTCGGAGACCGGGCCGAAGGTGTCCATGGACACGATGACGCCGACCGTGGTGAGCAGACCGGTGCCGGCCAGCGCCACCGCGAACAGCGCGATCGTCACGTTCCCGAAGCCCAGCAGGAACGCGCCGTAGACCGCGCCCGCGATGATCAGCGCGGAGTAGACCGCCGACTCCAGGCCGACGCTGATGCCGGCGAGGATGACGGTGGCGGGGCCGGTGGCCGAGCTCTCGCCGATCTCACGGACCGGGCGGCGGTTGGTCTCGGTGAAGTAGCCGGTCAGCAGCTGGATGGCGCTGGCCAGGACCAGGCCGATGAGCACGGCGCCGATGGCGATCAGCCGCGGGTCGGCGTCGGACTTGACGGCCGAGCCGCTCAGACCGCTGAAGCTGTCCGGCAGGTACCAGAACGCGGCGGCCGCGACGAGCACCGCGGAGATGGCGGCGGAGATGAAGAAGCTGCGGTTGATGGCGGACATGCCGCTGCGGTCGCGGTCGCGCATGCCGGTCACGAAGATGCCGATGATGGCGGTGACCACGCCGATCATCGGGACGATGAGCGGGAAGATCAGACCCTGCTCACCGAACGCGACCTTGCCCAGGATCAGGCTGGCCACCAGCATGACCGCGTACGACTCGAACAGGTCGGCGGCCATGCCGGCGCAGTCGCCGACGTTGTCGCCCACGTTGTCGGCGATGGTCGCGGCGTTGCGCGGGTCGTCCTCGGGGATGCCCTGCTCGACCTTGCCGACCAGGTCGGCGCCGACGTCGGCGGCCTTGGTGAAGATGCCGCCGCCGACACGCATGAACATCGCGAGCAGCGCCGCGCCGAAGCCGAAGCCTTCGAGCACGCCCGGCGCGTCGCCCTGGTACAGGAACACGACGACCGCCGCGCCCAGCAGGCCGAGGCCGACGGTGAACATGCCGGCGACGCCACCGGTGCGGAAGGCGATGCGCATGGCGCGCTTCTCGCCGGTGTCGCGGGCCGCGGCGGCGACGCGCACGTTGCCGCGCACCGCCAGCCACATGCCCATGAACCCGGTCAGCGCGGAGAACACCGCGCCGACCACGAAGAAGATGGAGCGGCCGATGCGCACATCGGTCTCGCCCGGTAGCAGGAGCAGCAGGAAGGGGATCACGACGACGAAGATCGCCAACGTGCGGAACTGCCGCGTCAGGTAGGCGGCGGCGCCTTCCTGCACGGCCCGGGCGATGTTCTGCATGCGCTCGGTGCCCTGGTCGGCGCGCAGCACTTCACGCACCAGGCCGCCGGCGACGGCAAGGGCGATCAGTGCGACCGCGGCGACCACGATCACGATGGTGAGATTGTTACCGTTCAGGGCCAGATTGGACGCTGGCTCAGCGGCCAGCACGTGCCTAAACATCGGGTTCTCCTCGGCAAGACCGGTCGTCCTGCCCGGGCGGTGCTGCGAACATCGGCTGGCGGGTGCGGCACCATCCGGGTTGTGGGTGCCGCTTCCGGTTGAGTCCGCAGTTCCGCCGGATCACCTTGGCCGGTGCCGGGAGTCTACGCAGCGTCTGCCAGGATATGAAGGCTCTGCAGCCGGTTAATTGTGCGCGCGTCCAGTAAACCGCTGACAGGGGGGCGATTTGGGAACTGACAAGGCAAATTTCCGCCAGTTTACGGCCCTGACAACAAGCGATAACGACACGCCCGAAAGACCCCCCAGCCCCAGGGGCACCCTTACCACCGATCCCGCACTTCCCTCAGGCTGCTGAGCACCGCCCTGGTTTTCCACCGTCGTTCGTCGGGACACCGTCCCTACGGATCCTGCTCGGGGGCGCGTCACCTCTCCAAGCTTCCCGGGGGGCACGTCACCCTCAGGACTCAGTCCCGCGTCGCGCCATCCCACAGAGCCTTCTCTGGCGCGCACGTCACCCCTCAAAGCGCCTCCGGAGGCGGGGCAGCCCTCGGAACCTCAGTCCGCTCCCTGAATCCACATCCCGGCTCTCCGCCCTGAGCACCATGGGCTCTCCGAACTCCGGCCCCCGAGTTCTCCCCCTCATCGACGTCACGTGGTTTGCGCTCAGGCCCGGAAGTGTTGTGCACAGTCAGGGGACTGCATGTGCATCCAGAGCTACGGGTGCTGTCGGCCGGAAGTTCAACTCCACCCGAAAGATCAACATCAACTTAGCGGCTGACATAAACCCGGCCAAGCGGTCAGCATTTTCTCAATGATCAAACTCGACCGGAAGATCAAAGTCGCCCTTGGCGACCGAATCCTGAAAGGCGATCAATCCCCGGAGGCGTTCCACGCCCTGGCAGGAAGCCCGCCCCCGAGCAACGATTCAACGCCTTGGAAGGAAGCCCGCCTCCCAAGCGACGATCCACGCCTCCGGAGGAAGCCCACCACCCGAGCGACGATCCACACCTCCAGAGGAAGCCCACCCCCCGAGCGACGATCCACACCTCCAGAGGAAACCCGCCCCCAAGAGGCGATCCACACCTTGAGAGTCCAACCGGCGCAGGGAATCCGACCGTGCAAGAGGAGTCCTGAGGCGACAGATCGGCCACCGGAGGTATCCCCATCTCAGCTGGCGAGCCTCACCCGGCCGACAATGCCCCCCGATTCACGTGCTCCGGCTGCACTCGACCACGCATCGACCCACCTGTATCGACCCACGCATCAGGTGCAGGCATCGACGCAGTGTCAGATGCACGTATCGACCCACCTGTCGGGGGCACGCCTCGGGCTGATCACGCCTCGGGCTGAACCAGAGCGTGCGCCTCCTCCTCCCGCCAAGCGGAGGCCATGGGTCCGGTGCGCACGTCACGGCGCTCAGCTTGCGCCGCTGGAGGAGCGTGCCCCTGGACAGCGCCCAGCCCCGGTCGGCGGATGGGGCCCACCGTGCTGAGCCGTACAAGCTGGATCGACCACGAGAGGCGAAACGGCCGCACGCGCCCGCCGAGCCCCCAGCAAGCCAGCCCAGCCGAGCCCGCGCACCAACATCCACTCATCGAATGACTGACTGCGGCTCCTGATGCCGGCCAGCGCGCAAGTGCCCGCTACACCCCCGCACGGCCCCGCCCACACCTGAACACGCCAGGCTCATGCACGCCTATGCGGCCGCCACATCGCCTGTGGAACGCAGCCAGCAAGGGCGACGACTTAGCCGATGCACGCCCACTGAACCCACTTCTAGGAACCCACTCCCGGGGAAGCCACCACAGGCGCGCACGCCAAACGATGCGTGGGGGCACAGACACCGAAGCACCTTCTACGCTCCGGAACCCCGAGAAACCGGGCAGCCCAAGCCGCCATCCACACCCGAGAAACCGTGAAACCCAAGCCGTCCGCGCCCCGAAGGCCGAACCTCCCCACGGCCGCCAACAACCACGACCGCCATCAACCACGACCGGGGATCCCGCCGACAGCGGATCGCCCCTCACATCGGCCCTACCGCCACGCCGGCCCTGTCGACCGCCGGACCTGCGGGCGCTGCGAAGAGGCGGCCACGTGGGCACCGTACGAGGAGCGCCGGCACCCACGCGAAACACCAACCATCACATAACCACGTGAAGCCCACGCAACCACATGAAGCACCAGAAAAGGGATCTACGGGGATCTACACGGGAAGGCGGCCGTTGGGGGCGGCAGGCCAGCTCATGCGGATGCGCATGCCCTTGGGACTGGGGAATACCTCGACATCGTCGGCCAGGCCCGCGATGACCGCGATGCCGAAACCCGTCGCGAACGGGTCCGAGAGCATCCCCAGATCCAGGGGCTGCTCCGGCTTGATCTCGTCGCTGGGGGCCTGGTCGCTTACCGTTACCTCGAAACGTCCGGAGTCGTCACGCAGCTCGATGCGGATGGGCTCGCCCGGGCAGTGGGCACGATGGGCCTCCACCGCCCGAGAGCACGCTTCACCCACGGCGAGCCTGACCTCGTCCAGCAGTGACTCCTCCACGCCCGTGCGCCGGGCGATCGCCGTGGCCACCAGCCGGGCGGTCCGCACATGCGCGGGGAGGGCACTGAACGTGAGCTCGACAGTGGCCATGACTACTTGTCTTTGCCGTGAGCTTCCTTGGCTTCGTCGACGGAAGCGTAGATCCCGAAGACCTTCGTCAGACCGGTGATCCGGAAGATCTTGAGGATACGCTCCTGCGTGCAGACCAGCTCCAACGAGCCGTCGTGCGCCCGAACCCGCTTGAGCCCCCCGACCAGCACGCCCAGGCCGGTCGAGTCCAGGAAGTCAACCTTCTCCATGTTGACGAGAAGGTGGAAGTTGCCCTTGTTCACCAGATCGATGAGGAGCTCACGCAATCTCGGCGCGGTGTAGACATCGATCTCACCCTCAACCTCGACGATGGTGAGTCCGTCTTCGGTGCGGTGATCCAACTTCAGATCCACAGATCCTCCAGCGCCTCGCCTGCGAAAGTACCCTTATGAGCCTGGTCGTCCGGAGCATAGCCCCTGGCCGACCGACCCTGACGCGCGGCATTCAACCATGCGTCTCGCTTGTGTCTACACGAAATCACGATTCCCGACGACTTTGCCCACGGATGCAGACTGGAAACAGTGACTTCCACCGCTTCCTCCCCACACCGACCAGGTCCACTCCTGCGGCACCTGCTCGGCGTTCCCGCACGTCACGAGCGTGTCACCCATGTGGAGCATGTTCCAGCACGTCAAGCCGGTCAAGCGAGATGGCCGAACTGGGCGCCGGAACTCCTGGTTACGCGCTTGGCGAACCGCGGCATCCCCGGCATGTGGCCTCATCAGTACGAAGCCGCCGACCTGGCCTATCGTGGCCGAAACGTGATCATTTCCACGGGCACGGCCTCGGGCAAGTCGCTGGCGTACCTGACTCCGGCGGTGGCCTCCTGTCTCGACGGCGGCACCGTTCTCTATCTGACGCCGACCAAGGCGCTGGCCGCCGACCAGTTCCGCGGGCTGCGCGAGCTGCGCATCGCGCAGGTGCGGGCGGCGACGTTCGACGGTGACACACCGTTCGAGGAACGGACGTGGGTGCGCCAGCACGCCAACTACGTCCTGACGAACCCCGACATGCTGCATCGCAGCATCCTTCCCCGGCACTCGCAGTGGTCGTCGTTCTTCCGCCGGCTACGCCTCGTGGTGGTGGACGAGTGCCACGGCTACCGAGGGGTGTTCGGCTCGCACGTGGCGCAGATCCTGCGCCGCCTGCGCCGGGTCTGTGCCCGGTACGGCTCTCGTCCGGTGTTCATGCTGGCCTCGGCGACGGCCAGCGAGCCGGGGGCGTTCGCGCGGCGGCTGACGGGGTTGGAGATGGACGAGGTGACCGTGGACGCCTCCCCCAAGGGCGCGACCACGTTCGCTCTGTGGGAGCCGCCTTTGACGGAGTTGCGCGGCGAGGGCGGCGCCCCGGTGCGCCGCACGGCGACGGCCGAGGCCGCCGACCTGCTGGCGGACCTGGTGCTGGCCGACGTGCGCACGCTGGCCTTCGTCCGCTCGCGCCGCGGCGCCGAGACGGTCGCCTTGTCGGCTCGCGCCAAGCTCGCCGACGTCGCTTTCTCCCTCGGTCGTCACGGCCTTCGCGCCTCCGGCTCCCACGGCCACCTCGAGGCAGCCGCCCCACCACAACTCCCTGACCACCATGACCTCCTTGATCCCCACTTCCACCTGAACGAACTGCCGGGCCAACGATCACCAGAGGATGACTTCACCCCCCTCTCGTCCACGATCGATTCGTCGGCGGACCGCACCGAAGGCGGCCCGACCACGGCCCACTCGCCGGCAGCCGCCTCGTGGACGTTGCCCGGCGCGTCGGCCGGTACGTCGCCCGACGCATCGGCCAACGCATCGGCTGGTGCGTCGGCCGACGCGTCCACTGGCCCGTCCCCCAGCCCGTTGTCCAGCACGCCCCTCGACGCCTCCGCTGGCGCGTCATCCAGCACGCCGATCGACGCCACCGCTGACGCGTCATCCAGCACGCCGATCGACGCCACCGCTGACGCGTCAACCGACGCGTTCACTGGCCCGTCGCCCGGCCCGTCGCCCAGCACGTCCGCCGACGCCTCCGCTGGCGCGTCATCCAGCACGTCCGGCGGCCCGTCGTCCAGCACGCCCGTCGATGCGTCCGCCGGCCCGTCGCCCAGCACGTCCGCCGGCGCGTCGTCCAACGCTTCTGCTGACGCGCCGCCTGGGGGCCACTCCGGCGTGGCGGATCTGCCTGCCAGAGTCGCCGCCTACCGGGCCGGCTACCTCGCCGAAGACCGTCGGGAGCTGGAGAGGGCGCTTCGCTCCGGCTCTCTCATGGGCCTGGCCACGACGAACGCCCTTGAGCTGGGCGTCGACGTCTCTGGATTGGACGCCGTGCTGATCGCCGGCTGGCCCGGCACCCGGGCCTCTCTCTGGCAGCAGGCTGGTCGGGCGGGTCGCGACGGTCAGGACGCGCTGGCCGTCCTCATCGCTCGGGACGACCCGCTGGACACTTACCTGGTTCACCACCCGGAGGCGCTGTTCGGCCGACCTGTCGAGGCCATCGTGCTCGACCCGGACAACCCGTACGTCCTCGGTCCGCATCTCTGCGCGGCGGCCGCGGAGATCCCGCTGACCGAGGACGATCTGGCCACCTTCGGCCCCACGGCCCCGGGCCTCCTCGACGACCTGGCGGCCCAGGGCCTGCTGCGGCGGCGTCCCGCAGGCTGGTTCTGGACCCGGCGGGACAGGGCCACCGACCTCGCCGACATCAGGGGCGCTGGCGGCGCTCCGATCCAGGTGGTCGAGGTGTCCACCGGCCGGCTCCTGGGCAGCGTGGACGAACCGTCGGCGCACACGACGGTCCACACGGGCGCTGTGTATCTGCACCAAGGCGAGACCTTTCTGGTCGAGCAACTCGATCTGGAAGCCGGGGTCGCTCTGGTCAGCAGCAGCGAGCCGGACTATGCGACGTTCGCCCGGGATGTCACTGACATCTCCGTGCTGTCCTCCGTTCGCTCGCAAGCCCTGGGACGGGGCGAGCTGCACTTCGGCGAGGTCGAGGTGACCCGCCAGGTCGTCTCGTACCTCAAACGACGTCTCCAGTCGGGCGAGATGCTCGGCGACGAGCCCCTCGACCTCCCGCCGCGCACTCTCCGCACCCGGGCCGTCTGGTGGACGCTTCCCGCCTCGGTACTGGTGCCGCTCGCCGAGGACGGCATCGACCTCGGCGGCGCAGCCCACGCCGCCGAGCACGCCTCCATCGGCCTGCTGCCGCTCTTCGCCACCTGCGACCGCTGGGACATCGGCGGCGTCTCCACCGAGTTGCACGCGGACACGGGTCTGCTCACGGTGTTCGTGTACGACGGGCACGAGGGGGGTGCGGGCTTCGCCGAGCGCGGGTTCGCCCGCGCGGCCGACTGGTTGACGGCGACGCGCGAGGCCATCGCCTCCTGCGAGTGCGAACGTGGTTGCCCCTCGTGCATCCAGTCCCCCAAGTGCGGCAACGGCAACGAACCCTTGGACAAGCGCGGCGCCATCCGCCTTCTGAACACCCTGCTGGGCGCTGATGTGGATTGAGTGCAGCGCAGGCTGCTGTGTTGTCCACGAATTGATCATTGATGTGGCGTGTGATCTGCGTGGTCTCACTCATGCCGACAGAGGGGGTCTGTGGGCGCTCTTCACACGGTGTTGGGCATGCGTGATCAGTGGCCGGGCTTCGTCCAATTAGAGGTTGCTCGACGTTGCTTGATGCCTGGATTCATGGCGTTGCGGTGATGCAGGCCGATCGAGCGCGCTTGGCGATTCCGCTTGATCGACAGCTTGTCCTTCACGGCCTGGGCCGGCGCGTGAGCGGCCCGTCAACGATCGGGGCCCCACGAATGGCAGTCGAGCCGTTAGGGATGTCCAGACATCAGCGATCTCATCGTTCATCTGACACTTGATGAGAGTCGCGCCGTTCTCCGCAGCCACGATGGCCGCCCTCCGGCACGCCTCGTCCGGGTCCGCTATCGCCAGCTTGGCCGCGGCCAGTGCGCTGAGATCCGCGGCGGTGTTCACCCGATGGCGGGCCACTCGCGCGGCCGCCACGGCAGCGAACGCCATGGCGACCGACATCAGGATCCCCATGAGTGCGACACCCCACAACGTCGCGGAGCCTCGGTCGCGTCCGCCGACTTCTCGATTCAGGGGAAACACTTCAGGCCTTTCTCCATGTATCAGCACCTCGCCTGTATCAGCACTTCGCCTCAGGTGTCCTGTACGCGTCGGCGCCTCTTGGGCTATATGCACCGGTTTTAGTCAGCTTCGTCGGTGCCGCGCCGCTTGTCTTACACACGAAGGCATCACACCTCTTGTTGTCTTCATGCGCAGGCACGCTTCTCGTCGCCGGCGGACCGGCCACGCGGCACGGTGCAGGGCAGTCCTGCCGGTCGGGCGGCCCCGGCGCGCCGTCTCCCATGCGTAGGCATCACGTCTCTACGCCTCATGCGTCGGCAGCGCTCTTCCTGAATCTTGTCCGTGGATCACTGCGTCTCTCGGAATTGAGGCTCAGCACTTCGTGGTCACTCACTGCTGCGACATGTCGGGGCAGCGGCGGCTGTTCTCCTGCCGCTTCTCGGCAAGGAGGCGCTTGTTGTTTTCGGTGCGGCGTCGGGGCCGTGGAGCCCGGCGACTCGATGGTCGTTGGCGAGTTGGCCACCGGTTGTCTCCTGGTTCCACACTTGTGCACGGAGTCCTGCGGGCGTCGTCTGGCTCCGCGCCTGTCTGCGGCGGTCGGGGGCGAGTCGCCGCCCACCGTTGCGCCGGAATCGTCCTCTTCAGTTTTCGGTCGCTGCGGAAGCGGTGGCCGATACCTGTACTGGCGGGAGAGCCGTACCCCAAGCCGGTCGTACGTCCACTGCCACCCTCACCTGCGTACGCTCCGGACCTCGGAGCACGTCCACGCGGGCATCGGGTCGGGTCGCCGAGCGGACCACCTCGCGTACTTGGTCCACGGGCTCCCCTCGGGCGGCTGCCCGCGCTCCCACGCGAGCCGCGTCCACGCACTCGAGATGTGTTCCCACGGCCTGGATCGCCCACAGCGCTGCGGCCAGCACGATCATCAGAGCGGGTAGGACGGCCGCCGTCTCGGCGGTCACCGACCCCCTGGACTTCGATCGCGTGAATCGTCGGGCCGCAGGCGATCGGGGCAGGGTCACGTGCCCGTCTTGAGGGCGCGGTCGATGAGCGCCGAGAGCATCTGCTGCACCTCCGGGCTGCTGACCACCTTGAACAGCAGCGCCGCGAAGGCACAGGCGGCGATGGTGCCGACGGCGTACTCGGCTGTGGACATGCCTCGATCACCGTTGGCCACTGCGTAGTGGGCCCACTCGGCGAGCCGGCGCCTGGCACGGCGGCGCCAGGCGTCGCCCTGAGAGGCAGCCATGGGCTCCTCGGGGGCCGGGGGGAAGGTCTCTCGCGGGGTGATGGGGTCGCACATCATGCCTCCAGGCGGCTCGGTGCCGGGGTGGGCCCGGCGTTGCGGTCAAAGCGTCGCGGGAACTGGTGTGGGGGCGATCCGCCGAATGGCGTTCTGTGGGTAAGGAGCAGCGATGGGAGCTTGGCTGTGGATATCTGTGGGCGAACGATCCGGGAGGGCGGCGATGGAAGCTCCACCGGAGCGCGGGACGGAGCGGGACGGGGATGACGGCGAGGGTTGGTTACTTGCGGATATTGAGGTGCCGGGGTCCGAGTTGTGTCGAGTGAAGGGCTCGCGGGATGGCGGTTCCTGGCGCATTTTTGCGGCGATGGGGATGGGAAGATTCCGGGACCTAAGAGCAGTCGCGGATCCGCGCGCCGCAGGCCGGAGACGCGCGGGCCGCAGGCCGGAGAGTTGTGGAAAGTGAAGCCGCGGGATGGAGCGCTTGAGGGACGGCGTCTCGGCCTACGCTTGCGCGTTCCGGACATGCCTGGCGAGACAGAACTCCTGCCACACTGCCGCGAAGTGCGGCCACGGGTGCGGTGATCGTCTGGGGCCGGGGTTTCCGGCTGCTGGCCCGGCCTCGTCTGCTTGGGCGAGGATTCGTTTCGGTCCACCGCCGACCGCCCAGGTGGCCGCCGCCAGCGTGGTGACCAGAGCCGTCGGCACGCCCGCCCAGGCCAGCCCGTACGGTCCACTCTGCGAGGTGTGATCACAGAGCCTCGGCCCCACCGTCAGGTAGACCGACCAGATCAGCGGCGGTCCCGCCGTGCCCGTGATGACGCCGGATGCCGCGTTGGCGTCCCGGCGGGCCGTCCTCACTGCCACGACGGCGGTCAGCGGGAGATGGCGGCATCCTCAGATGACCGACGGCAGCGGGGGAACCCGCGCAGGTCAGCCGCGACGGCCGGTGCCTGGGTCAGGGGAGGACGATTGTGGACGCCAGGCCGGCCACGACGGGGATGATGCCGAGGAGGACGAACGCCGGGAGGAAGCACAGGCCGAGGGGCGCCACCGCTTTGACGCCGACGCTTCGGGCGGCGGCGACAGAGGTCGTCCGGGCGGTCTCGCGAGCGTCGTCCGCCACGCGCATGAGGACTTCCGCGACCGGGGCGCCGCTCGCGGCGGCGCGGGTCATGGCTCGGGCCAGTTGCCCCGTGGAGGGGTCCCGGGCCAGGTGGGCCCAGGTCGGTTCCGGGTCGGCGCCGAGCCGGAGCTGGGTGCTCACCCAGGAGAGGCGTTGACCGAGCGGGCCTGCGACCGCGTTGGCGGCGATCTCGGTGGCCGCGCCGACGGGTCGGCCCGCGACGAGGCAGGCGGCCATCAGGTCTGCGGCGAACGGCAGATCGGCGGTGATCTGCTCCTGGGCACGGCGCATCGCAGGGTCTGGTCGGCGGTGCAATGCGACACCGACTACAGAGAGGGCCAGCAGGCCGGCTACGGCTCCTGGGATGCCGCCGATCACGAGGGTGGTCATGACGCCCGCGGTCACACTGACGATCACGGTACGGCGGTCCGGCCGTCGTGACGTGGCTCTGGACGTCGCCGCTGACCAATCGGGGAGACGGCGCGGATCTTCGAGGGCGCGCGGGTTGTCTTCTTGGTGCGGGTTGCCTTTCTGGAGTGCTTCGTCCGCCATGTGGGGGGTTGCGAGTGCTTGCTGTGGCGACGGTTCATTGGCTTCGAGAGTGGTTTCTGGCCGGGGAAGCAGGTGGGCCAGCCGCTCGGCCGGGGTCGCCGGGGAGATGTACAGCCACACGGCCAGGCCGGTGCACAGAGCGGACAGCAGGGGCAGCATTGGGAGGTCCGATTCGGTCGGAGCGGTTGTTGAGTCGGCGGGCGTGGATGCCTGGGCTGCGTGGATCTCTGGTGACTGACGGTCGGCTCGCCACGTGGGGCCGTAGGTTGCCATTGCCGAGTCGTCTCTTTGGCACCACCTTGGTGGTCATGTTGCTGCTTCGGGGCTCGACTGCGACTGGTCTGCCCTCCGGGTTCTCAGCGCAGTCGGACTCATAGTCCGCAGGGCGTGATGAGGCCCAATGAGGCGATCTGTGTACGCGGTGGGCGGCACCGGCGGTCTCAGCGGGTTGACGTGGGGCTCAGTTATGTAGGCGGGTGTGTATTCGCCGGGGCTGCGCTCATCGATGTTGGTGAGTGAGGGACGTCGTCCCGTCCACTGGTACGGACCGGCCTGGTCAGGACGCTTGGGCTCGTACCGCCATGCGGTGCGTCCACCACAGGCCACAGGCGTCCAGGGCGATGCCGACCGCGAGGCAGGCCAGCCCTGGGAGGCTGCCGAACAGGAAGTCCAGCGGATGCATGTTCAGCGCCGCGGCCATGACGATGCCGAGGACCGGCAGAGCGGCGAGCATTCGGGCCGTGGTGCGGGGGCCGGCGAGTTGGGCGGCGACGTCCTGCCTGTGAGTCTGGGCCGTGCGTAACGTGCTTCCGACCCGGTCCACCAAGGCCGCCAGACCGGCTCCGGCCGTCACGCTGACCTCCCAGCACGCGGCCAGGCGGCGCAGTCCCTCGCCTCCCTGAGCCGGCGCCACCGACGCGAGGGCGCTCGCCACGTCCCCGCCGTCCCGGGCCGCCGCGACGACGGGCCGCAGAGCGTCCGGGTCGGGGAAGTCGACGGCTTCCAGGGCTCTGGTCAGGGCCTCGCCGGGGGTACGGCCTGCTGTGAGCTCGGCGGTCAGGGACTGGCACAGCTCGATCGTGGCTCTGCGCCAGGTGTCGGCTCGCCTGGCCGGGCTCGGGCGCGTCGCCAGCCGTCGTACGGAGTGCCACAGGAACGGACGCCCGAGTGTGGTCGGCGAGATCATGCGACGTAGCCGGGTCTCGGCGGCCTCGGGGCCGGTCCACAGCCAGACGGCGATGGTTGCGCACATCGCGGCCGTGAGCGCCGTCATCGGGGTTCTTCTCTCCTTCCTGCTGTTGAGGGGGCGTGTCTGCCTGTTGGGGGCGTGCCAACCCTTTGAGGGAGTGCGCCTGTCCGTTGAGGGGGTGTCTGCCTGTTGAAGGGGCGTCTGCCCGTTGAGGGGGTGAGGGTGGCGTCCATCGGTGACTGTGCAGTGGTTCGCGGCTTCTTTGCTGTCGTGGTTGCACAGATGTGCCCGACGGGACGAAGTGGGTGGTTCGCGGTCGGGTTGGTCTCGCCGGACTGTCCAGCGTGTCGGCCTGTCGGAGTGTCGGCGTGGTTGCTTCATGGTCAGGTCGGCTTCGCCAGGCTCCTCGGTGTGTTCATCCAGCGCGTTGCGGGGCCGCACCCTGGTTGTGCCGGTGTGGGTGGCGTGACGGCATCTCTGCTGCCCTCGACCTGATCAGGCGGACGGCATCATGTTCGGTCATGAGGCGACTGACCTTGCGTGCCCGCCATGTCAGAGCTGGGACGTTCACGGCGGTGTTCTTGTCGTCAAGGCGTCGTAGCCGGGGCCGAAGTGGGAGCGGCCGTGTGCGTCGAAGCTCAGGGCCGGGACAGCTTCCACGAAGCCTGTGGGTGTGCGGGACAGAAGGCAGATCTCCGCCACCCGGCGGCGGCCGTCCGCGCGTCCGCGTGCCAGGTGCACCACCACGTCGAGGGCCGCGGCGAGCTGGCTGTGGACGGCCTCTCTGGTCAGCCCGGCGGCGCAGCCGAGCGCCTCCAGCCGTGGCGGCACGTCCGCCGCCGCGTTGGCGTGAAGTGTGCCGCAGCCGCCCTCGTGGCCGGTGTTGAGGGCCGCGAGCAGGTCCACCATCTCCGCGCCCCGTACCTCGCCCACCACAACCCTGTCCGGGCGCATGCGCAGCGCCTGCCGTACGAGATCGCGGAGTTCCACCCCTCCCGCTCCCTCCAGGTTGGCGGGACGGGACTCCAGACGTACGACATGCGGGTGCAGAGGGCGCAACTCGGCCGAGTCCTCCACGAGGAGCAGGCGCTCGCGGGGGTCGGCCAGCGACAGCAGGGCCGACAGCAGGGTGGTCTTGCCCGTGCCGGTGCCGCCCGTCACCAGGAACGCGAGCCTTCCCGACACCATCGACGTGAGCACGGGGACGGCCGCGGGTGGCACGGTGCCCGCCTCGACGAGGCTCGCCAGCGTGAACGTGCGCTTGGGCGGTAGACGCAGCGACAGGCAGGTGCCGCCGGGAGCCACCGGAGGCAGGACGGCGTGCAGGCGGACGCCACCGGCGAGCCGAGCGTCCACATAGGGGGAGGCGTCGTCGAGCCGTCTGCCCGCCGCGGCGGCCAGGCGTTGGGCCAGCCGGCGCACGGCCCCGTCGTCCGTGAAGGTGACCGAGGTACGGCGCAGCCCATGGCCGGTGTCGACCCATACCTCCCTCGGGCCGTTGACGAGGACATCCGTGACGTCCGGCTCGGCCAGCAGAGGCTCCAGCGGGCCGGCACCGATGAGGTCGGCGCAGAGCGCCCGGGCCACCGCCAGGATCTCGGCGTCGCCGTACACGGACTTCTCGGCCCGGAGCGCCACGGCGACCTGGGCGGCGCTGGGCTCGACGCCTGCCCTCGCCAGGCGCACCCGCACGGCTTCGACGAGGTCGGGGGAAACGGTCATGTCTTCGCGGGTTCCTTTCGGACTTCTGGTCAGGTTTTCTGAGCTGCCGGCCCTACTGAGGCTGCGGCTCTGTTCAGTTCTGAGGCGTGCGTCTCTGGGGCGCGCCTTTGCGCCACCGTGGTCATGTGGCGTGACGGGCGGCGTTCGCTGGGCCGGCACGTTGGTTGGTCGCCCGTTGTGGAGCGTGGGCTGGTCACGCGGGGAGAAGGTCGTTGAGGAGGGCGGCGCACGCGGTGCCCAAGGGCGTGCGCGGGCCGAGCTTCGGGAGCTCGCCGTGGTTGAGGGTGGCGGTCAGGCGGGGCTGGTCGGGAAGGCGGCCGGCCACGGGGATGTGGAGCGAGGCGGTGATGACCTCCTCCTCCAGGACGCCTGGGCGGATCACGGCGCGGACGTCGGCCGCGTGGCGGGTCGTTTCCTCAAGCACCCGGGCGGCGGCGAGCACGCCCCGGACGTCGGCCGTGACCACCAGGAGGGTGGTGCTCGCCCTGGCCAGGGCCTCGGCGGCGGCCGGGTCGATGTGGCGGGGCAGATCCACGACGACGAGGTCGAAGCCTCGGTGGCCGGCTTCGAGGACGGAGCGCATCGCCTGGGCCGGGATGCGCCGGACCTCGTCGCGGGGGAACGAGAGCACGCTGAGCTCTCCGAACGCCGGTAGCGCCGCCTGAAGGGCCGTCGAGCTCACCCGGCCCTCCCGGGCCACGAGGTCGGTCCAGCGGGCCCCTCGTGTCTCCTCGTGACCGAGCAGGGCGTCTATGCCGCCACCCAGAGGGTCGGCGTCGACCAGGAGTGTGCGCAGGCGTTCCCGGGAAGCCCTGAGTGCCAGGCAGGAGGACAGGACACTCGCCCCCGCGCCTCCCCTGCCGCCGATCACGCACAGGACCCTTCCGGCGCGCGGCTCCGGCTCCATCGCGTCGGCGAGCTCTTCCACCAGGCGGCGTTCACCCGCGGGCAGGGCCACGACCGCCTGGGCGCCCACTGCCACACACTTGCGCCACTTGTCCGGGTCGTCAGGTTCTTGGACGACCAGCAGCACGCGGTCTCTGGCAGGCGGGGAGGCGGCGGCCACCGCGTCGGCCAGGTCGTCTCCCACGAGCACCAGCGGAGCGGGGTTCCAGAGGGGGCGGGCGTGGGCGGGGGCATGGGCGACGTCCAGTTGCGCGCCTGCTGCGGCGGCTATGCGGACGAGGTCGTCGAGGAGGTCGCGGTCCTCGGTGATGACCAGTGGGCGGTGCATCGGGGCCTCCCTTGGGTCGGGAGGTCCACCTTGGTGGGGAGGGGGGATGGGGGGTGGGGGCGAACGTGGTTCTGTGGACGGCGGTGAGGGGACGGGACGAGGTTGTGGATGACTACTTCGGTACTCGCAGCCGTCGTCAGGCAGCCGTCTTGGAGTAGGCGTCCGCCACGCGTTCCGGGGTGGACGGGCGCGTGCCGTACTGGCCGCTCGCATGCCGTACTGGCCGAAGGCGGAAATGGCGCGGCCGCGGGTGGACGTGCCTGTCCCCAGGGGACCGCGCTGGCCGAAGGGGGCGTCCTGGCAGAGGTCAGCGTAGGTGGGACCGGGATGTTCCGGGCGACGGCCTGCGTGCCGGGGGACGCGCGGCGCTGCTACGGCGTCGTGCCGGGACGGATGGCCGTGCGGGAGCCCGACGACGGAGGCGAGCCGGCACGCCTCGTGGGAGCTCTCCGAGCGCCGGCGCTCAGGACATTGGCGGAGCAGCGCCGAGCGCCCTCTCGGATGCTCGGCTCGGGTTGTGGACGGCCCCAGGTCGTATGCGGAGCTTGTGCATGCCGGCGAGCACGGATGCGTCGCGATCGTGTGGAGACCCGGGTGTCGGTACCTCGCCGCACGAGGTGCGGGCGACCGGTCACAAGTCAGAGGCGATCCGCCCCTGCATCCGGAGGCGAGGCAGCGGGAAAAGGGGCGACCCCCGCCGGGGGGGGAGAGCGGGGGTCGCCTGATCGGTCCGGCTCCGGGGGGGTAGAGCCGGTCCCGTTTCAGAAGAAAGCTTTCATCACATGACCGGAGCATGGCAAGGGACTCGCAAAGCAATCCCGTGCACACTCACTCCAGTTTCTGCGATACCTCCGTATGCTGCCCGATCGACTCGAGTTACGTCGAGGAGCAAACTCGCATTTTCGCCAAGTTTTTTTCGATCCAGCATAACGATCACATAAAGACGATCACGCTAAGTGATCGTCACGGATTGGTAACCGGCGGGTATGGCCGTTCCCTCGGAAGCGCCTTCACGGACTTGGCAAAGCTCTTGTTCCAAGGGGTTCCCATCAGGTCGGATCCGACGTACAAAGGTGACACGGACCACTTGTCCGGGTGCGCCAGCTGGGCACCCACGCGCGACCAGCCGCGGGAGGCGCGTCGAGGCGGGCTTGACCCGACCCGACGAATAGAGGTGCACGCTTGGTAACCCAGCGTGACGTACCGGCAGACGGCGTCTCATCCGAGACGCCGTCCGCTATGTCTGCGGCCGCCGCGGCTCCCGTGAGGTCACTCTCCGCGTAGGCACGCCTGAGAGCGTCGGCGCGGGCGCGCCCGAGGTCAGCCGCGCTGCAGGGCCTCGCAGACGGCGGTCGCCTCACGTACGCCGAGGGTTACCGCGGAGGCACACTGCTGTACCCACTGCGCCACACCCTCGCTCGTCCCCGTCAGATAGGCGCGCAGCCCCTCCGCGTACGGCAGCTCCAGGTGCCCAACCTCGACGGCCACCAGCGACTTCGGGTCCAGTCCGTACTCCACCAGCGTCAGCCGTTCCGCGGCCCGCGCCACCAAGCCGTCCGCCGTGCCGAACGGGCGCAGGACGGCCAGCTCGGCGTGCACCACCGCCGCCAGGACGATCGCGGGCGCCTTCGTCGGCGTCGCCAGCAGCTCGAACAGGCCCTCCATCCGGACGCCGGTCTCCTTCGCGCCCGGCGCCGGGCCGAGGCCGAAGGGGTCGTCCCCCGAGGCCGGCTCATCCGCCAGTGCGGGCCCACCAGCCGGGGAGGGCCCACCAGCCGGGGAGGGCCCACCAGCCAGGAATGTCCCACCAGTCAGGGAGGGCCCATCCGCCGTCACAGGCTCATCCGTGCGGGCAGGCTCATCCGTGCGGGCCGGTTCGCCCGGTGCCCCGTGCGTCTCGGAACTCCGCGAGGTCATGCCCGTACGCGAAGAGCCCGAAGAGCCCGACAAGTTCGATGAGTCCGACGAGCCCGTACGCGCGGAGAAAGTCCCAGGCGCCAGGTCCGGGGTGTCGGTGCGCGGGCGGCCCAGGCTCGCGGCGTCGGTCAGCCCCGCGGCGGCCACCGTGTGCAGCCGGGCCAGGACCTGCCGCGGCGCCTGCCGCCAGGTCGGCCCCAGCCGCCCCAGCTCGGCCGACGCCCGCAGCGCCCCCTGCACGACCGGGTCGGGGACCTCGTCCCGGCGCAGCGCGTCGAGCGGCACGTCCACGCCCTCGATCGCCGCCGAGGCCCGCGCGCCGCGCAGCGACGACTCCGCGGACACCGTCGGGCTGGCACGGCGCAGCACGCGGTGCCGGTACAGGAGGTCTACGGCCCGCCGGGCCTCCTCCACCGCCTCGGGGACGCCGGGGAGCCGCGCGATGACGGCCAGTGGGTCACTCACGGAACCAGACCTTACCCGTGAGTACTACCTGCTCCACGGGCCAACCCCCGGAATACGGCACCCGGCCGCACGGCCCGCCGAGGGGCCCATAAACCGCCGCCATTCGGCCCCCTCCAGCTTTGTTCCATTTCGAAGTGGCAACGTTTCAATAGCTTTTGCCATGCATTTCCGATAATCACGCCGCACTTCCTCCCTCTTGGTACAGACCTGTCTAGACCTCTTGTGTGCGCACCCCGTGAGCTGGTGAAGTGGGACACGACCTAACAACCTGGCCATAGAAGGAGCACGAGGTGGCCCCGGAGACCCCTGGCACCGAGCCCCAGGCGCTGTCGAACCTCCTGCAGGAGAACCGCCGGTTCGCGCCCCCAGCCGACCTGGCGGCCGCCGCGAACGTGACCGAGGCGGCGTACGGAGAGGCCGCCGCCGACCGTCTGGCCTTCTGGGAGGGCGCCGCCGACCGGCTGACCTGGGCCAAGCGCTGGGACACCACGCTGGAGTGGAACCCGCCGTTCGCCAAGTGGTTCCTCGGCGGCGAGCTGAACGTCGCCTACAACTGCGTGGACCGCCACGTGGAGGAGGGCCGCGGCGACAAGGTCGCCTACTACTGGGAGGGCGAGCCCGAGGGCGACACCCGGGTCCTGACCTACGCCGACCTCCAGCGCGAGGTCTCCAAGGCCGCCAACGCGCTGCAGGAGCTGGGCGTCGCCAAGGGCGACCGGGTGGCGATCTACATGCCGATGATCCCCGAGCTGCCGATCGCGATGCTCGCGTGCGCGCGGATCGGCGCGATCCACTCGGTGGTGTTCGGCGGCTTCTCCGCCGGCGCGCTGAAGAGCCGCATCGACGACGCCGACGCCAAGCTGGTCATCACCTCCGACGGCGGCTACCGTCGCGGCGCGCCGAGCGCGCTCAAGCCGACCGTGGACGAGGCCGTCGCCGAGTGCCCGCAGGTCGAGCACGTCCTGGTCGTACGCCGTACGGGCCAGGAGGTCGCCGTGAACGAGCGCGACCTGTGGTGGCACGACGTGGTCGACCGGCAGAGCGACCAGCACACCGCGCAGGCGCACGACTCCGAGCACCCGCTCTACATCCTCTACACCAGCGGCACGACCGGTAAGCCGAAGGGCATCCTGCACACCACGGGCGGGTACCTGACCCAGACCGCGTGGACGCACGACGCGGTGTTCGACCTCAAGCCCGACAACGACATCTACTGGTGCACCGCCGACATCGGCTGGGTCACCGGGCACTCCTACATCGTGTACGGCCCGCTGGCCAACGGCGCCACGAGCGTGATGTACGAGGGCACTCCCGACACCCCGCACCGCGGCCGGTGGTGGGAGATCGTCCAGAAGTACAAGGTCACGCTGCTCTACACCGCCCCGACGGCGATCCGGACGTTCATGAAGTGGGGCGACGACATCCCCGCCAAGTTCGACATGTCCAGCCTGCGGATCCTCGGCTCCGTGGGCGAGCCGATCAACCCCGAGGCGTACGTCTGGTACCGCGAGCACATCGGGCACGAGCGCTGCCCGGTGGTCGACACGTGGTGGCAGACCGAGACGGGCGCCATCATGATCAGCCCGCTGCCCGGCGTGACGCACAGCAAGCCGGGCGCCGCGATGCGCCCGCTGCCGGGCATCGTCGCCGACGTGGTGGACGACCAGGGCAACAGCGTCCCGAACGGCGGCGGCGGATTCCTCGCGGTGCGTGAGCCGTGGCCGTCGATGCTGCGCACGATCTGGGGCGACGACCAGCGCTACATCGACACGTACTGGAGCCGGTTCGAGGGCATGTACTTCCCCGGCGACGGCGCGAAGAAGGACGAGGACGGCGACCTGTGGCTGCTCGGCCGGGTCGACGACGTCATGCTGGTCTCCGGCCACAACATCTCCACCACCGAGGTGGAGAGCGCGCTGGTCAGCCACCCGAAGGTGGCCGAGGCCGCCGTGGTGGGCGCGACCGACCCGGTGACGGGGCAGGCCATCGTGTCGTTCGTGATCCTGCGGGGCAGCGCCGAGGAGAGCGACGACATCGCCGCCGAGCTGCGCGGCCACGTGGCCAAGACGCTCGGTCCGATCGCCAAGCCGCGGCAGATCCTGGTGGTGCCCGAGCTGCCCAAGACCCGGTCCGGCAAGATCATGCGGCGCCTGCTGCGTGACGTGGCCGAGAACCGCAGCATCGGCGACGTCACCACCCTGGCCGACAGCACGGTGATGAACCTCATCTCGGAGAAGCTCCCCAGCGCCAAGTCCGAGGACTGACCCGAAAACACCCCAAAGGGCCGCCGATCCCGAAATTTCGAGAGATCGGTGGCCCTTTGCCGTCTCCCCCGGCCCGCCCGCCGTCCAGCCGTCCGGGTCCGCCGTCATCAAGGTCCGCAGCCCCGGCCGAGCCGGGCCGCCACCCGCGGCGTTATCGTCTCCGATTGGGTAAGAACCGTCACCAGCGGGTCCGCCCGTCCGGCGGCGCCGCTTCGGCGTAGCCGCCTCGTACAGGTACCGCAAGCAGGGACGCAAGCGGCGCTCCTCGTACGGGCCCACAAGCATCGCGTACGGGGCCGCAACCGGGGCAAAGCGCTGGATGATGTTTGACACGGCCACCAGGCCTCGATAGGAGACGTTCATGCCGCAGACTCCCGAGGAAGAATCCCTGGGCTCGCTGGTCGCCCAGGCGAGCAACCACATCTCGACCCTGGTCCGTTCCGAGATCGAGCTGGCCAAGGCCGAGTTCAGGTTCGACGCCAAGCGGGTCGGCACGGCCGGCGGCCTGTTCGCCGCCGCCGCGTTCATGGCGCACCTGTGCCTGATCCTGGCCTCGTTCACGATCGCGTACGCGCTGTCGCACTGGCTGCCCGACTGGTTGTCCTTCCTCATCGTGACCGTGTTCTACCTGCTGGTCGCGGCACTGCTGGTCTTCATCGGCGTCCGCCGGCTCAAGGGGCTGGCCGGGATGAAGCGCACCGCCCGCTCGATCAAGGGGCTCAAGGAGATCGCCTCGCCCGAGGAGGCGGAGGCCGTCCCCGCGGCCACCACCGAGGCGTCGGCCGGCCAGGTCGGGCTGCACCGGGAGCCGGTGAGCCGCGATGGCACCTGACGAGTCCGCCGTCCACATCGAGGGCCCCTGGAAGCACCGGCAGGTCCACGCGGGCGGCACCCGCTTCCACGTCGTGGAGGCGGGCGACGGGCCGCTGGTGCTGCTGCTGCACGGCTTCCCGCAGTTCTGGTGGACGTGGCGGCGCCAGCTGCGCTCGCTGCCCGAGGCGGGCTACCGGGCGGTCGCGGTGGACCTGCGCGGCTACGGGGGCAGCGACAAGCCGCCGCGCGGCTACGACCTGCCGACGCTGGCGGCCGACGCGACGGGCCTGATCCGGGCGCTGGGCGAGACGGGCGCGATCGTGGTCGGTCACGACTGGGGCGGGCTGCTCGCCTGGACGATGGCCGTGCTCGACGCCAAGTGCGTGCGCCGCCTGGTGACGGTCTCCGCCCCCCATCCCGTACGGCTGCGCGGCGCCCTGCTCACCGACCCGTTCGGCCAGCTCCGGGCCAGCAGCCACCGCCTCAGCTTCCAGTTGCCGTTCCTGCCCGAGCACCGGCTGACCCGCAAGGGCGCGGCCATGGTCGGCAGGCTGCTCGACGAGTGGTCCGGGCCGGGCTGGCCCGACGCCGAGACGGCCGGTGTCTACCGCGAGGCGTTCGGCATCCCCACGGTCGCCCACTGCGCGCTGGAGTACCACCGCTGGTTCGGCCGCTCCCAGCTCCGTCCCGACGGGCGGCGCTACGCCCGCGTGATGCGCACCGAGATCGAGGCGCCGACCCTCCAGCTCCACGGCGCGCTCGACACGTGCCTCCTGCCGCGCACCGCCCAGGGGTCGAGCCGCTACGTGGCCGCCCCCTATCGGTGGAAGCTGCTCGAAGGCGCCGGCCACTTCCCCCATGAGGAGACCCCCGACCTGTTCGACGCCGAGCTGCTGGGCTGGCTGTCGGATCCGGAGCCCGACCGATGAGAGATCGCGATCCCGAGGGCAGGCCGCGCAACGCCAGGCCGCGCGACGCCTACGGCAGGCCGCTGCCGTACGGCTCGCCCGGCATGCCGCGCGTGCCCGACGACTACGCCCCCACGACCGAGCAGGCGCTGGCCGACGGCCGTCGATTCCTGGGCGAGGGCCTGCCGTTCAACGCGCACGAGGTGTTCGAGGGCCGCTGGAAGTGCGCGCCCGAGCAGGAGCGGGAGCTGTGGCAGGGGCTGGCGCAGATCTGCGTGGGCCTGACGCACCTCCAGCGCGGCAACGGTCGCGGCGCCCTGACGTTGTTCGACCGGGGCGCCGCCCGCGTGCAGTCGTACGGCGAGCCGTACGACGCGGTGGGCCGCAGCGCCTCGGCCCTGGGCCCCGACGCCGACCCCGAGCAGGCGATCAAGACCATCATGGACGACCTGCCGGTGGAGAGCCCCTAGTCGCACTCCTGGGTGCCGGCGGGCGTGGTGTCGTTGCGGCCCTGGTCGGCGTCGGGCCTCACCTCGGCGGCGGTCAGCACGTAGCCGGTGTCCTCCTGGCTGACGGCGGCGGCGAAGATCACGCCGTACACCTTGCCGTCGACCGTGAGCAGCGGCCCGCCCGAGTTGCCGGGCAGCACCTTGCCGCGGATCGCGTAGACCTGCCGGGTGACGTTGTTGGCGCGGTAGATGTCGGGCCCCTCGGCTTCGAGGCGGCTGCGGATACGGGCCGGCTCGGCGGTGAAGCCCTGCCCCTTGGGGAAGCCGGCGATGATGGCGTTGTCGCCCTTGTCGGCCTCGCCCTCGAACGGAAGCTGGGGCAGGCCCAGGCCGGGCACGTACAGGATGGCGATGTCGCGCTGCGGGTTGTAGCGCACCACGGTGGCGGAGCGGCGCCGGTTGGCGGAGTCGATGACCGTCAGGTCGCGCGTCACGCCGGCCACGACGTGCGCGTTGGTCATGATGCGGTCCCTGGCGTAGACGAAGCCGGTGCCCTCGATGTGCTTGTTGCAGCTCTCGGCGTTGCCCTGGACCTTGACGATGGCCCGCTGGGCGCGGCTGAGCCCGGCGCCCTTGAGGATGCTGCGCGGCGCGGGCGGGACGTCGATGATCTGCCCGGCGCCGATCGCGTCGAAGACCGGCGGGAACTCCGAACGGTCGATGAACTTCTTGAACGGCTGCTGCCAGTTGCGGGCGGCCTGCGGGATGGCCTCGTCGACGGTGGTCAGCAGCATGGAGCTCTTGACCTGCTCGACCAGCAGCGAGAACGACGTGGAGACGACCAGCGAGCCGATCAGCCAGGCGATCACCAGCACCGACAGGGCGCTGGCGAACGTGCCGCCGACGGCGTCGGCCACCTTGGCCGGCTCCCAGGTGACGTGGCTGCGCACGACCGCACCGATCGTCGAGGAGGCGAACTGCCCGATCGTGGCCGACAGGAACACGATGACGATCGCGAGCAGGGCCTGCGGGGTGTCGCCGTCGACCACGGCCTTGGAGATGGGCGGCGCGATGAACACGCCCAGCACGGCCCCGCCGACGAAGCCCACGAAGCTCATGGCGCCGATGATGAACCCCTGCCGGTAACCCGACACGCCAAAGGCGATCACAAGGCCGATCAGGATGAGGTCGAGCAGATCACCGCGCACGCTTCAAAGGTAACCAGCGATAGGGTCAAGTGTGCACGTCTTGCCGGAGCGCAGCGTCCCCTCCTGACTACCTTGAGCGTTATGCCGCCGTTGGAGGGAACCGTCCGCGGCCTGGTCGAGACGGCTCTCTCCGACGCCGACCCCGACGGGCCGCTGCGGTGGCACGTGATCTCCGAGCTGTGGCAGCGGGCCGACCTGGAGTCGTTCGTCGAGGCCAGGCGGCTGTGCGAGGCGGGCACGGTCAAGGAGCGCCTGCTGGGCGTCGACGTCATGGGCATGCTGCGGCCGTTCGCCGACCGGGCCCTTCCGGTGCTGCGCCGCCTCGCGGCGGGCGAGGACGACCCGATGCTGCTCTACTCGGTGCTCATCGCCTTCGGGCACCTCGCCGACCCGCGCGCCCTGCCGTCGGTGATCGACCTCTCCGGTCACGCCGACGCCAGGGTGAGGTACGGCGCCGCGTACGCGCTCCAGCACGTGCTGGGCGACCCGCCGGACCAGGCGGGTCTGGACGCGCTGCGGGTGCTCGCGGCGGACGGCGACGCGGACGTGGCCGCCTGGGCCGCCCTGGGCGTCGCCCTCGCGATGGGCGAGGACGTCTAGGACGTCCCTTCCCCAGGGCCTCCAGCCGCTCTCAGGACGTCCGTTCCCCAGAGCCCTCCAGCCACGCTCAGGACGTCAGCCGCGGGCGAGGACGTCGGGCGGCATGGGCTCCACCCGGCCGGGGTCCCAGGGCCGTTCCAGCCCGGCCTCGCGCAGCACCGCGTCCAGCACCATCGCGGTGAACCCCCACACGAGCATCCCGCGCACCCGGAACGCCGGCCCGGCGAAACCGCGTGGATGCCGCAGCGTGAACCGGTTGCCGGGATCGACGAGCTCGGCGATCGGCACCCGCTCCACCGAGTCCACCTCGTCGGGCGAGGCCGCGTGGACGGCGGAGGGCTCGTGCCACCAGCCGACGACGGGGGTGACGCGGTTGTCGCTGCGCCAGACGTACAGCTCGGGCATGGAGCACAGCACGGTCACCCCGGACGGTTCGAGGCCGGTCTCCTCGGCCGCCTCGCGCAGGGCGGCGCCGACGGGGCCGCCGTCGCCGGGGTCCACCCCGCCGCCGGGGAAGGCCGGCTGGCCCGCGTGCCTGCGCCCGCGGGTGCTGCGCTGGATGAGCAGCACGTCGGGGCCCAGCGGGCCCTCGCCGAAGAGCAGCAGCACCGCGGCCGGGCGACCGCCTCGCTCGGGCGGGCGCAGCCCTTCGGGGACGGGGATCCGTACGGCCTGCGCGGCCAGTCTGTCGAGCCAGTCGGGGACCACGATCACGCCATCTCCAACACGCCGCCCTCCGCGAGACTTCCCGTCCCCGTCGATCGGGACGGCCTCGTCGATGGGGCCGGTCACGAGAAGGGGCCGGGGCGGACGAGCTTGGCCGCCTGGGCGGCGTCGGTCGGGCCGGCGCCGTACGAGGGGCAGAGCGCGGCGAGCGGGCACACCCCGCAGGCCGGACGGCGGGCGTGGCAGATGCGGCGCCCGTGCCAGATGAGCCGGTGGGAGAACACCGTCCACTCCCGCTTGGGGATCAGCTCGCCCACGAAGTGCTCGATCTTGACCGGGTCGGTCTCGTCGGTCCAGCCGAACCGGCGTACGAGCCGCTGGAAGTGCGTGTCCACGGTCAGGCCGGGCACGCCGAAGGCGTTGCCGAGCACGACGTTGGCGGTCTTGCGGCCGACGCCGGGCAGCGTGACCAGGTCCTTCAGCTTGCCGGGCACCTCGCCCCGGTAGCGCTCGGTCACGGCCTTGGCCATGCCGATGATGCTGTTGGTCTTGGCCCGGAAGAACCCGGTCGAGCGGATGATTTCTTCCATCTCGGATGGGTCTGCAGCGGCGTAGTCCTCAACAGTGGGATACTTCGCAAAGAGGATGGGAGTCACCATGTTGACCCGTTTGTCCGTGCACTGAGCGGACAGGATCGTCGCTACCAGCAGCTCAAGCGGGGTACCGAAGTCGAGCTCGCAATGTGCGTCGGGGTAGGTTTCCGCAAGGATGCGATTCATCCTGCGGGCACGACGGACGAGGGCGAGCCTTGACTCTTGGGGCATTCCCCTAGCCTATGTGCGGCGCCTTCAGTGGGGTGCGTCACAATGGCAGCAGAGGAGGCAGAGTGAACACCGAAGATGTGCTGGGCAAGGCCCCCCTGTTCGCCGCGCTCGACCGCGAGAGCGCAGCGGCGCTGCGCACGAGCATCACCGAGGTCCAGCTGTCGAAGGGGCAGACCCTCTTCCACGAGGGCGAGACGGGCGACCGGCTCTACGTCGTCCTCGAAGGCAAGATCAAGCTCTCGCGCCAGTCGCCCGACGGCCGCGAGAACCTGCTCAGCGTGCTGGGTCCCAGCGAGATGTTCGGCGAGTTGTCGCTGTTCGACCCCCGGCCGCGTACGGCCAGCGCCACGGCCCTGACCGAGGTGCGGCTGGCCGGGCTCGGCCACGACGACCTGCGCCCCTGGCTGACCGGCCGTCCGGAGGTGGCGCTCCACCTGCTGCGCGCCCTGGCGCAGCGGCTGCGCCGCACCAACGACGTGCTGGCCGACCTGGTGTTCACCGACGTGCCCGGACGGGTGGCCAAGCAGCTCCTCGACCTCGCCGAGCGGTTCGGCACCAAGACCGAGGACGGCCTGCGCGTCCACCACGACCTCACGCAGGAGGAGCTGGCCCAGCTCGTCGGCGCCTCCCGCGAGACCGTCAACAAGGCGCTGGCCGACTTCGCGCAGCGCGGCTGGCTGCGCATCGAGGCCAAGGCCGTGGTCATCCTCGACATGGACCGCCTCTACAACCGCTCCAGATAGCCGAAACGGCCGCTCCAGCAAAACGGCTGCTCTCGCAACCTGAGGGCCGCCCCGGCAAGACCCCTTGGGGTGTCAGGTGGGCTGCTCCAGGTAGTCGAGCTGGGCTCGGACCGACATCTCTGCGGCGGGCCAGAGCGAGCGGTCCACGTCCGCGTACACGATCTCGACGATGGCGCGCGACGTGCGCGCGCCCTGCGCCATCGCCGCCCGGATCTGGTCCAGTCGCTCGCGCCGGTGGGCGATGTAGCCGTCGAGCGCGGCGATCGGGTCGGGCAGCACCGGGCCGTGGCCGGGCAGCAGCGCCCGCGCCTCCAGGCTCTCGGCCGTCGCCCGGAGACGGTCGAGGCTGCGCAGGTAGTCCCCCAGGCCGCCGTCCTCGGCGATGACGGTGGTGCCCCGCCCGAGCACGGTGTCGCCGGTGAGCATCGCCCGGTCGGCCGGCAGCCAGAAGCACAGCGAGTCGAACGAGTGCCCCGGCGTGCCGTACACGTGGATCTCCACGCCCCCGGCCGTCACCACGTCACCGTCGGCCAGCCCCTCGCCGCCCAGCCGGTGGCGCGGGTCGAGGGCGCGCACGGGGGCGCCGACCAGCTCGGCGAAGCGCCGGGCGCCGCCGCTGTGGTCGACGTGCCCGTGGGTGAGCAGGATCTCGCTCACCCTGCGCTCCCCCAGGCGGTCACGGACCCGGAGCAGGTGACGCTCGTCGTCGGGGCCCGGGTCGACGACGGCCACCTCGTCCGCGCCGCCGACGACCCACGTGTTGGTGCCGTCGAGAGTCATGATCGACGGGTTGGGCGCGAGGAGGTTCTCGGCGTGCTCGGTGCGCGAGCCGTCGGGCGTGCCGATCGGGATGTGCAGCCCGCTCACGCGACCACCGCCCGCGGCCCGCTCAGGCAGCGCGACGACCGCGACCGGCTCACGCGACCACCAGCCGCAGCTCGCCGCCGACCTCCACGACGCGCGGCATGATCGTGACGATCTCGCGCGGGGCGGCCAGCACGCCGTCCACGCCGTCCACGCCGTCGTGCTCCGCCAGCTCGGTCAGCGTGCGGTACGTCGGCGGCATCAGGAAGATCTCCCCCGCGCGGGCCTGGTCGAGGGCCTCGGCCGGGCGCCGCCAGGTGGCGTGGTCGGCCTCGCCACTCACGTCGCGGGCGCGCTGCCCCTCGGGGAGCACGGCGACGAAGAACCTGGTGTCGAAGCGCCGCGGCTCGATCTCCGGGGTGATCCAGTGGGCCCACGGCTTGAGCAGGTCGGAGCGGAGCACGAGCCCGCGCCGGGACAGGAAGTCGGCGAAGGCGAGGCCGCGGTCGATGAGGGCGAGCCGGTCGGCCTCCCAGTCGTCGCCGGTGGTGTCGGCGACAACCGACCGCTCGTCGGGGCCGGCGAGGAGCACGCCGCACTCCTCGAAGGTCTCCCGTACGGCCGCGCACACCAGTCCCCGCGCGACCCGCTCGTCCGCGCCGAGCAGCCGCCCCCACTCCTCGGTGGACGGGCCGGCCCAGGCGACGGCCTGGTCGGTGTCGCGCGGGTCGACGCCGCCGCCGGGGAAGACGTGCGCGCCCGCCGCGAAGGCCATGGTCGACTTCCGCCGCAGCAGGTAGACCTCAAGCCCGCCCGGCCCTTCGCGCAGGACGACCACGGTGGCGGAGTCGCGCGGCGGCTCCGGCGTGACGCGGCCGGACAGGACGTCCCTGGCACGCGCGGCCAGATCGCCCGGAAGCGGAAGACCTGTCACATGACCTCCTTCAGAACACCACTCGGTCATCGTGACATATCCGGATCCGGGGTTTTTGCCTCAGGAGACCTCGGCGATCAGCTCCACCTCGACCGGCGCGTCCAGGGGCAGCGAAGCCACCCCGACCGCGCTGCGCGCGTGCCGCCCCGCCTCGCCCAGCACCTCGGCCAGCAGCTCGCTCGCGCCGTTGGCCACCTGCGGCTGCCCGGTGAAGCCCGGGTCGCTCGCCACGAACACGACGGCCTTGACGATCCGGACGATCCTCCCCAGGTCGCCCACCTCCGACTTGAGCGCGGCGAGGGCGTTGAGCGCGCAGATCCGCGCCATCTCCCTGCCCTCGTCCACGGTCAGCTCCGCGCCGACCTTGCCCACGAGCGGCAGCTTGCCCTCGACCATGGGCACCTGGCCGGAGGTGTAGACGAGGTCGCCCGTGCGCATGGCCGGCACGTACGCGGCCAGCGGCGGAACGACCTCGGGCAACGTCAGACCGAGCTCGGCGAGTCTCTGCTCCGGGGTCACTGCTTCTCCCTCTTGAAGTAGGCGACGAGCTGCTCCGGCGAGGCGCCCTGCAGGATCTGGACCAGCTCCCAGCCGTCGGCGCCGAAGTTGTCGAGGATCATCTTGGTGTTGTGGATCAGCACCGGGGCGGTGAGATACTCCCATTTCTTCATGGGGGCCACACTAATGTGAGCAATCTCAAAGGGCAGGCGTCGGCTGGCCGCAAGTGACCGTTCGGTAGCCTCAAAACGTGGAGTCTCGGGACACCGATTGGGACGGCGTGCGCCTGCACGTCGTCACCGGCAAGGGCGGAACCGGCAAGACGACGGTGGCCGCCGCCCTCGCCCTCGCGCTCGCCGCCGGTGGCCGCAAGGTGCTGCTGGTCGAGGTCGAGGGCCGCCAGGGCATCGCGCAGATCTTCGATCTGCCGCCCCTCCCGTACGAGGAGCGCAAGATCGCCGTGGCCCCGTCGGGCGGCGACGTCTACGCGCTGTCCGTCGATCCCGAGGAGGCCATGCTCGACTACCTGGAGATGTTCTACGGCATGCGCCGGGCCGGTCGCGCGCTGACCAAGATGGGCGTCGTCGACTTCGCCACCACGGTCGCCCCCGGCTTTCGCGACGTGCTCGTCACCGGCAAGACCACCGAGGCGGTGCGCAGGCGCGGCAAGAACGGCAAGCGCGTGTACGACGCGGTCGTGCTGGACGCCCCGCCCACGGGCCGCATCACCCGCTTCCTCAACGTCACCCAGGAGGTCGCCGGCCTGGCCAGGGTCGGCCCGATCAAGAACCACTCCGACCTGGTCAGCGGCGTCGTGAAGTCCCCGGAGACGGCGGTCCACTTCGTCACGCTGCTGGAGGAGATGCCGGTGCAGGAGACGCTCGACGGCATCGCCGAACTGCGCGAGGCGGGCCTGCCGGCCGGTGGCGTCTTCATCAACATGGTGCGGGAGTCCCAGCTCCCCCGCACCGCCCTTGACAAGGCTGTCAAGGGCGGATTCGACGTCACGGAGCTGGCGCTGGGCCTCAAGGCGGCCGGGCTCGCCGACGGCGCCGACGCCGACGCGGTGGCCGAGGCGCTGGCCGGCGAGGTCGTCGAGTACGCCCACCGCGCCGTGCTCGAACACGAGGAGCGCGAGGCGCTGTCCGAGGCGGCGCTGCCGCGCTACGAGCTGCCGCTGCTCGCCGACGGCGTCGACCTGGCCGGCCTGTACGAGCTGGCAGAGAGCATCCGCACCCAAGGAGCAGCGTGAAGGACGCGAAGAGGTCCGCGGCCAGGCCCGTCCCCCTCGACATCGACGCGATCATCGACGACCCGGGCACCCGGATCATCGTCTGCTGCGGGGCCGGGGGCGTGGGCAAGACCACCACGGCGGCCGCCCTGGGGCTGCGCGCGGCCGAGCGCGGCCGGTGCGCGGTCGTGCTCACCGTCGACCCGGCCAGGCGGCTCGCGCAGTCGATGGGGCTCACCGAGCTCGACAACACGCCCCGGCTGGTCAGCCGGCACGAGGGCGGCGGCCAGCTCTACGCCATGATGCTCGACATGAAGCGGACGTTCGACGAGATCATCGAGGCGCACGCCGACCCCGAGCGCGCCCGGCAGATCCTGTCCAACCCCTTCTACCAGTCGCTGTCGTCCAGCTTCTCCGGCACGCAGGAGTACATGGCGATGGAGAAGCTCGGCCAGCTCCGCCGCTCCGACGAGTGGGACCTGATCGTGGTGGACACGCCGCCGTCCCGCTCCGCGCTCGACTTCCTGGACGCGCCGGAACGGCTCGGCAGGTTCCTCGACGGCAGGTTCATCCGGCTGCTGACCGCCCCGGCCAAGGCCGGTGGGCGCAGCGCGTTCAAGCTGCTCAACGCCGGGTTCGGGCTCGTCGCGGGCGCCATGACCAAGCTGCTCGGCGCACAGGTGCTCAAGGACCTGCAGACGTTCGTCTCGGCCCTCGACGCCGTCTTCGGCGGCTTCCGGCAGCGCGCGGAGCTGACGTACAAGCTCCTGCAGGCGCCGGGCACCGCGTTCGTCGTCGTGGCCGCGCCCGAGCGGGACGCGATGCGCGAGGCGTCGTACTTCGTCGAGCGGCTCGCCGAGGAGCGCATGCCCCTCGCCGGCCTGGTGGTGAACCGCGTCCACGACGCGCCCGCGAACGGCCTGTCCGCCGCCCGCAGCGCCGCCGCGGCCGAGGACCTGGAGTCGCGTGGCGAGCACGAGCTGACCGCCGCCGTACTGCGGCTGCACACCGGCAGGATGCAACTCGTGGCCCGCGAGCACCGGGAGCAGGAGCACTTCGTCTCCGCGCATCCCACGGTGCCGGTCGTCCAGGTTCGCGCCATGTCGGAGGACGTCCACGATCTCGCGGGTCTGCGCCAGATCGGAGAGCTCCTGGCGAGCGCATGAGTACGGCCGGCGTCCGACGCCGGCCGTACTCCGGGCAGCTCAGCCCGCGATCAGCTCATTGGTGCGCTCGTACTCTTCCTTGGCGGACTCGAGCAGCTCGCGCCACGAGTCCACGTCAGGCCGCCGCCGGAGCAGGGCCCGGCGTTCCCGTTCCGTCATACCGCCCCACACCCCGAACTCGATGCGGTTGTCCAGCGCATCGGCGAGGCATTCGGTACGGACCGGGCATCCTCGGCAGATCAGCTTAGCCCTGTTCTGTGCGGCTCCCTGGACGAACAGCGCGTCCGGGTCCGCACCACGACAGGCGGCACGGGAGGTCCAATCCGTGATCCACATTTTTCGACCCCACTCCCCTTAGGTGGTCAGTCGTCATTTGGGGCCGACGGGCGCGGGCGCCGAGCCTCCGTATTCAGTTGCCGCAGAGGAGAACGTACGCAACTAGACGTTCGGGCCGACAGACCCCAGAGGACCAATTTCTCGCCGCTCCGTTGACCGGGAATGACTAGTCACCCCCGTCAGTCAAGGCGAAATGTGATCGAGTTACCGATAAGGTCACCCTTTCGACGTACCCTGGGTGCTGTGCAAGCTCAGGGTAAAGATCGTTCCTCACCGTTCGTGAACATCGTGCGCCTGATCGCCGCCGGCGCGGCGGCCGGCGTGCTGACGGCCGCGATCGCGCTGCCCGCCGTCGGCGGGGCGGGAATCACCGCGAACACGGCGATGAAGGAGATCAACCTCAAGCCGGAGAACCTCGAAGAGCCTCCGCTTCCCGAGCGCACGATCCTGCGCGACGCCGACGGCAAGCAGTTCGCGCAGTTCTACTACGAGAACCGCCAGTCGGTGACCCTGGACAAGGTCGCGCCGATCATGCAGACGGCGTTGATCGCGATCGAGGACTACCGCTTCTACCAGCACGGCCCGATCGACGTCGAGGGCACGGCGCGCGCACTGGTCAAGAACATGACGACCGGCGGCGTCACCCAGGGCGGCTCGTCGATCACCCAGCAGTACGTCAAGCAGGTGCTGGTCAACGCGGCCGAGACGCCCGAGGAGCAGCAGGCGGCCATCGCCCCGACCGTCTCGCGCAAGCTCAACGAGCTGCGTTACGCGATGGCGATGGAGAAGAAGTACTCCAAGAACCAGATCCTGGAGAAGTACCTCAACATCGCCTACTTCGGCGCGGGCGCCCACGGCATCCAGGCCGCCGCCAGGAGGTTCTTCGACAAGCCCGCCTCCGAGCTCAACCTCGTCCAGGCCGCCACCCTGGCCGGCGCCGTGCAGAACCCGGCCCGCACCGACCCGAGCGTCGGCAAGAAGGCCCAGAAGCTGCTGCTCGACCGGCGCAACACGGTCCTCGACCAGATGGCCAAGTACGGCAAGATCACTCCGCAGGAGGCGGCCGACGCCAAGAAGAAGAAGCTCGGCTACAAGGGCATCGCGGCGCCGGGCGGCTGCGAGGCGAGCAAGTACCCGTACTTCTGCATGTACGTGCAGAACGAGATCCTCAACAACGACGCCTTCGGCAAGACCCCGCAGGAGCGCCTGAAGCTGCTCCAGCGCGGCGGCCTGGAGATCAAGACCACGATCAGCCCGAAGATGCAGGCGGCGTCCGAGAAGGCGATCAAGGAGTACGTCAGCACCAAGGACAAGCCCGCGGCCTCACAGGCGATGATCGTGCCGGGCACGGGCGAGATCAGGGCCATGGCCGCCTCGCGCAAGTTCGGCGGCAACAAGAAGAAGAACGAGGTCAGCTACAACATCGTCGCCGACGCCAAGCACGGCGGCGGCGTCGGGTTCCAGCAGGGCTCGACCGCCAAGGCGTACACCCTGGCCACGGCGCTGGAGGAGGGCTACAAGTACGGCGACGGCTTCCCGTCCCCGGCCGGCTACTCCGCGCCCAGCTACGGCGCGTTCCGCGACTGCAAGGGCAACCGGGTCGGCGACCCGAAGCACGAGGTGCGCAACTCCAGCGAGGGCGGCGGCGGCTTCAAGACCCTGCAGACCGGCACGTGGGGCTCGGTCAACACGTTCTTCATGAAGCTGGAGGAGCGGGTCGGCCTGTGCAAGGTGGTCGACCTGGCCAAGCGGCTCGGCCTCAAGCGCGCCGACGGCGGCAAGCTCGGCGAGTACGAGACGTTCACGCTCGGCATCAACGAGGTCGACCCCGTCACCGTGGCCAACAGCTACGCCGTCTTCGCCTCCCGCGGCCAGTACTGCAAGCCGCTCGCCATCACCGAGATCAAGGACCGGTACGGCAAGAGCAAGCAGTTCAAGCCCAAGTGCTCGAAGGTCATGGACCCCGAGGTCGCCGACGCCGTCAGCGGCATCCTGTCGGGCGTCTTCACCAAGGGCACCATGACGGAGGTCGGCGGCATCGGCCGCGACGCCGCCGGCAAGACCGGCACCACCGACGACTACACCGCCGCCTGGTTCGCCGGCTACACGCCGAACCTGGCCAGCGCGGTCAGCCTCGGCGACCTGCGCGGCGCGTTCAAGCACAAGCTGATCGGCGTCACGATCGGCGGGCGTCCCTACTCGTACGTGTACGGCGCCACGATCTCCGGCCGCATCTGGAAGCAGGCCATGCTGGGGGCGCTCAAGGGCGTCGAGGCGGCCGAGTTCACCCCGGTCAACCACGAGCGCTTCGGCGGCTGCGGCGACAACTGCGCGCCCAAGCCGAAGAAGAAGCAGGAGGACGAGGGGCCGGCCGACCCCTTCGACCAGTTCCGTGACCAGTTCGACAACCGCGACCAGGACCAGGGCGATCCGGGCAACGGCCGCCGGCGTGGCCGCGGCGGCGACAACGGCGCGACCGACACCCGGCAGACGCCGCAGGTCATCACCGAGGACCAGATGAGGCGCGGCCGCTGAGCCCGCCCCCAGGCTGATCCAGCCGGAGGCCTCCGTCCCCCTGGGCGGAGGCCTCTCGCATGCCCGCCACGGGCCCTCCTGGGCCCGCCCGCCGGCTTCCTGGGGGACCTGGCGCCCCCGGCCCGCCTGCCGGCTCCCTGGCGACCTGGGGCTCCGGCCCGCCTACTGGGCCAGGCGCGCGCGGACCGCGGCGGCGACCCGGCCGCCCTCGGCGCGCCCGGCGACCTTCGGGTTGACCGCCTTCATGACCTGACCCATCGCCTGGGGCCCGGCCGCGCCCGTCTCCGCGACGGCCTCGTCGACGAGGGCCCGCAGCTCCTCGTCGCTGAGCTGCGCCGGCAGGTACTCCTCCAGCACCGCCATCTCGGCCAGCTCGGCGTCGGCCTGCTCGGCCCGGCCGGCGCCGCGGAACGCCTCGGCCGCCTCGCGCCGCTTCTTGGCCTCCTTGGTCAGCACCTTGACGACCTCGTCGTCGGAGAGGTCCCTGGCCTCCTTGCCGGCGACCTCCTCGACGTTCACCGCGGCCAGTGCCATCCGAACCGTCCGGAGACGTACCTCGTCCCGGGCCTTCAACGAGGCCGTGAGATCGGCCTTCAGCTTGTCCTTCAATGCGCTCATGACGTCCATCTTGCCGTCTGGCCGGACGGCACGTGCCCGTTGTCGGGCATCATGAGTACGTGAGGAAAGCCGTCGCAGTACCCCTGTCCATGCTCGGTCTCGGCCTGGCCGGGCTGGGTTACGCCTCCGTCGTCGAGCGCAACTGGTTCCGGCTGCGCCGCTTCGACGTGCCGGTCCTGGAGCGCGGCCGGCGGCCGGTGCGGGTTCTCCACCTGTCCGACCTCCACCTGACGCCGCGCCGCGACATGCTCATCACGTGGGTGCGCTCGCTCGGGGCGCTGGAGCCCGATCTGGTCGTCAACACCGGCGACTCGATCGCCCACCCCGACGCCGTCCCGTCGCTGCTGTACGCCCTGGAGCCGCTGCTGTCGCGCCCGGGCCTGTTCGTGTACGGCTCCAACGACCTGTACGCGCCCAAGCCCAAGAACCCGGCCCGCTACCTGTGGCGCACGTCCAAGAACGACCGCCGCCAGCACGTGCCGTCGCTGCCGTGGGAGGAGCTGGGCGCCGGCATGGCCGCCGAGGGCTGGCTCGACATGAACAACACCACGGCCCGGATCAAGGTCGGCGACCTCGACGTGGCGGTGGCGGGCATCCACGACTCCCACATCGACCTCGACCGCTACGACCGGGTGGCGGGCCCGGCGCCGGCGGACGCCGATCTGCGGCTCGGCGTCATGCACTCGCCGGAGCCGCGCAACATGACGCGTTTCGCCGCCGACGGCTACCAGCTCCTGCTGGCGGGCCACACGCACGGCGGGCAGCTCTGCGTCCCCTTCTACGGCGCGCTGGTCACCAACTGCGGCATCGACCGGGCCCGGGTCAAGGGCCTGAGCCGGCACGACTCGGCCTGGCTGCACGTCTCGGCCGGCCTGGGCACCTCGCCGTACGCCCCGGTGCGCTTCGCCTGCTTCCCGGAGGCGACGCTGCTGACCCTCGTCCCCCGCCGCTGACCCGGCCCCTGCGGAAGGTCCGGCAGCGAGGGCGTCACAAGCACCCGCGAAGTCCGCTAGACTTTCCCAAGCACGCGCAAGACGGCGTGCACCGGGGTGTAGCGCAGCTTGGCAGCGCGCTTCGTTCGGGACGAAGAGGTCGTGGGTTCAAATCCCGCCACCCCGACAGCCAGTCGAAGGGCTTGGTCCGCTCAGCGGATCAAGCCCTTCGTCGTTTCCGGAGGCCTCAGCTCTCGGCGGCCCTCTTCAGGTGGCCCAGCCACGAGGTCAGCGACGCCTCCAGGGCCTGTCGCATGCCGTCCGGGTCGGCCAGGATCGGCTCGCCGTCCCACGACTCCTCGGTCCGCACCCGCGTACGAGGGCCGTGCTGGGCGAAGGTCCACTGGTGGACGCCGGTGATGCCGTGGGCGGGGCCGCCCCACAGGGTGCGCGAGCCGGGCTCGACGGCGTGGACGGTGGAGACGATGTCCAGGCCGAACGTGCTCCAGCGGAAGACCGATCCCGGGAGGAGCGGCCCGTCGGCCGACGCGGCGGTGATGTCGGGCTGCCAGGTGGTCCAGGAGTTCACGTCGGTGTGGAGGTTCCAGACCTTCTGGAGCGGGGCGTCGATGTCGATGTCGAGCCGGACGACGACGGGAGCCGTGTCGTCGATGGTGGTGATCACTTGTGGTCCTCGATCCAGTGCCCGTGGATGCCGGCCGGGACGCGCCGCGGCAGCTCGACGGTGGCGACGGGGGCGCCGGTCAGGTCGGCGGCGTCCAGGACCAGCAGCTGGGAGGCGTCGGCCCGGAGGTCGCTGACGATGGTGAGCAGGTAGCCGTCGTCCTCACGCGTGCCGCCGGCGGCCGGGACGAAGACGGCCTCACCGGGAAGGCGGCCCTCGCCGTGCGAGAAGAGCTGCCGCTCTCCGGTGGTGGTGTCGAACTTGGCGGTGTGGTAGCCGCTCAGCCCGGCGCCGGGGAAGGCGATGGCGTAGCTGTAGCGGTTGGCCGAGGCGGTGTGGGCGTCGTTGATGGTGGGGAACTCGGTGGTCAGGTCGTCCAGCGCCTCGTCGGTGGCCTTGCCGGTGGCCGGGTCGAGGATCCAGCGGTGCAAGGTGGAGCCGGCGTCGAAGGAGGAGCCGTACCCCGGCGCGCCGACCCACCACTTCCAGGAGGTCTCCCACGCGGCGCGGTCGAAGCGGGGGCCTTCCAGGACCACCCGGCCGTGCTGGTCCACGTAGGAGTTGGTGACGTGCAGGATCGCCGCCTGGTCGTCGATCTCGAACCACGCGGCCTTCGCCGGGCCGGTCCGCGGCATGACGGCGATGCGGAAGGGCACGTCGTCGTGCCAGCGGTACGGGATGCCGGAGTGCTCGGCATGGTCGAAGACCACCGGGGAGTTGATGAAGACGGCGTGCTCACGGGTGATCGCGAAGTCGTGCATCAGCGACGGCCCGGCGCCGTCCACGACCTGCGACCGGACGATCTCGCCGGTGGCGTCGGCGACGAGGTGGGTCAGGTAGGGCGGGAACGGGCTGTAGGAGAAGAAGTGCAGCTCACCGGTGACCGGGTCCTCCTTCGGGTGGGCGGTCATCGCGCTGGTCAGCTTGCCGCCGAAGTCGTGGACGCCGACGGTCTCCAGTTCGCCGGTGACCTCCCAGGGCAGGTTGGCCTCCTGCAGGGCGAGGTAGCGGCCGCCGTGGAAGATGATGTTGGTCGCCGCCGCGCTGACGTCCAGCTCGGTCCCGGTGAACGGCACGCCGTCCAGGTACGGGGTCCTGACCCAGCGGTTGCGGTACCACTCGGCGCGCCCGCCGGCCAGGCGCACGCCGTGGAGCATGCCCTCGCCGCGGAACCAATGACTCGGCGTGACGCCGGGCTTGGGGTTGTGCCCGTTGCGGAAGTAGCGGCCGTTCAGCTCCGGAGGCAGGCTGCCGCGCACGGTCAGCTCGTGTGCCGTGATCTCGTCGGTGACCGGCGCGAAGTGATCGCTGATGTACGGCTTGGCCAGTTCTTTCATGACAGTGTCGCCTTTCCGATCATGAGGAGGGTGAGGACGGCGCAGGCCAGGAAGGCTCCGCCGTACGTCGGGAGAAGGGTCAGGGCGGACAGACCGACGGCGCCCCCGACCTGCCGGGCGGCGTTGACCAGGCCCCCGGCCAGCCCGCTGTCCTCGGCCGGCACCCCGGCGGACGACAGCGTGGTGATCCGCACGAAGGCCACGCCCAGGCCCGCGCCGATCAGGAGCGTCGGGCCGAGCACGTCGGCGAGGAAGGTGCCGTGGGCGGGCGTGCGGGCCAGCCAGGCGAGGCCGGCGGCCAGCAGGAGCAGCCCGGCGGGCAGGACGGCGCGGCCGCGCAGCCTGGCCGTCGCCCACGACGCGATGGTGATCGTCAGCGCGAGGGGAAGCTGGGTGAGCCCGGCCTCCATCGGCGTGTACCCGAGGGTGCGCTGCTGGTAGAGGGGCAGGAAGTAGAACAACCCCAGCCAGACCGCGCCCAGCATCGCCATCAACGTGTTGGGCAGCGCCACGCGGGCCATCCGGGGCGGGAGGAGCGGGTCACGGGAGCGGCGTTGCAGCACCGCGAACGCCGCCAGCAACGCCGTCCCCACGAGTGCCGCCGGCCAGGAGCTCGTCAGGCCGTAGGTGAGCGCGACCAGGCCGCCGGTCACGGTGAGCGCGCCGGGCACGTCCAGTCGTCCGCCGCGGGGCGGGGTCGGCTCGACCAGGCGCCAGGTGGCGAGCAGGGCGGCCAGCGCGAAGGGGACCAGCACGGCGAACACCGAGCGCCACCCGTACAGGTCCGTGAGCAGGCCGCCCAGCAGCACGCCCGCCGCACCGCCGGCGCCGGAGACCGCGCCCCACACCCCGAGCGCCCTGCCGCCCGGGTACAGCGTCAGGACCAGCCCCAGCGCGGTCGGGGCCAGCAGCGCGGCGCCCAGCCCCTGCAGCGCCCTGGCCGCGATCAGAGCCACGTCACCCGGGGCGAGCGCCGCGGCCAGCGAGGCGATCGCGAACAGGCCGGCGCCGATCAGGAAGACGCGGCGCAGTCCGTACACGTCGCCGGCGCGCCCGCCCAGAAGCAGCAGCGCGCCGAAGACCAGCACGTACGCGTTGATCACCCAGGACAGCCCGGCCGCGGACAGCCCCAGGCCGGTGCGGATCGCCGGGAGGGCGACGTTCACGATCGAGGTGCTCAGCACCACGAGGAACTGGGCCGTGGCCAGGACCACCAAGGGCATGCGCTTCACGCGACCAAGGTCGCAGCGGGCCGGGTTCGTTCGCGTCGGTGGTTTTCACCTACCTGCGGCATGCTGTGGACATATGTTGACGGGTCGGGAGCAGGAGGTCGCGCGGCTGGAGGGGCTGCTCGCGGCGGCCAGGCGGGGCCGTGGCGGCGCGCTGGTGCTGCGCGGCGAGCCCGGCATCGGCAAGAGCGCCCTGTTGCGGCATGTGGCGGGGGCCGCCGAGGGCTTCCAGGTCATGCGGGCGTCCGGCGCCGAGTTCGAGATGGAGCTGCCGTTCGCGGCGCTGCACCAGCTGTGCGCGCCGGTGCTCGGACACGTGACGGCCTTGCCCGCGCCGCACCGCAGGGCCCTGGAGGTCGCCTTCGGCCTGGACGTGGGCACCCCTGACCCGTTCCTGGTGGGCGTGGCGACTCTGGGGCTCCTGGTGGAGCGGGACGGGCCGCTGCTGTGCGTCATCGACGACGCGCAGTGGCTGGACCATGCCTCGGCGCAGGCGCTGGTCTTCGTGGCCAGAAGGGTGAGCGCGGAACGCGTGGCCATGGTGTTCGCCGTGCGCGAGCCGGTCGGGCCCGGCGTCCTGCCGGAACTGGCCGGGCTGCCCGGTTTGCCCCTGGGCCCGCTCGGTGAGGCCGACGCGCGTGCTCTGCTGCTCGGCGCCATCCGGGCTCCGCTGGACGAACGGGTGCGTGACCGGATCCTGGCCGAGGCCCGCGGCAACCCGCTGGCCCTGCTGGAGCTGCCCAGGACCGCGGGCCTGGCCGGCATGGCCGGCGGCTTCGACCTGCCGCCGGCCGGCGTCGTCGAGCAGAGCTTCCGCGCCCGGCTGGAGATGGTGCCGCCGGGGGCCAGACTGCTGTTGACGCTCGCCGCCGCCGACCCGGTGGGCGACCCGGGGTCGCTGTGGCGGGCGGCGTCGCTGCTGGGCGTGGACGACGAGGCCGCGGCCGAGGCCGCCGCGCTGGTCGAGTTCGGCACCCGGATCCGCTTCAGCCACCCGCTGGCCCGGTCGGCGGTCTACCGGACCGCCTCGGCCGAGGAGCGGCGGCGGGCGCACGCGGCGCTGGCGGCGGTGAGCGACCCGGTGGCCGACCCCGACCGGGTGGCCTGGCACCGCGCGCAGGCCAGCGCCGGGCCCGACGAGGAGGTCGCCGCCGAGCTGGCCCGCTCCGCCACGCGTGCCCAGGCTCGGGGAGGGGTGGCCGCCGCCGCCGCGTTCCTCGAACGCGCCGCGGCGCTCACCCTCGATCCGGATCTCCGCGTCCGACGGGTGCTGGCCGCCGCCGAGGCCAAGCTGTCGGTCGGCGCGTTCGACGTGGCGGCCGAGCTGCTCTCGACCCTGGATCCCGGCGATCCCCGCGTCGACCTGCTGCGCGGCCGGCTCTCCTTCGTACGCGAGCGGGGCGGCGACCGGCCGGCCGACTACCTGCTGCGTGCCGCGCGACGCCTGGCCGCCACCGACCCGGCCTGGTCGCGTGCCTGCTATCTCGACGCGATCGAGATCGGCGTCTTCGCCGGCGGCTTCGACGACGTGATCGCCGCCGCGCGGCAGGCGCCGGCCGCTCCGCGGGCACCCTCCAGCTCCGACGTGGTGCTGGACGGCCTCGTCACGCTGGCCACCGAAGGCATCACGGCCGCCGCGGACGTCCTGCGTCCCGTCGTGCGGGACACCGGTGACGACGTGTGGATCAGGCGACCCTCGCTCGGCTTCATGATCGCTGTCGAGCTGTGGGACTTCGACGCGCTGCACGGCATGGCCACCCGCGTCGCCGCGGCCGGCCGCGAGGCCGGCTCCTTTCACATGTTGCCCATCGGGCTGGCCATGCTGGCCACCGCCACCGTGCACGCCGGAGACCTCGGCGCCGCCATGGAGATGATCTCCGAGGAGGAGGCGATCGCCGAGGCGACCGGCGCGGCCCCGCTGGTCTACCCGCGTATCCACCTGACCGCGCTGCGGGGCCGCCGGGAGGAGGCGGCCGAGCTGTTCGCCGGGGTGGGCCCGCACATGACGCTCAGCGTGCAGTGGGCGACCGCCGTGCTCAACAACGGCCTGGCCGACTACGCGACGGCGATGAAGGCCGCCGACCGGGCCGTCGCGCACGGTGACCTCGGGCTGGCCGGGCTGGCGCTGCCCGAGCTGATCGAGGCGGCCGTGCGGTGCGGCGAGGTGGAGAGGGCGCGTTCGGCGCTGGCGACGTTGCGCGAGCGGACCCGGGCGGGCGGGCACGTCTGGGGCCTGGCGGTCGAGGCCTACTCGCGGGCGCTGGTCCACGAGGACGAGGAGGGCTACCGGGAGGCGATCTCCCTGCTGGAGCCGAGCCCCCTGGCGCTCTGCCGGGCCCGCGCCCACCTGCTGTACGGGGAGTGGCTGCGGCGGCGGGGACGCCGCCGTGAGGCCCGCGCCGAACTGCGCACGGCCCACGAACTCCTGTCCGGAGCCGGCGCCGAGGCCTTCGCGGAACGGGCGGCCGGCGAGCTGCGCGCGACCGGCGAGCACGCGCGCAGCCGATCGGCGCCGGCCTCCGGCCGGCTGACCGTGCAGGAGGTGCACATCGCCCGGCTGGTCGCGGAGGGGGCCACGTCGAAGGAGGTCGCGGCCAGGCTGTTCCTCAGCCCGCGGACCGTGGACGCGCACCTGCGCAACATCTTCCGCAAGCTCGGGCTCACCTCGCGCAGGCAGTTGCGCGGCCTCCCGGAGATCCGTTAGGCGCGGGGAGACGGGTGCAAGCGGGTGGCCAGCGGATGACAAGTCGGGATGCGTAGCTTGCTCGGCATGAGAAAGCGCTTCGCCGTCCTTGCCCTGATATCGGCCACTTCGATGCTCGCCACGGCCCCGGCCTACGCCGACTCGGCCGCCCAGCAGACCAGGACCCTGTCCTTCCGGGGGATGACCCTGAAGATCCCCGCCGACTGGAAGGTGCACCGCAGGGGCGACACGGTCGTCGTGGTGACCGGGTTGCTGTGCAGGAAGCCGGAGGCGTTCGCCCCGGACTGCGAGAGCTTCTGGATCTTCGGCCCGAAGGCGTACGCGAACGTCCCCGTCGGCGGCGGTTCCATCACCTACACCGGCAAGTCCCAGTTCCACCCCTTCAGCGGCGTGATCCCCTGCCCGTACAACTCGCGGCTGAGCTGGATGCACGGCGAGAAGGCGTCCTACCGGGGCCTGCGCCAGGTGGGTCCCGGCCACAAGGCGCAGTACACCGTCTGGCCGAACACGTGCGTGACGAACGACACCGGGCGGGTCACGTCCAAGTGGGACCAGCGCGAGTGGTTCCTGCCGAAGTCCAGGATCCTGGTGGTGGACGCCTGGAACACGTACGGGCTGCCGAGCGTGCTCAAGCGGGCCACCTGGAGCTGACGCGCGGGGCTCACGCGAGGATGAGCACGACGAAGATCAGGCAGGCCAGGATGTTGATGAGCCAGCCGTGCGTGTTCGCCCACGTCCGTACCTGGGGCATGACCTTCTTCGCCCGCCGGTGGAAGATCAGCAGCGCCAGGAGGGGCAGCGCGGCGATCAGCACCGTGGCCGCGAGGAACGGCACGGCCGCCCCCAGGCTCTCGTGGGACTGCGCCAGCCGGGCGCCCACGGTGGCCATCACCATGAGGTCCGAGGGCATCAGCAGGATCAGCAGGAATCCGGTCGTGAACGCCTTGCCCGGCCCGGCCTCCATGAGCGCGCCCAGCCATTTCGGCGGCTCGGCGCCCGCCCGGGTCACGTAGTTCTTGACCGCGAGGGCGACCAGCAGGAGGACCAGCGCGATCTGGATGATCGTGCCCAGCGCCCCGTGGTCGGAGGGGTGTCCGAGCCGTCCGCCACCGCCGAGCAGCAGGAACACGCCGCGCAGGATCGCCACGCCGATCGTCGCGGCGAGGGCCACTCCCGCGAGGAACGCCAGCGACGCCCGCACGGGTCGCTCGGTGGTCGCCAGGATGATGGCCGACATGATCTGAGGCCCCATCATCATCGTGACGGCGAGCGGGAGAATCGCGAGATCCACGTCGTGGAGATGCCCATCGGGCGCGTCCCGATCGCGCCCTTTGCCATCACCTGACGAGTTTTGAGCGATTTTGATGGCCTATGCTCGGGAATCATGAGCGTGCTGGTACGCAACCACGTCAAGGTCTCGGGCCGCCCCGACGGCAAGCCGCTGGTGTTCGCCCACGGCTTCGGCTGCGACCAGAACATGTGGCGCCTCGTCGCTCCCGCCTTCGAGGACGCGTACAAGGTCGTGCTCTTCGACTACGTCGGCGCCGGACGCTCCGACCTGTCGGCCTACAGCCCGGAGCGTTACTCCAGCCTCCACGGCTACGCGCAGGACGTCCTCGACATCTGCCACGAGCTGGACCTGACCGAGGTGAGCTTCGTGGGCCACTCCGTGAGCTCCCTCATCGGCGTGCTGGCCGCCAACGCCGAGCCGGACCGCTTCGCCGACCTCGTGCTCGTCGGCCCCTCGCCCCGCTACATCGACGACGACGGCTACGTCGGCGGCTTCAGCGCCCAGGACATCGAGGAGCTGCTGGAGTCGCTCGACAGCAACTACCTCGGCTGGTCCAGCCAGATGGCGCCGGTCATCATGGGCAACCCGGAGCGGCCGGAGCTCGGCGAGGAGCTCGCCAACAGCTTCTGCCGCACCGACCCGGACATCGCCCAGCGCTTCGCCCGGGTGACGTTCCTGTCGGACAACCGCGCCGACCTGGACAAGTGCCGCACGCGCGCGCTCGTCCTGCAGTGCGCGAACGACGTGATCGCCCCCGAGGCCGTCGGCCGGTACGTTCACGCGGCCCTCCCCGGCAGCGAGCTGGTGCTGATGCGCGCCACCGGCCACTGCCCGAACCTCAGCGCCCCCGAGGAGACGATCGCGGCGATCAAGGCGTTCCTGTGACGCGGGCGCCGGGGCCTCCGTGGACCTGACGAGCGGCTTCGAGGAGCTGTTCGAGGACGCGCCGTGCGGCTTCCTCGTGACGGACGCCGACGGCGCCATCCGCCGGGCCAACCGGACCTTCCTCGCCATGACCGGGCACCGCGCCGAGGACCTGGCCGGCCGGGCCCGTGTCCAGGACCTGCTGCCCGTGGGCGACCGGATCTTCTACGAGACGCACTTCGCCCCGCTGCTCGCCCTCCAGTCCTCCGCCCGCGAGATCGCCGTCGACTTCCGCCGCGCGGCCGGCGACCGGCTGCCCGTCCTGCTCAACGCCGTCATGAAGGGCGATCCCGGCGGCCCGCGGGAGATCTGGATCTGCGTCTTCGCCGCCACCGACAGGCGCAGCTACGAGCGGGAGCTGCTGCTCGCCCGGCAACGGGCCGAGCACTCGGAGAAGGAGGCCCGTGAGCTCGCGGGCATCCTGCAGGCCAGCTTCATACCGCCCAGCCTGCCCCGCGTCGACGGCCTCGACCTGGCGGGCGTCTACCGGCCCGCCGGCCTCGGCGACGAGGTGGGCGGCGACTTCTACGACATGTACGAGACCCGCGACGGCTGGGCCCTGGTCATCGGGGACGTGTCGGGCAAGGGCGCGGAGGCGGCGGTGGTCACCAGCCTGGCCCGCTACACCCTGCGCGCCGCGCCCGCCCGCGAGCCCACCCCGTCGGCCATCCTGGCGTCGCTGCACCACGCGGTGGTCAGGGAGCGGACCGACCGCTTCGTCACGGTCGCCTACGCCCAGGTGTCGCTCGCGCCCGACGGCGGCTGCCTGCTCACGCTGAGCCTGGGCGGCCACCCGCAGCCGGTCCACCTCACCGGTGCCGGCGCGTCCCAGGTGGGCCGGCCGGGGACGTTGCTCGGCATGCTGCGCCGGCTGCGGCTCAGCGACGTCACCGTGGAGGTGCGTCCCGGCGAGAGCGTCGTGTTCTTCACCGACGGCGTGATCGAGGGCCGGCGCGACAGCGAGCTGTTCGGCGAGGACCGGATGGAGCGGGTGCTGCTGGAGGCCCGGGACGAGAGCGCCGCGACCATCGCGGACCGGCTCCTCCAGGAGGTGTCCGCCTACCAGTCGGGCGTGCTCAGCGACGACGTCGCCATCGTGGTGCTGAAGGTGCCGGCGGCCCCCGTGGGGCCGGATCAGCGCGATCGGTAGTGTGCGCACCACCTCCAAGCCTCTCGTCGCCGCCCGTGTTCTCCGGAGCCGCCCTCGCTTGACTGGCGGCATGAGACTGACTGGCGGCATGAGACGGACAGCGACCCCCTCCGAGCGCACCGCCACCTCGGATGCCGTGCGCCTGATCGGGCTGACCCGCACGTACGGCGGCGCGCCCCACGAGGTGGCCGCGCTGCGCGAGGTCAGCACCACGTTCCCCGCCCGCTCCTTCACCGCGGTCATGGGCCCGTCGGGCTCCGGCAAGTCCACGCTGCTGCAGTGCACGGCGGGGCTGGACCGGCCGACCGGCGGCCGGGTGCTCGTCGGCGGCGTGGATCTGAGCACGCTGAGCGAGCGGCAACGCACCGAGCTGCGCCGCGACCGCCTGGGTTTCGTCTTCCAGTCGTTCAACCTCATCGCCTCGCTCACCGCAGCGCAGAACGTGGCGCTGCCGATCCGGCTGTCGGGCAGGCGCCCGCCCGAGGAGTGGATCCGGGAGGTCCTCACGCTGGTCGGACTGGGCGAGCGCATGCACCACCGTCCCGCCGAGCTGTCGGGCGGCCAGCAGCAGCGCGTGGCGATCGCGCGGGCCGTCGCCGCCCAGCCTGAAGTGATCTTCGCGGACGAGCCGACCGGCGCGCTCGACAGCCGCTCGGGCCGGGAGGTGCTGTCGCTGCTGCGGCGGCTCGTGGACGAGCGCGGCGACACCGTGGTGATGGTGACGCACGACCCGTTCGCCGCCTCGCACGCCGACCGGGTGCTCTTCCTGTCCGACGGCGCGCTGGTGGACGAGCTGCGCTCCCCGGACTCGCGCTCGATCGCCGCGCGCCTGGCCGAACTGGAGACGGCGTGAACGCCGCACCCGCCGTCACGGCCATCCCGGACCTGCCCGTCGAGCGGGGCGTCCGCGGGCGCACCCTGATCGTGGTCGCCTGGCTGACGCTGCGCAGCCGGGTCTCCGGTTTCGCCGGCGCCGTGGTGGCGCTGGTCCTCGGCGTCGCCTTCGCCGGCGCCGCCACCTCGACGCTCGCCTCCGGAGCTGCCTTGCCCCCGCACACTCCGGAGGACGTACGGCGGGCGGTCGCGGAGTCGGGTGCGCTGCTCGTCATGCTGGCCGTGATCGGCGTGTTCGTCACGGTCTTCGTGGTGGCCGGGACGTTCGCGTTCGTCGTCGCCCAGCGCCGCGGGGAGCTGGCCGCCCTGCGCACCATCGGCGCCACCCCCCACCAGGTCAGAGGCATGGTGACGGCCGAGGCGATGCTCGCCGCGGTGGTGGCTTCCACGCTGGGCGTGCTGCTGGCGCCGGTGTTCATGTCGGTGATGGCATGGGTGCTGCGGGGGCGGGGACTGCTGCCGGAGGCGTTCGAGCCGTCCCTGTCCGGCGGGGCGCTGGCGGGCTGCTTCGCGGCGGGCGTGACCGTCGGCCTGGTCGCCACGGTCGCCTCGGCGCGCAGGGCCGCGTCCGTCCGTCCCCTTGAGGCGATGCGCGCTGCCTCGCTGGCCGACCAGCCGATCGGCAGGGGACGCCGGCTGGGCGGCCTGGCGGCGCTGGCCTGCGGCGGCGGCATGCCGGCGCTGGTGCCGATCGCTCCGCCGGACGGCCGGATGCCGCTGACGATGTTCGTGTCGATGCCGCTGGTGCTCGGTTTCGCGCTGCTGTCACCGGCGTTCGCGGCCTGGGCCGGCGCGCTGGTGGCCACACCGCTGGTGCGCTGGACGTCCGCGACGGGCGAGCTGGCCCGCGAGAACGTACGGCTGGCGACCCGCCGCACGGCCGCCACAGCCGCCCCCGTTCTCGTCACGGTGGGGCTGGCCGGATCGCTGCTCGGCGGCACGACGCTGCTCGGCGAGGCGATGGCCGCGGACGCCCGCCAGGCGTGGCGGTCGCACCTGGTGGTGTCCGGACCGGGGGCGGTCGAGGCGGCCGGTTCGCTGCGTGACCTGGCCGGCGTGGCGGCGGCGGTGCCCGTCGTGTCGGCCGACGTGGAGGTGTTCGCCAACCGGACAGTCCGGACGGTGAACGCGATGGGGGTCGATCCGGACGGCGTGTCGCGGGTGATCCACCTCGCGCGGGTGGAGGGCGACCTGGGCGCGCTGCGGTCCGGGGCGGTCGCGGCCGACAGGAGGCAGGCCGCGACGTTCGGGTGGAAGCTGGGCCAGGGGGTGGAGCTGCGGCTGCCCGACGGCAGGCGGACCCGGCCCCGACTGGTGGCGGTGTTCGACGGCTCCCCGCTGGGCGGCGGGGTGCTGGTGTCCCGCGACCTGCTCGCAGGCGGCGCGCGCCGGACCGCGGTCCACGTGACCCTGGAGTCGGGACAGCCGGTGACCCAGGCTCGGATCGACGCCGTCCGGACCGGCATCGGCGAGCGTCACCCCACGCTCCGGGTGGAGGCCACCCAGAAGATCATGGCGGTCATGGCCGGCGCCCGGCAGGAGGGCATGCGCATCGGCACGATCGCCCTGGCCGGGTTCGCCGTGGCGTACACGCTCGTCGCCGTGGCCAACACCTCGGCCCTGTCGTTCGGGGCGCGCGGGGCGGAGTTCGCCCGGCTGCTCTTCCTGGGGGCGCGCGGGGCGCAGGTGCTGCGCATGGCGCTGTGGGAGGCGCTGTGCGTGGCGGCCACCGGCGTCGTGCTCGGCCTGGCGGTGACCGGAGTCTCGGTGCTGGGGCTGCGCGGAGCGCTCGGCGGGCTCGGCCTGGAGGCGCCCGCAGCCTTCCCGTGGAAGGAGGTGGGGCTGGTGGCCGGGGCGTGCGTGCTGGTGGTGCTGGTGTCGGCGCTCGTACCGACGGGGCTGATGCTGCGCCGCGTCACCTCGGTGTCGGAGTCGGCCTGACGTCCGTACCTAGGGGCGTCCCCGCTCGCCGTCGCGCAGGTAGCGGAGCACCGCCGCGACCCGGCGGTGCTCCTCGTCACTGGGTTGGAGCAGCAGCTTGGCGAAGATGTTGCCCACGTGCTTGAGCACCGCCGCCTCACTGACCACGAGCACCCTGGCGATCGCGCCGTTGGACTTGCCTTCGGCCATCAACGCCAGTACGTCTCGTTCGCGCGGGGTGAGGCGATCGAGGCCCTCGCGGTCACGGCGGTCCTCCAGCAGCCTGACCACGACCTCCGGGTCGATGGCGGTGCCGCCGGCGGCCACCCTGCCGACCGCGTCGAGGAAGTCCTCGATCTCGCCGACGCGGTTCTTCAGCAGGTAGCCGACGCCTCGCCCCGAACCGGACTCCAGCAGTTCCAACGCGTAGGACCGCTCGACGTACTGCGACAACACCAGCACCGCCACCTCCGGGTGCTCGGTCCTGATGCGCAGCGCCGCCCGCAGCCCCTCGTCGCGGAAGCCCGGAGGCATCCGCACGTCCACGACGGCGACGTCGGGCAGCCGCGCGTCCACCGCCGTCAGCAGCTCGCCGGCGTCGCCGACCGAGGCGACCACCCGGTGCCCGAACCGCTCCAGGATGTGCCGCAGCCCCTCCCGCAGCAGCACCGAGTCGTCCGCGATCACGACGTCCACGAAACCTCCACGCGTACGGTGGTCCCCTCGCCTTCCGGGCTCGACAGGCTGACCGTGCCGCCGACCGCGGCCACCCGGTCGGCCAGCCCGGTCAGGCCGGTGCCGCCCCCGATGTCGGCCCCGCCCACGCCGTCGTCGCGAACCTGCAGGAAGACCTGGCGGGGCGCGCCGCGCAGCAGCAGCTCCGCGCCGCCCGCACCGCTGTGCTTGGCCAGGTTGGTCAGCGCCTCGCACCCGGCGAAGTAGACGGCGGACTCGACCGGGGCGGGTGGCCGCTCGTCCATGCCCTCCACACGTACGGTCACCGGCACCGGGCACCGCCTGGCCGCCTCGCTCAGCGCCCCGGGCAGCCCGCGGTCGGTGAGGATGGCCGGATGGATGCCGCGTACCAGCGCCTGCAGCTCCACCAGCGTGTCACGGGCCTCGTCATAGGCGCGGTCGACGAGCCGGCCGACCTCCGCCCGCTGCCCCGACAGCTCCATCCGGGCCAGCCCCAACGTCATGATCAGCCCGGTGAGCCGCTGCTGGGTGCCGTCGTGCAGGTCGCGTTCGAGCCGCCGCCGCTCGTCGTCGAACGCGTCCGCGAGTCTGGCCCGCGATCGGTCGACCTCGATCAGCCGCAGCTCCAGCTCCTCGTCCGCCGGCTTGGTCAGCAGCGTGCGGGCCAGCGCCCCCTCGGCCGCGGCCGCCCCCGACAGCAGGTAGGCGGCGACCACGCCGAGCAGCAGCCCTACCGCGGCGGCTCCCCACGCCAGCGCCGGATCGGAGATCACCTTCTGCCAGGACGGGTTCACCGAGGCCGAGCCGGGCAACCAGCCCCACACGGGCGCCAGCAGCGGCCCCCCGACCCCCAGGGCGAGCACCACCACGAACACCGCGTTGAGCGGCCCGAGCAGGCACAGCAACAGGCCGTGCCCGGCCTCCCTCCAGGTCGCGGCCTCCGCCGGCAGCGCCCGGGTGCTCGTCACGGACCGGCCGTGCGGCGAAGGCGCGGGGCGGTCGTGCGGCGAGGGCGCGGGGCGGTCGTCCACCAGCCGCAGCCGGGCCCGTTCGGCCCGGCCGAGCGCCACCGCCCACCGGGGCAGCAGCCTCAGCACGGGCACGCCCACACGGATCGGCCAGGTGAGCCCTCCGGCGACCAGGAGCACGAGCGCGCCCGGCAGCCAGACCGCGATGACCAGGAACCCGCTCACCAGGTACGCGGCCGAGCGCCAGGGCGTGGACGACAGCGGGATCCGCAGGGGCGCCCTGAGCAGGCTCTCCCACGGCCCGCCCTCGATGCCCACGGCCGCCATACTAATGATCGGAATGCGGCTGGTCGCCTGGTGCTCGGCGACGACGTCGCCGGCGTGGTGCCGAAGGTGCCGGCAGGGGAAGGAGCGGGTTCGTGAAGGGCGTCGTACTCGTCACCGGGATCATGGCCGCGGGCAAGTCGACGGTCGCGCAGGCGCTGGCAGAGCGGCTGCCCCGCTCCGTGCACGTCCGCGGCGACCTGTTCCGCCGCATGATCGTCAACGGCCGGGCCGACATGGCGCCCGGCGACGCCGGTGAGGCGACGCGCCAGCTCCGGCTGAGGTACCGGCTCGCGGCCGCGGCGGCCGACCTGTACGCCGGGGAAGGGTTCACGCCGGTCGTGCAGGACGTGGTGCTGGGCGAGGACTTGGCGCTTCTCGTGTCGCTGATCACGGCCCGGCCGCTGCGGGTGGTCGTGCTCGCGCCGGACCCGGCCGCGGTGGTGCGGCGTGAGCGGGAGCGCGCCAAGACCGGCTACGGCGCGTGGACGGTCGCCGACCTTGACGGCGCCCTGCGGAACGAGACGCCGCGGATCGGCCTGTGGCTGGACACCTCCCGACAGAGCCCGGCCGAGACGGTGGAGGAGATCCTGGCCCGCGCGGACGAGGCCCTGGTCTGATCCCTCCTGAGCTCAGGGTGCTCAGCGGGGCTTGCGGCCCGTGCGGGGGCGGCTCGGGCTCTCCGGCTCCAGCACCTCCAGGGACGTCCTGCGGATGTGGTCGTAGACGAGCGAGGTGCGCACGTCGGCGATGTTGCGGTGCCGCGACACGTGGTCGAGGACGAAGTCGCGCAGGTGCCCGGTGTCGCGCACGGCCACCTGGATGATGAAGTCGTCGCCGCCCGACACCACGAAGATCGCGAGCGTCTCGGGCAGCGCCGTGATGTACTCGCGGAACCCCTCGACCGCCTCCCGGATCTTCGGGTGGAGCCGTACGTTGATCAGCGCCTGGACCGGGCGGCCGATCGCGGCCAGGTTGACCTCGGCGTGGAAGCCCTCGATCACCCCGTTGGCGCGCAGCGAGCGCACGCGTTCCAGGCAGGTCGAGGCGGCGATGCCGATGCGCTCGGCCAGCTCGCGGTTGGTCTGGCGGCCGTCGCGCTGGAGCTCGGCGAGGATGGCCGTATCAAGTTCGTCCATGGACGCGCTCCCTGACGAGTTTCCGAACTTCCTTCGGAAAGAGCCTAATCGCTTTGTCGTCTCAGCGGTCATGCTGTGAAACTCCCTCCATAAGTTCGGAGAAGGGAGCCTTCATGACCGCGCTCGCGCACCTCGACCACCGTCCCGACCTGCCCACCAGGGAGCTGCCGGTCAAGTGGGTCATCGTGATGGACCGCGACCTGCCCCGCGGCCTGCAGGCCAACGCGGCGGCGTGCCTGGCCGCGTCCACCAGCCAGGCGGTGCCGTCGATCATGGGCTCGGGGGGCGAGGACGCCTCCGGCGGGGCGCACGCCGGGCTGCCGTGGACCGGCTGCACGGTGCTGGCCGCGCCGTCCGCGATCGTCCGCCGGATCCGGGACGACGCCGCCGGTACGGCCGGCGTGACGACCGCGGACATGGCCGCCATCGCGCAGCGGACCAACGTCTACGACGACTACCTCGCGGAGCTGGCCCGCACCGGGGCGCAGGAGCTGGCCTACCTCGCCGTGAGCATCATCGGGCCGCGCGCGGACGTGGACCGCCTGACCGGCCGGCTGCCGCTGCTCCGCTAGAGGCGCACATTCGGGCGGTGAAGTCAAGGTCGCCTCACCAGGCCCCCGCACATCACCGCCACGAGTGTGTCACCAGGTCACAGGATGATGAACATGCCCTGATGGGGCATGGATTACCATGATCTCTGCAAGGCGAAGTCAAGCGACTTGCATGCGCCGGGTTGCACCGTCTAGGCATGAACAAGGGGCCATTCACCGCCAGCGTCACCGTCGTCGTCCCCGCGATGAACGAGGCCGACAACCTGCCACACGTGTTCGCGACCCTGCCCGCCTGGATCGACGAGGTCGTGCTCGTCGACGGAAACTCCAGCGACGACACCGTCGCCGTGGCCCGCCGGCTGCGCCCCGACCTCCGGGTGGTCGCCCAGACCGGACGGGGCAAGGGAAACGCCCTCATCGAAGGCTTCGCGGCCGCCTCCGGCGACATCATCGTCATGATCGACGCCGACGGCTCGACCGACGGCCGGGAGATCTTCTCGTTCGTCGCCGCCCTGGAGGACGGGGCCGACTTCGCCAAGGGCTCCCGGTACGCCCCGGGCGGCGGCTCCGACGACATCAGCCCGCTGCGCTCGCTCGGCAACCGGGCGCTGACGGGGCTCACCAACTGGCTGTACGGCACCCGCTACACCGACCTGTGCTACGGCTACAACGCCTTCTGGGCGCGGCACCTGGACGCGATGGGCCTCGACTGCGACGGTTTCGAGATCGAGACGCTCATGAACGTCCGCGCGGCCCAGGCCGGCCTGCTCATCGCCGAGGTACCGAGCCACGAGCGCAGCCGCATCCACGGCGAGAGCAACCTGCACGCCGTCCGCGACGGCTGGCGGGTGCTCAGGACGATCGTGCGCGAGCGCTTCCGCGGCGCGGCCATCCCGCGGACCCAGGTCGCCCTCGCCAAGTAGTCCCGAAGGCGCCCCGCGGCGGCCCGGTGGGCGGCCGCGAAGCCGGGAGTGACATCCTCGGAGCCATGCGCTACATCGTGATCGGAGCGGGAGCGGTCGGCGGCACCATCGGGGCCCGTCTCTTCCAGGCGGGGCACGAGGTGCTGCTGATCGCCAGAGGCGCCCACTACGAGGCGCTCAGGACACACGGCCTGCGCCTGCTCACCCCCGAGTCCGACGACACCCTCCCCATCCCTACCGCCGACGGCCCCGTCCCCACGCGCGACGACGACGTGCTGGTCCTCGCCACCAAGTCGCAGGACACCGTCGCCGCGCTCGACCCCTGGCCGCGCCACCTGCCGGTGCTCTGCGCGCAGAACGGCGTCGACAACGAGCGGACCGTGCTGCGAAGGTTCGAGCGGGTCTACGGCATGTGCGTGTGGCTGCCCGCCCTGCACCTCGAACCCGGCACGGTCGCCGCGTACGGCATGCCGCACTCCGGGATGTTCCACGTCGGCCGTTATCCCCAGGGTGTGGACGACCCGGCCCGCCAGATGGTCGCCGACCTGTGCAAGAGCGACTTCGTGGCCCTGGCCCAGCCCGACGTGATGCGCTGGAAGTACGGCAAGCTGCTCGGCAACCTCGGCAACGCCGTCGAGGCCCTGTGCGGCCACGCGCCCGGCGTCGGCACGCTGCACGAGCGGGCCCGGGCGGAGGGCGCCGCGGTGCTGGAGGAGGCGGGCATCCCGTACACCGGCCAGCAGGAGGAGAGCGCGCTGCGCGGCGACCAGGTGGACGTGCGGCCCATCGGCGGCGTCCAGCGCGGCGGCGGCTCGTCCTGGCAGAGCCTCGCGCGCTCCAGCGGCACCATCGAGACCGACTACCTCAACGGTGAGATCGTGCTGCTCGGCCGCGAGCACGGCCTGCCGACCCCGGTCAACGACGTGCTCCAGCGCGAGGCCGGCCGGTCCGCCCGCGAGAAGCTGCCGCCCGGCTCGATGCCGGTCGAGCGCCTGACCGCCCTCATCGACGAGCGTTCCGCAGCCGTATCCCGCTGAACCCGAGCGTGCTGGACGTCACCTCGTCCCAGAACGGCCGGAGCCGGTCGAGCAGTCGGAGCTGGATCCCGGCCCGCTCGTGCAGCTCCAGCAGGTCGCCCACGGGCTCGGCCGGGCCGAGCGGCTCCACCGGCACGCGGGCGACCACCGCGTGGGCGTGCTCGCCGATGGGCTCGAACGGCTCGGCCGGCAGCCGGTACGCGTACAGGCGCACCTCCATGATCGCGCGCAGCCAGCCGTACTCGACGGCGTGGACCCGGTCGCCGCAGCCCGCGCCGATGATCCGCTCGGCGTCGGCGTCGGTGGTGCCGGGGTCGCGCCAGGCCATCGCGCGCGGGCACTGGCGCGGGAACCAGTAGTCGGGGCAGCGCTCGGGCCCCACCGCCCAGACGTACGCCTCGGCCAGCGCGGACGTGGGCGCCACGTGCGGCACGAACCGCTCGATCGTGGGGTCCTCGGAGAAGTGCAGCACCTGGCCGGGATCGGGTCTCATGACCATCATCCTGGCCTGGAACCCCTACGGGATAGGGCCTGCGCCGCATATCGGCCGCGCCTATGGGCAGAGGGGAGTCGCTCAGACGACAAGGGGTGAGTTCGGATGACCTTTCTAGGCCTGGTTCTGGTCCTGCTCGCCGGTGGTGCCGTCGTCCTGGTGGCCACCGAGGAGACGTCCAGGTACATCCTGTTCGGTTACACGTTACAGCTCGATCATGTCCAGATGTTCGCGGCCGGGGCGATCACCGCCGCGGTGCTGTTCCTGGGCCTGTGGATGATGGTGGCGGGCACGCGCATGTCCGCGCGACGCCGCCGGCGGATGCGCGCCGACCGGGCGCAGACCTCCGACCGGGTGGCCCGCCTGGAGGACGAGAAGCGGGAACTGGAGCAGCGGCTCGAACGTGAGCGCGCCGCCGAGCACGCCGCGACCGACCGTGCGGCTGCCCAGCACGCCGTCGCGGACCGTGCCGCCGCCGACCACGTCGCGGCCGAGCGCACCGCCGCCCGCGAGGCCGGCCGCGCCGACGCCCGCGCCGCCGTCCGCGACACCCGCGCGGCGGAGCGGGACGAGGACCGCGACACCGCGCCCTTCCGGCGCGACGGCGCGGACCGGGAGCCGGCGTACACGCCGGGGCGCACGCAGGGCCCGGCCCATGCCCGGGTGCCCGGCGCCCGGGTGCCGGGCGACCGCCTCGTGGCGCGCGGCCCCGAGGACACGCTGCCCTGACCGGCGGCGGTCCGGAGAATCCACACAAGTGAGCCGTGGCGGGCGGCCAGGAGGCGCCCGCCACGGCTCACCGCTGTGCGCGCCCGCTCTCCGCACACCGGAGAAATCCCCCTGAAGGGGTGTACTCTGCGAGGCGATCTCACCATGCCTCCGGAGGTCGCATGCCCCCCACACGTGGCCGTCCCATCGCGCTCAAGCTGCTGGTCCTGCTGCTCGTCCCGCTCACCTCGCTGGTGGGCCTGTGGGCGTTCGCCGCGGCGCTGACCGGCGGCGACGGGCTGCGCCTCCTCCAGGTGAACGAGCTGGTCACCAACCTGTCCGACCCCGCCGAGCAGATCAACGTGCAGCTCCAGAACGAGCGCCTGACCTCGGTGGAGTTTCTGACCAGCAGGCAGGGCCGCCAGCGCCTGACCACGCAGCGCGCCCTCACCGACCGGACCGTGGCCGCCTTCCGGCAGCTCGCAGCCCGCGAGCGCGACCTCTCGCCGCAGATGGCCACCCAGCTCGACGCCCTGTACCGGGAGCTCGACGAGCTTCCCCGGCTGCGCCGCAAGGTGGACGGGGCCGACCCCGCGCCGCTCCAGGTGATCGACGGCTACAGCCGGATCGCGGACGCCACGTTCCGCATGTTCGACGCCATGGTGCTGGTGCCGGAGCAGTCGCTCTACCGGCAGGCCAGGGCCGTGACCATGCTCGGCGAGGCCAAGGACATCCTGTCGCGCGAGCGCGCGGTGATCGCGGTGGTGCTGGCCCGGGGCCGGATCACCAAGGCCGAGCGCGAGGCGTTCATCGGCATGGTCGGCACCCGGCGGCTGCTCTACACGCAGGCGCTCTCCCAGCTCGACGGCCGGCTGCGCGGCCCGTACGAGGAGCTGCTGGCCTCCCCCGCGTACCAGGAGTTCCTGAAGGCCGAGGACGCCGTCAGGGGGCAGGCCGCGATGAACGGGCTGCCCGCCGCGGCTGCCACCTGGCCCGTGGACGGCGACAACCTGTGGGCGGCGACCGAGCGCAACCAGTTCCAGGCCGTGCAGGGCGTCGTCCGCCGGGTCACGCCCGCCGCCGACGGCATCCTCACCAAGATCGGCGTGGCGGGCGGCGCAGGCCTGCTCGCGGTCCTCGCCTCGATCCTGCTGTCGCTGCGCTTCCGCCGCCGCCTCGCCGAGGAGCTGGCCGGCCTGCGCGACGCGGCCACCGAGCTGGCCGAGGTGCGGCTGACCGGGCTGGTCAAGCGGCTGCGCGCCGGCGGCGACGGGCCCACGGACGAGGAGCTCGCGCCCCTGGAGGTCAAGGCCGACACGGCCGAGGTACGCGACATCGTCACGGCGTTCAACAGCGTGCAGCACACCGCCGTCGAGGCGGCCGTGGACCAGGCGCGGCTGCGGCACGGGGTCAGCCAGGTCTTCGTCAACCTGGCCCGGCGCAACCAGACGCTGCTGCACCGCCAGCTCATGCAGCTCGACAGCATGGAGCGCCACACCGAGCAGCCCGAGATGCTGGCCGACCTGTTCAAGCTCGACCACCTCACCACCCGCATGCGCCGGCACGCCGAGAGCCTGATCATCCTGTCGGACCAGGTCCCGGGGCGCGGCTGGCGCAACCCGGTGCCGCTCGTGGACGTGCTGCGGGCCGCCGTGGCCGAGGTCGAGGAGTACCCGCGGGTCGAGGTGCTGCAGCCGCCGCAGGTGTCGGTGCTCGGCGGCGCGGTCACCGACGTCGCCCACCTCGTGGCGGAGCTGGTCGAGAACGCCACGCTGTTCTCGCCGCCCCAGACGCGGGTGGACGTCCGCTCCGCGCTCACGCCCCACGGGGTCACGGTCGAGATCGAGGACCGCGGGCTCGGGCTCGTGCGCACCGAGCTGGACGAGCTGAACGCCCGCCTGGAGGAGGTGCCGGAGTTCGACCTGGCGCAGAGCGACCGGCTCGGGCTGTTCGTGGTCAGCCGGCTGGCGGCCCGGCACGGCATCCGGGTCAGGCTCGGGCCGTCGCCGTACGGGGGGCTGACCGCGATGGTCGCGCTGCCCGCGTCGCTGCTGTCCGACCAGCCGGCCATGGCCGGACGCTGAGAGCCGGACGCATCAGAGCCGGGCGGCTCAGAGCTGGATGAACGGGTCGGCGAAGTGGGCCGTGGCCAGCACGGCGCGGGCGGCGCGCAGCTCGTCGAGGACCCTGCCGCGCGTGGCCGCCGCCAGCTCCTGGTCGTCGTCGTAGACGTACGGCACGGCCGGGTCGGCGAGCTGCGCCGGGTGGAGCACCAGGTCGCCGGTCACGGCGACGTCGCCGACGCGGACGATCTGGTGGCCCGGCGTGTGGCCGGCGGTCAGGTGGACCCGCACGCCCGGCGCGACCTCCGCGTCCCCCTCCACCACGTGCAGGAGGTCCTTGAGCGGGGTGATCACCCGGTCGCGCATCTCGCCGCCGACGACGTCGAGGTCGGCCCGCTGGAGGACGTGGCGGGCGTTGACGAACAGCGGCGTGCCGTCGTCGCCGACCGCGCCACTGGCGTGGTCGCTGTGCAGGTGGGTGAGGATCACGGTGCCGACGTCGGCGGGTGAGACGCCCGCCGCGGCGAGCTCGCCGGTCAGCGACCCGGGCACCGGCGCCCAACTGGACGCCGGTGAGCCGGCGGCGCCGATGCCGGTGTCGACGAGCGTGAGCCGGCCGGCCGGGTCGCGGATCAGGAAGCAGTGGAAGTGGAGGACCCACGGCTCTTCCGGAAGGCCCGCTCCCGGGAACATCTCGGCCATGGGCCGGAGGATGGCCTCGCCCATGGGGCCGACCGCGTCACAGAGGGGCGTGACCTCGACGCCTGAGATGCTGAGGGGCTGGTGTGGCACACGCCCAGACTAGGCGGCGACGGGGGTGCGCGGCACGTACTCGTTGTCGAGGTCGGCGGCGTAGACGGTGCGGCAGCAGTGCGCGCAGCGGTACATGATCGGGCCTTCGTCGAGCTCCTGGTGGCACCGAGGGCAACGGGTGCTGGTCTTCATGGGATCCCCCTATGGAATGCTGCTTGCCTACAGGAAAACCTGGCGGGATTGCAGGAGCCCTGCATCACGCTTGACACGATGACGCGGCGCGGCCGGACGCTCCATGTCGTTGTGCGCGCCGCCTGTGTGTCCTTCGGCGGCCTCGCGAGAAGAACATTGTTACGGCCACACAGGGGCTCCCGCGTGCTACGACACGAGAACAGCCCGGGAATAGCCCATGCGGGCTAGGTGTTCCATGGCTCGGAACGTGTGATACGTTCCGAACGGCGTTGAGCTTCCGCTCCGCCGATTTTCTCCAGCGATCCTCCCGCTCGTACGGGCTCGGTTCGCTTCCATCACAGCCGGGCCATCCGTCCTCGGCGTACCGGTCCGCGGCATTCGTACTCAGCGAATCCCGCGCCCCAGCCCTGACGGTCGCCCCGCCGCCGGACCCCTGTCTTCGGCCTGCCCTCGAAAGGGACCCCAACCATGACTGTTCAGACCATTTCCCAGCAGGACACCACTTCTCAGCCCGCCGTCCCCCGGCAGCGTTCCGGCGCACCCGTACGGCGGGTCTCCGGCCTGCTCGACCTGCGGGAGCGCGGCGCCTTCATCCGCGCCGGGCACCTGGCCGGCCCCGACGACGTCCGCGTCCCGCCGGACCGGGCCAGGCAGCTCGGCCTGCGGCACGGCGACCACGTCGTCGCCGACGTCGCGGGCGGCAAGCTGGTGAGCGTCGAGTCGGTCAACGGCGCCGCCGAGTGGCGCGACCGGCCCGCCTTCGCCGACCTGACGCCCGTACACCCGGACGAGCGGCTGCGCATCGAGACCGAGTCGCTGAGCACGCGGCTCATCGACCTGTTCGCGCCGATCGGCAAGGGCCAGCGCGGGCTCGTCGTGGCCCCGCCGAAGGCCGGCAAGACCATGGTCCTGCAGGCCCTGGCCGCCGCCGTCGCCCGCAACCACCCGGAGGTCCACCTCATGGTGGTCCTCGTCGGCGAGCGGCCCGAGGAGGTCACCGAGATGCGCGCCTCCATCCGCGGCGAGGTCTTCGCCTCCACCTTCGACCACCCCGACCGCGACCACGCCGCCGTCGCGGAGCTGGCCGTCGAGCGCGCCAAGCGGCTCGTCGAGCAGGGCCGGGACGTGGTCCTGCTGCTCGACTCGCTGACGCGGCTCGGCCGCGCCTACAACAACCTGGCGCCGGGCGGCGGGCGCGTGCTCACGGGCGGCATCGACGCCTCCGCCCTGTACCCGCCCAAGCGCTTCTTCGGCGCCGCGCGCAACGTGCGGGAGGGCGGCTCCCTGACGATCCTCGCCACCGCGCTCGTGGACACGGGCTCACGCATGGACAACAGCCTGTACGAGGAGTTCAAGGGCACCGGCAACATGGAGCTCCACCTGGCCAGGGACCTGGCGGAGCGCCGCCTGTTCCCGGCGGTGGACCTGGAGGCGTCCGGCACGCGGCGCGAGGAGATCCTGCTGCCCGCCGGGGAGCGGGAGGTGGTGTGGCGGCTGCGCCGCATGCTCGCCGCGCTCGACCGGCACCAGGCGCTGGAGCTGCTGATCGGCCGGCTCCGCGAGTCGAAGAGCAACGCCGACTTCCTCCGGGCCGCGGCGGCGTGACCGCGACGCGACCGCGACGCGATGCGGCATGACTGCGGCGCGATGCGGCATGACTGCGGCGCGATGCGGCATGACTGCGGCGTGACCCCGCCACCGGCCGGCGGCCCCGGCCGGGTGCCCGGAAGAATGGGGGCATGCTCGCTGACATCATCGAATTTCTGGTCTGCCCTATTTGCCATGAAACGGTGACCATTGACCGAGGCGCCGTACGGTGCGGCAACGGGCACGCGTTCGACGTCGCCAAGCAGGGATACGTGAGCCTGCTCGTGGGGTCACGAGTGCCCGGGACGGCGGACAGCGCCGAGATGGTCGCCGCACGGGCGGATTTCTTGAGCAATGGGCATTTTGCGCCGCTTGTCGAAGCTGTCGTCGAAAGTGTCGCGGCGCGCATTACGCCCGACCGTAGGAGCGCAGGAACGGCGATTCGTGAGAAAAGCTTCGCTGTCCCGGAAGACGGAGCGGGCACGAAGGCGTACGGTGGTCCCGGAGTGGATCCCGGCCACCGGGCGGGGCCGGCCGGGCACGAGCCGGACGCCGCGCGGAGACCGGTGATCGTGGACGCCGGAGCTGGCACCGGTCACTACCTGGCCGATGTGCTCCAGGCGGTGGACGGAGGCATCGGGGTGGCGTTCGATGTGTCCAAGCACGCCGTTCGACGGGCGGCGCGCGCGCATCCGAGGCTGGGCGCGTTCGTGGCCGACGTGTGGCGACCGCTGCCCATCAGGAGCGGGGTGGCCGACGTGGTGATGGACGTCTTCGCGCCCAGGAACTCCGCCGAGTTCCGGCGCGTCCTGCGGCCCGGAGGCGCGGTGGTCGTCGTCACGCCCGCGCCCGCGCACCTCAGCCCCCTCGTCGAGGATCTGGGGCTGCTGTCCGTCGACGAGGACAAGGAGCGGCGGCTGGCCCGCGGCATGGAGGGGTTCACCGAGGTGGAGCGGCGCTCCATCACGTTCGACATGGAGCTGGACCGCGACGGGATCACCGAGGTGGTGCGGATGGGTCCGAGCGCCTGGCACACCGATCCCGCCGAACTCGCCGGCCGAATCGCCGGGTATATCGCCCGCGACACCGCGACGCCATCAGGAGCCCCAACAAAGCCGCGAAAAGTGAAAACCCAGGCCGCCTTTCACCTGTCTATCTTCGAGACCGTGTCGCAGGCAAGGATCATTCCTTGACGGGCAAGTGGGACTGGTGTTACTGATGAGGCATTTAGCCCGAAATTCCCCCACATTCCGCGAGTATTTCCGCGATACAGGCGCAATACTGGACGGCAACCCGTGGCCGGAGGCGGGCGGCAAAGGGAGGGGGCGCGCCGGATGAAGGCCGAGGAACGCTGGCAGGCCAGGTTCCGAGCGTCGCGCATGACGCTGCCGATCTGGGCGCGCCAGGCACCGAACCGGTCCATCTACCGCTCCAACGCCACCGGCACCTGGGAGGTCTACGCCTGGGACCGCGCCACCGGCGCCACCCGGCAGGTCACCGAGCGCCCCAAGGGCACCGCGCACGCCACCCTCGACCCCACCGGCCAGTGGATCTACTGGTTCGCCGACACCGAGGGCGACGAGTTCGGCGTCTGGTGGCGCCAGCCGTTCGGCGGCGGCCCCAGCGAGTTAGCCGCGCCCGACCTGCCGCCCGGCCAGCCGGGCGGGATCGCGCTGTCGGCCACCGGCCTGGCCGCGATCAGCCTGGCCAGCGAGGGCTCCTTCCGCATCCACCTCGTACGGCCCGGCGAGCCCTCCCGCCTGCTCTACGAGCACCCCGAGGCCGCCTGGGTGGCGGACATGTCCCTCGACGGGCAACTCATCGCCATCAACCACGGCGAGTACGGCGACTTCCGGCACCCGGCGCTCCGGGTGGTGCGCCAGTCCGGCCAGACCGTCCGCGAGCTGTACGACGGGCTCGGCAAGGGCGTCATCGGCCTGCGCTTCGCCCCCGTGCCCGGCGACCGCCGGCTGCTCGCCCTGCACGAGCGCCGCGAACGGCAGGAGCCCCTGGTCTGGGACCCGGTCACCGGCGAGCAGCGCGAGATCTGGCTGCGCGACTCGGGCGACCTGACGGCCGAGTGGTACCACGACGGCCGCGGCCTGCTCATCCTGCGCGACAACCGGGCCCGCACCCACCTGCACCGCTACGACCTCGGAGGCGGCGGCCTCACGCTGATCGAGACGCCGCACGGCGTGATCGAGGAGGCCGCGCCGCGGCCCGCCGGGCACGTCGAGTACTCCTGGTCCAGCGCCTCGCGCCCGCCGGTCATCAAGTCGAGCAACGGCCAGGTCGTGATCAACGCCGGCGGCCCGCCCGCGCCGCCCAGCGTGCCCGTGGAGGACCTCGACGTCCCCGGCCCCGGCGGCCGGATCCACGCGCTGGTCTCGCGGCCCGAGCACGGCGGCGGACCGTTCCCGACGGTCTTCATGCTGCACGGCGGCCCCACCTCGCACGACCACGACGCCTTCTCCCCCGAGGTCGCGGCCTGGGTGGACGCCGGGTTCGCCGTGGTGCGGGTCAACTACCGGGGCTCCACCGGCTACGGCTCCGCCTGGCGCGACGCGCTGCGCGGCGACGTGGGCCACATCGAGCTGCAGGACGTGGCGGCCGTCCGCCGGACGGTCGTGGAGCGCGGCATCGCCGACCCCGAGCGGGTCATGCTGACCGGCACCGCGTGGGGCGGCTACCTCACCCTGCTCGGCCTCGGCACCCAGCCCGACCTGTGGGCCGCCGGCATCGCGAAGGTGCCGATCGCCTGCCACCAGACCTCGTACGAGGACGAGGCCGAGAGCCTGCGCGCCTACCACCGGGCGCTGCTCGGCGGCTCGCCCGACGAGCAGCCGGAGCGCTACGCCGCCAGCTCCCCCATCACGTACGTGGACCGGGTCCAGGCGCCGGTGCTCATCCTGGCCGGGGAGAACGACACGCGTTGCCCGCTGCGCCAGATCGAGAAGTACGTGGGCAGGCTGGCCGCGCACGGGCACCCGTACGAGGTGTACACCTACGACGCTATCCGCGGCTCGCTGGTCGTGGCCGAGCGGATCGCGCAGATGAGCCTGCAACTGGAGTTCGCGCGCAAGCACCTGCGCCACTGAGGACGCCCCGGGCGGGAGGTCAGCGGGCGCGCAGGACCACGATCGCGAGGTCGTCGGCGCTCGGCTCGCTGGCGAAGTCGGCGACGCCCCGGCGGATGCGCTCCGCCACCGCCCGCGCCGACAGCCCGGCGCACTCGGCCAGCAGCTTCGCCAGGCCGCCGTCGTCGTCGAGCAGCCGGTCGCCCGAGCGGCGCTCGGTCACGCCGTCGGTGACCGCGAGCAGCACGTCGCCGTGGTCGAGGTGCACGGTGTCGGCCTCGAACACCACCTCGGGGAAGACGCCCAGCAGCGACTGCGGCGTGGTCACCGCCTCCACCTCGCCGTTCGCCTTGAGCCGCAGCGCCTCGGGGTGGCCGGCCGAGACCATCCGGATCTCCAGGCCCGTCGCCACCGGCGTGATGTCGCCGTGCACCAGGGTCAGGAACCTCGCCCGCTCGCCCTCCTCCAGGATCGCCTGGTTGAGCCGGCCCAGCACCGCGGCCACGCCGTACCCCTCGCGGGCGAGCAGCCGCAACGTGTGGCGGGCCAGGCCCGTCACGGCCGCCGCCTCCGGGCCGGTGCCGCACACGTCGCCGATCGCGAAGCGCCACGAGTCGTCGCCGGCCTTGAACAGGTCGTAGAAGTCGCCGCCGACCTCGTTGACCTCGCCGGCCGCCTCGTAGATGACGCCGTAGTCGAGGCCGGGCACCTCGGGCTCGTTCGGCGGCAGCAGGCTGCGCTGCAGCGCCCGGTTGGCGGCGGCCTGCTGCGCGTACAGGCGGGCGTTGTCCATGGCGAGGGCGGCGCGCCTGCCGATGTCCTCGGCGAGCTGGATGACCTCGTCGGGGAACCGGTCGGAGCGGCCGAGGAACATCACGCCGAGGCCGCGCCCGCGCGCGGTCAGCGGGACCGTGAGCACCTGCGAGTCGGCCACGTGCATGATGGTCGGCTGCTCCTCGACCGCCTCCGCGTCGATGTCCTCCAGCTCCTGGCGCAGCCCGTCGATGCGGGCCTCGTCGGCGTGCCAGACGTAGACCAGGCGCATCGGACCGTCGGCGTTGTCGGAGGTGTAGACGGCGCACCAGCTCGACAGCCTCGGCACCACGACCTGGGCGATGATGGCCGGCACCATGTCGGGGTTGAGCGTGCCCGCGAGCAGGTCGCTGGCGTCGGCCAGGAACCCCAGCCAGTGCGGGCCGCGCGAGCTCTCAGCCGGCCGATCGGGTACGACTGTTTCCATGGAGCCGGGTAGCGTGAGTCGTGCCCAGTGGACGTGCCCGTCGCGAGAGAAGGTGATCCCCCATTCCGCCACCGTCACAGAGGGAGCCTTCGGATCGCCCTGGGGGGCGTTGCGCTGCTTCAGCTCCACCTGGACGGCGTCGCCGTGGTGCTTCCACACCACCTCGAACGGCTCGTCCACGACCTGCTCCGCCAGATCACCCGTGACCTGCTCCGCGGTGTGCAGCAACAGCCCGCCGACGGCCCAGGCGGTCATCACCTCACGCGTGAACCGCATCGCGGCCGGCACAGCGGTCTCTCCGGGCGCGAACGTGGCGGCCAGCACGGCCTGAGGAGAAGCAGTCATCCCAACGTGCCTACCACACTTCCCACTGACTTGGGGTAAATCCAAGGACAGGACTACGAGCTACACAACGTGACAGACTTGAACCACTCAAGCGGCACCCCGCGCGTCAAGGAGGGCCTATGACTGCGGTCAGGACCGCACCCGTATCCGAGGAGAAGGTCTACAGCGAGGCCGATCTCGTCCCCATCCTGGAGACGCTCTTCTCCTGGCGCGACGGCGACTTCCGGCGCCGGGTGCCCCACGCCAAGCCGGGCATCCTGAGCGAGGTGCGGCTGCTCCTCAACGAGGTCGCCGACCGCCGCGAGCATCTGGCCAACGAGCTCAACCGGGTACGCAAGGAGGTCGTCAAGGAGGGCCGGTTCGGCGAGCGGCTGACGCCCGGCCCCGGCGTCGGCGCCTGGTCCGAGGGCGTCGAGTCGGTCAACATGCTGATCGACGCCCTGGTGAGCCCGGTGAGCGGCGCGGCCGACGTGATCGACGCCGTGGCCAAGGGAGACCTGTCGCGGCGCATCGACCTCGACCGGTCGGCCCGCGGCGAGGTGCGCCGCCTGGGCAAGGCGATCAACGGCATGGTGGACCAGCTCGCCCTGTTCAACTCCGAGGTGACCAGGGTGGCGCGCGAGGCGGGCACGGAGGGCCGGCTGGGCGGCAGCGCCAACCTGCGCGGCATGTCCGGGAGCTGGCGCGACCTGACCGAGGCCGTGAACACGATGTCGTCGCGGGTGGCCGCGCAGGTGCGCGACATCGCCGTGGTGACCACCGCCGTGGCCAAGGGCGACCTGAGCCGCAAGGTCACGGTCGACGCCGTGGGCGAGATGTTCGAGCTGAAGAACACCGTCAACACCATGGTCGACCAGCTCTCCGGGTTCGCCGAGGAGGTCACCCGGGTGGCCCGCGAGGTGGGCACCGAGGGGCAGCTCGGCGGCCAGGCGCAGGTGACCGGCGTGTCGGGCGTCTGGAAGGACCTCACCGACAACGTCAACTTCATGGCCAACAACCTGACCAGCCAGGTGCGCAGCATCGCCACCGTGGCGACCGCGGTGGCCCAGGGCAACCTGTCGAAGAAGATCACCGTCGACGCGCAGGGCGAGATCCTCCAGCTCAAGGACACCCTCAACACCATGGTCGACCAGCTCTCGTCGTTCGCCGACGAGGTCACCCGCGTGGCCCGCGAGGTGGGCACCGAGGGCAAGCTGGGCGGCCGGGCCGAGGTCAAGGGCGTCTCCGGCGTCTGGAAGGACCTCACCGACAACGTCAACTCGATGGCCGCCAACCTGACGTACCAGGTGCGCAACATCGCCCAGGTGACCACCGCCGTCGCCAACGGCGACCTCACCCGCAAGATCGACGTGGACGCCCAGGGCGAGATCCTGGAGCTCAAGTCCACGATGAACACGATGGTGGACCAGCTCTCGTCGTTCGCCTCCGAGGTGACCCGCGTGGCCCGCGAGGTGGGCACCGAGGGGCAGCTCGGCGGCCAGGCGCAGGTGCGCGGCGTGTCGGGGGTCTGGAAGGACCTCACCGACAACGTCAACTCGATGGCCAACAACCTGACCTCGCAGGTGCGCCAGATCGCGGCCGTGTCGTCGGCCGTGGCCCAGGGCAACCTGTCCAAGAAGATCACCGTCGACGCGCAGGGCGAGATCCTCCAGCTCAAGGACACCCTCAACACCATGGTCGACCAGCTCTCGTCGTTCGCCGACGAGGTGACCCGGGTGGCCCGCGAGGTGGGCACGCAGGGGCAGCTCGGCGGCCAGGCGCGGGTGCAGGGCGTGTCGGGCGTCTGGAAGGACCTCACCGACAACGTCAACTTCATGGCCAACAACCTGACGTACCAGGTGCGCAACATCGCCGAGGTGACCACCGCAGTCGCCAACGGCGACCTCACCCGCAAGATCGACGTGGACGCCCAGGGCGAGATCCTCGCCCTGAAGACCACCATCAACCGCATGGTCGACCAGCTCTCCTCGTTCGCCTCCGAGGTGACCCGCGTGGCCCGCGAGGTGGGCTCGGAGGGCCAGCTCGGCGGCCAGGCCCGGGTCGAGGGCGTCGAGGGCACCTGGAAGCGCCTCACCGAGAGCGTCAACGAGCTGGCCGGCAACCTCACCACGCAGGTGCGCGCCATCGCGACCGTGACCAGCGCCGTGGCCCGGGGCGACCTGACCCGCTCGATCGCCGTCGAGGCCCAGGGCGAGCTGGCCGAGCTCAAGGACAACATCAACTCCATGGTGGCCAACCTGCGCGAGACCACGCAGGCCAACCAGGAGCAGGACTGGCTGAAGTCCAACCTGGCCCGCATCTCGCGGCTCATGCAGGGCCACCGCGACCTGTTCGAGGTGGCCAAGCTGACGATGAGCGAGCTGACGCCGCTCGTCTCGGCCCGCTACGGCGCCTTCTACAGCGTCGATCCGGAGGGCGACCACGAGCTGCTGCTCATCGGCGGCTACGGCGTGCGTCCCGACCGCGGCCCGCGCCAGCGCTTCGCGGTCGGCGAGGGCATCGTCGGCCAGGCCGCGGCCGAGGGCCGGCACATCGTGCTCGACGACGTGCCGCCCGGCTACATCACCATCGACAGCGGGCTCAGCTCCTCGACGCCGGCGCAGATCGTGGTGCTGCCGATCCTGTTCGAGAACCGCGTGCTGGGCGTGCTGGAGCTGGCCTCGTTCACGCCGTTCGGCGAGGTGCACCTCGACTTCCTGACGCAGCTCGTCGAGACCATCGGCGTCACGATGAACACGATCATCGCCAACTCCCGCACCGAGGACCTGCTGACCGAGTCGCAGCGGCTCACCCGCGAGCTCCAGGAGCGCTCCGACGAGCTCCAGCGGCAGCAGGAGGAGCTGCGCCGCTCCAACGCCGAGCTGGAGGACAAGGCGGCGCTGCTGGCCAAGCAGAACCGCGCGATCGAGATCCAGAACTTCCAGATCGAGCAGGCCCGCCGCACGCTGGAGGAGCGGGCCGAGCAGCTCGCCGTGTCCTCCCGCTACAAGTCCGAGTTCCTCGCGAACATGTCGCACGAGCTGCGCACGCCGCTCAACAGCCTGCTGGTGCTGGCCAAGCTGCTGACCGAGAACGCCGAGGGCAACCTGACGCCGCAGCAGGTCGAGTTCGCCCGCACGATCCACGGTGCCGGCTCGGCGCTGCTCCAGCTCATCAACGACATGCTCGACCTGTCCAAGGTCGAGGCGGGCCGCATGGACATCCACCCGATCCAGGTGTCGCTGCCGAAGATGGTCGACCTGCTGGAGGCGGCGTTCGCGCCGCTGGCCGCCGACAAGGGGCTGTCGTTCAGCGTGGACGTGGCCGCCGACGTGCCGCAGGAGCTGCGGGCCGACGAGCAGCGCCTCCAGCAGGTGCTGCGCAACCTGCTGTCCAACGCGGTGAAGTTCACCCCGCGGGGCGAGGTCAAGCTGCGGGTCGCGCCCGCGCCGCCCGGAGTCGCCTACGACGACGAGACCCTGCACGAGGCGCACGACCTGCTCGCGTTCCAGGTGATCGACACCGGCATCGGCATCGCGCCGGACAAGCGGGAGCTGATCTTCGAGGCGTTCCGGCAGGCCGACGGCACGACCAGCCGCAAGTACGGCGGCACGGGGCTCGGCCTGGCCATCTGCCGCGACATCGCCCGGCTGCTGGGCGGCGAGATCCACGTGGACAGCGAGCTGGGCAAGGGCAGCACGTTCACGCTGTACCTGCCGGCCTCCTACAGCGGGCCGCTGGCCGCCGCCGAAGGCGAGGCCGGCCGCCGCCAGCTCATGACCACCCCGGTCGAGGAGCCGGCCGCCCCGGAGCCGCCGATGCCGATGGACCTGCCGGAGCTGGTCGAGACGCCGACGGAGGCGCCGCAGTGGCAGGGCGACGACCCGCTCAACGGCGCCAAGATCCTCATCGTGGACGACGACATCCGCAACGTGTTCGCGCTCACCAGCGTGCTGGAGCGGCACGGCTCGACGGTCGTCTACGCCGAGAACGGCCGGGAGGGCATCGAGCAGCTCGAACGCAACGAGGACGTCGCGCTGGTGCTGATGGACATCATGATGCCCGAGATGGACGGATGGGCCACGACGTCGGCCATCCGCCGCATGCCGCAGTTCGCCGATCTGCCGATCATCGCGTTGACCGCTAAGGTCATGCGGGGCGATCGTGAGAAGAGCATCGCCTCGGGCGCGTCCGACTACGTGCCCAAGCCGGTCGACGTGGACCGTCTGCTCGAACGACTGCGCGGTTGGCTCAGCCGTGGGCGGGTGTCGACCACCACGGACCCAGCCGAAGGGGCGTGATCCATGACGGATCGAGCCAAGATCCTCCTGGTCGACGACCGCGAGGAGAACCTGATCGCCCTTGAGGCCATCCTCAGCTCGCTCGACCTGGTGCCGGTGCGCGCCCGGTCGGGCGAGGAGGCGCTCAAGGCCCTGCTCAACACCGAGTTCGCGCTCATCCTGCTCGACGTGCGCATGCCGGGCATGGACGGCTTCGAGACGGCCGCGCACATCAAGCGGCGCGAGCGCACGCGCAACATCCCGATCATCTTCCTGACCGTGGTCGACAGTGCCCCCGACTACGCCTTCCGCGGCTACGCGGCGGGGGCCGTCGACTACCTCACCAAGCCGTTCGACCCGTGGGTGCTGCGGGCCAAGGTGTCGGTGTTCATCGAGCTGTACAACATGAACAAGCGGCTGGCCGAGCAGGGGGCGTTGCTGCGCGAGCGGGTGGCGGGCGAGCTGCCGCCGGGCTTCAGCGAGCCGGCGTCGGTGCTGCCGGAGCTGTCGCGGCGGCTGACCGCGGTGGAGGAGGAGCTGGCCCGGGTCCGGGAGCTGGCCCGCAAGTCGCCGGACCCGGCGCTGACGATCCCGCTGGGCGACCTGACGGAGCGGGTGACCTCCCTGCGGGCCGGCTTCGACGCGCTGTCGTGACGCGCCGAGAAATAGCCAAATTGCAGCCTTTGGAGTAAAACCGGGGACAATATCCTACAACGTCCCATAACGTCTTGATTTATCCGCTTTTCGGTTCTCTACAGTCGGAAGGATCCGATGCAGAGGAGAACCGATCTGATGCATGATGATGGCTTCCTCCGCGAGCTCGTCGCCATGAAGGACGAGATGGGCGTCGTGTCGCTGTACGTCACCGCGGGACCGCGGGTGGACCCGGGCATCCGGCCCGCCTGGGAGATCCGGCTCCGCGACGAGCTCGCCGCCATACGCGCCCAGGTGTCCGCCTGGCCCGAACGGATCCGGCGCTTCACCGTGCTGGAGCACCTGGACGCCCTCGAACCCGAGATCGACAGGCTCGTCGACCCTTCCGAGCCCGGGATCGGGCGGGCGCTGTTCGCCCCGGTCTGCTCGGAGGAGATCCAGCGGACGTCCCTGCAGATCCCCTTCGGCACGTACGCGGTGCTGGAGTCCACCGCGTACGTGCGCCCCATGCTCACCGCGATGGCCACCAGCGCCCCCGCCGGCGTGGCCGTCGTCCGCCGGGACGGCGTCCGGCTCATCGACTACCGGTACGGCAAGGCCGAGGAGGTCCACCGGTCCGCGTACGACCTGGACTCCGACGACTGGCGCGAGATGCGCGGACCCGCGCGGGCCGGGACGGACCAGCGCTCGTCGGTCCACCGCGACCTGTTCCGGCGGCGTGCCGAGGAGAACCTGGTGCGCCACCTGTACGCGATCGCCCCCGAGATCACCGGCCGGGTCGACGCCCTGGGCTGGGAGGACGTGCTGCTGGTCGGCGACCCGCGGCTCACCTCGGCGCTGGCCGGCGCGCTGCGCCCCCTCGACCCGGTGCGGGTGGACAAGGTCGTGCCGGACGGCCCGGCCGCCGACGTGGTGAACCGGATCGTCGAGGAGCTGGTCACGGTGCGGGTCCGCCGGGACGCCGAGCTGGTCCAGCGGGCCGTGGACACGACCCTGTCCGGTGGGCGCGCCGTGCTCGGAGCGGCCCAGACGCTCGCGGTGCTCAACGAGGGACGGGTGGGCCGCCTGCTCGTCGACGAGAACGGGCACTGGCACGGCGGCCGGGGGCCGGACGGGTTCCTCTACCCGGCCGACCAGGTGCCGCAGGGCGTGGTCACCACGGACGAGCCGGACCTCGGGGAGCGCATGATCGAGCGGGCGCTGGAGAGCCGGGCCGAGGTGACGATCGTCCACGCCCACGCGGCGGGCGCCCTGGCGCCGTACGGCGGGGTGGGCGCGCTGCTGCGCTGGTGAGGCCCCTTCCTTCAGTGACGGGCGCGTTCGAGGGCGTCCCAGAAGCCGCGGCGCAGGGCGTGGCGGACCTCGTCGTGCAGCAGGAAGTCGATCGGCAGTGACGAGCCCTGCAGCAGCCTGGCCTCCAGGTCCGACGGCATGCGCGGCTTGCGCGCCAGCACGGCCTCCAGCCACAGCGCGGGCGCGTCACGCGCGACCGACTCGCCGAAGTCGTGGCCTTCGCGGTGCGCGGCCTTCACGGCGTCGGCCAGGGTGGTGGCCTGCGAGGTCGAGGGAGGAGTCGGCGGCGTGGACTGCGGGCCGGTGAAGGCGCCGAACGCCTGGTAGGAGCCGTTCGACGGCTGCGCGGGCTGCGACGGCTGCTGGTAGGCGCCGTTGGCCGGTTGCTGGTAGGAGCCGTTCGACGGCTGCTGGTAGGAGCCGTTGGACGGCTGCGCGGCGAACTGCCCGGTGGACGGCGACTGCGGCGACGCCGGCTGCTGCTGCGGGATGGGCCCGGTCGCCGGGGCCTGGCTCGCCGGCTCCTGGTGGTAGTAGGTCGGCGACGGCGACGGCGTCGAGGACTGGCCGCGACCGGACGACGGCTGCGCCTCGGGCGTGGCGGGCAGCGCCGGGGACGAGGTCGTCGGCGGCGCGGCGTGGCTGCCGCTCGGCTTGGGCGCGGGCAGCGGCGTGGGCAGGGACGAGGACGGCGGCGGCGCGGGCGGCAGCGAGTGGGTCGCGGCGTGCGCGGCGGCGTGGCCGTTGGAGAGCGGGTGGTGGCCGTTGGAGACCTCGCTGATGCCGGTCACCAGGTTGACGAACGGCCGCAGGTGGACGTTGCCCAGCTCGATGAGGTCGTCGCCCTCCTGGCGCAGGGCGCGCGAGACGGCCCAGGCGCCCTCGGTGGCGATGTGCACCACGGTCACCCGGATGCCGAGGTCCTGCGCGTCGCAGACAACCTGAGCGAGGTCCTCGTCGCCGCTGACGACCACCGCGTCGCAGATGGCGTTGTTGCGGGCGAGCGTCATGAGGTCGCGGTGGACCTGGGCGTCCACGCCCTCGCGCCGGCCCGGCCGGATGCGCGACAGGCGCAGCTTGAGGCCCGGGATGTCGGCGAGGACGTCGTGCTCCGGGGTGCGGCGGCCCTCGACCGTCGCCTCGTACCAGTAGCAGCGCAGCAGCGGCAGCCCGGTGCGCTCCCGCGCGAGGTTGCTCATGAGCTGGAGCAGACCCGGGTAGTCCCACGCGACCGCCTCGCGATGACGGGTCCCATGCACGGCCATCGCGCCGTCGGCCAGCAGGTAGCCGGCGTCCACGAACAGCGCGCAGCGATCCACTGTGACACCGCCCCTTTCCTGATGGTCCGACCTCACTGGCTCTGCACCGTCAGAGCCGGACTGGCGGCCCTTTCTCAGGGTAGTGAAAGCGGGTGATCGTCCGAGGGTTAATCCCGACGATTCGCCACCGGCCCGGGCATACGCCAGATGATTCATGAAGACCGTACCAGTTTGTCCGGGTTTATGGTTACTGACGCGTACGGGCGCTGACAGCGGCAATTCCAAACAAAATCGCATCTTTCTCGCTGGTAATGGTGAGGGCGGGATCGTCCCCGAGGTCCGTCTCGAACGTGTCCACGTCCACGCCGAACGTCATGCCCGCGGCCCCGCCGGAGGAGCCGTCGAACGGGTTGGCGGGGTCGCGGTCGCCGCCCGCCGGAACCAGGGGGCCGCCACCGGCCGACACCGCGTCGCCGTCCAGTTCGGCGTCCCCCTCCCACGTCACCAGCCGCACCCGCGCCGGCGTCCGTCGCGACGCCGTCCCGCCGGGGGTCACGCCCGTCCGTCCGGGCGTCGTCCCGCCCGGAGTCACGCCCGTCCGTCCGGGCGTCGTCCCGCCGGGAGTCGCGTCCGGAGTCGCGCCGGACGTCCGGCCGGGCGCGAGGCCGTCGAGCGGGAGTCGCAGCGGGGCGCTCCCGTCGCCGGTCGCGACGGCCCCGTCGAGGACGACCGTCCTGGTGTACGGCCGGCCGGGGTCGGTCGCGATGACCACGAGGCTCCATCCGGCGTGCCGGGACACCCCCGGCAGCATGGGCGCGTCGGCCGCCCACCACTCCCCCTCCCTCCTGGAGGCGGCCACCAGGCCGGTGACGTCGGCGAACGCCTGGTAGGCCGGGCCCGACGGCAGCGTGGCGTCCTCCACCTCGTCCGGCCGCACCGGCTCGTACCTCCGGTGGCCCGGCGGCCTGAGCCTGATCGGCCCCGGGACGCTCCCGCCGGCCGACCAGTAGAGCCCCGCCCACACGATCCGGCCGCCGCGCGGCATCCGCAGGCGCGCGGCGCTGGAGGCGGCCGTGGAGCCGGTCCGGTCGGCGTCGAGCGGGACCATCGACCACAGGTCGTTGTCGCGCCTGGCGCCCTCGCGCCGCCTGGCCGCGGCGCAGCCGCTCTGACCGCCGGGGCAGGTCAGCAGGGAGTTGCCGATCGCCATGACCGAGACCTTGCCCTCCGTGGCGAACCTCGCGGGCGCCCCCGACGGCCGCACCCCCGTCGCGGCCCGGGCCGCCGTCCGCACCCGCCCGGCCCTGATCCGCACGGCCGGAGCAGCACCGTCCGCGGCGGCGGCGGCCACCTGGACGCGCAGGAGCAGCACCGTGCTGCCACCGGCCTCCAGGGGCCCTCGGACGCACCGCGCGCCCTCCGGCACCGCCCGGCACGTCCACCTGGCGACCGCGCCGCCTGACGGGCGGGGATCGGCGGATCCGCCACCGGACGACCTCGGCGAACCGGCGCCGTGCCGGTGGCGGCGCGAGGACGCGCCCCCGTCCGCCGCCTCCGCTCCGCCTGACGCCCCCGCTCCGCGAGGCGCGACGCCGGGGCTCGGTGGGGTGCCGTGGCGTGGTGCGGTTCCGTCGCTCGGTGCGGTGCCGAGGCTCGGTGCGGTGCCGTCGCTCGGTGCGGTGCCGAGGCTCGGAGGGGTGCCGAGGCTCGGTGGGGTGCCGAGGTCGAGCAAGTCGCCCAGATCATCGGGGGCGGCTTCCCGTCCGGGCACGCCACCGTGCTCCCCCGCCCCGTCACGCCCCGAAGAGTCGCCACGTCGCGAGGGGTCGTCGCGGCCCGAGGGGTCGTCCTCGGGTGGGACGGCGTCGCGGGGCGGAGTGCGCCGTGGCGGGGTCGCCGGGCCCAGCACGGCGCCATGGCCGCGGCTGCCCGGGGGCATCATCGTGATCCCCGGAGGCAGGTCCACCATCGCCTTCACACCCGCGCTCGGCCCCCTGCCGTAGTTGCGCAGCCGTATCGCCACGATGCCGGACCGGCCCCGCACCAGCGCCCCGAGCGGGTCGATCGTGGCACGCAGGCGGGCCGCGTCCCCGCCGGTCATGTCCCCTGGGCCGGGCGGTGAGATCGGGTCCGGCTCCACCACGGTCAGCGGCGACCGCTCGGACCCGAGCGGGTGCGCCATGGGCGAGGTGGCGATCCGTTCGACCGTCCGGCTCCCGGAGGCGACGGCGAACGTCGTGGCCGCGGCGACGGCCACCGCCGCGCCACCCGCCATGGCCACCCGCGGGCTCGCCGCCACGCGCTGAAGCCAGCCGACCAGGCGCGGGCTCCGGCGCGCCCCACAGGCGCCGGCCTCCCCCTCACCGCCTTCGGCCTCAGCGTCTCCCGCGTCGCGACCGCCACCGTCGGCCCCACCGCCTCCGCCGCCACCCCTCTCGGCCCCACCAGCCCCGGCGCCGCCGCTGTCGGCCCCATCACCGCCGACGCCGCCCCTCTCGGCCCCATCACCGCCGACGCCGCCCCTCTCGGCCCCATCACCGCCGACGCCGCCCCTCTCGGCGGCGCCGCCCCTCTCGGCGGCGCCGCCCCGCGCATCCTCCCCGCCCGCCCGGTCCGCCACGGATTCCCAGAAGGCGAGGTCCTCCTCCTCCGCTTCCGCCGCCTCGTCCGTGTCCGCGTCCTCGTCGTCCCTCCCCCAGAACGCGGCACCCTCGTCCGCGTGCCGGGGTGTCACCGTGACCCGCAGCAGCGCCGACGCCGGCGCCCCCGCCGGGGCGCGCGACGGGTCCGCCGCGTACTCGGGGAAGGCCGGGCCGACCAGCAGGGGCCCGACCACCACCCGGAGCCCCGCGCCGATGTCCGTGAGCTCGGTCAGCACCGCGTGGCAGCGGGCGCAGCCGCGCGCGTGCGTCGTCACCGTCCTGGAGTCGCGCCGCGACAGCCCGCCCCGCACCTGCGCCGCCATCCGGCCCAGCACCGGCACGCACGCGGGGTCGGGCGAGGCGGACAGGTACAGCCGCACGTACGCCTGCCTCAGCCCCTCGCGGGCCTGGTAGGCCAGCGGTGACACCTCGCCCCGCGACAGCCCCAGCAGCGGCGCCACCTCGGCGGGACCGGCGCGTTCGACCTCGACGTGCCACAGCACCGCCCGCCACCGCTCGGGCAGCGACAGGAACGCCCGGGCGAGCATCGACCTCTCCAGCCCCGCGAGCGCCGGGTCGACGAACGGCACGGCGGGGTCGAACGGGTCGTCCGGCGTCACCCGGCGGCTCTCGACCCGCGCCCGGTCGTGGACGGTGCGCCGCACCACGGTCAGCAGGTAGGTGCGGAAGGCGTCCTCCGGCCCGGCCCCCCGGCCGACCAGGTCGAGGACCCTGGTGAACGCCTCGGCCACCACGTCCTCCACCTCCGCCTCCCCGCGTACGAGGTGGCGGGCCAGCGCGCGGGCGGCGGGCACGTGACGGTCCTGGAGCAGGCGGTAGGCGGCGGCATTGCCCACTTTGACGGCTTCGAGGAGTTCGGCATCGCTCTGTGGTGATGCAATACACATGGTCACCTCGCGATTACGATTCGTTGCCTCGCCGAGTCATTCCGCAGCCGTGGGCATGGTCAAACCCCCGAGGCGCCTTTACCTGCGGACCGGAGGGAACGCGCCCCGATCAGGCCCCTAAGCTTGGGCGCATGACGGATCGCGACGACCTGCTGGCCGAGATCGAGAACAAGGCCGTGGTCCACGGCAAGGTGGTGCTCTCCTCCGGGCAGGAGGCCGACTTCTACCTGGACCTGCGCCGCATCACGCTCGACGCCGTGGCGGCGCCGCTCGTGGGCAGGGTGATGCTGGACCTCACCGAGGATCTCGCGTACGACGCCGTGGGCGGGCTCACGCTGGGCGCCGACCCGGTGGCCGCGGCGATGCTGCACGCGGCGGCGGCGCGGGGGCGCAGGCTGGACGCGTTCGTGGTGCGCAAGACGCAGAAGGCGCACGGCCTCCAGCGGCGCGTGGAAGGCCCCGAGGTGAAGGGCCGGCGCGTGCTCGTGCTCGAGGACACCTCGACGACCGGCGCGTCGCCGCTGACGGCCGTGGAGGCCCTGCGCGAGGCGGGCGCCGAGGTGGTGGCCGTGGCCACGATCGTCGACCGCGGCGCGGCCGCGCGCATGGCCGAGGAGGGGCTGGAGTACCGCAGCGCGTACACGCTCTCCGACCTGGGACTCTGAGCGACCCGGCCGGCGACTCCGAGCGACCCTGCCCGGGGTCCGAGCCCGGGTCGGGTCAGGGCGCCTTGACCGTGAACGCCTCGCGCTCGCCCGCCTTGCCCTGGGCCCGCGGCTTGCCGTTCTCGGTGACCCGGACCGTGGCCGCGTCCGTGAGCACCACGTCGAGCTCCGGCTGGAAGTAGCGGACCTCCTCGCCCCTGGTCATGTCGCGATACTGCAGCACGTCGCCGCCCGGCACCCGTACCGTGACGAGAGGGCAGGTGTCGGCCACGCATTCGAGGCGCACGGTCGGCACCTGAGCGCCGGCCGTCGGCTCGGCGGTGGCGCGCTGCGGCTCGGCCCGCTCAGGGGTGTCGAGCGACAGGAACAGCGCGCGCCCGCCGATGACGAGAAGGGTCGCGACCCCGGCGACCGCGAGAACGGCGATCGCGAGGCGGGCGAGGCCCATCGGATCTGACCTGTGGCGTCCCACACACCGGAGAGTACATCTGCGAGAGGCCGGTCCTGGTTACGGGCCGTCGGTGCTCGTGGGGATGCGGTGGTGCTTGCCCGTGGGCACCGGCGCGGCCTTGGCCTGGCGGCGCCGCTTGATCACCTCGAAGATGATCGGGATCAGGGAGATCAGCACGATGATGAAGACGCCCGGCAGGATGTACTTGTCGATCTGCTTGGGATCGACCTTGTTGCCGAGGAAGTGGCCGAGCAGCAGCAGGCCCTCGACCCAGACCACTCCGCCGATCACGTTCCAGACGAAGAACCGCTTGGCGGGCATCTCCAGGACGCCGGCGACCGGGTTCATGAAGGTGCGGACGATGGGCACGAACCGGGCCAGCACCACGGCCTTGGCCGGGCCGAACTTCTCGAAGAACTCCTCGGCCCGTGCGACGTGCTCGCGCTTGAACAGCCGCGAGTCGGGCTTGTCGAACATCCTCCGCCCGAACCTCGCCCCGAGGAAGTGCCCGAGCTGGGCGCCCGCGATCGCGCACAGCGGAGTGCCGATCAGCAGCATCGGGAAGGACAGCGGCTCGATCCCCATGCCGACGGCCACGGACGCGGAGCTGAAGATCCCGGCCGCGACCAGCAGCGAGTCACCCGGCAGGAAGAAGCCGAGCAGCAGACCCGTCTCGGCGAAGATGATGGCCAGAACGCCGATCGTCGCGAAGGCGCCAAGGATGGTGAGCCACCACGTCGGGTCGAGAAGATTCAAGAGCGAGTCCACAGGCTGAGCCTACCCTCAGCACAGGCGCTCGACGGGTGACGCGCGAGGCGTTGTCACTACCACGCGGGGTAGCGGACAGTAATACTGGGCAACGCCGAGCCTTACTTCTCAGGGAGATGAATCATGCCGATAGCCACTCCAGAGATCTACGCGGAGATGCTGGACCGGGCCAAGGCTGGCGGCTTCGCCTACCCGGCCATCAACGTGACCTCCTCGCAGACGCTGAACGCCGCGCTGCGCGGTTTCGCCGAGGCCGAGAGCGACGGCATCGTCCAGGTCTCCACGGGTGGCGCCGAGTTCCTGTCGGGCGCCACGGTGAAGGACATGGTGACGGGCGCGACGGCACTGGCCGAGTACGCCCGGGTGGTGGCCGAGAAGTACCCGGTGACCGTGGCCTTGCACACCGACCACTGCCCGAAGGACAAGCTGGACGGCTTCATGCGGCCGCTCATCGACATCTCCCTCGAACGTGTCTCGCGTGGCCTCGACCCGCTCTTCCAGTCGCACATGTGGGACGGCTCGGCCGTGCCGCTGGAGGAGAACCTGGAGATCGCGCAGGAGCTCCTGGACAAGTGCGCGCGGGCCAGGATCATCATGGAGATGGAGATCGGCGTCGTCGGCGGCGAGGAGGACGGCGTCGTCGGCGAGATCAACGAGAAGCTGTACACGACGCCCGGCGACGCGCTGGCCACGGCCGAGGCGGTCGGGCTCGGCGAGCGGGGCCGCTACCTGCTGGCCGCCACGTTCGGCAACGTGCACGGCGTCTACAAGCCGGGCCACGTCAAGCTGCGGCCGGGCGTGCTGAAGGAGCTCCAGGAGGCGGTGGGCGGCAAGTACGGCAAGGAGAAGCCGTTCGACCTGGTCTTCCACGGCGGCTCCGGCTCCTCGCTGGAGGAGATCCACGAGGCCATCTCGTACGGCGTGGTGAAGATGAACATCGACACCGACACGCAGTACGCCTTCACCCGGCCGATCGCCGACCACATGTTCCGCAACTACGACGGCGTGCTCAAGGTCGACGGCGACGTCGGCAACAAGAAGGCCTACGACCCGCGCTCGTACGGCAAGGCCGCCGAGGCCGGCATGTCCGCCCGCGTGGTCGAGGCGTGCGAACACCTCAAGAGCGCTGGGACGAAGATCTCCTAGCCACGTCAGGGGCCCGGCGGGTATGACTTGTCCTATGGACAACCTTCTCGCCGGGCCGCCCCCGACCTACCTGCCGGACCTGCCCGAGGCCAGGGAGGCGCTGGAATCCGGGGCCAAGCCCTCCGACGTGGCCGCCAGGTTCCCCGCCCACCCGGCGGCCTGGGCCGCCCTCGCGGAGGAGTACTTCGCGCAGGGGCACGCCGTGACCTCCTACGCCTTCGCCCGCACCGGCTACCACCGCGGGCTCGACCAGCTGCGCCGCAACGGCTGGAAGGGTCACGGGCCGATCCCGTGGGAGCACGAGCCCAACCGCGGCTTCCTGCGCTGCCTCTACTCGCTGGCCAGGGCCGCCCAGGCCATCGGCGAGAAGGACGAGGCCGAGCGGTGCGTGCAGTTCCTCAAGGACAGCGACGAGGCCGCCTACGACGCGCTGTCGGCCGGATAGCCCCCTTGGGACAGACAGGCACAGTCGGGTAGTCTCTGCACGCAAGAGCCCCTGTCGCGCTTGCGCCAGGGGTTTCGTTTTGTGCTCGGGAGACTAGAACCATGCCGGCTGTCGTTCTCGTGGGCGCCCAATGGGGCGATGAGGGCAAGGGCAAGGCCACCGACCTGCTCGGAGGCGACGTCGACTACGTCGTCCGGTACCAGGGTGGCAACAACGCGGGCCACACCGTGGTCATCGGCGACCAGAAGTACGCTCTGCACCTGCTGCCCACGGGGATTCTGTCGCCCGACGTGGTGCCGGTGATCGGCAACGGCGTGGTCATCGACCCGCGCGTGCTGCTGGACGAGATCGACGGGCTGGCGGCCCGCGACATCTCGGCCGAGCGTCTGCTGATCTCCGCCAACGCTCACTTGATCATGCCCCACCACCGGGCCCTGGACAAGGTCACCGAGCGCTTCCTCGGCAAGGCGCGGATCGGCACGACCGGGCGCGGCATCGGCCCCGCGTACGGCGACAAGATCTACCGCATGGGTGTGCGCGTGCAGGACCTGCTCGACCCGGGCATCCTGGCCAAGAAGATCGAGTCGGCCCTGATCGAGAAGAACCAGGTGCTCACCAAGGTCTACAACCGGCGCGGCATCGAGCCGGAGCGGGTCCTGGAGGAGTACCTCGGCTACGCCGAGCGGCTCAAGCCGCACATCGCCGACACCTCGCTGGTGCTGTCGAAGGCGCTGGACGACGGCAAGCTCGTGCTGCTGGAGGGCGGCCAGGGCACACTGCTCGACATCGACCACGGCACGTACCCGTTCGTCACCTCGTCCTCGCCCACCTCGGGCGGCGCGTGCGCCGGCTCCGGCATCCCGCCGACCCGGCTGACGAAGGTCATCGGCATCCTCAAGGCGTACACGACCCGCGTCGGCTCCGGCCCGTTCCCGACGGAGCTGACCGACGAGATGGGCGACTGGCTGCGCACGACCGGCGGCGAGTACGGCGTCACCACCGGTCGCAACCGCCGCTGCGGCTGGTTCGACGCGGTCATCGCCCGGTACGCCACGCGCATCAACGGCGTGACCGACTTCTTCCTCACCAAGCTGGACGTCCTGTCGGGGCTGGAGCGGATCCCGGTCTGCGTGGCGTACGAGGTGGACGGCGTGCGGCACGAGGAGATCCCGATGACGCAGACCGACTTCCACCACGCCAAGCCGATCTACGAGGAGCTTCCCGGCTGGCAGGAGGACATCACGGGGGCCAAGACCTTCGAGGACCTGCCGGTCAACGCCCAGGCGTACGTCCGGGCGCTGGAGGAGATGAGCGGCGCCCCGATCAGCGCGGTCGGCGTGGGCCCGGCGCGTGACGCCACCCTGGTCCTGCGTCCCCTGACCTGAGGTCCTGACGACCCGCCCGGCAGGGCTCCCTGCCGGGCGGAGCCCTATCCGGCGGCGAGAACCGCGGCGGTCATGGGCGTGTGGACGGCCCAGCCCAGGGTCTCGTAGAGCGAGCGGCCGGCGGGGGTGGCGACGAGCACCGCGTCGGCGGCGCCGCCCGCCGCGGCGGTCGCAGTCAGGGCTCGCATGACGACGGTGCCGAGGCCGCGCCGCCGGTGGTTCGGCGCCGTCTCGACCTTGTCCACGACCGCGGTGGCGCCGGCGACGGCGAGCTGCCCGCGCGCGGCCATCTCGCCGGCGGTGGTGAGCAGGCGGGCGACGGTGACGCCGGCGCGCGTGGTGACGGCCAGCGTGTAGCCGGAGGGCGCGGTCACGCCGGTCCGCGCGGCGGCCGTGATGCCGGTCAGGCCCCTCGTCCGCGGCGGCGCGGGGTCGAGGGAGGTGGTCATCATGTACTCCTGCTCCTGCACGTCCCAGGACGGCGGCAGCCAGGGCGCGACCTCCTCCCGCGGCGCGCAGAGCTTCAGCCAGGTGCCGGGAACGCTCGGCAGGGCGGCGAGATGGCGCAGGGTGGCCGGTGTGGGCGCCGGGACGACGTGGCGCACCATATGGCCGGGCAGGCCGACGTCCACGCGCAGGCCCCACGGCTCGCGCACCGGTGTGGGGGCGTCGCGGGAGACCACCCAGCCGTAGACCCATGCCCGGACCGTCTCCGGCCGGACCGTTTTGAGAGCCCCCGTCATGACGGTCAGCTTATTGCACGAAGATTGCCGCTATCCAGGCAAAAAGGGCATGCGACGCCTCACATCGGACCCCTACCCTCGACCCCATGGACATCCGCCGGGTCACCGCGTTCGAGGCCGTCGAGGCGGCCGGCCGCCTCTTCGACGCCACGCCGCGCCGGGAGGCCACCACCAGGTTCCTGGCGGACGAGGGGCACCACCTCCTCATCGCGTACGTGGACGGGACGCCCGCCGGGATGGTCACCGGCGTGGAGATGACGCATCCGGACAAGGGCACGGAGATGTTCCTGTACGAGCTGGGCGTGGACGAGGGCTTCCGCGGGCAGGGCATCGCGCGGGCGCTGGTGCTGGCCCTCGCCCGGCTGGCCCGGGAGCGCGGCCTGTACGGGCTGTGGACGGCGACGGGCAGGGACAACGCGCCGGCGCAGGCCACGTACGCGGGCGCGGGCGGCGATCCGGAGACGGACCAGGTGATCTACAGCTGGACCTTCGACGGCCCGTCCCACTGATCCGCCCGGGTTCATGCATCGGGATATTGCCGGCAAAAAGGATGCGGCGTGGCGGCACTGGAAGGTGGCGGGGGCCCGGTAGGGTCCGGGTGTGCGCGTTGAGATACATGGCCATCGGGGGGCTAGGGGCCTCTGGCCCGAGAACACGTTGCCCGGCCTGAGCCGCACGATGGAGCTCGGGGTCCACGCGCTGGAGCTGGATGTCGCGCTCACCGCCGACCGGCGGCTCGTGCTCACGCACGACCTCACGGTCTCGGCCGTCACGAGCGCCGACACGCGGCCGGTACGCGCCGGCGACCCGGCGTTCCCGTACGTCGGCAAGCCCATCAACTCCCTGACGCTCGCCCAGCTCCGCACCCTCGACGTGGGCGTGCGGCTGCCGCGGCACCCCGACGACCCGTTCGCGATCACCCAGGTGGCGATCCCCGAGACGCGCATGCCCACGCTGGGCGCGGTGCTCGGCCTGGTCAACGCCTACGAGGCCGACGCCGTGCGCCTGCACGTCGAGCTCAAGTCCGACCCGACCAGGCCCGAGCTGACCGCCGACCCCGAGCTGTTCACCGGGCTCGTGATCGACGAGCTCGACCGGCACGGCCGGCTGGACAACGTGGCCATCCTCAGCTTCGACTGGCGCGTCATCGCGCAGGCGGCGGCCCTGGCGCCCGGCACGCGGCGCTTCGCCCTGATCGAGCCCGACACGCTGCACTGGAACGGCGAGCTCGGCGACGACGTCCCCGCCGCCGCCCGCGACGCCGGGGCCACCACGCTGTCGCCCGAGCACGTGATGGTGGACGAGCGCCTGATGGCGCAGGCCGCCGCGGCGGGGCTGGACGTGGCGGTCTGGACGGTCAACGACGCCGAGCTGGGGGCGCGCATGCTCGACCTCGGGGTGTCGGGGATCGTGACCGACTACCCGGACCGGATGCGGGAGCTGTGGCGCGAGCGCGGCCTGCCGCTGCCCGGCCCGGTCGAGCCCCTGAGGCCCGTCTCCGTCTGATCCTTCATGGGAGCACGGCTTCCTCACAGAAGGACGGTGCCCACCCGCTTGACGGTGCGGATGACCGGGGACGTCTCCAGCTCCCGCACGCCCTCCAGGGGCGCGACCCGCTCGGTCAGGTACCGGTACAGGTCCTGCGTGTCCCGGCAGGTCACACCGGCCATGAGGTTGCTCGGGCCGGTGATGGCCGCGGCCACGTCCACCTCCGGGTGCGCCGCCAGCGCCGCCCCGACCTCCGCCAGCCGCGACGGGCGCACCTTCATCCACAGCCATGCCTCCGCCCGGTAGCCGAGTGCCTGCGGCGGGATCTCGACGTCGAACCTGAGCGCGCCGGCGCCGCGCAGGTGGTCGAGGCGCCGCCGTACCGTGGACTGCGAGCAGCGGCCGGCCGCCGCCAGCTCGCCGTAACCGGCCCGCCCGTCCTGGGCGAGCACCCGCAGCACGGCCCGGTCCTGCTCGCCGAGGGAGACCGCCACCGGGGACGGCGGCACGTCCTGCGGCTGGGGAGGAAAACGCAGCCGGGCCGCCTGGTCGTCGGAGAGGACGGCGACGCGGCTGCGCCACCCCGCGTACATGTGGAGAAACGCGTGCGCGGTCATGGCGACGACCCGGGGCGTGCGCGGCAGCTTCTTCAGCAGCAGCTCGCCGCCGTCCTCGCCGGCCGCGTGGACGCCGCAGACGATCTCGGTGCCGCCGGACGTCAGGCGCACCCACACCGTGTCGTCACGGCGGGCCAGCGCCTCGGCCACCGGCCCGGCGGCGTCGGGGGTGCAGACCAGCCGCACCGCCCAGGAGGTGTGCCCGTACAGGGCGCCGTCGAGGACGCCGACGACGCGCAGCAGGCCCTCCCCGCGCAGCCTCCGGTAGCGCCGGGCGATCGTGTGCTCCGAGACGCCCAGGACCTCGCCGATCCGGTTGAACGCGGCCCGCCCGTCGAGCTGCAGGGCGTGCACGAGAGCGAGATCGAGGTCGTCAAGCGAGCCGCTTTTCTCCATATTTCATGATTTCACGCCGGAAATCAGCACTCAACCTGGTCTGAGGTGCGCCGCCCGGCCTGCCGGGACGATCGTTGGCGCATGAGCACTTACCTGGTATTCGGTTCCACCGGCAACGTCGGCAGAAGGGTGGTCGAGCGGCTCACCTGGTCGGGCGCCGCCGTGCGCGCCACCAGCCGCCGCCCCGAGTCCGCCCGGCTTCCTGAGGGGGTCGAGGTGGTCGTGCCCGACCTGACCGCGCCCGGCGTCCTGGACGGCGTCGAGGCGGTGTTCCTAATGTGGCCGTTCCACTCGGACGAGCAGGCGGCCCCGTACCTCGACGCGATCAAGCGCGGCGCGCGCCGCGTCGTCTTCATGACCGGCGGCGGGGTGCGTCCCGGGCTGCCGCCCGAGCAGCAGCCGAACCCCGTCGCCCGCTGGCACGCCACCGTCGAGCACCTGATCCGGGAGTCGGGCATGGAGTGGACGGTGCTGAGCCCCAGCACGTTCATGGTCAACACCCTGTGGTGGGCCGACCAGATCAGGGCCGGCGACGTCGTCCGGGGAGCGTACGGCTCGGTGGCGATGACGCCGATCCACGAGGACGACATCGCCGCGGCGGCGGTGAGCGCGCTGACCGGCCCCGGGCACGCGGGACGCCGCTACACCCTGACCGGTCCGGAGGTGCTGACGCAGGCCGAGCAGGTGCGGGTGATCGGCGAGGCCGTCGGCCGGCCGCTGCGCTGGCAGGAGCTGTCCCGCGAGGAGGAGCGCGCGCGGCTGCTGGCGGACCCGTCCTTCCCGGACTCGTTCGTGGACGAGCTGCTCGACGGGTACGCGAAGATGGCGGCGACCGTGCCGCCGTCGGTCACCACGACGGTCGAGGAGATCACCGGGACGTCCCCCGCCACGCTCGCCTCGTGGGCCGTCGAGCACGCCGCCGCGTTCGAGAGGTTCCTGCCGTGAGGGTGATCGTCGCCGGCGCGGGGGTCGGCGGGCTGTGCCTGGCCAACGCGCTGCGCGGGGCCGGGATCGAGGTGTCCGTCCACGAGCGCGACCCCGCGGTGGGCTCCCGGCGTCAGGGGTACCGGCTGCACCTGGGCGAGACGGGCATCGAGGCGCTCTCCTCGGCGCTGCCGGCCGGGCGCTGGGAGGAGCTCCTGGCCGGCGCGCACGTGCCGGAGCCGCGCTTCGTCCGCCTCGACCCGAGGCTGAACGTGCTGGACGTCATGGAGCACGGCGGGCGGCACCTGTCCGTGGACCGCGAGGCGTTGCGCCGGACGCTGCTGGCCGGTGTGGAGGACGCCGTCACGTTCGGGGCCCGCCTGACGGGCTACGAGGAGACGGGCCACCGTTCGACGGTCACGGCCGGGTTCGCGGACGGGTCCGCCGTCATGGGGGACGTGCTGGTGGGCGCCGACGGGATCGGCTCCGCCGTGCGCGAGCGGTACCTGCCCCACGCCCGGGTCGTGGGCACCGGCCTGGTCCAGCTCTACGGCAAGATCCCGCTCGCTCTCGCGTACGACATGGGGAACGTGTTCACCGCGATCACCGGGCCCGGCCATCGGACCGTGGGGGTCGCGCCCACCCTGGGCTACGCGACGTGCTCCTTCGGGGCCCGCGCCGAGGACCTCCCTCCCGGCCTGGACCTGATGAGCCAGGAGGACCTTCGCGCGCTGGTCATGGAGATGACCCCCGGCTGGCACCCCCGCGTCCACGACATGATCGCCCGGTGGGCGGAGATCATCCCGCTGGAGCTGCGCACCAGCGTGCCGATCCCGTCCTGGCCGGCGACGCGGGTCACCCTGCTGGGGGACGCCGTCCACGCGATGAGCCCGGCGGCCGGGGCCGGGGCGAACGTCGCCCTGCGCGACGCGACGACCCTCGCCTCGGCCCTGGCCCGCGGCGGGGACCCGGTGAAGGCGGTGCGCGCGTACGAGGCGGAGATGACCGAGTACGGCTTCGCCGCCGTACGGGCCTCCGCCGCCAACGGGGCCCGCTTCCTCGGCCAGGACCCCCTCCCCGAGGAGGCCGGGCAACCGTCGTGACGCCCGCGGCGCCGGGATCAGCTCACGCCTCCCACGACGGCCTTGCCCTCGCGCGCCGCGGCGGCGGGCCAGCGCGCGTTCCCGTGCTCGGCCTGGGCCCCTGCCCTCCGCGATGTCGCCGAGGACCCGGTGGTCGCACCCGTACCTGGCGCCTCCGGCCGGAGCCTGCCCGTCATCGCCGAGGATCGCGTATCGGAGGACTCGCCATATCGGGAAGTACGTACTAATCTATCTTCTTACCATGAAGGACGTACATAACTACGACCGCGACCCCGACGGGTCCCTCTACGACCCCCGGGTCAGAGCCGCCATGGCGGACTTCGCCGGCGACCCCGCCGACCCCCTCACCCTGCTCACCTTCGAGGCGGGTGCCGCCGTCCGCACCGCCTACCACTCCGTCGAGCGCATGCGCGCACACGGCTCCCAGGGCCGGGGAGTCAGCGCGGGCGCGCTGGACCTGCTGATCCGGCTGAACGGCAGCGACGCGGGCATCAGCATCGGCGACCTGGCCCGGGCCGCCGGGGTCAGCTCCCGCAACGTCACCGGCCTGGTCGACACCCTGGAGAACGACGGGCTCGTCCGCCGGGTCCCCGACCCGGGCGACCGGCGCTCGGTGCTGGCCCGGATCACTCCCGCCGGACGAGCCTGGATCGAGGCGTTCCGCGAGCCGTCCCGGCTGGCCATGCGGGCCATGTTCCAGGGGTTCTCCGCCGAGGAACTGGTCGTCTTCCGCGACCTGTGCCTGCGGATGGCCGCCAACCAGCACCACCTCGCCGACCGCCTCTCCCACCTCTCCCAGAACGGGGAACAGCCATGACGAGCATGACCGCCGCGGAACAGACCCGGCGCACCGTGCGCGGCTACCACGAGTCGCGCTTCCGCGGGGAGGCGGGCGCGGCGGCCGAGCACCTGGGAGAGCCGTTCCGCTTCCAGAGCCCGTTCATCACCTCGGAGGACCGGGAAGGCCACCTGGCGACCCTGCCGGGGTTCGTGTCGATCGTGACGGGCGTCGACCTGATCAGCGAGCTGTACGGGGAGGCGGAGGCGACACTCGTGTACGACGTGCACACCGCGACGCCGGTCGGCACGCAGCGCACGGCCGAGCACTTCCGCCTCACCGACGGCAAGATCACCTCGATCATGCTGCTCTTCGACGCCGCGCCGTGGCAGCCGATGAAGGCGCACATCGAGCCCTGAACCCGCGTCCTGAGGGACCTGCCTCAGGAACGCCTCAGGAACTCCCGCGCGCCCCGCAGCCGCGTCCGCAGGCACCGCTGTGTCGCCGCGCAGTCCAGCCGCACGTCCAGCGGGCCGGGCACGTCCATGTCCGCCCGCCGGCCGCGCACCAGTCGCGCCGCGGCCAGGTCCTCGACATGCACCGGGCAGCGCACGTCGTCCGTGAACAGCACGCCCTGCTTCCGGCCGGTCGCCAGGGCGCGTACGAACGACTCATGGCCGGAGCGGCCGTCACCGACGATCAGGGACGTCCGGACGACCACCGCGCCCGGCACGATCGCCCGCACCGCCACCTCGGCCGCCGCCTTCGCCGCCCCGTACGGGGAGATCGGATCCGGCACGCGATCCTCGGCGTAGGTGACCGCCTCGCCCGAGAAGACGGCGTCGCTGGACACGTGCACCAGCCGCCCGCCGGCCGCCGCGACGGCGAGGGCCACGTGGGCGGCGCCGTCCGCCGTCGCCGTCCAGTCCGCCTTGCGGTGCGCGGCGTTGACGACGACGTCCGGCGCGAGCGCGCCGACCAGCTCGGCGACCGCCTCCCGGTCACGGACGTCGAGAGGGGACCAGGCGACGCCCGGGGCCGCGCCGGGGCGGGTCATGAAGGTGGCGGCCACGGTGTGGCCGGCGGCGAGCGCCTGCCGGGCCAGCTCGCCGCCGAGAAAGCCGGCGCCCCCGACGATGAGCAGCCTCATGGGTGGCCACCTGTCCTTTCCTTCCATCGCGCGCCCGGGCGTACCCCCTCATGATGACGGCGGCTTCATGACCTGGCGCCGAATGCCGCAAAGCGGTCATCTAGATTTATGTCGGGCCATCGTGGCAAGGCTCACGGAAGGGAAGACTGCTCCTGAGAGGCATGATCGCCTTCGCGATCGCCTCCCTGCTCATGTCCATCAGTTTCTCCCGAGGGGACCAGCGGCTTTAGCCGTTGAGGGAATCGGGAATGGGAGGGCCGCCAAGGCCCGAGCGTGCAGTGACCCGTCAGATTCGGTCATTAGAGGTCTCCGTTCCTCGCGCATTAGATGTGTGACGCCGTCATAATGATCGTGTGGCTCGTCACTGCGTACCTCCCCCGGTGCGGCATATGACCTCGGATACCACGTCGTGTGGTGCCCGAGGTACCGCCGCCCGGTCCTCGGCGGGCGGGTGAAAACCCGCCTGGAGGAGCTGATCCACGCCAAGTCCGACGAGCACGACTGGGAGATCATGGCGTTTGAGGTGATGCCCGACCACGTGCAGTTGTTCGTCAAGCCGCATCCGAAGAACTCGCCGTCGTATGTGGCCAACCGGTTCAAGGGCTTCACCTCCCACCACCTGCGCGCCGAATTCGCGCACCTGCGTTCTCAGCTGCCCACGCTGTGGTCGCGGTCCTACTTCGTGGCCACGGTCGGCGCCGTGTCCGCTGAGACGGTGCAGCGCTACATCGAGACGCAGTATGAGAGGCCGCCCAAGGGCGGTGGCCGTGCGTAGGTCCTGCAAGTTCCTCATGCGCCCGACGCGCCACCAGGTGATCGCCCTGACCGCGTGCCTGGACGACCACCGCGCCCTGTACAACGCCGCCCTCGAAGAGCGCCGCGAAGCGTACAAGCGGACGAAGATCTCTATCCGGTACGGCGACCAGTCCGCCCAGCTCAAAGAAATCCGCGCCTGCATCCCGGACCAAGCCCGCTGGTCGTTCTCCTCCCAGCAAGCCACGCTCCGGCGTCTGGACAAGGCGTTCCGCGCGTTCTTCGACCGCGTCAAAGCGGCCCGCACGCCCGGATACCCACGTTTCAAGGGCCGGGGCTGGTTCGACACCGTCGAGTGGCCAAAGGACGGTGACGGCTGCCGGTGGGACTCCCAGCCTGGCCCCCCGGCCGCCACGTTCGTGCGCCTGCAAGGCGTCGGGCATGTCCGCGTTCACCAGCATCGGCCAGTGCAGGGCCGGGTGAAGACGATCAGCGTGAAGCGGGAAGGCTCCCGCTGGTACGTGGTCCTGTCCTGCGACGACGTCCCGGCCGAGACGTTGCCCGCCACCGGAGCGGTCGCCGGAATCGACATGGGCGTGGCATCGTTCCTGACCACCTCGGACGGTGCGCAGGTCGGCAACCCGCGCCACCTGGCCGCTTCCGCTGACCGGCTCGCCGCCGCCCAGCGGAACCTCGCACGTAAGAAGCGCGGCTCGAAACGCAGGCGCAAGGCCGTCGCCCGCGTGGCCGCGCTGCACGGCAAGGTCCGTCGTCAACGACTGGACGGCGCGCACAAGGCAGCGCTGGCGCTGGTGCAGGACTACGACGTGATCGCGCACGAGGACCTGCGGATCGCGAACATGACCAAGGCCCCGGCGCCGAAGCCTGACCCCGACCAGTCGGGCGCATTCCTGCCCAACCGCGCGGCGGCCAAGGCCGGGCTGAACAAGAGCATCCTCGACGCGGGTTGGGGGGTGTTCCTGACGATCCTCGCGCACAAGGCTGAAAGCGCCGGTCGAGAGCTGATCGCTGTGAACCCCGCCAACACCTCCCGCACGTGCGCCCGTTGCGGGCACTACGCAAAGGAGAACCGCGTCACCCAAGCCGAGTTCCGATGTACGGCGTGCCGCTACGAGGCGCACGCCGACGTGAATGCGGCGATCAACATCCTCAGGGCAGGGCTTGCCCTTCGCGACGCCGCAGCGGCCTAGCGAGAAGCCGCCCCCTTCAGGGGGCGGAGGAGTCACGATTCCCGGGCCCACCACCGTGGTGATCCTGCGGCAGTCCATCCGCGCGGGCCGGCCGGCGGGAGTGGCGACCGTGCTCGGCAACGAGACCGGCTGGCTGGTGTGGTGCCTGGCGGCGGCGTTCGGCCTGTCCGCGCTGCTCGTCGTGTCCGAGCTCGCCTTCGACGTCATGCGGATCGTCGGCGCGATCGTGCTGGTCTGGTTCGGCGCGAGGATGCTGTGGCAGGCGCGGCGCGGCGCCGAGGGCGTTCCGTCCGGAGACCTGACCGCGCCGGCGCCCGCCGGCCCCTCGCTGTGGAGCTGCTACCGGTCGGGGCTGCTGACCAACCTGGCCAATCCGAAGGCCGGCGTGTTCGCGCTCTCCTTCCTGCCGCAGTTCGTGCCCGAGGGCGCTCCTGCGCTGCCGACGCTGCTGCTCCTGGCGGTGGCCTCCGCCCTGATCGACCTTGCCTGGTATCTGGGGATCGTCCGGCTGGTCGGCGCGGCCGAGGGCTTCTTCAAGCGGCCGGCCGTACGCCGTCGCCTGGAGTACGTGTCGGGAACCCTGCTGATCGGTCTCGCCGTCCGCCTCGCCCTGACGAGCAAGCCCTAGTGTTCGACAGCCCGCGCCCGTAGCCCTCGTGAGGGCCGCTCAGTCCTGGCCGGTCGCACCCCTGGCGGCGTAGGCCGCGCGCCACTGCTCGGCCGCCTCCAGCATGGCCCGGCCGACGTGGTCGAAGAAGTCCCCGATGTCGCGCAGCCGGGTCCCGGCGGGTGAGGCGACCCCGAGGGTTTCCGCTCCCTGACGGGCGAAGTCGGCCAGCAGGGCGTTCTGGCGGGCGCTGGCCATCCAGCCACGGAACCAGGCGTCGGCGTCGATGACGTAGCGGTCGCGGCGGCGGCGGGGGTCGCGTTCGCGGCGGATGAGCTCCTGCTGCTCCAGTTCGGCGACGGCCTTGGAGATGGAGGCCGGGCTGACCTGGAGGTGCCTGGCGAGCTCGGCCGCGGTGAGGCTGCCGCTGTCGGTGAGGTAGAGGGCGGAGAGCACGCGGGCGGTCATGCGCGACAGCCCCGTGTTGACCACCAGCTCGGTGAACTGCTCCTCCAGGTCGCTGACCGCTCCGGGGTCGCGTTCCGCGAGGACGGGCTGGCTCCTGCGGGCGCGTTGCCGCGTGGCCTGGTGCGCCTGGTCGGCCCGGTAGCCGGTGGGACCGCCGTTGCGGGCCACCTCGCGCGTGACGGTGGACAGCGGCCGGTTCAGGCGAGTGGCGATCTCGGTGTAGGTGAGCCCTTCGGCCAGGCCGTCGGCGATCTGCCGGCGGTCCTGATGGGTCAGCCTGCCTCCGGGCATGGACGACGCCTTCCTGTTCGCGGGGAGCGGGGACATCGGAGTCTTGCATTCGCTTCATCTCATTGCAAGTCGGTCGGCTTGCATTCACGTACACCATCATTGCAAGCAGGTCCGAAAACCCGTGTTGTTAGGGCTTTTATGTGTTGACGAAATAGTGAATGCAAGTTAGCTTTTGCTCTGTCGCAAACGCGAGGCGCCGGTCTTCCGACGCCGAGATGGGAGTCCCCATGAAGTCCTGGCACCGCCCGCTGCTGCTCTGCGCGGGGCTCATGTCCGCCCTGGTCCTGGTCAGCCTCGCCGGCCTGGTGACCGACAGCCGGACGCTGCTGGGCGAGTCGGTGTGGGTCAAACCGCTGAAGTTCGGCTTCGCCTTCGCCCTCTACGCCGGGACGCTGGCCTGGCTGATCTCCAAGCTGACCAAGGCCCGGCGCCTGGGCCGGTGGATCGGCACCGTCTTCGCGGTGGGCGTGACCGTCGAGGTCGCCGCCATCACCATCCAGGCCGCCCGCGGCACCTTCAGCCACTTCAACGCCGACCAGAGCGACCCCGTCACCCTGGCGCTGGTCCCGGTCCTCACCACCGGCGTGATGATCGTCCTGATCACGCAACTGGTCATCGCGGTCATGGTGCTGGTCCAGCGCGCCGCCGGCCCCGCGCTCACCCGCGCCATCCGCGCCGGGCTCGGGCTGGCCACCGCCGGCATGCTCATCCCCCTCTACTGGATGGTCACCGACCTCCACCCCCGCACCGTCACCGACGCCAACGGCGCTCAGGTGCCGATGTACCAAGGGCACGGCATCGGCGACCCCGACGGCCACGGCATGCCCCTCACCAACTGGAGCGTCACCGGCGGCGACTTCCGCGTCCCGCACTTCTTCGCCCTGCACGGCATCCAGGTCCTGCTCGTCGTCACCGCGGTCCTGGCCGCCCTGGCCGCCCGGCACGTCTGGCTGCGCGACGAGCGCGTCCGTGCCCGCCTGGTGGGCTGCGCCGCGCTCGGCTACACCGGCCTGGTCGCCGTGGTGACCTGGCAGGCCGCACGCGGCCAGTCCCTGATCCACCCCGACACGGCCACGCTCGCCGCCCTCGCCGCAGTGGCCCTGATCACCGCGTTCGCCACCACCTGGACGATCGTCGCCGCCAGACGCGCCACCGTGCGGGACGCCGCCGCGACCGAGCCCCGCCGGCCGGCCACCCTCTGACCACCCCTCTTTCCCCTCTGAAAGGACTTCTGAAGTGATCGCATCGCTCTCCGCCAAGGCCGGACTGCTCATCGCCGCGACCCTGGTCGCCACGGCCCTGCCGGCATCCGCGTCCCCCGCTCCCGGGCGTCCCGACGTGCAGCGCGTGCTCGACCGAGCGGTCGCTACGAAGATCGCTCCCGGCATCGTCACGGAGATCCGGGACGGGAGCAGCCGCTGGTTCGGCTCGGCGGGTGTCTCCGACACCAGGACCGGTCGCGAGCGCCACCAGAACGAGAGGTTCCGCATCGGCAGCGCGTCCAAGGCCTTCACCGCCACCGTGGTGCTCAAGCTGGCGGCCGAGGGCAGGCTGAGCCTCGACGACACCCTGGACAGGTGGCTGCCCGGCCTGTTCGACGGCACCGCCTACGAGCCCGGCAAGATCACCGTCCGGCAGTTGCTCAACCAGACCAGCGGCCTCTACGCCTACACCAATGACGAGTCCTTCTTCGAGCGGGGCGTGGGCGAGGAGTGGTTCAAGCACCGCTACGACACCTACACGCCGGAGCAACTGGTGAGGATCGCGCTCGAGCACCCGCCCACCGGCGGCCCCGGCGAGCGCTTCACGTACTCCAACACCAACTACATCCTGGCCGCCATGATCGTCGAGAGGGCGACGGGCAGGACCTTCGCCCAGGAGCTGAACCGGACCGTCATCCGTCCCCTGAACCTGGCCGGCACCTCCCTGCCCGCCACGGACCCCACGATCCGCGGCCCCCACCCGGTGCACTACTCCGTCCTCTTCTCCTCCGCCCCCCAGCCCGAGATCCACGACGCCACGGAGATGAACCAGTCCTTCGCCTGGGCCGCCGGCGGCATGCTCTCCACCACGACCGACCTCAACCGCTTCTTCTCCGCCCTGCTCGGCGGCCGTCTCCTGCCGGCCGCCCAGCTACGGGAGATGCTCACCACCGTCCCCACCGACGGCTCGGGCTGGATCCCCGGCACCAGGTACGGCCTGGGAATCTTCGAGCAGAAACTGCCGTGCGGGGTGACCGTCTGGGGCAACGCCGGCGCCACCTACGGCTCCTGGAGCTACGCCATGGGCACCCGCGACGGCAGGCACCGGGTCGCCAGCCAGGTCAACGGCGACTGGGCTCCGCTGAGCGTCTTCACCGACGTGCTGTCCGCGGAGTTCTGCCCGCCCGCGTCCCGATAGCCGGCGGCCACACCGCGCGGACCGGAGGCGGCCCGGCGAAGGCGCCGCCTCCCAGGGGCGGCGCCTTCAGGCGGGGGCCGCCTTCAGGCGGGGGCCGCCTTCAGGCGGGGGCCGCCTCCGGTCGTACGCAGAAGCGAACGGACGCGACCTCGACATCCCCGACATCGAGGATCCATTCATAGACGCTGCCGGGCACCAGAGGCAGCGGAGGGATGTTCACGGAGAAGGACAGGTTCATCGGGATCCGGCGGGCGACGTCCTCGTGCGGCCGGCTGTAGCCGACGTCGAGTCCACCCTCGAAACCGATCGGCTTGGTCGTTCCGTCGGCCAGCGGCACCTCGACCGGATGGCGTTCGTCGTCGACCAGCCTGAGGTGGAAGGCGAAGTCGTCCTCGACGTCATGCCAGGGAATCCGCAGGAACCCGGCCAGGGCCGAGGGAGGCACGACCGGGCCGGTCAACGACCAGCCGGCTCCGAGGAGGTGGACCTTCCCCGAGGTCTGATCGGTGTTGCCGGAATCCGCGAGGACGAGGAACGCCTCCATCACCGTGCGGCTCGCTTGAGGTCGATGCTCGCCGTGCCGAAGGTCTGCGGCGTCTCGGACCCCCAGCCGGACACCTGGATCCTGGCCGGCGTGGAGCTCGTCTCACTGGCCTCACCGGACACGCTGACCGCGTGGAACACGTCGACGCCGATGGCCAGCGCGTAGCGCCGGATGGTGGACAGATGAGGGTCGCCACCCAGCCGCTCGAAGTCGGAGACCGCCGGCTGGCTGCGCCCCATGCGTTCGGCGACGTCGGCCTGCGTCATGCCGCGTTGCCGGCGGATGCCGACCAGCGTCTCGATCAGCCGCATGTCCCGGTCGATCGCGGCGTTCTCGCGCTGCACCTGGGGGTCGTCCAGGTCGATGCCCAGAAGCTCGGCGATGCGAGGGTCCATCACCATCAACCTCCCCGTATCGGTTTCACCTTATATTCTCTCCAGCCACTCGGCCAGCCGATCCCTGGCACGGTCCATGACTCGGTCCTGAGCGCCCCTGCCGCCCTTCATGTGGAAGGCGAGCGCCAGCAGCACATGCTCGCCCCGTGGTCCGTGGGCGAAATAAAGCCGATATTCGTTACTCGTGTGAGTAAGGCGGGCTTCATAGAGCCCTCGACCGAGAGATCGCGTATCTCGGGGTAAAGCCGTGTTGTACTGAATTCTGCCAAGGAGAGCGCCAAGCTCCTTCTTCGGTGGCCCGTCACCCAGGGCAGCTCTGATTTCCTCGCTCACTACGGGGCGGCCGTTGGGCGTTCGATAGAAGTGCCAGACCGAATCGGGCTTGTCCCGCACTTCACCACCTCGATTTCCGGCACCGAGCTGAAGGTGTCAATCTATCGCGATCACTCCGTACGGGCCCTCAGGCGAGCCGCTTGCGCGAGGCGGGCACCAGCAAGGAAAACGCGCTGTACCACTTCTCCTCCAAGCCTGCTCACCGTCGCGGCGATCGCGGCCAGCCGCGTGCGCCTCCGCGAACGCGGTCAGTCGCTCCAGGCTCCGGCGGCGGCGGCCGTCCTGACGTAGTCGGCGAACGGCCGCGGGTCGCGCCCGAGCACCCGCCGTACGCCGTCGCCGACGCGCTCGCCTGCGCCGTCGCGAATCCGGCCCAGGAGCTCGGCCACCAGGTCGGCCGCCTCACGGGGAATGCCCTGAGCCGCCAGCGCGGCGGTGAACTGGGCGGTCTCCAGCGCCGTGTAGCGGATGTGCCGCCCGGTGGCCTCGGAGATCATCTCCACCGCGGTGCGGAACGACACCGGTTCGGGGCCGGACAGCTCGTAGACCTCCCCCGCGTGGCCGTCCTGGGTCAGAGCGGCGGTCGCGACGTCGGCGATGTCCTCGACGTCGACGAACGCCTCCCGGCCCTCTCCGGCCGGCAGCGCCAGCTCTCCGGACAGGACCGGCCCCAGGAACATGTCCTCGCTGAAGTTCTGCGCGAACCACGCCGGCCGCAGGATCGTCCACTCCAGGTGCGTCGCGCGCAGGGCCAGCTCGACCGGCTCCTGGTACGGGTCCGCCGCGCCATCCACGCCGCGCGCCGACAGCAGCACCACCCGGCGGGCGCCGGCCGCCGCCACAGCCGTCAGGAACTCTTCCACGGTGGCGGCCGGCACGGCTTCGTTCATCGGGATGAGGTAGACCGCCCCCGCGCCCTCCAGAGCGGGCCGCCAGGTGTCACGGTCGGCGAAGTCGAATCTGGTCCCGCCGGAGCGGGAGGCCGCGCGGAAGGGACGGCCGAGCCGGTCGAGCCGGTCGACGATGCGGCGGCCGGTCTTCCCCCGGGCGCCGAGCACGAGAACAGGTGAATCAGACATAGGGCAAGCACACCAGGTGCCGCGAGAGACCATCCATGGCCATTCATCTCGCAGACATGTGAGATCGTCTCACCATGGATCTCCTGGAGGACTACCTCGCGGGTGTGCGGGCGCACGGCGCGGTCTTCTGCCAGTCGGTCGCCGAGCCGCCGTGGGCGGTGCGTTACGCCGATCCCGCCCCGCTGGCGCTGGGCGCGATGCTCCGCGGCGAGTCCTGGATCGTCCGCGACGGCACGGCTCCCGTCCAGGTAGGGGAACGCGGTGTCGTCCTGGTCCGCGGACTGCGGCCGTTCACCGTGGCCGACCGTCCGGGCACGGAGCCCCAGGTCGTGATCGACGGCGAGGAGAGCTGCTGGACGACGGTCGGCGCCTCCGGGGCGGCCGGACCCGAACTGGTGGTGGGACCGCGCACGTACGGGTTCAGCGCCGACGGCTCCGACCTGTTCGTCACCGCCGAGTACCCGCTGCGCGGCGACGTGTCCGAGCGCCTGCTCAGGGCCCTGCCCGAGGTGGCCGTCATCCCGCCGGACCCCGAGTTCGCGCCGCTGCTGGACCTGCTGGCGGTCGAGATCGGCCGCGACGAGCCGGGCCAGCAGGTCATCCTCGACCGGCTCCTGGACCTGCTGCTGGTACGGGCGCTGCGCTCGTGGTTCGCGCGGCCCGACGTCGAGGCCCCACCCGGCTACCGGGCCCTGGCCGATCCGCGGATCGGGCGGGCGCTGCGCCTGATGCACGAACGCCCGGCCCATCCGTGGACGGTCGCGGCCCTGGGCACGGAGGTGGGGATGTCACGGGCGGTGTTCGCCCGGCGCTTCGCCGAACTGGTCGGGCAACCGCCCCTGGTCTACCTCACGGAGTGGCGGATGACCGTCGCCGCCGACCTCCTCCGCAAGCCCGGCACCACCGTCGCCGCCGTGGCCAGGAGGGTGGGGTACGCCGACGGCTTCGCCTTCAGCAATGCCTTCAAACGGGTTCGCGGCATGCCGCCCAGTGAACTGGTCCGTTCCGCGAGGTAGGACCGTCGTCTCGCACCGACGGTTCGGCCACGCGGCCCGCTCGGGCGCGAGCCCGACCGAGACGCCGGTCGATCAGAACTCGTCGTGCCCGGAGACCTGGCCGATCGGGAAGACGTGCCTGCTGGCGGCGCAGATCGTCTCCAGGACGTGGACGGGCGTGTCTTCCGTCGAGTAGCTGGCGCGGAGCACCTGCACGATCCACTCACCGGACTCCAGCTCCAGCGTCTCCCGCTCGAACGGTGTCGGCGGCCGGGCGGTCAGGTTCTCCTCCGCGTGGCCGAACGCGTAACCAAGCGCGGTCAGCGCGGACTGGAGCGACGGCTGGACGAACTCGGGCTCGGCGATCCGGGTGCCGCCGAACAGGTCGGCACGGAAGTAGCTGGTCGCGATGCGCACAGGCACGTCGTTCGCCGTCATCATCTTGCGCCGGGCGATGATGTCCGTACCGGGCTCGACCCTGAGACACGCCGCCACATGCTCGCTGGAAGGCTCCGGGCCCACGTACAGCATCCGGCGCCCGGCCTTGAGCCCCTGCCGTTCGGCCTCGGCGAGGAACAACGACTGTGAACCCCGAACGGCGGGCTCGCTCGGCAGCGCACGCAGAACCAGAACTCGGGGCGCAGACGAGGCCGGCCCTTCGGGCGCGCGAGCGGCGGGCCCTTTCCGCATCTGGGAGATGCGCCCGGGCGACACGCCGAGCCGTCCGGCGATGTCCTCCAGGCTCATGCCGGACTCGCGGGCCTCCGCGATGGCCTGACGGCGCATCTTCGCCGCTTCGGTGACCAGGCCCTGCTCCTCGGTCATGAGGCGGCTGAGGATGCGTGCCCGTTCGACCGGATCGCCCACCTGCGCGACTTCCCTCAGCGCTTTCATGTCCATCAGGGCGTTGCCTCCTCAGCGACTGACAGCAGCAGACTTTAGCCCCCTATTGCAGGAGCCGCAGTCGGGCATCTACGCTCGATTTTAGCCCCCCTATAGTGGCGGGCTTAAGGAGACCCCCGCCCGTCGGAGCACGGTGCTGGCACACCGCCGACAGACAGGGGTCTGAATCGCATCGAGAGCTTTGGAGCGTCCACGATGCAGAACCAGATTACTGCCGTGCCCGAGAACGGCAAGGAAACGCAAGCGCAGCTATCCGCGGGCCTCCTGCGCGACGCCCTTTGGGCGGACCATGACATACCGGCGGACACGCATGACGGGCACGACCTCGCCCTGGTCTCGGTCTGGGTCGGACTGGTCGTGTGGTGCGACGGGGTGTGGTTCTGGTGGCGTGCGGGATGGGACGACCGACGCAAGCGAGTGGTGTACGCACGGCATCCCACGACAGAACCATCACGGGCCGCACGCCGAGTGGCCTTCCGCTACGCCGACCTCCGCAGACGTCAGCCGGCTTGGGAGGTGATCGACGATCTGCCCTCTGCCGCATCCCTGTCCACATGCGAAGGAACGGAATGAGGGCGCCGTCGCCGCGTAGTGGTGCACGCGTCAAGATCGTGGACACCTCACATAGTCCGGCGAGGACACGCAGTTCGGCTGCGCGGCTGCTCGGGCGACACGGGACAGTTGCCGGCTCGTCGCGTCACGCCGCTCTGGCTCTGGTCGAGCTCGACAGCGAACCACATGGGATGACCGGAAGGGCGCGGTGCTGGCAGATCCATTGGGCGGACCTGCTTGTCTGCGGCGCCCAGCAGAGGGCTGACGGGGACACCCACCGTTATCGGTTGGGACTGTCCAGCCTGGACCGCGAGGCCGTGCAGCACGCAGTGGCGGTCGGCGAAGCGGCCGGCCTCTGTGGGCAACCAGTGCTACCTCTTCCGATGCTCGGCTGGTCGCTGCGGTTCATGCCCACGTCGCGCCGAGCCTGTCCGACCTGCGCGTGCCTGAGCGAACACCCCGAAGGGTGATCACTAATATCTGCCTGACACGGGAGAAAGCGCTTCAGGACCGGGGGGGTGTAGGGGCCGGTAGGCCCCCACCTGGGGCGAAGCCCCATGGCAAGGCGTCCGAGCGGAGCGAGGGCCTACAGGGGCCGGGGCCTTGCCCCGGCTGGGGGCGACGTCTGAGCCCCTCGGCGCGAAGCGCCCCTAAGCGAAGCCCTTTGCGCGAAGCGCCCCCAGGCGAAGCCTGCCGCGCGAAGCGCCCCCAGAAATACGTCCGAGCGGAGCGAGGGCCTTTTGCCTTCTGCCTCCTCACCCGTTCAGGCAGATTCAGCGGTGAGGCGGTTGCTGAAGCGGGCGAGCATGGCGGTCTGGGACGTCTCGGGGAACATCCGGCCGATCAGCGGTGGGATGCGCCAGTTGGCCGGATTGCGCTTGGCCAGCCGGGACACCAGGGAGATGCGCGGGTAGCGGGCCTTCTCGTACGCGCGCAGCCGTACCGCCGGATCGTCGTCACCCCCGGCGAGTGGATCGTCGGCGCCCTTGGCGAGTTCGCGCCCGAGCACCCAGGCGTCCTCAAGGGTCTGGTTGGCGCCCTGTCCCAGGGTGGGCGGCATGGTGTGGGCGGCGTCGCCGACCAGGGTGACGCGGCCCTGTCCCACCACCGGCCGGACCTTGTTCCAATGGTGTCCGAAGAATTCGAGGTCGTCCTCGGAGGCGGCGGCCAGCACCTCGGGGACGGGCGAGGCCCAGTGCCCGAACCGGCGCCTCAGCTCGGCCAGCGGCGCGGCGGGGCGGGGGGCGGACGGCGACCAGCGCACGTCGAACCACCACTGCAGGAGGCCGTCGCCGGCCGGCATGAGCCCGCACGCGCCCTCCGGCCCGGTGATCATGAGGTGGCGGCTCGTGTCCGTGATCTCGATGTCGATCGGGCTGAGGCCCTGCCAGGTGCCGAAGGTCGCCGGTCGTACGGCGCCGTCGCCCCACAGATGGCGGCGTACGACGGAGTGATGGCCGTCGGCCCCGACGAGCAGGTCCCCCTCGGCCGTGGACCCGTCGGCGAAGGTCACCGTCACCCGGCCCGGCTCCTGGCTCACGCTCGTGCAGCTCATGCCGTACTGGACGAGGTCGTCGGGCAGTCCGTCGGCGAGGCGTTCCGACAGGTGGCGGCGCGAGACGGCCTTGGTCACGAAGCCGAAGCGCTCGGCCGCGTGGGCGATGTTCATGCTGGTGCGTAACCGGCCGTCGGAGGCCAGGGCGTCGATCCGGTCGATGCGGGCACCGGTGCCCTCCAGGCTGACGCCGAGATCGTTCAGGATGGCGTTGCCGTTGCTCCAGACGAGCAGCGCCTTGCCGCCCGTCCGCCGCTCCGGAGCCTGTTCGTAGACCCGCACCCGATGTCCGGCGGCCAGCAGGACCCGAGCCACCGCGAGTCCGCCCACCCCGGCGCCGATGACGAGAACGTCCATATCTCCTCCACTTCGGAGTATCTCCGCTTCGAAGATATATCGATGTGGAGTAGGTTCGGAAAGTGGCCCACAGGAATCCAGGAGAGACGGTCTTCCGGGAGTTCGTGATCGCGGTTCTCCTCCACAACGAGGCGATCGCCGACCGGCTCGGTCTGCAGGTGCTGGACGTCACCGCGCTCATGCTGCTGGAGACGCGCGGGGCGCTCGCCGTGGGGGCGATCTCGGAGGCCCTGGGGCTGCCGTCCGCGTCCACGACCCGTCTGATCGACCGGCTGGAGCGGGCCGGCTACGTGCGACGCGTACGCGGGGAACGCGACCGCCGTACGGTCACCGTGGAGCTGGTCGAGGACAACATGGCCGACTACGACGCCGCCTGCCGGGCGTCGCGGCGACACCTGGAGAAGCTCACCGCGCACTACGGGCCGGAGCAGGTGCCGGTGCTGCTGGACATGTTCGTCCGGATCGCCGGGGCTTATCGGTCGGCCACACAGGATCTGCGGGAGGACGGGGGCTGACCAGCCGCCCCCTGTTCGCGCCGGCCGGAAGACCTGCTAGAAGGTGGTCGTCCGCTTCGACGGGCTCTCGTTCCCGCCGGCTTCCGGCCCCCGCCAGAGGGTGATGGCGGTGCCGGTGAAGCCAGGCCGGCCCACCGGGGCAGGATGGCGCGCCACGTCACGATCGCCACCAGGAGCAGCCCGGCGTTGACCACGAGGCCCCCGGCGCTGAAGGTCACGTCGATCAGGTTCAGCGACTCCCGGTACGCCTCCAGCAGCGCGCCGCGACCACCTGCCCGAGATAGGCGAAGGCTGTCAGCAGTGCCCAGCGGGGCAGGAGTCGCGCCCATTGCCGGACGTTGTCGACGGTGGTGAGCGGACTGGCGTCGAAGGAGGGCATGCTTGCGGCCTTTCAGAGCAGGGATGTGCTGGTGTACGGCTGACCGACCAGGACGAGCCGGCGACCCACCGGCCGCCTGTCACGCCTGCCACGCCTGTCACGCCTGTCATGCGCGTCACGGGGTGGGAGCAGGCAGGCTGTCGGCGGAGCGAAGCGCTCAGACCGCCGCCCGCGCGGGCCGGCGGCGCGCGGTGAGCCGGCCGCGCAGCCGTCCGACGCCCGCGGCGGCCGGCCACAGGCGGGTCGCCAGGTTCCGGGTCACGATCCCGGCGCGGGTGGCGGGGACCATCATCGAGGCGGCCGCCTGGACGTGGCTCTGCTTGGGGTCGACCAGGGTGCGGTGCTCGGCCTCGTACCGGGCGAAGGCCGACCGGTGGTCGCCTGGGGTGGCGGCCAGCTCCTTCGCCAGCGTGTGGGCGCCGGCGATGGCCAGGGTGGAGCCGTCGCCGAACAGCGACACCGACGAGCCGGCGTCACCGAGGAGCGCGACGCGGCCGCTGCTCCAGGTGTCGAGCCGTACCTGACTGACGGAGTCGAGCCACAGGTCGTCGGCGGCGCGCACCCGCTCCAGCAGCTCGGGCACCCGCCACCCGTCACCTGCGTAGGCGTCGGTCACGATCCGCTTGTGCTGGGCGATGTCGCGGTGGTCGAAGCCCTCCACCGCCGGGCCGCGGAAGATGAAGGCCGCCAGCGTGCGGCCGTGCACGGGATGGAGGGACACCAGGCGGCCGGGGGCGTTGTGGAGGACGACGTCCCGCTCCTGCTCGGCGGTGTCGTCCAGCTGCAGCGTCGCGACGTACAGCCCCGTGTGGCGGACGAACTCCTCCTCGGGCCCGAAGGCCAGCCGGCGGGTCGTCGAGTGGAGTCCGTCGGCGCCGATGACGAGGTCGAACCGGCGCGGCGCGGACTTCTCGAAGGTGACATCGACGCCGTCGTCGTCCTGGGTCAGGGAGGTGATGGTGTCGTCGAACAGGAACTCGGCCGAGTCCCGGCTCGCCTCGTGGAGGATCCTCGCCAGGTCGGTGCGCGTCACCTCCACCTCGCCGCCGCCCGCCTGCTGCATCGCCCGCATGTCGACCCGGCCGACCTCGCAGCCGGCGTCGTTGACGAAGCGCATCGCCGTCACCTCGGTGGCGGCCTCGCGCAGCCGCTCCATCAGGCCCATCCGCTCGACCACCTGTACGGCCGGCCCGCGGACGTCCACCGGGTTGCCGCTGGTGCGCAGCCCAGCCGCCCGCTCCACGACGGTGGGACGGAATCCGTGCTCGGCCAGCCAGTAGGCCAGCGTGGGCCCGCCCACGCCGGCTCCGGAGATCAGCACCGAGGGGTTGGTCGTCATGGTCTCGCTCCTGTCGCTGGGGTCCGCCGGCTCGCCATGGGGCGCTGCCATGGCCCATGACTGTATGACCAGATTCGAAAATTCGTCAACTCACTGCGAGCTGTTGACGAAAAAAGAAATCTGGTCATATGGTTCGGCCGTGAGTGCGAACGCCGAAGGGCCGCGCCACCGGACGGCACGGTGAACGACCTCGCCGCCCAGACGACTTCGACCTGGAAGGACCCCCATGAACACGCACGGCAAGACCATCGTCGTCACCGGCGCCACCGGGAATCAGGGCGGCGCCACCGCCCGCCACCTGCTCGCCGCCGGCTGGCACGTCCGCGCCCTCGTCCGCGACGACACCGCGCCGGCGGCTGTCGCGCTCGCCGCCTCAGGCGCGGAACTCGTCCGCGGTGACCTCGACGATCGCGCCTCCGTCGAGGCGGCGGTACGCGGCGCCCACGGCGTCTACAGCGTCCAGTCCGCCAACCCCGACGAGCTCGCCCAGGGCAGGAACGTCGCCGACGCCGCCAAGGCCGCCGGCGTCCAGCACCTGGTGTACTCCTCGGTCGGCGGCGCCGAGAGCCAGAACGGCTACTACCAGGAGCGGGGCTGGGGGCCCATCGAGAAGTGGAAGATCGAGGAGCACATCCACGACCTGGGCCTGCCCGCGACGATCCTGCGCCCCGCCGGGTTCATGGAGGACTTCACCAGCCCCGCCAGGTTCTTCCAGAACGGCTCTCTCAACGTCCCGTGGAACGACGACCTGGTCATGCAGCTCATCGCCGTCGACGACATCGGGGCTTTCGCCGCGCTGGCCTTCGCCGACCCGGACCGGTACCTGGGCCGGGCCCTTGAGATCACCGGAGACAGGCTGACCACCCCGCAGATCGCCGCGGCGCTGAGCACGGCGGCCGGCCGCCCGATACCGCACACCCAGGTCCCGCTCGGCGCTCTGTGGGAGCACGCCCCTGAGGCCGCCAAGGTGTTCACGTGGGCGGACGAGCGGTACTTCGACACCGACCTCGCACCCCTGCGCGAAGCCCACCCCGGCCTCATGGACTTCGCCACCTGGCTGGACCGGGCGGGCAAGGACCGGCTGCTGGCGCGACTGGCGTCCGCGCCGGCGTGACTCGTCCTGTCGGCGGGGACGTGGCGCGGCCACGACGGGATGGAGCGGAACAACCGGATGACGCCGGTGGGTGATCCTTCACTCGAGAGGCAGGGCGTGCCGTCCGGCAACCTGGCGGATCTCCTCCAGCGGGTACGGCGTCTTCCTGCTCTCACTCTGCAGAGAGTGGTAGAAGTCGTTCAGCACGGTGGCCAGCGGGCTGTGCCGCGACAGGAGGGCGGCGACCCCGCTGGGCACACCGGCCGGCCGCTCTCCCGCCGCCCATTCCCGCACCAGCTTCCGACGCCCTTGCCAGTCGGCGCCGTGGAAGGCGCCGGCCAGCCAGTTCACCAGGTACGACAGCGTGTAGGTGCGGTCATAGGTGAGGTGCCGACGATAGAAGGCCCGTTCCTCCTCCGACAGGTCGAATCGGGCCGACACGGCCTGCCCGAAGTCGGTCAGATAGAAGCGACGCCCGTCGGTGAGGAAGTTCCCGAAATGCGCGTCGAAGTGCAGGAGGCCGCCCGCGTTCATGGCGGACACGACCTCACGCAGCCGCTGGTCCACCAGGGCGCAGGCACGGTCGGCGTCGCCCGCGCGCACCTGCTCGTCCAGCCACTGCTGCAGGTTGCAGGGAAAGAACTCCAGGAAGAGCATCAGACTCGCCGGAGCCCCCGCCAACGCCTCGATGCGGCGGCGCACTCCGGGCGCGCCCTCCCAGAAGGTGACCGCCCGATCGATGTCGGCCAGCTCTCCGTACAGCGGAGCGGGCTCGGCGTCAGGCAGCACCCGCCAGTGATACAGCAGCGGGAAGCCGGGGAACCGGCCGGTCAGCACCCACTCAGTGGTCATCGTGTGCGCGGCCAGCTCGCGCCAGGCGCCGAAGCCAGGCGAGCCGATGCCGTACTGGCAGAAGGGCGGCAGCCCGAACAGGTCGGCCGTCGAGTGCGGGTGGCGCAGCTCGGGCTCGGTGAGGGGCACGCGTTTGACGAAGACCGAGGTGCCGCCGACCTCGAGCCGCGCGGACGCCCCGCCGATGCCGGTGCCGAGCGGTACGGCCTCCCGCTCCAGCAGCTCGGCCAGTTCCCGGTCGTCGTAGCGGGCCATGGCCGTGGAGACGTCCCAGTGGGTGGTCAGCCGCGGATCCATCATCATGATCACTTTACTGGCCGAGGACGGCCTGGGTTCGTAGAAATGCCCCCAGAATTCCGGACATGGACGTAGGTGACCGATGATCCAGTTAAGGAGACCGGATGGGAGCCGATCCCAACAGCCGGTTCGTGGAGATCTACGAATCCGCCTACGAGCCCATACTCGGGTATGTCCTGCGCCGTTGCCCGCACCCTGAGGACGCCGCGGACGTGGTGGCCGAGACGTTCACCATCGCCTGGCGCCGCATCGAGGAGGTGCCCGAGGACCACGAGGCGCGGCTGTGGCTGTACGGCGTGGCACGCCGGGTGCTCGCCAACCACCGGCGCGGTGAGCGGCGCCACGAGCAGCGTACGGCGGCCCTGCGCGAGCGGCTCGCCGCGTCCCCCGCGCTGGCCCGTCCACCGGAGGACGAGATCTCACAGATGGGACGGGTCTTCCGTGACCTGACGGACGACGACAGGGAGCTGCTCTCCCTGGTCGCCTGGGAGAAGCTGGATCACGGGCAGATCGCCCGCATGCTCGGCATCTCCCGCAACGCGGTACGGATCAGGCTCTACCGCGCCCGCAGGCGTTTCGCTCGGGGCCTGGCGGGAGCCGGCATCGACCATCCTCGTGCCGTCGCCCTGGAAGGAAGCTCGCTGTGAATCTCGCCGACATCGCCCGCGTCCACGACAGGGACCTCGCCGGAGAGGCCGCCGCACCGGAGGCTCAGGGGCTCATGCACGCGATCATGTCCGAGGAGCGGGAGCGGCTCGCCGTGGCACGGCCCCGCCGCAGGGTGGGCCGGGGGCTGGTGCTGGGTCTCGCCGCCACGGCGACGGCCGTGGCGATCGCCGTCGGCGCCGGCCTGGTGGGCGGGCCGGCGACCAGTTACGCCAACGCGGCCGTCTCCATCAAGAAGACCGACGAGTACTTCAGCGTGAACATCACCGATCCCACGGCCGACCGCCGCCGGTTCGAGGAGGCGTTCCGGGCGGTCGGGCTGAACGTCACGGTGAAGGTGATCCCGGTGGCGCCGTCCGAGGTGGGGAAGCTGATCGGCCCCATCGTCCCGGGCGGCTTCATGTGGCACGGCAGCATCGGCACCCAGAGCATCGAACCGTGCTCGTCGGCGTTCTGCGCGAAGGTCTGGATGCCGGCCGACTTCCCCGGCCGCGTGGTGTTCGGCGTCGGTCGCCCCGCCAGGCCGGGTGAGCCGTACGTCGACGAAGGGCCCGGGGGTCCGGAGGGCGAGGAGGCTCTGTCCGGGTACGTCAGCCACGGCAAGGCGGTGGCGGACGTACGGGCCGAGCTGCGCCGGCGCGGGCTCAAGGCCGGCTACCGGCTGATGTGGCAGTACAGCGACGGCGGCTGGTTCGACGAAGCCGTGCCGGCGAGCCGGGTCAAGGGCGCCTGGACCGTGGCGTCGACCCGCTTCAGCAGCTCCGACACCGTCGACCTGTACGTGACCGCCGGCAAGGACGCGGGCCCCGCTCCGAGCCCGCATCCCCAACCGCAGTGGTACGACATGCCTGACTGAGCCGCCATCCGGGACGGCACCGGCTTTCCCGGACGCTCAGTCGCGAGCACGCCGGCGCTCGGCCAGGCGACCGCACGCCGCCGCGACGGCGATGGAGACCGCCAGCAGGGCGACGCTGCCGGCGATGTCGAGCACGTAGTGGTTGCCCGTGATGATCACGACGGCCACCATGCCCAGCGGAAAGATCCACGGCAGCGACGCCAGCCGCGGATGCGACCTCCGCAGCGCGCACCACACGGCATACGCGCACCACAGCGACCACCCCACGTGCATGCTGGGCATCGCCGAGTACACGTTCTGGCCGTTCTCGACCTCTCGTGAGGCGTGGCCGCCCAGGATGTCGTGCTCGGCGATGATGTCGACGACGCCCGGCAGGGCGAACCGCGGGGGCGACATGGGCACCGCCCAGTAGACGGGCAGCACGAGGACGGTCATCGCGACGAGGGTCCGGCGGACCTCGGCGTAGACCTCGGCGTGCCGGACGAAGACCCACACCAGCACACCGACGATCACGAGGTAGTACAGGCGGTAGTAGTACACCGCCGGCTGGATGAGGGCCGGATGCTCGGTCAGCCACCGGTTCGCCCCCAGCTCGATGTCCAGGTGGAGGGCTCGTTCCATGGACTGCAGGGCCAGAGCGTCGGCGGTGGCGACCGCGGCGTCCTTCCCGACGGCGGCGTGAAGCCGTGAGAAGAGCAGGATCACGAGCAGCAGAACGGCCGCTTCGACGAGCGGGGCGGGGCGCCGCCCGCCCATGCTCCCGACGAGTGCTGCTGAGCGGATGCGCGCCACCAGGCGCGATAATCGGCCGGGGGCCACCTCACGCGGGTTCACGCGGGCCACCCTAATGCCCGCCGCTTCCACATTGTGAACTACGTCACCCTTGTCTTTCTTCGCATCGAGGGCGAAGCGCCCCCGTCATGACGCGGGAATCGGTGTGCCTAGGATCGGAGGCCGATCACTCGTCCGGGGGGCAGGAGGCCGAGGGTGGAGTTGACCGGCCCGTTGGCGGAGGCCGCCTGGGAAGCGCATCGCCCCGCGGTCTTCGGGGCGGCCTACCGGATCCTCGGCACCGTGGCCGAGGCCGAGGACGTGACGCAGGAGGTCTGGTTGCGCGCCGCCACCGCCGACCTGTCCGAGGTACGGGACCTGCGGGCCTGGCTGGTGACCCTGGCGGCCCGGACCTCGTACAACGTGCTGAAGTCGGCGCGCGTCCGGCGCGAGTCCTATGTCGGCTCCTGGCTGCCCGAACCCCTGCTGACCGGGCCCGACGCCGGCACCCAGGTGCTCATGGACGAGTCGGTGAGCACCGCGATGCTGGTGGTCATGGAGACGCTCACCCCCGCCGAACGCGTCGCGCTGGTGCTGCACGACGTCTTCGGCTTCCCGTTCGGCCGGATCGCCGAGGTGCTCGGCGGCACGCCCGCCGCGAGCCGGAAGCTCGCCTCCCGCGCGCGGGCGCGGGTCGCCGCGGTCGAGGAGCGGCCCCGGGCGTCCAGGGCCGAGACCGAACGCGTGCTCAAGGCGTTCAAGGCGGCGGCCGACGCGGGAAACATGGCCGGGCTCGTCGAGCTGCTGCATCCCGAGGCCGTCTACGTCGCCGACGGCGGCGGCAAGGCGACGGCGGCGCGCAGGCCGGTCCGGGGCGCCGAACGGATCGCTCTGCTGGCGGTCAGGCAGGTCGAGATCAGACGTCCCGACGGGTTCCAGGTCATCGAGGTGAACGGGCACCCGGCTCTGGCGACTCTCCTCGGCGGCGAGTTGGTCTGGCTCGACACCGTGGAGGTGGTCGACGGGCGGATCACGGTGTTCAGGAGACTGGCCAATCCGGACAAGTTCGCTCGCCTCGGTCACATCTGAGCCCGCTGTCTTGTCTCCCTGCCGAATCCCCCGATCCTCCGGGGGGCAGGCTGAGAGGACGAGACAGTGGCACACGTTGTGATCATCGGAGGCGGTTTCGCGGGCGTGTGGAGCGCGGCCGGAGCGGCGCTGGCCCGCGCGGGAGCGGCACCGGCCCACGCGGGAGCGGCACCGGCCCGCGCGGGCGCATCACCCGCATACTCGGAGGCACCGGCACGCGCCGACCTGCGCATCACGCTCGTCGCGCCGAACGAGCACCTGGTGCTGCGGCCACGTCTGTACGAGCCGGAGCCGGACCTGGCCAAGGTGAAGCTCGGCAGGATCCTCGACCCGATCGGCGTCGAGCACCTGCGGGCCTCGGTGAGCACGATCGACACCGACCGCCGCGTGGTGGTGGCCGACGATAAGGAGATCGGCTACGACCGCCTGGTACTGGCGGCGGGCAGCAAGCTCGTGCAGCCGGAGGGCCTGCCCGGCGCCGAACAGCTCTTCGACATCGACACCCTGGACGGGGCCCGGCGGCTCACCGAGCATCTGCGCGGCCGGGAAGACTGTTCCGCGGTGGTCGTCGGCGCCGGATTCGTCGGCCTCGAAGCCGCGACCGCCCTGGCCGCCCGGGGCCGGGTGCTGCTGGTGGACCGGTCGGAGATGGTCGGGGACCAGCTCGGACCGGGTCCGCGCGAGGCGATCGAGGCGGCCCTGGACGAGCTGGGCGTCGAACGCCGCCTCGGCACGACGGTGACGGGGGTCGGCGACGGGTACGCCGTCCTCTCCGACGGCACCAAGGTCGAGGCGGACGCGGTGGTCTGGTCCGCGGGGATGCGGGCCAGCGAGCTCACCCGCCAGATCTCCGACGACCTCGACCACCTCGGCCGGGTGCCGGTGGACCAGCGGCTGCGCGCCCTTCCCGAGGTGTTCGTCGCCGGGGACACGGCCGCGGCGCCGTTCGACGCCGAGCACACGGTCATGCAGGCCTGCCAGCACGCCACCCCGCTCGGCAAGGTCGCCGGGTACAACGCGGCCGCCGACCTGCTCGGCCTGCCGCTGCGCGACTTCACCCCCGGCCCGTACGTCACCTGCCTGGACCTGGGCGGCGCCGGCGCGATCTTCACCCGGGGCTGGGACCGCAAGGTGATGGCCTCGGGCGCCGAGGGCGCGGACATCAAGCAGCGGATCAACCAGCACATCCACCCGCCGGTCGACGACGCCTCGACGATCCTCGCCGCCGCCGACCGCGTCCACGTCGAGCTGCCCTTCTTCCCCCGCTTCGAGGAGTCCGAGGAGAAGGCCGCCCCCGCCACCGCATGAACGCCCGTCCGCCTGCCGAGCGCCGACTCTGATGACATGGCGGCTGAACAGGAAGAACGGTCAATCGTGGACTTCCGGGCGAGCGTGGGAGCGCGGCGTGCGCGCCGCCTCTCACGTGCGCGCCGCCTCTCACGAGTGCCGTCTTGGCGGGTCTCCCAGGCGTTCACTCCTGACCGGCCTCTCGGCACATCCCCCTTACGCCGACTCTCCGGTTTCCGTCTTGGCGCGCCTGCCTTCACTCCTCCACAGCACATCCGGGATTTTCGCAGGGCCTCGTCGCGCGAGGTCCGTGGATCGGGTGCCGGGACCTAGGGCCTCTGTTTCAGAAATCAGGTGAGGAGTCTCGGCTGAGGGCTGCGTGTGCTCGCGATGCCTGAGCGGTCCAGACGGTGACGTCGGAAGCGATACGGCTCGGGTCGGTCGCGGTGTCAAGGCGGTGATACCGGCGAAGCGGGTCGCGGTATTCGACCTCGTCGGTGCCATCGTCGAGGCGGGCGACTGAGGCGAACCAGGTGGGGTCGTCTTCGTCTGGTTCGACGATGACGAAGGTGTTGTCGGGGAGGGCGAGCTCAATGATCATCTCGTGGAGGGCGTCCTCGGACGGCTCCACGATGAGTTCGCCGCCCTCGTTCTCCGCCTTCAGCGGGATGTACTCGCGCCCCACTATCGGCACCTTTCCAGACGCGCAGGTCACCGCTGAACAGATTGTGCAGGATTTCAGCCGCGGCCGAGAGCGCGGTCACAACCACTCGTAGATGCAGGCGATGTGCACGGTCGCTTCGTAGCGGAAGGCCATGGCACGCCAGTACGAAGTCGCCAGCGGATCCCGTCGGTGAGCTGCCGCACGCCCAGACCGGCGGACGGCCCGCTTTCCTGCCTATCGGCAACAGCGGCTCCAGCATCACCCACTGCGCGGCGGTCAGATCTCCCAGACACACACAAAGATCATCTCGGAACACCACCCAAGTGATCCGCTTCTGAACCAGGACCTAGACGGCCGAGGACCGGGGGTGTGGGGGCCGGTAGGCCCCCACCTGGGGCGAAGCCCCCGGCAAGGCGTCCGAGCGGAGCGAGGGCCGACAGGGGCCGGGGCCCGCCCCGGCTGGGAGGACGTCTGAGCCCCAAGGCGCGAAGCGCCCCGAAGCGAAGCCCTTTGTGCGAAGCGCCCCGAAGCGAAGCCCTTTGTGCGAAGCGCCCCGAAGCGAAGCCCTTTGTGCGAAGCGCCCCGAAGCGAAGCCCTTTGCGCGAAGCGCCCCAAGAAGGCGAAGCGCCCCCCAAGCCTCTTCAGAGCCAGCCGTTGCGGCGGAAGCCGCGATGCAGCAGCACGCAAGCCGTGATCATCACGGCCACGACCGCCGGGTAGCCCCAGACCTGCTTGGTCTCGGGCATGAAGTCGAAGTTCATGCCGTAGATGCCGGCGATCATCGTCGGGACGGCGAGGATGGCGACCCAGGACGAGATCTTGCGCATGTCCTCGTTGGCGAGGGCGTTCGAGCGGGCCAGGGCCGCCTGGAGGATGGAGCTGCACAGCTCGTTCGAGGACTCGACCTGCTCGCACACTCGGGAGAGGTGGTCGCCGACGTCACGGAAGTACTCGCGCATCTCGGAGGGGATGACGCGCCGCTGCGGGAGGGCGGCCATGGGGCTCTGGAGCGGCGTGACCGCCCGCTTGAGCTCGATCATCTCCCGCTTGAGCTGGTAGATGCGGTTGATGTCGCGGGAGCTGACGTCGGCGAAGACCGTGGCCTCGACCTCTTCCAGCTCCATCTGCATGAGGTCGGCCACCTGGAGGTAGCGGTCGACGACGTGGTCGGAGATCGCGTGCAGCACGCCGGCCGGGCCGCGCTTGATCAGCTCGGGGCGCTCTTCGAGGCGCTCGCGCACCTCCGCGAGGGGGCAGTGCTCGCCGTGCCGTACGGTCACCACGAAGTCGGCGCCCAGGAACACCATGATCTCGCCCGTGGCGATGATCTCGCTGGTGGCGGTGAGCTCGTCGTGGTCCAGGTACGCGATGGTCTTGAGGACCATGAACAGGGAGTCGCCGTAGCGCTCCACCTTGGGACGCTGGTGGGCCTTGACGGCGTCCTCGACGGCCAGCGGGTGCAGGCCGAAGACCTCGGCCAGCCACTCGACCTCGGGCGCCTCGGGCTCGTGCAGGCCGACCCAGAGGAAGGCGGAGGGCTTGGCCGCGGCGGCGTTGTGCTCGCGGACGAGCCGCAGCGACTCGGGGATGCCGACGGCGCCGCTCTTCACGCCGTCGATGTACGCGCCGTACTCGACGATGGAGTGGGGCACGTGCACCTCAGGCAACGACTTGCCGAGCCGGGCCTGCGGGTGAGGCTGGACAGGGTGACGGTTGATGCGACGGAAAAGCGTGGACGAGCGCATGGCGGTCCCTTTCCGCCCGACCTGGCACGCTCCACGCGCGACGAAAGGTCACCTCAATCAATGGCGAATGCGTGGAGGCACGATCAGGCTGCCGGATTGGAGTGGTCGGGGGTACATGGGGTGTACGTGAACGAGCACGTACTGCTGGGATCACCAGGATTCATCCCGGACCACCTCCAATCACACGAGACGCACATAGCCGCCCTAAGCTACCACAGGCAAGGGGAACCAAACCGACGATACCCGGCCGGCGCCCGGGTCAGCAGGGAGAAGTTCACCAACAGCCGGCCCCCTTTCCGGTAATTCGACTGCCCGCCCGCGATCCCGTGACGAGCCGCCCACAAGGAGGGCGGACGGCGGTAGCTGCGAGAATGGGCGGGTGCGCGTACTAGTCATCGGATCCGGCGGGCGTGAGCACGCCCTGTGCCGCTCGCTCAAACTCGACCCCCAGGTCACCGAGCTCCACTGCGCCCCGGGCAATCCGGGCATCGAGGAGGTCGCCACCCTGCACGCCGTCACCCCCACCGACCCCGGGCAAGTGGCCGGGCTGGCCACGCGGATCGGCGCCGACCTGGTCGTGGTCGGGCCGGAGGCGCCGCTCGTCGCCGGGGTGGGCGACGCCGTGCGCGCCGCCGGGATCCCGTGCTTCGGGCCGTCCAGCGAAGCGGCGATGATCGAGGGCTCGAAGTCGTTCGCCAAGGACGTCATGGCCGCCGCCGGGGTTCCCACCGCGCGGGCCCGCACCTGCGTGACACCGGAGGAGGCGGCCGCGGCGCTCGACGAGTTCGGCGCGCCGTACGTGGTCAAGGACGACGGGCTGGCCGCCGGCAAGGGCGTGGTCGTGACCAACGACCGCGACCGGGCGCTGGAGCACGCGCGTTCCTGCGAGCGGGTGGTGGTCGAGGAGTTCCTGGACGGTCCGGAGGTCTCGCTGTTCGCGCTGTGCGACGGGAAGACCGCGGTGGCGCTGCAGCCCGCCCAGGACTTCAAGCGCGCCTACGACGGCGACCAGGGCCCCAACACGGGCGGCATGGGCGCCTACACCCCGCTGCCCTGGGCGCCCGACGGGCTGACCGAGCAGGTGATGCGCGAGGTCGTCCACCCGACGATCGGCGAGCTGGCCGGGCGCGGCCTGCCGTACCAGGGCGTCCTATACGTCGGCCTGGCGCTGACCGCCAAGGGGCCGAAGGTGGTGGAGTTCAACGCGCGCTTCGGCGACCCGGAGGCGCAGGTGCTGCTCGACCGGCTGGAGACGCCGCTCGGCGGGCTGCTGCTGGCCTGCGCGACGGGCGCGCTGGCCGAGCACCCCGAGCCCGCCTTCCACGACGGGTCCGCGGTGACCGTGGTCGTGGCGGCCGAGGGCTACCCGGAGGCGCCGACCAAGGGCGACCCGATCGAGGGGCTGGAGCCCACGGACGGCGCGTACGTGATCCACGCCGGCACGCGGCGCGTGGACGGCGAGGTGGTCTCCGACGGCGGGCGGGTGCTCAGCGTCGTGGGCACCGGCCCCGACCAGCGCACCGCACGGCGCAACGCCTACGACCTGGTGGCGCGGATCCGGCTCCGCGGCTCCTTCCACCGCAGCGACATCGCCCGCACGGGCGCGGAGGACATGTGATGAAGCATCTGCACTCGGGCAAGGTACGCGACCTGTACGAGACGCCCGAAGGGCTGCTCCTCATGGTCGCCTCCGACCGGATGTCCGCCTTCGACTACGTGCTGGACACCCCCATCCCGGACAAGGGCGCCATCCTCACCCAGCTCTCGCTGTGGTGGTTCGAGCAGCTCGCGGACGTGGTGCCCAACCACATCGCCGCCCCCGGGCCCGACACGCGCAGCATGCTGTGCCGACCGCTGCGCATGGTGCCGGTGGAGTGCGTGGCCCGCGGCTACCTGGCGGGCGGCGGCCTGGCCGACTACCGGCGCGACGGCGCGGTGTCGGGCGTGCCGCTGCCCGAGGGCCTGGAGGACGGCTCCCGGCTGCCGGAACCCATCTTCACGCCCTCGACCAAGGCGCCGGTGGGCGAGCACGACGAGCCGATCTCGTACGAGCAGGTCGTGGAGGAGGTGGGCGCGGAGACGGCGGAGGAGCTGCGCAGCGTCACCCTGGCCGTCTACACGCGCGGCGCGGAGATCGCGCGGGAGCGCGGCATCATCCTCGCCGACACCAAGATCGAGCTGGGCTGGGACTCCGACGGCGTGCTGACGATCGGCGACGAGCTGCTGACCCCCGACTCGTCACGGTTCTGGCCGGCGGACGGATGGACTCCCGGCCGCGCACAACCGTCATTCGATAAGCAATTTGTCCGCGATTGGCTAATGTCGCCCGAATCCGGATGGGACAAATCCTCCGGAAACCCGCCGCCCCCTCTTCCGGACAAGGTGGTCGAGCAGACGAGACAGCGCTACCTGGAAGCCTACGAACGCATCACCGGCCGTTCCTTTAACGGGTGATTCGGCCGGGGCACGTGGTGCGAGCGGCTACTGTTGGCCCGGTCCCCCGCCCCCACCGATGACTTCCGAGGAGCCGCCGGAAATGGTCCGTTACCGCGTGCGCGGTGGCAACGCCCTGCGTGGAACCGCCTTCATCCAGGGCGCGAAGAACGCCGTGCTGCCCATGATCGGCGCCGCTCTGCTCGTGCCGAAGGGCCGCACGGTCCTGCGCAACGTGCCGATCATCGAGGACGTGCGCCGGGCCGTCGAGCTGGCCGAGGCCGTGGGCGCCCACGTGGAGCTGCACGAGGCCGAGCGCACGCTGGTCATCGACGCCTCCCGGCTCGACAGCGCGGTCCTGCCGGCGGAGATCGCCCGGCGCTTCCGCGGCTCCGTGCTGTTCACCCCCGCCCTGCTGCACCGGCTGGGCGAGGCGATCGTCGAGGGCGTCGGCGGCTGCAACCTGGGCAGCCGCAACCTCGACTTCCACTACCTCGGCTACAAGCGCCTCGGCGCGGTCGTGGACGAGGGCGAGACCGTCATCCACGTCAAGGCGTCCGGCCTGACCGGCGCCACGCTCTACCTCGACACGCCCTCCCACACCGGCACCGAGAACCTCATCATGGCCGCCGCCCTGGCCAAGGGCACCACCGTGATCGAGAACGCGGCCCTGGAGCCCGAGGTCCTCGACGTCATCGACATGCTGACCAAGATGGGCGCCCGCATCAGCGGCGGCGGCACGGGCTTCATCACCGTCGAGGGCGTCGAGGAGCTGCACGCCGTCGAGCACACCGTGATGCCCGACCGGCTCGACGCGGGCGTGTTCGCGATGGCGGCGGCCCTCACCGGCGGCGAGCTGAGCCTCGTCGGCACCGGCCTCGACCTCGGCGTGGTCCGCTACAAGCTGGAGCAGATGGGCGTCGACTTCGCCCGGCAGGGCGCGGTGCTCAACGTGCGCTGCGACCGCCGGCCGCTGCGCCCGATCAACATCATCACCGACACCTACCCCGGCTTCGCCACCGACCTGCAGTCGCCCATGATGACGGTCGCGGCGCTGGCCGACGGCATCAGCTACATCCACGAGCGCATCTTCGACGGCCGCTTCGCGCTGGCCGGCGAGCTGAACAAGATGGGCGCCGACGTGGAGGTCGACGGCAGCCGGGCGATCGTGCGCGGCGCGACCCCGCTGAGGGGCACGCGGGTGACCGCGCACGACCTTCGCTCGGGCATCGCGCTGGTGCTCGCCGGACTCGCGGCCGAGGGCGAGACCCTCATCGAGTCGGGATACCTCATCGACCGCGGGCACGCGCATCTCGCCGAGCGAATGCGGGCACTCGGAGCGGACATTACACGAGAGATTTCTGAGGGTTGAAAATGGCCGGGAAATAGTCCCTGAGCTGCCAAGACTGTCGGCCTCGCGGCCAACCTGAAGCACTTTCCGGAAAAGTCGGGCGTGACATTACGGCCCTCGCGAGCGATCGTTCCAAAAGAGAGCACTGCAAGTTACGGCAGGATGGGACGAACATTGGTCGAGAGGGCCGAAGAAACAACACGAGTGTCGCGCCCGGGCGCCATGACACCGGACCTCACCATTGGCGTGGTCGGGCCCCACGATCTGGTCGAGCGCGTCATGTTGATGGGGCACGCGGCAGCGCCACTGCCGTGCCGCCTCGTGGCCGCCGCGTATCGCGATGAGCAGGAGGCGCCCGACAAGGTGACACGGCTCGGTCCAGGCGTGGACGCGTGCCTGTTCGCCAGCCCGGTCCCCTATGACCTGGCCAGGCGTTCCGGTGTGCTGACGATGCCGGCGACGTACGTGCAGCTCGGCGGCGCCGCCCTGGTGGCGGCGCTGGCCAAGGCCGCACTGGATCCGCGCATCGAACCACAACGGGTGAGCATCGACGTGGTGTCGCGTGCGGACGTGGAGGAGGCGTACACCGACCTCGGCATTCCCGCGTCCGACGTGCACAGCCGCGACGAGCCGGGGGCCACCGGCACGATCGCGGCCTACCACGAGCGCCTGAACCGGCAGGGTGCCACCACGGGGGCACTGACGTGCTTACCGGCGGTGGCCGACCGCCTGCAGACGGCGGGGGTTCCCGTCATCAGGATCAGGCCCACGTCGGCGGCGGTGCGCAGCGCGCTGCACACGGCCGCGTTGCTCGGCGCGCATCACAGGCTGGAGGAGTCGCAGCTCACGGTGGTGCTGGTGGAGGTGCCGACGCTGCGCGAACCCGTGCGCCGCGCCGCGCCGCGTTACTGGCGCGACGAGCTGCGGCTGTCGCTGCACCGGCTGCTGGTGCAGGAGGCGAACCGCATCAACGCCACGGTGTGGCCGATCGACGATCACAGCTACCTGGTCACGGCGACCCGGGGCTCGATCACGACGGCCACCGACGGGTTCAGGGTGCTGCCCTTCGCCTCCAGGATCCGCGACGAGCTGGGCCTGGCCGTCGAGGTGGGGGTCGGCATGGGTCGCACGGCGCACGACGCGGAGGCGCACGCACGGGCGGCGCTGGCCCGTACGCAGGCGGGCAAGCAGGCCCAGGGGTTCGCCGTGGACCGCGAGGGCCGAGCGCTCATCCCCGCGCCCAGGATGCCTCCGACGGGCGCCGGCACGCTCAAGCCCAAGGGCGTGGAGGTGCTGGCCCGGTTGGCGGCCAAGCTGGAGGGCGGGGACACGGTGGTGGACGCGGAGGGCGCGGGCAAGATGCTCGGCGTCACGCCGCGCACGGCTCGACGGTTGCTGCGCACGCTGGTTGACGAGGGACTCGCGTGGCCGCTTCCGCCGAACCGCACGCCGCAGCCGGGGCGCCCGCGGCAGTTGTACCGGCTCATCGTGGAGAAGCTCGGCCCACGGTGAGTTGATCGTGCCCGCCGTCCCCTTCCGGGGCGGCGGGCGTTTTTTGGTTTTGTTACGGCACAGCCACCTTGCCCCCACCCGCCGCACGGGGCCGAGGGCCTCCAGGGAGACGGCCTCTGACCGGGTGGTGGCGGGCCGCCGTTACGGCGCACTCCGGGCCGTGGCTTCCGTTCGACGAGACCATGGCTTCCCGAACACGAGACCCGGACCAAGCGGGCTTTGCTCCCCTTTGGGATCTCGGCGGATTTTTGGGGCGACGGCGGCGTGGTTCTTGGTTGACCGTTGCGGATCGGGGTATGTTCTCGGTCGCCCCCGATCGACGGGATTCGGACGGGGGCGCCAACATTTCGTGGTCCTGCCGGTCAGCACGCGCAGGCGATGCCCGTGACCGGGGCCGTGAGGGGATCCACGGGGCGGCGGGCCGCTCCTGAGGCGGTCTCCACCGCGAAGCCCTCCCTGGCCCAGTACTCGAAGCCGCCGATCATCTCCTTGACCGGGTGGCCGAGCCGGGCGAACTCCAGCGCCGCCCGCGTCGCGCCGTTGCAGCCGGGCCCCCAGCAGTAGGTCACCACCGTGGCGCCCGCGGGCACGACCTCCGCGGCCCGGGCGGCGATCTCGGCGGTGGGCAGGTGGACGGCCCCCTGGACGTGGCCCTGGTCCCAGCTCTCGCGGCTGCGGGAGTCGACGACGACGATGCCGGGCACCGCGGCGGCCAGGTCGGCGGCCACGTCGGAGACGTCGGTCTCGACGGCGAGACGAGCGGCGAAGTGGGCGAGCGCCACGGCGTTGGGGGCGGGCGGGACCGAGGTGACCGCGGAGGCGGGGATGGGCATGGGCGGATGCTCCCGTCGTCAGGCCCGTGGCCGGGCGGATGGACGTGAACCGGCCCCTTGACCAGGGGATCCGGTGTCAGGAGGATCCTCGCAGCGGCCGGGCGTCCGGTGACAGTGGCGGTCAAGACCGCCGGCGATGGGATACCGCCAATTGTCTGTCCGATATCCGCAGGGTTTTTGTCAGGGTCGCCCGCTATTGTCATGAGTCATGACGCAGAACGCACCTGACCGCCGCGCCACCCTCCTCGTCTGGAGCGCGCTCGGCATCGTCTATGTGGTGTGGGGCTCGACCTACCTGGGCATCGCCGTGGCCGTCGAGTCCATCCCTCCCATGCTGAGCGGCGCGATGCGGTTCGTCGTCGCCGGCCTGCTGCTCGGTGGCATCGTGCTGGCCAGGTCGGGGCCGCAGGCGTTCCGGATGACCCGGCGGCAGTTCCTCGGGGCCGCCGGGGTCGGGCTGCTGCTGCTGACGCTGGGCAACGGCATGCTGGCCGTCGCCGAGCAGTACATCAGCACCGGCCTGGCCGCGCTGCTCGTGGCCTCGGTGCCGCTGTGGCTGGTCGTGTTCAGGTTCGTGGTGCGGGACCGGCCGAAGACGCTGACCCTCGCCGGGGTCCTGGTGGGGCTCGCCGGGGTCGCGGCGCTGTCGCTGACCGGGGCCCAGGGCGGCAGCGCGGCGGGGATCGTGGTGGTCCTGCTGGCGTCGCTGTCGTGGGCGGTGGGCTCGTTCCTGTCGAGCCGCATCGCGATGCCGTCCAACGCCTTCGTGGCCAGCACGGTGGAGATGCTGGCGGGCGGCGTCGGGCTGGCCCTGCTGGGCAGTGGCACGGGTGAGCGGCTGGACCTCTCGGCGGTCACCGGGCGGTCCTGGGTCGCCCTGGTCTACCTGGTGCTGGTGGGGTCGCTGGTCGGCTTCACGGCGTTCTCGTGGCTGCTCGGCAACGCGCCCATCTCGCTGGTGGCGACGTACGCGTACGTGAACCCGGTGGTGGCCGTGGTGCTGGGCGCGCTCGTGCTGAGCGAGCAGGTGACGCTGCAGATCGTCGCGGGCGGCCTGGTGATCCTGGTCGGCGTGGCGCTGGTCATCTCGACCGAGCGCCGGGGACGCCGGCCGGGCCCCGGCGAGACCTCCCCTGGCTCCGACGAGACCTCCGAGGAGGCCCCGGACGAGGCCCGGAACGAGAAGGTCCCGGACGAGGCCCGCAGCGTCGTACGCGAAGGAGCCCGGGCCGAGGGTTAGCGGCGACCCCGGAGGCTCAGAGCTGGGCGCGGAAGGCCGCGGCCGCCGTCAGGAAGGCGTCGTTCGCCTCCGGGTCGCCGATCGAGATCCGCGCCCCCTCGCCCGCGAACGGGCGCACCGCGACACCCTCCACCGCGCAGGCGGCGGCGAAGTCCAGCGTGCGCTCGCCGAGGCGGAGCCAGACGAAGTTGGCCTCCGTGGGCGGCACCGTCCAGCCCTGGGCGAGGAGCGCCTCGCGGACCCGGGTGCGCTCCTTGACGACCCGCTCGACCCGCTCCAGCAGCTCGCCCTCGGCCCGCAGCGAGGCCACCGCCGCGACCTGCGCCAGGTGGTTGACCGCGAACGGCACCATCGTCTTGCGCACCGCCTCGGCGACCGGCTCGTGCCCGATCAGGTAGCCCACCCTCAGCCCCGCCAGCCCGTACGCCTTGGAGAAGGTGCGCAGCACGCACACGTTGGGCCGGTCGCGGTAGAGGGTCAGGCCGTCGGGGACGTCCTCGTCGCGCACGTACTCGCGGTAGGCCTCGTCGAGCACCACCAGCACGTCGCCGGGCACCCGGTCGAGGAACGCCTCCAGCTCGGCCCGGCGGATCGCGGTGCCGGTCGGGTTGTTGGGGTTGCAGACGAACACCATGCGGGTGCGGTCGTTGATCGCCTCGGCCATGGCGTCGAGGTCGTGGTCCTCACCGGCCAGCGGCACGCGCACGGAGGTGGCGCCGGCCAGGTCGGCCAGCAGCGGGTACGCCTCGAAGGAGCGCCACGCGTAGACGACCTCGACCCCGGGCTCGCCCACGGTCTCGAAGAGCTGCTGCGCCACGGTGACGGAGCCCGCGCCGAGCGCCACGTGCCCGGCCGGGACGCCGAAGCGCTCGGCGATGGCCTCGGTCAGGGCGACGGCGGCCGGGTCGGGGTAGCGGTTGACCTGGCGGGCGCCGGCGGCGACGGCCTCGACCACGGAGGGCAGCGGGTCGTAGGGCGACTCGTTGGAGGAGAGCTTGTACGACCGCCCGTCGGCGGCGGCCACGGCCTTGCCCGGCCGGTAGGGCGGCATGGTGTCGAGAATCGAGCGGAAACGAGGCATGCCCCAACTTTAGGAGCATGGCCCGCATGACCGTTCATCCTGGTGGCCACCGGTTCGTCCCGGCGGCCATCGGCCTAGCGGGCCGGGGCGTACTCCGGCAGGGGACGGGCGTTCCTGGCCTGCACCCGGCGCTCCACCGCGCCGACCACCTTCATCAGCGGCAGGCGGGCGACGACGTCGCGCACGCACCGGCCGCCCTCGGTCCTCGGCACCATGAGCCGGACGTTGGGGCCGATCTGCTGCTTCTTGTCGACCAGCGGACGGTGGGCGGCGTCGTAGCGGGCGAAGGCGACGCGGTGGTCGCCGCCCGCGGCCGCGAGCTCCCCGGCGAGGCGGTAGGCCCCGACCAGGGCCAGCTCCGCGCCCGCGCCCGAGGCGGGGGACGCGCACCAGGCGGCGTCGCCGACGAGCGCGACGCGGCCGCTGGACCACGCGTCCATCCGCACCTGGCCCAGGGCGTCGAAGTAGAAGTCGGGGTCGGCGAGGGCCGCGTCGAGCAGTTCCCTGGTCCGCCAGGAGGAGTCGTCCCCGAACACCTCGCTGATCAGGCGCTTGTGCCCGGCGACGTCGCGGTGGTCGAGGTCCAGCGGCGCGGAGCGGAACATGAAGTACGCCTTGGCCTGGGCGTGGTTGCCGGAGCGGTAGATCCCCGTCATCCTGCCCGGCGTGTTGAACATCGTCACCCAGCGGTCCTCGCCCAGCGAGGCGTCGGTGTCGGCGAAGGCGAAGTAGTGGTCCTTGAACGCGACGAACCGGTCCTCGGGGCCGAAGGCGAGCCGGCGGACGTTGGAGTGCATGCCGTCGGCGCCGACGACCAGGTCGAAGCGGCGGGCGGGCGCGTGCTCGAAGGTGACGGTCACGCCGTCGTCGTCCTGCTCCAGGCCGGTGACGGAGTCGCCGAACAGCGTCTCCACGTCGGTCACCTCGCGCAGCAGGGCCACCAGGTCGCCACGCATGATCTCGACGGAGGCCGGGTCCCGGGTGTCGATCCGGGCGACGGCCCGGTCGGCGGCGTCCACGAACTTCATGCCCCGGACGTCGGTGGCGCGCTCGCGGACCCGCGCCATGAGCCCCATCCGCTCGACCACCTCGACGGCGTTGTCGCGCACGTCCACCCCGTTGCCGCCGGCCCGCGGCGCGGGCGCGCGCTCGACCACGGTCGGCCGGAAGCCGTGCCGGGCGAGCCAGTGGGCCAGGGTCAGGCCGGCGATGCTCGCGCCGGAGATGAGGATCCGCTCGTTCATGGGGAGGCTCCTTCGCGCTACGATAACTGAAATGTGCGTTCCAGTTGATTATGTGGAAGGAGCATTCCAGTTGTCAACGCCGACCGGATCCCGGCGCCGGGCCGACGCCGTGCGCAACCGCCGGCTCGCCCTGGAGGCGGCCACCGCGCTGCTGAGCGAGCCGGGCGCGGCCCTGACCGTGGAGGCCATCGCCAAGAAGGTGGGGCTGGGAGCGGCGACCGTCGTGCGCGCCTTCGGCGGCAAGGACGCGCTCCTCGACGCCGCCGTGTCCGGCCTCCTGGAGCCGGTGGTCCGCCGCGCCCGCGACCTGCTCGCCGAGACCACGCCCACGCGGGCCCTGCACGTCTTCCTGCGCGAGCTGCTCGCCTTCCAGACCGCGCACCACGGCATCAACGACCAGCTCGGCGGCCTGGACCTGCCCGCCACCACGGCCCTGCGCGCCGACCTCGTCCGGGCCGTCGAGGAGATGATCGACGGAGCGCGCCGCGAGGGCACGGTGCGCACCGACCTCGACCCCGGCGTCACCACGACGCTGATCGGCCAGACCGCCCTGGCCGTCGCCCGGGCCCGGCCGCCGTCGCAGGAGCTAGCCGACGCCTACCTCACCGTCCTGCTGGACGGCCTCCGTCCCCCGGCGGCCCCGTGAAGGAGCCTCACTCCTTGAGGGAGCGCAGCATGGGCGGGTGGAGCAGCTCGGCGGGGCCGCGGCGGTAGAGCTTGGCCGGACGGCCGCCGTCGCGCGTCGTCGTGCCGCCCGTCTCCACGAGGAAGCCCTCGGCCTTGGTGACCTTGCGGTGGAAGTTGCGCGGGTCCAGCGGCCGGCCCCAGACGATCTCGTACACCCGCCGCAGCTCGGCCACGGTGAACTCGGGCGGGCAGAAGGCCGCCCCGAGCGGGGTGTACTCCAGCTTGGCCCGCGCCCGCTCGATGCCGTCGAGCATGATGCGCCGATGGTCGAAGGCCATCACGTTGAGCTCGGCGACCGGCTGCCAGCTCATGTGCGCCTTCTCCGAGGCGGGCAGGTCGGGGGCGAGGCCGAGGTAGGCGACGCTGACCACGCGCTGGCGCGGGTCGCGGTCGGGGTAGCCGTAGGTCTGCAGCTGCTCCAGGTGGACGGGCGCGCCGGGCAGGCCGGCCCGCTCGGCCAGGATGCGCTGCGCGGCGGCCGGAAGGTCCTCGTCGAGCTGGACGAACCCGCCCGGCAGCGACCAGCGGCGCAGGAACGGCGGGTTGTCGCGCCGCCACAGCAGCGCCGACAGCGCCTGGCAGCGCACGGTCAGCACGACCAGGTCGACGCTGACCGGGACGCTGGGGACCATGGCCTGCACGTTACACGCACCTGACCGATCCCGACGGCGTCACGACGTGATGCGGACGTGCAGGCGTTCGGTGGCCTCCTGGCCCGAGGCCAGCCTGACCCCCACCTTCACCCAGGCGTCCGGCGGCACCTGCGCCCAGTCGAACGGCACCCATGCCGTCTGCATGCCCTCGGGCAGCTCCTCCAGCGGGTCCTCGTCGAGCCAGCCGACGGCGGCCACGTCGAGGTCGCGCGCGCCGCTCTCCCACTCCACGGTGACCGTGCCGCCCTTGAGGTTGTAGCCGCGCACCTCGATGCCGTCCTGGACGTCGCGCCCGCGCCGGATCGCGTCCACCGCGATGGGCCGCGCCCAGTCCTTCGCGATCTCGCTCTCCAGGGACGGCGAGCCGCAGGTCATGAAGTCGCTCCACATGTAGGAGACGATCTTCTGGACGTACCGGCCGGCCATGGTGACGGCCTGGTCGAGGCGCTTCTTGTCGGTCTTGCCGCGCGAGCCCTGCGCCGCGCACGGCGGGTCGCCGGCAGGCTCGAAGGCCTCGACGTTGGCCCAGAGATCCACCTCACGGCCGCCCTTGAGCAGTTCCTCGCGCACGAGCGCCATCTCGCGGTAGTAGTCGCGGGTGGAGCCGTGGTAGGCGGTGCCGTACGTGCTCTCGCCGACCACGGGCCGCAGCCGCTCGTCCACCTCGTCGTCGCGCTGGTCGGGCCAGAACAGGCCGACCTTGCCCGTGCCGCGGCTGTCCTGCGGCGCGATGATGCCGACCCCCGTGAGGGCCAGCGCCTTGAACGCCGCCGCCACCTGCTTGGGCGTCTGGCCGAAGCCGACCCGCTTGCGCGCGTCCAGGTAGGGGCTGATGAGGATGGGCTTGCCGGGCAGTTCCTGCTCGACGATGTCGTGCTGGCCCGCGTACACCTGCAGGGTGGGGTTGCTGGCCAGCGTGGCGCCCATCTGCACCTCGAACGGCTGGTAGACGCCCCCGAGCGAGGCGCGGCCGGCGAAGCGGACGCCGTAGTCCTGCAGGATGCGGCGGGTCAGCGTGGTGAGCGTGGGGATGTGGTGCGGGTTGGCCCTGGTCTGGTTGTCGTGCTGGCGCGGCGCCAGCGGCAGCGCGGGGAAGATGTGGATGCCGAACTGGTCGCCGAGGTCGAGCAGCTGGCTCAGGCTGTCCTTGAACTCGCCCTGCGCGTTCTTGACGGCGCCCGCGACCACGATCAGGTCGTACGGCCGGGGCTTGGTGAAGTCGCACGTGGCGTCGTCGGAGCCGTCCATGGGGGCCAGGATCCGGTAGTAGACGCGCCGGCCCGACACGACCCGGTGCTCCATCTCGGCGCAGCGGAACAGGCCGTCGCCGAACGCCTCGTCGGTCCGGTAGACGTAGGTGCGGGCCACCCGGTTGCCGGGGTTCGCCTTCTTCAGGTCGCGCTCGGCCGCGTCGTGGCAGCTGAGCCCGTCCTCCTGGCAGTCCTTGTAGAGGGAGTCGCGCTCGCCGTCCTTGAGGATCTCGCCGTCGTCGTCCACGGAACGGTACTGCAGGCCGTAGCCGATCCTGATGACCGTGTCGCCGCCCACGGCGTGGATCTCCTGGAGCTGCTTGCGCCAGGTGCACGGGTTGGAGGTGGGCGTCACCCAGTAGCCGGTGACGGCGTACGGGGCCGACTCGACGGTGTCGAACGTGCCGCACGGGTCGGTGAACTCGGTGACCTTGGGCGTCGGGAACGTCGAGGTGGGACTCGGCGAGGTCTGCCTGGCGACGGGCTTGGTCGGCCGGTCCGACGGGAGGACGACGACCACGGCCGCGACGGCCGCCAGGATCGCCGCGCCCACGAGCACGAACAGCCAGCGCACGTTGAGGAACCTATCGTCGCGGGGATATGCCGGATGTCAGCCGCTAGCGCAGGCCCGCGGCCCAGGCTTCGAGCTGGGCGACGAACCGCTTGGCCGAGTTGGGCCAGTGGTGGTTGCCCCGGGCCGCCGCGTAGCCGCGCGCGCCCTGCGCCCGCCGTTCCCTGACGTCGTCCCGGAGGGTGAGCACGGCCTGCGCCACGGCCTTGGGGTCCTCCCAGGGCACCACGACGCCGGACTCGTACCGCTCGACCAGCTCGACCGCCCGCGGCGACGGCGTGGTGATGACGGGGATCCCGTGCGCCATGTACTCCACGATCTTGGTGGGCATGGAGTGGCGGTAGTTGGGCTCGTCGTGCAGCAACGACAGGCCCGCGAGGGCGCCGTCGAGCCGCTTGAGCGCCTCGTCGTTCGGCATGAAGTCGCGCCACTCCAGCAGGCCCTCGGTGACGGCCTGGTTGAGCACCGGACGGCTCTGCGGGTCGGCGTAGCCGATCAGCTCGACGGCCACCCGGTACGGCTGGAGCAGCCGGGCCACCTCGATGGCCTCCATGACGCCGCGCGCCCGCGACAGCCAGCCGAGGTAGACGACGCGGTCGTCGCCCGGCGGCGTGACCGAGTCGGGCACCCACGTCTCGTTGGGCACGATGAGGTGGGCGTCCTTGAACCGGCCGGCGTAGGCCGTCTCGGCCAGCAGCAGGTGCATCCGGCGCTCGGCCATGCCCTCCAGCATGCGGGCCAGGAAGCGCGCCGGCGGGCGCAGCATCGACGGCAGCCACGGCTTGAGCGACAGCGTCGCCGGGGTGTCCTCGTGGACGTCCCAGACGATCGGCGGGCTGTTGCGCACGCCCCAGACGGCGAACAGCAGCTCGGGGTCGTGGATGAGCACGAGGTCGACCTTGTCGCGCATCCGCTTGAACAGCCTGCGGGCCGCCCAGACGGCCGCGACGCGCTTGCGCTGCGCCGCCCGCGGCAGGTCGACGCCAGTGACCCACGGCCGGGGCACGATGCCGTGCGCCGTGAAGGACGCCGCATACGTGACCTCATGACCGGCATCCACGAGGGCGCGGATCTGCCGGTGCAGGATCCGCGCGTCCTCGGGGTTATGCACCACCGTCATGACGAGCACGTGCACAGCGCGCAACCCTCCGTCGCTACAGCCGCTCGACGCGTTCACCCTCGGCGAGGACGCCGCGGGTGTCGAGCACGAGCCTGGCCTTCGCCTCGACCATGTCCAGGTCGAACGCGGAGTGCTGCTGCATCAGCAGCGTCACGTCGGCGCCGACCACGGCCTCGGCCAGATCCTCTTCGCGCGGCACGGGTGTGCCGTCGACCGACCACTCCTTGACATACGGGTCCGCGAACGAGAGGTCGGCGCCCAGCTCCAGCAGCGCGCGGGCCACGGGGAGGGCAGGGGTCTCGCGTTCGTCGGCGATGTCCGGTTTGTAGGTGACGCCGAGCATAACCACTTTGGCGCCGTTAACGGGCTTCTTATGCCGGTTCAGCAGTCGCTGCACCCGGGCGACCACGTACGACGGCATCCGCTCGTTGATCTCCTGCGCCAGCTCGACGAACCGGAACGGGTAGCCGAGCTTGCGCACCGTGTACGACAGGTACGACGGGTCGACGGGGATGCAGTGGCCGCCCACGCCGGGCCCGGGCAGGAACTTCTGGAAGCCGAACGGCTTGGTGGCCGCGGCCTCGATCGACTCCCACAGGTCGATGCCCAGCTCGTCACAGAAGATCGCCATCTCGTTGACGAGGGCGATGTTGACGTGCCGGTAGGTGTTCTCCAGCAGCTTGGCCATCTCGGCCTCGCGGGTGCCGCTGACGGGCACGACCTGCTCGATGAAGCGACCGTAGAAGGAGGTCGCCCGGTCGCGGCAGGTGGGCGTGAAGCCGCCGACGACCTTCGGGGTGTTGCGCAGGCCGAACTTCGGGTTGCCCGGGTCGATGCGCTCGGGCGAGAAGGCGAGGTGGAAGTCCTCGCCGGCGACCAGGCCGGAGGTCTCCAGCAGCGGGCGGGCCACCTCGTCGGTGGTGCCCGGCCAGGTGGTGGACTCCAGGACGACGAGCGTGCCCTTGCTCAGGTTGCGCGCGACGGCCTTGGTGGCGCCCTCGACCGCGGACAGGTCGGGACGGTGGTCCTCGTCCAGCGGAGTCGGCACACAGATGACGATCGTGTTGCTCCTGGCCAGGACGGTCTCGTCGAGCGTGGCGCTGAAGCCGTTGGCCAGCATGTGCTCGAGGTCGGCGTCGGACAGGTCGTCGATGTAGGACCGCCCGGCGTTGAGCGCGTCGACCTTGGCGGGGTCGACGTCGACGCCGACGACCTTGAGCCCGGCGGCCACCGCCTCCTTGGCGAGCGGCATGCCGACGTACCCCAGGCCGATGACAGACAAGTCTATTTCTGTCACAGCGGTGCCTTGGAAAGCCGGAAACAACACTTCATGGTCGCAAAGGTTATCTCAAGTCCACCTAGCTCACGCCTAATGCGACTGAACCTGTCGTAACAGACAGGCAATCCGGAGCCCATCCTCAGGTGAGGGACCGGTAAAGGTCCCGGTAGGTCTCGGCCACGCGGCCCCAGGTGCGCTTGGCGGCCACCTCGGCGCGACCGGCCTCGCCCATCTCGGCGCGCCTGGCCGGGTCGTCCCTGAGCCCGGCGATGGCCTTGGCCAGCTCGGCGGGGTCGCCGGGCGGCACGAGCAGCCCCGCGCCCTCGGAGCCGACCAGCTCCGAGAGGGCCGGCAGATCGCTGAGCACGACCGGCTTGCCGAGGGCCATCGCCTCGACCGGCTTGAGCGGCGTGACGAGCCGGCACACGCGCAGGTCCTCGCGCGGGCAGGCGAAGATGTCGATGGCCTCCTGGGCCTGCAGCGCCTCGTCCGGCCCGACCCGGCCCGGCAGGATGGCGCTGGTGAGCGACAGCTCCTCGACCAGCTCCAGCAGGTTGGGCCGCTCGGCGCCGTCGCCGACGATGAGCACGCGCACCGGCGTGCCCTGGTCGCGCAGCAGCGCCGCGGCGCGCAGCAGGGTGGCGAAGCCCTCGTAGGCCACGATGCTGGACACCGAGCCGACCACGATCTCGTCGTCGCCGATGCCCATGTCGCGGCGGAAGGACGCGCCGTCGTAGTGGGCCGTCAGCAGGGAGTCGTCCACCGCGTTGGGGGCCAGGAAGATCCGCTCCCTGGGCACGCCGCGCTCGACGATCTCCGCGGCCATCGTCTCGGCCAGCGTGACGACCGCGTTCGCCTCCCGCATGAGGAACGCCTCGCGCTCGCGCTGGAGCACGTGCCGCTCGCTGCCCACGCGGATCGGGTCGCGGGAGGCCCAGGTCTCCTCCAGGAAGCCGCGCACCTCGTAGACGTACGGGGTGCCGGTGCGCTCGCGCACGGCGTGGGCGACGGAGCCGTTGCGGTGGTCGGTGGCGGCGTGCAGGAGCTGCGGGCGCAGCTCCTTGACCAGCTCGGTGACCGAGTCGGCGCCGCGCACCATCCGGCCGCGCATCTCGAACGGCATCTCGCCGCGTCCGTCGGGCAGCAGCCGGTGGTAGGGGACGCCGTCGATCTCCTCGTACGGCGTGACGTCGGCGAAGCCCTGGAACATGGGCCAGCCCCAGCTCGTCACCACGTGCGGATCGAGGCCCGCGGCCTTCTGCGCGGTGACGATGCGGTGGGTGCGGACGGTGTAGCCGGCCTGCGTGTACGGCAGGGCGTTGGTGACGCAGTGGAGCACCCGGCCCTGGACGCGCTCGCCGACGGTCGCCTTGGCGCCGGGCGGGATGGGGTCGGGGCTGATGGCGGCCAGCTCGCCCTGGTAGTAGGCGGCCCGGCGCTTGACGAAGGGGTACTTGGTGTGGGCTTCGAGCACCTGCGCGGCCAGGGTGACGTTGCCGGAGTTCCAGTGCTCCTTGGCCTCGTTCCACGGGGCCCGGATGACGCGCATGCCGAACTTGCGCACGGCCCTGCGGGCCCGGCGGGCGGCGGGCCAGGCCACCCGCCCGACGAAGGGGCGAAGGCGCGGCGGGAGGGCTTCGGCGGCGGCCTGCGCGACCCGTACGGGGTCGGACTTGACCTTGGTGTAGACGACCCTGGAGACGAGGACCGGGTGCTGGACGAAGCCCCGTAGCAACCCACCGACACCGGCGCGCGCGGACTTGGCGGAAACCTTGGAGGAGTCTGGTCGACTGGCGTCGGATACCACGCGGTGACCGTACCATAGGCAGCGTTTTTTCCCTTCCGCTCTGAAAGGCGAGGTCAATGAGGGAGAACCCCCTGGTCCTGCACGTGCTGGGCGCCCGGCCCAACTTCGTGAAAGCGGCCCCGGTGGTGCGAGCGCTCGGCGAACTCGGGGTGCGGCAGGGCATCGTCCACACCGGTCAGCACTACGACGCGCTGATGTCGGACGTGTTCTTCGCCGACCTCGGCCTGCCGGAGCCGGTGGCCAACCTGGGGGTCGGTTCGGGCACCCACGCGAAGCAGACCGCGGCCCTGCTCGTGGGCCTGGAGGAGGTCGTGCTGGAGCACGCGCCGGACCTGGTCGTGGTCTACGGCGACGTCAACTCCACGCTGGCCGCGATCCTCGTGTGCGCCAAGCTGGGCGTGCGCACCGCGCACGTGGAGGCGGGGCTGCGCTCCTTCGACCGGGGCATGCCGGAGGAGGTCAACCGGATCGTCACCGACTCGCTGTCCGACCTGCTGTTCGCCACCTCCCCCGACGCGCTGTCGCACCTGGCGGCCGAGGGCGTGCCGGCCGCGAAGGTCCACCTCGTGGGCAACCCCATGATCGACAGCCTGTTCGCGGCGCTGCCGTCGCTGGACCCGGCGCCCGTGGTGGCGCGGCTGGGCGCGCCGGAGCGCTACGCGGTCGCGACGCTGCACCGCCCGGCCAACGTGGACAGCCCCGAGGCGGCGGCCGAGCTGGTCTCGGCGGTGCTGGAGGTCTCGCGGCAGATCCCGCTGATCGTGCCGATCCACCCGAGGGGCCGCACCCGGCTGGCGGAGGCGGGGCTGGTGGACGGCCCGTCGGTCCAGGTCGTGGACCCGCTCGGCTACGTGGACTTCCTCTCCCTCGTGCGGGGCGCGGCGCTGGTGGTCACCGACTCGGGCGGCGTGCAGGAGGAGACCACCATGCTGGGTGTGCCGTGCCTGACCGTGCGGCCCAACACCGAGCGGCCGGTCACGATCACCCACGGCACCAACCGCCTGGTCACGCCGGCCCTGCTGCCGGCCGCGGCGGAGAAGGCGCTGGCCGACGGGGCCTCGACGCCCTCGGGCGAGCTGCCGCCGCTGTGGGACGGCGCCGCCGGGCCGCGCATCGCCCGGGTGATCTCGGCCTGGCTCAGGGGGGACAACCTCTCGCCGGCCGCGCAGGGCATCCGGTCCGAATAGCCCCGCTTCGTACGGCTTCATACGGCTTTCTTCCGTTTCGCCGGTGCGCTCCCCCACGCTCCGCGTACGATGACATCTCTCCGCTAAGCGATAGGCGAGCATCCCCATGGCCGAAACTCCCGAAGAGCCCACCTTCCAGCGGCTCGGCCCCGTCAACTGGCTCCCGGAGGAGCGCAAGGTCGTCGAGCGCTTCGAGGCCGAGGTCAGGGAGCTGCGCCGGCGCCTGGAGATCGCCGAGGCCAAGGCCGCCTACGCCACCTGGAAGCTGGAGGCCACCCAGGCCAAGCGGACGTTCAAGCTGGGCGAGGCGATCGGCACCAAGCGGCCCGGCAAGATGCTGGAGGCCGTCAGGTCCAAGGACCGCGCCCCCAAGCCGCCCACCCCGGTCACCGAGGCGATCGAGACGGCCAACCACCGGCCGCCGCTCGTCGAGGTGCCCGCGGTCAAGTGGCCGGCGGGGCCGGTCAACCGGCCCGACCTGAAGGTCGCGGTCATCCTGGACGACTTCTCCCGTGCGGCGTTCCGCTACGAGTGGGACCAGATCGAGTTCGGGCTCAAGGACTGGCCGGAGATCTTCGCCGAGAAGCGGCCCGACCTGCTGTTCTGCGAGTCGGCCTGGCACGGCAACCAGGGCCGCTGGCGCTACCAGATGACCGGCACCAACGCGCCCAAGGAGCCGCTGCGCGAGCTGGTGGCCTGGTGCCGGGCCGAGGGCATCCCGACGGTCTTCTGGAACAAGGAGGACCCGCCCAACTTCGACTTCTTCATCGACACGGCGAAGCTGTTCGACTACGTCTTCACCTGCGACGGCGACATGGTGCCGAAGTACCGCGAGGTGCTCGGCCACGACCGGGTGGACGTGCTGCAGTTCGCCGCCCAGCCGCGCGTGCACAACCCCGTCCAGCAGCGGGAGGGCCGGCTGCACGACGTGGTCTTCGCCGGCATGTACTTCCGCGACAAGCACCCGGAGCGGCGCGAGCAGATGGAGGTCGTGCTCGACCCGGTCCGCGAGCTGGGCCTGCACATCTTCGCCCGCAACGGCGAGGTGGACGAGAAGTACGCCTGGCCGGAGAAGTACCGCCCGCACATCGTCGGCGAGCTGCCCTACGACCGGATGCTGGCCGCGTACCGGATGTACAAGGTCTTCCTCAACGTCAACTCGGTGCTCGACTCGCCGACCATGTGCGCGCGCCGCGTCTTCGAGCTGTCGGCCTGCTCGACCCCGGTCGTCTCCGGCTGGTCGCGGGCCATCGAGGAGACCTTCGGCGAGCTCGTCCCGATCGCCCGCGAGCCGGTCGAGTCGTACAACCAGGTGCTGCACCTGATCAACAGCCCCGAGCTGCGCGCCCGGATGGGGCACCTGGCCATGCGCGAGGTCTTCGACAAGCACCTGTTCTCGCACCGCGTGGACCAGATCCTGTCGTTCCTCGGCAAGCCCGCGCCGTCGCGCTCGCGCTCGATCTCGGTGGTGCTGCCGACCAACCGCGCCGCGCAGATCGAGCACGCCATCTCGTCGGTGGCCCGGCAGATCCACCGGCCGCTCCAGCTCGTCATGGTGCTGCACGGCCTCGACATCGACCCCGTCGTGGTGGCCGACAAGGCGCGCATGGCGGGCATCACCGACGTCGTGGTGCTGCCCGCGGCGCCCGAGCTGTCGCTCGGCGCCTGCATGAATTTGGGCATCGCCGCCGCCGAGGGGGAGCTGATCGCCAAGATGGACGACGACAACCTGTACGGCGAGCACTACCTGTCGGACCTCGTGCGCGCCTTCGACTACACGAACGCCGAGCTGGTCGGCAAGGGCGCCCACTACTCCTACTTCGAGGGCAGCAACACCACCATGCTGCGCCTGCCGGGCCTGGAGCACCGCTACTCGTTCCTGGTGCAGGGCGGCACGTTCCTCGGCACGGCCGGCATGTTCCGCTCGTACGGCTTCGCCGACATCACCCGCGGCGAGGACACCCACCTGGTGCGCCGGCTGAAGGAGGACGGCGTCAAGATCTACTCGGCGGACCGGTTCAACTTCGTCTACTGGCGCAGCGCCGACGCGAGCATGCACACCTGGCAGGCCGACCACATCAAGCTGACCCGCAACGCCCAGTTCTCCTTCGTCGGCCGCCCCGACGACCACGTCCTGATCTGAGGCGGATCCGGACCCGTCCGGTCCCGGTCGTGCGGTGACCGGGACCGGCGGGCCGCTCAGCCGTGCAGTTTCGCCAGACGTTCGTCGGCGAGCCGGCCGAGTTCGTACAGGCCGTCGCGCTTGACCTTCTCGCCCACCACGAGCAGGCTCAGCACGGCCTTGCCCCGGCGCACCAGCACGGTGCCGACCTGGACGTCCTGCCCGCCGCCCGCGGCGGTGGTGAGATAGGCGCGCGACTGGTCGCCGCGCCGCGGCATGGACAGCTCGCGCGTGCGATAGGTCACCTTCGTGCCGTTGACAGCCGCCGTGTAGTTGGCGCACTCCTTGGGCAGCGGCGCCGGGAACCCCTCCGTGGGCATCGACACGATGGCCTCGGTGATCGACCCCTTGTCGGAGGCGAAGGCGACGACGGCGGCCGGCGCGCCGGCCACGGTGGGCTCGGTGACGTCGAGCTGCGCCGCCTTGGCGCACTCGGGCCGTTCCGCGCTCGCCGCGCGGACCGCGGCGAGGCCCTTCCGGGTCGCCTCCAGGCGGCCGAAGAAGCCCGTCTCGGGGCCGTGGACGACCTTCATGCCCTGGGGCGCCGGCAGCAGGAGGGCGCGCAGCCGGCCCGCCTCGGCGGTGGCGGCGGCGACCCGGGCCGGGTTGGACCCGGTGCTCCCGGCGCTCCCGGCGCTCTCGCCGGCGGCGCATCCCGCCAGGAGCGTCACGCCGGCACATATCCCGGAAAAAGCCTTGAGTCCGGAAAACCGGCTGACAGTGGATTGACGATTTGACTTACCCAGCATATTTCCGAACGCTAGAGGAAACGACCTCGGCGGGGCCGCGCAACAGCGCTATTCATGGAATCGCGCGGTTTCATGGCGGCCATATCCATTCACCCCCATTCCCGGGCGAGCGGAGTCACCGAACGGGCTCGACCAGCCGCGGATCGGAGTCTCCGCACGCCAGGAGGCCCGAACGGGGGCACACCCCGCAAAGCGGCAATTCGCCGTAACAGGTCGCGCAAAAAGTTTCTCGGAGCACTGCGCGGCGTAGCGCGGCATTTGCCCGGCGTCATCATGATCCAGCACATGAGCGACATCGACCCGCGCCGGGCGCGCGACCTCGGGATGGACCGGCCGATTTCGCGCCGTGACTTCTTCGACGGCGTCGCCGTGACCGCGGCGGCGACGGCGGTGGGCGCGGTCACCGGGATCCCGCTCCTCCACGGCGGCCGCGGCGCGGAGCGGCCCGAGGAGCCCCCCTACCCGCCGGCGCTCACCGGACTGCGGGGCGACGACCCCGACGCGCTCAGCGTGCCGCACGCGCTGCGCGACGGCCGCTTCTGGGAGCACGCCGGCCCGCCCCACCCCACGGGCGAGAGCTACGACCTGGTGGTCGTGGGCGCCGGCGTCAGCGGCGTCACCGCCGCCCACGAGTGGCTGCGGCGCGAGCCGAAGGCCCGCGTGCTCGTCCTCGACAACCACGACGAGATCGGCGGGCACGCGCGGCGCAACGAGTTCAGGGGCGGCGCGCGACCGGGGCCGCTGATCGGGCCCGGCGGCTCGCCGTCGCTCGGCCCGCCCGAGGCGTGGACGCCCGAGGCCAAGGAGCTGCTCGCCCTCCTCGGCGTCGAGCCGGACACGCTCGCCGGGCGCCTGGACCGCGAGCTCTACCCGGGTCTCGGCCTGCGCAGGGGCGTGATGTGCGACCGGGAGGCGTTCGGGCGCGACCGGCTGGTGGCCTTCGAGCCCGACGGGCCGGCCGAGGACTGGGTGAGCCGCCTGCCGATCGCCGAGCAGGCCCGGCGGGACCTGCTCATGCTCTGCACCGACCCGCCCGACTGGCTCTCCGGGATGCCGGACGAGGAGAAGGAACGGCGGCTGGCGGAGCTGACGTACTCGGCGTTCCTGCTGGAGGTGTGCGGGGTCCACCCGGACGTGGAGCGGTTCTGCCGCACGATGCCGAGCGCCCGCTGGGGGTACGGCGCCGACTCCTTCGGCGCGATCGACGCCTGGGGCATGGCCCGCCGCTGGGACTATCCCGGCTTCGGCGGCCTGGGGCTGGACCGGGGCAAGCCGTCGCGGTTCAACTCGCCCACGGTGCGCAAGGAGTGGGACGCGGGTGCTCCCGTCCGCTTCCCCGAGGGCAACCAGGCGCTGGTGCGGATGCTGGTGGGCCGGATGGTCCCCGGCTTCGCCGGCTCCGCGTCCACCTCCGCGTCCACCTCCGCGTCCACCTCCGCGTCCACCTCCGTGTCCGCGGACGGCGTGACGACGGCCGCCTACGACTACGCCCGCCTGGACCGGCCCGGGAGCCGGGTCCGGGTCCGGCTGTCCAGCCCGGTGGTCTCGGTGCGCAACGACGGCGACGGCTCCGCCGCCACGGTCGGCTACTTCGACGGCTACCGGCTCAGGACCGTGAGCGCGGGTGCCGTGGTGCTGGCCTGCTGGCACACCGTCATCCCGTACCTCGTGCCGGAGCTGCCGGCCGACCAGCGGCGCGCGCTGCGGGCCGCCGTCAAGACGCCCGTGCTGCACGCCACCGTACGGCTGCGCGACTGGCGGGCCTGGCACCGGGCGGGGGTGCGGGCCGTGCGCTGGACGGGCGCGTACTGGTGCCAGACGGAGCTGGGACGGCCCGTGAGCGCTCCCGGCTACCCGTGCCCCACCGACCCCTCCGAGCCGATCCTGGCGCATCTGGTGGCCGCGCCGAGCCGCTCGGAGCTCGGGCCCGCCCGCGGGGCCGCCGCGGGCCGCCAGGCGCTCCTCAGGACCCCGTACGAGGACCTGGAGTACACGCTGCGGGACCAGCTCACCCGGCTGCTGGAGCCGTACGGCTTCGACCCGGCCGCCGACGTCGAGGCCGTCACGGTCAACCGGTGGGGGCACGGGTACGCGCCCGAGTACCGCAGGCCGTGGGACGGCTTCTACCCCGACGGCCCGCTCCCCGCGGAGACCGCCCGGCGGCCGTTCGGCCGGATCGCGATCGCGAACGCCGACGCCGAGCCGGGCGGCGGCTTCGACTCCGCGGTCACGGCGGCCTGCCGGGCGGTGGACGACCTGACCCGCTGACCTACCCGACGGCCTTCAGCGTGGCCTCCCACAGGCGCTCGGCCAGGGCCGGGTCGGACATGGTCGCCGGCACCTCCCGTGGCGCCTGCCCGTCGACGTACCGGCCCTGGTGCTCCACCCCGTCGCGGTGCGTGGCCAGGTGGACCAGGGTGCGCGCCCCGTGCTCCGGCGGCTTGGCGTACCCGGGCACCGCCAGGAAGAGCCGCATGAGCAGCGACCCGGCGGCGAACCCGGTGCGGATCACCCCCGGATGGAAGCACGTGGCCGCCACCCCGCGGGCCGCGAGCCCGACCGTGAACAGCGCGTTGGCCTGCTTGGTGTCGCCGTACTGGAGCCAGCCGTTCCACCTGCGCCGCTCCCGCGACAGGTCGGACGGGTCGAGCCGGCCGCTCCGGGCCGCGCGGGACGAGGTGGTCACCACCCTGTCGACCCGCTCTCCCAAGGTTTGGGTCAGCACGAACGGCGCCAGATGGTTGACCTGAACCATGAGCTCGTGGCCGTCCGACGTCACGGTCCGCTCGGTGCTCATGACTCCGGCGTTGTTGGCGAGCACCGCGATGCGCTCGTAGCGCTCGGCGAGGCGGGCCGCGAGCGCCCGTACGTCGTCCAGCGACGTGAAGTCGCACGTCAGCACGTCGGCCTTCGGACCGGCCAGGCCGGCCGCCACCTCGTCGAGCCGCCGCCGGTCGCGGCCCACGAGGACCACCCGGTGCCCGCGGCGGGAAAGCTCGGCCGCCGCGGCGGCCCCGATCCCGGCGCTTGCCCCAGTAATCACACTAATCATCCTGTTCCTCCCACTGCGCCGGGAGCTTAAACGGTGCTAGTCTCCTGTGCGATCTTCCGGAGGTGTATTTACACAAAAGGTGGAAATGCCCCTCGACTCCGAGGTTGGGACATGGGCTCGCGTAACCGGTCAATTCGGTTCAAGATCTTCTTATTGCTGCTACTACCCCTCCTATCTCTGAGCGCGTTGTGGGGGTTCGCCCTGAACCTCACCGTGGGTGACGGGCAGGCCCTCCTGAGGACCAACACCCTGTACCAGACGGTCGGGGTCACCTCGACCGAGCTGGGTCTCCAGCTCCAGGCCGAACGCGCCCGCTCCGCCGTGGCCGTCACCACGCGTGAGCTCACCAAGGACCTCGGTGCCCAGCGAGCCCGCACCGACAAGGCCGTCGCCGACTTCCGCCGCGCCGCCACCGAGGCCGGCGACGCCGTCACAGCCGAGCTGCGCCGCCCGCTCGACACCCTCGACGGCGCGCTCGCCCGCCTCGGCTCCATCCGCGCCGACATCGACGCCGGCCTCAGCTCCCGCCTCGTGGGCATCAACGCCTACAACGCCGTCCTCGACGCCCTCTTCCGCTTCTACGACCACATGGTCTCCGTGCCCGACCTCCCGCTCTTCCAGCAGGCCACGGCCATGCAGGCGATGGGCAACGCCCGCGAGGTCATCGCCCGGGAGCACGCGCTGATCAGCGGCGCCCTGGTCGACGGGCAGCTCACCCAGCCCGAGGCCGCCGCGTTCACCGAGTACACCGCCACCCGCACGTTCCTGCACTCCCGCGGCCTGGCCGGCCTCGACGTCGCGCTGCGCCGGCCGTACGAGAAGGTGCTCGACGGCGCCACCTTCCGCGACTTCACCCGCATGGAGAAGCGAATCGTCACCACCGGCGAGCCGCCGCCCGACGCCGCCGCCTGGAACGCGGCCGTCGGCCAGGTGATGGCCCAGCTCGACCGGCTCGGCGTCTCCTCCTCCGAAGTGCTCTCCGACCGCGCCACCGGGGCGGCCACCGCCATCCTCGCCCGCATCGCGGTCGCCGGCGTCGTCGGCCTGATCGCCGTCCTCGCCTCGATCGTCATCTCCGTGCGTCTCGGCCGCCGCCTGGGCGCCGAGCTGGCCGGGCTGCGCGCCGCCGCCGTCGAGCTGTCGGAGGAGCGGCTGCCCGCCCTCGTCGAGAGCCTGCGCCGCGGCGACGACGTGGACCCCGCGAAGGAGGCCAAGCCGCTCAAGGTCAGCGGCTCCGCCGAGATCACCGACGTGGGCCGCGCGTTCGCCTCCGTGCAGTGCACCGCCGTACGGGCCGCCGTGGGGCAGGCCGAGCTGCGCCGCGGCGTGAGCCAGGTCTTCCTCAACCTCGCCCGGCGCAAGCAGGGCCTGCTGCATCGCCAGCTCGCCCTGCTCGACAGCATGCAGCGCCGCACCCACGACCCCGACCGCCTGGAAGAGCTCTTCCGCGTCGACCACCTCACCACCCGCATGCGCCGCCACGCCGAGAGCCTCATCGTCCTGTCCGGGTCGGCTCCCGGCCGCGCCTGGCGCAAGCCGGTGTCCGTGCTCGACATCGTGCGGGCCGCCGTCGCCGAGGTCGAGGAGTACACGCGGGTCACGGTGGAGACCATGCCGGCCAGCGCCATCGACGGCGGCGCCGCGGCCGACCTCACCCACCTCGTGGCCGAGCTGGTCGAGAACGCGACCCTGTACTCGCCGCCCGACACACCGATCCACGTCCGCGGCGACCTGGTGAGCAACGGGTACGCGATCGAGGTGGAGGACCGGGGACTCGGGCTTCCCCAGGCCGAGTACGCCGCGATCAACGCGCGGCTGGCCCGGCCCCCGGAGTTCGACCTCGCCGACAGCGACAGGCTCGGCCTGTTCGTGGTCGGCAAGCTGGCCGAGCGGCACGACATCCAGGTGCTGATGCGCCGCTCGCCGTTCGGCGGCACCACGGCGATCGTCCTGGTGCCGCGCGCCCTGGTCAGCGAGCAGACGGCGCTGACGGCCGGCGACGACGACCGTGACACCCGCCGCGAGGCCGGCGAGGACACGGGCGGCGGCAGCGGCCGGGGCACCGTCGCCGGGCTGCCCAGCCGTACGAGGAAGAAGAAGGCCCTCGCCGTGGTGAGCGGCGGGACCCATGCCGGCCTGCCCACGCGGGTCCGGCAGGCAAACCTGGCACCCCAGCTTCGGGCGGACCCGACGCCCGAGCCGGAGCCGGAGCAGAAGACGGAACGCTCTCCCGACGAGGTACGCGATCTGTTCTCCGCGTTCCAACGGGGAACCCAACGCGCCCGAGAAGAAGCAAATGAGGAGGGGGAGGCATGAGCGCGCCCACGACCAACACCGGTGAGCTGAACTGGCTGCTCGACGACCTGACGACCAGGGTCGCGGCGGTCCGGCAGGCTGTGATCCTGTCGACCGACGGCCTCGCGGTGGGCTACTCCAAGGGGCTCGTCCGCGAGGACGCCGAGCACCTGTCGGCCGTGGCGGCCGGGTTCCAGAGCCTCGCCCGCGGCACCGGACGCCACTTCGGCGGCGGCGACGTCCGCCAGACCATCGTGGAGATGGAGTCGGCGTTCCTGTTCGTGACCGCGGCCGGCCAGGGCACGTGCCTGGCCGTGCTGGCCGAGGCGAACGTCGACGTCGGGCACATCGCCTACGAGATGGCGATGCTGGTCAAGCGGGTGGGCCAGCACATCTCGACCAACCCGCGAAACACGACGCCATGACGGAGACCCCCCAGTGGCTGGACGACGCGGCGGGACCGGTCGTCCGGCCCTACGCGCTCATCCGGGGGAGGACGAGGTCGTCGGGGGACGCCTTCGACCTCGTCGCCACCGTGACCGTCGTCGGGGAGCCCTCCGGCGAGGCGGCGGGCGAGCTGGGGCCCGAGCAGCGGCTCATCCTGCGGGCGGCGCGCTCCCCGATCTCGGTCGCCGACGTGGCCGTCGAGCTGGACCTGCCCATCGGGGTCGTGCGGGTGCTGCTCGGCGATCTGCGTGACAACGGCTTCATCTCTGTGACCTCTCCCTCAGCGGCTCGGCAGCGTTCGAACGAGGGCATTCTCAAGGAAGTGATCAATGGACTCCGGGCTCTCTGACGACCCCGTCGCGCTGAAGATCCTCGTGGCGGGGGGCTTCGGCGTCGGCAAGACCACCCTGGTGGGCGCCATCAGCGAGATCAAGCCGCTGCGCACCGAGGAGGTGCTGTCGGAGCGCGGGATCGGCGTGGACGACATCGACGGCGTGGAGGCCAAGACCACCACCACCGTCGCCATGGACTTCGGCCGCATCACCATCCGCGACGGGCTGGTCGTCTACCTGTTCGGGACGCCGGGGCAGGAGCGGTTCTGGTTCATGTGGGACGAGCTGTCCTACGGCGCGCTCGGGGCCGTGGTCATCGCCGACACCCGGCGGCTGACCGACTGCTTCCCGTCCGTGGACTACTTCGAGCAGCGCGGCACGCCGTTCGTGGTGGCCGTCAACTGCTTCGACGGCGCGGCGCGGCACAGCGTCGACGACGTGCGGATCGCGCTCGACCTCGACCCGGACGTGCCGGTGCTGCTGTGCGACGTGCGGCGGCGCAGCTCGGCCAAGGAGGTCATGGTCACGCTGGTGGAGCACTCCCTGCGGACCCTGACCGCGACGGGCTGACGCCCGGCGCCCCGCCCCCCGACGCGGCGCCTCTCGCGGCTCTGGCGGGCGCTACAGCGCCCGCAGGCCGTTGATGACCTCTCTCAGCAGGTTCTCCGTCGCGCCCGTGCTCTTCGCGAGCGGCGGACGCACCGAGACCAGCCCGTAGTGCAGCAGGTCGCCCAGGAGCACCCGCACCACCCCGACCGGGAGCTGCAGCTCCGCGGCGAGCTCCACCACGGGCCTGGCCTGCGCGGCCACGGTGGCGATCAGCCGCCGGTGCTGCGCGCTCAGCTCCGCCTTGGCCGGCACGGGCAGGCCGCTGGCCACCACCGTGGCCAGCAGGTCGATCTCGGGCGCGGAGGACCTGGTGCGTCCACGGGCGACCGCGTACGGCCGCACGACCGGCCCGGCCTCCTCGTCCACCCACTCGGGCTCGCGGCTCACGACTGAGTTCCCCCATCCTGGTCGCTGTCCTGACGCCCGCGCCGCCAGCCCGACTGGAGGGAGGACAGCAGGGCCCTGGCCTCCTCGGGCGAGCGCTCCTCGACGGACTTGGCGGGCTGGTGCTGCGTCTGGGTCCTGGAGGGCAGGCCGGCCCCCTGCCGGCCGCTCGGAGCGGAGGCTCCGTCCCCCTGGTGCTGGAGCTGGGGCGGCAGGTTGGTCTGCCGCACGCGGCGGGGCAGCCCGGAGTCCGGCTGGGACTGCGGCTGGTGCGGCTGCGGCTGCGGCGCCTGCAGCATCTGGGGCTGCGTCTGGGCCTGCGGCTGCTGCTGCGGCGACTGGGCGCGGCGGGACGTGCGGACGCGGCGCGGCAGCCCGCCCGGGCCCGTGGCGCCCTCCAGGGACGCGACGGGCCGCTCGGAGCCATCGGCGTCCTGCCGGACCACCGACACCGACACCGGCTCGAACGCCGGCATGTCCAGCGGCGGCGGCAGCATCTCCACCAGCATCGAGGGGATGAGCACGATCGCCGTGGTGCCGCCGTAGGGCGACGGCTTGAGCGTCACCGAGATGCCGTGCCGGTTGGCGAGCATTCCGACCACCGCGAAGCCGAGCTGCTCGGTCTGGGAGGGGTCGAAGTCGGGCGGGGCCGCCAGGCGCAGGTTGATCGCGTCGCGCTGCTCCGGCGACATGCCGAGGCCGCGGTCCTCCACCTCGACCGCGAAGCCGCGGCCGACCATCTCGCCGCGCACCGACACCTCGTTGCCGGGCGAGGAGAACGAGGTGGCGTTCTCGATCAGCTCGGCGAACAGGTGCATGAGGTCCGCCACCGCCGAGCCGGAGAAGCCGCACTCGGGCATCGGGTAGACGCGGACGCGGGTGTACTCCTCGACCTGGGCCGCGGCGCCGTTCAGCACGTCCTCGACCGGGATGGTGCCGCGCCAGCGGCGCCCGGCGGAGCCGCCCGACAGCAGCACCAGGCCCTCCGCGTGGCGGCGCATGCGGGTGGTGAGGTGGTCGAGCCTGAACAGCCGCTCCAGCGCCTCCGGCTCCTCGGTCTGGCGCTGCATGTCGTCGAGCAGCCTGAGCTGGCGCTGGAGCAGCGTCTGGCTGCGCCTGGCCAGGTTGCGCAGCGCCTCGGAGACGCCGTGGCGGAGTCTCGCCTGCTCGACGGCGGCGTCCACGGCGGTGCGCTGGACGCTGTCGAAGGCCGCCGCCAGGTCCCTGACCTCGCTCGTGGTCTGGTCGGCCACGGTGATGGGCGGCGCCTCGGCGTCGACGTCCACGCTGTCGCCCCTGCGTAGCCGGGTCACCACGTCGGGCAGCTTGATCTCGGCCAGGTCCAGCGCGCTGCGGCGCAGGGCGCCGAGGTCGTAGGCGATGCGCCGGCCGGCCCGGATGGACACGACGACGGAGAAGATGACCGCGAGCAGCCCGAGCGCGCCCGCGATGCCGGCGCGGATGATGATCGCGATGCCGGCCGGCTCGATCCGGGCGAGCAGCGCGTCACCGGTGCGCCAGACGGCCTCGGTGTAGTCCTTCAGCACCGGGTCGGCCAGCTCGCGCCACATCTGCATGTTGACGGGCTCGCCCATGATGTACGAGTCGAGGGCCCGCTCCATCGTCGCGAAGCGGGAGGAGGTCGCCACCTTCTGCACCCCGGCGCGCAGCTCGGGGTCCATGTTGGCCATGGCCGACGGGAAGAGGTTCTGCCGGGCGCCGTCGATGCGGGCCAGCAGGTGCAGGTCGGTCATGCTCGGCTTGCCGTCGGCGGCCACGATGAGCGCGTGCTCGCGGCTGAGCAGCTCGCGCACCTCGTCGGCGGCGATCAGGCCGTGGCTCTGCCGGGCCAGTTCCACGTCGGTGCTCACCGTGAACGTGGAGTACATGATGTGGACGACGTCGGAGATCTCGGAGTACTGCTGGATCAGGGACGACGGCGTCATCTTGCCGGCGTCGACCTGCCGCCGCACCTCCGGCAGCCGCTCGACCGCCTCGAAGGCGTTCTTCAGCCGGTCGCGCATCTCCGGCGTCATGGCCGACTGGGTGCTGGCCGTCGTGCCGTTCAGGGTGAGCTTGGCGCGCACCCGGTCGACCTTGACGCGGGCGTCGGTCAGCGCGGCGGGGTCGGTGGCGGTGCCCGCGAGCCGCTCGGCGGAGGCCAGCCGCTCCTGCTGGAGGTTGCCGACCACGCCGTCGGCGTAGTTGATCACGTTGGTCCAGATGGTCTGGGCCTTGAGAAGGTTGACCGCCTCGCCGATGGTGGTGGCGGCGGCGAAGGCCCAGAGCGCGACGAGAGAGACCAGGGGAATGACGAGCAGTGTCGAGATCTTGAATCTGATGGATCTGCCCGATGCCATGGTACCTGCTCCCGGATAGAAGATCGCGGGAGAGAATAGCACCGAAACGGGTGTGTTTAAGATCAACTCGCGATAAATCTGTGATAAGTCGGGAAATTGACGGCTTTTCCGACCCCGCGGGCCCAGGCCAGCCGGGCCAGCCACCCGGCCAGGACCAGCAGCAACGTGACCTCCGCGGCCAGCAGCAGCCGCTCCACCAGCCCGATCATCACCCCGCCGCCCGGCAGGGCCACGTACGTGATCGCCAGCAGCCCGAACCCCCCGGCGAGCGCCAGCCACTCCACCACCCGCGCCACCGGCTTCCACGCGGCGTCGGCCGCCAGCCGCGGCACCATGAGCGCCGCCGCCGCGGGCAGGCTCACGAACGCCGCCACCGACACGTACCGGTGGATCTGGGCGGTGAGGGTGAGGTCGTGACCGATGGGCGTGGTCGGCACCACCGCGGCGACGACCAGCGCGACCGACCACACCAGCAGCAGCCGCTCGGGCGTCCCCCGGACCGGCGCCCCCGCCGCCCGCATCCCGCCCAGCAGCGCCAGCGACCCCAGCCCCATGACGGCCATCGCGACCTCCGTGACGCCCCCGCGGTCGGACACGGCGTACTCGCTGATGGTCACGTTGAGAGGGTCGAGGTACGGGTCGGGGCCGAACTGGCCGGCCACGACCGCGACGACGGCGGAGACGATCGACAGGCACGCGACGAGCGCGTAGACCCCGACCCGGGCGCCGGCGCCCCCGACCCGGTACCCCGCGCCCTCCCTCGGAGCCCCGGAGCCCTCCCCCTGAGCCCCGGAACCCTCCCCCTGAGCCCCGGCGGTCCCGGACGCGGCCCGCGCCTTCCCCTGGGGCGCAGTCGCGGGGGTGATCCTGTCCTTCACTGCCGTCATGCCCCAACCCTCCCGCCCGCACCGGGCCGGGGGCATCAGGCCAGACCCCCGGAGCGCCCCTGATCCCTTCTCAGGGTCCCCTAGGGGCCGTGGGCTCGGGATCAGGTGATGCGGGTACGCCAGCCCGAGAAGAGAACGCACGACGAGCAGAAGGACGACACCTCATCATGAGCGAGCACATACTCGAACCCGCGGCGCAGGAGATCGCGGACGCCACCTCGAAGCCGCCGTTCCTGTACGAGCTGGGCCCCGAGGGCGCCCGGAAGGTCCTGGACGACATCCAGGCCGCCCCGATCGACAAGCCCGACGTCGACGAGAAGTGGATCACCGTGCCGGCCGAGGTCGGGGACGTGCGGGTCCGCATCGTCAAGCCACCCGGAGCCGCCGGGCCGCTGCCCACCGTCCTGTACGTCCACGGTGGCGGCTGGATCCTCGGCAACGCGGGCACGCACGACCGGCTCGTCCGCGAACTGGCCGTCGGGGCCGGGGCCGCCGTGGTCTTCGTCGAGTACGACCGCTCGCCGGAGGCGCGCTACCCGGTGGCGATCGAGCAGGCGTACGCCACGGCCCGCTGGATCACCCGCGACGGGGCCTCGGAGGGGCTCGACGCCGCGCGCCTCGCGATCGCGGGCGACTCGGTCGGCGGCAACATGACGGCCGCCCTGACCATCCTGGCCAAGCAGCGCGGCGACGTGACGTTCGTCCACCAGTCGCTCTACTACCCGGTCACGGACGCCGCCCAGGACACCGGCAGCTACCGGGAGTTCGCCGGCGGGCCCTTCCTGACGGCGAAGGCCATGGCCTGGTTCTGGGACGCGTACCTGCCGGACCGCGACAGGCGCGGGGAGATCACCGCCTCGCCGCTGCGGGCGAGCCTGGAGGAGCTGTCCGGGCTGCCCGAGGCGTTCGTGATCGTGGACGAGAACGACGTGCTGCGGGACGAGGGGGAGGCGTACGCGCGCAAGCTCCTGGCTGCCGGGGTGCGCACGACGAGCCTGCGCTACAACGGCATCCTGCACGACTTCATGATGCTCAACCCGCTCAGAGGGACGGCCGCCACCACGGGAGCCGTCGAGCAGGCCGTCCACGTCCTGCGCAAGGCCCTCGGCACGGGCTGACACCCGACCGCACGCACGCACCTCCGGCGCCCCGGACGGCACCTACCTCCGACGCCGACACCGACACCGACACCGAACGTGGAGGCGTGGGGGCGGTCAGTGGGGGCGGTCGAGGATGTGGGGGCGGGCCGCGGCGTAGCGGTGGCGGATGTCCGGCACCGCGTCGGCCTCGTAGACCGCCGCCTCCTGCGAGGACCAGTCGACCTCCGCGTCCAGCAGCCAGGCCGCCTGGTAGGCCGCGCCGTCGGCGACGTACTCTCCCGGCGGCGGCGCCAGGACCGGTCGGCCGAAGACGGTGGGCGCGATGCGGCGGACCGCCTCCGAACGGGCGCCTCCACCGATCAGCAGCACCCGCTCCGGCGTGCGGCCGAGCGCGTCGAGGCCGTCGGCCAGGCCGCACAGCATGCCCTCGATCGCGGCCCGGGCCAGGTGGGCCGGGGTCGAGGTGGCCAGGGTGAGGCCGTGGACCGCGCCCGTGGCGGTGGGCTGGTTGGGGGTGCGCTCGCCTTCGAGGTACGGCACCAGCGTGAGACCGCCGGCACCGGCCGGAGCCTGGAGCGCCAGCTCGCCGAGCCGGTCGAGGTCGACGCCTGTGAGGCGTGCCGCCGCGTCCATGACCCGGGCCGCGTTCAGCGTGCACACCAGCGGCAGGAACCGGCCCGTCGCATCGGCGAACCCCGCCACCTGGCCGCTCGGGTCGGCGCTCGGCGCGTCCGAGACGGCGAACACGGTGCCCGAGGTGCCGATCGAGACCACGACGTCCCCGGGCCGGGCGCCCACGCCGAGCGCGGCGGCCATGTTGTCACCGGTGCCCGGCGCGATGCGCATACGTCCCGCGTCACCACCGCGACGCGAACTCGCCCCGGCGGTGGTCACCCCGCGGGCGAGAGCGTCGGGGGCGGCGGGGGTGGCGGCGTCGGCGATCGGGCCGAGGACGCGCGGCAGCAGCGGGACCGCGCCGAAGGCCGCCTTCAGCAGATCGGTGCGGTACGCCCCCGTGGCCGGGGACCAGTAGCCCGTGCCCGAGACGTCGCCGCGGTCGGTGGTCAGGTGGTCGAGCGGCGGGGGCGGCGCGTCGGCCCACGCCTCGAACGGCAGCCCGAGGGCCCCCGCGAGCCGCCAGGTGAGCCAGTCGTGCGGCAGGCACACCGCGGCCACCCGGCGGGCGTTGTCGGGCTCGAGCTCGGCCAGCCAGCGCAGCTTGGTGATCGTGAACGAGGCCACGGGCACGCTGCCCACCGCCTCGGCCCACGCCGCGGGGCCGCCCAGCTCGGCCACGAGGGCCGCGGCGGCGGCCGCGGAGCGCGTGTCGTTCCAGAGCAACGCGTCACGGACGACCTGGCCCGTCTCGTCTAGGCAGACCATGCCGTGCTGCTGCCCCGCCACGCTGATCGCCGCCACGTCGTCGAGCCCGCCGGCCTCCTTGACGGCCCGCAGGAACGCGGCCCACCAGTGCTCCGGGTGGACCTCGGTGCCCTCGGGGTGGGCGGCCCTGCCCTGGCGTACGAGCCGGCCGGTGGCGGCGTCACGGATGACGACCTTGCAGCTCTGCGTCGACGAGTCGACCCCGGCGACCAGCGTCATGCGGTCACGTCCAGGACATCGCGCGGGACGGGACGGTGGATGTTAGCGCTACCCATGGCCTCGATGCTGCACGAACCACACCGGCCATCACAAGCCCGCCCGCCGAGGAGGCAACCTCGGAGCCACCGGCATCGTGAGCCTCGCCCCGCCATCACCGCCCTCGCAGGACACCGGACTCGCAAGCCTTGCGCCCCACTCGACACATCTCGTGGCAAGGGGACCGCGAGCCCTGCGCCATCGTCAACACACCTCACGAGACCGGGACGGCCAGCCCTGCCTCCCCCTTCGACACACCTCGCGGCACCGGGACCCCGAGCCTTGGGCCCCTGTTCGACACATCCCGCGGCACCGGGACCCCGAGCCTTGCGCCCCCGCTCGACACATCTCACGACACCGGAGACCACGGTTCCGGGGCGCGTCCACGCGACCTCGCGACACCCGGATCACTCACCCGACGCCATCGACACGACGCCGCACCCGCCGAGGTTCACGCGGCTGAACTTCGGCGGCCCGGCGTCGCGACCTCGGGCGTCGCGACGTCAGGGCGGGGCAACGGGCAGGGCGGTCACGACCCGGGCGCCGGCGGTACGAGAGCGTGGGTTCGCGGCAGGTCAGAGGCCGGAGGGGTCGCGGCCCACGCTGATCTCTTCGGCGATCTTGCGCAGCTCGGGACCGTCGAGGCCGGGCGCCTTGGGAAGCTGGCGCACCAGCGCGTCGAGCACCACGGGCACCGGCGCCCCCGCCAGCCGCCCCGCGATCCCGTGGACCGCCCTGAACAGTGCGTCGTCCATGTCGTGCATCCCCCGCTCCTCCGTCCGGTCGCGCGGGGCCTCCGCTCCCCGCGGGGCCGAGGCCACTCCCCCGGCCACCCGCGCAACGCTACGACGTGCCACCGACAGTTTCCGCGCTAGCGACTCAGCGTGTCCGCACCGCGAGGCGGGGGCATGAAGCGCCGCGAGGCGCGGCATGAGGAAGAGCCGCGAGGCGCGGCATGAGGTGAGGGAGCGGCCCGGGTCAGCGCTCCAGGCGGGACCGGACCGTGGCGCAGATGTCGTCGAGCGCCCGGATCTGTTCGGGGTCGAGCACGTCGAACAGGCTCCTCCGGACCTCCTCGACATGGCCCGGCGCGGCGGCCGCCAGGGCGGCGAAGCCCTCGTCCGTGAGCACCGCGAAGTTGCCGCGCCCGTCCTCCGGGCAGCGCTCGCGGCGCACCCACCCGCGCTCCTCCAGCCGCGCCACCGCGTGCGACAGGCGGCTCTGCGAGGACTGCGCCCACGTGGCCAGCTCGCTCATGCGCATGCGGCGCTCCGGCGCCTCCGACAGCCCCACGAGGATCACGTAGTAGGTGTGCGGCATCGCGCTGTCGCGCTGCAACTGGCGGTCGAGCGCCGCATACAGGAGCTGGGTGGCGGCCACGAAGTTGCGCCAGGTGCGCTGCTCGTCGTCGTCCAGCCATCGGGTCATGGGATGCATTTTACTTGAACTCTCATATACATTGGACGTGGCCTGCCGAAAGGGGAAAGCAATGCCGGTCCAGCGACTCAACCACGCGGTCCTGTATGTCCGTGACGTGGAGCGGAGCGTGGCCTTCTACCGGGAAGCCCTCGGCTTCGAGGTCGTCATGGGCATGCGGGGAGCCGCCTTCCTCCAGGCTGCGGGTTCGAACAACGACCACGATCTCGGCCTGTTCGAGATCGGGGCGGGCGCGGGGCCGTCGCCCGCCGGGCGCACCTCGGTCGGGCTCTACCACCTGGCCTGGGAGGTCGACACGCTGGACGAGCTGGAGCGCGTCGCCGCCAGGCTGAGCGAGATGGGCGCGCTGGTCGGCGCGTCGGATCACTCCACCACCAAGGCACTGTACGCCCAAGATCCCGACGGGCTGGAGTTCGAGGTGTCGTGGCTGGTCCCGGCCGCGCTGATCGACGACGAGGTGCTCGCCGCGCGCAGCTCGGTCCGGCCGCTCGACATCGCCGCCGCCAAGCAGCGGTACGGCGGGCAGACCCGCGGCGGCGTGGGCGTCTCCGTCCCCGCCTGACGCCCGCACCGGGAGGCGCGGGAGGAAACGATCGGGGCCCGAGAGGTACCGTGGCCTTGTCCGACTCCCGCGCCTTGGAGAACGGTCATGTCGAGCGATCCTGATCACGTGCTCGACGCCATCGACGGCGTCGTCGACGAATGGGAGGCGCTGAGCGCCGACGCGATGCGCTGGGTCCCTCCCGAGAAAAGGCGGACGGACCTGGTGGGCGAGGTGACCGAGATCTTCGCTCCGCTCACCAACGCCCTCGCCGAGGCCTTCCGCCCGCTGGGCGACGCCGTGACGCGCCTGCTGGACGGGCTCACGGGCGGCGACGACCACGACGACAGCGGCAGCGACGAAGGCAGCGACCGCGACGGCGAGGGCCCCGACACCGGCACGAGCGCTGAGCGCTGAGCGCTGAGCGCTGAGCGCTGAGCACGAGCGCTGAGGCGCGCGCGGGCGGGCCACAGGTCGCCTCATTCGTCGGTCGGCGCGCGTCCGCGGCGCCGTTCGTCGTGCACATTTCCCGCGAATCACCGGAATTCTTTCCATACTCCCACGAGGAATATGCGCCTGAATTCCAGCGGCTGGTCATCTTTTTCGGCGGGACCTAGAATGGCGAACGAGTCGGCGTTGCCGCTGCCCGACAGTCGAAAACTCGCACCACCGGAGTTGATGCCGGGTGACCGACAACGAGGGGCGCATCGCCCGCGAGCTGTGCGCGGCGCTCAGCCCGGCCGGCAGCCCGGCCGAGGTGGGCGCCGCCGTCTCCCGGATCGTCCGGCGCCGGGTGGCGCACGACGCGCTCCGGCTGGTCGGCCTGAACCCGGCCATGGGCATCGGCCTGGGAGCGTTCAGCTTCTGGCACGAGTACCCGCCCGCGCTGATCAGCGCCCTGGTCCTCAACCGGTACCTGCACGGCGAGCCGTGCCCGCTGCCGGATCTCGCCCGGCAGAGCGTCCCGGTGTGCGTGGTGGGAGCGGGCGCCGGCGACGGCCGGCAGAACACGCTGCTGCGGCGGGTGCTGGCCGCCCACGGGGCGAGCAGCGAGCTGCGGCTGCTGGTCCGCGACCGGCACGGCGTGTGGGGCATGCTCGGCCTGCTCCGGGCCGAGGGCGGCAGGCCCTTCGGCGCGGGCGACGTCCGCGAGGTCCAGCGGTTCGTCCCCGCGCTGCTGGCGGGGTTACGCGGCTACGTGACGTCCGGCCCGCTGACGCCCACCGTCCCGGCGCTGCCGACCGGGCTCATCACGATCGGCCCCGACCACAGGGTCGGGGCGGTCTCGCCCCAGGCGCGGGCCTGGATGCGCCAGATGTGGCCGGCCGCCGGCAGCGGGGTGCCGGACTGGATCGCCGGCGCGTTCTGGGTCGGCCTGTCCCTGCACGTCAGGGCGCACCGGCGCGATCCGCGCGCCTGGACGCCGTCGATCTGCGCCCCGGCGGCGAACTTCGGGCGCTGGGTGCTGATCCACGGCCAGCCACTGGATGAGAACGGCCACAGTGACGTGGCCGTTCTCATCCAGGCGGCCGGCAGCGCCCTGCTGCTGCCGTCCTTCTGCGACTGGTACGGCATCACCGCCGCCGAACGCCGCGTCATCGAGCACCTGCAGGCCGGGGCGGCGACGAAGCAGATCGCCCGAGCCCTGGACCTGTCCACCCACACCGTCAACGACCACGTGAAGTCGGTGTACCGGAAGACCGGGGCCCAGAGCCGGGACGAGCTCATCGCGGCGATCGCCGGCTGATCACCCTGCCCCCGCCCCCGCAGAGGTCGGGCCACGACCGGGATGACCTTGCCGAGCGCCTGGCCCGCCGCCACCACCTTGACGACGGCCACAGGGCCAGGTTGGCTCAGCCGCCCACGGCGACGCCGTCCTTGAACCCGATCCGCGCGTCCCAGGGACCGATCATCCCCGCGGCCGTCGTCACGGGGCGCGCGCACGTGCGGCGCGGTGTCGAGTTCGTGAAGGGCGGTGGCCACTCGGCGCCTTTCTTCAGTGGTGAATCGTGAGTGGTGAATCGTGAGTGGCGAATCGTGACATTTCAGCGTTTCTCATTCTGCCGGCGGATTCCCCGGCTCGCACCTTTCTGACGTGAGCGGGGACGCGAGCCGACAATGACATCGCACGAAAGGGATTTAAAACGGGCTGTTACCTTGGTGCCATGGCATCGCTCGGGACACTCCTCCGCCACGTGCACGAGGTCATGGACGGCGCGATCGCCCAGATCTACGCCGATCTCGGCATGCCCGACTACCGGCCGCGCTTCTCCCCAGCCGTCCGGGCCCTGGCCACCGAAGGCCCCATGGCGATCCGCGACCTGGCCGCCGCCGTCGGCGTCACCCACTCGGCGGCCAGCCAAACGGTCCACCAGATGAGCCGCGCCGGCTTCGTCACGCTGGAACGCGGAGCCGACGGGCGGCAACGCGTCGTCCACCTCACCGAGCGCGCCCGGGCGGCGCTGCCCGCCATCGAGGCCGAGTGGGCGGCCACCACCCGGGCGGTGGCCGAGCTGGAGAAGGAGCTGCCGGCACCGCTGACCGTCGTGCTGGAGGCCACGGCCGAGGCGCTGCGCCGCCGCTCCTTCCACGCGCGCGTCACCGCGCACAACCTCAGGACTGCGCGGGCAGACCCAGATGCTCGGCGATCGCCGCCGTCACCGGCGTGACGGTCGGCAGCGGCGGGCCGGCGAAGTGGCCCGGCTTGTGCGCCCGCAGCAGCAGCTCGCCGCTGCGCTCCCAGTCGAACCCCTTGCGGCCGAGCAGCCCGGCGAACACCTCACTCGCCCTGGCCGGGTCGCGCTCGGCCAGGCGCTGGATCGGCACCGGTGACACGGTGTCGCCCCGCAGGTAGGCCGTCAGCAGGTCGCGGTACGCGGCCCGGACGACGAGCGAAGGATCGTTGAACAGTTCCTCCAGCTTCCCGAACTCCGCGTAGTAGCCCAGTCCCGCCGCCTCGTCGAAGATCAGACCGACCGTGCGCGCCGCCGTCAGCGCGGCGGGCGGGTCGATGTCCCTGGGCGGCGGGCCGCCGAGCCGCGCCACCTGGTGGGCCAGATAGCCGCGGACCATCTCGGCGACGTCAGCCCCGGGCAGCACGATGAGGTCGGCCCCGAAGTACTCGGTGAAGCAGCGGCGCTGCGCCCGCTGCGTCTCCCTGGCCTGGGCGAGCAGCACGGGGTTGCGGAAGACCCACGCCGGGTGGGCGAGCGCGAGCCGCGCGGCGACCTCCACGAGGGTGTCGCGCGCCCCGGCGGTGTGGACGGCCGGCGGCGCGCTGATCAGCCAGTCGGCGCCGAGCGGGATCAGCCGCCCCACGATGAGCATGCCGGGCTCCAGCGGCTCGAACGCCCCCTCGCCCAGGTTGGAGAAGGCCCGGTAGACCAGCTCGTCGACGAGGTTGAACAGCAGCACGGCCGCGTCGTCCACGGCCCGCACCTCGAACACCCCCTCGACCACGATCTTCCAGCTCGCGAGGAGCTCCACATCGGCGCGGTCGAGCCCCGGCGTCTCGGCGAGGAAGCGGTCCACGACCGTGTCGCCGCCGGGCAGCGCGTGCTGGTGGGCGAAGAAGTCGACGGGCAGGAACGCCGCCGCCTCGTCGACGGGCATGTCGTCGGAGTAGAACCGGTCGAGCACGACGCCCAGCTCGGCGGCGAACCGTCCCGACGTGGCGAAGTGGACCAGCTCGGCCTTCAGCTCCACAGCCCGCGCAAGCCTGCTCATCATCACCCTCCGTGCCCGGAGCGACACAATGCGTCCCATGTACGGAGTGACACTAACCGGCGACGCGGTGCTCACGCGGGCGGTTCGGGCAACTCGTGGCCCCCTGGCCTACACCTCGCCGGCGGTCTCCGTCTCCAGCGCGGAGTGCCTGCGGCTGTAGCCGAAGTAGATGACCAGCCCGATCACGAACCAGACGGCGAAGCGCAGCCACGTGAGCGGGTCGAGGAACGTGATCAGCCAGATCGAGAAGACGACCCCGATGGCCGGCACGAACGGCATGCCCGGCGTGCGGAACGTCCGCGGCAGGTCCGGCTGGCGGTACCGCAGCACGATCACCGCGACGCAGACCACCACGAACGCCAGCAGGATCCCGATGTTGGTCAGCTCGGCCGCCTCCCGGATCGGAAGGAACCCGGCGATCAGGGCGGAGGCGACGCCCACGATCCAGGTGACCCGCGTCGGCACCCGGCGCACCGGGTGGAGCTTGGCGAACCACAGCGGCAGCAGCCCGTCGCGGCTCATCGAGAACCACACCCGCGTCACGCCCAGCATGAACGTGAACATGACGGTCAGGATGCCGATGATGGCGCCGACCGCGATCACGGCGGCCAGGCCGCCCAGCCCGACCGAGGCGAACGCCGAGGAGAAGCCGCTCTCCGGGTCGATGGCCTTGTAGTTCTGCATGCCGGTGAGCACGAGGCACGCCAGCACGTACAGGATCATGGAGATGACCAGCGAGTAGATGATCGCCTTCGGCATGTGCCGCTGCGCGTCCTTGGACTCCTCGGCGGCGGTGCTCATCGCGTCGTAGCCGAAGACGGCGAAGAACACGGTCGCCGCGCCGGTGATCGCGCCGCTGACCCCGAACGGGAAGAACGGCGTGTAGTTGGCCGTGTTGATGTAGAAGAAGCCGACCACGACGACCAGCAGCACCACGGCCACCTTGATCGCGACCACGAACGTCTCGAAGCGGGCGGCGGTGCGGATGCCGAGGTTGAGCAGGGCCGCGATCAGCAGGCACAGGATGACCGCGAACAGGTCCACCCGGTGTCCCGCGCCCGTGCCCGGCGCGCCGAGCATCCAGGCGGGCAGGCGGAACCCGAGCTCCTCCACCAGGAAGCCGAAGTAGCCGGAGATGCCGATGGCCACGACGGCGACGATCGCGGTGTACTCCAGCAGCAGGTCCCAGCCGATGAACCAGCCGACGATCTCGCCGAGCACCGCGTAGCCGTAGGTGTAGGCCGAGCCGGCCTTCGGGATGAGCCCGGCGAACTCGGCGTAGGAGAAGGCCGCCGCCGCGCTCGCGATGCCCGCGATGAGGAACGAGATGACCACGGCCGGTCCGGCGGTCTCGTGGGCCACGGCGCCGGCCAGGGCGAAGATGCCCGCGCCGATGATGCCGCCGATGCCGATGGCGGTGAGCTGCCACAGGCCCAACGTCCGTGACAGCTCCCCCTCGTGCTCGTGCGCGATCTGGTCCACGGGTTTGCGCCGGAAGACACTGCGAGAAGACACCATGACGATCCTCCTGAGCAAGGTTCGGCCCCGCGGGTGGACCTTCCCGCCGGGGCCGCCTCCTATGCCGGGACGTTTCCGCAGCTCAACCGGCGCGAACGCGGGCCGAGTGCCAGCCCGGCGGCCAGGCAGGCGAGGGGGATGGCGGGAACCACGTACCGGACGTCGAACCCGGCGAGGAAGGACGGCGCCACGATCAGCGCGGCGGCGGCCAGGCCGGGCAGCAGGGCGTCGCCGCGCCGCCGGACGACGGCGAGCGCCAGCGTCCCGGCCAGCGCGAGCGTCAGCAGCGGGAACGGCAGGTACCCGAAGCGCTGGTAGGCGCGCAGCAGGCCCGCGTACGGCTCGTGGATGCGGGTGGCGGCCGGGCCGCCCTCGTACGCCTCGGCGACCGGGCGGACCGACGGCTTCAGGGGCCGCTCCTCGAAGGGGAACCAGTACGGGTTCGTCCGCTTCATGGCGGCCTCGCGGCTGGTGGTCCGCTCCCAGCGCAGCAGCCACCGCAGGTCGGAGCCGGCGGCGGCCAGGTAGTCGCCGGGCTGGGCCAGGATGGCGGCGCGGGCGAACCGGCCGGCCAGGGCGTTCCGGTCGCCGTGCACCTTCTTGATCGGCGACCACGGCGCCCACAGCCAGAACGGCGGCGCGGGGCGGCCGGCCACGGGGGTGTCCGGGCAGAGCGGCGCGAGCCGGGGCTCCGGCCGGATCACCGAGCAGTCGGCGAACGTCGCGGTCCGCGCCCACAGGAACAGGCCGTCGGCCCTGGTCAGGCCGAAGACGCCGCTCGTGGCCGACATCCACGTCGCGTACGCCAGCAGCGGCGCGAGGCCGGCGACCGCGAAGGCCCCCCACACCCGCCATCCGGTACGGCGCAGCAGCAGCCGGGCGCCCGCGAGCGCGAGCACCACCACGCCGACCGTGCGGGTGAGCGCGGCCAGGCTCAGCACGAGTCCGGCGAGCGCGGCGGTCGCCGGGGTGACCCGCCGTCGCAGCAGCACCAGCACCCCGGCCGCGACCAGCGCGGTGAACAGCGCGTCGGCCATGACCATGTGTTCGAGCAGGATCAGGAACTCGTCGAACAGCAGCGGCGCCACCAGCACGGTCGCGCCCCATCCGGGCAGCCCCCGCCGCACCAGCAGCGCGTACGCCGCCACGGCCAGCCCCGCCCCCAGCAGGTGCTGCACGGCCGTGACCAGCACGAGGCCGGGGCCGGGGGCGAGGGCGCCGAGGAACAACGAGTACCCCAGCGGCCGGAACGCTCCGGGCACCGGGCGGGCGGCCGACTCCAGGTAGGCGAAGGAGTCGGCCCAGAAGAACAGCGCCGGCCGGTACCCGAGCATCGCCAGCCCCCGCAGGGCGAGCCCGAGTACCAACGCGACGGCGAACGGAACATGCCTGCCTCGGGCCCGTTCTCCGGGCGAGCGCGCGATTCCGGGCAGCGCAAATTCAACGGCCGGCGCCGTCATGAGGTCCCCCTGGGCTGTGGGTCAGCCGGGTCCCCCCACGCACGAGCCCCCGCCGACGTGATGGTCTGTCGGTTCTTGGCGTCTCACCGCGAGACCGTTACCGCCCCCAGGTGGGGCGGGGGCGGGAACGACCTCACCCATGTATTGCCGTCAGACCCGACTTTTGTTCACGCCGCCGGAGAAGTGATCATTCGGCGGGCCGGGGAGGCGAGCCAGGCAGGCCCAGGGTGCGGTGCAGCATGTGGTGCATGTGGGCGCGGAAGCGGCGCTGGGCGCGCGGGTCGTCGGGCCCGTGCCGCGCGCCGCTCTTGTCGAGCACCCCGCTCAGCACGAAGCTGTGGATGCACCAGACCAGGGTGTTGACCATGTAGGGCACGTCGGCGTCGGGGTCCACGTCGAACATCGAGGTGATGGTGTCGATGACGAGCTGGGCCAGCGGCTGGACGTAGGCGGGTTCGAGCCCGGTGACGTCGCTGGCGTCGGACAGCCAGCGGTGCGTCCACAGGGCGGGGTGCTCGGGGTTCTCGACGCAGAAGTCGATGTAGCGGTCGATCAAGTGGTGCAGTGCCGCGGCCTTGTCCGCCGGCGGGGCCACCACGAGCTCCTTGACCGCAGCCTCCAGGACCACGCGGTGGGCCTCGTTGGCCCGGTCCATGACCGCGAGGTACAGCTCGCGCTTGCTCCCCACGTGGTAGCTGACGGTGGCCACGTTCAGCCCGACGGCCTCGGCGATCTGCCTGGTGGAGGTGCCGTCGTACCCGAGTCCGGCGAAGAGCTTCGTCGCGACCTGGAGAATCATCTCTCGCTGATGTGTGTCACCTGAAATCACCAGCAGAGAATAGGTGGGGCTTTTGTCCCTCTCAATCAGTTGATGGGCAGGTTTACGGTAAATTGCGGCAAAGCATCCCGCCGCGCCTCCTGGTCCCGCGTGATCTTCATGACGACGTACGCCGCCAGCGCCCCCGTACCGGCCCAGCACAGGGATCCGATCACGTCCACCCGCGCCAGCTCGCGCAGGGACTCCAGGTCCGCCTGCCACAGCAGCGCGGCGACCACGTCGAGCACCCAGAAGCTGATCACGAACGCGTTCCACCAGATCCAGACCAGGACCGAGCGGCGCGCCAACGGGAGCGACGGCACCGGCTCGCCCGGCTTGGAGGCGTTCCAGACGTCCTCCACGACCTGCTTGGGGAACCACAGGTTGACCACCGGCACGAACCAGCCCAGGATCACCCACGGCCGGGCCCGCCGGTGCGGCCCCGGCGCCAGCACCTCGGCGTTCCCCCGCACCCGGTGCAGCCACGCCAGGAACGCCACCGCCGCCAGCGAGAACACCGCGACCTTCACGTACGCGGCGCCGAGCAGCAGCGTGTCGGTGACCTCGACCTCAAGGGACCGCACGGATCCCGAGTCGACCAGGATCCGCTCGATGATCGTGACCCGCCACAGGCTCAGCCCGGACCCCACGACCCTCACCAGGGCGTAGACCGCCAGCGTCACCACGGCACCCAACGCCAGCCCCCGCACCGGCCGGACGGCCGCGGCACGCATCGCCGGATCCATGGATCTCCCTCCCATAGACACCGAGAAGCGCCAGTATGACGGCACACTCCATCGTTCTTGATCGGAACGGTCGGAACAGCCCCTTGAACATCCGGGCGGCGACGGGCAAGATCATGCTGCCTATCAGGAGGTCGTTCCATGCGCGTGATCATCGCCGGCGCCGGCATCGGAGGGCTCACGACGGCGTTGAGCCTGCACGCCGCGGGCATCACGGACGTCGTCGTCCACGAGTCCGTCCAGGAGATCCGGCCGCTCGGCGTCGGCATCAACATCCTGCCGCACGCCGTGCGCGAGCTCGTCGAGCTCGGCCTCGGCGACCGGCTGGCCCGGATCGGCGTGGCCACCGGCGACCTCACGTTCGTCAACCGCTACGGACAGGTCATCTGGTCCGAGCCGCGCGGCGAGGCCGCCGGCTACAACTGGCCGCAGTACTCGATCCACCGCGGCCGGCTCCAGTTCATGCTGCTGGACGCCGTACGGGAGCGCCTGGGGCCGGACTCCGTGATCACCGGGTCCCCCGTCACCGGTCTCGACCACGACGCCGACCTGCTCGTGGGGGCCGACGGGATCCGGTCGAGCGTGCGGGCCGCGATGTTCCCCGAGGAGGGGGAGCCGCTGTGGAGCGGCGAGGTGCTGTGGCGCGGCACCACGTACAGCAAGCCGTTCATGACCGGCAGGTCCATGCTCATGGCCGGCGACGACGTCCAGAGGGTGGTCGTCTACCCCATCGCCCCGCCCGAGCCCGACGGCCGCGTGCTGATCAACTGGGCCATCCAGCGCCGGGCCGCCGAGACCGTGCCGAGGGGCGACTGGAACCGGCGGGTGGAGATCGGGAAGTTCCTCCACCACGTCGCCGACTGGCGCTTCGAGCAGCTCGACATCCCGGAGCTGATCAACGGCGCCGAGGCGGTCTACGAGTACCCGATGGTCGACCGCGACCCGCTTCCGTACTGGTCGAAGGAGCGCGTCACGCTGCTGGGCGACGCCGCCCACCCCATGTACCCGACCGGCTCCAACGGCGGCACCCAGTCGATCATCGACGCCCGCGTGCTCGCGTACGCGCTGGCGACCGGCCGCGGCGTGGAGTGGTACGAGGAGCAGCGCCGTCCGACGACCGCGCAGATCGTCGCCTCCAACCGCAAGGACGGCCCGGAGGTGGTCCTGCGGATGGCGCACCAGAAGGCGCCGGAGGGGTTCGACGACATCGAGGACGTCATGCCGCTGGCCGAGCTGGAGGAGATCGCGACGGGCTACAAGAAGACGGCGGGCTTCCTGCCCTCGGTGCTGAACGAGCGGGCCTCCTGGTCCGTGCCCGCCTGACCGGCTCCCGACCCGTCCGGGAAGCCGCCTGCGCCGCCGCCCGGGAACGGGCGGTAAAGCGTCGATGAACTCTGTTGATCTTGTGCGGCGTCCTCGCCACGTCTCTCACTAGCTGCTCCCGACGGACGAACGAGGAGAGTGAGGGCGCCCGCCGATGAGGGACCGATCCCCGGATCATTCGGACTTCCTTGACGAGTTCACCGCAGTGCGGGAGACCGGCAGCGCTGCGGCGCGCCGAGGCCTCGATCCCCGACGCGCTCCGCCAGGAGACGCCGGAGCTGACCGCCATGCTCCAGGAGATCCGGGCCGACGCTCTGGCCAACATGAACGACGTCCTCGTCGTCGCCGACGAGCTGACCGTCCGCCTGGACCGGCTGCTGCGCCCGTCGTCGGGGGGGCACCCATGGGTGAGGTCCTCGGCCGGACGCCCGCGGGACGGGAGGCGCTGGCCTACGCCAGGGAGCACGGCATCACCACCCTCTACCAGAGCGGGCAGAACATCCGCTGGTCCGACTACAACCGCGACCTCAACGTCATCCGCCTCGGCGGCGCCGACACCGCGAGCTCCGAGGCGCTGGCGGCGGAGTTCGTCCGTCAGGTGGAGATGGCGAAGAGCCGCTGGTCCCCCGGCCCCCTCGGCACGGACTTCGCCGAGTACGGCGAGGCGCGTGAGGCGGAGGAGGCCGCGGCCAACCGGGCGGCGTACCGGATGGGCAGCCGGCTCGGGCACGAGGAGGCGGCGCGCGCGACGTACCTCGACGGGTCGTACGGGGCCGGCTACCAGAAGCTGTGGGGCGAGCACCGGGGCGGGCTGGGCCAGGCGATCCTCGGCGGGCCGTTCAGGCTCTTCAACGACGGCCCGCTCGACTTCACCTGACCCCGCGGAGGTCCGTTCAGCGGTCCACTCAGAGATCCGTCGCGATGATCTTGTCGATGTTCCGCTCGGCGAGGGCGGTGATCGTGACGAACGGGTTCACGCTGGTGTTGCCGGGGATCAGCGCGCCGTCGATGACGTACAGGCCCGGATGGCCGGCGAGCCGGCCGTAGTTGTCCGTGGCCCTGCCCAGGACGGCGCCCCCGAGCGGGTGGTAGGTGAGGTGGTCGCCCCAGATCTTGTAGACCCCGAAGAGGTCGGTCCGGTAGATCGTCCCCTCCTTGGAGTTGATCTTGTCGAAGATGGTCCTGGCCATGTCGATGGACGGCTGCTTCCAGGCGGTCTGCCAGTTCAGCTCCACCGCGCCCGTCCCGGCGTTCCAGGTGAACTGGGCGCGGTTCGGGTTCTTGGTGATCGACAGGTAGAACGAGGCGAACGTCTCGATCCCGGTCGGCAGCGGCGCGACCTCGGCGAACGCCCCTCCGGCCGCCCAGTTGTCGATGCCGCTGCACGGGATGGTCGACTGGTGCGCCCCGGTCGGGTCCCAGATGTGGTTGGCCCGGCCGCACATGACGTTGCCGTTGTCGCCCCAGCCCCTGCCGACCTCGCCGTTGAGGTTGGGCAGCGCGCCGGTGCCCTTCAGCTTGACCAGCAGCTTGCTGGTGCCGACGCTGCCCGCCGCGAAGAAGACCCGGTCGGCGGTCACGGTCTTGGTGGCCGTGACGTCGCCGTTGGTGTCGAGCTGGTCGATGACGACCGTGTAGCGGCCCCCGGACGCCGGGGAGACCGAGGTGACCTTGTGCAGCGGCGAGATCGCGACCCGGCCGGTGGCCCTGGCCTGGGCGAGGTACGTCTTCTGCAGCGACTTCTTGCCGTGGTTGTTGCCGTAGAGGATCTCGCCCGCGAGGGCCGACTTCGTGACGGTGCCGGCCGCCTCCTGCTCCATGTAGTCCCAGTCGTACACGTCCGGGACGAAGACCCACGGGAACCCGGACCGCTGGGCCTGCTTACGGCCGACCCGCGAGAACTGGTACCACTCGGTCGAGTCGAACCAGGCCGGGTCCACCGTGGACACCCCGAGCCCGGCGTTGGCCCGCGGGTAGTAGACGTTGTACATCTCGTCGGCGTTCACCGTGGGCAGGATCGCGGCGAAGTTCTCGCGCTTCGGGGTGACCGCCATGCCGCCGTTGACCAGCGAGCCGCCGCCGACCCCGCGCCCCTGGTAGACCGTGATGCCGCCGAACTCCTCGGCGTCCAGCACCCCGGTGTAGCGGGGGATGTCGCGGTCGATGGGGAAGCCGAGGAAGTAGTTGAGCGGCGCCTTCGTCCTGGTCCGCAGCCAGTACGAGCGCCGGTCGGGCTCCAGGACGCTGCAGAAGATCTTGCCGTCGGAGGCCGGGGTGTCCCAGGCCATGCCCATCTCGATCATGTGCACGTCCACGCCCGCCTGGGCCAGGCGCAGGGCGGCGACCGACCCGCCGTACCCGGTGCCGATCACCAGCGCCGCGACGCTGGCTCCGTTCGCGATGGGGCCGGCCAGGGCCTGCGGGGTGGCCCGCGCCGGCTCGCGGCCGTACAGGGCCGCGGCCCCGAGCAGCGCGCCGGTCCCGGCGATGAATCCACGACGCGAGATACCAGAGGGGTTGTCACTCATGCCGCGTTCCTCACTCTTGAGGGGTTTTTCGGATTGCTCGCGCCCTGAGTCGTCGAATTGCCTACTGTTGCCTACGGCCCGTGGCCTACGGCCTGGGAGGCTTGGCCGGCGAGGAGCCGCCGCTGGGAAGCACGCACACGGTGTCCAGCCCCAGCACCCGGTTCAGCCGGCCGAACGCCAGCCACGACCCGATGCTCATGCTCAGCTCGACGATCTCGACCTGGCTGTAGTGCGCGGTCATCCGCGCCCAGAACTCGTCGTCGATGCCGTGGTGGTCGAGCACGTACCGCTCGGCGTACTCGGCCGCCAGCCGGGTCCGCTCGTCGAAGGCGTCGGTGGCGCGCCAGTCCGCCACCGCGTCGGCGAACTCCGGCTCGACCTTCTGCCCGTCCCGTTCGGTACGCCAGTCGAGGCAGAACGCGCAGCCGTTGATCTGCGCGACCCGCAGCCGGGCGGCCTCGAACTCGCGCAGGCCGAGGGTGGTGTGGGCGTACACGGCGAGGGAGAAGTGGGAGGCCGCGGGGCCGATGCCGGGGACCAGCTCGCCCCACACGTACGTGATCGGATCCTTGCCGTCGGGGATGTCGACCCTCACGAATGGCTCCTTCCGAGCTTGCCCGTGGCGGGACGGAGGGGGACGTCGAGCGCGTCGTACAGCCCGGGCCCGGCCTCGGCCAGCCATTCGATGGCGTTGACCAGCCGCCCGGCGGCGGTGGCGTTACCGCCGGCGGCCCGGTTGCCGCCCTCGTCGGTGGCCTCGACCGTGACCTCGATGCGCGGCCGCCCCTCGATGATCACCCGGTGCGCCCCGCCCTGGTCGGGCGACGCCGGCCAGTCCGGCGCGCACGACGGGTGGATCCGGGTCACGTGCTCGATCACGATCCGCGGCTCGCCGCCCACGATCCCCTGCACCTCGAAGCGCAGCGCGCCCTGCGTGCCCGCCTTGAACTCGCCCATCGTGGCGGTGGAGACGGTGGTGTCGAGGGGGCGCCGCTCCACGCTCTCGCGGATCTCCTCGACCCGGACCCCGAGGCCACGGGCGATCAGCCGGATCTGCCCGCCCCAGACCATGGTCGGCACGGTCGGGGCGATCATGGGCGGCTCGTAGTCCATCGGCTGCCCCATCCCGACCAGGTAGCGGACCGAGTCCTCCTGGTCGTAGACGGAGTAGTCGAAGATCTCCTGGCAGCGGACGGCGTCCACGGTGCCGGCCAGCCCGCTGACCAGCAGGGGCAGCACGTCGTTGCCCCAGCCCGGGTCGACGCCTGAGACGAACAGCGACCCGCCGCCCTCCGCGACGGCCTCCAGGACCCGCGCCCGCATCTCGGGCGGGGCGTCGCGCGGGTCGTACAGGGCGTAGAGGGACGGCGTGACGACCACGGCCCCCGCCCGGATGGCTCTGGTGATGTCGCCGAGCGCCTCGTCGGGGCGGATGTCGCCGGACGCCGCGTACACCACCGCCCGGGGACGCGTGCCAAGGGCGGCGTCGACGTCGTCGGTGGCGCGGACGCCCAGAGGACGGCCGAGGCCGGCCAGGTCGCCCGCGTCCCGGCCCGCTTTCGCGGGGTCGTGGACGAGGACGGCGGTGAGATCGAGCGCGGGGTGGGCGTCGACCGCTCGGATGGCGGCGCGGCCCACGTTTCCGGTACCCCAGACCAGGGTGGACACCATGCGCGGAGCGTAGCAAGCGCTTGGTCAGGTGTATAGGGGGTTCTGTGAGGCTGGTCACACCGGCGGGATCGCAGGGGTGAGGACTTCCCCAAGCGGCGGCAAATTATCGCGGCCCTCGGGAAATCAACGGCGGCCCGTCTTAAAAAGATATCGACGTTCCGGGCCCCTGCGGAACGAATAGGCCACCGATTCCCGACTTTCCGCCAGGGCGCGCCATTCCGCGCGGTCCGCGCATTGCCGCCGACCTTGACACCGAGTTGGGGCGGGGGTTGGCTGAAGTATATGGCCTGAATCGCCATCGACCGTTGGCGCGGCAGCAGCCGGCGCCAAAGGCGGGACAAACACGGGCTCAATCTCTGGCGGGTGCCTATGGCGACTTACGAGTATCGCTGTCGCGATTGCGGACGATTCGAGGTGCGCCTGCCGATCGGCACCGCTTCGGCCGTGTTCGACTGTCCCGAGTGCCGGAGCCCGGCGTCGCGCGTCTTCTCCTCGCCGTACCTCAGCCAGGTGTCCCCGACGACGGCCCGCGCGCGCTCCCGGGAGGAGCAGAGCCGCGAGGCCCCCGAGGTGGTCACGAGCGTGCCCGCCCCGCGACGCCGGCAGCCTCCTCACCCGGCCCTGCAGCGACTGCCCCGCCCGTGAGGGCGGCGCGGGGCCTTCCATACGTCCGTCCCGAGCATGAATGAGGAGGTGCGTCGCTGATGGGAGCCGTCGGACTTCTCTACGTCGGCGCGGTGCTTTTCCTGAACGGCATGATGCTGCTGAACAAGGTGGACCCGCGGGCGGCGGGGATCTTCAACCTGTTCGTCGGGGCCCTGCAGGTGATCGTGCCCACGCTGGTGATCGTCACGCACCAGACCAGGCCGCTGGAGATTCTCGGGGCGTCCGGGATCTATCTCTTCGGATTCACCTATCTCTACGTCGGGGTCAACCTGCTCGGCAACTTCGACTCCACGGGAGTCGGCTACTTCTCGCTGTTCGTGGCGATCATGGCGCTCGGGTACTCGTTCGCCAACTTCCGGATCCTGGGTGATCCGGCGTTCGGCGTCATCTGGCTCTACTGGTCGTACCTGTGGTTCCTCTTCTTCGTGCTCCTGGGGATGAAGAAGGAGCAGATCACCAAGTACACGGGCTGGGTCACGGCGATCGAGGGCTGGGTCACGGCGGCGATCCCCGCGTTCCTGATCCTCACCGGCTACTGGCGCAACCCGCAGACGATCGCCGTCATCCTCGCCGTCTTCGGCGTCCTGGTCTTCGGCGCGCTGTGGCCGCTGACCCGGGGGCGCGAGCCGTCTCCGGCGGCGCCGGCGCCGAGCGACGAGGAGCTGGGCGTCAGCGACCCGCGGCACCGCCCCCGCTGGACGTGACGAGCGCATTCGAGGGAGGTGTCACGACGCGCCAGTATCCGAGAACTCCGAGAGGACCACCAGCGAAGAAGGACATCATGCCGAAAATCATATATACCGTCGATCAGTCGAAGCCGATGCGCGACCAAGAAATACCCGGGCACAACAGATGGCACCCTGACATTCCCGTGGTGGAAATGGTTCGCCCGGGTGATGAATTCCGGGTCGAATGCCGGGAATGGACCGACGCCCAGATCGGCAACAACGATTCGGCGAACGACGTACGCGACGTCGACCTGACCAGAGCGCACATGCTCAGCGGACCGATCGGCGTCGAGGGAGCCGAGCCTGGCGACCTCCTGGTCGTCGACATCATGGACCTCGGCCCGGTGCCGCAGCAGATGGGGGACGCGCCAGGACAGGGGTGGGGGTACACCGGCATCTTCGCCAAGGCGAACGGCGGCGGGTTCCTCACCGACTACTTCCCGGACGCGTACAAGGCGATATGGGACTTCCACGGGATGGTGGCCATGTCCCGCCACCTGCCAGGTGTGCGGTTCACCGGCATCACCCACCCCGGACTGTTCGGCACGGCGCCGTCGGCCGAACTGCTCGCGACGTGGAACCGCCGGGAGCAGGCGCTCATCGACACCGACCCGGACCGGGTCCCGCCGCTCGGCCTCCCGCCGCTGACCGACAACGCGCTCTGCGGCACGGCGACCGGCGAGGCGATGGAGCGGATAGCCAGTGAAGGCGCCCGCACCGTCCCGGCACGGGAGAACGGCGGCAACCACGACATCAAGAACTTCACGCGCGGGGCCCGGGTCTTCTACCCGGTCCACGTGAACGACGCGAAGCTCTCCGGAGGTGACCTGCACTTCAGCCAGGGCGACGGCGAGATCACCTTCTGCGGCGCGATCGAGATGGGCGGTTTCATCGACTTCCACGTCGACCTCATCAAGGGCGGCATGGAGAAGTACGGCGTGACCACCAACCCGATCTTCATGCCCGGGAACGTGGAGCCCCGGTACTCCGAGTTCCTGTCGTTCATCGGGATCTCGGTCGACCACGACACGGACACGAACTACTACCTCGACGCGACGGTGGCCTACCGCAGGGCCTGCCTCAACGCGGTCGAGTACCTCAAGAGATGGGGCTACACGGGCGAGCAGGCGTACCTGCTGCTCGGCTCGGCCCCGATCGAGGGGCGTGTCAGCGGGATCGTCGACATCCCGAACGCATGCTGCTCGCTCTACCTGCCCACCGCGATCTTCGACTTCGACGTCCGTCCGACGTCGGAGGGACCGGTGCGGGAGGACCGCGGACAGTGCGCCGTGACGAGCTGACAGCCGCCCACCGTGGGGCCCCGCCCAGGCCGGCGGGGCCCCACTTCTTCAACAGTTCGCAAATTTCCCGCCAAGAACGGGCTGCCCGCCCGAAGCGCCCGGTTGGGCACGGACGCCCGTCACACCGGGTCTTCGCCCTCTTTGTCCCGCCACCCCGCCGGCTTTGCCCGAGTGCACACTGACAAGCTGTCCATAAAAACCGGCAAAACCGCAGGTATCATCACAAAAAGACCTAGATGGTGATACACCTCCCCAGACAGGCGCAGACCCCCGGCTTCCTTCTGGCGCGCCTGCCATTTTCGAAAGGTCAATCACTCCATGAAGAACGACGCGGTGTGGGTCCGAGGCGTCACCGGCATGCAGTTGCACCACACCACCGACCTCCAGGACGCCAGCCGCTTCCTGGGCAACGCGGTGATGGCGCTGCGCGCCGCCCACGTACGAACCGGCGACGCCCGTTACTCCAGCCTGGCCTCCCAGCTCAAGAGCATGGCGGCGGAGACCCGCGTGCTGGAGACCCAGGCGCGGGAGCGCATGCACGGCCTCCACTCGGAGGACCCCGAGATGTTCACCCGCTGCCGCGAGGGCGAGGAGCCCTGGCCGGACGAGATCCAGGCCGGCTTCATCCCCCGCCACACCTGCCAGGACCAGTGCCTGTACCACGACCACGACGTCCTGGACGCCATCATGCAGTGCACCTGCGGCCAGCCCCCGTGCCGCGCCTGCGCCATCGGCGGCGCCCCGGCCTGACCTCGGCCGGGCGGGCACACTGTGAGTGAGAGTCGCCGCCTCACCAGGGGGGTCGTCCATGACACCCGACTCGAAGCTCACCGAGGCCCGCTGGACCCATGTCGCCCTGCCGAGCTGCGACCTGGACCGGGCGGTCGCGTTCTACACGACGATGACCCCGCTCGTGGTGGTCGCCAGGCACACGGACGAGCACGGCCGCAACGCCTGGCTGTCCAACGACGGCCAGGCGGACAGCCCGTTCGTGCTCGTCCTGGTGGAGTTCGCGCAGGACCGGGGCAAGCCGCAGCCGCAACTGGGACCGTTCGCCCACCTGGGCATGGAGGTTCCGGAACGCGCGGACGTGGACCGCATGGCCGACGAGGCGCGACGGATGGGCTGCCTGCACTGGGAGCCCATGGACCTGCCCGATCCGGTGGGATACGTGTGCGCCCTGAAGGACCCGGACGGCAACGTGGTGGAGATCTCCCACGGGCAGAAGGTCTACGAGGAGGTCCGCGCTCTCTGGGGTGATCGCTGAGTCTTCCCCCGGATCACCCCGTGACCCCGGCCCTCAGTGGGCGGGTCCCGCGAACTCGCCGGCGTTGTCGGCCCGCGCCGGCAGGAGCAGGGCGGCCACGACCACGGCCAGGGACAGCACCGCGCCGATGATGAAGGCCAGCCGCATGCCGTCGAGCAGGGCGAGAGCGTCGGGCACGTCCGCGGCCTTCAGCGCGTCGGCGCGCGCGCTCATCACGGTGATCACGAGCGCGGTGCCGAAGGCCGCGGCGACCTGCTGCAACGTGCTCAGGATCGAGCTGCCGTGGGAGTAGAGGTGCGGCGGGACCGCGCCGAGCCCGAGCGTGAAGACCGGGGTGAAGGTGGCCGCCAGGCTCACCATGAGCAGCGCGTGCAGGCCGAGGAGCTGCCAGTACGGCATGGTCATCGTGACCTGGGTGAAGCCGGCGAGCGCCAGCGTGATCCCGATCGCGCCGGGGATGACCAGGACCCGGCCGCCGAACTGGTCGAACAGGCGGCCGACGGTCGGACCGAGCAGCCCCATCGCGAGACCGCCCGGCATCACGAGGAGCCCGGTCTCCAGGGGGCTGAGCCCGCGGAGGTTCTGCAGGTACAGCGGCAGCAGGATCATCGAGCCGAGCATCGCCATGAAGGCCACCGACATCAGGATCAGCGCGACCGTGTAGGTGCGGTGGCGCAGGGTGCGCAGGTCCATCAGCGGCACGCCGCGCTTCTGCAGCGAGAGCTGGCGGACGACGAAGACGCCGATGGCGACCAGCCCGGCCACCACGATCGTGGCGGCGACGCGGACGTCACCGCCCTCGAACTGGCTGAGCCCGTAGACCAGGCCGCCGAAGCCGGCCGCGGCGGTCATCACGCTCAGCCAGTCGATGGTGCTGAACTCGGGCTCTCCGACGTTCTCGAGCTGCTTCAGGCCGCGCCAGGCGATCAGGCCGGCGATGGGGAGCACCACGGCGAACAGCAGCCGCCAGGACCCGAACTGCAGGATCACGCCGGAGACCGCCGGGCCCATCGCGGGCGCGACCGAGATGGCCAGCGTGACGTTGCCCATCACGCGGCCCCGCTCGGACTCCGGCACCACCTGCATCAGCGTGGTCATCAGCAGCGGCATCATCACCGCCGTGCCGGACGCCTGGACGATGCGGGCGCCCAGCAGCACCTCGAACGTCGGCGAGACCGCGGCCAGCGCCGTGCCGAGCAGGAACAGCCCCATCGCGGTGGTGTAGGCGACGCGGGTGGACACCCGCTGCAGGAACCATCCGGTGATCGGGATGACCGCGGCCATGGTCAGCATGAACGCGGTCGAGAGCCACTGCGCGGTCTGCTCGGTGATGTGCAGGGCGTCCATCAGCCGCGGGATCGCGTTGATCATGATCGTCTCGTTGAGGATGACCACGAACGTGGCGAGCACCAGCAGCCGGATCACGGCCGGGGTGCGACCTTTGGAGGGGGTCGCGGGGTTGGCGGGTGAGTCGAGCTGTGGGCTGGACACGGTACCTCGATCGGAGTCGTCGGACATGACATGGTCATGGCTGGCGTCGCAGCCCTGGGCCTCATAGGAAGTCGCGGTCATGCACAGTCTGACCGGCACCACCGACAAAACTCATCGCCCCTTGCCCAGCATTCCGGGAAGTGATGCGAAATGTCACCCGGTTTTCCCCCGGCGGACAGCGGCCCCAAGATCACCACCCTCCGCGCGGCGCCCCGCAACCGGTGAAACCCGGTCGAGGGCGCCGTGAAACCGGCGCCGCCGAGAGTGGGGCCATGAGCATCACAGAACTCGGACGCACCGGGGGCGGCCCCGCCCCCTACGCGGGCGCCGATCTGGCCGTACGTACGGAAGGGCTGGTGAAGACGTTCGGCGAGCACCGCGCCGTCGACGGGATCGACCTGGACGTACACCCCGGCGAGATCTTCGGCGTCCTCGGCCCGAACGGCGCCGGCAAGACCACCACGCTGCGGATGCTGGCCACCCTGTTGACGATCGACGCCGGCCGCGCCGAGATCTTCGGGGTCGACGTGGCCGCCAACCCGCACGTGATCCGCCAGCTTGTCGGCGTCACCGGACAGTACGCGTCCGTCGACGAGAACCTGACGGCCCGCGAGAACCTCTGGCTCTTCAGCCGCCTGCAGGGCATAGCCGCGCCGCGCGCCCGGCGCATCGCCGGCGAGCTGCTGGGCCAGTTCGGCCTGGAGAAGGCCGCCGACAAGCCGATCGCGCAGTTCTCCGGCGGCATGCGCCGGCGCCTCGACCTGGCGGCCAGCCTGATCACCAGGCCGCCGCTGATCTTCCTCGACGAGCCGACCACCGGCCTCGACCCGCGCACCCGCGGCCAGATGTGGGACACCATCCGCGGCCTGGTCGCCGACGGCTGCACGGTGCTGCTGACCACGCAGTACCTGGACGAGGCCGACCAGCTCGCCGACCGCGTCGCCGTCATCGACCACGGCCGCAAGGTCGCCGAGGGCACCCCCGACGAGCTGAAGACCGCGGTCGGCAACTCCACCCTCCAGTTGCTGCTCGCCGAGCCGGGCGAGGTGCCCGCCGCCGTGGAGGTCGTGCGGCGCGTCCTCGGCTCCGACCCGGTCCTCAGCCCGGAGCAGGGGCGCCTCAACGTCGCCCTCGACCAGGCCGACCTGGCCGCGGACGTACTGATCGCGCTGCGCACCGCCGGGGTGTCGATCTCCTCGGTGAGCGTGGCCAAGCCCAGCCTGGACGAGGTGTTCCTCGCCCTGACCGGCCACGGGACGGGCGAGGACGAGACCGGCGAGACCGGTCGGGAGGAGAACCGATGAGCACCGTGGTCGCACCCGCCCGCGAGGCGGTCCGGACCGCCGAACGCGTGGCGGCCGCCCGGCGGCGCGTCTCCATGGGGGAGACGCTCGGCCAGACCCTGACGATGGCGTGGCGGGCGCTGAAGAAGATGCGCCGCAACCCGGAGCAGTTCTTCGACGTGGCGCTGCAACCCATCCTGTTCACCGCGATGTTCGCCTTCGTCTTCGGCGGCGCGATCGCGGGCGACGTGGAGAGCTACCTTCCCCTGATGATCCCCGGCATCCTCGCCCAGACCGTGCTGACGACGTGCATGGCCACGGGCACGCAGTTGCGCGAGGACATGGAGAAGGGCGTCTTCGACCGGTTCAAGTCGCTGCCGATCGCCCGGATCGCGCCGCTCGCCGGGCCCATGGTGGCCGACCTGCTGCGTTACGCGATCGCGGCCACGCTGACCTTCGGCATGGGCCTGGTGATGGGCTACCGCCCGGGCGGCGGGGTGGGCGGCGTGCTCGGCGCGATCCTGCTGGCGATCTTCACGGGTTGGTCGCTGGCCTGGGCCTTCACCTGGGTCGGCACGATCGCCCGCAGCGCCCAGGCGGTGCAGGGCATCTCCATGATGATCTTGTTCCCGCTGACGTTCCTGTCGAACGCGTTCGTCCGGGTCGAGACCATGCCCGGCTGGCTGGCCGCGTTCGTCCGGATCAACCCGGTCTCACACCTGGTCACGGCCGCCCGCGACCTCGCCAACAGCGCCCTGGTCAGCGGAGAGGTGGCCTGGACGCTCCTGGCGTGCCTGATCGTCATCGCGATCTTCGCGCCGCTGTCGGTGCGCAGCTACAAGCGGCACATGTGACCTCCGCCCGTCGTGGCCCGAGACCTGCTTGAGGAAGCTCCGCGCCTCGGCGAGCAGGTCGGGGCCGCGTCGATCGCCGTACTCCGCCCGCACCGCGCCGATCACCCCGGGCGCGGCGCGCTCCGCGTGCGGTTCGATCCGCTCGAAGGTCATGCCGGGCATGTTGGCGTTGTACGCGAACCGCTCGGCCAGCACCAGCAGCCTGATCGCGTCGTGGGGGGCCATGGCCCCCCGCAGCAACCCCCAGGCGCCGAGCCCGAAGAGCAGCGACCCGCACACCGGGTAGTCGAGAACGGGGTTCTCCACGGACAGCACGTCGTGGCCCCGGACGGTGAGGAACAGCTCCTCGCCGTACCGGAGGTCCTCCGGCGAGGCGTGGTACGCGTACGCCGTCAGGGCGACCGACTCCGCGGTGATCGTCCACGGCGTGGACTCCGGGCGGGGCACCCCGGGCACGCGCAGGTCACGCGCCCGCTGGACGGCCAGGCGGCACTGCGCGAGCGCGGCGGCCTTCTCGCCGCGGGCCAGGGCGAGCTCGGCCGCGCACAGCGAGACGATCGCCACCCCGCCGAGCACCGCCTCGTTGTCGTTGACGCGGGAGATCTCGGCGAACTCCGCCTCCGCGGTGTCGAGGTCGCCGTCGGTGAGCGCGGAGATCAGCAGCAGGGAGCGGAGCTGCGTCTCGTCGTCGGTGGCGCCGAGCCGGCTCAGCACCGGGATGGCCGCCCGCGCGTGTCCGACCGCCCGCCGGCGGTCGCCGAGCTGCATGACCAGGTGGGCGAGCACGGCGTGATTGATCGCGGCGTACCACGGCCCCTCGTCGTCGCGGATCAGCGTCAGGGCCCGCTCGGCGGCCGCGATCGCCCCGGTCACGTCTCCCGCGTTCTCCAGGACGTGGACGTTCATCTGCGTCGCCGCCAGGGCCACCGCGGGGTCGTCGCTCCGGCTCAACGTCGCCAGCCGGCGGCGCACCTCGGCGCCGTCGGCCACGTCGCAGGCGAGCACCACCTCGGCCATGGCCGCCACCCGGGGGTCCGTCGCGTCGCTGACCGGCAGCGCGCGGAGGAGTTCGCGCAGCGGATCGTGGTGGCGGTCGGTGATGACCACCATGTTCATGAGCGTGACCAGCATGGCGCCCCTGGTCACCTCGACCAGGGCCGGCGGCGGCGTCCAGCCGGCGATCACCTGGATGACCGCGTCCCGGAGGACGAGGATCCGGGAGTGGTCGCCGCGGATCGACCAGTGCATGCCGACCCCGGCCAGCAACTGGATCGCCGTGACGGGGTCGGACTCGCCGAGGGCCTGCCGGAGCAGGTCGGCGAGATTGCTCTCCTCGGCCCGCAACGCGTCGGCCGCCGCGAGCTGCGCCGGGCTGAACAGCTCGGTGGCGCGGTCGAGGGCGTACGCCGTGGCCCAGGCCCGCTGAGCCGCCCGGGCGGGCGCCTCCTCACCGGCCTCCCGCAGCCGCATCCGCCCGAACTCCCTGACGGTCTCCAGCATCCGGTAGCGCAGGCCGTACGTCGTCTCGCGGACGCTCAGCATCGACTGCTCGGCCAGTGCGTCCACGACATGCAGGGCGTCCGGGCCGAGGACCTGTTCGGCCGCGGCCAGCGTGAAACCGTCGCCGAACAGCGACAACCAGCGCAACGCCCGCCGTTCCGGCTCGTTCAGCAGGTTCCACGACCAGGCGATGACCGCGAGCAGCGTCTGGTGCCGGTCGGGGGCCGTGCGATTGCCGCCGCGCAGCAGAGCGAACCGGTCGGCCAGGCGCCGCGCGATCTCCTCCACCGACATCACCCGCACCTTGGCCGCGGCCAGCTCGATCGCGAGCGGCAGCCCGTCGAGGCGGGCGACGACGTCCTCCACCACGGCCTCGTCGATCCGGACATCCGGCCGGGCGGCCGTGGCGCGCTGCCGGAACAGCTCCACCGCGTCGCCCGTGGGCAGCGCGCCGAGCAGGTAGACGCGTTCGGCGGGGATCGACAAGGGGGCGCGCGAGGTGAGGAGCACCCGCAGGTCGCGGGTCGTCACGGTCAGGAACGCCACCAGGTCGGCGACGGCCTCGATCACGTGCTCGCAGTTGTCCAGGATCAGCAGCGCCGGAGCCTGGTCGAGCCGCTCGGCGATCCGGGCGCGTACGTCGGAGCGCTGCTCGGCGGTCAGGGCGCGACGCCCGCTGACCGAGTCCCGCACCCCGAGCGCCGAGCCCACCTCCCCCACGACGCCCTCCGGCGAGGACACGCCGACGAGCTCGACGAAGTAGGCGACCGGCTGCGCGGCGTTCCTGCCGACGACATGGGCCAGCCGCGTCTTGCCCAGGCCGCCGGGACCGATGATCGAGACCACCCGGTTGGTCTGCACCAGGGCGTGCACCGCGCGGATGTCGGCGTCGCGGCCGAGCAGCGAGGAGCCGTCGTACAGGATGCCCTCGCGCACCGGCCGGTCCGCGACGAGGAGCGCGGCGTACACGCGGGCCAGCTCGGGTCCCGGGTCCGTGCCGAGCCGCGTGGCCAGGCCCGCGCGATAGCGCTCGTAGCGCTCCAGAGCGGCGGCGGCGCCCCGTACGGCGGCCTCGCTGCGCAGCAGGCAGGCCAGCAGCTCCTCGTCGTGCGGCCGCTCGGCCGCGGCCTCCTCCAGCAGCGGCAGGGCCTGCTCGTGGGCGCCGCTCCGGCCCCGCGCGATCGCCGCGACCCGTCGCGCCTCGGCCGCCCACCCCGCCGCGACGCTCCGCAACTCGGCGAGCGCGCCCGTGATGCCGTCCCCGCCGCCGCCCGCGCCGCCGCCCGCGCCGCCGCCCATGCCGCCGTCCATGCCGCCGGCCACGAGCCCCATGGCCTCTTCGGCGCGGCGACGGGCGAGCGCCGTGTCGTCCTCGGCCAGCGCGGCCCGCGCCTGTTCCACCAGCGCGCCGAGCAGCAACGCGTCCACCTGGTCGGCGGGCAGCCCCAGCCGGTAACCGCGCGGGATCCGCACCACGGCGTCGGCGCGGGTCGCCGCCCTGGTCCGCGAGACGACCACCTGCAGCGCCTTCGTCGGGTTGACCGGCGCCTCGTCCGGCCACAGCTCCTCGACCAGGCGCTCGTCGCTGACCCCCGCGCGCCCGCGCATGGCGAGCACGGCCAGCAGGGTCTGTGCGCGATCGCCGACCACGCGCACGCCCCGCCAGCGGACGCCGTCGAGCAGGACCAGTCCGGGGGACACACCCTCAGCTTACGGACGAGTCACAGACGGCGAGGCTGACGACGGCCGCGCCGCGGATCGGAACCTCTTTCTCGCGTCCGGATAAGTACGGCTGTGACATCCATTCCACACGAGGAGCCGCTCCTCGCGAGCCGGACGCTCCCTGGGGCGGCACCCGTGCAGCCATCACGATGCGACCATACGCGGGGGGCAGACCTGACGGAGGATCAAGCGGTAGCCGACATGCCGACACCAGCGGACGGGCGAGCGCCGTTACGGACAGGGGCACCGTTGCGGACGGGGGCACCGCCCCGGACAGAGACGTCAGGACCGGGTCAGGCGGAGGACTCCGCGATCATCCAGGCGTCCCTGCACGAGCCGGAGCGTTTCGCCGAGCTGTTCAACCGGCATGCCGCCGTACTGCACCGCTACGTCGTCCGGCGCCTCGGCCCGGACCAGGCGGAGGACGTGGTGGTCGAGACGTTCACCAGGGCGTTCGAGAAGCGGCACAAGTACGCCTTCGACCGTCCCGACGCCCTGCCGTGGCTGTACGGGATCACCACGAACGTCATCGGCTCCCACCGCAGGGCGGAGGTGCGCGGATACCGGGCGCTGGCGCGAACCGGCGAGGACCCCGTGGCGGTGGCCTTCGACGAACAGGTGGCCGCCCGCGTCTCCGCCGCGGCGATCCGGAAACCCCTCGCGGCCGCCCTGGCCAGGCTGGGCCGGGACCAGCGCGACGTCCTGCTGCTGATCGCCTGGGGCGACCTCAGCTACGAGGAGACGGCGCGGGCGCTGGGTGTTCCTGTCGGCACCGTACGGTCCCGGCTGTCCCGCGCCCGCCGCAAGATCGCCCATGCGCTGGGCGGCGAGAACCCGACCGACATGATCGAGGAGGTCTGATGAACGAGTTGGACATGGTCCGTGACCTGCGGTCGCAGGTTCGCCAGACCGAAGAGCGCGATCTTCATGCCGCCCGGCGGCGGGTGCTGGCCTCGATGGCTCCCCAGCCACGGGGCTCCCGGTTCCCCCGCCTGGCGCTGCGCGCGGCCGCCGTCGGCGCCCTCGGAGCCGCCCTCGTGGCGGGCGTCGTGGTGGTGCAGAACCACCGTACGGACGGCCCGGGGAAGGGCACGGCCGCCCCGGCGTGGATGCCCGTGGCGAACGTGGAGACCGTGGCCAAGCGGGCGACCGCGGCGGCGGCGCGCCAGCCGGACGTCTACCCGCGAGCGGATCAGTGGATCTACACCAAGAGGGAGTTCTACGGCAATCCAGCCGTTGTCCAGGCCGACGGAAGAAAGACCCGCTCGCGGTACACCGAGGAGGCGTGGTCCCGGGGTGACGGCAAGGAACGCGCCTTGCGGGACGAAGGCGACGACAGGATCACCAGACGCAAGGACGGGGTCAACCCCCGGCTGCGGTTCGACCCCGACTACCTGCGCTCGCTGCCCCTGGAGCCGTCCGCTCTGCTGGAACGCCTGAAGAAGGACGCGGTCGATGCGACTTCGCTCCCCGAGGCGCGGGCGGTGTCCCATCTGGCCCTGACGATCCTCCAGGAAGGCGCTCCGCCGGCTCGCCTGCGCGCCGCTCTCTACACCGTCATGTCGAAGCTGGACGACGTCGGTGTCGAGAGGGTTCGCGATCTGGTGGGCAGAGAAGGCTGGGCGATCTACACGGACGAAGGCGAGGGGATCCGCCGGGAGATCATCATCGACCCGGACACCTTCGCCCTGCTCGGGGGGCGCCGGATCTACCTCGGCACACCGAACCCGCCGTCCGCGTACAAGAACCTGTCCGCGGGCGACGTCGTCTTCTCCGTGGCGCAGGTGGCCGACGGCATCGTGGACCACCCGGGGGACGTCCCGTGACCGGCCGGCTCGGGTGACCGTCAGGTGGTCGTGGCGGGCAGGCGGCGTACGGGGGCCGTCCTTCTGTGGTTGCGCAACTCCACGAGAACGACCATGCCCGCCACGACCACCAGGACGGAGAGCACGTATAGCGCCGGCCGGTACCCGCCCGCCGGGGCGGACCCGTGCGCGAGACTCCCCCTTCGACCCCCGCACCAGGGCTGCCTGTGGCCGACATCACATGGAGGCGCGCCGACGATGGACACGGACAGTAATTGATCAACGACTGTCCGCTGTGACATGGTGCCAGAGTCTTGATCAACTCTCCTGGGAGGCACCATGCTCGCTCGCCATCTCCTGGCCGCCGCCGCCATCTCCGCCACCGTGGGCGCGGTCACCCCCCTGCCCGCGGTGGCCGCCGACGCCACCGCGCCGATCGGGACGGCGATGTGCGTCGACGTCAGCAACAACCGCGGCAACGGCGTCCTGATGTACCAGTGGGCGTGCGACACCTACAACAACAACCAGAAGTTCGTCTTCGAGGACGGCCTGATCAAGGTGGCGGACACCATCGGCAGGAACCCGGTGATGTGCGTGGACTCCTCCAACGGCCGCACCAACGGCACCCGGGTCTACCAGTGGCAGTGCCTGGGCAACGCCAACCAGCTCTGGTCCGTCCAGGGAGGCCAGATCATCCTCAAGTCCACCCTCAACTCCAGCAACCGCCTGTGCCTGGACGCCACCAACGGCCGCGGCAACGGCATCCAGGTGTACCTGTGGCAGTGCGACCCCAACAACAACAACCAGAAGTTCGTGATCGAGGACGGCCAGATCGCGATCAAGGACACCTTGTCCTGATCGCCGCTCTTCGGGGCGGGACTGGGCCCGGCGGGACGGGACTTGGCCCGGCGGCGGGACCTGGCCCGGCGGCGGGCCGCAGTCCCGCCGGCGGCCGTTCGCTACCCTGACTCCCGTTGATCGTTCCCGGGAGAGGGTGCCGTGACGCCGTGACGCAGGAACCCACCGCAGGAGCGCGATCCCCCGCCGGAGCGGCGCTGCGCTTCGGCGCGGTCCTGGCCGCCTCCGGACCGGTGATCCTGACGGCCTCCGGGGCCGCCAGACAAAGCGTCGGCTGGTTCTGCTCCGCGACGGCCCCGACCTCCTACGACCCGGGCGAGTTGTCCGCCCTCCCTCTGGCCGAGGGCCCGTACGCGTTGGAGTACACCCCGGGAGAGCTGCTGTTCTGGGGCGTTCTCCTGCTCCCGGCCCTCCTGGCCGGCCTTCTCCTGCGTGGGTCGCGCCGGGCCGTGCTCACCGCTGTCGCGGCGGTCGGGACCGTACTGGCGTTCGGGCTCTTCACCGCGTTCTTCCTGCCGGGTCTCGACCCGTGTACCGGGCAGGCGCGTGCGATCGCGCTCCCCTGGCCCCTGATCGTCTGTTACCCGGTGGCCGCCGGAACGCTGCTCCTGGCGGCCCGCTCGCCCTTGCCGCGGAGGCGGCACGGGTCAGCCCTCTGGGTGGGCGCCGTCGGAGCGGCGGCGTGGGCGGCGATGTTCCACCGCCTCCCGGTCACGTTCGACAGGTTCTTCGCCGCCGTCTACATCGACGAGGCCCCGGAGTCGCCCTGGGACGGCCTCACTTGGTGGTCCTGTGACGTCGACAGGATCGGCCTGCCGGTCGTTCTCGTCGCGCTGGCGGCGACGGCGAGAGCCGCCGCGCCCACCCGGTGGGGACGGGCGTTCGGCTCCGCGGCCGCGGCGGTTCTCCTCCTCTCGCCGCTGCTCGACATCGCGACGTACATCAGTCAGTACGGCGACGAGTACCCGTCGTCCCTCGCCGATTCGGTGCGGTGGAACCTGCTTCTCGCAGCCGGCCTCGTCACAGCGGCCGTCTGGAGCCCCGGGACATCGGTCTCCTGGGCCGGGACCGTCCGGCTCGTACGACGCCTGATCCGCGGACGACTGAGCGGGACGCCCCCTGGACGGGCGAAGAATTTCGCCGTCGCAGCCGTCATCGCAGCCGCCGCCGTCTGGCTGGTCGTCTCGTCCTTCACGCCGACACGGTAGGAGCGGTGACGACGGAACACGCACACGAAGAGGGGACGATCGCCCGTCATCTTGCTACCGTGTTCGCGATCTCCACAGGGGCGAACGAACGGGGCATCTATGGGCAGACGCGGCACGCCACAACGACGGGGATCACGTCCGCACTGGGGGTACTGGGCAAGCAGCGGCTTGGCCGGCCTCCTGGTCGTGGCACTTCTTGCCGCCTACGCCTACTACCGAAGCCTGGAAAGCGGACTGAAGCGCGAAAGCGTCTCGAACGAGCTCGGCGATCAGCGTCCCCCTGAGACCGGAGCCTTGAACGTGTTGCTGGTCGGGTCGGATTCCCGGGAAGGCGACAACAAGAAGTACGGGGCGAAATCGCAAGGCCTGGGCGAACGCAGCGACACGATCATGTTGCTGCACATGTCCCCGGACCGGGACAAGGTGACGCTGGTCAGCTTCCCTCGCGATCTCATGGTGGCCATCCCCCCGTGCAAGAGCACGAGCGGCGTCCCTCTCGCGCCGGGCGTGCGACAGATCAACTCCGCCTTCAACGACGGCGGCATCGTCTGCGCGATGCGGACCGTCGAATCGCTGACCAAGCTGAGGTTGGACCACTTCGTCAAGGTGGATTTCACCGGCTTCAAAGGCATCATCGACGCGCTCGACGGCATCTCGATCTGCCTGCCCAAGGCCGTGAACGATCCCAAGGCCAAGCTCGTGCTGGCCGCGGGAAAGCATGTGGTGAGCGGCGAGCAGGCACTCGGCTATGTGCGGGCTCGCTACTCGATGGGCGACGGCAGCGACCTGTCCCGCATCAAACGGCAGCAGATCTTCCTCACCCAGGTGATGAAGAAGGTCACCGACGGCGGCATGCTCACCGACCCCGGGAAACTGAACAAGTTCCTCAAAGCCGCTGTTGCCGCTGTCACGGTGGACGACCAGCTTTCGCTGAACCGCATCCTGGAGATCGCGCGGAGCGTGCAGGGCATGACGGCCGCCCAGCTGAAAGGCATCACGGTTCCGGTGGAGGCGTATCCCGCGGACCACAACCGGGTTCAGCTGACCCAACCGGCGGCAGACGACTTCTTCACGAGGTTGCGCAGCGATGTCGAGGTCACCCGGATCGCCGCGCCCGGCCCCTCGGCCTCGGCCTCGGCAACGCCGCAGGCGCAGATCCCCAACGGCAAGGTCCGCATCCAGGTGCTCAACGGCTCCGGCAAGCCGAGGTTGGCCAAGCAGGCCGCCGACGAACTGGCCGCTCAGGGGTTCGTGGTCGACGAGACCGGCAACGCCCCCACGACGGCGGTCACAGAGGTCCGCTACGCGAAGCGCCTGCAGGAGGGGGCGGCATACGCTGATGCGGTCGCTGCCCGGCTGAGCAAGGACAAGCGCACCCCCATCGCCGGAAAGGTCAAGCCCACCAGCACGGAGCCCTTCAAGGTCGCGACGCCGAGTGCCTCTCCCACCGCGAAGGCGTCCGGGCCGATCGTGCAGTTGGTGATCGGCGCCGACTGGCCCGGGGTGCGGGTGGCGTCGGTGATCCCTGATTCGCTGAAGGACAAGACCGTGGATGCGTCCACCGACCCCTGCCAGTAGACCTTGAGATGTACCGGCTCCTGAAGCCGGCCGATGCTGACCATGAAGCAGATTGAGACGCAACAGTCTCAGCAGCGTCCGTGATCGCTATGTACTCGTGAGATCTCCTCTGACCGGTGGGCAGGGAGCCACCACGTCCTACGCTTGTGGCCTCTGGGTGCGCCTCCCACCGCTGAAGCCCGGTCGTCACGAACCGACCATTCGCGGGTCCTCCGACGACTTCCGTACAGGCGTTGACTACACGCTCATCGTCCAGCCCGATCAGCAAGCATGAGCACACATCTGCTCACAGCAGGGAGGACTGTCTGCCCGCGCGATCCGGCTAGGCTCGTCGCCAGGCATCGGTGATGCAGGACTCCTGGAAGTGCCACCAGCCGTCCGTTCGGCCTCGCGTCAGCAGCGCCTTGATCTGTCCGAGGTCCGCGTCAGCAGGCACGGTGAAGGCGACCAAGGGAAGCTCCGAGCTGAAGGATTCCCCGCTCAGCCCGAACGGAGCCAGCTGCTCGTTCACGGCCTGCGCGCTTCGTCCCAGGGGCCCGTCCGGCACAGGCAGGACCCTGATCGTGCAATTGCCCGACGCTTCCACCCGCTCACAGGCCCAGTGGAGACCTTCGTCATCGGTGCTGAAACGCACCACGTCGCCCTCGGCGACCCCGTCCTGCAGGATCGGCACGTTCGCCACGCAGGCGGTGTCTCGGCTCAAGCGCGTGGCCCAGAGCCCTTCGGTGTCGTAAGGAAGCCAGCCTTCCCGAGGCACGAACCGGAACCACACCTTGATCAGGCCCGGCTCTGCGGGACGGCGTTCCGAGGGGGCAAGAGAGACCATGCCCGCATGATCGCAGCCCCCTCCGCAGCCGAGACAGCGGGACGGGACGATTGGAAGGATTCTCCATCCTGAACCTGCCCACCGAGCGGCGAGCGCTCTGTTCCCGTAATTGAGGGGCTTCTGCGGCCCTGTTGATGTACCTCGCTGCTGTACACAGCACCCCGGCCGACGGCCGCACACCTGGTGCGTGCCGCTCTCCTTCGACATCGGGCAGAAGGTGATCTTCCTGTCCGATCGGGCCGTACGCTGAGCCGGGTGCGCCGCTCACTTCCGCTGCTCCTCGCCATGGTCGTCGTAGGTCTGACAGCCTGCGTCTCCGCCCGCGCGCCCGCTGTCCCGTCCCCGGCTCCCTCTCCCACCGCGAAGATCTTCACACCCGACCCGGCGATGGCCTGCGGCCGGAAAGACAGCCCGGCGGCCACACCCCCGCCCATGACGGAGGAGGAGGGGTGGCGCATGGCGGTGGCGTTCAACGACGGCGATCCCGCCGACGTGGCCGCGACGCGGGACGGACAGGTCTGGGTGGTCGGCGGCCGCCAGATGGACTGCCACCACACCTATCCCGACAGCTTCAGCGGTGCGATCTGGCGCTACGACGGCCAGGCATGGGGGTCGGTGCCCGGGCCCGCGTGCGCCGTAAATCTGGTGCGGGTTCTCGCTACGCGGGAGGGCGCCGTGTGGGTGTTGGGCGAAGGTCGAAAGTCGGAGTGCGTGGCCAGGTGGAACGGCACCGGATGGACGGAGGAGAGCCGTCCGAAGGACGTCATGGCAGCGGTCGGCACGGACGGGCTCTGGCTCAGGAAGGGATCCGGCCTGGTGCGCTGGTCGGATGGTTCTGCCCGCAGGTACGAGCTCGGAATGACACCGCAGCTGGTCAGCGTCCGGGGAGCGAACGAGGCTTGGGCGACCGGATTCCGGCGGAGCGAGGACAAGGAACCGGACGAGTACACCGCCGCGGAGAACGTGCCGCACTTCGCTCGCTGGGACGGACGAGCCTGGCACCCGATCCCCTCGCCCAAGCTGGACCTGCCCCAGGACGCACGGCGATCGTGGGTGGACCTCACCGACCAGTTCGCCGCCGGACCCGACGACGTCTGGGCCGTGGGCAGAGTCGGCTCCGACATCCCGGCTCCCGACTGCACGCCCGTGGAGGACGACACGTGCGACACGGCTCGGCTGCTGATTCTGCACTGGGACGGTGCCGCGTGGTCGCAGCGGCTCGGCAAGCCGGTGGAGCGGAACATCGGCGACCAGATGGCCCCTGACGGGAGCGGCGGATTCTGGCTCCCGGAGTCGGACGGCGACATGCTGACGCACCTGGCACAGGGACGCCTGGCGCCCGTACACCTGCCCGGCGACTTCGCCCAGCTCATAGCCATCACCGCGCAGCCCGACTCCACCCGGACCTGGTTACTGGGCTGGGCCGGCGAGAACCCGCCCGACTGGGTGCTCTGGTCCACCGGATGACGTAAGGCCGTCGCCGAAACCGCCCACACCGCTTCAGCTGACCGTGCGCATCCTCTGCACGAGTTCAGCTCCAGGTGCGGAAGAGCGCATGACCCGCCCGCGATATTCAGTGGACAGCGTCATACCTGATGAGTATTTTCCCCGGGTCCCGCCTCAGCACCACGGGCCGGGAGTAGCTCCCCAACCCAAGGAAGATGATCCGTGACCGACGTCGTCCCGCTGCGCAGGAACGTCCGTTTCCAATTGCTGTGGATCGGCAGCGCGGTGTCTGAATTGGGGTCGGAGCTCACCAGACTGGCCATGCCGCTGCTGGTGCTCGCGCTCACCGGCTCCCCAGGACTGGCGGGCGTCGTTGCCGGAGCCCGCACCGTCGCCTTCCTTCTGGTTCAGATGCCCGCCGGCGTCTGGGTGGATCAGTGGGACCGTCGCCGTACGCTGATATCCGCCCAGGGTCTCCAGGCGGTTGTCTCGGCGCTGCTGGCAGCACTGGTCCTCAGCGACCAGGTGCAGATATGGCATTTCGTCACGCTGGCGGTACTCGACGCGCTGTGCGCTGCGTTCATCGAGCCGGTCCTGGGCACGGCCATTCGCGGAATCGTCCCCACGAACCAACTTCACAGCGCCTACGCTCAAGAGGAGTCCCGCACCCATGCCGCCGGGCTGGTCGGCCCTCCGCTCGGCGGCCTGCTGTACAGCCTGGGGCGTGCGGTGCCCTTCGTCGTCGACACCATCACCTTCCTTGCCGCCACGATCTTCTACGCGCTGGCGAAGGTGCCGCGCCGCCCGGCGAACCAGTCGCAGACCTCCGCACGAGAGGACGGCGAGGAGCAGCACCCGATCCGGGGTGGCATGCGCCGGAAAGCAGTTGAGGCCGTCACTTGGCTGTGGCGCCAGCGGGGCCTGCGGGAGGTCACTGCGGCGGTGATGGTCCTCAACCTGCTGGGCGGGGCGTTCCTGATCCCTCTGATCGTGCTTGTCGGCGAACGCGGCGGTGGTGCGCTCACCACCGGCACGGTCCTGGCCGGCCTCGGCATCGGCGGGCTGGCCGGGGCGCTGCTGTCCGGACGCATCGGAAAGCTCCTCCCGCCCGGCAGACTGCTGTTGGTCGTCCTGACGGTCTTCGGCGCCGCGCTGGCGGCCACGGCGCTGCCCTGGGGAGCGTGGTGGCCCATGGTTCCCTTGGTGTTCATCACCCTGTCCACACCCTCGCTGAACGTGGTGTTGAACGTGGTGATCGCACGGATGGTGCCCGAAGAGATGCTCGGCCGGATGGGCGCGGTCCTGAGCATGTGCAGCATGGCACTCAAACCCTTCGGCCCGGTCCTCGGCGGAGCACTGGCCGCGGCGCTGGGCGGCGCGACGGCGCTCGTCATCCTGGGCGGTCTCATCGTCATGACCGCTGCTCTGGCCGCGCTCAGCCGAGAGTTGCGCAGTTTCACCGGGGAGATCGCCCCTGCCGGAGGCGACGCCGTACAGCCGGGGGCAAATCCTGGGCCGGCGCCTGAATAGCCGGGGAGCCACCTCCCGACCGGATCCCGATCACGCCGTACACTCTGTCTCTCTCCGGAGCTCGTCGAGGCGATCAGGCGGCACAAGGCGACGCACGATCGGGAACGGCTCCAGGCCGGTGAGTCGTGGGTGGAGCATGGATTGATGTTCCCGACGGCCTTCGGCAACCCGTCCGATCCCGATACCTTCTCGCACCTGTTCTCCAAGCCGGCCCGAAGCGCCGGGCTCGCTCAGGGCACGCCGCCCGCTTCACGTCGTGTCCGACGTGCTGGGTCACGCGAGCATCGCGATCACGTAGGACGTAGTACGGGCACCTCATGGAGGGCGACAAGCGGGCCGCTGCCGAAGCCATCTCAGGCGCTCTCCTGGGCCAGGTCGCCTCGGTAGCTCCCAGGGTGGCTCTGACAGAATCCGAAGAGAGCAGCCGAGTGACAGAACGAGAAAGGCCCGCTCCAGAATTTCCCTGGTGGCGGGCCTTTCGCATGTGTGCGGCCGGAGGTACTCGAAACCCCAACCTTCTGATCCGTAGTCAGATGCTCTATCCATTGAGCTACGGCCGCTCGCTGCGTAAGCAAGCATAGCGGACCTTCGGCAGTGTCTCGAACCAGATTGCGGGTCAGGATCTGGCGGACTCCGGTTTGCGGGGCCAGAGGGTGTGGCTGACCGGCCAGATCAGGGCGATCAGGGGGATCTTGAGGAGGCCGCCCACGAAGGCGAGGAGGTAGTCCGTGCGCGCCGGGTCGCTCACGAGCCAGATGAGGGCTTGGACGATGCCCCAGGTCAGCGCGTAGGCGAGGACGATGCGGAGCCACATCGCCCATTCGTAGCGGGCTCTGGGCATGCCGCCCGCCGGTGGCTGCGGGGGTGGGGGGCCGCCGGCGAAGCGGTGGTGGAACTTCGCGTCCGCCCAGCGGATCGTACGGTGGCCGAAGACGATCGAGTACGAGAGATAGGCGGCCGCCAGTCCGTGTCTGAGGTCTGCCGTGGCGCCTCCCCTCATGTCGATGACGGCCGCTGTGAGCAGGATCACGTCCAGGAGCGGTACGCAGAGGAGCAGGACGGTGCTCAGGGTGCGGCGCTTCCAGAGGTAGCGGGACGCGAGGCCCAGGGCGAGGAGGACCCAGAAGCCGATCTCGCAGCCGATGAGGATGGCGACAATCACGAATTCCATGGTCGCGGGGGCGGCGGCCTCGCGCATCGTCGGCGGATAGGAGCCTGTGGATACATCGAAGGGTGTATCCACAGGCGGTCTGGTGGAGGAGGGGTGCGGCGGCGCGAGGTGGTGTGATGGGGGGCATGCGGAGTGCGGGATTGTGGGCGGTGGCCGCTTTTCTGTGCGGGGCGCTGCTCATCGCGGGTGGCGCCGTCTTTCGCCATGGGGCGGACAAGTGGGCGCTTCTCGTTCCGCTGGCGTTGACCTGCGCCGGGATCGCCGTACGGTGGCGGAGCCCTCTGGGGTCGTTGGGGCTGGGGACGCTGGGCGTGGTGGTGGACCTGTTCGTGGGGCCTTCACTGCCCACTCTGCTGGTCTACACGGACAACATCTACACTGCGGCGCTCTATGGGCCCGCCAGGTTCGCGCGGTGGTTGCTGGGTGTTGCCTGCTGTCTGGCCGTGCTGGTGGGGGCCGTCGCCTGGTTCCTGACGGAGGACTGGCGGCCGTCGGCGGTATATGGGGTTCAGGTGGGTCTGATGCTCATCTCGCCGGTGACGACGGCGATGGTGTTGCGGCAACAGCGAGAGCAGGCGGCGGCCGAACGGGCTCGGGCGGAGCAGGTGGCACGGCTCGCGGAGCTCGATCGGCAGGCCGCCATCGCGGCCGAGCGGGCGGCCATGGCGCGCGAGCTTCATGACATGGTGGCCAACCACTTCAGCGCCATCGCGATTCAATCGACGGCTGTGCTCTCCCGGAAGGATCTTGATTCGCGTACGGTGCGGACGGTCATGGAGTCGGTACGGGAGAACAGCGTCAAGGGGATGGCCGAGATGCGGGCCATGATCGGGCTGTTGCGGCAGGACGACGGCTCCGGGAATGGCGGCGACGCCGTGCGGCCTCGGTTGGCTGACGCCGAGAGCCTGGTCGAGCGGGCTCGGCAGGCGGGGATGACCGTGGAGTTGCGGGTCGAGGGGGAGCCGCGGGAGTTGCCGGCCTCTGTCGATCTGGCGGGGTATCGGATCCTGCAGGAGGCGCTGACCAATGCGCTGAAGCATGGGGGGCGGTCGGCGGGCGTCGTGCTGGGTTACAGGGCTGAGAGCGTGAGGGTGGTCGTGGACAATCCGCTCGCTTCTGGCGCTTCCGGGGCTTCTGGCGCCGTGCCCGGTGTGGTCTCCGCCATGGTCTCTGCGGGTGCTGGGGCCCCTCTGGTCAGTGGGGGTGCCGGCGCCTCTCTGGGCGATGGGGCCGGCGCCCCGCTGGTCGGTGGAGGTGTCGCCGGTGGTAGCGGTGGCGGTGGTTCCGGGCGCTCGGGGGATCGAGATGATCGTGGTCGTCGGGGCGAGGTGTGGCTGTCGGGAGCCGGGGCCGGGTTGGTGGGGATGCGGGAGCGGGCATTGCTTGTCGGGGGATCTTGCGAGGCCGGGGTGGTCGACACGTTGTCATCGCAGGTGGCTGTCTGGCGGGTGGAAGCTGTTCTGCCCACGGGGGTGGTGGCTTCATGACCTGCGGGGCTGAGGAGCTGTCGGCCGCCTCGACGGTGGCTGCGTGGCCGGTGCTGGTCGGGCACCGGCGGCGTTCGGGGTCGTCGCGGTGGATGGTGCGGTGATGGCCATCCGGGTGGTGGTGGCTGATGACCATGCGGCGGTGCGGGCCGGGATCGTGCTGATCCTGGGTGGCGTCGACGACATCGAGGTCGTGGGCGAGGCCGCCGACGGGGAGGAGGCCGTGGCGCTTGCACGGGAGAAGCGGCCGGACGTCGTGTTGATGGACGTGCGCATGCCGCGGCTGGACGGGATCTCGGCCACCCGGGAGTTGGCCGGGGTGGCGGATGTGTTGATCTTGACGACGTTCGACGTGGACGAGTACGTGTTCGGGGCGCTTCGGGCTGGAGCGGCGGGGTTCTTGCTGAAGAACACCGACGCGGAGAGCCTGGTGGAGGCCGTTCGGGTGGTGGCTCGGGGGGACGGGCTCATCTCGCCGGCTGTCACGCGGCGGTTGATCTCGGCTTTCGCGGAGATGCCTCCGCCACGCGACCGGCAGGCCGTGTCCGGGCTGACGCCTCGGGAGCGGGAGGTGCTGGCCTGCGTGGCTCGGGGACTGTCCAACGCGGAGATCGCCAAGGAGCTCGACATGGCGGAGGCGACGACGAAGACGCACGTGAGCAGGGTGCTCGGCAAGCTGGGGTTGAAGAGCCGGGTGCAGGCGGCGATCTACTACTCGGCGTATGAGGAGTAGCGCGCCGGCGCCTTCATCGGTCGAGGGGACAACCCTCCTTGTTCCTTCCATTCATCGGACCTGACCGCCTGTTCAAGCCCGTCCCGCTTGGTCGTCTGGTCCAGGCGGTCACGCTTTGATCCGCTGGTCCAGGTGTGATTTCCGGGATTTCGCCTGTGTCGGAGTGCTGGCGCAGGAACAGGCCGTCCTCGGTCCGGGCGAACTCCGTCCAGGCGGGGTCAAGGCCGGGGAGGTGGATTTGGGCGGTCCAGCGGCCGAGGAGAGCGCTGAGCGGGGCGAGTAGGGGGTGGATGGTCGGCGCCTGCATCAGCGCCCGCTTCAGCGCCCGCTTCAGCACCCGCTTCAGCACCCGCTTCTGGTGCTTCTGCTGCTCGGCTGCATCGTGCTGCTTCGGGCTGCTTCGGGCTGCTTCGGGCTGCTGGTGAGGCTCTTGGGGCGGGGGCGAGTTCATGACGCCCTCTCCCTCCTGCCGTCCGCCGTGTATTGACCAGATCGCGCCGGAAAGAGCCTGCTGTCCGTCGCCTGCGGGGATCGGGCTTACTCAACTTCGGTGGTGGCCCGTAGGCTGGCCGTCGTGACTTCTCCGCCGCCGCCTCCCCCCGGGCCTTCCGGCCAGCCGCCCAGCCAGACCGGCCTCGTGGTGGGGCTGGCGTTCGCGGGAGCCTTCGCCTATTGGGTCGTCAACCTGTTCGCGGGCCTGCTCGTGGTCTCGTTCCAGTCTCGCGTCGCGTTCGGAGTGGGGGCGGTGGTGCTGGCCCTCGGGGCGTTGGGTGGCGGGGCCCTGCTGATCTCGCGGCGGAAGCCCTGGGCGCGCGGTCTGGGACTGGGGTTGATGATCGGGTGGGCGTTGGCCTCCATCGCGACCGCCGGGCTTTGCACCGGGATCAATCCGGAGCTCTATTCGTGATGCGCGGTCATGATGCAGGGATGCATGGTCACGGTGGGGCGCGTGGATGAGTGAATCGCCGCCCCCACCACCTCACGGGCAGCGGCCCTACCAGCCGCCACCCCCGCACCACTGGGCGCCGCCTCCCAGGCCGCCGCGTGACAGCTCCCCCGGCCTCCTCATCGGCATGACCTTCGCCGGCCTCGCCCTCTACAGCGCGGTCAACCTCCTGGTCGTCCTCGTCGTGCTCTTCGCCGCCATGGACGACGGCGGCAATCCGGCATGGACCGCCACCGGCGCCGTCATCCTCGTGCTCGTGGGCCTGGGCGCCGGCGCCGTGCTGCTGGTCCTGCGGCGGCCGTGGACGATCGGGCTGGGGCTCGGATTGATGATCGGGTGGGCGTTGTGGTCCATCATGTCCGCCGGGTTCTGCACGGGCATCAATCCGGGAATGTACGGCTGACATGGCCATACCGCTGCACGAGGTGTTCGTCGGGCTCGGCGTTCTCGTCGCCTCCGTCGTGTTCGTACGGGAGGCCCGCCGCCGTGGCGCGCTCAACGAGCAGTCGCTCGTGGCCGTCACCGGCGCGCTCGTCGGTGGCGCCATCGGCATGCGCCTGGCCGGCTGGATGGAGACGCTCAACCTGGAGAACCTCTGGCTGTACGGGTCGCGCAGCATCCTGGGCGGCCTGACCGGGGCGTACCTCGGCGTGCTGGCCGCCAAGCGGATCATCGGCCTCCGGGAGCGCACCGGCGACGTGTTCGCCCCGGCCGTGGCGCTGGGCATGGCCGTCGGGCGCATCGGCTGCCACCTGACCGAGGCCCCCGGGCGGCCCACCGACCTGCCGTGGGGCGTCCACGCGCCCCCGACCACGCCCGAGTGCCCCGGCTGCCTGACCGGCCAGGCCATGCACCCGTCGTTCGTCTACGAGATCATCTTCCATCTCGTCGCGTACGGGGCCCTGGTGTGGGCGCGGGGCAGGGTGACGCGGCCGGGTGAGCTGTTCACGCTCTACCTGGCCGGCTACGCGGCCTTCCGGTTCCTCGTGGAGTTCACACGGGCGAACGAGACCGTGTGGCTCGGGCTGACGCGCCCGCAGTGGTTCCTCGTCCCGGGGATGATCCTGCTGGCCGTACGCGTCGGATACGGCTGGCGGCGCGGCCACTACGATGCACTTCTCCGGCGGAAGGTGGGGATTCGGGCATGAGCCCAGGAATGGGACTGCGGGGCGACCGCATCCTCAGGTACGTCAACGCGTTCTGCCCGCACTGCCACGGCCGCGACCTGGAACGTGTCGAGCGGCTCAGCGGCTACCTGGCGGTGCGCGACGGCCGGGTCTGGCTGGAGCGCGGGTGCCGTGAGCACGGCCTGGTCCGGACGCTGTACGACGAGGACCCGGAGATCCTGGAGTACCTGGAGGAGTGGACCGCTCCCACCAAGCAGCACATCCCGGACGTGTCGGGCAACTTCGCGTCCGTCCCCGCCGCGTACCTCCAGGGGCTGCCGGAGATGCAGACGCAGCACACCTGCATCCTGCTGGAGGACATCGCCGAGGCGTGCAACCTGCGCTGCCCGACCTGCTTCGCCGACAGCTCGCCCGACCTGAGCGGGATCGTCCCGGTCGCCGACGTCCTCGCCAACGTCGACCAGCGGCTGGCCCGCGAGAACGGCCGGCTGGACGTGCTCATGCTGAGCGGCGGCGAGCCGACCCTGCACCCGGAGCTCCCGCTGCTGCTGCGCGAGCTCACGCAACGGCCGGTCACGCGCATCCTGATCAACACCAACGGCGTCCTCATCGCCCGCGACGACGACCTGCTCGACCTGCTCAGCGAGCACCGCGAGCGGGTGGAGGTCTACCTCCAGTACGACGGCAGCTCGGCCGAGGCGTCGCGGCACCACCGGGGCGGCGACCTGCGGCGGCTCAAGGAGCAGGCCGTACGACGGCTGTCGGAGCGGGAGATCTTCACCACGCTGGTGATGACGGCGGCGCTCGGCGTCAACGACGGCGAGATCGGCGACGTCGTACGGGTGGCGCTCGACACGCCGTTCGTGGGCGGCGTGTCGCTGCAGCCGCAGTTCGGCTCGGGCCGCTCGGCGCGGATCGACCCGATGGACCGGCTCACCCACACCGGCGTGCTCAGCCGGCTCGGACCGCAGACCGGCGGGCTGGTGACCTGGCGCGACCTGACCGCGCTGCCCTGCTCCCACCCCCACTGCTGCTCGGTCGGCTACCTGATCCGCGACGACTCGCGGCAGTGGCGGTCGCTGGTGGCGCTGATGGGCCACGACCGGCTGAAGGCCAACCTGGGCCTGGTCTCCAACCGGATCGCCGACAGCGACATCCCGCGCGAGCTGCGGATGGCCGTACAGGAGTCACTGCTGGGACTGCTGTCGGAGCAGTCCTCGCTGTCGCACCCGCAGATCGGCGACCTGTGGCGCGACATCTGCGAGAACTGCGACCTCGGCGTGTCCACGCTGCTCACGCTGGCCTCGTCGGCGCTGCCGGGGCGGCGCGCGAAGCTGCGCCGGATGCTGGGCGAGCGGGTGGTCCGGATCACGGTCAAGCCGTTCATGGACATCTCGACGATGATCGAGGAACGGCTCACGCAGTGCTGCGTCCACGTGGGCACGCGGGCCGAGCAGGACCAGTGCGCGCCGTTCTGCGCGGTGCAGGCGTGGCCGCAGCTCTCGGCGCAGCGGCTGTCGGCGGTGGCGTCGGAGCCCCGGACGCGGCTCCCGCTGGAGATCGTCACATGAAGGGCGACGCGAAGGGCGACGTGAAGGCCGGGCCGTACGATCCGCTGCGGCTGTGCGTGTACGCGACGATCGCGCTGCTGGCGTGGCTGCTCGGGCCGTGGGCGGTGCTGGGGTTCGCCGGGCTGGGATTCGCGGGGTACTGGAAGGCTCGGCGTGCCGGGCTGACCCGCAGCAAGTGCCTGCTGCGGGACACCCGGCTCGTGCTGGCCTACCTGGGACTGCTGGCGGTGGCGGCATCCGTCGCGATCGTGCTGTCCCTAAGATGATTCAGGTGACAGCGGGGGCTACTCGGCGGGGACGTACAGGCTGAGCGTCTCGGCGATGCAGGCGGGGCGCCTCTCGCCCTCGACCTCGATCGTCATCTTGAGGTTGGACAGGTAGCCGGCCGGCGTGCCCTTGACGTCGGTCAGCTCGCCCGCCGCCCTGACCCGCGCGCCCACCGGCACCGGCCGGGGGAAGCGGACCTTGTTCAGGCCGTAGTTGACGCCCATGGCGATGCCCTCGACCTTGACCAGCTCCATCATGAACGACGGCAGCAGCGACAGGCTGAGGTAGCCGTGGGCGATGGTGCCGCCGAACGGTCCCTCCTTCGCGCGCTCCACGTCGACGTGGATCCACTGGTGGTCGTCGGTGGCGTCGGCGAACAGGTTGACCTGCTCCTGGGTGATCGTGCGCCACTCGGTCGGGCCGAACGTCTCGCCGACGGCCGACTTGAGCTCCTGTACGTTCGCGAAGGTCCGCATGGGCCTGAACGCTATTGCGCTGGCGGGACGGCTGCCAAGTCGAGCCGCCGGTACGGGCCGAACGCCCGGCTCGCCCCCCGGGCGGCGGATCTGTTGCGAAGATCTTTACCCGAAATCGTCGCATGGGTGTTCGAGTCCGCGCTACAGTTCTGGGTGTCGAATCGAACATGGGTTCGGCCAGGTGAGAGGGGTGTGTCCGGATGACCGCGACGGCGACGGCCCGCACTCGGACACGCCGTACGGCTTTCTGCGCAAATCTACGACGGCCGCTATATCCGGCAATAAAGTCCGAGAGCGTGGACCCTGTGCGCAATCCCTACGCCCCCGGAGCCGGGCAGCGTCCCCCCGAGCTCGCCGGCCGTGACCGTGAACTCCAGCAGTTCGAGGTCGTGCTGGAGCGGGTGGCCCGTGGCCGGCCCGAGCGCAGCATGGTCGTCACCGGGCTGCGCGGCGTCGGCAAGACCGTCCTGCTCAACACCTTCAAGTCCATGGCGATGCAGCGGCTGTGGGGCACGGGCAAGATCGAGGCCCGGCCCGACCAGTCGATCCGCCGTCCCGTCGCCGCCGCCCTGCACATGGCGATCCGCGAGCTGGCCCCCCGCCACCGCGCGCCGGAGCGCATCGAGGACTTCCTCAGTGTGCTGAAGGCGTTCGCGATGCGCGACCCGGCCGCGGCCAAGGGCACCTCCCACTGGTCGCCCGGCATCGAGGTGCCGGCCAGCCGCGGCCGCGCCGACTCCGGCGACCTGGAGATCGACCTGACGGAGCTGTTCGTCGACGCGGCGAGCGTGGCCACCGACCTCGGCGTCGGCATCGCGCTGTTCATCGACGAGATGCAGGACGTGCCGGCGGCCGACGTCTCGGCGCTGTGCGCCGCCTGCCACGAGCTGTCGCAGTCGGGCGGCCCGCTCATCGTGGTCGGCGCCGGGCTGCCGCACCTGCCGAGCGTGCTGTCGGCCAGCAAGAGCTACTCCGAGCGGCTGTTCCGCTACGCCCGCATCGACCGGCTCGACCGGGAGGCCGCCGACCTGGCGCTGATCCTGCCGGCCCGCGAGGAGGACGTCGAGTTCACCCAGGACGCCCTCGACGCGCTCTACGAGGCGGCCGACGGCTACCCCTACTTCGTCCAGGCGTACGGCAAGGTGGCCTGGGACCTCGCGCCGCGCAGCCCCATCACGGTGGAGGACGTGCGGGTGTCGGCCCCGGAGGCCGAGGAGGAGCTCGCGGTCGGCTTCTTCGGCAGCCGTTACGAGCGGGCGACTCCGGCCGAGCGCGACTACATGCACGCCATGGCGCAGATCGGCGACGAGCCGGTCCCCACCGCCGAGGTCGCCGACGCCCTCGGCCGCAAGCCGTCCAGCCTGTCGCCGGCGCGCGACAGCCTCATCAAGAAGGGCCTGATCTACAGCGCCGAGCGCGGGCTGATCGCGTTCACCGTGCCGCATTTCGGGAGGTTCCTGCGGGCCCAGCCGATCTGAGCGGCACCCCTAATCCTCTATTGGGCTGTCTAGTGGGGAAGCTAGACAGCCCAATAGAGCTACATCGAGCATGCCGTCGTGGAAAATCTACGGCTGTCTAGCGTCAGGCCGATACAGGGGTATATTCCGGCATCGAGCCGCTGTCCTGCCGGTCGACCACGGCCGCCCGCACCACCGGCCGGCGCCCGCTGAGGTACACCGCGAAGACCACGTCCCGATTCCCCTGGCCGTCGAAGGCGAAGAAGCGCCAGCACAGCTCGCGCCAGCTGTCGTACGGCTCGGCCGCGGCCAGCTCGGCCTGGTGGGCGCGCCACGTACCACTGCTCCTGAGCCGTGACAGCGTGACGCTCTCGGCGGGAGCCCTGCGCCGCTCGCACGGAGCGCGGTAGCGCACCCGGTCCACCATCTCCTCCAGCTCCGGCGACAGCGCGACGAGCAAGGCGACACCGGCGAGGGTGTACCAGGACGGCCGGACGAACTCCGGCCATCCGGGCGTCTCAGCCCACACCGTCATGACCGCCATGCCGGTGAGCGTCACCGTCCGCGCGATCGAACGCAGCCCCACGGGGGCCGCGCTGACCTCACCGAAGCAGCCGCATCCCGCGTCGGGCCGGCGTCTGCGCAGCTCCAGCAGTACGTACGTGGACAGCGTGAAGAACGTCACCGTCCCCCAGCGGAAGATCGGATGGGTGGTGAGCAGGAGCCCGGAGGCGAGCACCAGCTCGCCCACGGCGCAGACGACGAGCGCGGGGGCCTGCATGCGACCCGGCACGAGCACGGCCGGCCCGAGCCGCGACAGCGCACCCGGCTCCCCTCCGGAGCGCACCGTGATCACCTTGGCCACCGTCCCGAGGACGAGCAGCACGATCAGCGCCGGCTGCTGCGATGCCAGCACGAGCGTCACCCCAATCCGATCTGAGCGTTGAAGCACCCTTTGACCAGTTCGCCGCCGAGCTCCACGAACGTCGAGGGTGACAGCTCGGCGACGCGCCCGCGCGGCGACGTCCCGCATTCCACGCAACGGTCGCAGAACCGGCCGGCCACGCAACCGCAGGCGACGATCGGCACGTTGGCCGAGCGCCCGGCGCACTGGTTGTGCACCTGCACCAGCGAGCCCATCGCGAGGTACGGCAGGCCGACGCAGGACACCTCCGCCTCGGGGCAGCCCGCGTCGGAACGCTCCACCATCGGGTACGCCAGGCCCCGCTCCCCCTCGTCGAACGCGTCGGACCAGGTGACGGTGCCGGAGACGCGCTGCTGGGTGCCGGCGTACGCGGGCGGCGCGGGCGGGACCGCGCGGGCCGGGTACGGGGGCTGCGAGGTGGCGGGCAGCAGCGCCAGGCAGCCGCCGTCGCGCCGTACGCCGATCGCGTCGAGCAGGTAGCCGGGCTCCAGCCGCGGGTGACGCACCTGGAGCCGACCGGCGGCGCTGCGGGGGACGGTGATGGTGCGGCGGCCCCGGTGCGGGCCGCAGGCGAGCTCGACGGACAGGTCGGCGCGTCCCTGTACGGACAGGATCGTCCCGGTGATGCGGGTGATGCCGGCCCAGATCCGATCGGCGACCTTGCCCTCGTGCAGCGCCCGGATGATCACCCTGGCCCCGACGGACAGGTCGGCCGGGGCGGTGTCGTCGCCGTTCCAGGCAGTGGCCGAGGGGGTGATGACCAGGCGCTCCTCCTGGTCGTCGGGGGTCTCGACGACGACGAGGTGCGGGCTGATGTCGCGGATCTCGCCCGTGACCGCGCGGACGGGATCGCCGTCGCCGGGGGCGGGTCCCGGCACTCCGGCCTCGCGGCCCAGGGCGGCGGCGGCGAGCAGCCTGCGCCGGTCAACGCTCGGGTAGCCCATCCCCATCCCTCCTCGTCGCCTCTAGGTTCACACGTCGTGGCCGGTCGTGTGGGGGTGACACCGCATAAGGGAGCAATTTACGCACTCACGGTGAAGGAGATGGCACCCGTCGTCGTACAAACCGCCACCGACCTAGACGGACCTTTGTCGTCGGCGGGCCGAATCCTGGGTTCCGGTTCAGCCCGAACAGCGCGTTCGGCTGCGATTCTGACCACGATGCCGATCATCGAGGGCGAAGAGGAGTTCCGCGAGTACGTGCGCGCCCGCGGACCTTCCCTGCTGCGCACCGCCCACCAGCTCACCGGGCACCCGCTGGACGCCGAGGACCTGCTGCAGAACGCGCTCACCCGGACGTACCTGGCCTGGGAGCGCATCGAGGACCGCGGCTCGCTCGACGGCTACGTCAGGCGGGCCATGGTGAACATCAACATCTCGCAGTGGCGGCGGCGCAAGGTCGAGGAGTACCCCTCGGACGAGCTGCCCGAGGTGGCGGTGGAGCCGCACGACTCCCATGGGGCCTACGGGGAGGTCCACGAGCGGCTGGAGAGGGCGCTGGACAGGCTGCCCGAACGCATGCGGGCCGCGATCGTGTTGCGGTACTACGAGGATCTGACCGAGCCGGAGGTCGCGCGGGCGCTCGGGATCAGCGTCGGCACGGTGAAGAGCACGGTGTCGCGCGCCATGGCCAAGCTCAGGAACGAGCTGGGCATCAGCGTGGCGGACCCTGCGGTGGCACCTGTTTGTGAGGCCCACCCCCCGTCCGCGCCGTAGCCGCCCCGGCCGCCGCTGCCCCGGCCGTCGCTGCCCCGGCTGTCGCTGTCCCGGCTGTCGCGCAGGGACGTACGACGTCGCGGATCTTGCGCAGGGTGGCGAGGAACGCCGTCAGCTCGTCGTCGGAGAGCAGGCCGGTGAAACAGCTCTCGATGTCGCGCAGGTGCAACGGCAGCACCGCCTCCAGCCGCTCCCGGCCCGCGTCGGTGAGGGCCGCGTAGGAGGCGCGCCGGTCGGAGGAACAGGCCACCCGTTCGACCAGGCCGTCACGTTCCAAACGGTCGACCACTCTGGTGACGCCGCTGGTCGACAGGCCGGTCTGGGCGGCGAGGTCGGTCATGCGCAGCCGCTGGCCGGGCGAGCGGCCCAGGCGCAGCACCGTCTCGAAGTCGATGTCCGACAACCCGGACGCGCTCAGCACGGGCTGCATGCGGGCGATCAGGCCTGCGTGCACCTCGGCCAGCAGTCCCATGGCGGTGAGTCGAGGGTCGTCGAGAGGGTTCACGTTCACACTCTAGCCGACGTTAGTTGACGTGAGGAATATTCCTCCTGTAGACCTTTGTTAACGCAAATATCCGCAAGACAAGCTTCGCCTGGAGGACCCCATGAGCACCCGTACCTGGGAGAACCTGACCATCCCCGCCCCCGGCACCTACAACCTCGACGCCGCCCACACCACCATCGGCTTCGTGACCAAGCACATGATGGTCAGCAAGGTGCGCGGCACGTTCGGCGAGTTCAGCGGCTCGGTCACGATCGCCGAGAACCCGCTCGAGTCGGCCGCCGAGCTCACCATCCAGACCGCCAGCATCAACACGGGCGTCGCCGACCGCGACGGCCACCTGCGCAGCGACGACTTCCTCGCCACCGACAAGTTCCCGCAGATCACCTTCCGCAGCACCCGCGTCGTGCATCAGTCGGACGACGAGTTCACGGTCGTCGGCGACCTCACGATCCGCGACGTCACGCAGGCGGTCGAGCTCAAGGTCGAGTACGGCGGCGCCGGCACCAACCCGTGGGGCCAGGCGGTGTGGGGCTTCTCCATCACCACGGAGATCGACCGCGAGGCGTTCGGCCTGACCTGGAACCAGGCTCTGGAGACCGGCGGCGTGCTGGTGGGCAAGAAGGTCAAGATCGAGATCGAGGGCGAGGCCAACCCGGCCGCCTGAGGCGTTTCCCATGGTAGGCCCGCCCTGACGACCCGGGCGGGCTCCATCCACAGGCCACTGTCCACAGCTTGTGGATAACGACTTCGGGGGCGCATCGGGGGGCCGGCGGGAAGGCTCGCGGGCCAACCGCTTTGCCGCCTCGCCAGAAGGCCGGTACGCTGTCCTGAGCCGCTTGGCTTCCAGGAGGATTCGCCTAGTCAGGTCTATGGCGCCGCACTGCTAATGCGGTTTGGTGGCAACACCATCCGGGGTTCAAATCCCCGATCCTCCGCTCTTGACCAGGGAGTTCGCACGAAAGTGCGGACTCCCTTCGTCGTTTCAGAGATCACTACCGGCCTCTGTTGGCACATTGATGGCACGAACGGCCGCAGCGCGCTTCCGGCGTGGCACGAACGCGGCGATGGCCGCCGCCGCCTGCTCCTGGAGCTCCTCCGCCACCGAGGCGTACACATCGCTCGTGAACGCGGCGGTCGCGTGGCCGAGCGTCTCGGAGATGACCTTCATGTCCACGCCGGCCGCCAGGAGCATCGTGGCCGCGCCGTGCCGGAGATCGTGGAAGCGGACCGGCGGCAGGCCGGCCCGGGCCGCGAGGGTGCCGAACCGCTCGGAGACCGACTCCGGCCGCAGCGGCTCGCCGTTCTCCTTCGTGAAGACACGGCCGGAGTCGACCCACGCCTCTCCCCACTCCAGCCGCTTGGCCGCCTGCCGGGCCCGCCACGCCTTCAGCGTCGCCAGGGTCTCCTCGTCGATCCGGATCACGCGGTCGGAGTTCTCGGTCTTGGTGTCGTCGAGCTCGTCGTCGGGCTGCGCCTGGCGGATGTGCACGCGCCCGTTGTCGAGGCTGACGTCCGCCCACTCCAGGCCGACCAGCTCGCCGCGGCGCAGTCCCCAGTACGCGGCGAGCTGGAACAGCGGGTGCAGCCATTCGCCTTCGGTGGCGTCGAGGAAGGCGCCGCACTGGTGCTGTGTCCACACCATCACCCGGGCCGGCGTCTTGCCCGTCTCCTGCCAGCGCTCGACGCGCTCGGCTGTCCACAGCAGGGGCTTGGTTCGGCGCTGCTTGCCGAAGGTGACGACCGCGGCCGGGTTGCGGGTGAGCTTGCCGGACCGCACGGCGTCGTTGAGCGCCTTCGACAGCACGGCGTGCATTCGCTTGATCCGGGCCGGGGTGAGCGGTCGAGTGGAGTAGCGCCGGCCATGCCGCTTGGCGCGCGCGGCGATCAGTCGCCGCATCAGGTCGGAGACGTCTTCATCGGCCTCGGGACGGTTGATCTTCCGCATGGCCGCGTACACATCACGGATGTGGTGGTCGCGCAGATCAACGAGGCGTAGGTGGCCGAGACCAGGCTTGAAGTAGAGGTCGATGGCTTCGCGGTAGCTCTCGATGGTGCTCTTGGCCAGGTCGTCCTCGACGGCCTGGCGGCCGTTGAGGTAGTCGGTGAGGTAGTCGCCGACCTTCAGGTTCCGGTCGTCTACGTGCTCACCGCGGGTTACCTGGCCTTGCGCCTCGGCGAGCGCCGCCAGGCACTCCTTCTCCGTGGCGAAGGGGCCGACGCGCGGTTGCCGGCGCTTCCCGTCCGCGGTGCGCGGGGCCTCATACCGTCCGTACCAGGCGCCGTGCTTGGGGTTCCATCGCTCTGTGGTGCGGTTGGTCTTCTTGTCGACCACCTGGAGCTTGATGTCGGGGCACCGGTTGCCGAGCAGGCGCCCGGTTTTGGGGTCGCGGCACGAGCACGCCTTGTATGGCTTCACGTCGACTCCTTGCGGGTGACCGGCCCATCGACATGGGCGAGGACGTCGTTGAGCTCCGGCGGCGTGACGTTGCGCCGCCGCATGTTCAGGCGGTGGTCCCTCAACAGCTCCTCTGCGACGGAGAGATCTCTCTCCGCTCGGAGTGCGGCACGCAGGTGCATCTTGCGCTCGTCATCGTCTTGCGCAACCTCAGCAGCGCGCCGAGCTGCCCGTGCCGCGTCGTTGGCCTCGTTCCAGTCCTTGACGCGTCGGTCGTGCCAGCGGTAGTCGTCGACGGGGGCGGCGCCCTTCTCCCAGTCGTCCATGTCCGGGCTGGTCACGGCCCATTTGCCGTCGTCCTCGAAGTACGTGCCCAGAGGCTCCTCGCCGGTGAACCACTTCACCGCCTGCCATGTGCCTTGCTTGCGGCCCGGGAGCACCTCGACGAGGTCCGTCTCTCCGACGGGGTAGAGCAGGAGGATCGGCGGCACGCCGAGCGCCTTGGCCAGGACCACCAGTTCGTCGACGGTCACGTCTCGGCGGCGCGCGCCGGTTTCCGCGTTGCGTCGGCCTGTCTCGATGTTCGTGATGGCCGCGGCGGTCAGCGGCAGGTGCAGCTTGCTGCACCTCGCGGCCAGTTCTTCCCGGGTGAGCCCCTTCCGCTCGCGGTATGTCCGAACCCGGCTAGCCACCACATCGCTCAGCTTGGAGTGCATATCGACACGGTAGCGCGCAGGGTTGATTAGTGCTAGCAGGTGCCACTACCCTCTAGCCAGTGCCGATCTATACGCATGATGATCATGTAGATATGACAAGTTGATCATCCATAGCGACATGGAGGACATCATGCCCGCAGCCCTCCCGATGTCTCGCGAGGAGATCCTCTCCCTCCCCCCGACCGTGGACCTCGCCACGGGCAACCGGGTCTTCGGCATCGGCCGCAGCACTGGCTACACCCTCGCCAAGGAGGGGCGTTACCCCTGCAAGCTCATCCGAGTCGGTTCGACCTACCGGGTTGTGACCGCCGACCTCCACCGCGCCCTGGACCTCGCGACTGCACAGGGCGCCGCATGACCGGCCCGTGGACGAAGGACGCGATCAAGGCGCTCGGTCCCACCACCAACGTCGAGACGGCCGCGTCCGTCCTCGACGTCTCCGCCTGGCTCGCCTACGACCTCATCCGCCGTGGCGAGTGGCCTACCCGAGCGCTCCGCCTCGGTCGGAAGATCCGCATCCCGACCCACGACTTGGTGCAGCTCCTCTACCCCCCGACCGCGGACCCGGGCGCCGAATCGGTGCCATCTGTGTGCCATCCGGCCGCATCTCTCCAGGTGGCCGACGCCCGACCGGACATCCAATGCGGTTGATCCGAGCCCTCATGACCCCTGAAAAGCCGAACGGGCCCGCGGCGACCATCCGCGAACCCGTCCCAAGCCTCACGCCCCTCAGCGTGTCTACCGCGATGGTAGCGCGCCGGGGGCACGCACAGGAGCACGCGTGAACCACCTGCACGACGCCGCCCGCGACGCTCACGCCGCCGGCCTGTGCGTCATCCCCGCCGCCGCCACGGGCACCAAGCAGCCCTGGCCGGACGGCCCCTCCTGGAAGGCATACCAGACCCGCCCGTCCACCCTCGACCAGGTCGACACCTGGTTCGGCGGCGGCCGGTACGACGGCATGGGCGTGGTCACCGGCGCCGTCTCCGGCAACCTGGAGATGCTGGAGTTCGAGGGCCGCGCCATCGCCGAGGACGTCGCCAAGGAGTTCTCCGAGATTGCGGACGCGTCCGGGCTCGGGGACCTCTGGCGCAAGGTGACGACCGGCTACGCCGAACAGACGCCATCGGGCGGGATCCACGTGCTGTACCGCGTCGACGGCGACGTGGCGGGGAACGCCAAGCTCGCCTCCCGGCCCGCCACCGCCGAGGAGCTCGCCGAGAACCCCAAGGAGAAGATCAAGGTTCTCATCGAGACGCGCGGCGAAGGCGGGTTCGTCGTCGTCGCCCCGTCCGCCGGCCGCACCCACCCGAGCGGCGCCGCCTGGACGCTCATCAGTGGCGGGTTCGCCACCATCGCCACCATCACCCCGGCCGAGCGCGACGCGCTCCACCACCTGGCGGGCGCCCTCGACCAGATGCCCGCCGACGAGCAGCCCGTCGAGGCCCTGCCCTTCACCCAGCCCGCCCGCGTCGACGACGACGGAAGCGTGCGGCCGGGCGACGACTTCAACGAGCGCGCCACGTGGGACGACATCATCGGCGTGCGCGGCTGGACGCGGGTCCACACCGACACGGCCGGCACCTCCTACTGGCGCAGGCCCGGCAAGGCACGCGGCATCTCGGCGACGACCGGCCGCGGCGGCATGGACAACCTGTACGTCTTCAGCACGAGCACAGAGTTCGAGGCCGAGAGGCCGTACGACAAGTTCGGCGCCTACACCCTGCTCACCCAGGGCTCGACCAGCCCGGCCGCCATCAGCTCCGCCGCCAAGGACCTCGCCGGGCAGGGGTACGGCCGCCGCGCCGACCAGGACGACCCGCGCGACCTGATCGCGCCCACCGTCGACGGCAACCTCGCCACCGTCCACCAGCTCCACCCCGCCCCCGCGGCCGGCCCGGGCACCCAGCATCGCGGACACCTGCGCATGGCCGAGCGGTTCGTCGCCGAGCACGCCGAGCAGCTGCGCTACGTCCACGGCATCGGTTGGCACCGCTGGGACGGCACCCGGTGGGCCGCCGACGACCAGCGCGCCGACCTCCAGGCGGCCGTCGCCACCACCAAGAACGCGCTGTCCGAGGCCATCACCCTCAAGGGGCAGGACCGCGACGACCTGCTCAAGGACGCCCGCAAGGCCGAGAACGCCTCCGGCGCCGAGGGCATGCTGAAGTTCGCCGCCGCGCTCCCGCCCATCTCGACCGCCTCCAGTGCCCTGGACGCCGACCCGTACCTGTTCAACACCCCCGGCGGCACCCTCGACCTGGAGACCGGCACCGTCCGGCCGAACAACCGCGCCGACCTGATCACCAAGGTCGCCGGCGCCGCGCCCAGGCCCGACCACGGCAGCGAGTGGGCCGCGTTCCTCGCCCGCATCCTGCCCGACCCCGAGGTGCGCGCGTTCGTGCAGCGCGTCTTCGGCTACGCGATGCTCGGCAAGGTCACCGAGCACGTGATGCTGATCTTCACCGGCACCGGCGCGAACGGCAAGGGCACCACCCGCGATGCGCTCATGGCCGCGTTCGGTGACTACGCCATCGAGATCGACCCCGCGATGCTCATGGAGTCCAAGCACGAGCGGCACGGCGCGTTCAAGATGCGGTTACGGGGTGCCCGCCTGGTGTTCTGCTCCGAGACGGAGAAGGGCAGGCGCTTCGCCGAGGCCACGATGAAGCGGCTCGTCGGCGGCGACCCCATCGAGGCGAACTTGATGCACAAGAACCCCATCACGTTCTTGCCGTCCCACACCCTGATCATGCTCACGAACCACCTGCCCGCCGTGTCCGGCGACGACCCGGCCGTCTGGCGCCGCCTCCTCGTCGTCCCGTTCGACGTCGTGATCCCAGCCAGCGAGCAGGACAACGGCCTACCGGACCGGCTGAAGGCCGCCGCCCCCACAGTGATCGCCTGGGCCTACCAGGGGTGGCTCGACTACCAGCAGCAGGGGCTCAACCCGCCCGACGCCGTACGCCGGCGCACCGAGGCGTACCAGGCCGACAGCGACGCGCTGGGCCGCTTCCTCGACGAGCGCACGATGAAGAACCCGCACAGCCACGTGAAGGCGCGCGAGCTGTTCACGGCCTGGACGCAGTGGTGCTACGTGAACGGCGAGGACCCGGGCTCGGAGAAGGCGTTCGCCGAGTCGATGGGGCAGCGCGGGCACGAGAAGAAGCGCGGGTCCGGTGGGTTCACCTATCGGGGCTTGGTGCTGATGGCCGATGACGGCTAGGAACGCGCTGACCTGTGGAAGTGCAGGGTCATGCAGGGTTCCCCGTTAATCCCCCATGGGCGCGCGCGTGGCGACTTTCGGAAAACCCTGCACCACCCTACACACCCCCTCTGACCAGCGGAAAGACCAAGAGGACCCTACACACCCCGCCTGACCAGCGGAAACAACCGGAAGGACCCATTGTGACCCCCTCAGCGACCGCCCTCATCGACCAGGCCACCGCCGCCACCAACCACTCCCTCGCCTCCCTCCACCACACCGCCCAACGCTTCAACGGCACCACCGGCGCAGCCACCCCCGGCGCCATCGGCAAGCAGATGGTCACCCGCCTCCACAACGGCCTCCACAGCGCCCGCATCGGCTTCTGCCCCCACCTCACCGCCACCGCCCCACAGCCCGCCCTCTGGACCCCCTGGGCCTCCGGGCTCATCCGCTGCGCCCCCTGCATGACCCAAGCCGTCCGCCGTACCCAAGGCACCGCAGAAGATCACAAGTGCGACCACTGCCGACGCCGCACCGTGACCATGCACTTCGTCGGCCTCCAGCTCCCCGCCGTCGTCCTCAGCCTCCCCGGCCGCGCGCTCGCGCTCCCGCCCGTCCAGATCGACTACAGCCTCTGCTCGACCTGCAAGCAGCTCGACCAGCCCGGCATGGCCAGAGGATGACCACCTCGACCGGTCGAAGCGTGACCGCGCGCCCAGCCCCGAACCGTGCATACGCGCGGGTGAGGGAACACAGTCCGCCGTCCGCCCGCACACCAACGTTGGATGCCGAAGCCGTGCACACCCGCGTGAGGGGCCACCGAACCCCACCGTTTCGATCGGTCGAACCCCCGGCCGCGCGCGTGCGCGTGAGGGCGCAGCCGAGCCCACGGCTTCGCACGTACGAAGCCCGAAAACGCGTGTGCGCGCGTGAGGGTGCACCAGCCGGTTTGACCGGCCAAACGAACGAAGGGAGCCCAGCCGATGACGACCCCGACCGACGACGCCCCACCCCTCCGCCGGCGCGAGCGCGGCGCGCCTGGCCCGTGGGGCGAACCGGACGCCGCAGAGCAGGCCGCGCTCGCCGCCGGCCTCGGTGCCCTGATCCGGGCCCGCCGCATCGAGGCCGGCCTGTCGCAGCGCCAGCTCGCCGAGCGGGCAGGCTCGCACCGCGGGTCGGTGTCCAAGCTGGAGTTGGGCCACCGCCGCCCCACGGTGGCCATGCTCAAGTCGCTCGCCGCCGCACTCCACCCGGCCGACGTCGAAGCCGCGCGCGAGCTGTACGGGGTCCTCGTGCGCGCGGCCGGACCGTCGCTCACCGAGTCCACCGACCAGGGCCTGAAGCGCCGTCTACGCCGCCTGGAGAACGCGGCCAGGCATCGCGACGCCCAGCAGCTCGCCTCGATCTCCAGCGCGGTGGAGAAGCGGCTTGAGCGCGCCCGCGCCGTCCTCGGCGCCCGCCTGGCGCCCGCCGCCGATGTCCCGGCCAGCGAGCAGCCGAAGCCCGCCAAGGTGCCGGTGCTCCCTCCGCGTCCGGCCGACATGCTCGACGCCTGGGCACAGGACGCATGGCTGTGTCAGGTCGCGCGGACTCTCGGCCTGCCGAGGCCGCCCGGCCCCGACGATCTGGCCGGGCAGCACAGCGCGTGGTGGCAGCAGCATGGGCCCACGATCGAGCAGGCGACCAGATGACGATGCGTGATCGCCCGATGGGCTATACCAGACAGAATCTATGCACTGTAGGGTGCGGCGACGCGCTGACGTTGGCTTTTCTTATGGGGCGGCAAACGGCCGAGTGTTCGTCCCGTTCTGTCCGATCATTCGCTGCCTTCCGCATGGTTATGCATGCACGGACTGTGACTTTGAGCGATCATGGTTGGCGCTGACGCCCCCGGCCCGTCCGCTTCGGAGCACGGGGGCGTCGTCGCCCCTCCGGTGCCCGTCGAGTACGCGATGCCCGTCTGGCGCATCCTGCGCGACCAGCTCGCCCGCCACCGCGCCAACGGCGCCCAGATCCCGCCCGGCCTCGCCCGATGGCTCGACGAGCTGCGCGCCGCCGCCCTCGCCCAAGCCATCACCCCCTCCGGACATCCCTCGCCGCAGCTTCCGGACATCGGCGCAGACTGCGATCACATCTCCACAGACCGCCTCGCCGGCCTGCTCGACGTCACCGACCGGCACGCCCGCCGGCTGATGACCGAGGCCGGACACCGGCAGGTCCGGCGAGGCGTATGGAGAGCGCAGGATGCCGCCGCCCTGGTGGCCTCACGAAGGAGTCCGCATGTCCGAGCCCGCACCGCTTCCCCCGGCCCAGACTGACCCGGCCGTCACTGCCGCGAGCGCGGCCCAGGCCGCCTACGCCGCCAAGGTAGACGCCGCCCGCTCCGACGCCGCCCTGTCGGACCTCGGCCGCGCCGAGGCCATCGTCCAGGCGTACGAGGAGCACGGCGCCGAACTCCAGCGCCTCGCCGAGGACCTGCACGGCCGCCGCGTCGCCCGCCTCAACCACCTCCAGGCGCAGATCCCGACCGGCCCCGGCATCCCCACCGACGCCAGCCCGGCCGACGCCGCCGTCCTCCAGACCGCGTTCCGCGCCCACCTGGAAGCAGCCCGCCAGGCCAGTCCGGAGAAGCGTCAGCAGATGCTCGCCGACGCCCTCCGCTTCGGCGACGACGTCCAGGCGCGCGCCGTGCTCACCGCTGGGCAGGACGCCGGGCACACGAAGCTCATCGACCAGTGGGCGGACGCGACCGGCAAGCGAGACCTGCTCACCGAGATCCGCGCCCTCAACGAGGAGCTGGCGGGCCATGGTCCCGGCCGCGCCTGGGTCGGCCAGGCCTTCCGCGGCGCCAAGCGGCCACCCGAGACGTTCACGCTGCCCGCGCTCCGCCAGGAGGCGGAGAAGGCGGCACAGGACGCCGCTCGTGCTCGCCGCCCCGTCTACTACGGCTGACCTGAAAGGACCATGACATGACCACGGACACGATCGACCCCGACCTGGCGATGACCGACCAGGAGGTTGCCGCCATCCTCGCCACCGCCCAGGCCGAATCCGAGCAGGCCGCCGCCGCCGTCCAGGACGCCGAGCGCGCTGTACGCGGCGAGCTGCCCGGCGGCCAGGACGTCACCCCCGCCAAGCTGGCCAAGCTGCGTGACGACGCCGAGCACGCCGCGATGCGCGTCCAGGCCGCCGAGAAGCGGACCCGCGAGATCACGGAGAAGCGCACCGAGGCGCGGAAGGCCGAGATCCGCGCCAGGATCCGCGAGGAGGCCGCCGGCGACCTCGACCGGGCGGAGGACATCATCGCCGCCCTCGACGGCTTCGAGGCCGCCCTGAGTGGCTTGTGCGAGGCGATGGAGGCGCACAACGACCGCATCGCCCGGTGGGCGCGCGAGATGAGCGCCGCTGGCGTCCCTGCGTCGCACGGCGAGGCGCCGTCCGCGTACGGGCTCGGGCACGAGATCCACGGCGGAAGCCTCACCATCGACAACAAGATCTACCGGCCGCTCGTGGCCGGCAAGTACGTGGCCGCGACCCTGTACCGGGTCATGTCGCCGTACCCGCGCGCCTTCCTGAAGGCGTACCACGACCAGGCGATCACCGATAAGGGCGACTGGATCGAGCGAACCGAGGTCGACCTTCACGCGCGGATCCGCAGGGACGCCTGACCGTGGCCGCCGAGCAGCTGCCCGCCGCCGCACAAGCCGCTGTCACACGGGTCGCCATCGCCCTCCTGAAGGCCGCCCGCGCCGGGGTGGACGCGGACGCATACGCCGAGCTCGTACGCGCCCAGATGGCCACCTTGCACCGCGCGTGGACCCCGCTGGGCGTTACCGGCGTGGATCTGTTCGGCGCGCTCATCGCCGCCCAGGCCCGCATCGGCGCCCACCTGGCCAACCTCGCCGACGTCAACGGCGAGGCAGGCCGGTATCTCAACGAGCTCGGCGGCCTGGCCGCCCACGGAACGGAGTGACCCCCTCATGGCGCTCACGGTCGGCGAGCTGGTCGCCTACGCCAGCATCGACAACAAGAAGTTCGACGTCGGCATCTCCGACATCGCCCGCGGCCTGCGATCCACGCAGACGTCGACCTCGAGCGCCATGGCCTCCATCGAGTCAACCGTGAGCAAGGCGCTCGCTGACGTCACGCGCGACCTCGGGACCGCGTTCGACCCTGCGGAGGCGCTCGCGGACGTCGACCGGCTGGTGGCCGGGTTCGCGAACGATCTCGACCGGATGGAGGCCGATGCCGCCCGCGGCGGGCAGGGCATCGTCAACGAGCTGCGTACCGCCGTCGACGACCTCGACCAGGTGATGCAGCAACAGGGTGAGGTCATTGGTGAGGCGCTCGTCGACGGCCTCAAGGCCGGACTGTCGGATGCCGAGCGGGTTGCTCGCCAGTCGGGGGAGGACGCGGGCAAGAAGTTCGGCGACGGCGTTGAAGGCTCCGGCGGTAGGGGCGGCGGGGGCGGCGGGGGCGGTGGTGGCAGCCGGATGGCCGGCATCGGCTCCTCGCTGATCGGCGGCCTCAAGGCGGGCGCGATCGGCGTGGCAGCAGTTGCCGGCGCCGCCATCGGCGACGCGCTCACAGGCGCCATCAAGACCGCGATGGAGCGCGAAGACCTGTTCGCCACGCTGTCGGTGAAGGTCGGCGCGTTCGGCGCCGAGTCTGAGCGGCTCGGCAAGATCGCGGGTGACCTGTACGCCGACGCCTACGGCGAGTCCCTGGGCGACGTCACCGACGCGCTCGCAAAGGTGCTCCAGAACATCGACGGGGCGGGCAAGGCCGGCGACGGCGCGCTGAAGGACATGACTGCCCAGGCACTGACCGTCAGCAAGGTCATGGATGAGGATGTCGGCGCCGTGATCCGCGCCGTGTCCCAGATGCTGCGGACCGGACTGGCGAAGAACGCGGAAGAGGCGTTCAACATCCTCATCCGCGGCCAACAGGAGGGCGTCAACAAGTCCGAGGATCTCCTCGACTCGTTCAACGAATACTCGACGATCTTCCGCGACTTCGGCATCAGCGCCGAGGAAGCCCTTGGGCTGATGAGCCAGGGCCTCAAGAGCGGCGCCCGCGACTCCGACGTCGTAGCCGACTCGCTGAAGGAGCTGACCGCCAAGATCAAGGACAAGTCGGCGGCGAGCGCACTGAAAGAGCTCGGCCTGAACGCGAACGAGATGATGAGGGCCATCGCCAAGGGCGGCCCTGCGGGGCACAAGGCGCTCGACCTGATCCTCACAAAGTTCCGCGACATCAAGGAACCTGCGAAGCAGGCGGAGATCGCCGCCGGCCTGTTCGGCACCAAGGCCGAGGACATGTCGAAGGCCATCAACGGCATCAACCTCGATACCGCGAAGAAGAGCATCGGCGACTTCAAGGGCGCGGTCGACCAGGCCAGCACGACGCTCGGCGACACGTCGAAGGCCGACGCGGACCGGTGGGGCCGCTCCTGGGAGTCGGTTTTCTCCTGGGTCGGCGACCGGGCCATGGCCGAGGTCAAAAAGATGTTCCCCTCGCCCGCGGACGTGGAGGAGCAGTGGAACGAGCTGACCAGCTGGTTCTCCGGCACGGTGGGGCCGTGGTTCTCCGAAGCCTGGACCTCCGTCAAGGACACCACGGTCGAGATCTGGAACGGCATCGGCGACTGGCTGAGCACGAAGTCGTCCGAGATCGTCGAGTGGCTGAAGGGTGTCCCCGGGAAGGTCAAGGACTTCTTCGTCACCGGCTGGAACGACCTCAAGTCGCAGACCGGTGAGGCGTGGGAGTCGATCAAGTCGAGCGCCTCAAGCAGGGCGAACCAGCTCGTCGAGTGGCTGAAGGGTGTCCCCGGGAAGGTCAAGGACTTCTTCGTCACCGGCTGGAACGACCTCAAGTCGCAGACTGTCGCGGCGTGGGAAAGCATGAAGTCCCAGGCCAAAGCCAAGATGGACAACCTGATCTCCGACGTCAAGGCGCTGCCGTCGAAGCTGAGCGCGATCGCCGCTCAGGCGAAGACATGGCTGGTCCAGGCGGGCCGGGACCTGATCAAGGGCATGATCCAGGGCGTCCAGCAGACGGCCGGCGAACTGGTCAACGCGGCCCGCAACACCGTGCAGTCCGCGGTCGACGGGGCGAAGAACTTGCTGGGCATCCACTCCCCCTCGACGGTGTTCGCCGAGATCGGCAAGTGGTCAGTGAGGGGCCTCATCCAGGGCCTGGAGGCCGAGAACGGCAATGCCGTCTCCACGGTCGAGAAGATGGTGGAGCAGATCAAGAAGGCGTTCGGCTCCAAGCCGGACGTGGCTGATCACCTCCTCACCTTCGTCAGCAAGGGCAACGACTCGCTGGCGGCTCTCGCGAAGCAGCGCCAGGAGCTCGTGGACAAGCTGGCGGCGGCGAAGGAGTACGCCAAGCAGGTCGCAGGCTCCGCGCAGGAGTGGGCGGACATCACCGGCCTGAAGGCCGAGGACATCAGCGGTGCCGGCGACATGGCTGGCGAGCTGCAGAAGAAGGCCAGCGCGATCAACAGCTTCGCGAACAACATCCAGACGCTGGCGAAGCGCGGCCTCAACAAGAAGATCATCCAAGACCTGATCGACGCGGGCGTGGAGAAGGGCGCGAGCTTCGCGGAGATGCTGGTTGGCTCGGACGGCTCGGAGATCAAGGCGCTGAACAAGGCCCAATCGGCGGTCGATAAGGCGTCGAAGAAGCTCGGCAAGGCCAGCGCCGACGCGATGTACGACGTCGGCAAGAAGAGCGGCGAGGGCTACCTGAAGGGCCTCCAGGACAGCTTGGCCAAGCTGGACAAGGAGATGGAGAAGATCGTCAAATCCCTGGTGGCGGCGATCAAGAAGCAGCTCAAGATCAAGAGTCCCAGTCAGGTGATGGCCGAGATCGGCGAGTTCACCATGGCCGGCTTCGCCCAGGGCATGAGCTCGATGGCCGGGGCCGTACTGGGCGCCGCCCAGGCCGTCGTGGGCCAGGCCGTCACCGCCGCACAGGGCGCCGGCAGCGTCGCCGGGATGGCCACCGGCGGCGTCCATCGGGCCGGGCAGATTATCGGCGCGTCCCAGATCGCGCCCATGTACGGCGTCGACCCCAAGGCGGCCACGGCCGCGCCGGGCGCCGGCGGGACGGTCGTCAACGTCGACATGACCGGCGCGACGATCCGCGAGGAGGCCGACGTTCAGAAGCTCGGCGCCGAGTTCGGGTTCTGGGTGGCCGCGCGCGGGTGACCGCGGTTAGCGAGCTGGCCCCGCCCGTTCCCTCCACGGCCGGACGGGGTCAGCCGTCTTGAAGGCCCTACGGCTCACCACCGATGGACAACCACAGTTTCCACGCCTGTCGGTACAGACCGCGGCCCGCTTCCTCATACCGGCCGCGACGGTCGCGGTGCAGGATGAAGTACCTGCCACCCTCGCCGCAGAACTCGTACTCGCCTCCGGGCATTGTCCTCAAGACGCGCAGCCTCGCACCGTGGGGCCGGTAGGGCTCCCAGTTGAGGTGCCACAGGCTCACCCAATGATCTTCAGCCTGTTCGCCTGCGGTCTCGATCTGCACAGATCAATCACAACGCTGCGTGACCGGATCCTGGCAGGGGAGGATAGAGGAGGAACGCGGATTCCCTCCACACCCTGTGAGGTGCGCCGTGAACGACGAGCGGCCGGCCTGGGCGGCACGGCTACGCGAGCACCGGCGGCAACGCTGCTGGTCACAGACCGACATGGCCAAGGCTCTCGCCAATGCCGCCGACGCCCGGCTCCGCCCCCACCTACCTGTCCGCGCCTCGCTGGCCCGGATGATCCGCGAGTGGGAGGCCGGCCGCGCCGAGCCGCGCGACCCCTACCCCGTGCTGTACGCCCGCGCCCTCGGCGTGAGCGAGGCCGACCTGTTCGACCAGGCGCCACCGGCCATCCCCCCAGAGGACGCGGAGCGGCTCTCCTACGTGATCGAGTCCCCGCGGCGCCTCGACCACGGGGCGATGACCGCTCTCGCCGACGTCCTCGCCGCCCAACGCCGCGCGGAGGACGCCATCGGGTCCGTGCCTCTGCTCGGCCCCGTCACCGCGCAACTGGGGCTCGTTGAGCAGCTCGTCATCGAAGCCCGCGGTGCGCTGCGCCGGCCGATGCTCGACGTCGGTGCGCAGTGGGCCCAGTTCGCCGGCTGGCTGCACGCCAACAGCAACCGCACCACCGAGGCCGACCGATGGTACGACCGCGCGCTGGTGTGGGCGACCGAGGCCGACCACGGCGGCATGATCGCCACCGCCCTGTCGATGAAGGGCCACCTCGGATGGATCACCAGCTACGTGGGGCCCCTGATCGGCCTGTCGGAGGCCGCGCAGCGTACCCCGGGCGCCAGCGTCGGTGTGCGCGCGCTCGCCGCCCAGCAAGAAGCACGGGGCCACGCGCTCGCCGGCGAGTCCGAGCCCACCATGCGCAAGCTCGACGAGGCCGTACGGCTCGCGCTGGCCGCCGCCGAGCGCCCCGAGGACGAACCGCCGTGGGTGTACTTCTACGGCCTGGACTACCTGGAGATGCAACGCGGCCTGGCGCTGCGACTGCTGGGCCACCACCAGGACGCCGTGGAGGTCATCCAGCGCGGCCTGGACAGGCTGCCGGAGGCGCTCCGCCGGTCGGAGTGGGCCGGCCAGTACCTGCTGCACATCGCGGACGCACACGCGGCGATGGGCGACCTGGCACAGGCACGCGCGGTCGCCCAGGAGGTCGAGGGGATCGCCGGTGTGACGGCTTCATCCAGGCTGCTCGCGCGGCTACGGCGGCTGGAGGCCCGCACGCGCCCTTGATCGCGTGACCCCTCTACGGTGCCACCCCCGTGAGTGTCGCGACAGGGGCCGGGGTGTTACGCACGGAGACCTACAGGTGGGAGCCTCGTGACAGGTGTCACGACACCCCCGTGACACCGTCCGACACTCGGCGACGACACCCTCGTGACACCCCACGACAGCGACCGTGACGCCCCCACAAGATCAAAAATGCTCGAGGTCGCGGAGTCCACGCGCAGCCGTGCGGAGGGTAGCGGCTCCTGGCCGAGGTAGCGGTACCGCTACCCGGCTCCGCTACCCGTCCGGCCTCGACCAACGGGTGAAGGTAGCGGGGTAGCGGCACCGCGCCAAGCCGTTCTGAGGGCCCCTCGCGGGGCACCCGCAGTCAGGTCTACCGCCTCTACCGTCCAGGTCAGCACGTGTAGACCCTCGGTAGACCCTCACCGGCCAGTAGGCCCTCCGTAGACCCGCGCCGGCGGATCCGTGCATCCGTGTTCCCATCGGTCAATGCCCGCCGCATGTGGGCGGGGATCCGTGCCCGACACGTGTCACGCACGCATCGGCCACGGATCGCCGCCCGGATCGCCGAGTCGCTCGTTAGGCCGCGCGCTCCAGCGCGGCCTGCGCCCGGAAGCGGGCGAGGAGCAGCCACACGAGCGGCCACGGCAACAGGTCACCCTTCCGGTTGTTGCACGGCCAGCAGGCGAGCACGACGTTCCATGGTTCGGAGTGCCGGCGGGTGACCCACAGCGCCACCGGCACGTAGTGATCGAACGTCGCCTCGCCGGCCGGGTCCTCGAACGGTGTGCCGCAGTAGAAGCAGCGAGAGCCGTCCCGGGCCGCGAGGATCCGGCGGAACTCCCGGCCGTGCACGCCCTTCATGTGGATGGGCTTGTGCCGTCCGCGGCTCACCGTCCACACCGCCGTACCCGCCCCGTACTCCGCCCGTACTCGGGGCCGTACGGCGCCCGTACGCGTACGGATCGCCGTGCCCGGGCGGCCCGCCCCGCGACTTCCTGGCCTGCGCAGGTACAGGGCGGGTACGGGTCGGGTGCGCCGCGAAGTACGCCTATTCCTGGTAGATCGGGCCGCTGGGGGCGGCCCGTCCCGCGTCCCGTATGGACGCCCCGTACGGGGCCGGGGCGGTCCCGTACGGCCGCCCGTACGCGTACGGGGCAGGTACGGGCGGGTACAGGCTCGGGTACGCGCACCCGGGCCGGATCACCCTTGGCGCCCGATCCGCGGACGGCCCGCACCACGATGGTGCGGGCCGTCGACGGGGTGACTGGCGACCAGCTCGTCACCGCCGGTCCTCGGCTTCGATGAGGGCGACGGCCTCGATCAGCGCGGCGGCGAAGTCGTTCGGCCCGAACAGCGTCTCCAGGACCGGGGCGAGCAGCTCGGCGACGCCGGCCGCCAGGTCGAAGGTGCGGATGTTGTACTCGTCGGGGTCGCGCTCCCACATCACGCCGACCGTGGGCGGCCCGATGTGCACCCGCCCGGCCCGGCCTCCGGACGGGGTGGGGCGGTCGTAATGCTCCTTCACCTGGGACAGGAACACCGCGATCGTCATGCCGTCCCGCTCGGTGTGCAGGAGGCGGCGCACGTGGGTCGGGGTGCCGTCGTGCTCTCCGAGCTGGCACCAGGACGGGCAGGCCAGGATGGAGGGGCGCATCACGCCTCCCCGAGCTGCTCGGCGGCGCGGAACAGCGCCTCGCCGATCTGTCCGGAGTCGGACAGATCGAACATGTCGAGCACGTCACCGACCGCGTGGGCCTGGCCCGGGTCGAGGTCGAGGATCCGTTCGCGTCCGTCGTCGCGTGCGATCGTGAGCCGGATCGCCGGCGGGTAGGGGCTGGCCTGTCCGGTCGTGGCGTGGACGGTGCCACCGAGGATCTGCCACTCGCCCAGGTCTCCGGCGTGGTCGCTGGCGGGGAGCTGCCATGTCGTTCTGTTGAGGGTGTGGGGGCCGCGTGCGGCGTGGGCGAGCGCGTCGACGAGGTCGGCCAGTCCGGTGGAGGTGAGCAGGGCGAGCACGCCGGCGAGGGCCACCGCGGCGGGGATGGGGATGTCGAGGGTGTCGGCCTGGCGCCATGCGGGGCCGTACAGGAGCCGCAGGAACGGCCTGCCCAGTCTGCCGTTCTCCTCCTCCTGCTGCTGGTAGCGGATCTCGACGCCCTGGCGGTCGGCCTCGATGTCGGCCACCATCTGGAAGTGCAGTCCGGGCCCGTTGGCGTGGTCGGACTCGCACCAGGGCACGGTGCAGTGGCCGCCCGTGGGCGGTACGTTGTGGGACACGATTCGTCTCCTGGATAGGTCAGGTGAACGGGTCGAGGCCCCGGACGGTGTTCCAGCACCGGCCGGGGCCGTCTTGCTATCGGGAGCCCGCGGCGCGGGCGGACGACACGGCGTTGATGAGCCCGTAGGCCACCTGGAGGGCCTCCTCCAGGCTGATCTCGGTCTCCTGGTCACCGCGGTCGGTGCAGACCGCGAGAGCGATCCTGGCGACCTCACCGGGCTCCTGGCGGAGCTGGGCGACGACGTCGCCGAACTGGTCGCCCTGGGCGATGGACGAGTCGGCCAGCTCCCGCATGGCGCCCTCGTGCTCGACGTCGACGCCGTTGGAGTGGTCGGTGATGCACCACGGCGGGCACCCGGTGGCGGTCGCGGCCGGGGCAGTGTGGAACGGCGGCACGTCGCGGCGGACGCCACAGCCCGAGCAGGCGTAGAGCGGCTGGCCGTCCTTGACGTCGACGAAGACCGCCGGGAGGCCGGCCATGCGGCAGATCGCGCACACCCACTCCACGAGCCGAGAGGCGGGGATGACGAGGGGGGCGGCCGGGGCGATCGTAAGCTGGGTCATTAGATCTCTCCCTGTCCTAGCAGGTTGTGGATCGCGGGCCTGCTCCGGTGCGTCACCACCGGAGCGGGCCCTTTGCATGTCTGGGACCTCTATTAAGAGAATTTGCTTGGCCAATTATGTTCACGCTAGCTCAGTGGACACAAGAGGGTTGGCGAACTTTCTTGGCCAAGACATCTATGAGACCCTGTAGACATGGCCACCGACGACGAGCGTCTCCAGCGCATCCGAACCCTGCGATCCGAGCTCGACGCCAAGCGCGCCGAGCTGTTCCGAGAGATCCACGACGCTTTCCACGAGAACCGCGGCGAACCTCAGGTTCGGGGATGGCTCGCGAAGGTCGCGAAGGCTTCCGACTTCACCCGGGAGTACGTCGCCCAGATCCGGGATGGCAAGGTCAAGGCCGGCAAGGAGGACGGGGGTTCCTGACTGGCTCCGGAGCCTTCGCGATGGCACAGAGATGGCACAAGCGACGCTCCGCAGGACCGATCGCCACCCTCCTCCCCCACATGAGACAGGGCCGTTGACCTGCGACAACACCACGAGACCGATCATCGCCAACCGCGCCCTTATGGGGCGGAACGTTCTGCTAATGCGGTTTGGTGGCAACACCATCCGGGGTTCAAATCCCCGATCCTCCGCAGGTCGAAAGGCCCTTCCCCGTAGTGGGGGGAAGGGCCTTTTTGACGTCTGAGGGCTGTGGGTTGCAGTTCGGGTTGCGGTTGCGTGTCAGACGGAGCCCCAGAGAGCTGAGTCCATGCGGTCGCTGGCGTATGTGGACGCCCTGCTCTATCAACAGGGTGGCGGCGGTGTGCCGGGCGTCGTGGACTCGGACGTCTCGGACGCCGGCCTGCTTGAGGATGGCCTTCCACTGCTTCCAGTCCTCTGTGCGCTCGATCGGGCCGCCGTGTCGGGTGGTGAAGACGAGGTCGTGATCCGTCCACCGGTCCCCCGCCTTGAGGCGTTCGGCGGACTGGGTTTTCTTGTGCGTTTTGAGGAGCGCCAGGAGTGCCGGCGGGCACTGGAGCGTGAGCTTGCTCTTGCCCTTGCGTTGCCGGAAGATCAGGCCGCCGCCGGACCGCTTCGGGCACTTATCCGCGTGGCCGATGCAGTCCTTCGCGCATGGACGCCTGTAACAGGCGTGGGCCCGCTTCTTGCAGTCCGCCTTGCAGCTTCGGTCATGCTGGTGTTCTTTGCAATTCTTCTTGCAGGCCTTGCGGTGCCACTTCTCTCCACAGGCATGTGGATCGTCGCAGCCGGGCTGCCACTCGGCGCGCTATCGTAGATCAGCCGTTCCCCGTGAACCACCCAGCGCGTCAGCTCAGCACCATCAGAAGGTGACAACCGAGATCGTTGCCGAATAGTCTCTATGAAGATCAAGGGCGGCGGCCGGGCATGGGGCCTGGGGATCGGTCCCGGCCGCCGGCGGCTCTGGGCCGCGTCCAAAGCGAGTCGACCCAGCCATATCTATTAAGAAAATTCGTTCTCGTCACCCTTAATCCAAACGCGGGACCGGAACTGGCCGATCAATGCGCACACCACGCCAACGCCGCAGAGGCCAAGGAAGACGTGCGTGTGCCAACTCGGCGGGTTATCCCTGAAGTCCGATGGCCACGACAGCAGCACTGTACCGGCAGAGAGCCAGCCGAAGCTCACCGAAAACGCGCCATAGGCCAGCTTGAACCACAGGGAATTCCTATACCGCTTCATGTTGTCCACCGCCACATGATCTCCGGAAACCTGGGAAGAACCAATGCCTCCGGCGGGGTACTCGGCTCCGGGATGATCACGGCTGCAAGTCCAGAGAGCCGTAGATGGTCGAGGTGGGGCCGAATGCGGTTTGGTCGGAAAGCGCGTCGTACGGGGCAGGCCCTCACGATCGCCTGTCCGGGGCCGGCCACCGTAGCTGGCTGGGGACGATCGAAGGTCCAGGGCTTCGTTCCTCAGCCCTGGCCCGCCGAACGATCTGGTGGGCGTGCCTGTTGCGTGCCCGAGGGGGCGGGGAAGCGGGGGGGAACGGCGGGGAGTCACGGGGAATGCCCCCCATGCTGAGCTGCGTCTTCCCTGGTGGAGCAAGATCGGCATGCGTCTTTGCAAGCAGGATGTCAGATCGATCGGGATTACGCGTCCGAAGCCTTGCGGCCTCTCTCGCTTCGGATTCCCATGTCTCGGAAGTTCGCTACGAACAGGTTGATATCAGGGAGGTCCTCGATCTCCTCCCGCGCGAGGAAGGTGGCTGCCATAGCCCGAATGGACTCATCCGGCGCAGGCTGTAGCCCAAGATCCGCGCACACCTGCTCATACTCCTGCCGCGACATCCCGCGCGGAAACCGCCGCTCAAACTCTCGGCGCAACTCCCTGCGCTCCTTACGAAGCTGAGCCATGAGCCCCCACCCCCAGACGCTGATCTCGTCGTCGAAGCAGTCATCGTCGCTCATGGGGATCAGCCCAAGCTCCGCACAAGCCCGTTCGTACTCCTCGCGAGTGAGCTGGGCCTTGTCCCGGGGCTTGGAGGAACTCCATGCGCTTTCCATGGCTGAGCGCATCTCCCGCCAGACGGATGATCCGGGTTGTACGGTCCGCTGGGTTACGGGGGCTCGGGCAAGGGCATGCTCGCACGCTACAGACCAAGCTGCCGCGCCGCAGAGAAACGCCACTCGACGCCCACGGCGGGCGGTTTCTCATAGCCGGTCGCCTCAGAGGGACTTGACCCAGGAGCGGGCTGCTTTCGCCGGCATGCCGAGTTCGACTTGTACGAGCTGGACTGCTTGCTCTTCATACCCGCGGACCTTGAGCTGGCGGACGCGACCGGTCAGCTCCTCGGCTCTGAACCGGTCGGTGTATCGGAGTACGCGACGCTGCTTGAAGGTCCGGATCACACCCACCATCCACAAGACCAGGCCGCAGAGCAACAGCCCCGGGACAACAAAACCGACGATTTCAAAGAGCGTGAGGTTGGGCACAAGATGATCATAAAGTCGCCGTCGCCGCGAAGGCTTCGGCAGATGTGATCGCCCTGGGTTGCAGTTTGGGTTGCAGTTCCTCGCAGTTCCATCCCGTTGCACCGAGATCGTCGAGACGCATCGGTCCATATGGGACCTCCTGGAACGGACAAGATCCGAGCTGCTAACGCGGTTTGGTGGCAACACCATCCGGGGTTCAAATCTCCGATCCTCCGCTTGGTCCGAAGGCCCTTCCCCGTACAGGGGAAAAGCCTTTTGATGTCTGGGGACTGCGGGTTGCGGCTGCGTGTCAGACGGAGCCTCAGAGACCAGAGAGCTGAGTCCATGCGGTCGCCGGCGTCCCTCATCTGGAGGGTTGCGACATGGGTGTACCGCTCGCGTGACTGCCGCTCGTTGTGCATGTCCGATCGCTGGGTCAGCGGTGTCGCCGGTACAGCAGATAGACGATCCCGTTGCTGGAGGCGGTGCTGGAGACCAGGTCGAGCTGGTAGGACTTGGGGACGCCGTCGAACAGCCGGGTGCCCTCGCCCGCAACGTAGGGGAACATGCTCAGCTGGAGCTCGTCGATCAGGTCGAGCCGCATGAGCGACCGCCAGAGGCTGACGCCGCCCCAAACTACGATGTGGCCGTCGCCGCCCAGCCGGAGCTTGTCGATCTCTTCTGTCGTGTCACCCGCGGCGATAGTGGTGTTGGCCCAGTCGGCCGACTTCAGGGTCCTGGAGAAGACGATCTTGCGTCCGGCGTTCAGGATGCCGGCGAACGGGTGGTCGGTGGACGTCGCCATGCCCGCGGCGATGCTCTCGTAGGCGGTGCGGCCCATGACGTGGGCGTACGCGCTCTGGAGAAAGTCGAGGTGCGCCCGGTCGTCGGGCTCACTGTTTTCGGGCAGGTCGAAGCAGAACTTCCAAAACTCGGTGCCCTCGTCGGCGAGAAGGCCGTCGAGGGAGTAGTTGAACACTGTCGCTATCAGCTTCCGCATGATCAGAACTCCGTGGTCTCGGGTCGTCTGGGGACCATGTGCGTGTCCCAGGCCACAACGCTCACGTGGCCGCGGCGTCTGTGGCCTGTCGCTCATGCTTTAGACGACACTGCCGCCCGAAATTCATCGGCGCCCGGTCTGCCAGCGGAGTCCAAGGGCCTCGCCTCGGCGGATGCCGAGCGCCACCGGCCAGTGGGTGCCGTTCCCCTTCGCCGTGATCGCCTTCGAGCAGGGCTCCGGTCGTGCCGCGACACCTCGATGCGTCTGCCGAGTGTCGCAAGATCGCCGATTCCTCTATAATGGCGGAAGATTTCACTATAGAGAAACGAGGGCGTTCATATTCGAGTCACGCGAAGAACCGGCGTGCGGGCCGGATCCACGGATTCAGGCACGGGGTGTGCACGCCGGCTCCCCGTCCGGCTGTCTTACCGGGCATTCCTGAGGCTTTGAAGGACTGTCGTGCATTGACCTATATCCCTCTTGTTCTGGTGAGCCATGGATCACCGGCTGAGTGCCACGCGTTCCATGTCGTCGACAGCGTCACCTTCGAGACGGTGATCCGCCGCAAAGGCCGTCTGGTCACGGCCGCCCATGTCGCCCTCGTCGACCCCCACCCGGTCTTCGGCAAGCAGGCGATCATCGCCGCACTCCATCTGCGCAACGCCGGAATGACGGCGATCGTCGGTGACCCGACGCTGGTGCCCGGCGATCTCGTCCGGTCGCTCCACGCCTACATGGCCAAAGCATGGGCCGACGCGGTGCCCATCCAGACGGACGTCCTCGTCCTGGAGGACGCCATGCACTTCTATGACGACCTCCACGCGATCATCCGAGAGTTCGAAAGTGAGACAGTCCGATGACTCCGCCCAGGAAACCCATGCGCGTGGCGGTGCTCTTCGGCGGCATCAGCGCGGAGCGAGACGTCTCGGTGGCCAGCGCCGCGCAGATCATGTCCGCCCTGATCGGGCTCGGGCATCGCGTGGAGGCCTTCGACCTCGCCAAGGGCAGACTCAGCCCGGCCGACGTGGAACGCGTGATGCGGGCCAAGGTGGCACCGGTGCCACCCGACCCGGTCAGGCTGCCCACCGCGGCACTCGCCCCCAGGCTGGTGGAGGAACTGCTGGGCGTGGACGTGGTCTTCCTCGCCCTGCACGGAGGGGCCGGTGAGGACGGCGTCGTCCAGGCCGTCCTCGACTCGGCCGGCCTGCCCTACACCGGCAGCGGGCACCTCGCCAGCGCCGTCGCGATGGACAAGGACATCGCCAAACGACTGCTGCGCGCCTCGGGGATCCCCACACCGCAATGGGTCCTCCTGCGGCCTGGCGCCGATCCCGGCGACATCGCCTTCGACGGCCCCGTCATCGTCAAACCCAACGCCCAGGGATCCTCGATCGGCTTGACCCTCGTCAAAGGCCGGAAGGATCTGGACGATGCCGTACGCACCGCCCGCCTGCGTGATGCGGACGTGCTGGTCGAGCGGTTCGTGCCGGGACGCGAATTCGTGGTCGGCGTCCTGGACGCAAGCCCGCTGGCCGTGGGCGAGATCAGGACGCAAAGCCGCGAGATCTTCGACTACGCGGCCAAATACCAGGCCGGCGGAGCGTTGGAGATCTTCCCCGCGGACATCCCCGCCGCCGTGGACAAGGAGTTGCGGGACCTGGCCGTGCGCGCGCACGACAGTCTCAGGCTGGGCGCCTACAGCAGGGTGGATTTCCGGATGGACCACAAGGGCGGCATCTGGTGCCTGGAGGCCAACACCCTTCCCGGGATGACCGCCACCAGCCTCTTCCCGCAGTCGGCGCAGGCGGCCGGCATCTCCTTCCCCGAGCTGTGCGAGCGCATCTGCCGGCTGGCGGCACGCTCATGACGGCGGCCGAGTTCGAGCACGTCACCCTCCGGGAGAACGGGGATCCGCTGACGGATCTGACGCGCTATCCGTTCGAATGCCACCCCTCCTACTTCCACCGCGGCCTGTCGCCGACGAACGCGATGTTCGCCCGGCAGGCGGTCGCCGAACTGCTGGTCGACATCCAGCGGGCGTTGGCGCCGCTGACGTTCAAGATATGGGACGGTTACCGCCCCAGACGCGTGCAGCGCACCATCTTCGACGACCATCTCGCCACCCTGCGGACGCGCCATCCGGACGCCAGCGAAGACGAGCTGCGCAAGAAGGCGGAGGTCTTCGTCACCGACCCCGGGAGCTCGCGGCGCATCCCTCCGCACGCCACCGGAGGAGCCGTGGATCTGACCCTGCTCGACGCACACGGGCGCGAACTCGACATGGGCACGCCGTATGACCATTTCGGGCCGGAGTCAGCCGCCCTCTACTTCGAGGACAACGCACGGAACCCGGCCGTCCGGAACAACCGGCGGATACTGCGGGACGCGATGACGGGCGCCGGTTTCCGGTGCGACGCCGATGAATGGTGGCACTTCGATTTCGGCAACCAGATCTGGGCCGCGCACCACGGCGCGCCGGCCGCATGTTACGGCGAGATCGAGGACTTCGACCCCACGATCTGGAGCGTGGTGAAACGCTCAGGATGACGGTCCGTAGCGCGTGACGAGCGCGGCGGCGCGGTCGCGCAGGGAGTCGCGCAGCCACGGCGGGGACAGGGCTTCCGCGTTCGTGGCGAGCTGCCACAGCGCCCATGCGGCATGCCTCGGATCTTGGAAGGTCACCTCCATCCGCAGCCAGCCGTCCGATTCGGCTTCTTCGGCGAGGACGGCCAGCGCGGTGCCCACCAGGTCCTCCCGCCGCGCCGGATTCAGCCGCACCAGTACGGTGACCTGGTCGCCGCCGGCCCGGAACCGTGTGCTGCGTTCCTGCCAGGCCCGGTCCAGATCGACCCGGTCCGGTCGCTGTGCGGGTTCGGGCAGCTCCTCGGCGGCCAGGACCCGGGACAGCCGGTACGTGCGGTCCGCGCCGGACCTCGTGGCCAACAGGTAGCCCTGGTCGCGTACGGTGACCAGGCCGATCGGATCCACCGTGCGCCATTTCGGGGTCTGCCCCACGGCCGCGTAGTGGATCTGCAGCTTGTGTCCGGTGAACACCGCGCGCAGGATCTCGGCCGCCACGGCGTCAGGCACTTCCTCAGCCGCCAGCCGACGCGAGAGCAGGTCGGTCTCCGGGTCGATGAGCAATCGCTCGGCCGCGCCGGCCGCGGTGGCCCGATAGCTCTCGGGCAGCGCGTCGACCACCTTGAGCATCGCCGAAGCGAGCGCCGAGCCGAGGCCGAATGCCTGCGCGCCGCGCCGCGATCCGGCGACCAGCAGGGCGAGGGCCTCGTCGGGGTTCAGTCCGGTGAGCTCGGTACGGAAGCCGGGCAACAACGCGAAACCGCCGTGCCGGCCGCGTTCGGCGTAGACCGGGACACCGGCTGCGGACAGCGCCTCGATGTCGCGCAGCACGGTGCGGGTGGACACCTCCAGCTCGCGGGCCAGGGCGGCCGCGGACAGCCGGCCGTGCTGCCGCAGCAGCAGCACCAGCGAGACCAGCCGGTCGGCGCGCATGCGAGAAATCTACCGAAATACACGACACAGGATGTCGTGATTTGTTGGGAGGCTCATCAGCGCGATCAACAGACGAATCACCTGCGAACGGAGCTGATGAGGCAATGGAGCGAACGGCGGTCAACCCGTGGGCGTGGTCGGTGGAGATGGGGTACAACCAGGGTGAGGTCGTCTCCGGGCACACCCGCACCCTGTACTGCTCCGGACAGACCGCGATGAGCGGTGACGGCAAGCCCCAGCATGCCGATGACATGGCGGCGCAGTTGGCGCTGAGCCTCGACAACCTGGAGGCCGTGCTCGGCGAGGCCGGCATGTCCCTCGCGAACCTCGTCCGGCTCAACGTCTACACCACCGACGTCGATCGGCTCTTCGAGCACTACGGCGTGCTGGCGGCGCGGCTGGGCGCCGCCGGGGTGGCGCCGTCCACCACGATGCTCGGGGTGACCCGGCTGGCGATCCCCGACCTGATGGTCGAGCTTGAGGGGACCGCCGTCGCGTGACGCGACCTCGCCGCCTCCGGCAGGGCTGCCGGAGGCGGCACGAGCAGGAGACAGGTGGGTGATTTCGGGTGCTCAGAATGGTGACCATCGGCGTCTACGGCTTCGACGGTGAGTCCTTCCTGCGACGACTGCGGCACGCGGACGTCCGTCTGCTGCTCGACGTACGCCAGCGCCGCGGTGTCCGTGGACCCGAGTACGCCTGGGCGAACTCTCGCCGGCTGCAGGCGGCCCTCGCCGAGGCCGGGATCGCCTACGAGCACCACCTGGAGCTCGCCCCGACCACCGATTTACGCCGGCTCCAGTACGCCGAGGACGACCGTCTCGGGGTCGGCAAGCGCTCGCGCCGCGAGCTCGCCGCCGAGTACGCCCGCCGCTACACCGCCGAGATCCTCGACCGAGCCGACCTCACGCCGATCGTGTCGGCGCTGCCGAGCGGCGGGACCGCGGCGCTGCTCTGCGTCGAGCGCGACCCGGAGGCGTGCCACCGCTCGTTGATCGCCCGGCGGCTGACCGAGCGGCACGACGTCGCGTTCGAGCACCTGCGCCCGCCGTGACGCGTGACTTCCGGGGTGCGCTCCGGGGAGGTGGCCGTTGTGGGGAGCCGAGGCACGGTCATCGGGGCCCGTGCTGGGCCAGCTCGGCGACCATCGCCGCCACCGTGTCCACCTCCTCCTCGGTGTTGTAGTAGTGCGGCGACAGGCGCAGCGCCCACTCGACGTCCTTGTCGGCGAAGTCGTACTGGGCGAACTCGCGGAAGCTCAGCGCGGAGTTGACGCCGCGGGCGTCCATGGCCGCCTTGAACGGCTCCGGGCGCCAGCCCTGCACGTCGAAGGTGACCAGCGCGGCCAGTTCCGGCCCTCGGTCCAGGACCCGTACCCCGGGAATCGCGGCCAGGTGGTCGCGCAGGCGCGCCGCCAGCGCGGGGGTGCGCCGGGAGATGCGCTCCAGCCCGACCCGCAGGGCGTAGCGCGTGGCCGCCGCGCAGCCCAGCAGGGTGGAGTACGGGAACTCCCACTCCTCGAACCGGGCGGCGCCGCGCACCGGCTCGTAGCGGTCGCCCGCGACCCAGCGCGCGCCGTACATGTCGATGAACAACGGCTCGTATCCCTGGGTGAGCACCCGGTCGGAGACGTACAGGAATCCCGACCCGCGCGGCCCGCGCAGGAACTTGCGGCAGGTGGCGGTGAGCAGGTCGCAGCCGATGTCCTCGACGTCGAGCGGGTACTGCCCGGCTGATTGGCAGGCGTCCACCAGGTAGAGCAGGTCGAGTTCCCGGCAGTGGCGGCCGATCTCGGCGACCGGCTGGACCAGGCCGGAGTTGGTGGGCACGTGCGTGGCGGCCACCAGCCTCGGGCGCCTGGCGCGCATGAGCGCCGCCATGGCGGCCACGTCCACGCCGTTCCCGTCGGGCAGGTCGGGCGCGTGCACGATCTCCACGCCGAACCTCTTGCGCAGCGCCAGGAAGGCGATCTGGTTGGAGATGAAGTCGTTGCGGGTGGTCAGGATGACGTCGCCGGGCTCGAAGGGGATGGCCGACAGCGCCTTGCTGTAGCCGTGGGTGGCGCTGCCCGCGAACGCGACGTTCTCGGGACGGCAGCCGATGAGGTCGGCGATCGCGGCGTAGAAGTCCCGCACCTGGACCTTGCGGGCGGCAGCAGCCTCGTAACCGCCGATCGACGCCTCCAGCTCCAGGTGGTCGATCATCGCCTGGAGAGCCGGCTTGGGCAGCAGACCACAGCCGGCGTTGTTGAAGTGGATGACCGACTCGCAGGCGGGTGCGTCCGCCCGCAGAGCGTGGAGCGTTTCCGCGTCGAAGTCAATAACGTTACTCTGGTCTCTCATGCACGAGAGTAACACTATCGAGCAGCTCGCAGCGAGGCTCCGGACGGAGATCTCCGGCCTCCCGCCGGGCGCCCGGCTGCCCAGCGCCCGCGAGCTGGTGCGCCGCCACGGTGTGAGCCCGGTGACGGTGACCCGCGCCTTCGCGCTCCTGTCGGCCGAGGGCGCCGTGGTGACCCGTCCCGGGAGCGGTACGTTCGTCGCGCCCCGCCGGAGCCGGTCCGGCGCGGCGTCCGCCGACACCTCGTGGCAGGCGGTGGCCCTGGGGGATCGCAGCATCGACACGGCGTCGGTGCGCCACCTGCTCGGGCCGCCCCCGCCCGGCTCCACCACGATGTCCGGGGGATATCCGCACCATTCGCTCCTTCCGGTACGGGCTCTGGCCGCGGCGATGGCCAGGGCCGCACGCCGTCCCGATGCCTGGGACCGCGCCCCCGTCGAAGGGCTGGCGCCGCTGCGCGCGGTCTTCGCCCGCACCGCCGGAGTGGATCCCGACGACGTCCTGATCACCGGCGGGGGCCAGAGCGCGCTGTCGATGGCATTCCGCGCCATCGCCGCGCCCGGCCATCAGGTGCTGGTGGAATCGCCCACGTACCCCGGAGCCCTGTCGGCCGCCCGCGCCGCCGGCCTGCGCCCGGTGCCGGTGCCCATGGACGCCGACGGCCTGCGCCCTGACCTGCTGGCCGAGACCTTCGCCATGACCGGCGCCCGCCTGCTGTACTGCCAGCCGACGTTCCACAACCCCACCGGCGCGGTGCTGCCACCCGAACGACGCCGTCAGGTGGTCGACGTGGCCCGCGCGAGCGGCGCCTTCGTCCTGGAGGACGACTTCGCCCGCCTGCTCGGCCACGGCGGGCCGCCTCCCCCGCCGCTGGTCACCGACGACCGCGACGGCACCGTGGTGTACGTGACGTCGCTCACGAAGGCGGCCTCGCCCAGCCTGCGCGTCGGCGCACTGGTGGCCCGCGGCCCCGTCATGGCCAGGCTGCGCGCGATGCGGCTGGTCGACGACTTCTTCATCGCCCGCCCCCTGCAGGAGGCCGCGCTTGAGCTGACCAGCTCGCCGGCCTGGGACCGGCACCTGCGGGCGCTGGGGGGCGCGCTGCGGGAGCGCTGCGCCGCTCTCGCCGCGGCGCTCGCCGAACATGTGCCGCAGTGGCAGGTGGCTCGCGTCCCCGCGGGTGGACTGCACCTGTGGGCTGAGACCGGCCGCGCGCACGACGCCGCCGAGGTGGCCAGGCGGCACGGTGTGGCCGTCGACCCGGGTCAGGACTTCTTCGCCGCCGAGGCGCCGGGCGCCTTCGTCCGGCTGAGCTTCGCCGCCGTGGCCGACCCGAGCGAACTCATCGACGGTGCGCGCCGCCTGGGGGCGGCCATCGGCTGAGGGTTGGGGGCCACCCCAGGGGGCCGAGAAAAGCACGCGTCCACTCGCCAGAACCAGTCCGCGAGAAGCCTCCGCGTGCGCAGAACAACCCCTTTCACTCAAGCCGGCGTTTCTCATGCCTTATCGCCAGCCGGATCACCCAGTAGAGGATGAAGAAGAACAATGCGGGCGGAATGGCCCACATCGCCAGGATCATGATCTCGGGTAATCCGATCGCCATCCCAGTCCTCCGTCCGGAGAAACCAGCATGCCTGACGGAGGAGTGCGGGTCCATCCGATCCCCGGGGCGTCAGTCCTCGATCGCCTGGTAGAGCGTGGTCCAGAAGTCGTGGATGAGCCGCATCGAATCCGGGGTGGACGCGCCGACCTGGGTGAGCAGGATCCCGGTCAGCCGCTTGGCCGGGTCGGCGTAGGTCGCCGAGCCGCTTCCTCCGTCCCAGCCGAACTGGCCCACCGAGGCGTAGTCGCCGCGGTAGGTGCGCACCGCCATCCCCAGACCCCAGCCGCCGTGCTGGCCCTGGCCGTGCGAGATGTGGACGTTGTCGCGGGCCATGGCGTCGCGGGCGGCGTTCTGCTCGGGGGTCAGGCGGTTGGTGGTCATCAGCTCGACCGCCGGCCGCGACAGGATCCGAGCGCCGCCGTGCGTCCCGCCGTTGAGCAGCATCCGGAAGTAGGCGTGGTAGTCGTCGGCGGTGGAGACCAGCCCGCCGCCGCCTCCGGGGAACACCGGAGGCAGGTTCCAGCGTCCGCCCTTGGCCTCGTCCCACACCAGGAACTCCCCAGTCTGCGGGTCGGGGGCGTACAGGGGCGGCAGCCGGTCGAGCTTGTCGTCGGGCACGTGGAAGGCGGTGTCCTTCATCCCGAGCGGGTCGAAGATGCGCTCGCGCAGGAACGTCTCGAACGACTGGCCGCTGACCCTGGCCACCAGCACGCCGATCAGGTCGTTGCTGAGGTGGTACTGCCAGTGCTGTCCGGGCTGGTGCATCAGCGGGAGCTCACCGAGGCGGCGCATCCACTCGTCCGGCTCGGGCATCGGCGTCGGCAGGTTGGGGGTGAGCCCGCGCGCGAAGACCTCGTTCATGATCGGGGTGCCCAGCGACGTCATGTCCATGCCGAGCCCGAAGGTGGAGGTCAGCACGTCCCGCACGGTGATCGGCCGCCGGGCCGGCACGGTGTCGTCCAGCGGCCCGTCGATGCGCCTGAGCACCTGCCGGTCGGCCAGTTCGGGCAGCCACTCCTGCACCGGGTCGTCCAGCCGCAGCCGGCACTCGTCCAGCAGGACCATCGCGGCCGCGATCGAGACCGGCTTGGAGGTGGAGGCCATCCGGAAGATCGTGTCCCGGCGCATCGGCGCGCCACCGTCATGCCGCATCGTGCCGATGGCCTCGACGTGCGTCTCGTCATCCCGGCTGAACAGGGCGACAAGTCCGGGAATCTTCCCCGAATCGACGTGCCGTGCCAGCACCTCACGCAGCCTGTCCAGCCCGGCCTCGGAGAAGCCGCTGTTGCCGTGTCCCATCACGCATCTCCCTGTTCGCAAATCTCTGAACGACTGCGACAGTACATTGCGTTTAGAGAATGGTCAACGCGCAAAGACGAGCCGTTCATGCTGGAGAAGGCGATTCACTCGGGCCGCTTTGCAATGAGCGTGATACTGAATGCAATGGGCGTGCATTGCAATGGGGTCCGGGTGAATGCATACTGTGAGCGTGTGCGCGGCAGAGCAGACAGGAGACGAGCACCGATGCCCGGAGGCAGACTCAGCACCGAGGACCGTCAGCTCATCGCTGCCGGGCTGGCCGAGGGACTCGGATACGCGGAGATCGGCCGGCGTCTCGGACGGCCCGCGTCGACCATCATGCGGGAGGTGACCCGCAACGGCGGACCCGACGATTACGGAGCCGACCAGGCGCAGGAGGCCACGCGGCACCGGGCGCGCCGACAGAAGCAGGCCCAGCCTCCGGCGCCGCCCGTCCCCGACGGCGGCCATGGGCGCGACCCCCGGGCGGTGCAGGACTTCACGGAGTCCTTCACCGCTCTCCTCGTCCAGCAGGGCCTGCCCCGGATGGAGGCCAGGGTGCTGGCCTGCCTGTACATCACCGACTCCGGCGCTCTCACTGCCGCCGACCTGGTCCAGCGGCTTCGCGTCAGCCCTGCGTCGATCTCGCACGCGGTCGCGTTCCTCGAACAGCAGGGAATGCTCCGCCGCGAACGGGTTCCGGGGGCGCGGCGCGAACGCTATGTCGCCGACGACGAGATCTGGCTCCGGTCCATCCTCGCGGCTCTGCAGATGAACGGCGCCCTGGCGGCCGCGTCGCGGCGCGGAGCCGAGATTCTCGGGGTCACGACCCCGGCGGGCGCCCGCTTCGGTTCCTCCGCCAAGCTCCTTCTCCTCGTCGACAAGGCATTCCGCCAGGTCATGGAGGAGTGGCAGCAGAGCCAGGCCGAACGGGCCCGCCCAGAGGCGCCTCCGGGCGCCTGATCGTCGGACGGATCGACGTACGAGCAGCTCAGCCCGGCCCCGTCGCGGAGCGTTGCAACTCATTCACAAGAGTTCGCCAAGTCGGTTTGCCTACCTTCGCCGGTAGAGGCACCAGCGTGCGCGCGGACGCACGCTGACCGGAGCAGGAGGGGATCGCATGGCCCGCAACGCAAGCCCCAGGGTGGGGAGTCCGGCATGAGAATCGTCTACAAGGTTCTGGCCTACCTCGTCGCGATCGAGGTCGCCGTGCAGGCGTCGGTGATGGTCTTCGGCGATGCCGGCCTCGGCAAATGGGTCGGGCAGGGCGGCGTGCTCGACAAGACGGTCATGGAGAGCGAGGCGTCCCCGTTCCCCGAGGTCATCGGCTTCATGGTGCACGGCATCAACGGGATGATGGTCATCCCGGTGATCGCGCTGCTGCTCCTGATCTCCTCGTTCTTCGCGCGGGTGCCGGGAGCGGTCAAGGCGGCCGGGCTGGTGCTGCTGCTCGTCGCGGTCCAGGTGACGCTCGGCCTGTTCGGCCACGACATCCCCGCGCTGGGCGCCCTGCACGGCATCAACGCGCTGCTGCTGTTCACCTCGGCCCTGTACGCGGCGCGCCGTGACCGGGGCGTGGCCGTGGCCGCCCCGGCGGAGCCGCGTCTCGGGACCGCGGGCTGACGCATCCCGCATGAAGGACACTCATCGTCGTGGCGCCCGCCTCCGGCTCGCCGTCGCGGGCGCCGCGACCATCGCCGTGCTCGGCCCCTTGGTATGGCTCTGGCAGGACAGCCTGATGCCGGCGGCGTACTCCGTCATGGACATGGGGTACGCGGACTACGGGGGCGGCCCCTCGCCGCGCCCGCCGAGCCACGCGACCGGCTCGGGCCACGGCTCCCACCTCACGACGGCCGCACAAGGACACACCGAACACACCGGACACACTGGCCACACCGCGACGGCGCGCAGTGTCACGTCGCTGACCGCCGACCGCGACCGCACGGCCGACGTCGCGCTCACCCTCGTCGCACGCGCGCAGCGGTTCCGGCTGCCCACCGGCCGTTCCGTCGACGGGTACACGCTGAACGGCACGTCCCCCGGCCCTGCCATCCACGCCACGGTCGGGCAACTGGTGGAGGTCCGGCTCGTCAACGAGTCGGTGCCCGGCGGCATCACGCTGCACTGGCACGGCGTCGACGTCCCCAACGCCGAGGACGGGGTGGCCGGCGTGACCCAGGACGCGGTCGGCACGGGCCGGTCGCACACCTACCGCTTCGTCGCGGGCCAGGCGGGCACGTTCTGGTACCACTCCCACCAGGTGTCGCACGAGCAGGTCCGCCGGGGTCTGCTCGGGGCGCTGGTGGTCGCCCCGGCGCGGCGGCCGCCCACCGGGACGGTCGACGTCGTGGCGCTGCTGCACCTGTACGACGGAGCCCGCACGGTCAACGGCCGGGAGGGCGACGTCCGCGTGGCGGCGCGTCCCGGCGACAAGGTCCGGGTCCGCGTGATCAACACGGAGAACGGCGAGACGCCGGCCTGGGTCGGCGGCGCGCCGTTCCGGCTCGTGGCGGTGGACGGCACCGAGGTGAACGAGCCCGCCCCCGTGCGCGACGCCACCGTGATGGTCACCGCCGGAGGCCGCGCCGACATCGAGGTGACCATGCCCGCGGACGGATCGCCGGTGCGGGTGCACATCGGCGGCCCCGGCGGCGTCGTGCTCGGTTCGCGATCGTACGACGCGCCGCCCGCGCCCCGGCCGGCGAAGAAGCTGGACCTGCTCTCCTACGGCGCGCCGGAACCCGTCGGCTTCGACGCCGAACGGGCCGATCGCCGCTTCACCTACGAGATCGGGCGCCGGCCGGGCTTCCTGGACGGGATGCCGGGGGTCTGGTGGACCGTCAACGGCCACATGTTCCCCGACGTGCCGATGTTCATGGTCGCCGAGCACGACGTCGTACGGATGCGCGTCTCCAACCACAGCGGCGAGTCGCACCCCATGCACCTGCACGGCCACCACGCCGTCGTGCTGAGCAGGAACGGCGTGCGGGCGACCGGGAGCCCGTGGTGGATGGACTCCCTGGAGGTCGGCAACGGCGAGTCGTACGACATCGCCTTCGTCGCCGACAACCCCGGCATCTGGATGGACCACTGCCACAACCTGCCGCACGCGGCCGAGGGGCTGGTCGCTCATCTGATGTACGAGGGGGTCACCACGCCGTTCACCGTGGGCGGCGAGGCCGCGAACGAGCCGGAGTGAGCCCGCCCGCGCCCACCGGGGAGCGCCCGCTCACCAGACGTCCACGTCCACGCCGATCGTGATGATCCGCAGGGCGCTGCGCGCGACCCAGGTGCGCGCGTCGCTGCCCAGCCCGCCGTACTTGTCGGGCTCGCGCGTCCAGGGCAGCAGGTCGAGCACGGCGCTGATGTGGCCGTACTCCGCCGCCTTCCGGGCCACGCCCCAGGACTCGCGAAGCCTGGCCGCTTTGGAAAGGCTCGCGAGCCCGGCGTGCCGGGTGGCGAGGTCGGCGAGCTGGGCGGCGGTCGGACCGGTGGACCTGCCCTCGGCCGCGATCCGTTCGGCCTCCGGCAGGTGGTCCTCGACCCAGGCCCGCCTGATGTCGCCCCACAGCCGGAGCAGGTCCGGCTGCCCGTAGGCGGTGAGCGCGCGAGCCGCCGCCCAGTCGTGGAACCAGCACCGGTCTGGACTGCCCCGCTCCTCGATCAACTCACGCACCAGCTCGGTCTCACCCCGCCTGAGCAGGCAGACCAGCCAGGGCACGCCGGCGTCCAGACCTCCCGGCGTGCCCACGCCCTCGTCCAGCACGACGCGGGCCTCCTGTTCCCGGCCGCACTCGGCGAGCGCCCAGACCAGCGGCAGGCGGGCTCCCCAGTTCGAACGGTGGGCGTCGGCGAGCTCGCGCGCGGAGGCGAACCACCGCTCCGAGCGCTCCTCCTGGCCCAGGACCGCGCAGGCCCCGGCGATCGCCGCCAGGTCCGCCGCGCGGTTCACATCCTTGAACCAGTCGCCGGTGGGACGGTCGGCGGCGCCGGGCTCGTGGTCGGCGCGGGGGAAGACGGCGGCGGCCTCGGCGCCGAACCCGGCCGCGCCGAGCACGAGGGCGACCCGCGCGAGGTGTCCGAGCCGTCGCGGGTGTTCCGGCATCGCGAGGGCCAGGTTCCGGGCCTCGGCGGCCTCGCCGCGCCTCGCGTGGATCATCGCGAGCTGCTGGAGCGTGCCGGTGATCCACTCACCGAGGACGACCGAGTCCCGGGCGGCCAGGTCGACGAGCGTGCCCCGGACCACGGTGACCAGGTCGGCGACGGTGGCGGTGTCGGGCGGCGGCCACGTCCCCGCCGTCTCCGCCGTGCTGCCGCGTCCCCGGAACGGCGCCAGCAGCCCCTCGGTCACCCGGGAGGCCGCCCCCACCCCCGCGTGAGCGGGATCGGGGAAGACCTTCTGCTCGCCCCAGCGGAACGGCCAGGCGAAGCGGCGGGCGACGGACCAGCAGAGCCGGGCGTCGAGCTCCGCGAGGTCGTCCCGGCCGGGCGGCGCGATGACCGTGCCGTCCTCGAACGCCACCGCCCAGGTGTCCGCGTCCAGCGCGAACGTCGGGTCGAGCCGGAGCCGGTCACCGAGGTCGCGGCCGGCGAGCAGGAGCGGGCGGCGGGCGGGCGGGGTGTGGTGGAAGGAGTGGTCGGCCACGATCTCGCCGGTCTCGGGGCGCAGGAAGCGTACGGCGTGCGAGCCGATCGCGATCAGCACGTCGTCGGCGGCCCATTCCAGGCCGAAGCCGTGGTCGCAGCCGTTGACCGTGCGCCGGACGCCGTCCAGGACGCGCAGCCGTTCCGGACGTTCGCCGAGCGACCAGACCTCGATCCGGCCCTCGGCGGTGACGCAGGCGGCCCGCTCGCCGTCCGGCGACCACGCCCACGACCGGGCGTCCCAGCCGCGCGGGTCGGAGGTGGCCGCCTGAACGCGGAGGTCGTGGCGGTGCTCGCCGGCCGTCCCGTCGATGATCCCGACGGTGCCGCCCGCCGGATCGACCACCGCCAGCCGTCCGCCCGGCCCCCAGCACAGGAGGTCGGCGCCGGGGTAGCCCGCGAGCTCCGCCGTCGTCTCCCCCGTCAGCGCGTCGGCGATGACGAGCTTCCCGTCGCGCTGGTGGGCCAGGAGCCGTTCGTCCGGACTCCACTCGGGCGGGGCCGCGTCCTGATCCTCCTCCAGGCGCAGCATCCAGGTGAGCTGCCGTTTCTCCACGTCGAGGGAGACCGCCGCGTACTCCTCGCGCACCTCCCCGTAGACGCGGGAGCCGTCGCGCGACCAGAACGCCCGGCCGAGGCTGGGCGGGGACTCGTCACCCCAGCTCTCGGGCAGGGACCCGCCGAACTCGATCGGCGCCGTGCCCTCCGGGTGGGCGTCCGGCGGCCCGGCGACCGAGCCCTCGTGCATCGCCACGATGACGTCGCCCAGGATCTCCGACTCGCCGCCGTGGACGAGCGCGCGCCTGCCGTCGGGGGCGAAGGCCATGCCCAGCGGCCTGCCGGAGGCCAGGAAGAACGCGTCGGCGAGCGGCTCGCGGGCGGTCCCGAAGGGGTCCCAGACGCCGGTCGCGTTGATGTCGTACTCCAGCGCGATGCGCGTGCCGTCCGCCGACCACTGGATGCTGCGCGCGTAGCCGTCGAAGCCGATGCCGCCCATGACGCCGTCGATCGCGTGGACGCAGCGGCCGGTGGCGACCTCGAAGATCTGCAGGACGCCGCCCCGGTCGTAGTCGTCGCCGGTCCGGCTTCCGACCGCGAGGTGGCGGCCGTCCGGGCTGAGCGCGTGGCCGTTCAGCTCGCTGTGGTGCACGTCGGAGTGGCGCAGCAGCACGCCCGTACCCCCAGCCGTGTTCGCGTCGCGGAGCCGGGCGGTCGCGAGGCGATGCGCGTCGGTGACGCCGTGGGCGCGTTCCAGGGCCTGGAGGGCGTCCCGCAGCGGCACGGTGTCGCGCTCCGGGACGAACGCGGACCAGTCGGCGTTCCGCAGCACGTCGAGCGCCTCGCCGGGGCCCATCCGCCCGTCAGGAACGCCGGCGAAGGGCGGTGACGGCGGCGGAGTGCCGGGCTCGCGGCCTTCGAGCACGGCCACCAGCGCGTCCTCGTCGAGGATCGGAACGCCGCGCACCGCCGCCGGACCCGCCTTGGCCCCCGACTTCGCCCCGGCGAAGACCAGGTCCGTCCTCGCCGAGACGGACGCGGTCACCTTCGCGCCCAACGCCTCCAGACCGCGCTTGGCCTCGTCCTTCGACACCCGCCCGAACCGCCCGGCCAGGACGACCTGCCTGCCATGGATGATCATGCCGAGCGACCGTATCGGGAATGACCGACACTTCGCCCGCGTGTTGCCGTGATCTACACTCGTCGCCCATGCGCCTGAAGATGATCTCCACGCTGCTGGCCGTCTACGCGATCACGGCAGCGCCGGAATTCCTGCGGGACGAGTGGCGGATCATCGTGCAGCCGGCGACGGACGACGCGGTGGAGGTCTACTACCAGCCCGTGTCCCCCGTGATGCTCCGGTCGTACGAGGGCATCGGGCCGTTCCTGCGCGGCCTGGAGGCCGCCGAGCGGCGGGCCAGGACCTACCCGTACGATCTCGCCCCGCCGTACGTCCTGCACGAGCCGTACCGGCTCGTCGCCCCCTACGTCACCGCGCGGGGGCGCGAGCTCGCCGCCCCGCCGATCTCGGGGGTGAACCGCTCGGACGGGAAGTCCGTCCCCTACACGATCTTTCCCCGGGTACGGCCCGCGGAGAACAGCCAGGCCGCGCTGACCGCGCTGATGCAGGACGGTGCAGGCGCCATCGACGAACCCGAGGTCTTCGGCATGGGCATCGAACCGGAACTCAACCGGGCGTCGTCGAGACGGACATCCTGGACCAGGACCTCCGCCGCAGACTGTCCGCGCGTCATGGGGGGCTCGTCACCATCAAGTGGGACCCCTTCGCCCAACCCGCTCGCCTCCTGCTCGGCCCAGGGGCTCAGGAAGACGTGAGGGCGTCAGGCGAGGAGAGCCTTCAGGCGAGCCGCCACGCGAGCAGCCCCCCGGGCGCGTCGGCCTGGACGAAACCGGCCCCCTCCAACTCCCCCTGGATCGTCTCCCGGACGGGACGGTAGGCGTGGCCGACGACCTCCTGCTCCTCGATCATCTTGTCGCCCTGCACGACCTGGTACACATACCGGGTCTTGCACGACTCGTCGTCCGACTCCAGGATCTCCGACGAGACCCGGTAGGTGTGGCGGCCCACCCGGCGCGAGGTCAGTTCCCGCATGGGGCGCGGCCCGGGAGCGCCACCGGGCCGCCAGGTGAAGACCAGGAGCCCGCCCGGCTCCAGATGGGACGCCAGCACGGGCCAGAGCCGCCCGCGATAGCCGGGCTCCAGCGCGTACATCACGTTGATCATCACCATGGCCTCGACCGGCTCGTCCAGGTCGAGGCCCAGCGCGTCGTACGGGAGCACGGTGACCCGTTCGAGCAGCTCCGGGCAGTCGCTCAGGCGGGAGAGCAGCATCGCGCGCATCCCGGCCGAGGGCTCCAGGGCGAAGACCTCAGCCGGTGTCCACGCGGCCAGCGACGTGGTGATCAGGCCGGTGCCCGCGCCGATCTCCAGGATGCTCCGCCGCACTCCGGCGAGGAGCGGGGGCAGCTTCTCGCGGATGACCGGTACGTGCCCGTCTTCCTGGAAGAGGTCGTAGAAGGGGAGGGAGACGAAGTCGTTCATGGCGGGCAACGGTAGCCCGCGGCGTCACCCGCCGTAGTCGAAGGTGATCGCGTACGGCTTGAAGAACTCGTGCGTGAAGTCGGGGTGCGGTCGGGTCCGCCCGCCGGGGCGATCGAGGGCGGGCGCAGGGCAAGGCGACTGCCGTCCCTGTTCAACAGGCATAAGCCCGCGGGCGTGAACGTGATCGCGGATCAAGGCGGAGTAAAGGGTGTAGGCCATCGAAAGGACACCCACCGCATGACCGCTCCACCGAACGCCGCCGCCCGTCCCGTCCCCGGGAGGTGGCATTGCGCGTCCATCTAGCGCTGGCGGCCAGGCGCGCGGGCGTGCCGTTGCCGTCCGTGGTGCTGGAGGCGGCGCGTGAGGCGATCACGCGCGCCTTCCCGGTGCCGGCCGCGACCGTGACCGCGAGCGGATGGCGGTCGGCCGCCGGCGACACGGCGTTGTTGTCCTGGTCCAACGAGCCCGAGGGGCACGGGCCGCCCACGCTGAGCTCGGGGGCCGGCCGGGTGGCGGGCCTGACCGGGCATCTGGCCGATCCGGGCGACGTGGACCGGCTGCTGGCCGCGGCCGGGCTGGGGGAGGCCGTCGTCCGTACCGGCGGGGTGTTCTCGCTCTTCCGGGCCGGTGAGGGGCAGGTCGGCGCGGCCACGGGGCTCACCCGCGCGTGCCCGGTCTTCTACGCCGAGACCGCGGACGTCCACGTGGTGGGCAGCCGGGCGTTGCTCGTCCACCTCGCCGCCCGGGCGGCCGAGACGGCGTCGCGCCGGCCCGAGATCGTCTGGGACCTGCCCGCGCTGGAGTCGATGGTGAGGACGGGGTACTTCCTCTCCGACGAGACGCCGTTCCGCGGGGTCGGCGCGTTGCCGTGCGCGGCCGAGATCACGATCTCGGCGGGCCGGCGCGTCATCACCGTGAGCCCGCCCCCGGAACCGCGGGCGGCGCCCACCTCCAGGCGCGCGGCGCGCGCCCACGTCGACGAGCTGGCCGACGCGCTACTCGCCGCCGTGCGCCCGCTGCGGGACACCGCGGAACCGGTACGTCTGTCGCTCACCGGGGGCCGCGACAGCCGTCTCCTCGCCGCGCTGCTGTACAAGGCGGGCATCCCCTTCGTGACCGCGACCTCCGGGCACGACGACAGCCCTGACGTGGTGCTCGCCGGGCGCGTCGCGGAGGCGCTCGGCGTGCGGCACAGCGTCTCCCGGCCGAAACGCTCCGCGGGCGGGACCGAGCTGATCGTGCCGCATCCGCGCGTGCGCACCCACAACACGCTGTTCGCCTGCGAGGGGATGATCTCGGCGTACGAGAACATCCCCGGCGGCACACGGTACGACCCGACGCCGCGGATGTCCGGCCACGGCGGGGAGGTCCTGCGCGGCGGTTTCCTGCAGAACCAGGCCGATCCGGACCCGAAGGCCATCAGGCGCAGGGTGGACGCCCTCTTCGGCAGGAACGCCGACGTGCTGACGAGGGCGGGCAGGGAGCACGCCCATGCCGTGGCGTCCCCGTGGCAGGAACGCTGTCGCGAGGACGGCCCCGGCGCGCTCGACCACCTGTACCTGGCGTACCGGGTGGGCCGCTGGCACGCCGCCTCCCGCGCGTCGCTGCTGCGCGCGCAGAACCCCGTCCCGCCGTTCCTCGACAATCTGGTCGTACGGACCGCGCTGAGCATGGACCCGCTGTGGCGGCGCTCCGAGGCGCTGATCCACGGGGTGATCGGCGCCTTCGCGCCCCAACTGCGCGACGTCCCCGTGGAGGGCCGCCCCTGGCGCTTCACGACCGAGGCCCGCGACCCCACGCCGGCGGAACGGCTGCGGCTGCGGCTCCGGCTGCCGGTCCGTAGGGAGGCCGCTCCTGAGCCCGGCGCTCCCGTCCCCGCCGGCAAGCCGTGGAACTGGCGGCTGGATCCGTCGCCGGAACTGCTCGGCCTGATGCGCGCGGGCATCGTGGAGGCGCACGGGGCGCTGAAGGGGGACGGGCTCGCGGCCGTCGTGGACGAGGCGCACATCGTCGGCGGCGAAGCGCCCGGCGCCCGGATGGACGTCCTGTGGCACCTGTACACGGTCTCGGTCATGCTGACGGACGCCTTCGCCTCCCCCGCCCCGCCCGACCTCCCCTCGCTGGGCGTCCCCATCCCGCGGCCGCCGTCCACAGGACGCTGACACGGCCGGGCCCTTGTCGACAGAGCGGCGGCTCCGTCCACAGGCCGCTGCGGCGTCCGGGCCTTTGTCCACAGGGTGGCGCCGGTCCGATGCGTTCCGGTCGGCGCACCCGGCAGAATCAGCGGCGTGCAGTTCGGAATTCTCGGGCCCCTTGAGGTGCGCACGGCCGGGGGCGAGACGGTAGCCGTCGGCGGGCCACGCCCTCGGGCGCTGCTCGCGTTGCTGATGCTCGACGCCGGGCATCTCGTCAGCGTGGAGCGGCTCATCGACGGCCAGTACGGCGACGACCCGCCCGCCGGGGCGGCCAACGCCATCCAGACCCACGTCTCCAGGCTGCGCCGCAACCTGCCGGCCGGGCTGGTCGAGTTCCACGGCGCCGGCTACCTCCTGGCGGTCGACCGGGAGGACGTCGACGCCCACCGGTTCGAGCGGCTGGCCCGCGAGGGCCGCGAGTCGCTGGCAGCCGGGCAGCACGAGCGGGCCGCCCGGCTGCTGACCGAGGCGCTGGCGCTGTGGCGCGGGCCCGCGCTGGCCGACGTGGCCGACGCGCCGTTCGCCCAGCCGCAGGCGGCTCGCCTGGAGGAGGCGCGGCTCGCGGCCAGGGAGGACCTCGCGGAGGCCGAGCTGGCCCTGCCCGGCGGCGCCCCGGTCGCGGAGCTGCGCGACCTGGTCGCGGCCCATCCGCTGCGCGAGCGCCCGCGCGGCCTGCTCATGCGGGCGTTGCACGCCTCCGGGCAGCAGGCGGCCGCGCTGGCCGTCTACGACGAGACACGCCGGCTGCTGGCCGACGAGCTGGGCGCCGATCCGGCGCCGGAGCTGGCGGAGCTGCACCTGGCGATCCTGCGCGGCGAGGAGCACCGGGAGCAGGCCCCGAGGCGGCGGCTGCCCGCTCCGCTCAACCAGCTCATCGGCCGGGAGGAGGAGCTGGCCAGGATCGCCGCGCTCGGCGACGCCCGGCTGGTCACGATCATCGGTCCCGGCGGCACCGGCAAGACCCGCCTGGCCGTCGAGGCCGCCCACCGTGCGGGTCCCGGGCGTGAGGCCGGGTTCGCCGATTTGTCGCCGGTGGACGACGGGTCGCAGGCGCCGCTGGCCGTGCTCGGCGCGCTCGGGCTGCGCGAGGCGGGCCTGCAGGCGCCGGCGGCGGGCCGTCCCGACCCGGTCGACCGCCTCGTCGCCGCGCTCGCCGACCAGCCGCTGCTGCTCGTCCTCGACAACTGCGAGCACGTGATCGCCGCCGCGGCCGAGCTGGCCCGGCGGTTGCTGGACGCCTGCCCCGGCCTCACGATCCTGGCCACCAGCCGGGAGCCGCTGGGGCTCACCGGTGAGGCGCTCGTCCCCCTCGCCCCGCTCGCCGTGCCGCCGCCGGGCACCGACCCGGCCGACGCGCTCTCCTATCCCGCCGTACGCCTGTTCGCCGAGCGGGCCGCGGCCGTCCGGCCCGGGTTCACGATCGGCCCGGAGGTCGCCGAGATCTGCGCCACGCTGGACGGCCTGCCTCTGGCCATCGAGCTGGCCGCGGCCCGGCTGCGCACGTTCACCGGGCCCGAGATCGCCGCCCGGCTCAACGAGCACGGCCGTTTCAAGCTGCTCTCCCGCGGCGACCGCACGGCGGCGGCCCGGCACCGCACCCTCCACGCGGTGGTCGAGTGGAGCTGGAGCCTGCTCAGCCCCGAGGAGCGGGAGGCCGCCAGGCGGTTCTCGGTGTTCGCGGGGGGCGCGTCGCTGGAGGCGGCCGAGAGCGTCTGCGGTGACGGCGACGTGCTGGCCGACCTGGTCGACAAGTCCCTCGTCGAGGCCGACGGCGGGCGCTACCGCATGCTCGACACCATCCGCCTGTTCTGCGCCGAACGGCTCGCCGAGGCGGGAGACCAGCGGCAGGCACGCGACGCGCACGCCGCCTGGTATCTCGACCTGGCGCGGCGTGCCGACCCGTGGCTGCGCCGGGCCGAGCAGCTCGACTGGCTGGCCACGCTCTCCGCCGAGCACGACAATCTGCAGGCCGCGCTCCGGCACTCCGTCCAGGACGACCCGGAGACGGCGTCACGGCTGGTCGGGGCGCTGGCGGCGTACTGGTGGCTGAGCGGGCGGCGCGGCGAGATCACCTCCTCCGTGGTGCGGCTGCTCGACCGGACCGGCGGTGAGCCGCTGGAGGGGTTGGAGGAGGAGTACGTCCTGTGCGTGCTGCTGGCCGTACGCGACCTGCCGCCCGAGCGGTGGGCACGGGCGGCGGAGATCATGAGATCGATCGACCGCGAGCTGCGCCACCCGTTCCTGGCCGTGCTGTGGGGCATGACGGCGGGCCCCGTCGACTCGGCGACGATCCAGGGGCGGGGGCGGCTGCTCGACTCCGATCCGTGGAGCCAGGCCGTGTTCATGCTCGGCGAGGCGCTGATCGCCTTGTTGCAGGGCCGGCCAGGCGAAGGCGAGCGCCGGCTGGAGGAGACACTGGCGCGCTTCCGCGGCCTCGGCGAGCGCTGGGGCATGGCGCAGGCCCTCGAATGGCTTGCGATGATCGCGAGCTGGCGCGGCGACTGGGCGGGAGCGAGACGGTTCTGGGCGCAGGCCCTCGACCTGCACGGGCAGTTCGGCTCGGCGGACGAGCAGATGGACGTGCTGTGCCGCAGGGCGGCGGGGCTGGTGCGGGAGGGTGACCTGGCCGGGGCCCGCGCCGACCTCGAACAGGCCACCGAGCTGGCCCGGCGGACGGGCATGTCCGGCTCGGTGCCGGCACTCGAACTGGGATGGGGCGACCTGGCCCGCTTCTCCGGCGACCTCGACGAGGCCCGGGCCCGCTACACGGCGACGCTGGAGTCCGCCGTCTCGGGGGCGTACGTGACCGAGGGCATGAGGCCGTTCGCCCACACCGCGCTCGGGCGGCTGGCCGAGGCCGAGGGCGACCTGGCGGAGGCCGGGCGCCGGCACGCCGAGGCGCTGCGGCTGGCGCGCGGGGCGGTGTACACGGACGTGGCCGACGTCGCCGAGGGCCTGGCGGGGCCGGCGCTGCTCGAAGGGGCGGCCGAGCGGGCGGCGTACCTGCTCGGGGTGGGCGCCGCGCTGCGCGGCACCACGATCACCGGCGACCGCGACGTCGCCAGGGTGGCGGCCGGGGTCACGGGGTTCCTGGGGGCCGAGGCGTTCGCCGCGCACTTCGCCAAGGGCGCCGCGCTGAGCCAGGAGGAGGCGCTGTCCGCCCTCTTCGACTGACCGGGCCATGCTGTCCGGCTTGGTCGGGGCGTCTTGAGGGGTGCAGCGCCGCAGCGCCCGTCGCTCTTGAAGACTCGAAACGCCGCCCTTTGGCCACCCCTGCGGGGTCACGCTCTCCAGGTCTCCCACGGAGTCACGCTCCTCAGGCGCCCTGGCTGAGCCCCGCCCCCGAGCCGCCTCGGCGGAGTCGCGCGCTGAGCCCCCTTGAGGGTTCCCCCTCCCGAGCCCCCTTGAGGGCGCACTTCCCCAGCCCCCTTGAGGGACGCACTTCCGAACCGCCTTGAGGGGGCGCGCTCCCCAACCGTCCTTGCGGAGTCGCGCTCTCCAGCCCCCTTGAGGGCGTGCCCCCGAGCCGCCTTGAAGGGCGCACACCTCGGCTGTTCCTCAGATCTGTGGGAGCCGAGTGGGAGGCAGGGGCGACGCGCTGACAGGTGATGCGGCGCCCGTCGGCCGGCTGGGGCGCGAGTCGGTGTACGGGCCCCCGCCGGCCGGGAAGCGGGAGGGGCGCGTTGTCAGTGCTGTCGGGTGCGGTTGCCGACTGTCAGCCGGTTGAGCTCAGGGTGACAGCGCGTCCCGCGAAAGTCGTGGACATGCAGAACACCAACATCCTCATCTCCGGTGCCAGCGTCGGCGGCCCCGCCCTCGCTTACTGGCTCGCCCGCTACGGCTTCCGCGTCACCGTCGTCGAGAAGGCCCCCACCCTGCGTCCCGGCGGGCAGGCGGTGGACTTCAAGGGGGACGCCCACATGACCGTCCTGCGCCGCATGGGCATCCTGGACGACGTGCGGCGGCTCCAGACCGGCGGCACCGACCAGACCTTCGTCGACGCCCGCGGCCGGGCGGTCGCGGTCCTGCCCGGCGAGTTCACCGGCGGCGAGCTGGAGATCCACCGCGGCGACCTGGCGCGGCTGGTCTACGAGAAGAGCGTGGCGGTCGGCTGCGAGTACGTCTTCGGCGACTCGATCACCTCGCTCACCGAGACCCCCGACGGCGTGCACGTGACCTTCGAGCGGTCCGCGCCGCGCACGTTCGACCTGGTGATCGGGGCCGACGGCATCCACTCGAACGTGCGCCGCCTGGCCTTCGGCCCCGAGTCGGACTACGTCGAGTTCCTCGGCCACTACTACGCCCTGGCCGACGTGCCCGAGCGGTTCGGCACCGAGGCGCAGATGTACAACGAGCCTGGCCGGATGGTCGCCGCGGGCGGCCCCAAGGCGTCCGTGTTCTTCGTCTTCGCCTCGCCTCAGCTCGACTACGACCGCTACGACACCGAGCAGATGAAGCGGGTCGTGCTCGACGCGTACGCCGGGATGGGCTGGCGGACGCCCGAGATCCTGGACGCGGTGCGCCGCACCGGCGACTTCTACCTCGACTCGATCAGCCGGGTGAAGATCGACCACTACTCCAAGGGCCGGGTGGCGCTGCTGGGCGACGCGGCCTACGCCAACACGCTCGGCGGGTTCGGCTCCGGGCTGGCGCTGGTCGGGGCGTACGTGCTGGCGGGCGAGCTGGCGGTGGCCGGCGGCGACCACCGGGCGGCGTTCCAGCGGTACGAGGAGGGCTTCCGCGAGTACGCCAAGGTCTCGGAGAAGGGAAACGCCGGGCCGTGGCTGGCTCCCCCGTCGGCGGCCCGCATCCGGATGCGCAACTGGACGTTCAAGGTGGGCTTCATGCTCAAGCTCATGATGAAGATGACCGACGACTTCGCCGACAACATCACGCTCAAGGACTACCCGTCGCTGGTGCGCGGCGCGGTCAGGTGAGTGCCGTCGCGGGGGCGGTCGAACCAGCGCCCCGCCGACGGCAGCAGGAGCAGGACGACGGCCACCACGGCCTCGGACACGTTCACCAGGAGCGCGGCGGGCGAGTCGAACGTGCCGTCCGCCGCTCGGAGGGCCAGGAACATGACCACCTGGGCGGCCTCGATCGCGACCAGGATCCACCGGGTGCTGCGGAGCCGCCCCGGCATGCGCTTCATCGCCCACCCTTGGACGGCCGCCCACGCGGCGGCCACGACCGGCATGATCCACGCTGCCCCGCCCCCCGCGACGGCGAGCGCGAGGGAGAGCGCCAGGGTCAGAAACCACAGACAGGTCTGCAGCGTCAGGATGAAGTGCACGACCTTGATCGCGCGGGGCATGGGCTCCGACTGCACGGCTCAGCCCACCGCCCGGCGGCTGAAGAGCGCGGCCAGGAGGAACGGGACGCCGAAGCACGGGCCGTCGGGCGGCTGCTCCTCCATCATGCGGATCTCGATCTCCGCGAGGTCCGAGAAGATGAAGCGCAGGGACTCCGGGGTGTAGGCCAGGCCGCCGTGCAGGCGTCCGTCCCGGTAGAAGTCCTCGTCCGGAAGCTCCGACCCCATGGCGCCGGCGGCGAAGCAGGCGACGGCGAGGTGGCCGCCGGGCGCCAGAACCCGGTCGAGCAGGTCGAGGTAGCTCACCCGGCGGTGCGGGGGCAGGTGATGCAGGCAGCCGGAGTCGTACACCAGGTCGTACCCGTGCGGCGCGAGGTCGGCGGTGAAGGCGTCGCCGACGATGAAGCGGACGTCGGCGGCCGTCTCCGCGGCGCGCTGCCGGGCCCACCCGACGGCGGCCGGGGACAGGTCCACGGCGTCCACCTCGAAGCCGAGCGAGGCGAGGTAGAGGGCGTTGCGGCCGGGGCCGCAACCCAGGTCGAGGGCACGGCCGGGAGTCCGGGAACGGCTGGGAGTCCGGGCACGGCGCGGTGCGGCGGCGCTGCCAGCGGGGGCCGGGCCACCGAGGAGACCGCGTTCGACGTACGAGATGAGGCTCTCGTCCGGCTTGGTGGTGAAGAAGGGGATCGGTCGGGAGCGGTCGGCGTAGAAGTCGTCCCACCAGGCCGAGGCTTCGGCGGTCCACCGGTCGGAGTCGGCGGCGAAGAGCCGGTCCAACGTCTCCATACCGTCGAGGCCAGAGGCGACCGGCGCGTCCATACGGTCCGAGCCGGATGCCGAGAGCCGCTCCAGCATCTCCATGACGTCGTCCATCGTGCGGATGGTGCGGTTCACGCGCTCTCCCTGCGGATGCCGGCGACGTTTTCGATCTTAGGTGACCGAGGTGCCCGAGGAGCGGCGGGCGGCGAAGAAGGTGTCGAGTGCGGCCTGCTGGTCGGCGTCGAAGGCGCGCCTGGGGAGGAAGGCCGTGCACTGCTTGCCGATGAAGAACAGCCAGAACTCCGGCGTGGTCACGATATTTCCGAACATGGACCAGTTGAGGGTGGTCGTGTACTGGTCGGTCCGGCACTCGTACCCCTCGCTGGTCAGCCGGAGCGTCGTCGGGACGCAGAGGTACGCGAGCTGCCGCCGCACGACCCGGCGGATCGCCCACGTCAGCGCGACGGGGAACACGACCGCCCCGGCGAACATGCCCGCCGCCAGGCCGATGGCGCCCATCACGGCGCAGGCCGCTCCCAGCAGGACGAGGATCGCCGGAAGCGCCACGCGGAGCGCGCCGAGCTGCCGCCTGAGGCCCTGTCCGAAGGCTCGCGCCACCTCGTCCGGCGCGGGCGTGTACGTGATGGTGAAGTCCACCGAAGGTCCGTTTCGTTGCTGCTCGGTCGTCGGTCCGCTACTCGGTCGCGCGATGGCGGCGGGCGCGGGCGCGCAGGAGGTCTGTTGTGGCGTCGTCGGCGGGCAGGAACGCCTCCAGGCGCAGCTCGGCGAGCGTGACGTCCGTCGCCGTGGCGAACGACGTCAGCGTCGTGATCAGCCGCAGCTCCCCGTCGGCCGAGGCCAGCCGCATGGGCACCGCGAAGCCGAGGTGGTCGGGCCCGAGCGGGGTCTGGGGCACGTAACCGGCCAGCTCGTCGATCAGGGCGTCGAGGCGCGGGTCGGGGCTGCGGCGGGAGCGGGCGCGGAGGTTCTCGATGACGTGCCGGCCCCATTCCGGGAGGTTGCGCACGCGGTGCCCCATGCCGTGCGGGTGCAGCATCAGCCGCAGCATGTTGAGCGGGGGTTCGAGCAGCTCGGGCGCGGCGTCCTCGGTGAAGACCTCGATGGCGGCGTTCGCCGCCACCACCTCTCCGTACGGCCCGATGACCAGCGCCGGGTACGGCATGTGGCCGTCCAGGATCTGCTCCAGCGCCGCGCGCACGGGACGCAGGGCGGCCTCGTCGAAGCCGGACTCGGCGAACACCGGCGCGTAGCCCGCCGCGGTGAGCAGGTCGTTGCGCTCGCGCAGCGTGAGGCGGAGCGACTCGGCCAGCCGGATCACGATGGCGCGCCCCGGCAGGGAGCGGCCGCTCTCGATGAAGCTCAGATGGCGCTGGGTCGTGCCGGCCAGCGTGGCGAGTTCGAGCTGGCTGACGCGGCGCGTGTGGCGCCAGCGCTTCAGCTCGCCGCCGATGCCCCCGATACCGCCGCCGACGCCGCTCCGCTCGGTCATGGTGATGCTCACCAGGAAGTTCTATCGGCTTCGTGCGACAACCGGCGATTCCTTCCAGGGAATTGCCCGATGTCATCGTTCGTTCGGATGATCCCCATATATCGGAGACATTGCGAGGAAGGATGTGCGATGAGGAGCTATCACCTGGAGCCGGGGCGCGGGCTCGACGGACTGACCACCGCCGACCACGACGAGCCCACGCCGGGACGCGGGCAGGTCGTGGTGCGGATGCGCGCCAACGGGCTGGGCTTTCGCGACCTGCAGGTGCTGAACGGCGACTACCCGCTGCCGATCACGCCCGGCATCGTGCCCGGCTGCGAGGGCGTGGGCGAGGTGGTGGCCGTCGGCGCGGACGTCACCCGGGTCAAGCAGGGCGACCGGGTGGCGGCCACCGTGTTCCCGCACTGGCAGGACGGGCCGTTCCTGCTGGAGAACGCCGCCCAGCTCGGCACCATGATCAATGGCATGCTGACCGAGTACGCGGTGCTCGGCGAGGACGGCGTGGTGCCCATCCCGGAGCACCTGTCGTACGAGGAGGCGGCGGCGCTGCCGCTGGCGGCCGTGACCGCGTGGAACGCGCTGACCTCCGGCGGCGCGCCCCGGCCGGGCGACACCGTGCTGACGCTCGGATCGGGCGGCGTGTCGCTGTTCACGCTGATGTTCGCCAAGGCGGGCGGCGCCCGGGTGATCGTGACGACGTCCGGGCCGGACAAGGCCGCGCGGCTGCGCGAGCTGGGCGCCGACGAGGTGATCGACTACCGGGCGAACCCGTCGTGGTCGGAGGAGGTCCGCGCCCTGACGAACGGCAGAGGCGCGGACCGCGTCGTCGACCCGGCGGGGCCGCTGGAGGAGTCGCTGCGCTCGGTGGCGCTCGGCGGCGAGGTGGCGTTCGTCGGCTACCGCCTGTCCGGCCCCGCGGGGGCGGCGCCGGTGGACCCGGGGGTCCTGTTCGGCGCGGGCGCGGTGGTGCGCCCGGTCGCGACCGGCAGCCGGGCCCACTTCCTCCAGGTGAACCGGGTCATGAGCGCGCACCGGCTGCGTCCCGCGATCGACCGGGTGTTCCCGTTCGAGGACGTCCACGAGGCGTACCGCTACTCCATGGCGGGTGGCGGCTTCGGCAAGGTCGTCATCACCCACGGCTGAGAGCCCGGCTGGGCGCCTCAGTTGGTGCTCTTCACCTTCAGGTGGGGCCCGATATAGCCCACGCAGATCAGCCCTGCCGCTTTCACCCCGTCGTGGTAGTGCATCCTCGGTGCGCGCATCCCGGCTCCGCCGCCGATCCGGATGTGCGCCCCCATGAAGAGCCTGCCCTTCGCGTCCACCTTCGGCGGCACGGGGAAGGTGTGCTGACGCCGCATCCTCATGTCCTTCTTCACCGCCTCGGACTCGTCGGCGGCCACCTTGCCCGCGGGGATGGCGTACTCGCCGACAGGAGGCTCCTTGCACCACTGCAGGAAGCTCCCGGCGAACCTGTCGGCGGCGCGGGCGTCGGCGTAGGAGTTCAGCGCCAGCAACGCCTGCCACGTCGTCTGGGCCCAGGAGGAGGCGTTCGGCATCTCGTCGAGGCCCAGGGGCAGGCCGATGTCGCCGGTGAACACGATCCTGGACAGCTCCTCCATGCGGTCCAGGAGCTCGGCGAAGGAGCCGGGCAGGATCGTCCGCTGCTCCTGCGGCTCGAAGGCATCCTTCTCATGACCGATGTGGACGAGCCGTCGTTGCAGCCCCCGGACCTGATCCTCCAACAGCACCGCTTTCTGGTTGACGGTGTCGAACTCGGCGGACAGAGCCTGGAGCTGCTCGTTGAGGTCGGCTATCCGGTCCTCGTTGCGCGCGGCCTCGGCGATCAGCTCGAACGCCGCGTGGAGGTTGCGCCGGAGCTGGTCGTTCTCGGTGCGCAGTTCCTTCATCTCGGCAGGCGCGGACGTGCGCGCCTGCGCCTGCTTGGGCGTGTCCTCCAGGAGGAGGGTCCGAGTGATGCCGGCGAGCGCCGCCGGCAGGCGTGACTCCGCGCTCAGGGTCCGCGGAAGCCCGGACAGCAACCCGACCGCGCGCCGTACGTCCAACTCGATCCGCGCCGCCGAAAGAACACGGTGACGCACCGCGTCCTCGGCGCCGGCCGGATCCACCTCCGGAAGAAATGTGCGGATGCTTCCGCCCCATACCCCATGGGACGATCCGATCTCCTTGTTGAAATGCTCGGTGGCGTACGGATCAAGGAGATAGAGCCCGGCCAGTCCGGCGGTGTTCTTCGTCACGGTCTCGACGGTCCGCCGCCATTCCTCGAATGGCGTCTTCGCATGGGCGGTGGCCACGATCGTCGGCAGCCGTCTGTCCGGATCGCATAACACGTCGATGAGCTCGTCGACGTCGTCCGGGCGGATGAGGCGCGGAGTTCGCGTGAGCGTGGCCAGGGAGTCGTTCGCCGGGACCTGGTCGAGTAATTCGCCTATCAGCCTGGGGACCGCGGCCTTGCGCCCGCGCCCGGACTCGGCTTCGTCGAGTGCGGCGGGCATGAACTCGACGTCCAGCCAGAACCAGGTCCGCGCCGCCTCGGGCGCCCGGCCGGGAGCGTGCACGGTCAGCGCGCTCACCCAGGCGCCCGGGCCTCCCGTCTCACGGAGCTGCCAGCGCTTGGTCTGCGTGCCGTCCGGGGTGTTGCGCGAGTTGTGCAGCAGGAACGTCCCTGGTCCGAGCCTGGCGTTTCCCTGGTCGAAGGCGTCCACATCGAGCTGCTTCGACCTCAGCCAGCCACGCAGCGCTCCCTGGGCCGCCGAGAAGGCGTCGGCCGCGGTGAGGCGCGTATGGAAGATGGAGCGGTATCGGCTTGCGGTCACAAGAACCCCTCATCAGCTTGTAATACGCACACATCCCCGATCGAGCAGAACATTCAATGTATTTATACTCAACGCTTCATTCGCGCCATGAACAAGCATGACAGACTTCACGACAGCGTCATGTTTCGCACCGGGCGCGAATGAGCAGCACTTCTCAGCCCCCATATTCGTAAATTTCGGCACTTATGGCGATATGGGGTGTTTCAGGGTGGACACGGCAAGAAGACACAGCAAGCAAGAAGGGGCGCCCCGAACAGGGGACGCCCCTTCGAGTCGTGCGCGCGTCAGCAGGCGGAGCGGTCCGTGACCGTGCCCGTCTCACAGGCGGAGCGCTGGGCGCGGCCGCGGAGCCGGGCCAGCGGCGAGTCGCCGGCCGCCCTGAGCTGCGGCGAACCGCCCGTTGCCGTGGGTTGCGGCGAACCGGGCCCGGCCGACGGCGAGGCGCCCGTCGAGCTGGACCGGGCGGACGGCGTGGGGTTCGCGGTGTCCGGTCCGGCCGACGGCGTGGCGCTGGTGGACGTGGGCGCGGGCTCGCCGGTGTCCCCGAGGAGCTGGGCGGCGCGGTTCTCGTCCGTGAGCGGGGCGACCAGCGCCGCGCCCGGCTTCTCCTCGATGAACACGCCCTGCCCGATCGGGAGGTGCACGGACGCCTGGTACGCCTGAGCCTGCGGCGACGCGGCCCGGCGCTTGACCCGGGCGAGGGCGCTGTCCACGTAGAACAGGCCACGGCCGGCCGTGCCGAGCGACTGGCGGAGGCCGTCGAGCGTGGTGCCGGTGGGCTGCTCGACCCGCAGCCGGATCTGCCCGCCGGAGTAGCCGCGGCCGAGCTTGCCGGCGAGGACCTTGTCGACCCTGACCACGACGCTGGCCCAGCGGATCGCGGCCTCCGCGCTCTCGTACGGCACGACCCGCGGCGTCGGCGCGTCGTCGTCCGAGGCGTACGCGATGCCGGGCTCGACGCCGACGACCGTGCCCTCCACGAGCGCGGCGGCCGGGCGGAACGTGCCGGACGGCCGGGCGCCGGGCGTGATGTCGTCGAGCGAGTCGAACAGGTACTGCCCCGTCCCGCCCGCGTCCGGGTGGAGCTGGGACCAGAACGACCGCTGGGGCTGTTCGGCGGCGCTCTGCTGGGCCGCGCACCCGGTGACGGAGGCGATGGAGGCGGCGGCGACGCCGGCCGCGAGGAGCTTGAGGTTGCGCATCTCCGGTCTCCTAGTAACGGCCGTTGATGTGGGCGACGTCGTGCGCGCTGTACTTGAGGATCTTGTGCGCGCCGGTCTTCAGGCAGGACGTCGACTCGGTGGAGTGGTCGAGGCCGACCGTGTGCCCGATCTCGTGGCACGCCAGGGCCTGCCGCTGGGTCGCGGTCATCCAGTCGATGTCGCGCAGGTCGTAGCGCACCTCGTACTGGTCGCAGCGCCACGGCTGGCTGCTGTCGGCCGGGGCGATGGTCTTGACGCACTTCGAGTACGCGTACAGGTTGTAGCCCGTGCTGGAGCCGTCCCAGTCGAGGTCCCAGTGGTCGACGTAGTAGCGGTCGAACGACTCCACGTCGGTGCTGGGGTCGGGCGTGGTGTCGGCGGCCACGGTCATGTCGGTCTGGGCGTCCAGGTTCAGCAGCGCGGCCTTCACGGCGGTGCGCGTGCGGGTCTCCAGGGACGCGTAGTTGTACCAGTGCTTGCCGTTGTCGGCGAAGGGGCAGCAGCCGTTGGCGGAGCCGAAGCCGTTCGCCCCGGCGGGGGTCGCGGTGGCCGCCGTCACGACCGCCGCGAGGACGAGTGCTGGGAGGAGCTTTCGAGGAAACATGTGATCCAGAAATAGGGAAAAGGGGAGTCCGAATATCGTGCCGGGTAGATTCGGGAAGATCAACCCGATGTATCCCCTTTGGCGGCTCTAGGCTGTCCGCTGTGACATCCGGGCGTACGGTCATCGACGGCCGATTCGAGCTGGTCGGGCGGTTGGGCAGCGGCGGCATGGGCACGGTGTGGCGTGCCTACGACCTGGCCCTGCAACGTGAGGTCGCGCTCAAGGAGGTCCGCCCCTCGGACTCCCCCGACCCCGACTCCAGCCGGGCCCACATGCTGCGCGAACGGGTGCTGCGCGAGGCCCGCGCGCTGGCCCGGCTCGACCATCCCAACGTGGTGACCATCCACCACATCGTGGACACACCGGCCCTGGCGCACCCGTGGATCGTCATGGAGCTGGTGCGCGGCCTGTCGCTGGCCGACCGGCTCGCCCAGGGCCCGATGGCGCCCGCCGAGGCGGCCCGGCTGGGGCGCGGGATCCTGGCCGCGCTGCGGACCGCCCACGAGGCGGGCATCTGCCACCGCGACGTGAAGCCGGCGAACGTCCTGCTGCGGCCCGACGGCAGCCCGGTGCTCACCGACTTCGGCATCGCGGCGATGCTCGACTCCCCCGGCCTGACGGCCAGCGGCGACGTGGTGGGCTCCCCCGAGTACATCGCCCCGGAACGGCTGCGCGGCCACGAGGGCGACCCCGCCTCCGACCTGTGGTCGCTCGGCATGCTGCTGTACGTGGCGGTGGAGGGCCGTCACCCGTTGCGCCGCGACACGCCCATCGCGACGCTCGCGGCCGTGCTGAACGGGCAGGTCCCGCCGCCGTACCGGGCGGGGCCGCTGGCGAACGTGCTGCACGCCCTGCTGGCGTCCGACCCCCGGGCGCGCCCTCCGGTGGCGGAGCTGGACCGGATGCTGGCCCGGGCGGAGGAGCAGGCGGTGACCGCGCCCCCGCCCCCGCCCTTCACGCCGCCGCCCGCCGGGCCCATGCCGCCCGGCTACCCGCCTTCCGGCCCCATGGCCTCCGGACCCATGGTCTCCGGTCCCATGGTCTCCGGTCCCATGGTCTCCGGCCCCATGACCTCCGGGCCCGTGCCGGCCGGAGGCGGCTACGCGACCGGCCCAGGGCAGCAGCACGCGTATGTGGGCCTGCCCACGGGGGACGTGAAGCGGCGCTCCGGCGGGCGGCGGGCCGCGACGATCGCGGGCGTGGCCGCCGTCGGCGGCGTCCTCGCCGCCGCTCTCATCGTGGTCCCCCAACTGCAGGACCCCACCACCACGCCCGACACCCCGGGCGCGACCTCCACCCCCGCCAAGACCAAGCCCGCCAAGAAGAAACCCGCCTACGAGAACCCCAAGGAGGCGGGCGACCTCCTCAGTCCCGCCGGCATCCGCACGGCCATCGCCGCGCTGGAGAAGGCGTCGGGCAGCAAGCTCTTCACGGGGTTCACCGTGTACGGGGAGTACGCGATCGCCCAGGTGGCGGTGCCCGAGAAGAAGGGATACGACACGTACACGTACCGCGACGGCCAGGTGAGCCGCGCGACCGGCGGCTCGCTCAGCTCGGACACGAAGCCGTTCTCGGCACAGTCGTTCGACTGGGACTCCCTGCCGAAGCTGCGCGCCTACGCCGACCGGCGGCTCGGCATCAAGAAGCCGACCACGCACTATGTGATCGCGCAGGGCGCCTGGGTGTTCGCGAAGAACCAGCCGGTCATCCTGTACTACGTCGGCGACGATTACGGCACCGGCTACCTGGCGGCGGACAAGAACGGCAGGATCATCAAGACGTACGCCCGCTGAACCCCCAGAAGGACGTGTAGGGGCGGAGCAGGGCCTTCAGTTCCGGGTCGGCGCGGCCCCGCAGGTCGCTCTCGGCGATCTGCCGGGCCGCGCCGGCCAGCAGGTCGGCCACCTGGATCCGGACGTCCGAGTCGGAGGGCGCCAGGCGGAACCCGTCCAGCCGGCCGCCGCCGGGCAGCGGCCCCGTGAGGCTCGTCAGCTCGGCGATCCGGTCGTCGGTCAGGATGGTCTGCCGGTCGTGGACGACGCGCACGCGGGCGCCGCCCCGGCCCCAGTGGGCGACGGTGCCAACGATGGCCGCGATGAGCGGGTCGAGGACGGGCATCGCGCCGGGGGGCCGCTCGCCGAACGCCTCCACCCGCGGCCTGGCGCGGAGGAGCAGGTCCATGAGCTCGGCCACCGGGCCGCCGGGCGGCGCGGCGGGGCGCAGGGACTCCGCCAGCTCGAACGCGGCGTCCGCGGTGATCTCGACCCGGCCGTTGCGGGCCCTCAGGACGTCGTTGAGCGAGGCCAGGAACGCGGTCCAGGTCTCCGCGCCGTACACCCGCGGCCCCTCGAGGCCGAGCGCGGCGGCCAGGCGACGCGCCCGCGTGGGGTCGCCCGTGAGCAGGTCGGCGAGCCGGACGGTGAAGAAGCGCGGCTTGTCGATCAGGTGGACGTGGGCGTGACCGAACAACGGGCCCGAGGGGCCGAGCAGCCAGGCCACCACCCAGCGGTGCTTGGCGCGGCGCAGGATGCTGGACTTGTACATGGTGGTCGGGGAGGGAGCCCGCTCGCGCACGGCCTCGAGGCACCGCTCCGCCGCCCGGACGTCCATCCGCACGCTCGCGTGGGTGAACATGTTCGTGTTGCCGCCGACCAGCTTCTCGCCCTCCGAGCCGGACTCGTCGCAGGCGATCTCGACGGCGAACCCGAGATCGTCATGACTAGGTTCTTCCACTGACCAGCTCTTTCACGGCCCGGCTCTCGCGAATGGGTGACGCTGGCGGCTCCAGGTCGGGGCGGATTCCCAGTCTGGCAAGGACCACCGTGACCGCTCAAGCGGGTTTCGGCCGGCCATGGCGCGAGCACCACTCCCATCGCCGACGACGCGGCGACCCGCATCCCGCGAAATCGAGGGATGCGTTACGCGTGAGATGCGTCGTACGGCAATGCGAATTAGCGCCGCATTTACTTCTTGATCATAGTCCCCGCCGATGACGAGGGCAAACCCGGGGCCGCCGGCATACGCAGGACACCGCGACCGCCATTTGGTGATTTTTCCTTACTGCAGGGCATGTGTATCGTCGTACCCAGGCGACGGCGCACAACCGCCCCGCCACAGACGTGCTTGAACGCAGAAAGGTTTAAGGTTGCAGCAGATGAGATATTAGCTATTCGCGACCCAGTGACCTCGGCGAGTTATTCTCAAGCTTATTCCGCGCGCCGTGCCGAACAGCCGCGCCACCCCTTCTGACGTCTCCGGCCATTGTCCCGGGAGACCGCGCGGCCGAGCCGCGTCGGGCGTATTCGCCCTTCACGCACCACCCATGAACAGCAACACGGCACCGTCCGCGCAATGAGCGTACGGTGCCCTCCCGCGTGCCCGCACACAGTGGCGAACCCCGCACACGGTAGCGAAAGGAGATCCCGTGAAGACACTTCCCCGCACCTCCGTCATTCCCGCCACACTGGACGTGCCGTTGACCGTCCCGACGTTCATGAAGCTCGCCGGGCGCCTGGCCGGCTTCCCGTTCGTGAAGGTCGTGGTGGATCTCGAAAAGGCGGAGTTCCACGTCATCGACAGCACCGGCAACCCGCTGCACGTGCATTACATCGCCGAGCACATCCTCGGCGTGCCGGCGGAGGACCTGCTGCGCGACATCGACGCCTTCAACCACGACGTCTACGTCCGTCCCGACCGGCGCTTCCTGCTGGGCCTGCTGGCGTTGCACCGGCGCAGGCAGGACGACGGCGACGGGGAGGAGCGTGTCTTCCTGTCGCTGGAGACCGTGGAGGCCGACACCATGTCCGCGGACATGCTGCTGTCCTTCTACCGCCACGTGCGCGCGCACCTCCACCCGTCGGTGCCGCTCTTCCTCAAGCCGGCCAACCACCTCCAGGAGACCCACGTCGCGGGCATCCCGGAGGAGGAATTACCGCGGCTCCTCGCCCACGAGCTGCTGTCCCAGGCGCCGTTCGTGGCGCTCAACAGCGGCACGACGCACGGCAGGCTCCGGCTCTTCGCGTCGGCCGCCGACTACCGCGCCGCCGCCGGCTCCGTGGAATGGCACGACATCATCGTCATGCCCCGCGTGCCCGACGACGTCCCGCGGGTGTCCGGCCTGGTCAACACGGAGCACACCACCCCGCTGTCGCACACCAACGTGCTGGCCACCGGGTGGGGCATCCCCAACGCCATCCAGACCGACCTGCTCGACCGGCCCGGCCTGGCCGAGCTCGACGGCGGCTGGGTGAGGTACGAGGTGGCGCCCGACGCTCCCGAGGTGCTCATCGAGGCGGCCGACCCGCCCGCCGGTCTCGACTCCCGGCCGCCGTGGACCACCGAACGCGTCGCGCTGGAACGGCCCGAGACGGCCGCCGCCGAGATCGTCCCGCTGTCATGGCTGCGGATGGGCGACCACTACCGCTACGGCACCAAGGCAGCCAACCTCGGCGAGGTGTGCCACGTGCTGGAGCACGGCTCACGCCGGTGGCTCGGCTTCTACCAGATCCCCCGGCCGCCGCGGTCCGACCTCCTCGGCTACCTGGCCGGGCGGCTCGGCGTCACCGGCCCCGCCGACGACGCCACCCTGTCGGCCGCCGCCGAGCGCCTGATCAGGCAGCACGTCGAGGTACCGCGCGGCATCGCGCTGCCCTTCTCCCTGCAGCGGCAGTTCCTGGAGTCGTCGCCGCGGATCCAGCAGACCATCGGCCGCCTGAAGATGGCGCTGGAGGCGCGGACCCGCCACGTCGAGGACATCTGCGCGGAGCTCCAGCAGATGATCGTGGAGACGCGACTGCCCGGCGACCTCCTGCGGCGGATCGACGACGCCATCGTCAGCCACCTGTCCGGCGTCGGGCAGTTCGTGGTGCGCAGCTCGTCCAACGCGGAGGACCTGGCGGGCTTCTCCGCGGCGGGGGTCTACGAGTCGGTGGCGCACGCGCGCACCCTGGAGTCGATCGCCGACGGCATCAAGGAGGTGTGGTCCTCGCTGGTGTCCGCACGCAGCGTACGGCTGCGCGAGCAGGCCGGCATCCCCTTGGAGGACTGCTACATGGGGGTGATCGTGCAGGAGTGGGTCGACGTCCCCCTCGGCGGCGTCCTGGTCACCTGCAACCCGGCCGACCCCCGCGACTTCAGGAACGTCTACGTCAACATCTCCACGAGCTCGGTCGCCGACGTCGTCACCGGGACCGCCGATCCCCTGCAGCATCTCTACAACACCGTCGAGGGCGGCGGCCGGACGATCTCCCTCGGATCCGCGCGGTCCGACCTGGCCCCGGCCACGAAGGACTCCCTCGCCCGCCTGGCGCTGATCGGCCGCCTGCTGCAGTCCCACTTCTCCCCCGACTACCTCTACGGGGTCCCCGTCGACATCGAGTGGGCCCTGGACGGCGACCGCATCAAACTCCTGCAGATCCGGCCCTACCGGCCGGCGTCATGACGGCGGACGTCGCACCGGCCGCCCGGCGCGTCATCAGGATCTTCAACGGCTACAAGCTGTTCACCGGTCTGCTGTGGTGGCTGCCGATCTACTACGTCTACCAGCACGACAGCGGACTGTCCGACGGGCAGATCTTCGGCATCCAGAGCATCTACTACCTGGCGTTCTGCCTCCTGGAGATCCCGACCGGCGCGCTGGCCGACCGCTTCGACTACCGCAGGTTCCTCCAGGCCGGCGCGCTCGTGCTGACGGCGGCCAACCTCGTCCCGGTCGCCTGGACGTCCTACGCCGGATTCCTCGTCCACTTCCTGCTCGTCGCACTCGGCAACTCGCTGGTGTCCGGCGCGGGCAGCGCCTACCTGTACGAGTACCTGCGACGCTCGGGGTCCGTCGCGGCCTACCAGCAGGCCGAGGGCAGCGGACGCGCCTACACGCTGACCGGCCGCATCGCCGGCCTTCCCGCCGCGGGCGTGCTCATGCAGTGGTACGCGCCTTCGCCGTACTGGCTGTCGGCCGCCTGCAGCGCGGTCGCCGTCCTGCTCGCGCTCCGGCTGCCCGCCCTGCCCTCGGGGGGCGGGGAGCACGACGGACGGCGCCCGTCGGTGCGCGAGCAGCTCCTCGCGGGCAAGACGCTGTGGCGCTCCCCCCTCCTGATGCTGCTCATCGCCCAGGGGGTGGCCGTCTTCACCCTGGTGCGCATCGGTCAGGCCAACCTCTTCCAGCCGATCCTCACCGTCAAGGGGTTGCCGCTGGCGGTGTTCGGGGTGGTGATGGCGGTGACCACGGTCTTCGAGCTGATGGGCGCGGCCCGCTCGACCTGGCTGCGGCGCTTCGGGGACGTGCCGGTGGTGTTCGCGCTCACTGTGATCATGGCGGCCACGCTGGCCGTGCTCGTCCCGGCCGGGCTGACCGGGACGGTGATCTGCCTGTGCGTCTTCTCGCTGGCCTCGGGCCTGGTCTTCCCCGTCCAGCGGCGGCTGATCAACACCGCCATCACCGACTCGCGCCACCGCGCCACGCTGCTGTCGCTGGAGTCGCTCATCGACCGCTCCGTCTGCGCTCTCGTCGTGCTCGCCCTCGGCGGCTACCTGTCCAGAGGCGCGATGAACCTGTTCCTCATCCATGTCGCCGTCGGCACGACCGTGCTCATGGCGGCGCTGGCCGTACTGCTGCGCCTGAGCCGGCAGCGGCCGCGCGCCACCGCGGAGGCACCCACGGCCACGAAGGAGAACGTCACGTGAACAAGATCCTGTACGTCTACGCCAAGGGCGGCGCGCCGCTCGACCACATCCTGCCGCGCGTCGCGGGCTGCGGCGAGTTGCACATGCTCGCGCTCATGCCGCTGCCGGACACCGGCGCGGAGCGCTGGCGACCGTACTGCGCGAGCATCGCCGAAACCCATGCCGGCGGTGTCCGCGGGGAGGCCGCCGTGGACGAGATCGTCCGGCGCGCCAAGGCCGTCGGCGCCGACGCCGTCATGACGCTGTCGGAGTTCGCGGTCCTGGCGGTGGCGCACGCCGCCGACCTGCTCGGCCTGGCAGGAGCCGGCGCCACCGCGGCGGAGAAGGCCCGCGACAAGCGGCTCATGAGGGAGAGCTGGGCGGCCGCCGGCGTGCCCATCCCCGGCTTCCGCCGGGTCTCGACCGAGGCGGACCTGCGCGCCGCGCTGACCGAGCTGACCCCGCCCGTCCTCCTGAAACCGGCGTGGGGCGCCGGCTCGATCGCCCAGCTCGTCCTCCACTCGCCGGACGACGTGTCCTCCGCGTGGGCCCAGGTCGCCCCCGCCCTGGACAAGGGCAACCAGGTGGGGATGAGCGAGCTGTACGAGACCGAGGCCGACCGCCACCTGCTCGTCGAGGAGATCGTCACCGGCTCCGTCGACGGCTGGTACGACGTGCCCGGCTACGCCGACTACGTGAGCGTGGAGGGAATCGTCGCCGACGGCGTCTACCACCCGCTGTGCATCGCGGCGCGGCTGCCTCCGATCCCGCCGTTCAACGAGGTCGCCAGCCTCATGCCGTGCGTGCTGCCCGAGCCGTTGCAGCGCGTCGTCGAGGAGGTCTCCCGGCAGGCCGTGGACGCGCTCGGGCTCGGCACCTGCGGCACGCACACGGAGCTGAAGCTCCGTGCCGGCGGGGTGCCGGCCGTCATCGAGACCGGCGCCAGGTTCGGCGGTGTCATGATCACCAAGCAGATCGAGGAGGTGTTCGGGCTCGACCCGATCGCGATGCTCACCCGGCAGTTGCTCGGCGAACGCGTCGTCTACCCCGAGCGGATGCTGGTCGAGGGGCACGGCGCCGCTGCCTCCGTCGTCGCCGTTCCGGCCGACTCGGCGGGAAACCCGTGGCGCAGCACGCCGCCCTGGCAGCCCCGGGCCGTGGACTGGCCGGCGATCCTGTCGCCGGGCAGCGCCATCGAGGCCGTGGCGGCCTTCGACCGGCCGATCGGCGAGGCCATCCCCGCCTACGACCCCGCCGCCGGCGTCGCGAACTGGCTGGGAGTCTTCATGCTCACCGCCGCCGACGCGGGAACGCTGTTGCGGGACTGCAACGCCGTGCTCGACGGTCTCGAGGACGGGCTCAACCGGGCGTCGGAACGGCGGGTCAGCGGCCGAACCGCCAGCCCGGGGGGAAGATGAGCGCGCGCAGACCGTGCCCCTCGATCTTGGACGCCCACTCCTCCGGCGTCGTCATGATCTGGTCGTCGTCCTCGTCCAGGGCGCTCTTGACCGGGGTGTAGCCGAAGCCCGAGCCGACCAGCCGCGCCACCATCTCACTGCCCCGCGTGGCCGGCCCGGGCAGGCCCAGCTTGGCCACGTCGTAGCCGAGGATGTAGCCGGTGTTCCCGGCGACGATCTCCCCGAACTCCTCGGCGTTCTCGCCGCGTGACCTCGTCGGCCGCCCGTTGGAGGCGTCGCTCAGCGCGTCGAGCGCGAGGGCTCCGGTGGCGTACGCGGCGCCGTCGACGACGGCGTAGTTGAGCGTGGTCAGCACGTAGCCCGGCAGGCAGATCTGCAGGACGCGGCCGACGTTGAGGCCGAAGACGGCCTTGACCGCCTGGGCCAGCTTCACCAGGCGCGCCATCTGGGCGGCGGCCATCGCCTGCGCCACGCCGTACAGCGCGGTCGTGAGCGGCTGGAAGCAGACCAGCCACAGCAACTGCAGGATCGCTTTGTCCAGCTCGGCGAGCTGCTTGCGCACCGCCTCCACGAGCCCGGCGTACGCGTCGCAGCCGGCGGCGATCACGCGGCAGTCCTTGGCGAACGCGGGCGGGAAGCCCATGATGCGCAGGATGTAGAGGCGGGCGAAGGCGTCCACGCTCTGGCCGCCGTTGTTGTTCCACACCGAGGCGGCGGCGTCGTCCGCCATCTCGGCGACCCCGCCGGCCTTGCCTGCCTTGCCGGTCTGGGGCGGCTGCTCAGGGCCGTTCAGGTCGTCGGCGAGCCTGCGGAAGGCGGCGGCCGCCTTCCGCAGCGCGGCGGGGTCGATCTCGGGGGCGGTGACACCGGCGTAGATCCGCAGCGCGACCATGGTCCCGCCGGAGGCGATGAGCAGGGTCGTCATGAGGGTGGCGGGCGACAGGACCCTGGCTCCGGACAGGGCCGTCGGCGACAGCATCGGCCTGATGGGCGTCACCATGGGCGGTCGTCCTTCGGCCACTCGTAGACCGGCACGTCCGAGAGCTTGATGTCGTCCGCGATGCCCCAGTCGACCTCCTTCACGTTGTGGCGCATGGTGAGGAGGCCGTCGGCGATGTCCGCGTACACCTTCGCGAACTCCGTGATCCAGTGGCGCATCTCGTCGCGCTTCGGCTTGTACCACTCGACGAACGCCTTGTCGGCCTCTTCCCCGGCGGGCCAGCCGCCCAGCGCGTCCAGCGTGCCGTACGCGTTCCGCACGGCCAGGAGCACCGCCTCCGAGGCGTCGTCGAAGGCCGGGGCCGCGCGTTTCCTGAGCTGGTCGAGATCGAGGTCGAGGGCCGGTTGTGACGGCTGGTCAGGAGGTGGTTCTGCCATGGATCACCGCTGGTGGCGCGGACATGATCGTCATGCGGCCATGCTCACGACGAGAGATGTCGGGGGCGAGTCGCGGCCGTAACGATCAGATCTACGCTTCCCGACATCCGTCGTTCACCCGATGTTCGCCCCCGGCTGTCATGGCCGTCGCGCTCGTCGCGCGTCACCGTGAACTCCGCCGTCGTCACCCGGCCGGCGACCGTCACGCCCAGCTTGTAGCGGCCCGGCTTGGTCGCGCGCGGGACGGTCAGCGTCTTGGTCGCCCTGCCGTCGTTCAGGGCCACCTTGTACGTGACGCCCTGCGGGCTCCTGACCGTGGCCGTGGCGCCCGGCCGCACCCCCTTCGCGAAGATCGTGACCTTGTACGCGTCACCGGCGGCGACCTCGCCCGGCGTGACCTCGGCCTTCACCGAGACCTGATGCACCGGGGCCCGATGGTCGTCCCCCACGACGGTCACCGCCGGCTCGGGCGCGGGCTCGGCGGTGGCCGCGAGCGAGACGCCCGCGAACGGCACGGCGAGCAGCACGGCACCGGCGACGCCTACGGTGAGCGGCTTGACGAAACGCATGAGTGCTTCCCCGATCCGCGGCGGTCTCGTGGAGTCCCGTCGACTCCGCCCCTCGATCCGCCGCCGGAACGAACGCTAGAAGCGCCGTCTTTGCCTGCCCTGAGCCCGGCATTCCTTTACTTTGAGATGAACGTGAAGATTGTCTGAGCCGAGGAGCCCGCTCATGCGCGACGACGATCCCTTACCTCCCGACCCTCTGCTGCCCGCGTCGGTGGCGCGCGCCCTCGACGAGTACCGCGCCCTCCGCGACGAGCACGGCCCCACCTGGGGCGAGAACCGCCTGACGTACATCGTGCAGGCCTGGGCCACCGTCTTCCTCGACATGAGGCGGCACGACTACCGGGGCGCCTGCTTCCGGCAGCTCGCCGGACGCCATCCGGGCGCCTCGCCCCGCGAGCTGGAGGACCGCCTCGGCGAGGTGGACGTCGAACGCGCGGTCCGGGACGCGCTGGCCGGCGACGTGCCCGACAACCTGCCCGCGCTGCGCCTCGCCCCCGGCCGCGCCCATGCGCTGGAGTGCGTCACGCGGGTGGTCGCCGGCGACGGACCGCCCCCGCGTACGGCGCTGCTGCTCGACTCCAGCCGGGACGAGCCCGTCACGGTGCTCGTGGACGGCACGCCCCACGAGGTGGAGCCCGGCGGCGCGCGGGTGGTGGAGGTGGAGCGGGAGGTCTCCGTCGACGGGCGGCGGGTGGACCTCGCGCCGCTGGTCCGACGGGCGCCGGCGGCCCGGCTCCGGTTGCGCGCCGGATTCCCGTGCCGGTGGAGCGTGACCGGCGCGAACGGCCAGGGCTGGTACCCCGACGGCGTGCCGCACAAGATGGACGCCCACCGCCGCCCGTACTTCCACGGCGACGACCTCGTGCTCACGGTGCCCGCCGAGCCCGTCACGGTGACGGTCACGCGCGGCATGGAGTACGCCGAGGCCCGCGCCGAGCTGACCCCCGCGGCCGGGGCGGAGACGCCGGTCGAGCTGACCCCCGAGCGGCTGTACGACGCGGCGGCGCGCGGCTGGTACGGCGGCGACCTGCACGTCCACCTCAACTGGATGGGCGAGGAGCCGGCCGCGCCCGCGCTGGCCGCGGCGGCGCAGCACGGCGAGGACCTCCACGTGCTCAACCTGGTGGCGGGCAACGTGGCGGGCGCGCGGGTGTACGACCTGGAGGCGCTCACGCACTGGCTGGGCGCCGACCTGCCCTGGTCGGACGCGCGGCACGTGGCCAGGTTCGGGGTCGAGTACCGGGAGGACCTGGTCGGCCACCTCAGCGCGTTCGGGCCGCGCGGGCTGCCCGGACGCTTCCACGCGGGCTTCGCCGGCGCCGCCGACTGGCCGCCGAACGCCGTCGCCTGCGGGGAGCTGCACGGGCTGGGCGCGGTCCTCGGCTACGGCCACCCGTTCCACACCCCGTTCTCCGACGCCGACCCGCCGGACGTCGTGCTCGACCGGGGGCGTAACTGCGCGGCCAGGGAGATCGTGGCCGACGCCGCACTCGGCCTGGTGGACACCCTCGACGTGCTGAACCACTCGTCGATCGCGGCCACGGCCGCCGTATACCGGCGGCTGATCGGCGCGGGCAACCGGCTGGCGGTGACGGCGGGGACCGACGCCGTGCTGTCGTTCCTGCGCCGCGGCACCGCGTCGGGCCCGCCGGGATGGGCGCGGGTGTACGCGCGGGTCGAGGGCCCGCTGAGCGTCGAGTCGTACGCGGAGGCGGTCCGGCGCGGCCGCACCTTCGCCACCTCCGGCCCCTGGCTGGAGCTCTCGGTGAACGGCCTGGGCCCCGGGAGCACCCTCGACGTGACGCCGGGCGAGCGGGTGGAGATCACCGTCGCCTCGGCCGGGCCGGAGGTGCAGGAGCTGGAGATCCGCACGGCGGACGGGGTGCTGGCGCAGGGGCCGCCGGGACGGCTGAGCGCGACGCTGGTCGTGGGCGAGCCGACGTACGTCGTCGCCGTCGCCACCGGCGGGCCGCACCCGCGCAGCCACCACCGGAGCGGCGCCCACGCCCACACGAGCCCGGTCCACCTGGACGTGGCGGGCGCGCACGTGGCCCGGCCGGAGGACGTGCGGTGGTGCCTGGCCTGGCTCGACCGGCTGGAGGTGATCCTCAAGGAGTCCGGCCGGTTCGACGGCGAGCGGCAGTTCGAGGACCACCTGGCCCTGTACGACCGGGCCCGCGAGGTCTACCGGTCACGCCTGCTCTGAGGCCCCCTTCGCGCGCTCCGACCGTGGTGGAACACTGAAAAGTGACGAAGGGGGACGTCATGATCGAAGTCAAGAGCATCGACAAGCCCGACGAGCGCCGCGACTTCCCGATGGGGCACCTGGAGGTGTGCAACCTGACCGGCCTGACCTTCGGCGTGGCCACGTTCGAACCGGGCTGGCGCTGGTCGGCGTCCGTCAAGCCGATCGCCGGGACCGAGTCGTGCGAGGTCCACCACAACGGGTTCGTCGCCAAGGGCAGGCTCCGCTTCCGCATGGACGACGGCACCGAGGCGGAGATCGGCCCGGGCGAGGTCTTCGTCGCGCCGCCGGGGCACGACGCGTGGGTCGTGGGCGACGAGTCGGTCATCGTGTTCGACTTCGCGGGCGGGGCCGCGGACTACGCCAAGGCGAAGACCGCCTAGCCGGAGCCGGACCGCAGCCCGGAGCACGAAGCACGGGGCACGCGAGACGCCGGAGAGCCGCCGCACCAGGGGCCTCCGGCGTCGTCGTGCCGCCTTCAGCCTTCAGGCGGGACGTCGCCCAGGCACGCCTCGAAGGCGGCGGTCAGGCGGGCGATGTCGGCCGGTGTCGGCTCCTCCGGCCCGAGGTTGCGACGCAGCGCTCCCACCCCGAGGAAGACCGCCGTCGCCAGCCGGGCGCGGGCCATCGCGTCGGGCCCGCCGAGGCGCTCGGCCAGCGGCTCGATCACGGCCGTGCGCACCCGCTCGCCGACGAGCCGCCGGATCTCGGGATCGCCGGCCGAGCGTTCGAGCGAGCGCAGGATGCGGCTCTCGGGGTCGGCGTGCATGCGCAGCGCGGCGTACTCGGCCAGCCGCGCGGGCAGCCCGGCCCGGTCGCCGTCGAGGACGGGGGCGATGGTCGGCTCCTCGGCCAGCACCTCGCGGAACAGCCCGGCCTTCGACCCGAAGTAGCGGCCGACGAGGGCGAGGTTGGCCTCGGCTGCGGCGGCGATCATGCGTACGGTGACGTGCTCGTAACCGTGCTCGGCGAACAGCGCGCGGGCGGCGGCGAGCAGCCGCGCTCGCGTCGCCTCCCGGCCCCTCGGCCGCGCCTCCACCTGGACGTGCTCCACCTGAAAACTCTAACGCCCCGACGCCCACTTGCCGCGCGGCTAGTAAACGAGCGTATACTGGAGGAACGCGCACCCAGCGCCCCCTTTCCCCCGGCCCGACAGGAGGCATGACGCCCTGATGACTCAGACGCGGCAGTACACCCACCGCGAGATTCTGAAGGTGATGTCGGGGCTCATGCTCGCCATGCTGACCTCGATGATCTCGACGTCGGTGGTCGGCACGGCCCTGCCGACGATCGTCGGCGAGCTCGGCGGCCAGGACCAGTACTCGTGGGTGGCCTCCGCCACCATGCTCACGATGACCGTGTCCACGCCGCTGTGGGGCAAGCTGTCCGACATCTTCGGCCGCAAGCTGCTCTTCCAGGTCGCCCTCGGCCTGTTCGTCGCCGCCTCGCTCGTGGCCGGCCTCTCCCAGGACATGGGCCAGCTCATCGCGGCCCGAGCCGTGCAGGGCATCGGCGTCGGCGGCCTGTCCGCCCTCGCGCAGGTGATCCTCGGCGACATCGTCTCGCCCCGCGAGCGCGGCCGCTACTCCGGCTACATGGGCGCCGTCTTCGGCATCTCCACCGTCGCCGGCCCGCTGCTCGGCGGGTTCATCGTGGACACCGACTGGCTCGGCTGGCGGTGGTGCTTCTACGTCGTGGTGCCGTTCGCGGTGGTCGCGTTCGTCGTGATCCAGCAGGTGCTGAAGCTGCCGAAGATCAAGCGGGACACCACGATCGACATCTGGGGCGCCACCACGATCACGGCCAGCGCCACGGCCCTCATGCTGCTGCTCACGCTCGGCGGCCAGGAGTTCGAGTGGAACTCCCCCTGGACGTACCTGCTGGGCGCCACCAGCGCGGTCATGCTGGTGCTGGCCGTCCTGGCCGAGCGCGCGGCCCGTACGCCGATCCTGCCGCCCCGGCTGTTCGGCAACCGCACGTTCGTGCTGACGAGCCTGTCGTCGCTGTTCGTCGGCATGGCGATGTTCGGCGCGATGATCTACCTGCCGCAGTACCTCCAGATCGTCAAGGGGCTGAGCCCGGCCAACTCCGGCCTGATGACGCTGCCCATGGTCCTGTCGCTGTTCGTCTCGGGCGTGATCTCCGGGCGCATCGTCACCCGCACCGGGAAGTGGAAGGTCTTCCCGGTCGCCGGCCTGCTGATCGTGGCCGTGGGCCAGTTCCTGCTGTCGCGGCTGCACGTCGACTCCAGCGAGTGGCTGATCGGGTTCGACGTGGCCGTCCTGGGCCTCGGGCTGGGCCTGTCCATGCAGATGCTCATCCTGGCCGCGCAGAACGGCTCCGAGCCGCGCGACATGGCCTCCACCACGGCCGGCGTGTCGTTCTTCCGGTCGCTCGGCGGCGCCGTCGGCGTGGCCGCGTTCGGCGCGATCCTCGTCAACCGGCTCAAGGACGAGATGACCGGCATGCTCGCCGCCCGGCACGTCAAGGTGCCCGGCGGCGGCTCGCTCTCGCTCGGCAGCCCCAGCGAGATCCAGCATCTCCCGGAGCCGATCAGGGGCATCGTGCTGGAGGCGTTCACCCGGGGCCTGGAGACGGTGTTCCTCGTGGGCGTGCCGGTCACCCTGCTCGGGTTCGTGGCCGTGGTCTTCCTCAAGGAGCTGCCGCTGCGCGGCGCCTCCCGGCAGCCCGCCGCCGCCCCGGCCGCCTCGGAGGTGGCCGGGGCGGCCAACACCCGATGACGCCGACGGTCAGGCCGCCGCATCTCAGATGGTCTGTACAGACGATCAGAGATTCGGGCGGACTACTTTGATGGTGATCACCTCAGCGCCTTCGCGCAAGGTGATCATGTACCAGTGGTGGCATCATCGCTGACGAGATTGAGCTCGTAGGCGTTCGGAACACCATCCATTGGCTCGGCGAGCGTGGGCCGTGGCTCGTCGAGCAGGGTGAAGATAGCGAGCTGAACAGGTCTGCGCAGACTCTCCGGAAGGGCTTCGATCTGTTCCCAAGCACGCTCCGGAAAAGCGATACGCCGGTCAGCCGACGATGCCCCACTCGGCGGCCAACTCGTCGCGAGTGAACGTCCGCGTGTGGCCCGCGTCGGCCGCGTTGTCCATGATGGCGCGCATGGCCTGCTGACGCCCCACTTCTCGACGCAGCCGTCGGACCTCGGCCTTCAACGCCTCGTATTCGCCACGAGGGATGGTGACGACCTCGTGGTGGTGATGCGACGTCATGCCCTCACGTTACCTGTTCGCCTTGACATTCCCAGGGACTCGGTAGGATCCACGGCCGCCCGTGGCCGCCGTGCGTCAGCACTCGATGACGTTGACGGCCAGGCCGCCGCGTGAGGTCTCCTTGTACTTGTCGAGCATGTCCCGGCCAGTGACCTTCATCGTGCGGATGGCCTTGTCCAGGGCGACGAAGTGGCGCCCGTCGCCGCGCAGCGCGATCCGCGCCGCGGTGATCGCCTTGATCGAGGCCACCGCGTTGCGCTCGATGCACGGGATCTGCACCAGCCCGCCGATC
>NZ_JABWGN010000079.1 GCF_013363975.1 Nonomuraea montanisoli | reverse complement strand
TCTGCCCGAGAGCGGCCCGCATGCCTTCCACCCTCTCGTACGTCCACGGCTTCACCCTGTCGCGCGAGACCTTGGGTGCTCGGACGACCGATGCCTTGCAGGGGTTCCGCGCGACGAGGCCGTCGTCCACGGCCGCGGAGAAGACAGCGGACACGTGCGCCAGCTGGACCTTGATGTAGGAAGGGGCCAGTTCGCCCTGTAGCCCGCGTAGCCAGGCTTGGACCATCGACGGCCGGTTGGCCAGTACGCGCATCTCCCGGTCACCCAGGACGGGATAG
>NZ_JABWGN010000078.1 GCF_013363975.1 Nonomuraea montanisoli | reverse complement strand
TCCGTGACATATCCAGATGCTCGAGCCTTACTGTTGCCTGAAGATGAGGCAGCGTAGCGGGAGGAGTTTGAGGCGTGCGTAACGCCGGGCCGATCGACTCGCCGACAGACCCCTACTCCTCGGTGCCCCTGCCCAGCTCGGGCACCACGAGCAGGAGGCCGCGGATCGAGGGCCTGCCTCCCGGCGTGTCAACCGACATCTTCGGCCCCCCGGCGCAGCAGCCGCGCCGCGCGCCGCCTCCCGGCCAGGACGGCCCCGCGAACGGCTCCCGGAACGACG
>NZ_JABWGN010000077.1 GCF_013363975.1 Nonomuraea montanisoli | reverse complement strand
GGGGTGATCAGCCGCAGCGCGAGGACCATGACGCCCGATCCGGCGCCGAAATAGCCGCTGTAGACCGACAGCGCCACCAGCGCCACGGGCCGCAGCACGCCGCCGTCGCTGTGGCGGCGGAGGGCGGCCAGCCGTGGCTGGACGAGCAGCGCCAGCGACCCGGCGGCCACCAGGACCGGCACGATACGGGCGAACACGCCGGGCGGCGTGGACATCAGCAGCGCCGAACCGGCCGCGCCGCCGAGCCCCGCGACGGGCACCCAGCGGCGCAGCCACGGCCC
>NZ_JABWGN010000076.1 GCF_013363975.1 Nonomuraea montanisoli | reverse complement strand
AGGCACATGCGCTTGCGGTTGGCCGTGTTCGCGGCGGCGGTTCTGCCGTGCTTGGTGCGGCTGATCCGGTCGAGGACGCCGCGGGTGAGGAGCGCGCCCTTGCCCGGCTCGTCGAACGCGACCATGGGCACCGTGTTGGTCTCCAGCCAGCGGATCACCGGTGCGAGGTTCGCGGGCGGTTCGGCATTGTCGCGGACGCGATAGCTGTAGGACCAGCGCAGCGCGGCCCGGCGGGTGTCGGCGTCGAAGGCGGAGTTCTCCTTGGTCAGGAGAGCCTCGGT
>NZ_JABWGN010000075.1 GCF_013363975.1 Nonomuraea montanisoli | reverse complement strand
CAAGGAGCGCGAGCGCCTCTACCAGGCGTTCCGCGACAAGGAGATCCAGGTGCTGGTGGTGTCCAAGGTCGCCAACTTCTCGATCGACCTGCCGGAGGCCGCGGTGGCGATCCAGGTGTCGGGCCCGTTCGGCTCGCGCCAGGAGGAGGCGCAGCGGCTCGGCCGGGGGCTGCGGCCCAAGGCCGACGGCGGCGGGGCGCGCTTCTACACGGTGGTCAGCCGCGACACGGTCGACCAGGAGTTCGCGGCGCACCGCCAGCGGTTCCTGGCCGAGCAGGGGTAC
>NZ_JABWGN010000074.1 GCF_013363975.1 Nonomuraea montanisoli | reverse complement strand
GACCTGGCGGGGGCGGTTGCTGCCCCACCGGGTGCGGGCGAGCTGCTGTTGAAGCCGCCGGTACCGCTGCGATTCGCCGGAGGTGATGTAGGCCCGGTCGTGGAACGCGCCGTCGCTGGGGGAAGCGGCCACGACCACGCCCCGGTCGATCCCGACCGCAGGACCGGGATGCGCTGCCGGGGCGGCCTGCCCGTCCTCCACCAGGAAACTGATGTACCAGTGGCCACCTTCACGTGAGACGGTCGCCGACCGGATGGCGCCGCCCAACGGGCGCGACCAGCGG
>NZ_JABWGN010000073.1 GCF_013363975.1 Nonomuraea montanisoli | reverse complement strand
GGGCACCCGCGAGCGCTCCTCGTCCGTCCACTCCGCCGGGGCGGGGACGAACGCCGCCACGTCCGCCACCGTGATCGTGTCGCCGATCGCCGCCGGCTCCTCCGGCGACGTCGACTCCGCGGAGTCGAAGTAGAGCGGGAACACCGGCGTGCCCACCCCCTCGTGACCGGCCGCGGCGGCCCGGCGGCCGACGCCCAGGCCGCGCCACGGCATGACCCCCGGGTCGGGCCGCAGCTCGCCGCTGCCGAACGCCTCGTCCCACACCACGGCTCGCGCGCCCCGCT
>NZ_JABWGN010000072.1 GCF_013363975.1 Nonomuraea montanisoli | reverse complement strand
GGCGACTACAGGTACGTCATCCCGGAGGTGCGGCACTACATCACGCCGATCCTCTTCGACTACGTCTCCCTGGACCGCCGCAGCTCCGGCGGCGCGACCCTGGTCGAGGGCACGTACAAGCGCTCCGGCGGCACCTCCGCCTCCCTGGCGGGCACCAAGCTGGTCCGCTACCGCTTCCAGCCGCCCCCGGACGGCGACTACCGGCTCGCCGCCGCGCCCGCCCAGGCGTGGGTGTACACCGTCCCGGCCGACCCGGCCGACGCGATCAGCGACGTGCAGGGCGTCC
>NZ_JABWGN010000071.1 GCF_013363975.1 Nonomuraea montanisoli | reverse complement strand
CCCAGCCGTAGCACGTCCGGTGCACGGTCCGGGATCACGACGTCTCCTGGATGGTCGTCTCCTGGGGGGCGAGGAGAGTGATCTCCGTGGTGGTGCGAAGGCCCCTGGGCGTGGGGGCCTTCTCGGGGGAGCCGCGGTGGCCCGCGGGGGCGGGCGGCTCCTGGGAGCGGCGGAGTCCCCTTCGGGCGGGGGACTCCTGGGTGGCGCGGTGCGGGATCATCCCGCCTCCCGGTACTTCCGCCGCGCGGCGGCGGCGGCCAGGCTGACCGGCGCGTTGACCTCCTTCGGGC
>NZ_JABWGN010000070.1 GCF_013363975.1 Nonomuraea montanisoli | reverse complement strand
GATCCGCCGCCCGAGGCGCAGCGCGTCGTGCTCGTCGGCGGCGAGATGGTCGGCCAGGCCGCTGACGCGCGCGTGCCTCTCGGCGCCGCCGAGCGACTCGTCGTCGGACTCCTCGCCGGTCGCCATCCTGACCAGCGGCGGACCGCCGAGGAACACCTTCGCCCGGTCGCGGACCATCACCACGTGGTCGCTCAGCCCGGGCACGTAGGCGCCGCCGGCGGTCGAGTTGCCGAAGACCAGGGCGATCGTCGGGATCCCGGCCGCCGACAGGCGCGTCAGGTCGCGGAAGA
>NZ_JABWGN010000006.1 GCF_013363975.1 Nonomuraea montanisoli | reverse complement strand
CCGCGGTGCGGTGCGGGGTCGTATGGGGCCGGCTGGAGCGGTCGTGCAAGCCCGCTTCGCCATGGTCGCGCCATCGACGTACCCACTTGTAGGCCGTGGGCCGGGAGATGCCCATCTCGGCGGCCACGTGCGCGACCGGGCGGCCGGACAGGACGCGGTGAACGAGCAGACGGCGACCATGAACGGTCAGCCGGGCGTTACGGTGGGACACGAGGCCTCCGTGTGTGCTGCAGATTCGACACCTACACCACACCGGAGGCCTCTCCTATGATCAACCCCCACTGTTAACAACGCCCGTGATCAATACAGCTAGCCGTTCATGAGCTGGGCGAGGCGGTCCCAGGCCGGGGATGAGGCTCCGGGCTGGGACTGCGCGGCCAGCCGGGCGATGGCGGGGTTGGGGACGGGGCGGGTCTCGGAGCAGGTGTGGTGGTCGGCGAACCAGGTCCGGGTACGGTCCGCGAGGGCGGGAAGGCGGGGATCGTCCGGGGACCAGTCGTAGGCGGCGTCGTGGTCGAGGTAGAGGGCGCGGAACTCGGGATCGGCCAGGAGCCCACGTTTTTCGGCGATCCACAGGGCGGCGTCCTCGGGTGAGGCGGTCTGCATGAGGATCCAGCCGTCGCGTTCGAGGTGGATCTGGCGCTCGCTGACGCCGAGCCGGCGCAGGTCGTCGAGGTAGTCGGCGACCTGCGGGGAGACGAAGAGCCGGTCGCCGCCGCGCAGCTGGGCGAGTTGCTCGCGGGTTCGCTGCAGCTGCGCGATGCGGTCCTCGAGGGCGTGGTCGATCTCCGCGATGGATGCCGTGAGCGCGTCCGGGTCGGCGTCGAGAAGGTCCTTGACGCGGGCCAGTGGCACGCCCGCGTGGGCCAAGGTCCTGATCTTGACGAGCTTGACGGCGTGCTCGGCGGTGTAGCGCCGGTAGCCGGAGGAGTCGCGGCCGGGCTCGGTGAGCAGGCCGCGCTCGTGATAGTGGCGGATGGCCTTGGTGGTCACTCCGGCGTAGTCCGCGAGCTGGCCAATCGTGATCATGTTGGACATCCTTCCACCCGGCGGGTCGTACGGAACGGTCAGGCCCGGCGGGTCAGGCGGCCGCCGCCGTTGCGGAAGCGCGCCTGGCCGTCGCGGACGTCGTGGTAGGAGACGAGCAGCAGTCGCAGGTATCCGTCGAACATCTCCAGCGGGTATCCGGCGGGCGCGAACAGGCCCGGCCGGATGGGCACGTAGCGCTGCGGCGGGGCGGAGGTCGTGCCGCCGGCGAACTCGGTGAAGATCCGCTCCTGCGACTCGTCCGCCGGTTCGTAGGTCGTCCGCTCCTCGAGCCGGCCATCGACGATGCTGACCTCGATGCGGAGCTGGTTGGAGCGGTAGGTGCCCACGTACGGGGTGAGGTTGACGTCCTCCGGCTCGGTGATCAGCGTGGGGATCCGGACGCCGAGGTGCTCGCTCAGCAGCCACCGCAGGAGCTGGTCGTGCAGCATGATCGCGCCGGGGTTGTTGCCGAAGGCGGTGAAGACCAGGTCGTGCTCGGGCACGACGCACAGGATGGACACGCCGCCGGGCGACGCGCCGGACATGGCGAGCACGGTGGTGTCGCCGAACGGGTACAGCACCCAGCCCATGCCCATCGGCGGGGTGTTCGGGCTCTCCATGTCGTACGCGACCTGCCGCATCAGGGCGGTCGACTCGGCCGACAGGACGCGGACGCCGGAGGGGGAGACACCGCCCGCGAGGTGGGTGCGTCCGAAGGCGAGCAGGTCGGCGACGGAGCCGATCGGCGTGCCGCCGGCCGGTCCCCAGGTGTCGGGCAGGGTGAACATGGTCGTGGGCTTGGCCGTCATGGTCTCGGGGTCCAGGAAGTGGCCGACCGCCGTGCTGCGCAGGATGGCCTGCTCGGCCGAGGTGCCGGAGTCCTTCATGCCGACCGGGCCGTAGATCTCGTGGGCGAGCAGGTCGTGGAAGGGCAGGCCGGTGACCACCTCCAGCAGCCGGCCCGCGACGATCATGCCGCCGTTGGAGTAGCTGAGCTGCTCGTCGGGCTCGAACAGGGTGCCGCAGTTGCTCGCGAGACCGTCGACGTAGGTCTTCAGGGCGTCGCGGCCCTTGGCGTCGGGGAAGTACAGGTCCGCGTCGATGCCGTTGGTGTGGGAGATCAGGTGCCGGACCAGGAGCTTGTCCGCCGCGCCCGGCGAGTCCAGGGCGAAGTCGGGAAGGTACTTCACCACCGGCGCGTCGAGGTCCAGCAGTCCGCGTTCGACCTGCCGCAGGACCAGCGTGGTGGTCATGACCTTGGTGACGGAGCCGAAGAGGAAGCCGGTGTCGTCGAGCATCGGCGCGCCGGTGGCGACGTTCGCGGTGCCGTGGGCGACGACGATCTGCTCGCCGGCGTGGTGGACGCCGGCGACGAACCCTGGAATGTTGTCGGACTCGCAGGAGGCGGCGATCTGGTCGCGGATCCGGGCTTCGACGGTGCGCAGTGCGTTGGTGTTCATGCGGAGCATCGTCGAGCCTTGCCCCTGGGGCAAGGTCAAGCCGGATCCCGGCGACTCGGGGGCCCGGTCAGGCTTCTTCCGGCGACTCGGGCCAGCCGGATGCGAGCAGGTCGAAGATGGCGTTCAGCGCGGCCAGGGGGTCGGGTTCCGCGCCCGCGAGCTCGGGGATCTCCAGGACGTAGCGGGCGAGAGCGCGGACGGTCATGTCGGACGTATCGCGGCCGCTCTCGGCGGCGATCGCCTCGGCCAGGGCTCCCTCACTGGCTATCCAGAGCTTGCGTGAGTATTCCCGCAGGGCGGGCGTGCTGACGATCAGGTCGCGCTTGCGCCGCAGTTCGGGCGGGAGATCGTCGGTGAACGGTCCCCGGGCCGCCATGCTGCGGCGCAGGGCCTCCAGCACCGGCTGGCCGGAGGGCCGGTCGCGGAGCGCGGCGACCAGCCAGACATGCCGCTCGGCGCCGTCGTCGAAGATCAGGGCTTCCTTGCCGTCCGGCACGTGCGCGAACAGGGTGGCTATGGAGACGTCCGCCTCGTCCGCGATCTGAGCGACGGTGACGCCGTCGTACCCGTGCTCGCCGAACAGCCGCAGCGCGGCCTCCGACAACGCCCTGCGGGTCTGTGCCTTCTTGCGCTCGCGGCGCCCCATCGTCGTCGCCATGTCCTCATCGTACCGAACCTGGAACGCATCTGAATCTATAGTGATTATAGTTTCTGAGTCAGTTCAGATTTGTTTCGCGTGGAGGTACGTCATGGCAACCCCCGCGACCGTCGGCCCCCCGGCGACCGGGTCCCCCCGGCGCATGTGGGCGATCCTGGGGTTGGTGCTGCTCGCCGACGCCCTCGACATGATCGATGCCACGGTCACCAACATCGCCGCGCCCACGATCACCGCCGAACTGCACGGCGGCGAGGGCCTGATCAAGTGGCTCGGGTCGGCCTACATGCTCGCCATGGGCGTCCTGCTCGTGGTCGGCGGGCGACTGGGCGACAAGTACGGCCAGCGCAGGCTGTTCCTCATCGGCATGAGCGGCTTCACGATCGCCTCGGCCGTGGCGGGACTCTCGCCCGACCCCGCCCTGCTGATCCTCGCCCGCGGCGCACAGGGCGCGTTCGGCGCGCTCCTGATCCCGCAAGGCATGGCGATCATGACCAAGACGTTCTCGCGCGACATGCTCACCAGGGCGTTCGCGCTGTTCGGGCCCCTGCTGGGGGCCGCCTCGGTCGGCGGTCCGATCCTGGCCGGGTTCGTCATCGACGCCGACCTCGCCGGGCTGTCGTGGCGCCCGATCTTCCTGGTCAACCTGGTGCTCGGCGGCCTCGGCCTCGTCCTGGCCGTCCGGCTGCTGCCGTCCGACGACGGCGACGCGTCCACCGGCGTGGACGGGGTGGGCTCCTGGCTGCTCGCCGCCGCCATGTTCGGCCTGCTCCTCGGGCTGGTCGAGGGGTCGGGCGACGGCTGGACCGCCGTCCCGATCCTCTCGGTCGCCGCCGGCCTGGTGTTCCTGGCCGCCTTCGCCCGCCGGCAGAGCACCGCCACCGATCCGCTGCTCAAGCCGTCCCTGCTGCGCAACCGCGGCTTCGGCTCCGGCCTGCTCGTCGGGCTGATCGTCTTCGCCGCCACCACCGGTCTGGTCTACGTCCTGTCCCTGTTCCTGCAGCAAGGGCTGCACGCCTCGGCGCGGGACGCCTCCCTGGGGCTGCTGCCGATGACCGTCGGCATCATCGTGGCCTCGGCGGCATGCATGACGCTGATCAGGAAGCTGGGCCGCACCCTTGTCCTCCTCGGCCTGGCTGTCATCCTGGTCGGCTGCGGCTGGCTGCTCGCCCTGGTCACGGCCTCCGGCACGGACCTGAGCCTGTGGGCCCTCGCACCGGCCGTCTTCCTCACCGGCCTGGGGATGGGCGCCTGCTACGGCACGATCTTCGACGTCGCGATCGGCGACATCGACCCCGACGAGGCCGGCAGCGCCAGCGGCTCCCTGTCGGCGATCCAGCAACTGGCGGCCGGGATCGGCTCGGCCGCCGTCACCTCGATCTTCTTCCAGTCGGCCGGCTCCGGCCTCGGCCACGCCATGACGACCAGCCTCGTCGCCGTCGTGGCCCTCACCGCCGTCACCGTCCCGGCCGTGACCCTGATGCCCAGACGAGCACCCGAAGAACTCCAGCACTGACGCAGACCGTAAGGAGCCCGACCATGTCCTCCCTCCACCACCCGGCCCCCTGGAACGTACGACGCCCGCCGCGCGCCGAGGGCAAGAACGTCCTGGTCACCGGCGGCAACGCGGGCATCGGATACTTCGTCGCCGAACAGCTCGCCGGCACCGGCGCCACCGTCGTCCTCGCCTGCCGTGACACCGCCAGGGCCGAAGCCGCGAAGGTGTCGATCCGCGCCCGCGTCCCCGGCGCGCACGTCCGCCACATCCGCCTGGATCTCGCGGACCTCTCCTCGATCGAAGCCTCCGTGGACGCCCTGCGGCTGGACAGACTGGACGCGGTCGTCTGCAACGCCGGGGTGCTGCTCGACCAGCCGCCGCGGCGCGAGACGAGCGAGGGCCACGAGCTGATGTTCGCCACCAACCATCTGGGGCACTACGTGCTGATCTCGTGGCTCGCGCCCCTGCTGGCGGCCGCACCCGCGAGCCGCGTCGTCACCACCGGCAGCTTCACGGCCAAGTCCGAGAGCCTGGACCTCGACGATCTCCAGAGCACCCGCGACTACCGGCCGAAGCGCACCTACGCACGGTCCAAACTCGCGCAGATGCTCTTCGGCTTCGAACTCGACCGCCGCCTGCGCGCCGCCGGCAGCACGACGCTGAGCGTGATCACCCACCCCGGCGGCGCGCTCGACTCCCTCACCCCCTCGCGCCCGCCGGTCCGCCTCCGGACCACCGGCGAACGACTGCGCGGCCTGCCGGCCGGCCTCCTCCTGCAGGGCAAGGAGGCCGCCGCCTGGCCCGCCGTGCGGGCCGTCCTCGACCCGTCCGTACGCGGCGGCCAGCTCTGGGGACCTCGGGTGTTCGGCATCCGCGGCCTGCCCGCTCTCGAACCCGTCCAGGGTCACCTGGCCGACACCGCACTCGCGGCGCGCCTGTGGACCGCCACCGCCGCCCTGACCGGCCTCGATCCGAGCTCGACCCTCAGGTGAGCCGACGGTCGATCGGGTTCACCGCCGGGTCCCGCCGTGAGAGTCGGCGCGTACGTGCAACCGCACCCCTTGCAGGCCGAACAGGATGAGAAGCTCGACCACGCCGCCGTCGGCGCTGCCCAGCCAGTGCGGCAAGGACGTGTCGAACTCGGCCGCCTCGCCGGGCGGCAACGTCAGGTCCCGCTCACCGAGCACGAGCCGCAGGCGACCGTTGAGCACGTACAGCCATTCGAAGCCCTCGTGAGTCTGCGGGGTCGGTTCGAGCGGCCGCGGCTGGGCGGGGATGATCATCTTGAACGCGTGCACCCCGCCCGGCCGCCGGGACAGGGGGATGAAGGTCATCCCGAACCGGCTGATCGGCTTGACGTGGATCCGGGGGTCGCCGGTGCGCGGGGCGCCGACGAGATCGTCCAGCGGAACGTCGTAGGTCCGGGCCAGCGGCAGCAGCAGCTCCAGGGTCGCCCGGCGCTGCCCGCTCTCCAGCCGGGACAGCGTGCTCTCCGACACCCCGGTCGTCGCCGCGAGGGCGGCGAGGGTGATGCCGCGGTCACGACGCAGCGCACGCAGCCTCGGCCCCACCGCGTCCAGCACGTCGTCCGTCTCACGATCCACGGGGCCATCTTGCCAGAACCGCAAGATTTCGTGCCAGATCGTGGTGCTCCTGGCGAGACTGAGCGCACATCGACGGAAGGAGCCTTGATGAGCACCACCGAAGCGGGCACGTTCTGGGACGGCGTCTACGCGAGCCGCCCGGCCGCCGCCGACCCGCGGCCGAACCCGCGCCTCACCGAGACGGTGACGAGCCTGCCGCCCGGCGACGCGCTGGACCTCGGATGCGGCGACGGCGGCGACGCGCTGTGGCTCGCCGGCCAGGGGTGGCACGTCACCGCCGTCGACATCTCGGCCGTGGCGGTCGAACGGCTCGCCGCCCTCGCCCGTTCACGCGGCCTGGGCGACGGGATCGTCGCCGTGCGCCACGACGTGCACGCGTCCTTCCCGCGGGGCGGATTCGACCTGATCAGTGCCCACTACCTGCACACCCCCCACGACCTGGACCGGGCAACGGTCCTGCGCTCCGCCGCGGGCGCACTGCGCCCGGGCGGGCGGCTGCTGGTCGTCGACCACGGCTCGGCCGCGCCGTGGTCGTGGAACCAGGACCCCGAAGCCCGGTATCCGAGCCCGCAGGAGGTCGCCGCAGGACTCGCCCTCGACCCGGCGACCTGGACGGTCGAGCGGGCCGACACGCCCCGCCGGATCGCGACCGGACCGGACGGCCGCACCGCCGAGGTCACCGACCACGTCCTCCTCATCCGGCGCACCGCCTGACCCGGCGACCGGAACCCCTCCCGACGAAGGAAGGAAACCGCTGTGCCCAGCACTGCGCGCCGCGGCCCCCGCGGCGACACCCCGCCGCCCCGGACCGGCGGCGACGAGACCGAGACCCTGCGCGCGTTCCTCGACTACCTCCGGGCCTCGGTCGCCGCGAAGGTCGAGGGCGCCCCCGAACGCCAGGCGCGAGCGGCCGCGGTGCCGTCGGGCACCAACCTGCTCGGCCTGCTCAACCACTTGACGTTCGTCGAACGCTCGATGTTCCTCGGGGACGACGTCACCGACTGGCAGGCGACGTTCCATGCCGCGCCGGCGGACGGCGTGGCCGACGTCGTCGCCCGCTACCGGGAGACGGTCGAGCGCGCGAACGCACTGCTCGACGGGTGCACCGATCCCGGCGCACCGGTCCCTCGGCCGCGACCGGGACGCCCCGCCCCCAGCGTCCGCTGGGCCCTCACCCACATGATCGAGGAGACCGGCCGTCACGCCGGCCACGCGGACATCCTCCGCGAACTCATCGACGGCGCGACCGGGCGCTGACCCACCTTCCCCCTATCTACTCCGGACAGGACTCCATGATCACCGCAATTCTTCCGTCGTCGCGCCGCTTCCTGCGATCCGCGCACCTGGTGGCGGCCGCGACGCTCACCCTCCTGCTCACGACCGGCACCGCGGCCTGTGCCACGCCGTCAGCCGCCGACGTTCCCTCCTACGCCGCCGCCACGCAGAAGGATCCCCGGTTCGGCAAGACCTTCCGGCACGAGTTCGCCGACGTCGACGGCGTCCGCATGCACTACGTGACCGGCGGCAGCGGCACGCCGGTGGTGCTGATCCACGGCTGGCCGCAGACCTGGTACGGCTGGTGGCCGATCATGCCGGAGCTGGCCAAGAAGCACACCGTCTACGCCGTGGACCTTCCCGGGCTGGGCGACAGCACCGGCTCACCGACCGGCTACGACAAAGCCACGCTGGCGCGATACGTGCACAAGCTGATCGCCGACCGGCTCGGGGTGCGTGACGCCCGGGTCGTCGGGCACGACTTCGGCGCCGCGGTGGCCTTCCAGTACGCCAGCCAGTTCCCCGCCGACACCGCCCGCCTCGGCTACCTCGACCTGCCGCTGCCCGGGCCCGCGATCGACGCGCGCACGTACCGCTCGCTGAGCTGGCACATCGCCTTCCACTCCCAGCGACGGGTCCCCGAGGCGGTCGTGGGCGACGACGTCCGTGAGTACCTGGCGCTGTTCTACCCCCAGGTCTCGTTCGGCGGCACGGCGTTCGGCGGCACCTCCGAGCGGTCGCCGTTCACCGACGCCGAGATCGACGAGTTCGCGCGGACCTATCGCCGGCCGGCGGTCCTGTCGGGCGGCTTCGAGCTCTACCGCGCCCTCGACAAGGACGTCCGCGACACCGCGGCGGCGGCGCCGGTCCGTGTCCCGACCCTGCTCATGGCCGCCCAGGGGCAGGTCAAGGCCATCCGGGCCACGGTGGCCCCGCGCCTGACCACGATCGTGCGCGCGGTGGACGTGCCGCGCGCGGGGCACTGGCTCGTCGAGGAGAATCCGCGGTTCGTCGCCGCGGAGCTGGCGCGCTTCCTCGACGGATGAGTCCGGTTCGTCCGGGACCGGAGGTCCTTCAGCGTGCTCCCTGATGGGTGCGGAGGGGTCGGAAGGCGTCCCTGATCTCGGAGACCAGCAGATCCGGCTGTTCCAGACCGGGGAAGTGGCCGCCGCGGTCCAGCTCGTGCCATGACCGCAGGTCGTGGTACCGGCGCTCCGCCCAGCGCCGGGCGGTCGGCCACGGCTCGGCCGGGAACAGCGAACAGGCGGTGGGCACCGTCACCGGCTGCGCGTTCTCCTCCTCGGCGCTGCGCGGCACCCACCGGATGGCCTCCCAGTACCAGCGAGCGCTGGAGGCGCCGGTCCCGGTCAGCCAGTACAGGGCGATGTCGTCCACCTGCTGCGACAGGCTCACCCCGCCGCCGGCCTCCGGCCGGGTGTCGGAGTAGGCGGCGAACTTCTCGCCGAGCCACGCCGCCAGGCCGGCGGGGGAGTCGAGCAGGGAGTAGCCGAGCGTCTGCGGGCGGGTGTTCATGATCATCCCGAATCCGTATCCGTCCGCGAGATGCAGGTCGCGCCGCTCCAGCATGCGTCGTTCCGCCGGGTCCGGCGAGATCCGGTCGTCCGGCAGGGGAGAGGCGAGCGGCATCGTCAGATGCAGGCCGGCGACGCGCTCGGGCGCCAGGCGCGCCAGTTCGGTGCTGACGAACGCGCCCCAGTCCCCGCCGTGCGCGCCGAACCGCTCGTAGCCGAGCACGGTCATCAGCTCGGCCCACGCCCGCGCCGTGCGGCCGGGGTTCCAGCCGCGCTCGCGGGGACGCTCGCTGAACCCGAACCCCGGCAGGGCCGGGACGACGAGATGGAAGGCGTCACTCGCGGAGCCGCCGTGGGCGACCGGGTCACTGAGCGGCCCGAGGAGGTTCTCGAACTCGAGGACGGAACCCGGCCAGCCGTGGGTCAGCACCAGGGGGAGCGCTGTGGGCTCGGGTGAGCGCACGTGCCAGAACGCGATACGCAGGCCGTCGAGCAGCACGCGGTAATGCGGAATCGTGTTCCACTGCTTCTCCCTGGCCCGCCAGTCGTGCTCCCGCCAGGTGTCCAGCAGCGTCCCCAGCCGCTCCAGCTCGATACCCTGCGTGGCGTCCGGCACCGTCTCCCGCTCGGGAAGCCGGACCCCGTCGAGCCGGGCCCGCAGGTCCGCCAGGTCGCGGTCGGGAATGCGCAGGGGAAAGGGCTCGATGTCAGGCGTTGTCACTGTGTTCTCCGACATGATCGAAACCCTAGGAACGAACCACCGCCGAATCCATGCCGGAGATTGCCGGGAAAACGGTCAGGAATTGCGGTAGGCCGAGGGACGGGTGCCGGTGTGCCGCAGGAAGGCCGTCGACAGGGCGCCGGGACTGGCGAAACCGCAGAGCGGCGCGATCTGGGCGATCGTGAGGTCGGTGTCCCGCAGCAGCCGTTGCGCCTTCTCGATCCGCAAGCGGATCAGGAACCGGTGGGGCGTCTCTCCTGTCGCTCTGCTGAACACGCGAACGAGGTGATAGACGCTCAGATACACCTCGTCCGCGATGTCGGCCAGGGTGAGCGGTTCGGCCAGCCGGTCACGCATGACGGCGATCGCCGCGCGGACGCGCGCGTCCTCCCGCGCCGGCGACCGCCGGGCGGGCAGCCGGGCATGGCGGGTGAGCAGGTGCACGGCCAGGAAGGCGGCCGCGGACTCGGCGTACAGGTCGCCGGTCTCGTCCGCGGCGCCGACCGCGCGGACGGTCTCCTCGATCAGCGGATCTCCGGCGGCGACGGACGCGGCCATGCTCGCGTAGTCCACCGCGCGGCCACCGAGCTGCTCCGCGGTCCGTTCGACGGTGCGGCGCGGGATGTGGAGCTGCACGCTGCGTAAGGGGCCGTCCGCGCGATAGCGGCGGAGGGCCGGCCGGTCCGGGATGCCCAGTTCGAGCCGCCCCGGCGCCCAGGTGTGGCGGCTCCATCGCCCACCGGTCCGCGTCTCGATCACGGCCCGGCCTCCTACGGGCAGGATCAGGTGCAGGTCCGCCGTGGCCGGCAACTCCATGTCCTCGACCAGCGGGACGTGGTCGAACCGCTGCGCGAGCAAGGACTGCCAGCCGAGATCCTCCCAGCTGCAGCGCGTCCGCCGGACGTAGCGATCCATGTCGAAACCGGCATAGGGCTGGAGATCCAACTGAGCGGAGTCGAACACCATGCGACCGAGGCTAGCCGCATGGGCCGGAGATCAGGATGCCCCGGCGTCGCTCCGGGACCACCGGCCCGAGCCTCAGGACACGCCGCCGAGCGGGTCGGTCGTGTCCGTGGCGTGGGACGCCGGGCGCCGGTCGCGGCCGGGCGTGCTGGCCCAGCTCGCGAGGAGGCGGAGCTTGTCCTCGGAGTCACTGCCCGGTTCGGTGCCGTAGGCCACCAGGACGAGGCCGTCGGCGGCCAGGTCGAGGGATTCGTAGGTGAGGTGAAGGTCACCGACGACAGGGTGGTGGAAGGGCTTGGCGCCGAGGTGGTGCTGGCGGACGTCGTGACGGGCCCAGCGGGCGCGGAAGTCGTCGCTGCGGGTGGACAGCTCGCCGACGAGGTCGGTGAGGTCCTTGTCGTAGGGGTCGCGGCCGGCTTGGGCGTGCAGCAGGGCGACGGTGTCGTCGGCGGCGCGTTCCCAGTCGCCCCAGAACTGGTGGGAGCGCTGGTCGAGGAAGATGAACCGGGCGTGGTTGGGGGTGGCGCCGCGGGCCGCGTCGATCATGGGCGCGTACAGGGCGCGGCCGAGGGCGTTGGTGGCCAGGATGTCGCCGCGGCCGTTCATGACGAACGCCGGGGCGCCGGTCATGGCGTCCAGGAGCCGCTGCACCGAGGGCCGCACCTGGTTCGGGGCGGGACGGCGCCGCCGCCGCGGGCCGGGACCCGCGGCGCGGGCGAGATCCTCCAGGTGGGTGCGCTCGGCGTCGTTCAGCCGCAGCGCGCGGGCCAGAGCGTCGAGGACGTGGTCGGAGACCCCGGACAGGTCGCCGCGTTCCAGGCGGGAGTAGTACTCCACGCTCACTCCGGCGAGCTGGGCGACCTCGGAACGGCGCAGCCCGGGGACCCGGCGGGTGCCGTAGGAGGGCAGCCTGGCCTGCTGCGGGCTGATCCTGGCGCGCCGGGAGGTCAGGAACTCACGGATCTGACTGCGGTTGTCCACCTTCCCCAGGCTAGGCCGCCCGCCATCCCGGTGGGATGCCCTGTCAGTACACCTTTGACCAGCGCCTTCACTGGCAGAAGCCGTACTGTCCGCCGAGAGCGAGGCTTCGCCGCCGGCCCGGTCAGGTGCGGGTCCACTTCTGGTTGGCGCCGCCGTGGCAGGTCCAGATCTGGACCTTGGTGCCGTTGGCGGTGCCGGCGCCGGCCACGTCCAGGCACTTGTTCGCCCCGACGGCGGTGACGGTGCCGTCGGTGTTGAGGCGCCACTTCTGGTTGTTCTGGCCGTTGCAGTCCCAGATGATCACCGCGGTGCCGTCCGCCGTGGCCGCGCCGTTCACGTCCAGGCACTTGCCACTGGACGTCCGCAGCTCGCCGGAGCCGGTGGAGGTCCACTGCTGGCCGGACTGGCCGTTGCAGTCCCAGATCTGCGCCTGCGAGGCGCCGCTGACGTCCAGGCACCGGCCCGACCCCACGCCCTGAAGCGTCTGCGCCGCCGGTGGAGCGCCCGGGGGCAGGAGGGTGATGGTGAAGCTGTCGTCGGCGCTGACGTGCGGGAGGTTGACCGTCGTGCCGGTGCCGGACAAGGTGACGGTGGAGTCCTGCACGGTGACCGGGCCGGAGACCGCGCCGCCTCCGTTGTACGGGATGCGCTGGGTGACCACCCGCACCTGGTTGTTCCGCACGACGCCGCTGGTGGCGTCCAGGCGCTGCAGGTCGACGGCGACGTTGCCCGTCGTGCTGCCGCCGCCGACCAGGATCTTGGCGTTCCCGTCGGCCTTGGTCGCGAACGCGTCGTAGGACCTGCTGGGGGTGACGGAGACGATCTGGCCGGTCTGCGTCCCGTAGAAGCGGTGGACCCACCACTCGCCCTTGGGCTGGTACCGGCCCGCCGAGTCGCGGATCAGCAGATTGGCGAGATCGTCGTGCAGGTTCGCGCCGCCCGCCCAGTTGGCGCGCAAGCCGTCCGCGCCGGCCCGCTCCAGACGTGCGATGTACCAGGATCCGTCACCCGGGTTCTGCTCGTTGGCGGCGCCGTACTCGTTGATCTGGTACGGCCGCGGATGGGGGATACCGCGGGAGCCGAGCGTGTTGTCGGCCGTGGCGGCGTTCGCCACCGGGTCGCCAGGCAGTGCGTGCCAGCTGACGATGTCGGGGACCGCGTCGTTGGCCTTGACGTAGTCGAGGTACTGGGTCCACCAGCCGCCCGTCGCCGGTACGCAGGCGCAGCTCGGCCCGACGATCAGGTGCGTCGGGAAGGCGGCCCGGATGCGCTGATGCGCACGCTTCCACATGGCGAAGTACTGCGACTGCGGACGGTTCCAGAACAGGGTGATGTTGGGTTCGTTCCAGAGGTCCCACTCCACCGGGACGCCGGTGGACCGCACGTCGTTGATGAGGCGGGTGAGGAAGGCGTCGTAGTCGCTCCAGTCGCCGTTGTCGCCCGGGAAGCGCGAGATCGGATAGCCGTCGGCGCCCCACAGGTCGTGGACCAGCAGGACGAACTCGCCGCCCAGCGCTCTCGTGCGCAGCAGTTGCGCTCGGGTGGCGTTCCACCGGCGGTCGTACCTGCCCGACACCCAGCCGCCGGGGCTGTCGAGCTGCGCCCCGCCGGCCCGCATCGAGCGGAACTTCACCTCCGTGAAGAAGTGGTCCGGGGGGTTGGCCGCGTTCTCGGTCATCCCGTAGATCCACCCGGAGGCCCGGTAGGTGGGGGACCCGCCCGCGGCGGAGAAGTTCACGCTGATCGACTCGTCCGCGGCCTGAGCCGGCCCGGCGGGCGAGAGGACGGCTGCGATGACGAGCGCACCGATGGACAGCAGCGCTGCCAGGCGGCGACGGCGTCCGCGCCGCCGGTTACCCGAGGTGTCCATTCACACTCCTTCGACAGAACGGGCTAGGGGCGGGTCCACTTCTGGTTGGCGCCGCCGTGGCAGGTCCAGATCTGGACCTTGGTGCCGTTGGCGGTGCCGGCGCCGGCCACGTCGAGGCACTTGTTCGCCCCGACGGCGGTGATGGTGCCGTCGGCGTTGAGGCGCCACTTCTGGTTGTTCTGGCCGTTGCAGTCCCAGATGATCACCGCGGTGCCGTCGGCGGTGCCGGCGCCGTTGACGTCCAGGCACTTGCCGCCGTACACGCGCAGCTCACCGGAGCTCGTGGAGGTCCACTGCTGGTTGGACTGGCCGTTGCAGTCCCACAGCGCCACCTGGGTGCCGTTCGTCTGGGAAAGGGATGGGACGTCCAGGCACCTGCCGGCGTTGACGTTGCGCAGGGCGCCGTTCGCCCCAGAGGGCACCTTGATCGGCCCGTTGAAGGTCAGCTTCACCACGTAGGCCAGAGCGGAGTACGGCTGGCCGGGCAGCGTGATGTGCAGGCCGCCGGCGTCCTGGGCGCGCGTCGGCAGGTCGATGTACGTGCCGGCGGCGTCGCCGATCAGCTCGGTCCTGCTCAGGTTGGACAGGTCCACCCTGCCGCTCGCCAGGGACGCGAGGTCGAGGGTGGCGCCGTTGCCGGGCCACCCGAGCACGGTCGCGTACAGGACGGTGTTGTCCTTGCTGCGGGTGTAGCGGATGTCCTTGGCCGTTCCGGGACGCGGGGTGGTGAACGAGCCGCCGCCCATCTTGGTGGGACCTTCGCCGTAGACGGTCCAGGCTCGGGTGGAGTAGATCGACTCGCCGTTGCGCCGGAGATGGGTCCCGATGGCGTGCAGGATGTCCCGCTGGCCCTGCGGGATGGTGCCGTCGATCATGGGGGAGACGTTGAGCAGCATGTTGCCGTTCTTGCTCACCCGGTCGATCAGCGAGTGGAGCATCGCGGGGGCGCTGTAGTAGCCGATCCCGTTGGTGTAGGACCAGCTCGAGCTGCTGATGGCGTCGTCGGTCAGCCAGTACGGGTACTGGATGTCGGCGGGGCCGCCGCGCTCGTAGTCGAAGACCTCGCCCTTGTTGGTGAAGCCGTCCTTGTAGGTGGCGACGACCTCCTTGCCCCACGCGTTGGCCTGGTTGTAGTAGTACGACAGGAAGTCGAGCCGCCTGGACTCGTCGACGCGGCTGAGGTTGAAGTCCTGCCAGAGGATGTCGGGCCGGGCCTTGTCGACGACCTCCTTCAGCTTGTCGTACCAGAGCTGGTTCTGCGCGGCCGGGCCGAGCTGTCCGTAGAGCTTCTTCAGCGACGTGGTCGGCTGCGCCGGCACGCGGTCGTAGTAGCCGGTGAAGTTGTACGCGTGGTGCATCGCGACCAGCAGCTTCATGTTCTTGGCGCGGATCGCGTCGGCGAAGATCCGCAGCAGGTCCAGCTTGGGGCCTCGGCCGACCGAGTTCCACTCGTTGACCTGGCTGTCCCACATGGAGAAGCCGTCGTGGTGCTCGGCGACCGGGCCGGCGAACCTGGCCCCGGAGTCGGCGAAGAGCTGGGCCCACTCGTCCGGGTCGAAGGTGCCGCCCGCGGACTTGAGCTTGGGCGCGAACTGGACCCGGTTGCCGGCCTTGTCGCGCGCGCCGTCGATGAAGTTGTGGTACGGCCACGCCGCGGGATCGCCGTAGACGTTCCTGTGGTGGTTGTTCTCCGCGGAGCCGCCGACGTACATGTTGCGCGGGTACCACTCGCTGCCGAAGGCCGGTGTGGCGAAGGCGCCCCAGTGGAAGTAGATGCCGAACTTCGCGTCCTGGAACCATTCCGGCGCGGCCGGATGCTGGTCCACCGACGCCCACGTCGGCTCGTAGACGGCGGGGGCGGCTGTGGCGGTGCCGGTCAGGGCGGGCGCCGTGAGGAGGGCCCCGGCGAGCAGGGGGACGCCGGCGAGGGCGGTGCGTCTGCGCAGTGCCGACAGCTTGGTGGGGGGCACGCTGTCTCCTGATGTTGACCGTCGTATCGATTCGATCGGGTTTCGATCGGGTGAGGAGAGGGATCCTCTGCGCGCGGCTGCCGAGGGTGCGGCCGGGGATGCTCAGAGGCGGGTCCACTTCTGGTTGGCGCCGCCGTGGCAGGTCCAGATCTGGATCCTGGTGCCGTTGGCCGTGCCGGCGCCGGAGACGTCGAGGCACTTGTTCGCCCCGAGGGCGGTGATGGTGCCGTCGGCGTTGAGGCGCCACTTCTGGTTGTTCTGGCCGTTGCAGTCCCAGATGATCACCGCGGTGCCGTCCGCCGTGGCCGCGCCGTTGACGTCCAGGCACTTGCCGCCATAGACCCGCAGCTCACCGCTCGCGGTCGCCGACCACTGCTGGTTGGACTGGCCGTTGCAGTCCCAGATCTGCGTCTGCGCGCCGTTGGCCTGGGAGGCGCCGCTGACGTCCAGGCACCGGCCCGACCCCGCCCCCTTCAGCGCGCCCGTCGCCGGCGGATCGACCGTCGGGGTGACCGTGGGAGTCGGCGTCGGACCGCTGCCTCCGAACTGCGCGAAGAAGTTCCACACCACTGGCCTGGTCCAGGAGTTCTCGCCGGGTTCGAGGTCACCGGACTTCCCGTCGACCGGGCCGGGGGTGTGACCGGCGTCGAACGCCGCCCACGCGACCGGGTAGCCGGCCCGGCACCCGGAGTAGGAGGTGACGACGTGTGTCAGGCTGCCCTGCGCCGGCTCCGGCGGGTTCTGGGGGGTGCAGCCGTTGTTCCTGACGAACCTGTCACGCAGCGACCGGCCCGCGGAGATGTTGAGCACCGGGTCCCTGAGGCCGTGCAGCCCTATGTACGCGATGGGCTCGGTGCCGCCGCTGCATCCGCTGAGTTGCCCGCCCGAGTAGACCGCCACCGCGCGGAAGGTCGTCGCCCGGGCGCACGCGAGGGCGTAGCTCATGCCGCCGCCGTAGCTGAAGCCCAGGGCGAAGCGCTGGGTGGTCTCGACGCAGAGGTCCGCCTCGATCCGCCGGATCATGTCGTCGACGAAGGTGATGTCCTCGCCGCCGGAGTTGGCCCAGCCGTTGTTGAGGCCCTGGGGCGCGACGAAGATCGCGGTGTTGTTCGACAGTGCCCTGAGCCCGTAGTAGGACCAGGGATATCCACTGGTCCCGCCCGAGTCGACGTCGTTGGCGGTGCCGCCGTTCCAGTGGAACCCGAAGATCAACCGGTAGGGCGTCGTGTTGGTGTAGTTGTCGGGGATCCGCAGGATGAAGGTGCGATTCCTTCCGCTCGTCGTGATCGATTGGGGGCCGCTTCTCAGCGTCGGGGACTTGCCGCATCCCGCGGTGCCCGCGGCGGCGCTCGTCCCGGTGGGCGACGTGGTCGCGCTGTTGCCCAGCGCCGCCTGCGTCACGCCGAGGACGAGCAGTGCCGCGGTCGCGACAGCGGTGAGAAGCGCTCTGTGCCGCGACATCACCCGCGCTCCTTCGCCGTTCTCAGAGGGACACAGGTCAATGGAGGAGCCATTTCTGCCGCCTTTCTGATGTTAGCGCTCACAACACCGCGATGATCGGAGGTCTCCGTTCTTCCGGCCGGCTGGAGGGCGATGGTGCAGCGGAGCAAATATGACCGTGGCGGGACCTGTCAAGCGGCTGCCTCCCGAGGTTCACGGGGCCTCGCCGCGAGAGGGCCGGCGCTCCGGCGGCTGGCCAGGGGAGGCGGTCGTGGTCACCGTCGGCGCGCTGTCGTGAAACTTTCACCGCCCGCGTCGAATCGTTTCGCATCGGTCGAGCCGGCGGCACGGCCGTGGGGCGGCGGGCTGGACCGACCGGTCGGATGTGCCGGCGCTAGCGCCGCAGCCGGACGGGATCGGCCGGTCCGCTGCGGCGTACCAGCCACGCCTCGGTGATGTGCTGGAACATCGCCGCCGCGGCGCCGTCGGGGTCGTGCGCGGCGATGCGTTCGTAGATGCGGCGGTGGCCGAGGTTCGACGCCACGCACAGGGCCCGCTCGGTCCGGCCCATGTACCGCGCGGTGTTGATGACCTGGCTCTCCAGGGCCCGTACGACGCCGCGAGCGATGCGGTTCCCCGACGTCTGCATGATCGTGTCGTGGAAGGCGCGGTCGCTGTCGGCGTACGTGACGGGATCGTCCACCAGCTCGTCCATGCGGTCCACCAGCGCGCGCAGCCGCTCCACCGTGTCCGGGCCGGCCAGGCGGGCGGCGACGTTGGCCATGTCGGACTCCAGCACGCGCCGCGTGACGACGAGGTCGTCGAGGATCGCCAGGCTCTCGTCCTCGGCGATCGTCGCGGCGAGGACGAGCTCGTCGAGCATGTCCCACATCGCCGGGGGGTTCACCATGGTCCCGGCGCCTTGGCGGACCTGGACCAGCCCCTTCTCCTGCAGGACTTTCACGGCCTCCCGGACGACGGTGCGGCTCACGGAGAAGGCTTCGCACAGCGCGGGCTCGGGGGGCAGCGCCGTCCCGGGCGGGTGCACGCCACGGACGATGCGCTCCACCAGCTCGGCCGTCACCGCTCGCGCGAGAGTGGCCGGGCGTCGTACCCAGGCCGGTGGCGCCGGGACACCGCCGGCGGCCTCCTGCGATGCCGTCATGTTCCCCTCCGGTGGCCTGCGGCACAGCGCCGACCACCGCGCCAGTATACGTGCCTACTGTTGACGTAAGACGTCATACGAGTTACGTTTCGGCCGGTAAAAGCTCGGCCGCTCTCGGAAGGTGAGCAGCTATGCAGCAGCGAGTGTTGTGGTCGGCCGTGATGGTCGCGGCGCTGGTCCTGGCCGGCTGCGGAAGCGCGGCCCGGCCGGCTTCCCCGTCCGGAGGCCCCCAGCAGGAGCAGCGGAAACTCGTGGTCTGGGACTGGAAGTCCGGTGAAGCGGCGACCGCCACCTACGTCGAGAAGGTGAAGGCCGACTTCGCCGGGCGGCATCCCGGCGTCACCGTCGAGTTCGTCGCCCAGCCGTTCGACCAGTACTACACCCTGCTCGGCACCGCCGCCCAGTCCAGGAAGGGGCCCGACGTCATGCTGTTCAACGGCGGCGGGCAGATCCGCGACCGGGTCGACTCGCTCCTGCCCCTGGAGCAGCACGTGGCCCAGGACAGGAGCCGGCTGGCGGGCTGGGACGCGTTCACCAAGGACGGCAAGATCTACGCCGCGCCGGTGACCCTGCAGGGCCACCCGATCTACTACAACAAGACGCTCTACGAGAAGGCCGGCCTCGACCCGGCCAACCCGCCCAGGACCTGGGACGAGTTCGTCCGCGCCTGCTCCGCCGTCAAGAAGGCGACCGGCGCCGCGTGCCTGGCACTCGGCAACAAGGAAGGCTTCGGGATCCAGTTCTTCATGTCCGGCCTCGGCTCCGGCATCCTGACGCCACAGGAGTACGACGACTGGATCGCCGGGAAGCGCGACTGGAGCTCTCCCCACGTCAGGCGGATCTTCGAGCTGTGGAAGGAGGCCGGCGACAAGGGGCTGAACAGCGACGGGGCCAACTCCACCGCGATGTTCACGGACGTCTTCAGGGTCTTCGAGAGCGGTAAGGCCGCCCACATCATCGGCCTGATGTCGGACGTCGGGCACTGGAAGGACTTCGGCGAGTTCCTGCCGCCCGACAAGCTCGGCGTCATGCGGGCCCCCGTCGTGACCGGCGGAGCCACCCCGAGCCTGCCGTACGACGGCGGCATCGGCTACGCGGTCGCCCGGTGGACGAAGGACCCGGAGCTGGCCGCGGACCTGGTGCACTCCCTGACCTCGGCCGACGCCCTGGCCGCCTTCTCCTCCGCGGCCGGCGCGATCAGCTCGGACACGACGATCGACGTCTCGCGGGCGGGCCCGGCCGTCGCCGCGATCGTGCCCGAGATCAGGACCGGCCGGCCCGCCCTGCACGTCGCGCTGTCGGCCAAGACCCTGGACCTGATGGGAAGGCTGTCCCAGCAGCTCCTGAGCGGGTCGGCCACCGTGGACAAGGCCGTGGAGCAGTTGGCTGCCGCCGACCGGGCGGGTTGATCGCGTGCCGCTGCGAGGTTCGTCGCCGTTGGTCCGCCCGGCCGGCTCCGGACGGGCCGACGGCGCGGGGACGAAGCAAGGCGGAGGGGGCGGCCCGGCCACCCGGACCGCCTCCCGTGGGGCGCGCGCCGAACGCCTCGCGCCCTACGTCCTGGTGGCCCCGGCCGTGCTGATCCTCGTGACGCTGCGGCTGTGGCCGCTCGTCCTGGGAGTCAACTACTCCTTCACGGGTGACGGCGCGGACAACGGGACCCCGGTCGGTCTGGGCAACTACCTGGAACTGGCCGGCGACCCGTTGTTCCGCACCGCGCTGCGCAACGTCGGGCTGCTGGTGCTGCTGCTTCCCGTGGCGGTGGCGATCCCCGGCCTGCTCGCGACCTTCATCTACCTGCGCGTGCCGGGCCACCGGGTCTACCGCGGCGTCTACTTCTTCCCCGCCGTGCTCTCACCGGTGATCGTCGGCGCGATCGTCAATCTCATGCTCGGGTTCGACGGCCCGGTGAACGCCGCCCTCGGGACGGTCGGCGTCGGCCCGGTCGACTGGCTCGGCGACCCGGGCATCGCCATGTTCACGGTCACCGGCGTGCACGTCTGGGCGACGTTCGGGATGGCTCTGGTGGTGTTCCTCGCCGGGTTCAGCACCCTGGACGCGTCGCTGCTGGACGCCGCCCGCGTGGACGGCGCGTCGCTCGGCCAGGTCGTCAGGCACGTGATCATCCCGGGCCTGACGCGCACCATCCAGTTCGTCTTCGTGACCACGTTGATCGGGATGCTCACGTCCATGTTCGGTCTGCTCTTCGTCATGACCAGCGGGGGTCCGGAAGGATCGACCTACCTGCCGGAGTACTACATCTGGCACCAGCAGGGACAGCTGAACCGGCCGGCGCTCGCCTCGGCCGCGTCGACCGTCCTCTTCGTCGTCATGCTCGTGGTGGGGCTCGCGCAGATCACCCTGCTGCGCCGCGCGGGACGGCAGGACTGATGCCGGGCATGCGTCCGGCCAGGTGGGCGGCCGCCGTTCCGATGGCCGTTCTCGCGCTGGTGACGGTCTATCCGCTCCTGTTCACCGCGAACGTCGCGATGAAGACCCGGCGCGAGTACGTCCTCGACCGGTTCGCCCCGGCGGGTTCCCTGCGCTGGGACAACCTCGCGGAGGCGTGGGCCGGCGCCGGAATGGCGCGGTACTTCGCCAACTCCTTCGTCGTCGTGGCGTTCGCCGTGGCACTGCTGTTGCTGCTGGGCTCCATGGCGGGTTTCGCGCTGAGCCGGCTGCGCTTCCGCGGTTCGTCGCTGATCTACCTGGGCTGTCTCGCGGGACTGTTCGTCCCGTTCCAGGTGATCATGGTGCCGCTCACCAGGATCATGGCGGACACCGGCCTCGTCGACACCTATCCGGGCCTGATCCTGGCCTACGTGGCGCAGTTCCTCCCGTTCACCGTCTTCCTGATGACCAGCCACTATCGGACCATCCCGGCGGAGATCGTGGACGCGGCCAGGATCGACGGGAACACGGTGTACGGCGTGTACCGGCGGATCATGCTGCCGCTGGGCGTGCCGGCGCTGCTGTCGGTCGGCATCCTCGACATGCTGTTCTGCTGGAACGACGTGCTCATCTCCCTGCTGATGATGCCGTCGCCCGAGCATCGCACCCTCATGATCGGGGTCAACTCGCTGCGCGGACAGTACTCCGACGACATCCCGACCTTCGCCTCGGGAGTCCTGATCGCGGCGGTGCCCGTGCTGATGCTCTATCTGTTCCTTCAGCGCCAGATCGCCGAAGGCGTCACCGCCGGTTCCACGAAGGGCTGACATGCGGATCACGGGGTATAGGACCGCGACGACGATCCAGGAATGGGGACGCCCGGTCGGTGACGCCAACGGCGTCTTCGCCGACGGGACCGTCCCGGTGCCGATCGTCCTGGTGGACACCGACGAGGGCATCACCGGCGTCGGCCTCGGGCCGCACGTGCAGATCGACGCCGTGTTCGCCGCGATCGAGGGCGAGGACCCGCGCGGCGTGACGGCGCTCTACGACCGCATGCTGCGGCATACCTTCAAGGCGGGGCACGCGGGCGCCGTGTTCGGCACGATCGGCGCGCTCGACACCGCCCTGTGGGACATCAAGGCGCAGGCGGCCGGCGAACCGCTCTGGCGCCTGCTGGGCGGACGCGACAGGACGGTGCCCGCCTACGCCTCGGGCCTGGACATCGGCCTGACCGACGACGAGCTCGTCTCGGTCTACCGGGCCTACGCCGAGCACGGCCTGCGCGCGGCCAAGATCAAGGGCGGCCTGGACATCGAACGCGACCGGCGCCGCCTGACGCTGGTACGCGACGTCCTGACCGAGGCCGGGCGCGGATCGCGGCCGGGGCTCATGCTGGACGTGAACGAGGCATGGACCCGCAAGCAGGCGGTCCGGCACGTCTGCGAGCTGGAGCGCACCCTGGATCTCACCTGGATCGAGGAGCCGGTGCGGCGGTGGGACGCCGAGGGCCTGGCCGCCGTCGGCCGTGGCGTGCGCGCCTCGGTCGCCACCGGGGAGAACCTCACCGGGCTCGAACAGTTCCGTCCGCTGCTGGCCGCGGGGGCGGTCGACATCGTGCAGACGGCCGCGGTGTGGGGGGTGTCCCACTTCCTGCGGGTGTCCGCCCTGGCGCACGCCCATGACCTGCCGGTGAGCCCGATCGGCACCACACCGGTCGCGTTGCTGCACGCCGCGACGTCGGTGCCGAACCACCTGGCCAGCGAGCTTCAGGACCTGCGCCCGCCGTGGGGGATCTCGCTCGACCTGTACGTCGAGGACGGCTCCTTCGTGCTCGGCGACGCGCCGGGCCTGGGCATCACCCTCGACGAGCGCGCCTTCGACGCCGACCTCCCGCGGCCGGACGCCAGGGCCGCCGAGGGCCCGCACATCCGGCCGGAGCACGCCGGACGACGGCTGCTGGCGGTGGCCGACGGCTTCCGGCCGGAGCGGTCACCGGGACGGGACGGCGCCTTCCGCGACTGACCGGTGATGATGCGGGTCAGCGGTAGCCGGCGGCGATGACGTCGGCGTGGACGGCGTTCTCCACGGCGTCGGTGGGGTAGCCGGCGACCATGGCGCCTTCGTAGAAGGTGCCCGCGCTGAGGTTGGCGCCGCCGTCGGGCTTGCAGCAGTCGCCGCCGCTGCCCAGGATGACGGCCCCCTGCTTCCTCATCGGGCTGTAGCCGTTGGGGAGCGGGCCGTCGTACAGGGTGTACAGACCGCCGGACTGGGCGTTGCTGCCCTTGATGGCGAACCGGGATGTGCCGTTGTTCTTCAGCGTGGCGGTGACGAACTTGTGGGGGAAGGCCCGCTGGTTGGGGTTCCACGACTGGCTGCCGCCGGGGTAGAGGCCCCATTCGAGGTCGGCCTGGACCCACGGGCCGCCTCCCTGGCAGCCGCCGAACCAGCATTGGGTGCTGAAGTTGATGGCGTCCATGGCGCCGGCGGCGTCGGCCTTCCTGGTGGTCTCGCTGTTGCCGTAGTCGAAGCAGCAACCGCCGTTGACGTGCGTGCCGCTGGTCACCATGTACATGCCCTCGGGCGCGCTGCCCGTGGGGACGCCGGTCAGGTGGCCGTCCCGCCAGTAGCTGTTGCCGGGGTTGATGTAGAGGGAGTAGACCTTGGCGCCGCCGACGGTGAGCGACTCGGTCGTCGCGATGGCGGGCCTGCTCTGAGGGGAGCCGGGGACCACGCTGGAGCCCTGGTACCACAGGTCGTTGCCCCGCCCGGACTGGTCGTAGACGACCGTGATGACGCACGTGGTGGCGGTGCAGAAGGAGTCCTGCGCCGCGGCGTCGGCGACGCCGCCGGAGGTGCGGACGCCGATGTCGCGGGTCGTGTTGTCGGAGGAACGCCTGACCTGGTACAGGTTGCCGCTGTAGGAGCCGTAGAGCGCCCGGGTCGTGCTGTGCGCGGCCACGCACGGCGTGCCGCCCGAGGCGTAGATGTCGCACGGGCGCGCGCCGGACGGCGGCGGGGTCGGGGTGGGGGTCGGACTGGGGCCGGTTCCGGTGGTCCACTTCTGGTTGGCGCCGCCGTGGCAGGTCCAGATCTGGATCCTGGTGCCGTTGGCGGTGCCGGCGCCGGCCACGTCGAGGCACTTGTTCGCCCCGACGGCGGTGACGGTGCCGTCGGCGTTGAGGCGCCACTTCTGGTTGTTCTGGCCGTTGCAGTCCCAGATGATCACGGTGGTGCCGTCCGCCGTGGCCGCGCCGTTGACGTCCAGGCACTTGCCGCCGTAGACCCGCAGCTCACCGGAGCTCGTGGAGGTCCACTGCTGGTTGGACTGACCGTTGCAGTCCCAGATCTGCGTCTGCGCGCCGTTGGCCTGGGAGGCGCCGCTGACGTCGAGGCACCGGCCCGATCCCGCGCCCACCAGTGGCGTGGTCGCCGCCGAGGCCGGCGCCGACCAGGTCAAGGCTGTGGCGACGAGCGCCGCGAGCACCGCCGTGACGGTCGCGACGACGGCCGCCTGACGGCGCCGCCCACGCGGTGCACGGCCCGGTAAGGGAACGGAGGAAGGTCGCATGGGGGGTGCTCCTTGGGGGAGGGCCGCTCGGAGTCCGGTCGCCCTGTCGAATCGATTCGACGACACACGGGTCGGATGGGAGGGCAGACGGCGGTGTACGGCGAAGCACATACGACGGGCGGGCCCCTGTCAAGGCTCCACCCTGTGCGGACTCGGCGAGAGGCTCGCCCGGTGGCGCTCATCGGCCCGGCCCGCGCTCGGCCGGGCCGGGCCCCGATGAAACGTTCATCCGCCGCCCGCGCGGGCGCACGTCCCGGCCGGTTTGGCCCGCGGGCGGCGGGGTCAGTGGGACGAGAACAGGCGCTGCCGGATCTCCCGGCGGTAGTCGTCGAGCGTGTTGTCGATGTGCGTGGCGGCGGCCTGGGCGGCCGCTTCGGGGTCGCCGGCGCGGATGGCCTGGTAGATCGCCTCGTGTTCCTCGACGGCCTCGGCGGCGTGCCCGCCCACCGAGCCGCGCAGCCCGATGAGGCTGGACTGCGCCTGCAGCCGCCGCGCCTCCTGCACGGCGATCTGGAGGAACATGTTGTGCGCGGCCGTGGCGATGGCGGTGTGGAAGGTGTCGTCGCCCTCGTTGAACAGGTCTTCGCGTCCGGTCTCGAAGCCGTGGCGGCACCTGGCGGCCGCGTCCTCGATGGCCCGCAGCTCCGCCGGCGTGGCGCGGCGGGCGGCCAGCCGGCTGGTCTCCATCTCCTGCGCCCGGCGGAACTCGAACAGCATGTAGACGTGGTCCAGGTCGGTGGGCAGGAAGAAGGACGCCCAGCGCCCGGTGCCGAGCATCCCCTCGTCGTCGGCCACGTACAGGCCGCGCCCCTTCTGGGCGCGCACCCGGCCGAGCGCGGAGAGGATCTTCACCGCCTCGCGGACGACGGTGCGGCTGGTGCCGAGCTGCCGGGCCAGCTCGTTCTCGGTCGGCAGGCGATCTCCCGGGCGCAGGCGCAGCCGGACGATCAACTCCAGCAGCTGCTCCGCGGCCACCTCGTAGCCCGGCCGGTATCCGCTCTCGCGCGGGGCGTCGGTCACCGTGCTTCCTCCTCGCCGTTCCCCAGCAAGAGTATGACTGATCGGCGTGGCCCGGCCGCCGAAGAGCAGTGCCTGATCAGTAGCACACATGTGAATGATTCATCCGGAGATGATCGTCATGGACGGTCGCACCGCGGGGCATCGCCGCCGGTCAACGACGTGAACAGGATCACCGGGGGCAGAGTCCCGGTGTGCGCAGGGCGAGATAAGTGGGCTTAAGGGCTTGACGGGCATCAGCGCCCAGATCGTAATAGGGAGCGAGGTCCGGAGACGCGCTCCCTCCGGGACCTCCACGGCTGGATCGTGACCTGTGCACCCCTCCACCTCCCAGAGGAACCACCGTGCCATCTTCTTCGCCCGCCCGGGCACTGAGACCGGTCCTGACCGGCGTCCTCGCCGCGGTGCTGGCCGCGGCCTCCGCCCTCGTGGTCTCGGTCACCTCGGCCCTCGCGGCCACCACGACCCTGTACGCCTCACCCTCCGGCACCGGCACCGCCTGCGCCTCCGCCCAGCCGTGCTCGCTGTCCGCGGCGCAGGCGGCCGTGCGGTCGCTGAACGGCGCCATGACCGACGACATCGTCGTCGAGCTGGCCGACGGGGTGTACCGGCTCCCGGCGCCGCTCCGGCTGACCGCCGCCGACTCCGGGACCAACGGCCACACCGTCACCTGGCGGGCCGCGGCGGGCGCCCGGCCCGTCATCAGCGGAGCCCGGGCGGTCACCGGATGGTCACTGGCGGACCCCGGGAAGAACATCTGGCGCGCCGACGTCGGCACCGGGATCGACGCGCGGCAACTGTACGTCAACGGCGCCGTCGCCACGCGCGCCCGCACCCAGGTGAACCGGGCCGACTTCACCGCGACCAGCACGGGCCTGAGGTTCGGCAACGGCGCGCTGAGCTACCTCAACAACCTGGCCGACCAGAACCGGGTCGAGATGGAGAGCGTCGGCTCCTTCACCGACCGGTACGCGCGGGTGCAGAGCATCGGCGGCAACGTCATCACGATGCAGCAGCCCGGCTGGAACAACAACACCTTCGGGTACGACACCTTCACGCAGCCGCACCGGGCGGGTCCGCTGTACCTGGAGAACGCGTACGAGTTCCTGGACGCGCCGGGTGAGTGGTACCTCAACCCCGCGACCGGCGTCCTGTCGTACATCCCGGCGGCCGGCCAGACCATGAGCGACATCAGCGTCGAGCTGCCCGTGCTGCAGTCCCTGGTGAACGTCGGGGACACCTACGACGCGCCCGCACACCACATCACCTTCAGCGGGATCACCTTCACCGGTACGAGCTGGCTCGGGCCGAGCGGCGCCCAGGGCTACGCGGACCAGCAGACCGGCGCCTACATCGCGGGCGACTGGAACTGGCCCGCCGATCGGCTGACCTCCTGCCAGGAGGGCTGCCGGCAGTTCGAGGCCGTGCGGCCTCACTGGTACCAGATGCCCGCCGCCGTACAGGTCTCCGCCGCCCACCACGTCACCTTCACCGACTCCCGGTTCGTCAACCTGGGGCAGACCGCCGTCGGCATCGGCAACGACGCCAACGCGCACGCCAGCGGCGTAGGGCTGGGCGCGAGCGACATCACGGTCACCCGCTCCGAGGTCGCCCGCGGCTCGGCCGGCGGCATCCTGGTGGGCGGTGTGCGCGCCGACGCGCACCACCCCGGCGACCCGCGGATGACCAACCGGAACATCACGGTCACCGACAACCGGATCCACGACCTCGGCCTGGACTACCGGGGCGTCGTCTCGGTCCTGACCACCTACGTCACCAACACCGACGTGTCGCACAACGAGGTCTACAACATGCCGTACACCGGCATGTCGATCGGCTACGGCTGGGGCGCCAACGAGCCCGGCGGCAACAACCAGTACACCAACCGTGGTCTGTACGACTACCAGCCGCGGTACACCACGGCCACCACCGCGTCCGGCAACCGGCTCGTCGGCAACTACGTCCACGACGTCATGCAGCAGATGACCGACGGCGGGTGCATCTACACGCTGTCCTGGAACCCGGACGCCGTGATCAGCGACAACCACTGCCTGCGGACCAACGGCTGGTTCGGGGTCTACTTCGACGAGGGTTCCAAGTACTACACCGTCACCCGCAACGTGCTGTCGAACACCGGCACCTGGGCCACCGCCAACTACTGGGGCGGCGAGAACATGGGCAACTGGACCGTCACCGACAACTGGTCGACCAACGGCAGCACCAACGTCACCAACGGTGAGCGGGGCAACGTCGTCCGCGGCAACGTCACCGTCGGCAACGGCGCCTGGCCGGCGGGCGCCCAGGCCGTGATGGCGGCCGCCGGCCCCCGGACCGGCACGTCACCGCCGGGGAGCACGAGCGCGCTGAAGGGGGCGGGGTCGGGCCGGTGCCTCGACGTCAGCGGCGCCTCCCAGGCCAACGGCGCGCAGACGCAGATCTGGGACTGCAACGGTCAGTCCAACCAGCAGTGGACCTCCACGAGCTCCGGTGAGCTGCGGGTCTACGGCGGCAAGTGCCTGGACGTCAACGGCGCGGCCACGGCGGACGGCACCGCGGTGATCATCTGGGACTGCAACGGCCAGAACAACCAGAAGTGGCGCCTCAACGCCGACGGCACCGTCACCGCCGTCGGGGCGAACAAGTGCCTCGACGTGGCCGGCGCCGGTACCGCCAACGGCACCAAGGTCCAGATCTGGACCTGCCACGGCGGCGCCAACCAGAAATGGACCCGAGCCTGACGCCGCGGCGCTCCTTCGCGCGAAGCACGGCTCCGGCAACCGCGCAACGGCGCGCCCTTGCCCTGACTGGTCGTCGTATGTCAGGAAGGAATACCCATGTCCCGATGTCCGTGGCTGACCTTGCTCACCACGCTGGCGCTGATCACTCCGGGAGCCCTCGTGCTCACCGCCTCCTCGGCGGAGGCGCTGGTCATCCCGGCCTCCGACTACCAGCAGGTGTCGCTCGCCTCGGGCGGAGCGGAGCTGGGTGAGGCGATGTCGCTGGCGGTGCTGCCGAACCGGTCGGTGCTGCACACGGCGCGCGACGGCACGGTGCGCGTCACCGACGTCAACGGCAGCACGAAAGTGGCCGGCAGGCTCAACGTCTACACGCACGACGAGGAGGGCCTCCAGGGGGTGGCGGTCGACCCGGGCTTCGCGTCGAACCGGTACGTGTGGCTCTACTACTCGCCCCGGCTGAGCACGCCGAACGGCGACGCGCCGAGCAACGGCACGCAGGCGCAGTTCGACCAGTGGAAGGGCCACCTCAACCTGTCCCGCTTCACCGTGAAGCCCGACGACACGCTCGACCTGACCAGCGAGAAGGTCGTGCTGGAGGTGCCGAACGACCGGGGGATGTGCTGCCACGTCGGCGGCGACCTCGACTTCGACGCGGCCGGCAACCTGTACCTGACGACCGGCGACGACACCAACCCGTTCGAGTCGAGCGGCTACTCCCCGCTGGACGAGCGGACCGACCGCAACCCGCAGTACGACGCCCAGCGCTCCGCAGCCAACACCAACGACCTGCGCGGCAAGGTCCTGCGGATCAAGCCGCAGCCGGACGGCACCTACACGATCCCCGCCGGCAACCTGTTCCCGCCCGGCACGGCGAGGACCCGGCCGGAGATCTACGCGATGGGGTTCCGCAACCCGTTCCGGATGAGCGTGGACAAGGCGACCGGCATCGTCTACCTGGGCGACTACGGGCCGGACGCGGGCGTGACCAACGCCAACCGCGGCCCCAGCGGGCAGGTGGAGTTCGACCGCGTCACCGGTCCGGGCAACTACGGCTGGCCGTACTGCACGGGCACGAACACCACCAGTGAGACCTACAACGAGTGGAACTTCGCCTCCAACAGCACCGGCCCGAAGTACAACTGCGCGGGCGGCCCGGCCAACAACTCCTTCCGCAACACCGGCCAGGCCACGCTGCCCCCGGCCAGACCGGCGTGGATCCGCTACGCCGGCGATGCCGGATCACCGCCGGAGTTCGGCTCCGGGTCGGAGTCGCCGATGGGCGGCCCGGTCTACCGTTACGACCCGAACCTCACCTCGGCCGTCAAATTCCCGCAGGTCCTGGACGGGCGCTACTTCGCCGGTGAGTACGGCCGCCGCTGGATCAAGGCCATCGAGGTCAGGGCCGACGGGGGCTACGGGGAGATCTCCGCGTTCCCCTGGACCGGCACCCAGGTGATGGACATGGCCTTCGGCCCCGACGGGGCCCTGTACGTCCTGGACTACGGCGACGGGAGGGACAACCAGGCGCTGTACCGGATCGAGTACATCGGCCAGGCCAACCGCAACCCCATCGCCCGAGCCTCCGCCGACAGGACGTCGGGACAGGCTCCGCTGACGGTGAACTTCTCGTCCGCGGGCAGCTCCGACCCCGAGGGCGGCGCGCTGACGTACTCCTGGAACTTCGGCGACGGCACCACGTCCACGGCGGCGAACCCGAGCAAGACCTACACCGCGAACGGCTCCCGCACCGTCACCCTCACCGTCCGCGACCCGCAGGGGCTGACCGGAACCGCGAGCGTGAGCGTGGTCGTCGGCAACACCGCCCCGGCGGTGACGTTGACCACCCCGGCCGACGGGCAGCCGTTCGCCTTCGGCGACACCGTGCCCTTCCAGGTCGCCGTCAGCGACCCGGAGGACGGCACGATCGACTGCGCCAAGGTCACCGTCGCCTACTTCCTCGGCCACGACAGCCACCGTCACCAGATCACCTCCAGGACGGGGTGCTCGGGCTCCATCCCGGTGCCGGTCGACGGCGAGCACGACGCCGCGGCCAACATCTACGGCGTCTTCGAGGCCTCCTACACCGACCAGGGCGGCCTGACCTCCACCAGCGCCCGTACGCTCCAGCCTCGGCACCGGCAGGCCGAGCACTTCGGCGCCCAGCAGGGTGTGCAGACGGCCGAGCACGGCACCGCCGAGGGCGGCAGGACGGTCGGCTTCACCGACGACGGCGACTGGATCTCCTTCCAGCCGTACAACCTGGGCGGCGTCAGCAGGATCACCGCCCGGGTGTCGTCGGCGGGCGCGGGCGGCCGGATCGAGGTGCGGGCGGGCTCGGCCACGGGCACGCTGCTGGGAACGGTGAACGTCGCGAGCACCGGCGGGTGGGACACCTTCACCGACGTCTCGGCGAGCCTCGCCGGCGCGCCGTCCGGGACCACGACGCTGTACCTCGTCTTCCGCGGGCCGACCGGACAGGGCTACCTGTTCGACGTCGACGCCTTCACGCTCGACACCGGCACGTCACCGCCGGGGAGCACGAGCGCGCTGAAGGGCGCGGGGTCGGGCCGATGCCTCGACGTCAGCGGCGCCTCCCAGGCCAACGGCGCGCAGACGCAGATCTGGGACTGCAACGCCCAGTCCAGCCAGCAGTGGACCTCCACGAGCTCCGGCGAGCTGCGGGTGTACGGCGGCAAGTGCCTGGACGTGAACGGCGCGGCCACGGCGGACGGCACTGCGGTGATCATCTGGGACTGCAACGGCCAGAACAACCAGAAGTGGCGCCTCAACGCCGACGGCACCGTCACCGCCGTCGGGGCGAACAAGTGCCTCGACGTGGCCGGCGCCGGCACCGCCAACGGCACCAAGGTCCAGATCTGGACGTGCAACGGCCAGAGCAACCAGAAGTGGAGCCGCGTCTGAGGCCACCCGTCCTTGACCGCACCATGATCGCCCACTGATGTGACGGAAGGACACGCATGCTGCGACATCTGACACCCGGCGCGCTCGGGCGCGGCGCGGGGAGCGAGCGGAGGACGTCCGTGCTGCGGACGCTGTCGACGGCCGCGGTGGCGCTCACCGCCGCCGCCGCGACCGTGATCCCCGCCATCCCCGCCCAGGCCGCCGCCTTCAAGGTGCTGGTGTTCTCCAAGACCGCCGGGTTCCGGCACGACTCGATCCCCCGCGGGATCCAGGCCGTCCGCGAGCTGGGCGCCGCCAACGACTTCACCGTCGACGCGACCGAGGACGCGAACGCCTTCACCGCGGCCAACCTCGCCCAGTACCAGGCGGTGGTGTTCCTCAGCACCACCGGTGACGTGCTGAACGACACCCAGCAGGCCGCCTTCCAGACGTACGTGGACGGCGGGGGCGGCTACGTGGGGGTGCACTCGGCCGCTGACACCGAGTACAACTGGCCCTACTACGGGCAGCTCATGGGGGCCTGGTTCAACAACCACCCGGCGATCCAGCAGGCCACCGTGCGGAACGAGGACAGGGCGCACGCCGCGACCGCTCATCTGGGGGCGACCTGGTCACGCGTCGACGAGTGGTACAACTACCGCACCAACCCCCGCTCCAGCGTGCGGGTGCTGCAGAGCCTCGACGAGGGCAGCTACAGCGGCGGCGGCATGGGCGACCACCCGATCACCTGGTGCCATCCCCAGTCCTCCGGGCGCGCGTTCTACACCGGTCTGGGGCACACCCAGGAGTCGTACGCCGACCCGAACTTCCGCACGCTGCTGCTGGGCGGGCTCCGGTACGCGGCCAAGGCGGCCAACGCCGACTGCCGCCCGGAGACCGGGTACACGACGTTGTACAAGGGGTCGACGACCGGCTGGTCGCAGGCGGGGCCGGGGTCGTTCGCCAACAGCGACGCCACGCTGACCTCCCAGGGCGGCATGGGCATGCTGTGGTACAGCGCCAAGGAGTTGCGTTCCTACTCGCTGAAGCTCGACTGGAAGCTGACCGGTGACTCCAACTCGGGGGTGATCGTCGGGTTCCCGGCCACCAGTGACCCGAACGCGGCCCTCGACACCGGATACGAGGTGCAGATCGACGCGACCGACACTCCGGACAGGACGACGGGGGCGGTCTACGGGTTCAAGGCGGCGGACATCGCGGCGCGGGACGCGGCGCTGAATCCGCCGGGTCAGTGGAACACCTACGAGCTGCTGGTCGAGGGGGAGCGGCTCCAGGTGTTCCTGAACGGCATCAAGATCAACGATTTCACCAACACCGATCCGGTCCGCTCGCTTCAGCAGGGCTACGTCGGCATCCAGAACCACGGGCCCGGCGACGTGGTGTCGTTCCGCGACATCCGGATCAAGGAACTGACCAGCACACCCGGCAGTACGAGTGCGCTGCGCGGTGTGGGGTCGGGGCGGTGCCTGGACGTCGGCGGGGCCTCCCCGGCGAACGGGGCGCAGGCGCGGATCTGGGACTGCAACGGGCAGCCGGCTCAGCAGTGGACCTCGACCGGTGCCGGCGAGCTGCGGACGTCCAGTGGCAAGTGCCTGGACGTGAACGGCGGGGGATCGGCGGACGGTACCGCGGTGATCGTCTGGGACTGCAACGGGCAGAACAACCAGAAGTGGCGGCTCAACGCCGACGGCACCATCACGGCGGTGGGAGCGAACAAGTGCCTGGACGTGTCGGGCGCCGGCACGGCCAACGGCACCAGGGTGCAGATCTGGACGTGCAACGGCCAGAACAACCAGAAGTGGAGCCGCGTCTGAGGCCTGACGCGCGGCGCGGCCCGACTGGTGCCGCGCCGCGCGTGACCGTGCCCGCCGGATCCGGCGGCGTCGCCGTTCACCCCCGGTCCGCCGACGGGCGCGGGCGTGCGGGTCCGGTCGTTCCGCGCAGAGAGACGGGCGGGGCGACGAGCAGCCGGTGATGAGCGGCGGCCGGGTCGGCGATGCGGCGGACGAGCAGGTCGACGGCGTGGGCGCCGAGCTCGTCGGCGGGCACGTCGGCGGCGGTGAGCGGCGGATGCAGGTTCTCGGCCCAGTGGCGGCCCGCGACCCCGGCGATGGAGAAGTCGCCCGGCACGCTCAGGCCCGCGCGTTCGATCGCGCGGTACATGCCCGGCATCGCGGCCTCGTTGATGGTGGCGACGGCGGTCAGGCCGGGATGGTCCGCGAGGAGCCGGCCGACGCACGACACTCCGGCGCGGGCGTCGTCGGCGCAGCACGCCTGCACGCCTTCCATCCCGCGTTCGGCCACGGCGCGGCTGAAGCCCGCCCGGGCGCGGTGGGCCGGGCCGTACCCGGCGGCCAGCAGCTCGCCGGGGCGATTGACCAGGGCGACGTGGCGGTGGCCCAGGTCGGCCAGGTGATGCACGCACCGCGCGATCAGCGTCTCGTAGTCGAGGTCCACCCAGGACATCTCGTCGGGACGGTCGGTGCGGCCGATGCCGACGAACGGCAGCCCGCTCCGCCGCAGGCGGGTCACCCGGTCGTCCTCCAGCCGGATCTCCATGAGGATGACGCCGTCGACGCGCCTGCCGCCCACCACGCGCTCGAACGAGCGGTCGTGCTCGCCTCCGGAGGGCGACAGCAGGACGTCGAGGTCGGCGCGTGCGGCGGCGTCGACGACGCTGGCGACGAAGCTGAGCTGCATGTCGGTGAGGCGGCGGCCGGCCGGCGGGATGACGAGCCCGATGGTGCGGGTCCTGCCCTCCTTGAGGGCCTTGGCGCTGGCGTTGGGCTGGTAGCCCAGCTCGTCGATGACCGCCTGGATGCGCCGGCGGGTCGTCTCCGACACCGGGCGCTTGCCGCTCAGGGCGTAGGAGACGGTGCTGCGCGCCACGCCCGACCGCTTGGCGATCTCGCCGATGTTCATCCCGCTCCTCCACCGGTCATCCCACCTCAGCATCGTAGATCGAATCGTCGTGACCACGCCGGGCGTGAAAGTTTCATACTCATCTGCTGCCACCCCTGGGCAAGATCGTCTGTTTCCGGCCGCCTCGGGTGGGGCGAAATGCCGGTGATAAGTATTCGGACCTGCGCTTTCTCGTCGAGCGGTGATAAGCAGGCCATCCGCCGGGCCGACCAGGGAGTCCCTCATATGCCGCGATAAGCAGGCTTGACAGCTATGCCGGGCAGACCTACTTTCATGGCGAATCGGTTTGAATCGGTGCGCACATCAGGGCTCCAACCTCCTGTGAGGAGATCCCGTGCACGACCCCTCACCTTCGACGGCGCGCGGCGGGCGGGCCGCGTGCTGCAGATGACCGGCCCTTCGCCAGCGGCCGGTTCCTCAGCCAGGAGAACGTCGTCCCACCTCCGACCGTCACCGGTTACCCCCAGGAGACCCTCCATGCGAAGATCACGCCTGCTCCCCGCCCTGGCGGCGGCCCTGTTATGGCTGTCGTCGCTCGGTGCGCCGCCGGCGGCGCACGCCGCCGCCGCGCAGTTCAAGGTGCTGCTGTTCACCGAGACCGCGGGCGGCGCCTACCGGCACGACTCCATCGCCGCCGGTGTCGCGATGTTCCAGCAACTGGCGGCCGACAACGACTTCCAGCTCGACCGCAGCGAGGACTCGGCCGTCTTCGCGACCGCGACCCTCAACACGTACGACGCGGTGATCATGTTCCAGACCAACGGCATGGTGTGGGACAACGACGCCCAGCGTCAGGCCTTCCAGGCGTACGTGCGCGGCGGACACGGCGTCGTCGCCGTCCACAACGCCACCGACATGAACATCGAGGCGCAGTTCCCCTGGTGGGACCAGGTCGTGCTGGCCGGCGCGCACATGACCGCGCATTCGGCGACCGTGCAGGGCACCGCCAAGGTGGCCGACAAGGCGCATCCGTCCACGAAGAGTCTGCCGGATCGGTGGGCGCGTACGGAGGAGTGGTACAACTTCGACAAGAACGCGCGCGGCTCGGTGCACGTGCTGGTGACCGCGGACGAGACGACTTATGACGCGGGGCCGAACAAGATGGGCGCCGACCACCCGATCTCCTGGTGCCACAACCCGGAGGGCGGCCGGGTGTGGGCCACGGCGATGGGGCACCAGGCATCCGCTTATTCGGAGCCGCTGTTCAAGCAGCACCTGCTGGGCGGGGTGACGTGGGCGGCGGGCGCGGCGCCGGGCGACTGCGGCGGCACGGTCGCGGCCCGGTTCCAGAAGGTGACGCTCGACGGGGCGCCGGACCAGCCGATGGAGCTGGACGTGGCCGCCGACGGCAGGGTCTTCTCCATCTCGCGGTCGGGCAAGGTGAACATGATCCCCGCCAGTGGCGCGGGCACGCGCGTCATCGGCACGCTGCCGGTGTACGACGGCGGCGAGGACGGCGGGGTCGGGCTGGCGCTGGACCCCGGCTTCGCCACCAACGGCTGGATCTACCTCAACTACTCGCCGTCCAACGCCGGTGAGGTGAACCGCGTGTCGCGCTTCACCTTCAACGGCACCAGCCTCGACCTGGCGAGCGAGAAGAAGATCATCGAGGTCCCGGCGTACCGCAACGTCGACGAGCCCGGTCACACCGGCGGCTATCTCGCGTTCGGCCCGGGCGGCAACCTCTACATCGGGCCCGGAGACGACACCAATCCCAACGGCTCCAGCGGCTACGCGCCGATCGACGAACGGCCCGGCCGCGAGCACTACGACGCCCAGCGCTCCGCGGCCAACACCAACGACCTGCGCGGCAAGATCCTGCGCGTCCACCCCGAGGCCGACGGCACCTACACGGTCCCGTCGGGCAACCTCTTCCCGCCCGGCACCGCCAAGACGCGCCCCGAGATCTACGCGATGGGCTTTCGCAACCCGTTCCGCTTCGCCGTCGACAAGGACACCGGCTGGATCTCGGTGGGTGACTACGGCCCCGACGCGGGCAGCGCGAACCCCAACCGCGGCCCTGAGGGCACCGTCGAGTGGAACCTGATCAAGCAGCCGGGCTTCTACGGCTGGCCGTACTGCGTCGGCAACAACATCCCGTTCAACGACTTCAACTTCGCCACCAACACGTCCGGCGCGAAGTTCAACTGCTCGGCGCCGGTCAACGACTCACCCAACAACACCGGCATGACCAGCCTGCCCGCGGCCAAGCCCGCCACGGTCTGGTACGACTACCACGCTTCGGCCGAGTTCCCGGAGATCGACTGCTGCGGCGGCGCGGCCCCGATGGGCGGCCCGTTCTACCACTACGACCGGGCGAGCACCTCGGACCGCAAGTTCCCCGAGTACTTCGACAAGACGCCGTTCTTCTACGAGTGGAGCCGCAACGTCGTCAAGGAGTTCCGCCTCGACTCCTCCGGCAACCTTCTGAAGATCAATAGGTTCGTCGCGCAGCTCGCTCCGCACGCGCCCATCGACATGAAGTTCGGCCCTGACGGCGCCCTGTACTACGCCGACTGGGGCAACGGCTTCGGCCACGACAACACCGACGACGGCATCTACCGGGTCGACTACGTGGCCGGGAACCGCGCTCCTGTCGCCAGGGCGAGCGCCGGCCCCGACTCGGGCAGCGCGCCGCTGGCGGTGGCGTTCTCCTCGGCGGGCTCGTCCGACCCGGACGGCGACGCGATCACCTACGCGTGGGACTTCGGCGACGGCGGCACCTCCACCGGCGCCAACCCGTCCCACACCTACACCGCCAACGGCACCTACACCGTCAGGCTGACCGTACGGGACCCCGGCGGGAAGACGGGCGGCGCCACCGTGACCGTCAGCGTCGGCAACACCCGTCCCAAGGTCGTCCTCTCGGCTCCGCCCGACGGCGGGTTCATCGACTTCGGCGACCAGGTGGCCTACACGGTGAACGTCACCGACCCCGAGGACGGCGCCGTCGACTGTGCGAAGGTCAACGTGATCACCGCGCTCGGCCACGACCAGCACGCCCACGACACCGGTCAGTACACCGGTTGCTCCGGGACGGTCACGACCACCGCCTCCGGCCACGACGAGGCGGCCAACGTCTACTACGTCGTGTCCGCCGACTACACCGACAAGGGGGGCCTGAAGGGCAGCGCCGGCGTCACCCTGCAGCCCAAGCACAAGCAGGCCGAGCACTTCACCGGCTCGTCCGGGGTCCGGATCGTCGACGAACCCGGGGCCGAGGGCGGCAGGCGGATCGGTGACGTCTCGAACAACGACTGGATCTCCTTCACACCGGTCAACCTGTCCGGGATCGACGCGGTGTCCTTCCGTGTCTCGGCGCCGTCCGACACCGGGGCGTCCATCGAGTTGCGCGCGGGCTCGCCGACCGGGGCGCTCATCGCCTCGAGTCCCGTGACGGCGACCGGGGGCTGGAACACCTATGTCTCCCTGCCCGCGGTCCGGGTCACCGACCCCGGCGGCACCCGCGACGTCTTCATCGTCTTCAAGGCGCCGTCGGCGAACGCGTTCGACGTCGACTCCTTCACCTTCACCGGCAAGGGCGTGGGGCAAGGTGGCCCGTCCGGCAGTACGAGCGCGGTGAAGGGAGTGGGGTCGGGGCGGTGCCTGGACGTCGGCGGGGCCTCCCCGGCGAACGGCGCTCAGGCGCGGATCTGGGACTGCGACGGGCAGTCCGGCCAGCAGTGGACCTCGACCAGTGCCGGTGAGTTGCGGGCGTCCGGCGGCAAGTGCCTGGACGTCAGCGGGGCGGGCACGGCGGACGGCGCCGCGGTGATCGTCTGGGACTGCAACGGCCAGAACAACCAGAAGTGGCGGCTCAACGCCGACGGCACCATCACCGCGGTCGGGGCGAACAAGTGCCTCGACGTCTCCGGCGCCGGCACGGCCAACGGCACCAAGGTGCAGATCTGGACGTGCAACGGCGGCACGAACCAGAAGTGGAACCGCGTCTGACCCCGATGTCAACGCTCACAGTCCCGTCTCTCAGGGAGGTCCTCGTGCCCACCACAGCTGAGCCGTCGCGCCCCGCCGGTCACCACCGCCCATGGGCCCCGCCGAGCCTGTCACCACCGGCGTCCCCGACCGGCTCGGCCCGCCCGCTGACGACGACGAGAGGTTGAGCATGCGTACGTGGGGACGGTGGTGGGCCGCCGCGGTGACGGCCGTGATCCTGGCGGTGACCGGCACGATGCCGGGGGCCGGGGACGCCCGCGCGGAGTCCGACGGCGGGGTGCGGGTCATGCCCCTGGGAGACTCGATCACCGAGGGCACCCAGGTGCCGGGCGGGTACCGGATCGGACTGTGGCAGCGCCTGGCCGCCGGCCGCTACACGGTCGACCTCGTCGGGTCGCAGTCCAACGGACCGGGCAGCCTCGGCGACCACGATCACGAAGGCCATCCCGGGTGGCGGATCGACCAGATCGACGCGAACATCACCGGCTGGCTGCGCACCTACACACCGCGCACGGTGCTGCTGCACATCGGCACCAACGACGTCCTGCAGAACCGCGACGTGGCAGGCGCCCCGCAACGGCTGTCCACGTTGATCGACCACATCACCGCGACCGTGCCGGACGCGGACGTCTTCGTCGCGACCATCATCCCGCTGTCCAACGCCGGCCAGGAGGCGGCCGGCCGCACCCTCAACGCGGCCATCCCCGGCATCGTGCAGAGCAAGGTGAACAGCGGCAGGCACGTCCACCTGGTCGACATGCACGGCAAGCTGACCACCTCCGACCTGATCGACGGCATCCACCCCACCGCCGGCGGCTACGACAAGATGGCCGCCGCCTGGTACGGCGCCCTGCAGTCCGTACCCGGCAGCATCGGTCAGTCAGGGGACGGCACCCCGGCGATCAAGGGGGTGGGGTCGGGCAGGTGTCTCGACGTCGCCGGCGCCTCGCAGGCGAACGGCGCGCAGACGCAGATCTGGGACTGCAACGGCCAGGTCAACCAGCAGTGGTCGGCGACCGCGAGCGGTGAGCTGCGGGTCTACGGCACCAAGTGCCTGGATGTGTACGGCCGGGGCACCGCCGACGGCACCAACGTCATCATCTGGGACTGCAACGGCCAGGACAACCAGAAGTGGCGCCTCAACGCCGACGGCACCATCACCGCCGTCGGGGCGAACAAGTGCCTCGACGTCTCCGGCGCCGGCACGGCCAACGGGGTCAGAGTGCAGATCTGGTCCTGCGGCGGCGCCGCCAACCAGCGCTGGACCCGCACCTGACCCATGCCCCACCCCCTCACTCCCGTAGCCAGAGGTATCAGATGCGCAGAGTTCTCGGCTCAGCACTTGCGGCGTTACTCGCAGCCGGCTCCATCGTCGCGATCGGCGGTGCGACGTCGCCCGCCGCCGCCCTGGACAACGGCCTGGCCCGCACGCCCCAGATGGGGTGGAACGACTGGAACAGCTTCGGCTGCAACGTCAACGACGGCCTGATCCGCCAGACGGCCGACGCCATGGTCTCCAGCGGCATGGCGGCGGCGGGCTACACCTACGTCAACATCGACGACTGCTGGTCCACCAAGAGCCGCAACGCCAACGGCGACCTGGTGCCGGATCCGCAGAAGTTCCCCGACGGCATCAAGGCCCTGGCCGACTACATCCACTCCAAAGGGCTCAAGCTCGGCATCTACTCCTCAGCGGGTACCACGACGTGCGCGGGGTACCCGGCCAGCCTGGGCAACGAGCGGCGGGACGCGGCCCTGTGGGCGTCCTGGGGGATCGACTACCTGAAGTACGACAACTGCGGCGACCACAAGGGCCTGAACGGGCAGCAGCGCTACACCGCCATGCGCGACGCGCTGGCCGCGACCGGGCGTCAGATCGCGTACAGCCTGTGCAACTGGGGGCAGGAGAGCGTGTGGACGTGGGGGATGCCCGTGGGCAACTCCTGGCGCAACACGGGCGACATCGCGGCCAACTGGAATTCGATCATGGGAATCCTGGACCAGCAGGTCGGGCTGGAATCGTACTCGGGCCCGGGCGGGTGGAACGACCCCGACATGCTGGAGGTGGGCGTCGGCGGGGTGACGGGGACCGAGGGCCGCGCGCACTTCAGCCTGTGGTCGCTGCTGAACGCGCCGCTCCTCGCCGGGAACGACCTCCGCACGATGAGCGCCGACACGCGGACGATCCTCACCAACACCGAGGTCATCGCGGTCAACCAGGACTGGGGCGGCAGGCAGGGCCACAAGATCAGCGACAACGGCAACCTGGAGGTCTGGCGCAAGCCGATGTCGAACGGCTCGGTCGCGGCCGTGCTGCTCAACCGGGGCACCGCCACCTCCACGGTCTCCACCACCGCCTCCGCCCTCGGACTGGGGTCCGCCACCTCGTACGCGGTGCGCGACCTGTGGGCGCACACCACGTCCACCTCCCCCGGGACGATCAGCGCGTCGGTCCCCGGACACGGCGCGGCCATGTACGTCGTGACCGGAGGGGGCATCGTCACCCCGCCCACGGGGGCGATCAAGGGGGCGGGGTCGGGCAGATGTCTCGACGTCACCGGCGCCTCGCAGGCCAACGGCGCGCAGGCGCAGATCTGGGACTGCAACGGCCAGGACAACCAGAAGTGGACGGCGACCGCGAGCGGTGAGCTGCGGGTCTACGGCACCAAGTGCCTGGATGTCTACAACCGGGGCACCGCCGACGGCACCAACGTCATCATCTGGGACTGCAACGGCCAGGACAACCAGAAGTGGCGCCTCAACGCCGACGGCACCATCACCGCCGTCGGGGCGAACAAGTGCCTCGACGTGCCGAACAACGCCACCGCCAACGGCACCAAACTGACCATCTGGTCGTGCAACGGCGGCGCCAACCAACGCTGGACCCGCACCTGACCCGTCGATCCGGCAGGATGGACCGATCACGTCGAGGGCCGGATGGCGTCACCCGCCCAGGGCCCGCACCCCCGCGGTCACGACCACCGCCGCCGCCACCACGACCAGGAACGGAGCGCGCAGGACCAGCGCGAGGGCGGCCGCGGCGAGCCCCGCGGCCCTCGCGTCGAGCACCAGGGCGTGCCCGTCGGCGAAGGCCTGCTGGGCGGTGAGCGCGGCGAGGAGGGCCACCGGCAGGAGAGCGGCCAGACGCCTGACGAGCGGCCTCTCCAGGGCGCCCGCGGGCACCAGCAGGCCGGCCAGCTTGACGGCGTAGCAGCCGAGGGCGGTCGCACCGATCGCGATCCAGATGTTCAACGGACTTCCTCCTGCGGGTCGTCGCCTGCCGCGCCCCTGCGGCGGAGGCCCTGCAGGCAGAGGACGGCGGGCGCCGCGAGCGCGGCCACCAGGACGGGTACGCCCGCGGGCAGCACGGGCAGCAGCCCGAGCCCCAGGACGACGGCCAGGCCGGCCACGGCACGCTCGGTGGTGGTCCTCAGCATCGGCGCGAGCAACGCCAGGAACACGGCGGGCCCGGCGGCGTCGAGGCCCCACGCGTCGGTGTCCCCGAGGGCCTCCGCGCCGAGCGCGCCGAGCAGCGTGGTGAGGTTCCACAGCACGTACAGGCTGAGCCCGGTGACGGTGAACCCGAGCCGGGCGTTGCGCCGCGTGGGCTGGGCGAGCGAGACCGCGGTCGTCTCGTCGATGATCCACTGGGCGGCGAACGGCCGCACCGCGCGCGGGAGGGCCAGCGTCTGGGACAGGCGCAGCCCGTAGAAGGCGTTGCGCACTCCCAGGAAGAAGGCGCCGGCGGCTGCCGTGAGCGGGTTGCCCCCGGCCGCGAGCGCCCCCACGAGCGCGAACTGGCTGGCGCCGGTGAACACCAGGAGGCTGAGCGCGCAGGTCTGCGGCAGCGTGAGCCCGCTGCCGGCCGAGGTCACCCCGAAGGCGAAGCCGGACAGTCCTACGGCGATGCCGACTCCGAGGGCGTCCCGTACGACGGCGGCGTCCGGTCTCCCTACGCCGTCGGACCGCATGTCCGCGAGAGCTGTCTGTTCTGCCATGATTCGGACCGTAGCGGCGGGCGCCTTCGCGCGTCTTGTACGTCGGCGACGGCGGCCTCGGCCGGCGTCGTCCCGGCGTCCAGCAACCGCCGCGCCCGCCGTACCCGTGCGTCCGTCAGCCAGGCGTGCGGCGGCATCCCGTAGGCGTCCCGGAACGCCCGCAGCAACGCGAACGGACTGGTGCCGAGGTCACTCGCGAGCCTGTCCAGGCTCGGCGGCTCGGCCAGCCGCTCCAGCAGCACGGCACGCGCCCGGGCCGCGATCCGGGCGCCCGCCGTCCGTACCTCCCGCTGCGGCAACGGCCCGCCGTTGAGCCGAAGCAGCCTTGTCACGGCGACCCGCAACAGCGTGTCGGCGGCCAGCGCATTGCCGTCATCCGCTACCCGCAGCACCTGATGCACCAGCCTCACGGCGTACGGATCGTCGAGCACCGGGCTGACGAACCCCGGCGTCCCACGGATGAGCGTGGTCTCGGCCGCGATCTCACCCACCACGTCGGGCGACGGATACACGGCCCCGTACCGCCACCCCTCGGGCACGCCGGCCCGGCCCGTGTGCGGCGTGTCGGGATTGACCAGCGCGAGCGCCCCCGCCCCGGCGTGCTGATCGGCACCGCGATGGTGGAAGACCTCGCCCCCGTCGGCGATGGCGGCGATGACGAAGGCCTCATGCGTGTGCCGCACGAACTCCTTGTGGATGTACCGGGCACGCAGCAGATCGACTCCAGGCAGCTCGGGATACCGCCAGTGCCGCGCCAGCTCCTTCCCCGGATCCGCCATATCCCCATTGTCCGCCTGACCGATTTCCGCCCTGTGCCGACCCGCGTCCGCTCCACCTGCACGGCGGACCGGCGCCGGTCCGGGAGTGCCTGCCCGAGCCGGTCAAGACCCTGCTGCGCCCGTGACCTCCTGAGCAGCCGTTCCGGACGGCCACGACGGGCACTGCCACGCGCGTCCGTCCCACTCGACGAGGAACGGGACCGCGTGGGGGAGCGGCGCGCCCCACACCTGCCGGCCCAGCCCGCACAGAGCGCTGAGGCCGGTGGTGAGGCTCGCCACGTGCCCGATCACGGCGACCGTCTCGCCCGCGTGCTCGGCGGCGATCGAGGTGAGGGCGGCGGCGACCCGCGCGGTGACCGCGTGCCCGTCCTCTCCGTCGGCCACCGCCTCCCCGAGGTCCCCCTCCACGATCCACGAGCGGAGAACGGCCGCCGTGCGGGCCCGCGTGGCGGGATCGACGGCGCCTTCCGCGCGACCGACATGGACCTCGACCAGGTCCTGCAGCGGCACGACATCGACCCCGAGCGTCCGCGCCATGATGTCGGCGGTCTGCCGTGCCCGGACGGCCGTGCTGGCGTAGATCCGCGTCGTCCCTTCGCCGATCACGCGCCTGGCCGCTTCGGCGGCCTGGAGACGTCCCTTCGCCGTCAGCCTCGCGGAGGGGAGCGCGCCGGCGGCGCCGGCCGTGACGTTCTCAGACTCCGCGTGACGCAGGCACAGCAACCGGACGCGATCACTCATGCCCCGACCCTACCCGTTTGACAGGATGGTTATCCACATAATAGTTATTCGCATAATCAATCTGCTCTGACATCGAGGGAGCCGGGACATGACCGTGAAGGTCGCCGTCATCTACTACAGCGCGACAGGCAACGTGCACGCCCTCGCCGAGGCCGTCGCCGAGGGCGCCGCCTCGGCCGGAGCCGAGGTGCGGCTGCGGCGGGTCGCCGAGCTGGCGCCCGACAGCGCTATCGACGAGAACCCGCTGTGGCGGCGGCACGCCGACGCCACCACGACGATCGGCCTGGCCTCGGTCGAGGACCTGGCCTGGGCCGACGCGTTCGCGTTCGGGACGCCGACGCGGTTCGGCGCGCCCGCCGCCCAGCTCAAGCAGTTCATCGACCAGGCCGGGGGCCTGTGGCGCGAAGGGGTGCTGGCCGACAAGCCGGTGACGGCCTTCACCTCGGCCTACAACCGGCACGGCGGCAGCGAGGCCACGATCCTGTCGCTGGGCAACGTCTTCTACCACTGGGGCGCACTGATCGTCCCGCCCGGGTTCACCGATCCGGCCGTGTACGCCGCCGGCGGCAACCCGTACGGCACGTCGCTCGTGAGCGGCCAGACCGGTGACGGCCCCGACGCCGCCACGCTGGAAGCCGCCAGGTACCAGGGGCGGCGGCTGGCCACGATCACGACCCGGCTGCTGGAAGGCGTCCCCGCCGGGGACGCCCGCGACACCATGGCCGGCGCGGCCTCCCGCACCGCGTGAGCGGCGAGGAGGACGTCATGACGAGCACCGGAGCCGCGGCGCGGCCGGCCGGACCGCGTGCCGGGGCCGCCTGGCTGGTCCTGGCGCTGGCGTGCGCCTGCCAGTTCATGGTGATCCTGGACGCGTCCATCGTGAACGTCGCGCTGCCCTCGATCCAGCGCGACCTCGGCTTCACGGCCACCGGCCTGGCCTGGGTGGTGAACGGCTACCTGCTCACCTTCGCGGGCTTCATGCTGCTGGGCGGCCGCGCGGCCGACCTGGCGGGCCATCGCCGGACCCTGGTCGCCGGGCTGTTCCTGTTCTCCGCCGCCAGCCTGGCGGGCGGGCTGGCGACCGTTCCGGAGGTCCTGGTGGCGGCCCGCGTCGCGCAGGGCGTGGGAGCCGCCCTGCTGGCCCCGGCGACACTCGCCGTGATCAACACCGGCTTCACCGAGCCGGGCGCGCGTGCCCGGGCGTTCGGCGCCTGGTCGGCCGCGGGCGGCGTGGGCGGGATGGCCGGCGCGCTCGCGGGCGGCGCCATCACGTCGGGCCTGTCGTGGCGTTGGGTGTTCCTCATCAACGTGCCGATCGGTGTGGTGCTGATCGGGGCGGCCGTGACGTCGCTGGCCGGGACGCGGGCCGTCCGGCGGGAGCCGCTCGACCTCGTCGGCGCGGTCACGGGGACCGCGGGGCTGGCCGCGCTGATCTACGGCGTGATGCGGAGCGCCGATCACGGCTGGACGTCCTTGCCGGTCGCCGGGCCGGCCGGGGCGGGTCTGCTCCTGCTCGTGGCGTTCACGGTGGTGGAGGCGCGGTTCGCCGCGCGGCCGATGATGCCGCTCCGGCTGTTCAGGATCCGGCGGGTGGCCGTCGGCAACGTCATGCTGCTGCTGTTCGGCGGGATCACCATCGCGATGTGGTACTTCACGTCGCTGTTCCTGCAGAACGTCCTCGGCTACGACGCGCTGCGGGCCGGGCTGGGGCAGACGCCCGCGGCGGTCACGTTCATGCTGGTCGCGCGGCCGGCCGCCGCCCTGTTGCCGCGCACGGGTGTGCGCCCGCTGGTGCTGGCCGGCTGCGGCTGCTTCCTGGCCGGGTTCGGCTGGCTGGCCCAGGCCGGCGTCGGCAGCGGCTACGTCACCGGCGTGCTCGGGCCCACGCTGCTCGTCGCGGTCGGCATCGGGCTGACCTTCCCCACGCTCATGGCCGCGGCGACCGCCGACGTCCCCGAGGGCGACGCGGGGATCATCGGCGGCCTGGCCAACACCGCCGGCCAGGCCGGCGGGTCCATCGGCCTGGCGGTGCTCGCCACGGCCGCGGGCGCCGGAGCCGCTGAGGCCGCCGGGAGTTCGCCGGCCGCCCTCGCCGCCGGCTACAGCCTGGTCTTCCTGGTGGCGGCCGGGCTCGGACCGGTCATCGCGCTGGTCGGCCTGCTGCTGCCGCGGCACCGGCGCGACTGACCACCGTCCTCGGTACCGGCGGTGGCGGGGGCTTGACGGGGCCGGACCCGCGGCCTATTGTCAACGCATCGGTTGATAAAAGGATGCGTTGAACAACATGGCTGTTGACGATCGGGAAGAGCGGTTGGACCGTGCGTTCACCGCGCTGGGCGACCCCGTCCGGCGTGCGTTGATCGCCCGGCTGTCGCGTGGCGACGCGACCGTGAACGAGCTGGCCGAGCCGTTCGCCATCACCAAACAGGCGGTGTCACGGCACCTCCAGGTGCTGGAGGCGGCCGGCCTGATCACGCGCAGCCGCGACGCCCAGCGTCGGCCGTGCCACCTGAACGCGGCCGCTCTGGAGGAGCTGACCGGCTGGATCGACACCTACCGGCTGGTCGCCGAGCAGCGGCACCGCCGTCTGGACGCGGTCCTGGAGACCATGAAGGAGCAGGAGAAGTGAACGAGACCGTGATCACTGCCCGGCCCGGCACGCCGTTCATCGACATCGTGCGCGAGTTCGAGGCCACCCCGGTCCAGGTGTTCCGGGCCTGGACCGACCCCGAGCTCCTCCCGCGATGGCTGGGACCGTCCGGGACGACCACGACCGTGCTGGAGTACGACGCGGTCACCGGCGGCCGCTACTCCTACGTGCACCGCGACGGGTCGGGCCGACACGGCTTCCGCGGCGTGTTCCACACCGTGGAGGCGGGCGAGCGGATCGTCCAGACCTTCCAGTACGACGGATGGCCCGACCAGGTCAGCCTGGAGACGCTGACGTTCGAGGATCTGGGCGGACGCACCCGCGTGCACACCCACGCCGTGTTCGGCTCGGTCGAGAGCCGCGACGCGATGATCGAGAGCGGCATGGAACACGGCGTCCGCGACTCGATGACGCGCCTGGACACGCTCCTGACCCGATGAACGGGCCGGTGACGTGGCGAACCATGCCCTGACCGGTAGCCCCATGAGCCCGTTGCCGCGCGCGCCGGGATCCTCGACAGAACAGGTGAACACGATGACCAAGATCCGCAGCGTGATGGCCGTCTCCGTCGACGGCTTCATCACCGGCCGCGACCCGGGCCCCGGCCACGGACTCGGAGACGGCGGCATCCTCCACGACTGGTACTGGAACGGCGACACCCCCAGCACCGTCGTCCCGGCATTCCGCACCTCCGAGACCACCCGCCGCTTCATCGACCCCTTCGCCGCACGCGTCGGAGCCGTGATCGCCGGACGCAACAGCTACGACGACGCCAACGGCTGGAGCGGCGGCAGCCCCCACCCCACCGCACCGCTCTTCGTCGTCAGCCACCGGCCGGCGCCGCCCGAGGCGACCCCGGCGCAGCACTTCTCCACCTCGATCGAGGAAGCGGCCACCGCGGCCCGCGAGGCCGCGGGAGACCTCGACATCGTCCTGATGGGCGGCGGCGTCCTCGCCGCCGCGCTCACCGCGGGACTGGTCGACGAGATCGTCATCCACCAGGTGCCCGTCCTGCTGGGCGCCGGGCGGCGGCTCTTCCAGGAACTGCCCGTGCACACGCGGCTCAGCCTCATCGAGGCCATACCGGCACCCGACGTGACACACCTGCGCTACCAGCTCGAACGATGACCGCAGCCGCGACCCGGCTCGCCGGACGCCGGCCGCTGTGCTGCTGATCGCCTGCCGAAGCCGGCCCCGCGGGATCTCACCCTTCGGGACGATGGACACCCGCGCCCATCGTCCCGTGAGAAGATCCACATCATGACCGGTGCCCCCGATCCCGACCCCCGCGGACGCCTGGAGCCCTCGAACGGCTCCCCGGCGGGGGTGACGAGCATCGGGCGGATCGCCGGTCTGCGTCCGCGGCGGCGTCCCGGTGACGGCGGCGAGGTGGACGGCGCCGACGTCGACCTGGTCGACGGGCTCGACCCGGTCAGCCGCGGCACGGTGGCCGCCTGGCTGCACGAGTCGTCCTCCTTCGGCGCCCGGCGGTTCCGCCTGCGGGCGTTCGCCTCGTTCCTGCGCTGGCTGCGCCTCGACCGGCCGGATCTCGCCCCGCTGCGCGCCACGGGGGCCCACGTCCGCGAGTACTGCGACGCGACGCTGGCCGGCCGACTGCCCGACGCCCCGGGCAGGCCCCTGGCCAAGGCGACGGTGGCCCGGCGACGCGCGGCCCTGACCTCCCTCTACCACTTCGCCTGGGAGAGCGGATCTCACGAGGGCGAGGCGACGTCCGTCCCGGCCGGTGACGCGGGCAGGCCGGCGGGCCTCACCCGCGTCGAGCGGCGCTCGCTGCGGCGCGGCATCGCGCGCCTGGCCGCCGAGGGCCACGTGGCGGAGGCCGCCGCGGTCGCCCTGCTGGACGCGACCGGCGCTCCGGCCGAGGCGGTGGCCGGCGCGTCGGCGCAGGACTTCCGCACCGTCGCCGACGGCCACGGGGGTGAGCACGTGGTCATGGTCGTGCACGCCGGGTGCCACGTCGCCGCCTTCGTCCTGCCGCCGCTGGCCCGGCGGCTGTTGCGGGAGCTGGGCGGCGGCCGGAGGACCGCCCCGGAGCCGATCTTCGGCCGGTACGGCGAGCCCGCCGCGGCCGGATGGGTCGGCGACGCGCTCACCCGCGCCGCTCTGGCCGGCGGCATCTCCAGGCGGCGGGCCGCCCAGTTGCGTCCGGAGATGCTGCGTACCGCCCCGTAGAGGTCACATGTCCGGCGGGAACCAGGCCTTGAGGTTCTCCGGGTTGATCGGCACCGAGATGTGCTCATGCGTGATCGACCATGTGCCGTTCGAGCGCCGCAGGCACACGGTCGAACGCACCCAGATCGCGCTCTGGAGCCCGTTCTTCCGCGTCCCCGAGTCGAGGTGAAGCATGTGCGCGAACGCGACGTCCCCGCTCGCCGCGACGGACAGGTCGCGCGTCTCCAGGCTGATGGGGCCGTCGTACTCGTCGAACCACCGCGCGAAGTTGCGGCGGACGTCCTCGATGCCCGTGAACTGGAGCGGGGGCACGACGTCGTAGTAGACGATGTCGGGGGCATAGAACGACATGAGCCGATCGACGTCCTTCTTCTGGCTGGCGTCGACCCGGCTCTCCAGCAGCGCCATGATCTCGGAATCGTCCGACGTCATCGCGTCCTCCGTTCAAGGGTTGCGGTGCTTTCACTGCTCCGACGACGCAGCCGCCGGGAATGTGAGGCGCCGCGAGGGCCCGCCCGTGGAGGTCAGCCGTCCGAGGCGCGGGTCGCCCGGTCGAACAGCTCGACGAGCTCGTCGGCGCAGTGGTCCGGGTCGAGGCCGTCGACCAGGCGGCCGGCCAGGTCGTCGATGGCGGCCCGCAGCGCCCTGCTCATCAGCACCGCGTCGAACGCCCGGAACGCCCCGGTGCGCCGCCCGTCCTCGAACAGCGCCACCAGCCTGCCGATCGCGGCCTCCTGCTCCTGCCCGCCCACGGGAACCTGGTTGGCCGCGATCTGCTGCACCGCCCGCACGTGGTCGGGGTGGGCCGCGATGAAGGCCACGTTCGCCCTGATGAACGCCTCCAGCAGGGCCCGGGCTCCGGTGGCGGCGTCGAGGGCGGGGCGCATGAAGACCGCCGCGTCCTGGACGACCTGGTGGACGACGGCCTCGAACAGCTTCTCCTTGGTGGAGAAGTGGTAGGTGATCAGCCTCTTGCTGCTCAGCCCGGCGTGCTCGCAGATGGCCTCGAACGTGGTGTCGGTGTAGCCGCGCCGCGCCAGCAGGGTGATCGTGGCGGAGGCGATCTGCGCCCTGCGGGCCTCGGTGGCCGCCCGGCGGGTTCCGGTGATCTCCATATCACCCCAGCTTGCCAGCCTTCGGGAAGGCCTGTCGCACGGCGGGCCGGTTGATGAGGAGCGCCGCGGCGGCGGCCAGCACGCCGACGACGGCCTGCTCGGCCTTCATCCAGCCGGGATAGCCGCTGTCGGGGGCGAGGATGAGGAGCACGATCCCGATGGGGGCGGCGATGGTGACCAACCGGATCCGTACGTACGCCGCCCGCCTGCCCCGGCCCGCCTGGCCGGCCAGGGCGATGAGCCAGGCGGCGGCCGCGGCCACGGCGGCGCCGCGCAGCCACACCACCCAGGTGCCGCCGACGACGGCGGCCACGCCGAGGGTGGCGATCGACAGGACGAGCATGGCGACGAAGAGGGCGCGGACGAGCCCCCACACTTTGTTATCCATGCGAGTAACTTTATCCGGCCGGATAATATCGGGCAAGGGCGGGATCCGTCTTTCGCCTGGACATAAATGTGTGACTAACCTAAGAACGGTGACCCTGAGAGAGCTCAAGAAGCAGGAGACGCGGCAGGCGATCTCCGACCACGCCACCCGGCTGTTCATCGAGCAGGGCTTCGAGAAGACCACGATCGCGGACATCGCGGTCGCGGCCAGGGTGGCGAAGATGACCGTCACCAACTACTTCCCCCGCAAGGAGGACCTGGCCCTGGACTACGCCGAGCAGTTCGCGGCCGGCCTGGCCGCCGTGGTGGCGGACCGCCCACCGGGGCAGAGCGCGTTCACGGCACTGAAGGAGGCCCTCCTGCGCGCCGTGGACGCCCACGACCCGATGGCCGGGTTCGCCGGGCGCGCGTTCTCCCGCATGATCGCCGACAGCCCCACCCTGGTGGCGCGACTGCGTGACCTGCACGAACAGCGCGAGGTGGCGCTGGCCGCCGAGCTGGCCAAGGAGCACGACGAGCTGACCGCCCGCACGGTGGCCGCCCAGCTCGCCGGCGCGCACCGGGTGCTGTTCGCCGAGGTGCAGCGCCGCACCCTCGCCGGGCTGAGCGAGAGCGAGATCGCCGACGAGGTACGTCCGGCCGCCCACCGCGTCCTCGACCTGCTGGAACCCTCGGTCGGCCGGTTCTGAGAAAACATGACAGGGGGTGTCGGGTTTCGGGGCGAGCATGGTGGCGACACATGGACGGACCACGGACAGACAAGGACCCCGATGCGCGAAACGCCGGAAGAGCTCAAGGAGCTCCAGGCCCTCCTCGACGCCTCCCTCTCCCGCTCCACCTCGCACCTGCGCTCCATCATCAACAGCGAGCGCACGCTGAGCGCCGAGCAGCTCACCCGGGTCCTCACCGGCATGCGCACCCTCGCCCTGTCCACGGTGACGGCCAAGGGCGAGCCGCGCATCAGCGGCGCGGACGGGCACTTCCTGCACGGCAGGTGGCACTTCGGCACGGCGCGCGACTCGGCCAAGGCCCGGCATCTCGCCGCCCGGCCCGCCGCCAGCGTCGCGCACCTGCGAGGTGAGGACCTGGGCGTGTTCACGCACGGCGAGGTCGAGATCCTCAACCCACGCGACGGCGAGCCGGCCGCGGACTGGCCGTACCTGCTGGCGTACTTCAAGGACTTCTACGGCGACGACCTCTTCGACTGGGACAACGAGGTGGTCTACTACCGGCTGCACCCGCACTGGATGACCGTCTACGCCCCGGACCTCGCGAAACTCGTCCCGGCGGAGTAGCCCGGCGCCCGCGAGCGGTTCGTACAAGACCGGGCCGGGGCGCGCGGACGAGACTGCGGGCATGAGCGAGAACACCTTCACCCCCGCCCTGGGCCGCTTCGCCCCCACCCGGTTCTACGATCACGTGATCGCGCTGACGCGCGAGCGGCTGTGGCGGGCCCTGGCCGCCATGCACGTGGCGCCGCGGCCCGACGACGTGATCGTCGACGTGGGCTGCGGCACCGGCTCGCTGGCGTTGTTGCTGGCCCGCGTGGAGCCGCGGGCCCGGATCGTCGGGGTGGACCCCGATCCCGAGGTGCTGGGGGCGGCGCGGCGCAAGGCCGACGCGGCGGGCGTGGCGGTGCGCTGGCAGGTCGGCATGGGGGACGAGCTGGTGGAGTCGCTGGGCGCGGAATCGGCGGACACCGTCGTGTCCAGCCTCGTGCTCCACCAGTGCCCGGTCCCGGTGAAGCGGGCGGTGCTCGCGTCGATGGCCGCGGTGCTGCGGCCGGGCGGGAAGCTGGTGATCGCCGACTACGGGTGGCAGCGGACGCCGCTGATGCGCCTGGCGTTCGGGATCGTGCAGCTCGCGGACGGCAAGGAGGACACCCAGCCCAACGCCGACGGCGCCCTTCCGGGCCTGATCTCGGCCGCCGGGTTTCGCGACGTGCGCGAGGCCGAGGTGGTGACCACGGCCACCGGCTCGATCTCCGTCTACGTCGCGCGCCGGGACTGACCGCGCAGATGCAGCAGCACGGCCGCGGGGGTGAGCCCCATCATCTCCCGCATCCGCCGGGTGAGGTGCGCCTGGTCGGTGAAGCCCGCCACGATCGCCGCGTCGGCCGGCGACCGGCCCGCCCGCATCGCCTCGGCCGCCCGGCGCAGCCGCGCCCACACCCGCCAGCGCGTCAGCGGCATGCCCACCTGACGCCGCGCCAGGGCGCGCAGCCGCTGGGGTGAGAGCCCGACCGCCGCGGCCAGGGCCGGCATCGGGACGCTGCGCTCCCGCAGCGTGTTCAGCGCCTCCACCAGGCGGGGATCGAGCTCGGTGGACGGGCGCACGCCCGCCCGGCCGATGTCCTCCTCGCGCAGGTCGCGCAGCTCCGGGACGGCGGCGATGCCGTCGCCGCTGTGCTCGCGCAGCCGGTCGGCGAACACGCAGTGCGGCTCGACGAAGAAGGTGAGCAGGTCCGCCGCCGCGAGCATGCGGTGCCGCGCCATCGGTGGCACGACCAGCGCCACGCCCCGATGACGGATCTCCCGCTCGTCCACCAGGGCCACCTCGCCCTCCACCGCGATGGCGACCTGGAAGGCGGCATGACGGTGGAAGGAACTGCCCGCCGCCGCGCCCCGATACACCGCGTAACCCTCGCCGACGGCGAAGCGCGGCATCTCCGTCCCGGCGTTCACACTCCGCGATGGTGCCAAACAGGGCGGGCGGCGGCAACGGCGGCCCGCCGGTGACGGGGTTCCCGTCACCGGCGGGCCGCCCGGGTCACACGCCGAACGCGGCCGGGTAGCGGATGGTGCCGGCCGGCACGGGCCGGGCGGGGTCGAGGACGAGCGCCATCATGTACTTGTCCTCGACGTCGAACGGCGGCCGGATGCCGTGGCCGGAGGCCGGGGTGAAGCCGAAGCGCGGGTAGTACTCGGCGTGGCCCAGCACGAGCACGAGGCCCTCGCCCTGCTCCCTGGCGGCGTCGAGGGCGGCGCGGATGGCGGCCGAGCCGGCGCCACGACGCTGGTGCTCGGGACTCACGGCGCACGGGCCCAGGGTGAGCGCCGGAGCGCCGTCCACGTGGCAGCGGGTGAGCAGCGCGAACCCGGCGATGGCGCCGTCGGGCTCCTGCGCGACCCACGAGAGGCCGGGGATCCACGCCTCCCGGTCGGCGCGCAGGGCCTCGACCAGGTCGGCCTCGTGGGAGGTGGGGAAGGCGGCGAGGTTGACCTCGCGGATCCGGTCGAGGTCGGCGGCGGTCTCGGGGCGGGTGATCCAGTTCATGGTGGTGTTCAGGTCCGTTTCTGTGGATGCGTGCGGGTGCAGGACGTAGCCGGTGCAGCGGTACTCGGCGCCGTGCTCCCGGCGCATGGTGATCTCGGCGCCGGCCTCCTTCATGACTGCCGGTCCCGGAACTTGTAGGTCGCACGCAGATGGCTGGTGATGGCCTTCTGCCGGTTGGCGCGCTCGCCGCGCAGCCGGGCGTCGGTGCGCGAGGCCGCGTACGCGTTCTCGCGCTGCAGCTTGCGGTAGTTGTCCAGGCGCCGCCGGGTCAGCTCGCCCGCCCGGATGGCGGCCTGGACCGCGCAGCCGGGCTCGGTGTCGTGGGAGCAGTCGCCGAAGCGGCAGTCCCGGGCGAGGCGTTCGATCTCGGCGAAGACCTGTTCCAGGCCGTCGGCGGCGTCGTACAGGCTGATCCCGCGCAGGCCCGGCGTGTCGATGAGGACGCCGCCGCCGGGAAGGGGGACCAGCTCGCGGCGGACGGTGGTGTGGCGGCCCTTGCCGTCCTGCGCCCGGACCGCGCCGGTGGCCAGGAGCTCGTCGCCGAGCAGCGCGTTGCCGAGGCTGGACTTGCCCGCGCCCGAGGAGCCGAGCAGGACCGTGGTGCCGCTCAGCAACGCGGTCAGCACGTCGATGTTCTGACCGGTGGACACGCTGGTGACCAGGATGTCCACGCCCGGCGCCAGCGCGCCCGCCTCGGCCCGCGCGGCGGCCGGGTCGGCGGCCAGGTCCGCCTTGGTCAGGACGATCAGCGGCCTGGCGCCGCTGTCCCAGGCCAGGGCCAGCAGCCGTTCGAGCCGGGCCGCGTCCAGCGGCGCGGCCAGCGAGACGGCGAGGACGACCGTGTCGACGTTGGCGGCCAGCACCTGCCCGTGGGAGGACCGGGAGGCCGACGAGCGCACGATCGCGCTTCGGCGCGGCAGCAGGGCCGCCAGCCGCGGCTCGCGGCCCGGGAGCAGCGCGGCCCAGTCGCCGGTGCAGGGCGCGAGGAGCGGGTCGGGGGAGTGGAGCGCCGTGAGAGCGGCCCGCACGGGGCCGGACTCGGTGACCGCGTCGCACAGGCCGCGGTCCACCCGCGCGATCCGGGCCGGGACCAGGCCGGCCGCGCCGTGTTCGGCGAAGGCGTGGTCGAGGGTTTCCGTCCAGCCGTACCGCGACAGGCCGGCACCGGACGGATCCGTGGAGCGGGACGCATGCGTGAAGTCGGACGGATCCGTGAAATCGGGTGGTTCGGTGAAGTGGTGGGGCAACGTGAGACACCTTGCGGGAAGGGGCCCCGACGAGACGCAGCCGCCACCTCGCGTACGCAGCCGGACGGCTACGGCGAGGGGAAGAAGTGGGTCAGACCGGGGCCCGGGACGTGAGGAATGTCCGGGCGCTGCGCAGGGCAGCGGTCTTCACCGCGGTCATCAAGCCTCACCTCCCTCTCATCCGGAACTGCACCACCAACGATCAGCACCCTAGCACCGCCGGCGGCGTGCGGCGTCGTCATTTTCCGGCGGGGTCATCTCAGCCCGGCGAACAGGTCGTCCTCGGGAAGCGTGACCGGCACGTGGGAGCGGGCCAGGTGGTAGTCCTCGGTGGGCCACACCTCGCGTTCGACGTCGCGGTCGTGCAGCATGAACCCGGCGTCCGGGTCGATCTGGGTGGCGTGCGCGAGCAGCGCCCGGTCCCTGACCGGGAAGTGGTCCGCGCAGGACACGCGCGTGGAGAACTCGGGCGCGGGGACGTCGGCGGGGAGCTCCGCCAGCACCTCCCGCATGGGTGATTCGAGGCCGCGCGCGGTCATGGCGTCGTGCATGGTCTGGAACCACGCCCTGGACAGGGCGCCGTGGTAGTAGAGCTTGGCCGGCTGCCAGGGCGGGCCCGCCTCGGGGTGACGGCCGGCGTCCCCGGCCGCGTCGAAGGCGGCCACGGTCACCTCGTGGGTCCGGATGTGGTCGGGGTGCGGGTAGCCGCCGGTCTCGTCGTAGGTGACGACCACGTGCGGACGGAACGCGCGGATCGAGGCCACCAGCCGGCCGGCCGCCTCCTCCACCGGCCGCCGGGCGAAGCAGCCGTCGGGCAACGGCTCGCCGGCCGCGGGAAGCCCGGAGTCGACGAACCCCAGGAACTCCTGCCGACGACCAGGACGTCCACGCCCTCGGCGGCGTACCTGGCCAGCGTGGCGGCGCCCTTGTTCGACTCGTCGTCGGGGTGGGCGTGCACGCTCATCAGGCGAAGGGGTTCGCCTCGGATGACGCGCATGTTCACACGGACTCCTCTCGTTCGGTACGCGGGAAAACATATGACCGACCTAAAAATAGGTCAATCATCGTTTTGTGCTCGTACCAGGAGAGGGCGTCAGGCGGGGAGCAGGCCGTGGACCTTCGCCAGGAGTTCGAGGGAGCGCAGCCACGCCTTCCGGTCGGGGGCCATGGAGACGACGATCAGCTCGTCCGCCTGGGCGTGCCGGGCGAACCGGTCGAGGTACTCCTCCACCTCCTGCGGGTCGCCGACCGCCGAGTACTGGGCCATCTGCGCGATCTGCCGTCCGGCGGAGGAGTCGAGCACGGCGTCGGCCTCCTCCGGCGTGAGGGTGCGGCCCGGCGTGAGGAACCGGGCGACCCTGAGGCGCTTGGCCGCAAGGAACTGCTCCTGCGCCTCCTCCGTGGTACCGGCCGCGACGACGTTGACCCCGGCGATCACGTACGGCCGTTCGAGCTGCGCGGACGGCTTGAACTCGCGCCGGTACACGGCGACGGCCTCCTCCAGCGCGGCGGGCGCGAAGTGGGAGGCGAAGGCGTACGGCAGCCCGAGCGCGGCGGCGAGCGTGGCCCCGAACAGCGAGGAGCCGAGGATGTACAGCGGCACGTCGGTGCCCTTGCCCGGCGTCGCGTCCACGCCCGGGATGCGGGAGTCGCCGGTCAGGTAGCCCTGCAGCTCCAGGACGTCCTCCGGGAAGGCGTCGGCGGTGGCCGGCGTGCGGCGCAGGGCCCGCAGCGTCTTCTGGTCGCTGCCGGGCGCGCGGCCGAGCCCGAGGTCGATGCGGCCGGGGTGCAGGGTTTCGAGGGTTCCGTACTGCTCGGCGATGGTCAGCGGGGAGTGGTTGGGCAGCATGACGCCGCCCGCTCCGAGGCGGATCGTGCGGGTGTGCGCGGCGACGTGGGCGATGAGCACGCTGGTCGCCGAGGACGCGATGGACGGCATGTTGTGGTGCTCGGCGTACCAGATGCGCCGGTAGCCCCACTCCTCGGCGTGCTGGGCCAGGTCCACGCTGGCGCTCAGGCTGTCGGCGGCCGTCTCCCCTTCACCGATGTGGGCGAGGTCGAGGATGGAGAGGGGAAGAGCCATGGGGGACAAGCCTTTCGTCGGTCCGGTTCGTGGCAGGCTGTGCAATCACCGCTGTGCAACCATCGCTGTGCAACCACGGGGGACCGGCGGATATTTCGGGCGGGCGGCGTCAGCCCAGGTCGGTGAGCAGCCGCCGGCTCCGGCCGGCCCAGTGGTCCAGCCCGTGGCGCAGGTGGGTCTCGTGCGCCTGCCGGGCATGCTCGCGCGCCCGCTCCGGCTCGCCCATGGCGCGGGCCAGCTCCGCCAGGACCAGGTGCATGGAGCCCCAGCCCGCCGCGCCCATGCCGCTGACGACCAGCCGCCCGGCGTACGGTGCGAGCCTGGCGTACACGTCCGCCGGTTCGGGGACGCCCAGCCGGGCGGCCACGTAGCCCCACACGACGGTCAGGAACTCCGTGGACCAGTCGTGGCGGACCTCGGTCCCCCAGCGGGCGACCAGGTCACGCGCCAGCGCGTGGTCGTCCGCTTCGAGCGCGGCCAGCACCGCCACGGGCCGCAGCGGCATCATGTCGGGACGGCCCGCCCGCGACACCAGCCCGCCGGCCATCTCACCCGCCCGTCCCCGCGCCCAGCGGCAGGTGAACAGGGTGATCAGGCCCGGGAAGTCGGGCCCCCACATGCTGGACCCGTCCAGCAGCGCGCTGGAGTCCCCGGCGAGCCGCTCGGCCTCCTCCCACCGGCCCTGGAGGGTACGGCCGGCGGCCTCGGCGATGCGCACCATCGCCTCCGGCTCGGGGCGGCGCACCTCACCCAGCAGGCGTTCGCAGCGCGCGAGGTCGCGTTCCCACTCCGCCAGCTCGCCGTCCCTCAGCAGGTGCGCCATCCGGAACACGCGCGCCACGACCTCCGCGCCCGCCGGCAGGCCGGGCACGGCCAGCATCTCCTCGGCGGCGCTCCTGCGCTCCCGCTCCCGCTCGGGCACCCAGGAGGCGATCACGTAGTTGTTCAGCACGCGCGTCAGCAGGGCGGGATCCCCGGCCCGGCGGGCGATGGCGACGGCTTCGGCGGCCCGCCGCTCACCCTCGGCCCGCCGCGTGCCCGAGTAGTACAGCTCGACGCCGAGCGTGCCGAGCAGCGCGGCGCGGTCACGGTCGTCGAGCGGCTCGTCCAGCAGGTCCTCCACCAGGGCGGCCAAGCGCTCGTCGGACTGCCCGTAGGCGCGCCAGTTCCACACCGCGACCTCGCCGAAGACGACGATCGCCGAGACCAGCGCCGCCTTGTCCCGCAGATCGGCGGCGATGCGGATCGCCTCGTCCAGCGCCGCCCGCGCCCCCTCCACGTCGCCCACGGCCCGCAACGCCCGCCCGAGCCCGATGAGCAGCTCGTGGCGGCGGCGCGGGTCGGCCCCGTCCCGGGCGTCCAGCACGTCCAGCCCGTCGAGCGCGCGGCGCCAGAAGCCGACCGCCTCGTCGTAGGCGTGCTGGTCGGCCGATCGGCGCGCGGCCCTGACCGCGTAGCCGATCGCCTTGGCCGCCCCGCCGACCCGGGAGGCCGCGCCGAAGTGGTGGGCCAGCACGGACGCCTCCACGCCGGTGAACGACTCCAGCGCCTCACCGGCCCGCAGGTGCAGCCGGGTCCTGCCCAGCCTGCCCAGCTCGGCGTACAGGGCGTCCCTGACCAGGGCGTGGGAGAAGCGGTAGTCGAAGCCGTCGGGCAGCTCGGCCAGCAGCCCGCTGGCCACGGCCGGTTCGAGCAGCGACATGACCTCTTCGGGCGGCAGGGCGCCCACCGCCGCCAGCGCGTCGAAGCTCACCTCGCGGCCGAGGACGGCGGCACAGCGCAGCAGGTCCTGGGTCGGCTCGGGCAGGCGCGCCACCCGGCGTCCGATCACCTCGCGCACCCCGGCCGGGACGCCCAGCGACGCGGCGTCCAGCCGGTGCTCGCTGTCCAGCAGGCGGAGCAGCTCGTTCAGGAAGAACGGGTTGCCGCCGGTCCTGTCGTGCAGCACGCCGGCGAGCGCGGGGTCGGTGAGGTCGCGCCGGGCGAGGTAGGCGGAGACCTCCTCCCGGGTGAAGGGCGCCGGCGCCAGGCGATCGGTGCCGGGTTCGCGGGCCAGCCGGCCGAGGGTGTCGCGGAGCTGCTCGGGGTCGCCTCCCGGCTCCGGCCGCAGCGTCGCCAGGATGAGGACGGGGGTGCGGTGCAGGTGCCCGGCGAGGAAGGAGAGCAGCCGCAGCGAGGAGGCGTCGGCCCAGTGCAGGTCGTCCAGGACGACCAGCCGGGGCTCGCCGGACGCGGTCAGCTCCTTCAGGACCCGCTCGTGCAGGCCGAACAGCGCCGTGTCGGGGTCCTCGCCGCGGGTCCCCGGCTCGCCGCTCAGCAGGTGCGGCGCGCCGGCCGAGTCCTGGCCGAACGAGCCCAGGATCTGCAGCCACGGCCAGAACGCGGGCGCGCCGGTGTCCTCGGCGCAGTGTCCCCACGCGGTGGCCAGCCCGCGGGCCTCGGCCTCGTCGGCGGCGGCCTGGGCGAGGCGGGTCTTGCCGATGCCGGCCTCGCCCGTGACCAGCAGGACACCGCCCCGGCCGCGCCGGGTCGCCGCCAGGCGCTCCGCGGCGAGGCGCAGCGGCTCCTCGCGGGCGATGAGCCCGTCCGTCGCCTGCGGCGGCGCAGGGGCCGGCTCCCGCACCTCGACGCGGGCCGGCCCGGGTACGGCCGCGGCCAGCTCGGGGGACTGGGCGAACACCGCCTGCTCCAGCGTGCGCAGCGCCTCACCGGGTTCGAGGCCGAGCTCGTCGGCGAGCAGCGTCCGGACCCTGCGCAGCGCCGCGAGCGCGTCGGCCTGGCGCCCGGCGCGGTAGAGGGCGAGCACCAGCAGCCTCCACAGCCGCTCCCGAAACGGCTGCGCCTCCACCAGGCGCTCCAGGTCGGGGACGCACGCCGCGCCCTCGCCGAGCGCCAGCCGCGCCTCGAACCGGTCCTCCATGGCCGTGGCGCGCAGCTCGCCCAGTCGCGCCGCGACCGGCTGGGCGAAGCCGTGACCGGCGAACTCGGCGAGCGGCTCGCCGCGCCAGGTGGCCAGGGCCCGGTCGAGATGGCGCAGCGCCATGGCGTGCTCGCCGAGGCCGAGCGCCCGGCCGCCGTCCTCGGCCCACGTGCTGAACCGGACGAGGTCCACCTGTCCCGGCGCGACGGACAGCAGGTAGCCGGGCTCGCGGGTGACGAGCACCGCGGCCGGCGTACGGGGCGGCCGGTCCGGCTCCAGCGCCTTGCGCAGCTTGGCGATGTAGACCTGGAGCGATCCCATGGCACTGGAGGGCGGCTCGCCCGACCACAGCTCGTCGATCAGCCGGTCGAGGGACACGATCCGGCCCGGTTCGAGCGCCAGCATCGCGAGCACCGCGCGCTGTTTCGGGGTGCCGAGCTCGACGGGCCGCCCGTGCGCGTCGAGGACTTCCAACGGGCCGAGCAGGCGAAAGTCCATGGCTCCTCATCGCTCGCGTTCATCCGGCGCACCAGCGTAAGGCGACGCTCGCGCGAGAGGAAACGAGCCGTCTGTCCGGAATGAGGCAGGTCGCCGACAAGTCGCGGACAGCTCCTCCCCAAGTGCCGCGCCGCATCGTGGTGCGGCGACGACAACAGGAGGAACAGTGACATCTCACGCGGCAGGTCTCCGGCGGGCGGTGCGCGGGCAGGTGCTCGTGCCGGGCGACGACGGCTTCGACGCGGCCCGGCTGCCCTGGAACCGGGCCGTCGAGCAGCGGGTGAGCGCGGTGGTGCGGGTGGAGGACGCGGCCGACGCGGCGGCGGTGGTCAGCTACGCGAAACTGGCCGGGCTCGGCGTGGCCGTCCAGCCGTGCGGTCACGGCGCCGGCGACGGGCTGGACGGGCAGATCCTCGTACGGACCGGACGGATGCGCGGCGTGGAGATCCGGCCGGAGCAGCGGGTGGCGCGCGTCGAAGCGGGCGTCCAGTGGGGTGAGCTGCTGGCCGCGGCGGCCGAGCACGGGCTGACCGGCCTGGCCGGCAGCTCCCCGGTGGTGAGCGTGACCGGCTACACGCTCGGCGGCGGCATCAGCTGGTTCGGCCGCGCGTACGGCATGGCCGCCAACGGCGTGCGCGCCTTCGAGGTGGTCGACGCCGGCGGCGCCCGCGCGCGGATCACCGCCGGGTCCGACCCGGAGCTGTTCTGGGCGCTGCGCGGCGGGGGCGGCGACTTCGCGCTGGTGACCGCGATGGAGATCGGGCTCGTCCCGGCCCCGCACCTGTACGGCGGAGCCATGGTCTGGCCGGTCGCCCACGCCGAGCAGGTCCTCGCGGCCTTCCGGGAGATCACGGCGACGGCTCCCGGGGAGCTCACCCTGTGGTTCACGCTCATGCGCTTCCCGCCGCTGCCCGAGCTGCCCGGACCGCTGCGCGGGCTGTCGGCGGTGGCGGTGCACGCCGCGTACCTCGGTGAGGAGGCGGCGGGCCGGGCCCTGCTCGCCCCGCTCGACCGGGCCGGGGCTCCGCTCCTCGACACCCGCGGCCCCCTGCCGGCGCACGCGCTGGGCGCCGTCGCCGCCGAACCGACGGAGCCCAAGGCCGGGCTGCTGCGCGCGGAGCTCGTCACCGACCTCGACGACGCCTGCGCCGCTGCGCTGCTCGGCGCGGCGGCGGACGGGTCCGTCGCCCCGCTGGCCGCCGTGCAGGTGCGGCATCTCGGCGGAGCGCTGAGCCGTCCCGTCCCGGACGGCGGCGCCTGCGGGCACCTGGCCGAGCCGTACGCGCTGAGCCTGCTGGGAGCCGCCGACACCCCCGAGCTCGCCGCCGCCGTCCAGGAGCGGCAGGCCGCGCTGTCGCGGGCGATGATCCCGCACACCAGCGGCCGCAAGCCGTACACGCTGCTCGGCCACGGGGAGAAGGCGGCCGCGGCGTTCCCGGGCGACGTGCTGGCGCGGCTGCGCGACGTCAAGCGCCGCCGCGACCCGCACGGGGTCTTCCGCAGCAACTTCCCGGTTCTGGGCTGACCGCCTTCCTGCGGGCCCGAGGGACCTATCCTGCGAGTCATGCTGATGATCGTGCGCGGGTTCGCGGCCGCGCTCCTCGTGGCGTCCCTGGCGGCGTGCACCGCGGAGGCTCCGGGGCGTCAGACGCCGGTCGCCTCCGCACCGGCCGCCTCCGCACCGGCCGCCTCCGCACCGGTCACCTCCGCGCCGGCCCCCTCGCGGACGTCCACGACACCGGCGGCCCGCGGGGCGTGCCGCGCGGGCTGCGACGCGACGAAGGCCCGCGACTACAACGGCGACGGCTACGCCGACCTCGCCATCGGCGCTCCCGGGCAGCAGTCGGACGAGGAGGACTCCACGCGCTCCGGATACGTCGTCGTCTCGTACGGCGGAGCCCGGGGCCTCGGCCCGCGTCGCCGCACGGTGCTCCAGCCCGGCCGGGACGGCCTGCCGCGGGGCTTCACCGAGGGGGAGAACTTCGGCGCGTCGTCCGCCGGCGGCGACTTCGACGGCGACGGCTACGCCGACCTCGCCGTCGGCGCGAGTTCCGAACGCTCCGACGGGCCCGCCGCCGTGACGATCGTCTTCGGGGGCCGGGACGGGCTGTCCGCCCGGTCGGCGGTTCTGATCAGGCACGAGGACCCGATGTTCGGGGAGTTGCTGACGGCGGGCGACTTCAACGGGGACGGCCACCAGGACCTCGCGGTGGCGACGGTGGAGGCGGCATGGGTCGTCTACGGCAGCGACGGGATGCGCCGGCAGCCGCCGCGGCCGCGGCTGGTCCGCCGGTCCAGTGCCATCAACGCGCTGGCCGCGGGCGACGTCACCGGCGACAGGATCGACGACCTCGTGGTCGCCTTCTCCGACGACGACCCGGCCGACGAGGGCACCGGAGCCGTCCACCGGGGGTCGCGCGGCGGGCTGAAGGGCGTGGCCGGTCCCACGTTCGACGCGTGGGGTGTGGGGGCGCTGGCGGTCGGCGACGTCGACGGGGACGGCTTCGGCGACGTGATCGCGGGCAACGCCTACGCCGACGCGGACGATCCCGGAGGCCAGATCTTCCTCCACCGCGGCTCCGCCTCGGGGCCGGCGGCCGAGAGGGTGCTGATCTCCCAGAACTCTCCCGGCGTGCCGGAGGACTCGGAGGACGGCGACGGGTTCGGCACGGAACTCGCCGTCGGCGACGTCAACGCGGACGGGTACGCGGACGTGGCAGTCGGCGCGTCGGGCAAGTTCGAGATGAACGGCGCGGTCTTCCTGCTCTACGGGGGGCGGGGCGGGTTGGCGGAGGCCGGGGCCCGGGTGCTCCGGCCGGGTGACGCGGGCTTCGCGGGGGACGTTCAGGCGTTCGGGGCCTCGTTGCGGCTGTCCGACTTCGACAAGGACGGGAGAGCCGACCTCGCGGTCACGACCCGGACCGAGCCTGTGGTCGCCGTGCTGGCGGCCTCGCCCGAGGGCGTGCGCACGACGCGGCCGCTGCTCATCAGCCCCGAACGGGTCGGCACCCCCGGCAAGGACTCCGGTTTCGGCCGCTCGTTGACCTGAGCGGCGCGCGGCCCGCCGGCGGCGAAAAGCGGATGCGGGCCGCCGGTGCGGTGGTGTGTGATCGGCGGCATGGCGATCGTGACCGGGGTGCCGCGGGTCGACGGGCTGAGCGAGGTCGTGGGCGTGCTGCGGGAGTGGCAGCACGAGGGGGCGCCGATGCAGCTCCATCCGGGAGACGTGGGCTGGTTCTGGCGCTTCGGCGCGGAGGCGACGGCCGCGGCGGTCCGGACGTGGAGCCGGGACGGCCGGATCCTCGCCGTCGGGCTGCTGGACGGCCCCGGGCTCCTGCGGCTCACGATCGCGCCGGACGCTCAGCGGGACGAGGAACTGGCACGGCGGCTGGTCGAGGACGTGACCCAGCCGGAGCGCGGCGTCCTCGGCGAGGGGAAGGCGGACGTCGAAGCGCCCATGAGCGCGCTGGTCCAGGACCTGCTGGCCGAGAACGGCTGGCACGCCGCCGAGCCGTGGACACCGCTGCGCCGCGACCTCGCGGAGCCCGTGCGGGACCCGGGCGTGCGGGTGGAGGTGATCGGGCCGGAGCGGGCGCACGTGCGGAGCGCCGTGCAGCGGGCGTCGTTCGACGGGTCGACGTTCACGGACGAGCGCTGGCACGCGATGGCGGCCGGATCGCCGTACGCCGACGCCCGGTGCCTGGTCGCCTACGACGACCAGGGCGAGGCGGTGGCGGCGGTGACGGTGTGGTCGGCCGGCCCGGGGCGGCCCGGGCTGATCGAGCCGATGGGCGTGCACCGGGAACACCGCGGTCACGGCTACGGCAAGGCCGTCACCGTCGCCGCGGCGGCCGCACTCCGTGAGCTGGGCTCGTCGAGCGCGATCGTCTGCACCCCGAGCTCCAACGCCGGCGCCGTCGCGACCTACGGATCGGCCGGCTTCCGCCGGCTCCCCGAGATCCGGGACAGACACCGGGACGCCTGAAAGCGCTGGGGCGCGTCGTCGTCACGCCTGGCCGAGGCCCGCCGGCAGCAGGGTGCGCATCGCGTCCCGGACGGCGTCCAGGTCCACCGCCTCGGGCGCGACCCGCCACTGGGCGTGGACGCCGATGACGGCTCCCACCAGCAGCACCGTGAACGCCTCCGGTGTGGTCCCCGCGGGAAGCGCCTGGGCCGGTATCCGGGCCCGTACCGCCTGCCGCAGTGCCGCGTGCAGCCGCGCGTAGTGCTCGCGGATCGGCGAGTCCCCCTCCACCGCCTCGGCCAGCAGCGTGATGAACAGGCGCGTGACCGGCAGGCGGATGAAGCCCATGACCTGGTCGAGCGGATCGCCGGGGCGCTCACCGGCGGGCGCGGCGACGCCGGTCAGCACCCCCTGGACCTGCTCGTCGAGCACCGCCTCCAGCAGGCCGAGCTTGTTGCCGAAGTGCCAGGGGATGGAGCCGCGGCTGATGCCGGCCCGGTCGGCGATGTCGATGAAGCTCGTCTGCCGGTAGCCCTTCTCGGCGAAGAGCTCGGCGGCGGCCGTCACCAGCAGCCGGCGGCTCTCCTCGGTCCTCTGGATGCGTCGCGTGGCCATGGCGACCATCAAACCAGGTATGCCGGATGGCAGTGCGAATGCCGACCGCTATAGCCTGTGTTGGTCAACATAGAATGCGAGGAGGTTGTCATGCGGTGGGTGACCTACGCGACGGACACCGGGGACCGCGCCGGAGTGATCGGCGAGGACCGGATCCATCCCGTCGCGCCGGGCGTCAGCCTGATCGAGCTCATCGGCCGGGGCGCGCAGGAGCTGCGGGCGGCGGGGGAGGAGGCCCTGGCGTCCCGGGCGCCGGCGGTGCCGCTGGCCGAGGCCAGGCTGCGCGCGCCGATCCCGCGCCCGCCCTCGGTGCGCGACTGCCTGTGCTTCCTGGACCACATGCGCAACTGCCGGCAGGCCACCGGCCGGCCGCGCACGCTGGAGGACGCCTGGTACGAGATCCCGGCCTTCTACTTCGCCTGCCCCTCGACGGTCGTCGGCCCGTACGACGACGTGACGATCCCGCCCGGCTGCGCCTGGTTCGACTTCGAACTGGAGATCGCCGCGGTCATCGGACCGGGCGGCCGGGACCTCACGCCGGAACAGGCCGAGCGGCACATCATCGGCTACACCGTCTACAACGACTGGTCGGCGCGCGACCTGCAGCTGCGCGAGGCGCCGCTGGCGATCGGCCAGGCCAAGGGCAAGGACGGCGCGACCACGCTCGGCCCGTTCCTGGTCACCCCCGACGAACTGGAGCCCTATCGCCGCGACGGCAGGCTCGCCCTGCGGGTGGAGGCCACCGTCAACGGCAGGACCGTCGGCACGGGCCGCACCGACGCCATGGACTGGAGCTTCGGCGAGGTCGTCTCCTACGCCTCGCGCGGCGTGGACCTGGTGCCCGGCGACGTGTTCGGCTCGGGCACCGTGCCCGGCTGCTGCCTCGTCGAGCACCTGTCGCTCGCCGAGCCGGCCGCCTTCCCCGGCTGGCTGCGCGACGGCGACGTCGTGGAGCTGACCGTCGAAGGGCTGGGCGGCACGCGCCAGAGCGTCCGCGCGTCCGCCGCGCCGTACCGGCTGGCGCCCCGGCACAACCCCGACCGGCGGCCGGCGCGCCCGCGCGTCAACCGCGCCCCGTCGAAGCTGCCCTACACGCGCGGGCTGCACGAGGTCGGCGCGGGCGTGTGGGCCTGGCTGCTGCCCGACGGCGGGTACGGCTGGAGCAACGCCGGACTGGTCGCGGGACAGGGCGCCTCCCTGCTGGTGGACACCCTGTTCGACCTGCCGCTGACGGCCGAGATGCTCGACGCCATGCGCGTGGTCACCGACCGCCACCCGCTCACCCACGCCGTCATCACCCACTCCAACGGCGACCACACGCACGGCAACCAGCTCCTGGACGAGCGGGTCCGGGTCGTCGCGGCCGAGGCGACCTGCGCGGAGATGCGGCACGAGATGCCCCCGGAGATGCTGGCCGCCGCGCAGGTCATGGACATGGGGCCGGTGACGCCGTACTTCCGCGAGCGTTTCGGCGCCTTCGACTTCGGCGGCATCCGCCTGCGGCTGCCCGACCTGACCTACGACGGGGAGCTGACCCTGGACGTCGGCGGCCGCGAGGTGCGCGTGATGAACCTCGGCCCCGCCCACACCGGCGCCGACTCCGTCGTGCACGTGCCCGACGCGGGCGTGCTGTTCGCGGGCGACCTGCTGTTCGTCGGCTGCACGCCGATCGTGTGGAGCGGCCCGATCGCCAACTGGATCGCCGCCTGCGACGCGATGCTCGCCACCGGCGCCGAGACGATCGTCCCCGGCCACGGCCCGGTCACCGACCCCGACGGGATCCGCGCGGTGCGCGGCTACCTGGCCCACGTGGTGGAGCAGGCCGACGCCGCCCACGCCCGCGGCCTGTCCTTCGCCGAGGCGGTCCGGGCCGTGGACCTCGGCGAGTACGCCGGCTGGCTGGACTCCGAGCGGATCGTGGTCAACCTCCACCGCCGCTACCGCGAGCTCGACCCCATCGGCACACCCGACCCGGGACAGCTCGCGCTGATGGCCATGATGGCGGAAAGGGCGCTCTCGTGAGACTGCCGATCAGCGCGTTCACCGCTCATCCCTGGCGCGTCCACGCGTTCACGGACGACTTCGCGGTCGAGGACGTGTGGTCGTTCCGCACCCCCGGGGCCGGACCCGGCGACTTCCCGGCGATGCTCGCGGCGCTGCGCGAGCACGGCGGGCTCGCGAACCAGCCCCCGCCGGTGAAATTCCTGTTCGACCTCCGGTGGAAGCTCGGCGAGCTGTTCGGCTGGGACCACCCGTCGGCCGGCGTCGGCCGGCGGGTCTCCTCCCTGCGCGACCGCCTGCCCGCCGACCTCCGCGACGCCCCCCGCGGCCCGGACGACGCGAACATGCCCCTCAAGGCGGTCTACGAGCTCGACACGGAGGCCGTGCGCGAGCTGGCGAACAGGACCGTGCACACCCTGATGCACCTCGGCTGGGTCCAGGGGGCGGACGGCGACCACGAGCTGCGGATGGCCGTGCTCGTCAAGCCCAACGGCCGGTTCGGGCGGCTCTACATGGCCGCGATCGCCCCGTTCCGTCACCTCATCGTCTACCCGGACCTGACCCGGCGCTGGGAGCAAGCCTGGCGCCTGCGCCACCACCACGAAGAAGGGACGTCGTGATGAACTCCAGGAAGCGGCTGCTGCGCTGGGCGAGCGGGATCATGATCGCGCTGGGCGTCGGGCACCTGGTCATCCTGACGACGATCGACTGGCGGCACGTCAGCGGCTGGGCGGATCGGGGGATGTGGGCGGCCGTCCCGCTCGACCTCTCCGGCTCCGCCGTCAGGACGGCGGAGTCCCTGCAGAACACGGTCACCTTCTGGGCCGGTCTGGGGAGCTTCGCCGTACCCCTGGCCCTCCTGGGGGGCCTGATCTGGCGCCTGGCCGGGCGCGGGGTGGCCGTGCCCGCCTGGGTCGGCTGGGGCCTGGCGGTGTGGTGCGTGTTCGGCGGTGTCCTGCTGGTGCCGTCCCCGTACTTCGTCGGGACCCTCGCGGGGCTGCTCGTCGTCTTCGCGGCCCGGAAGACGGAGCGCGGCCCGGCTCCGTCGTGACCCGGGGCCGCCGTCGGCCGGAGCCGCGACAGGCCCGGCCTGCTCTACGCTGACTGCGACAAGGGCGACGGGAAAGGGGATGCCGCGTGCAGGCCGGTGCCGATGCTCCACGCGCTGCTTCGCTGGACGCCGTCCTTGAACGCATCACCTACGCCAACGAGGAGACCGGCTACACGATCGCCCGCGTGGCCACCGAGCGCACCGGCTCGGACCTGCTGACCGTGGTCGGCCCCCTGCTCGGCGCCCAGGTGGGGGAGTCGCTGCGGCTGAGCGGACGCTGGACCTCCCACCCCCGCTACGGCCGCCAGTTCGAGGTGTGGTCGTACACCACCGTGCTGCCCGCCACCGTGCAGGGGATCCGCCGCTACCTCGGCTCGGGCCTGATCAAGGGGATCGGCCCGAAGATGGCCGAGCGGATCGTCGACCACTTCGGCACGGACACGCTCGAGGTCATCGAGACCACGCCCGAACGCCTGGTGGAGGTGCCGGGCCTCGGCCCCAAGCGGACCAAGATGATCGCCGCCGCCTGGGAGGAACAGAAGATCATCAAAGAGGTGATGATCTTCCTGCAGGGCGTCGGCGTGTCCACCTCGATCGCCGTGCGCATCTTCAAGGAGTACGGCGAGCAGTCCATCACGGTCGTGCGCACCCGCCCGTACCAGCTCGCCGACGACGTGTGGGGCATCGGCTTCAAGACCGCGGACACCATCGCCCAGGCCGTCGGCATCCCGCACGACAGCCCCGAGCGCGTCAAGGCCGGCCTGCGCTACACCCTGTCGCAGGCCGCCGACGACGGCCACTGCTACCTGCCCGCCCCCAACCTGGTCGCCGACGCCGTCAAGATCCTGGACGTGCCCGCGGCGCTGGTCACCACCTGCCTGGAGGAGCTGGTCGCCGCCGAGGGCGTGGTGCGCGAGGAGATCCCGGCCGGCGACAACGTCGTGCCCGCCGTCTACCTGCCGCCCTTCCACCGGGCCGAGCTGTCGCTGGCGGGCGGCCTGCTGAGCCTGCTGCGCGGCGGCCACGACCGGCTCAGGGCGTTCGCCGACGTCGACTGGGAACGCGCCGAGACCTGGCTGGCCGAGCAGACCGGCGCCGAGCTGGCCCCCGAGCAGCGCCAGGCGGTGCGGCTGGCCCTGACCCACAAGGTCGCCGTGCTGACCGGCGGGCCCGGCTGCGGCAAGAGCTTCACCGTCCGCTCCATCGTCACCCTCGCCCGCGCCAAGCGGGCCCGGGTCATCCTGGCCGCCCCCACCGGCCGCGCCGCCAAGCGCCTGGCCGAGCTGACCGGCCACGAGGCCACCACCGTCCATCGGCTGCTGCAACTGCGCCCCGGCGGTGAGGCCACCTTCGACCGCGACAACCCGCTCGACGCCGACCTGGTCGTGGTGGACGAGGCGTCCATGCTCGACCTGCTGCTGGCCAACAAGCTGGTCAAGGCGGTCGCGCCGGGCGCCCACCTGCTGTTCGTGGGCGACGTCGACCAGCTTCCCTCGGTCGGCGCGGGCGAGGTGCTCAAGGACCTGCTGGCCGCCGACGACATCCCCCGCGTCCGCCTGACCCAGATCTTCCGCCAGGCCCAGGAGTCGGGCGTGGTCGTCAACGCCCACCGCGTCAACACCGGCCGCCACCCCGTGCTGGAGGGCATGAAGGACTTCTTCCTGTTCCCCTGCGAGGAGCCGGAGGAGATCGCCCAGCTCACCGTGGACGTCGTCGCCCGCCGCATCCCCCGCAAGTTCGGTCTCGACCCGCGCCGCGACGTGCAGGTGCTGGCCCCCATGCACCGCGGCGCCGCCGGCGCGGGCGCCCTCAACCTCGCCCTGCAGGAGGCGCTCACCCCGGCCCGCGAGGGCATGCCGGAACGCCGCTACGGCGGGCGCGTCTTCCGCGTCGGCGACAAGGTCACCCAGCTGCGCAACAACTACGACAAGGGCGCCGCCGGCGTCTTCAACGGCACCGTCGGCGTCGTCACCGACCTGCGTCCCGACGAGCACAGGCTCACCGTCCTGACCGACGAGGACGAGGAGGTCGAGTACGCCTTCGACGAGCTCGACGAGCTCGCCCACGCCTACGCCGTCTCGATCCACCGCTCGCAGGGCAGCGAGTACCCCGCCGTGGTGATCCCGCTGGCCACCAGCGCCTGGATGATGCTGCAGCGCAACCTGCTCTACACCGCCATCACCCGGGCCAAGCGGCTGGTGGTCATCGTCGGCTCGCGTCGCGCGCTGGCCCAGGCGGTGCGCACCAAGGGCGCCGGGCGGCGTCACACCAGCCTCACGCACCGCATCTCGCGCGGCTGACGCTCCTTTACCTCGGCTTGACCGTGCCCTGACCTGCGGTTGACCGCAATAAGTGATCTAAATGTGACCGAACTCTCCCAAATGAATCCGCGTCATACATGCATCGGCATTAAGGTTTTTTGGGTGCAGTTTTGACTGGCTGCCATGGGGGAGAGGACAGACTTGAACATCGCGTCTGGTTGGAAGAAGCCCACCGCGGGCATGGCGCTGCTCGCCGTAGCCGCCCTGACGGCTTCCTGCTCGAGCGGCAACGCCGCCACGGGCAACGCCGGCGCGCCCGACGCCACCACGTCCGCCACGCCGCAGCCGCCGACGATCACCATATCGCCTGCCGAGGGCAGCGCGAAGGTCAGCCCCGACAAGAGGATCGTCGTCACCGCGTCCGGCGGCGCGCTCGACGAGATCAGCGTCCAGGGCAAGGGCGACGACGACGAGATCACGGGCAGCTTCAACGCCGACAAGACCCGCTGGGTCTCCAAGGGCACGCTCAAGCCCTCCACCGGCTACACGGTCACCGCCAAGTCGGGCGTCACCACCGCCACCAGCGCCTTCACCACGGTCAAGCCCGAGCGGCCGCTGCAGGTCGCCGACGTCACCCCCAACGCCAAGGGCGAGACGATCGGCGTCGGCGCCCCCATCATCGTCACCTTCAACCAGCCGGTCACGCAGAAGGCCAACGTCGAGCGCGCGCTGAAGATCGAGGCGGAGAAGCCGGTCAAGGGCGCGTGGCGCTGGATCAACGACACCGTCGTCATCTACCGCACCGCCACCTACTGGCCGGCCCACCAGAAGGTCACCTTCACCGCCGACATCGAGGGCGTCAAGGCCGGCAAGGGCACCTACGGCGTCAAGGACTACACCGCCGACCTCGAGATCGGCGCGAAGGTCATCAGCAAGGTCAACACCCGCACCCACATGATGTACGTCTACAAGGACGGCAAGCGGGTCCAGACCATGCGCATCAGCGCCGGCAAGGGCGGCACCCGCGAGTACACCACCACCTCCGGCGTCCACCTCACCATGGAGCGCGGCAACCCCGTCCGCATGATCTCGCCGGGCCGCAAGAAGGGCGACCAGGGCTACTACGACGTCATGATCAACCACGCGGTGCGCATCTCCAACTCCGGCGAGTACGTCCACGCCAAGGACAACGTCTGGGCCCAGGGCCGCTCCAACGTCAGCCACGGCTGCGTCAACGCCCGCCCCGACCAGGCCAAGTGGTTCCACGACACGATGCAGCGCGGCGACGTGGTCGACATCACCGGCACCAACCGCGAGCTGGAGTGGAACAACGGCTGGGGCTTCTGGCAGATGCCGTTCTCCCAGTGGAAGAAGGGCAGCGCCCTGTAGCCCGAAGCGTCGAGGTCAGCGGCGCCCAGCCGGTCGGCGGCGCGTCCTCGGCGCGCCGGTGCGGTTGGCGAGGATGACCCCGGCGGCGATCAACGCGGTGCCGGCCGTCACGGCCACGGTCAGCCGCTCGCCGAGCAGGGGCATCGCGGCGGCCGCGGTGAGCACCGGGCTGAGGCTGCCGACGGTGGCGCAGCGCGACGTCCCGAGCCGCCGGACGGCGACGGCGTAGAGCAGGCCGGAGCAGACGCCGGTGCCGATCCCCTGGACGAGCGCGAAGACGAGGACGTCGCGCGGGGCGGCGTGCGCCAGGGCGCTGGGGAGCAGTCCCGTCGCCGCCAGGAGGGCCACGCCGGCGAAGGTCGGCGCGCACAGCAGGCCCATCGACGCCACCGGGTCCAGGTTCGTCTCGCGCAGGCCCGCCGTGTAGAGCGACCACAGTCCGCTCGCGAGCAGCAGCAGGCCAACCCCGGTCAGCGTCCGCTCGTCCACGCCCGCCACCTCGGGTGCGACCAGGGCCGCCGCCCCCAGGCTGATCAGCCCCAGCCCGACGGCCTGCACGCGCTTCGGCGACTGCCCGCCGCGCGCTCCGAGCAGCGCGGTGAAGAGGGGGATCATCCCGGGCACGAGCGCTCCGACGAACGCGGCGGAGGTCAGTGAGCCGCCGTAGGTCACCGCGAGGTAGAACGGGACGCCGCCGCCGAGGATGATCTTGATGGCCGGGCCGGGGCGCATGGCCGCGTACTGTCCGCGCCGCTTCCACAGCGCCGGCGCGAGCAGGACCACCGGCAGGCCGAACCGGATGAGCGCGGCGTCGGCCGGGCGCAGGGTGGAGGAGGCCAATGCCCGGTCGCTCAGCGCGAAGGCGCTCCACAGGCAGACCGTGGCGACCAGCGCCGCCGCGCCGAGCACGTCGAACCCGCGCCGCGGGGAACCGGCGCCGGACCCGGCCGCACCGGTGGGGACGGCGTCCCTCGCCGGCTCGTGGACGGCGGACAGCGGCGTCGGCATGGCATCTCCGGAAGCTCGGTGGGTGATGCTGCAACGCTATGCCGTTGACCTGGGCATATGATTGCTAACTCTGCCCCCTATGGCTGGTCTCGGGGCAGAATCTGCCAATCTGAGGCGTTGGGGGAGTGGCATGGACACGGTCGACCGGGCGATCATCAGCGAGCTGCAGCAGGACGGGCGGTTGACCAACCAGGACCTCGCCGACCGCGTGCGCCTGTCGCCGTCCCCCTGCCTGCGCCGGGTGCGGCGGCTGGAGGAGGCCGGGGTCATCCGCGGCTACACGGCTCTGGTGGACCAGAGCGCGTTCGGCCTGCCGGTGACGGCCTTCGTCCGCATCCGCCTGGAACGGCACACCACCGAGAGCGTGGGCGTCTTCGAGGACCACGTCCGGCGGATCGACCACATCCAGGACTGCTACCTCATGGCCGGAAGCACCGACTACCTGCTGCGCATCGTGGTCGAGGACCTCCAGGCATACGAGCGCCTGGTGCGCGGACCGCTGCACGCCATCCCCGGGATCGCCTCCATCGACACCGAGTTCGCGTTCGGCATCGTCAAGCAGTCCCGGGTCTTCCCCCAGCCCGCCGGCCACCGTCCCGGCCGCACCGCCTGACGCCCGGTAGCGGCGTTCGTCCATAGGCGGAACTCCTGGCAGCTCAGGAGCATCTAACCCGCCGTGATTCTGTTGACCGAGGCGGACCCCCAGAGGCTGGGCGGGTACTGGTTGGCCGGGCGGCTGGGGGCCGGCGGCCAGGGGGTCGTCTACGAGGCGTACGCGGAGGACGGCCGACGCGTCGCGATCAAGGTCCTGCACGGGGACCAGGCCGCCCAGCTCGCCAGAGAGGTGACGGCGGCGCAGCGGGTCGCGGCGTTCTGCACGGCGCCCGTCATCGAGGCCAGGCTGGACGGGCCGCGGCCGTACGTCGTCACCGAATACGTCGAGGGGCCGAACCTGCGCGAGGCGGTCACGGAAGGACGCCGGTTCGCCGGCGCCGACCTGCACCGCCTGGCCACGGCCGCGGCCACCGCGCTGACCGCGATCCACGACGCGGAGGTGATCCATCGCGACCTCAAGCCCGACAACGTGCTGCTCGGCCCCGACGGGCCGCGCGTCATCGACTTCGGCATCGCCCGTACCGCCGAGATGTCGCTGACCGCCACCGGCCTGGTCAACGGCACCCCCGGCTACATGGCCCCCGAGGTCTTCGGCGGGGAGCGGGCCGGGATGCCCGCCGACGTGTTCGCCTGGGGCTGCGTCATCCTCTACGCGGCCACCGGCCAGGACCCGTTCGCGGCGGACAACCTCGGCGGCGTCATGCACCGCGTCCTGTCCTCCCATCCCGATCTGGGAGTGCTCCCGGCGTCCCTGCGTGCGCTGGTCGGCGCGGCGCTCGCCAAGGACCCGCGGTCCAGGCCCACGGCCAGGCAGCTCCTGCTCGCGCTGGTCAGCGCCGATCCCCGGCTCGACACCGCGCGACTGCTGGCCCAGGGCGGCCAGGCGGCGGCCGGTGGCCTCGTCACGATCGACGACCCGGCGCTGGGGGCGCAGGCGGAACAGGCCTATGACCTGTTGTCGCCCGACGAGCGCGAGCTCGCCCCCGAGGTCTTCCTCCGCCTGGTGACGATCGACGAGCGGAACACGCTGTCGGCCCGCCGCGCCGCGCTGCCGGAGCTGCTGGAGGGCCGGCTCCCGCCCGAGGCCGCAGCCGTGAGCAGGATCATGCAGGTCTTCGGGTACCTGGTGTCCAGCGACGCCGGCGAGGTGTGGCTGTCGCGTCCGGCCCTGCCGCACGCCTGGCCGCGCTATCGCCGCTGGATCGACGCCAACCGCGACGGCCTGGCCGTCCACCGCGAGATCCTCGCCGCCGTACGCCGCTGGGAGGGCTCGGGACGCCGCGACGGCGACCTGTTCCAGGGCAGCAGCCTGGAGAACGCGGTGCAGTGGGCGGCCACCGCGCGCAGGAACATCACCCTGTCGCCCGGCGAGCGCGACTTCCTGGAGGCGAGCGCGGCCCTGACCCGCCGGCGGTCCCGGCGCACCCGCCTGTTCCTCGTCAGCCTCGCCGGCCTGCTGGTGGTCGCGGTCGTCGCGGGCGGCCTGGCGCTCCGGCAGACGCGGCTCGTGGCGGACCAGCGCGACCACGCCGAGGGAGGACGTCTGGCGCAGTTCGCCGACACCCTGCGACACACCGATCCCCGGGTGGCGATGCAGCTCAGCGTCGCGGCCTGGCGACTGGACCCGACTCCGCTGTCCAGGGCGGCGCTGACCGCGTCGGTGGCGCAGCGCGAGATCGGCGTGTTCAAGGATCCGGCGCTCGGCGCCGGCACCGCGCGGGCGCTGAGCCGGGACGGCAGGATCCTGGTCAGCGCCGGCGACAACACCGTCAGGCTCTGGGACGTACGCACGGGCAGGCGCGCCGGTGGGATCGCCGCGCTCGGGCTGAAGGGTGTGCCGATCGATCGGGTCGCGCTCTCGCCGACGGGCCGTGACGTGCTGGTCGTCACCGCCAGGGAGCTGAGCGTGTGGCGGCTGGGCACCGGCAGGCGGGTGGCGGCGTGGAAGGCCGGCGAGGCGTCGCTCGACGCGGCGTACGGGACGGTTGACCGCTACCTGGTCGTCACCGACGGCGAGAAGAGCGAGTACGTCTGGGATCTCGAACGCGGCACCCGCCGCAGGTTCGGCTACATCAGCTACGCCGGCGCGATGACACCCTCCGGCGACGCGCTCTACAGCTACGACATGACGACGCGGCGCCTCGAACGGCGGAGCCTGCCGGAGCTGACGGTGGAGAGCGGCCGCCCGCTGTCGGGCATGTGCGACTGCGCCCCCGCCCTGCGGGTCACACCGGACGGGACCGAGGTGCTGCTGCACGCCAAGGACGGGCTGCGTCGCCTGCCCGCCGCGCACGCCGGGTCGTTGTCCGAGCCGCTGTCCACCGACACGGCGAGATGGAACCGCGGGGAGCTGACGTTCAGCGCGGACGGCAGGCTGCTCGCGTCGGTCACCAGCGACCGGATCCAGGTGTGGCGGGCCTTCGACGAGCTCCTCACCACGCTGTCGCTGCCCTTCACGACGGACGAGGGCCCGCACGTCCAGGTCGCCTTCGACGGCGACACGACGATGCGCTACCTGAACGAGGACCGGGTCTTCACCGTGGACCTGAGCGATCTGGCGGTGCGGGCGCGCAAGGCGGCGTCATGGTCGGCGTCCACGCTCGGCCCAGGAGGGCGCCTCGTCATGGCCGTCACCGCGGACTCCTCGCACGTGTACCTGGGCGACCCGCGGGCCCGTCCGACGCCCCTGCTGAAGGTGACCGATCCGGAGGCGGTGCTGACCACGGCGTTCGGCGCCGGCGGCCGCCTGGCCGGGGCGGGAACCAGCCGGCGGATCGCGATCTTCGATGCCGCCGCGCGGCGCAGGCTGACCGAATGGCGCCCGGCGATCGACGGGCGGCGGATGCGGACCACCCTGCTCGCCTTCAGCCCGGACGGCGCCAAGGTGATCACGGCGCTGTCGGGCGAGAACGACGACGCGGCCACCACGCTGGCCCTGTGGGAGTGGAGGACCCACCGGCTGCTCTGGTCGGCCGCCGTCAGGGCCTCGAACGCGCGGTTCTCCCCCGACGGCAGGACGGTGGCGGTGACCGCGCCGCCGCCGTCGGCCCCGGCACCGGCGCTGGCGGCCAGCAGTGAGGAGCTGAGCCTGCTCGACGCCGCCTCCGGCAAGCCGCTCGGTGCGGCGTTCGGCAGCAACGGCCGGCAGAGCGGCGTCATCGGCGCCCAGTTCACCCTGGACGGCCGCGCCATCGCGGTGATGGACCAGAGCGGGCGCGTCACGAGCTACGACGTCGCCACCCGCGCCCGGCTCGGCCAGGAGGTCAGAGGCACGTTCGACGGACACGTCGGGGACAGGTCCCCGCGCGAGGACGTCGTGGCGTTGAGCACCGGGTCCGGCCGGATCCAGCTGTTCGATCTGACCGCCGGGGCCGGGCTGGGCACGGTACGGGACGGGGACCTGCGGGGCGTCGCCGCCCTGGCCTTCTCGGCCGACGGATCGAGCGTGCTGAGCGTCGACTCCACGGGCGCCCTGCATGAACGCCCGGTCGCGCCGGGCGCGATGACCTCCGCGATCTGCGCCAGGGCGGGACGGCCGCTGAGCGCCGCCGAATGGGAGCGGTACGTGACGGGCGTCCCGTACCAGCGTGTATGTCCTTGAGCCGGACGTGGCGCGTCGTCTGCCCCGGTGCTGTCAGGCGTCGCGCCGCTTCGCCGTCACGACGGCGATCCCGAGAAGCGCAAGGGCGAAGGCCGCGTAGCAGGCGAGGGCCCACCAGGGGGTGAGGGGTCATCGGGCAGTCGTGGGCCTCCACGCGGAGGAAATCGTCGTCGTGCACCCCGGAAGTTTCATAGGAGCGTTTCAGACGGCCATCCGTTTGCACCGACTCATGAAACAGCGTTCCCCCTGGACGCGCCCGGCCGGAGGAGGTGTTTCATAGGTGACCGCTTATGAAACACGATGCGGGCCACAGCTCACTGTCATCGGTCGAGCAGGCGCTGGATGTCCTCCAGGAGTTTCGCGTCGGCGGCCAGATGCGCCTCGGTGTTGTCGAACAGCGCGTCGGCCAGCGGCGACAGCCCGGCCTTCGCTTTCCGCCCTGCGGCGATCTCCGCCCGCCGGCCCTCCAGTGCTCGGGAGGATGCCGCCACCAATTCCCGAGCCTCGCCCGAATCCAGCAACGAGTGCCAGAGCAGCGCCAGTGCGAAGTCGGACCTGGTGGAGTGCGGGGGCGCGGACAGCGCCTTACGCAGCAGGTCGCGTAGCGTGTGCCGGCCCTCGGGCGTGATCGCGTACACGCGGCGCAGCCGATCGCCGCTGCGTTCCTCCGAATGCGTCTCGGCCAGCCCCTCGGCCTCCAGCTTGGCCAAGGCGTGGTAGACCGATCCGGGCTTCACGTCAGTCCACTGCTCCAGCGCCCCCGCCGTGACGAGCTGATTGATCTCATATCCGTGCCGCGGCCCTTCATTGAGCACGCCCAGGACGAGCAATCGGGTCGACGACACTCGAACACCTCCACGCGATAGTCAAACTTGACCATATCAGCAGCCTCATGCTCTGATAGCTGATAGTCAAACTTGAGTATTCAAAATGGAGGCACACCACATGTTCTTCCTCGCACGGCGCATGGACGCGCTCGTCCGCGCCTACGCACAGCTCGGCAGATTCAGCGGCGCGGTGCTGGTCGCCCGCCGGGGCCGGCGGCTCTTGGCCAAGGGGTACGGCCACGCCGACCACGAGCACGCCGTCCCCAACACGCCGCGCACGGCGTTCAGGATCAGCTCCCAGACCAAGATCTTCACCGCGATCGCGATCTTGCTCCTGCAGGAGCAGGGCAGGCTCCGCGTCACCGACCCGATCGGCCGCCACCTGCCCGGCTACCCCCATGGCGACGCGATCACGCTGCACCACCTGATGACCAACACCTCAGGCATCCCCGATTACGTCACCACCGAGGGCTTCACCCGCATCATGGGAACACCGCGCACGAGAGAGGCGCTCATCGCCGATTTCAAGGACCGGCCCCTGCTGTTCGAACCCGGCGCGCGGATGAGCTACAGCAACTCGGGATGGGCCCTGCTCGGTGAGGTGATCGAGCGGTCGTCCGGCCTGACCTACGGCGAGTACGTCCGCAGGCATATCTTCGCCCCCCTGGCCATGGAGCACAGCGGCCTGACCAACGATCCCGCCGAAGGACACGCCATCGGCTACATGGCAAGCGACGGCCGCCTCACCCGAACCCCGTACCTGCACAACTCCAACCAGGACGCCGCAGGGGCCCTGCACTCAACAGTCGAGGACCTGCACCGCTGGAACCGCGGCCTGCCCCGCCTGCTGCGCCCCGAATCGCTCGCCGAGCTGGTCAAGCCGCACACGGCGGCCGACGGGATCGGCTATGGGTACGGCTGTGCGATACGAGGCGACCGCGTCGAGAGCTCGGGCGGCGGCATCGGCTTCGTCAGCGTCTCAGCGCACTACCGTCGCGACGACCTCTTCGTGACCGTGCTGTCCAACATCGAGAACGCCGCGTTCTCCGAGATCGAGGCCGCCCTGGCGGCGATCGCCCACGGCAGGCCGTACGAGATGCCCAGCCGCCGGATCTTCGTCACCGTCGACCCTGTCGTCCTCGACCGGTACACCGGCCGTTACACGATGCGACACATGGGCCGCACCTCCACGATGGACGTCACGCGCGACGGCGACCGGCTGATGGTGGAGGTGCACGGGTTGGCCAGGACCGAACTGCGCCCCATGTCCGAGACCCGTTTCTTCGCCAGGATGAAAGGTGAGGTCGAGGTGGATTTCCTGGCGACCGGCGAGGTCGCGCTGAACTGGGCGGGCCACGACGTCACCGCGCGCCCAGCCGCCTGATCCTCTCGACCTGGCAGGCATGTGCTTCCCCCAGCAAGCGGACGACGGCCATGATGGCCGCCGAATCATGGTGAACGGCCAAGTGACCTTCCACCGCCTCACGGCAGGCGCCCTACGTGCGACGATTGCACTCCTGCTCGTACATGGTTCTGCACTTCCATCTGTACGCCGACATCTGCCGCGCGTGCGGCCTGGGATCGGTGGGAGGAGCCCTACACCGGGGTCGAGGAGGAAGCCCGCAGAAATTAGCGTCAGCGCGGTATGGAGGAGGTCACGTCGTAGTAGGCGTGGTGGCCGAAGCGGATGGCGGCCGTTGCCAGGGAGCCGCTGATACGTGGCATCCCGCCGATCCGCTCTCGCCGCGATGGTTAGCTTGGGTTCATGAGCGTTCCGGCTGGTCAGCGGGTTGATGCTCAGTAAGGCATGTTAGGGAAGTAGGCGGGCGTTGGCGGTGGATCCTGTGTGGGAGGAGTCTTTCTGGCCCCCACCCAGCCGGGGTCGGTCCTGGCGGAAACCATTTCCGTTGGCTTGAGCTCTTGTGCCAGCATGCCGGAGTGACCTTGCTATGGAGGCTCTGATGGATGATGCGAGCCTTGAGCCCAGGCTGATCTTGCTGTGCGGGCTGCCGGGCTCCGGGAAGACGACGCCGGCCAGGCGCTGGGCGAGAGAAATTCCAGCGGTGCGTCTGTGTCCGGACGAATGGATGGCTGATCTCGGCATCGACATGTTCGATGACCCCACGCGCGACCGGCTTGAGAGGCGCTTTTGGGAGCATGCTCAGGATCTGTTGAGGCTAGGCCAGAGTGTGATCTTGGAGTTCGGCTTCTGGGGGCGTGCTGAGCGCGATGAGAAGCGTTCAGGCGCTCGTGCACTCGGCCTTCCCGTCGAGCCTGCACTATCTTGCTTCGCCTTTCCCCGTGGGTTCAGCGTGAATGAAGGTCTTCACACGAAGCCGCGGAGACGAGGAGGGCGGCGATGACCCCCGAGGCCCTCGACCGACTGCGGGCGGAGGCGTCACGCGACGACTACGCGTCGATGACCAGGCTGGCGCGGGCACTGCACGAGGCTGGCCTCGGCCCGCGCGAGGTGTTGCGCGAATGCTACGGCGTCGTGTTGCCCCATGAGCTCTTCGTCATCGTCGACGGCGGGATGGGACGGCTCCGACTGTGGGCCCGTTTCACCAACCAGCCCTGGCAACTGGCCATCCCCCCCGCCCGGGGCGGTCCCGCGGCCGTACCCACCAGCATGATCGACACCGAACTGCGGCTCTTCTCCGAGGACCCCGACCTGATGCCGCTCTTCTGCATGCCTGCCGTCGCTTTCGACACACCCGACCAGGTCGTGTGCTACCGGCTCAGTGCGCTGCGAGAGGGTCGCTCGACAGCCTTCTGGCTCCCCCAGTCGGCTCCTGCCAGGAAAGCGCAGCGCTGTGGGGAGACGATGCTGGAAGTCCTGCACGGCGAACACTTCAGGGCGGTGCGCCGTTTGAAGGAGGAGCAGAACGATCCCTCTAACTGGGGCGCGGGTTCGGTGGACGACGAGGAAGTGGAAGAAGCGTACGAGGCTCTGGAGCGGGTCCGAGAGCTGCAACGGCAGGCGGCCGAGCGTCAAGGAGACGCCGGGACCACCTGAGTGACTTACGACAAGTACAACGCGATCCGGCCGGCGTAGGTCTTCTCGGTGTTGAACGCCCGGCCCGCCGCGCGTAACCCCGCCAGATACGCCGACGCCTCGATATGCAGCTCGAAGTCCTCATCGACCACGACCCACAACACCGCCCTGTCGGCGGCCGCCGCCCGCTCCGGCCGGTAGTGCCGATCGACTGCACCAGGCATCACCAACATGCCCTACGACCCCCGAATACTGGTCAGGCAAGTACACGCACAAGCTACTTGACGAACATGCCTGACCGCAGAGAGTCACCCAAGATGGCGGCCCCAGACGCCGCCGGCCCGCCAAGCTTCACGGCGACAAGGGCTACGACTACCCGCACGTGCGTGCCTTCCTGCGCAGTCGTGGCATCGTCCCGCGTATCGCTCGCCGAAGGGTCGAGTCCAGTCGGCGGCTGGGCCGACACCGCTGGGTCGTGGAGCGGACCGTCTCCTGGCTGGCCGGCTGCCGCCGTTTACACCGCCGCTACGAACGCCGGGCCGGACCACTTCGCATCCTTCGTCGCCATCGCTGCGGCCCTCATTTGCTACCGCCGACTCACCAGATGAGTCGTCTTCTTAGTCGGCTGCAAGAACAGCGCTTTTTGCGCTTCGCGGATGAGTTCCTGGATGTCGGCGCGTGGGTCGACGGTGCGGCCAAGTTCGTGGAGGATCAGTTTGGCGGTGCTTTCGATGAGTTCCTTGGCCGCACCGATAACGAGGGCAGGATCGTCGTGCTGCTCGGCTCGCCGGATCCGTTGCAGGCCGTCGTGGATGGCGGTGGCGTCGGTGAGGTTCGCCAGGGCACCAGGGCGGATACCGACGCCGACGTGGGTAATGTGGCCGTCGTCATCGTTGATGCTGTAGCCGTCGCGTGCCAGCTCGCGCCGAGCTCGGTGATAGATGATCTCGTTGGAGCCGAGATGGTGGTCCTCCAGGAGACGCTCGACGACGCGTACGGCCCGGGCCACATGGCGTTCGTCGGCCCAATAGGCGTTCGGACGTCAACGGATTGGGCGCGAATCCTTCGGCTTGCCACAAATTGTTGATCTGGCGTACCGGAACGTTGGTGATCAGTTCGCGCAGGGCGATGCGCGTTGCTGGGCTGAGTAGTTCGCGCCGGGAACTCATGTGGTGCCCTGCTTTCGGCGTCGGAGAGGATCGCGGCCAGCGACGTGGGCCGCCACGGCGTCGACGCTGGGCCGGGCGTAGCGCTCCAGGGAGCGTACGGCGTGCCGGGAGCGGGCCAACAGGGTCGGGGTGTTGGTGCCGTCCTCGGCTTCGTGCGTCAGCGCGGAGTGGCGCAGTTGATGAAGCGTCCATCCGCCGCGTGCCTTGAGTTCGGCTAGGTCGGTGATACTCGGATGGGCGAGCGGCCGGGTGAGGGCCTCGAAGAGCTCGGCAGCTCGCCGGTAGGACAGGCGGGCGCGCCCGGTAACTGGACATGTGTCACGCGCGGGGACGTGGGCAGGTGCCCGGCGGTCCGTAACACAGGCCCGCGGGTACGGCCTTTAAGCAGCCGGGGCAGGAGTTGGGCGGTGCCCGACTGCCAGTGCACCCACTCGATAGTGCCGCCCTTGGACGTGACGCCGCCGCGTTTGTCGGCCAGCAGCAGATCCTCGACGTCGAGGCAGAGGATCTCCTCGGCTCGTGCGCACGTCTCGTACAGGGCCTTCCAGAGCGTGCGTTCGCGCACGCTGACCTTGAGGTCGAACAACGCGGCGATCTGCTCGCGCGACAGGGCCCGGGTTCGGTCCGGCGGCGCCGGCCGGCGTTCAATGCCGATGATCGGATTGCGGGTCAGCCGGCCGCGGACGCGCCACCAGGTGATGGCGGCCTTCATCACCGACAGTTCACGGTTGACGGTGTTGGCGTCGACCAGCCGGGCCCGCTGCGCGAACATCTTGGCGGTCACGTCAGCCGGCGCCTCGTCGAACATGGCGAACGCCACGGTGGGCGGCTCGGCGCCACGCCGGTTGCGGCCCAGCGGCGGTTGCTGCCCAGTGGCCAGCCAGGCCCAGGTCAGCAGGGAAATTCGGTAGACGCGCAGTGAGGAGGAGGCGATCCCGGCCGAGCAAAGGTATGCCTCCACGGCGGTGCTGTAGTCGGCAGGGGGATCGCGATCCAAGGCGTGGACCGTCATACGCTGCTGCTCGTCGTGGATGTGGACCCGTTCGCGGCTTGTCCGGGCTCCGACAGGCCATCGTTGTGCTGGTAGATGCGTGCAGGTTGGCTGAAAGGGGCGGCGGATGGGCCGAGTGGGTGTCCCGTCGATCCCCGGGCGTAGTGGGTCTCGCCAAAGACCCAGTAGTGCAGGTCCACCAGGTCAGGCGGCCAGAGCACCACGCCCGCGCCGCTGACGAGCCCGTGCGCGTTGGTGCGGGCCAGTTCCTTCAGCTGTTTCGCCAGCTTCATTCCGGAGGGCTGTCGGGCGATCGCTGCGGTGGTGGCTGCGGTGACGAGGTCTGCCAGTTGCAGGTGCGGGACGTGGCGGGAGGGCGCGGTCAGGATGGGCGAGACAACGCGATCGGGTGTGGATCGAGGTTGAAGGCCTCCATGAACTTCGGGCACCAGCCCAGCACCTCCACGACCGCCTCGGAGATGTCCCCCGCGGCATCATCGCCTCCACCCGCTTGCGCAGGTCGATCAGCGACGGCGGCTCGTCGATCGCCTTCACGCTCGCCACGTGGATCTTGCCGTCGTCGTCGATGGTGACGGAGGTGTTGGCGGCCGGCCCGGCCCGCACCACCCGGTAGGCGCGATCCAGCCGCTCGGCGTGCTCGGCCAGCAGCTCCGCGGGATCTTCCGGCAGGCCCAGGTCGGTCAGCACGCTGTCCTTGACCGCCGCCCAAGCCGCGCCCTTCAGCAGTGCCGCTTCCACGGGCCGGTCACCACCAACGGGCCGGCGCGCTGCTGATCGGTCATGATCAGCAGCGTGTTCGGTCGGTTCACGGGTTGGGTCTCCGCTGGCGCTTCGCGTACATCGGTTGCCTGGCGGTGTCGCCGGACAGCCTGGTCAGCGCCGCTGCAGCGCGCGGAAGTCGTCGAGCCACCAGCCGCGCCCTGACAGGGCACCGCGGGGCTGCACGGTGTAGCGGGCGTACACGCTGTTGAGCAGCCACGGGGTCTTGTCAGGGCCGAAGTCCTCGACCATCGCATCGTCCTGCTTGAAGGCGTACGTGGCGACCGCCAGCCGACCGGTGCTCCGGTACAGCCGCAACTGGTCGCGCAGGAAGCCGGCCTGGCTGGTGAACCACGGGCTGCTGGTCAGGAAGTCGTCCCACTTCCGCTCGCTGAACGGCTTGTCGATGGCGGCCTTGATCACCTGCCAGACCTGGGTGTCCGGGGCGAAGCCGTACTGCTGGGCGAACTTGGTGGAGACGGTGTCACGCAGGTGCTCTTTCCAGTAATGCACCAGGGAGAACTCGGTGACGAGGAACGTCTGCCGCGGGCGCATCCGCGGCAGGATGTAGTCGAGGAACGGCTGGACGGCCTGAGGCGAGGGCACGTGCGGGTGGATGTCGACGCCCTCGATCTCCGGCGTCTCGCGGACGAAGGTCATCCAGCGCTCGGCCGCCGGCGTGCGGCGGTCGGGCAGGTCGAGCCGGTTCAGCGCGCCCATGTAGAGCACGGTGCGGCAGTCCGCGCCGCAGTGCGCGCGCCTGTAGTCGATCACGTGCCGGGCGACGGCCTCGTAGAACTCGTTGAGCCGTGCGTCGCGTTCGGCGGGCAGGCTCTCGATGAACGGCTCGTTGCCGATCGTGATGATGTCCACCTTGTTCAGCACGGTAGGCAGAACCCGGTCCAGGCGGGCCAGCTCAGCGGTCATCTTGGCGCTGCCCGGCGCGGGGAACGAGGCCCGGTCGTAGGGGAACTTCAGGCTCAGGATGGTGTCGTAGCCCCGACCGGCCGCCTGGGTGATCGTGCGGATGGCGAAATGCGCGGCGGGATCGCCTTGGTCGGTGGCGGGCATCGGGAAGAACCCGCGGACCCATTGGGCCTTGGCCTCGCGGAGCTCCCGGTAGTTCAGCGCGTCGAGGTTCTGGTTGAAGTTCGCGCCAAGGGCGCCGTACGCGAGTTTTGCAGGCCTGCCTTCGGCGGCGGTGGCGGTGTGCGCGGTGGTCGAGGCGGCCAGGACGGCGGTCAGCGCGATGATCGATAGTCGGCGCAGCAGCATGGGGTCTTGTGCTCCCTGGGCTCAGAAGGAGGGTCGGGGGAGAGAGGCAGGTAGACGCGGTCACAGTGTCGGTGACACATTTCGTGAAGTCATGTTTGCGCTAACTTGATCGGCCTGTCAATGGCCGCGGGCGGCCGGGGTCAGCGGCGTGGGGGCGCGGTGGACGCCCTGATCACCAGTTCCGGGCGTACGAACCTGCTGGCGGCCTGGGTCGCCTCGATCCCGGCCGGCGCCTCGATCCGCGCGATCAGGTGGTCGAGGCAGCGTCGTCCCACCGCCGCGAGGTCCTGCCGGACGGTCGTCAGCGGCGGGGCGAGGAACGGCGTGAAGTCGAGGTCGTCGAAGCCGACGACGCTCAGGTCGTCCGGCACCCTGCGGCCCCGTTCGGCCGCGGCCCTGAGCACGCCCACGGCCATCTGGTCGTTGGCGGCGAAGACGGCGGTCACGTCGTCGTCGGCCAGCAGGCGGCGGGCGGCGTCGTACCCCGACTGCGGGGACCAGTCGCCGACGGCGGCCGGCGGGACGGCGCGGCCCTCCCGCTTCAGCAGCCGCTGCCACGCGGCCCTGCGCCGCTGCGCCGGATTCGAGCCGGTCGGCCCGGCCACGTGGTGCACGGTGGCGTGGCCGAGCCCGAGCAGGTGCTCCACGACGGCGCGGGCGCCGGCGGCCTCGTCCATGCCGAACGTGGGGTGCCGGTGCGCCGCCCTGCTGTCGGCGATCACGACCGGCACTTCCTCGGGAAGCTGCAGGTGAGGGGTGTCGAGCACCCGGCCCTCGATCACGATCACGCCGTCCACCGCGCGGTCGGTGAGGCCGCGGACGGCGGCGCGGACGTCCTTCTCGGTCGGGCCGTTGACCATCGCGACGCTCACGGAGTAGCCGCGGGCCTGGGCGCCGGTCACGACCGCCTCGACGATGCGGACGTTGAGCACGGCGCTGAGGTTGAACATGACGACGCCGATCGTGCCGAACCGGCCGGTGGCCAGCGCCCGCGCGGCGATGTTGGCGCGGTAGCCGAGCTGTCTCATGGCCGTTTCGACCTTGAGCCTCGTCTCGGTGGTCACCCGGTCGTTGCCGTTGACGACCCGGGACACGGTCTGGCCCGAGACGCCGGCGAGCTTGGCGACGTCCGCCATCGACGGGCCGCCTGACGCCCTCGTCCCTGGTAGTCGAGCCACGCCGGGTCGTCTCCCTTCGTCGTCGTCGTCGCCGATAGCGTACATCGGCATCTTCGGAGGTTGATAGGCGAGGTTGATGTTTCCGCAATCATCAAATGGTTCCCGCGAGCAGCCGCGGATGCGGATTTCTCGAGGTAGCACACAACTTCACAAGTCTCACAACAGCGGTCTTGACGGTGACAGATGCTCAGCTTAAGTTTGCGCAATCATGCGCCGCCGCTTGGTGAGGGAATCCTCGCTCGGGGGTTGGGCGGCATGCAACGACGAGGGAGCGGAGTCCCCATGGAACGACGGCCTCTTCGCTTGGGTGTCCCCGTCCCTGCGCGGGCCGTGGAGGCGTCCTGCTCCCGAAGGCGTCCCCAGCCCCAAAGTAGCGATGAGCTAGATCACGGTTGCTGTTCGTAGTCGTCACGAATCGCGCGTACCGGGGCGTAGGGGTGTTCCCCGTTCGATCGTGTGCCCTGTTCTCGGGGGTCGGTCAGGCGAAGGGAGCGGCGGGGACGCGGCGGGAGTGGGAGCCTGAGGAGCTGATCGCGGCGTGGACGCTGCTGGACAGCGACTGGGATCTGGTGGGGAACAAGACGGGGGCGACCCGTCTGGGCTCCGGACTGCTGCTGAAGTTCTTTGAGCAGGAGGGCCGCTTCCCGCATGGCAGCCTGCGGCGAGGCGATCAGCGGGTCATGGTCGTCTAACCTGATGACCGAGTACCACGCCCGCTACGGCGGGCCCGGCGTCGGTCAAGTACGCCACCGCCCTGCGGCTCGGAACGGCCGAGGCCGAACAAGTGCTGCGCCGTTTCACTCGCGGCGGCCCCAAGCACCCCACCTATAGGGCCATCGAGGAACTCGGCAAGGCGGTCAAAAGCATCTTCGTCGCCGAGTACGTCGCCTCCCAAGGGCTGCGCCGGGAGATTCACGAGGGGCTGCAGGTGGTGGAGAACTGGAATTCGGCCAACACCGACCTGTTCTACGGCAGCGCCGGTACCCTGCCCGGCAGCGACAAGGAGCACCAGGCGGTCTCCATGCTGAGTCTGCACCTGTTGCGGTCCGCACTGGTGTTCATCAACACTCTGCTGGTTCAGTCCGTGCTGAAGGATCCGGCCTGGCAGGAGAAGATGACCGACGCCGACAAACGGGGCCTGTCGCCTCTGTTCTGGTCGAACGCCAACCTTTACGGACGGATCGACATCGACAACGACCGCCGCCTCGACCTCGGTCTGGCCGCCTGAGACCCCCTCCGAGACCCCTGCCCATCACAGCTGCGTACGACGACGGAGTGTCTTCCGTGACTGATGGGCCACAATGGCCTGATGTCTGCTACGCCGGAGAAGTACGTTGACACCGCATCTTCGCCCCGATTCAACGACTACGACAGGATGGCCGAGGGGTACACGACCGAGAACGAGACCAGCCTCACAAATGCGTACTACGAGCGTCCCGCGATGCTGGAGCTTGCCGGGAACGTAAGCGGAAGGCGCATCCTCGACGCCGGCTGCGGCTCAGGCCCCCTGTTCTCCGAGCTGCGCAATCGAGGTGCCATCGTGACCGGCGTCGATGCGAGCGCCGGGATGCTGGAGCAGGCCCGGCAGCGGCTGGGCCCCGACGCGGATCTGCAGGTCGCCGACCTGGCCAACCCATTGCCCTTCCCTGACGAGGCGTTCGACGACGTCATCGCGTCCCTGGTGCTGCACTACCTGGAAGACTGGGGACCGACGCTGGCCGAGCTGCGGCGCGTGCTGAAGCCAGGTGGCCGACTCCTCGTCTCGGTCCATCACCCCTTCGGCATTACGCTCATGCAGCACATGGCTGGAGAAAAGTTCAAGTACTTCGAGACTTGCAGCCGGACCGACGAATGGACCAGAGGTGGGCAGACCGTCCAGATGAGGTTCTGGGACCGGCCGTTGCACGCGATGACCGAAGCCTTCACCGCGGCGGGCTTTCGCATCAGTGTCATCAGCGAACCACCGTTTGTGCCGGAAGCCCGCGAACTGTTCCCCGAGGAGCTCCGCGAGATCACCGGCACAAGGTTTCTGAGCTTCCTGTTCTTCGTTCTCGAAGCCAGCTAGAAGCCCCGTAACGATCATTTGTTGATGGCTTTGCGCTTCAGTGGGCGATTCCCGCCGACTGAAGCGCTAAGTCGCACTCGAAGCGGGTCGGGATTAGCTGGTTTCCCGACAGGTCGCCCGACCGGCTCCCGACGCCGTCCTCCTCTTCGAGGACCCCGCCACCACCTCCAAGATCCCCGCCCTGGACCGCCCCGCGTTCGGCAAGATCGCCGCCAAGGCGCACCCCGGCGACACCCTCACCGTCTCCGAACTCTTCCGCCTCTGCCGCGATCTCATCGACATCCACAACGTCCGCGGCTGGTGCCAAGCTCGCGGCGTCACCCTACGGTCCTGTCCGGCCCGCTGTCGGACTTCCAGAACCTCGCCGCCACGACGCCACCACAGACCTGATCATCAATGTGATCAGCGCCGTCGGCCAATTCCAGCGCGACTTGCAGAACGAACTCACCGATGAAGGGATCGCCGCAGCCGAGGCCGAAGGCCGCTACCGCGGCCGCCCACCCGCCCTCGACGCCGACCAGCGTAAAGAAGCCAGGACCGCATACCAGGGACAGGGCGCCTCCGTCGCCGCGCTCACCCGTGCCCACGGCGTCAGCCGCGCCGCCATACGGACCGCTCTCGCCGATCTCCTTCCCGACCAGCCAGACCCAGCCACCTACCCGTAGAACCACGAGCAGTAATCGTGATTTAGCTCATCGCTACTTTGGGGCTGGGGGCGCCTTCGGAAGCAGGACGCCGTGGAGGCTGGTCGACACCACTGGCATCCGGCCCGGCGCCTACCACCACATCGACGGCAGCCTCTACTTGGCCTTCGAGGAGTCTGAGTGCAGAAATTGGCGCCAGGAACGTGATCTTCGTTTCGGTTCGGTGACTGCTCTCGTTGAGGTGGGACCGGAATACGCCAGAAACGGGCCGCGGTCCTCAGTGGCGGCTGGTCAGCCGCGTCGGCGTGGGCCGGCCGAACGATCTTGTCGCTGCCCTGCAACAGTCGACCGCGTCGTCAACTGGCGGGGATCAGTGTGTCCACGACCGGGCGGGTCCGGTCGATCGCACAAGCCGAACCTCAGGACAGTTTCGCGTCGGGGGCGAAGGCGGGCAGCTTCTCGAGACTGCTGCGCACGGCCTCGGCGCCGTACTCGAACATCTGCCGCTCGTAGTCGTGGACCGCGCTGAGCAGATCCTGGCGGCCTTCGTTGGCCTCGATCAGGCAGCGGCGCAGCAGGTCGGCATCGCGCAGCGCGGTGTTCGCGCCGTTGCCGCCGGTCGGGGAGGTGGCGTGGATCGCGTCGCCGAGCAGGGTGACCGGGCCGGACGCCCAGCGCTCACCGGGCTTGACCACCCGGATGGACAGCAGCGTGCTGTTGTCCGGATCGGCCTGCTCGATCAGCGCGCGCAGCTCCGGGTGCCAACCTTCCATCCTGGACAGCACGGCGTCCTGCGCGGTCAGGTCCTCCAGCGTGCCGTTCGGCGGAAGGATCATGGCCCAGCGCACGTAGTCGCCGATGTCGGGCAGCGTGACTTCGGGGGCCAGCTGCTCGGCGGCCTGCTTCGGCGGGGTACGGAAGCGCATCGCGCCGAGCAGCAGGCTGACGCCGTCGCCCGTGATCTTCGAACCGTAGGCCTTGGACAGGCCGGCGAACTCGTCGGTCAGCGGAGTGCGGCCGATGACGAACCGGACGCCGGTGTCGGTCGGGATGGTCTGCGGCGACAACACCTCGCGGACCGCGGAGGTGACGCCGTCCGCGCCGACGAGCAGGTCGGCGGTGGCCGGGTCGCGGCGGGCGAACCGGGCTTGGACGGTGCCGTCGCCCAGCACGTCGTAGCCGGTCAGCGCGGCATCGGTGTGCACGGTGAGGCCGGTCAGCAACAGGTGTCGCAGCACCTGCCTGTCGACTACGATGCCGGTCCGGCCCGCGCCGAGCTTGCCGATCTCGTTCATCTGCGGGTCCAGGATCAGCTGCTCGGCGGAGGCGTCCATGACGATCTCGTCCAGCAGCGGGTGCCAGCGCGTCGGCAGGCAGTCGCGCACCGCCTGGAAACCGATCAGGTTCAGCACGAGCCGGTAGCCCTGGAACCGTGCGACGATCCCCGGGTCGCGCTCGAACACGTCGGTCTCGATCCCGGCACCACGCAGACCCTGCGCGAGAGCCAGACCTCCCAGACCGGCTCCGACAACGGAAACGCGCATCACACACCCCCAGAACATCGATACGAACTTAGTTCGTTCTCACGATCTAAGTTCTACCTCAACGAACTTAGATCGTGTCAAGGTATGATGGTCGACATGTCCGCCGATCCCCGCCAACGCCGCGCAGCTCGCCACGCCCGACCCGCAGCGGAGGCCGCCGCGTCGGCACCACGCAAGAAGCCGATCAGCGTCGAACGGATCACCGACGCCGCGCTGGAGGTCGTCGCCACCGAGGGGTATGACGCGCTGACCATCCGCCGGGTCGCGGCCGTGCTCGGCACCGGTCCGTCGTCGCTGTACGCGCACATCGTCAACAAGGACGACATCGACGATCTGCTGATCGGCAGGCTCTACGCCGAGGTCGTGCTCCCCGAACCGGACCCGGCTGCCTGGCGCGAGCAACTGCGGGGGGTGTTTACGCAGATCCGCGACCTGTACCTGAAATACCCCGGAGTCTCGCGCGCCGCGCTGGCCATGGTGCCGACCCACCTGGAAACGCTGCGGGTCGGCGAAGGAATCCTGGCCATCCTGCTCGCGGGCGGCATCGAACCGAGGACGGCCGGATGGGCCCGCGACGCGCTGTCGCTCTATGTCAGCGCCTATGCACTGGAGCAGTCGCTGGTCCAGCAACGGCGCCGGCACCAGGATCAGGAATGGGTGCTCAGCGACGAGGAGTTGCTGGATCGCTTCACCGCACTGCCTGCCGATGAATTCCCGCAGACTCGACGCCATGCCGCCGAGCTGATCTCCGGCACCGGACACGACCGCTTCGAGTTCGCCCTCGGCCTGCTCATGAACAATCTGCGGCCCGCATCCGGTTGACCTGCGACGTGCGGGGTGAAAAGCCCGACGCTGGGGATGTCGTTGGATCCGGCCGGCCAGCGCAGGTGCGCGCGGGCCGAACGGCCGGGTGCACCCAGGTGCGTCGAGCAGGGACCCGACCGTGCGAAGAGGATGGCCGCCCCGGCGGGACGCCGAAGAACAGGCCGTCGACCGCGACGGTGGCCCCGTACCTCTTGGTGAGGCCCACCGACTCGATCACGACCGCTCCCGGTCGCAGAGGACGTCGTCGACGATCTGGTCGGTCATCGCCTGCAGCTTCTGGTAGTCCTCGATGCTCCTGCCCGCGGCGCCGCTGATGGACAGGGCCACGCTGCGCCTGCCGTCCGCGGAGAAGCCCTCGCGGCTGATGTAGCCCGCGGTGTTGCCCCCGTGGGCCCAGTACACGCCGCCGCACGACAGCTTGTTCCGATAGAGGCCCAGGCCGTACCCGGTCGCGACGCCGCGGGACACCGCGACGGTCTTCTTCATCTCGGCGAGCTGCGCGGGCTTGAGAAGCCGGCCGCCGAGCAACGCGCGGAAGAACCGGCTCAGGTCCGCCGTGGTGCTGATCATGGAGCCGGCCGAGTCGTAGGAGGTGGGGGTGTTCACGGTGACGTCGGTCAGCGGGCCGCCGGGCCGCCACTGCTGGTACGCCCTGGCGTACGGGCGGGGCAGCTCCGTCTCCTCTCCCGGAACGCTCGTGTCCCTGAGCCCGAGCGGGCGGATGACACGGCGCTCGACCTCTTGGCCCCACGGCCGGCCGGTGACCCGCTCGATGATCATGCCGGCCAGGACGTAGTTGGTGTTCGAGTACGACCAGTCATGGCTCGCCGGCGCGTGGCGCATGGCTGCGGCGACCAGTTCCTCCGGCTGGTGGCGCCGCAGTCTTTCGCGCTCGAACGACTCGGCGTCGCGCGGCCCGAGGTCGGCGATGTAGTCGTACAGGCCGCTGGTGTGCTGGAGCAACTGCCTGATGGTGATCTCCCGTCCGTCGTTGCCGTTGCCCCGGACCACGCCGGGCAGCCACGTGTCCACGGTGTCGTCCAGGCCGAGCCGGCCCTCCGCGGCGAGCTGGATGACGACGACGGCCACGAAGGTCTTGGTGTTGCTGCCGATGCGGTAGTGGCCGCGCACCGGTACCGGCCGCCCTGTCCTGGTGTCGGCGGCGCCGCTCGCGGCCGTCCACTGGCGGCCGTCCTCGGTGATGACGCGCCCCTGCACGCCGACCACGCCCGCGGAGTGGAGAGCGTCGAGATCGTGCCGGAAATCCGCGCTGGAGTAGCTGGAGTAGCTGGCGTCCCCTGTCCGACGTGCGGCGGCCGCGGCCGGCGCTCCAAGGGACGCGGCAAGGACACCGGCGGCAACGGCCGCCACGGTGAGACGTCGTGTTCTGGTGTGCATGCGGAGCACTTTTCCGCCGGTCTCCAGGCAAGCGCCTCGTCCGATCGTCGACCCGGACGGGCTCAAGGGCTCCTACTTTCGTAGGGGGTGCCGTGGCGAACGGACCGCGTTCGCCGGGGTGGCCTGGCCATACGCTCGGGGCTGTGGGAAATACGTCGTTCGAACGCCGTGTGCTCGGTGAGGTGGCCCGTGTCGTCGATCGCGTGGCCCCTTGGGCCGTCGGCCTGGCCGTGGCCGTGCTGTCGATCGTCCTGCCGGCCGCGGGCCAGGCGCACGAGACGGCGGCGGATCCGGGGCGGGTGCTGTTCGCCGTCGCATGCGGCGCCGCGGCGTGGGCGGGACGCAGGTGGCGTTGGCCGGTGATCGTGCTGGGTGCGGCGGCGTGCGTGCTGTTCGCGCAGTGGCACGTCCTGGCGGTGGCGACGTACTACGTGGTGACGGCCGCGCCGCGGCGGCACCTCGTCCCCCTGTACGTCGCGACCGCGACCGCCCTCGTCGCCGTCCGGCCCCTGCTGCCGCCCGGCGCTCGCTGGTCGCCGGAGGGGGTGGGGGCCGAACTCGTCTGGGCGGTCGTGCTGCCGCTGGTGGCGGGCCTGTGGGTGGGCGCCCGCAGGCAGGTGCTGGCGGGGCTGCGCGAGCGCGCCGAGCGGCTGGAACGCGAGCAGGCGGCCCGGGCCGAGCAGGCGCGGGCGCAGGAGCGCACGCGGATCGCACGGGAGATGCACGACGTGGTGGCGCACCGGGTGTCGCTGATCGTGCTGCACGCAGGCGCGTTGGAGGTCAGCGTCACGGACGAGCGCACCGCGGCCGAGATCGCCGGCATCAGGGCCACCGGGAGGGAGGCGCTGGCCAACCTGCGCGAGGTCCTCGGCGTGCTCCGCACCCAGGATGCCCCCGACCACCACGCCCCGCCGCCGTCGCTCGCCGACCTCGACAGGCTGCTCGGCCAGTCGAGGTCCGCGGGGCTGCGCGTACGACGCCGGGACGAGGGCGACCCCAGGCCGGTCCCGGAGACCGCGCAGCGCGCCGCCTACCGCGTGGTCCAGGAGGCCCTCACCAACGTCCACAAGCACGTGGGCGCGTGCGACGTCGACGTCGTCCTGCGCTACCGTCCCCGTGAGCTGGAGATCGTCGTGGACAACGGCCCGCCCGCCGGCCCACGCCCCGCCGACCCTCTCCCCGGGGGCGGCCTCGGGCTGCTCGGCCTGCGCGAGCGGGTCGCCCTCCTCGGGGGCCGGCTCCGCACCAGCCCCAGCCCCGAGGGCGGCTTCACCGTCACCGCCCGGATCCCGGCCGAACGCGTCGGGGAGCCGGCATGATCAGGGTCCTGGTCGTCGACGACGAGCTGATGGTGCGGTCCTGGCTGCGCATGATCCTGGAGGCGGCGGGCGACATCTCCGTGGTCGCCGAAGCAGGGGACGGGGAGGAGGCGGTCGCCGCGGCCGCCCGGTGCCGGCCCGACGTCGTGCTCATGGACGTGCGGATGCCCGGCACCGGCGGCCTGGCCGCCGCCGCCCGCATCGCCGCCTCGCCCGGCGCGCCGAAGGTCGTCATGCTCACCACGTTCGACCTCGACGAGTACGTGCACGAGGCGCTGCGCGCCGGCGCCGTCGGGTTCCTGCTGAAGGACACCCCGCCGCGTGACCTCGCCGCCGCCGTCCGCACCGTCGCCGCCGGGAACGCCATGCTCGCCCCCACCGTGACCAGACGGCTCATCAGCGCATTCATCGAACCACGCCACCCCTCCAAGACCGATGACGCCCGCCGACTCCTGGACCTGCTGACCGACCGCGAGCACGACGTCGTCCTCGCCGTCGCCCGCGGCCTGTCCAACCGGCAGATCGGGCGCGAGCTGGCCATGACCGAGACGACCGTCAAGGCACACGTCAGCCGCGCGCTGGCCAAGCTGCGCCTCACCAACCGGGTGCAGGCGGCGATCCTGGTCCACGAGGCCGGCCTCCTCTGATCCCGGTTCCACGGCCGACGACTGGCCCGAGACCCGGATCGCCGCCGGCGGCACCGCGTTCGTGCACTCCCTGATGTCGTCCAACGCTCTCGGTCGGGCGAACAACAGGCGACACGTGATCGGCGGAGGAGCCGGCTCGGACGCGGAGGGTGCTCGTGGACGGTTCGTCAGGGAACGGGTGCGCGCGACGGATCATGGTCGGCCGGGCGGGGGAGCTGCCGCCGTGGCTGCTCGACGGCATGTTCCGGCTGCGTCACGCGGTGTTCTACGAACGCCTGCGCTGGGACGTCGACAGCCGCGACGGCAGGGAACTCGACCGGTACGACGACTGCGACCCCGTCTACGTGATCAGCTACGGGGAGGACTGCCGGAAGGTGACGGGCTGCTGCCGGTTGCTGCGCACCGACGGCCCCTACATGCTCCGTGACGTCTTCCCCGAGGCGTTACGCGGCGCCCCGGCGCCCCGGGATCCGGCCGTGTGGGAGGCCAGCCGCCTGGCCACCGACCGCGGGTGGTCCCGGGGCGTGGCCACGGGGCTCGGGTCCGTGGCCCGCGCGCTGGTCCGGGAGGTGTTCCGCTGGGTCGACCGGCACGGTGACACGGTGCTCGCGTTCTCCAGCGTGGACCTGGAACGCGGCCTGAACGCCATGGGCGTGCCGACCCGGCGCTTCGGCGACGGCAGGGCGACGCGGCTGGACGGGCTCGCCTGCTCCGCGTACTCCATGTCGACCGCGGCCTTCCTGCGCGGCGCGCTGCCCGCGCGGGAGTGACCTCATCCCGGGAGGGACGTGCCGGAGAAGAGCCGGACCACCGAACGGGCCAGGACCTCCGGGTCCTCGTGGGCTGCTTCGGGAAGCGCGCCGCTCAGCCACAGGCCGGCGAAGCCGTGGACCAGCGACCAGGCGGCGATGGTGGTCAGGCGGTCCTGCGCCGGACCGGGCGACAGCCTGCCGGAACTGGTGACGAGCACCCGGGCCGCGCGCTCGCGTGCCGTCGTCAGGCCGGGATCGTCCGCGCGGTACAGCTCCGGCCGGAACATCACCTCGAAGTAGGGCCGATGGCCGACGGCGAAGCGGACATAGGCGACCCCCACCTCCAGCGCGTCATCTCCCGCTCGTTCCAGGGCGTCGGCGAACATCCCGAACCCCTCGGCGGCCACGGCGGTCAGCAGCCCCGTCTTGTCGCCGAAGTGGTGGGCGGGGGCTGCGTGCGACACGCCCGCCCGCCGGGCCAGCTCGCGCAGGCTCCAGCCCGCGGGGCCCGATTCGGTGATGGCCTCCAGGGCGGCGTCGAGGACGGCGCGCCGCAGGTTGCCGTGGTGGTAGCCGTTCTGCTTGATCGGTCTCACCTCCAGCGCTCTCATGATCGATGATGCCGGGCCCACCTTATCTTGACATTGACAAAATCGCGAACATGCCCCAATCTTTCCAATGACTAGATTGTTGTCGCCGGCGAGACCGGCGAGACCGGCAAGATTGGAGGCGGGCATGGCTCCGCTCATCGCCCTCATCGGTGGCTTCGTCGTCCTGTGCGTGCTCGGCCTGGCCGGCATCGAGGTCCTGGACGGCTGGCAGTCCGCGCTGCGGGGCGCTCTCGCCCTGATGTTCGTCACCACCGGCGTCCCGCACTTCCTGCCCGCATGGCGCCGCGACTTCGTCGCGATGATCCCCCCGGCGTTCCCGCAGCCGGCGCTGCTGGTCACCCTCACCGGGGTCCTGGAGCTGGCCGGCGCCGCCGGGCTGCTGATCCCGCCCCTGGCGCCGTTCGCCGCGATCGGGCTCGCGCTGCTCATGGCCGCCATGTTCCCGGCCAACGTCTCGGCCGCCCGCCGCGGCCTCACCCTGGCCGGAAAGCCCGTGACCCCGCTGCCCGTCCGCACCGCCCTGCAGGTGCTGTTCGTGGCAGCCGCCGTCGCCGCGGCGCTCTAGCTGTATTGACCCGGTTGTTCAGCTCCACGGCCAGGTCCAGGGCGGCGGTGTGCAACCGCACGGCCTGGCCGGCCTCGCCCGTGGTCGCCGCGATCTCGGCCAGTACTTCCAGGGCGCCACCGGCCCGGCCACCTACCACAACCTCGCCCAGGCCACCTCCTACCGGGCCTCCGGCGACCACTCCCGCGACCTCGGCGCGGCCGCGTTCGCCGAGACCAACACCTCCTGGTTCTACCTGTCCGGAGTGGACGTCCACGGCGGCGCGCCCGCGGTGGCGGCCTACGGCGACTCCATCACCGACGGGTACGCCGCCACCCTGGACGCCGACGACCGCTACCCGGACGCGCTGGCCGGCAGGCTGGGCGGCAGGCGGCCGGTGCTCAACCTCGGCATCGCCGGCAACCGCCTGCTCAACGACTCGGCGTGCCTGGGCGAGCGGGGGGTGACGCGCTTCCGCCGGGACGTGCTCGACCAACCGCGCGTCAAGAGCGTGATCGTGCTGGAGGGCATCAACGACATCGTGCTGAGCGCGCAGGACCCGACCCCCTGCACCACGCCCGTGGTCAAGGTGAGCGCCGGCGACCTGATCGGCGGCTACCGGAAGCTCATCCGCGCCGCCCACGCGCGCGGCGTGCGGATCATCGGCGGCACCCTGCTGCCGGCGAGCCTGCCCGCCGACGCCGAGGCCGTCCGCGACGCGGTCAACGCGTGGATCCGGACCGGCGGCGCGTTCGACGCGGTCGTCGACTTCGAACGCGCCGTCGCCGACCCGGCCGACCCCGACCGGATCCGGCCGGATCCGGCCGGATCCGGCCGGCCTTCGACAGCGGGGACCACCTGCACCCCAACCCCGCCGGATACCGGGCGATGGCCGACGCCGTCGATCCGCGCGCCCTGTGAGGGGCCGGGCTCAGCGGCGCAGGGCGATCTCCCGCTCGACGCGCGACAGCTTCTCGGGGTTGCGCACCGCGTAGAGCCCGGCGATGCGGCCGTCGTCGACGCGGACCGCCATGACGGTGTCGACCTCGCCGTCGACCCGGACGATCAGGGCCGGGTGGCCGTTGACCTGCGCGGGCTGCAGCGTCGCCACGGCGTTGATCCGGCCCAGCAGGTCGGCCACCGTGCCGGCCCCGACGACGGGGGCCAGCGCGGCCCGCACCACGCCGCCGCCGTCGGTCAGCAGAACGACGTCCGGCGCGAGGATGTCGAGCAGGCGTTGCAGGTCGCCGGTCTCGACCGCCCGCCGGAACGCCTCCAGGGCGTCGCGGGTCTCGTCCGGGGAGACGAGCCCGCGGGGCCGGCGGGCGGCGACGTGCGCCCGGGCCCGGTGGGCGATCTGGCGGACCGCGGCCGGGCTCTTGCCGACGGCCTCGGCGATCTCGTCGTAGGCCAGGTCGAACACCTCGCGCAGCACGAACACCGCCCGCTCGGTCGGCGCCAGCGTCTCCATCACCAGCAGCATCGCCATGGACACGCTGTCGGCCAGCTCGACGTCCTCGGCGACGTCCGGCGCGGTCAGCAGTGGCTCGGGCAGCCAGGGACCGACGTAGGACTCCTTGCGCCGGCCCAGCGAACGCAGCCGGCCCAGCGCCTGGCGCGTGGTGATCCGGACCAGGTAGGCGCGCTGGTCCTGCACGATGCCGAGGTCGACGCCCGCCCACCGCAGCCAGGTCTCCTGCAGGACGTCCTCGGCGTCGGCGGCCGAGCCGAGCAGCTCGTAGGCGACGGTGAACAGCAGGTTGCGGTGGGTGACGAACGCCTCGGTGGCGGCGTCCGTGCGGCCGCCGCCGGCGAGCGGCTCCGGTGTGTCCGCCGTCGGCTCGCTGCGCTCGTTCATGGTTGGCTCCTGTCTGTTCGCTCTCGACCGTGCCGCACACAGGACGCCGGTACTCACCGTTTTGTGACACCCGCCGGCGGTGGCGTACGTCACACGTCGGCGCTGTCACAGGCTTCGGGTCGTCGGCATCTTGTGGTCGTTCGGTGCGGAAGCGCACGACACCACGAGTGAGGACGACCATCATGGCACCCCGTATGGACCTGAACGGCACCGCGTTCGGCGCGAAGATCGCCAAGCGGTTCTACAACGTCAGCCTGGCGATCGAGCAGTCCACGCTGGCCAAGGCCACCCAGGACCTGGTGATGCTGCGCGCCAGCCAGATCAACGGCTGCGGCTTCTGCGTCGACTACCACTTCAAGGACGCCGTGGCCGCCGGCGAGACCACGGTCCGGCTCAACCTGGTCTCCGCCTGGCGCGAGTCCACCGTGTTCACCGACGCCGAGCGGGCCGCGCTGGCGCTCGCCGAGGAGGGCACCCGGCTCGCCGACGCCCACCCCGGCGTGTCCGACGAGACCTGGGACCAGGTGCGCGAGCACTACGACGACGAGCAGATCACCGCGCTGGTTTACGTGATCGCCATGATCAACGCGGCCAACCGGCTCGGCGTGATCGTGCGCACCCAGGGCGGCACCTATGAGCACGGCATGTTCGCCAGCCTGTCGAACTGACCGCCGGTCTGGGCGGCGGGTCAGCCCGCCGTCCACGGCCGGAGCTTGTCGGGGTTGCGCACGGCCCAGATGCGCGTGATCTGGTCGCCCGCGACGTCGAACGCGAACACCGCCTCGGTGACGCCGTCCCGCTGCGCCACCAGGCCGGGCTGGCCGTTGACCGTGCGCTCCAGGATCGTCAGGTCGGGCGCCCTGCCGGTGACCTCGATCAGGTACCGCGCGATCCGCTCGCCGCCCTCGACGGGGTCGAGCATGGCGCTGACGACGCCGCCGCCGTCGCCGACCGCCGTGGCCTCGGGGTCGAGCAGGCCGATGAGGGCGTCGATGTCCTTGGCCTCCCACGCCTGCTTGAAGTCCCTGACGACGCCGGCCCGCCGGGCCGTGGAGGTCGCCGGGGCCTGCGCGTCGCGGACGCGGCGGCGGGCCGAGGAGGCGAGCTGGCGGCAGGCCGCCGGGCTGCGGCCGACGATCTCGGCCACCTCGGCGAAGGAGTAGCGGAAGACGTCGTGCAGGATGAACGCCACCCGCTCGGCCGGGGTCATCGACTCCAGCACGACGAGGAACGCCATGTTGACCGACTCGTCCAGCGTGACCCGGTCGGCCGGGTCGGCCGTGGTGTCGCCCGGCCGCTCCCCGATCCACTCCGTACGGTCGGGCAGCGGCTCGGGGATCCACTCGCCCACGTAGCTCTCGCGCCGGGCGCGGGCCGAGCCGAGCACGTCGAGGCAGATGCGGCTGGCGACCGTCGTCAGCCAGCCGCCGGGGGAGTCGATGGCCTCCTGGCGCTCCCGGGACATGGCGTACCAGCGGGCGTAGGTCTCCTGCACGACGTCCTCGGCGTCGGCCAGGGAGCCCAGCAGCCGGTAGGCGAGATTGATGAGCTGGCGCCGCTCGCTCACGATCGCGCTCAGGCCCGGGTCGAGCCGGCCGTCCGCCGGCTCGGAAGGGGTGGTCATGGTGTCGCCGGCTTTCCTTCGTCGCGAGTGGTCTCATCCGTACGACGAGACAGCGCCGCGGAATGTGAGGCCGGACCCTGTTCTGACATTTCGCGGGCCTGTCTCGTCGTACGGATGAGGCGAACCCGCCACCTCATCGAGCAAGAAGGTCCAGCCACATCATGACCGACATCCAGACCATCACCCCCCTCAGCGACCTGACCGGCGACTACGTCCTCGACCCCACCCGCACGCGGATCGGCTTCGTCGCCAGGCACGCGATGGCCACCCGGGTGCGCGGGCGGTTCGAGGAGTTCGAGGGCGACGCGCACCTGGACGGCGACGACCCGTCGAGGTCCGGCGTCCGGCTCACGATCCAGGCCGGCAGCCTCCAGACCGGGAACCGGCGGCGCGACGACCAGGTGCGCGGCACGTTCCTCCACGTGCAGGATCACCCGACCCTCACCTTCACCTCCACCAAGGTGCGCCACCTCGGCGGGAGGAGCTTCGCGGTCACCGGCGCGCTCACCATCCGCGGCGTGACCAAGCCGGTCACCGTGGACCTGGAGCTGACCGGCGCGCGGGGCGACGACCGGGTGTCCTTCACGGGCGGCGTCACGATCAACCGCAACGACTGGGGCGTGAACTGGAACGCCGCGACCACGTTCATGGTCAGCCCGAAGGTGACGCTGGAGCTCGACGTCGCCGCGATCCGGCGGTCCTGACGCCGGGGAGGCCCTGACGGGCGCCGGTCAGCCGAGGACGAACGGGATCCTCGCCGCCAGCTCGCCCAGCGCGGCCCGCTCCGCGTCGCTCGCCGCCCGCCGTCCGGTGCCGACCAGCAGCGCGTCGGTGTCGGAGAACGACGCGGGGAACGCGCGCCCCGCGATCTTCTCCAGCGTCTCGCGGGAGCGGGCGAGCCCCTCCGCGGGCGGTCCCGCGACGCCCGGCAGGTGCGCGACCAGGTCGAGGTGGTGCAGCGTCCACTCCACGACGTACGCGGAAAGGTAGTCGCCCACGGTGATGACCTCGTCGCGGGTGCCGACCCGCAGGCCCGGGTCGGCGAGCTCGGCGGCGCGGCCGGCGGCGGAGCCGGCGTCGTCGAGGTGGAACCTGAGCAGCCGGGGCTCCTGGTAGGCGGCGGCCAGCCGGACGGTCAGCGCGTCGAGCGGGTCGTCGCCGGTCGGCGGTGTCCGGGAGACCTCCCAGTAGGTCACCGCGTCGCGAGTGGGCTCGGTCCCGGCGGGGGTCACGAGGGTGATCAGGACGTCCTGGGCGTCGATGACCAGGTGGCACACCAGGTCCCGGACGAGCCAGCCGGCACAGCCGGACGGCTGGGCGAAGTCCTCGTCCGCGAGTTCGGCGACCGCCGTGCGCAACGCCGTCCAGGAGCGCGAGAAGAGATCCACATCGGCACGGTAGTTCGCCGCCGCGCGTGCGGACAAGCGCCCCGGGCCGCGGTGCGTTCCACGCCGTTGCAGCGCCACGAGGAGGCGCGGGGGATCATCGCGGCCGTCGGCGGGGCGCTGCGGCGCGCACCCCGCCAAGGCGTTCGAGCGGCCGCGTCAGGCGGAGTGAGCGGGCGTCGCGTCGGCGTTCACCCGCGCAGCCGCGCATTGAGGCGTGCGGCCTGTCGCGTGAGGTGGTCGCGTTCGGGGACGCTGGCCGCCTGCCGGGCGGCTTCGGCGTACAGGCGTGCCGCGGTCGCCGGGTCGCCGTCGCGCTCGTGCAGGTAGGCCGCGACGGCGGTATGGCGGGGCAGGGCGGGGTCCAGCTCGGCCAGCGCGGCCAGACCGGCCCGCGCGCCGTCGGCCTCGCCGACCGCGACGGCCCGGTTGAGGCGGGCCACCGGGTTGTCGGTGAGGCGCACCAGTTCGTCGTACCACTCGACGATCTGCACCCAGTCGGTCTCCGTGGCCGTCCTGGCGTCGGCGTGGAGCGCGGCGATGGCGGCCTGGGCCTGGAACTCGCCCAGCCGGTCGCGGGCGAGGGCCGCCTGGAGCACGTCGACGCCCTCCGCTATCAGGCGGGTGTCCCACAGGCCGCGGTCCTGCTCGGCCAGCGGCACGAGCCTGCCGCCGGGATCGGTCCGTGCCGCACGCCGTGCGTGGTGGAGCAGCATGAGCGCGAGCAGGCCCGCGACCTCCTCGTGTCTCGTCATCGCGGCAAGCTGGCGGGTGAGCCGGATCGCCTCCTCGGCGAGGTCGACGTCGCCGGAGTAGCCCTCGTTGAAGGCCAGGTAGAGCACGCGCAGCACGGTGGCGACGTCTCCTGGCTGGTTGAACCGCACGCCGGAGACGGTGCGCTTGGCCCGGCTGATCCGCTGGGCCATGGTCGCCTCGGGCACGAGGTAGGCCTGCGCGATCTGACGCGTGGTCAGGCCGCCGACCGCCCGCAGCGTGAGCGCGACGGCCGAAGCCGGCGTCAGGGACGGGTGCGCGCACAGGAAGTACAGCCGGAGCGTGTCGTCGGCCGCCTCGCTCGGGCCGGGCGGCGGCTCGCTCTCGACGCGGATCTCGCGGTGCCGTCGGGAGGTCTCGGCGCGGGCGGCGTCGAGGAACTTGCGCCAGGCCACGGTGATCAGCCAGCCCAGGGGATCTCGCAGCGGGTCGTCCGCCCACACGCGTACGGCCTCGACCAGGGCGTCCTGCACGGCGTCCTCGGCCGCGGCGAAGTCGGCCCCACGACGCACGAGGACACCGATCACCATGGGCACCAGCTCCCGCAGCAGCGTCTCGTTCACTTGTGCCCGTCCAGGTAGGCGAGCACCGCGCGTACGCGGCGATGACCGGAGTCGTCCGGCGCCAGGCCGAGCTTGGCGAAGATGTTGCCGATGTGCTTGTGGACGGCGTTGTCGGAGATGCGCATCCGCTCGGCGATGGTCGCGTTGTCGTGGCCCTGCGCCATGAGGGCGAGCGACTCCCGCTCACGGGCGGTGAGCGTGTCCAGGGGGTCACCGGCGCGGCGGGCGAGGAGCTGGGCCACCACTTCGGGGTCCATGGCGGTGCCGCCGGCCGCGACGCGGCGCAGGGCGTCGACGAACTCGGCCACCCGGCCGATGCGGTCCTTGAGGAGGTAGCCGATGCCGCCGCGCCCGTCGGAGAGGAGCTCGCCGGCGTACTCGCGCTCGACGTACTGCGAGAGCACCAGGATCGGCAGCGCGCCGTGCTCGCGGCGGGCCCGCAGCGCGGCGTGGATCCCCTCGTCGCGGAACGACGGCGGCAGCCGCACGTCGACGATGGCGATGTCGGGACGGTGCTCGGCGACGGCGTGGAGGAACGCCTCGCCGTCGCCGACGACCGCCACGACGTCGCAGCCCTTCGCCGCGAGCAGCAGTTCCAGGCCGCCGGCCAGCAGCACGTTGTCCTCGGCGATCACGACCCGCACACAACCTCCTGAACGATCACCATGCGCACGGTATCCGGACGGCGAGCGTGGTGGGGCCGCCCGGCGGGCTGTCGAGGCGGACCGCGCCGTCCAGGGCGGCGACCCGCCGGCGTATGCCGGAAATCCCGGTGCCGCGCGTCTCGTCGGCGCCGCCCCTCCCGTCGTCGGTGACCTCGATGGACAGCACGTCGTCGGCGCGCTCGATCCGCAGGGCTACCCGTGTGGCGGCGGCGTGCTTGGTCACGTTCGTCAGCGCCTCGGCGATCACGTAGTACGCCACCGCCTCCACGGCCGCCGGCAGCGCGCCCAGCTCGGCGAGCTCGATGCGGACCGGCACGCTCGACCGGGCGGCCAGCGCCGTCAGCGCCCCGTCGAGCCCGCGGTCGGCGAGGATCGGCGGGTAGATCGTCTGGAGCACCGTGCGCAGCTCGACCATCGCCTCCTCCGCCGTCTCGTGCGCCTGCCGGAGCAGCACCGCTACCGTGTCCGGGTCGTCGGCGAGGGACTCCCGGGCCATGCCGAGCTGCATGGCGATGGTCACCAGGCGCGCCTGCGTCCCGTCGTGCAGGTCGCGTTCGATCCGCCGGAGCTCGGCGCCATGGGCGTCGACGACACCGACCCGGCTCCTGGTCAGCACGTCGACGCGCTCGGTGAGCCGTTCGCGGGCCGACGGCGCGAGCAGCGCCAGGCTCAGCCGCGCGTGGAGTCGCGCCAGCGCCGGCAGCACCCACCGGGCCGCCGCGCCGAGGACGGCGATCTGCAGCGAGCCGCCGACCAGCGCGGTACCCCAGTCGCCCACCTGGACCTCGACGAACAGGGTGGGACGCTCGCCGGCGGGGAACGCCCACCACAACGGCATCGCCACCGCGGCGACCAGGATGTTGCCCAGGCACAACAGGGCGGCCAGCCCGAGCGGGAACCCGACGGCGACGTGCGCGAGCGCCCAGGCGAGAGCCCGCCGCCCGCCCGGTCGCCCGTCGGCCGGGACGCCGAGCAGCCTGCCGGCCCGCCGACGGTGCCAGGCCGCCCAGTCCCGCGCGGCCGTCGGCGCGAGCAGCACGGGCAACGCGAGCACGGTGCCCACGGCGGTGGCCAACGTGCCCAGCAGGTAGGCCGAGCCGGAGAACGCACGGTCACGCATGCGCACCTCCCCACGACGCCGTACGGCGCTCATTATGGCGTCACCGGTCACCGCCGGGCACTACAGCGGGCTGTACCGACGCGCCTGCGGCCGGCTGTATCGTGCCGGGCGTCCGGCCGCACTAGCGTCCCCGACCATGAAACCGACCCGTGCGCGGATCCGCCGACGCCTTCTCCCGGCCCTCGCCCTGATCGCCCTGTCCACCGTCGTCGCGCCCCCGGCCGGAGCCGACGCCGGCCCGCGTCCCGCCGGAGCCGACGCCGGCCCGTTCCCCGCCGGAGCCGACGCCGGCGCGCCCTCGCCGCTCGACTGGAAGCCCTGCGCCCAGGGCCCCGACGACGCCCCCGGCAAGGAGCTCGACCAGGCGGGCGCACGCTGCGCGCAGCTCACCGTCCCGCTCGACCACTCCAGGCCCGGCGGCCGCACCATCACCCTCGCGCTGTCCCGCCTCCCCGCCACCGACCGCGCCCGTCGCATCGGCACCATGGTCCTCAACAGCGGCGGCCCCGGCGAGAGTTCACTGGGCATGCCCCTGCGGACGCGCGCGGCCATGAAGGACGTCGCCGCCCGCTACGACCTCATCGGCCTGGACCCGCGCTTCGTCGGGCGCAGCACGCCGCTCGACTGCGGCTGGCCCATCGGCCTGTGGCTCCGTTCGCCCGGCGCGACCCGCGCCCGGTTCGACCACCAGGTGGCGGTGCAGCGCGACCTGGCCGAGCGCTGCGCCCGGCGCCACGCCGACGTGCTCCCGTACGCCAACACGCGCGACACGGCCCGTGACATCGACCTCGTGCGCCGCGTCCTCGGGGAGCGCCGGATCTCCTTCCTCGGCTACTCCTACGGCAGCTACCTGGGCGCGGTCTACACCCAGATGTTCCCCGGCCGTACCGACCGCGTGGTCCTGGACAGCGCGGGCGACCCGGACACGTGGGGACCCAGGGCGCAGCAGGGCACCGAGGACGAGGCGGAACGCGCGCTGCGCGGCTGGGCGGCCTGGGCCGCCCGGCGTCACGGGACCTATGGCCTGGGCGCCACCCCTGCCCGCGTGCTCGCCACCGTGGACGCCATCGTCGCCGCCGCGCAGGACCGCCCGCTGCGCGTCGGACGGTACGAGGTGGACGAGCAGGCGGTCCCGTACATCCTGTCCGTCGGCTCCGGCAACGACCGCTCCGCGGCCCGCGCGGAGTTCTCCGCCACCGTCCGGACCCTGAACGAGGCCGCGCACCGCCGCCCGGCCGCCCCCGGCCCCGAACTCGACGGCTTCCTCACCTTCATCCTGACCAGCGCCGGTTCCCCGCTCGCCGGCCCGGCCGCCGCGATCATCTGCGGCGACCGCGCCGCGCCGCGCGACCCCGACGTCTACTGGAACGACATCGAGCGCAGCCGTGCGCGCCACCCTCTCTTCGGCCCCCTCAAGAACACCATCTGGCCCTGCGCCTTCTGGCCGAACCAACCGCGCGAGCGCCTCACGCGCGTCGCCAACCCCACCCCCGCGCTGATCGTGGCCGCCACCGGCGACACCGCCACCACCTACCAGGGCAGCGAGGCCATGCACCGGGCGCTGACCGGCTCCCGCCTGCTCACCCTGCGCGGCGCCGTCGCCCACGGGATCTACGGCGAGTACGGCAACGCCTGCGTGGACGCCGAGGTCAACGCCTACCTGGCCACCGGCGCCCTCCCCGCCGCCGATCCGACCTGCCGCCCCTGACCCGCCCCCGGCTCCCGGACGACGGATAATGGGCGCATGATCAACGCGGGTCACGCCGGCGGCGCGCCGACGGCCCGGGCATCGGCCTGGGCCGCCAGGTTCTCCGGCCGGCGGGCCGACGGCGCGATCGCGGCGGCCACCACCGCGGCCACCCTCGGTCCGCTGCTGGTGCCCGCGCCGAAGGCCTGGTGGATCATCGCCCTGGGCGTGCTGGCCTCCGCGCCCGTCTACTGGCGCAGGCGCGCGCCCATGGCCGTGGCGCTGTTCGTCGGTGCCGCGATGACCGTCCTGGTCTTCTGGGAGAAGCCGTTCCTCCCCTTCGGCCCGCTGGTCGCCGTCCACGCCATCGCGGACCTCAGCCCCACGGGGAAGCGACTGGCCGCGATCCCGGCGATCGCCGCCGTCGTCGGCATGTCCCTGGCGCTGCCGGGGGAGGACAGCGAGACCTTCCGCCTGGTCGGCATCGCTTTCGTGGCCGCCTACGCGCTGGGCACCAGCGCCCGGGCGAACCGGTCACGCACCGCCGAACTGGCCGAACGCGAACGTCGCCGCGAACAGGAGCACATCGCCGCGGTGGCGGAGGAGCGGGCGCGGATCGCCCGCGACATGCACGACATCATCACGCACTCCGTCGGGCTGATGGTCGTCCAGGCCGAAGCCGGACCCGTGGTGGTGCGGAGCGACGCGCGAAGGGCCGAGGCCGTCTTCGACGCGATCGCCGACACCGGCAGAGGCGCGCTCACCGAGCTGCGCGGCCTGCTCACGGCGCTGCGCGCCTCGGCCGCTCCCGCCGCCGAGGACCTCGGGCCGGTCCAGCCGCGCCTGGACGGACTCGCCTCACTGGCCGAACGGAGCGGCCTGGACGTGCTCATGACCGTGGAGGGCGAGCGGCGGCGGATCCCCGGCAGCCTCGAGGCCGCCGTCTACCGGATCGTCCAGGAAGCACTCACCAACGTGCGCAAACACGCCGGGGTACGCACCGTTCGGTTACGCCTGCGGTGGACCCCGGGGGAACTGCTCGTCGAGATCGCCGACGAGGGCGGCGGCCCGCGTCGCGGCAGCAGCGGCTACGGCCTGGTCGGCATGCGGGAACGGGCGCTCGCGTGCGGCGGGACGTTCAGCGCGGGACCGGGCCAGGACGGCGGGTTCATGGTCAGAGCCGTCTTTCCGCTTGAATAGCGCCCATGCTGCGCGTGCTCATCGCCGACGACCAGGATCTCTTCCGGGCCGGGTTCGGCCTGATCCTCGGTGCCCAGCCGGACATGCTGGTGGTGGGCGAGGCGGCCAGCGGCGACGAGGCGATCGAGCTGGCCGGGCGGCTGCGTCCGGACGTGGTCCTGATGGACGTGCGGATGCCGGGGAAGAACGGCATCGAGGCCACCCGGGAGATCTGCGCGAGCACCTCCGCCAAGGTGCTCGTCCTGACCATGTTCGACCTGGACGAGTACGTCTACGACGCCGTCCGCGCGGGCGCCAGCGGCTTCCTGCTCAAGGACATCCGCCGCGACGAGCTCGCGCACGCGGTGCGCACCATCGCCGGCGGCGAGGCGCTGCTGGCGCCCGCCGCCACCCGCAGGCTGCTGGAGAGCCTGGTCAGACGGCCGGCCCACGGCCCGATGCCGCGGCTGGCGGGCCGGCTGGAGGCGCTCACCGAGCGGGAGCGCGAAACGCTCAGGCTGGTCGCCCGCGGACTGTCCAACGCCGAGATCGCCGCCGCGCTCGTGGTCACCGAGCACACGGTCAAGACGCACGTCAGCCGCATCCTGACCAAGCTGGACCTGCGGGATCGCGTGCAGGCGGCGGTGTTCGCCTACGAGTGCGGCCTGGTGGTCGCCGGTGAGAGTGACATCGGAGATCACACTCACGACTGACGCGCCACGGGGGCGGCCGCGAGCAGCATCGTCGCCATGAAACGTGTCCTGATCCCGCTCGCCGCGGCCCTCGCCTCGGCTGTCCTGCTGCACTTCGGCACCGGCCTGCACCCCGTGGCCTGGCTGACCTGGCTCGCTCCTCTGCCCGTGCTGCTCGCCGCTCCCCGGGTGGGAGGCGGCCCGGCCTTCGCCGCGGGGGCGCTGGCCTGGCTCGGCGGCCAGGTGCAGCTGTGGCCGTACTTCACCGAGGCGCTCGAGATGCCCGTCCCGGTGGCGGCCGGCCTCCTCGCCGGGCCGGCGCTGCTGTTCGGCTCCGGCGTGCTGCTGCACCGCTCGCTGCTGGCACGGCGGCGGCCGCTGTCCGCCGTGCTGGCCGTGCCGGCGCTGTGGGTCGGCGTCGAATACCTGATGGCGCTGGCCGGTCCGCACGGCGCCTGGTGGAGCCTGGCCTACACCCAGGCCGACGTGCTGCCCGTCCTGCAGACGGCCTCCGTCACCGGGGTGTGGGGGATCACCTTCCTGCTCCAGCTCGTGCCCGCCGCCGTGGCCGCGCTCCTCGCGCCGGGCGCGACACACCGGCTGCACGTCGCGGTGACCGCCGGCGCGCTGGTGGCGACGGCTCTGGGGTACGGCGTCGCCCGGCTCGGCACCGGCCAGGACGACGGGCAGCACCGCGAGGTCGCGCTGATCTCCACCGACAACCCGCGCGACACCATGGAAGCCGGCTCCCCGCAGGGGCGCGACCTGCTCCACCGCTACGGCAGGGCCATCGACGCGGCCGCCGCCCGCGGCGCCGAGATCGCGGTGCTGCCGGAGAAGACGTTCGAGGCGGGCGCCACCCGCCTGCCCCTGAGCAGGCGGGGAGTGGTGGTCGTCGCCGGCGCCTCGCTCGGCGCCGGCGCGACGCGGACGAACACCGCGCTGGTCTACCCGTCAGGCGCCCGCTACGACAAACACCACATGGTTCCCGGGCTGGAGTCGGAGTTCACGCCGGGACGCGCGCTGACCTTCCTCGACCGGACCACGATGGGCCTGATCATCTGCAAGGACCTCGACTTCCCCTGGCTGGTGCGGCAGTACCGCCGGGCCGGCGCCACCGCGCTGCTCGCCCCGGCCTGGGACTTCGACGACGACGCCTGGCTGCACAGCCGCATGGCGATGGTCCGCGGGGTGGAGAGCGGGTTGTCGGTGGCTCGCGCGGCCCGCCAGGGCGTCCTCACCGTGAGCGACACCCGGGGACGGGTGCTGGCCGAAGGCCGCAGCGGCAAGCCCGGGGTGACCACGGTGTTCGCGGCGCTGCCGCAGCGGGCCGCCTCCACCCTCTACACCAGCCTGGGCGACTGGGCCGCCTGGTCCTGCCTCGCGGTGCTGCTCGTCGCGCTCCTCAGGCTCGCCACCGGTGCTCACCGCAGGCTGAGCGGGGTCTCGGAGGCGAGGCGGGTCAGCTTCTCGGGGTTGCGGACGTAGTAGAGGCCGGTGATGCGGGCGTCCTCGACGCGGACCGCCATGACGCCGTCGACCTCGCCGTCGACGCGGATGATGAGCGCCGGGCCGCCGTTGACCATGGTGGGCTCGCCGGTGAGCGTGACCTGGGCCTTGCCGATGCCGCCGGCGATGAAACGGGCCACCTTGCCGGAGGTGGTGATGGGCCGCAGCGCGGCCTGCTTGATGCCGCCGCCGTCGCTCACCAGGACGACCTCGGGGGCCAGCACGTCGAGCAGGCGCTGCGGGTCGCCGGTTTCGAGCGCCCGCTGGAACGACTCCAGCGCCGCCCGGGTCTGGCGCGCGGAGACGGCCTTGCGGGGGCGGCGGGCTTCGACGTGCCGGCGGGCGCGGTGCGCGATCTGGCGGACGGCGTCGGGGCTCTTGCCGACGGCGGCCGCGATCTCGTCGTAGCCGACGTCGAAGACCTCGCGCAGCACGAAGACGGCGCGCTCGGTCGGCGCCAGCGTCTCCAGGACGAGCATGAGCGCCATCGACACGCTCTCGGCGAGCACGACGTCCTCGGCCGCGTCCGGCGCCGTGATCAGCGGCTCGGGCAGCCACGGGCCGACGTACGCCTCCTTGCGCAGCTTCAGGCTGCGCAGCCGGTTGAGCGACTGCCGGGTGGTGATCTGGATCAGGTAGGCGCGCCGGTCCTGCACCTGGTCCAGGTCGGCCTTGACCCATCGCAGCCAGGTCTCCTGCAGGACGTCCTCGGCGTCGGCCGCCGAGCCGAGCATCTCGTAGGCGACGGTGAAGAGCAGGTTGCGGTGGGCGAGGAAGGTCTCGGTCGCCGCGTCGGTGGCGTGGTCGCTCATGTCTCGTTCCTTGTTGCGGGCGGGCCCTGCGCGGCCCGCCCCTGTCGTCAGCCTCGGCCGCGGGTCACCGATCTTCCTGGTCGAGGGCGCCCTGGGCCTCCGCCGACAGATCCTGCCAGTCGGCCCAGGTCTTGAGACGGTCGGCATAGGCCTGCTGAATCATCGGATAGAAGCCCTGCCCGAACAGGATCCGCAGGGGCGGGTTGTCGGAGTCGACGAGCTTGAGCAGTGTCCGGGCGGCGGCGGCCGGGTCGCCGGCGGGCTGCTTGCCGGCGACCGCGCCGAGACGCCGGCGCAGTCCGTCGTAGGCCGGGTCGGGCTCGGCCACGTGGCCGTTGTCGAGCGGGTCGGGGTTCTTGCCGCCTCGGGTGGCGAAGCCGCCGGGCTCGATGATGGTCACCTTGACGCCGAAGTCGGCGACCTCGCCGGCGAGGGCTTCGTTCAGGCCCTCCAGGGCCCACTTGGAGGCGTGGTAGGCGCCGCCGAGCGGCATGGCGATGACCCCGGCGGCCGAGGAGAGCTGGATGATGTGCCCCGAGCGCTGCTCGCGCAGGTACGGCAGCGCCGCCTGGATCACCCACACGGCGCCGAACAGGTTGGTCTCCATCTGGTCGCGCAGTTCCCGCTCGGTCAGCTCCTCGATCGCGCCGATCTGGGCGTAGCCGGCGTTGTTGACGATGACGTCGAGCCGGCCGAAGTGCTCCGCGGCCCGCTTCACGCTCGCGAGGACGGCGGCCTTGTCGCTCACGTCCATCCGGAGCGGGAGCACCGCGTCGCCGTAGGTGGCGACCAGCTCGTCGAGGCTCGCGGTGCTGCGGGCGGTCGCGGCCACCCTGTCGCCGCGCGCGAGGGCGGCCTCGACGAAGTCGCGGCCGAGGCCGCGGGACGAACCGGTGACGAACCAGACCTTGCTCATGATGTCTTTCCGTTCTTCGTGCGGTGGCTGGGCGGTTTCGCGGGGGTCACCAGCCGACGGGGCCGAGGCGGTCGACGAAGATCCCGGTGGGTCCGTCGGCGTCGATCATCGCGAGCCGGACGATCGAGTCGGTGCCCTCGGTGACCGTCAGCTGACCGGTGTTGTGGTTCATGTCGGTGGCCGCGAACTTGTGGTTGGCGACCTCTCCGGGGGTGGCGACGTTGAACTTGATGTGCGGGAGCGCCTGGGCGTACCGGACGGTGATCATGTTGAGCGCCGCCTTGGAGGAGCTGTAGGCGAGCTCGTGCATCGCCGAGACCGGCTGCTCCGGGTCGGTCACGACCGCGAAGGAGCCCCCGCCGCTGGACACCATGACCACGCGCGGGTGCTCGGCCGCCTGCAGCAGGGGCAGGAACGCGTGGGTGACCCTGATCGGGCCGTACACGTTGGTGTCGTAGACGGAGTGGACCTCCTCGGCCGTCGCGTCCGCCGGCGGGACGATCCTTCCGGGGGCGCCGGCGTTGTTGATCAGCACGTCCAGCCGGTCGGTGTGCTCGCGCACGAGCCGTACGGCGTCGGCCACCGACTCCTCCGAGGTCACGTCCAGGGGGACCATGACCACGTCGGCGCCGCCGGCGGCCAGCTTGTCGGCGGCCGCCCGCCCCCGGCCCTCGTCACGCGAGCCGAGGAAGATCTTCCATCCGTGTTCGGCGAGGCGCCGGGCCGCCTCGAGACCGAGTCCCTTGTTGCCTCCGGTGATCAGCACCGAGGTCTGTGCCGTGCTTGCCGTGCCGTTCATGTGTGGCCTCCCCTTTGCAGTGGTTCGGCATCAAGACACAGCGTCGGCGATGGTTGTGACAGGTTGTGAGGCAGATCACCCCGGACGTCGGGGGACGCCCGCTATTCGGGCGACTCCCCTACGACGTCGGCGATGACCGTGGTCACGACCTTGCGCACGGCCTCGGGCGACGGCGGGCCGGCGTCCCGGTCGGCGAAGAGCAGGTGCCCGGCCCCGATCAGGGTGGGGGAGAGGGTGTCCACGTCGGCCCGCCGCGCGATGCGGCCGCGTTCGCGCTCGGCGGCGAGATAGGCGGCGATGATCGCTGCGGCCTCCGTCAGGAGGGGGAGGCCGGCAGGCGTGGTCGCGCGCAGCCGCGCGCGCAGCTCGTCGCGGACGATGACGAGCCCGACGATCGCCGTGGCGACCGGCCCGAACAGGTCCGTCAGCATGCCGGCGAGGTTGCCGGTGACGGTGCCGGTCCCGGCGGCGGCGAGCAGGGCGGCGCCCTGGCGCTGGAGGCGGGCGATGCGCTCGCGCACGAGCTCGGCCAGGAAGGCGTCGAAGTCGTCGAAGTGCCGGTGCAGGACGCCCTTGGCGCAGCCCGCCTCCGTGGTGACCGCCCTGCTGGTCAGCGCGCTCGGCCCGTCGCGCAGCAGGACGCGCTCGGCGGCGTCGAACAGCTGCTCGCGCGCGTCGCGGATGGCTATCCCTGTCGGCACCGTGGGTCCTTCCCGGCCGGCCCGCCCTGTCGAGGGGCTCGTCCTGCATGAGGGGGCAGGCGCCCGCCGTGATGGGCGCCTGCCCACTCTACCGCCGACGCCCTCTCGCGGCGGGGCGCCCTCGGCTGACGGCGAGGTGCCCTGGGCTGACGGCGACGTGCTCCGGGCTCACGGCAGGGTGCCCTCGGCGATCCAGCGGGCGAAGAGCTCGACGCGCTCGGCGGGCCAGGCGCCGTCGCACGGCATGCCGCCCTGGCGGAGCCGGTGCAGGATGGCGTCGGCGTGCCGGGTGACGTCCTCGTGCGACCACAGGTCGAAGGCGAAGCTCATCGACTTGCGGTCCATCTCGCGGAACAGCGGCCTGATGTGGTCGGCGAACCCGACCGGCTCGCCCGGCTCCGGCAGCCGCGCCTGCACGGCTTGCTCGGGCGGCGCCAGGGCGGAGACGCGGGAGCCGGGCCGGGCCTCGCAGACCCACCACCATCGGGGCACCGGCATGTGCGGCGGGGGATTGGCGCCCGGCTGGGAGTTCTCCAGCGCGATCCTGGAGCCCCATTCGATGTAGCCGGCGAACGCGGCCCGGAACTCCGGGTCGGCCGGCAGCCCGGCGTCGTCGGCGGCCTGGCTCATGAGCTGCGCCCAGCGGGCTCGCCACTGTTCGGTCAGGGCCTTGCCGGCGTGCTCGCCGACCATGCGGTCGTAGCCGCCGTACTCGTCGGTGTAGAGGCTCGGTCCGCCGAACGTCTCGGCGAGCCAGGCGGCGACGCGTTCGGGATGGTCGGGCGACATCCGGGCGAACAACGGGCCGAGCAGGTCGTCCTGCGGGACGTACTTCTCGTAGAAGATGTGCGTCATCCGGCGCAGCGCGGGCAGGCCGCCGGCCCACTCGAACAGGGTCGGGTCCTCCGACAGCGGCGGGTCGGCGAAGCCCACGTAGTAGTGCATGCCGCTGCACAGCGGCTTGTTGCGGGAATGGCCGCACCGGCACAGGCTGTAGTGCTCGCGGGAGGGGTCGCCGTCGAGCGGGATGCCGCCGGTGACCCGGTAGGGGCCGTCCTTGGACACCTCGATGGCGGGCGGGCGGCGCGGGTCGGGGACCCGGTGGCCGTCGATCTCGGCGCCGAGCGCGCCGGACGGGCACGCGCGCACGGCCCGGACGATCTCGTCGGCCCGGCCGCCGCTGGGCGCCACGAACGGCTCCTGGTCCACCCGGAACACCTTCGGGAGCCGGTCGGTGCAGAACCCGGAGTGGGCGCACCTGCCGCGGTTGTCCAGGACGGTGACCTGCACGCCTTCGTGGGTGTCGAGCTGGTCGGGCACCCGGGCCGGGTCCTTGGCGCCGCTGAAGCCGGTGCGGGCGTGGCTGCCGTCGCACAGGGGCTTGGTGGCGGACTGCCCGCATCGGCACAGTGCCATCTGCGGGAACGTCTGGACGGGCTCGCCCAGCCAGTTCGTGATCCGCGTGACGTTGGTGACCAGGTACGGCCCGTCCGTCGCGACGTCGACGCGCGGTTCCAGCTCGCCCTGGATGCCGGCGAGCTCGGCGATCCGCCGTTCCAGGGCGCCGGCGTCCTCGGCGGACAGGCAGGCCAGGTGCTGCAACGCGGCCGTGGCCTCGATGAGGCCCTCGTGCGCGCCGGGCCGGGCGCGCAGCCGCGTGGCGTCCTTGGCCAGCTCCCACAGGCGCTCGGCGGGGGTGCCGTCCTCGGCGACCCCCGGCTCGGTCTCCGCTTCCGCTTCTGCTTTTGCTTCCGCTTCGGTGAGCGCCGCGGTCAGAGGCCGGATGACGGTGTCGGCGAGGGGATCGCCGGGCGCCAGGTCCCGGTTGAGCAGGCGGGCGCGGGCCAGCAGTTCGGCGGTGCTCATCGGCTGCCGAATCTGGCGTCGTAGTGCTTCATCTCCTGGATGCCTCCGAAGAAGGGCTTCACGGCGGCGAAGAACTCGGCGAACCGGGGGCTGCGGCGGAAGCCCTGCTCGTGGCCCTCGACGGAGTCCCATTCGATGCGCACCGTGTAGTGCTCGGGCTCCTCGACGCCTCGGGCGACCTCGTAGCTCAGGCAGTGCGGGTCGTCGTCGAGGACGCCCGACGCGGTTCTGTACGCATGCTCGAACTCCTCGGCCCGGTCGGCGGGAACGGTGTAACGGATGTATTCGATGACCACGGGGGGACCCCTTTGTAGAGTGAGGTCAGGAAAGACTTTCGTTACATTACAGCATTGTAATGAAACAGGCGGGATCATGACACGGAAGACCGGGCGAACGCGGGACGCCACCATCGACGACCGGATCCTCGCGGTCGCCCGGAGGCACCTGGCCAAGTACGGCTACGAGCGGATGTCGCTGGCCGCCGTCGCGCAGGAGGCGGGCACCACCCGCCCGGCCCTGTACCGCAGGTGGCCGGGCAAGGCGGAGCTGGCCGCCGCCGCGGTGGCGAGCATGATCGAGGAGCAGCAGGCGAGCCCGCCGGCCGACCCCTACGCCGCGCTGGTCGCCGAACTGGAGGACTTCCAGCGGGGCGTCTCCCGGCCGGGCCGGCTCTCGCTCGTCGGCACCATGCTGCAGGAGACCACCGAGCCCGAGGTGCTCGCCCGCTACCGCGCCCGGGTGATCGCCCCGCGCCGCCGCCGCATCCTCGCCATCCTGCGGTCGGCGCAGGAGACGGGCCTCATCGACGCCGACGCCGACCTGGAGGTCGCCGTCACCATGTGCACGGGCAGCTGGTACGGCCGGGCGCTGGCCGAGCCCGCCCCTCCGCCCCGCTGGCCGGAACGGACCGCGGCCCTCGTCTGGCGCGCCCTCGGCGGCCGCTGACCCCCCGCGGAGCGCGGCGCGCGTGTGGCGCAGGTCACCTGGGCGCGCTGTCACAACCACCCGGCCGCCGGCGTCTTGTGTTCGTCCACTGCGATACGCGACACCACAAGAGGACGTCATGAGCACAGCGCTTGAGACCCTTCGCCGTGACTTCGGCGGCGACATCATCGAACCGGGCGCGGCGGAGTACGAGCCGGCCAGCCGCTCGGTGCTGGCTTCGGGCAGCCCGGCCTTCGTGCTGCGGCCCGGGAGCGTCGAGGACGTGCGGGCGGCCGTCCGGTTCGCCGCCGAGGCGGGCCTGGTGCTGTCCGTGCGCGGCGGCGGGCACGCCTTCGCCGGGTTCGGCACCAACGACGGCGGCGTCGTGATCGACCTCGGCCTGCTGGCGACCGTGGAGATCACCGACAAGGAACGCCACCTGGTGCGGATCGGCGGCGGCGCCACCTGGGGTCAGGTGGCGGACGTCCTGGCCCCGCACGGTCTGGCGATCTCCTCGGGCGACACCAGGAGCGTGGGGGTCGGCGGGCTGACGCTGACCGGCGGCATCGGCTGGAAGGTGCGCAAGTACGGCCTGGCGTTGGACAACCTGGTCGCCGCGGAGGTGGTCACCGCCGACGCAGAGCTCGTGCGGGCGAGCGCGGAGGACGACCCGGAGCTGTTCTGGGCGATCCGCGGCGGCGGCGGCAACTTCGGGGTGGTGACCGCCTTCGTCTTCGCCGCGCACCCGACGACCGACGTCTTCTACGGCAGGATCGCCTTCCCGGCTGCGCAGGCGGCCGCCGTGCTCCAGGGCTGGGCGGAGCATCTGCGCACCGCGCCCGTGGAGCTCACCTCCATCGCCAACTTCGCCAACCCCTTCGCCGGCGGCCCCGAGGCGCCGGTCGAGATCCAGGTCGCCTTCGACGGCGACGACCCCGGGCTCGCGGCCCGGGCCATCGACCCGATCCGCCGGCTCGGCACGGTGATCGACGACGATGTGGCGCTGCGCCCCTACGCGGACACCCTCGTGGAGGGCGCGACCCCGCCGCCCGGCATCCGGCTGGTGACCCGCAGCGGCTTCGCCGGCCGGGAGTCGGCGTCCGAGGTCCTGCGGATCCTGGCCGAGGCGGGCGCCTCGCAGGGGTCGCCGTTCATCTCCGTGCGCGGCGTCGGCGGCGCGGTGTCCCGGGTCGCCGGCGACGCCACCGCCTACGCGCACCGCGAGGCGGAGCTGATGTTCGTGACCACCACCGTGGGTCCGGCGCCGGTCGTCGAGGCGGCCCGGCCCGCGCTGGAGGCGCTGTGGGCCAGGCTCGCGCCCCACGTCGACGGCGCCTACGCCAACTTCCTCGCCTCGGCCACGGAGGAGGACGTCGCCGCGGTGTATCCGGCGCCGACGTACGAGCGGCTCGCGGCGGTCAAGCGCCACTACGACCCGGGCAACCTGTTCGCCCGCAACCACAACGTCCGGCCCCGGTAGAGCCGCGCCGCCCCCTCGACCGCGCCGCCGCTCCACCTCGGCGTCCGCCTGGGCGCGCGCGGCGGCCATGCGGGTGACGGCCTCGGTGAGGCGAAGCGGGTGACGGCGCCGGCGACGGTGATCCGCACCTCCCAGGGCCGATGTGACGGATAACGCATCGCGATGAGGCATGCGCTCATCGTCGATGTTCGTCTCCCGGGACATGGGCCGAGACCGGCGGACGGTCAAGGTGCATCGCGGGTGACGATCCCGTGTTCATATGCGTAGATCGCCTGCCAGGTAGAGCGCGTGACCGCCCTGGGCCGCCAGGTAGCGGGCGCTGTCGAGTTGTGCCGTGATCCGTCGGGCGGACGCGGGCGGCGCCGCGTCGTCGTACAGGCCGGCGGCGACCAGGATCGGGGGCAGGCCGCGGGGGTGAACCGGATGGGGCGGGAAGGACGCCTCGTGCGGGAGCCCGGTGCAGAGGTTGGCCGGCGGCCAGGCCACGGTCCAGCCGATGCGCGGCGCGACGTGCCTCAGCCGCTTTTCCAGAGCCTTGACCTTGCCGTATGCGGTCGGGTGCGGGAAGGCGCGGTTCGCGATCCTGCTGAGATCGGATCGGCCCCAACGGTGGACGGCTTGGCGAACCGGGTGGCGTCGCCCGCGTACGCCTCGGCCAGGGACTTGGCCAGTTCGGGCCACGTCGCGTCGAACGTGACCGTCGCGCGGGAGGCGATCAGGGTCGCACCGGTCGCTGCTCCGGCTCCGGCGCCGGGTGCGGGGATCGGCCGCTCGGCGGCGCGGCCCATGACCTCGTCCCACACCTTGAGCACGTCGCGGCCGTGGAGCGCGCAGCTCTGGTCGGTGGCGCACCACTCGGCGAAACGGTGCAGGTTGTCTTCCTTGACCGTCGCTCTGGGCAGGAGCCATTCGGTCCACGATCGGCTGGTGTGGTCGATCGGGCTGTCCAGGTACATGCGGCCGACGCGGGAGGAGAACTTCTCGGCGTAGGCCACGCCGAGGACGGTGCCGTAGGAGTTGCCGTAATAGGTGAGTTGCTGTTCGCCCAGCGCCACCCGGACGGCCTCCAGGTCGTGGGCCCCTTGGCCGGAGTCCAGGTTGCCCGCGAGCGGGCCGGCGGCATCGGCGCAGCCGAGGCCGAAGCGACGGTTCTGCTCCGTGTAGCGAGCATAGGTGGCGCGGTCGGGGAACACCCACTCCGCGTTCGTGGCCCACGGTGCCGGGTCGGGGCAGCGCACCCCGGTGCTCGCCTCGAATCCGCGCGGGTCGAAGACCACCACGTCGAACCATCGAGTCAGGTCGGCGAAGGCCTTCTTCGCCGCGCGCAGGACCGAAATCTGCTGTGCGGGGCCACCCATGTTGAGGACAAGCGTCCCCTTCTTGGCGGCCGGGTCACTGGCGGGCAGCTTGGCAGCATCGAGCCGAGCACGGCGATGATCGTCTTCTTCATGGCCCGCAGCTTTGCCGGGAGGACTGCCGCCGGTCGTCCACCTTTCGATAGATCCTCACGCGTGCACACAAGGTCGACGGACCGGTTCACACTTGACCAAAGCGGACCGGAGTCCGTATCTTGTCGTCATCCACATAACCGGACCATAGTCCGATAATTTCAAGGAGTCGGCACAGATGGGCAAGCTGCTGCACATCTCCGCCTCGCCTCGCGGCGAGGCGTCGGAGTCGTTGCGGATCGCGCGGGTGTTCACGGAGACCTTCCAGGAGGCCCACCCGGATGACGAGGTCGAGCACTGGGACCTGTGGGACGGGTCGCTGCCGGACTTCGCCGTCGGGGCCAGGGCGAAGATGACGGTGTTCGGCGGCGACGAGCCACAGGGCGCCGAGGCCGAGGCGTGGGAGGCGGCACGCAGGACGTTCGAGAGGTTCGACTCCGCCGACCGGCTGCTCTTCAGCGTCCCGATGTGGAACGCGTCGGTGCCGTACGTGCTCAAGCAGTTCATCGACGTCGTCAGCCAGCCCGGCTGGATCTTCACCGTCGACCCGGCGACCGGGTACGGCCCTCAGCTTTCGGGGCGCGGCAAGCGGGTCGCCGTCGTCTACACCAGCGCCGTGTGGGGACCGCCTCTCGGCCCGGAGTTCGGCAGCGATTTCCAGTCGACGTTCTTCGGCGACTGGCTGCGCTGGACCGGGCTGACCGACATCCAGGATATCCGGTTCCATCCCACCCTCACCGGCGACCGGGACGAGGCGCGGCGTGAAGCCGACGCGCGGGCCCGGGACATCGCGAAGGTCTTCTGATGGCCCTTTCCGAGCAGGAGGGGCTGCGACTCGTCCGGGAGTACGGCGCGGCGGAGCGATGGCTCGCGCTGCTCGTGACGCTGCGGCCGGACGGACAGCCGTCCGTCAGCGTCGTCAACGCCGGAGTCCTGCCGCATCCGGTGACCGGGACCGCCACGGTCGCCTTCGTGGCACGCGGGGGCACCGCGAAGCTGGCGAACCTGCGCCGGGACCCGCACGCCACGCTCGTCTTCCGGGCCGGATGGGAGTGGGTCGCCGTCCGGGGAACCGCCGAGCTCGCGGGCCCCGACGACCCGCTGCCGGCGCTCGGCCCCGACCGGCTGCCGGCCCTGCTGCGGGACATCTACCACGCGGCCGGCGGGAATCACTCTGACCTGGCCGAATACGACCGCGTGATGGCTGAGGAGCGGCGCGTGGCCGTGCTGCTGCGGCCTGCCCGATTCACCACCAATCCCGCTGGTACCGAACATCAGGAGCACGGATGACCACAGACGCTTCCGCGACGCCGCCCGTCGCGGCCGGCACGGTGCAGGTCTGGTCGGACCTGCTGTGCCCGTTCGCCTACGTCGGCCTGCTGCGGCTGCGCCGGGCGCGAGCGCGGCTCGGGCTGGACGGAGTCGTGCGGCTGGAGCACCGGACGTTTCCCCTGGAGCTGTTCAACGGCCCACACCCCCGTCGTGGCACCGACACCGAGGCCGTCGGACTGGGGCAGATCGAGCCCGAGGCGCAGTTCCGGGTCTGGACCGCCGCCGACGACCTCTACCCTCACACCGTGCTGCTCGCCGCGGAAGCCGTGCACGCCGCGAGCGCGCAGAGCCTGGAGGCCGGAGAGGAACTCGACCTCGCGTTGCGCCGGGCGTTCTGGACCCACTCCCGCTCGATCAGCCACCGGCAGGTCATCCTGGAGGTCGCGGGCGAACTGGCGGACGGCGTCGTCGACGTGGCCGGGCTGGCCGCCGCGCTGGACAGCGGCCGGCACCGGGCCGACGTCACGCGCGACTTCGCCATCTCCCAGACCGACGCCATCGCCGGCAGCCCCACGTTCCGCCTCCACGACGGAACCGCCGTCAACAACCCCGGCATCCAGGTGCGCTGGGAGGGTCCGTGGGCGGCCGGCTTCCCCGTCGTCGACTCCCACGACCCCGGCGTGTACGACGACCTGCTCGAACGAGCCGCGCAGTCGTGACCGTCAGGGCCGTTCTGCGGCGGGTCGTCGTCGGCGTGCTGGAGACCAACTGCTGGATCCTGCACGCCCACGGCGATCGCCGGGCACTGATCGTGGACCCGGGAGACGAGCCGGGTCGCGTGCTGGACGCCGTCGCCCACCTGGACGTGGTCGCCGTGCTCCTCACCCACGCGCACTTCGATCATGTTCTCGCCGTGCCCGAGGTCGTCGAGGCGCTGGGCGTCCCGGTTCTCGCCCACCCCGCCGACCAGCCCGTATGGCCGCACGAGATCGCGACCGCTCGCCGCACCGGCCACTGGGACGCGGGCACCGCGACGGCCGACATCCTCGCGCGCGATCCCGCTCGGCTGGCCTTCGCCGGCGACACCCGGCTGTGGGATGGCGTGTCGGTGCCGATCGCGGACGGCCAGATCCTCCAGGTCGGCCCCCTGCCGGTCCGCGCCCTGCACACCCCCGGACACACCCCGGGAGGGCTGAGCCTGGCCGTGGACTCGCACCTGCTCACCGGGGACACCCTGTTCCCCGGCGGACCGGGGCTCACCGGCCCGCCGCTGTCGGAGTTCGCGGTCGTCATCCGGTCCGTACGCAGGCTTCTCGGGTTTCCCGGCGCGACCCGCATCCATCCCGGGCACGGCCCCGACACCACCGTCGCGACCGAACTCCCCCACCTCGATGAGTGGATCGCGCGCGGTTGGTAGCGGAGTTCACCTGGCGAGGGGGCCTAGGGTTCGGCGCGTTCTTCCAGCCGGCCGCCGCGCGGCAGGGTGACGGCCATGATGTTGCAGGGGGTGTCCAATTCGAAGCGGTGCCATCGTCCGCGCGGGACGATGGCCGCGGTCCCGGCCGTCAGCGTGATCTCCTCCTCCTGCTGGCCCGGCCGCTGCGGGCGCAGGTAGAGGCGCATCTTCCCGACGAGGCAGGACACGACCTTCTCGGCCTCGGGGTGGACCTCCCACTGGCCGGCGTGGACGTCGGCGTCGGTCCTGGCGTAGAAGGTCGTCAGCCGCCAGCCGTCGGCGTCGCCCGCTCCCGCGCCGGTGTGGACCCTGCCGTCCTGGTCGAGCTGGATGAACGAGGCGAACAGATCGATCGGGGTGACCGTCATGCCGGGACGACCTTTCCTGCGGGTCTGGAGGGGCTGTGACCTGGGTGACCGGACGGTCATGTCCGGGCCAGGGGCGCATCGTGTTCGTCGCCGTCCCGGACCGGGGAGGGCGGGGCGGTCCGGCGCAGGACGGTGAGGGCGATGAGGACGGCGGCGGCCAGGAGCGCGGCGCCGAGCGTCAGGCCGAGCGCGTAGCCGTCGTTGAGGGCCTCGGGCGTGACGGCCGGGCCGGTGCGCTCGTGCGCGGCGGTGCCGAGGGCGGCCAGCCCGAGCGAGGCGCCGATCTGACGCGAGCTGTTGAGCAGGCCCGACGCGGTGCCGCTCTCGTGGGGCGCGACGCCGCCGGTGGCGACGGAGACGACCGGTCCGAGGCACAGCCCGAAGCCGACGCTCGTGACGATCGAGGGCCCGAGCACGTCGGTGACGAACGCGCCGTCCGGGCTGATCAGGCCGAGCCAGGCCAGCCCGGACGCGGTCAGCAGCCCGCCGGCGACCAGGAGGGTCCGCGGCGCGAGACGGTAGCCGAGCCTGGGTTGTCATGACGGCCATCGTCGTGCGGCGACGGCTCGGGGGCGTCCTGCGAGCGGAGTCTTCTGCCGCTACCTCGCCGGGATCAGTGACCGGCCCGGCTACGACGCCGGGAGTAGGTTCACCACGAAATACTGGTCGCCACATGTTCAGGTCTGTCGAGCGGCCTTCTGCGAGACGTGGAAGACCAGCCGACCGCAGAACTCTGGTCGACGCGCTGTGGCTCGCGCAGGTGGCGCCACTGATCGAGGAACGAACCTCGCGGAGCGCCCGCACGTCTGAAGGTCATGCGCTCACTCGCATTCCTGGCCCTCATCGTGCTGACCGCCTGCGGCAGCGGAGTGGCGGCCGACAAGCCGATCACGTACGCGGCCGACGACGTCTCCGTCCTGGAGAGCCCCGGCCACGGGCCGCAGCTGTGCGCCGCGATGGCCACGTCGCTGCCACCCCAGTGTGGTGGGCCGGACATCGTCGGCTGGGACTGGTCCAAGGTTCAGCACGAGAACGTACAGGGAACGAAGTGGGGTCAGTATCGGGTGGTCGGCACCTGGGACGGCTCCCGGCTGACCCTGACCGAACCACCCGGGGCGGCGGTCCAGGGCACACCGCAGAAGCCCAGCTTCGCCAGCCCGTGCCCCGTCCCGGAGGGCGGCCGGCGGCCGGCCGATCCCGCCAGGACCACCCAGGAAGCGCTCGAGGCGACTGAGCAGCGCCTGGGGAACGAGGCGGCCGTGGGCGGGGTGTGGCTGGACCAGGGCTATCTGAACGCGATCCCCGGCTACGACGGCAGCAAGCGGGAGTGGTCGGAGAAGTATGCCAACGACCCGACCAAGCTGGTGCTGAATGTGAAGTTCACGGGCGACCTGACCGGCAGGGAGGCGTGGATTCGGGAGAGCTGGGGCGGCGCGCTCTGTGTCAGCCAGGCCCGGCGCAGCCTGGAAGCGCTGCGCCGGATCCAGGATTCCATCGGCGACGATCTCGGCCAGCCCATCGTCTCGACCTCCGTCGACATCATGAAGGAGCAGGTGGTCGTGGGCGTCTGGGTGGCCGGCGAGAAGCTCCGGCAACGGCTGGAGGACAAGTACGGCGAGGGCGTCGTGCTCCTGCAGGGAGTGCTGACGCCGGTGCGATAGCGAAGCCGCACCCCTCGCCCCGTGCCGCCCAGATCGCCCCGTGCCGCCCTGGTCGCCGCGCGGCGCGAAAGGCCGCTGAGGCGAGCCGCGTGTCTCGGGGGCGCCGGCGCCACGGCACAATTGCTGATGTGAGAGTCGGATTGCTGGGACCGTTCGAGGTCAGGAACCACGATGGGGCTCTGGTTGAGGTTCCCGGGATTCGGCTACGCGCACTGCTGGCTGCACTCGCCCTCGAGCCAGGCCGCATCGTCACGCGCGCGAGGCTGGTGGACTGGATCTGGGGGCAACAGCCGCCCGCCGACGAGGTGAACGCCCTGCAGGCGCTGGTGTCCAGGCTGCGCCGGGCCCTGCCGGACGGCGTGATCGAGGCGGAGGCCGGCGGGTACCGGCTGGCCGCCGCCTCCGACGACGTGGACGTGTCCCGCTTCGAGCAGCTCGTCGGCCAGGCCCGCAGCGCCGAGCCCGAGGCCAGGGCCGACCTGCTGCGCTCGGCCCTGGCCCTGTGGCGCGGCACGGCCATGGCCGACATCGCCCTGCACGGCAGCGACGCGTTCGACGCCGTCGTCACGCGTCTGGACGACCTCTACGTCGCCGCGCTCGGCGATCGGGTGGATGCCGACATCCGCCTCGGCCGCGGCTCGGAGATGGTCTCCGAGCTGACCGAGCTGGTCGCCGCCCACCCCCTGCGGGAGGGGTTCGTGGCGGCGTTGATGCGGGCGCTGGCCGAGGCGGGGCGCGGCAACGAGGCGTTGACCGTGTACCAGCGGACGCGCGAGCTGCTCGCCGAGGAGCTGGGCGCCGATCCGTCGGCCGAGCTGTCCGCGCTGCACACCGCGCTGCTGCGGGGCGAGCTGGGCGAACGGGCCGAGAACCGCAGGACGAACCTGCGCGCCGCGCTGACGAGTTTCGTCGGCAAGGACGACGACATCGCCGCGGTCGCCGTCCTGGCCGTCGGGCACCGGCTGGTCACCCTGACGGGGCCGGGCGGCTCCGGCAAGACGAGACTGGCCACCGAGACCGCCCGGACCATGCTCACCGAGCTGCCGGACGGGGCGTGGCTGGTCGAGCTCGCCTCGGTGCGGGCGGGCGGCGATCTGGCGCAGGCCGCCCTCACCGCGATCGGCCTGCGTGATCAGGCGCTGCTCGGCGGCTCGCGCGGCGGGGAGCCGATGGACCGGCTCATCGCCGCGCTCCGGGACCGCACGATGCTGCTGATCCTGGACAACTGCGAGCACGTGATCGAGGAGGCGGCGACCTTCGCGGACCGGCTGCTGGGGGAGTGCCGCAGGCTGCGGATCCTGGCCACCAGCAGGGAGCCGCTCGGCATCATCGGCGAGGTGCTGTGGGGAGTCGAGCCCCTCGCGCTGCCCGCCGAGGGGGCCGACCCCTCCCAGGCCGGCTCCTCGCCCGCGGTGCGGCTGCTGCGCGACCGCGCCGAGCTGGTGCGCAAGGACATCGGCTTCGACCCGCACACCCTGGCGGCCATGGCGCGGATCTGCCGGGCGCTCGACGGCATCCCGCTGGCGATCGAACTGGCCGCGGCACGGCTGCGCACCATGTCCGTCGATCAGCTGGCCCGCCGGCTCGACGACCGGTTCCGGCTGCTGACCAGCGGCAGCCGTACGGCGCTCGCCCATCACAAGACGCTGCGCGCGGTCGTGGACTGGAGCTGGGACCTGCTGAGCGAGGCCGAACGCGGCGTGCTGCGGCGGCTGTCGGTGTTCTCCGGCGGGGCGAGCCTGGAAGCGGCCGAACGGGTGTGCGGGGACGAGGCGCCCGCCGGTGAGCACGTCTTCGACGTGCTCACCGCGTTGATCGAGAAGTCGCTGCTGGTGGCCGACGGCGAGGGCGCCCCCCGCTACCGGATGCTCAACACCATCAGGGAGTACGCGGCGCACCGGCTCGCCGAAGCAGGGGAGAGCGAGGCGGCGCGCCGGGCGCACCTCGCCTACTTCACCGAGCTGGCCGAGGAGGCCGAGCCGCACCTGCGCCGGGCCGAGCAGCTCACCTGGCTGGCCACGATCGAGGCCGAGCACGACAACATCGCCGCGGCCCTGCGCGGAGCGATCGCCGAGGGATGGGCCCAGGAGGCGATGCGGCTGGTCGCGGCCGCGGGCTGGTTCTGGTACCTCAGCGGGCACCGGGCCGAGGGCGCCGAGCTGAGCATCGCGGCGTCCTCGCTGGACGGCGAGGTGCCCGATGACGTGCGGGCGATGGCGTACCTCATGGTGACGATCTTCCTGACCTCCGGGATCGGCGGCGATCAGTACCAGGCGCGCGAGTGGATCCAGGAGGCGCATCGGCTGGCCCAGCGCAGCCGGTCCCGCCGCCCGCTGCTCGGGTTCGCCGCGCTGCTGGAGCGGACGCTGCAGGGCCCGACGGACCTCCTGCCCGCCTTCGAGCCGCTCATCGCCGACGACGACCCGTGGGTGCGCGCGCAGGCCAGGCTCACGCGCGGCCGGCTGCGGCTCACGCTCGGCGGCGACGAGACCGACGTGGACCTCGACGCCGAGACCGCCCTCGCCGAGTTCCGCGCGCTGGGCGACCGGATGGGCATCTCCTACGCGTTGACCTTCCTGGCCGACCGGCTCGCCATGCGCGGCGAGTTCGCCCGCGCGTGCGAGCACTACGAAGAGGCCGCCGTGGCGATGACCGAGGTGGGCGCGACCGAGGACGTGGTCAGTGTGCGGGCGCGGCTGGCCCAGCTGTACTGGCTGGCGGGCGACGAGCGATCCAGCGCCTCGGCCATGGCGGAGGCGCAGCGGTGGGCGGGCGGGATCGTCTGGCCCGACTCGCTCGCCGAGCTGGCGCTGCGCAAGGCGGGGCTGGCGCGCTGGCGCGGCGAGCCGGACCAGGCGCACGAGCACCTGGCCACGGTGTGCGCGGTGCTGGACGACTCCCAGCGCATCGGCTCCGTCCGTTCCGAGACCTTGGACCTGTACGGCTACCTCACCGAGGATCTCGAACAGTCGCGCGCGTACCGGACCCAGGCGTTCCACGCGGCCGTGGAGCACGCCTTCCCGCCGGCGATCGCCAGTGCGCTGGTCGGGATCGCGGATCTGGCGCTGCGCCAGGGGCAGGACGAGCAGGCCGTACGCCTGCTGGCGGCCGGCGACACCGTGCGCGGCACGCCCGACCGGTCGCAGCCGGACGTCGCCAGGATCGCCGCGCGGGCGCGCGAAAGCCTCGGCGAGACCGCTTTCGCCGAGGCGACCCGCGACGGGCAGCGGCGGGACTGGCGGGAGCTGGCCGAGATCACCCTCGCTCCGTGAACGACCCGCGCGCCCGGCCGGACGCCGCCACCGGCCGACCCCGCCCCTGAGAGCCGCAACGTCCGGGCGGGCACGTCAGCCGGCGGGCGCGTCCTGCCCGGCCCAGGCCACCAGCAGCCGCAGCGCCGTGTCGCAGGGCGAGCCCTCCTCGGCGCTGTGCATGACCAGGGCCAGCCCGGGGTCGTCCGGCAGGCGCAGGGTCTCGTAGGCCAGCTCCAGCTCACCCACCACAGGATGCCGGTACACATACCGTCCGTGCCGTTTGTCCTTCACCTCGTGCTCCGCCCACAACGCCCGGAACTCCGCGCTGGCGGCCGACAGCTCCTCGACCAGGGCCGCCGTGGACGCATCGGCGGGCCGGCGACCGGAGTCCAGCCGCAGGAAGCCGACGATGTCGCGGGCCCGCTGCGGCCAGTCGGCGTACAGGCGGCGGATGCCCTCGTCCAGGAAGGTCAGCCGGGCCATGTTGCGCTGCGCCGCGGGCAGCGCGCCGAAGTCGGTGATCAGCGCCGCGGCCGGCCGGTTCCAGGCCAGCACGGTGGTGTTGCGGTCGACCAGGTAGGCCGGCACGTCATGGACCGACGACACCAGCCGCGCGATCCCCGCCCGCAGGGGCGGACGCACGGCGGGCTCCGGCGGGCCGGCCGGGGCGGGCCGCGCCAGCCGGTGCAGGTGCGCGCGTTCGGCGTCGTCCAGCCGCAGCGCCCGCGCGACCGCGTCCAGCACCTCCGCCGAGAACTGCAGGCTGCGCCCCTGCTCCAGCCGGATGTAGTGGTCGACGCTGACCCCGGCCAGCTGCGCCAGCTCCTCGCGCCGCAACCCGGGCACGCGGCGCCGCTGCCCGTACGACGACAGGCCGAACTCCTCCGGACGCAGCCGGGCCCGCCGCGAACGCAGGAACTCACCCAGCTCGGCACGCCGATCCACCACCATGCCCCCCAGTATCGCGGCCGGGCGCCGACCGTGCCTGGTCGCGGCGTGCCCAGGCACCGCCTGGCCCTGGCTGGGCCGCGGCCCGCGGCCCCACAGTGGACGGCGCCGGAACGGTTCCGGCACCGCCACGGGCGAGCGACGCCCTGGCCGCTCACCCAAGGAGCACACGTGACCTCTTCCCCTCTGCCCGGCCGGCGGCTCGGGCGCACCGACATGACGATCACCCGAGTGGGGTTCGGGTCGTGGGCGGTGGCGGGCTCGGGCTGGCGCTTCGGCTGGGGCGCCACCGACGACGCCGAGTCGATCGCCGCGATCCACCGCGCGCTGGAGGCGGGCGTCAACTGGATCGACACCGCAGCCGTGTACGGCCTGGGCCATTCCGAGGAACTGGTCGGCAAGGCCGTGGCCGCCCTGCCGCAGGCCGACCGCCCGTACCTGTTCACCAAGGCCGGCCTGGTCTGGGACCCGGGCAACCCGTCGGCCGCGCCTCGGCGGATCATGAAGCCGGCCAGCGTCCGCCGCGAGCTCGAAGACTCGCTGCGGCGGCTGGGGACCGACCACATCGACCTGTACCAGGTGCACTACCCCGACACCGGCGAGTCGCTGGAGTACGCCGGCGACGGATTCGGGACGGCATCGCCCAACGCCACGCCGCTGGAGGAGTACTGGCAGGTCATGGCCGAGCTGAAGGCCGAAGGCAAGGTGCGGGCGATCGGGCTGTCCAACCACACGCCCGACCTGCTCGAGGCGGCCGAGCGGATCGCCCACGTCGACGTGATCCAGCCGCCGTTCTCGGCGATCAACCGCTCCTGCGCCGCCGAGATCGCCTGGGCCCACGCCCACGACACCGGCGTGATCGCCTACTCACCGCTGCAGTCCGGGCTGCTGAGCGGCACCTTCTCCGCCGAGCGCGCCGCGGCCCTGCCCGCCGACGACTGGCGCCGCGCCCACCACGACTTCACCGCCGGCCTGGCCGCCAACCTCACGCTCGCCGAGGCGTTGCGTCCCGTCGCCGAACGCCATGACGCCAGCGTGGCCGAGGTGGCCATCGCCTGGGTCCTGGCCTGGCCCGGCATCACCGGCGCCATCGTGGGCGCCCGCCGGCCCGCCCAGGTCGACGGCTGGGTCGGCGCCGCCTCGGTGGAGCTGAGCGGCGCCGACCTCGACGAGATCGCCGCCGCGATCACCGGCTCCGGCGCCGGTACCGGCCCCGCCCGCCCCTGACACCCGCAGGAGAGCACGCCATGTCCGTCTGGGTCATCGCCGAATTCCTGGCCGCCCCCGGCCGGCACGACCGGCTGCGCACGGCCCTGGAAGCCATGATCGAACCGTCGCTGGAGGAGCCCGGCTGCCTGGCCTACCAGCCCTACGTCGATCCCAACGACGGCGCCCGCATGCTGCTCGTCGGGCAGTGGACGGGCCCGGACGCGCTGGCCGAGCATCTGGCCGGCGCGTACTTCCGGCACGCCGAGCAGGTCCTGCGGGGCGTCCTGGCCCGGCCCGCGAGCGTCCGCGAGCTGGTCGCGGCGCCCACCCCCTGAAAACCGGCTCCCGCCCGGACCGGGCGGGAGCCGAGATCCCTTACCAGCCGCCCGCCGGTGACGGATACTACGGGGGTGCGCTTGCTGGAGCGGGAGTCGTCGTTGGCGTCGCTGGGCGAGTACGCGGCCGAGGCCGCGCGCGGAGAGGGACGGCTGGTCCTGGTCGCGGGCGAGGCGGGGGTCGGCAAGTCGGCGCTGGTCGAGCACTTCCAGCAGGACCTGCCGGCGGCGCGCTGGTCGTGGGGGGCCTGCGACGGGCTGTTCACGCCGCGCCCGCTGGGGCCGCTGTTCGATCTGGCCGAGCAGCTCGGCGGCCCGCTGCTGGAGCTGTGCCGCGCCGGAGCCGGACGCGAGGAGCTGTTCCGGGGACTGCTGCGCGAGGTCGGCGACCCGGCGAGGCTGGACGTGGTCGTGGTGGAGGACGTCCACTGGGCCGACGAGGCCACCCTCGACCTGCTGCGCTTCCTCGGCCGGCGGCTGCGCGGCAGCGCGCTGCTGCTGCTGGCCACCTACCGCGACGACGGCCTTTCGGCCGCCGATCCGCTGCGCGTCACCCTGGGCGATCTGGCCTCGCAGCGCTCGACCAGGCGCATCGGCCTGGCGCCCCTGTCCACGCGCGCGGTGCGGGAGCTGGCCGGCGGCAGCGACGCCGACGCCGGCGCGCTGCACCGGCTGACCGGCGGCAACCCGTTCTACGTGACCGAGGTCCTCCAGGCCGGCATGCACGAGGTTCCCGGGTCGGCCCGGGACGCGGTGCTGGCGCGCGCCGCGCGCCTGAGCGGCGCGGCCCGCCAGGTGCTCGACGTCGCGGCGCTGATGGGCACCCGGGTGGAGTGGAGGCTGCTGGAGGCGGTGACCTCGTGCCCGGCCCCGGCCGTGGACGAGCTGCTGGCGTGCGGGCTGGTGACCGGCGACGGCGAATGGCTGCGTTTCCGCCACGAGATCGCCCGGCTGGCGGTGGAGGGCGCGCTGCCCGCCCGCCGCGGCCGCGCCACCCACGGCCTGGTCCTGGCGGCTCTTGCCGCGCTGGGCTGTGACGACGACGCCCGGATGGCCTTCCACGCCGAGGCGGCGGGGGACGCCGCCGCGGTCCTGCGCCACGCGCCCGCCGCCGCCCGCCGCGCGGCCTGGCTGGCCTCCCACCGCGAGGCCGCGGCGCAGTACCGGCGGGCCCTGCGCTTCGCCGTCGCGGCCGACGCCGCGACCGTGGCCGAGCTGTGCGAAGAGCTGGCCGACGAGGCGGCCCTGCTCGACCAGTGGCAGGACGCGGCCGAGGCGTGCGAGCGCGCGCTGACCCAGTGGCGCCAGGTCGGCGAGCGGCTGCGGGAGGGCACCGCGCTGCGCCGGCTGTCGCGCATCAAGTGGAACCTGTGCCGCGGCGAGGTCGCCGACGCCGAGGCCGCCGTGGCGGTCCTGGAGCCGCTCGGGCCCGGCATCGAGCTGGCCTGGGCGTACGCCACGCTGGCCAACCACCGGATACTGCGCTACGAGCACGACCTGGCCGAGCCCCTGGCGCTGCGCGCGCAGGAGCTGGCCGAGCCGCTCGGCGCCACCGACGTGCTCAGCGACGCCCTCAACACCCGGGCCGGGTGCGCCTGGATACGCGGCGGAGCCTGGGAGGAGCAGATGGAGCGCGCGCTCGAGGTCGCCCTGGCCGGACGGCACCAGGACCAGGCGGGCCGGGCGTACACGAACCTGGTCGCCATGCACGGCGGCCGGCGCGGCTTCGCCGAGGCGGAACGGTGGGCGGCCGAGGGCATCGCCTACTGCGACGAGCACGACCTGCCCACGTACGGCACCTGCGTGCGCGGCGAGCTGGCCAGCGTCATGGAACGCACCGGCCGCTGGCAGGAGTCGCTGGCCATCAGCGCCGCCATCCTGGCCACGGTGGGCCGCTCCCCGTCCAACCGCATGTGCACGGTGCGCAGGATCGGCTCGGTCCTGGCCCGCCGCGGCGAAAGCGGCCTCTGGCAGCACCTCGACGAGGCGGCCGAGCTGGCCGACCGCACCGGCGAGCCGCAGCAGATCGTCCCGGTACGGCTGACCCGCGCCGAGGCGTCCTGGCTGGAGGGCAGGACGGGCCAGGCGCGGCGCGAGGCGGAGCTGGCCCACGACGTGGCCGCCGTCTCCGACGCCTGGGACCGCGGCGCGGTCGCGGTCTGGCTGCTGCGCACCGGCTCCCCGCGCACGCCGCACGGGACGTTCGCGGAGCCGTACCGGCTGGAGCTCGACGGCGACCCGGCCGGGGCGGCGCGGGCCTGGAACGAGCTGGGCTGCCGCTACGACGCCGCGCTGGCCCTGGCCGGCGCGAGCGCGAGCGGGGAGCCGGAGCTGCGCGAAGCCCTGCGCGTCCTGACCGACCTCGGCGCCCTGCCGGCGGCGCGCATCGTCAGGCGGCGGCTGCGCGGGCTCGGCGTCCGCTCGCTGCCGGCCGGGCCGCGCGCGGCCACCCGGGAGCACCCCTCCGGGCTGACCCGGCGCGAGCGGGAGGTGCTCGCCCTGCTGTGCGCGCAGCACACCAACGCCGAGATCGCCGCGAAGCTGTTCATCTCCGTCAAGACGGCCGGTCACCACGTCTCGGCGATCCTGGCCAAGCTGGGCGCGCCCAGCCGTGCCGCGGCCGCCGAGCGGGCCGCCGGCCTCGGCCTGACCGAACCAACCGCCTGACCGGACCAAGCGCCTGAGCGGGGGGCGGTCATCACCGCATCCTCGGGTCGTGGGTGGGGTCGGCGTACATCGGCGGGCAGCCGCGGCGGGCCGCTTCGGGACGCAGTTCGTAGTGCCAGGACTCGTTGCCGTAGATCTGGCACAGCCCGTAGCCGGCGCCGTGCTGGGACAGCCACCCCGTCGCCTCGACGGGGCCGAGGTCGACGGCGTCCCCGGACACGTGGGCGGACTTGTCCGCCGGGGCGACCCACCGCGCGGCCTCCTGCGGCGAGCCGTACTCGAAGACGGCATGGCGAAGCAGCTGTTCCTGGTAGCGCGCGGAACGCCATCCGCTGTTGACGTGGAGCTCGACGCCCTGCGCGGCGGCGTCGGCCGCGGCCCGGCGCAGGGCCCCGAGCAGGTCCGGATCGAGCCTGGCCACAGCCGGGAACTCGTCGTCGAAGACCGTCACGCCGTCGGGGACGACGCCGTCGGCCTCGCCGGGCGCATCCAGGATCTCGCCGAGCACGTCGCCGAGCGAAGTGGCCGACGACGAGACCAACCGAATGCCGGCGGCTGCGACGATCGCAGCGATCACCACGGCGACGACGAGCCGGCGGGCGCGGGGGACCCCTGTTCGCGCTGGTGTGTGAGGGCTCATGCCGCCAGTCAAGGCAGCGCGTTGTTGCCGGCTCCTATGCGCATTCCGATACGCCGGCGATATGGCCGGGCTCGTAGCATGCGGGACATGCGCGTGCTCATCGTCGAGGACGAGCCCTACATGGCCGAAGCCATCCGTGACGGGCTACGCCTGGAAGCGATCGCGGCCGACATCGCCGGTGACGGCGAGACCGCTCTGGAGTTGCTGACCGTCAACCCGTACGACATCGCCGTCCTCGACCGGGACATTCCCGGACCGTCCGGGGACGAGGTCGCGGCACGCATCGTCGCCTCCGGCAGCGGCATGCCGATCCTCATGCTGACCGCCGCCGACCGGCTCGACGACAAGGCGTCGGGGTTCGAGCTCGGGGCCGACGACTACCTCACCAAGCCGTTCGCGCTCAAGGAGCTCGTGCTCCGGCTGCGGGCCCTGGACCGCCGGCGCGGCCACAGCAGGCCGCCGGTGCGCGAACTCGCCGGTCTGCGGGTGGACCCGTTCCGCCGGGAGGTCTACCGGGACGGGCGCTACGTCGCGCTGACCAGGAAGCAGTTCGCCGTGCTCGAGGTCCTGGTCGCCGCCGAGGGCGGTGTCGTCAGCGCCGAGGAGCTGCTGGAGCGGGCGTGGGACGAGAACGCCGACCCCTTCACCAACGCCGTGCGCATCACGGTCTCGGCCCTGCGCAAGCGGCTCGGCCAGCCCTGGGTCATCGCGACGGTGCCCGGCGTCGGGTACCGCATCGACACGGCGTCCGGCGCCGGGGGAGGGGAGCGTGCGTAGGGAGCCCGGCCTGAGCGTCCGCCTGAAGCTCACGCTCAGCTACGCCGGGTTCCTCATGGTCGCCGGCGCGTTGCTGCTCGCCGTCGTGTGGGTGTTCCTGCTGCGTTACGTACCCGACGGCGCGATCATGGCGCTCGGGCGTTTCGTGCCCAACCGGTCCGACCTGCTGCGCGCCTTCGCCCCCGCGGCGGTCGGCGTGCTGGGCTTCCTGCTGCTGTTCGGCCTCCTGGGCGGGTGGGTCCTCGCCGGCCGCATGCTGGCTCCCCTGGCGCGCATCACCGAGGCCACCCGCATGGCGGCCGACGGGTCGCTGTCGCACCGCATCCGGCTGCCGGGCCCCGAGGACGAGTTCCGCCGGCTCGCCGACGTGTTCGACGCCATGCTCGCCCGGCTGGAAGCGCACGTCGCCGAGCAGCAGCGGTTCGCCGCCAACGCCTCCCACGAGCTGCGCACCCCGCTGGCGATCACGCAGACCCTGCTCGACGTGGCCCGCAACGATCCGCGGCGGGAGGCCGACGAGCTCATCGAACGCCTGCACATCGTCAACGCCCGGGCGATCGACCTCGCCGAGGCCCTGCTCCTGCTCAGCCGCGCCGACCGGCGCTCCTTCACCCGGGAGAGCGTCGATCTGTCCCTGGTCGTGGAGGAGGCCACCGAGACGTTGCTCCCGCTGGCGGACAAGCGCGGCGTCACCATCGAGACGTCCGGCGAGGTCGGCCGGACCGTCGGCTCGCACGCGCTGCTGCTGCAGATGACCACGAACCTCGTGCACAACGCGATCGTGCACAACCTCTCCGAGCGCGGCGCCGTGTGGGTCACGACCGCGCTCCATCCCCGCTTCGTCACGCTCACGGTCGACAACACCGGCGCCGTCCTGTCACCGCGGCTGCTCTCGACGATCACCGAGCCCTTCCAGCGCGGCACGCAACGCATCCGCGACGACCACGCCGGCGTCGGTCTCGGCCTGGCGATCGTCAAGAGCATCGCCCACGCGCACGACGGCACCCTCACCATCGCCGCGCGGCCCGCCGGTGGGCTCCGCGTCACCGTGCACCTGCCCGCCGCGCACGCCTGAGCGCGCGGCCCGGAAATCTGGGGAACGCGCGGCGCAACATAGGGAACCGCTCCCGATCCGGCCCCCCGGCCTCCGTCCCTACGGTTGGCGGGACTCACCACGGAACGGGAGGCCGGCATGCCGCTCTACATGGACGTCCACACCATCGCCGAAGGCGTCGCGATGGCCGACGTCGTCCAGGCGCACAAGGCGGACCTGCAGCATCAGGGCCGCCACGACGTCAGCTACCTGCGCTACTGGGTCGACGAGAGCCAGGGCAGGATCTTCTGCCTGGTCGAGGCGCCTTCGGCGGAGGCGGCCACGGCGGTGCACCGCGAGGCTCACGGCCTGGTGGCCGACCAGATCTTCCAGGTGCAGGAAGGCAGCTGACACCCCGCAGCGCCATCACCACGACAGATCGAAACCCTCGACAGGAAGCGAGAAAGCACTCATGAACCAGACCCCTTCCGGCCGGACCCGACGCTCGACCACGCCATGGGCCGGCCGCCGCGCGGCGCCGCTGCTGCTGGCCGCAGCGATCTCCACGGCCGTCTGCCTCGTGCCGGCCGCCGCGAACGCCGCCGACCAGCCTGCCCCGGCGCCGCAGCCGACCGGGAGGCCGGTGGCGCCCCCGCCGGGCCCGGGACCGCTGGCTCTGGGCGGCTTCTTCCAGGTCCAGGAGGCCGAGCAGAGCAAGTGCCTGGACGTCAAGGACGCCTCCAGCGCCGAGAACGCCCTGCTGCAGCGCATCACCTGCAAGGGCAACGACGCCCAGCTGTGGCAGCCGACCCTGCTGTCGGTCGACGGCTCCGGCAACTTCGTCTACCAGTTGTCCAACCGGGGCAGCGGCAAGTGCGTCGAGGTCAGGAACGAGGTCGCCTCGTTCGGCGCGCAGGTGGTGCAGCACACCTGCGACCCGAGCCGTCTGACCGGGGAGCGCTGGCTGCACCAGGGGGAGATCCCGGCCACGGGAGTGGGCTTCGGCCAGCTGAAGTCGGCCCTGGACCCGTCCATGTGCCTGGACACCCTCGGCCAGCTCGCCAAGGTCTTCCCCTGCGCCAGCCCCAACGACGCCCAGCTGTGGCGTTTCCAGTGACCGTGACGTCGCGACGGATGAGCTGAGAGCCTGTCCGCCGTGACGCCGGCACCGCGAGGGCCTCCCCCGCCGGGGGAGGCCCTCGTCGTCACGGCCGCACGGCGCGGCGCAGCACCATCCCCGGCCATTCGCCGACCGTGAACGGCGCCTCCCGCTCGAATCCCCACTCCTCGTACCAGCGCACCAGCCGCCCGTCCCCGCCGGCGTAGCAGTCGACGCGCAGCACCTCGACTCCCCGCTCGCCGGCCTCGGCCAGCGCCCGGTCCAGCAGCGCGGCCCCCACGCCGAGCCCGGGGAAACGCCGGTCCACCACCAGCGCCTGCACATACAGCTCGGCGACCTCCGCCGGCTGCACGTAGGCGGCGGGGGAGCCGACGCTCACGCAGCCGGCCGGCTCGCCGTCCACCTCGGCGATCCGCAGCCCGCCGCCGCCCGCCCACCGCTCGACCTGCTCGGTGCGGCGGGCGTCGCCGGTGAAGGGCCGATCGCCCCACTGGCCCGTGATGCCCTTGCTCACCAGCCACGCCACGGCGCTGTCGAACATCGCCAGCACCGCCGCCACGTCGCCGCTGCCGCCGGTCCGTATCCGCACGCCGCTCACGCCGACCCCCACGCGGCCCGCGCGAGCACAGACCCTGCGGCGGGGGACAGGGGCTCGCGCAGCATCACCGGCGCCTGTGCCATGAACCGCGGCCGCGTGCCCCGGTGCTCCTGCGCCGCGTGCACCGTGAACGGATGCACCACGTACATATCCCCGGGCACTCCGGTCGCCGGCGCCTGCGGCCGGCCGCGGCTGGCCTCCTCCAGCAGCGGTCCGGCCACCATCGGATCCATCGGCTCGCCCTCGCCCAGCACCGCGGGCGTGTCCCGGTGCGAGCCCACCCGGATCCGCGTCGGCGCGTCGTCCGCGCCCACCTCCGACAGCAGCACCAGCAGCAGCAACGTGTGCGGCCGCCCGCTCACGTGCCAGGCGCCGTCGGCTCCCGGCGTGTTGGCGTCGATGTGCCAGCCGCGGTCGTCGGCGGGCGCCACGTCGGGGAAACGCACCGGGATGTTGCCCAGGCATCCGCGCGGCACCCATGCGCCCGGCCCGGCCACCGCGTCCAGCGCCTGCCGCAGCCGCTCACCGTTGATCAGCGTCCCGAACGGGCCCTCGCCCCGCAGGTCGGCCGTCCACACCACGGGCTGGGTCCAGCCCGAGCGGTCCTCGGGCGAGAGCCCGATCCGCTCCCACAGCAGGCCCCGCGCCTGGTCGCCCACCTCGCGCGGCGCCACGCCCTCCACCTTGACGAATCCGTCTTCGATGAAGCGCTCCACATCGATCACACTCATGCGCCGCACGCTAGCAGCGCCGTCCACCCATTTTTCCAGGCATGTCCCGTTTTATGGGGCGCGTCCTGTTGCCCGGGTGCGTCCCGCCCGTCCCCGCGACCATCCCCCCAGGGACCTTTCGCCGCGGGAACGGGCGGAACACCCGGTGGCGAGATCAGCCCGCGGCCACGTACTCGTACGCGCCGGCCTCGATCCGCCCGTCCTGACCGACCTGCACACCGTCCAGGTCGACGTCGTTGAACCTGCTCACGCCCAGCCTGATCGCCGGGCTGGTGCTCAGCAGGTGCAGCGGCCGGTTGGCGTCGAACTTCGGGTCCTTGCGCACGTTCGCCGTCCCCGCCGACATCTGGAACTGCCCGCCGTAGAAGACGTTGTGGTCGTGGGCGGTGAACGTCGCGTCGGCGTAGGCGCTCTTCTTGGCCGCCACCACGATGTTCTGCGACAGCGTCAGATGCTGGTTGGTGCAGCTCGCGTCACACACCACGCCCTCGGCGTCGGCGTTGGGCAGGTTCATGGAGTTGTTGCGGAACACCGTGCCGAGCACCGGCCCGTTGGTCTCGATCCGCCCGTCGCTGTGCACCGGGCCCCGCGTCACCAGCCCCGAGCGCGAGCGCGGCCCGTGGATGCCGTTGTACTCGAACACGTTGCCCGAGGTGCCGTCCGGGTCGTTGCTCGTGCCGTCGTCGTTGCGGCTCGTGCCCAGCTCGGTGAAGGTGTCCACGTCGAAGGCGAGGTTGTGGTGCACCCGGTTGCGCGACCCCATGAAGATCTCCACCGCCGCGCCGTCGAAGCCGTAGTCGTAGCTGAAGGCCACCGACCCGCTGATGGTGTTCCACCCGATGTTGGAGTCGTCGCCCTGCACGAGCATCGCGAACGCGCCCGAGTCGTCGTTGGAGTCCTCCTCCTTCGGCGTCAGCGTGCTCATGTGGTTGTTGTCGACGAAGTCGTTGCTCGTCACCGCCGTGTAGCGGGCCGTGGTCTCGATGTAGACCCCCGCCGCCGCGCCGGTGATGAGGTTCTTCTCCACGACGTTGTCGTCGCCGCCCACCTTGATCCCCGCCCACGAGCAGCGGCCCGCGTCCCGGTTCACCCCGACCTGCAGGTTGTAGACCTCGATGTGGTCGCCGGCCAGGTCCACGCACGCCTCGTCGTCGCCCATCACGATCGGCGCGGCGCCCGTGCCGTAGGCGTCGACGACGATCGGCGCGGCCGCCGTGCCCGAACGGCTGACCGCCAGCTGCCCCGACCACGAACCGCCCCTCTTCAGCAGCAGCTTCGACCCCGGCTCCAGCGCCGCCGCCGACGCCTTGGCCAGCGTCTTCCACGCCGTGGCCGCCGAGGTGCCCGCGGCCGCGTCGTTGCCGGCGACGCTGTCGAGGTAGTAGACGGCGGCCGCCGCGACCGGCGCGGTGGAGGCCGTCGCGGCCCCCGCTCCCGCGATCACGACCACGAGCGCCGCCGCCGCGGCGCCCAGGGCCTTGGAGGGGGTGCAGGTCTTCGAGGTTAAGCCAGACACGGGGATTCAGCCTCCTGAACGAAGATCATCCAGCTTGAGGCTGCCACCATAACGGCAAAAAGTGACCAATATCGAGACTAGCGGTCAACCTTTTCGTCCGCCCGGAAAACCGGCAGTGACACCGTCCCCCACCAGGCCCGGCCCGGCACGGGGAGAGGGAACCCCGGGCCCGCCCCGTCACACCAGCGCCAGCTGCTCACCACCCGGGCGACGCCTGCCGACCGGCTCGCCCGCACCGCACGCCATCCCGTACACCCGGCACAACTGCTCGATCTGCCCCGTGATGCGCCGCTCGTACTCCGGCGCCGGCAGCCCCGCCCCGTCGTACAGCTCCTCATAGCGCCCCACCAGCCCCGGATGCGCCTGCTCCAGCCACTCCAGATACCACGACCGTGTCCCGGGCGGCAGCCGCAGCACCACCGGTTCCACCGCCGCCGCACCCGCCGCCGCGATCCGCCGCACCGTCGCCGCGAGCTGGTCGGCCGCGTCGCTGAGCAGCGGCAGCACCGGACCCATCAGCACCCGGCACTCCACCCCCGCCTCCACCAGCGCCGAGACCAGCTCCAGCCGCGCCTGCGCCCCCACCGCGCCCGGCTCCACCGCCCGCCGGATCCGCTCGTCCACGAACGCGATCGACACCGCCACCCGGGCCCCCGCCCGCGCCAGCAGCGGCGCGTCACGCAGCACCAGCGGGCTCTTGGTGTAGACGGTGAACGGCACCCCCGCCTCGCCCAGCGCCCGCACCATCCCCGGCATCAACCGGTACGTCGCCTCCGCCTCCTGGTAGCAGTCGCCCCCGGCCCCGACCGCCAGCGGCTCGCCGTCCCAGCGCGACAGCTCGGCCCGCAGCCGCTCCACCACGTTCGGCCGCACCACGATCCGCGTGTCGAAGTCACGCCCCGCATCCAGCCCCAGCCGGCGATGCCCCCCGCGCGCCCCGCACCCCCGGCACGCGTGCGCGCACCCCCGGTAGGGGGAGACGCCCCACTGCTGGGACACCCCCGCCGTCGCGGGCAGCCGCTCGATCACCGTGCGGGCCTGCATCTCCCAGAACCCGCCGCGCAGCACCGCCCGCCGCTCGATCAGCGGACGATCGTCAACCGCGTCCACCAGCGAAAGCGCGTCCCAGCCCACACCACCCAGTGGAACACGCATTCGACTCCGTTTTCAACCCGACCGCCACGCGTCCCGGGGAAACGGCGCGAACACCCCGTCCGGATCCCACCGCGCCCGCACCGCCGCCAGCCGCTGCCACGCCTGCGGCGTGAACGAGCGCCGCACCCGCTCCGGGCCCGCCAGCAGGTCCGTCTCGGCGATGTAGTGCCCCGACCCCAGCGGAGCGACCCCGTCCATCGCCGCGCGCAGCCAGCCGGTGTTCGCCGCGTCGTCCGCCGGATCGTCCCAGATCGCGTACCCCACCACATAGCTGGAGCCCAGCACCGAGAACGCCATGTCCGGCAAGGCGAGCCCCGGCCCGGCGGGCGCCGGCGAGGCCAGCACCAGCGACCTGCCCGACGGCGCCCGCTCCACCTCCCGCGCCAGCGGCGGCAGCACCTCCGCCAGCTCCCGCCGCGACCACAGCGTGTCGGCCGCGCAGCGATCTCCCCGCCGCCACAGCCCGTCCGAGGCGTCCAGCAGCGCGTCGAACCCCACCGGCCCCTCCCGCGTGCGCTCCAGCGCCCGCCCCGCCCACGGGCACGCGCCGAACGCCTCCAGCGAGCCCTGCGCCTCCTCGCGCGAGCCGGCGAAGCACGTGGCCGTCACCGAGACCACCTTGCGTCCCGACCCGTCCTGCCGCGTGCCCAGCACCAGGCTCAGCTCCACCCGCGCGGGCAGCACCGCCGCGACCTCGTCCACCCACGACGCCACCCGCTCCACCTCCTGCAGCGCGAAGACGTACGTGCTGCGCACGATCACCGCCGGCAGCCGGCGCAGCGCCAGCCGGAACCGGGTCACCACGGCGAACATCCCGGCCCCCGCCCCCCGCGCCGCCCAGAACAGATCGGCGTCGTCGCGCTCGTCGCAGCGCACCAGCGCACCGTCCGCGCTCACCGCCTCGACCCCGATCACGCCGGTGCAGGCCGGCCCCCACACCCCGGGATTCCAGCCCAGGCCGCCGCTGGTCAGGTAGCCGCCCACCGCCACCGACCCGCAGTGCCCCACCGGGAAGGCCAGCCCCTGCCCGACCAGCGCCGCCGCCAGGTCGCGGCCGGTGACCGCAGGCCCCACCAGGGCCGTGGCCGAGGCCGCGTCCACCGCGCACCGGTCCAGCCGCGACAGGTCGATGAGCATGCCGCCCTCGCGCAGCGAGGAGCCGATCCAGTTGTGCCCGCCCGCCCGCACGGCCACCGGCATGCCGGCCGAGGCGGCCCACCGCACGGCGCGCGCCACGTCCCGCTCGTCGCCGGCCCGCACGATCACCTCGGGGGAGCGCGCCGGTTTGCGCGCGTTCCACACCATGCCCGCGCGGACCTCCTCGTAGCCGGGCTCCCCACGCCGTACCAGCTCCAGCTCCCCGGCCGGTCCACCTGCGGACATCGGAGTCCTTTCCGGCCGCGCGGCGGCCCTGCTAGCGGGCGATCAGCCCGAAGACGGCGACGCAGGCCGCATACCCCGCCACCAGCACCAGCGCACCCCCCGCGCCGGCCCGCGCCGACGCGCCGGGCCGCAGCCACCACGCCAGCGCCCGGTTGACCAGCGGCATCAGCACCCACGTCAGCGTCGCCACACTGGCCACATTGCCCACGAACAGCGCCAGGTACAGGGGCCAGCCCAGCGCCCCCAGCACGCGGCCCACCGTCAGGTTCAGGATCATCACCGTCGGATACAGGGCCAAGAGCACCGACATGGCCTGCTTCCAGTCGGGCGGCGCCTGCCCCGGGCCGTCGGCGGAGCGGAACCAGCCGTCGAAGGACGACCTGACCGTGCGCACGTCGAAGTCCAGCACGCAGCCGCGCCCCTCGCGCAGGAGCTCGCCGCGCTCGGCCGAGTCCATCCAGCCGTCCAGGTGCTCGCGGCTGTCGTAGCGCAGCAGCACGACCCAGTGCTCCTGGATGCCCGGCACGGGTTCGAACGTCTCGACCCCGAGGAAGCCGGGGAAACGCTCCTGGGCCTTGCGCATCGCCTCCTGCCAGCGCGCGAACTCGCGTTCGCGGCCGGGCCGTACCTGGTGGGAGATCACCGCCGTCACCACGTCGCCGGCCGGGCCGCGCCCGGCCAGGACCTCCAGCGCCGACGGCTCCTCCAGCAGCGGCCGGACCTCCTCCAGCAGCCGGGCCCGCACCTCCGAGTCCAGCCACCCGGTCAGCCGCCCGGCGCTGGAGAAACGGCACACCACCACCCACGAGCCCTGTTCGCCGGGAATAGGCGGATAAACATCCGCGCCCTCGAAACCCGCGAATCCGTGCATGGCCTCGGTCATTCTCCGCTGCCAGCGCCGATAATCCTCCTCGCCACCTTCGCGGACCTTCGAGGAGATCACGACAGTGGCGCCGTCACCCTCGCCGCCGGGAATGGCATGCCGTTTCACCTGGTCAAGTGTAGTGCAGAGCAACCAGGGAAGAAATACGGCGACAAACCAGGCAAATCATTGTATTCCATCAAAAATCCAGGCGAATTTTACGCACCGGAGGCCACACCATGGGACACAAAGAATTCATGGCAGAAGCCGCACGACTCGCCGCCGAATCCGTGGAAAACGGCTGGGGCGGCCCCTTCGGCACCGTCATCACCATGAACGGCGACATCCTCTGCCGTGGGCAGAACCGCGTCCTGCTCACCGGCGACCCCACCGCGCACGGCGAGATCGAAGCCATCCGCAAAGCCATCCAGATCCTCAACCCCAACGCGCCCTCCATCTCGGAGGCCAAGAACAACCAAGCCACCCTCGAACTCGTCCCACGCCCCGAAGGATCACCCGACCCCCTGCCCGAACGCGCCCGCATGCTCAGAGGCTGCACCCTCTACACCAGCGGCGCCCCGTGCCCCATGTGCATGAGCGCCATCTACTGGTCACGAATCGACGCCGTCTTCTTCGGCGCCGACCTCGAAGCCACCCGCAAGATCGGCTTCGACGACCTCTTCCAGTACGAGGACTTCCAAAAGCCCCTCGACCAGCGCCGCATCCGCATCGAACAGATCCACCCCGAACTCGGCGAAGAAGCCTACGACGCCTGGACCAACAAACCCGACAACCACCCCTACTGACCACCCGCAGCGGGGGAGTGGACCGCGCGGCCGTCCACTCCCCGCCCCCCCCTGCGCCGAAGACCCCTCGCCCGAAAACCGCTCGCCACCCCCGACCGCCGCCCCTACACTGCCCCCGTGCTCAAACCCGACTACCCCCTCGCCACCCCGCGCCTGGACCTGCGCCCCTTCACCCCCGACGACCTGGACGCCGTCCACGCCTTCGAGTCCCGCCCCGACGTCACCCGCTACCTCTACTGGGACGCCCGCGACCTCGACGCCGCCCGCGCCGGAATCGACACCAAGATGGGCCGCACCGCCATCGCGGCCGAGGGCGACTCCCTCAACCTCGCCGTCGTCCGCCGCGACACCGGCCACCTCATCGGTCTGGCCATGCTCGTCTGGACCAGCGAGCAGCACCGCCAGGGCGAGATCGGCTACGTCTTCAACCCCGACCACCACGGCCACGGCTTCGCCACCGAAGCCTCCCGCGAGATGCTGCGCCTCGGCTTCGAAGCGCTCGGTCTGCACCGCATCTGCGGCCGCCTCGACGGCCGCAACACCGCCTCGGCGCGCGTCCTGGAAAGACTCGGCATGCGCCGCGAGGCCCACCTCATCCAGAACGAGTACGTCAAGGGCGAATGGACCGACGAGGTCATCTACGCCATGCTCGCCGGCGAGTGGACGGCATGACCATCCTCCACCTCGCCCTGGCCACCGACTGGCAGGCCGCCCAGCACGCCGGCGACTACCGCGTCTCCACCCTCGGCCGCACCCTGGCCGAGGAAGGCTTCATCCACTGCAGCCGCGACGCCGCCCAGCTCCACGGCGTCCACGACGCCTTCTACGGCGCCGTCACCGAACCGCTGCTCGTCCTGGAGATCGACCCCGCCGGCCTCGACGTCCGCGTCGAGAACGGCTTCCCCCACCTGTACGGCCCGCTCCCGCTCACCGCCGTCACCGCCACCCGCCCCTACCAGCCGCCCGCCTGAACACTGAGTGGACGTGTATGAGGCGGTGAACACCCGCCGGGCCGTGCGGGCGTTCAGCGACGAGCCGGTGCCCCGGCAGATCCTCGAACGCGTGCTGGCGGCAGCGACGCGGGCCCCGTCGAGCGGGAACCTCCAGCCGTGGCACGTGTACGTGGTGACCGGCGAGCCCCTGGCCGAGCTCAAGCGGCGCGCCACGGCCAGGGCGCGGGCGGGAGATGCGGGCGATGAGCGGGAGTATCCGATGTACCCGGCCGAACTGACCTCGCCGTACCTGGACCGCTTCTCCGCCGCGGCCGCCCAGCGGTACCAAGCGCTGGGCATCGCGCGTGACGACCCCGACCGGCCCCAGAAGATCGCCACCTTGAACGCCGAGGCGTTCGGGGCGCCGGTCGTCCTGTTCTGCTACCTCGACCGGACGATGGGGCCCGGACAGTGGGGGGACGCGGGGATGTACCTGCAGACGGTCATGCTGTTGCTGAGAGCGGAAGGGCTGCACAGCTGCCCTCAGGTGATGTGGACGATGTATCGCACGACGGTCAGCAGGCTCGTCGGAGCCGACGACGGGCTCGTCCTGTTCTGCGGCCTCTCAGTCGGATTCGAGAGGGAAGGCGTGCCACGGCTGCGTACGGGGCGGGCCGACATCAGGGAGACCGTGAGCTTCATCGGGACGTGACCGCCAGGCGGTCGCCTGCTCACCGTCCGCGCGCCGCGGCGATGACCACCGCCACGATCGCCAGCGCCAGCACGCCGCCCCCGACCGCCAGGACGGCGTAGCCGGCGGCGGCCACGACGAGACCGGAGGCCAGACCTCCCGCGGCCCCGGCGACGGCGATGGACACGTCGACCAGGCCCTGACGCTTGGCCCGCACGGCCAGCGGGACGGCATCGGTGATGATCGCGGTGCCGGTGACGAGACCGAGGTTCCAGCCCACGCCCAGCAGCACCAGGGCCACCGCCAGCGCAGCGGCCGAGTCGTCAGGAGCGCCGGCGGCGACGACTCCGGCGACCAGCAGCGTCAGCGCGCAGGCGACGGCGATCGCGCGATGGCCGTACCGGTCGACGAGCCAGCCGCTCAGCGGCGAGGGCAGGTACATCGCGCCGATGTGGAGGGCTATGACGAGCCCGGAGGCGGCGGCGCCGTGGCCGTGGCCGTGCATGTGGACGGGCGTCATCGTCATGATCGACACCATGACGATCTGGGCGACCGCCATGACCAGCGCACCCACCAGCACCCCGAAGGACCGCCGCCCGGCCGCGGGCCGGCCGCCGGCATCACCGGGCGCGCCGTGCACCGGCCCGACGCCTTCGACCTGCAGCGCACGGACCAGCAGCAGCGGGTCGGGACGCAACCACAAGAGCAGGACCAGGACGGCGACCGCGTAGGCGGCGCCGGCCAGCAGGAACGGCCCGGCCAGGTACGGGATGCCCACGACGTCGGCGAGGTCGCCGGTCACGGTGGCGAGGTTGGGCCCGGCCACGCCGCCCAGGGTGGTGGCCACCAGCACCGTGGACACGGCACGGGCACGGCGCTCGGGAGCCGCCAGGTCGGCCCCCGCGTAGCGGGCCTGCAAGGTGGTGGCCATGCCGGCGCCGTAGACGAACATCGCGGCGAACAGCAGGAGGGGATCGCGGGCGACGGCCGCGGCGACGACACCCGCGCTCCCGGCGGCGCCGGCCAGATACCCGGCGGCGAGGCCCGGACGGCGCCCGCGCGCATGGGAGAGGCGCCCGACGACGACGGCCGCCAGCGCGGAACCGGCGGTCGACAGCGCGCTCACCAGCCCGGTAAGGCTGGTGGATCCGAGCATGTCCTGGGCGAGCAGGGCGCCGACGGTCACGCCGGCCGCCAGTCCGGCGCCGCTGAGGACCTGGGTGGCGACCAGGACGACCAGGATGCGGCGCTGCGCCCGAAGACGCGCAAGATCCTCGACCTGGGCAGGTGTTCGGGTCGTCACGGGGCGACCTCTTCCGGCCGGGCCGGAGACCGGCTGCGCCTCATGCCCGCTCACCCAGGTCCAGCCGCTCGCCCAGCCCCGCGTCGGCGAACGCGGCCACCAGCTCGTCGCGTCCCTCGGTGAAGTGCGCCCAGCTGTCGTAATGGACGGGAATCGCGCGGCGCACGCCGAGGATCCCGGCGGCCTCGGCGGTCTGCGCGCTGTCCAGGACGATCAGCGCGCCGTCGAACAGGACGGGGAAGCGGGGAGCTCCGGCGAAGAGGATGGCGGTGTCCACCGGGCCGAAGCGTCCGGCGATCTGCTCGACCGCGTCGAGGGAGGCGTTGTCGCCGCTGATGTAGACCGTGGGCAGGCCCTCCCCGGTCAGGACGAATCCGACGACCTGCCCGGTGATCGGCTCGACCTCCTCGCGCGCGCCGGGCCCGTGGACGGCCGGCACGCCCGTGACGGTGATCACGCCGCCCCCGGGACGGTCCAGCTCGATCGCCTCCCAGTCGGCCAGCCCCCTGGCCGCGCCGCCCACGCGCAGCGCGGCGTCGGGCGTGGTCAGGACGAGCGGGACGTCGCCGAGCAGGGCCCGGCCGGAGTCGTCGAGGTGGTCGGGGTGGTCGTGGGAGAGCAGGACCGCGTCGAGGCGGCCGAGGTCGGCAGGCGCGGCGGCGGAGGGCGCCGTCTTGATCAGCCGGCCGCCCGGCACGTGGTAGACGCCGGGAGCGTCGAAGGTCGGGTCGGTCAGCAGGCGCAGGCCGCCGTACTCGAAGAAGACGGTCGGGCCGCCGAGGACGCGCACGGGGATCTGGGCAGGGTTCGGGCAGGTGTCAGCCATCACAGACCTCACGGATGGGAAGCGATTTATCCGTGAAGGACGGTAGCGGGGTATCACGGATGAATGCAAGCCGTACCATGAGAGCTATGAGCGACCCCCTGACTGCCGAGCCCGTGCTGCCGCCCGCGCCAGGGGCGGAGGACTACCTCGCCATCGACTTCGTCAACAGCGCCATCGCGCTGCCCGGAGGCCACTTCATCGACCTCCTCGGCACCCCCGCGACGACGAACCAGTGGCTCACCGAACGCGGCCTCGCCCCGGCCGACGCCGGAGTGCAGGAGATGTGCGCCACACAGCTACGCTCCCTGCGCGAACACCTCAGAGCGCTGTTCGCCGCCCGCGTCGCCGGGCTGCCCCCCCTGCCCGCGGCCCTGTCCGCCGTCAACGACGCGCTGACCAAGGCCCCCACCGCCGCCCTGCTGCAGTGGGACGACACCAACGGCCCCTACCGCGCCGCACCGTGCCCCACCAACGAGATCCTCGACCGCGCCCTGGCCACCCTCGCCGCCAACGCCGCCGACCTCCTGACCGCCCCCGACGCCGACCGCCTCACCTCGTGCGGCTCCACCCCCTGCAACCGCTACCTGCTACGCCACGGCCGCCGCCATTGGTGCTCCACCCGCTGCGGCGACCGCGCCCGCGCCGCCCGCGCCTACGCCCGCCGCTCCCACACGACGACAAACTGACGGCGTCAGCGAGTCACCCGGTCAGCAGCCGGACGCCGGCCCGCAGAGCGGGGGAGAAGGTCGGCCAGCACAGCCTCGGCCGCACGCCGGCCGGACACCAGCGCCCCCTGCAGGGACCCGGTGTCGCGATGATCGCCACACACGTACAGCCCGGCACCCAACCGCACCGGCCTGCGCAACGGACACGGCGGCGGCATCGCCGGCAGCGCCGCCGGCACCGGATAGGTGGCCAGGTGCTCCCACCCGGACGTGGAGCCGTAGATCTCGCCCAGACGCCGCCGGACCGGACGCTCATCGGTGTCCAGCCCCAGAACCGACGTGGACACCAGCGCCCGCCCGTCCGCGGAGTAGCCCGGAGCCGCCTCCGTGAGCACCAGGGTGTCCGTGATCGCCCCGGTGGCGTCGATGATCTGGATCGGCTCACCCAGAGGCGAGCGAGGAGCGGCATGGTAGAAGGTGGTCACCGCCCGCATCACCGGCACCCCGATCCCGCCCAGCAGGCCACCCGCCGAGACGGGGTCCGCGGCCACCACCACCGCCCGGCCCTCCATCGCGGTGCCGTCGGTGAGCCGCACCCCGTCCGCCGCTACCTCACTCACGCGGGCCCCCAGCGTGACGGTCCCCGGCGGCAGCCGATCGGCCAACTGGCGCGGGATCTGCCCCATGCCCAGCGCCGGCACACCGATCGTGCCGCGCGCGAACGACCGCCACAACAGATGGAAGACCCGGCTGGAGGTCTCCAGATCGCGCTCCAGGACCACACCGGCCAGGAAGGGCCGCATCAGGCAGTCGATCATCTTGGGGGACATGCCCCACGCGCGCAGCTCCTCCCCGGTACGCCGTTCACGCCCGCCCCGCAACCGCGAACCGGGCCAGACGAGGTCACGCGCGGTGATCGCGGCGAGCACGGCGTTGTCACGCAGCGTCCCCAACCCGGCCAGCAACCCGCTCAACGCGTGCCGGGGATGCCGCCACGGCAGCATCACCCTGGCCCGGGCCGTGGACCCCTGGACGATCAGCCCCGAGGCGAAGGGCCGCACGTCGAGCGCGCCGATGTCGAGCACGCGACGAGCCTCGGGATAGCCGGTGTTGAACACCTGATACCCACGATCCAGCCGGAACCCGTCGACGACGTCCGTGCGCACCCGGCCGCCGACACCGTCGGCCGCCTCCAAGACCCGCACCGCCATGCCGGCCCCGTACAGCCGCACCGCGCACGCCAGCCCCGCCATCCCCGCTCCCACGACGATGACCGCATCGCGCGTCCCCCCGTTGCCGCCCATGCCCAGGCCCTACCCCCGGCCACCCTGCTCAGACGCATACCCGCAGGCGGGGGAGACCGTCAACGGCTCACGTCAACCCTCGTACATGCCCCGTTGGCACCGACTTCGCCTTTCTGATCTTTCAGCCACCCCAGCCCATGCCTACATTGATCAGCCATGCGCATGCCAGCACTCGCCCTGCTGTTCGCCATCGTGGCGTCCCTGTCCGCCGGGCTCACGGCCGCCACCCCCGTGCTCGCCAACACCTTCGGCTTCTTCGTCTACCACCCCACCTGGTGCTGCCCCAAGACCGACAACCGCGACGTCTACTGGAACGGCTCCACCCTCACCAGCAACATGATCACCGCGGCCGACTACGGCATGGCCAACCTCGACTACCAGACCGACCTGCGCATCGGCGGCTACGACGACACCGCCGGCACCCACACCGACCTCGTCATGTTCGACGCCCGCTACGTCGACTACTGGGGCAAGGACTGGGACGGCTCCAGCACCGGCGTCAACATCACCGGCGCCACCAAATGCGTCAGAGTCCTCGCCCAGATCGGCGGCGAATACACCTGCGACCGCGCCGAACTCCGCTTCGACCTGGCCGACATGACCACCACCACCATCCGCAAGAAGACGGCCTGCCACGAGATCGGACACGCCATCGGCCTCGGCCACACCAACCTGACCTCCTGCATGAAGCAAGGCACCTCCACCACCCAGACCTACAGCAGCCACGACCGCTCCCACATCAACGGGGAATGGTGAACGTGAACAAGCGCCTCCCGCTCATCCTCACCCTCCTGGCCGCCGTCCTCACCGGCACCTTCGCGGGCACCCTCCTCACCAGCAGCCCGCAACCCTCCTTCTGGGCCAAGCTCCGCTACGGCGCCAGCATGTCGGACGGCCAGTACCTGTTCGACTCGGTGGCCGACATCGTCCCCGGAGCATCCGACTCCGGCGCCTTCAAGGCCGCCGCAGCGCTCGTCCAGGGCACCGTCGTCGACATCGAACCCGGCATCGCCTACGCCTCCGACGACGGGGACAGCGGGGCACCCGTCGTGCCCTACGACAGCCAGGACGCCGCCATGCGCTACGCCGGCCTCGTCGTACGCGTCGACAAGGTCCTGGCCGGACGGCTCGGCCAGGGATACACCGACGGCAAGATCCGCATCCGGGTCGAGCAACCGGCCACCACCACCCTCGCCGAACTCAAGGAGTCCATCGGCACAGCGGGCACCGGCCTGATGTTCGTCCACAACCTCGCCGAACGCCAGCAGCTCCTCGGCCGCCCCGTCACCGACCCCGCCCAGCTCACCTACGCCCGAACCGTCTACACCCCGATCGGCGAAGGCCTGTTCGTCGAGGAGTCCGCGGGCGGCCCGGTGGTCGCCCCCCTCATGGACGCACGGCGCGCGGCACAGCTCCTCGGCTACACCTACCTCTCCGAGGACAGCGAGGCGGAGCCGTCTCCCACGCCCACCTGCGACGACCTCGACCCCTGCTTCACACCGACGAGCAAGCCCTCGGCCACGGCGACCTCGGTACCCGCGGGCGGCACCGAGCCGGCGAGCACCACCCCGCCCAGCCTGACGGCCCTGCGCTCGACACTCCTCGCCGCGGCCTGCGCCGAAGGGACGTCGGCGGACTCCACGTCCTGCTGACCGACGCCGCTCCAGGACACAGCGCCACCTCGACCGCGGGCCACCCGAGCCGGTACAGGCCCGCGGTCGAAGCGCACCGAGCAGCCACTACCGGTAGACGCGCGGATCGGCGCCGAGCCCCCTCGCCAGCCGCACGGTGATGAACTCGTTGTCGTCCGGCCGACCAGGCGTACGGCCGGAGGAGAACGGATAGTTGTTGTCATCCAGAACGCCCAGCGTACGGTCGTCCAGGACGACCACATCCTCGATCGTCTGGAACGGGAACCTGAACGTGCCCCCCGCACCGCCACCACCGAGACCACGCGGATCCGCCAGATCGAGCAGGTCGGCGACCAGCGTCTTGTCCACCGCCCCGTCACCGTCCCTGTCCCGCGTGTCCACCAGATACACCCGCTTGACCTCAGCCGCGTCGCCCTGCAGGTTGTCCCGCTCGATGACCAGGAACCTGTGCCGATCCACCGCCGTCATGTCACCGATCGCGTGCGACGGGTCATCCAGCCGATACGTCCAGCGCCGCCCGGTGTAGGCACTCCCGCGCAGGTCGAACTCGTACATGCGCAACTCGCCCGGCCGGTCGCCCGCCACCGTGCCCTCCAGCAACGGGTACAGACGGCGGCCGTCCACCGACCTCGCCATCCCCTCGAAACCCTTGCTGCGGCCCAGATTCGCCTCCGCCCCGTTCAGATACGGGTTCTCCGGCGCCTTCACACCGGGCAGCTCGATCGGCGCGTCCAGCAGCCGCCCCTCACCGTCCACGTGCAGCAGGAACGGGCCGAACTCGTCACCGATCCAGTAGCCGCCCTCCGCGGCCCGCACGATCGACTCGACGTCGAAGTCCGCCCCGGTCAGCAGCCGGTCGGCCCTGGTGAGCGGGAACGGCACCAGCTTGCGCGGGTCGGACAGCTGGAAACCGCCGAGCACCCGGACCGACTTCGCGGCGAAGTCCGGCCTGATCCGGTGAACACGCAGCAGGAAGTCCGCGCTGTTGGCCTTGGCGCCGTAGCCGTTGTCGGAAAGCACGTCGTACGAGCCGTCGGGACGACGCGCGACGCCACTGAAACCCTGCACCGGCTGGCCCGGGAACGGCGGGGTGACCCCGTTGATCGGGTCCGTGCCCAGCTGCGCGCCGGACGGCTCGCTGCCGGGCACGAACGTCTGGGCCGGCAGCACGGCCAAGCCCGTCAGCGTGGCCCTGCCGAACGCCTCCCGCCCGGGCTCGGCGGCGGCCGGCGCGGCGAGGCCGGCGACCAACGCGCCGGCGCACATCATGATGGCGATGCTCTTCATGCCCCGGCACGGTAGGCCCGCCGGATGACGGGACGGCGATCAGCCCATGAGCCGGGCGCGAACATCTGCCCCTCCCCGGTGCTCATCCTCATCGTGCACCCGCTCTCTTGACCACCAGAAGGGTGATCAAAAGAGCGGCGGCCGCGAACGTGAGACTGACGGTGAAGGCGGTCCCCATGCCCTCAGCGACGGCTTGGACCGTGGGCTGCGTCGCGGAGCCGCTGTCGTGCTTGATGCTTGAGGCGTACACGGCGGACAGCACGGCCACACCGAGTGAAGCGCCGGTGAGCATCGCGGTCTGGAGCACCCCGGCGGCGGACCCCGACTCGGCAGGCTCGACCGTGGACATGATCGCCATGTTGAACGGCACCACCACCAACCCCAGCCCCGCCCCCGCCAGCAGGAGGGGACCGGCGATGCCGGCCGCATAGCCGGTCGTCGCCGTGATCGGGACGAGCCACGCGACGCCCGCGGTGAGCAGGGCCACGCCGATGAGCGCGACGCTCTTGCCGCCGAACTTGGCGATCGCTCGTGAGGCGTTCTGCGCGGTCAGCAGCATCCCGACCGCCATGGGCAGGAACGCCAGGCCGGCCTGCAGGGGGCTGTAGCGCAGCACCTGCTGCAGGAACTGGACGATGAAGAACTGCATGCTCATCGTCACCATGGGGATCAGCAGCAGGACCGCGAAGGCGCCGGCACGGGTGCGATCGGCGAACAGCCGGAGCGGCATGATCGGCTGCCGCGTCCGTGACTCGATCAGCACGAACGCGGCCAGCAGCACGATCCCGGCCGTCAACCCTGCGAACGCGGCCGGGTCCCGCCAGCCGTGCTCGGCGGCGCGCACCAACGCGAAGGCGACGGCGACCAGCCCGGACATCGACGTCAGCGCCCCGGCCACGTCGAAGCGGCCGACCTGCCGCGGCGACTCGGCGAGATAGCGCGGTGCGATCAGGACGGCCAACAGCCCGATCGGGACGTTGATGAACAGCACCCAGCGCCACGACAGCGCGGTGGTGATGACGCCCCCGAGGACGAGGCCGAGGGTCATCGCCGAGGCCGTGACGGAGGAGTAGACGCCCAGCGCCTTGGCCTGCAAACCGCCCCGGAAGTTGGTGGTCAGCAGGGCCAGCGTGCTCGGCGCGGCCAGCGCCGCGCCGAGACCCTGCGCGGCGCGGGCGACGATGAGCACTTCAGGGCTGGGCGCCAGCCCGCCCAGCAGGGAAGCGGCGGTGAACAGCACCATCCCGGCAAGGAACACCCGGCGGTGGCCGAGAAGGTCGCCGGCGCGCCCGCCGAGCAGCATCAGGCCGGCGTAGGCGAGCAGGAAGGCGTTGGTGACCCAGGACAGTCCGGCGGGGGTGAACCCGAGGCCGCCGCGGATCTGGGGCAGGGCCACGTTCATGATCGTGGCATCGAGCATCAGGACCAGTTCGCAGGAAACGATCACCGCCAGGGTTATCGCGGAGACACCGGTCAGCTTCGCATCAGCGGCTCTCGGCGCCTTCTCGGGGGCGGCCGCCGGTGCTGCGGCAGCGGATCGTTCGGGTGGGCTCGACATCTGTCCTCCATCGGAACTGAAGCCTCAATAGGGAACTAGGTGGTTCACTATATGAGGCCGGTAGGGTGAGAGCGCAACCAGTCCCGCGTGAAGGAGGTGTCGATGACCACATCGGCGCAACAACCGGCGCGGCCGCAGCCGCCCCCCACGCGACGGCGCGGCGAGGCACTGCAGCGGATCATCTTCGACGCGGTCATCGAGCAGCTCGGCACCGTCGGCTACGCCAAGCTGAGCACCAACCGGGTCGCCGCCGCGGCCGGCACCGGCAAGGCGGCCCTCTACCGAAGGTGGCGCAACAAGGACGAACTCGTGCGCGACGCGCTGCGCGACCTGCTTGCCGCCCCACCGGAGATCCCGCCCAACACGCCACTCCGCGACGGCCTGTTGACCTTGCTCCGGTACCTCAACCAGACGCTGTACGACTCCAAGGGCACAGCCTTCCAGGCGGTGGCGGCCGCAGGAGACGAGCAGACGGCCCAGCTACGCGTGCTCTTCCACGAGTCGGTGACCGCGCCCTGCGAGAGAGGCATCATCGAGCTGATCAAGAGACACGGAGGCGCCGCACCGGGGGCGAGCGAGACGGCCATCGCCGCGGCCGGGCCCGCGATGCTCCTCTACCACTGCGTCAGCGGACAGCCCAAGAGCACCGAGCAGCAGATCGAGTCGGTCATCGACGACCTGCTGCTCCCGCTCATCGCAGGTCGCTGAAGTCCCCACGCCGGGGGAGGAGCACCCCACTCACCCCGCCGAACGAGACCCGCCGCCCCCCACCAACCGCCACAATGACCCCATGGACCCGCGAACCGCCGCACAACGCTTCGCCGACACCTGGCAACACGCCTGGACCCACCACGACGTCGACGCCCTCATCACCCTCTACGCCGACGACGCCGAACACACCTCGATGCCCTTCCGCCCACCCCACCGGGGGAGAGGAGCCATCGCCGACTACATCCGCTGGTCCTTCACCGGCGAAACCGACCCCCGCGTCACCTTCGCCACCCCCGTCGTCGACGGCGACCAGGCCGCCATCGAATTCCGCGTCCACGCCCACGACAACGGCACACCCGTCACCCTCGCTGGCTGCGTCTTCGCCCACTTCAACGAACACGGCCAAGCCGTACGAACCCGCGACTACTGGCACACCACCGAAGGCCACCACTGACACGGCACAACCCCCGCACCACCACGGGAGCACCCACTCACCAGCCGGAGAATCAGCCCGAGATCCGCACGACCGGAGCCAGCCGCGCCTCGGCCACCTGCTCATAAGGCTGCTCATAGGGCTGCTGCTCGTACTGCTGCTCATACGGCGCGCCCCGCACCGGACCACCGTGCCCCGGCACCGCCTGCGCCTGGGGGAGCGGCGTCACCCCGGCACCACCCGCGGCGACCGGACCCGCGACGGGCGCCACACCGGGCACCGCGGGAACCTGACGCGGCATCCGCCGGATCGGCTCCGTAGCGGCCCGCCGCTCCTCACACCCACCTGCGCAGTAACCGTTCGTCACGATCAACCGGCCTCGCAGCGCGGTGTACGATTCCCGGCCGGAGGCCGGCAGGACCCCCTGGCACACCGGACATAAAACAGACTCGGTCCCCACGTGCTGCTCCTCTCGCGGCGCGATAGCAGGCTTCCCACCCTAAACGCCACAGGCGCCGGGGGACAGGAAATTCACCGATGGTCAAGCGTTCCGTCATGGTCACGCACCGTCACAACCGGTCTTACTTGACATAATGTTCATTATCGAGCAATCCGACATGTCCTGATCACACCAGGAACGCACCAGCACCGCGCCGCCTACGATGAACACCATGAACCTCGGCGCGCCCGAAATCCTCATCCTGCTCAGCTTCGTCGTCCTGTTCGCCGCCGCCATCGCCGCCGTCGCCATCACCCGCGCCACCCGAGGCGGCACACCGTCCCGGCTCCCGCGCCCCGCGAGCCCGCAGGAGCTCGACGCCCGCGTACGCCACCTGGCGGCCACCGGACAGCCCATCCACGCCATCAAACTGCTGCGCCAGCACACCGGCATGGGCCTGAAGGAAGCCAAGGACGCCGTCGACGGCCTGGCCCACGGCCGCCCCATCCGCCACCCCGCCCTCCAACCGCACCCCACCCCACCCTCCGTCGCCGCCGTGCAGCCCGCCGGCCACACCGCCGACCTGGCCGCCCGCGTCCGCGCCCTCAAGCGCGACGGCCGCACCGAACAGGCCGTCTTCCTCGTACGCGGCGAGACCGGCATGGACCACGACGAGGCCACCGCCTTCGTCGACAGCGTCCGCGACGGGACCGCGACCACGCCCGCCGGCGACCGCTGAGGCCCCGCCGGGCCGGCCGGGCCGGCCGCCCTGAGGCCCCCGCGCCCTGACGCCCGCGGCGCCGACGGGTTACGATCAGTTCATGCTCAGCCTGGCGATCTCCACCCCGGGCCTCATCGCGCTCACGGCCGTCGTCACCATCGCGATCATCTACCTGATCATTCTGGCGGTCCGCCTGACCCAGCGGCCCCGTAACCGCCTCACCCCCAGCGACGACCTGGTCGACCAGGCTCGCGAGCTCAAGGCCATGGGTCAGCTCCAGGAAGCCGTCTTCCTCGTGCGCGGCGAGACCGGCATGAGCCATCGCGCGGCCACCCGCTTCGTGAACCGCCTCTGACCACCCCGGACCGGCATGAAATATCCCATACCGGACAGAAGGTGGGTTCTGTTCGGTATGAAAGAGGTTCACTCCGGGCGGGCCCGGCGGCTCCGCTCCTCGGCCGCCGGACGTCCGAGCAGCCTGTCGAGGTCGCGGCGCTCGCGCTTGGTCGGCCGGCCCGCGCCACGAGCCCGCACCGCCACCGTGACGACCTCCTCCCGCGCAGGAGGCGGAGGGCTCTTGTCGACGTAGCACTCGGCGGCCACGGCGGCGCCGACGCGCTTGGTGATGATCCGGGAGACGACCACGATGCGTTCGCGCCCGTCGTGCCGCAGCCGGACCTCGTCACCGGCCCGGACGACGTGCGCGGGCTTGACCCGCACCCCGTTGACGCGGACGTGCCCGCCCCGGCAGGCGTCGGCCGCGATCGAACGGGTCCTGGTCAGCCGCACCGCCCAGATCCAGCTGTCCACCCGCGCGCTCGCTCGCTCCGCCTGCTCCCCCGTCACTCCGACACTGTACTCAGGGGTGGCTGCCGGGCTGCGGGCGGTGGCCGTAGAGCGTCGAGGTCCACGCGTGGGTGAGGACGTCGATGAGGACCTGCTCGTCGTCGAAGGGCGGCACCCCGGAGGCGGCGAGGTAGTAGAGCCGCTCCCCCATCCAGGTCAGTGAGGCAGCCACGGCGCGGACGTCCGCGCCGCCGAGGTGTCGCAGGGCTTGTGGGTCGGATCGGATGCGGGCCGCGGCGGCCTCGGTGAACAGGTCCATCTGTTCGAGCCACAGGGTGCGCAGGCCGTCGTCGGAGCCCCAGCTCTCCGCGATCGCCCTGAGGACGCCGGCGTTGGCGCGCCACAGGCGGGCGCCGTCGCTCACGCCGGCCCGCAGTGCGTCGGCCGGGTCCTGCCGGCGGTCGATCCAGGGTTCGGCCGCCTGTTGTCCCTGTGTGACGGCGTCGCGGACGAGTTCGCCGAGGACGGCCTGCTTGCCGGCGAAGTAGAAGTAGAAGCTGGCGCGGGAGACGTCGGCGGCGGTGAGGATGTCGGCCACGCTGAGGGTGTCGAAGCGGTGGTCCCGTAGCAGGTCGCGGGTGGCCGTCAGGATGCGTTCGCGCAGCTCTGCGGGGGCTGGTGTGGTGCTGGATCGGCGGGCGGGCGGGGTGGTGCGCTTCGGGGCCATGGGGTCGAGTGTATGACGGCGTGTATGGACGTTTCGTACAGACAATTCGTATGGACTTGTTGTCCATACAGGTCGTATGGTCGTGGTCATGACGCATATCGCGATCCATCTGGTCGTCACCGATCCCGCCGAGGCCGCCGCCTGGTACGCCGAGGCGCTGGGGGCGCGGGAGACCAAGCGCATCACGTTGCCGGGCGGCCGTACGCTGACCGTCGATCTGCTGCTCGGCGACACTCTTCTCGCGGTGGCCGGGGAGATGCCCGAGCGGGGCATGCGGGCTCCGGTCGCGCTGGGCGGCACCTGCGCGGCGCTGCATGTGCCGGTCCCGGATGTCGATGCCGCCTGGGATCGGGCGGTGGAGGCGGGGGCCGTGGTCTTCGAGCCGGTGCACGACGCGTTCTGGGGCGAGCGGACCGGTCAGGTGCTCGATCCGTTCGGGCATCGCTGGGCGCTGGACGAGCGCGTCCGGGACGTGCCGCACGAGGAGGTCGTCGCGCGGGCCGGGGAGCTGTTCGGCGGGTCGGTGACGGCGTGAGGTACCGGACGCTGGGGGCGAGCGGGCTGCGGGTGTCGGAGCTGATCCTGGGGGCCATGACCTTCGGTGAGCAGGGCGGTGTGGGTGCGCCGTTGCCGGAGTGCCGGCGGATGCTGGATGTGTATGCCGAGGCGGGCGGCAACATGATCGACACGGCGGTCAATTACCGTGACGGGGCCAGCGAGGAGATTGTCGGGCGGGTGCTGGAGGGGCGGCGTGAGTCGTTCGTGCTGGGCACGAAGTACACCGTGTCGCGTGATCGGGCCGATCCGAACGCGGCGGGTAACCATCGCAAGAATCTGCGGGCGTCTTTGGAGTTGAGTCTGCGGCGGCTGCGTACGGACTACGTGGACGTCTATTGGGTGCATCTGTGGGATCGCGACACTCCCGTCGAGGAGACGATGCGGGCGTTGGACGACGCGGTGCGGGCCGGGAAGGTGCTGTACGTGGGGATCTCCGACTGTCCCGCGTGGGTGGTGTCGCGGGCCAACACGCTGGCGCAGTGGCATGGGTGGAGCCCGTTCGTGGGTCTTCAGGTGCCGTACAGCCTGCTTCAGCGGGACGTCGAGCGTGAGTTGCTGCCGATGGCCGAGTCGCTGGGGTTGGGGGTGGCGGCGTGGGGTCCGTTGGGCGGCGGTGTGCTGTCCGGTAAGTACAGCCGTCCCGGTGGTCGCGTGGCGGGTGGCCGGTTGGATGGCGGGTCGTTGTCGGCGCGTGAGCATGCGATGGCGCGGGTGGTGTGGGAGGTCGCCGGGGAGCTGGGGGTGACGCCTGCGCAGGTGGCCATCGCCTGGGCGGCGGGCCGCTCCGAGGTGATCCATCCGATCGTGGGGGCGCGCAGCGTGGAGCAGCTTGGTGACGATCTGGCGGCCGTCGATGTGGTTCTGCCGGCGGCGAGTGTCGCGCGTTTGGAGGAGGCCACGGGGTTCGTGCTGGGGTTCCCGGCGGACTTCATCGCTCAGACGTCTTCGTGGGTGTTCGGCTCGGCTCTCGTCGCCGGGCGTTGAGGCTCGGGCGGTGGGTGGGGGTCAGCGGTCGGTGAGGTGCTGCTGCAGGTAGGTCATGGCCTCGGCGGGTTCCTCGGCGAAGTAGATGAGTTCGGACAGGGGGCGGGGCAGGAAGCCTTCGTCCTCCATGCGCTGGAACTGCTGCTTGAGGCCGTCGTAGAAGCCGGCGGTGTTGAGCAGGACGACGGGTTTGTCGGTGTGGCCGTGCTTCTTGAGTTCGAGGATGTCGGTGGCTTCGTCGAGGGTTCCGGTGCCGCCGACCATGATGAGGACGGCGTCGGCCTTGTCGAGCAGGAGGCGTTTGCGTTCGGCGAGGTCGCGGGCGATGACCATGTCGTCGACGCCGGTCCTGACCTTGTCGACGAGGAAGTGCACGGACACGCCCATGAGGCGGCCGCCGTTTTCGTGGACGCCGTCGGCGACGACTTTCATGAGGCCGACGTCGGAGCCGCCCCATACGAGGGTGTGGCCGCCTTTGCCGATGAGTTCGGCGAGGGTGCGGGCGGGGCGGGTGTAGGTGTCGGCGAGGTCGGCGGCTGACAGGAAGACGCAGATGTTCATGGGGTCAACCTACGGGGGGTGGCCGGGGGGCGGGTGCGGGTGGGGTGTGGTGACGCGTTGGAGGCGGGTGGGGTACGGATCGTGGGGGGTTTCGGACGCGGGGCTGGTGGGTCGTGTGGGGGTGGGGATGGCTGCGCCGTGGCTGCACCCCCTCCGAAAATTCCGGCATTCGTGGACGATTGGTGCGGCACAGGGCGGCTTTTTGCGGGGTTATGTCAGCAGTACTTGCCCCGGCATGTAAGCATCAATGCATGTACGGGACATATGTGGCTGTCTTAAACGCGCGGGGCCGATGGGACGGCGTCTCCCGCCGGCCCCGCTGAGACCGCCGCCGCTCCCCTGCCTCACCGCGGGCCCGCCCCCGGCCGGCCCCTCCCCCTAGCTTGCGACGAAGATCCGAAGGAAGTCCCCCGTTGCGTATCCTGCTGCTCTGCTCCTCGTTCAACGGCCTGACCCAGCGCGCCTGGCTGGAGCTGCGCCGGGCCGGCCACGACGTCACCGTCGAGCTGGCCCTGTCGGAGCAGGTGATGCTGGAGGCCGCCCAGCTGGCCAAACCCGACCTGGTCATCTGCCCGTTCCTGAAGGAGAAGGTGCCCACGCGGCTGTGGCAGACTCAGCGCACGGTCATCATCCACCCCGGCCCGCCCGGCGACCGCGGCCCGTCCTCGCTCGACTGGGCCATCCTCGACGGCGAACCCACCTGGGGTGTCACGGCGCTGCAGGCCGTGGAGGAGATGGACGCCGGCCCCATCTGGGGCTACCGCACCTTCCCCATGCCGGCCGAACCCCCGCGCAAGTCCGCCCTCTACAACGGGCCGGTCGCCGACGCCGCCGTCGAGCTGGTGGCCGAGGTGGCCGCCAAGGCCGCCGATCCCTCCTTCACCCCGGCCCCGCTGGACTACCGGCGCCCGGAGGTCGTGGGGCGGCTGCGCCCGGCCATGCGCCACGCCGACCGCGAGTTCTCCTGGGAGGAGCCCACCGACGCGGTGCTGCGCCGCGTACGGGCCGCCGACGGCGCGCCCGGCGGCCGCGCCCTGCTGGCCGGCACCTCGGTGCGGGTCTTCGACGTCTACCGGGGGCCCGCCCTGTCCGGCCGGCCCGGCACCGTGGCCGGCCGGCGCGAGGGCGCCCTGCTCGTCCACACCGGCGACGGGTCGGTCTGGGTGGGACACCTGCGCCGTGACGAGCCCGGCGCCGTCAAGCTGCCCGCCGTCACCGTGCTCGGCGAGCAGGCCGCGCTGGCCGAGGAGCGCACCGGCTACAGCGAGATCACCTACGACCGCAGTGACAGCGTCGGCGTGGTCAGCTTCGACTTCTACAACGGCGCCATGTCCGGCGAGCAGTGCCGCCGCCTGGCCTCGGCCCTGCGCTACGCCGTCGCGCAGGACACCCGCGTGCTGGTGGTGCGCGGCGGCGAGGTCTTCTCCAACGGCATCCACCTCAACGTCATCGACTCGGCCCGCCACCCCCAGATGGAGGCGTGGGTCAACATCAACGCCATCAACCAGGTGTGCCGGGAGATCGTCTCCTGTACCGGGCAGCTCGTGGTCACCTCGATCGGCGGCAACGCCGGCGCCGGCGGCGTCATGATGGGCCTGGGCGCCGACCGGGTGCTGGTGCGCCAGTCCGTGGTGCTCAACCCCCATTACCGCACCATGGGGCTGTTCGGCTCGGAGCTGTGGACCTACACGCTGCCCCGGCGGGTCGGCGCCGACGCCGCGCACCGGCTGACCCAGGACGCCCTGCCCGTGGGGGCGGCCGAGGCCGCCGCGCTGGGCCTGGCCGACGAGGTGCTGCCCGGGTCGCGGCTGGAGTTCGAGCGGGCGGTGCTCGACTACGCCGAGCGCCTGGCCCACGACGCCGGGTACGGGCGGCTGCTGGCCGCGCGGCGCGCGCAGCGTGAGGAGGACGAGCGGCGCAAGCCGCTGGAGGCCTACCGGGTGGAGGAGCTGGCCGAGATGAGCCGCGACATGTTCGACGACCGGCACGGCTTCGCCGCGGCCCGGGCCGCGTTCGTCGGCAAGCGTAAGCCCGAGGTCACGCCGGCCCATCTGGCGGCGCATCGGGAGTTGTCCGGCGCGTCGGCAGGGGCAGGCGTGGCCCGATCTCATATGTGAGATATTCTCGGCTCTTGTGACAGATGACTACCTTGTGCGGATCGGCCGGTTGATTCGGGACGCGCGCCAGCACCGTGGTTGGACCCAGCTTCAACTGGCCGACGCCCTGGCCACCAGCCAGAGCGCCGTCAACCGCATCGAGCGCGGCAACCAGAACATCAGCCTTGAGATGATCGCCCGCATCGGCGAAGCCCTCGACAGCGAGATCGTCTCACTCGGCTACGCCGGCCCCATGCACCTGCGCGTGGTCGGCGGGCGCCGCCTGTCGGGCAGCATCGACGTCAAGACCTCCAAGAACGCGTGCGTGGCCCTGCTGTGCGCCTCCCTGCTCAACTCCGGCCGCACCATCCTGCGCAAGGTCGCCCGCATCGAGGAGGTCTACCGCATCCTGGAGGTCCTGGCCTCCATCGGCGTACGCGCCCGGTGGATCAACGAGGGCAACGACCTGGAGATCGTCCCTCCGGCCCGCCTCGAACTGGAGGCCATGGACACCGAGGCGGCGCGCCGCACCCGCAGCGTCATCATGTTCCTCGGCCCTCTCATGCACCGCACCGACCAGTTCAACATCCCCTACGCCGGCGGCTGCGACCTCGGCACCCGCACCGTCCAGCCGCACATGTCCGCCCTCAAGCACTTCGGCCTGGACATCACCGCGACCGGCGGCTTCTACCACGCCCGCGTCGACCGCGGCGCCGCCCCGAACCGCCCCATCGTGCTCACCGAACGCGGCGACACCGTCACCGAGAACGCGCTGCTGGCCGCCGCCCGCCACGACGGCGTCACCGTCATCCGCAACGCCTCCTCCAACTACATGGTCCAGGACCTGTGCTTCTTCCTGGAGCAGCTCGGCGTGCGGGTGGACGGCATCGGCACCACCACGCTGACCGTCCACGGCCTGGCCACCATCGAACGCGACGTCGACTACTCCCCCTCCGAGGACCCCGTCGAGGCGATGAGCCTGCTGGCCGCCGCCGTCGTCACCTCCTCGGAGCTGACGATCTGCCGCGTCCCCGTCGAGTTCCTGGAGATCGAGCTCGCGGTGCTGGAGGAGATGGGCCTCGACCACGACCGCGGCGCCGAATACGCCGCCGCCAACGGCCGCACCCGCCTGGTCGACCTGACCGTGCGTCCCTCCAAGCTCGTCTCCCCCATCGACAAGATCCACCCGATGCCGTTCCCCGGCCTCAACATCGACAACGTCCCGTTCTTCGCCGCCATCGCCGCCACCGCCCAGGGCTCCACCCTCATCCACGACTGGGTCTACGACAACCGCGCCATCTACCTGACCGAACTGACCCGCCTGGGCGCCTCGGTCAAACTCCTCGACCCGCACCGCGTGCTCGTCGAGGGCCCCACCCGCTGGCGCAGCGCCGAGATGATGTGCCCGCCCGCGCTGCGGCCCGCCGTGGTCGTCCTGCTGGCCATGATGGCCGCCGAGGGCACCTCGGTCCTGCGCAACGTGTATGTGATCAACCGCGGCTACGAGGACCTCGCCGAACGGCTCAACGCGCTCGGCGCGCGCATCGAGACCTTCCGCGACATCTGAGTTTCTGTCGGTGGCGGCCGCTACCGTCTCCCTCGTGGATCTTGAGTTCGGCCGTACGACCTCGCCGGTCGTACGGACCGGCCACACGAGACGAGGAGGGGGACGGTGCGGCCTGCGCAGCTCGAACGGGTCACGGTGGCCGAGGCGGCGGACCGCTACGTGGAACTGGTGCGGGCACGGACGCTGACGGGGGCCCTGTCCCCCGCCACCGCCGAGGTCTACGCCCGCGACGTGGCGACGCTCGTTGACCTGGCCGGAGGCGAGCGCGTGCTCGACGACCTGACCGGCCAGGACATCGACGCCATTCTGCTGGCCTTCGCCCGCAAACCCGACGGGCGGCGCACCCACGCCGCCGACGGCACCACGCCGGGCCAGTCGCCCTCCTCCCAGGCCCGCTTCCGCCGCTCGGTCTCGGCCCTGTTCAAGCACGCCCTGCTGGCCGGCTGGGTCCAGCTCGACCCGATGACCGTCTCCACCGTCACCGCCCGCCAGCGCGGCGGCCTGCGCCCCGAACGGCGCGCCCTGACCCGCGAGCAGGCCCAGGGCCTCATCGGGGCCGCCCGCACCCTGGAGGAGGCCCCTCAGCAGGGCCGCCGCGACCAGCGCATGGAATCGCGCGACGCGCTCATCGTGCTGCTGCTGTCCACCATGGGCCCGCGCGTCTCGGAGCTCGTGCGCGCCAACGTCGAGGACTTCTACACCAACGACGGTGTCCGCTACTGGCGCATCTTCGGCAAGGGCGGCCGCACCCGCGACGTCCCGCTGCCCCAGGCCGTGGCCGAAGCCCTGGACGCCTACCTCGACCGCGGCCGCCCCCTGGTCGCCGACCGGGCCGCCGGCGGCCCCGACGGCAAGGCGCTGCTGCTGTCCTGGCGCGGCCGGCGCCTGGCCCGCGGCGCCGTCCAGGGAGTGATCGACCGGGTGCAGGCGCGCGTCGAGCCGGCCCAGCGCCGCTCGGTGACCCCTCACGGTTTACGGCACACCACGGCCACCCATCTGCTGGCCGACGCCGTCGACATGGACGCCGTGCGCCGGGTCCTCGGCCACAGCGACCTGTCCACCCTCGGCCGCTACCGCGACGAGCTGCCGGGGGAGCTGGAGGTGGCGATGCGCATCCACCCGCTGCTGCGCGAACCCAAGCGCGGCGGCTGACCCCGCCGCGCCGGTGGCCTCCGCCGGGCCGCCGGGGCGGTTGGGGTGGTTGGGGCGCGGCCGAAGATGAGCCGCTCTTGCGTTCCGTTCCCGCGGGACGGATCATGTCGATCAACGTGATCTTCGTGCTGTTCCCCGCTCGAGGAAGGACCATCCATGATCCGTCGCGTCCTGGTCGCCGCGGCCCTGACCACCGCCGCGCTGGCCACCGTACCGGCCGGCGCGCAGGCCGCCCCCGCCTGCCCGGCCGGCTACATGTGCAACACCCAGTACTACTCCGACGCCGCCCGCACCAACCTCGTCGGCGTCAAGACGCAGTTCTGCGACGGCGAGGTCTCCAGCTGGGGCCGGCTGTCCGGCTACATCGTCTGGTCCAGCAGCCCCTGCAACTGACGCACCCCGCACCCGGCAGGGCACGGCCCCGGCCCGCCCTGCCGGCCCCTCACCGGGCCGCAGGCTTGATCATCGGTCGTCAGACTTCTGGGGGTCGCGCTGCTAGGGACGGTTTCGGTGGTCGGGAGTCCTGGGAGAGCCGGGCGCTGTCGAAGCGGTTCTTGACGTTCTTGTATGGGCGGGCGTGGACGCATGCGGAAGGACCGACGGCGTTGTTCGATCAGTCGGTGGCGTGGCTACGCCGGCATCGGATGCTGCTGCCGGGGTGACGGGGCTGGAGCGGCTGGTCGGCTCGGTGCGGGCGCGGGCGGATGAGCGTCTGTATGCGACGGTGGCGCGTCAGGTGGAGCGCGCCGATGCGGGGTTGCCGCAGGCGTGGTCGGGGCTGCTGGTGGTTCCCGAGGGGGCGCGGATCTCGGAGTTGGAGCGGCTGCGGCAGGCGCCCAAGCGGCAGTCGGGCACGGAGATGGCCAAGGCAAGTGATGGGGATCGGACAGGTGGTCGTGCCGGGCAGCCCCCGATCTTTCCGAAGGATGTGGGGATGAGCGAGGACAGGCACCCGGCCTTCGACGACGACGTCGACGACCTGGACGAGGAGGAGGCGGGGTCGTCATCATCGAAGAGCGCGCGGGCCGCCCCGGCGGCGGTGGGTGCGCTGCGTCATGCCGGTGATGGCGGAGGTCGACCCGACACCGACCGGATCACCCGGATGGTGACGCTGCCGGAGGCCATACTGGCTCGGACACAGACCACTTGATCAACGACTTCTACCAGTCAACCCCGGAGCCCGAGGGGGAGATCCCCTCGGGCGACCCTCAGGCCCGGAGGAACGCGGCGATCGGCTCGGCCTGGCCGAAGACAGCGTGACCCACCTCGGGCAGCAGATGCACGGTCGCGTGCGGGATGCACTCACGCACGCGCCGCGCGGTCTGGTGGGAGTCGAACATCACGTCACGGCCGCCGACGATGACGAGGACGTGCATGGTGAGAGCGCGCAACGCCACGTCGGGGAACACCGGGAGCCTCTCTCTGCGCGGGTTGAAGTGTGTGAACGTCAGGACGACGGCGTCGAGCGCCTGGCGGTCCCTGTCCCCGTCCAGTCCTGCGACCTCCATCGCCGACTCACGCAGTCCGCCGCGCTGAAACAGGCGGGTCAGCAGGGCCTTGAACATCCAGCCGACCTTCTGCCGTCCCACGCCGCCTGGGCACATCAACGCCAGGCGGGTCACCCGTTCTGGACGGCGGATGGCGTAGTCCAGGGCCGTCCAGCCGCCGAGGGACGTGCCGACGAACGCGGCCTCGATGATCCTGAGCCCTTCCAGCACGTCGTCCAGCCAGAGTGCCACGGCGTCGGAGTCCAGGGCGGGGCGCGAGGGCGCGCTCAGACCCGGCTCGCCGACGAGGTCGACGGCGTAGGTGCGGAAGTTCTGAGACCAGGTGGCGACATCTTCTCGCCACATCGACGCGTTCGCGCCCGAACCGTGCAGCAGCACCAGGGGCGGCGCGTCGTGCGGGCCGGAGGCGAGGACGAAGGTCTCGCCCTGACGGGTCGGCACCCGTAGCCGCTCGGCGGGAACCGGCCATGCCTCCAGCGCCTGCCGGTAGTGCTCGAGGAGCTCGCGTCCACCGGCTTCTGACTTGTAGATCATGGTCATGACGCCTGCTCGCGTATCCCGAGGATGTATGCCGCGGTAAGCGCAACGGCACGGTCTTCGTCATGTGACAGATCCGCGAGAGCTCGTGACGCTGTGGTTCCAGGGATGTCCGCGAGCGCCTGTGTCAGCCGTCGGCGTGCCGACGATTCGACGGTGTCATGGTCGAGGCGATCGACGAGCATGGAAGCGATCCGATCCGCCGAGGCGGGACGACTCGCCAGCGCGCTCAGGGCATCGGCCGCATCGACGTCATTCGTCCCCTCGACAACCATGTCGATGAGCGTCGGAACGGCTTCGGCTCCGCCACGGGCCCCCAGTGCCAGAGCCGCGTACCTGCGGACCACGATGTCGGGGCTGGTGAGGGCCTCCTGCAGCAGCGCGGTCGCCGTACCGTCCGAGATCTCGGCGATGGACTGGACGGCACGTTTGCGCACCTCGGCCACCGGTGAGCCGAGCCCTTCCGCAAGCAGCGCCAATCCGTCGTCGCCCGATTGCGCCAGCGCCCATCGAAGGGCTCCGGCGACGTTCGGGTCCGTCTCGCTCAGCACTGCCTCGACCAGCGCTTCCACCGGCACCGGGCCCTCTTCGACAGAGGACAGGGCCGCGCGTTGGCGCCTACCGGCGCTCTTCGACCCCAGCGCTTGCAGGAGCGCGACGGCCTGGAGGACGTCCTGCCAACTCGTGGGTTCGGCAGCGCCGATCCGGTGCAGTCGCGTGAGCAGCCGTGTCTCAGCCGCGATGCGTTCTCGCGTCTGGCGGATGAGGTCGTCGACGAGCTCCGCGGGCCTGAAGTCAGGATCATCCAGTGCGCGCCCGACTTCCCGTAGCGACAGCCCCAACGACCGCAGGCTCTCGATATGAAAGATCCGCCGGATGTCCTCGCTGGAGTACTCGCGATAGCCGCCATCGCTGCGACCCGTCGGCCGCACCAGGCCGAGCGAGTCGTAATGCCGGAGCATGCGGGCGCTGACCCCGGACCGCCGTGCCACATCACCGATCAACACGGCCCGTCACTCGCCCTCGCCGGCGCCGCCGAGGGCCACCACACGCTTGGCCTCCTCGATCGCGAACGCCACCCCGGCATCCGGGTCGCGCAACAGCTTCTCCGTGGCGATCGCGTGCGCGCGTACCTGTGGGTCGGGATCCGTCATCGCGGCGCGCAGCGTTGGCACGATCACCTCACCGAGCGCGACCAGCGCCCTGCTGAGGCTCAGCCGCATCTCCCGCCCGCCGCGCCCGAGCTGCGTCGACAACACCGCGGCCAACTCGGGCACTTCACCATCGGGCACGAGCACGACCGCCGCCCGCCAAGCGCTCCGCGCCACCTCATCGTCGGCGTCGCGCAGGAGCGCCCGTGTGATCGCCGGCCACGCATGCCGATCCCCGATCTTGGACAGCGTGTGCAACGCCTGGCTTCGTGCCTGCGCATGCTCCGAGCGAACTTCTTCGACAAGCGCCGGGACCGTCATTGACGCCGGGTGGCGCGTGAGCGCCCACGTCAGCATGTCACGCACAGAGAATTCGGGCTCGATCGCGCAGCGTTCGATGAGCTTGTCGATGAACCGCGGGTCAGGGCTCGTGCCGAGCGCCAGCGCCGCCCGCAGCCGCACTGACGAGTCGTCGGCCTCCAGTCCCTGCAAAGCTGGGAACAGATCCGTGTCCTGTTTCGGCATAGCCATGGGGACCACCTCCTTGGCATCAGTGAAGACCTTGTCACAGTGTCAAGGTCAAGCGAGGCCACGCCGCGAGGTCGCCCGGCACCCGCCTGATCCGTCGGTTGGGCAACTGGATCCTCAACCTCACCCCGCCGGCCGCCGCGCCCTCCACGCACCTCCAGCTCGAATCCCGTGTCCTGTCCGCCCCTTGATGGCCGCCTCCTCGCACGGGGGCGTGCCCAGGGACCTCTACGGTGCCTGATGCCGAAGGTCAGCAATATTTCTGGAGAAATCGGACGACACCAAGGCGGGCGGGAAGAATGGCCGAGTGTGACGATCATGTGGCGAATGGCGGCGATGGTTGCCTTCCTCGGCGTGCCGGCGGCATGTTCGGGTGAGACGCCCGGGGCCGTGCGGTCCCCCACTCCTCCCGTTTCTCCGGCGGCCACCGCTTCTGCCCCGCCCACCACATCGCCAACACCGAGTGACCCGATCAAGCAGTCCAGGCGGTGGAAGGACATCAAGGTCCCGAAGCTCACGTCGGCCTCGGGGATGATCGAGGTGAAGGCGCCTGGACCGCGTGACGCGTGGGCCATCGGGTTCGAAGACAGCGCGGACGACGAGTTGGGCTGGGGCGTTCTCCTGCGGTGGGACGGCTCGACCTGGGCCCGCGTTCCGTTGCCGTGGAATAGGTTGGAACACCTCAGCGCGCTCGACGTGGACGGGCAGGATGACGTCTGGATTTCCGCTGGTTCCAAGCTCGCCCGACGAAGCGGCGGCCGCTGGAGGACCTTCAAGCCGTTCGGAATCGCCGAGAACTTCTTCTTCCGCGACATCGCCGTGGACAAAGGCCGTGCGGTGCTGCTCGGTGACGGCCCCCAACTCCCCTTCGTCGTCCGCTGGGACGGCAGGAAGTTCACGATGCAGGACTACTACGACGGCGCCAGGCTGAACGCAATCTCCTTCAAGAGCGGTCACGAGTGGATCGTCGGCGCCACAGACCACTTGAAATGCGAGGGGGTCACCCCCGAGATCTGGCACAGGGGCCCGGCGCACACGAACTGGAACGGGCAGGTCCCCCACGTACGCGGCGGGGTGCTGAAGAGCGTCTGGCAGACCGACCCCGACGACGTGTGGGCCGTGGGAGAGATCTCCTCAAGCGAACAAGAGCGGGACTACCAGTCGGGCGAATGCATCGACAAGAGAAGTGATGTCCCTCCTGTCCCGCTCGTCATGCACTGGGACGGCGCCGCTTGGAAGTCCGTGAAGCTGCCCGCCTGGAACGTCTCCCTGACCAGCGTCACAGCCGCGGGCAAGAACCATGTGTGGGCAAGCGGCGTCGGCCCGGCCGATGAGATCGTCTTCCTCCACTACGACGGCGAGAAGTGGACGCGGGAGGACCGCCGCGGCGCTGCTGAAAGCAGCGTCAACACCACGACGATCCCGGGAACGTCTGACCTGTGGTCGGTGGGCACCATCAACGGAACGACAGACGATGCGCAGGCGTTCGTCCTCAGGCGGCGTTAGCCCGGCCGATCGCGTGAAAGAGCCGCACCGCCACCGGGGGCACCCGGCGAGGAGGCGACCTTGATCCAACGGGCGTCTGCCTCAGACGCGCGGCCAGAACCCGCAGCCCCAGCTCGACGCCCTGGAGGCCGACGGTGAGGACGAGCTGGTGATGGAAGAAGGGAGTCCGGCAAGCGCGGCACCGCACGGCCGGAGTGGGAGGAGTTGCTCACCGAGCCGGTCACCGGCGACACGCTGGAGTTCCGGAAGCCCGACCGATAGGGCCGCTTCATGTTCGCCGCCGTGTCAGCCGGCACGGCGGAAGGCCGCCCGGTAGTCCCTCGGGCGTCGTCCGGTGTGCCGGGCGAACAGGGCGGCGAACGTGCCGGGGTCGCGGTATCCGACCGCGGCCGAGATGCCGGCGACGGTCCGGTCCGTGGTCTCCAGCAGGTGGCGGGCGCGACGGACCCGCGAGGACTGCAGGTACTCCAGCGGGCTCTGCCCCGTCTCCTCGGCGAAGCGCCGCAGCAGCGTCCGCGTGCTGACCCTGAACGCCTGCGACAACGCGACCAGGTCGTAGCGGGCGGCGAGATTCTGGTCCAGCCGTCGCATGACCTGCTGGGAGAACGCGTTTCCGGCCCGCGGCAGGAGGCGCGCCTCGACGTAGGGGGCCTGCGACGATCGCGCATCGTCCAGCAGCGCCACCCGCGCGGTCGCCCGCGCCACGCCGGCGCCGCTGTGCCGGCGGATCAGGTCCAGCGCGAAGTCGTACATGGCGCTGAAGGCCGCCGTCGTCGTCACCCCCGTGTCGGTGACGACCAGACACTCGGGCCGGATGTCGGCGTCCGGGCAGCGCCGAGCCAGCTCCCCGGCCAGGAGCCAGGCCGTCGTGGCGCGGCGCCGCTGGAGCAGCCCGGCCTCGGCCAGCAGGAACGCGCCGACGCAGATCGACACGACGACCGTGCCCGCCGCGGCCTGTGCCCGGATCGCCGCGATCTCAGGGGCCAGGGGCGCGAGCTCGGCGTCCACGTCCAGGCCCGGCACCAGCGCGAACCCCGGCACGACGAGGAGGTCCACCTCGCGCAGCGGTGCGACCTCCAGCGCCGCGCCGCCCGACGCGGTGACCCGGCGACGCGGCGAGACGATCGCCACCTCATACCCGCAGCCGTCCGGCCCGGCGACGTGCGCGGCCATCGTCAGCAGGTCGGGCACGCCGAACACCTCGGACGCGAAGCAGCCCGGATAGGCCAGGACACCGACCCGCAACGCGCTCACGCCCGCCTCCCCCCTCTCAGCCTGTGGCGAGATTACCCGCATACCTGGCGATCCCGCCTCTCACGCGGTACGGGGGGATCGGGCCACGCTGTCACCATGAACGCTGCCGGCCGCCCCCTCGACGAGGCCATCACCGACTTCTCCCGCCGACTCGTGGACGTGGACGGGGTGGTGAAGACCGTGTACGCCGCCGGCTCCGGGCCGGCCGTCGTCCTGATGCCGGAGATGCCGGGCATCAGCCCTGACGTCCTTCGGCTGGCGCGGTGGGTGCGGGACGCCGGCTTCACCGTCCATGTCCCCTCACTGTTCGGCGTCGACGGCGCCTACCCCACGGCCGAGGCCGGCAGGCAGGTCGTGCGCCGCGCGTGCGTCAGCGCCGAGTTCCGCGCGTTCGCCGGCGGCGGCACCAGCCCGGTCACGGCCTGGCTGCGCGGGCTCGCGCGCCAGGCCCACGCCGAATGCGGCGGTCCGGGCGTCGGCGCGATCGGACTGTGCTTCACCGGCAACTTCGCGCTGACCATGGCACTGGAGCCGGCCGTCATCGCGCCGGTGGTCAACCACCCGTCGCTGCCGCTGGACGACCCCGCCGGACTCGAGATCAGCGACGAGGACGCGCGCGCGGTCCGCGACCGCCTCACCCGCGACGGACTGACGGTCCTCGCCTACCGCTTCGACGACGACCGCTGGTGCACCGGGCAGCGCTTCGCCGCCTACCGGGCGCTGCTCGGCGACGCCTTCGACGGCCGCGTCCTTTCGGGTGGCGCGGCCGGCACCAGCCCGCCGCCGTTCTTCGCCGACGTCGTCGAGACCCCCCACAGCGTCGTCACCGCCCACCTCGTCGACGAGGAGGGACATCCCACGCTCCAGGCCAGGGACGAGATCATCGCCTTCCTGACCGGGCGGTTGAGCCCGCCCGCCCGGCCCTAGCCGGGATCCGCGCTTCAGCCGTTGGCCGGGACCGGAGCGGTCGTCTCGCCATCGCGCGGCACAGCCCCGTCGAGCGTGGCCAGCGCCCGGCGCGTGACGTCGGGCGGGGCCGCCGCGATGACTTGGTCCAGCGCGCCCAGGGACGTGCGCAGGTCGGTGATGGACCGCGTGATCCTGGCCCGTTCCCGGTGCAGGTCGGCGAGCAGGTCCGAGCACGTCGGGACCAGCCGGTCGCCGTCGTCGCGCAGGCACGGCAGGATCGTGGCGATGGTGGAGGTGTTCAGACCGGCGGCCAGGAGGCTGCGGATACGACGCACGGTGTCGACGTCCGCGTCGCCGTAGTCCCGGTAGCCGCTGGAGCGCCGCTCGGGGTGGAGCAGGCCCTGCTCCTCGTAATAGCGCAACAGGCGCTCGTGGACGCCCGTCCGCCGTGACAGTTCGCCGATCCGCACGCGCCTCTCCCCGATCCCGCCGCGAAGGCGTCACCGACACGACTTGACTCTCACATCCATGTGAGACTCTAGCGTCCTCGCCATGACAAGGACTCACCTGACGCTCGCCGCCCTGTGCGCGAACGTCTTCGTCGTCGGCACCTCGGAATACCTGATCTCCGGCCTGCTGCCCTAGGTCGGAGCCGACCTCAACGTATCCGTCGGCACAGCAGGACAAGCGGTCACCGTCTACGCCCTCGGAGTGGTGGCCGGCGGCCCCGCGGTGGCCCTGCTGACCGCCAGGACACCCCGCAAGGGGCTGGCGCTCGCGCTGATGCTGCTGTTCGCGGCGGGCAGCGCGATCAGCGCCCTGGCCCCCTCCTACGAACTGCTGCTGGCCGGACGCCTGGTCTCCTCCTTCAGCCACGCCGCCTTCCTCGCCCTGGCGCTGGTGACGGCGACCAGCGTGGTGCCGCCGCACAAGAGCGGCACGGCGATCGCCACGGTCGCCTCCGGCTTCACCGTGGCGACCCTGCTCGGCGTGCCCCTGGGAGCGCTGCTGGGAAGCAGCGCCGGATGGCGCACCCCGTTCGCCGTCCTGACCGCCCTGGCACTGGCAGGTCTCGCGCTGCTGGCAGCCGTCCTGCCCAAGCAGCCCGCCCCGGCCACGCGGCTGCGAGAGGAGATCCGGCTGGTGACCCGCCGCCCGGTCCTGCTCGCCATCGCCACCACCGCGGTCGGGTTCTCCGGCGTCGCGGTGGTGTTCACCTACATCGCGCCGCTGCTGACCCGCGAGTCGGGCTTCTCCTCCACGGCGGTCTCGGCGCTCCTGCTCACCTACGGGGCGGGCAGCTTCCTGGGCAACCTCATCGCCGGCCGGCTCACCGACAGGTCCATGAGCGCCACCGTACGCGGGGTCTTCGGCGGGCTGACCGGCGTGCTCGTCCTCATGCCGTTCGCCGCCGCCTGGCGGCCCTCCGCCGTGGCGGCGGTCCTGGTGCTCGGCCTGCTCGCCACCGCCACCATCGCCCCGCTGCAGGGACTGATCCTGCGCCACGCGGGCGGCGCCCCCACCCTGGCCGTCGCCGCCAACGTCGGCGCCTTCAACCTCGGCGCGGCCGCCGGATCGGCCCTCGGCGGCGTCATCGTCTCGGCGGGCGCCCTGCGCTGGACCGGCCTGGCCGGCGCCGCGCTGAGCCTGGCGGGCCTGGCCCTGACCTGCCTCGCCCTGCCCCGCACCCGCACGGCCGCACAGCCGGCCGGCGACGACGTCGCGGCCGCCGCCTGACTCCCGCCCAGAGAGGGGTACTGGCAGGGACCCCCCTGACCTCGCCTTTCGCGGCTACGGTGGAGCCATCCCCGCCGGCCCGCACACCCGCGAAGGAGACCCGCCATGACCGCCTGGACCACCGACGAACTGGAGCGCATCGCCGCCGCCGACGAACTCGACGTCGCGCCCCGGCGCGGCGACGGCACCCTGCGCGAGCCGACCACCATCTGGGTGGTCCGCGACGGCGACGACCTGTTCGTCCGCTCCTACCGGGGCGATGGCGGAGCCTGGTACCGCACCGCCCGCGCCAGCCACACGGGCCGGGTCAGCGCCGGCGGCGTGACCAAGGACGTCACCTTCGCCGAAGAGGCCGACCCGGCCGTCAACGACCGCCTCGACGCCGCCTACCACGGCAAGTACGGCCGCTACAGCGACTACGTCGCCCCGATGGTCGCCGCGCCCGCCCGCGCCAGCACGCTCAGACTCCTGCCGCGCTGACGCACAAGCGCAGGCCCGCGACGAACGAGATCGTCAGCGGCCGGCCGCTTCAGGGAGGGCGGAAAGCACCCGCTGCCGGAGCCGTTCGTACTCCTCGCGGCACCGGCGAGGCGGACCCGGTGGCCGCTGCTGCACCCGACCACCGACCACGACCTCGCCGGGGTGGAACTGATCGGAGGCGAGGTCCACCTCGGTGCCGTCAGGCAGCCGGTTCCAGTAGTGGTTGCCGACCTTGGCCCCATCGACCTGGACCTCGGCGAGGATCAGGTCACCTCCGAGCAGGTCCTGCACCACCAGCGCCGTCGTCCCGCACTGGCCCCTGGCCGGGTTGTCGGGCCGCCACTGCTCACGGCCCGCCGGATCGCAGGTGTCGGGCCCCCAGGCGGCCCGCAGCAACGGCCGCAGAAGTTCCACGTTCAGCATCCTGGGAGTGTCGCAGACAGGTGTGACAATCCGCGGCGTGAGCGCTGTGCGCGCGTGTGTGCCGGTGGAGGAGACCGGCCGGCCGATCTCGGTTCGCCACCGCGTGGTGTCGGCGGTGTCACGGCGGCCGACGAGGCAGGAGGCCGGCCCGGACGGGGCCGTCGACCGCGACCTGCGTGGCGGGCAGGGAAGGTCGCGAGGGCCGGGTAGGTGCGATCGACGTCCGCCGCTGGTCCGCGGCCGGGTCAGCCCCGTACGGCGGGTGTGACACGGCCCGCCAGACGATCCATGGAGACCCCGAGCACGTCAGCCAGCGCAGCGATCGTGAAGAACGCCGGCGTGGCGATACGCCCCGTCTCGATCTTGCGGAGCGTCTCGGCCGACATGCCCGCCGCCGCGGCGACCTCCACGATGCTGCGCTCGCCCCGCGCCAGGCGCAGCGTCATGCCCAACTGCTCGCCCCGCAGCCGCTCCTGGGGTGTCAGCGGTGGCCGTACCATGCTCCCAGTCTACCGTTCGGTATAGAAATACCGGGTAGATCGAGCGTCACCCCTGCCGCACCGGCTGACGCAACACCGTACGCGGCTCCGGATCGTCCAACGGCGTCAGATACACCTCATGATGCGGCCCGTTGACCACCAGACCACGCTCCGCCATGAACTCCTCCATCGCCTTCAACGTCACATACTCCTCGCTGAACGGCCCCAGATGCAGCGCCTCCACACACAACCCCTCCGTGTACGTCACCACCCGCACCCGATCCACCGCCGAACCCGGCGAACGCACCAGCTCCCGCGCCGACTCCAGCGCCCCCGGCTCCAGCGCCCCCGCCGCCGGCAGCATCAGATGCCAGCGCCACAGCTCCCGCTCCACCTCCAGACCCGGCCGCGGATCCTCCACCCACCACAGCCCCTCCAACGGACCCGCCGGCCCGCCCATCCCACCGGCCACCGCGAACAGCGCCCCGATCGCCGCCACATGCTCCGCGCCGCCCGGCGCCCCCATCCCCGTGACGCTCAGACACGTCGCCGGACCGTACGTCTTCAGCTCTACCAGCATGGCTCCTCCTCCAGAGGGATCATCAGATGAGTCACGAGCTCCTCAGGCGCCGTGACGGACGGATCCGACACGTACACCTCACGAATCGGCCCCCTGACCGCGTGGCGCCGCTCCGCGCACCACGCCAGCACCGCATGAACGGTCAGGCCGATCTGGTCATAAGGCCCCACATGCGTCGCGCACGCGAACGCGCCCCCCGCCAGCACCTCCACCCGGCCACCGGCCGGCAACACCCCCGACGGCGCCCGCTCCACCACCAGAGCGACCCCCACCTCCATCGGCTCCTGCATGTCCAGCGGGAACAACCCCACCAGCCGCACCGCCACCCCCGGCCCGGCCACCGGCGCCACCCCCTCCGCACCGGCCCCCGGCCCGGCCGCCCCGACGAACTCCAGCAGCCGCCCCACCCCCGCCGACGTCGCCCGCGCCACATCCGCCTCCCCCGACGCCCGCTCCCGCACCACCACCCCCAGACACGCCGGCTCCACCACCACCCGCACCTCAGCCGACGGCAACCCCCGCGCCATCACCCGCTCCAGCGACGCCAGCGCACGACGCCGCCGCGCCAGCTCCGCCTCCAAGCCCTCCCGCACCGACTCCAACGCCTGCGCCGACCCACCCAGCACCTGCGCGATCACCGCCAGCGGCACATCCATCGACCGCAACAACCCGATCGACAACGCCGCCCGCACCTGCGACGCCCGGTAATACCGGTAACCCGTCGCCTCATCCACCCACGCCGGCACGAGCAGCCCCAGCTCCCCGTAATGCCGCACCTGCTTGACACTCAACCGGCCCAGCCGCGCGAACGCCCCGATCGGCAACAATTCCTCATCGTCCACGCCCCACAGCATGGCCCCTCCCCCCATAGGAGAGTCCACCCGCCGCCCCGGCCACCCACCGCCCCGGCCACGACCGGCTTGAACCTCACGCCACGTCAGGATGCAAGGTGAACCCATGAGCCTCTCCGTCGGACAGGTCGCCACACTCGCCGGCATCACCGTCCGCACCCTGCACCACTACGACGAGATCGCCCTGCTCACCCCCGGCGAACGCACCCACACCGGCCACCGCCGCTACACCGACGCCGACCTCATCCGCCTCCAGCAGATCCTCCTCTACCGCGAACTCGGCTTCCCCCTCGACGAGATCGCCGTCATCCTCGACGCCCCCCACACCGACGAACTCACCCACCTGCGCCGCCAGCACGAACTCCTCACCCGCCAAGCCCGACGACTCAACGAGGTGATCAACGCCGTGGAACGCGCCCTCGACGCCCACACCCTGCAGATCCCCCTCACCCCCGACGAACGCTTCGAGATCTTCGGCACCTTCCGCCCCGAAGACCACACCCCCGAAGTCGAACGCCGCTGGGGCGCCACCCCCCAGTACGCCGAAAGCCGCCGCCGCGTCGCCACCCACACCCCGGCCGACTGGCTCCAGCTCAAAGCCGAAGCCGCCGCCCTCGTCGACGACCTCACCGCCGCCCTCAAAGCCGGCCTGCCCGCCGACAGCGACCACACCATGGACCTCGCCGAACGCCACCGCGGCCACATCAGCCGCTGGTTCTACCCCTGCACCCCCGACCTCCACCAGGGCCTCGGCGACCTGTACGTCACCGACCCCCGCTTCACCGCCACCTTCGACCGCCACGCCCCCGGCCTGGCCGCCTACCTCCGCCTGGCCATCCACGCCAACGCCACCCGCCGCCCCGCCTGACCCGCGCCTTCTATACGATCGGCTCGATCTTCCGACCAGCCCAGGAGCCGACCCGATGACGCCGCCGCCCGCCCGAACCCCCGACCAGCGCCAACACGACACCCTCCACCGGCTGCGGCACGACGTCGACGCCTGGGTCGCCACCGCCGACCCCGGCACCGGCGAACCGTACATGGTGCCGCTGTCCTTCCTGTGGGACGGCCACACCCTCCTGCTCGCCACCGCGGCCGCCAGCCCCACCGCCGCCAACCTCCAGGCGAACGGCAAGGCCAGGCTCGGCCTCGGCCTCACCCGCGACGTGGTCCTCATCGAAGGCACCGTCCAGACCCTGCGCATCGCCGAGATCTCCACCGAGATCGGCGACGCCTTCGCCGCCAAGACCGGCTTCGACCCGCGCGCGCTGCGCAGCCCCTACCTGTACTTCCGCGTGCGACCCGTGCTGATCCAGGCGTGGCGCGAGGTCAACGAGCTGGACGGCCGTGACCTGATGACCGACGGCCGCTGGCACGTCGAACAGGCGGCTCCCCCTCGCGACGAGAGCGTCTCATGAGGGCCCGGGGAGCCTGATCAGACGCCTCTCGACCGCCGCGGTCACCGCGGCCGTCCGCGTGTCCACCCCGAGCTTGCCGTAGATGTGCACCAGATGCGTCTTGACCGTCGCCTCGGTGATGAACAGCCGCCTGGCGATCTCCCGGTTGCCGGCCCCGCTGGCCAGCAGCTCCAGCAACTCCACCTCACGCACGCTCAACGCCGGGCCCGGAGCACGCAGACGCCGCATCATCCGGGTCGCCACCTCCGCCGACAGCACCGCCTGGCCCCTGGCCGCGGCGCGGATGCCCTGGAACAGCTCCTCCGGCGGGCACACCTTGAGCAGATAGCCGGTGGCCCCGGCGTCGACGGCGCGCATCACGTCCGCGTCGCTCTCATACGTCGTCAGCACCAGGACCTGCGGCGGCGAGGGCAGCTCCCGGATCCGCCGGATGGCCTCCACCCCGTCGATGCCGTCGCCCAGCTGCAGGTCCATGAGCACCACGTCCGGCTCGCACGTGGCGATCCCGCCCAGCGCCCCGACGCCGTCGGCGGCCTCACCGACGACCTCCAGGTCCGGCTCGGCGCCGAGCAACGCCACCAGGCCCGCCCGCACCACCGGATGATCGTCCACCAGGAACACCCTCATCGCGCCCTCACCACGTCCCGCTCACGCCCGGCCGGGACCGTGGCCGCGATCGCCGTACCCTCACCCACGACACTCTCGACCGCCAGGACGCCGTCCACCTCCGCCAGCCGCTCACGCATCGCCCGCAGCCCGAACCCCCGGCCGGCGGCGGGCGCGGGCCGCGCGAACCCCGCCCCGTCATCGAAGACGTCCAGCGTGACCTCACCCTCCAGGTACGACAACGTGACCATGGCCCGCGCCGCCCCGGAATGGTCACGCACGTTGGCCAGCGCCGCCTGCGCGACCCGCAGCAGCGCCGCCTGCACCTGCGGCTCCAGCCGGAACTGCTCACCCTCCACCCGGAAACCGACGCCCAGCCCCGTGTCGTCCCCCGCGTTCGCGCACAGCCGGGCCAGCGCCTCCGGCAACGAGGCCCCCACCAGAGCCGCGGGCTGCAGGTCGCGCACGAACCGCCGGGCCTCCTCCAGGTTCTCCGCGGCCGCGCCCGCCGCCCGCCGCAGATGGGCGCGGGCCAGCTCCGGGTCGCACTCCCACACGCGCTCGGCGGCCTGCAGCAGAATGCCCATGCTGGTCAGCCCCTGAGCGAGCGTGTCGTGGATCTCCCTGGCCAGCCGCTCGCGCTCCTCCAGCACACCGGTACGGTGCCGGGAGCCGGCCAGCGTCTCCCGGGTGCTGATCAGGTCGTCGATGAGCAGCTGCCGGGCGGCGCTCTCGTGCCGGAGCTCCCCGAAGATCACCGCCGTCATGGCGGCGACGCCGATCGGCGCGAGGATCAGGCTGAGATCGACCTCCTGAGCGATCTTGATCTGGGCGGCGATCACCACGAGAGTGAGCGCCGCGGCGGCCACCGCGACCCCGCGCGCGTTCAGCAGCCGCAGACACACGAACAGCAGGGGGACCGCGCACCAGCTGAACGACGGCGCCAGCACCACCAGCCCGAGCCAGACCGCCGCCACGCATCCCAGCCAGACGAGCCGCCTTCGCCCGAGACGGTCCCAGAACACGACGCCGACCGCGTACGCCGCGGCGAGCACGCCACAGACGGCCAAGGACGTCACACTCTGCGGACCCATGCCGTGCCGCGACACCAGCCGCAGAGCCGAGGCGGCGAGCAGCACGGAGAATCCGACGTGCATGGCCCAGTTGAGCCAGATGCGCTCCCTCATCGCCCTCCTTGTCCGTTTCTGCCCCGACCTTATGTCGTGCGCATGACTCTGCCGGACCAGGACGGCGGCGCATCAACCGAACGGTTGATCCTCGGCCCGACCCTTCGACGCCCCGGCCGTCGCCCATGCTCCCGATGGCCTGGAGCGGCGCGGCTGGGACGCTTCAACAAGCCCGATCCGGCCACACCGAACTGGAGAGACCATGACCCGCACCCTCGGCCGCCTCATCGCCCCCGGCTCGCTGACCGGCCTGGCCCTCGCGGCCGTCACCGCCGCCACCGTCCTCGGCGCCGCGCCCGCCCAGGCCACGCAGACCGCCGTGACGCCGTCGTCCGCCCAGGCCGTACCTTCCCGGGACGAACCCGCCGGGCCCGAGGTCGTGCAGACCGGCGTGCTGTCCGCCGACGCCGCCCTGCGGATCGCCGACGCCGCGATCCGGGAGGCCGCCAGGCAGAAGCAGCGCGTCACCGTCGCGATCGTCGACCGGTCCGGCGCCACCCGCCTGGTGGTGAAGGGCGACGGCGCCGGCCCGCAGACCGAGGAGTCCGCCCGGCGCAAGGCCTTCACCGCCGTCTCCTTCGGCAAGACGACCGGCGAGCTCGCCAAGGGCCTGACCGGCGGCCATCCGAGCATCGCCGACATCCCGGGTACGCTCTTCCTCGCCGGCGGGGTTCCGGTCGCCTCCGGTGGCGCCCCCGTCGCGGGCGTCGGAGTCGGCGGGGCGCCCAGCGGCGACATCGACGAGGCCATCGCCCAGGCCGGCCTCAAGGCGGTCGCCGGCCGGCTCCGCTGACCGGCGCGAGGAGGAGGAACCGTGCTCGAAGAGGAACTGCTGGCGGGCGCCGCGCGCGGGGACGCCGCCGCCGTCCGTGACGCGCTCGCCGCCGGGGCCGACATCGAGGCCCGCGACGGGCAGCGCCGCACCGCCCTGCTGCTCGCCGCGGCCGCCGACCACGTCGAGGTGGCGAAGGTCCTGGTCGCGGCCGGCGCCGACCCCGACGCGCGGGACTTCCGGCGCGACACCCCCTGGCTGGTCACCGGGGTCACGGGAAGCGTCGCGATGCTCAGGGCGCTCCTGCCCGCCGGGCCCGACCTGACCCTGCGCAACCGCTACGGCGGCGTCTCCCTCATCCCCGCCTGCGAACGCGGTCACGTGGACTACGTCCGGGAGGTGCTCACCACCGGCATCTACGTCGACCACGTCAACGACCTCGGCTGGACCGGCCTGCTGGAGGCCGTCATCCTCGGCGACGGCAGCGGGCCGTACCAGGAGATCGTCCGCCTGCTCCTCGCCGCCGGCGCCGAGGTGGACCTCGCCGACCACGACGGCGTCACCCCGCTCGCCCACGCCACCGCCAAGGGCCAGAGCGAGGTGGCCGCCCTGCTCCGCGCCGCCGGAGCGTCGGCCGGCGAGGTGTAGGACAGCCGCGCGAGCCCGTCCGCTAGGAGAACCAGTTGCCGCCGAGCTCCTGGATGGTCGTGCTGCCCTTGGGCACCAGCAGCGCCTCACTCAGCACCTGATTGACGCTCTTGGGCGCGTTGACCAGGGCGAACAGGAAGAACGACCCTCCGTCGGCCGTGCGGAAGCCGAAGATCGAGCCATGGCCGGCGAACGCGACGTACATCCCTTTGTTCACCGCGGGGAACGCCTTGCGGCTGTAGCTGTTCCTGGCCAGGCGATAGCCGGAGGCGCCCTCCTTCTTCTTGTTGTTCCAGAAGTTCTGGTACTCCTTGGCCACCGCGCCCGCCATGGCGTCGTCCATGTCGGTGATGTAGCCGTCGGCGTCGAGCCGCGGCTCGGGCATCCGCTGACCCCAGTGGATCGGGGTCGCGACGGCCAGCTTGAAGGACTGGCCGGGGGAGCGGAAGAAGGCGAGCACGTGCGGGCGGGCGTGGCCCTTGGTGTCCCGGTAGGTCGCCTGCGCGATGAACCAGTCGCCGATCCGGGGCTGCCGCTCCGGCCGGGGGAGGTAGACCGCCGGGGCGCCGGTCAGCGTGATCGGCTTGTGCCCCGGCTTCCATCCGAAAGTCTCGTGGTTGCGTTCGAGTACGCCTTCGTGCAGCGCCGCGTCGGTGAACAGCGCTTCGATCCGGGCGTTCTGCCGCCACCACCTGCGCTGCTTGAGCGTCGCGTTGTAGGCGTCCACCCACTCCCGCATCGCCTGCCTGGCCTGGGGGGCGCTGAGCGCCGACCTGGTCGGGGAGGGCGTGGCGTCCGGAGAGGAGGACGACGACGTGGCCGGGGAGGCGACCGGAGTGGGCGTGGGCGCGCCGGCGGGTCTGGGGAGCAGCCCGGGGACCACACCACAGCCGGACAGGCTCAAGGCGGCAACCGTGATCAGCAGCTTTCCACGCACCAGCGACGTCCCCCAAGTCCACGCAAAAACAGAACCAAGCGAACATATCGGACGGCCGGGCGCGGCTCGCCGGCACGTCGATGTGGCGCCGATCACCCACCATGTGCGCATTCGTACACAGATGATCGACTGAGGTCTCCGTAATGTCCGTGCTGCCGGACGAACCGGCACACTGACACCAGGAGGAAACCCCCATGCGCACCACCCTCGCCGCAGCCGCCCTCGCCGCCACCGCCGCGATCACCGGCCTCACCCTCTCCCCCACCACCGCCCACGCCACCACGACGAGCGCGACCACAGGCGTGGTGTGGGGCAAGTTCTTCTCCAGCGACCACAAGGCCTACACCTTCGGCAAGACCGTCAAGCACGGCGACAAGATCCGCACCACCTGGCACGGCGTCGACAAGCCCGGCGGCAAGCGCGCCTGGGTGTGGTTCGAGATCTACCAGAACGGCCACTGGCGCTCGTTCAACCACTCCTGGGACGGCAAGACGACCGGCGTGTGGAGCGGCCGCGGCATCACGAAGGTCTACACCTTCACCTGCTGGGCCGGGAAGAACGACAACTGCGGCCGCAAGTACCGCATCTACTAGAGACGACCATGACGAGACGGAGATCATCACCTGTGATGATCTCCGCATGAAGCTCACGAGCGTCACGCTGGTGGCGGCCTGCCTGCTGATCGTCACGATTCCCGGCGGCGCCGTGCAGGCGACCCCCGAGTCGAAGTCCCTCGACTCCGTCATCGCAGCAATCAAGAAACAGTTCGCCAAGAAGGCCTACGTACGTTCCAAGAACGGCACCTACATCTGGAAGTCGCCGTCGACAGTGGGGAAATGGATCAACTGGCAGAACTTGGCCGGGGCCATCTGGGGACAGGACCTGATCAACGGGATCAACCCGGGCTTCCTCAAGCTGGGCGCCTCTCACGCTGCGACCAGCGCCGACGGCGGAACCTTCGAAGGAGTGAAGACCACCCTCCACAGCGGCACAGTCACGGTTCCCAAGCTGGATGAGCGCCAGGCCTGGATGTACTTCGGGACCGACGAGGAGGACGGCTCGTGGGGCGGGCCGATCACCTGGAAACTCTGGGCAGGCCCGGACAACCTGCCCAGACGCTTCCACGCCATCATGCGATTCACCCCGAAGCACGGCGGCCGCAAGGCCGCGACCATGACGATGAACATCATCTATCGAGGATGGGGAAGAACCCGTCAAGATCACGGCCCCGCCCCAGCACCTCATCACCGACGACTGGTGATCGCCGACCCGACCCGGACCTGACCGTACGGCAGGATGGCCGCCATGATGGAGATCGACTTCCTGACCGAAGCCGACCGCGCCGACTGGGAAACGCTGGCCCGCGGCAAAGACGCCTACTTCCAGGTCGAACGCGGCGACGACGACTACGAACGAACCTGGCGACGCCTGCTCGACGACCAGCGGATACGCGGAATCGCCGCCCGGCTGGACGGCAGAATGGTCGGCATCGCGCACTACGTGTTCCACGCCAGCGTCTGGTACGCCGGGAAATGCTACCTGGCGGACCTGTTCGTGGACGCGGAAGCCCGGCGCCGGGGCGTCGCGACGGCAGTGATCGAATGGGTGGCCCGCGACGCCGAGAAGCACGGCTTCCCGGGCCTCTACTGGAACACGCTGAAAGACGCCCCGGCCCGCGCGCTGTACGACAAGGTGGGCAAGCTCCACCAAGGGCTCATCCACTACGCCTACCGGCGCGACCCGAACCAGACCCCCACCCAGCGCTGAGACCCAGCACTGAGGGACGACTCCACGATCGCGCGGGCCTCAGGCCACCAGACCGAGCGCCGCCGTCGCCACCGCCCGCGCCCGCGCCGGCGACAACAGCACCTCCACCGAATCCGCCACCTGGTCCACACACCCCACCAGCGGCAGCGCCTTGACCACCGGATCCGACACCGCCTCCAGCAACGCCCGCGCGAACCGGTCACCCCCGATCACCTGGAACGGCCGGTCATGGAACGCCCGCACCCGCGCATCCAGCTCCTCCGCAAGCCCCATCCGGTTCTGCGTCGCCGCCACCCTCCCGTACGCCGCCGACAACGCCGCCTCCCGCTCCCGCCACGTCCGCGCCGCCAGCGCCCGCCCGAGCGACTCCCCCAGCTCCGCCGAGCCCGGCAGCCGCGCCAGCGCGCTGCCCAGCCACTTGGCGTACGGCGGATACCGGCGGCGCAGCAGCAGCGCCAGCCGCATCACCTCCCGCGCCAACCGCGCGCCGACCACCGCCGACCCCAGCTCGTCCCCCACCTCGCCGCACCGACCGGGGAACGGCTCCTCCTGGGCGATACGCCGCCACTGACAGGCCAGCACATAACGCCACACGTCAGGCGGATACCAGCGCAGCACCGCCCGCACCGCCTCCAGCCCGTCGTCCGGCAACCCGTCGTGGAACACCTCACCGCGCGTCACCTCGGCCAACGACTGCCACGGCGACGACAACCAGTCCAGCGGCGACACCCCGCCCCGCGGGTCGAACCCCAGCCGCTCCGTCAGCCACGCCCCCAGCTCGGTCACCACCACGCCGGGCCGTACGACACCGTGGTAGCCGAACACCGTCGGCAGGCCGCCGAAGCGCTCCGGCAGGCCCGCCACCACGCGCGCCCGCACGTCCTCCACCTCGCCGGCCGCCGCGAAGACCAGCACCCGCGGACCCCAGTCGTGGTCGGCGGAGCGGGCCGTGTCGAACGCCAGCACCTCCGAGCCCGGCCCGATCAGCGCGGCGCTGTGCGGCACCGAACCGACGAGCGGCGCGACGACCTCACCGTAGAAGGCCCGGGAAAGCTCGATACCTGGCACAAAATCGGACATCACTCCGACACTGTGCCTCACGTCGAGGCCCGGGCTCACCCGATTTTTTCGCCTGCGCGTTCGATGGGGGGTCTTTTTGGTGGTGGGGTGGTGGGTGGACATCCAGCCCGTCACCTTTACTTTGTAGATTTCATAGTACGTGCGTGGCCAGGACCCGCATGCGCCGGTAGCCGAGACGCTCGTACAGCCCGATCGCCGCCGGGTTGTCGTCGTCCACCATGAGGGCCGCCCGCCCGTGGGCCGCCACGAGCCGCTCCGACACCCATCGGCACACCCGCTCCGCCAGCCCCCGCCCCCGCAGGGGCGCGGCCGTGGCCACCCCCGCCAGCAGCCCCACCGACGGGGCGCTCCACGCGTCGCCCGCCACCGCCGCCAGCCGGCCCTCCATCCGCGTGCCCGCCCAGCGGCGCACGCCGGGCGCGCCCGGCACCGCGTACGAGGTGGGCGCGTGCTCGGCCAGCAGCGCGGACACCTCCCCCTCGGCCGCACCGGCCAGCCACCCCACCTCACCGCCCCGACGAGCCGCCCCAGCACCGCCCGGGGAAGCCGCCTCAGGACCGCCGAGGGAAGGGGTCCCGGGAGAAGAAGGGGGGCCGGGCAGGCTCATCCAGGAGAAGCCGGCCGCCACCTCCAGTCCGTCGATCCGCGCCGCCACCTCGGCCATCAGCCCCGCCTCGCCGAACGGCCGGTACGACGACCCCATCTCGGCCAGCGCGTGCCGTAACAGCCGGACGGCGTCAGCCGGATCGCCCCACACGCCGATGCGGTCGCGCCGCGACACCTCCGGCGCGGCGCTCACCACCGCCCCGCCCAGGGCCCACGCCCGGGCGCCGCCCGTCAGGCCCTGCGCCACCCACACCGGCAGGTCGTCGTCACCGCACGCGGCCCGCAGCTCGGCCACGGACCTCAGCTCACGCACCACCGCGTCACAGGATGGCGCCGGGCCGGTAGGCGGCCGCCTCCGGATGGGCGGAGACCACCTCGGCCACCTGCCGTGCCACGGCCTCCACCTGGCCGGCCGCCGCTCCGGTGAACGACACCCGGTCGGCCAGCAGCGCGTCCAGCGCCGCCCGGTCCAGCGGGAACCGCTCGTCGGAGGCGAGCCGGTCGAGCAGCTCGTTGTCCGCCCCGCGCGAGCGCATGTCCAGCGCCGACGCCACCGCGTGCTCCTTGATCAGCTCGTGCGCCGTCTCACGGCCCACCCCGGCGCGCACCGCCGCCATCAGCATCTTGGTCGTGGCCAGGAACGGCAGGTAGCGGTCCAGCTCGGAGGCGATCACCGCCGGGAACGCGCCGAACTCGTCCAGGACCGTCAGCATGGTCTCCACCAGCCCGTCGAAGGCGAAGAACGCGTCGGGCAGCGCCACCCGGCGCACCACCGAGCACGACACGTCGCCCTCGTTCCACTGGTCGCCGGCCAGCTCCCCCACCATCGAGGCGTAGCCGCGCAGCACCACGGCCAGGCCGTTGACCCGCTCGCAGGAGCGGGTGTTCATCTTGTGCGGCATCGCCGACGAGCCGACCTGGCCCTCCTTGAAGCCCTCGGTCACCAGCTCGTGCCCGGCCATCAGCCGGATCGTCTTGGCCAGCGACGACGGCGAGGCGGCGAGCTGCACCAGCGCCGAGACGACCTCGTAGTCCAGGGAACGCGGGTAGACCTGGCCGACGCTGGTCAGCCGGTGCTCGAAGCCGAGGTGGGCCGCGACCCGTCCCTCCAGCTCGGCCAGCCGGGACTCCTCGCCGCCGAGCAGGTCGAGCATGTCCTGGGCGGTGCCGACCGGGCCCTTGATGCCACGTAGCGGGTAGCGGGCGATCAGCTCCTCCAGCCGCCGGTAGGCGACCAGCAGCTCGTCGGCGGCCGAGGCGAACCGCTTGCCCAGCGTGGTGGCCTGCGCCGCCACGTTGTGGGAACGGCCGGCGACCACGCTCTCGCGGTGCTCCTCGGCCAGCGCCGCCAGCCGTCCCAGCAGCGCCACCACCCGGTCGCGCACGAGCAGCAGGCTGTCGCGGATCTGGAGCTGCTCGACGTTCTCGGTCAGGTCGCGCGAGGTCATGCCCTTGTGGACCTGCTCATGGCCGGCCAGCGCGTTGAACTCCTCGATGCGGGCCTTCACGTCGTGCCGGGTCACCCGCTCACGCGCCGCGATCGACTCGAGGTCGACCTGCTCCAGCACCTTCTCGTAGTCGGCCGCCGCCTCCGGCGGCACGGCCACCCCCAGCTCGGCCTGGGCGCGCAGCACCGCCAGCCACAGCCGCCGCTCGGCGACGACCTTGTACTCGGGCGACCACAACCGGGTCAGCTCGGGCGAGGCATAGCGGGCGGCCAGAACATCGGGGATACGCGGCTTCGACGTCACGTCGGACAAGTCTATGCACTCCCCGTCCGGCCACCGGCTCCCCCCACCCGTCCCCCCTGTGAGAAGATCCCTCCCAGTTCGGACTGGTTGAGCATGGAAGGTCGTGGAGGGAACGATGTTCGCCACATCGCTGGGTGAGGACGGCGCGGAACTGCGCCCGCTGGAGCCGTGGCAGGCGGAGGAGTTCCTCGCCCACATCGACCGGGGCCGGGAGTTCATCGGCCGCTTCGTCGGGCTGCCCGACGTCGTCAAGGACCTGGACGCCAGCCGCGCCTACCTGCGCTCGTACGCGGAGAAGGCCATGAACGACAAGGGCCGCATCTACGGCATCTGGTCCGACGGCAAGCTGGTGGGCGGCGTGATGTTCCGGATCATGGACCTCCAGCACGGTTCGGCCGAGGCCGGCTGCTGGCTGGAGCCGTCGGCCGCCGGCAAGGGCCTGGTGACCCGGGCCGCGCGCGCCATCATCGACTGGGGCTTCGCCGAGCGGGGCCTGTACCGGGTGGAGTGGCAGGTCGCGGCGGGCAACGAGCCCAGCATCGCCGTGGCCCGGCGGCTCGGGATGACCAAGGAGGGCGTGCTGCGCGGCAGCTACCTGTACCGGGGGCAGCGGCACGACATCGAGGTCTGGTCGGTACTGGCGCCGGAGTGGCGCTCGTCCCGCTGACCGCCTTTACATTGTAGATTCCTTCGTGGATGACGCAGGCACCGCGCCGGCGCGGTGCCTGCGGAGCTGGTACTCCGCGACCAGCCGCAGCCCGAGGTAACCCACCGGCCAGACGAACATGACCCCCCGCCCCACCACCAGCGCGCCTGGGATCGACAGCGCGAACATCGCCATGGTCGCCGTGGACCAGGCCCGGATGCCCGTGATCACGGCGGGCGGAGCCTGCGGGTCCAGCAGGCCGGCGCGGACGACGTGGCGGACCATCAGCGACATGGTGCCGCCCAGGAAGGCCATGGCCGCCGCGTAGACGACGACACCGGCGCCGCCCGGGACCTCGCCGAGGGCCTTGCTCGCCCACGGAATCAGCACGTACCCCAGCAGGACCAGCACGTTGAGCGTGATGAGGGCCTGGTCGCCGCGGCTGACGTGGGTGAAGAACAGGTGGTGCGCGATCCACGCGGTCGCGATCACGCAGAACGAGACCAGGAACGCCAGGTACTGCGAGCCGTGCGCGGCCAGCGCCTCCGCCAGGTGCGCGGGGTCGTGGGCGTCCGGAAGGGGCAGCTCCAGGGCCAGCAGCGTGAGCATGATCGCGATGACCGCGTCGGAGAAGAACAGCATGCGCTCCAGACCGTGGGACTTCTTGGTCACGACGCCTCCATGGATGTCGTATCGGGCGCCGCCCGGCTATGCGGCCAGAGCCGCGATGATCATGTCGGTGAGGCGTTCGAGCCGGCCGGGATCGGCCGGGGCGCTCCGGATGGCGGTGCCCCAGTAGAGAGGGCCCGCCATGAAGTCGAGGCCGAGCTCGATGTCGGCGCTCTCGGGCAGCTCCCCGCGCTCGACCGCCCGCCGCAGGATGGCCCCCACCTTGCGGCGGCGGGCCGTGCCGATCTCGTCGCCCAGCACGGCGGCGATGGCCGGATGGTAGGCGGCCGACGCCAGCAGGTCGGGAAGGATCCGTGAGACCAGGGGGTGGCGCAGCGCCTCGTCGGTCGCGGTCAGGAAGGCCAGGACGTCGCCCCGCAGCGTGCCGGTGTCGAGGGTGTCGGCGGCCCTGACGGACACCTGGCCGACCAGGTCGGCGGTCATGGCCTCCTTGGACGGCCAGCGCCGGTAGATCGCGGCCTTGCCCGAGCCGGCCCGCCGGGCGACCGCCTCCATCGACAGCCGGCCGTATCCCACGGCGGCGAGCTCCTCGAAGAAGGCGTTCGTGATGGCCTCGGTGACACTGTCCTGCAGGACCGGCCCGCCGCGCGGACCGGGATCGGTCGATCTCTCCATGCTCGTGATCATACACGAGACGGAACGGTATCGTCTCGTCAAGGATGCGTCCGCACGTTGGCTGAGGGCGGCGGACGTCAAGGCGGGCAAGCGGTTCTCCGCCGAGCGCGGCCTGGCCGTGGCCAGGAGCTTCGGGGGGCGAGTACGTCAGTTGGGGTGCCGTCAACCAACGTGTCATAGGCCGCCAAACCTCGAGGATCCCTAGCCTGACCTTCTGTAATGCCGAAGGCCCCGGTGCGGATCTCTGGGCATGGAACCCCTCGGCGAGGATCGCGACTCCGGATCGGCTCGCGCTTCTCCGCCCTTTCCGTCAGGGCTCGTTGCCCTCGGTCAGTGCCCGCAGCACCCTGGCCTGCTCGACGTCGGAGCCCTCGGCCCGCATCCGGGCCGCCTCCCGGGCGGTGAAACCCACCGCGCTCCAGGCCGCCACCTCCTCGATCGGCACTCCGGCGCGCCAGAACTCAGTCATCAGGGCGATGGCGTCCTGTCCCGAGGCGAGCACCCGTTCGGCCTCGCGCGGGGACAGGCCGAGCGCGTCGAAGACCCGCGCCTGTCCCGCCTCGATGCCGCGTTTCGCCCACTCCACCGCGTCGGCGCCCGTCCAGCCTGCCTCCACGTAGGCGCGCGCCCGGCTCGCTGGGACGCCGGCTCGCAGCATCTGGCGCATGCCGCCGGAGCGTTCCTCATCAGCGAACGCGCCGCCCGGCTTCTCGCCCCGATGCAGCAGCCGCCACAGCCGGCCCCGCGAGTGCGGGCGTTCCCCGGCGAGGTGCCGGTCGGCCGCCTCCTGGGGAGAGTAGCCCAGTTCGCGCCACTGCACCGCGTCCCGTGGCGTCATGCCGGCCCGTAGCCACAGGTCCACGGTGTACGGGGTGGCTCCGGCGGTGCGCCAGGGCCGCACGTCGGCGGCGGTGTAGACGCCGGCCGTGCGCCACCGCTCGGCGTCGTTGATCGAGAAGCCCTCATCGATCCACTGCCGGGCGTCGGCGATGGTGAACCCGCGTTCCCGCCACTCGTGCAGCGGTTCGGGGCTCGGCTCGTCGGCGTAGCCCGTTGTCATGACTCTCCTTTCGCCGGCACCCGCCGCGGCGGGTCCGCCGGGACCCGGGCCACGGACGCCCATGCGGGCGCGTGCCCGCCATCGCCGATCAGGCAGAGCACCACATGCGCCGCGGGGCGCTGCTCCGGCCACGGCGTCTCGCCATCGGTCAGCACGATGACCAGGTCAGGCCGGGGCCGCAGGGCCATCGCCGCGGCGATGGCGGCCCGCATGTCGGTGCCGCCGCCACCGACGAGCTTGATGTCGCCCGCCCGGCGCACCACCTGGACGGGGTGGGGGTGGACGTCGCAGCAGAACGCCCGCAGCCGCCGGTTCGGACCGGCCACGCCCTCGATGATCCCGGTCACCTCGGCGAGCAGCCGGTTCAGCACGTCGTTGGTGACGCTGCCGGAGGTGTCGATCACCAGGACGGTGTCCGGGACCGCGCGCACCATCGACGGCGGCACGATGTCGATGTAGGCGCCGGCGCGGCGCGACGGGCGGCGGTGGCTGAAGTCGACCTGCCCGGCCACCGTGCTCACCCCGCGCCGGATCATCGCGCCCAGGCGGGCCCGCCAGTTCACCGAGGGGAGCAGTCGGTCCTCGGCCCAGCGGCGCCACCCCGACGGCACTTCGCTGCGCGTGCTGATCCTGTCCTGGATGCCGGCCGCGATGGAGCGTTCGAGCAGTTCCTGGTCGAGCCGGGTGAGCCCGTCGCCGGAGCCGTCGTCCTCGTAGGCGCGCACCTGCCCGTCCACGGCGCCGCCGCAGTCGATCGCCTCGGCCAGTGCCCGCCCGCCGCGGCCCATGGCCTGGGCCAGCACGTCGAGCATCGGCACGTACTCCTCGGCGGTGCGGTTGGCCGGAAGGCCCAGCTCCTTGGGCGAGACCACGCCGGCCGGGCCGCGCAGGTCCTCGGCCTCCAGGTCGTCGTTGATCTCGGCGTCGGCGGCCTGGTTCCAGCGGTGGGCCTCCTCGTCGCGGACCGCGCCTGCGGCATGGCTCATCTCCTGGCCCGCTTCCGGCCGCACCGGCGAGCGGGCCGCGTGACCGCGCACCAGGTGGCCCACCTGGTGCAGCATCCACCAGCCGACCTCCTCGACCGGGGTGGCCAGCACGGTGCCCGGTTCCACGTACAGGTTCCACCGGGTGTCGGCGGGAAAGGCGCGGAAGTCAGGGTCGGCGACGGGCTCGCCGGTGTCCTCGTCCAGGGCCGGTTCCAGGATGACCGGCTTGAGGGCGAAGACGGCCGAGGCGAGGTACGGTGCCTGGTGCACCGCCCACAGCCGCGCGGCGGCGATCCGGGCGCCCACCGCCTCTTCGAAAGCGGGAGCGGGAGGGCGGTCGGCGGTCATCGCATGAGCCCCGCCGAGCGCAGCACCGGCGCGAGTTCGAGCATCGTCCTGGGCAGGGTCGCGCCCTCGGGCCGGGAGCGGGCCAGCGACCGAGCCGCGGTCGCCGCCACATCCGGTGCCGTGCGCGCTACCCGGGCCACCACCGCCCACGCCCGCTCCCACGTGTCGGCCGTGGCGTCCGAGTGCACGTACGCCACCACCGCGCCGAGCAGGGCGTGCAGCCGGTCGAGGCGTTCGGGCAGGCGGGCCCGAGGGTCGTTCAGCAGGGTCTTCGGGTCGGGCAGGTCAAGGTTGCGGCGCCAGGAGAGCAGTTCGAACCCGGCCGCCTCGCCGACCGCTCCGAGCACCAGCTCGGCCAGGACCGGCTCGCCGGAGCCCATGTGGTCGCACGCGGCGATCGCGCGGGCGGCCATCTCCCAGGTTCGCGGGCTGGGCCAGCCGCGGCCCGCCCGGTCGGGGCTGTCGGGCACCGCCAGCACGAGTTCCGGCCGCACCCGCAGGAACGCCCCGACCAGCGCCCGCGCGCCGGCCACCTCTGCGGGCCCGGCGGTGTCCTTCACGTCGAACTCCGGTACGGGGAAGCCACCGGCGAAGCCCTCGGCGATGTCCTCGGCCGAGACGGTCCAGTTCAGATGGATGAGCCGGTTGGCCAGCGGCGCGGACAGGTCCCAGCCGTCGGCGGCCTGGTCCGGTGGGTTGGCCGCGGCCACGATCCGCACCTCGTCCGGCAGCACCAGGTCGCCGACCGCGCGCTCCAGCACCACCCGCAGCATGGCGGCCTGCACGGCCGGCGGCGCGGTGGTCAGCTCGTCGAGGAACAGCAGGCCGGCGCCCTCGGCGGCGAGCCGCTCGGCCCATCGCGGCGGCGCGAACCAGGTGCCGCCGTCACGCAGCACCGGCAGCCCGGAGAAGTCGCTGGGCTCACGGATCGAGCCGACCACCACCTCGACGGGCAGGCCGACGGCCGCGCCGAGCGCGGTCACCGTGGACGTCTTGCCGGTGCCCGGCGCACCCCAAAGGATGACCGGCAGATTGGCTGTCACCGCGACCGCGAGAGCTTCTCGTGTGACTGATGACGCCGCCATTGTTCGTCCTCCTCGCCGGCCGCCCGGACCGTTTCCGGGCAGCGCGTATCGGGACGTCGAGCCGTGATCGCTGACGTCCGGTGTGGTCTCTGTCGGCTATTCGTGGGTGCGGAACAGGCCCCGGCCGCCGTACTTCTTGTGCACCGCCTGCTTGCTGATGCCCAAAGCAGCGGCGATCTCCGTCCAGATGTTGCCCTGGGTCCGCGCCCGGCGGACCGCCACCGCCTCCAGGCGCGCCGTCTCACGGCGGAGCTCGGCGATGGCGGTGAGCGACCTGATCGGGTCGGCGGCGTCCGCCGCCCGGGCGAGCGCTGCGATGTGGCCGGCCTCCATGCCGTCATCCTAGGTTGACGACCAGTGCGTGTCAACCAAAGTTGACGATGCGCCATCGATGACGCCGGAACCGCTCACCAACAGGTCGAGGTGTACGCCAACGGAGTAGTCCTCGCCTACGACGAGCAACACGATGAGGACGCGTTCGGCGGGTTGACCTCCGTGGATGCGGACGGGCTCAGGCTGCGGCATTCCCATGAGAGCCGGACGCAAAGGCCAGGATGTGCGGGACTGCTTCCCGCAGACTGACGAAGTGGCGGTGCACTCCCTCCACCGCGATGGCGGCGTTCACGCCCCACACGGTCATCCCAGCACGCAGCCCAGACCGCACTCCGGACGGGGCGTCCTCGACGACCAGGCAGTCTCCTGGCTCGGCTCCGAGCCGCGCGGCGGCCTGCAGATACGGGACGGGAGAGGGCTTGCCCTCTTCGACAGCGGCCGCGTCCACGATCACGCCCGGTGCCGGCAAGCCCGTCCGCAGGAAACGGCCGCGCACCCGGTGCTCGTAGTTGGAGGTCACCAGCGCCCAGGACCCCGGCGGCAGGCCGTGCAGCAGCTCTGACGCGCCGTCGAACGCAGCATAGACGCCGGACCGGACGTCCTCGTCTTCCAGCTCGTGCAGCGTGGTCAGACACTCGCGTGGATCCTGGCCCGAAGCGACCTGGGCGAACGTCTCCATTGGCCGCGTCCGCAGAGCCACCTGGTAGACCTCGTCCGCATCAAGCCCGTACCGCTCCGCCCAAATTCCCCAGACCCGGCGCTGGTTACTCACCGCGTCGATCAACGTGCCGTCGACGTCGAACAGGACGTACTTCGTGCGGCCGGGCCGCCCAGGTTCGGTGGTCACGCGTCGATCATGCCAGGCGGGATCAGGCAAGAGCGGGACAGCTCATAGGTAAGACTCTGCTCCTGATCTGACGGCGTTCCAGGACGGCGCTCCTCGCGGTTGTGGTCATCCCGGTCGATGCAGGCTGAGCCGAGTGCATGCCCGAGCTCGTGAGCGGGCGACCTCTCGGCGTACAGCCAACAATGCGAGCTGGGCTGGGACCGGGAGGCTGCTGGGGATCGATCGGGCGCTTTCACCACACGAGAGCGACCTTGCCCTCCAGTCGCCCCCGCCGGAAACGCTCGTGCGCCTCCCGCAGGTGGCGCAGGCCGTACTGGGAGTCGACCCGCGCCTTCACCTGACCCGCGTCGACGCTCCCGGCCAGTGCGGCGAGTCCCGCGCCGTCCTCGCGCACCTGGTTGACGGTGGTGCGGACCGCCCGATGGGACAGATCGGGCACGGGGCCGGCCTGCGTGGCGATGGAGGCGTAGCGGCCGCCGTCCGCGACGGCATGGGTCACGAAGGCGCCGAAGGTGTCGAAGACGGCGTCGTAGGCGGCCTCGGGCAGGGCGGCGCGATCCGTCGTGGCCCACCCGGCTCCCAGTTCCTTGACCGCCTCGACCTGTGCCGGCCTGGACACCAACACGTCCACCCGCGCGCCGCGGGCCCGCGCGAGCTGCACCGCCAGGCCGCCCACCGCACCGGCCGCTCCGGCCACCAGCAGCCGCTCTCCCGCGCGAACGTCCAGCCAGTCCAGCGTCTGCAGGGCGGTGAGCCCGGGCAGCGGAAGCGTCGCCGCCTCGACCAGGCTGATCGTCGAGGGAGCGACGGCGACAGAGCTCGCCGGCATGGCGACCAGCTCGGCCCAGGTGCCCCGTCCGGTGTCGAGCTGGTGGGACATGCCGAAGACCCGTTCGCCCACGGGCAGCTCCGCGGTCCGGCTGTCCACGACGATGCCCGCCAGTTCCCACCCCAGCGTCGCCGGCAGGGGCGGCACGCCCTCTCCGATGGCACCGTCACGGGTCTTGTCGTCGACCGGGTTGATGGCGGAGGCGACGACGCGCACCAGGATCTCGCCGTCCGACGGGCGAGGAACCGGCGCCTCGCCGAGGGTCAGGACGTCAGGGCCGCCGAAGCGGTCGATTCGCACAGCGCGCATGCACAACTCCCAAGTCTTCGTGTTCGATCGGCATCCAACAATAGGGGCGGCTCCCCCGTGGCCCACAGCAGGGTCAGGTGTAACTAAGATATCAATCAGTTGTGTAAAGATATTTAGGCATCGGAGTGATATACTGAGGGATGCCCATGGTGCACATTCCCGCGTTGCTGCTGGTCGGCACGGACGAAGTCGACCTCGACCGCACCACTCAGGCATACCGGGCGATCAGGCGCCAGATCATCGACCTGACGCTCCCGCCCGGCAGCAGCTTCAGCGAGGCGTCGCTCGCCAGGCAATGGCACATCAGCAAGACGCCCGTACGCGAGGCGCTCGCCCGGTTGAGGCGCGACGGGCTCGTGGACGCGCTTCCCCGCGCGGGCTACGTCGTCAGCCCGATCACGCTCCAGGACACCGACGACCTCTGCGCCCTGCGGACGGTGCTGTCCGTCGAGGCCGCCGCCACCGCCGCCCGCCGAGGCGTCGAGGCGCCGGCGCTGGAACGGCTCGACGCGCTGGCGAAGGTGCCCTTCGCGCTCGCGGCGGGCGAGGTGGGACTTGAGGAATCGCTGCGGGCCGGGATCGAGTTCGAGGCCGTCATCGCCGCCGCCGGCGGCAACAACCGGTTCGGCAAGGCGATCGTCGACGTGCTCGACGAGCTGGAGCGGGTCCTGCGGATGGCCGCGCTGATCGCCCCCGAGGCCGTGAGCCCGCCCGGAGAGCTGAAGGCCGTCTCCGAGCGGCTGCGCGAGCGCGACGCTGACGGCACCCGCGAGGCCATGCGCAGGCGGTGCGAGCGCGTGCACCGCGACGTGCTCCAGGCCCTGGCGAAAAGCGTCTCCGTCAGCAGGGCGCCCATCGAGATGCCGGCGCCGTAGCCTCGCCTGCCTGGACGGCCGGGGTCAGACGATCAGCTCGCCACCGTTGACCGCGGCGGCCGCCCGTGAAGTACGCCGCCCGGTCGGGCGACGCGGCGTTCACGATCGTGGTTCTGCCCGCCAACCGGCGCAGGTCACGACCTCGAATCCGCGGCTGGGGAAGACGGCGTCCATGAAGAAGTCGTGCATCGCCGGATCGCCGTCGGCGCAACCGTCACGCAGCACGCTCACCTGGTAGCCGCGGTCCGCCGCGTCGTAGCAGGTCGCAGCCACCATCGCGCTGGTCGCGACACCGGCGATCACGAGGGAGTCCACCCCGCGCGCGCGGAGCACGAGGTCGAGGTCCGTGCCGGCGAACGCGCTGGCGCGGCGCTTCAGCACGACGACGTCCTCCTCGGCGACCGGCAGGTCGATCTCGGTTCCGGCCGTTCCCTCATGGAAGGCGTCCCCCGCCTCGTAGAACGTCTGCAGCAGCGCGCTGCCCGGCGGCACGTCGGCCCCGTTGCCCCGGAAGGCGAAGTGCACGAACACCACGAGCGCGCCGGCCGCGCGGGCGCGCGGGAGCAGGCCGGCGAGCGGCGGCACGACGTCCCTGGCGAAGGGGTACGTGCCCGTGATGCCCCGCTGGATGTCGCCGATGATGAGTGCAGTGGTCACGACAGCCTCCCGTCTCGTAGGTCCATCCGGCACCCCGTGGTCGGCGAGCCATCTGGCATCACAGTAGGAGAGAGCTGAGATATCAGCAAATCTTCGACCGAGGGTCCGTCTCCAGCGCCTGATACCGTCACCGTCAGTGTTATAACGAGCGTTATAGAGGGTGGGGCCAGCGCGCACGCTGACCGACGCGGTGCTGGTGCCGGAGATCGGGCAGTTCGTGGCGGCGGCGCGCGTCGGCTTCCAGGTGCACTTCGTCGAACGCGCTCCGGACATGATCGCGATCGGCGGGGCGCTGGCCGGCGATTCCGGTCAGGACGTGATGCAGGTCGATGTCGCGGCGATGGAGGCGGACTGGAACCGGCGGGTCCGCGCCGAGGTGATCGAGCGGATCCTCGCGGCGCTGGCCGAGGCGTGCGGGGTGGCGGTCCCGGCGCCGACCTGGTGGGTGAACCTGCGCACCGTGGACGAGGGGGGCTGGGGCTCCGCAGGCGGGGTGACGTCGATCCTGGCCCTGCTCGACAGCGGCGTCTTCACTGCGGAGCGGGCCGCCGCGATCCGCGCCGCCCTGTCCTGACAACCCGAGAAGTCAGGTCGTGACGGCCGCGCCGATGAGGGTCTCCAGTTGGGCGGCCACGTCGTCCAGCGGCTGGATGTCGCGCTTGGCCCGGCACATCGCGACGGTTCCCTCCACGGAGGCGACGATCAGGGTGGCCAGCCCCGCCGCCTGCCGCGGGCTCGCCCCGTGCTCGCGCAGCGACGCGGACAGCAGGTCTTCCCAGGCGGTGAACACCTCGGCCGCGGCGGTGATCGCCTCCGGGTCGCCCTCCCCCGGCGGCTCCTCGACGGCGACCGCCAGGACCGGGCACCCCGCCGCGAAGTCGCTGTCGATGACCGTCTGCCGCCACAGGCCCAGGAACGCCCGCACCCCGGCCGCCGGTCCGGCCCGCAGCTCACGCTCCAGCACCCGGGTGACGAGCTCTCCGGCGAAGCGGACCGCCTCGGCGGCCAGTTGCTGCTTGCCGCGCGGGAAGTAGTGATAGGTCGATCCGAGCGGCGCCCCGGAGTGGGTGGCCAGGTCCCGGACCGTGCTGCCGGCCAGGCCCCGCCGCCTGATGAGGTCGGCGGCGCCGACGATGATGCGTTCCCTGGTGCGCTGCTCGGGCTGCGGCAACGTGAGCACCCCCATGGCTATGACGTGCGTTATAGGCTACCGTGAACTGCTGTTATAACGCTCGTTATAACAACGGTGAGGAGACCGCCCCCTGGAGGTGTTCGATCCCGATGAACCGGCCCACGGTACGGGAGCTGGCGTTCGTGCGCAGCGGCCGCCTCGCCTGGCGGGACCGCCCGGCCCCCACCCTCGCCGAAGCGGGCGACGCCATCGTCCGGCCGTTCCTGGCGGGCCGCTGCGACGGCGACACCCTGCCGATCCACCGGCCCGTCTCCCGCGCCCTCCAGGCGGGCATCGCCCTCGGCCTCGTCGACCCGGTCGTCGCGGCGATCTGCGGCGACGTCGCCTTCCGCGGGCCGTTCGGCATCGGTCACGAGTGCGTCGCCCAGGTCGTGGCCGTCGGCGCCGACGTCCGGCGCCTGCGGGTCGGGCAGACCGTCGTGGTGCCGTGGTCGGTGTCCTGCGGCACCTGCCATCGCTGCGCCCGCGGCCTCACGTCCAAGTGCGCCACCACCGCGCGAGGGGAGCTGGCCGCCTACGGATTCGGCCCGGCGTGCGGCCCGTGGGGCGGCATGGTCGCCGACCAGCTCAGGGTGCCCTTCGCCGACCACATGCTGGTGCCCGTCCCCGACGGGGTGCCGCCGCTGCGCGCGGCCGCGGCGAGCGACAACCTCGCCGACGCCTGGCGCGCGGTCGTCCCGCACCTGGCAGGACGCCCGGACGCCACCGTGCTGGTCCTCGGGGGCGGCGCCCAGAGCATCGGCCTGTACGCCGCCGGCCTCGCCACCGCCCACGGGGCGAGCGTCCACTACCTCGACCCGCACCCCCGCCGTCGCCGGATCGCCGAGTCCCTCGGGGCCACGGTCGTCGACACCGTCCGGACCCGCTACGACATCACGGTCGAGGCCACCTCGCGCGCGGCCGGGCTGCGCCGCGCCGTCGCGGCGCTCGCACCCGGCGGCGTCTGCACCGCCGTCGGCTACTACCTCGGCCGCGGCACCCGGGTCCCCGTCATGCGCATGTACGCCACCGGGGCCACCCTCCACGCCGGCGTCTCCCACCCCCGCGCCGTGCTCCCCGAACTCCTGGAGTTCCTGCGCGCCTCCGGCTTCCCCGCCGAGCGGGTCACCACCCTGCTCGCCGACTGGGACGACGCCCCCACCGCCTACGCCGCGCGCACCACCAAACTCGTCCTGCGGCGCGACCCGCTCTGAGCTCGCGAGGCACTGCCCGGGGCGGGGTGCGTTCGGAGCAGTTCCTCTCCCCCGCTCCACGCTCTTCAGTTGAGCTGGCGAAGTGGATCAGCTCCGACAATGGAGACATGCACCATTTATCGACCAAGGCGGTCGTGGGGCGTGCGGCTCTCATCGGACTGGCGACGAGCATCCCCACGGCCGTCGTCTTCGCGTACATACGGAGGGAAGAGTTCGACGAGATCCCGCTCCCGCCGGCCATGTCCCTCCTGACGCTCCTCCTGGCGATGATCCTGGGCACGGTGGGCGCGCGGCTGGCCGGGCTGCCGCGCTGGGGCGCGGTCGGTCATGTCGGGGGCTCCGCGACGTGGTTGCTCATCGGCGCCCTCGCCGTGCTGGTGCCGGTGCCGGAGCCGGAGCTGATCGGCTCTCTGCCGGCCCTCGTCGTCCCTGTCTACGTGGTCGGTGGCGCCGTCGGCTTCCCCCTGTCGGCGTGGTCGTTCATGTCGCCCGGCCGCTGGTGGGCGGTGGCCCTGGTCGTGGTGGTGCCCCTCGGAGCATGGGGCGCGGCGCAGCACAAGCCGCAGATCCTGGCCTGGTGGAAGGTCCGCAGCTTCGAGAGGTCCGGCGTGCCGCTGATCGCTCCGGCGCTCCGGGATTACGAACTGGTCAGCGTGACTCTCAACGCCACCGGAGAGCAGGAACCGGAGCCGTCCACCTGGCTGGAGTACTGGCGGGACGCCACGCCGACCCGGGGATTCTCCGAGATCCAGGTCACGGTCTGGCCCTCCGCGGCCGGAACCCCGCGCGATTCCTGCCTGGCGGTCACCGAGAACCTGGAAGTCCGGCTGCACTGCAAGACGCTCCCGGGAGACCGATGGGTCCGGACCGGTGACGGGACCTCCTGGGTCACCCTCTTCGCCAGGTCGGGCGATGCGCTGGTCATGCTCAACGGCTCGGGTGTCACCGAGGCCGACCTGGTGGCGGCGCTGTCCACCTTCCGTCCCATCTCGGCCGCCGACCTCGCCAAGGCCAGGTGACCGGCACAGGTGGGCAAGCCGTCGCCGGCGCGTCTCCCCGTGACCTCGACGCCATCGAGGGCAAGGAGTTCGCCAAGTCGCGCGCGCGGGTGAGGGCCGCCTGTGATCATTGCCCGGTGCGCAAGTTGATCATCGTTCTCGTTCTCGCTCTCGTGGCCGCCGGGTGCTCGGCCCAGCCGCCGGCCGCCACACCCGCACCGACGACGCCGGCGCCCTCGCCCGCGTCCCCGTCGCCCGCCGCCTCCGCGCCGGCGGTGAAGCTGCCGGCCTCGTGGCACCTGGCCAGGCGCGGGGCCGAGCACGAGATCGAGGGCTACGCCGACCACGTCAGCGTCCTGCCCGGCGAACGGTTCGGGCTGCGCGTCTCGACCACCGCGCCCCGCTTCACCGCCGTCGCCTTCCGTATGGGCGCCCGGCCCACGGCCGTCTGGAAGTCACCGCAGGTCAAGGGGCAGCGGCAGGCCCCCGCCAGGACCGTTGACGGCACCGTCACCGCGGCGCACTGGCGGCCCTCCCTCACGGTGGACACCACCGGCTGGGCCGAGGGCCCCTACCTGATCAGGCTGGACGCCTCCACGGGAGCCCAGCGATACGTGCCGGTGACCGTGCGCTCGGCCTCCGTCCAGGGCCGCGTCGTCATGGTCGACGCCGTCACCACCTGGCAGGCGTACAACCTGTGGGGCGGGCGCAGCCTCTACCAGGGGCCGGGCGGGTTCGAGGGGCGCTCCCGCGCCGTCACCTTCGACCGGCCGTACGACGGGTCCGGGGCGCGGCTCTTCCTCGCCTTCGAGCAGGAGGCGTTCGCCGTCGCCGAGCGCAGCGGCGTGCCGCTGGCGTACCTGACCAGCCTCGACCTCAAGCCCGGCGCGCTCGACGGGGCCCGCGCGGTGATCTCGCTCGGCCACGACGAGTACTGGTCGCCGCAGATGCGCGAGGCCGTCACCCGCGCCAGGGACCGGGGGACCAACCTCGCCTTCCTCGGCGCGAACGCCGTCTACTGGCGCATCGGCCTGCACGACCGGACCGTCGAGTGCGACAAGGAACAACGGTGCCTGCGCTGGCGCGAGACCCGGCCGGAGAGCGCGCTGGTGGGCGAGATGTACGACTGCTTCCCGGCCGAGGGCGTCTACACCGTCAGCCGCCCCCACCACTGGATCTTCGCCGGCACCCACGGCACCAGCTTCCCCGGCATGGCCGGGGTGGAGACCGACCGGGTCTCGCCCGGCTCGCCCCGCGACGTCGAGGTGCTGGCCGAGTCGCACTTCTCCTGCGGGGGACGCGCCACCTCCTCCAACAGCACGTACTACACGGCGCCCAGCGGGGCGGGGGTGTTCGCCTCGGGCACGATGCGCTGGGTCTGCGGCATGCGGGGACGGCGCTGCGGCCACGGCGTGCCCGAGTCGGCCGCCGCCTTCACCCGCAGGGCGACGACGAACCTGCTGACCCGCTTCGCCCGCGGCCCCGCCGCCGCGCGTCCCGCGTCAGCCGATCATCGATGACAGACGACCTCCAGGGTGACGCCGTCGGGCCCCGTCCAGAAGGTGGCGTAGTAGGCGGGGCCGTACTGCGGGAACTCCTGGGGCCGGTGCAGCACGTCCGCGCCGCGGGCGCTCGCCCACGCGTGCAGGCGATCCACCTCCTGGCGGGTCCTCACCATGAAGGCCAGGTGCTGCAGACCGGGACGGTGCCGCGAGTAGTCGCCGTCCTCCAGCGCCGGGTAGAAGAACAGGTACGTACCCGGCTTCCCGTCAGCCGGACGGTAGGAGAACTCGTCCTCGGCGGCGAAGAAGCTCTCGAAGCCCACCAGCGGCAGGAACTCGTCGTAGTACGCCTTGGCCCGGGCGAGGTCGCGGACGTTGACTCCGATGTGACCTAGAGGCATGCGTCGATCATAGAAAGCGCGAGCCCCGGCCGGCGGCCGGGGCTCGCGTCACGTCCCGCGCGGGAAGCTCACGGCGTGGACGCCAGGACCTTCGGCTCCTCGGGCTTCGGCTCGGCCGGGCGGCGGCGCATCCGCTCCTTCGCCCGCTCCAGCATCACGTACAGCGTGGGCACCAGCACCAGCGTCAGCAGCGTGCTGGTGATCAGGCCGCCGATGACCACGATCGCCAGCGGCTGCGAGATGAACCCGCCCGACCCGGTCACGCCCAGCGCCATCGGCGTCAGCGCACAGATCGTGGCCACCGCGGTCATGAGGATGGGGCGCAGCCGGCGCCGGCCGCCCTCGATGACCGCCTCGACGATGCCCAGCCCCTGCTCGCGGTACTGGTTGATGAGGTCGATCAGCACGATCGCGTTCGTCACCACGATGCCGATGAGCATGAGCATGCCGATCAGCGCCGGCACGCCCAGCGCGGTGCCGGTCGCCACGAGCAGGCCGACGGCGCCGGTCGCGGCGAACGGGATCGACACCAGCAGGATGAGCGGCTGGGCGAAGCTGCGGAACGTCGCCACCATGATCATGAAGACGATCGCGATGGCCGCCAGCATGGCCATGCCCAGGTCGGAGAACGCCTGCTGCTGGTCGGCCGAGGCGCCGCCGATCTGGTGGGTGGCGCCGCCGGACAGCTTCAGCTTGTCCAGGCGGGTCTTCAGCGCCTGCGTGACGCTGCCCAGGTCGCTGCTCGTGGTCTTGGCCGACAGCGTGGCCGAGCGGTCGCCGTCGATGCGGGTGACCTGCGTCGGGCCCGCCACCTGCTGCACCTCGGCCACCGAGGACAGCTTGACCATGCCGGACGCCGTCGCCAGCTTGAGGTTCTCGATCGCCTTGACGTCGTCGGGGGCGTCGCCGACGCGCAGCACCAGGTCGCTGGCCCGCCCGTCGAGGGTGAGCTGGCCGAGGGGCGCGCCGCGGAAGGCCTGGGCCACGCTCTGGCCGATCTGCGCCTCCGTCAGGCCCTTGGCCGCCGCCTTCTCCCGGTCCACCCGCACGTCCACGCGGGGCGCGCTGGCCTCCAGGTTGGAGGTGATGTCCCGCAGGCCCGACACCTCGCCCATCGCCGCCTTGACCTGGTCGGCCGCCGCGTTCAGCGCGGCGCCGTCGGGCGCCTGCACGATGACGTCGACCGTGTCGGAGGAGAACCCGCCGCCGCCCGAACCGCCGACGCGGACCTCTCCGACGTCCGTCATGCCGGACAGCCGGTCCCGCAGCGCCTGCTCCACCTTCGGCGTGTCGGCCTTCTCGGCGAGCGTCAGGGAGTACGAGGCCCGGTCCGCGCCGGACGCGCCGCCGAACCCGCCCTGCAGCGCGTTGCCGCCGCCGACCGTCACCTGGTACGACTCGACGCCGTCCAGGTCGTCCAGCACGGCCTCGACCTTCTTGGCCGCCGCGTCGGTGGTGGCCAGATCGGTGCCGGCCGGCATGCGCTGCGAGACCGAGATCGTGTTCTGGCCGGAGGAGTCGAGGAAGTTGGTCTCCAGCCGGCCGGCCAGGCCCATGGTGCCGACGAAGACGACCACCCCGATGAGCAGCGTCACCAGCTTGAAGCGGGTCGCGAAGCGCAGCACCGGCAGGTAGGCGCGCTGCAGCGGGCTGCGCAGCTCCTTGGCCTCGGCCTCCTCGCGCTGGGCGCGGGCCTGCTCGGGGGTCAGGTCGGGCGCCTTGAGGAACCAGTACGCCAGCACCGGGATCACCGTCAGCGACACCAGCAGCGAGGCGATCAGCGCCACCGCGACCGTGACCGCGAACGGCCCGAACAGCTCGCCCACCATGCCGCCGACCACCGCGATCGGCGCGAACACCGCGACCGTCGTCAGCGTCGAGGCCGTCACCGCGCCCGACACCTCGCGCACCGCCGACAGGATCGCCCGCAGCTTGGGCTCGCCGTAGCCGAGGTGGCGCTTGATGTTCTCCAGCACGACGATCGAATCGTCCACCACCCGGCCGACCGCGATGGTCAGCGCGCCCAGCGTGAGCATGTTGAGCGAGTAGTCGCCGGCCCACAACGCGATCAGGGCGATGACGACCGACAGCGGGATCGAGACCGCGGTCACCAGCGTGGAGCGGATCGACAGCAGGAACACCAGGATGACGAGCACCGCGAACGCCAGGCCGAGCAGGCCCTCGGTGGTGAGGTTCTCGATCGACTCCTCCACGTACGGGGCCTGGTCGAAGATGACCTCGACCGCCGTGTCGGTGGAGTCGCCGAGCGCCTTGGTCAGCTCGGGCAGCTCCTCGCGCACGTCATGGGAGATGCTCACCGCGTTGCCGTCGGGCGTCATGGTGACCGACACGCCGAGGCTGGTCTTGCCGTTGGTCCGCGTGATCGAGGTCGCGTCGGCCAGGCCGCGCTCCACGGTGGCGACGTCACCCAGCTTGACCGGCTTGAGCTTGGGCGCGGCCGGCTGGGCCTGCGCCGTCTGCGGCCGGCCCGCCTGGGGCTGCCCCGGCTGGGGGCGGCCCGCCTGGGCCTGGGAGGTCGGCGCGGCCTGGGCGGAGGTCTGCGGCTGGGCGGGCGTCAGGTACAGGCCCTTCAGCTTCGCCACGCTGTCGATCCGCGCCCCGACCTGGACCGTCAGCGACCTGCCGTCGGAGGTCAGCGTCCCGGCCGGGACCGGCGTGCCGTTGGCCTTGAGCACCTCGGGGATCTGCGTCGGAGACACTCCGGCCTTGGCCATCTTGCCCAGGTCCGGGGTGATGGTCACGACCTCGTCGCGGGTGCCCGAGACCGTCGCCTCCCGTACCCCCTCGACGGCCTGCAGCTTCGGCAGCATGATCTGGCGCAGCTTGTCGGCCATCGCCCGCGGGTCGCCGCCGTCGCCCACCGCCAGCACCATCACCGGGATGTCATCGGTGTTGCCCGCGCCGACCTGCGGCTCCACCCCCGACGGGAGCTGGGGCTGCACCCGGCTGATGGCCTGCTGCATCTTGCTCACCGACGCCTCGACGTCCGTGCCGTACTCGAAGGAGACCTGGACCTGCGCCAGCCCCTCCTTCGACGTCGAGGTCATCTTCTCCATGCCGTCGAGCCCCTGGAAGGCCTCCTCCAGCGGCTCGGTGACCTGGTCCTCCACGATCTCCGGCGACGCCCCCGGGTAGGAGGCGATCACGAAGGCGCCGGGGAAGGCCAGCGACGGCAGCAACTGCTGTTTCAACTGCGGGATCGTGAACGCGCCGAATGCGCTGAGCACGAGCGCGACCAAGACGACAAGGCTGCGGTTGGCAAGGCTCAACCGGGCGAATGCGGTCATGAGGGGTCCCTCCAAGAGTTCGCCCCGAGACTAACACTTCGCTCCATGCGAATATTTAGGGCAAGGCGAGCTTCCTGATAAGCTTCTCAGGAAGCGAAGAGGTGAGAGTGGACGACGAACGCGACGACCTGATCCGCCGGATCACGCAGACCCAGCGCGACCTCGGGCGGGCCTTCGCCCGGCACCAGTCGCCCCTGTTCACCTCCAACCTGACGATGCGTCAGCTCAAGGTGGTCATGGTGCTGGCGGTCCGCGGATCGGCCTCGGGCCAGGAGCTCGCCCACGACCTCGGCGTCGGCCTCGGCACGGTCACCGGCATCGTCGACCGCCTGGTCGCCCAGGGCCTGGTCAGCCGGCACGAGGACCCGCACGACCGGCGCGTGCGCCGCGTCGAGCTGACCGCCGAGGGCACCGAGCTCATCGAGCGCATCCAGGACGACGGCATCCAGCACTACCGCCGCATCCTCGACCACCTCGACACCGACACGCTGCGCGCCCTCGACATGGTCGTCCACCGCATCCACGCTGTCGCCGAGGACCTGTTCGCCGAGGAGCAGGGCGAGGCGGACAATCCCGGCGCCTTTACAAAGTAGATCACGTCGGCGCGACCGCCGCTCTTCGAGGTCCTCCCGGAGCAGGACGAGCGGCCTGAGCCGATCATCATCCACACCTCCGAGGGAACCCTGAGCGTGGCGGGCGACCTGACGGCGGAGGAATTCGAGATCCTCGACGAGCTCAGGCGGGCGGCGCGCAGGCAGGAGTGAATTCGGACGAGCTGTACGATACCGGTGTGACGGGGGAGGTCAGCGGGATATGACGGGCGACGGCTACACCGCTTCGCCCCTTGCCCTCGCGCGGTCCGGGCAGGCCTCGGCCCAGGTGGCCGAGCGCATCCGCGGCGTGCTCCACGACATGCGTGAGGCGTTCGCGGAAGCCGGCTCGACCTGACGCGGCTGCTGAAGGGCGTCACCTCGGGAGCCGTCGGCGCCGCGGACGCCCACTGGGCGAGCTGGAACCCGCACGTCGGCAGGCCGGGCGGCGACGGCACGCCGCACGACCCGGCCGCGCCGGATCACGGTCCCGCGGCGTGGGGGGCGCACGACCCGCACACGACGCTCGCCGAGTACGACCTGCACGGCGGCCTGCACGAGAGCGTCGCCACCGGCGTGCGCCACTCGCGGCCCCTGGACGTCGAGGACCTGCACGCCGACGTCGTCACCTTCGCCGACGGGGTGACCGCGGTGCGCCACACCGGGGAGTCCGCCACCCGAGTGGAGGCCGCGGCCCTGGTCGCGCGGGCACTCGGCATGGACGTGCCGGCCACGTACCGGTCAGGCGACGCCGTCCACCAGGACTACGGCAGCGCCGAGCTGAGCCGGAGCGTGGCCGGCGGCATCAGGCGCACCGACGTCTACACCTTCGGCCAGGACACGCACGAGCCCGGGCACTTCACCATGGGCGACAACCGGCTGGCTCCCACCGACTTCGCCACGCGCAGGGACGCGCTGGCCGCGCTGCGGCCCTCGTTCGACCGGCTCGGCGTGGGCGGCTGGCACGACGGCCTCATGCACCGCTTCGACCTGCTGACCCAGCACGCCACCGGGACGCACCGGCAGGAGAGCGTCCTCACTCGGGTCCCCGTCGACCGGCTGCCCGCGGGCATGCGCCCCGGCGCCACCGTGAGCTTCCACGGGCTGCTGGAAGGCGTCGACACCCCCACCCGCCTGGGCGAACAGCCGGAAAGCGTGCGGCTGATAATCAGGGCCCGGCGAGTACGTCGACGTCTCCGGCCTGTCGGGCAAGCCCGCCCACGCCCTCTTCCGGGCAGGCGTACGGCTGAAGGTGCTGGCCGTACAGGAATCGTGGCACGAGCGGCACCTGCTGGTCGTGCAGGTCCCCGACGGCCGCGCCGCCGACTCGGTCGCGATCGCGGTGCCGCGGATGAGACCCCCGCTCACCCCCGAGCTGCGCCACCACCTCGACGAGCACGTCGAGCGGACGGACGCCGGCGTGTGGCTGCGCGACCTCGACCACCCGGGCGACCGGGCCCTGACGGTGTCGGCCCGCAACGTCAAGCGCGTCGACGGCGCCTTCTATGTCGACGGGCACGGCACGGAGGACGGCAACATGATCGGCGAGCACACCCTGGACGCCAAGCAGACCGCGGCGCTGCTGCTGAACAGTCCGGGGCTTCAGCGGCACGACGTCATCCTGCTCGCCAACTGCAACATCGGCGCCGGCCGCTACCCGCTGGACATCGCCCGGCGCACCGGGCATGTGGTGATCGCCGCCGACTCCAACGTCCACGTCTCGCCGGAGGGGCACATGACGGCGGTCACCAAGGAGTTCGGAGCCCTGGGCGGACGCGGCCAGTTACGCATCTACCTTCCGGACGACCCTGTCCCAGGCCGGGTGATGGACCAGGTCAAGGCATGGTTCCAGGCGCCGTGAGGCCCAGGCCGCCCCGAAGCCGGGGCGGCCTGGGCCTTTACAAAGTAGATCTCACTGGCGCAGCCGCGACAGCACCTCCGGCAGGTCGCCGTCGTGCACGACCGTCAGCCGGCGCGTGGCCCGCGTCACCGCCACGTACAGGTCCTGGCCACCCTGGGGCGACTGCGCGAGGATCCCGGCCGGGTCGACCACCACGACCGCGTCGAACTCCAGCCCCTTGGACTGCGTCACGGTCAGCGCCACCACCGGCTCCTCCAGGTCCTCCCCCGGGAACAGCGCCGCCACCTCCGCGTGCCGGGCGTCCGGGACGATCACGCCGACGCGGCCGTCCCCCACGGCGGCCAGCTCGCCGGCCACCAGCGCCGGCAGCCCGGCCGTCGCGCACCGCACCGCCCGCGGCTCGGCCCCGCCCTCGCGCACCGACCGCGGCGGCTCCTCCCCCGGCGCCACCGAGGCCAGCACGTCGGCCGCCACCCGCATGATCTCCACCGGCGTCCGGTAGTTGACCAGCAGCCGCTCCTCCCGCCAGCGGCCCTCCAGGTGCGGGTCCAGCGCCTGCGCCCAGGAACGGGCGCCGGCCGCCGAGCCGGTCTGCGCGATGTCGCCCACGATCGTCAGCGACTTGGCCGGGACCCGCCGCATCACCGCCCGCCAGGCCATCGCCGACAGCTCCTGCGCCTCGTCCACGATCACGTGGCCGTAGGCCCACGTCCGGTCGGCCGCGGCCCGCTCGGCGGTGGTCGGCTCCTCGCCGTCGTCGGCGTGCCGGCCGGCCAGCACGTCGGCCCGCTGGAAGACGCCCTCGTCCATGAGGCCCGTGGACTCCAGCACCTCGCGGGCGTAGAGCTCCTGCTCCGACCACTCGGCCTCGGCCTCGCGGGAGGCGACGCGGGCCGCCGAGTCGTCCTCGCCGAGCAGTTCGGCGGCCTCGTCCAGCAGCGGGACGTCGCCGGCCGTCCACGGCGCGCCGGCCGGCCGGACGAGCGCGGGCCAGTCCAGGCCGGACGGGCACACGTCCCACAGCGTGTCGGAGTCGGACAGCAGCTCGGAGATCAACCGCTGCGGGGTCAGCTCGGGCCACAGCGCGTCGATCGCCGCGCGCACGGGCGGCTCCTGCCACAGCCGGCGGGCGGCCAGGTCGATGTCCACCTCGTCCAGCTCGTCCTCCAGGTCGAGCGGCCCGTCCAGCTCCGGGTCCTCCAGCTCCATCTCGGCCAGGCGCAGCGAGTCCTCCAGCGCCCGCGCCTCGGCCCGGGCCAGTTCCTTGAGCAGCTCGGTGACGTACAGCTTGCGCGCCATGTTGTGGCTCAGCCGCACCGCGCGCGCCCGGTCACGCAGCCGCACGCAGGTCTCGTGCGGCACCCGCAGCGTCAGCCCGTCGAGCGGCACCTCCAGGTCGCCGCGGGGAACGCGCTGGCGGGCGCGCACCGCGTCCCGCACGACGCGCGCCATCCGCACGTCGCCCTTGACCGCGGCGGTCGCCGGATCGTCGGACGCCGTGGCCCGCACGCCCGGGAACAGCTCGGCGAGCGTCGCCATGACGACCTGCGTCTCCCCCAGCGACGGCAGCACCTGGCCGATGTAGCGCAGGAACATCGCGTTGGGGCCGATCACCAGCACCCCCCGCCGTTCCAGCGTGTCGCGGTGGGTGTAGAGCAGGTACGCGGCGCGGTGCAGCGCGGCGACCGTCTTGCCGGTGCCGGGACCGCCCTGCACGACCAGGGCGCCCTGCAGCGAGGAGCGGATCACCCGGTCCTGCTCGGTCTGGATGGTGGCCACGACGTCGCCCATCCGGCCGGTGCGGCCCCGCCGCAGCGCGGCCAGCAGCGCCGCCTCGCCGACGAGCGTGCGCCGGTCGCCGGCGCTCATGCGCTCCAGGTCGAAGACCTCGTCGTCCAGGCCGATCACCGTGCGCTGCTTCAGGTGCAGGTGGCGGCGGCGCAGCAGGCCGTCGGGGTCGCCGGCCGTGGCGACGTAGAAGGGGCGGGCGGCCGGGGCGCGCCAGTCGATCAGCACCGACTCGTGCTCGTCGTCGCGCAGCCCGATCCGGCCGACGTACAGCGTCCGCCCGGCGACGTCGTCGATCCGGCCGAAGCACAGGCCGCGCTCCACGGCCCGCAGTCGGGCCAGCCGCCGCGCCTGCTCGGCCGCCACCACCTCCCGCTCGACCCGGGCCTGCCGGGTGCCGCCCGACCGCAGGTACGCCGCCCGCAACGCCTCCTCCGCCCGGGCCCTGGCCGCGTCGAGGTGGCCGTAGAGCATCGAAACAGTGGCCTGTTCCTTGTCAAGGGCTTCCGCGAGAGCATCTTGACGCTGACTCATGCCGTGGTATTCTCCTTACGGGAGGTCTGTGAAGCGCCGCTCATTTTTGGGATTGAGCATGTGAGCGTACCCCTCCCGCCAGGCATGCCGCAACCGCCCAGGTGAGCGGCATTTCCGCGAGCGACTCGCCCGGTTCGCGCCGGGTTCGGCCCTCCGCTTCTCCTCCGCCCGCGAGGGGTGCCCTGTCGTTACACCCTTCAGCAGTGCCTTCCTCCCGTCCGCGCTGGCGTCTTGGATGGACAGCGGCCACCTCACCTGGCCCTATGCACGGGGAACGACCCCGCACCAAAGGAGCGATCTTCATGCGTGTCCACGCCTACGCCGCACCGGCCGCCGCCGCGCCGCTGGCCCCCACGGTCATCGAACGGCGCGCCGTCGGCGCCAACGACGTCCTCATCGAGATCAAGTACGCCGGCATCTGCCACTCCGACATCCACACCGTCAACGGCGACTGGGGACTCCAGCCCTACCCCGTGGTCCCCGGCCACGAGATCGTCGGCATCGTCGCCGAGGTCGGCGCCGACGTCACCCGGCACCGGGTGGGCGACCGCGTCGGCGTCGGCTGCATGGTCAACTCCTGCGGCCGGTGCGTCAACTGCCGCAACGGCGACGAGCAGTACTGCCTCGAGGGGATGGTGCCCACCTACGCGGGCACCGACCGGGACGGCACCGTCACGCAGGGCGGCTACTCCACGCACGTCGTCGTCGACGCCGACTTCGTCCTGTCGGTGCCCGAGGGCATCGACCTGGCGGCCGCGGCGCCGCTGCTGTGCGCCGGCATCACCACCTACTCGCCGCTGCGCCACTGGGGCGCCGGCCCGGGCAAGAAGGTCGCCGTCGTCGGGCTCGGCGGGCTCGGGCACATGGCCGTCAAGATCGCCCACGCGATGGGCGCGGAGGTCACCGTGCTCTCGCAGTCGCTGAAGAAGCAGGAGGACGGCCTGCGCCTCGGGGCCGACCACTACCACGCCACCGGCGACCCGGACACGTTCGAGCGGCTGGCCGGCCGGTTCGACCTCATCGTCAACACGGTCAGCGCCCGCATCGACGTCGACGCCTACCTCGGCCTGCTCGCCGTCGACGGCACGCTGGTCAACGTCGGCGCCCCCGGCGAGCCGCTGAGCCTCAACGTGTTCTCCCTCATCGGTGCCCGGCGCTCCTACGCCGGGTCGATGATCGGCGGCATCGCCGAGACGCAGGAGATGCTGGACTTCTGCGCCGAGCACCGCTTCGGCGCCGACATCGAGCTGATCTCGGCCGACCAGATCAACGAGGCCTACCAGCGCGTCCTGGCCTCCGACGTCCGCTACCGGTTCGTCATCGACACCGCCACGCTCGGCTGACGCCCGTCTCCTGCGCCGCCGCGCTCACCCCCCGGCGAGCCTCCCATCCGCCGGCGGCCGGCCGAGGACCGCGTCCACCAGCGCGTCGGCGTACTCCACGGTGACGGGCTCCCCGGACACCAGGAGCCGGTACCACGGCGGCCCGATGAGCAGCTCCTCCAGCAGGACCGGGTCCATGGCGGGGAGCTCGCCGGCCGCCTGGGCGGCGGCGATGCGCCGCCGGTTGCCGGCCTGGAGCGGGCGCTGCACCTTCTCGCGGAGCATCGCGGCCAGCTCGGCGTCGGTCTGGGCGGCTCCGAGCAGCCCGACGAGGAGCTGCCGCGCGTGCGGGTCGGTGAACAGCCCGGCGAAGCCCCGGATCCAGGCACGCAGGTCCCGGGCGATGTCTCCGGTGTCGGGGAGCTCGATGGCGGGTTCGACGATCTTGTCGCGGACCACGTCGAGGAAGACCGCTCCCTTCGAGGGCCACCAACGGTACAGCGTCGGCTTGCCGACGCGGGCGCGGACGGCGATCGCCTCCATGGTCACGGCGGCGTAGCCCAGCTCCCCGCACAGGTCGCTGGCGGCCTGGAGGATCGCCTCGCGCGAGCGCGGCCCCCGGCGCGTCTTGCTGTCGGTCACCAGGCCACCCTACCGAAACGTAACGTTCAGTTTTGACATGGCGCAGCGCCCCCCTATAGCGTCTCGCCTCGAAACGTAACGTTACGTTTCATTGCGAAGGCGTCCTGGAGGGATGAGTCATGCAGTACACGCACCTGGGCCGCACCGGCCTGTCGGTGTCCCGGCTCGTGCTGGGCACCATGAACTTCGGGCCGCAGACGTCCGAGGCGGACAGTCACACGATCATGGACCGTGCGCACGCGCACGGCATCAACTTCTTCGACACCGCCAACGTGTACGGCGTCACGCCGGGCGACGGCGTCACCGAGGAGATCATCGGCCGGTGGTTCGCCACCGGCGGCGACCGGCGCGAGAAGACGGTGCTGGCCACCAAGGTCTACCTGCCGACCGGGGACGGGCCCAACGAGGGCGGGCTGTCCGCGCTGCACATCCGGCGCGCCTGCGAGGCGTCGCTCAGGCGGCTGGGGACCGACTACATCGACGTCTACCAGATGCACCACATCGACCGGGCCACGCCGTGGGACGAGATCTGGGAGGCGTTCAGCGTCCTGCACCGGCAGGGGAAGGTGCTGTACTTCGGGTCGTCCAACTTCGCCGGCTGGCACATCGCGCAGGCGCAGGAGTCCGCGCGGTCCCGGCACCAGCTCGGGCTGGTCTCCGAGCAGTCGCGATACAACCTGATGACCCGCTGGGCCGAGCTGGAGGTGCTGCCCGCCGCCCGGCACTACGGGGTGGGCGTGATCCCGTGGGGGCCGTTGAACGGCGGCGTGCTCGGCGGCGTCCTGCGCAAGCAGGAGCAGGGCGGAGCCTCCCGCGGCGGTTCAGGGCGCGCGGCCGCCACGCTGGCCGAGCATCGCCGCACCATCGAGTCCTACGAGAAGCTGTGCGCCGGGATCGGCGAGGACCCGGCCCACGTCGGGCTGGCGTGGCTGCTCGCGCAGGACGGCGTGACCGGACCGATCATCGGGCCGCGGACGGCCGCGCAGCTCGACGGCTCGCTGCGCGCCCTGCGGATCACGCTCGACGACGGCGTCCTGGCCAGGCTGGACGAGCTGTTCCCGCCGCCGGCGCCGAACGGGGCCAAGCCCGCGCCCGAGGCGTACGCCTGGTGACCTCTGGTGACCTCCCCCGCGCACCGACTCGTGCGCGGTGGCGGGTCAGGTGGCCTTGTGCCGCTGGTAGTAGCGGGCGACGCGGGCGCGGTTGCCGCAGCGGGCGGCCGAGCACCACCTGCGGCGGGGATGCGCCGGCAGGAACAGCATGACGCAGTCGTCGGCCTCGCACTCGCGGACGCGCCCCACCCCCGGGTCGGCCAGCAGATCGGCGGCCGCCTCGGCGAGCCAGGCGGCCAGCCGGACACTCAGGGGGCCGGAACGCCGGGGCCTCACCACGATCGCCCCCGCCCGGTCCCCAGCATTGCCTCCGGCTTTGTCACCACCCTCGCCCCCTGCCCGGACCTCGCCGTCGCCCGGGGTCCGGTCGTCCCAGGTCAGCTCGCGGATCGCGGGAGCGGCCCGCTGCGCCTCGTTCAGCCCGTCCAGCGCCGCCGCGGACGGCCGCTCGCCCCGGCGGACGTCGCCCAGCGCCACCGCCACGTGATCGCGCACGGCGTGGACGGCGGCCACGTCATCGCCGGTCAGCCCCTCCCAGGCCCGGGACGCGTCCACCCCGGCCTCCAGCACGCCCGAGCCGTCGAGCCGGCCGGCCTGCGCGGACAGCCACCCCGCCAGGCCCGCGGGGGTCGCCAGCAGGTCGGCCGAACCCTCCGGCAGAAGCGGACGGGTGTTCACCAGGTCCAGAGCCAGCGGCTCGCCGGTCAGCGGCACCAGATCACTCATGCCCCTAATGGTACATCTGCGGATTGACACATTAGTCACCTTCCCGATAGAACTACTAATGCATCATCCCGCTAAGGAGGCATGTGAGATGTCGTTCCCGGTTGTCCCCCGCATCATCCACCGCCGCGTCGACGTCGACGGCGTCGAGGTCTTCTACCGTGAGTCGGCGCCCGAGCGGGCCGATGCCCCGGTGCTGCTGTTGCTGCACGGGTTCCCGTCGGCGTCGCACCAGTTCCGCCGGCTGATGGACGCGCTGGGCAGCCGCTACCGGCTGATCGCGCCCGACTATCCCGGTTTCGGCCACACGCGGGCCCCCGAGGACTTCGTCTACAGCTTCGACCGGCTGGCCGACGTCACCGAGGGGTTCGTGCGCGAGCTCGGACTGTCGCGGTTCGTCATGTACGTCTTCGACTTCGGCGCCCCCGTCGGCTTCCGGCTGGCCGAGCGCCACCCCGAGTGGATCGCCGGCCTGGTCGTGCAGAACGGCAACGCCTACGAGGAGGGCCTGTCCCAGGGCGCCCGCGACTTCGTCGCGCTGCGGCCGGAGACCGAGGGCGCCGAGCAGACCATCCGCGGCCTGCTGACCCTGGGGGGCACGCGCGGCCAGTACGAGACCGGCATGGGCGACCTCGAACTCCTCGCACCCGACGGTTGGACCCTCGACCAGCACTTCCTCGACCAGCCCGGGCGCAAGGAGGCCCAGGTGGCGCTCGCCTTCGACTACCACTCCAACGTGGAGCGCTACCCGGCCTGGCAGGCGTGGCTGCGCGCGCACCAGCCCGCCACGCTCATCGTCTGGGGCCGCGACGACCTGTTCTTCCCCGAGCCCGGCGCCCGCGCGTACCTGCGCGACCTGCCCGACGCCGAGGTGCACCTGTTCGACACCGGCCACTTCGCCCTGGAGGAGAAGCTGCCGGAGATCGCCCCGCTCGTCGCCGGCTTCCTCGACCGGTCGTGGTCCTGACCGCTGGGCGGCCGGACCGAGCGCCCGCCTTTACAAAGTAGATCACCCCGTGAGGCTCTGGCCGCCGACCCGCCATCGGCGCTGTCGGCGCGCGAAGGCATCATCTCTTCAATGACCTCCAACTCGATCCCGGTCCGGCAACGGGGGCGGGCGTGAACGGTGTCGGCGACGTCCTGCTGCTGGCCGCCGCCGGCGTGCTCGCCGGCCTGGTCGGCACCGCGGGCGGCATCACCTCCCTCATCTCCTACCCGGCCCTGCTCGCCGCGGGCCTTCCCGCGCTGGCGGCGAACGTCGCCAACATCGTCGCCGCCGTCGCCTGCTGGCCCGGCGCGGCCCTGGCCTCGCGGCCCGAGCTGGCCGGGCAGGGGCCGTGGCTGCGCCGCTGGGTGCCCGTCGCGGGGCTCGGCGGCGCGGCCGGTTCGGCGCTGCTGATGTCCACGCCGCCCGGCGTGTTCGCCCGTATCGTGCCGTTCCTGGTGGCCGCCGGGTCGCTGGCGCTGCTCGTCCAGCCACGGCTGGCCGCCCTCCGCCGCCACAGCGACGGCGGCGTGCTGCTGCCCGTGGCGCTGGTGGCGCTGTCGGTCTACAGCGGCTATTTCGGCGCCGGATCGGGCGTCATGGTCCTCGCGCTGCTGCTGATCACCTCCGAGCCGCACCTGCCCACCGCGAACGCCCTGAAGAACATGCTGCTCGGCGCCGGGGTGCTGGTCTCGGCCGCGGCGTTCGCCGTCTTCACGCCGGTCGCCTGGTCGGCCGTCGTGCCCCTGAGCGTGGGGCTGTTCGCCGGTTCCACCCTGGGGCCGCTCGTCACCCGGCGGGTGCCCGCCCGGGTCCTGCGTCCGCTGGTGGCCCTCGTCGGGCTCGTGCTGGCGGTCACGCTGTGGGTCCAGCCGGACGGCTGAGCGGGGTGTGGCGTGCGGGCGCGCGTGGCACAACCACGGGGAGAGGGAGGTGTGATGGGCGCGGAGCCGGGCGGGCGAACGGGCCGGCGGGCCGGGCGGCGGCTGGGTGGCGTGCTGCTGTGCGGCGCGCTGCTGGCGGCCGGGTGCACCGGGCACGACGACCGCCCCGCGCCCCGTTCCTCGTCTCCCACCGCGTCGCCGGCCTCGCCGTCCCTGTCGGCCGAACCCGGCGGCCGTCCCGGTTCACCCGGCCCGGGCGTGTCGGCCGCCGGGTGCGCGGGCGGCGGCCCCGCCCTGCGCGAGGGACGCGCCACCATCCGGTACGGCGGGCTCGACCGCGTCTACCTGCTGGCCCTGCCGCGCGGCCGCGGCCCGCACCCCGTTCTGTTCGACCTGCACGGCCTGGGCTCCAACGCCGCCGACCAGGCCGCCTACAGCCGCCTGCCCCGCCGGGGCGCCGAGCGCGGCTACATCGTCATCACGCCGCAGGCCGCGCAGGGGCGGCTCGGCTGGACGCTCCCCCACGCCTACGGCCCCGACGACACCGGGTTCCTCGGGGCGCTGCTGGACCGGGTGGAGCGGGGAGCGTGCGTGGACCGCGGCCGGGTGTTCGCGGCCGGCATGTCGTTCGGCGCCGGCATGTCCGCCGCGCTGGCCTGCCCCACGGACAGCGGCACCATCGGCGATCCGGTCGCCGGGCGGCTGGCCGGGGTGGCGGCCGTGGCCGGGCTGAACATCGTCTCGCCGTGCGAACACCCCGCTCCCGTCACCCTCCTGGCCTTCCACGGCACCGCCGACACGATCGTCCCCTACCGCGGCGGCCACCCGTTCCAGAACTCCACCAGGCGGCGCGGCCTGGCCAGGCTCGTGACGCTGCCCCCGGTGGAGCGGAGCGCGCGGGCGTGGGCGACGGCGCTGGGCTGCGGCGCCGAGGACGACGTCTCCGCGCCGGCGGGCACGGTACGGCTGGACCGCTGGACGGGCTGCCGCGGCGGCGCGTCCGTCCGGCTGTACACGCTGCGCGGCGCCGGCCACACCTGGCCCGGCGCGATCGGCGTGGCGCGCCTGGGACCCACCGGCCGTGACCTCGACGCGACCAAGGTCATCCTCGACGCCTTCGACGCCACCCCACCCCGATAGGACCGGTTTCCCGGGCGAATCGGGCCTACCGGCCGGGCCTGGCAGGCGGTATGAAGGCTCGGGGGCCCGACCTCGAGCCGGAAGCGGGGGAACACCGCGCATGAGTGACGACGTACGCATCGAGATCGAGGCCGTGCCACGCGCCGGCCTCAGCACCGACCGGTTACGCCAGGCCGTCGCCGGGCACCGGCAGGTCCTCGCCGAGCTGGGCGTCGGCGACGCCGAAGGGCTGATCGTGCCGCACGCCGCGGCCCTCGGCCACGACCCCGGACCCGCGGCACCGTTCCGGGCGACCGTGTTCGACCCGATCGGCAACCGCGCGGTGGAGCTGCGCGGCACGCTCGACCGGCCCGAGGAGGCCGAGGTGCGGCCCAGCGCGTTCCGGCCGCAGCCCAGCGCCGGCGAGCTGACCGCGGCCGCGGCCGTCCTGCGCGCCGACCCCGCCTTCCCGCCCGGCGACGACGTCGTCGTCTACCGGCCGATGCCGCCGCTGGCCGACCTGGAGAACCCCGACGGCACCACCGTGCGCCGCCCCACCCTCGGCGTCTACACCCCGTCCGACCCGACCGGCGTACGGCACCGGATCGTGGCGGTCGACCTCACCCACCGCGCCGTCGACTGGACCCCGGCCGGCATCGACCTGCGCATGCACCACGACTGCGAGCACACCGTGCCCGAGGGCGTCGACGCGCTGGCCGACCGCGGCGGCCCCGACCAGGTCCACGTCAAGGTGCTGCGCGGCGACACCGTGCTGTGGGACCTCCTGGTCGTACGGCCGCGCGCCTCGGCGCCGCAGAACCCGGGCGTGGGCGGCGGCGTGGAGCTGCGCAACGTCCGCTACCGGGGCCGGCTCGCGCTGCGGCAGGCGCACGTGCCCGTCCTCAACGTCGAGTACGAGCAGGGCACCACCTTCCGCGACGACGCGAGCTTCGAGACCCGCTTCTCCGCCGCCGGCTCCGACCCGGTCGGATGGGGCTGGCGGCTGTGCACGTCGCCGCCGCGCACGATCCTGGAACGGACCGACAGCGACTCCGGCAATTTCCAGGGCGTGGCCTTCCACCACGACGGCGAGGAGCTGCGCATCGTCAGCGAGCTGGCGGCCGGCTGGTACCGCTACGCCAGCGACTGGCGGCTCGGCGACGACGGCTCCATCCGGCCGAGGTTCGGCTTCGCCGCCACCGCCAACCCGATGACCTGCAAGGTGCACCGCCATCACGCGTACTGGCGCTTCGACTTCGACATCGGCGGCGCCGCCGACGACGTGGTGGAGCAGATCGACGCCGGCCCCATCAGCCCCGACCCGGTGCCCGTCATCCGCGAGACGTCGCGGCGGCGGGCCGACGGGCGGTACTGGCAGGTGCGTGACAAGTCCTCCGGCCACGGCTACCGCATCCACCCGGGCCCGTACGACGGGACGGCCGACGCCTACGGAGTGTCGGACCTGTGGTTCCTGCGCCACCACCCGGCCGAGCTGGACGACGGCAACCCCGGCCCGCGCGACCGGGCGGCCGTCAACCGGTGGCTGAACGGCGAGAGCATCGACGGCACGAACGTCGTCGTCTGGTACGCCGGTCACTACTACCACGACCAGGCGCACCCACAGCCGCATCAGGGAGAGCTGATCGGACCTGAGCTGACCCCCTTCTGAGCGATAGGGTGGGCGGTCATGGACGATGCGCTCGGCCTCACGGCCCACCCCCCGGCGGACGACCACACCGACTCCCCGCAAGGGCGGGTCGGCCCGGCGGCGGCGCGGGCGCTGCTGCGCCGCCTGGCCGAGGACCAGTCGGGCAACCGGGTGCCGTCGATCGTGGCGGGCATCGTGCGCGACGGCCGGCTCGCCTGGTTCGGCGCGCGGGGCCACCTCGACGACGGCACGGCCCCCACGCCCGACACCCGCTACCGGCTGGGCTCGATCACCAAGTCGCTGGTGGCCGTGCTGGTCATGCGGCTGCGCGACGAGGGCCGCCTGGACCTGCTCGACCCCGTCGGCAAGCACCTGCCCGAGGCGCCCGCCGGCGACGTCACCGTCGCGCAGCTCCTGTCGCACACCGGCGGGCTGAGCGCCGAGCCGCCCACCGACTGGTGGGAACGCACCCCCGGCCTGCCCGCCGACGGGCTGCTGGCACGGCTGTCGCCCGACGACCTCAAGCACCGGCCCGGCCGCCGTTTCCACTACAGCAACGTCGGCTACGCGCTGCTGGGCGAGCTGGCCGGGCGGCTGCGCGGCGTGCCGTGGCTGAGCGCCGTGCGCGAGGAGATCCTGCAGCCGCTGGGCATGCGCTCCGTCATCGACCGGCCCGCGCCGCCCCATGCCACCGGCTACGCCGTCCACCCGTACGCCGACGTGCTGCTGCGCGAGCCGGAGCACGACGCCGGGGCCATGGCGCCGGCCGGGCAGCTGTGGTCGTCGGCCGCCGACCTGGCCCGGTGGGCGGCGTTCGTGGCGGGCGAGACCGGCGGCGTGCTGTCGGCCGACACCCTCGCCGAGATGCGCGAACCGGCCACGGTCGACGACGGCGACGCCTGGACCAGCGGTTACGGCCTGGGCATGCAGCTCACCCGGCACGCGGGGCGGCGGCTGGCCGGGCACACCGGGTCGATGCCCGGCTTCCTGGCCACGGTGTGGGCCGACCCGGCCGACCGGGTCGGCGTGGTGTACCTGGCCAACGTCACCTCCGGGGTGAGCCGGTCGCTGCCGCTGGACCTGCTCGACATCCTCGCCGAACACGAACCGCGCCTGCCCGAGCAGTGGCGTCCCTCGCCGGCCGACCCCGAGCTGCTGGCGCTGACCGGGGTGTGGCACTGGGGGCCCGCCCCGTACGTGCTGCGGCTGCTGCCGGACCGCATGCTGTCGCTGGCGCCGATGAACGGCGCCGGCCGGGCCTCGCGGTTCGCGCCGCGCGACGACGGCACGTGGGTGGGGCTGGAGGGCTACTACGCGGGTGAGACGCTGCGGGCCGCGCCCGACCACCTCGACATCAACACCTTCGTCTTCACCCGCACCCCGTACGACCCGCAGGCGCCGGTGCCGGGCGGGGTGGACGGCTGGGAGCACACCTCCGAGTGAGACGCCGCCGCCCGCCGCCCTTCGGCAGGTGGCGGGCGGATGACACCCCAAGGAGACATGACTCCCGAAGGGCCGGACGAAGGGGCGGTCGAAGGCCCCTCGGGACCGGGTGAGCCCCTCAGGACCAGGCGGGTCCCTCAAAGGACCCCTCGGGACCAGGCGGGTCCCTCAAAGGACCCCTCGGGACCAGGCGGAAAGCCGCCCGTCGAAGGCCCTTCGGGAGCGGCCGGAATGCCGGGCGAAGGCCCTTCGGGAAGGACTCCGGAAGGGCCGGGCGGAAGGCTGGAAGGGTGATCAGCCGAGGGCGTCGAGCAGCTCGCGTTCGCGCCGCGCGCTGAGGCCGGAGCGTCGCTCCCGGTCGAGGCCCTGCTCGCGCTCCCAGGCCAGCGTGTCGGCCAGCATCTCCTCCCGGGGCCGGTGACGCAGCCCCGCGTCGAGCGCCGCCGACCCGCTGCGCGCCGAGAACCCCACCCAGTCCGGGTCGGCCACCCACATCGGCAGCGACTCCGGCCCCATGTACTCGGCCACGCCGTTCTCCAGCAGCCACTCCGACGGAGCGGCGACCACCGGACCGGTGTGCCCGCCGACAGCGCGGGACATCTCGACCCACTCCGCGAACGGGACGACCGGACCGACGGCGTTGTAGGTGCCGGTGGTGCCCTTCTCCGCGGCGTCCAGCAGCCAGGCCGACAGGTCGCGCACGTCGACCGCCTGCGTCGGCCGATCCGGCATGTCGGGCACCAGCATCGGCCCCTGCGGATCGCGCGCGGCGCGGGCCACCCAGTAGCCGGAGCGTCCGCTGTGGTCGCCCGGCCCGCCGATCAGACCGGCGCGCGCGATGAGGAGGCGATCGCCGACGGCGGCCACGGACGCCTGCTCGCAGGCGACCTTCGCCTCCCCGTACAGCTCGCGGCCGACCTCGTCGCGGTCGGTCGGGTCGAGCAGGGCCGCGGACTCGTCCGCGCCCAGGGTGGCGTGGGAGGCGTAGACGTTGCCGGTCGACACGTACGCCCAGTGCCCCGCCCGGCCGCCCAGCGCCTCCAGTGCCCCGCGGACGAAACCGGGCTGCCAGGACACCTCGATGACCGCGTCCCAGTCGCGGTCCAGCAGCGGCTCGTACGCCGAGGGGTCACGCCGGTCGGCGCCCACCAGCCGCGCCCCGTCCGCGACCGGCCCGCTCTCGCCACGGGCCAGGCAGGTCACGCGGTGGCCACGGTCCACCGCCTGCCGGGACAGCTCGCGGCCCAGCCATGCCGTACCGCCAAGAATCACGATCTCCATTCCGCCAGCCAAGCACGTCCGGCGCCCGGAACCCGGCCGGGTTCACCGACAGCGGACCCGGTTCACCGACAGCGGACGCCGCCGCCGGCCTTTCAGTGCCGCCCCCCCTCAGCCAGACCCGCCACTCACCCACTGGGCGGGGCGCCCCACTCAGCCAGCCCCACCCACACACCCACTGGACGGAGCCGACCCACTCAGCCAGCCCCAGCCACACACCGGCCGGAACCGATCAACTCAGCCAGGCCCGCCCACCTACTGGCCGGGGCCGCCGGCCGGTCAGCGCAGTCACCCCGGCCGTCCCTTTCCCCGGACGAGGCGGGCCAACCGGCTCGGCAAGACCGGCCATCCGACTCGGCCAGACCGGCTACCCACCAGACCGGCCATCCACCAGACCAGCCACCCGCCCCCGCCAGGCCGATCACCGCCAGGCCTGTCACCGCCGGGCCTGTCACCGCCGGGCCTGTCACCGCCGGGCCTGTCGAGGCGCCCGGTCACGAGGACGGGGACAGGGCCGCGGCCAGGCGGGCGGCCGGGCCCGGCGGCAGCGACGGGTGCACCAGCTCCACCCGGTGCACCAGCCTGGGAGCCGCCAGCGGCACGCCAGGACCCGCCGAGGCGGGCAGCAGGGTCAGGCCGTGCCCGGCGGCCACCAGGTTGCGCACGGTGTGCACGTCCTCGCCCTGGTAGTCCAGCCCGGCGCGGAAGCCGTCGCCCACCAGGTCGCGCAGCCGCTCCAGCGGGCACAGCGGCGTGGCCAGCCAGCGGGCGTCGACCAGGTCGGCCAGCCGCAGCCCCGTCCGGCCCGCCAGCGGGTGGCCGGGCGGCAGCGCCACCACCAGTTCCTCCTCCGACACCCCGATCCTGGTCATGGGGCCCGAGTCGGGCAGGCGCAGCGGGTCGCTGGGGGCGGTGATGCCGTCCGTCAGCCCCAGGTCGGCCTCGCCCGCCGCGACCTGCGCCGCCACGAGGTCGCGGCCCGTCGTGCGCAGCCGTACACGTAGGCGCGGCTGCTCGGCACGTCCCCGCGCGAGCCGTGCGGCCAGCGCCGGGTTGAGGGCGAGGGGAGCGGCGGCAAGGGTCAGCCGGTGGGCGGGCAGCGCGGCGGTGCGCAGCACGTCGGCGCGGGCGGCGCGCAGGCGCAGCAGCAGCGGGCCGGCGTGCTCCAGCAGCCGGGCGCCCGCCTCGGTCGGCTCGACCGGACGGCGGCGCAGCAACGGGAGACCCAGGTCGGTCTCCAGGGCGGCGATCTGCTGGGAGACGGCCGACTGGGTGTAGCCGAGGCGTTCGGCGGCGGCCGAGAACGAGCCGGCCTCGGCCACGGCGACGAAGGTGCGGAGCAGGTGCGGGTCCATCAGTGTTGCTTATACCAGGTGCAGACATCATCGTTGGCGCTTGTGCGGGCCGGCAGGCCACGATGAAGGCATGACGAGCTTGAGAATCGCCGTGGTCGGCGACCGCTCCCCCGGCGTGCGCGCCCACACCCGCGTCCCGCTCCTGCTGGAGGCGCTGCGCGAACGCGACGGCGTCGCGCTCGACGCCTACTGGATCCCCACCACCGACGCCCGCGACCTGGACGCCTTCGACGGCATCTGGGTCGTGCCCGGCAGCCCGTACCTCAGCGAGAGCGGAGCCGTCGAGGCGGCGCGGACCGCGCGCGAGCACGGCATCCCGTACCTGGGCACCTGCGGCGGTTTCCAGCACATGCTGCTGGAGTACGCCCGCAACGTGTGCGGGCTGAACGTGGCCCACGCCGAGAACACGCCGGAAGCCGACGACGGCCGGGACTTCCTGCTGATGCCGCTGCGCTGCTCACTGGCCGGACACGAGGCGATGGTGCGGCTGGCGCCCGGCTCGCTGATCGAGCAGATCATGGGCACCCCGGAGACCGTCGAGGCCTACAACTGCTCCTACGGCCTCAACGAGCACTACGAGCGGATCCTGACCGAGCACGGGCTGGTCTTCTCCGGGCACGCCGGGGACGACGGCACGGTCCGGGTCGCCGAGCTGCCCGGGCACCCGTTCTACCTGGGCACGCTGTTCCAGCCGGAGCTGGCCGGCGACGGCAGCCGTCCGCACCCGGTGATCTCCGCGTTCGCGGCGGCCGTGGCGGCCCGCTCCTCGGGCGCCGCGCGGACACCGCAGGCGGCGTCACACTGAGGTCGCGCTCCTCGACGTACCTGACGGGCGTCAATGCGTCGTACCTGACGGGCGTCAATGCGTCGTGCCTGACGAGCGTCAGTGCGAGGAGGGGCGGACGCCGTCGAGGACGAGGTCCAGCAGCCGCTCGGCCTGGGCCGCCCCGTCGGGCTCGTGCTCGGTGGCCAGGCAGATGGCGTTGACGAGGGTGAGCAGGTCCACGATCGCCACGCCGTCCCGAACGGCGCCGGCCCGGTGGGCGCCGTCCAGCAGTTCCTGGCCCGCGTCCACGATCATGGCGTGGCACCCCTCGCCCACGGCGCCGTCCTGGGCTCCCTGCAGGAGCGAGGTGGCCAGGCCGCGGTTGGTCGCCACGTGCGCGGCGACGGCGCGCAGCCAGGCGACCAGGGCCGGCCCGGGATCGTGGTCGGCGGCCAGCTCGCGGGCGCGGGCGCACAGGGCCTCGACCTTGCCGCGGAAGACGGCCTCCAGCAGGCGCTGCCGGGAGGGGAAGTGGCGGTGCAGGGTCGCCGAGCCGACGCCGGCGCGCCGGGCGATCTCCTCCAGGGACGCCTCGGCGCCGTGCTCGGCGATGGCCGTGGTCGCCGCGGCCACGATGCGGTCGTGGTTCCGGCGGGCGTCGGCCCGCCGGGGCCGGGCGGGCGGCGCGGCGGCGCGGTCGTCGTCGGGCAATGTCGTCTCCGGCGCGTGACGTAAACGGGGCGGCCCTCCATATCGTACGTCACCGGGAGAGGTTTGACCCAAGATAGTTAGAGGTCATACTATCCGACATCGAATCAGATGAAGGGACGACCATGCGCACGCTCATCCGCGCCACTCGCGTCTTCGACGGGGAGCACTGCCTGCCCGCCGCCGACGTGCTCATCGACGGCGACCACATCGTCGCCGTCACCCCCGCCGCCTCCACTCCCGCCCCCGAAGCCGCGTCTCCCGCCGACGTGGTGATCGACGGCACCGGGAAGACCCTGATGCCGGGCCTCATCGACGCCCACACCCACACCTTCGACGGCAGCCTCGCCCAGGCGCTCGCCTTCGGCGTGACCACCGAGCTGGACATGTTCTGCCTGCCGGGCAACCTGGCCCGCCAGCGCAGGACGGCCGCCGAGCGCGACGACGTCGCCGACCTGCGCAGCTCCGGCGTGCTGGCCACCGCCCCCGGCGGGCACCCGAGCCAGATCATGGCCGCCGAGGGCGCGGCGACGGCCGGCTTCGGCGACGCGACCGGGCCGTTCCCGACCTTGAGCGGCCCGGACGACGCCAAGGCGTTCGTCGAGGCCCGCCTGGCGGAGGGCGCCGACTACCTGAAGATCGTGATCGACGAGGGCCACGCCGCCGGGCTGGACCTGCCGACGCTCTCGCCGGCGACCGTCGCCGCGCTCGTGGAGGGCGCCCACGCCGCCGGGCTGCTCGCCATCGCACACGTGGCCACCGCCGCCCACACCGCCGTGGCCCTGGACGCGGGCGTCGACGGGGTGGCCCACGTCTACTGCGACCTGCCGCCGGACGACCCGCGCGGCGAGGACGTGGCGGCCAGGATCGCCGCTCACGACGTGTTCGTGGTCACCACCCTGGCCTACATCGAGGCGGTCACCGGCGACGAGAGCGGGGCCGAGCTGCCGGCGGACCCCCGCATGGCCGCGCGCCTGTCGCCGGCGGGCGGTGAGACGGACGCGCAGCCGGGCCTCGTGCGCAGCGACCCGGGCGTGGTGCCCGTCCACTCCCAGGGAGTGATCAACGCCGCCCACGCGGTACGCGTCCTGCACGGCGCCGGTGTGACGCTGCTCGCCGGCACCGACGCCAACCCGTTCGCCCCTCTGCACGGCGCGTCCCTGCACCGCGAGCTGCTGCTGCTCACCGAGGCGGGCCTCACTGCGGAGGAGGCGCTGCGCGCCGCCACCGCCCTGCCCGCGCACCGCTTCGGCCTTGCCGACCGCGGCCGGGTCGCGCCGGGCCTGCGCGCCGACCTGCTGCTCGTCGACGGCGACCCGACTGCCGACGTCACCGCCACCCGCGCCATCGCCGGGGTGTGGCGCCGAGGCGTCCGCCTGGCCCCCTGACGCCCGATCGCCTCCACCGCGGCCACCGCACCTTCCGCCACCAGCCCCACGACCGGGATCACAGCGCCGCCGTCCCGTTCCTCCGGTCACGCGCATCCGGACGGCCGACCTCCCGCGCGGTGTCGTGCGGTGGTACGGCGGCGCGGCGCCCTGCCGGGCCCGTCTGTCGCCCCGATACCGCCGCTGTTATGGTGAGCGCGGTGCGCCGGGAAGTCTGGTCGGCAAGATCGTCTGTTGATCGCGGCCGGAGGCGTTCGCTGGTCACCGCTTCCGGTGCCTCACACAAGGAGGTACCACGATGTCCCCTTCCCGCGCGGCCTTCACCGAGCGTGCCACCGACGTCGCCCGTCTGCCCGCGGGCGCGGTGGAGTACCGGCTGGAGGGCGAGGGCCCCGGGACGGTCCTGGTGTTCCACGGCGGGCACATGCGGGCGGGGCTGGCGCTGGGCGAGGAGGTCTACGCCGACGCCGGGTTCAGGGTGCTGGCGCTCTCGCGGCCCGGTTACGGGCGTACGCCGCCGACCACGGGCACCACGGCGGCGGGCTTCGCCGACGTCGCCTCCGAGCTGTGCCGGTTCTTGGGCATCGAGCGTCTCGCCGCGGTCGTGGGCATCTCGGCCGGCGGGCGCACCGCCCTGACCATGGCCGCCCGCCATCCGCACCTGGTGGAGCGCGTCATCCTGCAGAGCGCGGTCGGGTTCCTGCCCTGGCCCGACCGGCGGACCCGGCTGGGTGGCCGGGCGGTGTTCGGCCCTCGGGCGGAGGCCGGCACCTGGGCGATCCTTCGGTCCCTGGTCCGGCGCGCACCGGGCCTGGGGCTGCGCCTGCTGCTGCGCGACCTGTCGGTCCTGCCCGCGCGGAAGGTCCTGGCGGGCCTGTCGAGCGCCGAGCGGGCCGCGCTGGCCGGGCTGTTCACCGTGATGCGCTCGGGCCACGGCTTCGTCGCCGACATGCTCCCCGTACCGGACTGCGCCGCGCAGGTCAGCCGGCCCGCGCTGGTCATCGCCACCCGCCATGACCGGTCGGTCCCCTTCGCCCACGCCGAGGCTCTGGTCGCGGCGATGCCGAACGCCGAACTGGTCGACAGCCGGGCCGACAGTCACATGATCTGGTTCGGCCCCGACTATCCCCGCGTCGCCGCGAAGATCCGCGACTTCCTCGCCGCGGGCTGAGATCACCGGCTGAGGCCGTCCCCGCCGTGCACGTGCCGGCGCCCCTGTAGGCGGCCGGCATCGTCCTCGGCAGGTACCCCGAGGGGCGAAAAGCCGTTGACCCGAACGCGAGCCGATGACCATCCTCGACGGATGCGCATCGAGTTCGCCAGGATCGCCGCCGGCGACGCGGACGCGCTCGCCGACTTCCTGGCGGGCGAGGACTGGCCGTACCACGCCGGGACACAGGACCGCGAGGCCGTCAGGCGGCGCGCGGCCGAGGGTGGCTACGACGACGAGGAGACGCGGACCTTCTGGGTGCTCGCCGACGGCGAGCGCGCCGGACTGGTCCGGCTGCAGGACCTCGCCGACGACACTCCCCTGTTCGATCTGCGCGTACGGGCCGCCTGGCGGGGCCGGGGGCTCGGCACGGCGTCGGTCGCCTGGCTGACCGGCCACCTGTTCACCGAGTTGCCCGGCGTGACGCGGATCGAGGCCACCACCCGCCAGGACAACCTCGCCATGCGGGTCGTCCTGCGCAGGAGCGGGTTCGTCAAGGAGGCCCATTACCGGGAGGCGTGGCCGGCCCTCGACGGCACCCGCCGCGACGCGGTCGGCTACGCGATCCTGCGCCGGGACTGGCTGGCGGGCACCGTCACCTCTCCCGACTGGGATGACGAACCTGCCTGCCCGCCACCCCCGGGACGCGACGGGCTCGCGTACCGACCCCTCAGGCCGGGCGACCCCGACGACGGATCTTGATGTCACGCATGTCGGTCACCGCCGTGCGCAGCACCCGGTAGGCGTGGCCGTGCGCGTCCAGCGCCGCCATCGCGCCGCGCGTCGCCTCGGCCTCGCCGTCCTGCGGGCCGGCCGGCACCTGACAGCGGAACGTGAACGCCGACACGCTGTCGTCGAAGGTGAAGGTGCCGGCCTCGGTGAACGCCGCCCCGCCCACCGCCCGCACCGCGGCCCGGCCCGCCTCGTCCAGCCCGTCGAACGCGCCGGAGATCGTCACTCGGAACACGTCTGCCCCTCTCGTACCGCATAGCCGAGCACCCGCTCGCCCAGCACGTCCTCGGCCGCGTCGAGCAGCCTCAACACTTCCCCGGCGATCTCGCCGGTGTCCTGCCCGGCGGCGGTGCGCCGGGCGATCTCGGTCAGCACCAGCGCGTGCAGGCAGCCGGCATGCCAGGCCACCACGCGCGGCAGCGGATCGTCCGGCGCGGCCCCCGTCTCCTCGGCCAGGCACACGGCCAGCACGTCGATCATCTCCTGGCCGAGGGTCTCCAGGCGCGCCATCAGCGTGGGCGTGGCCCGCATCATCTCCAGCACCCGGCCGAACCCCTCGGTCAGCCCCAGCCGCCGCTCGCGCCGGCGCACCTCGTCACGCAGGTGCTCCAGCACGGCTCGTACGGCCGGCTGTCCCGCAGGACGGGCCCGCACCATGTCGGCCAGCCGCTGCGGGGACGCCTCCTCCGGTGGCAGGACCAGGTCCTCCTTGGAGGCGAAGTAGTTGTAGACGGTGTTGACCGACACCTCTGCCGCCTCGGCGACCTCGGCGATCGTCACGTGGTCGAACCCGCGCTCCACGAACAGCCCGGTCGCGACCTCGGAGATGCGCTGCCGCGTCTGCCGTTTCTTGCGTTCCCGCAGCCCCTCTGCCATGCCACCGGAGCGTAACGGACCTCAAGCATGAAGTCCAAATCAAATTTGGAGTACGTTGCAAAATTTGCGCCCCCGACTCCTCAGCCAGCCCACGACCCCGGGAGAAGCGACCCTAACCGGGAGAACGGTGACGACGACTCCCTAGCCGGCAGGGTCCGGCTCTCGCACCGCGCCTCCCGCCCGGCCACCACGCCCGGGATCGCCCCGCCCCGGATCGCCGGGCTCCCGAGCGTCCGCCCGGCCGCCGGGCTCCGGCTGCTCCTCGGCCACGGCCTCGCGGATCCAGGCGGCCACCGCCCGCCCCAGCAGCGAGCGGTGCGTCCCCGCCCCAGCTGCCTGCTCCCCGGCCAGCGCCAGTCGCACGGCCCGCGTCACCTGCCCGGCCACGACGCAGGTCGTGGTGGCCGCGCCGAGCACGACCCACAGGTTGTAGCCCTGGGGCAGAAGCATCACCACGAACGTCACATAGGTGACGAGCACGCCGACGAACACCACCGTCCACGACACCGCCTGCTCCCCCGGCACACGCTCCCTCCGCCGCCGAGTCCCGGACGGGGCGCGCCCCCGGCTCCTGCGCGCGGCGAACCTGCCGCGAGCGTGCGCGGCCGTGACGGCGGCGCCGACGCCTCGCGCGGGCGAAGCGGATGACGTGGTGGACGGTGACGTGGATGTGGCCATAACGCTGCCCTCCCGGCGTTCAGCTTTTCCCTGGCCCGAGTGTGGCATCCCGCCTCGCCCCGCGCCACGAGCCCGGATCGGCCATTGTCCTGGAAATGCGGATAACAGCGGACGGCGTTATACGGGTCCGACGCGAATTCCTTTCTTCTTTCCCGGTGGATTCACCCGAAAGAAAGCTTGCTCTTCTGCGGGAAACGATGACCCTTCCGGGTGATGGCGCCCCCCATGCCGCCGACCTGGGCACATGAGTGGATATATCGGGATCCGCTCTCCCGATCAAACGGACTCTTTCCGCGAAGCGGCAATGCGAGGCCGGGCGGCCCGAGGATTTCACGGAGGCAAGGAGGGGCAGGGCGTTCCGCGTTATCAGCCGATCGAGAGGGCGACGACCATGCCCTCTCAGGTCACATTGGCGGCGCTTTTCCCCGGATAATCGCCGGGCGGATATCGGGCGTCATTCTCGCCTTGCCGCCCGGCGTGTCGCCGGACACCCCCCGACATCATTCTTCACGCTGCGTAGTCGTACAATGACGAGAGGTGATCACATTGTCGTCCGCCGCTCGATATACGCGTGACAGGATCGCCACAGCACGCCGTCCCAGTTCATGTTGTCGTCGCACCAGCGCCGCGCCAGTTCCCTGACGTCCCCCGGCCGCGCGGACGCGCCGGAGGGCGGGGACGACGGCACGGCCGCCTGACCGCGGCCGCCCTTCCGCGCCCTGGAGCGATGGGCCGCCCCGCCGTCGTCACGCCGGACGCGACGCTCGCGCCCCTTCCCCTGACGCTCGCCGCCCTCCTGCCGGTGCTCGCCGCCCTCCTGTCGGCGCTCGCGGCCCTTCGTTTGGCGCTCGCCGCCCTTCGCGCGATGCTCGCCGCCCTTCCCCGGGTCGCGGAGCGCGACGTCCCGCGCCCGCCCCGGAAGCGCTTCCCCTTCATTCCGAGGCATGGTCACGTTCCCACGCTCCCGCGGCACGGTCGTCACTCCCTGGGCCCAGGGTGCGGTCGCACTCCCCTGACTCCGGGACGCCCCTGCCTCCCCTTGCGTGCCCGTCCGGGGATCGGGCGACGGCTGCCGCCGGGGAGACGGCGTCACCGCCCGCGCGGCGAGGGAGCTCCGACCACGCCCGCCGTCCCGCGCGACCTCCTGGGCGGCCGGATGCCCGTTCCGGGGACGGATGTCCTCACGCGCCGCGCCCCCGCGAGCGTCGCCGTCCTCGGCTCGGGCGCCTCCACGAACGTCACTCCTGCCGGCCCGGGCGCCTCCACGACGGCCATCGGCTCCGGGCCCCCGGCGATCGTCTCCTCTGGCGGCGCGGGCGTCACCGCGGGCGTCGCGCCGCCCCCGGCCACGAGCCGGGCCGTGCGCGCGAGCATGCCGCCGGGCTTCGGCGCGGGCCCGCGCCCCGGGCGTGCCCGCCCGGCTGTCCGCCCCCTCAAGGCCCGCGTCGCCACCCGTCGAGGGCGCCGGTACGGCGGGCGACGCGAGCGTGGCCGCACCGGACCCCCTGGCCTGCGCTTCCGGCGCGCCCGCCCCCGGCGGATACAACCCCAGCCAGGCCCCCAGCGCGACGGACACGGCCGTGACCGCCAGCGTCGCGACCGTGACCCGGTCCACGCCGCGCGGCGGCTCCGGCTCGTACACCGGGAACGGCGGCACGGGCGTCACCCGCCGCGACGCGGACGGAGGTCGGTCAGTGTCCTGCTCGTGATTCACCGGGTCGGCCACGTAAGGATCATATGAGTGACGATGTGACTACGGTCCGTAGCTTTACGTGGCCTTTGACCCGCGCGTCACCGGCGGCCACATCACCCGGCGGCGGTTTGCCGTGATCGTCGGGAGGCTGTTAGGGTCGCTCCGGCGCGAGGTACGCGTGCACTTCGGGACGAGGAGGTTGATGAATATGGCTGCCACAGGCCGTCATCGGCATGCCCTCATCCCGGTTCCGCGCGTCTAGGACGCGGACCGGTCGTTCGATCACGACCAGGAGTGTCACCATGTCTTCTTCCACGCAGTCCTCTTCCCAGCCCGCGGCGTCCTCCGGGGAGTCCCCCGCACCCGCCGCCGAGCCGATTCCCGACCTGACCACCTCCCGCCTGATCCTGCGGCCCTGGACCGTCGCGGAGGTCGAGGCCGTCGTGAGCGGAGACCGGCTCGCCCACTGGGCCGCCGACTTCCCCTCCGAGGGCGACCACGTGATCGCCGGGCTGTTCGCCGAGCGTCCCGCTTGGCTCGGCCCCTACGGTCACCGTCAGGTCGTCGAGCGTGACGGCGGGCTGGTGGTCGGGTCCATCGGCCTGTTCTGGCCGCCGTCCGACGGCGAGCTGGAGCTCGGGTACGGGATCGTGGAGTCCCGGCGGGGACGCGGCTACGCCACCGAGGCCGTCCAGGCCCTGACCGAGTTCGCGTACGCCGCGCCGGGCGTCAAGAGTGTCCACGCCACCGTGGAGCCGTCCAACCCGCCGTCGATCCGGGTGCTGGAGAAGGCCGGCTTCCAGCGATGCGACGACGGCCCGTCCCCGGCGGACGAGAGTGCGTCCCCGGCGGACGAGAACGGCGAAGGCGGCGTGGTGCTCCGCTACCAGGCGCCGCCACCGGCCGCACGCTGATCACTGCGGGCCGACGGGGAGGCATCCCTCCTCGTCGGCCCGCTGATCGTCACAGGCCGGCGGGCAGACATCCCTGCCCGTGGGCCCGCTGACCACCGCAGACCGGCGGGGAGACATCCCTTCCCCGCCGATCCACTGATCGCCCCGGCCGACGAGGAGACACCCCTGCCCGCCGGCCCACTGACCACCGCAGACCGGCGGGGAGACATCCTCCTCCCCGTCGGTCAACTGATCGCCGCGAACCGGCAGGAAGAGACCCCGGCCGGTTCGCGGCCTCATCGACCGTCCGGCCGGATCGGCGCGGACCTCAGTCGGTGAAGCCGCGCGACCGCAGGAAGACGGCGCACCGGCTGGTCCAGTCGCCGACCACCGGGTCTTTCTCCGCGAGCCCCAGCCCGTGCGTCCCGGTCGGGTACACGTGCGCCTCCACCGGCACCCCGTGGCGGGCCAGCGCGCTCGTCAGGAGCAGGGCGTTGTCCACCGGCACCGAGGCGTCGTCGGCGGTGTGCCACACGAACACCGGCGGCGTGTGCGGCCCCACCCGCCGCTCGATCGACAGCTCGGCGGGATCCCCGGCCTCCTGCCCGGGGCCGAGCAGGTGCTCCACCGACCCGGCGTGGGCCGCGGGCCCGGTCAGGGTGACGACCGGATAGCACAGCACCGCCAGGTCCGGGCGCCCCTCATGAGCGTCCACCTCGTCGTGCGGGCCCTCCGCGAGCGCCGGTCCCGTCTCGGTCGCCACCAGCCCCGCCAGGTGCCCGCCGGCCGAGAAGCCCAGCACCCCGACCCGCCGCGGGTCCACCCCGTGGTCCGCCGCGTGGGCCCGCACCCAGCGCACCGCCCGCGCCGCGTCCAGCAGCGGCAGCGGATGGCGGTGCGGCGCGACCCGGTAGCGCAGCACGAACGCGGCCACGCCCAGCGTGTTCAGCCACCGCGCCACGGGCTCGTTCTCGTGCTCGGCCAGGCGCATGTACCCGCCGCCCGGCAGCACCACGACGGCCGCCGTGGGCCGTCGCGACCGCACCGGGTACGCGATGATCCGCTCGTCGGGCTCGCTCGGCCACAACCGGTGCCCGCTCACGCCGCCGCCTTCACGAGCCCGCCGTCGACGCCCGTACCCACGACCTCACCGCCGCCCGACCCGGCACGGTCCAAGCCAACGCGGTCCGACTCACCGCCGCCCGGCCAGACGCCGTCACCGCCCGCCACCACAGTGTCCCCGCACACGCTTCCGCCCTTCACGATGCCGCCCTCCGGAGGGTTCGCCGGGACACCGTACCCGGCCGTGATCACGACGCCGGGAGGGAGGGGGCGGCCGACCAGCTCGCCAGGACCGCGAGCTTCTCCGCGGCCTCCGTGCCGGGCGCGGCCGTGTAGACGACCAGCATCTGGTCCGGGTCGCCGGGCAGCGTCAGCCCCTCGAAGCCCAGGTCGAGCCGGCCCACGACCGGGTGCAGCATCCGCTTGACGCCGAACGTCTTCTCCTTCACCTGGTGGTCGGCCCACAGGCGGCGGAAGTCGTCGCTGGCCAGCGACAGCTCGCCGACCAGCGCCGCCAGCCGCTTGTCGCGCGGCCGCCGGCCGGCGTCCAGCCGCAGGAAGGCCACCGTGTCGGCGGCCACCGCGGGCCAGTCCAGGTAGAACTCGCGCGCGGCGGGGTTGAGGAAGGCGTCGCGCGCCTGGTTGAGCCCGCGTTCACCGAAGCGGGACCGGCGCTCGGAGAAGCCCATCACGGCGTCGCCCAGGGCGTTCCAGGCCAGCACGTCCATGCAGCGGCCCAGCAGGAACGCCGGCCCGCTCACCGATTCCACGACCAGCCGCGTCCCCGGCCGGACCCGCTGCCCGGCCGCCCGGGTGCGGGCCTCCTGGGGTGGTTCCTGCCGTTCCGGGCGGGCCAGGTCGCGCAGGTGCGCCTGCTCCACCTCGTCCAGCCGCAGCACCCGGGCGACGGCGTCGAGCACCGCGTCCGACACGCTCTGCCCGCGGCCCTGCTCCAGGCGGATGTAGTAGTCGACGCTCACCCCCGCGAGCTGCGCGACCTCCTCGCGGCGCAGGCCGGGCACGCGGCGGCGCCCGTACGGCTGCAGGCCGAGCTCCTGCGGCTGGATGCGCGCCCGTCGCGAACGCAGGAAATCGCCCAGATCACTACTCATGGGGCACAGCCTAGGCAAACTCCTGAGCGTCCAGCCTGGTACTGCCAGACCCATGATGAGCCTCACCCTGGGTACGACGGCTCGGACGCCGCAGGATCGTCACGTCGGCCGGCCACGAGGCCCGGCGGACGCGAAACCTTGCGAACAGGAGCAAACCACCATGAGCTACGACACTCTCTCCACCCGCACCGCCGTCGTCACCGGGGCCGCCAGCGGCATGGGCGAGGCCACCGCCCGTCTCCTGGCCGCCCACGGCGCCCGCGTGGCCCTGCTGGCCCGGCGGGCGGAGCGGCTCGACGAGCTGGCCGCCAAGATCACCGCCGAGGGCGGCCGGGCGCTGGCGGTGACCGCCGACGTCACCGACTCCGGCAGCGTCGCCGCCGCCGCGGCCCGGATCCACGAGGCGTTCGGGCCGGTCGACCTGGTGGTGAACTCCGCGGGCGTCATGCTGCCCAACCCGATCACCGAGGGTCGCGAGGACGAGTGGGCCCGCATGATCGACACGAACTTGAGCGGGGCGCTGCGCGTCATCCGCGCCTTCGTCCCCGACCTCGTCGCCGCGGCGGCCGAGGGCCGGACCGCCGACCTGGTCAACGTCTCCTCCATCGGCGCCCACGTGAGTTTCCCGAACTACGCGGTGTACGGGGCGACCAAGGCGGCGCTGACGCACCTGTCGGCGACGCTGCGCACCGAGCTGGGCGGCCAGGACGTGCGCGTCACCAACATCGAGCCGGGCCTGACCTCCACCGAGCTGGCCGACCACATCGACAACGCCGAGCTGAGCGGCCAGCTCGACGGGATGCTGTCCGCGATCGGCGCGCTGGCGGCGGAGGACGTGGCCGACCTGATCGCCTACACCACCAGCCGCCCGCGCCACGTCAACCTCCGCCAGCTCGTGGTCCTGCCGACGCGCCAGGCGTGAGACGGCCCCGCCCCGTGACAGGCTACGAGCCCTTTCCCGAGGCCGGGGGCTCCTCGGGGAGGCCCTGCGGCGGCCGGCGGGCGCCGGCGGCGAGGCGCCTGCCGAGCCGCTGGGCCGGAGCCTCGACCAGCCGCCAGGTCAGGGCGCTCAGCCCGAGGAGCAGCGCCACCACGCCCGCCAGGACGGCCAGCCGCGGGCCCAGCGGGACGGTGGCCGGCTCGGGCCAGAACCACTCGACGCTCTCCAGCAGCAGCGGGTGCAGCAGGTAGACGGAGTAGCTGACCAGCCCGAGCCAGGCCAGCGCCGCCGGCACCCTGCGGTGCCGCAGCGCCATCCCGGCGGCGAAGGTGATCCAGGCGGCGGCCGTGGCCGTCTGCAGGGCGGGCTCGTCGCGCCCCAGCCAGAGACCGGCCAGCGGCACCAGCGCCACCCAGCCGGCCCGGCCCCAGGTGATCTCGCCCCGCTCGGCCCGGTACAGCGCGGTGCCCGCGAACATGGTGGCCAGGATCAGCAGCCCCTGCCACGGGCCGGGATAGCTCTGGTTGACCAGCAGCAGCACCAGCACGGTCGCCCCGAGGAAGACCGCGCCCGCGCGTCGTATCCCGGCCGAGCCCCTGAGCACCGCGGCCAGGGACGCCGCCAGCACCGCCGTCACGACCAGCACGGACGTCAGCATCCGCCCCGCCCCGCCGGCCGACAGCAGCGCGACCGGCAGGGCGCCACCGCCCAGCACGGCCACCGCGGCGAAGCCGAGCGCGCCGGTGAGGCTCGCCCGGTGCGCGCCGAGGGTGAACATCGCGGTCAGCAGCAGGTAGAAGGCCATCTCGTAGGAGAGGGTCCACAGCACGTTGACCACGTTGGGGACGTACAGCAGGTTCTGCAGCATCGTCAGGTGGCCGAGGGCCATGGAGACCGGCCGGGAGCTCCACCAGACGTGGGCGTCGTCCCAGCCCACCGCCGTGAGCAGCGCCATGCCGGCCACGCCCACGGCGAACAGCGGATACAGGCGGAAGAACCGTGAGATCCAGAAGTCCCGCACGCTGCCGCGCCGCTCCAGCGACGCGGGCACGATGTAGCCGCTGACCAGGAAGAACACCATCACCCCGTACCAGCCGGGGTCGAAGGCCGCCTTGACCGGGTCGTGCGCCTCCGGCAGCAGCGGCCGCAGGGCGTGCTCGAGGACCACCACCATCGCGGCGACGCCGCGCAGCCCGTCGAGCCAGGCCATGCGCCGCCCGGTCCGCCGCCCCGATTCCGCCGCCGGAAGAGTGAGCATCCGGCGATCGTACCGGCGGGCGGGCGACCGCAAGCCGGACCATGCACGCGAGCCCCGGCGCCCGCCCCAGGTCAGTGGTCGCCCGACAGGAGCGCCAGTTCGGCGTCCGAGAGCCGCAGAGCGCCCGCGGCCACGTTGGCGGCCAGGTGCTCGGGGTCGCTCGTTCCCGGGATGGCCAGCACATGGGCCCCCTGCCGCAGGGTCCACGCCAGCCGGATCTGGGCGGGGGTCGCGCCGTGCGCCCGCGCGACGGCGAGCACCGTGTCGCTGTCGGTTCCGGTCGCGCCCGCCTCGCGCCCGGCGCCGGCGATCGCGAAGAACGGCACGAAGGCGACGCCCTGCTCCCCGCACGCCCGGACGAACTCCTGGTCGGCCGCGGGCGCCCCGATGCCGTAGGGGTTCTGCACGCAGACCACCGGGGCGATGGACCGGGCCTCGGCCAGTTGCCCGGGCGTGACGTTGGAGACGCCCAGGTGGCGGATGAGACCGGCGTCGCGCAGGCCGGCCAGGGCGCCGAAGTGCTCGGCGATCGAGCCGGTCCGCCGGCTCGGGGGGACGCGCAGGTTCACGACGTCCAGGTGGTCGCGGCCGAGCTGGCGCAGGTTCTCCTCGACCTGGCCGCGCAGTTGCTCGGGCGTGGCCCACCACCATTCGCCCGAGGGGTTCCGGCCCGGCCAGACCTTGGTGACGATGACGAGGCCGTCCGGGTACGGCGCCAGGGCCCGGTTGATGAGCTCGTTGGCCGAGCGCAGCGACGAGAAGTAGAACGCGGCGGTGTCGATGTGGTTGACGCCCAGGTCGACGGCGCGCCGGAGCACACGGACGGATCGTTCGCGGTCGCTCGGCGCGCCCATGTCGAACGGGGCGCTGCCCGTGAGGCGCATCGCGCCGAACCCGACTCGGTTGACGGTCAGGTCGCCGAGTTTCCAGGTGCCCGCGGAGGCGGCGGACACGGTGGTGCTGTCGAGCATGGATCTCCTTTGGTGCGCGATCGCGGGAAGGCGGGCCGGTTCACGGCTTCGGCCGGGGGACGCCCGCAGTGGGGGCGCGGTGGCCCCGGACATGAAAAAAGCCTCCTCGGCGGACGTGGTCCGGGCCGAGAAGGCTCAAGTGATGGAACAGATCATATCAGGCGGACCGAGGACGCGCGGAACCGCGGAGCCCGCGGAGCCCGCGGAGCCCGCGGAGCCCGCGGAGCCCGGGGAACCGAGGACCCGCGGAACCCCGGAGCCTTGGGGAACGGCTACACGGCGGCGAGGCGGACGCCGGTGGCGATCGCGTGGCAGGCGCCGGGGCCGTCGGCGCGGGCGACGATCCGGCCGTCCCGCACCCGCACCGCCGCCACCGTCCCGTCCGTCACCGCGGGCACTCCGGCCGCCGCGGCCAGCGCGCCCGTGGCGTCGTACGTCACGCGCAGCCGGGGCCACGCGCCGGGCGGGAACGCCTCGCGCAGGCAGCGGGTCACGTCGGCGAGCACGAGCCGCGTCAGCGGCGCGGACTCCGCCGGATCATCGCTGACCAGGGCCACGGTCACCGGCACGCCGGGCGGCGCGGCCCGTACGGCCTCCTCGGCGGCGGCGGCCTCAAGCGGCCCGAGCACCGCCACCACGCCGTCCTCCGCCGTCACAGCCGTCGCCGCGAGGTCACCGGCCCGCGCCGAGCCGACCCGCGCCGAGCCCGCCCCTCCCTCCACCGCGAGGTCGCCACCGGGCGCGATGGCGCCACCGGGCGCGATGGCGCCACCGGGCGCGATGGCGCCACCGGGCGCGATGGCGCCACCGGGCGCGATGGCGCCACCGGGCGCGAAGCCCGGCCAGGGAGCATCCCGCCAGGGGGCGTCGGCCGGCCAGGGGGCGTCGGCCGGCTGGACGGGCGGGACGTGCGGCGGCGGGGTCCACCGGTCGTCCAGGTCCAGCCCAGCCAGTTCGTCGCACACCGCGACCAGGTCGAACGGCTCCACGAAGCCGGGCGCGGCGACGGCCAGCTCGCTCGCGCCTCTCAGCGTCATCAGCGCCGCCTCGGCCACCCGCACCCGGCGCCCGCCTCCCGCCACCCCGGCCCCGGCCCCGGCGAGCCCTGGGGGCAGACCCCCGGCCCCGGCGTCCCCCTCCAGGAGATCGCCGCGTTCCAGGGCGTCCATGCGCTCCAGGGCCAGCCCGAGCAGCAGCGCGTCGAGCCGGCGCAGCCCCGACACCACCGCCCGCAGCCGCTCGTCGGCGAGAACCTCCGGCATGAGGTCCACCGGCAGGCGCCCCTCGCCGGCCGGGTCACCCGGGTCGCCGCGGCCGCCGCTCACCAGCGGCAGCCGCGTCACCCAGGCCCGCGCGAACGCCCCGAGCGCCTCCCGCGCCGTGCGCGCCCGGGCGGCCTCCCCGGGAACGGGTTCGGCGGGGCTGGACAGCTCGGCCAGGACCGTGAAGTACAGGGCCCGCTTGCCGGGGAAGTTCGAGTACACGGCTCCCCGCGTCAGCCCCGCCCGTGCGGCGATGCCGTCGATCGTGGCGCCGCCGAAGCCCCGCTCCGCGAACTCCCCCCGCGCCGCCTCGAGCACCTTCGCGCGGTTGAGTCGTTGCAGCTCCGCCCTGCTGAGCCGGGCCATCGTCCTCCCGTCGCGCGCGTTTGCGCCCTGTCCGCGACCAAGATACCGTCGCCATTCAGATGATGGCATCATCTGATCTTGGAAGAGCGAGGCGCGAGGAGGCGGTGCGGATGGCGCCCGGGCTGAAGTGCAGGTTCTGCGGCAGGAGCCAGGCCGAGGTCAGGAAGCTCATCGCCGGCCCGGCGCAGATCTGCATCTGCGACGGCTGCGTCGCGCGGTGCACCGAACTCCTGGGCGAGGAGGCCCGCGCGGAGGCCGCGGAGACGGCCGCCCGGGAGGAGCCGCCGCCCGCGCCCCGCGACCTCCACGCCTTCCTCGACCAGTACGTCGTCGGCCAGGACGCCGCCAAGACCGCCCTCGCCGTGGCCGTCCACAACCACTACAAGCGCGTCCGGCACGGCCGGCTGGGCGAGGTGGAGCTGGGCAAGTCCAACATCCTCATGATCGGCCCCACCGGCTCCGGCAAGACGTACCTGGCGCAGACCCTGGCCCGGGTGCTCGGCGTCCCGTTCGCCGTGGCCGACGCCACCACCCTCACCGAGGCCGGCTACGTCGGCGAGGACGTCGAGACCATCCTGGCCAAGCTCATCCAGGCGGCCGGCCACGACGTCGCCAGGGCCGAGACCGGCATCGTCTACATCGACGAGATCGACAAGATCGCCCGCAGGGGCGGCAACCCGTCGATCACCCGAGACGTCTCCGGCGAGGGCGTCCAGCAGGCCCTGCTGAAGATCATCGAGGGCACGACGGTGAGCGTCCCCTCGCCGGGCGGGGGCAGGCGCCCCGACCAGGACCACGTCCGGATCGACACGACCGGCGTGCTGTTCATCTGCGGCGGGGCCTTCGACGGGCTGGAACGCGTCGTGGAGGCCAGGACGGGCCACGGCGGCGCGGGCTTCGGCGCCGTCCCGCGCGCCCGCTCCGGGCCCGGCGCCGGCTCCCTGACCGGGGTCATGCCGTCCGACCTGATCGCCTACGGGCTCATCCCCGAGCTCGTCGGCCGCCTGCCGGTGACCGCGACGCTGGAGCGCCTGGACCGCGAGGCGCTGGTGCGCGTGCTGACCGAGCCCCGCAACGCGCTGCTCGGGCAGTACCGCAGGCTGCTGGAGATGGACGGCGTGGAGCTCGACTTCACCCGCGGCGCGGTCGAGGCGATCGCCGAGCAGGCGCTGCTGCGCCGCACCGGCGCCCGCGGCGTGCGCGCGATCGTCGAGGAGGTGCTGCTCAACGTCATGTACGAGGTGCCGGGACGCGAGGACGTGGCCCGGGTCGTGGTGACCCGCGAGACCGTCCTCGGCAACGTCAACCCGACCCTGGTGCCCCGCGAGCCCGGCGGCCGTGACGCGGGACCGCGCGAGAGGTCGGCCTGACGGACGGCGTGGGTCACTCCACGAGGCGGGCCAGGCGGCGCAGCGACAGCCGCGCCATCGCGTCGGCGAACGGCCTGGCCAGCGGCCACAGCAGCCGCCCGAGCGCCCCCAGCGGCAGGTCCAGGTCCTCGGCCCAGATCACCCGGCTGCCGCCCCCGTACGGCCGGATCCGGAAGACGCCCTCGCCGCGCACCAGCCGCCCGGTGTGGCGGACCCGCACGAGCCCCGGCGGTTCCCAGCGGGTGATCGTCATCGTGTCGAGGAACCCCAGCGGTCCCACCCCGGTGAACGCCTCCACCTGGTCGGGCCCGCTGCGCCGGGCGGTGGTGAGGAGCATCCACTCGTGGTGGCGCGGCCAGTCGGTGAGCACGGCGAAGACCCGTTCGGGCGGCGCGGCGACCAGCACCGCCGCCCCCATCCGGGCCCCGCTCACCCCCTGTCTCCCGGCCCGGCTCCCGCTCGTCCGGTGCCCGCCTGTCGCGACGCTCATGAGCCGATCCCCCTGACCTCGTGCCGGTCCGCCTTGGCCGGTTCGGCGAAGGCGAGCAGCGCCAGCGCCTCGGCCCTGACCTCCTCCACCTGCCCCGGCGTCAGCGGCGCGAACGGCTCGACCGTGACCACCGGCCCCTCGCGCTTCCAGACCCCGCGCACGAACCCGTCGGCCAGCACCGTGCCCAGCACCTGCCCGTTGATCGTGATGACCGTCCTGCGGTGCTCGTCGGAGATGATCCGGGTGCGGTCGGCGTGGCCGAGCAGCACGTTGTCGAACGGCGCGACCAGCCGCACGGGCGCGGGCACGTCGGCGCCGGGACGCGGCGCGTCCGGCAGGTCGAACAGCTCCCGTCCCTGCTCGTCGCGGAGGACGACGAGCCGGGGACGCAGCCGCTCGACGATCTCCCGCAGCCCGGTCAGGCCGGACCACGCCTGGGCGTCGGCGACCGTGGCGGGCCCGAAGGCGGCCAGGTAGCGCAGCACCAGCCGCTCGGGCGACGGCTCGGGGTGCGGCGGCCGTCCCAGCCAGTCCTCCATCGCCGCGTACGCGGTCCGCCCAGCCTTGCCCCACACGGCGCGGGGCGGCACCTGGACGAGCGGCACCACGCAGCGCACGGCCACCGCGAGATCGTCCGGCGCGGCGGCGGGGAAGCGCTCGGCCAGGTGCGCGCCCAGCTCCGCCGACGTCAGGGGCCGCTCCGCCAGGGCCTGGCGGATGGTCTTGGCCAACCGGTCGGCGTCCACGCCCTGGAGGGAACGGCCGTGGGCGAGGTTCAGGTGGCGGTCGAGGAGCGGCTGCGTGAGCGGGCGCAGGGTCAGGGCGTCGGCGGCGGTGACGAGGTGGACGGTGCCGCGCATGAGCACCATGCGCACCGCCTCACGCTCCAGCAGCGGCCGGGCCAGCTCGTCCGGGGTGAAGCCGTCCAGGCGCGACCACAGGCCGAAGTACGGGGGGAAGGGGGCCTGGGCCTGCAGGCCGACGAGGTGCTCCACGGCCTCCAGGGCGGGCATGGCGTGCCGCCGGAGCAGCAGCTGGCGGGCCAGGGTCGCCCGGTTGAGCTCACGCGTGCTGATCACGGGCCACAGCCTAGGCGTTCGGCCACGCCGCCGAGGAGGGAGGACGGGCCGCCGAGAAGGCAGGCCACGCCGTCGAGGAGGGGGCCGGGCCGCCGCGCGAGGGCCTCCCTGTCGTGGCCGAGCCCGTACGCGGCATGATGGCCGTCGGAAAGATCGTCGGAAGGTGCCACGTGAAGAGAATCCTGTCCATCGCCGTCGCGAACGCGCTCGTGATGAGCCTCGCCCCCGCCGCGCTCGCCGAGTCCGCGCGGCCGGCGGCGCCCGCGGAGGCGCGCGACGTCTACGCCGACTATGCCGAGCTCTCCGCCCACGAGGTCGAGGGCAAGGACTACCGGCGCGTCCTGCGCGTCCCCCGCGGGGCGAAGGTGGCGCACATCGCCATCCACGGCGGCGCCATCGAGGCGCCCACGTCGCAGCTCGCCGACCAGGCCGCGGGCCGCAGGGACGCCTATTACGCGTTCGAAGGCATCAAGGCCACGGGCAACAGCGCCCTGCACATCACCGCCACGCACTTCGACGAGCCCCGGGCGCTGAAGGTGGTGGCGGGGGTCGACCGCACCGTCTCCTGGCACGCGGCGTCGGGCTCCGACGCCACCACCTACGTCGGCGGGCGGGACACGGCGCTGATCAGGAAGGTCAAGGCCGAGCTGCGCGCCGCCGGGTTCGCGGTCTCGGCGTCCGTCCCCGAGGAGATCGGCGGTGACAGCCCTGGCAACATCGCGAACAGGAACCGCAGGGGCATGGGGGTGCAACTGGAGATCAGCCGGGGCCAGCGGGAGCGGTTCTTCAAGGACGGCAGGCTGGAGCGCGCCTGGGTCGAGAACCCCGCGAACCGCACGAAGGCCTTCTACGCGTACGTGGCGGCCGTCGACCGCGCCGTCGGCTGAGCAGCGACCGACGGCGTTCACTCGGGGTTCACCTGGGGTTCATCTGGGGTTGGTTGAGGGGGTTTGCAGGTAGTCCGGCGGGGCGGGGCGCACATACCGTCCAAGCCGTCACGTAGGCGAGCTCCGCCACGTGTCGGCACCGGTGCTCGGCAAGGAGATCCACGTGTTCAAACGCCTCGCCCTCGTCCCCCTCCTCCTTCTCTCGTTCCTGGCCACGGGCACCGCCCCGGCGCAGGCGCTCCACCGGGAGCCCCTGCGCATCCTGCTGACCAACGACGACGGTTACTCCTCGACCTACCTCCACCAGCTCCGCGAGGCTCTGGAGGCCGCCGGGCACGAGGTCACGGTCGTCGCCCCGGCCGCCGACGCCAGCGCCTCCGGCACCCAGATCAACGCCAGGTTCGGCGGCACGATCGAGGCCGGCAAGCAGGACCACGGCTGGGCCGTCGGCGGCAGCCCCAGCGACGCCGTCTCCTTCGGCACCCGGGTCCCCTTCGCCGGCGACCTGCCCGACCTGGTTGTCTCCGGCCCGAACCCGGGCGAGAACGTCGCGGCCGCCGCCACCTACTCCGGCACGGTCGGCGCCGCCATCACCGCCGTCGTCGCGGGCGTCCCCGCCATCGCGCTCAGCGTCGCCCGCGACGGCAGCGCCGTGCCCAGCGCCGCCCGGTCGATCGCGTTCACCGTACGGCTGGTGAACCGGCTGGCGGCCACCGCGAACGGCGGTCCCGTGCTGCCGGCCCGCACCGCGCTCAACGTCAACTACCCCGTCACGCCCAACGGCACGGTCAGCCTCGCCCACCTGGGCACCTCGCTGCCGTACGGCGCCGGCTACACGCCCGCGCCCGAGGCGTGCCCCCTGTGCTACCGCATCGTCCCGATCGCCGACCCCGGCCCCGACCCGGTGCCGGACGCCGACCGCACGCTGCTGGCCGCCGGCAACGTCACCATCACCCCGCTGGACGGAAGCTGGGAGGCCGGCTCGGCCACCGCCACGGCCATCCGCTCCCGCCTGCGCTCCCTCACGCCCTGACCCGAACCCCTCGATCCGAGCCCTTCGACCAGAGCGTCCCGCCGCACGGGCGGGGCGCTCAGCGGCCGCCCGTGAACGGCGCCTCGCCCTCCTTCAGCGGACGGAAGCGCAGCGCCGACCAGACCTCGTCCACGGCCACCTGCCCGTTGGGCCGCAGGCCGTACTCGCCGACGATCGGCCACAGCGTGTCGCGGTTGACGTCGGACCGGTTGCCCTTCGGGTAGGCCACCCACAGCACGGACGGGCCGGTCAGCGCGTCGCGGTGCTCGTCCAGCAGCCGCCGGGCCGAGGCGGCGTCGGCGGCGAAGACCACCGCGACGTCCGCCTCGCCGAGGCTCTCCGCGTGACGGGCGCCCTCGGGCAGCGGCTCGACCAGGCTCCGGTGGGCCGGGTCGGAGACCCAGACGACGGTGCCCGGCTTGACCAGGAGCTTGGCGGCGACGGTCTTGGTGCTGGTGGTCGTCGGCATGGTCAGGCCCTTCCGTAGGTCGCGTGGATGACGCCGGTCTCCAGTGTGCGGCTGTCGAGGAGCCGCAGCGGCACCTGCTCACCGTCGGTGAACAGCTTGGCGCCCCAGCCCACCACGATCGGGTGGATGAGCAGGCGCAGCTCGTCCAGCAGGCCGCCGGCCAGCAGCGAGCGCACCAGCGTGGGGCTGCCGGTGATCGAGATGTCCTTGCCCGGCCGCTCCTTGAGCTCCTTGAGCGCGGCCGGGACGTCGCCCCGCACGATCGTGGAGTTCTGCCACCCGGCCGTGCGCAGGGTGGTGGTGACGACGTGCTTGGGGGTGCCGTTCATGTAGCCGGCCAGGTCGGCGGCCTGCGGCTCGGGGTTCGGCCAGTAGGCGGCGAACTCCTCGTAGGTGCGGCGGCCGAGCAGCATGGCGTCGGCCTCCTTCATCTGGTCGCCGATGATCTGCGCCATCTCGTCGTTGAGGTACGGGAAGTGCCACTTCTCCGGCGACTCCACCACGCCGTCCAGCGAGACGAACAGTCCCGCGACGATCTTCCGCATCCGTGTCTCCTAGGTCCGTTTCCGAGGTGCCCCCACCGTCTCACCGACAAATTTTTTTGTCAAGGGTGCCGTGCTTCACGGAGGACCCGCCCGCGAGGCGCCCGGGTCAGGACTCCAGGAAGCGCAGCACGGCCAGCACCCGGCGGCTGTAGCCGGTGACGTGCGAGAGGCGCAGCTTGTCGAACAGCGCGTTGACGTGCTTCTCCACCGCGCTCTGCGACACGTGCAGCTCCTGCGCGATCGAGGCGTTGGTCAGGCCCTGCGCCATCCGCTCCAGCACCTCGCGCTCGCGGGCCGTCAGCCGGGCCAGCGGGTCCACCTGCGTGGTGCGGGCCAGGAGCTGGCGCACCACCTCAGGGTCGAACGCCGCTCCCCCCGCCGCCACCCGCTCCAGCGCGTCCAGGAAGTCGGCCACCTGCGCCACCCGGTCCTTCAGCAGGTAGCCGACGCCCTCGACGTCGCCGCTCATCAGCTCGGCCGCGTACTTCTTCTCGACGTACTGCGACAGCACGAGCAGGCGCACCCCCGGCCACCGGCGGCGGATCTCCAGCGCCGCGCGCAGCCCCTCGTCGGTGTGGGTGGGCGGCATGCGCACGTCCACGACCACCACGTCAGGGGCGTGCTCGGCCACGGCCTCCACCAGCGACGCGCCGTCGCCCACGGCGGCCGCGACCTCGTGCCCCTCCTCCACCAGCAGCCGGATGAGACCCTCGCGCAGCAGGGTCGAGTCCTCGGCCAGAATCACCCGCACGGCAGCTCCGCCACGATCGTCGTCGGCCCGCCCGGCGGGCTCGCCACCTCGAAAGTCCCGTCCAGCGCCGCCACCCGGCGCGCCAGCCCCGACAGGCCGCTGCCGGCCGGGTCGGCGCCGCCCGCGCCGTCGTCCTCCACCCGCACGACCAGCGCCGCGCCGTCGCGGCGGACGTCCACGGCGATGCGCGCCGAGCCGGCGTGCTTGGCGGCGTTGGTGACGGCCTCGCACACCACGAAGTACGCGGCCGTCTCGACCGCCATCGGCGGCCGTTCGTCCAGGTCGCAGGCCACGGCCACCGGCACGCTCGACCGCTCGGCCACCCCGGCCAGCGCGTCGTCGAGGCCCAGGGCGTCCAGCCCGCTCGGGTACACCCGCCAGGCCACCTCACGCAGCTCGGCCAGGGCGCGCTGCGCCTCCTCGTGCGCCTGGTCCAGCAGCTCCGGCCGGCCTCGCCGGGAACGTCCGATCAGCATCGACAGGGCCACCAGGCGCTGCTGGAGCCCGTCGTGCAGGTCGCGCTCGATGCGGCGCCGCTCGGAGTCGACCGCCGCCACGATCCCGGCCCGGCTCTCGGACAGCTCGGCGATCCTGCGCTCCAGCGCCTCGGTGCGGTCGGGCGCGAGCACCGCCCAGGCCAGGCGCCGCTCCACCGCGTACACGCCGATCATGCCGGAGACGTCGATGAACAGCATCACGATCCCGGCGACCACCAGGTAGGTCACCACCAGCGGCGTGGGCACCATGCCGTCGAACGGCTCGCCGCCCAGCCACGCCCGCAGCGCGGCGACCGCCATGGCGGCCCCGTACACGAACAGCGTCACCACCAGGCCGCCCAGCACCCCGACCGGCAGCCGCAGCGTCAGGAACCGCAGCGCCCGCGCGCCGGCGAGCCGCGCCCGGTCCTCACCCGCGCGCCCGGCGGGTCCGGCGGGTCCGGCAGGTCCGGCAGGCTCGGTGATGAGGTCCAGGGCGGCCGGGTCGAGGTGCAGCCGGCGCACCTCCAGCCCGGCCAGGCGGACCGCCGCGCCCGAGACGTTCGGATGGCCGAGGAACGGCAGCGCCAGCAGCAGGAACACCGCCTCCAGCAGGGCCGTGACCGCCCCCAGCACCACCGCCCCGGCCACCCGGGCTCCCTCAGCGACGGGACGCATGCCGCCCCTTGCGCCGCTCGGCCAGCCGCACGCCGACGAAGACCAGCACCGCGACGACGACCAGCGCGATCACCACGTTCGTGCCGACGCCGACGTAGGTCTCCACCAGCTCCCACTGCTCGCCCAGCAGGTAGCCGGCCATCACGAAGACGGTGTTCCAGGTCAGGCTGCCGGCGCTCGTCAGGGCCAGGAACGTCGTGAGCGGCATCCGCTCGACGCCCGCCGGGATGGAGATGAGGCTGCGGAACAGCGGCACCATCCGGCCGAAGAACACCGTCTTGCGGCCGTGCCTGAGGAACCACGCCTCGGTCCTCTCGACGTCGGCGGGCTTGACCAGCGGCATCCGCGCGGCGATCGCCAGCACCCGGTCCCGGCCGAGCAGGGCGCCGACCCAGTACAGCGCGAGGGCGCCCACCACCGAGCCCAGCGTCGTCCACACCAGCGCGTCGATCAGGTCCATCTCGCCCCGGCTCGCCGTGAAGCCCGCCAGCGGCAGGATCACCTCGCTCGGCAGCGGCGGGAACAGGTTCTCCAGCGCGATCGCGATGCCGGCCCCCGGCGCCCCGAGGTCCTCCATGAGTCCAACCACCCAGTCAGTCATGCCCTTAAGGCTATGGATGATCGAATATGCCAGTAATGAGGCGAACGCCCGATCTGGGGTGTGGTAAACCACAGCCCGTGTGTACCGTACACTGTACGGCCGTGAGTGCATCAACGGAGCTGGTACGGCAGGCGGTCCTCTTCGAGCCGGGCGATCCGCCCAGGTCCGGCCGGATGGTCTTCCTCACGACGGACGGGGACACCGGTGACGGCGCGGCCGACGGGGACACCCTTGACGGCGGCGGCACGGTCGAGGTGGCCGAGGACGCCGGCGACGGGACCGTGCGGGTCCGCCGGGCGCCCGCCACGCGGCTGCCCGTGGGCGAGGCCGTCGCGGCCCTGGCCCGTGCCCGCCACGACGCCGCCGCCCATCCCGCCGCCCGGTTCTGGGGAGCCGTCGCGGTCGTCGCCCTCCAGCTCGTCGCCCGGGGCCGCATCCTGCCGGGAGTGACGGACGGCGACCACGACGCCTGGCGGGCGGGGCCGTTCGACGCCGCCGACCTCCAGCGGGTGCGCGAGCTGGCCGCCGCCATGCCGGCCGCCGCCCGCGCCCAGCCCCTGCCCCTGCCCCTGTCCGGCGGCGAGCAGGCGGCCCCGCCCTCCCCCGGGGGCGAGGTCGTGCTGCTGCCCGACGCCGAGCGGCACGTGCGGGCGTTCCTGGACGCGGTGGCCGACGCCATGCCCCGCTCCCCCGGCGCCGTGCGCGCGACCGGCACCTCGATGTTCGCCGCCGCCAAGCCGGTCAAGGCGGCGCGGCTGCGCGCCTGGGCGGGCGAGGTGTCGTCCGCGCTCGACTCCGGCGTGCGGGTCTCCCTGCGCCTGGAGGCGGGCGACCCCGCCGTGGACGACTTCCGCGCCGTCGTCCAGGTCCACGCGCAGGCCGACCCGTCACTCGTGGTCGACGCCGGAGCCCTGTGGCGCGGCCAGGACCCGGGACTCGGCGGCCGCGCCCGCATCGACGTCACCGTGGCACTGCGCCGCGCCTCCCACGCCTGGCCCGCGCTGGCCCGGCTGCTCGACAGCGCCGTCCCCGACGAGCTGGCGCTGTCCGACGACGAGGTGGGAGAGCTGCTGGCCGGCGCCGCCGAGCGGCTGGCCGCCGCGGGCGTGGAGGTGCACTGGCCCCGCCACCTGGTACGCGGCCTGACCGCCCGCGCCGTCGTCGGCGACCGCGACCGGCCCTCCGACCTGCCCTCCTTCCTCAGCGGACGGCACCTGACCGGCTTCGACTGGCGGCTCGCCCTCGGCGGCGAACGGCTGACCGCCGCCGAGATGGACGCCCTGGCCGAGGCGCACCGCCCCGTCGTACGGCTGCGCGACCAGTGGGTGCTCATCGACCCCGACGTGGCGCGCAAGGCCCGCCAGCGCGACCTCAAGCCGCTGACCGGGCTGGAGGCGCTCGGCGCCGCGCTGACCGGCGCCGTGGAGGTCGACGGCGAGCAGGTGCCGATCGAGCCGAGCGCCTGGCTGGCCGAGCTGCGCGACCGGCTGGCCGAGCCGCTCGACATCCAGGCTCCCGAGGGGCTGGCCGCCACGCTGCGCGACTACCAGCTCCTCGGTTTGCGCTGGCTGGCCCGCATGACGTCCCTCGGGCTGGGCGGCTGCCTGGCCGACGACATGGGCCTGGGCAAGACCATCACCCTCATCGCCCTCCACCTGCATCTGCGCGACCACTGGGCCGCCGCGGGCGGGGGCGGCCCGACGCTCGTGGTCTGTCCCGCCTCGCTGCTCGGCAACTGGGAGCGCGAGATCACCCGCTTCGCCCCCGGCGTGCCCGTGCGCCGCTACCACGGCGCAGCCCGCACCCTGCCCGAGGAGGGCTTCGTCCTCACCACCTACGGCACCATGCGTCTCGACGCCGCCCGCCTGGCCGCCCACTCGTGGGGGCTGCTGGTGGCCGACGAGGCCCAGCACGTCAAGAACCCCGCCTCCGGCACCGCCAAGGCGCTGCGCGAGATCCCCGCCGCCGCCCGCGTCGCCCTCACCGGCACCCCCGTCGAGAACAACCTGTCGGAGCTGTGGGCCATCCTCGACTGGACCACGCCCGGCCTGCTCGGCCCGCTCGCCCGCTTCCGCGCGCGCTGGGCCAGGCCGGCCGAGTCCGGCGACGCCGAGGCCGCCGAGCGGCTGTCGCGGCTGGTCGGCCCGTTCCTGCTGCGCCGCCGCAAGAGCGACCCCGGCATCGCGCCCGAGCTGCCGCCCAAGACCGAGACCGACCGCCCGGTCGCGCTCACCACCGAGCAGGCGGGGCTGTACGAGGCGGTCGTGCGCGAGATCATGACCCGGATCTCCGAGGCCCGCGGCATGGCCCGGCGCGGGCTCATCGTCAAGCTCCTCACCGGGCTCAAGCAGATCTGCAACCACCCCGCCCAGTACCTGCACGAGGCGACGCCCCGCCTGACCGGCCGCTCCGGCAAGCTGGAGCTGCTGGACGAGCTGGTCGACACCATCGTGGCCGAGGACGGCGCCGTGCTCGTCTTCACCCAGTACGTCGCGATGGCCCGGCTGCTCGAACGGCACCTGTCGGGCCGGGGCGTCACCACCCAGCTCCTGCACGGCGGCACGCCCGTCGCCCGCCGCGAGGAGATGGTCCAGCGCTTCCAGGACGGCCGGGTGCCCGTCTTCCTGCTGTCGCTCAAGGCCGCGGGCACCGGGCTCAACCTCACCCGCGCGGACCACGTCATCCACTACGACCGCTGGTGGAACCCCGCCGTCGAGGACCAGGCCACCGACCGCGCCTACCGCATCGGCCAGACCCGGCCCGTGCAGGTCCACCGGCTGATCGCCGAGGGCACCATCGAGGACCGCATCGCCCGGATGCTCGCCGCCAAGCGCTCCCTGGCCGAGGCCGTGCTCGCCTCCGGCGAGGCCGCCCTCACCGAGCTGACCGACGCCGAACTCGCCGCACTCGTGGAGCTGAGATGAACGCCGCCAGAGGATTCCCCGCCTTCCCCCGCCAGCGGGCCGGCGCCCGCTTCGCCACCACCTGGTGGGGCCTCGCCTGGATCAAGGCCCTGGAGGACACCTCCCTCGACCAGGGGCTGCTGCGCAAGGGCCGCGCCTACGCCAAGACCGGCCAGGTCGGTCCCATCACGGTCAGCCCGGGCCGGCTGGCCGCGGTCACCGAGGGCGAGTACGACACGGTGGTGCGCGTCGAGCGGCTCACCGCCGCCGAGTGGGACCGTTTCCTCGACCAGGTCACGGCCAAGGCCGGCCACATCGCCGCCCTGCTCGACGGCGACATGCCGCACGATCTCGTCGAGGCGGCCCAGGACGCGGCCGTGCCGCTGCTGCCCGCCGTGGGCGACCTCGAACCGGAGTGCTCCTGCCCCGACTGGGGTCACCCGTGCCTGCACGCGGCGGCGCTGTGCTACCAGGCGTCCTGGCTGCTGGACGGCGACCCGTTCGTGCTGCTGCTCCTGCGGGGACGCGGGCGGGACGACCTGGTGCAGGCGCTCCTGCGTCACACCCCGCCCGCCACGGGGCCGGCGGGCGGGGCCTCGGACGTCTCCCCGGCGGGGGCGGTCGCCGCCGAGCCGGGAGACGACGACGCGTGGGGCGGTTCGCGGCCCGGCGGCCTCGGGGCCGCCGATACGGGCGTGGGCGGCAGGAGCATCGGCGGGACGGGCACCAGCGTGCCGGGCCTCGGCGGGACGGGCGCCGGCGGGGACGACCTCGGGGAGGTGGGCACCGGCGCGAGCCGCCTGGGACCCGCCGGCTCCGGGGCGGGTGGCTTCGGAGTGGATGGCTTCGGGGGAGGTGGCTCGGAGGGCGGGCGCGGTGTGCCCGCGGTCGAGGTGTTCGCGGCCGAGGCGGCCGCCGGGGTGCCGCCGCTGCCCGAGCCGCCCCCGCTCGACGTCACGTGCACGCCGCTCCGGCTCGAACCCGCTCCCGGCGTGGACGTCGCCGCGCTGGAGGTGCTGGCCGCCTCCGCCGCCTCCCGGGCGCGTGACGTCCTCGCCGCCGCGGCCCTCGGCCGGGAGCCGGCCGTCCTCACCGAGTACCAGGACCGCGTGCGGCTGGCCGCCGAGCACGACCTCGACCTCGGCCTGGACGCCGCGGTGCGGGCCTGGCGGTACGGCGGCGCCGACGGGCTGGACGCGCTGGAGTCGCCCTGGACGCCGCCCCGCCACGAGCTGGCCAGGGCCCGGGCGGTCCTGGAGGCCGCGTGGGAGGGCGAGGAGCCGCCGCCCACGGAGCTGTCCCGCAACCGGTGGACCATCGGCGGCGACCGCCAGCTCCGCTACGGCCGCGACGGCCGCTGGTACCCGTTCACCCTGCACGACGGCCAGTGGTGGCCGGCGGGCCCGGCGGAGCGTGACCCGGCGGTGCTGCTGTCCTCCTAGCGGGGTGCCCCGTTCACGGAAGCCATGGCCGGGAAGACGCCGTGACGGCGGCCCGCCGGCACCCGGTCAGCGGCCGTCTTCCTGGAGGCCCTCAGCCCCGTGCGGCGGGTGGCGGCCTGCTTGGCCGTGCCGTAACGAAGGATTCACCACGGAGGAGCAGACGAAAGGCCGGGAAGGTGCTCCGCCCACTCGCGCGGAGTCATGGAGGGATGGGCGAGGGTCCAGACGCGGGCGGCGACGCGCTCCGGCTCGGGGTCCCAGGTGGCGCAGGCGGCGGTCCGCGTCGCGCAGCGCGAGCCCGGCCTTCCGGAACTCCCGTTCGGGCGCGCTCAGCGCGGTGTCGGCGCACTTCTGCGTGGCGCCGGGCGAGTCGAGGTACGTGGGCCGCTGGAACTTCACCTTCCGGGCCCACGTCCGGGGGCGCCTCCTCCGTGCGGTCCCGCGCCGCCGCACGCGCCCCCGCCCGTTCACCCGACCACCCGTGCCCCGTCGCGCGTCCCCTTCGCGCGGCGGGGGCTCCCCTCCCGCCCTGGACCGCTTTGCGGGCCCGTGACGGACTCCGATAGGCTGCCGTCCCCAGTACGTGACGATCGAGGAGGTGAGACCCATTTCGCCAGATCAGGCCGGGTGCTCTCACCCCGCGGTCGGGCCGGTCGACCGAAGCGGCTGACCGGGAGGGCGCCCAACGGCATTCCGGAAGGGCGCTTCATGTCAGTCTCACCGCTTTCCCTCACTCACTCCGCCATCACGACCCGGCTCAGAGCGGCCGGCTGCGTCTTCGCCGAGGACGAGGCCGAGTTGATCATCACCACCGCGCGCACCCCCGCCGAGCTCGCCGCCATGGTGGACCGGCGCGTCGACGGGCTCCCGCTCGAGCACGTGCTCGGCTGGGCCGAGTTCTGCGGTCTCCGGGTGAGCGTGGATCCCGGGGTCTTCGTGCCGCGCCGCCGCAGCGAGTTCCTGGCGGCACAGGCGATCGACCTGGCCCGGCGGACACTCGCGGGCGGCTCCGGCGGTCCCCCGGCCGGGCGCCGGGTGGTGGTCGTCGATCTGTGCTGCGGTTCGGGCGCGCTCGGCGCCGCCGTGGCGGCGGCCCTCTCCACGTCCGCCCCTGAGGGACGGGCCGCCGACGCGAACCCTGTCCAGGCGCACGCCGACGCCCCGCACCCGGCCGAGATCCGCGGCGGCGAACCGCGCCCTGCCGAGACGCACGCCGATGACCGGCGCCCCACCGGGAACCGCGGCGGCGAACCGCGCCCTGCCGAGAAGGACGCCGACGACCTGCGCCCCACCGGGAAAAGCGGCGGCGACGGGAGTCCCGTCGAGTTGCACGCCGCCGACCTCGACCCGGTCGCGGTCCGCTGCGCCCGGCGCAACCTCGCCCCCGTGGGAGGTCGCGTCCACCAGGGCGACCTCTACGAGCCGCTTCCCGACCGGCTGCGCGGCCGCGTCGGCGTCCTGCTGGCCAGCCCGCCCTACGTGCCGACCGAGGCCATCGGGCTGCTGCCGTCCGAGGCGCGCGAGCACGAGCCGCTGCTGGCGCTCGATGGAGGCGCGGACGGGCTCGACATCGCCCGCCGCGTGATCGCCGAGGCGCCGCTCTGGCTGGCCCCCGGCGGGCACCTCCTGGTGGAGACGAGCGAACGGCAGGCCGCGCACACGGCCGAGGCCATGGCGCGCGCCGGCCTCACCCCCCGCGTGACAGGCTCGGACGAGCTGTACGCGACCGCGGTCATCGGCACCAGGTGACGCACCGGACCGTCTACCGGCGGCCGGACGCGGCGCCGTCACCGGTGCCGCTGACCACCTTGTACACCCCGTACAGGGTCTCCACGCCGCCGACGACCATCAGCACCACGCCGATCTTGGACGGCGTGAAGATGACGATCTCCTCGTCCAGCCCGAACAGCCACAACGCGAGCCCGCCCACGAACGTGGCCAGGCCGGTGAGCAGCGTCTTGCGAGCGGAGGTCATGCGAGCCTCTTTCCTTACGGCAGGGGACACAACGCCCCGTTCGCCGGAAAATCTAGTGATGATCCGGGTAGGCGCGCTTCCTGCCGCGAGAGGAGATCCGGCTACATCTTTCGTGTGACGTCAGGCGTCGAGGAGCCCGGCCAGCACGGCGGCGTGGCTGATGTCGGCGCGGGCGGTCGCGGTGAGCAGCGTCAGCGGGCCGTCCCCGGCGAGGCGGCGCAGGCCCTCCAGCGCCTCCGCCCGCTCGGGCTCCTCCAGCTCGGCGAGGTAGCGGTGCCTGAACTCGGCGAACCGGTCGGGGTCATGGCCGTACCAGCGGCGCAGCTCGGTGGACGGCGCGACCTGCTTGCACCACTCGTCGAGCCGGGCCGCCGCCTTGGACAGTCCCCGGGGCCACACCCGGTCGACCAGCACCCTCGTCCCGTCGTCGCCCGCCGGCTCCTCGTAGACCCGCCGCACCCGCACCCCGGCCATGGCCCCTCCCCGTCCGTCGTCCTCCCCATAGGGCGTTCCCGGCCGGAGGGGATTCTCGCGGAATCGTCACAGACGCTGTCCAGGCCGGCCGCGTCCCGCTGATCGCGCCGCACGGCCGGCGGGTGGTCAGGGGCGGGTGAGGAAGCCGGCGAGGGCGCCGCGGCTTCGCTGCATGTCGCCGATGCGCGCGTCCATGGCGGCCAGTTCCCCGTTGAGGATGTCCCACAGCTCCGCGCACCACTCGAACTCCGGGCGTTCTCCCCGCACGCACGGCAGCACCTCGCGGATGACCTCGGTGGACAGCCCGGCTCCGAGCAGGGCGCGGATCTGCCGCACGGTGACCACCGAGTCCTCGTCGTAGGAGCGGTAGCCGTTCGTGCCGCGCCCGGCGTCGAGCAGTCCCTGCGACTCGTAGTAGCGCAGCAGCCGCGCGCTCACCCCGGTACGCCGGGACAACTCCCCGATCAGCATGCGCCCCGCTCCCCCGCGTTTGACCTTGCCATCGATGTCAGCCCCTAACGTCACCTCGTCAGCGGACATTCCGTACAAGTCGTTGGGAGTAATGCATGTCCTCTTTCGTGGTTCATCGTGACGGGCACGCGGCGAGCGCCGACGAACTGGCGCCGCTCGCCTTCGCCGGCTACGCCCACTTCACCGCCATGCAGGTGCGCGGCGGCCGGGTCAGGGGCCTGGACCTGCACCTGGCACGGCTGCGGGCGGCCTCGATGGAGCTGTTCGGCCGGGCGCTGCCCGACGACCTGGTACGGGACCGCCTGCGGGCGGCGCTGGCGGCCGGCCCGGACGACGTCTCCCTGACGGCCACCGTGTACTCCCCGGAGGGCGAGTTCACCGCGGACGGCGCCGGCGCGGAGCCCGAGCTGCTGGTGCGCACCGGGCCCGCCGCGTCCGGTCCGCGCGGCCCGCTCGCCCTGGCGGTCGTCGAGCATGAACGGGTCCTCCCGGGCGTGAAGCACGTCGGCGAGGTGGCCAAGACGTACCTCCTGCGCCGGGCCGTCGAGCAGGGCTTCGACGACGCCGCGTTCGCCGACCGCCGGGGCCGGCTCAGCGAGGCGACGATCTGGAACCTGGCCTTCTGGGACGGCTCCGCGGTGGTGTGGCCGGAGGCCGAGATGCTGGGCGGGACCACCATGGGCATCGTCCGCCGGCGGCTGGACGATCTGGGCGTGCCGCAGCGCGTCCAGGAGGTCCGGCCCGCCGACCTGCCGTCGCTGGCGGGCGCCGTGGTCATGAACTCGTGGACGCCGGGGGTGGCGGTCCGCCGGATCGGCTCCGTGTCCCTGCCCGAGGCGCCGTCCTTCGTGGAGGCGCTGCACCGGGCCTACGCGTCGGAGCCGCTCGCCGCGCCGTGAGCGCCTGGCGATCCTACCTAGCGCTTGGTAGGGTCATCTCGTGCTGTTGCGGGACAAGGTGGCGGTGATCACCGGGGCGGGGCCTGGGCTGGGGCGCACGCTGGCGCGACTCATGGCGGCCGAGGGCGCGCGCGTCGTGGTCGCGGCGCGCACGGCGGCGACCGTCGAGCGGACGGCCGCCGAGGTGCCCGGGGCGCGCGCCGTGGTGGCCGACGTCTCCCGCCACGACGACGTCGAACGGCTGGCCGACCTCGTCGCCGAGCGCTTCGGCGGCGCGGACGTCCTGGTCAACGCCGCCTTCCCCGGCTCGCACCGCAGGAACGTGCTCGACATGACGGAGGCCGACCTCGCGGCCTGGCGGGCGGCGGTGGACATCGCGGCGTACGGCACGCTGCTGGCCTGCCGGTTCATCGCGCCGCACATGGTCGCCCGCGGGTCCGGGGCGATCGTCAACGTCACGTCGATGTCCTCGCGCGCCGGCTACGCGGGACGCAGCGACTACGCGGCCGGCAAGGCGGCGGTCCACCTGCTGTCGCACTGCCTGGCCGACGAGCTCGGGCCGTACGGGGTGCGCGTGAACTGCGTGGCACCGGGCTGGATCGCCTCGGAGGTGCTGGACGACTGGATGCGCGCCAGGGCCGCGGCCGAGGGGGCGACGTTCGAGGAGATCCGGGCGCGCGACGTCTCGGCGATGGCCCTGCGGCGCATCGCCACCGAGGAGGACGTCGCCCGGGCCGTGATCTACCTCGCCTCCGACCAGGCCCGCTCCGTCACCGGCGCCACCCTCGACGTCAACGCGGGCCAGCACTTCAGCTGAGCGCCCGTCAGCCGGCGATCTCCTCGCGGGCCGGCTCCGACAACGCCCGCACGGCACGCCGCGTCGGCACGAAGTTCGCCCCCGGCCAGACCCGCGCGTTCTGAGGCCTGTTCACCCTCTCCGCGACCGCCACGACCCTCGACGTCAGGATCGCCGCCTTCCGCGACCTCCAGGCCCTCGCCCGGTAGAACCTCCAGGTCCCCGTCCGGTAGATCCGTGGAGTACGGTCCCCCGTTCCCGACCGCTGGAGGTCAGACCATGGCACGGTTCGTCGATCCGACACCCCGGCTGCGCGCGTCGTTCCTGGAGGCGGTGGCCGAGTTCCGGGCCGACCGCGACTACCCGCCCTCCTGGTTCGTCCGCGACGTAGATCCGGCCGCCCTGACCGCCCCGGATGCCTTCGCGGCGTACGTGGCGCGGGTGCTGGGCGAGCGGTCCGAGGCGGGCGCACGGGAGGGATTCGTCCCCATGACCACGCTGTGGTGGGCCGACGGCGACCGGTTCCTGGGCCGGATGGCCGTCCGGCACCGGCTCACCCCGGCGCTGGAGCAGCTCGGCGGCCACATCGGTTACGACGTGCGCCCCTCCGCCCGGCGCCGGGGACACGCGACGGCCATGCTCGCCGCGGCGCTGCCGGTCGCCCGGTCGCTGGGCCTGTCCCAGGTCCTGGTGATGTGCGACCTGACCAACACGGCCTCGCGGCGGGTCATCGAGGCCAACGGCGGACGGCTCATCGACGTCACCGAGCACAAGCGCCGCTACCGGGTGCCGACCACGGCCTCCTGACCCCGCGGCGCGCAGGTCAGGTGCTCCACGAAGCGGGCGACGGCGGCCGTCGGGTGCGGGGGCGGGTTCCACACCAGGCCGATCGGGCGGTGCTGGGCCGGGACCAGCGGCCGGTACGCCGGGTCGTCCACCTCGGGCGTGGCCGGCAGCGGCAGGATGCCGACCCCGAGCCCGGCGGCGATGAGGCCGCGCACGGTGGCGATCTCCTCGCTCTCGAACGCGATGACCGGCTCGAAGCCCGCCTCCCGGCACAGCCCGTCGATCACCCGGCGCAGGTCCGTGGTCGGGGCGAAGGCGATGAACGGCTCGGCCCGTACGTCCCGCAGCGTGATCGAGGGGGCGGCGGCCAGCGGGTGGTCGGCGGGCAGGGCGATGCACAGCCGCTGCTCGCGCAGCCGGTGCCAGCGGGCCCCGCTGCCGGGCGGCGGCGGGGTGACCAGCGCGGCGTCGATGTCGCCGTCGTGCAGCCAGGCCAGCAGCTCGCGGGTGAAGCCCTGGCGCAGCTCGAACCGGATGCCCGGCGTGACCGCGCGGTAGTCGCGCAGGATCTGCGGCACCAGCCACCGCCCCACCGAGTGCAGGAACCCCAGCCGGATCAGGCCGGTGTCCGGGTTGGCCAGCGCGTCCACCCGGCGGCGGGCGTCGTCCAGCTCGGCCACCGCCCGCGCGGCGTGCTCGCGCAGCAGCGCGCCGAACCGGTTGACGGCCAGCCGCCGCCCGCGCCGGTGGAACAGCTCCACCCCCAGGTCGGCCTCCAGCCGGGCCAGCGCCCGCGACAGCGTGGACTGGTTGACGCCTTCCAGCGCCGCGGTGTCGCGCATGTTCTCTGTGTCACACAACGACAGGAACCAGCGCAGCGTCTGCACGTCCATACAGGCATGATGCACATAACGCATCAGCTACGTCAAACACTGCATTTTGCGCATCAGGGCCGCTGGGGCAGCATCGAGGCCGTGTCCTCCACAGTCGGGGCGGAGGAGCGCGTCCACCGCCGGATCAGGTACGGGCTGATGTGCGGCGGCCTGGCGAACTTCCTGGCCCTCTACTATGTGCAGCCGCTGCTGCCCGGCGTCGCGCGCCACTTCGGCGTGAGCGCCTCCGAGTCCACCGCGGTCCTGTCGCTGGCCACGATCACGATGGCCGTGGCGCTGCTGTTCGTCGGCCCGATCTCGGACATGACCGGCCGGGTCGGGATCATGCGGCTCTCGCTGGTCGCGTCCGGGGTGCTGGGCCTGGCGACCGCGTTCGCGCCCACCTGGCACAGCCTGCTCGTCCTGCGCGGCCTCCAGGGCGTCGCCCTGGCCGGGCTGCCCGCCGTGGCGCTCGCCTACCTGCGCGAGGAGACGCCGCCCGGCTCCCACGTGCGCGCCAACGCCACCTACATCATGGGCACGGCGCTCGGCGGCGCCGCCGGCCGGCTGCTGCCCGGGCCGCTGCAGGAGCTGTGGGGCTGGACGGGCGCGAGCACCGCCGTCGGCGTCGTGACGCTGGCGTGCGGGTTCGGCCTGTGGGCGCTGGTGCCGCCGTCGCGGCACTTCGAGCGGTCCAGCCCGAGCCTGGGCGGCCTGCTCGCCAACACCGCCCGCACCCTCAAGGACCCCACCCTGGTCCTGCTGTGCCTGGCGGGCGCGGCGACCATGGGGGCGTTCGTCGGCCTGTACAACGCGCTGGCCTTCCGCCTGGAGGCGGCTCCGTACCTGCTGGGCGGCGCCGCCGCACTGGCCTTCCTCGCCTACCCTGTGGGGATACCGGCGCCGCTGGCCGCCGGCCGGCTGGCGCTGCGGCGCGGGCGCGGCCCGGCGGCTCTGCACGGCGTCGCCCTGCTGGGGGCGGGCGTGCTGCTGACCCGCATGAGCGCGCTGCCGGCCATCGTGGCCGGTCTGGGAGTGCTGACGTTCGCCTTCCTCGGCACGCACTCGCTGGTCAGCGGCTGGGTCTCCGACCGCGCACAGCGGGTGGGCGTCGGCGTGGGCCAGGCCGCGGGGCTGTACCTGCTCGCCTTCTACGCCGGCAGCTCGGTGTTCGGCGCGCTGGCCGCCTACCAGTGGCAGAGCGCCGGATGGCCCAGCGTGATCACCGGCGCCATCGTCCTGACCGCCGCGGCCGGGCTGCTCGTCGTCCTGGCCCGCCGCTTCGACACCCCGTGAGGTACGCGATCATGTCCCCACTCGCCGGCATCGTCACCGGTACGGCCGTCGCCCCCGACGGCGTCCGCCTGGCCTACCAGGCCGGCGGCCGGGGCGAACCCCTCGTGCTGCTGTCCGGGCAGGCCAACAGCCACCACTGGTGGGACGGCGTCCGCGCCGGCTTCGAGGACGCCCACCGCACGATCACCCTCGACTGGCGCGGCACCGGCGCCAGCGGCAAGCCCGACGAGCCGTACACCACCCGGGCGCTCGCCGCCGACGTGGTCGCCGTCCTCGACGAGCTCGGCGTCGAGCGGGCCCACGTCTACGGCACGTCCATGGGCGGGCGGGTCGCCCAGTGGCTGGCCGCCGACCATCCCGGCCGGGTCGGCTCGCTCGTGCTCGGCTGCACCTCGCCGGGCGGCCGGCACGGCGTCGAGCGCGACAACAGCGTGCGCAGGGCGCTCGCCCAGCCGGACCGGGACGCGGCCGAACGTGCCCTGGCCGAGCTGATGTACACGCCGCGCTGGCTGGCCGCCCGTCCGGGGCCGTACAACACGGCCGGAGACCCCGGCATGCCCGCGCACGCCCGGCGGCGGCACCTGGCGGCCAGCAACGGCCACGACGCCTGGGACGTGCTGCCCGGCATCACCGCGCCGACCCTCGTGCTGCACGGCACCGACGACCTGATGACCCCGGCCGACAACGCGCCGCTGCTCGCCGAGCGCATCCCGGGCGCGCGGATGATCCTCGTCGCGGGCGCCCGGCACGCCTATTTCGAGGAGTTCCAGGACTACGCCACCCCGGTGGCGCTGGACTTCCTGGCGGGCCGCATGCACGCCTGACACCGCCGCACGATCACGGGCGGGCCTGCGCACGGCCAGGGGCGAACCCGCCCACGATCACGGGCGGGCCTGCTCGCGGTCAGGGGCGGACCTGCGCACGGTCAGGGCGGGCGGCCAGGAGGTCGTTCAGGCCGCGGGCCTCGGCGTCCTCGGCGGTGGTGTCGTACGTGCCGGCCGTCAGCATCTCGGCGGCGGCCCGGGCGGCCAGCGCGTAGGCGGCCTGGGCGATGGCCGCGCCCAGGCTCACCCGCACGGCTCCGGCCGCGGCCAGCTCGGCCACCGCCGGGGCGCCCGCCCACACCATCACCGTGACCGGCAGCGGTCCCGCCGCCAGCTCGGCGATCGCCGCCAGGTCCGTCAGCCCCGGCACGAACAGACTGTCCGCCCCCGCCTCGGCGTAGACGGCCGCGCGCCGCAGGGCCTCCGGCACCCCTTCGCGGGGCGCCGCCCCGGTCAGGAAGACGTCGGTGCGCGCGTTGATCCACGCGCGGACGCCCACCCGGTCGGCCGCCGCGCGGGCCGCGGCCAGCCGTCCGGCCTGCTCGGCCGGCGCGAACAGCGGGACGTCCGCGCGGCCGGAACGGTCCTCCAGGTTCACGCCCACCGCGCCGGCCCGCACGGCGGCGGCCACGGTCGTGGCCACGTCCTCGGGGCCGGGCCCGTATCCGGCCTCCACGTCCGCCGAGACCGGCACGGAGACGGCCCCGGCGATGCCGCGCACGACCGCGGCGGCGCGGGCGGCGCCCAGGTCGGCGGCGTCGGGCACGCCCAGCGACCAGGCGACGCCCGCGCTCGTCGTGGCGACGGCCCGGGCTCCGGCGCGCGCGATCAGGGCCGCCGAGGCGACGTCCCAGGCGTTGGGCAGCAGCAGGGGGTCGCCGCGCCGGTGCAGGCGGGCGAACTCCGCCGCCAGCCGCGCCTGCCGGTCACGATCGACGTGCTCTTCCGGGGTGTCGTGTCCTGTCATGGGACCGACCGTACGGATGCTCCCCCACACCAGGCCGGACATATCCGGACATGTACGCCAGGCGGATGCCGGCGCGTCCCCCTCAGGGCGTGCGGTGGCGCTGTCGTACGCGGTTGCCGGCCGAAGGCGGCACCCGGATCCGGCCTGCGCCCGAACCGGCTCACCCCAAAGGGGAGACGTTCGAGTCGATGCCATCGCTGTGCCGAGCACGACGAACCCGGACACCCGCCAGCGGAATGAGCCGACGCATCGGGTGACCTCAGCGATCGCAAAAAGGTCGGGAGAGCGCGAGATCGGCGTCCACTCGGCGCAACCCGTCGAAACCCCAGGTGTTGACGCCCTCCAGATCGACCTCGTTGAAGACGCGAACTGCAAGGTCACGCAGCGAGCGGGCGAGCCGGGCGTACTCGAGGTGGGTGAGGTCGAGTCCCTCCGCGCCGTAGGCACGCAGGAAGCGCACAGGGTCCGGCCCGCACAAGGCAGCGAACACATCGTGCTCGCGCGGCGCCGGCATCGCGCGGCCCCAGTCGAGCAGCGTCGCGATGCGGCCGTCGCGGTCAACGAGGACGTTGTGAGGGAACAGGTCATGGTGGCACACGACATGGGGCATGTCGATCGCGCGTGCCCGTTCGATCACCGCTTCGAGCCGGTCGACGCCGGCCATGACCTCGTCCCGGCGGTCGACGATCCAAGGGTGGTCGTGCCGGTCGCGCAGCACCTCGATGCACCACTCGTCCATATCGGTGCGGGGCAGGACGAGGTCGGTGATCTCGTGCACGGCGCGCATCGCCCGCGCGATCGCGTCGGCGTCGTTCCACGTCCCCTGGCGGCCGTCGACGAACGGGAACAGCGCATAGCGCCGCCCGTGGTGCTCGGAGGTGTATGAGCCGTCAAGTGCTCGCTCCGCCGCGGGAACGGGGATGCCCCGAGCCGCCAGCTCAGCGGTCAGCGCCAGACCGGCGTCGCTGTCGGGCCGCTGACGCCAAAGTTTCATGAACCAGCGCCCGTCGGTGAACGCATCCGCTTCGAAGCCGCCCGGATGCGGCCGCAGCTCGCCCACCTCGACACCGAAGGCGTCGCGGACCTGAGTCGTCGTCGGCGGTCGTACGTCGCTCCACATCGCCCCAGGACGCTACCGTTGCCGGGGTCAGCCGGTCGACGTCTTTTTGCGAGCACCGGCTCGACGCGGCCGACCTGCCGGTGTTGAACGCCCGCCCCGCCTCGCGCAGCCACGCCAGGTACGCGCAGACCACTCGTCGGCGACCACCGCCCCTTCAGGCCGGTCGTAGCGAGGCAGTACACCTGACATGACCGAGCGCCATGCGGCCGGCCGGTCCCCTCGACGGCCCGCTCCAGCCGCGTGGAGCGGTGCGACCCGTCGCCCGGCTCGTCCCCTGCTGGAGGCCGACCACAGGACGTCCGGGACCGGTCGGCCGAGGTGCTGCCGCAGGTCATGCCGTTCCTGTCCGCCGGCTGTGACCCCGCTTCTCGTCAGCCGGCACACGACCGCGCGTCGGCCGCGCGCTCGAAGCTCTCTTGGCCGGGAGGAGCCGGGAGCGCCGAGGCGGGCAGCGGCCGCGCGCCCGCCTCGGTCGACGGCCTGCCGGTCAGACAGTCAGGCCGGGTCAGATTCAGGCCGGTCAGGCAGGTCTGACAGTTCAGGCGGCCAGGCCTGTCAGGCGGCCTCGTGGCGGCGCTGGCAGGCGATGCAGTAGCGGGCCAGCGGGCGGATCTTCAGCCGTTCGAACGGGATCGCCGCCTCGCACTCGGCGCAGCGGCCGTAGCCGCCCTCCGCCAGCCGGTCGAGCGCCTGGGTGAGCTCGCCGACGGCGCGGTCGGCGGTGACGATGGAGACCGACAGCTCCTGCCAGGTCTCGTCGGCCCCGGTGCCCTCGCTCGCCGCCTCCTGCAGCCCGGCCAGGTGGCCGCGCCGCCGGGCGAGCTGCTCCTGCAGCTCCTGGCGCAGGACGTCGATCTGCACGCTGCTCAGGTGGGTCTGTCCGCTGGTTCCGGTGGTCATGGTGAAATGGTCCTTTCGGGAAGTCGTCGAAGGCCGGGCGGCTCGGCGGCCGGCCGGTTCGGGCGGGCGGCTCCGGTGCGGGGCCGCTCAGCGGCCGGCGGCGAGGCCGCCGGCCAGGGCCGGTTGCAGGCACAGACGGGTCAGGCCGCGTACGGTGGCGTGGGCCGGCTCGGGCGCGGCCTCGACCGGCAGCCGCAGCGTCTCCCGCAGCCGGTGCGCCAGCCGCGGCTGCGTGGCTCCGCCGCCGGTCAGGAGCAGGCCCCCGTCACGCGCGGCCGGACGGAGCCGAGCGGGCAGGCGGCGCAGCAGGCGGGCGGTCATCTCCACGACCCCGTCGAGGGCGTACGCCGGCAGGCCCGTGCCCGTCGTGGCGCTCAACTGGAGGGCCAGCGCGTCGGTGACGACGCCGTCGCGGATGACGACCGCCTCGACGATGCCCGCCCCCACGTCGAGCAGCAGCGCCGGCCTGGGGTCGGTGACGTCCAGCCCGGCGCCGACGGCCGCCGCGAGAGGCTCCTCGACGAGGGTCACCGCGCACCCGGCCGCCTCGCTCACCGCGGTGCGCACCGCGGCGCGGTCGCTCGCCGTGGCGGCCACCGGCATGCCCGCCAGCACCCGGTCCAGCGGCCACGCGCCGCTCAGCCGGGCGTCGTGCAGCACGAGCCGGACCAGCCGGTGGCAGGCGCCCGGGTCGGCGACCATGCCGTGCCGCAGGGGCCGCACCAGCCCGGACCCGGACCCGGCCGTGCTCGGACGACCCAGATCGCCGGGCGCGGGCGTCCGGCCCCACTCACCGGGCGCGGGCGTCCGGTCTCGGTCACCGGGCGCGGGCGTCCGGTCTCGGTCACCGGGCGCGGGCATCCCGCCTCGGTCACCGGGCGTGGGTGTCCGGCCCCGGTCACCGGGCGTGGGTGTCCGGCCCCGGTCACCGGGCGTGGGTGTCCGGCCCCGGTCACCGGGCGTGGGTGTCCGGTCCCGGTCAGAGGGCGCGGGCGGCCGGCGCGGGTGGGCGGGCACGGCCGAGGGCCGGTCGGCGATCGCGAACCCGCCCGCCGACAGCGACCGCGTCCGCGCCGTGCCCAGGTCGAGTGCCATGAACGCCCGCCGTGCCGAGGCGTTCACGCGGCCGCCCCGCGGCCGGACAGGACGGCGCAGCCGTCGCACGCCTGCCGCTCCGGCGCCCGCCGCAACTGCTCGAACGCGATGAGCGCCCCGCACCTGCGGCACACGCCGTAGACGCCGCGGTCCATGCGTTCGAGCGCCGCCTCGACCGCCGCGGCGCGCTCGTGGTCGCCCAGCGACCGGGCGGCGCCGAACCGGTCGTGCAGCAGGGCGCGCAGCTCCTCCAGCCGCGCCAGGTGCTGGTCGTAACGCTGCAGAAGGGTGTGAACTGATCTGACGTCGGCCATGACGACGACGCTCCTTGCGTACGTGAAGGGCCATCCACGGCGAGAAACGGGATGGCGATGCCGGCCCCCGGCCCGGCCGTCAGGCGCGGGGCAGGGGCGCGCGACACCCGGGCGTGCGGGCGCGCGTACAGGAGTTCGGAGAGCGGACGGCTAGATCAGCGGCGGGCTGCGTGAACCCGTGGCGCGGTGTCCGACCTGCTGCGGATCGCGGATCGCGGCCGAGCCGAGACCCGGCGCGGGCAGCAGCGGGACGTGGGCGGCCACGACGGCGCGCTCACCGCGCAGCGCCAGCCACAGCACGTGGTGCTCGCGGACGCTCGCGTTCTGCGGCGGCAGGCTCGACAACTGCCCGTCGCCCGCCCCGGGGACCCAGGTCTGCGTGGCCGCGGCGGAGCGATGCCCCGGGTCGCCGCCGTACCAGGCGGGGAGCGAGCCGATCATCAGCAGGCACAACAGGACCAGGCCCACCACGCCCGTGAACGCGGCGGACCCACGTGGTGTCCTCCACGGTCCCGTCATAGGCCCGACCATAGCCCAGCCCGCGCGGAAAGGCACCTGCCCTCACCAGCCAGATCACCCCGGCGGCCGCGGCGGGGTACGGTGGCCCCGAACCCACCCCCACGTCGGGACCCGGCACGAGATCAGGGAGAGGAGGACGCGTGCGCACTCGCCTGGCCGCCGCGCTCGTCCTCCTGCTGCACCTGCTCGCGCCGATCGCGGCGAGCGGCCCCGCCCTCGCGCCCTCGTCCCATCCGTCGGCTATCCAGGCCCTCGAGGCCGTCCTCACCCAGGTCGTCCAGGCCCCGGGACATTCCCGCGAGGAACGCGCGTCGCGCGGGCACTCGCTCGCCGTGGCGCCGGTCGCGTCCGGCGGCCCGGCGGTGCTGCCCGGCACGGCCGTCCCCGTCACAGGCTCGCGGCGGGCGGCCGTCGCGGGCGCCCTCAGCCCGCCCTCCCCCAGGCCGGACCGCCGCGCGGCCCCGGCCCGCGCTCCTCCCCTCTCCACGCGCTGACGCTCGTTCCCGTTCGTCGACGAAGCCCGTGGAGGCTCCCATGTCACGTGCGCCCGTGTGGCGCGCGGTGGTCGCGTGCGCCGTCATCGCCACCGCATTCATCCTCGCGTTCACCCTGTCCCCGCGCCTCGGCCTCGACCTGCGCGGCGGCACCCAGCTCGTGTTCGAGACCCGCGACTCCCCCACCGCCAAGGCCGACTCCGAGGCCACCGACCGGGCGCTGGACGTGCTCCGGCGCCGGGCCGACGCGCTCGGGGTCGTCGATCCCACGCTCGTGCGCTCCGGCGAGCGGCGGATCATCGTGGAACTGCCCGGCGTGCTCGACCCGCGCCAGGCCGCCGAGGTCATCGGCAGAACCGCCCAGCTCGCCTTCCATCCCGTACGGGGCGCCGCCGGCCCCCAGGAGCAAGGCGCCGGCCCCCAGGAGCAAGGCGACACCGTCCTCGCGGACGAGTCCGGGACGCGGCTGCGGCTCGGCCCCGCCGCCGTCAGCGGCGACGCCGTGGCGGACGCGGCCGCCCGCAGCGACCCGCAGCAGGGTCCCGGCTGGTTCGTCACCGTGGACTTCCGCGACGCCGGAGGCTGGCAGCGGCTGACCGGCGCGGCGGCCTGCGAGGCGCCCGGCGACCCCAGGCGGCGGGTCGCCATCGTCCTGGACCGCGAGATCATCTCCTCTCCGCAGGTGGACCCGTCGGTGGCGTGCCGGGCCGGCATGCCGGGCGGATCCACGCAGATCACCGGCTCGTTCACCCAGGAGGAGGCCGACGAGCTGGCCGTGCTCATCAAGGGCGGCGCGCTGCCCGTGCCGCTGACGCTGGTCGAGCAGCGCACCGTCGGCCCCACGCTGGGAGAGCAGGCCATCGAGGCCAGCGCCAAGGCGGGCGTGGCCGGGCTGGTGCTCACCACGCTGTTCATCGTCGTCGTCTACCGCGTGGTGGGCCTGCTCGCGGCCGTGGCGCTGGCCGCCTACGGGCTCATCTCGTACGCGGCGCTGCTGGCGCTCGGCGCGACGCTCACGCTGCCCGGTCTGGCGGGGTTCGTGCTGGCGATCGGCATGGCCGTGGACGCCAACGTCCTGGTCTTCGAGCGCGCCCGCGAGGAGTACGGCCGGCGGCCGGGCCGGGGCCTGCGGGCGGCCCTGGACCGGGGCTTCAGGCACGCCTGGAGCGCCATCGCCGACTCCGGCATCACCACGCTGCTGGCCGCCGGCCTGCTGTTCTGGCTGGCGTCGGGGCCGGTGCGCGGGTTCGGCGTGACGCTGGCCATCGGCGTGCTGGCCTCGCTCGTCTCGGCCATGCTCATCACCCGCGTCCTCGTCCACCTCGCCGCCGGACGGCTGGGCCCGCGGGTGTCCGGTCTGGGCGGCGTCGGGTGGGTCAGGACGTGGGTCGTCAGGCGCGGCCCGGACCTGATGGCGCGCGGCCGGCTCTGGCTCGGCCTGGCGGGCGCGCTCACCGCCGCCGCCGTCGCGGGCCTGGTCCTGCACGGGCTGAACGTCGGGGTGGAGTTCACCGGGGGACGTCTGGTCGAGTTCGCCGCGAGCCGGCCGGTAGGCGCGGAGGCGGCCCGGCAGGTCGTGAGCGGCGCCGGGCATCCGCAGGCCGTGGTGCAGGTCGCCGGCGAGGCGATCACCGTACGGACCGGGCAGATCACCGCGGACGAGGTGGCCGGCCTGGAGCGGGCCCTGGACGCCGGCGTCGGCGAGGTGACCAAGCAGCGCGACGAGCTGATCGGGCCGAGCCTGGGCGAGGAGCTGCGCCGCAACGCGTTCGTCGCCCTCGGCGTGGCGCTCGGGGCGCAGCTCGTCTACCTGGCGGTCAGGTTCCGGTGGACGTTCGGGGCCGCCGCCGTGCTGGCGCTGGTGGTGGACGCGGCGGCCGTCGTGGGCGCGTTCGCCTGGCTGGGCAAGCCGGTGGACGGGGTGTTCCTGGCCGCCATGCTCACCGTCATCGGGTACTCGATCAACGACAAGGTGGTGGTGTTCGACCGGGTCCGGGAGCTGTGGAGCGCGCACCGGGACCGGCCGTTCGCCGAGGTGGTCAACGGGGCCATCCTGCAGACCGTGCCGCGCACGGTCAACACCGGCATGGGCGCGCTGTTCATCCTGGTGGCCCTGGCCGTCTTCGGCGGCGACTCGCTGCGGGACTTCGCGATCGCGCTGGTCATCGGCATCGTGGCCGGGACGGCGTCCTCGGCGTTCGTGGCGGGGCCGCTGGCGGTCGAGCTGGAACGGCGCGGCGACCGGCCGCCGCCGGAGCCGGCCGGGAAGCGCCGGCCGCGGGCCAGGGACGGCTCCGGGGCCGTCGTCTGAGCCCGGGACGTGATGCCGCCGGCCCCGCGGCGGGCGGCATCACGTCCCGCGCCGCCTCACGGCCCCGAGAACCCGGTGCCGCCCTTCGGGAGACAGCACGATGACATACCTACTCACGAAGGAGAGGCGTTGAGTGCTGAGACCGTCGAGATCGACGACGGAGAACTGATCCGGCGATCGGCGCACGACCCGGAACAGTTCGCCGCGCTCTTCGACCGCTACGCCAAGCAGATCCACCTGTACGCGGCACGGCGGATCGGCACGCAGGCCGCCGACGACGTCGTGGCCGAGACGTTCCTGGCGGCCTTCCGCAGGCGCGGGACGTACGACACGTCGTTCGCGCTGGCCAGGCCCTGGCTGTACGGCATCGCCACCACGTTGATCGCCAGGCATCGGCGGCAGGAGGAACGGCTGCTGCGGGCGCTGAGCCGCACCGGGGTGGACCCGCTGCCCGAGGCGCTGGCGGACGCCGTGACGCACCGGGTGGCCGCGCAGGACAGGGAACGCGAGCTGGCGGGGGCGCTGGCGTCGATGTCGCGCGGGGATCGGGACGTGCTGCTGCTGGTGGCCTGGGAGGACATGTCGTACGACGAGGTGGCGCGGGCGCTGGACATCCCGGTGGGGACCGTGCGGTCCCGGCTGCACCGGGCGCGGAAGAAGGCCAGGAACGTGCTCGGGGACGAGGAGCTGTGATGAGCGCGATCAAGGAGTTCCGCCGGAGCACCCCGGCGATGACCGCCGAGGCCGCGGACGCGGCCAGGGCGCGGCTGATGGAGGCGATCCACCAGCCGGAGAAGGGCCGCGAGCGGGGCGCGACCGCCGCGAGACGGCTGGGCCTGCGGGCCGCGACTTCCGCGAGACGGCTCGGCCTGCGGGCCTCGGCTCCCGCGAGACGGCTCGGCCTGCGGGTCGCGGTGGCCGCGGCGCTGGCCCTGGCCGCCGGTGCGAGCGTCGTGGCGCTCAGGGACGACCGGCCGGACATGGCGCCGGTGGCCGGCGTGGCGGAGCTGGGCGAGCGCGCGGCCCGCGCGGCGGAGAACGACCCCACGCCGGCCCCCCGCCCCACCCAGTGGCTCTACACCAAGGAGCTGCAGATCACCGGCGTCGAAGGGGACGCCGACCGAGACCAGCGCGACACCTGGGAACGGTGGACCAGCGTGGACGGCAAGCGGTCGGCCTGGTACCAGGGTGGCAAGCTGATGTTCCAGGGCGGCGCGGTCATGGACCCCGCCGAGCTGGCCGAGGCCCCCGTCACCCCGGCCGGGGTGATCGGCAGGATCGAGGCCGCCGTCCTCGACGAGGACCGACGAGGGCCGGGGGAGCTCGACGGCCACGTCCCGCCCGCGACGCTGCTCATGGAGGTCAGCCAGCTCATCACCGACCAGTGGCTCGCCCCCGACGTCCGGGCCGCGCTCTTCCGCGGGCTGCCCACGATCAAGGGCATCACGGTGACCCGGGACGTGCCCGTCGCCGACGGACGCCGGGGCGTGGCGTTCAGCCTGGCCGACGCCGAGGCGCGCAGCTACCTGGTCCTGGACCCGGCGACCTTCCGCTACCTGGGCACCAACTCGACGCGGTTGAAGGACCGGACGTACACGTGGGCCGACGGCAGCAAGGAGACCTTCAAGGCGGGAACGACGGGCCAGACCGCCCAGCTTGAGGCCAGGATCGTGGACCGGCCAGGCCAGCGCCCCTGACCACGGCAGAAGCGGGCCCGGCCGGCTTCCCCGGCTCCAGCAGAAGCGGCCCGGCCGGCTTCCCCGGCTCCAGCAGAAGCGGCCCGGCCGGCTTCCCCGGCTCCAGGGGAAGCCGGCCCGGCCGGCGTTTCCGGCCGCGGGAGGATGCGGGCCCTCGGCTACTGACCGCTCGCGGGGTCCCCGGGCTCCGGGGCGTAGAAGCCGAGGGTGTTCTTGACCATGGCCGCCACGGTCTCGGGCGCCTCGCCCGCCGCCCGGTGCGCCTCGCCCCACGCCTCCGCGCTGACGGTCATGCACCGGCGGGCCTCCTCGCTCACCTCCCACGCCCTGGGGTCGCCGATCGAGCCGCCCGCCAGGTGCAGGCCGAGGCCCAGCACGGTGAGGTCCCAGCCGACGCCCACCGCGCCCGGCCCGTACGTGGACCACATCCCGGGCGGCACCGTCGCGACGTGCCGCAGCTCGAACAGCGTGCTCTCCTCGCCCTCGGGCGTCAGGCGCACCTCGACCTCCGACAGGCCGGGGGCGTCGCCCATCACCCAGGAGACCTTCAGCAGGCCGGGCGGCTCGCAGCGCAGGATCTCGCCGCCCGCGTTGCCCTGGAGCTGGTAGTGGCCGCCGACGCGGAAGTCGCCGCTGACCGGCAGGAACCACCGGGCGATCCGCTCGGGGTCGGTGCAGGCGTCCCACACGTCCTCGACGGCCGCGTCGTAGCGCCGGCTGATCGTCACGGTCTTGGTCTCGCCGTTCTCGCCCACCTCGCGGCGGGCCAGCTTGATCTGGTCGATGATGTCGATCATGTCTGCTCGTCTCTGGTCGGCGCCGGCGGCGTGGCCGGCGGGTCAGGGTCGGTGTCGGTGTCGGTGTCGGAGTCGGTGTCGGAGTCGGAGTTCGGGCCGGGGTCGCGGCGGCGGCGTCTGCCGCGCGCCAGCTCGGTGGCCAGGGCGTCGAGCCGGTTCTCCCAGAAGCCGCGGAAGCGCTCCAGCCACACGTCGACCTCCCGTAGCGGGGTGGGATCGACGGCGTAGAGGCGGCGCGCCCCGTCGGCCCGCACGGTGGCGAACCCGCTGTCACGCAGCACCCGCAGGTGCTGGGAGACGGCGGGCTGGGAGATCCCGTACTCGCGCCTGATGACGGTGGTGACCTCGCCGGAGCTCAGCTCGCCGTCGGCGAGCAGCTCCAGGATCCGGCGCCGGACCGGGTCGCCGAGAACGTCGAACGCATGCACCACGGAAGTATGCCGACAGCCGCTTATATAAGTCAACTCTTATGAACGATGGGCTAGGCTTATTGCGAATTCTTTGCAATAAGGAGTCGCGGTGACCACATCCTTGCGGCGGCACGACGCGGCCGGCATCCCGTCCCTGACCGGCGGGCTGGCCGCCCTGTACGAGCTGTGCTACGCGGCCCCGCCCTGGTCGGAGACGCCGGAGCAGATCGCCGGGTTCCCCCGCAGGCTGGCCGAGGCGGCCGCCCGGCCCGGCTTCGCGGCCTGGACGGCCCACGACGGCGACGACCGGCTCCTCGGCGTCTGTTACGGCTGGCCCACCCCCGCCGACCGGTCGGGCGACCCGTTCTACGCCATGCTGACCGGGGCACTCGGCGCGGGCGTGGTCGCCGGGCTGGCCCGCGACGCGTTCGAGGTGGCCGAGCTGTGCGTCCATCCCGGGGCGCGCGGGCGGGGCGTCGGGCGCGACCTGCTGGAGGCCGCCGTCGCCGGACGGCCCACCGCGTGGCTGATCACCTCACCGGAGGCGCCGGCCGCCCGGCTGTACGAGCGTCTGGGGTGGCGCCCGGTCGCCCCGCTGCCCGGCGGCCCCGGGGCGGGCCTGCCTCTGTCCGTCTACGCCCGCACCACCGCCGCCCGGCCGGACTCCACAGAGCCGGACCCAGCACGGCCGGACTCCGCACAGCCGGACCCAGCACGGGCGGACCCCGCACGGTCGCGGGAGCTGAGCAGCCCGGCCGTCTGAGCCGGAAGGGCCCGCCGCACCTCGGGGCGAGGCGACGCGGCCGATGTTTTTGCCTTACCCGGACGCCTTCCAGGCGCGCCGGTCGTTGAGCGGGCGGGCGGCGCTGCCTACATTTCCAGGGCCCATGGCCGTACCGTCACCCCGTCTGGTGGTCCCGACGTGAAACACAACCGTTCGAGCCTCGCCCACCAAGCCCGCTACGCCCTCACCCATCCGGGACGCGTCGCGCCGCACCTGCGCCGGCTGGCGCGCGACGCCTGGCTGCGGCTGCGCACGCGCGACCACGTCGCGTACTACCGGGCCGTGATGCGGTCCGACACCTCCCGCAGCCCCGAGGGGGCCGTCGGCTCGCACTCGCACAAGCGCTGGCTGGCGCTCGGGCGCATGCAGTTCGACTACCTGAGGGAGCACGGGCTCAAGCCGGACCTCCGGATGCTGGAGATCGGCTGCGGCAACCTGCGCGCCGGCCGCCTGTTCATCGACTACCTCGACCCGGGCAACTACTACGGCATCGACATCTCCCCCGACATCCTCTTCGCCGCCCAGGACACGATCGTCGCCCACGGCCTGCGCGACAAGCTGCCCCACCTGACGCCGGTGCGCGACCTGCGCTTCGCGTTCCTGCCCGACGCGCACTTCGACGTCGTCCACGCCCACAGCGTCTTCTCGCACTCGCCGCTGCACGTCATCGAGGAGTGCTTCGCGCACGTGGGCCGCGTCATGCGGCCGCAGGGCTGGTTCGACTTCACCTTCGACCGCACGGAGGGGCAGGAGCACCACGTGCTGCGCGAGGACTTCTACTACCGCACCGAGACGCTCGTCGGGCTGGCGGACAGGTACGGGCTCAACGCCGTGTTCATGGACGACTGGGAACGGCTGCCGCACAAGCAGTCGAAGATCCGCGTCACCAGGCGGGCGTGACCTCGCGCTCGAAGCGCGTTCAGAAGCCGGTCGAGAGCGCGGTGGGCCGCCACCGGTCCAGCTCGCGGCGGACGAAGTCCAGCTTGCTCTCCACGCGTTCGACCGCGTCCGCGCCGAGTTGCAGGCGCAGCGGAGGCTCGTCGGCCTCCGCGACGTCCACGATCGCGGCGGCGGCCTTCGCCGGATCGCCCGGTTGACGGCCGTCGTTGGCGGCCAGGGCCGCGCGGGTCGCGCCCGCACCGGCGTCATAGTCCGGGATGGAGGCGGGCTCGACCTGGAGGCTCGCGTCGTTGAGGAAGTCCGTGCGGAAGCCGCCCGGCTCGACGATGACGACCCGCACCCCGAGAGGCGCCAGTTCGCCGTGGAGCGCCTCGGAGACGCCCTCGACGGCGAACTTCGTCGCGCCGTACAGGCCCGTGCCCGGGGCCGTCGCGAACCCGGCCACCGAGCCGATGTTCACGACGCATCCGGAGCGCTGGGCGCGCAGCGCGGGAAGCGTCGCGCGCAACGTGTTCAGCACGCCGAAGACGTTGACGTCGAACAGGTCGCGGGCCGCCTGGTCCGACACCTCCTCGACCGCGCCCACCAGCCCGTACCCGGCGTTGTTGACCACGACGTCGATCCGGCCGAACTCGGCCAGCCCCGCGTCCACCGCGGCCCGCACCTGCTCCTGAGAGGTGACGTCCGCGGTCACGGCCAGCAGTCCGGCCGGTTTGTCCGGGTACGCCGTGAGGATCGCCTCCGCGTCCCGGGCCGTGGCGACGACGCTGTGCCCGCGGGACAGTGCTTCGCGCACGATCTCCGCCCCGAGCCCCCGCGACGCACCGGTGACGAACCAAACACTCATGATCTTTTCCTGTCGTTCGATCGGCTGCGCCGCGACGCTACAAGCTAGAGTCGGCTCTAGAGCAAGGGGCGGCGGCCTCGTCAGCGGCGGGGCGGCGCGCCGGAGGTGCTCGGGGCGCTCCGGCTGCCCGTGGGCGCGCCCTGGGGTGAGGGCAGCAGGGACGCCGGGACCAGGCCGAGGGCGGCGATCCCGGCCAGCACGGCCAGCGTGACGCCGGTCACGGGCGCCTCGCCGGAGGCGGGCGAGGCGGGCATCACGCTCGCGGCGACGGCGATGCCGAGCGCCGGGCCGACGTTCATGGCGGTCTGCTTGATCCCGCCGACCACGCCCGCGTAGCCGGGCGGGGCGTCGCCCACGACGGTGCCGGTGGCGGTCACCATGACGGCGGTGAATCCCGCGCCGAGCACGCCGAACGCGGCCCCCGTGGCCAGCGGGGAAGCGCCCGGCGCGAGCAGGGACAGTCCCGCGACGCCGGACGCGACCAGGACCGTCCCGGCCGTCGCGGTGCGGCGCGGGCCGTGCCGGCGCACCGCCGTCGTGGCGATCGGCGCGCCGACGACCATGAGCGCCGTCAGCGGGAGCACCCGCAGCCCGCTCTCCAGGGCGCTGAGCCCGAACACGTCCTGGAGCAGGAACGTGCCCACGAACAACGCGCCGAACATGCCGGCCGTGACGGCGAGCAGGAGCGCCATCGACGCCGCCACCGGCAGCGACCGGGCCACGGCGGCGGGCACGACCGGGTGCGCCGTCCGCCGCTGGTGGGCCGCGAATGCCGCGCCGGCGCCCGCGGTGACCGCGAGCCCGAGCAGCGTCGCGGCGCCGGTCCACCCGTGCGCGGGCACCCCGACCACCGTGTGGACGCCGGCCGCCAGCGTCGCGGCGAGCAGCGCCGGGCCGGTGAAGCCGAGGGGGCGCGCGGCGGCGCGTGCGGCCGGCGGCTCCTTCACGGTGAGCGCCAGCGCCGCGATCACGACAGCGACCGGGACGTTGACGGCGAAGACGGCACGCCATCCCACCTGCGCGACCAGGACGCCGCCGACGACCGGCCCGGCCGCGGCGGACAGCCCGATCACGCTGGTGCGGACGGCGACCGCGGCGGCGAGCCGGTCGGCGGGGTAGGTCACGCGCAGCAGGGCCAGCGTCGCCGGCTGCAGCAGCGCGCCGGACACCCCCTGGAGGACCCGCAGCGCGATCACCCAGCCGACGTCGGGCGCCAGGGCGAGGGCGGCCGAGGTGCCGCCGAGGCCGAGCGCGCCGGCCATCAGGAGCCGCCGGTGGCCGTGACGGTCGCCGAGGCGGCCGGCGATGACGAGGAGGGCGGCCACCGCCAGCAGGTAGCCGGTGCTGGTCCACTGCACCTGGGCCAGGCCCGCGCCCAGGTCGCGCCGCAGGCTGGGCTGCGCGAGCACGAGGAGGGTGCCGTCCAGCGCGACGATCCCGGCGCCCGCGGCGCTGGCCGCCAGGGTCAGGCGCGTCCGCCAGGGGGAGGTCATGCCGGCTCCGGGCCGAGGTGGGCGTCGAGCGCGGCCGAGACCAGCCGGTCGAGCAGCCCGCCGTCAACGTCGCCGTCGGAGGTGCCGCCGTCGGAGGTGCCGCCGCCGTCACCGTCGCCGTCGGAGGTGCCGCCGTCGGAGGTGCCGCCGCCGTCACCGTCGCCGTCGGAGGTGCCGCCGCCCGTGTGGTCGTGGGGCAGGGCCAGGCGCAGGCTCTCCCACGTCCAGAGCTGGACGAGGCCGTGCACGTTCGCCCACAGCGCGGCGGCCGCGACGGCGGGCGGGGGCGCCTGAGCGGACCCGCCCCCGCCGCGCCTGGACTCGCCGACCAGGGAGACCACGCGCTCGAACAGGGGAAGAGTGCGTTCGCGCAGGCGCGGCCCGCCGTGGTCCTGCCCGTCGCCGTTGAGCAGGTCGTGCCGGAACATGAGCTCGAACATGCCGGGACACTCCACCGCGTACCGGACATAGGCCCGGGCCAGGGCGCGCAGGTGGTCGCGCGGGGTGGCGGCACCCTGACCGGCGGCGTCGAAACGGGCCTCCAGGGCGGCGAACCCGCGATGGGCGATCGCCGACAGCAGGCTGTGGTGGGTGGGGAAGTACCGGCGCGGGGCGCCGTGCGACACCCCGGCGGCCCGGGCGATCTCCCGCAGCCCGAGGTCGCCCGCTCCCCGCGCCATCACCAGGTCGACGCCCGCGTCGATCAGCCGATCCCGGACGGATCCTTCATCAGACATAGACAGTGTCTACCACCGATGCGCAGACACTGTCTACGCGCCCTGGTCGCAGCCGAGCTTCGCGGTGCCGGACCGAGTTCGCGCGCGCAGCGCTCCGGCCGGTCGCCCGCCCGGGGCCTCCGCCGGGGTGGCATCATGCCACGCATGACATGGACCGCTCCCGAAGTGACCCGCCCCGAGGGGTCGCTGCTCGCACCCGAGGCCGAGCTGCTGCCGGGCCTGCTCGACTGGCACCGCGCGACGTTCCTGCACAAGTGCGCGGGCCTCACCGGCGAGCAGCTCGCCGCCGCGCCGATCCCCTGGTCGAACCTGTCGCTGCTCGGGCTGATCCGGCACCTGGCGAAGGTGGAGCACATCTGGTTCCGGCGCTCCTTCCTCGGGGAGGACGTCCCGAAGCTCTACTCCACGCCCGAGCGGCCCGACGCCGACTTCGAGGACCTCGACCCCATACGCGCCGAGGCCGACCACGCGGTGCTGCTGGAGCAGCAGGACATGGCCCGCAAGGCCACGGCCGGGGTGCCGCTGGACACCACGTTCGAGAACGCGGGCTGGGGCACGGTGACGCTGCGGCTCGTGTTCAACCACATGATCGGCGAGTACGCCCGGCACAACGGGCACGCCGACATGATCCGGCAGGGCGTGGACGGCGTCACCGGCGCCTGAATTCTCCGCCACTTTTATCATATGCGGCGAATTAATTATTGTCCATTTTTGAAATTCCCCTTGCCGGGACACCCTTAGCCGCTGTTATTCTCCGTCGGCTCCCTTTCGGTCCTTTCAGAGAGGAGACGGCGAGAGATGAGCGAGATGAAGGCGCGCGACGTCGGCCCGGCCGGGATCGAGGTGACCTACGAGCGCCTCGGCGACCCGGCGGACCCGCCCGTGCTGCTGATCATGGGCGGCGGCGGGCAGCTGATCCACTGGCCCGACGGGTTCTGCCGGAGCCTCGTCTCCCACCGGCTGCACGTGATCCGGTTCGACAACCGCGACGCCGGGCTGTCCACCCACTTCCATGACGCGCCGGTCCCCGACCTGCCCGCGGTGCTGTCCGGCGACCTGTCCTCGGTGTCGTACACGCTGGCGGACATGGCGGCCGACACCGTCGGCCTGCTCGACGCGCTCGGCCTGGAGTCCGCGCACCTCGTCGGCGCCTCCATGGGCGGGATGATCGCCCAGACGGTCGCCGTCGAGCACCCGGCGCGGGTGCGGTCGCTGACCTCGATGATGTCCACCACGGGCGACCCGAAGGTGGGGCAGCCCAGCCCGGAGGCGCTGGCCGCGCTCGCCGGCCCTCCGCCCGTGACCCGCGAGGAGGTGGTCGAGCACACGGTGAAGGCGTCCCGGGTGCTGGGCTCGCCGGGCTACCCGGCCGACGAGGAGGCGGTGCGGGAGCGGGCCGAGCGGGCCTACGACCGGGCCCACGACGAGCTCGGCTTCCTGCGCCAGGCGGTGGCCGTCGTGGCCTCCGGCGACCGCACGCCGCGGCTGCGCTCCCTCGGCGTCCCCACGCTGGTGATCCACGGCGCGGACGACGTCATGTGCGACGTCAGCGGCGGCCGGGCGACCGCGGCGGCGGTGCCGGGGGCGGAGCTCGCGGTGTTCGACGGCATGGGCCACAACCTGCCGCCCGCACTGTGGCCCGCGATGACCGATCTGGTGGCGAATCTCGTACGGCGCGCGGAGGGCATGAATTAAGGGGATGATTCGGGGCACGAACGTATGTTGTTCGTGCCCCGAATCATCCTGTCAGCCGGTCCCGCACGGCCAATTCTCGGCATTTCAGGAATTGTCGTTCACCGTCCCGTCGCCCCAACCTTCAGACCGACTGAAGCCTTCGCTAAGCTTCAGTCACTCTGAAGGTTGGAAGGGACCCCATGGAACACGTCCTGCTGTCGGTGCACGTGCTCGCCGCCATCGTCTTCGTCGGAGGATCGGCCGTCGCCACGAGCCTGTTCCCCCGGTACGCGCCCGTCGCCGTCCCCGTGCCGGACGACTCAGGCGGCCCACGCGACCGCGCCGTGGCCGCCGCCCTGCACCGGGTCACCGGCGGCTACGCCGCGTTCGGCCTGATCGTGCCCGTGGCCGGCATCGCGCTGGCGACCGCGCAGGGACGCATGGGCGAGATCTGGATCACCGTCTCCATGCTGCTCACGGCGGCCGCGGGCGGCCTGCTGGCGACGCAGATCCACCCGCGCCAGCGTGAGGCGCTGCGCGAGCCCGGCGACCCGCGGAGGCTGCGCACGCTGTCCATGCTGGCCGGGATCTACAACCTGGCCTGGGCCGCCGTCGTCGTCCTCATGATCGTCCGGCCGGGGTCGGGCCGGTGAGCGCGGCGCACCTGGGCGTGCTGCGCGTGGCCGCCGCCGTGGAGATGCTCTCCCTCGTGATGCTGCTGGGCAACCTGTTCACCGTCCACACCAGGGCGATCACGACGTTCGGCGGGCCGGCGCACGGGATGGCGTACCTCGTGGTCATCGCCGCCGTCTCGATGGCGCCGGCCGCGGCCGGGTCAGGGGCGCGGTGGCGCGCCTTCGTCCCCGGCGTCGGCGGGATGCTCGCGCTCCGGCGCCTGCGCCGGGCTGACAGCGCGGGCGCACTCCGCCCGCGACGCACTAGTTAGGAAATTTTCCTAACTATCTTGACGTGGACCCGGCCGCTTGCCACTCTTCAGGCGAGCGGCTTGGCGCGGCGCCCCGGTGGCGTGACGCGCTCAGATCCTGACCCGGCCGTGCCTTCCATGCTGACCACTCATGGAGCAATGCCGTGTACATCTCGGATGTCAAGTCCGGCGGCACGATGTCCCGACTCAGCCTCGCCGTGCCCGCCAACGTCCTGGCGCTCGGCGCGGTCAGCCTGGTGACCGATGTCTCCTCCGAGATGGTCACCGCGGTCCTGCCCTTCTACCTCGTGCTCTCGCTGGGGCTGAGCCCGCTGGCCTTCGGGCTGGTGGACGGCCTCTTCCTCGGCGTGACCGCCGTGGTGCGGCTGGCCGGCGCCCACCTCGCCGACCGGCTCCAGCGGCCCAAGCTGGTGGCGGGCCTCGGTTACGCGCTGTCGGCGGCGTGCCGGCTGGGCCTGCCGGCGGCCGGCGGCTCGGCCGCCCTGATCGGCGCCGTGGTGGCGGCCGATCGGACCGGCAAGGGCCTGCGCACCGCCCCGCGTGACGCGCTGATCACGCTCAGCGCCGACCCCGGGCGGCTCGGTCAGGCGTTCGGCGTGCACCGGGCCATGGACACCGCCGGGGCGTTCCTCGGACCGCTGGTCGCCTTCGCCGTCCTCGGCGTGAGCGGCGCCTACGACGCGGTGTTCGTGGTGAGCTTCGCGGTCGCCGTGCTGGGCGTGCTGATCTTCGTGCTCTACGTGCGCGACCGGCGGGAGGCCGCGCCGCCCCCGGCCTCGATCCGGCCCGCGCTGGCACTGCTCGCCGAACCTCGGTTCAGGCGGCTGTGCCTGACGGCGTGCGGCCTGGGGCTGGTGACGGTCAGCGACGCCTTCGTCTACCTGCTGGTCCAGCACAACGCCGGGCTCGCGACCGAGCACCTTCCGCTGCTGCCCCTGGGCACCGCGGCGGCGTACCTGCTGCTCGCCGTACCCCTCGGCAGGCTCGCCGACCGGGTGGGCAGGGGCCCGATGTTCGTGCTCGGCCACCTCGCGCTCGTGGCCGTCTACGGCGTCCTCGCGGCGTCCGGGCCGTTCTGGGTGGTCCTGCCGTTGCTCGGCCTCTTCTACGCCGCCACCGACGGGGTGCTCATGGCCGCCGCCGGGCCGTTGCTGCCCCCCGGGTTGCGCACGAGCGGGCTGGCCCTGCTGCAGACCGGCCAGGCCGTCGCCCGCATGGTCTCCTCCATCCTGTACGGCGCCGCCTGGGCCGCGTTCGGCCCCGTACCCGGCCTGGTCGCGATGGGCGTGGGCGTGGTGGCGTGCCTGTCGCTCCGGAAGGTGGTCCGATGAGACGCGGTGTGATCCTGCTCGTCGCCATGCTCGTGCTGGGCGGCGGCGCGACCGGCTACATCCTGTGGTCCGGACACCCCGCGCCCGCGGCCGGCCGGAGCACGCTCGACCTGGCCAAACCCGGCCAGATCCTGGTCAGGGACCGGGCCACCGGCCTGATCCGCGGCAGCAGCACCCGGTGCGACCGCTTCCACGCGGCGCACGGCACGGGCGTGTGCCTGGTCGCCCAGCCCGGGGCGATGGCGACGACGTACGCACTGGTCCTCGACCACGCCATGAGACAGACCCGGCGCGTCAGGCTCGCCGGGATCCCCAGCAGGGCGCGGGTCTCCGCCAGCGGCAGGATGATCTCCTGGACGGTCTTCGTCACCGGCGACTCCTACACCGGCGGCGCGTTCTCCACCCGGACCGGGCTGCTCGACACCCGCACCGGGAACGTGACCGTCACCATCGAGGACATCCCGCTGATCAAGGACGGCCGCCGCTACCACTCCGCCGACGTGAACTACTGGGGCGTCACCTTCGCACCGGACGACAGCCGCTTCTACGCCACGGTCGCGACCAGGGGGAAGACCTATCTGGTCGAGGGCGACTACACCCGCTGGCAGGCCAGGGTGCTCAGGGAGAACGCCGAGTGCCCGTCGCTGTCCCCGGACGGCCGCCGGATCGTCTACAAGAAGCGCATGCCGTCCGGCGCCTGGCGCCTGCACGCGCTGGACCTGGCCACCGACCGGGAGACCCCGCTCGCCGAGACCGCCGACGTGGACGACCAGGCGGCCTGGCTCGACGCCAGGAGCGTCATGTACGCCAAGGGCCGCGACGTCTGGGCGGTGCCCGCCGACGGGAGCGGCACTCCCCGGCTGCTGGCCACCGAAGCCTCCTCACCCGCGATCACCTGAAACCCGATCACCTGAGTCGCGAACACCTGAGTCGCGATCACCCGGAAGGAGAACGGAGTGTTATCCAGACGTATCAGGGCAGCGGTGGCCCTGCTCGCGGCGAGCATGCTGCTCCAGGTCGGGCAGGTCACGCCCGGCCACGCGGACGACGGGCTCATCTCGCAGGGCCGGCCCACCACCGCGTCCTCGGTGGAGGACTCGACGCTCACCGCCGACAAGGCCGTGGACGGCGGCACCACGACACGGTGGGCCTCCGCCGAAGGATCCGACCCCCAGTGGATCAGGGTGGACCTGGGCGACCCGGCGACGATCAGCCGGGTGCGGCTGTCCTGGGAGGCCGCCTACGCCAGGGCGTACCGGGTGGAGGTGTCGGCCGACGGCGCCACCTGGACCACCCTGTCCTCGACCTCCGCCGGTGACGGCGGCGTCGACGACCTGACCGTGACCGGGAGCGGACGCTACGTGCGGGTGTACGGCACGGCGCGGGCCACCTCCTACGGCTACTCGCTGTGGGAGCTGGAGGTCTACGGCAAGGGCGGCGGCGGCGACGGCTCGTTCGTCGTCGCGGCGGCCGGCGACATCGCCGGGAACTGCCGCGCCGGCGACGGAACGGCCTGCCCGCACGAGCGCACCGCCCGTCTGGTCGAGTCGATCAACCCCGTCTATGTGCTGACCATGGGCGACAACCAGTACGACGACGGGAAGCTGTCGGAGTACCGGTCCTACTACGCCACCACCTGGGGTCGCTTCAAGACCAAGACCAGACCCACGCCGGGCAACCACGAGTACTACGATCCCGCCGGAGGAGCCTCCGGGTACAAGGCGTACTTCGGCTCCATCGCCACTCCCGGGGGCAAGACCTACTACAGCTTCGACCACGGCAACTGGCACTTCGTCGCCCTCGACTCCGAGCAGTCCATGTCCGCCGGTTCGGCGCAGGTGACCTGGCTGAAGAGCGACCTCGCCCGCACCACCAGGAAGTGCGTCGCCGCCTACTGGCACCATCCGCTGTTCAACTCCGGCAGCAAGGGCTACGACCCCGTCAGCCTGCCGGTGTGGCGCGCGCTGTACGCCGCGGGCGCCGACCTGATCCTCAACGGCCACGACCACGTCTACGAGCGGTTCCGCCCGCAGGACCCCGACGGCAAGGCCACCGCGGCGGGGCCGCTGGCCGTCACCGCGGGCCTCGGCGGCGCCGAGAACTACACCTTCGAGCACGAGGTGCACCCCAACAGCCTGGTACGCCTGACCGACCTGCACGGCGTGCTCAAGCTGACCCTGACCGGCACCGGCTTCTCCGGCCAGCTCGTCCAGGACGACGGCCGGATCAGGGACACGATCCCGGCGACCGCCTGCCACTGATCCATGGCCGGGCGATCCGGCTCCAGCCCTCCGGTGCCGGCTCAGCACTGGAGTTCCGGCACCACGGCGCGGTGGCCGGGAGGCGTACGGCGTCGAGGTCGTAGGACCATCGACCCAGCCGCTTCCCCGGCCACCGGCCGATCCCCACCGGCCACTGCCGCGCCGAGAATCGTCGCCGTGATCATCACCTCCACCGGACGACGCGTCGCGGGCGCCAGGCCCTTCCTCGTCGGAATGTTCGCCGACGCGCTGGGCAGCGGCCTGTACGTCCCGCTCACGCTCCTGTTCATCCACCAGGTGACCGGGCTGCCCCTGACCACGGTCGGCGTGGGCGTGACCGCCGCCGCCGTCGTGGGGCTGGCCGCGAACCCGGCGGCCGGCGCGCTGATCGACCGCTTCGGCGCGCGGCGCGTGCTCATGGCCACGTACCTGCTGCGCGCCGCGGGCTTCGCCGCCTACCCGTTCGTGGACGGCTTCGCCGCGCTGGTGGCCGTCGCCGCCGTGGTCGCGACCGGCGACCGCGCCTACTACCCCGCCTCCGGGAGTTACGTCGCGGTCCTCGCGCAAGGCGCGGACCGCGACAAGCTGTACACGCTGATGGCCACCGCCAGGAACGTCGCGTTCGGCCTCGGCGGGCTGCTGTCGGCCGGGGCGGTGTCGCTCGCCGGCGGCGCGGGGTTCACCCTCATCGCGGCGCTCAACGCGGCCAGCTTCCTCGTGGCGACCGGGTGCCTCGTCGTCTCCGGCCGGCGCGCGCCCGCGCCGGCGACGCCCAGGGAGCCGAGGGGGTACCGGGCGGTGTTCTCCGACCGGCCGTTCGTCGCTCTCGTGGCGGCCGAGCAGGCGTTCACACTCGCGCACATGATCCTTCCGGTCGCGCTGCCCGTGTACGCGGTGACGGTGCTGGGCGCCCCTGTCTGGTTGACGGGCCTGCTCTACACCCTCAACACGGTCCTGGTGGCCGCCGGCCAGCTCGCGGTACGCCGCCGGCAGCGCGCCGCCCGCCGTACGCACGCCATGGCGCTGGCCGGGACGATCCTCGTCGCGGCGTGCGCGCTGTACGCCGCGACGGCGCTCCTGCCGCCGGGTGCGCCACGGGCGGGCGGCCTGCTGGTGGCCACGCTCGTCCTCACCCTGGGCGAGCTCATGCACACCACGCCGTCCTGGGCGCTGGCCGCCGCCACGGCGCCGCCGGCGCTGCCCGGGCGGTACCTCGCGATTCACCAGCAGACCTGGGCGGTGGCGGCCGTCGTCGCCCCGGGAGGCTACGCCGCGCTCCTCGACACCGAGCCGTCGCTGCTGTGGATCGCGCTGGCCGCGCTCCTCGTGCCCGCCTGCCTCGCGCTGCTCCGCCTGGCGCGCCGCCTGCCTCCGGACGCCGTCGCCGCCCCCGGCACGTGAGGCGCGGTTCAGCGGCGCGCCAGCCACGTGATCAGCACGGCGCCCACGACCAGGTGCAACGCGAGCAGCACCAGCGTCGCGGCGGCGCCGACGGCGCTGGTGAGCGGGCCGGCGAGGGACAGGACGCACACGACGAGGGCGGTGATCGTCCAGCTGCGGCGGGGGCGGGCCGCCCGCCGTTCCAGGAGGGCGAGCAGCGCCCAGCCCGCCAGGCCGGCCAGCAGGCTCACCACCACGACCGGCACCGCCTCGACCGTCTGCGTGCCGCCGCCCGTCCGCACGGTCAGCGTGACCCCGGCCACCGGCACCGCCAGCGCCCACACGGCCAGGGCGGCCGCGGCCGTGCCGATCACGGTGAGGGCTCTCTTGAGTGAAGTGTTCACGCCGGCCAGCCTGGCCGGGCCGGGCCGGTCACCGCATCGGGCGGCCGGTCGCGCGCCGTCCTTCCCCGGAGGGAGCCGGGTCCTCCTTTGGTAGGTGACGGCTCGGCCGTGCCCGCCGCTACCGTGTGCCGGATGAGCGCGAAGTGCCCCCCGAGAACCGTGGCCGTGGCGAGCATGGCGGCCGGGGTGGGCGCGGTGACCGGCGTGTCGCTGTGGGGGCGGGCCGGCGGGCCGCTGTGGCCGCTGGACGTCGCGGTCGCGGCGGCGAGCGTGGTCGCGGCGCTCACCCAGCTGTGGTGGCCGGCCCGTGGGGCGCTGGCCGCCGCCCTCCTCGCCACGCTCTCCCCCGTGGCCACGCCGGCGGCCACGACGGGGGCGCTGCAGGTGGCCCAGCGCAGGCGGTTCCCCGTCGCGGCGGCGGTGGCGGCGGCGGGCATGGCGGCGCACCTGGTGCAGGGGCTGTGGCGGCCGAGCTCCGGCATCTCCCTGGGCTGGTGGCTGCTGCTGGTGTGCGCCTCGTACGCCGCGCTGCTCGGCTGGGGCGCGCTGGCCCGTTCCCGCCGGGCGCTGCTCGCGTCGCTGCGCGAGCGCGCCCGCCGGGCCGAGGCCGAGCAGGGCAGGCGGGTCGCCGAGGCCCGCATGGCCGAGCGCCGCGAGCTCGCCCGGGAGATGCACGACGTGCTGGCCCACCGCCTGTCGCTGGTGGCCACCCACGCCGGGGCGCTGGAGTACCGCCCCGACTCCTCGCCCGAGCAGCTCGCCCGAGCCGCAGGGGTGATCCGCACCGGAGTGCACCAGGCGCTGGAGGAGCTGCGCCAGGTGATCGGCCTGCTGCGCGAGGACGACGACCTCCTGGACGAGCTGCAGCCGAGGCCCACGCTGGCCGACCTGCCGCGCCTGCTCGGCGAGGCGCGCGAGGCGGGCCAGGTCGTACGGGTGAACGACGGGACCGGCGGTGCCTCCCCGCCCGCCACCGCCGGGATGACCGGCTACCGCGTCGTCCAGGAAGGGCTGACCAACGCCCGCAAGCACGCTCCGGGCCAGCCGGTGGAGGTGGCGCTGAGCGGCGCTCCCGGCACGCGCCTGCTGATCGACATCCGCAACCCGCTGCCCGCCCCCGGCTCGGCCCCCGCCGTGCCCGGCGGCGGCGTCGGCCTGGTGGGCCTCACCGAACGGGTACGGCTGGCCGGCGGGCAACTGGACCACCAGAGCACCGGGGAGGAGTTCCGGCTGCACGCCTGGCTACCATGGCCGGCGTGATCCGCGTGCTGCTGGTCGATGACGACGCCCTGGTCCGCGCCGGGCTGGCCATGATGCTGGACGGCGCCGCCGGCATCACCGTGGTCGGGGAGGCCGCCGACGGGCAGGAGGCGATCGCCGCCGTCGACGCCCATGCCCCCGACGTGGTGCTCATGGACCTGCGGATGCCGCGCGTGGACGGCATCACCGCCACCCGCCGGCTGCGCGCCCGGGCCCGCCCGCCGGAGGTGATCGTGCTGACGACCTTCGACACCGACGAGAACATCGTGCACGCGCTGCGCGCCGGAGCCGGCGGGTTCCTGCTCAAGGACACCCCGCCGGCGCGCATCGTGGAGGCGGTCATCCGGGTCGCGGCGGGCGACCCGATCCTGTCGCCGCGCGTCACCCGGCGGCTGATGGAGCGTACCGTCGCCCAGAGCGGGGCCTACGAGCGGGCTCACGCCGCGCTCGCCTCACTCACCCCGCGCGAGCACGAGGTGGCCCTCGCGATCGCGCGCGGCCGGACGAACGCGGACATCGCCGCGGAGCTCGCCATGGGCGTCACGACGGTGAAGGCGCACGTGTCCAGCATCCTCACCAAGCTGCGCCTGGACAACCGCACGCAGGTCGCGCTCCTCGCCCACGACGCGGGCCTCGCCTGACCGCCGGCCGGGCCCGGCACCGAGCCTGCCCCCCGGCCGGACCCGACGCTGAGCCTGCCGCCCGGCACGGAGGGGCGGTGCCGTGGTCAGGCGATGGGGCCGAGGTACGTCCCGCCGGAGACGTCGACGGTCTGGCCGGTCACCCAGCGGCCCTGCGGCCCGGCCAGGAAGGCGACGACGTCGGCGACGTCCTCCGGCTCGCCCAGCCGGCCGAGCGCGGTGATCGCCTCCAGCCCGGCGAGCACCTCGGGGATGGAGGCGTAGCCCGCAGTGAGGTCGGTGCGCACGGCGCCGGGCGCGACGGTGTTCACCGTGATCCCGCGCCGGCCCAGGTCGTTGGCCAGCGTGGGGGCCATCGACTCCAGCGCGGCCTTGCTGATGGTGTAGCCGATCTGCGTGGAGACCGCGAAGCGGCTGGCGGTCGAGCCCATGTTGACGATGCGGCCGCCGTCGTTCAGCAGCGGCAGCGCCCGCTGGATCACGAAGAACGGCGTGGTCACGTTGATCGCCAGCAGCAGGTCCAGCTCCTGCGGGGTGACCCGCGCGATCGGGTTGCCGGAGCCGATGCCCGCGTTGTTGACCACGATGTCCAGGCCGCGTCCCGCCAGCCCCGCCGTCAGGCCCTCGAAGAGCCGGTCCACCGCGCCGTCCTCGCCGAAGCGGGCCCGGACGGCGAACGCGCGGCCGCCCTCCTCCTCGATCCGGGTCACGGTCTGCTTGGCCGCCTCGTCGTCGCCGCCGTAGTGGACGGCGACCTCCGCGCCCTCGGCGGCCAGCCGCAGCGCCACCGCCCGGCCGATGCCCCGCGACCCGCCCGTCACCAGCGCCGTCTTGCCCGCCAGGAAACCCATGTCAGCTCCTCAGGTGCCACATCCGGTCCTCGGTGCGGACCGGTCATGGGGCAACCGTGCCGGGGCCGGCTCACCGCGCGCTCACCGCCGGCTCACCGGGCCATGAACGAGCTGCTGAACGGATGCCCGTCGACCGTCGCCGCGACCTTCACCCGGCCCCGGGTCCCGAAGAACTCCGCCGAGCCCGGCCACACGACGTAGGTGTGACCGCCCTTGGCCGGGCTCCCGAGCAGCGTCGCGGTGAACTCCTCGTCCAGCGCCTCGATCGTGTCGTGGCTGACACCCGTGGTCGCGTTGGTCATCTCGGGCTCCTCCCGGGTGCGGGCCGGTGCCGGTCACCGGCCCTCACTCCATGGACGAACGGCTTCGCGCCGTCACGACACCCGCCGCGCGGATTCTTCGCGACTTCTTCGTCGTACCGGGGTCAGCCTTCCGCGCGGGGCCGGGCCTGGGCGGCCGGGAGGCGGTCGAAGACGGTGACGACGCGGGTGATCCTGCCGTCGCCGACGGTCAGGTAGTCCATGGCCCGGAAGTCGCGGGCGAACGTGGTGTCGGTGGTGTAGACGACGGCCGCGCTCGTGTCGTCGCCGAGGACCTTGGTGATGGAGGACCCGGTGAGCTTGGGCAGGAAGCCCTCCAGGAAGCCCCGGTAGGCGGCCAGGCCCTCGATCCGGCCGGCGGGCGCGTCGCACACGACGTCCTCGGCGAGGAAGCCGAGCGCCTGGTCGACGTCGCCGCTCATCCACGCGCGGGTGTAGTCCTCGGCGATCTGCTGGGCGGAGGCGTTGGTGCTGGTCACAGTGCTTTCCCTTTCGTGGTGTGCCGGAGCCGTCCGTGCGGGCCCCGGCCCCTGGATCCTCGCCCCGGTATATGTCAGGGTGTGTCTTATATGTGAGAAAGTTTTTCCGCCATGAGATCCGACCGGTTGCTCTCGATCATGCTGCTGCTGCAGACGCACGGCCAGCTGCCCGCCGGGACACTGGCCGAGCGGCTGGAGGTGTCGGTCCGCACGGTCATGCGCGACGTCGAGGCGCTGTCGTCGGCCGGCGTGCCCGTCTACACCGTGCGCGGGCCCCACGGCGGCATCGCGCTGCTGCCCGGCTTCCGCACCGATGTCACCGGCCTGACCACCGACGAGGCCCGCGCCCTGTTCGTGCTGCTGTCCGGGCGCGCCCACGACGAGCTGGGGCTGGGACGGGCCATCGGCTCCGCGCTGCGCAAGGTCATGGCGGCCCTGCCCGCCTCCCACCGGCCGGACGCCGACCTGGCCAGCCGCCGCGTGCTCATCGACCCCGAACGCTGGCGCGGCGGCCCGGCTCAGCCCGCGCCCGACCTCGCCGTGCTCCAGGAGGCCGTCTTCGGCGACCGGCGCCTGCGCGTGCGCTACCGGCACGGCGGCGGCAGCCGTCCCCGCTCGTACACGCTGGACCCGTACGGGCTGGTCAACAAGGCGGGCGTCTGGTACCTGGTGGCGGATCACCGCGGCGAGCCGAAGCTGTTCCGCGCCGACCGCGTCTCCTCCGCCGTGGTCGGCGACGAGCCCGCCCGGCGCCGCGACGGCCTCGAACTGGCCGGCCTGTGGGACACCCTGCGCCGCCGCATCGACGACGTCCCCACCCCGGTGCCCGTCACGGTCAGCGTCCGGCGGGACGTCCTGGACCGGTTCCTGCGCGTCCACCAGGCCGACCTGGCCCCCTCGGCCGGGGCGGACGGGTTCGGCGGCGAGGGCGAGGGCGACGGGGAACGGGTGGACGTCGAGCTGCGCTTCCGCTCCCTGGGCGCGGCCGGGGCGCTGCTCGCCTTCGGCCCCGACGTCGAGGTGCTGGAGCCCGTGGAGCTGCGCCGGGTCCTGGCCGGCAGGGCGGCCGAGACCGCCGCCCTCTACGCGGCTCGGCCGCGCAGCGAGGGTCCGGCGTCCGGGCGGGGTCGCGGCCGGTGAGGCCGAGCAGCCGATCCAGGAGCGTCGCGGAACACGGGTCATAACGCGATCCGTAGCCGATCGGCAGCGATCCATAACCGGCGACCTCCAGGCTGGGCCGGTGGGCTCAACCGTCCGGACGCGCGCGGTGTTCTCCCATCGCCCCCGTCCCTCCGTCCCCTGGAGCCCCTTCATGGCCACCGTCCCCAACCGCTGGTGGGCCCTGCCCGTCGTGCTGGTCGCCGTCTTCATGACGACCCTGGACTTCTTCATCGCCAACGTGGCGGTGCCGTCGATGCGCGCCGGCCTGCCCGCCGACGGTTCCGAGGCGCAGCTCGTGATCGCGGGGTACGGGCTGGCGTACGCGGCGGGGCTGGTCGTGGCGGGCCGGCTCGGCGACCTGCACGGGCCGCGCCGGGTCTTCTCGGCGGGCCTGGCGCTGTTCACGCTGGCGTCCGCCGCCTGCGGGGCCGCGCCGGGAGCCTGGGCGCTGATCCTGGCGAGGGTCCTGCAGGGCGTGGCCGCGGCGCTGCTCGCCCCGCAGGTGCTGACGCTGCTCGGAGACCTGTACCGGGGCGCCGACCGGGCCAGGGCGTTCGGCTGGTACGGCACGGCCGTGGGGCTGGCGGGCGTGAGCGGGCAGGTGATCGGCGGCCTGCTGATCGCGGCGGACCCGTGGGGGCTGGGCTGGCGGGCCTGCTTCCTGGTCAACGTGCCCCTGGGTCTCGTCGCGCTCGCCGTGACCCCGCGCCTCGTCCCGTCCCCGCCGCCCGTCTCACGTCCCGCCGGGGCCGGTCTGGACGTGGCCGGGGCGGGGATGGTCGCAGCCGGGCTCGTGGCGGTCGTGCTGCCGCTGGCCCAGGGCCGGGAGCAGGGCTGGCCGGCGTGGACGTGGCTGTGCCTGGCGGCCTCGGCCCCGCTGCTGGCCGCGTTCGCCCGCCGCCAGCGCCGCCTGGCCGCGGCCGGTCGGCAGCCGCTGCTCGACCTGGACGTCTTCGGGGAGAAGGGGTTCGGGCGCGGGCTCGTGGCGGTGGCGCTGCTGTTCGGCGGCTCGGCGGGGCTGTCGTTCGTGCTGGCCCTGTACCTCCAGGAGGGCCTCGGGCTCTCCCCGGCGGCGGCGGGAGCGGTGTGCACGGCGCTCAACGCCGGGTTCCTCGCCGGCTCGGCGCGGACGGCTGCCCTGGCCCGCCGTCTGGGGACGGGGGTGCCCCTGGCGGGCGCGGCGACGCTGCTGCTCGGGCTGCTGCTCCTGACCCGGGTCGTGGCAGGGGCCGGGGACGCCGTCGCGTACGAGGTGGCGGGGACGCTGCTCGTCGTGGGCGCCGGGATGGGGCTGCTGATGTCGCCGCTGATCTCCGCGACGCTGGCCCGGGTACGGCCCGAGCGGTCCGGCGCGGCGGCCGGGGTGCTGGGCACGGTGCAGGAGACGGGCGGCGTCCTGGGCGGCACGCTCACCGGGACCGTGCTGCTGGGGTCGCTGGAGTCCGGATGGGGGGACGCCGCGCGGGCCGGGCTCGCCGTACCGGCGGCGTGCGCCCTCGGCGTGCTCGTCGTGGCCGCCCTCGCGCTCCGGCGGGCGCCCGGCTGCCGTCAGGCGCAGGACACCGAGCAGATGATCACACCGTGGGAGCCCATCGGGTAGGGCGGTGGGACCGAGGACTTCTCTGGACGCCGGCGACAGGCAGGCGTCCGGCGGCGGGCCCGGCCGCCGTGAGAGCGCGTCTCCCCCGGTGCACAGACGAGCAGGGGCCCGCACCGGTGAAGGTGCGAGCCCCTGCTCGTGGTGCCGGCCGGGTCAGGCGGGAACGATGTTCTCCGCCTGCGGGCCCTTCTGCCCCTGGGTGATGTCGAAGGCCACGCGCTGGCCCTCACGCAGCTCGCGGTAGCCGCCCTGCGAAACGATGTTGGAGTAGTGGGCGAAGACGTCGGCGCCGCCGCCGTCCTGCTCGATGAAGCCGAAGCCCTTCTCCGCGTTGAACCACTTCACGGTTCCCTCAGCCATGTCATTCTCCTTCTGGTCTGGCAGAACCGGAGCCCGCCGTGTGCGGACTCCGCGTCGCCGTAATGAGCCCATCCGGAGTTGACCGGAAAACAAAAATGCGCCTGAGGTCACATACCGTCAGGCGCACACAGAGTTCGTATGGGTACCACAACTGCAACTACCGCCAGGCTAGCACACCGGTGAGCCGCGGCCCGGGCGTTTCGTCAACGGCCGGTGGACAGGCGGGCGGCGCGGGCGTTCAGGTAGCGGCGTTGCGGCAGGTTCGTGGTGCGCGCGGCGGCCTCCAGGTACGCCCGGCGCGCCGCCTCGCGGTCGCCGGCCGTCTCCAGCAGGTGCGCCCGCGCCGTGTGCAGCCGGTGCCCCGCGGCGAGCCGCTCGTCCTCCTCCAGCTCCCGCAGGGCGGCCAGCCCCGCCTCCGGGCCGTGGGTCATGGCGACGGCCACCGCGCGGTTCAGCCGCACCACCGGCCCGCCGTCGACCCGCAGCAGCACCTCGTACAGGGCGAGGATCTGCGGCCAGTCGGTCCGCTCCGCGCTCGGCGCCTCGTCGTGGACGGCGGCGATGGCGGCTTGGAGCTGGTACGGGCCGGTCGGCCCGGACGGCAGCGCGGCCGTGACGAGCGCGACGCCCTCCTCGACCAGGTCGGCGTCCCACAGGCTGCGGTCCTGCTCGGCCATGGGGACCGGCGTGCCGTCGGGCGCGACGCGCGCCGGCCGGCGGGCGTCGGTGAGGAGCATGAGCGCCAGCAGCCCCGCCACCTCGCCGTCGCCGGGCAGCAGCCGGTGGAGCAGGCGGGCCAGCCGGATGGCCTCGGCGGCGAGCTCGACGCGGTGCAGGCGCGGCCCCGACGTGCTCGCGTACCCCTCGTTGAAGACCAGGTAGAGCACGTGAAGGACGGCGGCGAGCCGCCGCTCCCGCTCGGCGGGCGAGGGCAGCGCGAACGGCAGGCCGCTGTCGCGGACGGTCCGCTTGGCCCGGGTGATGCGCCGGGTCATGGTGGCCTCGGGCACCAGGAACGCCCGGGCGATCTCCGCCGTGCTCAGGCCGCCGACCGCGCGCAGGGTGAGGGCGATCTGCGAGGCCGGCGACAGCGACGGGTGGCAGCACCAGAACAGCAGGATGAGCGTGTCGTCGCCGTCGCGTTCCCGGCGGTCGGCGGCGGGGGCGAGCCAGTCGTCCGGCAGCGTCCAGCGCGCGACCGCGTCCTCGCGCCGCCTTCGGGCCTGCTCGGCGCGCAGCAGGTCGGTGAGCCGCCGGGAGGCGACGGTGATCAGCCAGGCCGCCGGGTCGCCGGGCAGGCCGTCGCGGGGCCACTGGACGGCGGCGGCCAGCAGGGCCTCCTGCACGGCGTCCTCGGCGGTGTCGAAGTGCCCGTAGCGGCGCACGAGCGCGCCGAGGACCCGGGGCGTGAGGTCCCGCAGCAGCGCCTCCGTCGCGGCCTCGGTGTCCATGGTCGCCGTCCTTCCCCGGAGAGCCTGTCCTGGGGGTTCCGTCCTCTCCCGGTGGAGCCCGTCCTGGAGGACGTCGGAGCCGCCGCAGCGTTCCGGACATCCGCCAGCATCGCACGCGCGCGGGCTGATCACGCGGCTCGCCACCGGTCGTAGCCTGGTTCTATGCCGGAGCGGCGCGCCGGGACTCCGCCCGGCGCCCGTCCGGCCGAGGAGGTGAGGGGCGGTGCCACGGGGACGGCTGCGGGTCTACCTGGGCGCGGCTCCGGGAGTCGGCAAGACGTACGCGATGCTCTGCGAGGGCCGCCGCGCGACGGCCCGCGGCCGCGACGTCGTCGTCGGCTACGCCGAGACCCACGGCCGCGCCGCCGTCGCCGCGCTGCTCGACGGCATGGAGGTGCTGCCGCGCCGCGCCCTCGTCCACCGGGGCGCGAGCTTCACCGAGCTGGACGTGGACGCGGTCATCGCCCGGGACCCGAGGGTGGCGCTGATCGACGAGCTGGCCCACACCAACGTGCCCGGCTCGCGCAACGCCAAGCGCTGGCAGGACGTCGACGAGATCCTCGACGCCGGCATCGACGTGGTCACCACGGTCAACATCCAGCACCTGGAGTCGCTCAACGACGTCGTCCGCGAGATCACCGGGGTGCCCCAGCGCGAGACCGTGCCCGACGAGGTGGTGCGCCGCGCCGACCAGGTCGAGCTGGTCGACATGTCGCCGGAGGCGCTGCGCCGCCGGATGGCCCACGGCAACGTCTACCCGGCCGAGAAGATCGACGCCGCGCTGTCCAACTACTTCCGCGAGGGCAACCTGACCGCGCTGCGGGAGCTGGCGCTGCTGTGGGTGGCGGGCAAGGTGGACGAGCAGCTCGACCGCTACCGCGCCGCCCACGGCATCGAGGGCACCTGGGAGGCCCGCGAGCGGGTCGTGGTGGCGGTGACCGGCGGTCCGGAGGGCGACACGCTGGTCCGGCGGGCGGTCCGGATCGCGGCCCGGTCCAAGGGCGCCGACCTGCTGGCCGTCCACGTGACCACCGGTGGCGGCCTGGCAGGTGCCGATCCCGCCAATCTGGCCCGGCAACGGGCGCTGGTGGAGTCGCTGGGCGGCACGTACCACCAGGTGGTCGGCGACGACGTGCCGCGGGCGCTGCTGGACTTCGCGCGCGGCGTCAACGCCACCCAGCTCGTGCTCGGGGCGTCCCGGCGCGGCCGGTTCGCGCAGATCCTGTCGCCGGGGGTGGGCGTCACGACCACGGCCCTGTCCGGCCCCATCGACGTCCACCTGGTCACCCACGAAGGGGCCCGCAAGGGACGCCGGCGGCCCCGCGGCGGGGCGGCGCTCACCCGGCGGCGCCGGCTGCTCGGCTGGGCGATGACCGCGCTCGGCCTGCCCGCCCTCACCGCCGTCCTGCACGCGCTGCGCGACACGCTGGGGCTGCCGAGCCAGATCCTGCTGTTCCAGATGTGGGTGATCGCCGTGGCGCTCGTCGGCGGGCTGTGGCCGGCGCTGGCCGCGGCCGTGGGCGGCGTGCTGCTGCTCAACTACTTCTTCACCCCTCCCTACCGGAGCCTGCTGGTCTCCGATCCCGAGGCGCTGCTGGCGCTGGCGGTGTTCGTCGTGGTGGCCGCCGCGGTGAGCGCCATCGTGGACCTGGCCGCCCGCCGTACCCGGGAGGCCGCCCGCGCGAGCGCCGACGCCGAGCTGCTGTCCACGCTGGCCGGTCACGTGCTGCGCGGCGACTCCGCGCTGCCCTCGCTGCTGGGACGGCTGCGCGAGACCTTCGGCCTGACGTCCGTCACGCTGCTCGAACGTCGCGGCGAGCCGGTCACCGACGACCAGGCGCAGCCGGAGGCGTGGCGCATCGTGGCCACCTCCGGCGGGCGGCCCGCCACCTGCCCGGACGCCGCCGACACCGACGTGACCGTCGACGACCGCCTGGTCCTGGCCGCGCGCGGGCGGCTGCTCGACGCCGCCGACCGGCGGGTGCTGGAGGCGTTCGCCGCCGAGGCCGCGGTCGCGCTGCGCCAGGAGCGGCTGCGCGAGCAGGCCGCCCGCGCCGAGCCGCTGGCCGAGGCCGACCGGATGCGCACCGCGCTGCTGGCCGCCGTCAGCCACGACCTGCGCACCCCGCTCGCCGCCGCCAAGGCCGCCGTGGACAGCCTGCGCGGCACCGAGATCGACTGGACGCCCGAGGACCGGGCGGAGCTGCTGGCCACCGCCGACGAGTCGCTCACCACCCTCGACCGGCTGGTCGCGAACCTGCTCGACATGAGCCGCCTGCAGGCCGGCGCGCTCGGCGTCGCCCTCCAGCCGGTGGCGCTGGACGAGGTCGTGCCGCCGGCCGTGGACGAGCTCGGGCCGCTCGCCCACCGCGTCCGGAACACCGTCTCCTTCGACCTGCCCGAGGCCGTCGCCGACCCGGCCCTGCTGGAGCGGATCGTCGTCAACCTGGTCTCCAACGCCGTCCGCTACAGCCCGGCCGGGGAGAAGGTGCTGGTCACGGCGGGCGGCCATGCGGGGCAGGTGCAGCTCCGCGTCGTGGACCGCGGGCCGGGGGTGCCGCCGGAGGCGCGTGACAGCATCTTCCTGCCGTTCCAGCGGCTGGGCGACCGGCGCGACCATCCCGGTCCCGGCCTGGGGCTCGCGCTGTCGCGCGGGCTGGCCGAGGCCATGGGCGGCACGCTCGTGCCGGAGGAGACGCCGGGGGGCGGCCTGACCATGGTGCTCACGCTGCCCGCGGTGCGACCAGATCGGCGATATGCGTGACATATGCGCTTATGGGTAAGGTTACCGGCGGTGTGCCGGGAAGTCTGGTCGGCTGGTCCGTCGCCGACCCTTCCAGGGAGTCCTTGCCATGAGCCGCACCCCGTCCGCCCGTGTCCTGCGCCTGTTCGGCCTGGGCTCCCGCGCGGAGTCCCGGCGCATCGCCGACATCCTGCGCGCCGAGACCGTGGGCGGAGCGCTCCTGCTCGCCGGCGCCCTGCTCGGCATGCTCTGGGCGAACTCGCCGTGGGCCCACGGGTACGAGGCGCTGCGTTCCTTCGAGATCGGCCCCGCCGCCCTGCACCTGCGCCTCGACGTGGCGTCCTGGGCGGCCGACGGCCTGCTGGCCGTGTTCTTCTTCGTCGCCGGGCTGGAGCTCAAGCGCGAGTTCACGGCGGGCGACCTGCGCGACCCCAGGCGGGCGGCCGTGCCCGTCGCCGCCGCCATGGGGGGCGTGCTCGTGCCCGCCGTCGCGTACCTGGTGACCACCTCGCTCGCCGGGGCGGCGGACGCCGGCCGGGGATGGGCGATCCCGACCGCCACCGACATCGCCTTCGCGCTGGCGGTGCTCGCGGTGATCGGCCGGCACCTGCCGGCCGCGCTGCGCACGTTCCTGCTCACGCTGGCCGTGGTCGACGACCTGCTCGCCATCGTGATCATCGCCGTCTTCTACACCGAGCACCTGGCGCCCCTGCCGCTGCTGGGCGCCGTCGTGCCGCTGGCCGTGTTCTCCCTCCTCGTACGGCGGGGCGTGCGCGCCTGGTGGCTGCTGCTGCCGCTGGCCGTGCTCACGTGGGCCCTGGTCCACGCCTCCGGCGTCCATGCCACGGTGGCCGGGGTGCTGCTGGGCTTCGCCGTGCCCGCGCGGAAGGACGCGACGGTCGCCGAGCACTTCGAGCACCGCTTCCGGCCGCTGTCGGCGGGGGTGGCCGTGCCGGTGTTCGCGTTCCTGTCGGCCGGGGTGACGATCGGCGGGGTGGACGGGCTGAGCCGCGCGCTGACCGACCCGGTCGCCGTCGGCGTCGTCGCCGGGCTGGTGCTCGGCAAGCCGCTGGGCGTCATGGCCGCCACCTGGCTGGTGTCCCGGCTGACGCACGCCGAGCTGGACGAGAACCTCGCCTGGGTGGACGTGGCGGGGCTGGCCCTGCTGGCGGGCATCGGGTTCACCGTGTCGCTGCTCATCGGCGAGCTGGCCTTCGGCGCGGGCAGCGCGCGCGACGCGTACGTGAAGATCGCGGTGCTGGCGGGATCGCTGACGGCGGCGCTGCTCGCGGCGGTCGTGCTGCGCCTGCGCGACAACGTCTACCGCCGCATCGAGCAGACCCAGGCCGCCGCGCCGCCCTCCGCCTGACCGCTCCCCACTCCCGTCATCATCAGCGCTGCTGGGTGATCTCCGGCTCTACGATGAGCGTCATTGGCGACATACCGGATTCGCCGGTGTTGTACTTCGCCTGTCTGTGATTCGCCCTGTCTGTGATTCGGCTGTGTTGTGGAGGAAACCAGTGCCAGCGCCGATCCTTCGCCCTCGTGGCGAGACCGCCCGGGTCATGCCGGTCGAGCTGTTCTTCGACCTCGTGTACGTGTTCGCCATCACCCAGCTCTCGCACCTGCTCCTCGCCCACCTCGACATGGCCGGGGTGGCGCAGACGGTGTTGCTCACGCTGGCGGTGTGGTGGGCCTGGATGTACACCACCTGGACCACGAACTACTGCGACCCCGACCATCCGGTGCTGCGGCTGACACTGACCGGCGCCATGCTGGCCGGGCTGGTGATGGCGGCGGCGCTGCCGCAGGCGTTCGGGCCGCGGGCGATGTGGTTCGCCGGCGCCTACGTGGCGCTCCAGGTGGGGCGGACGCTCGTGGTGTCGATCGCGGCGCGCGCCCACCCGATCGGCGTGACGTTCCGGCTGGTGCTGGCCTACCACGTGCTCAGCGCGGTGCTGTGGATCGCGGGCGCCGCCATCGGCGGGGCCGCCCAGGGCGTGCTGTGGGCGGTCGCCCTGGCCGTGGAGTACTCAGGGCCCTGGCTCGGTTACCGCATGCCGTTCCTGGGCCGCGTCACCACGACCGACTGGACGATCGACGGCGCCCACATGGCCGAGCGCTGCCAGCTCTTCGTCATCATCGCGCTGGGCGAGTCGCTGCTGGTGACCGGGGTGTCGCTGGCCGACCACCCGCACCTGAGCGCCGCCGCCGTGGCCGCCTTCGCCGTCGCGTTCCTCGGCAGCGTGGCCACGTGGTGGGTGTACTTCCACCGCACCGCCGAGGCCGCTTCGGAGACCGCCGCCCACGTGGACGACACCGGGCGGCTCGGCAGGTCCGCCTACACCTACATCCACATCCCCATGGTGGCCGGCATCATCGTGGCCGCCGTGGGCGACGAGCTGGCGATCGCGCACCCGTTCGACCGGATCACCGCGGGTGCGGCGCTCGCGCTGCTGGGCGGGCCGGCGCTGTTCCTGGCGGGGCACGCGCTCTTCGTGCGGGCCGTGTTCGGGTGGGTGCCGGTCAACCGCCTCGTGGGGATCGGCGTGCTGGCGGCGGCCGGGCTGCTCGCCGCCGTGGCGCCCGGCCTGGTGCCGCCGCTCGTGCTCGCGGCCGTCGCCACGCTGGTGCTGGGCGCGGTCGCCGCCACGGACGGGCTGCGCGACCGGGCGCCCGCCCAGGCCGGGCTGGCCCCGTGACCGTCAGCTCACGCAGTCCTGGCCGTTGAGGCCGAGGGCGAGCGTCTCCACCTTGTTCCGCTGGTCGACGCCGAAGTAGTAATACGCCTTGCGGTTGCCCGGCACGGTCGCGTAGTAGCCGTTGATCTGCTCCTTGACCTTCGGGTACGCCTTCTGGACCTGGCGCAGGGTGGAGCCGACGGCGACCCCCTCGGGGGTGCGGGCCCCGCGCGGGGCGGAGATGACGGCCACGCCGTGCTTCTTGGAGATGTACAGGCTCACCTCGTCGCGAGGGTTGGGGTGAGCCTTGTAGTCCCAGCCGGAGCAGTTGTCGCGCGACTTGAGCACGATCTTGCCGGTCGCCTTGGCCTGCTGGGCCGTCATCCCCAGCTTGACGCCGCCATAGCCGTACGGGCCGAAGGAGCCCGGCGCGGCGGCCGCGGCCGGCGCCGGCGTGGCGGTGGCGGCCCCGGCCGGGCCCGCGATCAGCAGCGCGGTGGTCGTGGCCGCCAGTGCCGCGGCCGCCACCAGTCGAGTCGTGTGCATCCCCGTCCCCGTTTCCCTCGTTCGTCGATCACGTTGTCGTGTCCTTCTCTTCGATGCCGGGGACGGGCGAAAGGTTTGCCCTGCGGCTCAGCGGGCGAGAAGATCGCGCAGCGCGCCGGCGACCTCGGCGGGCGCCTCCTCCGCCATGAAGTGCCCGCAGGTGACGGAGACGTGCCGCAGACGGGGCGCCCAGGCGCCCCAGAGCGCCGCGGCGTCGAACCCGAGAGCGGCGCCCCAGTCCTGCTGCAGCACGGTGACCGGCATGCGCAGCCGGTTGCCCGCGTCGCGGTCGGCCCGGTCGTGGTCGACGTCGATGCCGGCCGAGGCGCGGTAGTCGGCCACGATCGACGGCACCGCCTCGCGGCAGGCCTCCAGGTACAAGGCGCGGACGTCGGCGGGGACGGCTCCCGGGTCGTTCGCCCAGATGTCGAGGAAGTGGCCGAAGAAGTCGTCCGCGGCGGCGGTGATCATCCGCTCGGGCAGGCCGGGCGGCTGCGCCATCAGGTAGAGGTGGAAGCCGACGGCGGCGCTGACGCCCCGCATCACGTCCCACATGTCGAGCGTCGGCAGCACGTCCAGGCAGGCGAGGTGGGTGATCACGTCGGGGTGGTCGAGTCCGGCGCGGAACGCGACCAGGGCGCCCCGGTCGTGGCCCGCGAGCGCGAACCGCTCGTGCCCCAGCGCGCGGGCCAGGGCGACGACGTCGGCGGCCATGGTGCGCTTGGCGTACACCGAGGGGCCGGTCGCGGCGGGCTTGTCGCTGGCCCCGTACCCGCGCAGGTCGGGGCAGATGACGGTGTGGTCGGCGGCGAGGTCGGCGGCGACGTGCCGCCACATGAGGTGGGTCTGCGGGAAGCCGTGCAGCAGCACGATCGGGGTGCCCGAGCCGGCGACGGCGGTGTGCAGGGAGACACCGTCGGCGACGGGGACGCGCCGGTAGTCGAAGCCGGTGATGGTGGCTGACATGGTGTTCGTGCCTTTCGTTGCGGTGTCCGGCGGGGGTTTGCGGGGGTGGGGCGGCGGTCGGCTGGGACTCGTTGCCGGGCCTGTGACGCCGTCATGGCCAGGCTGCCGGGCGCGAATGAGCATCCGATGAGCGCGCTACCGTGACATGGCACCCGCCGCCGCGTGAGGGGACTGCGGGGGGCTGCGTGAGCGGGGCTGCGTCCCATTCCTGGGGGGGCCTGGGAGGGGGGCGTGTGAAGGCGGGGATCGAGGGCCGGGTCGGCTTCGGGGTGCTGGGGCCGGTCGTCGCCTGGGACGGCTCCGGTGACGCGATCGCGTTGAAGGGGCCGCGGCATCGCGCGGTGCTGGCCCGGCTGATCGTCGCGCGCCGTCGCGTCGTCCCGGTCTCCAGCCTCGTCGAGGATCTGTGGGAGGACCCGCCCGAGGGGGCGGTGGGGGCGGTGCGCACGTTCGTGGCGGCGCTGCGCCGGGCGCTGGAGCCCGGGCGTCCGCCCCGGTCCCCCGCCCGGCTGCTGGTCACCGAGGGCCCCGGGTACGCGCTGCGCGCCGAGCCGTCCGCCGTGGACGCCTGGCGCTTCGAGCGGGCCGTGGCCGACGCCGTGACGATGGCGCCGGCCGAGGAACTGGCGCGGCTGGAGGAGGCACTGGGGTGGTGGCGCGGTCCCGCGTACGCCGACTTCGCCGACGAGTACTGGGCACGAACGGAGCGCTCCCGCCTGGCCGAGCTGCGGCTGCACGCCGTGGAGCGGCGGGCGGCGGCGCTGCTGGCCCTCGGCCGGGCGGCGGAGGCGGTGCCCGACCTGGACGCGCACGCGGCCGAGCATCCCTGGCGCGAGGAGGCTTGGCGATTGCTGGCCCTCGCCCTGTACCGCGCGGGGCGGCAGGGGGACGCGCTGGCGGTGCTGAGGCGGGCCCGGTCGCTCCTGGTGGAGCAGCTCGGCGTCGACCCGGGACCGGCGCTGCGCCGCCTGGAGGCCGACATCCTCCACCAGGCTCCCCACCTCGCCCCCGCCCCTTCGCCGGGTCAGAGCGCGGGCGGGCGGCTGTCGCGCGGGCCGGGCGGCGGGCGCTCGGCCGAGCAGGTGTGGGCGGAGGCGGCCGCCGCGTACGACAGCGCCGTGACGTCCGGCGCCCGGGCGCGGCTGGAGTCCACGATGGGCCTGCTGCGCAGCCTCGCGGTCACCGGGGCCGGCGGCCTGCAGGCGGCTCGGCGACACCGCGTCGCGGCCGTCGAGGCGGCCGCGGAGCTGGGCGATCCGGAGCTGACCGCGCGGGTGATCGGCGCGTACGACGTCCCGGCGATCTGGACCCGCGTCGACGACCCCGAACAGACGGCGCAGATCCTGGCGGCGGCCGAACGCGCCCTGACCGCCCTGACCGCCCTGACCGCCCCGACCGGGGCGGCCGGGCCGGCCGCGCTTCCGGCGCCCGGCCACGAGGCGGCGCGGGTACGGCTGCTGGCCACGATCGCCGTGGAGTCGCGCGGGGGCGGCCCCTCCGCGGCGGGAACGTCCGGCCACGGCCTCGCCCGGTCCGGAGACGGGTTCGCCGGTGGCGGCCGTCCCGCGCGGGGACGGGAGGCCGCCGAGGAGGCGGAACGGCTCGCGCGGCGCCTGGACGACCCGGCCCTGCTGGCGTTCGCCCTCAACGGCGCCTTCATGCAGACCTTCCACCGTGCGGGCCTGGCGGATCACCGCGACCGCATCGGTGCCGAGTTGGTCCTGCTGTCAGCCCGGCACGGCCTGGTCACCTCGGAGGTGCTGGGGCACCTCGTCCGTCTCCAGGCGCGCTGCGCGCTCGCGGACTTCCGTGCCGCCGACGACCACGCGGCGGCGGCCGACCGGCTGGCGGAACGCCATGAGCTGCCGTTGGTGGGCGTGTTCACGCAGTGGTACCGGGCGCTACGTCTCGCCGCGACCGGCCACCCGCCGGGCGACGACCGCGGTCACCCGCCTCGGGCGGACCGTGGCCACCCCACACGCGGCGACAACGGCCCGGTGATCGACGACGGCGGACGACCGGCGCAGCCCACCGAGGTCGAGGCCGCCTACCGGGACGCCGCCGCGCGGCTGGAAGGCGCCGGCATGCCCGGCATGGAGCGTGGCCTGTTGCCACTCGCGCTGCTCTGCCTGCGCGTACGGGACGACCAGCCGGCCCCGACGGAGGAGGACATCGACTGGGGTCCGTACGAGCCCTGGGTCCGGCCGCTGGTGCTGCTCGCCCAGGGCCGCCGCGACCTGGCCGCCACCGCGCTGCGCGAAGCACCGGAACCACCGGGCGACCTGCTGCTGGAGGCCCTGTGGTGCCTGACGGCCCGCGCGGCCGTCGCGCTCGGCGACCGGGAGACGATGGAGCGCGCCCACGCCGCCCTCCTGCCCGCGAAGCGGGAACTGGCCGGGGCCGGGAGCGGTGTCCTCACCGTCGGCCCGGTGTCGGCCCATCTCGCCGCCCTTGCCACCGCCCTGTCACGGGAGACGTCTCAGCCGCACCGTCCCGGGCCCTGAGCAACGCGGTGCGGCGTCCCCGGCGACGGAAACCACCTGACCGTCACCTGGCGGCCTAGGAGACGGCCGGGTGCCTCGCTCCAGGAACCGAGCCACGCTCGTCACCTGTTCACGCCGCGTCTCCGTCGTCACCTGACGATCTCGTGACGGGTTCGATCTCCAGTGGTGTGGTGGCGTCGCCGGTGATCTGGCGCAGTTGGACGAGGGTGCGGTCGAGCTGCGTCGCCAGACGGGGAATGGTCGCCGGCGGCAGATACGCCTCGGCGCCGGCGTCGAGCAGGCGCCGGACCGGGCCGTAGTAGCTGACGCCGAGCTCCTCGTCCTCGATCTCGGTGACGATGACCCGGGCCTTGGGGAACATCGACCGGAGGCCCGCGATCAACTGGGGGCTGACCGGCGGCGTCAGCAGCACGTCGGCTGTCGTGGGAGCGGCGTGCATGTCGAGCACGACGTAGTCGGAGCCCAGTTGGGTGGACAGTGACATGCGAGCCGACGCCGACAGCTTCATCGCGGTGGCGACGACCGTCACGCCGCTGTAGTCGATCGGAGGTTGTTCGCCGGCCCCCTCTGGAGCGCCGGTGCCGGCCGGGGTGCCGGGATCGACGACGGCGCCGTGGAGCACGCGAAGGGTGCTGGAGATCGCCGCGATCGACGCGCCGCCCCGCGTGATGACCAGCTCCTGCCCGGGCTCCAGGGCGTCGATGAGCGCCACGACGTCCTGGGGAAGCCTGCTCGCGTCGATCGACTGGGCGGCCCGCCCGGCGCGCTTGCCCGCCATCAGAACCGGAACGCTCTCAGGGCGGCGACGGCACCTTCGCGGTCGGCGTCTCGGACTCCGCGCGGCACCAGGCGACGCGATTCGACGACAGCGGCAGACAGCAACATTCTCATGACGCTCAACCCTCCCCCTTCAGCTTGCGCTGTGCTGAATGCTGAGATCAGCTTCGGAACATGGACAGGCGAGCCGTGCAGAGGGTCTGCTCGGCGCCGAACTCCTCGAACGTACTGACGGGGCGGAAGCCGAGGCGGGCGGCGAGTTTCAGCGACCGCGTGTTCGCGGTCTGGGTCACGAGCAAGACCGGCTGGTCGGGGAACTCGGCAGCCGCGGCGCGCAGCGCGGCCGTCGCGGCCTCGAAGGCGAACCCCGCGCCCCACGCACTGCGCCGCAGAACGTAGCCCAGTTCCAGTTCCTCGCCGTCCTCGGTGACCTGCCCGGGGCGATCGGCCGACCGGCGAGCGAGCATCAGGGTCCCTACGACCTGGTTCGTCGCGTTGTCCGCGATGACATAACTGCCGGGCCTGGCGGTCGCGTCGGCGGCCAGGACCGTGTCGAGATGCTGCTCGACCTCATCCCGAGGCCGGGGACCACCGAGGTATGCCCGAACCTCAGGGTCGGTCGAGAGCTCGACGAGTCCTTCGCGGTCGGTCTCGTGCAACGCCTTGCGAAGCAGGAGTCGTTCCGAACGAATTTCCGCGACGGACAGCGTGGACGATCGACTCATAGGCCCATGATCCTAGAACACGAGCCTCTTTCTGAGGTTGCCGCATTCGCCCGCGCCCGCGGCATTGACGCGCACCTGGCCGGCCTCCTCACCGACATCCCGAGCCCGATCAGCTTCCGAGTGCTGCCCGAACTGACCTGCAGACGCTGCTGCTCCTCACGAGCAAAGTCCGCTCAGCATCGTTCGACGCCGCGGAAGGCCGTTCACCATGGGGGAAGCGGGACCGACGGCGGGGAAGGCGGTCGGTAAACCTGGTGCAGCGGCGCCTGGGGTCCGCCACGATGAGGTCATGAGTGATCCGTCCGGACATGGTGGAGATCGGTCGACGGCGCAGGCACGCGATCGGTGGCTCGGCCGGATCCTGCGCGAGGGCGCCGTTCCCGAGCTGCTGGAGGCGCTCGCCGAGCGGTTGTCGCCGACCGATCTGCAGACGCTGCTGCTGGAGGTCTGTCGTCGTCGCGCCGCCACGGTGACGCCCGCTCGTCTGCTGCACGCCTACGAGCGCAACCGTTTCACCCGGCCGTCGGCGCTGGACGCCGGCGAGCTGGCACGCCTGGAATCCCTGGTGCACGGGCGGCTGTCCGAGCGCGCCTTCACCACCGTGGCCCTGTCGCCGCTGTGTCCGCTGGGCACCGTCTCGGCGGTGGCGACCGCGGACCAGAACAAGGTGGTCACGACCGTCCGCACCACCGAGGTCGTCGCGGACGCCACCAACGCGCTGGCTCTGGAGTGCGCGGTACGCCGCCGGGAGCTGCTGCGCTCCGATCCGCGCTCACGCCGGCGGGTCCGTCTGGCGGCCGTTCACCGGGTGGTGCGCGCCCAGGCCTTCGCCGTGCCGGGCATGGCGGCGCACTTCGCGCTGCTGGGGCTGTGCACCGCCGGTCGTGACGAGGGCTCGTTCACCTTCGAGACCGCGGCCCTGGCCGAGCAGATCGGCGTCCACCTCGACATCCTGCACAGCGCCCGCGCGCTCGGTTACCAGATCACGGCGGTGCGCGTGTCCGTCACCGACCTGACCGCCGGACGGCATCGCCGAGCCTTGCGTGAGGACGTCCTGGACCAGCTCGCGCAGGCGTATCCCAGCACCGCGTTCGCCTTCGACGACGACCGCACCGGCGGCCGCGGCTACTACCGGGACGCCTGCTTCGAGATCCGCGCCACCACCCCGGCCGGAGACGATCTCAACCTAGGCGACGGCGGTCTTGTCACCTGGAGCGCCGACCTGCTCGGCAACGCCAAGGAACGCCTGCTCATCAGCGGTCTGGGGCTCGAGCGCCTTTGCGAACGCTTCGGCCCGCCCGCCTGCGGCGATCAGACGGGCATCCGGCCGATGTGACCGCTCCCCAACGGCTGCGGCGGACGAGACAGCCGCCAGACCAGATCGACCTCGCTCTCGCCCGGGAGCGAGGGCAACCGGGCGGCACGGCGTCCGGTCTGGCTGAAGCCCGCACGCCGGGGGTGCCCGACCTGGCCCCCCGCACGACCTCATCACCATGCTCGGTGAGCTGCGCCACCGCGAGACCGGCTTCACCAGCCTCCACGAGAAGCGTCGAGCCTGGGCGGCACGGTGCGGGTCACGTCGTCTCAGCCGCCTCTCGGGGCTTCGAGTGGCCCCGTGTGTGCATCGCGCATCGACGTCGGCTCATGCCGTTCGTGGCATCGGCGAACGGCGATACGCAGCTGGTCTCCACACACACCTTGATCCGGTGCCATCCATCGCAGATCACCAGGAGCAGCAAGGCGTGCCGGGCAGCAGACACGTCCGCGATGACTCCATGCCGGAGACGTCGCCATACCTCGGGCACGGGAGCGTCGTCACGGACGATATCCGTCCACAACATCGCCGTCGCCCGATCGCTGTCATCGTCTTGAGCGTTGACGTACCGCGTCACGAGTCCGGGATGACGTTCGATCGCCGCGTCCACCATCGCCGCGACCCGCACGATGACGCTGATCGGGCTCCGTAATCCGCGCGTCGCACGACTCACCTGTTGATTCATGACCCGAAACCTAGGGCCTCACGTCACGTCGAAGTCGAGCCGCTTGACTCTCACGTAACGTCATATCGAACACTGACCGCATGAGGCATACGACCGATCCGGGAAAGGCGTGGGTCGGCCCGCGCGGCACCGCTCTCGAAGCCGTGATCGAGAGCACCTGTCATCCCGCTGTTCGCCGCGTGGCCGATGTGCTCCGGACCCCGAGCGGGGCTCAGCGCGTCATTCTCATCGACGACGAGGAGAACATCGCGCAGGCGCTGCGTTGTGGCATCAGATTCGACAGCCTGTACGCCACCATCGGCATGGAGTCGGCCGTCCCGGAGATCTTCATCCCCGCCGGCGCGCGGCATGTGCCGATGCACCTGCTTTCCGAGCGCACGGTGAAAGAGCTGTTCGGCAACGACAAGCGGTCCCGTGTGTTCGCCCTCGCCCACCGTCCTCGGCGGCCGACGCTCGGCGACCTGTCAGACCGGGATGGCGACATCGTCGTCCTGGACGGAGTACGACTCGCGGGCAACATCGGCGCGATCACCCGCACCGCATGCGCACTCGGCGCCGCCGGCGTCGTGCTGCTCGACAGCGGGCTCACCTCCGTCCTGGACAGGCGGTTGATCCGCGCCAGCCGGGGTCTGGTGTTCTCGCTTCCCGTCGTGCTCGCCTCCCGTCAGGAACTGCGTGATTACCTGCGGCAGCAGGGCATCAGCGTCGCCGGCCTCGCCGTGGACGCCTCGACGCCGCTCAATGTCATCAGCACAGTACGCCGGCGCCTCGCCCTCCTGATAGGCGGCGAACGAACCGGGACATCAGACGACATGGACGTGCTCGCGGAGCATCGATACCGGATTCCCATGACCTCGGGGGTCGAGTCCTTCAACGTCTCCGTGGCCACCGGAATCGCCCTCTATGAACGCCGGGAAGGACGGATGTCGAGGTGGTCAGAAACCTGCGCCCAGCTCCGTTAGGGCCACACCACCCCTTCGTCGGTCCACGTGACCCCTTTGTTGCGGCACAGGCAGAAGGGATGCCCGGCCGGGTCGGTGTAGATCCGCCAGCCGTAACCCTCGGGTCCGATGAAGTCCTTCTGCAGTGTCGCGCCGAGTTCGACGACGCGACGCTGTTCGGTCTCGATGTCATCCACTTCGAAGTCGAGGTGGTACTGCTTGGGGTGCTCGTCGTCGGGCCAGTGCGGGGGACGGTAGTCGTTCACCCGCTGAAAGGCCAGCTCGACCGCGCCGAAGCGGATGCCGGCCCATTGGTCGTCGCTGTCCTCCTTGATCGCGCGGCCCGTCAGTTCGGAGTAGAAGGCCGCCAGCTTCATCGGGTCCGGGCAGTCGATGATGAAATCCGTGAGTTGGAGCATCAGGCGATGATGCCACAGGACAGGACGTGGGCCCCTTCGCCTCCCCTGATCGTCCTGACCGAGGGGCGGGACCGGCGCGGCGGCTCCTCCGGTCTCGTGGCTCTCGGCCACTTCCTCCAGCCCAGGTGGCTTCATCCCAGTGGTGGCCGCACGATGTGCGGCGACGCGCGAGCCGTTCCGTCCGGGCGGCGTCAACGAGTCGGCCGGGGTTCCAGGGCGGGACGAGCGGGCCGTGCGCCGGCCGGTATCGGAGGGGGCACACCGATCTGACCACCGGCGAGCTCTACCGGGAAGAAATCGCCTTCCCTCCCGGCCGGTGGACGCGTGGACGGGCGGCCGGACCAACGTCCAGGACCAGTCCCGGGCCTCTCGAGCCCCTACGGGGGAACGGTGTCCGGTCGCCTCTCTACCCGCCCACTCCGTCCTCTGAGCTGGAGCGTCCCTCTGAACTGGAGCGTCATGGACGAGATCTACCTCCGAGAGGTGTGCGCCCGCCGCGCCGAGCCCGGCCGTGGTGATCAGCTACGCCCGCATGAGCATCCGCCCGGGAGACCACAGCCCCACGAGGTGGGCGGGCCCGACATCGGTTGCCTCCTCGGGTCGGTGCCGCGAGAGCGCATGCCGGACACCATGGCCAGGTCCTCATCACAGCCGGCAGCGCTCACCGGCCGGACACTGCCCTGGCCGGCCCGGCCTCGATGGGCGATGGGCGATGGGCCCCGACACTCGACTTCGCCCAGTCCTTCTGCCGCTCCCGGGTCCAGCAGTAGCCGGTTCGTCGCCACACCGGGGTTGGGCGTCGTGTCGGCGAGGTTGGGGGGCTGCCGGCACGATCTCGCGCTCCCGGGCGATCGGGTCATCCGGCCATCGTCGAAAGGCAACCCGGAGCGTACTTGGTGACGTGGGCACGGGTACGTCAGGTCCAAGTCGCCGAATCCGGGTCGACGCCTCGATCGCGGGCGTTGGCGTCGATGATGTCACGGAGCCAGAGGGTCAGGCCTGGCTCGATCGCGTCGTAGTAGGCCGTGAAGCCAGGATCGGCGGCGTACTTCTTTCCCAGGCAGACCTGCATCGAAAGGGTGCAGTCGAAGTACGCGTCGATGGAGGTCCTGTGTCGTTCCGCCAGGGCGTTGGCTTCGGTACTGCCTGGCCTGACTCCGGCGCGCTTGGCCGCTGCCAGGTCGTGCTCGAGCGTTACGACGTTGTCGGCGATCTGCTGCCAGTCGTCGGGGGTCATGCCCGCGGCGCGCTCGGCGTACTGTGCCCATTGAGGTGTGTCGCCCCATCGGTCATGTGCGCCCTCGGCCAGTGACGGCTTCCAGCGCTGCCCGAAGATCGCGACTTGTTCCTCCGCGGAGAGCAGGGTGCCGGCGCTTGCGGCTTCGATCATGCGATCGACCGCGTCGACCATGGCCTGCAGGCGGGAGATGCGATCGAGGAGCTGGGCGCGCTGCAGTCTCAGCGGCACGGTCATGTCGACCGTCGGAGCATCGAGAAGTGCACCGATGTCGTCGAGCGACAGACCGAGCTCGCGGTAGATGAGCACCCGGTGGATGCGTGCGAGGTCGGCCGCGGAGTAGAGCCGGTAACCGCTGGTGCTTCGCCCGGACGGCCGGACGAGCCCGATCGCGTCCCAGTGATGGAGGGTGCGGACGGTGACTTCCACGCGCGATGCCGTGGCCCCGACGGTCAGGCCGCCGGGGCCCGCGGCATCGTCCAGCGCGTTGTTGGTCACGCTGTCGAGTCTGACATGCGTGTCCGACCTGTGCGGTTTCATCCCTTGGGGAGCGTGAAGCCGTTTTCTTCCAGGTAGCGTGCCTCGGCGCTGTCGTGGTCGAGAGGACGGGCCGCAGTCATGATGACGCGAGCGTTCTCCGGGGTGATGACCTCCAGTTCCACGGTGTTCCACGGGGTCTGTCGCGGTCCTGTCGTGCATCCGGGCACCAGCGCGGCGCACGCCTGCGCGATCTCGTCGACCTGGCTCAGCACGCAGCTGAAGCCGATGGTCACCGTCGCAGGGGTAGGCAGGGCGTCGGTCGGGACGAGCAGAGCGTCTTGGAACGCCCACCGTCGAAGATGCGTGACCTGGCCCGGGACCGTGAACAGGTCGATGAAACCGAGCCCGCGGGTCCAGAAATCCACGGACGCGGCCAGGTCCGGCGTCGGCACCGTGACGTACATCGGCATGCCGTAGATGCCCCGGTAGATCTCAGGTGGCGTCGCGTCGGGCCCGGGCGGGGGAACAGGGCTGATCTCGAATGCTTCGTAGTAGTCGGCCATGGGGTCATCGTGGTGCCTGACGCAACGTCAGGGTCAAATCCGGATCAGCACGTGCAGCAAGATGCACGAGTCTCATCCAGGGGCCTCAGCTCGCGGCCGGCGGCCAGCGGCTGACGGGACCACTGACGACTGGCGGCTGGCGGCTGGCGGCTGGCGGCCGGGTGCCGGGTGCCGGGTGCCGGGTGCCGGGTGTGAGCTCGGCCAGTCGCATGCCGGTCAGTCCTCCCAGGCGGCATGCTCCCATGCCGGTACGGCTCCCCCTGACCCGCGTGCGACTGTCCTGTCCAGTGGTCCCCATGGCGTCCCCCGTCCCCGGCGGCCGACTGTGCGCCGCCGTTCCCGTCCCCGACAAGCAGGGTTCTCGCCTGCCTTGCCGTCCTGTGCGGCGAGTGCGGAGAAGGAGCCATATGGACGACATGCAGGTCAGCTTCACCGGACGTATCGCCTTCGACCCGAAGTTCTGGAACGCCGACGGCGACATGCCGCCCATATGGTCGGCCACCGTGGAGACCTCCGGGCCCCCGGCCACGGCCGGAGCGGAACCTGCATTCCGACCCGCTCGATCGAGGTCGTGGCCCACGGACTGGACGCGATCCGGGGCCGCAGAGTCCTACCACGTCGGCCACGTGATCACGGTCCAGGCGCGGGGCTTAAAGGCCCACGCCTACGAGTCGGAGGATCGTCCAGGGCAACCGAACCGTGCGGGCGTTCCCCGAGCGGTCGCCAAGGCACTGGCGATGTCTTCCCGGTACGACCTGGTACGCCAGGAGCCGCGCGAGTGGCCGCCGGCTTCGAGGTCGGCGCCTTCGCGCGACCCGCGTGGCGGTTGCCGGTGGATGTCCCGCTGGACAGCCCGCACGCTCGAGCATCGCGGCGGATCAGCGCGTACCAGCCGAGCTTGAGCTTGGGCCGCATCGGCGCCGCCGTATCGAGACCTTCAGCGTTGACTTCTTGATTTTGAAGTCTATGATTCTCTTTCCAGAAGAACGTTGCAGGGAAAGGAACATCATGGTGAAGGCGCTTTACACCGCACGGGCGCACGTGGCCGGAGGGCGGGCCGACGGCCACGGGCGTACCGAGGACGGCCGGCTGGAGGTGAACCTCAGGCAGCCCAAGGAGCTGGGCGGGGACGGCGACGGAGCGAACCCCGAACAGCTCTTCGCCATCGGCTACGCGGCCTGCTTCGCCGCCTCACTGGCCTTGGTGGGGCAGCGCAAGCAACTACGGGCCGACGACGCGGCCATCGACTCGAAGGTCATGCTCATCCCGGCCGGCAACGGCGGCTTCAAGCTGGGTGTCGAGCTGGACATCACGCTGCCGTCGATCACCGAGCCCGCGCTGGCCACCGGCCTGGTCGAGGTGGCCCATCAGGTGTGCCCGTACTCCAACGCCACCCGCGGCAACATCGAGGTGGCGCTGGTCGTGAACGGGACGCCGCTGTGACACGTCAGGCCGTACGCCTGCCATAACGCGCCAGGCCGTACACCTGCCGCAACTCGCCAGGGCTGTTGCACATCAGGGCGGTGACGCATGACGAGTAGCGACATGGCGACAGCACTCCCTGAGCCCGGACAGTTCACCCACGGCGCAAGCTCGTTTCGGGTCTCGGGGCGCCTTCTAGACGGTAATCGTCGATGGGGCCCCGCAGAACCGTGATTCATTTCGCCGAAGCTGACTGCGCTGCGGCCGGAATGGCGAGGCGTCCCACAACCGCGACCCGAGGAAGTCGTGAAACAACCTGTGTGTTCGTTCGCTGGTTGAGCGTGGACATAACCGCAGGACCAGGCGCCGGCATTCTTCGGGAAGTGATGAGATCTCAGAAATTCCGAAGGTCTGTCGTCCTCGTCGTGCGCCTTGCATGAATGGCGAGGACGAGGAGGTCGGGACGGCCGGAGCCGATCGGTCCGTCCCGGCCGGTGGCCTGGCCGCCGCGCGCGGTTCGCATACGGGCCGAGCCTGGAGGTCAGGCCGTGAGGGCGGCCCCTGCTTCCCGGTAGATGACGCTCGGGTCCTCGGACAGCCACGCCTTCACCTGGCGGCTCCAGGCGTCGGCGAGCACCTCTGACCGGTGCGCCTCGATGCCGTCGAGGGCTGCCGCGACGATCGCCTCGGGGGCGGTCTTGTCGCCGTCGTACCAGGCCATCATGTCGGTGTCCGCGGCGCCCAGGTGCAGGCCCGTCACCAGGGTGCCCTGGCCGGCCAGCTCCAGGCGGACGCTGTTGGTGAGCGCCCATTCGGCGGCCTTGGCCGCGTGGTAGGCGCCCGCGCCGTCGAAGGCGAGCCAGGAGATCGCGGACAGGACGTTGAGGATCGCGCCGTCGGCCAGTTGGGGCGCGAAGGCGCGCACGACGTTGAGGGTGCCGTAGAAATGGGTGTCCATCTCACGGCGGATCGCGTCCAGGTCGCCGGTGACGAGGTTCGCGCCGGTGGCGATGCCCGCGTTGTTGATGACGATCTTGACGTCGGGTGCCGCGGCGGCCGCGGCCGTGACCGACGCCGGGTCCGTGATGTCCAGGCGCAGCGGGATGACTCCCGGTACGTCGATGAGGTCGGGACGGCGGGCGGTGGCGTACACCTTGCCGGCGCCGCGGTCGAGGAGGGAAAGGACGAATTGCCGACCCAGGCCCCGGTTGGCGCCTGTGACCAGCACATGTGCTCCGTTGATCTGCATGCCGGATAGGTTAAAACCTGACGTTGACGTCAGGGGCAAGTGTTGTGATGGAGGACACGGTGCGTATCGGCGAGTTGGCGGCGCGGTCGGGTGTCAGCGTGCGGGCCTTGCGATACTACGAGGAGCAGGGACTGCTGCAGGCGGACCGGAGCGAGTCCGGGCAGCGTCACTATCCCGAGGCGGCGGCCGACCGCGTTCAGCTGATCCAGACGCTCTACTCCGCCGGCTTGTCCAGCCGGACCATCGCCGAACTGCTGCCCTGCGTCGATGCCAGGGTCAGCACTCCCGAATCGCGTGCCCGGCTGGCCGCCGAGCGTGATCGCATCGACGCCCAGATCGCCGCGCTGGCCCGTACTCGTGACAACCTGGACGCGGTCATCGCCTCCACCCGGAACCCGGCCTGTGGCTGCGCGCGGATCGGGGAGCAAGATGTCCCCGCGCAGGCGAGTCACTCCGCGACGCCATGATCGCCGCGGCCCGGTTCGGGTTCGCCGCCAAGAACGCGGTCCGTCATGCCGAAGACGTCCGGGCACTTCCGCGGACTACCGGCTGAGGAGCAGGACTCCGTCGGCCCCCGGAGCCTTTCTTGGATTCCTTCAGAGCGCCTTGCAGTTCGCGTGAACGCCGTTGGCGCTGAAAGGTGATGTGCGGACATCCGCGGCGTGCACCTGTCACGCGACGTGCCGCCATCCGGGGCGTGCGTCTGTCATTCGACCAACGCCGTCACACACCTCGGGCCCGGTGCTCCGCCGCCGCGGCCACCTCGAGGACGCCGTGCCCAGCCGCGCCAAGACCAACTCCGTCGAGTCGAGTCGAGCCGCACTGAGGGCTGCTCTTCAAGATCTTCCTTGAGGACCCCGTCCGCGAGGAGCACGCGCGGGTGATCTGACGCTGCCATCGCCGATCACAGCGCCGTCAGAAGAACGCGTACTCCCCTCCCTCGAACGAACACCGCCGACAAGCGGGCGGGCAGGCGAGCCCCGACGGCGTTGTTCGAGGTTGATTGTTCGCCTTCGCGGGCTCGAAGCCGAACAACTTCAGTGGGCTAGACAGTCAGCGGACCGGCAGGAATATGCCGCTCTTCTCTCTCCCCATCCCGATTCGGTGTGTTCCGCCGACCCTTCGCGAAGGAGAACCATGTCCGCTGTCAGGCGTCTGACAGGCGTCGCGGCGGTGTGCGCGTTAGCCGCCACCGCCCTCGCCGCGTCACCCGCCCAAGCCGCTGCGCCACCCAGCGCTCCGGACGCTGCGCCACCGGGCGCTCCGGCCTCGGTGCCGCCCGGCGGCCCGGCCGTCAAGTCGGCCCCGTCAACCTCGGTGACGAAGTCCACCTCGCCCGCCACCGCGCCGCCCGACGGCTGCTGGGGTACGGGGCCGGTCGCGACCGACCCCATGGGCGTCCGCTGGGCGACCCGTTACTGCCGCGCCTACCGCACCGGCGACGTCTACAACTACGTCGGCGGCGTGTGGCAGCCCATCGGCCGGCTCAACGCGGGCGACAGCTGGTTCGCCTGCCAGGCCCACGGGCCGGAGAACCCGCCCGTCCAGCAATGGCTGAACGACATCTGGCTCTACACCGAGGCCGACGACTTCTGGGACGCCGGGGGCTGGGGCGGGTTCCCGGCCACCCACGTGACCGGTGGCGTCAACTACGGCCCGATCCCCGACCTGCCGTGGTGCCCCTGGGAGAACACGCTCGCCAAGCGCGGCGTGCCGGAGAACACGGGAGCCCTGTCATGAGCCGCCCGACCTCCGCGGCCCGCGCCGTGCTCGGCCTGATCCTCGTGACGGCGACCTGCCTGGGCGCCTCCTCCGCGACGACAGCCACCGCGACAGCCGCAGCCACCACGACCCGGACCGCCGCCGCGATCCCGATCAGAGCCACAGCGGCCACGGCCGAGGCCGGCCCCGCGACCGTGGTGGCGGCGCCGCCCGCCCCCTCGCCGGCTCCCTCGGACGCCGAGGCCCACGAGCGGGCGCTGCGGATGGCCCGGGAGCTCGGCGACCACTCCTACTTCGACGCCGACAAGGCCCCGCGGAGCCGGCCCGAGCACGGCCTGCTCGCCGCCGCGGCCGACTTCCCGGCCACACCTCCCCAGCCCGACACCAACGACTGCCTGGTCCAGCGCGAGGCGCGGCGGCTCCAGGGCTGGACCTACAACCGCCTCCTGTGGTGCCAGGAGATCGAGCACGAGACGCGCTACGAGAAGACCGACCAGTCGGGAAACCGCTTCTACGTGGGAAGCGTCTGGATCCGGTGGGAGATGGTCGCGCTGGGCAGCAACACCCAGCGCACCATCCGGGTGTTCTGGCGGCCGGTGCCCGCCACGGTGCGGTACGTGGCCTGGACGGCCCCGGAGGACCCGAGCCAGTTGTTCTTCGGGGTGCACGCCGAGTGCGTCCAGGGCAGGCAGAACCCCTCCTTCTGCTGGACCGACCAGGTGCAGGACAGGACCACGTGGCAGGCGTGGAACACCACCACCCAGTGGACGTACTGGGACATCCAGGCCCCGGCCCAGGCCGGGGACTCCAGCCGCGAGAAGATCACCCGTCCCGACTGGTACCTGGTCACCGACAGCAGGTCGCTCACCTTCCCGGAGCAGGATCGGGTCGGCCACACCCTGCCCCTGCCGCTGCGCTGCGACTCGGCCGACTACTTCTCCATCTTCGGCCGGCCGTACGACAAGGCGTGCGTGTTCACCGCCGTGGTCCCGCACATCCAGTACAACCTGTCCAGCACCAAGCACGCGGCGGTCGCCCGGCACATCCGCGACGCGCAGCTCAGCCCGGACACCACCTATCCCATCGAGAACCACCGGAAGGTGTTCCCGGGCTGGTGGGAGCCCGGCGACAGCCCGCCGAACCCGCTGCACCGGGTCGAGAAGGAGGGCACAGTCGGCAACGCCAACGAGACGTGGAAGGACTACGCCTGCAAGGGCGGCGGGCCCTACACCGCGGCGACGCGGCTGCCGCCGAGGACGCCCCAGCAGGTGGCGGAGGGCTGGCAGTGCGACGAGTACCCCTTCCGCGCCACCGCTGAGGGAGCGAGCAGCGGCACCTGGGACTTCTCGGTGCGCTGGGTCCCGCCGGGCGACAACACCTCGGCCGGCGGCTCGTTGAGCGGGTTCTTCTGGAGGGACCGGATCCTGTTCGTCAACGACCCCTTCTGGGTCAAGATCAACCCCTGAGGCGGGCCCACTCGCGTCCCCCTCTGCTCGACCGTTTCCTCAGCCCTCGACGAGGGCTGAGGAAACGTCCGTCCTGCACCCTCCGGCCTGGTCGGGAGGAGGAGGGGAGGGAGGGAAGGGGCGCGCTCTCATGAGCGCGGGCGTACCTGGGGCAGCCGGAGGACGCACCGTCCCGCCCTCCGTGAAACGGTGGCCGGCGCAGAGAGCGTCCTGTTCACCAGCAGCGGAACGCGCCCGGGGACGCGCCTTCACGGGCACGGCGGACGGTGGGGCAGGCCGGTGAAGTACTGTTCCCACTCCGCCCGCGTGATCCGGGGCCGGGCGAGCTCGCAGACGCGGGCCGCGACGCCCCCGAGGTCGTCCCGCCACAGCCGCGCCGACCGGTCCTCGCTCGTGCTGACCAGGGTGTGCCCGTCCGGCCCGTACGTGACCGAGTAGACACGGTCGGTGTGGCCGGACAGCACGGCGAGCGGCGCGGGAGCATGCCCTCGCGTCACGTCCCACAACCGCACCGTGCGGTCGAGGCTCGCGCTGGCCAGGGTACGGCCGTCCGGGGCGTACGCGAGGCCCCGCACCGCGTCGGTGTGGCCGGACAGCACCGCGAGCGGCGCGGGAGCACTCCCCCGCGTCACGTCCCACAACCGCACCGTGCGGTCCAGGCTCGCGGTCGCCAGCGTACGACCGCCGGGCGCGAACGCGACGGCCTGCACCGCGTCGCCGTGCTCGCCGGTCGAGCCCCGGCGTACCGGCCGGCCCGGGTCGGTGACGTCCCACAGCACCGCGGCGTTGAGCAGGCTGGTCGCCAGGGTGCGCCCGTCGGGGCTGAACGCGACCGACAACGTGCCGTCGCCCTGGCTCGGCAGCGTGCCGGCGGAGCGGGGCCGGCCGGGATCGGCCAGGTTCCACAGCCGCACGACGGGGTCGCTCGGGCTGGCCGTGGCGAGCAGGGCGGCGCCGCCCGGACGGAACGCGACGGAGCGGATGCCCTCGACATGCGCCCGGAAGACGGCCACCCGCCTGGGCCGGGCCGGGTCGGCGAGCCCCCAGAGGCGGACGGTGCCGTCGATGCTCCCCGTCGCCAGCAGCGCGCCGTCCGGGCTGAACGTGACCGACTCGACCTGGCCGGTGTGGCCGGTGAGCAGCGACAGCGGCCAGGGACGGTACGGGTCGGCGACGTCCCAGAGCCGGGTGGTGAAGTCCTCGCCGCCCACGGCCACGGTGTGCCCGTCGGGGCTGAACGCGGCGGTGGAGACGGCCGAGTCGCCCGTCGACAGGACGGGGCCGGGCAGGTCGGTCAGGAGCGCGCTGTGGTCGGAGCTGGCCGAGGCCAGGAGGCGGCCGTCCGGGCTGAAGGTGAGCGACCACACGGTGTTGGCGTGCGCCGTCAGCGTCGTGACCAGCAGCGGGGCGCGCGGGGCGGCGACGTTCCAGACGCGCGTGGTGTGGTCCCACCCGGCGGTCGCCAGCGTACGGCCGTCGGGGCTGAAGGTGACCGCCTGGAGCGGCCCGGAGTGACCGGTCAGGCGCGAGAGGGGGACGGGACGGCGCGGGTCGCGGACGTCCCACAGGCGGGTGACGTGGTCCCAGCCGGCGGTCGCCAGGGTACGGCCGTCGGGGCTGACGGCGGCCGACGTGAGGCTGCCGTCGCCGTGGCGCACGCGGCTGAGCAGGCGCACCCGGTGGTCGCCGGTGAGCCGCCACAGCGCGGCGGTGCCGTCGTCGCCGGACGTGACCAGGCCGCCGGGGAGGAAGGCGACGGCGGTGACGCGAGCCGGTTGCGCTCCGGCGACGGCGGTGACGGGAGCCGCGCGCGCGGCGGTGACGGGAGCCGGGTGCGCGGCGGCAGTGGTGACCAGGCGCGGGGCCCGCGGGTCGGCGAGGTCCCACACGCGCAGGACGCCGTCGTCGCCGCCCGTCGCCAGCAGCCGGCCCTCGGGATGGAACGCCAGGCCGAACAGCGCCTTCGGGCCGGCGGCCACGACGGCCAGCGGCCGGAGGGCGCCGCCCGCGACGCGCCACAGACGCAGCGCGCCGTCGTAGAGGGCGCCGGCGAGCAGGGTTCCGTCCGGGCTGAAGCGCAGCGTCTCCACGTCGTCGCTCAGCCCGGCGACCTCGGCGGTGAGGCGCGGGCGGTGCGGGGTGGCGAGGTCCCACAGGCGCACCGTCCGGTCGTCGCCGCCCGTCGCGATCGCGCGCCCGCCGGGGGCGAACGCCACGGTGTTGATCTCGTGGTCGAGCCGCGTGACGAACGGCGTGGTGAACGCGCCGAGCAGACTGCCCCGCGCCTCCAGGGTGGGCGCGAGCCGGTGGGCGGCCAGGCTGAGCTGCGCCGCGAGCGGCGGGTTGACCGCGCGCAGGTCGATCGCCTGGTCGGCGACCCGCTGCGACAGGGCGATGTTGCGCTGCCCGGTCGCCGCCTCCTGGGCGGCCAGGGCGTAGCCGGTGGCGGTCCCGGCCACCACGAGCAGCACGCTGAGCAGGGCGACCAGCAGCCTGAGCCGCCGGGTGCGGCGGCGGGCGGCGGCCTCCTCGCGGGCCTCGGCCGCCGTGCCCGCGGACAGGAACTCCCGCTCACGTACGGTCAGCGCGGCGTCGTGGCGGCCGGCCCACTCGCGGGCCAGGGCGAGGGCCGTCCCGCGGTAGAGGGATCCCGGGTCGCGGCCGAGCGCCGCCCACGCCTCGGTCGCCTCGGCGAGCCGGTGATGGACACGCAGGCCCTCGCGGTCCTCGGTCAGCCAGTCGCGCAGGCGGGGCCAGGACCGGATGAGGGCCTCGTGGCTGATCTCGACGCTGTCGCGGTCGAGGGTGACCAGGCGGGCGCGGGCGAGGTGCTCCAGGACGGCGCCCGTGGCGGGGTCGTCGTCGAGCTGGTGGCGGCGGATGCGGCGCTTGGTGTCCTGGGTGCCCTCGCCGAGCGCGGTCAGGCGCAGCAGGATCTGCCGGGCGAGCTCCCGCCGCGCCGGGGTCGAGCGCGGTGTAGGCGTCCTCGGCGGTCCTCGCGACGGCCTGACTGAGGCCGCCGGCCGCCTCGTAACCGGCGAGGGTCAGGGTGGTGCCGCGGCGCCGGTGCCAGGTCTCCAGGAGGGCGTGGGAGACCAGCGGGAGGGCGCCGGGCTGGCCCGCGGCGTCGGCGACGATCCGTGAGGCCAGCGCGCCCTCCACGATGTGGCCCGCCCGCGCGGCCGGCTGGACGACCGCCTGGCGCAGCTCGTCGGCGGTCATCGGGCCGAGGGGCAGGTGGGCCTCGCGCAGCGCCTCCAGCAGCGCCGGGTGGCTGGTGCAGTGGGCGTAGAAGTCGGCGCGGACGCCGAGGACGAGACGGCAGCGGCTGCCGCCGGCGCGGGCCGCGGTGAGGAGCAGGTCGACGAACCGCGCGCGCTCCGCCTCGTCGTGGCAGAGGGTGAAGACCTCCTCGAACTGGTCCACGATGACGACGAGCTCCGGGCCGGGGGGCTCGTCGCCGAGGAGCTGGCGGGCCAGGCGGTGCAGGGCTCGGGGTTCGGCGGCGAGCTCGTCGCGCAGCGGGCCGGGCGTGCCGCCGGACAGGCGCGCCAGGTGGATCGCGCACTCCTCCAGCGGGTGCGCCCCTGGCGTGAACAGCAGGGCCCGCCAGAGCCGGTCCCCCGCGCGGGCCGAGGTCGCGTCGCCCGAGGTCGCGTCGCCCGAGGTCGCGCCGGACGGGCGGCCCGGCTCGCGGACGGCCGAGGCCGCGTGGGCGGAGGTCGCGTCGGACGGGCGGCCCGGCTGGCGGAGGGCGGCCAGCAGCCCGGCGCGCAGCAGCGACGACTTGCCCGCCCCCGAGGCGCCGAACACCATCACGATCCGCTGCTCGGCGACGCGTCGCAGCAGCTCGCCGGTCACCCGTTCGCGGCCGAAGAACCGCGCCGCGTCCTCCGCCTGGAAGGAGGCCAGTCCCACGTACGGCGAGGCGCCGTCGTCGCCGCCCGGCGCGGGACCGGCCGGCTCCTCGCTGATGCGCCGCCAGCGCTCCTCCCATTCGGCCTCGTCGCCGCCGCAGGCCCGCACGTAGGCCAGCGTCACCGCGAGCGTGGGCAGCCTGCGGCCGGCGGCGGCCTCCGACAGGGTCGCGGCCGAGTAGTGGGCGAGCCGCGCGAGCCGGCGGTAGGTGGGGTCGCCGGCCTTCCTGCGCAGCGCTCTCAGGTCGGCCGCGAAGCGTAGTAACGGGCTGTCTCCGGCGTCCAGGGGACGCTCTGGCCGAGGCACCTGCCCTGTCCTCCTCCGGGTCCGCGGGGACGCCGACGAGATGATCGTCCCGATCTAACAACCGCCGCTTACCGCGTGCAAGTGGCGTCGTGACGGCGACGGGTCCGCGCGGGAGGGAAGGGCACCGGGTCGCGGCGGCCGGACGGCCCCTGAGATCCGGCGTGCGGCCGGGCGACCCTGAGGTCCGGCGTGCGGCCGGACGGTCTTGAGGGGGCCGGCCGTGCGACCCGGGGTGCGACCGCGGTCGCAGATCGGGCGTCGCGCGTCATACCCGGGTGGCACGCATCGCTGGACATTGGGCCGATGTCCGGCGGAGGGCCGCTCTCCGACGATGATCGGGTGAACACAGCGATACTCGGCCTGTCCCCCATGGAGTTCGCGGCCCTGGTGGCCGCCCTGGTGCCGGTCCCGGCCCGCCGGCTGCCGCCCGGCGCGCGGCGGCCGGTGACGCTGGCCGGCGCGGCGGTCTTCGCGCTGTGCGCGATCGCGCTGGCCCTCTCGGGCATCCGCTGGCCCGTCGTGCCGGTGCTCGCGGGCGGGGCCCTCGCGCTGGCGGTCACCGTTCCTCCCCTGTTCGGACGGCATGCCGGACGGGCCGCGCGGTGGAGGCGGTGGACCACCCGGCTGGGGTCGGCGGCGGCCCTGCTCCTGGTCGTGGCCGGGGCGGTGACGGCCTGGGCGCTGCCCGTGCCCGTGTTCCCCGAGCCGTCCGGCCCGTACGCGGTCGGCACCACGGTCGTGCAGTGGACCGACACCGCCCGGCCGGAGCCCGCCACGTCCCGCCGCGACGACCGGCGCGTGGTCGTGGTCCAGCTCTGGTACCCCGCGACCGGCACGACCCCGGCGGCCCGGCGGGCGCGCTATCTCGGCCGCACCGAGCGGGAGGCGCGGACCGTCGCCCACGGCACGGCCGCCTACCTCGGGCTGCCGGGTCTCGTGCTGGACCAGGCGACGCTGGCGACCACGCGGTCCGTGTCCGGCGCGCCGGCGGCGGACGGGCGGTTCCCGGTCGTGCTGTTCTCGCCGGGGCTCGGCGGGGTGCGCACCCAGAACACCGCCTGGGCCGAGGAACTGGCCAGCCGCGGATACGTGGTGGCGGCCCTCGACCACCCGTACGACTCGGCCGTCGTGACCCTCGCCGACGGCCGGGTGATCCGGACGCGGCTCGCGGCCACCGGCGATCCGGCGGAGGACAACCGGCGGGCGGCCGCGTGGGCCGCGGTCCGCGCGGCGGACCTCCGCTTCGTCCTCACCCAGCTCGGCCGCCTCGACCACGGCGGGTCGCCGGGCACGCTCGCCGGACGGCTGGACACGGGCCGGGCCGCGGTGACCGGTCACTCCCTCGGCGGCGCCGCCGCCCTGCAGGCCGCCCGCGAGGACCACCGGTTCGCCGCCGTCATCGACATCGACGGCTATCCCCGGGACCCCGCCCCGGGGCCGTTCCCCCAGCCCGCGCTCGCGCTCGTCCACGACATCGAGCCCGGGCAGGAGCGCGACTACGTCGACCGCATGACCCGGGTGCTGGGGCTCAGCACGGCGGCCGGCTACCGGCTGACCGTTCCCGGCACGGCGCACCTGACCTTCACCGACGCGCCGCTCTTCCTGCCGCCGCTGCCCGCGCTCGTCGGCTCGCCGGACCGCGACACCGGACCACGCGACACCGGATCACGCGACACCGGCCGACCCGACACCGGCCGACCCGACACCGGGCCACGCGACACCGGGCCACGCGTCACCGCCGACGTCACGGCCGCCTTCCTGGACGCCACCCTGCGGGGCGCGCCGGGCGACCTGGCCACGACCTTGTCCGCGTACGGCAGGCTGACCGCCCTGTAACGTCTCTGAGCCGCCGCCCTCGTCCCCCTCCTGGCCCTCGACCAGGGCGTCGCCCAGCCGAGTCCGGGAGTACAGGACGGACCGGCCGGCGCGTCGCCGCCGGATCAGGCGGGCGTCCAGCAGCACCTTGAGATGCCGGCCCACCGACCCCAGCCCCTGGCCGGTCAGCGCCACGAGCTGGGTCGTGCTCTTGGGGCCGTCGAGGAGGACGAGGACCCCGGCCCGGGCGCTGCCCAGCAGCCTGCCCAGCGCGTCGGGCGGCGGCGGAGGGTCGCCTCCGGCGAGCGGTCCCCGGCACGGGTACACCACCGCGCACCGGTACGGCACCGGCTCCCAGCTCACCCAGCCCCTGTTCGGGGTCACCGGCACGAACAGCAGCCGGGCGCCGGCCAGGTCCCGGGGCGGATAGTCGTAGGCGTTGATCTGCAGCCGGCCCTCCCCCAGCCAGCGCATGCCGGGCCGCATGTCCCCCAGCGTCGCGGCCCAGCCGCCCTGGCTGAGCCGTTCCGACCTGGCGGCGATGTCGGCCTCGATGACCCTGCGGCGGCGCGGCCAGGTGGGCAGCACGGTCTCGCGCCACACCCATTCCAGGAGATCGGCCGCGCGGCCGGCCAGGTCGTCGCGGCCTTCCAGCGCGGCCGGGAGCGGCCCGTCCAGCGCGACCGCGAGGTCCGCGCGGACGGCCTCGGCGGGGGTCGCGCGGACGCGTCCGACCTCGGCGTCGAAGGGCGTCTCCCCTTCGCCGGCGGGTGTGGGGGCCAGGAAGTCGGCGGTCCAGCGGCGCCTGAGCGCGGCATGGACGAGCCGCGCGGTGATCGGGTCGGCGGACAGCCGGCTCCGGTAGGAGAGCAGGTGGGCGTCGAGCCAGGCGCGCTCGCCCGGGTGCGCGGCCGTGCCGCTCGCCAGGGTCTTCAGCCCCGCCACGGTCTCGGCCAGCGCGGAGACGACGAACCGGCTGCCGGCGAGGGTGTCGGCGTCGATCTGCCACCAGCCCAAAGTTTCGCCCCCTCGCGAAACCTTAGCAGGGGCACTCCGGAGCGGATGAGATTCCCGCATGCGTACCTATGGGGATCTCTTCCGCGTTCCGCAGTTCGCGCCGCTGTTCGCCTCCTCCGCCGCGCAGACCATGGGCACGACGGTGAGCGGGCTGGCCCTCGGCACGCTCGTCTACGCCGCGACCGGCTCGCCGCTGCTGTCGGCGCTGAGCATGTTCGGCTCGTCCTTCGCCCAGGTGGTCGGCGCGACGGCGCTGATGTCCGCGGCCGACCGGCTGCCGCCCCGGGCCGCGCTGGCCGTCCTGGCCGCGGCGCTCGGGCTCGGCACGGCCGTCCTCGCCCTGCCCGGCCTGCCGGTGTGGGCGTTGTTCGTGGTGCTCCTCGGCCTCGGGCTGGTCGCCTCGCTGGGCGGCGGGGTGCGCCAGGGGCTGCTGACCGAGCTCCTCCCCGAGCGGGCGTACGTGCTCGGCCGCTCGGTGCTCAACGCGTCGGTGGGCGTCACGCAGATCTGCGGGTTCGCCCTGGGCGGCCTGCTGCTGGACGCCCTGTCGCCCCGGGGCACGCTGCTCGTCGCGGCGGCGCTCGACCTCGCCGCCGCGCTGATCGCCTGTCTCGGCCTGGGCCACCGCCCGCCCCGGGCCGCGGGGCAGCCGTCCGTCGCCGCCACCTGGCGCGTCAACGTCCGGCTGTGGTCGTCGGCGCCGCGCCGGTACGTCTTCCTCGCCCTGTGGGTGCCGAACGGGCTGATCGTGGGCTGCGAGGCGCTGTTCGTGCCGTACGCGCCCGGCCACGCGGCGCTGCTCTTCGCGCTGGCCGCGGCCGGCATGCTGGCCGGGGACGTGCTGGTGGGCCGGGTCGTGCCCGCGCGGTGGCGGGAGTGGCTCGCCGCCCCGCTGCGGCTGCTGCTGGCCGTCCCCTACCTGGTGTTCTTCCTGCATCCGGCACCGGTTCTGGCGGCGGTGGCCGTCACCGTGGCCTCGGTCGGGTACGCGGCGAGCCTCATGCTCCAGGAACGGCTGGTCGCCCTCACCCCGCCGGACGCCCGGGGACAGGCGCTGGGGCTGAACTCCTCGGCGATGATGACCATGCAGGGCGTGGGGGCCGCCCTGGCCGGCGCCCTCGCCCAGCACACGTCCCCGGCTCTGGCCATGTCGGTGATGGCGGCGGCCTCGGTCCTCGTCACGCTGTGCCTGGCGCCGGGGCTGCGATCGGATCCCGCGCGCCAGGAGCCCGCGTCCGAGCCGGTCGCCTTGTGAGAGGGTCACCGCCTCACGGCGGGTCCGTCAGCCGATGACCGGGAAGCCCGTTCTCGACCAGAGCGCGCGGGAGGCCGCCTCCGGGTCCTCGGCGTCGTACGGGGAGACGTCGAAGAGGCGGGTGGTGGCGGTGGCCGGGTCGTGGCGCGGCCAGCCGGGGTCGCCCGTCGCGGCGAAACCGGTCCAGGCGGTGACGAACTGCTCCGACACCTTCGGCAGGTCCGGTGACCCGCCGGTCAGCCCGGTGGCCATGTCGTCGCCGACGTTGCCGAAGACGAGCGGGACCTCCAGCCCGTGGCAGGCCCGGAAGGTGTCCGTCGGCGACCAGGTCAGCTCGTAGGCGTAGGTGGTGCCGGAGTGGGCGTCGGCCAGCAGCGCGCTCGGCATCCGGAACATCCAGTCCGACATCAGCACCTCGTACAGCTCGCCGTCGGACGCCCCCGGCCTCATCCGCCGGTAGACCTCCTCCGCTCCGGCGGGGGCGAGCGTCTCCAGGGCGCCGGCCAGGTTCGCCGACCGCCCGGCGCCCATCGAGCCGAACAGGCGGAACTCGTCCTTGGTGAAGCCCACGACCAGCTCCACGTCGCGGGCCGCGCCGGCCGCCAGCGCGCTCCACGGCGTGTCGGGCAGCACCTCGCCGTCCACCACCGGGGCGAACGCCAGCCCCGCGTACCCCATCGGGCCCCAGCGGCCCGGATCGCCGAAGATCACCCGTGCCGCGATGTCCTCGGCGGCCGCCAGCAGCGCCTCGGGCGCGCTCTCGCGCAAGGAGCCGCCGCCGAGCCGCCGCCCGACCTCCTCGGTGACGCGGGCGGCGTAGGCCGGGGTGAAGAGCATGGACGGCACGCTCTGCGCGATGGCCCGCCCGAACAGGCCCTCGGCCATCGGCATCGTCAGCAGGCAGGAGATGGCCCCGGCCCCGGCCGACTGGCCGAACACCGTGACGTTGCCGGGGTCGCCGCCGAAGGCCGCGGCGTTCTCCCGCACCCAGCGCAGCGCCGCCACCATGTCGAGCAGGGCCCGGTTGTCGGGCGCGCCCTCGACGTGGCCGTAGCCCTCGAAGCCGATCCGGTGGTTGAAGGTGACCACCACCACGCCCCGCCCGGCCAGGTTCGCCCCGTCGTAGGTGGGCAGGCCGGCGTAGCCGGAGCGGTACGCGCCGCCGTGGATCCACACCATCACCGGCAGCCCCGAGCCGCCCGGGTCGGGCGTCCAGACGTTGACCGTCAGGCAGTCGAGCCCCGCCGCCGGGTCCCATGCGGGCATGCCCGGGAACATCGGCGGCTGCGGCGGCCGCGGCCCGAACCGGGTGGCCTCCAGCACGCCGTCCCAGGGCTCGGCCGGCTCCGGCGCCGCGAACCTGAGCGGCCCGAACGGCGCCCTGGCGAACGGGATGCCCTTGAAGGCGGTGACGCCGCCCTCCTCGATGCCGCTCACCCTGCCGGTGCTGATCGTCGTCATCGGCAACCTCCCCAAGGTCGTGATCTCCTCCGGCCCTCAGTCTCCTCGCGGGCATGGTCGCCCCCTCATCCGGGCCGGGCGATCGGCGGACGCGGGGGTTCACGGCAGGTGCGGCGCGGCCTGGAGATAGGCGAGCACCGCCATCACCCGCCGGTTGTGGTCGTCGCACGGCGGCAGGCCGAGCTTGGCGAAGATGTTGTTCGTGTGCTTGCCGACCGCCTTGTCCGTGACCCGGAAGCGGGCGGCGATCGCCAGGTTGGACAGGCCCTCCGCCATCAGCGCCAGCACCTCCCGCTCCCTCGGGGTCAGCCCGCCCAGCGGCTCGTCGCGGCTGCGGCGGGTCAGCAACTGCCCGATCACCTCGGGGTCCATCACGGTGCCGCCCGCGGCGACCCGGCGCACCGACTCCACGAACCGGTCGACGTCGCCCACCCGGTCCTTCAGCAGGTAACCGACCCCGCCCGACCGGTCGGACAGCAGCTCGCGGGCGTAGAGCTGCTCCACGTACTGCGACAGGATCAGCACCGGCAGCCCCGGCACCAGGCGGCGGGCGGCCAGCGCGGCGCGCAGCCCCTCGTCGGTGTGGCCGGGCGGCAGCCGGACGTCGATCACGGCCACGTCCGGGCGGTGGCGGGTGAGGGCGTCCAGCAGCATCGGGCCGTTGTCCACCGCCTCGGCCACCTCGAAGCCGCCGGCCGTGAGCAGGCGGATCAGGCCGTCCCGGAGGAGAGCGAGGTCTTCGGCTATGACAACGCGCACGGGAGCTCCATGGTGAGTTCGGTCGGGCCGCCGGGAGGGCTGTGCAGGGTGAGGCGTCCGTCGAAGGCGGACAGGCGCCGGTCGATGCCGCGGATGCCGGTGCCGGCCGACCGGTCGGCGCCGCCGCGGCCGTCGTCGCGCACCGTCACGCGCAGCAGGCCGCCCGTGTGGGACACCCGCAGCCACGCGCGGGACGCGCCGCTGTGCTTGGCGACGTTGGTCAGCGCCTCGGCGGTGGCGAAGTACGCCGCGGACTCCACCGGGGCCTCCAGGCGGCCGGGCAGGTCGATCCGTACCTCGACCGGCGCCGGGCACAGCAGCGCGGCCGCCTCGATCGCGCCGGCCAGGCCGCGGTCGGCCAGCACCGGCGGGTGGATGCCGCGCACGAGGTCCCGCAGGTCGGTCAGGGCCTGGGCGGCCACCTCCCGGGCCTCGTCGATCATCTGCCGGACCTCTTCCGGGTCGCCGGCGCCGCGGGCCAGTCCCAGGTGCATCCGGATCGCGACGAGCTTGGCCTGCGCGCCGTCGTGCAGGTCCCGTTCGATGCGGCGCAGCTCCGCCTCCCGCGCGTCGACCACCACGGACCGCGACTCGGTGAGTTGCCTGATCCGCGCGGCCGGCGTCAGGCCGGGGAGGAGCAGCAGCGCCGTCAGCCGCGCCTGCACGGTCCTCAGCAGGGGCAGCGCCATCAGGGTGATCGCGGCGATGGCCGCGACGGAGACGCTGAAGGCCAGGGTGGTCACCGACTCGGCCTGGACCACGCGCACCCGGAAGAAGACGTAGTCGAAGGCGGCCACCAGCACCCAGACGACGAGGGCGGGGCCCGGCCAGGTGACCCCGTGCACGGCGAGCCAGGCGACCTCCCGCCGGGTCGCGGGGCCGCGCTCCTCCGGTCCGGGGCGCCAGTGGTGCGGCTCGGGCCCCTCCGGGTCGAGGACGCGGGCCGCCCAGGCGCGCTGGAACCGGGCCAGGGAACCGACGAGCGCGAGCACCCGGACCAGTGGCGGCCGGCCGAGTCCGGCCACCGGCACCAGCACGACGCTCACCAGCAGCAGGGCGGCCAGCGCCAGCGCCGCCACGCCCGTGGCGGCGCTGAGCAGCAGCCCTCCGGCCGCGCCGCACACGCGGCGAACCCGGATCACGACGGCCCTCCTACGTGCCCGCGGCGAAGCCGGATCACGACGGCCCTCCTGCGCGCCCGCGGCGAATCCCGATCACGGGCAGCAGTCTGCCCGATCGGCGGCGCCGTGACGGTAGGCCCAGACCTACCGGCGGGGGTGGGGATACCCGCCACCGGCGGTGGGCGCACCCCCATCGTGATCGGCCGGCCGTGCCGGAAGGCTGACGGCCGTCAACCGAGCGACGAGGGGAAGACCGTGATCGAAGTGATCGGGCTGACCATGAGATACGGCGGCAAGGTCGCCGTCGACGACCTGAGTTTCACGGTGAGACCGGGCCTGGTGACCGGTTTCCTCGGGCCGAACGGCGCGGGCAAGTCCACCACCATGCGCGCCGTCCTCGGCCTGGAGCCGCCCGGTGCGGGCATGGCGCTGGTGAACGGCCGCGCCTACGCGTCCTTCCCCCGGCCCCTGCGGGCGATGGGGGCGCTGCTCGACGCCGGAGCGGTGCACGGGGGCCGCAGCGCGCACGCGCACCTCGCCTGCCTGGCCCGCAGCAACGGCATCGGCCGCGACCGGGTGGACGCCGTGCTCGACCAGGTCGGCCTGGCCGGGGTCGCCGGCCGCAGGATCGGCGGGTTCTCGCTCGGCATGCGCCAGCGCCTCGGGATCGGCGCGGCGCTCCTCGGGGATCCCGGGGTGCTGATGCTCGACGAGCCGCTGAACGGGCTGGACCCGGAGGGCATCCGCTGGCTGCGCGAGCTGTTGCGGTCGCTGGCGGCCGAGGGCCGTACCGTGCTGCTCTCCAGCCACCTCATGAACGAGATGGCGCTCACCGCCGACCATGTCGTCGTCATCGGGCGCGGCCGGCTGATCGCCGACTGCGCCATGGACGCCCTGGCCGGGCGCTTCCAGGGAGAGGTGCTCGTGCGCACGCCTCAGGCGGAGCGGCTCGCCGGCGTCCTGCGCGCGCACGGGGCGGCGGTGGTGGCCGAGGACGGCGGCGCCCTGTCGGTGCGGGACCTGGACGCGGCGCGGATCGGGGTGCTCGCGCTGTCGGAGGGGATCGCGCTCGCCGAGCTGTCCCCGCGTGGAGCGTCCCTGGAGGAGGCGTTCATGCGCCTCACCGAGGAGAGCACCGAGTACAGGACGGGTCTGCCGGAGGCCGTCCGATGAGGGACGTGATCGCCTCGGAATGGCTGAAGCTCCGCTCGCTGCGCTCGAACCTCCACCTGCTGGCCTGCTCGGTGGCGGCCGTCCTGGCCTGCGGCGGGGTGGCGTTCCTCATCGGCCGCGGGTTCGACCGGCAGACGGTCGAGGAGCGGATGGGCTTCCCTGGCAACGGGGACGGCCTCGGCAACGGCATCGCGGTCGCGTACTTCGTGTTCGCCGCGCTGAGCGCCCTCGCGATCACCTCGGAGTACGGCACCGGGATGATCCGGACGAGCCTGGTCGCCGTGCCCCGACGGCTGCGGCTGCTGCTGGCCAAGGTGCCGGGGCTGGCCGCGGTGTCGCTGGTGGCGGGCCAGGTCCTGGCGTTCGGGATGCACCTGGCGGCGATGGCGGTGCTCGGCGACCGGGCCGACCAGCTCCTGCGCGACGGGCAGACGCTGGGCACGCCGCTGTCGGAGCCGGGCGTGCTCGGCTCGGTGGTCGCCGCCGGGCTGTCGATGGCGGCGGTCACGCTGGTCGGGCTCGGCGTCGGGGCCGCCGTGCGCTCCACGCCGGGCGCCCTGGTCGTCCTCGCCGTGGTCATCGTGGCGCTGCCCACGGTGGTGAAGACCCTCCCCTCGCCGCTGCGCGCCCAGGCCGGCTCATTCATGATCGAGAACCTGCCGGCGCAGATCGCGGGGGTCGGCGGCGGGATCCTGCCCCCTGCCGCGGCGGCGGGACTGCTGGTCGCGTACGTGGCCGCCGCGTTGACGGCGGGCGCGACGGCGATCGCGCTCAGGGGACGCCGGATCAAGGTCCTGGCCATCGGCACGGCCGCCACCGTCCTGCTGGCGGCGGGCCCCGTCGTCGTCGCGTCCGGTCCGACCGGGTCCGTTCCGGGGTCGTCCCTGGCCTGGACGGGCTGCGCGGACAAGGAGGTCGTCAAGGAGATGCGGTGCGCCACGATCGAGGTGCCCGTGGACTGGTCCAGGCCGTCCGGCCGGAAGGTCGGGCTGACCGTCGGCATGCTGCCCGCCACCGGCGTCGGGCGCCGGATCGGGGCGGTGTTCGCGATCCCCGGCGGGCCCGGCGCGTCGGGGGTGACGGATCTCAGCAGGTACGCGGGCAGCTTCGCCGAGCTGCGCGAGCGCTTCGACGTGGTCACGGTCGCCCCCCGCAACACCATCGACAAGGGCGTGCTGCCGTACGCGTGCCTGGTCTCCGGCCCGTGGATCACCCTGCCGGACAGCCGCGCCGAGTACGCCGCGCTGGGACGACGCAACAGGCAGGCGGCCGAGCGGTGCCGCGCCGCCGATCCCGATTACTTCGACCACATGGACTCGGCCTCGGTGGCGCGGGACATGGAGGCGATCCGGGTCGCGCTGGGAGAGGAGAGGCTGAGCTTCATCGCCTCCTCCTACGGCGGTGTGCCCGGCATCGCCTACGCCCGGCTGTTCCCCGGCCGCGTCCGCGCGATGGTCATGGACGGCGCGGCCGACCCGTTCATGGACCGCGCGCAGGGCATGCGCTCCCACGAGAGGTCCTTCGGCCGGTTCGCCGCCTGGTGCGCGGCGAACGCCGCGTGCGCGCTGCACGGGCAGGACGTCGGCGCGCTCTGGCGGGCGCTGGTGGCGCGGGCCGACCGCGTCCCGGTGCCGGTCAGGGGGGAATCCTCCCGGGCCGCCTACAGCGGGTTCGATCTGAAGCAGGCCGCCGTCGCCAGCGTCGTCTCGCCGGGCCCCGCGCCCGGGTATCCCCGCTGGACGCAGCTCGCCGAGGCGATCAGGCGGGCCGCCGGCGGTGACGCCTCCGGGTTCGCCGACTACGTCCGGCAGGCCGGCGGCAGCCCGAAGGTCCCGTCGTTCACCGGCATGAACATGACCCACTGCCTCGACGGTCTCGGCTACCGCGACTACGAGCAGTACCGGACGGCCCGGCTCGCGGGCGAGCGGCTGCTGCCGGACCTCGCGGGAATCGAGCTGTGGCACCCGCTCGGCTGCGCCGGCTGGCCCGCCCCCGTCGTCAACCCGCCCGCGCCGCTGCCCGCCACGGGACTGCCGCCGTTCCTGGGCGTCGGCTCCTGGACGGACTTCGACCAGTCCGCGGACATCGTGCGGCGGGTGCCGGGGTCGTCGGCGCTGCGGTACGAGAGCGACGGCCACGCCCTGTACAACAGTGGCGTCTCGTGCGTGGTCGCCCACGTCAACCGCTACCTGATCAGCCTGCGCCCGCCCGCGCCGGGCACGGTCTGCCGCCCCGCCGCCTGAGCCCGCGGCTTCGCTACGACCGGGCGGGGATCTCGTGCAGGTGCTGCTCCACCCAGGAGCGCAGCATGCCCAGCGGCACGGTCACGCTGCGGCCCAGCTCGGTCAGCGCGTACTCCACGTGCAGCGGCACGGCCGGGTACACGGTGCGGTCGACGAAGCCCGCCTCCTCCAGCCGCCGCAGCGTCTGGGTGAGCACCTTGGGGCTGACGCCCTGGAGCTGCCGTTGCAGCTCGCCGAAGCGCCGCGGCCCGTCCTCCAGGGCGCCGATGGCCAGCGTGGACCACTTGTTGGCCAGCAGGTCGAGCACGTCGCGGCAGGGGCAGAGCGCCGAGTAGACGTCGTGGCGGTCGTGCTCGCCGCTGGGGCACCTCATGATCACGGCTGGGACTCCTCTCGTACTACCCAACAGATAGTAAGACTCCTTGCGGGTTACTACCACCGTGCGGATAGCGTCCGGGATCGTCGCACCAAGCCCATCAAGCAAGGAGAAACAGCATGTCGACGCCCACCATGCGCGCCGTCAGCCAGCCCGCGTTCGGCGGCCCCGAGGTGCTGGAGCCGGTCCGTGTCCCCCGTCCCGAGCCCCTGCCCACCGAGGTGCTGGTCCGGGTGCGCGCCGCCGGGGTCAACCCGGTGGACTGGAAGACCCGCTCCGGGGGCGGCATGGCCGGGGTGCTCGGCCAGCCGCCGTTCATCCTCGGCTGGGACGTCTCCGGCGTGGTCGAGGAGGTCGGCTTCGGCGTGACCACCTGGAAGCCGGGCGACGAGGTGTACGGGATGCCGTGGTTCCCCCGCGCGGCCGGCGGCTACGCCGAGTACGTCACCGCCCCCTCCCGCCAGTTCGCCCGCAAGCCGGCCACCCTGGACCACGAGCACGCGGCCGCCGTACCGCTGGCCGCCCTGACCGCCTGGCAGGCGCTGACCGACACGGCGGGTGTCCGGCCCGGGCAGCGGGTGCTGATCCACGCCGGAGCGGGCGGCGTCGGTCACCTGGCCGTGCAGTTCGCCCGCCACCTGGGCGCGCACGTCGTCACGACGGCCCGCGCGGCCAAGCACGAGTGGCTGCGCAAGCTCGGCGCCGAGGAGACGATCGACTACACCACGACCCGCTTCGAGGACGCCGTGGCCGACGTGGACGTGGTCATCGACCTGGTGGGCGACGGGCACGACGCCACCAGCACGCGTTCGCTGGGCGTGCTGCGGCCCGGCGGGCTGCTCGTGGCGGTCCCGTCCGGGGTGTCGCCCGAGGTGGCCGAGCGGGCGCGGGCGGCGGGGGTGCGGGCCACGCCGTTCCTGGTCGAGCCCGACGCGCCGGCGCTGGCCCGCATCGCCGCCCTCATCGACCAGGGCGACGTCGCGGTCGAGGTGGAGGGCGTTCTCCCGCTGGAGCAGGCCGCCGAGGCGCACCGGCGCGGCGAGGAGGGACGCACCCGGGGCAAGCTCGTCCTCAACGTCTGATCCGTACGATCGCGGCGCGCGCCCCCGACCTCCTGCCCGCCGGCCGAGCGTCTCCCGTCGAGGCGGTCAGGCGTCGAGATAGCGCAGGATGGCCAGGACGCGGCGGCTGTAGCCGGGGTCGCGCGGCAGGTCGAGCTTGTCGGTGATGGCGTTGATGTGTTTCTCGACCGTGCTGAGCGACACGTGCAGGCGGGCCGCGATCGCCGTGTTGACGTAGCCCTGGGCGAGGTGCCGCAGCACCTCCGTCTCGCGCGGGCTCAGCCGGCTCAGCGGGTCGGCGCGGGCGGTGCGGGCCAGGAGGCGGCGGACCACCTCCGGGTCCACGACCGTGCCGCCCGCGTGCACCCGTCCGAGGGAGTCCAGGAAGTCGGCCACCTCCGAGACCCGGTCCTTGAGCAGGTAGCCGAGCCCCTCGGTGCGGCCCCCGAGGAGGGTGGCCGCGTAGGTCGTCTCCACGTACTGGGACAGGACGAGCACGCCGACGTCCGGGAGGCGTTCGCGGATCTCGAGGGCCGCCCGCAGCCCCTCGTCGGTGTGCGTCGGAGGCATGCGCACGTCGATCACGGCCACGTCGGGGCGGTGCGAGACGACGGCGTCGAGCAGCGCCGCGGCGTCGCCGACGGAGGCGACGACCTCGTGCCCGGCGTCGCCGAGCAGCCGGCTCAGGCCCTCGCGCAGCAGCACCGAGTCGTCGGCCAGGATCACCCGCACGGCGCCTCCCTGGGCAGCGTCGCCGCGATCGTGGTCGGGCCGCCCGGCGGGCTGTCGACGGTGAACGTCCCGTCCAGCGCCAGGACCCGCCTGGCCAGGCCGGACAGCCCGCCACCCGCGGGGTCGGCGCCGCCGGCGCCGTCGTCGGAGATCGCCACACTCACCGTCCCGTCGTCCTCGGTCAGCACGACCAGGATGTCGCCCGCGCCCGCGTGCTTGATCGCGTTGGTGATCGCCTCGCGGGCGACGAAGTACAGGGCCGTCTCGACCTCGCGCACCGGCCGTTCGGCCAGCCCGTAGTGTACGGTCACCGGCACGCCCGACCGCTCGGCCACGCCCGTGAGCGCGGCGCGCAGGCCCAGCTCGTCCAGGGCCGTCGGATAGATCCGCCAGGCGACGCTGCGCAGCTCGTCCAGGAGCCGGCGCGACTCGGTGTAGGCCTGGGCGACCAGCTCGCCGGCTCTGGCGGGGTCGGCGTCGTGCCGTGCGCGGCCGAGCAGCATGGCCAGCGCCACCCCCCGCTGCTGGACGCCGTCGTGCAGGTCGCGCTCGATCCGGCGCCGTTCGTCGTCCACGGCGCGGACGATGCCGGAGCGGGTCGCGGTCAGCTCGGCGATGCGCCTGCGCATCAGCTCCTGCCTGCCCGGCCCGAGGAAGTGGCCGGCCAGGCGGCGCTCGGCGGCGCCGGCGACGAGCGTCGCCGGCACGGTCAGGGTCAGCAGGAGCGCCGCGGTGACCAGCCCGACGATCCCGCTGTCGGTGACCAGCCGCACGCCGGGCAGGTTGACGGCCACGGCCTCGCCCTGCCCGGTGACCAGGGCCCACAGCCCGCCGGTCAGGAGCAGGCCGGACAGGAACAGCCCGGCCGCGAAGGCGTACCCCACCACGACGCCCAGGGCGGCGCGGGCGGCGAGGAAGCCGTAACCGCCGCTCACCGGCTCGGTGGCGTGGTCGAACCAGCGGGCGAGCCGCGCCCGCTCCAGCGACACCAGCCGGGCCAGGCCACGGCCGGCGGCGGGCCGCGCGGGCGGGATCAGCCGGGCCGGGACGGCCGCGCAGAGGAAGGCCAGTTCCACGATCCCGAGCGCCGCGCCCGCGAGCACCCCGGTCAGGGTGCGCGCGACCCGGTGGCCCGGCATGGAGGCGAGGGAGAGGGGGGAAGCCGGCACGGCCGCAGTCTAGGCGTCGCGCCGGCGCAGCATCGCGTGGCCGGCGGCCAGCGCCGCCGCCGTCCAGGCCAGCAGCCAGGCCAGCCCCTCACCCGCCGGGTACGGGATCGGGCCCCCGGTGATGGTGTCGGCGCTTTCCAGGAAGGCGAGCCCGGCGAACAGCGGCATCCGCAACGACGCCTCCAGCGCCACGGAGCCGCCCGTCATCAGCAGGAGCATCGGCACGCCCATGAGCAGCATGAACACGACGCTCAGCGTTCCGGCGGCGCTGCGCACGGCGGCGCCCACGCCGACGGTCATCACCGACACCAGGGCGAAGAAGAGGCCCATGCGCAGGAGGTCGAGCGCGATGTCGGCCGGCGGCAGCGCCACGCGGACGCCGAACACGTCCGCGGACAGCACCGCGGCGACGGCCGCGGTCGCCGCCGTCCCCGACAGCACTCCCGCGACGGCCGCCACCGGCGCCACCACCAGCGCCTTCGCGGCGAGCACCCGGCCGCGGACGGGCACGGCCTGGAGCGTGCCCCAGATGCCGCGCGAGGCGTACTCCGAGGTGATCACCAGCGTCGCCATCGCGGCCATCGCGAACGGGACGAGCGCCGCGGCCGACAGCACCGGCTCGCCGGCGGTGAGGCGCGCGTTCCCGGCGCCCGAGCGCGCCAGGTCGGTGGCCTCGCCGGCGCCGACCGTCACCGCGCCGAGCACCATCAGGGCCGCCGCGCCGGCCAGGCACCACCAGGTGGAGCGGACCGACCACAGCTTCACCCACTCGGCGCCGACCGCCCGGCCCAGCGGCACGAGCTCCGTCGAGCGGGCCGCCGCCCTCTGGCCCCGCCTTCCTCTCGTCGCGTCTTCCACGCTTTCCACACTCACGCCTTCCACGTTCACGCCGCCGTCCCTCTCGTCGAGTACTCCACGCTGCCGGCCGTCAGCTCCTGGTAGGCCTGCTCCAGGGAGGCCTCGCGGGTGCGCAGCTCGTGCAGCCGGATGCCCGCCTCGTACGCCAGGTCGCCGACGCGCTCGATCGTGGCGCCCGTCGCGACCAGCTCGTTCTCGCCCAGGCGCTCCACGGTGACGCCCGCCGCGCCCAGCCGCGCCGACAGGTCATCCGCGTGCGGCGTGCGGACGGCCACGGCCGTCAGGGCGCTGCCGGCGATCACCTCGGCCAGCGGCGCGTCCATGATGAGCCGCCCCCTGCCGATCACGACGAGATGGTCGGCGGTGAGCTGCATCTCGCTCATCAGATGGCTGGAGACGAACACCGTGCGTCCCTCGTCGGCCAGCGAGCGCATCAGGTGACGCCCCCAGCGCACGCCCTCCGGGTCGAGGCCGTTGACGGGCTCGTCGAAAATCAGCACCTCGGGGTCGCCGAGCAGCGCCGCGGCGATGCCGAGCCGCTGGCTCATGCCCAGCGACAGCGCCCCGGCCCGCCGGCGCGCCACCTCCGCCATGCCGACCGTCTGCAGGACCTCCGTCACCCGGCCGCGCGCGATGCCGTTGCTGCGCGCCAGCGCCGTCAGGTGCGCGTACCCGCTCCGGCCGGGGTGCAGCGCCCGCGCGTCCAGCATCGCGCCGACCGTGCGCAGCGGGTTCCTCAGCTCGCGGTACGGGACGCCGCCGATCAGCGCGGTGCCCGCCGTGGGGCGGTCGAGGCCCAGAATGAGGCGCATCGTCGTGGACTTCCCCGCGCCATTGGGTCCGAGGAACCCCGTCACCGCACCCGGCCTGACCTCCAGCGACAGGTCGTCCACGGCCGTACGGTCTCCGTAGCGCTTGCACAATCCCTTGAGACTGATCACACCGGGTGAGGCTAGGCGGGCGTCCGGGCGGCCACCATGGGGGCGAACCGCCGTCTTCGATGGCGGAAACCCGTAAAACGGCCGCGCCCGGGCCGTTGCGGTGGTCCGATGGTCGCCGGCTGGGCGCCGTTATTCCGTTGCGACCGGAATTCCGGATATGTCAGCGTCCGTCCCACGGGAACGGTCATGACGGCGCAGCTGGTGCGGGGTGAGGTATGCGGGGCCGGCGCTCGCGCTCGCGTCGTCGTGGTGTTTCGCGTTCTCGGGAACGCTGGCCAAATACCTCGGCGCCGCCGGGCTGACGCCGCTCGAAGCCGTGTGGGCGCGGATGGCGGGCGCGGGGCTGTTGCTGGTGGCCGTGCTGGCCGTGAGCAGGCCACGGGCGTTGCGGGTGCCCCGCTCCAGGGTGCCGTTCGTCGGGCTGTACACGGTCGTGGCGGTGGCCGGGGTGCAGTCGCTGTATAAGTCCCCTCCCTGAGTGATGCCGCGGTGCGGTGGACAGCCCCGGCGGCGATCCAGGCACCTGTCGCCTGGCCTTCACCGCGCCAGAGCACCACGGCCGACCAGCTCATCGACCAGGTCCGCGCGCGGCGGCCGGCTCCCGAGATGGACACGGGGCAGCCCAAGTACGAGAGAAAGGGGCAGTGAGCCGCTGAGCCGCTGGTAAACGGCGTGATCGTGAGCCCGGCATGACCCACTGCGTGGGTCTGGGTGCGGTTTGATGAACAAGGTCGGACGCCGGGATTGAGGCGAGGGACGGCCTTGGGATGTGGCGGTGCACGGGCCCGTGGTGCTCGTGGGTGCCAGCCTCGGCGGGACGGCCATCACCGGAGTGGGCCACACGGTCCCCGAGCTGGTGGATCGGCTCGTCTACATCTCCGCGTGGTCGTGCGTGCGACGAGCCAAGCCCATCGAATACATGCGGGAGCCCGAGTTCGGAGCCAGTCTGCTGGCCCCTCTCCACGCGTTCAATGTCGGAGATCCGGCCCTACTCGGTGTCGGGCGAGCCAACTACCGCACCGCGGACGCCAGGCTGCTCGCCGCACTCAAGGCGGCGATCATGGCGGACGTCACCGACGAACAGTTCCGTGCCTTCCTCAACATCCTGCAGCCGGACGAGTCGATCGCGGTGATGACGGCCGACGCCCGCGTCCGCGCCGACACCTGGGGCACGATCGCCCGCAGCTACATTCGACTCACCGGCGACCGAACCCTCCCCCTGGCCATACAGGACAGGCTGATCGCCGAAGCGGACGCCCTGACCCCTGACAACCCGTACGACGTTCACACCCTCGACACGGCCCACGCGGGCTTCGTGTTCAGAGCGGCCGAGGTGGCCGCCATCCTCGACAAACTGTCCATCTAACGACAAACAGCAAAGGGGAACGACCGCCCACGGACTACCTCCGGGCGGCGGTGGCCGACGGAAGCTCGCCGAACCGCGAACGGTACTCGCCTGCGAATCGGCCAAGATGGGTCATGCCCCAGCGATACGCTATTTCTCCGATCCGGTCACCGGTCGTCAGTATGTCGTGGCGTATCCGGTCCAGCCGGAGGTCGCGGACGTAACCCATCGGAGATGTCCCGAGTTTCCCCCGGAACGCGCTGCTGATCGTCCGCGCGCTGCACCCGGCCGCCTCCGCGATCTGGCCGAGGGAGATCGGTTCCGACAGGTTGGTTTCGACGAAGGCGACGGCCGCACGCAGCGCTCTGGGATGCGGCATCCCGGGGACGCCGCGCAGCGTGGCGGTATGGGTGTGCGACTGGGCCAGCAGCAGCGCGGTCACGATGCAGCGCAACTGGCTCCGTTGCAGTTCCTCCCGCTGGAACAGTGGATCGCCGGAGTCGAGTTGCTCGATCAATGACCCGATCAGCAGCTTCACCGCCCTGCCCCGCGGTTCGGACAGGTCGAGTGGAAGGTCGAAACGCACGGTGGAACCGGTCGGGCGCCCGGTGAGCGCCGCGAATTCCCGCCGGACGAGTCCGGCGTCGATCCGCAGGCCCAGGAATCTCGTCCCCGGCCGGCTCGGGCGAAGTTCCTGGGCGTCGCCCGGATTGAACACCCCGGCCCTGGCCCGGCTGAGGACGGCTTGCCGGCCGTCACTGCTCGCGGAGATCTCACCGGCCAGGCCCAGGTTGACGAAGTACGACTCCCTGCCGGGCGCCGTGCCGACCCGCACCGCCAACGAGGACGCGAAGTAGCCGACGGCGAAGTCCGCGGACGCGACACCGCGTACCTCGTGCTCACCGTCGGCGAAGGGGCCGAGGGGGCTGGTGGTGACCGCCCCGCCGAAGAGCCGGGCCGCCGAGTGGAGCAGGTTGACCGGATTGCCGGACTTCGTGATGACGAAATCGCGGAGGGGATTCGACAACACCGCCCACCTCCTTGACAGGCGAGACCATCATGTCACCGATCGAGGTGGCGGAACACGGCCCGTCGAGGCGAGCAGTCGGTCGGCGAACCAGTCCGCGACGAGCACGTGCTTCTCGTGCGAACGGTTGTAGACGCAGTGGTCGCCGTCGGGCCACTCGGCCCAGCGCTTGTCGGGCGATCCCGCGGCGTCGAACAGCGCGCGGGCGTTCTCGATCAGGAACACCCGGTCGGGCCTGCCGTGCAGGACCAGCAAGGGCACCTGGAGGCGGGCCAGGCGCTCCGGGGTCAGCCGGAAGCGCTCCATCGCCACCCGAGCCTGCTCGGGGTCGTCGATCCCGAGCAGTGGCCCCACCTTCGCGATGAACCTCGGGTAACGGTCCAGGATCTCGGCGGGACGGACGGTGCCGCCGTTGACGCAGCAGGCCGCGAACCCCTCGCCCGCGCTCGCGGCCAGCCCGGCGAGGAACCCGCCCATGCTGTTCCCCCAGATCCCGACCCGGTCGCCGAGCCGGCCGTCCGCACGCAGGGTCTCCGCGACGGTCCCGAACGCCTCGTCCACGCCCGGGGTCATCCGGCTGCCGTGGAACAGCCTGCTTTCCCCCTGGCCGGGACCATCGGCGAGGAACGCGGCGATTCCGCGGTCGAGCAGATACGTCGCACCGAGGTGGTACTCCTCCCGCCACCCGTCGAACCCGCCGACGATCACCACGGTGGGCGGGTTCCGGACCTGGGCAGGGCGCAGCAGCCAGCCCGACACGACCCCGGCCGGGGTGTCCACGTCCAGGTGCTCGGTGACCGGCTCGGCCAGTGCGCCCGCGGCGCCGAAGGCGGCGATCAGCTTGCGGTACAGCTCCCGCTTGCGCGGCTCGGTGTCGGCGAGCGGGACCTGCCCGACCCGGAAGCATGCCGAGGCGAACAGGTACCAGTCGCGTGCGGTCGCGGTGTGCCCCTCGGCGAGCGCGGCATCCGCGCGGGCCAGGTTCCGCTCGCCCAGCTCCTCGGCGGCCTCGTCCCACGGCCGTCCGGTGTCGACGAGCCGGTAGAGCTCGCTGACGTCGGCGAAATCCATGCCGTTGCCGACGAGACGTTGCACCGGCATCGCCCGCTTGTGCGCCTCCGCCGCGGCCTTCCAGCTCGGGATCTCCGTCACGGAGCGGCCACGATCCGCGCCGGCCCGCCGATCGCCCGGCCGAGCGCGTCGACGACCCGGCCCATCGCGCCGCTGGTCTCGGCGGCGCCGAAGACGTAGAAGTCCGGGCGGTAGAGGATCATCGAGACGCCGGTCCGGGCGAAGTAGTCGGCGTAGTAGCCGTCGACGTCGGCGGGGTCCTCGCCGATGGCGACGACCCGGGCGCCGAGCCGGTCGAGCAGGGCGGCCTGGCCGGTGGTGAGATCGCAGCCCGTGCCGGGGGCGAGCAACAGGGTCCACCCGTGGCCGACCACGTCGTCGAAGCGCCCGGTCCGGCCGCCGGTCCGCACGCGGCCCTGTGGGGCGAGCCGACCCACGACCTCAGCCGCCCTGCCTCCGGCTTCGGTGTCGAGCAGCCCGTCGAGCAGGTGCGGGAAGGGCGGCGGGGGCGGGACCTCGCCACGCCGGAAGGCCTCGTCCCTGGCCGCGGCGATCTCCGGATCGAAGGTGCAGGACACCCGGCCCGCCTCGACGGACATCTGGATCAGCGTCTCGACGTGCGGCGCCCGCTCGACCTGGTAGCTGTCGAGAAGGGCGTCGCCGGCAAGGTCACGCAGCACCAGATCGAGCCGCCAGGCCAGGGCCTTGGCGTCGCGGATCCCCGAGCACATCCCCTGCCCCATGAACGGCGGCATGACGTGCGCGGCGTCGCCGGTCAGCAGGATCCGGTCGCGGCGCCACCGGTCGGCGAGCCTGGCCTGGAAGGTGTAGACCGCGTGCCGGACGAGATCGGCCTTGTCCGGTGTGACGCCGTAGGGCGCGAGCAGCTTCCAGGCCGTCCGCGGGTCACCGAATCGCTCGGGATCCTCGCCGGGCAACAGCGCGAACTCGAACCGGCGGTGCCGGGTGCCGAGCTGGAACAGGCAGTGCGGCCGGGCCGGGTCGCACACCTGCCCGTTGTCGAATCCGAAGTCCAGCGCGACCTTCGGCTCGAGGTCGCAGACGAACCAGGTCTCCCGGAACCCGAAGTCGGTCTGGGTGGTGCCGAGTCGCGTACGGACGAAGCTGTTCGCGCCGTCGGCGCCCACCAGGTACCGGCCCCGAACCGTCCGGGTCCGCGCGCCGAGGACTCCCTTGCCGGTGCGGGATCCGGTGCTCTCGCGCAGGGTGACTTCGACGTGGTCCTCGTGCCGGGTGAGCGCGGTGGCCTCCCAGCCCTGGTGCACCGAGACGGTCGGCTGGGCGCGCACCGCCGCGTCAAGCGCGTCCTCGATCGACGGCTGGTACATGATGTAGTCCGAGGGCCAGCCGGAGATGCCGTCGGCGTCCCAGTCGAAGGTCAGCAGGGTCTCGCCGCCCGCGTTGCGGAACACGTACTTGGTGGCGCGGAACATGTCCCGCCCGACCCGCTCGGCGATGCCGAGGGACTGGAAGATCCGCATGATCTCGTGATCGACGTGCCCGGCGCGCGCCCGGCCGTACAGCCGGGGCCAGCGCTCGAACACCGCGATCTTGTGGCCGGCCTGCCCGAGCAGGGCCGCCAGGGTCTGGCCGACCGGGCCGTACCCGATCAGCACGACGTCGTGCAGGATGTCGTCGCGTGGCCGTCCGGTCGGATCGGTGGTCTCGGTCTCGGTCATCGTCACCTCCGGCGAGGGATCGGGCGAAAGGTCAGCGCGGCGCGTGTGCGCCGGTCATCAGCTCGGCGAGGTCCTCCGGCCGCAGGAACGACGGTGGAGGCGGCGGCCCCCAGTTGAACAGGCCCTTGGCGCCCTCGAGGGCCTCCGCCGTCCAGAGCTGGTCGTCGACGATGCAGTCCATGTCGGAGTAGTACTCGCTGAAGTTGCCTGCGGGATCTTTCAGGTACCAGAAGAAGTTCGAGCCGGCGTGGTGCCTGCCGAGACCCCAGACGTGCCGTTCGGGATGGCCCGCCAACATCGCTGTGGCGCCCCGGCCGACCTCGTCGACGTCGTCGACCTGCCATGAGGTGTGGTGCAGGAACGTCGTCGGAGCGCGAAGGACCAGGACGTTGTGATGGTCGGTGGAACAGCGCAGGAAGGCTCCCGCACCTGCGATCCGGTCGGAGAGCCGGAAACCCAGCCCGTCGCGGAAGAACCGCTCGGTCGCGTCCGGATCGGTGCTGCCCACCACGACATGCCCGAGCCTGCGGGGCCGCACCGCCGCGGTGCGCTCGACGCCGGGTGCCCGGCCGGTGCGGTCGATCCGGCCGGGCCCGTTGTACGGGGTCGCCGCGACCGCGCGCTGGACGCGGCGCGGCTCGACGCGGACGACGGCGCGCAGCCCGGTGACCGGTTCGACCGCCGCGATCCAGCCGGCACCGGGCCTGCCGCCCTCGGCCGCGACTCCGAGCCGGGTCAGGGCGGCCGCGACCCGGCCGACGTCGTCCGCGTCGTCGGCGCCGACGGTGAGTTCGACGAGCCTGCGTCGTGGGCTAGGGACAAGGCTGAGTTGCTCGCCACCGTCCTGGGTACCGAAGCGCTGCCCGCGGGGATCGTCGGACAGCTGGTCCAGTCCGAAGTCGCGGTAGTAGGCGCCGGTCGCGACGACGTCCGGAACGCCGATGACCACGCGCGCCAGTCTGTGTAGTGCCATGGTTCTCCTCGTCGGGTCGGGCGGTGGCGGTGTCGCACTCCCGGGCTCAGCCCGCTGTGAAGGTCTGGCGCAGCTCCCCGACGCCCTCGACGTGACTGGTGAGAACGTCGCCATCGCGCAGGAAACGCTGCGGCCTGCGCCCCAGTCCGACCCCGGACGGGGTGCCGGTGAACAGGATGTCCCCTGCGCGCAGCGGGGTGACCTTGGACAGCCCCTCGATCAGCGCGGGGATCCCGAACAGCAGGTTCCGGGTCCGGCCGCGCTGCACGGGCTCGCCGTTGATCTCGCAGCCGAGGGCGAGATCGTCCGGGTCGTCGAACTCGTCCACGGTGACCAGCCACGGCCCCAGCGGCGCGAAGCCCGGATGTGACTTGCTCAGGCTGAACTGCGGACTGGGGCCGGCGAGCTGCCCGATCCGTTCGCTGATGTCCTGGCCGACGGTCAGCCCGGCGACGTGACTCCACGCGGCGTCGGCGGCGACGGCTCGCGCGTCCCGGCCGATCACCACGACCAGCTCGACCTCCCAGTCGGTGTGCCCGCCGTCGGGCAGCACCACCGTGGTCACCGGGCCGGACAGGGCCGAGCGGAACTTGGTGAACACCAACGGGAACCGCTCCGGCCGGTCCATCGCGGACTCCTCGACGTGCTCGGCGTAGTTGAGCCCGATCGCGAAGACCTGGCCGGGGGCGGGCGCCGGGGCGTCGAGATCGGCCAGGTCGAACCCGGTCGCGCCGGACAGGTCGGCGGCACGCGCCCAGCCGAGGAACTCCTCCCACACCGCGAACACCGCCTGCGGGTCCGAGCCGAACCGGCCGGCCGACGCCTTCTCGACGTCGACCGCGCGGACCGGGTCGGTCGCGGTGAACAGAGTGAGCCGTCCTGCAAGGTTGCCGATGCGCACGTGTCGTCCTCCTGGGTCGGACCTCCGGTTGCGGTGCTGGACACGCTAGGTCCGCGGCGACGAGGTCGTTGTCCGGTTCCAGACGTCGGTATCCGATTCCGGAACCGTTGCCGGAACCGGACAACATTCGCCTGAACCGGACTGGGCACTCAGGGCCGCCCGCCTAGCTTGGCCGAACACAGCGGCATGGAGGGCCCATGGACAACAGTGACGGCGCACGTTCAGCGCTGATCGTCGGTGCCGGCATCGCGGGATTGACCACAGCGAGCGCCCTGGCTCGACGGGGATGGCTTGTCGAGGTCATCGAAGCGGGCGGTGAGGGTGCCACCGCCGGATGGGGGCTGAGCCTGACCGGCCCTTCGCTTCGCGCGCTCGACGGCCTGGGGCTGGCCGATCAGTGCCTCGCCACCGGGTACGGCATGAGCGTCATCACCAACGTCGACGCGAACGGGGTGGCGATCCCGATCGAGCTCCCGCGCCTGATCGGCCAGGATCGCCCGGCCATGGTGGGGATCGCGCGCCCGGAGCTGCACCGGATCCTGCGCACCGAGGCGCTGCGGCTCGGTGCGCGGATCCGCTATGGACTCAGTGTTTCCCACCTGGACCCGGGGGACGGCCGGGTACGCGCCGAACTGACCGACGCGACGGTGCGAACCGTCGACCTGCTCGTGGGTGCCGACGGCATTCGTTCCGTCGTTCGTGACCTCATCGGCCGTCCTGCCCCGATTCGCTATCACGGCCAGATGGTGTGGCGGGCCCTCGTGCCGCGTCCCGACTGGGCCACCGGCATCCACACCTTCGCCGGTGCCGTCCACCAGGCGGGAGTCGTGCCGATCTCCCCGAGCCAGGCATACGTCTTCCTCACCGAGAACGGGGTTCGACCGGACGTGCTTCCGGATGCCGGCCTCGCCCCGCGGATGGCGGATCTGCTGGCACCGTTCACCGGCCGTGTCGCCGAGATCCGCCCCCAGGTCGCACGGTCCGATTCGGTGGTTCGGCGGCCCGCGCAGACCGCGTTCGTCGACACGTCGTGGTTCGACGGGACCAGCGTCGTCATCGGCGACGCCGCGCACGCGCCCTCGCCGCAGATGGCCAGCGGGGCCGCACTCGCCATCGAGGACGGCCTGGTCCTGGCTCAGGAGCTGGACCGTTGCCAGGACACCCGGAAGGCGCTCAAGGCATTCATGGACCGCCGCCGGGAACGGTGCGCGGTCCTGGTGAAGACATCGGTCGCGATCGCGGGCCTCGAGCAGGAGCAACGACATCGCGATGCGTATCCACTCATCGAGGCGTGCCACCAGCGGATGGCGCTCCCGGCATGACCGACGTGAAGGAGGAGGTCCGGTTGGCCGACGAGACCGCCCCGTCCCTGCCAGAGGCGAAGTCGTGGTTGCGTACGCATCTCGCGCAGCGGCGCAACCCGTTCAACGCCATCGGCGAGGCCGCGGCTTCCCGGTACATCGAGACGCTGCCCGGCGTCGACCCGGTCCGCTGGGCGGAGCACTGGCTCGGCGGCGCGGCGGAGTTCGCGGCGGCGGCCGAGCGGGCCGAAGCCGACGGCGACCGCGGCACCGCGCTGGAGAACTGGTGGCAGGCCTACCAGTTCGCGTTCCTCGGGCGATACCCCTCGCCCACCCATCCCGCCAAGCTGGCCGCGTACGAGCTGGCTCGGACCTACTTCGCCCGGGTCTGCGAACTGGAGAACACGCCCGTCGAACAGGTCAGTGTCCCGTTCGACGGTCGCGCGGACGAAGGCGACTCCGTCTCGCTCCTGGTGGCCCGGCCACCCGGCTCCGGCGCGGCCAGGGCACCGGTCGTGCTGATGTGGGGCGGAATCGACGTGTGGAAAGAGGAGAGCTACGCCCGCGGTCGGCTGCTGCGCGAGCATGGTTTCGCCACGGTGCACATCGACAAGCCGGGTGTCGGGCAGTCTCCGGTGCTGGCCGGTCCGGACGCGGAACGCCAGTGGGATCCGGTGTTCGACTGGTTGCGGAGCAGGAACGACCTCGACGCGGATCGGGTCGCGGCCCTCGGGCTGTCCTTCGGCGGGTACTGGGCGATGAAACTGGCGCACACGCACCGCGAACATCTCACCGCCGCGGTCAACTGGGGCGGCGGGGTGCACCTGACGTTCCAGCCCGAATGGCAGGAGAAGTCCCGGAACGCCGCGTCCTACCTGATGGATCTCATGCCCGCCCGCGCTCGCATCTTCGGTGGCACCACCTTCGCCGACTACGTCGCGCGCTGCCCCGAACTCTCCCTGCTGGACCAGGGAATTCTGGACCTGAGGTCGTGTCCGCTGCTGCTGGTCAACGGAAAGGACGACCAGCAGAACGCCTCCGCCGACATCCACCTCGCCCTCGAGCACGGTGACCCGAAGACCGCACGGCTTTTTCCCGGCGGACACATGGGATCCGGCCCCGTCCTGCCGACCATCGTCGACTGGCTGACCGACCGGCTCGGCCGGCCGGCAACAGAAGGGAACTGACATGCACGCCACCGGTCCGATCACACACCTGCGGCACGTCGACATCGCGATGCCGAACTTCGCCGACCAGCGCACGTTCTACCGGGAGACGTGGGGGCTGACGGAGACGGCCAACGACTCGGGGGTCTCCTTTCTCGCCGCCGAGGGCTCACCGGAGCTGTACGTCGTCCGGCTACGCGAGGACGACCAGAAGCGCACGGACCTCATCGCGTTCGGCTGCGCCGGCCCCGCCGAGGTGGATGCCTTGACCGAGCGGCTGATCGGTCGAGGAGTGAGGCTCGTCCACGAACCCCGCGCGCTGGACACACCGGGCGGCGGCTACGGCGTACGGTTCTTCGACAACGAGGGGCGAGTCGTCGAGGTCTCCGCGGACGTCGCGGTCCGGGCGCACCGCAGGATCGAGGAGCGCGAGTCCGTGCCGGTACGGCTTTCGCACGTGCTGATGAACACGCCCACCCCGGAAGTGACCGTCCGCTGGTACGTCGAGAACCTCGGGTTCCGGCTGTCCGACACGATGCGCATCGGCGACCGCGAGATCATGTGGTTCTTGCGGTGCAACACCTTCCACCACAGCTTCGGCTTCGTACGCGGTCCGCATGCCGCCTTCCACCATGCCTCGTTCGAGCTGCGCGGCGTCGACGAGTTCATGCGGGGCACCGGGCGCCTGCACCGCCTCGGCTTCGAGCGCCTCTGGGGACCGGGACGGCACCGTGCCGGGGACAACTCGTTCAGCTACTTCCTCGACCACGCCGGGAACACCGTCGAATACACGACCGAGCTCGAGATCATCGACGAGGACACCTGGCACCCGCACATCTACGACCTGACCGATCCCGCCAACGCCGACCAGTGGGGCACCGCGAACGAGATGAACGAGTTCATCGCCGCCCGCTCGCACAACGACGTCGACCGCGGCCTGTTCGTCGCGCCGCCGATGTGACCGGGCGGACGAGATGACAGGATCACCGGCGACGACCTCGGTCCGCGCCCGGCTTCTCGGCAGTTGGCGGATGATCGACTGGCAGGTCTTCCGGGGTGAGGAAACGATCGATCCACCCCTTGGCCCGGTCGCGGACTGCACGGGGCTGCTCATCTACACCGAAGAGGGAACGATGAGCGCCCATCTCATGCGCGCCGAGCGCGCGTCCTTCGCCGACGGGTCGCTCGACGGTGGCACGCGAGAGGAACGGGCCGAAGCGTACCGCTCGATCATCTCGTACGCCGGCACCTACGAGGTCGACGAGCCGACCGCGACGGTTGTCCATCACGTACAGATCGCGACATTTCCAAATTTCGTCGGTGCCGACCTCACCAGAACATGCGTCTTCGAGGGCGAGGACACGCTGAAACTCGACACTCCGCCGATGAAGATCGGCGGCGAATCGCTCAGAAGCTACATTCTCTGGCAGCGGAAAGGGACGAAGGCCCGATAATGCGGACATTCCGAAGAATCGTCACCGGCCATGACCGCGACGCGCGATCCCTCGTCGCCGAAGACCGCGCATGTCCGCACGTCGAGATCATCGCCAACGCCACCGTGACCAACCTCTGGCTGCACGAGGGACGCCCCAGCAACGCGGACCCCTACCTCGACCCGGTCGGGCCAGGGGTGTCGCTGGCGCCCCCGGCCCGGGGCAGCGTGCTACGCGTGGTCGAGTTCCCGCCGCGCGGATCAGGCGCGGCCGCGTACGTCCATCGCACCGAATCACTCGACTACGCCTACGTCATCGACGGCGAGGTCTACAGCGTCCTCGACAGTGGCGAGACTCTCATGCGTGCCGGCGACGTGCTGGTCCAGCGAGGCACCAGCCACGCCTGGGACAATCGCTCCGACAAGCCCTGCACGATTCTCTTCGTCCTGCTGGACGCCGAGCCACTCCGCGCCCGGGAGAGCGGATGAGAGTGAGGTCCCGGCCGCCGGCGGACGGACGGCGCAGCCCATGAGGCCGTGTCAGCCCAGGATGATCGTGAGGTCGAACGTGCCCTGGTGAGGGATGCGCAGGGCGTGGAAGCGGCGAGCGCCGTCGCGGAGGCAGCGCACGCTGCCGGCCGCGACGGTCGCCTGCTGGGGAGTGTTCCAGCGCAAGCGGATCGTGGTGCGGCCCCGGCGCACGTCGAAGCCGTCGGCGGTGGCGGTGGCCGAGCCGCCGGACACGGCTCGCGACCCCGCCAACCGCACCGTCTGGCAGGAGCCGCTCAAGGGGCAGCCGCCACTGCAGCGGTGTGAGCGCCGCACAGGTAGCAGACGAGGACCGTGGTGGACATGCCGGGCCCGCCCTGGGTGAGCACGGCGATCTGGGCGAACACCTGCAGCGACCCGACCACGGTGATGATCGAGGTGAGCAGGATCGTCGGGCTGATGCGCCGCCAGGAACAACACCATGTTGAGGCCCGCCACGCCGAGCAGGCCGTTGACGCCGCCGTCCTGCTGGAGCAGGAGCTGCCAGACGATGGTCCAGGCGACCAGCGACACGAGCACCGGCGAGAAGAACGCGGTGCTGCCCGCCAGCATGTTCCAGTTCTGGAGGCTGTAGTACGCGACCAGGCCGAGCGGCAGCAGGACGAACAGCGCGCTGCCCACGAGTTGCGGCGAGATCAGCAGGTAGCCGACGAGGGCGTCGCGCCGGGGGACGGTCCAGAAGCGGCGGGTCCCGGCTGAACAAGGTGCGACCTACGCGCCAGCCACGCCACGACGGTGACGCCGCAACTCGGGTCGTCACACTGCTAGTGGCCGGGCTGACACTGCGCTCAGCCGACCTCCTGGAACTGTGCCGGGCCATCGCCTCTGGCCAAGATCTCAAGGCCGCCCGCGCCACCGCCCGCCTCCCCTTATCCACCGTGAAGCGCTGGCGGCGCCGATCTCATGCCGCGAGGACCGGTTCGATCAACGCCCACCGAGCGTCGGTTGAGTCGCTCGGGTACGGCTTGCGCTCAGTCACCGCGCCATCCCAGCACAACTGGACCCGCAGACTGGCGGCAACACTACACATCCACACGATCACATCACGACATCACGGATAGGAGGCTCACGTAGGCACTCTCAGGGGCTCGAGGGCGGCCAGGACGAGGTCGAGGCCGAAGGTGAACTCCTCCGCCGGGTCGTAGCCGGCAGCGGCGAGCACCGCGGCGGACTCGTTGAGGTAGGGGAACTCGTCAGGAGGAAGCTGGGGCAGGAAGACGTCCTCGGCCATGTCCGCGAACTCATCGGCGGTGTCGAACGGCAGGCTGGCTTCCTGCAGGGCGAAACCGTATACATAGCTGTCGAGCAACCAGTTGGCGTGCGTCGCCATCAAGACCGGGAAGCCGGCCCTCCGCAGGCAGGCGGTGACCGCTTCGCGGTGGCGGAGGTTCGCGGGCCCCGGCGATGTCCGCGACTCCATCAGGCCGATCGCCCACGGGTGGCGTGCGAGAACCTGTCGGACGGATACCGCCCGACGTCGCATCGCTGACTGCCAGTCGGTCTCTTCAGGCGGGAGCTCGATCTCCTCGAACACGACGTCGATCATGGCGTCCAGCAACTCTTCCTTGCTCGCCACGTAGTAGTAGAGCGACATCGCGCCCGCGCCGAGCGCGCCGGCCAGCCGGCGCATGCTCAGCCCGTCGACCCCCTCGCGGTCGGCGAGCCGGACCGCCTCGACCACCACCCGTTGCCTGCTCAGCGCCGCGTCTGACGCCACCTGGCGTTGTTCCCTCGCAGACACGGGTCTCCTCTCGCTCGCTCGAACGGCTTGACAATCGTCCAGCGCACGGTCATGGTACAGCGTACGGCTTGTAGTACACCGTACGAGGTACGGTGTACGAACCAGCTCGGACGTGAGGAGGCTTCTGTGGGAATCGAACAGCGATCGAGTGCCGGAGCACGCATGGTGCCGGGGGCGAATGCGGCCGGGGCGACGACGATGCCGGCCGCCGACCAGCACCGCTACGGCCTGCCCTCGGCGCTCGAGTCGTCCGAGGTCCGGGCTACCGCTGCCCGGTCGAGGCGATGTGCTCGTCCAGGTGGGCGCGGCCTCGGTACATCCCTGCCGCCACTCCGGCGGAGGGACCGCTCCTCTCGAAAGAAGAACCGATGACCATCCGAACGAAAACCCCGAACCTGCTCGACAACCCGCCGGTCACCGTGCACGCCAAGCTCGCCGCCGCATGGACCAGCTTCATGTTCCTCTACATCTACGTCGACTACTTCCACCTCCACAAGCCCGGCGTCATCGACAACCTCCGCGCCGGCGTCGTCTTCGAGTTCGACATCAGCCCGACGTTGTTGACCATGATGCTCGCGTCCGTGGCGATCCCGGCCCTGATGGTGATGCTCTCCATGACGCTGCCCGCCCGGGTGAACCGCGCTACGAGCCTCGTCGTCGCATCGCTGTACATCCCCTACTCGGTGTTCAACGCGGTAGGGGAGTCCTGGGACTGGGCCCCCTTCTACGGCCTCTCCATCGGAATCGAGGGGCTGCTCCTGGCCTTCATCCTGCGCTCCGCCTGGACATGGCCTCGAACCCCCGCCGTCCCAGCCGGTCCCACGACGACCGACCTTCGACAGGACCTTCGACAGTAGGTGTCCGTCCAGAGCCCTACGGCGTGAAGCCCGCCGCCGCGGACACCCGGCCGACCGTGACCAGCTCAGTCGTCGCGGTCGCGGGCCTCGCGATCGTGGCCGAGGTGTGGCGGGAGATACGGCTGGACGCGCTGGGCCTGGCGCTGGGGGTGCTGGCCGCGGCGTGCTCTGCCGGATATTTCCTGATGAACGCTAGTTTCGGGGACGATGTGGACCCCCTGGCGCTCATCGCCTGGGGGATGACGGGCGCAGGCGCCGAACGCCTCACTCCCGCGCCTCCACCGGCTCCCTGGTGCGCGGGGTCACCCGGCAGTTGGTGTGGAGGTATCGCGCGGCCCCGTCCTGGAAGTCGTAGATCGCGACCGTCTGAGTGTCCTCGAGGGGATCGTCGGAGGGCATCAGGAAGTGCGTCTCGCTCACCGGGAGCAGGTCGTAGGTGATCCGGTCGGGGCGGCCGAGGAACCGGGCGTTCTCCGGGTTCATGACGAGGGTGAGGCGGAGCCGCCCGCCCTCGGCGTGGACCTCGTAGCGGGAGCCGGGCCGCTCGTACACGCCCTCGTACCTGGACAGGTCGAGCCTCAGCGTCGGGTCCGGCGCGGGCAGGCCGGGGATCGTGGCCGCTCCGAGGTCGGCCAGGATCTCGTCGAACACCTTCTTGTAAAAGCTCTCGCGCGGGCCTCCGTTCGTCAGCATCGTGAGGGCGACGCCGGAGTCGGGCAGGATCCGCAGGCGGGCGTTCTGGCCGATGGTGCTGCCGTCGTGCGCGTACACGGTCTCGCCGTGCCAGTCGCACACGATGAGCCCGAGGCCCCAGGCCGGCCCGAACATGTACGGGTCGGGCACGGCGACCCGGGAGGTCATCATCTCCCGCACCGCCTCGGCCGAGACGATCCGTGTGCCGTCGGCCGCCCTGCCCTCGTGGAGGAGGACGTGCGCCATCGCGAGCACCTCGGCGACGGTGGAGGTGAGGTTGCCGCCGGGCCCGAAGGCGCGGGGCAGGTGGCTCACCGGCGAGATGACCGGCCCCTCGTCGAGCGAGCGCACGATGTGCCCCGTCGCGGCGCGGTCCTGGTCCACGTCCTCGTGCCTGCTGCTCGTGGCCGTCAGCCCGAGGGGGCCGAGGAGGCGGTCGCGCATGACGGCGTCCCACCCCTTGCCGTCGATCACCTCCATGACGCGGGCGAGGATCGCGTAGCCGAGGGCCGCGCTGTAGCCGTGGGTGCGGCCCAGGGGGTGGACCTGGGGCGCTCCGGTGATGCCGGCCACCATGCGCGCGTACACGTCGTCGCCCTCGCCGGGGTCGCCGTAGTCCTCCTCGATGCCGTTGGTGTGGTTGAGCAGGTGGCGCGGCGTGACCTCGGCGGAGGTGACGGGGTCGGCGACCTCGAAGCCGGGCAGGTACGCGCGGACCGGCTCGTCCAGCCCGGCCTTGCCCTCGTCGACGAGCTGCATGAACGCGAGGGCGGTCCAGGTCTTGGTCATGGAGCCGAGCTGATAGACGGTGCCGGTCGTCGCCGGCTCGCCCGTCAGCACGTTCGTGACGCCGGCGGCGAGGCCGGTGATCCGCCCGTCCTGGAGCACGCCGATCGCCGTGCTCGGGATCCGGTACTCGGCCAGGAGCTCGGTGACCCGCCCCCGGACCCGTTCGAGGTCCCATGTCGCTGTCATCGGGACCGTCCCGGGCTACTTGGGGAGGCCGACCGCGTTGGCGGCGTCGGCCTCGAAGTACTCCGTCACGGCGAAGGGGGCGGTGGGCCCCTCGACGATGGCTCTGACGCCGTCGATCGAGTCGTGGACGATGACGTTCACCGCCTTGGTGCCATCGGCCCCGGCCACGGCCAGGACCCACCGGGCGCCCTTGGGCAGCCGGCCGTACGCCTCCTTGAGCGCGGCCCAGAACCCGTCCCCGTCGGAGATCGTGGAGATCGCCATCACGTGCATCGTCGCTTCCTCTCTGTCGCTTTCCCGGAGTTTCCGGGCAACGAAAAGCTACATTGCGTTTTATGAAGCGTCAACGCGATGGCCGAACGAAATCCACGTCTGAACAGGTCACAGCAGGCAATCGTTGCAACCGCCTTGCCGGGTAATGCAACCCGCACCCGCCGCTCCGTTGCAATGTAGTGTGGATGAACGCCACCACGTCCACCCGCAGGAGGCCGGCCGATGCCCGGAGCCAGACTCACCCACGAGGACCGCCGGCTCATCGCGGCCTGGCTCGCCGAAGGGCTCGGGTACGCCGAGATCGCCAGGCGCCTCGGCAGGCCGACCTCCACGATCAGCCGGGAGGTCGCGCGCAACGGCCTCCACGGCGGCTACCTCGCCGACCGCGCCCAGCAGGCCGCCGGGCGGCGCGCCCGCCGGCGCGGGCCGACCGGCGGGCCGCAGGCGGAGCCGCCGATCGACGGACGGCCGTCCGAGGAGGTGCGCGCGTTCGTGGACGAGCTGGCGGTCTCGCTGGCGGGCACCGGGCTGACCCGGATGGCCTCCCGGGTGTTCGCCTGCCTGATCACCTCCGACACGGGGAGCCTGACGGCCGCCGAGCTGGTACGCCGGCTCCAGGTCAGTCCGGCGTCGGTGTCCAAGGCCATCGCCGCCCTGGAGGTGATCGAGCTGCTGCGGCGCGAACCGGACTCCCGGGGGCGGCGCGAGCGGTACGTCGTCGGCGAGGACGTCTGGCGGCGGGCCTGGAGGGCCGACACCGGGGCGCACGCCGAGGTGGCGGAGGCCGCCCGGCGCGGCGCCGGCGTCTTCGGCGCCGGCACCCCCGCCGGGATCCGGCTGGGCCGGATGGGCCGGTTCTTCGCCCAGATCAGCGAGCACATGGACGGCGGCGGTCTCACCGAGGCCGTCGTGCTCGACGCGCTGACGGTGCTCGCCGCGCTGGTGCACGCCGGCCGGCCGCTCACCCGGGACGAGCTGGCCGCCGCGCTGGACTGGCCGCCCGGGCGCGTCACCGCCGCCGTGGACGCCGTCGAACGCCGCCCGATCATCGCCGACCCGCTCGCCGTGGAGCGCACCGGCTCCGGCGCGTACACCGTCGTGGCGCGGCCGGACCGCCTCAGCCCGGCCCAGCGCGAGGCCCTGGTCAGCCCGCATGCCGCTAGTCTTGATCGGTCCCCGGCGAGTGGAGAGGCCGCCTCATGACCGTTCCCGACGTGTCGGCGCTGCGCGAAGGCACGCGCCTGCGGGCCGCCGCCCGCCCCCGAGGCCCCGAGCTGGCGCGCGTGGAGGACCTCCGCGGGCCGGGCGGGCTGCCGCTGCGCCACTACCGGCCGTCGGAGCAGGCGCGGCCGCTGATGGTCTTCGCGCACGGCGGCGCCTTCGTCATCGGCGACCTCGACACCCACGACCGCACCTGCCGGCGCATCGCCGAGACCTGCGACGTCGAGGTGCTGGCCGTCGACTACCGGCGCGCCCCCGAGCACCCGTACCCGGCGGCCGTCGAGGACGTGGCCGCGGTGCTGCGCTGGGCGCGCCCGGCGGCGGTGGCCGGTGACAGCGCCGGCGGCTACCTGGCGACCATGGCCTGCCTGCGGTTGCGCGACGCGGGCGAGCCGCTGCCCGGCCTGCAGATCCTCATCTGCCCCAACACCGACCTGACGCTCTCGCAGCCGAGCGTCGCCGAGAAGGGCTCCGGTCACTCGCTGGACGCCGACTTCCTGGAATGGGCGGTCGCGCTGTGGACGCCCGATCCTGCGGGCCGCGCGCACGCCAGCCCGCTGCTCACCGCGGACCTGTCCGGCATGCCGGACACGCTCATCGTGACCGCCGAGCACGACGCGCTGCGCGACGAGGGCGACGCCTACGCCCGCCGGCTGGCGGAGGCCGGGGCCCGCGTGCGGCACCGGCAGGAGCCGGGCCTGGAGCACGGCTTCATCCAGAACATGGACCTGACCTCGGCCGAGGCCGCCGCCGCCCACGACCGCCTGTTCGCCGACATCGCCGCCATGATCCCCCGGTGAGGGCGGACCGCTAGGAGTCCGGCCCCCGCACGGACTGCCAGACCCGATCGGGCAGCAGCCTGGCGGCCTCGTCGAGGTCGATGCCGGGCACCCCGGCCAGCCAGCGGCGGACGGTCTCGGCGACCGGCCCGATCACGAGCATCTCGATGAGCGCGGGCGGAAGGTCCTGGATGCGGCCCGCCGCGACGTGCGGCGCGAACCACGCGGCCATGGCCTCCATCCGCTCCGCCTTGCCGGCCCGCATCCGTTCGGCGTGCGGAAGGACGTGCCCCGCGTACGGCGACACGAGCAGGAAGTGCGCTTGTGCCCGGTGCTCGGCGGCCCAGCGCAGGTAGCCGACGACCAGGGCGCGGATGCCGGTGCGGGCGGTGCGCGTCGCCCGCAGGGCCGCTCCGAGGTGGTCGAGCAGATCGGCCATGCAGCGGCTCCACACCTCCGCGGCCAGGACGTCGAAGCTGCCGAAGTGGTGGTAGAGGCTGCCCACGCTCACGCCGCCGGCCTCGACGACGGCGGTCAGCGTGAAGCGCTCGGGGCCGCCCTCGGCGTAGACCGCCATCGCGGCCTCCACCAGTTGCTCGACGGTCTCCCGGCCGCGCGCCTGCTTCGCCGACCTCACGCCGCATTCCTCCGTATCGATTGACAACCGGAGAGCCTATCCAAAAAACTCTTCTAGAAAAATTCTCTAGCAAGGGTCTGGTTCGCCGCCGGGGGCCGGTCCCGCCGAGGAGGACCGCGATGCCCGAGCGAGACCGCGAGACGAACGACGCTCCGCCCCCGCAGAGGAGCCGGTGACCGCCGTGATCCATGCTCTACGGGCGGGCGACGCGTCCGAGATGGGGCCGTACCGGCTGGTGGGACGGCTGGGCGGCGGCGGGATGGGCGAGGTGTTCCTGGGCCGCTCGCGCGGCGGGCGCCCGGTCGCGGTCAAGGTGGTGCGCCCGGAGCTGGCCGGGGACGCGGACTTCCGGCGCCGCTTCGCCCAGGAGGTGGAGGCGGCCCGCAAGGTCGGCGGCTTCTACACCGCCCAGGTGATCGACGCCGACACCTCCGCCGCGCGGCCGTGGCTGGCCACCGCCTACATCCCCGGACCGTCCCTGGACGAGGCGGTGAGCCGCCACGGCCCGCTGCCGGCCGCGTCGGTCGCCGTCCTGGGGGCGGGCCTGGCCGAGGGGCTCGCCGCCGTCCACGCCTGCGGGCTCGTGCACCGCGACCTCAAGCCGGGCAACGTGATCCTGGCCGAGGGCGGTCCCCGCCTCATCGACTTCGGCATCGTCCGCGCCCTGGACCTCGTCGGCCAGACCCACTCGCGCATGGTGGTGGGCACCCCGGCGTTCATGTCGCCCGAGCAGGCCCGGGGCCACGCGGTCGGGCCGCCGTCCGACGTGTTCGCCCTCGGCAGCGTGCTGGCCTACGCCGCGACCGGCCGCAGCCCCTTCGGCTCCGGCCACGGCGAGGCGCTCGGCTTCCGGATCGTGCACGAGGAGCCCGATCTGTCCGGGATCCCGGACGACCTCGCCGACCTGATCACCACCTGCCTGGCCAAGGAGCCGGCCGGGCGCCCCGACGTCCCCGCCGTCATCGACCGGCTCGCCGACCCCTCCGCTGACCCGCCGTGGTGGCTTCCCCTGGACGTCACGAGGATGATCACCGAACGCGAGACGGCGATCCTCACCCCGCCCCCGACCACACCCCCCACGCCGACGGAACCGCGCACCCCGGCCCGGAGGAAGCTGCCGCCGTGGCAGGCCGCCGGCGCCGCGCTGGTGACGCTGTCGCTGCTCGCCCTGGCCCTCGTGGGTCTGGACGACGAGTTCGACACCGTCATGGGAGCGATCGACGGCACGGGGTTCGAGCAGGTCTTCGACGGCCCGCCGGGGGTGCAGGACGAAGGTGTCACGGCGGCCTCGGTTCTCACCGTCCTGACGCTTCTGGGCTGCTGCTTCGTCCTCGGCGCCCTGTCCGCCCAGGTGGCCGGGCGGGCCGTCGCCCCCGTGGCCGACGCCATCGGCAGCACCCTGCGCACCACCGTGGTCACCGCGGCGTCCGTCGCGGGCCTCGCCGCCCCGCCCTTCGCCTGGACGGGGCTGGCCGGTCTCCTGAGTGAGTGGATGTCGCCGATGACCGCGCTGTGGGTCGCGCTGGCCGCCGTCGCCGTCGCCCTGGCCATCGGGCTCGGCTGGAACGCCGAGGCCGTGAAGGCCCGCGAGACCGGCTGAGTCGCCGCGGCCGGACGAGCGGTCAGTCCCGTGGCGGTTTCTGGCCGGCCTTGTCGACGACAGCCACGGCGGCGCGGGTCATCACGACGTCCGCGTCCTGCGCCGGCCCCGGGGAGTCAGACCGCGGCGGCGCGGTCGGCGGCCGGGCGGCGGCGCAGCGAGGCGTCGGTCAGCACCCGCGGCCGCCACGCCCCGTCGGCCTGGTAGAGGTCCGTGCCGGGCGGCACGATCGCGTCGATCCGGTCCAGCGTCTCGTCGTCCAGCGTCAGCGACGCCCCCTTCAGCAGCGACTCCAGGTGGTCCATGGTCCGCGGCCCGATGATCACCGAGGTGACGCCCGGATGGGCCACCGGGAACGCCACGGCCAGCTCCGGCAGCGAGCAGCCGACGCTCTCGGCCACGGCCGCCAGCTCCTCGACGGCGTCGTACTTGGCCGCGTTGCCCGGCAGCGCCGGGTCGAAGCGGGCGGGCGTGAGCGCGGCCCGGCCCGTGGACAGATCCGCCGCGCGGCCCTTGCGGTACTTCCCGGTCAGGAAGCCCGAGGCCAGCGGGCTCCAGGTCAGCACGCCCATGCCGTACCTCTGGCAGAGCGGCAGCACCGCCGTCTCGGCCCCGCGGCGCAGCAGCGAGTACGGCGGCTGCTCGGTGCGGAAACGCATGAGGCCGCGCCGCTCGGCCAGGTGCCGCGCCTCCGCGATCTCCTCGACCGGGAACGTCGAGCAGCCGAACGCGCGGATCTTGCCCTCGCGCACCAGGTCGGTCAGCGCCCACAGGGTCTCCTCCAGGTCGGTCCGCTCGTCGAAGCGGTGCACCTGGTACAGGTCGATCCAGTCGGTGCCCAGGCGGCGCAGGCTGGCCTCGACCTCCCGGACGATCCAGCGGCGCGAGGCGCCCCCGCGGTTGGGGCCCTCGCCCATCGGGAAGTACACCTTGCCGGCCAGCACCACGTCGTCGCGGCGGCCCTTGAGCGCCTTGCCGACGATCTCCTCGGACTCGCCCGCCGAGTACATGTCGGCGGTGTCGACGAAGTTGACGCCGCGGTCGAGCGCCGCGTGCACGATGCGGACGCAGTCGTCGTGGTCGGGGTTGCCGACGGCGCCGAACATCATGGTGCCGAGGCAGTGGACGCTCACCTCGATGCCGGTGCCGCCGAGGACGCGATAACGCATGCACGTGCTCCTTGTGCGAAGAGAAGGGGGGTCACCGGCCCGCTCCCGACGCGGCCGGACGCGTCGCACGCTAGCCCCTAGAGGCGGCTCTAGGTCAACTTCCGCCGATCGCTATGCTGGCCCGCATGCCGGATTCCGCCGCCCCCGGGCTCACGATCGGCCAGGTCGCCGAGCGGACCGGGCTGAGCGTCCACGCCCTGCGCTTCTACGAGCGGGAGGGCATCCTCGCCCATCCGGTACGGCGGGAGGCGGGCGGGCGGCGCGTGTACGCCGAGCGCGACGTGGAGTGGCTGTCCGTGTGCGTCGTCCTGCGCGCCTCCGGCATGCCGTTGCCGGACATCCGCGCCTACACCGACCTCGTCCGCCAGGGGCCGGGCAACGAGGAGCAGCGCCTCGTGCTGATGCGCCGGCACCAGGAGCGGGTGCAGGAGCAGATGGCGCGCCTCAGCGAGAGCTACGACCTGATCAGCTACAAGGTGCGGGTGTACGAGGACCGGGTGGAGCAGGCGGGCGAGGCGCACGCCTGCTGACGCCCCCGTGGCGCCCCGCCGGGCCGCGTGGCGCGCGGCGGGTCAGCCGCACTCGGGCATGAGGACGGCCGTCTGCTCCGGCGTCAGGGGCGGCACCGGCAGCGGCCGGGAGTCCGAGGCCGCGGAGGCGCGCAGGCCGTCGAGCGTCAGCGCGAGGTGGCGGCGCCAGGCTCCGGGCGCGACGCGGAACGTCGCCCGCACGGTCGCGGCGATGCCCCAGGTCACGAACGCCATGTCCTCCAGCGTGACGTCCGCGCGGAGCTGCCCGGACGCGTGGGCGCGATCGACGATGCGCCGCATCAGGCTGTAGCCCCCGGCGGGGTCGCCCGCGGCGGCGCCGCGGACGGCGACGTCGTTGTAGCCGAGGTCGGCCGCCTGCAGCTCGCACACGCCGGTCAGGAACGCCACGAACCCGTCCCAGGCGTCGTCGGCGGTCAGCGCCTCCTCGGCCAGCCGGGCCACCACGGCCATCCGGTCCTCGAACACCGCGTCGACCAGCGCCTGCCGGGTGGGGAAGCGGTTGTAGAGGGTGCCGATGCTGACGCCGGCCGTGCGGGCGATCTCCTCCAGCGGCACGTCGAGCCCCCGGTCGGCGAACAGCGACCTGGCCGCCCGCAGGAGGCGCTCGCGGTTGTGCACGGCGTCCTTGCGCATGGACCCGATCCTAACGAAGGTGAGGCGCCTCTCAGGTTGCGGTCCGGCGGCCGGTGGCCGGCCCGGCGGGCGGGAGGGTCAGCGCCGGCCGTACTTCTTGTGGACGGCCTGCTTGCTGACGCCGATCGCGTCGGCGATCTGCGCCCAGGGCAGCCCGGCCACCCTCGCCCTGCGGACCTGAACCGCCTCCATGCGCTCGATCTCGTGGCGCAGCGCGGTGGTGGCCTGCAGCGCCACCAGCGGGTCGTCGTCCTGCGCCTGCCGCATGAGGGAAGCCAGGTCGTTCGTCATGCCCCAACGGTAGACGAACCCGCGGGGAAACCTCTCATCCGTCAGCCGTACATCTTGGCCAGCTCGGCGACCGCCTCGGCCATCAGCTCGCGCAGCTCCGGCGGCCCCACCACCTCCACCAGCGCGCCCATGCGCAGCAGCATCCAGCGGCCGTGCCGCAGCGACTCGACGGGCACGGTCAGCGTGCGCCAGCCGTCGGCGTCGGCCGGCCCGGCCTCCTCCATCGCGGCGGCCACGACGTCGCCGCCCATCGTGTACGAGAACAGGCCGTCGGCGCCGGGGGCCAGCCGGACGACGGCCTCGGCGGTGTACATGCGCTCGCGGAACTCCTTGGCGTACGCGTGCCAGAACTCCGTCAGGTCGAAGCCCTCGGGCCGCTCGAAGCGGCCGGGCAGCGTCTCCAGCGTCAGGACCCGCGAGACGCGGTAGGTGCGCGGCGTCCCGCCGGGCGGGGCGGCGACCAGGTACCAGGAGCCGCCCTTCAGGACCAGCCCGTACGGGTGGACCATCCGCTCGACCTCCTGGTTGCCCCAGCGCCGGTAGGTCATCCGGATCGGCCGCAGGTCCCACACCGCCTCGGCCACCGCGCTCAGGTGGGGGGCCTCGTCCGGGCCGCGGTACCAGCCGGGCACGTCGAGCAGGAAGCGCTCGCGCATGCGCGAGGCGTACGAGCGGGGCTCGGGCGGGAGGGCGGCGAGCAGCTTCAGCTCGGCGGTGGCCGCCACGTCGGCCAGGCCCAGCTCGGCGGCCGGGCCGGGCAGGCCCGCGAGGAACAGCGAGGACGCCTCCTCGGCGGTCAGGCCGTTCAGGCGGGTGCGGTAGCCGTCGAGGAGCTGGTAGCCGCCGGCCGGGCCGCGGTCGGCGTAGACGGGCACGCCGGCGGCGGACAGCGCCTCCACGTCGCGGTAGACGGTGCGGACGGACACCTCCAGCTCCTCGGCCAGCTCGGTGGCGGTCATGCGCCCGCGCGTCTGCAGGAGCAGGAGGAGGGACAGGAGGCGGCTGGCGCGCATGCCGCCAGTCTAGGGACGGCCGGCGCCCCCGCGCGGGCCCCCGGGAGCGTCAGTCAGGTGAACTGCTGCCAGCCGAGCCGGATCACCATGGCCACGACGACGACCAGCAGCACGATCCGCACGAATCCCGTGCCGCGCCGCAGCGCCATCCGTGCCCCGACCTGCGCGCCGGCGATGTTGCACAGCGCCATGCCGAGCCCGAGGCCCCACAGCACGTGCCCCTGCCAGGCGAAGACGAACAGCGCGCCCAGGTTCGTCGCGGTGTTGATGATCTTGGCGGACGCCGACGCGGAGACGAAGTCGAGGCCGAGGATCGTGGTGAACGCGATGATGAGGAAGGTCCCGGTGCCGGGGCCCATGATGCCGTCGTAGAAGGCGACGCCGACGCCCGCGACCGTCACGGCGGCCGTGATCCGGCCGCGGGTACGCAGGTGGGGCTGCGGCACGGCGCCGAGCGCGGGCCGTAACGTCACGAAGGCGGCCACGGTCAGCAGCACCGCCATCACGACCGGTCGCAGCACCTCGGCGGAGACGGCGGCCGCGGCCGAGGCGCCGAGGCCGGCGCTGACCACGGCGAGCCCGGCGCCGGGCAGCGCCACCTGGCGGTCCAGCTTGGTGGTTCGGGCGTAGGCCACGGCGGCGGACGCCGTCCCGAACACGGACGACAGCTTGTTGGTGGCCATGGCCGGGACGGGCGGCACCCCGGCCAGCATCATCGCCGGGAGCTGGAGCAGTCCGCCGCCGCCCACGACCGCGTCGACCCATCCCGCGCCGGCCGCGGCCACCAGCAACACGAGCACCTGTTCCAGCGGCACGCCACTCCCCCGACCGACGACTCAACCCAGATCAACCGAGACGAGGTTATACGTCGGCTTTCATCCGCTTTCCCCCGCCCTGGGCGCGGACACGGAGAGGCCCGGCACGCGGTGTCAGGGAGGTGACGGCCGCGCGCCGGGCGAGTGTTCTCAGCCTTCGGCCATCTCCTTCGCCTCGCGGCCGTGGACGATGAGCGCGTACAGGACGACCAGGTCCACCGCGATGACGACGAGCGACCACCAGGGGTTGACGGCGATCCAGATGAGCTGCGTGATCGCGTTGAGCATGACGAGGATGACCCCGATGACGCGCGCCCACGTCTGCCCGACCATCAGGGCGACGCCGACCACGAACAGCAGGATCCCCAGCAGCAGGTGCACCCATCCCCACCCCGTGAGGTTGAACAGGAACAGCCGCCGGGCCGTCTCGACGTAGAAGTCGCCGCTGAAGATGGCGTACAGGCCGGAGATCACGTTGAACAGGCCCGACATGATGATCATGACGGCCGCGAACCACACCCAGCCCACCCAGCCGGTGACGTGGTGCCGCGCTTGATAGGTCATGGCGAATCCCCCCGAAAGACTGCCTTCAAGCCACACTCTATCGATGACGCTGCGGAGTGCGTTATATACCGACAGTACTGATGTAGGGGCGCATGAGGCTCTTGCTGCGGTAAATGTTGTGGCTGCGGCTCTTGGTGCGGGGTGGACCGTGGGGGAGCCCGGTCAGGCGCCCTGCGCGTCCAGGGGAGCGGTGAGGGCGTGGTCGACCGTGGCGTGGATCCGCAGCACGTCGGCCGTGCCGGTGATCTCCAGGAGGCGGGCCGGCGCGGGTCGCATCCCGGCCAGGTGCAGGCTGCCCCCGGCGTCGCGGAGGAGGGCGTCGGCGGTGATGAGCACGCGCAGGCCCGGGCTGGCCATGAACGGCATCTCGCTCAGGTCCAGCACCAGCCGCTCCCCCGCGCCGGGGCACGCGCCGCGGATGAAGTCCTCGAGCTGGTCGGCGGTCACGGCGTCCACCTCGCCGCCGACGGCGATCACGCTCGCGCCGGGCAATCGCCGGGTGGTGAGGTTCAGCATGGTCATCGGGTCCTCGCGCTCTGCCGGTCGGCTACAGGGTCTGGTGGAGCATGGCCAGCAGGCGGCGCAGCTGGGCGGGCACCTCGCTCACCGTGGCCGCGCCCTCGCGGACGAGCCCGAGCAGCACGCGCACGCCGGAGACGTCGACGAACGACAGCCGCGCCGCGTCGATCACCAGCCTCCCGCCGAACCCGGCGGCCTCGCGCAGGACGCGCGCCAGGGCGGGACTGTTGGTGCGGTCGATCTCGCCGACGAGCGCGACCGAGGGCACGCCCGAGCGCTCGGCCGAGGTGACGCGCAGGAGCCCGTCGACGTACAGGACCCGGTCGTCCGCCGGGGCCTCGCCCCGCAGGAGCGGGCTGTCGCCTTTGAGCATGTCGTCGCCTCCCCTTGCCGGTCGCCCTTCTTACGGGAGATCGCCAATCTTCGCGGCGCTTCTTGTAGGCCCCAAGGGTAAGCGTGTATGAGAATACAGGAAAGATTTTTCGCTATAAAATCTTGGGCGACACCCAGCCGGGTCCAGATCTCCGCCCGGGCCTACGGAGTGAGTTTGATGGGCAACACCACCGGCGGCCAGTCCCGCTGGACCTTCCTCACCAATCACGCGCGCGTGCTGCTGGAGATCGCCCGCAATCCCGAGGTGCGCGTCCGCGAGATCGCGGCGACGATCGGGATCACCGAGCGGTCGGCGCAGGGCATCGTCACGGACCTGCGGGAGGCGGGCTACCTCGACCCCGTCCGCGTGGGCCGGCGCAACCACTACAGCATCAACGCCGACCGGCGCTTCCGGCACCACACGGAGGCCGACATGCCGGTGCGGGCGCTGATCGACATGTTCACCCACCGCGACCAGCCCGGAGCCCCCGACTGAGCGCGCGGGCGGGCCCGCCCGCCTCCGTGCGGACGGGCCCGCCCGCACGGAGGGGGGACCGTGCGGGCGGGCCCATGCCCCCTCGGCGGGGGCTCCCGGACCGTTCAGGCGGCGGTCGTGAAGCGGACCGGCATGTGCTTGATGCCGTTGATGAAGTCGGAGCGCATCCGCCGGACCGGCCCGGCGTGCTCGGCCGCCGGGAAGCGGCGCAGCAGCTCCCTGATCATGCAGGTGATCTGCAGCCGCGCCAGGTTGGCGCCCAGGCAGAAGTGCGGGCCGCCGCCGCCGAACGTCACGTGGTCGTTGGGGTCGCGCCGGATGTCGAAGGTGTACGGGTCGGGGAAGACGGTCTCGTCCCGGTTGGCCGACATGTAGAACGTGACCACCTTCTCCCCCTCGGCGATGCGCTGCCCGTGCAGCTCGGTGTCGCGCGTCGCCGTACGCCGGAAGTTGTGGATGGACGACCCCCAGCGCAGGAACTCCTCGGTGGCGGTGTGCCACAGCTTGTCGTCGCCCAGGCCGGCCGACAGCTCGCGGTAGCTGGCCGGATGCTCGATGAGGGCGTTCATGGCGTGCGCGATGAGGTTGCGGGTCGTCTCGTTGCCCGCGACGCAGAGGATGACGAAGAACGCGTCGATCTCCTCGCGGGTCAGCCGGTCGCCGTCGATCTCGGCCTGGACCAGGCTGGTGAGGATGTCGTCGCGGGGGTGCTTGCGCCGCTGCTCGACCAGGCCGTCGCAGTACTGGAAGATCTCGGCGGCGGCGATCTCCCCGTCCTCGGGGGTCGTGCGGAAGTCGGGGTCCTGGAAGCCGACCATGCGGTTGGACCACTCGAAGATCATCGCGTGGTCCTCCTCGGGGACCCCGATGAGGTCGCAGATCATCTGCAGCGGGAGGTACTCGGCGACGTCGGTGACGAACTCGACCTCGCCGCCCTTGTCGAGGACGCCGTCGGCGATGCGCTCGGCCCGGCGCCGCACCTGGTCCTTGAGCCGGGCGATCGTACGCGGGGTGAAGCCGGCGCTGACCAGGCGGCGGTAGCGGGTCTGCTTGGGCGGGTCCATGTTGAGCAGCATGAGGCTGGCGACCTCGATGAACTCCGGGGTCTGGTCGCGCAGGAACGCCGTGCCCACCTCGGTGGACCAGGTGCGGGTGTCCCGGCTGATCGCCTTGACGTCGTGGTAGCGGGTCACGGCCCAGAAGCCGGTGTCGCCGGGGATGTCGTGCCAGTGGACGGGGGCGTGGCGGCGGAGGTAGGCGAACTGCTCGTGCGGTACTGCTTGCTCCCAGGCGTCCTCTAACAGGTTGATCCGCATGGGTGCTCCCCTTTCGGCGCGAGTCGGGAGAGGTGGTGGTCGTGCGGTGGGCCGTCCGGGAGGCCGAGCAGGTCGCGCAGGCCCTCGACGACGGCCCGGGTCTCGACCGCCGGCGGGTCGAGACGGTGCTGCACCGCGCAGCCGATCAGCACCCCGAGCACGGCCGTGGCCGTCCGCTCGGGCGAGCGCCGCAGGGGCACCCCCGCCGTGTCGGCCCAGTCGGCCAGCCCTTCGGCCAGCCGGGCGCGGATGCCGGCGTACCTGCGGGCGAGGGGCTCGCCGATCTCGGGATCGCGCGCGCCGTGCAGCCACAGCTCCATCTCCAGCAGGAGCCATGACGCACCGCGATCACCGTCGTCGCGGGTGAGCACCTCGAACAGGGCCGCCAGCCGCTCGTCGAGCCCGGTGACGTCCTCGAACCCGGCGAGCAGCTCGGCCGCCGTCTGGTCCTTCCACACCTCCAGCAGGGCCAGCAGCAGTCCCTCCTTGCCGCCGAAGTGGTTGTAGAGGGCGCCGGTGGTGCGGCCGGCCGCCTCGGCCACGGCCTCGGCGGAGACGGCGTGGAAGCCCTTGCGGGCGAACAGGTCGGCGGCGGCGTCGATCAGCCGGGCGCGGGTCTCGGCCCGCCGCTGGTCCTGGGTACGGGCCACGGCCGCCTCCCGGCTGAATATCGGGTCGCCTACATATGTCTACGCCCTGATATATCTCCCAACCGAGCGCTCGGTCAAGAACGGGATGGCCCGTTCGTGAGGCGGCGCAGGCCGTACTCGACCGGCCCGAGGCGGTGCGAGCGCAGCCACCAGGCGCTCAGCGTCAGCAGCACGGCGTAGATCGCGGCGGCGACCCCCATGACCGCGATCGGCGCCAGCCGCCCGCCGAGCGCCAGGCCGTACCCGGTGAAGACCAGGGCGATCAGCAGCGACTGGCCGAGGTAGTTGGAGGCGGCCATCCGGCCGGCGGGCGCCAGGACCCGGCCGACGGCGGGGAAGCGGCCGATGACCCGTACGAGCGTGGCGACGTAGGCGGCGGCGAGGAGCAGCGAGGTGACGGTGTTCACGGCGAGGCCGGCGACCTCGACGACGCCGGTGCGAGGGGAGCTCCAGGCGTACAGGACGCCGCCGGGCAGTCCGATGCCGAAGCCGATCCACTGGACGCGGCGCAGCAGGCGGGTGCGCGTTCCGAGCCCCTCCAGCAGCCGCGTCTTGCCTGCCGCCAGGCCGAACAGGAACATGGCCAGCGCCATCGGCCCCTGGAACACCCAGACCATGAGCGCCATGGGCGGGTACAGGGAGGCCTGCATGCGCAGGAAGTCCAGCGGCCCGCCGGTGGCCAGGGCCAGGACACGGGCGGCCTCGGCGGGGTCGGCCTGGGCGGCCGGGGAGCCGGACGGGTCGAGCGCGGACAGCGCCGCGAGCGCCGCCATCACCAGGGTGAGCGTGCCGATGATCGCGGCACCGGTGATGACGGCCGTCCTCGGCCGCAGGTTGCGCAGGGCCAGCAGGACCACGCCGAGCAGCGCGTACAGGGTGAGGATGTCGCCCACCCACAGCAGGAAGCCGTGCGCGACGCCGATGAGGAGGAGCCCGAGGCAGCGGCGCAGCGTGCGGGCCCGCACGTCGGCCCCCGCGCGTTCGGCGGCGCGCATCTGGAGCGTGAACGAGTAGCCGAACAGGAACGAGAAGATCACGTAGAACTTCGTCAGGACCAGGGCGACGATCACGTACGCGACCGGCCCCTCGGAGATCGGCATGGCGTCGGCCATGGCGTACCCGGGGTCGGCCAGGAAGCCGATGTTGGCCACCAGGATGCCGGCGAGGGCGAACCCGCGTACCGCGTCGACCTCGTGGACCCGCCCGGCCGGGGCGCTCTCATGACCTCGCCCGGCCGTGGTGGCGGAGGGAGTGGACGGCTGCGTCATGCCGCGACGCTAGGCCGGGCGCGGCCCCCGCCACATCAGACCTTGGTCGGCCCCCTCCCCCACCAAAGACGCCGCGGCCCGCGTCCAAAGACGGTGGCGGCCGGCTTCGGGAGAGCTCACAGCCGGACCAAAGGGGCGAACGGGAGGGGCTCGCCGGGGCGGGCCGGGGTCGTTGGGATCGGGATCAAGGTGCCGTACGGTGATCGTCGTACGGATCGGCACGGGCGGCCATGGAAGGGCTGCCGTCCGTGACGGTTCGCTGGTCCGCCTCCCATACCACGGTGATAGGTGGCCTTTGACGACTAGCCGGATCCGCCCCAGTCGGTACTTTGACAGCACCCCCCACAAAGGAGTGCACATGTGGAGTAAGCGCATGGGCCTGGTCGGCGCCACGATCGTCGCCGCCGTCCTGGCCACCCCCCTCACCCCCGCGGTCGCCACCCCCACTCCTCCCGGCGACGAAGCTCCACGCGAAGTGGTGAACGCCCTCCAGCGCGACCTCGGCCTCACCGAGCAGCAGGCGCTGACCCGCCTGGCCAACGAGCAGCGCGCCGCCGCCACCGAGGCCCGGCTCAGCTCGACGCTCGGCGCCTCGTACGGCGGGTCCTGGCTCAACGCCGACGCCTCCAAGCTCATGGTCGCCACCACCGACCCGGCGGCCACGGCCTCCATCGAGGCGCAGGGCGCCCAGCCCGTGGTGGTGGCGCGGACGCTCGCGCAGCTCACCTCCGTCAAGGACCGGCTCGACCAGGCCGCCGCCGGCACCAGGGCGAACCTCTGGTACGTCGACGTGACGACCAACTCGGTCGTCGTCGTCGCCCCCGACCAGCGCTCCGGCGACCGGCTCGCCGCGAGGGCGGGCGCCGAGCAGGGCGTCGTCACCGTGCAGGTCAGCAGCGAGAGCCCGCAGACGTTCATCAACCTCGTCGGCGGCGCGCCGTACTACATCGGCTCCAGCCGGTGCAGCATCGGCTTCTCGGTGACCCGCGGCAGCACCCCCGGCTTCGTCACCGCCGGTCACTGCGGCCGGGCCGGCTCCCGCACCACGAACCCGACGGGCACCTTCCAGGGCTCGTCGTTCCCGGGCAACGACTACGCCTGGGTCGCCGCGCCCGGCAACACCCCGACGCCGTACGTGCGCGGCTCCGGCGGCGCGAACGTGACCGTGCGCGGCTCCACGCAGGCGTCGGTCGGCGCCTCGATCTGCCGCTCCGGCTCCACCACCGGCTGGCGCTGCGGCACCATCCAGCAGCACAACGCCACCGTGCGTTACGCGCAGGGCACGGTCACCGGGCTCACCCGCACCAGCGCGTGCGCGGAGCCGGGCGACTCGGGCGGCTCGTTCATCTCGGGCAGCCAGGCCCAGGGCACGACCTCCGGCGGGTCCGGCAACTGCTCGATCGGCGGCACGACGTACCACCAGCCGGTCAACGAGGCCCTGTCGGCGTACGGGCTGACGCTGACGGTCGGCTAGCCTCCGGCGGAACCGGCTGACGGATGACGCGGCGTGCCCGGGACCTCGTGCCCGGGCACGCCGTTCTTCGCGGTCTCAGGGACATTCGCGGCTTCAGGGGCTTCGCGGTCTCAGGGACACTCGCGTTTTCGCGGAGCTTCGCGGCTTCAGGGAGTTTCGGCGGCGCGGCGCTCGCGGTAGGCGCGCTGGCGGCAGGCCGGCGAGCAGTACGCGCGGGGACGTCCGGACGCCGGCCGCTCGACCGGGGTGCCGCACATCCGGCACACCGACGTTTCGTCACGCGTTTCGTCACGAGCGTCGGTGGCGGAGCGTCGCCGGACGAGCAGCTCGACGCCGTCGAGCAGCCGGGCCAGGCCGAAGGCGAAGGAGTCCTCGGGGTGGTCGTAGCCGCCCTCCTCCCACAATCGCGTGATGGTCGGATAGCGCTCGAACCGCTCGAACAGCGACTGCCGGGCGCCCCACCACTCCTCGTCGCTCACGCCGCTGCGGCGCTCGGCCTCGGCGGCCTCCACGAGCTGCAGGGCCTCGGCGTCGACGAACTTCCCGACGAGGTTCACCACGGCGAGCACCTCCGAGGGGGACAGGCCGGTGCCGGCGACGGCGGCCAGCATGCGCTCGTAGTGGGCTACGGCGTTCGGACCGGGCAGGTGGCGCACGCCGCGCGCCTCCGCGAGCCAGGGGTGACGCCGCCGGAGCTCCCAGCCCTGCCGCGCGAACGCCTCCAGCCGCCCCCTCCAGCCCTCGCCACGCTCCCCACCACGCCCCTCGCTGCGGTCCTCACCGCACCCCCCGTCGCGCCCCCCGTCGTGCGTCCCGGGCGGTTCGGCGAGCTCGGCCAGGACGGCGTCGCGCATGAGGTCGACGAGCTGGTCACGGCCGGGCACGTGCCGGTAGAGGGACATGGTGGTGAACCCGAGCCGGTCGGCCACCTTGCGCATGGACAGCCCGGCCAGCCCTTCGGCGTCGGCCAACTCGACGGCTGCGCGCACGATCCGGTCCAGGTCTAGCCCCTGCCGCGCCCCCCGCCTCGCGCCACCGTCGGCGTCGGTGGCGGTGGCGGTGGCGGTGGCGGTCTCGGGCCACAGCAGCTCCATCCCGCGCCGGGGATCTTCCGCCTCGCTTCTCGCCATCACGTTTATGGTATACACCTTGTGTACGCCATAAACATACAATCTGTGGAGGACCCGTCCATGATCGAGATCTTCGTGGCCCCCGGCGGGGACGACTCCGGACCCGGGACGCGCGAACGGCCGTTCGCCACGCCCGGCCGGGCCCGCGAGGCGGCCCGCGCCGCGGCGGGAGACGCGCTGGTCCAGTTCCGCGGCGGCACGTACCCGTTGGAGGAGCCGCTGGAGCTGACCGAGGCCGACTCCGGCCGCGACGGCCGCCGGGTCGTCTACCAGGCGTTCGGTTACGGAACCCCCGGCCAGGAGGAGGTGGTCCTGAGCGGAGGGCGCCGGGTGACCGTACGACAGGAGAGCGGCGGCGTGTGGGCGGCCGTCGTCGGCAGCCTGGAGCCGCGCCAGCTTCACGTGGCGGGGCACAGGGCCGAGCGCGCCTCGATCGACGCCCTGCCCGGCGCGGCGGTCATGACCGAGACCGGCTACACGACCGACAGCGCCGGCCCGCTGGACTGGCGCAGCCCGGGCGACGTGGAGTTCGTCCACCGGGGCGTCTACCCGTGGACCGAGGCCCGCTGCGGCGTGGCCGCCGTCGCGGCGCAGGACGGCACGACGGTCATCACCATGGCGCAGCCCGCGTTCGGCCGGGCCCTCGACCTGTACAACTCCACCTGGCAGGGCATGACCACGCGCGGCCCCGGCCTGCCCACCAGGATCGAGAACGACGCGGCGTTCCTCACGCGACCCGGCACGTTCGTGGTGGACCGCTCGGCGCCGGGCGCCCACGTCGTCCGCTACCTGCCCCGGCCGGGCGAGCGGCCCGAGGACGTGGTGGTCCCGGCCCTGGAGACGCTGCTGCGCGTGACCGGCGCGCGGGACGTGTCGTTGCGCGGGCTGACGTTCGCCGACGCCACCTGGACCCGGCCGAGCGGCCCGGAGGGGTTCCTCCACTACCACGGGAGCGGCTTCTACGAGGGCGGCCCGGTCTTCACGGTGTCGCTGGGCGAGGGCGTGGGCTCGGTGAGCGTGCCCGACGAGTCCGCCACGATCCCGGCGTGCGTGGTGCTCGACGACGTGTCCGGGGTCACGGTCGAGGGCTGCCGCTTCACCCGGCTGGGCGCCACCGGCCTCGGCGTGGGCGGCGGGGCGGAGGTCACGGTGCGCGGCTGCGACTTCGACACGCTGTCCGCCGGGGGCCTCACGGTCACGCGGGGCGCCCGCGACGTGCTGGTCGAGGACAACTGGATCCACCACGTCGGGCTCGACTACCCCGGCTCTCCCGGCGTGGCGCTGCAGGGCACCACGAGGTGCACGGTCTCCCGCAACCACGTCGCCGAGACGCCGCACTGCGGCATCGTCGCCGGGCCCGGCCGGGGCACGCGCGTCGTGGGCAACGTCGCCACCGGCACGATGAGCGTCCTGGCCGCCGGGGGCGGCGTCTACCTGTCGGGGCCCCAGGGCGAGTCGTACGAGGACGGCGCGGTGATCCGGGGCAACGTCATCACCGACACGCGCACCCCGTACAACTTCGGGCTGTACTGCGACTACGGCGCGGCGTGGGTCACGGTCGAGGACAACGTGGTGGCGCGCGCCGACACCACGGCGATCCTGCACGTGTCGCCGCCGCTGGAGCACGTGGTGTACCGGGGCAACGTGTGGGACGCCGACCCGATGGGCGCCGACGCGCCGCCGCCGGGGGTGACGTACGAGGACAACACCACGCTCGCGGACGAGGCGGAGCTGCTGGCCGCCACGGAGGCCGTCCGCTCCCGGGCCGGCCTGCTGACCCCCCGCCCGGGACTCCCGGCCGAGCCACTGCACTCCACCGCCTCCTGACCGCCCTGACCACCGGCGTTGCGATCACGACCTCATGGACGCCTTGGGCAACGGCGACCTCCGGCGGGTCCTCGACCTGCCGGAACGCGCGCCGCGCCCGACCGCGGCGATCTACCGGGCCTGGCATCACCCGCACCGGGAGATGAGCCCGTGGGCGAGGCGGCAGATCCGCGTGCCCGAGCGGTTCGGGGACCGGGCGTCGTTCGCCACCGCGAAGGGTTTCGTCACAGGGTCGTCACTCGCTCACAGCGTCGTCTGGAGGACCGGGCGGCCGGTGACGCCCGGATCGGCCGTGAAGACCGATCCGGCGGCCGGCTGCTCGGCCCGGTCCACGCCGCGGGCCGAGCTGGTGACGAACAGCCGGTCCAGCCCGTCCCCGCCGAACGTCACCGCCGTCACGTTGACCACCGGCAGCTCCACGACCGCGTCCAGCGTCCCGTCCGGGCTGTAGCGGTGGACCGCGCCGCCGCCCCACAGCGCCACCCACACCCCGCCCTCGGCGTCCACGGTCAGGCCGTCGGGAGCGCCCCGCTCCCGGTCGACGGACACGAACGGCCGCCGCTCCCACAGCCCGCGTCCCGGTTCGTAGTCGAACACGTCGACCCGTCCCGTCGGCGTGTCGGCGTAGTAGGCCAGCGTCCCGTCCGGGCTGAAGTCGAACCCGTTGGAGATCGTCACCCCGGGCACCACCACCCGCAGCGTCCCGTCCGGCTCGGCCACGTACAGGTCGCCCGCGCCCGGTGTCTCGTCGTAGGCCATGGTGCCGATGTAGAAGCGCCCGTCGGGGTCGCAGCCGCCGTCGTTCATCCGGATCCCCGGGTCGCCCCACTGCTCCCCCAGCGAGCGCAGCGGCGCGTCCAGGTCGTCGGCGTCGGCGAGCAGCAGCTCGCGCTCGCCCGCCACCACGTAGCCGCCGGCCGTGCGGGGCCGGACGACCGCCGCCACCCTTCCGGCGTGGCGGCGGCGCACGCTCCCGTCCGCGTCCAGGTGCAGCACGTCGCCGGCCAGCATGTCGACCCAGCGCAGGCCGCCCCAGCGGGCGCACCACACAGGTCCTTCGGCGTGCTCGGCGACGGGGCCGGTCACCGGCTCGACGGCGATGCTCATGGCGTGCTCCTCGTCCTGGCGGATCGGTGCGGCCGCGGTCGCCGCGTTGCCGCGTTGCCGCGTTGCCGCGTTGCCGCGTTGCCGCGTTGCCGCCAAGAGGCAGACTGCCACGGACCTGTCGTGAACAGCGTCAGGCGGGCGCGCGCGTCCCGCCGCTCTCTTCCGGAACGCCCGGGATCACGTCAGGCGGACGCCCGCGTCCTGCCGCTCTCCTCCGGCACGCCGGCGCGCCGCGGGGAGGCGAACGTGGCCAGCACGAGGAGGAGCGCGCTCTGGGCGAGCATGCCGGGCGCGAGCGGCGGCGTCGGCCCGACGGTCTTCGACAGGGCGTACCACCACTGGGTGAGCGGGCCGAGCGTGTCCCACGTGTCCGCGTACCGCTGGTCGAGCGGGCCCGAGGCGAGGTTGACGGACACGTGCTCGTACACGCCGAACAGCGCGGCCAGCAGGACGACCCCGGCGAGCACCCGGACGACGGCGGCCCCGCGCGGCGAGCGGCCGAACGCGCACACCCCGAGGGCGAGCACGAGCACCCCCAGCGTGGCCCAGGGGACGAGCTGCTCCAGCGACTGCCAGTGGCGTTCCGCCGCCAGCTCCGCGGCGGCGCCCCCGACGCTGATGGCGGCGACCGCGAGCAGGCCATGGCGCAGGGTCAGGGTCATGGCGTCAGCGCCGATACGATCTTGTTGACGGTGTCCTCGCCCGGGTTGTACTTGGCGAGGTTCTGCCGCAACGAGGTGAGATCGGCGTCGTCGGCCGCGTACGGGCGGTACTCGACGACCTCCTCGGCCCACCGCTCGGGGTTGTCCACGCCGGCGGCCTTGAGCGCGGCGGCGATCCGGGACTCGTCGGCGGTGTTCGCCGAGACCTTGCCTGCTGTGGCGCCTGCTGCGGCGGTCGCGGCGCCTGCCGAGGCGGTGGCGGCGGGCGCCGGCTCGCTCGCCGTCCCGGCGGCCGAGCAGGCCGCCGTCGCGAGGCCGGCGACCAGGGCCGCCGCCACGAGCTTGATCTTCATGGGTGTCATCTGAGCCCATCCGGTACGGGGGTTCTTGCGTCGACTCCCACGTTCTCCGGTTTGTCTCAAAGCTTTCTCGCCGCTTCATGAAGATCTGCTGAGAAATGCGCCGATGTCCGTTTTGCCGGATTGCTGGGAACCACGGCCGGCCGCCGCTCGTTTCCCGGGTACCGCTCGTCGGCCCGGCGCGCCTTCGGACGCCCGGGGCGACGCCTACGCCGGAGGAGGAGCATGGGCTGGCACTACAGCAAGTCGATCAAGGTCGGGCCGTTCCGGGTCAACCTGTCACGGCACGGCGTGAGCCACAGCTTCGGCGGGCGCCGGTTCCACGTCACGACCACCCCCGACGGCCGCAGGCACGTGTCGCTACGGCTGCCCGGCGGCTTCCACCTCGGCAAGACGTTCGGCGGGCGACACTACCGCGGACATTACTAAACCCGATATATCTCGCTTTTTCCGGGTAGCTGGTCGTCGTTCCGACGTCTCTGAAGTCAAGGAAAGTCCAGGGAGGACGGCGATGGGCTGGAGCTACCGGAAGTCGATCAACGTTGGGCCGCTGCGGCTGAACCTGTCCCGGAGCGGTGTCGGACACAGCTGGGGCAACCGGCTGTTCCGGGTCACCAAGACCGCTGACGGCCGCAAGACCCTGTCGGTGAACCTGCCGGGCGGATTCCACTGGCGCAAGACGCTGAGCAGCCGTGCGAGAGACTGAGGCACGCCGCCCGTCCCGAGAGGGCGGCGCGCTTCATGAGCCCCGGCCGGGGCCGCCTGATCATCACCGGCGGCCCCGGCCTCTTCGTCGGCCGGCTCGCATGGTGAGGCGTTCGGCTCGCACAGCTCCGCCGTGCCTGTGAGGCGGGTGAGTTGCCCGCCGTGCCGGTGAGGCGGATGAGGTGCCACACCTTGCCCGTGAGGCGGATGAGGTGCCACGCCTTGCCCGTGAGGCGGATGCGTGACACCGCCGGGCACATGAGGCGGATGAGTCGCGACCCGAGCGCGTGAGGCGGATGATCAGTCGAGGACCGCGTGGGCCGTGGCAGCCGTGATGGCGGCCTCCGCATGAGCCGTCGCCGTCATCGCCCCGAACGCGACCAGCCGCACCAGCTCCTCGTCGCTCGCCACCCCTCCCCCCGCCCTCCTGTCCGTCCCCGTCCGCTGAGTCCTTTGCGGAAGTGTGTGGGCATCTGCCTGCTCCTCTCATGGGGTCGCGCTGCGTCAGGCCGCGGCCTGTCGCAGGCCGAAGGTCTCGCGCACGCCGGAGGTTTCGTCCCAGGCCGCGGGTTTCGTCTCAGGCCGGGGGGATGTTGTGGACGCGCCCGAGCAGGTTGCCGGGGTCCCAGCTCTTCTTCACCCGGGTCAGGCGTGCGTGGTCGGCAGCCGTGTAGGCGTCGCGCGTCCTGGCGGGGTCGGTGAGGAAGTTCAGGAACGATCCTCCGGTGGCGTACGGACGGAGGACGCCGGCCAGGTCGTGGAGCGCGTCGCCGCCCTCCCGGGCAGAGGCGTCCTCCGGCCGGGCCGAGGCCGCGGGCGGGACCGCGGTCGCGATCACGGAATAGGGCACGTCGCGGTGCCCCACCGGTCCGGCGTCAGGTTCCGGCCGGGCCATGGCGCCGCCCCAGTGGCGTACCTCGACGGCCGTGAGCGTGGTGACCACGGCGCCCGTCACCGCCTCGACGGCGCCGTCGGAGAGCTCGGGCAGCAGTTCCAGGTGCTGCCCGATCGCCATGGGCGCCGGTTCGGGCCCGCCGAACGCCGTGGCCGCCTCCCCGAACGTCATGGCCTCGAACCCGCCCGCCAGAGCGGGCCCAGCAGCCTCCAGCAGCGGAGCCAGCAGCTCCCGTCCCCGTTCCGCGCCGCCCGCGTGGAAGCCGCGGACGGCGAGCGCCCATCCGCCGGTGTCGCCGGGTCTGCGCATGAGGATGATCGAGGTGTTCAGCTCGTCGGGAGCGGCCGGGGCCCACTCGCGATATCGGGCCAGCGTCGCGGCCGCCCGGTCGACGGAGTGGAAGGTCATACCGGCGTACACCTCCCGGACCGGGTACAGACGGAACTCCAGCACCGTCACGACGCCGAAGTTGCCGCCACCGCCGCGCAACGCCCAGAACAGGTCGGGGTTCTCGTCCCTGCTCGCCACGACCGGCTCACCGGCGGCGGTGAGGAGTTCGGCCCTGACCAGGGAGTCGGCCGCGTAGCCGTACAGACGGGACAGCCAGCCCGCGCCACCGCCGAGCGTGTAGCCGGCCACGCCGATGGCGGGAGTGCCGGACAGCGGCGCGAGCCCGTGCGGCGCCGCGGCGGCGATTACGTCGGACCATCGCGCGCCCGCGCCGGCGCGGACCGTGCGGCGCTCGGGGTCGACCCGCACGCCGACCAGGCGTCCGGTCTTGAGCAGCAACCCGCCGTCGGCCGGCACGTGGGTGCCATGACCGGTGGACTGGACGGTCAGGGGCAGCCCGTGCTCGCGCGCCACGACGACGGCGGCCCGCACGTCCCCGGCGCTCGCCGCCTCGGCGACGACAGCGGGTCGCGGGTCGATGGCGAGGTTCCACGCAGGGCGGTGGAGGTCGTACCTGGGCTCGCCCGGCAGATGCAACCGTTCCCCGAACACCCCGCGCAGCCGGCGCGCCGCCTCTCGCAGGGAAGCGGCGGTCACGTCGAAGGTGGTGACGTTCTCCCTTCGCTCGGCGGCGTGACCAGGGGCCGCAGGGACCTCGCCCCGGGCAGCGGCGGCATGGCCCAGGCCGAATGAGAGCTCACCCTGGGCGGCGGGATGTCCAAGGTGGGCAGAGACCTCGCCTCGGGGGGCGGCATCATCGCGAGGGACCGCACCGAGCAGGGCTGCACCGAGCGGGGCTGTACCGGGCGAAGCATCACCGGGCGGGGCTGCACCGGGCGAAGCAGCACCGGGCGAGGCCGCATCGGGCGGGACTGCATCGGGCGAGGCCGCATCGGGCGGGACTGCATCGGGCGAGGCCGCATCGGGCGGGACTGCATCGACCGGGACTGCATCGACCCGAGTTTCCGTGGACAGCGGGGGCTCGAACACTTCGTCATCAGAGGGGGAGATCATGACGCCGATCCTCGGCGCCCGCCCCGTCCCGAGTCGTCCTGCAGGCGAAGACACCTCCGCCTACCAGGCCCGGCGTACGCCGCCCACCCCCTACAACCCTGGTAGTACATCCCAGATCAGACCTGGAGCCGACGAGGCCCCCCACCCCCACCCTCTACTGTTCATCCATGAAGCTCGTCCGCACGCCCGACCTGGCGCTCGCCCTCGTGGTCGCCATCCTGCTGGAGGCCGGCGTGCTGGCGTCGCCCGGCACGGGTCTCCTCGCCCACCTCGCCGTCCTGGCGGGCTCGCTCGGGCTGATCGCCTGGCGAGCCGCGCCGCTGGTCGCGCTCACCGTGGCCACGGTCTTCATGCTGGTCTTCGTCGTCACCTCCAACCCGGGCCCGGCGGCCGCGTTCCCGGTGCTGGTGGCGATGTTCGAGACGGTCAGGAGCGGCCACCGGCTGGCCGCGGCGGTGGGCGCGGTCGCGTTCCTGGGCGGCAGTCTCGCGATCGGCATCACCCAGGCGGCGGGGCAGCCGCTCCAGCCGCTGACGGAGCGCACGGTCCTCATGGTCGGCTGGTTCCTGGCGGCGGCGGTGGCGGGCAGCGCGAGCCGGGGCTGGCGCGCCTACCTCGACGAGGCCGAGCACCGGGCCGCCGAGGCGGAGCGCACCCGCGAGGAGGCGGCGCTGCGGCGGGCCGGCGAGGAGCGTCTGCGCATCGCCAGGGAGCTGCACGACTCGCTCACCCACAGCATCTCCATCATCAAGGTGCAGGCCGGGGTGGCCGTCCATCTGGCGCGCAAGCGCGGCGAGGAGGTCCCCGCGGCGCTGCTGGCGATCCAGGAGGCCAGCCGCGAGGCGATGCGGGAGCTGCGCGCGACGCTGGAGGTGCTGCGCGACTCGGCCGACGACCCTCCGGCCACGGGCCTGGACCGGCTCGACGACCTGGTGGGCCGCGCCCGGGCCGCCGGCCTGCCCATGAGCGTGACGATCGAGGGCGACCGGCGTCCGCTGCCGGCCGAGGCCGACCGGGCGGCGTACCGCATCGTCCAGGAGGCGCTCACCAACATCGCCCGTCACGCGGGCCCCGCGACGGCCTCGGTGCTCATCCGGTACGACGACGAGACGCTGCTCGTGCGGGTGGACGACGACGGCCAGGGCTCCCTGGCGACGCCTCCGATGCCGGGCGTGGGCCTTCGCGGCATGCGCGAACGCGTCACGGGCCTCGGCGGTCACCTCCGGGCGGAGCCCCGCCTCGGCGGCGGCTTCACCGTGCAGGCCGAGCTTCCGCTCACCGGCTCCCCCACCCCCACCCCCGCGTCCCTCGCTGCCCACCCCCGTCCCGAAGAGTCGCTGAAGGACGTGAAGGATCAGGACAAGTCACGTCAGCAAGAGCGAGCAGAACGACCGGCCAAGCCGAAGAAGCCCGCGAAGCCAGGAGCCCCAGCCTCGGAGCAACCATCAGCCGCCACATCTGGCAAGACCTCAGGCAAGGGATCAGAGCGCACCTCAGACACAGCGTCGGACACGACGTCTGCCAGATCCTCAGACCTGACGTCGGACACGACCTCGCGCAAATCCCCAGACCTGATCCCGGACATGACCTCGACCAAGTCCCCAGACCTGACGCCGGGCACGACCTCGACCAGGCCCTCAGACCGGACACCGGACACGACCTCGACCAAGTCCCCAGACCTGACGCCGGGCACGACCTCGACCAAGCCCTCAGACCGGACACCGGACACGACCTCGACCAAGTCCCCAGACCTGACGTCGGACACGACCTCGACCAGGCCCTCAGGCAAAACCCCGGCCAGGACGACGGCCCGGCTCTCAAGCAAGGCATCGACCAGGCCCTCGGGCAAGACGTCGGCCAGGTCCGCAGACAAGACATCGACCAAGACCCCAAGCGTGACCACGACCAAGACCTCGGACAAGCCCTCAGACATGACTGAGCCCAAGACACCAGTCACGGCCTCGAGCGCGACCTCGGGCGCGACCTCGGGCGCGACCTCGGACAGACATTCAGACGTGCCTTCAGCCAGGCCGTCGTCCGGCGAGGAGCCCGGCGAGGAGTCGAAGCCGATCGTCCGCCTCGGAGACGCGTCATGATCCGCGTCCTGCTCGCCGACGACCAGGCGCTGATCCGGGCCGGCTTCAGCGCCCTGCTCAACGCCGAGGACGACATCGAGGTGGTGGCCGAGGCGGCGAACGGGGAACAGGCGGTGGCCCTGGCGCTGGAGCACCGTCCCGATGTGGCGCTCGTCGATGTGCAGATGCCGGTGATGGACGGCATCGAGGCGACCCGGCGCATCGCCGCCGACGATCGGCTGATCGACGTGCACGTGGTGATCCTGACCAACTACGGCCTGGACCAGTACGTGTTCGACGCCCTGCGTGCCGGGGCGGGCGGTTTCCTGGTGAAGGACACCGAACCCGCCGATCTGCTCCAGGGCGTACGGATCGCCGCGCGCGGCGACGCCCTCCTGTCGCCCTCGATCACCAGACGCCTGATCTCCGAGTACGTCGCCCACCGCCCTGAGCCGTCCCCCGCGGGCCTGGAGGTGCTGACGAACCGGGAGCGGGAGGTGACGGCCCTGGTGGCGCGTGGCATGTCCAACGACGAGATCGCGGCCCACATGGTGATCAGCCCGACCACGGCCAAGACCCACGTCAGCCGCGCCATGACGAAGCTCCACGCCCGCGACCGCGCCCAACTCGTCGTACTCGCCTACGAGACAGGTCTGGTGACGCCCCGCTCCCGCTGACCCTCCGACCAGGTGAAGCCCGCTCCCGCCGACCATCTGACGCCCGCTCCCTCAGACCCGCCGACCCACCGACCCACCGACCATCTGACGCCTCGCTGGCGGGCGGTGACGATGCGCATGAACACCGCAGCGCGCGTGCGAGAACTGAGAGCGGTATCAGCGGGGGCGCCACCGTTAGTAACGCGGGGGCCCCACCGTTAGTAACGCGGGGGCGCCACCGCTATTTACAAGCTGTCCTGGAAGCTGTGACAAGCTCCCGCCTACGTGGTGAGGCTCGACAGCCCACATCCGAATCCAGCACAACGCCCCCTCCCTCGTCCGCCATCCATGAAGCCCATCACCTGGTCCAGGCTGTGGTTCTGCCCAGCCGGGCGGCGGCCCGGCTGTCGTCGAACTTCCGGGCCGCCCACCGGGGGGAGAGCGAGGGAAGTGAGGGGCGGGCGACCCGGTCGGGTGGGGTCAGGGAGCGAGCACGACCGTCTTGCCGGTCAGCCGACCGGCGCCGGAGTCCTCATGTACGGCGGCCAGCTCGGCCGCCGGGCGGCGAGCGGCGACGTGGAGCCGGAGCTTGCCTGCATCCACCTTGGCGACCAGCTCGGTCAGCTGGGCTCCGTCGCTACGGACCCACAGGCTCGCGCTGCGCACCCCGCGGGCAGGGTCTTCGGGAATCGGGCCGGCTGTGCTGGCGGCGACCCCGCCGTCTGCGACGTAGTCGGTCAGCTGTGCGAGCTCCTGCGGGGAGACGCGCACATGGTTCACCACGACCTGGAACGGACCGCCCACCGCGGCCGGGTCCGCGGCGAGGTCGAGGGGGCCGACGACCCGGTGTGCGCCGTAGCCTTGGAGGCGGTCGGCGTGGTGCGGCGCGTCCACCGCGGTCACGTGCGCTCCCGCGTCGACGGCGAGCTGCACCACAAGGCTGCCCACCGCGCCCCCCGCCCCGTTGACCAGGACGGTCTGACCGGGCTTCAGTTCGGCGAGCTCGAACGCCGTCTGCCAGGCCGCCAGGCCGGTCAGCGGCAGCGCCGCCGCGTCGACCAGCTCGATCGTCCGGGGCGCCGGGGCCAGCGACTCGGCCGGCGCGAGCACGTACTCGGCGGCCCCACCGGCGGAGTCGAGGGGCAGCATCGCCACGACCCGGTCGCCGACCTCCAGGCCCGTCACGTCCGCGCCGAGTTCGGCGACGGTGCCCGCCAGGTCGATCCCCGGCACGTACGGGAGAGTGATCGGGATCATCTCGGCCAGGACACCGGCGCGGATGTGGTCGTCGACCGGGTTGAACGACGTGGCCGCCACCCGCACCAGCACCTGTCCAGTGCCGGGGACCGGACGGTCGACGTCCTCGTGGCGCAGGACCTCGCTGCCGCCGAACTCGTGGAAACGTATGGCCTTCATGGCGCTTTCCTCCAGTGTTTATTGATGTCGTCGCCAAGGGATGAGGCGATCAGGCGGGACGGTCAGGAACGGCGGGACGTTCAGGTCAGCTGCACCGAACGGGTGGAGTTGCCCATCACCATGCGGTCGATCGTGCTGACGGCGCTGGCGGGGTCGTTCGCGGCGCCGACTGCGACCAGCAGGGGCACATAGTGGTCGGCTGTCGGGTGGGCGACCGCAGCGCCGGGCGCCTTGTTGCGGTAGTCGGTGAGGGCGTCGACGTCGCCGCGGCCGAGTGCGTCAACGGCCCATTCGTCGAATGCTTCGGTGTGCGCGACGAGGTCGGGGCGGCGGAAGACCGCGAAGCTGTGGGTCATGAAGCCCGAGCCGATGACGAGGATGCCTTCGTCGCGCAGGGTTCGCAGGCGTGCCCCGAGCTGGAGCAGCGCGGCGGGGTCGAGACTGGGCATCGACAGTTGGACGACCGGAACGTCAGCCGCGGGATACATGGCCATGAGGGGGATGAACGCGCCGTGGTCGAGACCCCTGTCAGGGCGCTCGTGCACCGCGGTCGCCGGGCTGAGAGTGACCGTGAGCCGGTGGGCGAGATCGGTCGCGTCCGGGGTCGCGTACGGCAGGGTCTTGTAGCGGGGGTGGAAGCCGCTGAAGTCGTAGAAGAGCGGGGTTCCCGCCGCCGCGCCGGAGACCGCAGCCGGGGCGTCCTCCCAGTGCGCTGAGATGATCACGATGGCTCTCGGCTTGGGCAACGACTGGGCCCAGGTGAACAGGTCGTCGAGCCATTGCGGGTCGTCGAGAGTGAACGGCGCTCCATGACTGACGAACAGGCTCGGCAGCGCCCCGTCGCCGGGGACCCAGGGCCGCTGCTCGCGAGCTATGGGAAGGACCCGGGCGAGGTGATCGTCGTAGGCCCCGGCCGGGATGCGAGGGGTGTGCAGGGTGGTCATGGCGTCGTTCCTTGTCGGACGGGGCGGGCGTGACTCTCGGGCTCGTGGGCGCTGACGGCGGCGGGGGGCGCTCAACCGAAGATCGGGGTCTCGGTGGTGTAGAGGAAGCGGGTCTGCGAACGGTCGAGGAACTTCTCCTCGTCCTCGGCGACGGTGGTGGTGTAGGTGTCGGAGGTGAACCAGCGGGCCGCGTCGGCGATGTCGTCGACCCACACCTCGGCCACACCGTCGTAGGCGGCGGTGCTGATGCCGGGGATCCCGTCCTCGGTGGGCAGCAGTTGGACGTGGCGCCGGACCGGGACCTCACCGCCGGGCAGGCTCAGGACCAGCGGGGTGTGCTTCTGCGTCCAGTAGTCCACGAACTGCTCGTGGGTGAGGTCGGCCCGGCGGGTCAGGAAGGCGCTGATCTTGATCACGAGGTCTCCTTGAGATCGGAATTCACTTGCCTGGGCAACTCAAAAGCTATCCCGGAATGACTTGCCCAGGCAAGTGATCGCAGTTGCTCGGGCAAGTAAGATGGATCACATGGACGAACCGTCGACGTGGCTCGACACCGAGCAGCAAGACATCTGGCAGGACCTTCTCACCGTCGTGATCGCGCTGCCTGCGGCCCTGGACCGTCAGCTGCAGCGCGACGCGGGCATGTCGAACTTCGAGTACGGCGTGCTCGCCCGGCTGTCGATGGCGCATGAGGCCACCATGCGGCTCAGCGAGTTGGCCCGGGTCTGCGACAGCACGCTCCCGCGGCTGTCGAAGCTGATGGACCGCTTCGAGGCGCGGGAGTGGATCGTTCGTCGAGTCGACCCGAGCGACGGTCGCTACACGCTGGCCACACTGACCGACGGTGGCCGGCGGCAACTGGCCGAGAGCGCACCGGGGCATGTCGCACAGGTGCGCCGGCTCGTGTTCGATCCTCTGACCGCCGTGCAACGCCGCCACCTCGGCGCGGCGCTTTCCAGGGTCGCCGACACCCTGCGGCGGGAGACAGACTGCGGCCCCACCGGATGAGTGCGCTCATCGCTCATGCGGCGTCCGTGCCGGACTCGTACGACCGGATCGTCCTGTCCGGCAGGCGCCCCGCCGCTCCAGGCGGATCCTCAGCTGGACGCTGCTCTTGTTTTTGAGGTGTTACCGCCGAGGTACCAGTTGATCCGGTTTGCGCGAAGTGCCGAGCGCGCCCGAGCCCTGTGCCCCGGTGCTCCACGCGCGCGGCGAGATCGCGGTCGCGGCACGGCGGTGGCCGTCTTCGTGATCGGCTTCATGTCCTTCTCCCTGGGGCCGAGTTCTCCGCTCGCGTTGAGAATCTGTTGAGCATCTGTCAGGTGCGGCGCCACGCCTGGAAGAGATGCCACTGTTGACCTCGCGGTGAGAAGGACGCCACGCGACTCGGTTTCGCGATCTCGCTCAATCCGTCGTCCGGAGTTGGACCCATCGGCGTCGCCGGGCCTCCACGTCCTCCGCACGCTTCCAGCCGTGCAGCGCCTGCGAGCCAGTGCGGGCGCGTTTCACGTGGTCGCTTCTCGGAACTTTTGCCGCGCATCCAAAGTCATTGGCTGTAAATGATCGATTCGGGCGCTCTGGGGGAACAGTGGGACTTGCCGGCTCACGGGCGGAGAAGGCGGCGGCGCGCGGGGAGGAGCACCGGCTGGCGGGGCGCCACGAAGCGGCCATCGAGGAGTTCACCAGGGCCATCGACCTCGTACCTGGCTACACCTACGCGCTCGGCTCGCGCGGACAGGCGCTCAGCGCCATGGGACACATCGAGGCCGCGCTCGCCGACTTCGACCGGGCCGTCGAGCTGGATCCCGACCTCGGCTGGGTCTACGTCGAACGCGGACGCACGCTGGCCGACGCCGGCCGCAAGCAGGAGGCCCTGGCCGACTACGACAGGGTGATCGCGCTCTTCCCCGAAGACGCCGCCGCCCACACCGCACGCGGTGACCTGCTCTGGCACGACCCGGAGGCAGCGGTCGCCGCCTACAGCAGAGCGATCGAGATCGATCCCGACGACAGCTTCTGGGCACTGGTCGGGCGGGCCACCCTCCACCGGCTGGACGAGCGCCTGGAGGAGGCGTTGGCCGACCTTGACAGGGCCGTCGAACTGAACGCCGACGTGTCGTACGTGTTCAGTGAGCGCGGCCAGGTCAACCGTCGGCTGAAGAGGTACGAGCAGGCGCTGGCGGACCTGGATCTGGCGATCGAGCTCGACCCGGACGACAGCGACTCCTACACCGAGCGCGCCCAGGTCAAGTACGAGCTCGAACGGCTCGAGGAGGCGCTGGCCGATGTGAACGTGGCGCTCGCCGCAGCCCCCGACGACAGCGAGAGCCTTGAACTGCGGGGCATCCTGCACATGGTCGCGGGCCGCCCCGCGACGGCGGTGGCCGACCTGGACCGAGCGATCGAGCTGGACCCCGAGGCGCTGCTGGCCGTGATGATCCGCGGTCAGGCCCACGAGCAGCTCCGGCTGCACGACGCCGCGTACGCCGACTTCAGCAGGGCCATCGAGCTCGGGCTCGACGACGCCGACACCTACGTCAGCCGTGGCGATGCGGCCCTGCGATGCCACAGGGCGGAGGATGCGCGGGCCGACGCCGACCTGGCGCTGGAGCGCGACCCCGATCACTTCGACGCGCTGCTGCTGCGCGGGCTCGCCAACTGGATACTCGGCCGGCTGTTCGAGGCGCACATCGACCTGATGCGAGCCGACCGGCTCTCGCCCGGCTCTCCTGTCATCGCGCGCTGCATCGAGGAGATCAGGCCCACCTTGGACGGCCAGATGGAGGAGCTCCTCATGACGACCTTCGCCGAGATGGTCGCCGACTCCGCGCGGGAGCTCGTGGCGGCCGGGACCGCTGATGAGGAGACACGCACGACGGAAGCGGCCGACTTCGCGGCCATGGTGTACGGGCTGCGCGATGCGGATGAGGCGGACATGGAGGACGCCGCCGTGGTGGAGACGCGGCTGGCACGCGACCCCGAGGACCCTTTCGCGTTGGCGGTGCGGGCGGTGCTGCACCACTCCGCGGGCCGCCACGACGCCGCGCTGGCCGATCTCGACGCGATCCTGCGGGCCGAGCCTGCCGCCTGGTGGGCGGCGGCGCTGCGGCGCACCGTGGACTCCGGCGACGAAGGCCGGCAGGAGGAGGTCGGCGATCTCACCTGGGCGTACCGACTCGGGGTGCTCGGGCTTCCGCCCAGCGTCGAGGTGGTCTGCGCAATGGCCGTGACCGGTGGCGCCGAGCTGGTGCGAACGGTGTTCCCCGCGGGCTCACGGACGATGCTGGACCTCTTGGGGGACCTGGGGGTGGACCCGCAGGAGCAGTGACGGCGGCCGCCGCGGAGTATCACCATGCCTGTTCGCGACGCCGGCACCCACGTGGCCACTTCGACGTCATGGCGACCATCGGCCGGCGCTGACCTGCGGCGGCGTGATCCCGTGTGCCTGGTGACAGCACTCCTCCCGACATCATCGCGTCATGGCCTTCGCGGCGCCGCCACGCCCGAGCACCGGATGCCGGCCGAGCGGGGGTGCCGTGAACCAACGTGACACCGCCCGCCACCCCGGCATCGCCCGGCAGAATCGACCGGAGTTGTCGGATCCTGGCCATGTTGTTCGTAGCTGGGGTAAGGAGCCGCCCACCAGGGCGCTGTCACGACCAAGGGAGATGCGAACGATGCCGCACCCTCAGGCCAGGGTCCACCGCATGTTCGAGCTCGTCGAGCCGATCGCCACCGTCACCTTCTCCGAGGTGGTGAACGAGGAGTTCCTGGCCCTCGGCATGCGCAACTACTGGGACGGGTATTTCGCGGGCCGGGCCGCGCCGCTGGGGCCGGCGCCGGCCGGGGTGGTGCACGCGGTCTTCTACAACTTCGCCGACGGCGAGGTGGCGCGCCACATCCCCTGGGTGTGGGGGAAGATCACCCCGCAGGAGGCGATCGCCGTGCGCGAGCGGGGCAGCGCCGCCGCGCTGCGGCAGAGGATCGGCGAGCTCGCCGGCTCCCCCGCTCTGGTACGGGTCGCCGACCTCGCCACCCGGGCAGCGCTCAGCGCGCCGGCCGAGGGCAGAGCGCTGTACGCCGGGCTCCGGGCGCTCGACGTGCCCGAGGAGCCGGTGGCCAGGCTGTGGCACGCGGCGACGCTGCTGCGCGAACACCGCGGGGACGGCCACAACGCCGCCCTCCTCGCCCACGGCATCGGCGGCACCGAGTCCCACGTCCTCATGGCTCTTTCCCTCGGGATGAGGGCGGAGGAGTTCGGCCGGATCCACCACCTGCCCCAGGCACAGCTGGCCGCTGTCGTCGACGGGCTGAGCGGCCGCGGCCTCGTGGACGCCGCCGGCGGGTTCACCGACGCCGGCCGGGAGATCAAGCAGCGGATCGAGGCGCTCACCGATGAGCTGGCCGCGCCGGCGTACGACGTGCTCGCCGCGGATGAGCTCGACGAGCTGGTCGCGGGGCTCGAACCGATCGCCGCCGCGGCACACGCCGTCGACGACTGAGCGGGCGCATCAGACGACGGCCACGATCTCCAGTCCGGCCACCGAGGTGAGCAGGTCGCTACGCGGGATCACCAGGATGACGGGAACCGAAGGCGCCGCCGCGGTCGAGGTCGATGAGCCCGTCGAAGCGGTAGCGACCGCAGGCCAGGGCTCTTCGAGGTTTGGCGGCCTGTGACACGTGGTTGACGGCACCCCGATCCGCGCCAGACCCGCCGAGGGATTCGTTGTGGAGGGCGGAGACGGCGGAGCGGCGTTCCGGGTGGCCTGCGCCGACGACGCCGAGAGCCCCGCGCGGAGCTCTCGCGGTACGAGGGACGGGGTCGGTCTCGGCGGTGATACGGGCGGAGGTGAACCGTGGCTCCGCCCTTGGCCGGGGCCACGGTGGCGCGATCGTGGTCAAGCCTTGATGGATGCGGCTGCCCTGGCGGCCAGTTCGATCTTCGCGCAGTAGGCTGCACGGGCTTCCTCGTCGATCTGCATCTCGTGTTCGGGGCGCACCCCGGTCCGGCCGTCGAGGCCCTCGCGCAGGATATCGGCGTGCCCGGCATGCCGGTTGGACTCGCCGAGGACATGGACCATGATGGCGAACAGGTTCGTGTTGGGATAAGGCTCCGGCCACCACGGCACGTGGCCGGGGGCGTCGAGGGGAAGCTCGTTGATCGTCGCGTCCGCGTGTTCCCACGTACGCCGGTAGAACCCGATGATCTGATCGCGGGTCTCGTCCGCGGTCGCCCACAGATCGCTGCCGTCGGAGTCCTGCCACCGGGGCAGCGGTTCCGGGGAAGGACGGTCGAAGACCTCGCCGAAGTACCTGGCCTCGACGCTGGCCACGTGTTTGACCAGACCGAGGAGGTTGGTCCCGGTCGCTGTCAAAGGTCGACGGGCGTCGTATTCGGACAAGCCGTCGAGTTTCCAGAGCAGCGCCTTGCGGTCCCGCCGCAGTCTCCCGTGCAGGTTGTCTTTCGCGAAATCGTCGATCATGGGTCACGATTCTGTCAGGCACCTGGAACGCCCGCCGCGCCTCGCCCGGCTCGTGGCTCAACCTGGCCCCCGGCCATCATCGCGAAGAACTACGCGGCATACGTCACCGCATACGGCGAGTTCGCCTGGTCACCATGGCTACCTGATGGCTGGGGACACGTTCGGGAGCGAAGGGCCCAAGCTAGCTCGGCCGTTGCGCCGGGGTGCAGGACCAGCGTCCGTCGTGCCAGCCGCAGGTCTGCTCGTAGCCGGAGCGGAACGACCCGAGCCAGGGGATGTCGTCCTCGTAGCGCGTGGGCGGCGGTGTCGGCGCGAAGTTCGCCGCGTCGTCAGTGCTGCCGCTCCCGTCGTAGCGTGCGACGGTCGGATAGGGGTAGATCGGCCGGGTCCGTACGACGGTGTCGTCCTGGCGCTTCGTGGCGACGAGCCGGTCGGGTGCGACGCCGTTCTCGACCCAGGCGAGGGTGGGGGTGAGCGCGTCGATCGCGTCCGGTCCCTGACCGTCACCGCAGTGGGCGACGCCCGGCAGCATGAACAGGCGGGCGAACCGCTGCGTGGCGTCCGTCCCGCCCATGCGCTCGGTCAGGGCGTGGTAGTAGGCGATCGTCCCGTACGGCGAGATTGCCTGGTCTGCCCAGCCGTGCCAGAGGAGGAGCTTCCCGCCCGCGGCGCGGAAGGCCGTCAGGTCGGGGTCGCTCGCGTCGTAGACGCCGGCCTGCCGGTGGATCTCGCGGAACGTCGCCGAGTCGTAGTGCAGGTCGTGCAGTGTCGCCGACGGCCGGGCGGACGGGTAGGCGAGGTACTTCAGCGCGTTCGTCGCGTTGCCCTCGGCCACGGCCGGGGCGCCGGTGGCGGTCGGGGTGACCCAGCGGGCCCAGTTCGCTTCCGAGCCCACGGGCTCGCCCCCCGGGTACATCCGCCGGCCCCGCTCGTCGCGTGGCCCGTCGTACAGCTTGCGTACGGCGCCGATCTGCGCGTCGGTGAGGCAGTCCGCGCTGTCGGTTCCGGTCGCGCAGCGCAGGATCCGCGGATCGAACGAGCAGGCACGCGGGTCGTCGATCTGGCCGTCGGCCAGGCCGTCCCGTGCGTCGCACTCGCGCATGACGGCGGCGTGCAGCGCGGGAAGCTTGGCGGCGGTCAGGATGGGCCGGCCCTGCGCGTCGGTGTTGGCCGTGGCGTGCCAGCCCGCGGACCACACGATGAGCGACGTGAGCAACGACGCCGGGGCGCCGGCGATGATGCCGTCGAAGTCACGCGGGTAGCGCTGCGCCTCGGTCATCCCCTCGTGGCCGCCCTGCGAGCAGCCGTCGAAGTAGGAGTAGCGCGGGCCTTGCCCGTAGTAGAGCGCGATGAGCCGCTTGGCGACGAGCGCGACGACGTGGTCGGACCGGTAGCCGAAGTCGACCCGGAGTTGCGGATCGGCACCGAACGTGCCGTCGAAGCCGGAGACGCCGACGTGCCCCCCGTTGCCGGTGGCTATGGCGAAGTCGCCGCGGGTCAGCGGCACGCACCCGGCCGTCGCGTCGGCGTAGATGTCGACGCTCCCGCAGAACGCCCCGCACCCGGTCTGCAGATACCGCTGCCGCCACGTCTCGGTGGGGAGGAGCACGTCGAACTGGATCTGCGGCGCCGCGGTTCCCTTGACTTCGCAGGCCGCCCAGCCGTCCGGCGAGGTCGTCGCGGTCGCGGACCCGATGACCGCCGGAGCGCCGGGCGTTCCCGACAGGTCCTGCCCGGCGAGGGCCGCGCAGTCGATCGTCGGCAGCACCACGGGAGGGCCGGAGGACGAACCGCGCGCCTCGGCGGACACCCCGGCCACGGCCGTACGGGACGCGGCCTGGCCACCGCCGGCCATCGCGAGGACGACGAGGACGGCGAGCACAACCGGTAGCGCCCGGATTCCAGCGGTGCGGCCCGGCGTCCGGCCCCGTACACAAGCGAGCAGTTCTTGTGTCATCGCCATACTTGATCATGACCGAAGGCGGGGCGGCGGTAAAGGCTTTTGGGCCCGTTCCAGGGCGAGGTGGCCGAGCCCGGCGCGCAGTCTCCCTCTCTCATGGGGCGGATCGACCGGCGTCTCCACCACATCACCATCAAAGACCCACAGGACACGGCCTACGCGAGGTCGACGACTTCGTGCATGCGGCGCCGGCGGTTGAGGTTACCGGTGACCCGTGCGACGACGGTGCGCGGCAGCAGGCGCGGGGGCCAGGTCAGGGCCCGGTTCATGGCCCGGCCCGGGTAGGACGCCGCGCGCCGCCGGGCGTAGTCGTCCAGCGTGCGGGCCGCGACGATGGCCGGCGTGTCGGCAGCCCGGGAGTCGATCGTGGCCGAGGTGCCGTCGAAGAAGCCGGTCGCGACCGCGCCGGGATGCGCGGCCATGACGTGGACGCCGGTGCCGCGCAGTTCCTCGGCCAGCGCCTCGGTGAAGGAGAGCACGAAAGCCTTGGTCGCGGCATAGCTGGCCTGGTAGGGCATGGGCTGGAAGGCCGCGGTGGACGAGACGTTGATGATGCCGCCGGAGCCGCGGGCGACCAGTTCGGCCCCGATCGCGTGGGTCATCACGATCAGGCCGACGACGTTGAGCCCGACGGAGCGCACCTGCGGCTCGAGCGGGCGGCCGAGAAACGGGCCCACGCTGCCCGCGCCGGCGTTGTTGAGCAGCAGATCGACGGTCAGGCCGCGGTCGCGCAACTCCCGCAGAACCCGCTCCGGACCATCCGGAGCGGCCAGGTCACCGGTGATGACCTCGGCGTCCGGTCCGCCGTGCCGTTCCCGAATCTCCGCGGCGAGCTCCCGCAGGCTCCCGTCCGAACGGGCCAGCAGGATCACCCGTGCTCCCCTGCGTGCCAGCTCCAGCGCGTACGCCCGCCCCAGCCCCTTGGACGCGCCCGTGACGAGCGCGGTCACACCGCGATAGCCGTCGGTCACGACAACCTCCATTGTTTCGAGTCTCGAAGCAGTGACGCTAGCACGATCCTTCGAAACTCGAAACATCGGTAGAATGGCGACATGACCACGCCCGAGCTCACCGCGGTGGTGGCCGCGATCCACGACATCTGGATGCGGACCAACGACCTGATCGGGCATGCGCTTGCCAGGCACGGTCTGACACCGGCGACGTTCCAGGCGCTGTGGGCCATCGACCCGGCCGAGCCGCCACCCTCGATGAAGGTGATGACCGAGCGCCTGTACTGCAACGCCCCCAACCTGACCTTCATCACCAACCAGCTCGCCGATCGGGGGCTGGTGGAGCGCGTCGTGGATCCGGCCGACCGCCGCTCTCGCGTCCTGGTCCTGACCGCCAAGGGCCGCGAGGTTCGCGACGAACTGGTCCGGACGGCGCTGGAGAAGACCCCGCTGGCGGCGCTGAACCGCGACGAACTGCGGCAGCTCATGGTCCTGCTGAACCGCGCCGTCCGCTCCGGCTGACGTGCCGCTTCACACCTGGCCTAGATTGCGATCGTGACTTTTCCGGACTTCGGTATCGAGTCCATTCCCGTGGTTCTTCCCGCCTCCGATCCGGGCCTGGGCGGCGAGTCCCTGCTGTTCCGGGCGTCGAAAGCGGAGTTCGAGGCCGTCTTCGGCGCCTCCCTCGACATTCGCGGGCCGGGACCGGTCGAGGGCGGCCGCTGGGAGCTCGTCATCGACCCCGCCCACGACGGCCCCGCCGTACTGGACTGGAGCCCGCGAGATCGGGTGCTGACGTCACGGGCGGCGGACGCGAGCGGGCTGATGCGCACCTTCCAACTCGTGCACACGATGGCCCGCACCCGCTCGACCCGCGAGGTGGATGAGGCATGCCCCGACCTGCGGAGCGCGGTCGACCGGACGATCGCCGAGGTGGGCGCCGCCTTCCCCGGGCTTGAGCTGCGCGGACTCGACTGGCCGGAGATCTGTGAAGAGCACGCGAAGGGTGTCGTGGAGGCGTCCGATCCGCTCGCGGCCGCACAACGCTGGATGGCTCGCCTCCAGGACGCGCACACCAAGATCGAGCCGGTCACGCGTCCCACCCCGTCGCCCTACGTGGTGTCCGTCCGCGGCGGGGCGGCCTGGTTCGTCCGCGTCCCCGAGGGGACGCCCGCCTTCGAGGCCGGCGTACGTCCTGGTCAGCGGATCGTCGGCCTCGACGGGGCGACCGGGCCGGAGCTGGCCCGGCTGATCGAGGACTGCCGGTCACGGACCGCGGCTCCGCGCCACATGCTCGGCCTGCTCGCGGGACGCCGCCTTCTGTCGGTGCGGGAGGCGACCAGCGTGAAGGTCACGGGGGCGGAGTGGACGGAAGACGGCCGAGACGACCCGGTCGAGTCGATCGAGTGGCGGCGGCTCGCGTCCGGCACCGGGTACGTGCGGCTCAGGATCTGGCAGGGCCAGGTGGCCGAGGGTTTGGATGCGGCGCTGGCCGAGCTGGGTGGCTGCGATCGTCTGGTCCTGGACCTGCGGGGCAACGTCGGCGGCAACCTCATGCCGGCCACCGGCGCCAGAGACAGATTTCTGCGCGGGACCACTCATCTCGGCTGGATCCGGTACACCGATGGAGACGGAGGGCTCGGCCCTCGGGTCGCCCTTCTCGGTGAGCCGTCCCCGGAGCGTCGCTGGCCTGGCCGGCTCGTCGTCCTCACCGACCCCTTGACCTACTCCTCCAGCGAGGACTTCCTGCTCGGCCTCCAGGGCCTGGAGCACGTCACCGTGATCGGGCGGCCCAGCGGGGGCGGCAGCGGACGTGCCCGCTCGTTACGCCTGCTCCCGGACTGGGTGCTGACGGTCAGCACGGCGCTGACGTACGACAGGACCGGTCATTGCGTCGAGAACAGCGGCATTCCCGTGGACGTGCCGATCCGCTCGGACGGCCCCGGTCACGCGCAGGACGACCCGGCGATCCGGGCTGCGCTCATGTCCTGAGGTCAGAGTCTTCCGCGCCGCCCCTCCCGGTCTGAGGGGAGCCGCTGGACAGGCCCCGCTTCCGCGACCTGTCCAGCGAGCTCGCGATCGCGGGGGTCAGTACTTGCTCAGGCCGAACGTGGTGAGGTCGTCGCTGGTGAACAGCAGCTTGGGAACGAGGTTCACCGTGACGCCCTTCTTCCTCAGGCCCTCGCTCTTGATGAGGTCCTTGATGAACGTCTCGTCCCAGAAGCCCGCGGCGTCGTCCGGGGTGGCGGCCTTCACCGACCGGGTGCCCGGTTCGGTGCGGCGCTGCCGGGCGTACCAGACGTCGATGAAGAAGCAGTCGTGACCGTAGCTGTCGACGTCCTGCGGGTCGCCGTCGGCGCGGCCGACCACGACGTAGGCGTGACCGCTCGCCCCGGTGGACTCGACCAGGTTGAAGAGCTCGACCTTCACCCCCTTGCCGAGCAGACGGGAGTCGTCGGCCAGCATGCCCAGCACGCAGCAGGCGAACAGCGTGCAGTTCGCGCTGTCCAGCGTCCGGTAGTTGGTGCGTCCTACCTCGACGTACTTGTCCTTGAGCTTCAGGGCTATGTCCGCGAAGTTCTGCGCGGTGGGCGTGTCGATGTCGACCGATTTGGCGAGCAGTCTCAGCTTGAGCGAGCCGTAGTCGGTGAAGGCGCGGCTCGGCGGGATCGTCTCGGGCACCTGGCCGCCGCCCGCCGGCGCTTTGATCTTGTTGATCTCGACGCCCTTCTCCACGACGGTCTCCCAGGGGTTCCAGAGCTTGGCCGTGGCCATCCTGGTCTTCTCGATCGCCGTCTGGACGCGCTGCATCCGCTCCATGCGCGGGTTGGCGGAGTGGGACGGGCTCTCGCTCATGGTGATCTCCTAGGCGCTCTCCGTCGATGTGTCGACGTTTTCACCCGGTCGACTGGGCGGCAATACGCCGAGATGTCGTTGGCCGGTATCGGCCAACGACATCTCGTGACGATGCGCAGCCCCGGGGCCGCGCCGTTCGTGGCACCCACCCGAAGACCGTTCGGGGCGGGCACCGAAGATCGTACGGCCGCCCGGGAACGTCTCAGGATCGGGCACTAGGATCGGGCACCGTGAGTGACGAGGACGGTGCGCGGGACGCGATCGACGTGATCCTGGAGCAGTGGCGGCGGGAGCGGCCCGACCTCGACCTGTCCCCCATGGGCGTCTTCGGGCGGCTCGCCCAGGCGGCGCGGGTGGTCGAGGCGTCCGTGGACGAGGTGTTCACCCGGCACGGGCTGCGTCCCGGCGAGTTCGACGTGCTGGCGGCGCTGCGCCGGTCCGGGCCGCCGTACACGATGATCCCGTCGGAGCTGTCGGCGGTGCTGATGATGTCGCGGGCCGGCATGACCAACCGGCTGGACCGCCTGGAGGCGGCCGAGCTGGTCGAGCGGAGCCTCGACCCGGCCGACCGGCGCAGCTTCCGCGTCACGCTGACCCCCGAGGGGCGGCGGGTGATCGACGCCGCGCTCACCGACCACGCGGCCAACCTGGCCCGGCTGGCCTCCAGCCTCGGCCCCGGCGACACCGAGGCACTCGGCCGGATCCTGCGCTCCATGCTCGCGGGCGGGCTCGCCGGAGACTGAGCCCGCCTTCCGGGCAGCCGGGAGCCTGCCCCCGGAGAGGCGTCCAGGACCTGGGTCAGCGCTCCGCGCCGACGTGCTCGTCCAGGAAGGACACCAGGGCACGGGTGAGTGCCACCCGGTGGTCCGACAGCGCGTGGTCGGTCGCGAAGACCTGCTCCTCCAGCGCCCCGGACGGCCGGGCGCGGAAGGCGGCGGCGAGCGGCTCGTGGTGGATCGTGTGCGCGGTGACCGCGTCGCGGCTGGTGCCGATCAGCAGCACCGGACGCCCGTCGAGCCGCGGGGCCAGCCGGGCGAGCCGCCACTCCTCCCCCGCCTCCTCCATCTCGGCGACCAGCGCCTCGCCGCTGGTGCCGCGCAGCGGGAGGAGCTCCTCGTCGAACGCCCGCACGTACGCCGCCCGCTTGTCCGGGTCCTCGCGGACGGCGGCGCCGATCGTGCCGAAGTCGAACCCCGCCCACGAGCCCGCGGCGACGATCGACGGGTCGGCCGCGGCGGTCATCAGCGCGGCGAACCCACCCGTGCTGTGCCCGGCGACCACCAGCCGCGCCGGGTCCAGCCGGTGGGCCGCGGCGAAGCCGGGCTCGCGCAGCGCGGCGACGGCGGCGGCGCTGTCCTCCAGCACGTGCCGCCACGACCACGACCCGCCCATCCCCCACGAGCCGCGGTAGTGGAACACCAGCGTCGCGTACCCGAGGCGGCGCAGCGCCTGCGCCACGTCGAAGTTGCGCTCCATGCCGGGGAACCCGTGCAGCAGCAGCACGACCGGGTGCGGCCCCGGTCCCGCGGGCACGTGCAGGACGCCGATGAGCGTCTCGCCGCCGCTGGTGAAGGTGATGGCCGGGGTCGTGGCCGGGGACCGCGAGCCGGCGGCGGGGTCGGTGACGAGGGGGTCCGGCGTCATGCGCGTACGCCTCCAAGAGATCGAACCGATCGGTACGAAGAGGCACGCTAGCAGGACATCGCACCGATCGGTACCATCGACCTCATGCCAGTCGACAAAGGCGTCACACTGGACCCTGCACGCACCCGCGAGCAGATCCTGCAGGTGGCCACCGAGGTGCTGTACGAGCAGGGACTCGACGGAGTGGGCGTGGCCGGGCTCTGCGCCCGTGCCGGCGTGTCGAAGGAGACGCTGTACCGCCACTTCGGCTCCAAGGAGGGGCTGGTGCGGGCCACGCTGGAGGCCCGCAGCGACCGGGTGACGCGCTGGCTGCGCGAGGCCGCCGCGTCGGCGGGGCCGGAGCCCGCGGACCAGCTCGGCGCCGTGTTCGACGCGCTCGCCGGGTGGTACGCCGAGCCGAAGTTCCGCGGGTGCGCGATCGTGAACGCCGCCGTGCAGCACCACGAGGGCGCCGCCCGGCAGGTGGCGGCCCGCCACCTGGACCGCCACCTGGAGCTGCTCTCCGGCATCGCCGCCCGCGCGGGCGCCGCCGCGCCGGACGTACTGGCGCGGCAGATCCTCGCGCTCATGGAGGGCGCCGCCGTGGTCGCCGACCTGCACGGCGTGGACGGCACCGGCCGGCAGGCGCGGGAGGCCGCCCTCGCCCTCCTGCGGGCATCGACGACGCGCGCCTCGGACGGCTGACGAGCGCGCCGCGCACAGCCGTGCGAGCATGCCCGCGTGCCGCCACCCGCGAGGCCATCGGCCGGCTGCGGGACCCATATCCTTATGCCGTACGGAGATCTTCGGGACGGCGAGAGGTGAGGTGGGCGGCGTGGTGGTGTTCGCCGGGCAGGGCGACGCGCGGCGGTCCATGGCGCTGCTCTGGCGCGGCGACGGCGCGGGCGAGCGGGCCGACACGCGCGGGGAGGCGCGTGGGGAGACGCGCGGCCGGCCGGGGCCGAAGCCGGGGCTGAGCGTCGGCGCGATCGTGGCCGCGGCGATCGAGGTCGCCGACGCCGAGGGCATGGCCGCGCTGTCCATGCGCGCCGTGGGCGAGCGGCTGGGGCGCACCGCCATGGCCCTGTACACGTACGTTCCGAACAAGGGCGAGCTGCTCGACCTCATGTACGACCAGGCGCTCGCCGAGCTGCCGGACGGCTACGACCTCGCGGCGGGGCGGCGGGCGGCCGTGACCGCGTGGGCCCGGGACCTGTGGGCGCTGTACCTGCGGCATCCGTGGATGCTCCAGGTGTCGCAGGCGCGGCCGGTGCTCGGCCCCCACGAGTACGCGATGCTGGAGACGCTGCTCGGCCTCCTGCGCGGCGGCGACCTCGGGCCCGGCCCGGTGCGGCACCTGGTGGGCACCCTGTTCGCGTTCGTCCGGGGGGCCGCGGGCACGATCGCCGAGGCGCGGCAGGCCGAGGCGGCGACCGGGGTGACGGACGAGCGGTGGTGGCGCGACCGGGCGGGCCTGCTGGCCGAGGTGGCGCCGGACTTCGCGGCGCGGTTCCCCGCGGTGGCCTGGCTGGAGAGCACGCCGCCGGAGCCTCCGGCGGGGTCTCCGGCGGAGGAGCCCGCGCCGGGCGAGCCGTACATGGAGCAGGAGGCCCGCAGGATGTTCGAGGCCGGTCTCGCCCTCATCCTCGCCGGGCTCGACACCGCCCCGGCCCCCGCCTGAGACCTTCGGCACCGCGCGCGGGGCGCAGCGGGGAGGGGGCGCGCGTGGGGCTCGGGGGCGCCGTCTAGCGTGGGGAAGGGGGCTCGCGGCGCCGTGGGGACGGCGCCGTTCCGTGCCGTACCGGGGGGACACCATGGACACCTCCAACATCCACGTGGCCGAGGACGCGCAGCTCGCGGAGCAACTGGCCGAGCGGCTGTTCGACGACACGCTCGGCGCCCTCGAGCTGTTCTCCGTCTACCTGGGCGCCGAGCTGGGCCTCTACCGCGTCCTGCACGAGCAGGGCCCGCTGACCGCCGCCGGCCTGGCCGAGCGCACCGGGACCGCGCCCCGCTACGCGTCCGAGTGGCTGGAGCAGCAGGCCGTCGCCGGTCTCGTGGACACCGACCCCGACGAGCCGGCCGGGGAGCGGCGCTACCGGCTGCCGGCCGCGCACGCCCGCGTGCTGGTGGACGCCGACGACCCCGCGCATGTGGCGCCGTTCGCGTACATGCTGGCCGGGATCGGGGGCGTGATCGCCGAGGTGGCCGAGGCGTACCGCACGGGGGCGGGGGTTCCGTACGAGTCGTACGGGCGCGCGTTCCGCCACGGGCAGGGCCACATCAACCGGCCGGCCTTCACCCATGAGCTGCCGGACGCCTGGCTGGCCGCCATGCCCGACATCACCGCCCGCCTGCGCGACGCCCCCCGGCCCCGCGTGGCCGACGTCGGATGCGGCCAGGGCTGGGCGGCGCTGGCGATCGCGCGCGCGTTCCCGAACGCCTGCGTGGACGGGCTGGACGCCGACGCCTCGTCCATCGCCGACGCCCACGCCGAGGCCGAGCGGGCCGGGCTGGGCGACCGGGTGCGGCTAGAGCAGGCCGACGCGTGCCGGATCGCCGCGGCGGGCCCGTACGACCTGGTGATGATCCTGGAGGTGCTGCACGACCTGGCGCGGCCGGTGGAGGCGCTGCGCTCGGCCCGCGCCGCGCTCGCGCCCGGCGGGGCCGTGCTGGTGGTGGACGAGCGGGTGTCCGACCGGTTCACGGCGCCCGGCGACAAGGTCGAGCGGATGATGTACGGCTGGAGCGTCACGCACTGCCTGCCCGCGCAGCTCGTCGAGTACCCCTCGGCCGCCACGGGCACCGTCATGCGCGCCGGCACGGTCCGCCGGTACGCGGAGGAGGCCGGGTTCGCCGGCTGCTCGGTGCTGCCGGTGGAGAACGACTTCTTCCGCCTGTACCGGCTGGATCCGTGATTGATTAGACGCGACGTTGCGTCTAGTCTTTGACGCGTCATCCCGAACGTCTCGGAAGGAACATCCATGCGCCATCCCCCGCGTCAGGGCGTGGAGGCCCGCCGGGTCGCGCCGCCGTACCGGCGGGGCCGCGTCCTCGCGCCCGCGATCCTGGCGTTCACGTTCTGGGCCACCATGGCCGGCACGACCGCGCCCACCCCGCTCTATCCCCTGTACGAGCACGCCTTCGGCTTCGGGCCGGTCACCGTGACCGTCATCTTCGCCGTGTACGCCTTCGGCGTCGTCGCCGGGCTGCTGCTGTTCGGGCGGCTCTCCGACGAGATCGGCCGGCGGCCGGTGCTCATGGTCGCCGCCCTGCTCGCGATCGTCGCGGCCGCGGCCTTCCTCGTGACCGGCGACGTCACCGTCATGCTCGCCGCCCGGGTCGTCTCGGGACTGTCGGCGGCTCTCGTGACGGGCGCCGCCACGGTGGCGCTGGCCGAGGCCATGCCGCCGGACGGCCGGATCCGCCCGGCCACGGTCGCGCTGTTCGCCAACATGGGCGGCCTGGCCGGCGGCACGGTGCTGGCCGGGATCCTGGCCGACCTGGCGCCGGCGCCCCTGCGCACGCCGTGGGCGCTCATCGGCGCACTGGCGCTGCTCGGGCTGGCGGGCGTCGCGTTCGTGCCGGAGACCGCACCGAACCGCTCCCGCCCGTCCCTGCGCCTGCAACGCCCGCACGTGCCGGCCGAGATCCGCGGCGACTTCGTGCGCTCGGCGATGGCCGCCGGCGCGGGGTTCGCGGTGCTGGGGGTGCTGACCGCCGTGACCGGCGTGTTCCTGTCGGGGGTGCTGCGGCTGCCGAGCGCCACGCTGACGGGGGCGGTGGTGTTCACCGCGTTCATGTGCACCGCCGCCGGACAGCTCCTCAACCGGGTCGTACGGCCGGGCCGGGCGCTCGTGCTCGCCTGCGGAGGGCTGGTCGCCGGCTCCGGGCTGATCGCCCTGGCCATGGCCGCCGCGTCGCTGCCGGCGCTGCTGGCCGGGGCCGCGGTGAACGGGCTGGCCACCGGCATGGCCCTGGGGTACGGCGTCACCGTCATCACCACGCGCGCCGCGCCGGACCATCGGGGGGCGTCGGTGTCGACGTACTTCGTGATCCTGTACTCCATGCTGGCCGTGCCCGCCGTGGGGGTGGGGGTGATGATCCGGCTGACGGGCCTGCGCCCGGCCGGGGAGATCTTCAGCGCCGTGGTCGCCGTGCTGGCGCTGGGCGTCCTGCTGAGCCTCCTCCTCGGGAGCCGCCGGGCGTCCCGGCACGCCTGACGCGGGCGGCGTGCCACAATCGGGCTGCCCCGCGCATGCCCGCGGACCGTACGACGAAGGCGGAGCGCCCGCGCGCGAGGACGCGCCGGCGCGGAAGGAGGAGCGGCCATCAGCACGCGAGGACGAGCCGCCGTCGGCGCCGCCCCGGACAGCGCGGCCGCCCAGGCACGGGAGGCCGGCCGGGCCGGGGAGACCGGGGAGACCGGCCAGGCCCGGGAGGCCGTGGTCAGCCGTACGGGGCCGAAGCGCAGCGAGAGCATCCGGCGGGCCGTGCTCGACGCGGCCGACGACCTGCTGGTCGAGCGCGGTTTCTCCGGCGTGACCATGGAGGGCATCGCCGTCCGCGCCGGGGTGGCCAAGCAGACGATCTACCGCTGGTGGAAGTCCAAGGTGGACATCCTGCTCGACACGCTCGTCGACGACGCCGAGCAGCCGCTCGCCTGGCGTCCCGGCTCGTCGCCGGCCGCACCGGAGGAGGAGCTGACGGACCAGCTCGGCCGCGTGGCGGCGTTCCTCCAGGAGCCGGCCGGCCAGGTGCTGCTGTCGCTCATCGGACACGCCCAGCTCGACCCGGAGACCGCCGCCAAGCTGCGCGACGGGTTCCTGCGCGAGCAGCGCGAACGCGACCTGGCGGGGCTGGGCGCCCTGCTGGCCCGGCACACGGGCCGCCCGGTGGACGAGCGGCTCACCGGCCGCCTGCTGGACGCCGCTCTCGGGCCGATCTTCCACCAGGCGCTCGTCCTGGGCCGTCCCGCCGATCCCGCCACGCTCGCCACCACCGCCCGGCTCGTCCTGGACGCGGCCGGCCGCGAACCCGTCCCCGGCGCGGGCCGCTCCTCGGACGCGGAGTGACGTCGCCCGCCACCCCTTACACCGAAGACCTGGTCGAGCGGGCCGTCACCCTGCTCGGGCCGCCCCGCTTCACGGCGGGAAGCGGGCCGCCCCGTTTTGCGCCGCTCGGGCCGCCCCGCTTCCCGCCGTGAAGCGGGCGTGCGCGCCGACGTCGCCCAGCCGGTCGAGGGCGGCCAGCCAGCTCGCCCCGCCCGCCCCGTCCCGGGCGGTGAGCACCTCGTGCCCGGCCAGCAGCGCCGTGACCGCCGTCCGTACCGGGCCGTCCGCGGCCAGCACGCTTCCCGCCAGCACGACCGGCCCCGGGCCGAGCACCCGGCCCGCCGTCGCCGCGAGCCGCCGGGCGGCCTCGCCGACGATCTCCGCCGCGCGGGCGTCCCCGGCCGCCGCGGCCTGGGCCACGAGCGGTGACGCGGCCGCCACCAGCGTCCGGTCGGCCTGCGCCAGCCGCACGACGCGGTCGGCGCGTCGCCGCGCCTCCCCCGGCCCGCCGGTCCCGCCCATCATGACGTCAGGGACGCCGGTCACGCCGGGCAAGCCAGGCACGCCGGGCACGCCGAAGTGCGCGCAGACCAGCTCCACCAGCGGCCCGTACGGCCCGCCGCGGTCGAGCGCGTGGACGGCGGCGCGCACCCCGGCCCGGCCGATCCAGAACCCTCCGCCCTCGTCGCCGAGCAGCCACCCGAGCCCGTCGGCGACCGCGGCGACCGCGCGGCCGGAGAAGCGGGCGGCCGCCGCTCCCGTCCCGGCGAGCAGCAGCGTGCCTGACGGCTCCGCGGTGCCGGCCGCGTACGCGACGTCCACGTCACCCGCCAGCCGGGGCGGTGAGGCGAGGCCGCACGAGACCCAGACGCGCCGCAGCACCTCCGCGAAGCCGTCGTCGGCGCCCGCCACCCCCGCCACCGAGGCGGCCACCAGCGACGGGTCCAGGCCGTCGAGCGCCCGGCGCAGCGCCTGCTCGATCGCCGCGCCGGCCGCAGCGGCGCCCTGCGCGGCCGGGTTGCCCGGGCCCGCGGTGCCGTACCCGAGCCTGGTCCCGTCCGGCGTGTGGACGGCGGCCCGGGTCGTGGTGCCGCCGGCGTCCACGCCGGCGAAGAGGATCACCGGACGAGCCGCGCCGCGCCGGGCGCGAGGGTGAAGGTCGTGCCGCAGGGCGCGTAGGAGCCGGTCGCCGGGTCGAAGGCGGCGCTGATCCCGTCGAGCGTGACCTCGGCCGGCTCGTCGGGCCGGGCGTTGCAGACGAACAGCCGGCGCTCGCCGTAACGGCCTACGAGGACGTCGCCGGCGCGCTCGACCGACGTCCAGCCGGACAGCTCGGCCGCCACCGGGCGCAGCCAGCGGGTGTTGAGGTCGCGCACCACACCGTAGCGCTCGGTCGGCGCGCCGTCGCCGCCGATGAGCGCGGGCTGGAAGCCCTCGCCGCGCGCCGGGTCGGGCGTCCAGTAGGTGAAGTACTGGATGCCGGTGTAGCCGTGGGCCAGCGCGGTGTTGACCTGCCAGGCCAGCTCGGCGGCCGTGGGCTCGCGGTGCCCGTCGTAGGCCAGCGTCTGCACGTACATCCAGGCGGGCAGCCCGGCCCGGCGCGCCTGCTCGCGCACCGTCGCCAGGTCGGCGAGGTAGCCGTCGTCGAAGCCGTCGGCCAGGAACGGGTAGCGGTCGAAGGACAGCACGTCGGGGCGGACGGTCCTGGCGAACTCCCCCACGTACGCGGCGTAGGGTCCGTCCGTGGCGTGGCTGGGGAAGAGGTTGGCGTAGGCGAAGGCGCCGGCCGCGCGCACGGCGGCCACCCCGGCCGCCACCCTCGGGAACTGCCCGGCGTGCGGCTCGTCCATGAGGCTGACGCCGCGGAAGGAGCGGAACGCGCGGTAGTCCTCGACGACCCGGCCGATCAGCGGCGCGGGATCGGCGTCCAGGTCGCGCATGAGGACGTCCACGCGCGGGTCCGAGGCGACGAGCACGCCGAGCCCCGCCTCCTCGGCGCAGGCCAGCGCGTGCCGCAGGATGACCCGGTCGTTGAGGTAGTTGCCGGTGATGACCAGGTCGATGCCGGCGTCGGCGATCTCCCGGTAGCGGGCGGCCGTCGTCTCGTGGGGCGGCGGGGGCCAGAAGGCGGCGATCGTCAGGTTCACAGCGCGCCGGTCCTGATCCGCCCGGCGTAGCGGGCCACGAGGGCGTCGTTGCGGGCGTCGGAGCCGGGGATGTTGGCCGACAGGTAGACGGGCGGGATCGCTCCGTCGGCCAGCAGCAGGCCGATGGCCTCGGCGACCATGAGCTGCACGGCCAGCGCCGAGGTGATCGAGGAGATGCCGCAGACGGCGCCGTGTTCGGTGGTCAGGACCGCGTCGCCGTACGGGGCGAGGTTGTCGATCACGATGTCCGCCAGCTCGAACAGCCGCTCCCCCGACGGGTGGCGCGAGGTGATGGCACCGGAGTGGGCCAGCGAGGTGATCGCGATCAGCGGCAGGCCGCGCTCCTTGACCAGCCGGGCCATCTCCACGGTCGAGCCGTTGCCGCCCGAGTTGGAGGCGATGACGAAGGCGTCGGACTTCTCGATCGTGTGCAGGGCCAGCACCTCGTGCGCGGTGCGCGGGTCGCGCTCGGCCAGCGGGTCGAACCCGGCGGGGTCGGCCGAGCCCAGCACCACGGGGTCGCGCAGGGTGAGCCGGTTGGTCGGGATCAGGCCGCCGGCCCGGCCCGCCACCTCCAGCGCCACCGCCTCGGAGTGCCCGGTCCCGTAGGCGTGGACGACGCCTCCGGCGCGCACGCTCTCCGCGATCAGCGCCCCCGCCTGCCTGATGGCGGGCAGCTGGCCGGTCACCAGCTGGTCCAGGCGGGAGCGCGCCTCGTCGGCGAAGGCCATCACAAGATCCATGAATGGGTTCCTCAACGGTTCATGCCGGCGGTCAGCCCGGCGACGATCTGGCGCGTGGCCAGGACGAAGAGCACGACCAGGGGAATCGTCGTCATCACCAGGCCGGCGAAGAGCGTGCCCCAGTCGTTCTGGAACTGGCCGAAGAAGTGGGTGAGACCGACCGGCAGGGTCAGCTTGGTCTCGTCCCGCATCAGGACCAGCGGGTAGAAGAAGTCATTCCAGATCGGCACGAACTGGAACACCACCACGGTCGCGAGCGCGGGCCGCACCAGGGGCAGCATCACGTGCCAGAAGGTCGCGAGCGGCCCGGCGCCGTCCAGGGCGGCGGCCTCGTCGAGCTCGTGCGGGAGCTGGCGGAAGAAGGCGGTCAGCACGAAGACGTTGAACGGGACCGACCCGGCCGCGTAGACCAGCACCAGCCCGGTCAGCGAGTCCACCAGGCCCATGCTCTCCAGCAGGTAGAACAGCGGCAGCACGCCCAGGTGGGCGGGCAGCGTCATGCCGGAGATGAAGTAGGCGGCGAACATGCTGCGGCCCCGGAACTCCCTGCGTCCGAGCGGGTAGGCGGCCAGCAGCGAGACCACGGCGCCCAGCAGCACGGCGCCGACCACGACGGCCGCCGAGTTGACGACGTAGGTGGAGAAGGACGCCTCCGTCCACGCCTTGACGTAGTTGCCGAGCCCGCTGGGCGGGCCGATCGGCTGGTCGAAGATCTCGCTGGTGGGCCGGAACGAGCTGAGCAGCATGACGACCAGCGGCGCCATGGAGAAGGCCGCGTAGCCCCACAGCAGGACCTTGACGATCGAGGCCCTCATGCCTTCCTCCTCAGGACCCGCTCCAGCAGCAGCGTCGAGCCGAAGATGAAGGTGAACATGAAGACCGCCAGCGCCGAGGAGGTGCCGAGCGCGTTGACGTCCCCGGAGGCGAACGCCGTCCGGTAGAACAGCAGGCCGAGCACGTCGGTCGCGCCCGCCGGGGCGCCGTTGGAGCCGCCGAGCGCGTAGACCAGCGCGAAGGTGCCCATGCTGCCGATGAAGCTGAGGATCGTGACGGTGGCCATGGCCGGCCTGAGCAGCGGCAGCGTGATCCGCCGGAGCACCTGCCAGGAGCCGGCGCCGTCGGTCCTGGCGGCCTCGGCGTACTCCTGCGGGATGCCGCCGAGGGCGGCGCTGAACAGCAGCATCGGGAAGCCCACCCACTGCCAGGTGGTGATGACGACGACGGTCGGCAGCGCGGTGCCCGGGTCGCCGAGCCATGGCATCGCCAGGCCGAGCGGCTTGAGCAGCGCGTTGACCGGGCCGAAGGCGGGGCTGAGCAGCAGGGTCCACAGGTAGCCGATGACCAGGGGGTTGACCAGGTACGGCAGGGCGAACATGGTCTGCAGCGCCCGCTTGCCGCGCCGCACGCGGGACAGCGCGAGCGCGAAGGCCAGGCCGAGCGTGTTCTGCACGAGCATGGTGCCGGCGAAGAGCAGGGCGTTGTGCCCCAGCGCGGGCAGGAGCTGGTCGAGGAAGGCGCCCGACAGCAGGCCGGCGTAGTTGTCCAGCCCGGCGAAGCTGTCGCGCAGCGTGCCCTTCCAGGTGAAGAAGCTGTAGGTCAGGCCGGTGAACAGCGGGTAGACGACGAAGGCGGAGTAGAGGAGGAAGGCGGGGATCAGGAACACGTACGACGAGCGGTTCCTTCCCTGGCCCCGCCGGACGCCTAGAGCCATGTGGACACGCTCTTGTCGAGCTGTTCCGCCGCCTGCTCGGCGGTGAGGCGGCCCAGCAGCATCTCCTGCAGCGCCTTGGAGAACACGGCGGCCGACGAGGGGTTGCCGTAGGCGAACTCGTTCATGAAGTAGGTCGCGCCGTGCTGCTCGAAGGTGGTGGAGACCTCCCCGAGGAGGGGGTCCTTGGGCGTGACGCCGGGGACGGCGGAGAAGACGCGCAACGTGTCGGTGAAGAGCTGGCCGTAGTTCTTGGAGGCCAGCCAGGCGGCGAACTTCAGCGCCTCGGCCTTGTGCTTGGTCTTGACGTTGATGCCGTACGAGCCGTCGGTGAAGCCGGGCATGAGGCCCTGGCCCTCGGGCACGGGCGGCGTGAAGACGCCCAGCTCGACGCCCTTGGCGTTCTCGCCGAAGAAGTTCAGCTCCCACAGGCCCCCGGGGAACATGGCGGCCTTGCCGGAGGAGAACAGGATCTGCGCGTCGGTGTAGGAGACGCCGGCGGCGTTCTCGGGGAAGTACGGCTTGAGCTTGTTGAGCTGGTCGATGCCCGCGACGAAGCGCGGGTCGGCGAACTTCTTCTGCTTGGCCTTGACGGAGGCGATGAACGCGTCGCCGCCCCAGCGGGCGGTGCCGAAGATGCTCGCCACGACCGGCAGCATCCAGTCGTCCTTGCCGCCGAAGGCGAACGGGATGATGCCCTTGGCCTTGAGCTTCTCGGCGGAGGAGATCATCTCGTCGTAGGTCTTCGGCGGGGTGATGCCGTTGTCGGCGAAGATCTTCTTGTTGTAGATCACCTGCAGCGTCTGCACGGCGAACGGCACGCCGTACACCTTGCCGTCCTTGTCGCCCTTGGCGTAGCGCAGGACCTTCTCGTCGTAGTCGGCCAGGCCGGGCACGTCCTTGGCGTCGAGCGGGAGCAGCCGGCCGGCCTCGACGAGCGGCTGCAGGTTGGCGCCGGCGCGCAGCCAGGCCAGGTCGGGGCCGTTGTCGCCGGCCAGGCCGGTGGACAGGATCGTGTCGTACTCGGTGGCGGTGGTGAAGGAGCGGGCGTCGACGTCGACGCCGGGGTTGGCCTTCTCGTACTCGGCGAACATCTTGTCGTAGTTGGCCTCGGGACCCCATCCCCAGACCGAGAGGGTGACCTTGCCCCCGCCCGTACGGGGGGTGGTCGAAGGGGCACAGGCGGTGACGGCTATCGCCAGCGCGACAGCGGCGGAGGCGGCGAGGCGCATGAGGGGCTCCTAGCGTGGGGGCAGGCGGTGCTTGGCGACCGCGTCGGTGGCGGCCGTCAGGAGCTGGTCGCTGGTCTCGTGGGTGCGCTGGACGACTCCGATGTAGAGGCAGTCCAGGACGAGCATCTGGGTGTGGCGGGCGGCCACCCCGCCCGCGCGGAAGGGGGTGTCCTGCGCGGCGGTGGTCAGGACGATGTCGGCGGCCTCGGCCAGCGGGCTGCGGGGGAAGTTGGTGATCGCGATCGTGGTGGCGCCGCGTTCCCGGGCGATGGTCAGCGGCTCGACGACCTCGGCCGTGGTGCCCGAGTGGGAGATGCCGACCGCCACGTCGCGCTCGTCGCGCGCGTTGGCGCTGCAGACGGCGTTGTGCACGTCGGTCCACAGCGCGCACGGCCGGCCGACGGCGTGCAGCCGCAGGTGCAGGTCCATGGCCACGCCGGCGCTGCCGGCGACCGCGAAGAAGTCGATGAACCTGGCGCGGACCAGGGCGGAGACGGCCCGGTCCACCGCCTCCAGGTCGAGCTGGGCCGCCGTCTCCTCCATGGCGCGCAGGTCGCTGGCCAGCAGGCTGCGCAGCACGAGGCTGGCGGGGTCGTCCGGCGAGAAGGCGATCAGGCTCTGTTCGCGCGGGGTCGCGTCGTTGCGGCCGAGCTCGGCCGCCAGCGCCAGCCTGAGCTCGGGGTAGCCGGCCAGGCCCAGCTCGCGGCAGAAGCGGGTGATGGTGGTGAGTGAGGTGCCGCACCGCTCCGCCAGCTCGCCGATGGTCGAGGCGGCCACGACGGCGGGCTCCGCGAGGATCGTCTCGGCGATGCGCCGGTGGGCCGCGGTGAGGGTGGGCTCGACCCCCCGGATTCTGGCCAGGATCGGTGACATGGGAGGAACCCTCCCGCTTCCCGGCAGGTATGTCAATAGTTCACATTCGACATGCGATGTTAGAAATTTTCCCCCTTGCGGGAGTTGCTGGGACTATGTCACTTTCGACGCCATGCGCAACCTCCTCATGGCGCTCGTGCTCGGCAGCACCAGTCTGCTGCCCGCCCGCGCCGACGCGGTGGACATCCAGTTACTGACCTTCAACGACTTCCACTCGTCCCTCCCCTCGAGCTTCGCCATGACCCCGGAAGGCCCCGTCGAGGCGGGCGGAGCCGAGTACCTCGCGGCTCACATGGACCGGCTGCAGAAGGACAACCCGCACGGCACCCTCCGCCTGGCCGCGGGCGACAACATCATCAGCAGCCCCGCCTCGGCCGTCATGAACGACGAGCCGGCCATCCAGGCGCTCAACCTGATGCGCCTGGACGCCTCCAGCGTCGGCAACCACGAGTTCGACCGCGGCCTGAGCGAGCTGCGCAGGCTGGAGAACGGCGGCTGCCACCCGATCGAAGGGTGCAGCGTGCCGGGCTTCAAGGGCGCCTCCTTCCCCCTGCTGGGCGCCAACATCGTCGACACCACCACGGGCAAGCCCGCCTTCGACCCCTACCTCGTCAAGGAGGTACGTGGCGTCAAGGTCGGCATCATCGGGCTGACCCACAAGAACTCGCTCTTCGAGGCGCCCTCGCCCACCGCGCCCCTGGAGGGCCGGGACGAGGCCGAGACCGTCAACGCCTACGTCGCGGAGCTCAAGGCCAAGGGCGTGCACACCATCGTCGTGCTGCTCCACCAGGGCGGCGGCCAGACCGGCGGCGGCCTGCCCAACCAGTGCAACAACCTGGTCGGACCGGTGAAGGACATCGTCGCCAAGCTCGACCCCGAGGTGGACGCCGTCGTCTCCGCCCACACGCACAACGCCTACAACTGCACGATCAACGGCATCCCCGTCACCCAGACGTCGGGCTTCAGCCGCGAGGTCACGCGGATCAACCTCACCGTCGACCGCGCCACCGGCAACCCGGTCACGGCGAAGGCGGAGAACATCACGGTCACCCACGACATCAAGCCCTACGGGCCGATCTCCGTGCTGCGCCGCAAGAGCGAGGAGGAGGCTCACCGTCGGTTGGACAAGCCGGTCGGCATGATCACCGGCGACCTCACGGCGGTCAGGAACGCGGCCGGTGAGTCCACGATGGGCCACGCCCTGGCCGACGCCAGGCTCTTCGCCACCTCGGCGCCGGAGAACGGCGGCGCCCAGATCGCGGTCCAGCCTCCGTACGGCGGCGGCATCGGCGGCGACCTGGTCGTCTCGGCGACCGGCAACGACCTGCCCAACCTGGTCACCCACGGTGAGGCCATGCGCGTGCAGCAGTTCAGGAACAACCTGGTCACCATGACCCTGACCGGCACGCAGGTGGAGCGACTGCTGGAGCAGCAGTGGTGCGGCCAGAAGACCGCCCGCGTGCTCGGCGTCTCGCAGGGGCTCACCTACACCTACGACAACGCCAAGCCCGCGTGCGACAGGATCGACCCGGCCACCGTCAAGCTGAACGGGACCGTCGTCGACCCGGCCGCGAAGTACCGCCTGACCGCCAACTCCTTCATCGCGAGCGGCGGCGACGGCTTCTCCGTGCTGACCGAGGGCACCGAGCGGGTGGAGAAAATCCGCGACATCGAGGCCTTCGAGTCCTACCTCCGGGCCAGGAGCCCGCTGGCGGCCCCGGCCCTGGGCCGGGTCACCCGCGTGAACTGACAGCCTCCCCTTCTCGGCCCGTCTCAGTCGTCGAGGCCCGATTCGGCGGCCAGCGGGACCTCGCCCGCGGTCTTGCTGTAGCCGAGGGCCTCGACGATGAGGCCGTCGCGGACGCGCATGAGGTTCACGCCCTCGACCCAGTCGGCCGGGCCGGCGCCGAAGTGGTAGCGCCAGCGGATCGTGGCCCGCTCGCCCGCGACGATGACCTCCTGCGGCTCGAACCGCGTCGTGTGGTCCTCGACCAGCGCGCGCCACCACGCCAGGCAGGCGGCGCGACCCTCGACGCGCTCCCCGGTGGGCGCCGGCTGGACCGACTCCATGACGCAGTCCTCACCGACGATGTCGGTCAGCGCGTCGGCGTCGCGTCCGGTGAAGGCGTGGTTGAAACGGTCGATGACCTCGGTGGTGGTGCGGAGCGCCATGATGGATTCCTCGGTAGATAGATCGTTCGGTCTACTCAAACCATATAGAACGGTTGATCTACCCGTCAAGGGGTGGCAGGCTGACACCATGACCACACGCACCGCGCCGGGGCCGCGCGAACGCCTGCTGGACGCCGCCCGCCGGCTGACCTACACCCAGGGGATGGCCGTCGGCGTCGACGCGCTGCTGAAGGCCGCCAACGTGGCCCGGCGCTCGCTGTACGAGCACTTCGGCGGCAAGGACGGGCTGATCGTGGAGGTGCTGCGGCTCACCACCGCCGAGGACGAGGAGTGGTACCGGCTGACCATGCGGGGCGCCGGCGACGACCCGCGCGCCCGGCTGCTGGCCGTCTTCGACGGGCTCGCCGAGGCCATCGACACGCCGGACTTCCGCGGCTGCCGCTACCTCGCCGCCGACCTCGCCCTGGCCGACCCCGCCCATCCCGGGCACGCCGTGACGCGTGAGTACCGCGAGTGCGTCCACCGGCTCCTGGAGGACGAGCTCCGCCGGCTCGCCCATCCGCGGCCGGAGCACGCCGCCACCCAGCTTCTCCTGCTCGTCGACGGCGCCCTGGCGGCCGGAGCCACCCGGCCCGGCACGGACCCCGCGGCGTCCGCCCGCGAACTGGCCGAGCACGTCCTCGACCTCCCGCGGCACGTCGCGGCCTGACCGGCCGCGCTCGCTCAGCGGAAGGCGGCGGCGCGGTCGCCTCGCCGACGAGCGTCACGGCCCGTTCCCGGCGGGGGCGTCCTCGATCACGGGCTCGGGCAGCCACGACCCGGGGCAGGTCTCGCGGCAGCCGTCCCAGCGATATGACAGCGCTGTTGTATCTTGGTCGGATGCTTCCACCGATCGAGCCGTACGACCACGGCCACCTCGACACCGGCGACGGCCACCTCGTCTACTGGGAGGTCTGCGGCAACCCCGCGGGCAAGCCGGCACTCGTCGTCCACGGCGGCCCCGGGTCGGGCTGCTCGACGAACGCGCGCCGCACGTTCGACCCCGAGCACTACCGGATCATCCTGTTCGACCAGCGCAACTGCGGGCGCAGCCTGCCGCACGCCTCCGACCCGGCGGCCGACCTGAGCACCAACACCACGCAGCACCTGGTGGCCGACATGGAACGGCTGCGCGAGCACCTGGGCGTCGAGCGCTGGCTGCTCTACGGCGGCTCGTGGGGGTCCACGCTCATGCTGGCCTACGCCGAGGCGCACCCCGAGCGGGTGTCGGAGATCGTCATGGTGGCCGCCACCATGACCCGCCGGTACGAGATCGACTGGCTGTACCGGGGCGTGGGCCGGTTCTTCCCCGAGGAGTGGCAGCGCTTCCGCGCGGGGGTGCCGGAGGACCAGCGCGACGGCGACCTGCCGGACCTGCTGGCCGCGTACCACCGGCTCGTGAGCGACCCCGACCCGCAGGTGCGCGCCAAGGCCGCCCAGGACTGGCTGGCCTGGGAGGACGCGGTCATCTCCCTGGAGCCGAACGGCAAGCGCGACGCCTACAGCGACCGCCCCTCCGACGCCCAGGTGGCCTTCGTCCGGATCTGCTCCCACTATTTCGCCAACGGCGCGTGGCTGGAGGAGGGCGCCCTGCTGCGCGACGCCCACCGGCTGGCCGGCATCCCCGGGGTGATCGTCCACGGCCGGTTCGACCTGGGGGCGCCGCTGGAGAACGCGTGGCAGCTCACCCAGGCGTGGCCGGACGCGCGGCTCGTCGTGGTGGACGACTCCGGCCACACGGGCAGCGAGACGATGCGCGACGCGATCATGTCCGCCATCGCGGGCTTCACCCCCTGACCTCGCCCCCGCCGGCGATCAGCCTTCAGCGGAACCCGTTGGCGCGGGCGCGGGCCTCGGGCTGAATGGTGGCATGAGGGCCGCCTACGACGAGATCGCCGACTGGTACGAGTCCGAGTTCCTGCCCAGGAACGCGGACGACCCGCTGGGGCAGCGCCGGGTGCTGGCCGGCCTCCTGGGCCGCGGCGAGGGCGCGTGTCTGGAGATCGGCTGCGGCACCGGCGTCCACGCCGGCGTCCTGCGCGACCTGGGCTGGACGCCGGTGGGCGTCGACCTGTCGGCCGGGATGCTGCGCCACGCCAGGCCGCGCCTGCCGGTCGTGCGGGGCGACGCGGCGCGCCTGCCGTTCCGCGACGGGTCCCTGCCGGCGGTCGCGGCGCTGATGGTCCACACCGACATGCCGGCCTACCCGGCCGTGCTGCGGGAAGCGGCCAGGGTGCTGCGGCCGGGCGGGGCGCTGGTGCACGTCGGCGTGCATCCGTGCTTCTGCGGCGGGTTCGCCGACCGCGCCGATCCGGAGGCGATCGTGGTCCGGCCCGGCTACCTCGACGGCCACTGGACCAAGAAGTCATGGACGGACCAGGGCATCCGCGACAAGGTGGGCGCGAGTCACTGGCCGCTGGCGGAGCTGCTGGGGGCGTTCCTGGAGGCGGGGCTGGCGCTGGAGGCGTTCGCCGAGGGCGACGGGCCCACGCCGGTGATCCTCGGCGTGCGGGCCCGCCGCCCCTGACCCCGGCACGGACTTGGCGGGGGTCAGAGCCAGACCCTGACCCAGGACACGGACGTGGCGGTCAGTCCGCGAAGACCCGGCCGAGCCACGCCTGCCAGGCCGCCTCCTGCGCGGCGGCGTCCCCGCCGCCGAACAGGACGTGGGAGAGCACCATGACGCCGGGCAACCCCTGGATGAAGCGGTACAGCGCGCCGGGGGTGCGGATTCCGAGGGTCTGGGCGTTGGCGTAGTAGACGACGCCCTCGACGGGCGGCAGCCCCTCCGGCCGGAACACCACGCGCCGGCCCGTCACGTCACCGGCCGCCGGCAGGCCCAGCTCGGCGTACAGGGTGCGCCAGGCGCCGGGCCAGTCGCGGACGGGCGGCCCGAACGCGGTGACGGGCGCGGCCGGGCGGCCCGGGAAGTGGCCGAGGTACTCGACCAGCGTGGCGAAGAACATCGCCAGGCCGCTCCGCATCGCCTCGTACTCGGTCTCCCAGTCGTCGCCGGGCAGGAAGCCGCTCGTGACCATGCGCACGACCGTGCTGCCCTGCTCGCGCCCCTCGATGAGGAACTCGTACGCGACGAACCGCCCGTCGTCGCCCGCCGGGCTGGCGTGCGCGAAGCGGTGGGGCGGGTCGGACACCGTGACGGCCGAGTCGGGCAGCAGTCCGCCGAAGTCGGTGCGCACCGCCTTCTCGGTCACCTCGGTACGGCCCATGAACCACGAGTCGACGCCGGGGCCGGTGGCGATGGCCTCCCACACCTCCTCCGGCGTGACGCCGACCACGGCCTCCTGGGGCAGCTCGAACCGGTGACCCATGTCAGCCCTCCCCTCCGGTCGTTTCCGGCCGGGACTGCCTGACGGACGGGTGGACGGCGACCACGATCCGGTGCTCGCGCCCGCCCTCGGCGCTCTCGTCGTGATATCTGCCGACCAGGGCGGTCACGAACGACGTCAGCTCCTCGGCGAACGCCGCCCGGTCGGCCGCGGAGGCGAAGCGCACCTCGCCGTCGATGCCGAACGTCGCCACCCGCTTGCGGGCCTTGACCGCTCCGGTGACCAGCTCGCCGAGGTCGCGCACGAGCCGGGCGGCCACCGCGAGCAGCCAGCCCGCCGACAGCCGGTCGGGCGACCGGGCGGGATCGGGCTGCACGGCGGCCAGCGCCACGGGCGAGATGACGAACGAGGCCGCCGTGGCCCGCATCACGCGCTCGGTGACGTTGCCCTTCTTCCGCTCCTCGACCAGCTCGACGAGCCCGTGCTTCTCCAGGGTCCGCAGATGGTAGTTGACCTTCTGCCTGGCCAGGCCGACCCGGGCCGCCAGCGTGGTGGCCGAGCCGGGCTCGACCAGCTCGGCCAGCAGCCTGGAGCGCATGGGGTCGAGGGACGCCTCGGCCGCCGCGGGGTCTTCGATCACCGCCACATCTCGCATGCCCGAACCATCCCACCGAAAAAATTAGTTGTCAAGACGGGAGGCGCGTTCCTCCAGGTAGCGGCGTTCCGGCTCGCTGGCGGTGCGCGCGGCGGCCGCGCGGTAGGCGACGACGGCCCGGGCGTGGTCGCCGCCCTCCTCCAGGAGGTGGGCGCGCACCGCGGACAGCCGGTGGTGCCCCGCCATCCGCTCGTCGGCCGCGAGCTCGTCCAGCAGAGCGAGCCCCGCCTCGGGCCCGCGCACCATGGCCACGGCCACGGCGTGGTTGAGCCGGACGACCGGATTGTCCTCCAGGCCGAGCAGCACGCCGTACAGGGCGAGGATCTGCCGCCAGTCGGTGTCCTCGGCGCGCGGCGCCTCGTCGTGCACGGCCGCGATCGCCGCCTGGATCTGGTACGGCCCGACGGCGGAGGTGGACAGCGCCGCGGTGACCAGCGCGGCGCCCTCGTCGACGGCCGCGCGGTCCCACAGCGAGCGGTCCTGCTCGGCCAGCGGGACGAGCCGGCCGCCGGGACCGGTGCGGGCCGGGCGGCGGGCCTCGGTGAGCAGCATGAGGGCCAGCAGCCCCCTCACCTCGCCGTCGCCGGGCAGCAGCCGCAACAGCGCCCGGGTCAGCCGGACGGCCTCGCGGGTCAGGTCGGGCCGGTGCAGCTCGGGGCCGCTGGTGGCGGTGTAGCCCTCGTTGAAGATCAGGTAGAGGACGTGCAGGACAACCCGGAGCCGGTCGGCGCGCTCGGGCTCGGGCGGCAGCCGGAACGGCACCCCGGCCGCCTTCACCCGCTGCTTGGCGCGGCTGATGCGCTGCGCCATCGTCGCCTCCGGCACCAGGAACGCGGCGGCGATCTGCGCCGTCGTCAGGCCGCCCACGGCCCGCAGCGTGAGGGCGAGCTGCGAGGCCCGCGACAGCGCCGGGTGGCAGCACAGGAACAGCAGCGTCAGCGTGTCGTCCTCGTCGCCCGGCCGTTCCTCGCCCGGTGCGGGCACGACGGCCTCGTCGGCCGGCGCGCGGACGGCGACCGTCTCCTCGCGGCGCCGCCGGGCGTGCTCGCTGCGCACGTGGTCGGTCAGGCGGCGCGCGGCCACGGTGACGAGCCAGGCGCGCGGATTGTCGGGTACGCCCTGCTCGGGCCACTGCACGGCCGCGTCGAGCAGCGCCTCCTGGACGGCGTCCTCGCAGGCGTCGAACTGCCCGTACCGGCGGACGAGGATGCCGAGCACCTGCGGCGCCAGCTCCCGCAGGACGTCCTCGACGCCGCCCCCGGCCGCCGCGGACAGCCCGCGCGGCCGCGACGGCTCGGATGGACACGACGGGCCGGCCTCGCTCACCCGGGGACTCCGTCGATGATCGGCCCCGCTCGCTCGGGGACCCGGTCGATGATCGGCTGCGCTCACTCGGGGACCTCGTCGATGATCGGCCGCACCTCCATCGCGCAGAGGCGCGCGTCCGGCCAGCGGGCGGCGATCTCCGTCGCACGCTCGACGCTGTCGCACTCGACGATCAGGTAACCCGCCAGGTACTCCTTGGCCTCGATGAACGGCCCGTCGGTGACGGCCGGGACGCCGTCGCGCACCCGAACCGTCCGCGACGTCTCCGGTCCGGCCAGGGCCTGCCCGCCGGCCAGCTCGCCGCTCTCGCTCAGCTCCTTCATCAGCGCGTCGACCTCGGCCATGACCTCGTCGACGCTGCCGGCGATCGCCTCCTGCGACGCGGGGTTGCTGTAGATCAGCAGCATGTACTTCACAGAACTCCTCCTGCCGGCGCGGCACGTGCTTCCCCTCATCCAACCGGCAAGCACGGCCGCCCGCGAATCCCGCCCCCTCCGCGTCTGGCATGTACGGCTTTCGTATAGTTCACGCATGTGAGCGAGCACCAGACCGGCTCGGTGAAGCCCCCCGGTCCCCCGCAGGAGCCGCGCGACGTCGCCCGGCTGCCGAAGGCGCACCTGCACGTCCACCTGGAGAGCACCGTACGGCCGTCGACCGTGCGCGAGCTGGGCGGCCCGCCCGAGCCGGAGGGACCGTTCGGCAGCTTCGCCGAGTTCGCCGACCATCGGGCCCTGGTACGGGAGCGGCTGGTCACCGCGGAGCACTTCCGGCGGGTGGCGCTGGAGTTCTGCGAGGACGAGGCGGCGCAGGGCACGGGCTACGCGGAGCTGACGTTCACGGCCGCCGCCCACGGCGAGCGGGTCGGGGCGCCGGAGCTGCCGCTGGAGGCCGTGCTCGACGGGCTCGCCGAGGGGTCGGCGCGGTACGGGATCGAGTGCCGGCTGCTCCTGGACCACTCGCGGCGGCGATCCGTGGAGCGGCTGCGGCGGACCGTGGAGCTGGCGCGCCGCCACGACGGGGTGATCGGCGTCGGGCTGGCGGGCGACGAGAGCCATCCGTTGGCGCCGTTCGCGCAGGTGCTGGACGAGGCCAGGGACGCCGGGCTGCGGCTGGTCCACCACGCGGGCGAGACGGCGGGCCCGGACAGCGTCCGGGAGGCGCTGACGCTGGGCCACGCCGAGCGGATCGGCCACGGGATCCGCGTCCTGGAGGACGAGGAGCTGGTGGCCGAGCTGCGGGAGCGGCGGGTGCCGCTGGAGGTCTGCCCGACGTCCAACGTGCTGCTCGGGCTCGTGCCGTCGCTGGCCGCGCATCCGCTGCCGCGCCTGCGCGCGGCGGGGCTGGTCGTCACGGTCAACACCGACGGGGAGACGGCGCTGGCGAAGGAGTACGGGCGGCTGCGGGAGGTGTTCGGGTACGGGGACGAGGAGCTGGCGGACCTCGCCCGGGCCTCGGTCGAGGCGTCGTTCGCGCCCGAGGACGTCAAGGCGAGGCTCAGGGCCGGCATGGACGCCTGGCTGACCGGCGGGCAGACGCCCGCGACCGGGGCGTGAGGCCGGTCAGGCGTGGGGGCCGGTGGTGACGGGGCCGATGGTCAGCTCCGGGCGGGCCTCCAGGATCTCGCCGATGCGCGCGACCTGGTCGTCCAGCTCGCGCGACCGGGCCGCCGTGAGCGGACGCAGCGGCTCGACCGTGACGTGGACGCGGCGGCCGGAGCGCCGCTGGTGCCACACCCCGGCCACCTCGCCGTCCACCAGCAGCACGGCGTGGTTGCCCGCCTGTCCCCCGTTCAGCGCCCGTCCGGCCGCCGCGCCCGGGTAGAGGAGCTCGCGCGGCCGACCCGCCACCAGGTAGGCGTCGAAGTACGGCAGGAGCCGCACACCCCGGGGCGGCTCGCCGGGCGTCTCCGTGTCGCCCGCCACGACCCAGGCCGGGCGCCCGGCGAACCGCACCTCCTCCAGGTCCGCGGAGGCGAACAGCCGGGCCGCCCACGCCTTCGGCACCCACAGCCACTGCGCGAAGTCCTCGGGCGTGGCGGGACCGTAGGCGAGCAGGTACCGCCTGAGCAGCTCCTTCGCTCCCAGGGCCGGGCCGGGCAGGGTTCCCGGGGGCGGGGCGGTGTAGGTGACCTTGCGCCCGCGGGCCGGCCCGTACACGAACGCGCCCCGGTGGGCGGCCACCGCCATCGCCTGCCGCCAGCGCGGCCACATCGTCTGGAACGCGGGCATCACCAGGTCGCCCGCCCACGGCCCCGTGGCGGCCACCACGGCCTCGCCCAGCTCGTCGATGGTCAGCTCGCGTTCCCGCACGGCCCCGGCGATGGCCTCGACCACCTTCTCGGTCTGCTCGCCGGTCATCCGCACGTGCGCGGGGAAAGACGGTCCGACCAGCGGCAGCTCCGACAGGGCGCTCACCCACATCGGCAGATCCGCGGCCGGGAGCAGGTGGACGGTGCCGCGCGGACCGTGGGTCTTGACCAGTTCGCGCGTCCCCCACAGCGCCTCGCGGACCGTCGAGCGGGTCGCGCCCTCCAGCCGCAGCGCGACCGACAGCTCGGCGGCCGACATGACCTGGGCGTGCGCCCCGCACATGGCTCCCACCGCCCCCGCGGGAGTGCCCGCCTTCATCGGCGCGGCCAGGCCCTGCCGCTCCAGCCTGCGCGCGCTGACCTCACGCCAGGAAAGTTCGATCACGATGTCCCTCCTCAGTGGTTCACGACCACGTTAGAGCACAATGCGGAAAGATTCGTTCCGCGATTGCCCGCCTGCACGGGGAGAGCGCGGGTGAGGGAGGCGTACTCGCGGGTGATCGAGCGCTCGAACGGGCCGGCCGGCTCGGCTCGCGCGGCCACGCGATTGGCCCGGCGTCGGGCCGCTTCCCGGACGTTCACATCAACCAGGGACTATGCGCCTCTTTAGTCATTTATGGACCTATGGCCCCTCTTCCGATCATGGGAGGATGACGGCGCCATGCTTCAGCTGCACATCCTTGGACCGCTCCAGGTCACCCTCGGCGGCCGTCCCGTCGAGCTGGGGCCGGCGCGGCAGCGCGCGGTGCTCGCGCGCCTGGTGGCCGAGGGCGGGCAGGTGGTGTCCACCGACCGGTTCATCGAGGACCTGTGGCAGGGGCAGCCGCCGCCCAAGGCGCTGGCCGCGCTCCAGGTCTACATCTCGAACCTGCGCCGCCTCCTGGAGCCGGACCGGCCGCCGCGTGCCCCGGCCACAGTGATCGTCAGCACTCCGCCCGGCTACCGCTTGCGCCTGCCGGAAGAGGCGGTGGACGCCTGGCGGCTGCCCCGCCTGGTGGAGACGGCCGGCACGGCTCTGCAGCGCGGCGCGGCGGCGGACGCGCACCGCCTGCTGGACGGGGCGCTGGGGTGGTGGAGCGGGACGGCGTACGGGGAGTTCGCCGACGGGTGGGCGGCCGCGGAGGCGGGACGGCTCGCGGAGCTGCGGCTGATCGCGGCCGAGTACCGCGCCGAGGCCGCGCTCATGCTCGGCCGCCACGTCGACGCCGTGCCGGAGTTACGGCGGCACGCCGAGGCCCACCCGCTGCGGGAGAACGCGGTGGGACTGCTGGCGCTGGCGCTGTACCGGTCGGGCAGCCAGGCCGAGGCGCTGGCGGTGCTGCGGCGGGCCCGCGGGCACCTGGCCGAGGAGCTGGGGGTCGATCCCGGTCCCGCGTTGCGCGCGCTGGAGCAGGACATCCTGCGGCAGTCGCCGTCGCTGCGGCCCCCCTCGGCGAACGGGGGCTCGTCCCCGCAGGCCGGAGTCGTGCAGGCCGTCGGAGGTTTTCGGGGCTCGGGTGGCGGAGAGACCGGCCGACGCGAGGATGCCCCGGGTGAGCACCAGGAGGGGTCTCACCGGAGCGGGCGCGAGTACGGGTCGACGGCCGTCCAGGAGCAGAGGCCGGCCGGGCGCGGGCGTGGACTCGTTGGTCGGGAGCGTGAACACGCGGGCCAGGAGCGAGGGCTCGCGGACCCGGAGCGGGGACTCGCGAACCCGGAGCCGGAGCTCGCAGCCCCCGGGCCGGAGCTCGCGGAGCGCGGGCCGGAGCTCGCGGAGCGCGGGCCGGAGCTCGCGGAGCGCGGGCGGGAGTTGGTGGGGCGCGGGCGGGAGTTGGCGGCTCTGCGGGAGGAGGCGGGGCGCCCGGGGCGGAGGATGGTGTGGCTGGCGGGCGAACCGGGCGCCGGGAAGAGCGCCCTGGCGGAGGCGTTCGCGGCGGAGCTGGCCGGTCGCGGCCGGCGGGTGGCGCTCGGGCGCTGCCCGGAGATCGACGGGGACGCGCCGCCCGCGTGGGCGTGGAGCGAGATCGTCCGGGACCTGGCCGCCGCGCGCCCACCTGGCGACGGGACGCGAACGGTGCGGCCGCCCGGTGACGGGCCGGGGACCGTGCAGCCGCCCGGCAGCGGGACGGGAGCAGCGGCACCGCCCGGCGACGGGACGAGGACAGCGACACCGTCCGAGGACGGAGCGCGACTGACGCCACCGTCCGGCGGCGGGAGGGGAACGCCGCCACCGTCCGGTGACGGGAGGGGAACGGCGCCGCCGTCCGGTGACGAGGACGGGCTGGCGCCCCTGCTGCGGGACGGCGTCGCGATTCCGAACCAGTTCCGCCTGGCCCGGGCCGTGGCCGGGTATCTCGCGGCGTGCGCGCCGCTGCTGGTGGTGCTGGACGACGTGCACCGCGCCGACGGCGAGACGCTGCACCTGCTGCGGCACCTGCCGGACGCCGCCGACCTCCTGGTGGTGGCCACGTACCGGCCGGCGGAGGTGACCGAGGACCTGGCCGCCACGCTGGCCGCGCTCGCCGGCGCGGGGCGTCACGTGGACCTCGGCGGGCTGGAGGAGGCCGCGGTCGCCGCGCTGCTGCGGCGCCACAGCGGACGGGACCTCGACCCGGCCGACGTGCGCGCCGTCGCCGAGCGCACGCAGGGCAACCCGCTGTTCGTGTGCGAGACCGCCCGGCTGATCTCCTCCGAGGGGGCGGGGGCCGCGCGGGCGCTGCCGCCGGGCGTGCGGGACCTGATCCGCCGCCGAGTCGCCCGGCTGCCCGCCACCGCGCGGACCGTGCTGCGCAACGCCGCCGTCGTGGGACGGGAGGCGGACGTGGAGGTGCTGATCGCGCTGCACGACGGCGACGAGGACACGGTGTTCGACGGCTTGGAGGCGGGGGTCATCACCGGGCTGCTCACCGAGCCGGGACCGGGCCGGGTCCGGTTCGCGCACGTGCTGGTGCGCGAGGTGCTGTACGAGGACACGGCGCGGATCCGGCGCACCCGGCTGCACGGGCGGGTGGTCGCGGCCCTGGAGCGGGTACGGCCGGGCGACGTGGCGGCGCTGGCCCACCACGCGCTGGAGGCCGCCTCGCCGGACGCGGTCCGGTACGCCCGGGCGGCGGCCCTCCAGGCGTCCGGCCTGCACGCGCACCGGGAGGCGGCGGCCCTGTGGCGGGCGGCGCTGGAGTTCGCCACCACGGACGGGACGCGGCTAGAGCTGCTGTGCGGGCTGGTGTCGGCGCTCGGCCACGCCGGGGACGTCATCGGCGCCCTGGCCGCGAGGACCGCGGCGGTCGAGACGGCCCACACGATCGGCCGACACGCCGCCGGAACGGCTCACGGGGAGGCGACCCACGCGATCAGCCGACACGCCGCCGGGGCGGCTCACGCGATCGGCCGTGGCGCCGCGACCGGTGGCCCGAGTCCGCTGCAACGGGCGCTGACCTCGTACGACGCGCCCGTGATCTGGACGATCCAGGTGGACGCCCGCCTGGACGAGGAGTTCGTCGCCGCCCTGGAGCGCGAGCTGGCCGCCGGCCCCGGCGACGAGGCGCGCTGCCGGCTGCTGGCGACGCTGGTGTTCGCCATGGAGGGGCACGACGACGCGCGGGTGGACGCCGCCGGCGCCGAGGCGGTGGCTCTGGCCCGCCGGGCGGGACGTCCCGACCTGCTCTGCCTGGCGCTCAACGCCCGCTACTTCGCGCTGCTGGCCCCCGAGCGGCGCGCCGAGCTGGAGGCCGTGGGCGCCGAGCTGCTGGAGCTGGGCCGCGCGCACCGCCTCGTCGGGTATCTCACGCTCGGGCACGGCGCGCTGCTCATGGCCGCGCTCGGCCGCAACGACCTGGAGGCCGCCGCCCGGCACGCCGACCGCGGGGTGGAGGTGTCGACCAGCGGCCAGCTCGGCCTGTCGCTGGCCATCCTCACCCTCTTCGGCGGGCTGCGGAAGCTGGTCGAGGGCGACTACGACGCGGCCGAGGCCGTCTACGACGGCCTGGCCCGGCAGATGGCCGAGCGCGGCGCGGTCAACGCGGAGGCCATGGGCATGGTGGGGAGGTTCGTGGTGCGGCTGGCCCGCGGCGACGTGCGGGCGTCCGTTCCCGAGCTGGCGCTGCTCGCCGAACGGGTGCCCAACGAGGCCACCCGGGAGCTGTACGCCGGGGCGCTGGCCGCGTCCGGGGACCTGGCCGCCGCCCGGCGGGTCTGGCGGCCCCGGGTCGCCCATCCCCGTGACTACTACTGGCTGCTGTGGGAGACCCTGCACGCCCAGACCGCCGTCGCGCTGGGGCACCGGGAGGCCGCCGAGCGGTGCTATCGGAACCTGCTGCCCTGGGACGGCGAGCTCGGCGGGATGCACAGCGGCTCCGTCACGCTGGGGCCGGTCGCGCTGGTGCTGGGGGATCTGGCCGGGCTGCTGGGGCTGGGGCCGGACACCGCCCGTGACCACTACGCGCGGGCCGTCGCGGTCGCCGAAGGGGTGGGTGCGCCGCGCTGGGCCCGGCAGGCCCGCGAGCGGTTCGAAGGTTTGCCCTGACGCCCTCCGCCGCACACCCGACCTCCCGCGCCGCGCGCCCCCGACGGGCCCGTGGCGGACCGGCCGCGCGACGGGCGCGTGGCGGGCGCGTGGCGGACCGGCCGCGTTCAGGCGGCGGCGCCGAAGACGAAGCGCTGGCGGCGCCGGTGCCCCCGGCGGGTGAGGGTGAGCAGCAGCGCGAGCACCGGGCCGGCCAGCCGGCGCAGCTCGGCCAGCTCCTCCGCCCGCGCGTACTGACCGATCCTCGGCAGGTCGAAGCCGATGTCGCCGCCCTTGCGCACGGCGTCCTCGACCTGCTGCCAGTCCTCCTCGGAGACGTAGGCCGTGATGACCGGGAACAGCAGCCGCTCCTCCTCCTCGATGTGCTCGTCGAGCAGGTCGGCGAGCGTGGCCAGGTTCTTGGCCAGGCGGATCGCGGCCGGCGGGTCGCCGCGGAAGGCGTCGGCGTCGCGGACGACCTCGTCCAGCAGCGGGTCGAGCTGCGCGTGGTCGTCGGTCAGGTCGCTCAGGTCCACCTCCGCGCCCGCCGACCGGACGATGACCGGCCACAGGACGTCGTCCTCGGCCCGGTGATGATGGTGGATCCCGGCGCACAGCCGGGTGACGAACGTGCTGATCGCCTCGCGCCGGGCAGGTCCGGCGTCCTGCCGGCCGGCGACGAGGTCGTTCATGAGCACGGCCAGGCGGCGCGTGTCGCCGCGCATGGCGCGGTGCGTGATGCGGATCCCGAGCAGGTTGGGTGCCATCTGATCTCCTCGATCGGTGATGACGCCCAGCCTGCTCCCGGGCTCTTGGCCCGCTCTTGGTGACGACTTGGCTGCCCGCCGCGAGAAGGTCAGGTCAGGTAGTCGCGCAACGCGCGGGCCCGCGACGGGTGGCGGAGCTTCGACATCGTCTTGGCCTCGATCTGGCGGATGCGCTCCCGGGTGACGCCGTAGACGCGGCCGATCTCGTCCAGCGTCATCGGCTTGCCGTCGACCAGGCCGTACCGCATCGAGATCACGCCCGCCTCGCGCTCGCTCAGCTCGTCGAGCAGGTCGCGCAGTTGCTGCTGCAGCAGCGTGAACGACACGGCGTCCGCCGGCGAGACCGCCTCGGTGTCCTCGATGAGGTCGCCGAACTCGCTCTCCCCCGCCTCGCCGAGCGGCGTGTGCAGGGAGATGGGCTCGCGCCCGTACGCCTGGACCTCGGCCACCCGCTCGGCGGGCAGGTCGGTCTCGGCGGCGATCTCCTCCGGCGTGGGCTCGCGGCCCAGGTCGGCCTGGAGGCGGCGGTGCGCCCGGGCCACCTTGTTGATCAGCTCGACCATGTGGACCGGGATGCGGATCGTGCGGGCCTGGTCGGCCATGGCCCGGGTGATGGCCTGCTTGATCCACCAGGTGGCGTAGGTGGAGAACTTGAAGCCCAGCCGGTAGTCGAACTTCTCGATCGTCCGGATGAGCCCGAGGTTGCCCTCCTGGATGAGGTCGAGGAAGAGCATGCCGCGCCCGGTGTAGCGCTTGGCGATGGAGACCACGAGCCGCAGGTTGGCCTCCAGCATGCGCTGCTTGGCGCGGGTGCCGTCGGCGGCGATCAGTTCGAGGTCGGCGCGCAGGTCGGCGGGCAGGTCGAGCTCGGTGTCGAGGCGCTCGCGGGCGAACAGTCCGGCCTCGATCCGCTTGGCCAGGTCGATCTCCTGCTCGGCGGACAGCAGCGGCACGCGCCCGATCGCCGACAGATACGTCTTGACGGAGTCGGCGCCGACCGCGGGAGAGTCGGCGGCTCCGTCGTCCAGTTCGAGAACCTCTGCTGCTTGAGACACGACAACTCCTCGCTACAGGCAGGTCACCACCGTCCACGCTACCCAACCGTGCCCGGTGCGCGGGCCGCCGCCGGGGCCGCTCGGGCCCTGGTGCGGCGGGTGGCCGTCCTCCTGGCTATCTTCCCCCGTGAACGCGCTTCGCACCCGGCACCCCCTCTGGCCGCACCAGCGGACGATTGAGGACTGACGCGGACGAGCATCACCTTTCCATGCGCTTTCCGCACGAAAAGGTCCGAGCCTCCTATCCCGCCCTGTCCGACGGCCACGCCTACCTCGACGGCGCGGCCGGCACCCAGGTCCCGCGGGCCGTCATCGACGCGATCGCCGGCGCCTACCGCTCGGGCCTCGGCAACGTCGGCGGCGCCTTCCCCGCCAGCCACCGCTCCGACGCCATCGTGGACGGGTGCCGGGCCGCCGTGGCCGACCTGGTCGGCGGCCGCCCGGAGGGCGTGATCCTCGGCCCCAACATGACGACGCTGACGTACCGGCTCGCGATGACCCTCGCCAAGGACTGGGGGCCGCAGGACGAGGTGGTGGTCTCGCGGCTCGACCACGACGCCAACGTCCGCCCGTGGACGCGGACCGGCGCGACGGTCCGCTGGGCCGAGGTGGACCCGGTGACCGGTGAGCTGCCGGTGGAGCAGTACCGGGAGCTCGTCGGCGAGCGCACGCGGCTGGTGGCGGTGACCGCGGCGAGCAATGTGCTGGGCACGCGCCCGGACGTGGCGGCGATCTGCGAGGTGGCCCACGCGGCGGGGGCGCTGACGTACGTGGACGGGGTGCACGCGACCGCGCACGGCCCCGCCGACATGCGGGCGCTGGGCGCCGACTTCTACGCGACCAGCGCCTACAAGTGGTCCGGCCCGCACGTCGGCGCGGTGGTGGCCGACCCGGCGCTGCTGGAACGGCTGCGCCCGGACAAGCTGGCCTCGTCGCCGGACACGGTGCCGCAGCGGTTCGAACGGGGGACGGCGGCCTTCGCCGACCTGGCGGGAGTGACGGCCGCCGTCGACCATCTGGCCGCGATGGTGCCGGGGACGGGCTCGCGCCGCGAACGGCTGCTCGCCTCGATGGGCGCCGCGGAGGCGTACGAGCTGGAGCTGTTCGGGGCGTTGCTGGCCGGGCTGGAGGCGATGCCGCACGTCACCCTGTACGGCAAGGCGGCCCGGCGGACGGCGACGGCGTACTTCACGGTGGCCGGCCGGACGCCGCGCCAGGTGGCCGAGCACCTGGCCGGGCGCGGGGTGAACGTGTGGAACGGCCACAACTACGCCTGGGAGCTGACGGGCACGCTCGGCATCCGGGAGGCGGGGAGCGCGGTGCGGGCGGGGCTGGTCCACTACAACGACCGCTCCGACGTGGACCGCCTCCTGGAGGGCATCGCCGGCCTGGGCGCCGGCTGACGCCCCCACGGCAGGATCAGCCGGCCGCGGTGAAGTCGGCGACGTGCTCGCGGGCCCAGGTCGCGAAGTCGCGGCCGGGCCGGCCGGTCAGCCGCTCGACCGTGTCGGTGATCTCGACCGGCTTGCCGACGGTGGAGCACCAGTAGTCGAGCAGGGCGTCGGCGAAGCCGGCGTTCATGTACGCGGACATGTCCTCCTTCCACTGCTCGGGGCTGACCCGCCGGATCTCGACGGGCCGCCCGAGGACGCCGGCCAGGACGCCGAGCTGCTCGGCGAAGGTGACCGACCGGGGTCCGGTCAGCGTGTGGGCCTCGCCGTGCTCTCCGCCCGAGGTCAGCACGGCGAGCGCGACGGCGGCGACGTCGGCGGTGTGGATGGGGTCGTTGTGGGCGTCCGGGTACGGCAGGGCGACCGGCTCGCCGGCCTTGATCGCCCAGGACCAGGCGAGCGCGTTGGAGGAGAACGAGCCGGGCCGCAGCAGCGTGGTCCGCACCGGGCCGGCGACCAGGGCGCGCTCGGCGTTCAGGTGCGAGGCGGCCAGGGGGTTGGTCGCGGCGTCGGGGTGGAGCACCGAGGCCGAGGACAGCAGCACGATGTGCTCGACCCCGGCCTCGGCAGCCTCCCGGGCGAAGGCGTCGGCGTGGGCGGCGTTGGCGTACAGGAAGACCGAGGTGGCGCCCTTGAGCGCGGGCGCGAACGTGGCGGGGTCGTCCAGGTCGCACACCACGCGGTCGGGCAGACCGGGGGCGGGGGCGGCGGAGGCCTCGCGGACCTCGGCGCCGCGCTCGCGCAGCAGGGCGATGAGGTGGCGGGCGACGGCGCCACGCGCGCCGGTGACGAGAATGGTCATGGTTCCTTCTGTAGGTATATTCGTGACGCATATATTGCGTGACACACATGATTTGGGGTGGGAGAGGTCATGTCAAATCGGCACGCGCTGCTGAAGCGGATCATCGCGGAGAGCCAGCGGCACTACGCCGCGTACGTGCTGTTCAACCAGGCCATGGCCGACCGGCTCGGGCTCCACCCCACCGACCTGCAGTGCCTGGCCCTGCTGGACCTGGAGGACGAGCCGGTCACCACCGGCCACATCGCGCGCCTCACCGGCCTGACACCGGGCTCGGCCTCCCGCCTGGTGGACCGGCTGGAGAAGGCGGGCCTGGCGGTGCGCGAGGCCGACCCGGAGGATCGCAGGCGGTCGCTGGTGTCGCTGGCGCCGGGCGTGAGCGAGCGGATCGGGCAGGCGTGGGACACGCCGGGCGCGGCGTACGGGGACGTGCTGCGCTCCTACACGGACGCCGAGCTGGAGCTCATCGCCGACTACCTGCGGCGGGCCACCCGGGTGGGGCTCGACCAGGCCGAGCGCCTCACCACCGGAGGTTGAGCTCGACCGGCACGGGCCCCTCACGAGCGGACGTCGGGCGCGGATCGCGGCGGGCGCTCAGGGCCGGACGTTAAGATCGGCGGCGTGAGCCTGCCCGCCGTGCCCGACCTCGGGGCGCCCTCGCCCGTCGAGCCGGCGCGCGACCCGTACCACGTCTACCTCGACTCGCTCACCAGCCCCGAGTCCCGCCGCTCGATGCGCGGCTGCCTCGACCGGCTCGCCCGGCTGCTCACCGGCGACGAGAGCGCCACGGGCGAGGGCCAGCCGTGGCACCTGCTGCGCTACGAGCACACGGTCCGCATCCGCACGATGCTGACCGACCAGGGCTGGTCGGCGGCGTACGTCAACAAGCACCTGGTCGCCCTGCGCCGGGTGCTCAAGGAGTCGTGGCGGCTGGGCCAGACCAGCGCGGAGGACTACGCCCGCGCCTCCGACCTCGCCCCGGTGCGGCAGAGCCGCCTGCCCACCGGCCAGCACGTGCCGCCGGAGGTGGTGGGCGCGGCCCTGGCCGCCTGCGACGACGCGCCCGCAGGGGTGCGGGACGCGGCGCTCATCGCGGTGCTGTACTCGACGGGCTGCCGCCGCGCCGAGGTCGGCGGGCTCACGCTGGCCGACTACGACCCGGGCGGCCGCTCGCTGCGGGTGCGCGGCAAGCGCGACAAGGAACGCCTGGTGTACCTGACGGCCGACGCCATCGGCCTGGTGGAGCGGTGGCTCGCGCTGCGCGGCGGCGCCCCGGGGGCGCTGTTCAGCCCGATCAGCAAGGCGGGCCGGGTCCGCACGCGCGACGGCCGCCCGGCGGGACTGACCGGGCAGGGCATCGCCGACATCCTGACCCGGCGGTTCGGCCAGGCGGGGGCGTCGCGGCGCACGGCGCACGACTTCCGGCGCACGTTCATCGGCGAGCTGCTGGACGCGGGCGTGGACCTCGCGACGGCCCAGGCGCTCGTGGGGCACTCCTCACCGGCGACGACGGCCCGCTACGACCGCCGCCCCGAACGCACCCGCCGCGAGGCCGTCGACCGCCTCCGCCTCCCGGCCCCGCGCCCGCTGTCCTGAGACCGCCCCCGCCCTGTCGAGAGGCCGACCCCGGCCGCTGTCGTGAGACCGCCCCAGGCCGCTACGGCAGGGCGGGCACGGCCGGCGCGGTGTCGGTCCAGCCGGCCTGGAGTACGGTCCGGGTCCCGGTGTGCTCCAGGGACGCCATGCCGTCGATCGTGTCCTGCATGTCTTCCGAAAGCAGGAGCATCGCGCCGGTATCGACGATCAGGTCGCTGCGCACGGTCGTTCCCTTCTGCGGAGGGATCGACAGGGCCGTGCCGGTCCGGCCGACGCCGTCCTTCGCCGTTCCCTTCACGCGGACGCCGGGCATCGTCTGCAACGCCCGGTAGGCCGCGGCGCGGACCTCCTTCGGCGCGGGCAGCTCGTAGAGCAGGCCCGTCAGCGCCCCGGTGACGAAGCTGTCCACGATCGTCTCCTTGGCCTGCTCGACCCGCGCGACCTGCGTGAGCCAGGACTTCAGCGCGTCCGGGTCCGCGGGCAGCCGCTGGATCTCGTCGTACGTCAGCCGCTGCTCCGACAGGAGGAACGTGCGTTCGCCCGGCACGGGTCCTACGTGGCCCTTGTCGGGCCGGGTGGACAACGACACCACCTGGCCGTCGGCCGTGCGGGTCCACTTCGTCGGCGATCCGTCGCGGCGCCATGCCTCCCGGTCCGCCGCGCTCTTGGGGTACACCCCCGGCTTGCGCCATCCTGTCCAGGATCTGCCGTCACGGGCGGACCACTTCTCGAGCAGCTCCTGCTCCACCACCCAGTACTGATCAGACCCTCTGCCGAGCCGCCGGGGGTGGGTGGTCTTCCACACCACCCGCGTGTGCCAGTACGCGCCTCCAGGGGGAGCCGACGCGGCGCCCGTGAGCCGGATCTCCGGCGCCCTCGCCGGGCCGGGCAGGCCCAGCAGCACGGCGGCGCCCACCGCCACCAGGGCGATCAGCGGACGGACCGGTACGGTTCCGAACTTCATGTGCTTCCTCCAGTCGTGCCGGGTTGACGCCTCCCCATACGCTCGGGCGCCCCACGAGGTTGCCCGCGGAACGCAGGCAACGTCGCGGACGACCGGAGCGTATGAGGGGGCGTGACATTGGACAGACAACCGTGAGCGGCACCGACCAAGACTTCGGCGCCTTCGTGGCCGCACGCGCCACGAGCCTGCTCCGGGTCGCCTATCTCGCCTGCGGGGACCAGGCGGAGGCGGAGGACCTGCTGCAGACCGCGCTGGAGCGCACCTACCGGAACTGGCACCGGGTGGAGCGCGACAACCCCGAGCCCTACGTGCGCCGCGTCATCGTCAACGCCGCCATCAGCCGCGCCCGCCGCCGGGCGATCCTGCGCATCGTCCCGACGCGCACCCTGCCGGAGACGCCGGCCCGCTCGGCCGACGTCGACCTGCGCCATGTCCTGATGGACGCGCTGCGCGCGCTGCCTCCCCGGCAGCGCGCGGTGGTCGTGCTGCGGTACTGGGAGGACCTCGGCGAGGCCCAGACCGCGGAGGTGCTCGGCTGCTCGGTCGGCACGGTGAAGAGCCAGGCGTCGAAGGCGACGGCCAAGCTGCGCACGGCACTCGGCGAGACATCCGTGGAAGGAGTGATCGGCAATGCCCGCGCTTGAGGACCGGCTCCACCAGGTCATGGCGGACGAGACCGCGCGGCTGCACGCCGCGCCCGACCTCGCCGAACGGGTCATCCGTTCCGCGCGGCGGAGGAGGATGCGCGCCCGGATCGCGGCCCTGACCGGCGCGCTGGCCGTCGCCGCGGCGACCCCTCTCTACCTGACGGCGGCGCCCGCCGCCGGTCCGGCGCCCGTCGTCGCCGAGACGCCGGCCCCGCCCGCCATCGACGACACCCCGGCGCCGCGGTCCGCGCCCCCGGACCTCGGGGACCTGGGCGACGGGAAGGCGTTCGGGCACGTCAAGGTGGGCTACCTGCCGCCGCGTCTCCAGTGGGGCCACCGGTCCTGGGACTACGGCGACGTCTACTCGACCTCATGGAACTACGACGGCGACGAGCACGGCCCCTACTGCGTCCACATCATGGTGTTCGAGGACCAGGCCGTCCAGAAGCTCGACGACGAGGTGCAGGGGTATCGCGCCGAAGGGGAGGGCGAGGAGGTGACCGTCGGCGGCCGGACCGGCTACACGGTCGTCGCGAACGTCGGCGAGGACGGCGGGAAGGGCACTCCCACGCTCTTCCTCACCATGGGTGAGCGGCGGCGGGCCCGGATCATGCTGAGCCCCCTCTACGCCGACGACCTGGGCGGCGCCGAGGCCGTCGACCGGGAGCTGAGGAGGATCGCCGAGGGGCTCACCGCCGACGACCAGCCGGCGCTTGGCCGGCGACTGGCCGGCGACTAGACGTGCCGGGTCGGGGCGTGCCGGCGGTGGCCGCCGGGCGTGGTGCCGTACCACTGCCGGAACGCCAGGTGGAAGCCCACCACCGACCCGTAGCCGACGCGCCGGGCGATGGCGTCGTGGGGCAGCGCGGTCTCCTCCAGCAGCCGCGCCGCCTCCTGCATCCGGCGCGCGGTGAGGTGCCGCATCGGCGCCTCGCCCACCAGCCGCCGGAACGTGGCGGCGAACGCCGAGCGGGACATGCCCGCCTCGGCGGCCAGCGTCTCGACCGTCCACGGCTCGCCGAACCTGGTCTGCACGGCCAGCAGGGCCGCCCCGACGGCCGGGTGCCGCAGCGCCCGCAGCACGGGCCGCCCGGCCGACATCCCGCCGTCGCCGAGCGCGGCCCGCAGCGCCAGCACGAAGACCAGCTCGAACGCGCGCAGCGCCACGAGGGCCTGCCCGGGCTCGTCCTGGTCCCACTCCCCCGCGAGGCCGCCCAGGGTGCCGCCGAGCAGCGGCTGCCCGGCCAGCGTCGTGCGGTCGAGCACGAGCACGGCCGGCAGCGCCCGGTAGAGCGGCGAGGCGGCCGCGGCGTCGTAGTGCAGGCCGCCGCACAGCATGACCGTCTCCGCGCCCGGCCCGTCGATCCGCACCGTACGGACGGCACCGGGCCGGCGCGCGGGCAGGACGCTCTCCAGCGGCACGGTGGCCCGGCCGGGCGCGTCGGCCAGCCGGTGGGCGCTGCCGTGCGGGAACACCGCCAGGTCGCCGGTGCGCAGCCGCACCGGCTCGTGGCCCGGCAGTTCGACCGTGCACGCGCCCGCCTGCACATAGTGGACGAGGGCGCAGCTCTCCCGCTCCCCCGCCACACCCCACGGGGCCCGCGCCGACCAGCGGCTGTGGAAGACGCCGCGCAGCCGCAGCGGGGCGAGCAGCTCGCTCAGCAGATCACCATCCACGGACGATCCTTAACCTCCACTGGAGTCGCCTTTATGGATCGTACCGGCGCGGCGGGTGGAGGCTGGGCGACATGAGGATTCTGGTCATCGGAGCGGGTGGCGCGCAGGGCGGCGCCGTGGCGCGGCGCCTGGCCGCCGAGGGGCACGCGGTGCGCGGGCTGTCGCGCACGGGCTCGGCGCCGGAGGGGGTGGAGCCGTTCGCGGCCGACCTGGGCGACGCGGCGCGGGTCGCCGAGGCGTTCGCCGGGGTGACGCACGTGTCGGTGACGTTGCCGCTGGTGTTCGAGGCGGGACCGGTCGAGGCGTACGTGCGCAACGTCCTGGAGGCGGCGTCGGGGGCGGGGGTGCGGCGGCTGGTGCTGAACACCGGCAACCGGCTGCCGGGGCGGGCCACGGGGGTCGCGGCGTTCGACACGCGGAGGGCGGCGGCCGCGGCCGCGCTGGCGTCCGGGGTGCCGACGGTGGTGCTCAGCCCGCCGCTGTACCTGGAGAACCTGGCGGCGCCCGGGGTGCTGGAGGCGGGCGTGCTGCGCCATCCGGTGCCGGGGGACGTGCCGGTGTCCTGGCTGAGCCACGCCGACCTGGCCGCCGCCACGTCGGCCGCCCTGCTGGGCGACGGCCCCGAGGGGGCCACGGTCGCGCCCGGGAGTCCGCCGGTCACGGGGGTGGAGCTGGCCGCCGCGGTCGGGGCTCGGTACGAGGAGCTGGACGTGGCGGCGTTCGAGGCGGGGCTGTCGGCGGTGCTGGGGGCGGGGGCGGCGGCCGGGGTCGCGGACACCTACCGCTGGATCGCCGCGCACGGCCGCGACCTGTACACCGCGGGTACGGGCGACGCCGGGGCGGCTGACGAAGAGGCGGGCGACGCGGGGGTGGGCGGCGCGATCCGGGTGACGCCGCCGCGGGAATGGCTCGCCGCCCAGCCGTGGGCCGCCCGATGACCCGGCACGGCGCGCACGGCACCGACGAGGCGCACGCCGCGCGGGCCGAGGAGGCACGGGAGGACGTGATCCCGGAAAAGCTGGTGCGGGCCGAGGAGGCACGGGGGGACGTGATGCCGGTGCGGGCTGAGGAGGCGCGGAGGGACGTGATGCCGGTGCGGGCTGAGGAGGCGCGGAGGGACGTGATGCTGGAGGAGCTGGTGCCGGCCGAGGTGGTGCGGCATCACGAGGTGATCGGGCGCTGGCTGGCGGGGACGGCGCCGGGTGAGGCGTTCGAGGAGTTCGCCCGCGCCCACGCCCCCTCCTTCACCCTGGCGGCCCCGGACGGGCGGCTGATGTCGCGGGCCGAGGTCCTGGCCGAGGTGGAGGCGGCACACGGCCGCGTGCCCGGAGCCCGGATCGAGATCCGCCACGTCACCGTGGTCGCCGCCGCCGGATCCCTGGTGGTGGCCGCGTACGAGGAGTGGCAGCAGGGCGCGGGCCGGCGCTCGACGGTCGTGTTCGAACGCGGCCCCTCCGATCGCCTGAGCTGGCTGCACCTGCACGAGACACCGCTGGGCGGTTCAGGCGCCGAGTAGCGCGAAGGCGTGCTCGGCCGCACTCACCGCCTCCCGTTCGACCTCCTCGATGGGACGCCCGGCGACCAGCGCCTCCCAGGAGCGGCGGGCGAGCACGCGCTGCGCGGAGAGCACCTGCCCGGCCAGCAGCTCGGCCGTCAGCCGGTCGGTGGTCTCGGCGAGCGCGTCGGCCAGGGCCGCCTCGTCCGTGGCCATGTACTGGAACACCCGCGCCGCCAGCCCGGGCGTCGAGAAGACGAGCCGGTAGTACGCCACCACCCGCGGATGGTCGTTCAGCCCGGTCGTCGGCTCGTGGCGGGCCAGCCCCTCCAGGAAGTGACGGCGCAGGGCCTCCAGCGGACTCTCCCCCGGCGCCCGCCCGCGCACCACCTGGGCGGCCTCGCCCTGGTGGTCGGCGATGCGGTGCAGGACGAGGTCCTCCTTGGTCGGGAAGTACTTGAACAGCGTGGGCTTGGACACCCGCGCCGCCGCCGCCACCTCGGCGACCGGCACCTCGTCGAAGCCCCGCTCCATGAAGAGCGAGATGGCCGCCTCGGAGATCGCCTCGTGGATCCGCCGGCGGTGCTGCTGCCTGAGTCCTGTCATGCGTCCACTCTAGCAAGAAAGTGTTAACCTGGTTAATATCTTTACCGAGTTAACGCTTTGCGGGAGGGATGTTCATGGACGCACAGGACCTGGATGGGCTGACCGAGGAGCTGCGCCACGTCGAGCGGTGCCGCGCGGGGCTGAGCCGCATGCTCGACGCCGCGCGCGGCAACGTGATCATCGGCGAGACCGTCGCCGGTGACCGCTACAGCGCCGAACGGCTCGGCCGCCACCTCAAGAGCCTGGCCAAGGAGCTGAGCGAGGAGCCGGAGGGGCCGCCGTTCTTCGGCCGTCTCACCTTCGGCCCCGCCGGGAGCCCCGCCGCCTCCGCCGAGCACGCCGGCCGCACGTACTACATCGGCCGGCGGCACATCCCCGGCGAGCACGGCGGGGCGCCGGTCGTGATCGACTGGCGGGCGCCGGTGGCCCGCTCCTTCTACCGGGCGGGCGCGCGCGACCCCCAGGGCGTGGCGGTGCGCCGCCGGTTCGGCTGGGCGGGCACCACGCTGACGTCGTACGAGGACGAGCGCCTGGGACACGGCGAGGAACGGCGCAGCCGCCTGCTGGCGGCCGAGATCGAGCGGCCCCGTGTCGGGCCGATGCGCGACATCGTCGCCACGATCCAGCCCGAGCAGGACGACCTCGTCCGCGCCGGTCTCGACGACTCGATCGCCGTCCAGGGGGCGCCCGGCACCGGCAAGACCGCCGTGGGCCTGCACCGGGCGGCGTACCTGCTGTACGCGCACCGGCAGCGGCTCCAGCGCGGCGGCGTCCTCGTGCTCGGCCCCAACCGCGCCTTCCTCGGCTACATCGCGGCCGTCCTGCCCGCGCTCGGCGAGGTGGACGTCGAGCAGACGACCCTGGACGGGCTCATCGCCTCGGTGCCGGTCCGGGCGGTGGACGGCGAGCGGGCGGCGGCCGTCAAGCACGACGCCCGGATGGCCGGGGTGCTGCGCCGGGCCCTGTACGGGCGGATCACCAAGCCGGTCGAACCGGTGACGGTGGCCGAGGGGTCGTACCGGTGGCGGGTGGAGGAGGACGAGCTGCGCCGGATCGTGGACGACACGCGGCGCGACGCCCTGCCGTACGGGATCGGGCGGGAGCGGGTGCGCGCCCGGGTGGTCGCCCTGATGCGGCGCCAGGCCGAGGCGCGCGGCCACAGCACGAACGCCGCCTGGGAGCGCCGCACCGGCCGCGCCCTCGGGCCATGGCTGGACGGGATCTGGCCGGCGGTGCGGGCCGAGCAGGTGGTGCACGAGGTGCTGTCCGGCCGGTGGGCCGCCGCCGGGGGAAAGGGCGCGTTGAGCGACGCCGAGTGGGCGGCCGTCGTCTGGGAGCGGCCCGCGCGCACGTTCAAGAGCGCGACGTGGTCGGCGGCCGACCTGGTCCTGATCGACGAGGTCGCCGGGATGCTGGAGCGCCCGCGCGGCTACGGCCACGTCATCGTGGACGAGGCACAGGACCTGTCGCCCATGCAGTGCAGGGCCGTGGCGCGACGGGCCGAGCACGGCTCCCTCACGGTGCTGGGCGACCTGGCGCAGGGCACCACGCCGTGGGCGGCCCGGTCGTGGCCCGAGCTGATGGCGGCCCTGGGCCGGCCGGAGGCGCGGGTGGTGGAGCTGACGACCGGCTACCGGGTGCCGGCGGCCGTGGTGGAGCTGGCCAACCGGCTGCTGTCCGCCCTGGACGCCGGGGTGCCGGCGACCCGGTCGTACCGGTCGGACGGGCGGCTGCGCGTCACCGAGGTGGCGGGCGTCGAGCGGGGGGTGGCGGCCGCGGCGCGCGAGGCCCTGGAGCTGGAGGGGTCGGTCGGCGTGATCGCCGCCGACGCGGACGCCGAGAGGCTGAAGGCCGCGCTGTGGGACGCCGGGCTCGACGTGGGCGGGCGGCTGAGCGTGGTCCCGGTCACGCTGGTCAAGGGGCTGGAGTACGACCACGTGGTGCTGGCCGAGCCGGCCGCGATCGCCGAGGCGGAGGAGCGGGGGCTCAACCGGCTGTACGTGGCCCTGACGCGTGCGGTCTCCCGGCTGGACGTCGTCCACGCCCGACCCCTGCCGCCGGAGCTGGACGGCCCCGCGGCGGGGGCGGGCTCCGAGGCGGGGGCGGGCTCCGAGGCGGGGACGCGTGAAAGTTTCTCGACCGCCGGCTCAGCGTGAGCCGCCCTGGCCAGGCCCTATGCCCGGCGGGAGAGGTGACGGCCCGTCGCCTCCTTTGACCTCAGGAAAGCGCTTTCCTACGGTGTCGGTAACCGCTTTCCCGTGACCGCGAAGGTCATCCCAGAGGAGCACAGCGATGGGCACAAGAGGACGCACCCCCAAGCTCACCACGAGCCCCCTGACCACGAGCCCCCTGACCACGGGCACCCTGACCACGGGCATCCTGATCAGCGGCCTGGCCGCCGCGGCTGCCGCCGTCACCGCGCTCGCCGCGCCCGCCTCCGCCGTGCAGCGGGCGGACGAGCCGCCGGCCGCCACGCCGGCCGCCGAGACCTCCCCCGTCGGCTGGGCCGGCCAGGGCGGCGGCACCACCGGCGGCGGCGGCACGTCCCCGACGACCGTGAACTCCGCCTCCGCGCTCAAGACCGCCCTGTCGTCCGGCTCGGCCGCCGTGATCCGGGTCTCCGGCACGATCTCCTGCTCCGGCATGCTCAAGGTGACGTCGAACAAGACCGTCATCGGCAACGCGGGGGCGACGATCGCCGGCTGCGGCTTCAACGTCGCCGGCGCCTCCAACGTGATCATCCGTAACCTCACGTTCCGCGACTGGGACGACGACGGCATCAACGTGCAGTACTCGACCCGGGTGTGGATCGACCACAACTCCTTCAGCAACGGCTACGACGGGGCGGTGGACGTCAAGCGGGCCAGCGACTACGTCACCGTCTCCTGGAACAAGTTCTCCAGCCACGACAAGACCATGCTGCTCGGCCACAGCGACGACAACGGCTCCGAGGACCGCGGCCACCTGCGGGTGACGTACCACCACAACTGGTTCAACGGCACCAACCAGCGGCACCCGCGCGTGCGCTTCGGCAACCCGGTGCACGTCTACAACAACTACTACGCCGGCGTCGGCAGCTACGGCGTGGCCTCCACGAAGGAGGCGGGCGTGCTCGTCGAGGGCAACTCCTTCGAGAACACCAAGGACCCCTACCACCGCGGCGAGGGCAGCTCGCCCGCCGGCAACCTGGTGGCCCGCAACAACCAGTTCGTCAACTCCGGCGCCGGCGACGCGGGCGGCAGCGTCGCCGGGATCCCGTACTCCTACCCGCTCGACGCGGCCTCCAGCGTCAAGTCCATCGTGACCGGCGGTGCGGGAGCCGGCCGCATCAGCATCTGACCGGCCCGGGACGAACCGCGCCGCACCCGCGGGCGGCCTTCCGCTAAGGGGGCTGCCCGCGGAGCGCCCCAGGGCGTTGTTCGCTCCGCCGGGAGCCCGTCTCCGGGGCAGCGGCCGTCTCCGGGGGGCGGCGGGGCTCCCCGGCGGCGTCTGCCCGCGCCCGCGCGGACGTCGACCCGAGGCGACGGCCGGACCGATGCCGGGGACGAACCCTCCACCAGCCGCGCCAGGACACCATCCGAGGGGACGGGCCGCCCCACGCCTGCCCCGCCTCGACGCCACCCGAGGGACGGTCGCGGGCGGGCCCCCTCGGGAGACCGCCAAGCGGGCCCCCTCGGGAGACCGCCGGGCGGGCCCGCCGCGGAAGGTCGCCAGGCAGGCCCGCTGTCACGGAAGGCCGTCGAGCGGGCCCGCCGTCACGGAAAGCCGCAGGGCGGGACGCGCCGCCGCTGAAGGAGCCCGCCGTCACGGAAGGCCGTCGAGCGGGCCCGCCATCGTGGAAGGCCGCCGGGCGAACCCCGCCGTCAGGTGGCGGCCAGGGCGACCGTCGGGGACAGGCGGGCGGCGCGCATGGCCGGATAGATCCCGGCGATCGTGCCGATGACCAGGGTCGCCGCCACCGCCCCGCCGATCGCCCACGGCGGCACCACCGGCGGCCAGCCGCGCGCCACCGCGTACCCGGCGCTGGCCACCGTCCCCAGCGCCGACCCCGCGATCCCGCCGAGCGCCGACAGCAGCAGCGACTCGGTCAGGAACTGCACCCGCACCTGCCCGCGCGTGGCTCCGAGCGAGCGGCGCAGCCCGATCTCCCTGCGCCGCTCCAGCACCGAGATGACCATGGTGTTGGCCACCCCGACGCCGCCGACCAGCAGCGCGACGGCGCCGAGCCCGAGCAGCAGGTTCGTGAACGCGCCCGCGGCGGCGGCGCGCGCGGCCAGCGCGTCGGAGGGCCGGCTCACCTCGACCTCGCCCGGGTTCTCCGGGTTGACCGTGCGGGCCAGCACGTCCCGGACCGCCTCGACGGACTCCTCGGCGGACCGCTCGTAGATCGTCGTGGGATGCCCCCCGAAGCCGAGCAGGCTCTCCGCCGCCGGGAACCCGACGAGGGCCGACCGGTCGATCTCGGGCGCCAGCGGCATCGTCCGCAGGATCCCGACGACCGTGAACCACCGTCCGCCCATCCAGACGCGTACGCCGGTGCGGGTGATGCCCAGCCGCACGGCCGCCTCGGAGCCGAGGACGACGGCGGGCCGGCGCTCGGTGGCGGCGTTCAGCCAGGTCCCCTGGGCGACCCGGCCCTCCAGCGTGGCCAGCAGCTCGGTGGTGGCGGCCTGCACGGCGATGCCGCCGGTCACGGCCTCCGGGATGCGGTCGGTACGGCGGACCGTGGCCTTGACCGTGCCCGTGGCCGCGGCCGTGCGCACGGGGCCGATGCGTTTGACCATGTCGAGCGCCGTAAGCGGCAGCTCCGCCTCCTCGCCGAACATGGTGCGGCCCGGCGCGACGGTGAGCAGGTTGGTGCCCAGCCGGTCGAGCTGGCGCATGAGTTGCTCGCGCGACGACGACGAGATGCCGATGACCGCGATCATCGTGGCGATGCCGATGGCGATGCCCAGGGCCGACAGGAAGACCCGGGTGGGACGGGTCCGCAGCCCGGCGGCGCCCACCCGCAGCACGTCGGCCGGGCCGAGCCGGGCCGGGCGCGGCCCGCGCGGCGTGCTCCGGCTCATGTCCGCGCCCCCTTCAGGATCTCCCCCGGCCGGGCGGTCCCGTCGCCCTCGTCGCCGTCGATGCGGCCGTCGAGCAGCCGCACCCGCCGGGGGCACCAGGCCGCGATCTCCGAGTCGTGGGTGATGACGGCGATCGTCGTCCCGGCCGCGTGCAGGTCGCGCAGCACGCCGAGGACCTCCGCGCCCGCGCCCGAGTCGAGGTTGCCGGTGGGCTCGTCGGCCAGCAGCAGCCGCGGGTCGCCGGCGACGGCGCGGGCGACGGCCACGCGCTGCTGCTCGCCGCCCGAGAGCTGGTACGGCCGGTGGTCCAGCCGGTGGCCGAGGCCGACCCGCTCCAGGGCCGCGGCGGCCCGCTCGCGCCGCACCCGCCGCGGGGTGCCGGTGTAGAGCAGGCCGTCGGCCACGTTGTCCAGCGCGTTCAGGCCGGGGCTGAGGTGGAACTGCTGGAAGACGAAGCCGAGCGTGCGCCCGCGCAGCGCCGACAGCTCCCGGTCGGACAGCGTGGCCACGTCGTGGCCGTCGACGCGGACGGTCCCGGAGGTGGGCCGGTCGAGCGTGCCGATCATGTGCAGCATCGTCGACTTGCCGGACCCGGACCGGCCGACGATGGCCACCAGCTCGCCGTCGGCCACGGCCAGGTCCACCCCGCGCAGCGCCCGCACGTCGCCGGGGTAGATCTTGGTCACGCCGCTCAGCTCGACCACGTACGGGCCGGGTGCGGCCGGGTCCGCCGCGCCGCCGGGCGTGACGCCGCCGGGCAGGGGGCCGGTCATGTGGACGGCACCCCGACCTTCATGCCCTCGGTCAGTCCGGCGCCCTCGACCTCGACGCGCCCGCCGCCGAACGCGCCGGTCCTCACCCCGACGACCCGGGTCGCGCCGCCCTCGACGACCTCGACGCCGAACCCGCCCTCGCGCAGCGCCAGCAGCGCCTCGATCGGCACGGACAGCACTCCCTTGTGCCGCTCGCTCTCCATCTCCACCTCGACCGGCGCCTGGTCGAGGCGGGTCTTCGGCGTCCTGGCCAGGGTGATGTCGACGTCCACGGTGACGTTCTGGTCCTGGCCCTGGCCGCTGGTCTCGGCGACCGTGCCGACCGAGGTGATCCGGCCGGAGACGCGCTCGCCGCCGGGCAGCTCCACGGTCACCTTCGCGCCCTTGCGGGCCAGCGCCTGGTCGTCGGCGTCGAGGTCCACGTGGACCACCCGGCGCACGCCGCTGACGGTCATGGCCCGGCGTCCCGGGGCGAGCCGGTCGCCGACCTCCACGGCCGCGTCGGTGACACGCACCAGCGAGGGCAGGAACACCACCTGCGCGGCGTCCACCCGCCCCGTCTCGGGCAGTCCCCGGTCGTCCTGCCACTCCTTGACCGCGAGGTAGGTGGCGTAGCTGTAGTGCTCGTCCACGGTGAGGTAGTCGCCGTAGCCGAGGGCCTTGAGGTTGCGCTCGAGCTGTTCGACGTCCGGGCCGTCGTCGATGCCCTGGCGCAGCTCCCGGTAGAGCGGCAGCTTGCCGTACATGAGGACGACGGGCCTGCGGTCGGCCGACAGCAGCTTGTGGCCGCGGCGGACCACGGAGCCCTCGGCGGCCACCCACGTCACCGTGCCGGACGCGCCGGTGCTGACCTGCCGCTCGCCGGAGTAGGTGAGCGCGCCGGTGACGGTCTTGGTGTCGACGAGGTCCTGGCGGGTGATCTCGGCCGTGGCCGGGACGGCCCTCGGCGTCGGGTCCGCCGCGCCGGCGCCGCCGTCGCCCAGCACGGCCACCGCCGTCCAGGCGGCGGCGACGGCGAGCGCGCCCGCCCCCGCGAGCGCGAGCCCCTTCCTCATCTGGGGCCACCGCCGGGCTCGAACTCCTTGCACGCCTCGTGGGCGGCCTTGACCTTCTCCTCGGGCGTCCCGGGCTTCACGTTGATCTCGATCCGGCCGTCGGACGACGGGTCCTTCATGTCGATGCCGTGCTCGCGCATGCACTGGGCGAACTTCAGCATCTTGTCGCGCTGCTGCGGATCGACCTTGCCCTTGGCCTCGCCGACCGCGGCCTCCATGAAGTGCCCGCACGCCTTCTGGGCCTCCTGCATCCTGGCCTCGTCGCCCTTCTGCGACTTGATGCGGATGCCGCCGCCCGGCTCGGGGTCGTCCATCTGGATGCCGTGCTCGCGCATGCACTGGGCGAACTTGAGCTGCGCGCTGCGCGGGTCCAGGGAGGCCGTGGCGGCGGACGCGCCGGGGCTCGCCGTGGCGCCGCTCGCGCTGGCCACGCCGTCCGAGGCCGGCGTCTTGGCGGCGCAGGCGGTCAGGGCCGCCGCCGCGCAGACGGCCGCCAGCAGGGGTCGTACGTTCATCGTCGTCTCCTTCGGGGGCGCCGCCGGTCGTTCGCCGCGGCGCGACGCTCACTCCAGCGGGGCGGGTGCTAAACGGCGATAAGCCGCACGCACCCCGCGCACCGCCGCTTATCCGCTGCTAACACCCGATCCGCCACTGTCGTGGCGTAAGGAAAGGGGGCCCGGGGATGCGGGTGCTCGTCGTGGAGGACGAAGAGGAACTGGCCGACGCGATCGCGCGCGGGCTGCGGCTGCACGCCATCGCGGTGGACGTGGCCTACGACGGGCAGGAGGCGCTGGAGCTGGCCGCGTACGTCCCGTACGACGTGGTGGTGCTGGACCGCGACCTGCCCGAGGTGCACGGCGACCAGGTGTGCCGGGAGCTGGCGGGCGGGGGCGCGGCGGGCCGGGTGCTCATGCTGACGGCGGCCGGGCGGGTGCGCGACCGGGTGGACGGGCTGACCCTCGGTGCCGACGACTACCTCATCAAGCCGTTCATGTTCGCCGAGCTGGTGGCCCGGATCCGGACGTTGTCGCGGCGCTCCCGGCGGGACGGTCCGGCGCCGCTGGAGCGGGCCGGGGTGTTGCTGGACCCGGGCCGGCGCACGGTCACGCGGGACGGGCGGCCCGTCGCGCTCAACCGCAAGGAGTTCGACGTGCTGCACGCGCTGCTGCGCGCCGAGGGACGGCTGGTCACCTCGGCGGAGCTGCGCAGGAGCGCGTGGGACGAGTACGCCGACGCGGCCAGCGGGGTGCTGCGGGTGACGCTCACCTCGCTGCGCCGCAAGCTCGGCGCTCCCCCGCTGATCGAGAACGTGCCGGGCCGGGGGTACCGGCTGTGACGGCGTCCACGTCGCGCGGCGCCGCCCGGCTCAGGGGCCGGTGGCGGTCGCGGCGCGGCTCGCCCGGCCGGGTGCGGCCGTGGCACCGGCTCGGGCTGCGCGTGCGGCTGACGGTCCTGTACGGCGGGCTGTTCTTCGTGGCCGGGTCGCTGCTGCTGTGGTCCACGTACCTGCTGACCGCGCGGGCGCTCAGCCAGCAGTTCTCCGTCGGCATGACGAAGATCGTCACGAGCAAGCCGGTCACGCTCCTCCAGCCGCCGGCCGACGACATGTTGTTCCAGAAGACGTCCGCGGACGTGCAGCAGCGGGCCGCGACCGTGCTGGCGGACATGCTGCGCTCCTCGGCGCTCATCATGGTGCTGCTCGGCGTCCTCGCCGTCGTGCTCGGCTACCTGGTCGCCGACCGGGCGCTGCGCCCGCTCGACCGGGTGACCGAGACGGCCCGCCGGCTGTCCGAGAGCAACCTGCACGAGCGGATCGCGCTGGAGGGGCCGCCCGACGAGGTCAAGCGGCTGGCCGACACCTTCGACGCGATGCTCGACCGGCTGCACCAGGTGTTCGAGGGGCAGCGGCGCTTCATCGCCAACGCCTCGCACGAGCTGCGCACCCCGCTGGCGATCAACCGCACGGTGCTGGAGGTGTCGCTGGAGGAGCCCGCCGCCTCCGAGGACCTCAAGGCGCTGGCCCGCGCCCTGCTCGGCACCAACGCCCGCTACGAGCGGCTCATCGAGGGCCTGCTCCTGCTGGCCCAGTCCGAGCAGGAGCTGGCCGTGCGCAAGACCGTGGACGTGGCGCAGGTGGCGCGCACCGTGCTGGACCAGCTCGACCTGGCCGGGCGCAAGCGGCCCCTCGCCGTCCACGCGGACCTGCGCCCGGCCCTCGCGGCGGGCGACCCGCTGCTCATGGAACGCTGCGTGTTCAACCTGGTGGAGAACGCGGCCAAGTACAACGTGCGCGGCGGCGAGGTGTGGGTGCGGGTGCGCCGGGAGGACGGCCAGGCGGTGGTCACGGTGGCCAACACCGGGCCGGCGGTCCCGCCGTACGAGGTGGAGGACCTGTTCGAGCCGTTCCGGCGGCTGCAGGGCGACCGTGTGCGCTCGGCGCGGGGCGCGGGACTGGGGCTGTCGATCGTGCGGGCCATCTGCGACGCGCACGGCGGCGCCGTCACGGCCGAGGCCCGGCCCGAGGGCGGCCTGAGCGTCACCGTCCGGCTGCCGGGAGCCGCCCCCTGAACGCCAACCGTGCGGCTGCCGGGGGGCCGTCCCCTGAGCGTCAACCGTGCGGCTGCCGGGGCCGCTCCCTGAGGACGCGTGGGATCCTGGGCCGGTGCTTCCCTCCGTCGGCGAGCTGCGCGAGCTGGTCGCCTCCCGCCTGGCCGCCTTCCCGCGCCGCGAGGCGCCGCCCGCGCCCGGTGTCCGCCGCGCCGCCGTCACCGTGTGCGTGCTGGAGGACGACGCGGGCGTCCCGTACACGATCCTGATCAGGCGCTCGCCGCACGGCCGCAACGCCGGCCAGTGGGCGCTGCCCGGCGGGCGGCTGGAGGACGGCGAGGGGCCGGTCGAGGCGGCGCTGCGGGAGCTGGCCGAGGAGACCGCGGTGCGCGGCGTGGAGGTGGCGGGGCTGCTGGACGACTACGTCACCGACTCCGGGTTCGCGATCACCCCGGTCGTGGCCTTCGGCGGGCGGCAGCGGCCCGTGGCCGACGCCCGCGAGGTGGCCTCCGTGCACGCCGTGCCGCTGGAGCGCTTCCTGGCCCCCGGGGTGCCGCGCTGGACCGCCGCCGGGCTGCTGCAGATGCCGCTGGGCCCCTCGATCCTGGTCCACGCGCCGACCGGGGCGATTTTGTGGCAGTTCGCCGAGGTGGCGCTGCGCGGCCGTGACCTGCGGGTCTTCGACGTCGCTCAGCCGGAGTGGACCAGGTCGTGACCGAATCTTTGGGTCCGATGGAATACGCGTCACCGGATGTCCGTTAGAGTCGAGTGGCCGATGTGGTCTGTGTCCCCCGGGCCGCAAATTACCGCCTTCACGGAATACCGTTCGGCTGGAGCCGTGTTGTGCACCTCGCCGAGGAGGCGACCGCCACATCGGCCTCAATGCTTTTCCAGGCGCCCCGGCTCCGGCCGGGGCGCCTGCTCTATGGTGGGGTGGCCGACCGACGATCCGCCAGGAGAGCTCATTGCTGTACCAAGTGGTCAAGTTCACCGCCACGTCGCTGGCGCACGCCATGTGCCGCCCGCACATCTCCGGCGCGGCGCACGTGCCCAGGACGGGGCCCGCGATCCTGGCCGCCAACCACCTGTCCGTGCTCGACTCGTTCCTGCTGCCGGCGCTGCTGCCGCGGCCGGTGACGTTCGTCGCCAAGAACGAGTACTTCTCCGGCAATCCGGTCTCGAGCTGGTTCATGCGCCTGGGCAACAGCCTGCCCATCGACCGTGAGAGCGCCCACGCCGCGCAGGCCATGCTGGACGCGGCGACCGAGGTGCTGGAGCGCGGCGACCTGTTCGGCATCCACCCCGAGGGCACCCGCTCGCCCGACGGGCGCCTCTACCGCGGCAAGATCGGCGTGGCGTGGCTGGCCCTGCGCACGGGCGCGCCGGTGCTGCCCGTCGCGCTCAGCGGCACCGAGAAGGTCCTCCCGGTCGGCGCCAAGGTGCCGCGCCCGGCCCGCATCGGGATCAAGATCGGGGCGCCGATGACGTTCGAGGGCAGCCACACCAACGCCCGCGACCGCAGGCGGGTCACCGACGAGATCATGGCCGCCATCCAGCGGCTCTCGGGTCAGGAGTACGTGCCGGCGTACGCGGCCAGCGTCAAGGCCGCCTCCGGCGGCGACACGACGGCGTCGAACGGCTCCGGGGCGAACGGGTCCGGCTCGAACGGCTCCGGGGCGAACGGCTCGGCGGCCGGACAGGCCGGCGAGGCCGCGTCCAAGATCGCTGCTTCGGACCCGGCGGACGGCGCGCGCGGCTAAGCTCGGGGACCGAGCAAGCGCTGCCGAGGACCAGGGGGCTGACCAGTGGCGCGTGGCCGCACCATCGCGATCGTATCCGGCATCACCGTGCTGGCAGTGGGCGCCGCCGGGGGCGGCGCCTGGTATCTGCTGCACACGCGGGGCACACCCGCCGAGACCGCCCGGCGGTACGCCGCCGCCTGGCAGGCGGGCGACACGGCCGCCATGCGGGCCGAGCTGGCCACCCAGCAGCCGCTGACCGCCTACGACCAGATGCGCACCGCCCTGGCCGTCGAGTCCGCACAGATCAAGCTGGGACAGGTCTCCGAGTCCGACGACCGGGCCCGCGTGCCGTACACCGCGACCCTGAAGCTGAAGAACATCGGCGACTGGACCTACGAGGGGCGGATCGACCTCAAGGTCGCCGACCGCGCCTGGAAGGTCGACTGGAGCCCGGCCACGCTGCACCCGTCGCTCGCCTCCGGCGCGTCGTTCAAGATCAAGACGAGCTGGCCGCATCGCGCGGGCATCACCGACGCCGACGGCGGCCGCATCGACGACGGCAAGGCCGGCGGCTCGGTGCAGCAGCTCGTCGGCTACCTCGACAAGGCCACCAAGAAGGACGTCGCCAAGCTCGGCAGCGCCTACAAGGTCGACCAGGCGATCGGCCGGGGCGGGCTGCAGGAGACGTTCCAGAAGCGGCTCGCGGGCACCCCGACCACCGAGATCCAGGTCGGCGGCAAGACCCTGCACACCATCGAGGGCACCGACGGCGAGGAGGTGAAGACCAGCCTCGACCCGCGCGCTCAGGCCGCCGCCGTCGCCGCGGTCAAGGACGTCGACAAGCCCACCTCCATGGTCGCCATCAAGGCGAGCACGGGCGAGATCCTGGCCGTGGTCAACAACGTGGGCGGCTTCAACCGGGCCCTCGACGGCCGCTACCCGCCCGGCTCCACGTTCAAGGCGGTGACCGCGATCGGGCTGCTGGCCGAGGGCGTCGCTCCCGGCGACTCCGTCACCTGCCCCAAGTACGCGACCGTGGGCGGGCTGAAGATCCGCAACTCCGAGGAGGAGGAGTTCGGGTCGCTGTCGTTCCTCGACTCCTTCGCCCACTCCTGCAACACCACGTTCGCGCCGATGGCCGAGCGCCGCCTCGGCGCCGACAAGCTGCTGAAGACGGCCGAGTCGGTCGGCTTCAACCAGCCGCTCAACATCGGCGTGCCCGCCACCAAGGCCAGCATGCCGCGCGCCCAGTCCGACGCCGAGCTGGCCGCCGAGGCGTTCGGGCAGGCCAGGATCACGGCGAGTCCGCTGTCGATCGCGTCGGTGGCCGCCGCCATCGCCGACGGCACCTGGCGCCCGCCGACGCTCGTGCCGGGGCTCCCCCAGAAGGCCCAGGAGCACCCGCTGCCCGACGGGGTCAAGGACGCGATGCACTCCCTGACCTCCGCCGTGGTCACCAAGGGCACGGCCAAGGGCTCCGGCCTGCCGGCCGGCACGCACGGCAAGACCGGCACGGCCGAGTACGGCACCGGCGACAAGCTGAAGACGCACGCCTGGTTCATGGGGTTCAAGGGCGACGTGGCGTTCGCGGTGGTGGTGGAGGGCGGCGGCACGGGCGGCAAGGTCGCCGCGCCGATCGCCGCCGCCTTCCTGCGCGGCCTCTGACCCTCGCCTGACCCGGCCGCGCAAGGCTTCCCGCGCGGCCTCTGACCCTCACCCGACCCGGCCGCGCAAGGCTTCTCGCGCGGCCTCCGACCGGGGCTCAGGCCAGGAAGGGCTCGATCGCGCGGGCGACCAGCTCGGGCTTGCCCCTGCCGGCGGCGTTGCCGGTGGCCTCGTGGCCGACGCCCTTGAGCACCACCCGCCGCGCGTGCGGGAGCACGCCCTCCAGGGTGGTGAGGGCGCGCTTGAGGTACGCCGGGCTCCTGGTGCCGCCGAGCAGCAGCACCTCGGCCCGCAGCTCCCGCAGCCGGGGTACGAGGTCCGCCGTCTCGGCCACCACCATCCCGTCGTGGCGGATCGTGGGCGCCAGCTCGCGGAAGCCCGGCTCCTCCCCTGCCGCGGTCCGCTCCTCGCGGGCGAGGAGCGCGGAGGTGAGCCGTACGAGCAGCGGCCGCGGCACCATGCGGAGGAACGCCGGCCCCATGCGGGCGGCGAGCATGCCCGTGACGAGCGCGGCCTCGGTCCGCCCTTCCGCGATCTCCCGGTCGAAGCGCTCGATCCAGACGGTGTGGTCGGTCCCGTCGAGCTCCAGCGGCGGCTCGAACGCGACGACACGCCGCACGTCGGGCCGGGACAGCGCGGTGAGCAGGGCGAGGATCGCGCCGGAGCTGACGCCGACGACGTCGCGAGCCCCGGTGGCGTCGAGCACCGCGCGGACGTCCTCGACGTCCACGTTCACGCCGTGTCCAGGGCGCCGCGGGCCGCTCGCGCCGCGGCCGCGCCGGTCGGGCACGTGGACGGTGTGCCTGGCGGCCAGCGCGCGGGCCAGCTCGATGTTGCTCGGCCCGGTCTGCATCGCGCCGTGCAGCAGCACCACCCCGGGTCCGGAGCCGAGGGTGCGGCAGGCGATGGCGGTGCCGTCGGCCGAGGTCACGTGCTCGACGGCGATCTTCACGTTGCTCATGGTCGTTCCCCATTCGTGGTGTGGACGTGCCGGAAAGTCCACGTGGGGAGGCCCGGATATGCTTGCGAGTGCCATCTCGTGGCCGGGATCCGCCCCACGCGGGTTTCGCTTCGAGGTTTTCCGAGGGCTCCGGCGGCGGTGTTCCCGCACCTCCGCCGGGGCCTTCATGCGTGTGGGGTCAGTCGGTGACGCGCCCCCTTTCGGACAGTTCGGCGATGTCCGGGGCCATCCGCCCCGCCCCGTGGAAGGCGCGCCACTCCGCCAGCCGGGGGAACGTGCCGCCGGCCAGCTCGTCGAGGAGCGACCGGGTCCACGCCGCCTCGGCCTCGCGCATCGCCAGGGCGTACTCCGACTCCAGGACGAACAGCCGGGGCAGCTCCCCTGCGTCGCGCTCCAACGCCTCGCGCTGGGCGGCGGTGAGCCGTTCCAGCTCGTCGAGCCGCCGGCGCAGCAGCGCGGTCACCTCTTCCGGTGGCAGCCCGCCCATGACCGACAGTCCCGCCTCGAACCTGCGCGGGGTCTCCTCGGGGTCGGACAGCAGCTCGCGCGTCCAGTCGGCCAGCTCGGCGCGGCCCTCGGCGGTGATCTCGTAGACGGTGCGCTCGGGACGCCCGCCCTGCCGGTCGCTGCCGACCTCGCCGATCAGGCCGTGCCGGGCCAGGTTGTGGACGACGGTGTAGAGGGACCCCCACTTGATCGCCATGTCCTGGTCCTTGCCACGGGCCCGCAGGACGGAGGCCATCTCGTAGGCGTGCATCGGGCGCTGGACCAGGACGGAGAGCACGGCGAGCGCCAGCAGGCTGCCCACCTTCCGCCGCTTCGCCATCCTCGGCCCCTCTCACTCGTTCACGAATACTCGTCTACGAGTGTACGGCGGCGAGTGCCGTCTGCACAGCCCTCGAAGGCCGGAAAATCCGCCGGATTCGTCCCGCGGTCGCGCGGGCTTGCGTTCGAGCGCGCTCGAAGCCCTAGCGTCACCGCCATGACGACACAGACCTGGATCATCACCGGCGCGTCCCGCGGCTTCGGGCGCTCACTGGCGGAGTCGGCGCTCGCGGCCGGCGACAACGTGGTGGCGGCGGTGCGCCGGCCCGAGAGCATGACCGACCTGGAGGCCACGTACCCGGACACCTTCATGGTCGCGACGTACGACGTCCGGGACGTCTCCGCGGCCGCCGGCCTCGTGGGCGACACCCTCGACCGCTTCGGCCGGCTCGACGTGCTGGTCAACAACGCGGGCCGGGCCGTGGTCGGGGCGGTCGAGGAGGTCGGCGACGCGCAGTTGCGCGAGCTGATGGATCTGCACCTGTTCGGCCCCGCCGCGCTCGTCCGCGCGGCGCTGCCCGGGATGCGCGCCCGCGGCACCGGGACGATCGTGCAGATGAGCAGCCAGGGCGGGCGCATGTCGTTCCCGGGCGTGTCGACGTACTCCGCGTCGAAGTTCGCCCTGGAAGGCTGGTCCGAGTCGCTGGCCGGGGAGGTCGCCCCGTTCGGGATCCGCGTGATGATCGTCGAGCCGAGCCGGTTCCGTACCGGCTTCAACGGGGCCGACGTGCTGGAGTTCACCGAGGCGTCCGAGACCTACCGCGACCTGCTCGCCGCCGTCCGCGTGGACATGGCCGGGGCCGACGGCCTCCAGGAGGGCGACCCGGCGCGGGCGGCCGAGATCATCGTGTCGCTCGCGCACGGCGACGAGGTGCCGCTGCGGCTGCCGCTCGGGCGCGAGGCGGTCGAGCGGATCTCGGGGGTGTACCGGCGCGGCCTGGAGGAGGTCGAGCGGTGGGCCCCGATCGCCCGCAGCGCCGACTTCGCCGACGCCCCGGCGTCGGTCCGGCCTGTCTAGGCCGGCTGTCCGCGGCCCGTCTAGGCTGACTGCCATGGCCACCGACGACCTGATGACCAGGGCGCTCGAAACGCTCGGGGACGACGCGCCGCTGTCGGTCGAGGCGATCCACTCCCTCACCGACCCGGCCGACGTCCCCGAGTCGATGACGATCGCCGAAGTCGCCGACCTCCTCGACATCTCGCCGCACACGCTGCGCTACTACGAGCGGGCCGGGCTGGTCGAGGTGGCCCGCGACGACCACGGCCACCGCGTCTACGACGCGGAGGCCGTGCGGCGCCTGGTGTTCCTCACCCGGATGCGGCTGTCCGGCATGCCGATGCGCGACCTGCAGCACTACATCTCGCTCGTCGACGCCGGGAAGGAGACGGTGTCCGAGCGGCTCGACATGCTGCTCGAACATCGCGACACCATCCGCCGCCGCATCCGCGAGCTGACCCTCTCCCTCGCGGCGACCGAGTACAAGATCGCCACGTACGGGGGCTCGACCGGGCCGGACGTCCAGACTTTCGACCTCGCCGCCGGCGCCGACCGCACGCCGCTCCCCCACGAGCCGTCGCGACCGTCGCCCGGCCGGTCGGAGGTGTCGCGGAAGTAGACGCGTGGCGGGGGTTGCAAACGCCGGCACCTGGATGTCCTGGGCGGTGCCCTCCGGGGGAGTCGACAGCGGCAGGACACCTCCCGCACCTGACCGCCGCCGCCGTGAGCCACGGCTGGGGCATGATCCCGGTCACGGCCCAGATCCGGGGGACCCGGTGGAAGACCTTAAGGACGGGAGCTCTCTCGTACCGGTGAAGGCGTGCGTGCGGACGGCCCGCCTGACCGTCGAGATCTGACCGCTCGGGATGGGACACCGGCCCGCAGGTCGCCCTTCTCTGGACGCCTACGGACGCCACACCCGATCACCAAACAAAGCCTCAAAAATCCACCCAAGACGGCTACACAGCTGCTTAGGCGGGAATTGCGGGATCAGAAGGACGTGGCGCCTCCGTGCTGGAGCACCATGACCAGCAGGGCGGCCACCAGCGTGGCGATGAGCACCCAGCTGATCAGGATGATGACAGTGGAGCGGCGCGGCCTCCGGCTGAGGCGCCCCTGGCCGGCGGCCTTCGCCTCGTTGCGGCGGACTCGCTCGTTGAACGACTCCAGTCGCGCCACGAGACGGGGATCGTCATCGACGAGGTGCCGCTCGATCTGTGCCAGCAACCGCTCCTCGTCCTGCGACCAGGCCATGGGTGCACCTCCGGAACGCAAGCTCTGTGCGGGTGTTCTGCCCAACCCTGAAGATCATTAGCCCCCGCCCTGTCGGGTAATTGCCGCCTCTTTTCCGTTTGCGATCACGCTCGAACCTCTGTTCTAATCAGTGGCATGCGCTGGGACAACCTCCGCCTGACGGAGACGAATGCGGATGATCCGGTCGTGCCGCTGTTCGCCCGCGGCGCTGTCACGCGCACCTTCGACACCCCCGAGTTCCGGGGCATGACGTTCTACGAGATCCACGCCCGTTCGATCATCAACCGGGTGCCGGCCGCCAGCCGCGTCCCGTTCGAGTACACGATCAACCCCTATCGGGGCTGCGGCCACCGCTGCGTCTACTGCTTCGCCCGCAACACGCACCGCTACCTCGACCTCGACGCGGGGGCCGACTTCGACTCCAGGATCGTGGTGAAGGTCAACGCCGCCGAGCTGGCCCGCAGGGAGCTGGCCGCCCCCGGCCGGCGGGGGCGGCACGTCGCCATGGGCACCAACGTCGACTGCTACCAGCGCGCCGAGGGCCGGTATCGGCTCATGCCGGGCATTCTGGGAGCGTTGCGCGATGCCGCCAACCCGTTCTCGATCCTCACCAAGGGCACACTGATCCTGCGCGACCTCGACCTGCTCACCGAGGCCGCCGAGGTCACCGACGTCGGCGCCAACATGTCGGTCGGCTTCCTCGACGCCGACGTCTGGCGCTCGGTCGAGCCCGGCACCCCCGATCCGCGGCGGCGCCTGGAGGTGTGCGCCACGCTCAACGAGCGCGGCATCGGCTGCGGCGTGCTGATGGCGCCGATCCTGCCGTATCTCACCGACTCGCCGGCCGAGCTGGAGCGCACGGTCAAGGAGATCGCCGAGGCGGGCGCGACGCACATCGCGCCGATCGTGCTCCACCTGCGGCCGGGGGCGCGCGAGTGGTGGCTGGCGTGGCTCTCCCGCGAGCACCCGCGTCTCGTGCCGCGCTACCTGGAGCTGTACGGCAGAGGCGCCTACGCGCCGCGCGAGTACCAGGGGCGGATCATCGAGCAGGTCAGGGGCCTGGCCGAGCGCTACAAGGTGGGCACCGCCTCCCCGAGGCGGGGGCGCCGCGTCGGCCCGCCCCGCCCTCCGGCAGCGGCCGCCGCCGACCCCGCGCCGGAGCAGCTCAGCCTGCTCTGACGGGCTTTGAGGTCATGGGGACAGACGCCATTCAGACTCACTCGTGATGCTATGTCGGGTTTCGGGGCCGAATGGGTATTAAGCGGCTTAGTGTGCCATTCGGGCACCATAGTCACACGGGGGAAACCATGGCAGACACCAAGAAGAAACCGGCCACCAAGTCCGGCAAGTCCAAGAAGGAAGCGATCAAGACCAGCAGGCAGGTCAAGGACGCGAAGAAGGACACCAGCAAGCCGGACGAGGTCTAGCCGGTGACCTGAAGGGCAGCCGCGGCCACGTCCCGGCTGCCCACCCTCCGCCGCGGAGCCACACCGCCGTCGCGCGTGATGACCGCTCCGGGCCTGCCCGTAATACCAGCCCACCGCCCGGACCGTATTCCCGGCACCCAGACGACTCCGATCACCCGGCCGCCCCGGATCGCGCTCGCCGATCACCCCGCCACTCCGGACGCGAGCACCCGTGGACGTGGGCATATGCAACGGCCGGGCGCGTCGCCCCCGGAGACCTCGCCCAGGTTGGTTTCGGCTCGATCACCGATGCAACCTTAAGACCATTTGCGGCGTCTAATGATCATAGGTGGGGATAGTGCCACGGGGATGAAGGGTGCACTCCACCGAAGCGAGACAATAAGCCGGTGGCGAGAGAGGCTCGCCACCGGCCATGTGTGTTGTGACACTCTCAAGTCAAGGGGGACCCCTCAGGTGCGCGCACTGGCACGCAAGGGCAAGTCGGCGATGGTGAGGCTGTACAAGGGCTACAACCGGCGCAAGGTGCGCAAGGCACCGCCCCCTTCCATCCATCAGGTGCGCATCCTGCTGCTCCACGCGTACGGCATGGGCGGCACGATCAGGACCGTGTTCAACCTGGCCAGCTACCTGGCGCGCGAGCACGACGTGGAGATCGTCAGCATCCTGAAGGAAGCCGAGGAGCCGTTCTTCCCGATCGACCCGCGGGTCAAGTTCCGCTTCCTGGACGACCGGCTGGACCCGAGCCCGGACCCGATGCGGACCATGCTGTCGAAGATGCCGAGCCGGCTGATCCCCAAGGAGGAGACCGCGTACCACCGGTTCAACCTGTGGACCGACCTCAAGCTGGCCCGCTACATCCGCTCCCTCGACACCGGCGTCCTCATGGCCACCCGGCCCGGACTGAACCTGGCGATGGCCCAGCTCGCCCTGCCGAGCGTCATCACGGTCGGCCAGGAGCACGTGGCCCTGCGCACCCAGGTCGAGCCGATGCAGGAGCTCATCAAGTGGCGTTACCGCCGCTTCGACGCGCTCACCACGCTGACCAAGGCCGACCTGCGCGACTACCGCAACACGCTGCCGAAGAAGCCCAAGCGCCTGGTGCGGATCCCCAACGCCGTGCCCCCCATGGGAGGCGGCACGGCCGACCTGAACTCCAAGGTGGTCGTGGCCGTCGGCCGCATGACCCGGCTCAAGGGCTTCCACCGGCTGATCACCGCGTGGGAGACGGTCGCGCAGGCGCACCCGGACTGGCAGCTGCGCATCTACGGCGCGGGACCGCAGGAGGACAACCTGCGCGCCCAGATCACCGAGGCCGGCCTGGAGGGCAAAATCGTGCTGCCCGGCCCGACGACGGACGTGGGCGCCGACCTGGAGAAGGCGTCGATCTTCGTGCTGAGCTCGCGGCACGAGGGTTTCCCGATGACGATCCTGGAGGCCATGGCCAAGGGGCTGGCGATCGTCAGCTTCAACAGCCCGCACGGGCCCAAGGAGATGATCACCGACGAGGTGGACGGGCTGCTCGTCAAGCCCCGTACCAACGCCAACCTCGCCACGGCGATCATGCGGGTGATCGAGGACGAGGACCTGCGCCGCCGCCTGGCCGCCGGGGCGCTGGAGACGGCGCGCACGTACGACGTCGACGCGGTCGGGGCGCAGTGGGACGCCCTGCTGGAGGAGCTGCTGGCCCGCCGCAACGGCACGTACGTCAAGCCCGAGCCCCCGGCCCCCGCCCCCGGCGAACCGCGGGAATCGTCCGGGCTCCAGGACGCCTCCCGTGACGACGCCGGCGACGCCCAGGGCGACAACGACGAGCACGAGGCCAGGGACGCCGACGACATCCCGGACTCCGAGGACGCCCGCGACTCCGAGCACGAGTCCGGCGACGAGGAGCGCGAGTCCGGCGACGACGAGCGCGGCCAGGCCGCCGATCCGGCGGAGCACACCCGCGGGCTCGACCGGCCGGGTGACGTGCCGGGCCGGGGCGCCTTCGAGCTGCGCCGCCAGACCGTGAACGGGGCCACCGCCCCGCCCGCGTAGCGCGACCGGACCCCACGATGCGAGGGGCCGCTCCATGACGTGGGCTGGAGCGGCCCGGTTCGATGCCCGAAAGACCCCGGCAGCACGAAGCTGCCGGGGTCTTTCGCGTGCGGGCCGACCGCTCGACCGCGCGTGCGGCCAGGGCGAGGCGACACCCGACGGCTCGGCTGACGCACGTTCATTTGACTGAGTCCTCAATTGAATATAGACATGACTCCATGGAAAGTGAGGCCAGGCGCCCCTACCGCATGGGGGCCCGCGCCGCCGCCATGGAGGCCACGCGCACCCGCGTGGTGGAGGCGGCGGCCACGCTGTGGATGCGGCAGTGGTACGACGACGTCACGCTGCAGGACGTCGCCGACGAGGCGGGCGTGTCGGTGCAGACGATCGTCAACCACTTCGGCGGCAAGGACGGCCTGGCCGACGCCGTCGCCGACCTGGTGGCGACGGAGACGGCGGTCACCCGTCAGGCGCCGACCGGCGACGTGGCGGCGATCGCGGCCGCGCTCTTCACCGACTACGAGCGGCACGGCGACGCCAACGTGCTCTGGACGGCGCAGATGGACCGCGTCCCGGCCATCGCCCGGGCGGCCGCCCACGCGCGCGGCCTGCATCGGGCATGGCTGGAACAGGTCTTCGCCGACCGGCTCCCCGCCCCGGGCCCCGCCCGGGAGCACGCCCTGAACCTGCACCACGCCGCCACGGACGTCTACCTGTGGAAGCTGTGGCGGCGCGACCTCGGCCTGTCGCGCGAGGACGCCGAACACGCCATGCGTGACCTGCTGACCTCGATCGACCCCCGAAAGAGACACGCCCCCCGAAAGAGACACGATGCCTGAGAGCTTCCTGTTCGCCACCTGGGCCGGCGGCGGGGCCGTGCCGCCCGTCCTGTCGATCGCCCGCGCGCTGCGCGAACGCGGCCACGACGTCCGGGTGCTGGCCGACACGTCACTGCACGAGGAGGTCGCCGCGGCCGGCGCGGAGCCGATCGCCTGGACCACGGCGCCGCAGGGCGACGCCGGCGATCCGGCCAAGGACGTCATCAAGGACTTCGAGGCCCGCACGCCGCTGGGCGCGTTCGCGCGGCTGAGGGATCGCATCGTCTGCGGCCCCGCGGCCGACTACGCCCGGGACACGCTGGCCGAGTTGCGTGCCCGCCCGGCCGACGTGCTGGTCGCCGAGCACATGCTGCTCGGCGCGCTCACCGCCGGCGAGGCCGCCGGGATCCCCGTGGCCTCGCTGGTGACGACCCTGTACCCGTTCCCCACCGAGGGGGCGCCGCCGCCGGGCCCGGGCCTGGCTCCCGCCGAGGGCGCGCTGGGGCGGCTGCGTGACCGGGTGGTGACCGGGCTGATCCTCAGGCCGTGGGAGAAGGGGCTGCCGGCGCTCAACGCGGCCCGCGTCGCGAGCGGCCTGGCGCCGGTGGACTCGGTCGTCGGCGCGTTCGACCGCGTCGACCGGCTGCTCGTGCTGTCCCCGCGCGCCCTCGACTACCCCGGCCGGCGCTTCCCCGCGCACGTGCGGCACGTCGGCCCGCGGCTCGACGACCCGGCCTGGGCCGCGGACCTGGAACTGCCGGCGGGCGACGCCCCGCTGGTCCTGGTCGGCCTGAGCTCGTCGTTCATGAACCAGCACGCGCTGCTGGAGCGCATCGCCGAGGCCCTCGGCACGCTGCCGGTGCGCGGGCTGCTGACCACCGGCCCGGCCGTGGACCCGGCGACGGTCCGCGCCCCCGGCAACGTCCTGGTCACCGCGGCGGCACCGCACAGCGTCGCGCTGCGCCACGCCGCGGTGACCGTCACGCACGCCGGCCACGGTACGGCCGTCAAGTCCCTGGCCGCCGGGGTCCCCTTGGTCTGCGTGCCGCTCGGGCGCGACCAGGCTGAGGTGGCGCGGCACGTCGAGGTCGCCGGCGCCGGGCTCACCGTGGGCAGGGGCGCCTCACCCCGCACGATCGCCCACGCCGTCGCCCGGGTCCTGCGCGAGCCGTCCTACCGGCGCGAGGCGCGGCGGCTGGCGGCGGAGATCGCCGCCGAGACCGCCACCGACCGGGCGGTCGCCGAGATCGAGGCCCTCACCACGCGAGCGATCGCCAAGGACTAGGGCCTCCCCCGGCGTACGTGTCGAAGTCGGCTATGCCGGGAATCTCTCTAGAGATCTGTGCCCAACACCCCGTCACCCCCATCGGAGGCGTGCTTGAGCACAAAAGACACGGTCGCCCTCATCGCGGGCGGCGTCCTCGTCATCTCCCTGTTCGGCACCGCGAAGGGCACCCACGCCACCCGCACCGCCGCCGTCAGCACCGCCGCCAGCCCGCTCGCCAACACCGGCGGCACCCGCCCCGGCCTGGCCCCCGTCGCCTCCGGCGACGACCGGGCCGCCGCCCGCAAGCTCATCTCCCGGTTACGCGTCAAGGGCCGCGGCCCCGCCACGGGGTACGCGCGCACCCGGTACGGCGGCAACTGGGCCGACACCGCCCCCGGCGTCCCGTACGCGGGCAACGGCTGCCGCACCCGCGACGACCTGCTCGCCCGCGACGGCCAGGACGTCCGGTACCGCACGGGATCGCGGTGCGTGGTCGTCGCCATGCGCCTGGCCGACCCGTACACCGGGAGGGCCATCGCGTGGCGCAAGTCCGACGCCGACGAGGTGCAGGTCGACCACGTCGTCCCGCTCGCCTACGCCTGGCGGATGGCCGCCGCCCGCTGGCCGATGTCCAAGCGGCTGAACTTCGCCAACGACCCGCTCAACCTCCTGCCCGTGGACGGCGCGGCCAACGAGCAGAAGGACGCCTCCGGCCCGGCGAGCTGGCTGCCGCCCCGCCGCCGCATCCGCTGCGCCTACGTGACGCGTTTCGCCCAGGTCGCCGTCAAGTACGACGTGCCGGTCACCCCTGCCGACAAGCGGACCATGCTCGCCCAGTGCCGGTGACCGCCCGCGTCACCTGACGTCCTGCCGGTCGTCTGACCACTCGAAGCCGTGGCCGAACGTCTCCTCGGCCAGCACCCGCTGGCCGGCGGCGTTCGGGTGGAAGAAGTCCCACTTGCTGATGTGGTCGAGCGTGAACCGGTACCGGAAGATCGCTCCCCCGTCCGTGCGGCAGGAGTCGCCCAGCGCGGCGCACGCCTCGGCCGCCTGCTCGTTGTAGGCCATCACCCGCTCGCGCACCCGCGCGCGCCGCGCCACGTCGGCCCGCTTGACCGACGCGGGCCGCGCCAGCATGGACTGGCAGATGTGCCCGGCGGTCCAGAACGTCCGGGCGAGCGCGTGGCTCCTGCCGACCTGCCACAGCCGCCGCAGGTCGGGGACGCTGGCCAGGAACACCCGCACGCCGGGCACCCCGTCGCGCAGCGCCGCCAGCGCCGCGTCCAGCCGCTGCCGGTAGAGCTCCACCGGCGTCATCTCGCGCTCGGTCCCCACGCACGCGTCCTGGGCGCCGATGAGGATCGTCACGTAGCCCGGCTTGAGCTCGACGGCCTGGCGCACCTGGCTCATGAGGCCGGCGCTGGTGGAGCCGGGCACGGCGAGGTTGCGGTTGTGGCCCTGGATGTCGTCGTCGAGCCGCAGCAGCCGCAGGTAGTGGCTGGCGACCTCCGCGTTGTCGCCGGCCGACCACGAGCGGGAGGTGCACGACACGTACCAGCCGCAGGCATTGAACCCGCTGGAGATCGAGTCGCCGAGCGCCACCATCGACGTCGGCACGGGGACGCCGGTGTCGGCCGACGCGGGGCCGGCGCCCAGGAGAACCCCGGAGCCGGACAGGAGGACGGCGGCGGCCAGGAGGCGAGGGATCATGGCCCCCAAGGTAGGGATCCGATCTTGGACCCACTATGACCGGCGGGGAAGGTGGGCCATTTCACAACCGACTTCATATCGCTGCTTGACAGTCCCGCCGCGGACCGGGCAGGAGAGGGCGATACCGCTAACAACGCCGCATGTCCGCGAATATGCAGGTTTTTCTTGGATCCCTGACCGTTACCACCCATTCCAGGGGGTCACAGTCGAACGTGTTCAGTTCCCGCATAGAGTGTCTTGAGTGAGTGTCGCGCTCGGAACCACCCGCCCGCTACCGGTTCGCACCACCCCCGTGGGCGACCCCGGTGACCTGCTGGCTTCCCTGCCGAAGACCGCGCCGTTCGCGTGGATCCGGCACGGCGAGGGGCTCGTCGGCTGGGGGGAGGCCGCTCGCGTGGAGGTGCCGCCGGGCCCGCGCCGTTTCGCCTGGGCCCGCGAGTGGCTGGCCGAGGTGCTCGGCGACGCCCACATCGACGACGCCGTCAAGACGCCCGGCTCCGGGCCGGTCGCCTTCGGCACGTTCACCTTCGACGAGAACGCGCCCGGCTCCACGCTGATCGTCCCCCGCACGATCCTGGCCCGCCGCGACGGCCGCGCCTGGCTCACCACCGTGGGCGAGCCGCGCCTGCAGCCGTTCACCCCGATCCGCACGCCGGGCCGCATCCGCTACAGCGACGGCAGCCTCACCGCGCCCGAATGGGAGCACATCGTCGCCCGCGCCTCGCGCCGCATCCGCGCCGGCGAGCTGGAGAAGGTCGTGCTCGCCCGCGACCTGCTCGCCACCGCCGAGCGGCCCATCGACATCCGGCTCCTGCTGGCCCGCCTCAGCCGCCGCTACCCGGAGTGCTACACCTTCTCCGTCGCGGGCCTCGTGGGCGCCACCCCCGAGCTGCTGGTCCGCCGTACCGGCAAGCACATCGAGTCGCTCGTGCTGGCCGGCACGACGCCGCGCGGCACCAGCGCCGCCGACGACGTCGCCCGGGGCGCGGCGCTGTTCGCCTCCGAGAAGGACCGCCACGAGCACGAGTGCGCGATCGCGTCGGTGCGGCAGACGCTCGCGCCGCTCTGCTCCTCGCTGCACACCCCCGACGAGCCGGAGCTGCTGGTGCTGCCGAACGTCCAGCACCTGGCCAGCCACGTCACCGGGCGGCTGGCCGACGGGGCGTCCGTGCTGGACGTCGTCGCCGCCATGCACCCGACCGCCGCCGTCGGCGGCACCCCGACCGGCACGGCGATCGAGGTGATCCGCGAGCTGGAGGGCATGAACCGCGCCGGGTACGCCGGTCCGGTGGGCTGGATCGACGCCCACGGCGACGGCGAGTGGGGCATCGCGCTGCGCTCGGCGGTCGTGGAGGGGCGCCGCGCCCGGCTGTTCGCGGGAGGCGGCATCATGGGCAACTCCGACCCGGCGTCGGAGCTGGCCGAGGCTCAGGCGAAGTTCCGCGTCATGCAGTACGCCCTGGAGGGGTGAGCGCCTCGCCGGCTCAGGGCGACGGGACGTGGATGCCCTCGCCGGTCTCCACGCGGGCCCGCCCCGCCGTGAGCGTCGCCAGCCACGCCGTGAACGCGGGCACCTCGTCCTCTCCCACCGCCACCGCGAACTCCACGGCCGCCCCGTAGGCCACCTCGCGCACGGCGTACCGCGACGCGCGCAGGCCGTTCTCGACCCGTCCCGCCTGGTCGTGCGCCACCGACACGCGCACCAGCCGGGCCGGCACCATGCGCACCGCCTCGGCCCGGTCGAGAGTCTCCGTCACCGCTGAGCCGTAGGCCCGGACCAGGCCGCCGGCCCCGAGCAGGACGCCGCCGAAGTAGCGCGTCACCACGGCCACCACGTCGCTGAACCCCCGGCCGACCAGGGCCTGCACCATGGGGGTGCCCGCCGTGCCGCCGGGCTCGCCGTCGTCGTCGCCCTTCTGCACGCGCTGCCCGATCACGTACGCGGTGCAGTTGTGCGTGGCGGCCGCGTGGGTCCGGCGCCGACCGGCGATGAACTCCTGCGCCTCCTCGACCCCGCTCACCGGCGCCATCGCGCAGACGAACCGGGAGCGCCGCGCCTCCGTCTCGTGCTCGATGGCGGTCTTCAGGGTGAGGTACGAAGAGGACACGTCACCAAGCTACCGCCTTTACAAAGTAGATCAATTCCTTCGCCGCCGGGCCGAGTTGCGCGGATCGAACCGTATGCTGTACGGTACAGCGTACCGAAACGATGGAGGCATGGCTTGACCCCGAACGACATCCGGACCTTCCGCTTCGAGCCCGACCGCGGCGCCCTCGACGACCTGCGGGAACGGCTCGACCGGGTGCGCTGGCCGGACGAGGTCCCCGGCGTGGGCTGGGGATACGGCGTCCCGCTCGCCCGCATGAAGGAACTGGTCGGCCACTGGCGCACCGGCTACGACTGGGACGGCGCGCTGGCCGAGCTGAACGCGCACGACCAGTACGTCACGCAGATCGACGGCCAGGACGTCCACTTCCTGCACGTGCGCTCCGCCCGCGAGGACGCGCTGCCGCTGCTGATCACGCACGGCTGGCCCAGCTCCCCGGTCGAGTACCTCGACGTGATCGAGCCGCTCGCCCGCGACTTCCACCTGGTCATCCCCTCGCTGCCCGGTTATGGCCTGTCCGGCCCGACCACCGAGACGGGCTGGGGCTCGACCCGGATCGCGAAGGCGTGGCTGGAGCTCATGACGCGCCTCGGCTACGAGCGGTTCGGCGTGCAGGGCGGCGACTGGGGCACGTGGATCTCCCGCGAGGTGGGCGTGCTCGCCCCCGAGCGGGTGGCCGGCATGCACGGCAACGGCATCATCTGCTTCCCCATCGGCCTGCCGGGCGAGCTGGACGGGCTGAGCGAGGTGGAGCAGGAGCGCATGGCCTTCCGCGAGCGCTACCTGACCGACCAGTACGGCTACAAGCTCATCCAGTCGGCCCGGCCGCAGACGTTCGCCTACGGCATGGCCGACTCCCCGGTGGCGCTGCTGTCGTGGTTCGCGAGCGTCTACCACGAGTGGAGCGACGAGCCGATCCCCGACGACCGGCTGCTCACGACCGTCATGCTCTACTGGCTGACCAACACGGCCGGCTCGGCGGCCCGCTCGTTCGTGGAGACGCCCGACACCGATCAGGACACGAGCGTGGAGTGGGAGCTCAAGCCGGCGACGGTGCCCACGTCGGTGTCGGTGTTCCCGAAGGACATCCTGCGGCCGATCCGCCGCTTCGCCGAGCGGGACAACGCCATCGTCGGCTGGGTCGAGCACGAGCGCGGCGGCACGTTCGCCGCGCTGGAGCAGCCCGCGGCGTACATCGAGGACGTGCGCGCCTTCTTCGCCACGCTCCGGTGAGCGCGCGGGAAACCCCGATGAGGACACAGTCCGCGCCCTGAGGGGCCTTACAGTCCGGGCACGCCCGCGCTTACTCTAATGGTCATGTCCGTGACCCCGTTGCGGGGCGGTCCCGCACGCGAGGCCGAGCTGCTCGGCGCGGTCCTCGAGGTGTTACGCGAGACCGGCTACGACCGGCTGAGCGTGGACACCGTCGCGGCCCGGGCCAGGGCGAGCCGGCAGACCGTCTACCGGCGGTGGCGGACGAAGGCGGACCTCGTGGTGGCGGCGTTCGTCAGCGCCGCCTCGCCCCTGCCCGAGGCGCCCGACACCGGAAGCCTGCGCGGCGACCTGCTGTGGCTCATGGAGTTCCTCGTCGCCGAGCTGGAACCGCTCGGCGACGTGCTCGCCGGCCTGGTGGGCGAGATCCGGCACAACAGGGAGCTGGCCGCCGCCGTGGACCGGCACTACGTGACGGGCCGCAGGCGGCTCATGCTGGAGGTGTTCCAGCGGGCCTGGGACCGGGGCGAGCTGGCGGCGGCCGCCGACACCGAGCTGCTGTGGCAGCTCGGGCCGGCGGCCCTGCTCTTCCGGGGGCTGATCAGCGGCGAGCCGGTGGACGGCGACCTGGCCCGCCGCCTGGTCGACCACGTCCTGCTGCCCCTCGCCCTGGCCCGCAGATGACCTGGGCAAGGGGGTAGGAGGCGGCACTCACTCGCGCCGCAGCTCGTGCTCCAGCTCCTCCAGCTCGGCCCCGCCGGCCATCAGCCCCGTCAGCTCCTCGCGGGTGATGTCGGCCTTGGCGTACTCGCCGAGGCTCGCGCCCCGGTTGAGCAGCAGGAACCGGTCGCCCACCAGATGGGCGTGGTGCGGGTTGTGGGTGATGAACACGACCCCGAGCCCCCGGTCGCGGGCCCGGACGACGTAGCGCAGCACGACGCCCGCCTGTTTGACACCGAGCGCCGAGGTCGGCTCGTCGAGGATGAGCACCCGGGCGCCGAAGTGCACGGCCCGGGCGATCGCCACCGACTGCCGCTCGCCGCCCGACAGGGTGCCGACCGGCTGGTCCACGTCCCGGATGTCGATGCCCATGGCCAGCAGCTCCTCGCGGGCGATCCGGCGGGCCCGGGCCACGTCGAAGGCCAGGCCCCTGCGCGGCTCGGAGCCGAGGAAGAAGTTCCGCCACACCGACATCAGCGGGATCATGGCGAGGTCCTGGTAGACGGTGGCGATGCCGCGGTCGAGCGCCTCGCGCGGGCTGCCGAGGCGCACCTCCCGGCCGTCCACGAGGAACGTCCCGGCGTCGTGCCGGTGCACCCCCGACAGGATCTTGATGAGGGTGGACTTGCCGGCGCCGTTGTCGCCGAGCACGCAGGTGACCTGGCCCGCCGCGACCCCCATCGACACGTCGCGCAGGGCCAGCACCGAGCCGAACGTCTTGCCGATGCCGCGCGTCTCGATGATCAATGCTTCACCTCCTCGGCGTACCGCCGGACCAGGCGGTTGGCGAGCGTGGCCAGCAGCAGCATGGCGCCGAGGAAGAACTTGAACCAGTCGGCGTCCCAGCCGAGGAACACGATGCCCTTGTCGGCCATCCCGAAGATCACCGCGCCGACGGAGGCGCCGATCGCGGAGCCGTACCCGCCGGTCAGCAGGCAGCCGCCGATCACCGCGGCGATGATGTAGATGAACTCCTGCCCGATGCCGATGTTGGCCTGCACGGAGGTGTAGCGCAGGGCGAGGATCGAGCCGACCAGCCAGGCCGCGAACGCGGTGGTCATGAACAGCGCGATCTTCGTGCGCGCGGCGGGCACGCCCACGGCCCGCGCCGCCTGCTCGTTGCCGCCGACCGCGAAGATCCAGTTGCCCGCGCGGGACCGCATGAGCACCCAGGTCGCGACGGCCGTGACGAGCAGCCACCACAGGATCGCCACCCGGAACGGCGTGCCGCCGATCTCGACGGTGCCGGCCAGCAGCGTGCGGGCGCCCTCGTAGCCGGCGGCCCGGCGCAGCCCGCTGACCTGCACGGTGCCGGTGAGCGCCTTGGTGACGCCGAGGTTGACGCCCTGGAGCATGAGGAACGTGCCGAGCGTGACGATGAAGCTGGGCAGGCGGGTCCGGGTGACGATCAGCCCGTTGACGAAGCCGATCGCCAGGGCCACGACCAGGCCGACGAGCATCGCCGTCCACACGTCCAGGCCGTACCGGGTGGCGAGCGTGACGAGGATCAGGCCGGTCGTGCCGGTGAGGACCCCGGCCGACAGGTCGAACTCGCCGCCGATCATCAGCAGCGCGATGGCGACGGCCATGATGCCGAGCGTGGCCGCCGGGTCGAGCCAGTTGGCGACGCCCTGCGGCGAGCGGAACACCGGCGACTGCGCCGCGAAGAACGCGAACACCGCCACCAGCCCGACCACCGCGCCCAGCTCGGGACGGATCAGCAGCCGCCGCACCAGGCCGGCGCGGGCGACCCGCTCGTCCGCCCGGCCGGCCACCGCGCTCACGACGGCCCTCCGGCACGGGTCATCGGGTGCCCGCCTCGGCCAGCTTGGCGACCTGCTCGGCGTTGTCCTTGGTGACGAAGCCCGGGCCGGTGTTGACCGGCAGCCCGCCGCCCACGGTGTTGAGGTTCTTCTTGTACAGGGTGAGGAACGTGATGGGCAGCCAGCCCTGGAGGTACTGCTGCTGGTCGACCGCGAACAGGATCTCGCCGTCCTTGATGGCCGTCACGACGTCGCCCGACAGGTCGAACGTGGCGAGCTTGGCCTGGGAGCCGGAGTCCTCGACCGCGTCGCGCGCGGCGACCGCGACGGCCGGGTTGAGCGCGAGCACGCCGTTGACCTGCTTGTCGGACTGGAGCTTCGCGGCGACCTTGGAGGTGACGTCGGCGAGGTTGCCCACGTCGACCTGGAGCCGCTCGACGGTGCCGCCGAGGCCCTGCTCGGCGCCCTTGCACCGCTGGTCGAGCCCCACGTTGCCGGCCTCGTGGACGACGCACAGGAGCTTGGTGACGCCCGCGGCCCTGAGCTGCTCGCCGGCGCCGCGGCCGGCCACGTCCTCCGACTGGCCGACGTGGGTGATCGCGCCGAACGCCTTGGACGAGCCGGCGCCCGAGTTGATGGTCACCACCGGGATCTTCGCGGCGACGGCGCGGCCGACGGCCTCCTTCAGCGCGTCGGGGTTGGCCATGGACACCACCAGGCCGTCCACCTTCTGCGAGACGGCCTGGTCGATGAGCTGCGACTGCTTGCCGGGGTCGCCGTCGCCCTGGTAGGTCACGGTGACGCCGTACTGCTTGCCCGCCGCCTCGGCGCCGTTCTTCACCACGTCCCAGAAGGCGTCGCCCGCCGAGGCGTGGGTGATGACGGCGAACGTGCCGCCGCTCGCCGCGGGCGGCGCGGAGCCGGAGGCCGGGGCGCTCTGCGCGCCCGCTCCTCCGGACGAGGAGGAGCAGGCGCCCAGCGTCAGAGCGCAGAGCAGGGCCAGCACGACAGGGGTTCGTCTCACGGGACACCTCCATGACCATCAGGCTCGCCCCGGTTGTACATCAATATCAACTCTTTGTATAGACATACGGACCAATGGAATCGAAGGTCTGGAACGGAAAGCTTCGTTCCGATATAGTGGAGCCATGACGACTCCACCCATGAGCGGGCGCAAGGCTCAGGCCGCGCGCAACGACGAGCTGATCCTGAAGGCGGCGCGGGCGGTCTTCACCGCGGACCCGGGCGCGCCGATCGCGGCGGTGGCCGAGCGGGCGGGCGTCGGGATCAGCGCACTCTACCGCCGCTACTCCAGCAAGGAAGACCTGCTGCGCAAGCTGTGTTTCGACGGCCTGCAGCTCTACATCGCGGTGTCGGAGAAGGCCCTGGAGGACCAGGGCGATCCGTGGGAGGCGTTCGCCGGCTACATGCGCGGCATCGTGGACGCCGACAGCAGCTCGCTGACCATCAAGCTGGCCGGCACCTTCCAGCCGACGCCGGAGCTGGGGGCGGCGGCGGTGCGGGCCTCCGAGCTGGCCACGCGGGTCCACGCGCGGGCCGTGGAGGCGGGCGTGCTGCGGCCGGACGTGACGACGGCGGACATCGCGCTGCTGTTCGAGCAGATGGCGTCGGTCAAGCTGGGCGACGACGAGCGCACGGGGCAGCTCCGGCACCGGTACCTGGCGCTGCTGCTGGACGCCCTGCGCCGCCCCGCCTCCCACGCCGCCCTGCCGGGCCCGGCCCCGGAGGACGCCGAACTCTCCGCCCGCTGGGTCCCCTGACCGCTCCCCGTCCCCCGCTCGCGCCGAGGCTCCGCCCCCTTCCTGCCCCCATCCCCCAAGAGACGCGCGCCCGCCGAGAGGGCAAGGCACGTCAGGCGCCGAAGCATCACGATGAGGGGCAGGTAGGGGGAGGTGGCTCGCGAAAAGGGTCAGGCGGGCGGGGGCGAGGTGGCGGGAGGGTCAGGCGGGCGGGGAGGCGAGGTGGCGGGCCAGGGCCAGGGTGCGGCGGGCGCGGGCCACGATCGGGGCGTCCACGAAGCGGCCGTCCGGCAGCGCCACCGCCCCCAGGCCCTCGCGCTCCGCCTGCTCGGCCGCCTCGGCGATCTCCGCGGCGCGGGCCGTCTCCTCCTCGGTGGGCGTGAAGGCCCGCCGGATCACCGGGATCTGGCGCGGGTGGATGGCCGCCCGGCCGAACATCCCGATCGCGCGTCCCGCGACGCACGACGCCAGCAGCCCCGCCTCGTCCCGTACGTCCGGATAGACCGACATGGGCACGGGCGGCAGGCCCGCGGCGGCCGCGGCCAGCACGACCTGGAGGCGGAGCTGGTTCAGGGCGGCCACGTCGGTGACGGACAGCTCGGCGGACAGGTCCTGCTCGCCCAGCGCCACGCCGGCCACGCGCGGGTGGGCGGCGACGGCCGGGGCCGCCAGGATCCCCGCCGCCGACTCCAGCACCGCGTACGCGGGGGCGGGGCAGCCGCCGAGCGCGTCCAGCACCGCGGCCGACTCGACCTTGGGCAGCCGGAGGCCGCCGAGCCCGGGCAGCGCGGCGAGCGCGGCCACGTCGTCGCGGCCTCGCGGCGTGGTCAGGTCGTTGACCCGCACGTGCACCGCCACGTTGCCGGGGCTCCCGGCCTGTCCGGCCGCGCCGGCTCCTCCGGCGGCCCCGGACGCGCGCTCGCGCAGGTAGGCGGCGGCGTTGGCGCGGGCCTCGTCCTTGCGGGCGGGCACGACCGCGTCCTCCAGGTCGATGATCACCACGTCCGCCCCCGACGCGACGGCCTTGGCGAACCGCTCGGGCCGGTCCCCCGGCACGTACAGCCAGGAGACGGCGGGCACTCCGGACGCCGGGGACGTCATGCGATCACGCCCTGCTCGCGCAGCCCGGCGATGCCCTCGGCCCCGTAGGCCAGCTCCTCCAGCACCTCGTCCGTGTCGTGCCCCAGGGGACGCCCCGGCCAGCGCACCTCGCCGGGCGTGTCCGAGAGCCGGAACAGCACGTTCTGCATCGTCACCGCCCCCAGCTCCTCGTCCGGCAGCTCGACGAACGTCCCCAGGGCCGCGTACTGCGGGTCGCGGGCGATGTCCCGGACGTCGTAGATGGGGGCGACCGCCGCCTGCGCCTCCTCGAAGCGGGCGATGACCTCGTCGGCGTCGCGGGCGGCGATCCAGATGGCGACGGCCTCGTCCAGCTCGTCCACGTGCGCGACCCGGCCGGCCCCGCTGGAGAACCACGGCTGCTCCACCAGGTCGGAGCGGCCGACGAGCGTGACGACGCGCTCGGCGACCGCCTGCGCGCTGGTGGAGACAGCCAGCCAGCGGCCGTCGCGGGTGCGGTAGGTGTTGCGGGGCGCGTTGCTGCTGGAGCGGTTGCCGGTGCGGCGCGGCACGGCCCCGAGCGCCTTGTACGCGCTCATCTGCGGGCCGAGCAGGCCGAGGATCGGCTCGATGATCGCCATGTCGACGACCTGCCCGCGTCCGGTCCGCTCGCGCGCGTGCAGCGCCACCATGATCGCGTACGACATGGCGAGGCCCGCGATGCCGTCGGCCAGCGCGAGCGGCGGCAGCGTGGGCGGGCCCTCCGGCTCGCCGGTCATCGCCGCGAAGCCGCTCATCGCCTCGGCCAGGGTCCCGAACCCCGGGCGGCGGGCCATCGGGCCGCTCTGCCCGAAGCCGGTCATGCGGGCGACGATCAGCCGGGGGTTGAGCTCCAGCAGGTCCTTGGGGTCGAGGTTCCAGCGTTCCAGCGTGCCGGGGCGGAAGTTCTCGACGAGCACGTCGGAACGGGCGGCGAGGCGGCGCAGGATCTCCTGCCCCTCGGGGTGCGACAGGTCGATCGCGGCGGCGCGCTTGTTGCGCGACAGGGACTTCCACCACAGGCCGACGCCGTCCACCGAGGCGCCGTGCCCGCGCGACGGGTCGCCGCGCCTGGGGTGTTCGATCTTGATCACGTCGGCGCCGAAGTCGCCCAGCATCATCGCGGCGGAGGGGCCGGCGAACAGCGTGGCGGCGTCGATGACCCGCAGGTCGGCGAGGCTCGTCATGTCTTATAACGTATAAGAAATAGGTTCGCGGTCAACCGGTGGCCCTCGTGCGAGAGACTGAACCCATGCCCAGCTCCGATCCGCGTCCCTCCGTGACCCCGCCCATGAGCAAGGCGGACTACGTCTACGGCGTGCTGGCCGAGGAGATCCGCTCCGCCCGCATCCCGGGCGGCACCGCGCTGCGCGCGGCGGCGATCGCGCGCCGCCTCGGGGTGTCGGTCACGCCGGTCCGCGAGGCGCTGCGCCGGCTGGAGAAGGACCGGCTGATCAGCTACGAGGCCCACCACGGCGCCACGGTGGTGGACCTCGGCGACGACGCGCTGGAGGAGTTCTACGGCCTGCGCGCGGTGGTCGAGGGCCTCGGGGCCCGGCTGGCCGCCACGCGGATCACGCCCGAGGAGCTGGACTGGCTGCGCGAGCTGCACGCCGCGATGGCCCGCGACGCCGCCGGCGGACGACTCGACCGGCTCGGCGAGCAGAGCCGCCACTTCCACCTGCGCATCGCCGACATCGGCGGCCCCGCGTTCCTGGGGCAGCACGCCCGGGCCGTGCACGACAGCTTCCCGGTGCCCGCCACCGCCTCGCTGTGGCTCGACCCCGGCCAGGTGCCGCACCAGATCGAGGCGCACGAGGGCATCCTGGACGCGCTGGAGCGCGGCGACGGCGCGGCCGCCGAACGGCTCATGATCGAGCACGTGCGGCGGGCGGGCGAGCACCGCCGCGACAACCCCCCGACCGGCTGACCCACCCCGTCCCGGCCGCGCGCCCTCCCGACCGGGCCGGCGGACGGTCAGACGGTGAGCTCGGCGCGGATCCCGTCCAGCACGTCCGCGGTCTCCGCGACGTCGTGGGCCGAGCGCGACAGCCGGGCGAACGCCTCGTGGTGCGCCTCGACCGTCCCGGGGTCGTCCACCACGGTCGAGCCGTGCAGCAGGTGCAGCACCAGCACGCCCGGCCGGCCCCGCCCGCCGAAGCCCAGCAGCGTGAACGGCGGCCCGTGGTAGAGGTGGCCGGTCTCGGTGCACGGGCGGGCCACCTGGACGGCGACCCCGGGCCGCCCGGCCGCCGCCGCGATCGCGTCGACCTGTCCGACCCGATCCTCCGGGCACGCCAGCGGCGGGTCGAGCAGCGCCCTGCGGTCCACGACCGCCCGCACGCGCGGGCCGCCGTCACGGTCCAGCAGCTGCTGCCTGCGCAGGATCGTCCCGGCTCCGGCCTTGACCTGCTCGGGCGTCATGCCCGGGTGGCCGCAGGCGCGGACCGTCGCCTCGGCGTAGGCGGGCGTCTGCAGCAGGGCGGGGACGAACATGGGCGCGTACGCGTCCACCTCCGCCGCCTCGTCCTCCAGCGCCAGGAACCGCGACAGCCACAGCGGGATCTCCGGCGCGTCGAACCAGCCGGGCAGCCGCTCGCCGCGCAGCAGCGCCAGCACGTGCCGGCGCTGGGCGGCGTCGTGCACGCCGTACAGCTCCAGCAGGGTGTCGGTGGTGGACTCGCGCGGCGCGACGTGCCCGTGCTCGATGCGGTAGACCGTGGACGTGTTCAGCCCGGCGGCGTCGGCGGCCGTCTTCATCGACAGCCGGCGGGCGTTGCGCAGCGCGGCCAGCCGCGCCGCAACGATCGTATGCATACGTCGAATCCCCCACGCCGGCGAGAGTGAGCCAGGCCAGGACCTGGTGTGTTGCAACATACCGGCGCTTGATGCACGATGGCCACCACTTGATCCAGACCAGTCATGCATACGCCGACCGGGAAGGTCCCACGCCGTGGCCTACACGTGGATGCTGCGCCCCGACTACCGGACTCCCCCGGCCCCCGCCGGCGAGGCCGTCCCCGCGGGCCCGTGGCGCCACGCCGACAACGGGCAGGTGATGAACGGCGTCTACGAGCGTTTCCTGCCCGGCCGGCGGATCGAGGTGGTGGCGATCTGGTACGGCTACGTGCTGAGCCGCTGCGACGGCCCGCGCATGCCCCGCTTCACCAGCCCCCTCGTCTCCGCCTGGAACCCGGTGCTGGCCCAGGGCCTGACGGCCGGGCCGAAGGCGCCGTCGCCGTACCGGGACGAGCGCTGGAGCGACCGGTGGATCGCCGAGGCGCTGCTGTACGGGCGCAAGCCCTTCGGGGTGTTCACGCTGCCGGTGGAGGAGGCGATGCGCTGGTTCACCCGCAGCGGCGGCACGGCCCTGGTCTACCGGGCGCAGCACACCGGCGAGGGGCTGGTGCGGGTGGTGGCGGGGCTGTCGGAGCCGTACGGGCGGCTGTTCGACGTGGACGCGCTGATCGCGGACTACCGGCGGGCGCTGCCGGGCGACCTGGGCGAGGAGGAGGCGGAGGCGCTCGCCGCCCACCGGACGTCCTCCCCCGCCCTCGGCTACGTGCTGCGCGACGACGCGGAGGGCTCGTTCCGGCGGGCGCCGCTGTCGGTGCGCGGGCTCACGCTGGGCTATCCGCCGCACGAGACGGCGGCGCGCATCCTCGCCGAGAAGGGTGCCAGGATAGGGGTGTGATCCGCGGCGTCCTGCTCGACCTCGACGGCACCCTCCTCGACCACCGCTCAGCGGCCGACGCGGCGGTCATCGGCTGGGTGTCCCACCACGCGCCCGGCCACCCGCGCCTGGCCGAGGTCGCCGCGCTGTGGGAGGCGCTGGAGGAGCCGCACCTGCGGGCCTGGCACGCGGGCGAGTGCTCGCTGGAGGAGCAGCGCCGCCGGCGGATCCGGGCGCTGTGCGTGGAGCTGGCCGTCACGGTGCCGGACGACCTCGACGCGGCGTTCGGCGCGTACGCCACCCGCTACCGGCGGAGCTGGAGCGCCTACCCGGACGCGGCGGAGGCGGTGGCGGCGCTGGCGGGATTCCGGCTGGGGGTGCTGACGAACGGGTCGCAGCACATGCAGGAGGCGAAGGTCCGGGCGATCGGCCTCGGCGGGCAGGTCGGGCCGGTGCTGACGGGCGAGGTGCTGGACGGGCACTACAAACCGGCTCCGGGCTCCTACACGGCCGCGGCGCGGGCGCTCGGGCTGGCGCCCGGCGAGGTGCTGCTGGTGGGCGACGACGTGGTCAACGACGTGACGGCGCCGGCGGCGGCCGGGATGCGGTCGGTGTGGCTCGACCGGCTCGGCGTCCAGCCGGCGCCCGCGGGGTTCCCGCGCATCACGTCGCTGGCCGAGCTGCCCGCTCTGGCCCGCGGCGACCTGCCCCCGTCCTGATCCGCCACCCCAGGAACGCCCCACCCCACGAGCGCCTCACCCCACGAGCCCCCGCCCCACGAGCGCGCTCGTGATCGCGTGGGGTCAGGGGGCGACCTCGGACAGGGCCGAGGAGGCGAGGTCGAAGCCGCCGACGCAGGCCAGGTAGTCGCCCGTGGCGAGCGGGTCGCCCAGGTAGAGGCCGCCCGCCTGCCGGACGAGCAGGGCGCCGGCCGCCACGTCCCACGGGTTGGCGCGCGTGCCGTACGCGGCGTCCGACCATCCGGCGGCGACGTGGGCGAGCTTGAGCGCGGCGCTGCCCACCCGGCGCACCGCCGAGAACGACGTCAGGAACCGGCTGTAGCGCCGCAGCGCGTCCTCGCCCTCGGTGGCCATGTCGCGGGGCGTCGGGTAGCTCGTCAGCAGCATGGCCTCCCGGTCGCCGGTGGCGCCGGCGCTGCGGATGGGGGTGCCGTTGCACCAGGCGCCCGCCGTCGAGGCGGTGAACTCGTCGTCACGCACCGGGTCGTACACGACGCCCGCGGCCAGTTCCCCGTCCACGGCAGCGGCGATCGAGACGCAGAAGAACGGCAGCCCGGCGGCGAAGTTGGCGGTGCCGTCGATCGGGTCGACGTACCAGCGCAGCCGTCCGGAGCCGGTGGACCCGCCCTCCTCGCCGAGGACGGCGCTGCCGGGCCAGCGGCCCTCGATGACGGCGCGGATGGTCTCCTCGGCCGCCTTGTCGTGCTCGGTCACGGGGTCCTGGAAGTCGCGTTTGGTGGCGACCTGCGGGCGGGAGCGGAACGCCTTGCGCAGCCGTGGCCCGACCGCCCGGGCGGCCTCGACGGCCGTCTCCAGCAGCGCGTCGTGCGGGAACTGCGTGTCGTCGTGTGGCGTGGCGTTCATGCCCGGCTCCCCCTCGATGGCGTCGGCACCCGCGGTGTCTCGACACCACGGTACGAGGACCCCTGCCCATTCCCGGCGGGAGCTCCCCTTCCGATCATGCCGCATGAAGTCCATGACCGTCGCATTTGTCTGGACATTATGACCTGCGTTAACCTGATCAGCATGACCGCGAATCTGGCGATCGACCTGGACCGATCCAGCCCCGTGCCGCTCTATTTCCAGGTGGCCGAGCAGATCGCCGAAGCGATCCGGCGAGGCGACCTGGTGCCCGGCGCCCGGCTCGACAACGAGATCCTGCTGGCCGACAAGCTCGGCCTGTCGAGGCCCACCATCCGCCAGGCCATCCAGTATCTCGTGGACAAGGGCCTGCTCGTGCGCAAGCGCGGCGTCGGCACCCAGGTGGTCCACGGCCAGGTCAAGCGGTCGGTGGAGCTGACCAGCCTGTACGACGACCTGCGCCGCTCGGGCCAGGAGCCGGCCACCCAGGTCATCGCCCTGGAGCCGCGGACCGTGGACGAGGAGATCGCGGCCATCCTCGGCCTGGAGCCGGGCGCCGAGGCGCTCTACCTGGAGCGGCTGCGGTTCGCGGCCGGCGAGCCGCTGGCCCTGCTGCACAACTGGCTGCCCCTCGGCCTCGCCCGGCTCGGCGCCACGGACCTGGAGACCAGGGGCCTGTACGAGCTGCTGCGCGGCGCGGGCGTGCGCATGCGGGTGGCCAACCAGCGCATCGGGGCCCGCGCGGCGGGCCAGAGCGAGGCCAGGCTGCTGGGCGAGCGGCGCGGCGCCCCGCTGCTCACGATGATCCGCACCACGTACGACGACCAGGGTCGCGCGGTCGAGCACGGCTCGCACGTCTACCGCGCCTCGCACTACTCCCTGGAGGTCACGCTCATCGAGCGCTGACCCGCGGCGAGGCGGCCGGCAGCCATGTCGATCAAGCGCTGACCTGCGGCGGAGCCCGCCGACGGAGCGCGGGCGAAATGCCCGCCGTCCCGGAGGCGTTGTTCCTGCCATAGGCATGGCGGCCCGCGACAGCCCGCCCGCATCGCCTCGGGGCCACCCGAAAGCCCGCCCGAGGACCCGCCCGAGGGCCTCCGGAGGACCGGACCGCCCGGGGACCGCCGCGGGGCCGCCTCAGGCCGTGCCGAGGCCGCCCTCCGCGGGCGGCGGCCTTCACGGAGGGAGGTCCCATGCAACCAGGGTCCGAGAACACCGGACCGGATCCGCGGCGCTGGAAGGCCCTCGCGGTCACCCTCGTCGTCGGCTTCATGATCTTGCTCGACGTGACCATCGTGGCCGTGGCCCTGCCGTCCATGCAGCGCGGCCTCGGGGCCTCCCCCGCGCAGGTGCAGTGGGTGGTCTCCGGGTACGCGCTCACGTTCGCGCTCTCCCTCGTCCTGGCCGGGCGGCTGGGCGACGCGATGGGCCGGCGGCGCATCTTCCTCGTCGCGCTGGCCGCGTTCGTGCTGTGCAGCATGGCCGCCGGGGCCGCGCCCACCATCGGGCTGCTGGTCGCGGCCCGGCTCGCGCAGGGGATCGCCGCCGGCTTCCTCGCCCCGCAGAACTCCGCCCTGATCCAGCAGATGTTCCGGGGCGCCGAGCGCGGGCGCGCCTTCGGCCTCTTCGGGGCGACCGTCGGCATCTCCAGCGCGGTCGGCCCGATCACCGGCGGCCTGATCCTCGCCCTGGCGGGCGCCGAGCAGGGCTGGCGCTGGATCTTCTTCGTCAACGTGCCGATCGGGGTGGCCGCGTTCACCCTGGCCGCCCGGCTGCTGCCGCACGCCCGCGGCGCCCGGCGCGGGGCGCTGGACCTGGCGGGTGTGCTGCTGCTCGGCGCCGGTGTGTTCCTCCTCATGTTCCCGCTCGTGCAGGCCGACGCGGGCGGCGTGCACGAGCTCTGGTGGATGTTCCCCGCCGGGGCGGCGCTCCTCGCGGCGTTCGTGCTCTGGGAACGGCGGGTCGCGGCCCGCGGCCACGACCCGCTGCTCGCCCCCGGACTCATCACCGAGACACGCGGCTACGCGCCGGGCGCGGCGCTCGCGACGGTCTACTTCATCGGGTTCAGCGGCGTCTGGCTGGTCTTCGCGCTGTACTTCCAGAACGGGCGGGGGTTCTCGCCGCTGATGTCGGGGTTGTGCGTCACGCCGTTCGCGATCGGCTCGGCCTGCGCGGCGGTCGTGGCCGGGCGGCTGGTGGAGCGGCTGGGACGGCTGCTGACCGTGCTCGGGCTCGCCGGGGTCGTGGTGGGGCTGTCGGCGGCGGCGCTGCTGCTGGGCTTCGCCTCCCCGGGCGTGGCCGTGTGGGCGGCGATCCCCGCGCTGCTCGTCGGCGGCGTCGGCAGCGGCTTCGTGATCTCGCCGAACATCACCATGACGCTCAAGGAGGTGCCCGTGCGGATGGCCGGGGCGGCCGGCGGCGCCCTGCAGACGGGCCAGCGGCTCGGCGGCGCGGTCGGCACGGCGGCCCTGCCGGGCGTGTACTACCTGGTGCTCACCTCCAGCGGCGACACCGCGCAGGCGGTGACCGTGGCCCTGGGCGCCGCGGTCGGCGGTGTGCTGGTCGCCCTCGCCATCGCCGTGGCGGAGTGGCGGCGGGACGGCCGGCCCGGGCCGTGCCCGCCCGAGGTCGCCCACGGCCACACCCACGCCGGCCAGGGCTGACAGCCCCCACAGGAATCCATCCTCATCAGACGCCCCTTGCCATACCGGGACACGATCCCGCATCATGCCTGATGGGTTCGGCGTCGCACCGTGAGCGGCCGGGCCCGAGGGGACCGGGGCTCCATCGCCTGAAGGAAGGGAGCGGACCGCTACCCGGTGGAACGTCTCCAGGAGACAGCGATGTCGCATCGCACGCACACCCGAACAGCGGACGACCGAGCGGCCGACGGCCGCGGCGAGCCCGACCGGCCGGAGTCGCCGAACCTCGACTTCGCGGGCACCACCCCGTACGAGGACTACGTCCACGCGGACGTCCTCACCCACCTCCAGCACCCTCTGTCCGACGACCCGGGCGAGATGGCGTTCCTGGTCACCACCCAGGTCATGGAGCTGTGGTTCACCGTGATCGTCCACGAGTGGGAGACCGCCGGCCGCGCGCTGCGCGAGGACCGGCTGCCCGTCGCGATGGCCGCGCTGCGGCGCAGCGCGCGCGAGCTGGAGGCACTGAACGCCTCCTGGCGGCCGCTGGCGCGGCTCACCCCGGCCGAGTTCAACGCCTACCGGGCCGCGCTCGGCGAGGGCTCGGGGTTCCAGTCGGCGATGTACCGGCGGATGGAATTCTTGCTCGGCGAGAAGTCGTCGTCCATGCTGGTGCCGCACCGGGGCGCGGCGCGCGTCCACGAGGAACTGGAGAAGGCGCTGCACCAGCCCAGCCTGTACGACGAGGTCCTGCACCTGCTCGCGCGGCGCGGCCACGCCGTGCCGCGGGCCGTGCTGGAACGGGACCTGTCGCAGCGCTACGAGCCCAGCGCCGAGGTCGAGGCGGTGTGGGCGGCGATCTACTCCGGCGACCGGGACACCGACCTGGCGCGGCTCGGCGAGGCGCTGACGGACGTCGCCGAGCTGGTGTGGCGCTGGCGCAACGACCATCTCGTGGCGACCCGGCGCGCGATGGGCGCCAAGACCGGCACCGGCGGCTCGGCGGGCGTCGCGTGGCTGGAGAAGCGGGCCGCCAAGACCGTGTTCCCCGAGCTCTGGACGGCACGCAGCCATGTCTGATCTTTCCGTGGGTTCCGGCCTTCCCGACCGGGCGGCCCAGCGCGAGAAGGCGCGCAAGCTCGACGAGGCCGACCCGCTGCGGGCCAAGCGCGCGGAGTTCGTCCTCGACGACGACACCGTCTACCTCGACGGCAACTCGCTCGGCGCGCTGCCCGCCGTCGTGCCCGACCGGATGGCCGACGTGGTGGCGCGGCAGTGGGGCAGGCTGCGCATCAGGTCGTGGACGGAGTCCGGGTGGTGGACGGCGCCGGAGCGCGTCGGCGACCGCGTCGCCCCGCTGGTCGGCGCGGCGCCCGGCCAGATCGTGGCCGGCGACTCCACCAGCGTGAACGTCTTCAAGGCGCTGGTGGGCGCGGTCCGGATGGCGGGCGAGGGGCGCGACGAGATCGTGGTGGACGCCACGACGTTCCCCACGGACGGCTACATCGCCGAGTCGGCGGCGCGGATGACGGGCTGCCGCCTGGTGACCGCCGACCCGGCCGGCATCGTGGACGCCCTGGGTCCCCGTACCGCCGTCGCCCTGGTCAACCACGTCGACTACCGCAGCGGGCGGCTGCACGACCTGCCGGGCGTGACGGCCGCCGCGCACGAGGCGGGCGCCCTGGCGGTGTGGGACCTGTGCCACAGCGCGGGGGCGCTGCCGGTGGGGCTCGACGAGCACGGGGTGGATTTCGCGGTCGGCTGCACGTACAAGTACCTCAACGGCGGCCCCGGCTCGCCGGCCTACCTGTACGTCCGCCGCGACCTGCAGTCCCGCTTCGACTCGCCGCTGCCCGGCTGGAACTCCCACCGCGATCCCTTCGGCATGTCGGGCCGGTACGAGCCGGCGGACGGCGCCCCGCGCGGCCGGGTGGGCACGCCCGACATCCTCTCGATGCTGGCCCTGGAGGCGGCGCTGGAGGTGTGGGACGGGGTGCCGATCGAGGCGGTGCGGGACAAGAGCCTGGCCCTGACCGACTTCTTCCTGGAGTGCGTCGCCGCGTACGTGCGGCCGGGACGCGTCGAGTCGATCACCCCGTCCCGCCACGCGGAGCGGGGCAGCCAGGTCGCGCTGCGCTGCGCCGGGGCGGGCGCGGTGATGGAGACGCTGATCGCCCGCGGGGTGGTCGGCGACTTCCGGCACCCGGACGTGCTGCGGTTCGGCTTCACGCCGCTGTACGTGTCGTTCACGGACACGGAACGGGCGGCGCGCGTGCTGGCCGAGGTCGTCGCGGCCGGCACGTGAACGCCGTCGCGCGCGACGCCGCCGAGCAGGCGTCGGCCTTCTCCCACCCGCGCGCGCGGCCGGACGCCACCGTCTCCTACGGCCCCCACCCCGACCAGCTCGTCGACCTCTACGCCCCGCGCACCGGGCCACTCGGCGACCCCGCGACCGCTCCCTCCGAGAGACCCGGCACGGGGAAAGAGCCCCTCACCGTCTCCGGCATGGAGGGGGCGCCGCTCGTGGTAGTCCTGCACGGAGGGGCGTGGCGGGCGGCGTACGACCGGTGGCACGTCTCCCCCTTCGCCGCCTTCCTGGCCCGCCGGGGCCTCGCGGTGGCCTCGGTCGAGTACCGGCGGGGCGGCGCGGCGGCGGGCGCGGCGGGGCGCTGGCCGGAGACGTTCGACGACGTGGCGGCCGCCCTCGACGCCCTGCCCGCCCTCGTGGCGGACGCGCTGCCCGAGGCCGACCCGGGTCGCGTCGTGCTCACCGGCCACTCGGCGGGCGGGCACCTCGCGCTGTGGGCCGCCGCCCGCCACGCGCTGCCACCGGGCTCGCCGTGGCGGCTGCCCGGGCCGTCCGTCGCGGGCGTGGTGGCGCTGGCGCCGATCGCCGACCTCGTCCGGGCGCGCGAGCTGTCCGTGTGCTCGGACGCCGCGCTCCAGTTGCTCGGCGGGCCGGACCGGTTCGAGGAGCGGCGCGCGTCGGCCGACCCGGCGACGCTGCTGCCCACGGGCGTGCCCACGACGATCGTCCACGGCCGCGACGACGTCGTCGTCCCGGCCGAGGTCACCGCGTCGTACGCGCGGTCGGCCGCCCGAGCGGGTCAGACGGTACGCCTCACGCTCGTGGAGGACGCCGGCCACTTCCCGCTGATCGACCCGGCGGTGGACGCCTGCGCCCTGGTCGCCGGGGAGGTCACGCGCCTCCTGGCCCGTACGTGAGCGGGGTCGCCGGGGACGTCAGGTGGCCGGCCTACCGGGCGGCCGCACGACGAGTGCCACCACGGCGGGCAGCGGGAACAGCAGCAGGTAGAGGTTCGGGATCCACCACATCAGGGAGAAGTCGCCGCGCAGCGTCCAGAACGCGACGGCCATGAGCCCGGAGGCCATGGTGAGCACGAGGGAGACGAGCATGAGCGTCGTCCCCGCGGCCGACGCGGCGGCCCGCCTGAGGAGCCAGAGGCTCGTCAGCCCGGTGGCGCCGGCGGCCAGGTCGATCCAGAGGAACGACCAGTTCCAGGCCACCATCACCGGATCGGTGTAGCCGGCGAAGGCCCACTCGGGCGGGATCAGCCCGAGGCCCGTGACGGTGAAGTAGGCGACGAAGCCGACGTCGGTCGCCAGCATCAGCGCCTTAGTCGTTCGCAGCACGGGCGATCAGCTCCATCAGGTAGGCGCGCGTCCGGGCGTGCAGCTCCGGGTCGGGCTCGCCGAGGCCGAGCAGCCGCACGGCCCACCAGCCGTCCACCGCGAGCCGGACGGCGGTGGCCGCGGCGGGGTCGACGCCGTCGCGGGTCAGGCGCTCCTGCCAGGCGGCGAACCGCGCGCGCAGCGGCTCCAGGCCCTCGGGATCGACGAGGACACCGGCGAGCAGCGCGGCGGTGACCCGGTCGGGCGCCTCCGAGGCGCGCGTCTCGGGCACGGTGGCCTCGACGTAGGCGCGCAGGAAGTCGCCCGGCCGGTCGCCGGCCCGCGCCAGCGCCTCGTCGAAGGCGCCGACCAGGCGCTCCACCATGGCCCTGACCAGGGCCTGCTTGGTCGGGAAGTGGTAGAACAGGCCGCCCTTGGACACGCCCGCGCGCTGCGCGACCGCCTCCAGCGTGAGCGACTCCGCTCCGTCCGACAGCAGCACCTCGGCCGCCGCGTCCAGGAGCCGGTCTCGGGAACTCGGTCTCGGCATGCTCGAAACTATACCGGTCAGCCGGTACAGTTTCACAGGGCTGCCAGAACGCCGGGAGCCGCCCGGGCCGCTCAGGCGGGGCCGGGGCCGGCTCAGGACGGGGGGCCGGGCAGCTCAGGACGGGGGCTGGGCGGCTCAGGACGGCGGGCGGCTCAGGCGAGGGCGGCGCGGATGGCGTCCTGGGCGGCGTCGCGCAGGCGGGCGTGGACCAGCGCGTTCTCCTCGCGGTCCGTGCGCACCTCCACCACGCGCGGCCCCTCGCCGCGCAGCGCCTTGGGCAGGTCTCCCAGCTCCTCCACCAGCCGGTACGGCGTGCGGGTCGCGGCGGCCACGTACTCGAGGTCCACCCCGTGCGGCGTGCCGAAGACCCGCTCGAACGGGTCGCGCAGCGCCGCCTGCGGCAGCAGCGAGAAGATTCCGCCACCGTCGTTGTTGACCACCACGATGCACAGGTCGGGCCGGGGCTCGCGCGGGCCGAGGACGAGCCCGTTCTGGTCGTGCAGGAACGACAGGTCGCCGAGCAGCGCGTACGACGGCCCGTTGTGGGCCAGCGCGGCGCCCATCGCCGTCGAGACGGCGCCGTCGATGCCGGAGGCGCCCCGGTTGGCCAGCAGCCGCAGCCCGCGCCGGGGCCGCATGGCCTGGTCGAGGTCGCGGATCGGCATGGACGAGCCGCAGAACAGCAGGGCGCCGTTGGGCAGCGTGTCGGCCAGGTCGCGGGCCAGGCGCGGCTCGCTCGTGCCCGAGGTGTCGAGCACCTGGTCCACCGCGGCCCGCGCCGCCTGGTCGGCGTGCCGCCAGGAGTTCAGCCAGCCGTCGTCGCCGGAGGCCACCGGGATCTCCACGGCCTGCGCCACCTGGGTGGCCGAGCGGGTGGGGTCGGGCCAGCGGTCGAGGGCGGGCGCGACGACGATGTGCTCCTGGACGCGCTTGAGCCACGACAGCAGCGGGCGCGAGAGCCCCGGCCGGCCGAGCGTCACCACGACGTCCGGCGCGTGCGCGTCGGCGAACTCCGGGGTGGCCAGCAGGTGGTGGTAGGTCGAGACGGTGTGGTCGCCGTAGCGGCCGCCGCCGTTCGGCTCCGACAGGACGGGCCAGCCGGCCATCCCGGCGGCGGCGACGTAGCGGCGCACGTTGGCGGCGCCGTCGCCGATCACCAGCACGCCGCGCCGCGTCGGCGGCAGGTGCAGCGCGACGGGCGGCGGCGCCACGCGGGTGCGCACCCACGGGCCGGTCGCGTCGCCGTCGAGCGGCTCGCTCCACGAGGTGTCGCCGTCGGGGATCAGCGGCTCGCGGAAGGCGAGGTTGAGGTGGACCGGCCCGGGGTCGGCGGGCCCGGCGGCGCGCTGGTAGGCGCGGCAGGCCAGCGACCGCCAGTAGGCGACCTGGCCGGGACGGTCCTCGGGCGTGCCCACCTCGGCGAACCAGCGGGCGGCCGTGCCGTACAGCTTCACCTGGTCGATGGTCTGGTTGGCGCCGGTGCCGCGCAGCTCGGGCGGCCGGTCGGCGGTGAGCACGAGCAGCGGGACGCCCGACTCGCTCGCCTCGATGACGGCCGGGTGGAAGTTGGCGGCGGCCGTGCCCGAGGAGCAGATCAGCGCGACGGGCCGCTCCGAGCGCCGGGCCAGGCCGAGCGCCAGGAACGACGCCGAGCGCTCGTCCACGCGCACGTGCAGCCGCACCCGCGACTCGGCGTGCAGCGCCAGCGCCAGCGGCGCCGAGCGCGAGCCGGGCGCGATCACGACGTCGGTCAGGCCGCAGCGCACCAGTTCGTCGACGAGCACCGTGGCCAGCGCGGTCGCGGGATTCACCGGGACGCCTCCTGCATTCGGCCGAGCCACCGGGGCGATTCGATGGCGAACTCTGACAGGGCATGCTCGTCCACCTCGGGCCGCCGCACGCGCAGCGCGCCGCCCTCGGGGACGAGGGGGTCGGCGGTGACGTCGCCGGACAGCAGCGTCATCGTGCCGAGCCCGCACGCGTACGGCAGCTCGGGCAGGGCGGCGGCCAGCGCGAGCCCGGCGGCCAGCCCCACGGACGTCTCCACGGCGCTCGACACGACGGCGGGCAGCCCGCACGCCTCGACCACGCGCAGCGCCTGCCGCACCCCGCCGAGCGGCTGCACCTTGACCACGGCGACGTCGGCCGCCTCGGCGGCCCGCACGCGCAGCGGGTCCTCGGCGCGGCGGATCGACTCGTCGGCGGCGATCGGCACGTCGCAGGCGCGCCGCACCCGGGCCAGCTCCTCCAGGGTGGCGCAGGGCTGCTCGGCGTACTCCAGGCCGAACCGGTCGAGCTCCTTCAGCCGGCGCACCGCCTCGTCGGCGCTCCAGGCGCCGTTGGCGTCCACGCGCAGCCGCCCGGCCGGCCCGAGGGCGTCGCGCACAGCCTCGACCCGGGCCAGGTCGTCGGCGAACGTCTGGCCGGGCTCGGCCACCTTGACCTTCGCGGTGGCGCAGCCGGAGCTCCGTACCAGCTCGAAGGCCCGCTCGGCGGGCACGGCCGGGACCGTGGCGTTGACCGGGACGGTGTCGCGGACCGGCGCGGGCCAGCCCTCGAAGGCGGCCTCGCGGGCGCAGGCCAGCCAGCGGGCGCACTCGCGCGGCCCGTACTCGGGGAAGGGCGAGAACTCGCCCCAGCCCGCCGGGCCGCGCAGCAGCACGCCCTCGCGGGCCGTCTGCCCGCGGAAGCGGGTGCGCATCGGGATGCGGAACACCACGGGATCGCGGGTCAGCCCCCGCTCCCCATCGCCGCCGGCGTCACCGGTCACACCCGTGCGCCACCCGTCCAAGCCGGATCGCGCGCCCCGCCCTGCCACCACCGCGTCACCACTGAGTCAGTACCGATCTGTCGCCACTAACCTTACGAGCATGCCGAGCACGCCGTCGCATCCGGACCGCCCGTTGAGCGCGGTCGTCATGCCGCCGGGCCCCGAGCTGTCCGCGGCGGTGCGCGACGCGCTGAGCGGCGCGGGGCCGGCCGTGCTGCCGCTGGCCCCGGGGCCGGCGGCCGACGCCGCGATCGCCGCGCTGCGCCCCACCGACGTCGGCGGCGAGCCGCTGGAGGGCGGCCGCGGCGTGCCGGGCGACGTCGCCGTGGTGATCGCCACCAGCGGCAGCACGGGCGCGCCCAAGGGCGTCATGCTCTCCGCGCGGGCGCTGCGCGCCTCGGCCTCCGCCTCGCTGCGCCGCCTCGGGGCCGCCGAGGGCGAGCGGTGGCTGTGCTGCCTGCCGCCGTCGCACGTCTCCGGCCTCCAGGTGCTCGTCCGGGCGCTGCTGAGCGGCACCGAGCCGATCGTGCACGACAGGTTCGCCCCGGAGCGGGTGCTGGCCTCCGGCGCCCGCCACGTGTCGCTGGTGCCCACGCAGCTGCACCGGCTGGTCGCCATGCGGGCCGACCTGTCGGTGTTCGCCACGATCCTGCTCGGGGGCGCGGCGGCCCGTCCCGCGCTGCTGGAGGAGGCGCGCGGGCTCGGCGCGCGGGTGGTGACGACGTACGGGATGAGCGAGACGTGCGGCGGCTGCGTGTACGACGGCCGGCCGCTCGACGACGTGGACGTGAAGGTGGGCGACGACGGCCGGATCCGGGTGGCGGGGCCGGTGCTGTTCTCCGGTTACCGCTCGGGCGAGCCGGTGGCGCGCGACGGCGCCTGGTTCGTGACCTCCGACCTGGGCGAGCTGACCGGCGGGCGGCTGCGCGTGCTGGGCCGGGCCGACGACGTGATCAACACCGGGGGCGAGAAGGTCGTGGCGGGCGCGGTGGCCGCGGTGCTCGGCGCCCATCCCGAGGTGGCGGACGTCGCGGTCGTCGGCCGGCCCGATCCCGAGTGGGGCGAGGTGGTGGTGGCCGTGGTGGTGCCCGCCGACGCCTCCCGCCCGCTGACGCTGCCGCAGGTGCGCGCCTACTGCGCCGAGCGGCTGCCCGCGTACGCCGCGCCCCGCGAGCTGCGCCTCGTGCCGCGGCTGCCGCTGCTGCCCAACGGCAAGCCCGACCTCGTACGTCTGCGCTCCGAAGCCTCCGCACGGCCCGCCTGACGCGCCCGCGCAGGAACCCGATGACCATCCGGTGCGTCAAAGCAGGGAAGAGCAAGGAGGGAGCCTTCATGGATCAGACCCGCAAGATGTGGGCATCCGCGGCGGTCGTCGGCGTCATCGTCGTCGGCGGCGTCTCGGTCGCGGCGGCCGCCTCGGCGGGCAGGCTCGAGAAGGTCTCCAAGGAGACCAAGGCCGTGGTTCAGGTCGATCCCGGCCAGGTGGCCGAGCTCACCGGGCAGACGCCCGCCCCGTCGCCCGACACCGTGGTGTCCCGGGACGTCAACCCCGACCCCGACGCGGTCCTCGACTACTGGACCGACAAGCGCATGGAGGACGCCGAGCCCATGCCGATGCCCGAGGGCGAGCCCGTCAAGGTGACCGAGGGGCCCGCGCGAGGGGCGCCCGACGGCAAGCCGGGCCAGGTCAGCGGCAACTAGCCGGCCGCGGGCCGCGCGTACCCGGGGTGGGCCGCCACGAGGCGGTCCGCCCCATTTTCGTCCTAACGGGAACAAATAGCGGCAGATGGCGTTATTGATACTGGTGCGCCGAGCGGCCCGTACCGCCCCACCACAATCTGCCTGATCGCTTCAACTCCGTATGGAGGAGGTGTCCTCATGCCCCGAACCGCCGTGGCGACCCCACCCGCGACCCTCGACCAGCTCATTGACCGAGGGCGAGCACAGGGTCACCTTTCTCTCGCGGAGCTGCGTCACGCGTTCGCCGAAGCCGGGATCAACCCCGCCGAAGGCCGGTCGATCCTGCGCGAGCTCACCGAGGCGGGCGTCAGCCTGGCCGCCGAGGACGAGCCGTCCCTGAGCCGGTCCGCGGCACGCACGACCGCGAGGAAGACCACCACGACGAAGACCGCTACCAAGCGCCCGGCCAAGCCGAAGTCTACCGGCTCCGGTGCCGCCGAGTCCAAAACCGACATCACGTCCGTTCCCTCCGTGGTCGGCACCGGCGACGACGCGCCCGCGGCCCCCAGGAAGACCCGGGCCAAGTCCACCAAGGCCGCCGCCAAGCCCGCGGATCCCGGCGCCGAGGCTCCCGCCGACGCCGAGCCGGACCCGGACGCCCTCGCCATGGGCGCCGAGGGCGAGGAGACGGAGCTGGAGACCGAGGTCCTGGACCTCGACGACAACCAGTCGGCCATGGGCGACTCGGTCCACACGTACCTCAAGTCGATCGGCCGCCGCACGCTGCTCACCGCCGCGCAGGAGGTCGAGCTGGCCCGGCGCATCGAGGCCGGTCTGTACGCCGAGTACAAGCTGGAGACCGACCCCACGCTGTCCCCGGCCGCCCGCGACGACCTCGACCTGGTCGTCCAGGACGGCAGGGAGGCCAAGGACCACATGCTGGAGGCCAACCTCCGGCTGGTCGTCTCGGTGGCCAAGAAGTACACCGACCGCGGCATGTCGCTGCTCGACGTGGTCCAGGAGGGCAACCTGGGCCTCATCCGGGCGGTCGAGAAGTTCGACTACACCAAGGGCTTCAAGTTCTCCACGTACGCCATGTGGTGGATCCGCCAGGCCATCCAGCGCGGCTTCGCCGACTCGGCCCGGACGATCCGGCTGCCCGTGCACGTGCTGGAGATGCTCTCGAAGCTGTCGCGCATCGAGCGGGACATGCACCAGCGCCTCGGCCGCGAGCCCACGCCGGAGGAGCTGGCCAGGGAGCTGGACAAGACGCCCGACCAGATCGAGGAGCTGCTGCGCACCAGCCGCCAGCCGATCTCGCTCAACGCGACGATCGGCGAGGACGGCGAGACCACGATCGGCGACCTCATCGAGGACGTCGACTCCCCCGAGGCGTCGGAGATCGTCGACCGCCAGCTGCTGGGCGACCAGCTGCGGGGCGTGCTCGACAACCTGTCGCCGCGCGAGTCGAAGATCATGGCGCTGCGGTTCGGCCTGGTCGACGGCAAGCCGCACACCCTCGACGAGATCGGCAAGCACCTGGGGCTGACCCGGGAGCGCATCCGGCAGCTCGAGAAGGAGTCGCTGTCCAAGCTGCGCCACCCGAGCAACACCCGTCCGCTGCTCGACTGGGCCAGCTGACCCGGCACATCGCGCGCACCACGAAAAGCCCCGGCTCTCCAGCCGGGGCTTTTCGCCGCCTTCACGCGGAAGCGGCCTTCACACGGAAGCGGCCTTCGGACCGAGCCGGTCTTCAGAGGACCGAGGGGGCCGTCAGAAGGACCGAGAGGGTCAGCGCACCGCGGGGACGGGGCGCGGGATGCGCGGGATGCCCCACAGGCGGTTCTCCTCGCGCAGGGTGCGCAGCCGCTCGACCTCGTCGCTCCACAGCCGCCCCGCCGGGGTGGCCTTGGCCTTGCGGCGGGCGATGCGGTCGTCGTAGGCGCGGACGCCGAACGTGGCCCGCTGCCCCGCCTCGGCCGCCCGCAGCGCCTCGGTCAGCGCCTTGTCGAACGCCGTGCCGGCGCCCAGCAGCTCGATCTCGTCGGCGTCGGCGGCCCGCAGGTCGCGCAGCACCCGCTCGGCCGTCCTGGCCTTCTCCAGCAACTCGGGGAAGCTCTTGGAGATCTCCAGGTCCGCGTGGTAGCGGACCTCGGCCTCCCGGCTCACCCGCGGACGGAAAAACGCCATCGGCTCTGCCCCTTCGCACAGTCGTTCTGTTGTCCGCGACAAGGGTACGCCTCTCCGCGACACACCACGTCATCGGACCGCGGCGACCGCCTTTACATAGTAAGATCCCGGCATGCCCGCCAAGAGGCCACCGGTCCCCCTGTCCCGCGAGCGCATCATCGAGACCGCGCTCCACATCGCCGACACGCAGGGGCTGCGCCGGCTCACCATGCGCCGGCTCGGCGACGCCCTCCAGGTGGAGGCCATGGCCATCTACCACCACCTGCCGCGGGGCAAGGAGGCGCTGATGGACGCGCTGGCCGAGCACGTCACCGCCGTCCACGTGGAGCCGGCCGCGAGCTGGCAGGACACCGCCCGGGCGTGGTGCCGGGCCAGCCGCGAGCTGCTGCGCGACCACCCGGGTGTGCTGGCGCTCGCGCTGACCAAGCCGCCCAAGGGCGCCACGGCGATCTCCATCAGGGAGCAGACGGACCAGCTCGCCGAGGCGGGCCTGCCGGACGCGGCCGAGGCGGTGCGGGCGCTGCGGGCGTTCGTCTTCGGGAGCGTGGCGGTCGAGGTGCAGCAGTCGGGCTGGGCCGACCCCGAGGTGGACGAGTGGGTGCGGCGCGACGAGCGGGCCGACGCCGACTTCGAGAGCGGGCTGGACGCGCTGCTGCGGGGCCTGCGCGCCTGACCCGCGGGCCGTCCGGGTCCGCGGTCCGGCGGCGCTGGAGGATCGCTACAGAAGATCTCGCGCCCCGGCCGGGCAAAGGGTTGCGAACATAGTGGCGTGTCGAGCTTGGCCCGTTATCCTGCATAAGGCACGCTGTGTCGAGGGTCACACCATCCGGGCATCCTCCTCTAACAGTCCGAACGGACTATGTCGGATTATGTGACATACGCCGCACACTTGCTAAGACCATCAGCCCGAGCCGCTCCCGTGCCCGCGGGGGCCTTTCACGAGATATCGGAGGCACGCCGATGTGCCCGCACGACCCGGTCTGTCCGTCCGCCGAGGCGCCCGACCGTGAGGCAGCACGCACCGTCGCGTGCCACCCCGAGCAGGGGTGGAGCCTGCTCTGCAACGGCGTGGTCCTGTTCGAGGACACCGGGGAGCTGCTGCCGGGCGGCACCGCCATCGCCCCGCACCGCCCCGTCGTGGGCGCCGCCTGAGCCGCGTGTCCTCACCGGACGTCGCCACGCGGAGGCCACCGGGCACGCGCCGCCCGGCCCTCCTCCACCGTCAGCTCACGCGTACGCCCCTCACCGTCAGCTCGCGTACGCCCCTCACCGTCGGATCACGCGTACGCCCCTCACCGTCGGATCACGCGTACGCCATGATCCAACCGGCGACCACCTCGCCGACCCGGGCCGGGTCCTTCTTCAGGTCGTGCCCCTCCCCCGGCAGCACCACGAGCCGCGCCGCGTCCGCGGCGTCCGGCACCCCGAACGGGTCACGGTCCCCGTTCACCACGAGCACGTCCACGCCCGCGCCGCGCAGCTCGTCCGCCCTGGAACGTTCCGGCTTGCCGGGCGGGTGCAGCGGGAACGCGAGGGCGACCGCGGCCGCGGCCCCGACGTCCTTGGCGGTGCGGCAGGCGACCCGCGCGCCGTTGCTCCGCCCGCCCTGCACCAGCGGCAGGTCCGGCACGGCCGAACGCAGCTCCGCCAGGACGGCGCGCCACGCCTCGTCCTGCCGTACCGGCGAACCGGGGGCGCGGGCCCCCGCGAGCCTGAACGGCTGCGTCACCCGGGCGACGCTCGCCCCCGCCGCGAGGGCCGCGTCACGCACGGCCAGCAGGTCGGGCGCGTCGACTCCCCCGGCCGACCCGTGGGTCAGCACGAGCAGCAGCCGGGGCCGCTCAGCCTCCTCCACCTGGACCAGCGCGGGCCCGCGCGGCGTCATGACCTCCATGCGAGAACCGTATCGGGCGACGCCCCGCGACCGCCCGCCGGACCCGCCGCGAGCCCCCGCCACCGGCTCCGGGGGCGCGGCCGGTTCACCGGAGCGGCCCTCAGGGACGGCCGGTCCATCGGACCACCACGCCGAGCACCTGGTCCGCCCGCACCGTGCCGTAGTGGCGGGAGTCCCGGCTGCCCGCCGGGTTGTCGCCGAGCAGGACGAGCCGGCCGTGCGGGACCAGTCCGGACGGCTGCCGGTCCCAGGCGGGCAGGTGGGGCGGTTCGGGGTCCCCCGCGACAGCGGCGATCCGTTTGACCACCCAGCGGGTCCCCGCCGCGTTCCCCCCTTCGCCCGGCCGGCACGGCCCCGGCTCCTCGACCACCACGACGTCCCCCCGCCTCGGCACGGCGTCGGGTGAGCGCCGCACCCGCACCCGGTCACCGGGACGCAGCGTCGGCTCCATGCTCGGCCCGCTGACCGTCACCACGATCGTCCGTCCCCTCCGGCGCGTCACGGCCGCGGCGGCGAGCAACGACAGCAGGGCGACCAGCGTGATGACGAGCGTCGTCATCCGACCTCCTCGGCGGCGGGCGACCGGTATCCGGCGGCCTGCAGGTCGAAGAGCCGTGCGTACGCGCCGGCCCGCGCCATGAGCTGGTCGTGGCTGCCCTGTTCCACGACCCGCCCGCCGGACAGCACCACGATCGTGTCCGCCTCGCGCACCGCGCCCAGCCGGTGCGAGATGAGCAGGCTGGTCAGCCCGCGCCGGTGCTCGCCCAGCCGGGCGTGCACCTCGTGCTCCGCCTCGGCGTCCAGCGCGGAGCTGGGCTCGTCGAGGACGAGCAGGTCGGGCCGGTCGAGAACGAGTCCCCGGGCGATCGACAGCCGCTGCCACTGGCCGCCGGACAGCACCACGCCGGTGTCCGGGTCGGCCCGGTCGGCCTCGGAGAAGAACATCCTGGTCAGCATCGTCTCGTAGCCCTTCGGCAGAGCGGCCAGGACGTCGTGGACGCCGGCGCGCCGTGCCGCGGCCTCGATCCGCGCCCGCTCGTCCAGGGCGGTCACGTCGCCGATGGCGATGTTCTCGGCCGCCGTGAGCTCGTAGGCGACGGCGTCCTGGAAGACGGCCCGGATCCGGCGCCTCAGCTCGGCGGGGTCGAGGTCGCGCAGGTCGACGCCGTCCCACAGCACCGCGCCGCGGGTCGGGTCGTAGAGCCGGCACAGCAGCTTGACCACCGTGGTCTTGCCGGCTCCGTTGAGCCCCACCAGCGCCGTCGCGCGCCCGTGCGGCAGCACGAGGTTCACTCCCCGCAGCACCCACGGCTGGTCGTCGGCGTACCGGAACCACACGTCGCGCAGCTCGATCCCGCCGCGCAGCGGCCGGGCGGGCAGCGGCGCGCGCCTGACGGGCAGGTCAGGCGCCGCGTCCACGACGGCCAGGTAGTGGCCGAAGAGCAGGAGCGCCTGGTGGACGGACACGCCCTCGGCCACCACGCTCGACAGCGCGCCCTGGACGGCGGCGACCGCCGCGACGACCAGCGCCACGTCGCCGACCGTCAACGTCCCGGACACGGCCGAGCGGACCGCCGCGACCAGCAGCGCTCCCGCCACGGCGGCGGCGAGCGCCGCCAGCGAGCCCTGGAGCGCGAGCTGCCGCCGGTCCACGCCGCGGCCCGCGTCGTGGATCAGCTTGATCTCGGCCGCCATCCGCCGCCACAGGTACGGTCCCGCGCCGAACAGGCGCACCTCCTTGGCGGCCTGCGGGCTGACCAGCAGGTTGGAGTAGAAGATCTCGCGGCGTTCGGCCTGGCCGGTCTCCGCGATCATCGCCGCGCGACGGCGGCTCAGCGCCAGCTCGGCCAGCAGGGTCGGCACGGCGGCGAGCAGGACCGCGACGGCCATCCACGGGCCGAGGACGAGCAGGGTGCCGGCGAACCCGGCCACCGTCAGAACCCCCTGGACCACACCGAGGCCGCCCTCCACCACCATCCACGGGCTGGAGACGCCGCTGCTCCTCGCGATCTGCAGCCGGTCCAGGAACGCCGGGTCCTCGAACGGGCGCAGCCCCACGAACCGGTCCGCCGCCGCGTAGATCCGCGAGGTGGCCAGCAGTTGCACCCGCCGGTTGCTCTCGGCCCGCAGGTAGCGGACGGCGTGCGGCACCAGGGAGCCGGCGACTCCCACGACGGCGAGCGCGGCGGCGGGACCGGCCACGTCCGGCCACCGCACCTGCGCGGCGGCCAGCCGGTCGATCAGGACCTTCGTCAGCCAGGCTGCGGCCAGGGGCGACAGTCCTCCCACGGCCGCCAGCAGGACGTACGCGATGACCTGCCGCGGAGCGCCGGCCCGGACGAGGTCCAGCGCCCGCGTGAGCGAGCGGAACGACATGAGCGGTCGCGCTCAGCTCGCGGCCGGCACCGCGGCGGCGGCGTCCCGGCTCGCCACCGGCTCGAAGTCGAAACCGGACGCGCCCACCACTCCCCCTTCGACCAGGACGAAGGCCGGGAATCCGCTGACCCCGAACGCCCGCTGCAGCGGGCCCTGGTCGGGCTCCACCACGACCGTGGCGACCGGGAGGAGCTGCTCGACCACCTCCGCCGTGTCGTCCGGCGTCCCCACGACGACCGCCAGCACCTCGGCCGGGCCGCCGGGCCGGGTCGCCGCGTGCTCGGCGAACAGCGGCAGCCGCTCCTTGCAGGGCCCGCAGTGGGGCGAGAAGAACCCGACCAGGGGCCGTTCGCCCATCTCGGTCAGGGTGACGGACCGGCCGCCGACCTCGGCCGCCTCGAAGTGACCCACCGTGGCCCCCGCGGGTAGCGCGACATCCGTCCCGCCCACCCCGAGACGACCGCTGCGCAGGTCGGCCAGCTCGGCGGTGTGCTCGCGCAGCCGGCGCACGACACCGAAGGTGAACAGCAGATTGGCCAACGCCAGAACTCCGACGAGGATCAGGGCCGCGGTCTGGTACATCAGTGGTCCTCCACACGTGAAGCGGTAACAAGCAGACGAAGCGGTTGAGACAGGCGAAGCGGTTGAGGCAGGCGAAGCGGTGACAGGAGGCGCGGGCGCGCCAGGGCCGCGGCGAGCGGACCCCGGCGCGCCCTCACCGGTGGGACACTCAGCAGCCGAGGCCGACGTAGTAGCAGGGGCCGCACGGCTCGAGGTCGCAGCACGTCTTCTTGTACAGGCGCGGGCCTGAGCAGTAGCACGAGATGCTGTAGCAGTTCCGGATGGCGTGCGCGGTGGCCTTCGGCACGACGGCGTTGACCATGCGGTCGGCGAGTGCGCTGATCTGACGGGTCATGGTTCTCCTTCTGTGCGGCGCCGGCGGCCCATCGCGCGCCGGCGCGCCTTCATGGAACCCCGGGGCCCCGAGCTCCCACCAGGACGCTCAACCGGATCTTGAGCCTGACGTTGAACCGGACGTACCGTAAGGGCGTTAAGGGGCAGACATGGGGAGGCCGCCGGGGTGGAGGACGCGTACGGGATCCTGCTGCGACGGCACCGGCTCCGCCTCCACCTCACCCAGGAAGCGCTCGCCGAACGCGCGGGGATGAGCTCGCGCTCGATCGCGGAGATGGAGCGCAGTCCGGCCCGCGGCCCGCGGCCCCGTTCCGTCGAGCAGCTCGCGGCGGCGCTGGGGCTCACGGGAGCCGAGCGGGAGGAGTTCGTCGAGGCGGGCCGGGCCCTGTTCTGGGCCAGCCGGGCGGGACGCGACGCCCGCCGCCGGGCCCCCGCCGCCGGGACCCACCTGCCCGAGAGCCCCGGAAGGCCCGGCCCGCCCGCGTCCGCGTCCGCGCCCACCTCTGCGTCCGCGCACGCCTCTGCGTCCGTGTCCGCGTCCGGACGGGCCAAGCCCGCGGCCCCGGCGGCGCGCCGCGAACGCCCGCACGAGGACGGCGCCCGCGTCAGGGGCGGCCACGCGGACACCGGCGACGCGCCGGGCGGCACCCGCGGCGAGGAAGCGCACGGCGGAGAGGCGCACGACGCAGAGGCCTACCCCGGAGAAGCGCACCGCGGAGAAGCGCACGGCGGAGAAGCGCACGACGCAGAGGCCTACCCCGGAGAAGCGCACGGCGAAGATCCGTACCGCAGAGAGGCGTACCGCGGAGAGGCGTACCGCGGAGAGGCGTACCGCGGGAGCGTGCCCGGCGGAGGGGCGCCTCCTCCCCGGCAGCTCCCGGCCGATCTCCCCGACTTCGTCGGCCGCGGCGAGGAGCTCGCCGTGCTGCGCTCCGTCCTCGCCCCGGCCGGTCACCGCGCACGGCTGGCCGCCGTCTCCGGCCCTCCCGGCGTGGGCAAGACCGCGCTCGCCGTGCACGCCGGCCACGCGCTGGCGTCCCGCTTCCCCGACGGGCTGCTGTACGCGGCCCTTCGCGGCACCAGCGCCGACCCGGCCGACCCCGCCGAGGTGCTCGCCCAGCTCCTGCGCGTGCTCGGCGTGGCGGGCGCGGCGCTCCCCACTGGGCTCGACGACCTCGGCGGGCTGTTCCGTGACCGGACGGCGGGCCGGCGGGTGCTCCTCCTCCTCGACGACGCGGGCGGATACCGCCAGGTGGAGCCGCTGCTGCCGGCCAAGGACGTCGCGGTGCTGGTGACCAGCCGGCTGCCGCTCACCGGGCTGCCCGGGGTGACGTCCATCGACCTGCGGCCGCTGCCCGACGCGACCGCCGTCGAACTGCTGTCCCGGGTGGCGGGCAGCGCGCGGGTCCGGGCGGAGCCCGCCGCGACCGCCGAGCTGGTCTCGGCCTGCGGCGGGCTGCCGCTGGCGGTGCGGATCGTCGGGGCGCGGCTGGCCGCGCGTCCCCACTGGACGGCCGAGACGCTCAACCTGCGGCTGGCCGACGAACGCCGCCGCCTCGACGAGCTGTGCCACGGTGACCTGGCCGTCCGGCCGGTCCTGCACCTGGCGCGCCAGGCGCTCACCCCCGCCGCCGCCCGGGCGTTCGCGCTGCTGGGTGAGCCGGACATGCCGTCGTTCCCCGAATGGGCGGTGGCCGCGTTCCTCGGCACCGAGCCGGCGTCCGGAGCGGCCGTCCTGGAGGAGCTGCTCGACGCGAGGCTGCTGGAGTCACTCGGCCCCGACCAGGCGGGCCAGCCGCGCTACCGCTTCAACGAGGTCACGCGACTGTACGCGCGGGAACGCCGGCAGGCCGAGATCCGCGAGGCCGAGTGGAAGGACGCGCTGGCCCGCGCCGCCGGCGGCTGGCTGTCCCTGGCCAGGAAGGCCCAGGACCGCCTGCACTGCCTGCGCCTCCACCTCGACGACCGAGCCGTTCCCGCGGCTGTCGTCGATCCTCAGTCCGCCGGGGTCGCCGCGGCCCGGCCCATCGAGTGGTTCGAGGCGGAGCGGGAGGCGCTCGCCGCGATCGGATCGGCGTGCGCCGAGATCGGCCTGGCGGCTCTCGCGCGCTGCCTGGCCGGCTGCTGCGCCGACTTCCACGAGCTGCGCGGCTACTACGACGACTGGCGGCGCGCCACGCAGAGCGCCCACGCCGCCTGCCGGCGGGCCGGGGACCGCGCGGGCGAGGCGGCGATGCTGCGCGGGCTCGGCACCTGCCTCGTCGAACTGGACGACACGGACGCCGCCGCCGCGGCGCTGACCGCCGCGCGCGAGCTCTCGGAGGAGGTCGCGGACCTGGGCGGGGCGGCGATGGCGAGCGGCGAGATCGGACTCGTGCTGAGCCTGACGGGACGGCTCGACCAGGCGGAGGCCGAACTTCGTCAGGCCGTCGAACGGCTCGGGCAGGCCGGTCTGCCGCTGGCGAGGGCCACCGCGCTCACCAGTCTCGGGTTCATCCTGCGGCAGCGCGGCGAGACGGCCACCGCCGTGGACGTGGTCCGCTCCGCGCTGGACATCGCCCGCTCGTGCGGCGACCCGTTCGCGGAGGCGTACGTGCTCCGTGGCCTGGCCGGGGCCCTGCTGGCCCACGGCCGCCCGGGGGAGGCCGAGGGGGCCGCCCGCCAGGCCGCGATCCTGTTCGACCGGGTGGGCGATCCGATAGGCACCGCGCAGAGTCTCAGGTCCCTCGGCGAGGCCCTGTCCCAGCTGCCCGCCCCTTCCTCGGCCGCCTCCTGGGCCGCGTCGCCGCTCCTGGCGGAGGCGAAGGCGGCCCTCGGCACGGCGGCCGCCGTCTTCCGGGAACGCGGCCACCGCTGGGGGCTGGCGCTCACGGAGCTCAGCCTGGGAGAGATCGAGGCCCGCCAAGGGCTTCCGGAGGCGGCCGCCCGCCTGCGCCGCTCCCTCCGCTACTGGACCACCGAGCAGGTCCCCGCCCTGCGGGCCCGCACGCTGGTGGCCCTCGCCTCCGCGGCCGAGAACGACGGCGACCCCGCCGCGTGGGACCTGCTGCGGCAGGCGTACGGGCTCTACCGTGACCTGGCGTCACCGGCCGCCGCCGACCTCGCGGCCCGCCTCGGCATCCCCGACGGACCCCTTCCCCGGCCCTGAACCGGGCCGCGGTCCTGAACCGGGCCATGGCCCTGGACCGGGCCGCGGTCCTGGATCCGGCCGCGGTCCAGGCGTCCTGGACCGGGTCTCGGTCCTGGATCCGGCCGCGGTCCTGAACGCGGACTCGGTCCTGAGTCCGGCGCCCGGGCACTCGCGGCGGCACGCTCGTCCCGGCGGATCCGGAACGTCCGGGGGATCGGCCATATGTCCAGGCAGCCCCGTCCCCGGGGAGGACGCGCGAATGGACCCCAGGTCGGATGACAGCGCCTCCCGCGGGCCACAGGATGGGTGCCATGCCTGACATGCCCACCGTTCGCGAAGACCTCCAGGCGACGCTCGACGCGCGCCGCGACCTCGGGCCGGAGTACGAGGCGGCGCTGGTCGAGTCGTTCGCCGACCGGCTGGACGCCACGATCGCGGCCCGCGTCCAGGCCGAGCTGCACCGCCAGGTCCCGTTCTCCGGCCGTACGCGGCGCACGGGGCCGCCGCTGGTGTCGTTGGCCCTGGGCTCGATGGGGATCGGCATCCCGCTGACGGCCATCGCCGCGACCACCACGGGCCTGGTGGGCCTCGCGGTGACCTGGATCGCCATCGCGGTCATCAACGTGGCCGCCGCCATGGCGTACATGCGCCGCCCCTGACGCGGCCCACACGAGTGAGGAGAGGCTGCGGGCCCTCGCCACGAACCGCCCGCTGATCTGCCGACAAAGGAGGCCGTTCAGATCACGCAACGGGCACGACCGGCCCGCTCGCGTGGCGACCGAATGCCGAGCGGATGAGGTCATCCACTCCCCCGTCCGGTTCTCGATCATGGCGACGCTGGCCGCCGCCGACAAGGCAGAGTTCGCCTTCGTGCGCGACACCGTCGAGGTGAGCGACCCGGTGCTGTCCAAGCAGGCCGCCACGCTGGAGAAGGCGGGCTACGTCGAGATCACCAAGGGGTACGTCGGCAAGCGCCCGCGAACCTGGCTGTCGCTCACTGCCCAAGGCCGCCGCGCGTTCACCGCGCACATCGCGGCATTGCGCGCGATCACCGAACATACCCGCTGAGCGGACCAGACCAGATTTCGATCACCGAGATCCACGGGACACCCCCTCGGCCGTGCCGGCGTCGCCCCCGAAGTGCGGCACGACCATCTCGACCAGTTCGGCGACGTCGGCCTCGACCATCGGCTCGCCGGTCATGCCCATCCGGTGCAGCAGCGTCCCGACGACGACGTCGATGAAGAACAGCACCCGGCCGTCCGGCTCGCCGAGCGCCTCGCGGAGCGCGACCCGGTACGGCTCCTGCAGCCGCGCGGACAAGACCTTGCGCAGAGCCGGATCGCTCACGGCGTCGCTGAACACGCCCGCGAACGCGTCGCCCACCCCCGGCTCGCTGATCTTCGCCGCGATCCAGCGGACGGCCGAGGACATGAGCTCGGCCCGGCCGGCGCCCTCCAGCGGCACCGGGCCGAACGCGTCCAGCAGGCAGTCCACGACCAGCTCGCCCTTCGACGGCCAGCGACGGTAGATCGTCGTCTTGGCGACGCCGGCCGCGGCGGCGATGCGGTCGACGGTGGCACGCGCGTAGCCGAGCTCGTGGACCGCGCTCAGCGTCGCGGCGAACACCACGGCGTTGACGCCGGAGCGCGGGCGACCGGGTGGCCGGGCGGATGCGGTCGCTCGGGTCATGGTCACACGATAGCTCATTGCGCTACCGTTGGTATCGATACTTGAGGTAGCGAAACCGGGGAGCGAGGAAGAGACATGAGCAAGGTCACCGATACGGAGCGGCCGCCGCTGGGCATCCGGCTGATGCAGGCGATGGGGAAGGAGCCGGACTGGCTGGAGATGACGGCCGAGGAGCTGGCCGCCCTGCGCGAGACGGTGAACCGCAAGCGGGCCTCCCGCCTGGCCCGGGTGATCACCGGCTTCCCGGACCGCGGCGCCACGATCCGATGGCAGGAGGTGGAGCTGCCCGGCCGCGCGCTCAAGGTCCGGGTGTACCGGCCCTCGCCCGGCGGCCACGGCGAAGGCACCGGCCGGTCCGGCCTGCCGCTCGTGCTCCACGTGCACGGAGGCGGGTTCGTGGGGACGGCGGCGCAGAGCGACTGGGTGAACAGCCACCTCGCCGCGCGGCTGCCCGCGGTCGTCGTCTCGGTCGAGCACCGGCTCCTCGACCACGAGACTCCGCTGTCGGCGGCCGTCGACGACGGCTGGGACGTGCTCCGGCACGTGGTCCACCACGCCGCGCGGTGGGGGGTCGACCCGGCGCGGACCGCCGTCTTCGGGGAGAGCACCGGCTCCCTGATCACCGCCCTGGCCGCGATCCGGGCCAGGGAGTCGGGCCCGCTCCTGCGGGCGCAGGTGCTGGCCAACCCCGCCGTGGATCTGACCCCGACGGGGTTCGAGCACCCGTCGATCAGCCGGCACGCCGACAGCCCGACCCTCACCATGACGCAGATCCGGATGTTCCAGCGGCTCGCCGTCCCGGCGGGGACGGATCCTCGGACGCTGTCGCCGATACAGGCCGACGACCTGAGCGGGCTGGCCCCGGCGCTCGTCGTGGTGCCGACCATCGATCCGGTGGCCGATCACGGCCGCTGCTACGCCGAGCGGCTGCGCGCGGCCGGGACGCCGGCGCGGCTCGTCGAATATCCCGGGGCGACGCACGCGTTCCTCAGCATGCCGGGCGTGGTGCCGCAGGCGAAGGCCGCACGGGCGGAGATCACCGAGTTCCTGCGCGGGGCGCTCGCCGGGTGACGGGTCCGCCATGCCCGCCCATCGGCGGATGGCGTGACGTGCTCCCGTCGTCCCGGTCAGGGGACGGGTAGGGCCATCCCGGTCAGGGTAGGGGCGGGCCTGAGTGCGGGAGGACCTTTGTCGGGAGGGGCTCAGGCGTCGCGGTCGCGGCGCAGGCGGACCTCGGCCGCCAGCGTCTCGTCCTCGTGGTCCAACCCGTACGCCCAGACCTGCTCGGCGTCCTCGTCGCGCCCACGTAAGGGAAGCGTGCGGGCCAGCAGCTCGATGGCCAGCGCGCTCGTCCCGGCGTCGGCGCCGTCCTCGACCGCGCCCGCGAACTCGGCGCAGGCCAGCTCCAGGTGCGCGATCCCGAGCTGGACCCGCAGCCGCGGCACGGCCTCGGCGGGGGCGGCCTCCAGCGCGCCGAGCAGCACCTCGGCGGCCTCTCCTGGCTCACCTCGCTCCAGCAGCAACTCGGCGAGCTGCTGCGCGGCGTGCGCGGCCGTCTCCGCGTCGTCGCCGGCGACCGCCGCCGCCCCGGCCTCCCGCAGCGCCGTCTCGGCCTCGTCGAACGCCCCGGCCTCCGCGGCGAGCCGGGCCAGGGCCAGGTGGGCCAGCGGCACGTAGGCGGCCGTGCCGAGTCCCAGGACCGCCTGCCACGCGCCGCGCGCCTGCTCGGCGCGCCCCTCGCGCTCGAAGCCCTGGGCGAGGTGGCAGGCCGCCTGGGCCGCGTACTCGGGATGTCCCGTGGCGAGCGCCGTGCGGGCCGCGGCGCGGGCGCCCTCGACGTCGCCGCGTTCCTCCAGCACCACGGCCAGGCCGACCGCGGCCTGCGCCCGGTCGGGCTCGTCGGGATCGGCGGCCAGCTCGGCGAGGATGGCCGCGGCGGCGTCGAGGTCGCCGTCCTCGGCCAGGCGGCGGGCGGTGTCGAGAGGCGGTGTCCGCAACTCTGAGGACGTCAAAGAGGGCTCCTTCGGCGACGATCGGACCGAGCCTAACGAGTTCTGGCGATCATGTCTGCCGACTCCGCGCGGTTGGCCTGGCGGGGACGGGAACCGCACTCCCCCGCCACCCCGGCGGGGTCACCGCCCCACGAGCATCACGACGTGCGCTCCCCGGCATCCCCAAGGCACAAGGGGAAGCGAGGGTGGTGCGGGCGGGGGATGCAAGAGGGCGGGCCGCCGTGGCGTGCGTCGTGACACACGCGAGAAGGTGCCGCGGACACAGCGTGGCCCCTCCCCGCGACGCGGGAAGGGGCCACTCGGAGGGGGACGTCAGTCCTCGTACGCCTCCAGGGGCGGGCAGGAGCAGACGAGGTTGCGGTCGCCGTAGGCCTGGTCGATGCGGCGGACCGGCACCCAGTACTTGCCGTCGCGCAGCGAGGGCACCGGGTAGGCGGCCTCCGTGCGCGTGTACGGGTGGGTCCACTCGTCGGCCGCGACGGCCTCGGCGGTGTGCGGGGCGTTGCGCAGCGGGTTGTCGGCCTTGTCGTACTCGCCGGAGGCCACCTTGGCGATCTCGCCCCGGATGGCGATCATGGCGTCGGCGAACCGGTCGAGCTCGGCGACGTCCTCGCTCTCGGTCGGCTCGATCATGAGCGTGCCCGCGACGGGGAACGACATGGTCGGCGCGTGGAAGCCGTAGTCGATGAGCCGCTTGGCGACGTCGTCGACCGTGACGCCGGTCTCCTTGGTGATCTGGCGCAGGTCGATGATGCACTCGTGGGCCACGAGCCCCCCGCGCCCGGTGTAGAGCACCGGGTAGTGCGGGGCCAGGCGCCGGGCGAGGTAGTTGGCCGACAGGATGGCCTGCTCGGTGGCGGCGGTGAGGCCGTCGGAGCCCATCATGCGGATGTACGCCCACGAGATCGGCAGGATGCCGGCCGAGCCGTACGGGGCGGCCGAGACGGGGCCGACCGGCGAGCCGTCGCGCAGCGGGTGGCCGGGCAGGTACGCGGCGAGGTGGGCGCGCACGGCCACGGGGCCGACGCCGGGCCCGCCGCCGCCGTGCGGGATGCAGAACGTCTTGTGCAGGTTGAGGTGGGAGACGTCGGCGCCGAACTCACCGGGCTTGGCCAGGCCGACCAGCGCGTTGAGGTTGGCCCCGTCGACGTAGACCTGGCCGCCGGCGTCGTGGACCTTGGCGCAGATCTCGGTGATGGCCTCCTCGTACACGCCGTGCGTGGACGGGTAGGTCACCATGATCGCGGCGAGCGCGTCGCGGTGCTTGGTGATCTTGGCGTCGAGGTCGTCCAGGTCGACGTTGCCCTCGGAGTCGCAGGCCACCACGACCACGCGCATGCCCGCCATGACGGCGCTGGCGGCGTTGGTGCCGTGGGCCGAGGACGGGATGAGGCACACCTCGCGGCCGGTGTCGCCGTTGGCCACGTGATAGGCGCGGATGGCCAGCAGACCGGCCAGCTCACCCTGGGAACCGGCGTTGGGCTGGATGGAGACCGCGTCGTAGCCGGTGATCTCGGCCAGCCAGCGCTCCAGCGTCTCGACCAGCTCGACGTAGCCGCCGGCCTGCTCGATCGGCGCGTACGGGTGGATCGAGGCGAACTCGGGCCAGGTGATCGGCTCCATCTCGGTGCTCGCGTTGAGCTTCATCGTGCAGGAGCCGAGCGGGATCATGGACCGGTCGAGCGCGATGTCCTTGTCCTGGAGTTTGCGCAGGTAGCGCAGCATCGCGGTCTCGGAGTGGTGGGTGTGGAAGACCGGGTGGTCGAGGTAGCCGGACTCGCGGGCCAGGGCGGCGGGCAGCCGGTCGAGGCTCTCGTCGGCCACCAGCTCCCGCAGGTCGGCCAGGGAGGCGGAGTCGTGGCCCAGCGCCTCGCCGAAGGCCGTGGCGACCCGCTCCAGGTCGGCGGCGGTGGTGGTCTCGGAGCAGGCGACGGCGACCTGGTCGGCGTCGGCCGGCCACAGGTTGACCCCGCGCTCGGCGGCCAGGCGTACGACGTCGGCGGCCTTGCCGGGCACGCGGGCGAGCACGGTGTCGAAGAACTCGCCGTGGACGACCTCGACGCCGCCGCGGCGCAGCGCCTCGGCCAGGGCGGCGGCGTGCCGGTGGGTGCGGGCGGCGATGCGGCGCAGCCCCTCGGGCCCGTGGTAGACGGCGTACATGCCGGCGATGACGGCGAGCAGCACCTGGGCGGTGCAGATGTTGCTGGTGGCCTTCTCGCGGCGGATGTGCTGCTCGCGGGTCTGCAGCGCGAGCCGGTAGGCGGGGTCGCCGTCGGCGTCGACGGAGACGCCGACCAGGCGGCCGGGCATCTGCCGCTGCAGGCCCTCCTTCACCGACATGTACGCGGCGTGCGGCCCGCCGAAGCCGAGCGGCACGCCGAAGCGCTGGGTGGAGCCCACGGCGATGTCGGCGCCGAGCTCGCCCGGCGCGGCGACGATGGTGAGGGCGAGCAGGTCGGCGGCGGCCACGACGAGGGCGCCGGAGGCGTGGGCGGCCTCGGCGACCGCGCGGAAGTCGCGCAGGCGGCCCGAGGCGCCGGGGTACTGGACGAGCACGCCGAAGCACTCGGGCAGCTCGCCGTCCAGGGGGTGCTCGACGAGCTCGATGCCGAGCGGCTCGGCGCGGGTGGCGAGCACCGCCTTGGTCTGCGGCAGCGTGTCGGCGTCGACGACGAACACGTTGCTCTTGGCCTTGCCGGCCCGCCGGGCCAGCGTCATCGCCTCGGCGGCGGCGGTGCCCTCGTCGAGCAGGGAGGCGCCGGCCACGGGCAGGCCGGTCAGGTCGGAGACGACGGTCTGGAAGTTGAGCAGCGCCTCCAGCCGGCCCTGGGAGATCTCGGGCTGGTACGGGGTGTAGGCGGTGTACCAGCCGGGGTTCTCCAGCAGGTTGCGGCGGATGACCGCGGGCGTGATCGTCTCGTGGTAGCCGAGGCCGATCATGGAGGTGAGGACCCGGTTGCGGCTCGCCAGGGCGCGCAGCTCGGCGATCACCTCGGTCTCGCCGGCCGCGGCGGGCAGCTTGAGCCGGTCCTTGGCCCTGATGGCCTCGGGCACGGCCACCGCCACGAGGTCGGCCACGGACTCGAAGCCCACGGCCTCGAGCATGCGCTGCTGCTCGGTGGCGGACGGGCCGATGTGCCGGGTCGAGAACGGCGGAGCTGTCAGGTCGGTCATGAGAGGTGCCTCCCGAGGCTGTGGAGACCGGCGCCAGGGCGCGGGCGAGTGCCGGGTCTCCCCCTCTGTCATGCGAACCTGAGAGCTTCACCCCGGAGGGCTTGCACCGTCGGTGAGGCGCGTCTGGCGGACGCGCCTGCTTTCCAGAGTCGCCTCACCCGAGCGGTACAGGTGCCTGAGAGATTCCGGGGAGGGTTGCTCCTTCGGCGCCCCTGGGACGATGCCCGGGGACTCTCCCGCACGGGGTCGTCAGCCTTGCGCCTCTAAGATTACTACCCCGTGCGGCGCGCGCGCCGCCGCCGGGCCAGCTCGTCAGCGGGATGGTCGGCCGGGACGGAGTCCGCGACCGCCGCCCGTTCCCCCGGCAGCTCCGCGAGGGACCCCTCGACCTCGCGCCACACCCGGCCGAGGGCTATGCCGAAGACGCCCTGCCCGCCCTGCAGCAGGTCGATCACCTCGTCGGCCGAGGTGCACTCGTAGACGCTGACGCCGTCGCTCATGAGCGTGATCTGGGCGAGGTCGGCCACGCCGCGGTCACGCAGGTGCTGCACGGCCGTACGGATCTGCTGGAGGGAGACCCCGGTGTCGAGGAGCCGTTTGACGACCTTGAGCACCAGGATGTCGCGGAAGCTGTAGAGCCGCTGGGAGCCGGAGCCCTGCGCCGCTCTTATCGTGGGCTCGACCAGTCCGGTGCGCGCCCAGTAGTCCAGCTGCCTGTAGGTGATGCCGGCCGCCGCGCAGGCCGTCGGGCCGCGGTATCCGATGTCACCCGGCAGCGCCGACGGCCGCTCGTCGAAGAGCAGGCCCTGCTCCCCGGCACGCTGCCGCGCGCTCTCGCGCCGCACCGAATCTTCCTGGCCGGCCGTCTTTCCCTCGCCGCTGCTGACCGCCACGCGGACCTCCGGCTTTCTCTCATCCCGTGACCTGATCTGGGGGTTCGTAAAAAGGCGGCCACGGGTTTCACTTGCACCGTAGGACCGTGACCATGCTCAGTCAACGATCCGGCTCGGCGCGTCGTGAAGCGTAAATGCACTGAAATACCTACCCCGCCCGGCCGAAGTCCTCGGGGGTGATCGTGTCAAGGAACTCCCTGAACTTCTCCACCTCGTCCTCCTGGTCGTCGGGGATGATCACTCCGGCCTCCTGGACGACCTCCTCGCTGGCGAAGATGCGCGCCCCCGTGCGCAGCGCCAGGGCGATCGAGTCGGACGGCCGGGCGCTGACCTCCACGCCGTTGGAGAACACCAGGTCGGCGAAGAAGATGCCGTCGCGCAGGGCGACGATGTTGACGGCGCGCAGGCCGACACCGAGAGCGCTCAGCACGTCCCTGAACAGGTCGTGCGTCAGCGGCCGGGGCGGGGGCTCCTCCGCCTGGGCCAGCGCGATGGCCGTGGCCTCGGTCATGCCGATCCAGATGGGCAGGAACCGCTCCCCGTGTGCCTCCTTGAGCAGGACGATCGGCTGATTTGTGGGCATCTCTACCCGAACGCCCACGACCTCCATCTGCAACACGGGCTGCTCCGTATTCGACTGGCCGGCGACCCGGCACAGCTCATTGCTGGTTCGCTTATGCATTTCAACGTAACACCCGGCGGGTGCCGTATGTCCGCCGGTGCGGCCCCGAATCTGCCCGAAGCGCTCACCCGTGCGGGGCGGCGCGGTTCAGCCCCTCAGCACGGTGCGCACGCCGTCGCGCAGCAGCGCGGCGTGCAGGTCGAGCAGCAGCGCCGACAGCTCCCTGGCCGCCTCGTCGGCCTCGCCGATCGCGCCCGGGGCCCGGCGTCTGAGCACCGGCGCGACCGCCTGCTCGACCAGGCCGCACTCGCGCTCGGCCGCCGCCTTGACGGCGCGCAGGTGGCGGGCGTGCAGGCCGAAGCGGGCCAGCGAGCCGACGGCCCGCGCCACGGCCAGCGCGTTGTCGTCGTAGCGCCGGGCGCGGGCCGCGAGCAGGCCGTAGTCCTCCAGCTCGGTGAGCGTCTCGTCGTCGATCCCGGCCTGCTCCAGCAGCTCGGCGCGGCTGAGCCGGACCTCCGGCTCGGCGGAGCCGGCGTCCGGGACGGCGCGCGGGCGGCCGAAGTCCTCGGCCATCTTGTCCTTGATCACCCGCAGCGGCAGGTAGTGGTCGCGCTGCTCGGTGAGGATGTAGCGCAGCTGCTCCACGTGCAGGTGGGTGAACTTGCGGAACCCCGAGGGGCTGCGCTCCGGCTCGATGAGCCCCTCACCCTCCAGGAAGCGGATCTTGGAGATCGTGACGTCGGGGAACTCGACCCGCAGGAGGGCCAGCACCTCGCCGATGCTCATGTGCGAGCGCGCCGCCTGCGCGGTCATGCGACCTCCTCCGTCGACCCCGTGGACGCGCGCGGGAGCGCGTCCACGGGTCGCTCGCTGCGCTCGCTCATGCGCCGGCGGCGGTCCGCATCAGGAACAGCAGCCGGAACTTGCCGATCTGTACCTCGTCGCCGGAGTGCAGCGGCACCTCCTCGATGCGCTCCCTGTTGACGTAGGTGCCGTTGAGGCTGCCCACGTCGCGCACGGAGAACTGGCCGCCCCGGTGCCGGTAGAACTCGACGTGGCGGCGCGAGACCGTGATGTCGTCGAGGAAGATGTCGCTCTCGGGATGGCGGCCCGTGGTGGTGAGGTCCTTGTCGAGGCGGAACCGGCTCCCCTGGTTGGGACCCCTGGTCACGGTGAGCAACGCCGTCCCGGGCGGGAGCTGCTCCACCAGCGCCCGCTCGGCGAGGAGCATGTCGCCGGTCTCAGCCTCGTACGCCTCGATTCCCGCGACGGAGATCGTCGACGTGGTGTCCCCGGCGACCTCGGGTCTGGTCAGCGGTGACCCACAACGGGAACAGAAACGGGCATCCTCGGGGTTGGCGTGCCCGCACTGCGTGCAGTAGACGCTCGGCATCGATCGGCTCGGCCTCCTACCGCGAAGACGCGGCGACGGTGCTCGGCGCGCCTCGCTTCGCTCTTCAAGTTTGCGAATGCCGCAACTTACGCTGCTGAACGGCAAAGGTCAAGGCGGGGCGCTGGACGACAGGTTCGGACGGTGACAAAGTTACCGCCGCCCGCGCCTGATGGTCCATGCCGCCGCGCGTTTCCACAATACGATCTTGCCGGGCCCGGCGCGAACCCCTGGGGCCGTTACACGCGGTGACATTCCTCTCAAGAGCTGCCCAAAAGGAGCCCCACCGGGACTCTGGGGCGCTCCGCCCCGTCAGGACGTGCTACGCGCCCCGGTCAGGACGCGCTCTGCGCCCCGGTCAGGACGCGCCGGATTCGACGATGCGCGCCCAGCGCTCGACGAGGGCCTGCGCCGTGTCGACGTCGTGGGCCTCGGCCCACAGGTCGGTGACCGGCTCCGTGGCGGCGGGGATGATCAGCACCCAGCTCCCGTCCTCGCCGACGACCCGCACCCCGTCGGTCGTGTCGATGCGGTGCCCCTCGGCGGACGCCTCCACGGCCTCGATGACCGAGCGCATGACCGCGCCCTTGGCCGCCCAGCGCGTCGGCACGGTGCGCTTGAGCAGCTTGGCCTCGGGGATGCGGGCGTCGATCTGGCTGAGCGAGAGCCGGGTGCGGGCCACCAGGCCGAGCAGCCGCATGAACGCCGCCAGGCCGTCGACGGCCGGGCTGAACTCGGGCACGACGAAGCCGCCCCGCCCGTCGCCCGCGAAGATCATGTCCTCGCCGGCGGCGGCCGAGGTGAGGGCGTCCAGGGCGGTCGGGGTCCACTGCACCTGCACGCCGTGGAAGCGGCACACCTGCTCGGCCACCCGGGTGGTGGTGACGGGCAGCGCCACCTGGCCGCCCTGGCGCTCGGCGGCCACCAGGTCGAGCACCACGAGCAGGGCGCGCTCCTCGCCGATGAGCTGTCCCATCTCGTCCACCAGCGCGATCCGCTCGCCGACCGGGTCGAAGCGGACGCCGAACGCGGCGCGCGAGGAGCTGACCAACTCCGAGAGGCGTTGCAGGTCGCGGCGGCGCTCGGCGAGCGTCTCGGTCGGCGAGGCGTCGTCGAGCCGGGCGTTGACGGTCAGCACCTCGACGCCGACGCGGCCGAGCAGGGTCGGCAGGACCAGCGAGGAGGTGCCGCCCGCGCAGTCGACGACGACCTTCATGCCGGCGATGCCGCTCATGTCGACCCGGCGCAGCAGCTCGTGGGTGTAGTCCTCGACGACCCGCGCCGGGTAGTGCAGCTCGGCGATCTCGCCGGGGAAGGCCCGGCGGAACTCCTGGCGGGAGAAGACGCGCTCCAGCTTGCGCTGGGCGCCGGCGGGCAGGTCGGCGCCCCGGTCGTCCATGATGACGATGTCCACGCTCTGCGGGTCGCCGGCGGTGGTGCGCAGGGCGATGCCGCCGGCGGCCGAGTCGCGGGCGGTGTGGAAGCGGGCCACCGGCAGCGGGGCGGCCTCCAGGTCGAGCACGTTGATGGCGCTGGCGGTGAGCGCGCTGATCACGGCCCGCTTGAGCGCCCTGGCCGCGAGCGAGGCGTCGCGCGAGGTGACGACGTGCGCGCCCTTCTTCAGGGTGGTGGCGTACGCGCTGGCCAGCCGTACGCACAGCTCGGGGGTGATCTCGACGTTGACCAGGCCGCTGACGCCGCGCGGGCCGAACAGGTTGCGCTGGCCGCGCGACTCCCAGATGACGCTGGTGTTGACGACGGCCCCGGCCTCGATGGTCTTGAACGGGTAGACCTTGACGCCGCTGGAGACGTACGCCTCGGGCTCGATGACGCACTCGTCGCCGATGACGGCGTTCTCCTCGATGCGGGCGCCCGTCATGATGTCGGTGCTCTTGCCGACGACGCAGCCGCGCAGGTGGGCGCCGGGGCCGAGGTAGACGTTGTCGTGGACGACGGCCCTGTGCAGGAAGGCGCCCTCGCGCACGACCGCGTTGTTGCCGAGGACGGTGTACTCGCGCAGCTCGGCGCCCGCCTCGACCTTGGCGTAGTCGCCGATGAGCAGCGGGCCCTTCAGCGTCGCGTCGGGGTCGACGGAGGCCGACTCGGCGACCCAGACGCCCGGCGACAGCTCGAAGCCGCCGATGTCCAGTCTGACCTTGCCGGACAGGGCGTCGGCCTGGGCCTTGAGGTAGCTCTCGTGGGTGCCGACGTCCTCCCAGTAGCCGTCGGCGACGTAGCCGAAGATGGGGGCGCCGCTCGCCAGCAGGCGGGGGAAGACGTCGGAGGACCAGTCGACGGGCTCCCCGGAGGCCACGTGGTCGAGGACCTCGGGCTCCATGACGTACACGCCGGTGTTGACGGTGTCGGAGAAGACCTGGCCCCAGGTCGGCTTCTCCAGGAAGCGCTGCACGCGGCCGGCCTCGTCGATGATGACGATCCCGAACTCCAGCGGATTCGGCACCCGCTTCAGCCCGATGGTAATGAGAGCGCCATTTTCTCGGTGAAAACGCACCATATCCGACAAATCGATATCGGTGAGGGCGTCGCCGGAGATGACCAGGAAGCGGTCGTCCCGGAGGCGGTCGGCGGCGTTCTTGACGCTTCCCGCGGTGCCCAGCGGGACGTCCTCGGTGGCGTACTGGAGGCTCATGCCGAGCTCGTCGCCGTCGCCGAAGTAGTTGCGCACGAGCGCGGCCAGGAACTGGAGCGTCACCACCGTCTCGGTCACCCCGTGCCGCTTGAGCAGGCGCAGCACATGCTCCATGATCGGCCGGTTGACCACCGGAAGCAGCGGCTTGGGCTGGTTGGCGGTCATCGGTCGCAGCCGAGTGCCCTCCCCGCCCGCCATGACGACCGCCTTCACCCGATCACTCCTTCGTGGTCGCAGTTACGAGCCGGCGTACCTGAACGACGTACAACACACCCGCCCACCAGTACAGACCTGTTCCCCATACGGCGAAGGCCCATCCCGTGACGCGCGCCATCTCGGCATACCACCCCGTGTGGGAGGCGAGGAAGAGGAGCGGGAAGGCGTACATGAGATTGAACATGGCGGCCTTGCCGAGGAAATGCACCTGGAGTGCCCGGTAACCGTGTTTACGGAGTACGGGGATGAAACAGGCGACGAAGAGCTCGCGCGCCAGGATGAGGGCGACCAGCCACCACGGGATGATGTCGCGCACCAGCAGCGCCACGATGGTCGAGAACACGTACAGCTTGTCGGCGGCCGGGTCGATGATCCGGCCGAGCCTGCTGGTCTGGTTGAACGCGCGGGCGATCTTGCCGTCGAGCCAGTCGGTGAACCCCGCCACCGCCAGCACGGCGATGGCCCACCCGTCCGCCTTCGGCCCGAGGACCAGCCAGAGGAAGACGGGCACGCCGAGGAGTCGCAGGAAGCTCAGCAGGTTGGGGACCGTCCAGATGCGGTCCTCGGCGGAAGTTTCGCTCACGGTGCAGACCCTACTGCGTCGTAACCGCTCGGCAGCGGGCCCGTCCGCGCCTCCCCGGGGCCGTCCGCGCCCGCCGGTGCGGGGACGCCTCAGAGCCCTGCCGGGCGTACGCGGAGCCTCAGAGGCGGAGGAAGGCGTGGGTGCGGCCGGCCGTGCGGAAACCCAGGCGGGTGTAGAAGTCCTTGGGCCAGTCCTCCTCGGCGGCGATCAGGAAGATCGGCTCGCAGCCGGCGGCCTCGGCGAGCAGGGCGCGCAGGAGGGCGCGGGCGTGGCCGCGGCCCCGGTGGCGGGTGCCGGTGTGGACGCTCTCGATCTGGGCGACGCCGTCCTGGACGTACAGCTCGGCGCGGGCCGCGATCTCGCCGTCGCCGGCGCGCACGCCGCGGAAGCGGACCACGTCGGCGCCGCGCCGCCGTTCCGCCACGCGCAGCGCGAGCTGCTCGACGGAGTCGTCGGGGACGTTGGGCAGAGCCTCGCGCCAGTCGTGGCGCAGGACGGGCACCAGCTCCTCCAGCGTCAGCTCCTCCGCCGGCGGCGCGTCCGCGGGCGGGACGCCACGGAAGACCATGACGAGGTTGGTCTCGTGGTCGTAGCCCGCCGCGGCGAAGGCGGGGGCGTACGCGGCGCCCAGGGTGTCGTCGTCCACGCACACGTAGCGGTGGCGGCGCCCGGCCAGCACCTCGTCGGCGGCCCGCAGCACCTCCTCCGGCAGGACGGCGCCGCCCGGCCGCGCGGGGGCGGGGATGACGAGGCGGTTGTCGTCGTGGGAGGCGGGGTAGCGGTCGTTCAGCACGGCGAAGCCGCCGGGCGCCTCCAGCACGCGGCCCGCCTTGCGCCGGGCGAAGGCGTGGGTGAAGGCGAGGACCCGGTCCAGCTCCGCGTCACGGTCGCGCGGGCTGTCATCGCGCGGCCCACCATCGCGCGGGCCGTCATCCTTGGGCCCGTCATCGCGCAGGCCGCCGTCATGCAGGCCGTCGCCCCTCGGCCACCCATCGCGCGGGGCGCCGTCACGTAGGCCGCCGTTGCGTAGGCCGCCGTTGCGTAGGCCGTCGTCGCGCGGGCCGCCGTCGAGGGGGCTCGGCCGGGCGGGTCCGGGGGCCGGGGACGCGTGCGGGTCCTCGCCGGTGGCCGGGCCAGGAGCGGGGTGGGTGGTCATCGAGCGCCCCGGGCCGCGGCGACGAAGTCGCGGATCAGCCCCGGGTCCTTGACGCCCGGCGCCACCTCGACGCCGCTCGACACGTCCACCCCCCACGGCCGGGCCGCCTCGATCGCGGTGGCCACGTTGGCCGGGTCGAGGCCGCCCGCCAGCAGCCAGCGGCCCGAGGGACGGCCGCGCACGGCCGCCCAGTCCCACGGCTCCCCCGAGCCGGGGCGGGGCGCGTCGACGATGAGCAGGTCCTCGTCGTAGGCGCCGCACCGCAGGTCGGCCTCGGCGTCCACGGCCCGTACCAGGGTCAGCCCGAGGTCCTTCAGCGCCGTGAAGTCGGCGTGCGGGTGGTGCCCGTGCAGCTGCACGGCCCGGAGGCCGGCGGCGAGGGTCGCCGCGCGCACCTGGGCCGGGTCCTCGCCGCGGAAGACGCCCACGGTGAGCACGTGGGCGGGCACCAGCGCGGCCAGCTCCGCCGCCCGTTCGGGGGTGACCCGGCGCGGGCTGCGGGTCAGCACGAACCCGATGGCGTCCGCGCCCGCCTCGACGGCCGTCTCCACGTGGCCGGGCTCGCTGAGCCCGCAGATCTTCACATGCACACGGTCGAGGTTAGCGGCGAACGGCCGCCCGCGGGGACCAGGTCCAGACGAGCATGGCCGTGATCAGCCCGAACAGGACGACCCCGTTCGGCACGTGGGCGCCGAGCCAGAGCCAGGTGACGTGCTGGGCCATGCCGACGACGAGCAGCGCCACGCTCGCCAGCGCGGGCCAGCCCGCCCCGCGTCCCGGCCGCCAGACGAGCACGGCGAGGACGACCTGCACGAGCGCGACGAGATGGACGACCATCCCGGCCATGACGTGGGCCTCGCGCATCGCCTCGCCGGCGCCGACCGCCTGACCGGCCAGCGAGGCGGCGACGAGGAGGGACGCCGCCTGCGCGACGACGACGATGCGCAGCCCGTACAGCAGCCCGGCGGACACCTGCCCGGATTGACGGGGCGCGGCCGTGGCCACGGTCTCCTGCATGGATGTGGTCCTTCCTGGAGATGTGAGGGATCCACATGCTTTCGGCCGGGGCCGTGGGCGGTCGTCAGCCTGCCGGGTTATTCGCGGGTCCGCCCCCGGGATGACGTGTGGGGCGCACGGGACGGAAGGAGGCGTCCACCAGGCCCATCCGGTGGGCGACGACGGCCGCCTGGATGCGGTTGCGCAGCCCGAGCTTGTCCATGGCGGCGCCGACGTGGGTCTTGACCGTGGTCACGCCGACGTGCAGCCGTTCGGCGATCTCGGCGTTGGACAGGCCGGTGCCGACGAGGGCGAGGACCTCCAGCTCGCGTTCGGTCAGGCCGGCGGGCGCGGGCGCGGCGGCGCGGTCGCCGGCGGCCAGGAAGCCCTCGACGACGCGGCGCAGCACGGACGGGGCGAGGAGCTGTTCGCCGGCGGCGGCCTTGCGCACGGCGTCCACCATGCGCTCGGGCTCGTCGTCCTTGACGAGGAAGCCGACCGCGCCGGCGCGCAGGGCGGCGTGCACGTCGGCGTCCTCGGCGAACGTGGTGAGCACGACGATCCTGGCGGCGGGGCGGGCGGCGAGGACGCGGCGGATGGCCTCCAGGCCGTCCACGCGGGGCATCCGCAGGTCCATGAGGATGACGTCGGGCACGTGGCGCTCGGCCTGGCGGACCGCCTCGGCCCCGTCCTGCGCCTCGGCGACCACCTCCATGTCGCCCGCGGCCTGCAGCAGCATGCGGACGCCGGCCCGGACGAGCGCCTGGTCGTCGGCGACGAGCACACGGATCACGCGGCCCCCTTGCCGGCCGCGGAGCCGCCCGCGCCCCGCACCGGGCCGCCGCCGCCCGCGAGCTCGCCACCGCCCGCGAGCTCGCCGTCATCCGCGAGGTCGCCACCGCCCGCGAGCTCGCCGTCATCCGCGAGGTCGCCTCCGTCCGCGAGGTCCCCGTCGGGGCCGGGCCCGGCGGTCTCCTGGGGCGCGCGCTCGCAGCCGAAGAAGGCGGACAGGCCGCCGGAGGAGGGAGCCGCGGGCCCGGCGGGTCCGGGCGGCCCGGGGAGGGTGGCGGTGAGGAGCCAGCCGCCGTCCTCGCGCGGCCCCGCCGTCAGCGTGCCGCCCAGCGCGCGCACCCGTTCCCGCATGCCCGCCAGCCCGCTGCCCGAGGACGGCAGGCGCTCGACGGCCGCCGGCGGGCGGCCGTTGGCGATCTCGACGACCAGCCCCTTGCCGCGGGCGGTGAGGGCCACCACGACCTCGGTGCCGGGTCCGGCGTGTTTGAGCACGTTGGTGAGCCCTTCCTGGACGATGCGGGCGGCGGAGGCGCGGGCCACGAGCGGCGCCCGGCCGGTGCCGGGGTCCAGGCGGAGGTCCACGAGGAGGCCAGCGGCGGCCATCCTCTCAGCGGACTCGCGCATCACGTCGGCGGGGTCGGCGAGCAGGCCGGGCCGGGCGCCGGGGTCGCGCAGCACGTCGAGCAGCCCGCGCAGGTCCTCCAGCACCTGGTGGCCGGTGTCGCGGATGTCGGTGAGCGCGTCGGCGACCGGTCCCCGCGGTGCGGCGTAGCGGGCGGCGCCGGCCCGCAGCACCATGGCGCCGACGTGGTGGGCGACGATGTCGTGCACCTCGCGGGCGATCCGTTCCCGCTCGGCGAGCTGGTCGGCGCGTACCTGGGCGAGGGCGAGGCGCGCGGACTCCTCCGCGCGCAGCCGCTCGGCGGCGGCCGCGCTCTGCCGGGCGCCGAGGTAGCGGCCGATCGCGATGGGCGCGACGACCAGGAGCATGAGGACGGCGACGCGGAACGGGGTGACCTCGGTCTGGGCGTCGACCACGGCGATGGAGGCGAGGACGCACCCGGCCGCGTACGCCACCGCGGTCCAGGTCCAGGACGCGACCCGCAGCGCGAACACGCCGAGCGCGATCATGGTGAGGACGAGGCACGAGTTGACCGCCTGCTCCAGGTACTGGTCGGCGGCCAGGAGCAGCAGGCCCTGGAGGATGAGGACCATGCCGGGCAGGCGGCGGGCCACGCCGAGCGACAGGCCGCCGCACACGGCGAGGAGCCCGACCACCCACACCGGCGGGCTCCCCAGGCCCCAGGAGCTCCAGGTGCTGAGCACCCCGATGGCCACCCCGGCGCCGGCGAGCAGCACGTCGGGGGTGATGTCGTGCGGCTGGAAGCGGCTCGTGCGGCTGCGCAGGTAGCCGCCGACCAGGGCCGGGAAGCCGGGCACGAGCGCCGCGTACATCCACGAGTTCTGGGTGAACGCGATGCCCGGGTCGGCCATGTTGATCCCGGACGCGAGGATCGCGGCGGCCACGCACAGGGCCGCGGCGCGCGGCCGGCAGCGGTAGGCGGCGTTGCCGACGGCGACGCAGATGAGGATCTGCGCCGTGTTGGAGGTGTACGAACCGACCTGGTCGGTGAAGATCAGGAACGCCGCCATGGACAGGGCCGCCCACATCGGTCTGGTCCGCAGGAGCCCCAGGGGCAGTCCGGCCAGCACCGCCATGGGCACCGTCATGGACGGGGGCAGGTCGCCGATCCCCGCCGCCTCGCCCGACACGAGCAGGTCCAGTGCGGTCCCCGAGACCGCCGGCAGCGCATCCAGCGCCACGCCACGCCAACGCATGCCCTGAAAACTATCCGGACGTACCCCGTGTCCCGATCCTCCGGACGGAGGACCCGGCCTCCTCCAAGTGGCCGGATCCGCGTCCGTCCGGCGGATCAGCCGGCCTGCCGGGCGCCCCTACGGTCGGGGCATGGCTCACGACAGCGCGTTGTTCTTCGGTCAGTTCCTGCGCGACCCGATCAGGGTCGGCGCGTTCGCTCCCAGCTCGTGGCGGCTGGCCCGCTCGGTCTGCGCGCCGGTGCCCGAGCGGGGCGAGCCGGTGGTCGTGGAGCTGGGGCCGGGCACGGGGCCGTTCACCGCGGAGATCCAGCGGCGGCTGGCCGGTCGCGGGCGGCACCTGGCGGTGGAGCTGAACGCGCCGATGGCGGCCCTGCTGGCGGCCCGCTTCCCCCGGGTGGACGTGGTGCACGGCGACGCGGCGGAGCTGTCGGGATTGCTCGCCGAGCGGGGGCTCGGCCAGGCGGACGTGGTGGTGAGCGGCCTGCCCTGGGCGGCGTTCCCGGCCGCGTTGCAGCACCGCCTGATGGAGGCGGTCGTCTCGGCGATGAGCCCGGCGGCCGCCTTCACCACGTTCTCGTACGTGCACGCGATCCCGCTGGGGTCGGCCCGGCGGTTCCGGGCACTGCTGGCCGAGCGGTTCGAGGAGGTGGTGCCGAGCCGCACGGTGTGGCGGAACGCGCCGCCGGCGTTCGTCTTCCACGCGCGCCGCCCCCGCGTCTGACGGCACACCGCCGCACGGGACCGCACACCGCCGCACGGGACCGCATGCGGCGGCCCGGCCGCCCGGCCGTCCGGAGCGGGGAGAGCTTGGTCTCAACCCTCCCGCGTCCCCGGCGCCGGACCGTCCCTCGGCCGTCGCCGGTCACGGCATGCGCGTGGCCGGTGCGCATGACCGTGCCGGTCGCCGGCCGCCTGCCGCGAGCCGTTCCCCAGGGCGGCGTTCTCGGCCCCGGCGGGCAGGCCCCTCGTCTCCTCGCGCCGGCGCTGCGGCAGGTGGACGGCCTCCTCGGAGTGCACGAGGCTGCGCCTACCCACCAGTGCCGGGGCCTCACCTGATCAGCAGAATCAGGAGAAGGACGGCGGCCGTTTCTCGCGCAGCGCCCGCACGCCCTCGGCCACGTCGGGCCCGGTGAAGCCCAGGAACTCCATCGCCAGCGAGGCGTCGAAGGAGGGGCCGGCCAGGCGCAGCCAGTTGTTGAGCGCGTACTTGGTGAGCCTGATCGCCTCCTGGGACCCGCCGGCCAGCCGGACGGCGAGGTCGAGGGCGGTCTCGTGCACCCGGTCGTCGTCGACGCACAGGCCGACCAGGCCCATGCGCTCGGCCTCCTCCCCCGTGACGGCCTCGCACAGCAGCAGGTGATACTTGGCCTTGGCCAGCCCGCACAGCAGCGGCCAGACGATCGCGGCGTGGTCGCCCGCGGCGACGCCGAGCCGGGTGTGGCCGTCGATGATCCGGGCGGTGCGCCCGGCGACGGAGACGTCCGCGAGCAGCGCCACGGCGAGCCCGGCCCCCACCGCCGGCCCCACGATGGCGGAGACGACCGGCTTGGAGCAGTTGACGACGTTGTAGACGATGTCGCGGGCCTCGGCGAACACCCGCATCCGCACGGCGTGGTCGCGCGTCATCTCCTCGATCATGGACAGGTCGCCGCCGGCGGAGAACGCCGCGCCCTCTCCCGTGATCAGCACGGCGCGGACGGCGTCGTCGCGGTCGGCGTCGCGCCAGATGGTGGCGAGCTCGCGGTGGCCGGTCGTGTCGACGGCGTTGAGCCGGCGCGGCTCGCTGATCGTGACGCGCAGCACGCCGTCGGCCGGCATGTCGACGCGCAGCCGCTCGTACCCCTCGTAGCCGGGAACGGTCACCGGGTCTCCCTCCGTCCATGACAACCCTCTACGGTCACGAGACCTCCTCCCGGCCGAAGGCGTCGCGCAGGCGGCGGGCGACCAGTTCGCGGGCCTCCACCGCCTGGTCGAACAGGCCGGGGAAGGAGCAGAAGCCGTGCACGGTCCCGTCGTAGCGGACCACCTCGGCGGGCACGCCCGCCGCGGCCAGGCGCTCGCCGTAGCGCTCGGCCTCGTCGCGCAGCACGTCGTACTCGGCGGTGACGACGGTGGCGGGCGGCAGGCCGGCGACCGACGGGAGCCGCAGCGGCGACAGGCGCGGGTCGGCGGGGTCGGCGCCCGGCGCGTACTGCCGGGCGAACCACGCCATCTCGGCGGCGTCCAGCCCGAAGCCCCGCCCGTACTCCGCGTAGCTCGGCGAGTCCATGGCCAGGTCGAGGACCGGGGTGACGAGCGCCTGGTGGACGAGCGTGAGCCCGGCGTCGCGGGCCTGCCAGGCGGCGACGGCGGCCAGGTTGCCGCCGGCGCTGACGCCGGTCACCGCGACGGAGCCGTCGCACTGGTAGAACGCCGGGCGGGCGAAGACGTCGCGCACGACGGTCCAGGCGTCGTCGGCCGCGGCCGGGAAGGAGTGCTCGGGGGCCAGCCGGTAGCCGGCCGAGACGACCACCGCGCCGGTGCGCAGGGCGAGGTCGCGGCCGGTGGCGTCGTCGCGTTTGACGCCGCCGAAGACCCAGCCGCCGCCGTGGAAGGACACCAGCACCGGGAGCGGCCCGTCGCCGCGGTCGGCCCGGTAGATCCGGATGGGCACGCCCTCGGCGCTCTCGTCGCGGACGGAGGCGATGCGGGTGAGGGGGCCGCGGTGCGCGGCCATGGGGTCGGCCGCCTCCCGCGCCTCCCGGACGGCGGCGAGGTCGAGGGTGTCCAGGGCGCCGCCGTCGTCCGGCCGGTAGCGCTCCAGGAAGTCGCGCGCCTGAGGGTTCAGCGGCATGCTCGGAGCCTAGCGGGCCGCCTCGACGAGCGCACCGAACAGCCCGGCGCCCGTGCCCCGTTCGGGATGCCACTGCACGCCCACCGTGAACCGGTGGCCCTGCAGCTCGACGGCCTCGACGATCTGGTCCTCGGCCCAGGCGACGGCCAGCAGCCCCGAGCCGAGCCGCCGTACGGACTGCGTGTGGGGCGCGATCACCTCGACGCGCTCCCCCACGGCCTTGCCGAGCTTGCTCGACACGCTGACCTGGATCGTGTGGGGGACGCCGGGCTCGCCGTGGCGGTCGTGGCCGAGCGTGTCGGGCAGCCAGGGGATGAGGGTGCCGCCCTGGGCGACGTTGAGCACGTGCATGCCGCGGGCGACGGCGAGGATCGGCAGGCCGGCCTGGACGGCGGCGCGGGCGAGGGCCAGCTCGTAGCGGTCGCGGTGGGCCTGCGGCGCGGGGAGGCGGGCGTCCTGCTGTTCGCCGTAGGCGTCGGCGCCGACCTCGGCGCCTCCGGCCAGCACCAGGCCGCGCAGGCCGCGGACGTGGTCGGCGGCCGTGGCGGGCGACAGGGGCGGCAGCAGCACGGGCGCACCGCCGGCCCGCTCGACCGCCTTGGCGTAGGCGGGGGGCGACAGGACCGCCTCCCGCACCCAGTCACCCCAGCGGGCGGCCTCGAAGTAGGCGGTGATGCCGATCAGCGGTCGGGCCATGCGATCTCCAGGTGCGAGCAGGAGTCGGGACGGCCGCCCGGCGGTGCGGTGGCCGCGAGGCCATCATGGCGCACGGCGTTTCGCTCACGGCACCCCCGCGACGAGATCTCGTCCACGGACTCTCGGGCCGCGTTTCTCGACAAAACGCGAAACAGCCAGAAAAAGCTAATGAAAGAGAAATTCACGTTTCGCGTCCGAAATGCGCGCCGCCTTGACCGCGATGAATAACAGTACCGTCACGCATAGTTCGGGTTCGCACCGTATCGGCGCGAAACGGTTGTGACGTCCATGTGGTGGTGTAAGACTCGATTTCCGAGCGATCGGCCGAGCCGGGGTCGTGCCGGACGCTCGTCACCCGGAGCCGTCAGGAGGTGGGTCGACACGACCGGAATGCGATTCCGGTCCATGGGGTGGGGTTGATGTGGCAATGTCGTTGAATCCGCGCCTGGTAAAAGAGAGCTTCTCCGTCATCGAGCCGGTGGCCGGCAAGGCGGCCGCCTACTTCTACGGCCGGCTGTTCGCCGAGAACCCGCACCTGCGCTGCCTGTTCCCGCCGGGCATGGACGCGCAGCGCGACCGGCTCTTCAGTGCGCTGACCCGCATCGTGTGGAGTCTGGACAGCCCGGACAGTCTGGCCTCGTTCCTGGGCCAGCTCGGGCGCGACCACCGCAAGTACGGCGTGCTGGCGGAGCACTACGGCGCGATCGGGCGGGCGCTGCTGGCCACCGTCCGCCGCTTCGCCGCCGACGTGTGGACCGACGAGATCGAGGCGGCCTGGGTGGCCGCCTACAACGCCGCGGCCGAGCTGATGATGCGGGCGGCCCAGGAGGACGCCGGGGTGTCGCCCGCCTGGTGGGTGGCGGAGGTGGTCGACCACGAGCGCCGCACGCCCGACATCGCGGTCGTCACCGTGCGTCCCACGCAGCGGCTGCCGTTCACGGCCGGGCAGTACGTGACCGTGCAGACCGCGCGCTGGCCGCGCGTGTGGCGGCCGTTCTCCATCGCCAACGCGCCGCGAGCCGACAACACGCTGCGCCTGCACGTCCGCTCCGTGCCCGGCGGATGGGTCTCGACCACGCTCGCCCGCGACACCCGCATCGGCGACGCGATCATGCTGGGCCCGCCGATGGGCACGATGGCGCCGCCCGAGGCGGGCTGCCGGGACGTGCTGTGCGTGGCGGGCGGCACGGGCCTGGCCCCGCTGAAGGCGATCATCGAGCAGATCATCGCCTCCGGCCGCCGCCCCGGCATCCACCTGCTGTACGGCGCGCGGACCGCGGACGAGCTGTACGACCTGCCGGACCTCGTCCGGATGGAGTCGGCGTTCCCGTGGCTGCGCGTGGTGCCCGTGGTGTCCGGCGACTCCTCCTACGACGGCATGCGCGGCCGTCTGCCGGAGGTGACGCAGCGCTTCCACTCGTGGGCCGAGCACGAGGTGTACGTGTGCGGGCCGGCGGCCATGGTCAGCGAGACGGTGCGCCGGCTGCAGGAGGACGGGGTGCCGCCGGCCCGCATCCACCGGGACGTCGTCCACGACGAGCGCTGACCGCCGCGCACGGGGCTCAGGCCGTGGCGGCGGGACGGCCGAAGAACGCCGCGGTCTCCTCGTCGCCCGGCCAGAACGTCTCGATGGCCAGCTCCGACACCGTGACGTCCATCGGCGTGCCGAAGGTGGCGATCGTGGTGAACATGGACAGGATCCCGTCGCCGTGGCGGACGCGCAGCGGCAGCAGGATGTCGGCCGGGCCGGGCACGTGCGCCACGTTGAGCTCCACGCCGGGGTAGGTGTAGGAGGCCAGCTCGTCGTGCAGCTCGGCCAGCGCGCCGTGCCCGGACGCCTCGGCCTGGCGGCGGAGCTGGTTCAGCAGGTACGCGCGGACCTCGGCGATGTTGACCAGCCGCCCGCCCATGGCGTCGGGGTGCAGCGACAGGCGCATCACGTTGACCGGCTCCCGGAGCAGCTCGGCGGGCACCCCCTCCATGAACATGCCGGCGGCGGCGTTGGCCGCGACCAGGTTCCAGCCGGCGTCCACGACCAGCGCCGGGTACGGCTCGTGCCCGGCGAGGATCCGGTCGAGGGCCCGGCGCACCGCGGCCATCTCGGGCGCCCGCACCTCCCGCTCGGGGAACACCGGCGCGAAACCGGCCGCGACCAGCAGCCGGTTGCGGTGCCGCAGCGGCACCTCCAGCTCCTCCGCGAGCTTCATCACCATCTCGCGGCTCGGCCGGGCCCGGCCGGTCTCCAGGAAACTGACGTGCCGCGCCGACACGTCGGCCTCGATGGCCAGGTCGAGCTGGCTCACCCGGCGCCGCTGGCGCCAGGCTCGCAGCAGGTCTCCGAAAGTCTCCTCGTGCTCTACGGCAAGTGCTCCCATGGCGCAAACGCTACGGTACCGGAGGGAAGGGCCGCGATGACGTGGGAGGTAAGGGCGGCCGGTACGACGCGCGCCCGCCGAGGGCGTCCCGGGGGCTAGTACGACTGGAGCTCGATGAGGGTGCCCTCGGGGTCGCGCAGGTGGGCGGTGCGCAGGGTGGGGCCCCAGGCGGGACGGTCCTGGGGCGGGGCGACGAGCCGGGCTCCGTGGCCGGTCAGGCACGCGGCGGCGGCCTCGACGTCGTCCACCCGCATGACGAGCATGGCCGCGTCCTGGGCCGCCGCGCTCTCCGGGAGGCCGGAGGTGCCGACGGCCGCGCTGACCGCGGCGCGGCCGAACAGGACGAGCCCGGCCTGGCCGTCGACGTCCCAGTTGGCGTAGGAAGCCTCGGGGATGACCTTCACCGGCTCCACGCCGTGCAGGTCGCGCATGACGGCCTGGTAGAAGGCCACCGAGGCGGGGAAGTCGCGGACGAGCAGGCGGGGGTAGAGGGCGTCCATGATTCTCCTGAATAGTTGGTAGCCACCAATGATTGGTGGAACCCTACACTAGAGGGTCATGGAGCCGCCGCCGACCCTGCTCGGGATCACGACGTTCGTGCTGCACAAGGTCGCGGTCGCCGCCCGGCGCGCCGCGGCCGCGCGGCTGGCCGAGGAGACCGGGCTCAGCCTGTGGCGGTTCGCGGTGCTGGCGGCGCTCGCCGACCACGGACCGGCGGCGCAGCGCGAGCTCGGCGACCGGCTCGGGCTCGACCCGAGCGACATGGCTCGGCTGATGGACGGCCTGGTGGAGGACGGACTGGCCGTGCGCGAGCGCGACCCGGGCGACCGGCGGCGCTACCGGGCCTCGCTCAGCGACGCCGGCCGGGCGGCGCTCGGCCGGGGCCGGGCCGTGGTCGCGGCCGTGGAGGAGCGGACGCTGGCCCCGCTCACGGCCGCCGAGCGCGCCACGCTGCACGACCTGGCCGGCCGGATCCTCCGAGCCGATCACCCGGCCTGACCCGCCGCCTCCCCGCCTGACCTCACCCCAGCCCGCCTGCCCTCCCGCCTGCCGCCCTGTTCCGGCCGGTGCCTCACGGGCTCGCCGGGTTGACCGCCTCGAAGTCGACGAGCAGGTGCCGGGGGCCGCGCAGCGTGGCGCTGGGCCGGTAGGGCGGCGGGTCCTCCACCAGCCGCGGGTTCACCAGCCGGTTCACGAGCTGCTGCAGGACGATCTGCCCCTCCAGCCGGGCCAGCGCCGCGCCGAAGCAGTAGTGGATCCCGCCGCCGAAGCCGAGGTGCTCGCTGTAGCGGCGGTCCGGGTCGAAGGTGTCCGGGTGGCTCACGTGCGCCGGGTCCCGGCTGCCCGAGGCGAGGACGAGGACGACCGGCGCACCCGCCGGGATCGTCGTCCCGGCGATCGGGATGTCGGCCAGCGCCACCCGCGACGACAGGAAGTGGACCGGCGGCTCGTACCGCAGCAGCTCCTCCACCGTCGTGACGATCAGGTCCGGCTCGGCGCGCAGCCGCTTGATCAGCTCGGGATGGCGCAGCAGCGTGAGCATGCCGTTGGTGATGAGGTTGACCGTGGTCTCGTGACCGGCGATGAGCAGCAGCGCGGACGTGGCGATCACCTCGACCGGGGACATCCTGCCCTCCGGCCCCTCGTAGGTGACCAGGCCGGACAGCAGGTCGTCGCCCGGCGCGTCCCTGCGCGCCGCGGCGAGGTCGGCGAGGTACGTCTGGAGCTTGGAGATCGCCTCGGCCCGCGCCTGCTCGCGCTCGGCCCGGTCCTCCTCACCGGGGCCGAGGGACTCGACGACCGCGTCGGCCCAGGCGTGAAAGCGCGGCTCGTCCTCCCGGGGCACGCCGAGCAGCCGGCAGATCACCGTGACGGGCAGCGGGTAGGCGATCTCGTCCACGAGGTCCGCGCGGGTGTGCCCGGTCAGGCCGTCGATGAGCTCGGTGGTGATCGCCAGCATCTCGGGGCGCAGCGACTCGACGCGGCCGGCGCTGTGCGGCGGCCCGAAGTGGCGCACCGCCAGCCGCCGCAGCCGGTCGTGCTCGGGCGGGTCGGTGGTGATGAACGAGACGCCGCCCATCCCGTCGGCCACGTCCCCCTCGGGCCGGTGGGCGAGGTTGCGGCGGTCGGAGCTGATCCGCGGGTCGTGCAGCAGCTCCACGATCTCACGGTACGTGCTGACCACCCAGGTGCCGTCCTCGCGCCGGAAGACCGGGGTCTCGCGCAGCTCGGCGTACAGCGGGTACGGGTCGGCGCGGCCGGCGGGGTCGAGGATCTGCCGGAAGACGTCATCGGATGCCATGGCGGTCCTTCCTGGGCCTGTGGCGGGCGGGCGTGGGCCTCCGGGGCCCGGATGCGGGGGGCCCGGATGCGGGGAGCCGGGGTGCGGGGAGCCGGGGCGCTGGGGGCGCGGGCTCGGTCACGCCTCGCCGCCGTACAGGAGGGAGGCGCTGCGCTCGGCCGGATCGTGGCCGGTCACCACGACGGTGGCGCCCTCGCCGGCGAGGGCGCGCTCGGGCACCTCCGCCGGTACGGGCCCCGTGTCCCGCCGCATGTCCACGTGCCGGAAGTCCGGCGGGAACGGCGCGGCCCGCTCGATGAGCCGCTGGTAGAACTCCAGCCAGATCGCCTGGTCGAAGGTGACCGCGGCGGTGATGCGGCCCTTGTAGCCGTACACGGCGACGAAGCGGCGCTCAGCCACCGACCCCTGCGTGACGACGAGCTGGTCGGCGAGCGTGGGCACGCCCACGGACTTGATGTTGATCCCGAACTGGCTCGACCAGAACACCGGCAGCGACAGGTGCGGCCAGCGGTGCGCCTGGTCGCTGACCATGTTGTGCGCGGCCACCTCGGCCTGGGCGACGGCGTTGCCCCAGTGCTCCAGCGCCATGAACTGGTAGTGGAAGACCGGGTGCGGGAAGCGGGCGATGTCGCCGGCCACGAACACGTCGTCGGTGACCAGGCCGTTGACGTCCACGGCGCGGCACCCGGCGTCGCAGGCCACCCCCCAGGGACCGGCCGCGAGCCCGGAGCCGCGCAGCCACTCGACGTTGCGCACGGCGCCGAGCGCGACCACCGCCACCTGGGCCTCGACCGTGCTCCCGTCGGACAGGCGGGCCCGGCGCAGCCGCCCGGCGCCGTCGTCCTCCAGGGCGGTGACGGTCACGCCGCAGCGCAGGTCCACGCCGTGGTCGCGCTGGATGCCGCCGGCGATCCGGCCGATCACGCCGCCCAGCGCGCCGACGAGCGGGGCGGGCCCGCGCTCGACGAGCGTGACGGGCAGGCCCAGCTCCCGGCAGGCCGAGGCGACCTCCGACCCGGTGAACCCGCCGCCGATGACGAGCACCCGCTCCGGCCCCGCGGCCAGCGCCTCGCGCAGGCCGGTGGCGTCCTCCAGCGTGCGCAGGACGTGGACGCCCTCCAGCGCCGCCTCGGCCTCGTTCGGCCAGGGCCGGGCGCGGGTGCCCGTGGCGATCAGCACCCGGTCGAAGGCCACCTCGCGGCCGTCGGCCAGGCGTACGGTCTTGGTGGCCAGGTCCAGGCCCGTGGCCGGGTTGCCGGGGATCCAGTCGGCCTCGACCTCGCGCAGGCGGGGCAGCCGGGCGTGCTCGGCCGGCACGCGGCGGGTGAGGATCTGCTTGGACAGCGGCGGCCGGTCGTACGGCTCGTGCGTCTCCTCGCCGATCACGGTCAGCCGGCCGGTGAACCCCTCGCGGCGCAGCACCCCGGCCGCCCGGCCGCCGGCCAGCGAGCCGCCGACGATGACGATGTGCCCGTCGCGGACGATCCCGCCGGAGCCGTCGCCGAGCCGCCTGACCGGCGCCGTCCAGTGCCGCATCGTGTTGCGGTCGACGTGCAGGGCCTGCACCGGGCAGGCCGCGGCGGCGCGCAGGACGTGCTCGCGCTGCGCGTCGTCGGGCTCGGGGTCGTAGGCGACGGCCTCGTCGCCGTGCATCGTGAAGACCTCCGGCGCGAGGTAGGCGCACTGGCCGTACCCCTGGCAGCGCGTGAGATCGATGACCACCCTCACGGGACACTCCCCCCCTGTCGCCAGGCGCCCCGGGACTCCCCCGCCGGGCACGCCTCACCGGCCAGGGACCTACCCCGCGCGCGTCGCCGCGTAGCGCGCGCCCGATGCCGGGTTGCGCAAAGCCGCAGCTCAGCCCGCGCCCGGCCAACGCGCTGTCACGCTGCGAGCACGGTCCGGCCGCGAATCCCCCACTCTCCGGCGGCCCCGGCGGGAGCGTGGCACGATGGCCCGAAGAGGCACGGGAGCGATGGCAGCGGTGATGGGAGTCTGCTATGAGTGACGCGATGCTCGCGATCGGCACCCGCAAGGGGCTCTTCCTCGCCCGTTCGGCGGACGGCGGCCCCTTCGAGGTGCAGCCGATCCGCTTCTCCACGGTCGGGGTCCCGTCGGTGGCGATCGACACGCGCGGCCCCTCCCCGCGGCTGCTGGCCGGCATCGAGTACGGCCACTTCGGCCCGTCGGTGATGTACTCCGACGACCTCGGCGAGACCTGGCAGGAGGCGTCCCGGCCGCCGATCGCGTTCCCCGACAAGACCGGCGCGACGCTGACCCGCGTGTGGCAGCTCCTGCCGTCGCCGTCCGAGCCCGGCGTGGTGTGGGCCGGCGCGGAGCCGGCCGCGCTGTTCCGCTCGGAGGACGGCGGCGTCACCTACGAGCTGGTGGAGGGCCTGTGGGAGCACCCGCACCGGCCGCGCTGGCAGCCGGGCGGCGGCGGGCTGTGCCTGCACACGATCGTCGCGCACCCGGACGACCCGCGGGTGATGGGCGTGGCCGTGTCGGCGGCCGGGTTCTACCGCACCTCCGACGGCGGCGTGTCGTGGGAGGCGGCCAACCAGGGCATCCGGGCGCCGTTCCTGCCGGAGGGGCAGCAGTATCCCGAGTTCGGCCAGTGCGTGCACAAGGTGGCGCTGCACCCGTCGCGGCCCGACCGGCTGTTCCTGCAGCACCACTTCGGCGTCTACCGCAGCGACGACTTCGGCGGCTCCTGGGAGGGGATCGGCGCGTCGCTGCCGTCCGACTTCGGCTTCCCCGTCGTGGTCGACCCGCGCCGGCCCGACACGGTGTACGTGCTGCCGCTCCAGGCCGACGTCGACCGGACCCCGGTGGAGCACCGCCTGCGGGTCTACCGCTCCGACGACGCCGGCGGCACGTGGCGGCCCTTCGACCACGGCCTTCCGGAGCCGCCGGTCCACGTCACGGTGCTGCGCGACGCGATGACCGCCTCGGAGGCGGGCGTGTTCCTCGGCACCCGCGACGGCGAGGTGTACGCCTCGGCCGACGGCGGCGAGAGCTGGAGCGTGGTGGCCCGGCACCTGCCGGACGTCCTGACGGTCCGCGCGGCGGTGTTGTAGGACATGGCTGCCCGGCGGGCCAGACCCGTGACCATGGTCGTGTTCGTGCTGCCCAGCTCGCTGCGGCGCTGGGTGAGCGGCAGGAGCGAGGTGAAGGTGTTCGCGGTCGCGGCGGACACCGACGCCTCGCCCACGCTGGGGTCGGCGCTCGACACGCTGCGCCGTACGCACCCGCTGCTGGAGGAGCGGCTGCGCGACGACTACGGGCGGATCCGCCGCCACATCAGCATGTTCGTCTCCGGGGAGAACGCGCTGGGCCTCGGCGGCCTCGACTGCGCGCTGCCGCCGGGGGCCGAGGTGTACGTGATGCCCAGCCTGGCCTGACCGGTCTGTGTGACCGGTCTGTGTGACCCGTCCGCCTGACCCCGGTCTGCCGGCCGGGCCGCGTCAGACCTTGCGCCAGCCGGGGATCCACGCGCCGTCCTCGACGACGTAGTCGCCGAACAGGGCCGGGGCCTCCTTCAGCATGAGCTCCCCGATGCGCTGGAACAGCAGGCGGATCTCCTCCTCCGCGCCGACCGCGGTGCGGGCCTCGATCGTGTGGCGAAGGGTGCGGACGTTGGCCGTCCAGACCAGGCCGGTGGCCAGGCCCTCGGGGGCGAAGCGGCGCATGAACGAGGTGCGGTGCTTCTTCTCGGAGAACGGCTTGCCCTCCTCGTCCAGCTCGAAGTGGTCGGCCATCCAGATCTGGAAGCGCTCCAGCTCCTCCAGCACGGCCGTGGCCCGCTCCATCAGCTCGGAGTCCTCGCGGGCCCAGTCGGGGAACCAGAACGGCAGCTCGTCGAGGCGGACGAAGCGCAGCGACTCCTGGGAGATGGCCACGCCGGGCCGGTGGCGGACCAGCTCGTGGGTGAGGACCCGGCTGACGTTGTGCAGCACGAAGCTGAAGCTGACGTGCTCCAGGACGGAGCCGTGGGCGCTGGCCAGGATGTTGCGCAGGTACTCGTCCTGGTTCTCGCGGATGCGGACCACGTTGGGGTTGAGACCGGGCTCGAACGAGCGGTAGCAGAGCCGGCCAGCGAACTCGGCGAGGTTCTGCGCGTCCAGCTCGCCCCGGTCGAGGCGCTCCAGCCACCGCTCGCCGCCGATCTCGCCCAGGTAGCGGGCCAGCTCGTCGTAGTCGAGCTGCGGACGGGCGACGATGAAGACCTCGGGTTCGACGGTGCGCATGGCGAGCCCCCGCTCGGATAGGCGATGTGACGGCCCAAGCACTGTTGGGCCATGTGACGGCCCAAGCAAACCAGGTCGGGGGCCCGGGCGCGAACTCCGGGGTGGCCTGCCGCCCGTTTCCGCCACGAGCGGCCCCGGGCCGGAGCCCGAGGTCAGAGGCGGTAGACGCGGCGGGCGTTGCCCGAGCCGATCATGTAGGCGACCCGGGCGGCGTCGGCGGCGCTCCACTCCCCCGCGTCGATCCGCTCCTTCAGCGCCCGGCCCAGGGCGCGGCGGAACGCCACGGCGCCGAGGTGGGCGGTCTCGGCCACGCCGGAGCAGCCGGAGCCGAAGAGCTGCTTGTGGAACGGCGCCAGCTCCAGCAGCTCGTCCACGACCCGCCACGCGCCGGCGCCGGTGCGGGTCAGCGCCCGTCCGACGTCCACGTGGACGTGCGGGTACGCCGCCGCCAGGTGGGCGGCCTGGCGGTGGAACGGGTAGCAGTGCAGCAGGATCACCGGCACCCCGGCGGGCTGGAGCGCCCGCAGGAAGCCGGTCAGCAGCGCGGGGTCGGTGCGGTGCGGCGCCGCGTGCCCGGCGTCGGGGCCGGCGCCCGCGTGGAGCTGGAGGGGCAGGCCGCGCTCGCGGGCCACGTCCACGGCGGTCCACAGCAGGTGGCGCAGCGCGACCGGGTCGGCCAGCGGCTCCTTGGGGTCGGCCAGCCGGCGGCCGGCGGCGGCGATGACCGAGCCGCGGCTGGGGCGGGCGGCGTCGAAGTCGAGGCCGTGCAGGTGACCGGCGACCGTGCTCAGGCCCACGGCGCCGGCGGCGCGGGCGGCCAGCTCCTCGGCCAGGCCCTCCAGGTAGTCGGCGGAGGAGCCGGCCATCTCGGCCACGTCGTGCTCGACCTGCTCGACGCGGACGATCTCGGCGGCGGCGGCGGAGCCCTGGCGGCCCATCTCGGCGGCCGGCAGAAGGTCGTCGTCCTCCGTGCCGGTGTCGACGAGGAACGCCGCCACCCCGGCGGCCCGCAGCAGCCTGCCGTTGGCCTCGGCCGCCCCGAGCTCGGCCCGCCGGGCCAGGTAGACGGCGGGCGGCGCGTGCGGGGGCAGGTCGAGCACGGGTGCGCACCAGCGGCGCACGGCCACGCCGACGGGGGTGTCGAAGTGGGTGGTGCCGGGTGGCGCGGGCACGCCGCCGCCGATCAGCAGCTCGTACTGGGCCCGGGACAGGTCGTCGCGGCGCACGGCGTCGCAGTGGTGGTCGACCAGCGGGGCGAGCAGCGCTTCGCACACCGTGTCGGACAGGCCGAGGGGGAGCATGCGGAGACTCTAGGGGGTGCGGCCGGGCCGCCGCCCCCGCTTTCCCCGCCTGACCTGGAGTCCCCGGCCCGGCGTGCCCCGCCCGCCCCAAGACCCCGCCGCCCCCAATGCCGCCAGCCCACGACCTCTCCGCCGAGGGACTCCCCCTGATCCAGCCCCCACCGCCCCAAGGTCCCCGACCCGACACAGACCCCGCGGCCGCAGGCGTCTCCGGCCTGACATCACCGCCCGCCCCGGCATCTCGCGGCGGCACTGCGCCGGGCGGGAGGCGCCGCACGGTGGTGCGGCAGCGCGATCGCGCAGGTCGAGGCGCACGAGCGGGGCCGCACCGGACGGCGCGGCACGAGCGTCAGGCGGGACTGCGTCAGGCGAGAGGGCGGGGCGGCGCGGTGTGGGGCGGAGGGCGCGGTGTGGGGTGGAGGCGCGGTGTGGGGCGGGGGCGATCGTGTAGGTCGAGGTGCACAATCGCGCAAGTCGAGGGGCGCGAGACGAGGCGTGCGAGCCAGGGGCGCAAGCCGAGGGGCGTGAGCCGGGGTGTGCGGGCCCGGTGTGGGCCGGGCCCGCGGGTGGGTCAGCGGCGGGTGAGGCGCAGGACGTTGGCGATGATCTTCGCCCCGGCGCCGCCCTCGACCGTGAGGATCGACTCGGGGTGGAACTGCACCCCGAACCGCCGGTTGCGGGTGTCCTCGATGGCCATGACGTTGCCGTCGGGCGTCACCGCCGTGGCCTCGAAGCCCACCACGCCGGGCCGCTTGGCGTGCAGCGAGTGGTAGCGGGCGGCGGTGAACTCCTCGGGCAGCCCCTCCAGCAGCGCGCTGCCGCCGAGCCGCGTGACCTGACCCCGCTTGCCGTGCTCGGGGTAGTCGAGCAGCTCCAGCGACCCGCCGGCCTGCTCCACCATCGCCTGCAGGCCCAGGCACACGCCGAAGACCGGCAGGTCGCGGGCGTAGATCTCGCCGATCAGCGCCGACATGCCGAAGTCGGACGGCCAGCCGGGGCCGGGCGAGAGCACCACCAGGTCGGGCGCCACCTCGTCGATCATCGCCGGCGGGAACCCGTGGCGCAGCGTCACCACGTCGGCCCCCTCCTGGCGGAAGTAGTCGGCCAGGGTGTTGACGAAGGAGTCCTCGTGGTCGACGAGCAGCACCTTCATGCCGAGCCCGGGCTGCTCGCGGACCGGCTCGGCGACCACGGCGTCCGGCTGGTTGACGGCGGCCAGGGCGCCGAGCAGGGCGCTGGCCTTGAGCTCGGTCTCGCGCTCCTCGGCCTCGGGGTCGGAGTCGAACAGCAGCGTCGCGCCGGCCCGGACGGTCGCGAGGCCGTCCTTGATCTGGGCGGTGCGCAGGGTCAGGCCGGTGTTCATGGACCCGTCGAAGCCGATGAAGCCGATGGCGCCGCCGTACCACCGGCGGGTGGTCGCCTCGTGGTCCTCGATGAACTGCATGGCCCACGTCTTGGGCGCGCCGGTGACGGTGACGGCCCACATGTGGGTGAGGAACGCGTCGAGGGCGTCGAACTCGGGACGCAGGCGGCCCTCGATGTGGTCGACGGTGTGGATGAGGCGGGAGTAGAGCTCGATCTGGCGGCGGCCGATGACGCGCACCGAGCCGGGCACGCAGATGCGGGACTTGTCGTTGCGGTCGACGTCGGTGCACATGGTCAGCTCCGACTCCTCCTTCACGCTGGACAGGAGGGTGCGGATGGCCTCGGCGTCCTCGACCGGGTTGCTGCCGCGGGCGATCGTGCCGGAGATGGGACAGGTCTCGACCCGGTCGCCGTTGACGCGGACGTACATCTCGGGCGAGGCGCCGACGAGGTGCTCGCCCTCGCCGAGGCTGACGATGAACTCGTACGGGGCCGGGTTGCTGTGGCGCAGGCCGCGGTAGAAGGCGGCCGGGTCGGTGCAGACGGCGTGGAAGACCTGGCCGGGCACGACCTCGAACAGGTCGCCGCGCTTGAACTTCTCCTTGGCGGCGGCGACGACCTTGGCGTACTCGCCCCTCGGCGGGTCGGCCGGGACCGCGGCGGGCGTGGCGATGGGCGTGGAGTCGCCGGTGCGCTCCAGGCCGTGGGTGCTCGCTCCGTCGACGGTGAACTCGTAGCGGTGCTCGACGCAGGTCTCGCGCTGGCGGTCGATGACGACGATCCGGTCGGGCAGGTGGAGGACGAGGTCGCGCTGGTCGGCGGGGCGGGTGAGCTCCTGCCGGATGGGCTCGAACTGGAAGGCCAGGTCGTAGCCGAAGGAGCCGTACAGGCCGAGGTGCGGGTCGTCGCCCTTGAACGCGGCGATGACCTCGCGGATCGCGCTGAAGACGGTGGGCCGGCGGCTGCGCAGCTCCTCCGGCAGGAGGTCCTCCGACTCGGGCACGTGGACCTCGACCCGGTCGGCGGTGGGCTCCTCGACCGGCTTGCCGGCGGCCAGCAGGCACGAGGTCACGGCGGGCAGCACGACCCGGCCGCGGGCGTTGAGAGCCCGGGCGGAGATGGTGCGGCCCTTGGCGACGAGCTCGACGCAGGGGTCGACGTAGCCGAAGGCCCACCTGCTGTAGCGGCCGGGGTAGTCCATCCCGGAGGAGAAGGCGCCGCCGCGCCGTTCGCCGAGGGCGGTCACGATCTCCTCGAGCGCCTCCTCGGACACCTCGCGCGTCTCGCGCTCGACGCCGATGCCGCCGGCCGTGACGTAACCGCTGGTATATCCGCTCGTCTCCACTGCTGCCCCTTGTCGAAGTCACTGTCGAAGTGAACTGCCACAACGCCGAATCCCGGGGGCGGACACGAGAAAGGCCGCCTTCCGGGGCGGCCGTCCGTCGATGGATGTGCGAAATCCGCGCCGCCTAGAAGCGGCGCCACCACTGAAGCTGGAGGCGATTTCGCATGGGTTCAGGGTAGCCGTCGCACCCAAGATCATGCAACGCGGCGCGCGGCGGGGGCTCCGGGCTTCGCGACACGCCGTCCGGGGCGTGACGGGCGGGCGCGCACCGGGAGGCCGGGATGAAATAGCGGGGGGCGTAGGGGTCCGCGCGGCGGGGGCGGGCGGCTAGTTTGACAATCATGGAACGCCCCCCGTTAGCCTGGCGGTCGACCGCCGTCGTCGCCGCGTGCCTGGTCGCGGTGCTGCTCCTGCTCGGTCAGCGGTACGGCTACCACCGCGACGAGCTGTACTTCAGAGTGCTGTCCGAGTACCCCGCCTGGGGTTACGTCGACCAGCCCCCGCTCACGCCGCTGATCGCCCGCCTGTCGATCGCGCTGTTCGGCGACACGCTGTTCGCGCTGAAGGTCTTCCCGGCCCTGGCGGCGGCGCTGCTGGTGGTGCTCGCCACCCTGATCACCAGGGAGTTCGGCGGCGCCCGCGTGGCCCAGACCGTGACCGCGCTCGGCGTGGCGACCGGCGCGTACACGCTGGTGGCCGGGCACTCGATGCTGACGCTGAGCTTCGACCTGCCGTTCTGGGCGGCGGCCGGGCTGTTCGCGGTCAAGGCGCTGCGCCGCGAGGACCCGCGCTGGTGGCTCGCGTTCGGCGCGGTGACGGGGCTGGCGACGTACAACAAACTGCTGATCGCGATGCTGGTGCTGGGGCTCGCGGCCGGGCTGCTGCTCGCGGGGCCGCGCCGGGTGCTGATCAGCCCGTGGCTGTGGGCGGGCGCGGCGCTCGCCCTGGTGCTGGCCGTCCCCAACCTGGTCTACCAGGCCACGCACGACTGGCCGCAGCTCACGATGGCGGCGGCGCTCAGTGACAACGAGGGCGACGAGCAGCGGCTGATGTTCGTGCCGATGCAGTTCGGGCTGTTCGGGCCGGTCGTGGCGGTGATCGCCGGGTTCGGCTGGTGGCGGCTGTGGAAGGACCGGCGGGTGCGGGCGATCGCGGTCGCGTTCCCGGTGGCGGCCGTGCTGACGGTGGCCAGCGGCGGCCGGTTCGACTACACCGGCGGGCTGCTGCTGCTGTTGTTCACGGCGGGCTGCGTGAGCGTGGAGGCGGCGGGCGCGGGCCGGGTGCGCCTGGCGGTGGCCGCGCTGGCGGTCAACGGGCTGTTGTGCGCGGTGATCGCGCTGCCGCTGCTGCCCGCCGACCGGCTGGCCGCCACGCCCGTCCCGGCGATCAACGAGGTGGCGCGCGAGTCGGTCGGCTGGCCGGAGTTCGCCGCCGCCGTACGCGGCATCCTCGCCTCGCTGCCGCCCGAGGAGCGGGATCGGGCGATCGTGCTGACCGGCAGCTACGGCGAGCAGGGCGCGCTGGCGCGGGCCGGGATCCCGCGCGTCTACAGCGGCCAGAACCAGCTCCACCAGTACGGCCCGCCGCCCGAGACCGGCACGGTCGCGGTGGCGGTGAACATCGGCCGGCGCGGCATGTACCGGCAGTACACCACGTGCGAGCAGCGCGCCGTGGTGGACAACCGGGTCGGCGTGGACAACGAGATGCAGGGAATGCCGGTGTTCCTGTGCCACGGGCTGAAGGGCTCCTGGCGCGCCGCCTGGCCGCGCTATCTGCACTACAGCTGACCCGTGACTGCACTGCTTCTGACCCTTCGCCGTGGGCCTTGATCTTCGCGGCGGGCGGCCTCATGATCCGGTCAACGGTTCCCCTTTTTCACCGGAAGGGCTTCACCATGCGCCGTACCACCGCCCTGTCCCTCCCCCTGGCCGTCGTGCTGGCCCTGGCCGGCGCGGCCGTCACCAGCGCGCCCGCCCAGGCCAGGCCCTGCGGGCTCGGCAACTACTGCGTCACCACCTACTACTCCGACTCCTCCTGGACCACCGTGGTCGGCCAGATGGTGGAGGAATGCGAAGGCGGCGGCGGCTCCTGGGGCGTCCGCACGATCTACAAGGACTTCACCGAGCGCCCCTGCTGACCCCGGCCCCCGACCCCGGACGCGGGGAGCGGCGCGGGCTTCCGCCTGCCGGGCGGCATCTGTTACTGGTAGGTAATGCGACGCGTGCGGCTCCAGCGTGATCTTCCCGTGCCCATGCCGGACGGCGTGACCCTGCTGGCCGACCACTACGCCCCCGCGGGCGGCGGCCGGGCCCCCGCCGTGCTCATCCGCTCGCCGTACGGCCGGCGGGGGCTGTTCGGCTGGATGTACGGGCGGGGCTTCGCCCGGCACGGCTTCCACGTGGTGATCCAGAGCTGCCGGGGCGGCTTCGGCTCCGGCGGCCTGCTCGACCCGATGGCCGACGAGCACGACGACGGGCTGGCGACGCTGGCGTGGATGCGAGCCCAGCCCTGGTACGACGGGTCGTTCGCGATGTTCGGCCCGTCCTACCTCGGCTACACCCAGTGGGCCATCGCGGCCGACGCGGGGCCCGAGCTCAAGGCCATGGCGGCCCAGATCACCGCCTCCCAGTTCCGCGACGCCGCGTACGTGGGCGGGGCGTTCGCGCTGGAGTCGGCGCTGAGCTGGACGGCGATGACCGACGCCATGGCGCGGCCGTTCGGCGGGGCCGCGGTGCTGACGGCCCCCAGGCTGACCCGGCGGGCCGTGCTGTCGGGACGGCCGGTGGCGGAGCTGGACCTGGTCACGGCCGGGCGGCCGCTGCCGTTCTTCCAGGACCTGCTGGCGCACCACGCCGACCCCGCGGTGCCGTATTGGGACAAGCGCGACTTCTCCCCTAGGGTCGGTCAGGTAGAGGCGGCGGTCACGCTGCTCAGTGGCTGGTACGACGTGTTCCTGCCGTGGCAGCTCAAGGACTACCTGGCGATGCGCCGGGCGGGGCGGCGGCCGTACCTGACGATCGGGCCGTGGTACCACGTGGACGCCCGGCACGGGCGCCCGTCGATGGCCGAGGGGCTGGCCTGGTTCCGGGCGCACCTGCTGGGTGACGGCTCCGGGCTGCGGGCCGACCCCGTGCGGCTGCACGTGACGGGGGCCGACGAGTGGCGCGACTACCCCGACTGGCCGGTGCCCGGCATGACGCCGCAGCGCTGGCACCTGCGGCGCGGCTTCGGGCTGGATCCCGAACCGCCGCGCGAGGGCGGGGCGGACCGCTTCCGCTACGACCCCGCGCACCCCACGCCGGTCCTCGGCAGCCCGGTGCTGCTGTCCGACTCCCGGCCGCGCGACCAGCGGCGGCTGGAGGCGCGGCGCGACGTGCTGGTCTACAGCTCGCCGGCGCTGGCCGCGGACGTGGAGATGATCGGGCCCGTCACGGCTGAGCTGTTCGTGCGCTCCAGCACCCCGTACGTGGACGTGGTGGTGCGGGTGTGCGACGTGCACCCCGACGGCAGGTCGCTCAACCTGTGCGAAGGCGTGCGCCGCCTGCGCCCCGGCTCCCCCGGGCGGGACGAGCCGGGCGACGGGGACGTGCGGCGGGTCGCGGTGGAGCTGTGGCCGATCGGGCACCGCTTCCGCGCCGGGCACCGGATCCGCGTGCACGTGGCCGCGGGCGCGTACCCGACGATCGCCCGCAACTCCGGCACCGAACGGCCCATCGGGGACGGCGGGCCGATGGCGCCCGCCGACGTCGAGGTGTTCCACACCCCGGACCTGCCCTCGGCCGTGGTGCTGCCCCGGGTGACGGCGACGTGAGCGCCTCGCGGCTGATGGCGCTCGTCCTGCTCCTCCAGGCGCGCGGCCGGATGACGGCGGCGGAGCTGGCGGGCGAGCTGGAGGTGTCGGAGCGGACCGTGCACCGCGACGTGCTGGCGCTGTCCGGCTCGGGCGTGCCGGTGTACGCCGACCGGGGGCGCGGCGGCGGCTACCGGCTGCTCGACGGCTACCGGACCCGCCTGACCGGGCTGGACCGGGCCGAGGCGGAGGCATTGTTCCTGTCGGGCGTCCCGGCGGCGATGCGGGAGATGGGCCTGCAGGGGGTGGCGTCGACGGCCCGGCTGAAGGCCGCCGCCGCGCTGTCGCCGGGCCTGCGCGACGCGCCCGCCACGGCGGCGCAGCGCTTCCACCTGGACGCGCCGGGCTGGTTCGCCTCGGACGACCCGCCGCCGGCCGCCCTGGCGCCGCTGGCGCGGGCCGTGTGGGGCGATCGGCCGGTCACGGCCGCCTACCGCGAGCGCGGCCGCACCCTGGAGCCGTACGGGCTGGTGCTGAAGGCGGGCGTGTGGTACCTCGTGGCCCGGATCCGGGAGCGATTCCTCATCTTCCGGGTGGACCGCTTCGGCGAGGTCGAGCCGCACGAGGGCGTCTTCGCCCGCGACCCCGGCTTCGACCTGGCCGCGTTCTGGGCCGAGCAGGCGGCGTCTTTCGCCCGCTCGCTGCTGCGCGAGAACGTCACGCTGCGGCTGACGGAGGCCGGGGTGCGGATGCTGCGGCACGTCGCCGACCCGGCGGCGCTGGACGACGCGCTCGCCTCGCTCCGGCCCGACGGCACCGTGCGGCTCGGCGTCGAGTCGGTCGCCGTGGCCTACAGCCAGGTGCTGCGCTTCGGGCCGGAGGCGGAGGTGCTGGACCCGCCGGAGCTGCGCGCCCTGGTCGCGGGGGCCGCGGCCCGCATGGCGCGGCTGTACGGCGGGTCCACGGAGGATGTCCCGCCGGAGTGAGCGACCGTTCGGCGCGGCGGTACGACCATTCGGCGATCCGTGACCTGACCGGTACCCCCGTCTGCCTAAGGTGCGGGGTCGAGAGCTGCCTCTCCTCACTCCCAAGGAGACCGCCTTGCCCGATGACAAGAGTGACCGCAGCCCCTGGTACTGGCTGCTGCTCGTGCCCGTCGTCATCCCCCTCATGACGTTCCTGTACAACGCCGACGAACCCCATCTGTTCGGCTTCCCGCTCTTCTACTGGCTGCAGATCGCCTTCATCGCCCTCGGCGTCGCGACGACCACGCTGGTCTACCGGATGACCAGGAGGCGGCCGTGAGCCCGCACCTGACCGAGATCGTCATCTTCACCGTGCTGTTCGTGGTGGTCAGCGGGATGGGCTTCGTCGCCGCACGGTGGCGTCGGCCCACGGACCTGGCCAGCCTGCACGAGTGGGGGCTGGGCGGGCGCAACTTCGGCTCGTGGATCACCTGGTTCCTCATCGGCGGCGACCTGTACACCGCCTACACGTTCGTGGCGGTGCCCGCGCTGCTGTTCGGCGCGGGGGCGGCCGGGTTCTTCGCCGTGCCGTACACGGTGATCACCTACCCGATCGTGTTCCTCATCATGATCCGGCTGTGGTCGGTGTCGCACGTGCACCGGCTGGTCACCCCTGCCGACTTCGTCCGGGTTCGCTTCGGCTCGCCCACGCTGGCCCTGCTGGTGGCGATCACCGGCATCGTGGCGACCATGCCGTACATCGCGCTCCAGCTCATCGGCATCGAGGCCGTGCTGAAGACGATGGGCGTGGCGGGCAGCGGGTTCCTCAGCGACCTGCCGCTGATCGTGGCGTTCGTGATCCTGGCGGCCTACACCTACCAGTCGGGGCTGCGCGCGCCGGCGCTCATCGCGTTCGTCAAGGACGTCCTCATCTACCTCGTCATCCTGGTGGCGATCATCTACATCCCGGCCCGGCTGGGCGGCTGGGGCGCCATCTTCGACGGGGCCAAGGCCAAGTTCGAGGCCACGCCGGCGCCGAACGACGGCTACCTGCTCAACGCCAACAACCAGCTCCAGTACGTGACGCTCGCGCTGGGCTCGGCGCTGGCGCTGTTCCTCTACCCGCACAGCGTCACCGGGGTGCTGGCCTCGAAGAACCGGGACGTGATCAAGCGGAACATGTCGGCGCTGCCCGCCTACAGCCTGCTGCTGGCGCTGATCGCGCTGCTCGGCTACATGGCGATCAGCGCGGGCGTCAAGCCGATCGGCAAGGACGTCAACACGGTGGTGCCGCAGCTGTTCGACCAGATGTTCCCCGACTGGTTCACGGGGATCGCGTTCGCGGCGGTCGGCATCGGCGCGCTGGTGCCCGCGGCCATCATGTCGATCGCGGCGGCCAACCTGTTCACCCGCAACATCTACCGCGAGTACGTCAACCGCACGCCGACCGACGCCCAGGAGGCGTCCGTCAGCAAGGTCACCTCGCTCGTGGTGAAGGTCGGCGCGGTGCTGTTCATCCTGCTCATCGACCCGCAGTTCTCGATCGACCTGCAGCTCATCGGCGGTGTGATGATCCTGCAGACGCTGCCGTCGGTGGCGCTCGGCCTGTTCACGCGGTGGTTCCACCGGGCCGGGCTGATCGCCGGCTGGGTCGCCGGGATGGGCGGCGGGCTGCTGATGCTCTACAGCATCGCCAACCCGGCCACCAACCACGCGCACTTCGGCGGCTCGGCGTTCCCGCTGGCGAACCTGGGTCTCGACACGAAGATCACCGTCTACGCGGGATTCCTCGCGCTGCTCCTCAACCTGGTCGTGGCGGTGCTCGGCACGCTCGTCGCGCGCGCGGCCAAGGCTCCGGACGGGCCCGACGGGACCCGGCCCGGCGACTACACGGCCGACGAGGGCGACCAGCGGATCAAGGAGATCGACCTCGCCGGGTCCACCTGATGTCTCACATTCCGGGACGCCCGGCCATTATTTAGGCCAAACCGTAATCCTTGTGACATTGGGCTTAATACCCCCGTTAGCTAATCTCCTGCCGTTGACCATTCAGTCAGGAGCCGGTCAGAAGGCCGGCTCCTGCATCCGTTCACGCGGATACGGATTGACGGAGGGGTCGAGTGACAACCCGGGAACCCGGGCAGACACGCAGCGACCGCAGCCCGTGGAACTGGCTGCTCGTCCTGCCCATCGTGCTGCCCCTGCTGACGTTCCTGTTCAACGCCGACGAGCCCCGGCTGCTCGGCTTCCCGCTGTTCTACTGGCTGCAGATCGCCTTCATCGCCGTCGGCGTCGCCTGCACCACGATCGTCTACAGGATGACGCGATGAACGGGCACACGACCGAGCTGGTCATCTTCACGCTGCTCTTCCTCGTCGTCAGCGGCATGGGCTTCGTGGCCGCCCGCTGGCGGCGGCCCAAGGACATCGAGAGCCTGCACGAGTGGGGCCTCGGCGGCCGCAACTTCGGCTCGTGGATCACCTGGTTCCTCGTCGGCGGCGACCTCTACACGGCCTACACGTTCGTGGCCGTGCCGGCGCTGGTGTTCGGGGCGGGCGCGCTCGGCTTCTACGCGCTGCCCTACACGGTGGTCGTCTACCCGCTGGTGTTCCTGGTGCTGGCCCGCATGTGGTCGGTGTCGCACGTCCACGGGTTCGTCACGCCGGCCGACTTCGTCCGGGCCCGCTTCGGCTCGCCGACGCTCGCGCTGGTCATCGCCCTGACCGGGCTGGTGGCGACCATGCCGTACATCGCGCTCCAGCTCGTCGGCATCGAGGCCGTGCTCAAGGCCATGGGCATCACCGGCCACCTGCCGATCATCATCGCGTTCGCCATCCTGGCCGCGTACACCTACCAGTCGGGCCTGCGCGCGCCCGCGCTGATCGCGTTCGTCAAGGACACGCTCATCTACATCGTGATCCTCGCCGCGGTCATCTACATCCCGGCCAAGCTGGGCGGCTGGGGCTCGATCTTCGACGCGGCCAAGGCCAAGTTCGACGCCACCCCGGCCCCGGCCGACGGGATCACGCTCACCGCCGCCAACCAGCTCCAGTACGTCACGCTCGCGCTCGGCTCGGCGCTGGCCCTGTTCCTGTACCCGCACAGCCTCACCGGCGTGCTGGCCTCGAAGAACCGCGGCGTGATCAAGCGGAACATGGCGGCCCTGCCCGCCTACAGCTTCCTGCTCGGCCTCATCGCCCTGCTCGGCTTCATGGCCATCGCCGCGGGCACCAAGCCCGTCGGCACCGACACCAACACGATCATCCCCCGGCTGTTCGACCAGATGTTCCCCGACTGGTTCACCGGCGTCGCGTACGCCGCCGTGGGCATCGGCGCGCTGGTGCCGGCGGCGATCATGTCGATCGCGGCGGCCAACCTGTTCACCCGCAACATCTACCGCGAGTACCTCAACAAGCAGGCCACCGACGCCCAGGAGGCCAAGGTGTCCAAGCTGGTGTCGCTGGTCGTCAAGGTCGGCGCGGTGCTGTGCATCCTGCTGCTCGACCCGCAGTTCTCCATCGACCTGCAGCTCATCGGCGGCGTGATCATCCTGCAGACGCTGCCCGCCGTGGCGCTCGGCCTCTACACCCGCTGGTTCCACCGCGGCGGCCTCATCGCCGGCTGGGCGGCGGGCCTGGCGGCCGGCATGTGGATGCTGTACCTCATCCCGAACCCGGCCAAGGGCAAGGCCCACTTCGGCGGCTCGGCGTTCGCGCTGAAGAACCTGGGCCTCGACACCCCCATGACCGTGTACGCGGGCTTCCTCGCCCTCGCGGTCAACCTGGTGGTCGCCGTGCTGGCCACCCTCGCCTTCCGGGCGGCCAAGGTGGCCGAGGGCGAGGACGCCACGTCGCGCGAGGACTACTTCGCCGACGAGGGCGACCCCAAGGTCAAGGACCTCGACCTGTCGGCCGCGCACTGATCCGTTCCGTACGGCCCCCGAGAGGCCCGTCTCCCCTGCGGAGGCGGGCCTCTCGCCGTCCGAAAACCCGTTGCGCACGGCCGCGCACGGACCGCAGGCTGGAGCGGTGGCCATCCTGGAGGCGACGCGCCTGGCGAAGCGGTTCGGGCCTGTGACGGCCGTCCACGACGTGAGCATCACCGTGGCCGAGGGCGAGGTGGCCGCGCTGCTCGGCCCCAACGGCGCGGGCAAGTCCACCACCCTGCACATGCTGCTCGGGCTCATCACGCCCGACGCGGGCACGATCACCCTGTTCGGCATGGAGCTGGCCCGGCACCGCGTCGAGGCGCTGAGCCGGGTCAACTTCGCCGCCAGCTACGTCGACCTGCCCGGGCCGCTGCTGGTGCAGGAGGTCATCGACGTCTTCGCCCGCTTCTACGCCGTGCGCCGGCCCAAGGAGCGGGTGGCCGAGATGATCGAGCTGCTGGAGCTGGGCCCGCTGCGCCGGCGGCGGCTGATGGACCTGTCGTCCGGGCAGCGCACCCGCGTCCAGCTCGCCAAGGCGCTGGTCAACGCGCCCCGGCTGCTCGTGCTCGACGAGCCGACGGCCAACCTCGACCCCGACGCGGGCGACCGGATCCGCGGCCTGCTGTCGCGGGTGGCCCGCGACAGCGGCGCCGCGATGCTCATCACCTCCCACAACATGCGCGAGGTCGAGCGCATGTGCGACCGGATCCACTTCTTGGCCGAGGGCCGCGTCGTGGCCGCCGGCAGCGCCGCCGAGCTGGCCGGCCACTACGGGGCCGAGGACCTGGAAGGGGTGTTCCTGAAGGTGGCACGCGGATGACGGCACTCCCCCTCCACCCCGACCCGGCCCCGGCCCTGACCCTGCCGCCGCTGGGCTTCGCCGCCCGGCGCAGCCGCGTCCTCGGCGTGGTGCGGCGCGACTTCGCCGCGCTGCGCCGCAGCCCGATCCGTATCTTCGAGATCCTCTTCTGGCCGACGGTCGAGCTGCTGCTGTGGGGGTTCGTCACGCTGTTCCTCCGGACGCAGCGGGTGCCGTTCGTGGTGGCGTTCCTGCTCGGCGCGGTGCTGCTCTGGCAGGTGCTGCAGAAGGCGAGCAACGAGATCTCCATCGCCTTCCTCGAGGACATCTGGTCGCGCAACCTGCTCAATGTGCAGGTCAGCCCGCTGTCGAGCACCGAGTACCTCGTCGGGCTGGTGCTGTTCTCGCTGGGCAAGGTGGTCTTCGCGGTCGCGATGATGGCCGGGCTGGCCTACGCGCTGTACGGGTTCGGGGTGACGAGCCTCGGGGTGGGGCTGGTGCCGTTCATGGGGGTGCTGCTCCTGCTCGGCTGGTCGCTCGGGCTCGTCGGCATCGCCGCCGTGCTGCGCTTCGGCGAGAACGCGCAGGTCATCGCCTGGTCGCTGGTGTTCGTGGTGCAGCCGCTGGCCGGCATCTTCTATCCGGTGTCGGTGCTGCCCGCGCCGCTCCGGGCGGTGTCGTGGTTCCTGCCCGCCTCGCACGTCTTCGAGGGGATGCGCACGGTGATGGCGGGCGGCGCGGTGCCCTGGGACCGGCTGGCGTGGGCGGGCGCGCTCGACGTCGTCTACCTGGCGCTCACGCTCGCGTTGTACGCGTGGGCGCTCGGCTACGCCCGGCGGCACGGGAAGCTGTCGCGCTTCGGCGACTGATCACCCGGCCGCCTGCCGGTCCTTCCGTACGGGGGCCGGCGTCTTGTCCTCCCGTACGGGCACGGTCTGCTTGAGCTTGGCGCGCCGCAGGGGGACGGAGGAGGCCACCAGAAGGAGACCGAGCAGCGCGTACAGGCCCGTCGCCCCCGCCAGGGCGCCCGGTGGCTCGCCCGCGGGCGGCAGGAGCCGGGGCAGCCGCCCGGCCAGCTCCACCGCGAGGTCCAGCCGCAGCGCGAACAGCGCCCCCACGGCGGCCAGCGGCGCCCCGCAGGCCAGCGCCGCCGGGCGTGACAGCCCGCGCAGCAGCGCGGCGACCGCCGCCACGGCGGCCAGCAGCCCGAACCCGGCGGGCCCCGGGGCGAACGACGTGTAGGCGTCGCGCAGGGCGCGCGCGCCCGCCTCGGTCAGGTAGTACACGACCGGCAGGGCGGCCAGCCCCGCCACGGTCCCGATCACTCGACGCAGCGGCACGACACCATGGTCGCGCGCCGGGGCCGCGACGCGAAGCCGTTCGGCGGTTCGCGATGATTGGTGACCCGCGGCGGCAAGTGTCCCGGTGGCTAGGGTCGACAGCATGACGATCGCACCGAACAGCGGCACCGGGTCCGGCCCCATCACCCCCGACGGCTCCCCCGTGGAGTTCTACGCGATGCAGACGTCACGCGGCGAGCCCGAGATCGTCGCCGCGGTGACCCCCGAGGGCGGCTCGATCCTGGAACTGGGCTGCGGCACGGGCCGGATGACCCACCCGCTGGTCGAGCGGGGCCACGAGGTCGTGGCCGTGGACGAGTCGGCGGAGATGCTCGCGCACGTGCGGGGGGCGCGCACCGTGCGGGCCCGCATCGGCGAGCTGCGGCTGGAGCGGCGCTTCGACACGGTCCTGCTGGCCTCGCACCTCGTGCAGACCTCGGCTGTGGAGGCCCGCCACGAGCTGCTGGAGGCGTGCGCCCGGCACGTGGCACCGGACGGACGGGTGATCGTCCAGTGGATGCCGCCGGAGCCGCACGACGCCTGGCGGGTGGGCCAGGGCAGGACCGAGGACGGCATCACGGTCAAGCTCGCCTCCCTGGAGGAACGGGAGCCGGGACGCTACGCGGCGACCATGCGCTACACGGTGGGCGAGCGGGAGTGGACGCAGTCGTTCACGTCGTGGCGGCTGTCGGACGAGGACCTGGCGCGCGCTCTGGAGGCCGCCGGGCTGCGCCTGGAGCGGTTCCTGACGGAGGACCGGATGTGGGTGGCGGCCCGACCGGCCGCCTTTACAGCGTAGATTTCCCGAGATTTCGCGAAATTACTGGGAAATACTGGAACTACTGTTACGCTCGCGCCATGGGTGACCGGCTGGACGATCTCGAACGGCGGATCGACGAGCTGCGGGCCGGGGTGCGCCGCGCCATGCGAGCCCGCGACACGGCCACCGCCCGCGGGCTCCGGGCCGACCTCCGCGCCGCCGAACGCGCCTGGGACGCCCTGGTCACCGGCGGCCTCGACCCGGCCCTCCCCAACGACGCCCGCGCTGTTCCCCCGCCCGGCGACGTCCGCGCCGTTTTCCCGCACGACAACGCCCGCGCCGTATCCCCGCCCGAGGGCCCGGGTCGCCTCGCCATCCCGGGTGAAGCACTCGGCGGGGTGCCTGTGGGCGGCGCACCCAGCAGCACGGCCGCGGCCGGTGGCGCGGCGGGGAGACAGCCTGGCGCCGGAGGAAGGCGTGGCGGCGGCGGGTTGCGGCTCGTCACCGTGCGGGAGCAGGCGCACCAGGCGCTCACGCTGCTCGGCGTGCCGGCCCAGCCGCGGCTGATCGCCGCCGTGCGGGAGGCGTTCCTCGGCGGCGGGCTGCGCGGCGCCCAGCTCACCAGCCTGCGGCGCGACGAGGAGCGCTCGTTCGCCTCCTCCCCGTACGGCCGGCCGTACTACCTCTGCGCGGCCCTGACCGACCGCCTCTCCCCCGCCCGCGGCCTGCTCGCGGTGAGCACGTGGCCGCAGGAGCTGCGGATGGTCGGCCCGCTCAGCCCGCGCGTCCACTTCCTGACCTGCGCCGTGGCCGTCGCCGAACGGATGGCCGGCGGCCATGGCGTGGACGCCGAGCCGGACTCCGGGGCCGCGCGGCTGCTCGCGCGGATGGCGCGCAACATCCCGGGCGGCGCCGTCCTCGACATCGGGCCGCCCGACCCGGCCCGGGTGATCGAGGCGGCGCGGGCCGAGCTGGCCGTGCACGCCGAGCGCGACACGCGCGACCGCGCCGACCTGGCCAGACGCGCCGCCGCCCAGCTCGGTGACCGGGGGCGGCTGTTCGGCGCCGCTACGCTGAGCACGATCGGTGACCGGGCCGCCACCGGCCCGCCCGCCACCTGAACACCTGAACCACGGCCACCCGACCCTGGCCACCCCCGACGACCGAGCACGAGCCACACGATCACATCAGCCCTATGAGTCACATGAGCCACAGCGACACGAGACACGGCCGTGCGGAGCGCGGCCCCACGAGCGACACCGCGACGAGAGGCGTCCGATGAACCGGCTTGACGCGTTGCGCGGCACGACGCCGCCGAAGCCGCACGACGCGCGAGCCATCGCCGCGCTGGCCGCCAACCCGGGCTGCGCGCGCCGCGCGCTGCTGGACGGCGCGGGCATCGACAAGGACGCGACCGCCCGGCACCTGGGATTCCCGGCGCCGTTCGGCCAGTCGCCGTTCGCGATCACGCGCGGGAACGCGTTCGAGGCGCTGGTGAAGGCCGACGGCTGCGCCGAGCTGCTGCGGATGCTGCGCGAGGTGCTGGAGCTGCCGGTCGCCGAGGTGGCCTACCACGACGTCGAGAACGTCGGCGCCCACCTGCGCCACACCCACACCCGGGCGCTGATCGACCGGGCGGCGCGCGACGAGCACGACTCCGGCACGATCTACGACCATCCGCTGCTCGGCCTGGAGATCGCCGGGCACACCGCGTACCTGGAGCCGGACGTGGTGGCCTTCCAGCTCGGCGGCCGGTTCCACATCGTGGAGATCAAGTCGTTCGCGGTGATCGACGGCCAGGCCGACCCGGCGGCGGTGGCCGCGGCGGCGCGGCAGGCGGCGGTGTACGTGCTGGCGCTGCGCCGGATGCTCCGGGAGCTCGGCCACGACCCGCTGCGGGTCGCCCACGACGTGGTGCTCGTCTGCCCCGAGAACTTCGCCAACCGGCCCGTCGCCACGCTCGTCGACGTGCGCCGCCAGCTCGCCGTGCTGGAACGCCAGCTCTCCCGGATGACCGGGCTCGACCGGCTGGTGGAGGGGCTGCCCGAGGAGCTGACGTTCGACCTGCTGCCGGGAGAGGACGGGCTGCCCACCCGCCCGGCGGCCGAGCTGGCCGACGCGCTGCGCCGCACCACGGCCCGGTACGCGCCCGACTGCCTGTCCACGTGCGACCTGTGCTTCTTCTGCCGTGACGAGGCCCGGCAGGAGGGCGCGTGCGACCTGCTCGGCCGGCAGGTGCGCGACGAGCTGGGCGGCGTGGCCTCGGCCGAGGAGGCGCTGGGTCTGGCCGACGGCAGCCGCGCCCCGGCCGAGGGGCAGGAGGAGATCGCCCGCCTGCTCCGCACCGCCGAGCGCCTGCGCCGGGAGTGCCTCGCGTGACCCCGGCAGCACGAGACGCGCCACAGCGTGACCGCCGGCGGGGGTGGGCGGGGTGAGCCTGCTGACGTCGCTCGCGCGGCTGCGGGCGCTGGAGGAGGGGATCGCGCAGCCCATCGCGACCGTGCGGCACTGCCACCTGGCCGAGCGGCCCATGGTGCTCATCCCGCTGAGGATGTCCGGCGAGGCCGCCGCGCCGCTGGCCGCCCTGCTCGGCACCCGCCGCGACGACCCGCGGCTGCTCGTGGTGACGCAGCCGCGCAACCGCGACCTGCGCTTCGCCTGGGCCGCCGACCTGGCCGCCGAGCTCCTGCCGTACATCGGGAGCTTCCTCGCCGGAACGGAGACGGTCGAACGCAAGAACTCCGACCCGTACGAGCGCGTGCTGGACGCGCCGCAGATCCTGGTGCCGAACCAGGCCGGGATCGCGTTCATCCGCCTGCTGGGCCGCTCCACCCGCTTCCGGCGCGCCCACGGCCCGTACCCGGTGCCGCCGACGGTGCCGCTGCTCGGCCGCTGGCTGACGTACTTCGGCGAGCGGGCGACCCACCCCGGCTCGTCCCTCATGACGGCCGTGACCGAGGAGCTGGGGCGGCACTGGGCGAGCGGGCAGAGCGGCCTGGAGGACGCCAACCTGGCGGCGCTGACGGCGTGGATCACGACCGGGCCGAGCGACGACGCCGAGGACCCGCTCGTGTGGCCGCCGGCGGGGCCCGCGACCGATCCCGGGTTCGACGCCGAGGTGCTGGCCCCGGCCATCGAGGCGGGCGCGGCCGAGCGCATCACCGAGGCCCTGCGCGGCCAGCTCGAACCCACCTGGCGGCTCATGTGGCAGGCCGTCGACCTGCTGCGGGAGCTGCCCGAGGGGGCGAGCGTGGAGCAGCGGTGGGAGCAGGACCGCGGCTCGTTCAGCGCCATGGCCCAGCACATCGCCGAGGGCGCGCCGCCGCAGGCGCGGCGCGACGGCGCGGTGGCCGCCGCCTCGCGCCTGGCCCGCATGGAGCGCGCCCAGGCCGCCTACGAGGTGCAGCGCGCCTACGACGACCCGCTGGTCATGGCCGAGTACCGGCTGACCGGCGAGGCGTTCGCGGGCGAGGTGGTCGAGACCGAGCCCGAGCACTCCGAGGGCGAGGGCCGCTCGCGCAAGCTGCGCCCGCTCGTGGTGGTCAAGACCGACGATCCCGTACGGCTGGCGCCCGGCACCGCGCTGGGCACCCCGCAGCGCCGCGCCCAGGGCGCGCAGCTCGTGGAGGCCCGCGACGGCCTGGTCACCGTGAAGATCACCAAGGGGATGGGCCGCGGGAAGACGCCCGCGCCGGGGTCGGTGCCCGAGGTGGGCGAGCGGGTCTGCTACACCTCGCTGACCGACGACTTCCAGGGCTCCCCGGCCCTGCCCGAGGCGGAGGCCACCCCGTGGACGCACGGCGGCCCGCCGCGGGAGTACGCACCGAGCGACGAGGACGCCCTGGAGGAGTGGTCGTGACGAGTCCCGAGCAGGTCATCCGGGCCGTGCTGGCCGATCTGCCGAGGCATCGCGGCGTGGTGGTCGACTCGCCGCCCGGCGCGGGCAAGTCCACGCTGGTCGTACGGGCGGCGGCGCACATCGCCGCCACCGGCGAGCCCCTGATGATCGTCGCCCAGACCAACGAGCAGGTCGACGACCTGGTGACGCGGATCTGCGAGCGGCATCCGGACCTGACGGTCGGGCGGCTGTCGGCGGGCGGTTACGTGCCTCCGCTGCGGCTGCTGGAGCTGCACGGGGTCACCGTCGGCACCCGCGTGCAGGACCTCGGCGACCCCGACATCGTGATCGCGACGGCCGACAAGTGGGCGTGGATCTCGGGCCGGACGTGGCCGTGGGCGATCGTGGACGAGGCGTACCAGATGCGCTCGGACAAGCTGCTGCGCATCGCGGGGCTGTTCGAGCGGGCGCTGTTCGTGGGCGACCCCGGGCAGCTCGACCCGTTCTCGATCGTGGACGGCGACCGCTGGTCGGGGCTGTCGTGGGACCCGCTCCAGAGCGCCGTGTCGGTGCTGCTGCGGCACAACCCCGAGCTGCCCGTCCACCGGCTCCCCGTGTCGTGGCGGCTGCCCGCGTCGGCGGCGCCGGTGGTGTCGCGGGCGTTCTACCCGTTCACCGGGTTCCGGGCCGGGACGGAGCCGCACGAGCGGCGGCTGGAGCTGTCCACGGGCGGCATGGGGACCGTCCACGACCGGGCGCTGGAGGAGGCGGCGCGCTCGGGGTGGGCACTGCTGGAGCTGCCGAACCGGCACACCGTGCGCACCGACGGCGAGGCCGTGCGGGCCGTGGCGCTGCTGGCGTCGCGGCTGCTCCAGCGGGGCGCGGTCGCGTCCTCGGAGCAGGGTGAGCGTCCGGTGACGGCCGAGCGGATCGCGGTCGGCGCGGCCCACCGCGACCAGGTGGCGGCGATCAGGAACGCCGGGGTGCCGCCGGAGATCACCGTGGACACCGCCAACCGGCTCCAGGGCCGGGAGTACGACGTGACGATCGTGCTGCACCCGCTGTCGGGACGGCGCGACGCCACGGCGTTCCACCTGGAGTCGGGGCGGCTGTGCGTGCTGGCCTCGCGGCACCGGCACGCGTGCGTCGTGGTGGCGCGCGCGGGGATCGCGGAGCTGCTGGACGCGCACCCGTCGGCCGAGCCGGTGCAGCTCGGGGTCCCGGTGAAGTTCCCGGACGGCTGGGAGGCCAACCAGGCGGTCCTGGACCACCTGGCGGACCACCGCGTCTGACGCTCCGCCCGGCGTCCCCGGAGACGGCGGGCGGCCCTTATCTTGATCTAGCACCGCCACCACTACTTCTGTCCGCATGACGTACCGAACATCACTGACGGCACTGGCGCTGGCGGGGCTGGTGGCGCTCCCTTCCCCGGCAGGCGCCACCGCCGATGCCGGCCTGAACGCGAGCGCCGCCGCGAACCCCGGCCCGAGCTCCGGCGTGTCGTCCGTCGAGTGGAGATCCTGCCCGGACTACTCCGACGAGGTGCTCCTGAGCCTGCGCGTGACGGAGGAACAGATCCCGGCCTTCCGCGCCCTGATGAAGCGCCTGGAGTGCGGGACGGTCAGCGTCCCGCTGAACCATCGCGATCCCGGCGGGCGGACGATCGACATCGCGGTGACCCGGCTGGCGGCCACGGACGGGGCCCGCCGGCTCGGCGCCCTCGCCGTCCTGCCGGGTGGGCCGGGCAACAGCGGCTACCTGGACCCGATCCTGCGGGCCGCGCTCAGGAACCCGGAGATGGCGAGGCTCAACGAGCGATACGACGTCATCGGCTTCGACCCGCGCGGGGTGGGCTACAGCACCAAGGTCGCCTGCCCGGTCTCGCCGGTGGGCCCGCAGAAGCCGGGCACGCTGACCGAGGAGGCGGCCAGGGAGATCTACGACGCCCAGGTCGCCGCCAACCAGCAGTGCGGACGCTCCGACCCCGCCTTCCTCGGACAGCTCACCACCGAGAACGTCGCCAAGGACCTGGACCTGGTGCGGACCGCCCTGGGTGAGCGCACGCTCAACCTGCTCGGCTTCTCCTGGGGCACCTATCTGGGCATGGTGTACCGCAGCCGGTTCCCCGAGCACACCGGGCGGGCCTTCCTGGACAGCGTGGCGCCGCCGTGGACCCGTCTCGACCAGCACATGAAGGACAGCGCGGAGGCAGCCGAGCGTGACTTCGGGCGCATGGCCGCCTGGCTGGCCCGCCGCGACGACACCTACGGTCTCGGCGCCACCGCCCGGCAGGTGCGCGAGGAGGTGGCGAAGCTGGTCCGCGCCTACGACACGAACCCCAAGACCTACACCGACCTGCAGCGGCCCGTCGACGGCTCGGCCGTCGCCGACCTGGCCAGGCGCAACTCGACCGAGTGGACGCGCGCCAGCAGGGCGCTGGCCGAACTGCGGACGGCGACGGGCACCACCGCCCCGCCCACCGTCAGGGAGCTGCTCGGCGCCCCGATGACGGGGACGCCCGTCCCCGGCGCGCCCGAGACGCTGAACAGGACCATGAACCTGGCCGTCGCGTGCAACGAGGACGGCAGCCGGGCCGGTTTCGACACCGCCTGGCGTGACTACCAGCGGCTCGTGAAGCGCCATCCGGCGACCGGCCGGTCCTGGGGACCGGGATTCATGTGTGCCCGCTGGCCGCTGCCGGTGCAGCAGGCGACGTTGAAGCGGGGCGGCGGGCCGCTGGTGCTGGCGGGGCACCTGCATGAGTTCATGTCCGTCTACGACTGGACGCTGCAGACGCGGCGCGCCGTCGGCGGCACCGTCTACACGGTCGCCGACGACGTGCACGTCTCGACCACCCGGGTGCCCGAGTGCGCCGCCGACGTGGTGAAGTATTTCGAGACGGGCCGGATCGGCGGAGGCTGCGAGGGCAGCCCGATGCCGAGCTGACCACCCCGCAGCTGCCGGTACGAGGGGCGGGCCCTGCGGCCCGCCGCCTCGCCGCTGGACGGCAGCGAACGGTCAGAGGCGGGCGCGCCAGACGTCGATGACCATGACGGTGCGCATGCCCGCCGACAGGTACAGGTCGAGGGCGGGCGTGGTGTTGTTGGAGTCGACGTGCAGGATCGTGCCCCTGCGGCCGCGCGCGGCGTCGGCGGCGAAGGCGTGCCTGAGCAGGAACCTGCCCAGGCCCCTCCCCCGGAAATCCGGGAGCACGGCGAGCAGGGCGACGTAGCCGCAGCCCTCGTCGGGCAGGAACTGGTCGTTGCCGATCACGGTCGCGGCGGGCCGGCCGTCGAGGCGGGCGACGGTCAGCTGGCTCCAGTCGGTGGCGCGGTGCGCCTCGCGGCGCGCGTACCAGGTGTCGTAGTCGACCTTGGCGAAGCCGAAGTGCTGGGAGAAGGCGGCCTGGTGGAGCATGTGCGCCTCGCGGCGCGCCTGCTCGCTCTCGCCGCTGTGCAGGGTGACGCCGCGCGGCGTGGCGGGCGGGGCGAGCGGGCCGTCGTGGTCGATGCGCAGCCGGTGGAAGCTGGTGGCGGGCGCCAGCCCGTGGCGCTCGGCCAGGGCGCGCTTGCCCTCGTCGGCCCGGTGGATGCCGACGTCCACCGTGACGGCCTCGTGGCCGCGCTCCCTGCCCAGCTCGCGGGCCCGGTCCAGCACGGTGCCCCACAGGGGCCCGGCGACGTCCTCGCGGCCGGGACGGACGGTGACGTCCACCTCGACGAGGTCACTGCGGCCCTTGGCGCAGGCCCATGCCCAGGCGATCAGGCGGCCGTCGGAGTCGACCCGCAGCACGCCGTCGCGGTCGAGGTCGAAACCGGGATCCGCGAGGTCGGCCTTGACGTCGTCCAAGGTCCAGTCGGCGTGACCGAGGACCGCCGTGTCGGCCGCCGCGAGGAGCTCGTGGATGGCGGGGGCGTCCTCCGGCCGGGGGCGCCTGATGGAATCCATGCCGGCGATTGTGCCGAAACGGGCAGGACCCTCGCCTCCCATTTTCCCTCCGTCGTTAAGCTGGATGGGTGCTGGACAAGAACCCGCTGCGCGTCGAGGTCGCCACACCCGACGCGATGACGGTGCGGCTGGCGCTCAGCGGCGACCTAGACTACGGCACCGTGTCCGAACTGGCCGCATTGCCCCTGGATCGCGGAGTCCGCCAGTTCGATGTGGACCTGTCGGGCTTGTCGTTCATCGACTCCTCCGGGCTGGCGGCGCTCGTCCGGCTGTACCACCAGGCCGAGCGGGCCGAGGCCGTGCTGCGGGTGGTGGCCGCGACGCCGTACCTGCGCAGCGTGCTGCGGATGACGGCGCTCGACCGGCTCTTCGACCTCCCGCCCGCCTGATCCCGCCCCGCCACGAGCCGCGCGCACGACCCGGGCGCCCGGGAGGAGGCTCCTCCCGGGCGCCCGGCTCCGCGGGGTCAGCCGGCGACGGCCTCCGGCTGCGCCTCCTTGGCGGCCGGGCCGCCGCGCAGCGGGATCTCCTTGACGAACGCCGCCAGCACCGGAACGACGACGGCGAACAGGATCGCCCACCAGAAGACGTTGGAGATGGAGCCGGCCAGCGCCTCGACGAGGCCGGTGCGCATGCCCTGCGGCATCTGGGCGAGCGCGGCCGGGTCCATCCGGCCGCCGCCCTTGGCGATCTTGTCGGCGGCCTGGGCCCCGAACTTGCCGGTCAGCTCGTCGCGAAAGCCGTTGTTGAAGACGGCGCCGAACAGCGAGACGCCGAACGAGCCGCCGATCGAGCGGAAGAACGTGGTGGCGCTGCTGGAGACGCCGAGGTCCTTCTGCTCGACGCTGTTCTGCGCGATGAGCATGGTGGTCTGCATGAGGAAGCCCATGCCGGCGCCGAGCACGGCGATGAACACGCCGGTCTGCCAGCTCGGCGTCGCCACGTCCATGGTGGACAGCAGCCACATGCCGATGGCCATGCCGACGCCGCCGAGCAGCGGGTAGATCTTGTACTTGCCGGTCGCGGTGATGGCCCTGCCGACGAACAGCGACACCGCCATGGCCGCCGCCATCATGGGCAGCATGAGCAGGCCGGAGTTGGTCGCCGTGTCGCCCTGGACCATCTGCTGGAACAGCGGCAGGAAGTTGATCGCGCCGAACATCGCGAAGCCGAGCAGGAAGCCGATGGCCGAGATCAGCGTGAAGTTGCGGTTGCGGAAGAGCTGCAGCGGCATGATCGGCTCGACGGCGGCCCGCTCGACCGGGATGAAGATCGCGAGGGTGACGACGGCGACGCCGATGAGGCCGAGGATCTGCCAGGAGCCCCAGTCGTACTCGTTGCCGCCCCAGGTGGTGACGAGGACCATCGCGGTGATGCTGATCGACAGCAGGATCGCGCCGAGCCAGTCGATGCGCACCTTGTTGTGGTGCCGGGGCAGGTGGAGCTTGACCACCAGCAGGACGAGCGCGATGGCGCCGACGGGCAGGTTCACGTAGAAGGCCCAGCGCCAGTCGAGGTGGTCGGTGATGAAGCCGCCGACGAGCGGGCCGGCGATCATGGCCAGGGACATGGCGCCGGCCATGATGCCCTGGTACTGGCCGCGCTCGCGGGGCGGCACGAGGTCGCCGATGATGGCCATGACGTTGACCATGAGGCCGCCCGCGCCGAGGCCCTGGAGGGCGCGGAAGCCGATGAGCTCCGTCATGCCGCCGTCGGGGCCGCCGAGGAGGGAGGAGCCGGCCATGCCGCACAGGGCCGAGCCGATCATGAAGATGACGATGGACACCAGAAAGATGGTCTTGCGTCCGTAAAGGTCGCCGATCTTCCCCCAGATGGGAGTGGAGACGGTCGTGCCCAGCACGTACGCTGTGACGACCCATGACAGATGCTGGAGTCCGCCGAGCTCGCCCACGATCCGGGGCATCGCCGTACCCACGATCATGTTGTCGAGCATGGCGAGGATCATCGCCAGCATCAGTCCGGGCAGGACCACCATGACCTCGCGGCGGCGTCCTCCCGCTGTCTCTTCCATAAAGCACACCCCCGACGGAGAGATCTTCCTTACTTGCCGACCGGCAAGCTTGCATTAAGGTAGATACTTACTTGCCGGTCGTCAAGTCGAAAAGGTGCACATTGCGGGAAGACACCCGGACGCGTATCCAGGAGATCGCTCTCAGGCTGTTCACGGAGCAGGGCTACGAGGCGACCTCCCTGAGAGAGATCGCCGAGGAGCTCGGCGTGACGAAGGCGGCGCTCTACTACCACTTCAAGACCAAGGACGACATCGTCGCCAGCCTGGCCGACCTGCGCGTCGCCGAGGTCGAGGAGCTGCTGGAGTGGGCCAGGACGCAGCCTAGGAGCCCCGAGACGCGCCGCGAGGTCGTGCAGCGCTACGCCGAGGCGCTGCGCAGGCCCCGGTACATGGAGGTCGCGCGCTTCATGGAGCGCAACCAGACGGCGCTGCGCGACCATCCCAAGATCGTGCGCATACGCGAGGCGATGCTGGAGCTCGTCAACGAGATGAGCGACCCGGACGACCCGCTGCCGCTGCGGATCGGCCGCTCGTTGTCGCTGTTCGCGCTGCACGCGGGCAAGTGGATGCCGCACGAGGAATCGGTGTCGGAGGACGAGGTGCTGGAGGCGTCCCTGGAGGTCGCGCTCAGGCTCCTGGAGCCGTAGAGACGATTGGGACGGACGATCCCGGGCAGGTCTCCGATCACGCAACGCATCCATCCGGGGAGGAATGCAGTGGAGGCCACGATCGCGCTCCGATTGCCCAGAGATGCGGCCAGCGTCCCCCTGATCAGGCAGATTCTCGAGGCCACCCTCAAGACTCTGGGCGTCGTGCCGCAGATCCGTGACGACATCGAGCTCATGCTCAGCGAGGCGTGCTCGAACGTGATCCGGCACGCGGGGCCCAGCGACGAGTACACGGTCAGCGCGGGCGTCCTCGACGACCTGTGCACGATCAAGGTCATCGACACCGGCCGCGGGTTCGACCCCCGTTCGGTGAGCCCGGCGGCCGACACCGCCGAGCACGGCCGCGGGCTGCAGATCATGCGGGCGCTCGCCGACGACGTCCGGTTCACCAACCGGCGCGAGAACGGCGCCGTGGTGTGCCTGGAGAAGCGGCTGCGCTTCGCGCCCGAGGCGGCGGCCCGGCCGCTCATGAACGACCGGGCGTTCGCCGCCCACCACGCCGCGCGCAACGCGGACGACGGGGTCTGAGCGGTTACGGGGTCCTGACGGCCGGCACCGACAACGGTCTGGCTGTCAGGCCGGCCATGAGGCCGAGGGTCAGGAGGACCACCACCGAGATGAGCAGGACCGCCAGGAACACAAGGGAGAAGGTGATCGCCAGGGAGGCGATCGCGCCGAGTAGTGCCAACATTCGACCAAACTTTCCCCATCACCTGGGGTCTATACCTCCGGTAAGGGATAGATCGGGCTGACTTGGCGGCGAGTGTTTCCTGCGCCGGTTCCCGGCGTCCCGGGGCCGGTCAGGCGGGCGGGGTCTCGCGGCGGCTGGGGAGCTGGTCCAGGCGGCGCAGGATGACGCCCTCGCGCAGCGCCCAGGGGCAGACCTCCAGGCGCTCGACCTCGAACAGGTCCATCGCCGCGTCGGCGACCAGCGCGCCGGCGGCGAGCTGGGCCGCCCGCCCCGGCGACACACCGGGCAGCGCGGCCCGCGTGGCCGTGTCCATGGTGGTCAGCTTCCCCGCCCAGTGGGCCAGGTCCTGGCGCGACAGCGAGCGCGAGGCGTAGACCCCCTCGCTCGACGGGGCCGCCCCCGCGACCCGGGCGAGCTGCTTGAACGTCTTGGAGGTGGCCACCGCGCAGGTGGACTCGCCGTGCCGTACGACGTCGCGGACCGTGCGGGCGATCTCGGCGCGCACGTGCCGGCGCAGCGCCCGCACCTCGTCCGGGGGCGGCGGGTCGGCGGTGAACCAGTCGCGCGTCAACCGGCCCGCGCCGAGCGGCAGCGACACGGCCACGTCCGGCTCCTCGTCCACGCCCGCGGCGATCTCCAGCGAGCCGCCGCCGATGTCGAAGACCAGCAGCCGCCCCGCCGACCAGCCGAACCAGCGCCGCACCGCCAGGAACGTCAGCCTGGCCTCGTCACGTCCGGACAGCACGTCGATGTCGACGCCGCAGCGCTCGTCGATCCGGGCGAGCACCTGCTCGCCGTTGGCCGCCTCGCGCACGGCCGACGTCGCGAAGGCCAGGAAGTCCTCCACGCCCTTGTCCTCGGCCAGCCGCAGGGCCTCCTCCACGAACGAGCCGAGCCGCTCGATGCCCTCGGCGGACAGCTCGTTGCGCTCGTCCAGATACTCGGTCAGGCGCAGCTCCTCCTTGTGGGAGTACGCCGGGATGGGCCGGGCGCCCAGGTGGGCGTCGACGACGAGTAAATGAACGGTGTTCGAGCCGATGTCCAGCACGCCGAGTCGCATGTCCATGACGCTACCGGCCTGCGGCGCGCACGGCGACGCCGCCCCCGCGGGGCCGGCCCGCCGCCGCGCGGGGGCGGGAGTACGGGTTCCCCCCGTCACGGCCATACGCTGATCGCATGTCTCGAACCCTGCGACTGCTGATCACCGGTGGCGGCACCGGAGGTCACACCTATCCGGCTCTGACCACTCTGACAGCCGTGCGACGACGTCAGGTGCCGCACGACGTGCTCTGGGTGGGCACCGCCAACGGGCTGGAGGCCAGGATCACGGCCGAGCACGACATCCCGTTCAAGGCGATCACCACGGGCAAGCTGCGCCGCCGGCCCAACCTGCGCGAGCTCGGCACCAACGTCGCCGACGTGTTCCGCATCCCGGTGGGCGTGGCCCAGGCGATCGGGCACGCCGCCCGCTTCCTGCCCGACGTGGTGCTGTCGACCGGGGGGTACGTGGCGGTGCCGATCGGCGTGGCCGCCAAGCTGATCCGCCGGCCGCTCGTCATGCACGAGCAGACCACGGTGGTGGGGCTGGCCAACCGGATCCTGGCCCGGCTGGCGACCCGGATCGCGCTGTCGCACGAGTCGTCGCTGCAGTACCTGCCGGCCTCGGTGCGCGACCGGGCCGTGGTGACCGGCAACCCGATCCGGCCGGAGCTGCTGCAGGGCAACCGGGCCGCCGCGTACGACCTGTTCGGATTGACGTTCGAGGTGCCGCTGATCTACGTGACGGGCGGCGCGCAGGGCAGCAAGCAGATCAACACGCTGCTTGCGGAGATCCTGCCCCGGCTGCTGCCGCACGCGCAGGTCGTGCACCAGTGCGGTCCGGCCTGGATCGAGCAGATGCGGGCCGTCGCGCTGCCGCCGGAGCTGGCCGACCGCTACCACCCGGTGCCGTACGTGGGCTCGGAGCTGGCCGACCTGTTCGCAGCGGCCGACGTGGTGATCGCGCGCAGCGGCGCCGGCACCGTGTCGGAGCTGACCGCCATCGGCAAGCCGTCGGTGCTGATCCCGCTCATCCCGACGGGCGGTGACGAGCAGCGCAAGAACGCCGGCTACCTGGTGTCGGCGGGCGCGGCGCGGGCGCTGCTGGAGCCGCACCCGACGGCCGACATGCTGCTGGCCGAGCTGATGCCGCTGCTGGCCGACCCGGAGCTGCGCGCGGCGATGGCCGAGGCGGCACGCAAGGCGGGCCGCGTCGACGCGGCGGAGGCGCTGTGCGACGTGCTGCTGGAGACGGCCCACTGGCACGGCTGACCCCGCCCGGGGCCGGGAGGGGGCGCCGATCTCAGCCGGCCGGTGACTGAGGCGGCCCGTGACTGAGGCTGCCGGGGCTCAGGGGTCCGGGGTGAGCGGGCGCAGGGTCTCGCGGGCGGCGCGGACGCTGTCGCGCAGCGCCTGTTCGAGCCGGCCGGCGTCCTCGGCCAGCCGGCCCAGCTCGGGCACGGCCGGCCCGGCGGCGCCCGACTCGGCCAGCAGCTCCTCGTAGCGCGGCAGCGTGGCGCCGAGCCGCTCGATCTGGCCGCGGGCCCGGTGCGCGCGCTCGGCGTCGGCGACGTGGCCCGCATAGCGCTCCAGCGCCTCCACCCGCGCCACCACGGCGGCCTCGCTGCCGGCCAGGGCGCGGCCGAGCGGCTCGGCGACCGCGGCCACCTCCGGCGTCACGCCCTCCGCGAGCACGTCCTCGTGCTCGGCCCGCAGCTCCGACAGCTTGGCCAGCAGCCGGGCGATCTGCCACTCCTGCTCCGGCAGCATCACCGCGTTGCGCACGCCGTCCAGCAACCCCTCGGCGTTGACGCGCGAGCCCATGACCGCGGCGACCGCCGCGTGCGTGCGGTCCATGAGGGCGCGGGCGGGCCCGTCGAGCCGGTCGCGCAGCACGTAGCGCTCCTCGTGCCGGCGGGCGGTGTCGTACACCTGCAGCTCCTCCGCGCGGCGCCGCTCGGCCCGCGCGTCCGGACGGGGCTTGAGCAGCACGCCGACGATGAGCAGCGCGGCGCTGGACATGACGACGGCGAAGGCCGTGTACCGCTCGGAGAGGAAGAGGTCCAGCCCGGCGGCGACGGCGGCCACGGCGAGGACGGTGGCGACGGGGCGCGCGGCGGCGCTCAGGAGCGTGGAGCGGCGCCCGCCCTCGGGCGCCCAGCCCTCGCGCATCAGGGTCAGCAGGCGGGGGTTGCCGCGCAGCAGGTCGGCGCTCTCGCCGGGCACCGCCGGATCGACCACCACCTCCGCGTGGCGGGCCGCCGGATCGGCCGCCGCGCCTTTGTGGCGGCCCGCCGGATCGGCCGCCTCCGGCTGACGGCCGGCCGCCTCGCCGGGCCCCGGGGACGGCAGGTCGGCGTGTCCGTGGGCACGGTCGTCGGCTGTCGTCATCCGGGCGGGTCAGCCTTCGAGGTAGCGGAACGCCTCGTGGGCGGAGCTGACGCTGCGGCGTAAGACGCGTTCGAGCTGGTCGGCGTCCTCGGCGAGGCGTTCCAGCTCCGGCACGGACAGCCCGTCGGCGCCCGACTCGGCCAGCAGCTCCTCGTAGCGGGGCAGGCGCGCCCGCAGCTCCTCGATCTGCTCGCGCGCGTGGTAGGCGCGCTCGGCGTCGGCGACGTGGCCGGCGTAACGTTCCAGCGCCTCCACCCGCGCCACCACGGCGGCCTCGCTGGTGGCCAGCGCCCGTTCCAGCGGTTCGATCACGGCCGCCACCTCGGGGGCGACGCCCCGGTCCAGCAGCTCCCGGTGGTCCGCGCGCAGCGCCGCCAGCTTGGCCAGCAGCCGGGCGATCTCCCACTCCTGCTCGGGCAGCATCACCGCGTTGCGGGCGCCGTCGAGCAGGCCCTCGGCGTTGACGTGGGAGCGCAGGACGCCGCCGATGGCGCGCTGGGCGCGCAGGAGCACGGCGCGGGCCTCCTCGTCGAAGTCGTCCGGCAGCAGGTAGCGGCCGTCGTGCAGGCGCGCCTGCTCGTACACGGTGCGCTCGTACGGCCGCTCGATCACGGGCGCCTCGCCGAGGGTGCTGGTCTTGACGAGGACGACCAGCATGAACGCGCCGAGCAGCACGAAGCCGGCGGGCGCCGCGGGCGACTCGAGCAGGACGGCCATCAGGGCGAGCACCACGGGCGTGGCCGCGAGCAGCGCGACGCTGGACGGGCTGCGCCGGCGCGGCGCGGGCGGGGAGACGGGCGGCACCCAGCCGGACCTGACCCGGGCGAGCAGGGGGGCGTTGGCGCGCAGCATTCCGGCGATCTCCGGGGGTACTCCCGGTTCGACTACCACACCCACGCTCTGCCCTGGCACCCTGGCGCCCCCAACGCTCGTGATGTCCGGATACTACGGAACATTCCGCCCGTATGTCAGCCTCGCGAAGGACAGTCCAGTCGTACCCCGGCGCCACGTCGTGCCCCCGCACCCCCCTTCTCCGCGGACGCGGCGCGGGCCTCCCGCGCGTCACGGCGCCCGTCTTCCCCGGGTGACCGCACCGCCTCTCCCGTGTCGCGGCGCGCCCGTCGATCATCCCGGCTACGGTAGGACGTCATGAGATCCGCGCACGTCATGATCGCCGCACCGCTCGCCCTCCTCCTCGCCGGCTGCGGGGGCGTGGCCGACGGAGCGGCGGCGTCGCCCCCGCCGTCCCGGGCCGCCGCCTCGCGGGCCTCCGCCGGTGCCACGCCCGCCGCGAAGGCGCCCGGCTCCGGCCGGGACGGCGCGGAGGAGCGGCCCGCCGCCGGCGCCGGCGTGCCCGCGCCCGACGCGCCCATCCCGTCCGACCCGGCCGAGCTGGCCGCCGCCCTGCGCACGACGACCACCGACCTGTACGCGGCGATCGACCGCTGGACCAAGGGCGGCCAGGAGAGCCCGCCCCAGGACGTCGTGCTGCTCTCCCTGCACCAGCAGCGCATCTACCGGGTGCTGGCCCGCGACGCGGCGCTGACGCGGCGCACGGCCGAGCGGCTGCCGGCGCGGCTGGCGGCCGAGGCGCGCGACAACGCCACGGCCGTGGGCCGCCTGCTGTCGCTGGCCCGCCCCATCAGCGCCGCCCGGCGCAAGCAGATGCGCCTGGCCGAGCCGCTGCCCGCCGAGCGGCTGCGCGGCTACATGACGCGGGCCGAGAAGCGGTTCGGCGTCGACTGGGAGGTGCTGGCGGCCGTCATGCTCGTGGAGACGAAGTTCGGCCGGGTCACCTCGTCCAGCTCGGCGGGGGCGCAGGGGCCCATGCAGTTCATGCCGGCCACGTGGCGGCAGTACGGGCTGGGCGGCGACATCCACGACGCGCGCGACGCGGTCCTCGGGGCGGCCAACTACCTGAAGGCGTCGGGCGCCCCCGGCGACTACCGGCGCGCGCTGTACGCCTACAACCACTCCGACCACTACGTGGACGCCGTCCAGGCGCACGCCCGGCAGATGCGGCGCGACCCGCGCAGCTTCTACGCCTACTACAACTGGCAGGTGTTCGTGCTGTCGGCGAAGGGCGACGTGCGCCTCACCGGCCCCCGCTGACCTCCGGCCCGCGCACCGGGGGCCGGACCGCGGCGAGCGCGGCGGCCAGGCAGGCCACCGGGATGGCGGGCAGCACGTACCGGTGGTCGAAGTCGAGCGCGGCCACCGGCGCGACGAGCAGGAACACCGCGAACGCCCAGGGCAGCAGCGCCGGGCGGCGGCGTCCCACCGAGCCGAGGCCGCCGGCCAGCAGGACCACGCCGAAGACCGTGCCGTGCAGGAACCACGGGTAGCGGTAGGCGGCCAGCGCCGAGGCGTACGGCTCGACGGAGCTCATGCCGCGGATGCCCGGGTCGTACTCCCGGCGCACCTTGCCGACGAGCGGCTGCTCCTCGGGCAGCGGCCAGGAGCCGAGCGGGAACGTCGTCGTCGGGCTCACCCGCCTGGGGTGCCGCACGGGCTCCCAGGTGAAGGCGAGCGCGGTGTCGCCCGCCACCGCGCGCAGGTAGTCGAGCGGCTGGGCGGCGATGGCCCGCAGGGCGAAGGAGCGGGCCAGGTCGTTGTGGGCGAACCGGCCGCCGGGCAGCAGGTTCAGCGACGCGCCGGGGGCCCACACGTACTCGGAGGCGGCGTCGGCGACGGTGCCGTTCGGGCAGAGCACGGCCTCGTCCGCGGGCGGCCGGATCACCGAGCAGTCGGCGAACGTCATCGTGCGGGCCCACAGCGCGACCCCGTCGGAGCCGCTGAGCGCGAACCTGCCGTGGTGCTGGGCGTACCAGCCGGCGTAGCCCAGCAGCGGCAGGACGCCGGCGACGGCCGCGGCCGCCACCCGCCGCCACCCCGCCCGGCGGATGAGGAGGTGGAGGACGACGATGCCGAGCAGCGGGGCGGCGGCGGTCCGGGTGAGCCCGGCCATCGCGACGAGCAGGCCGGACAGCGCGGCGGCGCGGGTGGAGACCTCCTCGCGCCACATCACCACGAGCAGCGCCGCCACCACCAGGAAGATCACCTGAAGGTCGGAGAGGATCGCGTGCTCCAGCCGCAGGAACGACGGGTCGAACAGCACGGGCGCGGCGGCCAGCGTGGCGCCCCATCCCGGCAGCGACCGGCGGCGCAGCAGCGCGTAGATCATCACGCCGACGCCGAGCCCCATCGCGTGCTGCACGCCGGCGACCAGCTCGACGCTGTGGAAGGGCCGCAGCAGCCACAGGAACCAGGAGTACCCGGCCGGGTGGAAGGCGCCCTGCGGACGCAGGTGCACGGCCGTGTCCAGGTAGGTGAACGAGTCGTACCAGTAGAGCTGCGCGGTGTCGTACCCCAGCATGACGAGCACGCGCAGCGCGACGGCGGGCACGAGCGCGATCCCGAACACCAGGTGTCCCCGCAGGCGCCCGCCGGGCCGCCACCCGCCGTCCTGCGCGCGCGAACGGATGGACGCCGCGAAAGCGGTCGCCATGGAAGCCCTCCCCCGGAACGGACCGGGCGGTTCCGGTCGAAGGGGACGTAGTCCAGCGGGTGGGCGCTAACGTGAGGATCACCACATTCGGTTATGCCCGCGTTATCCCGGCCCGGGCATACTGCCGGGGTTTTCGCGTCATATGGGGGCTGAATGCGTGTTCTGATAGCCGAGGACGAGCGGATGCTCGCCGACTCGATCGCGGAGGGGTTACGCGGGGAGGCGCTCGCCGTGGACGTCGCCTACGACGGCGACGCCGCGCTGGAGCGGCTCGGGGTGCACGACTACGACGTGCTCATCCTCGATCGCGACCTCCCGGCCGTCCACGGGGACGACGTCTGCGCGCGCGTGGTCGAGGCGGGCTGGCTGGTGCGGGTGCTCATGCTGACCGCGGCGGGCGACGTGCGCTCGCGCGTGGCGGGGCTGTCGCTGGGCGCCGACGACTACCTGCCCAAGCCGTTCGCGTTCGAGGAGCTGGTGGCGCGGGTGCACGCGCTCGGCCGCCGCGCCCGCAAGGCCGACCCGCCGATGCTGGAGCGGGCCGGCGTGCGCCTGGACTGGGCGCACCGGCAGGTCTTCCGCGGCGGCCGGTACGTGCCGCTGGCGCGCAAGGAGTTCGGGGTGCTGGCGGAGCTGCTGCGCGCGCGGGGGGCCGTCGTGTCCGCCGAGGAGCTGTTGGAGAAGGTGTGGGACGAGAACATCGACCCGTTCACCAACACCGTGCGCACGACGATGATGAAGCTGCGCAAGAAGCTCGGCGAGCCGCAGGTCATCGAGACCGTGCCGGGATCGGGGTACCGCATCCCTTGACTTCCTCCCCACGGCTGGAGCCGGGGGATTCCCACCCTCGCGGGTCAGGTTTCCTGCTTCACCGCCAGTCGCCCGCCGGGCCTGCGCCCTTGAGGTCTTACACCGGCTCCACAGGCGTTTCACCTCTTCGCCAGCCCGGCGGCGAGGATGTTGATCGCGGCGTTGACGTCGCGGTCGTGCAGCGCGCCGCAGGCACATTCCCACGCCCGGACACCCAGCGGCATCTCCTCTCGCAGAGTGCCGCAGGCCGAGCACGTCTTCGAGGAGGGGAACCAGAGGTCGATCACGATGAGTTCCCGCCCATACCAGGCGCTCTTGTACTCCAGCATGGACCGCATCAGACGCCAGGAGGCGTCGGAGATGGAGCGGGCCAGGCTGTGGTTCCTGCCCATGTTGCGGACGGCGAGGTCCTCGATCATGACCGTTTGGTTCTCACGGACGAGCCGAGTGGTGAGCTTGTGCAGGAAGTCCCGCCGCCGGTCGGCGATCCGGGCGTGAATACGGGCGAGTGCGACCCTCGCCTTCTGCCGGTTGGCCGAACCTTTCTGCTTACGGGCGAGATCCCGCTGGGCTCGGGCGAGCCTGCGGCGGTCGGCCCGGTCGTGCTTCGGCTTGACGATCTTCTCACCGGTGGACAGCGTGGCCGGCGTGATGATCCCAGCATCGACGCCGACCCGGCTCTCGGCCGGGGGCAGCGGGCGGATCGTCTCCTCGACCAGGATCGACACGAACCAGCGCCCGGCCGCGTCCTTGGAGACGGTCACCGTGGACGGCCTCGCACCCTCCGGCAGGGGCCGCGACCACACGACGTCCAGCGGTTCGCGCATCTTCGCCAGGGTGAGCCGCCCGTCCCGCCACGTGAAGGCCGAGCGGGTGTACTCGGCCGACGCCCGCGACTTCTTGCGGGACTTGAAGGCGGGGTAGCCGGCCCTGCGGGCGAAGAAGTTCGCGAACGCCGCCTGAAGGTGGCGCAGCGCCTGCTGCAGCGGAACGCTCGACACCTCGTTCAGGAACGCCAGTTCGTCGGTCTTCTTCCAGGCGGTGAGCGTGGCCGAGGACTCCACGTAGGAGACGCGGCGACCTTCCGAGGTGTAGGCGCGGGTGCGCTCGGCCAGGGTCTTGTTGTAGACCAGGCGCACGCAGCCGAACGTCCGGGCAAGCTCTTCGGCCTGCTCGGAGGTCGGGTAGAAGCGGTACTTGTAGGCCCGCTTCACGAGCCGCGCCACGCCTCACCTCACGCCCGGCGATCGCTTGAGAGTCGCTTCTATGTTTGCAACCACAGAGCGGCGCCGTGCCGCTTTTCCCCAGGGCTGAAGCCCGGGGTCTCCACGCTCAGGGAGATTCGATGAGCATGCGCATGCGCTTCGCCGTGGCGTCGGCCGTCGTCACGGCCGTCGTCGGCACGCTGGTGGTCGCGGGCGTGTACCTGACGGTGCGGCACAGCCTGCAATACCGCAGCGGCCTGATCACGCCGCGCTACATCACCGTTCAGAAGCAATGGGGGATCGGCCGCGGCGACATGTACTACGAGGTGGCCCGCGAGCGGGTCATGCAGGTGCGCGCCGTCTACGAGCGCGACACGCTGGCCAACGTGCGCACGATCGGCGCGCTCGCCGTGCTCGCCGCCGCGGGCCTCGCCTTCGGCGCCGGCCGGCGCGCCGCCGGGTGGGTGCTGCGGCCCCTCAGCGACGTCACCGAGACCACCCGGCGGGTCGCGCAGAACCACGACCTGACCGAGCGCATCGCCTACGACGGGCCGCACGACGAGCTGAAGGAGCTGACCGACTCCTACGACACCATGCTCGGCCGGCTGGCCCGCTCCTTCGACGGCCAGCGGCGCTTCGTCGCCAACGCCTCGCACGAGCTGCGCACCCCGCTGACCATCAACCGGACGCTGGTGGACGTGGCGGTGCGCCGCCCCGACGCCACCGACGACGTCAAGCGGCTCGGCGAGTCGCTGCTGCTCGTCAACGCCCGCCACGAACGGCTCATCGACGGGCTGCTGGCGCTGGCCGAGGGCGAGCAGGCGGTGCTGGACCGGCGGCCGTTCGACCTGATGGACGTGGCCGAGCACGTGCTGGACCTGGCGGCCGACGAGGCGGCCGAGCGGGAGGTGACCATCCACCGGCTGCTCGACACCGGGCCGACCACGGGCGAGGCGGTGCTGGTGGAGCGGCTGGTGCAGAACCTCGTGGAGAACGCCATCCGGCACAACCACCCCAAGGGCGAGGTCTGGGTGACGACGCGGCAGCGGGCCGAGCGGGTGGAGCTCGTGGTGGCCAACACGGGCCTCCAGGTGCCGCCGTACGAGATCGAGACGATCTTCGAGCCGTTCCGGCGGCTGCACGGCGACCGGCTGCGCTCCGACCGGGGCAGCGGGCTGGGGCTGTCGATCGTCCGTGTGATCACGGAGGCGCACGGCGGGACGGTCGTGGCCCGGCCACGCGAGGAGGGCGGCCTGACGATCACGGTGGAGCTGCCGGCGGCTGTTCCCTAGGGGCGGCGAAGCAGGTCGTCGGGGACGCCTGCGGCGGCGAGGAGGTCGAGGCTGTCGGTCCGCTCGAAGATCATCGACTCGACGAGCGGCCGGAGCCGGTCGTGCTCGGCGCCCATGGCCACGAGCATCGTGACGATGCGGGCGCGCTCGTCGAAGGGCAGGCCGGTGTCGAGGGCCAGGGCGCGGGTCAGAGCGCCGAGGTAGAGGTCTAGGTGGGGCAGCTCGTCCCAGACCTCCGCGAGGTCCTCGTAGAGCGAGATGCGCTCCGTGGTCTCAGAGCCGGTCTCCAGGAACAGATCCCTGACGACGAGGGGGAGCGCACAGATGCGGGCGTCCCGTCGGACAAGAAAAACCGCCTCGTCCGGCATCAGCAGGTCGGCCGCCACGTCGAGGAGATAGGGGCGCTCCTCCGGGAACGTGTTCACCCGCATGAGCCGGGGACGTCCGTCATGCTCGCCGAGCCACCAGGTGGACATGGTCGGGTCATCCGACTCGGGGATGCCACCGAGCTCGATGTCGCCCATGTTTCGGCGTGCCGGCACGACCCTGATCAGTCCGTGCCAGCCGTCGGGGCCGAGCTGGCTCTTCCACAGGTGGGCGTAGCCACGCCACTGCGCGAAGTGGTCCTCGTCCCCCAGCACCTCCTTGACGCTCACGGGTTCGGGCGACACCGCCACCAGCAGCAGCACCAGGTTCGCCGAGTACGCCGCCAGCCGCCGCGTCACCGGGTGCCGTACCGGGACGAACTCCGTGAAGGACCGCCTCCTGCGCTCGTACAGCGCGCCCCGCACCAGCCCCGCCAGTGCCTCCGCCGCCCGCGACCGCTCCGGGCCGGGCAGCGCGCGCAGCAGCTCCGTGGCGAAGCCCACCACCGGCGCCCGCTCGGCGAGGCACGAGAACGAGGTGATCGCGTACAGCAGGTCGTCGTCCGGCGGGCCCGTCAGCTCGTCCTCGGCCAGGGCGTGCCGCCTGACCAGGTCGCGCACCGCGTACACCGCCAGCCAGGCCACCAGGAACTCGCCGAACGTGGCGTGCAGGAACTCGTAGCTGCGCGCGCGGTCGTCGGCGGGCCTGGCCTCGTTCTTGTGCACGAAGAAGAACCGGCCGGTGACCTGCTGCGCCCAGTCGACCGAGGCGTCGTCGCGGTGCTCCCCCGTGCCGCACAGCGCCGGGAGGTCGCGGTTGAGGGCGGTCTCGGCGACCACGGGGCGGCCCCGGGCGAACATCGACAGGGCGACGGCGCCGAGCCGCACCAGCTCGCGCTCCACCAGCCGGCGCTGCCGGGCCGCCGGGAGGGCGCGGACGCCGGGCTCGCGCAGCACCTCCCGGGTGGCGAAGTCCTTGATCAGCGACTCGTAGAGCTGCGCCCGTCCCAGCTCGCCGCCGCCGCGCTGGAGCGCGTTGCCCGTCGCGTCGTACAGGGCGAGCAGCAGGAGGAGCAGCGGCAGCCGGGCCAGCTCTCCTTGGGCCAGGGCGACGGGGGCGGGCAGCGGCTTGAGCGCGTGCCGGGCGAGCGGGGCGCGGTTGGTCTGGTCCCAGATGTCGAGCCAGGCGCGGACCTGGTCGTCGTCGAAGGGCAGCAGCTCGACGGCGAGCACGCCGCGCGGGAAGCGGACCCGGTCGGCCACGACGGTGCGGCTGGTGACGACGACCGCGACCGGGCGGCCGAGCCGGGCCTGCCGCGCCTGGAACTCCTGGACCTGTTCGAGGTAGTCGTAGCGGGTGGTGCCGGCGGCCTGGATCAGCTCGTCGAAGCCGTCGAGGACGACGACCGGCAGCGCCCCCTCCGCCGATTCCAGCAGATCCTGATATTTCACCTCCTCATCGAGGACGGCGGCCAACCCCTGCTCGATCTGGGACGTCACCGTGGACTCGGCGGCCACGTCCCGCAGCGCCACCCGGATGGGCAGGAACTCGGAACTGGCCAGCCGCGCCGCCAGCACCTCGGTCAGCTTCGACTTGCCCGAGCCGGGCTCGCCGAGCACGACGAGCGGCGCCTGCGTGGCGCGCAGCGAGGTGAGGTGGCCGACGAGGAACGCCTCGGCGTCGGGCAGCTCCGCCTGCTCCTCCCACCAGCCGCGCACGGCGGGCGTGGCCTCGCGGGTCATCTCGGCCACGCGGCAGCGCGGGTTGATGTACCCCTCGCCGAGCAGCGGCAGCGCGATGCCGTCCGGGGCCTTGCCGGAGGCCATGAGCGGCTGGTCGAGGGCGCTGGCGGCCAGCCGGAGCAGGTGGACGCGCGGCCGGTCGCCGGCCCGGGGCGGCGCCAGCTCGGCCAGCAGCCGCGCCACCCGCGACAGTCCCGCGCCGAGCGCCTGCGTCTCGGTCACCAGGCTCCACACCCCGAACTCGGGACTGTCGAGGGCCAGCAGCCGGTAGTCGTCGTCGTAGCGGCGCAGCGCCCGCTCCGGCGGGCCCTCGGCGAGCAGCGCGGGCAGGCGGATCCGGTCGTCCACCGCCAGCTCGTCCCACACGGCCAGCCCGCGTACGTACCGGGCGACGGCCTCGGACATGCGGCGGTACGCCTCGCCGACGGCCCGCCGGGTCTCGGCGTACGGGCGGTGCGGCTCGGGCATCGGCAGCCGCGCGGCGAGCAGCCGCTCCATCAGCTCGGCGAACCCGTCGGCCGGCGCTCCCCCGGCGGCGAGCGCGCCCTGAGCGCCGCGGTCGAGGCCGAGCCGGCGCAGGTCGAAGGGGAGGTCGCTCTCGTCCAGCGCCCGGAAGTAGGCGGAGACGACGACCACGGCGTGGGCGGCGGCCAGCCGCTGGGTGCGGGTGAAGCGGTTGACGCCGGTGCGCCGCTCCGACACGCGCCGCAGCACGTCCTCGCCGTAGCGCAGGACGTCGTTCTTCAGGTCGAACAGGCTGAGCGCCATCTGCGCGCCGCCGGCCAGGGCCCAGCCGGTGAGCCCCGCGGTCGCGGCGAACTCGGCCACCTTGAACAGCCGGTTCTCGTTGCAGCCGAGGATCTTCAGGGCGTCCGCGTAGCTGAGCGTGTCCGTCATGGGGCCTCCGGGACGGGGGATGTCCCATCATGGCGCGTTCCAGGCCGGCTCGCGGGGATTCCCGCCGCCGACCGGCCGGGGCCCGCGGTCAGAGGGCGTCGGAGATCTCCCCCAGCACGGCCGGGTCCTCGATCGTGGACGGCGTGCGGTAGGGCCGCCCGGCCGCGATGTCGCGCATGGTGCCGCGCAGGATCTTGCCGGAGCGGGTCTTGGGCAGGCGGCCGACCACGACGGCCCGGCGGAAGGCGGCGACCGGGCCGACGCGCTCGCGCACCAGCGCGACGACCTCCCGCTCCACCTCGGCCGGGTCGCGGTCCGCGCCGGCCTTGAGCACCACGAACCCGACCGGCAGCTCGCCCTTGAGCTCGTCGGCCACGCCGATCACGGCGCACTCGGCCACGTCCGGGTGGGCGGCGATGACCTCCTCCATCTGGCCGGTCGACAGGCGGTGGCCGGCGACGTTGATGACGTCGTCGATGCGGCCCATGACGAACAGGTAGCCGTCCTCGTCGACATAGCCGCCGTCGCCGGTCAGGTAGTGGCCGGGGTAGCGGGACAGGTAGGAGGCGGCGAAGCGGGCGTCGTCGCGGTAGAGGGTGGGCAGCGTGCCGGGCGGCAGGGGCAGGCGGATGGTGATCGCGCCCTCGACGCCGGGCGGGCACTCCTGGCCCGCCGGGTCGAGGACGCGCACGTCGTAGCCCGGGACGGACTTGGTGGGCGAGCCGGGCTTGACGGGCGGCAGGCCGAGCCCCGCGCAGCCGGCCGCGACCGGCCAGCCGGTCTCGGTCTGCCACCAGTGGTCGATGACGGGGACGCCGAGCAGTCCGGCGGCCCAGTGGTAGGTGTCGGGGTCTAGCCGCTCCCCCGCGAGGAAGAGATACCGAAGACCCGACAAATCCCATTTTTTCGTGAAATCTCCGGCGGGGTCTTCCTTCTTGATCGCCCGGATCGCGGTCGGCGCGGTGAACATGACCCGCACGTCGTGCATGGCCGCCACCCGCCAGAACGCCCCCGGGTCGGGCGTGCCGACCGGCTTGCCCTCGTACAGCACGGTCGTGCAGCCCCTGAGCAGCGGCCCGTAGACGATGTAGGAGTGCCCGACGACCCAGCCGACGTCGGAGGCGGCCCAGAACACCTCGCCGGGCGCGACGCCGTACACGTTGCCCATGCTCCAGTGCAGCGCCACGGCGTGGCCGCCGTTGTCGCGCACGACGCCCTTGGGGGCGCCGGTGGTGCCGGAGGTGTAGAGCACGTACAGGGGGTCGGTCGCGGCGACGCTGACGCAGGCGGCCGGCTCCGCGCCGCGCAGGGCGTCGGCCCAGTCGAGGTCGCGGCCCTCGACGAGGCTCGCGGGCTGCTGCGGGCGCTGGAGGATCACGCAGTGCGCGGGGTGGTGCCCGGCCTGCTCCAGCGCGGCGTCGAGGAGCGGCTTGTACGCCACGATCCGGGACGGCTCGATGCCGCACGAGGCCGACAGCACCACGACCGGGCGCGCGTGGTCGATGCGCACGGCCAGCTCGGCCGCGGCGAACCCGCCGAACACCACGGAGTGGACGGCGCCGAGGCGCGCGCAGGCCAGCATCGCGATCACGGCCTCGGGCACCATCGGCATGTAGATCACCACGGTGTCGCCGGCCTCGACGCCGAGGCCGCGCAGCATCCCGGCGGTCCGCGCCACCTCGTCGAGCAGCTCGGCGTAGGTGTAGGCGCGCACGGAGCCGGTCACGGGGCTGTCGTGGATCAGCGCCGTGCGGTCGCCGTGACCGGCCAGGACGTGCCGGTCCACGGCGTTGAAGCACGTGTTGAGCCGGCCGTCGGGGAACCACCGGCCGTCGCGCAGGACGGTCGCGGGCGCCACGTCCCAGTCGATGCCCGCGGCGGCCTCGGCCCAGAAACCCTCGGGGTCGTCGATGCTGCGCCGGTAGACGGCGTCGTAGGTGCTCACCCTTCGATCAGATCAGCGCCCGGGCGCCGGGCGCAAGGGCCCCGCGCGGGCGCGGGCGCCGACCTGAGGGGCCCATGGGGCCGGCGGGGCGAGGGCAGGCCGTCAGGAGGGCACGGCCGGTTGGAGGTAGATCGTGGTGGCGTGCGGGACGCGGTCGCGGATGCGGCGCTCGGTGTCGGCCAGGGCCCGCGACGCCTGCCCCATGTCCTGCTCGGCAGGCATGATCACGCGGGCGGCGACGAGCACGTCGTCCGGCCCGAGGTGCAGGGTGCGCAGCTCGGTGAAGGAGCGGATCGCGGGGTCGCTCTGCAGGACGTCCTCGATGGCCCCCTGCACGGCCGGCGACGCCGCCTCGCCGATGATCATGCTCTTGGTCTCGCGCGCCAGGATGAGGGCCACGACGACCAGCAGCAGGCCGATGGCCACCGAGCCGATGCCGTCGAACTGGGTGTTGCCCGTGACGAGCGACAGCGTCACGCCGACGAGCGCGAAGCCCAGCCCGGCCAGCGCCGCCGTGTCCTCCAGCAGCACCACGGGCAGCTCGGGCGCCTTGGCCTCCTTGACGAAGCGGGCCCACGACCGGCCGGCGCGCACCCGGTTGGAGTGGCGCACGGCCGTGCGCAGCGACATGCCCTCCATGACGATGGCCACGAGCAGGACGCCGATGGCCCACGGCCAGCTCTCCAGCGGATGCGGGTGGGTGATCTTCTCGTAGCCCTCGTACAGGGCGAACAGGCCCCCGCCGAAGAACAGCACCACGGACACCAGGAAGCCGTAGAAGTAGCGCACGCCGCCGTAGCCGAAGGGGTGCGCCCGGCTCGGCCGGTGCGCCGACTGTCTGCGCCCCAGCATCAGCAGGAGCTGGTTGCCCGAGTCCGCGGTGGAGTGGATGCCCTCGGCCAGCATGGCCGACGACCCCGTGAAGAAGAAGGCCACGAACTTGGACACCGCGATCCCGACGTTTGCGGCCAGCGCCGCTACTGTGGCCTCTTCTGATCCGTCCTTGCTCACCGTCGCCGACTACCCGCGCGGACGAGGATCTACCGCGGTGTCTCCGTCTCCGTCTCCGTCTCCGTGGAGTGACCGGAGCTCCCCGGAGCTCCCCGGAGATCCCCGGAGATCCCCGGAGATCCCCGGAGATCCCCGGAGGGATGGGACGATGAGTGATGGGAGGCGAGGCCATGGGTGCTGAGGGGTGGAGCGAGCGGGCGAGGGCGCTCTACGAGGAGGCGGTGTTCGGCGGCGACGACGGCGCCCTGGCCGCGGCCGGCCACGAGCTCGACGCGGTCGAGGCCGGCCTCTCCCTGGCGCGCGGCCGGATCGCGCACGCGCGCTTCCTGCGTGACGGCGAGGAGGACCCCGACGAGCTGCCGCTGTTCCTGCGGGCCCGCGGCCTCTACCGGTCGCTGGGCGACACGCGGGGCGAGGCCGAGGCGGTGTTCTGGCTCGGGACGTACCACCAGGTCGTGCGGCACGACCACGACACGGCGCTGCCGCTGCTGGAGCGCTCGTACGCGCTGGCGAGCGCCGCCGGCGACCGGCTGACCGCGTCGTACGCGGCGCGCCACCTGGGCATCGCCGCGCACGCCGCCGGGCGGCTGGACGTGGCGCGGGAGCGGCTGGAGGAGTCGACGCGGCTGCGCCGGGAGGTGGGGTTCCTGCCCGGCGTCGCCGCGAACCTGGTGGGCCTCGTCCACGTCGCCCTCGACGAGGGGCGGCGCGGCGACGCCGAGGCGCTGGCGGCGGAGGCGGCCGAGCTCGCGGAGGCGGGCGGCGCCAAGGCGATCCTGCGCCAGGTGGAGGAGGCGCGCGCCCGCCTGGCCGCGTCCACCTGAGCGGCCACGCCCCTTCCCGCCGCGTCCGCCTGAACCGCCGCGCGCCCGTCCCGCCGCGGCGCCCTGAACCGCCGCGCGCCCGTCCCACCGCGTCTCTCTGAGTGGCCGCCGTCCGCTGAGGGCGCGGCCCCGGCCCGCGGGGCGGTGTCGCGGGCCGGGGGGCGGTGTCGGGGGCCGGGGGGCGCGCCGGTCGGAGCAGCGGAATCGGCCGGAGGATCAGGGCCGGGCAGGCGGCGATCAGAGCCGGCCGGACGATCAGGTGAACCGGACGATCAGGTGAAGCAGTTCCTGCCGGTGTTGATGCACGTGACGACCGTCCGCATGAGCCGGTCCGACATCACGACGACGGCGCCGGCGTGGGCGGTCTGCGGGGCGTGGCGCTCGCTGGCGAACGAGTCCAGGGCGAAGGGGACGTCCGTGCCCTCCGGACGGGCCTCGGGCAGCTCGCCGTACACGAGCGTGACGCGGAGCTGCGGAACGGCGCGCGTGCCGGACGGGCAGGCGCCGTCCTCGCCGGGGAAGACGAGGTGCGAGCGGTGGGTGGCGCTGTCGGTGTTCTCGCCGTCCCAGCAGCTCGGCATGTCGTGGACGCGCACGAGGTCGCTGCCGGAGGGGCAGATCGGGTACTTGCCGGTCAGCCGGTCGGTGAAGCCGGTGCAGCTCCAAGCCGCGCGGACGTTGTCGTCGCCGTTGGTGAGCGCCCTCGGGTCGCCGGAGAACAGGCGGAGGAAGCGCGGCATCGCCGTGACCCGGGAGACGGGGTTGCCGCGGTACTGGATGCGCACGGCGGTGGGCTCCACCGGGGTGCCGACGTTGTTCTCCACGGCCTGCCGGGCGCCGTCCGCCTGCGCCGTCGAGGCGGCGTCGGGCTGGGCGGTGAGGGTGTCGTCGGGCAGGGCCGTGAGGGTGTCGTCGGGCAGGTCGGTGGGGCCGGCCTCGGGCGGCAGGTCGGTGGGGCCGGCCTCGGGCGGCAGGTCGGTGGGGCCGAGATCGGTGGGCGCGTCGGCCGGCAGGTCCGTCGGCAGGTCGCTCGGCGGGTCCGTCGCCTCGGGGTCGGCGGGGGCGGCCTCGGCGCCCACGTCCCCGGCGGCGCGGGTGCGCAGGGCGGGCCAGAAGTACGCGGACTGGTCGGCGCGGTTGGCGCAGGTGGTGGTGGACGCGGCCAGGCTCTCGTTGGTGGAGAACGCGTCGGTCGTGGTGTTGCCCACGTAGTCGACGAGCTGCTGGGCGCCGTCCTGGACGCCGGGCGCGATGACGAGGTTGTCCTCGTTGGCGTGGGACTCCCTCGGGACGCCGCAGCGGGAGAGGAACGTGCCCCGGGAGCCCCTGCCCGTGCTCCGTGGCTGCTCGGCGCGGGCGACCTGCCGGATGTCGACGAAGTCGTCGGCCGTAGGCCCGATCGCCGACGGGTCCGCAGCGTCCGGCGCCGCCGTGGCGGAGGAACCCGGCGTGCCGGAGGTGGACAGGGAGCACGCGGCCAGCCCGTCCAGGCCGGTCGGGCGGGCGGCGACGCGGCCGATCGCGATCGCGATCCGGTCGATGGCTGCGGCCCGCTTGTCCTCGAGCGGCCCGAGGATGGCGTTGCGCACGAAGTTCGGGCCGCCCTGCCCCACGGACGACACCAGCCGCGCGTTCGCCTCGGCGATCTGCTTGTCGAGCTGGGCCAGGTTGCGCTGGACCTCCTCCCTCGCCGCGGCCGGGATCTCCTTCAGCCGCTGCTTGACGCCCGGGCAGACGATCGTCCGGCCGGTGGCGGGGGCCGTGGCGCCGCCGGTGGGAGCGGCCGTGCCCGTCGCCGTGGGCGCCGCGGTCGCGGTGGGCGCCGCGGTTCCGGTGGGCGCCGCGGTTCCGGTGGGGGCGGCCGTCGCCGTGGGGGCCGCCGTTCCGGTGGGGGCCGGGGCGCCCGATCCGGACAGCGCGCACGGGGCCAGCGCGACCAGCCCTTCGGGACGGGCGGCCACGCGGCCGATGGCGGTGGCGATCCGGTTGACGGTCGCGACCCGCTTGTCCTCCAGCGGTCCGAGGATGGCGTTGCGCACGAAGTCGGGACCACCCTCGCCGGCCGACGACACCAGCCGCGCGTTCGCCTCGGCGATCTGCTTCTCCAGCAGCGCCAGGTTCCGGTCCACCTCCTCCCGTGCCGCCGCCGGGACGGCGGGCAACCGGTCCGCCACGCCCGGGCAGACGATCGTCTCGGCGCTGTTCGCACCGGCGGACAACCCGACGCCGGACAGCCGTAACACGCCAGCCCCCTGCTGCGGTGACGGGCCCGTCGCAAGCACCAGCACGATGCCGCCGAACAGGGTCAGCCAGGGTGTGAACGGACGTCCACGCGACGTATCTCGCATGCGACACTCCTCCCGGTTGATGAAGCAGATCCGGAAGATCTGCTTTTCGCCAGGTACGGCGTCACCGGTCCGGCGGTTCAGCTCCCGGTGGACGAGGGCCGCGCCGCGCCGCCTCCCGGAGCTCCCGGTCGTAAGCGGTTTCCGAGGTGAGGGGCGCGAGCCGCGTCCCGGCCCGGCCCCCTTGCGGAGCGGGCTTCCGGGAGGCCCCCGGAGGAGGTCAGGAGGCGGTCGCGAGACGGGGCAGGAGCTCGGCCGCGTCCCGTTCCGGCAGGTCGATGCCGAGGCGGTCGCGCAGCACCGCGACCAGGCCCGGGGCGGTGGCGGCGCCGGTGTCCGCGCGCACGATGCCCTCGATGCGGATCCGGGCGCCGGGGGTCGTGCGCTGCGCGAGCACGTGGCGGGTGAACGGCGAGTGCGGGCTGGTCGCGACGTAGTGGTTGGCCACCTCGAAGTCGCTCGGGTAGTGCGGTTCCTCCTCCCGGAACGCGTACAGCTCGGTGTCGCCGGCGCGGCCCAGCGTCCAGGTCGAGCTTCTCGAGGTCCCAGGTCATGATGTCCAGCCTGCGGGGTGCGGGAGGTCGCCGCGGCGCTTCGGGGGATTTGCGGCAGGGGGGCCGCCGCGGGACGGGCCGCGTCCGCCAGGATGAGAGTCGTGGCCACCAACGACGATGACACGCTGCCCCTCCAGCCGCCGGTGCGGCTCCCCTCCGAGGCCGAGCTGGCGGCGGCCGTACGCGCGACGCCCCTGACGACGGCCCTCCTGCGCGCCACCGCCCCCGCGACCGGCACCGAGACCGAGACCGGATCAGGGGCCGGATCAGAGACCGGCGCCGGATCCGAGGGCGGGCGTGCGCTGGACTCCGCGACGAGCGAGGCGGAGGCGGCGGGCGAGGCGGAGGCGGCGGGCGGCGAGGAGCTGCTGGACGAGGCGGTCCGGGAGCGGGTGGCGGAGGTCCTGCGGGAAGGGGAGGACCCGCAGATCCTCCGGACGTGGACGGAGGTGTGCCGCGACGTCGTCCTGCGCGACGAGCAGGTCTTCCTGCGTCTCGTGCGCCTGTTCATGCGGCGCGAGCGGCTCGCCGGAGCGCCGGGCGTCCTCGGCACGCTCGGCCTGGTACGGCGGGTGGCACAGGATCCGCCTCCCGCCGTGACGCGGGGACGGGGCCGCAGGACGGGGAGCGGACCGGCGGACACGGAGACGACCGAGCTGTACGCGCTGAGCCCGCTCGGCTCGTGGGCGGCCAGAGGGCTCATCAGCGAGGCGTCCGGCCAGGACATCCCGGTCATGGGGTCGTTCGCGTCGCGGGACGCCGCCGCGCTGCTGCAGGGGCTGCGCTCGTACCCGGAGCCGGAGCGGCTGGAGGAGCTGACCGGCTGGCTGGCCGGCAGGGACCGGGGCGCGGCGGCCGAGGAGGTGGGTGCCGCGCTGGCCACCGCGAGCCCGCTGGGCCGGGCCGTCGGCGTGGAGCTGCTGGCCACGGACTTCGGCGACGAGGGCAGGCAGGTGCTCGACCGGCTCATCGACACGCCGCGGCTCGGGGCCGTGATCGCGGCCCGCCTGGGCCGGGACGAGCGTCCCTCGACGCCGGAGGAGATCGCGTGGGCGCTGGTGGACATGGCGGCGACGCTGCTGGAGTTCGGCGGCGAGACGGACGAGGTGATCGCCTCGATCGCGATGGGCATGGACGCGGAGGAGCAGGCGGGGACCCTCACGCTGTTCGCCCTGGGTGACCATCCGTGGACGGCGCAGGTGCTCCGGGTGTTCATCGACCACCACCCCGACCAACGCGTCGCCGCCGCCGCCCGCAAGGCGCTGCGCCGCCTGCATGGGCTGGCCTCGATCCGCGGTTAGCTCCGGTCTTCCGACGGGGCGGCTGCGCGCGGAGAGCCGTTCGGGCGGGCGGCCGCGTTTCTCGCGGCCGCCC
>NZ_JABWGN010000069.1 GCF_013363975.1 Nonomuraea montanisoli | reverse complement strand
CCTGAGCGAGCCGGCGAACGGCGCCTCGACCAGCGCCCGCGCCCCGGCCGGGCCGAGCGGGTTGTAGCGGCGGGCGAGCTCTTCGAGCCGTTCGAAGCCCGCCAGCGCGCGCACGCCCTCGGCGGTGAGCCGGTTGCGCTGCAGGCGCAGCCGCCGGACGCCGCGGACGGCCGGGGACGCGCACAGGGCCGTCACGCCGGCGTCGCCGATGCCGCAGTGACGCAGGTCCAGGGTCTCGATCCGGCCGTCCGAGCCCGCGGCGGCCAGTGCCTCGGCGCCCGCGTCGCCGAAGC
>NZ_JABWGN010000068.1 GCF_013363975.1 Nonomuraea montanisoli | reverse complement strand
GCCCCGCGGCATCGTGGGCACCGACCGGCCGATCGGCCCCGTCACCGGCGTGGCCAACACGGGCGCGGTGCCGATGACGTTCAGCTTCACCGCCGGGCCGAACGACATGCTGCTCGTCGTGCCGGTCGTGGCGCGCACGGGCGTGTTCGCCTCGCTCAGCCCGAGCGGGGCGCCGCCCAACCCCAGCGGAGCCCCCCGCCCCGCCGGCTCTCCCGCGCCGTCCGGCTCCGCTCCGGACGTCACAGGGAGCCCGTCACCCACCGCCACCCCATGACCATCCGGGCGTAACCCCCG
>NZ_JABWGN010000067.1 GCF_013363975.1 Nonomuraea montanisoli | reverse complement strand
CTCGGCGCTGGCCAGGGCCGCGGCGATGACGGACGCGGAGCTCTGGTTCACCGACAAGGTGTCCGAGGTCGCGGCCGTCATCCGCGACTAGTCATGAGACGGCTACCAGTCATGAGACGGCGACCAGGACCTCCAGCGTCCTGGGGCCGTGGACGCCCTCCACGCGGTTGAGCTCGATGTCGCTCGTCGCGGAGGGCCCGCTGAGCCAGGTGAGCGGGCGGATCGGATCGAGCCGGGAGACCGCTTCGGGCACCCCGGCCACGATCTGGTCCGCCCGCACCACGCACAGGTGGTA
>NZ_JABWGN010000066.1 GCF_013363975.1 Nonomuraea montanisoli | reverse complement strand
GGGGTATATACGCGGGCCAGTAGGGGTTCATGCGACTCGGGTGGGTTGGTAGGAAGAATCGACCTGGAGGAGGTTCCGCGCATGGATCTCGTACCGCTCGAACTCGAAGCGCTGGACGCCCGGGTCGCCGCCCTCGGCGGCGACCGATGGCTCGAACGCCTCCACCGGGGCACCCGCTGGGCCGAGGGCCCCGTCTACGTCCCCGCCGGCCGCTTCCTGGTCTGGAGCGACATCCCGAACGACCGCATGCTGCGCTGGGACGAGCTGACCGGCGCCGTCGGGCCGTTCCGGGAGCCGGC
>NZ_JABWGN010000065.1 GCF_013363975.1 Nonomuraea montanisoli | reverse complement strand
CCACCCTCGGCGGTTCCGTCCAGGACGGAGACCTCGCATTGATCGCGGCGCCCCTGGACGCGCTCGGCATCAACTACTACACCCCGACCCGGATCCAGGCTCCGACATCCGAGGGCCTGCCATGCGAAGAGGCTCCCATCGAGGGCTACCGCCGCACCGCGTTCGGCTGGCCCGTCGTCCCCGATGGCCTGCGGGAACTGCTCGTCGGCCTCAAGGAGCGCTACCCGGCGCTCCCGCCGGTCTACCTCACGGAGAACGGCTGTTCGGTCGACGACGTCGTCACCGCGGACGGCACCGTCC
>NZ_JABWGN010000064.1 GCF_013363975.1 Nonomuraea montanisoli | reverse complement strand
TGGCCATCCTTTGCGTTAGTCGTGTGTGATCGATCTGCGGCGTCAGTCGCCTTGACCAGCCTGGTCAAGGCCGAACCTGGCGCGCAACACGGTTTCGCGCTCGGCAGCCTCGCCGAGGGCGTCGGAAGTAAAGTCTCTCACCCGCGCGAGCATGCCCGCCGCGCCGGCGGCCGTGCGGCGTGCCACGTGGTCGGGTTGGAGCGGCTGGAGCCGGCGCATCACCCACAGGGCGATGAACGCGCCCAGGGACAGGTAGAACAGCCGCCGGATCACGGGCGCCGCCCCGCCTGGCCCACGGACC
>NZ_JABWGN010000063.1 GCF_013363975.1 Nonomuraea montanisoli | reverse complement strand
ACCGCGGCGCAGCGCGCCAAGCGGCTGGAGGACGAGTACGTCTCCACCGAGCACCTGCTCGTGGGCCTGGCCACCGACGGCGGCCAGGTCGCCGAGCTGCTGAAGTCGCAGGGCGCCACGCCGCAGGCGCTGCTCGACGCGTTCGAGAAGGTGCGCGGCCACGCCCGCGTCACCAGCGAGACGCCCGCGGACACCTACCAGGCGCTGGAGAAGTACGGCGTCGACCTGACCGAGCGGGCCCGCAGCGGCCGGCTCGACCCGGTCATCGGCCGCGACTCCGAGATCCGCCGCGTCGTGCAGGTGCT
>NZ_JABWGN010000062.1 GCF_013363975.1 Nonomuraea montanisoli | reverse complement strand
GTCCCATCGGGATCACGCACACCGGGCAGCGGGGGCCGTGCACGAGCACGACCTCCCGTGGCAGCTGGTCCTCCAGCCCGTGCTTGTAGATCGTGTGGGTGTGCCCTCCGCACACCTCCATGAACGTGTACCGGCGGCCCGGCTCGCACCGGGCGGCGATGTCAGCGGCCAGCGCCCGAGCCCTGCCCGCGTCGCGGTACTCATCGACGAACCGCACGCGACCCCCTCACGAGATGTCCGACTGGCGCAGCGCGTCCAGTTCGTCGTCGAAGGCCGGGCCCAGCCCCTCCAGGTAGTCCAGCACCG
>NZ_JABWGN010000061.1 GCF_013363975.1 Nonomuraea montanisoli | reverse complement strand
GTCGTCGGCGCGTTGCCGCAGGCGGCGACGGCTACCGCGAGCCCGGCCAGGATGACTGCTGCGCTGGCTTTTGCCATGACTTCCTCACGGGGTTCTGATGATCTCTTCAAGTTCGGATCTCATCGAGGCCGCGACGTCGTCGGCGGACTCGGTGAAGGGAGGGCTGATGGCCTTGGCGACCGAGCTGGCGATCACCAGGCTCAGCTGGTTGTAGGTGGGACTCGCCGGCCGGAGCTTGGCGGCGAGGATGCTCTCCTTGAGCACGGGCAGGTACGGGCAGCGCCTGATCAGCTCGGGATCGTCGTACAGCTCG
>NZ_JABWGN010000060.1 GCF_013363975.1 Nonomuraea montanisoli | reverse complement strand
GTCGACCACAGCCCGGCCAAGCCGCCGCTGCTGGCCGAGGACAAGTCCACCGCTCCGAAGGAGTCCGGCGCCGGTTCCACCGGTGCGGTGGCCTCCGTCTCCGCGCGGGACAAGGGCAACGACGTCGCCGGCGTGGTGACCGCCGCCGAGCACACCTCCGGCCGCTCCACCGCCGAGGCCGGCGACGCCGCCTCCGGCGACCCGGGCCTCAGCGCCTCGGCCGGCCTCGCCCTGATGGGCGTGGCCGCGGTCGGCGGCGGCGCGTACCTCGGCCGCGCCCGCCTGCGCAAGCTGCTCGTCAAGAGCTGACCCCAC
>NZ_JABWGN010000005.1 GCF_013363975.1 Nonomuraea montanisoli | reverse complement strand
CCGCGGTGCGGTGCGGGGTCGTATGGGGCCGGCTGGAGCGGTCGTGCAAGCCCGCTTCGCCATGGTCGCGCCATCGACGTACCCACTTGTAGGCCGTGGGCCGGGAGATGCCCATCTCGGCGGCCACATGCGCGACCGGGCGGCCGGACAGGACGCGGTGAACGAGCAGACGGCGACCATGAACGGTCAGCCGGGCGTTACGGTGGGACACGAGGCCTCCGCGTGTGCTGCAGATTCGACACCTACACCACACCGGAGGCCTCTCCTATGATCAACCCCCACTGTTAACAACGTCCGTGATCAATACATCTAGCCGGTGGGGGCCCAGGCGAGCGTCGGGGCCTCGGCGGTCAGCTCGAACCAGCCGTCCTCGTTCACGACGTCGAGCCGTCCGTCGAGCGCGGCCAGCCGGGTGGTGAGGTTGCCGATCCCGGCCGAGCCGTGGCGGCCCTTCGCCGGGCGCGCCCCGTCGTTGCGCACGCTCAGCCGTACGGTGCCGTCCCGTACGGTGGTCGTGATCACGCAGCGGCGGGCCGAGCTGTGCCGCAGCACGTTGGTGACCGCCTCCCTGAGCACGATGCCGAGCGTGGTCTCCACCTCACGGCCCAGGGTGTCGTGGCCCAGGTCGAGCTCCACCTCGACGCCCGCGGTGGACAGCAACGCGCGGGCCGACTCCGCCTCCGCGCTCAGCGACAGCTCGCCGTCCCTGCCCGAGACCGTCCGCAGGTCCTCCATGGCCCGCTCGGTCATCGTCCGGACGTCCTGGAGCTCCTTGCGCGCGCGGTCGGCGTCGAGCCTGCGGGCGAGCTCGCACTTGAGCAGGATCGCGGCCAGGGTGTGCCCGAGCAGGTCGTGCAGGTCGCGGGCGGCCCGCAGCCGCTCCTCGACGACGGCCGCGCGGGCCAGGCCGTCCCTCGACTCGCGCAGCTCCCTGGCCATCCCGGCCAGCCTGAGCAGCCCGTACACGACCAGGCCGGTCACCACCGTGCTGATCGCGTAGTTCACGGTGAGCGCGACCGGCAGGGCCAGCAGCACCCCCGAGACCGCGACGACCGCCACGACCGCCGCCACCAGCGGGAGCGCCACCGCCCACGGCAAGGCCAGCAGGATCGGTCCCGCCAGGAACCCCGCCACCCCCAGCCACGGCTGGCCGAACAGCGGGAGCGGGGCGAACGTCAGCACCGCCATGATCGACAGCGCCAGGTGATGGCGCCCCTCGACCGACCGCACCTGCATGACGACGATGACGGCCAGCAGCGGCGCCGGCCACAGCGAGCCGGCCGCCAGCAGCGCCTTCACGGAGAACCCCACCAGCACGGCCGTCAGCAGCGCGATCGCCAGCGCGCTGTCGCGGGCCGGCCGGTCGGGCGGGCGCGTGACGGGCAGCCGCGCCTCCACGCTCACCCGGGCGTCCCCCGTGAGCCCGACGGTGAGCGTGCCGCCCGCCTTCTCGACCTGCTCCGGCAGGTCGCCGAGGTCCGCGTCGGCGGCTGTCCGGGCGCCGTCGTCGGACACCCGCAGCCACACCGTGGCGCCCTCCGTGAACGTCTCGATGCGGCAGACGGTGGCCGCGGACCTCCGGACGATGTCCGTCACGGCCTCCCTGAGCACGGCCGCCAGCAGCGCGCCCGCCGGGCCGAGCGGCTCGGCGTGGCTCACGCGCACGTCCACGGTGACGCCCGCGGCGGTCAGCATGGCCTTGGCGGTGGTGATCTCGGGGGCCAGGGACATGGCCCGGTAGCTCGCCGCCGCCGCCCGGGTCTCCGCCAGCGAGCGGCGCGCCGTCTCCACGTCAGGCGTTCCGGTACGCGCGCTCTCGGCGATCGCGGACAGCGCCCGTCCCAGGCCCGCGCTCAGCTCGGCGGCGATGCGCAGCCGCTCCTCGGCCGCCGCCGTCACCGCCAGCGACAGCCGGGCCGCGTTCACCTCGTCGATCCGGTCGATCATCCTGGTCAGGCCGTACACGACCAGCGAGACCAGCACCATGCTGATCACCGGGTCGGGCGGCCCGAGCAGCGCGGCGCTCGCCGCCACGGCCAGGGCCAGCGGCCAGAGCCTGGTCAGCAGCAGCGAGCCGCCCACGAAGCCCAGGATCCCCACCGAGGAGCCGAACGCCAGCACGGACCCGTACGCCAGGACGGCCTGCACCGGCACCAGCCACCACGAACGCCGCAGGGTGAAGAGCACCTGCACCGCGAACACGGCCACCGCCGAGGGCGCCCCGGCCACCACGTAGATGCTCGCGAAGCCGGCGAAAACGACGGCGACGATCAGTTTCGCCTGCTTGTGCACCCGTGCAGCCTAGAAGAGACCCTTCGGCGCCCACGGCATGGGTCACCGCTCGGCGAACGCCCGGGCGGTCCGGAGCTCGGACACCCGCCGGGTCGGCGTCCGTCGCGCGGACACGGCCAGGATCAGCACCACGCACGCGGACACCAGCCCGCACAGTCCGAGCGCGGCCTGCAGCGTCAGGGCGTCGGGGTGCGTCAGCGCCTGCCCGCGCTGGGCCTGCCACAGCACCAGCCCGGTGAGCCCGGCATACCCGAACGCCGCGACGATCACCAGGGCCGTACGGGTGGCGGCGCCCGACAGGACGGGGAAGCGGCGGGCCAGCAGCCGCAGCCCGATCGCGACCAGCGGGATCACCTGCAGCGCGTGGAGACCGACGAAGTGCGCCACCCGCAGGTCACCCGAGTCGGTCTCCCACCCGGTCACCGCCATGCCGGCCCCGCCGTCGGGCGCGCCGACGCTGTGCGCGCCGATCGTGGTCAGGCTCAGCCCCCTGGCCAGCCCCTCCGCCTGGTCCGGCGTGGGGGAGGTCATCAGGTAGCCGACGGACATGCCGGCCAGCGAGATCACCAGTCCGAGCGGGATGGCCCAGGCCATCGCCCTGTCCACCCGCCGCTGGGCCACCAGGAAGATCCCCATCGCGAAGGTCATCAGCCAGCCCAGGTACGCCGCCCCACCCATGACCATGAACACGGTGGTGTCGAGGCCGGTGGAGAAGTTGAAGTGGCTGGGCACGCCGCGCGCCGCCTGGAAGGTGATGGCCGCGATCTCCGGCGTGACGAACCCGGCCACGGCCACGGTGCCCAGCCACCACAACGTGCGCCGCCACCGCCCCGCCTGAGCGATCATCCAGGCCAACGTGATCGCGTACATGCCGAACGACACCGCGAACTTGAACGGCTTCAGCCACACGCCCTGCCCCATGAGCGTCCGCCCGTCCACCACCAGGCCCAGCCCGCAGACCAGGGCCAGCACCGCCATCGCCGCGGCGCAGTACGTGAGCGGTCCGTGCCACGAGGACGTGACCTTCCGAAGTTCCCGGCGCTGAAGCAGGGCACCCATGACGACTCCTTCTCATCGACTGGGTACAACCCTGCTGGTCAGCGGCCCACACCGACCAGAGACCCGATCACCGACCCGGCATGACGTCGTCACGAACCAGACATGTGCGTACCGGCCTGCCGCATGTCGGTGACGGCTTGCGCGAAGGCGCGGACGAGCGGGCTCTCGTGGCCGCTGCGCCACACGTACGCCCACTGCACCGGGTCGGCGTCGCGGACGGGCAGGTAGACCAGGCTGGGCCAGGGATAGAACTCGGTGATCTCGGCGGTGACCCCGGCGACCGCCTGGCCGGAGGCGACGACGTTGAGCGCCTCCTGCCAGGTGGAGACCGAAGGACCGCGCGGGACGAGCCGGCCGGACGGTGTGCGGTAGGGGTTGAAGACCTCCTCCATGTAGACCGGGATGGACTGCCCCTGGACCACGGCGCAGTCACCGAAGTCCTCGACGCTCACCGAGTCGCGCTGGGCGTAGGGATGGGTGGCGGACACCATGAGCAGCACCTGGGAGGTGTGGGTCAGCGGGCCGATCGTCAGATCCGGTTCACGCACCGGCAGCCACAGGTGCGCCACGTCCACCTCGCCGGAGCGGAGCAGGTCCAGCGGGGAGGGCGGCTGCACCTCGCGAAGCTGCAGCCGGGCGCCGGGGTGGCGGGTATGGAAGAGGTCGAAGGTGTCCTTCATCATCAACGAGTGCGGACCGATGGTGCCCACGGTGAGGGTGCCCGTCACGCCGTTGACCGTGCCCTTCACCTCCTCGATCCCGTCCATGATCTGCAGGTAGCCGGCGCTCAGCCTGCGGTGGAGCTGCTCGCCCACGGGGGTGAGGCGGACCGAGCGTGAGGTGCGGTCGAAGAGCGGGGCGCCGATCCGGCGTTCCTGCTTCTTGATCGCCTGACTCACGCGGGACGTGGTGATGTGCAGCCGCTCGGCGGTGCGGCCGAAGTGCAGCTCCTCGGCGAGCGTCAGGAAGATCTCGATGTCCCGGAGCTCCATTGCCTCATCCCGATCGTGAATATACGGGTTAACGAACCGTTGACCTCCGGCTCAAGATGAATCTACCGCTCAAGGATGCGCCGCCGAGGCTCATCTGTAGCCGGCGGCGACGATGTTGGCCTGGACCGCGTTCTCGGTCGCGTCCGACGGATAGCCGGACGTCATCACTCCCTCGTAGAAGGTGCCGGCGGCGCCGTGGCTGTTGTCGCCGCCGATGCCGAGGATGATGGCCCCTTCCTTCTTCATCGGGTTGTAGCCCGGCACGTTGGGACGCACCCCGTTGTAGAAGGTGGACAGGCTGCCGGACTGCGCGTTGCCGCCCCGGATGGCCCAGTGGTTGGGCTCGCCCTTGATGACGGCGGTCAGGTACCGGTGGCTGATGGTCGGGTCGTTGGCGTTGTACTTCTGGTTCACGCCGGAGAACAGGCCGTTCTCCAGGTCGGCCATGATCCAGGGGCCGTTGCCGGCGCCGTAGCCCCAGACCTTGATGTTGCCGAAGTAGATGGCCTCCATGGTGCCGTTGCCGTTGTCGCGGCTGTTGGTCTCGGCGTTGCCGTAGTCGAAGCAGCAGCCGCCGTTGTAGTGCGTGCCGTCGAAGATGGCGTACATCCCCTCCGGCTGGTCGCCCTTCGCGACGCCGTTGGTGGTGTTGTTGCGGTATCCGACCCCGGGATCCACGTAGACGCCGTAGGCCTTGTGGCCGTAGACCGTGGTCGGCGCCTTGGTCGCGGTGGCGAGGTTGTCGTAGCCGCCCGGGGCGGGGCCGGGGAACCCGCCGGGTGGCGCCTGGGTGAGGCGGTTGTTGCGCCCCGACTGGTCGTAGATGATCGTGATCAGGCAGGTGGTGCCCGCGCAGAACGAGTCCTGCGCCGCGGCGTCGGCGCCCCCGCCCGCGCTCAGCACCCCGACGTCCCGGGTGGCGTTGTCCGAGGCGCGGCGCACCTGGTACAGCGGGCCGTTGTAGGCGGCGTACAGGGCACGGGTCGTGCTGTGCGCCGCCACGCACGGAGTGCCGCCCGCGGCGTAGATGTCGCACGGCTGCCTGGACGGCGACGGCGTGGGGGTCGTGGTCGGCGAGACGGTGGGGGTGGGGGAAGAGGTTCCGCCGGTGCAGGCCACGCCGTTCAGGGCGAAGCCGGACGGCGCCGGGTTGGAGCCGGTCCAGCTCCCGTTGAAGCCGAAGGCGGCGCTGCCGCCGCTGGGGATGCCGCCGTTGTAGTCCGCGTTGGTCACGGTGACCTGGGCGCCGGACTGGGTGTAGGAGCCGTTCCAGAGCTGGGTGACGGCCTGACCGGCGGGGAACGACCAGGTGAGCTTCCAGCCGTTGATCGGGTCACCCAGGTTGTGAACGCTAACATCGGCGCCGAAGCCGCCGGGCCACTGGTTGTTCACCGTGTACGTGACCTGGCATCCGACCGTGGCCGCCGATGCGCCGTGCGTCGCGGCGACACCGACGCCGGCGGTCGACAACGCGGCCAGGGCGGCGGCCGAGAGCCTCAACCGCCGACGGAAAGAGCTGATGTGTCGCACAGGTGCCTTCCCTTCCTGGAGATGTGGCGTCCGGACATCGTGCGACCCTCTCTGCCGAGAGTGGGCGTCCGGGGATGAGCGGTAGCCGGACCTGGCGGATTCGCGGCCCGATCCGTCGCGGGATGCCGCGTGACCGCCGTCGCGACCAGGCAACCCCTGCCGCTCACCACCGACTCCGGCAGGAGGCCGCTCCGGGCTCAGTGTGAAAACCCCGGTGAAACCTGTCAAGGCGGTGCCTGGCGTGGAGCGCCTTGTCGCACGACAGCGTGAAACTTTCATCCTCCGCACCTGGCAGGTGGCCGGGACCCGGCCTGGTGGGAGCCGGTGCTTGACGGGGCTCCCTCGGGTCGTATTTGCTGCGCGGCACACCACCGATGCACCGGCGGAAAGGGGTCAGCCTGGGCCAGCCTTGTTAACGCTCACATCACCATTCGCCACCCGCATCGGCTGACGACATGGAAGCAACCCGCGGGAGTACCGAGCGCCTATCGGTGGCTGCGGTGCGCGGTCTCCGGGCCGACCACCCGCAGCAGCTCCAGCGCCTCGAACGTCTTCGACCCCGGCGGCGGCGTGTAGACGAGCAGGCGCTGGTCCTCGGCGGGGGAGAGCAGCAGCTCGCAGTCGAACTCCATGTCGCCGATCGCCGGGTGCCGCACGCGCTTCCGGCTGCTCCGCCGCACCGCCACCTCGTGCAGCTCCCACAGCCGTACGAACTCCTCGCTCGCCGCGCGCAGCCGCTCGACCAGCCCGGTCGCGACGGCGTCGGTGCCGCGCCTGGCCACGGCCGCGCGCAGGTCCGCCACGTGCATCCGGGAGTAGGCGGGATGCTCCTCCTCCGGGTAGGACTCGCGGACGAACGGGTCGGTGAACCAGCGCCAGGCGATGTTGCGGTCGGGCTCCTCGATCGTGCAGTGACAGCCGAACAGCGCCTCGGACATCGTGTTCTGCGCCAGCACGTCGCCCAGGTCGGTCACCAGTTGCGCGGGTGTCTCCACCAGCCGGTCCAGCAGGAACAGCAGGCCGGGCCTGACGTGCTCGCCCGCGCGCGGCCCGGCCGGCGGTCTGTGCCCGGCCAGCAGGTAGAGGTGGTCGCGTTCGTCGCGGGTCAGCCGCAGCGCCCGCGCCAGCGCGGCCAGGAGCTGCGTCGACGGCTGCGGGCTGCGCGCCTGCTCCAGCCGCATCAGGTAGTCGGCCGACATGCCCGCGAGCTGGGCCACCTCCTCCCGCCGCAGTCCAGGCGTACGGCGGCGCGGCCCGGTGGGCAGTCCCACCTCCCCGGGCAGCAGCCGCTCCCGCGAGCGGCGCAGGAAGTCGGCGAGTTCCTCACGATCCATGCCCCCATCCTGCAATATCTCGAAATATCGCTGCCTAGGATTGCTTGTCCTAGGGAGTCCGGTCCGCTCCACAACGGCCGCCCCGCTTGGCACGGTGGACGGCATGACGACGAAGAACCTGACCGTTGACGGAGCCCGCATCGCCTACCGCACCCTCGGCAGCGGACCCGCCCTGGTGCTGGTGCACGGCACCGGGCCCGGCTCCGTGACCTGGGACAAGATCGCCGAACGCTTCGCCGACCGCAACACCGTGATCCTGCCCGACCTCGCCGGCAGCGACGTGGCCGAGGACGACGGCGGACCGCTGACCCTGGAGGCGCTGACGCGGCAGCTCGCCGCGGTGATCGAGGACTGCGGGCAGGCGCCGGTGAACCTGGTCGGCCACTCCCTGGGCGCCGTGGTCGTCCTGTCGCTGGCGGCCACCCGGCCGGAGCTGGTGCGCAGGCTCCTCCCGGTGTCGGGGTTGGCGCACACGGAGGACGAGTACGTGCGCAACACGTTGCAGCTCTGGCTGGAGCTGGGCGACGATCCGGAGATCTTCTCCCGGTTCGCGATGCTCGCCGCGTTCAGCCGCCGCCACCTCAACGAGATCGGCCGCGACGCCGTCGAGGAGCTCGCCAAGGGCTTCCACGCCCACCCCAACCGGATGCGGCAGATCGACCTCGTCCTCCGGGTGGACATCCGCCACCTGCTGCCCCGGATCCAGACGCCCACGCTGGTCGTCGGCGCCACCCGCGACACGCTGGTCCCGGTGGAGAACGCCCTCGAGATCCACGCCGCCATCCCCGGCAGCTCCTACGCCGAGCTGGACACCGGCCACGTCTCCCGCGCCGAACGCCCCGACGACCTCGTCAAGCTCGTCCGGGACTTCACCGCCTAGAGGGCATGTGCGTCCAGGCCGCGCGCTTCCGGTCCCTCAGGAGGATCGGCGGAAGGCATTGGACCGAGCGTGGCGGGTCGGCCACGATGAGGGCATGACGAAGAACGGATCGGCGCAGCCGCCGGCGGGAGGCGGAGGGGCGGGCTTACGGCTGAACTGGCCGGCTGTGAGCGCCGTGGCGGGTGCGGTGGCCGCCGTGGTGGCGCTGATCGCCTACCTGGCGCCGCCGGCCCCGCCGCCGCAGTCCCAGCGGGACGTGGTCGTCCCCACCCCGGTGCCGGAGTCCTCGTCACCGGATACGGCCACCACCCGGCCCGCACCGCCGAGCCCGAGCCCATCTCCTGAGCCCAGCACCCCCGACTCCAGCACGCCCGAACCCCGCACGCCCGAGTCCCGCACGCCTGAGCCCCCCATGCCGAGGTCCACGCCACCGGCTCCGGCCTCCTCCGAGCCGCTGGCCCAGGTCCGTCCCGGCGGCTGCGACGAGGCGGCGGCGGCGCTGACCGCGTACCGCCGGAACGCCGGAACCGTCCGCAACAGTCAGGCCGCCGCGGCTCAGCAGGCGCGCCAGGACCTGATGGGCGCGAGCCTCGAGGCGCAAGGAGTGGTGGCGGCGAAGATCAGCCGGCTGGCCGCCGGATTCCAGGAACTGAGCTTCCGCCTGACCGGCATGACCGGCGGCGATCCCAACCAGGTGATCGCGGCCATCAAATCCGACGTCGCGGAGCTCAACAGACTGTGCGGATCCGGCTGATCGCCCGGCGGTGGAAAGCACGTTGAGAAGGCGGTGCCAGAAGTCGACAGACGGCTTGCCGGTTCGATGACCGTTCGGAGCCGGGAGTTCGGCAAAGGGTTCACTGGACCGAAACCATCCCTTCATAGCCTCCTGAAATGGCGAAACGGACATGGACCGCTTGGCCGCGTGTGCTGACTGCCGTCACCCTGGCCGTTTGCGGAAGCGGCCTGAGCGTGACGGCGATGTTGCCCCACGACGACGTGCCCCGGAGCCTGCCGGTCGCCGCGTCGATCTCCGGCTCCGGCTCGACCGCGCAGAAGGGCGCGATGGACGCCTGGCGTGCCGAGTTCCGCCGGCTCAACCCCGAACTGCGGGTGGACTACCGGGCCAACGGGTCGGGGGCCGGCATCCGCGACTTCATCGCGGGCGCCACCGCGTTCGCCGGCTCGGACGTTGCGATGCGACCCGGCGAGCAGGCGTCGGCCGACAGGCGCTGTGGTGGCCGCGCGGTGCATCTGCCCATGGTGGTCGGCCCGATCGCGTTGGCCTACAACCTGCCGTCCGTGCCGGATCTGAAGCTCTCGCCCACCACTGTGACCGGCATCTTCAGCGGGCGGATCACCAGATGGGACGCTCCGGAGATCGCCGCCGACAACCGCGGCCGACGCCTGCCGTACAGCCGGATCCGGCTCTTTCATCGCTCCGACGACTCTGGTACGACCCACAACTTCACCACCTATCTCAAGGCGGCCGGCGGCTGGCCGAACGAGCCGGCCCGGAAGTGGACCGGCGCGGGGCGGGGTGTTGCGGGCTCCGCGGGGATCACCGAGGCCATCCGGCAGGCCAGGGATTCCATCGGGTACGTGGAGTACGGGTTCGCCAGCGACGTCTGGTTGCGTACCGCCGCAGTGCGCAACGCTTCCGGCCAGTTCGTCGCGCTCTCGCCGCAAAGCGCCACCCGCGCCCTGGAGGGCGCCCGGGTCGTCGACGAGAACGGCGGTCCGGTGGTCAAGATCGACTATCTGACCAAGGCCAAGGGCGCCTATCCCATCATTCTGGTCACCTACGAGATCACTTGCTCGAACGAACCCGACTCGCTGGTGCGGACCTTCCTGCGCTACACCGCGAGCGGCGCCGGCCAGTCCTACCTCTCCCTGTACGGCTACGCGCCCCTCCCACCCGACCTCCTCGCCAGGGTGCGCGCCCAGCTCGGCGTCACAGGCTGAACGGAACTCGGGCACCCCGCCCGTACCTCGCCGCACCGGCAGGGCCGCGTCCTACCTGTCGTCCTCGAAGACGAAGAGTGGCTTGGCGCCGCGTGCGGGCGCTTCGGCGAGCGCGATGGCCTCAGTGAAGCGTTCGAGCGGAAACGGCCGGCCCTGGGGGATGTGCAGCACTCCATCAGCGACGAGACCGCGAACCTCGGACAGCGCGCGCAGCGCATCCTCAGGTGAGGCGGCGCCGAACCAGCGATTCAGCCAGAAGCCACGGACTGCTTTGGTCTCGTAGATGACCGAGCGTGCCTGCAGCGGGATCGTCAGCGCTGCCGGGTCGCTCTGCCGATGAGTGGAGAGCGCGCCGTAGACCACGACCTCTCCTCCCGGAGCCAACGCCTGGGACACCTGGGCGCCCACCTGGCCCGCGACACAGTCGATGGCCTTACGCACGCCGGCCGGTCCTGCTGTCTCAGCCACACGCTGCGCCAGGTCCTCGTCCTCTGTGCAGATGACCTCGTCACCACCGAGCGCCCTGATCTCCTCGACGGCGTCGCGCCGCCGCACGACATTGATCGTCGGAATGCCCAGATGCCTGGACAGCTGAATGACGAGCCGGCCGACGGTGGAGCCCGCGGCCGTCTGCAACAACCATTCACCCGGCTGTACGTCGAGTTCGCGAGTCACGAGGAGCAGCGCGGTCAGCGGGTTGACGGCGAGTTGACAGGCGCTGGAGTCGCTCAGACGGTCGGGAACCGGCAGGAGCCTTCGCGTGTCGGCGACAAGGTATTCCTGCCAGGTGCCGGCCACCCGGGGCCCGGGCACCGCCGGGACCGCGACGGCCACCACGCGCTCGCCGATCTCCAGTCCCTCGGTATCCGGGCCCAGGGCCTCGATGCGACCCACACACTCCATGTGACCGCCGACAGCGGGAAATTCGGGGGAGAAACCGTAGCGGCCACGCAGTACATGCAGATCACTGGCGTGAATCGGAGTCGCCTTCACCCGGATCAGCGCCTGACCGGCTCCTGGCACGGGAACAGGCCGGGATTCCAGCCGCAGGACATCGGTCGGCTCGCCGACCTTTCCGGCTACGAGCGCGCGCATGAACTGCGGCATGAGCGACCTCCGCTCAGTTCAGGCCATCAACCTGTCATTTCACGATCGCTGCGCCCGGACGCTGACCCGGACCCGGACCCGGACCCGGACCCGGACGCGGACGCGGATCAGCGGGCGGCGGGGCGCGGGGCGCGCAGGTGAGCGCGCTGTGCCAGTTCCTCCTCGGCAACGTACGTGAGCATGGGCCGGCCCGGCTCGCACAGCATGAAGACGACGAACGTGGTCGGAGCGTCCGGCAGGGCGTTGCCGTCCTGGTAATGGATGACGTCGCCGCCCGGTTCCCAGAACGTCTCACCGGCCTTGACCACGCGCTCGGGCTCACCCTCGAGCTCGAACCGGACCGCGCCCTCGATCACGTAGCCGAAGGCCGGCCCCGAATGGCGGTGCGGAGCGGCGCCGGGGTGGCCGGGAGGCCACTCGACGAGGACGGTCATCCCCGAAGCGCCTTCGGGGATGAAGGGCGGCTGGATGTCCGCCAGCATGGTGACACCCGACAGCGCAAGGCTCTCCTGCGTGGCGGGCCCGTTCACTGAGTCCTTCTTCGACACGATCGATACACCTCCGTCGTCCTGTCCGAACGCACGATCTCGCTTCAGCCACCCCCCTCTGGCCTGTGCGGGGCCACCTCCAGCGGAATGCGCCTGTGCGGCATCCCCTGCCAAGGAACACCTTGCGACGTGAGTACGACCGGACCGTTCGCTCCCAGGGGCCCGCGTACCACAAGAGGGGAGCGCGCTACGTGGCGGCGCTCTGCCCGAGCCAGTCCCGGTATCGGATGCGGCCCAGAGCGGCGCCGTCATCGGGCACCAGGGTCCGCTCGCCCGGCACGCTGCCGTAGTAGCGCGCCTGAGAGTCGGTGACCACTGTGCGCGGGTCGCCCCAGGCAGCCAGGGCGTCGCGGAAGAACTCGTCCATCCGGAACCGCTCGGGTCCGGCTATCTCGGTCCGGCCGTTCAGCGGTGCGCCGACCGCGACCCGGCCGACCGCCTGGGCGACCTCCTCACCGGCGATGGGCTGGAAGAGCACGGGCCCGATCCGCACCGTGTCGCCGTCCGTGGTCGCGTCGGCGATGCCCCTGACGAACTCGAAGAACTGCGTGGAGTGCACGAGCGAGAACGGGATGCCCGACTTCTCGATCAGGTCCTCCTGGGCGATCTTCGCGCGGAAGTAGCCGTTCTCCGGCATCCGCGCGGTGCCCACCACCGACAGCGCGACGTGGTGACCGACCTTGGCCGCCGCTTCCGCGGCCAGAAGGTTGCGCGTGGAGGTCTGGAAGAACTCCATCACCGCGGCCGGCTCGAAGGACGGCGAGTTCGACACGTCGACCACCACCTGCGCCCCGGCCAGCACCTCGGCCAGCCCTTTCCCGGTGAGGGTGTTGACGCCGGTGCTCGGGGCCGCCGCCACCGCCTCGTGACCGTGCTCCCTCAGCTTCGCCACCAGCTTCGACCCGATCAGGCCTGTCCCGCCGATCACGACGATCTTCATGGCAAGACCCCTTCTGTCCGCCCGGGGCACCCCCGCACCAACCGGTCCCCGGTCCGCCGGCCAGGACAGGGCAGCCTCCGGGCCTGTGACAGCTCTCGTGAAGTATTCTCCCAGGTCGCAGGCTGAACCGTCGGCTTGGGGCGCCATCGCGCGCCACTCAACGCCCGACGTCAGGGTTGGAGGCTTGGGCTGCCCTGACCAACCCAGACAGCGACCCTGTCGGCTCATGGACGGAAGGTCCCCTGTTGGCGATCATCCCGGAGCTGAGTCCCCGCCGGAGGCTGCTGTTTCCGTAATTCGGCCAGCGCCATGGCAATGGCGCCAAGCATGAAGCCTGTTCCGACCAGCGCAATTGGGGTCCCTGCCTCATGAGCACTTTGGCCGAAGAGGCCGACGACACCACCGAACCCCAGGCCGCACGCGCAGCCAGCGCGCAGACGGTAGGTGGTCTGGGCAGATCTACGTCCTCACCGCGGACCGATCCGTGTTCACGACGTCCGACACACCGCCGCATCTCGGAACGGTGAGAGCCGGGAGAAAGCGATCAAGAGGTGCAGTACTGGCTGCAATAAAAAAGGCCCCGGAGCTTGATCGCTTCGGGGCTTTCGTTGGTGGGGCTACCAGGACTTGAACCTGGGACCTCTTCCTTATCAGGGAAGCGCTCTAACCGACTGAGCTATAGCCCCGCGCACACCGCACCGTATCGCATCGGATTCACCAACGCGAACCGGTTGCGCGGACGAGGAAAAGCTTACCGTGTCCGCGCCGGTGCTCGCGCCGCCCTCGGTCGGGCGGCGCGAGCTCGTCCGGCTACTCGGCCTCGCTGAAGGTCACCTCGACGCCGCCCACCAGGTCGGAGGCGACGTTGTAGATGACGGCCCCCAGCGTGGAGAGGGCGGTGATGAGGACGACGTTCACCGCGCCGATCAGGGCGGTGTAGCCCAGGATGCGGACCGGCTCGAACCAGGAGGCGATGTCGATGGGCAGCGCCGTCTGGCCCTGCTCGCCCTGGCCGAGCTGGTTGACCAGGTCGACGATCGAGTCGAAGACGCCCAGCGCGGACAGCACGCCGTACAGGACGGCCACCGCGACGAAGAGCACCACGAAGCAGACGAGCGAGACCACGAAGCTGAACTTCATGGCAGACCACGGCTCGATGCGGCGCAGCACCAGGTGGGCCTTGCGGGGGAGTCGGGCCCCCGACGAGGACTTCTTCTTCGAAGACGACGACCCCAGCTCAAGCTTCGGCGGCGCCTCGGACGCCAGGGACGGCCGGATGCCTGATCCCTTGCCGTCCTGCTCCGCCTGCCCCGGCTTGGCGCCCGCGGGGCCCGGCTTGGGCCCGGCTTGCGGGGCCGAAGGGGACGGCGGCGCAGTCGGCATCGGGTGCACGGCCGTGGCGTTGTCCTCGTCGGGCTTGTCAAAGGTCTCGGATTCCACGGACTTCTTAGGCTTCTGCCCGTTATCCCGAGCCGCCTTCGTCCTCGCGCTGGGGCTACCACCCTGGGCGCTCATGACTTACTCTCCTCCCCCGTCTTCCTCGTTGTCCACCACAGCATCCACGGAGGCGGCAGCCTCGATGGACTCGGCGTTGCGGGCGAGGGCCACCACACTGTCGCCTTCGGCGAGGTTCATCAAACGCACTCCCATGGTCTGGCGGCCGGACTGCTTGATCTCGCCGGCACTCGTCCGGATCACCCCACCGGCGGACGTGATCGCGAAGACCTCGTCCTCTGGGTTGACCATGACGGCTCCGACCAGCTTGCCACGGGAGCTCACGATTTTCGCAGTCAGCACACCCTTACCGCCACGACCTTGAACCGGATACTGCTCAACTGGCGTCCGCTTGGCGTACCCAGCCTTGGTGGCGATAAGCACGTGCTGTCCGTCGGCGATGCGATTCATGGCGAGAAGCTCGTCGCCTTCGAGGAAACGCATGCCGATGACGCCGCTGGTCGCGCGGCCCATCGGGCGCAGCGCCTCGTCCGAGGCGGTGAACCGAACCGACTGCGCGCCCTTGGACACGAGCAGCAGGTCGTCCTCCTCCGACACCAGGCGGGCGCCGATGACCTCGTCGTCGTCGCGCAGGTTGATCGCGATGAGACCGCCGGTCCTGGGCGAGTCGTACTCGGACAGGCGGGTCTTCTTGACCAGGCCGCTGCGGGTGGCCAGCACGAGGTACGGGGCGACCTCGTAGTCACGCAGGTCGAGGACCTCCATGACGGTCTCGTCGGGCTGCATGGCCAGCAGGTTGGCCAGGTGCATGCCCCGCGCGTCGCGCCCGGAGTCGGGCAGTTCGTACGCCTTGACCCGGTAGACGCGGCCCTTGTTGGTGAAGAACAGCAGCCAGTGGTGGGTCGTGGTGACGAAGAAGTGGTCGACGATGTCGTCCTGCCGCAGCTGCGCGCCGCGCACGCCCTTGCCGCCGCGCTTCTGGGCGCGGTAGAGGTCGGTGCGGGTGCGCTTGGTGTAGCCGCCGCGGGTGATGGTGACGACGATGTCCTCTTCGGCGATGAGGTCCTCGATCGACATGTCGCCGTCGTAGGCGGTGATCTCGGTCTTCCGGTCGTCGCCGTAGCGGCCGACGATCTCGGCGAGCTCGTCGTTGATGATCTCCCGCTGGCGGGCCTCGCTGGCCAGGATCGCGTTGTACTCGGCGATCTGCGTCATCAGGGCGTCGTACTCGTCCTGGATGGCCTGCCGCTCCAGGGCGGCCAGCTTGCGCAGCTGCATGTCGAGGATGGCCTGGGCCTGCACCTCGTCGATCTCCAGCAGCCCCATGAGGCCCTGCTGGGCGTGCGAGGCGGACTCGGAGGCCCGGATGAGGGCGATGACCTCGTCGAGCCGCTCGAGGGCCTTGAGCAGGCCGCGCAGGATGTGGGCGCGCTCCTCGGCCTTGCGCAGGAGGTAGCGCGTCCGGCGGACGATGACCTCGATCTGGTGCGTGACGTAGTGCCGGATGAACTGGTCGAGCCGCAGGGTGCGCGGCACCCCGTCGACCAGGGCCAGCATGTTGGCGCCGAAGGTGTCCTGGAGCTGGGTGTGCTTGTACAGGTTGTTGAGCACGACCTTGGCGACCGCGTCGCGCTTGAGCACGATCACCAGGCGCTGCCCGACCCTCGAGGAGCTCTCGTCGCGCACGTCGGCGATGCCGGTCAGCTTGCCCTCGCGCACCAGCTCAGCGATCTTGAGTGCGAGGTTGTCGGGGTTGACCTGGTACGGCAGCTCCGTGACGACGAGCGCCTGCCGCCCCTTCTCCTCCTCGACCTCGACCACGGCCCGCATGGTGATCGAGCCGCGCCCGGTGCGGTAGGCGTCCTCGATGCCCCGCCGCCCGACGATCAGCGCCTTGGTGGGGAAGTCCGGTCCCTTGACCAGCCGCATCGCCGCTTCGAGCAGCTCCTCGTCGCCGGCCTCGGGATTCTCCAGGGCCCACTTGACCGCCGCGGCGACCTCGCGCAGGTTGTGCGGCGGGATGTTGGTGGCCATGCCGACCGCGATGCCGCCCGAGCCGTTGACCAGCAGTTGCGGGAAGCGCGCCGGCAGGACGTCGGGCTCCTGCGACTTGCCGTCGTAGTTGGGGCGGAAGTCGACGGTGTCCTTGTCGATGTCGCGCAGCATCTCCATGGCGATGGGCGCGAGCTTGCACTCGGTGTACCGCATCGCCGCCGCCGGGTCGTTGCCCGGCGAGCCGAAGTTGCCCTGCCCGTCGACCAGCGGATAGCGGAGCGACCACGGCTGCGCCAGTCGCACCAGCGCGTCGTAGATCGAGGTGTCGCCGTGCGGGTGGTAGGTGCCCATCACGTCACCGACGACGCGGGCGCACTTGAAGTAGCCGCGGTCGGGACGGTAGCCACCGTCGTACATCGCGTAGAGCACTCGCCGGTGCACCGGCTTGAGACCGTCGCGGACGTCCGGCAGCGCCCTGGACACGATGACCGACATCGCGTAGTCCATGTAGCTGCGCTGCATCTCGGACTGGATGTCCACAGGCTCGATGCGGTCAGCCGGGGGAGTGATGTTCACGTCCGTCACAGGTGATGATCCTTCTTCTGGCTAAACGTCGAGGAAACGGACGTCGCGCGCGTTGCGGATGATGAAGTCGCGCCGAGCTTCCACGTCCTCGCCCATGAGCACGCTGAACAGGTCGTCGGCCTGCGCCGCGTCATCGAGCGTGACCAGGCGGAGCAGCCGGGTCTCCGGGTTCATCGTGGTCTCCCAGAGCTGGCCCGCGTTCATCTCGCCGAGCCCCTTGAAGCGCTGGACGTTGTCCCGCGGCCGCGGGTCGGCCTTGCCGTTGGCGATCCCCTCGGCGATGACCGCGTCGCGCTCGCTGTCGGAGTACGCGTAGGAGGCGTCGTCGCCCTTGCGGTCCCACTTGATCTTGTAGAGCGGAGGGCACGACAGGTAGACGTGGCCGGCCTCGATCAGCGGCCTCATGAACCGGAACAGCAGCGTCAGCAGCAGCGTGTTGATGTGCTGGCCGTCGACGTCGGCGTCGGCCATGAGGATGACCTTGTGGTAGCGCAGCTTGGCGATGTCGAACTCGTCGTGCACACCGGTGCCCAGGGCGGTGATCAGCGCCTGGACCTCGTTGTTCTTCAGGACCTTGTCGATCCGCGCCTTCTCGACGTTGAGGATCTTGCCGCGGATGGGCAGGATCGCCTGGAAGCGCGAGTCACGGCCGCCCTTGGCCGAGCCGCCGGCCGAGTCGCCCTCGACGATGAACAGCTCGCACTTCTCGGGGTCGTTCCACTGGCAGTCGGCCAGCTTGCCCGGCAGGCCGCTGCCCGACTCGAGCAGCGACTTGCGCCTGGTCAGGTCGCGGGCCTGACGGGCGGCGATGCGGGCGCGCGAGGCCTGCAGCGACTTGTTGATGATGTCCTTGGCCTCGCCGGGGTTGCGCTCGAACCAGTCGCGCAGGTGGTCGTTGCACGCCTTCTGCACGAACGACTTGGCCTCGGTGTTGCCCAGCTTGGTCTTCGTCTGGCCCTCGAACTGCGGGTCGGACAGCTTGACCGAGATGATCGCGGTCAGGCCCTCACGGACGTCCTCACCGGAGAGGTTGTCGTCCTTGCCCTCCTTGAGGAACTTCTGCTCGCGCGCGTAGCGGTTGACGATCGTGGTCAGCGCCGCGCGGAAGCCCTCCTCGTGGGTGCCGCCCTCCGCCGTGTTGATCGTGTTGGCGAAGGTGTAGACCGACTCGGAGTAGGAGTTGTTCCACTGCATCGCGATCTCGACCGCGATGCCGTCGCCCTCCTCCTCGAAGGAGATGATCGACGCGTGCGCCGGCTCCTTCTTGGTGTTGAGGTGCTGGACGAAGTCGGCCAGGCCGCCCTCGTAGAAGTAGGTGACGGTGTGCGGCTCGCCGTTGACGTGGTCGGGGCGCTCGTCGGTGAGCGTGATCGTCAGGCCCTTGTTGAGGAAGGCCATCTCCTGGAAGCGGCGCGAGAGCGTCTCGTAGTTCCAGGTGGTGGTCTCGAAGACCTCAGGGTCCGGCCAGAAGGTGATCGTGGTGCCGCTCTCGGCGGTCTCCTCGCCCTTGGCCAGCGGCGCGACGGGCTTGGAGTGCTCGTAGCGCTGGCGCCAGTAGTGGCCGTTCTGCTTGACCTCGACGTCCATGGCTGTGGACAGCGCGTTGACGACGGCCGAGCCGACGCCGTGCAGACCGCCCGAGACCGCGTAGGACTGGCTGTCGAACTTGCCGCCCGCGTGCAGCGTGGTGAGCACGACCTCGACGGCGGAGCGCTTCTCCACCGGGTGGATGCCGGTGGGGATGCCACGACCGTTGTCGATCACGCGCACGCCGTTGTCGGCCAGCAGCGTGACGTCGATGCGGTCCGCGTGACCGGCCAGCGCCTCGTCCACCGCGTTGTCCACGATCTCGTAGACGAGGTGGTGCAGACCGCGCTCTCCGGTCGAACCGATATACATACCCGGGCGCTTGCGAACCGCCTCAAGCCCTTCGAGTACGGTGATTGAGCTAGCGTCGTAGGACAAGTGCCAAATCCTCCTGCCGCGGACACGCGGCAGGGAGGCGCTCTCTTGCCCAGCTGCCCCTGCCGTGCCCGTCACCGTCGTGAGTGCCCCGTTGCGCTGGTCACCCAGGGGAGTCGACGTCGCCGTCGCGCGCCGGGGGTGACACGCAAGCGGACGTGTCCGGAATCCGTATTCATTCTACCGGGTCCGAGCGCCCAAGGTGGCATTGAACGCCCCTGTAATGCTCTGTCGCTCGATGACCCCCCGGCCAAGCCTTCCCCCCCACGGGCGTGGGGTCATCGCGCCTGCGGGCTTCTGATCGGTTTTCGGCCGCTGTCGGGCTCTCCGTTCATGATCGCGTACGGCCCGCGACCCCCGCGGTGGCAGGGCCTCGGCCGCCCTGGGGCCCTGAGGGGTTCCGGGGCATGTGCAGCGCCTGGTCGTTGGGGTCGCCCGTCGACGTCCCGTCGTACGAAGACTCGTTGTGCGGGGATGCGGTGCGGGGATGCGGGGTGGCAACGCGATGTGGGGATGGGGTGTGAGGACGCGGTGTGAGGACGCGGTGTGAGGACGCGGTGTGGGAATGCGCCTTGCGAGACCGCCCCTGTGACTGTGACACCCGCACCCTGCGAGCGCCCGCGTCCCGGGGAGAACTCGCCCTGGCGACGGGGCCTGCGGCGCCTACGATGCGATGCCTGCTGAGACTCGGCCTGTGGACAGCGCTCTGCGGCTTGTGTGCTCTCGCTCTGTGAGGCGCCGCCTTGTGAGCCCTCTGTGGATGCGACTTGCGGAAACGCCCATCAACCTCGGCTTTGTCTGACCTCATCCTGTGGACGACGCCCTGCGGGACCGCGCTCCGCATGTCTCCGTTCGACGAGTCCCACCAGGTGGGCGAGGTCTGGGGGACCGTGCTTCTGGCGTCCCCCTCTTGTGAATCCCCGCCCTGTGGACGACGTCTGGGGGGCGCACTCCGCGTGTCGCGGTCCTGCGAGTCCCCACCCTGTGGAAACCCGTACGCCCCCGCCGGCCGCCCACGCTCAGCCGTACGTGTCGCCCGGTCCCCGGCTCCCCGTGACCCGCAGCCCCTTGGGACGCGGGCCGTGCTGCGGCCCCTTGACCTTGACCCGCGTCACCGTGCCTTCGCCCAGCTCCTCGTTGAGCCGGCGCACCAGCGTGCGCGCGAGCAGCCGCACCTGGGTCGCCCAGGCCGTGGAGTCGGCCGCGATCAGCACCTCGCCGTCCTCGAACCCCTCCGGCTTGGTGTGGGCCGCCAGCTCGGGACCCACGATGTCGGCCCAGCGGCCGAACACACCTCCGACGGCCGCCGGACGCTCCCAGCCCCGGTCGGACAGCAGGTCGCGGATGGCGCGGCCGAAGAGCTGGGGATCGCCGCCCTCACGGCGCGGACCGGCCGCCCGGCGGCGCGGCTCGCGGCGGGGGAGCTGGCCGCGCTTGGCGGCGTCGGCCTTGGCCTGGGCCAGCTTCTCCCGCGCCATGGCGGCGCCGCGCGCCGTGGGATTGTCGCCGCTCCCGGCCCCCGAGCCGGAGACCGGGCCGGAGACCGGGCCGGTCGTGGCGCCGCCGGTGACCGCGCGGCCCAAGCCGGACGTGACATCGCGAGCCGGCTTGCCGTCTGCGGGGACGCCGCGAACCGGCTTGCCGTCCGCGGGGACGCCACGCACCGGTTGGCCATCAGTGGGGACGCCGCGACCTGCCTTGCCGTCCGCGGGGACGCCACGAACCGGCTTGGCGTCCGCCGGGATGCCACGGGCTGCCTTGCCGTCCGCGGAGATGCCGCGGGCCGGCTTGCCGTCACCGGACACGGGTCACACTCCCCTCTACGACGTCGAAACGGGCGCCGGCCAGCTCGGACGGCACGTCGTCGGGCACGGCGGCGGTGATCAGAACCTGCTCGGCGGGCGCGACGATCTCGGCCAGGCGGCGCCGGCGCTGGCCGTCGAGCTCGGCGAACACGTCGTCGAGGATCAGCACCGGGTCACCGCCGTCGGCGCGCAGCAGATCGTACGCGGCCAGACGCAGTGCCAGCGCGAACGACCACGACTCACCATGGCTGGCGTAGCCGCGGGCGGGCAGGTCGCCGAGGCCCAGGACGAGGTCGTCGCGGTGGGGCCCGACGAGCGTCACGCCGCGTTCGAGCTCGGCCGCGCGCACCTCCAATAGCCGCTCGCGCATCCGCTCTTCAAGGGTTTTCCCCAAGTCTGTGGATAACGTCTGTGCATCGGAAGATCCCCGTTCACCGGCGACTTCGTCCTCCGCGTCGTCCCCACCTGTGGACAACGTGCTGCGGTAGGCGAGGGTCGCGGGGGCGCTCGTGGGGGCCAGCGCGGCGTAGGCGCCGGCGACCAGCGGGCGCAGCGCCTCCACCAGTTCGAGCCGGGCCCGGAGGAGCTCCGCCCCGTGCCGAGCGAGATGCGCGTCCCAGACCTCCAGAGTGGCCGTCACGTCGCCGGCGCCCGCCGCCGCGAACCCGGAGTCGCTCTCGGCCCTGCGGGGGCTCCTGGAGCCTCTACGGGCCTGCGCGGCCGTGCGCAGCAGCGCGCCCCGCTGCTTCAGCACCCGCTCGTAGTCGGCGCGCACTCCTGCGAACCGGGGGGCCCGCGCCACCAGCAGGTCGTCGAGGAAGCGGCGGCGCTCCGAGGGGTCGCCCTTGGCCAGCGAGAGGTCCTCGGGGGCGAACAGCACGGTGCGCAGCAGCCCGATGACGTCGCGCGGGCGGACGGGCGAGCGGTTGAGCCGGGCGCGGTTGGCCTTGCCCGGGTTGATCTCCAGCTCGATCAACGCCCGCCGGTCGTCCCTGTGGACGGCGCAGCGCACGATCGCCCGGCTCGCCCCCTGCCGCACGAGGGGCGCGTCGGTGGCCACCCGGTGGCTGGAGTGCGTCGCGACGTAGCCGAGGGCCTCGACCAGGTTGGTCTTGCCCTGGCCGTTGGGCCCCACGAACGCCGTGACGCCCGGCTCCAGGCCGAGCTCCACGGACGCGTAGGACCGGAAGTCGGTCAGCGACAGGTGGGCGACATGCACCCCACGAAGGGTAGTGGGCCACGCCGGTCACTGGGGCAACCGGCTTGCCCACCTGTGGAAAACTCCGCGGGGCGCGCCGCAAGCCTCGACGCGCCGCGAAGCCTCAGGACGTCACTGGGCCTCGCGCGGCGGGGTGACGTCCGCACCCGGCGCGTCGGCGCCCATGCCCGTGGAGCCCTCGGACGAGGTGACCGCGTGGCCGCCGAACTGGTTGCGCAGCGCCGCGACGACCTTCATCGCGGGGGAGTCGTCCTGCCGCGAGGCGAACCGCGCGAACAGCGCCGCGGTGATCACCGGCAGCGGCACGGCGTGGTCCACGGCCGCCTGGACGGTCCACCGGCCCTCGCCGGAGTCCTGGGCGTAGCCGCGCAGGTTCGCCAGGTTCTCGTCGTCGTCCAGGGCGCGGACGAGCAGGTCGAGCAGCCACGAGCGGATGACCGTGCCGTCGCGCCAGCTCGCGAACGAGCCGCGCACGTCCTTGACGACGTCGGACGCCTCCAGCAGCTCCCAGCCCTCGGCGAAGGCCTGCATCATGCCGTACTCGATGCCGTTGTGGACCATCTTCGCGAAGTGGCCCGCGCCGACGTCGCCCGCGTGGACGAAGCCGTTCTCGCCCTCCGGCTTCAGCGTCTCGAAGATGGGCATCAGGTGCTCGACGGTGGCCTTGTCGCCGCCGCACATGAGCGCGTAGCCGTTCTGCAGGCCCCAGACGCCGCCGCTGACGCCGCAGTCGACGAACGAGATGCCCTTCTCGGCCAGCTCCGCCGCATGCTTCTGGTCGTCGACGTAGTGGGAGTTGCCGCCGTCGACGACGATGTCGCCCTCGCTGAGCAGGCGTCCGAGCTCGTCGATGGTCTGCTGGGTGGGTTTGCCCGCCGGGACCATCACCCAGACGGCGCGCGGCGCCTCCAGGCGTTCGACCAGCTCCTTCAAGCTGCCCACGTCGCTGACCTCGCGGTGATGGTCGTAACCGACCACGTCATGGCCGCCGCGCCGGAGGCGCTCGGCCATGTTGCCGCCCATCTTGCCGAGCCCGATCATGCCGATCTGCATCTTCTCTACCCCCTTGTCAGGCTTCCATCATCCCTGATGTCAGCTTCAGCCTGACAGGCGGATCGGCATGATCAGGTAACGGTAGTCGGGGGCGCCGTCGCCGTCCACAGGCTTGCCCCCGGTCAGGATGGCGGGCTTGGTGGACGTGGTCATCTGCAGCCGGGCCACGTCGGAGTCGATCGCGCCCAGCCCTTCCAGCAGGAACTGGTGGTTGAAGGCGATGTTCATCTCCTCGCCCTCGTAGTCCACGGGCAGGACCTCGACGGCCTGCGCCTCGTCGCCGCTGCCCGCCTCCAGCACGACCTCGCCGCTCCGGAACGCGAGGCGCACGGGGGTGTTGCGCTCGGCGACCAGGGCCACGCGCTTGACCGCCTCGACGAACGGGCCTGTGGACAGGTCGGCGCGCGCGGAGAACTCGGTGGGCAGCAGCGAGCGGTACTTGGGGAACTCCGGGTCGAGCAGGCGCGTGGTGGTGCGCCGGCCGCCGCTGGAGAAGCCGATCATGCCCTCGCCGGTGCCGCCGGCGGAGCTGAGCGCGATCTCGACCTCGGCGCCGGACGAGCCGAGCGCCTTGGCCGTGTCGGCGAGCGTCTTGCCGGGGATCATCGCGACGGCCGAGAAGTCGGGCTGGCCGGGCTGCCACTTGAGCTCACGCACGGCGAGGCGGTAGCGGTCGGTCGCGGCGAGGGTGACCATGTCGCCCTCGATCTCCATGCGGACGCCGGTGAGCATGGGCAGCGTGTCGTCGCGACCGGCGGCGACGGCGACCTGCGCGACGGCGGAGGCGAACACGTCGCTGCCGGCCCGGCCGGCGGCCGGCGGCATGGCCGGGAGCGACGGGTAGTCCTCCACAGGCATGGTGAGGAGTGTGAATCGCGCGCTGCCGCACGTGACGACCGCCTTGGCCCCGTCCACGACGAAGTCCACAGGCTGTGCGGGAAGCGCGCGGGTGATCTCGGCCAGCAGCTTGCCGGAGACGAGGACGACGCCCGGCTCACCGGTCTGGAGCTCGAGGGTCACCTGGGCGGACACCTCGTAGTCGAAGCCGGAGAGTTTGAGGCGCTGCTCCTCGGTCACCTCCATGCGCATGCCGGCGAGCACGGGCACCGACGGGCGGGCGGGGAGGCTGCGCGCCGTCCACGCCACCGCCTCAGCGAGAACGTCTCGCTCGATTCGGAACATCACCGTGATCAGCCTCCTGGGTCCGTCGTTGATTTCAAGTGTCCCGCCTCCCGCACCTCCGGTCCGGGAGAACCCTTCTATGGGTCTTGAGTTCTTTGTAGGAGAGATAAGTGGTCATCACACTAGGGGGTGTGGATACTGTGGACAACTGGCGTTTCCGCTGCTCAGCCCGGCTGTTTTCATCCACTGCCCATGTGGGTGACGCCTGGGGGTAACTTCGCCGCCTGGGGATGACGGATCGTTGCCCACACGCTGTCCCCAGATCATGGGGTCTTCATCCACCGGTCATCCACAAGGTTTCCACCGGTTATCCACGGGGTAAGCGACCTGTTTTGGGGACCCCAGATCGACTGTGCACAGGGCGTCCACAAGTCATCCCCAGCTTGTCCCCAGGTTATCCGCAGGATGTCCCCACCTTTATCCCCAGCCCTTGTGGGCGAAATTTCCGGGCATTGTGGGGCGGCTGACGGCCGTCCGCGCGTGTTTTCCCTGGTCCACAGTGTTATCCACAGGGTGTGCATAACTGCTCAGGACCCGCTGGTGGTCTGTTTGATGCGCATTGTCAGCTCATTGACCTGGTTGTACATCGACCTGCGCTCCGCGATGAGCGAGCGGATCTTGCGCTCCGCGTGCATCACGGTCGTGTGGTCGCGGCCGCCGAACTGCTGGCCGATCTTCGGCAGCGACAGCTCCGTCAGCTCGCGGGCGAGGTACATCGCGATCTGCCGGGCGTTCACCAGAGCCCGGCTGCGCGAGCTGCCGCACAGGTCGTCGATGCTGATGCCGAAGTACTCCGCGGTCTTGGCCATGATCGTCGCGATCGTGATCTCCGGCCCGGACTCGGAGGTGATGAGGTCCTTCAGGACCACCTCGGCGAGCTGCAGGTCGACGCCCTGCCGGTTGAGGCTGGCGAACGCGGTCACCCGGATGAGGGCGCCCTCCAGCTCGCGGATGTTGGTGGAGATGCGGCTCGCGATGTACTCCAGCACCTCGGGCGGCGCGGCCAGGCCCTCCTGGATCGCCTTCTTGCGCAGGATCGCGATGCGCGTCTCCAGCTCGGGCGGCTGGACGTCGGTGATCAGACCCCACTCGAACCGGTTGCGCAGCCGGTCCTCCAGCGTGATGAGCTGCTTGGGCGCCCGGTCGCTGGAGATGACGATCTGCTTGTTGGCGTTGTGGAGGGTGTTGAAGGTGTGGAAGAACTCCTCCTGCGTCTGCTCCTTGCCCTCCAGGAACTGGATGTCGTCCACGAGCAGGATGTCGATCGCCCGGTAGCGGCCGCGGAAGCCGTCGGCCTTGTGGTCGCGGATGCTGTTGATGAAGTCGTTGGTGAACTCTTCCGAGCTCACGTACCTCACCCGCGCGCCGTCGTACAGGCTCTGCGCGTAATGGCCGATCGCGTGCAGGAGATGCGTCTTGCCGAGGCCGGAGTCGCCGTAAATGAAGAGGGGGTTGTACGCCTTCGCGGGGGATTCGGCCACGGCCACGGCCGCGGCGTGCGCGAACCGGTTGCTGGCGCCGATGACGAATGTCTCGAATGTGTACTTTTGGTTGAGTCGAGCAGGTTCGCTGGGCTTCGTGCTCTTTGCTTCCCACCGGTTCGGCGCCGGCTCCGGCGCCTTTTCCACAGGGGATGTGTACGGCTGGGCCTGTTCAAAAGTGAAGCCCTGCTGTGGATATTCGGTGGACGACTGGGCCGGCTCGGCCTGTGGAGAATAGAACTGCGGAGGCTCGGAAACCGGGTAGAGCTGCGAAGACGCGGGTTGTGCAAAACGTAGCTGGGGATCCACACCCTGGGGATAACCGCCGCCCACAGGCTGTTGATGAGACTCCGCCGCGGGCGGTTCCGGGGCCGTCGTGTCGATCATCACGGCCAGCCGCATGGCCTTGCCCAGCTCCTGCGACAGTGCCGTCGTCACCGGCTGGCGCAGCTTGCCCTCGATGAGGTCCTTGAGGAAGTCGTTGGGGACGCCGAGCACGATCGTGTCGCCGGCCAGGGCGATCGGACGGACCATGGACAGCCACGTGCGCTGCTGGATGGGGACGTTCTCGTTGAGGAAGTTGCCCAGAGCCCTGGACCAGACTGCGGCGAGCTCGGCAGCGTTCATGGCGCGGCTCCCCTCCTTCCTTCCCGCGGCCCCCCGCGATTGTTTTCCACACCTGGGTACCGTCTGTGCGACGATCGACCCCGTCCGTCCACAGCCCTTGATCCGGGCGCCGTACCCAGGATCTCCACAGGTGATCCACAGGCTGTCCACAGCCTCACAGGGCCTCGGAGTGGCCGACAGTATCTTTGTGCACAGCCGTGTTCAAGACGTTGTCCACAGCCTAGTGGCACCTGGGTGCACAAACTGTGGACGCGGCCGGGGCGGTGGAAAACCCGCATGTGGATACGTGGATAACCTCGCGGCGACGCCGCGAGAGGCGCGGGCGCCGGTCGTCCGGGCGCCTGTCAGTTTGACCTCAGGCGCACTTGGCCCGTAACGTACGACGGTCGGCTTGCCACGCGACGGCTATTTCGCGTGCCCTCGCTTCCTCGGCAGGCCATCCATGTGTGTAAAGCGCCCCTGGGCGCACCATCAAGCCTGGAGCCCACCCGTGAGCAAGCGTACTTTCCAGCCGAACAACCGTCGTCGCGCGAAGACCCACGGCTTCCGGCTGCGGATGCGCACCCGGGCCGGTCGCGCCATCCTCGCCGCTCGCCGCCGCAAGGGCCGCGAGAAGCTGTCGGCCTGATCGCCCCGCGCCCGATAGTCCGCCCGCCGGTGAACCTCGCCGGCGGGCGATAGGCGTATACGGTCCTTTCACGTGCTGTCCCGAGAATCCCGCATGCGGCGCGGGGAGGAATTTCAGGCGGCGATCAAGCGCGGCAAACGCGCCGGTCGCCCCACGCTGGTGGTGCATCTCGTCATTTCGGGGGATGAGACACCGCGGGTGGGTTTCGTGGTGAGCAAGGCGGTCGGTGGCGCCGTCATCCGCAACAAGGTCAAGCGTCGGCTTCGACACCTGATGCGGGAACGTCTCGAACGGCTGCCGAGAGGTAGCCTGCTTGTGGTACGCGCCAATCCACCGGCCGCGTCAGCGCGATCCGAGCAGCTAGCCGCCGAGCTCGACCTCGCGTTGGATCGAATCCTGAGGCGGCGCGAGTCCTCGATGGATGGACAGAGATGACGGAGCAGCCGCAGGGGATGCCGAGCCTCGCCGCTCGGGCACTGATCCTCCCCATTCGGTTCTATCGGGCGTTCATCGGCCCGATGCTCGGTCCGCATTGCCGGTTCCACCCGTCGTGCAGCGCCTACGGACTTGAGGCGATCACCGTACACGGAGCATTGCGGGGTACATGGCTGACCGTCCGGCGCATCGGACGGTGCCACCCGTTTCACCCCGGAGGTATAGACCCGGTGCCCCCACGCCCGGTCCGGTCCCACGAATTGCAAGGGAGATAGCTCGGTGGAGCTGTCCTGGCTGAGCTGGCTCTATGAAGCCGTAGCCCACGTCATCACCTGGATCCATACGGGATACAGCACGTTCCTCAACCCGGACGGGGGGCTGACGTGGGCGTTGACCATCATCACGCTCACCGTGTGCATGAGGATCCTGATCTTCCCGCTGTTCCTCAAGCAGATGCGCTCGTCGCGGAAGATGCAGGAACTGGCCCCCAAGGTCGCGGACATCCGTAAGCGCTACAAGAACGACAAGCAGCGCATGAACCAGGAGGTCATGGCGCTGTACCAGGGTGCGGGCGCCAACCCCCTCGGTGGCTGCCTCCCCGTCGTCGCGCAGTTCCCGATCTTCATCTCCATGTTCACGGTGCTGCGGGCGATGGCCGACGGCCGCCCGGTCTACGGCATGACGCAGGAGCTCGTCAACAGCGCCCGGTCCGCGCACATCTTCGGCGCGCCGCTGCCGGCCAGCTTCTTCATGTCCGAGGCGCAGATCCACAGCTTCGACGCGACGGTCATCCAGACCAAGATCGTCCTGGGCGTCTTCGTGGCGATCAGCTCGCTGACCACGTTCCTCACCGTCCGGCAGAGCGTCGGCCGCTCCATGGCCCAGATGCCGGACAACCCCATGGCGCAGCAGCAGAAGATCCTGATGTACATCTCGCCGCTGTTCGCCTTCTTCAGCCTGAACTTCCCGCTCGGCCTGATCCTCTACTGGGTCACCACCAACCTGTGGACGCTCGGCCAGCAGCACTGGTTCTACAGCCGGCACCCCATGCCGCAGTACGACGCCAAGGGCAACGTCATCCCCGTCGAGCCCAAGCAGGGGCTGATCTCGAAGATCCGTGGCACCACTCCCGAGGAGCAGGCGCCCCCCGCCCCGCCCGAGCCTAAGATCGTCAGGCAGCAGCCCACCCGCCAGCCCCGCAGCAAGCGCACGGGCAGCAAGAAGTCGTGAACATGAAGGAAGGGGCGGCCATGACCGAGGCCGAGCAGGAGAAGGCTCCTGACGTCAGCGCGCTCGAGCAGGAGGGCGAGATCGCGGCCGACTACGTCGAGGGCCTTCTCGACATCGCCGACATCGACGGCGACATCGACATGGACGTCGAGGGCGACCGCGCCCTCGTGTCCGTCGTCGGGGTCAAGGGCAACGAGCTCGTCGGGCCCGAGGGCGAGGTGCTGGAGGCGCTCCAGGAGCTCACCCGCCTGGCCGTCCACCGGCAGACGGGGGAGCGGTCGCGGCTCATGCTGGACATCGCCGGCTACCGCGAGCGCCGCCGCGCCGAGCTGACCAAGCTGGGCAACGAGGTCGCCAACCAGGTCAAGGAGAAGGGCGAGCCCAAGTCGCTGCGCGCCATGACCCCGTTCGAGCGCAAGATCGTCCACGACGCTGTGGCCGCCGCGGGGCTCCGCAGCGAGTCCGAGGGCGAGGAGCCTCAGCGGTACGTGGTGGTCTTCCCCGCCTGACGCGGCCCGCGTGCACCTGTCCGGCCGCCAGCCCCGACACGCGCGGGCTGGCGGCCGTTCGCATGTCCGCCCCTGTCACGGTGCTCGGCCGTTCGCATGTCCGCCCCCGTCACGGTGCTCGGCCGTTCACCTGTCCCCCTCGCAGCGGTCCCGGCTGTTCGGATGTCTGCCCTTGCAACGCCCCGGCTGTTCGGTTGTCCGCCGTCGCACCCGTCCCGCCTGTTCGGTCGTCCGCACCTTGGTGCGGCCCTCGGCTGTTCAGTTGTCCGCCCTTGTCGCGGTCCGCGCCCGTGAAGGTGGCTAGCCTTGACTCGACACGGATCGCGACGCATGTGGCGCCGCCCTCCAGTCGGTCACCCATCCCGAGAAAGGTCCACCCACCAGTGAGCGATGAGCTGCCCGCTCCGCCCGGCATGGCACGGGACGTCTTCACCGGCGAGGCATGGGATCGGGCGAACACGTTCGCCGAGCTCCTGGCCGGGCCGGGGGTCGTGCGCGGCCTGCTCGGGCCGCGCGAGGTGTCGCGCATCTGGGACCGCCACCTGCTCAACTGCGCCGTCGTGGCCGAGGCCGTGCCCGAGGACGTCAGCCTGGTGGACATCGGCTCCGGCGCCGGACTGCCCGGCATGGTGCTCGCGATCGTCCGCCAGGACATCCAGGTCACGCTGCTGGAGCCGTTGCTGCGTCGCACGGTCTTCCTGGAGGAGTGCGTCGAGGCGCTGAAGCTGCGCAACGTCGAGGTCCTGCGCGGCAGGGCCGAGGAGCTGGCGGGCAAGCGGGTGTTCGACGTGGCCAGCGCCCGCGCCGTCGCGCCGCTGGAGCGGTTGCTCAAGTGGGCCATGCCGCTCCTGCGCGAAGGTGGCGAGCTCATCGCCATGAAGGGGGAGCGCGCCGCCGAGGAACTCGCCGAGGCCGAGCCGCAACTCCGAGCCGTCGGAGCGAGGACGGCTGAGCTTGTCACGGTCGGGCGCGGTAAGGTCGAGCCGCCTGCGACACTGGTCCGGGTGGTAGCGGGTCGCGCGCCGGAAAGTGCCAGGCGGCGACGGAGGAGGTGACGGTGGTGCCAGTCGCGCCAAGCGGTCTTGGCTGGCCCGACGGTCCTCTGGCCGAAAGTCCCACAGGGGTGGGATGGCCCGAATTGGGCGTGTCGCCGCAGCGAATTCCCGACACCGGCCTACCACGGGTTGAAAGGATGGCCAACGTGACCCAGACCCCACTGAACCCCGGCGATTCCCCATTGGTACGAGAGGCGCTCAGCTCTGTGGTTTCACGTGAAACATCTGCGACCCAGGCGGTCACCCAGGCCGGTGACGCTCCCGGCGGCGCTGAGAGCACCTGGCCCCGGCCGCCCAAGTGCAGAGTGATCGCGGTTGCCAACCAGAAGGGCGGCGTGGGCAAGACGACCACGTCCGTCAACATCGCGGCGGCGCTCTCCATGAACGGCCAGCGCGTCCTGGTCGTTGACCTTGACCCTCAGGGCAACGCCTCCACGGCGCTGGCCACCGAGCATCGCGGCGACGTCCCCGACGTCTATCAGGTGCTGGTGGACGACCTGCCGATGGCCGACATCGTGAAGCAGGTGCCCGACATGCCGGGCCTCTACTGCGCGCCCGCCACCATCGACCTGGCCGGCGCGGAGATCGAGCTGGTCTCGCTGGTGGCCCGTGAGGCACGGCTGCGCCGCGCGCTCACGGCGTACGAGGCGGAGCTGGACTACATCATCATCGACTGCCCGCCGTCGCTCGGCCTGCTCACGGTCAACGCCCTGGTGGCGGCGGAGGAGGTCATGATCCCCATTCAGTGCGAGTACTACGCCCTGGAAGGGCTCGGCCAGCTCCTGCGCAACGTCGACCTGATCAAGGCACACCTCAACCCCACGCTGCGGTTGTCCACGATCGTCCTCACCATGTACGACGGGCGTACGCGGCTGGCGTCGCAGGTGGCGGAGGAAGTCCGGGCGCACTTCGGCGACACGGTGCTCAACACCGTGATCCCGCGCAGCGTTCGTCTCTCCGAGGCGCCGAGCTACGGTCAGTCGGTCATGACGTACGACCCGGGGTCGAGTGGCGCGATGGCGTACATGGACGCCGCCAGGGAGATCGCCCACCGCGCCGCCACCGTGTAGCTGTTGCCACCGTGTAGCTGGTCGCCGAACTGCGCCTCGCAGGCGACCAGGGCGTCCGGCCGCCGCACGACGCTGTGGCCGCACTCGAAGCTTGCCCGCCTCCGGGCTGAGGCCAGGGCGCGCTGTTGCTCGCTTTGGCGCGCCGGGTGACCAGGCCCTTGCCGGCGGCCGACGGCTCCAGCCAGCAGCCGGCCTCGGCGGAACCGTGCTCTGCCGCTTTCGTGCTGTCGCACGCTCTCGCGTTGTGGCTTCCTCGCGGGCTCGGGCTTGCTTCAGCGCTGCGGCTGAGGCTTCGCTCCACTGTGGCCGCGGATCGGGGTGGGTCGCTCTGGAGTGAGCGTCTCAGGTGGGTCGCTCCGGAGTGAGCGTCTCGGGAGAGCGCGCGTGTTGCGGCCTCGTGGTGACGTGTGCCTGCCCGAAACGTACGCCGTGCTCGAGATCGCGCCGGCTTGAGATCGCGCGTGCCTGGGAGGTCTCGCGCTTGGGAGGCGCCACGCCCGAGATCCGTCATGCCCGAGACTTCCCGTCTTCGACGGCGAGGGTCATCCCAAACCGCGGCTTTCCCAAACGGCAGCCACCTCAGGTCTGAGTCGTCCCAACTCGGGCCATCCCCGACCGCGACCAACCAGAGCGCGACCATCCAAGCGGTGACCCTCCGGGCCGTCATCTCAGGGGGCGGCGTGCCCTGAGCGGGGCTGGCGGGTGTAAATCAGGCGCAACGGCGTGTGGCGAGGACACACCGGGTCGCGTCGGCACCGGTAACCTCTCCTGGAGTGACCGGATTCGGCCGGGTGGAGGAGACGCAGTGAGTCAGCAGCGGCGGGGATTGGGCAAGGGGCTCGGGGCGCTCATCCCGACCGGTCCCATCGTTGACGGCACGGGGACGGCGCCGGCCCCCGCCAACGGTGCGCCCCCCGAGAGCGGCCCTCTGCCGATCGCGGGGGCGTACTTCAAGGAGATCCCCCTTGAGGCCATCGTGCCGAACCCGCGTCAGCCGCGTGACGTCTTCGACGAGGAGCGACTGGACGAGCTGGCGGCCTCCATCAAAGAGGTGGGCCTGCTCCAGCCGATCGTCGTCCGCTCCGTCGGTGGGGGCCAGTACGAGCTGATCATGGGGGAGCGGCGCTGGCGCGCCAGCAAGCTCGTCGGGCTGGACCCGGTGCCGGCGATCGTGCGCAACACCCAGGACGACGAACTCCTCCGTGACGCCCTCATCGAGAACCTCCAGCGCGAGCAGCTCAACCCCCTCGAAGAGGCGGCCGCCTACCGCCAGCTCCTGGACGACTTCCAGGCCACCCACGAACAGATCGCCCAGAAGGTCGGCCGCTCCCGCTCTCACATCACCAACACCCTGCGTCTGCTCAACCTCCCGCCGGAGGTGCAGCTCCGGGTGGCGGCGGGCACGGTGAGCGCCGGACACGCGAAGGCCCTGCTGAGCCTCGAAAACGCGGAGGAGCAGGTCCGGCTGGCCGACCGGATCGTGGCCGAGCTGCTGTCGGTACGGGCGGTCGAGGAGATCGTGGCGTTCGGCGGCGCCACGGCGGCCCCCGCCGCCAAGACGACCCGCGAGCGCCGTCCCGTCAACCGGCCCACCGCCCCCGGCCTCACCCACCTCGCCGACCGCCTCTCCGACCACTTCGAGACGAAGGTGAAGGTGGACCTCGGACGGCGCAAGGGGCGGATCGTGGTGGAGTTCGCGACGATCGACGATCTGGAGCGCATCATCGGCACGATGGCTCCGGAGGCGGCCCGAGCCATGCGGGAAGCCGGATCCTGACCCGTGTTCCACGTGGAACACGGCGCGCTGTCGCGCTTGATGTTCCACGTGGAACCAAGGCGTGGCAGCCGTGTTCCACGTGAAACATAAGCGTCGCCAGCCGATGGGCCCCCTCCGTGGCAGCAGTCGCCTCGCCTCGCGCCCTGTGTTCCACGTGAAACCAAGGCGATAGCGGCAGTCATGTTTCACGTGGAACAGAGTCGCCTCCACGGGACGGCGACGCGTGCGGTCGATGTTTCACGTGGAACGCTGAACCGCCCTCAGGCGCCGACCGCCTTGCGGATGTCGTCCAGGAAATCGTCCACCTGCTCCGGTGTGGTGTCGAAGGCGGTCATCCAGCGGACCACGCCGGCATCCTCGTCCCAGTAGTGGAAGAGGTAGCGGCTGTGCAACGCGGCGGTCGCGTTCTTCGGCAGCGCGACGAAGGCGGCGTTCCCCTGAGCCGGATAGGCCAGCGACACCCCGGGGAGCCCTTCAAGGCCGGCGACGAGGCGGGCGGTCATCGCGTTCGCGTGGGCGGCGTTGCGCCGCCACAGCTCGCCCGTCAGGAGCGCTGAGAGCTGCGCCGAGACGAACCGCATCTTGGAGGCGAGCTGGAGCGACTGCTGGCGCAGGAACGGCACGGCGTGCGCGAGGGACGGATCCAGGACGACCACCGCCTCGGCCGCCAGCGCGCCGTTCTTGGTGCCGCCGAAACTGAACACGTCCACACCGACGTCCGTCGTGAGCGTGCGGAGGTCGCAGTCCAGGTACGCCGCGGCGTTCGCCAGGCGGGCGCCGTCCAGGTGCAGACGCATCCCCGAGTCGTGCGCGGCCTGAGCGAGGGCGGCCAGTTCGTCGGGGGAGTAGCACGTGCCGAGTTCGGTCACCTGGGACACGGAGACGACGCGGGGCTGCGGCTCGTAGGTGGCTCCCAGCGCGCCGAGGCGACTCGTGATGTGGTGCGGACGCAGCTTGCCGTCCTCCGTGGGAACGGTGATGAGCTTGACGCCGAGGAGCCGTTCGGAAGCGCCTGTCTCGTGGGTGGCGATGTGCGCGCTCTCCGGGCAGATGACCGCGTCGTACCGGCCCAGCATGAGCGACAACCCGACGATGTTGGCGCCGGTGCCGTTCAGCACGGCGAAGCCCTCGGCCTCGGCGCCGAACGTCTCCTTGATCTGACGCTCGAAACCGGCGGTCCACTGGTCGCCGCCGTACGCGGGGGCGTCGCCGTGGTTGGCGGCCGTCATGGCGTCGAGGACGTCCGGGTGCACGCCCGCGTGGTTGTCGCTGGCGAAGCTCTTGGGATAGATGGAATCGATCAGCACACGACCCAGGCTACTGACGCGGGCAGAGCGCCCCCGCTTGCCGGGGAGCGAAGCCCGTCACGACGTTCACGACTTTCGCGGCGTCGCCGTCGCGCCGCGGCCGCCATTGCCTGCCGCTGGCGCCGCCGACCGACAGGGATCCGTGGGGCGTCATGCTGGGGAGAGCGAGGAGGCTGTCTGCGGGGGAGTTGGCGAGGACGCGTCCTACGACAGCGTGCCAAGGATGCCACGGCGCGGCTTCAGGGGGGACGACGCCAAGGGCGCGCCCCAGAGTGCGGCCGGGGGATCGCGTCAAGGCCGGGGTCGGTATCAAGGGGGTGGTGTCGAGGCGTGATTCCAGGGAGGTATGCCAAGGCGATGGGGCGGCCCGAAAGCGTGGCCAGTGCCCCGCAGGATCGGCGGCCGGCCCGAAGTCTTGGAGCGAGGCACCGCCGAGCGCGGCCGCGCAGCCGTGGCCGCGCGGGTCTGAGCGACCGCGCCGATGCAGGGGTTCTGAAGCGTGACTTGGAGGCCCCGCGCCGATACCCGGGTCCTGATGCGTGACTTGGGGCCCGCGCCGATGCAGGGGTTCTGAAGCGTGACTTGGAGGCCCCGCGCCGATACCCGGGTCCTGATGCGTGACTTGGGGCCCGCGCCGATGCAGGGGTCCTGATGCGTGACTTGGAGGCCCCGTGCCGATACCTGATGCGTGACTTGGGGGACCGGCGCCTATGCCGGGGTTCCTGAAGCGTGACTTGAGTGGCGGGCGCCGATGCCGGAGCGCCGGAGCGTGAGCCCGCCGGGACGGGTCAGCTCCGGGCGCGCGAAGCCGCCTGGGTGAGGAGGATGCGGCAGAGGTCGCCCAGATCCTGGCCCGCCGCCTCGGCCGCCATCGGCAGCAGGCTCGTCTCCGTCATGCCGGGCGCGACGTTGACCTCCAGGAAGTACGGCTGTCCCGAGGCGTCCACGATGAGGTCCGTACGGGAGACGTCGCGCAGCCCGAGGGCGGTGTGGGCGGTCACGGCGGTCTCGGCGCACGCCGCGGCGATCTCCGGTGCGAGCCGGGCCGGGGCGAAGAACTCGGTGTGCCCGGCCGTGTATCGGGCGGCGTAGTCGTAGACTCCCTCGTCCGGGACGATCTCGACCGGCGGCAGCGCCACCGGACCGTGCCCGAGGTCGACGACCGAGACCGCCACCTCCACTCCCTCCACGTACCGCTCGATCAGCGCCGTGTCGCCGTACGCGAAGCAGCCCACCATCGCGGCGGGCAGTTCCTCGGCGGTGCGCACGATCGACGCGCCGAGAGCCGAGCCGCCCTGCGCCGGCTTGACGAACAGCGGCAGGCCGAGCCGCTCCACGATGCGTCCGAGCACGACCGTGGCGCCCAGGTCGTGGAACGTCTCCTTCGGCAGCGTGACGGACTGCGGCGTGTGCAGCCCGACCGACCGGACGACCGCCTTGGCGGTGGGCTTGTCGAAGGCCACCCGGCAGGCGTCGGGGTCGGCGCCGACGTACGGCACGCCGAGCAGTTCCAGCACCGAGCGGATCGCGCCGTCCTCGCCGGCACCACCGTGCAGGGTGACGAAGACGGCGTCCGGCGGGTCGGCGAGGATGGACGGCACGAGCGACGCGTCGGTGTCGCGGGTCTCCACGTCGATACCGGCCGCGCGCAGCACCTCGCTCACGCGGCGGCCCGAGCGCAGGGACACCTCACGCTCGTACGAGAGGCCCCCGGCCAGCACGAGCACGTGGCCCAGATCGCTCATCACATCTCCTCCGCTGACGGCACGCTGTCCCACCGTACCGGCGCTCGACGTCCCTGGTGTACGGCGGGCACCGGGCGAGCTTTTGGTGTCGGGAGCGTCCTTCGTCCTGTCGCCGGGTGGACGTCCGGTGTGGGGGCTCATCGGTGGTGAGGAGACCGGCATTCCGGGGCTGAACGCCGGTGACCGCGTGGGTGTGAAGATGGCGCCTGGGGTGGGGTGGTCATCGGCTCACCTGTCCGTGCGCGAGAAGAGCGGGTGCTGGAGCGCCGTCAGCACACGTACCCGTACGTGACACGCACACGGCCGGCAGCCGTCACAAGACAGGTACGGCCGGCGTCCACAGCCAGAGAACGCCGGCCGTACGAGTCGCGAAGGAGCGCGAGAACCTCAGGCCAGGTCAGGCCCGGGCGTGTCGACGCCCGCGTGGCCGCGCGTCGAGCCCGTGCCGAACGTGTCGCGCAGCTGGATCTCCTGCTCGATCACCCCGGCCAGCCGGCGCACACCCTCCCGGATGCGGTCGGGCTCCGGGTAGCAGTACGACAGCCGCATGTTGCGCGCGCCGCTCCCGTCCGTGAAGAACCCGGTGCCGGGCACGAACGCCACCCGTTCCGCCACCGCGCGCGGCAGGATCGCCTTGGAGTCGAGGCCCTCGGGCAGCGACGCCCACACGAAGAAGCCGCCGGCGGGCCGGGTCCAGGTGACCTCCGGCGGCATGAGGGCCTCCAGCGCGTCGAGCAGTGCGTCGCGGCGCTCGCGGTAGAGCTCACGGAACGACTTGATCTGCTCGTGCCACGGCTGCGTGGCGAGGTACTGGCCGACGGCGAGCTGGGTGAACGACGAGTGCGACAGCACGGCCGACTCCATGGCCAGGACGAGCTTGTCGCGGATCGCGTGCGGCGCGAGCGCCCAGCCCACGCGGAACCCGGGGGCGAGCGTCTTGGAGAACGACCCGAGATAGACCACCCCGTCGGGGTTGTCCGCGCGCAGGGCCCGCATCGGCTCGCCGTCGAAGCCGAGCAGTCCGTACGGGTTGTCCTCGACGATGAGCACGCCGGCCCGCTGGCAGATGTCGAGCACCTGCTGGCGACGCGCCACGTTGAGCGTGACGCCGCCGGGGTTGTGGAACGTCGGGATCGTGTAGAGGAACTTGATCGGCGCCCCGGCGGTCTCCAGGGCGTAGATGGTCTGCGCCAGCGACTCGGGCACAATGCCCTGGTCGTCCATGGCGATGTGCACGACCTTGGCCTCGTACGCGGCGAACGTGCCCAGGGCGCCCACGTAGGACGGGCCCTCGGCGAGCACCACGTCGCCCGGGTCGATGAAGATGCGGGTGATCAGGTCGAGCGCCTGCTGCGACCCCACGGTGACGACGACGTCGTCCGCCCCGGCGTTGATCCCCTCCAGCCGCATGACCTCGCAGATCTGCTCGCGCAGGTGCGGGTCGCCCTGGCCGGAGCCGTACTGCAGGGCCACCGGGCCACGCCTGGTGACCAGGTCGGAGACGAGCTCGCCGACCATGTCGAGGGGAAGAGCCGTGACGTACGGCATGCCGCCGGCGAGCGAGACCACCTCGGGTCTCGACGCGACGGCGAAAAGAGCTCGGATCTCGGAGGCGACCATCCCGGTAGCTCGCGCGGCGTACCGATCGACGTAGGCGTCGATGCGCGATCCATGGATCGCGGGTGTCTGACCGTGATTGAGCTCTTCTGTCACGGTCCACCTCCTCGGTGTCAGATAGACCTGGAACAACAGGTTACGCCAACCGGGCATGTCACCCGTGACTGGCCTCCACGCCGTGGTACCCGCCGACGGCGTCCCACTGGGCTACGATGCCAGCTGGGGACGCGGTTTTCGCGGGCTTTTCCGGGTCAACGATTGGGGCCGTAGTTGTCGCGCCGGCTGGTCAATATCACCCTGGACAATCTGGACGATCTGCCGCGCCGTTGCAGGCGGTGCGTCTTCTGGGAGCTGGACCCCCTCAGCGGAGAGCGCGCGGTCGACTCGGGTGATCCGGGGCTGGAGAAGGAAGCGTGGATCTCCGCCACCCTGCTCGAATGGGGCAGTTGCGGAAAGATCGTCTATGTCGACGGGGTGCCCGCCGGATTCGTCCTGTACAGCCCGCCGCTCTACACCCCGCGCTCCGTGGCGTTCCCGACCTCACCGGTCAGTGCCGACGCGGTGCTGCTCATGACGGCGCACATCATCCCCGAGTTCTCGGGCGGCGGCCTGGGGCGGATGCTCATCCAGGGCATGGCGAAGGATCTCACCCGGCGGGGCGTCAAGGCCATCGAGGCGTTCGGCGACCTGAAGTGGGAGGAACCGAGCTGCGTGGTGCCGGCCGACTACCTGCTTTCGGTGGGGTTCAAGACGGTACGTCCGCATCTGCGGTTTCCGCGGCTGCGGCTGGAACTCAAGACGGCCGTGTCGTGGCGCGAGGACGTCGAGGTGGCCCTCGAACGCCTCCTGGGCTCCATGAGTCCGGAACGAGCCCTGCGCCCCGTCTGAGCCCCTTCTGGCCCCGTCTGAGCTCGTCTGAGCCCATCTGGACCTTCCCGGTCCCGCCGCGTCCTCGTATCCGGCCGTACGGTGCCCGAGAAGCGGTCCCCGGGAAGCGGTGCCCGGGAACGGGCCCGCATCGCCCCACGAACGCGGCCCCTGTGAAACGACGAAAGGCCCCCGCGCGCTGCGGAGGGCCTTTCGCGTGACTACCCGCGACGGGGCTCAGATGATGCCGTCGAGCTCCCGCAGCAGCATCGCCTTCGGCTTGGCGCCGATGATCTGCTTGACCACCTCGCCGCCTTTGAAGACGTTCATGGTCGGGATCTGCAGCACGCCGTACTCACGCGGCACGTTGGGGTTCTCGTCGATGTTGAGCTTGACGATCTCCAGCTTGTCGCCGTGCTCCTTGGCGATCTCCTCAAGGATGGGCGCGACCTGACGGCACGGGCCGCACCACTCGGCCCAGAAGTCGACCAGAACGGGCTTGTCGCTCTTGAGGACCTCGGCCGCGAACGTGGCGTCGGTTACTGCCTTCACGATGGCGCTCCTTAACTCTCGTGTGCGGCCAGCCAGCGCTCGGAGTCGAGAGACGCCGAGCAGCCGGTGCCGGCCGCGGTGATGGCCTGACGGTAGGTGTGGTCGACGACGTCACCGGCGGCGAACACGCCGTCGATGTTCGTCGCGGTGCTGGGGGAGGCGACCTTGACGTAGCCCTCGTCGTCGAGGTCGATCTGGCCCTTGACCAGCTCGGTGCGCGGGTCGTGGCCGATCGCGAGGAACAGCGCGTCGGTCGCGAGCTCGCACTCCTCGCCGGTCTTGACGTTGCGCAGCTTCACGGCCTCGACCCGGGACTCGCCGAGGACGTCGACGACCTCGCTGTCCCAGACGAAGCGGATCTTGTCGTTGGCGAACGCCCGCTCCTGCATGATCTTGCTGGCGCGGAGCTGGTCGCGGCGGTGGACGACCGTGACCATGCGGCCGAACCGGGTCAGGAACGTGGCCTCCTCCATCGCGGTGTCACCACCGCCGACGACCACGATGTCCTTGTTGCGGAAGAAGAAGCCGTCACAGGTGGCGCACCAGGAGACGCCGCGGCCGGACAGCCGCTTCTCGCTCTCCAGGCCCAGCTCGCGGTAGCCCGAGCCCATCGCCAGGATGACCGACTTCGCGTAGTAGGTGTCGGTGTAGGTCTTGACCACCTTGGGGTTGGCTTCCAGGTCGACCTCGACCACGTCGTCGGCCACCAGCTCGGCGCCGAACCGCTCGGCCTGCTTGCGCAGGTTGTCCATCAGGTCGGGGCCCATGATGCCGTCGGGGAACCCCGGGAAGTTCTCCACGTCGGTGGTGTTCATCAAGGCGCCGCCGGCGGTGACGGAGCCCTCGAAGACCAGCGGCTTGAGCTCGGCGCGCGCGGAGTAGACGGCCGCGGTGTAGCCAGCGGGCCCGGACCCGATGATGATCACGTTACGAACGTCGCTCAACGCTCCCACGCCTTCCTCGTCTGTTTTTGCCAGTGGCGTCAACAGATCCTAGGCCGCGGAGATTCCCGCCCCTACCCACGACGCCCGGTCCAAACGAAAGAGCCCGCCGAAGCGGGCTCTGACGCGTTCTCACGATCGAAAGGTCACCAGCGGCCGAGTCTCGGCTTGCGCAGGTTCTTGCAGTGGTACGGGTCCACGACGTCGAGGCGGATCCGCTTGGCGGCCTCGTCCCTCCAGGACGCCACGATCACGGCCTCCTGGCCGTTGTACTGCCCCTGGTCGACGGCGAAGATCTTCAGCTTGGTCCGGTCGGCGACCCGGTCGACGCACGAGGCGACGTTGTTGGTGTCGGCCGTGACCCCGGCCACGATCGGCGCCGGCCCGAGGAAGCGCTCCAGGGGCTGCCGCAGCTCGTCGTCGCTGTAGTTGTGGCCGCTGTCGGTCAGCGCGTACGGCCTGGGCTTCGCCGTCGCCCTGGCCGGAGAGGGCTGTGGCTGGGCCACTACCTGGCCGCTGACGCCCGTTCCGCCGCCGCCGTCGCCACCGGCGAGGAGGAGGTTGCCGGAGACCACGGCACCGCCCACGACGGCGGCAGCCGCCGCGGCGACCGCGGGCAGGGCCCATCGGCGCCGCCGGGCGACGCGACGCCGGGCCGGGACGATGCTCCCGTCGTCGGCGACCACGCCGAGCCGCACGGGCTCCTCGGCCGGCACGAACTCGGCCGGGACGCTCGCCGGAGCCAGCCGGGCGGCGGGCATGAGGGGAACGGGCTCGCTCACCTCGGCCGGTCGCTGCCACGGGGCGTCCCGCATGAGCTCGTCCCAGTCGGGGGCCTCGGCGAGGTCCACCCCTCCGCGTCGCTGCTCGGCCTCGGCGGCGAGCGCCTTGTCGATGCGCAGTGCGACACCCATCGGCATGGCCGGTGTCGGTGTCGCCGCGAGCACCTCGCGAACCGCCGCCAGGTCGGCCAGGAGCTCCCCACAGGGGTCGCATACCGCGAGATGGTCGCGGACCTGGCAGGCCGTGCCGGCGTCCAGGAGACCCTCGGCCAGCTCGGCGAGGACCTCCAGATCGTAGTGCGTATCACCCGTCACGAAGTTCTGCTCCCTTCGCGGATGAGACGCGACTGAGGTTCGATCGGTTCCGCAGATGCGAAAGAATCGGGGCAAGTTTCGCCCGGCCTCGCGCGCACCGGCTCTTGACCGTGCCGCTGGGCACACCAAGCACCTGAGCTGCGTCTTCGACCGAATAACCCATCATGTCGACGAGTACGAGGGCCGCCCGCTGGTCGGGCGGCAGCAGTTTCAGCGCGGCCGAAACCTCCATGGACACCTCCCGCTCGACCGTCTGGTCGGGCATGGGCGTCTCACGCTCGGCGGCCTCGATGAGCTCGTCGTCGGCCACGGGGCGGATGGACTTGCGGCGCATCCGGTCGAGGCAGGCGTTGACGACGATGCGGTGGAGCCAGGTGGTGACGGCCGCCTCGCCGCGGAACGAGCCCGCCTTGCGATAGGCGGACACGAACGCGTCCTGCACGGCGTCGGCCGCCTCGTCGGGGTCGCCCAGCGTGCGCAGGGCGACGGCCCACATGCGGTCACGGTGCCTCTTGACGATCTCGCTGAACGCGTGTGGATCCCCGTCGATGTGGGCGGTCAGCAGCTCGGCGTCGCTGATCGCCGGCCGCTCCGCTGATGAAGGTGTCTCGGGTGGGGAGTTCACAAGAGGGATTCCTGGTTATGCCGATCCGGGGGAATGGACCACTACCTCATAGATGGTGCCATGAAAGCCGCCCGCGTCTGCCGGAAGACGAGTAAACCAGATCAAAACGTACTGACCGGTGGCGGCTTGATCGGGCTTCAGGGTGACCTTCCCGGAGGCGCCCTTCTGCTTGGTGACCGTCTTGAGCGCCGAGAGCTCCGGCGCGTCGCCCACCTTGAGCTCCACGCTCGCGCCGCTCGCGCCGGACAGCGTGGCCACCACGTCGCTGATCTGGACCGGCTTGCCCATGTCGAGCAGCAGGCCGACGCCTTCCTTGAGGTTGCCCAGCTCGGCGGTGGTGTAGTTGTCGGTCTTCCAGAACGTGCTGGGCTTGCCGTCGAGCGTCAGCTCGGCGCCCTCGTTCTCCTCCTTGTCGCCCAAGGGGTCGAACGCGATCGCCTTCTTCGGCTTGACCGCCTGGGGCGCCGCCGTGGCGGACGGCGAGGCCGCCGTCGGGGTGCCCTGCGCCCCCGGGTCGCCGTTGCCGGTGCCCAGGCTGCGGCCGATCGTCCACGCGCCGACGCCGACCGCGGCGATGACGAGCAGCACCACGACGGTCATGAGCGCCCGGTTGACCACGCCGCCCTGCCGGGCGCCGCGCTGCGGGACGGTCAGGTGCTGGATCGGCGGCTGGGGCCGCGGGGGACGGACCTCGGTGCCGAGACCCTCGGACGGCGAGGTGGCCGTCACCGAGGGCGGGGAGGACGGGTAGTCGATCGGGATCGGCATCGGCCGGGCGACGCCGGCCAGCGCCTCGGCCACCTCCGCCGGGCTGTTCAGCGCGCCGTGGCCCTTGCGCGACTCGGGCAGGCACGCCTTGACCGTGACCGTGTCGAGGTAGCTCGGGACGCCCGCGGTCACCTGGCGGGGCGTGCAGAAGTGGCCGTCGGTCATGGGGGCGGGCGGCAGGCCGCCCTCCTCCTCGTCACCCGGCCAGTGGCCGGTCAGCCCGGCGTAGAGCAGCCGGCCGAGACCCTCGGCGTCGTCCAGGGCGGGCTGGTCGGTGGTGAGCCCGGACAGGGCCGCGTCGACCGCGACGCCGAGCACCTTGACGGTGTTGCCGGTCGTCCACACCAGGTGGGACGGGCGCAGGCACAGGTGGTACAGGCCGGCCTCGTGGGCGTGCGCGAGGGCCTCGGCCGCCTCGGCCACCAGCCCCGCCGCCCGCTCCGGGTCGAGCGGGCCGCCCGCGACCAGGTCGGCCAGGGTCTCGCCGGTCACCCACTCGCTGACTACGTAGGAGTAGTCCTCCTCCTCGGCGGCGTCGAACACCTGCGTCAGCCGGGGGTCGGTGAGCCGGCTGGCGGCCCGGGCGGCGGTGACGACCTCGTGGACGCGCGGGAAGTCGGGGGAGAAGGTGTGGACGGCGACGGGGCGGGCGAGGATCTCGTCGATCGCCTTCCACAGGGTGGCGCCGTCGGCTTCGCTCACCCGGTCCTCAAGCCGGAAGCGTTCGGCGAGACGGGTGCCGGGTTCGACCGCCGACGTGCTCACTGACCCACTCCGCTCGGCTGATCGTGCGCGTTCATGACTCGACTGGCCCGCGTGGCCGTGTCCCACGTAGGCACGCTATGCCGGGTGGATCCGCCCACGCCCCTCCTGCTTCCATTCGCGCGTGTGGGCACCATGGTAGTGCCGCGCCGGTTCCGCCCGTGTTCCTTACCGTCCCAGCCGTCCGGCAACCATACCGACGATCGAGTTGACCTCCGGGATGCGCATCCGGTGGGCCACGGCGAGGTACAGCAGCATGCCCACACCGCCGCCGACCATCAGGATGATCACCGAGGTCAGGAAGGTCAACCCGCCGAAGGCGATCTGGACCAGCCACACCACGACCAGCGCCAGCACGGCCGTGGGCAGGGCGGCGAGATACATCCGGGTCATCGACATGCCGATCTGCCAGCCGCCGAGTCCCTGGACCCGCCGGGAGGCCAGCCACCAGGCGACGACCGCCCCGAGAGAGTACGCGACGGCGTAGGCGAAGGCCAGCCCCATCACCGTGTAGGCATAGGGCAGCATCTGGTAGAGGATCCACATGAACAGCGCGTTGAGCACGGTCGTGGCCGCGCCGACGTAGACCGGGGTGCGGGTGTCGCCGAAGCTGTAGAAGACGCGCAGCAGGAGCTGGAAGACCGCGAACGGCACCAGGCCCAGGCCGTACACCTGGAGGACGTTGCCGATGTAGACGGCGTCCTGGACCGAGGTGGCGCCGTGGGCGTAGATCGGCACGGTGATCGCCGGGCCGAGCACCATGAGCAGCAGCGACACCGGCACCATGATCGACCCGATGAGCCGCACGCTGGAGCCGAACTCGGCGCGCACGTCGCCGAAGCGGCCCTCGCTCACCGCGCGGCTCATCCGGGGCAGGGCCGCGGTGATCACCGAGACGCCGATGACGCCGTACGGGAGCTGGAAGAGCTGGAAGGCGTAGGTGTAGGGGGTGATGCCGTGGCCGGACACGGCGTCGCCGGCCTGGCTGGACAGGTTGGTGGTCAGCATGAAGCCGAGCTGGGTGACCACCACGTAGCCGATGGTCCAGATCCCCGCCCGGCCCATCTCGCCGAGCCGGGCGTTGCGCACGTCGAGGCGCGGCGTGAACGTGAACCCGGCCCGGCGCAGCGCCAGGAGCAGCACGGCGGCCTGGGCCACGATGCCCGCGGTGGTGCCGAGGCCGAGCAGGGCGAGCTGCCCGTCGGTGACGCGGGCCAGGTCGCGGCCGGCGTCGCCGAACACCGCGAGGTAGATGATCAGCACGCCGATGACGACGACGTTGTTGAGCACCGGGGCCCACATGGGCGCGGCGAACCGGTCGCGGGTGTTCAGGACGGCGCCCGCCACCGCGCCGATGCCGAAGAAGGCGAGCTGCGGCAGGATGAACCGCGCCAGCGTGACGGCGACGTCGAACTTCCGGCCGGTCCAGCCCGTCGTGTAGAGGTCGATGAGCACCGGCGCGGCCAGCACGGCCAGTAAGGCGACGACGGCCAGCGCGACCGTGGCGAGGGTCAGCAGACGCTGCTCGTAGGCCCGTCCGCCGTCGGGGTCCTCCTTCTGCGCCCGGACGATCATCGGCACGACCACGCTGCTCAGCACGCCGAGCAGCAGCAGGTCGAGGATGCTGTACGGGATGGCGTAGGCCGCGTTGTAGGCGTCGCCCATGGCGGCGGTGCCGATCGCCGTGGCCAGCGCCATGGTGCGTATGAAGCCCGTGACCCTCGACACCATGGTGCCCGCGGCCATGACGGCGCTGGCCCGCAGCATGCGGCTCATACGGCCTCACTCTCCCGACTCCTGGCGGCCCGTTCGAGCCGTCGCTGCGATCTGCGCCTGAGGACCCGGGTCACGACCGCGGCGAGCATGACCGTCAGCGCCGCGCCGACGATCACCAGGGCGATGCCGGTGTAACCGGTGGTCCGGATGATCAGCTTCACCGGCTTGCCGTACGGCTGCCCGTCGGAGGTGCGGAGCTGGACGGTCACGGCCGAGTCGCCGCTGACGCCGGCCGCCGCCGTCATCGCGACCTTCAGGGTGCCGCTCTGGCCGTTGCCGCCGATCACCAGCCTGCGGGTCGGCTGGGGGACGATCCGCAGCACCTTGGGGTTGTTGGAGGTCACCTCGACGTCGACCGTGATCTTGACCGGCAGCGAGTTCTTGACGCTGACGGGCACGACGCCGTCGGAGCCGGCCAGCGTGCGCGGCTGGTCGGGATCGGCGCCGGTGATCGTGATCATGTCCATCCGGGCGTCCACGGCGTCCCTGACGAGCTGGGTCGCGGCGCGCCCGGCCCGGGTCTGGTTGCGCCAGGCGGAGGACGTCAGCCGCAGCACGGCCGCGTCGAAGGCGGACGGCGGCTTGTCGGTGGTGATGAGCGAGGTGAGCTCGGCGTTGCGCGCGATGTCCTTGACCGGGGTCAGGTACTTGCGGCCGAGCTCCTCCTTGCGGTTGTCGTCGGTGTAGGTGAGGCCGGCACGCTGGGTCTGCGCCGTGCGGGCGGCCGCTCTCTTCGGGGGCTTGACGGAGTCGAGCCGGGTGAGCGACAGCCACGGCAGGTCGTCCGCGGTCTTGAGGAGGGCGGAGACGAGCGTGGGGTTGGGGTCCCAGCGGCGGGACGGGGCGACGACGATCGAGCGCGGAGTGGTCTGCCCGGGCTCGGCCGCGATCATCGCGGTCTCGGCGATGAAGCGCTGGCGGCTCAGCAGCGTCGAGCCGGCGCCGCCGCCGGGCTCGAAGAGCCGGCTGAGCGTGGGGTCGGCGACGAGCGCCGTGACCGGGCCGGCGACGCTGTAGAGCGTGGCGGTGGCGTCGGGCGTGGTCGCGCCGGGCGCGAAGGCGGTCTGCTGCGTCGTCTGACCGGTCTGGGTGGTCGGGGTGGCCTGCTGACCCTGCTGCGGCAGGTTGGCGGAGGTGAGCAGGACCTTGCCGACCTGGGCGACGCCCGGCTTGCCGACGGCCAGCAGGTCGAGCGCGTCGGCGTCGAGCAGCCCGGACGCCGGCCAGTTGATCGAGGTCGAGACCTCGGGACGCAGGAGCTGGGTGGCCTTCTGCCCGCCCAGCTCGATCGCCCGGCCGACCTGCGTGTCGAACCCGTGGTGGGCCAGGGCGGCCACGTCGGGGTCGGCGTACGGGGTGGCGACGACGGGGGAGTCGGCCAGGGCGGCGCGCAGGTCGTTGAGCCACTGGGCCGCCGCGGGGTCGGCCGGCTTCTTGACCGGGTCGTCCTTGCCGGCGACGGTGTACGGCTTGGACATGGCGGTGAGATCGTCGAGCAGCGCCGCGTCCATGAACCAGGTGACGCTCGGGGGCGCGGTCTTGGCGATGCGCAGCAGATCGGCCAGGCGGCCCTTGCCGGTCAGCGAGGCGCTCAGCTTGTCGTCGACGAACGTGGCGTCGTCGGGGTGGCGGGGCTGGTCGATGACGCGATGCGGCTGGTCGATCAGCGGCAGGGCGATGGCCAGCTTGTTGCGCACCGGCTTGGGCTGCTGGGGCGCGTACGTGACGAACGTGCGCTGCACGGCCAGGCGCCGCCAGCCGGCCTGCTGGACCTCGATCGCGATCGGGTAGACGCCGAAGCGGGGCAGGGCCGGGTGGGCGAGCTGCGCCGGGGTCAGCGTGAACTCCCACGGCGCCGAGGCGCCCGCCGCCAGCGCCGGTATGTCCATCCGGGAGGTGGGGGAGGCGCCGCTGGGGAGCGTCTGGTCGGTCTGGTCGGTCTGGAACGTCTCCAGGGCGGCCCGGTCGGCGAGCGGCTGCGTCTGGTAGCGCAGCCGGACGAGCAGGCCGCTCAGGTCGCTGCCGGTGTCGTTGCGCAGCGTGCCGGAGACCTTGATCACGTCGGCCGCGCCCTTGGCGTACTCGGGTGTGATGGAGGACACGGTGAGGACCAGCCCCTGCCGGCTGGCCTGGGCGGTGAACGTCTTCGCGGCAGCCGTGCCCGGCGTCGCCACGCCCACGGGGGCGAGCAACGCTGCGGAGACGACGGCGAGCAGCGTGGCCTTACGGATCACGCGTCCGCCCGGGCTGGAGTACGGCGCACGCCCGCAATGGTACGGGCTCAGTGCCGCAGCGCGATCGCCTCACGTGATCCCCTGGGCCGGGGAATCCTCAGGTCCACGGTCTTGCCGGACAGGAGGGACAGCAGGTCAAGGGCACGCATGCCGACGGCGGTGTGTCGCTCGCCGCTGGCCATGAAGATCGGCTCGGCGTCGCCCGCGAGCCGGTCGTCCACCAGCAGTGGGAGCCGGCGCGGCAGCAACAGCGGGCACACGAGCCCGGCGGCGTAGTCGGTGGCGGAGTTGACCAGGAACGCGGGGGCGGGCCGCACGTCATGGGCGCCCAGCAGGGCGCCGACGGCCCCCGGGCGCGGCGGCGCGGCGACCGAGGAGACGACGCCGACGACCTCGCGGCCGAGCCTCGCGGTGACCTCGAACACCGTGACCATGACGCACCTCTCGGGCGCGGCGGAGATCGTCGCGGGCAGCTCCTCCACGCGAGTGATGGGACGCGGAAGGCGTACGATCTCATGATGGACCTGGTGCGCGAGGAGCCAGCGGTGGATCGCGAGGGCGTCCTTCATGAACACGCTCCTTCGGCCTTGGCCCCCGACGGTCCTCTTGACCGACGGTAACCCGGACCTCATGTGGCCCGGGGGATATGTTCCGGAATCGAAGGACCTACCCAGCTTGTCCGACTCAAATCTGACCGACAACCAGCAGCGGGCCATGAGCGACCTGTTCCGTAAGATCTCCCCGGTGGCCGACGACCTGGGCCGCCTGTTCGCCGACCAGGGCCACGAACTGGCCCTCGTGGGCGGTCCCGTGCGCGACATGCTGCTCGGCCGCACCGGCAACGACCTCGACCTCACCACCGACGCCCGTCCCGAGCGCGTGCTGTCCCTCGTGCGCGACTGGGCCGACTCGGTGTGGACCATCGGCATCGACTTCGGCACGGTCGGCGTGCGCAAGGGCGGCTGGCTGATCGAGATCACCACGTACCGGAGCGAGTCCTACGACCCCAAGTCGCGCAAGCCCGAGGTCATGTACGGCGACACGCTGGAGGCCGACCTGGAGCGGCGCGACTTCGCGGTCAACGCGATGGCCGTGCGCCTGCCCGGTCACGAGTTCGTGGACCCGTACGGCGGCCTGGAGGACCTGGCGGCCCGGCGGCTGCGCACGCCGGGCCCGGCCGAGCGGTCCTTCGACGACGACCCGCTGCGCATGCTGCGCGCCGCCCGCTTCGCCTCCCAGCTCGGCTTCACCGTCGACGACGCCGCCGTCGAGGCGATGACGTCGATGGCCGAGCGCATCGAGATCGTCTCCGCCGAGCGCATCCGCGACGAGCTGGACAAGCTGGTCTCCGGCGCCTACCCCCGCGAGGGCCTGCGGCTGCTGGTCGACACCGGCCTGGCCCAGCACGTGCTGCCCGAGCTGCCCAAACTGCGCCTGGAGATCGACGAGCACCACCGGCACAAGGACGTCTACGAGCACACCCTGACCGTGCTCGACCAGGCGATCGCCCAGGAGGAGGACGGCCGGCCCGACCACATCCTGCGCTGGGCCGCTCTCATGCACGACATCGGGAAGCCCAAGACGCGCCGTCACGAGGCGGGCGGCCGGGTCTCCTTCCACCACCACGAGGTGGTCGGCGCCCAGATGACCAAGAAGCGCATGACCGAGCTGAGGTTCCCCAAGGACGTCGTGGCCGACGTGTCGCGGCTGGTGGAGCTGCACCTGCGCTTCCACGGCTACGGCACGGGCGAGTGGACCGACAGCGCCGTGCGCCGCTACGTGCGCGACGCGGGCCACCTGCTCACCCGCCTGCACAAGCTCACCCGGGCCGACTGCACGACCCGCAACAAGCGCAAGGCGGCGGCCCTGTCGCGCACCTACGACCAGTTGGAGGAGCGCATCGCCCGGCTGGCCGACGAGGAGGAGCTGGCCAAGATCCGGCCGGAGCTCGACGGCAACGACATCCAGCGCGTCCTCGGCGTCGGGCCCGGCCCGGTCGTGGGCAGGGCCTACAAGTTCCTGCTGGAGCTGCGTCTGGACAAGGGCGTCATCGGCGCCGAGGCGGCCACCGAGGCGCTGCTGGAGTGGGCCCGCGACAACGGCCTGACCTCCTCCTGACGGGTCAGGGCGACGGCGTGGGCACCGGGGGCCGCACGACCAGGCGGTAGATCAGCGCGGCCACCGGGTAGCCCAGCGCGATGATCGCCACGGCGAGGTAGGACCTGCCGTCGGGCGGCAGGATGACCGCCGACAGCGCCGCGGCGAGCACGTACATGCCGTTGAAGAGCATGTCGTAGATCGAGAAGGACCGGCCCAGGTAGGCGTCCTCGACGTCGCGCTGCACGGCCGTGTCGGCGCAGATCTTGACGCTCTGCCCGGCGATGCCCAGCACGAAGCCGGCCACCGGCAGCCCCCACTCCTGGAACGGCAGGATCAGCGCCCCCGAGACCAGGCCCGCCGCGGCCAGGGCCATCGGCACCCACCGCTCCAGCGTGAACCGCTCGGTGGCCCACGGCGTGAGGACGATGGCGAGGGTGTAGCCGACGCCGGAGGTGGCGACGACCACGCCGATGCCGCGCAGGGCCGCCTCGGCGTCGCCGTCGGTGAAGTAGTAGCGGTACAGGATGATGCCGAGCGCGGTCGCCATGCCGTACAGGAACCGGTGGGCGGCCATCGCGCCCATCGTGGCGGCGGCCCTGCGGTGGCCCAGCAGATGCCGCGCGCCGTCCACGAGGCCCACCACCACGTTGCGGACCGCCTCGCGCGCCTGCGGCCGGTCGGGGTCGTAGGAGGGGCCGAGCAGCGAGCGCTCCATCGTGCGCGCGATCAGCGCGCTCATCCCGAACACCACGCCCGAGATGACCAGCAGCAGCGCCGTGCCGTACGCGCCGCCGCCGAACGTCTCGCGCAGCAGGAAGCCCAAGCCGGCGCCCACGAACGTCATGGCGGTGCCGGAGGTGGGGGTGACGGCGTTGGCCGCCATCAGCCGCTCGGGCGGAACCACGTGCGGCAGAGAGGCGCCGAGCGCGGCCATGAAGAACCGGTTGACCCCGAGCACGGCGAGGGCCGCGGCGTAGAACAGCGGCTCGGGCACGCCGGCGACCAGGAGCGCCGCGGCGGCGAGGAGCAGCGTGCCGCGCACCATCGGCGCGATCACCAGGATCTGCCGCCGCGACCAGCGGTCGATGAAGACGCCCACGAAGGGCCCCAGCACGCTGTACGGGAGGAACAGCACGGCCATGCCGGCGGCCACGGCCAGCGCGGTGGTCTGCTTCTCGGGGCTGAAGAAGGCGAATCCCGTCACCGCGAACTGGAAGATCCCGTCGGAGAACTGGGAGACCAGCCGGGTGCCGAACAGCCGGCGGAAGTCCCGGCCCTTCAGGACTATCCGCAGATCGGCGACGAACGACACGCAGTCAGCCTAGTCCCGATCCGGACCTTTCCGGGCTCGGGGAGTTGGCGCCGCAGGTGGAGGAACCCGTCCGGAACACGCACATGATCACGTACGCTTCGTAGCGTGACGACTGATGAACTGGTGGTGCTGGTCGACGACGAGGGCCGCGCGGTCGGCACCGCGCCCAAGCTGTCGGTGCACGGCCGGGAGACCCCGCTCCACCTGGCCTTCTCCAGCTACGTCTTCGACGGCGACGGCCGTGTGCTGCTGACCAGGCGCGCCGACCACAAGCTGACCTGGCCCGGCGTGTGGACCAACAGCTGCTGCGGCCACCCGCTGCCGGGCGAGCCGCTCGACCGCGCCGTCACCCGCCGGCTCTCCTACGAGCTGGGCCTGGCCGTCGAGCGCGCCGACCTGGTGCTGCCCACGTTCGCCTACCGGGCCGTCATGGGCAACGGCATCGTCGAGCACGAGCTGTGCCCCGTCTACCGCGTCACGGCCGAGGCCCCGGCGGTGCTCAACCCGGAGGAGGTGGGCGAGACACGGTGGATGCCGTGGCAGGAGTTCGCCACTCGGGTGCTGAAGGGCGAGCTGGCCATCTCGCCGTGGTGCGCCGAGCAGGTGCCGCTCCTGGTCGAGCTCGGCCCCGACCCGATGGCCTGGCCCACGGCCGCCGAGGCCGAGCTGCCGCCGGCCGCCCGGGTCGCCGCCGGCTGACGCCCTGACCCGGCGACGCCGCGCAAGAGTGACGGCGCGCAAGAGTGACGGCGGCCGCCCCCGCAAGGAGTCGGCCGCCGTCGTGAGCGAGGCTTACCTGTCGATCTCGCCGCGGATGAACTTCTCGACGTACTCGCGCGCCTCGTCGTCGGAGTACTGCTCGGGCGGCGACTTCATGAAGTACGACGACGCGCTGAGGATCGGGCCGGCGATGCCCCGGTCGAGGGCGATCTTGGCCGCGCGCACCGCGTCGATGATGATGCCCGCCGAGTTGGGCGAGTCCCACACCTCGAGCTTGTACTCCAGGTTGAGCGGGGTGTCGCCGAACGAGCGGCCCTCCAGGCGGATGTAGGCCCACTTGCGGTCGTCGAGCCACGGCACGTGGTCCGACGGGCCGATGTGCACGTCGGCCTTGCGCATCTCGTGCGGGATCTGCGAGGTGACCGACTGGGTCTTGGAGATCTTCTTCGACTGGAGCCGCTTGCGCTCCAGCATGTTCATGAAGTCCATGTTGCCGCCGAAGTTGAGCTGGTACGTGCGCAGCAGCTCGACCCCGCGGTCCTCGAACAGCTTGGCCAGGACGCGGTGCGTGATGGTGGCGCCGACCTGCGACTTGATGTCGTCGCCGACGATCGGCACACCGGCCTGCGTGAACTTCTCGGCCCACTCGGGGTCGGAGGCGATGAAGACCGGCAGCGCGTTGACGAAGGCGACCTTGGCGTCGATCGCGCACCGCGCGTAGAACCGGTCGGCCTCCTCGGAGCCCACGGGCAGGTAGGAGACCAGGACGTCGACCTGGTTGTCACGGAGCACCTGGACCACGTCGACGGGCGCCTCGTCGGACTCCTCGACGATCTCCCGGTAGTACTCACCCAGGCCGTCGAAGGTATGGCCGCGCTGGACAGTCACCCCCGTGGGCGGCACGTCGCAGATCTTGATCGTGTTGTTCTCGCTGGCGACGATCGCCTCGGACAGGTCGCGGCCGACCTTCTTGGCGTCCACGTCGAACGCGGCGACGACCTCGACGTCGCCGACGTGGTAGTCGCCGAACTTCACGTGCATCAGGCCCGGGACCCGTACGTCCGGGTCGGCGTCCTTGTAGTAGTGAACGCCCTGGACCAGCGACGACGCGCAGTTGCCGACACCGACAATGGCCACGCGAACCGAACCCATCGCACTCGCTCCCTTACTCATCAGTTGACGTGGTATCTCTCTCGGGCTCTTGCGATGCCCGTCTCTCCGTCGCGATCAGCTCGTTCAGCCAACGCACCTCGCGTTCGACCGATTCGAGACCATGACGCTGCAGCTCCAACGTGTAGCTGTCGAGGCGCTCCCTGGTGCGGGCCAGGGCGGTGCGCACGCTGTCCAGACGCTCCTCCAGGCGGCTGCGGCGGCCTTCGAGGATGCGCAGGCGCACCTCGGCCTCCGTGTGCCTGAAGAAGGCGAAGTGGACGCCGAAGCTCTCGTCCTCCCAGGCCGACGGACCGGCCTGGGTGAGCAACTCGTGCAGCCGCTCCTTCCCCTCCGCCGTCAGCTTGTAGACGATCTTCGATCGGCCGCCCACGATCGTGGCCGGAGCCGGCTGCTCCTCGGCGATGAGGCCCTGGGTGAGCAGCGATCGCAGGCAGGGGTAGAGCGACCCGTAGGAGAACGCACGGAACATCCCCAGCAGAGCGTTGAGCCGTTTGCGCAGCTCGTAGCCGTGGAGCGGGGTCTCGTGCAACGACCCGAGCACGGCCAGCTCCAGGACTCTGCCTTGTCCGCCGGCCAGCGGAACCGCCCCCTCTCGCGTCGATGTATCTAGCCGATACATCATGAGGATACGTCGATTCGCTATATCGCGGCAACGAGCGACTTTGCCAAGTCGTTGGGAGCAATCACCAAAAAGCCGTAGTCTGGCGCTCATGTGGTCACAGAGAAGGGTGGTGGACGACGGCCTCGCGACGAGAGGAGTGGTCCCCGGCCCGCGCTCGCCTGGCGAGATGTGTGACGCACAGCCGTACCTCCTTCACGCGGCCCGGCACCTCGGTGAACCGACCGAACGCCTATGCCCGGTGTGCGGAAGGCGGAACGTCACCAACGTGACCTATGTCGACCGGGATCCCCTGGGACGGCATACGGGTGAGGCAAAGGCGACGTCAGGTCTCGTCGAAATGGACCATGATGACGACGAGATCCGTGTGCACGTCGTCGAGGTCTGTCAAGGTTGCTCTTGGAACCACATGACGGTCTCGTTGGTCCTCGGCAACGGACCGCCGGATCTCGTCGGCCGAGAGTAGAGACCGAAGGCGGTCAAGGCGCCCACGCCCACCCGCCGTGCTATCCGACGACGATGCGAGGACGTGTTGAGTTACAGCCACGACGAGGGGACGGCCCGCCAGGGGAGGCGCCGTCGCTCCGGCTCATCCCGTTCCGTTCCCCAGCCCCAGACGCCGCAAACCGGCGGCTCCGGGTGGGAGAACGCGCAGCCTCCACGTCGTCCGGAGGCCGCCTACGAGGACACCGGCGCCATGGCGGCGCACTCGTACGAGCAGCCGTACGAGCCCGTCAGGCGCGCGCCCGAGCGGCGCGGCCCAGCCGGGCCCCCGCCCGCGACCGCTGCCTCCGGGATGCCCGCCGAGCCCGGCCCGCGCTCGTCCGGGCGCCGTGAGGGACGGCGGCGCAGCGAGCAGGAGACGATGATCAGCGAGGCCCCGCGCCGCGCCCGCGGCCGTGGCGCGGGCGGCTCCGGTGGCGACGGCGGGCCGGGAGGGCCAGGAGGGCCCGGAGGTCCCGGCGAGCTCCCGCGCAAGAAGGGCGGAGACAAGCCGGCGTGGCGCAGGTTCCTGCCGAGCTGGAAGATCGTGCTGGCCGGCTTCGCGGTCGTCACCGCCGGCCTCTTCGGCATGATCGCCGTGGCGTACGCCAACATTCCCATGCCGACCCAAAACCAGGTCCAGGACACGGTCGACGACATGGGCAGCGTCATCTACTACGCCAACGGCAAGGTCCTCGCCAAGCTGGGCACCAAGCGCGTCCCGGTCGACGACATCAACCAGATCCCGCGGCATGTCCAGGACGCGGTCATCGCCGCCGAGAACAGCGGCTTCCGTGAGGACTCCGGCATCTCCTTCTCCGGCATGGTCCGCTCCGTGTACAGCACGCTCTCCGGCGCGCAGGTGCAGGGCGCCTCCACCATCACCCAGCAGATGGCCCGCAACTACTACGACGGCCTCTCCCAGGAGCGCAGCATCCGGCGCAAGATCAATGAGATCTTCGTCGCGGTCAAGCTCAACAAGAAGCTCAGCAAGGACGACATCCTCAAGCAGTACCTCAACACCATCTACTTCGGGCGCGGCGCGTACGGCATCGGCGCGGCGGCCAAGGAGTTCTTCAACAAGCCGGTCACGGCGCTGACGCCCGAGCAGGGCGCCTACCTGGCCGGCCGCATCCAGAACCCCGACGCGTTCGACCGGGCCGAGATCGCGGGCAACATGAAGCCCAGCGAGGCGCGCTACGTCTACGTGATCGGGCAGATGGCCAAGCTCGACCCCAAGGCGTACGGGAGCCTGCCGTCCAAGTCGCCGGCCTCGCCCAAGCGCATCAAGATCAGCAACAAGGACTACTACAAGGGCCTGACCGGCTACATGGTCCAGGCCGTCATGGATGAGCTGAAGAACGAGTACGGGCTCACCAAGGAGGACGTCGAGACCGGCGGCTACAAGATCACCTCGACGTTCGACAAGAACCTGATGCTGGCCGCCAGGGATGCCGTCAACAAGCACACCGCCGGCCTGACCGGCGAGATCACCGCCACCATGGCCGCGGTCGACCCGCGTAACGGCCGGATCATCGCCTTCTACGGCGGCGACGACTACGAGAAGGACTCCTGGGACGACGCCTTCCTGTCGCAGAAGCAGGCGGCCTCGGCGTTCAAGCCGTACGTGCTCGCGGCGTGGCTCGACTCGGGCTACAGCCTCAACAGCTACCTGCCGGCCAAGGGGCCGCTGAAGCTGGAGGGCACCACGCCCATCAACAACGACCACGCCTCGGGCGCCTCGTCGATCGACGTCGTCAACGCCACGGCCCACTCGGTCAACACCGCCTTCGCCAAGATGGGGGAGAAGGTCAGCCTCGACAAGGTCATCGACATCGCCAGCCGCGCCGGCCTCAGCAAGGAGCGGCTGGAGGACGCGAAGAACCGCCACCACTACCTGATCACGATCGGCTCCGGTCAGGTGACCGCGGTCGAGCAGGCCGGCGGCTACTCGATCTTCGCCAACGGCGGCAAGCACTTCAAGAACCACGTCGTCATCAAGGTCAAGGACCGCGCCGGCCGCGTGAAGTGGCAGGAGAAGCGGACCCCCGCCCAGGTCATCTCCCCGGACGCCGCCGCAGACGCCACGGTCGCGCTCCAGGCCGTGGTCAAGCAGGGCACCGGCCGCAACGCCGCCCTCTACGACCGGCCCGTCGCCGGCAAGACCGGCACCAACAACGAGAACAAGGAAGCCTGGTTCGTCGGCTTCACCCCGCAGTTGTCCACCGCGGTCGGCATGTTCCGCCAGGAGTGCCGCTCCAAGGGTGGCAAGGTCGTCCAGCCGGTCAACGACAACTGTCCCTGGTGGCGGGGCAAGAACCCGGCCAAGGAGAAGAAGTACACGCCGCAGAAGCCGTACACCACCGCGTACGAGGTGCCCCTGGGCAGCGCCTTCCAGGGCGCCACGTACCCCGCGGCCATCTGGAAGGCCTTCATGACCGAGGCCATGAAGGGCCAGAAGGTCGAGCAGTTCCCGGCCCGCGTCAACACCGGCGTCCCCGAGAACCTCGCGCCCAAGCCCGCTCCCACGCCCACGGCCACCAAGGAGCCGGACGAGGAGCAGCCGGACGACGTGACCTGCGTCATGGACCCGTGCAACGACGAGGACAACGGCCGCATCATCACCATCGACCCGAACCAGAACAACGGCCTCGATGAGGACAACGGCCTGCTCGGCGGTGGGCAGGATCCCGGTATGCCGCCGTACTACGAGCCCGAGACGATGCCCACGGGGCGCGAGCAGTGGTGAAGACGGAACCGGTGGGTGACGGCCCGGTGGATGACGACACGGTGGGTGACGACACGGTGGACGAGCCGGTCCACCGGCCGCCGCTCTTCGCGCGCGCCGTGCCGTACCTGCCCCTGGCGCTGTTCGCGGCGCTGGGGGCCAGCCTGGCGTACGTCTTCAGGCTGCCGTGCCGTACCGGCGGGTGGAACGACCAGGTCTCCACCTACACCCACTTCTGCTACAGCGACATCTACCCGCTGTACTTCGACCGGCAGCTCGACGTGCAGAGCCCTTACTTCGCCGACGTGCCGTTCGACAAGCAGGTCGAGTACCCCGTCGTGCTCGGCGAGGTCATGCAGGTCTTCAGCCGGATCGCCCGCTGGCTGGAGCCCGACGCCGTCCAGCAGGCCATCCGCTTCTACGACGGCACGGTCGTCTTCCTCGGCCTCTGCCTGGTCGCCGGGGTGCTGCTGATGGCCGCGGTCGCCGGGCCCACGCGCCGCTGGGACGCCCTGTGGTACGCGCTCGCGCCGTCGGTGATCCTGGCCGCGTACATCAACTGGGATCTCGTCGCCGGCGCGCTGTCGATGGGCATGCTGCTGGCCTGGGCGAAGCACCGGCAGGTGGCGGCCGGGGTGCTGCTCGGGCTGGCGATCGCGACGAAGTTCTACCCGCTGATGTTCGCCGGGGCGCTGTTCCTGCTCACGCTGCGCACCGGGCGCTGGCGGCCGTTCCTGGTCACGGCGGCCTCCGCCGCGGGCGCGTGGCTGGTCGTCAACGTGCCGTTCATGGTGTTCGCCTGGGACGGCTGGCGGCGCTTCTACGTCTTCTCGCAGGAACGCGGGGTGGACTGGGGCTCGCCGTGGCTGTTCTTCCAGAACAAGGGCTGGCCGGTCCTCGGCGAGGCCGACGTCAGCACGCTCGGCATGGCGTCGCTGGCCGTGCTGTGCCTGGGCATCGCGGTCCTGACCCTGGCCGCGCCGCGGCGGCCCCGGCTGGCGCAGATCTGCTTCCTGGCCCTGGCCGCGTTCATGATGACGAACAAGGTGTGGTCGCCGCAGTTCGTGCTCTGGCTGGTGCCGTTCGCGGTGCTGGCCCGGCCCAACTGGAAGCCGCTCGTCCTCTGGCAGCTCGCGGAGATGTGGTACTTCTTCGCCATCTGGCTCTACCTGCTCTCCCAGCCGCCGCTCAGCCGCGACGACCTGGGCATCGGCGACGACACGTACTTCACCGCCGTCTGGGGCCGGGTCATCACCATTGTGATCATGATGGCGTTCGTGGTGCGCGACATCCTGCGCCCGCACAAGGACGTCGTCCGGCAGGCGGGCGTCGACGACCAGACCGGCGGCGTGTTCGACGGCGCCCCCGACCGGTTCACGCTCGTTCCCTCGTACCGGTGATCACCCGTTCGGCGGCGCGCGACGCGCTGCTGATCTGGTTCGGCTCCCGGGCCGGCCTGCTGGTCGCCACGCTGCTCGGGTCGGCGTTGAACGCCTACGTCGCCCGCTGGAAGCAGTGGGACGCGGGGTTGTTCGTCGTCATCGCCCGCCACGGCTACGACGGCGACCCCGCCGCGCCGCCCGACGCGGGGCTGCCCGCGTTCTTCCCCGGCCTGCCCGCGGTGTTACGCCTGGTCCACCTGGTGGTGCCCGACTGGACGGCGTGCGGGCTGATCGTGTCGCTGGTCGCCGGGGCGGTGGCGATGGTGGCGCTGGCGCGGCTGGCCGAGCTGGAGGGCGCGCCGGGCTGGATGGCGGTGCTCGCGCTGCTGCTGTTCCCCACGGCCGTGTTCCTGGCCGCGGGCTACAGCGAGACGCTGTTCCTCGCGTTCGCGATCCCGGCGTGGCTGGCCGCCCGGCGCGGGCAGTGGACCGGGGCCGTCGTGCTCGCCGCCGCCGCGTCATGTGTGCGCATCACCGGCCTGTTCCTGGCGGTCGCCCTGGTCGTCGAGTACGTCCCGCACCGGCGCGCCCGGGAGCTGCCGGCACGGCCGGCCCCGTGGCCGCTGCTCGCCGTGCCGTTCCTGCCGCTGGCGTTCTACTCGTATTTCCACTACAGCCGCTCCGGCGACTGGCTGGCCTGGAAGCACGCGCAGGAGGCCGGCTGGGGCAGGCAGACGGTCTGGCCGTGGGAGTCGTGGATCACGACCTGGCACGCGGCGCTCGGCCGCGACGACTTCGCGGTGGCGTTCCGCATGGAGCTCGCCGGAGCCGTGCTGGCGGTGGCCGCGCTGGTCTGGCTGGCGGCGCGGCGCCGGTGGAGCGAGCTCGTCTACACCGGGCTCCAGGCGGCGGCTCTCATGACGTCGGCGTACTACCTGTCGATCCCGCGCTCGCTGCTGCTGTGGTTCCCCCTGTGGACGGCCGTCGCGGCGCTGGGGGCGCGGCGGCCGTGGACGCTCGTGGTCTACGGCCTGGTCGCGGGGCCGCTCATGGTGCTGAACGCGGTGCGCTTCCTCACGGGCGCGTGGGCCGGCTGACCGGCCGGCGACGGCCCTTACCCACTTTCGCGGCCCGGTAATCCAGGGAAGTTATCCACAGGCTGTGTGTTTCCGATCTCCAGAGCCCCGCGTGAGGGTTTCAGAGGTTCTCGCGCAGGAACGCGATGTCGGCCGCCTGCCCCTCGGCCGGGGTCTCCACCACGATCGGCGCGCCGGCCGCCCGGCACACCGCGAGGATCAGCTCCGGGTCGATCTGCCCCTTGCCCAGGTTGGCGTGCCGGTCGGCGCCCGAGTCGAACGCGTCGCGCGAGTCGTTGCAGTGGACCAGGTCGATCCGGCCGGTGATGGCCTTGATCCGGTCCACCAGGTCCACCAGCTCCTCGCCGCCCGCGTGCGCGTGGCAGGTGTCGAGGCAGAAGCCGACGTCGAACCCGTCGAGCGCGTCCCACAGCCGCGCGATGCGCTCCAGCCTGCGCGCCATCGCGTTGTCGCCGCCCGCGGTGTTCTCGATGAGCACCGGGATCGGGCACTCCAGCCGTTCGAACACCTTGCGCCAGTTGTCGAAGCCGGCCTGTGGATCGTCGCTCTTGTTGACGTGGCCGCCGTGGACGATCAGGCCCTTGGCGCCCAGGCCGGCCGCCGCCTCCAGGTGCTGGGCGAGCAGCTTGCGGCTGGGGATGCGGATCCGGTTGTTGGTCGTCGCCACGTTGACGAGGTACGGGGCGTGGATGAAGACGTCGACGCCCTCCACCGGCTTGTCGGGCAGCACGGGCTTGGCGTAGCCCTGGGGATCGCCGAGGAAGAACTGCACCACCTCGGCACCGACCGCGGCGGCGTGAGCGGCGGGATCGTCCTGGCCGACGTGAGCTCCGATGCGCACCATGTCACCGAGCCTATCCGTTTGCCGTACCCCGGCCAGGGAAGTCGCCAGGCACCCCCTACCCGAGGAGAACGCATATGGCCCGGTGGCGATGGCGCTCGTTAATCATCCTGATCTACGTCGTGATAGGCCTCTACGTGGCCTGGGTGTACCACTACATCACCCCGGCGATCCTCAAGGACATCGCCGAGGCGTTGCTCGCGGTCTTCCTGTGGTTCCTCGTCCTGCTCGGCGTGGACCTGCACATCGGAGGATGACCCCATATCGAAAGGACGGTCCCGGAAGTCACCGGGGCCGTCCTCACGTGTTCGGATCCGGTCGGGGGCTCAGGGAAGGAAACCGCCGCGGGCGATGCCGAGGGCCACGCCCACGAACGACGCGACGATCCCGACGATGTTGAGGGCTCGCTGGGGAGTCGTCGCGGAGACGTACTGGGAGTAGAGGCCCGTCCCGAAGCCGAGGGTGCCCGCCCACGAGGCGACGACGTGACCGCCGGGGACGAACGCCGCGACGAAGGCCGTCAGACCGCACACGACGGTGACGATCGCCAGGATGTTCTCCACCGGATGAGCCCGTCCGTCGCTGTTGAGCGAGAGCCTGAACCGCTGGTTTTCGGAAGGTTGGAGGATGTGTGGCACAACTATCACCCCCTGGTTTCCTACAGGCCTTCCCACAGGGACTCGGCTGGTAACCTGGTCAGGCTGCGTTGTGATGGGTGACCCGTCACGCCCGGGTGCCGAAAGGGGCACCGGGGCCCCGCGTCAGCGTCCTCCTGTCACGGCAGAGTGTCGTGACCGCAAGAGTCCAGAGGAGGTTGGAGTCCCGCATGCGTCGTTACGAAGTAATGGTCATTCTGGACCCTTCGCTCGATGAGCGCACTGTCGCGCCGTCCCTCGACCAGTTCCTCACCGTGGTCCGCAACGACGGCGGCACCGTGGAGAAGGTCGACGTCTGGGGCCGTCGCCGTCTCGCCTACGACATCGACAAGAAGTCGGAAGGCATCTACGCCGTCATCGACCTGTCCGCGGAGCCCGCGACGGTCAAGGAGCTCGACCGCCAGATGAACCTCAACGAGGGCATCCTGCGCACCAAGGTTCTCCGCCCCGACGTGCACTAAGCAGCTCGTCGCCCGGCTTTTTGTCGGGCGTCGGCCGTACTCTGAGCCGTAACCCAAAGCGAAGGCGTGCAGGAAGGCGAGCGCTGGCCATGGCAGCAGGCGACACCGTAATCACCATCGTCGGCAATCTTGTCGACGACCCCGAGCTGCGCTTCACCCCGACGGGGCAAGCGGTGGCCCGGTTCCGCATCGCGTCCACTCCGCGGTTCATGGATCGTCAGACCAACGAGTGGAAGGACGGCGAAAGCCTCTTCCTGACCTGCAACGTGTGGCGGCAGGCGGCGGAGAACGCCGCCGAGAGCCTCCAGCGCGGCATGCGGGTCATCGTGCAGGGGCGGCTCAAGCAGCGGTCCTACGAGACCAAGGAAGGCGAGAAGCGCACCGTCTACGAGGTCGAGGTCGACGAGGTCGGCCCGTCTCTGCGCAACGCCACCGCCAAGGTCAACCGCACCTCCCGTCAGGGCGGCGGCGGTGGCGGCGGCTTCGGTGGCGGCCCGGCCGACGACCCGTGGGCCTCCGCGTCGCCCGCTCCGCCCCAGGGCGGTGGCGGCGGCTTCGGCGGCGGCGGTGGCGGCGGCTACCAGGGCGGCGGCCAGCAGAGCGGCGGCTTCGGCGGCGGCGGCGACTTCAGCGACGAACCGCCTTTCTAATCCCAGTCCACAAGCCCGAGACCATTCCCGCTTCACCGGCGGGGCTCTGAAAGGAGCACCACGATGGCCAAGCCGGCACTGCGCAAGCCCAAGAAGAAGGTTTGCCTGTTCTGCCACGACAAGATCTCCTACGTCGACTACAAGGACACGGCGCTGCTGCGGAAGTTCATCTCCGACCGCGGCAAGATCCGTGCGCGCCGGGTGACGGGCAACTGCACCCAGCACCAGCGCGACGTGGCGACCGCGATCAAGAACGCCCGTGAGGTGGCTCTGCTGCCTTACACGAGCACCGCGCGCTAAGGAGGTCTGACGACATGAAGCTCATCCTCACCAACGAGGTCTCCGGCCTCGGCGCCCCCGGCGACGTCGTCGAGGTCAAGGACGGCTACGGCCGTAACTACCTCATCCCGCGGGGCTACGCCATGCGCTGGACGCGTGGCGCGGAGAAGCAGATCGAGTCCATCAAGAAAGCTCGTGACGCTCGCGAGATCCGCGACCTGGGCACCGCCAAGGAGGTCGCCGGCCAGCTCGGCGCCCTGCGCGTGCGCCTGACGACCCGCGCGGGCGACTCCGGCCGCCTGTTCGGCTCGATCACCACGGGCGACGTCGCCGACGCGGTCAAGGCCGCCGGCGGCCCGCTCCTCGACCGCCGCCGCATCGAGATCGTCAACCCGATCAAGAGCGTCGGCAGCCACAAGGTCAGCGTCAAGCTGCACCCTGAGGTGTCGGCCTCGCTCGACGTCGAGGTCGTCGCCGGCTGACGCCAGGCACGCCTGCCGTACGGCCCCCTCTCCCCTCGCGGGAGCGGGGGCCGTACGCGTCTCCGGGGCCGGCTCTTTTCGCTTGCCCCCACACGGCGGGCCCGCCTCCCTCACCCGTGAGCTGCGCGGGCGCCCCCCTCTTCCCGCGTCCCCTGTGCCGCGACCTCCACCACGCCCCACCCTCCCCACTGTCTCCTCGCCGGCCCATCTCCTCGCCCGCCCGAGCGGCCCTGCCCCCGAGTGACCCCGCGTCCAAGTGGTGCTGCACCCCGAGCGGCCCTGTACCTGGGACGGGGAGAGAAGGCGGGGACGGGAAAGGGCGGTATGGGGTGGTATGAGCCCAGGTGGCGGCGTATTTCCTAGCGGGGCAGCGTACAATCGGCTCGTTCTTCCCCGCGTTCCCCTGGAGGCACCACCCATGGTCCGTCCCTCGACGCTGCTCGCGCTGGGCGCCCTCGCCGCGGCCGTCGCGTGCGCACCCGTCGACAACACGGCGACCAGCAGCGGCCCCAGCGCCGCCCCCGCGGCCACGGCGTGCACCAAGGACCAGCTCAAGCTCGTCAACGCGGGCAAGCTGACCATCGGCACCGACAAGCCCGCCTACGAGCCGTGGTTCAAGGACGACGACCCCGCCAACGGCCAGGGGTTCGAGAGCGCGGTGGCGTTCGCGGTCGCCGGGGAGCTCGGCTTCGACCGCGACGAGGTGCAGTGGAACACGGTCAAGTTCGACTCGGCCTTCGCCCCGGGCGCCAAGCAGTTCGACTTCGACGTCAACCAGGTGTCGATCACCCCCGACCGGGCCAAGGCGGTCGACTTCAGCCACGGCTACTACACGGTCAAGCAGGCCGTGGTGGCGCTGGGCGACGGCAAGTACGCGGGGGCCAAGACGCTGGCCGACCTCAAGAACGCCAAGATCGGCGTGCAGGTCGGCACCACCTCGCTCGACGCGGTCAAGAACGTCGTGAAGCCCGCCGACGACCCCAACGTCTACAACGACCAGGTCGACGCCATCAACGCGCTGAAGAACAAGCAGGTCGACGCCATCGTCGTGGACCTGCCGACGGCGTTCTACGTCACGGCCGCGCAGGTCGAAGGCTCCAAGATCGTCGGCCAGTTCGCCGCCACGGGCGGAGGCCCCGAGGAGTTCGGCCTGGTCATGGAGAAGGGCACCCAGCTCAAGACCTGCGTGGACAAGGCCGTGGACGCGCTGAAGTCCAAGGGCGACCTGGCCAAGATCGAGCAGCAGTGGCTGGGCTCGGCCGCGGGCGCGCCCGAGCTGAGCTGACGACCACCGCGTACGTCCATGACTGACATGCCAGCAGGCCCGGTCTGGGTCAAGAGCGAGCGGCAGGTGGAGCGGGAGCGGGTCCGCAGGGCGCGGGCCCGCCGCTCGGCGTCCATCGCCACGGCCTCCACGGTGGTCTTCGCCGTCCTCGTCGGGTGGGTGGTCACGAACTCGCCGGGCTGGCCGCGCGTCCAGGACACCTTCTTCAATCCCGAGCACTTCGCCCGGGCGCTGCCCGACGTCATCAGCGGCTTCTGGCTGAACGTCAAGATCTTCCTGTTCGCCGAGCCGCTCATCCTGGTCGTGGGCCTGTTGGTGGCCCTGGTCAGGTCGACGAGGACGGCCGCGCTGTTCCCGGTGCGGGCCCTCGCCACGCTGTACGTCGACACCTTCCGCGGCGTGCCGACGCTGCTGGTCATCTACATGGTCGGTTTCGGCCTGCCCGCGCTGCGCCTGCAGGGCATACCGACCGACCTGACCGCGCTCGGCGTCATCGCGCTGACGCTCTCGTACGGCGCGTACGTGGCCGAGGTGTTCCGCTCGGGCATCGAGTCGGTGCACCCGAGCCAGGTGGCCGCCGCCCGCTCGCTCGGGCTCAGCCACGGCAAGACCATGCGGTTCGTGGTGCTGCCGCAGGCCACCCGCCGGGTCGTGCCGCCGCTGCTGAACGACTTCATCTCGTTGCAGAAGGACACCGCGCTGGTGTCCACGCTGGGTGTGCTGGAGGCGCTGCGGCAGGCGCAGATCTACGCCTCCGGCAAGTTCAACTACACGGCCTACCTGGTGGCCGCCCTGCTGTTCATCCTGCTGACGATCCCGATGGCCCGGTTCACCGACTACCTGGCCGAGCGTACGCGGAGGAGGCGCGGGGCATGAGCCTGCTGACCATCGAGGGCGTGTGGAAGAACTTCCACGGCCACAGCGTGCTGCGCGGCATCGACCTGGAGGTGCGCCCGCACGAGGTGGTGAGCCTCATCGGCGCGTCCGGCTCGGGCAAGTCCACGCTGCTGCGCTGCGTCAACCTGCTGGAGACCGTGGACGACGGCACGATCCTGCTGGAGGGCCGGGACGTCACCGACCCGCGGGTGGACGTGGACGAGGTGCGCAAGCGGCTCGGCATCGTCTTCCAGGCGTTCAACCTGTTCCCGCACATGACCGTGCTCGACAACATCACGCTGGCGCCGCGCCAGGTGCACAAGGTGCCGAGGGAACGGGCCGAGGAGGAGGCGCACGCGCTGCTCACCCGGTTCGGGCTGGCGCACAAGGCCACGTCGTACCCCGACCAGCTCTCCGGCGGCCAGCAGCAGCGGGTGGCCATCATCCGGGCGCTGGCCACCCAGCCGCGGTTGATGCTGCTCGACGAGGTGACCTCCGCTCTCGACCCGGTGCTGGTCGTGGAGGTGCTGGAGATCATTCGCGAGCTCAAGCAGTCGGGGATGACGATGATCCTCACCACGCACGAGATGGGGTTCTGCCGCGACATCTCTGACACGGTGTGCTTCCTCGACGGGGGCGTGCTGCTGGAGAAGGGGCCGCCGGAGAAGATCTTCAGCGACCCGGACGAGGCCCGCACCCGCGACTTCCTGCGCAGCGTCCTGGAGGCCCGGCGCCTGTAGGACGCCGAGGCGGGGGTCAACGGCACGGAGGTGGGGAGGGCGGCGGCCCGAAGGCGGCTCAGCGGCGGTGGCGGCCCCGGGCGGCGGCCGGCGGCTCGTCCCGGGGCGGCGCGAGCAGGCTGTGCCGCCGGCCGTACACGAGGTAGACCAGCATCCCGAACACCATCCACAGCCCGAACCAGGCCCACGTCGGCACCTGCAGGTTGACCATCAGCCAGAGCGTCGCCACCAGCGACAGGACCGGCACCAGCGGCGACAGCGGCACCCGGAACCCCCGCTCCAGGTCCGGCATCCGGCGGCGCATCACGATCACGCCCGCCGACACGAACAGGAACGCGAACAGCGCGCCCATCACGACGAGCTGCTGCAACGTGAACACGGGCGCGAACGTGGCCAGCAGGACGGCCACGACGCCGATGACCAGCGTCATCCGCGACGGCGTGTGGTACCTCCGGCTGATCGCCGACAGGCCGCGCGGGATGAGGCCGTCGCGGGCCATCGAGAACAGCACCCGCGTCTGCCCCACGATCAGCACCAGGATCACGGTGGTCAGGCCGAGCACCGCGCCGATGTCGATGACGTGCACCATCCAGTCCACGCCGACGCCGCGGAACGCGCTGGACAGCGGCGCGTCGGTCGAGATGCGCCGGTACGGGATCATGCCGACCATGACCACGGCCACGGCGAGGTAGATGACGGTGGCCACGACGAGGCTGCGGATCATGCCCTTCGGCACGGCGCGGGGCGCGTTGGCGGTCTCCTCGGCGGCGGTCGCGACGATGTCGAAGCCGATGTAGGCGAACGCGATCGCGGGCGCCGCCGCGAAGATGCCGGCCCAGCCGAAGGCGTGGCTCTGGCCGATGACGACGTCCAGCACGGTCGAGGGCGGCACGTCCAGCGGCTTGGGCGGGGCGTACAGGTCGCCGAAGTTGCTCGCGTCGACGTGCAGGGCGCCCACCACGATGACGGCGCCGATCGCCAGCAGCTTGGCCGCCACCATGATCCACAGCGCCCGCAGGCCGATCCTCGTGTTGACCGCGACGACGCCCGTCAGCACGACCAGGATGAACGCCGTGAGCGCGCCGCCGACCAGGTCGTGCCGGGGCAGGGCGATCCCGAAGTCGGCGAAGGCGCGCACCGTCAGCTCCGCCCACGCCTTGGCCACCACGGCGGCCGCGAGCTGCAGCTCCAGGATCAGCGCCCAGCCGATGATCCACGCCCAAACCTCGCCGAAGATCACGTAGGTGAAGGTGTACGCGCTGCCCGAGGCCGGGATCGTGGACGCCAGCTCGGCGTAGCACAGGCAGGCGAGCAGGCAGGCGATGCCCGCGATCATGAAGGACAGGATCACCCCCGGTCCCGCCATGGTCGCGGCCTGCCGCCCGGCGATGCTGAAGATGCCCGCGCCGATCATCACCCCGAGCCCGAGCACGACCAGATCGGCCGGACGGTAGAGCTCGGCAAGGCTGTGCCGGGCGCTCGTGCGCAGACCGGTCGCCTCGGACGGCGGCAGGCGTCGGAGAATCGTGGACAAGGCACACCCCGCTCGTGGGACTCGCCCACAGTGCCCCGATCACCTGTGCCACAGCAAGCACAGGACGATTACGCCCCGGTCACCAGCCAGGCAGCGCCCACGGCCCGGCGGCCGAGCGTGATCAAACGTGCCACCATCCACACCCCGAGCGCGCACCAAAGAGCAACGATGCCGAAATCTGCCGCGATGAGGGCCGCCGGCAGATACGCGAGCGTCGTCCAGACCCCCGCCCAGGCGAGGTAGCGCTGGTCGCCCGCCCCGATCAGCACCCCGTCGAGCACGAACACCACGCCGCAGATGGGCTGGAAGAGCGCCACGGGCCACAGCACGGCCAGGAGCTGCTCGGTGACCTGCGGATCGGCGTCGAACAGGCCGGGCAGCAGCGGCCGCCCCACGACCACCAGCACGCCGAGCAGCACCCCCGACCACACGCCCCAGCGCACCATGCGCCCGGTCGCCTCCTTGGTCGCGACCGTGTCGCCGGCCCCGAGGGTGCGGCCGGTGATCGCCTGACCGGCGATGGCGATCGCGTCGAGCGCGAAGGCCAGCAGCGTCCACACCTGGGTGGCGATGGCGTACGCGGCGAGCTGCGCCTCGCCCATCCTCGTGGCGATCACCATGGCCACGAGGAGCACGATCCGCAGGCAGACCGTACGGACGAGCAGCGCGAACCCGGCCGTGCCCGCCCGCCGCACGCCCGCCACGTCGGGGGCCAGCGGCGTGCCGAGCCGCCGGGCGCCCCGGACGACCACGGCCACGTACACGACGGCGCCGAGCGTCTGTGCCAGCACCGTGCCCCAGGCGGAGCCGGCGATGCCCCAGCCCAGCACGAGCACGAACCACGCGTTCAGCGCCGCGTTGAGCGCGAACGAGCCCACGGCGACGACGAGCGGGGTCACCGTGTCCTGGAGCCCGCGCAGCACGCCGGTGCCGGCCAGCACGACCAGCATGCCGGGGGCCCCGATCAGGCTGACCCGCAGGTACGTGACGGCCTCGCCGGCCTGCTCCGGGCTCGCGCCGAACAGGTCCACCACGCCCGGCGCCAGTGGCCAGCCGAGCGCGATGAGGGCGAGGCCGATGGCCAGCGCCAGCCAGATGCCGTCCACGCCGTCGCGCATGGCCCGCGCGTGGTCGCCCGCCCCGGTGCGCCGCGCCACCGACGCCGTGGTGCCGTACGCGAGGAAGACGCACAGGTTCACCATCGTCGTCAGGACGGTGCCGGCGACGCCGAGCGCGCCCACGGCGACGGTTCCGAGGCCGTGGCCCACGATCGCGTAGTCGGCCAGCAGGAACAGGGGCTCGGCCACCAGCGCGCCGAACGCCGGTACGGCAAGGCGGAGGATCTCCCTGTCCTGGCGTGTAATGGGCATTTGCCTATTATGGGCCTTACCCGGCATGTCGGGCCAACTTTCTTTTCTCCACAGCCGGTGGACAACGTTTCCGCTGGTCAGTGGCATGGTCGTGGAGATGTGAACAAGTTATCCCCAGGCTCGTCCACAGAGCTTTCACATGTTCGGCGTAGTCATACACAGCTTTCCCCCAGGGTTATCCACAGGCTGTCCACAGCCCGCGTTGCTCCCCGCCCGGGAAGCGGCCAAACTGTCAGACCGGTCGGCTACAAGTGGGGGTGGTGCGACCTAGGTGAGGCTGTTGAGGGGGCGCCGTGAGCATCGACGAGGAAACCGGCGCAGGTCCGGGCTTCGAGCGCACCCCGCCCAACAACATCGAGGCCGAGCAGTCCGTCCTCGGCGGCATGCTGCTGTCCAAGGACGCGATCGCCGACGTCGTCGAGATCATCCGCTCCGACGACTTCTACCGGCCCGCCCACCAGATGATCTACGACGTCATCACCGACCTGTACGGCCGGGGCGAGCCCGCCGACGCGGTCACCGTCTTCGACGAGCTGCAGAAGCGCGGCGAGATGGCCAGGGTCGGCGGCGCCGCCTACCTCCACACGCTGACGGCGGTCGTCCCCACCGCGGCCAACGCCGGCTACTACGCCAAGATCGTCCGCGAGCAGGCCATCCTGCGCCGTCTCATCGAGGCCGGCACCCGCATCGTCTCCTTCGGCTACGGCGGCAACAACGAGGAGGTCGACGACCTCGTCGACCGCGCCCAGGCCGAGATCTACAAGGTGACGGAGCGCCGCACCTCCGAGGACTACGCCCCGCTGGCCGACATCATGCCGGGCGCCCTGGACGAGCTGGAGGCCATCGGCAGCCGGGGCGGCCAGATGGTCGGCGTCCCCACGGGCTTCCAGGACCTCGACCAGCTCACCAACGGCCTCCACCCGGGCCAGATGATCGTCGTCGCCGCCCGTCCGGCCATCGGCAAGAGCACCCTCGGCCTGGACTTCGCCCGGTCTGCCGCGATCAAGCACGGCATGACCACCGTCATCTTCTCCCTGGAGATGTCGCGCAACGAGATCACCATGCGTCTGCTCTCGGCGGAGGCGCGGGTGGCGCTGCACGCGATGCGCTCCGGCATGATGAGCGACGACGACTGGACCCGCCTGGCCCGCCGCATGAGCGAGGTGGCCGAGGCGCCGCTGTTCATCGACGACTCGCCCAACATGTCCATGATGGAGATCCGGGCCAAGTGCCGCCGCCTCAAGCAGCGCAACGACCTGCGGTTCGTGGTCATCGACTACCTCCAGCTGATGAGCTCGCCCAAGAAGACCGAGAGCCGCCAGAACGAGGTCTCGGAGATCTCCCGTGCCATCAAGCTGCTGGCCAAGGAGCTGGAGGTCCCGGTCATCGCGATCTCCCAGCTCAACCGAGGCCCCGAGCAGCGCACCGACAAGCGCCCGGCGGTGAGCGACCTTCGCGAGTCCGGATCGATCGAGCAGGACGCCGACATGGTCATCCTGCTGCACCGGGAGGACGCCTACGAGCGGGAGTCGCCCCGGGCGGGTGAGGCGGACCTCATAGTCGCCAAGCACCGTAACGGACCGACCGCCACCGTGACGGTCGCCTTCCAGGGGCATTACTCCCGGTTCGTCGACATGGCTCAACATTAGGACTGGTCCGGGTTCCCGGACCTGCTGCGTCAGGCCGCCGAGGGTCTGACGTCCTTCGACGCCAGCGCCGGGATCACCGCCGCCGGCACCGCCAGCACCGCGCACCCGCCCGTCACCGCGGCGATCGTCCCCCACGGCATCGTCGCCCACGGCAGCGTCGCCGGGATCAGTCCCGTGAGCTGGACCAGCGCCGTCCACAGCCCGAGCAGGCTGAGCGCCGTGGCCAGCGCGGCGAGGACCGTGCCGACCGCCACCACCAGCAGCGCCTCGCCCATCACGTACCTCAGGACCTGCCCCCGGGTCGCCCCCAGCAGGCGCAGCGCCCCACGCTCCGCCGCGCGGTCCGAGGCGGCCATCAACAGCGTGTTGACCAGGGCGATCGCCGTGTAGGCCAGCATGATGCCGAGCACCACCAGCAGGCCCAGCCGGCTGGCCGAGGCGCGGCCCGTGCCGAGCTGCCGCTCCCACGCGGCCTTGGTGAGGGCGCGGGCGTCGTGGCCCCGCGTGGCCCGCTGGAGCGCCGCCCCGACCTGGTCCGCCGCCGCGCCCGGTCGCAGCTTCACGTACGCCCGGTACGGCAGGGCGGAGAAGGCGTGGGCCGGGGTGACGTAGGAGTCGGCGGCGGAGCGGGAGCCGAGCACGGCGGTGACCGTGAAGGTCGCCTCGCTGCCGTCGGCGCGCCACATGGTGACGCTCCGGCCGACGCCCAGGTCCCACGTCTCGGACACCGCGATCGTGTCGTCGCGGAGCCCGGCCAGCGACCCGGCGACGACCGGCACGTCCACGGTCCGGCGCAGGGCGCCCGGGTCGACGGCCTCGGCCGGCCGCCGGATCAGCGCGGTCCTGCCTTCGAGGGTGTAGACGCTGGTCGGTGTCACGGTGGTGACGTCCGCGCCGGGGACGTCACGCAGCCGTCGTACGAGCTGCCGGTCGAGCCCGGCCGGGCCGGTGGGCAGCACCACGTAGTCGGCGCGGATCGGCCCGGCCTCCATCGCGGTCCTGGCGGCGTCGCTCATGGCGGCGGCGCCGAGCAGCGAGGCGGCCAGGCCGACCGTGACGAGGACGGGCGCGGCGGTCGCGGCGGTCTGCCGGGCGGAGGCCACCGCTCCGGCCGCGACGACGGTGCCGCCGGCGCCCCGCAGCCGCTCGACGGGCCAGGTGAGCAGCCTGGTGACCGGCCGTACCACGACGGGCGCGAGCAGGCCGACCGCGGCGATGAGCAGCATCAGGACCGGCATGTACGACTTGTTGCCGGTGGCGGACGACGGGTTGCCCACGGCCGTCATCGTCATGCTGACCAGGGCGGTGGCCAGGACGGCGAGACCGGCGACCCAGCGGCCGGGCGTCATGACGCCCCGCTCCGCACCGGACTCGCGCAGCGCCTCGGCGGGCGGCACCCGGCCGGCCCGCCGGGCCGACATGACCACGCCGAGCACCGCGACGACCACCCCGGTCCCGAAGGCGATCCACGACGGCGCCGAGGAGGTGCTGGGCACCAGCCAGCCGGGCGCCATCCCCAGGCTGACCAGCCAGTCCTGGATCGGGCGGGCGCCGAGGGGGCCGAGCAGCGCGCCGGTGGCGGAGGCGGTGACGGCGACCAGCAGGGCCTCGCCGTACACCATGCGCCTGACCTGCTGGGTGGTCGCGCCGATGGTGCGCAGGGGCGCGCTCGGCATCGGGCCGGCGAGCCGGGACGACGAGCTCCTCGTGGGCCTGGCGGTCCTGTCGCTGCTGTCGGACCTGGCCGAGGAACGGCCCCTGCTGTGCCTGGTGGACGACGCGCACTGGCTGGACCGGGCGTCGGCGGGGGCGCTGCGGTTCGCGGCCCACCGCCTGCACGCCGAGGGGGTCGTGCTGCTGTTCGGCGCCCGGGACGGCTTCGACGCCGCGGGCCTGCCGGAGCACGCGCTGGCCGGGCTCGATCGGGAGAGCGCCGCGCGGCTGCTCGCGGAACGCGCGCCCGGCCTCGACGGAGCATTGCGCGAGCGGGTCATCGAGGAGAGCGGCGGCAACCCGCTCGCGCTGCTCGAACTGCCCGAGAGCACGCCGGTCCAGGGTCCGCTGCCACTGCCGCGCCGCATCCAGGAGGCGTACGCCGCGCGCATCGCCGCACTGCCGGAGGCGGTGCGTACCGTGCTGATGCTCACCGCGGTCGAGGACGGCGGCGAACTGCCCGTGATCATGCGTGCGACCGAGGAGCTCGGCGTCGCCCCCATGGCTCTGGGCGCGGCGGAGCGGTCCGGGCTGATCCGGGTCGAGGGGGCACGGGTGACGTTCGCGCACCCGCTGATGCGGGCCGCGGCGTTCCGGCACGGCACGTTCGCCGAGCGGCTGGCGATGCACCGCGTGCTGGCGCGGCTGCTGGACGGGCGGCCGGACCGGCGGGCGTGGCACCTGGCCGCGGCGGCGACGGGCCCGGACGAGACGGCCGCGGCGGCGCTGGAGCAGGCCGCGGAGCGGGCCAGGGAGCGCGGCGGCGACGCGGGGGCGTCCGCCGCCCTGGAGCGCGCCGCCGAGCTGACGGAGGAGACGGCCGTGCGGGCGCGCCGCCTGACCTCCGCCGCGGTGGCGGCGGCCGACGCCGGCCAGCCGGTACGGGCCAAGGACCTGGCCGAACGCGCCGGCCGGCTGGAGACGGACCCCCGCTCGCTCGCGCGGCTCTCGGAGCTGCGCGCCCGTCTCGCCTTCGACGAGGGTGCGCCCCACCTCGCCCACGACCTGCTCGTGTCGGGCGCGGAGGCGGTGGCCGAGGTGGACCGGGTCATGGCCGGGGCGATGCTCATCGACGCCGCCCGCAACGCCTGGCAGCTCAGCGACCCCGGCCGGGTCGCGGAGGCGTCCGACCGGCTCCACACGCTCGGGCTGCGGCCCGGCGACGGGCTCGGCCCCGCCGTGGACGCGGTCACGGGCGCGGCCGAGCTCCTGGCCGAGGGCCCGGCCGGAGCCCTGGCCACCATGCGCGGCCTGGTCGCCGACGGCGGCCGGATCCGGGAGGGCGCGCACGCGCTACGGATCAACGCCGCCTTCGTCGCCGGGCTGGTCGGCGACTTCCAGGCCGGGCGCGACATCTCGGCCGCCGTCGCGGCGGAGTGCCGGGCGCGCGGCGAGATCGGCAGGATCCCGCTGGCTCTGCTGACGCTCACGGCCTCGGACCTCTACCTGGGCCGGTTCAATGACGCCGTGGCCGGCGCCGCCGAGGGGCTGCGGCTGGCCGCCGACACCGGCCAGCCGAACCGGGCCGGTTACCTCGAAGGCATGCTCGCCTGGATCGCCGCCGCGCGCGGCGACGCGGCCGAGTGCTCCCGGCTGGCGGCCCGCTGCCTCGACCGGTTCGACGCCAACCGGATCGTCAACGGCCCTGCCTGGGCCGAATGGGCGCTGGCCCTGCTGGACCTCGGGCACGGCCGGTTCGCCGAGGCGCTGGACCGCCTCGACGCCGCCGTGGACGGGCCGGTGCGCCACCAGATCCAGGCGGTGTACTTCGCGCCCGACCAGATCGAGGCGGCCGTACGGCTGGGAGCTCCGGCCGGCGAGCCGCTGCGGCGCTTCGAGGAGTGGTCCCTCGCCGCCGGCCTCGACTGGGCCGGGGCGGTTCTCCACCGGTGCCGGGCCCTGCTCGAACCCGACTGGGACGCCGCCCACGAGCACTTCCGCGCCGCCGTACGGCTGCACGCCGACAGCGGACGGCCCTGGGAGGCCGCGCGGACCCGGCTCGCCTTCGGCGAGCGGCTGCGCAGGGAGCGGCACAAGGGCAGCGCCCGGCCGCACCTGCGCGCGGCGCTGGAGACGTTCGAGCGGCTGGGGGCCCGGCCGTGGGCCGAGCGCGCGCGCACGGAGCTGCGGGCGGCGGGCGACACCAGCGCTCCGACCGGGGGCGACGAGACGGTCTCGGCGCTGTCGCCCCAGGAGCTGCAGATCGTACGGCTGGCGGCGGCCGGGCTGACGAACCGGGAGATCGGGGCGCAGCTCTTCCTCAGCCCGAAGACGGTCAGCTACCACCTCTACCGGGCCTTCCCCAAGCTCAACGTGGTCAGCCGGGCCCAGCTCGCCGGCCTCGACCTGTCCTGAGCCAGGGAGCGGCAGGCCGGAAGCAGGCCGCGCGCACGTCGCCACCTGGATGGTCGGTGTGACGCACCAGACAGGCCGCTCCGGAATCCCGGCCGATCATCCCGGTGCTGCACCTGACGAGAGCAGTGAAGGGAGCAGGCCATGTCCATCCTCATCGCCTATGACGGCTCGGCCGACTCGCGCGCCGCGATCGAGTTCGCGGCCAAGCACCTGGCCGCCGAACCCGTGGTCGTCGTGACCGTCTGGGAGCCGCTCTTGGTGCAGCTCAGGAGGTATCCACTGGCCGACGCCGCGGTGATCAAGGACGGCGCGGACGAGTGGCGCGAGCTGGCCGAGGCGCACGCCAAGGAGGGGGCCGACCTGGCGCGGGCCTCCGGGATCGCCGAGGTGTCCCATCGGGCCGTGGCCGACCGGGAGTCGATCTGGAAGACGATCGTGGACGTGGCCGACGAGCTGGACGCCTCGCTGGTCGTCACCGGCTCGCGCGGCCTGTCGGAGGCACGGTCGGTGCTGCTGGGCAGCGTCTCCAACCACGTGCTGCACCACGCGCGCCGCCCGACGCTGATCGTCCCCCCGCAGCCGAAGACCCCGTAGCCGAAGATCCCGCAGCCGCAGACCTGGTAACCCCCCGGCCGACCAGGCTCAGGCGGTGCGGCAGCCTTCGGGGGCGCAGGGCCGGACGATGTGGGTGTCGATGCGCCTGGCCCCCGGCCCCTCGTCGCCCAGCCGGTCGTACTGGTTGGCCAGCGCGCACCGGTCGAGCGACAGGCAGCCGCAGCCGATGCAGTCGGTCAGGTCGTCGCGCAGCCGCTGGAGCTGCTCGATGCGGTCGTCGAGCTCCCCACGCCAGGCGGCCGAGAGCCGGGCCCAGTCGGTGCGCGTGGGGGTGCGCTCCTCGGGGAGCGTCTCCAGCGCCTCCCTGATGGTCTTCAGCGGGATGCCGATGCGCTGGGCCAGCCGGACGAAGGCGACCCGGCGCAGCGTGTCACGGGTGTAGCGGCGCTGGTTGCCCGCCGTCCGGCGGCTGCTGATGAGCCCTTTGGCCTCGTAGAAGTGCAGCGCCGACACGGCGACGCCGCTGCGCTCGGAGAGCTGCCCGACGGTCAGCTCCTTGGTGTTCCACGGGGCCCTGGTCATACCTGGACTATAGTTCAGGATCGCTCGGCCGCTCGAAGAAGGTCTCCAGCACCACGACGGTCTGCGTGCCGGTCACCCCCTCCACCTCGAACACCTGCCGCAGCACCCGCTGCAGGTCGCGGGTCGTCGCCGTGCGCACCTTGAGCAGGAGCGAGGCGGGACCGGCGATGACGTGCGCCTCCTCGACCGCCGGGATGCCCCGCAGCCGCTCGGCGGTGTCGCCCATCCACGTGCTGCCGTCCACGAGCACGTACGCCGTCACCGGCCGGCCGAGCTCGGCCGGGTCGACCTCGACGGTCGTGCGCCTGATGACGCCGCGCTCGCGCAGCTTGCGCACCCGCTCGTGCGCCGCCGCGCCGGACAGCCCCACGGCCTGGCCCAGGGAGGCGTACGAGCGGCCGGCGTCGTCCTGGAGCAGCCCGACCAGCTTCCTGTCAATCTCATCCACGACCAGATGATATCTGGAAATATCGCCATTTGACCAAATGGTGTCAGGTGCGATTGGCTCTCAGCATGATGGATGTGATTCCCACGCGGTTCGAGGTCCTGGACGAGCGGTTCGCCCGCGTCGCCGGCGACGACGTGGTCGAGCGGCTGTACACCGGCACCCGCTGGGCCGAGGGCCCCGTCTACTTCCCCGCCGGCCGCTTCCTGGTCTGGAGCGACATCCCGAACGACCGCATGCTGCGCTGGGACGAGTTCACCGGCGCCGTCGGCCCGTTCCGCACGCCCTCCGGCTACACCAACGGCAACACCCTCGACCGCGAGGGCCGGCTGATCTCCTGCGAGCAGGGCAACCGCCGCGTCACCCGCACCGAGCACGACGGGTCGATCACCGTCCTCGCCGACCGCTGGGAGGGCAGGCGCCTCAACAGCCCCAACGACGCGGTCGTCCGCTCCGACGGCTCGGTCTGGTTCACCGACCCGTCGTACGGGATCACCAGCGACTACGAAGGGGTGCGGGCCGAGCAGGAGATCGACGGCTGCCACGTCTACCGGATCGACCCGGTGACCGGCGAGGCGCGCATCGTGGCCGACGACTTCGAGCGGCCGAACGGGCTGGCGTTCTCCCTGGACGAGCGGCTGCTGTACGTGGCCGACACCCGGCGCCGCCACATCCGCGTCTTCGAGGTGACCGGGGACGGGACCCTGGAGAAGGGCCGGGTCTTCGCGGAGGGGGCGGCCGGCGAGGCGTACGACGGGATGCGGCTCGACGACACGGGCCGCGTGTGGGCGGCGGCGGGCAAGTCGGTGCACTGCTACGACCCCGACGGCACGCTGATCGGCAAGCTCCACCTGCCCGACTATGTCGCCAACCTGGTGTTCGGCGGGCTCAAGCGCAACCGGCTGTTCGTCGCCGCCTCCACCTCGCTCTACTCGATCATGCTGAACGTCACGGGCGCCCGCCCCGTCTGGGCCTGACGCCCGCCCATGGCGCTCACTCCCAGCGGAAGAGGCGCACGGCCAGCCCGCCGAAGACGACCAGCCCGGCCGCCATGACCACCAGGTGCAGCGGCTGCGGCCAGTCGCCCGCCCAGGTGGCGCGCATGGCCTGGGCGAACGGGCCGGCCACCGAGTAGTCGCTGAAGACGCGCAGCGCCCCCGGCATGAACTCGCGCGGGATCCACATGCCCGCCACGAACATCAGCGGGAACATCACCACCGACCCGATCCCGGAGGCGGCCTTCCCGGTCGGCGCCAGCGAGGCGATCACCAGCCCCATGGCCATCAGCGCGGCCGTGCCCAGCAGGAACACCAGCACGAACCCGACCGGCTGCCGCGGCATGGCCGTCCCCAGCACGAGCCGGCCGAGCACGACGACCAGCACGGTGGACACGGCGCCGACGGCCACGTTGATGACGAGCTGCCCCACGAGCATCCGGGAGGGATGGACGGGCGTGGTCGACATCCGCCGCAGCACGCCCCGTTCGCGGTACGTGGTCAGCACGGTCGGCAGCACCGTGAACGCCAGCGTGAGCATCGCCAGCAGCGTCATCATGGCCGGCAACTGGGTGTCGGTGACGCGCTGCCCGCTCAGCGCCGGGTCGGGCTTGCCCATGCCGGGGATGCTGCCCAGCACCAGCAGCAGCCCGACCGGCAACGCGATCGTGAACAGCATGACGGGCCACTCGCGCAGGTAGAGCTTGGTCTCGATGGCGAGGATCTTCCTCATGACAGGGTCCTTCCGGTGAGCGCGAGGAACGCGTCGTCGAGCGTGGCCTGCTCGACGCGCAGGTCGGTGGGCACGACGCGGTGCTCGGCGAGCGCGAGCGTGACGGCGGGCGCCAGGTCGCCGACGCCGGTGACCTCCAGGTGCTCGCCGCTGCCGGTGACCGAACGCACCTCGGGCAGCGCCAGCAGCAGCGCGTGGTCCACGGGCGCCGACGGCCTGAACCTGAGCCGCTGCTCGCCGCCCGCCTGCGCGACGAGCGCGGCCGGGGTGCCGGTGGCGACGACACGGCCCCGGTCGATGAGGGTGAGCCGGTCGCAGAGCCGTTCGGCCTCCTCCATGAAGTGGGTGACCAGCACGATCGTGACGCCCGAGTCGCGCACCTGCTCCACCAGCTCCCACGTGTCGCGGCGGGCCTGCGGGTCGAGACCGGTGGTCAGCTCGTCGAGCACCGCCACGCGCGGCCGGCCCACCAGGGCCAGGGCGACCGACAGCCGCTGGCGCTGGCCGCCGGACAGCCTGGCGAACGCGGTGTCGCGCTTCTCGTGCAGCCCGACCCGGCGCATCAGCTCCTCCCAGTCGGCGGGGTGCGGGTAGAAGGAGGCGTACAGGTCCAGGGCCTCCCAGACCTTGATCTTCTCCGGCAGCGCGGCGCTCTGGAGCTGCACCCCGAGCACGCGGCGCAGCTCGTCGCGGTCGTCGTGCGGGTCGAGCCCGGCCACCCGCACGGTGCCGGAGTCGGGCACGCGCAGGCCGGCGACGCACTCGACGGTGGTCGTCTTGCCGGCGCCGTTGGGTCCGAGGATGCCGAAGATCTCTCCCTCGGCCACCTCGAACGACACGTCCTCCACCGCCACGTGATGGGGGTAGCTCTTGCGGAGGTTCCTCACCTCGATCACCTTCATGGTCTCGACGGTAGGAATCGGGCGCTGCTCCGGGAATCGGGTTGGATACCCGGCAAAGGTGTACCTAGGTACAGTGCCGGTGACGTCGCCGTTCGCGCACACTGGTGGCATGCTCCGACGACTGACCGGGACGGCCCGGGTGGCCGCGCTGCTCGGGATGACCCTCGTCCAGGTCGGCATCCTGCTGTTCGCGCTGCCGGCGATGATCCTGACGTTCACCCTGGGGCTGGTCTTCCTCTATCCGCCGGCCGTGCGCCTGGTGCGGGGGGCCGCCGAGGAGGCCCGGAGCCGGGTCGGAGCGTGGTCCGGGATCCGGATCGCCTCGCCGTACCTGCCGGAACCGGCGCCGCCCCAGCCGATGGCGGACGGGCTGTACCGCTACGAGCGGACGCTGTACAGGTCGCCCCGCATCCCCGCCTGGAACGCGCGGTGGAAGTGGCTGAGCACCGACCCGGCGACCTGGCGCGACCTGCTGTGGCTGGTCCTCGACCCGCTGGTCAAGCTCGCCCTGCTGCCGGTGCTCCTCCTCACGCCCGCCAAGGGGCTGCGGGTGTACGGCCAGTGGTGCGTCCTGCTGCTGTCGGCCACCCGTACGAGCGTGCTGCGCGGCCAGCTCACCCACCTGCACCAGTCGCGCAGCATCGCCGCGGACTCCCAGGCGGCCGAGATGCGGCGCATCGAGCGCGACCTGCACGACGGCACCCAGGCCAGGCTCATCGCGATCGGCATGACCCTGGGCGCGGCCGAGGAGCTGATGGACGCGGACCCGGCCGCGGCGAGGACGCTGATGAGCAAGGCCCGCGACGCCTCCGCCGAGACGCTGACCGAGCTGCGCAGGCTCATCCGCGGCATCCACCCTCCGGTGCTGGCGGAGCGGGGGCTCGCCGACGCCGTACGCGCCCTCGCGATGGACACCGCGCTGCGGGTGGAGGTGCAGGTGGACCTGCCGCACCGGCCCGAACCCCCGGTGGAGGCCGCGGTCTACTTCGCGGTCAGCGAGCTGCTCGCCAACGCCGCCCGCCACGGGGACGCCCGCTCGGCGAGCGTGGACATCAGCTCCGACGGCCCGAGTCTGCGCATCACGGTCACGGACGACGGCCTGGGCGGCGCGGACCCGGAGGGCGGCAGCGGCCTGTGCGGCATCGAGCGGCGGCTGGCCGCCTTCGACGGCGTGATGGCGATCAACAGCCCGCCGGGCGGCCCGACGACCGTCATGATGGTGCTGCCCAAGGTGCTTCCGGAGCTCTGGTCGGGCAGCCTGCCCAGGCTGCCGCGGTGGAAGGCCGTCGTGGTCGCCCTCTGCTGGTCGCTGGCCTGGTGCCCGACGTTCCCGCAGGGGCTGGTCGCCGCCGTGTTCAAGACCTTCGAGATCCCCGAGAAGTCGTGGTTCCTCGCCCTGTACGTCCCCGAGCCCTTCCAGTGGCCGGTCATCCTCCTCATGCTCGCCCTGGGGCTCGGCATGTACGCGACCGCCATCGCGATCCCCGCCAAGCACAACCGCGACCGCTGGATGGCCGAGGCGCCGCGCCGGCTGGGGCTGGGCTGATGGGGAACCGCGTGCTGATCGCCGAGGACCTCTACCTGCTCAGGGACGGTCTGGTCCATTTGCTCCAGGCCCACGGGTTCTCGGTCGTGGCCGCCGTGGAGAGCGGTCCGGACCTGCTGAAGGGGCTGGTCGAGCTGCGGCCCGACGTGTCGGTCGTGGACGTGCGGCTGCCGCCCACGTTCACCGACGAGGGGCTCCAGGCGGCGCTGGAGGCCCGCCGGCGGGTGCCCGGCCTGCCGATCCTCGTGCTGTCGCAGCACGTCGAGCAGCTCTACGCCCGCGAACTGCTGGCCGACGGCTCCGGCGCGATCGGCTACCTGCTGAAGGACCGCGTGCTCAACGCCGGGCAGTTCGTGGACGCGGTGCGCCGGGTGGCGGAGGGCGGCACGGCCATGGACCCCGAGGTCATCGCCAAGCTGCTGGCCAGCAACGCCCGGCGCGAACCGCTGGCCGCGCTGACGCCGCGCGAGCGGCAGGTGCTGGAGGCCATGGCCGAGGGCCGTTCCAACGCCGCCATCGCGCAGCGGCTCTACCTGAGCGAGAGCGCGGTGGCCAAGCACACCGCGAGCATCTTCGCCAAGCTCGACCTGGCGCCGTCGGAGGACGACAACCGCAGGGTGCTGGCGGTGCTCGCCTACCTCAACAGCCGCTGACCTCGAAGGCGGCCGCCGGGTCGGATTGTCGGTCCGACCGGCTACCTTTCATAGGAGGCAGGCGAGCGAAAGGGTCGTTCACGTGAAAATCCGGGTCAACCGCGATGTTCTGGCAGATGCCGTGGCATGGGCTGCCCGGGTCCTCCCCAGCCGTCCCGTCATGCCCGTGCTCTCCGGCCTGTTGCTCGTGGCCGGCGAGGAGCTGAGCCTGTCCGCGTTCGACTACGACGTCTCCGCCCAGGCGCGGATCGACGCCGACGTGGCCGAGACCGGCGGCGTCCTGATCCCGGGCCGGCTGCTGGCCGAGATCAGCCGCAGCCTGCCCGGCGACGAGGTGCAGATCGTCACCGAAGGCCAGGAGGCGGTCCTGACCTGCGGCAGCGCCGAGTTCGGCCTGATCACGATGCCCGTCGAGGACTTCCCGACCATGCCCACGATGCCGCCGGCCGTCGGCGCCGTCGGCGGCGGCGTGTTCGCCTCGGCGGTCGGCCAGGTCGCGCCCGCCTCCAGCCGCGACGACACGCTGCCCATGCTCACCGGCATCCGGGTCGACATCGAGGGCGAGACGGTCACGATGGCCGCGACCGACCGCTACCGGATCGCGGCCCGCACGTTCGCCTGGCGGCCGGCGCGGCCCGACGTCGCCGTCTCGGCCATGGTGCCCGCGCGCGTGCTGGTCGAGGTGGCCAAGTCGCTGCGCGGCGGCGAGGTGCAGATCGCGATGGGCGACGGGGTGGCCGGCTTCGAGAGTGTCGGGCGCAGCACCACGGTGCGGCTGCTCGACGAGCAGTTCATCGACTACCGCACGCGGCTGACCTCCGACTGGTCGATCCGGGCCGACGTGCGGGTGGGGCCGTTCGTCGACGCCATCAAACGGGTCGCGCTGGTGGCCGAGCGCAACACCGCGATCCGGCTGTCGTTCACTCAGGGGCAGGTGACGCTCCGGGCGGGCGGCGGCGACATCGGCCGCGGCACCGAGGTGCTGGAGTGCGACCTCAGGGGCGACGACATCGAGATCGCGTTCCAGTCGCAGTTCCTGCTCGACGGCCTGACCGGCATCGAGACGGAGCTGGCCCGCATCAACATGGAGTCGCCGACGCGCCCCGCGCTGATCCAGGACGTCCCCGGCGACGCCGACGCGGCCTTCCGCTACCTCGTGATGTCCCTGCGCCTCGGCTCCTGAGCCCGCGCGTCACCGGTGGCCGTGCTGGTGAGGGCGCGTCACTCGGGCCGACGGGCCGACAGGCCGTCGGCCACCCGCTTGAAGACGCGCTTGAACTCCCCGTACGCCTCCTCGCCCACGGTCGCGGCCAGCTCGGCCTCGATCCCGGCCATGGCGGCGTCCGACTTGGCCATCTCGTCCAGGCCCTTGGCCGTGGGCACGATCAGCTTGGCCCGGCGGTCGGCCGGGTCGGGCTGCCGCTCGACGTAGCCGAGCGCCACCAGCTCGTCCACCAGCGTGCCGATGACCTGCTTGTGCTGGCCCGACTGGGCGGCCAGGTCGGTGGCCCGGCTGCCCTCCTCGTCGAGGTACGCGAGCACCGCGCCGTGCCGCGGCCGCAGCTCGGGGTGCCCCTGCCCGGTGACGGCTCCGAACAGCACCCGCTGCACCGCGAACAGTGTCCGCCCGGCCAGGATCCCGAGGTCCGGGTTCTCCCGCTTGCGCTGGCTCCTGCGCACGTCCACGCCTCCTGTTAGTCATCAATCTTGATAGTCACTGATTCTTACTATATAGTCTTCTCATGACCAGAACGGTGGAACTCACCCGGTTCCGCGTCTCTCCGGAGAACGCCGAGCGGCTGCTCGCCGCCCGCCCCGGAATGCTCGCGGACTTCCGCGCGGACCGCGCGGGCTTCCTCGGAGCGCGCCTGGTGCGCCTGCCCGGCGACGAGTGGCTCGACATCGTCGAGTGGCGTGCGCCCGAGGACCGCGCCGCCTCGGCCGCCAAGGGCGGCAACCTGCCCGGCATCCGGGGCTTCTTCGAGCTGATCGACGAGCTGGTGTCCGCGGAAGACGGCACCACGGAAGAGAACGAGGGCTGACCATGACCATCCTCATCACCGGAGCCACCGGCACCGTCTCCAGCGCCGTGCTCGACGCGCTGCCCGGCAAGGACGGCGTGCGGGTGCTGGTGCGCGACCCCGCCAAGGCCCCCACCGGGTACGAGGTGGCCGTCGGCGACCTCGACGACCCCGCGACGCTCACCGACGCCTTCGACGGCGTGGAGACGCTGTGGCTGCTCACCGCGATGGGGCCGCAGGCCCCCCACGCCAGCATGAACGCGGTCTGGGCGGCCCGCCAGGCGGGCGTGCGGCACGTGGTGCGCATGTCGGCGATCGGCGCCGCGCACGACGCGCCCACCCGCAACGGCCGCCTGCACGCCCTGTCCGACACCGAGCTCCAGGCGTCCGGCCTCGGCTGGACCGTCATCCGCCCGGCCTTCTTCATGCAGAACCTGTTCGGCTCGGTCTCCGGCGACACGTTGTACGGCGGCACCGGGCAGGGCCGGCTGGGCCTCATCGACGTACGGGACATCGGCGAGTTCGCCGCCACCGTCCTCACCGACCCCCGACCGCACACAGGCAAGGTCTACACCCTGACCGGCCCGGCCAGCATCTCGCTGGGCGAGGCGGCCGAGCAGCTCGCCGAGGTGTACGGCCGGTCGATCGCCTACCACTCCCTGGAGCCGGAACAGGCCTACGCCGGCATGAAGGAGGCGGGCGTGCCCGAGTGGATCGCCGCGGTCACCGCGGAGTACCTGCGCGCCTACGCGAAGGGCTGGGGCGACTACACGACGAAGGACTACGCGTCGGTGACGGGCAAGCAGCCCACACCGTTCGCGGACTTCGCCCGAGCCCACGCGAACCAGCTCCTCGGCCAGGCATGAGGGAAGCCACGGTCAACAAGACGCACGTAACGGCGCCCGGCCCCGTGCGGGCTCAGCGGCCGTGTCCCTGGAGGCCCTCAGCCCCGTACGGCGACTGGCGCCTGCCGGGCGGAGCCGTAACAGAGCAAAAGATTGCGACAGAAGAAGATCGGGGCTCAGCGGCCGTGTCCCTGGAGGCCCTCAGCCCCGTACGGCGACCCGGGCGGAGCCGTAACAGAAAGAACTACGCATCGGTCAGAGCGATCAAGATGTGCTCCATGCAGGCATGGCTGGCGCGCTCGGCGGCGGTGGCGTCGCCCGCCGCGATGGCGCGGGCGATCGCGTCGTGCGGGATGTAGCTCTTGTTGAGCGACGTGCCCGCGGCCGTGATGCTGGCCCGCAGCGCGGCCGAGAAGTCCTCGAACAGGTCGATCAGCACGAGATTGTGCGTGGCGTGCGCCACGGCCATGTGGAAGGCCAGGTCGGCCTCCACGAAGAAGTCGGGGTCGTCGAGCTCCCAGGCGCGCTCGCGCTCGGCGAGCGCCGCCTCGATGCGCAGGATGTCCTCGTCGGTGCGCCGGGTGGCGGCCAGCCGGGCCGACTCCACCTCCAGGGCGCGCCGTACCTCCAGGATCTCCAGCTGCTCCGCCTGCCGCAGGCGGCGGAGCATGGCACCGGAGAGCTCGCTCGTCGCGCGGACGTAGGTGCCGTCGCCCTGACGGCACTCCAGCAGCCCCGCGTGAGTCAGCGCGCGTACGGCCTCGCGAACGGTGTTGCGCCCCACCCCGAGCTGCTCGGCGAGCACCGTCTCCGTCGGGATCTTGCCGTTCATCTGCCACGACCCTGATGTGATCTGCTCCTTGAGCTGATCGATCACCTGGTCCACGAGCGAAGCTCGCTGCGCCGTACGCAGACTCACGGTCCGCCTCCTCCGGGGAAACCAATCATCCTATGAGTCAATGACTGGTAGACCCTAATTATTCCAGACCGAAGAACACAAATCTGGAACTCCCAGGAGGAGTTTTCCGATCAACCGGAGACCGCGGCGTTAACCGGCAGGCCCGCCAGCGCGGAATGGACCCCAGCGGCTTCCAGCGCCTTACGATACGCGGCCGTCTGCTGCGCCCTGCCCCCGGCCCGGCCGTACAGGTCGCCGAGCTCGCGCCAGCAGCGGGCCGCCTGGCGGTCGGTGCCGAACATCGGCCGGCCCAGCGCCCGCAGCAGCTCCCCCGCCCCGGCCAGGTGCGCCGACGCGTCGGCGCCCAGGTCGAGCGTCACGGTCGCGAGCACCAGCCGGGCCTCGGCCGCGGTGGTGCGCGACGCGCCGGCCGCCGTCTCCAGGACCGCGGTCGCCAGCTCGCCCGCCCGCGCCGGGTCGCCGGCACGCAGCCGGACCCGCGCGTGCGTGATCAGCGCCTCACCGCGCTCCCCGCCGGTGCCGGGAGCCGAGGTGAACGTCCTGGCCGCCGCCTCCACCAGCCGCTCGGCCTCGGCGACAGGCGTCGTCGCGAGCCGTGCCCAGTGCACGGCGACCCGCGCGAGCTGCAGCGCGATCCGCGCCGGGCGGCCCGCCGTGATGGCGTCGTCGGCCAGCCGGACGGCCAGCGCCGAGTCGTCGCCCGCCGCGGCGGCGACGCTCGCCTGCCACAGGGCGTGAATCTCTCCGGAACGGTCCACAACGCCAGGAACGTCGTTGACGTCGAGCACCTGCCGCACGTACGCGAGCTCGGTGGAGTCGCTCTCCATCTCCTCGCGCGCCTCGACGATCGCCGCGGCCAGGTCGACGGCGATCTCACCCTGCGTGAGCGACAGCCGCTGGGCCTGCTCCAGCGCGTGGGCGGCGAGGTCGCGGGCGCGCAGCCGGTCGCCGGCGTGCTGGTAGCAGCGGCTCAGCGCCACGGCGAGCGGCAGGTCGGCCAGCCGCTCCGGGTGTGCCGACGCCTCCCTGCGCAGCCGCTCGAACGCCTCGACGGCCTGACCCAGGCGACCCTGCGCCTCCAGCGCGCGCGCCCGGCCGAAGCGGGCGTGCGCCGTGAGCATGGCGTTCTCCTCGTCGGCGGCCTTCACGATCTCCGTGAAGCGCTCGGCCGCGAGGACCGGGTCGCCGTGGCGCAGCTCCAGCTCGGCGTGGCGCAGCCCCAGCTCGGTGTCGATCCGCTGGCGCGGCTCGATGCCGTGCAGGAGGAACTCGGTGGTGCAGCCCAGCCGCTCCGCCAGGAGCCGGGCGACCACCGGAGTCGGAGTTCGCTTACCCGACTCGATGAGCGAGACATAACTGTCAGACAGGTCGGGCCCGGCCAGCTGGGCCTGGGACATCCGCCTGTTCAGCCGCAGTCCGCGGACGCGGTCACCGATGGTTCCCTGACTCGGCATCTCATCTCTCAAGGCGGGGAAGGGTCAACAACACGCAATGATTGCATGAAGTGGCCGAATCTGGTATCCCCAGGTGAAGAATTCCCCTACGGGGGATTAATCGTCGCCGCTGTCCTTGCTGGGGAAAAGCATCTGACAGACCTCGAGGTACAGGGTCTCGGGGTAGGGAATGTACTGCACGGTCGAGAGTGCCTGGTCCTGACCGGCCGATTCCAGGATGAACTCACCGTAGCCGAGCATGCGCCCAAGGAGAGATCGCTTGAAACTCATGTCGGTGACCTTGGACAGCGGCATCATCGCGACCTTGCGGGTGATCAGTCCCGTGGTGGACAACATCCGCTTAGAAGTCACCACAAAGTAATCGACCGACCACTCCGCGACTTTCCATACGAAACGGATCAACAGCAACAGCCACAGCCACCAGACGACCACGAGGGCCGTGCCGCCTCCGGAGTCGCCGAAGAACTTGCTGAGCAGTCCGGCGATGATCAGGCCGCCGAAGACCTCGGCGACCGGACGGAGCAGCACGGCCGGGTGGCGCCGCACCATGATGACCTGTTGTTCGTCGGGGAGCAGGTAACGGTTGACCGACGACGGGGCGGAGTCCCCGTGGGTCACAAGTCTCATGTCAGGTTGTTCACGAATTGCGCCAGAGAGTCGGCCGCGTTGAACACCGAGTCGAACGTGCCTTTGACTGCGGTCGCCGCGTCGTTCGGCCGTGCCAACAGGTAGTACGCCGCAAAACCGAGCCCGCCCCATGAGAGGACTTTTTTGACCTGCACCGTGGCCTCCGTACCCTTACCTGCACCCGCCGTCTACATTACCCACCCGGCAGCCCGGGTAAAGGTCTGTTCACGGCTTAGTTGAGATCTTGCCTAGCCTCGCTCGCTCGCCACGAGCGCGAGGACGTGAAGGTGCTTGCGCGCGATCCGCTCGACGAGGCTCGGATGCGCGTAGCCGGTGACTTCCAGCGCGCCGTAGTGCGCCGCCTCGACGCAGCGCGTTACGGTGGTCGCCGAGTGAACGCCGGCGAATTCGTCACGCAGCGTGGTCTCGACGTCCGCGTACGGAGTCGGGACGTCCGCGTACGGACTCGGATCCGCCTCGGTGTGCTCGCTCACGAGAACACCCCGGCTGCCGCCAGCTCGTTCATCTCGCGCCCCCTCGCGCCCATGCGGAAGTTGCCTTCCCCTCGCTACGTACCCATGCAACCACAGTATGTAACGAGTGAACCACTCGGCGTGACGGAAAGGTGATTTCTCAGGCGACCCATCTCGCCGAGCAGGGGGGCGGAGGGGTCAGACGACGCCGTACAGCCGGTCGCCCGCGTCGCCCAGGCCGGGGACGATGTAGCCGTTCTCGTTGAGCCGCTCGTCCAGCGCCGCGGTGACCACCCGGATCGGCTTGCCCGAGCCGGCGAAGAACTCGTCCATGTGCGCCAGGCCCTCCGGCGCCGCGAGGAGGCAGATCGCCGTGACGTCGTCGGCGCCCCGGTCGAAGAGGAACTGCACGGCCGCCGCCAGCGTGCCGCCGGTGGCCAGCATCGGGTCCACCACGTAGCACTGCCGGCCGGACAGGTCGTCGGGCAGCCGCGTGGCGTACGTCTCGGCCTGCAGGGTCGACTCGTTGCGGATCATGCCGAGGAAGCCCACCTCGGCCGTCGGCAGCAGCCGGGTCATGCCGTCGAGCATGCCGAGCCCGGCCCGCAGGATCGGCACCACCAGCGGGTACGGCCGCGCCATCCGCACGCCGTGGGCCTCGGCCACAGGGGTCTGCACGGTCACGTCGGCGACGCGGACGTCGCGGGTCGCCTCGTACGCCAGCAGCGTCACCAACTCGTCCGCGAGCCTCCGGAACGTGGGCGAATCGGTGCGGACATCGCGCAGCGTGGTGAGCTTGTGGGCCACGAGCGGATGGTCGACGACGAGGGTTTCCATAAGGGATAACGCTATCTTGTGTGGGACGTACCGGCACGTCGTGCCCCGGTTTTGATCACAATTTGGTCCGACCGGCACACGGGGACCGGTGCTCTCTGGAACCATTGGGAGCCCGTAGGGGCCACATCGGGTGGGGTGGACGATGACAGACGAGGACGCGTTCGACTTCGCCATCGTGGTCTATCGCGAGGACGAATGCTGGGACGCCGAGATGCTGCCGGTGGCGCTCACGTCGGACCTGCACGGGCTGATCAAGGCCCTGCGCCAGCAGCCGAGCGAGAGCGGGACCATCGGCCTGGTCGCGGTGGGTGACGAGTTCTTCGTGGCGCTGCGCGTCGTCGGGGAGCGCGTCGACGTGTTCCTCTCCGACATCGCCGCCTCCTGGGACTTCCCGCTGGCCCAGCAGGTGCTCGAATACCTCGACGTGCCCGTCCCCGACGAGGACGAGCTGGAGGAGATCCTCCAGGACGAGGAGGTCGCGCTCCCCGCGGGAGACCTGTCGATCTTCGCCGATCTGGGTCTGGACGAGATGGAGCTGGGCATCCTGTCGGGTGACATAGACCTTCTGCCCGAGGACGTGCTGTCCAGCATCGCCGCGCGGCTCGGCTTCTCCGAGCCGTTCGAGCGCGCCATCGAGTCGGTCTTCGGCTGAGCCCGAGACCTTGCACGCCCGGAGCCTGGACACCTGGAGCTTGGAGACATGCCCAACACGTTCGCCGCGGCTTTCGTCAGGACCCCGGACGGCTGGAGCGGGGCCGAGGTCGACCTGAGCGGGGCCGAGATCGTCGACGACCTCGGCGACGCGGTGACCGAGGCGCTCGGCCTGTCCGGTGACGAGCTGGCGCTGCTGTGCGTCGAGGCCGAGGACGAGTGGTTCGCCATCGTGCGTTACGTCGACGACGAGGAGCCCCGCGTCTTCCTCTCCGACGCCCACGCGATCGCGCCGGGCAGCATCGGCGAGCTGTTCGCCGAGTTCGCGGGCGTGAGCGCCGACAAGGAGGGCAACGCGCTCGGCGTCCGCCCGGCGGGCGACCTCGACCTGCTGAACGACCTCGGTCTCAGCTCGGAGGAACTGCTGGAGCTGAGCATGGAGGAGGGCGTGCTGCCGGCCGACGTCCTGTCCGTGATCGCCGAGCGGCTGTCGTTCGCCGACGAGCTCGACCGGTTGCGGTGACGTCGGCGCACGCCTCCCCCTACGACGAGGCGATGCGGCCGGCGCTGGCCGAGGCCGTGGCCGCGGGAGAGCGCGGCGAGGTGCCCGTCGGGGCGGTCGTGCTCGACGAGGCCGGTGAGGTGCTGGCGGCGGCGGGCAACGACCGCGAGTCCGCGGCCGACCCGACCGGGCACGCGGAGGTGCTCGCGTTGCGAGCGGCCGCGCGCGCCCGGGGCTCGTGGCGGCTGGACGGCTGCACGCTCGTGGTGACCCTGGAGCCCTGCACGATGTGCGCGGGCGCCGCGGTGCTGGCCCGGGTGGACCGGATCGTGTACGGCGCGGTCGACGAGAAGGGCGGCGCCGTGGGCTCGCTGTGGGACGTCGTCAGGGACCGCCGGCTCAACCATCGGCCGGAGGTCGTCATGGGCGTGATGGCCGAAGAATGCGCCGCCGTCCTCACGACGTTCTTCGCCACTCGCCGGATCCGGTAAGCTCGTCGGCGGTGGTGTCGCCTAGTGGCCGAGGGCGCACGCCTCGAAAGCGTGTGATGGGGCAACTCATCCGTGGGTTCAAATCCCACCACCACCGCCGCTGAAGGGCCTCCGACCTGGACTGACAGGGCGGAGGCCCTTCGCATGTCAGGCGGGCAGGTCCAGCACTCTGGCGTGCAGGATGGAGCGCTGGTGCAGGGCGGCCCGCAGCGCCCGGTGCAGACCGTCCTCCAGGTAGAGCTCGCCCCGCCACTGCACCACGTGCGGGAAGAGGTCGCCGTAGAAGGTGGAGTCCGCGGCGAGCAGCGAGTGCAGGTCCAGCATCGCCTTCGTGGTGATCAGCGAGTCGAGCCGGACCTGGCGCGGCGGGATCTGAGCCCACTCTCGGGTGGTCAGACCGTGTTCGGGATAGGGCCGTCCATCGCCGACCAGCTTGAAGATCACCCCATAGAGTTTAGGAGAGATTCAGCCTCGATGTGCTGTTCGCGAGAATTCCCGGGGCCGGTGATGGGCCTGTTCGGCCCCGTCACCTGGTCGCGCACGCCGACGGCTTGCCGGATCCGTACCCCTGCTTGAAGGCGTTCACCCGCTGCTCGGACGAGCCGTGCGTGAACGAGTCGGGATCGACCCGCCCCTGGGTGCGCTGCTGGATGCGATCGTCGCCCACGGCCGCCGCCGCGTCCAGCGCCTCGGCGATGTCGGTGTCGGTGAAGGGCTTGTCGTAGAAGCCGGTGTCGATGGCGTTCTTGGCCCACACGCCCGCGTAGCAGTCGGCCTGGAGCTCCGTGGCCACCGAGCCGCCGCCCTCCAGCGCGCCGGTGAGGTTCTCGACGTGGTGCCCGTACTCGTGGGCGATCACGTACGCCTGGGCGAACGGGCCGCCCTTGGCGCCGAACCGGCTGTGCAGGTCGTCGAAGAAGCTCAGGTCGAGGTAGACGCGCTGGTCGCCGGGGCAGTAGAACGGGCCGACCGAGGAGTCGGCCGCGCCGCAGGCCGTGCGGACGCCGCCCGAGTACAGGATGGTCTTGGCGGGCCGGTATCCCGAGACCTCGCCCTTCCAGTAGTCCTGGATGCTGTTGACCACGCCGATCACCCGGCACTTCTCCGACTGGTCGGCGTCCTTGCCGGTCTTGCACTCCTGCGACAGGTCGGAGGCCGGCTGCCGCCGGGCGGCGGGCTGGTCGCCGCCGCCCCCGCCGGCGTTGTTCAGCAGGAACACCACGACCATGACGATCAGGGTGACGATGCCGCCGCCTCCCAGGACCATGCCGCCGGGGAAGCCGCCCCCGCCGCCCCCGCCGCCGCTGCCGCCGACGTCCTCCACCTGGGAGGAGTCGAGGTTGACGTCGTCTCGGAAGTCCATCGCCAACGTCCCTTCTCGTGTGCCCGCATCCCAGCTTCCCGAAAGAGCGCCGGAGATTCCATGGCGGCGAGGATGAGCCGGTCAGGGTGGGGTCCCTGAAGATTTTCGGTTATGTCCGATATTCTTCGGCAATGACCGCTGGCTTGATCGGGATCGCGCTCGTTTCCCTCGGCATGGTTCTCACGCCCGGGCCGAACATGATCTACCTCGTGTCCCGCTCCATCACCCAGGGCCGGCGGGCGGGGCTGATCTCGCTCACCGGCGTCGCGCTGGGCTTCACCATCTACCTGGCCGCCACCTGCCTGGGCCTGACCGCGATCTTCGCGTACGTGCCCGCCGCGTACACCGCGCTCAAGCTGGCCGGGGCCGCGTACCTGCTGTGGCTGGCCTGGAACGCCGTCAAGCCCGGCGGCACCTCCGCCTTCGAGCCGCGCGAGCTGTCCGTGGAACCGCCGCGCAAGCTGTTCGCCATGGGCCTGTTCACCTGCCTGCTCAACCCCAAGATCGCCATCCTGTACCTGTCGCTGCTGCCGCAGTTCATCGACCAGCAGATGGGGCACGTGCTGGTCCAGAGTCTGGCGCTCGGCTCGGTCCAGATCGCCATCGGCACGCTGGTCAACGGGATCATCGCGATCAGCGCCGGCAGCCTGGCCGCCTTCCTGGCCCGCCGTCCTGTGTGGCTGCGCGTGCAGCGGTACTTCATGGGCGCCGTCCTCGGCGGCATCGCCATCCGCCTGGCCACCGACCGTTCCAAGGCCCTGCTGGCGGCCTGACGCCCGGGCGGCCCCGGCGCCAGGCTCGGCGGGACGAGCGGTGCGGACCGACGGGGTGAGCGGTGTCAGGCCGGGGGGACGGATGCCTTCGCCGTGCCGGGCTCGGTCGCGGCGGCCCGGCTCCGGCCGCGTTCCGGAAGCAGCGTGAGCAGCCCCAGTACGGCCAGCGCCGCGCCGAGCCACAGCGGCGCCCGCAGTCCGTACGCGTCGATGGCCAGCCCGCCGCCCGACGAGCCCACCATCACGCCCAGCGTGATGAACGACGAGTGGACCGTGTTCACGAGCGGGCCCGCGTTGCCGGCGCGCTGGACGCGGGTGACCATGGCCGGGTTCATGGTGACGCCGACCAGGCCGACGCCCAGCATGAACGCCACCGCCGCCACGTTCACGTGGGCCAGTAGCGCGAAGCCCGCCAGGAACGCCGCGTTCAGGGCCAGGCCGCCCACCAGCACCGCGATCGTGTGCCGGTCGGCGAGGCGGCCCACGACGTGGTTGCCGGCGACCGTCGCGGCGCCGTAGGCGACCAGCAGGTACGGGACGGTCCCGGTCGCGAACCCGGCCAGGCCGGTGAGGATCGGATTGAGGTAGCTGAACGCGGAGAACGTCGCACCGATGATCAGCGTGCTGGTGAGGAACGCCGGCAGCAGGCGTCCACCGCGGAACACGGCGAGCTGTCCGCGCAGGCCCCCTCCCTCGGCGCCGTCGCCGTCGGCGCGTCCGACGGGCGGGACGCCCCAGAGGGTGGCCGGCGCGGCGACCAGGGTGAGCACGCCGACCGCCCAGAAGGCCGCCCGCCAGCCGAACCGCTCGCCGATCATCGTGGACAACGGCAGGCCGAGCAGGGTGCCGACCATCAGCCCGTTCATCACCACGGCGATGGCCCGGCCGCGCACCTCGGGCCGGGCGAGCCGCACCGCCAGCGAGACCGTCACGCCGAAGAACGCCTGGGAGGCGACGCCGGTGATGATCCGCGCCGTCATCATGACCGGGTAGGACGGGGCCGCGGCCGCGAGCACGTTGCCGGCCAGGAAGACGGCGAACAGCGTCATCAGGGCGTCCCGTGGGCGCAGCCGCGACAGGGCCACGGTCATGAACGGACCGCCGAGGGCCATGGCCGCCGCGAAGGCGGTGATGAGGTATCCGATCTGCGGAACGGTGGCGCCGAGCCCGCGGGCCATCTGGGGCATCAGCCCGGCGACGGCGAACTCGCTGGTGACCATGGCGAAGATGCCGAAGGCCAGGACGTACACGGATCTGGGCAAGCGATGCTCCTCAAGTTTTGCACCGATCGATGCAGAATGCGGGCACGGTCGTGGCCCCGGCGGGAGGGCCGGGGTTCAGGAGGCGGTGAGGGCGTCCAGCGCCGTCTCGGCGATGGACGTCAGCGTGGCGCGGTCGGCCCCGCCCTGGGCGGCGACGCGGATGCCGGCCGTCACGGCGTTGAGATAGCGGGCCAGCGAGGCCGCGTCGCGCGACGAGCGGACGTCGCCGTCGCGGCGCCCCTCCTCGACGGCCGCGCGCAGCGTCTCCAGGCGGCGCGCCGCGTCCTGTTCGAGCAGCAGGGCTATCTCGGGGTCGCGCCCGCCGAACTCCACGGTCGTGTTCACGCCCAGGCATCCGATGCTGGGCGCGTCGCCCCGGGACGTGAACTCGTCGTCGATGATGCGGGCGAACAGCGCCCGGATCCGCTCGACGGCGGGCCGGTCGCCGTCCTCCAGGATCGCCGTCTGGGCGGCCGTCGTGGACTCGGTGTAGCGGATCAGCGCCCGCCGGAACAGCTCGTGCTTGCTGGTGAACGCGTTGTAGACGCTGCTGCGGTCGAGGCCGGTGGCCTCGCACAGGTCACGCGTGGAGGTGCCCTCGTAGCCGTGCAGCCAGAAGGCCCGCATCGCCTGGTCGAGCACCCGGTCCTCGTCGAAGGTCCGCGGTCGTGCCATGGAGGCCACGCTAGCGGTTATGCATCACTTGATGCAAAACCCTGGTCGCGTTCGGGCAGCCAGTCGCGGACGGGGTCGTACTCCAGCCACCGATTGCGCTCGGCCTCGGCCGCGAACGCGCTGACCAGGGCGTCCAGCATCGGATGACCTCCGTCGCCGCGCCACAGCAGTGACCAGGCGTACAGGGGCGTGGGGTCGACCAGGGGGATCGAACGGATCGCCGGGCGCGCCGGGAGCGGCACGTCCGCGGGCAGCAGGCCGAAGCGGCGCGGATCGGCGGCCAGGTCGGCCAGGAAGTGGTCCAGGCCCAGATTCGTGCCCTCGGCGCGGTCACGGATGCCGAAGGACTCCGCGAACCGGTGCAGGAAGTCCAGCCGGTGCAGCGGCCCCGGAGCCCACAGCACGCTGTCGCGCAACCGTGACGGCCGGATCGCCGGCATGTGCGCCAGCGGGTGGTCCGCGCTGAGGACCACGTCCACCGGCTCCAGCCGTACCAGGCGATGCGTCAGCCCGGGGTGCAGCGGCTCGTGGACGCGGCCGAAGGCGGCGTCGATGTCGCCGTGGACGAGCGCGGCGATCACCGAGGGCAGGTCACGGCCGTGCCCGAGCTCCAGCCGCGGTCCGGGGGCCGTCACCTGCGCCAGCGTGCGCATGGGCGCGTACAGGTGGCCCCACACGTCGATCCGCAGCGGACGGCGCGCGTCCGTGACCGCCGCCACCGCCATGTCCGCGGCGGCCAGCGCCTGCCGCGCGGGCTCCAGGAAACGCCGCCCTGCCTCGGTGAGCCGCACCCCCTGGCCGCCGCGGTCGAGCAGGCGCCTGCCCAGCGTGGACTCCAGGCGGGCGATCCGCTTGGACAGCGCCTGCTGGGAGATCGACAGTTCCTCGGCCGCACGGCCGAAGTGCAGCTCTTCGGCCGCCAGCACGAACGCGCGCACCTGCGCCAGGTCCAGGTCCACGCCCGTCACCTTAGGCGACCCGCCCGCGGCCGCCTCCCACCACCGCCGACAACCGATGGTTGTCGGCCTGTCGCATCCGTTGTTGGATCGCGTGACCCGGATGCCGTTTCCATTGCCGCATGCGCAGATTGATCCCTACCGGAGACGCGACGCGACCGGTGGACTTCGCCGAGGACACCCAGCCCGAGCCCGGCCGGGACGAGGCGGTGGTCAAGGTCGAGGCGTTCTCACCCAACCGCGGGGAGACGTTCCTGCTGGAAGCGCCGGCACCCGGCCTGAAGCCGGGGAAGGACGTCGCGGGCCTGGTCGTGCAGGCCGCCGCGGACGGCTCGGGGCCGCCGGCCGGCGCCCGGGTGGTGGGCCATCCGCCGGCGGGCGGCTGGGCCGAGTACGCGGCCGTGCCCGCCCACTCGCTCGCCGTCCTGCCCGACGAGATCACCACCGTCCAGGCCGCCGCCCTGCCGCTGGCCGGGATCACCGCGCTCCGGCTGCTCCGCGCGGCGGGCGCCGTGACGGGCAGACGGGTGCTGCTGACCGGCGCCTCCGGCGGAGTGGGGCACTACGTGACGGAGATCGCCGCGGCGGCCGGGGCCGAGGTGACCGCCGTGACCGCCACGGCGGAGCGCGGCACGCGCCTGCGCGAGCTGGGCGCCGCCGCGATCGTGCACGACGTGGGGGAGGCGGACGGCCCGTTCGACGTGGTGCTGGAGTCCACCGGCGGCGGCGCGCCGGCGACCGCGCTGGCCAGGCTCGTCCCCGGGGGCACGCTGGTCTGGTTCGGCCAGGCCAGTCGTACGCCGATGACGGTGAACTTCTTCGACCTGCTGGCCGGGCCGGAGAACTGCGTGATCCGGCACTTCCACTACGCGGGCGCACCGTACGGCCCCGACCTGGCCACCCTGGTCCGCCTGGTGGCCGCCGGCCGGCTGCACCCGGAGATCGGCCGTACCGCTGACTGGAGCCGCACGGCCGAGATCCTGCTCGATCTGCGGGAACGCCGCATCCGAGGCAAGGCCGTCCTGACGATCGGAGCCGCCCGATGAGCACCCGGGAAGGAACGTCGATGAGCACCCCGGAAGGAACGCCGATGGGCGCCCCGGAAGAGACGCCGATGAGCGTCGCGGAAGAGACGTTGATGAGCGTCGCGGACTTCGCCGCCGCGAACCTGTCGCGCGCGACCGGAGCCGGACTGGACCCGCACGAGTACCTGCGCGTCACCGGCGAACTGGCCGACCGGAGCGATCTGGCCTCGTGGGGCGCGGCCTTCATGCGCGCCGCCCGCGGACATCTGGCGCGCGCCGAGCGGGCGGCCGGCGCGATCTCGGCAGGCGAGCACTTCCGGGCGGCGGCACGCTGGTTCCACGTCGCCACCCTGGGACCGAATCCCCAGGGCGCACTCGCCGCAGCCGAGGCGGACACCGCCATGGGCCGCGCGCTGGACCTGCTGGAGCCGGAGGCGCGCCGGATCGAGGGAACGGACTTCGCCGGCTGGCTGCGCGGCCCGGCCGACGCCCCGGCCACCGTGGTGGTCCCGGGCCTGGACTCCGGCAAGGAGGAGTTCCACGACGTGATCGACGCCTTGCTGCGCCGGGGCATGGCCGTGTTCGCCATGGACGGGCCGGGACAGGGCGTGCGCGCGGCCACCACCACCGTCCGCGCCGACTACCACCAGGTCATCGGCCAGGTCGTCGACGCGCTGGGCACGGAGGAGGTGGGACTCGTCGGGCTCAGCCTCGGCGGCTACTACGTCGCGGAAAGCGCCGCCCGCGAACCCCGCGTCGCCGCCGCCGTCACCGTCAGCGGCCCCTTCCGCCTGCACTGGGACGCCCTGCCCCACCCCGTACGGGACCTCCTCAGCCGGCGCGCCGGCGGAGAGGAGGCCGCCCGCCGCTTCGCCGGCCAGGTGGACCTGTGCGCCCTCGCCCCGCGGATCACCTGCCCGCTGCTGGTGGTGGACGGCGGCCAGGACGTCATCCCCGGTGTGACCGACGGCGAGCCGCTGGCCCGCCTGGCAGGACAGGGGCAGTACGTGCGCATCCCGCACGGCGACCACCTGCTCGGCAACGCCCGCCCCGACTGGCTGGCAGCCGCCGCCGACTGGATGTCCGCGGCACTCACGGAACCGGTCCCGCCGCCCCGGCCGCGCTGATCAGCCCGGCCGGGCCTCTTCGGACAGAGCACCCGGGCGGCCTCGTGGGGCTCGGCGTCGCGGGCGTGCACGATCCTGCGCGTCAGAGGGTCGCCGTCCTCCGGATCGCCGTCGGTGGTCCTCCTGACCCGGCGCCACATGCTGTCCCAGCGCCACATGCGGCAGGCGCCGCCCGGATTCTTGTAGTCCTCGCGGGGGATCAGGAAGGGGGGCGCGTGATCCGGGATGCAGCGCGCGGGAGACCCGATCCTCAGGAGGCGGGCAGGTGAGGGGGCGAAGAGCCAGGTTGGGACCCGAAAAGCAAGAGGGGTCATGCCGTTGATCACGGCATGACCCCTCTGAGCTGGCGGAGGATGGGGGATTTGAACCCCCGATAGGTTGCCCTATACACGCTTTCCAAGCGTGCGCCCTCGGCCACTAGGCGAATCCTCCGCCGATGAGCTTACCGGACTTCCGGCGGTGCGGAGACCACGAATTTCGAGGCGGATTTCGCTGCAGCGAGCACTGCCGTATCCCGCTAGACTGTCCAAGGACCCCTCGCGCGGCGTCATCCTGTGAACCTCCCCAGGGCCGGAAGGCAGCAAGGATAAGCGGGCTCTGGCGGGTGTGCGAGGGGTTCTCTTCGTTTGGGCCCCTCGCAGGCGGGATGGTCGCATGAGCCTTGCGCTTTATCGCAAGTACCGACCCGGGACCTTCGCCGAGGTCAAGGGACAGGAGCACGTCACCGATCCGCTGCGCCAGGCGCTGCGCACGGGGCGCATCAACCACGCTTACCTGTTCAGCGGTCCGCGCGGATGCGGCAAGACGTCCAGCGCGCGCATCCTGGCCCGTTCCCTCAACTGCGAGAAGGGCCCCACGCCCGACCCCTGCGGCGTCTGCGACTCCTGCGTCGCCCTGGCCCCCACCGGCCCCGGTCACCTCGACGTCATCGAGATCGACGCGGCGTCCCACGGCGGCGTCGACGACGCGCGCGACCTGCGCGAGCGCGCCTTCTTCGCCCCGGTCTCCGCCCGCTTCAAGATCTACATCATCGACGAGGCGCACATGGTGACCCGCGAGGGTTTCAACGCGCTGCTCAAACTCGTCGAGGAGCCCCCGCCGCACCTGAAGTTCATCTTCGCGACGACGGAGCCCGAGAAGGTCATCGGGACCATCAAGTCGCGCACCCATCACTACCCGTTCCGCCTGATGCCCCCGGCGACGCTGCGCGCGCTGCTGGAGGAGATCCTCTCCTCCGAGAGCGTCCCCTTCGAGCCGAACGCCCTGCCGCTGGTCGTGCGGGCCGGCGCCGGGTCGGCGCGCGACTCGCTGTCGATCCTCGACCAGCTCCTCGCGGGCGCCGACGACGACGGCATCACGTACGCCAAGGCCGTCTCCCTGCTCGGCTACACCGACGGCGACCTGCTCGACGAGATCGTCAACGCCTTCGCCGCCCGTGACGGCGCCCGGGTCTTCCACACGGTCAACCGGGTCATCGAGGGCGGCCACGACCCGCGCCGCTTCGCCGCCGACCTGCTGGAGCGTTTCCGCGACCTGGTCATCCTGGCCAACGTCCCCGAGGCGGCGTCCAGCGGCCTGCTCGACCGCCCGGCCGACGAGCTGGAGCGCCTGGTCCAGCAGGCCGGCTCGATGGGGCCCGCCGAGCTGACGCGGGCCGCCGAGGTGTTCAACGCCGGGCTGACGGAGATGCGCGGCGCGACCTCGCCCCGGCTGCTGCTGGAGCTGATGTGCGCGCGGGTCCTGCTCCCCGGCGCCGCGCAGGGCGAGGAGGCGCTGCTCGCGCGTCTCGAACGCCTGGAGCGCGGTGGCACGCTCGCCGCGATGGCGGCCCGCTCGGGCGCGCCGGTCCCGGGCGCAGCCATGGGTACGCCCGGCCAGGGGGGAATCCCGGGCACGGCCGGACCCGGCGCGGCTGGACACGGTGGAGTCCCGGGTGCGGCCGCACAGGGCGGTCCGTTCAGTCCTGGGGCCCCGGCCGTTCCCGGCGCCGGCACGGCTCCCGCGGTGCCCGCCGCCCACGCCGGCCCGGCCGGTGACGCGCCGGGCGCGGGAGGACCCGCCTCGGAGGGCGCGGCCGTCGCGGGCCGTCCCACGGGAGACGGCCACGCGGCCGCCGCTCCCGGCCACGCGGGTGCAGGGAGCGGTCAGGGCGGCGCTGTCGCGGGCGGCCACCCGGCTTCCGGGAGCGGTCAGGGCGGCGCGGTGGCGGGCGGTGTCGCCGCCGGTGGGTCCGGTGCCGCGCAGGAGGACGACGGCTGGCCCGAGACCGTGCGCCCCAGCGCTCCCGCGCAGCAGCCCCCGGCACAGGGACAACCCGGCGCCCCCGGCCAGGTCCAGGGCGCGACGGCGGGAGCCGATCCGGCCGGTCAGACGGGCGGCCACGCCCCGGCGGGGCAGCCGGGCGCCGGTGGCGGCTCGGGGCTCGCCATGCTCCAGCAGCAGTGGCCCGCCGTGCTCGCGGCGCTCAAGCAGCGCAGCATCGTCGTCTGGGCCAACGTCAGCACCAACGCCCAGGTCGTCGGCGTCGAGGGCAACCTCGTCACGCTCGGCTTCAGCCAGGTCGGCGCCATGAAGAACTTCACCGGCGGCGGCAAGGACTCCGTCGTGGCCGCCGCGCTGGGTGACGTCCTCGGCAGCACGTGGCGGGTGGAGGCGGTCGTCGGCGGTTCCCCGGTCGCGGGCGGGTCGCGTGGCCCGGCCGGCGGTCCGCCGCCCGGCCCGGCCCGGCCCCAGTCGCAGCCGGTTCCGCAGCAGCCCGCCGCTCCGGCGTCCCACGCGCCCGGCGGTCCGGCCTCGCACGCGCAGTCCGGCCGTACGGGCTCGCACGCCTCGTCCCACGACGGCGCCGGCGCCCAGGAGTCCGGCGACCCCGGCGCACCGGGAGCTCCTCCGGCCTCGCCAGGTGGCCCCGGTCACCAGGGTGGCCCGGCCGGCGATTCCGGACTCGCGAACGGCCAGGCGCAGCAGGGCGGCCGTGGTCAGGCGTCCGGCGGGCCCGGCAGGCAGACGACCGACGAGTCGTGGCCCGAGGCTCCGGACGACCCCGGCATGGGCTCGGCGCCCACTCCCGATCCCACCGACACCAGTCCCGTCAGGAGCGGCGGGGCGTGGGGCGCCGAGGCGGGGCAGCAGGGCGGCGCACTGGCGGGGGCCGGCCTGGCGAGCGGTGGCACGGCCGGCCCTGGGGCGGCTGCCAACGGCACGGCGGGTGGCGGCGCGGTCGGGTCCGGCCTGGCCGCCGCGCGTTCCGCGGCCAGAGCGGCGGCGCAGGCGGGTCCCCGGGCCCCGGGGGCGCGCCCGGCTTCAGCGTGGCCGGAGAAGGTGCCGGGCCGCGGCAAGGTGTCCGAGTCCGACGACGTCGACCCGCTGAACGACGCCAACGCCGACGTGGACGAACTGTCGGGCATGGCCCTGCTCCAGCGGGAGCTCGGCGCCACGGTCATCGGCGAGATCGACCACACCTGACCGTCGCCCCGGCCGGTCGCGGCGGTCGGCGAAACGGCCTCGCCGTGACGGCGGTGACGGACTGACGGCGAGCGCGGTTGCGGTGAGCGGTGCCGGGTGACGGCTGTTCGCGCGTTCTCGCGACCGTGCATTGGCGACCGTGCGCTCTCGACCGTGCGCTCTCGACCGTGCGCTCTCGACCATGCACTCGCGACCGTGCGCTCGCGATGGTCCGTGGGCAGGCAGTGGCGGGCCCTGGGGTGTGCCCACGTCGCGACGGTCGCCTCCAGGTGCCAGGAGCGGGCGTGGGGGTGTGCTCACATGGTGCCGCCGCGAACCGTGCGGATGCGCCGGTGGGAGCTGCGCGGGCAAAGGAGAGGTCGCCTCACGGTGAACGCGCGGCCTTGTCGGCGGTGTGGCTGCTGGAGGGGCGGCAGGCCCAGAAGGAGCCGCGGGACGCGGAGAGGGCGGCCGTGCACAGGTGAGAAGACGCCGCAGACATAGAGGTGGGCGCGTAGATCTGCCAGGGGTACAGGTGGGGCGGGCGGAGCATGGTGGGTCAGCAGGTGTAGAGGCGGGCTCGGGCGGCGGCGGCGCGGTGGTCGGCGAAGGGTAAGGACTCTGCGAGCCGTTCGAGGATCTGCAGGTCGTCGCGCCCGTTGGCGGTCTGCGCGTACGTCCACAGGTCGTCGGGCGAGCCGTGCAGCAGAAGGCAGGCGCGTACCTGGACCTCCAGCTCGTCGCGTTCGCGCCGGATCTCCGGTGACTCCGAACGCGGCAGCAGCGGGCCCTTGTACGTACGGGCCAGCGCGGCGGGCGCGTTGGCCGCCAGCAGGCGTCTCAGTTCCAGGAAGTCGGCCTCCACGGGGGAGGTCAGCCGGTACGGCTTGGCGCCGATGGTGCCCCGGAGCTGGGCGCGCAGCCGGTGGATCTCGGCCCTGATGGTGACCGGGTTGCCGGCGTCGCCGTACAGGTGGAAGGAGAGCTGCTCGGCGCTGAGACCGCGGGGATGGAGCGCGAGCAGGGCGAGGATCTCGGCGTGGCGCAGGGAGAGCGGCAGGCGGCGCTCGCCGACGGCGGCCGTGGGGACGCCCTCGCCGAGGAAGCAGAGACGGAGAGCGGGCGGCACGATCGTGGCGGTCGTCGTCGTGGGCGCCGTCGCGGTCGTGGTCGTGGCGCGCACCAGGTAGCCGTCGCAGAACGGCTCCAGCGCCACCGTTCTCCCGTCGCGCAGCAGCAGGCGGTCGCCGTCGGCCGGGAGCCGCACGCGGGGGCCGAGGGCGCCGCCCGGGTCGCCGGCGATGACGCGGCCGGTGGCCGACAGCAGGATCCCGGGTCTGCCGCGCAGCTCCTCGTAGCGGCGCAGGAGGCGCTCGTCGCGTTCGTACATGCGCAGGGCGAGCTGCGACTCGGCGAGCCGGGCGACGGCGCCGACCAGGGCGGCGGTGGCCGGGTGCAGGCTGGGCGCGGTGCCGCTGACGTCGACGCAGCCCAGCACCTCGCCCGAGTCGGGATCGACGATGGGGGCGGCGCTGCACGACCAGACGTGCAGCAGGCGCAGCAGGTGCTCGGCGGAGTAGACGTTCACCGGGCGCAGGACCGCGAGGGCGGTGCCGATGCCGTTGGTGCCCATGCGCTCCTCGGACCAGCCGTGGCCCTCGCTCAGGCCGATGCGGTCGGCGATGCGCATGACGCCGAGGTTGCCGTCGCGCCACAGCACCCGGCCGTCCCTGTCGGTGACGACCACGATGTGCCGGGACTCGTCGGCCATCCGCGCGAGCGTCTCGGTGAGCAGCGGCAGCAGGGGGCGCAGCGGGTGGGCGTCGCGCACGTCGCCGAGGTGGGACAGGTCGAGGCTGAGGGGGGCGGGGCCGTTCTCGGGGTCCACGCCGGCCTGGACGGAGCGGTGCCACGAGGTGGTGATGAGCCACCGCGTGCCCTCACCGGGGCGCGGCGACCTGCCGCGCGCCGCCGGGTCGGCCTCACCGGGGCGCGGTGCCGTGCCGCGCGCCGCCGGGGCGGGCTCGGCGTGGCCGGGCGCCGTGCCACGTGTCGCCGGGTCGGGCCCGCCGGGTCCGCCCGCTCCGCTCAGCGCGTCGTCGTGGGCTGCGCGCAGGCGGCGGGAGTACGCATCGAGATCGGCGTAACTCATCGGCCACTCCAAGTAGTCGACCCGTATGGCGAGCATCCGTGCTCGGGGGTGGTCGGCGCAAGTGCTTCGGCGTATCGCGCACAGTGATGGGGCGATCGCAACGTGTGTGCAACGTGAAGGAGTCTACGGTCGGGCACCGAACGCCGGCCCGGCGCGGCCGCTCCGGCCGGCGTGCCGGCCGGGTCTCGGACACTGGAGGGGGGCCGGGACCCGGCCGAACAGAACGACCTGAGGTGAAACACTGGTAAGCCCCCAGTACATGACGGGCCCCAAACGCCGTAGGCTCGTGGCAGTCAAGAACGCGGAGCCACGAGGAGCGCAGACGGTGAACCCAGGGGATGTCAACCTGCAGCAGCTGCTGGAGCAGGCCCAGCTCATGCAGCAGCAGCTCGTGAGCGCCCAGCAGGAGCTCAACGACTCGCAGATCGAAGGCTCGGCCGGCGGGGGCCTCGTCACGGCGGTCGTCAACGGCTCGGGAGAGCTGCTCGAACTGAAGATCAACCCGAGTGTCGTCGACGCCGGCGACCCGCAGGACACCGCCGACACCATCGCCGACCTGGTGATCGCGGCCGTCCGCGACGCCGTCCGGGCGGCGGCCGACCTGCAGCAGGAGAAGCTCGGACCGCTCGCGCAGGGCCTCGGCGGCGGCGGTCTCGGTCAGCTGCCAGGGTTCTAGACCATGTACGAAGGTGTCGTCCAGAACCTGATCGACGAGCTCGGGCTGCTGCCGGGGGTCGGGCCGAAGAGCGCGCAGCGCATCGCGTTCCACCTGCTGGCGGCCGACCCGGCCGACGTCAAACGGCTGGCGCACGCCCTGCTGGAGGTCAAGGAGAAGGCCCGGTTCTGCCGGGTGTGCGGCAACGTGGCCTCCGAGGAGGAGTGCCGGATCTGCCGCGACCCGCGCCGCGACACCCATGTGATCTGCGTGGTGGAGGAGTCCAAGGACGTCGTCGCGATCGAGAAGACGCGCGAGTTCCGCGGCACCTACCACGTGCTCGGCGGCGCGATCAGCCCGATCGACGGCATCGGGCCCGACGACCTGCGCATCCGCGAGCTCATGACACGCCTGGCCGACGGCCGGGTCACGGAGCTGATCCTCGCCACCGACCCCAACCTCGAGGGCGAGGCGACGGCGACCTATCTCGCCCGGCTGGTCAAGCCGATGGGCATGAAGGTGACACGATTGGCCAGCGGCCTGCCCGTGGGCGGTGACCTGGAGTACGCCGACGAGGTGACGCTGGGCCGGGCGTTCGAAGGACGGAGGCTGTTGGATGTCTGACCAGTGGAGCGCGCTGGCCGAGGAGATCGCGGCGCACGCACAGAACTACCTGGACGGCCTGACCAGGGTCGCGGGCGGCGAGGGCGGCGACGCCATCTGGTCGCTGCTGCTGGTCGAGGTCGCGCAGATGAGTCTCGCGGGAGCCAAGCTCGGGGCGAACGAGGACGTGATCCTCTCGGGCAACAACGAGCCTCCGCTGAGTGAGGACCCCGACATCGACGGCGTGCGCACCGCGCTGGCCGAGCGGCTCGGGGCGGTCGACGACTACGCCGAGGTGTTCGACCCGTACAAGGACACGAACGTCACGCCGTACCGGCTGTCCGACGACCTGACCGCGGTGGCCGCCGACCTCATCCACGGGCTGCGGCACTACCAGGCGGGCCGGCCGCACGAGGCGCTGTGGTGGTGGCAGTACTCCTACTTCAACACGTGGGGCAACCACGCGGGCGCGGCGATGCGGGCCCTGCAGGCGCTGGCCGCCCACTCGCGTCTCGACGTCGCGGAGGAGACCACGGCGGTCTGACCACCCTGTCCACGGATCGACCCTGCCCGTCCCACATAGTGGTACGGGCCAGCGGTGGCATGAGAGCCCCCCAGTAGACTGGCAGCTCACAGTCCAATCCGGGAGACTCTCGTGGCGCTCGTTGTGCAAAAGTACGGTGGTTCGTCCGTCGCCGACGCGTCCTGCATCAAGCGGGTCGCGCAGCGGATCGTCGCGACGAAAAAAGCCGGCAACGACGTCGTCGTGATCGTCTCAGCCATGGGCGACACGACGGACGAGCTGCTCGACCTGGCCGAGCAGGTGTCGCCGCTGCCTCCGGGCCGCGAGCTCGACATGCTGCTGACCTCCGGCGAGCGCATCTCTATGGCCCTGCTGGCGATGGCGATCGCCAACCTGGGCCACGAGGCGCGCTCGTTCACGGGCTCGCAGGCGGGCGTGATCACCGACTCCACGCACGGCAAGGCGCGCATCATCGACGTGACGCCGAGCCGCATCCGCGAGGCGCTCGACCGCGGCCACATCGCGATCGTGGCCGGGTTCCAGGGCGTCTCGCAGGACACCAAGGACATCACCACGCTGGGCCGGGGCGGCTCCGACACCACGGCGGTGGCGCTCGCGGCGGCTCTGCAGGCCGACGTGTGCGAGATCTACACCGACGTCGACGGGATCTTCACCGCCGACCCGCGCATCGTGTCCGCGGCCCGCAAGATCCCCAAGATCTCGTACGACGAGATGATGGAGATGGCGGCCTGCGGGGCCAAGATCCTCCACCTGCGGTGCGTCGAGTACGCTCGCCGTTTCGACCTGCCGATCCACGTACGCAGCTCGTTCAGCACCAAGGAAGGCACGTGGGTCGTCTCCGACCCTTACACCGAAGGAACCGAGATGGAGCAGCCGATCATCTCCGGCGTCGCGCACGACCGGAGCGAGGCCAAGATCACCGTTGTCGGGGTGCCCGACAAGGTCGGAGAGGCTGCCGCGATCTTCAAAACTCTGGCGGACGCCGAGATCAACATTGACATGATCGTGCAGAACGTCTCGGCCGCGGCGACGGGCCGCACCGACATCTCCTTCACGCTGCCCACGGCCGACAGCTCGACGGCGTTGACGGCACTGAAGAAGATCCAGGGTGACATCGCCTACGAGTCGCTGCTGTTCGACGACCAGATCGGCAAGGTGTCGCTGATCGGCGCGGGCATGCGCTCGCACCCCGGCGTCACCGCGACGTTCTTCGCCGCCCTCGCCGACGCGGGGGTCAACATCGAGATGATCTCCACCTCGGAGATCCGCATCTCTGTCATCGTCGGGCAGGACGGCGTGGACGCGGCCGTGGCGGCCGCCCACCGCGCCTTCGATCTCGACGCCGACCAGGTCGAAGCCGTGGTGTATGGAGGTACCGGACGATGAGCAGGCCCAACCTCGCCCTGATCGGCGCCACCGGCGCCGTGGGCACCGTCATGCGTGACATCGTGTCCACCCGTGACGACATCTGGGGCGAGATCCGTCTCGTCGCCTCCCCGCGTTCGGCGGGCAAGACGCTGAAGGTGCGCGGCGAGGACGTCGTCGTCCAGGCCCTCGCCCCTGAGGTGTTCGAAGGCATCGACATCGCCATCTTCGACGTTCCTGACGAGGTCGCCGCCGAGTGGGTGCCGATCGCCGCCGGGCGCGGCGCGATCGCGATCGACAAGTCCGGCACGTTCCGCATGGAGCCGGACGTCCCGCTGGTCGTGCCCGAGGTCAACCCGCAGGACGCGCGTCAGCGTCCCCGGGGCATCATCTCCACGCCCAACTGCACCACGCTGTCGATGATGGCCGCCATGGGCGCGCTGCACGCCGAGTACGGCCTCAAGGAGCTGGTCGTCGCCTCCTACCAGGCGGTGTCGGGCGCCGGCGTGGCCGGCTCGGCGCGGCTGTACGACGAGGTCGAGGCGCTGGCCGGCGACCGCTCGGTCGGTCAGACGGCCGGCGACGTGCGCAAGGTCCTGGCCAACAAGCTGTCCGACGACTCGCCGTTCCCGGCGCCCATCGCGTTCAACGTGGTGCCGTGGGCGGGCTCGTACAAGGACGGCGGCTGGGCCTCCGAGGAGATCAAGCTCCGCAACGAGTCGCGCAAGATCCTCGGCATCCCCGACCTCAAGGTCTCCGCGACCTGCGTCAGGGTGCCCGTGGTGACCACGCACTCGCTGGCCGTCCACGCCCGCTTCGAGCGCGACATCACGGTCGCCGACGCCCACCGGGTGCTGGAGGCGGCGCCGAGCGTGGTGCTCATGGACGACCCGGCCAACGGGGTCTACCCGACCCCGCTCGACGTGGTCGGCAACGACCCCACCTACGTGGGCCGGATCCGGCAGGCGTTCGACTTCCCCAACACGCTCGACCTGTTCGTGTGCGGCGACAACCTCCGCAAGGGCGCGGCCCTCAACGCGGCGGAGATCGCCGAGCTGGTGGCGAGCGAGCTCTGACGCCGTAGCTCCGACGGTCAAGGGCGTGCGTGGACCTGAGAGGGTCCGCGTGCGCCCTTCCGGCGTGCGTATGGGCGTGGTTCCGGCTCCGTGCGCGGGCGTGCGCTCGCTGTTCCGTGCGCGGATGTGTGTTCCCGGTTCCGTGTCCAGGCGCGTGCGTCCCTCGGCTCCCGTGCGTGCCGGTGCCCGGGAGTGCGTCCCCCGGGTTCGGTGCGCGGGCGTGTGTGCCGGGGCCCGGCCGTGCGTTCCCCGGCTCTGGGCGTGGGCGTGTGTCGCCGGCGCCGTACGTACGTGCGGAGCGTGGTGGCCGGAGCGGCCGGGAAGGTGTCGCGGACGCGGCCGTCAGCGGAACAGGATGTCCCAGTGGTCCGACTCGTCGGCGAAGACCGTGCCGGCGTCCGAGCGGTACAGGGGCGAGCCGTCGCCGCGCGTCCTGGTCTGCCGGTAGTGGTCGGTGATGTACCGGTCGATGCAGCGGTTGTGTGAGATGTCGAGCTTGTAGCCGGCGCCGTGGCTGAAGCGGCCCGGCGCGTGGCCGGCCTCGGTGCCGCCCGTGACCGTGATCGGGCAGTCGCTCTCGCGCTTGAGGTCGACGATCCGGTTGATCGTGCCGGTGCGCACCTGGTCCAGCGACGTGCAGGTGAAGATCCGCCGGTTCGTACAGTGTCCCGACGACTTGTAGCGCATCCCCGCCTCCGCCAGGAAGTCGGCGGCGAGGTCGTGCGACATCCGCACCATCGGCGCGTTGCGGGCGCGGACCTGGTCAAGGTCCGCCACGCGCGCCTCACGGTGCTTGGCGGAGCCCCGTCGCGGGAGGGCGACGGAGTACGACCTGATGATCACTGGTGGCGTCACACGCCGTTCGCCGTCCGTGGTCACGGAAGCGGCCGAGGCGGTGGACGCCAGCGCGATTATGGAGATCTCAATGCCGAGGAACGCGGCCAGCAGGGGCCGCACTCTTCCACGTATCCACATGTCGATGCCTTTTCGCGGAAATAGCCCTTCCGCCTGAAAACATCAATCCCATGCTTCACACCGGATAACCCGCGTCACTCCCGGATTTTGCCCTGTGGTGTCGATCACCGTGCGGCTCCATGACCTAACCCGGTACGAAGCCGTAAAGTGACGAACGTGTCCGAAGCCCGAAACCGAGGATCGGAGAGCACCCGAGAGGTCATCGTCGAGACGGCATTGCGACTGTTCCGGGAGCGCGGCTTCGACGCGACGACCATGCGCGCCATCGCGACCGAGGCCGGGGTGTCCGTGGGTAACGCCTACTACTACTTCGAGAGCAAGGAGGCGTTGATCCAGGCGTACTACGACCGCGCCCAGACCGAGCACGAGGCGGCCTGCCGTCGGCTGCTCGACTCGGAGACCTCCTTCGCCGCGCGGCTCAGCGGCGTGCTGCGCGAGTGGGTGCGCGTGTCGGAGCCGTACCACGAGTTCGCGGTGAAGTTCTTCAAGCACGCGGCGGAGCCGACCAACCCGCTGAGCCCGTTCAGCGCGCAGACCTCGCCGGCCCGTGAGGCGTCGATCGCCATCTACCGGCAGGTCGTCGAGGGCTCGCGCGACCGCATGAACGAGGACCTGCGCGAGGAGCTGCCCGAGCTGCTGTGGCTGCTGTCGATGGGCATGGTGCTGTTCTGGGTGCACGACACCTCTCCGGGCTGCGAGCGCACGTACCGGCTGATCGACGTGACCGTGCCGCTGGTGGACCGGCTCGTGGGGCTGTCGCACCTGCCGGGATTGCGCGGGATCACCAAGGACTTCATCGCGGCGGTCCACGAACTGCGGGCGTGAGCCCCCCGCGACGGCATACCGCCCGGTTGGTATGGTCGCCGGGGTACCGACGCCGAGCGGGAGGCCGCGATGACGCAGGATGCGATGACCCAGTACGCGATGACCCGGCAGGCCACGCCGGAGCGGGCCGTCCGGAACTGGGGCATGACCCTTCCCTTCCAGGACCGATCGCTGGCCGAGTCCCGCGCGCTGGTGGAGGAGCTGCCCGGGCTCGGCTACACCGACGTCTGGTCGGCCGAGGTGAGCGGGGTTGACGGCTTCGTGCCGCTGGCCCTGACCGCGCAGTGGGCGCCCGAGGTCCGGCTGGGCACCGCGATCGTCCCCGTCTCGACGCGCGGCCCCGGGCTGCTCGCCATGTCCGCCGCCACGCTGGCCGACCTGGCGCCCGGCCGGTTCGTCCTCGGCATCGGCTCCTCCTCGCCCGCGATCGTCGAGCGCTGGAACGCGGGCACGTTCGCCAAGCCGTACGCGCGGACCCGCGACACGCTGCGCTTCCTCAGGAGGGCGCTGGCGGGCGAGAAGGTGACCGAGAGGTACGAGACCTTCGAGATCAGCGGGTTCAGGCTGGAGAAGGCGCCTGTGGAGCCGCCCAGGATCGTGCTGGCGGCGCTGCGGCCGCGCATGCTGCGGCTGGCGGCCGAGGAGGCGGACGGCGCCATCACCAACTGGCTCTCGCCCGAGGACGTCCGGCGGGTGCGCGCGGAGATCGGGCCGGACACCGAGCTGATCGCCCGGCTGTTCGTGTGCGTGAGCGAGGACGCGGACCGGGTGCGGGCGCTGGCCCGCCGGATGCTGGCGGCGTACCTGACCGTGCCGGTGTACGCGGCCTTCCACGAGTGGCTGGGACGCGGCGAGGCGCTGCGCCCCATGCGCGAGGCGTGGGCGGCGGGCGACCGGCAGGCGGCGCTCAAGGCGATCCCGGACGAGGTGGTCGACGCGCTGGTGGTGCACGGGGACGCGGCCACGTGCCGGGCGCGGATCCGCGAGTACGTCGCCAACGGGCTGGACACTCCCGTCCTCGCGCCCCTGCCCGGCGGCGAGGTGCCGCTGGAGCAGGCCGTACGGGACCTCGCCCCCGGAGCCTGACACGCCCGCGGGGGCCCGGCAGGAGGCTGTCACACCCGCGGGAACCCGTGGCCCGGCTAACGCGTTATGTCGTGAGAGGCCAGGGTAGAGGAGGGCGCATGATGGCGAAAGCAGCACGAGCCGCGGCCGCGTGGAAGGTGTACCGGGACGTCTCCAAGCCCGGCACCCCCGGCCTGATGGCGCGAGTGCGGGCGATCCCCCGGCTGATCGGCGCGGTGATCAACGGCCGCTACGAAGGCATGACCAAGGGCAAGCTGGCCCTCATGGGCCTCGGCGTGGCCTATCTGATCTCCCCGATCGACGTCCTGCCCGACTTCCTGCCCGTGATCGGCGTGGCCGACGACTTCGGCGTCTTCCTCTGGCTGCTGGGCTCGCTGCTCGGCGAGAGCGGCCGGTACGTCGACCACGAGCGCACGATCGTGCGGGGTGTCGTCGACGCTCCGGCCGTGGAGTAGGCGAGGACTGGATCTCCTCGGGGCTAGATCTCCTCCATGCGCAGCCAGGCGCGTGAGGGCAGCGGATGGCCGAACAGCCGGGCGGCGTTGCCGTACGCGACCCTGGCGACGTCGGCCGGTGGCAGCGCTCCCAGGTTGCGCGCGACGGATTTCTGCGTGTCGGGCCAGGTCGAGTCGGAGTGCGGGTAGCCGCTCTCCTGGAGCACGTGGTCGAGCCCGACCGCCAGTCGCACCCCCGACAGGGAGTGGTCGTTCAGCGTGCCGAAGAAGAAGTTGCGGCGCAGCACCTCGCTCGGCTTGAGGCCGCCGTCCCACTGCGCCTCGCCCGCCACGGGGTGGTCGAGCGCGTAGTCGGCTCGCTGGGCGAGCAGCGGCAGCCAGCCCACGCCGCCCTCGACGATGAGGATGCGCAGGTTGGGGAAGCGCAGCGGCACCCCGGACCACAGCCAGTCGGCGCAGGCGAACATCGCGCTCGTCGGGATCAGCGTGGTGATCGCCTCGATGGGCGTGTCGGGCGAGGGCACCGGCGACCAGCTCGACGCCCCGGTGTGCAGGGCGACGACCGTGCCGGTCTCCTCGCAGGCGGCGAAGAACGGGTCCCAGTGGCCGGTGTGGATCGACGGCAGCCGCAGCCGCGTCGGGAACTCGGGGAACACCACGGCCTTGAACCCGCGCGAGGCGTTGGCGCGGATCTCCTTGGCGGCCAGGTCGGGATCGGGCAGCCAGGGCAGTTGCAGGCCGATGATCCGCTCGGGGTAGGTGCCGGCCCAGACGTCGATGTGCCAGTCGTTCCACGCGCGCACGAGGGCGAGGCCGAGCTCCTGGTCGCGGGTCTTGGCGAACGGCATGCCCGCCTGACCGGCCAGCATGCCGGGGAAGCACAGGGCCGCCCAGACGCCCGCGAGGTCCATGTCCTCGATGCGGGCCTCGATGTCGTGGCAGCCCGGGCGCATGTTCTCGAAGCGGATGGGGTCGAGCGTCCACTGCTCGCGGGGGAGTCCGGCGCCGACGTCCATGCCCGCGCACGGGTAGGTGGCGCCGCCGTAGCGCCAGACCTGGTGACCGGCCTCCGTCTCCACGACCTTGGGCGCGACTTCGGCATATTTCTCCGCGAGCCGGCCCTCGAAGAGGTCGGGGGGCTCGATCAGGTGATCGTCGGCGGAGATGATCACATGGTCGCGCCGCCTCGGATCAGGGTCGGGGAGCAGCGGCGTAGTCACGCAGGTAACCGTACGACGGCGGGATAACGTCGAACAAGCTGCGAAGTCTCCGTTGGGTATCCACTGCGGCCCCGCACGGTACCCGCCGCGACGCCGGGGATGGCGCGGCGCGGGGTGAGCGGCCGCGGCCGGAGCCCGGGGCGCGGACCGTGTTCGAGGCCCGGGATCGCCGGGAGGGGGATGACGGGCGATCCCGGGCCGTGAGGGGTCCGCCGTGTGAGGATGCTGCTCATGCGAACCCCGGCGCGGCTCCTACCCACCAGAGATCGACTCACTCCGATTCGCCGGATCCGCAGGGGAATCGGTGCTCCCGCCGCTCCTCTGGTCCGCCACCTCGCGCCTGATCAGCAGGATCCAGCCGCCGATGGCCACGCCGATGAACAGCCACCACTGCACGCCGTACGCGAAGTTGAGGCCGCCGCCGGAGCCCACGTCGGGCTCGGGCACCGGGGCGGGCGCCGGGTCGGTGGCGGGCTTCTGCTGCGTGAGCTCGACGTACCCGTCCAGCAGCCCGTACGGCAGGCCCTTGCCGATCGCGGCCGGGTTGATGAGCAGGACCTGGCCGGGAGGCAGGCCGGGACGCTCCTTGATGCCGCTCGACTCCTCGGTCTCGCCCAGACGTAGCCGGCCGGTGACAGTTACCTGACCACCCGGCGGCGCAGGCACGTCCGGCGGTGTGTCCGCGGTCGCCCCGACCTTGACCCAGCCCCGGTTGACGATCACGGCCCGGCCGTCGGCCAGCTTCAGCGGGGTGAGCACGTAGAAGCCCGGCCGGCCCTCCTGGGGCCGCCTGCGCACCACCAGCGCGTGGGCGGGGTCGTAGGTGCCGGTCGCCGTGACGGTGCGGAAGCGGTCGGCCTCCTTGACCCTCTGCCCGGCCAGGCTCTCCAGGGGCACCGGGGCGGCCTCGATGTTGGCGGTGACGTCGTGGCTGTTGGCCGATCGCTCCTCGAACCGTCCGAACTGCCAGCGTCCCAGGAACACGAAGGCGGGGATCACGAGCAACACGACGACGTGGAGCGCGATCCAGCGGGGCGTCAGCAGGAACCGGTACACCCTTCAAGGGTAGGCACCGACCCCGGTGCCCCTTCACACGCCTCACCTCGGGTTCCGGAGCGGGCGGACGAACTTACACCATCGGCCGTGGCGCGGGCGTGACCTTATCGCAATCTGGTCGAAACCCTTACCGAAAGGCAGTTCATCGCGTACGGTCGTGATTCGTGCCGCGGCGTCCGCTCCGGACCCGCGACGCCTCTTCCGCCGAGTCCCCCGAGAGGCCCTCCAAGAGCCCCATGACCGTGCTTGCCGCGCCCCCCGAGGGACACGCGTTCGAGCTGCCCAAGCTCGCCGTCCTGCTCCGGCACGCCGCGCCGCGGGTGTTCGAGGGCATGATCCTGCCCGTCGCCGTCTTCTACGCGGGCCTGGTCGTCTCCGGCTTCACGGGTGGTGTGGTGGTGTCCGTGGCATGGGTGTACGGGGGCGTGCTCTACCGGCTGCTCCGGCGCACGTCCGTGCCGGGCGGGGTGCTGCTGGCCGCCGGCATGGTGACCGTGCGGGCGGTGCTGGCGCTGCTGTCGGGCAGCCCGGTGCTGTTCTTCCTCCAGCCGACGCTGGGCGTGTTCTGCGCGAGCGCGGCCTTCCTGGGCACCGCCCGGGTGCGCAGGCCGCTGGCCCGGCGGGTGGCGGAGGACCTCGTGCCGTTGCCGCCGCACGTCATGGAGGAGCCGGTCATGCGGCGCTTCTTCGGGCGGCAGTCGCTCGTGTGGGGGTGCGCGCAGCTCGGCAACGCGTCGCTGAGCCTGTGGCTGCTGCTGAGCCAGTCGATCGAGACGTACCTGCTGGTGCGGACGTCGGCGGTCGCGGTGCTGCTGTCGGGGGCGGCGCTGCTGACGGTGCTGGACTTCCGCTCCTGCCTGCGGGCCCTGCACCCGGCGCGCTGACCTGCGAGTCCTCCACTCGGGCCGCTGAGCGGTTCCGTCAGGCGCTCTGGAGGCGGGCGCCCGCGCCGGGGAGCGCCGTGACCTGGCGCGGACCGGGCACCTCGTGCCCCTCGGCGCACCGCAGGTGCACCTCGATCGACGCGCCGCAGTCGCGGTGCGTCAGCAGCACCGGAGGCCCGTCGTCGTCGGCGAGGTACTTGTCGCCCCAGTGCATGAGCGCGACCAGCAGCGGATACAGGTCGCGGCCCTTGTCGGTCAGCCGGTACTCGTCGCGCTGGCGCTGACCGGGCTCGCGGTACGGCTCCTTGCGCAGCAGGCCCTCCTCGACCAGGCGGGCCAGCCGGGCGCTGAGGACCTGCCGGGGGGCGCCGGTGGCGGCCTGCATGTCGGCGAAGCGGCGTACCCCGCGGAACGCCTCGCGCAACACCAGGAAGGTCCACTTCTCGCCGACGACTTCCAGGGTGCGCTCGATGGAGCAGTTGTCAGCCCGGAAAGGCAGGATCATGCCTCTTATCATACCTGAGTTCAATTGACAGACTCAGGGCTGGCGAGGGAAGCTGAGTCCATGCTGGGAACTCAGATCCGTCCCGCCCGCCCCGACGACGAGGAGCGGATCGGGCGCTTCCTGTCCGGGCTCTCCCTGCACACCCGGACGCTGCGCTTCTTCACCGGCGTCGGCCGCCCGGCCGCCAGCCTGGTGCGCGCGCTCATCGCGCTGGACGAGCGGCGGGACGCCCTGGTGGCCACGCTCGACGGCGAGATCATCGGCCACGCCATGAGCTACCGGGGCTGCGCGAACGACGTGGAGGTCGCCGTGGTGGTGACGGACCAGTGGCAGGGGTTCGGGCTCGGACCGCGGCTGATCGACGCGCTGCTGTTCCGGGCCGCCGTGCGCGGCGCGACCACGGTCGGCATGGACGTGATGGGCGAGAACCGGCGGGCGCTGCGGATGATCCGCAGGCAGTGGCCGGACGCGGTGTTGAAGGTGGTTTCCGGGTCGGTGGAGGTGACGGCTATGATCAACCGGGCGTCCGTATTTGCGGAATAACGTTCTGGTGCCTCACCATTGAAAATGTGAAGAGTGCCAAGAACGGACGCGACGGGCGCACCCGGATCATCGAGGGAGCCCTGCGCCGATTCAGCCAGGACGGGGTCTCGGCCACCACGCTGGCCAGCCTCCGCGAGGAGAGCGGCGTCAGCGTCGGCAGCTTCTACCACCACTTCGCCAGCAAGGAACACGTCTTCGGCGTGCTGTACGCCGAGATCCTCGCGACCTACCAGGAGGCGTTCATCGCCGAGCTGGAGAGTCACGGGACGGCCCGCGAGGGCATCGAGGCGGTCGTCGCCTTCCACATGCGCTGGGCCGGTGAGCACCCCGAGCGGGCCAGGCTGCTGGTCAGCGAGCGGCCGCCGCGCAAGAACGAGCCGGGCGGCGCCGAGGTCCACGAGCTGCGCCGCGGGTTCTTCCGCCGCGTCTCCGACTGGTGGCGGCCCCACATGGACAACGACCTGCTCCAGCCCGTCCACCCGACCATGTGCTACGTCCTGTGGCTGGGCCCGGCGCAGGAGATGTGCCGGCTGTGGTTCGCCGGCGCCCACGCGCCCACCGACGAGGAGATCAAGGGGCTGGGCGAGGCCGCCTGGCAGAGCTTGCGCCAGCGCGCCGAGAGCTGATCGGGCGGCCCCGGGGGGTTCTGGCGCGTTCCAAGGACGCGCGTCGCCGCCCGCTCGACGCGATCAGGCGGCCTGGCGCATCCGGGTGGGCACCCGCCACGACGCCTTGTCCAGCGAGATGTCGAGCCGCAGGTCGCCGCGGTGGCGGCGCAGGCCCGGCACCCGCACCCGGGCGTGCACGTCGAACCGTCCCCGGTACGGGTAGCCGAAACCCAGCTCGCCGGGTAGCACCCGCAGGTCGTCGCGGTTGCCGCAGCGCGGGCAGGTCCACGACACCAGGTCCATGCCGCGGTTGTAGTCGGAGCAGGCGCGGAAGTACTCGTCAGGCACGAACCGGGACTCGCAGGCCAGGCACGGGATGAGCATGGGGCCGCTCCTCTTTCGAACGGTCGAGCAGGGTCCCTAAGAGATATCGCGCCCGGCTTGTCCCACGCTTGCAGAACGCTTGGGTATCTCGGTAACAGTACGGTCACTGTAGGTATCGGATCATGCGCGGCCCTATGCGATGAAAGGATGGACTCTGTGGAACTGGCACGACTGCGCGACCACCTGCTGGAAACCGGCTACACGATCGACGGCGTCCGCGACCGCCTGGGCGACGTGGCGGCCTCGGCGCTCTCCCGTGAGGAACTGGTGCCGGCGCTGCGCGCGACCTGCGACGGCGACCCGCTGGGCACGCTCATCCGGCTGTGGTGGCTCGGCGTCCCTGTTCCGGCCGAGCGGGTGCCGGCCGCCGTGCGCGAGTGCGGGCTGGTCGAGGCCGACGGCGGCGCGGTGCGCGCGAACGTGCACCTCCAGCCGTGGGAGACCGGCGGTTACGTGGTCTCCGACCGCAAGGTGCGTCCGGGTGACCCGGCCCTGCGTCCCGGCCACGTGGTGGGCGCCGGCGGCGCCTCGGCGAACCTGGCCCAGCTCGTCAGCCGCCGCCCCGTCCAGCGCGCCCTCGACCTCGGCACGGGCTGCGGCGTGCAGGTGCTCCACCTGGCGGGGCGGGCCGAGGAGATCACCGCCACGGACGTCAACCCGCGCGCCGTCGAGCTGGCCCGGCTGAGCTGGGAGCTGTCGGGCGTCACGGGCGTGGACGCCCGCACGGGCTCGCTGTTCGAGCCGGTCGAGGACGAGCTGTTCGACCTGGTGGTGTCCAACCCGCCGTTCGTGATCTCGCCCGGCGGCCGCCTGACGTACCGCGAGACGGGTGGCGACGGCGACGCGTTCTGCCGCGACCTCGTCCGGCAGACGCCTCGCCACCTCGCCCCCGGCGGCCAGGCCCACTTCCTGGCCAACTGGCTGCACGTCGAGGGCGAGGACTGGCGCGACCGGGTCGGCGGCTGGCTGGCGGGCACCGGATGCGACGCCTGGGTGGTGGAGCGCGACGTCCAGGATCCCGCCGAGTACGTCGAGCTGTGGCTGCGCGACGCGGCCGAGCAGGGCACCCCCGGCTACGCGGAGCACTACGACCGCTGGCTGACGTGGTTCGACGAGCAGAAGGTCGAGGCGGTCGGCTTCGGCTGGATCTCCATGCGCAACTCCGGCACGATCGACCCGGTGGTCCGCCTGGAGCGGCTCACGCACCAGGTCGCGCTGCCGGTGGGCGACTACGTGGACGGCGTGCTCGACGCCATCGCGACGGCCCACCGCGTCGAGGACCTGCCGGCGGCGCGGCTGCGCACGGCCGAGGGGCTGCTGGACGAGCGCATCGGGCTGCCCGGCGCCGAGGACCCGATGCGGATCGTGCTGCGCCAGACGGGCGGCCTGCGCCGCAGCCGGGAGGTCGGCACGGTCGAGGCCGCGCTGGCCGGGGTGTGCGACGGCGATCTGGCGCTGGGGCCGCTGCTCAACGTGATCGCCGAGCTGGTCGGCGACGGCCAGGTGCTGCACGCCGACGCCCTGCGCCCCCTCATCGCCGAGGGCTACTTCGAGCTCTGATCGTCCGTACAAGCCCGTACGAATGGGGTGACAACGGCGTTGACCGGTGAGGCAATCCGGTGTTGATCCGATGTTGAGCCCGCCGGTGGAGGCTCAGGAGCACGACGCCGGTCCCGGGGGGTTCGAGGCCGGCGTCGGGTCCGGCCGGTCGTCGATGTGAGGCGGCTGGCCGCCGCGCCGAGCGACCCGACATCCGGGCCCCCTGGCGAGGCGCGGCGACCGAGATGACCGGCCGGGCTGCACCACTGGTCTGGTGACTCCCTAAGGACAGCCTTGATCAACCATGTGTGGATGACACGACTGGACGACGCGCTGTACTCAGGGCTCGACGACGGGCTCGGAGACGTGCTTGGAGACCGGGGCGGAGTCGAGGAGGGCCCTGAGGTCCCCGGCCTCGGGAGCGCCGAGCCTGGCGAAGATGTCGAAGGCCTGACGTAGGCAGTCGGCGCTGCGCGTCGTGCTGCCGAGGCCCCTGAGCGCCTTGCCGAGCACGGTCAGCGACAGCGCCTCGCCGTACGGGTGGCCGATCTCCCGCGAGACGACCAGCGCCTGCTCCGCGTGGCGGACCGCCTCCGGGTAGCGCCTGGCCGCGATGAACGTCTCCGCCAGCCGCGAGCACACCCGCTGCTCCCACACGCGCTGCTTGCTGGCCCGGAAGAACGCCAGGCACTCGGCGTGGTGGTGGACGGCCTCGGTGAGGCGGCCGACGCGGGACAGCACGATGCCGAGGTGGTAGCGGGCGCGGGCGGTGCCGGCGCCGCTGCCGATCTCGGTGAAGATGGCCAGGCCCTTCTCGGCGGCGGCGATCGCGTCCTCCGGCCGGTTGAGGCCGAGGTGGTCGCGCGCGGAGTAGCTGAGCACCAGCGCCTCGCCGGCGGGCACGCCGTTCTCCCGGTACCAGTCCATGGCCGAGTCGAACCACGACAGCGCCTCGGTGTGACGCCGCTGCCGGCCGACGACCACGGCGAGGGCGTTCTTGACCTCGCCGGTGACGATCTTCTCGCCGCGCGCCACGGACAGCTCGTGGACGATCCTGAACTGCTCCTCGGCCTCCGTCAGCCGGTTGCCGGCGAACAGCACCCGGCCGAGCACGTAGCGGGCGCGCAGCTCGCTCCCCGCGGCGCCGAGGCGCTGCGCCGCGGCCAGCACCGCCCGCGTGCCGTGGTCGAACTCGCGGGTGTGGGTGCCCGACTCCATCAGCGGCTCCATCGCCACCAGCATGTCGGCGGCCGGAAGGAGCTCGTCGGCCGTGAGCGAGTCGCTGGCGGCCTGGTTGATCGCGGCGAACAGCGAGTCGCCCTCGGCGATCAGCCACGCCACGGCCTCGTCGGCGGCGCCGAACACCCGGCCCGTGCCGACCACCGCGAGGTTGTCGGCGATCAGGCTGCCCTCGTAGGCCAGCCGGTGCGCCGACTGCGCCGAGGCCAGGTAGAAGCCGAGCAGCCGGCGCAGCGCGAGCGTCTTGGCCTGCTGCGTCTCGGTCTTGTGCAGGATGCGCCGGGCGAAGAGCTTGAGCAGGTCGTGGAAGCGGTAGCGGCCGGGCGCCGGCGCCTCCAGCAGGCTCGCGTCGACCAGCGACTCCAGCAGGTCCTCGGCCTCGAACGCGCTCAGCTCCAGCACCGCGGCGGCGGCCCCGGCCGAGATGTCGGGGCCGTTGGGCAGCGACAGCAGCCGGAACGCGCGCTGCTGGGCGGGGTCGAGCTGGCCGTAGCCGAGGGCGAAGGTGGCCTCCACGGCGAGGTTGCCGACCCGCAGCTCGTCGAGGCGGCGCTGCTCGTCGGCCAGTCGCGGCACGAGCGAGGCCACCGTCCAGGACGGCCGCGCGGCCAGCCGCGCCGCCACGATGCGCACGGCCAGCGGCAGGAACCCGCAGGCGGCCACCACGTCCATGGCGGCCCCGTGCTCGGCGGCGACGCGCTCCGGCCCGGCCACGGACGAGAACAGCGACAGCGCCTCGTCGGGCTCCATCACGTCGAGGTCGAACAGCCGGGCCGAGGGCAGGTCGGCCAGCTTGACCCGGCTCGTGACGATGGCGGCGCAGCCGGGCGTGCCCGGCAGCAGCGGGATGACCTGCGCGGCGTCGCGGGCGTTGTCGAGCAGCACGAGGATGCGCCGGTCGGCCAGCAGCGAGCGGAACAGCGCGGAGCGCTCGGCCGGCACCTCGGGGATCACGTCGGGCGGGATGCCGAGGGCGCGAAGAAAGGCGCCCAGGGCCGACTCGGGCGCGGTCGCCTCGCCGGTGTAGCCGCGCAGGTCGGCGTAGAGCTGCCCGTCGGGGAAGAGGTCGTCGGCGGCGTGGGCCACGTGGACGGCCAGCGTCGTCTTGCCGACGCCGCCGATGCCGCAGATCACCGCCACCGGCACGCCCTCGGCCGCCGACGGCGACGACAGCAGCGTCCGCAGCCGCCCGGCGATCTCCTTGCGGCCGGTGAAGTCGCTCACCGCGGCCGGGAGCTGAGCCGGGCGGGGCAGCTCGGGGACCTGCTCCTCCTCGGCCGGCTCGGGCTCCTCGGCGGCCTCGGGGACGGTCGCGGGCGTGACGGCGGCGGGCGCGACGGCGAGGCCCGGGTCGGCGGCCAGGATCCGCTGGTGCAGGGAGGACAGGTCGCGACCGGGCTCGATGCCCAGCTCGTCGATCAGCGCCTGCCGCGTCTCGGTGAAGACGGCCAGCGCGTCGCCCTGCCGGCCGCACCGGTACAGGGCCAGCATGAGCTGGGCGCGCAGCCGCTCGCGCAGCGGGTGCTCGGCGGTGAGCGCGATCAGCTCGGAGACCACGTCGGCGTGGCGGCCCAGCTCCAGGTCCACGTCCATGAGCGTCTCGACGGCGCTGAGCCGGCACTCGACGAGGCGGTCGCGCTGGTGCTCGGCGTAGGGGCCGACGGCGCCGGCCAGCGGCTCGCCCTCGAACAGGGCGACGGCGGAGCGCAGCGCCTCGGCCGCGGCGGAGGGCCGTCCGGCCTTGCGGGCCGCCTCGGCCTCGTGGAGGCCGCGTTCGAAGCGGACCAGGTCGAGCGCCCCGTCGGGCAGGCGCAGCGCGTAGCCGCGCCCCACGGAGGTGAGGATCTCGGGACGGGACCGGGCGGGGCGGTCGGGTTCGAGGACCGTGCGCAGCCGGGAGACGTACGTGCGCAGGGCGCCGAGGGCCCTCGGGGGCGAGTCGTCCCCCCAGACGGCGTCGATCATCTCGGTCGGGGTCACCGCGCGGCCCTCGCGCAGCAGCAGCATCCCGAGAATGGAACGCTGCAACGGGGTGCCCAGGTCGAGTTCCGCGCCATCACGCCACGCCCGCACGGGACCGAGCACGGCGAACCGAAGGCCGCCTTCGACGCTCTGACCAGCCATGCCGTATGTCTCCAGGGCAATGGAACGATTTGTTACCAAATCATAGAGCGAACCTTGCCTAACACATAGGCATGCCCCTCCGCCGTAAATCTTTCCGTCCGCGCAGATCTTCCGCGGAAGAGATGGCGAGGGCGTTTCTCGCATGCGGTGAATACGTTACCCCGCGGGGAATACCCCGGGCGTTTCGGGTGTGGGCGTTGATTCGGTGTTGATCGGGCGTTGAGCTACGGAGCGGATGCTGAGGGTCAGTGAGGCATGGCCCCGAACGACGCGGGGGCGGTCATGCCTCCCGGGTCCGGAATACCGGCCCCGCCCGGATCAGGTGGGCGGGGCCTTCGGCGGACATGGTTGCTAGGCGGCCTCCACCAGCCCGAGTCTTCGCGCCAGCCGCTCACGGACGGCCGGCCACTCGGAACTCAGGATGGAATAGAACGCCGTATCTCGGACCGTGTCGTCGGCGCCTCGGCTTTCCGCTCGCCGCACCCCGTCGAAGTGTGCGCCGAGGGCCTCGATGGCGGCCCGGGATTTGACGTTGCGTACGTCAGCCTTGAGCGTGATGCGGTGGACGTTCCAGGTCTCGAAGGCGTGGGAGAGCAGCAGGAACTTGCTCTCCCGGTTGGCACCCGTGCCCTGGGCTGACGCGCCCAGCCACGTGTAGCCGATGTCCGCCACGGACGGGATCTCGCCCACCGCGCTCAGTGTCCCCGGAGGCCAGGGCATGGGGCCCTGCCAGTACTCCAGGTTCATGAGACGGGTGGCACCGATCAGGCGATCGGTGTGCAGCCACCGGATGGCGAAGGGCATCGTGCGGCCCCCCGCCTGCTCAGCCAGCGCGGCCTCCACATAGGAGACCATCTCGTCCCGGCCGTTCGGGACGCGAGTGAAGGCATACGTGGAGCGGTCTTCACTCGCCGCGGCGACGAGATCGTCGATCGCCGCGGGGCTGAGAGGTTCCAGGCGCACGAGGCGCCCGGACAGGGTGACAAGAGCGGGCATGAGCACATGATGAGGGCTGACCGGGCCGGTTGTGACCAGGCAACGGCCACCTTCTTTCGCGCTTGTTTCGCGGGTTTCGGATCATGTGCTGTTTGCCCAGGTCAGAGGGTTGATTCGGGGTTTCGGGCAGCCCCTCTGTGCGAAGATTTCGCCTAACCGTGACATGGGGTCGGCACGAGGGCCGGACGCCGTTCACGCGCCGCTCCCGGCATGGCCTCGGCGAGCCCCGCGAGGCCGTCCGACAACTGGTCCAGCGCGGCCGAGATCCACGGCAGCGTGACCGGGTTGGAGGCGTCCAGCGCGGCCAGCCGCTGCTCGGCCGTCTCGCCGTACAGGAGGCTGACGGCGACCCGTACGCGGGCGGCGGCGGGGTCGTCGCCGAACGCGTGACCGGGCAGGACGCCGATGCCGTGGTCCTCCAGCAGCCGCCGGGTGACCGCGGCGGAGCCGCCGAGACCGAGGTGGCCGAGGTCCGGGTAGAGGTAGAAGCCGCCCTGCGGGTCGGGCGTGCTCGCGCCGATCGCGGCGAAGCGGGCGTGGACCGCGCGCGCGACCGCGCCGTGCAGGCGGCGGCTGAGCGCCACGCGCTCGGCCAGCTCCGGCGGCTCGGAGAAGGCGTACGCGGCCGCCTGCTGCACCGGCGCGGCCGGCGCCGACCAGATCTCGCTGGCCACGGCGAGCACCCGCGCGCGCAGGTCGTGCGCGCCCTCGGGCAGCCGCGTCACGCCGATCCGCCAGCCGCCCAGGGCGAGGCTCTTGCTCAGCCCGGTGGTGATGACGGTCCGCTCGGGCGCCAGGTCGGCGGGCGAGACGTAGGCGGGGGCGGGCTCGTGCAGCAGGTCGCGGTAGATCTCGTCGGAGATGATCAGGAGGTCCAGCTCGCGGGCCACGTCCACCAGGCGGCCGATGGTCTCGGAGGTGGCCAGGCGGCCGGTCGGGTTGTCCGGCAACGTCACGAGCACGGAGCCGACGGCGCGGCCCTGGGCGCGGGCCCGGCGCACCGCCTCGGCGACCCCGGCGGGATCGGGCACGCCGCCCTCGCCGGCGGGCGGGGGCACGAGGAGGGGGCGGGAGCCGACCAGGTCGGCCTGCGCGGCGTAGCTGACCCAGCTCGGCCTGGGCAGCACGATGTCGCCGCCGATCGCCAGGAGCAGGCCGTACAGGAGGGGCTTGCTGCCCGGCCCGCAGACGACCAGGCCGGGGTCGGTGGGGAGTCCGCGCCGGCTCCAGTAGCCCGCGGCGGCGGCGCGCAGCTCGGGGGCGCCGGCGACGGGACCGTAACCGTTGCGGCCGGATTCGGCCACCAGCCTGTCGCGCAGCGCCGGGTGGACGGGCAGACCTGCCTCGCCGAAGGCCAGGTGCAGCACGCGCTCCCCGGCGCGTCGTCTTCGTTCGATGTCTTCGTTGGCCGCCAACGTGGCAGAGAGGGTAATGCTCATGTTTGTCACGTTCCCAGCCTGCTTGCAGTATTGCATCAGAACAAGCGAGGCTTTTCGTGGGTAGGCGTAAGGAAGACCGATGCTCGATTTGCGGCGATTGATGTTGATCTGCGAGTTCGGCCGGCGCGGCAGCATCGCCGCCACCGCCGCGTCGCTCGGCTACAGCCCCTCGGCGGTGTCACAGCAGCTCGTCGCCCTGGAGCGGGAGACCGGCACGGCCCTGCTCGACCGCACCGCGCGCAGCGCCGAGCTCACCGACGCCGGTCGGCGCCTCGTCGCGCACGCCGAGCGCATCCTCGCCATGGTCGAGGAGGCCGAGTCGGACCTGTCCGCGCACGCGGGCACCCCCTCGGGACGCGTCGTGGTGACGGCCTTCCCGACGGCGGCCGTGGCGTTCGCGCCGGCGCTCGCCCGCTCGCTGCGCCGCCACACCGAGCTGACGCTGCGGCTGCGGCAGAGCAGGTCCGGGCGGGGCATGCGCGAGGTGCAGTCGGGCGAGGTGGACATCGCGCTGGTCGACGACTGGTACGGCCGCGTCCGGGACAGCGAGCACCTGCGCGTCTTCCCGCTGCTGAGCGACCCCCTCGTGCTGGTGGTGCCGCGCAAGCACCGGCTGGCCGACCCCGACGTGCCGATCGACCTGCGCGAGCTGCGCGACGAGCCGTGGATGGCCACCCCGGACGGCGAGCCGTCCCGCCTGGCCGTGGACCGGCTGCTCTTCGACGTGGGTGGCACGCGGCCGACGCCCTGGGAGTTCGAGGGGCTGGGGACGATCCTGTCGCTGGTGGCCAAGGGGCTCGGCATCGCCGCCGTGCCGGCGCTCGCGCTCGCGGCGGGCGTGCGCGGGGTGGCGGTGCGGCAGTTCCCGGGCAACCCGGTGGGACGCGAGGTCCACGCGGTCGCGCGGGGGTCCAGCGTCCACCGGCCGTCGGTGTCGGTGACGCTGCGGGCCGTCCACGTGGCGGCCCGCTACCTCGCCGCCGACCTCGACCCGATCGGTCCCCCCGGCCGCTGACCGCGCGATAGCGTGTGCGGCTATGGCGCCGACGTACGACATCGAGCACCTCCTGCTCTCCCAGCCCAGCGTCAGCACGGTGGCCGGCGTGGACGAGGTCGGCCGCGGCGCCTGGGCGGGACCCGTGACCGTCTGCGCGGTCGTCACCGACCTGTCCGAGCCGCCCGCCGGGCTGACCGACTCCAAGCAGCTCACCCCGGCCCGGCGCGAGACGCTCGCCGCCGAGGTGCGCGAATGGGCCGCGGGCATCGCCTTCGGCGACGCCACGCACGAGGAGATCGACGCGGTCGGCATGACCGAGGCGCTGCGCCGGGCCGCCCGCCGCGCCCTCGACGCCCTCCCCGTACGGCCCGGCGCGGTCATCCTCGACGGCTCCCACGACTACATCGGCGCGCCCTGGCCGGTGCGCCTGGAGGTCAGGGGCGACGCGGCCAGCGTCTCGGTGGCCGCCGCGTCCGTGCTGGCCAAGGTGCGGCGCGACGCCCACATGGCGACGCTCGGCTGCGACGCCTACGGCTTCGCCGACAACGCCGGATATCCCTCGCCCGTCCACCAGGAGGCGCTGGCGCGGCTCGGGCCCACCGAGCACCACCGCATGTCGTGGTCCTACCTCGACGACCTGCCGCGGTGGCGCCACCTGAAGCGGCACCGCGATCCGGCGGCGAGCGAGGGTCAGGTCAGCCTGTTCGGCTAGGGAGGTCCGGTGCGCGTCGGCGTCTTCCTCGTGGCGGCGGGCTTCCCGGGCCGCGATCCCGGGCGGGTGCTGGCCGACACCGTCGAGCTGGTGGTGGCGGCCGAGGAGGCCGGGTTCGACGACGCCTGGGTCGCCGAGCACCACTTCATGACCTACGGGGTGTGCCCGTCGGCGACCACGCTGGCCGCCGTGGCGATCGGGCGCACCTCGCGGATCGGCCTCGGCACCGCGGTGAGCGTGCTGTCCACCTGGCATCCCGTGGCGCTGGCCGAGCAGGCGGCCATGCTGCACCACCTGTCGGGCGGCCGGTTCACGCTCGGGGTCGGGCGGGGCGGGCCGTGGATGGACCTGGAGGTGTTCGGGACCGGGCTGGAGCGGTTCGAGCGGGGGTTCGGCGAGTCGCTGGACGTGCTCGTGCGGGCGCTGTCGGGCGGCCGGGTGGCGGCCGAGGGGGAGTTCTTCCGGTTCAGGGAGGTGGACCTGGTGCCCGCCGCCACGCTGCGGCCGGTGGTGGCGTGCACGTCGGAGGCGACGCTGGAGCTGGCGGCGCGCCGGGGGCTGCCGATGCTGCTCGGGATGCACGTGGACGACCGCGAGAAGGCGGCGGCCGTGGCGGCGTACGACGCGCTGCGCCCCGGGCCGGGCGCCCACGTGGCGGCGTACGACGCGCTGCGCCCCGGATCGGGCGCCCACGTGGCGGCGGCCGTGGGGCATGTGGCCGACTCGACGCGGCAGGCCGTCCGGGAGCTCAAGGAGGCGATGCCGCGCTGGCTGGAGCCCGGCCTGGCCGGCTACGTGCCGGTGGACGGGCGCAGGCGGCCAGCGCGGGACGTGCCCGCGTACGTGGACTTCCTGACCCGCGTGCATCCCGTCGGGTCGGCGGACCGGTGCGCGGAGGCGGTCCTCGCCACGGCCGAGGCCACGGGCGTGCGGCGGATCATCCTCATGGTCGAGGGGATCGGCGACCACCGCCGCGCCGTGGACAACGTCCGCCGGCTCGGCGCCGAGGTGCTGCCCCGCGTGCGGACCGCCCTGCCCCCGAACTGAGCGGGGCGGCGGGCCGTGCGGCCCGCCGCCCCCTGGCTCAAGCGGTCAGCAGTCGACCAGCTCGGGCTTCTGGTTGAGGATCTGCGCGCGGGGCGTGACGAACGCGCTCAGCGCCTCGGTGGCCGCCGGGTCGAAGACCGCGACCCGGTGGCAGTTCTGGAACGCCAGCCGCACGCCGAAGTGACGCTCCAGCGCGCCGCGCATGGCGTCACTCGCCAGGCAGCGCAGGAGCTGGCCCCGCGCCTCCTCCGAAGGCGGCGGCACCTGGTTGTCGGCGAACTCGGCCCCGTCACGCGCCCGCTGCTGGACCAGCTCGCTGATCACCGACCACGCGTAGGGCAGGGACTCGCGCACGCAGGCGACGAACGCCGCGTCCTCGACCTCTCCGGTCCTGGCCTGGTCGAGCAGGTCGTTCGGAACGGTCAGCGACATGCTGTCTCCTCTCGAAGGGGATCGAACCGACGCTATGAGCGGTCGGCGTGGTGCTCCAGATGGCTGGAGGGGGACACTCGTGTGGTCATCGGCGGTCCGTAGGTGAACCCGGGGTCGATCTGCAGGGACAGATCGAGGCCGGTGCGCGCGTCCGCCCAGGCCCGGGCGTTGCGCAGGTGGAACTCCTCGGCCTGGCGACCGAACCTGACCCAGTCCTTCTCCTGCGCGTCGAGGTGCTTGAGCAGCGCGGCGAGCGTGTCGGAGTTGGCCGGCTCCAGGTCGGCCAGGGCGAGCGGCCGGCCCTGCTCCATCGCGCGGACGGCCGCCGAGTGCTCCATCCAGGCCACCAGGTCGGCGCCCACCTCGGCGCGCAGGAAGTCGACGTCGGAGGGGCCGTGGACCTTGTTGCCGACGACCGCGACCCGCACGCCGAACCCGGCGGCGTGCTCGGCGTACTGCCGGTAGACGCCGACGCCCTGCCGGGTCGGCTCGGCCACGAGGAAGGTCAGGTCGAACCGGGTGAACAGCCCCGAGGCGAACGAGTCGGCCCCGGCGGTCATGTCGACCACGACGTACTCGCCGGGCCCGTCGACCAGGTGGTTGAGCAGCAGCTCGACCGCGCCCACCTTGGAGTGGTAGCAGGCGACGCCGAGGTCGTCCTCGCCGAACGGGCCGGTGGCCAGCAGCCTGACGCCGTCGGGCGTGGTCACCGCGTACGGCGAGGCGGCGAGGTCGTCCAGGCTCAGCAGCCGGGACCCGCGCCCCGGCGGGGTCGTCTTGACCATGGCCTCGGCCGAGGGGATGCGCGGGTTGTCGCCGCGCAGGAAGTCCTTGATCTCGGTGAGATGGGCGCCGAGCGGCTCGGGGGCCCGGCCCGCGCCCAGGACGAGCGCCAGGTGCTGGTTGATGTCGGCGTCGACGGCGACCACCGGGCCGCCCTGGCTCGCCACGTGCCTGGCGAACAGGGCCGACATCGTCGTCTTGCCGCTGCCGCCCTTGCCGACGAAGGCCACCCTCACGATAGCTCCAGATGATTATGAAAACCGTTGTCGTTCTCAGGTGACGCCCATGATGCCACATCGGCCGCGGCCGCGAGGGCGTAAACGCGCGGACGCCCCCCGGGCCGAAGCCCGGGGGGCGCTGTGGGACGCGGAGTGAGGGGTCGCTCAGTGGCAGGCGGCGTCCAGCGCGATCGGCCGGTCGTAGCCCTGGGCGGTCGTGGGGGCCTTGGGGTGGCCCGGGCGGCGCACGGCGGGCCGGTCGGCCAGCGCCTTGGTGACCTTGGCCCGGATGAGCCCCCAGTCGGGCGAGGCGGTGTTGATCAGCGGTGGCACGAAGCTGAGGCTCCGGATCCGCGCGTCCTTCACCTTGTCCGACAGCTCGATGAGCGGCGGCAGCAAGTTCTTCGGGATGTCGGTGGAGATCGCGCGCTTGGTGGCCGCGGCCAGCTTCTCGAAGCTGTTGAGCACGGTCACCGGGTCGGCCTGCTTGGCCACGGCGTACAGCAGGCACTTCTGGCGGCCCATGCGCACGTAGTCGTCGCTGTCGGTGCGGGAGCGGCCGAACCACAGCGCCTCCTGGCCGGAGAGCTTGCGGGTGCCGGCGGCCAGGTGTCCCTCGCGGTACTTGCCGTACACGATGGGCTGTTTGATGGTGACCTTCACCCCGCCCATGGCGTCGATGATCTGCGCGAAGCCCTTCATGTCGACCATCGCGTAGTACTTCACCGGGATGCCGAGGATGTCGCTGACGGTCTGCTTGAGCAGGGCGGGGCCGCGCTGGCCGTGGCGCACGCCGGGCACCATCTCCGGGTAGTCCTCGGCGTACTGGAAGATCTCGTTGAGCAGCCCCGGCGTGTCGGGGCCGTCGCCGGAGAAGCCGTTCGGGAAGCGCTGGCGGGCCGGGCCGCGCGGGAGCTGGACCTGCTCCAGGTTGCGCGGCAGGCCGAACAGCGTGGTGTCGCCGGTCGCGGTGTCGACGCTGGCCACGGTCACGCTGTCGGTGCGCACCCCGGGGCGTCCGGGCGCGGAGTCGGCGCCGATCAGCAGGAAGTTGATCCGCGCCGCGCCGTTCCACGGATCGTCGGCGACGATCGGGGTCATCTCGGCCGTGAAGATCGAGTCGACCACGTCATGCGACAGGTAGGCCAGCCGGGCCGCGTACGCGGTCGGCGCCAGGACGAGCGCGCACAGCCCGGCGGTGAAGGTCGCGCTGAGGACGCGGCCCGCGGTGTTGGCCGGCTCGGGCCGTACCAGCACGAACGACCGGACGATGACCGCGGACCAGACGAGCGCGAGCACGGCCAGCGCGACGGACAGGGTGGTGAGCCAGAAGGGCTGCACGGCCAGCGCCAGGACCTGGGTGCCGAAGGCCGTCACCGCGGTGATGATCACGGCCAGCAGCAGCACGTGCGTCACCATGAGCGCGAAGCCGGTCTTGCGGCGGTCGGTGGCCACGTGGGCCACCCCCCACAGGAACGCCGATCCCAGAGTCAGCGCGATCGCCGCGCCGGGGCCGAAACTGCGTTCTCCGGTCGTCATCCCTGCTCAACCCCCATTTTGCGCATCTGTCTTCCACGTTAGAGACGGTTTGTCGTCGAATGAGGGCGGGGAAGGGGAAGTGTCATGCCAATTCCCGGTCAAACCAAGATTGCGATATAACGCGAGATCGAGATATAACGTGACTATGAGACGTGGACGCTACGGATTCGACGCTCCGCTGGCCCTGCTGGGTCTCGTGATCGGAGCCCTCGTGGTGCTGGTGCTCTCGGTGACGTCCTTCATGCAGGGCGTCCCGGTGGCCGGAGTCGCCTTCCTCCTGGGCGGCATCTACACCTCGGCCAGCGCGGCCAGCTACCTCTACACGACCCGGCGCGGCAAGTTCGCCGTGTGGGCCGAGGAACTGGAGCGGCTCAAGGGCGACGAGCGGCTGCTCGACCTCGGCTGCGGGCGCGGCGCGGTGCTGCTGCTGGCCGCCGAACGGCTGCCGGAGGGCCGGGCCACCGGCCTCGACCTCTGGCGCTCGCGCGACCAGTCGGGCAACGACGAGAGCGTCACCCGGGGCAACGCCGAGGCCGAGGGCGTGCGCGTGGACCTGGTCACCGGCGACATGCGGGAGCTGTCGTTCGAGGACGCCTCGTTCGACGTGATCGTGTCGAGCCTGGCCGTCCACAACATCCCGGACGCCGAGGGCCGCGCGCGGGCCGTCAGGGAGGCGCACCGCGTGCTGCGGCCCGGCGGGCTCCTGCTGCTGGCCGACTTCCAGCACACCCCCGCGTACGAGCAGACGCTGCGGGAGCTCGGCGTCGTGGACGTCCGCAGGCGCGACCTGGGCTGGCGGTTCTGGTACGGCGGGCCGTGGTTCAGGACCTGGATGCTGGAGGCCCGCAAGCCCGTAGCCGTCGGGTGAACCGACGTTTGTGATCTGCCTGCTGGGTACCAGGTTTCCTTCATGAAGGACGTGGATACCGGCACAATCACCACCAAGGTGCCCGCACGGCTGGACCGGCTGCCGTGGTCACGCTGGCACTGGATGATCGTCATCGGCCTTGGCACCGTCTGGATCCTCGACGGCCTCGAAGTCACCATCGTGGGCAACCTGTCGGCCCAGCTCGCCAAGCCGGGCAGTGGCATCGACATCAGCCAGGCGCAGGTCGCCGGGACCGCGGCGGCCCTGTACGTGGCCGGGGCGTGCCTGGGCGCGTTGTTCTTCGGCTGGCTGACCGACAGGTTCGGCCGCAAGAAGCTGTTCCTCGTCACCTTGGTCGTCTACCTGGTGGCCACCCTGATGACGGCCTTCTCCTTCGACGCGTGGTGGTTCTTCCTGTTCAGGTTCATGACCGGGTTCGGCATCGGCGGTGAGTACGCGGCCATCAACTCGGCCATCGACGAGCTGATCCCGAGCCGCCACCGCGGCCGCATCGACATCATCATCAACGGCAGCTACTGGCTCGGCGCGGCGGGCGGCGCATTGCTGACCGTGCCGCTGCTCAACGACCTGCCGGTCAACATCGGCTGGCGCATCGCCTTCGGCCTCGGCGTGGTGCTCGGCGTCGCCATCCTGCTCGTCCGGCGGCACGTGCCCGAGAGCCCGCGCTGGCTGTTCATACACGGCCACGGCAAGGAGGCCGAGCAGCTCGTCGGCGAGATCGAGGAGCAGGTGGGCGGCGACCTGCCGGAGCCCAAGGGCTCCGTCACCATCCACCAGCGCAAATCGATCGGCTTCGTGCAGATCGCGCACACGATGGTGGCGCGCTACCCCAAGCGCACGATCCTGGGCCTGTCGCTGTTCGTCGGGCAGGCGTTCCTCTACAACGCCATCACGTTCGGTTACGCCCAGATCCTGTCCACGTTCTACAAGATCGACACGCACACCGGCTACTACTTCGCCGTGATCGCGATCGGCAACTTCCTCGGCCCGCTGCTGCTCGGGAGGCTGTTCGACACGGTCGGCCGGGTGCCGATGATCTCGGCCACCTACATCGGCTCGGGAGTGCTGCTGCTCGGCACGGCCTGGCTGTTCGACCAGGGCATGCTCAACGCCGTCACGCTGACCGCCTGCTGGTGCGCGGTGCTGTTCGTCGCCTCGGCCGGAGCCAGTTCGGCCTACCTGACGGTCAGCGAGATCTTCCCCATGGAGACCAGGGCGATGGCGATCGCGTTCTTCTTCGCGATCGGCACCGCGGCGGGCGGCATCGCCGGTCCGCTGGTCTTCGCCGGGCTGGTGGAGACCGGCGTGCCGGGTGACACGGCGCTGGCGTTCACGATCGGCGCGGTCATCATGATCGCCGCCGGGATCGTCGAGCTGTTCCTCGGGGTCAAGGCCGAGCAGAAGGGCCTGGAGGAGATCGCCGCGCCGCTCACAGCAGCTTCGGTAGACACGGCCGCATGACGCGCAGCACGTGCGTGCTGTCGGACAGGTAGAGGTGGGGAACGTCCACGAACACCCGCATCGGACCGCAGTCCAGGCCGAGGCTCCGCGCCACCCCGGCCTGGACCTCCGACAGCGGCACGTAGTTCAGGTAGCTGGTGAACGCGTTCTGCGACCGGAACGCCGCCGTCATCACCAGCCCGCCGTCCCTGATCCGGAAGGCCAGCCCGCTCAGGCACGGCACCGAGTCGTACGGCTCGCCCGGCACGGTCAGCGAGATCCAGGCGCTCTTGCTGTACGGCTTGGTGCGCAGCAGGTCCACGGCCCACGCGAGCTGGCCCCTGATCCGGGCCCCGTAGCTGTACTTGAACGGGGGCACGATCGTGTCCTGGGTGAACTTGCGGCAGTAGAGCGCGAGCCGGTCCGCGTCGCCGAACCTCTCCAGCACGGGGTCGTCCCGCCGCACCTGGGCGATCTCGAAGAGCACGGGCGGCCCCTCCATGACGGGGCCGCGATCGTCGTCGCCGAGCGCGCCCTCCGTCCACACATGGCGCATCAGCCAGATCCACGCCTCCCCACATGACGCCCACAGAGCAGGGCCGGGCATTCAGGTCTCCACGTTCGGGAACTGGTACGGGTTGTTGGGCAGCCGGCGCCGCCGCGTGACGTTGCAGCGCACGTAGTAGATCGAGTAGTGGACCAGCGCCACCAGCGTGACGCTCGTGGTCAGCAGGATCGGGTCGGGCGTCTGGCCGCTGAGGCCGGTGACGCCGACCACGAGGTAGAAGCTGTTGGCGACGGCCAGCATCATGACGTTGATCCCCGGCCAGGCGAGGGGCGCGAAGGTCTCGGGGAAGCGGGGGTCCACCGGCAGGTTCGGCGACCAGGCCAGCTCGTCCTTGAGCCGGGTCGCGTAGAGGAGCCGGAAGTTGTTGATCGCCCGGGCCGTGCGGGCGTGCGCGTTCACCGCCTCGATCAGCCGCAGGAACGGCAGCACGCTGAGCAGCCCGAACGCCGTCACCAGCGCGAACAGGTACCACGGGACGGTGTTCCAGGAGGTCAGGCTGCGCGGGTCCACGACCTTGGCGCTGGTTAGGGCGATGGTCGCCAGGAACGGGCCCGAGAGCAGGCTCATCCCCAGCCTGGTCATCTTCAGCCGCTCGTCCTTGGCGGCTAGGTGCACGGCGTAGACGCCGGTGAAGTCGACTGCGGCGAGCTGGAGGAACTGGCCTGCCGGCAGCTCCTCCTCCGGCGTCATGCGAGGGGGTGTCTTCCGCATGAATGCTCCTGTAGGGGGGCCAGCTGGCTCCAGTATGAGCGCACTTTCGCGGATCTGGCGGGCATTCCTGCCAATCATTCCAACAAATGCCGACTGGCTGGCGTAAAAGCGGTTTGCGGCTGACACCATGTCAGGCGGTATGCGTGTCCTATTCGATGGAGTTCGGTGGAGTTCGATGGCGTTCGACGGAGGAGGAACGGGGATGGACATCGCGGAGCGGGTCGACGCGCTGCTGGCGGCGGCCGGGGCGCCGCGCCTGCACGGGCTGGTCGTGGTCCGGGACGGGCGGGTGGAGCTGGAGCGGTACGGCGCGGGCGAGGACTTCCGGCTGAACGAACCGCTGGGGCACGTGACGTTCGGGCCGGACGTCGTCCATGACGTCCGCTCCGTGACCAAGAGCGTCGTCGCGCTGCTGTACGGCGCCGCCCTCGGCGACGGCCTCGTGCCCGCGCCCGGCGAGCCGCTGCTGCCCGCCTTCCCCGCGTACGCCGACCTGGCTGAGGGCAAGAAGCACCTGACGGTCGAGCATGCCCTCACCATGACCCTCGGCCTGGACTGGAACGAGGACGTCCCCTACACCAGCACCGCCAACAGCGAGCTGGCCATGGAGGAGGCGCCGGACCGCTACCGGTACGTCCTGGAGCGTCCCCTGGTGGAGGAGCCGGGGAAGCGGTGGCGGTACTGCGGCGGCGCGGCGGCGCTGCTCGGCAAGCTCATCGCCGACGGGGCGGGCGTGCCGTTGGAGGAGTTCGCGCGGGAGCGGCTGTTCGGGCCGCTCGGCATGCCGTTCGAGTGGACGGCGAACCGCGGCGTCGCGATGGCCGCGGCGGGACTGCGGCTGCGCCCGCGCGACCTGGCCGAGCTGGGGTCGCTGGTGCTCGACGGCGGGCGCGGGCTGGTGCCGCGGGAGTGGATCGCCGAGATGCTGCGGCCCCGGGTCCGGATCGCTGAAGGGTTCGAGTACGGCTACCAGTGGTACGTGAACCCGGGACACTGGGTGGCGGCCATGGGCAACGGCGGCCAGCGGATCCTCGTGGCGGCGGAGAACCGGCTGGTGGTGGCGGTCACGGCCGGTGACTACAACACTGACCAGTCCAGCACCGACGCCGTGCTGGGCGAGGTGCTGGCGGACGGCTGACCGGAGCCGTGCTCAGAGGGGGAGGCGTTCAGAGGGGGAGGTGGGTGATCGCGGTGCGGAAGGCGGCGACGGCCGCGCCGATCGCCGGGTGCCCTCCGTACCCGCCGCGGAAGGCCGCCAGCGTGCGGCGGCTCAGCGGCAGCTCCGACAGCGTCACGCCCGGCGGCGGCGCGAGCGCCGCCAGGCGCGGCACCAGCGCCACCCCCTGACCGGCGGCGGCGAACGCGAGGACCGTGTCGAAGTCGTCCACCTGATGGCGCACCCGCGGCTCGAACCCCGCCGCCTGGCAGGCCCGGATCGTCATGGCGTGGCAGAGGGTGCCCGGCTTCCCGGTGATCCACGGGTCGTCGCGGGCCTCGGCCAGGGCCGCCCGGCCGGTCAGGTACATCGGCTCGGCGAACAGCGGCTCGGTGGCCAGCGCCGGGTCCGCCTCCGCCGGCACGAAGTCGTACTCGTGGACCAGGGCGACGTCCAGCTCGCCCGCCCGCAGCGCCCCGGAGACGTCGGCGGGGTCGATCTCGGACACCATGGGCTCCAGCTCCGGGCAGGCGCGCGCCAGCTCGGCCAGCGCCGCGGGCATCAGCGCCCGGGCCGCCGTCGGGAACGCGCCGATGCGCACCGGCCCCGACGGCCCGCCCCGGACGGCCGCCAGCGCGGCCGACGCGCGTTCCAGTTCCTCCAGGACGGTCTGCGCGTGCTCCACCAGCAGCCGGCCGGCTGGCGTCAGCGTGACGGTGCGGCCGGTGCGCTCCAGCAGCGGCACGCCCGCCTCCCGCTCCAGCGCGCTGAGCTGCTGCGACACCGCCGACGGCGTGAACATGACGGCCTCGGCGACGGCGGCGATCGTGCCGCGCCGGGCGAGTTCCCGCAGGAGGCGCAGCTTGCGAGGATCGAGCATCAGTCGAGCTTACGCTCGACCGCACATATCCGAACTGGACCTGACGTATCGGCCCGCGTCAGGCTCGAAGCATGCTGAAGGGAATCCACGTACCGCTCGTCACGCCGTTCGCCCCCACGGGGACCGCCCCGGGAGTCACCGGAGAGGTGGCCGCCGACGTGCTCGGCAAGCTCGCCTGCCGCGTCCTCGACGAGGGCGCGTCCGGGCTGGTGGCGCTCGGCACCACCGGCGAGGCCGCCGCGCTGTCCCCGGACGAGCGCGCGCAGGTCGTCGAGGTGTGCGCGGAGGTGTGCCGCGAGCGCGAGGTGCCCCTGACCGTGGGCGTGACCGGCAACGACACCCACTCGGTGCTCAGGGCGCTGGAGGCGCTGCCGCCGGACGTCACGGCCGCCCTGGTGACCGTGCCGTACTTCCTGCGCCCGTCGGAGCGCGGTGTCGTCGCGCACTTCGAGGCGCTGGCCGACGGCTCGCCGGTGCCGCTGGTGATCTACCACATCCCCTACCGGACCGGTCAGGCCGTGAGCGCCGCCACGCTGCGCCACCTGGGCGCCCACCCGATGATCGCCGGGGTGAAGTACGCGACCGGCGGCGTCGACCAGGAGGCCCTGGACCTGCTCGGCGACCGGCCCGACGGGTTCGACGTGCTGGGCGGCGACGACGCGGTCATCTCGCCGCTGCTCGCGGCCGGCGCCTCCGGCGGCATCCTGGCCTCGGCGAACCTCGCTCCGCGCGACTTCGCCGACCTGGCCGCCGCCTGGGACGCGGGCGACGTCACGCGGGCGCGGGACCTCGGCCACCGCCTGACCCGGCTGTCGGCCGCCCTGTTCGCCGAGCCCAACCCGACCGTCATCAAGGGTGTCCTTGCCGCCCGGGGCCTCATCCCGTCGGCCGACGTGCGGCTGCCGCTGCTGCCCGCGAGTGAGGCGTCGGTCGCGGCGGCCGAGGCCCTGCTCGACCGATGAGGGGTTGACATGGTCACCGGAACTCCCTACAGTCCCGTGACCATGTGCTCCAACTTCCTGTGATCACCGCGCCGGACGCCGCCGCGTAGAGCTCGACGCTCCGCCGGCGTCCCGTTCCAGCAATGGTTCGCGACGATTCCAGGAGGTGGGCCCTTCATGCGTGCTGCCCAACTGTCCCTTTCCGACGTCACCAAGCGTTACGGCGAGCGCGTCGTGCTCGACCGCGTCACCTTCGCCGTCAAGCCCGGCGAGCGGGTCGGGGTCATCGGTGACAACGGCTCCGGCAAGTCGACGTTGCTCCGGCTGATGGCCGGCGTCGAGCGGCCCGACAACGGCGAGCTCGTCGTGCGGGCGCCCGGCGGCGTCGGCCACCTGCCGCAGACGCTCGGCCTGCCGCCCGAGGCGAGCGTGGCCGACGTGATCGACCGCGCCCTCGCCGACGTGCGAGCCCTCGAAGCCCGCATCCGGGACGCCGAGCGGGCGCTCACCGACGCCACGACGGACGCGAACGCCCGGCTGGGTGCGAACGTCCGGCTGGGCGAGAACGTCCGGCCGGGCGAGAACGTCGGGCCGGACGTGCACGCCGCGATGGAGACGTACGCCGGGCTCGTCGCGGAGTTCGAGGCGCGCGGCGGCTACACGGCCGACGCGCGCGTGGACGTCGCGCTGCACGGTCTCGGCCTGCCCGGGCTCGACCGCGGGCGGCGCCTCGGCACGCTCTCCGGCGGCGAGCGGTCACGGCTGGCCCTGGCCGCGACCCTCGCCGCCGCGCCGGAGCTGCTGCTGCTCGACGAGCCGACCAACGACCTCGACGACGAGGCCGTGGCCTGGCTGGAGCGGCACCTGCGCGAGCACCGCGGCACGGTGGTGGCGATCACCCACGACCGGGTGTTCCTCGACCGGGTCACCTCCACGATCCTGGAGGTCTCCGGCGGACGGGTGAGCCGTTACGGCAACGGCTACTCCGGTTACCTCACGGCCAAGGCCGCCGAGCGGCAGCGCCGGATCCAGGCGTACGAGGAGTGGACGGCCGAGGTGGCCCGGCAGACGAGCATCGCCGAGTCCAACATCGTGCGGATGCACGCGATCCCCCGCAAGGTGCCGCTCGCGGTCAACGGCTCGGGCGCCTTCCGGGCCAGGTCGCGGGCGCACGGCGCGATGGGGCGGATCCGGCGGGCCCGGCAGCGGACCGAGTGGCTGCGCGAGAACCCCGTTCCGCCGCCGCCGCGACCGCTGCGCTTCACCGCGGATTCCCTGACGGCCCACCGGGGCTCCGATCTGGACGTGGAGCTGCGCGACGTGCTGGTCCCCGGCCGGCTGCGGCTCGGCGAGCTGAAGATCCCGCCGGGCGGGCGGCTGCTCGTCACCGGCCCCAACGGCGCCGGCAAGACCACGCTGATGCGGGTCCTCGCCGGTGAGCTGAAGCCCGAGCAGGGCACGGTACGCCGGCCCGCCCGCGTCGGGCTGCTCCGCCAGGAGGAGGCGACCGGCCCGCTGAACCGCACGGTGCTGCGGGCCTACGCCGACGGGCGTCCGGGTGCCCTGGACGAGCACGCCGACGCGCTGCTCGCCCTGGGGCTGTTCCGGCCGGCCGACCTGCGGTTGCGGGTGGGCGAGCTCTCGTACGGCCAGCGCCGCCGGATCGAGCTGGCCCGGCTGGTCAGCGCGCCGGTGGACCTGCTCCTGCTCGACGAGCCGACCAACCACCTGTCGCCGATGCTGGTGGAGCAGATGGAGGAGGCGCTGCGGGCGTACCAGGGGATGCTGGTGATCGTCACTCACGACCGCCGGCTGCGCGAGGGGTTCACCGGCTCCCACCTGGAGCTGTCCCGCCATGGTTCCACGTAGAACATCGCTTGACCTCAAGCGCGGTTGAGGGGGCACGCTCGGCTCATGAGCAGACGAACGATGAGAGCCGCGGCGTTCGCCACCCCCGGTGGCCCCGAAGTCTTGCAGGTCATGGAGTTGCCGCTGCCCGAGCCCGGGCCGGGTGAGGTCCGGGTCCGGGTGAAGGCGGCGGGCATGCAGCCGTACGACACGGCGATCCGCCAGGGCTGGGTCCCGCCGGGCGTCAGCGGTGATCTGCCGCGCGTGCCCGGCAACGAGTTCGCGGGCGTGGTGGACGAGGTCGGCGAGAACGTGGACGGTGTCGGGCCGGGGGCCGAGGTGCTCGGCTTCTCGCTGCTCAACGGCTACGCGGAGTACATCGTGGTGCCGGCGGCCAACGTGACCCCCAAGCCCGCGGGCGTCCCCTGGGAGGTGGCGGGCGCGCTGACCGCGGCCGTGCAGACGGCCGAGCTGGCCATCGACGGCCTCGCCGTGGGGGAGGGCGACACGTTGCTCGTCCACGGCGCGGCCGGGGCGGTGGGCACGGCGGCGGTGCAGATCGCCAGGTGGCGCGGCGCCACGGTGATCGGCACGGCCCGCGAGGAGAACCACGAGCACCTGCGCGCCCTCGGGGCCGTCCCGGTGGTGTACGGCGACGGGCTCGCCGACCGGGTGCGCGCGCTCGCGCCCGGCGGCGTGGACGCGGCGCTCGACGGCGCGGGCGGGGCGGCGCTGGACGTCTCGCTGGAGCTGGTCAAGGACCGCGGCCGCATCCTCACGCTCGTCGAGCACGGCAAGGCGGCCGAGCTGGGCATCAGGACGACGCAGGGCGTGCGGACGGCCGAGCGCCTCGGCCGGTACGCGGAGCTGTACGCCTCGGGGAAGCTGCTCTTCCCGATCCGGCGGACGTACCGGCTGGAGGAGGCGGCGGACGCGCACCGGGAGGTCGAGACCGGCCACGGCCGCGGCAAGATGGCCTTCGTCATCGACTGATCGCCGGCCAGAGGCGGGCCGGGTGGCGGCCATGGGCCGCCGTGCCGGTCGGCGGTGATGGTCGGCGCGGTGTCGCGGCCGGGCGGCTCGGTCGGCGATGATCTTCGCCGCGGCCCGGCGGGTCGGTCAGCCGGTGGTCTTGTGCCGCCTGCTGAAGCGGCCCGCCTTCGCGCGGTTGCCGCAGCTCTCCATCGAGCACCAGCGGCGGCTGCCGTTCTTGCTCACGTCCAGGAACCACAGCACGCACTCGGGGTGCGCGCACGGGCGCACCCGCGACGGCCGCTCGGCCATCATCCGCACGAACGCCGCCGCCGCCGTCCACGCCGGACGCCAGGCGGGCTCGTCGACGACCACCAGCTCGTACGGCCCGCCGTCGCGCATCATCGGTCTGACCGAGCCATGGGCGAGCACGTCGTTCAGCCCCGCGGAACCGCGCCCTTCGAGGGTGTCCCGCACGGCCTCCCGGGCCCGCACCAGCCGGTCCCGCACGGCCTCCAGCCCCGAACCCGCGCCGCCGCCGTCCACGTCGTGGTCCATGGCGTGGTCGGACAGCCAGGCGCGCACCCCGTCGAGATCGTCGAACTGGTCCATCCTGGCGCCGTGCTCGCGCCACACCGTGTTGACCAGGTCCAACGCCACGGGCTCTCCGCGAAGCGGCCGGACTCTCACTGCCTAACCCCTCAAATCAATTTGACCGGTTATATCGCTCCATGCTATCACCTAACCTGTAAAAACTGTTTAGCCGGTTAGGGTGAAGGCTCTCGACCTCCCCCCTGCCTCGCCACGTCTGGAGCCCGCGATGCCCGACCGTCTCAGCAAGCGCCGCCACGCCGACCACCCCGCGCTGCCGACCCGCCACGACCGGTTCCACGATCGTCCGGCACGCGACGCCCAGCCGCCGGTTGCGGACGAGAAGCCCTTACGAGCCGTCTCAGGCGAAGGCCGCGACACGGGCCGGGTCGCCGGGGCTCTGCGGCGAGGAGTCCTCGCTGGCGGCCTCGGGGGCTGGACCTCGCAGGCTCCGGCCAGGGCGCCGCTGTCGAACGTGGTGAAGGCGACCGGGGCGGCGCTCGCGGCGCTGCTCGTGCTCGCCGGCGTGACCAGTCTGAGCGGGCTGGCGCTGTTCGCGCTGCCGTTCGTGGCCAGCGCCGCCATCGTCGCGCTGGTCCCGGCGGCGCCGTTCGCGCAGCCCCGGAGCATCGTCCTCGGGCACGTGGCGGCGACCGTCGTGGCGCTGGCCGTCACGGGGGTGGCCGGGCCGTCGATCTGGGCCGCCGCGGTGGCCGCCGCGCTGACCACGGCCCCGATGATGTTGCTGCGCGCCCCGCACCCGCCGGCCGCCGCCACGGCGGCTCTCATCGGGCTCACCGCCCCCGCCCCGTGGTACCTGCTGACGCCGGTGGCCGCGGCCGGCGCCATCGTGATCGCCAGCGGGGTCCTGCTCGGCCGACTGCTCCCGGGCCACCGCTACCCCGCGTACTGGCTGTGAGGCGGCGGCATGCCGGCCACGCCCGCTCGCCGGCCCAGGCAACCGGGCCTGGCACCGGCGCCGGGTCTGGAGTCGGGACCGGAGCCGGCGCCGGGGGCGAGCGGAGCTAGAGGCGGGTGCTCACGGCACGGGCGATCGCGGCCTGGACCTCGTCCATCCGGTCGGCGCCGCCCTTGACGTCCCAGACGGTGTTCTGCAGGGCCCGGCCGAGTGTCCACCGGGCCGCCCGCGCCCGGTCCAGCCCCAGCAGGTCCGTCATCAGGTCGAAGCGCCCGAGCACCGCGCGCCGCACGTCGCCCGAGGCCGCCACGTCGTCCCACCGGTTGCGCAGCGCGGGCATGAGATCGAACCCGGGATCGCCCGCGAGCGGCTTGGGGTCGATGGCCAGCCACGGCTCGCGGTCACCGGCCAGCACGTTGTCGTAGTGCAGGTCCCAGTGGAGCAGCCGGTCGCCCGGCTCGGCCGCCACGTCGGCGACGGCCGCCGCGCAGGCGTTCACCAGCTCACGGTCTCCTTCGCGGGCCAGCCCCGCGGCCGTGCGCGGTGCGTCGTCCAGCAGGCCGCGGGCGATGTCGCCCAGCAGCCGCAACCCCGGCGGGGCGGGCAGGGCCACCAGGCGTCCGAGCAGCCCGGTGAGGATCCGCAGCGCCTCCATGTCGTCGGGCACGGCGGAGAGGGACCGGTCGGCGTCGAGCCGTTCGAGCAGGAGCGTGCCGGTGCTCGGGTCCTCGTCGAGCAGCCGTACGGCGCCGCGCCCGGCCCAGGCGCGCAGGCCGGGCCCCTCGCCGGCGTTCTCGCCGGTGACCGGCTGGAGCTTGAGCGCGGCCCGCGTGCCGTCGGCGCGCACCACGGGCAGCACCAGCGACACCACGCCGTGCCACGGCCCGCCGTCGAGGCGCAGACCCCACTCCTCCAGGTAGCGCGCGGCCAGCTCGGGCAGCCCCGCCGACCAGGCGCGTCCCGCCTCGCCGTCCCACCTGACGTGGGACGCCGTCAGCGCCTCCGGCACCACGATCTCCGTCACCCGCGGGCTCCTGCGGCCGGGATCAGTAGTGCCAGGGGAACGGTGACCAGTCGGGGGCGCGCTTCTCCAGGAACGAGTCGCGGCCCTCGGCGGCCTCGTCGGTCATGTACGCCAGCCGCGTCGCCTCGCCGGCGAAGACCTGCTGGCCCACCAGACCGTCGTCGATCATGTTGAAGGCGAACTTCAGCATGCGCTGCGCCGTGGGCGACTTGCCGTTGATCTTGCGCGCCCATTCGAGGGCCGTGGCCTCCAGGTCGGCGTGCGGCACCACGGCGTTGACCATGCCCATGCGGTGGGCGTCGGCCGCGGTGTAGGTGTCGCCGAGGAAGAAGATCTCGCGGGCGAACTTCTGGCCGACCTGCCGGGCCAGGTACGCCGAGCCGAAGCCGCCGTCGAAGCTGGCCACGTCGGCGTCGGTCTGCTTGAAGCGGGCGTGCTCCTCGCTGGCCAGGGTCAGGTCGCTGACCACGTGCAGGCTGTGCCCGCCCCCGGCCGCCCAGCCGGGCACCACGCAGATCACCACCTTCGGCATGAACCGGATGAGCCGCTGCACCTCAAGGATGTGCAGGCGTCCGGTGGAGGGGGTGCCGTCGGCGTACTGGTAGCCGTCCTTGCCGCGGATGCGCTGGTCGCCGCCCGAGCAGAACGCCCAGCCGCCGTCCTTGGGCGACGGGCCGTTGCCGGTGAGCAGCACGCAGCCGACGTCGGTCGTCTGCCTGGCGTGGTCGAGCGCCCGGTAGAGCTCGTCCACCGTCTGCGGCCGGAAGGCGTTGCGCACCTCCGGGCGGTTGAACGCGATGCGGACCGTGCCCTGGTCGACCGCCCGGTGATAGGTGATGTCGGTGAACGCGAATCCCTCGACCGCCTGCCACGCCTTGGGATCGAACAGCTCGGAGACCATGCGCCAGAGCCTAACCGAACCCCTCCGCGGCGGAGGGGTCAGGTGACCTCCGCGCGTAGCTCCGCCAGCAGCTCGCCCTGGTCGGCGAGCATGTCGGTGAGGATGCGCCGCGCGGTGTCGAGGAGCTGGGACAGCTCCGGGGTGGCCAGCGTGTAGACGACCGTGCTGCCCTCACGGATGGCGCTGACGATCCCGGCCCTGCGCAGCACCGCCAGCTGCTGGGACAGGCTCGACGCCTCGATGTCGATCTGGGCCAGGAGATCCCTTACGGGGAGCGGTCCTTCCTGAAGCAGCTCCAGGACCCGGATGCGAGCGGGGTGGCCGAGAGTGCGGAAGAAGTCGGCCTTGGCCTGGTAGACCTCCACGTGCATAGTGACAGACTAATCCAGTTCACTTGCATAATTCTTCAAGTCGTAACGTTGTTGGCTAGGATGACAGCGGGGACTAGGGAGATGCCATGGGCCGAGGAAGAGCCAAGGCGAAGCAGACAAAGGTCGCTCGCCAGCTGAAGTACACCAGCCACACCATCGACTACGACCGGCTGCGCGAGGAGCTCACCGTCGACTCGCGTGGTGACGACATGCGTCCCACCACGTCGTCCGAGCAGGAGTCCGAGCCCGCCCGTTGAGGCGGGCACGGCTCTTCACCTCCGCCCGTCGAGGCGGCTCACACCTCGCGGTGTGCGACACGTCCCGCGGTGTGTTCCACGCGTGACACGCGTCCCGCGACGTGGCTCACGTCGCGCGTGACACGTCCCACGGTGTGCTTCACGCCGCGCGCGCCCGGACCCGGGCTCGCGCGACGACGCGGGTGCGCCTGGCCGGCGCGAGCGTGACGTTCTTGAGCCGCCTGGCCTCCGGGGCCGGATCGGTCACCGACAGGTCCAGGCGGCGCAGGACCTCGCGGATGATGACGCGCATCTCCAGCAGGGCGAGCTGCGCGCCGACGCAGAACCTCCGGCCGCCGCCGAACGGCATCCACGACCGGGTGTGCTGCTGGCCGCCGAGGAAGCGCTCCGGCCTGAACTCCTGAGGCTCGTCCCAGACCGCCGGGTCGTGGTGGACGAGCGGGATGCTCGGACCGGCGTACCAGCCCGCGGGCACCTCGTGCTCGCCGAGCCGTAGCGGGGCGTCGAGCAGCCGCGGCGCCTCGTAGACGACGGGCCGCACGCGCAGTACCTCCCTGACCACGGCGTCGAGGTACTCCTCGTCGTCAGGCAGGCGCTCCAGCACCGCGGGCAGGCGCAGCAGCCGCTCGAAGGCCCAGGCCAGGCCGGTCGCGGTCGTCTCGTGCCCGGCCAGCAGCATGGTGATCAGCTCGTCGCGGATCTCCTCGTCGCCCAGCTCGGTCTCCAGGAGCCGGCCCAGCACGTCGGTGCCGCCGGGCGCCGCGCGGCGCCGGGCGATCTCGTCGTACAGGATCGCGTCGACGTCCGCCTTCAGCCGTAGGAACCGCCGGTACGGCGCGAACGGCACGCGCCCCAGCACGGACCGCAGCCCGGGCGGCGCCATGGCGACCGTCATCGCGCTGCCGGCGTGCAACAGGCCGGGCAGCAGCCGCCGCAGCCGGGTCAGGCGCGCGGCGTCCCGGATGCCGAAGATCAGCCGCAGGATCACCTCCAGCGTGATGTCCTGCATGCGCTCGCGCAGCGTGAACGGCCGGCCGAGCGGCCAGGCGGCGATGCGTTCGGCGGCGATCTCGGTGATCTCGTCGTGGTAGCCCGCCACCTGCCTGGCGCGCAGCGGCGGGGTGAGCAGCTTGCGGTGGGCCCACCAGGGGTCGCCGTCGAGCGTGAGCACCGAGTGGGCGCCGACCAGGGGTTCGAGGAAGTCGCGCCGGGCCTCGCCGGCCCGTCCGCCGCCGAGGTCGGTCCGGTAGACCTGCTCGGCCAGTTCCCCGGTGGCGACGTACACCTCGGGCGGGAATCCGACGTAGCGCGCGGTGAACACGGGGCCGTAGCGGCGGTGGCAGCTCTCGAAGAACCCCACGGGGTCGGCCATGAACCAGGCCGTCTGCGCGGCGGCGGGCAGCCTGGGGCCGGGTGGGATCATGTCACACCTCCAGCATGTATATATACGTACGTCATAGACGCTTGTATATATCGATAGCATGGATCGCGTGTCACGAACAGAGGCCGGCGGATACCGGGAACGACTGCTGGCCGCCGCGGTGAGCTGCCTGCGCGACAAGGGCTACGCCCGTACGACGGCACGCGACCTGGTCGCCGCCTCCGGCACCAACCTCGCGTCCATCGGCTACCACTTCGGTGGCAAGGACGCGCTGCTCAACGAGGCCATCATCGGGTGCTTCGAGAGGTGGACCGAGCGGGTCGAGGAGGAGATCTTCGGCAGCGCGCCCGGCTCGCCGCGCGAGCTGCTGGAGCGGGCCATGGTCGCGCTGGTCGACGTGTTCGAGGAGATGCGGCCCCAGCTCGTCGTCTGCGTGGAGGGATTCCCGGCGGCGCTGCGCGAGGACGCGCTGCGGGACAAGCTCGCGGGCGCCTACGCCCGGGCCCGCCAGGCGGGCGTGGAGATGCTCCGGCGGGCGGGCGCCGGCCTGGGCCCCGACTCGCCGGTCACGGCCGAGGCGCTGGTGTCCGTGCTCATCGCCATCTCCGACGGTCTCATGCTCCAGTGGCTGCTCGACCCGGCGAGCACGCCCGACGCCCGCCAGGTCGTGGACGCGCTCGCCGCGCTGTCGGCGTTCGCCGGCTGAGCAGCCGGGGCCGGGTCATGTCCGGTCGGGGGAGGTGTGGGCGAGGATGGCGCCGACCAGTTCCTCGTGCGTCTCCGGCGGCAGGGTGTGACCCATGCCGTCCACCATGAGCAGCCGCGCTCCCGGGATCCGCTCCGCGATGATCGCGCTGTGCCCGGGCTTGGCCGGCTCGTGGGTGCCCTCGATGACCAGCGTCGGCGCCTTCACCTGGTGCAGCACGCCCTCCGGCTCGAAGTCGGGCTTGGCGGCGGCGGCCAGCCGGTGGTTGACGACGGCCGCCAGGTCGCGCGCCCGCTCGAAGATGCGCTCCTGGAGCCGCCGCTCGGCGTCCTCGTCGAACGGCAGGGCGGTGCCGTGCAACACCCGCGCCGTCTCGATCATCCCGTCGATCTGCTCGCGCCGGCTCACGGGCGGCGGGCCCGCGATCACCTTGCGGAAGTGGTCGACGAACTCCGGCCTGGGCGGCGGCAGACTGCCCTCCGGCTGCGGCTCGCCCATGAGCGCCCGCATGATCACCGCTCCCTCGTGGCCGCCGAGCGGGGAGGAGCCGATCACGGTCAGCGTGCGCACCCGCTCGGGGTGCTCGACCGCGATGCACTGGCCGAGCAGCCCGCCCGCCGAGTGACAGACGAGGTGCGCGCTCTCCAGCCCGTACGCGTCCATGACCCGCAGCACGTCGTCCTTGATGTCGTCCCACGTGTACGGCTGCTTGGCGAAGTCGAAGACGGACGACCGGCCCGTGTCGCGGTGGTCGTAGCGGATGACCCGCCGGCCGCCGGCCACGAGCCGCCCCACGAACGCGTCGGGCCACAGGACGCCCTGCGACATGGAGCCCATCACCAGCAGGATCGGAATGCCGTCCGGGTCGCCGAACTCCTCGGTGTGGAGCTGGACGCCGTCGATGTCGATCAGGTTCGTTTGCATGCCGCAACTCTGTCGTGTCCGGGCCCGTACGCCTTCAGTAGGACTACTGGGCTTCGGTACGGGCGGCTTACGAGGGTCATGGCGGCCCGCCTACGGGGGGCATGGCGGCTTACCGGGGTCACAGCAGCCGGGCCAGCTCGGTGCGCGAGGTGATGCCGAGCTTCGGATACACCTTGTACAGGTGGTACTCGACGGTGCGCGGGCTGAGGAAGAGCTGCGCGGCCACCTCCTTGCTCGACGCGCCCGCCGCGACCAGCCGCGCGATGCGCAACTCCTGGGGCGTGAGCGCCGCCAGCGCGTCGCTCTCCGGCCGGGCCGCCGTCTCGCCCGCCGCCCGCAGCTCGCCGTGCGCCCGCCGCGCCCACGGCTCGGCGCCCAGCCGCTGGAACGCCTCCATCGCCGCCCGCAGATGCGCCCGCGCCTGTCCCGGCCGCCCCGCGCGGCGCAGCCGCTCGCCGTACAGCAGGGCCGTGCGCGCCCCCTCGAACGGCTCACCGTGCAGCCGCAGCGCCTCCTCGAACAGCTCGTCGTCGCCGCCCGCCAGGGCGCGGCACCGGGCGAGCAGCGCCCTCGCCTCGGCCGTCGTGGCGCTCGCCGCCCACCGCTCCAGCCCCTCGACCGCCGCGCGCGCCGCCTGCGGTTCGCCCGCCGCCATGGCGGCCTCGACCCGGTCCGGGGTGGAGCGCCACACCACCGTCGGATGCCCGGCTCCCGGGCCCGCCCGGGTGATCGCCACGAACCGGGCGTGCGCGGCCTCGAACCTGCCCAGTCCGAGGTCCAGCATGGCCAGCGCGTACGCGGCGACGCCCGCCCGCAGGCCGATCCGGTGCGGGACGGCGATGGCCAGCGCCTCGGCGGCGTACCTCTGGCAGTCCTCCTCCGCGCCGCGCAGGGCGGCCACGACGGCGAGGTTCGCGAGGTGGGCGCCGACCGAGTTCGTGTAGCCGGCCTCGCGGGCCAGCGCCAGGCCCTCCTCGGCGATCGCGGCGCTCTCCGCCAGCCGGCCCTGGATGCGCTCGGCCGTCGCGACGAACTCCAGCACGACCGGGAGCTGGCCCACGATGCCCGACATCCTCGCCACGGCGCCCGCCCGGCCGGCCAGCTCGGCCGACAGGTCGGGCTCGCCCAGGTAGCTGGCCGCCGCGCACGCCCACAGGAAGTCGGCGGCCTCCCGCAGCTCTCCGGTACGGGCCAGCGCCCCGCGCAGCAGCTCCTCACCGTCGGCGGCCTCGGGGTCCATCATGGCGCCGATGCCGGCGACGGTGTCGCGCAGGAACCCCGGGGGGTGGGCGCGCGCCCGGCGGCCCAGCTCCACGATGGCGGCCACGTCGCCCACGTAGCTCGCCGCCTCGGACGCGTCGGCCAGCGCCTCCAGGGAGTCGCCGCCGCTCAGGATCCGCACGGCCTCGGCCGCGTCACCCGAGTTCAACTCGAACCGGCCCCGCAACCGCGCGATCTCCCCGACCAGGCCCGCCTTCCCGGCGGGGTGTGTCGTGCCGGTCAGGTCCGCGCTCCCGGCGGGGTGTGTCGTGCCGGTCAGGTCCGCGCTCCCGGCGGGGTGTGTCGTGCCGGTCAGCTCCGCGCTCCTGGCCGGGCGCTTCGTGCCGATCAGGTCCGTCTTCCGGGGGCCGGTCGGGTCCGCCTTTCCGGCTGGGTATGTCCTGTCGGCCAGGTCCGCGCTCCCGGACAGGTCCGTCTTGTCACGCGGCCCCTCCGCCGGGCGCCCGTCCGCTCCGGGCGGGGCGTCTTCGGACGCGTGGAGGACCTTCATGTGAGGGGCCTCCGCGCGGGACGTCTGCGCCGAGGTCGCCACTGCCTGCGGCGGCTCTTTCCCGGACGCTCCCGTTCGGGGGCGCGTGTCCGGGGATGGCGGGTGTTCCTCGCCCGGACGGTCGGCAGGGTGGGGGGAGGAGGCCATGGTCCCGGTCGGGGTCTCGGCCAGTTCGCGGGCCTCCGCGAGGAGCGTCTGCGCCTGACCGGGACGGCCCGCGAGCCAGGCGGCCGTGGCGGCCTCCACCAGGCGCTCCGCGCGACGGGCGGGCGCGGGGGTGAGCTCGGCGGCCCGGGCCAGAGCCGTGGCGGCGTCGCCGTACCCGCCCCGCGCCCGAGCCCGCGCGGCCGACCCGGCGAGCGCGGCGGCCACGTCCTCGTCCGGGCCCAGGGAGGCGGCGGCCAGGTGCCACGCCCGCCGGTCGCCCTCGACGAGCGCCGCGAGCACCGCGTGCGCCTGCCGCAACCGCACCGACCCGGCCCACGCGTGGACGGCCGAACGCACCAGCGGATGCCGGAACCGGACCGTCGAGCCCTCCACGCTCACCAGCCCGGCCGTCTCCGCCTCCTGCAGCCCCGCCACCGCCGCACCGATGCCCGCCGTCTCCGCGGCCTTCGGCAGCCGGGCCGACGCGCGCAGGGCCACGTCGAGGTCGCTCTCCAGCGACGCGGCCAGCAGCACCAGCCGGGCCGTCTCGCTCAACCCCGCCACCTGGTCCCCGAAGAGCTGCTCGCCTCCCGGCAAGGGGTCCGGCAGCGGCGCCTGTCCCGAGAGCTGCTCGGCCGTCAGCCGCGTGGCCGTCTCGCGCAGCACGAGCGGGTTGCCGCCCGACAGCGCCACCAGCCGGTCCCGTACGGCCGGGGCGACGGCCGCCCGGGACCCGAGCAGGTCGCCCGCGCTGGCCGCGTCGAGCCCGCCCACCCGCAGCTCCGGCAGCCCCTTGACCGGCATGTCGCCCCGTACGGCCAGGAGCATCACCACGCCCTCGGCGCGCAGCCGCCGGGCCGCGAACAGCAGCGCGTCGGCCGACGCCCGGTCGAGCCACTGAACGTCGTCCACCAGGCACAGCAGCCCGTCCGGTACGGCCGCCTCGGTGAGCAGGGACAGCACCCCGGCCGAGACGAGAAACCGGTCCGAGCTGGGCGCGGCCAGACCGAGCGCGCCGGCGACGGCGTCGCGCTGCGGTCCGGGCAACGCCTCCAGCAGTCCCGTCACGGGCCACAGGAGCTGGTGCAGCGCCGCGAACGCCAGGTCGGCCTCCGGCTCGAAGCCCCCGGCCCGCAGCACCCGCATGGCGCGTCCCGGCGCGCCCTCCGAGGCCCCCTCCGGCGAGGACGAGGGGCGAGCCAGGGCGGCGGCAAGGGACAGCAGGGTCGACTTGCCGACCCCGGCGTCGCCGCGCAGCACCAGGGCCCCGCCCTCTCCGGCGGCGGCCGAGGCCAGCAGGTCGGTGATCGCGGCGGTCTCCGCGGCTCTGCCGTACAGCATGAAAAAGGACTGTATATGGCGTTGAGTCGGATTCAGGACCGCAGGATCTCGGCCCGGGGCGGCGGTACCCGGATGAGCGAGGCGTTCTGCCGGCCGTTCAGGGTGGCGATCGCCGGCACCCGGTCGAACAGGCGGAAGATGAGCGGCGGCGCGGTCGTCCCCCTGGCCAGCCGGGCTCCGGCCGCGCGCTCCGCGCGCCGCTGGCTGCGCTGCTCCCTGTCCGTCGGCGGACGCCGGACCGCCTCCACCTCCTGGCAGGCCGCGTCCAGCGCGGCGGGCGGCGAGGCGGGGTCCAGCAGGCAGGGCAGGATCGCGTTGGCGGTGGCCGCGGCGTCGGCGATGGCGAGGTTGATGCCGTTCCCGCCGACGGGGGAGATCACGTGGGCGGCGTCGCCGATGAGCAGCAGCCCCGGGCGGTACCACGGGTCCACGGCGGTGATCCGCACCGGGAGCAGCGTGAGCTGGTTGACGTCGGTCAGCGAGGACAGCCGGTCGCGCAGCCACGGCAGCTCCCGCGTGAACGCCTCCACGATCGGCCCGACGCCCCGCTCGCGCACCTGTCCGTGGCTGCCGGCGGCGATCATGTAGCCGAGCTGCCAGGTCGTGTCCTGGTTGAGCACGGCCAGCAGGGCGCCGGGCGCGGTCACCAGTTGCAGGCCCGACAGGGCCGGGTCGTCCGGTCCGCGGGGCACCGCGTGCCACAGCACGTCCAGGCTCGCGCCCAGCTCGGTCGCCGTGAAGCCGCCGAGGGCGCGCAGCTTCGAGTTGCGGCCGTCGGCGGCCACCACCAGGCGGGCGCGCAGCTCGTGGACGACGCCGTCCTCGGTGTACGCGACGCCGTTTACGCGGCCGTCCCCGTCGTGCAGCAGCCGGCCCGCGCGGGCGCGCATCCGCAGCTCGAAGCCCGGATAGGCGGCTGCCTTCCCGGCCATGAAGGGGAGGAACCGGGCCTGGGGGATGAGCGCGTAGTAGGGGTAGCGGGGGCTGGCGCGGCGGTAGTCGGCCAGGGTGTAGGCGCGTCCCCGGGCCCGCCAGACGAAACTGCCGGCGACGGTGTGGGGGAGCGTCGCCAGCATCTCGTCGGCCAGGCCGAGGGTGTGCAGGTAGTCGAGGACCGCGGGGGCGATCGAGTCGCCGCGGAAGCGGCGGTTGAAGTCGCCGTGCGACTCCAGCAGCGTGACCCGCGCCCCTCCGCGCGCCAGCAGGTAGGCGAGCACGACACCCGCGGGCCCGCCCCCGACGATCACGCAGTCCGTGTCGCCCGCCTCGCCGGGGCGGCGGTCCGTGTCGTCCGCGCCTCCGGGGCGGCGGTCCGTGTCGTCCGCACCCCCGGGACGGCGGTCGGTGTCATCCGTACTGCCGGGGCGGCGGTCTCTGTCGTCCGCGCCGCCGGGACGGGGGTGGTGGTCGTCATGGTCCGTGGGCATGGACACCTCCTGCCCCCGTCTTCGGCGGGCATGGGCGATCCGGTTGCACGTCCCGGCGCGCCACACCGGCGCGTCACGCCTCCGTCAGGTGGCGGCGCAGGTGTCGTGGGTGGCGTCGAAGCCGGCGATCGCCTCGGTGTCGTCGGGACGCAGCGGCTTCACGCCCTTCCAGTCGTTGCCGATGACGAGGACCAGCCGGCTCGTCCGCGCCCCGGAGACGGCGCGCGGCGTCGCGGCCAGCAGGTCCTTGGTCAGCGTGGGGACACTGGTCTCGCCGTTCGGCGAGTAGAAGACCGAGGTCTTCGGGTACGGTTTGCGGGCCGTGTCGCCGATCTTGGTGATGTGGTAACCCCGCTGTTCGAGCGCGGCGGCCACCTGGGTGCCGAGCCCGCCGCGGTACGTGCCGTTGCGCAGCTCGATCTGCACCTTGGAGCGGGCCACCTTGGTCTGGCCGCCCTTGACGCCGGCGGGGTCGTGGTCCCTGGCCACGATCTGGAACAGCTTGCCCGCCTGCGGCTGCACCCACTCGACCCGGCCGGGCTGGGTCAGCGAGTAGTGCCAGGGCGTGGTGATGAACCGGATCTTCCCGGCGCTCATCCCCTGGAGGCCGGTCGCCAGGTCCTTCATGACGCCCGGCGTGAGGCCGCGGTCAGTGGTGACGGACCTGGTGCCCGCGTCCAGGAAGCCGAGCAGCTTGGCGGGGTCGGTCAGCGTCTCGCCGCTCATCACCTTCTTGACCATGGAGGCGATGAACATCTGCTGCCGCTGGATCCGGCCGATGTCGGAGCCGTCGCCGAGGCTGTAGCGGGCGCGCACGTAGCCGAGCGACTGCTCGCCGTTCAGGGTCTGGCGGCCGGCGGGCAGGTGGAGCAGCGCCTTCTTGTCGTTGACGGCCTGCGGCAGGCACACCTGGACGCCGCCGACGGCGTCCACCATGCTCTTGAACCCGGTGAAGTCGACCTTGACGAAGTGGTCGATGTGGATGCCGGTGAGCGACTCGACGGTGCGCCACGTGCAGCCGATGCCGCCGGAGTTGAACGACTCGTTGATCATGCCGAGATGGGCCTGCTGGCCGGGCAGGTTCTTCTTGGCGCGGCAGGCCGGGAGCTGGACCAGGGAGTCGCGGGGGAAGCTGACCACCATCGCGTTGTCCCGCTTGGACGACAGGTGGGCCAGCATGATGGTGTCGGTGCGCTCGCCCGGGACGCGGCCGTACTTCGCGTTCTTGCCGTCGCGCTGGTCGGAGCCGACGATCAGCACGTTGAGCGCGGTGCCGGCGACCTTGGGCGGGCGGGTGGCGCCGAGGTCCTCGGCGGTGACGTCCTCGTGCTTGACGTTGCCGGTCAGCCGGGCGTAGACGGCGACCGCGCCGCCCGCCACCAGCACGACGACCGTGACGGCGACCACGATGACCCATCGCGCCCAGCGCCCTCGGCCGGGCCGCGCCGGCTCGCGCGATCCGGACGGCGGCGACGGGGGCGCGTCGACAAGCCCGCTGCTCACGTGACTCCCAAGGGGGACGGGGCCGAGGGCGCCGCCCGTGGCCAGGAGCCTGGTGGTGCAGATGTCGGCCGGTTGAGAACCAGGCCGAGTGTACTTATCCGGCGTATGGGCGATGTAAGGACGGCGAAATGTCCGGATAATCCGGTCTTACTGTCACTCCGGCAGCGTCACCCGGAGCGACAGGGCGCCGCGCAGGTCGAGCCACGCGCTCCCCGGCCCGCGCACGAGCCGCAGCACGACCTCCTCGCAGCCCGGGCAGCGTCCCACCAGCCCGGGCTCCGGGCCGTACACGTGCAGCGCGGCGATCGGACCCGCCAGGCCGCAGCTCGCGCACCGGCCGGTCGCCGCGGTGACGTCCACGGCGAACAGCTCGGCCAGCGGACCGGCCAGCGCGTTGCCGTCGAGGTGGTCAGCGGTCATGCCTGCCCCCTGGTGGTCGGGTCGGCCCTCGGTGGGGCCGAAGCCTGGTGGTCGGGTCAGCCCCCGGTGGGGCCGAAGCGTTCGGTCCGGATGCGCTCGGGCGCGTGGCCGAGCGTGAGCAGCAGGTCGGCGACCGTCTCCACGAACCCCGTCGGCCCGCACACGTAGCAGTCGGGCTCGAACGACGACGGCCAGCCGCCCTCGGCGAGGTCGTCCAGCCTGACGCGCCCGGCCGGCCGAGGCCAGGGATCCGGCGTGCCGCGCGTGTAGAGGTAGGTCACGTCGACGCCCGGGTCGGGCCGGCGCAGCTCGTCCGCGTAGTAGCGGCTGTCGGGTCCGCGCAGGGAGTACAGCAGCCGGAACGGCACGCGGCTGCCGGCGTGGCGGCGCTCGCGCAGCATCGCCATCAGCGGCACGACCCCGGACCCGCCGGCGACGAGCAGCACCGGCGCGGCGCTCTCCGGCCGCCACACGAACCACCCGCCGACCGGCCCGCGGAGCTCGACCTCGTCGCCGACCTCCATGATCTCGGTCAGGTACGGCGAGACCTCGCCGTCCGGCACGCGTTCGACGGTCAGCTCGACGGTGTCGCCGTCGGCCGGGCCGGCCAGGGAGTAGCTGCGCTGCGCGCTGTAGCCGTCCTCGGCGGTCAGGCGCACGTCCACGTGCTGGCCCGCGAGGTGGCCGGGCCAGCCGGGCACCGAGAACCGCAGCGTGCGCGCGGTCGGCGTCTCGTCACGGATCCCGGTCAGGCGGGCGGCCGTCCAGCGCGCCCGGCGGGCGGGGGTCCGCTCCACTAGTCGCCCTCGTAGCGCTGCTCGCGCCACGGGTCGCCGTACTCGTGGTACCCGGCGGTCTCCCAGAAGCCGGGCCAGTCCTCGTTCAGCAGCCGGATGCCGCGCACCCACTTGGCCGACTTCCAGAAGTACAGGTGGGGGACGAGCAGCCGGGCCGGGCCGCCGTGGACGGGCGCCAGCTCCTCGCCGTCGAAGCGGTGGACGATCCACGCCTTGCCGTCGAGCAGGTCCTCGACCGGCAGGTTGGTGGTGTAGCCGCCGTACGAGTGGACCAGCGCGTACTCGGCGGCGCTCTCCACGTCCTCGAAGAGCACGTCGAGCGAGACGCCCTCCCAGTGGGTGTCCAGCTTGGACCACCTGGTGACGCAGTGGATGTCCACGGCCGGCCGCTCCTGCGGCAGCGCCATGAACTCCTGCCACGACCACCGGTGGGTCTCGCCCTCCTCGGTGTCGATGGCGAACTCCCACCGGTCGGTCGGCACGCGGGGCGTCGGCCCGGCCGACAGCACGGGGAAGTCCTCGACGAGGTACTGGCCGGGCGGCAGCCGGTCGCCACCCGCTCTGGGCCGGCCGCGAAAGCCGCGCGAGACGATGGCCACGGAGCCTCCTTCGGACACTGCTCCTGCCATTCCATCACGGGCCCATCCCAAGATCCGCAGGGGGCGCATAGCCTGGGTCGCGAGGCCGCCGCCATCGGGAGGAGCAGCGTCGTGAGCGACCGCAAGCCGTACGGGGTGAACTTCGAGTCGTGGATCGACCGGCAGATCCGCGAGGCGGAGGAGCGCGGCGAGTTCGACGACCTGCCGGGCAAGGGCAAGCCCCTGCCCGATCTCGACAAGCCGTACGACGAGATGTGGTGGATCAAGCAGAAGTTGCGCAGCGAGGGGCTGTCCATGCCGCTGCCGCCGACGCTCCAGCTCCGCAAGGACGCCGAGGAGGCGCTGGCCGAGGCGCGCGCCGCCCGCTCCGAGCGGGAGGTGCGGCGGGTGGTCGAGGAGATCAACGCCCGGATCCGCGAGGCCATCCGCACCGGCCTGTCCGGCCCGCCGCTCAACCTTCTGCCGTACGACGTGGACAGGATCGTGGCGGAGTGGCGCGCGTCCCGCTGAGACGTCTGCCGCGGGGTCCTGGACCGGCCGGGGAACGGCGCTCACAATCAGGGCCATGGGCGAGGTCGAGGACGAGGACGCAGTCGGACATGTTGGGGCGCGCGCGCCCCGCCGGGAGGACGCCCGGCTGCTGACCGGCCGGGCCAGGTACGCGGGCAACGTGCGGCTCCCGGCGACGGCCCACGCCGTCGTCGTGCGCAGCCCGATCGCGTACGGGCGGCTTGCCAAGTGCGACGCCGAGGCCGCGCTGGCGGCCGACGGGGTGCTCGACGTCATCACGCCCGCCGACGCGGCGGACGTGCGGCTGCCGTGCGTGACGCTCGCCGTCGGGCAGCGCGACACCTCCTACCCGGCCCTGGAGGAGACGATCCGGTACGTGGGGCAGCCGCTCGCCGTGGTCGTCGCCGAGACGCCCGAGGCCGCCGCCGACGCCGCCGCGCTGCTGGACCTCGACCTGGACGAGCTGCCCCCGGTCGTCGACGTGGAGCGGGCGCTGGAGGCCGACGCGCCGATCCTCCACCCCGACTGGGGCTCCAACGTGCTCACCGACTCGGTCCTCGGCGACGCCGACTGCGAGGAGGCCATCGCCGGCGCCGCGCACGTGGTCGAGCTGGCCTTCCGGTACGGCCGGGCCTCGCCGTACCCGATGGAGCCGCGCGCGCTCGTCGCCACGTACGCCGACGGGGAGCTGACGATCCGCACCTCCACGCAGGCGCCGCACCACGTGCGCGACCACGCGGCCGACGCGCTCGGGCTGACCCACGACCGGGTGCGCGTCATCAGCGGCGACACCGGCGGCGGGTTCGGCGGCAAGGAGCACCTCTACCCCGACGAGGCGCTGGTCTGCCTGGCCGCGATGCGCCTCGGCGGCCGGCCGGTGCGCTGGACCGAGTCGCCCGGCGACCGGCTGGTCGCCACGCTGCCCGCCCGGGCCGCCCTCCACCGGGCGCGGCTGGCGCTGGACGCGGACGGCCGGTTCGTGGCCTTGCACGCCGACGTGGTCGGCGACATCGGGGCGCATCCGTCCAACGTCGGCATCTCGCCGTTCTCGGTGACCGCCATCCTGCTGCCCGGCCCGTACCGGTTCGACCGGGCGGCGGTACGGGTGCGCGGCGTCGTCACGACGACCACGCCGACCGGCTCGTACCGGGGGTTCGGCCAGCCGGAGGCGACGTACACGCGGGAGCGGCTGATCGACGAGGCGGCGCGGCGGCTCGGGTTCGACCCGGTGGAGCTGCGCCTGCGCAACCTGCTCGGGCCGGAGGAGCTGCCGTACGTGACCCGGCTCTACCAGCCGTACGACTCGGGCGACTACCCGCGGGCCCTGCTCATGCTGCGCGACCTGGTGTCCGAGGGCGTCCAGCGCAGCCCGGCGTTCGCGTGGAGCGACGGGCGCAGGCGAGGCGTCGGGTACTCGTGCCACGTCGAGGCGACCGGGCTCGGGCCGTCGAAGGACATGAAGATGACGGGGCAGCTCGCGGGCGGGTACGAGATCGCGGTGGTGCGCATGGAGCCCGACGCCTCGGTCGTCGTCTCCGCGGGCGTGGCGGCGATCGGTCAGGGCATCGAGACGACGCTGGCCCAGCTCGCCGCCGACCGGACGGGCGTCGAGCTCGGGCGGGTGCGGGTGGTGCTGGGCGACACGGCGGCCACGCCGTACTCGCCGATCGGCTCGATCGCCAGCCGCTCGCTGGCCGTCGGCGGGGCGGCGCTCACCCAGGCCGCCACCCGCCTGCGGGACAAGATCCTGGCCCTCGCCGCCCACCGGCTGGAGGCCGCGCCCGAGGACCTGGAGATCGCCGACGGGACCGTACGGGTCAAGGGCGACCCGCGCGCCGCGCTGACGCTGCGCGAGGTCGCCACGTCGGCGTGGCGCGGCTGGGACCTGCCGGAGGGCGCCTCGCCGGGGCTGGAGGAGCGGGCCGTCTACGACCCGTCCGCCTACACCTACGCCTACGGCGCCCACGCGGCGGCCGTGGCCGTGGACCCGGAGACGGGGGCGGTCGAGGTGGAGGGCTACTGGGCGGTCAACGACTGCGGCGTGCAGGTCAACCCGGCCATCGTGGACGGCCAGCTCGCGGGCGGCATCGCGCAGGGCATCGGCATGGCGCTGACCGAGGAGATCGTCTACACCGACGACGGGCAGCCGATCACCGAGTACCTGCTGCCGACGACCAGGGAGGTGCCCGCACTCGGGCTGGCGAGCCTGGTGACGCCCTCGCCGATCACGCCCGGCGGCATGAAGGGCGTCGGCGAGGCCGGAACCATCGGCCCGCCCGCCGCCATCGCCAACGCGGTCGCCGCCGCCCTGCCCGAGGTCGCGGACCTGATCACGGTCACGCCGCTGACGCCGGAGCGGCTGTGGACGCTGCTGACGCATGCCCGCACCGCTGCCGGGTAGCCGTCAGCGAATGGACCTCGCTGACTGGTTCCTCACGGACGAGGAACGCGGCAACCCGTCCACCCGGCTGGGCGCCTGGACCACGGGCAACCTGGTGCGTCCCCTGATCCACGGGGCGACGTACTTCGCCGAGCTCAAGGCGTGCCTGGAGAGCGCGCGCGAGGACGACCTGGTGCTGTTCGCCGACTGGCGCGGCGACCCCGACGAGCGGCTCACCGAGGACGGGCCGCGGATCTCCGACGCGCTGGCCGGGGCGGCGGCCAGAGGAGCGCTGGTCAGAGGGCTGATCTGGCGCTCCCACCTGGACGCGCTGCGCTTCAGCGCCGAGGAGAACCGCCACCTGGGCGAGAAGATCGAGGCGGCCGGCGGCCAGGCGCTGCTCGACACCCGGGTACGGCCCGGCGGCGCCCACCACCAGAAGTTCGTGGTCGTCCGGCGACCCGGCGACCCGGCCCATGACGTGGCCTTCGTCGGCGGCGTGGACCTGTGCCACAGCCGCCGCGACGACGCCTCCCACCACGGCGATCCGCAGGCCGCGCCCATGCCCGACGTCTACGGCGACAGCCCGCCCTGGCACGACATCCAGGCAGCGATCCACGGCCCGGCGGTGGCCGAGGTGGAGACCGTGTTCCGCGAGCGCTGGGAGGACCCGGCCCCGGAGACGCGGCAGCCGTTAAGACGCCTGCGCGACCATCTGGAACGGATGGACGACGTGCCCCCGCTGCCCCCGCCGGGCCCCGCTCCCGGCCGGGCCGGGACACACGCCGTGCAGCTCCTGCGGACGTATCCGTACCGGCGGAGCCCCTACCCGTTCGCCCCGCGCGGTGAGCGGAGCGTCGCCCGCGCCTACCGGAAGGTGCTGCGCCGGGCCCGCTCGCTCGTCTACCTGGAGGACCAGTACCTGTGGTCCACCGAGGTGATCGAGCCGTTCGCGGAGGCGCTGGAGCGCGAGGACGAGCTGCGCATGATCGTCGTCGTGCCCCGGCATCCCGACCAGGACGGCTGGCTGGCCGGTCCCGCGAGCCTCATCGGCCGGTCCGAGGCCCTGACCCGGCTGCGGGAGGCGGGCGGCGACCGGGTCGCGGTGTACGACCTGGAGAACCACGCGGGCACGCCGGTCTACGTGCACGCCAAGGTGTGCGTGGTGGACGACGTGTGGGCGACCGTCGGGTCCGACAACGTCAACCTGCGGTCGTGGACGTACGACTCGGAGCTGAGCTGCGCGGTGCTGGACGAGGAGCCCGACCCGCGCCCGCCCGCCGGTGGCCGCCGCTTCGCCCGGGACCTGCGGCTCGCGCTGGCCGCCGAGCACCTGGACCGCGACCCGGCCGACGTGGACGACCTGTGCGACCCGAAGGCGGCCTTCGAGGCGTTCGCGGAGTCGGCGCGGCGCCTGGAGTCCTGGCACCGGGATGAGCGCCGGGGCGCCCGGCCGCCCGGCCGGCTTCGTCCGCACCCGGCTCCCGAGCTGGGGCGCGTCCGCAAGCTGCTGGCCATGCCGCTCTACCGGGCGGCCGTCGACCCCGACGGGCGCCCGGCCGCCCTGCGCCGCTCCCGCCGCTTCTGACGCCCGCCCGGAGGACGCCCGCCCAGAGGACGCCCGCCCGGAGGACGCCCGCCCGGAGCCGGAGGGGCCGGGCGCTAGGACGGGGAGGGGGAGGCGGCGCCGTCGATGACGGTCCGGAGCTGGGCCGGGTCGGCGGCGCCCCCGGCGGCGAGGACCGTGCCCCGGCGGTCCGTCACCACCGCGTACGGCGGCCAGAGGATGTCGTTGCGGTCGTACACGTCCGGGTCCACCACGAGCGGCGGCCCGTCGGAGCCGAAGGACCCGTCCTTGGGGGCCGCGCTGACCAGCACGACCTCCATCCGGGCGGCCATGGCGGTGAAGTGGGGCAGCATCGTCGTGCACAGCCCGCACCCGGGCGAGACGAGCGCGTACAGGACCTGGTCGGCGGTCCGCTCCGGCGCGCCCTCCAGCGCGAAGGGAGTCCCGGGCCGGGGACCGTGTTCGACCGGGCTTCTCGTGGCCGTGACACCGGAGGCACGGCCGCCGCCCGGGCCGTGCCGTCCGCGCCCGGGCACCAGGAGGGGCAGCACGAACGCGACGCCCAGGAGCGCGGCGGCCACCGGCACCTGGAGCGGCGCGAACGGCGCCGGACCCGCCGCCACCGCCATGAGCGCGAGCACCAGGAGCACGCCCGTGCGCGCCATCGTGCCGGGCCCGACCAGATCACGGCCGCCGAAGCAGCCGCAGCCCACGCTCAGCCCGCGCCGCAGCACCGACCCCATCGCGCCGAGGAACACCGCGAACAGCAGCGCCGCCGCCACGGCCCCCCACGGGCGCGTCACCGGCGCCAGCAGCAGCGCAGCCGCCGCCACCTCGACGACGAGCACGGCCACGGCCGCGGGCAGGGCCAGCGGGGCCGGCAGCACCCGGTAGCCCCCGATCGTCGCCGCGAACGCGCGGACGTCGCGGATCTTGCCGAGCGCCGCACCCAGCAGCACGGCCGCCACCGCGAGCGGGGCCGACGCGAGGACGATCACGACACCTCCTGGTAGGCCGACGCCTGCAGGGCGTAGAGGTCGGCGTAGAGCCCGTCGCGTGCCATCAGCTCCTCGTGCGTGCTCTGCTCGGCCACGCGCCCGTGGTCGAGGACGTAGATCCGGTCGGCGTAGCGGACGCTGGCCAGCCGGTGGGTGATGAGCACGATCGTACGTCCGTCGGCATGCGACCGGATGCGCTCGAACAGGGCATGCTCGGCCCGGGCGTCCAGCGCCGAGGTCGGCTCGTCGAAGATGACCAGGGCGGCGTCGCGGTAGAAGCCGCGCGCGACGGCGATGCGCTGCCACTGGCCGCCCGACAGGTCGTGCCCGCCGCGGAAGCGCCGGTCGAGCAGGGCGTCGTAGCCGTCCGGCAGGGCGTCCACCACCTCGTGCGCGCCCGACGCCCGCGCGGCGGCGGCCAGCCGGCCCTCGTCCACGGCCTCGCCCATGACGATGTTCTCGCGGACGGTCAGCGGCCAGCGCGTGTGGTCCTGCGCGATGACCGACACGTGGCGGCGCAGCGCGTCGGCGTCGAGCGTCGCGAGGTCGGCGCCGTCCCAGCGGACCGCGCCCGTGTCCGGCCGGTAGAGCCCGGCCAGGAGCTTGGCGAGCGTGGTCTTGCCCGAGCCGTTCTCGCCGACCAGGGCGATGACCTCGCCGCGGTTCACGGTCACGCTGACGCCCGACAGCGCGGGGCGGCCCGCTCCCGGCGCGGGGCACCTGGCCCTGGCGGCGATCGAGGACGACCCCCGGTACCTGGAGGTCGCGGCGGAGTGCGCCAGGCGCCTGCTGGCGGGGGAGGTCACCGCACCGGAGGAGGACGTCCCGCCGCCACCCGGGTCAGGCGTGGCGGTGGACGCCGCGTTCGCCCATGGCGCGGCGGGCTGCGCGGACTTCCTGCTCTCCTACCACGAGGCCACCGGTGACCCGGCGGCCGGCGAGGCGGCCAGGGAGCGGTTCGAGGAGCTGGCCGTACGGGCCGAAGCCATGCTCGGCGAGCTGGCGGGGCCGGACGCGCGGCCGATGGGCGCGTCCTGGTGCCAGGGCGTGTCGGGCATCGCGAGCGCGTTCGCGCACGCGGCGACGGCGTACGGCGACGACGGCTACCTCGCGCTCGCCGAGCGCGGCGCGCTGGCGGGCCTGAAGGTCGCCCCTCACGCGTGGGTGGTCTCGCAGTGCTGCGGTATCGCGGGCATGGGCGAGGCGCTGATCGACCTGGCCGTGGTCACGGGCGACGACCGCTTCTGGCGCGGGGCCGAGGAGGTCGCCGAGCTGATGCTGACGCGGACCGGGGGAGAGCCGGAACGGCCGGTGTTCCCGGGCAACGACCTGGACAAGGCCGGGTACACCTGGGCGACGGGCACGGCGGGCGTGCTGTCGTTCCTGCGCCGGCTGGACCGCCGGTCGGGCACGCGCCTGTGGACGGCCGCCTGGCGCCTGCCCGGATAGGACCCGCGCCCGCCCGAACGGGGCCGGCGCGGTCCGTCCTACGCCCGGGTCGCGTGGTACAGGCCGTTGATGGCCAGGGCGTAGCCGTACACGCCGAAGCCGACCACGATGCCGCGCGCGACCGGCGACAGGTACGAGTGGTGCCGGAACTCCTCGCGCCGGTGGACGTTGGAGATGTGCACCTCGACCACGGGCAGCTCGGCGCCCTCGATGGCGTCGTGCAGCGCGATCGAGGTGTGCGTGTAGGCGCCGGCGTTGAAGACGGCGCCGATGCACCGGCCCGCCTTGACCTCCGCGCCCGCCTCCTGGATCCAGTCGACGAGCTGCCCCTCGTGGTTGGACTGCCGGAACACCGTGTCCAGGCCCAGCTTGCCGGCCTCCTGGCGGCACAGCTCCTCCACGTCGGCCAGCGTGGCGGAGCCGTAGATCTCCGGCCGCCGGGTGCCGAGCAGGTTGAGGTTGGGGCCGTTGAGAATCAGAACCGAGGTCACAGCGGGAGACTAACGCGAGCCGTGAACCGGCGCGGCGGGTGGCGCGTACCTCGGGGCGACGGGTCCGCCCGACCCCACGCCCCCGACCCCTCCGAGGAGCGATCATGCCTCAGCAGCGCATCGTGGCGGTTCTGGCCGTGCTGGGATTCCAGCTCGTCGCCGGATGCTCCGCGGTCTCCCAGGCCCAGCCCGCCCAGCCGGCTCCGCCCGCGGCGGCGGCCGGAGTGGCGGCGGAAGGCGGCCACGCGGAGTCCGACGTCACGTTCTCGCAGGAGATGATCGTCCACCACCGGATGACGATCATGCTGGCCGAGCCGGCGGTCGAGCGCGGCGGCAGCGCGTACGTGCGCGACCTCGCCCGCGAGCTCATCGACGGCGAGAAGAAGGACATCACGCAGATGACGTCGTGGCTGCGCTCGTGGAAGGCCGAGGTGCCGGAGGAGAGCCATGCGGGCCATGACATGGCGGGCATGGCGTCGGCCAAGGACGTGGAGGAGCTGAAGGGCCTGTCCGGTTCGGCGTTCGACCGCGCGTGGCTCAAGGCGCTGGCCGACCACCTGGAAGCGGGCGTGAAGATGTCCGAGGTCGCGCAGGCCATGGGCAAGCACGCGCCCACGGTCAAGCTGGCCCGCCGGCTCGTCGAGGAGCAGCGCGAGCAGGTCGCCGCCATCAAGGAACACCTCGCCTGAGCCGCCGCCCGCGAGCCCGCGGCTGGGCAGCGGCGCCCGCGAGCCCGCGGCTGGGAGGCGGCGCCCGCGAGCCGCGGCGGCGCCGGTCAGGCGGAGAAGCCGCTGAACAGCACCACGGCGAGCCCCAGGGCGACCAGCACGTTCACCACCGTCGCACTCGCGAACACCGCCACCGGCCGCCAGCCCGCCTCCCGCAGCGACGACACCCGGAACTCCAGCCCGATGCTGACGAACGCCAGGATCAGGAACCAGGTACGCAGGTCGTTGGCCACGCCGACGACCGCCTTGCCCTCGGCCGCGCTCACGGTGGAGATCCACCAGGTGGTGATCACCGACGCGGCCACGAAGCCCAGCACGAACTTCGGGAACCGCCGCCACAGCCCGCCGAGCCCCGGCCGGGACGCGTCGGGCCGCCGCTCGACCCGGAACGCGAACCACGCGGTCAGCGCCACCACGACCACGCCGAGGGCGATGGCGTAGACGGGGAACTCCACGGCCTTGGCCAGGCCGGATCCGTCGAACCAGACGGGTACGCTCCTGTCCAGGAACCTCGTCGCGGCCCCGAGGACGAGGACGACGAGCACGCCTGACGCGGCCCACGGCAACGTGCCGGCCCGCTCCGGGCTCGCCGGTCCGAGCCCGAGGACCGTGGCCGCCCAGTCCTCGCTGATCGCGGTGCGGCCGGCGTCGTCGGCAGGGGTGTCTCGTGTGCTCATGGGAGCGCCTTTCCGCCAGGGAGGGTCCGCGAAGGAGGGGCCACGAGGGGCGGTGACGGGAGACGGGCGGAGGCACCCCCAGTCCCTCCGCCCGCTCATCGCCGATCCCGTCAGCGACCTCGATGATGCGTTATATTTCCCATGAAAGCAATAGGGAATATATGGATTAGTCAAGGATCTTGATCTCGACGCCAATGAAGGGCGAATCTGCATGAAGCTCCCGGTCCCGCCGCCTACCCTCGTGCCCATGCTGATCGAAGAGGGGAACGTCCCCGCCGTGGAGGCGTTCCTTCCGTCCCCTGAGCATTCGGTCGCCGCGATCGTGCCCGAGGCCCCCGGTGCCGGGCACTGGGTCGGCGCCCCCAGCGCGGTGGCGCACGACGGGGTGGTCCATCTCGCGTACCGGCTGCGCCGGCCCATCGGTGAGGGGCGCGGCCATGCCGTCGTCGTGGCCCGCTCCTCTGACGGCGAGCGCTTCGAGCCGCTGCTGACGATCACGCGCGAGGAGATGGACGCCGAGTCGCTGGAGCGTCCCACGCTCGTACGCCTGCCCGACGGGCGCTGGCGGCTCTACCTGAGCTGCGCCACGCACGGCACCAAGCACTGGCGGGTCGAGGTCCTCGAAGCGGACGACCCCGCCTCCTTCGACCCGGCCGGGCGCGTCACCGTCCTGCCCGGCGACCCGAAGACGGGCGTCAAGGACCCGGTCATCGTCCGGCGGGGCGGCACCTGGCACCTGTGGGCGTCCTGCCACCCCCTTGCCGACCCGGACGAGGCCGACCAGATGGTCACCGACTACGCGACCAGCGCCGACGGCCTCACCTGGACCTGGCAGGGCACGGCCCTGAGCGGCCGTCCCGGCGTTTGGGACTCGCGCGGCACGCGGGTGAGCGCCGTGCGTTTCACGCCGGCCGGAGTGCTCGCCTTCTACGACGGCCGGGCCAGCGCCGCGGAGAACTACGAGGAGCGCACCGGGGTCGCCTTCGGCGCCGACCCCGCGGCTCTGACGCCGCTGGGCGACGCCCCCGCCGCCTCCTCTCCGCACGGGGGCGGCGGGCTGCGCTACCTGGACGTGGTGGACCTGCCGGAGGGCGGGGTGCGGCTGTTCTACGAGTACACCTGCGCGGACGGCAGCCACGAGCTGCGCACGGAGCTCCGCCCGGCCTGAGCCCGCGCCTCCCCGTCGAGGCGCGGGCCCGGCCCCGGACAGAGGCTCAGAGCGGCTTCGGGCGGCCGTTGCGGGACTGGCGCTGGCCCGGCGGGCGGGCGCCCACCAGGCCGCCCGATCGTTCCCGGGGCTGCAGCCAGTCGCTGAAGTCGGCCCCCGTCACTCGTTGCAGCAGCTCGACGTCCTCGGCGAAGTACGGGATCAGGGCCCGCCGCTGCTCCCAGGTGAGCGGGCGGCGCGGATTGCCGTGGCGCTGGAGCAGGTGCTCCAGGCGGTGGTTCAGCGCCCGCTCCAGCCCATGGGGCAGGACGCGCGCCGCCCGGGCCGTCACCGACAGCAGGCGCTGCCGTCCGCCCTCCTCGGGATGAGCGGTCACGTTCTCCCGGGGTACCTCGGTGAGCAGGCCCCGCTCGACCCCGAGGAACCCGCAGATGCGGTCCAGAGTGTCGGCGGGCCGGTCCACGAGATCGCGGTAACGGAAGACGAGGACCTGGTCGCGAGGGAAGAGGGTGTACAGGTGTGCGAGCTGCTGGCCGTAGCGGCCGAGTCCGACGTAGTGCCAGAAGTGCGCCCATCCGGCCGCGATGCGGCGGCGCTCGTCGGCGCAGGCCCGCACCACGTCGCCGATCGGTTCGAGCCCGGCCGACCACAGGTGGGTCCAGTTGGAGTGGGCCCGCTCGACCGGGTCGCGCAGGATGGCGATGAGCTTCGCGTGCGGGATGAGGGCGTGGATGCGCCGCTGCGCGTCGAGGTCGTACAGGTAGAACGGGGTGGCCTCGCCGAGCAGGGCGCCCGTCGGCGCGTCGGCGAACAGGGCCTCGTAGTCCGGCCTGCGCCAGACGTGCTCCCGGTAGGTGGGCGCGTCGCCGGGGCCGCCACGGGTGGGAGGCGGCCCGTCGGTGAGGAAGAACTTGGGCTCCTTCACCTGGGACAGGTGGAGCCGGGGGTGTTGCTGGAGCGCGGCGTGCAGGGCCGTCGTGCCGGCCTTGGGGGCGCCGATCACCAGGAAGTGGGGCAGCGGCATCGTCCTCGTCCTTCCTTCCCTCCAGTGCCAAGTAATCCTTATTTTCCTACCAAATGTGTGGGATAATCTAGTCATGAGTCTGGACAGGACCCGTTCGCCGAGCGCCCGCGCGGAATCCCCGCTGACCGCCGCGATCCTGGCCGGCAGGTGGATCAGGTCGGCGGCGGTCGACGACGAGCACGGGCGCTACTGGCGCGCGAACCCCGACCCTCGCGGGCGACCGGCGGCCACCCCCGAGGAGCCCTGGTCGCTCTACTCGGGCGGCGCGGGCATCGTGCTGTTCTTCCTGGAACTTGCCGCCGCCACCGGTCACGAGGCGTACCTCGACGACGCCCGGGCCGGGGCCCGGCGCCTCGCCGCCACCTGGCGTGACCAGGGCGAGCTCTCTCTCTACCATGGCCTGACCGGCGTCATGATCGCACTCATGGAGGCCGGATGGGCGCTGGGTGAGGCCAGTTTCGAGGCCGAGGCGAGGGCCATCGCCGACCTGATCGTCAGCCGGGGACGCACCGCCGACGGCGAGGCGGGCTGGTCGCCCGACCCGGCGCAGCGCGGTGACGGCGGCATCGTGCTCGGCCTGCTGCGCGCCGCCGCCCACCTGGGCGTGCCGGCCTACGAGGAGTTCGCCGTCGAGGCGGGCCTGCGCATCGCCCGGCTGCCGGTGCCCGGCCATCGCTTCGGCGACTGCGCCGACCTGCCGGTGGACGCCGTCACGCCGGGATTCCTCGCCGGTACGGCCGGCACGGCGTTCCTGCTGGCCCGCCTGTACGGGGTCAGCGGCGACGACCGCTTCCTGCGGGCCGCCCGCAGCGGCGCCGACTTCGTGCGCGAGGTCAGCATCGTGAGCGGCGACTGCGCGGTCGTGCCGCACCACGTGCCGCACGCCAGGGGGCTGCACTACCTGGGCTTCTGTTCGGGCTCTGCCGGGGTGGCGCGCATGTTCCACGAACTGCACCAGGTGGCCGGCGACCCGCGCGACCTCGAATGGGTCGAGCGCCTGGCGCGCGGCATCACGAGCAGCGGCGTGCCGTACCGGCAGACCGAGGGCTACTGGAACGTGGCCTGCCAGTGCTGCGGGGCCGCCGGGCTGATCGAGCTGTTCGTGGGCCTCTGGGCGGCGACCGGGCGCGTGGCGCACCTCGACTACGCCCGCACGCTGGCCGGCAACCTCATCGGCCGCGCCACCGACCACGACGGCCACGGCTACCGGTGGTACCAGGCGTACCGGCGGTTGCGGCCGGAGGAGGTCAGCGCCGACACGGGCTACATGGTCGGCGCCGCCGGCGTCGGCGCGGCGCTGCTGCATCTCGACGCCGCCGGACAGGCCGCCCGGGCGCGCCGGGTGATCCTGCTGCCCGACAACCCGTTCCCCGCGATCCCGCTGCCGTCCACCGCCCTGACCCCGCCCGGCGAAGGCCACTGACCGGCCGCTTCGCCGGGCCGGCTATTTCCTGCGACCCGCCGATGACCGCGCCCACGGACGCGACCGCCTGGCCGCCTCCTGACGCCCTTCACCGCCGCGATCGTCCCGTCGCCTCCTGGCGGCCTGATCCGGGTTACCCTGTCCTGCTTCCTCACGCCGGGCGTACCGGCGCGCCTCTCCTGGAGGAGTCCTCCGTGACCAGCACCAGACCGGCCCCCGCCCAGGGTCCGAACGAGCCGGAGGAGTTCCCCGGCGACGTCCACTGGTACGACCTGCCCGACGACGACGCCGAACCCGACGACGACGCAGAACCCGACGAGGGTGCGGGCCCGCCCGCCTGGTGGGCCTGACGGTCAGGCGTCGGTCCGCTGCGCGGCGGCCCAGGCGCGCAGTTCTCGTACGGCCTCCTCGCGCGACGTGAGGCCCCGTTCGGCGTGGACGTCCTGGAGGTGACGGATGGCGGCGCCCACCATCGGTCCCGGAGGGAGGCCGAGCACGTCCATGACGGCGCCGCCGTCCAGGACCACCGGGACGTCAGTCCGCCGCCGGTGTCCGTCCGCCTCCCGGGCGGCGCGAGCCGTCTCCTCGCGCTCCCTCTCGCGCTCCTCGTACCACTCGTCGTAGGTCCCCGCCCATGCGGCGCGCGTGGCGAGCCACGCCCACCCGTCCTCGTCGCTCTCGCGACCGAGCCCCACGGTCAGGAACAGGTCGCGGTCGCCGCCGGGAACCGCGCCGAGGAGGGCGAGGGCCGCGTTGATCGGCCAGCCCTGCCGTGGGCCGCCGAAGTCCCACGTGTGCGCCGGGCCCCACACCCCGGCGCCGGCCCGCCACACCCTGGCGGACTGGTACCCGTGACCGCCGTGGAAGTCCGCCTCCACCAAGGCCACCGGCCCGCCGCGCGACCATTCGCCCAACACCTGGTCGAAGCCGGGGGACAGCAAGGAGAAGGGCCGCTCCTGTGACGGATGGGGGTTCCGCGTGGGTGCCGGGCCGCCCAACTCCTCGACGAGAGACCGGCTGAGAGGGACCAGCCCCAGGCGCTGCTCAAGCGGGGCGACGAGCCCGGCAACGCTTCTGAGCCGGTCGAACTCCCCGATGGCGGCCATGAGGCGATAGGGCATGGCCGGATGCTAGCAACGTCTCAGCATGCGACCCCATATTGCCTACAAATCAAGTAGGTATATATGGTTTTTACGCCACACAGGCTTCCCTGTTCCATGAAGGGCATCCCCATGTCATCGTCCGCACCCCGTCCCGTCCTCGCGTCCCTGGCCGTCGCCGCCGCCGCCTGCCTGCTCAGCGCCTGTGGCGGCGGCGGGACGGCTCCGGCCGCCGGCGCGGCGGCCGCCGGCAAGCCGGTGTACGGGGGGACGCTGACCTACCTCGAACACCAGGCGCCCACGTGCCTCTACCTGCCGGCCGCCGGCTTCTATCCGAACGGCGGCGTCCTCAACCAGCTCACCGACAAGCTGACCTGGCAGAACCCCGAGACGCTGAAGATCGAGCCGTGGATCGCCACCTCCTGGGAGGTGAACAAGGACGCCACGCTCTACACCTTCCACCTGCGCGACGGCGTCACCTTCAGCGACGGCACGCCCCTCGACGCCGACGCGGTCGCCGCCAACTTCGACGTGTACGGCAAGGGCGACCCCAAGCTGAAGCTGCCCGTCGCCGAGTTCGTCAACAACTACGAGCGCAGCGAGGTCGTCGACCGGAACACCGTGCGCTTCCACTTCGACAAGCCCTCGCCCGGCTTCCTCCAGGGCACCTCCGTCATCGGCGCCGGCCTGGTGTCGAAGAAGACGATCTCCCTGCCGTACGAGGAGCAGTGTCAGCTCAAGAACGTCGTCGGCTCCGGCCCGTTCACGGTCGCGAACCAGGTCGTGGACAAGGAGATCGACCTGGCCGCCCGCAAGGACTACGACTGGGCGCCGAAGTCCAGTGAGCACCAGGGCCGCGCGTACCTCGACAAGATCAAGATCATCGTCACGCCGGAGGACAACGTCCGCGTCGGCGCGCTCACCTCCGGCCAGGCCGACTACGTCCGCTACGTGCAGGCCTACGACGAGCAGACCGTCAAGGACGCCGGATTCACGATCTACGCCGAGCCCACCCGGGGCGTCAACAACGGCCTCTACCTGCGCCCGGCCAACAGCATCCTGAAGGACGTCAAGGTCCGCCGGGCCCTGCAGAAGGGCACGAACGCCAAGGAGGTCGTCGACACCCTGTTCACCCCGAGCTACCCGGTCGCCACCTCCGTGCTCAGCCACCTCGCGCAGGGCTACGTCGACCTGTCCAAGGAGCTCGCCCACGACCCCGAGGCCGCCGCGAAGCTGCTCGACGAGGCCGGCTGGGCGAAGGGCGCCGACGGCGTCCGCGAGAAGGACGGCGCCAAGCTCCAGCTCGGCGTCTTCGTCTCCGGCCCCCAGCCGCTGTCCAAGCAGACCCTCGAACTGGTCGGCCAGCAGTGGGCCAAGCTCGGCGTCAAGCTGGAGATCCGCCCCGCCGACGCCGGCACCCAGGCCGTGGACATCAAGAACGCCGAGAAGACCGCCATCGCCCACTCCATGGTCGGCCGCGCCGACCAGGACGTCATCAAGAGCCACTTCCACACGAAGAACCGCGACGTCATCCTGTCGAACGACGACAAGCTGGACCGGCTGCTGGAGGAGGAGTCGGCCCTGCCCGACGAGGCCGCGCGCAACGCCAAGGTCGCCGAGATCCAGCGGTACGTGGTGGACCAGGCGTACGCGATCCCGCTGTTCGAGGAGCCGCAGGTGTACGGCGTGGCCCCGAACGTCCACGGCGTCGCCTTCGAGGCGGTGGCCCGGCCCAGCTTCTACTCGGTCTGGAAGTCATGAGCGGATCCGCCAGATACCTCCTGTCGCGGGCCGGGCAGGCGGCGCTCGTCCTGTGGGCCGCCTTCACCGCCGGATACGTCCTCCTCCAGCTCCTGCCCGGCGACGCCATCCTCATCAAGTTCCAGAACCCCGAGCTCGGCCTGTCGCCGGAGCAGATCGCCGAGATCCGCTCCTACTACGGCACGGACGGCCCCGGCGCCTACCTGCACACGCTGCTCGGCTTCCTGCGGGGCGACTTCGGCTACTCCATCGACACGGGCACCCCCGTGGCCGAGCGGCTGGCCGAGGGGCTCCCGGCCACCGCGAAGCTGGCGGGGGCGGCGTTCGCGCTGGCCGTGCTGATCGCCGTGGCCGTTGCGTTCGCCTCCTGCCACACCCGGCTGAAGTGGATCCGGGGGGCGCTCCAGGCGGTGCCGTCGCTGTTCGTCTCGGTGCCGGCGTTCTGGCTCGGCATCGTGCTCATCCAGGTGTTCTCCTTCCGGCTGCGGCTGGTGCCGGTGATCGGCGGCAGCGAGGTCCAGCAGCTCCTGCTGCCGGTGCTGACGCTGGCCGTGCCCATCTCCGCGCCCATCGCGCAGATCCTCGCGCGCAGCCTCGACCAGGTGCGGGCACAGCCGTTCGTGCCCGTCGTCGCCGCCAAGGGGGCCTCATCGGGGTGGATCCTGTGGCGGCACGTGGCGCGCAACGCCCTCCCGCCGACGCTGACCGTCGCCGGGCTGACGTTCGGCGAGCTCATCGCCGGGTCGGTGGTGACCGAGACGGTCTTCGGCCGCAACGGCGTCGGCCGGCTCACCGAGCAGGCGGTCAACGCCCAGGACACGCCGGTGCTGCTGGCGGTCGTCGTGCTCGCCGCGACGGTGTTCGTGCTGGTCAACCTGGTCGTGGACCTGCTGTACCCGGTGCTCGACCCCAGGCTGAGGAGGGTCGCCGCGTGAGGCCCGGCGTGATCCTGTCGTGGGCGCTGATCGTGCTCGTCGCCCTGTGGGCGCTCGTGCCCGGCGTGTTCACCGGGTACGACCCCATCTCCGGCGTTCCGGCGGAGAAGCTGCGCGCCCCCGGCCCGGGCCACCTGTTCGGCACCGACGCCGTGGGCCGCGACCTGTTCGCCCGGGTGGTGCACGGAGCCGTCCACTCGCTGTCGGGGGCGTTCGTCGCCGTCGCGGTCGGCCTGGTGCTCGGCACCCTGCTCGGCCTGGTCGCGGGCTCGGTGCGCGGGGCGCTGGACGAGATCGTCATGCGCGTCGTGGACGTGCTGCTGTCGGTGCCGGGGCTGCTCCTCGCGCTCACGGTCATCATCCTGCTCGGCCCCGGCACGGTGAACGTGGCCGTCGCCGTCGGGGTGGGATCCGTCGCCGCGTTCGCCCGGCTGGCGCGTTCGGAGGTGGTCCGGGTCCGGCGCACCGACTACGTGGAGGCGGCGTTCGGCAGCGGCGGGCGGTTCGCGGCGGTGCTGTGGCGGCACGTGCTGCCCAACTCGCTCGTCCCGGTCGTCGCGCTGGCCGCCCTCCAGTTCGGCGTCGCGATCCTGGCCATCTCGACGCTCGGCTTCCTCGGGTACGGCGCCGAGCCGCCCACGCCGGAGTGGGGGCTGCTCATCTCCGAGGGGCGCAACTACCTGGCCACGGCATGGTGGCTGACCACGCTGCCGGGAACGGTGGTGGTGGCGGTCGTGCTCGCCGCCAGCCGGATCAGCCGGTCCATCGGGAGGGAGGACGGATGAGCCTGCTGGAGGTACGCGACCTCACCGTGTCGTACGCGAGGCGGGGCCGCTGGGGCAGGCCGCACGCCCGCCCGGCGGTCCACGGGGTGTCGTTCACCGTGGAGCCCGGCGAGGTGGTCGCCGTCGTCGGGGAGTCCGGCTCCGGCAAGACCACCACGGCCCAGGCCGTCATCGGCCTGCTCCCGCCGAACGGACGCCTGGACGGCGGGGAGATCCTGCTCGGCGGCGCCGACATCGCCGGCTGGTCGCAGCGCCGGCTCCAGACGGTGCGCGGCGCCCAGATCGGCCTGGTCCCGCAGGACCCGGCCAACTCCCTCAACCCGGTCAAGCCCGTCGGCGTCCAGATCGGCGAGGCGCTGCGCATCCACCGGCGCGGCGACCGGCGCACGATCACCCGCCGGGTCGTCGAGCTGCTGGAGCGGGTCGGCCTTCCCGATCCCGAGGTACGGGCCCGGCAGTACCCGCACGAGCTGTCCGGCGGCATGCGCCAGCGCGTGCTGATCGCCGTCGCCGTCGCCCTCGAACCCCGGCTCGTCATCGCCGACGAGCCCACCAGCGCCCTGGACGTGACCGTGCAGCGGCGCATCCTCGACCTCATCGACGACCTGCGCGCCGAGTCGGGCACGGCTGTCCTGCTCGTCACCCACGACCTGGGCGTGGCGATGGACCGCTCCGACCGGCTGGTCGTGATGAAGGACGGCCGCATCGAGGAGCGGGGCGCCACCCGGGCCGTGCTCGACGCGCCCCAGGCCGCGTACACGGCCCGGCTGCTGCGCGACGCCCCGGCGCTCCGGGCACCGGAGCTCCTGTTCGCCCCGACCTCCGCGACCGCCGAGACCTCCGCGACCGCCGAGACCTCCGCGACCGCGGAGACCGCTCGGGACGCCCGGACCCCTCGGGCCGTCCCGGTCTCCACGCGCGCGTCAGGAGTCGAGGACGGGCCGCGCGAAGCGGCCGTCGTGGTGCGCGACCTGGTCAAGGAGTACCGCGCCGGCGGGCGGCCGTTCCGCGCCGTGGACGGGGTCTCGTTCGAGGTGCCGCGCGGCACCACCCACGCGCTCGTCGGCGAGTCGGGCTCGGGCAAGACCACCACGGCCCGCATGGTCATGCGGCTCGCCGAGCCCACGTCGGGGTCGGTCGCCATCGGCGGCGTCGAGACGGCCGGGCTGCGCGGCGCGCGGCTGCGGGCCCTGCGCCGGGACGTCCAGCTCGTCTACCAGAACCCGTACGGCTCGCTCGACCCCCGGCAGAGCATCGCCGACATCGTCGAGGAGCCGCTGCGCAACTTCGGGCTCGGCGACCGGCCGGCCCGCCGCGAGCGCGTGCGCGACCTGCTCGACCGGGTCGCGCTGCCCGCCGCCCTGCTCGGCCGCAGACCCCGCGAGCTGTCCGGCGGCCAGCGGCAGCGCGTCGCCATCGCCCGCGCGCTCGTGCCCGGCCCCCGGGTCGTGGTGCTCGACGAGGCGGTCTCCGCCCTCGACGTCAGCGTGCAGGCGCAGATCCTCGACCTGCTCGGGGAGCTGCAACGCGACCTCGGGCTCACCTACCTGTTCATCTCGCACGACCTGGCGGTGGTGCGGCAGATCTCGCACACCGTCTCCGTCATGAGCAAAGGACGCATCGTGGAATCCGGAACGACCCGGCAGCTCTTCGAGAGCCCCGGCCACGCCTACACCCGGGCACTGCTCGCCGCGGTGCCGGGCACGACGGCACGAACCACGCGGGCCGGGCAGGTCACGCGGGCCGAGCAGGCCAGGCAGGAGGTCACCCGATGACCGGCCGCCGCCTGGGGTTCTTCACCCGGCTCCTCGACGACGCCCCGCCCGCCGAGCGCTACCGCCTGGCCGCCGAGCAGATCGCGCACGCCGAACGCCACGGCTTCGACACCGCCTGGGTCGCCCAGCACCACTTCAGCGAGACCGAGGGCGGCCTGCCAGCCCCGCTCGTGTTCCTCGCCCACGTCGCGGCCCGGACCAGCCGCATCCGCCTGGGCACCGGCATCATCACGCTGCCCCTGGAGCACCCGGTACGGGTGGCCGAGGACACCGCCGTGCTCGACCAGCTCTCCGGCGGCCGGCTGGAGGTCGGCGTGGGCAGCGGTGGCACGCCGTCGTCGTTCGCCGCGTTCGGCCGCGACAGTTCCGAGCGCGCCGCCCTGTACGCCGACCACCTCGCGGTGCTGGTCAACGCCTGGTCGGGCGGCGATCTCGGCGGCGGCAACCGCCTCCACCCGGCCGCGCCGCGGCTGCTCGACGCCGTCTGGGAGGCCACGTTCTCGGTCGGCGGGGGCGAGCGCGCCGGGCGGGCCGGCAACGGCCTCATGCTGTCGCGCACCCAGCCGCGCCCCAAGGACGCGCCCGACCTGACGCTGGCCGAGATCCAGCGGCCCATCGTGGACGCCTACTACGAGCACCTGCCGGCCGGGGCGACGCCCAGGATCGTGGCCTCGCGCACGGCGTTCGTGGCCGACACGCGCGAGGAGGCGCTGCGGCACGCGGAGGCGGGCCTGGCGCGGGCCGTGCGGCACTTCGAGCTCGGCGGCTTCCCGGTGCCGGCGGACGGCGGCGTCGAGCGGCTGATCGCCGCGTTCGACGTCCACGTGGGCACGCCCGACGACGTGATCGCGAGCCTGCGCGCCGACCCCACGCTCGACCGGGTCACCGACCTGGTCTTCCAGGTCCATTCCGTCGATCCGCCGCACCCGCGGATCCTGCGCTCGATCGAGCTGCTCGCGACCGAGGTCGCCCCCGCGCTCGGCTGGACGCCCCAGCCCCCCACCGCATCCCCTACCGAACTGAGCAGGACATGAGCACCGACATCATCGACCGGCTGGCGGGCATCGACCCAGGCTCACCGCTCGACCGGCTCCGGCGCCGCCGCCCGGACGCCCGGGAGCACGCCCAGCGCGGCTACCTCGCCCTCTTCCCACAGGCCACCGGCAGCGACCCGGGAGGCGGCGGCGCGGGGGAGGTGAGCCTGGTGGAGCGGTACGCGGTGGCGGCGTTCGTCGCCGGGCTGCACCGCGACCCCGAGTCCGCCCGGCACTACGACGACCTGCTGGCCGCCCACGCCCCCGACCTGGCGGCGGTGGTGTCGGCCGAGGTGAAGGCCGCCGCCACCACGGGACCGTACGGGATCTACCCGGAGGGCCCGCTGGCCGGCGAGAGCGTCCCCGGCCCCGTCCATCGCGTGGGCGACCGCGCCGCGCTCGGCGACCGGCTCGCCGCCGCGCTGGAGCACGCGCACCTGCTCGTCTTCCGGCCGCGCGAAGCGGACCCGGAGGCGCTGCGGGCGCTGGCCCGCGCGGGCTGGAGCACGACCGGCGTCGTCACGCTCTCCCAGCTCGTGTCGTTCCTCACCTTCCAGATCCGGGTCGTCGCCGGGCTGCGCCTCCTCCGTACCGCCCAGAAGGGACCTCGTCCTTGACCGCCGCACCACTCGCCTTCACCACGGACCGGCTCGGCTGGGAGCCGTGGGTGGAGCCGCTCGCCGAGGCCGAGCTGACCGAAGCCCACCGCGAGGCGCTGGTCGACCGGGCCCGCGCCGCCTCGCCGTACTTCCGGCTGCTCGCCCGCGACCCCGCCGTCCTGCACGCGCGCACCAAGACCGACCTCGACGTCTTCCACAACGCCGACGGCGGCCTGCCGCGCGCCGAGCGCGAGCTGGCGGCCACCGCCACCTCCCGCCGCAACGGCTGCGTGTTCTGCGCCTCCGTGCACGCCCGCTTCGCCGAGCACTACGGCAAGCGGCCCGACGACGTCCGGCGGCTGCTGGACGAGGGGGTCGGCGCGCCGCAGGACCAGCTTTGGCGGGCGATCGTGGACGCGTCCGTGGCGCTCGCGGCCACGCCGCCGGCGCTGACCGGCGACCATCTCGAAGCGCTGCGCGCCGCCGGCCTGGACGACCTCGCGATCAGCGACGCGCTGCACGCGGCGGCGTTCTTCAACTGGGCCAACCGGCTGATGCTCTCGCTGGGCGAGCCGACCGCACCCGAGACTCCCGCTGGGAAGGAATGACGAAGATGACCCGTCTCGAACTGGACCACCTGGTCTACGCCGTGCCCGACCTGCTCGCCGGGGTCGAGGAGTTCGCCGGACGGACGGGCGTGCGGCCCGTCCCCGGCGGCAGCCACCCGGGCGGCACGGCCAACTACCTCGTCGGCTTCGGCCCCGGTGCGTACCTGGAGATCATCGGTCCCGACCCGGAGGCCGGCCCCGACGCGCGGCCCCGGGCGTTCGGGCTGGAGACGCTCACGACGCCCAGGCTGGCCGCCTGGGCGGTGCGGGGGAGCGACCTGGGGACGCGGGTACGGCGGGCGCGGGAGCGCGGCTACGACCCGGGGGAGGTGGCGCCGCTGTCCCGGATCCGGCCGGACGGCGTGCGGCTCGACTGGGTGCTCACCCGGCGGGCCGACCCGGCGGAGGTGCGCCTGGTGCCGTTCCTCATCGACTGGGGCCGGACGCCGCACCCGGCGGCCTCGGGTCTGCCGCGGCTCGGTCTGGCGTCGTTCGCCGCGTCCCATCCCGACCCGGAGTCCGTACGGAAGGACCTGGCGGCGGTGGAGGCCGAGCTGGAGGTCACCGAGGGGCCCGAGCCGGCGCTGCGCGCGCACCTCGACACCCCGCACGGCCCCGTCACCCTCTCCTAGGCAGGAATCCGGACATGACCACTCTGCGCGCATACCTGTCCCACAAGCGCGAGGCGCTGCTCGCCCGGCGCGCGGCCCCGTCGAGCGGACCCGTGCCGCTGCACGCCCACGTCACCGCCGAGGGCCGCAGCGGCGTGCGCCGCATCAGGATCAGGGACTTCCAGATCATCAGCGACAGCGGCCCCGACCTCGCGGGCTACGGCCTCGGCCCGGGCTCGCCCGAGCTGCAGGCGGGGGTGCTCGGGAGCTGTGTCACCCACATCTTCCTCATCAAGGCGGCGGAGCTGGAGATCCCGCTCGACTCGCTCGACGTGGACGTCCAGGCCCAGTACGACCCGCGCGCCCAGGCCCCGGACAGCCCGGAGGCCGAAGGCGTGCCCGTCCACCCGTACGACTTCCGCTACGAGGTGCGGCTGTCCTCGCCCGCCTCCGACGAGGACCTGGCGCGGCTGCACGCCGAGGTGGAGCGGGTCTGCCCCATCCTCAACCTGATCAGGAACCCCGTGGCCATCAGCGGCTGCCTCACCCGCCTGGAGGGGGTCGCCTGACGGAGGTGTGGACGCGCGTCCGGTTGTCACCGTCGTGACACCCGACGTGACTGGGAGGTGAGGGACGCGGGAGAATGGGCACGCCGGCATCGTCGTCCGCGCATCGTCGTCGTGAGGATTCCCGTGATGTCACCACCCCCCGGCGAGTCCCCGCCCGGAGAGCCTCCGCCCGAAGAGTCGCCGTTGATCCGGTTGCTGCTGGTCGAGGACCACGACATGGTGGCCGAGGCGCTCGGGCTGGCGCTCGACCGCACCCCTGACGTGGAGGTCCTGGCGCGCTCCGGGTCGATCGAGACGGCGGTGGCCGACACGGAGCGCCTCCAGCCGGACGTGGTGCTGCTGGACCGGCGGCTGCCGGACGGCGACGGGATCTCCGCGATCGGCCGGCTCACGACCGCCGCGCCGCGGACGCGGGTGCTGGTGCTGACCGGTGAGGGGACCTCGGCCTCGGCCACCCGGGTCGCCGAGGCGGGCGGGGCGGGTCTGGTGCTGAAGTCGGCGGCGCTGCACGAGCTGGAGTCGGCGGTCCGGCAGGTGGCCGCGGGCGGGGTGGTGTTCGCGCCGGACCTGCTGGCCGGGGTGCTCGACCGGCTCACCGGCCGGGCCAAGCCCGCGGGCGCCGAGCTGACCGCGCGGGAGATGGAGACGCTGCTCCTGCTGGCGGACGGGGCCAGCACGGCGCTGATCAGCGAACGGCTCGGCGTGGCGCACAACACCGCGCGCAACCACATCCAGCGGGTCCTGGAGAAGCTGGGCGCCGGGTCGAAGCTGGAGGCGGTGGCGATCGCCCGCCGGGAGGGGCTGGTCGACTGACGCCCATGCCGACTCATGAGACTGATGCACATGCACTAGACGGGATGAAGCCGGTGAGTCTCGCCGCGCGGCCGTATGCAGGCGAAACTGAGAGGATGGGCACTGAGGGTTCGGTGTATACGGTCGAGCACCACCTACCGGAGGAGCTCGACAGCATCACGCTGGCCCGTGACCTGACGCGGCAGGCGCTCACCGAGAGCGGCTACACGGGACCGTACGACGACGCGCTGCTCATCGTCTCCGAGCTCGTGACCAACGCGCTCGTCCACGGCGCGGGCGCGCCGGTGCTCCACCTGGTCGCCGGGCCCACCCGCGTGCGCATCGAGGTCCGCGACTCCAGCTCCCGGATGCCCGAGCCGCGCGAGCCGGGCCCGAGGAGCGGCTGGGGGCTCAACGTCATCGACCGGCTCTCCAGCCGCTGGGGCTCCCAGTCGCACGACGGCGGCAAGGTCGTCTGGTGCGAGCTGGCCGCGATTCCCGCCCCGAGTTGGGCCAACTGACAGCCGGACGTGCGAAGCTGCACTATGTCCGACGAGAGCCCCCGAGAGATCATCCAGGCCGACCACCAGCTGCTGGTGCAGGGTGTCGTCGATTACGCGATCTTCATGCTGGATCCGGAGGGCCGGGTCGTGAGCTGGAACGCGGGTGCGGAGCGCATCGAGGGCTACCGCGCGCAGGAGATCATCGGGCGGCATTTCTCGGTGTTCTATCCGCCGGAGGACGTGGCGTCGGGCAAGCCGGCTCGCGAGCTGGAGACGGTCGTGGCGGAGGGGCGGCTGGAGGACGAGGGGTGGCGGGTCCGCGCCGACGGCACGCGGTTCTGGGCCAATGTGGTCGTCACGGCCCTGCGTGACGACACGGGCCGGCTGCGTGGCTTCGGCAACGTGACCCGCGAGATGACCGAGCGGCGCGCCGCCGAGCGCACCCTGGGGGAGAGCGAGGAGCGCTTCCGGCTGCTCGTGCAGAGCGTCGTCGATTACGCGATCTTCATGCTGGATCCGGAGGGCCGGATCGCGAGCTGGAACGCGGGTGCGGAGCGCATCAAGGGCTACCGCGCGCAGGAGATCATCGGGCAGCATTTCTCGGTGTTCTATCCGCCGGAGGACGTGGCGTCGGGCAAGCCGGCTCGCGAGCTGGAGGTGGCCGTGGCGGAGGGGCGGCTGGAGGACGAGGGGTGGCGGGTCCGCGCCGACGGCACGCGGTTCTGGGCCAATGTGATCATCACCGCGCTGTTCGACGGGACCGGCCGGTTGCGCGGCTTCGGCAAGGTGACCCGCGACATGACCGAGCGGCGCACCGCCGAACGCGCCCTGGACGAGCGGAGCAGGCTGCTGACCCATCTGGTCCATGCCCAGGAGATGGAGCGGCGCCGCATCGCCTGGGACGTCCACGACGACACGATCCAGTCCATGGTGGCCGTCGGGATGCGCCTGCAACTGCTCGCCGACCGGCTGGAGGGGCCGAGCGCCTCGGCGGCCCGGCGGCTCAACGAGACCGTGTCCGCGGCGATCCGCCGGCTGCGCGATCTCACCTTCCGGCTCCGGCCGCCCGGCCTCGACCGCGACGGGCTGGTGGAGGGGCTGACCTCGTACCTGGACCAGGTGGTGACCGGCGCGGGGCTGGCGTACGAGCTGTGCCACGAGCTCGACCGGGAGCCGCCCTCCGAGACAGCGATCACGATATTTCGGATATGTCAGGAGGCGCTGACCAATGTCCGCAAGCATGCGCAGGCGAAGGCGGTGAACGTGTCCTTGTCGTCCAGCGGCCACGGTGTTCTGGTGCGGGTGGCCGACGACGGTGTCGGCGTCGGCGACCCGCTCGGCATCCTCGCGACGCCCGACCACTTCGGCCTCATCGAGATGCGCGAGCGCGCCGAGATGGCGGGCGGCTGGTGGAGCATCCGCGGCCGCCCGGGCGAGGGCACGACGGTGGAGTTCTGGGTGCCGGCTCTGGCCGCTGGCGGTGAGGGTGTCCGCGGGTGAACGCGCGGCACGACCGGGAAACCGTGAAGGAGCTGCTGACCGTCCTCATCGGTGACGACGAGCCGATGATCCGTGACGTGCTCAGCGAGGTGCTCCAGGCCGAGCCCGACCTCAGCGTGGTCGCCGTCGCCGGTGACGCCGAGGAGGCCATCGCCCTGGCCGAGCGCCACACGCCGCGCGTCGCCATCCTCGACGTCCGCATGCCCGGCGGTGGCGGCGCCCACGCCGCCCGCGTGATCCGCGACCGCTGCCCGGGCACCCGCGTCATGGCGTTCTCGGCCTACGGCGACGCCGGGTCCGTCGAGGAGATGCGGCGCGCCGGCGTCACCGAGTACCTCCTGAAGGGGCTGCCCAACACCGACATCGTGGCCGCCGTGCGCCGGGTCGCGGCGGGCCGCTGAGTCGCGGGCGTCCCCTTATGGGGGATTTTGATGATAGGGATCCCTTTCGTACCCTAGGGAGCGGAGGGGAGTACCCGAAACCGTCAGGGTCGTCAGTACGGCGAGCCCCGAGGCCCGCCCGGTCCTGACGCCGTCCCGCGCGCGAGCGCCGCGGGAGGGCGGGGAGACCTCCGGCCGACGATATCGGACCGGAGGTATCTCGTTGGACGTCCCCTTCTGGGCCTGGCCTGCCGTGCTGGGCGTGATCGCGGTGATGCTCGCGATCGACCTGTTCTCCCATCGGCGCGCGCACGCGGTCGGCGTGCGCGAGGCCGCCCTCTGGTCGGCGCTGTGGATCGCGCTCGGCCTGGGCTTCGGCGCCGTGGTCTGGTGGCTGTGGGGAGGCGAGCTCGCCGGGCAGTACTACGCCGGCTATCTCATCGAGAAGTCGCTGGCGGTCGACAACGTCTTCGTCTTCGCCATCATCTTCGGCTACTTCGCGGTCCCGGCGCGCTACCAGCACCGCGTGCTGTTCTTCGGGGTGCTGGGCGCGCTGGTGTTCCGCGGCGTGTTCATCGCCGCCGGCTCCGTGCTGATCGCGAGCTTCTCGTGGATCCTGTACGTGTTCGGCGCCTTCCTGGTGCTGACCGGGATCCGGATGGCCCGTCACCGCGACGAGAGCGTGGACCCGGGCAGCAGCAGGACACTGCGCCTGTTCCGCCGTCTGGTCCCCGTCACCGACGACTACCACGGCCAGCGGTTCCTGGTGCGCCAGGGCGGCCGCTGGGTGGCCACGCCGCTGCTCGCGGTGCTCGTGCTGGTCGAGGTCAGCGACATCGTGTTCGCGGTGGACTCGATCCCGGCCGTCTTCGCGGTCACCTCGGAGCCGTTCCTGGTCTTCACCTCCAACGCCTTCGCCATCCTCGGCCTGCGGGCGATGTACTTCATGCTCGCCGGCCTGATGCACCGCTTCACCTACCTCAAGCTGGGCCTGGCGCTGGTGCTGGTCTGGGTGGGCGTGAAGATGCTGCTCCTGGACGTCTACAAGATCCCGACGGCGCTCTCGCTGGGAGTGGTCGCCGCGATCCTCGTCACCGCGGTCACGGCGAGCCTGCTCCGCTCCCGTCGCCCGGACCAGGCCCAGGAGGACGCGGTCAGCGAGGCGGCGGAACGGTGAACGACTCACCCTGCAGCAGTCGCTCGAAGTTCTGCCGCATCGAGTCGGTGTCGTTCAGGCGGGGGAACGGCTCGGTGGGGGCCTCGACGCCGAGGAAGGCGCACAGCGGCCCCCACCCCTCGCGTACGTCGAAGACGAGCAGCCGCTCCGCCGGGATGCCGGCCTTGACGGCGGCCACGTGCCGCTCGAACGCCTCGACGGCCAGCTCCTCGCTGGGCACGCCGTGCCCGGAGCTCCAGTCGGGGCCGAAGTAGCACCGCCCGATCGCCTCCAGGGCCGGCCGCATCCGGACCATGCCCGCGAAGATCGCGCGGGCCTGCTCGGGCAGATCCTCCAGGGACCGGCCGTCGCGGGCCATCACGGAGGCGGCGGGCCCGGACATGAGCATGTTGATGCTGGGGTACCACGAGCGCGGGTCGCGCACGGTGAGCACCACCTTGGCGTCCGGATAGGTCTCGGCCAGCTCGCGCCAGTAGTGGCTGGCCGGCCAGTCGGTCGCCGAGCGGTATCCGGCGAACATCTTGTCCCACCCCTCCCGGCCGTGGACCTCGCCGGCGGTGGCCGCGAGCCACCGGTCCACGTGGTCGGGATGGGTCATCACCTCGAACATGTGGTAGCAGGGGCCGAATCCCAGCCGCTCCAGCGCGGCCTTCGTCGACAACGTCCCGGTACGCGGCAGGCCCGCCCCGATGACCTCCAGCATGTCGCTCCTCGTCGTCGCCGTTGACGTGACGATCTCCACCATAGGCTGACCGATGGTGTAATTCAACGGTTGGAGATTTTCGGTCGACCTGAAACTTTCAACCACCGGCGGCACCCCGCAAACCCCGCCGAACAGGACAAACGCCTCCCGCGCCGCCCGTCCCCAGGCAGCCGGGAGACCCGCGTTCCTACAGCTCGGACCGGCCCCGTTGATACCTTGCCCCGGATCGCGCGCACCCCCTCCGCAGCACGCCTGCGCGATCCCCCGCCGGCCCATCGGACGCGAAAGGCCACCACCGTGACGTTGCTCCCACGCCCGCTCCGCGGACGTGCCGCTCTCGCGATCGGCGCCGTCGCCGCGCTCACCCTCGGCGGCGTGGCGGTCAGCCCCGCCGTCACCGCCGCGGCCGCCACCGGCTGCGCCGTCACCTACACGGCCAGCACCTGGCAGGGCGGCTTCAGCGCCAACATCTCGATCAAGAACCTCGGTGACCCGGTCAACGGCTGGACGCTCGGCTTCACCTTCCCGGACTCCGGCCAGAAGGTCGTCCAGGGCTGGTCGGCGACGTACAGCCAGACGGGCGCCGCCGTGACCGCGCGCAGCATGAGCTACAACGGCGCGCTCGCCACCAACGCCTCGACCACGATCGGCTTCAACGGGAGCTGGACGGGCGCCAACCCGGCGCCGACCTCCTTCACCCTGAACGGCGTCACCTGCACCGGCTCCACGACCCCCGGCCCCACGCCCACCGTGACGCCGCCCACCAACGGCACCCCGGTGGGGATCAACGGGCAGCTCCGGGTCTGCGGCGTCAACCTCTGCAACCAGTACAACCGGCCCATCCAGTTACGCGGCATGAGCACGCACGGCCTGCAGTGGTTCGCCAAGTGCTACAACACCGCCTCCCTCGACGCGCTGGCGAACGACTGGAAGGCCGACCTGCTCCGGATCTCCATGTACGTCCAGGAGGACGGCTACGAGACCAACCCGCCGGCCTTCACCGCCCAGGTCAACAACCTCGTGGACATGGCCGAGGCGCGCGGCCTGTACGCGCTGATCGACTTCCACACGCTGACGCCCGGCGACCCGATGTACAACCTCGACCGGGCCAAGACCTTCTTCGCCGCCGTCGCGGCCCGCAACGCCGCCAAGAAGAACGTCGTCTACGAGATCGCCAACGAGCCCAACGGGGTGAGCTGGGCGACCATCAAGAGCTACGCCGAGCAGGTCATCCCCGTCATCCGCGCCAACGACCCCGACGCCGTCGTCCTGGTCGGCACCCGCGGCTGGTCGTCGCTCGGCGTCTCGGAGGGCGGCAACGAGAGCGAGGTCGTCAACAACCCGGTCAACGCCGCCAACATCATGTACACGTTCCACTTCTACGCCGCCTCCCACACCGACACCTACCGGGCGGCGCTCAGCAGGGCGGCCACGCGCATCCCGATGTTCGTCACGGAGTTCGGCACGGTCACCTACACCGGAGGCGGCACGGTGGACCTCGCCAGCACGACGACGTGGCTCAACCTGCTGGACCAGTACAAGATCAGCTACGCGAACTGGACCTACTCCGACGCCGACGAGAGCAGCGCCGCCTTCAGGCCCGGCACCTGCTCGGGCGGCACGTACACGGGGACGGCCGTGCTGACGCAGTCGGGCGCGTACATGCGCGACCGCATCCGCACCCCGGACAACTTCCCGACCGGCTGACCCCGCCCCAGACGACCGGGTCCGCGGTGCGGGAGGCGCGCCGCGGGCCCGGTCTCCACGCGCCCGAGGCGCACGCTTCCGGTCGGCGAAGAACGGGTCGGCCTGCGCCGCCGCGACCTGGGCCGACGGAGTCCCGGTCAGGCGGTGAGCGAGGTCTCGGCCGGGCCGGTGTGGCCGACGCGGCGGTACCACTCGGTGCCGAGGAGCTGGGCGCGCGCCTGCTCGGGCAGGGCGGTCAGCAGGGTCATCGACGCGCCCCGCTCCAGCTCCGACCGGTGCGCGTGCATGGCCGCCAGCTTGCGCTCGCCCCACCGCGCGATGTCGAGCGTCGTCGTGACCCGGTCGTCGGGCACGCCGGGCAGCGTCTGCCCCGGCTCGGGATCGGCGCCGAAGACCGCCCGCCAGTGCGACACCACCACCGACCGGGGGATGACCGACAGGTAGAGCGCCCGCGGCCACCAGGGCTCGCCCATGTCCGGATAGAGCTGGTCGTACCCGGCCGCCTCCACCGCCGCCAGGGTGACCCGGTGCACGTGGACGTGGTCGGGGTGCCCGTAGGAGCCGTACCCGTCGTAGGTCAGCACGACGTCGGGCCTGAACTCCCTGATGTGCCGCACCACCTGGCCCACGGCCTCGTCGAACGGCACGTCCAGGAAGCGCGGGGCGCCCGGCGCCGACTCGGGTTTGTGCGCGTCGGCGTAGCCCAGCAGCCGCGGCTTGCCCGCGCCCAGGATGTCCAGCGAGTGCTCCAGCTCGCCGGCCCGCACGGTGCCCTCCGCCCAGGTGCAGGTGACGACCGCGGTCCTGGCCCCCTCGGCGGAGCACCTGGCCAGCGTGCCGCCCGTCCAGATCGCCTCGTCGTCCGGATGGGCGTGGACGCCCAGCACCCCGAGTCCGGTCACGATGTCCTCCCGCAAGATCGGCAAGCGGCCATCGTAGCGATGGGGGGCGGGTTCAGCGCAGGGACGACCAGTGGCAGGCGTCCTCCAGCGAGCCGTAGGGCGGGAACTGGTCGACGAGCTGCGTGATGGTCAGCAGCCGGGCCAGCACGCCGCGCACACCGGCCAGGCGCAGGCCGCCGCCGCGGCTCTCTGCCCGGCGCTGGCTGTCGATGAGCTGCCACAACCCGCTGGAGTCGCAGAAGCGCAGCCCGGCCATGTCGAGGACGATCCGCGGCCGCTCCGCGGCCAGCGGCCCGGCCAGGGCCGTGGTCAGCAGATGTTTGGAGCTCATGTCCAGCTCACCGGTCAGGCGAACCACGTCGACGTCGCCGTGCCGCTCCATATCGATCACCAGGCGTGCCATGGCACTGCCTCTCCGTCGCCGAGTCGATGCCGTCGCCACCCATGACCAGCGGGAATGGTGTCCAGCTTATCCGCACACCTTCGCCTGGCTCCACGGCTTGCCGGAAACGGACACGGAGATCCTTCCTGGGTCGGGCGCGGCGGGCGTCCCGGGACCCTACCGCAGGCCCCGGGACGCCCACCGGCCCCGGCCGTCAGACGCCGACTGCCCGATCGTCGGCGCGAGGGCCCGCCTCCTGGAAGATCTCCGCGCGGGCCGCCACCGCCGACACGTCGTCGGGCTGCAGCTCCGCGGACATCTCCGCGTGCACCATGGTCCGGTAGCGCTCCGTCTCGCGCCGCACGTCCTCCTCGTCCCAGCCGAGCACCGGGGCGATGAGCGCGGCCACCTCGGCCGCCGCGGCCACGCCGCGGTCGCGCTCCTCGATGGAGATGCGGGTACGGCGCACCAGCACGTCCTCCAGGTGCAGCGCCCCCTCGTGCGTGGCCGCGTACAGCGCCTCCGCCCGGAGGTAGTCGGCCGCCCCGGTCAGCGGCTCCCCGAGGGACGGGTCCTCCTCGATCAGGCCGAGGACGTCCTCGACGGCCGAGCCGTAGCGCCCGAGCAGGCGCTCGACGCGGGCGACGTCCACCCCGGCGCGCGCGGCCAGCCGGGCGCGGCCGTTGCGCAGCGCCTCGAACCCCTCGGCCCCGAGCAGCGGCAGCCGGTCGGTGACCGAGCGCGGCACGGCCGTGCCCAGCTCGCGCGCGGCCACGTCCACGGCGTCCTTCGCCATGACGCGGTACGTCGTGTACTTGCCGCCGGCGATGACGACGAGCCCCGGCGCGGGCCGGGCGACGGTGTGCTCCCTGGACAGCTTGGCTGTGTCCGAGGCGTCACCGGCCAGGAGCGGGCGCAGGCCCGTGTAGACGCCGTCGATGTCCTCGTGGGTGAGGGGCGTGCTCAGCACCTTGTTGACCTGGTCGAGCAGGTAGTCGATGTCGGCCCGGCTGGCCACGGGGCGGCCCTTGTCGAGGTTCCAGTCCGTGTCGGTGGTGCCGATGATCCAGTGCCGGCCCCACGGGATGGTGAAGAGCACGCTCTTCTCCGTACGCAGGATCAGGCCAGTGTGCAGGGTGATCCGGTCGCGCGGGACCGTGATGTGGACCCCCTTGGACGCCCTGACCCGCAGGCCGCCCTTGTTGCCCGCCATCCGCGCGGTCTCGTCGGTCCAGACGCCGGTGGCGTTGATCACCTGGCGGGCGCGCACCACGATCTCGCGCTCGCCCTCCAGGTCCGCCACCCGGGCCCCGGTCACGCGGTCACCGTCGCGGACGAGCCCGGTCACGCGGGCCCTGGTCGCGACGGCCGCGCCGTACTGCGCGGCGGTGCGCGCCAGCGTCATCGCGAACCGCGCGTCGTCCACCTGGGCGTCGTGGTACTGGACGGCGCCGACGAGCGCGTCCGGGCTGAGCGAGGGCGCGGCGGCCAGCGCGCCACGCCGGCTCATGTGCCGGTGCCGCGGCAGGATCCGCCTGCCGTCGAGCATGTCGTACAGGGCGATGCCCGCGCCCACGTAGAACCGCTCCCACAGCCGGTGCCGGAGCGGGAACAGGAACGGCACCGGGCGCACCAGGTGGGGCGCGAGCCGGGTCAGCAACAGGCCGCGCTCCTTGAGGGCCTCCCTGACCAGCTTGAAGTCGAGCTGTTCGAGGTAGCGCAGACCGCCGTGGACGAGCTTGCTCGACCGGCTCGACGTGCCGGCGGCCCAGTCCTGCGCCTCCACCAGCGCGACCGACAGGCCGCGGGACACGGCGTCGAGCGCCGCGCCGGCGCCCACGACGCCGCCGCCCACGACCAGCACGTCGAACTCGTCGTCGCCCAGCCGCCGCAGCGTCTCCGCGCGGTACGCGGGTCCCAGCGGTACAGATGTCACAGTAGAGCTCCTCATCTCAAGAAAGTCAGGCGGGCCCTGGGCCGCGGTCCGCGCGAGGCCGTGCGCGGACCGCGGCCCGGGTGGTCGCGCGGCTCAGCCGACGTCGACCCAGTCGAGCGTGCGGGTGACGGCCTTCTTCCAGGTGGCGTAGCCGCCGTCGCGCTGCTCCTGCGACCAGGAGGGCTGCCAGCGGCGGTCCTCCTGCCAGTTCTGCTTGAGCTCGTCGGTGGACTTCCAGAAGCCCACGGCGAGCCCGGCGGCGTAGGCGGCGCCCAGCGCCGTCGTCTCCGCCACCACGGGCTTGGAGACCGGGACGCCGAGGACGTCGGCCTGGATCTGCATGCACAGGTCGTTGGCGGTGACGCCGCCGTCCACCCGCAGCACGTCGAGGGTGACCCCGGAGTCCTGGCGCATCGCCTCGACCACGTCGCGGCTCTGGTAGCAGATGGACTCCAGCGTGGCGCGGGCGATGTGCGCGTTGTTGTTGTAGCGCGACAGGCCGACGATCGCGCCGCGGGCGTCGGAGCGCCAGTACGGCGCGAACAGGCCGGAGAAGGCGGGCACGAAGAACACGCCGCCGTTGTCCTCGACCTGCCGGGCCAGCGACTCGCTCTGCTCCGCCCCCGAGATGATGCCGAGCTGGTCGCGCAGCCACTGCACGGCCGAGCCGGTCACCGCGATGGAGCCCTCCAGCGCGTACACCGGGGCCTCCGCGCCGAACTGGTAGCACACCGTGGTGAGCAGCCCGTTCTTCGAGCGGACCGGGGTGGTGCCGGTGTTGAGCAGCAGGAAGTTGCCCGTGCCGTAGGTGTTCTTGGCCTCGCCGACCTCGAAGCACACCTGGCCGACGGTGGCGGCCTGCTGGTCGCCGAGCACGCCGCCGAGCGTGACCCGCCCGCCCAGCGGGCCGTTCTCCCGGGTGTGCCCGTACGCCTCGGCGTGCGAGGACGGGACGATGGCCGGCAGCATCCGTCGCGGGATGCCGAAGAACGACAGCAGCTCGTCGTCCCAGTCCAGCTTCTCCAGGTCCATGAGCATGGTGCGGCTGGCGTTGGTGACGTCGGTGACGTGCCGGCCGCCGTCGGGGCCGCCGGTGAGGTTCCACAGCAGCCACGTGTCGGTGGTGCCGAAGATCGCCTCGCCGGCCTCGGCCGCCTCGCGCACGCCTTCGACGTTCTCCAGGATCCACTGGATCTTCCCGGCGGAGAAGTACGTCGCGGGCGGCAGTCCGGCCTTGGCGCGGATGACGTCGCCCCTGCCGTCGCGCTCCAGCGCCGAGGCGATCCGGTCCGTACGCGTGTCCTGCCAGACGATGGCGTTGTAGTACGGCCGGCCCGTGGTGCGGTTCCAGACCACGGAGGTCTCGCGCTGGTTGGTGATGCCGAGCGCGGCCAGGTCGGAGGCCACGAGATTCGCCTTGTTCAGCGTGGTCTCGATCACCGCCCGGGTGCGCTCCCAGATCTCCGTGGGGTTGTGCTCCACCCAGCCGGCGCGCGGCAGGATCTGCTCGTGCTCGAGCTGGTGGCGGGCGATCTCGTTGCCGCCGTGATCGAAGATCATGAAGCGGGTGCTCGTCGTTCCCTGGTCGACGGCGCCGACGAAGTCCGGCATGGAATCGTGCCTCCTCGGAAGGGGGGTGGGGTGGTCAGACGGTCTCGTAGGACTCTTTGGCCGGCACGCGGCCGGGCTCAGGCTCATCTTCGATCGGCAGGAACCGCCCCACCAGGACCTGGTAGAGGGCCGCGCCGATCAGGCCGCCGATGACGGGCGCCACGATCGGCACCCAGAAGTACAGCTGGCCGTACTGGTCCTGCCAGGCCGTGTGGTAGCCGGTGAGGAACGACGCCAGCCGGGGTCCGAAGTCGCGGGCCGGGTTGATGGCGTAGCCGGCGTTGGTGCCCCAGGCCATGCCGATGGCCACGACGAGCAGGCCGACGACGACCGGGGCCAGGTTGGCGAGGGGCGCGTTGTTGCGCACGTCGGTGATGGCGAGGATCAGGAACAGCAGGATCGCGGTGCCGATCACCTGGTCGCGGAAGGCGCCCCAGGTGTCCACCGGGAGGGTGCCGTTGCCGGGCAGCGTGGAGAAGACCCCCTGGGTCTTGATGGTGTGGCCGGGGTCGATCTTGGCGAGGACCTCGGCGTAGTTGAAGCGGACGATCAGCGCGGCCACGAACGCCCCCGCGGTCTGCGCCAGCGCGTACGGTCCGACCTTGCGCCAGGAGAAGCCCTTGAACGCGGCCATGGCGATGGTGACGGCCGGGTTGAGATGGGCGCCGGTGATCCGCGCCGCGACGTAGACGCCGAGCGTGACGCCGAGCCCCCAGGCCCACGCGATGCTGTCGTGATCGCCGATGCCGCCGGCGACCACCTGGGCCACCACGCCGACCCCGAACAGGATCAGGATCATCGTCCCCGCGAACTCGGCGGCCAACTCGCCGAGCATCCCACGGGCTTTCAGTCGCTCCGCCATGTCTTCCTCCTCACAGTGCCTCACCACGCTCCGGTCCTCGGGCGGGAACAGGTGTCGTCGCAGGCAGAACCTCCGGTGAAGCTTCGAGTGCTTCACGGCTGCTTGGAAGCTAAGTGAGGAAAACCACAGGGTCAACGACGGGGTGCCGACAATGTCGAACACTAGTCAGCTATGGCATCCGGGATTATGGTCTGAGCCTATGAACCGGCGCACACTCTGAGCGGTATGAGGTGATATGTGTAGATCTTTCTTTGAGCGGCGCCGACATTGTCGAACAAGCGCCGCCCGACTAGGCTCGATGCCGTGCCAGGTCCAGTGCAGTCCATCCAGCGGGGAGCGGCCATCCTGCGCCTCCTCGCGCGCAGCTCGGGCAAGCTCGGCGTGGGCGAGATCGCCACATCGCTCGGCCTTCCCCGCGGCACGGCGCACGGCCTGCTGCGCACCCTGCAACTGGTCGGCTTCGTGGAGCAGGACAGCGCGACCGGCAAGTACCAGCTCGGCGCGGCCCTGCTGCACCTCGGCACGAGCTACCTGGACGTCAACGAGCTCCGCTCCCGCGCCATCAACTGGGCCGACGCGCTCGCGGCGCGCAGTTGCGAGTCCGTCAAGATCGGCACCGTTCTCGACGGCCAGGTCCTCGTGGTCCACCACGTCTTCCGCCCCGACGACACCCTGCAGACCCTCGACGTCGGCTCGCTGATGCCGATGCACGCGACCGCCCTCGGCAAGGTCCTGCTCGCCTTCGACTCCGGCGCCGGCGCCGCGCTCGGCAACGGCCCGCTGGAGGCCTTCACCCGCAGGACGATCGTCGCTCCCAAGGACCTGACCCGCAGCCTCGCGGGCATCCGGGAGGTCGGGTGGGCCGCCCAGGTCGAGGAGATGACCGTGGGCGAGGCGGGCATCGCCGCCCCCATCCGGGGGCACGGCGGCCTGGTGGTCGGCGCCATCGGCATCTCCGGGGCCGTCGAGCGGATCTGCGACGCCAAAGGCCAGCCCAACACCGCCCTGGTGACGTTCGTGCGCGACGCGGCGCGCGCGGTCTCCCGGGATCTCGGTGCCGCGCGCTGGTGACACCCACTTCACACATACCGAGGTGAACGCCATGGCCACGCGCTATGTGATGTCCATCGACCAAGGTACGACGTCGACGCGGTGCATCATCTTCGACCAGCAGGGACGCCTGGTGTCGGTGACGCAGCGGGAGCATCGCCAGCACTTCCCGCAGCCCGGGTGGGTCGAGCACGACGCCGTCGAGATCTGGCGCAACCTTGAACGCATCGCCCCGGAGGCGCTCAGACAGGCCGGGGTCGGCCTGGAGCAGGTCGCCGCGATCGGCATCGCGAACCAGCGCGAGACCACGCTCGTGTGGGACCGCAACACCGGCGTTCCCCTGCGGCGGGCCATCGTGTGGCAGGACACGCGCACGACGGCGCTGGTCGACGAGCTGGCCGCCCGGCCGGAGGCGTCGATGGTGCAGAAGCGCTGCGGCCTGCCGCTGGCCACGTACTTCTCGGCGCCCCGCATCCGCTGGCTGCTCGACGACGTACCCGGGTTGCGCGAGCGCGCCGAGCGGGGCGAGGTGCTGTTCGGCACCATGGAGTCCTGGCTCATCTGGAACCTCACCGGAGGCCCGGACGGCGGCCTGCACCTCACCGACGTCACCAACGCCAGCCGCACCCTGCTGATGGACCTGACCACGCTGGAGTGGGACGACGACCTGCTCGACTTCTTCGGCGTCCCGCGCGCCATGCTGCCGCAGATCCGGCCCTCGACCGAGACGTACGGCGTGGCCAGGACGGTCCTGCCGGGCGTCCGCATCGGCGCCGCGCTGGGCGACCAGCAGGCGGCGCTGTTCGGCCAGACCTGCTTCGCACCCGGCGAGGCCAAGTGCACCTACGGCACCGGCGGCTTCCTGCTGCTCAACACCGGCAAGGACCCGGTCCGCTCCACCCACGGCCTGCTCACCACCGTCGGCTACCAGGTGGGCGCCGAGCCCGCGGTGTACGCCCTGGAGGCGCCGATCGCCGTCACCGGCGCGCTCGTGCAGTGGTTCCGCGACGGCCTCGGCCTGATCAACAGCGCCCCGGAGATCGAGACGCTGGCCAAGACCGTGGACGACAACGGCGGGTGCTACATCGTGCCCGCGTTCGCCGGGCTGTTCGCCCCGCACTGGCGCAGCGAGGCGCGCGGCGTGATCGTGGGGCTGACCTCGTACATCACCAAGGGGCATCTGGCGCGGGCGGTCCTGGAGGCCACCGCCTGGCAGACCCGCGAGGTCGTGGACGCCATGAACGCGGACTCCGGGCTCGACCTGCGGGTGCTCAAGGTGGACGGAGGCATGACCGCCGACAACCTGCTCATGCAGTGCATCGCCGACGTGCTGGATGTCCCGGTCGTGCGGCCCATGGTCGCCGAGACCGTGTCGCTCGGCGCCGCGTACGCCGCGGGCCTGGCCGTCGGCTACTGGCCCGACCTGGAGGGACTGCGCCGCAACTGGCACCGCGCCGCCCAGTGGCTGCCGGCCATGGACCCGGCCCGCCGGGAGTCGGAGTACGACAACTGGCGGCGGGCCGTGGAGCGCACGTTCGGCTGGCTGCAACCCCGTCGCTGACCGCTCACGTAACCCCCGGGACATCCGGCCGTGTCATGATCCTCCAGATCTTGAGGACTCTGACAGGAGCAGGATGAGGGCAACTGCACGACGCGCGTTACGCGCCGTTCTCGCCGGCGGCCTGGCGGCCGCCGCGCTGGTCTGGCCGGCGGGCGCATCGGCGGAGGCGGCCGCGGCCGCCACCGTCTCGGTGGACTTCACCAAGCCGATCCGCACGATCTCCCCCGCCGACATCGGCATCGGGATCACCGGGTACGGCGAGGGCTCGTACATCACCAACGACACCAGACACCGCGACAACCTCCGCCGGCTCGCCGCCGGCCGGATGCGCATCGAGCTGCACTACCAGCAGCCGGGCGACCACAGCAGCCCCATCGTCTGCGGCGGCTACAAGTGCGACACCCAGGTGTCGGGCGACGCCTGGATCGACGCGATCCGCGACCTCGGCGCCGAGCCGGTCGTCATCCTCCAGGTGGACGGCCGGCAGAGCGCGGAGGTGAACCGGGACGACGCGGTCGCCCTCTACCGGCACTTCGCCGCCACGGGGAAGCCGATCCGGCGCTTCATCGTGGGCAACGAGCTCAACTGCGCCTGCACCCCCGAAAAGCCCGAGATGTCGGCCACGGAGTACAGCAGGCGCTTCAACCTCATCGCCGACGCCCTGCGCGCCGAGAACCCGGCCCTCGTGATCGGCGGCCCCGCCACCGCCTGGAACGCCGACGACTACATCCGCACGTTCCTGCAGGGCTCGGGCGACCGGGTGAGCTTCGTCGACTACCACGACTACGGCAACGGCTCCGAGCAGATCACCGACGAGGCGCTGCTCGGCGACGTGATCCGCGCGTACGAGACCGACATCGAGGGCGTGCGCGCCACGGTCCGCTCCGTGCTCGGCCGCGACCTGCCCATCCAGATCGGCGAGTTCAACTCCGACTTCGACGACCCCGACGGTCACCGGACGCTCGCCCACTTCAACACCCTGTGGGGCGCGGCGGCCCTCGGCCAGATCCTGCACGCCGGCGCGAGCGCCTACCAGTACGGCGACAAGAACGGCCGGCTCGGCCTGACCAGCACCAAGGGCGAGGGCGGCATCGCGCGCAGCGAGCCGCTGCCCATCTACCACGGCCTCGGCATGTACACCGGCGAGGGCCTGTTCCGGCCGTTCGGCACGACCGTCGTCCAGGCGAGCGCGAACACCGCCAAGCTGCACGTCTTCGCCTCCGACAACGCCAAGAACGTCGTCCTCGTCAACGTGGGCGCCGAGCCGCTGGAGACCGCGCTCACCCTCAACGGGCTGTCGAGCGGCACCGCCGCCGTCTGGCAGAGCACCTCCGACGCCTGGACCCCGCACCGCACCGGCAGCGCGACCGTCTCCGGCGGCAAGGCCACGGTGACGCTGCCGGCCGGGTCGGCCACCACGCTGGTCATCGGCGAGCAGGGCCTGAAGGCGACCTACTTCGACAACGCCGACCTCACCGGCGCGAGCGTCACCCGCGTCGACCCCACGGTGAACTTCGACTGGGGCGCCTCCTCGCCCGACCCCGCCATCGGCCCGGACACCTTCAGCGCCCGCTGGACCGGCAAGGTCGTCGCCGACAAGGCCGAGACGTACACCTTCATCACGACCAGCGACGACGGCGTGCGGCTCCGGGTGGACGGCAAGCTGCTCATCGACGCCTGGACCGACCACTCCAAGCGCGACGACACCGCCTCGGTCGCGCTGAGCGCCGGCCCGCACGACATCACGATGGAGTTCTACGACAACGGCTACGACGCCATCGCCGAGCTGCGCTGGTCGAGCCCGAGCATCCCGCGCCAGGTCATCCCGGCGGACAAGCTCCTCACCGGCTGAACCTCCGGGCCGCGCCGGACGCCCGCCTGAGCGGGCGTCCGGCGGGGCAGGTCAGAGCCGTTCGAGGATCTTCTTCATCTGGTCGATCTCGGCCTGCTGGGACGACTCGATGCTCCGGGCCAGCTTCTTGGCGGCCTCGTCGCGGCCCTGGGCCAGCTCCGTCCCGGCCATCCGGATCGCGCCCTCGTGGTGGGCGATCATCATGCGGACGAACTGCTTGTCGAACGCGGTGCCCTTGGCGTCCTTGAGCTTGTCCATGTCCTCGGCGGACATCATGCCGGGCATGCCGTGGTCCATGTGTCCCATGTCGGTGGGCTCGGGCTTGCCCCAGTCCTTGAGCCAGCCCCGCATGGTCGTGATCTCCGGGTCCTGGGCCGCCTTGATCTTGGCGGCCAGCTCCTTGACCTCGGGATCGCTCGCCCGGGTCGCGGCCAGGTCGGCCATCTCGACGGCCTGCCGGTGGTGGGGGATCATCATCTGCGCGAACATCGCGTCCGCGTCGTCGAACGAGCCTCCCGGCCGGGTGGCGGGCGCCGACGGCGCCGAGGACGTCGTGGCCGCGCCGGTGGCGGCCGACAGGCCGCGCTCCGGCATGGGGGCGGTGCCGCCGCCGCAGGCGGTGAGCAGGACGAGCGCGCCGGCTCCGGCGGCGGCCGTCAACGAGAGGCGCTTGGGCGTGAATCGGTTCGTGGGCGTGAATCGGTTCGTGGGCGTGAATCGGTTCGTGGGCATGGTCGGGTGACTCCTGTCGTCGTACGCGTGCATGGCCGTGGTCGCGAGGCGAACGGCCTATATGCGCAGCACCGACACCCGAGCGAGCCGGAGCGACAGGGGGAGGGGCGGCGGCCGGGCGATCCGGCCCGCGACCCGCCCAATCGCGTCCGGCGGCTCCGTCCCCCGGCGGGCGCGCGCCCGCGCCGCCGCCACGAGGAGCAGGAGGAGCGAGGTCAGGACGGCCAGGCACACGCTGCCCGGGTCGAGGTCGGGCAACTGCCCGCCCGCCGAGGACGCCTGACCGGCGGCATGACGCCCGGTGTGGTCGGACCGGGCGCTCTCGGACCGGGTGTGGTCGAGCCGGGTGTGGTCCGCCACGGTGGTGCCGTGTGACCGGTGGGGCGCCGCCGTACCGCCGTGCGCGCGGTGGAGGCCGACGTGGCCGAGGGTGTGCATCCCGCAGACCCCGAGGACGAGCAGCACGAGCAGCGCCAGCCGCGAGCCGCGGCGCCACCCCTCCACTGCTCCTCGCACCGTCCGCCCCCCGAGCTGATGTCCTTCGTTCCCCTAAGCACCATAGTAGAAGCGGCGTCGGACAGCCGTTAGCATGGGGATGACCTGGCTGTCTGGAGGGTTCTGCATGGTGCGCGGTCTCGGGGAGCTGGAGTCCACGATCATGGACCGCATGTGGTCCTACCGCCGGCCGGCGTCCGTGCGCGACGTGCTGGAGGATCTGCGCCGCGAGCGGGAGATCGCCTACACGACCGTGATGACGGTGATGGACAAGCTGCACACGAAGGGCCTGCTCAGGCGGGAGGCCGTCGGCAAGGCGTACATCTACCGGCCGGTCTCCTCCAAGGAGGCGTACACCGCCGACCTGATGCGCGAGTCGCTGGCCCGCAGCGGCAACCAGGCCGCCACCCTCGTCCACTTCCTGGAGCGCCTGACGCCCGAGGAGGCCGACGCCCTGGAGGCGGCGCTGAAGGTCTACCCCCCGAAGGGCCGCGCGTGACCGTGGCGGCCGTCCTGGCCGCCGGGCTGACGATCTACGCGCTCGTCGCCGCGGTCGCGCTTCCCCGGCTGCTGGGAAGGGCGTCCTGGACCGGGCGCGCTCCCCGGCTGGCGATCATGGTGTGGCAGGCGGCCTGCGTCTCGGTGGTGGTCTCCGTGCTGTCGGCCGTCTTCGTGCTGGCGGTCCCGGCGCCGGTGGTGGGCCACGGCCTGGCCGAGCTGTTCGCGCAGTGCGCCGAGGTGCTGGCGGAGGGGCCCGGTCTCACCGCGGCGACCGCGCTCGTCGGCGTGGGCGTCGCCGGCGCGCTGGTGGCGCGCCTCGCCTGGTGCGCCGTCGCCGTCCTGGCCGGGGCCCGGGCCGAGCGGCGCCGCCACGCCGAGGCGCTCACCCTGCTCGGCCGGCACGACGGCGCGCTGGACGCGATCGTCGTGGACTTCGACGAGCGGCTCGCGTACTGCGTGCCCGGCCGGCAGGGCAAAGCGGTGATCACCACGGCCGCGCTGCGCGACCTGAGCCCCGACGAGACCGCGGCCGTGCTCGCCCACGAGCGCGCGCACCTGCGCGGCCGGCACCACCTCGTGCTCGCCTTCGGCGAGACGTTCGCCCGGGCGTTCCCCGGCATGCCGCTGTTCGAGCGGGGGCGGGCGGAGCTCGCCCGGCTGGTCGAGCTGCTGGCCGACGACCTGGCAGCGCGCCGCCATCCCCGCGTGCTCATCGCGTCCGCTCTGGTGCGCCTGGCCACCGGCCGCGCGCCCGCCTTCACCCTGGGGGCCGGCGGCGAGAGCGCGCTGGCCCGCGTACGGCGCCTGCTCGCCCCCGCGCCGCCGCTCGGTCGGGGCGAGCGGGTCACCGGGGCGCTCGCGGTCGGCGTGCTGCTCGCGGGGCCGGCCGTGACCGGCCTCGCCCCGGGCCTGGCGTCCCTGCTCGCCCACCACTGCCTCGAGTTCCTCTCCTTCTAGGCCCACCCGCCGGCCCGCGTCCGGGAAGCGGGGCTCTTGCAAACCCCCAGGGGGTATGTTAGCTTCCTCGGCGTCAGAGATACCCCCCATGGGTATGAAGAGGAGGGCGACATGTGCACGGCATGTGCGTGCGGCACCGGTGAGGCCGCGACGGCGACCGTCACCGCGGACGGCGGCGACCGGAGCGTCTACTCGGTGAGCGGCATGACCTGCGGCCACTGCGTCTCGTCGGTCTCGACGGAGATCGGCGGCGTCTCCGGCGTCTCCGGTGTGGCCGTCGAGCTGTCCACCGGCGCGGTCACCGTCAGCGGCGCCGGCTTCTCCGACGAGGAGATCCGCGCCGCGGTGGAGCGTGCGGGCTACCGCCTGTCCGGGACCGGGTCCTAGGAACACGAACGGTGGGCGTGCGTCGGCACGCACGCCCACCGGCGGGTCCGGTCCGATTTCCCGATCACCCCAGACCCATAGATCGCATCGTACGGTGCGAGGAATCAGGAGTACGGCATGAACGCCGTCAATCCCCGCAGGTGGTGGGCACTCGCCGTGCTGGCCGCCGCGCAGTTCATGGTCATCATGGACACCTCCATCATCGGGGTCGCGCTCCCGGAGATGCAGCGCGAACTCGGCTTCACCCAGGGCGGCCTGCAGTGGGTGTTCAACGCCTACGTGATCGCCTTCGGCGGCCTGCTGCTGCTCGGCGGCCGGCTGTCCGACCTGCTGGGGGCCCGCAGGGTCTTCGCCGCGGGCTGGGTCGTCCTGCTCGCCGGCTCCGTGGTCGCCGCGGCCGCCGGCACGGCCTGGGTGGAGATCCTCGGCCGGGCCGTCCAGGGCGTCGGCGGCGCGCTGATCGCCCCGTCCGCGATGACCCTGCTCATGATGCTCTTCGGCCACGACTCCCGGGAGCTCGGCAAGGCCATGGCGCTGTACGGCGCGGCCGCGCCGGCCGGCGGCACCGCCGGGGTGTTCCTGGGCGGCGTCGTCACCGAGTACCTGAGCTGGCCCTGGGTGTTCGTCGTCTACATCCCCATCGGCCTCGCGACCCTCGCCGCGGTGCCCGCGCTGCTGCCGGCCGTCCAGGGCAGGCGCGGCTCGGTCGACCTGCTCGGTGCCGCCACGGTCACCGGCGGCATCGCCCTGGCCGTGTTCGCCGTCGTGCGCGCTCCCGAGCAGGGCTGGGGCGCTCCGGCCACCCTCCTGGAGCTGGCCGGCGCCGCCGTGCTGCTCGCGGCGTTCCTGGTCGTCCAGCGCACGGTCAGGCAGCCGATCATGCCGCTCGGCATCTGGCGCACCCCCGGGCTGGCCATGGCCAACCTCGCGATGGCGCTGCTCGGCGCCGCGTGGATCCCGATGTGGTACTTCCTCAACCTCTACCTGCAGCAGGTCCTCGGCTACGGCGCCTTCCCCAGCGGCGCGGCGCTGCTGCCGATGACGGTCGCGATCATGATTTTCATGATCGGCATCACCGCGCGCCTGCTGGGCCGTTTCGGCGCCAAGCCGCTCATCGTGATCGGCATGCTCGTGCTGGCGGCCGGGGTCGGTGTGCTCTCGCTGGTCCGGCCGGACGGCGCCTTCGTCGCCGACGTGCTGCCGGCCTCGTTGATCGCCGCCGTGGGCATGTCGCTGGCCTACATCCCGGCGATGATGTCCGCCATGTCGGGGGTGCGGCCGGAGGAGAGCGGTCTGGCCTCGGGCATCGTCAACACCACCTACAACGTGGGATCGGCGCTCGGTCTGGCGGTCATGACGGCCGTGGCCACCTCGCGCGGCGCCGCCGAGCTGGGCGACCTGTCCCAGCTCACGAGCGGGTTCCGGGCGGCCTTCGTCGGCGCCGCCGTGGTGGCGGCCGCGGGCGGGGTGCTGGCCCTGGTCCTCATGCGCGGCCGGAAGACGTCCGTCGCGGCGGACTCCCGGCCCGAGGAGGCCCGGGCCTGACCCGTGTGGATCGCGGGGGGACGTGGCCGCCGTCCCCACGCGACATACCCATACCCCCTACCGGCGGCAGCGATCTACTATCGACCATAGAAGACCCTGGGCTCTCATGACGCGTCGTAGCGCGCGCGGGAGGCGGCCACGTACTCACGGTGCTGCCGCGCCCAGCTGATGAGCCCGGCGACCTGGGACGACAGCGTCCGCCCGACCGGGGTCAGCGCGTAGTCCACCCGCGGCGGCGAGGTGGGGGTGACGGTGCGCTCCACCAGGCCGTCGCGCTCCAGGCTGCGCAGGGTGAGGGTGAGCATGCGCTGGGAGATGCCCGCGATGGCGCGCTGCAGCTCGGAGTAGCGCTTGGGGCCGTCGCCGAGCAGGTCCATCACCAGCACGCTCCACTTGTCGCCGACGCGGTCGAGGATGTCGCGCAGCCGGCAGCTCGGATGGTCCTCGCCGATCGCCTCGCGCACATCGGTGTGCCTTGCGTGGGTCAAAGTGCCTTCTTTCGCCATGGCGGCATTGTGGACGAGACTCGATGCGCGCACAAGAAGTAACCAGCGCACAGAAAGTGCTGTTGCGATGAGCAGCCTTCCCATGGTCCACCGAAACGGAGCGATCACTATGCGTGCCATGGCTTTCCCCGACTTCGGCGCCGAACTGGCGCCCGCCGACCTGCCCGTGCCGGAGCCGGGCCCGGGCGAGGTGCTGGTCCGGGTGCTGGCCTCCTCGGTCAACGGCTTCGACCTCGGCGTCCTGGGCGGCTATCTCAAGGGCGCGTACGAGTACGAGTTCCCGGTCGTGCTCGGCAAGGACTTCGCCGGCACCGTGGCGGCCGTCGGCCCGGACGTGACCGGCCTGACGCCGGGCGAGGACGTGTTCGGCGTGGTCATGCGCCCCACCCTGGGCCAGGGCGGCTTCGCCGAGTACGTCGTGGTGAGCGAGACGTACGGCGTGGCCAGGATCCCCGACGGGCTCGGCCACACCCGCGCGGGCGTGCTGGGGCTGGCCGGGACCGCCGCGCTCAACGCCGTCGACGCCCTCGCCCCGGCGCCGGGGGAGACCGTCCTGATCTCGGGCGCGACCGGCGGCGTGGGCGCGTTCGCCGTCCAGCTCGCCGCCGCGCGCGGCGCCAGGGTGATCGCCACCGCCCGCCCCGGGGCCGAGGCCGCCTTCGTCACCGGCCTGGGCGCCACCTGGGCCGTGGACCACACGGATCTGCCGGCGCGGGTACGCGCGATCGCGCCCGGCGGGGTGGACGCCGCGCTGCACCTGGTGGGCGACGGAGCGGCTGTCGCCGCCCTGCTGGCCGACGGCGGGCGGTTCGCCTCCACGATCCATTACCGGCCCGAGGAGTCCGGCCGCGACATCAAGGCCACGGCCGTGATGGCCGACCCGACCCCGGACACCCTGTCCCGGCTCGCCGCCGACGCGGTCGAAGGACGCCTCCGCGTGCCGGTGGCCCGCTCGTACCCGCTGGCCGAGGCACCGCGCGCGCTCGCCGACTTCACCGGCGGAACCGTCGGCAAGTTCGCCGTCACGATCTGAGACAAGGGCCGCCGAGGCGAACACGAGCTTCCGCGCACGCTCGTCAGGAAGAGCGCCCGACGTCCCCCGCAAAGACGATCATCTGGTCGATGCGGCCCTGCCGCAGGTGGACCACGTCCGTTCCGGCCAGGCGCGGTCCCCCGTCGGGCGTGGTGAAGACCCACTGATAGCGCGCCCACTCACCCGGCACGTCCACGGCCGAACACCGGACCATCGTGCCGACACCGGCCGGGTGCCGGCGGATGTCCCGCACGAACCGTTCGACTGCCGCGACTCCCTCGCTCCGTCCCAGCGGACCCCAGAACACCACGTCAGAGGTCAGCGCCTGGGACAGCAAGGGGGTCATGTGGTCGTCGTCCGAGACGTTGAACGCGGACAGGAACATGTCGATCGCTGCCTGAGCGGCTTCTTCCCGCATTCAGTAGTCATATCAGCCGCCGCGCCTGATGTACGAGGGGCGGCGGATGAGTGCGTAGATGGCGACCGTGAAGATGGTCGTCATGCATCTGGAACCTCAGGCAGCCTCCATGCCCTCCCCTTCCCACACCCCCGGCCCGGCGGATCCGCTGGTCGCCGATCTGGTGACGCTCGCCCGCGTGCCGTCCGCGGTGCCGCTCGGCGCGGACACGCTGATCGAGCCGGACCACCCGACGCTCCGGCACTACGTCCAGGAGTGCCTGCGGCCGATGTTCCAGGGCCTCGGGGCCCTCGACATCATCGACCTGCCCCGCAACCAGTTCGCGGTACGGCTCGGGGACGGCGCCGGGCCGTGCCTCGCGCTCATGGCGTACACGCCGACGCAGCACCACAACCTGATGGCCGAGCCCTGGTCGGGACGTATCCGGACGCCCGTCGAGCTCGGCGTCGACGAGCCCTGCGTGTTCGGCCAGGGGATCACCCAGAACAAGGCCCACCAGGCGTGCCTCCTGGACCTCGCCCGGTGGATCATCACCGAGCGCGTGCCGCTGCGCGGGACCCTGCTGCTCTGCGTCAACAACGAGGGACGCAGCACCCATGACTGCTCGAACGCCATCCTCGACGGCCTCCCGCGTACGCCGGACCTGCTCATCCAGCTCTTCCCCACCGGCTTCGACGTGACCGTCGGCAACCGCGGGCGCGTCGACGTGCTCGTCGAGATCGAGGGGACGACGGGACACTCGTCGTCCCCGCCGGCCGCCGGGCGGGTCATCGACGCGGCCGCCGACGTCGTCCGGCGGCTCGGCGAGCTCGACGCCGTCGTGCGAACGCGCTCCCACCCGGAACTGGGGCACGAGCAGGTGGTCCCGTACCAGGTGCGGTACGAGCCGCTGGCGCCGCACACCCTCCCCGCCCGCGCCCGGATCACGGTGGACCGGCGGCTGCTGCCCGGCAGCGACCCCGCCGCGGCCATCGACGAGATCCGCGCGGCCGTCGAGGGAGCGGGAACCGGCTGTGAGATCAGTGTCCGGCAGGGGGTCACGATGCTCCCGGCGTACCTGCCGCCCGAGCGTCGTGACGTTCTCGACCCCCTGGCCGCGTCGATCCGGACGCACGTGGGCGAACCCCGTCACACGATCTACGGTGGCAGCTTCGACGCGGGCGGCCCGTCGTCCCGGGGGATCCCGACCGTGATGTTCGGGGTGCCGGAAGAGGGGGACCTGCTCGGCGACGACTACGTCCGCCTGTCCGCGGTGCGCCGGCAGGCCGCCGTCCTGCGCGACACCGTCACCCACTTCTTCCGGGAGCAGGACCGGTAGGAAGGGGCAGGCCCCTCGTGACCTGGTCGAGCGCGTCCTGGAGCAGCTCGCCGTACGACGCCGGAGGGCCGACGCGCAACCACAGATCGGTCGAGGCGGAGATGGCGACGCCGACCGTGCCCGCCACCAGCCGCGGATAGAGGTCGCGTTCCGGGTCGGCGCCGGTGCGCTCGGCCACGGCGGCCGCCAGCTCCCGTTCGGCGGCCATGCCGGCCTTGAGGAACTCGCCCCGCAGCGCCGGATGCCCGGTCAGCAGCCGGAGCCCCGCCACCCAGCCCGCGTCGGGCTGGGTGTCCGCGGACTCGGTGACGAGCGGCGCCCCGATGAGCGCGGCGGCGCGGATCGCCTCCCACAGGGGCTCGTCCGACGGGCGGGCGCGCAGCTCGTCCGCGATCCGTGCCGCGCGCTCGAAGTGGCGCGCGGCGATCGCCTCGGCCTTGCCGGCGAAGTAGTTGTTGAACGTGCGGGGCGAGACGCCGGCCTCCGCGGCGATGTCCTCCACCTTGACGTCGTCGAAGCCGCGGTCGACCGTGAGCCTGATCGCCGCCCAGCTCAGCGCGATCCGGGTCTCCCGCTTCTTCCGCTCTCTCAACCCCATGCGGGAGAGCATAGCCAAAACTTTCTGAATGAGAAATCTTTCTTATTCGGAAAGTTCTGGCTATGGTGGGGGTGTGACCACCGAACGCACCCCGGCAGGCGGCCGGCGCACCGGGCTCCGTGAGCGGAAGAAGCGCGCGACCCGCGAGGCGCTGACCCTCGCGGCCCTGCGCCTGGCGCTGGAGCGGGGGCTGGACAACGTCCGGGTCGAGGACATCGCCGCCGAGGTGCAGGTGACGACGCGGACGTTCAACAACTACTTCTCCACCAAGTACGAGGCCCTGGTCGCCCGCCACGTCGACCGCGTACGGCAGGCGGCCGAGGCGCTGCGGGCACGCCCGGCCGGCGAGCCGCTGTGGGAGGCCGTCACCCACGCGGTGCTGTCGCCGCTGGCCGAGGCCGACCGGGCGCACGAGAGCCCGGATGCGGAGGTGCTCGGCGGCATCCGGTTGATCGCCGCCGAGCCCGCGCTCCAGGCCGAGGCGCTCAAGGCCGCCCTGGCGGCCGACAGCGAGCTCGCCGCGGCGGTCGCCGAACGGACGGGCACCGAACGGACAGGCACCGATCCCGGCCGCGACATGTATCCGCGCCTGGTCGCGGGTGCGGTGACGACCGCCGTCCACGTCGCCACCGAACAGTGGCTGCGCGCTGATCCGCCCGTCCCGCTGGTCCCGCTGCTGCGGGAGGCGCTGCGGCAGGTCGCCGCGGGACTCCCGGCCCCGCCGGCCGGCCCGTCGCGCTAGCGCGCCCCCACCCGTCCACCACCACCGGCCCGAGCGGCCTCGTCCGAGGCCGCTCCATCCGGCATGCCGTCGTCCGGCCGCCGAACGCAGCGCCGCCAACAGGGTCGTCATGCAGCTCGGCGCGTCCCTCGGCAGCGCGGTGACGCTCATCGTCCCGCAGGGCCGGGTCAACCGCCTGCCCGACCCGCACAGGCCGACCCCGACAGGCCGGGCCGCACGCCCGGCCGGCACCACACCCGGAGACCGGCATCCGCCGGCAAGAAGGAGACAACCGCATGACCACGACCGCACGCGTCCACACCGAAGGCGCCGACATCGTCTACGACCACGAGGGCACCGGCCCGCTGCTGCTGATGATCTCCGGTGGCGGCGGCGCCTCCGAGCACTACGCGCGGATCTCCGGCTTCCTCGCCGAGCACTACACGGTCGTCCGTTACGACCGCCGCGGCAACTCCCGCAGCACCGGCGACACCACCGTCGACCTGGACATGGCACAGCAGGCCCGCGACGCGGTCGCCGTGATCCGGGCGATGGGCGGCGACGACGCCTACGTCTTCGGCAACAGCGGCGGCGCCAACATCGCCCTGCAGCTCGCCGCCGATGAGCCGGACGTCATCCGGGCACTGGTCGCCCACGAGGGCCCCACCTCGCCGCTGCTGCCCGACGCCGACGCCTGGCTCGCCTTCGCCGACCGCGTGCACGGTACGTTCATCGCCGAGGGCGCGGCGGCGGCGTCGAAGGTCTTCGCCACCGAACTCGTCGGCTTCGACGCCGCCCATCCCCAGCAGGCCCGCGTGGCGGCGGGTGAGATGACGAGCAACGCCGAGTTCTGGCTGGCTCGCGAATACCTCCCGCTCGCCACCTACAACCCCGACCTCGACACCATCCGCGGCAACGAGGTCGCCATGGTCACCGCCGCCGGACGCGAGAGCGCCGGGGCCTACTACGCCCGCACCGCCCGCATCCAGGCCGAACGCCTCGGCTGCCCGTACGTCGAGTTCCCCGGCAACCATCTGGGCTTCATCTTCGAGGCCGCGAGCTTCGCCACCGCGCTTCGCGAAGCCCTGGACGGCCTCACGTCCGTAACGGCGTCCTGACCGCGGCCGGCGACGTGTGCGCTCAGTCGCGGGAACCGCGACGCCGTACGACGGCGTCGCTGATCCGCCGGGCGGCTTCGAGCTCGGGAGCCACCCAGCGCAGGGCGGCGTCCTCGGCCATCGCCGGCTCGGCGATCGCCTGCGGCAGGGGACTCTCGTCCCTGCCGGAGCGCCACGTCGCCGGGTCCGGCCGCTCCGGCAGGTTCCGGAACCGGTCGTCCTGCGTCTTTTCCCTCATGTAGGACAGGACGATCCGGCCCCTCCCGGAGTTCCTTCGCCGGTGGGCTCTCAGGAGTAGGTGTTCTGGTCGTGGACGAGCAGCCACCGCCCGTCGGTCCGGGTGAAGTACAGGGTCAGGTGGTAGGTCTTCCGGTACGGCTCGCCCTTCGGGTCGAGGTCGTCGTACACCGCCGACAGCAGGGCGAACGCGGCCTCGCCCGCCGTCTCCACCCGCACGGGTTCGGTCCGCATCGACCAGTCGGTGTCGTCGAACCAGGCGGCGTGGAACTCGGCGATCGCCTCCTTGCCGCGAAGGAGCGTCCCGTTCGGCAGGATCAGTGAGGCGTCCGGGTGGACGGTGGCGAGATAACCCTCCAGGTCACGCGCCTCGATCGTCGCTAAGTGCGCGTCGAGCGCCTGGGAAAACTCCATGATCGTTCACCTTTCGAGAGGTCGGGAGGAACCATTCAACCGCGAGGCAGCAGGTCGTGAGTGGTGGCGATGGCGGTCAGGGCCAGGCGCAGCGCGCTCTGCTGATCCGCGGGCAGCCCGCCCAGCAGCTCGGCGTCCACCTGGGCGGCCGCCTTCGCGGCCGAGCGGCTGAGCTCGCGCCCCTCGTCGGTGAGCTCGACGAGCTGCCGCCGCCGGTCGGCCGTGTCGCGCACCCGCCGTACCGCTCCCACGCCCTCCAGCTCGTCCAGCATGTCGACGACCACGCTGGGGGTGACGCCGATGGTCCTGGCCAGCGCGAGCTGGCCGAGCGGTGCGGTCTCCAGCAACTGCAGCACCGCGCAGTGCCGGGGGCGCAGGCCCAGCGGCGCGAGCCGGTCGGCGAAGCGCTCGGCGGTCGCCTGCCCGAGTTTGCTGAGCAGGAAGGCCAGGCTGTCGGTCACTTGCGGCGTCATGACCGCAATGCTAGCTTCCCCATATGATTAGGGTACCGAATCATATGGCTCCCGGACGATCGGCGCGGGTGTTCGCGACCGTCGTGGTCGTCCTGACCGTCCTCTCGTCGGGCTACTTCACCGTCTCGGGCCTGCTCGCCCCGGGGATCCTCGTTCCCGGCGGTGACGCGGCGGCGCCGCGCGCGTTCGCCGCCTACATGGCCGCGCGGAGCATCGTGCTGCTCGGCGGACTGGCCGTGTTCGCGGCACTGCGGGCGTGGCGCCCGCTGGCGCTGGTGCTCGCGTTGAACGCGGGTGTGCAGCTCGTCGACGCCGTGATCGGCGCGACCCGGCATGAGGTGGCCCAGACCCTTGGCCCCGCGTGCTTCGTCCTCCTGCTCGGCGCGGCCGCGTGGTCCCTGCTGCGCGCCCCGCTGCCGCGTCCCGCCGCCTGACCGGCGGCCAGGCCCGTCTCCGCGTACGGCGGTCTCCGCGTACGGCTGGACGATGCCGTACGCGGAGACGGGCGTTCATGCGAGCGGCGCCGCCTCCGCCGGCGGCCGTCTGCCGAACGCGCCGACGTGCGCGTGGAAGACGCCCATGACGAGCACCCCGATCGCCCCCGAGACGGCGGCGGGCCACGGCCGCACGGCCACGTCGGCTCCCGCGAGCAGGAGGGCGGCGATGACGTACATCCCCCATCCGGCGACGAGGTTGATCAGCGGCGTGTGGCCGAAGGGCGTCGGGAAGGGCTCCTTGGTGATGCCCTTGACGAAGTGGGGCGTCGCGTTCGCCGCGAAGACGCCGGCGAAGAAGGTGAGCAGTGCCGTCGTCCACATGTCAGTGATCCCGCTTCTGGTCGTTGCAGGCGTTTGTGATGGCGAGGTTGGTGACGAGCTTCATGCTGACAATATAGACACAAAACGTCAGAGTGTGAGAAGAGGGCGCGCTACAGCGCGGGCGCTGTCACGCCACGTCCGGGCAGCACGACGACCTGGGCTCGCCTGGGGCGCCCGACTGGCCCGCCGACCGGCGGGACGGATCACGCTGACGGGAGGACGGCGGGCTTGCTGGTGAGACCCCGCACCGCGAGCTCGACGAGCTGGCGCAGACGCAGCCGCAGGACGGCGGGGTCGGCCTTCTGCCGCGCGATCCCGGCCACCGCGTCCACCAGGACCGCCGCGACGTCACCCGCAGGAAGATCGACACCGAGCAGGTCGAGCTCCTCCGCGGCGTCGTCGAGCACTGCCTCGACCACGGAGAGATAGTCCGCCTCGAACGCGACCATGACGTCCTCGACGAGCACCTCGGCTTCGGCGAACAACTCCGCCCGGTACTCCGCCTCCACCGTGCCGACGAAGAACTCGACCTTGACCGCCAGCACGTCATAGAGCCGGTCCGTGATCGGCCGCGTGGACCGTCGTGCCTTCTCGGCCGCCGCGACGATGCCGCCGGCGAACCTCTGCGCCACCGCTCTGAAGACGTCGTCCTTGCTGCTGAAGTGCAGGTAGACGGCCGGTCGCGACATGCGGGCCGCCCGGGCGATGAGATCCATCGAGGTACGGCGGAAGCCGTAGCGGCCGAACACCTCGAGCGCGGCGGTCACGACCTGCTCCCGCTTGGCGTCGGCGGCATCTGTCATTCTGACATCATAGACAGGGACCGTCAGCTCATGCTCATGGCTGGACGAGACGCGACTCGTGCATGCGAGCCCGATATTCTGAATACAGAAATCACGTTCTGCATGCAAGAAGGCGGAAGAGTGGATCAGACCACGACGGCTCCCCTGCGGCGCGACATCGCCGAGCAGGTCACCGCCCGCGTCCTGGACGGCCGGCTGCCGGCCGAGGCGCGGATCAACGAGGTCCGCCTCGCGGCCGAGCTGAAGGTCAGCCGCACCCCGCTGAGGGAGGCGCTGGTCGAGCTCACCGACCGCGGCCTGCTGGTCGCCGAGCCGAGGCGTGGCTTCCGCGTGCCGCCCCTGAACCTCGACGAGGCTCGCAAGCTGTATCCGCTCGTCGGTGAGCTGGAGTCCCTCGCGCTGCGCTGGAGCGCTCCCCAGGACCTGCTCGGGCTCACCGACCCGCTGGAGCGGCAGATCGACGACATGCGGGCCGCCCTGGACGACGAGCGCGGCCTGGCCGAACTCGACGACCGGTGGCACGCGATGCTGCTGTCGGCCTGCGGCAACGCCCACCTGATGCGGATCATCGCCCAGACCAAGCCGCTGCTCAAGCGCTACGACGTGCTCTACTTCGGCGGCCCGGAACGGGCCCGGCGCAGCATCGAGGAACACCGCGACATCCTCACCGCCATCCGCGACGGAGACCTCAATCGGGCGGCGCGCCTGCTCGTCCAGAACTGGGTCAACGGAGCCGCCTACCTCGGCCGGCCGGCCGGCCGGTGACCGGTGACTGGTGACCGGTAGAGCGCACGACGAAAGAACGGAACCATGAACGAACCGGCTCCGGCCCCAGGCGCGGGCACCGATCTGACCGGACACGTCGCCATCGTCACCGGCGGTTCCTCGGGCCTGGGACACGCCATCGCCCTCGCCCTGTCCCAGGCCGGCTCGGCCGTCGCGCTCGTCAGCCGGCAGCGGGAGGCCGGCGACCGGGCCGCGGCGCGGATGACGTCGCTCACCGGACGACCGGCCACGGCACTGGCCTGCGACGTCAGCGACGAGGACGGCGTCCAACGGGTCGTGGGCGAGGTCGCCGACCGGTTCGGCCGCCTGGACATCCTGGTGACCAGCGCGGGGGTCCAGGCCAGAGGCGAGCTCGGCCGGTTGAGCGCGGCCGAGTTCCGGCGTTGTCTGGAGGTCAACGTGGTCGGGACGTTCCTGGCCTGCCAGGCGGCCGTCCCGGTCATGCGGGCCGCGGGATACGGCCGCATCGTCACCCTGGCCAGCGCGCTCGGCCTGGTCGGCGCCGCCGGCCGGGCGGGGTACGCCGCCAGCAAGGGCGCCGTCGTCCAGCTCACCCGCAGCCTGGCCGTCGAGCTGGCCGGCACCGGCATCTGCGTCAACGCCCTCGCCCCGGGGCCGTTCCACACTCCGCTGAACGAAGGCGCCGACGACGACCCGCGCGTCCGCGACTTCCTCGACCACCAGGTGCCCGCGCGCCGCTGGGCGCAGCCCACCGAACTGGCGGGAGCCGCGCTCCTGCTGGCCAGTCCCGCCGCCTCGTACATCACCGGCGCGATCCTGCCCGTCGACGGCGGCTGGACGGCTCACTGAGCAGGTGGTGCGCCCCAACGGGCGTGTAGGAATACCGCCTGCATTTCTGCTGATTTGCCGGTTTACGGGATCGCCATGATCATTCTTACTAGAGTGGTCAGGTGATTTTCACCAGATCCACAAGTCATCGAAGGCGTGTCGCCTCCGGGCTCGCCGCCGCAGCCGTACTGCTGGGCGGCCTCGTGGCGACGCCCCCGGCGCACGCGGAGGTGGACAACGGCTCCGTAAGCGCCCTGGCGCGCTTCCTGCGGCAGGCGCTCGACCGTCAGCAGTTCGAGCAGGTCCTGGACACCAACCCGCCGACGAGCACGTCCGAGCTGGACGCGCTGCGGCGCGACGGCGCCGACAAGGAGGCGAAGCAGCTTCCGCAGAAGGCGGACCTGCGCGCGGCCGTCGCGGCGGCCGCGCCGATCACGCAGCAGCCCCAGATCGACCTGACCGTCATCGAGCTGAACAGGCTCGGGCGCCCCGTCTCTTCCGGCACCGTGCTGATGAGCCCGCAGTACCCGGACGGCAAGGCCGTGCCGGTGGACGACAAACTGCACACCACGGACGTCCGCTGGAGGCAGTGGGACGACGCCGGCTGGTACGCCAACCGCGGCCAAGGCAGCATCGACATCGTGCCGGGCCGCGAGAACGCCCCGATCGACTTCATGAGCCCCTACCCCGCGTCCGTCCTGAAGCTGATGGTGGCCTTCGGGGTGCTGCGGCTGGTGGACCAGGGCCAGATCTCGCTCGACGACACCTACGCCTACCAGCCGGTCACGGTCAGCTCGCTGTGCGGACCTGCCAGCAGCGACACGGTCCGCAACTACCTCGACTCCGCGCTCACCTGGTCGTCCAACGCCGCCGCCTGCGCCATGGTCAAGCTGCTGCACGACAAGGGCGCGGTGAACGGCCTCAACCAGACCTTCCAGGATCTCGGTCTGGAGACGCTGCAGCTCAAGAACACCAACCCCGACAACGGCGCGCGATGGGGCAACCCCGTCACCATGACCTCGCTCGACACGGCGAAGCTGCTGATGCTGGTCAACGGCGGGGTGGGCACCTTGTGGGAGACCCCGGGCGGCACCGCGGTCACCGCCGACGTCCTGAGCGACGCCTCCCGCGCGTTCTTCAGGAGCAGGCTGGCCGAGCAGGGCATGAACGTCGCCCTCTCCACCACCAACTGGTGCGGCGCGGACTATCCCGCTCCCGGCATCCCGCAGCTCACGCCCTCGCGGTGGCTCGGCGCCGACGGCACCGTGACGATCCCCGGACAGGGCATCTCGTACGGCCGCGATGTGCGACCGTGCAATCAGAAGGCCGAGGTGACGTACGCCCACAAGAACGGCTGGGTCAACAATTCCGGCGCCGACGCCGGGATCGTGAAGGCCCTGCCCGGCAAGGGCGGCCGCACCTACATCGTCGCCATGTTCTCCAACCTCGGCTACCAGTACGTCGACCCGAACCGGCCTGCGGCGGGCGCGGAGAACGTGTGGTTCACCGAGCGGCTGGCGAAGCTCGGCAAGGTCATCGACGAGTACGAGAAGCGCCGCCCCGCCTGACCGGCGGCGGTACGGGTGCGGCCCGCACACCAGAGGCGGCACTGATCAGCGGCCGGCGCCGGGATTACCTCGACGCCGGCCGCGATTCCGTTGCTCTGCAGCACCCCTCACAACACAAAATCCTGGTTGCTGTCTTCAGCAACCAGGATTCTGGGTCTGGTGTCCGAGGGGGGACTTGAACCCCCATGCCCATCACTGGGCACTAGCACCTCAAGCTAGCGCGTCTGCCTATTCCGCCACCCGGACTTGGTGCCTGCACGCGAGACCGTCATCTCGCGTCGGCTCAGTTAGGTTAGCAAACTCTGGGGGGTGCGTGATACCGGGAATCCGCGAGAGCGGGTGACGTGGCGTCCGGCGGGTGGTGCGAGGCCGCGCTGCGTGCCGCCGGAGGGCCCGCGGCGCAGGGCCTCCAGCGTCCGCCGACCGCTTCCACGCCAACCCTTCCGCGTCCGCCGACCGCTTCCGAGCCGACCGCTACGACCGGGCCTCGGGGCGAGGGAGGGGCCGTCGCTGGGTAGTTCATGGTGGTTGGTGAGGCTTGGTGACGCTGGGGCTTGACTGATTCATGGGACTGCGCTGAAAACTGCTTGCGATCACCTTGGGTGCTGCTACGGTTACGGACCGTTGAGGGGTGAGTCCAGGAACCGGCCTCACGGCGTGAGGCCGGTTCCGGAGCTTAGGGAGGTCACGTGACACGCACGCCGGTGCGACGGTCGAGGGCTGTGGCCCGAGCCGTCTTCGGCGCGCCCGTGCCCGTGGCCGTCCCGGCAGGCGAGGCGATCACCGAGCGGGCGGACCGGATGGCGCGGTTCGCGGCCGGTGCCCGCCGGGTGGTCGCGCGAGCGGCCGTGACCGGAGGCATGATCGCCGCCGGTTGGTTGCTCGCCGTCCTGTTCGGGACGCTCTTCGCCGCTCCGGCCGCCGCGAGCACGACCGCGGCGCACACGGCCGCGAGCACGACGGCGGCGCACAAGGCTGCGGCAGACGCGGCCGGCGGAGCCGCCACGGGAATCACGGCACTCGCCGACTCCCGCTCCAGCACCTCCGACACCGTCACCGGGTCCATCACGGACGGTTTCCCCACGGGCGACGGCGGCATCTCGGCGGCGGACAACGCCGAGGCCATGGCAGGGCGCACGGTCGACGGGCTGACCAGCCAGTCCGACCCCGGTCTGCCGCCTTCCTCCACCGCGAACAAGATCCTGGGCACCGACGGACTGGTGCCCGGCGGCGGTGGCGGCCCCTTCGGGCCAGGCATGGGGGACATCGCGAGGTCCGTGTACGACCCGGGGCTTCAGGCCGGGCGTGTCGTCATGGCGCGCGAGCTTCCCCCCGTCGTCCGCACAGCGGCGGACGACCCTTCTTTCTCACCTGACTGACCCCGCCGTTGCAGCCGGTCCTCACGGGCCGGCGGCGGAGCGCGGCCATGGCCCGCACTCGCCCGGAACCGCCAAGGTTCCGCTCGCCCGGGACCGGCAGGTTCCATCCCCGGTTCAATCGTCCGGGACTGCCTCGGTTCCACTCGTCCGGGACTGTCACGGTTCCACTCGCCACCGGCCCGCAGGGCCCGCGGCCGACGCAGCCAGACGCCTGTCACGCAGGGCGCCCGCCGTACAAGGGCGGGTCGTCAGGCGGGGCGCCCGCCGCTCCACGGCGGCGCGTCAGGCGGGACGCCCGCCGCACCACGGCGGCGCGTCTGACAGGACGCGCGTCACGCCGGGGCGGTCGTCCGGCGACGACGTTCGTGGCCGGGAAGCGGTCGGCGCGCGAAGTGGCCGGCAACCGGATCGGGCGAGGCGACACGGGCGAGTCATGGTTCCCGTCCGCGACGGGCCGGGCCGCCGGCGATCATTCCGGCGGCGCCGTCAGCCCGCCCGCACGAACCGGTGGGGCATGAGCCCCTCCGCCGGCGGGCGACACGTCAGTCATCACTGATCCGCGGTCCGCGAGGTCCCGCTTGTACGGCGACGCGTCACGCTCCCGTACGGCCTCGCCTCCCGCGGATCGTCAGGCGCAATTCATTTCCCCCCAGAAGTCATAGGAGCACTCATCATGCGTACGTGGGCGAAGGCTTCCACACCCGCGGCTCTGCTCGCGGTCGCGGTCATGTCGTTCGGCGGCGGCACCGCGTTCGCCGACACCTCCGGCGACCACTCCGTCGGCGGCGGCAACCAGGTCAACCTGCCCGTCACCCTGCCGATCGACATCAGCGGCAACTCCGTCGCCGCGGTCGGCGAGTCCCACGCCTCCTCCGAGGGCGGCGCGTCGGTGGAGAACACCGGCCGCTCCAGCATCCCCGGCAGGACGTCCGGCGACTCGAGCATCCTCGGCGGCAACCAGGTCAACGCGCCGATCACCGCCCCCATCAACGCCTGCGGCAACGCCGTCTCCCTGTTCGGCAGGTCCGACGCCGGCTGCAAGGGCGGCGCCACCGTCAAGAACAACGGCCGCGGCGGTCCGGGCGGCAACCGCACCTCCGGCGACCACAGCGTCCTCGGCGGCAACCAGGTGACGGCGCCCATCACCGCGCCGATCAACGCCTGCGGCAACGCGGTCGCGGTCTTCGGCGAGGCCACCGCCGGATGCAAGGGCGGAGCCTCGGTCAAGAACAACGGCCGGGGCGGCGGCGCCGGCCACAACACCACCTCCGGACGCAGCTCGGTCCTCGGCGGCAACCAGGTCGTCGCGCCGATCGCAGCCCCGATCAACGTGTGCGGCAACGCCGTCGCGGCGTTCGGTGAGGCGTTCGCGGGCTGCAAGGGCGGCTCGTCGGTCACGACCGGGCGTCCGGGCGGGCACCACGGCGGCGGCCAGGGCTACGGTGGCGGCCACGGCGGCCACGGCGGGCCGGGCTCGGGAGGCAACGACACCGACGGGCGTTTCGGCGCCGGCAGCGGCAACCAGGTCATCGCCCCGATCAGCCTGCCCATCACCGCCTGCGGCAACGCGGTGGGCAACGCGGTCGCCGGGTGCAAGGGCGGGGCGTCCGTGGAGGGCTCCGGCGGCCGCGGGTCCGGCGCCGGCGGCAACCGGACGTCCGGCCGCGGTTCGGTGCTCGGCGGCAACCAGGTCGTCGCGCCGATCACCGCGCCGATCAACGTCTGCGGCAACGCGGTGGCCGTGCTCGGCGGAGCCTTCGCCGGGTGCAAGGGCGGCGCGTCGGTGAAGAACGGCGGCGGGCAGGGCGCCGGCGGCAACCGGACGTCCGGCCGCGGCTCCGTGCTCGGCGGCAACCAGGTCGTCGCGCCGATCACCGCCCCCATCAACGCCTGCGGCAACGCCATCGCGGCCCTCGGCCTGGCCGGGGCCCGCTGCAAGGGCGGCGCCGACGTCTCGCCGCAGCACGGCTCCGGCGCCGGCGGCAACCGCACCTCCGGCGACCACAGCGTCCTCGGCGGCAACCAGGTGGTCGCGCCGATCACCGCGCCGATCACCGTCTGCGGCAACGCCGTCGCCGTCCTGGGCGACGCGGCCGCCGGGTGCCTCGGCGGTGCGCACGTCGGCAAGCCGGGCGACGACGGCCACGGCGGTCACGGCAAGCCTGGGCGTCACCCGTACGCGGCGAGCCCCGGCGCCCAGGGCGGCGGGATGCTGCCCGCCCTGCCCGCGGTCCCGGCCGTCGGCGGCCTGCAGGGCGCCGGCGACGTGACGCGTCAGATGCAGGGCGCGGCCGGGATCCCTGTCGTGGGCGACATGTCCGACTCGCTGGGTCTGCCGGTCCTGCCGTCGCTGCCGGGCCTGCCCGACCGTCCCGCCCGGCCCGCGAGCCCCGCGCAGCCGGCCAAGCCCGCCAAGCCCGCCAAGCCGGTCACGCGCGGCAAGCACGCCAAGGAGGTCGTGAGCAACGCCGGCGGCGTGTCCGGCCCGCTGTCCGCGGTCTCCCCGGCGACCTCGCTCGTCGCCTCGACGCCGGTCGGCGGCGCCGCCACCTCGGCCGCTCGTTCCCTCCCGGTGGGTGACATCGGTCTCATGAGCGCCGCCCGGCCCGCCGGGATCACCGGGATGAGCTTCGGCGCCCTGGTCGCGCTGCTGCTGGGCGGGATGTGCGCCGCCTCGGCGACGCTGTTCGCGGCGACCCGCCGCTTCCGCCTCGGCCGGAAGTAGTCACAGACAGCCGGAAACAGCCGGCAGCGGTCGCCGAAGCCGGTGCGGCACAGGCACGCGGAGTAAGCGACCGGCCAGTCTCACCTGACGTCCCGCGCCTCTCACCCGCTGGTAAGGGCTGACGTCAGCACCCATAAGAAGAGGTACGGTCCGCCGCTGACGCCATGGGCGGCCGGACCGAAAACCCCGCCAGTCTCCGCACCAGGAGGCGGGCGGGTTCACAGACGCTTTGCCCGTCTCGGGGGCGCGGCCCGGGACGGGCAAAGCCATGTCCGCGTCCGGGCGGCGGGACGAGCCCCGCGGGCGGGCCGCGGAAGCCTCTGGAGGCCCTGGACGTTGAACAGACGTCGGAGGGCGTCGGCCGAGGTCAGGCCGAGGTCAGGCGAGGTCAGAGGGTGCTGCGGACCCGCATGACCTTGCGGCGCAGCCGTACGTGCCGGCTCCCGTCGGGGTGCAGGCGCACCCGGGAGAGCTCCCACTGTCCGTACTCCGCGTGCTCGGTCAGCAGCTGACGTGCGGCTTCGCGGGAGAGGTCGCGCGGAATGAAGATATCCATGTAGGAGTAGTCGAGCACAACGATTAGTCTCCAGGGTGAGTCAGGGCGCGGTGCCGCTCGTTGGGCCTTATTCTGCGTGCTTGTGGGTGGACCCGAAAGCTAGTGGGTAGCCCCGGGGGAAGGAAATTTCCGCGAGTCGGGTTACCTTTCAGATCTGTGCCGGCTCCCGGCAGGGGGAATTGCAAGCGAACAGCGAGGTAGGAAGCAGCGTGCCAGCCAACAACGGCAGCGCCGGCGGAACACGCCTGGTCATCGTCGAGTCGCCCGCCAAGGCGAAGACGATCGCCGGGTACCTCGGGCGCGGCTACATCGTCGAGTCCAGCATCGGCCACATCCGCGATCTGCCGGAGAAGGCCGATGACATCCCCGAGAAGTTCAAGGGGGAGGCGTGGGCACGCCTGGGCGTCAACGTCGATCACGGTTTCGAGCCGCTGTACGTCGTGAACCCCGACAAGAAGGCGCAGGTCAACAAGCTCAAGCAGCTGCTGCGCGACGCCGACGAGCTGTTCCTGGCCACTGACGAGGACCGCGAGGGCGAGGCCATCGCCTGGCACCTGCGCGAGGTGCTCAAGCCCAAGGTGCCGGTCCACCGCATGGTGTTCCACGAGATCACCCCGCAGGCGATCCGCGACGCCGTCTCCAACCCGCGTGACCTCAACCTGCGCCTGGTCGACGCCCAGGAGACCCGGCGCATCCTCGACCGCCTCTACGGCTACGAGGTCAGCCCCGTCCTGTGGAAGAAGGTCAAGCCGCGCCTGTCGGCCGGGCGGGTGCAGTCGGTGGCGACGCGGCTGGTGGTGGAGCGCGAGCGCGACCGCATGGCGTTCACGCCGGCCCACTACTGGGACCTGCAGGCGCTGTTCGACAGCAACAAGCCCGAGGAGAAGCCGCGCGACTTCACCGCGACGCTGACCGGCGTCGACGGCAAGCGGGTGGCGCAGGGCCGCGACTTCGCCAGCACCGGCCTGCTCAAGAGCAACGACGTGCTGCACCTGTCGGAGGCCGCCGCCGGTGAGCTGGCCGCGCGGCTCCAGGGCGCCTCGTTCTCGGTCCGCTCCGTCGAGCGCAGGCCGTACACGCGCAAGCCGTACGCGCCGTTCCGGACGACCACGTTGCAGCAGGAGGCCAGCCGGAAGCTGGGCTTCTCGGCCAAGTACACGATGCAGGTCGCGCAGCGGCTGTACGAGCAGGGCTTCATCACGTACATGCGTACCGACAGCATCACGCTGTCGGAGACCGCGATCGCGGCGGCCCGCTCGCAGGCGATCAAGCTGTACGGCGCGGCGTACGTGCCCGACAAGCCGCGCGTCTACAGCAGCAAGGTCAAGAGCGCGCAGGAGGCGCACGAGGCGATCCGGCCCTCGGGCGAGGAGTTCCGCACGCCGGGCGAGACCGGGCTGTCCGGCGACATGTTCCGGCTGTACGAGCTGATCTGGCAGCGCACGGTGTCGTCGCAGATGAAGGACGCCGTCGGTGAGTCGATCTCGGTGAAGGTGGGCGGCCGGTCCTCGTCGGGCGAGGACGCCGAGTTCAGCGCCTCGGGCCGGACCATCACCTTCCACGGCTTCCTGAAGGCGTACGTGGAGGGGGCCGACGACCCGTCGACCGACCGTGACGACTCCGAGAAGCGGCTGCCCAACCTGGCCGAGGGCGACGTGCTCGGCCTGTCGCGGCTGGACGTGGCCGGCCACTCGACCAAGCCGCCGGCCCGTTACACCGAGGCGTCGCTGGTCAAGGAGCTGGAGGACCGCGAGATCGGGCGGCCGTCCACGTACGCCTCGATCATCGGCACGATCCTCGACCGCGGCTACGTGTTCAAGAAGGGGACGGCGCTGGTGCCGTCGTTCCTGGCGTTCGCCGTGGTCAACCTGCTGGAGCAGCACTTCGGCAACCTCGTCGACTACGATTTCACCGCCGAGATGGAGAAGGTCCTCGACGACATCGCCAACGACCGGGCCGAGCGGGTGCCGGAGCTGCGGCGCTTCTACTTCGGCCACGACGGCGACGAGGGCCTGAAGGAGATGGTCACCGACCTCGGCGACATCGACGCCAAGGAGATCAGCTCCTTCCCGATCAGGGGCACCGACATCGTGATCCGGGTCGGCCGGTACGGCCCGTACCTCGACCGCGACGGCGCCCGCGTCAACGTCCCCGAGGACATGACGCCCGACGAGCTGACCGCCGACAAGGCCGAGGAGCTGTTCTCGCGGCCGACGGGCGACCGGGAGCTGGGGAACGATCCGGCGACCGGGCACATGATCGTGGCCAAGGACGGCCGCTTCGGCCCGTACGTCACGGAGGTGCTGCCCGCCGCCCAGGAGGACGAGGGGGCGCCGAAGCGGCGCACCAAGAAGGCCGACGCGCCCAAGCCGCGCACCAGCTCGCTGTTCAAGACCATGTCGCTCGACACGGTGACGCTGGAGGACGCGCTCAGGCTGCTGTCGATCCCGCGGCTCGTCGGCGAGCTGGAGGGCGAGCAGGTCGTCGCCCACAACGGCAAGTTCGGCCCGTACCTGAAGAAGGGCACCGACTCGCGGTCGCTGGCCTCCGAGGACGACCTGCTCACGGTCACGATCGAGCAGGCCAAGGAGCTGTTCGCGCAGCCCAAGCAGCGGGGCAGGGGCCGGGCCGCCGCCGCGGCGCCGCTGCGCGAGCTGGGCGAGGACCCCAACTCCAAGAAGCCCGTGGTGGTCAAGGAGGGGCGGTTCGGGCCGTACGTCACCGACGGCGAGACCAACGCGTCCCTGCGCAAGGGCGACACCGTCGAGGACATCACCATCGAGCGGGCCGCCGAGCTGCTGGCCGAGCGGCGCGAACGGGCGCCCGCGCCGAAGAAGACGGCGGCGCGCAAGCCCGCCGCCAAGAAGCCGGCCGCGGCCAAGAGCTCCACCGCGAAGAGCTCGACGGCCAAGAGCACGACCGCCAAGACGACGGCGGCGAAGAAGCCCGCGAGCAAGTCCTGACCCCTGAGAGGCCGGGCGGGGCCTCTCGCTGAGAGGCCTCTCAGGGCGGGGCGCCGCGCCGGGCGGCGCGGCTCGTAGCATGACGGCGTGGTCTTGGGCTTCGTCTTCACGATGGTCGCGGCGGTCGGCGCCGTTCACCTGTACCTGTGGCACCGGCTGGTGCGCTCCACCACCCGGCCGGGGCGGCTGCGCCGTGCCCTGACCTGGGGTCTCGCCGGGCTCGGGGTTCTGGTCGTGGTCACGTTCGTCGGCTCGCGGGTGGAGGCGGGGCACTGGCTGGCCTGGCCGGGCTACCTGTGGCTGGCGATCATGTTCTACCTGCTGGTGTTTCTGCTGGTGCTGGAGGTGCCGCGGGCGGTCGCGTGGGCGGTCGTGCGCCGGGGCGGACGGCGGGCGGGCGCCGAGGCGCGGATCCTGGAGACGGTCACCGCCGGGGCCGGGGCCGGGGCCGGGGACGCGGTCGCGGTGCCGGACCGTGACGGTGCGGGCGGTGACGATCGGGCCGACGGTGACGGCGGTGCGGCGGGCGCCGTTCCGGCGTCGGGGACGGCGGCGGGTGCCGCTCCGGCGTCGGGGACGGCGGCGGTTGCGGGCACCGTGCCGGCTGCGGTTGCGGGCGCTGTGCCGGCGTCGGCGGCGGCCGAGATGAGCCGGCGGCTGTTCCTCGGGCGGGCCACCGCCGCCGTCGCGGGCGTGAGCGCGATCGGCACCGTCGGGTACGGCGTGCGCACCGCGCTGGGCGATCCCGTGATCGAGCCGGTCAAGGTCACGCTGCCCCACCTCGACCAGCGGCTGAGCGGCCTGCGGTTCGCTGTGGTGAGCGACATCCACCTCGGACCGCTCACCGGACGCGCGCACACCGAGCGGATCGTCCGGATGATCAACTCCCTGAAGCCGGACGTGGTGACGATCGTCGGTGACCTGGTCGACGGCACGGTGGCCGAGCTGGGCCCGCTGGCCCGGCCGCTGCGCGACCTGGAGTCCCGGTACGGGGCCTTCTTCGTGACGGGCAACCACGAGTACTACACGTCCAAGGGCCCGGGCGAGTGGATCGAGGAGCTGGGCCAGCTCGGCGTGCGGTCGCTGCGCAACGAGCGGGTCGAGATCCGCCATCAGGGCGGCGTGCTCGACCTCGCCGGCGTCAACGACGTCAACGGCGCCACCATGGACGACGGCCCCGACTTCGCCAAGGCCCTGGGCGGACGTGACACCAGCCGGTCCACCGTGCTGCTCGCCCACCAGCCCGTGCAGGTCGCCGACGCCGCCCGGTACGGGGTGGACCTCCAGCTCTCCGGCCACACGCACGGCGGCCAGATCGCGCCGTTCAACCTGCTCGTGCCGTTGCAGCAGCCGGTCGTGTCGGGGCTCGCGACGGTGGACGGCGTGCAGGTGTACGTGACGCGGGGCGCCGGGTTCTGGGGCCCGCCGGTCCGGGTCGGCGCGCCTCCGGAGATCACGCTGCTGGAGCTGCGATCGTGACTTTCCGCGATCCCCTGGTCACCGGAGCCCGCCTGGCGTAGTATCCGACGGGATACGCGGGAGGTGGCGATGACGTCTTCACCGGCCGGGAGCATGTACGAGCGGGGCGGCGTCCCCGACGTCACGTTCTGGGCGCAGCGCGGCGGCTGGCTGTTCAAGCAGGCCAGGCATGCCGCGAGCATGAAGCAGGCGGCCCTGGCCAGCGCCAGCGGCACGTCGCGCACGACGCTGTCGGCGTACGAGCACGGCCGCAAGTCGCCGACGCTGGAGACGGCGGGGCGCATCCTCGACGCCGCCGGGTTCCGGCTCGCCCTGGAGCCCAAGGTCGAGTTCGCGCGCGGCGTCGCCGACGACGGCAGGCCGTTCCACGTGCCCAACCGGCTGCCGAGGTTACCGCCGGCGCGGGCGCTCGCCACGGTGACCGTGCGGGAGCGGACGTACGAGCTGGCCGACCGCGCGCAGCGGCGGGAGGCGTACGCCGCGCTGCTCGGGGCAGGCGGACCCGATGACCTGCTGGCGCACGTCGACGGGGTGCTGCTCGTCGAGCTCTGGGACGAGCTGCCCCTGCCCGCCGCCGTGCGCTCGGCCTGGCTGCCGCTGGTTCGGCAGGCCCGGGGCGAGCCGGACCCGTAGCCGTGGCCGTGGCGGGCCGCACGTGAGCAGACGGAGGAGCACGGCCGGGGTCGTCTCGGGGGCCGTGGTCCTCTCCGGGGCGCGGGTGCGGTGTGGAACCTGCGTGGTCGTCTCGGGGCCCATTCGCGGTGTGAAACCTGCGCGCCGGCCTGCCGACGTAATACTCTCAGGCGGCGGACAGCCGGGCGCGCCCGGTCCGTCGCATGCCTTCCCAGTCCCGGCGAGCACCTGGATACGCTGACATCATGACCGTCCCTGGCCGACGCCGACCCACCAACGTGCTGGCAAACGCACCGTTCCGCCGGCTGTGGACGGCCATGTCGGTGTGCAGCCTGGGCGACTGGCTCAACATCCTGGCCCTGACCGCCCTGGCCGGCAATCTCACCCGGGGCGACGACTACCGCGTCCAGTCGCTGGCCGTGGGCGGCGTGTTCATCGCCAAGATGCTGCCCGCCGTGCTCCTCGGCCCGCTGGCCGGAGCCTTCGCCGACCGGTTCGACCGGCGGCTGACGATGTTCGCCTCCGACCTGGCGCGCTTCGCCGTGGTGCTGTCGATCCCGATCATCGGCAGCTACCAGTGGATCATCGTCGCGACGCTGCTCGTGGAGTGCGTCAACCTGTTCTGGGTGCCGGCCAAGGACGCCACCGTCCCCAACCTGGTGCCCAAGGATCAGCTCGAGGCGGCCAACCGGCTCAACCTGCTGGTCACCTACGGCAGCGCGCCCGTCGCGGCCCTGCTGTTCGCGGCGCTGTCGGTGGCGGGCGACACGCTACGCAGCCTCGTGCCGTCGCTGTCCGGCCTCGACCCGACCAGCGTGGCCCTGGCGCTCAACGCCCTGGCCTACCTCGTGTCGGCGTTCCTGATCTTCACGCTGCGCGACATCCCGAAGCGCGACGGCGCGATCTCCACCCCGTCGGTGCTCAAGCAGGTCGTCGAGGGCTGGCGGTTCGTCGGCGGCGACCGGCTGGTGCGCGGGCTGATCATCGGCATGCTCGGCGCGTTCGCGGCCGGGGGCGCGGTCGTGGGCGTGGCGAAGATCTACGTGATCGCGCTCGGCGGCGGCGACGCGGCCTACGGCGTGGTGTTCGGCGCGGTCTTCGTCGGCATGGCGCTGGGCATGTTCTTCGGGCTCCGGCTGCTGAGCGAGCTGTCCAGGCGGCGGCTGTTCGGCCTGGCCATCACCGTCGCGGGCCTGGTGCTGGTCGCGATCGCGCTGATCCACAACCTCGCGATCGTGGTCATGCTGACCGTGGTGCTGGGGGCGTGCGCGGGCATCGCCTGGATCATCGGCTACACGCTGATCGGGCTCGAGGTCCAGGACGCGATGCGCGGCCGCACGTTCTCGTTCCTGCAGTCCACGGCACGGGTGACGCTGCTGCTCGTGGTCGCCGTGGCCAACCCGCTGGCGGCCCTGTTCGGTGAGCACCGCTTCGACGCGGGGGAGCTGTCCTACCGCTTCGACGGGTCCAACCTGGTGCTGCTGCTGGGCGGGGCGCTGGCCGTGGTCGTCGGCTTCCTCGCGCTGCGCCACATGGACGACCGCAAGGGCGTGCCGCTGTCCGACGACCTGATCGCGGCGGTGCGCGGCGAGCGGTTCCGGCCCGAGGGGGGCGAGGACATGCCGGGCCTGTTCATCGCGTTCGAGGGCGGAGAGGGCTCGGGCAAGACGACCCAGTCCCGCATGATCGCGATCTGGCTGCGCGACCAGGGCTACGACGTCGTGCAGACCCGCGAGCCGGGCTCCACCAAGGTCGGCATGCGGCTGCGCGCCATCCTGCTCGACGCGGCCGAGCGCGGCCTGTCGCCGCGCGCCGAGGCGCTGATGTACGCGGCCGACCGCTCCGAGCACGTGGAGAAGGTCATCCGGCCGGCGCTGCGGCGGGGCGCGATCGTGGTCTGCGACCGCTACGTCGACTCGTCGCTGGCCTACCAGGGCGCGGGGCGGGCGCTCGCCCCGGAGGACGTGGCCAAGGTCAACTCCTGGGCCACGGGCGGCCTGCTGCCGCACCTGACCGTGCTCATCGACACGCCGCCCTCGATCGGGCTGACCCGGCTGGGCGGCGCCGCCGACCGCATCGAGTCCGAGCCGCTGGAGTTCCACGAGCGGGTGCGCAAGGAGTTCCGCGCGCTGGCCGCCGCGAACCCCGAGCGCTACCTGGTCGTCGACGGCACGCTCACGCCGGAGCAGATCACCCGCGCCATCCAGGACCGCGTTCACGAGATCCTGCCCGACCCGGTGCCCCAGGAGGCCGAGGACGCCACGGGCACGATGCCGGCCATCCGCGACTAGCCTTTGTCCGTGACAGTTTTCGCCGATCTCGTCGGGCAGGACCAGGCCGTCGCCATCCTGTCGCGGGCCGCCGCTGCCGCGCGCGAGGTGGTCGACGGCGGGCGCGGCGCCGGCATGACGCACGCGTGGCTGTTCACCGGCCCGCCCGGCTCCGGCCGGGAGGACGCGGCGCGCGCGTTCGCCGCGGCGCTGCTCTGCCCCGACGGCGGCTGCGGTCACTGCGACCAGTGCCACCAGGTGCTGATCGGCTCCCACCCCGACCTGGAGTCGGTGCGCCCCGCCGGCCTGTCGTACAGCGTGAAGCAGACCAGGGAGCTGATCCTGCGCGCCGCCGGCGCTCCCACGCAGGGCAGGTGGCGGGTGATCCTGTTCGAGGACGCCGACCGGGCCACCGAGTCGGCGGCGAACGCCCTGCTCAAGGCCATCGAGGAGCCGCCGCCGCGTACGGTGTGGCTGCTCTGCGCCCCGGCGCCCGACGACATGATGATCACCATCCGGTCGCGCTGCCGCGTCATCACGCTGACCACGCCCGGCACCGAGGCGGTCGCGCACGTGCTGGCGACGCGGGAGAGCGTGCCGTGGGAGACAGCCCGGTTCGCGGCCCGCGCCGCCCAGGGCCACATCAGCCGGGCCCGCGCCCTCGCCCTGGACGAGAGCGTCCGCAGGAGACGCGAGGCCGTCCTCGGCATCCCCCGCTCGCTCACGGGCGTGGGGGAGTGCGTGGCGGCGGCGGAGCGCCTGGTGAAGACCGCGGAGGAGGAGGCCGCGGCGGCCACCGCGACGCTCAACGAGGCGGAGACGGCCGAGCTGCGCCGCCTGTACGGCGAGGGGTCCACGGGCAAGGGGCTCAACCGGGGCCTGGTGCGGGGCGGCGCCGGGGCGCTGAAGGAGCTGGAGGACCGGCAGAAGTCGCGGGCCACGCGCATCAAGCGCGACTCGCTGGACGCAGCGCTGCTGGAGCTGGTCTCGTTCTACCGCGACGTGCTGGCCATGCAGTTCGGGGCGGCGGTGGAACTGGCCAACGACGACATCCGCTTCGACCTGGACCGCATGGCGCGGGAGTCCACGCCGGAGGAGACACTGCGGCGCATCGACGCGATCATGCGCTGCCGCGAACGCCTCGAAGCCAGCGTCAACCCCCAGATCGCCGTAGAGGCAATAATGCTGTCCCTCCGCGGAGCGTAGACCGACTCGCGCCGTCGTGGGTGGCCAGTCCTCATGGCCGGTCGTGAGGGCCTGTTTCTGGCTCTGGGTTACGGCACAGCCAAGTTGCCCCACCCGCCGTCGTGGGTTGCCGTCCGTCATGGCCGGCCGTGAGGGCGGGGTGTTGTTTTTTGGTTCTGGGTTACGGCACAGCCAAGTTGCCCCACCCGCCGTCGTGGGTTGCCGTCCGTCATGGCCGGTCGTGAGGGCGGGTGTTGTTTTTTGGTTCTGGGTTACGGCACAGCCAAGTTGCCCCACCCGCCGTCGTGGGTTGCCGCCCGTCATGGCCGGTCGTGAAGGCTCACGGGCTGGGCGCCGTGACGAGCGCACAGTCGGCCGTCTTCTTCGGTCAGCGCCCCGGCCGTCTGCTTCGGTTGGCGTCCGGACAGGCTCACCATGGAGCGATGCCATGATTGTGCGGTGCAAGTCCGGTATGGCACCCACCGCTGCCCGACCGTCGCTCAGTATGGGGCGCCGGCGCGGGCGTCCGGGTGTGCGCGGACGGTGTGCGACGACGGATTACGCGCACGGGCCGGTGCGCATGCGGCGCCCTTGGAGGCATGGTGAGCAACCCCCTGAACCACCGCCTGCGCCGGGCGGGCATGAGGCTGGCGGTGGCCGCGACGGTGGTCGTGACCGCGGGAATGGGGACCGCCGGGGGCGCCGTGGCGTCCAGCACCGACGAGAGCGTGACTGTGGCGGCTTCTTGGACACAGGTCTTCGAACGGGCCGACGTGTCGGTGTTTCTCTGCACGGGACGGGAGAAGGACCACGACTTCTGCCACGGGCGCCCCACCACCGAGCGGCAGAAGAGGGCTCTGGCCGCGTCCCTGCGGGAGGTGCCTGGAGTCGCCAAGGTGACCTTCGAGGACTGTAGGACCGCCTACAAGCGCTTCCGCAAGGCGTTCGCCGACCAGCCGGACATCGTCGCGAAGGTGCGGGCGGAGGATGTGCCGGAGTCCTACCGGATAAGGGTGCGAAAGGGTACGAAGCTGGCGAAGGTTGTAGGGGCGGCGAAGAGGATGCCCGGAGTGGCGCGGGTCTCCGATCGGACCATGACCGACGGCTACAACCCGGGCCGCGACAAGGACGCGGACGACGTCGCGGTCTTCCTCTGCGGCGCCTCGTCCCTGGAGTCTTCGTCGTGCGAGAAGTACGAGAAGAGCAGGACCTCGAAGCGAGGCAGGGGCATCACCGCCGAGGACAGGAACGAGCTGGGGCGCGAGATCAAGGCGATGCCCGAGGTCAAGAGGGTGCGCTTCGAGGACCAGGCCGAGGCGTACGCGAACTTCAAGAAGTCTTTCGCCGACAACGAGGCTCTCCTGGCCGCCACGGAGAAGAGTGACATGCCGGAGTCGTTCTGGATCCAGCTCAAATCCGATGCCGACTCGTCCAAGGTGGCCGCCGTCCTGGAGAAGCGACCGGGTGTGTCCGAGACGATCGACATGAGGTGTTTGGGCATGGGCGCCGAGCTGGCTGCGGGGCACGGACTCTCGCCAGACCTCTGCGGCTGACGTCCGCGCATCGCCCTACCCGCCGTCGTGGGGGCCCGTCCGTCAGGGGCCGGCGGGTGCTGTCTTGGTTCTTGGGGTTACGGCACAGCCAAGTTCCCCCACCCGCCGTCGTGAGTTGCCGTCCGTCATGGCCGGTCGTGAAGACTCACGGGCTGGGCGCCGTGACGAGCGCACAGTCGGCCGTCTTCTTCGGTGTTCGAGCCCCTCGCCTCCACGGAAAGATCGCAACCCCAAACGAGAGATCGCCCTCAGCCTGCACTCCAGGAAGGGGCCTTGACCCGCGCTAGAGATCTTCCTCAGCCCCCACCATAGGGATGGCCCTGTTCGGAATCCTCGGCAGCCCGTTCACCGGAAGTCCCAACTGGATCGGCGAGCCGAGCAGCAAACGAGAAACCCATGCGTCTCTGTGATGTGGAAGTCGAACTGCTCTCCCAACGGGAGGCCCTGACCCGGGATCGCGTTGATGTGGCGACGATCTTCGCCGAGCATCACGTCGGTCTCGTGCGCCTGGCACTGATCATGGTCGGTGACCAGGCGACCGCCGAAGACGTCGTCCAGGACGCGTTCGCGCGCACCCATGCCGGGCGGTCCCGGCTGCGCGACCCCGACAAGGCGCTGGTCTACGTCAGGTCGGCGGTGCTCAACGGGTGCCGTTCGGTGCTGCGCAGGCGTGCCACCGTGTTCCGGCGTGCCGTGCCGTACGAACCGCCTGTCTGGTCGGCGGAGAGCGCCGCCCTGGTGGGCGAGGAGCGTCGCCAGGTGCTCATCGCCCTGAGCGCGCTGCCGCCGAGGCAGCGCGAGGCGCTGACGTTGCGCTACTACTTCGACCTCACCGACCAGGAGATCGCCGACACCATGGGGATCAGCGGCGGCACGGCGAGGTCCACCATCGCACGAGGGCTCGCGGCCCTCGGCCGAGCACTTGGGGAGACATTGTGAACAGCCCTGTGGAAGACCGTCTGCGCGAGGCGCTCGGTGAAGTGGGGGCGACGGTGGAGGTCGGCGCGCTGCGGCCGCTGATGGTGCCGGATCGACGACGGTTCGGCGTGAACATGAGGCTCGGGCTGGTCGGGGCCGCGGCGGTCGTGGTCGCGGGGGCGGCGACGGTCGTGGGCGTCATGGGTGTCACGGGCTCGGGTGCCGACGACGGGGCGACCATGGCGGCCTCCCAGCCTCAGGCGCCTGCTCAAGCCGACTTGTCGGTGTTCCTGTGCACGGGCCGGGAACCGGACAACAAGGTATGCCAAGGGCGCGCCGCCACGGAGGAGCAGAAGGCGGCTCTGGCAGAGTCGCTGCCCCGGATTCCTGGTGTCGCGTCGGTTCACTTCGAGGATCGGCGGGCCGCCCACGAGCGCTTCCGCGCGGCGTTCGCCGACTCCCCTGACGTCCTCGGCGACGTCAAAGAGGACGAACTGCCGGAGTCCTACCGCATCACGGTGGATCGTGGCAGCGATCCGAAGGCCGTGGCGGTGGTGGCGCAGAAGATGCCGGGCGTCGCCCTGGCCGCCAACGTCACCATGGTCGGCCTGGGCCCGGCCGGCCTCAAGAACAGGGAGGACATCGCAGCGTTCCTCTGCAATGCCTCATCGGTGGGGCCGGCCTGTGACAGATATGCGGCGAGGAAGACTTCCAAGCGCGGCAAGGCCGTCACCGTCGATGACCGGAAGAGTCTGGAGAAGCAGATCAGAGCGATGCCCGAAGTCCGCAAGGTCGACTTCCAAAGTCGTGCCGAGGCGTACGCGAACTTCAAGAAGCTGTACTCCGGAAACAAGGCCCTTGTGTCCGCGGCGAAGGTGGCAGACATGCCCGAATCGTTCAGAATCTTCCTCGGGCCCGGCGTCGATTCCGCCAAGGTGGCGTCCGAGCTGCGCGCTCGCCCTGGTGTCTCGCAGGTGATCGAGATGAGATGTGTTGCTCTCAAGGCCACCCTCCTCGCCGACCACGGGGTCGAACGGACGAACGTCTGCAGCTGACACCCCTCACCACGAGCGGGCCCGCGCACGTAGTGTGGCAACCGTAGGCCGCAAGACCCCCGAGGCCGACAGGAGGCGAGCCGCAGCCCATGGGCATGATCATGGCCGTGAGCTTCACACGCTACGGGAGGCTCTACTACCTCGACCCGGGCCCGCACAGTCCCAAGGTGGGCGACAAGGTGCTGGTGCCCACCGACGCGGGTCCCGAGGTTGCCGAGTGCGTGTGGGCGCCGCAGTACGTGAGCGAGGACATCGACGGGCTGCCGGTGTGCGCGGGCATCGCCGAGGAGGAGCAGCTCAGCCGTGACGAGACCAACAAACGCCGGCGAGCCGAGGCGCGCAGCGTGGCCAAGCGGCTGATCAAGCGGCACGCGTTGCCGATGAAGGTGGTGGGCGTCGACTACCTCGACGCGGACAACGTCTTCACGGTCTACTTCTCGGCCCCGCACCGCGTCGACTTCCGCGCCCTCGTCCGCGACCTGGCCCGCAACCTGCGGGCCAGGGTGGAGCTCCGGCAGATCGGCCCCCGCGACGAGGCCCGGTTGCAGGGCGGCATCGGTCCCTGCGGCCGCGACCTGTGCTGCGCCACGTTCCTGAAGGACTTCGAGCCGGTGTCGGTGCGCATGGCCAAGGACCAGGACCTCCCGGTCAACCCGTTGCGCATCGCGGGGGCCTGCGGCCGGTTGATGTGCTGCCTGAAGTACGAGCACCCGCTGTACATGGAGACCCGCTACCGGATGCCCCGGGTCGGCAGCCGCGTCAGCACCCCGCAGGGCGAGGGGAGCGTGGTGGGGCACAACGTCCCGTCCGACACGGTGACGGTCAGGCTCGACGACGGCGGGCGCCGCTGCGCCTGCCCGTCGGCGTCGGTCTGCTCGCCCCGCCAGCAGCACGACAAGATGTACGGCTCCGACACGCCGCCCGGAGCACCTCGGCAGCAGCCGGAGGCATGACGACGACCTGAAACCGTACCCCGACATACGACCTGAGGCCGCTCCCCGGCATGCGACCTGGAACCGTTCCCCGGCATATGACCTGAGGCCGCTTCCCGGCATGCGACCTGGAACCGTTCCTCGACATGCGACCTGAGGCCGTCTCCTGGCACGCGACACCAGGCCGGCCTCCGCGTCGCCCACCGCCCTGGTGCTGCCTCACGGTGGGCAGAAGGCCGTCACTCCTTCTCCCCGGCACGCCTCTTGCGTTCGAAAACGCGCAGCACGCGGGCGGTCGGGTCCGGCGCCTCAGGGTCCTGGAGGCGGTCGGTCAGCAGGAAGGCGGGCAGTTCCCAGTCCGCCGCGTGCTCGCGCTCGGTCAGCAGGAACGTCCCGCCCCGGGCGTCCGGGTCCCAGCCGGCCGCCAGGCCGCGTTCGATGACCGCCCGTACGTCGGACGGAAGCGGGTAGGCAGTGTCGGTCACGCACGCCCCCCACGGTCCGAGGCCGTTGGACAGCAGGTCGGCCTGCAGGGCGCGGCCGTTCTTCCCGGAGCCCCACACCCGCAGCCGGGCGCACCGGTGGCAGTCCCCCGAGCCGGCCACGTGCCGGATGTCGGCCTTCCACACGAACTCACGGCCGCCTGTGGACAACGTCCGCAACCTCGTACCCATGCCGACCACCCCTTCAGGAACCGCGACGAGGTCGCCCGCCGCGACGTCACCGCCGCTGGACCTCATGGAGCAGTCTGCACGGCGGCGGCCTGGACACGCGACGCATATTCGCGCGGCGTACGTACGACACACTGAGCGCGGCGTACGTACGACGCGCTGAAGGGAGAGGTCGTGCGGGACGTGCTCTAGAGGACGCCGAAGGGGCCGCGCAGCCGTTCGGTGGTCTCCCACAGCCGCCGGGCCGTGGTGGTGTCGTAGGAGGCCGCCGAGGATCTGACCGGGTCGTGCCGGTTGTAGTACTGGCCCGCTCGCACGTCCGCGTCGGTGGCCAGGGCGGAGACCGGTTCGGCGCCACGCCGGGCGGAGAGCCCCATGGCGGTGACCCAGGGCGACCCGCAGGCGCGGGAACTGGCGTCCCAGATTGGTCTTCACCAGGCCGGGGTGCAGGGCGACGACGGTCATGTCGGGCCTGCGTCGTTGCAGCTCGTAGGTGAAGAGCAGATTCGCCAGCTTGGACCGGCTGTAGGCGAGGAACGGATCGTAGGAGCGCTCGCTCTGCAGGTCGTCGAAGTCGAGCTCGACGGGCCCGGTGCCCATCATGGGCGCGCGATGATCCTCGGAGTTGACGTTGACGACTCTGAGGTCCTCGGTCGCCGGCGCCCCCGTCAGTGAGTAGGGGGCCAGGTGGTGCACGGCGAAGTTCAGCTCGATGCCCTCGGGCGTGACCTGCCGCTGCGGCGCCATGACCCCGGCGTTGTTGACGAGCACGTCGACGGCGTCGACCGAGGCGGCGAGCCTGGCGACCCCGTCGCGGGTGGACAGGTCGGCCTGGACGAACCTGGCGTTGTCCAGCGTGCGTGCGAGCTCCTCGCCGCGGCGCCCGTCGCGCCCGGACAGGATCAGGTGATGTCCCTGGGCCGCGAGCTGGACGGCGACCTCGCGGCCGATGCCGGAGGTGGCCCCGGTCAGCACGATGCGCTTCATGCCAGCCCCAGGGTCCTGGTCAGCAGCTTGTCGCGGAGCCGGGTGGGCAGGCGCGACAGCATGACCAGGGCACGGGCGTCGGCGCCCACCACGTAGCGGGGGCGTGGGCGCCTGGCCTCGACCGCGCGCACGATGGCGTCGACGACCGCGGTCACCGGGCTGAGCCGTTGACCGGCCAGCATCTTGTCCAGGGCCTCGAGCTGCTTGCCGTACAGCGTCCTGCGCTCGGCGGGGGCCTCGGCGAGCGCGGTCCTGGCGGCCGCGCCCGCCTTGTCGAAGATGGCAGTGGCCATCGCGCCCGGCTGGATGAGGACCACGGGGATGTCCCAGGGCGCCAGCTCGACCCTGGCGGCGTCGGACAGTGACTCGAGCGCCGCCTTGCTCGCCGAGATGGGGGCGAGGAAGGGGATCGCCGTGCGCGCGGTCGGCGCGCTGATGTTGACGATCCGGCCCTTGCCCTTGCGCACCAGCGGCAGGAAGGCCCGCATGACGTTGGCCGGCCCGTACACGTTGACCTCGAACTGACGGCGCAGCTCGGCCTCGGGGACCAGCTCCAGCGGGCCCTGCACGATCACCTGTTGATCACAGCGTGCAGGCCGTCGCCGCCGACGTCGGCCGCGACCTGCTCGGCCACGCGCTCCACGCCGGAGGGCTCGGTGACGTCCATGTCCAGCTCCGCGCCGCGGCCACAGGCGTGGACGGCGAACCCGCGCGCGGCCAGCCGTTCGGACAGTGCCCGGCCGCCCCCGCCGTTGGCCCCGGTGATGAGAACAGATCTCATGGTGGATTCCTTACATGTTCTACAGGACATGTACCTAGGGACACGAGGAAGGGAGGCGGCGGATGTCGCTGCGATACGGGCTGCTCGGGTTGCTCGCGGAGGGGCCCGCCAGCGGCTACGACCTGACCAGGAGGTTCGAGGAGGTGCTCGGCCCGGTGTGGCCCGCGCAGCACCCCAAGATCTACGCCGAGCTGGGCAGGCTGACCACGGACGGCCTCATCGAGGTGGACAGCTACGGGCCGCGGGGTCGCAAGGCCTACCGGATCACCGAGGACGGGCTGGCGGCCGTCCGGACCTGGCTGGCCGAGGCCGAGGTCGACCACACCATGCGGCTGGAACCGCTGCTGCGCTCGTTCTTCTTCTGGCTGATGACGCCCGAGCAGCTCGGCGATCACCTGGTCCGGGAGCAGGAGTTCTTCGCCGCGATGGCCCGGCGCTACCAGACCTACGCCGAGGCGAAGGACCGCGGCGAATACGGTCACAGCCCGCAGACGCAGTCGATGCGCGTGGCCGTCGAGGCCGGTGTCCGGGTGTACGAGGCCCTGGCCGGCTGGGCCGAATGGGCCGAATGGGCCAGGACGGTGCCGCCCGCCAAGCCCTGAGGCGCGGCGCCGGATCGTCGGACGGCGGGCGTCCCGTCCGAAAAGGCCGGAAATTTCCGCAGAAGATCGGCGTCGACTGGGAACCACGCCTCGGTCCCACGGCAATCACAGGAGTCATTGCCGACACCGAAAGGCAACCAGATGCGACAACAGAGCCGGCTGACGCCTGACCGGGCGCCCGCATCGGCCCGTGATGCCGCGGTGATCCCGAGACGGGGGCCGAGGTCGGAGCCGGGGTCGAGGCCGGAGCCGCGGCCGGAGCCGCGGCCGGAGCCGCGGCCGGGGCCGGGGCCGGGGCCGGAGCCGTCCGACGACGCCTCCGTGATCGCGCGGTCCCGGCACGACCCCGAGCACTTCGCCGCCCTGTTCACCCGCCACGCCCCCGCGATCAAGCGGTACGTCGTCCGCCGGCTGGGCGTCGAGGCGGCCGAGGACGTGGTGGCGGAGACGTTCGTGGCCGCGTTCCAGCAGCGCGCGACCTATGACCTGACCCGCGCGGACGCCCGGCCGTGGCTGTACGGCATCGCGACGAACCTGATCGGCCGGCACCGCCGTCACGAGATCGGCCAGTACAAGGCGCTGAGCCGTACCGGCGTGGACCCCGTCATGGAGCCGTTCACCGACCGGATCGACCAGCGGGTGACGGTCGGCGGGGCGCGCAGCCGGCTGGCCGCGGCCCTCGCGGGCCTGCCGACCGGGCACCGGGACGCGTTGCTGCTGGTCACCTGGGGCGAGCTGACCTATGAGCAGGCCGCCCAGTCGCTCGGCGTGGCCGTGGGAACCGTGCGTTCCCGGGTGAACCGGGCCCGTAAGAAGCTGCGCCGGGCTCTCGGCGACATCGACCCGACCGCTGTGACCGAGGAGTTCAGCTCATGAACGAGATGTCCATGCTCAACCGGCTGCGCGACGAGGTGCCGCTGGAGACCGGGCTGCGGGCCGAGGAGAACCGGCTGCTCGCCGAGATCCGGACCGGATCGGACGCTCAGGACCCGGTTCGTCCCAGGGTGTCGAGGCCCCGCGTTCGCTGGGGGATGGCTCTGGCCGGCGCGCTCGGCATGGCCGTGGTCGCCGGGGTCGTGACCACCGCCGTGACGGGGCCGGACCGCACCGGCGTCGCGCCGTCCCGGCGGATCCAGGCGTCCGCCCACCAGACCCGCCCGCAGCGGCCGAGCGCGGCCTCCGTGCTGGAGAACATCGCGCTCGTGGCCGAGAAGTCCAAGATGGTGGAGGTCCGGCCGGACCAGTGGATCTATGAGAAGGTGAGCCAGCCGGAGACGCCAGGACCCACGTTCGAGCACTGGGTGCGGATGGACGGGACCCAGGACGCCCTGCGCGAGAACGGCGGCAAGATCAAGATGGGTCACGAGAAGGGTCCGACGTACCCGCTCAAGACGCAGCAGGAGCTCGACGCCTTCCCTGACGACCCGGACGCGCTGCTGAAGCACCTGCGCGGCCTGGAGCGGGCGCCTTCCGGCCTCTCGGTCTGCGGGAGCGAGTGCCCGGCGGACGTCAGGGGGGACGCGCAGGCGTACGGGGCGATCCAGTGGTACCTGGAGTACGGGCCGCTGATCCCGCCGGCCAAGGCGGCGGCGATGTACCGGGCGATGGCCAGGATCCCGAACGTCACGATCGAGGAGAACGTGGTCACCCCTGAAGGGCGCAAGGGCATCGGCGTAGTCCTGGACCTGGGGAAGGCCGGCAAGAACTACACCATCCTGGACGCCGACGACTACGACTACCTCGGGGCGATGGCCGTGACCGAGTCCCATAAGACCTCCCTGTGGGTCCTGGCCTCCGGCATCGTCGACAAGCCCGGCGACATCCCGTCCTCCTGACCGTCCGGTCTCTCCCGGGCGGCGTCCGCCCATGAGGAAGAGCCCTGCGGCATCAGGGGCCCGCAGGGCGTTGTCCACAGGTGCCCACCGGCATCCAGCGGTGTGTCCACAGGCGCCCATGGGTTCCTGCGGGAGGCGGAGCGACGAGGCGTAAGATCCCCACCCATGTGGTCCCGTGCCCTGTCCGTCCTCGTCGCGGTCGCGCTGCTGGCCACCGGCTGCGCCCGCGACGAACGGCCGCTCCCCGCGCCCGGAGCTCTCTCCTGGTCGGACTGCGGGGACGGGTTCCAGTGCGCGAAGCTGGCGGTGCCGCTCGACCACGACGTCCAGGACGGTGAGCGGATCCGGATCAGCGTCATCCGGCTGCCCGCCACCGGCGACCGTATCGGGTCACTCCTCCTCAACCCGGGCGGCCCCGGCGGCTCCGGCGTGGGGTACGCGCGGGCGGCGCAGTCGGTGGTGAGCCCGGGCGTGCGGGCCCGGTTCGACATCGTCGGGTTCGACCCGCGCGGCGTGGGAGAGTCCGCGCCGGTCGAATGCCTGGACGACCGGCGCCTCGACGCGTTCCTGGCGCTGGACGCCACCCCGGACGACGCGGCCGAGCGGGCGGCGCTGGAGCGCGGGTCACGCGAGTTCGCCCAGGGCTGCGCGGCGCACGCGGGCAAGCTGCTCCAGCACGTGGGCACGGTCGACGCGGCCCGCGACATGGACGCGCTGCGCGAGGCGCTGGGCGACCGGGGACTGACCTTTCTCGGCAAGTCCTACGGCACGTTCCTGGGGGCGGTCTACGCGGACCTGTTCCCGGGGCGGGTGCGGGCGCTCGTGCTCGACGGGGCCGTCGATCCGGCCCTGCCGAGGTTCCGGTTCAACGCGGACCAGGCGGCCGGGTTCGAGGTGGCGTTCCGGGCGTACGTGGACGACTGCCTCGCCCGCGGCGACTGCCCGTTCCGCAGCCGCGACGCCGACGGCGCCCTGGAGGAGCTCACGGCGCTGCTCCGCCGTACGGACCGCCACCCGCTGCCCGCCGGAGCCGGAGGAGACGCGGGGGACCGCGCGGTCACCGAGCCGCTGGCCCTGCTCGGCGCCCTGACGCCGCTCTACGACCGCGGCGGCTGGCCCATGCTCACCGAGGCGCTGGCCCAGGCGTTCCAGGGTGACGGGACGATGCTGCTGCAGAACGCCGACACGCTCGTGGACCGCGGAGCCGACGGCTACTCCAACCAGACCGAGGCCAACATGGCCGTCAACTGCGTCGACGGCGCCTACCCGAAGGACGTTCCCTCGTACGAGCGGGCCGCCGCGGACCTGTCCCGCACGGCGCCCCGCTTCGGCCCGTACATCGCGTGGAGCTCCCTGCCGTGCGCCTACTGGCCGGCTCGCCCCACGTTCCAGAACCGCCCGCTCGCCGCGAAGGGCGCGCCGCCGATCCTCGTCGTCGGCACCACCCGCGACCCGGCCACCCCGTACGCCTGGGCCCGCTCCCTCGCCGGCGAGCTGGAGTCGGGGGTCCTGCTCTCGTACGACGGCGACGGGCACACGGCCTACAACAGCGGCGACACCTGCGTGGACACGGCCGTGGACCGCTACCTCATCACCGGCGAGCCTCCGAAGAACGGCACCACATGCCCGTGAGCGCGGGAAGATCGGGGTCGGCTGGAGCGAGAACCCCTTGGGCTCCTGTAGACTCGGTCACGCCGCACGGCACGCCGCCTTAGCTCAGTCGGCCAGAGCACTTCACTCGTAATGAAGGGGTCTGGGGTTCGAATCCCCAAGGCGGCTCAGATCAGAAGCCCTCCGAGAGATCTCGGGGGGCTTCTTGGTGTCCCCCGAGATCGCGTTCGCGGTGTCCTCGCGGCGAAACGGAGCCTTCGTTTGACCGCGGGCATCGCGGAGGAGACGTCGCACCCTACAGGGGGGCGCACGTCCGGAGCTGAAAGGGCGATCTTCCGGGGCGCATCTCCAAGGGGCGTTCGCACGCGGTCCAGCGTCGTCGCCCGTCCTGCCGTGGTGCTCTCGGAGCGGGCAGCTCATCGGCCTGCGCCGTGCTCCAGGAGCTGGCCGCCCCGGCGTCCTGACCGTCAAGTGAGGAAGGTGCCGGAGGTGCGGAGTACGGCTTCGGTGTCCAGGCCGAGGCGGGCCGCCCAGGTCAGGGCGTCGTCGAGCGGGGCGTGGTCGTCGGCCAGGCGGGCGGCGGCGAGGGTGGGCGGCGCCTTCCCCTCGTCCAGCAGGCTGGTCCACTGCCGGGCGCTGAGGGCCAGATAGCGCAGGTCGGGCAGGTCTGCCAGCACGGTCAGGTCGCGGACGACCGCCTGGGAGAGGTCCAGCGCGCGCAGGTTCGGGACGGTGCGCAGCGGGGCGAGGTCGATCGGGGCGGCGGTCCCCAGGCACAGGGAAGTCAGGTCGGGGTGGCCTTCGAGCGGGGTCAGGTCGCCGCCGTCCAGGGTCACGCGCAGGGACTCGACCGGCAGCGCGCGAACCGGCGCCAGGTCGGCCGTGGCGCACCGGTTGAGGTGCAGCATCCGCAGGTTCGGCCCGGCCGCCGCTCCGGCGCCGCGGCCCCGCCGGCCGGCGGCGAGGGGGGCCAGATCGACCGGGCTCTCGGCGTCGTTGATGTGGATGGCCTGAAGGCCGGGCGGGATCTCGCCGGGGATCTCGCCGCTGATCCGCTCAGGGCCGAGGCGGCGGGCGGGCTCCAGCAGGTCGATGTGGCCGTCGCTCACCTCGTACGCCCCCCGCTCCAGCAGCTCCAGGTGGCGGCCGAGCAGCGAGGTCACCGAGTCGGCGACGTAGGCCGGGCAGTCGTCATAGTCGCGGCCGATGCGGATGACCTGGCCGGGGCGCCCGTTCCGAGCCGGGGACAGGTCCACCGCCAGGTAGTTGCCGTCCTCCCCGGTGCCGAAGGGCAGCCAGGCCGGGTGCCCGCCGCAGCGCCGGACAGTGCCGGGCGGGTCGGCGTCGAAGATGACCGAGTACCACTCCAGCTCCCAGCCGGACCAGACCGGTTCCCGCTGGTCGGCGTGGACGGCGACCAGATGCTTCAGCGGCAGCCAGGCGTTGCCCCCGAGCAGGTAGCGGTGCTCGTAGCCGCTGCGGTCGCCGTCGGCGATCAGGTACAGCGCCCGCAGGTCGGCGGGCAGGGGCCGGCCGATGCGGCGTTCGGCGGCGTCGAGTGCGTCGGCGGACACGGGCGGCGGCAGTTGCTCGGGCCTTCCCAGGATCGCGGCGCGCCGCTCCATGTACGCGCGGAACCGTGCCACCGCCAGCTCAGGATCGCCCGCGGGGGCAGCCGTGCCCTCCTCCTGCCCGGAACCGGGCTGGGGGAGCCGGTAGTCGGGGTCCAGGACGGCCTGGAAACCGCCGCCCCGGCCGCGCAGGCTGGTGATCGCGTCCGCGATCGCGACCAGCTCGTACTCCCCGGACGGCCGGCACACGATCTCCAGGCTGGTGCGCTCCCAGCCCCGGACCTCCCCTATCGCCTCCGTCAGACCTTCCAGCTCCATGAAGACGTGGGGCAGCGAGTTGCGCCACAGGGGCACGCCGGGGACGGCGTAACCGCCGGACACCGAGGCGCCGCCTCGGCCCGCGGTGCTGGCGAGCACCGCCCGCGTCCAGCCCGCCGGCGCACTCGCGACGATCTTCTCGACGATCCGCCGCGCGGCCCGCTCGACCATGTCCTGCTCCCGTCCTGTCGGCACTGCCAGGTCATCATCGCAGTGGGCGACGACAGGGCTTTCGTTGTCGGCGATCACCCGCCCGTACGGCTGCGCCTCGCGGCAGGCGTGGACGTACCGGTGCTGCTCGATCTTGCCGAGGCGGCGGCCTCCTCCAGCCGGAGGCCGCCGTGCAGGGGTGGGCGGCGAATGCGTGGAAGCGGCGCGCGGCCGGGCCGCCGAAGGCATCCACGAGCTCCTGACCCGCGTCACGGACGATCTCCACCTCGACACCCATGCGCACCTCCGGCACCTGACGAAAGTCAGGGTGAGAGCCTGCCGATCGGGCGCTGCCCGGCCGCCTCACCGGCTTCTAGCGTTCGTATGCCGACGAACGAACAGCTTGAGGAACCATGATGAAGACCGGAAAGAGCGCCGCCATCGCCGTTCTGACAGGTGCGTTGTTGCTGACAGGAGCCACTGCCGCGACCGCCTCTCCGAAGCGTGCGTCGAACGCGCCGAAGGGCGGCGAGCTGACCGCCACCACCATCGACGCCTACGTGCGCGACTACGCCGAGCGGACCGGCCTGCCCGGCGCCCTGGTCGCGGTCACCAAGGACGATCGGGTCGTCCATGTCGCGGGCTACGGCCACACGGCCGACGGCCGGGCGATCACCAAGGACACACCGATGCCGCTCGCCTCGCTGTCCAAGTCGTTCACCGCCCTGGGGGTGCTGCGCCTCGCCGACCAGCACAAGATCAGCCTGGACGCCCCCGTCCGGAGCTACCTGCCGGAGTTCGCCATGGCCGACCCCCGCGCGGGGAGGATCACGGTGCGGCAACTCCTCCAGCAGACCTCGGGCATGAGCGACCGGACCTTCCCCGAGCTGACCCTCCCCGCGCCGGACACCCTCAAGGACGCCGTCGCGATGCTGCGGACCGCCCCGCTCGCCACCGACCCGGGCACCAGGATGGCCTACCACAACCCCAACTACGCCGTCGCGGCCCGGCTGGCCGAGGTGGTGACCGGGATGCCGTTCGGCGACTACCTGGCCGCAAGCGTGTTCCGCCCGCTCGGCATGACGTCCACCACCACCGTGAACACCACCCGCGACCTCCCCGGCGGGGGCGCCGGCTACATCCGCGCGTACGGCCAGGTGGTGGAGCGCGCGCACCCGAAGTGGTTCCTCAACGGCTCCTTCGGGGTCGTCAGCACCGCCGACGACCTGGCCAGATGGCTCATCGCGCAGAACGGCTCCAGCCATGCCGTCCCCGAGCGCACCGTCAGGACCGCCCAGACGCCGTCCGGCGTGGGCGGCAGCACGTACGGCATGGGCTGGCAGACCGGGAAGACCGCCGGCGGAGCGCCCGAGCTCCGGCACACCGGCTGGCTGCTCACCCACAACTCGGCCCAGACCCTGTTGCCCGGGAGCCGGTACGGCATCGCCGTCGTCACCAACACCGGGATGATCTCCGGCGACGACGCGCTCCTCATCAGCGACGGGCTGATCGACATCATCGAGGGCCGCCCCGACGCCGGCGCCGCGCCCTTCACCATGTCCGCCGATCCGTGGCTGGCCGGCCTGTCCCTGCTCAACCTCGGACTGGGCGTCCTCGGGGGCCTGCGCGCTCGCCGCTGGGCCCGCCGCCGCGCGGGTCGCCCCGTGTGGCGGATCGTCGCCCGCCTGATCCCGTACGTGCTGCCGATCGCCCTCTTCGCCGGCCTCGCCGACCTGATCGGCCTCCTGATGAACAGGATCGGCACGCTGGACATGATCACGTACGTCTGGCTCGCGCTCTACGTCTGGGCCGCCACCGCCGCGCTGGCCGCGATCGCCGTCGTCGTCGCCCGCACCGTCCACGTCGTCCGCGCCCGCCGCCCACAGGCGTGAGACGACATGGAATCCCTTTGCCGCCGGTACGCCGCGGCTGCGACCCTACGACGCATGGTGTCTGCGCAAGGCCGGAACTTCCTGGGACGCGGAGAGGTCGCCGAGTTGGCCGCCCCCGTCTTCGGGAGGGGGCGTCGGGTGGTGGAGGTCGAGCGGCTGCGCGGGGGCAGCAAGAAGGGGGTTTACCGGGTCCTGTTCGATGACGGGTTCAGCACCGTCCTGTACGTCTGGTCTCCCGACGAGGACTACTGGGGCACCACCCTCAAGGAGCCCGCCGCCTCCAGTGACGCGGGGCCGTTCTCGCATGCCTCCGGCCTGCGGTTCTTCGAGACGAGCGGCGCGTGCCTGGAGGCGGCGGGCGTGCGCGTGCCCCGGCTCCACTTCGCCGACGGCACCCGGTCCCGCCGGCCGTACGACTTCGCGTTCGCCGAGGACGTGCGCGGCGGGACGCTGGAGAAGCGCCTCGCGGACGACCCGGAAGGAGCGAAGGCGATCCTGGCCAGGCTCGGCGAAGCGCTTGAGCTGATGCGGCGGCGAACGAGTCCGCGCATCGGCAAGGTCGCCGACGTGCTCGACGGTCCGGAGCCGGCTGAGGGCGGGTCGTGCGTGGATGTGGTGCTCGATCGCGCGCTCCTCGACCTGGGTGAGGCCGCCGCGCGTGTCGGGAGCATCGCGGAGGTACGAGAACGGTGCCGGGCCGCGCTGGAGGAACTGGCCGACGGCATCGAGCCGCGGCCGCGGCACGGGCTGATCCACGGCGAGCTCGGCCCGGATCACGTCCTGGTGGACGAGCGGGACGAGCCGGTGCTCATCGACATCGAGGGGACCATGTTCTTCGACGTCGAGTGGGAGCACGTGTTCCTGCGGATACGGTTCGGCGAGCAGTACGAGGACCTGCGCGTCGACGGGCTCGACGAGCGCAGGACGGAGCTCTACCGGCTCGCGCAGCACCTGTCGCTGGTGGCCGGGCCGCTGCGGCTGCTGGACGGGGACTTCCCCGACCGCCGGTTCATGGAGGAGATCGCGGCCCACCACACCGGGGTCACGCTCGAACTGCTCCGGTCGAGGTGACGGCTCGTCAGGGGCCGCTCCTCGGGCGGCGCGGGAGCCGACGAGCTGGTCAGTCGGCTGGGCCGAACTCGGCCTCCAGCACCTCCATGAACAGGCCGATCGGGTCGTTCCAGTCGCCGTTGACGTTCTGGACGACCAGGCGCTCCCCGTCGCGCGTGCCGTACGCGAAGGAGAACGACCCGTTGATGGCGCCGCCCATGCCCCAGACCGTCCGGCCGCCGGGCAGTCGCAGCGAGGACATGCCGAGGCCGTAGGTGGGGGCGCCGGGGATCCACTTGCCCTCGGGGGTGGGCGCGGTGGCGAACATCTCCTCGTGCTGGGCCCGCGGCAGCAGCCGGTCCTGGAGCAGGGCGGTGAAGAAGCGGTCGAGGTCGGCGGCGTGCGAGACCATGCCACCGGCGGCCCAGGCGGCGGAGGCGTTCATCTCGGTGACGTCGTGGACCTCGGCGTCGGCGCCGGGAACGTGGTTCGTGGAGTAGTGGCGGGCGTGCGGGCCGCGGATCTCCGCCTCGTCGCCGGGCACGTACGTCCCGGTCAGGCCGAGCGGGCGGACGACGCGGCGCGCGACCTGCTCGGCGAACGTCTCGCCGGTCACCCGCTCGGTGATCATGCCGGCCAGGACGTAGCCGGTGTGGCCGAGCGCTGGCGCACGGCCCTCACGGGCGAGGCGGAAACGGGACGACCCCCGGCCGCCGAAGCGGGACGACCCCCGGCCGCCGAAGCGGGCCGGGGGTCGTCGGCGATCCCGTCAGGAGACGAGGATCAGGGAGACGGGGATCAGCCGGTGAAGCCGACGATCGCGTAGTCCAGCGACTGGTAGCCCTTGGCGCCCCAGTTCGCCAGCGTCTTCTTGGTCGCCTGGATGTCGGGGCGCTGGTACAGCGGGATCGTGTGCACCATGTCCCAGATCAGCTTGTCGGCGGCGTTGGCCTTCTCGACGGCCTTGGCCGGGTCCATCTCGCTGACCGCGGCGTCGATCGCGGCGTCGAGCGCCGGGTCGCTGCCCTTCGGGAAGTTGCTCTCGGAGCCGGTCTTGTAGATCTGCGGCAGGGAGCCCATCGGCAGCGGCGTGCCGATCCACGAGAACGGAACCAGGTCGAAGTCGCCCTTGATGATGTAGTCCGTGAAGAACTTGTCATCGGGGACCGGGCGGATCGTCAGCTTGATCCCGGCCTCCTTGAGCATGGCCTGGGTGAGCTCGCCCTCGGTCTTGGCGTACGGCAGGCCCGCCGGGACGGTGAAGCTCAGCGCGAACTCCTTGCCGTCCTTCTTGCGGTAGTCGCCCTCCTGCTTCCAGCCGGCCGCGTCGAGCAGCTCCTTGGCCTTGGGCAGGTTGTACTTGCCGAGGTCGCCGGAGTTGTCGGCGTAGCCCTTGTGGTTGTTCATGTAGACGTGGTTGCCGAGCGTCTGCAGCGGCCAGTCCATGTCCTTCAGGTCGGACTGCGTGATCACGTCACGGTTGATCGCGTACTCGACGGCCTGGCGGACCGACTTGTCCTTCAGGAACGCGCTCTGGTTGTTGACCGTGATGTGCCGCCAGTTCGGGCTGAGCGCCTTGCGGATGTCCACGTTCGGGACTTCCTTGGCCCGCTTGAGGTCGGCGGGGCTGCCCGGCGGGACCTCCACGCCGTCGAGCTCGCCGTTGGCGAAGGCGTTGACCTGCGCGGCGGGCGTCTCGATGGTACGGAAGATGATCTTGTCGAGCTTGGCCTTCTTGCCCCACCACTTGTCGTCACGCACGACGGTGAGGGTCTTGGTGGCCTCGTCGATCTTCTCCACCTTGAAGGGCCCGGCGGTGATCGGGATCTTCTGCAGGTAGTTCTTCTCGAACGCCTCCGGCGTCTCGTTCGCCGAGGCGGGGTAGAAGTGCGGCGAGCGCGAGAACAGGCCCTTCCAGTCCGGGTACTGCTTGGCGAAGGTCATGACGGCGACCTTGTCCGAGGAGCCCTTGGTGACCGACTCGATCCGGTCCCAGCCGTCGGTGGAGGCCGGCTTGAACTTCTTGTCCTTGCCGCTGTTGGCCTTCCACATGGCCTCGGCGTCCTTCCACCCCATCGGGGTGCCGTCGGACCACGTGGCCTTCTCGTTGAAGGTCCAGGTGACGACCTGCTTGCCGGAGGACATGTCCATCTTCACGTCGCTCAGGTAGTCCGGGTTCGGCGTGAAGTTCGCCTCGGAGTCGGACACCATCGGCTGCGGCATGATCGGGTCGAGCATGTCCGCCGTGTCGGCCTGGTTGCCGTCGACGTGGCTGCCGTTCCACTGGGTCGGCCACTGGCCGACCGCGAGGGTCAGGGTGCCGCCGTCCTTGACCTGCTCGTAGGCGACCGGGTTGATGCTGATGGCCGGGGTCTCGGACATCTGCTTCTGCGCCTGCTGGGACTGCTCGGCGCTCGGCTTCTTGCCCTCGCCGCCACCGCCGCCGCAGGCCGCGACGGCCATGGCGAGGAGTGCGATTCCCGCCGCCGCCCGGTATCCAACCTTCACTGTTCCTCCTGGTTTTCCGAGGCCGTGATGACCTCGATCTCCTCCGCGTAGTGGCAGGCGGCGCCGTGATCCTTGGCGCGCGCGAGCCTGGCAACCGAGGGCTCTTCGTTCACACACCGCTGCTTGTCCGCCTCGCTCAGGCGGGCGAACTTGGGGCAGCGGGTACGGAACCGGCATCCCGACGGGGGATCGGCCGGACTGGGCAGGTCGCCTTCGAGCAGGATCCGCTTGCGGCTGCGCTCCATCTCCGGATCGGGCAGCGGGATCGCCGAGAGCAGCGCCTGCGTGTAGGGGTGGGCGGGCCGGTCGTAGACGTTCTCGACGGCGCCGATCTCGGCGATCCGCCCCAGGTACATGACCGCGACCCGGTCGGCGAGGTGCCGTACCACGGCCAGGTCGTGCGCCACGAACAGGTACGACAGCCCGAGCTGGTTCTTCAGCTCCTCCAGCAGGTTGATGACGCCGGCCTGGATGGAGACGTCGAGCGCGGAGACCGGCTCGTCCAGCACGATGAGCTTGGGCTCCAGCGCGAGGGCGCGGGCGATGCCGATGCGCTGCCGCTGGCCGCCGGAGAACTGCTGCGGGTAGCGCTCGGCGTGCTCGGGCGCCAGCCCGACCAGCGTGAGCAGCTCGGCCACGCGCTGGGACACGTTCTTGCGCCCGTGGGCGCGCAGCGGCTCGGCGATGATGTCGCCGACCGGCATGCGCGGGTCGAGCGCCGCCATCGGGTCCTGGAAGACGATCTGCAGGTCGCCGCGCAGCGCCTTGCGGGCGGCCTTGTCGAGCTGGGAGCTGTCCTTGCCCAGCACGACGACCCGGCCGCTCTGCGGCGGCGTGAGCTGCATGATCTGCTGGAGCGTGGTCGTCTTTCCGCAGCCCGACTCGCCGACGAGGGCCAGCGTCTCGCCCTCGGCGATGTCGAAGGTGATGCCGTCGACGGCGTGGACGGTGCCCACGCGCCGCTTGAACACCGCTCCCTTCATCAGCGGGTAGTGCCGGACGAGGCTGTCGAGCTCCAGCACGGTCTCGCGCTCCTCGCGCGGGACGCGGGCCACGTCGCTCGGCGGGATGACCGGCACGGGGAAGACGTCGGCGCCGGTCATGCCCTTGTGCTCGATCTCGCGCGAGCGGATGCAGGCCACGTGCCGCCCACCGCCGATCTGGGTGAGCGGCGGCTCCTCGTCGTCGCACGCGTCGATGTGCATGGGGCAGCGCGGCGCGAACGGGCAGCCGGGTGGCAGCGCCGCCGGTGACGGCGGGTTGCCCTCGATGGGGACGAGTGTGTCCTGCTCGCCGTCGACCCGGGGGATCGAGGCCAGCAGACCCATCGTGTACGGCATGCGCGGCCGGTAGTAGATGTCGTCCACCACGCCCTGCTCGACCGGCCGGCCCGCGTACATGACGAGCACCCGGTCGGCCATGCCCGCGATGACGCCCAGGTCATGGGTGATCATCACGATGCCGGCGCCGGTCTCGGCCTGGGCGGTCTTGAGCACCTCCAGGACCTGCGCCTGGATGGTGACGTCCAGGGCGGTGGTGGGCTCGTCGCAGATGAGCAGGTCGGGGTCGTTGGCGATGGCCATCGCGATCATCGCGCGCTGGCGCATGCCGCCGGAGAACTCGTGCGGGAACGCCTTGGCCCGCACGTCCGGGTGCGGGATGCCGACCAGGTCGAGCAGCTCGACGGCGCGCTTGGCGGCCTTGTCCTTGCCGACCTTCTGGTGGACGCGGACGGCCTCGGCGATCTGGTCGCCGATCGTGTAGACGGGGGTGAACGCCGACAGCGGGTCCTGGAAGATCATGCTGATCGCCTTGCCGCGGACCCGGGTGAGCTCACCCTCCTCCATGCCCAGCAGCTCCTGGCCGTGCAGCTTGACCGAGCCGCTGACCACGGCGTTCTGCGGGAGCAGACCCATGATGGCCAGCGAGGTCACGGACTTGCCGGAGCCGGACTCGCCGACGATGCCGAGCACCTCGCCCTGGGCGACGTCGTAGCTGACGCCCCGGACGGCCTGGATCCCGCCGGGGAAGGTGACGGTGAGGTCGCGGACCTCCAAGATGCTCATGTGTTGCTCCCGGGATCGAGCGCGTCGCGCAGTCCGTCGCCGATCAGGTTGATGGCCAGCACGAGGAGCACCAGCAGGCCGGCGGGGAAGGCGAACAGCCAGGGGTAGCCGGTGGCGTTCCGGGCGCCTTCGGCGATGAGGGTGCCGAGCGAGACGTCGGGCGGCTGGATGCCGAAGCCGAAGAACGACAGGGCGGCCTCACCGATGACGGCGCCGCTGACGTTGAGCGTGGCGTCGATGATCAGCAGGGAGGACAGGTTGGGGACGATGTGCCGCAGGATGATCTTCCAGCGAGGGATGCCCATGTACAGCGCGGCCTGGACGTACTCCCGCTCGCGCAGCGAGAGCGTCATGCTGCGCACGACCCGGGAGGTGATCATCCAGGCGAACGCCGCGAGCAGCACCACGAACCACAGCCACGAGGCGCCCCGCAGCCGGGGAGAGATGATCGCGATGATGAGGAAGCTGGGCAGGACGAGGAGCAGGTCCACGCCCCACATCAACACCTTGTCCACCCAGCCGCCGAAATATCCGGCGAAGGCGCCGACCAGCGCGGCCAGGCCGGTGGCGAAGAGCGCCACCAGCAGGCCGATGACGATCGACTTCTGCATGCCGCGCAGCGTCACCGCGTACATGTCCTGGCCGATCGAGGTGGTGCCCCACCAGTGGTCGGCGTCGGGCGGCGACAGGAAGGCCAGGAAGTCCTTGTCCGTCCAGTCGTACGCGCCGAGGTACGGGCCGATGTAGGCCAGCGCGATGAGCAGGATGAGGGCGATGCCGCCATAGCGGGCCTGCCGGTTGCGCAGGAGCCGCCCGAGTACGACCTTGGAACGCACCTAGCTCACCCGCACCCGAGGATCGAGGGACGCCACCAGCAGGTCCGACAGGAAGGCGGCGAACAGCACGCAGACGGCGGTGAACAGGCTCACCGCGGCGACCGAGTTGACGTCGTTCTGGTTGATCGCGTCGACGAGCCAGGCGCCCATGCCGTGCCAGGAGAAGATCTTCTCGGTGAAGATCGCACCGGTGAGCATGGTGCCGAACGCGAACGCGAAGTAGGTGGCCGACGGGATCAGCGCCGTGCGCAGCGCGTGCTTGAACAGCGCCGTCCGGCGCCGCAGGCCCTTGGCCATGGCGGTGCGGACGAAGTCCTGGTTCAGCACGTCGAGCATCATGTTGCGCTGGATGCGGCTGTAGAAGGCGATCGAGCCGAGCGTGAGCGAGATGGTCGGCAGGATCAGGTGGTTCAGCCGGTTGAGGAACTGGTCCCAGCCCGACAGCCGCGGGTTGTACTCGCCGGTGTACTCGATCAGCGTGAAGCCGAGCCCCCGGTTCAGGTTGTAGGTGGCGATCGCGAGCAGCGTGGCCAGCAGGAACACCGGGACCGCCATGACCACGAACGAGCTGACGCCGATGGCCCGGTCGCTGAACCGGTACTGCCGGACGGCCGAGTAGGCCCCGACCGCGACGCCCAGCGCGAAGCCGAGCAGCGTGCCGATGAGCAGCAGCCGCAGGCTCACCATGATCCGGCGGCCCATCTCCTCGTTGACCGAGCCGCCGTTCCACGTCTTGCCGAAGTCGCCGGTCACGACGCCGCCGGCCCAGGTCAGATAGCGCTCGAAGACCGGCGTCTTGTCATTGAGGTTGTAGGCGTCCAGGGTGGCGTCGATGACCTCTTCGGCGACCGGTGGTTGCCGACCCTCGTATGCGCCACGAGGATTCATCGTCGTGGCGGCGAGCATGTACGCCAGGCTGGCCGCCAGAGCAATAAGGATCACATTGGTTGCCAGCCGGCGGAGCAGGAACTTGCCCATTTCCCTCCGTACACCGTGCACGGGGGTCGAGATCCGAGGTGGAGGGGCCCCCGCAGAGAAAGCCGTCATGTCGCCGCAAAATCACTTGACGTGAGGGCGACACGCAAGGCGCAGAATATCCATGCAACCCGCGCAGCTAGCAAAGCGTTGATATAACAGTCAGGTCACTACACAAAGTCGCGACATGATCTCTCTGCGCGGGAAAGCGCTTCGAGCTGGGGCGATGCGCCGTTTGGTGGTCTTTTTCGGGGCCCCAGACGGAGGCAAGTGTCACAAAACCCGGACAAACCTGACTGCCACGCAGAGTAAGCAGAACGTTAACGAACGCCGAACTCGCCCGCCTGTGAGGATGGTCAGGCCAGATGGCGATCGCGGGCGTCGAGGAGGGTCGCCATGTGCTCCTGCGCCCAGGTGCACATCGCCGCCATCGGCTCCAGCAGGGTGCGGCCGAACGGGGTCAGCTCGTACTCGACGCGCGGCGGGATCTCGGCGTAGGCGGTGCGCGTGAGCAGCCCGTCGCGCTCCATCGCCCGCAGCGTCTCGGTGAGCACCTTGGGGGTGATGCCGCGCAGCGGTCCTCGCAGCTCGGAGAAGCGGCGGGGGCCGCCCTCCAGGCACCGGATGATCTTGCCGGTCCACTTGTCGCCGATCTGGATCAGCGGCGTGACGTTCGCGCACTGGGCGAACATGTCCGGATCAAGGGCGTCTGTCACTCTGCCGAGCGTACGTAACTATCGTTGCGGGAACCAAGGGGGCGGCCGTTAGCGTCCGCACAGCGCCGATGACCCCATCGGCCCGTGCGAACGGAGCTGTCCCATGAGCGAGATCGTTGTGTTCGGCGCCGGTGGCCGCGCGGGGCGCGCCACGGTGGCCGAGGCGGCCGGACGAGGCCATCGGGTCACCGCGGTGGTCCGCGACCCGGCCCGCCATCCCGACCTCGGCGGCGACCGTGTGACGGTGGTCGCCGGCGACGTCACCAGTGGCGAGGACGTCGCGCGGCTGGCGGCGGGTCACGACGCGGCCGTGAACGCCGCGATCCGGCTCGACCTGCCGTCGGTGGAGTTCCTGCCGGTCGCGACCGCCGCGCTGGTCGACGGCCTGGGCCGGGCCGGGGTGAAGCGGCTGGTGGCGATCGGCATCGGCACCACGCTGGAGAGCGCCCCCGGCGTGCTCGTCCACGACGCGCCCGGCTTCCCGGCGGAGCACCGGGCGTTCTCGCTCGGCCACCTCGCCGCGGTGGAGGCGCTGCGCGAGGCGGACCCCGCACTGGACTGGGTGGTGCTCGCCCCGCCGCCCACCATGCTGGACGCCGACGCCCCGCGCACCGGGCGGTACCGGATCGGCGGCTCGGCGGTCCTGTCCGACGCGGGTCAGCGGCTGTTCGCGTACGCCGACCTGGCGGTGGCGCTGGTCGACGAGGTGGACGACCCCCGGCACCACCGCGAGCTGACGGCCGTGGGCTACTGAGCGACCGCCGCGAAGGCGCGGACGTCCTCGACCAGGAGATCCGGCGCCTGCAGGGAGGCGAAGTGCCCGCCCCGGTCGTACTCGGTCCACCTGACGATCGCGTACTGCCGCTCGGCGAGCGTGCGGATGGTGCTGTCGCCGGGGAAGAGCGCGACGGCGGTCGGCGCCTCGACGCGCGGGCCGCCGCCGAAGGCCGTCCGCGCCTCCCTGTAGAGGCGCATCGACGACCCGGCGGTCCGGGTCAGCCAGAACGTGGTGACGTTCGTGAGGATCGCGTCGCGCTCGACCGGGGTCTGCACGGCGCGGGCGGGGTCGTAGTCGACGAACCATTCGAGGTTCCAGGCCAGCAGGCCGAGGGGCGAGTCGGTGAGGGCGTAGGCGAGGGTCTGCGGCCGGGTCGACTGGATGGTGGCGTAGCCGGACCGCTCGCGCCACTTCTCGGCGGTGGCCCTGGCCTTGGCCAGCTCCTCCGGGGTGAGCCCGGGGGTTCCGGGAGGCGGGGTGGAGGCGGTGACCACGGCGTTGAGGTGGACGCCCGTGACGTGCTCCGGCGCCACCCGGGCGACCTCGGGGGAGATCAGGGACCCGAAGTCGCCGCCCTGCACGAGATAGCGGTCGTAGCCGAGGCGGCGCATCAGCTCGGCCCAGGCGCGGGCGATCCGGGTGACGTCCCAGCCCCGCTCCCGGGTGGGGCCGGAGAAGCCGAATCCGGGCAGCGAGGGCAGCACCAGGTGGAAGACGGGCACGCCGGCTTCGCCGGGCTCCGTCAGCGGGCGGACGATGTCCAGGAAGTCGGCGACGGTGCTCGGCCAGCCGTGGGTGACGAGCAGCGGCACGGCGTCCGGCTCGGGGGATCGTACGTGGGCGAAGTGGATGTTCTGCCCGTCGATCTCGGTGGTGAACTGCGGCAGCTCGTTGAGCCGGCGCTCCTGCGCGCGCCAGTCGTACCCGTCGCGCCAGTGCCCGGCCAGCTCCTCCAGGTAGCCGGAGGCGACGCCGTAGTCCCATCCGGCACCGGGCAGCTCCTCGGGCCAGCGGGCCGCGTCGAGCCGGCGCGCCAGCTCGTCGAGGTCGGCCTGCGGGACGTCGATGCGGAACGGCGTGATGTCGTGGCTCATGGACGGCGAGATTAGGAGGCGATGCGGCCGATCCGCTTCCGCGTTGCGCGCGTACCTGAGGAAGGGGACTTGTCCCGAACCGCTTGCGGGGCTGACTGTAATGGTCAACTCTTAAGAAGCTTTCCTTATTAATTCTCGTCCCAGGGAGGTCACAGGTGCGCAAGAGTACGATCGCCGCCGCATCGGCCGTCACCGGAGCGCTGGTCCTGCTGCCCGCCTCCGCGGCCGATGCCCACGGCACGCTGTCCAACCCGCCGAGCCGCGTCTACGTCTGCAAGAACGAGGGTCCCGAGACGCCGAAGTCGGCCGCCTGCAAGGCCGCCGTGGCCGCCAGCGGCACGCAGGCGTTCTACGACTGGAACGAGGTCTCGCTCCTGGAGGCCGGCGGCCGGCACCGCCAGCTCATCCCGGACGGCAAGCTGTGCAGCGCGGGCCGCGAGAAGTACCGCGGCCTCGACCTCCCGCGCGCCGACTGGCCGGCCACCAAGGTGCGGCCGGGCAGCTTCACCGTGACCTACCACGCGACCGCGCCCCATGCGAACAGCAACTTCGAGTTCTCCATCACCCGCGAGGGCTGGAACCCGACCATGCCCCTCAAGTGGTCCGACCTCGTTCCGCTCAAGACGTTCAACAACCAGAATCCGACCACGTTCACCAACTGGACGATCACCCTGCCGCAGCGCTCGGGCCGGCACATCCTGTACTCGATCTGGCAGCGCGTGGCCGGCAGCAACGAGGCGTTCTACACCTGCTCGGACGTGGACTTCGGCGGCGGCGGCCCGGCGCCGACGACGGAGCCGACGCCCACCAGAACCCCGACTTCGACACCAACGCAGACGCCCACGCAGACGCCCACCGCCCAGCCCGGCGGCACGTGGAAGGCGGGCACCGCCTACAAGGCCGGCGACAAGGTGACCCACGGCGGCCAGAGCTACCAGTGCCTCCAGGGGCACACCGCGCTCGCCGGCTGGGAGCCGCCGAACGTGCCCGCCCTCTGGAAGCGGATCTGACCTCCCGTCATGAGGCGGACCGCCCCGGCGTTCGCCCTGATGGCAGCCCTGCTGCTCGCGCTGCCGGGCTGCGGCGCCCGCGGGACCCCGGGGCCCGCGGCCGACCCGGTGAACGCCCAGGACGTGATGTTCACGCAGATGATGGTGCCGCACCACCGGCAGGGCATCGAGATCGCGAAACTGGGCGCCGCCCGGGGCCGCTCGCCCGAGGTGCGGACCCTGGCCGCGGCCGTCGCGGCCACGCAGCAGGACGAGGTCGAGATGATGCTGCGCTGGTTGTACGCCTGGGAGCAGCCGCTCACCGCACCCTCCGGGGCGCACGACCACCACGGCGGGATGCCGGAGACCGACCGCGCGCGGATCGCCGCGCTGGCCAGGTCGCGGACGTTCGACCGGGACTTCCTCAACCTGCTCATTGCCCACCAGGACGACGCCATCCAGATGGCCGAGACCGAGGTGGCGCGCGGGGCGAACCCGGCGGCCAGGAGCTGGGCCGGACGGGTGCGCGAGTCCCGCCGCGCCCAGATCGCCCAGATGAAGAGCCTGCTCGGCCAGTGACGCGGAGGTCAGCGGGTGACCCTGGTCGCGAAGTCGCGTAACGCCCGCTCGTAGCGGCCCGGGTCGGTGTTCCACGAGCCGACGTGGCCGCCGCCCCGGGTCCGTACGAGCGTCACCAGGTCGGGCCGCGCCGCGGCGAACCGCAGCGCCGGTCCGACCGGCACCGACGCGTCGGCGTCGTCCACGAACAGCAGCACCGGCACGCGGAACTCCCGCGCGTGCCGCACGTGGTCGAGGTCGTCGAGGGAGGCGCCCGTGCGGCGCTCGACCACGAACTTGCCCACCGAGGCCAGCCACCGCGGCACCCCGCGCTGGTCGGCGCCGAGGTCGATGGGCGCGTTCCAGTCGAGCACGGGACTGTCGAGGATCAGCCCCTTGACCGGCTCTCCGGGCATCCGGCGCACGGTCATCGGCACGATGCCGCCGCCCATGGAGAACCCGTGGAGCAGCACCCCGGTCGCCCCCTGGCCGCGCGCGTAGGAGACGGCCGCGGTCACGTCCCGCCACTCGGTCGCGCCGAGGTGGAACAGGCCGTCGCCGGCGGGCGCCCCCTCGTCGTTGCGGTAGCTGATCCCGAGCACCGGCATCCCCAGGCTGTGGAAGAGCGGCACGAACCGCAGCGCCTCCGACGCGTTCGCGTTGCGGCCGTGCACGGCGATCACCCAGGTCGTGGAGGAGCCCTCGGTGCGCCAGGCGGGCAGGTCGCCCAGCTCGCCGGGCACGCTCACCTTCCGGTACGGCAGGCCGAGCGCCGTGCCGGGGTCCTCGTGCCCCCACATCCACCGGTCGAGGTAGGCGTGCACGCCGGGCCGCAGCGTGCCGCGCCGCACCTTCTCCACCCGCCGCGCCACGTTCCCGCCGCCGGTGGAGACCACCGCGCCGAGCGTGGCGTTGCCGCCGTCCCAGGTGAGCCCGTACGTGCCGGGCGCCGCGGTGTCGTCACCGCCCCGCAGCGTCACCAGGTCGCCGGTGTACGCCACCACCTCCACGGGGTACGACGACCCGTGCGAGGGCTCGATCACCAGGCCGGAGTAGTACCACCCGGCCGCGCCCACGCCGGCGACGGACAGCATGAGGAGGACGGCCACCACCCACGCCAGGACTCGCCCGAGACGCTTCATGGCCGGAAAAATACTCTCCTCAAAGACATGAAGCCCTCATAGACGCGAAGCCCGTTAAGTGATTAGATCACTTGATATGTCCGAGGTTGTGCGGCCAACCCTGTCCGACGCTCTGACCGAGCGCATGCTGGAGCTCATCCGTGCCGGTGGGCTCCGGCCGGGCGACCGGCTGCCCTCCACCAGGGAGCTGTCCCAGCGTTTCGCCGTCACCACCCCGACACTGCGCGAGGCGCTTCGCAGGCTCGAGGCCACCGGGGCCATCGAGATGCGGCACGGTTCCGGCATCTACGTCGGAGCCGACATCGAGCGTGTCGTGCTGCCCAACCCCAACATGCGCGAGATGGACGGCGAGCAGCTCCTGGAGCTGCTCGGCGCCCGCGTGGTCATCGAGCCCCCGCTCGCGGCCATGGCGGCGCAGCGTGCCGCGGGCGCCGAGCTCGCGGCGCTGGAGCAGGTACTGGACGAGGCCGCCCGGCACCTGCGCGGCGAGGACGCGGAGCTGCACGAGACCAACATGACCTTCCACCGGGCCACCGCGCGGCTGGCCGGCAACAGCGTGCTGCACGAGATCGTGGACTCGCTGCTCACGGTCCACGGGGCCGAGCAGCGGGCGATCCTGCAGCTCTTCGACGACCGTCGCCGGGACTACGAGGAGCACCGGGCGATCCTGGAGGCCATCGTCGCGGGCGACGCGGCGGCGGCGCAGGAGCGCATGCGGGCTCACCTGGTGGACGTCAAGACCGTAGTTGAGCAGAGGTTGCACAACCCCCCCAAGTGAAACAAGGAGGCCGGGGCATGATCCGGTCAGGCATGGCCACGCTCGGCGTGGCAGCCCTCTTCCTCGCCGCCTGTGGCGGCACCGGCGGCGGAACCCCGCAGAAGAAGACCGAGCTGACGCTCTACAACGACAAGGGCGCCTGGACCAAGTACTTCGACGAGATGGGCGCGCTGTCCAAGCAGAAGATCGGCCTGGGCATGAAGCCGACGGGTTACACCGACTCGGCGCAGTACCAGGCGTTCATCAAGGCGTCGTTCCGCACCAACGTCAAGCCGGACCTGTTCACCTGGCAGACCGGGGGGATGCTGGAGGAGGTCGTCAAGCAGAAGCAGGTGGCCGACACCACGGCCATCTGGCAGGAGGCGATCAAGGCCGGCGACCTGTCGCAGGACCTCGCGCCGTACTACACGATCGACGGCAAGCAGTACTGCGTGCCGATGAACGTCGCCTACTGGGGGATGTTCTACAACAAGAAGCTCTTCGACCAGCACGGCCTGAAGCCCCCGAGGACCTGGGACGAGCTGGTCAAGGCCGCCGCCACGCTCAAGAAGGCCGGCGTCACGCCCTTCTACCACACCAGCGTGCTGTTCTCCTTCGTCTGGTTCGAGCAGCTCATGGCCGGCTCCGACCCCGACCTGTACGACCGGCTGTCCACCGGCAAGGCCAAGTACACCGATCCGGGCGTGGTCCAGGTGATGGAGAAGTGGAAGGAGCTCATCGACGCCGGATATTTCGTGAACCCGGGTGACAAGACGGATCCGGGGGACGTGATGAAGAACGGCAAGGCCGCGATGATCTCGTTCGGCACCTGGTTCAACACCAGCATGACCCAGCGGAACATGAAGGCCGGCTCCGACTACGGCTTCTTCGTGATCCCCAACGTCAACCCCGCCCTCCCCAAGACCTCAGTGATCTTCGAGAGCGGCCCGCTGTGCTCCCTCACCAAGGCCGCCGACCCGGACGCCAGCACGAAGTACCTCAAGTGGTGGACCACCGCCGAGGCCCAGGAGAAGTGGGCCACCAGCCGCGGCGACGTGAGCGCCAACCCCAAGGTCGAGATCAAGGACGAGGCGCTCGGCCAGATCACCAAGGACGCGGGCAGCGGCAAGTATCGCCTGGTCAACCGCTACTTCGAGGCCACCCCGCCACCCGTCCTGACGGCCGCCCTCGACGGCTTCGGCAAGTTCGTCACCGAGCCCGGCACCTACAAGGACGTGCTGGCGACGATCCAGAAGGAGGCCGACGAGTACTGGAGCACTCACCAGTGAGCGAGGGAGCGCCGTCGCCTGGACTGAGGAGCGGCGGGAGCGCAGCGACCAGAGCGACGAGGGAAGGCGACGGGTTCGAGCGACCGAGCCCGCCTCACGGAGTGAGGCCATGAGACGCAGTGCTCCCATCCTCGGGCGTTTCAGGTATGGGTACGTCGCTCCCGCGGCCCTGCTGGTCGCGGGGCTGCTCTACGCCCCGTTCGTGTGGACCGCGTACCTGAGCCTGACCCGTTACGACGGCCTGGCCCCGCCCGAGTGGGCGGGCCTGGCCAACTTCGGCAAGCTCTTCGACGACCCCGCGCTGCTGACCTCCCTGCGCAACACGCTGCTCTGGGTCGTCGGCACGATGGTGCTGCCGGTGGGCCTCGGCCTGCTGGTGGCCGTCCTGTCGCACGACATCAAGGGCGGCGCGTGGTACCGGGTGCCGTTCATGCTCCCGTACGCGCTCAGCGGCGCCGGGCTCGCCCTGGTGTGGAGCCCGATCCTGTCCCACGGCGGCATCGCCAACGCGCTGCTCGGCGTCGACACCGCGTTCCTGCAGGACGCGCCGGTCAACACGCTGGCCATGCTGCTGGTGTGGACCTGGCAGCAGCTCGGCGTCAACACGCTGCTGTTCGTCGTGGGCCTGCAGTCGATCCCCAAGGAGCCGATCGAGGCCGCCCGGCTGGACGGCGCCTCGGGGTGGCGGCTGTTCCGGCACATCACCTGGCCGCTGATGCGCCCGCTGACCGCGGTCGTCGTGGGCCTGGCGCTGGTGGCGAGCCTGAAGACGTTCGACATCGTCTGGGTGATGACCCAGGGCGGGCCCGGCCGCAACTCCGAGACGCTCGCGGTGACCATGTACAAGGAGACGTTCGTGGCCAGCGACTACGGCTACGGCTCCGCGGTGGCGGTCATGCTGACCGTCGTCACCGGCCTGGCCTCCTACCTCTACCTCAAAAGGCAGGTCGCCTCATGATCAGGCGGGCCGTGCTCGTGGTGCTGGGCCTGGTCTGGATGTACCCGACGTACCTGCTGCTGGTCAACGCCGCGCGCCCGGCGGCGTCGTACGACCCGGCCACCGCCTGGGCGCCGTCGGGCGACTTCGCGCTGTTCGCCAACTTCGCCGCCGCGCTGGACAAGGCCGACCTGGGCTCCAGCCTGGCCAGCACCGCGCTCTACAGCGTGGTGTCGCCGCTGCTCGGCGTCGTCATCGGGGCCATGGCCGGGTACACCATCGTGGTGCTGCGGTTGCGTCACGGCTTCTGGTGGTTCCTGCTCATCTTCGGCGGCACGGTGTTCCCGTCGCAGATGCTGCTGGTGCCGCTCTTCGTCGGCTACAGCGACGCCGGCCTGTACGACACCAGGGCCGGCATGCTGCTCGTCTACACGGCCGTCAACGTCCCGCTGGCCGCGTTCGTGCTGCGCAACTTCTACAGCGGGGTGGCGTTCTCGATCTTCGAGGCGGCCCGGATGGACGGCGCGTCGACCTTCCGCATCTTCTGGCGTGTCTACCTGCCGATCTCGACCAGCGCGCTCGCGGCCGTGTTCATCCTGGAGTTCACCTTCATCTGGAACGACCTGCTGTTCGGCCTGACCCTGACCACGACCGAGAGCGTGCGGCCCGTGATGACCGCGCTCGCCGGTCTGATGACCGACGTCTACGCGGGCACCCCCGTGCCCGTGGGGCTGGCCGCGGGCCTGATGTGCTCGCTGCCGACGGTCCTGCTGTTCCTCGCCACCCAGCGCCTCTTCGCCCGAGGCCTGTCCCTAGGGAGTGTCTGAATTGACCAGCCGGTTGCTGCAGCGGAGCCTGGGCTCCCCCGACTACGACGGGATCAGGCAGGCGCTGCGCAACGACACCTCGACCCCCGTCATCGAGCTGCGGGGGCTGGAGGTGCGGGTCGCGGTGCTGCCGCTGTTCACGCACGACGGCCGCCAGGCGGTCCGGGTGTCGAGCACGCGCCCGCTGACGCACGTGCTGGTCGGAGTCGACAGCGCCACCGGCTCCGACGTCACGCTGCTCGTGCCCGAGGTGTCGGCGCCGCGCGCGTTCACGCTGGAGTCGCGTGACGACGAAGGACTCGTCGGCTCGGCGCGGATCACGGTGACGCCGCAGCGCAAGTGGAGCGTGTTCGTCGTCCACCACTCCCACCTCGACATCGGCTACACCGACCCGCAGGGCACGGTGCTGCGCCACCACCTCGAATACCTCGACGCCGCGGTCCGCCTGGCCGACGAGACCGCGTCCTGGCCGGACGACGCGAAGTTCCGCTGGACGGTCGAGTCGTCGATGCCGGCGCTGAAGTGGCTGGAGAACCGGCCCGCCGAGCAGGTCGAGGCGTTCGCCGCGGCGGCCCGCGCGGGCGTCATCGAGGTGACGGCCCTGCCGTTCCAGCTCCACACCGAGGCGTGCTCGACCGAGGAGCTCTACCGGCAGCTCCGCTTCACCTCCGAGCTCCAGGACAGGTACGGCTTCGCCACGCGCTCGGCCATGCACACGGACGTGCCCGGCGCCGTGGTCGGCCTGGTCGACGCGCTCAACGCGGCCGGGGTCCGCTACCTGGCCGCGGCTCACAACTGGGCCGGCCGGTCCGTGCCGTACCTGCACGGCGGCGACAAGCTGACCCGGCCGTTCCGCTGGCGGGCGCCCAGCGGCAACGAGCTGCTGGTCTGGTTCACCGACACCCCCCACGGCATGGCGTACATGGAGGGCAACACGGTCGGGCTGACCGACTCCTACGAGCTGGCCGACGACCTGCTGCCGCGCTACCTGGCCGCCCTGGCCACCCGGGGCTACCCGTACGGGCCGGGCACGTTCGGCTGGCAGGGGCCCGACGCGCCGCGCGAGCCGTACGAGCTGGACGTGCTGCACATGCGCGTGCAGGGCGCGCACGCCGACAACGCCGGCCCGTCCATCGTGCCCGCGGCGATCGCCCGCACCTGGAACGAGCGGTGGGCCTGGCCGCGCCTGCGCTCGGCGGCCAACAGCGACTTCTTCGAGCACGTCGAGGAGCACTACCACGACCGGCTGGCCGTCCACGAGGGCGACTGGACCGACTGGTGGGCCGACGGGCTCGGCTCGGGCGCGCGCCCGCTCGGCTACGTGCGGCGGGCGCAGTCCGCGCTGCGGGCCGCCGAGACCCTGCACACGCTCGCCGGGGCCGACGCCACCGACCGCATCGACGAGGCGTACGACAAGGTGGCGCTGTTCAACGAGCACACCTGGGGCGCCGCCAACCCGTGGGAGGACGCCGAGGAGGCCGGCGACTCGGGCGGCCTGCAGTGGACCCGCAAGTCGTCGGGCGCCTACGACGCGCAGGACGACGCGGCCGACCTGCTGCACGCCGCCGTGCGCCGCTTCGGCGCCGCGCTGGCGGAGGAGGGCGACCTGCCCGAGGGCACGCTGGCGTCGTTCGCGGTGTTCAACCCCGCGACGCGGGCCCGCACCGACCTGGTGCGCGCGTTCCTGCCGCGCGACGTGGTGGCCGCCGACGTGCCGATCGCGCTGGTGGACGCGCGGACCGGCGACACGCTCGCCCACCACGAGGAGTACGTCCATCCCGAGGACTGGCCGACCCGGCCCATCGGACGGCACCTGCACGCCGTGGTGCCCGACGTCCCCGGCAACGGCTACGCCCGGATCGACGTGGTCACGGCCGGGAGCCAGGCCGCCGAGCCGGCCGAGGCCGACCTGGGCGGGGTCATCGAGAACGAGTTCTACCGGGTGACGTACGACGTCCGCGAGGGCTACATCGGCTCGATCTTCGACAAGGTCGCCGGCCGGGAGCTGGTCAACCGCGACGCGGCGGCCGGGTTCGGCCAGTACGTCTACGACAGCTACGCCACCGCCCCGCATTTCAACCACCTGTCCGGGCACGTGGGCGCGCACGACCGCACCCTGCTCGGCGACCGGGCGATCGGCCGGGGCGCCACGATCGTCAAGGCGCAGCGCACCGCCGTGACCGAGCGGCTGGTCGTCGAGCTCCAGGGCAAGGGCGTCGACTGGCTGCGCACCACGATCGAGCTGCACCGCGGCGTGCCCCGCCTGGACCTGACCTACCAGCTCGCCAAGCAGGGCACCCCGGCGAAGGAGGCGGTCTTCCTGGCCTTCCCGTTCGCCGCCGGCCCGGCGACCGCGTGGGAGCTGACCGGCGGCGTCGGCGGGCGCGACGTGCCCCAGGTGCCCGGCTCGGCCGCGTACATGCTGCCCATCCGCCACTGGATCGCCTTCGACGACCCCGAGCTGACCGTCGCCTGGGCCACCCTGGAGGCGCCGCTGGTGCAGCTCGGCACCATCCACATGCCGTACGCGCCGTTCCCGCCGACGCTGGAGCAGGAGGACGGCACGGTGTACTCCTGGGCGCTCAACAACATCTGGGACACCAACTTCCCGTCGCAGCAGCAGGGCGAGACCACGTTCCGCTACGCGGTCATGTCGCAGGCCGGCGCCGACGGGCGGCGGCTGGGCGCGCTCGCGGCCTCCGGGCTGACCGAGCCGTTCGCGGGCGTGCTGGTCACCGGGCCGTGCGGCGACGCCGCCCGCACGTACGCGTCGGTGGACCACCCCGACGTGCTGGTCACCTCGATCGGGCAGGCCGGCGCGGAGCGGGTCGTCCGGCTCCAGTCGCTGGCCGCCGAGCCGGTCGAGGTCACGCTCACGGTGCCCGGCCTGCGCTCGGCCGAGGTCAGCGCGGGGCTGGAGCGCGGGCGTGAACCCGCCGAGGTGGCGGGCGAATCGGTCAAGGTACGGCTGCCCGCGTGCGGGGTCGCCGCGGTCTGGGGGACGTGCGCGTGAAGATCGTTGACATCCGGGCCACCACGGTCGCCGTCCCGCTGGAGGCGCCGCTGCGGCACAGCAACGGCGCCCACTGGGGACGCTTCGTCCGGACCCTCGTCGAGGTCGAGACCGACGAGGGGTTCGTCGGGCTGGGGGAGATGGGCGGGGGCGGCGAGAGCGCCGAGGCGGCCTTCCGGGCGCTCCTGCCGTACCTGAAGGGCCACGACCCGTTCCAGCTCGAAGCGCTTCGATTCAAGATCGCCAACCCGACGGCGTCGCTCTACAACAACCGCACCCAGCTCCTCGCGGCCATCGAGTTCGCCTGCCTCGACGTGATCGGGCAACGCCTCGGCGTGCCCGTGTGCGACCTGCTCGGCGGCCGGGTCCGCGACGAGGTGCCGTTCGCGTCGTACCTGTTCTTCCGGTACGCCGCCGAGGGGCATCCCGAGATCCGCACCCCCGACCAGCTCGTCGGGCACGCCCGCGGCCTGCGTGAGGCGCACGGGTTCACCGTCCACAAGCTCAAGGGCGGCGTGTTCCCGCCGGACCACGAGCTGGAGTGCTACCGGGCGCTCGCGGAGGAGTTCCCCGGCGACCGGCTGCGCTACGACCCCAACGCGGTGCTGTCGCTGGCCGAGGGGCTGCGCTTCGGCCGGGCCATCGAGAACCTCAACAACGACTACCTGGAGGACCCGGTCTGGGGCCTGGAGGGGCTGCGGGCCGTGCGCGAGCAGGTCCGGGTGCCGCTCGCGACCAACACCGTCGTCGTCAACTTCGAGCAGCTCGCCTCCAACGTGCTGCGCCGGGCCGCCGACGTCGTCCTGCTCGACACCACGTTCTGGGGCGGCATCCGGCCGTGCGTGAAGGCGGCGGGGGTGTGCGAGACGTTCCAGCTCGGCATCGCCGTGCACTCCTCCGGCGAGCTGGGGGTCCAGCTCGCGACCATGCTGCACCTCGGCGCGGTGCTGCCCAACCTCACGTACGCGGCCGACGCCCACTACCACCAGCTCCGCGACGACGTCATCGAGGGCGGCCCGCTGCCGTACGAGGGCGGCGCCATCGCGGTGCCCACCGCCCCCGGGCTGGGCGTGCGGCTGGACAAGGACAAGGTGGCCCGGTACGCCGAGCTCTACCGCGAGCTGGGCGGCTACCCCTACGACCGCGACCCGGGACGGCCCGGATGGTACGCCCGGGTGCCCAACGAGCGCTTCGCCGACCCGACCGTCTCCCAGGAGGTCACCCTGTAGCCGACCGCCCGCACCGCTGCCTCTTACCCGACTCGGCATGTCATACCGGTCCGTATGTGGAACGACACGCTAGGTTACCGATCAAGGACGGTCCTCGTCGGGGAGGCAGCAGTGAGGACGATCATCCGCGTGGCTGGCGCCTGCGCCGCGGCCGCGTCGCTCAGCCTCGCCCTGCCGGCGGCATCCGCGCTGGCAGGGCCGGACGGCGGCTGCGACCGGGGCGCGGTGTGCCTGTACGCGTACTACGGCTACAACTACAGCGGGGCCTACCCGCGCGACCTGTGGCACGACTTCACCGAGAACGACGCCTACCTCGGCGACGACCTGTGGCTCCAGGGCGACACGGCGATCGAGTCGTCCAGGATCGTGAACAACGACGCCAGCTCGGTCAAGAACCGCAGCGGCTGCGAGGCCGTCCTCTGGCAGAACCCCCTCTTCACCGGCGCACACAGCACGTTCGCGGCCGGTCGCGCCGACCCGTTCCTCGCGAACAGCACAGTCGGCAACAACACCGCGAGCTCCCTCAGCATCTGGTGCGCCTGACCACATGCGGCGGGGCCGGTTTCCGGATCGGGCCTCCGGAGACCGGCCGCCGCGGACCCACGCGCGGCCCGGCGGTCCTCGGCGCGCTGCTGACGAGCGCCTGCGCCGCCGTGGCCTGCACCGCCGCCCCGCCGCCGGCGACCCCGCCGTCACTCGCCCCGCCGTCGCTCGCCCCGTCGTCGCTCGCCGTGCCGCCGCCGACGCGGGTGGCCGACCTGGTGCTGCCCTTCGACGCCTACCGCCCCACGCCGGGCCAGCGCGCGCTGATGGCCCGCGCCCGCGCCGCGCTGCTCGCCCGCTGCATGCACCGCCGCGGGCACGCCGTCTCCCCGCCGCGCCCGGACGCCGCCGCCTACGCCGCGGGCGACCCCGGCAACAGCCGCCGCTACGGCGTCGCGGACCCAGAGCCGGCCCGCCGCAACGGCTACCACCTGCCGCCGTCCAGACCGTCGAGCCAGGGCCGGAGCTGGGACGTAACCCTCGGCCGGTCCGCCCGCCGCGCCCTCGACGGCACGCCCGGCCGTCCGGGCTGCGACGAGCGCGCCACGGCCGAGCAGGCCCGCCGTACCAGCCCTGAAGCCGACTGGCAGTGGCTGGCGCTCCAGGACGCGCGGACGGTCGCGGAGACCGCCGGGCATCCGGCCGTCGTCGAGGCCGTCGCCCGCTGGAAGACGTGCATGGAACGCGCCGGGCACCCGTACCCGTCGCCGGAGGCGGCCATCGCCGACCCCCGCTGGGACCTGCGCTCGGCCGCCGTCACGGCCCGCGAGAAGCGGACCGCGACGGCCGACACGGCCTGCAAGTGGTCCTCGGGGCTGGTGCCCGCGTGGTTCGCCGCCGACGCCGCGGCGCAGCGGGCCGTCATCGCCGCCGAGCCGGGCCGATTCGCGGACCTGCGCGACGACCTGCGCGCCCGCCTCGACCGGGCCGCCGAGGTCTTAGAACGCTGACGCCCGCGCGCTGGGGCGGCGGCGCGCGGGCGTGGTCAGTCGGGTAGGGCGGCCGGGTTCCGCGCCAGCAGGCCGCCGTCGACGCGGTGCTCCGCGCCGGTGATGAACGACGACCGGGGGCCGGCGAGGAAGGCCACCAGCTCGGCCACCTCCTCGGGCCGCGCCACGCGGCCCAGCGGATGGGCGCGGCCCCACTGGGCCACCTGCTCCTCCTGCGACAGCGGCCCGCGCCACAGGTCGGCCGCCCAGCGCAGCATGGGCGTGTCGACCGAGCCGGGGCACACCACGTTGACCCGGATGCCGTCGGCGGCGTGGTCCAGCGCCATCGCCCGGGTCAGGCCGTTCAGGGCGGCCTTGCTGGCGGTGTAGGCGGCCACCTGCGCCTGCGAGGCGAACGCCTGCACCGACGACATCACCACGATCGAGCCGCCGCCGCGCGCCCGCAGCCGGGGCACGGCCGCCTTGCAGGTGAGGTAGACGCCCTTGAGGTTGATGTCCATGACCTCGTCCCAGACGTCCTCGGGGGTGTCCTCGACCGTGCCGTACCTCTGCACGCCCGCGCACGTCACCACGACGTCCAGCCCGCCGTACTTCGCGACCGCGAGGTCCACCAGGTCGCGCATGTCGCCGGCGCGCCGCACGTCGGCGACGACGCCCGTCACGTGCTCGCTGTCGAGCGCCGCGCCCTCGTCGGCGCCGCAGAACACCACCGACGCGCCTCCGTCGGCCAGCCGGTCCACCACCGCGCGGCCGATGCCCATCGACCCGCCGGTGACCAGCGCGACCTTCCCGCTGAACTCACTCATGCCAGGACCTCCGCCCGCATCGTCAGCGTCCTCGTCGCGCGCGGCCCCAGGGCGAGCGCGGTGCCGTTGGCCACGGCCTCCGCCAGCCCGTTGGTCGGCATGCCGGCGAACGGCTCAAGCCCCACCGTGTACAGGCGGCCCCACCAGGGATAGTCCTCCCAGGCGCCGAGCTCCTGCCACATCCACAGGTACGGCAGCACCCGCGCGTCCCACTCGACGCGCATGCCCACCTCGCCGGTGATCTCGTACCAGCCCTCGCTGAACCCCGTCAGGTAGACGACGTCGCCGGGCGTCCCGGGCTCCGGCACCACGCTCAGGTCCGTCTCGCCGCCGCCGTCGGCCGGCACGACCGGCCAGGTCCACGGCCCTCCGGCCCGCACGCGGCGGCCGCGCGGGTTGACGGCGCTCTCGTGCGGGATCACGGTGACCCCCTCCGGCAGCCGGATCCGCGCGCCCGGCCGCAGGAACGGCCGGCCGAACACGATGTGCTGTCCCCACATCGCGTGCAGCTCCAGGTCGGACTCGTTGCTCACGGTGCTCTCGACCTCCAGCGCGGCCGTGCCCGCCCGCAGCCGGAAGGTCTTGTCCACCCGGTACGGCAGGCGCCGGGTCCGCACGCTCAGCCGTACCGCGACCTCCTCCTCCGAGTCGGCCGTGACCTCGCAGTCCCAGGGCAGCCCGGCGACCTCGCCGTGCTGGGCCAGCCGCGCCCCCCGGTACTCGCTGGGGGCGCCGCCGCTGGGGAAGATCTCCTGCCAGCCGCCTTCGTAGTGGTCGACGAACTGGGCGACGTCGTCGGCGGCACCCTGGAGATGGTGAGCCGGGTCGCGCAGGCCCTGCGGCGAGAGCCAGACGAAGTCGGTGTCGGTGGGCTTGTGCAGGAACTCCACCACGTCACCGCCCCTGTCGGGCACCACGGTCACGCGGAGCGGCTCGTTCTCGAGCACGACCGCCCGCAGCCCGTCGATGGTGACGGACCGCAGGCGCGCCGCCCAGTTGCGCCTCACCCGAAGCTCACGTCGATGAAGCGAGGCCGGTAGATCGACGAGTCCCGGTAGTGGTCGGTGTTCACGAAGCTGTTGACGTTGTACGACACGACCAGTCCCTTACCCGACACCTCGGGGTGGGCGTGGGCGTTGTAGGTGAAGATGTTCCCGTTCGTCTCGGGCGTCGTGTAGACGTGCTGCTTGCCGGTGAACGGCCCGAACGGCGAGCACGAGGAGTAGGCCACGATGTTGGCGCTCAGCACCTCGGTCGTGTCGTGGGTGATGAGCACGTAGCCGTCGCCGACCTTGGTGACGCTGTACTCGTTGGCCACGCCGCTCATGATCCGGGCCGAGTCGGCCTCGTCCGGCGACCAGGTGTTGTCGGCCTTCAGGTACTCCCAGTCGCCGAGCAGGCTCTGCCCCTTGACCCGGGCGATGTGCATGTACTTCGGCGAGCCGAGGTCCTCCACGCCGTAGACGTAGGTGTAGCCGCCGTCCTTGAGGGTGGCCGAGGCCCAGGAGACGCCGTGCGCGGAGGGCAGGTCGTGGACGCTGACCGGGCGGTCCAGGCGGCCGGGGGCGAACCTGGCCACCACGTTGCGGTGCCAGCGCCAGTCCCACGCGCCGGTGCCGTAGCGCTCGTACTCCTGGTAGGTCACCTCGACGAGGCCGCCGGCCAGCGTGGCGTCACCGGCCCAGTACCAGTGGTTCTTGTCGCGCGGCGGCATCACGGCGGCCGGCTTGGCGGCGGTGCCGCCGTGGATCGTGGCCAGCCGGCCGGCGCGCTCGACGGCGAAGGTGTTGTTGAGGAAGACGGTGGTGCCGCCCTCCTCGACCACCGGCGGCCGGGAGCCGTCGGGGTTGATCCGGCCGAGGAACGTGTCGGAGAAGACCCACAGCTCGCGCCCGTCGGGCAGGCGCAGCGAGTAGGTGCCGTCGGCGCCGGTCCAGTCGTCGAGCCGGCTGTTGTCGTTGCCGTACGCGGTGAACAGGCTGGTCAGCCGGGCGTCGGTCGAGGCGCCCTTGACCGTCGGCGCGCAGGCGGACGGGCTGGTGAGCGGCGCGGCGGACCGCTCGGCGGAGATGCTGGGCACCGGTTTCGGGGGTGCGGCGACGGCCTGGGAGGGCAGTGCGGTGAGGCCGAGGAGCGTGGCGGCCAGGGGGATGAGGGCAGCACGGAATCGCGTCATGGCACGTCCTTAGGGGGGCGATTCCTACAGTTCTAGTCATTAGATCACTTGCTGTCCACCCCTGCGGTGAAGATCGGCGGTCCACGGCTTCACGTTCCCGACGACCTGCCTGATGGACCTGGCGCGCCGGCCGTACCTGGTGGCGGTCGTGTGCGTCCTGGTCGCGGGCCTCGGCGGTGCGGCGGCTTCGCCCCCGACCGGGCGGCGGATATGAAGGGGAGATGCCCTTCGCGAAGGGGAGCCGGCCCGAGCGGCTGACGGTGATCCTGGTCCTGCTCACGGGGGTCACGGGCGTGGTCGAGGCCGTGAGCTTCCTGGGGCTCGGCCGCGTGTTCACGGCGGTGATGACGGGCAACGTGCTGTTCGCCGGGTTCGGCGTGTTCAACGGGGAGATCCGGCCGGCCGGGCCGGTCATCGCCCTGGCGGCGTTCGCGGGCGGGGCCATCGGCGGTCACTGGGCGCACGGCGTGCTCGTGCGGTGGCGCGGGCCGCGGTGGCTGACGTTCGCGATCGCCGGAGAGGGCGTGCTCATCCTGGTCGCGGCCGTGCTCGCGCTGCTGCTGGGCGACCGCCTGCATCACGATCCGCACCGCTTCGCCGTGATCGTCGCGCTCGCCCTGGCGATGGGCTCGCGCAACGCCACCGTGCTGCGCGTGGCGGCCCACGACCTGCCGACGACGGTGGTGACCCGGGCGCTGGCGGGGCTGTTCATGGTGTCGTCGCTCGCGACCGCGGAGCGGCGCTTCGCGACGGTCGCCGCCACCTTCACCGGCGCCGCGCTGGGGGCGCTGCTGCTCGGCGTGCATCCCGCCCTGCCTCTTCTGGTGGCCGCCGCGATCGAGGTGGTGGCGGGCGTGATCTGCCCTCCCGCCGCCAGGTGAGGAGCCGGTCCAGGTGAGCGGTCAGCAGGGCCACGGCCTCCGGGCCGTCGTACTGCCCGGCCGAAGGCTCGGACTGAAAACGGAATGACCGGATCGCCCGCGCCCGGATACCCTGCGCGGGGCGAATCGGGAAAGGGACACGGGTCATGGGGCATGTGGAGATCGGGCATCTGACGTACGTGCTGCCCGACGGGCGGCCGCTGCTCAACGACGTGTCCTTCCGCATCGGCGAGGGGGTCAAGGCCGCTCTCGTCGGCCCCAACGGCGCCGGCAAGACCACGCTGCTGCGGCTGATCGCCGGCGACCTCCAGCCCGTCGAGGGCAGCGTGGCCAGCTCCGGCGGGCTCGGCGTGATGCGCCAGTTCGTGGGCAGCGTGCGCGACGGCAGCACCGTCCACGACCTGCTGCTGAGCGTCGCCCCGCCGGCCGTGCGCAAGGCCGCCGAGCGGCTGGAGGCGGCCGAGCTGGTCATGATGGAGCGCGACGACGAGAAGACACAGCTCCGCTACGCCCAGGCCATCACCGACTACACCGACGCGGGCGGCTACGACATCGAGGTCCTCTGGGACACCTGCACGGTCGCCGCGCTCGGCGTGCCGTACGACAACGTGAAGTACCGCGACGTGTCCACCCTGTCGGGCGGCGAGCAGAAGCGGCTCGTCCTGGAGGCGCTGCTGCGCGGCCCCGACCAGACGCTGCTGCTCGACGAGCCCGACAACTACCTCGACGTGCCCGGCAAGGAGTGGCTGGAGCGGCAGCTCAGGGAGACGCCCAAGACGGTCCTGCTGATCAGCCACGACCGCCAGCTCCTCGCCAACGCCGCCGACCGCATCGTCACCGTCGAGGCCGGCAACATCTGGATCCACGGCGGCGGCTTCACCAGCTACGCCGAGGCGCGCAGGGCCCGCAACGAGCGCCTCGACGAGCTGCGCAGGCGCTGGGACGAGGAGCACGCCAAGCTCAAGGCCCTGGTCAACATGCTGAAGAACAAGGCCCGCTACAACGACGGCATGGCCGCCGCCTACCACGCGGCGCAGACGCGGCTGCGCAAGTTCGTCGAGGCCGGCCCGCCGGAGGTGCCGCCCGCCGACCAGAACATCAGCATGCGGCTCAAGGGCGGCCGCACCGGCAAGCGCGCCGTCATCTGCGAGGGGCTGGAGCTGACCGGCCTGATGCGGCCGTTCGACCTGGAGGTCTGGTACGGCGAGCGCGTCGCGGTCCTCGGCTCCAACGGCTCGGGCAAGTCCCACTTCCTGCGGCTGATCGCCGGAGAGTCGGTGCGCCACGACGGCACGGCCCGCCTCGGCGCCCGGGTCGTGCCCGGCCACTTCGCGCAGACCCACGCCCGCCCCGACCTGCTCGGCCGCACCCCGGTCGAGATCGTCATGACCGAGCACGCCCGCGACAAGAGCCAGGCCATGAAGGCGCTGGCCCGCTACGAGCTGGCCGGCCTGGTCGCCGAGCAGCGCTTCGACACGCTGTCCGGCGGCCAGCAGGCGCGGCTGCAGATCCTGCTGCTGGAGCTGTCCGGCGCCACGCTGCTGCTGCTCGACGAGCCGACCGACAACCTCGACCTGGCCAGCGCCGAGGCGCTCCAGCAGGGCCTCGACGCCTTCGACGGCACGGTCGTCGCGGTCACCCACGACCGCTGGTTCGCCGCCGACTTCGACCGCTTCCTCGTTTTCGGCTCCGACGGCACCGTCTACGAGTCGCCACACCCGGTGTGGGACGAGACCAGGGTCGTGCGCGCGCGTTAAAGATTGGGTACGGGCGGCGCGTGTCCTCTGCCAGCCGTACCCATGAAGCGGCTATCACGGCAAAGTGATCCCGCGTAGCCGAACCGTCAGCCTCCTCGCACTCGGGGCGATCTGCCTCACCGGGTGCTCCACCGAGGTGCCGTCAGAACCCAAGCTCAAGCCGCTCACGCTCAAGGAGCAGGTGTCGCACGTCACGAAGTCGTCCGACGGGTACGTCGTCAACTGGGCGGGGGTCCTCGCCAACGACAACCCGTGGCACTTCGGCGAGCACGTGGTGGCCACGATCGTCGGCCGTGACGCCGGCGGGCATGAGGTGGTCAGGATGGACCAGCCGCTCGACGCCGTGCCGCCCGGCGGGGAGCTGGCCTTCACCGGCCACGCCAACGCCGAGCACAAGCCGGCGAAGGTGTCCATCGAGTACCGGCCCGCCCAGTGGCGGACCGCCGCCCGCGTCCCGTCGGCATTCCGGCCGTTCCCGATCACGCGGGTGCAGACGCTGCCGCAGAAGGACGGCTCCGTCGTGGTCACCGGCTACGTCGGCAACCCGTACCGGCTGCCGGCGGGCAGCCTGGTGGTCAACGCGCTGGTCCGCGACCGGGACGGCAAGCTGCTCGGGGGAGGCAGCACGTTCGTGGACGACGTCAAGCCGGGCCGGACGCCGCGTTTCGTGCTGACCGTGGAGGGGCTGCCGGGCAAGGCGAAGCCGACCGACGCCGAGGTGACGGCCCGCACGTGGGGCTCGACGGCGCGGCCGTACGAGGAGCTGGCGCTGGGCGGCGCGGTGCCGCTGCACACGATCAAGCCGTCCATGCCGCCGTTCGCGGTGGACCGGGGCAGCTCGGCGCTGACCGAGCACAAGGAGTGATCGGGGCCGCGTCCGTTCCTCCCAGGACGCGGCCCGCCGAGTAATGCGAAATATTCTCTAAATTAGCCGATAAATGGGTTTGGGTGGTTTATTGCGGAACGGTTCCGCCCGGCAAGGTGAACGAGCCACGCCGTAGGCTCCGAAACGGTAGAACTACAAGTTACTAATCCATTACATTCGGTCATATGAATGACCGCGTCCTGGTCGAAGCGCTCCGCGCCGGCGACCCGGATGCCCTCGCCGCGCTCTATGACGCGTACGCCGAGGGCATCTATAGATACTGCTGGTCCCTTCTTCCGCACGCCGACAGCGCCCAGGTGGCCCTTCGCGACACCCTGATCGCGGCGGCCGAGCACGCCGGTTCCCTTTCCGATCCCGGGCGCCTGAGGACGTGGCTCTACGCGCTCGCCCACGCCGAGTGCCTGCGCCGGCGGCTGGCCGCCGTCCGCCCCGACGCCGGAGAGCCGGCGGACGCGCCCGAGGCGCCCGTCACCGGCCCCGGCTGGCCGGCCGACGAGTCGTCTCACCCGGCCGAGCCGCCCTTCCGGAGCGAGTGGTCCTTCCCGGCCCAGCCGACCTTCCCGGCCGGGTCCCCCTTCCCGGCCGGGTCGCCCTTCGCGGCCGAGCCGCCCGCTGACCCCGCCGACGCCGACCTGCGCGTCATGGCGGCCAACGCGGTGCGCGGCCTGCCCGTCGCCGACCGGGCGGTGCTGGAGCTGACGACCCGGCACGGACTGACCGTCCCGGAGGTGGCGGCGGTGCTCGGCGCCCGCCCGCGCCAGGTCGAGGCGGCCCGCGCGCAGGCCCGCGAGCGCCTGCGCGACGCGATCACGGCCGAGGTGCTGGCCCGCAAGGGGCCCTACGACTGCCCCACGAGGGCCCGCATCCTGAGCGGCTTCGCCGGAGAGCTGACACCGCTGATGCGCGAGGAGCTCGTCCGGCACCTGTCCCGGTGCGAGACCTGCGCGCCGCACCGCGACCGGCCGGTGTCGGAGTCCAAGGTCTTCGACCTGGTGCCGCCGGTCCCGCTGCCCGCCGCGCTGCGGGTCAGGGTGCTGAGCTGCTTCGCCGACCCCGAGCTGCTGCCGTACCGGCGTTACGTCGCGAGACGATCGGGGGCGCTCGGTCACGACGGGTTTCCCGAACCGGGTGACAGGCGGCCTCGTCGCTGGCCTCAGGCGCTGGCGGGCACACTGGCGGCGGTCGCGTCCATGGTGGCGATAGCGACCGTCTTCCACCAGTTCCAAGGCGACCTGCACAAGGGAGGCGGCACCCCGGCGGCGTTCCCCGCGACGGCCGGGCCGCCCGGCGCCCGCATGCCGTGGCCCCCCGCGCCGGACGGTCAGCCCGTCGACGTCAAGCCCATCGTCGAGCCGATCGTGGACTCCCGGGCGACGTTCCCGTACGGGATGTTCCACTCGATCACGCCGGTCGAGCCGCCGCCGACCGCGGGGATCGTCCCCACCCAGGGCTCCCTGCCGGCCAGCACGGGCGCCACCGGCGCTCCCGCGGCGCCCTCGTCGTCGCCGGCCCGCCCGACCCGCGACCCGGGCGCTCCTGTCACGCCGCCCGGCCCCGTCACCCCGCCGCCCCCCGGCACCCCGGCCGACCCGGGCGGCAGGGAGCACCAGAGCCACGGCCCGGCCCCCACGCCCTGCCCCACCGGCAAGCCGACCGCCGCGCCCACCGGGAAGCCCACCGGAAAACCCACGGGCAAGCCCACCGGCGACCCCTCCGGCCATCCCTCCCCGAGCCACGTGTCCAGCCCGCCGGACGATCCCCGCCCGACTCCCGTCCCCGCCCCCACCCCGCCCCCGCCCGCCACGCCCGTCCCGACCCCCGAGCAGCCCCCCACGCCGTCCTCCTCGGCGACCGCCTGACCCCGCCGATGCAGGCATACCAGCTCCGCGACGACCCGCACCTCGGCTGCCGGGTGTGCCCGCTGCCCGTCCGCGCGGAGCTGGCCGAGGCCGTGACCAGGAGCCACCGGATCACCTGGCCCACGTGGATCGACCGCGGGCCGCGCATGTTCCGCCATGTCCTGGAGCTCTGCCGCCTGCGCACCGCCCGGGGCCTGGCCCTGCTGCACTGGCTGGCCGCCGACCTGCCGCCCGGCGAGCTCGACTGGTTCTGGATCCCGCTGCGGCTGACCGGGCCGCGGCAGGCGCGCATGTACGCGGCGGCCGCCGCGGTGCCCGAACCGGTGCTCGCGCTGGTCGTGGCCAACTGGACGTGGGCCCTGGCCAGCCCCCACGGCGGCCGGATCACCGCGTCCTACCTGGCCGGGGCCGCGTACCGGGGCGACGGCTTCCTGGCGGCCGACGCGACCATGACGCTGTACCAGACCTACGACCGGCATCCCGAGGCGCGCCCGGCCATCGCCGCGGCCTGGGCGGCCGCGCGGGTGGGGGCCGACTGGTGCAACGCCGCCGACCTGCGCGCCCGCTACCAGGCGCCGACGTCGGTCTTCACGTATCCGCGCGACGCCTTTCCGCCGCCCCTTGGTGTACGACCTTGGATCCAACGCCTGTTCCGCCTTGAGTGAACACGCTCGGTGAGCCTCACGTGTGCGCAGAGTGACCTCTGGGAAAGGTGGTGCGTAATGCCACCATCGAGGAGGGGGAAGCATGCGCTCCGTGAGGGTGGGCCTCGCCGCCTGCCTGGTCGTCGCCCTGTGTCCGCCGGCCAACTCCGCGTCCGCCCCCGTCCACGCGTCCCCCCGCCAGGACGCTTTCAGCGCCTTCGGTGCGCCGTCGGTCGTCGCGAGGCGGCCGCCGTCCACACGTGAGGTCTCGCGCGCCCGCCGCGCCGTACGGCAGCGCACCAAGGAGCTCGGCGTCGCCAGCGCCGCGCTGGTCGAGGCACGCGCCCGTCTGGACGAGCTCACCGCCAGCGTCGAGCGGCTGGTCGAGGCGTACAACGGCGAGATGGTCCGGATGCGGCAGGCGAGCCAGGAGTACGACCAGGCGCGGGCACGGCTGGCGTCGGCCGACGCGCAGGTCGAGTCGGCGCGGTCGAAGGTCGCGGCGCTCGTCGTGGAGAGCTACGGCGGCTTCGACCTGAGCAAGCCGTACCTGTTCATGATGAACGACACCGGCGACGCCGACGGCTACCTGCACCGGGCGAGCGTGCTGGAGCACATGAGCGGCGAGCGCGCCCTCATCCTCTCCCAGATGCGCGACAGTCAGGCCGTCGCCGGCATCCTGCGCGCGCAGGCGGCCGACGCCTACGCCGCGCAGCGGGAGGCGTCGGAACGGGCGGAGCGGGCCAAGGCCGCGGCCGAGCAGGCCGTCGCCAGGCAGCGGGAGCAGACCAGGGGCCTGCGCAGGGAGCTCCACGCGCTGGAGCACCGGGTGAACGCCGCGCGAAGCAGGGCCGACCGGCTGGCCAGGGAGCGCGAGGCGGCCCGTCAGGCCCGGCTCGCCGGTCTCGGGGCCGCCGGCCTGGTCGCCAAGGGCTCGGCCGGAGGCGACCTGGCCGCCAACTGGGCGCTCACCCAGCTCGGCAAGCCGTACGTGTGGGCCGCGGCCGGGCCGTCGAGCTACGACTGCTCCGGCCTGACCATGCGGGCCTGGGAGCAGGTGGGAGTGCAGCTCGACCACTGGACGGGCACCCAGTGGACCTCCGGCCCGCACATCCCGTATGACCAGCTACGCCGTGGCGACCTGCTGTTCTTCGGGTACGAGAGCGAGGACCCCGGCACCATCCACCACGTGGGGATCTACGTGGGCGACGGCATGATGGTGCACGCGCCCCAGACCGGAGACGTGGTGCGCGTGGCCTCGATGTGGCGGCCCGACCTGGTGGGCGCCACCAGGCCGGCCTGAGAGGTGTGTCGTGAGGGTGACCGGGAGGTCAGTGGGCGTGGCCCTCTTCGCGCGCCCGGTCGAAGGAGCGCTTGATCTCGACCTCGGCCTCCATGCGGCCCACCCAGTTGGCGCCCTCGACGGACTTGCCGGGCTCCAGGTCCTTGTAGACCTCGAAGAAGTGCTGGATCTCCAGCCGGTCGAACTCCGGCACGTGGTGGATGTCGCGGATGTGCTCCATGCGCGGGTCGGTGGACGGGACGCAGAGGACCTTGTCGTCACCGCCCTTCTCGTCGGTCATCCGGAACATGCCGACCGCGCGGCAGGTGATGTAGCAGCCCGGGAACGTCGGCTCCTGGAGCAGCACCAGCGCGTCGAGGGGGTCGCCGTCCTCGCCGAGGGTGTTCTCGATGAAGCCGTAGTCGGCGGGGTACTGCGTGGAGGTGAACAGGAGCCGGTCAAGCCTGATCTTCCCGGTCTCGTGGTCCACTTCGTACTTGTTCCGTTGTCCCTTGGGAATCTCAACGACAACGTCGAACTCCACCGCGGTTCCTCCGCTCATACCCCCCGGCACCCCCGGGTGGGCGTTAATGTCTCGTAGGCGAACACCAGGAGAGAGGTCAGGGACGTGGCGCGGCACGAGCGGTGGGTGATGCTGACCACGCTCGCCCTGCTCCAGATCCTCACGATCGTCACCGGCGTCTACGTGGTGACGAGCGGCCTGGACCTGGACGCCCTGACAAGGCAGTCGTCACCGGACGAGCCGACGGCGTCTCCCGAGGGGTCTCCCGCGGCCCCCGTGGTCACCGCCGGCCCGGTTCTGCCCGGGCTTGCGGCGAGGGCCGGAGACGGACCTCTCCCGACTAAGAGTACTTTGACCCGTCAGCTCACCGACGCCCTGGGTGACAAAGAGCTGGGGGCCCGGGTGGGCGCCGTCGTCCTGGACGCGGCCACCGGAGAGCGGATCTTCGCCGCCGGCGCCGACACCGGCATCACCCCCGCCTCCACCACGAAACTGGTCACCAGCACCGCCGCCCTGGCCTCGCTCGGCCCCGACACCCGCTTCGCCACCCGCGTCGTCCAGGGCGCCACGCCGGGCGCGGTCGTGCTGGTCGGCGGCGGTGACCCCACGCTGGCCGGCCCGTCGGCCAAGCCCGGCGCCTATCCCAAGCCGGCGTCGCTGGCCACGCTCGCCTCGCGCACCGCCGCGGCCCTGAAGGCCAAGGGCGTCACCAAGGTCACGCTCTCGTACGACGCCACCCTCTACACCGGCGAGCGGGTGTGCTCCTGCTGGAAGCCGAACTACATACCCGACGGCGAGGTCGCCCCGGTGTCCTCGCTCGTGATCGACGAGGGGCGCCGCTACCCCAGCCAGTCCACGCCGCGCGTCACCGACCCGCCGCGCTTCGCCGCCGCCGCGTTCGCCCGGCTCCTCGGCCGCCAGGGGATCGGCGTGTCGGGCTCCGCGCGGCCCGCCAAGGCCCCGGCGGGCGCGGCCGAGCTGGCCCGCGTCGAGTCGCCGCCCGTCTACGCCCTGGTCGAGCACACGCTGACGTTCAGCGACGACGACCTGGCCGAGGCGCTGGCCCGCCAGGTGGCGGTCAAGGAAGGGCAGCCCGCCTCCTTCGAGGGCGGCGCCGCGGCGACCCTGCAGGTGCTCAAGCGGCTCGGCTTCCCGGGCGGGGTCCAGATCCGCGACGGCAGCGGGCTGTCGCCGTTCAACCGCATCAGCCCCGACGCGCTGGCCCGCGTCATCGCCACCGCGAGCAGCGCCGCCCACCCGGAGCTGAGGGCGGTGGCCTCCGGCATGCCCGTCGCCGGCTTCTCCGGCACGCTCGGCAACGGCCGCCGCTTCACCTCCGCCGCCAGCAGGGGACAGGTGGGGCTGGTCCGCGCCAAGACCGGCACGCTCAACAACGTCAACACGCTGGCGGGGCTCGCCACCACCAAGGACGGCCGCCTCGTCACGTTCGCCTTCATGGCCGACCGCGTCCCCCTCAACGCCGAACCCGTCCTCGACAAACTGGCCGCCCTGGTCGCCCGCTCCTGAGCTCACTCCTCAGTCCAGGCACCGGCGCTTCTTCGCGTGTTTGATGGCGATCCTGCGGATCGCGGCTCAGTCGCTCGGGTCCGGTGTCTTCCTTCGTCGTTCGGTCGCTTCGCTCCCTCTCTCCTCAGTCCAGACACCGGCGCTTCTTCGCGGGTACGGATCGAACAACGTACGGTGGACGGTATGCAGGTGATCGACTGGGATCTGGCCGTCTCGACCGGCACGCGCCTGGTGCGCTCCGGTCCCCAAGTGAGCCGTGAAGAGGCCAGACAGGCCGTCACCGAGCTCCGCGCGCTCTCTCGCGAGGCCGAGGGCCACGTGCGCGAGTTCACCAAGATTCACACGGACACCGCGCCCCAGCCGGCGACGGTCGTCGACCGGCCCGGCTGGATCAGGGCCAACGTCGAGGGCTTCCGCGTCGTGCTGGAGCCGCTGACCCAGCGCATCGGCAGCGGCGCCAACCCGCCGCCGCCGATCGTGACCGCCGTGGGCTCGCGCATCACCGGCGTCGAGGTGGGCGCCGTGCTCGCCTTCCTCGCCTCGCGCGTGCTCGGCCAGTACGAGCTGTTCCTGCCGCCGGACCCGTCGGGCCGCGAGCCGGCGGGCCGCCTGACGCTGGTGGCCCCCAACATCGTCCACGCCGAGCGGGAGATGAACGTCGACCCGCACGACTTCCGCCTGTGGGTGTGCCTGCACGAGGAGACCCACCGGGTGCAGTTCACCGGCGTGCCGTGGCTGCGCGAGTACATCCGCTCGCAGATGACCGAGTTCCTGCTCGCCTCCGACCTCGACCTCGGCACGATCATCGAACGGCTGCGCGGCGCCGCCGACACCGTGGCCGACGTGGTGCGGGGCGGCGAGGGCAACCTCATCGACGTCATCCAGACGCCGGCCCAGAAGGAGATCCTCGACCGCCTGACGGCCGTGATGACGCTGGTGGAGGGGCACGGCGACTACGTGATGGACGCCGTGGGCCCGTCCGTGGTGCCCACGGTCGCCGACATCCGGGCCAAGTTCGCCCAGCGCCGCGAGGGCGGGTCCAAGCTCGACCGCACCATCCGCCGCCTGCTCGGCATCGAGCTGAAGATGAAGCAGTACGCCGAGGGGTCGGCCTTCGTGCGCACGGTGGTGGGCAAGGTCGGCATGGACGGGTTCAACCGGGTCTGGACGTCGGCGGAGACGCTGCCGACGACGGGTGAGATCTCCGACCCGGACGCCTGGATCCGCCGCGTCATCGGCGCCCCGGCGCTGCCGGCCTGATCGGAGTCGCCGCCCGTGGGTCCGCATCCGGCCGTGGCAGACGTCCGGCGGGCCGTGCGCGAGGCGCTGGCCGCCGCGGCGTCGAGCGAGCAGGTGCAGCGAGAACCGGCGCAGGGCGAACCTGCGCCGGGCGGCCCCGCGCCTGGTGAACCTGCCCCACGCGGCTCCGCGCCGGGCGGCCCCGCGCCGGAAGGGCCGGTGCTCGTCGCGTGCAGCGGCGGCGCCGACTCCCTGGCCCTGGCGGCGGCGCTCGGCTTCGTGGCGCCCCGCGCCGGACTGAAGGCGGGGCTGCTCACGGTCGACCACCAGCTCCAGCCCGGTTCGGCCGAGCGGGCCGAGCAGGTCGCCGCCCTGGCCGCGCCCCTGGGGCTGGACATGGCCGAGGTCCTGACCGTCGAGGTGGGCACCGAGGGGGGACCGGAGGCGGCGGCCCGCGACGCCCGTTACCGGGCGCTGGCCGAGGCGGCCGACCGGCTCGGGGCGCGGGCCGTGCTGCTCGGGCACACCCGTGACGACCAGGCCGAGACCGTGCTGCTCGGCCTGGCCAGGGGCAGCGGGCCGCGCTCGATCTCGGGGATGGCCGCGCGGAGCGGACGCTATCTCAGGCCGTTCCTCGACATCCCGAGGGCCACGACGGTGGCGGCGTGCCGCGCGCTCGGCCTGAGCCCGTGGGACGACCCGCACAACGAGGATCCGCGCTTCACCCGGGTCCGGGTGCGCACGCGGATCCTGCCGCTGCTGGAGTCGGAGCTCGGGCCGGGGGTGGCCGAGGCGCTCGCCCGGACCGCCGCGCTGGCCCGGGAGGACGCCGACGCGCTCGACGAGTGGGCGGATCGGGCCTACCAGGATTGCGCTCTAAGCGATATCGGCGGATCAGTGACGCTGTCCGTACCGGCGCTCGAAGCCCTGCCCGGGGCGGTGCGCAGGCGGGTCCTGCGGCGTGCGGCCGTCACGGCGGGGGCGCCCCCGGGGTCGCTGTCGGCCACGCATGTACGCGCCGTAGACCGCCTGGTCACGCACTGGCGCGGGCAGAAGCCCGTTGACCTGCCCGGGGGGCGGGCGGCCGTCAGGCGGTATGGCACCCTGATAGTCGCCATCAGTCCCATCCCGTAAGGAACCACAGGTGGACGCTGCCGACATGGGCCAGGACCTGGAGAAAGTCCTCATTCCCGAGGACGAGCTCCAGGCGAAGATCAAGGAGCTCGCCGAGCGGATCGACCAGGATTACGCGGGCAAGGACGTCCTGCTCGTGGGCGTGCTGAAGGGCGCGGTCATGGTGATGGCCGACCTGGCCAGGGCGTTGCACGTGCCGGTGCAGATGGACTGGATGGCGGTGTCGTCGTACGGCGCCGGCACCAGGTCGTCCGGCGTGGTGCGGGTGCTGAAGGACCTGGACACCGACATCATGGGCCGCCACGTGCTGATCGTCGAGGACATCATCGACTCCGGCCTGACCTTGCACTGGCTTCTGGAGAACCTGAAGTCGCGCGATCCCGCGTCGCTGGAGATCTGCACCGCGCTGCGCAAGCCCGACGCGGTCAAGGTGCCGATCGACGTGAAGTACGTGGGATTCGACATTCCCAACGAATTCGTCATCGGATATGGACTGGACTACGCGGAGCGCTACCGGAACCTTCCGTTCATCGGAACCCTCGCGCCCCACGTTTACGAGTAGCAATCCGAAGAGGAGCCGGGAACACTACCAGACCTGACGTACGTTGGTAGGGCAAGACCGGTGTAGCGGGCGGTCCCTCCGCGCGCTCTGCCGGTGTACCTTCTGACTCCTGAAGGGTGACCGCGCGTCCTCTTCGGGTAGTCGGAAGATCTCGCGGTATCGGATGCCGCGGCCCCCGGGACGAGTCCCGGGGTTCAAGGCCATGGTCAGGAAGGGACGGGCCCGCAAGGGGTTCCGCATCGGATGGATCTCAAGCGATTTACACGTGGGCCACTGCTGTGGATCCTGGGCATCGTCGTGCTGCTCCTGCTCGTCACCCAGCTCTGGAGCGGCGGCGGAAACTTCAAGCAGGCCGACACGTCCACGGTCCTTCAGCAGATTCGCAATGGAAACGTCAACAACGCGAAGATTGTCGACAAGGATCAGCGGATCGAGCTGACGCTCAACAGCCCGATCGTGGTCCGGGCGGGCGACACCCCGACCAAGACGATCCAGTCTGACTGGGTGGGCGGCTACGGCACCAAGCTGACCGAGGAGCTGCAGGCCCAGGTCGACGCCAAGAAGACCAAGAGCTTCACCACCGAGGTGCCGCAGGAGAACTTCCTCGTCAGCATCCTGGTGAGCTTCCTGCCGCTCGTCATCATCGTCCTCATCTTCCTGTTCGTCATGAACCAGATGCAGGGCGGCGGCTCGCGGGTGATGAGCTTCGGCAAGTCCAAGGCCAAGCTGATCACCAAGGACACTCCGAAGACCACCTTCGCCGACGTCGCGGGAGCCGACGAGGCCATCGAGGAGCTCCAGGAGATCAAGGAGTTCCTGCAGGCCCCGGCCAAGTTCCAGGCGATCGGCGCCAAGATCCCCAAGGGTGTGCTGCTGTACGGCCCGCCCGGCACCGGCAAGACCCTGCTGGCCCGCGCGGTCGCGGGCGAGGCCGGCGTCCCCTTCTACTCGATCTCCGGTTCCGACTTCGTCGAGATGTTCGTCGGCGTCGGCGCCTCCCGCGTCCGTGACCTGTTCGAGCAGGCCAAGGCCAACGCCCCGTCGATCATCTTCATCGACGAGATCGACGCCGTCGGCCGCCACCGCGGCGCCGGCCTGGGCGGCGGTCACGACGAGCGCGAGCAGACCCTCAACCAGCTCCTCGTCGAGATGGACGGCTTCGACGTCAAGGGCGGCGTGATCCTCATCGCCGCGACCAACCGGCCCGACATCCTCGACCCGGCGCTGCTGCGTCCCGGCCGCTTCGACCGCCAGGTCACCGTCGACCGGCCCGACCTGGAGGGCCGCAAGGGCATCCTGCGCGTCCACGGCCGCGGCAAGCCGTTCTCGCCGGAGGTCGACCTCGACGTCATCGCCCGCCGCACGCCGGGCTTCACCGGCGCCGACCTGGCCAACGTGATCAACGAGGCGGCGCTGCTGACCGCGCGCGCCGACCAGAAGCTGATCACGATGGACGTCCTCGAGGAGTCGATCGACCGCGTCATGGCAGGGCCCGAGCGCAAGACCCGGGTCATGTCCGACAAGGAAAAGAAGATGATCGCCTACCACGAGGGCGGTCACGCGCTGGTGGCGCACGCGCTGCCGAACTCCGACCCGGTCCACAAGATCACGATCCTGTCCCGGGGCCGCGCGCTCGGCTACACGATGACGCTGCCGATGGAGGACAAGTTCCTCGCCACGCGGTCGGAGATGATGGACCAGCTCGCGATGCTGCTCGGCGGCCGCGCGGCGGAGGAGCTCGTCTTCCACGAGCCCACCACCGGCGCCTCCAACGACATCGAGAAGGCCACGGCCGTCGCCCGGCGCATGGTCACCGAGTACGGCATGAGCGAGCAGCTCGGCGCCCGCAAGTTCGGCACCGGCCAGGCCGAGGTGTTCCTCGGTCGCGAGATGGGCCACGAGCGCGACTACTCCGAGAAGATCGCCTCCACGATCGACGAAGAGGTCCGCCGCATGATCGAGACGGCTCACGACCAGGCGTGGGACATCCTGGTCCAGTACCGCGACGTCCTCGACAACCTCGTCCTGGAGCTCATGGAGAAGGAGACGCTCTCCCGCGAGCAGGTCCTCCAGATCTTCGCTCCGGTCGTGGTCAAGGAGCACCGCCCGTCCTACGCCGGCTACGGCAAGCGGCTCCCGTCCGACCGTCCGCCGATCCTGACCCCGAAGGAGCAGTCGGCCAACGGCTCGCTCACCTCGGGCCACCAGGACGCGCTTCCCTCCGGAGACGGTGCGTGAGTTCGCACGACGTAGACCTGGGCCGGATCGAGAAGGCCGTCCGCGAGATCCTCTACGCCATCGGCGAGGATCCCGACCGTGACGGCCTGCTCGACACCCCGGCCCGGGTCGCCCGCGCCTATGCCGAGCAGTTCTCCGGCCTCGGCCAGAACCCCGAGGACGTGCTGAACAAGGTCTTCGACGTCGACCACGACGAGATGGTGCTGGTCAAGGACATCGAGGTCTACTCCACCTGCGAGCACCACCTGGTGCCGTTCCACGGCTTCGCGCACGTGGGCTACATCCCCAACGACCGCGGCCAGGTGACGGGCCTGTCCAAGCTGGCCCGGCTGGTCGACGTCTACGCCCGGCGCCCGCAGGTGCAGGAGCGGATGACGTCGCAGATCGCCGACGCGCTCATGCACGTGCTGGAGCCGCGCGGGGCGATCGTGGTGCTGGAGTGCGAGCACCTGTGCATGACCATGCGCGGGGTTCGCAAGCCGGGCGCCAAGACCGTCACCTCCGCCGTCCGCGGCGACTTCCGCACCAGCGACAAAACCCGCGCCGAGGCGATGGCGCTCATTCTCGGTCGTCTGTGAGTCCTGGCTTCTGTTACGGCACAGCCGACATGGCGCCAGTCGCCGTACCGGGCTGAGGGCCTCCAGGGAGACGGTCGCTGAACCCGCACATGGCCGGCCGCCGCTACGCGCGCGACGCCGGCCATGGCTTCCCTCATTCGTCGACCGGAGCCGTACACCCTCCGCTGTCGGGGTGTGTCGTGGGGGGTGGGGGCTTGCCGGGTGGGGTGTAAAAAGGCGCCCAAGACATCCGGACCGGAGGCAAGCGGTCCTGCGTGGGATTCGTTATCCACAATGGGGTACCCATGACATCAACAGGTCTGGGCAAGCGCCTAGGCTTGGGCCATGACAAGCGGGCCGACAAGCGTGCCAGGACTGGCAGCCGAAGAGCGGTGCCTCGTCATGGGCGTGATCAATGTGACGCCCGACTCCTTCTCCGACGGTGGTCTGTGGTTCGGTGAGGAGGCCGCGGTCCGGCATGGGCTGGAGCTGGTCGATGAGGGAGCCGACATCGTCGATGTGGGAGGAGAGTCCACCCGGCCCGGAGCGGCGAGGGTGTCCCTGGAGGAGGAGCTGGCCCGCGTGGTGCCGGTCATCAGGGAGCTCAGCTCGCGCGGCGTGGCGGTCAGCGTCGACACGATGCGCGCCGAGGTCGCCAGGGCGGCCGTGGAGGCCGGAGCGCGTCTGGTCAACGACGTGAGCGGCGGCCTGGCGGACCCCGAGATGCCGCGCGTGGTCGCCGACACCGGCGTCCCCTACGTGGTGATGCACTGGCGCGGCCACAGCGCCGACATGGACTCCCGGGCCGTCTACGCCGACGTGGTGACCGAGGTGCGCGAGGAGCTGGCCAAGCGGGTCGATCTGGTGCTGGCCGAGGGCGTGTCCGAGGAGCAGATCGTGCTCGACCCGGGCCTCGGCTTCGCGAAGACCGCCGCCCACAACTGGGCGCTGCTGGCGGGCCTGCCCCGCCTGACCGAGCTGGGCTACCCGCTGCTCGTCGGCGCCTCCCGCAAGAGGTTCCTGGGGCGGCTGCTGGCCGGCGACGACGGCGCGCCCCGCCCGTTCAGCCGTAGTGACGACGCCACCGTGGCCGTGACGGCGCTGGCCGCACGCGCCGGCGCCTGGTGCGTCAGGGTTCACAAGGTGGCGCCCAACGCCGACGCCGTCCGCGTGGCCGCCGCGTGGGAGAGAGCAGGAGCCGATACATGAGCGTCGACACTGCCGCCATCGAGACGGTCAACCAGGACTTCTACACCGCGATCGAGGCCGGCGACCTCGACCGGATGACCGAGATCTGGGCCGAGGACGCCGCCGACGAGCAGGTGACCTGTGTCCACCCGGGCTGGTCCCTGCTGACCGGGCGCTCCGAGGTGCTGCGTTCCTGGGCGCTCATCATGGCCAACACCACCTACATCCAGTTCGTGCTGACCGACGTGAGCACGACCGTGCTGGGCGACGTGGCGGTCCTCACCTGCGTCGAGAACATCCTCACCGCCGGCGACGAGGGTGAGTCGAGCTTCGCCGCGGGCAAGGTCGTGGCGAGCAACGTCTACGTCCGCACCCCGCAGGGGTGGCGGCTGTGGATGCATCACGGCTCACCGGTGCTCCAGGGCGACGACGACGAGGAGGAGGACGGCGAGCTTGAGCACTGACCGGATCACGCTGAAGGGCCTGCGCGCCAGGGGGCGGCACGGGGTGCTGCCCGCCGAGCGGGAGCTGGGACAGGAGTTCGTGGTCGACGCGACGCTGTTCCTCGACCTGGCGCCCGCCGCTGCGGCCGACGACCTCACGCTCACCGTCCACTACGGCGAGCTGGCCCAGGCGCTGGTCAAGGTCGTGGAGGGCGAGCCGGTCGAGCTGATCGAGACCCTGGCGCAGCGCCTGGCCGACGTGTGCCTGGCCGACGACCGGGTCCGCGCGGCCGAGATCAGCGTGCACAAGCCGGCCGCACCGATCCCCTTGCCGTTCGACGATGTGATCGTGACGATCCAGCGGAGCCGCCCATGAGATGCGTCCTGTCCCTCGGCAGCAACCTCGGCCGGCGCTTCGACACGTTGCAGGGGGCCGTCGACACGCTGTTCGACGCTCCGGGCATGGAGTTCGTCGCGGCGTCGCCCGTCTACGAGACCGACCCGGTGGGCGGTCCCGCCGGGCAGCGGCCCTACCTCAACGCGATCGTGATCGCCGAGACCTCGTTGCCGCCCCGCACGCTGCTGGAGCGGGCGCAGAGCGTCGAGAACGCGTTCGGCCGGGAGCGGCTGGAGCGGTGGGGCCCGCGCACGCTCGACGTCGACCTCGTGGTCGTGGGCGACACGGTGTGCGACGACCCCGACCTGACGCTGCCGCACCCGCGAGCCCACGAGCGGGCGTTCGTGCTGGTGCCGTGGTGGCGGGCCGACCCCGAGGCCGAGCTGCCCGGTCACGGCCGGGTGGCCGACGTGCTGGCGGGCCTGGACCAGCGGGGTGTGCGGCTGCGCGACGACCTCAAGCTGCAGAGGCCCGATTGAGGCCGACCCGTCCCGGCGTGCTCGTCGGTCTCGTCGTCGTCGTGGCCCTGCTCACCTGGATGGTGGTGCGGCAGTTCTACGCCGAGTTGCCCATCGTTCCGTGGACCGCGATCCCGACCGTGCTGCTGCTGGCCCTCGGCGAGGCGTACAGCGCCTGGATGACCAAGGCCCGCCTCGACCGCAAGCCGGGCACCAAGCCGGTGGAGCCGCTGGCGGTGGCGCGGCTGGCCGCCCTGGCCAAGGCGTCGTCGTACGTGGGGGCGGTGTTCGGCGGGATGTTCGCCGGGTTCGCGCTGCACACGGTCCAGCTCCTCACGCGGGAGACGCCGCGCGCGGAGTTCTTCGTCGCGACGGGCTCGTTCCTGGCGTTCATGGCGCTCATCTGCGCCGCGCTGTTCCTGGAGCACTCCTGCCGCATCCCCGAGGGCCCCGAGGACACCGACCTCCGTTAGCGCCGGGGCTCATAGGCCGAGGTAGAGCATGACCGCGCGCTCCACCTCGGCCATCTCGTCTCTACCGAGGTAGTAGACCGGCTCGCCGTGGACGAAGGACGTGTCGATCGTGCGGATCTGATCGACGAGGAGTCGGGTCCGTCGCCCACCGAACTCGATCTCAGGCCTGAAGACGGTGGGCTGCGCGCTGCCGGAGGTCGGGATGATGGTGGCGACGGTCCATGACATGTCTGAAGGGCTCACGACGAGACCGAAACGTCTACCTCGCTGCTCATGGCCCCGCTCGGCCTGACCCAGATCTACCCGGTAGATCGCGCCGCGGATCACCAGGCGTCTTCTTCGGTGGACAGGTCCTCGTCGGCGAGCCGTTGCGCGTCGGCGCGGGCCTGCTTGAGCCAGACCTCACGCTCCAGGAGCCGGAGCGCGCGACGGATCACGTCGCTGGTCTTCTCGCCCTCTTCCATGGCGGCCTTGATGATGCGCTCGTCCTCAGGGGTAGCCCGGAAGCCGATGTTCGTCATGCCTCAAGGATGGCCCTCGGGTTCAACTTTTGTCAGGCAATTGTTCGGCGCGGGCGGGGCGGGGACGGCCGAAGAGGTAGAGGACCGGGAGCGTGCAGATCAGCGGCCCCAGGACGGCGATCGGGCGCTCCAGCCACCACTTGAGGTCCGGCGGCACCTTCCCGCCCAGCGTGCCGAACAGCCACCACGACACCCCCAGCGCGATCGCCATCCCCGTGGTGTGGAAGAGGAACAGCGGCAGCGCGAAGCGGTTGATCGTGTCGTTGACGCGCCGCCAGCCCGGCCGCTCCAGGACCCGCTCCATCGACGGCCGCAGCACCTCGACCAGCCCGATCTGGAAGATCAGCAGGGCGACGATGACGAACGTGGGCGGCGCCATGTTCGACCACTTGTCGCCCGGCACGCCCACCATGGATCCCGGGTAGATGCCGGAGTAGACCAGGCCGAACAGCGCGAACAGTCCCGTCCACAGCACGCCCACGTCGTAGCGGCGGGGCAGGATGACGATCCGGTCGTAGAAGAAGCCGGCCTGGTGGGCGAGGCCCCAGACCACGATCATGTTGAGCCAGCCCGCCCACTCCATGCCGTAGCGGAAGCGCACCACGTCCACGACCAGCGCCGCGCCGCCGAGCCAGATGAGCGCCAGCACGTCGTAGCGGCGGTGCAGCCACAGCGCCACCGGCAGCAGCGCGATGAGCACGAGGTAGACGCCGAGGAACCACAGCGGGCTCAGCACGAGCAGCACCACCCGCCACATCCAGTCGACCTTGAACACCAAGGTCACGACCGCGCCGACGACCGTCCACGCGCCCGACAGGAAGAGCGCCGGGACGGCCAGCGCGCGGATGCGCCGCCACACGAACGCGCCGATGCCGACGCCGCGCCCCTTGGCCCGCTCCCACGACAGCAGGTGGACGTGCCCGCCGACGTAGAAGAACAGCGGCAGCACCTGGAGCAGCCAGGTGAGGATCCACAGCCCCGAGGTGAACCCGAGCGGGCTGGTCGGCTCGGGCCCGCCGGGCTCCCACTGCAGGATCGTGAACGCCCAGTGCCACACCACGACGACGATGAGGCTGAGGGCGCGCAGCCAGTCGACGTACTTGTCACGGGCGACGGCGGGGGGCGCCTGAGGTTCAGGGGTGGTCACTTGTCGATGTCACCCACGACGAAGAACATGGAGCCGAGGATCGCCACCATGTCGGCCACCAGGTGGCCGGGCAGCATCTCGCGCAGCACCTGGATGTTGTTGTAGGAGGCCGAGCGGAGCTTGAGCCGCCACGGCGTCTTGTCGCCCTTGGAGACGAGGTAGTAGCCGTTGATGCCGAGAGGGTTCTCGGTCCAGGCGTACGTGTGGCCCTCGGGGACCTTCAGCACCTTGGGCAGGCGCTGGTTGACGGGGCCGGGCGGCAGCGAGCGGAGCCGCTCCACGCAGACGTCGGCCAGGTCGAGGGAGACCTTGAGCTGTTCCAGCAGCACCTCGAAGCGGGCATGGCAGTCGCCCGCCTCGCGCGTGACGACCTTCACGGGCAGCTCGGGATAGGCGAGGTACGGCTGGTCGCGCCGCAGGTCGAAGTCCACGCCGGAGGCGCGGGCGAGGGGGCCGCTGACGCCGTACTGCATGATCTGCTCCTGCCGGAGCACGCCCACGCCCTTGGTGCGGGCCAGGAAGATCTCGTTGTGGAGGATGAGGTCCTCGATGTCGGGGACGCGGCGGCGGGTCTCGGCGACCGCCTCCGACACCCGGTCGAGCCAGCCGTACGGAAGCTCCTCCTTCAGCCCGCCGACCCGGTTGAACATGTAGTGCATGCGGCCGCCGGAGATCTCCTCCATGACGGCCTGGATGCGCTCGCGCTCGTTGAAGGCGTAGAAGACCGGGGTGATCGCGCCGAGCTCCAGGGGGTAGGAGCCGAGGAACATCAGGTGGCTGAGGACCCGGTTGAGCTCGGCCAGCAGCGTACGGGCCCAGACGGCGCGGACGGGCGGCTCCATGCCGAGCAGGCGCTCGGCGGCGAGGACCACGCCCAGCTCGTTGGCGAAGCCGGACAGCCAGTCGTGCCGGTTGGCCAGCATGATGATCTGCCGGAAGTCGCGCACCTCGAACAGCTTCTCGGCGCCCCGGTGCATGTAGCCGATGATCGGCTCGGCGGCGGCGATGCGCTCGCCGTCGAGCGTGAGGCGCAGCCGCAGGACGCCGTGGGTGGACGGGTGCTGCGGGCCGATGTTGAGGATCATGTCCTCGGTCGCCAGCTCCTTCGCGCCCGCGCCGATGCCGACCACGCGTTCCGTCATAGGGCCATGCTGCCACCGGCCGCCGTGGTGATCCAGCGCGGGGTGGCGGGCCGTCGTCCCTTGAGCACGGTCAAGGAACGGTATGGAGGCGCATCGTTAAAACTGGACTAGGGGAGATAAAGCGGTATCGGGGGGAGGTATTTCCATGAAGAGAATCGTGTTCGATGTAGCCGCGTTGATCTCACGCGTCCTGATCGGCGTCATCTTCGTGGCTACCGGATTGGAGAAGTGGCAGGCCGGTCTGGGCGCCACGTCCAAGATGTTCGCCCAGAGCGGGGTGCCGCTGCCCCAGCTCGCCGCCGCGTACGCGATGACGGCGGAGACCCTGGGGGGCGTCCTGCTGATCATCGGGCTCGCGGTGCGGCTGGGGGCGCTGGCGCTGCTCGGCGTGCTCGGAGGCGCCTTCGCCTATGTCCACATGGGGCACGGGATCTCCAGCAAGACCGGCGGCTGGGAGTTCGTGGGCGCCCTGGCGGCGGGATGTCTGCTGCTGCTCGCGCTGGGAGGCGGGCGGATCGGCGTCGACGGAGTGCTGTCCGCCTGGTACCGGCGCCGTCGCGCCCAGAAGCAGGCGGCCGTCGCCCCCGCGGGCAAGGCAGCGGCCCCGAAGGCGGCCCCGACGGAGCCCATGTACCGGGGGCCGATCCCGGCCGTGCCGAAGGCACCACCGGCGGAGCGCGCGGCTCCGGCCGAGCCCACGACACCTCGGGCCGAGCCCACGACGCCCCGGGCCGAGCCCGCGACGCCCCGGGCCGAGCCTGCGACACCTCCGGGCGAGCAGACGACGCCCATGCACAGGAGCGCGACTCCAGAAGAGACGGGCGACACGACGCCCCGGCATCCCTACGGTGACCAGGGGCGCCGTCCCGGGGACCTCAACGAGGAGGACATGAGCGACATCGACGCCCTCTTCTCCGAGGACCACCCCACCCGCAAGCCGCCCAACCGCTGACCGCGCAGGGCGGAGGAAGGCGCCCGGCTCAGGACGAGGCGGTGCGGGCGGTCAGGTCGCGAAGGGCCGCGACGAGGCGGTCCACGTGCTCCTCCGTCGTCCCGATCCCGATCGAGGCCCGCACCGCCGAAGCCGTGCCGTCCTCACAGCCGCCGTCGGCCGAACCCAGCAGGTGCCGGACGAACGGGTGCGCGCAGAACTTCCCGTCGCGCACCCCGATCCCGTACTCGCCCGACAGCGCCTCGGCGACCTCGCGCGCCGCGAGCCCGTCCACGGTGAACGACACGATGCCCACGCGCGGGTGGTCCGGCCCCCACAGCGACAGCTCCCGTACGCCCTCGATCGAGGCGAGCCCGGCGCGCAGCCGCGCGATCAGCCGCTCCTCCTCGCGCACCAGCGCGCTCCAGCCCGTGGCGGTGAGCGCGTCGCAGGCGGCGGCCAGCGCGATGGCGCCCAGCACGTTCGGCGTGCCGGCCTCGTGGCGCGGCTCCGGGTCCTCGTGCCACTCGGTGTCGCCGGAGCCGGCCGGGGCGACCGAGCGGACCGCTCCGCCGCCCTTCAGGTACGGCTCGCCCGCCGCCAGCCAGTCGCGGCGGCCGACCAGCACCCCGGCGCCGAACGGCGCGTACAGCTTGTGGCCCGAGAACGCCACGTAGTCGAGGTCGAGCGCCGTCAGGTTGAGCGGCCGGTGCGGCACGAGCTGGGCGGCGTCCACGAGGATGCGGGCCCCGTGGCGGTGCGCGATGTGGGCCAGCGCCGCGATCGGCCACAGCTCGCCGGTGACGTTCGAGGCGGCCGTGACGACGAGCAGCTTGGGCCCGTCGAGGGCGGCCAGCGCCTCGTCGGCCGCGCGGACGGCCTCGCCGGGGAAGGCGGGCGGGGCGAGCCGCACCACCCGCTCCCACGGCAGGAGCGAGGCGTGGTGCTCGGTGTCGAACACGACGGCCGTGGCGCCGGCGGGCAGGCAGCCGGCCAGCAGGTTCGTGGCGTCGGTGGTGTTGCGCGTGAAGAGCACGGCGTCGTCGGGGCGGGCGCCGACGAAGGCGCGGACCGTGTGCCTGGCCTGCTCGTACCGGGCGGTGGTGAGCTGGGAGGCGTAGCCGGCGCCGCGGTGGACGCTGGAGTAGGCCGGGAGCGCGGCGGTGACCGCGGCGCTGACCGGCTCCAGACAGGGAGCGCTGGCCGCGTAGTCCAGGTTGGCGTACCCGACGAGGCGCCCGCCCTTGACCGGCACCTCCAGGTCGGCGCCGAGCACGGCGGGGATCGGGCGGCGGTCGCGCGGCTGCGCCGGCGCGGCGGCGGACTGGGCGGGGACGGTGCCGAAGATGCTCAACGTGGACAAGGCGAACCTCCTGGAGGGCCATCGGACCCCTGGAGCAGCCTCGGAGCCCGCGCTTGCCCGCCACACCTCGTGACGGACCAGGTCTTCACCCGGGGCACCCCGCCGCGGACGCGAGGGTTGCCGGCCAGCTAGCCGGGGCTTGACGCTGGCACTCATGACCTACGTCCCGAACTATAACCGACGCCCCCGGCCGGATCGCAAGCTCGCGAACTTCCCCGGCCCCTGAGTCGTTGGTCCGGGGAAACCCGCAGACCCCGGCGCGAACGTGGAGGTAAGCAGATGCTGGACTGGGTGACCGACCCTCAGATCTGGATAGGGTTCTTCACCCTTGTCGCCCTGGAGATCGTCCTGGGCATAGACAACATCATCTTCATCTCCATCCTCGCCGGCAAGCTCCCGCCCGAGCAGCGCGACCGGGCCCGCGTGATGGGTCTCGCGGCGGCGCTGGTCAGCCGGCTGCTCCTGCTGCTGGCGCTGTCGTGGGTGGTGAGGCTGACGGCTCCGCTGTTCGAGGTGTTCGGCCACGAGATCTCCGGACGCGACCTGATCCTGCTGCTGGGCGGGCTGTTCCTGCTCGCCAAGAGCGTCACCGAGATCGGTCACAGCATGGAGCTGAAGGAGGAGGACGGCAAGAAGCGCGCGGCGACCTCGTTCGTCTCGGTCATCCTGCAGATCATGGTGCTCGACGTGGTCTTCTCGCTCGACTCGGTGATCACCGCCGTGGGCATGGTGGACGAGCTGGGCGTGATGATCGCCGCGGTGATCGTGGCCGTGCTGGTGATGCTGTTCGCCTCGGGGCCGATCAGCCGGTTCGTGGACCGGCACCCGAGCATCAAGATGCTGGCCCTGGCGTTCCTCGTGCTGATCGGCGTGGTGCTCATCGCCGAGGGGCTCGGCCAGCACATCTCCAAGGGCTACATCTACTTCGCCATGGCTTTCTCCGTCATCGTGGAGCTCCTGAACATCAGGATGCGCAGCCGTCACGCCAGGCAGCTCGGGACCTCGGAGGAGCCTCCTAAGATGCAGTAGTGCGCTTTGACCCCCAGAATCCGGTTTTCGTCGCCCACCCGTACGACGTCTACGACGAGCTGCGCCGTACGGCGCCGGTGACCTACTTCGAGCCCACCGACCAATGGCTCATCTCCCGGCACGCCGACGTGAACGCCCTGCTCAGGGACCGCCGCCTGGGCCGGACCTACCTGCACGTGGCCACCCACGAGGAGTTCGGCCGGCGGCCCGAGCCGGACTTCCAGGAGCCGTTCTGGCGGGTCAGCAGGAACGGCATGCTGGAGGTCGAGCCGCCGCTGCACACGCGGCTGCGGCGGCTCGTGTCCAAGGCGTTCACGCCGCGCATGGTCGAGTCGCTGCGCCCCCGCGTGCGGGCGATCGCCGGCGATCTGGTGGACGCGTTCGTGGAGAAGGGCGGCGGCGACCTCATCGCCGAGGTCGCCGAGCCGCTGCCGGTGACGGTCATCGCGGAGATGCTGGGCATCCCCGAGTCCGACCGGCACCTGCTGCGGCCCTGGTCGGCCGACATGTGCGGCATGTACGAGCTGAACCCCTCGCCGCAGGCGCAGCAGGCGGCGGTGCGCGCGGCCGAGGAGTTCGAGGCGTACCTGAAGGCGCTGGCCCGCGAGCGCGCCGCCGCCCCCGGCGACGACCTGATCAGCGCGCTGGCCGGCATCGAGGAGCTGACCGAGGACGAGCTGGCAGGCACCTGCGTGCTGCTGCTCAACGCCGGCCACGAGGCCACGGTCAACGGCACGGGCAACGGCTGGTGGTCGCTGTTCAGGCACCCGGAGGAGCTGGCCCGGCTGCGCGCCGACCGGTCGCTGCTGCCCACGGCGGTCGAGGAGGTGCTGCGCTACGACACGCCGCTCCAGCTCTTCGAGCGGTGGGTGCTGGAGGACATCGAGGTCCACGGCGTGCGCATCCCGCGCGGGTCGGAGGTGGCGCTGCTGTTCGGCTCGGCCAACCGCGACCCCGAGGTGTTCGCCGACCCGGACCGGCTCGACGTGGGCCGGGCCGACAACCCGCACATCTCGTTCGGCGCGGGCATCCACTTCTGCCTGGGCGCCCCGCTGGCCCGCATCGAGATGGTCGAGTCGTTCGGCGCGCTGCTGGACCGGACGAGCGAGCTGGAGCTCGTCAGCGAGCCGTCCTGGAAGCCGGGGTACGTGATCCGCGGGCTGCACTCGCTGGACCTGCGCGCCGCGGCCTGACCCCGAACCGACCGGGGGGCTCAGCGGCGCTGGGCGAGCCAGCCGAAGCCGCCCAGCCCGTGCGGGTCGATCAGCTCGGCCTCCTCCGAGGCGCGCGCCAGCGCCCGGAGGTAGGCCCGCGGATCGCTGCGCGCGAGCTCCAGCGGCGGCCGGGTCCCGGTGATGCCCAGGGACCGCAGCGCGGCGCGTTGTGTGGACAAGGTTGTGGATATCGCGCCGGCGCGCACACCGGCCTCGGCGCACGCGTCGAGCGCGACGTGCGCCGTGATGTCGCAGGTACCGTCGGGGATCGGCGCCACGACGCCCCCGTCGCGGTACCCGGTCAGAGTGCCGCGGGCCGGACGGTTATCCACAGGGTGTGCATAATCCACCGCGACCGCGAGCCCGCCCGCGAGCCGTCCGACGACCGACGCCCAGGCGGCGTCGCGAGGCCGTCCGATCTCGGCGCGCGAGCCCACGCACGGCGGCGGCCACCAGCGGTCGAGCCAGGCCCGGTCCTCGGGGCTCACGGGGTCGCCGAGCCGCTCCTCGCCGGTGCGGGTGTCGACCAGGACCAGCCGCGGCCCCTCCGAGGTCTGCTCGGCGACGTCCATCGGCACGTTGTCGAGCCACTCGTTGGCGATCGCCAGGCCGGTGATCGCGGGCGGCGGCTCGGCCGCCCAGGTGATCGTGAGCGGCAGCCCGAGCGGCCTGGGGGAGAGGTCGACGGCCGTGACGCGCAGCCGCCGGCGCAGCGCCGGCCCGGCCGCCTCCAGCACGTGCCGTACCAGCAGCCCCTCGCCGGCCCCGATGTCGACGAGGTCGAGGGTCTCCGGACGGCCCAGCTCGGCGTCCACCTCGGTCAGCAGCGCGAGCACCGCGTCGGCGAAGGCGGAGCTGGCGCTGACCGAGGTGCGGAAGTGGCCTGAAGGACGTTGGAGGAGGTAGAAGCCGCCCTCGCCGTAGAGCGCGCGCTCCATCGCGGCGCGCCAGGTGAGCCACTTGACCTCATCCTCTCCCCGGAGGGAGGGGATTCCAACCGTCGCCGGATGGTCTTCCTGCTTCATCGCCGGTCGCCCTCCGAGAGGACTCTCGTCGAGGTCTTACACCAGCTCCACAGGCGTTTCAACTCTCCGCCAGCCCGGCGGCGAGCACGTTGCGTGCCGCGTTGACGTCCCGGTCGTGGACCTCGCCGCAGGCGGGGCAGGTCCACTCGCGGATGTTCAGCGGCATCTTGTCGTGCATGGTCCCGCAGGTCGAGCACAGTTGGGAGGAGGGGAACCAGCGGTCCACCGCCACCAGCGTTCGCCCGTACCAGGCCGCCTTGTACTCCAGCATCATCCGCAGATCCCGCCAGGCCGCATCCGAGATGGCGCGGGCCGGCGAGCGGTTCTTGACCATGTTGCGGACGGTCAGGTCTTCCACGGCGATCACTTGATTCTCGCGAACAAGCCGTGTGGTGACCTTGTGCAGAAGGTCTCGGCGCCGATCGGCGATGCGGGCGTACACCTTCGCCACCCGCAGCCGGGCCTTGGCCCGGTTGTTCGATCCCTTCTCCTTGCGAGCAACCACCCGCTGAGCACGAGCCAGCTTGCGCCGGTCGGCCCGCTCGCACGTAAGGTTGGCGATCTTCTCGCCGGTCGAGAGCGTGGCCAGCGCCGTGAGACCCGCATCCACTCCCACCGATCGCTCGACCGGTGGCAACGGCGCGATCTTTTCCTCGACCAGGATGGACACGAACCAGCGCCCGGCCGCGTCCTTCGACACGGTGACCGTGGACGGCTGCGCACCCTGCGGCAGGGGGCGCGACCACACGATGTCCAGCGGCGCGTTCATCCTCGCCAGAGTGAGCTGACCGTCGCGGAAGCGGAACGCGCTGCGGGTGTACTCCGCGCTCGCGCGGGACTTCTTGCGCGACTTGAAGGTGGGGTACCGGGCGCGACGCGCGAAGAAGCTCGCGAATGCCGCCTGAAGGTGGCGCAGCGCCTGCTGCAACGGCACCGACGACACTTCGCCCAAGAACGCCAGCTCCGGCGACTTCTTCCACTGGGTGAGCGCCGCAGAGCTCTCCACGTAGGAGACACGCCGCCCGTGCAAAGTGTAAGCGCGGCTCCGTTCTTCCAGGGCCTTGTTGTAGACCAGGCGCACGCAGCCGAACGTCCGGGCAAGCTCTTCGGCCTGCGCGCGGGTCGGGCAGAAGCGATACTTGTAAGCACGCTTCACGATCTGCGCCATGCTTCACATTCTATCTCGTGATCAGTTAAGTAATGGCGAGATCGACTGTCTCCGCCCTGCTCCGGAGGGGCCCGATTTCTCCTCCTGAAAGCGCGAATCCCCCCAGAGGTAACCGATGAGCGGACCATCTCAGGATCGAGAGATGACACGCACCGTCATTGCGACACTACCCTTTGTCATCGTCTTGCGCTACTCTTTGCCCTACGCCGCCGCGGGCCCAGCGCGGTTGAGCACACATCTTCGCGGGCCCACGGTGCGCCGCCGGGCGCGGCCGGCACGGAGGAGGGGCCGGACGCGCCTGGTGACGCCAGGCGTGCGGAGCTCGGGCGGCCAATGGCGGCCTGCCCGAGCTCCGGTTCCCGGCCGGCCAGTCGGCGGATGGACGGCCAGGAGCGCGCACCTCCAAGGGGCTCGCACACCGGCGCGGTCACCGGGTCGGGTCGGCGACCCGGTGGCCGTGACCGTGCGGGTGGACCCTCTCCTCATCTCTTCCGACAGGAGATACGCTCACATTTGTCTTCCCTTGTCCCAATTGTCGCTAACTCAACATGCGGCAAAACCCCGGTCACGTCGGCAGTGACGCCCGGCCGTTACGCTGGTCGGCAGGCCATCAGGTCGACAGGGGTGGGAACGCATGGACGCAGGCGAGCGCCCGGCACGGCTGGCCGTGGGCGTGCTGGGAGCAGGCAAGGTGGGCTCCGCGCTCGGCGCCGCGCTGGCACAGGCCGGACACCGGATCGTCGCCGCCAGCGGGGTCTCCGACGCCTCGCAGCGCTGGGCCGCCGAGCGGCTGGGCGTCACGCCCTCGCCGCCCGACGAGGTCGTCGCCGCGGGTGAGCTGATCCTGCTCACCGTGCCCGACGACACGCTGCCCGACCTGGTCGCCGGTCTCGCCCAGGCGGGCGTCGACCTGCGGGGCAAGCTGCTCGTCCACACCAGCGGCGCGTACGGGCTGTCGGTGCTGGAGCCGGCGTCGCGGGCCGGGGCGCTGCCGCTCGCGCTGCACCCCGTGATGACGTTCACGGGCCGTGACGACGACCTCAACCGCATCACCGGCTGCTCGTTCGGCGTGACGTCCCCCGACACGCTGCGGCCCATCGCCGAGGCGCTGGTGATCGAGATGGGCGGCGAGCCGGTCTGGATCGCCGACGCCGACCGCGCCCTCTACCACGCGGCCCTGGCCGGGGCCGCCAACCACATGGTCACGCTCATCGCCGAGTCGTCCGAACTGCTCCAGCGCATCGGCGTCGAGCACCCGGGCCGGATGCTCGGTCCGCTGCTCGGGGCGGCCCTCGACAACGTGCTCCGGCTCGGCATCTCCGGCCTGACCGGGCCGGTCGTGCGCGGCGACGCGGGCACCGTGCGCCGCCACGTCGACGCGCTCATCCTGGCGGCGCCCGAGGCCGCCGACGCCTACGTCGCGCTGGCCCGGCTGACCGCCGACCGCGCCCTCGCCGCCGGACTGCTCAAACCCGAGGAGGCCGAGCGCCTGCTCGACGCGCTCGGAGGGAACATATGGACGTGACCGTCGCCGGTGACCGCATCGACCTGGCCAAGGCCCGCGGCGAATGGCCCGCCGGCGAGCGCGTGGCCCTGGTGCCGACCATGGGCGCGCTGCACGAGGGGCACCGCTCGCTCATGCGTGAGGCGCGGGCGCGGGCCGACCGGGTCATGGTGAGCATCTTCGTCAATCCTCTCCAGTTCGGGCCGGGCGAGGACTTCTCGCGCTATCCCCGTACGTTCGACGCCGACCTGGAGGTGTGCCGGGCCGAGGGCGTCGACGTGGTGTTCGCGCCGTCCGCCGAGGCCATGTACGGCCCCGACCGGCAGGTGAGCGTGTCCTCCGGCGCGATGGGCGAGGTCGTCGAGGGCGCCAGCCGTCCCGGCCACTTCGACGGCGTGCTGACCGTCGTGCTCAAGCTGTTCAACCTCGTCCAGCCGCACGTGGCCGTCTTCGGGCAGAAGGACGCGCAGCAGCTCGCCCTGATCCGGCGCATGGTGCGCGACCTCGACGTGCCGGTCGAGATCGTCGGCGCGCCGACGGTCCGCGAGCCCGACGGCCTGGCCCTGTCGAGCCGCAACCGCTACCTGTCCGAGGCCGAGCGCGGCTCCGCCCTGGCGCTGTCGCGGTCGCTGCGGGCGGGGGCGGCCGAGAGCGCGCCGTCGCGGATCCTCGCCGCGGCGCGGGCCGTGCTCGACGCGGCGGCCGCGCGGATCGCGCTCGACTACGTCGTGCTGGTCGACCCGGCCACGTTCACCCCCGTGGACGAGGCGTACACGGGGGAGGCCGTGCTCGCCGTCGCCGCCAAGGTGGGGAACACCCGCCTGATCGACAACATGGTTCTCACGCTGGGCGGCCGCGAGGATCACGTCGGCTGAGGAGCAGTTCGCGTCGTCGCCTCATGACGACCAGGAGGCCCGCGCCCACCGCCCCGCCGCCCTGCCTTCCGCCTTCGCCTCCCGCGCCCCGAGCCTCCCGCGCCCCGAGCTGCCGCGCCCCGAGCTTGCCGGGCCCCCGAGCTTGCGGCGCCCCGGGACGCGTCGGGTTCGCCTCTCTGAGCCGTCGCGCACCTTTCCGGTCTTTCCGTGCAGCCGCGCCCCGCGACGCCCTTCCGTGGCCGGGGCCGGGTTGTCGCGAGCCCCGGCGTTCGTGGCACCCCGCGGGCGGCGCATCTCCGCGGAGGCGTTATCGTCATTCTGACGAAATCGCCCAGTGCGAGGAGATCCCATGAGTACTCCGCCGATCCCCCTGCGGCTCACGGCGCCGGCTCCCGGTTGGGAGGTCGAGGCGGACGTGGTCGTCGTCGGCTCCGGCGTCGCCGGCCTCACGGTGGCGCTCCGCCACGCCGAGCTCGACCCCGCCGCCAAGGTCCTCGTCGTCACCAAGGACGTTTTGTCCTCCGGCTCCACCCGCTGGGCGCAGGGCGGCATCGCGGCCGTGCTCGACCCCGCCGACACCCCGGAGGAGCACCTGAGCGACACCCTCGTCGCCGGTGTCGGCCTGTGCGACGTCAAGGCCGTCCGGACGCTCGTGACCGAGGGCCCCGGCGCGCTGCGGCGGCTGATGGCGCGCGGCGCGCGCTTCGACCGGACCCCCGACGGCGAGCTCCAGCTCGGCCGCGAGGGCGGTCACCGGCGCGACCGCATCGTCCACGCGGGCGGCGACGCCACCGGCGCCGAGGTGCAGCGCGCCCTGGCCGAGGCGGTCCGCGCCTCCTCCTCGATCGAGGTCATCGAGCACGCCCTGGTCCTCGACCTGCTCAAGGATGCGCGGGGTCGGGCGGCCGGCGTGACGCTGCACGTCATGGGCGAGGGCGCGCGCGACGGCGTGGGCGCGGTCCGGGCCGGCGCCGTGGTGCTCGCCACCGGCGGCATGGGACAGGTGTACGCGGCCACGACCAACCCCGTCGTCTCCACGGGCGACGGCGTGGCCTTGGCGCTGCGGGCCGGCGCCGTGGTGCGCGACCTGGAGTTCGTCCAGTTCCACCCCACGGTGCTCTGGCTGGGCCCGGACTCCACGGGCCAGCAGCCGCTCATCTCCGAGGCGGTACGCGGGGAGGGCGCGTTCCTGGTGGACCACGAGGGCGACGCGTTCATGCGGGGCGTCCACGAGCTGGCCGACCTGGCGCCGCGCGACATCGTCGCCAAGGCCATCACCCGGACGATGATCCGGACGGGCCGCGACCACGTCCACCTGGACGGCCGGCACTTCGGGGCCGACATGTGGGCCACGCGCTTCCCCACCATCCTCGCGGCCTGCCGCGAGCACGGCATCGACCCGGTCACCGAGCCGATCCCGGTCGCACCGGCCGCGCACTACGCCAGCGGCGGCGTCCGCACGGACCTGTCCGGTCGTACGTCCGTGGAGGGGTTGTACGCGTGCGGCGAGGTGGCCTGCACGGGCGTCCACGGCGCGAACCGGCTGGCCTCCAACTCGCTGCTGGAGGGCCTGGTGTTCGCCGAGCGGATCGCCGCGGACATCCACGCGACGGCCGCCGCCCGCCGCGCCCACGCGACCCCGCCGGCCGACTCCGACAGCGCGGTGCCGTCCGGGCTGGTGGATCCCCGGGTGCGGGCGCGGGTCCAGGCGCACATGAGCCGCGGCTCCGGCGTCCTGCGGGAGCGCGAGGCCGTGGCCGCCACGGCCCGCGCGCTGCGCGACGCCCGCTGGACCCCGGTCGAGGTGGCCCCCTGCACCGAGTCGTGGGAGGCGACGAACCTGCTCACGGTCGCCACCGTGCTCACCGCCGCGGCCGCCGCCCGGCTGGAGACGCGCGGATCCCACTGGCGCGAGGACTTCCCCGACAGCGACGACGACGAATGGCTGGGCCACCTGGACGTGACCCTGACCGAGGAGGGCCCGAGGATGACCTACACCCCGCACGCCGACGGGCTGCCGCCGCGCCTGGCGCAGGAGCTGGCCGCCGCCGGGCTCGACCCTGACGAGCTCGACGCCCTGGTGGACCGCGCGCTCGTCGAGGACCTCCAGGAGGCCGGCGACGTGACGAGCCTGGCCACCATCCCGGCGGACGCCCGCGCCGTCGCCGACGTGGTGGCCCGCGCCGACGGCGTCGTGGCCGGCCTGGCCGCCGCCGAGGCCGTGTTCGCGCGGCTGGGCGCCACCCGTACGGAACGGCGGGCCAAGGACGGCGAGCGCGTGCGGCGGGGCGACGTGCTGATGACCGTGGAGGGCCCGACGCGCGGCCTGCTGACGGCCGAGCGCACCGCGCTGAACCTGCTCACCCACCTGTCCGGGATCGCCACGCTCACCGCCCGGTGGGTGGAGGCGGTCAGCGGCACCCGGGCGCGCGTGCGCGACAGCCGCAAGACGCTGCCGGGCCTGCGGGCGCTGGAGAAGTACGCGGTGCGCTGTGGCGGAGGCGTCAACCACCGGATGTCCCTGTCGGACGCCGCCCTGATCAAGGACAACCACGTGGTGGCCGCGGGCGGCGTGGCCGAGGCGTTCCGCGCGGTCCGCGAGCGGTACCCGGACCTGCCGATCGAGGTGGAGGTGGACCGCCTGGACCAGATCGGGCCCGTGCTGCGGGAGGGCGCCCGGGAGATCCTGCTCGACAACTTCACCGTCGAGGAGATCGCCAAAGCCGTACAAATAGTTCAAAATCAGACGAGTAACACGAGCGAGCCGAGTATTCAGGCGAGCACGGATCGAACGACGGAGAGCGGTCAGGTGAAGCTGGAGGCTAGCGGCGGCCTGACGTTGGAATCGGCGCGGCACGTGGCCGAAACTGGCGTGGACTACCTTGCGGTGGGAGCGCTCACCCATTCGGCGCCGGCCCTGGACATCGCACTGGACCTACGGGGGTAAACGGATGCTGCTCACGATCGACGTCGGCAACACGCACACGGTGCTCGGTCTGTTCGAGGGTGAGGACGTGATCGAGCACTGGCGGCTCGCCACCGACGCGCGCCGCACCGCCGACGAGATCGCGGTCGTCCTGCAGGGGCTGCTCACGCAGTCGCCCCTGCTCAAGGGCGCCGACATCAGCGGCATCGCGATCTGCTCCACGGTCCCCAGCGTGCTCAACGAGATGCGCGAGATGTGCCGGCGCTACTACGGCGACGTGACGGCCGTGATCGTGGAGCCCGGGGTGCGCACGGGCGTGCCGGTGCGCATGGACAACCCCAAGGAGGTCGGCAGCGACCGCATCGTCAACGCGCTCGCCGCCATCGACCAGTACGGCGGCCCCTGCATCATCGTCGACTTCGGCACCGCGACCTCGTTCGACGCGGTGTCGGCCAAGGGCGAGTACGTCGGGGCCGTCACCGCGCCCGGCATCGAGATCTCCGTCGACGCGCTGGCGGCGGCCGGCGCCCAGCTCCACAAGGTCGAGCTGGTCCGTCCCCGCTCGGTCATCGCCAAGAACACCGTCGAGGCGCTCCAGGCGGGCATCATCTACGGCTTCGCCGGCCAGGTGGACGGCATCGTCGAGCGGATGGCGGCCGAGCTGGCCGACGACCCCGACGACGTGACCGTGGTCGCCACCGGCGGGCACGCGGCGCTCGTGGTCAGCGAGTCGCGCTCCATCGACGTGCACGAGCCGTGGCTGACCCTCATCGGCCTGCGGCTCATCTACAACCGCAACGCCGGCTGACGACGGGCGCGCACCCGCAGGCCGGCCGGCCACGTGAACAAGCGGCCCCCCGCTCGGGAAGGGGGCCGCTTGAGCGTGTGGTGCACCGGGCGCCGGTTACTCGTCCTCGGCGGTGTAGATGTACTCCCAGCGGCTGCACTTGGTCGGGGACGAGCCGTGCTCCTCGATCTGGCAGACCTTCACCCGCACGCCGGTGGAGTCCTCGGTGTGGAAGCTGAACCGCTTGAAGCCGGGGAAGCCGCAGTACTTCTTGCTGTAGGCCGGCGACCAGTCGTGGTCGAAGTCGCTGGACTCGAACTTCACGTACGCGCACTTGCCGCCCTCGTCGGAGTCACGGTCGTCCAGGTCGAAGAGCCGGCCCCTGACGTCCACGGTGTTGGACTCCTGGTCCTCGTCCCAGTCGACGTTGATCCAGCCGTCGGCCTTGGCGAGGTGGTTGCGCGAGAACACCGGGCCCCAGGAGTCGCTGTCGCGGTGCGCCGCGGAGGCGGTGGTGGCGCTCGCCGCCGTCGACATCGACAGCGCCAGGGCGGCGGTCGCCGCGGCGGCCAGGACACCGGTCGCGATCTGCTTGATCATGATCTCTCCCTGAGCTCTCTCCCCGGGCCGGCTCCCTGCCTGGCCCCCCCTGAGCTCTTGGGTCATGGGTAACGCGGAGGTCTTGCAGAGCTGTTGCAGTGGAACTGCAACGAACCGACGAGCCCTTGCAGTTCGCCATATCCCCTACTCTTTGATGCTGTGAGCGACGAACTTCCCGAGCAGATGCGCATCCGGAGGGAGAAGCTCGACCGCCTTCGCAGCGAAGGCGTCGACCCCTATCCGGTGAGCTTCCCGCGCACGGCGACCAACGCCGAGGTCAGGGCGACACACGAGGGCCTGGAGCCCGACACCGCGACCGGTGAGCAGGTCGCGGTCGCGGGCCGCGTCATGCTCAACCGGATCGGCGGGAAACTCTGCTTCGCCACGCTCCGCGACGGCAGCGGCGACCTCCAGGTGATGATCTCGCTGGACCGCGCCGGCGAGGAGTCGCTGGCCGCCTGGAAGCGCGACGTCGACCTGGGCGACCACGTGGGCGTGATCGGCGAGGTGATCACCTCCCGCCGCGGCGAGCTGTCGATCATGGTCGAGAGCTGGCAGATCACCTCGAAGTGCCTGCGCCCGCTGCCGGAGAAGCACGTCGGCCTCACCGACCCGGAGGCGCGGGTCCGTCAGCGCTACGTCGACCTCATCGTCAACGACGAGGCGCGCGAGATGGCCCGCATCCGCAGCGCCACCGTGCGCGCGGTGCGCGACTTCTGGCACGAGGAGGGCTACCTCGAGGTCGAGACGCCCATGCTGCAGCCGATCCACGGCGGCGCGGCGGCCCGGCCGTTCAAGACCCACATCAACGCCTACGACATGGAGCTCTACCTTCGCATCGCGATCGAGCTCTACCTCAAGCGGCTGGTCGTCGGCGGCATCGAGAAGGTCTTCGAGGTCAACCGCAACTTCCGCAACGAGGGCGCCGACTCCACGCACAACCCCGAGTTCACCATGCTCGAGGCGTACGGCACCTACCTCGACTACAACGACATGGCCGACCTGACCCAGCGGATGTACCAGAAGGCCGTGGTCGCGGCGCTGGGCACCTCGGTGGTCGTGCACGACGGCGTCGAGGTCGACCTCGGCATCCCCGAGTGGCCGCGCATCACCCTGTACGGCGCCGTGTCGGAGGCGGTGGGCGAGGAGATCACCACCGAGACGCCGATCGGTCGCCTGCGCGAGCTGGCCGACAAGCACGACGTCCACCACGACCCCAAGTGGGGGCCGGGCAAGCTGGTCCAGGAGCTGTTCGAGGCGCTGGTGGAGCACACGCTCATCCAGCCGACGTTCGTCATGGACTACCCGCTGGAGACCTCGCCGCTGACCCGTCAGCACCGCGACAACCCGCTGCTGACCGAGAAGTGGGACCTCATCGGGTTCGGCACCGAGCTGGGCACCGCCTACTCCGAGCTCATCGACCCGGTCGAGCAGCGCCGCCGCCTGGTCGAGCAGTCGCTGCTGGCGGCGGGCGGCGACCTGGAGGCCATGCAGCTCGACGAGGACTTCCTGCAGGCCCTGGAGTACGCGATGCCGCCGACCGGTGGCATGGGCGCCGGCATCGACCGGATGGTCATGGCGTTCACCGGCAAGAACATCCGCGAGACCATCCTCTTCCCGCTGGTCAAGCCCAACCGCTGACGGCCTTCCCGTCGTCCCGCCGCACCTGGTGGCGGGACGACGGGGGGGCGACCGTGCCTGTGATCGCCCCGGGCCGCCGTGCCGCGGTGGCCGCGGAAAGGCCGGCCGGAGTACGGGTCGCGCGCAATTGCGGGATCGTGCCGGACGAAATGCGGCGCCCCGCGACCGCGTCAGGAACCTTTGTGAGGCCCTGTAAGGGCTGCTGTGATCGCGCAGCGTGCCCCGAAGTGCCGACATCCGCCGAGTCCCCCACATACAACGGATCAAGTCAATGGCGGCCGTCAAGTGCCACGATTATCGCGCTTGACGGCCTTTCCCGTATGCGTTTAACGTCTGCGGAGCGAACAGCTTTGCACGGGCCGACGATGACTCCGAGACTGCTGTTGGGGGGAGGGCTCCCGATGGATGTGCTCACCGAGCAGGTTGAGCTTAGCCACGCCGATCTAGCCTTGCTGGCGGAGCTTGCCAAGGGAGTCACCGTCGATCGGGTGGGCAGACGTCTCGACATCAGCGGGCGCACCGTACGCCGGCGGCTGCGCGGCATCTGCGACCGCATAGGCGTCGCCACGGCCATCGAGGCCGTGGCGTGGGCCGCCCGCCGCCAGCTCATCTGACGCCGCCCGGCCCGCCATCTCGACGGCTCAGTCGGCGACGCGGACGGCTCCCACGAACGGCCGGTTGACCAGCGACGCCACCCTGACGACGTCACCCGTGCGCGGCGCGTGGACCATCATGTTGCCGCCGATGTAGATGCCGACGTGGTGCAGGTCGCCGTAGAAGAAGACCAGGTCGCCGGGGCGGAGCTGGTCCCTGGAGATGTGCCGGCCGGCGGTCCACTGGCTGCCGGTGTAGTGCGGCAGCGAGATGCCGACCCGCTGGTAGGCGGCCATGACCAGACCTGAGCAGTCGTACGAGCTGGGCCCCTCGGCGCCCCACACGTACGGCTTGAGCTGCTGCGAGAGGGCCCACCGGGCCGCCGCGGCGGCCTTGCCCTCGCCCGCGATCGGCAGGGCGACGCGCTGGGCGCGCGTGCCGGGACGCCCGGCCTCGCCGATCGCCCGCCTGAACAGGTTGCTCTCCACCTTGGCCACCAGCTTGACGATCTTGTCCCGCCTGGTGTCGAGGTCGCTGACGAGCTTCTCGACCTCGTCGATGTGGGCCTTGGCCTCGTCCTTGGCCTTCCTGGCCTCTTCCATGGCCTGGACGACCTGGTTGACCTCGGCGCCCGCCTCCTGCTGCAGTGCGTAGCTGGTGGCGGCCCGGTCGAGGAAGCCGTCGGGGTCGTCGGTGCCCATCATGGCGAGGGCGTGGCCGAGGCCGCCCGTCATGTACTCCTGCTGGGCGAGCTGCCGGGTCCTCGACCGCTTGGAGTCGAGGTCGGCCTCGCTGGTGGCCAGCACCTTCTTGGCCTGCTCCGCCGACTTGCGGGCGTTCTTCAGCTTCTCGCGCTGGCCGTTGTACTGCTCGCTGAGGGTCTCGATCTCGGTGTGCATCGCCTCGACCCGCTTGGACAGCTCCTCCAGGGAGGGCTTGGGCTCGGCGGTGGCGGCTCCGGCCGGGATCACGAAGGAGAGCGCCACCACGGCGGCGCTCAGGACGGCGAAACGGCGCAGGAGCGCCTGTTTCGGGGGGCGGGCATGCCGGCCCGCCCTCGTCCTTCCGCGACCGCGCGTGCGCTTCACCGACCAGCTCCTCTCATCGACGCCTACCGGGTTAGCTGACGGGTTCGGGCCGGAGCAGCCCTACCGAGCGCGATGCTCGGATTCACCCCAGGTGGTAGCACTCGAGAGCTCGCCACCGGCGGGTCCCCGGCTCCCCGTGCGGGGATTGGGCGCGTCTCCACGCGGGGGTCGCGCGGGTGACATCGTCGCTGGACATTAGTGCACCTCGGGTTCCTGCTCAACCAGAACTGCCAAGTCTGTAGAGGTATCGCTACCGAAGGGTCACCAGGTGACAACGAGTCCCGTGCTGCCTGTCCGACTTTATGTCTACTTTGCCATGAGTTGAGCCGCACGTTGCCCGGGCGCAGCACCCTGGAGTGACATGTCGGATGCCGGAGGCAGCGAGGATTTTGGTACGAGCCGTAATGGGATCTGTACTCTGGATGCCCATGGAACAGGTCGCCGAGGTCACCGTGTCTGACACCGACATCGTGGTGCGCCGTGCCCGCACGTCGGACGTCAGGACGATCAGGCGCCTGGTCGACACCTATGCCGGTGCCGGTCCACGTCTCCTGGAGAAGGCCACCGTCACGCTGTACGAGGACGTTCAGGAGTTCTGGGTCGCCGAGCGGGGAGGCGCGGTTGTCGGCTGCGGCGCCCTGCACGTGCTCTGGGAGGACCTGGCCGAGATCAGGACGGTCGCCGTGGATCCCGCCTTCCGCGGGCTGGGCATCGGCCACCGGATCGTCTCCGCGCTGATCCGTACCGCGAGGGAGCTCGGGCTCAGCCGGGTGTTCTGCCTGACCTTCGAGGTCGATTTCTTCGCCCGCCACGGCTTTCGGAAGATCCAGGGCACCCCGGTCTCCCCGGAGGTCTACGCCGAGCTTCTGACCTCGTACGACGAGGGCGTGGCGGAGTTCCTTGACCTTGAGCACGTCAAGCCCAACACCCTGGGCAACACCCGCATGCTGCTCCATCTGACATCCGGTGACGCCGACCTTGACCGACGAGAAAGGTGATTGTTGATACCTATGTCGATACGTTGGGCAGCACAGGCATGTGTCCTGACATGTGCTACATGCACTCTCGAAGCGAGGTGACACGGTGAGCACCGGACAGCCGCCGTATCCACAGGACGAATCCGGCGAGAACGCTGCCGGGAATCCCCAGTACGGACAACCCCCGAACCGCCCCCACGGTGAGGCCGACCCCGACGCGACGGTCGTGGGCTACCGCGCCGAGGACTACGGCCAGCCCGGCTACGGGCAGCCCTCCGGCCAGCAGTACGGGCAGCAGCCCGGCTACGGTCAGCAGCCCGGCTACGGTCAGCAGCCCGGCTACGGCCAGCAGGGCCAGCCGCAGCCCGGCTACGGCCAGCAGCAGGGCCACGGCCAGTCGCAGTACGGGCAGCAGCAGGGCTATGGCCAGCAGGGCCAGTCCCAGCCCGGCTACGGCCAGCAGCCCCCCTCGGGCCAGCAGTACGGGCAGCAGCAGTACGGGCAGCCCTCCGGCCAGCAGTACGGGCAGAACCCCGCGTACGGCCAGCAGCCCCCCTCCCAGCCGGAGTACGGCCAGCAGCCGCCCTCCGGCCAGCAGTACGGCCAGCCCGGCTACGCGCCCCCGCCGCAGCAGGGCTACGGTCAGCAGGGCTACGGTCAGCAGGGCCAGTCGCAGCCCGGCTACGGCCAGCAGCAGTACGGCCAGCAGCCGCCCTCCCAGCCCGGCTACGGCCAGCCGCAGCAGGGCTACGACCAGGGCCAGCAGCAGTACGGCCAGCAGGGCTACGGTCAGCAGGGCCAGTCCCAGCCCGGCTACGGGCAGGGCCAGGGCCAGCAGTACGGCCAGCAGGACTACGGCCAGGGCCAGTACGCGCAGCAGGACTACGGCCAGCAGCAGTACGGGCAGCAGCAGGACTACGGTCAGAGCCAGTACGGGCAGCCGCAGCAGTTCGGCCAGCCCTACGGTCAGCAGCCCGGCTACGGTCAGCCCTTCGGCCAGCCGATCGGCCTGCAGCCGCCGGGCGCCCCGGCCCCGCTCGCCGAGTGGTGGCAGCGCCTGTTGGCCAGGGTCATCGACGGCGTGATCTTCGGCGTGCTGAACCTGATCATCGGCGGGATCTTCGCGGCGGTCCTCCTGTCGACCTACGACTGGAACGCCGGTGGGGACCCCGGCGGGCTGGGCCCGGGCGCCGTCGGGTTCCTGGTCGGCCTCGTGCTCACCCTCCTGTACGTCGGCTACGAGTTCCTCATGACCAAGATGAAGGGGCAGACCCTCGGCAAGATGGTCATGGGCATCAAGATCGCTCCGGTCGGCGGCCCCGTGCCGCCGGCCGGCCTGACCACGGACGTCGCTCTCAAGCGGGCCGCCGTGACCTGGGGCGGTTACGTCCTGGCCGCGCTGCCGATCCCGCTCTCGACGACGCTCGGCGGACTGGTGGTGGCTCTCAACGGCGCCTCCCAGCTCTGGGACAAGCCGCTGCAGCAGACGTTCGCCGACAAGGTGGCGAAGACCGTGGTGGTCAAGATCAAGTAATCCGCGCACCCGAAGCAGAGGCCGGCTCCGCGCCGGCCTCTGTTTTGTGCCCGGGCCGTGTCAATATGAAGGTCACTGGTCCGGTGCCGAGCCGAGGTGCGTTATGGAGGCGACGCGGACGGGCGTGAGACCCGCTGAATGGTGGGAACGCCTTGCCGCGCGGCTCATTGAGGGTGTTGCCTTCGGGGTGTTCTATTACATTCTGTTCATCGCCCTATGGGTGTCCTTCCGAACTGTCGGGGCGCCCGAGTTGTCGGCCGGTCGCTTGGCCGGGGCGGTGGCCTGGTTCACGGCGGGCCTGGCATATACCGCCTATGAGTGGGAGGCTCTTTGCGGCGCCGGCCGCACGTTCGGCAAGGCGATCATGAAGATTCAGGTGACGCCGGACGACCTTCCGCGGCGGGCTCTGCTGAAACGCGCTCTGCTGTATCCGGGACCCGTCATGCTGTTGGGCATTCCGCTGGTCAATCTGCTGGCCGGAATCTTCCTCTTCGCCGTGGGGATGCTCATCTTGATCGACAGGCCGGCGCAGCGTGGTCCGCATGACCGGCTGGCCGGAACGCGGGTGGTCAAAGATCTTCGTTGAGGTGGGTGTACCTGCGGCGATGCCATTCAGCAAAATTTTCGCTTGATCCGGTAAGGAGCCTGGAGAGACTGGCATTAGGCTATGGGGCAACCAGGGCGGCCCAAGTCGGCGCCCCGGTCTGGCGCGGAGCGCTCACGTGCCGCCATGGTCCGGAGCCGAAGCCTGCGACCCCGAGCGGCATGAGCCCCGCTCATGCTCCCCGCGCCCGTCGTGCATAAAGGGAGTCCCCTGAAACCCCGTCCGCTGTGGAGGCGAGGACGAATGCAAGCCGTTACGGACGTATTGTCGGCGCTCATCCCCCCGGTGGTGGTCGGCGGCGCCTTCATCTTTGGCGTGGTGAAGTTGTGGCGCTCCGAGGCCGCCGGGCGCAGGTCAAACCGGCAGGATGAGGCCGAGAACCGCAACTGATCGGCACTGACCGGTCAGTCAGCCGATTCGCGGCGGCGCTGAATTGTCTCCGCGCCTTTCCGGGTATATGTTTGGGCCAGCGAATGAAACAATGCTCCGGGAAAGGATTGCGTAGATGGCCAAGCAGATCCAGGAGATTCTCATCGATGACCTCGATGGGGGCGAGGCCAATGAGACGGTCAGCTTCGCCATTGACGGCTCCTCGTATGAGATTGACCTCAGCGACCTTAACGCCAAGAAGCTCCGCGACGCCCTCTCGCCTTTCGTTCAGCACGCGCGCCGGGCAGGCGCCGTGTCGACGCGGCGGCGTGGGCGCGGCAGCCAGCGGGCGATGAGCCGCGAGAAGAGCTCGGAGATCCGTCAGTGGGCGAAGGCTCATGGCCTGCCGGTCAGCGAGCGTGGCCGCATCGCCTCCACCGTCGTCGAGAAGTACGAAGCCGCCCACTGAGCGACTGCGGACCATGCGCTTATGGCGCTCGCCTAGGACCCCGGCGAACGCCATAAGCGCATGATCATTTTAATCCTTCTCAAATGCTGGACGCCCAGGGCGAGTTATTGATCTTGGTTTCGCCGCATGGGCGGGTATTTGGGGCCTGACGTCCGTTCTCCCGTCCGTCGCCGAATGCCGCCGCCGTAAGGCGTTTTGCCCGCCGGCCCCCCGGACACCGTTTCTTCGCCATGGCCCGTTCCACCCCCGCGGGCCCGTCGCCCCGCGCAATCCCGGCCGCCCGCCCCGTCGCCTGCTGACAGGCCCGGCGGGCGGTCCTCCGGCCTCCGGTAACCGGGCTGACCAGACTGCGGATTTCGCCGGTCGTGAACCCCTTCATGAACGATTGGCGGCCCTTTGAGACGGCACGTAGGATGTGGGCGCAGGGGTTTCGGACATGGTTACGCGTCATGTGCGGGCTGCGGTCACACCCGAGACCGTTCTCTCAGGCGTCCCGGCGGTGTCCGGCGCCGGTGTCCGATGACAAGGTGATCCCACGTTCGGACACACGATCCACCCCTGCTGGAGCGGCGAATTGGAGTCGCTTCCCCGAGTCCCCTAAACATCGTTCGCTTGCGGCGTATCGGGAACACGCCACCCCCGAACGGTAGTTGGATAGAGGGTGAACGCCCTGCTCTCGGGGAACGTCTCTGCTATAGAGCGTGTCAGCGGCAGTGGGCACGGTTCGCCGAGCCAGGGCTAGCATGCGGGATGACGGGACCGGACTAAACCGGCCTGACTGACCGCTCTGTGAGGAGCGACGAGATGTTCGAGAGGTTCACCGACCGAGCGAGGCGGGTTGTTGTCCTGGCGCAGGAAGAAGCCAGGATGCTCAACCACAACTACATCGGCACTGAGCACATTCTTCTTGGTTTGATCCACGAAGGAGAGGGCGTAGCCGCCAAGGCTCTGGAGAGCCTCGGCATCAGCCTTGAAGGAGTGCGCCAGCAGGTCGAGGAGATCATCGGCCAGGGCCAGTCGGCTCCGTCGGGGCACATTCCGTTCACCCCGCGGGCCAAGAAGGTTCTTGAGCTGTCGCTCCGTGAGGCTCTGCAGCTGGGCCACAACTACATCGGCACCGAGCACATCCTGCTCGGGCTCATCCGCGAGGGTGAAGGTGTGGCGGCCCAGGTGCTGGTCAAGCTTGGAGCCGATCTCAACCGTGTCAGGCAGCAGGTCATCCAGTTGCTCCACGGCTACCAGGGCAAGGAGCCGGCCGCCGCGGGCGGCCCTCAGGAGTCGGCCCCGTCGACGTCCCTGGTGCTCGACCAGTTCGGCCGCAACCTGACCCAGGCCGCCCGCGAGGGCAAGCTGGATCCGGTCATCGGCCGCGAGAAGGAGATCGAGCGGGTCATGCAGGTCCTCTCCCGGAGGACCAAGAACAACCCCGTTCTCATCGGCGAGCCCGGCGTCGGCAAGACCGCCGTCGTCGAGGGCCTGTCGCAGAAGATCGTCAGGGGCGAGGTGCCCGAGACGCTGAAGGACAAGCAGCTCTACACGCTTGACCTCGGCGCCCTGGTCGCCGGCTCCCGCTACCGCGGCGACTTCGAAGAGCGCCTGAAGAAGGTGCTCAAGGAGATCCGCACGCGTGGCGACATCATCCTGTTCATCGACGAGCTGCACACGCTCGTGGGTGCGGGTGCCGCCGAGGGCGCGATCGACGCCGCCAGCATCCTCAAGCCGATGCTGGCCCGCGGCGAGCTGCAGACCATCGGTGCCACGACCCTCGACGAGTACCGCAAGTACCTCGAGAAGGACGCGGCGCTGGAGCGGCGCTTCCAGCCGATCCAGGTGGCCGAGCCCTCGCTCAGCCACACGATCGAGATCCTCAAGGGTCTGCGCGACCGCTACGAGGCGCACCACCGGGTGTCCATCACCGACGGCGCTCTGGTGGCCGCCGCGCAGCTGGCCGACCGCTACATCAGCGACCGCTACCTTCCCGACAAGGCGATCGACCTCATCGACGAGGCCGGTTCGCGGATGCGCATCCGCCGGATGACCGCTCCGCCGGACCTGCGCGAGTACGACGAGAAGATCGCCAACGTCCGGCGCGACAAGGAGTCCGCGATCGACGCGCAGGACTTCGAGAAGGCCGCGGCCCTGCGCGACCAGGAGAAGCAGCTCCAGCTCAAGCGCGAGCGGCGCGAGAAGGAGTGGAAGGCCGGCGACATGGACGTCGTCGCCGAGGTCACCGAGGAGCTCATCGCCGAGGTCCTCGCCACGGCCACCGGCATCCCGGTCTTCAAGCTGACCGAGGAGGAGTCGCAGCGCCTGCTCCGCATGGAGGACGAGCTCCACAAGCGGATCATCGGCCAGGACGACGCCATCAAGGGCCTGTCGCGGTCCATCCGGCGCACCCGCGCCGGCCTGAAGGACCCGCGGCGTCCCGGCGGCTCGTTCATCTTCGCCGGCCCGTCCGGCGTCGGTAAGACCGAGCTGTCCAAGGCTCTGGCGGAGTTCCTGTTCGGCGACGAGGACGCGCTGATCAGCCTGGACATGTCGGAGTTCATGGAGAAGCACACCGTCTCGCGGCTGTTCGGCTCCCCGCCCGGCTACGTCGGGTACGAGGAGGGCGGCCAGCTCACCGAGAAGGTGCGGCGCAAGCCGTTCTCCGTGGTCCTGTTCGACGAGATCGAGAAGGCCCACCCCGACATCTTCAACTCGCTGCTGCAGATCCTGGAGGACGGTCGCCTGACCGACGCCCAGGGCCGCGTGGTGGACTTCAAGAACACGGTCATCATCATGACCACCAACCTCGGCACCCGCGACATCTCCAAGGGCATCGGGGTCGGGTTCGCCAAGTCCAACGACACCGAGTCCAACTACGAGCGGATGAAGGCGAAGGTCCAGGAGGAGCTCAAGCAGCACTTCCGGCCGGAGTTCCTCAACCGTGTCGACGACATCGTGGTCTTCCACCAGCTGACGCCGGTCGAGATCATCCAGATCGTGGATCTGATGCTCTCGCAGGTCGAGGCGCGTCTGAAGGACCGCGACATGGGGCTCGAGGTCTCGCCCGAGGCCAAGCAGCTACTGGCCGACCGCGGCTACGACCCGGTCATGGGCGCCCGTCCGCTGCGGCGCACCATCCAGCGCGAGCTGGAGGACTCGCTGTCGGAGAAGATCCTGTACGGCGAGCTCCGCCCGGGGCAGGTCATCAAGGTGACCATCGAGGGCGAGGGCGACAACGCGAAGTTCATCTTCACCGGTGAGAACGCGTCGTCCCAGGTGCCCGACTCGGCCGCCGCGATCGCCGGTTCGATCCAGCACTGACGCCCGCGAGGGCGCACCGAGGCCCCCGTGTGACTCGCTCACACGGGGGCCTCGCCTTTTTCCGGGGAGTTCTCGCGGGGACGCCCGCTGCCGATTTCCCGGTGCGGCCGCTCAGGCACTCCCGGCGTGAGCAGCGGCGTGGGACGACTCACAGGGTCGTTGCGGAATTGTTGGCGCGGAAAAGTGTGCCTGCGACGGCGAGTAGTACTACTCTGTGTAGAGCACCACCAAGTCTTCCCCAAGTAAGCCGCAAGATCGTTTACCTAGGGTGGGACTGCTCCCTGGGGAGTACGAGGCAGTCAACCCAGGGCGGACGCGTACGCCTCCCCGAACGGGCATGCTCGGCAGCGTCCACGCGATCCCCGACCGGGTGATGCCAACGATCAAAGCGAAGCCGTGGAGGAAACCGATGCGCCTGCGTCACGACGACGGAACGCTCGTGCACCTCGCCTACAACGCGGGCGTCCACCCCGCCGAGGACCTCGAGAACCTGATCGCCCACCTGACCCGCTACGCGGTGCCGGTGCGCAAGCGGCTGGGGGTCGAGCGGATGGGCATCGGTCTGTGGCTCTCGCCGAGCGTGGCCGACCACCTCACGGCCGACCGCATCGAGCTCGTACGGCTGCGCCGCTCCCTGGAGGAGCGCGGCCTGGAGGTCGTGAGCCTGAACGGCACGGGCGGGCGCAACCAGGAGGTCCCGGGCCCCGACTGGGCCAAGCCCGAGCGCTACCGCTACACGATGGCCCTGGCCAAGATCCTGGCGTTCCTGCTGCCCGACGACGTCAGGTTCGGCAGCATCTCCACCATCCCCATCGGCTGGCGCCGCGACTGGCCGGCCGACCTGCACTCCATCGCCACGCGCCGCCTGGAGCGGCTGGCCCGCGAGCTGCGCGGCATCTACAGCGTCACCGGCAAGACGATCCGCGTCGGCTTCGAGCCGTGGCCCGGCTGCGTCCTGGAGACCACCGAGCAGGCGCTGGAGCGGGTGTGCGGCATCGACTCCGAGCACCTGGGCGTGTGCCTGGACGCCTGCCACCTCGCCTGCGGCTCCGAGGAGCCCGGCGCGGCGCTGCGCGGCCTGGCCGCCGCCGGCGCCCCTGTGGTCAAGCTCGGCCACGTCCACAACCACACGGGCGAGACGCCCAGCACGGGCGCGGTGCTGCACGACACGCTCACAGCCATGCTGTCCGGCGCGGTCAGCGGCAGCGCGCACATCGAGGTGGAGACGCACAACCTCGCGGTCCCCGGCCGCGCCAAGGGGCCGGGCGCCCTGGTGTCCATGCTGGCGCAGGAGCTCGACTGGGCCCGTACCAACCTCACGGGCCTCGGCCTCCAGCTCGCCGCCTGAGCGGGTTCCGAGCAGCCGCGGGGCCCGGCCGCCCTGGCGGTCGCGGGCGGCCGGCACGTGCTCGATGAGGTCGGCCCGGGCCGGGTTCTGGGAGTGGCGTGCTCGTCGAGTCCTCTGACACGGTTCCGTGTGTGGCGAGTCCTTCTGCGGGCCGCCGGGCCCGGCGATCACCCTGAGGGTGCGGCGCCTTGATTCTCCCGCGGCTCTCAGGAGCGGCGAGCCCCTGAGGGCGCGGGGCTGCCTCCCGGGAGGCCGGAGTGGGCCGAGCGGCAAAGAGCACGGGGAGCTGCCTCCTGCGGAGGGGGAGCGGGCCGAGGGGCCGAGGACTCGGAGGGCTGCCTCCTGCGGAGGGGGAGTGGGCCGAGGCGCTGAGGGTGCGGAGAGCTGCCCCCTGGAGGCCGAGTGGGTCACAGGGTCCCGAACCAGCCGGGGATGTCGAGGCGCCACAGGTTGTCCGGGGTCATCCTGCGCAGGTCCGACTCCAGGGCCTGGAGCCGTTCCTCGCCCAGTTCGCCGGCCCAGCGGGCGCGGAGGGCGTCGAAGATGCGCGCCGACCGGTCGAGCGCGTCCTCCCCGTACGGCGTGAGCCGGGCGACCCTGCGTCTCGTGTCGTGGGGGTCGGTGCTCCGCTCCACGTAGCCGATGCGCTCCAGGGTGTCGATGGTCTTGCCCGCGGCCTGCTTGGACACCCCGAGCGTGCGGCCCAGCTCGACGGCCGTGGTGCCCGCCGGTCCGATGGCCTGCATGACGAACCCGTGCATGGGCCGTATGTCCGGATGACCCTGCCGGGCGAGCTCGGTGTGGAGTTCGTCGATCAGCATCCGGAACGCGAGCAGCAGGCGCAGCGGAAGCTCGAAGCCTTGGCTTGACATGATAGACAACCTGGTTCACTATATAGACAACGTAGTTGCCTATCTTAGGGGATTGAAGATGTCAGTTGTCCTGTCCGCCGACACCCGGAAGACCGAGACCCCGAACGCCGTCATGACCACGCTCGCCTCCCCGACACAGGGCGGCGCCGCCCAGGCCATGTGGCGGGTGGACGCCAAGCCGGGCATGGTCGGCCCGGTGCACGCGTTCGACGCCGAGCTGGTGTGGACCTGGATCGACGGCTCGGCCGTCGTCGAGCTGGGCGGTGAGCGGTTCGAGGTCGGCGCGGGGGACACCATGGTGCTGCCCGCGGACGTCAGCCGCCAGATGTGCGCGGACGCGGAGCGCGGGTTCGTGTCCATCGTGGTCGCCCCCGCCGGGACCCAGGTGTACAACCCGGGAGGAGAGTCCGAGCCGGACGCGTGCGACCTGGCCCCCAAGGCTTCGGAGCGCATCGTGCCGCTCTGGGCCAGGTAGCCGGAGGGCGGCACACGGTGCGGTGCGAGGCGGCCGCGGGTGGTCAGGCGTGCGGCAGGCGGTAGGTGCCGTCGTCCAGGGCCTCGGCCAGACCGTCGGCGACCAGGCCGTCCAGGGCGCGCTCCCGCTGCACCGCGTCGTCCCACACGGCGTCCAGCGCCTCCTTCGGCACCGGGCCGTGCGCCGCCCGCAGCACCGCGAGCAGGCGGCCACGGCACTGCCGGTCGGTGCCCGCGTACGTCTGCCCCTTGCGGGCCGGCCCCTCGTGCGGCGGCTTGCCGGCCAGCCGCCAGGCGCAGGCGTGGGTGACGGGACAGTCGGCGCAGCGCGGGGCGCGGGCCGTGCACACCAGCGCCCCCAGCTCCATGACCGCCACTCCCCACCGGGCCGCGCCCAGCTCGGGCAGCAGGGTCTCGGCCAGCCGCCGCTCGGCCGCAGACGTGGCGACCGGCGGGTACTCCTCGCCCCGCACCGCCCGCGCGAACACCCGGCGCACGTTCGTGTCCAGCACCGCGTGCCGGCCGCCGTACGCGAAGCTGGCGACCGCCGCCGCGGTGTACTCGCCGATGCCCGGCAGCGACAGCAGCGTGGCGTGGTCGGACGGCACCTCGTCGCCGTGCTCCTCGGCGATGGCGCGGGCGCAGGCGTGCAGTCGCAGGGCGCGGCGCGGGTAGCCGAGCCGCCCCCAGTGGCGCACGGCCTCGCCCGGCTGCTCGGCCGCCAGCGCCTTGGGAGTGGGCCAGCGCTCCATCCACTCGAGCCAGACGGGCAGCACGCGCGCGACGGGGGTCTGCTGGAGCATGATCTCGCTCACGAGCACGCCCCACGGGGTCGCGTCGGCGGCGCGCCACGGGAGATCCCGGGCGTTGGACTCGTACCACTCCAGAATGGGTACGTGCAGGAGGTTCGGCTCAACCACGCGCCCCAGCGTATGCCGAGACCGACGGCATCGGCGTGTCGTCACGCTAAGTAGCCGTACCATTACCATGCTGTGAGTATGGACCCGGATACGATACGTGGCGACGGCGACGGTGGCGGTGACGTCTACTGGCGGCGGCGGATGAGCGTGCTCATCGCGGTGCTGGTGGTCGTGGCCGTGGTGGCGTGGGCGTGCTCCAGCGGCGCCGACGGGCCGCAGCGCTCCTCCAGCGCCGAGTCCTCCGCCGGTGAGTCGCCCTCCGCCGACCCGTTGCTGGCGGGTCTGCGCACCCTCGCCCTCGGCACGGCCACCCCGACGCCCCAGCCGAGTCCCAACAGGGACGCCACCCCGGCAGCGGCGGCGGCAGCGGCCGGCGCCGGGCCGGACCGTCCCGGACAACCGTGCGCCGAGGACGACCTGGTGCTGAGCCTGCAGGGCAAGCAGGACGTCTACACCGGTGGCGCGTGGCCCAACTTCCTCGTCACGCTGGTCAACACCGGGCCCGTCATGTGCCGGGCCGACGTGGGGCCGCGGGCCCTGGAGGTCCGCATCACCTCGGGCGAGGACCGCATCTGGTCCACCGCCGACTGCGTGAGCGGGCCCGCCGGCGAGCAGCGGGAGCTGGAGCGCGGCATCCCGTACGTCCGCACGCTCGACTGGGACCGGCGCCGCTCCAGCGCCGACTGCCGCACCACGCCGGCCTCGGCCCTGCCGGGCACGTACGTGGCGGTGGCCCGCATGGGCAAGCTGAAGAGCCCCAAGGGGGTCTTCCACCTCAGGTGACCCGACCGTTCCGTCACGACCGTCCCAGTCCCGCCGGCCGCCGGCCCCGTCCGGTGACCGAGACGCGGTCAGACGTAGCGTTCGAGGATGGAGGACTCGGCCAGGCGTGACAGGCCCTCGCGGACGCTGCGGGCGCGCGACTCGCCGACCCCGCCGACCGCCTGTAGATCGTCGATGCTGGCCGCGAGCAGCTTCTGCAGCCCGCCGAAGTGGTTGACCAGGCGATCCACCACCGTGGCCGGCAGCCGGGGGACCTTGGCCAGCAGGCGGAAGCCGCGCGGGCTGACCGGGGTGTCGAGGGTCTCGCCGCCGTCGTGGCCGAGGAGGTGGGCCACCGCCGTCAGGTCGAGCAGGGCGCTGCCGGACAGTTCGTCGAGGTCGTGCATGGCCTCCGACAGGCGCCGGGCGCGCCGGCCCGACGGCGCCGGGAGGTAGTCGCGCACCACCAGCTCCCGCTCGGAGTCGACGCCCGCCACCAGCTCGTCGAGCTGGAGCGACAGCAGCCGGCCGTCGGTGCCGAGCTCGACCACGTAGCCCTTGATCTCGTCGGAGATGCGCCGCACCATCTCCAGCCGCTGGGCGACGGCCGCCACGTCGCGAACGGTCACCAGGTCCTCGATCTCCAGGGCCGACAGCGTGCCGGACACCTCGTCGAGGCGGTGCTTGTAGCGCTCCAGGGTGGCCAGAGCCTGGTTGGCCTTGGACAGGATGGCCGCCGACTCCTCCAGAACGTAGCGGATGCCGTCGAGGTAGAGGGCGATGATCCGCATCGACTTGCTGATCGCGATGATCGGCAGGCCGGTCTGCCGGGCGACCCGCTGGGCGGTGCGGTGGCGGGTGCCGGACTCGTCGGTGGGGATGGCCGGGTCGGGGACGAGGTGGACCGCGGCGCGCACGATCTTCTGGTCGTCGCTGACCACGATCGCGCCGTCCATCTTGGCCAGCTCGCGCAGCCGGGTGGCCGAGAAGTCGACGTCGAGCTCGAAGCCGCCGCTGCAGAGCTGCTCGACCTCGCTGTTGTAGCCGAGCACGAGAAGCCCGCCGGTCTGCCCGCGCAGGATCCGCTCCAGGCCGTCGCGCAGAGGTGTGCCCGGGGCCACCGCGGCCAGGGCTTCGCGACGGCGGTCGTCCAGACTCCTGTCGTTTGGCACCAGACCCCCGTGTCGAAATAGTCAAGCCCAGCTTAGCGGCGCTATGTGACGTGTGTGAGAGCGTCCCAGACGTTCTCCGCCTCCACCACCTCGAATCCGGGGGCGAACGTGACCGATCCCACCGGCACCAGGGAGCGCTGCCCGTCACGTTTGCGCGTGCCCTCGTCGAGGGAGCCGGCGGGCACCAGACCCCGGCGGAAGCCCAGTCTGGCGGCCTCGCTGAGCCGCCGCCGCACGTCCTTGACCGGCCGCAGCTCGCCCGCGAGGCCCACCTCGCCGAGGGCGACGAGCCCGGCCGGGAGCGGCTTGTCGCCGGCGGCGCTGGCGACGGCGAGCATGACGGAGAGGTCGACCGCCGGGTCGGCCAGCTTGATGCCGCCCACCGTCGCGGTGAACACGTCGCAGCCGCCGAGCTTGGCGTTGAGCCGCCGCTCCAGCACGGCCAGGATCATCTGCACCCGGTAGGTGTCGAGGCCGGAGGAGGTGCGCCGGGGCTGCTGCGCCTCGGTGCGGGCGACCAGGGCCTGCACCTCGGCCGGGAGCGGCCGGGTGCCCTCGACGGTCACGGTCACGCAGGTGCCGGGCACCGGACTGCTGCGCCGGGAGACGAACAGCCCGCTCGGGTCGGTGATGCCCTCGATGCCGCGCTCGTGCAGGTCGAAGCAGCCGACCTCGTCGGTGGGGCCGAACCGGTTCTTGATCGCGCGGACCATGCGCAGCCGGGAGTGGCGGTCGCCCTCGAAGTTGAGCACGACGTCGACCAGGTGCTCCAGGGTGCGGGGGCCGGCGATGGAGCCCTCCTTGGTGACGTGCCCCACCAGGACGGTCGCCATGTTGCGCTCCTTGGCCAGGCGCACGAGGTTGGCGGCGACCTCGCGGACCTGGGTGACCCCGCCGGGCACGCCGGTGGCCTGGGCCGAGCCGATCGTCTGCACGGAGTCGACCACGAGCAACTGGGGCTGGACCTTCTCGACGTGGGCCACCAGGGCCGACAGCTCGGTCTCGGCGGCGAGGTAGAGGCGGTCGCGGATGGCGCCGATGCGGTCGCCGCGCAGGCGGACCTGCGCGGCGGACTCCTCGCCGGTGACGTAGAGGACGGTGTCGCGCTCGGCGATGCGGGCGGCGGCCTCCAGCAGCAGCGTGGACTTGCCGATGCCGGGCTCGCCGGCCAGCAGGACGACCGCGCCGGGCACCAGGCCGCCGCCGAGGACCCGGTCGAGCTCGCTCACCCCGGTGGTGCGGGCGATCGCCACCTCGGCCTTGACGTTGCCGATCGGCAGGGCGGGGGAGGTGGTGGCGCCGGCCTGGACGACGTTGACGCCGGCGCGGGCGCCTTCCTCGTCGACCGTGCCCCATGCCTGGCACTCGCCGCACCGGCCCACCCATTTGGGGCTGCGCCAGCCGCACTCGGCGCAGCGGTAACCGGGTTTGGGGGCAGTCTTGGCCATGCCGAGCAGGCTAGCGGCCCCGACCGACAATCGCGCTCAGGCAGCCCGACCGACAATCGCGGCGAGGCGGGAGGTCGCCGCCGGTGTCATCCCAGGCCGAGGTCGGAGACCAGCATGCGCTTGGGCTTGGCGCCGACGACCTGACGCACGGGCTCGCCGTTCTCGAACAGCAGAAGCGTGGGGAGGCTGAGCACGCCGTACCGGGACATGATCTCGGGGTTCTCGTCGGTGTTGAGCTTGCCGATGGTCAGGCCGTACTCGCTCTCGATCTGCTGGAGCACGGGCGCGACCATGCGGCACGGCCCGCACCACTCGGCCCAGAAGTCGACCAGGACGGGCTTGCCGGCGCGCAGGACCTGCTCGTCGAAGTTCTCGGTGGTGAGCGTGATCATTTCTCTCCTCGGATGGAAAACATGCAGCCGGAGCAGGACTCGTCGAGCTGGGCCGAGACCTCGGCGCGGCGGGCGAGCAGGGTGCGGATCTCGTCGTCGATCTCGACCAGCTTGCGCCGGTAGACCTCCGCCGAGTCGCGGCACGCCCCGCCCTTCTCGTGGCCGGCCCGCAGGCAGTTCACGAACGGCCGGGTGTCCTCCAGCGTGAAGCCCACCGACAGCAGCGTGCGGATCTCCTCCACGAGACGGACGTCGTCCTCGGCGTACTCGCGGTAGCCGTTGGCGCCCCGCCGTGAGGTGATCAGCCCGTGCTGTTCGTAGTAACGGAGGGAACGGGTGCTCGCCCCCGTACGTCCGGCCAGCTCTCCGATGCGCATGGCCCCACGGTAGACGTTGACGCCAATGTCAAGGTCAAGGGGGTCAGAACAGCCGCCAGCGCAGCACGTTGGGGTAGTCCAGCTCCAGGCCGGGCGTCTCCGCGATGGCCTGCCGGGCCACGTCCGGCGCGAACTCGATGCGCAGCACGGCCTCCAGGTCGGCCCGCCGCTCGAACACCATCCGCAGGTCGAGCTCCTGCCGCTGCCAGCCCTGCCGCGTCCAGAACGCCTCGACCTCGCGCGCCGAGTACGTGGGCACCGTGCGCGAGAACCAGCGGCCGAACGCCCCGCGGCCCGCGTCGAGGTCGACGACGAAGGCGACGCCGCCGCGCCGCACGACCCGGGACAGCTCGCGCAGCCCCGGCTCGCTGCCGGGGCCGAAGAAGTACGCCCAGCGCGCGACGGCGACGTCCACCGACATGTCGGGCAGTGGGAGGTCCTGCGCCGCGGCGGCGTGGACCTCCACGTTGGGCAGCCCGGCGCAGCGGCGGCGGGCCAGCGTCACCAGGTCGCCGTGCGGCTCGACCCCGATCACCCGCGCCGCGGCGGCCGACAGGCCCGGCAGGTGGTAGCCGGTGCCGCAGCCGATGTCGAGCACGGTGGCGCCGTCCCACGGCCGGATCGCCCGCATGGCCGCCTCGGCCGCGCCGTCGGGGTCGACGGCGCGGTTCTCCAGCTCGTACAGCTGCGGGGTGTTCCAGATGTTGGGGCTGGGGATGGCGCCTTTTGCGATCCGGGGCATGACCCAACCGTAGGCGTCGCGCGCCAGAACCCTGTCACCGGCTTAGGCTGGCAAGGTGGCTGACGTCATCCGTGTGCCCAATGCGAAGATCGCATTGTCCACCGCCTCGGTATATCCGGAACGCACCCCTGACGCGTTCGAGCTCGCCGCTCGCCTGGGCTACGACGGTGTCGAGATCATGGTCGGCGCCGATCCCGTGAGCCAGGACATCGACGTGATCGAGCGCCTGTCCGATCACTACCAGGTGCCCGTGCTGGCCATCCACGCCCCGTGCCTGCTCGTCACGCAGCGGGTCTGGGGGCGCGATCCGTGGGCCAAGCTGGTCAGGGCCCGGCAGGCGGCCGAGCGGCTCGGCGCGTCCGCGGTCGTGGTCCACCCGCCGTTCCGCTGGCAGCGCGAGTACGCCCGCGACTTCGAGGCCGGGATCGCCCGCATGAGTGACGAGACCGACGTGATCTTCGCGGTGGAGAACATGTTCCCGCTGCGCGCGAGGAGCAACGACGTCGTTCCGTACTCTCCCGACTGGAACCCGATCGACTACGACTTCCCCCACGTCACGCTGGACCTGTCGCACACGGCCGTGTCGGGCTCCGACGCCATGGAGATGGCCACCAAGCTCGGCGACCGCCTGGCGCACCTGCACCTGGCCGACGGTCTGGGCGTGACGAACAAGGACGAGCACCTGGTGCCCGGGCGTGGCAGCCAGCCGTGCGCGCCGATCCTGGAGCGCCTGGCGAACTCCGGCTACGGCGGGCTGGTCGTGCTGGAGATCAACACGCGCAAGGCGGCCAGTCGTACCGAGCGGATCGACGACCTCGCCGAGGCGCTCGCGTTCGCCCGCCTGCACCTCGCGGCGTCCGCATGACGGTCAAGAGGGGGCCCGGGCGCAGGCCGGGATCGGCCGACACCAGAGGGGAGATCCTGGCGGCGGCCCGGCGGGTGTTCGCCGAGAAGGGGTTCGACAAGGCGACCGTCCGGGGCATCGCCCGGGAGGCGCAGGTCGACCCGGCGCTCGTGCACCACTACTTCGACACCAAGGAGGGGATGTTCGCGGCGGCGATGCGGCTGCCGCTGACGCCCGAGCAGGTCGTGCCGGCCCTCCTCGACGGCCCGCAGGAGGAGATCGGGGAGCGGCTGGTCCGGCTGCTCCTCAAGGTGACCGCCACGCCCGAGACGCGCGAGCCGATGATCGCGCTCATCCGTTCGGCGATGACGCACGAGTACGCCGCGTCGATGTTCCGGGAGTTCGTCTCCAACGCGCTGCTGTTCAGGGTGGCCGACACGATCGGGGTGCCGCACCTGCGGATCGAGGCGGCGTTCGCCCAGATGTTCGGCGTGCTGATGGCCCGCTACGTGCTCAGGCTGGAGCCGATGGCGGGGGCCGAGCCGGAGGAGCTGGTGGAGCTGCTGGCGCCGACGATCCAGCGCTATTTCACGCCGTAGCGCCCCCATAGAGCATTGTTCGGTAACGGCCCGTGGCCGTAGGGTGGGTCGCGTTATCCCAGTTATGTTACCGACGGGTAGGATTCTGGGGAGACCTGGTCGTTGCGTGGCGGACCGGCGCTCGTACGCTGGCAGCCAACGTCGTCTGTGGGAGGGCCCGTGCTCTGGGTAGCCATCATCGGACTCGTCATGACCGTCCTGGCGGTGGCCGTGGCGGGCCGTCGGGCGCAGTTCCTCTACAAGCTCGCCACCGTCGGGCCACCCGCGCCCGAACGTCTGGAGTACGCCAGGACGCACGCCGGCGAGGAGATCAAGGCGCAGCTCGTCGAGGTGTTCGGCCAGAAGAAGCTGCTGAAGTGGACGCCGTCCGGCGTCGCCCACTTCTTCGTCATGTGGGCGTTCTTCATCCTGCTGACCGTCTACGTCGAGGCGTACGGCGCGATCGTGCAGGGCGCGATCACCGGCCGCCCCGACTTCCACATCCCGATCGTCGGCCAGTGGGCCGTGCTGGGATTCCTGCAGGACTTCATCGCGGTCGCGTGTCTGCTGGGCCTCGTCGCGTTCGCGGCCATCCGGATCAAGAACTCGCCCAAGACGCTGGGCCGCGGCTCGCGCTTCAGCGGCTCCCACCTGGGCGGCGCGTGGCTCGTCCTGTTCATGATCTTCAACATCATCTGGACGTTGTTCCTGGCCCGCGGCGCCGCGGCCGCCAACGGCAACTCTCCCTACTCCTCGGGCGCGTTCGTCTCGCTCGCCCTCGGCGACGTGCTGCCGCGCAGCTCGCTGCTGGAGGAGATCGCGCTGCTGCTGCACATCGGCTTCATGCTGGTGTTCCTGGTGATCGTGGTCAACTCCAAGCACCTGCACATCTTCACCGCGCCGCTGAACGTGCTGTTCTCCCGCCGCCCGGACGGTCTGGGCGGCGCGCCCGAGCTGCGCGTGGACGGCAAGCCGGTCGACTTCGAGGACGAGGACCTCGACGCGGAACGGCTGGGTCGCGGCAAGATCGGCGACACCACGTGGAAGGGCTTCCTCGACTTCTACTCCTGCACCGAGTGCGGACGCTGCCAGTCGCAGTGCCCGGCGTGGAACACCGACAAGCCGCTGTCGCCGAAGATGCTCGTCCTCGACCAGCGCGACCACGCCTTCAAGGTGGCCCCGTACCTGCTGGCCGGGGCCGACACCAGCCACGCCGACACCGACGTGCTGGCGCTGCTGGAGAAGCCGCTGGTCGGCGAGGACGGCGTGATCCACCCCGACGTGCTGTGGTCGTGCACCAACTGCGGCGCCTGCGTCGAGCAGTGCCCGGTGGACATCGAGCACATCGACCACATCCTCGACATGCGCCGCTACCAGGTGATGGTCGAGTCGTCGTTCCCGTCCGAGGCGGGGGTGATGGTCAAGAACCTGGAGAACAAGGGCAACCCGTGGGGCATGTCCGAGATGAAGCGGGCCGACTGGATCGAGGAGTTGGACTTCGAGGTCGAGCTCGTCGACGAGAAGATGCCCGAGGACACCGAGTACCTCTTCTGGGTCGGCTGCGCCGGAGCCCTGGAGGACCGGGCCAAGAAGACCACGAAGGCGGTCGCCGAACTGCTGCACATCGCGGGCGTCAAGTTCGCCGTGCTCGGCCCCATGGAGGCGTGCACCGGCGACCCGGCTCGCCGCCTGGGCATGGAGTACCTGTTCAACATGCTCGCGCAGCAGAACATCGAGACCCTCAACGAGGCCGGCGTCAAGAAGATCGTCGCCACCTGCCCGCACTGCTTCAACACGCTCGCCAACGAGTACCCGCAGCTCGGCGGCACGTACGAGGTCGTGCACCACACCCAGCTCCTGGCCAAGCTGGTCGACGAGGGCAAGCTCACCCCGATCACCCCGATCGAGGAGAAGATCACCTACCACGACCCGTGCTTCCTCGGCCGCCACAACAAGGTCTACTCGCAGCCGCGCGACATCATGTCCAAGGTGCCCGGCGTGCAGACCCAGGAGATGCACCGCCACAAGGACCGCGGCTTCTGCTGCGGCGCCGGTGGCGCGCGCATGTGGATGGAGGAGCGCATCGGCAAGCGCATCAACACCGAGCGCGTGGACGAGGCGCTGACGACGAATCCCGACACCGTCTCCACCGCGTGCCCGTTCTGCATGGTGATGCTCGGGGACGCGATCAACGAGAAGAAGAACAACGGAGAGGCCAAGGAGTCTCTGGAGGTCGTGGACGTCGCGCAGCTCCTGATCAAATCCGTGAAAACCCCTACCTGACACGGGAAGTCGGAACTCCTCCACAGGTAAAGTGGAGGAGTTCCGCATGTCAGGACAGGCACCCGCAAGAAATCCGCCATCCACATAACGGGAAAATCACGGTAACCTCAACGTCGCATGGCTTCATTCGACGGGGAGGGGGCTCGCGATGCGCGTCGTGGTCACAGACGCGGAAGTCACGCTCGCCGATGTGCTCTCCCTCAGGCTGGCCATGGAGGAGCCCCTGAGTGACGGAACGGAACTCGTGCTCAGGCACCGGACGACGGGGGTCGAACGGGAGGTGCTGCTGGGCACCCCGGGTGCCCGCGCGGGCGAGGCCACGCTGGCCGTCTCGCTGGCCCCGCTCATGCTGACGGCCGGGCGCTGGGACGCCTACCTGCGGCGCGACGGCAAGCGCGTGCGGCTGCGCAGCGTCGATCCGGGCTTCTCCCTCGACCACCTCGACGCGTACGCGCTGTGCAAGCGCACCCTCGCCTACCGCTCCTACCGCACCCGCAACGGCTACCTCGCGCTGAAGATCGCCGACGCCGAGCCGGTCGCGGAGGTGCGCTCGATCTGGTTCAGGGAGGGCCGCCTGGAGGTGATGGGCCTGCTGGCCTTCACCGGCCTCGAGGACGACGACGCCCGCCACGAGGCCAGGCTCGCCCTGCACCGCAGGCAGTCCGGCGACCTCATGCGGCGCACCTGGGCGACCGTGCAGGGCGTGCGCTTCCATGCCGCGTTCTCCCTGGTGGACGTGCTCGCCGCCGACCCCGACCAGGCCGGCACCTGGGAGGCGGCGCTGGAGGTCGAGGGCGTGGCCACGCCGCTGAAGCTCGGCTCGCGGCTCGACGACGTCGACGGCAAGCGCCGCCGCCTGCACTATCCGTCGGCCCGGATCGACGGGGTGCCCATCCGGCCCTGCTACACCGCCGACGACGAACTGCGGATCGAGGTGGGCGGGTGAAGATCACCCTGCTGCTCTCCTCCGCGTACGGCATGCGCGGCGACGTGCGCTCCACGCTCAACCTCGCCACCGCGCTGTCGGAGCGGCACGACGTCGAGGTGATCAGCGTCAGGAGGCACAAGGACCGGCCGTTCTTCCCCGTCGGGCCGGACGTGACCATGCGCTCGATCATCGACGCCAGGCCCGGGAGCCGGCGCCTGCTGCCGCGCGGGCAGGTGCGTGCGGAGGTCGCCCTGTGGCGGCTGCTGCGCAACCTCAAGTCCGACGTCCTCATCACCACCAGGCCGGCGCTCGGCGTCCAGGCCGCCCGCCACGCCCCGCGCGACCTGCTCAAGATCGCCCGCGAATGGGGACGTCCGGCCGTGCCCGCGCCGGTCAAGCGCTTCTACCCGCGGCTGCAGGCGGTCGCCACCGCCACCGACGCGGCCGCCGAGGAGTGGACCAGGCTCCTCGACGGATCGTCCGCCGTCCACACGGTGCCCGACGCGCTGCCGGCCGGCCCGTGGCCGCGCTCGCGGATGGACAACCGCATCGTCGCCGCCGGCGGCCGGTGGATCCCGGTCAAGGGGTACGACCGGCTGATCAGGGCGTTCGCCACCGTGGCCGACAAGCGGCCCGACTGGCGGCTGCGGCTGTACGGCGGCGGCGCCGAGGAGCGGCGGCTGCGCGCGCTGGTGCGCGACCTCGACCTGCACAACCACGTCTACTTCATGGGCATGACCCCCGATCTCGCGGGGGAGTTCGCCAAGGCGTCGATCGTGGTCAACACCGCGCGCAACGGCGACCTCGGCATGACCGTGCTGGAGGCCATGGGGTGCGGGGTTCCCGTGGTGGCCTTCGAGGGCTCGCGGGGGCCCACGGAGTTCGTGGCCACGGGCTACAACGGGGTGCTGGTGCCGGAGGGCGACGGCGACGTCGAACTGGAGATGTTCTCGGCGGCGCTGCTCGCGCTCATCGACGACGAGCGCAGGCGGCGGTCGCTGGCCGCCGGGGCGCTCGACACCGCGCTGCGCCACTCGGCCGTCGAGGTCGGGCCGCAGTGGGAGAAGCTGATCGCGGACCTCAGATGACTCATACCGGATGCGGGTATCGTGGTGACCATGCACGGCTACACCGGTGACAAGCAGGCCTATCTGACGCGGCTCCGGCGCATCGAGGGGCAGATCAGGGGCCTGCAGCGGATGGTGGACGACGACGCGTACTGCATCGACGTGCTCACCCAGGTCTCGGCGGCGACGCGCGCGCTGCAGGCGGTCGCGCTGGGCCTCCTGGAGGACCATCTGGCGCACTGCGTGACCGAGGCGATCAACAGCGGCGGTCCGGAGGCCGAGGCGAAGGTCAAGGAGGCGTCGGCGGCGATCGCCCGCCTCGTGAAGTCGTAGTCGATCGTTGGGTGGTCGTCCGTTGGTAGGAGGGCGGCCGGCGAACTGACTAGTCATGTCGTGGGAGGTGAGCCACCCTCCACACCACCGTCCCGGACCCCTCAGGAGTCCGGGACCACGTCATGGTGATGGTTCTTCAGCGACTCGCTGAAGTCCGCAATCCGAGCGCGTCGTCGAGCTCGTCCAAGGTCAGCCGCCGCTCGCTGATGGCAACAGCGGTAAGCACCTCGGCGTAGAGCGCAATCTCGTCCAACGCGACACGGTCGTGGACCCGAGAGTCCAGGTCGTCGTGCCCCACCGCGTCGTCCTTCCTTCCGCAGCCCACACCCTCTAAGAGGTTACGGCCGGGGCCCTTCGGGCGACATGGCCCATCGGAGTCATTCCTTTGCGCGCCGCCGGGGCCCCACGGGGGTCATTTCCCCAATCAGAGATCACAATTCAGCTAAATGGGGGGACTTGGGGTCTTGGAACGATATAGGCGGGGTAAGAGTGAAATAACGGTATTAGTGGGTTAGGAGGGAAGATCGTCGCGCTCGTGGACGATCCTTCGCACCAGCGCGGCCTGGCCCGCGAACCCCCGCTCCGGCACCCTCGCCCCCGACACGGCCTGCCACGCCAGCCCGGCGGCGTACGCGGCGCCCAGCACGGCCGCCGCCGTCGCCCGGTCGGGCGGCTCGATCTCGAAGCCGGACGTGACGGGCTGTCGCGGCCTCCGCGACAGCACCCGCCTCGCCACCGCCGCCGCCAGCCGCCCTGACCGCGTCCCCTCGCCGTCGGGGGCGCCCCTCACGATCTGGGGGAGGCGCCCGGCCGCGCTCCGCGCCCGCCCGATCCCGCCGGTCTCGCTGTTCCGTGCGCCGGTGTTCGGTGCGTCGGTGTTCCGTGAGTCGGTGTTCGGTGCGCCGGCGCCCTGTTTTGGGCCGGCGCTTCCGGGGGCAGCGCTTCCCTGGCCGGTGCTTCCTTGGCCGGTGCTTCCTTGGCCCGTGCTTCCTTGGCCGGTGCTTCCGGGGACGGCGAGTCCTCCCGCGTCGCCGTTTCCCGTCCGGCCGGTGTTCTCGGTCTGGGGGACGCCGGAACGCCCGTGCTCGCCGGAGCGCCGGAAGAGACCGGACCCACCACGCTCACGGTCCTCCCGGGAGACACGCTCACGGTCCTCCCGGAGGGCGTGCTCATGGTCTTCCCGGGGGGCGCGGTCGTGGTCCTGCCGGAAGGCGTGCTCACGGTCCTGCCGGAGGGCGCGCTCACGGCTCTCCCGGGCGTCGCTCTCGTGGGCCTTCTCGATGCCGCGCTCACCGGCCTCTTGGGCGTCGCGGTCGCCGGTGTGCCGGGCGCCGCGGTCGTCCGCGCCAGGATGAGCCGGGTGGCCCGACCGGTCGAGGGCGTCCGGCCCTGTGTGCACGAGCCCGCCCCCCTGACCCGGCCCGCCCGCAGGCTCCGGCCCGCCCATGTGACGCCAGGAGGAACCCACGTGGGGCTCGGAGGAGCCGGTGTGCGGCTCGGGGTGGCGCTCGGTGGAGCCCATGTAGGGCGCAGGGAACCCGGGGCCGGGGCCCGTGCGCGGCCCGGAGGAGCCCGTGTGGCGCTCGGGAGATCCCGTGTGGCGCTCGGGAGAGCCGGGGTGGCGCTCGGGAGAGCCGGAGTGGCGCTGGGAGGTGCCCGTTTGCGGTCCGGGGAAGCCCGTGTAGGGCTCGGGGGATCCGGGGCGATGCCTCGGGGGCTCCGTGTGACGCTCCCGGGCGCCTGTGCCGGGGAGCCCGGAATCTGACGCGGGCCCGCCGGGGAGCCCGGGAGTCGCAGCGGGCCCGCCGGGAAGCCCGGGAGTCGCCGCGGGCCCGCCCGGGGTCCACGCGCCGGTGCTGTCGGCGTCGTCCGCCGACGTCCAGGCGCCCGTAGCCTCATCGAGCCCCGCAGGCGCCGCACCGGGCCTCGCAGGCGCCTCACCAGGCACAGCAGGCGCCTCACCCCGGCCGCCTCCCGCCGCCCGGACTCCCGTCGCGTCCGGGGGCGTCCAGACGCCCGTGGCCTCACCTGGTTCCGCTGGCGAGACCGTGCCGCGGCCATCGCCCGCTCCGCGGCCGCCTTCTCCGCTCTGGGAGTCGCCTGCCCTCCGGGAGCCTGTCGTGTCCGGGGGTGTCCAGGCGCCCGTGGAGTCGGCCGGGGACCACGCGCCTGTCGGACCGTCCGGTGACCCTGTCGGACCGTCCGGCGACCCGATGGGAGCGCCCGGCGAGCCCGTGGGGCCGCCCTGCGACCAGGCGCCCGTGGCGTCCGGCGGGCGTGGCGGGGCCCAGGCTCCCGTGGCGTCCGGCGGGCGCGGTGGGGCCCAGGCCCCCGTGCGCGCGCCCAGAGCCCCCGGAGGCCCCGGAAGCGGCTGGGACGGCCCCAGCACCTCGAACCCGCCGGGATGCGTCGTCTCGGCCGCCGACGTGCCCGTCAGCCCCGCGCGGGCCAACTCCTCGTACGCGTGCCGCAGCCGGTGGTCCAGCCGTCCCGGCAGCAGCCCGCGCGAGTCGGACAGGTCGGCCAGCAGCGTGGCGGCGGCCCGTGCCGGGTCGCGGGTGAAGGAGAGCGCGTCCATCAGGTCGTACACCGTGTGCGCGAAGTGCGTCTCCGGGTCGGTCTCGGGCAGGAGGGCCCGGGCCAGCCGGGCGGGGCAGCGTTCGAGCCACGCCTGCCGTACGGACTCGTCGTCGCGCCGCGCGGCCCGCTCGTCGAGCCCCGGCTGCGACAGCGCCGGCTCGACCATCGTGAGCAGCGCCAGCGCGCGCGGCCGGAAGCGCGTGTCGGACAGCAGGATGTGCGCCGCGTCGGCCATGATCGCCGTCAGCCGGAGCGACTCGCGGGGGCGGCCGGCCCGTTGCCGCTCGGCGACGAGCCGGACGAGGTCCAGCAGCGGCGGCGCGGGCAGCCAGCGCACCCACTCGTCGCCGGGCAGGGGGCGGCGCAGGTACTCGCCGAAGATGGTCAGCAGCCGCTCGTTGCCGTCGAAGGCCGGCGCGTACGCGCACCACATCACCACCCCCCACACGGCCGCGACCGTGCTCGGCACGTCGCCGGCGAAGATCTCGCCGAACGCCGTCAGCGGGAAGTCCAGCTCCGAGCGGCGCCCCGCGGCCCGTACGAGCACCCGGATCTGCTCCGTGAGGTGGTCGGGCACGTCCGGGCCGACGAACGCCTGCGTCGAGCCCGGCTCGGCGGCGAAGTCCGGCCCGCGGGGGATCACCCGGGCGGGCAGCACCGCGGCGGCGTGCTCGGCCGGCCGCACCCGCGCGCCCCTGGGCGGCGGGGCCGGGTGCCAGCGGCCGTCGGCCGGATCGTGCAGGTGCCAGCGCGCGTGCGCGCCGAACAGCCACCGGTCGCCGTCGGGCGTCACCAGCGTCCGCGACGCGATCGCCTGGGCGCGTACGGGTACGGGAAGGTCCTGCCAGCGCGGGTCAGCGACCATCGCGCGGACGTCCGCTTCGACGGCGGCGAACGCATCCCAGGGGCGCACGGCGGCCATCGTACTTGCCGCTTGGGGATCAACAACCGCCTTTACACGGCAGAATGTCCGACTATGAAGGCGAAAGTGGCAGGAATGGTGGCGGTGGCGATCGGGCTCGCCGGGTGCGGGTCGACCACCGCGGCGCAGCCCTCGCCGACCGCCGCGGGCGTGCTGGACGTGGCCAGAGCCTTACCGCCGACCCCCGGCGGCGAGGTCGGCGGGGCGTCCACCGAGTTCGCCGCGGCCACCGATCTGGCCGCCTGGGCCAAGCTGAGCGACACCGAGAAGGACGTCGACCGCATCGCCAAGCTCGACGTGAACACCACGGCGAAGGGCTCGCTCTACCTGGAGCCCCGGACGTCGACGTGGTTCGACGGCTTCCGCGGGCCGTTCGTGTACCAGGAACTGGCCGGCGACATCGTGATGTACGCCCGGGTGAAGGTCGAGGGCAAGAAGGGCGCCAAGCCGAGGCGGAAGTTCTCGCTCGGCGGGCTGATGGCCCGGGTGCCGGCCTCGTACGGCAAGCCGACCTGGGTGTCCGTGACCACGGGCACCGCCGAGAAGAGCGGCCAGGTCGAGGCGAAGTACACGCTGAACGGCAGCTCCAAGCCGCTGGAGATCGCGGTCAAGGGCGGCTGGGTCGATCTCGTGCTGGCCAGGGCCGGCCGGCTCGTCGCGGCGTTGTACCGGGAGCAGGGCGGCTCCTGGAAGGTCGCCCAGCGCTGGCCGTCGCAGTTGCCCGAGGTGCTCCAGTGGGGCGTCACGGCGTACACCGACTGGGACAGCTACGCGACGCTGAAGAAGGACGCGACGAAGGGCAACGCCAAGCAGGTCAAGGGGCTGCCCGACCTCAAGCTGACCGTCGACTTCGTCCGTTTCCTGCGCCCGGAGCTCCCGGAGTACGCCGACCCGCTCAACACCGCCTCGGTGTCGGACGCGGCGCTGATCAAGACGTTGACGCCTGCCGGTGCCTGACCGCCTTGGCCATGTAGTTGTCGGGCGTGCGGGCGAAGGAGGCGCGGTCGTCGTCGGTGAGCTCGCGGACGATCCGGCCCGGCACGCCGGCGACGAGCACACCGGCCGGGATGCGCTTGCCGGGCCCGATGACGGCGCCCGCCGCCACCAGGGTGCCGGCGCCGACGCGGGCGCCGCCGAGCACGATCGCGCCGATGCCGATCAGCGCGCCGCGCTCCACGTACGCGCCGTGCACCATGGCCTTGTGGCCCAGGCTCACCCGTGGCTCCAGGATCGCCGGCTCACCCGGGTCGGCGTGCAGGCAGCACAGGTCCTGGACGTTGCACTCCTCGCCGATCTCGATCCGCTCGTCGTCGCCGCGGAGGACCGAGCCGTACCAAATACTGGACGCGCGTCCCACGCGCACCCTGCCGACCACGACCGCGCCGGGCGCTATGTACGCCTCGGGGTGAATGTCGGGGACGGCCCCGCCGTCCAGCGCTGCGATGTACACCCGGCCCATCGTAATTCCCGCTCCACGTCAGGCGTTCCGCTTGCGGACGTGGGCAGATGGCAGGAGAGTCGTTTCCTGACGTCTCGCTGCCAGACCCTCACAACCCGCAGTTATCCCCCGGCTCACGCAAACCTTTAGGTACCCCCATGACAAACCAGCACGAGTCCATCCCCGATCTGATGCAAGAGGACACCTTCGAAGTCGTGATGCGCGGTTACAACCGCCGTCAGGTTCACGACTACATGACGCGGACCCGCAACCAGATACGGGATCTCGAGGAACGGCTGGCCAGGGCGATCGAGCAGGCCGAGCAGGGCCGGGTCGAGCTGGCCGAGGCCCGGCGGCGCATGGTCGAGGCGCCGCAGAACTACGAGGACCTCAGCCCCAGGCTGGCGCAGATCCTCAAGCTCGGCGAGGAGGAGGCGGCGGCCAAACGGGCCGACGCCGAGACCGAGGCCGCCCGGCTGCGCGAGGCGGCCTCGACGGAGGCCGAGCGGCTCGTGTCCTCGGCCCGCGCGACCGCCGACGAGATCCTGACCTCGGCGCAGGCCGAGGCCGAGCGCCGGGTGGCCGAGGCCACGGCGGCGGCCGAGGGCATGCTGGCGCAGGCGGGCTCCGACGCCGAGGAGCAGCTCACCACCGCCCGCGCAGAGGCCGACGAGACACTGCGTGCCGCCCGCACCGAGGCCGAGCGACTGGTCACCGGGGCCGAGCAGGAGTCGGCCCGGCTGCTGGAGTCGGCGAGCGCCGAGGCCGACCGCGTCCTCACCGCGGCCCGGAACGAGGCCGAGTCGGCGCTGGAGGAGGCCAACCGGCGCGTGGCCGCGCTGGACGAGCACGCCGGCCGCCGGGTCGAGTACCTGACCAACACCCACACCGAGGTCGTGCGCCGGCTCAGCGAGATCGGCTCGGTGCTGGGCGACCTGATGCGGAACGAGAGCGCGGCCGGGCCGCTGGTGCTGGAGCAGGCCACGTCACCGCGCGAGCCGGCCGCCGGTGACGTCCGCGAGGGTCACGCGGGTGAGCGCGCCGTGGGGGGCCAGGGAGCCGCTGCGCCGTCCGAGCAGCCCGCGTCCGACGGCCACCCGGCGTCCGACGGCCGGCCCGCCTCCGGTGACCACGGCGTCCCCGGCGACCACGCCGCGCCCAACGACCACGTCGCGCCCAACGACCACGCCTCGTCCGCCGATCACGCCGCGCCTGCCGATCACGCCGCGCCCGCCGCGCCCGCTGAGCGGGTCGCGCGCGAGGCGCGCACCGCGCCGGTCGGCCACGCCCCGCGGGAGGCCCAGGCCGCGCCGCGGGCTCAGGGCCAGGCGGAGGAGCACGGCGAGCGGCCGTTCGACCAGCGGGCCTTCGAGGGCCGGGAGGCGTCCGGCGCCCCGCAGGAGCCCGCGGACCAGGACGACGTCCGCATCATCGTCCAGGACGACGCGCCGCGGCAGGGAACGCCGAACGCCCCCAGGGTGTCCGACGACACCGACGTCAACCTGGGCCGCCTGTCGGACCTGCACCAGTAACGCCGCCGCCCACGGCTTCGACCGCCGTGAGGACGCGGCCCACAGAGCGGAAGCCTCCGCCCCCGATCGGGTCGGAGGCTTCCGCGCACATGGCCCCGTTGGTGGCCCGGTGCCGGGGCCGCCGAGACGCTGGACCCGGCACCGGGCTGCTCGTACGCGCCCGCCGTCGGCCTGGTGCGGCCGGTGGCGCGCGCTAGGACGGCGCGGGCCCGGCGCGCCGCTCCGGGTCCCCGGCCGCGGCGGCCGGATCGCCGGCCCTGATCTCCTGCTCCCGGAGCCGCTCGCGCAGATCCTCCGGGTCGTCCGCGTCGATGGTCATCGCGCATCCGGCGTCGCGCTGCGCGTCGCTGAGCGGTTGGTGACGTGTCGCCCACCAGCGGCCCGCGTCGCTTCGCCAGATGGTCCACTGGGGAAACTCCCGGGCGATGTCGGCGAGGTGCCGGTCAAAGGACATTCGGGTCATCCTTCCGGGGCCCCCTGCGAGGTTCCATCTCCTTGAAGGGTGCGCGACTTCTCTAGAGAAATCTATGATCGCAAAGGACAGGTCAACCTACCCGCTTGACAACCTCGCTTGACCTAGGCGTCGAAGTCGTACTGAAGTACGTAGGCCGCCGAGTCCAGCACCATCTCGTTGTACTCGACGGGCATGCCGCCCGCCGTGTACGCGGTGCGGGCGATCACGATCACCGGTGTGCCGCCCGGCAGTCCCAGCAGCTCGGTCTCCCTCGGCGCGGGCATGCGGGCCCGGATCTCCTCGGTGAAGTGCGCCGGCGCTAGCCCGAGGTCGCGCAGCCTGGCGTAGACGCCGCCCGGCCCGGTGTCCGGCGACGTGATGGCGCTGCCCTCGACCGCCCGCGCCGGGAAGTACGAGGTGGCGAGCTGCACCGGCCGCCCGTCCACGGAGTAGCGCCGCCGCCTGATCCACGCCTCGCGGCTGTCCAGGATGTCGGCCACGTCCTCGGGCACCTCCTCGCGCAGCACCTCCACCTCGTCCACGGTGAACGGCCGGCCGCGCGTGTCGGCGTCCCAGATGGCGCGTCCCTCACCCCACTGGTCCCGCGCCAGACGGCGCGAGCCGTGCCTGCGTATCGGCTTGAACAGGCGCACGTAGACCCCCGACCCTCGTTTGGGGACGGCAAGACCTTCGTTGATGAGGACGGCCAGCGCCTGGCGTGCCGTGGCGCGGGCGATCGAGTAGTCGGCCATCAGCGCGTTCTCGCCCGGTAGCCGGTCCCCGTCGCGCAGTTCGCCGGACAGGATCCGGGCGCGGAGGCCGTCGGCGATGCGTCGATAGATCGGAGGATCGTGGGGTACCGGGGATTCAAACACGTTTGACCACCCTCTGTCACCAACCGGGTTTGGCGTCTCCAGAGAACTTGCCCCGTCTTGTCCACGATCGCACAGATACGCAGGTTGGTCGCGTGCTTCTTTTGAGCGAAACGTGCCCATGTGGCGAACCGGAAAGGGTTTCCGCCAGTCCTTAATCGGGCACCGAGCGCGCCTTAATCCGGGGTGCCCACCAGCGGCGAGTAACCAGCGCCGCCAGCACGGCACCGGCGGTGTTGACGAGCACGTCGTCCACGGACGAGTAGCGGCCGAGCCGCAGGGCGTACTGGAGCACCTCCACCGTGACCGACGCGGTGGCGGCGACGGCCGCCACGCGCGCCACGGAGGCGAGGCGCGGGTCGCGCACGGGCAGCAGCGCGCCCAGTGCCGCGAACACCAGCAGATTGCCTCCGACCTGCGTCAACACCGCGCCGGCAGGCGCGTCGGCGAGAGTGAAGAGGTCGGTGAACGGGACGAGACTGACCCCTTCCTGACCGGTGGCCGGGGTGAGGATCATCCACAGCCAGGGGAGCGTTCCGGCCGGGATGCCGACGTCGGCCAGCGCCGTGCGGACCGGCGCGGGATGCCCGGCGCGGGCGCGGCGCCGGGCGAGGAGGTAGGCGAGGGCTGCCGCCAGCGGAAGCGCCAAAACCGCGGCGATGATGATATTTCCCCACAGCTCCCACGTCCGCGCCATCGGACCATCATGAGGGCCGGATTACGGGTACGAGAACCTGTCCTTCGCGATAGCCCCGCCACGCCCTTTACACGTCTCCCTGACGCCCCGATCCCCGCCCGCCCGCGCCCGCCGGTCACGCCCGCGCCCGCCGAGCTCCGCCCCTCTCGATCATGAACCGTCCGGTTATCGGTGTGTTTACGAGATGATCGTTGATCATGGTCTTCACCTGGCGAGATGCTGGTTCCGTCGACAGAGAGCGACCGACGGAAGGAGGTGCCCCATGATCGTCATCCTCGGCATCGGCTGGCCCATCTGATCCCTTGATGGCCTGGGAGCGGCCGGCCCGCGGCTTCGGCGGGCCGGCTGCCCGAACGGCCTTCGAACAGATCAGGAGGGCGGGAGGTGGGTGTCGAGGAAGTCGAGGGCGATGCTCCAGGCGCGCCGGGCGGCCTCCGGATGGTGGAACATCGGCGACTCGCTGTTGTGGAAGGCGTGACCGGCCTCCTCGTCCACGTACACCCGCACCCCGGGCCGTCCCTGCGCCGCCTCCTCGACCCGGGCCACCTGCTCGCGCGGGATGTACGGATCGCTCCCGCCGAAGACCAGCAGCAGCGGCGAGGTGATCCGCTCCATCAGCCCGGTGGCCTCCGGCACGGCCGAGCCGTAGAACGACAGGACGGCGTCGAGCTCGGCCTGCGTGGCGAGCATGTAGTCCACCGAGCCGCCCAGGCAGAACCCGAGCGCCCCGATTCCGCCCGTCACCTCGGGCAGCCCGCGCAGGTGGACGAGCGTGAGCGCGCAGTCCGCCACGCCCTGCGGCAGGTCGAACCCGGAGGCCAGCTCGATCGACGCGGCCGTCCCCTCGGGGGTGTGCTCGCCGATCCAGCCCGGCCGCAGCCGCCAGAACAGGTCGGGCGCCGCCACCACGTAGCCGCGCGCGGCCAGCTCCTCGGCGACCTTCGCGATGTACGGGCCGACGCCGTAGATCTCCTGCACCAGCAGGATGCCCGGCCCGCTGCCCCGGTCGGGGAGCCAGAGGTGGACGTCGAACGAGCCGTCGTGTGCGGTGACCTGATCGATGCGCTTGTCCATGGTGTCCAGGATCGCGCATCCCGTACGAGAGCCGCGGGGAATGGCCGCTGCCGCGCGGCGCCCGGCAGTGCGAAGCTGGCAGATGTCGGGCGACGCGGACAGGACGGTACGGCATGCAGGACCAATGGTCGGACGCGGTGGACATCAGGGGACAGGCGGCCGAGCGGCTGGCCGAGGCGGTGCGCTCGGGCAAGCCGGTTCCGCCGGTCAGGGATCTCATCGGCACGCCGGGCGACGCGTACGCCGTGCAGGAGATCGCGACCCGGCGGGCCCTGGCGGAGGGACGGCGCCCGGTCGGCCGCAAGGTGGGGCTGACCAACGCGGCGGTGCGGGAGCGGTTCGGCGCCCGAGAGTGCTCCCACGGCGTCCTCTTCGCCGACATGGCGTTCCTGGACGGGATGCCCGTGCCGGTGGAGCGGTTCCTCCAGCCGATGGCGGAGGCGGAGGTCGCCCTGGTGCTGGGCCATGACCTGGTGGGCGGGCCGTTCACGGTGGCGGAGGTGATCAGGGCGGTGGACTTCGCGCTGCCCGCGATCGAGATCGCCGACTCGCGCGTGGCGGGCTGGGACATCACGCCGGTCGACACGATCGCCGACAACGCCTCCGGTGGCGGGTTCGTACTGGGCGGCACACCCGTCCCGCTGGCCGGGCTCGACCTGCGGGTCGCCGCGATGACGATGACCAGGGCGGGCACCGAGGTGTCGGCCGGCTCGGGCGCGGACTGCCTGGGGCACCCGCTGAACGCGCTCACCTGGCTGGCCGGGGCGGTGGGCCGCACCGACCGGCCGCTGCGCGCGGGCGACGTCGTGCTGACCGGGGCGCTCGGGCCGGTGGTGCCGGTGGAGCCGGGTGACGTGTTCGAGGCGCGGATCGAGGGGCTCGGGTCCGTGCGTGCCGTGTTCGACCGGTGATCCGGAGGACCGCCGCGGCGGCGGTGGCGTTGCTCGTGAGCGGGTGCGGCGCCTCGCCCGCGATGCAGGTGCGGCACGACCCCGTGGTCAAGGTGGGCGCGATCGTCTCGCGGACCGGCGTGTACGCCCGGCTCGGCGAGGACATGGAGACCGCCATGCGCCTCTACCTGCAGGCCCATGACGGCATGCTGGGCGGCAGGCCGGCGCGGCTGCTGGTCGCCGACGACGCGGGCAGCCCCGACCAGGGACGCAAGCAGGCCAGGCGGCTCGTGTCGAGCGAGGGCGTGAGCGTGGTCACCGGCCTGGTCTCCTCCCCGGTGGCCGTGGAGGTGGTGCGGGAGGTGGCCGGCACCCCCGTGGTGATCGCCAACGCGGGCGCGGACGAGCTCGGCGGCCCGGCGGTGTTCCGCGTGTCGTTCACCAACCGGGAGCAGGGCGAGGCGGCCGGCCGGTACGCGGCGCGGGTCCACGGCCGGGTCCGGACCGTGGCGATGGCGTCCGACTACTCGGCGGGCGTCCAGACGCTCGACGGGTTCGCCGAGGGCTTCGGGGCCGAGCCGATCAAGCGCGTGCTCACGCCGTTCGGCGACGCCACCGATCTCGGCCCGTACCTGAGCCGCGTCCCGGCGGACGCCGAGCTGCTGTACGCGTTCTACGCGGGGGCCGAGGCGGTCTCGTTCGCCAGGACGTACAAGCAGCTCGGCTACGACCGGAAGGTGGAGCTGCTGGCCTGCCAGCAGCTCACCGACGAGGACGTGGTGACGGCCGTCGGGGCCGACGCCGAGGGGATGACCAGCGTGGGCCTCTACTCGCCGGCGCTGGCCAACCCGGCCAACACCGCGTTCACGGCCAGGTGGCGGGCGGCGACCGGGCGCGATCCGTCCACGATGGCCGTGCAGGGCTGGGACGCCATGCGGCTGATCGACCTCGCCATGTCGGAGGGCGGGGCCGACCGGGGCGACCTGACGCGGGCGCTCGGCGAGGTGCGGCAGGTGGACAGCCCGCGCGGCACGTTCCGGCTGGACCCGGTGACGCACAGTCCGGTGCAGAACTGGTACGCCCGCCGCTACGAGAACGGCGTGAACCGGGTCATCGCCACCATTCCCCCGAGGGGGTGACGCCGGGGGCCGACGGCGGAGGACTCGCCCGGCGGGGCGAGGCGGGCTCCCTCGTGCGAGGGAGGCGGAAGATCGCCGGTCTCGGCGATCCGGCGCCGGGGCGTGATCGACAGGATGGAGTCATCTCAGAAACCCCTTCCGAGCTGGAGATACGCCATCATGAACCGCACCCGCGCCGCCGCCGCCGCGCTCGCCGTCGCCGCGCTCACGACCGTCGCCGCCGGCCCCGCCGCCCTCGCCGCGACCTCTCGCACGGCCCCCGCCGTCACCGCGGTCCCCCGCACGGCCGCCGCCGTCGCCGCGACGCAGGGGACGGCCGCGGAGGTCCCGCCGATCAACCAGGCGGCGCTCAAGGCCGCCATCGCCGGTATCCCCGGCGCCGACGCCACGGCCGCCGAGGTCCGGATCGGCGGCTCCGCGGGCTCCTGGCACGGCGTCACCGGCGTGACCGACGTGCGCACCGAGCGGCCGGCCCGCGAGGGCGCCCGGTTCCGCGCCGGGAGCGTCACGAAGGTCTTCACCACCGCGGTCGTGCTGCAACTCGTCGCCGAGGGCAGGATCAGGCTCGACGGCACCGTGCAGGAGTACCTGCCCGGCCTGCTCCCCGAGGACTACCCGGCCATCGCCGTCGGCCGGCTGCTCGACCACACCAGCGGCCTGCCGTCGCCGAAGGTCCCCGGCGACCTGGAGTGGGTCTACAGGACCCGGTTCCAGAAGTGGACCCCCGAGAAGTACGTCGCCAAGGCCGTCGAGAACGCGATCGAGTTCACCCCCGGCACGCGGCAGCACTACCTCAACACCAACACGTTCGTCGCCGGCATGATCATCGAGAAGGTCACCGGCCGCTCGTACGAGCACGAGGTCACCACGCGGATCCTGCGCCCCGTCGGCATGCGCGACAGCTACCTGCCCGGCGACTCGGTCCGGATCAGGGGCCGGCACAACCACGGCTACCAGGTGGTGCCCAAGGGCTTCCCCGACTCCTTCGCGTACGGCGACGCGTACCTCTTGGACATGACCGAGACCAGCGTCACCTCGACGTGGGCCTCGGGCGACCTCATCTCGACGACCGCCGACCTGGAGAAGTTCGTCAGGGCGCTGTTCTCCGGCAAGGTCGTGCCCGCGGCGCAGCTCGAACCGATGTTCACGGTCCCGGACGTCACGATGTACGGCACGGACAAGTCCGCCGTCTACACCTCGGGCCTCACCCGCCTGGAACTGCCGGGGGGCATCGTCGCCTACGGCAAGACGGGGGCGAGGTACGGCTCCTCGGCCGGTCTGGGCGCCACCCGCGACCTGAGCCGCACCCTGGTCTACTCGGTCAACTCCACCGACGCCAAGGCGCAGGGCCAGAACGAGCGGACCCTGCGCATCGCGCTGGCCGCCTTCGCCAGGTAGGCGGAGGTGTCAGGGCCGCTCGTCCAGCGCCTTGACCGCCCGCTTCGGCGCGATGGTCCGGTAGCTCTCCTCGACCCAGTCGAGCAGGATCTCGGTCTCGGGCAGCTCGGCGAGGAACGGCACCGTCACCCAGCCGGCCTTGCCGAGTCCGTAACCGGTGGGCGCCGCGCCCTCGACGGTCAGGGCGTGGCCGTGCGCCTCGGACAGGAGCTTCACGCTGAAGCTCGGCGCCCACTTCTCGGACGGCTCGTCCATGCCGAGGAAGAGGAAGACCTTCTTGCCGACCTTGACGACGCTCTCGCCCCACGGGTGGTCCTCGCGGGTCTCGGGCAGGCCGAGCGCGAAGTCCCGCAGCTCGTCGCGCACTGGTGACCACTCGGTCATGTCGTCCTCCTGAAGTCGGCCAGCTTGGCCTCGATGGCGTCGCGGATCCGGTCCCGGGCCTCGGCCCGGGGGACGCCCGCCATCAGCAGCCTGTCGTAGTCGGTGTCGAGGTGACGGATCGACGCCACCACGGCCAGGGTGATCGCGTTCGCGTCGAGCGCCTTGGCCGCCGCCGTGCGGCCGACCCGGCCGCTGCCGCGCCGGGCGGCGTGCGCGGCGATCTCCTCGGCCCGCTCGGGCGGACAGCCGGGGAACAGGGACCGGATCTCGGCCGCCATCCGCGTCAGGTACTCGACGTCCTGCTCGGCCCGGCGCTCCCGGTCGCGCTCGCGCCGGCGCAGCCGGGCCTCCTCGTCGGCCAGGCAGCGCTCCTCGGCCAGCGTGAGCGCGCGTTCCTCCACCAGCAGGCCCTGGCGCTGGTAGACCTTGCGCCGGCGGTTGTACTGCACGACCACGGCCGCGAGGCCGCTCTCCTGCTTGGCCCGGCGGCTGAGCGCCGCGTCACCCGACGGCAGGAACACCAGATGGTCCATGTCCGCGCAGGTCAGGCAGTGCGGCCGATCGTCCTCCATGATCAGGTACGGGCCGGTGTCGCCGCACGAGGCGCACGTCCACGCCTCCAGCGGGGCGACGGCCACCAGGTCGGGGGCCTTGCTCTGGCGCTCGGCGAGCCGCCGCACCCGCGCCTCGCTCAGCTCCGGCGACACCCAGTGGACGCGGAACGCCTCCTGCGGGTGGTCGCCGGCCGTGAACCGCAGATCGCGCCGGTCGCGGCCGCCCGACACGTACGACGCCTCCATCGGCCGCAGCCCCTGCCCCTCGGCCCACTCGCGCAGCAGCGCCGCCGCGGTGAGCAGCCGGTCGTCGTCCACCGCCGCCAGCTCGGCCAGCGTGGCGGCCCGGCCCTGCCGCCAGGTGTCGACGTGGCGCGAGTGCAGCCACCGCAGTCCGGTGACCACGTCCACGAACGTCACGTACTTCCGGTTGGCCAGGGCGATCCCGGCGGCCTCGGCGACCCGGCGGGACAGGTTGGGCTTGCTCACGCACCCCAGTGTGCCGCCTCTTTGACCTCCGATCGGCTTCGCTTGGGCCGATCACGGCAAGGATCCCAGCGGATCCGGCGCGCCGGATCAGGCAGTTCCGGAGAGACCTCGCCGCTCCGGAGATTTCCGGCACCTCCGGAGGGGATCGTGCGCCTGTTCTGGCCCGCCATGCTCGTGCTCGCGACGTCCTGCGGAGTCGGTGACAGTGGGCTGCCGGTGGTGACCGGCGCGTTCGGGGCGGAGCCGGCCGTCGCGATCCCCGCCGGCGAGCCGGGGCGCATCCCGCGCGTGGCCGTCCTGTCCGCCGGCGAGGGCCGCCGGACCGCCCCCGGCGACGTGGTGCTCGCGGACGTGTCCGTACGCCTGTGGTCGGACGGCAGCAGGCAGGCCGGCACGTACGACGCCCGGCAGCCCGTCTCGGTGTCCTTCGACGGCCGCGCGGTGCCCGCGACCTGGCGCGAGGCGCTCCTCGACCGGCCGGCGGGCAGCCGGGTCGTGCTGGTCGGCGCGGCGGCCGAGGCGGCGGGCCCCGGTGTCTCCCTGGACGGGGTGGATCCCGAGGCGGTCGTGGTCGTGGTCTTCGACGTCCTCGGCGGCTACCCGCCGGACGCCCGCCTGGTGGGCAAGCCGCTGCCGAGCGTGCCCGACGGCCTGCCGCTCGACGGGCCGAGCACGCTCATCGACGGCTCCGGGCCGGAGGTGCGGGCGGGGGCGAGGGTGGTGGTGCAGTACCTGGCGATGCGGCTGCCCGAGCGCCGGGTCGTGGACTCGTCCTACCGGCGCGGCGGGCCGAGCGCCGTGACGCTCGCGCCGGGGGCGGCGCCGGCGTCCTGGGTGTCGGGGATCGTGGGCGGCCACGTGGGCGCCCGCCTGGCCCTGCCGGAGCCGGGCCGGGCCGCGGGCGAGCGGACGGTGTACGTCGTCGACATCCTCGACGCCCTCCAGCCCTCCTGAACCCTCGCACAGGCAAAGGGCGGTGGCCCGGCGTCAGGAGGGGACGCCGGGCCACCGGGAGGGGGAAGGAGATGGCTTAAGGGTCAGCTGCAGTGCTCGAACTCGCTCGTGTAGGTGGCCGTGCCCACCGAGCCGCCCCACTTGACGCACTTGTCCGCGGCCGCGGCCTGGACCGGGCCCGCGTAGTAGTCGAAGTTGCCCGAGTCGGTCTTGCGCGCCGCGCCCTTGACCTCCAGGAAGGCGCTGGTCGCGCTGGCCTTGCCGAGCGAGGTCTTCTTGATGGTCGCGACGCAGTTCTTGCCGGCCGAGCTGCTGTACATCAGGTAGACCGTGCCGCTGGTGCCGAGGGCCTGCGAGTCGATGGTCTTGTAGCCGGGGCCGCAGACCTCCTCGGCGGTGTGCGGGTTGGTGGACCCGCCGCCGCCCGTGCCGCCGGTCACGTAGCTCATGTACTTCGTCCAGTTCCAGTTCGGGCCCGGGTCGGTGTGGTCGGAGCCGGGAACCTGGTTGTGGCCGACGATGTGGCTGCGGTCCTTCGGGATGCCGTAACGGTCGGCGATGCTGCGGGTCAGCGCGGCCGAGGAGCGGTACATCTGGTCGGTGAACCACGAGGCGTTGTTGACGTAGCCCTCGTGCTCGATGCCGACCGAGCGTCGGTTGTAGTTGCCGGCGTGGAAGGCCCGGTTCTTCTCGCGCACCATCTGGGTGATCTGACCGTCCGAGGAGCGGATCACGTAGTGGGCAGAGGTGGGGTTCGGGCGGGGACCGGTCTGGAACCAGGAGATCGTGCCCGCGTACGAGCCCTGCGTCACGTGGATGACGATGCGGTCGATCTTGTCGCCGGTCGGCCGGTTGGAGACGGCGTAGTTGCTGCTGTGCGCCGCCTTCCAGATGGCGCCCGGGTAGTCGACGGCCGCGGCGAGCGCGCGCGGCGCGTCGTCGGCGTACTTGCCGCGGTCCGGCGTCACCTGCACGGGCTCGGTCTGCACGCCCTCGGCGTCGACGCCGGAGGCGAGGGCCTCGTAGACGGCGTCGGCGTAGATGCGCGCCGTGGTGTCGTCGGCCAACTGGCCGTACGCGGCCACCGCGCCGTACCACTTGGCGGGGTCCTTGCGGGCGGTGGCGTCCAGCCCGAGCGCGTCGGCCTTGGCGCGCAGCACGGCGGCGCCGCCCAGGACGTTGGACGCGTCGTCGGTCTTCAGCTTCGCGGCGGAGAGGGAAGTGATCTTGGCGGCCTCCTCCAGCGACTTGTTCGTGGGGTTGCTGACCAGGTGCATCACGCCGTAGCCGCCGCTGGCGCTGGGCTCGCCCTCGTGGTTGTCGAGGTGCGTCTCGGCGTAGCCCAGGGCGACCAGCAGGTCGCGGGGCACCTCGTACGTGGCGGCGGCCTTGGTGAAGGCGTCAGCCAGGGGGTTGGCCGCGGTGGTGGCGGCGGGGGTCGCGGTGGCGGCCTGGGCCACCGCCGGGCCGGACAGAGCAATGAGTCCGGCGATCACAAGAGTTGTAGTCTTCATCATCCGCAATGCTCAGAGGGACTGTTGTAGGTGGTGGAACCGGCCGAGCCGCCCCATTTGACGCACTTGCCGGCGGCAGAGGCGGTCACGGGGCCCGCGTAGTACGCGAAGCTGCCGGTGTCGGTCTGGCGCGCCGCGCCCGCGACCTCCAGGTAGGCGGAGACCGCGCTGGCCGTGCCGACCGACGTCGACTTGATCGTGGCTACGCAGTTCTTGCCGGTGGAGCTGCTGTAGAGCAGGTAGACCGTGCCGTCGGCCCCGAGGGCCGCCGAGTCGATCACCTTGTAGCCGGAGCCGCAGACGGACTCCGCGGTGTGCGGGTTGGTGGTGCCGCCGCCGCAGGAGTTCCTGGAGGTGACGGTCTGCACCGGGTAGCCGAAGGTCACGCCGTCGAAGACGGCCTTCTGGATGTTCGCCGGGTAACTGGTGCCCTTGCGGACCTCGAAGTGCAGGTGCGGGGTGATGTTGTTGCCCGGCTTGCTGGTGTTGCCCACCGTGCCGACCGTCTGCCCCTGCGACACGGTCTGGCCGGCGCTGACCGCGCGGCTGTTCAGGTGGGCGTAGTAGGTGGCGTAGCCGTCACCATGGTCGATCTTGACCAGATTGCCGAAGCCGTTGGTCGAGCCCTGGTGCGCGGAGATCACGACCGTGCCGGAGGCCGCGGCGACGACGGTGTCGCCGAGGTCCGCGTCCGGGGTGGCGCCCCGGTTGAAGTCGATCTCGTACGACTGGTGGGCGCTGCTTCCGCTGGAGTTACCCGTCCAGCTCTGACCGCACGGGAACGGCAGCTGGAAGTTCGGTGCCGCGAGGGTCGCCGTCTCCGCCGTGGCGGTGGAGGTCGGCGCGGGCACCGGCGAAGCCGTGGGGGAGGGCGCGGGGTCCGCGAATGCGGCCGTACCGGTCCCCAGACTGACTAAGAGCGCGAAACCCGTGATCAGCGCTCCGTTGAGCTTCATCGGGTGATCCTTTCTGGTGGGATCTCTGAGACAAGGGTGTGCATATGGCGCACAAGAAACGTCCAGACCCGGTACAAAGAGCTGTCACGCCTCCATAAGGAGCAGATGCGGTCATGACGGTCACTTTTCACGTGCTTGGACCGCTGGAGGTCCGGACATCGGGTCAACCCGTCCGGATCTCCGGCAAGAAGCCTCGCCTGCTGCTGGCCACGTTGTTGCTGGACGCGGGCGGGGTCGTCGGTGCCGACCAGTTGGTCGAGGTGCTCTGGCCCGAGCGCCCGCCCCGATCCGCGCAGGCGAACCTGCGCACCTATGTGAGCTCGCTCCGGACGGATCTGGGCGAGGAGGGCCGATGCCTGCGCGGCAACGGCTCGGGTTACGCCATCGACGTGCCGGAGGGCGCGCTCGACCTCTTGGTCTTCGAGGAACTGGTGGGCCAGGCCCGCTACGAGGAGGCGCTGTCCCTGTGGCGCGGCGCCCCGCTCGCCGATCTGCCGGGCAGCCCGCTCTGGGACCGGCGCCTCGACCCCCTCCACGAGGTGCGGCTGCGCGCGGCCGAGGAACTGATCAGCCGGAGGATGGACCAGGGCGACCACGCCGGCGCCGTGAGTGAGTTGCGCGGGCTGCTCGCCGAGCACCCCTACCGCGAGGACCTGTGGGGACGATTACTCCTGGCCCTCCACCGGGGCGGCAGGAAGGCCGAGGCGCTGCGCGCCTACGCCACGGTCCGGCAGCTCCTCGTGGACGAGCTCGGCGTCGAGCCGGGCACCGGACTGCGCGCCGCGTACGAGTCGATCCTCGCCGACGAGGCGCCGCCCGCCGCCCCCCGCCAGCTCCCGCCCGACGTGCCGGACTTCACCGGCCGGGCCGACGCCCTCGCCGCCCTGAATGAGCCGTTCCAGGTCGCCGTCATCTCCGGACGGCCCGGAGTCGGCAAGACCGCGCTGGCCGTGCACGCCGCGCACGCGCTGCGCGAGAGGTTCCCCGCCGGTCAGCTCCATCTCGACCTCGACGGCAGGGAGCCGGCCGATCTCCTCGCCGAGGCGCTGCGGGCGCTCGGCGCCGACCCGCCCCCGCCCACGGTCCACGAGCGCTCCGCGCTCTTCCGCTCGATGCTCGCCGAGCGTCCCATGCTCGTCCTGCTGGACGACGCGCTCGACGCCTCGCAGGTACGGCCGCTGCTGCCGGGCAACGACTCCGTGGTCATCGTCACCAGCCGCCGACGCATCACCGAGCTGCCCGGCTCCCGCCACATCGACCTCGGCGAGCTGCCGGTCGAGGAGGCCCTGCAGTTCCTCGGCCGGATCGTCGGCCCCGACAGGGTGGCCCGCGAGCAGGAGGACGCCCGCGCCATCGCGGAGGCGTGCGGCGGGCTGCCGCTGGCCGTGCGCAGCGCCGGGGCCCGGCTCGCCGGTCGGCCCGGCTGGTCGCTGGCGGTGCTGCGGCAACGGCTGGAGGACGACCGGCTCAACGAGCTGCAGGAGGTGCGCGTCAGCCTCGACCGCAGCTACCGGGACCTGCCCGACGAGGCCGCCCGCATGCTGGGCACGTTCGGCCGGCTCGGCGCCCTCGCGCAGCCCGGCTGGGTGGTCGATGCGGCGCTCGACCGGCATCGTGCTGACGATGTGACCGATCTCCTCGTCGACGTGAACCTGTTGGAGCTCGTCGGAACGGACCCCGTCGGGCAGCCGCGTTACCGCGTCCCCGACCTGATCCGCCGCCACGCCCTCGAACGCACGCCCGACCGCGACGCCCTGGGCCGCGTGCTCGCCGCCTGGACCGCGACCACCGAGCACGCCATGGCGCGGCTGCCCACCACCGTCTTCAGCCTCACCGCGCCCCGCACGCCGCGCTGGCGCCTGCCCGAGCAGATGCTGGAGCGGCTCACGTCCAACCCGCTCGGCTGGTTCGAGACCGAGCACGACTCGCTCGTCGCGGCCGTCGGCGTGGCCGCCGAGGCCGGGCTGGCCGAGTCGGCCTGGGGCCTGGCCGCCGCCATGGTCCCGTACCTGGACCTGCACTGCCGGCTCGACACCTGGCAGCGCACCCACAGCGTCGCCCTGCAGGCCGCCCGCGCCGGCGGCGACACGTACGGCGAGGCCGCCATGCTGCGCGGGCTCGCCCAGGTCGCCCTCTACCAGGACCGCTACGAGGAGGCGGTCGACGGGTTCGTGCGCTCCCGCCAGCTCTTCCACGACCTGGGCGACGTACGGGCCGAGGCAACGACGATCTGCGGCCTCGGCGCGGTCAGCCAGTTCCGCGGCCGGCCGGCGCAGTCGCTCGGCCACTTCAAGCGGGCCCTGGCCATGTTCCTGGCCGCCGACGACCCCCAGGGCGAGGCGCTCGCCCGGCAGGCCATCGGCCGGGTCTGCCTCAAGTCCGGCGACCTGACCCAGGCGTCCGAGTCGCTGGCCCAGGCCATGCGGCTGGCCCAGGAGCTCGGCGACTCCCACCGCGAGGGCTGCGTCTGCCTCCAGATGGGGCAGCTGCACGAGGCGGTGTCCTTCCACCACCACGCGCTGGACATCTTCGAGTCGCTCGGCGACCGGCACTGCGGCGCGTACGCCCTGCAGAGCCTGGCCCGGCTCCAGGTGCGCCGCGGCGACCTGGCCCCCGCCTCGGCCGGGCTCCAGCGCTCGCTCGAGGTCTTCCAGGAGCTCGGCGACCGCAGCGGCGAGGTGTCGAGCACGCAGCTCCTGGGCGAGCTGTACCGCACCGCGGGCCGTACGGGGCTGGCGCTCGACTATCTCAAGCAGGCCAGCGACCTGCGCCGCCGCCTGCCCGTCTGAGTCCCACCCACTCCTTCCTACCCGCCCGTTTCGGGAGGGCCGTCTTGTCGGGACGTGCCGGATCGTTCCGGTCGTCCCGACAGGACGGCCATCCCTCTCCCTCCTGTTCTCTCCTGTACGTCCCGAGCTGTCCGGCCGTCCCAGCCCGCCCGGTCGTACGCAGACTGCCCGGTCGTCTCAGCCCGTCCGGTCGTCTCAGCCCGTCCGGTCGCCTCGCCCCGTCCGGTCGCCTCGCCCCGTGCGGTCGTCCCGTCGTCCCGGCACCGCGCCCCCGCCGACCGCCCGTGAAGCGATGACTCACGGCCTCGGTCCCCGGACACACCCACTGCCGAGGACCTCGCCCGCTACGCCGCCGCTGGGCCGCACTGAATCCCGGCCCCTCCCGGACGTCCTGCGTCGTCGGGTCGTCTCAGCGCGTCTTGTATACGTCTCGGCCGTGTCCGGGCGCGCAGGGCAGGACCGCGGGTGGGCCGGGCGCCGCCGTCAGGGGCCGGAGACGATGCGGCGCACGAGCCGTCTGAGGCGGGACCGCTGTGGGATCCCGCGCAGCCCGTCGAGCGCCTCGGCCGCCGAGGGCCGCTTGGCCGGCGAGTGGTCGAGCATCCGCCGCACCACGTCGGGAACCTCGGGGCCGAGCGCGTCGGGCCCGGCCGGCAGCTCCCCGGCGAGGAGCTGATAGGCGATCACTCCCGCGGCGTAGACGTCGGAGGCGGCCGTCATGCGGTCGGGCCGGTCCTGGCACTCGGGCGCCACGTAGTGACCGTCGAGGACGTTGCTCAGCTCGTGGGCCACCGTGAAGTTGCGCGGGCCGGGCTTGGAGTAGTCGAAGCCGGTCAGCACGGCATGGCCGTCGTCGGTGACGAGCACGCACGCGGGCGTGAGCGCGCGGTGGATGACGCCGTGGGCGTGCGCGTGCGCGAGACCGCTCAGCAGGTCGGGGATCACGAACGGCGATCCGGCGCCCCGGCCGGGGCTCAGGTGCAGCGCCTCGCCGTGGACGTCGTCGAGCACCAGCACGAACCGGCTCTCGTCGTCGATGGCGAAGAAGTCGCGCGAGCGCACCACGCACGGGTGGGGCGGGATGCGGGCCAGCGACTGGTAGGCGTTGGCGATGCGCTGCCGCTCGGCGGCCCGGGCGGCCTCGTCAGCCAGGGGGTCGGCCTGGTAGACGCGCAGCAGCACGGTCTCGCTGCCCGGCAGCGTCGCGTTGAACGCGCGGTACTCGGTGACCCTGGTGTCGCCGCCGAGCTGCTCCTCGACCTCCCAGTTGCCGTACCTGGGGGGCGCGGTGCTGCGCCGTACGGTCTGGTTCAGCGCGTCGAGGACCGCCGTCAGGTACGGCCGGGCGTCGGGGCTGCACCCGCGCTTGACCCGTGACGCGTCGGCCAGCATCGGCACCAGGCCGGCCAGGCCGGTGACGTGCGCGGCGTCGCGCCCACTGGGGTCGACCAGCTCGGCGTCGGGCGAGGTGAGCACGACGATGCTGTCGACGTAGACGCGTTCGAGCTGGGTGGCCCGGGAGACCAGCAGGCCCTTGAGCGCCCGCGCGGTGCCCCGCAGCTTCGTCACCGGGGAGCCGAACGCCTCCCGGCGCGGCGGGAACCAGCGCGACCCCGACACCTGGATGCGGCCACGCGTGCCCTTGACGTCGACCACCGCCAGCGAGTGGCCGGTCAGGACCAGCAGGTCCACCTCGAACACGTCCTCGCCGCGGGGCACCTCGACGTTGTGCAGCAGCAACCACTCGGCCGGGGCGTGGTCGCGCAGATAGGCGATCACGCGCCGTTCGGCGTCGTTGACCGGACGTCCCCCGCCGACGATCTGTGCCATGCGCATATCCTCGCACGTGGACGCATTGACAGCATGTTGTCGATATGACAGTATGTTGTCATGATGAAGACGAAGAAGCCGGTACATGTAGGGATCTACGACACGTGGGCCGACTGGGAGGTCGGGCACGCGATCGCCCACCTCCGGGCCGAGCGGTTCCACCGCGAGCCCGGCGGCTACGAGATCGTCACCGTCGGCCTGTCCACCGAGCCGATCACCACCATGGGCGGCCTGCGCGTCGTTCCCGACCTCGCGCTGCAGGACCTTTCGCCCGCCGACAGCACCATGCTGATCCTCCCGGGCGCCGACCTGTGGGACGCGGGCGACGAGCTCGCGCCCTTCGCCCGGGCGGCTCGCGCGTTCCTCGACGCGGGCGTGCCGGTGGCCGCCATCTGCGGGGCCACGGCGGGGCTGGCTCGCGAGGGGCTGTTCGACGACCGTGACCACACCAGTGCCGCGCTGCCGTACCTGGAGGCGCAGCCCGGCTACGAGGGCGCCAAGCGCTACCTCGACCGCGACGCGGTGACGGACGGGGACCTCATCACCGCCGGGCCCACGGAGCCGGTGGCCTTCGCCCGCGAGATCCTCGGCCGCCTCGACACGTACCGGCCCGAGGTGCTGGACGCGTGGTACAGGCTGTTCGCCAAGAGCGACCCGTCGGCGTTCGGCGTGCTGATGTCGGCATGACCGGGACAGAGCCTGCCTTTCCCGGCGATGCCGGCCACGAAGCGACGCCCGGCCGTGGGGCGCGGGGCAGCGGACCCTCAGGATCCGCGGCGTCCGGTGAGTCTGCGGCGTCCTCCGGGTCTGCGGCGTCCGGTGGTGCCGTCGGCCAGGACGCGGACGACGCGGCGGCGTTTCTGTCGGCCGCCGCGTTGACCGCCTTCCGGCTCAACGGCCAGCTCCTGGAGGTCGCCGAGGAGCTGGCCCGGCCCGCCGGGCTGACGGCGGCCTGGTGGCAGGTGCTCGGCGCCGTCCTGGCCGAGCCGCTGCCCGTGGCCGGCATCGCCCGGGTCATGGGCATGACCCGCCAGGGGGTGCAGCGGATCGCCGACCTGCTGGTGGAGCGGGGGCTGGCCGAGTACCGGCCCAACCCGGCCCACCGCCGCGCCAAGCTGCTCCAGCCCACCCGGGCCGGCCATGACGCGATCGCGCTGATCAACCCCGGGCATCGGCGCTTCGCCGAGCGCCTGGTCGCCCGGCTCGGCGAGGCGGAGGCACGCGAGTGCCTGCGCGCCCTGCGCCGCCTCTCGGCCGCCCTCGACGACCTGTCCTCCTGAGCACGACGCCCCGTCCTCCTGGGCGCGATCGGCTCTCCTGAGGACGGCGACCTGTCCGGCTCGGCGCGGCTGACTCTCCTGAGCGCGACGACTTGTCCGGCTGGGCGCGGCCTACCCCCTCCTGCGCGCGACGAACGGTCCTTCCGGGCGCGACCGACTCTCCCGAGCGCGGCGAACCGTCCTCCCGAGCGAACGGCGCGCTCCAAGATTTGGATGATCGTGCTTAAACAACGACGTGTGCGCGTCGCGCCATTCTGTATATGGCGGTGATTCGGCGGGTGCCGCGGAAAGCGCGGGTGTGCCAAGAAAACGAGGCGGCTCCTTGACCGCCATGAGGCTTTCTTGGGTTGCGACGCCCGTCCGGTGCCGGGATCGTTATTGACGGCACCTCACCGCCCCGTACAAACGACTATGGCGCCAGTGATTTCCGCGCCGATCAATGGAGGAAACAAACATGATCCGTCGTATTCTCGCCGGTGCTGCCATCGCGGGCATCGCGTTCGGTTTCTCCGCCACCGCCGCCTCGGCCGACGACTACAACAGCGGCAACAGCGTGCTGAGCCAGTTCAGCGCGCTCGACAACGCCACTGTGCTGAACGGCGTGCTCAATGACTCGGTCAAGGACATCGACGTCCTCAACGTCGCCAAGCTCGAGGACGTCAACGTCGCGGTCCTCAACAACGGCTGACCCACTGTCGCGGGGCGCGAGCCCGCGGTTCCTCGCCGACCGTCCGGTTTCCCGCCGGCGGGCCGGCGGCCGCCATCCCCGCGTGGTCACGGCGCCTCATCACCTTCACAGAACGGCCGCGACTCCCCGTCCGGGAGCGCGCTCCGTCCGGCTCGCCGACGAGCCCGATGCGACGGCGGCCCGGGACGTTCCGCTCCAGAGCGAGACGTCCCGGGCCGCCGTCGTCGTTTCCGGCCCCCAGGCCCCAGACACGGCCCGATATCGGATGTTCGTCGCCGCCCACGCGATAATCCGCCAAATGCGTCGTTCGCGGACATATCCGGGCGACGCATAATCAAGCGCCAAGTAATTGAGGGTTGCATTTGACTTGGGCTTAGCGAATTCGAGTTGCGGCGGGCCGGTGAAGCGCGGGATCGTTATTCGGCCTCTCGCGGTCCCGTGAGAGAGCGATTCAGAAGAAGCGCCTCCCCTTCCGCGCTGATTCCCACGAAGGAGAAATCAAAATGATGCGTCGCATTCTCGTCGGTGCAGCCCTCGCCGGTGCCGTCTTCGGCCTCTCGACCGTGAGCGCCCACGCGGACAGCGGCACCAGTGCGCTCTGCACCCCCAAGCCGACCGTCGTGACCGACTGCGCCCCCAAGCCGGTCGTCCTCACGCCCCAGCCGGTCGTCCTTCCCCCCAAGCCGGTCATCGCGGTTCCCTGCGCCACCAAGATCGTGACGACCGCGACGAGCACCACGCAGTGCACGACGACCTGCACGACGAAGTGCGCGACCAACTCCGGGGCGACGCAGTCCTCCTCCACGCAGTCCACCCAGTCGTCGCAGTCCTCGCAGTCCTCGCAGTCCTCGTCCACGCACTCCACGGCCACCAGCTCCACCGCCACGAGCTCGATCAGCTACGTGCCGATGAGCGGCCCGCTCAACACCGGCAACCAGATCGGCAGCCAGTGGTCGGCGGCCAACGACCTCGTTCTGCTGAACGACGTGGCCAACAACTCCGTCAAGCACATCGACGTGCTCAACGTCGGCAAGCTCGACAAGGTCAACGTGGGCGTGCTGAACAACCACCAGGCGGGCGCCACCTCCGTGCTCGCCCCCTGCTGAACCACGGCTAGGCACGGACCGGCCTCCCGCCTGTCGCCGGAGGCACGCGTGCGCGCCGTGCTCGTCTGAACGGGGGCCCGCGTCCTCAGACGGCCTGGGTCCGGCCGGCACCCGTGTTCGAGCCATCCCGAGTGGCTCGTCCACGACGACCCCCGACAGGGGGAGCACCAGCTGGATGGCGGCGGTGCTCACCCGGGATCGGGCCGACGGTGCCGGTGGGATGGTGCACTCCCAGGTGGACCCGGGCCCGCGTGTACGCGGTGACGAGCACGAAGTGATCCGCCGGCGGGTGTGGGCGGGTGATGGCGATCCTGTACAGGGGAGCCCATGCCCCGTCCGGCGGAGACCAACGCGAGGGTCAAGGCGGCCGTCCGGGCCATCAGGTCCGCGGCCGCCCGGCGTACACAGCCCACGCGGCAGGGGGGCGGGGTTCGCCCTGGTTGGGTACGTACCGGACAGAGCCTCCTCAGACCGGCTCATACCCCCACAGCCATACCACCCCTTTAGCCTGGATATCACTTACCGAGAGACAATTCGTGTAATCCTGGTTCCGGACTGGCGAGACACACGACGCCGGTCCGTTCCCCCAGTGCGCAGGGGCCGGAGGCCGACCCCCACGCTCGGAGAGATGGGGGTGCGCGGCCGATGAGCGACGACACGGACACGAACGAGCGGCTGCTCTACGCGGACCGGCTCGTCCGGATCTCCCTGCGGATGCCGCTCCGGGATCCGCGGACCACACCCCACCTTCTGTTCACGCCGGGAGACGCCGGCCCCGTGGTCACGCTGGTCGGGGAGATCGACGTGAGCAACTGCACGGCGCTGACGCGGGCGCTGACCGCCTGCCGAGCCGGTGGCGGGCACGTGACCGTCGACACCGGTCGGCTGACCTTCATCGACCTGGCGGGCCTGCGGGCGCTGATCATGCCGGCGCTCCCCGCGCCGCAGCGCTGGGTGCGGCTGCGCAACGTCACGCCGTACCAGGAGAGACTGCTGCACCTGATCGGCTGGCTCTACGAGCTGGACCCGGAGCCCGACAGCGCCGCGCCCCAGGCCGCTCCCTAGACCGCCGAGCCCCACATCATCGCCGCCGAGGTGCCGAGCCCCGTCGGACCGGCCAGCCGCCACCGGGGCGGCTGGTGGTGGCGGCGCAGCGACTCCTCGTCGTAGCGGCGGCAGTCGCGATGCCACACCAGGATGCCCGACATCCAGTTCTCCAGGTCCGTCACGTAGCCGCGCAGCACCTCGCGCGCCTCGTCACTCAGCCCGGCGTCGTCGTAGAGCACCGGCAGCTCGTGCTCGGCGACGTGCTGGAACTGCCGCATCCGCGAGTTGATGAGGTCGGTCGCGATGCCGAGCGCCTCGGGGTAGCGGCAGCCGAAGAACGTCTCGGTGACCAGCACGACGTTGTGCGTCTCGCCCTCGAACTCGATCTCCTTCTGGTACGAGAACACGTCGTTGAGCAGGGCCGCGTAGTCCATGGCGGAGTTCTCCAGCGAGCGCAGCGGCCCGCTGTCGTAGATCTCGGGCGGCACCCGGTCGCCGTGGGCCAGGCGGCACAGGCTCATCGTGAGCTCCGAGCCGAACGTCATGCGCCGCATCTCGACGTAGTCGACGGGGTCGGGCACCCGGTTGGCGATCTGGTTGGCCAGCTCCCACAGCCAGCTCCGCACCATGTCCTCGATCGCCCCGCGGAACCTGCGGCGCGCCGCCGGCTCCATCGCCCCGGCCGTGCGGGCCCACAGGTCGGCCAGGCCGCGTTCGAGCGCGTTCACCGGCGCCGCGAGCGGCGGCCCGTCGAGCGGCATGAACATCGGCAGCCGCTCGACGCACACCTTGGCGGCGGCCAGGTTGCGGGTGCGGCCGAACACGACGGGGAAGTAGTCGTCGCCGTAGGTGCCCCAGGCCAGCCAGGCCGACGACAGGTCGAGCTGGGCGGGGGAGGCGTCGGGGTGGATGCCCGCCGCGCACAGCGGCAGGTCGTAGTCGGCCAGCTTGTCGGCGTCCCAGACGGCCGAGCCCACCACGCCGGGCTGCGCCTCCAGGATGCCCATCTCGCGCGCCCAGGCGATGAGGTTGACGCGGGCCGATCCGAGGTGGGGCGACAGCCGGGCCTCGAACGGCATGAGCAGCTCCGGGATGACCGACGGCCCGACCCGCCGGTGGGGGACGTGCGCGTACGAGCGGAACCGCTTGGCGCCGAGGATGTCGACGACCGCGCGCATGCCGAGCCCGGCGCCGCGTCCGGCGCGCTCGTTCATGTAACGGCTGGAGCGCATGTGCCACTCATGGCCGCCGGACTGCCAGTCCTGCAGCCCCTTGACGTAGGCCAGCACCCCGGCGCACGACAGCGGGTCGAGGCCGTGCTCGGCGAACAGCGGGCCCAGCTCGGTGGCCACCGTGTGCTCGAACTGCTGGAGCCGGGAGGTGAGCAGGTCGTTGACGGAATCGGCGGCCTCCTGCGTGGTGCAGCCGAGGAACGTCTCCAGCACCAGCACCCCGTTGCTCAGCTCGCCCTCCTCCTCCACCTCCCGCTGGTAGGAGAACAGGTCGTTGCGCAGGTGGACGGCGTCGGAGAACGTGTCGCGCAGCACCCGCATGGGCCGCGAGGCGGCGATGCGGGCGGGCACCTCGGCACCCACGGCGTGCTCGACGAGGCCGGCCGACCACGGCGCCCCGCCGACCTTGCGGCGCATCTCGATGTACTCGACCGGGTTGGGCACCCGGCCGATGTTGATGTTGGACAGCTCCCACAGCGACTCGTTCAGCAGGTTGCGGGTGCTCTCGGCGAAGCGCTCCCGCCACTGCTGCGAGCGGCTGGGCACCGTGCGCCTCCACAGGTCGGCCAGGCCGGCCTCCACCGGGTTGGCCGGCTCCGGCATGCCGGCCGCGAGGTCCGGCGGCATGAACGCGGGCAGCCGGTCGAGGTGCTGCTTGCCGGCCTCGCGGTCGCCGGTGCGCTTGAACAGCTCCAGGAAGTGGTCGTCGAAGAAGAACACCCACACGTACCAGTCGGTGACCAGGCTCAGCTCGGGCCCGTCGCAGTCGGGATGGGTGTAGGCGCACAGCAGGGCGTAGTCGTGGGAGTCGAGGTCACGCTGCTCCCAGACGCCGGAGCCCTCCAGCATGCCCATGGCGCGGGCCCACTCGCTGGAGTGCCGCCGGGCCTCCTCCAGGTGGGGGTTGAGCCGGGCGGGATACGGCAGGTAGAAGTCGGGCAGCTCGAACGGCTGGTCGGCCATGGGATCACTCTGCTCCGCTCGTGGACCTCTGATCGTGAACCTGGACGTCGGTGAGCATGCCGAGCGCGTCGGGCACCAGGACGGCCGCCGAGTAGTGGGCGCTGACCAGGTAGGAGGTGATGGCCCGCTCGTCGATGCCGGTGTGCCGCACGCTCAGCCCGGGCAGGCGCTCGCCGGGCAGGCCGGTCTGCCGCAGCCCCACCACGCCCTGGTCGTCCTCGCCGGTGCGGAACGCCAGGATCGCGGTCGTGCCCGCCCGGCTGACCGGCAGCTTGTCGCAGGGCAGGATGGGCACCCCGCGCCAGCCCGGCAGCACGCGCCCCTCGACGGTGACGGGCTCGGGGTGGACGCCCCGGCGGTTGCACTCGCGGCCGAACGCGGCGATCGCCCGCGGGTGGGCGAGGAAGTAGCGGGTCTTCTTGCGGCGGCTGAGCAGCTCGTCGAGGTCGTCGGGGGCGGGCGGGCCGCCACGCGTGGGGAAACGCTGCCGGGGATCGGCGTTGTGCAGCAGCCCGAAGCCCGGGTCGTTGACCAGCGCGTGCTCCTGCGCCTCCAGGACCGCCTCGATGGTGAGCCTGAGCTGCTGCTCGGTCTGGTCCATCGGCTGGCTGAACAGGTCGGCGACCCGGGTGTGGACCCGGAGCACGGCCTGGGAGACGCTCAGCTCGTACTCGCGCGGGCCGGGGTCGTAGTCGGCGAACGTGCCGGGCAGCACCGGCTCGCCCCGGTGACCGGCGGCCACGGCGACGGCCGCCTCACCGTGCTTGTTGCGCGGCCTGGCCAGCTCGGCGCGGTGCCGGTCGAGCCGGGCGCGCAGCGACGGCGACCGGTCGGCCAGCGCGTCGAACGCCTCCCACGGCAGGTACAGCACCGTGCAGGGCGTGCGGGCCTCCAACGTGTACGACCAGACCCCCTCCGCCCCGGATCGTCCATCGGTCCCGGGGGGCGCGGTCCAGGACCGCTCGGTCCCGGCGTGGTCGCCCGCCGACAGCGTCGCCCGGACCAGGGCGTCGCCGTACGGGCCCCGCTCCAGCCGGACCGCCTTGCCGTACGCGAGCAGCACCAGGCCCCCGGCGGGCTCGCCGGCCCGCACCACGGCCTCGCCCGGTGCGTACTCCCGCTGCTCGAACAGGCCCGCCAGCCGCTCCAGGACGGCGGCGTCGTCGAACCCGCCCAGCGGCGGCAGCTCGGCCAGGCTCGGCGGGATCACCCGGACCCGCGCCCCCTCGAAGGCGAAGCCCACCCGGCCGCCGCCGACGGGATAGGTGTGCCGGCGGTTGACCCGGTAGACGGCGCCGGCCACCTCCACCCAGGGCAGGACCCGCGTCAGCCAGCGAGGCGTGATCTCGCGCGCCTGCGGCGGGGTCTTGGTCGTCGTGGCGAGCAGCCGCGCGGCCTCGGTACCGAGGCTCTGCGGCAGGGCCTCGGTGCCGAGGCCCTGCCGCGCGGCGTCCCGCTGCTGCTCCGTCAAACCGGCACCGTCCATCCGCTCAGTGCTCGTGCCCGAGCTCGACGTCCTCCAGGACGGCCAGCGCGTCGGGAACCAGGACGGCGGCGGAGTAGTAGGCGGTGACGAGGTAGGAGATGACCGCCTTCTCGTTGATGTTCATGAAGCGGACCGACAGGCCCGGCTGGTACTCGTCGGGTATGCCGGTCTGGTGCAGGCCGACGACCCCCTGGCTCTCCTGGCCGGTGCGCATGAGCATGATCGAGGTGGTGCGGGTGTCGGTGACGGGGATCTTGTTGCACGGGAAGATCGGCACGCCGCGCCAGGCCGGCACCCGGTGCCCGCCGACCTCGCTCGCCTGCGGGTAGAGGCCGCGCTTGGAGCACTCCCTGCCGATGGCGGCGATGGCCTGCGGGTGGGCGAGGAAGAAGGCCGGCTCCTTCCACACCTTGGCGAGCAGCTCGTCGAGGTCGTCGGGGGTGGGCGGGCCGCTGCGGGTGCGGATGCGCTGGGAGAAGTCGGCGTTGTGCAGCAGGCCGAAGTCGCGGCTGTTGACCAGCTCGTGCTCCTGGCGCTCGCGAAGCGCTTCGATGGTGAGCCTGAGCTGCTGGTCGAGCTGGCTCATCGGCTGGTTGTACAGGTCGGAGACGCGGGTGTGGACGCGCAGGATGGTCTGGGCGACGCTCAGCTCGTACTCGCGCGGCGCGAGGTCGTAGTCGACGAACGTGCCGGGCAGCGTCGGCTCGCCGGTGTGGCCCGAGGACATGTCGATCGCGGCCTCGCCGTAGTCGTTGCGGGCGCGGTTCTCGACGTCGCGGATGCCGGCCAGGTGATCGCGCAGCTCGGGCGACTGGTCGTGGATCTGCTGGAAGTCGTGCTGGGAGAGCACGAGGACGGTGCAGGTGGTGGCGGCCTTGGCGGTGAAGGGGAAGCGGCCCGGCTCGGTCAGGAGCTGTTCGCCCAGGTGGTCGCCGTCGGCCAGCACGCCGAGGGCCTGCTCGTCGCCGTAGGCGCCGTGGCCGCTCTTGGCGACCCGGCCGTGGGCGATCAGCACGAGCTGGTCGACGGCGCTGCCCTCGGTGACGATCGCCTGGCCCGCTTCGTACTCGCGCTGGATGAACCGGGCGGCCAGCGCCTCCAGCACCTCCATCTCGCAGAAGCCGCGCAGCGGGGCCAGCTCGGTGAGCTCCGCCGGGATGACCCGCACCTCGGCGCCCGTGGTGGTGAAGGTGATGCGGCCGTCGCCGAGGGTGTAGGTGAGCCGGCGGTTCACCCGGAAGACGCCTCCGGAGGTCTGCACCCAGGGCAGCAGCTTCAGCAGCCAGCGGGAGGTGATCTCCTGCATCTGGGGGACCGTCTTGGTGGTCGTCGCCAGATTGCGGGCGGCCTCGGTACTGAGGCTGAGCTGCTGGTCGTGCCCGTTGGAAGCGGTCGACTCGGGTGTTTCGGTCATACTGCACCACCAATCTTCATGGGGAACGACGCCGGTGGCCCGGCGCGGGGGGATGGAACGTTCCAGAACCCGGGGCGGGCGGCCGTGGCGGCCGCCGGTCGCCTACCGGTCGCGGTGGGCGAGCCGCTCGGCCAGCACGGCCAGCGCCTCGCGGGCCTCGGCGGTCATGGGGGCGGCCCGCAGCTCGGCGGCCGCCTCACGCACCCGCTCGGCGATCATGTCCTCCACCTCGGCGAGCGCGCCGGTGGCGATGATGATCTGGCGCAGCTCGTCGGCCTGCTCCTCGGTCAGGTCGGGGTGGCCGTGCCAGGTGCGCAGGTAGGAGCGCTGCGCGGGCGTGGCCCGTTGGACCGCGTGGGCGAACAGCACGGTGTGCTTGCCGTCGCGCAGGTCGTCGAGCGCCGACTTGCCCGTCTCGGCGGACGAGCCGAACGTGCCGAGCACGTCGTCGCGGAGCTGGAACGCCTCGCCCAGCGGCAGCCCGAAGCGGGAGTAGGACTCCAGCAGCTCGGGCGGCGCGCCGGCGAGGGCGCCGCCGATCTGCATCGGCCGCTCCACGGTGTACTTGGCGGTCTTGTAGCGGATCACGGTGAGCGACTCGGGCACGGAGGCGCCGGCGCGGAGCTGGGCCAGGATGTCGAGGTACTGGCCGCTGATGACCTCGCTGCGCATGGCGTCGAACAGGTGGTGGGCCACGCGCAGCCGGCCGGGCTCCACCCCGCAGGACGACAGCAGGGCGTCGGCCCAGGCCAGGCTGAGGGTGCCGAGCAGGATGCCGCCGGCCTGGCCGAAGGTCTCGGCGCCGGGCCCCGCGTGCAGCTGGGACAGGCGCCGGTGGACGGTCGCGTGGCCCCGGCGCAGCTCGCTGCCGTCCATGATGTCGTCGTGGATCAGCAGGCCGGCGTGACACAGCTCCAGCGCCGCCGCCGCGCTGACGATCTCGTCGCAGTCGTCGCCGCCCGCCCCCCGCCAGCCCCAGTAGCACAGCTGCGGGCGCACCCGCTTGCCGCCGCTCAGGATGAAGTCGGTCAGCAGCTCGTACGCCGCGACCACGTCGGGGTCGGACACCGGCGCCCGCCACGCTTCGAGGAAGCCGGTCAAGCGCTGGTCAACGCGAGCTCCGACCAGATTGTGAGTGAAGCCGACTGTCATGACTGAAGGCCCCTTCCGCCAAGGCCACACTACATGTAGTTATTCATCGAACACGGAGTGTGTAAAGTCTCTTCTGTAGCTCCAGGTGGGCGGCGCCGGGGCGGCGCGCCGCCGAGGAGGCTCTGAGCTGGGAGGACCGGCGACACGCGGAACGCGCATGACTACGGAGCGCATCCGAAAGGTGTCTACTTGTAATTACACGCAGTGCGTTTCCAAACAAGTGGGGATTCCATGTCCATGCGCCGCTCACATCTGAGCCTGCTCCTCGCCGCCGTGGCCGCCGCCGCAACCGCCGGTTGCGGCGGCGGCGTCACCGATTCCTCCGCCTCCAGCGAGGCGTCGTCGTCCGCGTCCGCTCCGGCCGGGCACGCCTCCGGCCAGGACCGGGCCTGGATGCGGCAGCTCCACCTGGGCGGCCTGGCCGAGCTGCACGCCGCCAAGCTGGCCCAGGACAAGGGGTCGCAGGACGTCAAGGCGCTCGGCGACACGCTCGTCAAGGACCACGGCACCCTGGACGAGCAGCTCGTGCGCACGGCCGAGCGGCACGGCGTCCGCCTGCCCACCGGCCTGTCGACCGCCCAGCAGAAGGAGGCAGTCGCCCTGGAGAAGGCCGGGCACGCCCGGTTCGACCGGCGCTTCGTCAAGGAGATGGCCCAGTCGCACAAGCGGGCCATCAGCTCGACCAAGCGGGAGATCAAGAAGGGGTCCGCCCCCGAGATCGTCTCGCTGGCCAAGTCCACCCTGCCGTCCCTGGAGCACCACCTGGCCATGCTGCGCGAGGCGGACGGCTCCTGACCGCGGGTCGCCGTACGGCGGCTTCCGGCCGGGGCACGGGCCGCGCCCGGCCGGAGCCGTTTGGCGGCAGGTGTGGGGGTATGGGGGGTGCCGGCGGGAGGAGCAGCCATGAAGGCCGTCACGTGGCACGGCAAGCGGGACGTGCGGGTCGAGGAGGTCCCTGATCCGGCGATCAAGGAGCCGACCGACGCGATCATCAAGATCACCAGCACCGCGATCTGCGGATCCGACCTGCACCTGTACGAGGTCCTCGGGCCGTTCATGACCCAGGGCGACATCCTGGGCCACGAGCCGATGGGCGTCGTGGAGGAAGTCGGCGCCGATGTCGAGCACATCAGGCCGGGCGACCGGGTGGTCGTGCCGTTCAACATCTCGTGCGGGCACTGCCACATGTGCGGCATGCGGCTGTACGCCCAGTGCGAGACCACCCAGGTGCGCGAGCACGGCATGGGCGCCGCCCTGTTCGGATACACGAAGCTGTACGGCCAGGTCCCCGGCGGGCAGGCGGAGTACCTCCGGGTGCCGCAGGCCCACTTCGGGCCGGTCAAGGTGCCGGACGGCCCGGCCGACGAGCGCTTCGTCTACCTGTCGGACGTCCTGCCGACCTCCTGGCAGGCCGTGGAGTACGCGGAGGTGCCCGAGGGCGGCAGCGTCACGGTTTTCGGGCTCGGCCCGATCGGCCAGATGACCGCCCGCATCGCCCGGCACCGGGGCTACCGGGTGATCGCGGTGGACGGCGTGCCGGAGCGGCTGGAGATGGCGCGCCGCCACGGGATCGAGGTGGTCGACGCCCGCGCGGCGGACGACGTGCCCGACGCGGTGCGCGGGCTGACCGGCGGGCGCGGCACCGACTCCGTCATCGACGCCGTCGGCATGGAGGCGCACGGCTCGCCCGGCGCCAAGCTGGCCCAGACCCTCACCGGACTCCTGCCGGACGCGGTGGCCGCGCCGCTCATGAAGCAGGCGGGCGTCGACCGGCTGGTCGTGCTCAACCAGGCCATCGACACCGTCCGGCGCGGCGGCGTCATCTCGGTCATCGGCGTCTACGGAGGCATGACCGACCCGCTGCCCATGCTGCGCATGTTCGACAAGGGCGTCACGCTGCGCATGGGGCAGGCGCATGTCAGGCGCTGGATCGACGACCTGATGCCGCTGGTCACCGACGACGCCGACCCGCTGGCCGTGATGGACCTCGCCACCCACCGGCTGCCGCTGGACGAGGCGCCGCGCGGTTACGAGATCTTTCAGAAGAAGCAGGACGGCGCCATCAAGGTGCTGTTGCGGCCCTAGGTTTCGGTCCCGGGGTTTCGGTCCCCTCTCAGGGGGCACCCGCGCCGGTATGAAGGTGGTGGTGGTCGGCGCGACCGGCAACGTCGGCACGAGCGTGGTGGAGGCCCTGCGCACGGACGACCAGGTGAGGTCGGTCGTGGGCGTGGCCCGCCGGTTGCCCGGGTGGCAGCCGGAGAAGGTCGAGTGGCGCAGGGGCGACGTGGTCACCGACGACCTGACGCCGGTCTTCGAGGGCGCCGACGCGGTGGTCCACCTGGAGTGGCTGTTCCAGCCGACCAGGGACACGACCGTGACGTGGCGGGCCAACGTGCTGGGCGCGATGCGGGTCTTCCGCGCGGTGGCCGAGGCGGGGGTGCCCGCCCTGGTGTACGCCTCCTCGGTGGGCGCGTACTCGCCGGGCCCCAAGGACCGGGCGGTGGACGAGAGCTGGCCCACGCACGGCTGGCCGGGCGCCGCGTACGGCAGGGAGAAGGCCTACGTCGAGCGGGTCCTGGACGTCTTCGAGAACGACAACCCCGACATCCGCGTGGTGCGGATGCGGCCGGGGTTCATCTTCAAGCGGGAGGCCGCCACGGAGCAGCGCCGCCTGTTCGGCGGGCCGTTCGTGCCGCGCCGGCTGGTGCGGCCGGGGCTGATCCCGTTCGTGCCGGACATGCCGGGGCTGCGCTTCCAGTGCCTGCACGCCGAGGACGCGGCCGAGGCGTACCGGCTGGCGGTGGTCCGGCAGGTCAGCGGGGCGTTCAACCTGGCCGCCGAGCCGCCGCTGGACGCCGAGGAGCTGGCCCGGCTGCTGGGCGCCCGCCCGGTGCCCGTCCCGCCGTTCCTGGCCAGGACGGCGATGGCGGCGGGGTGGCACCTGCGGCTGCTGCCCGCGGCGCCGGGGCTGCTGGAGATGCTGTTCCAGGTCCCGCTCATGGACGTGACGCGGGCCCGAGAGGTGCTCGGGTGGACGCCCGCGCACTCCTCGCGGGAGGCGCTGGAGGCGGTCGTCGAGGGGCTGCGCGAGGGCGCAGGGGCGGACACCGCCCCGCTCGCGCCCGACGAGGGCCCGGCCGGGCGGCTCAGGGAGACCGCCACGGGGGTCGGCGGCCGGCCCTGAGCCACGGGTCACCCGATGATCTGGTAGGGCCGCATCATCTCGTTGTCCTCGTGTTCGAGGATGTGGCAGTGCCAGACGTACCGGCCGGGCAGATCGAACGTCGCCTTCACCCGCGTGATCTCTCCGGGAGGCGCGATGACGGTGTCCTTGAAGCCGCGCTCCCACGGCTCCGGCGGCCGCGGGCTGCCGTCGAACGGCTGCCGGTCGACGACCTGGAACTGCACCTCGTGGATGTGGATGGGATGGGCGTCCGCCGTGAAGTTGTACAGTTCCCAGACCTCGGTGGTGTTCAGGATCGGGTCCTCGGTGATCGGGTCGCTCCACAGCAAGGGGTTGGGGACTCCGTTCTTCACGGTGCCGAGCTGGACGATGACGGGACTGACGTCCGGGAAGTCGACCGAGCCCTGCTCGGTGAGCGAGAGTTTCCTGTGGTTGACCGCCGGGCCGAGCGGGTGGAACTGCGGCAGGGTCAGCCGGCTCGGCGGAGTGCTGGTGTCGCGGGAGGTGAGCCGCACGATCTCGAACTTCATGACCTGACCGGTGGTGAGGGGGTCGGCGAACGAGTTGGGCGGCCCGGGGAAGGGCGCGTCGGGTCCCTCGTTGATCAGGTAGATCTCCGTGCCCACCGGCAGGCCGGTGAAGTCCACGATCACGTCGGCCCGCTCCGCCGGCGCGAGCAGGAGCTGGTTGAGCCTGACCGGCGCGGGCAGGAAGCCGCCCTCCGCGCCGATCATCCAGATGGGCAGCACCGGCTTGACCGGGCGTGGCAGCCAGGGGTTCGACGCCAGCTTGAAGATGAGGAAGCGCGAGTCGCATCCGTTGAGGATGCGGAAGCGGTACCGCCGCGGCTCCACCTCGTGCACCGGCCAGGTCCTGCCGTTGACCACGATCGTGTTGCCGAAGAACTCGGGGTTCCAGATCGGTGGGACGTCGCTGGTCGGGGCGTACGGTCCGGTGAAGCCGTCGAAGAAGGTCCGGCTCCTCGGGTAGAACAGCGAACCGTCGTGGTTGAACGAACGGTCCTGCACGGCCAGCGGGATCTCGTAGTAGCGCTTGCCCGGCCGGTCGCCGACCTGCGGCGCGGGACCGGGCAGGCGCCCGTTCGGCAGGTCGCCGGGGCCGCCGCGCAGCAGGTAGAAGCCGGCGGGTCCGGCGTAGACGTTCGCCCGGGTCATCCCCAGGGTGTGGTCGTGGTACCACTGCGTGTTGGCGGCCTGGTCGTTGGCGTACTGGAAGACCGCGTTCCCGCGGTCCCAGAGATCGCCGATCGGCGACTTCTCCTTGAAGAAATTGTAGAAGGAGCCCTCACGGGCGAATCCCGCCGGAATGTTGCGGGCCTTCGGCAGATACCACGCCTCGGGATAGCCGTCGCTGTAGTCGAACGTGTGGTTGCCGTGAACGTGCGTGACAATCGGAACCGGTCCCCGGTAGGGCTTCTGGCTGGTGCCGTTCGAGTCGCGGTCCGCGATGCCGCCCGGCGGATTCGCCCAGTGCAGCGTCTGGTCGACCGGTAGGAGGTGCGGCAGGAAGTCGCCGTTGCGGTCGACGAGGTCGTTGATCCACTTGACCCGGACCGGCCGTCGATAATGAGCGTTTATCGTGAAGGCCGGATAGTTGAACGTGCCGCGGTGGTTGATCGATCCGTAGCTCCACACGGTCGTCGCCGGGAGATCCGGGGGGAGGATCTGCTGCCCGAACTGGCGTACGGCGATCTCGTAGTAGTCGAGTCCGCGGCTGACCCGGGTCGGCGGCATCGCCGGCGGTATGACCAGCCGGGTCACGTACTTGTGGATGACGACCGGGTCGAGCGTTCCTTTCGGCGAAACGTGCGCCGAGGCGGCGCCGAAAAGCCGGACCGGGGCCGCCGTGGCGGCTCCGGCAAGGGTGGCGATCTGTAGAAAGCGCCGACGTTTCAATTCGGGCATACCTCCCCAAGGCATACGGCTGGAGAAAGTCGCGGACCTTTTTCATGCCGTACGACGCCGAAATGCGGACATCTGCGCTTTGTCGCAGGAAACGCGGCGTCCCGGTTGATCCGGCTTTTCCTGTGCCGAGACTGTATCGGAGAGGTCAGAGCTGGGAAGAACAGCGCACCTTGCGTGTCGGGTAAATGGCTCGTCCGGTCAGTTCGAGTCCGGCGTCCAGGCCGCCACCAGGGCGAGGAGGCCGGGGAAGCGCGCTTCGAGGTCGGCGACGCGCACGTGGCTGCGCCGCTCCAGGCCGTACTGCCGCTGCCGGGTGACGCCCGCCTCGCGCAACGCCTTGAAGTGGTGGGTGAGGGAGGACTTGGGGCGGTCGAGGCCGAACCAGCCGCAGGTGTGGTCGAACGCCTCCGACTCCAGAAGCAGCTTGCGCACGATGGTCAGGCGCAGCGGGTCGCTCAGCACGCCGAGCACCGTCTCCAGCCGCAGGTCCTCGACCGCCGGCTCGGGCAGCGGTTCGGGCAGTCCCGCGGGCTCCGGAAGCGTCCTGAAGGCGGGCGCCGGAGGCGTCGTCGATGGCATGTGCGGCTCCTCGTTCCCGGTGTCGGCTGTACGAGTCCGATCGTACTGCATGCTAAGTTCGACTTAGTTCGTACTGTGTCGGCTGGAAGGAGCCGCCATGTCCATGAGTCGAGCGTTGCCCGTGAGAGTGCCGGTCGAGCGCCCGGGGACGGCCGCCGCGGCGGCTCCCGCCCGGTGGGTCTGGCTGGCGGCCTGGCCGGTGACCGCCGTCTTCGTCCTGTCCAACGCGGCCACCCCGCTGTACGCGCTGTGGCAGCGTGACATCGGGTTCTCCAAGGGCACCCTGACCGTGGTCTTCGCCTTCTACATCGTCGGCCTGATCGGCTCGCTGCTCGTCTCGGGAGTCCTGTCCGACCGGCTCGGGCGCAAGCCCGTGCTGCTGCCCGCGCTCGGGCTCGCCCTCGCGGCCTGTCTGATCTTCGCGACGGCGAGCAGCGTGGCCGCGCTGATCGTGGCCCGGCTGTTCGCCGGCGTCGCGGTCGGGGCCGTGGTCTCCGGCGGCATGGCCGCCGTGTCGGACGTGGCCGGCCCGCACCGCGCCCGGCTCGGGGCCCTGCTCGCGTCCTGCGCCATGGTCTTCGGCGCCGGGCTGGGCCCGCTGCTCGCCGGAGTGCTCTCCGAGGCCCTGCCGGCGCCCACCGTGACCGTCTTCGCCGTGGTGGCGGCGCTGCTGGTGACCGCCGTCGCCGTCGTGCTCCGCATGCCGGTCCGCCGTCCGGCCCCGGGCGCTTCGGGACGCGCGTCCTGGGTGCGCGTGCCCTCCGTGCCGCGCGGCAACGGCCGTCACCTCGCCCTGGGGGTCGCCGTGTTCGCGCCGGGCATCACGGCGACCTCGTTCGTGCTCTCGCTCGGCCCCTCGCTGCTCACCGGCCTGCTCGGCGGCACCAACCGGATCCTCGCGGGAGCCATGGCGTTCGCGATGTTCCTGGCCTCGACGGGGGTGCAGTTCGCGGTCCAGAGGCTGCGCCGCGGCACGATCCTGATCGCCGGGGCGGCCTCCACCGCCCTCGCCATGGTCGTGCTCGTCGCCGCCGTCCAGGCGGCGTCGGTCCAGGTCCTCGTCGTCGCCGCGCTGCTGGCCGGCGCCGGTCAGGGCATGGGGCAGCTCGGCGGGCTGTCCCTGCTCAACTCCACCGTCCCGGCCGGGCGGCTGGCCGAGGCGAACGCGGCGCTCAACGTCGGCGGTTACGCCCTGGCCGGCCTGCTGCCGGTGTCGGCCGGCTACCTCAGCGACGCCATGGGGCTGACCGGCGGAACGACCCTCTTCGGCGCCGTTCTGATGGCTCTCGCGGTCGCCGGCGGTCTCGTGGCGGTCCTCGGCCGCCGGTGGGTGCCCGAGTCGAGATGACCAGCAAAAATCGTCTTTTTGCAGATAATCCACACCTGGACGACTTGGGTAGGCTGACGGCATGACCGCGATGGCGCCCGCGCGCACCGAGACCGACCTGTCCTTCCTGCTCGACCACACCAGCCACGTGCTGCGTACCCGGATGGCGGCGGCGCTGGCCGAGATCGGGCTGACGGCGCGCATGCACTGCGTGCTGGTCCACGCGCTGGAGGAGGAGCGGACCCAGATCCAGCTCGCCGAGCTGGGCGACATGGACAAGACCACGATGGTGGTGACCGTGGACGCGCTGGAGAAGGCAGGGTATGCCGAGCGCCGCCCGTCCAGCACCGACCGGCGGGCGCGGATCATCGCGGTGACGGAGGCGGGCGCGGCCGTCGCCCGGCGCAGCCAGGAGATCGTGGACGGCGTGCACCGCGACGCGCTGCGGGCGCTGCCCGATGACGAGCGCGAGGTCCTGGTGCGCGCCCTGAACCGCCTGGTGGGCGGGCATCTCGCCGAGCCGGCGGAGGGGCCGCAGCCGGCCCGCCGGGCGAGGGAGCGGGCGAAGTAGGTCCGAAGAGGATCGTCTATTACGGAACTATCTGCTACGGTCTCTCTTGTCTACTGAGACGGGAGAGACCATGTCGTACGTGCGCAATTCGCGCTGGACCGCGCTGGGCGTGCTGTCCGCCACCGGACTGATGACCATCCTCGACGGCAGCATCGTGACGGTGGCGATGCCGGCCATCCAGCGCGACCTGGGCTTCTCGGCCGCCGGGCTGAGCTGGATCGTCAACGCGTACCTGATCCCCTTCGGGGGCCTGCTCCTCCTCGCGGGCAGGCTGGGCGACCTGGTCGGGCGCCGGACGATGTTCCTGGCCGGGAACGCGATCTTCACGGCCGCCTCCCTGCTGGCCGGCGCGGCCACCGGCCCCGGCCTGCTGATCGCCGCCCGGTTCCTGCAGGGCGTCGGGAGCGCGCTGGCCTCGGCCGTGGTCCTGGGCATCCTGGTGACGCTGTTCGGCGACCCCGTGCAGCGGGCCAAGGCGATCGCGATCTTCAGCTTCACCGGGGCGGCCGGCGCCTCGATCGGCCAGGTCCTGGGCGGCGTCCTCACCGACGGCCTGAGCTGGCCGTGGATCTTCCTCATCAACGTGCCGATCGGCGTGATCACCGTCGGGCTGGCTCTGCTGGTGCTGCCCGCCGACCGCGGGGCCGGCCTCGCCGCGGGCGCCGACGTCGCCGGGGCCGTGCTGGTGACCGGCGGCCTCATGCTGGGCATCTACACGGTCGTCAAGGTCGAGGAGTACGGCTGGCTCGCCGTCCACACGCTGGGGCTCGGCGCGGTGTCGCTGGCCCTGCTCGCCGCCTTCGTCGTCCGGCAGGCCACGGCCAGGACCCCGCTCATGCCGCTGCGGATCCTGCGCTCGCGCAACGTGACCGGCGCCAACCTCGCGCAGATGCTGGCCCTGTCGGGCATGTTCGCCTTCCAGGTGCTCGTCGCGCTCTACATGCAGCGGGTCCTCGGCTACGGGGCGCTGGACACCGGCCTCGCCATGCTCCCGGCCGCGGTCGGCATCGGCGCGATCTCTCTGTTCGTCTCGGCCCGCCTCAGCGCCCGCTTCGGCGCCCGCGCCGTCCTGCTGTCCGGTCTGGTGCTGTTGATCGCGGCGATGCTCCTGCTCACCCGGATCTCGGTGAACGCCGGCTACCTCACCCACCTGCTCCCGGTGATGGTGCTGATCTCGGGCGGCGGGCTGGTGCTCCCGGCGCTGGCCACGCTGGGCATGTCCGGCGCGCGGGAGAGCGACGCAGGGCTGGCCTCCGGGCTGTTCAACACCACCCAGCAGGTCGGCATGGCCATCGGCGTGGCGGTGCTGTCCACGATGGCCGCCTCGCGCACCGGCGACCTGCTGGCCGCTGGGGCGGGCCAGGCGGTCGCGCTGACCGGTGGGTACCGGCTGGCGTTCGGCATCTCGGCCGGGTTGCTGGTCGCGGCGTTCGCCGTGGGGCTTCTGGTCCTGCGCCGGCCCGCCGCGGCCCCGGCCGGGCCCGTCCAGGGGGACGGCGCGGCGGCGGTGGCGGAGCCCTCCGTGAGCTCCTGACGGGCCCCTGGAGGGTCAGGCGGCGCCGGTGCTCGTGCCGCTGGCCGGGCGGCGCGGGGGTTCGGGCGCGTTGAGGACGGCGGTGAGCGCCTCCTGGACCGTGGCGTGCACGGGCAGGTGCTCGTCGACGCGGGTGATCGCGACCAGGCGGGCCGGCATGGGCTGCAGCGCCGCCAGCCGCACGCTCCCGCCGTGGGCCTCCGCGTCCAGGTAGGTGTTGAGCAGCGCGCGCAGCCCCGCGCTGTCCATGAACCGCACCTCGGTCAGATCGAACACGAGATGGTCGCCGGGCCGGCGTCGGGACTCGGCGATGAACGACTCCAGCCGACCGGCGGTGGCCGAGTCGATCTCGCCGCCCACGGCTATCACGGTGGCTCCGGGCAGGTGTTGGCAGGCGAAGGTCAACCGTGACATCAGGCCTCCAGCCGGCCGGGGTCGTACGGCGCACGTCGCCATGAGCCGACGATATCCCGCCGGACCTCCGCCGACCTGCCCGGAGATCCAGGCATTCGCATCACGAATATCCCGGCGCGTCCGCCGGTCCTCGCGAATGCGCTGTGCCGAGTCTCCGGGGACGGCCGTCAGGCGTCGGCCGTGATGGCGGCCCGGGCCTGCTCGGCGTCGGGATAGAGGCTGAACGCCTGGGACAGCCCCGTCATGTGGAAGACGCGTTCCAGCCGGCTGGTCAGCCCGGCCAGCGCGATCGACCCCCCGCGTTCCAGGATGAGCTTGCGGAAGACCAGGAAGAGGCGGATGCCGGTGGAGTCGCAGAACTCCAGCCCGCTGAGGTCGAGCACGAGATGACGGTGCTCGGGCCGGAGGGTGCTCTCCATGTCGGCGCGGAGCTGGGCCGCGCTGATGTAGTCGAGCTCACCGACCAGGGCCAGGACGCACGTGCCCGTGGTCGGGTCGGCCGAGATCTGCGTCAGGTGAACGGGTGTGGTCACCGTGAGTGCCTTTTCACGATCGGAGGAACGGTCATGGACAGGATGGCCGTGTCGTCGGTCAGTCCGGGGCCGAACGCGGACAGAGTCTCCTCCAGCCGCGTCACCACCTCCTGGGCTGGTTGTCCGGCCAGGCCGGCGGCCAGGCTTCGTAGGCGGTCCTCACCGTACATGTGCCCGGCCGGTGTGCGTGCTTCGGTGAGGCCGTCGGTATAGAGCAGCATGCCGTCGCCGGGACACAGCGTGGTCTCGGCGACGGCGAAGCGCGCCTCCTGCAGCAGTCCGACGAGCATGCCGCCCTCGGTGCGCAGGGCCTCGACGTCGCCGCCGGCGCGGACGATCAGTGCCGGGGGATGGCCACCCCCGGCGACCTTGACGCGCATGCCCTCGCCGGTCGGCATGAGCACGCCGTACAGGACCGTGCAGTAGCACGGGTCGGCGCCCAGGAACTCGTCCATGAGCACCATGTTGAGGTTGGCGAGCACGGCCTCGGGGTCGCCGGCGTAGACGGCGGCGGCGCGCAGGGTGTGCCGGGCCAGCGCGGTCACGACGGCCGCGTCGGCGCCCTTGCCGCACACGTCGCCGAGGAAGAACGCCCAGTTGTGCTCGTCGAGCCGGAACACGTCGAAGAAGTCGCCGCCCACCTGGTCGGCCGAGGCCACGTGGTAGTGCGTGGCGATGTCCAGCCCGGGGACCTTCGGCGGGGACGGCGGGAGCAGCACCTTGCGCAGCGTGGAGGTGAGCAGCTCCAGCCGGCCGCGCTCGGCCTCGGCCTGCTGGCGCAGGCGGCGTTCGAGCGTGACGGCGGCGCGGGCGGACAGCCGCGTCTCCAGTTGCCCGGCCACCAGGGCGGCCAGGTCGGTCAGGGTGCGCAGGCCGGCCTCGTCCACCTCGCGCGGCTCGACGTCCATGACGTTGACCGTGCCCAGGCGGTGGCCGTCGGCCGTGACGATCGGCGCGGCGGCGTAGAAGCGCACGCGGGGCTCTCCACGGACCAGCGGGTGGTCGCACGCCTCCGGGTGGGTGAGCGTGTCGGCCACCACGTACGGTTCCGACTCCTGGATCGCGGAGACGCACAGGCCGGGGTCACGCGCGAGGTCGTGCTGGACCCCCGCCAGCCCGGTGTGGGCCTTGACCCAGACCCGCTCGTCCTCGACGAACGTCACGGAGGCGATCGGCGCGCCGAAGGCGCGGGCCGCGAGCGCGACGACCCGGTCGAACGTCCCCTCGGGCGGGGAGTCGAGGACCTGGTACCGGCGCAGCGCTTCCAGCCGCGCGGCCTCGGCACCGGGGTCGATCAGCGTTGCCGTCATCTAGTCGCGTCACCGTTTCTCTTTCGAGGACGCACGAAGTTTACTTGTCAAGCTTCTCTGCTCCCGCCGGATTCACTACAGAACCCCCAATACCCCCAAAATTCCCAAAAGATCCCGCGTGAAGACGGATCGCCCGTTCGACGGAGTACAGATGTGACCCCGTCGAAGGGACCCAGCCGGATGACCGCTCCACCCGGAGTACCTGTGAGGATCGACGACGCCGCGCTCATCGAGGAGTCGTGGCGGCGTCCCGACGCCTTCGCGGCGCTCTACGACCGCTACTTCGGCGACGTCTACAGATACGTCGCCGGGCGGGTCGGCACGCAGGTCGCCGACGATCTCGCCGCCGAGACGTTCGTCGTGGCGTACGGCAAGCGCGCGACGTTCGACCCCGGGCGTGGAGTCGTGCGCGCCTGGCTCTTCGGGATCGCCACCAACCTCGTGGCCCAGCACCGCAGGAGCGAGACCCGCAGGCTGGAGGCGCTGCGGCGGGCGCCGGCCGAGGACGACACGGACGGCGGACACGAGGATCGGGTGGCCGCCAGGCTCCTCGCGGCGGGCTCGCGGGGGCGGCTCGCCGCGGAGCTGAGGCGGCTGCCCGACCACGACAGGGACGTGCTGCTCCTCGTCGCCCTGGCGGACCTCAACTACGAGGAGGTCGCGCAGGCCCTGGACATCCCGTCCGGCACCGTCGGATCCCGGCTCAACCGGGTCCGCAGGAAGTTGCGCGCGGCCCTGGGCGGCGCCGACCCGGCGATCGGAGGAACCGATGAGTGACCTGAACGGGCGTCCCTTCCCCGGCCTGCCGCACGACCGAGGCGACCTCGACGCGGTGCGCGCCCTGCTCGGCTCGCCCGAGCCGTCGCTGGACACGGTCGTGGACGGCCGGGCCCGCCTGCTGGCCGCGCTGGCGGGAGATGCCGCCGACGCCGGCTCCCTCGCCGACGTCGGCTCCCTCCCCGACAGCGGCTTCCTCACCGACGCCGGCCCCTTCGCCGATGCCGGTCCCTTCGCCGACGCCGACGCCGAGGCCGAGGCCGGGGACGCGGTGCCGGCTGAGCCCCGGGAGGACCCCATCCCGCTCCGGGGCGCGCACGACCCCGCCACCCGGGAGCCGGGCCGGCTCCGTACGACCGGCCGGATGAGAAGGCGGCTGGCCACGGTGGGGGCGGGGCTGGCCGCTGCGGCGACGATCCTGATGGCGGCCGTCCTGGCCGCGCCCGGCGGTCCGGTCACCTCGATGGGGCCCGGCACGCCCGTCAGCACCGCGCAGGACACGCCCGGCGCCTCCTCGACACCCTCGGCGAACACGCGGAAGGCCCGCGAGGTGCTGCTCGCGACCGCCGACGCCGCGGCGAAGCAGCCCGCCGGCGAGGGCGCCTACTGGCGGACGAAGAGGGTCACCTGGTGGCAGACGCCCACGGGCGACCGCGCGTACGTCCTTGAGCTGAGCCTGTCGGAGGAGATGTGGCTGGCCCGCCGCCCGGGGGACAAGAGCCGGCGGATCTCACGCTTCCTCGGCGCGAAGCCCGCCACGGCGAACGACGAGGCGGCCTGGCGGAAGGCCGGATCGCCGTCCTCGTGGAACCTGTTGCCCCCCGGGGAGAAGGTCACGGACGTGGTCGCGGCGAAGCCCGGCGAGCCGGTCGTCTCCGAGCTGCGCGGCAAGTGGAAGGGCTCCGGGGGAGACCTGGCGAAGGAACTGCTGTCCTGGGACGACCTGGCGGCGATCCCCGACGACGTGGACGGGCTGCGGGCGTACCTGACGAGGCTCGTCGGCAAGGGCAAGGGGCCCGCCGACGATCCGGACAGGGCCCGGAACCTGCTCGGGGAGGCCGTCGTGCAGATCGTCGAGGGGCTCCCGGTGACGCCGCGGGTGCGCGCTTCGGCCTTCCGTCTGCTCGCGACCATGCCGGGAGTGCGTGCCGAGGGCGAGGTCACCGACCGGCTCGGGCGCACGGGCCAGGCGATCGTCTACCGCTCGGACGGCCGGGTGAAGGAGCGGATCGTGGTGGATCCCCGTACCGGCCGGACGCTGGCCAAGGAGACGACGACGGTGGACACGACCGGCGGGCCTGAGGTCCGGCTTCACCACCAGACCGCCTACGAGCAGATCGGTTGGACCGACGAGCGCCCCGCCCAGGCCACCGGGCGGGAGTGACCTGGACGGGCAGTCGCGCCGCCCGTCATCACCGCCACAACACTCTGACTTCCGAGACCGCCTCTCTCAGGGCGTCATGGCGGATAAGCCAATTACGGGACTCGACGCCAAGGGACGGCCACACGATCGACACATCCAGTCCTTGGCCAGGTGGCACGGGCGCTGCCCAATAGAACATCCGGCCCGAAAAGTCTTGACCGCTTGCACCCGTCTTTCGAACTGTCAGGCGTCTCGTTGAACCTTCGGGCCGCAGTTCCAACCCCAAGTCGTCCGCCGACCCGACAACTGGAATGCCGAATCCTTCCCCTGCCGTCGGAGCGTCTTCTCGCACGTGGTATCCCACCTGAATTTCCAGACCTCGGGAGAAGATCGCCATCCGTTCCATGAACACAGCGCACCGTGCGGATTCCGCAAACATGTGGCCGACCGGGAGGTTGGCCGGGATCTCGTTCACCGGCAGATCGAAGGGGTCAACAATAAAGGTCATGATCTCCGCCACGTTGACCCCTCCAATGCGCCGCCGCATGTTTCACGATGAGTGAGCCGTCGTCATCACGGCGTGCGAGAGATTGCTGATGTGTGCCTTGCAGGCAACCGCATCCTGGAAGGCATCCGATTGTGTCAGGCCGGCACATCACCATCGAACTTGTGCTGGCCTGCCACGACGGCACATCCTTGAGATGCCGCTCCTGAGCAGGTCGTGCCCGGTGAGGTTTCCGTGGCCCGGCCCGGGAAAGAGGCCAGGCCATGACCACTCTGGAATCGCCTTCACGCCAGGGTGAGCGGGAGCCGGCCGCGCGATGCCCCCGAAGCGGCGCCGAGATGTCGGCGCCGCCGGTCCTGGGCGTGGACGACACCCCCGCCTTCCGGCTCAGCCCGTACACCTTCGTCTCCGAGCGGGCCAGGGAGCTCGGCACGGACGTCTTCGACACGCGGCTGCTCCTGCGGCCGACCACCTGCATGACCGGGCCCGAGGCGGCCAGGGTCTTCTACGGCGAGCGCCGGCTCGTCCGCCACGGGGCGGCGCCGCGCCGGCTGCTGCTGACGCTCTTCGGCCGGGGCGGGGTGCAGTCGCTGGACGGCGAGGCGCACGCCGTCCGCAAGGCGATGTTCATGTCGCTCATGACGCCGCAGGAGCGGGAGCGGATGCGCGAGCTGGCCGGGGAGGCGTGGCGGGAGCGGATCGGCCGCTGGAGCCGGATGCCGCGCGTCAACCTGTTCGATGAGGTCAGCGAGCTGCTGTGCGAGGTGGCGTGCGCGTGGACGGGCGTGCGGCTCGACCGCGGGAGCATCCCGCACGCGACCGCGCGGCTGCTCGCGATGATCGAGGCGCCCGCCGCCGTCGGCCCGCGCCACCTGCGCGGCCGCAGGGCCCGCGTCCAGGCCGAGAAGGGCATCGCCGAGCTGGTGAGACGGGTGCGTGAGCGGCCCGAGCGGTTCGCGGGCACCCCGTTGCAGGCCGTCGCGCTGCACCGCGACGCCGACGGTGCGCCGCTGGACCCGCGGGTCGCCGCCGTGGAGGTGCTGAACCTGCTGCGGCCGATCGTGGCCGTCGGCCGGTTCGTCACCCTCGCCGCCCTCGCCCTGCACGCGAACCCGCACTGCCACGAGCGGATCAGCTCCGGCGACGACGCCTACCTGGAGTACTTCGTCCAGGAGGTGCGGCGGTTCTATCCGTTCTTCCCGATGGTCGCCGCGAAGGTGGCCGAGCCGTTCGAGTGGAACGGACACCACTTCCCGAAGGGCCGGCGCGTCCTGCTCGACCTGCACGGCATCGACCACGACCCCCGGGTGTGGGAGGGGCCGGAGGAGTTCCGCCCCGAGCGGTTCGGCACGTGGGACGGCGGCGCGTTCGACCTCGTGCCGCAGGGCGGCGGCGACCACCACCGCGGCCACCGGTGCGCTGGCGAGTGGCTCACCGTCGACCTCATGAAGGTGGCGGTGACCGCGCTGACCCGCTGGATGTCGTACGGCGTGCTGCCCGAGCAGGACCTCAGCATCCCGCGGTGGCGCGCGCCCGCCCTGCCGGCCAGCGGCTTCGTCATCGACCGCGTGATCCCCGCCGAGCCGGGTGCGACGGGTCGGTCCAGTAGGTGTCCATGATCGGCTCGTGCGCCAGCAGCTCGCTGAACAGGTCCTCCCACATCGGCATGACCGCCTCGGGCGCGTAGCCGCGGGCCGTGCGGGCGGCGCGCTCGCCGATCCGCAGCCGCAGCTCCCGGTCGCCCATGAGCCGGTCGAGCGCCGCGGCGAGCGCGCCGACGTCCTGCGGCGGCACGAGCAGCCCGTCCACCTCGGGAGTGACCACGTCGCCGGGCCCGGTCGGGCAGTCGAACGCCGCGACGGGCAGGGCGTGCCCCATGGCCTCGATCATCACCATCGGCAGCCCCTCGAAGCGGGAGGACAGCGCGTAGATCGAGGCGCCGGCCAGCTCCTCGGCCATGCGGCCGGTCCGCCCCATCAGGCTGACCCGGCCGGTCAGGCCCTCGCTCTCGATGAGCTCGGCGAGCCGCTCCTTCTTCGGCCCGGAGCCGAAGATCCGCAGCCGCCACTCCGGGTGCCGCCGCGCCGCCTGCCCGAACGCGGGGATGAGCAGGTCGAAGCCCTTCTGCCAGACCAGCCGGCCGGCCGCCACCACGACCGGGTGCTCCTGCGCCGACATCCGCTCCGCCGGGTGGACCGCGTTGGGGATGCGCACGATCGGCGTGCGCGGCAGCAGTTCCCGGTAGGCGAGCTGGTTGCCGCGCGTCAGCACCACCACGGCGTCGAACCGATCGTAGTAGCGGGCGATGTCGGCGCGCACCGGCTCGGGGTAGGCGTCCAGGTTCATGTGGTCCTGCGCCACGCGTACGACGTGCTTGCCCGCGCGGCGGGCGGAGATGAGGTTCAGCGCCGGGCGGGTGGTGACCAGGATGCCGTCGCTCAGGGCGGAGACGTAGTCGATGACCGCCTTCTCCACGCGTTCGGTGAAGTACTCGGCGGCGAACTCGCCGCGCGGCACCAGTTTGCCCCGTAGCCGCCGCCACACCTTGCGGCCGAGCGAGTCGGCGGCCACCGACTCCCGCTGGTCGACCAGGGGCGCGAGCCGTACCCGGGGGTCGAGCGCGAACTGCGGCTTGGCGCGGCGGCGCACGACGCTGGCGATCTCCACGTCGTGGCCGAGGGCGGCCATCGCGCCGGCCTGGTTGAACACCGTCCGGATCGTCCCGCCGACCCCGTAGGCGTGCAGCAGCACGTAGCGGATCTTCACAGGTAACCCCAGTCGCGGCACATGGGTCTCAGCAGGTCGGGGATCTCCTCGGGGGCCGGCAGGCCGCGTCCCGGCTGGACGGTGCCCGAGCGGATCTTCTCCTGCCAGTCGCCGAGCCCCTTGCTGATCACGCCGGGCGTGCCGTACGCGAGCATCCCGGGCGCCCACGGCACGTCCAGGAACGCGCAGAGCTCCCTGGTCACCCGCTCGGGGTCGCCGGTCAGGTCCTCGTAGCGGACGGTCAGGCCGTCGAGCCCCTTGCGGGCCCGCTGGACCGCCTTCATGTAGCGCAGCGCGTCGGCCGCGGCCTCCTCCGGGGTGCGCTTGCCCGCGCCCGCCTCGTACCAGGACGCCGCGATGGAGGCGGGGTGGCGCAGCAGGAAGACGAAGCGCGCGTCCAGCCAGCAGGTGGCGATCCGCTGGTGGGCGAAGGCGTTGGCGGGAGTCTTGTCCACGATGTACCGCTTGCCGCTCCGGGTGAGCTCCCGGTGCAGCACCCGGTCCCACAGCAGGTGCTCCAGGTCGGCCTGGTTGTGGCCGAGTTCCTCCATCGCCCTGCGCGCCAGCGGGGTGCCGAAGCCGACGCTGAGCCGTCGTACGTGCAGCTCGTGCGGCGCGTGCAGCTCGGGGTGCGCGTCGAGCATCGCGCGCAGCAGCGTGGAGCCGGACCGGACGGGGGACAGGATGAACACCGGCGCGGTCAGCAGGCGGTCGTGCGCGGGGTCGGCGGGCGGCCGGGGCGGGCTCTCCACCGCGTCGGACGAGCCTTCCGGGCGCGTCGGGGTGACGCGTTCGAAACGGACGCCGGCGTACCTCCCGAGCGCGTCGTTGAGCTTTCGCTGCCAGGTCATGCCGTTGGAGGCTACCCAGCGTTCCTGGCAATTCCCTGTCAATGCCCTCGTCAGGGGCGGTACGGGCGTCCGGCGGCAAGGTCTTTGACGCGATCGCGTCTATGTACCGTCCGCGACGGCGCCCCTACGTTCGAGTCATGTGCGATCTGAACCCACAGGAAAGCCGTGACGTTCTCGACTCCCTGAGCGAGATCCGCGCACTGTCCGACCAGGTGGCCACGCACGCCTCGGCCATCGAGGAGAGCTCCTACATGGACCACGCCGGCCTCGCCGCACTGCTGACCGAGCTGCGCGACCGCGCCGACGCGACCCGGGTGTGGGTGGAGGGCAAGCCGCACCAGCACGCCGCGCACCACGGCCACTAGCGCCGTCCGGGCGTGCCGGTTCCGGCGGGGCGGCGGGGCCCTGCCGGAACCGGCCTTTTCCCAGGTGATCTGCCGACCTCCCGCGTGATCCGCCGACCTCCCGCGTAATTCGCCGACCTCCCGCGTGATCCGCCGACGTCCCGCGTGATTCGCCGACATTCATGCGTGATTCAGCAGGTTCTCATGGCCTGCGTGTGCGAGTGGACTTTCCGCGCCTTTCCCGTTCTGATGATCTCGCCGGTTGATCTCGTTCATCCGGCGCGTGTTCGCGGAGCGAGGGGAAGGCCCATGGGACCTCGGCGGCGGGCGCGGCTCACGCCTCGGTGGGCCGGTCGTAGCCCTCGGCCCCGCCGTGGACCCCGCGACTCGGGTCCTGCTCCGGCTGGTTGGCCGGGTCCGTGGGCGACGGGTCGAACTCCTCGGCGAAGTCCGCGTCGTCGTACTCCTCGGGATTCTCCCGCCGGTCGGCGAGCGGCCGCTCGTCGGGCTGCGACATGGCTCCTCCTGCGATCGGATGCTCCGCCCGGGGCCGCGGGCCGGCGGGCGGCGGTCACCGGGCCCCTGCCCGCGACGGGCACGCTCATGTCGGCGGACGTCCCGCCGGCGGCCCCGGGGGGCCGGTTACGGCCTTTCCCGTTCGCGAGATCCGGTCAGTCAACCATGTGCCGGCATGACCGCCGCCGGGGAATTGGGCTCTAGGCGCGCATCAGATGCGGCGTTACCTTCCATGAGGCGGCATCGGGGGATCATGCCGCTTTTCGCTGTGGAGGAGCCATATGCGCGTATCCATCATCAAAGGGGTCACCGCTGTCGTCGCCGCTCTCGCCCTACCCTTGGCCGTCACCGGTCCGGCGCAGGCCAAGGGGCTCGACGACGCCTTCGCCAAACTGCTGATGAAGCAGGTCACGGGGGCGAACGTGCAGAAGCACCTGGCCGCGCTCCAGGGCATCGCCGACGCCAACGGGGGCACCCGCGCGGCGGGCACGCCCGGCTACGCCGCCTCGCGCGACTACGTGGCGGGCAAGCTGCGCAAGGCCGGTTACAAGGTCACGCTCAACCCGATCCACTTCGTGGAGAGCTGGACCGAGGACAGCCCGCCGACCCTGGAGCTGACCGCGCCGAACCAGAAGACGTACGCCCCCAACGACGCCTTCTACACCTTCCAGCCGTCGCCGGCCGGCGAGGTCACCGCGCAGGTCCAGGGCGTGGACCTGACGCTGCCGCCGACCCCGACGCCCACCTCCACCAGCGGCTGCGAGGCGTCCGACTTCAATGGGTTCGTGGCCGGCCGGATCGCGCTGATCCAGCGGGGCACGTGCGCGTTCGCCCAGAAGATCCGTAACGCCGGGTTCGCCGGGGCGTCCGGCATCATCGTCTTCAACGAGGGCCAGCCCGGCCGCACCGACGCGTTCCCGCTGAACATCGGCGAGTGGCGGGCCGGGGTGCCCATGGTCTTCGCCGACTTCGCGGTCGGCAACGAGCTGGCCTCCACTCCCGGCGCGACCGTCCACCTCAAGGTGAACACGACGCTCAAGCTCGGCACCGACCACAACGTCATCGCCGAGACGCGCTTCGGCGACCCGCGGAACGTGGTCATGATCGGCGCCCACCTCGACAGCGTGACGGCCGGGCCGGGCATCAACGACAACGGCTCCGGCAGCGCGACCATCCTGGAGACCGCCCTGCGGATGGCGCACTACCCGGTGCGCAACAAGGTCAGGTTCGGGTTCTGGGCGGCCGAGGAGATCGGCCTGCTCGGCTCCGACCAGTACGTGGAGAACCTGAGCGACGCCGAGCGCGACCGGATCCGGCTGTACCTGAACTTCGACATGGTGGCCTCGCCGAACTACGCCTACAAGCTGTACGACGGCGACGACTCCGACGCCACCGGCTCCCCGGCGGGCCCGCCCGGATCCGCGCAGATCGAGAAGCAGCTCGAAGCGTTCTACGACGCGCGAGGGCTGGGTCACGTGGGCACCGACTTCGACGGCCGGTCCGACTACGGGCCGTTCATCGCGGTCGGCATCCCGTCCGGCGGCATCTTCACCGGCGCCGAGGGGATCAAGACGGCTCAGGAGGCCGCCGTGTTCGGCGGCACGGCCGGGGCCGCCTATGACGCCTGCTACCACCAGGCGTGCGACACCACGGCCAACATCAACGCGACCGCGCTCGACGTCAGCGCCGACGCGATCGCCGACTCCACCGCCCGGTACGCCTTCAACCTGGGGTCCATCCCGGAGCGGACCGGCACCGCGAGCACGTCCCGGGTCGCCCTGCGCACCGCCAGCTGACCTGGTCCGTCCCGAAGGGCGGTCGCCGCGAGGCGGCCGCCCTTCGGCGTGCTCAGGATCAGCGGCACAGTGCCCAGAATCGGAGGCATAGCGGGAGGCGCGACGCGGCGTCTCATGGGATGACATCCACATCTCTTGGAGGTGACCGTGGACCCCGCAGACGAGCGAGGTTTCCGCGAGTTCGTTTCCGCCCGCTCGCCCGCGCTGATGCGTCTCGGCTATCTGATCACCGGCGGTGACCAGTACGCCGCCGAGGACCTGGTGCAGGGAGCGCTGGCGAAGCTGGCTTCCCGCTGGCGGCGCGTCGAGGCGCCCGAGGCGTACGTCAGGCAGATCATGTACCGCCAGCACGTGAGCTGGTGGCGCACGGCGGCCCGCCGCGGCGAGGTCGTCCAGGCCGCGCCGCCCGAGCTGCCCGGCGTGGACCGCACTCACCAGAGCGAGCTGCGGATGGTGCTGCGCTCCGCCCTGGCCCGGCTCACCCCGCGTCAGCGCACCATGCTCGTGCTCCGGTACTTCGAGGACCTGCCCGACCACCAGGTCGCCCGCGAACTCGGCTGCTCCGTCGGAACGGTACGCAGCACCACCCATCGATCCCTCGCCCGGCTGCGCGAGATCGCTCCCGAGCTCGCCGAGGAACTGGAGGCCGTCCGATGACCCGACTGCTGCGCGACACCCTGGCGGAGTGGGCCGGCGAGGCCCGGGTGCCGCACGACCTGGCCGACCGGGCGCTCGGCGGCCGGCGTCCGGCACGGGCGCCGCGGGGGCGCGTCCGGCCGTGGGCGCTGGTCGCGGGCGCGCTCGCCCTGGCCGCGGGGGTGACGGCCGCCCTCGTCGTCCCGGGGGCGATGGATGAGCGTGGGGCCACCGTGCGGCCCGCGACGGGCCTGACGCTCCCGGAGCGGCCGTCACCCGCGCCCACGGACATCCGCACGTACACCGAGGGCCGGCCGCCGCGCACGCTCATCGCTGCGGGGAACGTCGCGGTCTCCGCCTACTGGACGACCGCCACGGAGAAGGTGTCCGAGAAGCTGGAGCGCTACCGGCGGACCTGGTGGCTGTACGACCCGAGGAACGACGGCTACGAGAAGACCGGATGGGCCTGGGTGGACGTGGCCCCGGGGCTCCAGGCGGCCGCCGCGATCCAGGGCGACCTGCTGGGCAGGCAGATCGTGATCCTGGACATGGCGACCCGCGAGGTCCGGTCGGTCATCGGCCTGGATCACGACGCCGGGTCGGTCGCCTGGTCGCCGGACGGCACCAAGCTCCTCGTCACGACGTACTCCGGCTATCCCGACGAGCAGCCGCCCATGAAGAACAACGCGATCACGTACGACCGGAACACGAAGATCGGCAACCGTACGGGCTACTACGTCATCGACGTGACCAAGGGCGAGAAGCAGTATCACGAGTTCCCCGCGATGACCTCGCTCCCGACCCCGGGAAGCACCGAACCGGGCAACGGCAACAACCGGCAGGACCTGGGCTGGAGCGTGGACGGCTCCCTGATCTGGGCCCCCACCGACACCACTCCGGACCGCCTCTTCTACACCCTGGACGGCAAGCGCCACGACCCGCCCGCCGACCGGTACATCCCCTACACCGGCACGACCGCCCTGTCCCCCAACGGGAAGCTCGTCATCGGTCCCCGGCAGTCGGGGCTGCCCACGGAGATCACCGACGCCGCGACGGGGGCCGTGGTCGGCCGGCAGAAGGTGCTCCAGCTCCTGGCCTGGGCCGACGACGACAACGTGGTCGCGCTGGGCTGCGCCCGGGAGTGCGACGACGAGTTCGACAACGGGCTCGTGCTCGTCAGCGTGGACGGGACCAGGACCACCCAGCTCGCCGCCACCGGCAAGAGCGAGGGCGAGGGCTCCTGGCGCTGGGTCCTCACACCCCGCTGACCTGCGCACACGTCCCACAGAGGCTTGGACGCCGCGTTCCGGGGCACCTGGTAGGTCGTCTTCGGGCGATTTGAGGAGGTTCCGGTGACCACGGTGGAGAACGCCGGGCGGCAGGCCCGCGCGATGGCGCGGCGGGCGGCTGACCATCCGATGCTCGACCGGCTGGCCAGGGTGGGCCTGGCCTGCCGGGGTGTGCTGTACGCGCTCATCGGGGTGCTGGCGGTGCAGATCGCTCTCGGCAGCGGGGACAAGCAGGCCGACAAGGGCGGCGCGATGACCACGATCGCGAGCCTGCCGTTCGGCTCGGTGCTGTTGTGGGTCATGGTCGTCGGCTTCGCCGGTCTGGCCCTGTGGCAGGCGTCCGAGGCGTTGTTCGGCGGGCTCAGGATCACCAAGGACCGCGTCGAGGCGGCGTTCCGCGCCGCCGTGTACACACTGATCGTCGGCTCCCTGCTCACCCTGCTCCTGGCCGGGAAGGCCGGCTCGGACGACAAGAAGTCGCAGGACGTGACCGGCAAGCTGCTCGACCTGCCCGGCGGGCAGTTCATCGTCGGCCTGATCGGGCTCGGCATCATCGGGCTCGGCGTCTACTGGATCTACCAGGGGTGGAAGAAGAAGTTCCGCGAGGAGCTGGACCAGGGCCGCATGTCGGCCAGGGCGCGAAAGATCATGGACCGCCTCGGCACGGCCGGCTACCTGGCGCGCGGCGCCATCGCCGCCCTCGCGGGCGTGTTCGTGGTGCAGGCGGCGATCACCTACGACCCGGACAAGGCGGGCGGCATCGACGCCACCCTGCGGGCCTTCGCCGACACCCCGGTCGGGCCGTGGCTGCTCGTGGTGGTGGCCCTCGGGCTGCTGCTGTTCGCCGGCTACTGCTTCGGCGAGTCTCGCTGGCGCCGCACCTGAGCAGGCCGGCCGCACCGACAACCGCAGCGTACGGACCTCGGCCGGGCCGGGGTCAGCCGTAGAGGACCGAGAGGAACCTGACCAGCACGGCCTCCCGCTGAGCCGCGGGGAGGCCGTCGAGGACGGCGTTCACCACGGCCATCTCCGGCTGGCCCCGGCCCGGCCGCAGGTCCACGCCCACCGAGGCGGCCAGCTCGGCGAACGTCGGGTCGTCCAGCGCCTCCAGGTCGAGCCCGGCGACCAGCTCCACCAGCCCCTCGGGCAGCGCGACGGGGCCGCGCAGCCGGGCCGCCTCCGCCGACTCGGCGATCACCTTGAGCATCGCGTCCACCCCGGCCCTGGTCACCCCGGTCACGGTGACGTGCAGGTTGGCCGGGATGCCCGCGTACGAGAGCTGGGGCTGCAGGAACCAGCCGCGCGCCCGCGCCTCGTCGGCCAGCACGAACACGTCCACCTCACCGTCGTCGGCGGCGGCGAAGGAGACCAGTGACGACTCCGGCTCGCCGAGCACCCGCAGCCCCGGGACGCGGGCGATGCCCTCACGCAGCGCCGTCGCCGCCTCCAGCGTGGCACGGCCCAGCTCCAGGTAGCCCTCACGGCCGAGCGCGCGCAGGGTGGCCCAGGCGCCGGCCAGCGGCCCGGCCGAGCGGGAGCTCTGCACGGTCGCGTTGATGACGGTGTAACCGGGCCAGGCCGCCGAGGCGAAGTACGCCCCGCGGCGCATCGCGGGGTCGGCGAACAGCACGACCGAGGCGCCCTTCGGGGCGTAGCCGAACTTGTGCAGGTCGCACGAGAGCGAGGTCACGCCGGGCACCGACAGGTCGAACGGCGGCACGCCCGCCCCGGCCTCGCGCAGCCACGGCAGCAGCCACCCGCCCACGCACGCGTCCACGTGGCAGGGGACACCCGCGGCGGCGGCGACGGCGGCGATCTCCCCGACCGGGTCGATCACCCCCTGGGGATAGGAGGGGGCCGAGGCCACGACGAGCACGGCGTCGGCCGTGATCGCCGCCTCGACGTCGGCCGCCCGCGCCCGGTAGGTGTCCAGGTCCACCGGCACCGGCCGCACGCTCACGCCCAGGTAGTGGGCCGCCTTGTGGAAGGCGGGATGGGCGGTGACCGGCACGACCATCTCCGGCCGCTCCCGGCCGGCCAGGTCGCGGGCCGCCTTCACCGCCAGCATGATCGACTCGGTGCCGCCGCTGGTGAAGATGCCGTGGCCGCCGCCGAGCAGGTCCGCGACCGCGCCCACGACCTGCCGCTCCATCTCCACCACGCTGGGGAAGGCGGTCGGGTCGAGGCTGTTGACCTCCAGCATCTCGACGTACGCGCGGGTCGCCGCCTCGTGCACCTCGGGGCGGCCGGTGTCGTAGACGTACGCGGTGACCTGGCCGCCGCGTACGGGCAGGTCGTGCTCCTTGAGGCGGGCGACCTCGGCCAGCAGCTCCTCGGCCGTGCTCCCCGTGACGGGCAGGTTCACGCGGCCGAATGTAGATCTGTTCGTACGGAACGGTCAATCAGCGGCGGGGACCGGACGCGCCTGCGCCCGGGTGCGCAGCCGGTGGATCCGCCGGTCGCCGCCCCAGCGGGCGATCGCCTCCTGGTCGGCGAAGGCCAGCGCGCGCATCATGTTGCCGCCGTCGGCCGCCTCGACCGTGCGGCGGAGCCGCCGGCGCAGCGGCTCCGGCAGCCGGTCCGTGCCGGCCTCCACCGCGTCGCCGTAGTGCGGGGCGTAGGAGACCCCCGCGAAGCCGGTACGGCCCAGCAGCGTGCGCAGCGTCTCGGCCGAGTAGAACATCAGGTGGTTCTTGGTGAAGCCGCTCCACGTCGGGCCGTACGCCTTGAGCAGCAGCGAGCGGGCGTTCACCGTCAGGACGAGCAGCACGCCGCCCGGCGCCAGCAGCCGCCTGAAGAGCGAGAAGTCCGACAACGGGCGCGGCAGGTGGGCGAGCACCGACCACAGGGTGATCACGTCGAAGCCGCCCTCCGCGATCTCCGGCACGTCCTCCGGCGCCCCGAAGTACGCCCGCGCCCGGGTCAGCCGCGCGTTGGCCTGCTCGACCGAGTCGGGCGACAGGTCCACCCCGTACGCCTCGAAGCCCCGCTGCTCGGCCAGTTCGAGGAACAGCCCGGCGCCGCAGCCGAAGTCGAGCAGCCGCCGGCCCCGCCCGTCGCTGAACACCGGTGCGAACGCGTCCATCGTCAGGCGGTAGCGGCGCTGCCGGTTGGCCGCGTAGTCGCCGGTCAGGAAGCCGCTGTAGCCGTTGGCGTACAGGTCGCCGAGGTGCTCGGGACGCACGTTCGGGTTGCGGTACAGGAAGCCGCACGACGGGCAGCGGACGACCCGGTAGCTCCACCCGTCGCCGTTGGCCGGCTCGAACAGCGGCTGCTGGCGCGACTGCCCGCACATCAGGCAGCTCACGAACTCCTCGATCGCACCGAGCGGCGTGCGGGCCGCGTAGTCCGCGAGCGGCACCACCGGCGCGCGCCGCAGCCGCCAGCGCCACCGCGCCTCGCGCGCCAGCCGCTCGCCGGGACGCACGTAGACGCGCTGAGTCCAGTGGACACGGTCGTAGCGGGAACCGTAGACGATCCGGTTGATCAGCCGCCGCGCGGAAACCATGGCAACACCTCGAAAAAGAGCGGAATGCCGGGGATTTGCCCTCGTCTGTGAGCGGCTACGCCCTTGCCCGGGTCAAGACGGGGTCCCTGATGCCCCTGAGTGAGGTGTGGTGACCAGGGGAGCCGCCGGGGCGGCGGTGCCGTGGGTGAGGCCATGCGCCTCGGCCCAGGCGTCGAGCCTGCGGATGGCGGCGTGGTCGGGTCCGCCAGCGGGCGCGCTCATGAGCACGATCGCCTGCTCGCCGTCGTCCACACAGGTGAGGACCTGCCAGTCCACGCTGAACCGGCCCGCCACCGGGTGGTCGAGACGGCTGCTGCCCGAGGTGCGCATGGTCACCAGGTGCTGGACCCACCAGGTACGGAAGTCCGGGTCCCGTGCGGACAACTCGCCCACGAGCTCCCGCAGCCGGGGCGCGTCGCACGCCACACCGGCCGCCAGCCGCAGCGCGGACACGGCCTCCTGCGCGCGCTCGCGCCAGTCCACGAGCATGGAGCGGACATGCGGGTCGAGGAACGTCATCCACACGTAGTTGCGGTGCCGGGGCTCCATCGCGGCCAGGTCGCCGAGCAGCGCCACGGCCAGCCGGTTCCAGGCGAGGACGTCGAAGTAGCGGCTCAGGACCAGGGCGGGGGTGTCGGCGAGGTTGGCCAGCAGGCGCTCCACCTGCGGGCTCACCCGGGGGGCCGAGCCGCCGCGCCGCTCGGCCTCGTCGGGGTGCGCGAGCTGGATGAGGTGGCGCTGCTGGTCGTCGTTGAGCATCAGGGCGCGGCCGATGGCGTGCAGCACCGGCCGGGAGGCGGTGCGGACGCGGCCCTGCTCAAGGCGCGTGTAGTAGTCGATGCTGATGCCGGCGAGCTGGGCCACCTCTTCCCGGCGCAGACCGGGGACGCGTCGCGGGTAGCCGGTCTCCGGCAGACCCACGTCCGCCGCGGTGATCAGGGAGCGCCGGGCACTCAGGAAGTCGCCCAGCGGCCCTCTCGGGCTCGCGTCCGGTGGTCGCATCACCGGGATTATGGCATCTATGCGGAGCTTTCACCGGGGAAAACCGTTCCTTGGAACGACGCATCCTTCCAGGTCAGCGCGGTAGCCGCCAAGCTTTGACGTGGAGGGGGGAGGGGGCCGGCCGCCGCTGACCGGGAGGGAATCCGCAGCGGCCGGCCCCTTTCGTTCGGTCCTGTCCTGATTCGGGACGGCCTCAGGCTGACGGTTCAGAGGTGCGCGGCGGTGCGGAACGCCGGGTGCGCGGTGCCGTACGCGTGGAGGTCGTACGGGTTCTCCACGACCGGGCGGGCCAGCAGGAGCTGCGCGGGCGCCGCCCTGAACAGCGCGGCCGCCCGCACGGCGGGGGCGAGCGTCAGCGCGAACAGCGCGCCCACGGCCGTGTTGAACATCACGAACGTCGCCGTGCCGGTTCCCAGGCCGAGGAGCTGCGGCAGACCGCCGTCCACGCCCGGGATCCCGGCGATGATCCAGCCGTACAGCGGGAACGTCAGCCCGGCGATCGCGGCCGCCCACCACACGGTGGTGATGACGAACGCGACCACGGCGAACGGGAACGCCACGACGGCGTGCAGCAGGTCCATCCACGCCTGCGGGCTCGCCAGCGGGTTCAGCGTCCGCCGCCACCGGCCCGCGCCCGCCGGCGGCCCCGCGTACACCGGTCGCCCGACCGGGCGGCCCAGGACGCCGGCGAGCGACTCCCGCTCGCTCTCGGCGAAGTTGCGCGCGAGGACGGCGGTCCCGGCCAGCACGGGCAGGCCGACGACGGCGACCGCGCTGCCGAGCCCGGCCGCGACACCGGTCACGACCAGGCCGAAGGAGGCGAGCGCGGCCGGCAGGCCCATGAACGTGTAGCGGGTGTCGGTGGCGATGCGGTGCCGGAGGGTCTTCATGACGAGAACGCTACGCAGCCGGACGGCGCCGGACGATGCCGCCGGCAGGTCAGCCGGGGGTAGGGGCAGCCCTACCCCTGCGCGCCGGACCGCCCGTGCCCGCGCGTCAGGCGATCAGCGCATCGCCTGGCGGATGACGTCGCGGATGCGGTCGACCATCGCGATGGGCGTGCCGACCAGGAGGTTCATGGTGGCCGACTCCACGCCCGGGTGCGGGTGGGTGGGGGCCAGCGCCTCGGCGGCCTTGACGCCGGCGGCCATCGCGCGGCGCTCGGCGGGCCCGGTCTCGGCGCGCAGCCTGACGAACTCGTGCCGCTCCTCGCTCTGGGCGTGCGCGGTGACGGCGGCGCGCAGCAGCGCGAGCCGCTCCAGGAAGTCGGGGGCGTCCGGGCCCTCCTCCTCCAACCGCTGGAGCAGCTCCTTGGCCTCCCGCTCCTCGGCCAGCCGGTCGTCCACCACGGCGTCGCCGCCGTCGACGACCTTACGGACGTACGGGTGGACGATCTCCTCCTCGGCCGTCTCGTGCACGGCGAGCATGCGCACCAGGCGGGTGAAGGCGGGACCCCGCTGGTCCGGCGCCGCCCGCTCGACGTCGTCGAACATGTCCCTGATCATCGCGTGCTGCGCGAGGAGGAGGTCGATGACGTCCTTCTCCTCCATCGTCTCGGGCCGGCGCGAGCTGTCGGTCATGTCTGCCGCCTACCCGTGGGGCCGGGCGCCACGCGCGTCATGACCGGTCGTGAAAGTTTCACGCGGGGAGCCAGGTGGGGCCGGACGTATCCCGGCGCGGAGCCGCTTTCCGTTGACATCTGGCCGCCGGCTCGCACAATCCTGCTTGGGAGCGCTCCCATTCAGCGCTCCCCTCTCGTGCTCCCCTCGAAGCCAGGAGGTGAGGCCGCCGCCGAACCGTGTGACCGTTCCATGACACCATCCCGCCCGGATGGCAGGGACGCGGCCGGCCGTGAGACCTCCCCCTTCTCCGCCGGCCGCGTCCTTCACGTCGCGGCGCGCCCCGCGCTCAGCGCACCGCCTGCTGTCGCTCGAACCGGTCGCGAGCCGCCTCGATCACCCCCTCGTCCGCGAACTCCTCGAACGCCTCCTCGTGATAGCGCTCCGGGACGATCTCCCTGACCCGGTCCGGATAGCCCGGGCCCGGCTCGGGCACCCTGACCCACGGCGCGCCGCCCAGCCGTACCGCGATCGGGCCGGAGGCGCGGACCGACATGGCCCAGTTCGTCCCCGTGCCTGTGACCGCGCACATGTGCCGGGCGTAGACCCACCGCACCTGCGACACCGCGCGGGCGTCCGGCGGGTCGAAACCGAACGGCTCCACCGCGCACACCACCCGCCCGGCGTCCTCGCCGAAGTCGTGGCCGTGCTCGTGATGCTCGGCCGGTGTCGCCCGTTCGAGCAGGGCGGTCACCTGGCCGGCGAGGCTTCGCTCCAGGTCGTGCCGCCCCGCCTGCTGGACGCCCAGCACCACGCCCACCCCGGCGAGCAGGACGAGGGCCGCGGCGACCGCCGCCACGACCCCCTTCCGCCGGGTCAGGGTCACGCCGCCCGCCCCGGGCCGGGCGTCGTCTACGGGCTCGTGCACGTCAGCGCGGGAACCGGGTCGGGGGCGTTGCCGGTCGCGTTGAACCCGAACGTGGTGCTGGAGTTCGCCGCCAGCTGCGCGTTGTGGCTCGCGTTCTTGACCGTCACGTTGGGCGGCTGTGAGGACAGCACGCCGTTCCACGGCTGGCCCTCGAAGCCCTGCCCGCCCGCGTACGTCCACTTGACCGTCCAGCCGTTCAGCGGGGTGGAGCCGGGGTTGCGGACGGTGACCTCGGCCTGGAAGTGGCCCGCCCAGCCGGGAGTGGCGATGGTGCGCCACGTGGCGATGCAGGCGCCGGGGGAGGTGGGGGTCACGGTGGGCGTCACGGTCGGGGTGACCGTGGGGGTGACGGTCGGGGTCGTGCCGGGCGACTGGCCGTTCGGGCCGACGCCGGTGACCTCGCCGTTGCCGCCGTCGAAGACCACGTCGGAGCAGCTGTAGAAGTTCTCCTGGCTGTCGGAGCGGATCCAGTGGATGAACAGGATGTGGCGCCCGCTCTTGCCGGACGGGAGCTGGACGTTCCAGTAGTAGTAGTTCAGGCCGCCCGTCCCGCCGGACTGCGGCGGGTTGGCCGCGCTGCCGAACGACTCCAGGTCCGACCACTTGAGCGGCGCGTTGGGGTTCCAGCCGTTCTTGGTGATGTAGTAGACGAACGAGCCGGGGTGCGCCGCCCAGTTGCTGTGCCGGACCTGGATCGTCGCCCCCGAGGTCAGGTGGGTGAGGGGCCAGTCGGAGCGGACCGCGTTGTAGGCGGTGAAGTCGTACGGCCCGCCCTGGCCGCCGCTGCAGATCTGGCCGTCGGGGATGAACCCCGACGTGCGGCCGGCGCCGTCGGAGCGCAGCACCGCGAACCAGTTGTAGAGCGGGGTCGTGCCGCTCTGCGCGACCGCCGCCGCGCAGGCCGGGTTGTAGGGGATGATCTGCCCGTTCTCGCGCAGACCGTCCTGCCAGCACAGGAACGTGCGCGCGCCGGGGAACATCGTGACGCCGTGGGCCTGCGCCTGCTGCGGCGACAACGCCACCAGCAGGCTCGTCACCAGGGCCACGGCCGTCGCGGCCACCAGGGCCGCCGACCGGATCGGTCTCATGGAGGAGTCCCTTTGTTCGAGCGAAAGAGGAACCCGTCCACGACCCGCCCCGCCCGGCAGCATCCGTGTGTGCGCATTGAAACACGGCGCCGCGGACCCGGCAACGCGCGGTGAAACTTTCAGCCGGCGGCCGTCGCGGGACGGCGGCTACGGCCGGGGCCCGTAGGTGAGGCGGCGCAGGACGGTCTCGGCCGGGCCGGCGTACCGGAGCCTGTCGAGCAGGGCGGCGATCAGGACGGTCGCGAGCCAGACGGTCACCGCGACGACCAGCCCGGTGACCGTGGGGCTGCCGAAACGGCCGCCGAGGTCGAGGGTGAAGGGCGCCAGGAGGATCAGCCAGGCCGCGGACTGGAACAGGTATCCCGACAGGGAGCGCCGGCCCAGGGCCGCGAGCGCGCCCACGACGGGGCCGGGCCGGGAGATCCGCAGGACGATCAGGCCGAAGACGGCCGCGTACCCCGGGCCGGCGAACATGCCGCTGCCGCCGTGCAGCAGCATGATCAGCCGGGCGGCCGACTCGTCGACGTGCAGCCATCCGGCACTGATCAGGGCGGCCGGCAGGCCGCCGGCGACGGCGGCGCCGAGGCCGAGGACCGCGGTCCAGGCGAGCAGGCTCCGGTGGCGGGCCGGCTCTTCGAGGACGCGGCGGCGGGCGGCCCACATGCCGAGCCAGGCGATGAGGATGAAGGGCAGGACGGTCAGCGTGTGCGTCGGCCATTCGGCGAGGCGGTCCAGCATGGAGTCGAGGTATCCGGGCGCGGCGAGGGAGTCGACGTGGCCCGCCGGCAGCGCGGCCGACCCGCCCGGACCCGTGAGGATGCCGCCCGCCACGACGGCGCCGAGGGCCAGCACCTCGACCGCGGCCAGTGCCCAGAGCGCCAGGGCGATCCGGTGGAACTTGTCGCCGCGGCGCAGCAGCACCAGCGTCATCACGATGCCGACGATCCCGTACGCGCCGAGGAAGTCGCCGTAGTACAGCAACGTCGCGTGCGCGAACCCGAAGACGACGAGCCAGAGGTTGCGCCGCATCAGCACCGAGCGGACCCGCTCGGGCGTGGCGCCGGAGGCGTCCTGACGGCGGGCGAGCTGGACGAGGCCGTAGCCGAACATCATGGCGAAGACCGGGTACCCGCGGGCGTGGACCAGCTCGAAGAGTAAGAAGTTCAGGACGCCCTCGACGCCCTCCGGCGTGGCGTCGAGGCCGGGCTCGCCGGCGAAGACGACCCCGGCGGCGTTGGCCAGCGCGATGATCAGCAGCATCGCTCCCCGGGCCAGGTCCGGTGCGAGGGCGCGCTCGGTGCGCCGCACCGGCCCTCTCGATGTCCGCGACGCGGTGTCCATGCTCATGTCTGTTCCTTCCCCGACTTAATTTGTGAGAGAAAGTATCACACGTATACTAATGAGGCTCTGCCATGATGAGTCCCCGATCTTCCAGGGCCAGCGAGGGAGCCATGACCAGCGAGAACGTTCCGGCAGCACTGCGTCGGCTGTGGCGGGTCCCGGAGCCGTCGGAGTCATCGCGTCTGGGGCGGCCCGCGACCCTGGACGTCGACCTGGTCGTCGCCGCGGCGGTGGAGATCGCCGACCGCGACGGGCTCGGCGGCGTGACCCTTCCCAAGGTCGCCAAGAGCCTCGGTTTCACCGGGATGTCGCTCTACAGGCACGTCGGGTCCAAGGAGGAGCTTCTGGCGCTGATGACCGACCACGCCGTGGGGACGCCGCCTGCCCTCGACACCGACGACTGGCGCGAAGGGCTGCGCGGGTGGGCGCTCGCGCAGCGCGCGGTGTTCCGGCGGCGGCCGTGGCTGACCCGCGTGCCCATCTCCGGGCCGCCCTCGGGGCCGAACCAGATCGCCTGGATGGAGGCCGCGCTGGCGATCATGTCCCGCACCGGCCTCGACTGGGCGCACCGGGTCGGCGTCCTGTCGGTGATCGGCGGCTACGTGCTCCAGTCGGTGCGTCAGCACAGCGACCTGGCCGAGGGCAGAGCACAAGGTCAGGAGCAGGCGGAGGCCGCGCGCGACCATGCTCGGGCGCTGGTGCGGCTGGTGGACCCGGAACGGTTTCCCGAGACGGCCCGGCTCTTCTCTTCGGCGCTGTTCCAGGCGCCGCCGCCGGCCACGTCCGCGGAGACGGCCGCCGACGCGGACTTCTCGCTCGGCCTGGACCTCATCCTGGACGGTGTCGCCGTGCGGATCGAGAGCTCCGGTCCCTGAGGTGCGCGTATCAGCCGGCGGGCGAGGCCGCGCGTGCCCGCGAGCGTCCACGGGACTTGGGCTTGCCGGTGTGGTCCGTGTACTCCAGCCACCACTCCGCGAGCAGCAGGTTGACGACCCAGCTGAGCCAGACGCCGGCGGAGCCGACCGCCGCGATCATCGCCTGCTGGTCGCCGCCGTACGCGCTGTCGAGCCGGGGAAGCTGGACGGCGAGCAGCACCCCGGCCCACAGCCGGCTGGCCACGATGGACGTGGTCAGCGCGAAGCTGCGGATCATCCACCTGCGGTGCTCGGGGAAGCGCCGCTGCCGGGCCATCCGCCACCCGGCGAAACCGGTGATCAGCCACACCAGTCCCAGCATGGTGTTGCCGGTGTTCCCGCCGAACCCGGTGTGGCCGAACGGGGCGACCCCGAGCACGGTGATCCCCGCCGGGAACACCCCGCAGAAGAAGTACGCCCGCCCCATCCAGCGATGGGCCTTCGGATGGGAGCGCCGGAACCACGGCCACACCTGGAAGCACCCCGTCAGCAGGGCGACCGTGCCGAAGATGATGTGCGCCACGAGGAGGGGATAGAAGAATGCCGGCGAATCAGACACATCCACCCGTGATTGCGCCGGGTCGAAGGTGAGGTACGGCGGCAGGGAGTACACCACGAACCCGAGCATCACGATGAGCAGCGGCACGACCCAGCCGAGCTGGCGCCGGCGGCTCGGCCCCGCCTTGCGGCGCGCAGGCGACGCCTCCGCCCCTTCCTCGCCGGGCGCCGGGCCCGATCCCGTCAACGTCGTGGCCACAGAAGGTCTCCTCGTCACCGTGGGGGGCGGGCGCGCGACGCCCGCCGATCGCCGTCAGCTTCGCGGGGGCGCGGATCCGGGGCCAGAGTCGAACCGACTGCAGTCGTACGGGACCCCTCCGGCGGACCGGCGGACGCCGCCCGTGACGAACGTCAGGAGCCCGTGATGTACGGCAGGAGCCCGTGATGTACGGCAGGAACAGGGAGCGGGAGGCGATCGGGCGGCTGCTCGCCGACGCCAGGGAAGGACGCAGCGGGGTGCTGGTCCTGCGCGGTGAGGCCGGGATCGGCAAGAGCGCGCTGCTGCGCCATGCCGCCGCGACCGCGACGAGTCCCGCGACCGCGGCCACCCCCACGAGCGCGGCCACCCCCGCGACCGCGACGAGGCTCGCGACCGCGGCCGCCCCCGCGCCCATGCGGGTGCTCGCGTGTGCCGGTGTGGAGTCCGAGGTGGAGCACGCGTTCAGCGGGCTGCTGGGGCTGCTGCGGCCGGTGCTCGACCGCCTGGACGCGCTCCCGGGCGTCCAGGCGGAGGCGCTGCGCGGCGCTCTCGGCCTCACCCGCTCTCCCGCCTCGGACCACCTGGTCGCGGCGGCGGTCCTGACCCTGCTCGCGGCGGTGGCGGCGGACCGCCCGCTGCTGGTCACGGTCGACGACGTGCAGTGGCTGGACCGGGCCTCCGCCGCCGCCCTGCTGTTCGCCGCCCGCCGGCTGGCCGACGAGCCCGTCGCGATGCTGCTCGCCGTACGCGAGCCCGAGCCGCCGCCGGTCAACACGGCGGGGTTGACCGAACTGGCGCTGGACGGGTTGCCGCCGGAGGACGCGGCGCGGCTGCTCGACGCGCACGGCTGGACGTTGCCGGACCGCCGGCGCGACGCCATCGTCGCGGCGGCGGGCGGTAACCCGCTCGCCCTGATCGAACTGGCCCGGCTCCACGAACCCGATCGCGCGATGCCCGATCTCGCGATGCCCGATCTCGCCATGCTCGGCACCCTGCCGGTGAGCGCCAGGGTGCGAGCGGCGTTCCTGCGCCAGGTCGACGCCCTCTCGGCGGACGGCCGCGCGGCACTGCTGGTGGCGGCCGCCGAGGAGACCGGGGACGCCGGCACCGTCCTCGGGGCCGCCGCCCGGCTCGGCCTGCCCGCGGACGCCCTGAACGGGGCGCAGGGATCGGGATTGGTGCACCTCGGCGGGATCGACCTCCGCTTCCGGCACCCCCTGCTCCGCTCAGCCGTCTACGCCGACGCGTCCTTCGACCGTCGCCGGGCCGCGCACCTGGCCATCGCCGAGCACCTGGGAGCCGCCGGGGAGGACGATCGGGCGACCTGGCACCGCGCCGTGGTCACGACCACGCCGGACGAGCGGATCGCCGCCGCGCTGGAGCGCAGCGCCGACGCGGCCCGCCGGCGCGGCGGCGCGGCGGCGGCGATCTCCGTCCTGCGGCAGGCCGCGCGGCTCAGCGAGTCGCCCGCCGATCGTCGCCACCGGACGGTGACCGCCGCCTTCGTCGCGCTGGACGCGGGCCGGCCCGGCCTGGCCAGGACTCTCGTCGACCAGGTCATGGCCGAGCCGGTGCCTGCCGTGACACTGGCGCAGCTCAACGGCACCATCGAGCTGTACGGCGGGGACCCCGCCATCGCCTTCGCGCACCTGACGCGGTGCGCCGAACTCCTGGCGTCCGCCGAGCCCGAGGAGGCGGCCTGGACGCTCCTGCTCGCGGCCGGGTCGGCGTTGCGCGCCGGGGACATGGAGGCGACGCTGCGGGCGACCCGGCGCATCACCGCCCTGGCCTGCTCACCGGCGACGCTCCGCGCCGCCGAAGGTCTCCTCGGCGGCTTCGAGGGGATCGTCACCGGCGCCGAGCTGTGGGAACTGCCGGCTGCCCTGCCCGCGGGCCGGGGCGGGGGAGACGAGCGGCAGTGGATGTGGGCGACCGTGATCGGCTGGATGGGGCCAGACGACCGCCAGGCCCTCCGGCTCGCCGAATCCACCGGCCGCCGGGTCCGTGCCGAGGGATCTGCCGCGCTGCTGACCGAGGTGCTGTCCTACCACGCCGACATCGAGTTCCGGCTCGGGCGCTGGGCGGAGGGCGCCGCGCACGCCGAGGAAGGTCTCCGGTTCAGCTACGAGACCGGCCAACAGGGGTGGACGGCCACCTTCCTCGCCCAGTCGGCACGGTTCGCCGCCGTGCGCGGCGACGCGGCGGCATGCCGCCGGTATGCCCGGGAGGCGCTGGAGGTCGCGTTCCCGCTGCGCGAGCGCGCCGCCGCCGCGACGGCCACCGGGGCGCTGGGCCTGCTGGCGCTCGGGGAGGGCGCCTCGGCCGAGGCGTTCGCGGAGCTGATGCGCCTGTTCGAGCGCGGTGCGCCGCACGCCAATGACTTCGTCGCGCTCACGATGCTCCCGGACCTGGTCGAGGCCGCCGTACGCGCCGGGGACCCGGAGCCGGCCCGGCGGATCGTCAGGGCCGTGGAATCCCGGACCGGCGGTGTCCGCGGTCCCGCGGCCCTGGCCGGGAAGCATCGCTCCCACGCGCTGCTCTCGGACGACGCCCACGCCGAGTCCCACTACCGCAGCGCGCTGGCGTGCTTCGGGCCCGACCAGCGTCCCTTCGACCGGGCCCGGACCGAGCTCCTGTACGGCGAGTGGCTGCACCGCGAGCACCGCAGAGCCGAGGCCCAGGCGATGCTCGGGGCTGCGAGCGAGACGTTCGACGCGCTCGGGGCGGAACCCTGGGCGCGGCGGGCGCGCGACCGGTTCCGGGCGGCCGGTGGCGGTCCGCCCCGCCGGAGCCGGTGCGTCGCCGCCCTGCTCAGCCCGCAGGAACGGGAGGTGTCCAGGCTCGCCGCGAGGGGGCTGAGCAACCGCGAGATCGGCGCCCGGATGCACCTCAGCCCGCGGACGGTGGGCTCGCACCTGTACCGGGCGTTCCCCAAACTGGGGATCTCGACGCGCGCCCAACTCCGCGACCTCGACCTCGACTGACGGGTCACCGGCGCCCGGCTGCGGCGTCGCGGCCGTTCACGTACGGCTGTAGCGGGCGTCGCGGGCGGCGGCGGCCAGTGCGGCGGCTCGGGCGGCCTCGGTCGGCGTGAACGGCAGGCCGGGACGCCGCAGCAGCAGCGCCCGCTCCGGGTGGACGGAGACCACCATCGTGCTGTTCAGCTCGGCCTCCTCCGCCACGGTCTCGCCCGGGCGCCGCCACTCGACCTCGGGCGCGCGCAGCAGCTCGCCCATCGCCTGGGGAAGCTGCCCGGGATCGTCGTGGACCCGGCGGGCCAGCAGCAGCCCCTGGACGCCGGGGTCGGTGAGGTCCTTGACCCGGGCGGGGACGACGAACACGTCCAGCCCGCCCGCGGCGGCGAGCGCGGCGCGCAGGGCGTCCGGCTCCAGGCCCGTGGGCGCCTCCACGACGAACTCGTCCAGCGCGTCGCAGCCCGCCGGGGTGATGGCGCTGCTGCCGGTGGGCGCGATGTGCAGGGACAGGATGTTGCACCCCAGACGGCCGAACGCGCCCGCGACCTCTGCGAGGCGGCCGGGCCGCTCGACCACGCGCATCCTGATCCGCCACAGGCTCATGACGGTCCCGGCGCCGCCCTCGGGCAGGGGCGCGCCGGAACCCTTCGCGCCCCTCCGTCCCGCTCTGGACCCCTTCGCGCCCCGCCGTCCCGCTCCGGAGGGCGGGCCGCCGTGCAGCCGCTTGTGGACGGCCGAGCCGACGACCAGCGCGGCGCCGAGCCCGACCAGCACGACCGGGCCCGGGTCCGTGTGGCCCAGGAGCGTGGCGAGCAGATGGGCCAGGCCGACCGCCAGGAACAGCGCGGCCACCTCGACGGCCTCCCGCCGCCAGGAGCGCGCGTGGTGCGGGCGGCAGGTTCCAGCGCGCGGGTGGATCGCCTTCGGTGCATCGCTCATGGCCGCCAGTCTCACCACCGGCTGTTACGCGGCCACGATCCGTGGCATTGCGGCGGCATTAAACCGCGCGCACCAGGTGACCTGCGTGTGACGTCACGCGTGTCCCACGAGGTCAGGCGGCCGACGGGACGTCTCCCGGACGCCACATCGGCCAGAACGTCGCGCCGTCCGGCAGCGCGAACGTCTCGCGCGGCAGGTAGCCGTGCCGCAGGTACAGATCGCGGCTGCGCGGGCTGCTCGCCTCCAAATACGCGGGCAGCCCGCCGAGCCGGGCGTGGTGGTGGCGCAGCAGCGCGCTGCCGAGCCCTCGGCCCTGCCGCGACGGGTGGACCGCCAGGAACGCCAGGTGGTGGTGCGGCTCGTCCGGATGGTGCTTGTCGAACAGCGAATCCAGCAGCAGGAAGCGCTCCAGCCACGGCCCGGTGGCCGTCGCGAGCCGCTGCTCGTAGCCGGGCGGCTCGGGCAGCGGCCCCACGCGCGGGAACCAGACGGCCACGGCCGGCGCGTCGTCGATCAGGTCGATCTCGCCGTGCCGGGCGGCGTGCTCGACCAGGATCCGGAAGTCGGCGGTCATGATCTCGTGCCGTCCTCGCGGCTCGGGCACGAGGTACGACACGGCGGCCAGGGGCGCGAACGCCGTGGCGATCAGTTCCGCGACGCGCGCCACGTCGTAGGCGCCGGCGCGGCGGATCACGGGGGTGCGGGACGACCAGGTCATGGAAGGCTCCTCAGCGGGCGAGATCGTGGATGGTCGCGGCCTTGGCGCCCAGCCCGACCCGGGAGTAGACGGCCGGCTGCCCGGAGCGCAGCACCAAGGCCCACACCAGGCCCACCACGGCCGCGACGCCGTACACGGAGGGCAGGATCCAGGCCAGCGGATCGCCCTCGGGCACGCCGAGCACGGTCGAGAAGTTGCTCACCGCCAGGAAGACCATGACGGCCAGCGCCGCCGCGGCCGGCACCGGCGCGACCAGCCGCCGCCAGACGTCCTCGCCGCTCGGCTCGCGGGAGAAGAACGCGATCACCGCGATCGAGGTGGCGAAGACCAGGAGCAGCACGCCGAAGCCGCCGAAGGTGCCGCCGTAGAAGAAGAGCTGCACCAGCGGGTCCAGGCCCAGCGCCGCGTACCCGACGATCACCAGGAAGCCGAGCACGCTCTGCGCGATCGAGCCGGCCTTGGGCGCGCCGGTGCGCGGCCGGGTGCGGCCGAACACGGCGGGCAGCACGCGCTCGCGGCCGAGGGCGAAGAAGTAGCGGGCCGTGGTGTTGTGGAAGGAGATCATCGCGGCGAACAGGCTGGTGACGAAGAGCGCCCGGGCGATGTCCACCACGGCGCCGCCGAGCTGCGCGGAGGCGATGACGAAGATGGTCTCGGCGCCGTCGCGGCGGGCCACCTCGACGATCTTCGCGGGCCCGGTCGCGACCGTCATCGCCCAGGCGGACAGCGCGTACAGGCCGGCGATGATGACGATCGAGGCGTACGTGGCGGTCGGCACCGTACGGCGCGGGTCGCGGCTCTCCTCGGAGAAGACCACGGCCGACTCGAACCCCACGAAGCCCAGCGTGGCGGTGATCAGCAGCGCGCCCGCTCCCGGCACGAACAGCGCCCCCGGCGACAGGGTCTCCATCGAGAGGCCGGCCGGCGCGGGCCCGGCGACGTCGGCCATGTCGAACAGCAGGATCACGGCGACCTCGGCCGTGAGCAGGACGGCGAGGAGCCGGCCGTTGACGTCGATCCGCATCACGCCGAGGACCGACACCAGCGCCCACGCGACCAGCGACAGCAGCCACCAGGGCGGCGAGACGCCGGTCCACCGCTCGACGAGGGGTATGGCCGCCGCGCCGAACGCGCCGTACAGGCCCACCTGGAGCGCGTTGTACGCGATCAGCGCCACCCAGGCCGCGGCGATGCCGGCGGGGCGGCCGAGGCCCCGGCTGATGTAGGTGTAGAAGGCTCCGGCGTTGGCCATGTGGCGGGCCATCGCGACGTACCCGACGGCGAAGACCGCGAGCACGGCGCCCACGGCCAGGAAGGCGACGGGCAGGCCGGTGATGCCGGTGACCGCGTACGCGGTGGTGACGACGCCGGCGACCACGGTCAGCGGGGCCGCGGCCGACAGCACGAAGTAGACCACCGAGGGCGCGCCGAGCCGGTCGGCGGCCAGCGCGCCGGCGATCGGATCCGGGCGGGTGGGGGAGGGGGCGACGGGCATCCGGTACCTCTCTGGGGGGTTCGGAACGGGTGCGTAACGGGTTCGGGACAGGGGTCAGGTGCGGTAGGTGAGCACGGCGTCGCCGACCGCCGCGCTGACGTGGCGGCTCAGGTCGCTCAGCGGCTGGGGCATGGCGGCGAGCACGGCGGCCAGGTAGCGGTGCGCGGTGGGCCGGTGCGCGGGGTCCTCGACGACGGTGTCGGTCATGCCGCAGGCGTCCACGAGCGCGGCCAGCAGCATGTCGTACGGGTTCAGCGGCTGACGGCGGACCAGCGAGAGGCGCAGCCGGGTGGACGGCCAGACGGCGGGTCCGAACTCCGTGGCGAAATAGCGATTCTGTTTGTGTTTCAACAATTTAGGCGTCACGCATTCCAGCAGTCCGATGGCCAGCAATCGGCCGGTGACATCGTCGAGGGAGCGTTGCGCCAGGTACGCCAGCCAGGTGCGCACGTCGGTGTGCTGGGGGGAATTCGCGATGTCGGCCAGGGTCGCGTCGGCCACGCGTTCGCGCAGCGGGAGGTGGTCGAGGAGCTGGAGCCGCGTGCCGCTCACGGTGAGCCGGTTCTCCAGGACGAGCTCGCCGATCAGGGCCCCGGCCAGGCCCAACGTCAGGCCCTGGAGGTACAGGCGGGGCTTGCCCGTGCCGGTCGTGTCCCACGCGACGAGGAAGAAGTCATCGGCCAGCAACCGGGTTCTCCCGCCGAGTGCGTCGCGACAGTCGGCGAACGGGGTGCGTCCGGTGGGAGGACAACCGAATCGGTTCGCTCACTATCGCCCTTAATGGATGGCCGGTTCATGAAATCGCGTGCTGGTGGCGCGAAAATGTTTATCAAGAACGCCATCTCTGCGGCTAGGCCCCATTTATCGCCGAGCCCCACCATTGGATGCATTAATGCTCTATATGATGATTTATCCGCCTTATTGAAGATCGTCACCTTGTCCCCTGGCGTCCCAGGGGACACACGGCGTCAGCCCGGTGGGCCCGGATCAGATGGTGGAGCCGCCGTCCATCACCAGGTCGTGGCCCACCGTGAAGCCCGCTTCCGCGGAGGCGATCCAGAGGATCCCGGACGCCGCCTCCTCCAGCGCGCCGACCCGCCCGACCGGCAGCTGCTCGCCCAGGCGGACGGCCCGGTCCGCCTCCGTCTCGCCCGGACGCAGCGACATCGTCGTGTCGTGCGGCCCGGGGCTGACGGCGTTGATCCGGATGCCCTCCCGGATGTACTCCAGCGCCGCCGTCCGCGTCAGCGCGGTCACCGCCGCCTTGCTCGCCGCGTACGCGCCCGTGCCCGGGATGCGCTTGTGGGCGCCGATCTGCGAGGAGACGTTGACGATGACCCCGCCTCCGGCCGTGAGCATGTGGGCGATCTCGTACTTCATGGACAGCATCACGCCGGTGGTGTTGACCGCGAGCGTACGGGCCCAGTCGGCCTCGTCGATCTCGCCCGCCCGTCCCATCGTGAGGACGCCGGCGTTGTTGACCGCGATGTCCAGCGCCCCGTACGCCGCGACGGTCTCCGCCACCAGCCGCTCCACGTCCGCGGCGCGGGTCACGTCGGCCGTGACCGCCGTGGCCGTGCCCCCGGCCTCCTCGGCCAGCTTCACGGTCTGCGCCAGCGGCTCCCTGTTGCGCCCGGCGACCACAATGCGGGCGCCCTCGCGGGCGAAGGCGAGCGCGGTGGCCCGGCCGATGCCGGAGCCGGCGCCGGTGACCAGCACGACCTTGTCGGCGAATCTCATGGCGAACCTCTTTCTTCACGGCCCGCCGCCTCTCGGCGGGCTTTCAATTAGACCGAACGTTCCAGATAGTGGGCATGCCGAAGAGAGCTCGGTGGATCACAGCAGGCTGAGGGCGTGGGCCGCCGCGTCGCGCATCCTGGCCGGATCGGGTGACGCCTTGCCCATGACCCGCATGCCCTGGAGCACCACGATGAGGAAGCGGGCCAGCGCGCGCGGGTCCTTGTCCGCGTCCAGCTCGCCCTGTGCCCGCGCCCGGATGAGCGCCGAGGTCAGCGCCGTCTCCAGGCCGTCCCAGTTGCGCTCGACGAACCGGCACACCTCTTCGTCGCGGGGCAGCAGCTCGGCCGCCGCGTTGACGATCATGCAGCCGTGCCGGCCCTCCTTGGAGGACGACTGCCGGGCGAACGACTCGACGAGCCCCCGGACGGCCGGCAGCGCGGGCCCCGGCTGGGACAGCAGCTCGACGGCCGACGGATTCTGCAGCTCCGTGAAGCGCTCCAGCGCCTTCATGTAGAGCTCGTGCTTGCCCCCGAACGTCGCGTACAGGCTCGCCCGGCCGATGCCGAGCCGGTCGACGAGGTCGGCCATCGACGTCGACTCGTAGCCGCGCTCCCAGAACAGTTCGAGCGCCGCGTCGAGCGCCGCGCCGGGGTCGAACTCCTTGCTCCTGGCCATGTCCGGGACACTACCCCTTTCTGGAACGAGTGGTCAATTTTCGCGGAGCCCGACCAGGGAGGCGCCTTGTCGCGAGGGAAGAAGAACGTTTTAATACCCCCTGGCGCGGCACCGCGTCCCCCGAACGCGTCCCGCGAGGAGCACCCTTTGATCGTCTACGGCGGCGACTGGAACCCTGAGCAGTGGCCCGAGGAGACCTGGGCCGAGGACGTCGCCCTCATGCGCGAGGCCGGGGTCAACCGGGTCAGCGTCGGCATCTTCTCGTGGTCGTTCCTGGAGCCCGAGGAGGGCCGGTTCGACTTCGGCATGCTCGACAAGGTCATGGACCTGCTGGCCGAGAACGGCGTGCAGGCGTGCCTGGCCACGCCGACGGCCGCGCCGCCCCCCTGGTTCGGGCACACCTACCCCGAGGCGCTGCCCGTCGACGCCGACGGCCGCAGGCTGTCCTACGGCAGCAGGCAGGGCTTCTGCCCCAGCTCGCCGATCTACCGGGAGCGGGCGCTGCGCGTCGCCGAGCAGGTGGCCCTGCGCTATCGGGACCACCCGGCGCTGGCCGTCTGGCACATCCACAACGAGTACGGCTGCCACAACGTCCGGTGCTACTGCGACGCCTCCGCCGCCGCCTTCCGTGTCTGGCTGCGCCAGCGCCACGGCACGCTCGACGCCCTCAACGACGCCTGGGGCACCGCGTTCTGGTCCCAGCGCTACAGCGCCTGGGAGCAGATCCTGCCGCCCCGGGCGACCCCCACCTTCACCAACCCGGGCCAGCAGCTCGACTACCGCAGGTTCTGCTCCGACGCGGTGCTCGACCTCTACCGGGCCGAGCGCGACCTGCTCGCCCGCCTGACCCCCGGCGTCCCCGCCACCACCAACCTCATGGCCGGGATGCACTGGGAGATGGACTACTGGACCTACGCCCCCGAGATGGACCCCGTCTCCTCGGACCACTACCTCATCGGCGACGACCCCCACGTCCACCTCGCCTTCTCCGCCGACTTCGCCCGCTCGCTCAACCGCGGCCGGCCGTGGCTGCTGATGGAGCACTCCACCAGCGCCGTCAACTGGCAGGGCCACAACCCCGCCAAGCGCCCCGGCGAGCTGCTGCGCAACTCCGTCCAGCACCTCGCCAGGGGAGCGGACGCGATCATGTTCTTCCAGTGGCGGGCCTCCCGGGCTGGGGCCGAGAAGTGGCACTCGGGGATGGTCCCGCACGCGGGCACCGACACCAAGATCTGGCGGGAGGTCAAGGCCCTCGGCGCGCTGCTGAAGGACCTGGCCGAGGTCGAGGGCAGCACGGTCACGGCCGACGCGGCGATCCTGCTCGACTACGCCAGCATCTGGGCGGAGGACCACCCGGCCCAGCCGACCACGCACCGCGACCCGGTCGAGATCATCCGCCAGTGGTACGGCGCGCTCTGGAAGGCGGGCGTCACCTGCGACGTCGCCCACCCCGAGGGCGATCTGTCCGGGTACCGGCTGGTCGTCGTCCCCGCCCTCTACCTGATCAGCGACGCGGGGGCGGCGAACGTCGAGCGGTTCGCGGCGGCCGGCGGCACCGTGCTCGTCGCGCCGTACAGCGGGATCGTGGACGAGCACGACCGGGTGCGGCTGGGCGGCTACCCGGGCGCGTTCCGCGACCTGCTCGGGGTGACGGTCGAGGAGTTCTTCCCGCTCGCGCCGGAGGAGCCGGTGACGGTCGCGGGCGGCGGCACGGGCACGGTGTGGAGCGAGCTCGCGCACGCCACCACGGCCAAGGTCCTCGACACCTACGCCACCGGCGAGCCGGCCTGGACCCGCAACACCTGGGCCGACGGCACCGCCCACTACCTGACCACGCTGCCCGACGTCGACCTCCTGGGGCGCGTGGTGGCCGAGGTCTGCGCGGACGCCGGGCTCGCCACCACGTCCCACCCCGGGGTCGAGCTCGTACGGCGGGCGCACCCGGACGGCCGGTCGTACCTGTTCGCGATCAACCACACGGAGGCCGCGGCGGCGGTCCCGGCCACGGGCGTCACCCTGCCCGACGGCCGGCCGGTGGACGGCGCGCTCACGATCCCCGCGGGGGAGTTCCGCGTGGTCCGGCTCTTGGCCGTTTCCTGACCTCTCACTACCTACGTACGGACGCCTAGGTACCGAATTAGGGATTTATCCCGTCGTTCTGTTTCCCTGCGCCGGGCAGTCTGGGTGCTTAGACATGGGCTCAGCCGACCCGAGAAGAAGCAGAGAGGGACGAGCCATGTGCCAGCACCAGCCGCCGTGTCCACCGGCGGACGCCCCGTGCCACGACGCCGCCCGCCTGGTGGCCTTCCACCCCGAGCAGGGGTGGGGCCTCCTCTGCAACGGTGTAGTGATCTTCGACGACACGGGCGAGCTGATGCCGGACGGCCGCAGCGTCTCCATCGGGCCCGTCTGTTGTGGAACGGCCGCCTGAGGCGGCTCCTGTGAAAGAGCCGCCGCCTCCGGCGGCGCAGCGAGCGCGACGAAAGGAAACGCAGCCCGTGCGCAGGATCCAGATCCGCAAGTCCAAGAAGCCGAGCCCCGGCCAGTCCGGCCTCGACCTGCGGACCCCGTCCGGCCGCCGCCTCCCGTACTGACCGACGCGGGCCCGCGGGGCCCCTCGTCAGCCGTCGTGCTCGTTGACCCAGACCGCCACCTGGGCCCGTGAGTGGAAGCCGAGCTTGCTCATGATGTGCTCGATGTGACTCTCGGCGGTGCGCTGGGAGATCACCAGGGTGGTGGCGATCTCCTTGTTGGTCAGCCCCTGGGCGACGAGCCGGGCGATCTCCGTCTCCCTCCGGGTGAGCGGTCCGGTTCCCTTGGCGGCCGGGCGCTCACCGCCGCCGGCGGAGCGCTCGCCGACGCGCTCGTCCCTCTGGAGCGCGTAGTCGAGCGCCTGGTCGTAGGAGAGCCGGGCGCCCTCCTCGAAGGCCGTCTCGAAGGCGGAGCGGCCGAGCGCCTCCCGGGTGAGGCGCTCGCACTGCTCGTGGTAGCGGGCCAGATGCCCGAAGCCGGACAGCGGCGCGCCGATCATCTGCCAGATGGTCCGCAAGGTGCCGTACAGCCGCGCCGCCCGCCGGTGGTCGCGCTCGGTGGTCGCGATCCAGGCCAGCACCTCCAGGTTGACCCCCACGCCGAGCGGGTCACCGAGCGCGCGGTTGAAGGTCAGGCTCTCCGCCTCCAGCGCGGCGGCCCGCTCCAGGTCGCCCTGCCGCCAGACGTCCACGCCGAGCGCCATCATCATGTACGCCTTGTGCCAGCCCTCGCCGTACGCGTCGGCCACGGCGAGGCACTCGTCGCCCATCGCGATGGCCCGGTCGGAGTCGCCGCGGAAGGAGTGGGCCAGCGAGAGCCGGATGAGGGCCAGGGTGGTGCCCACCGGGTCGTCCAGGGCGCGGTGCCGGGCCAGGGCGTGCTCGTACAGCTCGATGGCCCCGTCGGTGTCGCCCTCGCACATGGCGATCATCCCGGAGTACAGCGCGACGTACCCGAGGACCTCCTCCAGCCCCAGCCGCTCGCCCAGGTTCTGGCTCTCCTTGAGCATCTCCGCCGCGGCGGGGACGTCGGCCTGGATGATGGCCAGCCAGCTTCCCGCCCACAGCGCCCGCGCCCGCGCCTCGGGGGCGCCCGCGCCGCTGGACAGCGCGCGGTCCAGCCAGCGGCGGCCCTCGCCCAGGTAGTAGCCGGTGATCCAGTGGTAGAGCAGGTCGGTGGCCATCTCCAGGCCCGCTCCGGCCTCGTCCGGGTCGGTGAGGCAGCGTTCGAGGGCGCTGTGCAGGTTGGCGTGCTCGTGGCGCAGCCGGGTGAACCAGGCGACCTGCGAGGGGCCGAAGAGCTGTCCCCGCGCCTCGGCCGCGAGCTCCCGGTAGTAGTCGCGGTGGCGCCGCTGCAGCTCGCCCTGCTCCCCGTGGGCGGCGAGCCGTTCGAGGCCGTACTGGCGGATGATCTCCAGCAGCCGGTAGCGGACGCGCGAGCCGTTCTCCTCCCTGATCAGGATGGACTTGGAGACCAGCGCGCACACGAGGTCGAGCACCTCCTCGTGCTCGATGCCGTCGCCGGAGCAGACGGCCTCGGCGCCCTCCAGGTCGAGCCCGCCCGCGAAGACCGACGCGCGCGCCCACAGCAGCCGCTCCTTCTCGGAGCACAGCGCGTAGCTCCAGTCGATGAGCGCCCGCAGCGTCTGGTGGCGCGGCGGCTCGGCCGGGGAGCCGGCGGTGAGCAGCCGGAACCGGTCGTCCAGGCGGTCCAGGAGCTGCCGCAGCGACAGGGCGCGCAGCCGGACCGCGGCCAGCTCGATGCCGAGCGGCAGGCCGTCGAGCCGGTGGCAGATCTCCAGGACGATGTCGCGGTTGTCCTCGGTGAGCGCGAACGACGGCAGGACGGCCATGGCCCGCTCGGTGAACAGGCGCACGGCGTCGGAGCGCGCCAGCGACTCGATGGGCAGCTCCGCGCCGTCGGGGCCGGGCATGGGCAGCGTCGGGACCGGCAGGATCCGCTCGCCCGCGAACCCCAGCGCCTCGCGGCTGGTGGCCAGGATGCGCAGGTCGGGCGCGGCGCGCAGCAGCGCCTCGGCGAGGACGGCGCTCTCGCGCACCAGGTGCTCGCAGTTGTCCAGGATGATCAGGGCGCTCTTGTCGGCCAGGAAGTCGGTGAGCACCCGCAGCGGGGAGCGGGCACTCTGGTGGCGGATCTCCAGCGCCTCGATCACGACCTGGGCCAGCATGTCGGGGCTCTCCAGCGAGCCCAGCTCGACGAACCACACGCCGCTGCGGAAGTCGCGCGCCATGTCGAGCCCGGCCCGCAGCGCCAGCCGGGTCTTGCCGACCCCGCCCACGCCGGTGAGCGTGAGCGCGCGTGACGTGGACAGCAGTCGCTTGACCTCGGCCACCTCGTGCCGACGCCCTACGAAGCTGGTCACCTCCGCGGGCAGCCTGACGCACTGCTGCCGCCTGGTGTCGTTCATCGCCAGCATCATGAAAGCCCCGTCGGCCGGGCCACCGGGTTACGCCCGAGCCGTTCCCTCAAGGTTATGCGCTGGTCACCACGGGTGGGAAGGCGGGGACCCGGCGCCCGCTCATCCCTTGAGACCGCTGGCGAAGCCCTTGATGACGTAGCGCTGCAGCAGCAGGAAGGCGACGACGACCGGCAGCGCCCCGAGCACCAGGCCGGCGAAGACCAGGCCGTGGTCGGAGACGTACTGGCCGACGAACGCGAAGACGCTCACCGGGATCGTCTCGAAGCCGGACCCGCCGAGGTACAGCAGCGGGGTGAAGAAGTCGTTCCAGATGAACACGGCGTTGAGGATCAGCACCGTGCCCGTGATGGGCCGCAGCAGCGGGAAGACCACCTTGGTGAACGCGGTGAAGTGCGAGGCGCCGTCGATCTGGGCGGCGCTGGCGTAGTCGCGCGGCAGGGCCCGGATGAAGCCGGTGTAGAGGAACACGGTGAACGGGAGCTGGATCCCCGTGTAGAAGACGATCATCCCGGCGTGGCTGCCGATGAGCCCGAGGTCGGAGACGAGCTGGTAGAGCGGGATCATGCCGAGCTGGAACGGCAGCACGATGCCGAGCAGGAACAGGACGTAGAGTCCGTAGCCCATGCGGCTCTTGGCCCGGGCCAGGTAGTAGGCCGCGAACGAACCGAGCGCCACCAGCGCGACCAGGCTGACCACGGTGATCACCGTGCTGTTGACCAGCGACGGGCCGAGCGCGGCCGCCGTCCACGCCTTGCCGAAGTTGTCCAGCGTGGGCGGCGCGGGCAGCGAGAGCGGGCTGTGCGCGATCTGCGCCGGGTCCTTCAGCGACAGCGTGATCAGCGCGTACACCGGGAAGAGGAACGCCACGGCCACGGCGACCATGACGATCTCCAGCAGGAACGTCCGCTTCACTGGGCCACCTCACGGTTGCGGAGATAGTAGAGCTGGATCATCGACACGGCCGCCACGAACAGCGCCAGCACCAGCGCGATCGCGGTGCTGTAGCCGAACTTGCCGAAGACGAACGCCTGCTTGTACAGGACCGTCGAGAGCGTTTCGGTGGCGTAGCCGGGGCCGCCGTTCGTGGCCGCGAAGACCTGGTCGAACAGCTTGAGCCCGCCGATCGTGGACAGCATGAGGTTGATGGTCAGCGACGGCGCGAGCAGCGGCCAGGTGACGTACCGGAAGCGCTGCCACGTCCCGGCGCCGTCGATCATGGCCGCCTCGTGCAGCTCCGGCGGGATCCCCTCCAGCCCCGCCAGGAAGATGACCATCGAGTAGCCCGCGTACTGCCACACCACGGTGCCCGCGATCGACCACAGCGCGAGCGACGGGTCGCCGAGCCAGTCGATGTGGGTGCCGAGCACGCCGTTGAGCCCGGCGCTCGGGTCGGGGTTGTAGATGTACTTCCACAGGAAGGCCACCATGACGGGGCTGACCACGACCGGGGCGAAGAACACCACCCGCAGGACGGCGCGGCTCCTCAGTTTCACGTGCACGCCGAGCGCGAGCAGCAGGCCCACGCCGTTCTGCACGGCGACGATCGTCACGGTCAGCAGCAGCGTGTTGCCGATCGAGCCCATGGCCTGCTCGTCGTGGAACATGGCCGTGAGGTTGGCCAGCCCGACGAACGACTTGTCCTCGCCGAGGCCGCTCCAGTCGGTGAAGGCGTAGACCATGCCGGCCAGGCTCGGGTAGAGCACGACCGCGGCGTAGACCAGCAGCGCGGGCAGGGCGAAGAACCATGACGGGGAGAGGGAGCTGAACCTCCCCCACGGCTTGCGGGCCGTGGAGGGGAGGCTCCCGCGGGCGATGTTCGCGGTCACTTGGCGTATGCCTCGTCCATCTTCTTCAGGGCGTCGTCGATCTTGGACTTGCCGGCGAGCAGCTCCTGGATCACCGCGAAGTGCACGGGCTGCACCTCGGCGTTCGGCCAGCGCTGGTCCATGAACGGCACGGCGCGGTCCTTGGTGAAGGGCAGGAACGACTGGACGGCCGGGTCGATGGTGGAGCCGGAGTCCTGGGTGAGCGGGATGGCGGAGATGGCCTTGGCCCAGCGGTTGATGCTCTCCTGCTTGCCGAGGAAGTCGATGAACGCCTTGGCCTCGGCCAGGTTCTTGCCCTTGGCGGAGGCGCCGAGGCCGACGACCACGCCGGCGGGGATCCACACCTGGTCGGCGGAGTCGGCGCCCGGCACGGGGAACATCGACAGGTCGGCGGGGCTGGTGGCCGCCTTGCGGAAGTCGGGCAGCACGGCCGAGACCTGGATCGCCATGCCGGCCTTGCCGGTGGCCACCATGGAGATCTGCTGCTCGAAGGTGGTGCCGTTGGGGTTGTCGTTGAAGAAGCCGCGCTTCTGCAGCTCCAGGTACATCTCCATGGCCTGGCGCCAGCCGGACTGGGCGAAGCTGGTCTGCCCGGCGAGCTGCTTGTCGTCGAAGGTCGGGTCCTTGGCGTACACGGTGGAGGGGACGAGCGCGTACGTGATGAGCTGGGTGACCCAGGGCGTCTGGGCGCCGAGCGCGATCGGGGTGATCCCGGCCTTCTTCAGCTTGTCGCACACGGCGAGGAACTCGGTCCACGTGGTGGGCGGCGCGTCGATGCCGGCCTTCTGGAACGCCTTGGTGTTGTAGACGGCGCCGATGACCGACGAGCCCGCCGAGTACAGGTAGGTCTTGCCCTCCTGCTGGAAGGCCGGCTTGAACCCGGACGGGATGGTCTGGGTCCACGCCTGGTCGGACAGGTCGGCGAGCAGTCCGGCCTTGGCGATCTGGCTCATCGACATGGCGCTGCCGTTGCCCGGATAGACGACGTGCAGGTCGGGGGCGTTGCCGGCGCCGAGCTGGGTGCGCACCGAGGTCTGCACCTGGTCCGGCGGCGCGAACGTGGTGGTGAGGGAGACGCCGGGCTTGGCCTGCTTGTAGGCGGCGATCAGCTCGTCCATGGGAGCCTTCTGGTCGGCGACGCCGACGAACTTGAGCTCGGTGGCGGCCGGCTGGCCCTGCGCGGTGGTGGTCTGCGGCTTGGTGGAGCAGGCGGCGGTCGCCGCGGCGGCCGCGGCCAGCCCGCCCATCATGCGGAAGAACTGGGCGCGGCTCATCCGGGCTTCGCGTAGGTCGGTCATGGGGGTCTCCTCCGTGCAGGTCCCACGCGGGCGGGGGGTGGGCGTTATGCGAACGTTTTAATCGAGAGGGGCCGAGATGCTGGGCCGTCTGACAACATCTGGAGGGAGGCGTTAAATCTAACGCTAAAGAGTGTGAACTTGTGATGTTGCGTGGAGACTATGAGCCACTCCCCGAGGTGTCAAGGGTGTGAGAGATTGAGTCCCCGTAACGAACCCGGCCGTACGCGGCATGACCTTCACGGTACGAGCATTCAGACATCGGCATCCAGACATGGGAGCGCTAGCAGTGAAGTCGCGTCCACGCGCGGCCAGTGGGGCCAGCAGGCGCCAGGCGATGGCCGAGCACGTCATGCGCCAGGGCTCGGTCTCGATGACCGAGCTCGCCGAGATCTTCGAGGTCAGCGTGATGACCGTCCACCGCGACCTGGACCTGCTGGAGAGCCAGGGCATGGTGCGCAAGTTCCGCGGCGGGGCCAGCGCGCAGGCGTCCAGCGTGTTCGAGAGCAACATCGCCTACCGCAAGACCGCCCAGACGGCGGAGAAGGAGGCGATCGCCCGGCACGTGGTCGGGCTGATCGAGCCGGGCAGCTCCGTCATGTTCGACGACTCCACGACCGCGCTGGCCGTCGCCCGGCATCTCGGCGAGGTGACCCCGCTGACCGTGGTGACCAACTTCCTGGAGGCGATCCGGCTGCTCGCGCCCGTGCCGGGCATCCGGCTGATGGCGCTCGGCGGCGAGTACTACCCCACGCACGACTCGTTCCTCGGGGTGGCCTGCGTCGACGCGGTCGAGGCGATGAACACCGACACGGTCGTGGTCTCCACCTCCGCCGTGTCCGACCGGCACGCCTTCCACCAGGAGCAGGAGATCGTGCTGGTCAAGCGGGCCATGCTCGCCTCCGGCACGCGCTGCGTCCTCGCGGTGGACCACACCAAGCTCGACCGGGTGGCCCTGCACCGCGTCGCCCCGCTGGAGGCGTTCGACATCATCGTGGTCGACTCGCGCGCCCCGGCGGAGGCGATCCAGCGGCTGCGCGACCGGCACCACCGGGTGGACGTCGCCGAGGTCACCGAGCCGTAGCGACCCGCGGCCGGGTCACCAGGCGACGGGCAGCGAGGTCAGGCCGTACACGAGGTGGAAGGAGCGGAAGATGGGCCCCGGCTCGGCCAGGCGCAGCTCCGGGAACCTGCGCAGCAGCGCCGGGAACGCGATCCGCATCTCCATGCGGGCCAGCGGCGCGCCCAGGCAGTGGTGGACGCCGTGGCCGAAGGCCACGTGGCCCGGCGCGCCCCGCGTGATGTCCAGCGCGTCGGGGTCGGACAGCAGGCCCGGGTCGCGGTTGGCGGTCGGCAGCGCGCAGATGACCAGCTCGCCCGCCCGGATCGTCTGCCCGGCGATCTCGGTGTCGGCGGCGGCGACCTTGCTGGTGCCGGAGTGGACGATGCTGAGCCAGCGCAGCAGCTCCTCCACCGCGGCGTCGGCCCGCTCGGGCTCCTCCCGCAGCAGCCGGAGCTGGTCGGGGTGGCGCAGCAGGGCCAGCGTGCCGAGCGAGAGCATGTTCGAGGTGGTCTCGTGGCCGGCGAACAGCAGCAGGCTGCCGATGCCGGCCAGCTCGGCCTGGGTCAGCTCGTCGCCGTGCTCGCGCACCAGCATGCCCAGCAGCTCCTCGCCGGGGTCGGCCATCACCTGCTCGACCAGCCCGGACATGTAGGCGCGCGACTCCATCTGCAGCTTCACGCGCTGCTCGACGGGGACCGACACGTCGAGCATCCGGCTGGTGCGGTGCTGGAAGCCCTCGCGGTCGCCGTACGGGACGCCCAGCAGCTCGCAGATCACCAGCGACGGGATCGGCAGCGCGAACGCCTGCACCAGGTCGGCCGGCGGGCCGGCCTTCTCCATCGCGTCGAGGTGGTCCTCGACGATGCGCGTGACGCGCGGCTCCAGCCGGCGCATCCGGCGCAGCGTGAACTCGGGCGTCAGCAGCCGCCGCAGCCGCGTGTGCTCGGGAGGGTCGTGGGCCAGCAGGTTGCCCGCCCGCAGCACGGCCAACTCCTCGTCGCTGACCGGCGGCGCGCCGGGCAGCCGGCCGAGGCCGATCTGGGCCAGCGGGAAGCGCTCGGCGTCGCCGAGGACCGCGCGGACGTCGGCGTGGCGGGTGACCAGCCACGCCTCCACGCCGAACGGGGTCATGACCCGCCGGACGCCCTCCTCGTCGCGCAGCGCGCCCAGCTCGGGGATGGGGCCGAAGCCGTCCCGGCGCATGTGCAGCGGCATCAGCGAGGTGTCCGTCATGTGTCCCCCCGGGTGACCGGCGATCCTGACCGCTCCTGACGAAGACGGTACCAACCCGTCGGCGATGCGCAAGATCGAATCTTCGGCGTGGCTCTGACCTGCGACGACCTCGGAGGGCGGGTCCCGGGAGAGGCGTACGCTGAGGTTGACGGCCGGCGACGACGAGGAGGGGGACCGGCCATCAGGTCGTGGAGCAGTCATGACGTCACGGGGAACTGACAGCTGGAGCGCCGCCGGGCTGCCGGCCGAGCTGACCAGCTTCGTGGGCCGCCGGCACGACATCGCCGAGGTCAAGCGGCTGCTGGCCGGCTCCAGGCTGGTGACGCTCGTCGGTGTGGGCGGGGTCGGCAAGAGCCGGCTCGCCCTGCGGGTCGCCGCCGAGGTGCAGCGGGCCTTCCGTGACGGGGTCTGCCTGATCGAGCTGGCCGCCCTGGAGAGCCCGGCGGTGCTGGTCCAGGCGCTGATCGAGAACCTGCACATCGTGGACCACTCCTCCCGCGAGCCCATGGAGGTCCTCACCGACCACCTGCGCCAGCGGCAGACGCTCATGGTGCTGGACAACTGCGAGCACCTGCGCCACGACTGCGCGGTCCTCGCCGCGACGCTCGTGCGCGCGGCGCCCGGCCTGCGCATCCTCGCCACCAGCCGGCAGGCGCTCGGCGCCGCGGGCGAGCAGACCATGGTGGTGCCCGCGCTGCCGGTGCCCAGGACGAACGGCACGCGCCCGGTCGGCGAGCCGGCCGAGCGGTTCGACGCGATGCGGCTGTTCGCCGAGCGGGCCCAGGCCGTCGTGCCCGACTTCGAGATCACCGACGACAACCGCGAGACCGTGGCGCGGATCTGCCGGGGCCTGGACGGCATCCCGCTGGCCATCGAGCTGGCCGCCGTGCGGCTGCGCGTGATCTCCGCCGACCAGCTCCTCGCCCGGCTGGAGGACCGCTTCGGGCTCCTCACCACGGGCTCCCGGGCGCGCCTGCCGCGCCAGCAGACCCTGAGAGCGCTCATCGACTACAGCCACGCCCTGTGCACCGAGCAGGAACAGCTGCTCTGGGCACGGCTGTCGGTCTTCTCCGGCAGCGTCGACCTGGAGGCGGCCGAGCACGTCTGCTCCGGTGGCGGCATCGCCGCCGAGGAGATCGTCGACGTGATCATCGGCCTGGTCGACAAGTCCATCCTGATGCGCGAGGAGCACGGCCCGATGGTGCGCTTCCGGCTGATGGAGACCATCCGCCAGTACGGCCGCGACCGGCTGCGCGAGTCCGGCGAGGAGGCGGAGCTGCGCCGCCGCCACCGCGCCTGGTACGTGGACCTGGCGACCCGGATGCACCACGAGTGGTTCACCCCCGGCCAGGTGACCTGGTACGAGCGCATGCGCCTGGAGCACGACAACCTCCGCTCCGCGCTGGACCACTGCCTGTGCACGCCCGGCGAGGCCCAGGAGGGCCTGGTCCTGGCCGCCGCGCTGCGCTTCTACTGGATCGCCGCCGACGCGCCGCGCGAGGCGCGCCGCTGGCTCGACGACCTGCTCGCCGCCGACCCCGCGCCGGGGCCGGCCCGCCTGTGGGCGCTGGGCGTCGACGCGCGCATCGCGGTGCTGCAGAGCGACTTCGCGGTGTCCGCCGCCCTGCTGAAGGAGTACCGCGAGCTCGCCCGCACGCTCGGCGACGACACCGCCGAAGGGGGCGCCTCCTACGTCGAGGGGCTGGCCGCGCTCCTCCAGAGCGACCTGCCCGAGGCGGAACGGCTGCTCGGCGCGGCACTGTCCTGCGGCCGGGCCACCGGTGACGACATGCTCGCGGCCAACGCGCTCATCTACCTCGGCACCACCCGGTCGCTGCTCGGGCGCGGCGCGCAGGCGGTCGAGAGCTTCGAGGAGTGCCTGAGCCTGTGCCAGACCCGCGAGGAGCGCTGGTTCCGGTCGTACACGCTGTGGACGTACGGGATCGAGGTCTGGAAACAGGGCGACACGCGGCGCGCGGTGGAGATGGAGCGCGCGGCCATCAGGCTCAAGGAGCCGTTCAAGGACCCTCTCGGCATCGCGCTCTGCGCCGAGGCCCTGGCCTGGATGGCGGCCGGGGAGGGCGACGGGCGGCGGGCCGCGACGCTGCTCGGCGGGCTGGAGGAGATCCGGCGGGGGTTCGGCGGGCCGCTGTTCGGCAGCCTGTCGGTCTACCACGAGGCGTGCGAGGAGGCGGCGCGGGCCGCCGTCGGCGACCGCTCGTTCGAGACGGCCTTCCGCAAGGGGAAGGCGATGAGCGCCGCCGAGCTCGTCGCGTACGCGCTGCGCGACGCCGGGCGCGGCGACGAGCGGCGCAGCGAGTCCTCGCCGCTGACGCAGCGGGAGATGGAGATCGCCCGGCTGGTCGCGCGCGGCATGAGCAACAAGGCCATCGCGGCCTCGCTGGTCATCGCCCAGCGCACCGCCGAGGGGCACGTCGAGAACATCCTCAGCAAGCTCGGCTTCAGCTCGCGCGTGCAGATCGCGTCCTGGGTCGGCCGCCAGGAACGCCCCGCGAACGAACCGGGACCGGGAGGCGCGCCGTGAGATCGCCGGTGGACGGGCAGCGACCGGGAGGTGCGCCGTGAGACCGATGGCCGACGGTGACCAGGCGCGGGCGGATCCCGCCAAGGAGGCGTCGAGCTTCGTCGGCCGCAGGAGAGAGCTGGCCGCGGCGCGCAAGATCCTGTCCCAGGGGCGGCTGCTGACGCTGACCGGCACGGGCGGGGTGGGCAAGACCCGCCTCGCGCTGCGCATCGCCGACGGCCTGCGCGGCGGGTACAAGGACGGCGTCCACGTGATCGAGCTGAGCCTGCTGGAGACCGGCGACCTGCTGGTGCCGACCGTCGCGGCCGACCTGGGGCTGCGCGACGAGGGCCCCGACGCCACGGCGCTGCTCGTCGACTACCTGTCGGACAAGCGCATGCTGCTCGTCCTCGACAACTGCGAGCACCTGCTGCAGGACTGCGTCCGCCTGGTGGACCGGATCCTGCGCGGCGCGCCCCGCGTCCGGGTCCTGGTCACCAGCCGGCAGACCCTCGGCGTGTACGGCGAGCAGGTGCTCGCGGTGCCGTCGCTGGCGGTGCCCGATCCCGCCCGCCCGCCACGCGAGATCGCCCGCCACGAGTCGGTGCGGCTGTTCGCCGACCGCGCGGCGAGCGTGTGGCCGGGTTTCGAGGTCGACGCCCGCAACGCGAGGTCCGTGGCGCGGCTGGCCCAGCGCCTCGAAGGGATCCCGCTGGCCATCGAGCTGGCCGCCGTGCGGCTGCGCACGCTGCGGCTCGACGGGCTGATGCGCGAGCTGGACGACTTCCTGGAGATCCCGGCCCCGGCCCCGGGCCGGGCCGTGACGCTGCCGCGCCACCGCACGCTGCGCGCCACCATGGACTGGAGCTACCGGCTGTGCTCGCCGGCGGAGCAGCGGCTGTGGGCCCGGCTGTCGCTGTTCCCCGGAGGCGTGGACCTGGACACCGCCGAGGCGGTCTGCGGGGGCGACGGCATCACCGCCGTCGAGGTGTTCGACCTGATCGCCGGGTTGGTGGACAAGTCCGTGCTGTTCAGCGAGCGCTGCGACGACGGCGTGCGGTACCGGATGCTGGAGTGCATCCGCGCGTACGGCGGCGAGCGGCTCCAGCCGGAGGAGGACCGGACGATGCGCCGCCGCTACGTCCGCCACTACCGCGACCTGGCGTGCGACAACCGGGTGGACGAGCTCGTCCCCCAGCAGCTCGACCGCTACCGGCTGCTCCAGCGCGAGCAGCCGAACGTGCGCGCCGCCCTGGAGCTCTCCCTGAGCGAACCGGGCATGGGGGCCGTCGCGCTGGAGACCGCCGGGACGATGTGGTCGTTCAGCCTGCCCTCCGGCTCGCTGACCGAGGGCCGCTACTGGCTGGAACGCAGCCTCGAGCTGTCCCCGGAGCCCTGCGCCGCGCGCGCCACGGCGCTCTGGGTGGACAGCATGCTCGCCCTGCGGCAGGGCGACGTGGCCTCGGCCATGCCCCGGCTGGCGGAGAGCCAGGCGTTCGCGGTGAACACCGGCGACGAGCGCCTCCTGCCGTACGTCGTCCGCATCTCGGGGATCGCCGCGTACGTGGCCGGCGACGCGCGCCGGGGGCTGGAGCTGCTGGAGGAGTCGATCGCCCTGCACCGGGCCGTGGACGACGTGGCCGGCGTGGCGCTGGACCTGTACTTCGCGGCCACCTACGGCTCCGTCCACGCCCCGGAGCGGGCCGCCGCGCTGGGGGAGGAGCTGCTGGCGCTGTGCGAGGCGCGGCAGGCGGCCCTGTCGCGCGGCTACGCCCAGCTCTCGCTCGGCATCGCCGCCTGGAGCCTGGGCGACCGGGAGCGGGCGGAGTCGCTGGTGCGCGAGGCCGCCGCGTTCACCGCGCAGATCAACGACCGCTGGTGCCTCACCCAGTGCCTGGAGGTGCTGGCGTGGATCGCCTGCGCGGGCGGGGAGCACGCGCGGGCGGCCTGGGTGCTGGGGGCGGCGCACGCGCTGTGGCAGGCGGTCGACTCCTCGCCGACCCGGCTGTGGTACCACGCGACGTGGCACGAGCGGTGCGTGGAACAGTCGCGGCGGGTGCTGGGCGACCGGGACTTCACCACGGCCTTCCGCGAGGGGGCCCGGCACGGCCTCGACCGCGCCGTCGTCCACGCGATCGGCGGCTGACGCATGGTGGTGGCCTGAACCGGGTGGCGGGGCGGCGCGTACCTCCCCACGTCCGACGCGTGCCCATGGAGGTGTCGTGGAGCTCAGCCTGTTGCGTGCTCAGGCGCACAGTCCTTCGTACTTCTCGCTGCTGCGCGGCTCCTCGGACCGGCGCCCACCGGTCGACTTCTGCATCCCCTGCAACCCGTACTTCCCGACCCCCGAGATCTTCGAGTACCTCGGCCGGAACCTGGAGACGATCCTCAAGTACTACCCGAGCGACGCGGACACGATCACGGCCGAGCTCTGCTCGACCATGGGGCTCAACCCGAAGACGGTGGCGATGGGGAACGGCTCCACCGAGCTGATCACCTGGATCGACCACCTGCTGGTGCGCGAGAGCCTGGCCGTCCCGATCCCGACCTTCGGCCGCTGGACCGACCAGCCGCTGGAGACCGGCAAGCGGGTGGACATGTATCCGCTGCTGGAGAGCCGCAACTTCGCCCTCGACGTGAACGACTACGTCTCGTTCATCCGCACCCGTGGCTCGCGCGTCGCCGTGATCTGCAACCCCAACAACCCCGACGGCGGCTACCTGCCCAAGCACGAGGTGCTGCGCCTGCTGGACCAGCTCATCGACCTCGACCTGGTCATCGTGGACGAGTCGTTCGGCGACTTCGTGGACGCCGAGCCGTACGCGGGCGTGGCGGGGGAGGCGGCGGTGCGGCCGAACGTCATCGTGCTGCGCAGCCTGGGCAAGAACTTCGGCCTGCACGGCATCCGCTTCGGCTACATGGTGGCCAACCCCGCGCTGGCCGCCAAGGTGCGCGACGCGCTGCCCAAGTGGAACCTCAACTCCTTCGCCGAGGTCATCGTGTTCCTGCTCAAGGAGTGCATGACCGAGTACCGGGAGAGCCTGCGGCGGCTCAACAACGACCGGCGGGTGATGTACCAGCAGCTCAGCACCATGCCGGAGCTGTCGGTCTACTCCTCGCAGGGCAACTTCCTGCTGGTCAAGCTGCCGCCCGGCCACGACGGGGTGCCACTGCGCGACCACCTGCTCGCCGAGCACGGCGTGTACGTCCGCGAGTGCGGCAACAAGCTGGGGACGACCAGCCAGTTCCTGCGCCTGGTGGTGCGGCCGCAGGAGGACGTGCGGCGGCTGCTCATCGGGATGACGCAGTTCCTGTACTCGGGGAGCCTGCACGAGATCCCGGTGACGGGGTCGCACCACCGGCGCGCGGGGTCGTTGTCGGCATAGAAGCTTCACCAGCATGGCCTTCGCCCTCGCGGGCTCAGACTGTGTCGAGTGGGGGCGCGGCCCTCACACCCCGGCTTCAAAGGCGCGGCCTTCGCCGGGTCGGGCGCTTCGCGCCTTCAGGCTCAGACAGTGTCTGATTGGGGCTTCGCCCCAAACCCCGGTCGAGGGGCTCCGCCCCTCGAGCACCCCGGCCCCGCTTGGCCGTCTTGAGTCGAGAGCTTGGCTTACCCGAGCCTTCACCTCGGAGGAGATGTGCGATTCGGAGGCTTCACAGATTCGGAGGCTTCACAGATTGGAGGTCGAAGATGCCCGCCCCGCATCAAGGCAGTGGCGCACTGATCCCTCGCCCGCCATTGACCACCGCTGCCCTTCGGGCGGCAGTGGCTCAGATCGCTCCGGCCTACCTCGACCGGTTCGTCGACCATCTCGACGAGGCGACCGAGCAGGCGGTGCGGCAGGACACCGTGGCCCCTCTGCGAAGCTTCTTGCGGCAATGGGGCGAATTTGTGGAGATCCAGCGCCACCCCGCCCGTGCGGCACGCCTCCAGGCGTTGGAGGCAGAAGTCGCCACCGCCACCGACAGGGTCAAGCTGGACTCAGCCGTGGCCGAGATGTGCAACATCCGCGTGACGACGACTTCCACGTGAGGCCCCACTCGTAGTGGGCGAGGGCCTTACTGTGTTGTGCCCTGCTACAGAGACGCGGCGCAGACGCAGGAGACCGTCCTCATTGTGCCGGCCTCCTCGTCGATGCTGGTGATGTGGCGGCTGCCGAGGCAGTACCGGCAGCCGAGTTGTGAGGCGACGTACGGGTCTGACCAGACCTTGTGCTCCCACACTGGCGAAGGGCCGACCGGCGGAGGTGTCTCGGAGCGTTCGGCGGGCTCGTTGGTGTCGCCCACCCAGCCGAGTCCACCGCAGAACTGGCAGCTGAGAAACAGACTGCCGATCCGCAGGCCTTCGCGTCCTTCGCACTCGGGGCAGGTGATCCGGTCAGACAAGACTGCTCACCGTCGTCCTGTCCCGTCGCATGACGTGCAGGACACCCACGTGCGCTCCTGGTTCTTCTTTCCGTTGAGCTCCATCCACTCGCCCTGGGCGCCGAGACAGGTGCCGCAGACCGCGGGCTGCTGCTTGTCGTCGCCCTCATCCTTCTCACCCATGTACCTCACCGTACTTTCGCCGTAGCTGACTGTCTGTGACTTGGGTGACGTAATGAGGTGGCCCTCCCTGCCCTCTGTCCTGCGCAGGCCGTGTCAGCTGGCGCCGGTCGGGCAGCGGTGCATGACGTGTCGGTTGGGACAGCAGCAGATCAGGCCGAGCGAGACGAACCGGCCACCCTGGAGCCATTCGCCCCACTGCACGTCGACCCCGCGAGCCAGGGCGTCGGCCGCCCACTCCGCCTTGGCAACCTCAGCCTGGCCCTGATTCGCCAGCACAAGCTCGACGAAGCCGCGGACGCCGTACACCGGACCATTGACACGGTGGAGCTGACACGCGGGGGAGGCGGTCTTAACCTGACGTTCGCAGCTGGTGGAGAACTGCGGCAGTGGCGTGGGGAAGCCTGGGTTCAGCATGTCCATGACCGGCTCTTCGCCCTGATGGCGACCATGTAGAGACAGGTGAGGCGTGACCATCGATCAGGCCAAGCAGGCGGTCCGCGACATGGTGTGGCGTCGTCTCTTGAACGCAGGCGTCGTACCACCAGATGTGCATGGCACCATCCCGATCTTTGACGGTGCGAATGTCAGCCACGGCCGCACCGTATCGACACGGGCGGACATCGGGCGGCCACGCCGGACGAACCAGTGAGCTTCGCGTGGTGGAACCGCCTGAGACCGCTACCCCATCCCGCCGAGGTCGAAGGCGACGTCGGCGAGGTGAACCGTCCGCACCTCCGGGTCGTCGAGGAGCTTGCCGAGCTCGGCGAGCTTCCAGCGGTCGACGACGAGCCCGTACACGACGCCCTCCTTGGCCGCCCCCGTGAGCCATCCGTAATCCAACTCGAATGCGCTGAGGTCGTCCCCCTCGTCAAGCAACCCGACCCATCTGCGGAACTCCGTCAGGGCCGCCCAGGGCTCGGTCTCGCACTGATAGGTGAGGCCCGCCTGGGTGTCGTCCTCAGTCATGCCGCGGTTCCAGACCACTGCGTTCAGGGAGGCCGGCTCACTGGAGTCGTCGTAGTAGGAGGGGGAGTACATGTAGGAGACGTCCGCCCCTCCGCAGACCCTGTGCCTCCGGTTGAAGGCGACGAGCCGCTCGGTGGTCATCGAGTGCGCGAACTCCACGACCGCGACGGCGTCGAGCGTCTGGGGAAGCTCATCGATGGTCTTCCGGACCCTTTCCGTCAGCGCCTCGTCGACGCCGAGCTCCGCGTCCACAGAACCGATCGCGTCGGCCAGGCTGCCGGACGGCCCGTCCAGGAAGGGAGCCTGGATGGTGCCGAACAGGTTTTCCGCGATTTCGTACTCCGTCTCGCCCTCGCTGGGGCCGGCCCGGCGCGGCTCTCCCAGCAGCGTGTAGCTCTTCTTCAGCAGCCACCTGCCATCGCCGTAGCCGTGCGTCAGGCGCTTGTCCGGGTTCGCGATGCGGGCGGCCGTGCCGTACAACCGGACCATCCGCTCGTCATCGGAGTCCATGAACACCCACAGCATCCGGTCGGCCGCGCTGAAGGCCAGGAACAGGGCCGCGGTGACGGCCAGGACCTTGACCAGCGACCTCGCCACGTATGCCCAGTCCGGCTCCCTCACGTGCATCACCGCGCGCTCCTGCGATCTAGATCAAATCGGGGTACGGCGCACCATAGCCGCCCGGGAACGGCGTCGACAGGGAGATCAAACGTGTACTTCCATGTCCGGTCGAGCGTGGAGATCAACCGTTCGGCCGATGAGGTCATGGACCCACGGCCGATGCCGAGGCCGATCCGCAACTGCAAGATCGACTCCATGGCAAACGACCACCCCTCCCCGGCGCGAAGAAGACCGGTACGTCTGGCCGCTGTCGCGGGACTGCTCGCCCTCACGGCCTCCACCTTCTGGGCGCCGGCCCCCGCCGCTGCCGCGGCACCAAGCGCGCCGCATCTCCCCGAACCAACCGGCCCGCACCGGGTCGGCACGACGTCCCTGCATCTGACGGACACCTCTCGCCCTGATCCGTGGGTTTCCACGGCCAAGGCGAGGGAGCTCATGGTCTCTCTGTGGTATCCGACGGCGGCCCGCGACGGGCGGCGCGCCCCGTACGTCACGCTCAAGGAGTCGGAGCTGCTCCTGAAGGGCTCGGGAATCAAGGAACTGGAGAAGGTGCCGCCGGACGGGCTGAGCCGGACGCGGACGAACGCCTTCACCGGCGCCGAGCCGGCGGGACGCCGCCGCAGCCTGCCGCTCGTGGTGATGTCGCCCGGCTTCACCTGGCCGCGCAGTTCGCTCACCAGCCTGGCCGAGGACCTGGCGAGCAGAGGGTACGTGGTGGCGAGCGTCGACCACACCTACGAGAACTTCGCCACCACCTTCCCCGACGGGCGCGTCACCACCTGTGCCGCCTGCGAGAACATCAACGCCGACGGCTTCGGCCAGAAGGTGATCCGAAACCGGGCGGTCGACATCTCCTTCGTGCTCGACCAGCTGACCGGTCCCCACCCCGCGTGGAAGGGCGCCACCCTGATCGATCCCGCCCGGATCGCGATGGCGGGTCAGTCCATCGGAGGGGCCGCCGCCCCGGAGACCATGCTGAAGGACGCCCGGGTGCGCGCCGGGATCAACATGGACGGCAGCATGTTCCTCCCGATCCCCGAGAGCGGGCTGGCGCGACCGTTCATGTTCATGGGCGCCCCGTCAGGTGACAGCACGTGGGAACGTGACTGGCAGCACCTGGCCGGGTGGAGGCGCTGGCTGGTGGTGCAGGGAGCGGTGCACCCGTCCTTCACCGACTACGACATGCTGCTCCAGCAGCTCGGTGTGGATCTCGGTGGCGGCCTGAAGGGCGCCCGCTCGACGGACATCACTCGCACGTACGTCGAAGCCTTCCTCGACCTGCACCTGCGCGGCAAAGCTCAGCCCCTGCTCGACAAGCCCTCGCGGCGCTACCCCGAAGTCCGATTCTGCTCGCCGTCGATGGAGAGCTGCCACGAGCGCGCTGCGTTGCATGGTGCCGGTTAGGGTCTGAGCACAATTTTGCCGTGGGTGTGTCGGCGTTCGAGTTCGGTGTAGGCCTGGCGGACCTGCGTCAGCGGGTAGACGTTGGCGATCGGGACTTCGAGGTGTCCGTCGGCGATCAGGGCGGCCAGTTCGGCGAGTACCTCGGCGCCAGGTCTGGCGTTGGTTCCGGGTTCGGTCTTGACTCCGTACCTCGCGGCTGCCGCGAAGTCGGCGATCGTGTCGATCCGTTCGACCGCGACGCCGAGAGCCAGGGCCAGTTCGACGTACCCGCCGCCGTAGGTGTCGATGAAGGCATCGATGCCGCTCGGTGCGGCGGCCTTGATCCGATCGGCGACGCCGTCACCGTAGGCGATCGGGATCACGCCGTGTGTCTGCAGCCACTCATGGTTGTGCTCGCTCGCCAGGCCGATGACCGTGGCTCCGGCACGGCGCGCGAGCTGAACGGCGAGCGAGCCGACTCCTCCGGCTGCTGCGGAGATGACGACGGTCTCCCCGCTGTCGAGTTGTATGGAATGCACTGCCCCCCACGCAGCCACTCCGGCGACGTACAGGCCGCCCGCCACCTCCCATGAGATGCTGTCCGGCTTGGGGGTGAGGTTGTCGACGTCGACCAGGACCAGCTCGGCCTGTGACGCCCGCCGCTCGGAGAACCCGATCACCTCGTCGCCGACCACGAATCGGTCGACTCCGGCGCCGACCTCGGCGACGACTCCGGCGAGGTCGCTGCCCTGCCCGGATGGAAAGGTCGAAGGAAAGATGTCGGCCATCGCGCCGGTGCGTATGGCCGCCTCACCGGGGTTGATGCCTGCGGCCTTGACCCGCACGAGGACCTGCCCGTACTCGGGCGCTGGCCGGTCGACCTCGGCGACCCGCAACACCTCGATTCCACCGAACTCGTCGTATCTGACCGCCTTTGTCATTGTGTTGCTTCTCCTGTGGCGCGCGATGCGCGGCTGACGTCGGGAACGGGAATGGTTCGTGCCGGTGTGGCCATTACCAGGGCACCGGTCCGGCGTCGTCGAAGAATCCGCCGGTCGGTCCGTCGTCGGGCAGGGTTGCGAGGTGAATCGCGATGGCCGCGCCCTGTTGTGGTGTGCGGATGCCTTGGAAGCCGTTGAGGTCGGTGGCAGTGAAGCCGGGGCAGCCGGAGTTGATCAGGATGTTGGTGTCGCTCAGTTCCTTGGCGTATTGGATGGTGAGGGCGTTGAGGAAGGTCTTCGAGGCCAAGTAGGCGGCGGGAACCGGGCCCATGTCGATGCCGGGGGTGGTTTGCAGGGCGAGCGAGCCGACGCTGCTGGACATGTTGACGATCCGCGGTGATGCCGAGTTGCGCAGCATCGGCAGCATCGCGTTGGTGACCCGGATGACGCCGATCACGTTGGTTTCCACGACAGCTCGCACGGTCGCGGGCTCGACCGTGGTCGGTGTCTGTGGCATACCGCCGGTGATCGCGGCATTGTTGACCAGGACGTCGAGCCCTCCGGCATGGCCGGCGATCAGCTCGGCCGCGGCGGCGACGCTTGCGTCGTCGGCGACGTCGAGCGGCACGCCGAACGCATCGGCCCCGGCCGCGCGCAGTTTCTCGACCGCGGTGTCGCGGCGGTGTTGATCCCTCGCGCCCACACCGATTCGCCAGCCAAGGGCGCCCAGGCCTGCGGCGATCTCGTATCCGATTCCCTTGTTCGCGCCGGTCACCAGCGCGATCGTCCGTTCACTCATGCCGTCGATCATGTTGCGGACTCGGGTGGGGCGTCCAAGACCGGTCAGGTGAGCGGCGATACCGCACGGGTATTGGTCGTGGTCAGCGCCGGATACGATGCGCTGGTGGAGACGCGGGAGTTGCGATACTTCGTCGCCGTCGCCGAGGAGTTGCACTTCGGGCGGGCGGCACAACGGCTCGCGATGGCGCAACCACCACTGTCGCGGGCGATCCAGCAGTTGGAACGGCGGCTCGGAGTCGTTCTGCTGCACCGCACCGCTCGCGCCGTCGCCTTGACCGAGGCCGGGTCGGTGCTGCTGCGGGAGGCCCGGACAGCGCTCGACGCGGTCGAAGCCGCCGAGCGCCGCACCCGCCGTGCCGCGGACGACCAGCCGGGTGTGGTCCTGGCCGCCAAGGCCGGAGCGTCCAGGGAACTGTTGTCGAAGCTTCTGGACGCCTACGCCGCTGAACCGGGCGCCGTGGCCGTCGAGGTGATGCTGTGCGGGCCGGGCGAGCCGGAAAGTCTGCTGCGCACCGGGCGTGCCGACGTTGCTCTGCTCCACCGGCCTTACGACACGACAGCCGGATTCGACACCGAGGATCTGCACACCGAACAGCAGGTCGTGGTCCTGCCCAAGGGTCATCCCCTCGCCGACCGGGCGCATCTGTCGTTGGTCGAGGTCAACGCCCAGACGGACCTGCCCCTGCCGCGCTGGCCTGGACGAGATGGCGGCCATCCGGACGGCCCCGGCCCGCAGGTGCGCGACCATACCCAACTGCTCCAACTGATCGCGCTCGGACTGGCCTGCGCCGTCGTACCCGAGTCGCTCCGAGACCAGCTCCGCGACGACCACGCCATCGTGCCGGTGCCGGACGCACCGGCCGTCACGACCGTCATCGCCTGGCCGCCACACAGCAGATCCAAAGCCGTCGCCGACCTCGTCCGAACCGCGACACGCCTCTAGCCGATACCCGCCGCAGCACCGCTGTTCGCAGGCGACCGCGCATCTTCTGCTGGTACTCGACGGGCTCACCCCATTCGGGCGCCTCGTCCGTCCCGAAGAGCACCCAGTGGTCGACCTTCACGTCGCAGCAGACGGCGATGGTGTGCCGGGAGTACCGGGAGGCGTAGAACTCGAAGAGCTCGGGCTTGAGGACGGGCCGCTTGTGCTCCGGGACCTGGTCAAGGGCGTCCGGACTCAGCGTCGGGTCGGCGGCCATGAGCACGGTGTAGACGTCGTGCTCGAAGACGTGCCCGGTGTCCTGCCGCAAGAAGCTCCAAGCGGGCGACAAGGGCCGCCGAATACCTTCGGCACCCGATCTTCCTCATGCCACAGGTTTCGGGAAAGGTGAGCCGCGCCCAGGATGATTCGTCGTCATCGCGTTCTCGCTCTCGCGGGGGCCGGAGCGTTGGCCCTGTCGCTTCTCGTCGCGGGCGGCGTCGCCTCCGCCTCATCGGCGACCGGTCAGGTGTCCGTATGCGTGCACAAGAAGACGCGGTACGCCCGGGTGGTGAACGCGTCCATCCAGTGCCGGGCGACCGAGCAGCGGCTGGTGATCGGCGGCGGCACGCAGGGCGAACCCGGACCTCAAGGACCGCAGGGCCCCGAGGGCGAGATGCCGACACCGCGGTCGTGAGTGGTGGCGGCACGCTCAACAGGTCGGGCACGGCGCTGTCCCTCGGCGCGCTCAAGGCCGGCCAGCCCGCCACGAACGGCTGGACCGTCGCCTTCGACTACACCGGCGACGAGGACTACGAGCTGGAGATCCACGCCATCTGCGCCGGGTGATCAGCCACACATGCTGCTGTGAGAGGAGAGGCGCTCGGGGCCCGGATGCCTGTCCCCGGCACGCCGGCCTGCGACGCCGCCAGGCTCACGCGGGGCGCGACCGGGTACGGAGTCCGTCTCCCGCTTCGCGGCTCGGCGAGCGTGCCGGCCGGCTCGGCGAGTGTGCCGGCCGGCTCGGCGGGTGGGACGCCGGATCGCGCCCGTGGCTACTTCCTCAGCCAGAGCATGTAGTACGGGCTGTCCCAGCGGCAGTCGTACTCCTCGTAGTTCTCCATGATGAGCTTGGCGGACCCCACCTTGACTCATGGGGTGAGCGTCCGGAAGCCCCGGTACGGCTTCCAGCCCGCCGACAGCGAGGGTGCCGGACATGGCAAGGGTCACGCCGAACCGTGCGGCGTGCCCCAAGATCGGTCAGTAATGGCTGTTCATGGCGGTACGCACCTCGGCGAGCGTGGCGTCGGCCACGGCGTTGGCCCTCTCGTTGCCTTCGCGCAGCACCCGGCGCAGGTGGGTGCGGTCCTGCGCCAACTCGGTCCGGCGGGCCCGGATCGGAGCCAGGAACTCGTTGACCGCCTCGGTCACGGTCCTCTTCAGCGCGGCGGCTCCCGCGGAGCCGATCTCGGCGGCGATCTGCTCGGGGGCGCGGTTCTGGCACAGGGCCGTCAGGAGCAGGAGCGAGGACACCTCGGGGCGGGTCACCGGGTCGTAGGTGATGAAGCGCTCGGAGTCTGTCTTCGCCCCCTTGATCAGCCGGGCCGTCTCGTCGGCGTCGGCGGCCAGGGTGATGGCGTTGCCCCGGCTCTTGCTCATCTTGGTGCCGTCCATGCCCAGCAGCAGCGGCGCGTTCGACAGCAGGGCGTCGGGACGGGGGAACACGGGAGTGCCGTTGCCGTAGCGCTCGTTGAAGCGGCGGGCGACGGTCCGGGTGATCTCGAGGTGGGGGAGCTGGTCCTGACCGACCGGGACCAGGTTGGCCTTGCAGAAGAGGATGTCGGCGGCCTGGTGGACGGGATAGGTGAACATCAGGCCGCTGACGGCGGACTGGCGCGAGTGGGCGATCTCGTCCTTGACCGTGGGGTTGCGGTTGAGCTCGGAGACGGAGACGAGGCTGAGGAACGGCAGCATGAGCTGGTTGAGGGCGGGGACGGCGCTGTGCGTGAAGATCGTGCTGCGCGCCGGGTCCACGCCGATGGCGAGGTAGTCGAGTACCAGCTCCTCGACGTACTCGGTCAGGTTGTCGGCGATGTCGCGGTCGGTCAGGACCTGGTAGTCCGCGATGATGACGAACGTCTCCACGCCGAGGTTCTGCAGCCGCATCCGGTTGTGGAGGGTGCCGAAGTAGTGACCCAGATGCAGCCGTCCGGTGGGGCGGTCGCCGGTCAGCACCCGGAACTGTCCGGGGTCCTGGAGGATCAGCTCCTCCAGCACCGCGCTGCGCCCCTGCGCGGCGGAAGTCCCGATCGGGTCGGTGGAGGCGTCGGAGGTGAGGGCCTCGGAATCCGTGGTCTGCAGGGTGGTGTCCATGAGGTGGTCTCCTGGTGGGTCGGGTCGATGTCGCCGTCAGGACGCCGCACCCCTGGTCCAGGGAACACAAAAGGGCCGTCCGTCCGAACGGCCCTTTTCTTCATGCCTGCGAGGCGGCCGCTCCTATGAGGAGCGCCACCAGCTCAGACACGACGAAAGACGCATAAGCCCATCATAACGTCAGCTCCCCGGACCCAGGCAAGATCGACGGCTCCCATGCTCCGCGCCGCTCGGAGCCGACCGGCCCGGCTTTCCGCAGCATCTTCAGGTGATGGGAGATCGTCGGCTGGGACACGTCGAACGGGCCGGTCAGGTCGCACACGCACGCTTCCCCGCCCTCATGCGAGGCGATCAGGGACAGCAACCGCAACCGGACGGGATCGGAGAGCGCTTTGAACATCCACGCCGGCTCGGCCGCGTCGTCCTCGCCCAGCGGTGCGCCTGCGGCCCGACCGCCGGCCCGACCGCCGGCCCGACCGCCGACCAGGCCGCCGATCAGACCGACGAGCGGAACGCGCCGGCGGCGTCCGGGGCCGGCTGCTGCTGATCCGCGAGGGGTCGGCGGGACAGTGACCCGCGAAGGGGCAGCGGGAGGGGCCGCACGGGTCAGTCCACCGGCCCGCCGGCGACGAGCTGGTGACTCCCCGCCCCTGACCTGGTGCCGGAGAACGGGTTACGAACCCAGGCGGAGCGGGGCCTGGCCGGCCTGCTCCAGCCGCCTGGTGCGATTCGCTGCCCATGCGGTCAGGGTGCCGAGCGCACAGATGATCGGCAGCCCGAACAGCACGTACCGTGCCGAGTCGAGGATCGACTCGCCGCCCAGGTTGAGCAGGACTCCCGCGACTGCCGTCCCGAACGCGATCGACAGGCTCGTCACCGTGGCGATCGCCGTGGCCGCCCGCGCTCCTTCTTCCGGGTCGGGGATGCAGGACATCGCCGCCACCGACAGGTGCGGATAAGCCAGCCCGATGCCCGAACCCGCGACCAGCAGCACCGGCACCCAGATGGCCACCAGCCAGGTCGGCGTGTCCGCACGCTGCAGAAGTCCCTGGACGAGTAGACTCAGAGCCAGCAACACGGGGCCGAGCACGCACAACCGCCGCACCCCGCGGTCCCCCATCACCGAAGAACTGCCGATCTGGGTGAGTGACCACCCCAGCGAGATCGCCGCGGCGAAGAACCCCGCCACCAGCGGCGGCAACCCCGCCAGCCGCTGACCGAACAACGGTAGGAACGACTCGACCGCGACGCCGAAGGACAGCAGCCCCAGCGTCAGATAGATCCACTTCAGCGACGACCCCCTCCGGTACGTCGCCTGCGGGAAGACCCGCAGTTCGCTTCGTCGCTCATGGACGACGAACCCGGCCACCAGGAGCAACGCCCCCGCGATGCCCGCGGCCTTCGCGAGCGTGCCCGGCAGCACTCCCGCCACACTCACGGCACCCGCCGCTGCCATGACCAGCGAGAGCGACACGGCGGGGATCGGCGGGCGCACGTCGCTGCGTTCACCGGGCGGCATCACGCGAGGCACCATCGCACCGCACAGCGCCGCGAGCACTGCCATGGCCGCGAACGCCAGGCGCCACACGCCCAACTGGGCGAACAGGCCACCGAGCGCCGGGCCGGTGAAGTTGCCCACGCCGTACATCGCTGACATCAGCGCCGCACCGCGCGTCCAAAGGCGCGACGGCAGCGCCGACCGGATGACGGCGAACCCCAGCCCGGACAGCAGCCCGGCGCCGAGCCCCTGGACGCCGCGGGAGAGCAGCAGCACGACCATCGCGGGGCTCAGCGCGCAGGCCACGGAGCCTGCCGTGAACGTGGCGAAGCCCAGAAGATAGGCGCCGACGTTTCCCCGCCGGGACAGCAACCGACCGGTGAGCATCGTCGCGACCACCATGGCGACGAGGTAAATGGTCATGTTCCACGCGTAGAAGCTCTCGCCACCGAGATCGGACACCGCGGTCGGCAGCAGGCTCGCCGCGAGGTAGATGTTGATCGCAGCCACCAGTACCCCGCCGGCCAGCACGATCGCCGCACCGAGGTGTTCCGTCCCGAGCAGTTCCCGCCAGGACGGTGGGTCGGGAGACGGGGCGACGTTCACGCGGTCACCTCCGTCGTCGAGAGAAGGCCACCGCGATCTCGGCCGAATGCGGATGCACCGGGCGGGGCGATGGAGTCGTTCGCCCCGTCTGTCAGATCGTCGCCAGGTCGCGGGCCGCCTGTCCTGATGGAAGGCACCCCACCGGATTGTTCGTAGTCACCAGCACTCATGGCTTCAAGCCTGTCGTTGAACCGGCCTCGGAGACTTTTCCCGCGCTCGGCGTCGATCATGCTGAGCCGATGGCTTGGAAGCCTCAAGCGCTGATGGAACCTCAGACACGACGAGAGGCGCGTGAGCCTGCACGGCTTTGACGGTTCGCCCGCGGAGGCGCTGACCGGGACAGGACTGGAAGACGCCCTGGCGGTGTCGATGCCGCTCTGGAGGAAGGACCGCTACGCGCAGATCGCGACGGTGCTGCCCGCGATGCTGTACGAGGCCGACGCGCCCGTGGCGACCGACCGGTCGGCCCGCTCCCTCCGTGGCAGGCTGCTGCACAGGTGACGCGCCTGGCTCTGTCCGCGTCCTCACCCACGGCGCAGCAGGGCCGTGGCGATGGCGACCTGGGCGGGCTCCAGTGCGGCCTTGCCGTCCTCGATGTCCCACAGGGCGTTCTGCAGCACGCGGCCGAACGTCCAGCCGGTCGCCCGCCGCCGGTCCAGGCCGAGGACCTCGGTCAGCAGGTCGAAGCGCCGCAGCACCGCGCCGGGCACATCGCCGGTGGCCTCCACCTCATCCCACCGGTTGTCCAGTGCCGGCAGCAACTCGAACCCCGGGTCGCCGGCCAGCGGTTCGGGATCGATCGCCAGCCAGGGTTCCCGTTCCCCGGCGAGAACGTTGTCGTAGTGCAGGTCCCAGTGCAGCAGACGGTCGCCGGGCTCGCCGACCAGTTCGGCCACGGCGGCCGCGCAGGTGCGCAGGAGCCGCTGTTCGGCGGGGTCGCGCAGCGCCGGCACCGCCCCCTCGACCTGGTCGAGCATGGCGGCGGCGATGTCGGCCAGCCGCCGCACGTCGCGCGGGGCGGGCACCGAGGTCAGCCGCGCCATCAGCTCAGCCAGGATCTGCAGGGCCGTGGTGTCGTCGGAGATCGTGGACAGGGGCCGAGCCGCATCCAGCCGCTCCAGCAACTGCGTGCCGCTGCTCTCGTCGTGATCGAGCAGGCGCACGATGCCGTTGCCGTTCCACACCCGCAGGCCGGTGGCCGTACCGGCGGTCTCCTCCCGGACCTGCTGGAACTTCAGGACAGCGGGAGTCCCGTCGGACCGGAGCACGGGCAGGACGAGCGAAGCCATGCCATACGCGGGCCGGCCGTCAGGCCGCAGCCCCCAGCGATCCAGGAACTCGCCGCCCAGCCGGGGCAGCTCGGCGATCCATGCCCGCGCCTCGGCGCCGTGCGCGCCATACGACGCGGCGAACACATCCGGAACGTCGATAGAGATCGACTTGGTCATGCGGAAATCCCCTTCGTCAGTCAGCTCAAACACAGGTGCGATGAACGAAGGAGACCGAGGGGGCGCCCGAGTGCCGGGCAGGCGTCAAAGCATGCCCCCACCCTAACCGGGAAACGATCTCCGGGGGCAGCGACGACGGGGTCATGCGCGCTTACAGTGGGTGCGTGGCCACGATCGGCGAACGCATTCGCGGCGTCCGCAAGCGCCGAGGCCTGACGCAGCAAGGTCTGGCAGACCTCGCAGGCGTGTCGGCCTCCCTCATCCGCAAGCTGGAGCAGGACGCGCGTAGAGACGTGCGGCTGGAGACCTTACGCAAGATCGCTGTGGCCCTGAGGGTGCCGACCACCTCACTCATGACCCGGCTCGAAGCTGAGCCTGCGGACGGCGAGACGCGCCTCGCCTGGGCGTGGGTACGGCGAGCGCTCCACGGCCTTGACGCTTCGCCCGCGGAGGCGCCGACCCGGACAGGACTGGAAGACGTCCTGGTGGCGTCGATGCCGCTCTGGAGGAAGGACCGCTACGCGCAGATCGCGACCGTGCTGCCCGCGATGCTGTACGAGGCCGACGCGCTCGTGGCGACTGACCGGTCGGCCCGCCCCCTCCGTGGCAAGCTGCTGCATCTGGTCGGCTGGCTGATGACGCAGACGCGCCAGTTCGACGATGTGGGCCGGCCTGGTGGTCTGGACGGACGGCCGGTGCCACCGGTGGTGGTCGGGGCGGACATCCCCGCGGACCGGACGATGGGCGTTCGGTCCCGTCGATGACCCGGTGGCCGTCGGACGTCGCGTGGCCCTCCGCTACGACGACATCCGCCGGACTTCCTCGTGGTGCGGGCTGGCCCTGGACGGCCTGGCATGATCGTCGGGGGCGAGTGTCCGAGTCCACACGTGGCTTCGCCGCGACGCGAGCACATGCGGTTGGTCTGGCACCCGCCCTTGCGCGGCGTGGATCGGGTTCGTGTGCCGGCGTGGACCTGCGAGTGCCGCGCGATGTCGTACGAGTTGTGCCAGGCCTCCGGCCAGGCCTTCATTCGCCGTACGCTGCGGCATCCTCGTCGGTGCGACATCGAGGAGACTTACCGGTGGCCGCTGCGTCAGGCCCATGACGTGTGGACCGCTCTGCTGTGCGGCGACGCACGGTAGTCAGCCACGTCAGGCTTTCGTCCCCCTGTCCAGACGCGTGGTCAACGGGGGGTCGAAGGGGGGACGGGAGCCCCCCTGGGAAGACTGTCCCGACTCGAAAGGCGTGAAGCGCCCCCATGGAGGGGCCTTGCCTTTGACCTTCGCCCACAGGGCTCACATCTGCCCAAGCGCTGCTGTGAACTGGGCGATCATTTTGGGTCTTGACGGCGCTTTTGATATCGCAAACACTCAGGGCGCCGCGCCCCAGCGCGTTGATCAAGCCAATCACGGAAAGATCGCCCGTCCGCCGTCAAGAAATGTTATCGCTAACCAAGCAAGAGCTAGGTTAACCACCCCTCAGGAGTCCCGCATGACCCGCCCACGCACCACGATCCTCGGCGCGTTAGCCGCGTTGGGGCTGGTCGTCGCGTCCGCGGCACCCGCCCCCGCCGCCGCTCCCGTCACCACCGCCCTCTACACGGCAGACCCGGCCGCCCAGGTGGTCGGCGACACCATGTACCTCTACACCGGCCATGACGAGGCCCCCGCCGGCGGCACCAACTTCGTCATGCGCGACTGGCACGTCTTCACCTCCGGCGACGCGACCACCTGGACCGACCAGGGCGCCAAGCTGAAAATTTCAGACTTCTCCTGGGCCGGCGCCGACGCGTGGGCCGGCGAGGTCGAGCCGAAGAACGGCAAGTACTACTGGTACGTCCCGGTCAACGGCAACGGCGCCGGCTGGATGGACATCGGCGTGGCCGTCGGCGACAGCCCGCTCGGCCCGTTCCACGACGCCAAGGGCGGCCCGCTGATCAGCGACAGCACCCCCAACTCCTCGCCGCTCAACATCGACCCGACCGTCTTCACCGACGACGACGGCCAGTCCTACATCTACTGGGGCTCCTACTACGGCCTGCGCGCCGCCAAGCTCAAGCCGGACATGATCAACCTGGACGGCTCCGTCATCACCCCGCAGGGCGTCTCGAACTTCTGGGAGGCCCCCTGGATGTTCAAGCGCAACGGCGTCTACTACCTCGCCTACTCGGCCAACGACTCCGGCTGCGCCGCCTCCGGCTACGCCTGCATCCGCTACGCCACCGCGAGCGGCCCGCTCGGCCCGTGGACCCACCGCGGCGTGGTGCTCGGCCAGGTCACCTCGACCACCAACCACCTGGCGATCGTCGAGTTCAAGGGCCAGTGGTACATGGTCTACCACAACGCCGGCAGCCCGGGCGGCGGCGACTTCCGGCGCTCGGTGACGCTCGACAGGCTCTACTGGAACGCCGACGGCACCATGCAGAAGGTCGTCCAGACCACGGGTCCCGGTGGCGGTACCGGCGGGCCGCCGACCGGCACCAACCTGGCCCTGACCGCGACGCCGTCCACCTCGTACGTCTCGTCGTGGGAAACGCTGGCCGCCGTCAACGACGGGTACGTGCCCAGCGGTTCGGCCGACCACAGCCACGGCGCCTACGGCAACTGGGACCACCAGGGCACCGAGTGGCTGGAGTACCGCTGGAACAGCGCCCAGTCGATCAGCCGGGCCGCCACCTACTGGTTCGACGACGACCTCGGCATCGACCTGCCCGCCTCCTGCAAGGTGCAGTACTGGAACGGCACCGCGTACGTGGACGTGCCGGGCCAGTCGGCCTGCGGGACGGCCGCGAACACCTACAACGTCACGACGTTCCCCGCGGTCTCGACGACGCGGCTGCGGCTGAGCATCACCTCGAAGTCCGGCTACTCGACCGGCGTCCTCGAATGGATGGCCCTGTCATGAGACACCTCATGAGGCGGGCCGTGGTCGCCCTCCTGCTCGTCGCCGGGACGGTCGTCGCCGGCGCCCCGGCGCAGGCCGCGCAGACCATCGGCTACCCCACGTTCGGCGGGCCGGCGATCCCGGCGGCGCCCGGCTCGTACACGACCGGCAACATGATGCAGGCCATCTACGACGCGGAGAGCTCCGGCACCGACTTCTGGATGGACCGGCTGCTCGCCCGGCCCGGCAACGACCCGGCCGGCACCTGGCTGATGACGCGCGGGCGCGCCCTGTTCATGAAGACCCACACACCGGGCACGCTCGGCTTCGCGGGCCAGGTCGCGTACTGGGAGAGCATCAGCGACAACAACGCCTACACCGTCGCCATCACGCCCGGCACCTTCACCGAGCAGGTCAACTCCCGCTGGCAGGCGCCGAGTCACTGGAAGAGCGTGCACACCAGCGGCTCGATCACGGTCAACCAGACGAAGTTCATCACCGAGAACAACGTCGCCGTGACCAACCTGTCCATCACCAACAGCGGGTCGAGCTCGGCCACGCTCCAGCTCCGCGCCACCTCCCCGTACGCCACCACGGGCAGCGGCAGCGAGCTGACCGGGCAGGTCAACGCGAAGAACAACCTCACCACGATCTACCCGCGGCTCACCGGCGACGGGTTCACGGTCTCCAGCGGCGGGCTCAACCGGTCGGTGACCGTCGCCCCGGGCGCCACCGTGACCGCCAAGGTCGTCATGGGCTTCGTCACCAACGAGATCCCCGCGTCGCGCACCGAGTACGACGCGTACGCCGGCTACTCCAACGCCACGGCCTTCGCCACCCACGTGCGGGCCTACAACCGGTGGTGGGCGCAGAACGTGCCCTACATCGACGTGCCGGAGCCGGGCATCAAGAAGAACATCTACTACCGCTGGTGGCTGATGCGCTTCAACCACCTCGACGCCGACATCCCCGGGCAGACCTTCCAGTTCCCCACCTCGACCGAGGGCGTCCTGGGCTACAACAACGCGATCGTGCTGACCCAGCCGATGCACATCGACGACCTCAAGTACCTGCGCGACCCGAAGTACGCCTACGGCGACTGGCTCAGCGTCGGCCAGGTGTCGAAGAACGGCCGCTTCGTCGACAACCCGGGCGACCCGGAGAACTGGTCCAACAGCTACACCCAGTACATCGCCGAGGCGGCCTGGCGCAGCTACCAGATCCACGGCGGCCAGCCCGCCATCGCGGGCAACCTGGCCCGCTACGCCGAGGGCGACGTCAAGGGGCAGCTCGCCTACTACGACCACGACAACAACAAGCTCATCGAGTACGACTGGGGCGCCCTGACCGGCAACGACGCCGACGCCGTCTCCTTCCACTGGAAGAGCGGCACCATGGACCGCGCCGAGTCGGCCTACCAGTACAGCGGCGCGCTGGCCGCCGCCCAGGCGTACGAGGCGGTCGGCAACACCGCCAAGGCCGCCGAGATGCGGACCCTGGCCACGCAGATCCAGAACGCCATCGTCAACGTGCTGTGGAACCCGAACCGGCAGCTCTTCGAGCACCGGCTGAAGTCCACCGACGAGTGGGTGCCGTGGAAGGAGATCAACAACTACTACCCGTTCGCGGTCGGCGCGATCCCCAACACCGCCACCTACAAGCAGGCCCTGCGCCTGTTCGACGACCCGGCGCAGTACCCGATCTTCCCCTTCTACACCGCCGACCAGGCCGACAAGGCGGCCTCGGGCACCGGCAGCAACAACTTCTCCACGATCAACTCGACCGTGCAGTTCCGCCTGATCTCCTCGGTGCTGCGCAACTACCCCAACGCGTGGATCGACGCGACGTGGTACAAGAAGCTGCTCTACTGGAACGCCTGGGCGCAGTACGTCAACGGCAACACCCAGTGGCCCGACGCCAACGAGTTCTGGGCCGACTGGAACGGCTCGTCGATCACCTACCGGTCGTGGATCCACCACAACATCCTCGGCAGCGGCAACTGGACCGTGATCGAGGACGTGGCCGGCCTCCGGCCGCGCAACGACGCCAAGGTGGAGCTGTCGCCGATCAACATCGGCTGGTCCCACTTCACCGTCAACAACCTGCGCTACCGCAACGCCGACCTGACCATCGTCTGGGACGACCCGTCCGACGGCGTCGTGCGCTACCCGGGCGTGCCCGAGGGCTACTCGATCTACGTCAACGGCAACCGGGCCGCGACGGTCGGCTCGCTGGTCCCCTTCACCTGGGACCCGGCCACCGGCGACGTGACCACGAGCGGCACGGTCACCTACCACGTGGCCGTCTTGGGGCTCCAGGCGCCGGCGCAGGTGACGCACACCGGCGCCGGCATGGTGGACATGCTGGCCAAGGCGGGCGTGGACCTGACGGCCAACCTGACCAACCTGGCCACCGGCGCCACCGCGAGCGCCTCGTACACCGGCTCGGGCAGCACGCTCGCGGGCGCCGTGGACGGCTACCCGGTCAACGAGCCGTTCTGGGGCGCGGGCGGCTCGCCCAACGGCCAGGACTGGTACGAGCTGAACTTCGGCGCGGCCCGCACCTTCAACGAGGTGCGCCTGTACTTCAAGGACAGCCGCCCGGCCAGTTCCACCTACCGGGCGCCGTCGGCGTACGACATCCAGTACCACAACGGCAGCGCGTGGGTCAGCGTGCCCGGCCAGGCCAAGAGCCCGGCGACGCCGCGGGCCAACTACAACGTGGTGACGTTCGGCGCGGTCAACGCCCAGCGGATGCGGGTGCTGGCCACCAACGCCTCCGGCGCCAAGACGGGCCTGACCGAGATCAAGGTGTTCAACCGGGGCGGCACGCAGGAGCCGCCCGCGGGCAACCTGGCCGCCTCGGCCACCCCGACGGCCTCGAACACCTCGTCCTGGGAGAGCGTCGACGCGGTCAACGACGGCATCGACCCGCCGTCCTCCAACGACACCGTCAACCCGCGCTGGGGCTGCTGGCCGGAGACCGGGCAGCAGTGGGTGGACCTGACGTGGTCGTCGGCGCAGAACCTGAACCGGGCGCAGGTGTACTTCTTCGACGACGACGAGGGCATCGACATGCCGGCGTCGTGGAAGCTGCAGTACTGGAACGGCAGCGCGTACGTGGACGTGCCCGGTGCGAGCGCGTACACGCTGACGAAGAACGCCTACAACACGGTGACGTTCACGGCCACGAGCACCACCCGGCTCCGGGTGCTGCTCACCGGCAACGGGTCCAGCTCCGTCGGCCTCCTTGAGGTCAAGGCGTTCGGACCATGATCACCTGATGTTCTCCCCGCCCGGCACGGGCCGCCCCGCACGGCGGCGCGTGCCGGGCGTCCGGCGACACAGACCCCACCCTGGAGGCGCGATGAAACGCCTGGCCCTCTTACCGCTCCTGCTGGTAAGCGCCTTCCTGATCCCGGTGCGGGCGGCGTACGCGGAGACGAACCTCGCCACGTCCGCCACCCCGAGCGCGTCCTACACCTCTCCCTGGGAGAGCGTGGCCGCGCTCAACGACGGCATCGACCCGCCCCGCTCCAACGACACGGCCAACCGCCGCTGGGGCACCTGGCCCAACACCGGCGCCCAGTGGGCCGAGCTGACCTGGGGCGGCGCGCAGACCCTGCGGGCGGCCGAGATCTACTTCTTCGACGACGGCGGCGGCGTGCGCGTCCCCGCCTCCTGGAAGCTGCAGTACTGGAACGGCAGCGCGTACGCCGACGTCCCGAACGCGAGCGGCTACCCGGTCCGGGTGGACGCGTACAACAAGGTGACCTTCGGCCAGGTCAGCACGACCCGGCTGCGCGTGGCGCTGCAGAGCGGCCAGGGCTCGGTCGGCCTGCTGGAGGTCAAGGCGTACGCCAACGACCCGTCGGGCGGCGGCGGCACCCCCGGCACCTGGAACCCGCCGGCCAACCTGGTCACGCCGCTCAACGAGGTCTGGCAGCACGTCGAGAGCACCTACCCCAACCTGTACGGCTTCCGGAACTACGGCTGGGACCAGGTCATGGCCAACCGCGGCTCCATCAACTACTGCGTCCGATGGGACAGCACGGCCACGGTGACGGCCGCCCAGCGCGACCAGATCCACGCCGCCCTGGCCCGCCAGTTCGAGAAGTGGATGGACGTGATGGCCGGGCACAACGGCTGGCCGTACGGCACGGTGCCGGTGAAGGTGGTCGGCTGGGCCGTGCGCGACCGGGCGCAGCTCCAGTGGAGCGACACCTCCGTCGACATCTACGTCAACGACATCCGCGAGAACGCGCCCCAGTGCGCCGAGCCGTGCGGCCGCTTCTTCAACCAGAGCGGGACCTACCCCAACTGCCCGGGCGGCGCGTCGCACCACTACGACATGTCGCTCTGGCTCACCGCCGGCTTCGGCGGCGGCGCGGGCGGCGACTGGGGCCAGCGCATCGGCAGTGAGTACTTCATGGGCAACCTCGACGCCGACAACATCCACATCCTGCTGCACGAGATGGGGCACTCGTTCGGCCTGGACGACTTCTACGACTGGACGCCCACGGGGCAGTGCTGCTTCCTCATGAAGGCGGGCAGCGCCACCTCGATCACGGACTTCGACGCGTGGATGTTGCGAGACTGGTGGCGGCACCTGAAGAGCCGCTACGGCTACTGACGGTCATCCCGCCCCGCCCGCGCCCTCAGCGTGCGGGCGGGGTCAGGGCAGCCAGCTCACCTTGCCGTGGAGCACCGCGTACCCCACGAAGGCCACGGCGTCGATCAGCGTGTGCGCCACGACCAGCGGCATCGCCCGGCCCCAGCGCTGGTAGAGGCGGCCGAACACCAGCCCCATCACCACGTTGCCGACGAACCCGCCGAACCCCTGGTACAGGTGGTACGAGCCGCGCAGCAGCGACGAGACCGCCAGCGCCCGCCAGGGGCTCCAGCCCGCCTGGTCGAGCCGGTGCAGCAGGTAGCCGGCGACCAGCACCTCCTCCAGCACGCCGTTCTGCGCCGCGGCGAGCACCAAAACCGGCACCCGCCACCACTCGTCGGGCAGCGCCCCGGCCACCACCTGGAGGTTGACCCCCGCGGCGTAGACGCCCAGGTAGAAGGCCAGCCCCGTGCCGCCGATCACGGCCGCGAGGGCGGCGCCCCTGCCGAGGTCGCGGCCCGGCTCCCGCCCGTCCACGCCGATCGTGCGCAGCGACTCGCCGGAGCGGACCAGCAGGTAGGCGACGAGCGCGACGGGCGCCACCGTGATGGCGATGTTCACGAGCTGGAGCGTCAGGTCCAGCCAGGGGCGGCCGGGCGCGAGCGTCGGGGTGAGCACGGCGTGCTGGCTCTTCAGGCCGCTCGGGGCCGTGAGCGCGCCCACCAGCCGGACGAGCGCCACCAGGCCGCTGGCGCCGAGCGACACGGAGAACACCACGAGGAGCTCGGCTCCGATGAGCCGCCGGGACAGCACGGGAACGCCGGTGGGGGCGGGCTGCGTGTGCACAGTCCGCAGGGTAATCCCCGATCCGTCAGACCCGGGTAAGCGACCCCTGGGTGGCGCCGATCACATGAACTCGGGCATATTGTCCTTTAGAGGCATTTTTCGGGTACTAGCGTTCTTTCGGGTACAGGACTCACCCTGAGAGTGAGGCGCCACCCATGCACGACCAGGCCACCACCATCTTCGGCCCCGAAGACGACGACGCTCCGGGACTGGACGAGCTGCTGGCCCATGCGGTGGGCGGCACCGGGGCGCACATGGGCGCCCTCTACCTTCTCGCACCCGAGGGCGACACCCTGCGCATGGAGTCGACGATCGGGCTCCCCACCCCCATCGCCAGCCAGTGGTCCAGGCTCCGCCTGGACAGCAGGGTCCCCGGCCCGGCCGCCGTGCGCGAGAGGCGCCTGGTGTGGGTGCCCGGCCAGGAGGAGATGGCCCGGTACTACCCGGACGCCGCCCTCACCCTGCCGTATCCCTTCTCGACGGCCGCCGCGCCCATCCACACCGACGAGCACGACTGGGGCGTGCTCGTCCTGTTGTGGCCCGCGCCGCACGCCCCCGAGCTCAGCCGGCAGGAGCGGGACGTCATCGAGCTCGACTGCCGCCGGATGGCCGTCCTGCTGCGGCGGGCGGCCGAGAACGGGCATCCGGTCGTGGCCGGCGAACGGCCCCGGCTCCTGTCCGTCGGCCGCGGCGTCGAGGCGAACCCCGAGGAGGCGCTGGCCGCGCTCGACTACGTCAACCGGTTGCCCGAGGGGTGCTGCGCGCTCGACATGGACGGCCGCGTCACGTTCATGACCCAGACGGCGGCCGACCTGCTCGGCGGCAAGCTCTCCGAGCTGGTCGGGGCCCGGCCCTGGGAGGTACTGCCGTGGCTGCGGGACCCGGTCTTCGAGGACAACTACCGGGCCGCCGCGCTCAGCAACCAGGTCACCGCGTTCACCGCGTGCAATCCGCGCGGCGAGCGGCTGGCCTTCGAGCTGCACTCCGACCCGTCGGGCATCAGCGTCCGGATCGTCCCCGTCCCCGGACCGGTCCGCCAGGAGGTCCCGGGGGAGACCGGGCACCTCATCAGGCCGATCCGGGCCGACACGCTCTACAACCTGGTCCACCTCGCGACCACCCTCACCCGGGCCGTCACCGTCCAGGACGTCGTGGACCTCGTCGCCGAGCAGGTCATGGTGGTCTGCGACGCCCAGGGCATGGCCATCCTGCTCGCCGAGAACGGCCGGATGCTGGTGGTCGGCTCCCGCAACTACGAGCCGGAGGTCATCGACCACTTCGACGGCCTGCCGCTCACGGCGCACACCGCGAGCCAGCACGTCATGCTCACGGGCGAGGCCGCGTTCTTCGGGAGCTGGGAGGAACTGACCACCAGGCATCGCGACGCGGTGCCCCAGCCCGGCATGGCCGCCTGGGCGGTGCTCCCGCTCATCGCCTCCGACCGTCCCATCGGCACCGTCGTCCTCGCGTACGAGCACCCGCACGTCTTCACCGCCGACGAGCGGGCCACGCTCACCTCCCTGGCCGGGCTCGTCGCCCAGGCCCTGGAGCGCGCCCGGCTCTACGACGTCAAGCACCACCTGGCCGAGGCCCTCCAGGCGAGCCTGCTGCCGAACGCGCTGCCCAGCGTGCCCCGGCTGGACGTGGCCGCGCGGTACCTGCCCGCCACCCGCGGCATGGACATCGGCGGCGACTTCTACGACCTCATCAGGCTGGACGAGAGCACGGCCGCCGCCGTCATCGGCGACGTCCAGGGCCACGACATGACCGCCGCCGCCCTGATGGGGCAGGTGCGCACCGCCATCCACGCCCACGCGACCGCGGGCGCGAGCCCCGGCGAGGTCCTCTTCCACACCAACCGGCTGCTCATCGACCTCGCGCCCGACCTGTTCACGAGCTGCCTGTACGTCAACCTCGACCTGGAGCGGCACCTGGTGTGCCTGGCCAGCGCCGGCCACCTGCCGCCCCTGCTGCTCCGGCCCGGCGCGCCCGCGGAGGTCGCCGACATGCCCTCGGGGCTGCTGCTCGGGCTGGACCCGGACGCCGACTACCCGATCGTGGAGCTGCCGCTGCCGCCCGGGTCGATGCTGGCCCTCTACACCGACGGCCTGATCGAGGCGCCGGGCATCGACATCGGCGAGGGCATGGAGGCCCTGGGCCGCCGCCTCACCCGCTGCTCCGGCCGTCCGCTGGCCATGGTCGCGCAGACGCTCATCGACCACGCGCTCGACGTCCAGCAGCGTACGGACGACATCGCGCTGCTGCTGCTGAAGCACCTCTGAGATCGCCCGGATACCTGGAACACCCGCCTTGACGCCATGCTCCTATGCCCCTATAAACAGATTATATCTACTAAATAAGTGGGAAATAGGGAGAACCAATGAACGCACGCGGGCTTCGCGGGGTGGTGGCCGCCGTGGCGGCTCTGGCACTCACGACCTTGACCGCGGCCTGCGGCGGGTCCGGCGGCGGCGACTCCAAGGCCGGCGCCGCACCGGCCGAGGTGCGGCTCGGGTTCTTCCCGAACATCACGCACGCCACCGCGCTCGTCGGCGTCGAGAAGGGCCTGTACGCCAAGCACCTCGGCAGCGGCACCACGCTCAAGACCAGCACGTTCAACGCCGGCCCCGCCGCGATCGAGGCCGTCTTCTCCGGCGCCGTCGACGCCACCTACGTCGGCCCCAACCCGGCCATCAACGCCTGGTCCAAGTCCAAGGGCAAGGCCATCAAGATCGTGGCGGGCGCGGCCTCCGGCGGCGTGTTCCTCGTCGTCAAGCCCGGCATCACCACGCCCGAGCAGCTCAAGGGCAAGAAGATCGCCACCCCGCAGCTCGGCAACACCCAGGACGTCGCCCTGCGCTACTGGCTGACCGAGAAGGGCCTCAAGGCCGACACCAAGGGCGGCGGCGACGTCCACATCGTCCCGCAGGAGAACTCCCAGACCATCCAGACGTTCGCCACCGGCGACATCGACGGCGCCTGGGTGCCCGAGCCGTTCGCCAGCCGCCTCATCAAGGAGAGCGGCGGCAAGGTCCTCGTCGACGAGCGCGACCTGTGGCCGAACAAGCAGTTCGTCATCACCCACCTGATCGTCCGGCAGGAGTTCCTCAAGGAGCACCCCGACACGGTCCGCAAGCTCGTCGAGGCGCACGTCGAGGCCAACGACCTGATCAAGTCCGACCCGGCCGGCTCCGCCCGGACCGCCAACGCCGCGCTGCAGAAGCTGACCGGCAAGGCGCTCAAGCCCGAGGTCCTCGACAGCGCGTTCAAGAACATCACGTTCACCGACGACCCGATCGCCTCGTCGCTGGTCACCAGCGCCGAGCACGCCACCAAGGTGGGCCTGCTGGACCAGGTCGACCTGAACGGCATCTACGACCTCAAGATCCTCAACGAGGTCCTGGCCGCCAAGGGCCAGTCGCCCATCTCGGACAAGTGACGGAGGTGCCATGACCGCTCCGCTGACGGAGCAGGCCGGCGGGCGGGTGGACGGGCAGCAGCCCGCCGTCCGCCTCCAGGCCGTCTCCAAGACGTACGGGCAGGGCAAGGCGAGCCTGCTGGCCCTGGACAACGTCGCCCTCGACGTCGCGCCCGGCGAGTTCGTCTGCCTGCTGGGCGCCTCCGGCTGCGGCAAGAGCACACTGCTGTCGCTGGTCGCCGGGCTCGACGCCCCTTCTGCCGGCCGCATCGACGTGGACCGCCGGCGGATCGCGCTCATGTTCCAGGAGCCCGCGCTGTTCCCGTGGCTGACGGTCTCGGCGAACGTCGAGATGGCGCTGCGGGCCAAGGGGCTCGGCAAGCGGGAGCGGCGGGCCAGGGCGGCGGAGTACCTGGAGATCGTCCACCTCGGGGGGTTCGGCCGCAAGCGGCCCCACGAGCTGTCGGGCGGCATGCGGCAGCGCGTCTCCCTGGCCCGGGCGCTCGCCCAGGACGCCGACGTGCTGCTCATGGACGAGCCGTTCGGCGCGCTCGACGCGATGACCCGCGACCTGCTCCACGACGAGCTGGAGCGCATCTGGCGCGAGCGCGACCTCGCCGTCCTGTTCGTCACCCACAACGTCCGCGAGGCCGTCCGGCTCGGCGACCGGGTCGTGCTGCTGTCCAGCCGCCCCGGCCGGGTCGTCGAGGACTTCCCGGTCACGCTGCCCCGGCCCCGCCGTACCGACTCGGCCGAGGTCGCCGAGCAGGCCGGCGAGATCACCCAGCGCCTGCGCGCAGAGGTCATGCGCCACGGCGCCGCGCCGAACCGCGTCCCGCAGGAGGCGACCCCCGATGGCCCCTGACACGCACGCATCACCCCTCGCCCGGGAGGTCGCCCCCGATGGCCGCTGACACGCACGCCCGGCAGATCGCCGGGCTCGACGCCCTGGAGCTGGCGCCCGCGCGCCGCGCCGGCCTGCTCACCCGCGCCTGGGCCGGCACGTGGCCCGTCGCGCTGGCCGTCGCCCTCGTGCTCGCCGCCTGGGAGCTCGTCGTGCTCGCCGGGTGGTGGCCCGAGTACGTCTTCGCCGGGCCCTTGACCACGCTCACCGAGCTCGGCCACCGCCTCGGCGAGGCCGAGTTCTACCAGGCCCTGACGGTCACCCTGCGGCGCGCGGTCGTCGGGTTCGCGCTCGCGATCGCCGTCGGGCTGGTCGTCGGCGCGCTGGTGTCGCGCATCCGGCCGCTGCGGCGCGCCGTCGGCTCGCTCATCACCGGTCTCCAGACGATGCCGTCCATCGCCTGGTTCCCGCTCGCGATCCTGCTGTTCGGGCTGAGCGAGAGCGCGATCCTGTTCGTGGTGGTGCTCGGCGCGGCGCCGTCCGTCGCCAACGGCCTGATCGCCGGCGTCGACTACACCCCGCCCATCCTGCTGCGGGCCGGGCACATGCTGGGCTTCCGGCGGCTCACGCTGTACCGGCACGTGATCCTGCCGGCCTCGCTGCCGTCGTTCCTGGCCGGGCTCAAGCAGGGCTGGGCGTTCGCCTGGCGCTCCCTGATGGCCGGCGAACTGCTCGTCATCATCGCCAACCGGCCGTCGCTCGGCGAGCAGCTCCACTTCGCGCGCGAGCTGGCCGACTCGCCCGGCCTGCTCGCCACCATGATCGTGATCCTCGTCATCGGCATCCTCGTGGACCGGCTGTTCGGCCTGGCCGACAACGCCCTGCGCCGCCGCTGGGGCCTCCACCAGGTGACCGCCTGAACGACATGCGGATCTCCGCCCGGACCCAGTACGCCCTGAGAGCCGCCGCCGAGCTGGCCGCCGCCCCACCCGGGCCGGTGCCCGCCGAGCGCATCGCGGCGGCCCAGGGCATCCCCCGCAAGTTCCTCGACAACATCCTGCTCCAGTTGCGCCGCGCCGGCCTCCTGCACAGCCAGCGCGGTCCCGACGGCGGCTACTGGCTCGCGTACCCCAAGGAGCAGATCAGCCTGGCCGACATCATCACGGTGGTGGAGGGCGTGCCGGAGGGGGGTGACCACGGCGGGTACCCGGGGGTGGCGCGGCCCCTGGCGGACGTGTGGAGCGCCTTACGCGACCACGAGGAGACGCTGCTGTCGGAGATCACCCTCGCCCACGTGGCCGAGGGCACCCTTCCGCCGGCCCGCCCCACCCCCTCGACCTCGACGCCACCCCAGCCGGCTCAGGAGGACGGGTCGTCTCCTCCGGACGAGGCGAGCGACCGCCTCGCCGCTCGGCCCGGCTGAGGCAGGGGCGGTGCCGGCGGCGGCCGTCACCACGGGGGATGCCAGGATTGGGGCATGTCCGGGCTGGTGGAGCTGTGCGGGAGAGAGGCGGAGGCAGGCGCGATCGCGGCCCTGCTGGCCGGAGCCCGCCGCGGTGAGAGCGCCCTGCTGGTGCTGCGCGGCGAGCCCGGCATAGGCAAGACGGCGCTGCTCGACCAGGCGGTGGCGGCGGCCGGTGAGCTGCGGCTGCTCCGCGGCACGGGGGTCGAGTCCGAGGCCGAATTGCCGTTCTCGGGGCTGGAGATGGCGCTGCGCCCGGCGCTCGGATGCCTCCCGGCCCTGCCCGCTCCGCAGCGGGCGGCGCTGGAGGCGGCGTTCGGGCTCGGATCGGGCGCCGGCGCCGACCCGATGCTCGTGGGGCTCGCGGTGCTGTCGCTCCTCGCGGAGCACGCGGGCGAGGACGGCCTGCTGTGCGTGGTCGACGACGCGCAATGGCTGGACCGGGCGTCCCGGGACGCGCTGCTGTTCGCCGCCCGGCGGCTGCGGGCCGAGGGCGTGGTCATGCTCTTCGCCGCGCGTGACGGCGAGGGCTCCTTCCCGGCGCCCGGCCTTCCGGAGCTGCGCCTGTCCGGACTGCGCCCGGAGGCGGCCGCGGCCCTGCTGGACCGTCATCCGCTGCCGCCCGCGCTGCGCTTCCGGCTGCTGGCCGAGGCGCAGGGCAACCCGCTGGCCCTGCTGGAGCTGCCCGTCGCGCTGGGCGCCGAGCCGGCCGCGGCGTTCGCCCCCGGGGCGCTGCCCATGACCAGCCGGCTGCAGCTGACCTTCCACGGCCAGGTCAGCCGGATGCCGGCGGCGTCCCAGACGCTGCTCCTGGTCGCCGCGGCCGACGACGCCGGTGACCTGGCCGCGATCCTGCGGGCCGCCGCCACCCTGGGAGCGGGCGTCGAGGACCTGCTGCCCGCCGAACAGGCGGGGCTCATCGTCCGCGGCGGCTCCGAGGACACCCTCCGCTTCCGCCATCCGTTGATCCGCGCCGCCGTCCACCAGCGCGCGCCGCTCGGCCACCGCCTGGCCGTCCACCGCGCGCTCGCCGCGGCTCTCGACGGCCCCGAGCACGCGGACCGCCGGGCCTGGCACCTGGCGGCCGCGGCCACCGGCCCCGACGAGGAGGCCGCCACCGCGCTCGAACGCGCCGCGGTCCGCGCCCGGGAACGCAGCGGTTACGAGGCCGCGGCCGCCGCCTGCGAACGGGCGGCCCGCCTGAGCGCCGAGCCCGAGGCGAGGGCTCGGCGGGAGGCCATGGCCGCCGAGGCCGCCCTGGAGACCGGCGACCTGGACCGGGCCGGCGACCTCGCGCGCCGCGCGGCCGAACGGGCCGGCGGCGCCCCGGCCGTGCGGGCGAGGCTGGCCCACGTCCAGGCCCTCGCCGACTTCTGGAAGGGCTCCTACCCGGCCGCCCACCAGCGGCTGCTCGACGGCGCCGCGCTCATCGACGGCGCCGACCCCGCCCAGGCCGCGCAGCTGCTGATCCAGGCCGTGCACACCGCCTGGTACCTCGGCGAACGGCAGCTCGCGGCGACCCTGGAGCGGCTGTCGGCGCTGCCGTTCACGGACACCGACCCCCTGGCCCCGATCGCCCGTTTCCTCGTCCACCTGCTGAACACCGGCGGGTCGGAACCGCCCCCGCCGCTGGGCGAGACGCTCGACACGGTACGCCGCCGCGGCGAGGCGCCCGACCAGGCCCTGATGATCCTGTGCGGCGCTGCACTGGCCCGGGGCCAGGACGCCGACGCCTACCTGCTGGCGAACACGCTCGCGGCCGGACACCGGGCACGCGGCAGGGCCGGACGGCTGCCCACGGTGCTGTTCTTCACGGTCGAGGGCGAGGTGTTCACCGGACGCCACCGGGACGCGCTCACCACGGCGACCGAGGCGCTCGATCTCGCCCGCGACACCGGGCAACAGCAGTGGGTCAGCCAGTTCAGCAGCGTGCTGGCCTACCTGGACGCGGCCAGGGGCGACGAGGACGCCTGCGGCCGGCACGCCGAGGCCGGCCTGGCGGGGGCGGCCCCCGGGGCGATCTCCCCGGGGGCTCCCTGGGCGTACTGGTCCCTCGGCCTGCTGGACCTGGGGCTCGGGCGCGCCGAAGCCGCCCTGTCCCGCTTCGAGCGCCTGGCCCGCGAGCCGATGCGCCACCACATCTGCGCCACCCGGTCCACTCCCGACCTGGTGGAGTCGGCCGTACGGGTCGGGGCGCCGGAACGCGCGGCCGAGCCGCTGGCACGGTTCGAACGGTGGGCGGAGTCGGTCCGGCAGCCCTGGGCCGACGCGCTCGTCCTGCGCTGCCGGGGCCTGCTGGGCGCCGACGAGCAGGCCGAGCAGTCGTACGCGGCGGCACTCAAACTGCACGACCAGGACAGCCGCCCGGTGGAGTACGCCAGGACGGCGCTGCTCTACGGCGAGTGGCTGCGCCGGGCGCGTCGCAAGGCCGAGGCGCGGGGCCTGCTGAACGGCGCGCTGGAGGTCTTCGACCGGCTCGGCATGGCGCCGTGGGCGGAACGGGCCCGTGGCGAGCTCACCGCGACCGGCGCCCAGGACCAGCAGGCGCGCGCGGGGGAAGGGGCGGCGGCGGCGCTCACCCCGCAGGAGCTGCAGATCGTCCGGCTCGCCGCGCAGGGCCTGTCCAACCGGGACATCGCCGCGCAGCTCTTCCTCAGCCACCGCACGGTCGGCTACCACCTCTACAAGGCGTATCCCAAGCTCGGCGTCGTCTCCCGCGGCGAGCTCAAGGACCTTGCCGTCAGTCTGGGACTGTGAGTACCTTGGCCCGATGACCCCGCCAGAACAGGTCCTACCTGGGCAGATACTGCCGGTCGACGTCGACGCCGTCCCCGCCGTCGAGCTCGGCCCCGGAGTCCACGTGCGGATGCTCCCGGGGATGGAAGGGATCAGGACCTGGGTCATCGATCTCGCGCCGGGCGCCGAGTGGCCGGAGCTCGACGTCCACGAGACCTACGGCGAGGCCTACTTCGTGGTCCACGGCGAGCTCATCGAGGGCGAGCGCACCCACGGCCCGGGGACCTACGTCGCCTTCGGGCCGAAGACCAGCCATCGGCCCCGTTCCGAGACCGGCGTGCGCGCCTTCGGCTTCAACTACGACGGGTGATCGGGTCCGGCGACGACCTGCGCGGTCGTCCGGGCGGGGGCGGACCCGTGGTCGGGTCCGCCCGTCGGAGTCAGGCTCCGCCCGCCGGCGTCAGGCCCCGGCCGGCACCTTGTCGAGGAAGCCGAGCACCTGGCTGATCCGGCCGTCCTCGCCCACGACCGCGACGTCGAACCCGACGGCGAGCGGCTCGGCCCCCTCCGGGCCCAGGTTCCAGGTGAACCGGGCGATGTCGTGGTGGGCGTCCACGGCCCCGCCGAGGCTGAACACCAGCCCGCCGAACTGACCCTGGACGGCGGCGATCGTCGCGTCCAGGCCGTCGAGGCCGCGCACCGACACCAGCGGGTCGGTGTACGTGGCGTCCTCGGCGAAGACCTCCGCCAGCGCCGCCCGCCTGGCCGTCGCGTCGGTCTCGTTCCAGGCAGCGAGGTAGCGCTGGACCAGCTCGTTGATGTCGCTCATGGTGCTCTCCTCAGTGGTCGTTCGTTCGTGGTCGTTCGTTCTGACCACAAAGTTACGGAGCCGCCGAGGACGAGGAATCTGTCGTGCTTAGGTACTTGCTTAGGTACTTGGGGCACAGTCCGGATGTGAACGACGTCTGGGATCTCGTGGTCGTGGGCGGCGGCCCCGCGGGCGCGGCGGCGGCGCTGCGTGCGCGGCAACTGCGCCCCGGCGCTCGTGTCCTGCTGCTCGACAAGGCCGGCTTCCCGCGCGACAAGGCGTGCGGCGACGGCATCGCGGCCCACGGCCGGGACGAGCTGACCCTGCTCGGCCTGCCCGGCCTCATCGACGACTACCGGCCCACCTCCCGCCTGTCCGTGGTGTCGCCGAGCGGTTCGCGGGTGAGCGCCGAGGCGGCCCGGCCCAACCACGTCGTGCCGCGCCGCGTGTTCGACGCCCGCCTGGTCGAGGCCGCCCGTGCCCGGGGCGTCGAGGTCCGCCGCCACCGGGTCCGCGCGATCGACCAGTCCGGCCCGTACCCGGTCATCGACGCGGGCATCGCCGCCCGCGCGGTCGTGGCGGCCGACGGCGCCCACTCCGTCCTCCGCCGCCTCGTCGGCATCCCGCCCAACACGGCCCAGCACACGGCCATCGCCGTACGCGGGTACGCCGACGTGCCCGGCTCCGACGACGCCCAGCTCATCGCCATGCAGAAGGAGGGCTGGCCCGCCTACGCGTGGTCGTTCCCGATCGGAGACGGCACCGCGAACGTCGGCTTCGGGATGCTGCTGCCCCGGCTGCACGCGCTCGGCTCGCCCGGCCGGGAGGTGCTGTACGGCCGGCTCACCGAGCTGCTGCCCGACCGGCCGGCCCGGGAGCTGCGCGCTCATCACCTGCCGCTGTCGTCCGGACGGCCCGCGCCCGGCGCGGGCCGCGTCATGCTCGCCGGGGACGCCGCCAGCCTGATCAACCCGCTCACCGGCGAGGGCATCTACTACGCCCTGCTGTCGGGACGGCTGGCGGGCGAGGCGGCCGTCGAGGCGCCCGGCGATCCGCTGCCCGTCTACCGGCGCAAGCTGCGCGCCGCCCTCGGTCCGCATCTGCGGACCACCGACGTGCTGGCCCGTCTCGCCCAGTCGCCGGGGTTCATCGACGCGGCCATCGGCACGGCGGCCCGGCGCAAGGAGGTGTTCGACCTGCTGGTGGAGGTGGGGCTCGGGGCCGGGATGGTGCCGCTGCCGATGGCGCTCGCCGTGGGCCGCCGCTGGCTGCGCGAGTCCGTGTCGAACCTGCTCCCCGGCGCTCGTCGCGGGTGAGCGTCAGGCGGTGAGGGACGGGCCGTTGGCGAGCAGGACGAGGACGCCCACCGCCGCCACCCCGATCGCGGCGGCGAACGGCGCCCGCGCCGACCGGCCGTGCAGCAGCGTGCCCGCCGCCACCAGCGCCCCGGTCACCGCCACCGCCAGCCATCCCGCGACCCCCGCCTCGCCCGGCGGCGCGAAGACCAGCAGCCACGTCGCGGCCAGCAGCGGCAGCGGGGCCAGCAGCCGCGTGCGCTCCGCGCCGAGCCGCTGCGGCAACCCGCGCACCCCGGCGGCGAGGTCGTGGGGGATGTCGGGCAGGACGTTCGCCAGGTGGGCGCCGCACCCGAGCAGCGCCGCCGCGGCCACCGCCCACCACGCCGGCCACGGGTGTCCGGGCAGGCCGAGCGTCACGAAGGCGGGCAGCGAACCGAACCCCACCGCGTACGGCGCCCACGAGAAGACCGTGGCCTTCACCCCCAGGTCGTAGGCCCACGCGGCGGCCACGCCCACGAGGTGCGCGGACCCGGCGAGCAGCCCGGAGGCCAGCGAGAGCGGCACGCACAGGGCGAGAGCCACGAACGCGGCGTTCCGTACGGCGGCGGCACTGACCGCGCCGTCCACGATCGGCTTGCCGGCCCGCCCGGCCGCGACGTCGCGACGGGCGTCGACCGCGTCGTTGCACCACCCGACCGAGAGCTGCCCGGCGAGCACGGCCGCCGCCACCAGCGCGCACCCGGCCGCGTCGCGTCCGCTCGCCACCGCGAGCGCGGTCACCAGGGACGTCACCGCGACGGTCGGGCCCGGATGGCACGCCCGCGCCAGCCCGCCGGCCGTCCGCCACAGGCCGCCCGGCCGCGTCGCCTCACCGCCAGTCACTCCCCGATCGTAGGCCGCCCCCGCACGCCGTCGCGGACCGCGCTCGCCAGGGATGATCGAAATGGCAGGGGATTGTGGTCATCGCGATGGCTTAGCGGTCGTCCGGGGGGGAATCGTCCGGAAGGTCGGAGTCGTACAGCGCCACGAGCCGGAGACCGCACATGACCCGTATCGCTGCCGTCCGTACGTCCTTCCCGCCCAACCGCTACCCCCAGGCGGAGCTGACGGACATGGCGGCGCGGATGTGCCTGCCCGGCGGCGCGGACCGGCGGCTGCTCGACCGGCTGCACCGCAGCGCTCGCGTCGACTTCCGCCACCTCGCCCTGCCGATCGAGGAGTACGCCGGGCTCGACGGTTTCGGCGCGGCCAACGAGGCGTACATCGCCACGGCCGTCGAGCTGGGCGCCGAGAGCGTGAGCGGGGCGATCAAGGCGGCCGGGCTGGAGCCGGAGGACGTGGACCTGATCATGTTCGCGTCGGTGACGGGCGTCGCCGCGCCCTCGGTGGACGCCCGCTTGGTCGAGCGGGTCGGGCTGCGGCGCGACGTCAAGCGGCTGCCGGTGTTCGGGCTCGGCTGCGTGGCCGGGGCGGCGGGGATCGCCCGGCTGCACGACTACCTGCGCGGCTGGCCCGACCACGTCGCGGTCCTGCTGTCGGTCGAGCTGTGCTCGCTGACCGTGCAGCGCGGCGACGCCTCGCCCGCCAACCTGGTCGCGAGCGCGCTGTTCGGCGACGGCTCGGCGGCCGTGGTGGCCTGCGGCGCCGGGCGGGAGGCGCACGGGCCGGCCGTGGTGGCCACGCGCGGGCACCTGTATCCCGACTCCGCGCACGTCATGGGGTGGGAGGTGCGCGACACGGGGTTCGGCGTGCTGCTGGACGCGAGCGTCCCGGACATGGTCCGCCGCTACCTGGCCGACGACGTGCGCGACTTCCTCGCCGAACACGGGCTCACCGCGCAGGACATGGCGGTCTGGGTGTGCCATCCCGGCGGGCCCAAGGTGCTGGACGCCGTGGCCGAGGTGCTCGACCTGCCCGCCGGCGCCCTGGAGCTGACCTGGCGATCCCTCGCCGCCAACGGCAACCTGTCGTCGTCGTCCGTGCTGCACGTGCTGGGCGACACGCTCGACGAGCGGCGCCCGCGGCCCGGTGAGTACGGCCTGCTGCTCGCGATGGGCCCCGGTTTCTGCTCCGAACTCGTCCTCCTGCGCTGGTGACCCATGCTCTGGTATCTGACGCTCGTCCTGCTCGTCGGCCTGGAACGCCTGGCCGAGCTGCGCATCGCCCGCCGCAACGCCCGCTGGAGCCTCGAACGCGGCGGTGTCGTCGCCGGCCAGGGCCACTACCCCTGGATGGTGGCCCTGCACACCGGCCTGCTCGCCGGCGCGCCGCTGGAGGTGGCGCTGGCCGACCGGCCGTTCCTGCCCGCCCTCGGCTGGCCGATGCTGGCGCTCGTCGTCGCGGCCCAGGCGTTGCGCTGGTGGTGCATCACGGCCCTCGGTCCCCGCTGGAACACCCAGGTGATCGTGGTGCCGGGGCTGCCGCTCGTGACGCGCGGGCCGTACCGGTTCGGGTGGCTGCGGCACCCCAACTACGTGGCCGTGGTCGTGGAGGGCGCCGCGCTGCCGCTCGTCCACACCGCGTGGGTCACCGCGCTGGCGTTCACCGTGCTCAACGCGGTCCTCATGGTCGTACGCATCCGCTGTGAGAACACGGCGCTGGCCATGGCCGCCGGGCGGGCCGCCGCGTGATCGACGTCCTCGTGGCCGGGGGCGGGCCGGCCGGCCTGGCGACCGCGATCCACGCCGCCCTGGCCGGGATGGAGGCGGTGGTGGTGGAGCCGCGGGCCACGCCCGTGGACAAGGCGTGCGGCGAGGGCCTGATGCCCGGCGGGGTGGCGGCGCTGACGGCGATGGGCGTGGAGCTGACGGGCCGCCCGCTGCGCGGCATCCACTACCTCGACGGCCGCCACTCGGCGCGGGCCGCGTTCCACGACGCCGAGGGCCTCGGGGTGCGGCGGACCGTGCTCCACGCCGCCCTGGCCCGCCGGGCCGCCGAGCTGGGCGTCAAGACCGTCACCGGCCGGGTGTCGTCCGTGCGCCAGTACGGCGACGGCGTCGAGGCGGGCGGGTTGCGCGCCCGCTGGCTCGTGGCGGCGGACGGCCTGCACTCGCCGATCCGCCGCTCGCTCGGGCTCGGCCTGCCCGACACGCGGCCACGCCGGTACGGGCTGCGCCGGCACTACCGGGTGGCCCCCTGGAACGACCACGTGGAGGTCCACTGGTCCGGCGCCGGCGAGGCGTACGTGACGCCCGTGGCCGGCGACCTCGTCGGGGTGGCGATCCTCAGCACCCGCCGGGGCGGCTACGAGGAGCACCTGGAGGCGTTCCCCGGCCTGCCGGCCCGGCTGGACGGGGCGCCCGCGACGGCGGTGCGCGGCGCCGGGCCGCTGCGCCAGCGCGTGCGCTCGCGCGTGGCCGGGCGGGTGCTGCTGGTGGGCGACGCGGCCGGGTACACCGACGCGCTCACCGGCGAGGGGGTCTCGCTGGCGGCGCGGTGCGCGCGGTCCCTGGTCGACTCCCTGCGGCGGGGCCGGCCGCAGGACTACGAGCGGGCATGGGCGCGGATCTCGCGGGCGCACCGGCTGCTCACGGGCGCGCTGGTGTACGTGGCCGGCCGTCCGGGCACGGCCCGCCTCGTCGTACCGGCCGCGCAGCGCCTCCCGGCCGTCTTCACGGCCACGGTCCGCGCGCTGGCGTGAAGGCCCGTGCGGCGCGGGAGACCGCCCCGCCGTCCCAAATCTGGGCATAGGCCCGCACGTCGCACTGTCGGTCCGCGGAGCCCGTCGGGAGACTGGTGCCATGAACGCGCGCGAGAGCGAGGCCGTCCCGGAGCCGGTCGAGTACGGGGGCGCGGTGTACGGCTCCCTGCTGGCCGCGTCCGTGGTCGCCGGCACCGCGGCCGGCACGCCCAGCACGGCCGCCGACCTCGTGGCCCTGCTGATCAGCACGGGTGTGGTGTTCTGGATCGCGCACGTGTACGTCCGGCTGGTCGAGCGGGGCCTGCACCCGATGACCTGGCGCAGGATCCGCGCGGCGGGACGGGTGGAGTGGCCGGTCGCCCAGGCCGCCTTCCCCCCGGCCGCGGCAGCGGCGATCGCCTGGGCGCTGGGGCTGTCGGACGCCGTGGCCACGTGGGTGGCGCTGGGGGTGGCGGTGGCCAGCCAGGTGGCCTGGGCCGTGGCGGCGGCGGTCACGTCGGGGTCGGACAGGAGCGGGATCATGGCGTCGGCGGTGATCAACCTGGTGCTGGGGCTGATCGTCATCCTGCTGAAGACGTTCGTGGCCGGCCACTGATCGGCGCGGTCAGCGCGTGATGCGGCCCTCCCGCACCAGCCAGTCCACGGCCTCGGCGACGGCCTCCAGCGAGGTGTGGCGGGGGCGGTGGCCGAGCAGGCGCCCGGCCTTCTCCATCGAGCAGTGGGGGCTGTGCGCGATGTGGTCGTAGGTGACTCGGGCGTGCTCCTCCGGCACCGTCTCGCGCCAGCGCTCCCACGGCAGGTACGCCAGCCGCGCCTCGTGGCCGAACCAGCCCGCCACCGCCTCGGCGTAGCCGCGCAGCGTGAGCGCGGTCGTGGAGACCGAGTGGAAGCTCTCGCCGACGGACGCCGACGGGTTGGCCAGCGCGTCCATGAACAGTCGCGCCACGTCGTCGGCGTGGACGTGGTGGACGGTCTCCATGCCGAGGTTGGGCAGGGTGACCTCGTCGCCGTCGGCCAGCGCCTGGAACACGCCGGTGTCGAGGTTGCCCGCCGGGTTGACCGGCACCCAGCCCGGCCCCACGATGTGGCCCGGGTGGATCAGCGTGGCGGGGAACCCGTCGCGGTGCGCCCGGTCGAGCAGGTACGCCTCGATGGCGACCTTCTGGCGGCCGTACTCGCCGATGGGGCGGCGCGGGCGGTCCTCGGTGGTGGGCACCCGGGTGCTCGGGCCGTGGATCCAGATCGTGCCGCAGTGCAGGAAGTGGCGGACGCGCCCGGTCAGGGCCTCGGCGAGCTGCCGGGCGCTGTCCTCGGTGAAGCAGATGAGGTCGATGACCGCGTCGGCGTCGAGCTCGGCCACGCGCCGTCCGAACTCGCCGCGCGCCTCCTCGGCCTCGCGGTCGGCGGTCACGGTGGTGACCCGCTTCCACGCCCCGTGCGGCGTGTACGGCTCCCGCTTGCCCCGGCTGACGGCCACCACCTCATGGCCGGCGTCGACCAGCCGGGGGACCAGGTAGGTGCCGATGTGGCCGCTGGCTCCGATCACCGCTACGCGCATGCGCCACAGCCTAGACCGGCGGCCCGCCCCCGTACGAGGGCCGCCGGCCGGGCGGAGGGGGCCCGGAGTGCGGGATTCCAGGGGGGAGGCCGGGTGCGGGGCTTCGGCCCGGAGGGAGCGCGGGGCTCCGGGCCGGGCGGGGTGTCAGGGGCGCAGGGCGGCGGCGATGCTGTCGGCCAGCGGGGTCGTCGGGCGGCCGATGAGCCGCGACAGCTCGCCGGTCCTGACGGCGAGCAGACCGCGCCCGATGGCGCCGTCGATGTCCTGCAGGAACGCGATCATGGGCTCGGGCACGCCGGCGCCGGAGAGGATCTCCCGCTGCTGCTCGGGGGTCACGGCCCGGTACGCGATCTCCTTGCCGGCCTGCCGGGACAGCTCGGCCGCGAACTCCTCGAAACCCCAGGCGACGTCGCCGCTCAGGTCGTACGCCTGGTTCTCGTGGCCCTCGCCGGTGAGGACGGCGACGGCCGCGGCGGCGTAGTCGGCGCGGGCGGCGGAGGCGACCCGGCCGTCGCCGGCGCTGCCCAGGATGGCGCCCTGCTCCAGGAACTGGCCGAGGTTCTGGGTGTAGACCTCGGAGTACCAGCCGTTGCGCAGGAACGTGTAGGGCACGCCGGAGTCGAGGATCGCCTGCTCGGTGTACTGGTGGTCGCGGGCCAGGTCGAAGTCGGCCTTGGGGCCGCCGAGGATGCTGGTGTACGCGAGGAGGCCGACGCCGGCCTCCTTGGCGGCGTCGACGACCGCCTGGTGCTGGGCGGGGCGCTGCCCGACCTCGTTGCCGGAGATGAACAGCACCCGGTCGCCGGCCGCGAAGGCGGCGCGCAGGCTCGCCGGGTCGCCGTACTCGGCGAGGCGGATCTCGACCCCGAGAGCGGCCAGGTCGGCGGCCTTGTCCTTGTCGCGGACGACGGCGGCGACCTGCTCGGCGGGGACCCGGTCGAGCAGTTCCTTGACGGCGAGGCGGCCGAGGGCTCCGGTGGCTCCGGTGACGACGTACATGGTTGTCCCTTTCCTGGTGGTCTGCAGGGCTGTGCACGGGGCGGCGGGCCCCTGTCGTGCGGACACCCCCACCTTGGCACTTTCTCTGAGAAAGTGCAAACTAAAAGAAAGTGCTAACCAGGGGGTAGCATTAGGGCATGGACGCACTCGCACAGCCCGCCGTGGAGGCGGAGCGGACTCTGCCGGCGCTGGAGTTCGACGTCTTCGCCCGCGCCTGCCCCTCACGTGTGACCTTCGAGCACATCACCGGCCGCTGGGGCCCTCTGGTCCTGCTCGGCCTGCACGAGCACCCCATGCGCTTCAACGAGCTGCGCCGCCGCGTCGACGGGGTGAGCGACAAGATGCTCACGCAGACGTTGCAGGCGCTCGAACGCGACGGGTTCGTCCACCGCAGCGCCCGCGAGGGCTTCCCGTCGCGGGTGGACTACAGCCTCACGCCGCTCGGCGAGCGTACCGCCGTGAAGCTGTGGGCGCTCATCGAGCAGCTTGAGGCGGACATGCCCGAGGTGCTGGAGGCGCAGGCCGCGTACGACGAGCGGCGCTCCGGGTGACGGATGGCCTGAATTTCGGAAATAGAGGGACTTTCGGCCCTTATCTCCGCAAGTCGCCCCCCGGCAGACTGTTCGGATGTTCCGCAATCGGATGTCTCGCATGACGGCGGGCGGGCCGGTGAGATGACCGCCCGAGACCTCAAGGAGCTGTCGCCGGCCGACGCGCTGCGGCTGCTGGCGGGCACGCCTCTCGGGCGGATCGTCTTCACCCGCCACGCCCTGCCGGCGGTGCGCCCGGTGAACCACATCGTGGTGGACGGGCACATCGTCATCCGCTCCAACCCCGGCACCGTCATCGGCGCCGAGGTCGCGCCCGCGGGCGCCGTCGTGGCCTTCGAGGCCGACGAACTGGACGTGGCGGAGCGGCTGGGCTGGAGCGTGATCGTCACCGGTGTCGCGCGGCTCGTGGAGGACCCGGAGGAGGCGGCCTCCTATCGGGAGCTGCTCACTCCCTGGGTGGCGGGGGAGATGGACCAGGTCATCCGCATCCGCCCGGAAATGGTCACCGGATTCGAGCTGGTGCCCGCCGCGCCGTAGAACGCCTCGGGAAACGTCCTCGATATGACCGCGAGCGCATAATCCCAAACCATGCCCGCCGGAAAATCCTTGGAATATCCATGGCCTGAAGAAGGCCATTGTGAATGAGCGGCGCGGCCCTTTCGTTTGGCGGACTCCGGGGTATCATGAGCGCATCGGAGTCGCCTTGCGGGCCCGTCGTCGGCGTGCGCGCCGGCGCGTCAGGCCGCTCGCCGCGAGGGCGGGCGGCCTTGCGCCGGCCGGTCACAGGAAGAGCTGGACCGTCGCGTTGTCACCGGTTGCCAGGACGATGGTCACGACTACGGCGATCAGGCCGAGGACGAGAAAGGTGCGGCGTGGCGGCCGTACCCGGAACTCTCCGTCGATCCTGATCCTCAGGTTGCGAGAGGACTTCGGCATGACGCCCTCCTTCGGGTGGGTAATGGTCCGGCGGGGTCCGCTGGTTGACGGCCTATGGGCCCCGCCGGGCTGTTGATAATGAGCGTATCCCCACTAATGCACGTCGCCAATGATTTCCAGCTTCAACACGTCAATAAGGATTAGAGGCGGACCGTCACGTCGTCCCGGGTAAAGGCGGCGGGACGGAAAAATCATCAGGTTAATGCCGCCCGGTGGATTGAAATCGCGAACGGCCGAGCGCGAGAGCGCCCCTCACCCCGATCTCGCGGTCGTGGACGAGGTGGATCGGGATCTCGTCCATGAGGTCCGCGTGCTCGGCCCCCGCCGGACGGAAGGCGGCCATCAGGCAGCCGTCGGCCATGAGGAAGTCGGCCACCCCCGGCGAGCGGAGCACGCTCCCGCACAGCCAGACCGAGCCGCCCCGGCCGAGCGTCACCAGCGCCATCGAGCGCAGGAACTGCCCCAGGATCCCGCCGAACAGCCGCATCACCTGGACGCAGAACTCGTCACCGGCCAGCGCGCCGGCGATGACGAGCGGGGCGATGCCGAGCCGCTCGCTCCTCGCACGCTCGACCCCCGCGGCGAGCAGCGGGGCGGGGTCGATGCTCAGGGCCACGAAGTCGTACAGGTGCGTGAACCCGCGCGACCCGGAGATCGACTCCTCCACGGAGACGGCCCCGGGCACGCCGGACGGGACGGGCGTGCCCGACGGGGCGGGTGCCGCGGCCGCGGGCGTGGTCGCGGACGTGGGCCTGGTCGCCGGAGTGGGAGGGGAGGCGTGCGGGCCGGGGACGGTCGCCGGGGCGGGGTCGCGGGGGCCGGTACGGAGGGCGCGCAGCCAGGCGAGGTAGTCGCTCTCGCGGCGGGTGCGCGGCTGCCAGGGGATGTGGCCGCCCTCGGTGCCGTGCGGGCGCCCGTGGGGGTCGAGGTGGCCGACGCCGACCCCGGAGTCCACGGCGACGACCAGCCGCGCCCGCCCGCCCGCCGTCTCTCCCACGTCCGTGGCCGCGACGGGGGTGAGGCGCTGGTAGCCGGTCTCGTCGAGCTCCCCGACGCCGGCGACCGTCGCCTCCATGTCGTTCACGGTCTCCACCTGGATCCCGTACGTCGCGGCGAAGCGGTCGCGCCGGAAGACCGGCCAGTCGGGCCGGTTGGTGACGCGGACGTCGCCGTTGGGGCGCGGCTGCCCGGCCACGCCCGCGACCAGGATCCGGGGCATGCGCCCGATCATCGTCAGGCAGTGGTGCAGGAGGGCGTCGAGCGAGCCGAAGTCGGCCGCCCGGAACCCGATGGTCTCGCCCGCGGGCTCCCCGGAGGGCTCGTGCCGCACGTGGACCGTCATGCCGCCGGCGTCGACCCCGGCCAGACCCGAGCCGTCCGGCTCGACGGGCGGGAACCGATGGTCGAGCCGGCCCCCGGGCCGACCGCCAGACCGATCCTCAGGCAAGATCCTGTCTCCGTCCGCGAAGGCGGCGAGCCGCGCCCTGTCGTGGGAGGTGGTGCGCGGAAGCCGGGAACGGCTCCGTCGAGCGGCGGTACGGATCACATCATGACATTTTCGCCCTGTGCCGGACGGCTCAATCCGGGAATATGTCCGGGGGTTAGGAACGGCATTTGTTGCGGGGCGCGGGAAATGCGCCACGACATAATGAGAATTATTCGGAAATATCGGTTTCCTGGTTACGGGCGTGGGCGCGAGCCACGGTGAGGCTGTCCTCGTAGATGTGGTACCGCGTGATCAGCCCGTCCTCGACCGTGAGGTGCAGCGCGAAGGGCGAGGTGTAGGCGCGCCCGTTCGCCCGCACGGTCTGCCTGATGTGCCCCAGCACGACCGCGTCGGGCCCGTCCACCAGGATCCGCGCCACCGACGTGCCGTTCAGCTCGGGCACGTGGTACTCCTCCAGCATGCGGAAGTGCCCGGCCACGTCGGCCCGGCCGGTGCGCCGGCGGATCCACGGGGTGTCGGGGTGCTCCTCCCCGGGCCAGTCGAGCTGCCAGTCGATCTCCTCGGCGAACAGCTCGGCGGCCCCGTCGTGGTCGCCCTTGGCCATGCGGCCGAGCAGGTCCGCGACGGTCTCGCGGGTGGCGTTCATCAGGCGTTCCCTCTCTTCGCGATGTGCGGCACCAGTCTCGCGAACGCGCCTGACGCGAGTCGATTACCTGCCGGGTCATGCGCCTCCCTACCTTGAGGAAGTTTCGCAAAAAACAGATAATCGCGGACCGATGAGTTTCCACGCCGGCACCGGTCAACACCATCGACGACCCGAGGGAGACCAAGATGATCAATGACCCCGCACTGCAGGCCCTGTCCAGGCTCGTCGGCACCTGGAAGATCTCCGGGGGACACGAGGGCACCGTGACGTACCGCTGGATGAACGACCACTTCCTCCAGCAGGACGTCCAGCTCGGCGACACCTACGGCATCGAGATCATCGGCCGCGAACGGAAGCTGATGGCCGAGCCCAGCGCCGACATCAAGTCCCGCTACTACGGCGACGACGGCAGCACCCTCGACTACACCTACGAACTGGTGGACGACACCCTCACCATCTGGGCGGGCGAGCGCGACTCCCCCGCCTACTACCGGGGCGTCTTCAGCCCGGACGGCCGCACCCTCATCGGAGCCTGGGTCTACCCGGGCGGGGGCGGCTACGACTCCAACGCCGAGCGCGTCGACTAGCACGCTCAGCCCGCGGTCGCGCCGCGGAAGAACACCTCGTCCAGGTCGCCGTGAAACTGGTCGGTCGACGCGTCGGCCTGGTCGGCGTGCACCCGCTTGCCGCCGATCGTGGCCCCGCCGAGCGGCACGATCGGCCCCATCGGCGCGACCGCCCGGGCGGGCGGCGTCACCGGCTCGCGCGTCGCCGCGTCGAGGACCCGGAGCTCGAACAGCGCCGCCCCCACCCGCGCGCACCGCAGCCGGTACCACCGCCCGACGGCCAGCCGGTACGGGCCCGCCCCCAGCAGCACCACGCGGGTGCCGTCCGACCAGCGGCACGACGGCCGGCCGCCGTCCACCTGGAGCTTCCACTGCGCGTGCCCCGGCCCGGCGAGGCCGTGCTGCCAGACGTTCATGCCCGCCCGGTCCGGCGGCTCGGCCGTCAGCCGCACGTCCGCGCCGAAGCTGAACCCTCCGGTCCCGCCGTCCGGCACGAGCCCGCCGGAGCGGAGGGGCCGGACGATCGCCTGCGGGCACGGGGCCGCCGCGCAGGTCCCGCCGGGGAAGCGCAGGAACCGGTCGCCCCCGCCGCGCGGCAGGGAGAGCACGCGTCCGCCGTGCGCGGTCACGACCGCGCCGTGACGCGCGTGGAACGTGCGGTCGGCGACCAGCGCGGGCGACGCCATGGCGCCGTCGTAGCGCACCTCGCAGGGACGCCCGGACGCGGCCGAGGCCACCCCGCCGCCCAGGGTCACGGCCAGCCCGGTCAGCACGGACAGCACCCTCGCCATGACGCCCAGTGCAGCAGCGCCCCGCGCCCCGGGTCAACGCCCGCCGGGGCACGGTGCCGTCAACGGCGCCGTCAACGGCGCTGCCGGTGATGCCCTGAGCGGTGCCGTCAACGGCGCTGCCGGTGATGCCCTGAGCGGTGCCGTCAGCGGAGCTGGATGCCGATGACGCAGGTGTCGTCGTCCGTGTCGGACTTGCTGTAGGTGAGCAGGTGGTCGAGCCGCTGTTCCAGCGACGAGACCTCGGCCGTGGCGACCGTCAGGAGCTGGCGCTGCGAGTGCTCCAGGCTGCGGTCCTTGCGCTCGATCAGCCCGTCGGTGTACATGAGCAGCACGTCGTCCTTGTGGAGCTGCACGCTGCCCTCCTCGAACCTGGCCTCCGACAGCGCCCCCAGCAGGACGCCCTCGATCAGCGGCAGCTCCGACGCCTCGCCGTCGCGCAGCATGATCGGTGGGAAGTGCCCGGCCCGCGCCCAGCGCAGGACGCGCGTCTCCGGGTCGAACAGCGCGCAGACGGCCGTCGCGGTCACCTGCTCGGTCAGGTGGTGGGCGACGAGGTTGAGCCAGGTGAGGAGCTGCGCGGGCCCGGCCCCGGTGGTGGCCAGGCCGCGCAGCGCGTTGCGCAGGACGACCATGCCGGTGGCCGCCTCGATGCCGTGACCGGCCACGTCGCCGAGCGACAGCAGCACCTGCTTGGTCGGCAGCACCACGCAGTCGTACCAGTCGCCGCCGACCAGGTGCTCCTCCTCGGCCGGGCGGTAGCGGACCCCGATGCGCAGGTCGAACGCGTCGATCGGGCCGTGCGTGGGCGGCATGATCGCGTGCTGGAGCTGCAGGGCCAGCCGGTTGCGCTCGGCGGCCTGCTGCTCGGTGTGCGCGAGCTGGTCGCGGGTGGCGGCGAGCGCCACCTCCGTCCAGTGCTGTGCGGAGATGTCCTGGTATGCCCCGCGTACGCTGAGGAGCCGCCCGTGGGCGTCGAGGACCGGCTCGGCGACCACGCGGATGTGCCGCGACACCCCGTCGGTGCGCTGGAGCCGGAAGGCCGTGGACGCGGGCCGCTGGTTGTGCAGCAGGGCGCGCAGGAAGCGGCCGAGGGCCACGGCGTCGTCCGGGTGCGCGTGCCCCGGGAGCTGCCGGAGCGGGATGGGCGGCGCGGTCTGCGGCAGGCCGAGCAGGGTGAAGAGCTGGCCGTTCCAGGTGATCTCGCCGGTGACCAGGTTCTCCTCGAAGCCGCCCATGCGCCCGAGCCGCTGCGCGTGCTGGAGCAGGCCGGCCACCCGCGCCGCCTCGTCGAGCACCCGCCACAGCAGCAGCACGCAGTCGCCGTGACGGCTGATGCTGACGCTGGCGATCGCGGTCAGCGGCACCTGGTCGATGATGGCGGTCAGCGGCATCCGCTCGGCGCGGAACGGCTCGCCGGTGGCGTGGACGCGCTCGATCTTCTCGAACAGGCCGCCCTCGTCGGCCGCCATCGGGTACGCCTCCAGCAGCAGCGCCCCGTTGACCGCGCTGCGCGGACGGCCGGCGAAGTCGACGAAGTTCGTGTTGACGTGCCGGATGCGGAAGTCGGCGAGGTGCCCGTCGGCGTCGAGGTGCGGACGCAGGATCAGGGCGGGGTCGTGCAGGCCGTTGGCCAGGTCGAGCAGCTCCGAATCGGGCGGGCGCGGGATCGAGCGCGCCTCCGGGTGGTCCTCCAGCGTGTGGGAGATCAGCTCGGCCAGCGCCTCCACCTGCCGCTGCACCGCCTGCGGCTGCGGCGGCAGCGGGTGCGGCCAGACGATCTCCAGCACGCCGAGGACACGCCCTCCGGCGCCCGTGGGGACCGCGACCCGGCCGCCGCTCTCGGCGGGCAGGTGCCCGATCGACGGCAGCCCGACCTCCGACACGTCGCCGAACCACACGGTGCCCCGCTCCTCCAGCGCCTGCCGGGCCGGCGTGGCGACGCCGGGCGGCACGTACCGCCACCGGCCCGCTTCCCCGGGCGCGAACCCGGCCGCGCCCGCCAGGGTGAGCGAGCCGTCGGTACCGGCCGCCCACACGGCGACGGCCGTCGCGCCGAGCGGTGCCAGCGCGTGCTGGAGCAGCGACTCGCTGACCGCCTGGGTGTCGTCCGCGGCGAGGACGCCGCTCTCCGCCGTGCGCAGCCGTACGGTGAGCGACACCTGGTCGTCGCCGGGGTCGCCCGCCTCCGCCGACGAGCCCGAGCCGACGGCCGCGCTGACGAACTGGCTGGCCGCCTCGGTCAGCCGGTCCTGCGCGGCCTGGTTGACGATGTCGGCGGCCAGTTCGAGCTGCGAGAGCCCGGCCTGCTCGGCGAGCGAGGTGAGCTGCCTGGCGGCCTCGGCCGGGTTGCAGCCCAGCCGCTCCACCAGGATGCCCTTGGCCAGCTCGATCAGGGCACGGCCGTCGGCCGCCGCGTGCGCCTCGCGCACCTCGCGGCGCAGCCGATCGACGGTGGCGGCCAACCGCCCGAGGCGGGTGACCTCATCGGCGGGCTGCTGCGGGTCGTGCACGTGCTGCTCCTCGACGCTGGTTGGGCCGGCTGACGGACCGGGCGGGCCGGATGACCCGCCCCAGGGTTACCGGTTCAGCCAGCGCTGGATCCGGGCCAGCAGGTCGTCCGCGTCCACCGGCTTGGTCACGTAGTCGCTCGCCCCCGAGGCCAGGCTCTTCTCCTGGTCGCCCGGCATCGCCTTGGCCGTCACCGCGATGATGGGCAGGTCGGCGTACTGCGGCATCTTGCGGATGGCCGCCGTGGCGGCGTAGCCGTCCATTTCCGGCATCATCACGTCCATCAGGACGATGTCGATCTCGGGGTGGGCGGTCAGGGTCTCGATGCCCTTGCGGCCGTTCTCCGCGTGCAGCACCTGGAGGCCGTGGATCTCCAGGATGCCGGTCAGCGCGAACAGGTTGCGGGCGTCGTCGTCCACGACCAGCACTGTGCGGCCGGCGAGCGTGTCGTCGACCTCCTGCGTGACCTGCCGGTGCACCTCCTCGGGCCGGACCAGCGGCAGCACGTCGTGCGGCCCCTCGGCCGACAGGTGCAGCGCGATGCGCTCGCGCAGCTCGTCCAGGCTGGAGAGCAGTTCGAGCGGCTGGGTGCCGGTGCGGGCCTGCAGGTTGGACTCCTGCCGCGGGTCGAGCCGCCAGTTGTTGTAGGCGAGCACGGGCACGCCCCGAAGCGCCGAGTCGCCGTCCATGTCCTCCAGGAAGCGCAGCGCCGCGCCGTCGGCCATGTCCAGCTCCAGCACGATGCAGTGGTACGCCTGGGCGGCGAGCGCCGTGGCGGCCTCCTGCACCCCGACGGCGGTGATGACCTCGACGGGGCCGCGCAGGTCGCCCCGGTCGCGGTTGTTGGCCAGGTCGGCAGCCGCGCTCTCGGCCACCAGCGACAGCAGCCCGCGGTCACGCTCCTCGATCACCAGCAGGCGCCGCTGCTGCGGCTGCGGCTGCGGCGCCGAGGCGGGCGGGGCGGCCGGCGCCGAGCCGGGCTCCAGCGCCTCGCGCGCGGGCCGCTCCTGCACGGCCGAGCCCGTGGGCGGCTCGTCGAAGTCGGGACGCGCCACCGGCAGGTAGAGGGTGAACACGCTGCCCTTGCCCGGGGCGCTCTGCGCGGTGATCGCGCCGCCGAGCAGGTAGGCGATCTCGCGGCTGATCGACAGGCCGAGCCCGGTGCCGCCGTACTTGCGGCTGGTGGTGCCGTCGGCCTGCTGGAACGCCCCGAAGATGGCCTCCAGGTGCTGCTCGGCGATGCCGATGCCGGTGTCCTTGATGCGGAAGGCGATGGCCGAGCCGTGCATCCGCACCGAGGCGGGCACCTCGGAGGCCGAGGCCGGCTCGATGTGCAGCTCCACGCTGCCCGTCTCGGTGAACTTCACCGCGTTGGACAGCAGGTTGCGCAGGATCTGGCGGAGCCGGGAGTCGTCGGTCAGCACGTCCACCGGGACCCCGGCGGCCGTGGTGACGACGAAGTCGAGGCTCTTCTGCGTCGTCATCGGGCGGAACGTGGCCTCGATGTCGTCGAGGAGCTGCCGCAGCGGCACGCGCTCGGGCGCGATGTCCATCTTGCCCGCCTCGACCTTGGACAGGTCGAGGATGTCGTTGATGAGCTGCAGCAGGTCGGAGCCGGCCGAGTGGATGATGCTGGCGTACTCGACCTGCTTCGGGGTGAGGTTGCGCGTGTGGTTCTGCGCGAGGAGCTGGGCCAGGATGAGCAGGCTGTTGAGCGGGGTGCGCAGCTCGTGGCTCATGTTGGCCAGGAACTCGCTCTTGTACTTCGAGGCCAGGGCGAGCTGCTGGGCGCGGGTCTCCAGCTCCTGCCGGGCCTGCTCGATCTCCAGGTTCTTGGTCTCGATGTCGCGGTTCTGGCTGGCCAGCAGCGCCGCCTTCTCCTCCAGCTCGGCGTTGGAGCGCTGGAGCTCCTCCTGCTGGTTCTGCAGCTCCTCCGAGCGGGCCTGCAGCTCGGCGGTGAGCCGCTGCGACTCGACCAGCAGCTCGTCGGTACGGGCGTTGGCGACGATGGTGTTGACGTTGACGCCGATGGCCTCCATGAGCTGGTCCAGGAAGGCCCGGTGGACCGCCGTGAACGCGTAGACCGACCCCAGCTCGATGACGCCGAGCACCTGCTCCTCGACCACGATCGGCAGCACGATGACCGAGCTGGGCGCGGTCTCGCCGAGTGCGGAGGACACCTTCACGTAGTCGGCCGGGACGCCGTCCATCGCGATCGTGCGGCGGGTGCGGGCGGCCTGGCCGACCAGCGACTCGCCGAGCTTGAACCGCGCGGGCCGCTCGGTGTCGGCCGGGTAGCCGTAGGCGTTGATGAGCTTCAGGACCGCGCCGCTCGGCGCCTCCTCGGCGAGGAAGAACGCGCCGTACTGCGCGGTCACGAGCGGGGCCAGCTCGTTCATGACCAGCTCGGCCACGGCGCTGAGGTCGCGGTGGCCCTGCATGAGGCTGGAGATGCGGGCCAGGTTGGACTTGAGCCAGTCCTGCTCCTGGTTGGCCCGCGTGGTCTCGCGCAGCGAGCCCACCATCGAGTTGATGTTGTCCTTCAGGTCGGCCAGCTCGCCCTCGGCGTCGACCGTGATGGAGCGGGTCAGGTCGCCGGAGGTGACGGCGCTGGTGACCTCGGCGATGGCGCGCACCTGGCGGGTGAGGTTGCCGGCCAGCTCGTTGACGTTCTCGGTGAGCCGCTTCCACGTGCCCGAGACGCCCTCGACCTCGGCCTGGCCGCCCAGACGGCCCTCGCTGCCCACCTCGCGGGCCACGCGGGTGACCTCGGCGGCGAACGAGGAGAGCTGGTCGACCATGGTGTTGATCGTGGTCTTGAGCTCCAGGATCTCGCCGCGGGCGTCGACGTCGATCTTCCTGGTGAGGTCGCCCCTGGCGACGGCCGTGGTGACCTGGGCGATGGAGCGCACCTGGTTGGTCAGGTTGTCGGCCATCGAGTTGACGTTGTCGGTGAGGTCCTTCCAGGTGCCGGCCACGTTGGGCACCCGGGCCTGGCCGCCGAGCTGTCCCTCGGTGCCGACCTCGCGGGCGACACGGGTGACCTCGTCGGCGAACGCGGACAGCGTGTCGACCATCGTGTTGATCGTCTGGGCGAGCGCGGCGACCTCGCCGCGGGCGTCCACGGTGATCTTCTGTGACAGGTCGCCCTTGGCGACCGCGGTGGCCACCTGGGCGATGGAGCGCACCTGGCCGGTCAGGTTGGAGGCCATGAAGTTGACGTTGTCGGTGAGGTCCTTCCACGTGCCCGACACGCCGCGCACGGTGGCCTGGCCGCCGAGCTGCCCCTCGGTGCCGACCTCGCGGGCCACGCGGGTGACCTCGTCGGCGAAGGCCGAGAGCTGGTCCACCATCGTGTTGATGGTCTCCTTCAGCTCCAGGATCTCGCCCCGGGCGTCCACCCGGATCTTCTGCGACAGGTCGCCCTTGGCGACGGCGGTGGTGACCTCGGCGATGGAGCGGACCTGGGCGGTGAGGTTGTCGGCCATGACGTTGACCGACTCGGTCAGCGCCTTCCAGGTGCCCGACACGCCCTTCACGTCGGCCTGGCCGCCCAGCCGTCCGTCGGTGCCGACCTCGCGGGCCACGCGGGTGACCTCGTCGGCGAACGAGGAGAGCTGGTCGACCATCGTGTTCAGCGTGTTCTTCAGCTCAAGGATCTCGCCCCGGGCCGACACGGTGATCTTCTGGGAGAGGTCGCCGCGGGCGACGGCGGTGGCGACCTGCGAGATGTTGCGGACCTGGGCGGTGAGGTTGCCGGCCATGTAGTTCACCGAGTCGGTGAGGTCGCGCCACGTGCCGGCGACGCCCTTCACGTCGGCCTGGCCGCCGAGCTGTCCCTCGGTGCCGACCTCGCGGGCGACGCGGGTGACCTCGTCGGCGAACGAGGAGAGCTGGTCCACCATCGTGTTGACGGTGTTCTTCAGCTCCAGGATCTCGCCCCGGGCGTCCACGGTGATCTTCTGCGACAGGTCGCCCTTGGCGACGGCGGTGGTGACCTCGGCGATGGAGCGCACCTGGCTGGTGAGGTTGCCGGCCATGGCGTTGACCGACTCCGTCAGGTCCTTCCACGTGCCCGACACGCCGGGCACCTCGGCCTGGCCGCCCAGCCGTCCGTCGGTGCCGACCTCGCGGGCCACGCGGGTCACCTCGGAGGTGAACAGCGAGAGCTGGTCGACCATGCCGTTGAAGACCAGGGCGATCTCGCCCAGCAGGCCACCGGCGTCGGTGGGCAGCCTGGTGCCGAAGTCGCCGTCACGCACGGCGGTCAGCCCGGCCAGCAACTGCCGGAGCTCGGGCTCCTGCGCCTTGCTCACGCCCCGGCCGGGACGTGCCTGCTGACGGGAGCCGCCGGCCGTCGTCTCGCCCATCTCCACCCTCGTTCCGCTCAACCGCATGCGGTCGCATGCTCGAACATCATTATCGCTATATGGGGCATAACGGGCGGCCGGTCGCTTGGCCGCGCTGTGAATGTACCGGCAAGTAAACAGTCGTTTGGCACGGTCAGAAGAACCGTACCGGTGTGGTCAAGCCACGTCATGCCGGACACCTGCCGGTGTGATCGCCCGGCGGGCGATAACGTTCCCATTCCTCGCGGGTCAGGCCCCGCGCGGCCAGCACGCACGCGCGCCGCGCCAGCGCCTCCGGCGCGAGCGGCCACTCCCGCAGCGTCCCCTGGGGATCGGCGGCCAGCAGCGAGCCGCGCGTCGTGAACTGGAGGCCGCCCTGGAGGGTGTCCAACAGGGGCTCGCCGAGCGGCTCCAGGGTCGCCACGTCCCACAGCCGCAGCGGCTCGCCACCCGCGAGGAGCGCGCCGTCGGGGCTGAACGCCAGATCGCCCGAGCCGGTCCTGAGCGTCCGCCGCGTGCCGCAGGCGCGCAGGTCGAGGAAGCGCAGCACGTCGTCGTCGCCGGGCACCGCCAGCTCCCGCTCGCCCGGCGCGTACACGGGCTGCCCGGAGCCGGTGCTGTTCACCACGGCCCGCTGGTCGCAGCCGAGGATCCGGCGTCCGTTGGCCACCTCGCGCTCCGCGTACTGGCCGGGAGTCAGCGTCTCGGCCAGCCGGTCGCCCGCGTGGTTCAGCGTCCACTGGGCCTTCAGCCGGGTGCTGGTCAGCCCCTCGGGCTGGGCGTAGTCCGACAGGACGACCCGGCCCGTCTCCGCCAGCCCCGGGACGCGGCGCGCCACCACGGTCGTGCGGCCGGTCGCCGGGTCCTCGTCCGCGACGCCGAGCACCCGCCCGTCACCGCTGAAGCGGGCCTCACCGGTGGCCGGCAGCCGCCCCGCGATCCGGCCCTCGGCCATGCTCCACAGCAGGTGCTCGCCGCCGGTCGTGACGAGGAGGTATCGGCCGTCGGGGGAGAAGACGAAGCCGTCGAGGGTCTGCTCCGCCGGGAGGTCCAGCAGCTTGGCGTCGCGGCCCGTACGCAGGTCGCGCAGCGCCACGGACGCGCCGGGCCCCGGGTGGGCGGCGCGCGTGCCGTCGGGCGCCGGGACGATCCGCGGCAGGGTGTCGGCCGCGAACGGGATCGTCGCCACACGCGCCGGCCGCAGCGCGGTCTCGGTGTCCCACACGACCGCCGCGCCCCTGCCGCCCACCGCCACCAGACGGCGGCCGTCGTCGCTGAAGCCGAGCGCCTCCAGCCCGTCGAGGGAGCCGGGGAGCGGGTGGGGGCGCGGCCGGTCCTCGGTCAGGTCCCACAAGGTGACCTCGGTCGTCGACTCCTGAGAGGAGACGAGGGCCAGCAGGCGGCCGTCAGGGGAGACCGCGGAGGCATGGACGAGGTCGAGGGACTGCTTGGCGCCGACGGCCCCGGTGGCGGTCGCGACGGCCGCCGCCTCGTCCGAGCCCCACCACACGGCCGTCCGGTCGTCGGCGGAGAAGGCGGCGCCGTCGGCTCGGGCCTGTGCCAAGGTCTTCCCGGTACGGGCGTCCAGCAGGCTCAGCTTCTGCGCGTTCCTGCCGGCCGCCACTCCGGCGGCGAGCACGGCCCCCTGGGGGCTGAAACGCAGGACGGGTCGCGGGTCCGGTATGTCCGGCACGGTCATCCGCGCTGACAGGCGGGTGCGCCGCCCGTCGGACGCCCGGTAGGCGCCGATCCGGCCGTCGGCCGTCCACACGGCCACGATCGCGCCCTCCGGACCACCTTTCACCCCGCCGCCGCGACCGGACTTTCCGGGATCTCTCTCCCTGCTTCCACCGGTGATCTCCGAGAGGCCCGCGCTCGCGCTTCCTTCCACACTCCTCCCAAGACCCGCGCCGTCTCCGTGACCCGCGCCGTCTCCCAAGTCCGCGCCCCCTCCGAGATCCGCGCTGTCTTCGAGGCCCGCGCCCTCTCGGAGACCCGCGCCTTCGGCGAGAGGGGCGCCCTTTCCGGCGGCCGTGCCCGAGGCCGGGACAGGGCGGGCGGTCATGGCCACGATCCGTGAGCCCTTCGACGGGCGGGCGCTCCAGCGCGGCTCCCCGGTGCGGGCGTCGAAGACGGACAGACGGTCCGCGTCGCCCCCGGTGGCCAGCAGCACCAGCCGTCCGTCCGGGCTGAGCCCCGCGTTCTCGTACGGCCCCCGATACTGGAGCCGCACGCTGCGCTCGGAGGTCATGTCCCACAGCACCGGGTACTCGGCACGGTCCTTGCCGAACGCGTGCCGCCCGTCGGGGGCGATCCCGAACAGGGTGCCGGCCCGTTCACCCGCAGGCTCGCCGGTGAGCAGGTCGGCGAAGACCACCCGCCCGGCCCCCGCCTGCGCCGCCACGCGCCGATGGTCGGCCGACACCGCCATGGGTCTCATCGCGTCGGAGGAGAACGCGGCGAGCGTCCGCGCGGCGCCCGTCGTCAGGTCCCACACCCGGACATCGCCGTCCTGTCCCGCGGCGGCCAGGAAGCGCCCGTCCGGGCCGAACGCGAGCTGCCGCACCTCGCTGATCTCCTCAGGCGGACCGCGCAGCACCCGGGCGAACGGCCGGCCCTCGGTCCACACGTAGATCCGCCCGTCCAGCGGGGCGCCCGCCGAGCCGGCCTCGGCGTAGTGGGAGGCGGCGACCACGCGTCCGCCGGGGGCGACCGCGACCGTGCCCAGGGAGAAGGGCACCGGGTCGCCCGGCCGGATGCGCGGGAACGCGACGATGCCGCGCATCGCCTCGTGCGTCACCGACAGCAGGCTTCCGCGCGCCTGCACGGTGTGGGCGGTGCGCCACGCCTCGGCGGCAAGGACCAGGGCCGCGTCCATCCGGCCGGCCCGGTCGGTCAGCGCGAGCGCGGCCAGCCGCCCCGACTCGGCCGCCAGGAACCGGCGGTTCGCCTCGTCGGCGTTGCGCGTGGCCACCACGGCCGCGGCCGAGGCGGACGCCGCCAGCACGGCCAGCGCCACGGCGACCGCGACGACCAGCCGCCGGGTGAGGCGGTGCTGCCGGACGTCCTCGCCGGTCAGGTCCTCCTTCGGCCGCCCGTGCAGGGGCGCGGCGAGCTCGGCCACCGCGTCGCCGAAACGGGGGTCGCGCATGTGCAGCCCGTCGCGCGAGCGCTCCCAGGTCAGGTCCACCCAGCGCGGCTCCTGGGGGTACACGTCGCGCAGGACGGCCGGCAACGCGTTCGACCGCGCCATGTCGAAGCCGTCGCCGGCCCACTCCAGCGTGCCGTCGGTCAGCACGAGGAGAAGGTCGTCCACCGGGTGGCCGGCCAGCCAGTGCTCGATCTCCCGCGACGGCCACGGGGAGACCGCCGCCTCCGGGGAGGCCAGCAGGATGAAGCAGCGGGAGGAGTCGAGCGCCTCGCGGATCGACGGCCACAGCCCGGGGTTCGCCGACAGGCTCGCCTGATCAAGAAAAATCCGTAAAGCGCGCATTTTGTACCAAGGGCGGATGAACCTATGCAGTTCATCGCGCAGCGCCTTGGCGATGGGCGCGTCCTTGGCCCTGCTGTAGGAGATGAAGGCGTCGTAAACGATCGGAACTTTCGCCGGGAATGGGGGGAATTCGCTCGCCGGGATCACCTCTCCGGTCGTGCCGCTGCCCGTCGGGACGCCGATGTTTCACCGTCAAGCCTAACAATGGACGACTCCGTTGAAGGCTCTTCTCCGTTCTCGTACATTCAGGTGAGCCTTTCCGGGATCTGGAGGTGGCGTGCGGCACGCATTGTTCGCGAGATTTCCCCGGCTGCGCTCCTCCGCCGTCTCGGCCCCCGTGATCCCGCCCGGACAGCGCGCCGCCCACCCCGAGCTGGCCGCCGACTTCGCGGTCCTCGACCGGGAGGTCGCCCCGGCCTTCGCCCGCTACGACGCCATCGCGCTGCGCGACCAGAACCGCTACCGCCGCCAGCAGATGCTCGTGCTGCTCGGTTCCGCGCTCATCACCGGGCTGGGCGGGCTCCAGGCGATCCTGTCGGGCGAGCGGTGGCCCGCGATCCTGCTCGCCGTCGTGGGCGTCGCGCTGGCCACCAGCGCCCGGTACGCGGGGGAGAGCGAGACGCTGCGCAGCTATCTGGAGGCGCGGGCCAAGGCCGAGCGGCTGCGGGCGCTGCACTTCCGCTACCTGTCCATGGCCGGGCCGTACGCCGGCCGCGACCGCGACATCGCGCTGCGCCGGGCCGTGCACGCGATCCACGCCGACAAGGAGCCGGAATGAGCGACCGCGACGGCCCGGTGGAGGCGCCACGGCACGACGGGCTCGCGGAGGTGAGCGCCCGGGAGGTGCCCGTGCGCGGCGGGCCCGTGGAGGTGAGCGCCCGGGATGCGTCGTTCCGGGCGCTCTATCGGGAGCTGCGCATCGCCGACCAGCAGGCGTTCTACCACGCCCGTGCCGACGAGTACGCGGCCGCGCACCGGCAGGCGCTCATGGTGCGCAACCTGCTGCTGTTCCTGTCGGCGCTGGCCGGTGTCGCGGGGCAGTTCGCCGCCGGCACCGGGCGGGCCGCGTGCGGGGTGGCGGCGGCCGTGCTGGCGGCCCTGGCGGGCGCGGTGACGGGGTTCGAGGCGCTCATCGGGTTCGCCCAGTTGGAGAAGCTGTACGGTGACGCCGCGCTCAACCTGGACGCGGCGGCCATCGACTGGGACGCGGCCGGGCCGGATGCCGACGTGACCGCCGAGATGGACCGCATCGAGCAGATCTTCCGCACCGAGAACGGGCAGTGGGGGCAGCTCCTGGTGCAGAGGGAGGAATCCGCCGCCGCGCCGGAGGAGCCGGCCGTGGCCCCCCATCTCGCCGATCCCGAAAAATGACCCCGAAACGCCCGGTTTCCGGATAAGTCGATATAGGGGGCTGGGAAGGCCGGTGCGTCATGATGGACCGGTGACACGCGCGCTCATCGTCAGCGGCCATCTCATCGACATGCCTGACCGTCGGCCACCGCGTTTCCCACAGAGCGTGGCCGGCCGGGTCGCGGCCGAGATGGACGCGGTCTTCGGCGAGTGGGGGATCGGGCCGGGCACCACGGTCGTGTGCGGCGGGGCGCGCGGCGCCGACCTGATCGGTGCCGAGCTGGCACTGCGGCGCGGTGCCCGGGTCGTGGTGTGCCTCGCTCTGCCGCCGGAGGACTTCGTCCGGGAGTCGGTGGACATGCCCGGACCCGCCGGGGCCGAGTGGCGGGAGCGCTTCGCGGCGGTGACCGCCCGGGCGCAGGTCCTCCCCCCGCCGGACGCGCACGCTCGTCCGAACGCTGAGTGGGGGGCGGGGGCACACTCAACGGCCGCGCCGGACGCGCAGGCAGGGGCACGCTCAACTGCCGCGCCGGACGTGCAGGCGGAGGCCCTGCAGGGCGCCGGGGTCCATGCGGAGGCGGACGCGGATGCGGGGGCCGCGCCGGGTGCGGGGGTCCATACGGAGGTGGACGCACAGGCGGGGTCCGGGACGGGCGCGCGGGTCGGTGCGGAGGTGGACGCGCGGGTCTTCGCGCGGGCCAACGCGCGGATGGTCGAGACGGCCCGCGCGCTCGACCCCGGGCCCCGGGCGGTCGTCGTCTGGGACGGGCGCGCGGGTGACGGGCCCGGTGGCACGGGCGACCTGGTGGCCCGCCTCGGCTACGACCCGGCCGACCCCCGCCTGCGCGTCATCGACCCCACGACCCTGCGCCCGTGACCCTGGGACCAAGAGCGCTCGACCCCACGGGGACCAAGGGCGCCTGACCTCACGGGCTCGCAGCCCCCACGGGCCCGTGACGCCACGGAGGCTTGACTTCACGGGCCCCGGAGCCTGAGGAGGCAGGGGCCGTGGCTCACCAGTTGGCGGGCACGCCCGGGATGTTCGCCGGCAAGGCGTGCCCCGGCGGGTGGATGACGTACACGATGCCGCCGCTGCTGGAGCTGCGCTGCCAGACGTTCTCGAAGTCGGCCCGCGGGTAGACCCGCCGCACGGCGTCGTTGCTGGAGGAGGCCGGGTCGTTGGCGATCACGTCGCCGGTGGCGGTGAAGCCGACGACCACCATGATGTGCCCGTTGGTCCCGTACCCGGCGCCCGGCAGCTCGCCCTTCTTGAACGACTGCGACGTGATCACCGGGATGCCCGCGGAGATGAAGCGTTCCAGCTCGGTGAGCGAGCGCAGCCGCGTCACGAACCCGTCCATGCCGTAGCGCCCCGCGTAGGCGGTGTTGAACGGCCAGTTGCCCGCGCCCTGGTAGGCGTGGTCGTAGCTGTAGCGGGCGGCGTAGTCGACCTCGGGGTTCGGGTCGGCGGGGTCCACCCAGGCGGTGTCCTCGGCGCTCGGCCACCTGTCCCAGTAGCCGAGGACCATCGTGGTCGAGGTGGGGCTGCACCAGGCCTGCCCGCCGCCGTCCCACTCGGGGTAGTGGCCCTCGTGGACGTTCTGGGAGCGGCGCGGCACGGGCAGCTCGACGCCCCACGCGCCGCCGGCCGGGCTGGCCGGCACGGTCTTGCGCTCGGGCACGTACGAGGCCATCGCGCCGAGCGTGCGCACCCGGGGCGTGACGCCGGAGCCGGGCGTCCGGTAGAGGGTGAGGCGGAGCTGGTAGGCGTCGATCTGCCGGCCGGCCGCGGCGACCAGCGTGTCGACCGAGACGGTGGCGTCGGCGTCGCCCTGGCCGGGCACCGACGTGCGGCGGATGGCGTCCTCGCCGTAGGCCCAGCGGCCCAGCACGTACCACTTGGTCAGCCCTGCGGAGTTGCGGGCGCGCGCCTCGACCTGCATCCAGCTCCCGGCCGGGATGTCGGCGGTCCAGGAGGCGATCAGCTCGGTGGCGGGGAAGCCGATCTGCTCCTCGGGACCGGTCCAGCGGGCGTACTCCCACGTCCTGGTGCCGAGCGCGTCGGTGTAGTCGGTGGTGCCGATCGCGGAGGCGAAGGTCAGGCCGTTGCCGTCGCCCGCCGTCCCCTCGGGGGTGCCGGTGGAGAAGTCGGAGCGCCGGTAGGCGACGTCCGAGGTGCCGGTCGCCGGTTTGGCCCGGACCGCTCCAGCGGCTGGGGAGGTGAGAGTCGTGACCACCAGGACGGTGGAGACCAACATGGATAACGCGCGCATCAACCCACCTTGCTCGGACGCCGCTCGACGCGGCCGAGATTAGACAGATCGGGTATGTCGGCACATCGGGAGATCTACGTATGCCCAGCAAGGGCGGTGGGTGCCGACCGCCGGGTCAACAGGCTGTAAACAGCCCGTGACTCGCTTGCGCAGCCGTCAAGAGGATTCCTCTTGACCCGTTCCGACTTCGACATCTGGGTGAAGGGCGCGTACGCCCGCCTGCTCTACGACCTGCCGGCGCCGAAGCCGGTCCGCGTCGCCGCGTACCAGGCGCTGTCCGGCATGTCCGGCGTCGAGCGGGCCAAGCAGGGCGGGAGCACGGTGAAGCTGACGTACACCTACAGAGGAAGAACGTCGACGCCAGGTACGGCGTGACGGTGGACACCGGCGCCATGCTGGCGGTCGGGGCGTCGGTGGACACCACCGTCAACGGGAAGCCGCTGAAGGGCAAGACGTCGGTGACGACGTACGAGGCCGGCTGGACCGACACGCTGGGCTCCTGAGCTGAGATCGTGGCGAGCGCGGACCCCCTCCCCGCGCTCGCCACCCCTGCCCGGTATCACCCGGAATCTGGTGGGTCACTACGCTGCCTCCGTGACCACCGAGAGTCCGGCGGCTCCTCCCGGCGCCGCCGAGTGGGCGCGCAGGATCGCCTGGGGAGCGCTCGCGCTCTTCCTGACCGCCTTCGCGATCTTCGAGAGCCAGAAGTACGGCCTGCCGACCACGCTGGCCATGCTGGTGTTCCTGGTGCTGCCCGATCTGGCAAGGTTCGCGGGAGTCCGTCAGCCCGGCCCGCTGTACGGGGCCGTCCACAGGGTGTGGATCCCGCTGGCGATCCTCGTGGGCTACTCCGTGGGGCAGGTCTCCTGGCCGCCCCTGTTCACGGCGGGGCTCGGGTGGCTCACCCGCATCGCCGTCGAACGCGCCCTGGGCCGCCGCCCGACCTCCCCGCCCCGCTGACCCCCGCGTCCCTATGCCTGCGGGACCTCCGGCGCGGGCATCCGGTCGAGCAGGTCCGCCAGCAGGGCCGGGTCGATCCCGCCCGTGGCCGACCGGGCGCCGTCCAGCACGGAGGCCGCGAGCGGGTCCCCGCCCTCGGCGGCGCGCCGCAGCCACTTCTCGGCCGTCCAGTCCTCCCGGTGGGCGCGGTGCGCCTTGGCCAGCCGGAACGCCGCCCCGGCGTGACCCCGCGCCGCCGCCAGCCGGAAGAAGAACATCGCGTAACTGACCCGGGGCGGCTCGGCCTCCTGGTAGCCGATGCCGTGGAGGTAGGCGTGCCCGGCGGCGCGGTCCTCGGGCCTGGGGTGGTTGAACAGTTCGGTGGCCTCGTGCCTGCCCGCGTCCCCGGCCCGGCGCAGCCAGTCGCGCGCCACGTCCGGGTGGTTCCTCAGCAGCGTGACCACGGCCAGCCGCATGCAGTCCCGGCCGTCGGCGGGGTCGCTCTCGCGCAGCAGGCGCAGCCCGGTCCTGCCGTAGATCCGCAGCAGCTCCCGTTCCTCCTCGGACACGGGCTCCGAAGGCTCCGCCCCCTCGTCGGGCACGGGCTCCGGCCGTTCGCTTGGTCCGGGCCCCGCATGCAGGAGGTGCGGTTCGGGCAGGTCGCCGGGGACGGACCTCCGGGGCCGCCACGGCAGCACGCCGGAAGCCGGGTCCGCGGGCTCGGCGCCGACCGCCGGAGCCGACCCGGCGACGGGCCGCGGCGGGCAGTCGGCGGGGACCGGCTGGGGCCGCGACGAGTAGTCGGCGGGGACCGGCTGGGGCCGCGGTGGGTAGTCGGCGGGGACCGGCTGGGGTGGTGGCGCGAGGACGGCCGCGGGGGGTGCGACGGCCAGCGCCGTGGCGCCGCTCAGCGCGGGGAGCGGGGTGAGCGCGGCGGCGTCGTGCGCGGCCCGCCAGCACACGTACCACGCCTGGATGTCGCCCATGCCGCCCACGTCCAGGCCGCCCTGCTCGGCCGCCGTGGCGCAGGTCGTGACGAACGAGTGGACGAACGTCCACTTCGGCACCCGCTTCCGTTTGCCGGTCAGGACGTCGGAGACGGTGCTCTTCCTCAGCTCCATGCATGCCTTGTTGGAGCGTGACAACCGGCACAACTCGGACAGCGCAGGGGATCCGGCCAGCGCGTGCAATTCCCTGAGCCGCATGACGAAGGGGTACGGGGCCCCGTCGTGAGGTAGTTCAGCCATCGTCCCAGCCGGAAAATGAGTGATCTTTGATAAACGGCGAATAACTGAAGTCATCCTGGCACCAGTGGACGCACAAGCACGGCGAGATCCGATATTTCCCATCGTCCGGGATCAACCGGTGACCGCGCCGCCCAAGATTTCCCGCGCCGACGTCCCGCCGCGTACACATCCGCATCATTCCGCATCATTCCGGACGGTTCCGGACGATACCGGCCGACACTGAACGACGCTGAACGGCTCCGGACGACACGCGTCACTGCATTGACACGCTTATCCGGATATAGCGCTATCTGCTCCGGAGTTGTCCGGAGGTGTTTGCATCGGTGGCACCCGAGCCCGTCGCCTCGGCAGTGTTGAGCGCGTCCCGACCGCCGACGATGGAGAAGCTCATGCCGTGCGCCGCCGCCGCTCCGCACACCTTCCTGCGCGTCACCGGAGACCGGCGGCCGGGTCGTCCCCCGGGGCCGTGGGCCCACGACGACGACCAGCTCCTCATCCTCCTGGTGACGACCTGGGCGCTGGCCACGGGCCGCACCCCGCCCGGCCGCCCCGCCGACCGGCTGACCCCCGAGGAGCTGATCGAGTTCTGGGCCGACGAGCAGACCGCGTCCGGCAGCCCGCCGTCTCCCGGGCGACGCCGACCCACCTGTTGAAAGGATCTCCGATGGGCATTTCGCACTGTCACCTCCCGGCGCTGCCCGCGCCCGGGGCAAGGGCCGCCGTGATCGTCGTCGTCGTGATCGTCGCGGGGGCGGCGGTCCTGCTCCTGCGCGCCGGCATCGGCGTCGAGGGCGCGATGGCCCTCCTGGCGGCGATCACGGCGTGCGTCGCGGGTGTCGCCCGCCACCTGCAACCCCGTACGCCGGGAAGGGACGCTCCACCGACCGCCTGACCGCCCGCCCCGCCCCCCGTCCTTCACAGGGCGGGCGGGCGGAAATCCGCTGGCCCGGAGGCCGGCGGGGCGGTCATCATGGCCCGCATGCCGATCCGCGCCGCGCTCCCCGGCGACCTGCCCGCCCTGCTCGCCATGGCCGTCGACTTCTACGCCGAGGACGGCTTCACCACCTCGCGCGACGACCTGCGCGCCAACCTCGCCCACCTCGTCGCCTCGCCCGCCGCCCGCGTCGCGGTGAGTGAGGAGGAGGGCCGCGCCGTCGCGTTCGCGATCACCACGACCTCGTTCGGGCTGGAATCCGGGTCGCTCGCCGAGCTGGAGGACCTGTACGTCGTCCCGGACGCGCGCCGGCGGGGCGAGGCGGAGCGGCTCATCGAGGACAGCCTCCGCTGGGCCGCCGAACGGGGATGCACGGCGGTCGAGATCGTCGTCGCGCCCAACGGCCACGACGTGAGCCACCTGCTCGCCTACTACGGCCGGCGCGGCTTCCGCGACGAGGGCCGCCGCCTGCTCACCCACCCGCTGTAGCGGCCTCAGAGGACCTTGCTGAGGAACGCCCGGGTGCGCGGGTTGCTCGGGTTGTCCAGCACCTCGGCGGGCGAAGTCATACGGCCCTGACTTGCGGCTCGCCGTCATCGGCGGGGCGGCGGGCGCGGTGGAGCGGGTCCGTGTGCTGCGCAGCTACGGCACCGGCTGGACCAGCCGCATCCTGCAGGACACGCTGGCCGGCCTGCTCGCGGACCCGGACATGGGCAAGCTGGAGCGGGCCCGCGAGACCTACGCCCGGCGCCGCGCCGCGCTCGCCACCCGCCTCGCCGCCCGAGAGGTGACGACGGGCGGCCGGGACAGCCTGGTGCTGTGGGTGCCGGTCCACGACGAGCCGGAGGCCCTGGTCACGCTCGCCGCGCACGGCATCTCGGCCGCCCCGGGCAGCCGCTACCTGGTACGCCCGGGCCGCCCGCACATCCGCCTGGCGGTCGCCCGGCTGACCGAGGACCCGGGGGAGCTGGACGAGCCGGCGGACGTGATCGCCCTCGCCGCCAAACGCCCCGGACCGGACCGGCACCAGCCCGGCCTTGATCTTCGTCCGCCCGTCCGGCAGTCTGTCCCGCGGGAGAGGGGGCTGACGCCGATGGACTTCGGGACGGTGCTACGAGTGGTCATCGGCGTCTTGGTGGTCGTCCACCTCGCGGCCGGCGTCTACACGTGGGTCACCGGGCGGACGCCGGCCCTGCTCAGCCGCCGGCCGGTCAGTCGCATCCAGCCTCGGGTCTGGGGACACCTGCTGGTGGCGGTCTTCGGCGTCATCGCGCTCAGCATGCCGGCCGTCAGCACGCCGGGCCTGGTCATGGCGCTGTCCGCGCTGGGATTCGTCTGTCTCCTGGCCGCCTCGGCCCTCTTCCTGATCTCGACGCGGCCGCCGAAACAGGCCTAGTCCTCGGACTTGCGGAGCCCGCTCAGGTCGAGCAGCCCGGCATCGACCACCGCGCGGCCGAACGGGCGGGCCAGCTCGGCCAGCCGCTCGCAGCCCTCCTCGCCCAGGGCGCCGTACGCGGGAAGCGCGAGAGCGTCGGTGCGGTCCTCGATGTGCCGGCGCAGGGCCGTGCCCTCGGCGCTGAGGGTGTCGTCCTCGCCGAGCAGGCCGCGCCGGCGCAGACGGTCCACGGCGGCGGCCCACTCCTCCTCCGGCCAGGCGCGGCTGATCCGGAGGACCGCCGAGGGCACCTCGCCGCTGGCCCCGTGCAGCACCAGGGCCTCCAGGCCGCCGACGCCCTCGGTGAGCAGCGCCGCGATGTGGCCGTCCCCGCGGAACTCGCGCAGCAGCGTCTGGGCGTGCCACAACTGCCGGACCGGCTCCTCGGGCCACGGCAGGGCGGCGTGCGCGGCGAACAGCGGGCGACCTTCCAGGTGCTCGCACGCCGCGAGGGCCGCCCGGCGCGCGAGGCCGACGGTCTCGTCCAGATGGGGAAGCTCGTGGACGCCCGCCCGGCGAAGCGCCTCGGCGGCGGCGTCGGACCGGGCGGTCAGCATGTCCTCGGGGGTGACGACGTCCCAGGCGGCCGGGAGCGCCCGCCGTACGAGATCGGGGCAGAAGTTGTAGAACGTCGCGATGACCTGCTCGGCCGAGGTGCGCCCCATCGCGGCGCTCCGGGAGGCGAAGTACCCGGCCCGGCTCTTGAGCCCCAGCTCGGCGTAGCGGCGCGTCGCCTCGGGGACGAAGTAGATCATGCCGTGGACGGGCTCCAGTCGCCGCCATGCCTGCCGTGCAGCCTTCATGCGCTCCGTCCTCGGGTGACCCAGGTTAACCGACCAGTCGGTATCTAGAATCTAGTTCGGTACGTGAGGCCGAGTCAATGATCGCCCGACTCGACCGACAAACTGGACATAAATGCATGAAACGGAAATCTGGAGGTGTGCTATGCCGGTGACCAGCCGTGAGGTCCACCTGATCGCCCGTCCCGTCGGCGAGCCGAAGCCGGCCGACTTCGAGCTGGTCGAGTCGACGCTGCCCGACCCGGAGGAGGGACAGATCCTCGTGCGCAACGACTGGCTGTCCGTCGATCCCTACATGCGCGGCCGGATGAACGACGTCAAGTCGTACGTCCCGCCGTTCCGGCTCGGCGCGCCCATGGACGGCGGCGCGGTCGGCACCGTCATCGCCTCCAACGCCCCCGGCGTGCCGGTCGGCGCGACCGTGCTGCACTCCCGCGGCTGGCGCGACCACGCGCTCCTCGACGCCTCCCACGCGCGGGTCGTCGACACCGAGATCGCCCCCGCGCGGACCTATCTCAGCGCGCTCGGCATGGTCGGGCTCACCGCCTACGCCGGGCTCAAGGAGGTCGCGCCGGTCAAGGAGGGCGACGTCGTGTTCGTCTCGGGCGCGGCCGGAGCCGTCGGCATCGTGGCCGGGCGGGTGGCCCGCCACCTGGGCGCGTCCAAGGTCATCGGCTCCGCCGGCGGCCCGGAGAAGACCCGGCGCCTGGTGGAGGAGTTCGGCTACGACGCCGCGATCGACTACCGCGCCGGAGACCTGGGCGGCCAGCTCGCGGCCGCCGCGCCCGACGGCATCGACGTCTACTTCGACAACGTCGGCGGCGACCATCTGCAGGCGGCCCTCGACGCGCTCAACACCTTCGGGCGGGTCGCGCTCTGCGGCGCCATCTCCCAGTACAACGCCACCGAGCCCGTCCCCGGCCCCACCAACCTCGCCCTGGCCGTCGGCAAGCGGCTGACGCTGCGCGGCTTCCTCGTCAGCGACCACCAGTACCTGGCCGGCGAGTACGCCCGGCTCGCCGCCTCCTGGCTGCGCGAGGGAACCCTGCGCAGCCAGGAGACCGTCGTCGACGGCCTCGACAACGCCGTCGACGCCTTCCTCGGCCTCCTGCGCGGCGCGAACACCGGCAAGATGCTCATCCGCCTCACACCCGCGAGCGAAGCCGCCGGGTGACCGGCCGCCCGCCATCTCGGCCGCCCGCCGTCTCGGCCGCCCGCCGTCTCGGCCGCATCGTCGAGGAGCAGAGCGGCATGGAGGGGGAGCGTCGTCAGGCCGTGTGGCAGACCGTGCCGTTCAGGGTGAAGACCGGCGGCAGGAGGTTCGGGCCCGTGTACCCGGCCACGAAGCCCGCGCTCACGCTCCCCCCGCGTGCCGCGAGCCGGCCGCCGGAGTCCAGGCTGGTGGCCTTGACCGTGCGGCCGTTCTGCTCCCAGGTCGCGTTCCAGCCGCCGTTCATCCGCTGCCACGCCGTCGGCCAGTCGAACGTGAGCGTCCAGCCGTCGATCGCGTCCGGACCGTTGTTGGTGATGTCCACGCCCGCGACGTAGCCGTTGCCCCAGTCGTTGTTGTCGGTGAACCTGACCGTGCACGTGCTCGTGGCCGGGCTGCCGGTGGTGAACGTGAGCGGCGGCGAGGGCCGGCTGACCTTGCCCGCCGTGTCGCGGGCCAGCACGTTGAGCGTGTAGCGGGTGCCCGGGGTCAGGTTCGCGACGGTGAACGACGTGCCGGTGGTCTCGCCGAGCTGCTCGTCGATCGCGCCGTTCTGCCGGTGCAGCTCGTACTTGGCGACGGGGTGCCCGCCCGCCGTGGCGGCCGGCCAGGTGACGGTGGCCGTGCGGTCGGTGACGGCGGACGCGGTGGGCCGGCCGGGCGCGCCCGGCTCCCCGCTGACCTGGCTCGCCGGGTGCAGCACGAGCGTGGTCAGCGAGTACGGCGGCAGCGTCCGGCTGGTCGCGGTGCCCGTCTGCGCGGTGGTGACTCCGGTGCCGCCGTTGACGTACGTGTGGACGGTCGGCGCGGCGGCGGCCGGGGTGTAGCCGGTGTACGCGACGGCGGCCGTGCGGGCGTTGTCCGGGTCCTTGTTCACCAGCAGCACGGCCAGGTCGCCGTCCGGGCGGCGTACGGCGTGCGCGGTGACCAGCGGGTCGTCGGTGCCGGCCCGTACGAACCGGTCGCCGGGGCGGGCGAAGGCGTTCATCATGGTCAGGCCGTGGTACGGCGCGAACGGCGTGTTCAGCGGCGGCTCGCAGGTCGTGCCGTCGGCCAGGCAGGTGCCGCTGGACAGCAGGCCGAAGTCGCCGTAGTCGGTCCGGCCCGCCACCGTAGAGACCGTGCCGATGCCGTTGTGCACGTTCCACCACTGGACCGTGAAGACGCCGCTCTCCAGCAGCCCGCTGTAGGCGTCGGCGAGGAACAGCGCGCCCGGCTGGGTGTTCGGGCCGACGCCCACGTTCGTCTCGGTCAGGCTGATGCCGATGCGGCCGGCGTCGGCCGGGGCGTAGCGGGCGATCTGCTCCCGCGCCAGGTGCACCGCGTCCGTGATCTGCTCCGGCTTGGCCAGCGACTCCGCGGCGGTGCTCCCGCCCGGATACCAGTGCAGGTCCACGAAGTCGATCTTCGAGCCGGCGACGGTCAGCACGGTCTGGTTCCACGTGGCGGGGTCGCCGCCGGCCACGATCCCGTCCGGCCAGTTGCCCGGCATGGTGAGCACCGCGCCGACCTTGATGGCGGGGTCCACGGCCTTCATCGCGTCGGCGAACGCGACCACGCCGTTCGCGTACGCCGTGGGGCTCTTGTCCGGGTGGTTGTCGGCCTCCCATTCCGAGCCGTAGTGGCCGTTTCCGTAGTTCTCGTTGCCGATCGTCCAGTACGTGGCCCCGTACTTCTTGGTGACGTTGGCGTACCGCACCCAGTCGGCCGCCTCCTCCGGCGTGCCGGTGCCGTAGTTGGCGATGATCATGGGCTGCGCCCCGGTCCACTGGAGGGCGGCCATGAACGTGTCGAAGTCGGTGCCCGGGGCGACGTAGCCGCCCGGCGCGGTGTGGGTCTTCCAGTGGTAGATGTCGCCGTAGGAGCCGCCCGGGTACCTGACCATCCGCACGCCCGCGCTCTTCAGCAGGTCGGACACCGCGGTGGTGCCCAGCTCCTTGTCCCAGATCGCGTCGTTGATCCCCAACCCGGTGTCGGGCATCGTCGCCAGGCCCGCGTTGGCGTTCACGGTGATCTTCACTGCCGCCTCGGCCCCGCTCGCCGCGGACGTGCCCGGCCCGGCGAGGACGAGGGCGCCCAGGAGCGCCGTCGAGGCGGTGGCGGCGCAGAGCCGGTGAGTCCGCATGGGGGTCCAATCGACGCGCGGTGATCGAGGTGGCCTCATGCTGGGTCCGCCCCGGCCGCCTGTAAAGGATCACTGGCGGCCGGGCCCGGCACGTGCGAGAAGACGCCGGTGGACGGCCGGGGACCAGAGATCCGGACGTGAAAGTTTCACCCGTGCGCCTGAGCCTGCCGCCACCTCGCAAGCCGGTTGAAAGCGGTATGACGGACATTGCGGTCAGTCACGAGAGGTCAGTCACGAGAGAGGAACTCTCCGATGTCGATCGCGCGTCCCCTGATCGCTCTGTCCGGTCTCGCCGCCACCCTCATCGCCTTCGCCCCCGCCGCGCAGGCGGCCGCGGCCACCTCCTGGGGCCCGTACTACGCCCCGGGCCACGCGGCGAAGGCCGCCGGAACCCTCGCCGCCTCGGGCGAGGACCACGCCGACATCCCGGCCGCCGACGTCGTCAAGATCGCCGGGACGGTCCAGGACAACACCCGTTCCACCGCGACCTGCGGCTGGGCCGTCTTCCGCGTCACGTACCGGGACTCCTCGAACAACCTGCCGTTCATGCACCACAGCTTCCGCGACTGCTCGTACGGCGGTCCGAAGCGGTTCTCCTTCAGCCACCACGACGTCTACCAGGTCGAGCTGAAGGTCTGCGCGCAGCCCAGGAGCGCCACCAAGCCCTCCGACACCTGCCTGTACGCGGGCACCTGGAAGGTCCTCTACCTCTCCAAGTAGCTCAGCCCGTCAGGGAGTGGACGGCGCGGACCTCCGTCACGGTGAACTCGTCCACGATGTGCCGGTTCTGCACCAGGAACCCGACCAGCCCCGCCACCGCCTCCACCGCCTGGGCCGCCCGGAGCTGCCCCGTCAGCAGAAAGATCAGCGGGGTGGACGGCTGGTCGAGCGCGAAGTGGTGGCCGTGGCGGTGCACGTCGTGCAGGGCCCTGATCGGGATCGGCCGGGCGGAGGTGAACCACGCCGCGACCTCCCAGACCGGCAGCGCCGGATCGGCGTCGGCCGCGGCCTGGTAACAGGTCACACAGCCCTGCCCGGCGTGCCGGCCGTGCGGGCAGGTCCAGTGCTCGACCTCTGCCGGGGGCCGGGAGCGGGCGTCGAAGACGGCTGACTCGGTCACGCGGCGGCGCGTCCGCCGTTCCGTGGATGGCCCGGGGTACTCGCTGATCATGCAATCCTTTGCGTCGCCGTACGTCCACCATACGCCCGGAACGGGGGATCTAGGCGGATCCCCACGCGACGGCGGCGGCGATCAGCAGGACGCAGACGCCCGCGATCGCCGCCACCACCCCGGCCACGCCGATCGTCGCCGCCGCGAGCGGCAGCAGCAGGATGACGGCGACCCCGCCCAGCAGCACGGCGGGGCGGACGACCGGCCGGTCCGCGATCGCCGCGTGGACCAGCCACAGCAGGACGAGGAACACGCCGACCGGGATCGCCACGGCGTAGCAGATCGTCAAGGGCGACGCCGCGACGTGGTGCCCGGTCTGCTCGACCGCGACCTCCAGGCCGGCGCCCAGAGCCGCGAGAGCCGCGAACACGCCGTAATGTCCGTATCCCCACCGGAACGACCGATGGCGGCGGTCGCTGAGCCCCTCGCCCGCCGGCGCGAGGAAGTACAGCCACCACAGGGCGAACAGCAGGACCAGCCCCGAGACGGCGATGACCACCAGGGAGCCGCCGACCTCGGTCGACTCCAGCGCCGCCGTGACCCCCCGGGTCACGGCGAGCACGCTCTCGCCGAGCAGGATGATCGTGAACAGTCCGTAGCGCTCGGCGATGTGGTGCGGGTGCCAGGCGGTGGACCCGCCGCGCTCCGCCCACCACGGCACCAGGAGCTCCAGGGCGGCCAGCGCGGCGAAGGACGGCACCCGGGCGGCCGGAGGCAGGGCGTCCGACTCCGCGAGCACCAGGCGGATCACCCAGCCCACCTGCACGGCCGCGATGCCGCTCGCGTAACGCAGCGCGGTACGCCGGCTCGCCGGGTCCTCCACGCCGGCCCGCACCCACTGCGCGATCAGGGCGGCCCGCATGATGAGGTAGCCGATCGTGATGACGCGGTAGTCGGCCTCGGCCGCCGCGGCCGGCACGCCGGCGGCGAGGACCAGCACGCCGCCCATCTGCAGCATGGTCAGCAGCCGGTAGGCGACGTCGTCGGTGTCGTACGACGAGGCGAACCAGGTGAAGTTCATCCACGCCCACCAGATCGCGAAGAAGACCTGGAGGAACAGGACGAGCCCGGCAAGCGCGTGACCCGCGGCGACGTCGTGCGCGAACTGGGCGGTGGCCGCCGCGACCGCCACCACGAACGTGAGGTCGAACAGCAGCTCAAGCTGGCTGGAGACGCGGTGCGGCTCGTCGACCGCACGCGCGCTCATCGGGATGCGGAGCCTGGCGCCCGGTGGCCGCATGGGAGATGACACGCCTCCGACGATATTTCGCCGCGGCCGGCCACCGGCACAGGACCCCCTGCCGGGGCCGGCACCGGCACAGGACCCCCTGGGGTCGGCGGGCGCGTCAGCCGGGTGAGGCGTCGCGGTCCGCGAGCCTGGCTCGCAGCCGGGCGGGGTCGGGCCAGTGCACCCCGTACGCCCAGCCGGCCCGCTCGAACCAGCGGATCAGCCGCGCGCTCGGATCGACCTGGCCCCGGAGCACCCCGTGCCGGGCGCAGGTCGGCTCCACGTGATGCCAGTTGTGCCAGCCCTCGCCGAGCGTCAGCAGCGCCACCCACCACACGTTCGACGAGCGGTCGCGGGTGCGGAACGGGCGGTCGCCGAAGGTGTGGGCGACGGAGTTCACCGACCACGTGACGTGATGGACCACGGCGTAGCGGACCAGGCCGCCCCAGAAGAAGGCCGTCCACGCGCCCGTCCACGACCACGACCACAGCCCGCCCACGAGGGCCGGCAGCGCGAACGACAGCGCGGCGACGGCCGGGTAGGCGGCGTCGAACCGGCGCACGTCCGGGTCGGCCAGCAGGTCGGGCACCCAGTGCCGGCGGCTGGAGCGCCGGCGCGCGGTGTAGAACCAGCCGACGTGGGCGTGGGCCATGCCGCGCAGCAGGGCCCAGCCGTCGTCGCCGTAGCGCCACGGGGAGTGCGGGTCGCCCTCGCGGTCGGCGTACTTGTGGTGCCGCCGGTGCTCGGCCGTCCACAGCGTGACCGGGCCCTCGACCGCCATGCCGCCCGCCAGCATGAGCGCGACGCGCAGCGGCCGGCGGCACCGGAAGGCCCGGTGGGTGAACAGCCGGTGGTAGCCGATGGCGATCCCGAAGATGCTGACGAGGTACATCACCACCGCGATGACCAGGTCGCGCGGCCCGATGCCCCACCCCCACACGGCGGGCACGGCGAGCACCAGCAGCAGCACGGGAAGCACGACGAGGACGACCAGGTAGGCGGTGCGGCGGCCGGTGGTGACCGTCACCGTCTCCGCCGTGCCCGAGCCCGGCTGGGGGATGGCCGACGACGTCACGCTACCTCCCGTGATCAGCGAAGGGGGATGCTGCGGCTCACCCTTCAGGCTCACCATTCAAAGGCCGCGTCCCCTCGCCACGGCAATGGCCGGGAAGTGACGACATCGTCACTGCAAGGAATCAAAACACTGCGCACCGTAACCCTGAGCCGACGCCGCGTCCCTGTCTAGATTGTGGCTACACAACGTGATGATCTCTGTTCGCTCCGGCTTCAGACGGAAGGGGCCACTGGCATGGGCGCTGCCGGTCAGACGACCACGGGCGGCTATCTCGACCGATACGACGAGGCGCTGGCCCGCGACCCGATGTCCGCGTTCGGCCTCGTGCGGGAGTGGATGCGCACCGAATGGCGCGCCCTGTTCGCCGAGCTGCGCGAGCGGCGTCCCGTCTTCGTCACGCCGGCCTTCACGGTGGTGACCCGCTTCGCCGACGTCACCGAGGTGCTCTCCCACGAGTCGGTCTTCTCGGTACGCGCCTTCGGCCCGCGCCTCGACGCCGCGCTGGGCGGCCCGTTCATGCTGGGCCGCGACGCCACGGCGATGAACTGGCGCGACCGGGGCCTCATGCAGGTCATGCTCGACCAGCGCGACACGGCCCGGGTGCGCGAGCTGGCCGGGCGGGTCGCCGACGAGGCGCTCGACGCCGCCTGGCCGCACGGCCGCGTCGAGGCCGTCCACACGCTGTTCCGCCACGTCGCGCTGGAGGTCTGCGCGACGTACTTCGGCTTCCCCGGCCCCGACCGGCAGACCCTGTCGCGGTGGACGCGGGCGATCGTCACCGACGGCTTCGCCAACTTCGCGGGCGACCCCGACCTCCAGGCCGCGTCGGCCCAGGCGGGCGCCGACATGACGGCGTACCTGCGCGACCGGCTCGCCGGGCTCCGGGCCGCCCGGCGGGCCGGCGAGCAGGTGCCCGACCACGTGTTCGCCCGGCTCGCGGACACCGTCCTGCCCGCCGGGATCGGCGTGGACGACGAGCGCATCGTGGTCAACATGGCCGGCCTGCCGCTGGGCTTCGTGGAGAGCGCGCCCGGCGCCATGGCCGAGGCGGTCGAGCAGCTCCTGCTGCGTCCCGAGGTGCTGGCCGGGGCCGTCGAGGCGGCCGCCGAGCCCGATCCCGCTCGCTTCGACGCCCACGTCTGGGAGGCGCTGCGGTTCAACCCGTTCTTCAAGCTGCTTCCCCGGCTGTGCGAGCGTGACCACGTGCTGGCCGCCGGCACGCCGCGCGCCACGCTGATCCCCGCGGGCACGTTCGTGCTCGCCGCGCCGGCCTCGGCCATGTTCGACGCGGACGTGGTGACCGAGCCCGACGCGTTCCGCCTCGACCGGCCCGGACACCACCACCTGTTCTTCGGTCACGGCCACCACGCGTGCCTCGGCGTCCATCCCGCCCGGGTCGTCATCTGCGAGGTCGTACGCCGCCTGCTGCTGCGCCCCGGCGTACGCCTGCTCCCGCCACCGGAAGGGCGGGTGATCCGCTCGCACGGGATCTTCCCCGACCGGTTCGTGCTCGGCCTCGGCACCGAGGGGGAGCAGGCATGACGAGCGCGCGCGGCATCGCGGTCGACGGGGCCGCCAACCGGCTCCGGTTCCTGGCGCTCACCAACGGCCGGCCGTTCTGGGACCTCGCGCAGGCCGTCCCGCCGCTCCGGCGTCGCCTCAACGCCTCGCTGATCGACCACGCGGTCCGTGAGATGCCCCCGCGGCCCGAGCCGCTGAGCACGATGGGCGACTACACGTCCTGGGCGTCGCTCACCGACCGCACCTACAGCGGCCGGCACCTGCCGCCGCACACCGCGGCGGGCGACGGCCGGCCCACCCCCGAACGGGCCGCCGAGCTGTTCACCCGCGGCGACGCCATGATCCCGTGCCCGCGCTCCACGGTGCTGTTCGCCTACTTCGCCCAGTGGTTCACCGACGGCTTCCTGCGCGGCGACGTCAACGTCCCGCGCGACCCGCGCAAGAACAGCTCCAACCACCACATCGACCTCAACCAGCTCTACGGCCTGCACCAGGACGCGACGGCGGCGCTGCGCGCGTTCGACGGCGGGCTGCTCAAGAGCCAGATCATCGACGGCGGCGAGTTCCCGCCCCACCTGTGCGAGAACGGCAAGATCAAGCCGGAGTTCGCCCCGCTGAGCGTGATCCGCTTCGACGAGCTCACCGACGCCCAGCGCGACACCCTGTTCGCGACCGGCAGCGACCGGGGCAACATCCAGATCGGCTTCACCATGCTCACGGTGCTGTTCCTGCGCGAGCACAACAGGGTGGCCCGGCGGCTCGCCGAGGCCCATCCGCGCTGGGACGACGAGCGGCTGTTCCAGACCGCCCGCAACATCCTCATCGTGCTGCTCATCAAGCTGGTGGTCGAGGAGTACATCAACCACATCACCCCGTACCACTTCCGCTTCACCCTCGACCCGGGCCTGACGACGCTACTGGCCCGCGCGCCGTGGCACCGCGAGAACTGGGCGTCGGTCGAGTTCAACCTCGTCTACCGCTGGCACGGCCTGATCCCCTCGCGGCTGTCGGTGGGCGGCCGCGAGCTGCCGATGGCCGACACGCTCCTGGGCGGCGCGCTGATCCCCGGACCGGGCCTCGGGCGCCTCTTCGAGGACGCCTCACGCCAGCGCGCCGGCCGGATCGGCCTGTTCAACACCGACCCGCTGCTCCGGGAGGTGGACGCGGCCAGCATCGCCGACTCCCGGGCCCTCGCCCTGGCCCCCTACAACAGCTACCGCGAGCACTGCCGGTTCCCCCGGGTGCGCCGCTTCGAGCACGTCTCCGGCGACCGGCGGGTCAGCGGCGCGCTGCGGGAGCTCTATCGCGACGTGGACGACCTCGACCTGTACGTGGGGCTGTTCGCCGAGGAGCCCGGATCTCCCGACGCCATCCTGCCGCCCCTCCTCACGAAGATCATCGCGATCGACGCGTTCTCCCAGGCGCTGACCAATCCGCTGCTGGCGCCGCGGGTGTTCAACGCCGCCACCTTCTCGCCGACCGGCATGCGGATCATCGCGTCCACGAGGAGGCTGTCGGACGTGGTGCGCCGCAACGTCCCCGAGGGCCCGCGTCCCCGCTTCGTCAGCATGACCCGCGCCGCCGTCCCCGGTGCCGCCGCCTCCCGCGCCGGCACGACCCGCGGCGCGACCCGATGACCGGCGACCCCGGCGCGGCCGGTGAGCCGTCGGGTGTATCGGCGGGCGGCGAGTCTGCCGCGGACGCGGAGCCGTCGCGTGGTCCGGAGGGGGACGGCCCGGCCTCGGAAGCGTCGCGCGGTCCGGAGGGGGAGGGGATCGGGCCGGCGGCGGAGTCGTTGCGGGTGGCGGCGCGTGAGCTGGTCGACATCGGGGTCACGGTCCGCGGGGCGGCCGTCCACGCCACGGCCGCCCTCACCGACGGCGCCCTGCTCAAGGCCCTGCCGCACGCACCCTCCGCGGGCTGGCGGACCCAGCGGGCGCTGCTGCGCGCGATCACCGACGGCAGGGGCCTCGGGTGGGCTCCCGCGGGTGGCCGGCCCGTGTCCCTGGCCGCCGCGCTCGGCGCGCTCGCGGGCGCGGAGAGCCTGGCCGTACGCGTCCTGGCCACCTCGCTGCGGCTGCGGATCGCGGCCGTCGCGGTCGACCACCCCGAGCTGACCGGAGACCCGATGCTCAACCGGCTCGTCGAGGCGGCCGCCGCGGACCGCGACCTGGAGGCCGTCCGCGCCCTGCGCGCGCTGCTCGCGGACCGCGGCGCCGTGCGCGTGCTCAGCCAGCTCGCCCCCGTCTTCGGCGAGGTCCTCGCCCTGCGGGCGCTGCTGGACGAGAACCCGCTCAACGACGCCACCGCCTGGCTGATCGCCACGGGCACGGGCTACGCCACGGCCGACCCGGTCACCGGCATGAGCAACCGGGCCGTCGCCGTGCTCGACAGGGGCGAGGGAGCCGCGCGCCGGGTCGAGCCGGCCGAGACCGAGTCCGCGCGGCTGGCCACGAAGGGATCCCTGCTCGGCTTCCTCGGCAACATCAGCGTGATCGGCACCACGGGCCGCGTCCTCATCCAGAGCGTCGAGGGCCCCGACGGGGTGGTGCGCCACGTCGTCCAGGCGCCCGGCATGCGGTCCGGACGGCCCGACCACGACTCGCCCCAGGACCTGCTCGGCGCCTTCAGCAGCGCCGTGCTGGCCGCGAGCCCGTACAGCCGCGCCCTCGCCAAGGCCGTCGCCGACTACGGCCTGCCCGAGGGCGCCGAACTGGCTCTGATCGGGCACAGCGCGGGCGGCGCGGCCGTCATGAACCTGGCGCAGGACCCCGGGTTCTGCGCCCGCCACACCGTCACCCACGCCATCACGGTCGGCGCGCCCGTCGACTTCAAACGGCCCGCCGACCCGGACACCTGGGTCGCCAGCGTCACCAACCAGCACGACATCGTCCCCACCCTCGACGGCCAGGGCGCAGGCGGCTGCTTCGACCTGCATCCCGACTGGTACGTGGTGGACTACTCCGACGCCACCCACCTGTTCCCGCTCTGCCACAGCATCGACCGCTACGTCGCCAACATCGCCACCGACCTGCCCGAGGCCCGCGACCACATCGACGGGCGTCTCGCGCCGTACCGGGGGCCGGTCGTGCGCTCGCAGGTCTACCGGCTGTTCGACCACCCGCCCGAACCCGAGGGGTTCCCCTTCCTCACCGTCCCCACCCACGCGGTGCCCGGCCCGGGCGGCCGGGTGGAGCTGCCGATCCGGTGCCAGGACGGCGGCGCGCTCACCGCGTACTTCGCCGCGAACCCGGCGGTGGCGGCGGCGCTCCTGGAGGGGACCGGGCTCGGCCCCGCCGTGCGGGTCGCCGGCCGCGCCCTCGTCGCCGTGCACGCCGCCTGGAACCGGCGCACGAGCGTGGGCGTCCACCGCGAGCTCCACGTCGGCGTCGTCGTGCCCGGCCCGTGGCGGGCCCGGGGGCCGCTCGGCTGGTACGACCTGGTGCGCGGGGCCGACCGGCGGCGCTCGGGCGTCTTCCTGGCCGGCTCCGTGGTGGACACCGCCGTCGTCGCCGCCCTGGCGCCGCGGCTGTGGGGCGGCGAGCCGTCGCTGCTGCCGCTGGAGTTCGGGCTGGCCAGGGGGCTCGCCCGCATCACCGCCGGACTCGGCGGAGCCTCTCGGGCCGGGGCTTACGGGGACAGCGCGGCCGGGAGCGCCGCTGCGGGGGAGTGGCTGCTCGTCCTGGGCGGGCGGCTCGGTCCCGGGCTGCCGGTGAGCGAGCGCGACCTGGTCGGCTACGCGCGGGCCGCGGGCACGACGCTGCGCTCCTGTGTTCGGGCCCGCGGCCGGGCTCTGCTGCACCCCGCGCCCTGGCTCCGGCTCACCGTCGCGCCCGGGTCGGCCCACCCGCTGGCCCGCCTGCTCCGCGACCTGGGTCTCGACGGCGCCCGCCCGCTGCTCTGCCTGTCGGCCACCGCCCGCCGGACCCTCCGTGACGCCGCCGTCCCGGTGCCGACCACCTGAGCCCGGCAGCACACTCCACCCTCTGATCGGAGGTCCACATGCGCCGTCCCCCCGCTCGGCGACCGGCCCGGCGTCCGGCCGATCCCGCGCCGATCACCGCGCACGCGGTCGTGCTGGAGACCGACGCCCGCGCGCTGGCCGAGTGCGCCGAGCGCCTGCGTGAGATCAGCGAGCGGCTGGAGGCGGGCGGCGTCGCGCCGCGCTGGCTGCGCCATGCGGTGAACGCCCACCTGGCCGCCTGCACGACCGCCGCCGCCGACCTCACCACGGCCGCCGCCCATCTGCGCCACTACGCCGACAGCGTCCGCCCCGCCGCGCACTGACCCGCACCCGCGGGCCGGGGTCAGGGCGCCTCGTGCACCGCCTGTGCCGCGCTCAGCCCCGACTCCAGCGCCCCCTCGATCCACGCGTGCCACAGCGAACAGTGCTCGCCCGCGAAGTGCACCCGCCCCTCCGGCGCGACGATCGCGTCGTGCAGGCTGGTCTGCTGATGCGGCTCGAACAGGGCGAACGCCCCGGCCGCGTAGGGGTCGTTGTACCAGGAGTGGGTGACGCCGAACTCGAAGTGGTCGTGGATCTCGGGGTGGATCTTGGCGACGTCCTCCAGCGCCTGCTCGATCCGCTTCTGTGGGGACATCGCGCCCCAGCGCAGCGCGTCCTGGCCCCAGGTGTAGCTGGCCAGCAGCACCGCCCGCTCGTCGCCCGGCGCGGGGTGCGAGGGGTAGCAGATGCGCCGGATCGGCAGGTCGGTGACCGTGGTGCCGCCGACGATGCCGTCGCCGCGCTCCCAGAACGGCCGCCGTACCTGGAACAGGATCTTGGTGGAGGCGTTGTAGTGCAGCTCGCGGATGGCGCGCTGCTTGCGGCGCGAGAAGGCGGGCCTGGTCTCGACGTCGCGCAGCACCGAGAACGGGATCGTGCAGATCGCGTGGTCGCCGGTGAACGTCGTGCGGCCCGAGGCGGTGCGGACGTGCAGGGTCACCGAGTGGTCGTCCTGCTCGATGGCGGTGACCTCGTGGCCGAAGCGGACGTGGTTCCTGAGCTCGTGGTAGAAGGCGGTCGGCAGCAGGTCGCAGCCGCCCTCGATCTCCTGCATGTCCTCGAACGCCCGCCCGATGATCTCGCGGAACTGCTCGATGACCGCCGCGTTGAGGTTGGCCTCCCGGAAGCTCATGACGCCGTAGAGCTCGATGGCGCCCTCGGAGAACCCGCGCTCGTGCAGGAAGCTGCGGATGGAGTAGCGGTCGTACTCGGCGCAGATGCGGTCGAGCGCGTTCTCGCCCTCCCGCTCGTACAGCTCGTGGATCTCCTGGGTGGCGGTGCGCCAGAGGTCCTCGTAGGTGCGGCCGCGCTCGTGCTCGGCCAGGCCGAAGTCGACGATCCCGGGGTTGTCGTTGAGCTGCCCGAGCGTGGTCCTGACGCCCTGGATGTAGGCCAGGGCGGCGGGGTTGCCCATGACGAACGGCCGCAGCTTGAGGCCGAACTTCGCGCAGTAGGCGAGCGTGAGGTCGTGCACGCGGGGGATGCGCATCGCGCCCGCCTCGGCGTACAGGCCGGGCGCGAACCCGCGCAGCGTGAGCACGCGCCCGCCCACCCGCTGCTGGGCCTCCAGCACGACGGGCTCGTGCCCCTGGCGCATCAGCTCGTACGCGGCCACCAGGCCGGCCATGCCGCCCCCGATGACGAGCACGCGCTTGCGGGGGCGGCCGCCGCCGGCCAGGCCGCGCTCGGCCGTCGCCACCACGCCGGGCGGGACTCTGAGATCATGACTCGGTCTGGGCGCCGACGACATCGACCGGCTCTCGTCCAGGGCTTCACGCTCCTTCGTCGTCACGTAAAGCGATTGTAGAATCGCTTTACGTGACGATCCAGAGCTGGGCGCCTACCGGGCCGCCGCGTCCTGGAGAGGGAAGTGGCAGGCCGCCGCGTGCGCCGGCTCGCCGGCCGGCGCCATCAGGGGCGGCGCCTCCCGGGCGCACACGTCCTCGGCCTTCCAGCAGCGGGTCCGGAACCTGCAGCCAAGCTCCTTGCCCCGCAGGGCGAACGGGTCAGTCCCCTCGAACCTGACGTGGCCCCGGTCCGGGCGCTCCAGCATGAGCAGCACCCGGGCGAGCGTCGACTTGCCGCAGCCGGACTCGCCGACTGGGGGGCCGGGCAGGCCGCGTGCTAGGCGACGGCTGTCGCGCCGAGGGCGGCGAGCCCGCGGTCGATGATGCGGGCGAGCTGCTCGCGGTGCTCCGGGGTGACCTGGGCCAGCGGCGCCCGTACGGGGCCGGCGGAGCGCCCGCGCAGGGCGAGGCCGGCCTTGACGAGCGACACGGCGTAACCGGGGGTCGTCTGGCGCAGCCGGGCGAGCGGCGCGTAGAACTCGCGCAGCAGGAGCTCCTGGGTCGCGTCGTCGCCCGTGTCGAACGCCCGGAAGAACGCGGTGGCGACCTCGGGGAGGAAGGCGAGCACCGCGGAGGAGTAGGCGCGGGCCCCGACGCCGGCGTAGGAACGGGCGTGGATCTCGGCGGTCGGCAGGCCGTTCAGCAGGGGGAGCCGCCCGCCGGTGGCGGTCCGGATGAGCTGGAGCAGCTCCATGTCGCCGTGCCCGTCCTTCAGCGCGACGATGTTGTCCACCTCGGCGAGCTCGGCCACCGCCTCGGGGGAGAAGATCGCGGTGCCGCGCTGGTAGAGGATCACCCCCAGGTCCGTGGCCGCCGCCACCTCCCGGTAGTGCGCCACGAGCCCGGCCGGCGGGCCGACCTGGAGGTACGGCGGGAGCGCCAGCACGCCGTCGGCTCCGGCGGCCTCGGCGGCGCGGGTGAGCTCCACGGCCGTCCGCGTGCCGCCGCCCACTCCCGCGAGCACGGGCACCGCTCCGGCGACGTGCTCGACGGCGGCCTCGACCACCGCCCGCTGCTCGCCGGCCGTCAGCGACGCCAGCTCGCCGGTCCCGCAGGCGACGAAGATCGCCCCGGGCTCCGCGGCGAGCATGTCGTCGAGGTGGGTCCTGAGACGGGCCAGATCCACGTCCCCCGTCTCCGTGAACGGCGTGACGGGGAAGGCGAGCAAGCCGGAGAGCGAGGCGAGTCGCGAAAGGGCGGGGGGAATCAACGGCGAACCTCTTGTCTACATATAGAGACGACGTCTATATTTGTAGCCGAGACATTAAGTTGGCGTTTCCACAGGCGTCAAGAGGTGGTCGATGACGAAACAGGTCCTGGAGCCGTCCGGCGAGCCCGCCGAAGGGGGAGGTGGTGGCGTCCGCAGCGTCAAGTCGGCCGAGCGGACCATCGCGGTGCTCGAATACCTCAGCTCCGCGGTTCGGGCGTGCTCGCTGCGCGAGGTGGTGACCGCCCTCGGAATGCCGCGGGCCAGCGGTTACGCGCTGCTGACCACGCTGGTGGACACGGGCTGGATCGAGACCGACGGCGGCGGCCGCTACCGGATCGGCATCCGCGCCCTGCGCGCGGGGGCCGCGTACGTCGAGCGGGACGACGTCGTCCAGCGGGCGCAGCCCGTGATGGACGAGTTGCACGGCGACCTGGGCGAGACCGTGCACCTGGCGCGCCTCGACGGCGCCGAGGTCGTCTACCTGGCCACCAACATCACGCGGCACTCCCTCGCCGTGGTCTCCAGGCCCGGCCGGCGCCTGCCGTCCTGGGCGACCGGGCTCGGCAAGGCGATCCTCGCCGGACGTCCCTGGGAGGAGGTCGACGCGCTGCTGCCGCCGGGGCTGGAGGCGCGGACCGAGCACACGATCACCGACCGGACGGCGCTGCGCGCGGAGCTGGAGGAGATCCGCCGCCGGGGCCACGCCGTGGACGAGCAGGAGTCGACCATCGGCCTGCGCTGCTTCGCCGTCGCCCTCGACTTCGGCTCGGCGCCGAACGAGGCGCTGAGCTGCTCCATCCCCATCGTCCGGCTCAGCCCCGAGCGCGAGGAGACGATCGTGGCCGCCCTGCTGCGGGCCCGGGCGCGCATCATCCGCTGAGCCGGGTCCGTCGGCTGCTGGAGGGCGGCCGGGCGGCGGGTCAGCGCAGGCCGTGCCGGTCCGCCCACGCCGAGACGGCCGCGGCGATCAGAGCGGGCTGGTCCTCCGGCGTGTGGTGCCCGGCGACGGCGTCGGAGCGCTCGATCTCCAGGCCCGCCATGGTGGCGGCGCACCACGCGACCATGTCGTCGCGCACCATCACCCCCGCGCCGTACGCGAACGTCATCAGCAGTTTGGGCACGTCCGCGCTGGCCGCCAGCCACCGGTCGTACGCCTCGACCCTGGCCACGACGTCGGCGGGCTCGCCGTCCAGCGGCATCGAGCGCGCCCACCGCAGGAGCGGCAGCCTGCTCTCGCGCGTCGGGTACGGCTTGCGGTAGACGTCGAGGTCGCCCGCGGACATCGGCGTCGCCGTGCTGCCCGGCAGGCCCTGCTCGATGAAGGCGTTGTCGTCCAGGAGCATGGCCTCGCCGACGCCCTCGGTCTTGATCGCCCGGAACAGCTCGCGGCCGTCCTCGGGGAACTCCTCCCAGGTCATCGGCTTGACGATGGTCTCGGTGAACGCGATGCCGCGTACCCGGTCCGGGTGGCGCGCGGCCCAGTCGAAGGCGAGGGCGCCGCCCCAGTCGTGCCCGACCAGCACCACGTCGCGCAGCCCGAGCGCGTCGAACCAGGCGTCGAGGTAGCGGGCGTGGTCGGCGAAGGTGTAGGCGATGTCGGGTTTGCCGGACTCGCCCATGCCGATGAGGTCGGGGGCCAGCAGCCGCCCGGGGCCCACGGCCGGCATGACGTTCCGCCACAGGTAGGAGGAGGTGGGGTTGCCGTGCAGGAAGACGAGGGGCGTCCCGGAGCCGGACTCCCGGTAGTGGACGGTGGAGTCGAGGACGTGCTGAACAGGCATGATCGGTTCCTCAGAGGTTGAGTCGGATGACGCGGTCGACCGCGATCTCGATGACCACGCGGCCGGGCGGGTTCGGCGGCGGCGCCCCGTAGCGGGCGGCGTAACGGCGTGCGCCCTCCTCCACCCGTTCGGGGGCGTCGTGGACGGTGGCGGCGCCTTCGAGCGTCACCCACCGGAACCCCTCCGCCTGGCAGAGCGCCGCGCGCCCGCCCGGCCGGGAGAGGTTCCTGGCCTTGCGGGTGGAGCCGGTGGTCAGGACCCGCGCCAGGCCGGCGGCGCGATCCCAGGTGAAGCGCACCGCGACCACGTGCGGCGAGCCGTCGGGGCGCAGGGTGGTGAGGGTGGCCAGGCGCGGCTCGGCCAGGAAGCGCTCGGCCGCGGCGCCGGGGAGGGCGGCGGCGATCACCGGAAGGCGGGGAGGTTGCGGGCGGCCCACTCGGCGAAGGCGCGCGGGGCGCGGCCGAGCACGCGCTCGACGTCGGGGCTGACGGCCCGCTCGGCCGCCGTGGGCGCGCCGAGGATCGCCAGCGTGCCCTCGACGACGGGCTCGGGCATCACCTGGAGCATCTGCGCCCGCGCCTCCTCGCGGGTCTGCTCGACGAACCGCACCGGCTCGCCGAGGGCCTCGCCGATCGCCGCCGCCCGCTCGCGCGGGGTGACGGGCGCCGGTCCGGTCAGCTCGTACGTACGGCCGGCGTGCCCGGGCTCGCGCAGCACCGCGGCGGCGACCTCGGCGATGTCGGCCGGGTCGATGACCGGCAGGCCGACGTCCCCGAAGGGCGCGGCGGCGGTGCGCGCGGTCCGGACGGACTCGGCCCAGGCGAAGGAGTTGGAGGCGAAGCCGCCCGGCCGCAGGATCGTGAAGTCCGCTCCCGACTCGCGTACGGTCTGCTCGAACAGGGCCGGGTGCCGGTAGATCTCGGGCCGGGTGCCCGCGCCCTGCGAGGACAGCAGCACGACCCGCCCGACGCCCGCCGCCTCCTTGAGGATCGCGTGCGGGTCGTCGCCCGCCACGAGCAGGAAGAGCGCCGCGGCGCCGTCCAGGGCGGGCCGGAGGCTCGCGGGGTCGTCCATGTCGGCGCGGTGGTGGCGTACTCCGTCGGGGACCTGGGCGGGCCGGCGGGACACGGCCGTGACCTGCTCCCCGGCTGAGGCGAGGGCGTCGACGAGTGCGCGGCCGACGTTGCCGGTGGCTCCGGTGACGACGATCATGTTGCTCTCCTAGAGAGTTAGTTAGTTGGCTGACTGAATGACACTCTAGCGGGTCGCGGGGGCGTGTGTCCACAGCAAGTCAGTCGGATGACTAACCTCGTCGAGAAAAGATCATCGGCAGCGCGGAACCGTCGGCGCCGGCGCCGCCGCGTTCGTTACGCTCGAAGATCCACGAGCAAGGGATGGACGTCGTGCTGATTCGGTTGCTCGGACCCGTCGAGGTGGAGCGCACGGGCCGTCCGCGGCCCGTGCGGCCCCCGCAGGTCGCGCTCGCCCTCGCAGCGCTCGCCTGGGAGGCCGGCCGGGTCGTGCCGGTCGAGTCGCTGCTCGCCCGCGTGTGGGGCGACCAGGTCCCGGCCGGCGCGCGGCACACCCTGTACACGGTCATCACCCGCATCCGCCGCGAGATCCTCGGCGACGACGGCGCGGTCGTCCACCGGCTCGGCGGCTACCTGCTCGACGTGGACGAGTCCGCGGTCGACGTGTCGCGGTTCCGCGGCCTCGCCGACCAGGCGATGGCCGAGCCGGATCCCGCCCCGCTGCTGGGCGAGGCCCTCGCGCTGTGGCGCGGCGACCCGCTGACCGGGCTGCCGGGCGAGTGGGCCGAGCGGGCCCGCAACCGCCTGCGCGACGAGCGCAAGGAGACCGCGCTGCGCTGGGCGCGGATGATGACCGGCCGCGACGCCGCCGCGGCCGTCGCGGCGCTGTCGCCGCTGGCCGACGAGTACCCGCTGGACGAGTTGCTGGCGGCGGCGCTCATCGAGGCCCTGCACGCGTGGGGGCGGACCGCCGAGGCGCTGGCGCACTTCGCCCGGGTGCGCCGGACGCTGGCCGAGGAGCTGGGCGTCGAGCCGGGCGCGGAGCTGCGCCGCGTCCACCGGATGCTGCTGCTGTCCGGTGACGCGGCCGAGACCGCCGGCGTGGTCCCGGCCCAGTTGCCGGTGGATCTCCGGTTCTTCGTCGGGCGGGCGGCCGAGCTCGAACGGCTGGCCGCCGTCGCGACCGGCGACCCGGCGGCGACCGCGGCGATCTGCGCCATCTCGGGACCCCCGGGGGTGGGCAAGTCGTCCCTCGCGCTGCGCTGGGCGCACCTGAACCGCGACCGCTTCCCCGACGGGCAGCTCTTCGCCGATCTCAGCAGGGTCGACGCCGCCGACGCCGCCATGATCCTGCCCCGCTTCCTCGGCGCGCTCGGCGTCCCGGAGGCCCAGGTGCCGTCCGGCGTCGAGGCCCGGATCGGGCTCTACCGCAGCATGCTGGCCTCCCGCCGGGTGCTCGTCGTGCTCGACGACGCCCACGGCGCCGAGCAGGTGCGCCCGCTGCTGGCCGCCGCGCCGGGCTGCGCGACGCTGATCACCAGCCGCGCCGAGCTGTCCGGCCTCGCGGTCGCCGAGGGCGCCTCCCTGATCCGGCTGGACGTCCTGCCGGACGACGACGCCTACCACCTGCTGGCCGCGCGGCTGGGCGAGTCGCGGCTGGCGGCCGAGCCGGAGGCCGCGGAGCAGATCATCCACCGGTGCGGCCGGCTGCCGCTGGCCCTGGCGATCGTCGCGGCGCAACTGGCCGGACGCGCCGACCAGCCGCTGCCCGAGGTCGCCGCCGACCTCTCCCGGACCGGCGCGGACCTGGAGCCGTTCACCCACAGCGACCCGGCGATCGACCTGCGCACCGTGTTCGGACGGTCGTACCGGGACCTGCCCGAGCCGGCGATCCGGCTGTTCCGCCGCCTCGGCCGGCACCCGGGCCCGCACCTGCCGCTCGCCGCGGCGGCGAGCCTGGCCGCCGTGCCGGTGGACCGGGCCAGGGAGCTGGTCGCCCGGCTCGAACGCGCCAACCTGGTCGACGTCCCCGCGCCCGGCCGTCTGCGCCTGCACGACCTGCTGCGCGCGTACGCGGCCGAGCAGGAGCGGGCCGCCGAGAGCCGGGCGGTGCGGCGCGGGGCGACGCGGCGGCTGCTCGACTACTACCTGCACTCGGCGTGCGCCGCGAGCGAGGTCTGCTATCCGCACCGCGAGAAGCTGGAGCCACACCCCCGGGCGCGAGGGGCCGTGGCGGAGCGGTTCGCCGGGCAGGCCGACGCGCTGCGCTGGTACGCCGACGAGTGCGCGGCGCTGCCCGGGCTGCTGGCGGAGGCGACCGGGGCCGGGCTGGACCGGCACGCGTACGAGCTGGCGTGGGCGTTCGCGGAGTTCATGCACCGGCGCGGCCCGTGGGAGCAGATCCTGCGGGTCCAGGGCGTGGCGCTGGAGGCGGCCGGCCGGGCCGGCGACCCGCTCGCCCAGGCCCGCTGCCACAACAGCGTCGCCCGAGCCCACGCCAGGCTCGGCGGCCACAAGGAGGCGGTCGAGCACTTCGAGCGGGCGGTCGAACTGCACCGGTCACTCGACGAGCCGGCTCTGGAGGCGCACGTCCAGATGGGCCTGTCGGCCTCGCTGATCGTGGTGCGACCCGGCGAGGCGCTGGACAGCCTGCTGTGCGCGCGGGACCTGTTCCGGCGGGCCGGCGACGTCGTCGGCGAGGCGCGGGCGCTGAACAACGCGGGATGGTTGCGGGCCCAGCACGGCGACCACGAGCGGGCACTGGCCGACTGCCGCCGGGCGCAGCGCATCCTGGCCGAGCACGGGTACGCCCAGGGCGAGGCGCACGCCTGGGACAGCATCGCGTACATCCTGCAGGCCATGGGCGAGCAGGCGCAGGCGGTGGTCTGCTACGAGCGGGCGGTGGAGCTCTTCCGCCGGTGCGACGACCTGTACCCCGCCGCCGAGACGCTGGTCCGCCTGGGCGAGGCGCACGTGGCGGCGGGCGACACCGCGGCCGCCCTCGACGCCTGGGAGCGGGCGGCCCGGTGCTACGACGCCGTCGGCGACGCCCGGGCCCGTACGGTGCGCGACCGCGTCGCCGCCCATGGTCAGGAAGAACGGCCGTTGAGAAATCATTGAGAAATCGCTCAGACCTCTGACGCAGTCTCTGCGACGAGCGGCGGGACGGTGGCCTCGTGAGATGAGCCGCCCGTCCGCCGCGCCGGGTGCGGGAAGCCGTGCCCGGAGCGTCGACAGGGAGGTTCCATGCGTGTCATGAACAGGATGGCCGACCGGCTCCTGGAGCTGTTCGCCCCCCACACCGCGGCTCGGGCGACCGACTGCGACTACCAGTGCTGCAGCAAGTCCACCTGGAAGTACTGCTGCTACTACCCGAACGGCTCCCACCACTGCGGCAGCTGCGTGTCCACCAGGTCCTGCGCCTGACGACACCTGCGGACGCTCGTCCCCGCGACGCGCGCGGGCCGCGGCCCCCAGGCCGCCCGCACCCGTCCTCATGGTGACGAGCCCGTCGCGATGACCCGTGCCCGGCGGCGGCCGTCCGCCGCCGGGCACACCCTGTGAACTTTCGACACGGAGGTGTCCTGTGCCCTATCTGGTCGCCATCATGGTCCTCCTGGGCCTCCTGTGCCTGGTGAACCTGCTGCTGACCCTCGGCCTGGTCCGGCGGATCAAGGAGCACACGAAGCTCATCGACGCCCTGTACGAGGTCGTCGGCTCCGGCGGCCTGTCCGGGGTGAGAGCCGGCGCGGCCATCGGCGAGGCCGTGGGCGACTTCGACGCGACGACCGTGGACGGAGACCGCGTCACGCGGGACGGCCTGGCCGAGGGCACCGTCGTCGCGTTCCTGTCGCCGGACTGCGCGGGCTGCCGTGAGCAGCTCCCCGAGCTGGCCTCCTGGGCCGCCGGTCAGGACCGCTCCCGCGTGGTGGCGGTGGTCGACGGCCGGGAAGGCGACGTCGCGCACCTGGTCACGACGCTGTCGCCGGTGGCGCGGGTGATCGTGGAGGAGGCGACGCCGCCCCAGGTCGCCGAGGCGTTCAAGCTGCAGGCGTTCCCGACCTTCTACCAGGTGGCCGAGGGCGGCAAGCTCCTCGCGACGGCGCCCAAGATCTCGCGGCTGCCGGTCGGGTCGCCGGCGTGACCAGCCGCCCGCCGGACGCGAAGCCGACGCCCCGCCGCCTGGCGGGATGCGCGGCCCGCGCCGCCGGGATGGTGTGGCGGGCGGCGCCCGCCCACGTGCTCGGGTACATGGCGGCCACGCTCGTCGGGGCCGCCACCCCGGTCGCCCTGGCCTGGCTGACGAAGGCCGTCCTGGACGGCCTGGCGCACGGCCGGACCGCCGCGCTGCTCGGCCTGGCGGTGACGATCGCCGTCGTGACGACGGTCGCCGCGGCGGCCGCGCACGCCACGCAGTACCTGCGCGGCGAGGTGGACCGCCGGGCGGCGCTGCGCGCCAAGGACGAGCTGTTCGCCGCGGTGACCCGCTTCACGGGACTGACCCGCTTCGAGAGCCCCGCGTTCCTGGACCGGCTACGCCTGGCCCAGCAGAGCGCCGCCAACCCGGGCAGGCTGGTGGACACCGCCACCTCCACCGCGCGCGGCGCGGTGACCGTCGCGGGTTTCGTCGGCTCCCTGGCGGTGATCAGCCCCACGTTCACCGCCCTGGTCCTGCTGTCGGCCGTGCCGGCGCTGCTCATCGAGCTGCGGATGTCGCGGCAGCGCGTCGCGATGCTGTGGCGGATCGGGCCGGCCGAGCGCCGTGAGGTGTTCTACGCGCAGCTGATGTCGACGGCGGACGCCGCCAAGGAGATCCGCCTCTTCGGCCTCGGCGACTTCCTGCGCCTTCGCATGCTGGCCGAGCTGCGGACCGCCGACGCCGCCCGCCGCCGGATGGACCGGCGGGAGTTCGTCGTGCAGGCGAGCCTTTCGGCGGTCTCGGCGTCCGTGGTCGGCGCCGGGCTGGTCTGGACGATCCTCGCGGCCGGTCGCGGCGAGCTCGGCGTGGGGGATGTGGCGATGTTCGTGGCGGCCTCGGCCGGAGTTCAGGCGGCGCTGAACGTCATGGTGTCGGCCGGGGTGATGGCCTACGAGCAGCTTCTGACGTTCCGGCATCACGTCGAGGTCGTGTCCGCCGGCTCCGACCTGCCCGCGCCGCGCGATCCCCAGTCGCTCCCCGCCCTGCGCCGGGGCATCGAGCTGCGCGACGTGTGGTTCCGGTACGGCGACGACCATCCGTGGGTGCTGCGCGGGGTCGACCTGTTCATCCCGAACGGCTCCACGGTCGCGCTCGTCGGCCTCAACGGCGCCGGCAAGAGCACGCTGGTGAAGCTGCTGTGCCGGTTCTACGACCCGACGCGCGGAGCGATCCTCTGGGACGGCGTGGACATCCGCGACGTGCCGCCGGAGACGCTGCGCTCCCGTATCGGCGCGGTCTTCCAGGACTTCGTGGCGTACGAGCTGACGGCGGCCGACAACATCGCGGTGGGCGACCTGAGCGCCGTCGAGGACGGGACGCGGATCGAGCGGGCGGCGCGGGAGGCGGGCGTCCACGACGCCCTCGTGGCCCTGCCACGCGGCTACGACACGCTGCTGAGCCGCGAGTTCGACCCGGATCCGGAGGAATCGTCGGAGGCGGAGGACGCGCCGACCTCGGGGGTGCCGAGCTCGTCAGGCGTGCTGCTGTCGGGCGGGCAGTGGCAGCGGCTGGCGCTCGCGCGGGCGTTCCTGCGCAGCGACCAGGACCTGATGATCCTCGACGAGCCCAGCTCCGGCCTGGACCCCGAGGCCGAGTACGAGATCCACACCCGGCTCGCGCGGCTGCGGTCCGGACGCACCAGCGTGGTGATCTCCCACCGGCTCGGCGCGGTCCGTGAGGCCGACCGGATCGTGGTGCTGGCCGACGGCCGCGTCACCGAGGAGGGCACGCACGCCTCGCTGCTGGCCGACGACGGCACGTACGCCCGGCTGTTCACCCGGCAGGCCGCCGGCTACCGGGACGACGTGCAACCGACGGGGGCGGCGCGGTGACCGGGGGCGTCGTGGTGGCTGCGGCGGTCGCGTGTGTCGTCGTCGCGCTGGCCGTCGTGTGGGTGCGGCGGCGGTACGTGGTGGTGACCGTTCAGGGGGAGAGCATGCTGCCGACGTACCGGCCGGGGGAGCGGCTGGTGGTGCGGCGCACGCCGGCCCGCTCGCTGCGTGACGGGCAGGTCGTGGTCCTCGCCGGTCTGGGCCACCGGCCGGGGCCGGACGGACGGCCGGAGGAGGGAGCGGAGCTGAGCCCGCGCTGGATCGTCAAGCGGGTCGCGGCCGTGCCGGGCGACCCGATACCGCGGGACACGGTGCCCGCGCTGCGCACGGCGCCGGGTACCCGGGTGCCCGACGGGCACCTGGTGGTGCTGGGTGACAATCCAGACCGGTCCCACGACTCTCGCCATGCCGGATATATGACGACAGACCGGCTGCTCGGCGTGGTGCTCCGCAAGGTCGGCCAGCCATGACCCGCGCCTCCTGACCCGAACCGGGTGGGCTTGATCGCGACGGGGGGACGTAGCGACAACCACGCTGATACCTTTCATGCAGTGTTGACGCGTTCTGGGGGGCCAGAGTGAACCAACCGCTGATGGACGACGATCCGCGGCGGCTGGGCCCGTACGACATCACGGCACGGCTGGGCGAGGGCGGCCAGGGCGTCGTCTACCTGGGACGGACGGCGACCGGCGAGCAGGTCGCCGTCAAGCTCCTCCACCACGGCCTGCTCGGCGACCCCGAGGCGAGGAACAGGTTCCTGCGCGAGGTGGAGATCGCCCGGCGCGTGGCCCGGTTCTCCACCGCGCCCGTGCTCCACGCCGACCTCGCGGGCCAGCGGCCGTACATCGTCAGCGAGTACGTGCCCGGGCCCTCGCTGCGCGAGCTGGTCACCCGGGAGGGGCCGCGCCGCGGCGCCGCGCTGGAACGCCTGGCGATCAGCACCGCCACGGCGCTGGCCGCCATCCACCGCGCGGGGATCCTGCACCGGGACTTCAAGCCCGCCAACATCCTGATGGGGCCGGAAGGTCCCGTCGTGATCGACTTCGGCATCGCCCGCGCTCTGGACGCGCCGGGCGTGTCCTCGACCGGATCGACGATGGGGACGCCGTCCTACCTCGCGCCGGAGCAGCTCGGCGGGGAGGCGGTGACGGAGGCCGCCGACGTCTTCGCGTGGGGCGTGACCATGGTGTTCGCCGCCTCGGGACGGCCCGCGTTCGGCGCGGACTCCACCCCGGCGGTGATCAACCGCATCCTCAACAAGGAGCCGGTGATCACCGGGCTGGACGGGACGCTGCTCGCGCTCGTCACCGCCGGCCTGTCCAAGGACCCGGCCCGGAGGCCCGGCGCGGAGGACCTGGTGGCGGGACTGACCTCCTCCCACCCGGGGCGTCCTCTCGGACAACGGGTGGCGTTACCCGGACACTCCGGCGCGCCTGCCGGGATCGCCGGGGCGGAGGCGCCTTCCGGGCGGTCCGCGGGCCCGCCGGCCGTTCGGGGGCGACGCCGCCGCCGTACGCTGGCCGTGACGATCGCCGGCGGCGCGGCGGCAGCGGCGCTCCTCGTGACGGGCGGGGTGCTGCTCAACTCCGGCGGCGACGACCCGGCCGGCTCGTCACCCGCCGTGGGGGACGCGACACCCCAGCCCGCGGTGCGGCCCACCACGGCCGCAGCCACGGTGGCGTCCACGAAGACGGAACGCCGGACCCCGCCCCCGGCCCCCAAGCGGACGCCCCACCTCAGAACCCCCGCGCCGACCGCCAAGCCCGCCCGCACGGGAAGGCCCGTGGTGACGCTGCCCGACGACGAACCCCGGCGGGACGCGACCACCGCCCCGCCCTCCGGGACGACGGTCCCGGACCGGGAACCCGAGACCACCGCCGCCCCACCTCCGCCGTGGCAGCAGCCCACCATGGAGAACCCGTTCACGTGCATCCCCCAGGTGTGCTGACGGGACCGGCGTGACCGCCGGCACCGCTTCAGCGGTCAACCTCGGAGATCGGTCGCGTTGCCGTCGGGGCTGGAACCGACGACCGTCCATCCCTGACCATGCGCTGCGATCAGCTCTCGGATGAGGCCGCCGGCATGAGGGTCGCGTTCCGCGATCGCCCGAAGGGCGCCGGTCGCTCGTCCGACCCGCTCGACGATCGCCGTGATGACGTCGATCGTCTCTCCTTCCTGGCCGGTGTACGTCTCGAAGCCTGGTTCAGGGTGAAAGCACCCCCACCAATCGAGCAGAACGCAAAGGGCGATCTGCCTGGGCGGTCCGGGGTGGTCGGCGATGACGCCCAACAACACGTCGGTCCCTGCCACGGCTGCCGGACAAAGCGTCCCGGCGTGATCGTTTCCTACGGCCGACCGAATGCCGTGCCCTTCATCCAGGTCCTCACGAGGAGGACTCGCGAGCAGGTCGGCGAAGGCTTTCACGACGTCCTCAGGCCGGTACCACGTCGGCCCCGGGATCGCCGCCCAGTCCACAGCCTGTGGATTCATGCGGCCAGCGTAGATCACGCCGGTATTCCGGCAGGGCACGGTGGCTGTCAGGCGGCCGGCCGGGTGACGTGCTCCCGGCCGGCCGCCGGCTCTCCGTGGTGTCACGGGCGTACTCGCCCAGTGACGACATCTCCTCGGGCGTGCCCGCGAGCTCAGCCGGAGAAGACAGCGCTGTGGACGTCCACCGGGTTGGCGACATCGCCCGTGGTGACGCCGTACACGGCCGTGAAGCCCGTGCCGGTCGACACCAGGCCGGTGTAGTCCCCGACCAGGCGTCCGACACTCGTCGCCGGGACCTTCCGCGCGTCGAACGGCCCCTCGAGGTGCTGCTCGCGCCACGCCCCGGACTGCGTGCAGCTCTTGGCGCAGGTCACGGCCCACACGTCGGTGGGCAGGGTGGCGGCGTCGGGCGTGTTGTTGCGGAAGTCGTAGTACGTGACCGCCACGGTCCCCGTACGGGACACGGCGACGGCCGGTACGGCGGCGGAGCCGGTGGGCGTCCGGTCCACGCGGACCGGGCTGGACCACTTCTTCCCGCCGTCGGTCGACCGTGAGTAGGCCACGTGGAAGGTGCCGTCGGCGTCCTGGCTCTGCCAGACCGCGTTCACCACCTGGGTGCCCGGCTGGGCGGCCAGCAGCGGCAGGGAGGCGTTACGCACCGGATCCCCAGAGTTGTCCGGGTCCGGGATGCGGGGGCCCACCGCGAGCGGGGCGGGGACGTTCAGCGTCGGCGCCGACCAGGTCCGGCCGCCGTCGGTGGAGCGGATGACCTGGGTGGCGCCCTCGGTGTCCGTCTCGTGGTGCATGCCGATCAGCAGCGTCCCGTCCGGGAGCGGCACGAGCTGGGTGCCGATGACGCCGCTGTTGGTGGGGACGTCGTAGACCTTGCTCGTGGTCCAGGTGCGCCCGTCGTCGGTCGACTTCGCCAGGTAGATGGGCTGCACCCAGTTCTCTTCGGTGTCGGTCGACTGGTTGTCGATACGGTCCCACACCGCGTAGATCACGCCCGGGTGGTACGGGTCCGCGGTCACCGAGGGGCGGTCGTTGAAGAACCGCGGGTTGTCGTCGCGCTGCAGGGTGACCGGCGCGTCCCAGGTCCAGCCGCCGTCGGCGGACCGGGACACCAGAATGGCGGTCACCTCGCCGGTGCGGGACAGCGAGAACGACGCGGCCACCGCGGTGCCCGTGGGTGCGACCGTGACCCAGTTGTCCGTCGTGACGTCGTAGTCTCCGCCGTTGGCGGTCGTGCCGCCGTTGCACCGGGAGAAGGCGGGCAGGTTCTCGGACCGCTGCCAGGTCCGACCGTAGTCCTCCGACACGGCGGTGACCGCGCCGTTGCTGCCGTACCGGTTCCAGCGGTCCTGCTGGAAGACCGTGACGAGGTGCCACGGGCGGTTCGGGTCCCGCGCCAGCATGGGCAGGACTTCGGTGTTGGGGTTCAGCGTGTAGCCGTCGCCGGGGGGAAGCCCGCAGCCTGCGGGCAGCGGGCTGAAGCCCGAGACCGGCCGTACGACCGCAGGTCGGGGAGTTGCGGCATCATCCGCGAAGGCGGGCTGTGCAACGGCGCCGGCCAGCAGGATGGCCGCCGCGGTTAACGATGCCCTGGAACGTCGGATCACGAGCTTTCCTCATCTTTGATGGGTCCAAGAGGGCGCGTAACCGCCTCGCCGGGGCGCGGGGCGTACCCAGCGAGCCGGGTAAACGATCAAGGGCAGGGTACTGCAACAAGATCAGTTTCGTCCTGTCCGTTAACCCACTGTTCAGCTCCGGGAAGATCTTCAGGACTGGAGGCCGAGCACCTCGCCGACGATCGTCTCCCATACGGGCTCGGGCAGTTCGTGGCCGACGCCTGGCAGGATCCGCAGGCGGGCGCCCGGGATGCGGGCCGCGATCCGGCGGGCCGCGCTGAGGCGGATCAGGGGGTCGCCCTCCCCGTGCAGGACCAGCGTGGGCGCCTTGATCGTGCTGATCGGCGGGCCGTGCCACTGGGCGCCGATCTGACGGCTCTGGCTGCGCGCGTCCCGGACGCCCGCGTCGGCGATGCGCGTGATCGCCTCGCGGGTGGATCGCTCGTCGAACGGGTAACCGGGCGAGGAGATGAGCCGGGCGACAGCGACACCGGATTCGATGTCGCCTTCCACCGTGTCGGGATATTTCAGGCGGGAGAGCCTGACGAGCGTGCTCAGCCGGACGTACCGGATGGTCTCCAGGCCCGCCGCGTCGCCGGGGACGGCGGACATCGTCGTCAGCGTCCGGACCCGACCGGGGTGCCGGACGGCGACGCGCTGGGCGATGGCGCCGCCGAGCGAGACGCCGAACAGGTGCGCGGACTCCCAGCCCAGCGCGTCCATCACGGCGATCGCGTCGTCGGCCATGTCCTCCGCGGTGTAGGCCGCGCCGCGCCTGCCGAACAGCGCCGCGACCGGGCTGCGGGCCGTGGTGGCCGGCAGGCGGGTCGACTGCCCCGCGTCCCGTTGGTCGTAGCGGGCCACGGCGAAGCCGCCCGCGCCGAATGCCTCGCTCAGTCCCTGGGGCCACCACAGCCGGGAGACGCCGAGGCCGGTGATCAGCAGCAGCGGTTCTCCCCGATCGTCGCCGGTCAGCCGGTCGAACGCCAGGCGGACGTCACCGTGCGCGGCCCAGCGGACCGGAGTCCACGCCTGAGATGTCTGCACGACTGCCTCCCCAATACTGCGATCGATGTTCGCGGTAATTTACGATAGCGGCATGCCAGAGCGGAAGGAGAACGGGTGCCCGAGGAGCCGGCGAGCATATGGCTGAGACCCGAGCGGGGCGCGCGCGGTCCCGCCCCCGAACGCAGCCGGGCGCAGATCGCCGCGGTCGCCATCGACCTGGCCGACGCGGGCGGCCTGGCGGCGGTGTCCACCAGGCAGATCGCCAAGGCGCTCGGCACCGGCCCGGCCTCCCTCTACCGGTACGTCGCCACGCGTGACGACCTCATCGACCTGATGCACGACGCCGTGACCGGCGAGGTCGACCTGAGCGTCCCGCTCACCGGCGACCCGATCGACGACCTCCTCTCGCTGGCCGCCCGCACCAGAGACCTCTGCCTGCGGCACCCCTGGCTCCTGGACGTCCCCGTCGAGCGAACCCGGCTGGGCCCTCGCGCCGCCGACTACCTGGAGTACGCGCTGCGCGCTCTCCAGCACGTACCGATGACGGGACGCCGCAAGCTCGAAGCCATCAGCCTGTTGAACGGCCTGGTGATGCTGTTCGCGCAGCTCGAGCTTCAGGAACGGCGAACGCCCACGGCCCGCCAGGCCGCCCAGGCGGCCTACCGGGCCCAGCTCGCCGCCGACGGACGTCACCCTCTGATCGCGGCCGCCATGGCGGGCTCGTCCCTCGACCCGCCCGAGGATCCCGGGCAGTCGTTCGAGCGCATGACCCGGCAGCTTCTCGCCGGCCTGGGGCTGCCGGGGTGACGTCCGGCGCCGGTCAGGGCCGCAGCAGATCGTCGAGTTCGTCGGCGAACAGCAGCGCGGGGTCGATGCCCATTCCGGCGAAGTGGCCGGCGAGCTCAAGGGACAGCACGCCGTGCAGCCGGGTCCAGAAGGACAGCGCCCGGCGCAGAGCCGCCGTCGGCACCGACGGGTCGGCCGCCCACTGCCGATGGCCGTCGAGATGGGCCTCGAACGGGCTGTCCGAGGGCGGGACACCGGCCTCACGGAACGCGCCTGTCAGCACCGTCATGATCTCGTTCGAGATCGCCGTGGTGTCGGCGGGCGCGTGATACCCGGGAACGGGTGTGCCGTAGATCAGGAAGTACCTGTGCGGGTCGCTCTGAGCCCAATCGCGCACCGCATGAGCCAGGCCGGCGACCTCGGCGCCGGAGTCGTACGCCGCGCGGAGGGTGTCGGCGAGGCTGCGGTAGGCGTCCCGGATGAGCGCCGTGATCAGCTCGTCCCGGCCGGCGAAGTACCGGTAGAGGGCAGGGCCGCTCATGCCCAGATGCTTGGCGATCGCTTTCAGTGACAACGCGGACACGCCCGTCGTGGCGATCTGCTCCCACGCGTGCTGCTTGATCTCTCCCTGCACCTGCGCTCGGTAGCGCTCGCGCGGGCTCGCCGCGTCTCCGTCCATGGGCGCCTCGCCGTTCTCCGTCAGTCGAACATGGTTAGAGGGTATCACCAACGCTATTGACGTAAACAGGAAGTGCGTTATAGCTTCTAACTAACGCGAGCCCGGGTAACAACGGCTCGCCGGATCTCACCCGTGCACCGAGGAGGAAAACCATGTCCGAGTTCACCCGCCGGGCCGGTCGGTCGGCCGCGCTGTTCGCCATCCCGCTCGCCATGGCCGGCACGCTCGCAGTGGCCTCGCCGTCATCCGCCGCCGCCGGCCACGCCCGGAACGCCGCCGCCGAGCGGCCCCACCCGGCACCCCTGACCTGCGGCGGCCAGAGCGTCGACCCGGCCGCCAAGATCCGGTACCGCACCGAGACCCTGATCAAGGCGCCACTGCGCACCATCTGGAAGCTGCAGACCGACGTGGAGCGCTGGCCGTCGTGGCAGCCGCCGGTCGCGAGCGCGAAGCGCCTGGACTCCGGCAAGCTGCGCCCGGGCTCGCGGTTCCGGTGGACCACCCCGGTGCCCGAGACGGCCACGACCCCCGCCACGACCCTGGTCATCACCTCCACCGTCCGGCAGGCCGAGGAGAACCAGTGCATCCGTTGGACCGGGCCCGCGATCGGCGACGGACTGCGCATCGACCGGGGTGTCCACGTCTGGAACTTCACCAAGGTCAAGGGTGGCGTGCTGGTCCGTACCGAGGAGACCTGGACCGGCGCCCAGGTGGAGGCCGACGTGCCGACCTCCACCGGCTACCTCGGCGCGGGCCTGGAGGCCTGGCTGACCGACCTGAAGACCACTGCCGAGGCCGGCCATGACGGCGGCCTGGCCTGAGGTCCGACCTCACCGCAGGGCCGCCTGCTTGCCGGGGGTTCACGCGGTGGGCGACACTGCAGCGTGCACTCCGACGAGCAGGCCGAACAGCTGGAGGACGAGTTGCTGGGCCGGATCTACACGGCACTGCGCGACGGCGGCCTTGACGCCGAACCCCTCCTCGGACTGGCGTTCCTGCTGGAGGAATGGGGCGAAGGCACTCCGGCCACGCGGGAGCTCCTCGAACGCCCCACTGCCCAGCTGACCCCGGCCGACCTGACCCGCCTGGGCGAGACCCTTCTCCGCGAAGCCGGCTTCCAGCCGGGATTCACGCTCGAACCCCGTCTGTGGACGACGCTGGAGCAGGCGCTGGAGGTCGTGAAGCGCGACGTCCGTACCGGCGGGGTCGCCGGTACGCTTCGCCTGATCACCCACGACTGGGACAGCAGGGCGCGCGCCTGGGCGGAGTTCCGGGGCGGCTATCACGGCAACGGCATCGACGCCATCGCGGGCAGCAACGTTCAATGGGCGCTGGGGGAGGTCGCCGAGGCCGTCCAGGAAACGATCATGGGAATGACGATGAAAGTCTGGCCTGTCTGCGCCGCGCACAATCGCGGCCTGTACGCCGGATACGAGCACGAGACGGCCATCTGGCGCTGCACCGGCGGTGGCACGCACATCGTCGCCCCGGTCGGCGAGCTGCCTTGATCGCGCCGGCGCATGCGGGTGGTCATCGACCGCGGACGAGGGCGAGCATCTCGTCCACCGAGCCGGCCGGATCGCTGATCGGAAACTGCACCGCGCGGATGATCGCGTCGGGGTCGGCCAGCAGGGTGAGGCGCTTGAAGCGGTCGACGCCGGCCACCCGGAAGGTCGGCAGCAGCAGCCCGGCCGCGAGCTTGCCGTCCTGGTCGGACAGAAGAGGGTAGGGCAACCTCGCGTGCGCGACGAAGGCGGCCAACTGGTCCGGGCGCTGGGTGCTGACGCCTCGGATCACCGCACCGGACGCCTCGAACTCGGCATGCCGTGACGCGTAGGTGAGGGCTTCCACCGTGCAACCCTGCGCACCCGGAATGTCACCCCAGCCGGGCGGAAAATCCTGGGTGCCGGGGGCGAAGGCGCCGGGGAAGAAGTAGAGCAGGGTCCAGGCGCCGCCCGTCGCGCCGGGGGAGACCCGCTCGCCGTCGTGTCGTTCCAGAACGACGTCCGGCAGTCGCCTGTTGATCAGCTCATGCACCCGACGGGTCTCGGCGGACCCCTCCTCGCTGGTCGCGGTCAGCGCCCCGTCGCCCATCACATGCCTGGTGCCCCAGTCCTGCAGCGCGATGAGCGCCGGCAGCAGGCCCTCGCCCTTCGCGGTCAGCAGGTAGTCGTAGCGCGGCGGGCGATCGGAGTAGAGCCGCTTCGCCAGTACCCCGTGTTCGACCAGGCCGGCCAGGCGCTCGGCCAGAGCGCGACGGCTGACGCCGAGCGCGCGCTGAAGGCCGTCGAAGCGGGTGGTGCCGCCGGCGATGTCCCGCACCACCAGGAACGTCCACCAGTCACCGATCACTCCGAGCGCCTGCGCGATTCCGCAGTCGGCGTCGGACAGATCAGCGCGCTTCACACGCCCCAGTATAGAGTGCGTTCCATTCTGGAACTCACCGAGGAGATGTCGAGATGGCAGTCGGCAGTGCGCGCGGCGCGAGCGTCTTCTGGCGATGGTGGACGGCCGGCACGACCAGCGCGGTCGGTTCGGCGGTGGGCGCGGTGGCGCTGCCGCTGACGGCGTTGACGGTGCTCGACGCCTCCGCGCTGGAGATGGGCATGATCGCCGCCGCCGGTTACGTCGCCTGGATCGTGATCGGCCTGCCCGCAGGGGTGATGGTGCAGCGACTGCCCATGCGAAGCGTTCAGGTCGTCGCCGACCTGGCACGCGCGGCGGCGGTCGTCTCCATACCTCTGGCCTGGTGGCTGGACTGTCTGACGGTCGCCCAGTTGATGATCGTGGCCCTCGTGATCAGCTTCGCGGACGTCATCTTCGACGTCGCCAACTCGACCTTCCTGCCGTCGATCGTGAGCAAGGAGCAGCTGCAGTCCCGTAACAGCCTGACCTCCGGCACCCACGCCACCACCCAGCTCGCCGGGCCGTCCGTCGGCGGTCTCGTCGTCCAGGTGTTCGGGGCGGTGCCGACCCTCCTCGTCGACGCGGCCAGCTACCTCGTCTCGGCCCTGCTGCTGCGGACCCTGCCCGAACGCCGCGCGGAGGCCCCCGACCGCTGGCCACCGGTACGCGCGATGATCCGGGAAGGCTGGCGTTTCGTCGTGCACCACCCGGTGATGGGGCCGTGCATGTGGGCCGCCACCGCGGCGAACGCCGTCTGCGGGGCCCAGCACGCGCTCTACGCGTTGTACCTCGTGCGCGAGTTGCACGCCCAACCCGGCTTCGTCGGCCTGCTGCTGGCGGCGGACGGCGTCGGCACGCTGATCGGCGCCGCCCTGACGAACCGGATCACGGCCAGGGTCGGGACCGCCCGCGCCCTGATCGTCGCCGGATTCGTCTCGCTCGCCGGGGCGCTCGTCGTGCCCCTCGGCACCGGCTGGCGGGGCTTCGCCGCCTTCGCCGTCGGCAACGTGGTCTTCTCCGCCGGCGTGGTGGTGCTCAGCGTGGTGACCCGTACCTACCGCCAGATCGCCAGCCCGCCCGACCTGCTGCCCCGGGTGATGGCGACAGTCCGTTTCGTCTCCTGGGGTGCGATCCCGATCGGCGGGCTGGCCGCCGGAGCCGTTGCCGGGGTTCTCGGCGGCCGGGTCGCCCTGATGCTCTTCGTCGTCGCTGCCGCCTGCATGCCGTTGGTCCTGCTGGCCTCACCGATCCGGCGCCTGCGCGATCTCACCGACTACCGGCAGGGCGACGAATCGACCGGCTCGCCGGCCTTGACCGCTGACGCCGAACAGGCCTAGCCCCCTTGGGAGCTTGGAGCAGTCACGCCGGCCCTGGTCCCGATACCTGGCGGGTGATCATCCTGGAGCCGGAGTGCCCTCGCCGGAGGCGCCCGTGTTGCTATTTCTGCGGATCTCCGTCGCCAGACATCTGACATCCACGGGCCAGGTTGTGTCCACGTGGTAGGTGTGGTGGAGATCGAGCGGCTCGGCTTCGAGCGTCCGCTGTTCCCAGTGCTGATCGCTGACGAGGATCCCCTGATGGATCGGGTGTCTGCTTGCTTCGCGTTCTTCGTAGCGCTGACGTGCGATGGCAGGGGGGACCGTGCACCTGACTTCGTGTGCTGTCTGTACTCCCGCACGGTGGAGTCCGCCAACCACCACTGGTCGGAGGCTGACCGGCCAGAAGCTCTCCAGTACCGCGCCCTGGCGGCTGTCGGCGAGTAGGGCCCAGAGGGTCTCACCTGCTGCGACGCCGAGTCGCCGGCTCCACTGGCGGCCGGTGAGTCCGGCGGGTGGAGTGATGCCGATGTGGTCTGCCAGCGTTTCCTTGATGCGGTCCTTGCTGAACAGGGGCAGACCAAGCTCGTGGGCGAGTGGCTTGGCCAGGGTGGTTTTGCCTGCTCCGGGCAGGCCGTTCACGAGGACCACGAGCATTGGCTGATATTAGGTCATGGCGTGCTGCTTGCGCGGCCCGAGCACGGGCGCGCGAGAGAACGGCCTCCAGGCCGTATGCGCAGCGACCTGGCCGCCCATCTCGAAGGCGGCTCGCCGCGAACCCGGAACCGATCGCCCCCAGCCGGAAACGGCGGCCCGCCACAGTCAGGCGATCGTGAGGGCGGTACTCTCCCTGCACCTCCCGGCCAGGCGAGCTAGTGAATCGGGCCCTGATGCGTGCACCGGCGCAATGTCCGGGACTTCCTACCAGTCGGTGAGGTCGACCAGGCGGACGGAGTAAGGATCGGGTTCGGCGTAGCGCGAAGTCTCGGTGATGAGAGTCGGAAGCGCGGCCAAGAGAGCCGTGAGGGCTCCTGACGGGCGCGTGTCCACCGCGACGACGCCTTCCGGGACTCGGCTGGAGGCCAGGTAGAGCCGGAGTCTGTCTGCGGTGCAGAAGAGGAATCCCAGCAAGAGTGGATCAGGATATTCCTCACTCCAGGGCCACACGAGGGTGCGCAGAATCGTGTAGGCGTTGTCCTCAGGTGTGCACGGGGAGAGATCGACGGACAAGGGGTCATCCACCGTGATGAGGGGGATTCCCATCAGGTCGCCGACGTGGCTGCCGGGGTCGAGGCCGATGCCTGCGCAGACCGTGCGGAGGATCCCGGCGATGTTGGGGCCGGTCAGGTAGTGGTCGCCGACGTGGTAGGGGATGTCATAGCCGACCATCTGGTCGGGTTCGTCGACTGATCCGTTCGGGGGGCCGAGGACCACGCACACCGATGGTTCGGATGCCGGTGCCGGAAGAATTCCGCGGATGTACACGGAGCCGGTGAGCGGTGTGTGCGCATGGTGAAGCAGCGTGGCGACGATGTCGGCCTGCTCCTCTGCGACGTCCTTGTCCATCACCCTTGTCTCCAGTGGTTGATCAAGCTGGGACCTCTGTTGCCCCTCACGCCCTTGCAGTAGGCGATGATCACACCGTCTTCTCACTTTTGCCAAGCTCAGTATCCGAGGGGACGCGAGGGGTGAACGTTCCCGCCGCGGTTACTCGAAGGCGGCCGACAGCCGGTCGCGGGCGCGTTCGAGGTGGGCGCGCATCGTGGACTCCGCCTCGGCGGGGTCGCCGGCCACCAGGGCGGTGACGATCGCCTGGTGTTCCTCCAGCGCCCGGGAGCCGATCGGGCTGCCGTAGTGCAGCCGGAACAGGTGCAGGTGGCTGTGGGTGCGTTCCAACGCGAGCCGGATGGCGTCGTTTCCGGCCAGCGCCATGATCAGGTCGTGCAGGCGGGCGTCGTGGGCGGTGACGGCCTTGTAGTCCTCGTAGTGGCTGCCCGAAGGGGCCTCCTCGCACGAGGTCATCTCCTCCTGCAGCGCCCGCCTGCCCTCCGGGGTCATCGCCTCCGCGGCGCGGCGTGCGCTGGGCGGCTCCAGGAGGAGTCGCAGCTCGTAGAGGTCCTCGAACTCCTTGCGGGTGAGCAGCGGGCTGATGCTGTAGCCGCGCAGGGGCAGCTTGATGACCAGCCCGTCGGACTCGAGGCGGGCCAGGGCCTCGCGGACCGGGGTATGGGAGACCTCGAGAAGGCGGGTCAGCGCGTCAATGTTGATCTTCGCGTCCGGTTCGAGGGTGTGATCCATGATGAGCGCCTTGACGGCCTCGTAGACGCTGTCTGAGAGCACCGTGCGCTGCGGCAGGGCTATCCCGGTCACCCGACATCCCTTCGACGACCCCTTGACTACTTCGACTCACCCTAGCATTATCAGCCAGGATATTTCCTATACGATCTCGGATTCAACATGAGAATCGCTCCATCAGCAGCCTGTTGCCTGATCCTGCTCGGCCTGGTCGGCTGCAGCACCCGACCCACAGAATCCGCAGCCGTCCCCACTGCTGCCTCCACCGCCACGGCTTCGGGGCCTGTGGAGCTCCGGGAGGGCTCGAAGGTCAAGGTGGCGCTGGTGCCCGGCGGCGCACACCCGTACTTTCAGCCCTGGAAGGAGGCGGCGCGCCAGTCGGCCGCCGACTTCCATCTGGGCGGGGTCGTCTTCAACGAGACCGCAGAATGGGATCAGGCCAAGCAGAACAACCTGCTCGACTCGCTGGCGGCCCAGGGCTACAACGCCTTCGGCGTCTTCGGAGTCTCTCCCACCGACATCAACACGACCTTCGGCGACCTCAAGAGCAAGGGCTTCGCCGTCGCCTCGCTCGCCTCGTGCCCCGCCGGGGACACCAACGAAGCCGACTTCTGCCTGTCCACCGACGTCGAGGTGGCGGCCTACAAGGCGGCCAAGGCGGCCATTGACGCCATGGGCGGCAAGGGCGTGCTCGTGCACCTGACCGGCAACAACGTCGACGCCAACACCCAGCGCCGGATCAAGGGCGTGGACAAGGCGGTGGAGGAGACCTCCGGCGCGGTGAAGCTCCTGCCCGTCGTGGCCGACGTCGACAAGGACTTGCAGACGGCCCAGAAGGCGGTGGCCGACCTGCTGGCCGCGCGCGGCAAGGAGATCGGCGGCATCGTCAGCACGGCCTACAACCCCGCCGTGGCCGCGGCCGCGGGCGTGAAGAAGGCCGGGTTGCCGATCAAGGTGGTGGCGATCGACGACGATCCGGAGATCCTCCGCGCGATCCGCGAGGGATCGGCCTACGCGACGATCGCGCAGAACCCGCGTGGGCAGGCCTACGTCGGCTCGTGGGCGCTGGCGCTGCTGCAGAGTCAGCAGTGCACGATGCGGCAGCCGGGAGTGGTGATCGACTCCGGGTCCTTCCTCGTCACCAAGGAGAACGTCGACGGTTACGACACCGAGCGGCGCAAGACGTCCGAGCAGATCAAGCAGCGGTTCGCCGCTGAGCTGCTCTCCTGCCGCTAGGAGCCATGGGTGACCAAGATCTGTCAGGTCGACGCCTACCTCGTCGACCTGGAAGTGGAAACCGTACGGACGGATGCCGTGCAGGCCTTCGTCAAGCAAGAAACGATCTTCGTCGAGCTGGGCACCGACGACGGGAACACCGGCACGGGCTACGCCTACACCATCGGGACCGGCGGCCGGGCGGTGCTGTCCATGCTGCGCGAACACCTGCTCCCGCAGTTGGTGGGGCAGGACGCACGGGACATCGAGCGGCTGTGGTTCGAGTTGTTCGCGCACACCAGGGCAACGGCCGTGGGGGCGATCACTTCGCTCGCGCTCGCCGCGGTGGACACCGCCCTGTGGGACCTGCGCTGCCTGCGGGCCGGTGAGCCGCTGTGGCGGCTGGCAGGCGGGTTCAGGCGGCAGGTGCCGATGTACGACACCGAGGGAGGCTGGCTGCACCTGTCCGCGGACGAGCTCGCTCGCGGTGCCAAGGCCTCGAAGCAGGCCGGCTGGCCGGGAGTCAAGATCAAGGTCGGCAAGCCCAGCCTTCACGAGGACGTGGAGCGGCTGCGCGAGGTCCGCGAGGCCGTGGGACCGGCGATGGACATCATGGTCGACGCCAACCAGTCCTTCACCCATGCGGAGGCGACGCGGCGGGCCCGCGCGTTCGAGGCTCTCGACATCTTCTGGTTCGAGGAGCCGATGCCGGCCGACGACCTGTCCGGCCACGCCCACCTGGCGCGGTCAACGTCGATCCCGGTCGCCGTCGGCGAGTCGATGTACTCCATCGGCCAATTCCGCGAATACCTGGCCGCGGGCGCCGCCTCCATCGTCCAGGTGGACGTGGCACGGGTCGGCGGGATCACCCCGTGGCTCAAGGTGGCGCACCTCGCCGAGGCGGCCAACGTCGCCGTCTGCCCGCACTTCCTGATGGAACTGCACGTCAGCCTGGCCGCAGCGATCCCCAACGGCAGATACGTGGAACACATCCCGCAGCTGCGGGCCATCACCCACGGCGAGCTGGAGATCGTGGCCGGGCACGCCGTCGCCCCCGAGACCCCCGGGCTCGGCATCGACTGGGACCGCGACGCCATCGACAGGCGGCGGATGGCGTGAGCACCCGCAAGCCCCTGTTCGGACTGCTCGGCCTGATCGTCGTGCTCGTCGTCGTGTTCGGCACGCTGAGCCCGGCCTTCTTCGACGAGCGGCTCGTGCTCTTCCCGCTGCTGCGCGACATCGCCATCTACACCGTCGTCGGGCTGGCCCAGATGGTCGTGCTCTCCATCGGGCACATGAACCTCGCGGTGGGCCGCATGGCGGCGTTCTCCGCGATGTTCATGGGGCTGTCCTACGACCGGCTCCACCTGCCGTTGTACGCCGGCCTCTGCATCGGCCTCCTGGCGGGCGCGGCGATCGGCGCCTTCACCGGCTGGATCATCGCCAGGACCGGGGTCAACTCCTTCGTGGTCACGCTCGCGATGGACTTCGCGCTCCTGGGCCTGATCCCGGTCGTCTACACGGCGCTCACCGCGAACGCGGCCTTCACCGTCAAACCCGATGGCATGCGCGAGCTGCGCCAGTACTCGCTGGGCGATGTGTGCCTGGGCAACGTGTGCGGGTCGCCCGCCGTACCGCAGATGATGCTGCTCGCGGTGGCGCCGATGCTGGCGCTCGGATACCTCTACCACGGCACGCGGCCCGGCCGGGAGCTGTTGCTGACCGGGTCCAACCCGCTCGCCGCCGAGCTGTCGGGCATCCCGACGCGCCGCCGGGTGGTCACCGCGCACCTGCTGAGCGGGCTGCTGGCGGGGCTGGCCGGATTCATGCTCGCGGTCGCCACCGGGTCGTTCCGGGCGACGATCGGCGAGGAGTTCCTGCTGCCCTCCTTCCTCGGCGCGATTCTCGGCGGCACCGCAATGGCCGGGGGAGTGGTCTCCGTCATCGGCACGTTCCTCGGCACGTCGCTGACCCTGGTGATCCGCAGAGGGCTCGAACTGGTCGGGATCGGCCTGGAATATCTCAACGTGTACCTGGGCGTCATCCTCCTGCTCGCGCTGTCCGCCGATCGCTTCCTTCAACGCCGGGGGGTGAAATCGTGAGGATGCTCATCGCGATCTGTGTCGCCGGCTACCTCTCGCTCGTGGTGGCGTCAGGCGGGGCGTTCGCCTCCGGCAACGCCGTGCAGACCTTCTTCCAGTTCCTGCCCGTGCCGGTGCTGATCGGCCTGGCCCAGATGATCGCGCTGAGCGTCGGCCAGCTCAACCTGGCCGTCGGCGCGCTCGGCGGGTTCCTCGCCTGCGCGATGGGTGTGCTCATGGCCGATCTCGGCGTTCCCGCCCCAGCCGCCATCGTGATCGGGCTGGCGCTCGGCGCGGCCGTCGGCGCGCTGACGGGTGCGCTGGTGGTGTTCACCCGTATCAACGGGTTCATCGTCACGCTCGCCACGATGACGATCCTGATCGGCGCGCAGTACCGCCTGGTCGGGACCCGAACCGTCAGTGACTACTCACCCGGCCTGAAGGAGTTCGGCCAGGCGTCCGTCCTGAACATCCCACTCGTCTTCCTGCTCGCTCTGGGCGTGGCCGCGCTGGTCGCGATGTTCTTCAGGGCCGCGGCGCCGGGCCGTAGGATGCTGGCCTCCGGCTCGAACCCGCTGGCCGCCACGCTGTCAGGCGTCTCCAACGACCGCTCCGTCATCCTCGCGCACACCCTGTCGGGTCTGGTGGTCGCCATCACGGCCGTGGTGACGGTGGCTGTCTCTCCCGGTGTCAACAGAAGCATCGGCGGGGACTGGCTGCTGCCCAGCTTCGCCGCCCCGATCATCGGCGGCGCGGTGCTCACCGGCGGCACGGCCGTGGTGCTCGGCACTGTGCTGGCGGCGTTCATCGTGCGCCTCGTCGACAGCGCGCGCGCAGAGTTCTCCCTCCAGCCGAGCTGGGTGAACTTCGTGGTCGGCGCCGTCGTGCTCGGCACGGTCGTGCTCACCCGCGCGCGTGAGACGCGCCGGTCAGGGGGTTCATCGTGATCGTCGCAGACCAGCTGGTGAAGGTCTTTCCCGGCGTCCGCGCCCTCGACGGTGCGAGCCTGCGGCTGGAAGCCGGCTCCGTGCACGCCCTGCTGGGCGAGAACGGCGCGGGCAAGTCGACCCTCATCAAGATCCTCACCGGAGTGCAGCGCCCCGACCAGGGCCGCCTGCTCATCGGCGGTGAGGCGGTGACGCTGAGATCGCCGACCGAGGCGGCGCAGGCCGGGATCGGCGCGGTCCATCAGGAACGCAACCTCATCCCCGCCTTCTCGGTGGCCGAGAACATCGCCCTGCAGCGGCTTCCGATACGGCGCGGCCTGGTCGACCGGGCGCACATGCGGGCGGAGGCCCGGCGCATCCTCGGTCTGCTCGACGTCGACCTCGACCCCGATGTGCGGGTCGACAGGCTGTCGGTCGCTCAACGGCAGCTCGTCGAGATCGCCAAGGCCCTGTACGGCGAGAGCCGCGTGCTGCTGCTCGACGAACCCACCGCCTCGGTCAGCCCGGCGGAGGCGGAGCTGCTGTTCACCGTCGTCCGCAAGCTCGCCGACTCCGGGGCGGGGGTGCTCTTCGTCAGCCACAAGCTGGAGGAGGTCTTCGCGATCTGCGACACCGTCACCGTCCTGCGCGACGGCCGCACGGTGCTGGACGCCGAGCCGATCGCCGATCACGCCAGGGACGACCTGATCGATCTCATGGTGGGCCGCTCGCGGGAGGCCCTGTCGTTCCCGCCGCGCCCGCCTGCCACCCAGCCCGCCGTACTTGAGCTGGACCGGATCTCGACGGCGGCCGGCCACCGCGAGGTCTCGCTCTCCGTCCGGCCGGGCGAGATCGTCGGACTCTACGGCCTGGTCGGATCCGGCCGGTCGGAGCTGGCCAAGGCACTGCTCGGACTCGAGCCCATCGAGTCGGGCTCGGTGCGGGTGCGCGGAAAGAACGTGGTCATCAAGGACGTACGGCAGGCCCTGGCCAAGCACCGGATCGGTTACGTGACCGAGAACCGCAAGGAGGAGGGCCTCTTCCTCGACCAGCCGGTCTCGCGCAACATCGCCGTGACCGTCTGGGGGCGCATCGCCGGCGCGCTCGGCCACGTGTCGCCGGCCCGCGAGGGCGAGCTGGTCAGCATGTGGGTGGACCGGCTCGGCATCAAGCTCGCCTCGTCCCGCCAGCTCGCCGGGCAGCTGTCCGGCGGGAACCAGCAGAAGGTGTCGCTGGCCAAGTGGCTCGCGGCCGAGACAGAGATCCTCATCATCGACGAGCCGACCGTCGGCATCGACGTGCGTACCAAGGGCGCCTTCCACGAGCTGATCTGGGGGCTCGCCGCCGATGGCATGGCCATCCTGCTCATCACCAGTGACCTGGCCGAGATGATCACGCTGGCCGATCGCGTGCTGGTGATGCGCGACTTCCGGATACGCGGCGAGCTCGACAACGACCACCACTACGACCGGACCAGCCAAGCCGTGATCAGGCTCATTCACTCAAAGGAGATCTGAGCCATGAACGTAGGCCTCGCCTTACTCCTCACCCTCTCCATGGCGACAACTCCCTCCACGGTGACAACTCCCTCCACGGTGACAACTCCCTCCATGGCGACAACTCCCTCCATGGCGACGACTCCCGATTTCGAACCCACTCTGGAGTCGCTGTCCCGGCACCAGGCGCCCGCCTGGTTCAACGACACCAAACTCGGCGTCTTCATCCACTGGGGGCCGACCAGTGTCCCCGGCCAGGACGAGTGGTACCAGAACTCGATGAACACCCCGAACTCCGCGACCTGGAAGTTCCACCGGGAGAAATACGGTGAGAACGTCAACTACGACGACTTCTTCAAGGACTTCCAGCCGACCAGGTTCGACCCGGAATCGTGGGTGGACCTGATCAAGGACTCCGGCGCCGGCTACTTCGTGCTGACCACCAAGCACCACGACGGATACTCCCTGTTCCCCAGCAAGTACTCCGACCGCAACTCGGTGGTCCAGCCGCCGCACCGGGACCTGGTCGGGGAGCTGTTCGCCGCGGCGAAGAAGCGGGCGCCCGAGCTCAGGCGGGGTGCCTACTACTCGCTGTGGGAGTGGCTCAACCCCGCGGAGACCGGCAAGCAGCCGCGCAACCCCTACACCGGCCAGGAGATCCCGTACACCGGGTACAAGCCGGTCGAGAGCTACCCCGCGTTCATGAACGACCAGATGACCGAGCTGATCGACACCTACGATCCCGACCTCATCTGGTGCGACGGCGACTGGGTGCGCAACACCGCCTACTGGAACCTGGCCCCCACCGTCGCGCACTACTACAACCAGGCGAAGAACCGGGACCAGCCCAAGGAAGTCCTGATCAACAACCGGTGCAAGCTCACCGACGCGCCCGGCGAGCACTCGGGCCGCCGCCAGCCCGACTATCTGACGCCGGAGCGGACCAAGCTGGCCTCGATCGAGCCGTTCAAATGGGAGACCGCAGAGACCATCCAGGGCTGGTTCGACATCCGCCCGCCGTACCGGCAGCTCACCTCCGAGACGATCGTGGACATGTTCGTCGACATCGTCAGCAAGAACGGCAACCTGCTGCTGAACATGTCGCCGCGCGTCGACGGCACCATTCCCGAGTACCAGCAGCAGGTCCTGCGCGACCTCGGCGCCTGGATGCGGACCAACGGCGAGGCGATCCGCGGCACCACCTACTGGAACGACTTCGAGGACAAGACGGCGAACGTGCCCGTGCGCTTCACCACCAGGCAGAACGCCCTCTACGTCACGGCCCTGAACTGGCCGGGCCGTACGCTCGAACTCGCCGACACCCTGCCCGTCAGGCCGGGTACCAAGGTGACCCTCCTCGGCGGGGACGGCAAGCCGCTGCCGTGGCGGCAGCAGAACGGGCGGCTGATCGTCGACCTGCCGGCATCGACCACGCTGAAGCACGCCTACGTGTTCAAGTTCGACACACCAGGAGCCTCCCTCATCCGCTCGGGCGTCACCGCGCCCGCCCGCATCGAACGCGGCAAGACCGCCCCGGTCGACATCGCTGTCACCAACACCGGCGACCGGCAGATCCCCCTGGCCGACATCCGGGTCAGGACGGACGGACCGTTCACCTTCCAACCGGACGCCTTCCGCGAGCAGTTCCTGAAGCCGGGCCAGACGCGCAAGCTGAGCACCACGATGAGCGTGGCGCCTGACGCCGAATACGCCCGATACCAGATCGACACGACCGTCCACGTGGACGGCTTGTCCACGCACGTCACGACTCCTGTCGAGGTGACCCGCGCCAACCTGGCGCTGAACGCGCCCGCCAGCCAGTCCAGCGTCGCCTACGACGGGCCGCCCAACCTGGCTGTCGACGGCAACACCAGCGGCGCCCACAGTGATCACTCCCTGTCGCACACCGGACTGGAGCCGCAACCGTGGTGGCAGGTCGACCTGGGCGCGGCCAAGTCGATCAACTCCGTTCGCGTGTGGAATCGCGACGACTGCTGCATGGAAAGGCTGCGCGACTACTATGTCCTGACCTCCGACCACCCGCTTCCCGCCTCGCTGGACGAGGCGCTCAGGACCCCTGGAGTGCACGCGGTGCATCAGTCGGCCGCCGCGGGCCGTCCCACCGAGGTCCCGGTCAACGCCAACGGGCGCTATGTCCGCGTTCAGCTCGCCGGTACGGACTACCTGGTCATGTCGGAGGTGGAAGTGCTCGGGGAGCGATGACAGGCCCGAACCATCCACACCTCGTCGATCAATGCCTACTTCTTCCCGCAGGGGAAGATCTGGCAGGAGGCCTGATGCAGACGCTAGTCCTGCACACCCGGCTCAAGCCGGGCAAGGAGACCGAGTACGAGGCGGTCCACGCGGTCATTCCCGACGACCTGGACGCCGCCCTCCGGGAGGGCGGCGTGCACAGCTGGCGGATCTGGCGGTCCGGGCTCGACCTGTTCCACCTGGTAGAGGTGGAGGACTACGAGCGCCTCAAGGAGCACCTGCGGGACCACCCGGCGGACAAGGCGTGGCAGGCCAGGATCAACCTGCTCCTGGACGGCGACTTCGACCCCGCCGCCGCCCTCCCGCACCTGGTCTGGCAGTTGCCGTGAGGATCGACGCCCACCACCATCTCTGGGATCCCCGCGACCGCGTCTATCCATGGATGGCGGGACTGGACCCGCTGCGCAGGCCGTACGGCATCGACGATCTGCGCAGCGCGACGAGCGCGGCCGACGTGAACCGCACCGTCCTGGTGCAGACGGTCTCCTCGCTGGAGGAGACCCAGGAGTTCCTGGCCGTCGCGGCGGACTCCGGCGGGCTCATCGCCGGAGTGGTCGGCTGGGTCGACCTCGCCGACCCGGCGGTCGGCGACAGCCTGGCCGGTCTGACCGGACCGCTGGTCGGCATCCGTCATCAAGTGCAGGACGAGCCGGACCGCGAATGGCTGGCCAGGCCCGCAGTGATGCGCGGTCTCGACCACCTCGGCACGGCCGGGCTGGCCTACGACCTCCTGGTACGGCACGATCAGCTGCCTGTCGCGCGATCGGTGGCCCAGCGGCTCCCCGAGGTGCGATTCGTCCTCGACCACGCCGGCGGTCCGCCGATCGCCGCCGGGGGCCTCGAACCCTGGGCCGGGGAGATCCGCGCCCTGGCCGCACTGCCCAATGTCAGCTGCAAGCTCTCCGGCCTGGTCACCGTGGCGTCGTGGACCTCCTGGAGCAGCACCGGCATCGCCCCCTACGCCTCGCATGTGTTCGACTGCTTCGGACCCGAACGGGTGATGTTCGGGTCCGACTGGCCGGTCTGCGAGCTCGCCGCTTCGTACGGCGAGGTAGTGGCTCTTGCCGAAACCCTCACCGCGGAGCTGAGCACGTCCGAACGTGACGCCGTCTTCGCCGGAACCGCCCGGCATGTGTATGCCCTGCCCAAACCAGAGGTTGACGAATGAAGTTGCTACGCATCGGGCCCGCAGGGTCGGAGCGGCCGGTGTTGCTGGACGGCACCGGCACCTACCACGACCTGACGGCGGTGACGGCCGACATCGACGGCGCGTTCCTGGCGTCGGGAGGTCTCGATCGGGTACGGCTGGCGCACGAGGCGGGCGACCTGCCGGAGCTCGACGTGACCGGGCTGCGGGTCGGCGCGCCGATCGCCCGGCCTGGCGCGGTCGTGTGCATCGGCATGAACTACGCCGCGCACGCCGCCGAGTCGGGCAGCGCCCCGCCGGAGTCGCCGGTGGTGTTCTACAAGCCGCCGAACACCGTGGTCGGGCCGTTCGATGACATCATGCTGCCGCGCGGCTCGGTCAAGACGGACTGGGAGGTCGAGCTGGCCGTCGTGATCGGCCGCACCGCCCGCTACCTGGACTCCCCGGCGGAGGCGCTGGCGTGCGTGGCCGGATACGCGGTCTCCAACGACGTCTCCGAGCGCGCGTTCCAACTGGAGCTGTCGGGTGGCCAGTGGTCCAAGGGCAAGAGCAGCGAGACCTTCAACCCGCTCGGCCCCTGGCTGGTCATTCCGGACGAGGCTCCCGGCACGCTGGGACTGCGCTCGTGGGTGAACGGCGAGCCGCGCCAGGATTCCACCACCGCCGACATGATCTTCGATGTCGCCTGCCTGATCTGGCACCTGTCGCAGTTCACCGTGCTGGACCCGGGTGACCTCGTCAACACGGGAACCCCCGCGGGTGTCGCCCTGTCCGGCCGCTTCCCCTACCTGGCGCCCGGCGACGTCGTCGAGTTGGAGATCGACGGGCTCGGCCGCCAGCGTTCGACCGTGAAGGAAGCGCCATGACCGATTTCGAGGGCCTGACCGCTCTGATCACCGGCGGCGGCTCGGGCATCGGCCTGGCCACCGCCACGCTGCTGGCCGCCCGAGGTGCCCGGGTGGCCTGCCTGGATCTGGATCCGCCCGGTGCGCCGTTCCTCGGCGTCAAAGCCGATGTCACGAACGATTCCCAGGTCCGTACGGCTGTCGCAGAGGCGGCGGACGCGCTGGGAGGCATCGACGTCCTGGTGAACAACGCCGGGATCGGCGCGGCCGGGACGGTCGCGGACAACCCCGACGAGGAGTGGCGCCGCGTCTTCGACGTCAACGTGCTCGGCCTGGCCCGAGTGACTCGGGCGGCCCTGCCGTACCTCCGGGTGTCGAAGAGTGCGGCGATCGTCAACATCTGCTCGATCGCCGCCACCGCGGGTCTGCCGAACCGGGCGCTCTACAGCTCGACCAAAGGCGCGATCCAGTCGCTCACCCTGGCCATGGCCGCCGACCACGTCCACGAAGGCATCCGGGTCAACTGCGTCAACCCGGGCACCGCCGACACCCCCTGGGTCCAGCGGCTCCTCGACAACGCGCCCGACCCCGTGGCAGAGCGGGCCGCCCTGGAGCAACGCCAGCCGATGGGCCGGCTGGTCAGCGCGCAGGAGGTCGCACACGCGATCGCCTACCTGGCCAGTTCGCAGGCCGCCTCCACCACCGGCACCGTGCTCGCCGTCGACGGCGGCATGCAAGGCCTGCGCCTGCGACCCCCATCCTCCTGATCTCGCACCGTTCGCGCCGCAGATTGGCCACCATGGAACTCACCCCGTACGGCTTCGGTGCCGCGCCGATCGGCAACCTGTTCTCCGCCGTCTCCGACGCCCAGGCCGAAGAAGCGATCGAGGCCGCCTGGGAGGCGGGCATCCGGCTGTTCGACACCGCGCCGCACTACGGCCTCGGGCTGTCGGAACGGCGGCTCGGCGCCTTCCTGGCCAGTAGACCCCGCGAGTCGTTCAGGCTCTCCACCAAGGTGGGCCGGTTGCTGGTCCCTGCCGAGGGCGGCGGCCGTGACGACCAGGGTTTCGACGTGCCCGCAGACCACCGGCGGGTGTGGGACTTCTCCGCCGAGGGCGTGCGCCGCTCGCTGGAGGACAGCCTTGACCGCCTGGGTCTCTCCTCGATCGACATCGCACTCGTACACGACCCCGACGACCACTGGCGACAGGCAGTCGACGAGGCTGTGCCCGCCCTGCTGGAGCTGCGCGACCAGGGAGTCGTCAAGGGTGTCGGCGTCGGTATGAACCGGTGGCAGCCGCTCGCCCGTGCCGTCCGCGAAACCGACGTCGACCTGGTCATGCTCGCCGGCCGCTACACCCTGCTCGACCAGTCAGCCGAGGCGGGACTGCTGGCGCTCTGCTTGGAACGCGGGGTGTCCGTGCTCGCGGCAGGCGTGTTCAACAGCGGGCTGCTGGCCACCCACGACCCGCAGGGCACCTACGACTACGCGCCCGCATCCGACGAGCTGCTGAAGCGGGCGCGGCGAATCGCCGCAGTGTGCGAGAGCCACGGAGTCACCCTTCCGCAGGCCGCGCTCGCCTTCCCGCTCCGCCACCCTGCGGTCACCTCCGTGGTGGTGGGAGTCCGGTCCGCCGAGGAAGTCCGTCGCAACGCCGCCCTGGTCGCCGCGCCCGTCCCCGACCGGTTGTGGGACGAACTCGCCGAGGAGCGGCTACTGGGCGGAACCGCAATTCGCTTTTGATCGGATGCCTCGAGGGAGTTTCGACGCCTTGGGGCTTTGCTTCAGGGCTCTTGAGGCCGATGGCTCGAACCCGGAACCTACGGACTACAAGCGGGACGTGTCTATGACCTGCGTCGCACGGACATCGAGTGGGTTGCCGGCGTTGCGGCGGACGCATCCTGGGATCGCGAATTCGACCTAACGACTATGGCCAGTAATGCCTTCCAGTGCTTCGTGACCGATGGAGAGCTGTCCGCGTCGCTGATCGCGATCAGGAGGGCGCTACGTGACGGCGGTCGGTTCGCCTTCGACACGCGTAACCCGCAGGTGCGCGAGTGGGAGGAGTGGAAGCCGTCGAACGCCAGCGAGGTCGTGGAGGGCAGCGGGCGCACGCTTCACGTGTCACACCAGGTCGAGTCGGTGGTCGACGACGTGGTGACCGTCACCGAAACCACCAGCGCTCATGACGGCACCGTCCTACGCGTCGATCGGGCGAGCATGCGATTCCTGGATGTATCGAAGCTTGGCGCATTCCTGCACGAGGCGGGCTTCGAGATCGAGGCACAGTACGGCGGCTGGCAGCATGAGACCGTCTCCGATACCAGCCGATCGATCGTCACGATCGCGCGTGCGGCCTGATGCCGTCACCGATGCGAGCCAGGCCGCGGGCTTCCTGCAAGGTGAGCTGCACCATGGCGCTGGTCTGGCCGGCGACAGCGTGTCCCATCCGGGCGGCGTCGACGACGTCCTCATAGCGGCCTTCGACGAGCGCGAACCAGGCTGACATCTCGTGCGCCCGGCCCATGAGTTCGGGGAATGCCTCCGGAACGCCGCCGAATCCCGGAGCCGACCTGGGAAAACGCACCGAGATCCATTCCGCGTACATTCCGCGACGACTGGCACACGGCTGCTTCGGACGCGAGGCGAGGAGTGGTAGGGCGCCCGGGGCTCGAACCCGGAACCTACGGATTAAAAGTCCGCAGCTCTGCCAATTGAGCTAACGCCCCATGCACAGCAAGAGTACAGAGACTACCGTCCGGTACGCGACGCCGTTCTCGCCCCATCACAGTAGCGGATCGGCGCCCCCGCCGATGTCCCGGCCGAGCCGGGACATCGGCCACGCCCCGCCGTCCGCTTCCCGCCGTCGCTCACTCCGGGTCGGCGTTCAGGCGGTGGAAGTCGTCCAGGCTCTGGTGGTAGAGGGCCAGGTCGCTCTCCAGTTTCTGCCTGGTGAGCCGGTCCGGCTCGGACTCGCGTAGCGACCTGCCGAGCTCGGTCCAGAACGCGTCCGGGGGCAGCTCGTCCTCGTCCGGCGGGAAGAACTTCAGCGCCTCGGCGATGGATTCGGCGGCGAAGCGCCAGTCGGCTGCCACATCCTCGTAGCGGTGCTCGCCTGACGGGTCGGCGGCGTGGAACAGCGCGCCTTCCAGCGCCCGGCTCGCGTACGTCGTGGCGATCAGGACCCACTGCCCGGGGTCGATCAGCTCGGACAGGCCGGAGCCGAAGAGCGCTCCTTCCTCTCGCGCGCCGGCCTCGGCCTCGTAGGGGACGAGGATCTCCGTGGTGCCGAGACCGACCACGACCCCGTCCTGCTCCCGGGTGACCGTCGCCTGTCGCGACGCCCCGGGCTCGCCGTCGTACGCCACCAGATCGAGGTAGAGGTACGCCTCCACCAGTGAACGGCCCAGGCCACGCTCAGGCATGGCCGGCCGCCAGTTCCTGGTAGGTGTCGCGCACGACCAGGAGCCGGTCGAGCTCGAACCTGCCGGGCTCGGTGGCCCGCATGCCCTGCCCGCGTTCGGACCAGAACGCGTCGTCGGGCACCGCGTCCGCGCCGGGCGGCACGAACTTGACGACCTCCTCCACGGCCGCCGTGGCGACCCGCAGCACCCGCCGCGCCTCGGCCTGGTCGTCCACGGGCACGTTGCCGGCGCTCAGGTCGGCCACCCACAGCCACTCGCCCGCGTCGAGCAGCTCCGACGGTTCCGACCCGCCGAACGTCGGATAGGCCACGGGCGTCACGGGCCGCTCAGGCAGCCCGAACAGGTACTCGCGGGTGGCCCCGCACTCCTCGCACACGCCCGTGTAGCGGTTGACCAGCTCGCCCTCGACGTCGACCAGCCCGCTGCGCCAGGCGGTCTCCGCCGACCCGCACGCGCACGGGTGCAGGTCGAGGTAGAGATGCGCCTCGTCCCTCGTCCGCGCCACCGCGAATCCCATAGTCGTCCTCTCCTCGACAGCCCATCATGCCGGAACGCCGTCGTGCCCCCTCACACCGCGATCACGCGCTCCTCCGACGGCGCCTCCGCAGGGCCAGGCTGCTCCGGCTCCTCGGGCTCCTCCGGCGGCCACCAGCCGGTCGTGTTCGCGAGCATGCGCAGGCGCTTCAGGTACGCGGGCCAGTCCCGGGGGCGCTTGCCGTTCCTGAGCTCGGCGAGCTCGGCGGCCACCGGCTCCGGAAGGAGCCGCCACACCTCCGCCGGGGCCGTGGTCAGCAGGTCGAACAGCACACCGAGCCGGCCGGGTCGCTGGGTCGTGGTGGCCGCGCGCGCCTGTCGCACGGCCTCGTGCAGCTCGGCCAGCGCGGCGTGGTGGCCGGGGTGCCCGCCCCGCGCTCGGGCGACGGCCGCGGCGGCGGTCGCGGCCGCGGCTCGTTCGTTCGCGCCGATCGTGAGGCGGCCGTCCAGCTGGTAGGTCAGCACGCCCGGCTCGGGGGCCCCGGCCCGCTCCGGCCGGACCTCGACGGGGATGGGCGGGCGGCCGGGGATCACGATGTCCAGCAGGCCGGGGCCGAGCACCTGGACCCGTGCGCCCATGAGCGCCGCCGCGCGCGCGATCGCCGCGGCCGCGGCCGTCTCGGGCAACGTCTCCCCGCCCCGGATGGCCGCGACGTCGGTGGGGGAGAGCTGGCCCGACCGCGCCAGCGCCAGCAGCCTGGCGGCGGCTCCGTCCTGGCCCGGCGCCAGTCCCGCCCGGCTCATCTCGGCGCGCAGCGCGGACCGCGCGGCCGCTGCGCCACGGGGACCGGCCTCGGAGATCACCTGGGCGAGGCCGCGGAGCCGGGCGAGCGTCATGGCGTCGGGCACGCCGAGCGCCCGCGGGGACACCACGGGGCCCGGCCCGAGCAGCCGTTCGCCGGACCGTCCGGCCAGGATCGCCGCGTGCCCCGCCACCTGCTCGGCCACCGCGGCCGTCACCCGGGGCCCGCCCTCCGCGGGCACCCGGAGTGTCAGCCGGTCCCTGGTACGCGCCTCGACGCTCACCTCGGTGGCGTCCCGTGCGGCCTCGACCAGCTCCAGGGTGAACCGGCCGCCGGCCGTGGTCACCGTGAACTGCTTCACCTGGCCCGGCACCGGGCTCACGTCGGCCACGCCGGCGATGGCGGCCACCTTGGACAGCCCCGCCGGCGAGGTGTCCAGCCCCGTGGCGGTTCCGCCGCTGAGCAGCCGGGCGATCCTGCTCTGCGGCTCAGCGGGGACGGGCGCGCGCGGGCCCGTCCCCCACGGCGGTGCGGGCGGGGTGTGGCCGCGCCGCCCGATGTCGGCGGCGATGGCGTCGATCGCGTCCGCCAGGAGCGCGCGCGTGGCGCGGTCGGTGGCGGCGCGCCACTTGTCGGACAGGTGGGCGTGCTCGTTCAGGCGCGGGAGCAGGCAGTGGTCGGTGCCCTCGGCCTGCTCCTGCGCGAGCGAGGTCCGTACGACGCCTTGCGGCGCACCCGCGGCGACGGCGGACGCCTCCTGCAGGACGTGTGACAGCTCGTGGACCAGGACCGAGGACACCACCTCCGGGTGGATGCGCGCCCCCATCCGGATCACGTGCGGGTCGTCCGCCGTGCCGGCGCGTGGCTCCACGGCCGCGTTCAGGCCCTCGCCCGGATCCTCCATCAGCACGCGGACGTGCTGGTCGGGCCCGGCGGGCACCTGGACGGTCATCGTGTCGCCCGTGGCCCACGTGATGCGTGCTGCGCCCCCGCCCAGGTCGGCCGCGGCGACGGCCTGCGCGCGTACCTCCGCCACGGTCAGGTCCGGCACTGAGGCGGGGCGGGCCGACCGGGAGAAGGGGGTGCCCTCGATCGCGGGCGAGGTCACGCTGGGAGCCGTCACGCCCTGGCTGACGCTCCCGCCCACCGGCTGGCTCGTGAGCCGCCGCTCGGCCGGCCAGTCCGGCTTCCGGTCGTCGACCGCCAGGACGCCGCGCGCCATCAGCGCGGCCTTGACCTGGTGGGTGAAGGTGCCGGGCTCGTCGGAGGTCAGGTAGACCTCGCGCAGGTCGAGGCCGAAGGCCGAGGCGGCCTCCAGCACCAGCGGGGGAAGGGTGGCGAACGCCTCGGCGAACCAGCCGTCGGTGGTCATGCTGCGCAGGGAGCCGTCCGGGTGGGCGTGGTAGCGGTGGAGGCCGTACTTGTCCCTGACCGCCACGACGGCCACCTCGCCGCGTTCGCGGGCGGCCAGCCGCGCGTCCCGCAGGGCGTCGATCATGCCCTCGCGACCTGGCTCGGGGACGAACCTGAAGGTCCGCCGCCCGGTGTCCGGCGGCGCGACCCTCGCGTTCGCCTCCATCCGCGCCTGCAGGTCGGCCAGCTCGTCCGCGAAGAGGACCACGTCGACCTCGCCGCCGGTGGCGCCCGGCAGGTGGATGGGCTTGCCGACGGGGTGCTCGCGGCCGTCCCGCAGCCGGGCCACGTTCTGGAAGGTCAGGTCGTAGTCGACCCTGAGCCGGACGACGTACGCGGGGCCCTTCCGGAACATGCTGCGCTCGCGCCGTCCCCCGTGGTGGTCGCTCACGCTCTCCGAAGCCTGCTCGCCGACCCGCACGCCGCCGTCGAGACCCGTCTGGTTGTCCTTGGCGCTGCCGCCCATGCCGATCGGGAGCACGTGGCTGCGCGACACGGTCGCGTTCTGGGCGTCGGCCGCCCGGTCGACCTCTCCGATCTCCGCCTCGAACGGCCCGGAGACGACGGTGAGGTCCGACAGGTGGGCCTTGACGTTCACCTCGGTGCCCTGGCTCCTGAACCCCTGCCTGGCCGTCCGCACGAGCACCTCACCGGCGGGCTCGGCCATCCGCTCGAACGCGGTCAGCAGCGAGGACGGGAGCAGCCGCCTGACCAGCTCGGGACGGATCTCGTCGACCGCCGTGGCGCCCGTCATCTTCGTGAGCTGCGCCACGATGACGTCGTACAGGCTGGGCCGGTCCGGGTCCTCCCAGATCGACGACGGGAACTGACCGGGCAGCAGCTCGACCCGCCGCGGATCGGGCACGGTCTGCAGCGGCCCGGGATCCTCGGACGCGGGCCTGATCATGCCCGTCGGCAGATACCGGGTCAGGGCGGCTCTGAAGGTGACCGGCCGCGCACGACGGAACCTGCGCCGGAGCTTGCCGGTCACCCTGTGGACATGGCCCCTCACCCGGCCCCGCACCGGCCTGCGCTCGACCTCGATGACGAGCACCATGTCCTGCCGGACCCGGTCGAGGCCGTTGAACAGGCCGATCCGGTTCAGCCTGGCGCTCTGCCGGTTGATCGAGCTCGTGTACGAGCGGCCCCGGTCCGTGGACACGCCGCCGCCGTAACCGTTGCTCGCGTCCGAGGTGTTGTAGTCCACGCCGACCGCGTAGGAGCCGTTGTACGACCTGGAGTGCGTGCGATCGGTGTAACGGTACCGCTGGATGATGGTCCCGGCCTCGTTCGTGTGGGAGAGGAACTTCGCGCGTCGGGGGTTCTTGGGGTCGGCCGGCACCAGCCGGGCCCTGACCGTCACCTCCTCGGTCTGCGAGCCCGGCGTGGTGCCCTGCACGTGGTAGCTCTTCTCGTACCCTCGGGCCGACCACATGTCGAGAACGTGGACCCGGGCCGCCTTGTCGGAGAAGTTGACCGCCAGTTCCTCGGCCAGGGTCGGACTGCCCTCCACCGCTCCGGGGATCGCGTTGTTCACGGCCCGGGTCACCGCGTCCATCATCGACACCGGTTTGCCGCGCTTGCGCGGTTTGCCGCGCTGCCAGTTCCAGCCGCGCTTCTCGGTCACGTCGAGCGATTCCACCGTGCTCGTGCCCAGCGCGCGGTCGTGCGAGGGCGCCAGCACGACGTCCTGGGAGCGTGCGAGCAGATCCGCCGCGGCGCTGAGGGTCCGCTTGAGGGCCTTCTCGGGGTTGCCCCGGCGCCGGCCGTGCTGAGCCGCCGGGTCGGGCGCGATGCCCATGACCTCCTTGACTCTGGCGAGCAGGACCTGCGGGGTGTGCCGCGCCGCGTAGCTGACGTCCGCACCGGCCTTGCGCGCCTTGGCCACGTCCTTGACGTAGCGCTGGACCAAGGGCACGGCGACGCTGGGGTCGAGGTCGAGACTGTGGTTGAGGAAACGCTCGACGGCGTCGGCGACGAGCGCTCCCGGCAGCTTGAGCTCGCCGTCGATGTACATCTGCAGCGCTTCGTACTCGGCGATCATGCCGAGCACGGTGCCCTGCGCCGTCTCCGTCCGGGTCTCGCCGTAGGAGACCCCGCCCCTCGATGACCGCTGCGCGTGCGTCGCGGTCTCCGAGCCGGTGAACGTGAGCGTCGCCGACGCGCGGATGATGTACTGGCGGCCGTACTTGATCGTGAGCTCTTCGTTGCCCCAGATGTCGAGGATCGAGGTGGAGTCGGAGGTGCCTCCCGACCGGGAGGGCAGCGACACCGCGGCTCCGTCGCTCGACGTGCCTCCGTCGTCGAGGTCGGAGGCGCTCACCGAGGTGCCGACGGACACGCCCGACGATCCGCCCCAGGACACGCCGGCGCTGCCGAGCCCGAACAGGATGTCGCCGTTGACGTGGTCGACGGCGGCGATCACCTCCGCCTCGCCGAGCTCGCCCTCCACCGACAGCGAGGAGCGGGAGGCAAGGTTCTCGGCGCTCGAGCCGAGAGCGGCGGTCACCGCCCGGGTGAACAGCTTGGTGTGGGAGACGAGGTTGCGCACGTTCAGCAGCGCGGTGACGATCTGCAGGGCCCGGGAGCCGGCGCGCATGCCCCTGGGCGCCACCCGCCGGGCGGCTTCGTGACTGCCCGGCACGTCCATGTGCAGGATCAGCAGCTTGCTCCGCGCCTTCTCGGACAGCTTGCCGAGGGGCGCCGGCGCGCTGCCGTTCTCCTCCGGCAGGAGGTCGGCGGCGAACTTCAGCTCGGCCTGGCCTCTCTCCTTGGCCAGCATCGTCGTCTCGCCGTTGTGCTCCAGCGCGCCGATCAGGTCGTGCCCCAGCATGGTGGTCGCGACCAGATCGCCGCTCTCGTTCAGCCCCACCACGTTGTCCGTGGTGCCGTCGCTGGAGCCGACCGTGCGGGTGCGGTTGCCGCCGCCGTTGGCGCCCACTTCGTGCGTCAGGCCGTCGTGGCCCTGGTCGGGTCCGTCGCTCTCGCTGATGGACGCGCCGCCCGCGTACGTCCGCGACCGGCTCACGCCCCGGGCCGAGGTGTCGGAGCCGATGTCGAGGTTGACCACCGTCTCGGAGTCGGTGTGCTTGAAGGGGGTGCGTTCGGTGAAGACCTGCTTCAGCGACAGGTGCAGCGTGTACTCCTGCTTGGCGCCGTTCAGGCCCTGCAGCGTCAGGTCGAGGCGGATGCCGTCCTGCGCCAGCGAGTCGTAGGCGGCCCGGATCCGGTGCTCCGAGAGCTGCTCCTTGACCTCCTGCTCGTTGAGGATCTGGCTGGCGCGTTCGAGCGCGTTGGACGCGTACTGGGGCCTGCCGTCCACGGTCTTCGGGATGATGCCCCGCTTCGCGAGCTCGTCCAGCACCTTCCTGCGGAACTCGTCCAGACCCGTGATCTCCCCGACGAGAGCGGGGCCCGCGCCGCGCATCTGCCCGGGACCGTCGCCGAGCCAGACGGGCAGCGCGTCCTTGCGGCCCGGGGGCGGACCGGGTCGCGGATCGCCGCGCAGCACCTGGTTGCCGTCCGCGTCGAGCAACGGCCGGCCGTCCTTGTACACCAGCGCCGCGCTGTCGACGGGCAGCCCGTAGCGGTAGGCGGCCGACTCCCGCATGCCCACCACCGCCGTGCTCCGCACCGGCTGCAGCTTGACCGGAGGCTTGCCGAACACCTCCACCCAGAACGTGGTCTCCACGACGAGCTTGTAGCTCTGCTTGGGGCTGGTCTTCCTGTGCACGCTGGGGTGGATCGCCTGCTTGCTCGCGGTCGCGGAGTACGACTGCGACACCGACCTGCTCCCCCTGACCCTGGGCCCGATGGTGGGGCGGTAGTCGCCGGGGCCGTTGACGTCCGCCAGCCCGGGGGTCTTGAGGCCGGCGGAGGCGTTGCCCTCCACCGACCTGCCCGAGGACGCCCCGCCCGGAAGCGCGACGAAGTCGGTGAGCACCTCCTCCTCCCACTCCTCGGCGTTCGCGCCGCCCAGCGGCTCGCACCGCACCCTGACGACCCTGCTGTCGGCGATGACCCTCGCGTGGGGCTGGCCGTTCCTGGTGAGGACGCGCTCGTAGGTGCCGTTGACCGCCTCACGCAGTTGCAGGGGCAGCTCTTCGGTGATGAACGTGCGCAGCTGGTCGTGCGCGGGGGCACCGACCTGGGTGTAGTCGCCGCCGAGCGCCGCCGCGACGGCGTCGAGACCGCCCTCCAGCCCGGTCATGTAGGCCAGGACGTGCCGAGGGAACTTCGGGTCGCGCTTGGCCTCGTCGATCCGCGCCAGCTTGCGCGGGGGTTGGTCGGCGTAGGACTGCGAGAGCCAGAGCCGTTGCGCGGTGGCGTCGCCCGGGGCGCCGGAGGCGACCGTGACACTGTCGGACCAGCCGCCGGACTTCGAGGTGCGCACCTCGACGCGCCAGCTCGCGTCGGCGTCGAACAGCAGCGGCTCGCTTCTGTCGTCGGCGACGTAGCCGCCCTGCGCGAACGCCCCGGCCCCGACGCTGGCCGACGAGCCGCGCCCGACACTGGCCCCGACGCTGACCCCCAGCATCTCGACCAGGTTCCTGGCCATCTCGCCCTCGGCCATCATCGGAGCCAGAGCGGTGGTGCTGAAGCCCGCGGACACGCCGGCACTGCTCGACTCGGTGTTCGTGGCCGTGCGGCCCGACTGGAAGAACAGGCCCACCATCATCTCCGACCCCTTGATGGCCGGATCGATCACCTCGGCGAGGTCGGACAGGGTGAGCTTGACCCGCACCTGCGCCGCCGACGGCCCGCGGCCCACCCGCAGCACGACGCCGTCGGGGGAGACGGCCTTGTGGAAGTCGGCCCGCAGGGCCTGCTCCAGCTCCAGCGGCGTGAACGTGTAGTCGGACTTGTTGTCGGCCAGCATCTTGTTGACGGTGGCGGTGAGCTTGGTCAGATGGGGCAGCCGGCCCGTCGGCAGGGCAGCGGACAGGCTGATCTCCTGCGGCAGCGCCACCGCCAGCGCGTCCAGGTAGCCCTGGTGCTGCCGCCGGGCCTTGGCCTCCAGGGACCGGGCGATGTGACCCATGCCCACCTCGCCGGGGCGGGTCGCCGCGCTCGGCTGCTTCATGGCCATGAGGAGCTGCTCGTACGTCTCCCGGGCCTGCGTGGCCTCGGTCAGCGCGGCGCGGTAGGCCGCGGCGATCCTGAGCTTGCGTGCCCGAGCGGCCCGCAGGGACCGGTTCTTCTGCCGCTCCTTGCGCGCCCGCGTGAAGCGCCCCTGGTCGTGCTGCTTGGCCGCCTTGCGGGCCTCACGCGTCGCCTTGCGGGCCTGCTCCTTCGCCTCCTCGGCGCTCCGGGTCTTGGCCTGGATCTGCCGCCGGAGCGCGTCCTCGGCCTTCACGAGCGCGTCGATGACGTCCTCGATGTGGTGGATCTGCGGGTCCTTGCGGGGTAAGGACGCGGCCTGCTGGGTCCGCGTGCCCGGCGTGGGCGCCCAGGGCGGTGGCGGCGGGTTCTGGCCGCGTTCGAGCAACTGGCGGGACACGCCGTCGAAGTCCACGGCGAGCCGGCGCTGCTCGGCCGGCGTGGAAGCCTTGCGCCACTTGTCGGCCAGCAGCTCCAGCTCGTTGAGCTGCGCGTGCACGCACATGTCGCGGGTGTTCTCGCCGCGCCGGTGCGGCAGGATGCGCCGCCGTCCGCGCTCGTCGCCCGCCAGCACCTCCTGGAGGGTGTCGGTGATCTCGTGCAGCCAGACCCGGGAGACCTGTCCTTCGCCGATGCGCGGGCCGAAATGGACCAGGTGCGGGTCGCTCCTGGTGCCCGTGCGGATCCTGGTCTCGCCCATCAGGCCCGGGCTCATGCCGCCCTCGTCGGCGATGCGCAGCAGGGCGGCCGTCTCGTTGTCCGTCAGGGACAGGGCCTGGGACAGGGCGGTGAGCGTCCGCGTGGACGGACGCCGCCCTCGGCCCTCCTCCAGGCGGGCGTACTCGCCGACCGACAAACCCGCCCCGTTCGCGACCTCCTCCTGGCCCAGCCCGAGGCGGGACCGGTGGCTGAGCAGGGCGCTCGCGACGTCCGTCCACCCGATGACGGGGCGGAAGTAGAAGGTGCCGTTCGACTTCGTCCGGACCGCCAGCAGGCGGCCCGCCTCCAGCCAGGTGAACCCGGTCACCTCCTCGTCGAGGAAGTGGCGTGGGTGCAGCTCGGAGAGGGCGCGGTGCACCTCGTCCAGGGTCAGGTCGGGGCCCTGGCGGCCGTCGGGCACGTGTCTGGTTCCGGGGACCGGTCGCGAGGTGACCGTTCCCGGCCTGCTGGCCGGCGCCGCGGCCGCCGGGGCGCCCTGACCGGGCGCGGTGGAGGGGGCGGGGGTTTCGCCCTCCTGGGCGACCGTCAGCATCGCGGTCGCCTCCGCCTGCAGGTCCGCGGTGTTGGTGACCTCCTGGGCGCGGGTGTCCAGAGCGGCGCGCAGGCGGTTCATGGTGGCGGCGGGGATCATGCGCACGCCGGAGTCGGAGGTGATGAGGAGGTCTCCGGTCGGGCCGATCACCGCGTTGGAGAAGTCCGTGGCGAGCGCGCCGATCAGAGCCGTGCGGGCCCGCTCGGCGGCGGCCTGGGCGGTGATCGCGGCGGCCTGCCCCGCGGAGGAGGCGGCGGTGTTCCCCGCTCCGTGGCCGGCCGGATCCGTCTGCTGCGCGTGCTGGGCCGGCTGGGGGGTCGCGCTCTGGTCGCCTGTCGCGGTCGGGCCGGCGGGGGATGCCGCACCGGAGGCATGGGCGGGCTGACCGTCCGGCCGCGCGGTCGGGTGGTCCGGCTGCGGAGCGGCGTCACCCCTCCCTTGCGTCTGCCCGTCGGCGGCACGCCGGCCCGTCCCCTCCCCCGAATCGGGCGACTCGGGCGAGAGGGGCTGTGCCGTGTCGGGCGAGGACTGCGGCGCCGTCCCCGTCTGGCCCTGCCCGGACGCGCCGCCTCGGCCGGAGGGGCGGTGCGCGCTCTCACCCGGCTCCGGCGAGGCGCCGGTCTGGGAGGACTGCGCGTCCGCCTGGGCCGGATGGGCCTGGGCCTGGTGGGCCTGGGCCGGGTGTGCCCGGGAGGCGGAGCCGTGCCTGGCCCCGGACCCGCCCGGATCCGGCGCGACGGCCCCGCGCCCGTCGCCGTCGCTCCGGCCCGTGGCCGACGGCCCGGCGCCCGCCATCGCGGGGGCGTGCGGTGCGGAGCCGGCCGCCCTCGGGGCGCCGGCCGCCGCGGGCTGGGGCACGCTCACGAGCCCGCCCTGGTGACCGCCGCCGGAGCCGGGGCCACCCCCGGTGCCGGGCCCGCCGCCCACCGGGCTCCCGTCCGGGCTTCCTCCCGGCGGGCCGCCGGCCGCGCGGGCGGCGTCGGCGCGTGCCGCGAGGTCGTAGGCGGAGGCCAGAGTGGTCAGCGGGTGGATCACCGCCGAGGCCACCGAGGGATTGAACGGGCTGATGGATCCGGTGCGCCCGGCGCCGCCGAAGAAGCCGCCCGTCATGCTGTCGTAGGTGAACGGGTTCTCCCACTGGCCGTAGACCAGGCCGTTGGCGATGAAGCTGCCGACGGGGGAGGCGATCGTGTTGGTCACGCCGGTGGTGAGCGCCCGGCCCGCGAACCCCGGCACGCGGCCGGTGACGCGGGAGACGGGCCCGGCGACCTTCATGCCCACGATCGCGCCGCCGCCCGCTCCGAGGATCGCGGCCATGGACCGGTCGAAGTCCCATTCCTTCCTGGTGCCCATCTTGATCTGCTGGTACTGGGCGACCGCGTCGATGAAGAACTCCTCGCCGATCTCCTCGACGAGCTCGTGGCCGAACTCGGTGGCCAGCACCCTGCTGATCAGGCCGGGACCGGTGGCGCCGCTGAGCGTGCTCACCCGCGCGAGCTGCGTCGCGGTGATCGGCCTGGAGCCGGCGATCGCGAGCCTGACGAGGATGCGGCTGATGGCGGCGCGGGCGCCGGCCGCGGCCGGGCCGATGAGCGCGGTGGAGGATCCCGCGGTGAAGAAGTTGACGATGATGGCGATGGCGATGGCGACGACCGTGACCCAGAACGCCACGTTGATGGAGAGCTTCGAGTACTGGGTCTCGACGGCGAAGTTGCTCGCCTGCTGCGCGTAGGCCGTCGAGTTCCTGGCGACGCCCGTCATCCCGCCCTCGTGGCCGTACAGGAATTTGGCCCTGGTGAGGAAGTTGGCGGTGGCCGGCGCGCTCCAGCCGGTCACGATGGTACGCGCGGCCGCGCCGGCCCGCGGCGTGCAGCCGGTGACCCCCTTGCCCAGGTCCTCGTACGCCTGGCACAGCTTCGACAGCCCGCTCTCGCTGGCCTCCGGCCATTTCTGGCCGGCGGACAGCATGGGGATCAGCCAGTTGACCACCCAGGGGGGCAGCGCGTTGGTCTCCCAGGCGGGCATGACGTCCCGGTCGATGCGCACGGTCGACGGGTCGCCGATCCCCGCGCCGCCGACGCTGACGGGGCTGGAGGTGCCGTTGAAGGTCACGTCCTGGGCCTCAGATCTCCTTCAGCCCGTTGGTGACGTCCTCGTACGTGACCGCGTTCGCGTGCAGGGTGTTGTCCACGGTCGTGCGCAGCCTTTCGCCGGCGTCGGTGATCTGCGTGGTCAGCTCGGCGCACTGGGTGAGCATCTGGTTCGGACCGCCGCCGTTGAAATGCGCGGTCTTGAACTGCAGGCCCTCGACCCCGTTGCCCCACGGCGCGGCGGCCAGCGCTTCGCTGACCGCCGCCATGAGCTGCGGCGCCTCCTGCTCCCAGTCCTCGGCCATCGTGCTCCACTGGGAGATGCCCAGCTCCACGACCTGCTTGGCGACGTCCACGCCATCCCAGGGCTTCAGCGTGTGCCTCCCATCCGCTCGGTGAGGCGCGCCATGACGGCTTCGAGGTCACCGTTGAGGTGCGCCTGGATCTCCTCGGTCGGGATCACCGGCTCGAAGATCTCGACCACGCGCTCCTGGGCTCTGGCCGTCGCCCGCCGGGCGGTCTCCGCGATCGTGTCGGCCAGGTGCCGCGCGTCGGGTCGCCGGTAGATGCGGGGGTCGAGGTCCAGCCGGACGAGCTCGCCGCGGGCACTCACCGTCACCGAGACCAGGCCATCGCGTGAGGTCTCGGTGACCTGGATCGCCCTGGCCTTGGCGTGCAACTCCGCGCCCGCGTCCTGGATGCGCTGGAACATGCCTTGCAGTTCTTCGGCGTACGCCCTCATTCCCGCTACGTCGGGCCGATCAGGCGAATCCATGACACCCCCAGACCTCAAGCCCGTTTGTGTCTCTTACGACACTGTCGTATTTCCCCTAAGTTTCCGTCACATGAACATCAATAGACAAGAGCCTGAGATCAATTGCGGTGGTGGCCGATATCCAGGCGTACGGCCTCCTGGTGAAGGCCGGTGACCTCCGAGGCGGGAACCCACAGGCGGTAGACGCCCCGCTCGACCCGTTCCAGCCCCAGCTCCCGCGCGGTGAGAGCGGAGCCGCCCAGGTATTCGAGCAGCAGCTTCCCGTCCCGCTCGTCGTGCACGTCGAAACGCTCGCCGCGCCACCGGCACACCGTCGAGACGAACTCCAGACCGTCGCACTCCGTGACCGGAACCGTGCGCACATGACATCCCGGCTCGACCTGCTCGAAACCCTCCACGGGTTCGGGGCTGCGCAGCCGTACCCACAGCTCCAGGGAATGCGGCTCGGGGGCGGCCACATACACCGCGCCCCGCCAGCGGACCCGGTAGAAATGCCGGCTCACGCCGTCCGCCTCCCCACCAGCAGCCACCGCCGCAGGTCGCCGTGGTACATCGCGCGCCGGTGTTCGGTCCCCTTCGACGTGAGCTCCCAGATCTCCGCGCCGTGCGGCAGGCCCACGCCGTACACCTTGTACTCGCGGACGACGTGATCGGCGTTGGGCACCAGGCCCATCCCGACGAACGGCGGCTCCTCGACCACCCAGCCGGCCACCGCGGCCCTGCTCTCCGCGTCGATCCCCCCGTAGGGCGTGCGGTAGAGGTTGAAGCCGACCGGCCGCCAGCGCAGGATGATCAGGGACCCGTCCCCGGTCACCATGCCGGGCTGGCCCAGAGCCTCGGCGAGGACGGCGGGCGTGGCGATGTGGGAGACGTCCAGCGCGTGGTGGCAGTAGCCGGACACCCGCGGCTCCTCCCCGGTCAGCAGGTCGTGGACGTCGGCGGGTGACAGCAGCTTCTGGACCGTCGGCACGCCCGACGCGGGGTCGAGCAGCAGGTCCTGCGCCAGCGTCGGGACCGCGAGCCGGGCCACGGTGCCCGGCTCCAGCAGGAACGCGGTCGGCAGACCCGGGTTGACCGCGAGGCCCCAGGCCGGGTCGGGCCAGCCGGCCGCCAGCTCGGCCAGCGAGGCGACCCGGCAGTGCGTGGCGACGCCGCCGGTGGCCAGGCGCATCGCCTCGACGGAGGTGTAGGCCAGCAACCAGGTCCGCTCGGAGTCCGCGGCCGTCGCCCAGGCGGAGGCGCCGGTCCCGCCCGCCGCGGCGGCCGTGATCGGCAGTGCCAGGTCGGCGTCGCGAAGCAGGCTCAGGCACAGGGCCTCCTGGCCGTCCTCACGGGCGGCCAGGAGCCGCTCCTCGAAAGGCGTGGCCGGGTGAAGATCACTCCTCATGCGACCAGTCTGCCCGCAGCGGGGCGGGGCGGGCTCAGCGGAACGCGTCGAGCCCCGTCAGCGCCTTGCCCAGCGTCAGCAGGTGCACCTCCTGCGTGCCCTCGTACGTGAGCACGCTCTCCAGGTTGTTCATGTGCCGGATGACCGGATACTCCAGGGTGATCCCGTTGCCGCCCAGGACCGAGCGCGCCTCCCGGGCGATGTCCAGGGCCGCGCGCACGTTCGCCAGCTTGCCGAAGCTGACCTGCTTCGGCTCCAGACGTCCCGCGTCCTTGAGCTCGCCCAGGTGGAACGCGGTCAGCGACGCCTGCGCCATGCCCACGTACATCCACGCGAGCTTCTCCTGCGTGAGCTGGAACGACCCGATCGGCTTGCCGAACTGCACGCGCGTCCTCGCGTACTCCACCGCAGCCTCCAGGCACGCGCGCGCCGCGCCCACGACTCCCCACAGGATGCCGAAACGCGCCTCCGACAGGCACGACAGCGGACCCTTCAGGCCCGTCACCCCGGGCAGTACGGCCGAGCCCGGCAGCCGGACGTCGTCGAAGTACAGGGACGACGTCACCGAGGCCCTCAGGGACAGCTTGCGGTGGATCTCAGGGGCGGAGAAGCCCGGCGTGGACGTCGGCACGACGAAGCCGCGGATGCCCTCGTCGGTCTGCGCCCACACGACCGCGACGTCCGCGACCGAGCCGTTGGTGATCCACATCTTGGAGCCGTTGAGGATCCAGTCGGACCCGTCGCGCTTGGCGTAGGTACGCATGCCGGCCGGGTCGGAGCCGTGGTCGGGCTCGGTCAGGCCGAAGCAGCCGATCGCCTCGCCGGCCGCCATCCGGGGCAGCCACTCCTCCTTCTGCTCGTCGGAGCCGTACCGCCAGATGGGGAACATGGCCAGCGAGCCCTGCACCGACACGAACGAGCGCAGCCCCGAGTCGCCGGCCTCCAGCTCGCGGCAGGCCACGCCGTACGACACGGCGTCGGTGCCGGCGCAGCCGTACCCCTCCAGGTGCATGCCGAGCAGCCCGAGCGAGCCCAGCTCGGGGGCGAGCTCGCGCGCCGGGAACACGCCCTGCTCGAACCAGTCGGCCACGTGCGGCAGGACGCGGTCGGACACGAACGAGGCCACCGTGTCGCGGATCAGCCGCTGATCCCCGTTGAGCCGGTCGTCCACGCGCAGCAGGTCGTCCATCGCGATCCTCTCCTCGCACAAGCGCCTACACGTAAGGGGCTACCAGGGTTTCTACAGGGTGATTCCCGATGTGCCAAAGAGGGCCGCGGGGGCACTCTTGAGACATGAACGACAACATCAAGCAGTTGCGCAGGACTCACGACGGCAGGATCATCGGGGGCGTCTGCTCGGGCGTCGGGGAGTACCTCGGCGTCGACGCCAACCTGGTTCGCATCGCGCTCGCGGTGGCGACGCTCTTCGGCGGGGTGGGGGTCGGCCTGTACGCGATCGGCTGGCTGCTCATGCCGGAGCAGGGCAGGGACACCTCGATCGTCCAGGACGTGCTGGCCAAGCAGCAGGCCAAGTCCACCTGGCAGAACAGCACCGACACCCCCGCCTCCTGGAACGACGAGCAGAAGCCCCAGCAGTGATCAGGTGGGCGCCGAGGCGCGGACCCGGCGGGGGCCGTCAGTCCGGGACTCGGTCCAGAGCATGGCCAGCGCGGCCGCGCACGTCACTCCCATGACGCCGGCCAGCGCCACCACGAGCTCCGGGCCGAGTCTCTCGGCGGCCAGGCCGCCCACGAGGATCCCGGCGCCCTGCGCGGCCATCAGCCCCGACTGCGCCAGCCCGAACGCCTGCCCGCGCCGCTCGGCGGGAACCCGCTGCACGAACGCGGCGTTGGCCGCGAGCTGGTAGGCCCCGCCCACCCCCGACAGGACCCAGGCCGCCAGCACCACGACCAGCGGCGGCCGCAGCGCGCTGACCACCAGCGGCAGACAGCTCAGCACCGCCATCCAGCCCATCAGCCGCAACCGCCGCGACGGCGAGACGAACCTGCTGAACAGGAACGCCCCGAGCACCGTGCCCGTCGGCATCGCCGCCATCAGCAGCCCGGTGACGACCGGGGCGGGCAGCGTGTCGGTGGCCAGAGTCGCCGCGTACGGCGCGGCCAGCCCCTCCGGCAGCACGTAGAACCCGCAGAGCCAGGCGAACATCACCAGCGTGCGCAGCCCCTTGTCGCCGAAGACCAGCCGCGCGCCCTCCCTCGTCATCGTCCACATGGACGGCCGGTCGCCCTCGGGCGCCGCCGACGGCCGCCGTCGTACCCCCGAGACCAGGATCAGCGCCGAGCCGAGGAACGTGGCGGCGTCGAGCGCCAGCGCGCGGTACGGGCCCAGCGTGGCGATCACCGCGCCGCCCGCGGCGAAGCCGAGCATCTGGACCGCCTGGTTCGTCATGTTCTGCAGCGCCGTGCCGACGACGTACCGGTCGCCCTCCAGCACCTCCGGCAGCAACGCCGCGCGCGCGGCCGAGAACGGCGCGCCGAGCAGCACCACCAGGAACACCAGGGCGCACAGCACCGCGAACGGCATGCCCGGCAGCGCCATGACGGCCACCAGCACCGCGCGCACCAGGTCGCAGGCCAGCATGACGCCCCTGCGGGCGAACCGGTCGGCCAGCCCGGCCAGCAGCGGGCCGCCGGCGATCGACGGCAGGTAGGTCAGCGCGTAGACGGCGGCGGTGGCGAGCGGCGAGCCGGTGCGGTCGTAGACGAGGACGGCGAGGGCCACCTGGGCGAGCTGGTCGCCGAGGAGGGACAGGCCCTGGCCGTACCAGAGGGCCCGGAACTCGCCGATGGCGAGGACCTCGCCGTAGGTGGCTTGGTGATCTTCAGCACGGCGATGCCGTCCCGGCAGCCGTCGCGTCCGCATGGCCCCCATTGGACTCCGCTGTGCCTGACTGTGAGTATTCAGTACGTCACCTAAGGTGCCTGATCAGGCCACGTACCGCAAGCAGAAGAGGGCAACCGGCGCCCTCCGGGTCACCAGCCCAGCTCGTGCAGGCGCGCGTCGTCGATGCCGAAGTGGTGCCCCACCTCGTGCACCACCGTGATCCGCACCTCCCGGACGACCTGCTCCTCGGTGTCGCAGACCCGGCAGATCGCATTGCGGTAGATCTCAATCCGGTCGGGAAGAACCGCTGAGTACCAGTCGCCACGCTCGGTAAGGGGAATTCCGGTGTACAGGCCCAGAAGGTTGGGTTGGGGCGGATCGTCCACCACCGTGACGACGACGTTGTTCATGACACGGGTCAGCTCAGGGGGGATCGTGTCCAGCGCCTCGGCGACGAGCTCCTCGAACTTCTCCCGCGTAACCTCGATCACATGTGCCATTCTGCCTCGCGAGGCGGGTAGGTCTCGCGACGCGGGTAGGCACGTAGGCATATGAACCTCGCTCGCATCCTCCGGACCGTCATCACGTCCAGAGCGTCGAGGGTCGCGGCCGTGCTCGTCGTCGCGGCCGTCGGCGCCTGGCTCGGCATCTTCCTCAGCGGTACCGTGCGGGCCCAGGTGGGCCCCGTCGAGACCGGGATGTCGCTCCGTCCCGCCTGGCACGGCGAGACGGTCGTCGACGCGAGCCCGCTGGGCACGCTCACCTTCCACACCCACGACGCGCCGCTGCGGCTGCGCATCACCCTGGAGAACATCGACCAGGAGCGCGCCAAGGCCCTCATCGAGGACCCGCGCCTGGCCGACCGGCTGCCCGGCATCATCGAGCGCGACCTGCTCGACGGCGTGCGCGCCCTGGTGATCCGCTCGCTGCTGTGCGCGGGTGCGGGGGCGCTGGTGGCGGGGGTGCTGGTGTTCAGGCGGCCCAAGGTCGCGCTGCTCGGCCTGCTCGCCGCCTCAGTGGGGCTCGCCGGCACGGGCGTGCTCGCCGCCTCCACGTTCCGGCCGAACTCGCTGGTCGAGCCGCGCTACTCCGGCCTGATCGCCGCGGCGCCGTCGCTGGTGGGCAGCGCGGAGTCGATCGTGACGAAGTTCGAGTCGTACCGGTCGCAGCTCACCAAGCTCGTGACGAACGTCTCGAAGCTGTACGACACGGTCTCGACGCTGCCGCTGTACGACGGTGACCCGCGCTCGATCCGGGTGCTCCACGTCTCGGACATCCACCTCAACCCGCTCGCCTGGAACGTGATCCGGTCCCTGAAGGACCAGTTCGCCGTGGACATGATCATCGACACGGGTGACATCTCGGACCACGGCACCAAGCCCGAGAACAAGTTCGTGGAGGAGATCGGCCGGCTCGGCGTCCCGTACGTCTACATCCGCGGCAACCATGACTCCATGACCACCCAGAAGGCCGTCGCGAAGCAGAAGAACGCCGTCGTGCTGGACGACAGGTCGCAGAGCGTGGGCGGCCTGACCATCTACGGCCTGGGCGACCCGCGCTTCACCCCGGACAAGTCCGTGGCGGTCGACTCCGACCCCGCCAAGCTCGAGCAGTGGGGACGGGACCACCTCGCCCGGACCGGCAAGCCGGACCTGGTGGCGGTCCACGACGGGATCATCGGCCGCGGCTTCTCCGGCGCCACGCCCATGGTCCTCGCCGGGCACGCCCACGCCCGCTCCACCACCATGCTGCCCACCGGCACGCGCGTCCTCGTCCAGGGCTCCACCGGCGGCGCCGGCCTGCGCGCCCTCGAACACGCCGAGCCGACCCCCGTGCAGGCGTCCGTCCTGTACTTCGACAGGGAGACGAAACGCCTGCGGGCCTGGGACGACATCACCCTCGGCGGGCTGGGGGAGCAGTCGGTGTACATCCAGCGTCACGTGGAGGAGAACCCGGGACGTATGATTTCCCCAGCGCCGACGAACGCCCCGACGCCATCGGGAACCGTGAGCGGCACGCGAACGCCGGCCGCCGGCCCGCCACTTTGGCATCAGGGGCAATCGTCCCCTATGCTTCAGAGGTCTCCGACGGAAGGCGACAGGGAAACCTGAGCCCCCATCGTCTAGCGGCCTAGGACACCGCCCTTTCAAGGCGGCGGCACGGGTTCGAATCCCGTTGGGGGCACCGCGAAGCGCCTGGCGCTACCGGGGAAACGGCAGGTCGAAGACCTCCGAAGAACTGGTAAGCTAAGCGAGTCGCAAGGCAAGAACAGCAAGACAAGCAAGGTCCTGTAGAGCAGTTTGGAGTGCTCGCCACCCTGTCAAGGTGGAGGTCGCGGGTTCAAGTCCCGTCAGGACCGCTCTGGGTCAGGTAGCTCAGTTGGTACGAGCGTCCGCCTGAAAAGCGGAAGGTCGGCAGTTCGACCCTGCCCCTGACCACCTTTTTGAACAGCCAAGATGCCCCGAAGCGATTATCGCTCCGGGGCGTTTTCGTGTTCTGTGACAGCAACGTCGCGATGGAGCATCCGTTGATGACGCCGAGGAACTACAGAGGCTCCTCGATGAAGGTGTGAGCGTTCATGAGGAGCACCGTGGACTCACGCTGCTTCACCACGCACGAACGCGGCGCCTGTCATTCCCTACAGATCAGAAGGTTGCGTAGTGGCCGTGACGATCGCGTACTTCGGTGCGCGCTGCTGCTCCACCCTAGATGTACATCATCATGTACACTGATGGCATGAAGGTGATGACCATGTCCGAATCGCGGGCCAACTACGCCGCCACCCTCGACGCCGTCATCGACGACCAGGAGGAAGTCCTCATCACCCGCCCCGGCGGAGAAGGCGTCGTCATGGTGTCGCAGCGCGAATACGAATCGATGCGCGAGACGCTCTATCTGATGGCCTCACCCGTCAACCGCAGACGGCTGTCAGAGGCGGTTGCCCGTCTGGAGGCTGGAGGCGGCACCGTCCGCGAACTGGCCGATGAGGACGCCACCTCGTGAAGATCTTTTTCGACGAGCTCGCCTGGGAGGACTACTGCTACTGGCAGCGAGAAGATCGACGCATCCTCAAGAGGATCAACCAGCTGATCGCCGACGTGGCCCGCAACGAGAACGAAGGCATCGGCAAGCCAGAGCCGCTGAAGTACGAATGGTCCGGCTACTGGTCCCGGCGCATCACCTCAGAGCACCGGCTCGTCTACCGCGTCAACGACGACACCATCATGATTGCCGCCTGTCGCTATCACTACGAGAAGTAGCGTTCGGCTCGGCCATGACGTGATCTCCCCAGGCGGTGATCGCACCACAGATGCTGGCTCACTACCTCGCTCTGTTCGAGGGGTCCCGGCGCTGGAGGTGGACACCTCCGTGCGCGGACCGGCGGAGGTCGCCAAGCTGATCGTCTCGGCTCTGGCAGAACCGCCGGCGGTCTCGGCCTTCGATGACTGCGTTCGCGTATGTCAGGAGGACAGCAGGTGCCGGCACGACTGCCCTCATGGCTCGAATGCGCGTTGGCCGGGCGCGTCCCCCGGCCGGGATCGGCTCAGCTCCAGATGAATGACTGGTTGTAGTCTCCGTGGCACTTCCACGTCTGGATCGGGGTGCCGTTGTGCGGGCGTTCCGTGGTGTGGAGCCGGACTCTCGCGTCGACGCACTTGTTGTTCATCCGGCTGTGGATGGTGCGGTAGCCGGAGTCGCTGTACTTCGAACCGCCCAGGTACCACTTCTGGTTCGAGTTTCCACTGCACTTCCACAGCTGCACGACGGCGGCGTTCTTGCCGTTGAAGTCCTTGATGTCGAGGCACTTGCCGTTGAGCGCGCTCCGGATCGTGCCGTCACCGCCCATGGTCCAGAGCTGGTTGGCGTTGTGGTTGCACTTCCACAGCTGGACCGGGGCGGCGTTCTTGCCGTTGAAGTCCTTGACGTCCAGGCAGAGGTCGTAGTCGGCCAGCTTGAGCCGCTTGCCGGCGGACGCCTCGGCCGGCGTGGACATCAGCGCGGCGCCCGAAGCAACCACGGCAAGCATCGTGCCGAACTTCACCAGCAGGTTTCTGCTCATCTTGGTTCGCATCCCTTCAGCGAGTGGTGATCACTCCCTGCGTGAGATGCGGCGCGTTAAGCGTTGGTTCACGGAAGATTCCGAAATTCGTTCATGTCCGGCTCGTGCGTGACCGGGTCCTGTCACATCCGTCGCGTTCCGCGGGTCTACCGTTCGTACCTGCGAGAGAGGAACGTGACACGGTGGACGAACGGGACTGGCTGACGGAGCGTTTCGAGGAGGAACGGCCGCATCTGCGGGCGGTGGCCTACCGGATGCTCGGTTCGGTGAGCGAGGCCGAGGACGCCGTGCAGGACGCCTGGCTGCGGCTCGACCGCGCCGACACCCGCGCGGTGGAGAACCTCGGGGCGTGGCTGACCACCGTGGTGGCCCGGGTGTGCCTGAACGTGCTGCGCTCGCGCGAGCACCGGCGCGAGGACCCGCTCGACGTGCGCGTCCCCGATCCGATCATCGGCCCTGAGGAGGGGGCCGACCCGGAGCGCGAGGCGGTGCTGTCCGACTCGGTCGGGCTGGCGCTGCTGGTGGTGCTGGAGACGCTGGCGCCGGCCGAGCGGCTCGCGTTCGTGCTGCACGACATGTTCGCGGTGCCGTTCGAGGAGATCGCGCTGATGATCGAGCGGTCCCCGGCCGCGGCGAGGCAGCTCGCGAGCCGGGCGCGCCGCCGGGTGCGGGGCCAGGCGCCCTCGCCCGACCCGGACCTCGGGCGGCAGCGCGACGTGGTGAACGCGTTCCTGGCCGCCGCCCGCGACGGCGACTTCGACGGGCTCGTGTCCGCGCTGCACCCGGACGTCGTGCTGCGCTCGGACGGCGGCACCGCGCGTGCCCGCCAGACCGTGCTGATCTCCGGTGCGCGGGCGGTGGCCGCGCAGGCGGTCATGTTCGGACGGCTCTCGCCGTTCGCGCGGCCGGTGCTGATCAACGGGGCGGCCGGTGTGGTCGTCGCGGTGGAGGGGCGGCCGCTGTCCGTCATGGCGTTCACGGTCACGGAGGGCCGGATCGTCGCCATCGACGTGCTGTCCGATCCGGAACGGCTGAACGGGCTCGATCTGACGGTGCTGGACGCCTGAGCCGTCCGGGAGTTGACAGGTTAGTGAGCACTCACTCATCCTGGAGAGGTTAGTTAGTACTCACTATCCAAGTGGACCGAACCGACCGAGGTGCGTCATGAGAATCACTGTGTTCGGCGCCACCGGGGGCACCGGGTGGCGGGTGGTCGGGCAAGCGCTGGAAGCCGGGCACGAGGTGACGGCCGTGGTCAGGGACCCCGCCGCGCTGGAGCGCCACGACCTCCGCGGCCCCCGCCTCACGGTGGTCAAGGCGGACGTCATGGACCCCGCGGCGATCCGGCCGGCCGTCGCGGGACACGACGCGGTGGTGTCGGCCATCGGCCCGCGCGGGCGCGGTCCCACCACCGTGTGCGCCGACGCCACGGCCTCGATCATCGAGGCGATGGAGGCCGAGGAGGTGCGCCGGCTCGTCGTGGTCAGCGCGAGCGGCTTCGTCAGGGAGGGCGACGGGCCGCTCACCCGCCTGGTCAAGCCCGTCCTCAACCGCCTGCTCAGGCACGCCTTCGCGGACATGCGCCGCATGGAGGAACTCGTCCGGGCGAGCGGACTCGACTGGACGATCGTCCGCCCGCCGCAGCTCACCGAGGGGCCACGTACCGGCTCCTACCGCAGCGCCATCGACCGGAACGTGCGCGGCGGCGTGCGGGTGTCACGCGCCGACCTGGCCGACTGCGTGCTGCGTTGCCTGGACGAGCGCGGGCCCCTCCACTCGGCCCTGGCGATCGGCAACTGAGCCTGTCGTGGACCTTCAGGTCAGGTCGCGGACGACGGCGGCCAGGGCCCGGATGACGTCGTTCTCCGCCTCGCCGCGCCACACCAGGCCGAAGCTGAACCGCTCCATGCCGGTGAGCGGCAGCCAGAGCACGTCGGGCCGGGCCAGATAGCGGGCGCTGTGGGCGGGGAAGACGTTGACGATCTCGCCGGTGCTGACGAGAGTCAGGACTTCGTCGGCGGACGTGACGAGCGGCCCGCGCTCGATGGGACGTCCGCCGGGGGTGTGGGAGGGGACGAAGGCCGACTCCCAGTAGTCGGGGACCGACGTCGACCCGGAGTGCTGGAAGTCGGCGATGCTCTCGACCGTTACGGACGGCCGCGCGGCGAGCGGGTGGTCGACGGCCACCGCCAGCACGCGGGCGTCGCTGAACAGGACCGGCCCCATCACCAGGTCGGGCTCCGCGATGGGAAGCCAGGTGACGAGGACGTCGACGTCGCCCCTGCGCAGCCCGCGGAAGGGGTCCACGAAGGGCGCGTGCCGGAACCGCAGCTCCCACTGCGGGTGGCGGGCGCGGAAGGTGTCCCAGTACGGGCGCAGGTCGTGGCCGTTGCCGTTCGTCATGCCGATCCGCAGCGTGGCCGTGACGCCGGTGGCGGCGGCCCGCGCGCGCCGCATGACGTCGCGCAGGGCGAGGCTGATCGGCTGGAGCTCGTCGCGTAGCTGCCGGCCGAGGGGCGTCAGCCGCACGGTGCGGCTGTTCCGCTCGAAGAGCGGGCCGCCGAGGTCGCGCTCCTGCTTCTTGATCGACTGGCTGATCCGGGCGGTGGTGAGGCGCATCCGCTCGGCCGTGCGTCCGAAGTGCAGCTCCTCCGCCAGGGTCAGGAAGATTTCGATGTCGCGCAGCTCCATGATCCCTCTGGATCGTTAAGTCTGGATTGACGCACCGTTGCCGGACTCGTCGTTGTTCCAGCCAGGCACCTTATTCGATGCTGAGAGCCTTGTCGGAATCCTCCCTGTTCGTAGGAGTGGAACGTGAAGGTCCTCATCTCCGGTGCCAGTGTCGCCGGGCCCGCCCTGGCGTACTGGCTGCACCGCCACGGCTTCGAGGTGACGGTGGTGGAGCGCGCCCCCGCGCTGCGCGACAGCGGGTACGCGGTGGACTTCCGCGGCGCCGCGTTCGACGTGCTGGACGGGATGGGCATCCTGGAGGAGGTGCGCGGGCACGAGACCATGATGCGCGGCACCGATCTCGTGGACGACGAGGGGCACAAGATCGGGGAGCTGCCGGCCGAGGCGTTCGCCGGCGACCTGGAGGTGCCCAAGCGCGAGCTGACCGCGATCCTGCACCGGCTCACCGCGGGGCGCGTCCGCTACGTGTTCGGCGACTCCATCAGCCGGATCGCGCAGGACGACTCGGGCGCGCGGGTGGAGTTCGAGCGCGGCGAGCCCGGCGTCTTCGACCTCGTGGTCGGCGCCGACGGCGTGTACTCCACGGTGCGGCGGCTGGCGTTCGGCCCGCACGAGCGGTTCGTGCGCCACCTCGGCATGTCCGGCGTCGGCTTCACCACCGCCAACCACCTCGCCCTGGACCACAGAGGAGTGCTGCAGAGCGCCCAGGGCAGGGCCGTCTACCTGTTCAGCGCGGCCGACGCCGACCGGATGACGGTCAGCATGTCCTTCGGCACCGACTCGGCGGAGCTCGACCTCATGGAACGCGACCGCCAGGAGGAGATCGTGCGCGAGCGCATGGCCGGGGCGGGCTGGGTGGTGCCGCGCCTGGTGGAGGACATGGCCTCCGCCTCCGACTTCCTCTTCTCCTCCGCGTGCCAGGTGGAGGCGGACCGCTGGTCGCAGGGCCGCGTCGTGCTGGTCGGCGACGCCGGGTACTGCGCCGCGCCGACCTCGGGCATGGGCACCTGGCAGGCCCTCATCGGCGCGCACACGCTGGCCCGGCACCTGGCCGCCTCGGCCGGCGACCACGCCGCCGCGTTCCTGGCCTACGAGGAGGAGCTGCGGCCGTACGTGGTGGAGAACCAGAAGCACGGCCGGGAGGCCGTCGCCATGTTCGGCGGGTGACGCACCGGGCCGGGGAAATCTTATTTCTCCGGCCCTTTTTCCTGGTCATCGGGAATCCGGTGGAAAACGAGGCTGGGAAACGGGATGAGCCTGTGGTTTCCTTGCCGCGTGCGTGGTGATCTTCTGGATCTCGTTCTGCTCGCCATGGCGATCGGATTCGGCGTCTCGGGTTACCGGCAGGGATTCGTCCTCGGGGTGATGAGTTTCGTCGGTTTCGTCGGCGGGTGCGTGTTCGGCGTCTTCGTCGCGCCGCCCGTCGCCGCGGCACTGGTCGACGGCGACCTCATGCAGATCCTGGTCGCGGTCGTGGTCGTGCTGGTCGCGGCCATACTGGGCCAGCTCGTCTGCTCCACGCTGGGCGCCGTGGTGCGCTCCTATGTGCAGGAACAACAGCGGGCCAGGCTGCTGGACGCGGTGGGCGGCACAATAGCCGGGGTCCTGTCCGTGCTCGTCATTTCCTGGATGGTGGGCAGCCTGCTGGTCTCCAGCGCATTCGCGCCGGTCGTGGAACAGATTCGCGGCTCGCTGTTATTGTCGGCCGTCGACCACGCGATGCCCGACGGCGTGCGCGCCTGGCAGAAACCGTTCAAGAAATTCATCGACCGGTCCGAATTCCCGCCGGTGCTCGACGCCATCAGGGGCGACGCCACCGTCGACGTGCGCGCGCCCGACCCCGCCGTGCTGAACGCCGCCGGGCTCCAGCAGGCGCGTCCGGGCATCGTGCAGGTGCGGGGCACCGCGCGCTCCTGCAACAAGCAGATCGAGGGCACCGGGTTCGTGTTCGCGCCCGACCACGTCATGACGAACGCGCACGTCGTCGCGGGCGTGGACACCGCGCTCCAGATCATCGACCACACCGGGCAGTCGCGCCCGGCCACGGTGGTGCGCTTCAACCCGCGGCGCGACGTCGCGGTCCTCTACGTGCCGAACGCCGGCCTGCCGCCGCTCGCCTTCCACGGCGAGGCCGCCAAGGGCGGCGACGCCATCGTGGCCGGCTACCCCCAGGGGCAGGGGTACGCGCCGAGCCCGGCCAGGATCGCCGCCCGGAAGACGGCCATCATCCCCGACATCTACCGCGAGGTCGACGTGACGCGGGACGTCTACCTCATCCGCGGCCTGGTCCGGCCCGGCAACTCCGGCGGGCCGCTGCTCACCCCCGGCGGCCAGGTGCTGGGCGTCGTCTTCGCCGCCGTGACCGGCCAGGCGGAGACGGCGTACGCGCTGACCGCCTCGGAAGTGTCCGCCGACGCCCGCATGGCCGCCACCGCCACCACGCCCGCCGGCACCCGCGGGTGCGACTAGCCCGGCCCGGCTGCACCATCCGGTGGAGCGGCGATGTCGGCTGCACCATCCGGCGTAGCCCGTACTCCGGATGGTGCGCCCTCAAGTGACGGCCGAGGGAGGACGCGCCGCCGCCGTGGCCCGCCCTAGCGTTGCGCCGGCGATCTCCGAGCGGGGATCGCCCACGCACGTCGCATTCACGGAGGAATCATCTTGAAGAGGGCATCGATCGCCACCGTCGCCGGGCTGATCCTGACGGCGGGCCTGCTGGGGCAGGGAGCCGCCGGCGCGTCCGCCGCCGACCGGACGGGTCCCGCCGCCGCCACGACGGGTCCCGCCGACGCCGCCGCCACGACGGCCGCGCCGAAGCCGCCGAAGGGCGCCAGGGCGGTGGTCCAGGTCAGCCCCAACCCCACGACCAGGCGGGGCCAGGAGATCACGATCACCGGCAACTGCGGGGGAGGCCAGAAGCTCAAGGAGGTGATCGGCGGCGTCATCCAGAGGCCGACCCTGACCAACATCCGCATCATCGACGACAATCCTGAAGGATTCGTGGCGAAGGCCACCCTCGCCCGTCAGATCGGCTACGGCGTCGGCCCCATCATGGTGAGCTGCGGCGACGAGATGGGCGTGACCCTCCTGGTCACCCACGTCTGACCCGCCTGGTCACCCACGCAGAAAGGTTCATCCGGTTGGCCGCGATCCCCCCACCGCGACAGGCAGCGGTCCTCGCCCCGCGGCAACCGGCCCCGGTCCGGCACGCGGCCAGGCTCGGGGACGCCGCACTCGCCGTGCTCACCGTGGTCGGCGTCTTCACCGGCGCCATGGCCGCCGAGGTCCGCGGAGCGCCGTGGGACGGCCTGGTGCCGTTCGTGCTGTTCCTCGGGGGGCTGATGTTCGTGCGGCGCCGCCTGCCCATGACCGTTCTTCTGCTGTCCATCGTCGCGATCTTCGTCTACCGCTCCGGGAGTTCCTTCGAGGGCGGCTGGATCTGGCCGGCGTCGGCCGCGTACTTCAGCGCCGCCACCACCCGGCACGTGCGGTGGGTGACGCTCATCGGCGTCGCCCAGCTCGGTTACGCGGTCGTCGGCCTCTGGCCTGCCGCCGACTGGGACGTCGGCCGCTTCGTCACCCACATCGCCGGAGAGGGGCTGCTGCTGGTGATCCTCATCGCCGGTGGTCTCTCGTACGCGAGCGTCGCGCGCTGGCGGGAGCGGCTGCAGGAGAGCGATGGCCGCGCCCGCGACGCCGAGGAGCGGTTGCGGGTGTCCCGAGAGGTCCACGACATCGTCGCCCACACCCTGGCGGTCGTCGGTGTCCAGCTCAACGTCGCCGCCGACACGCTGCAGGAGGCCCCGGACGAGGCGGCCGCCGCGCTGCGGTTGGCGCAGAACGTCCGGAACCGCGCGATGGCCGACCTCGCCTCGCTGATCGGCGTCCTGCGTGACGGCGCCGGCGACATCGCTCCCCAGCCCGATCTGGCCGCCCTGCACACGCTCGCCGCCGACGCCCGGGCCGCCGGACTCGACGTGGTCCTCGACGAGCGCGGCGACCCCTCGTCCGTCCCGGCCGCGCCGGCCGTGGCCGTCCACCGCGTCGTCCAGGAGGCGCTGACCAACACGCTGAAGCACGCGAGGGCGTCCAAGGTCGAGGTGACGGTCGAGTACGGGGCTCGGATCGTCACCGTCGAGGTCGCGGACAACGGCCGGGGCGGCCACGACGGCGCCGGGATCAGGGAGAAGCACGGCCTGATCGGCATGTGGGAGCGGGTGAGCGCGCTCGGGGGCTGCGTCACCGTGGGGCCCGTGCAGGGCGGCTTCGCGGTGCGGGCCGAGATCCCCGTGGCAGGCTGGAAGGCATGACGATCAAGGTGCTGCTCGCCGACGACCAGGCGCTCGTCCGGGCCGGGTTCCGCAGCCTGCTGGCCCGTTCCCGGGACATCACGGTCGTCGGCGAGGCCGCCACCGGGGAGGAGGCGGTGGCTCTGGCGGCGAGCACCCGGCCCGACGTCGTCCTCATGGACATCCGCATGCCGGGCGGCGACGGCATCACCGCCACCCGGCGCATCCTCACCGGCCCCGCCGGGTCCGCCTGCCGGGTGGTCATCCTGACCACGTTCGACACCGACGAGCACGTCTTCGCGGCGCTGCGCGCCGGGGCCAGCGGCTTCCTCACCAAGGAGGTCGAGCCCGCCGAGCTGCGCCGAGCGGTCGCCGCCGTCGCGGCGGGCGACGCCCTGCTGTCCCCGGGCGTCACCCGCCGCGTGATCGAGCAGTTCGCCCACCGGCAGGACCCGGCTCCCGGCGACGGGCAGCGGCTGGCCGCCCTCACCGCGCGGGAGCTGGAGGCGGTCCGGCTCGTGGCCCTCGGGCTGTCCAACGTCCAGATCGCCGAGCGCCTGGTCATCAGCCCGCTCACCGCCAAGACCCACATCACCAGGGCCATCGCGAAGCTCGGCGTGCGCGACCGGGTCCAGCTCGTCATCCTCGCGTACGAGAGCGGCCTGGTCCGGCCCGCGGGCCGGGCCGGGCCGCCGCCCGCCTAGTGGTACTTGTAGAGCTGCGTGGCGACCCGGTGGCTCTCGTCGAACAGGGACGCGCGGTACATGCTCATCGTCACGCCGCCGTGCTCGGCCTTGCCGCAGGTGTTCTGACCGGCGAGCTGGTGGATCTCGAAGCGGGCCGTCGGGTCGCCGCCGACGAAGTACTCCGCGCGGGCCTGGTACTCGTCGGCGCGCGTGTCGCAGACGAAGACCACCGTGTTCCCGCCCTTCTTGCCGGAGAAGCAGAGCGTGGCCGCGTTCCGCGTCGAGGTGCACACCTGCGAGCGGGCCCGGGCCGAGGCCGGGGTGACGCGGGTCTCCCTGCGCACCGGGTACTTCGTGGCGTCGCGGACCGTCTTCCAGCGGCTGGTCCTGACGCGGTGGCCGCCCTGGTAGACCGAGGCCCGGAAGGTGACGACCGAGCCGATCCCGCGGCTGCCGCGGATGTCGCCCTCGCGGCCGAGGTTGTGGATGACGTACTTCGTGCCGAGGTAGCCGTCGAGGTGGTACTCGACCACGGCGTGGAGCTTGTCCGGCGCCGTGTCCTCGATGGTGATCCCGGGCCGGTCGCTGCCGTCCGGGCCCACGCACGCCGCCGCGCCCTTGACGCGGACGCAGACGGGCTCGTCGGGGGCGCTCGCGGTCGGGGACTGCGCCAGGACGGCGGAGCGGGCCTCGACCGGGACGGGGGACTCGCCCAGGGCGGGCGAGACGTTCATGAGAAGGATGGCGCTCGCCGTCGAGAGCACCGAAAGCACTGCGGATAACGTACGGCCTGACACTGACACCACTGGGGCCTCTCAGATCTCAGGAGTCACTGGGTTGTGCCTGAGTGGGACGATCCGGGCGTTCCGCTGGTTCCGGCGGCGTCGTCCAGCGGATCTCGCCGTCCTGCCACACGTCCGTGGGGGAGAGGCCGGCGGCGGCCGCCACGGCGGCCGACGCCGCGTGGCCGGGATGGATGTGCGCGACGACCGTACGCACCCCGGCCGCCCGCAGCCAGGCGACGAGCCCGCGCGCGGCCTCGGTCGCGACGCCGCGTCCCTGCCACGGGGTGCCGACCACCCACGCGACCTCGGCCATGGGCCCCGTGTGCTGGACGGTGGCCTGTACGGTGCCGGCCAGCCGGCCCTCGTTGCGTACCCGGATCACCCAGTTGAGCCACGACACGGCCGGATCCGGCGACCCGGCGGCCAGGCGGGCGTAGCGGGCCCGCAGGGCGTCCTCGTCCAGCGGCTCGCCGCCGATGAACGCGTGCAGGGCGGGATCGGCGAGGACCGCGGCCATCTCGGCGGCGTGCCCGACGGTCAGCGGGAGCAGATCGAACCGATCGGTCGCGATGGACGTGATCGGGAGGGGCGGTTCGCCTCCATCTATCTGGAGGCGGATCTTCCTGGCTATTGTGATCTCCATCTTCCGGAGGGGGAAAGCGGTTGAAGGCGGACGGGCCCGAGGTTTCGCTGGGCAGCGGGTACGTGCTCCTGGACGAGATCGGCGCCGGCGGCATGGGCACCGTCTGGCGGGCGCGGCACCGGGACTCCGGCGACGTCGTCGCGGTCAAGCTGCTGCGTGACGGCCTCGCCGCCGACCAGGACCTGGTGCTGCGCTTCATCCAGGAACGTCAGGTGATGCGCACCTTACGCCATCCCAACATCGTCACGGTCCGCGACTTCGTCGTCGAGGGCGAGCGCCTGGCCCTGGTGATGGACCTCGTCGAGGGCGGCGACCTGCGCGCGCTGATCCAGCGGCGCGGCACCCTGCCACCGGCGGAGGCGGCGGCGCTGCTGGCACAGATCGCCGGGGCGCTGGCTGCCGCGCACGAGATCGGCGTCGTCCACCGCGACGTCAAGCCGGGCAACGTCCTGCTCGACCGGGCCACCGGACAGGTGCGGCTCACGGACTTCGGGGTGGCCCGCATCCTGCACGGCCCCGGGATCACCCAGACCAGCGCCGTCATCGGCACGCCGGTGTACCTGGCGCCCGAGGTGGCCGACGGCGACGCCGCGACGCCCGCCGTGGACGTGTACGCCCTCGGGCTGATCCTGTACGAGCTCCTCGCCGGGCGTCCGCCGTTCGTGGGGGAGCACCCGATGGTGCTGATCCGGCAGCACGCGATGGCCGCGCCCCGGCGGCTGCCCGGGATGCCCGACCCGCTGTGGGCGATCATCTCGGCGTGCGCGGCCAAGGACCCGGCCACGCGTCCCGCCGCGGCGGAGGTCTTGGCGGCGCTGCGCGAGGCCGCGCCCGCGCTGGCGGGTCTCGCGGCGCTTCCGCCGGTGGCGCGGAGCGAGGCGCCGTCGGTCACCTCCGAGCCGCTGAGCCCGCTGAGCCCGCAGATCCCACCCGCGCCCGCCGCCTCCCCATCCGCTCCGACCGGCACGACCGGGTCTCAGACCGGCCCGACCGCGCCTTCCCAGGCCGGCTCGGCCGATCCGCCCGTCCCGTCCTCGCCCATGGCCGTACCGGCCGGCCCTGGAGGACCCGCCGCTCCAGGAGGCCCCGGGCGCGGTCCGGAGCGGCGCTCGCGCAGGCGGGTGGTCGTGCTCTCCGCCGCCGCCGCGGCCCTGGCGGTCAGCGCCGCGGCCGTCGCCTACGTGGCCCCCTGGCGCTCACCCGGCGCCGTGATGGCCGAGGACTCCGCGTCCCACCCGCCCCTCGCCGTCGTCCAGTCCACCCCCACGACACCCGTCACCACCTCGGGCACCGGGAAGCGTGACGAGCACAAGGGGGGCACGGCCCGCAAGGTGAGTGACAGCACCACCGCCGAGCCCGCCGACCCCCCGTCCACCCAGCCGAAGACGAAGACCACCACCCACGAACCGGCCCCCGGCCCGACCAAGCGCGTCACCTCGCCCAAACCGAGCGCCACCGACGAGACGGACGAGGACAAGCCCGACGACGACACGGAGACGGACACCCCGGGCCGGGGCACGACGCCGGACTGGCAGTGCCGCTCCTGGATCTCCGCGGGCCCCGGCACGCGCGCGTTGATGTCGCCGTGCATCGCCGTGATGGGCGACACGATCTTCATGAAGGGCAGGCTCAGGAAGGCCGCGCCGGGCGAGTGGAACATCCACCTGCAGCTCTACAACACCGAAGCCGAACACGTCACCACGCAGCCGTTCATCTGCAAGAACCTCGCACCCGCGGCCACCGGCGTCGCCATGTGCGGCCCGTTCAAGGCCCACGTGGCCAGGGTCGGGCAGCTCCAGGACGTGCGCCAGCGGTGGAAGGCCGCCGGCACACCCCTGTGGGGCGGCGGCAAGGAGAGTCCCACCGTCACCTGGTAGGACGGCGAGCGGGACACCCGGTGGCCGTCCCGTCGGAAGACTGGGATCATCGGGACATGTCCACGGTCTTCGCGATCATCTCCCTGCTGTTCAACGGGCTCATGGCGGGGCTCTTCTACGTCTTCTCGACCACGATCATGCCCGCCTTCGGCGCCATCGAGCCGGCCCAGGCCACGGCGGCCATGCGGAGCATCAACACGAAGATCCTCAACCCGCTGTTCCTGCCGGTCTTCCTGCTGGCGCCCGTGGCGTCCCTGGTGACCGGGGTGCTCCTGCTCGTCGACGGCGCCACCTCGGCGGGAGTCCTCTTCCTGGCGGCGGCGGCCGTCTACCTGCTCGGCACGCTGGCGACGACGGCGGTGCTCAACGTGCCGATGAACAACGCGCTGGAGGCGGGCGGCCTGGACTGGTCCGCGTACGCGCCGCGCTGGACGACGTGGAACCACGTGCGCAGCCTGTCGTGCGTCGCCGCCCTCGTGCTGGCCGGCGTGGCGCTCGTCCTGGTCTAGCCGCCGGGCACGATCGGTACGGCGAGGGCCGTACCGATCTCCTCAGTCATCGGTCCTACATGTTGATCATGTGGCCGGCCAGGCCGTGGATCGCCTCCTTGACCGCCTCGCCCAGGGTCGGGTGGGCGTGGACGTTGCGGGCGACCTCGTGCACCGTCAGGTCCCACTGCTGGGCCAGCGTCAGCTCCGGCAGCAGCTCCGTGACCTCGGGGCCGATGAGGTGGGCGCCGAGCAGCTCGCCGTACTTGCCGTCGCTGATGACCTTGACGAAGCCCGCGCTGTCGCCGAGGCCGTGGGCCTTGCCGTTGGCGGTGAAGGGGAACTTGGCCACCTTCACGTCGTAGCCGAGGTCGCGGGCCTGCGTCTCGGTGTAGCCGAAGCTGGCCACCTGCGGCTGGCAGTACGTCGCCCGGGGGATCATCACGTAGTCCAGCTCCATGGTCTCCGCGCCGCCGATGGTCTCGGCCGCGATGATGCCCATGGACTCGGCGGCGTGGGCCAGCATGAGCTTGGCCGTGACGTCGCCGATGGCGAAGATGTGCGGCACGCTCGTCCGGCAGCGGCCGTCGATCGCGATGGCGCCCCGGTCGGTGAGGGCCACGCCGGTCTTCTCCAGGCCGTAGCCGTCGACGCGCGGCTGGAAGCCGATCGCCTGCAGCACCTTGTCGGCCTCCAGCACCTGCTGCTGACCGTCACGCGTCACGGTGACCTTGACGGAGGAGCCCGTGTCGTCGATGGCGTCCACCCGGGTGGAGGTGAGGACCTCGATGCCCAGCCGCTTGTACCGCTTGGCCAGCTCCGCCGACACCTCCTCGTCCTCCAGCGGGACCATCCGGTCGAGGAACTCCACGATCGTCACCTTGACGCCGTAGTTGTGCAGCACGTACGCGAACTCCACGCCGATCGCGCCCGCGCCCGCGATGATGATGCTGCCCGGCAGCTCGCCGGTCATGATCTGCTCTTCGTACGTCACCACGCGCTCCGACAGCGACGTGCCGGGGATCAACCGGGTGGTGGCGCCGGCGGCGATGATGCAGTGGTCGAACGTGATCGTCTCGCCGTTCACCTGGATCGAGTTGGGGTCCAGGAAGGTGCCGCGGCCGTCGTACTCCGTGATGGCGTTCTTCTTCATCAGGTAGTGGACGCCCTTGACCCGGCCGTCCGCCACCTTGCGGCTGCGCGTGAAGGCGGCTCCGTAGTCGAAGGTGACCTCGCCGCTGATGCCGAAGGTCTTGGCCTCGTTGTGGAAGATGTGAGCCAGCTCCGCGTTGCGCAGCAGCGCCTTGGAGGGGATGCAGCCCACGTTCAGGCAGACGCCACCCCAGTACTTCTCCTCGATGACCGCTGCGCGCAGCCCGAGCTGGGCGGCGCGGACCGCGGCCGTGTACCCTCCGGGACCCGCGCCGAGAACGACGACGTCATAGTGAGTGCTCATGAGTCGGACCATACCGTCCACCCAGGTCTACCCCTGACCCTCGCCCCTGCCCCAGTGAAACGGCGCCTGTCGGCGGCTTGGATCGGATCATGACCGACTTCCCCGGACGCTGGGCCGAAGGCGTCAGCCTGACCCTCGCGCCCGTCCTCATGCTCGCCGGCGTGCTGCTCCGCATCGGGTACGACGGGTTCTTCCCGGCCCAGCTCGCGGCCTTCGCCGACGCGCCCGCTCTGATGTCCGCCTCGTACGGGTGCTTCGCCCTCGGCGGCGCGCTGCTGTGGCCCGGGGTGCTCGGGCTGGTGCGCCGCTCGCCCGGCTCCCGGCTGGTGCTCTGGGGCGGCGCGATGGTGCTGTCCGGCCTGTTCGCCCGGGCCTTCCACGCCGGGGTGAGCCACCTGGCCCTCCAGCTCGTGGACGTCCAGGGCCTGGCCGCCGCGCAGCGGGCCGTGGCCGCCGCCTACGGCGCGTTCCACGTCTTCCAGCCGTTCAACGTGGTGGTGTTCGCCGGGTGGACCGTGCTGGCCGCCGGCCTGTGGCGGACCGGGACGCTGGGCCCCGTGCGGAGCGTCGCCCTCGGGCTGATGACGGCGCTGCCGATCGGGGTGCTCAAGGGCACCGGCCCGATGTCGGTCCTGGCCGTCGGGGGGTTGTGCGTGGCGCTGGTGCCGTACGGGGTGAGGGTCCTGCGCGAGGGGCCCGCGCCCCGGTGGTGGGCCGTCCCGCTGGCGCTGGCGATCGGCGCGGGCGCCGTGGTCCTCGGCACCCTGGGCTGACGCCCGTGGCTACACGTCCACCTTGTACGTCAGGGCCAGCTCGTCCGCCGGCACCCCGCGGATCCCCCAGTTGACCTTGGGCATCTCCACGATGGTGATCTCCACGTCCTCGGCCGGGTAGGGCAGCCGGTCGTAGAGCGCGCGGATGAGCGCCCGCTTGGCCTCGTCGCTGCGGCCGGTGAAGCAGAGCACCTCGATGATCAGGTAGCCGTCGCCGCGCTGGGGGCAGATCAGGTCGTCGGCGTCCAGCAGCAGGAACCGGTGGAACCTCTTGTCCTCGGGCAGTCCCCACGCCTCGACCAGGCAGGAGTGGACGAGGTCCGACACCTCGCGCCGCCGCTCCGCCCACACGTCACGCCGCCCGTAGAGCTTCACCTGTGCCATGTGCGCCACTATAGGGGGATGATCCGGTTGCTGCTGGCCGACGACGAGGCCATGATCCGGGCCGGTGTGCGGGCGATCCTCGCCGCCGACCCGTCGCTCGACGTGGTCGCCGAGGCGGACGACGGCCGGGAGGCGGTCGACCTGGCCATCAGCCACCACCCGGACGTGGCCCTGCTGGACATCCGCATGCCCGTCCTGGACGGCCTGGCCGCGGCGGCCGAGATCCGCCGGGCGGCGCCGGGGACGGCCGTGGTGATGCTCACCACGTTCGGCGAGGACGACTACATCGCCCGGGCCATCGACGTGGGCGCCAGCGGCTTCCTGCTGAAGTCGGGAGACCCTCGGGAGCTGATCGCCGGGATCCACGCCGTCGCGGGGGGCGCCGCGTACCTGTCGCCGAGGGTGGCCCAGCGCGTCATCACGCAGCTCGCCGCCGGACGGGTGTCGCGCGGCGCCGTGGCCCGCGACCGGGTGGCGGCGCTCACCGAGCGGGAGCGGGAGGTGCTCGCGCTGCTCGGCTCCGGCCTGTCCAACGCGGAGATCGCCAGGCGGCTGCACGTCGTGGAGGGCACGGTGAAGGCGTACGTCAGCGCGATCCTCACCCGCCTGGACGTGCGCAATCGCGTACAGGCCGCGATCATCGCCCACGAGGCCGGCTTGGTAGCCTGAGCCCTGATGTATCGCCTCGTGTTCTCGCAGGTCTTGCGTCGCTTCGACGCCGAGGCCGTGCACCACCTCACTGTTCGCGCGCTCGCGCTGCTGTCGGCGCTGCCGCTGGTCAAGCGGCTGCTCCACAAGGCGTTGGCGCCCCACGACCCCGCACTGCGCGTCAGCGCGTTCGGCGTCCACTTCCCAGGCCCGCTCGGGCTCGCGGCCGGCTTCGACAAGGACGCCGCGTGCGCCGAGGGAGCCGCCGCGCTCGGCTTCGGCCACGTGGAGGTCGGCACGATCACCGCCCACGGCCAGCCCGGCAACCCACGGCCCCGCCTGTTCCGGCTGGTGCGCGAGCGGGCGGTCATCAACCGCATGGGCTTCAACAACGCCGGGGCCGCCGCCGCCGCGCGCCGCCTGCGCCGCGTACGCGGGGTGCCGGTGGTGGTCGGCGTCAACATCGGCAAGACCAAGGTGGTGCCGGAGTCCGGGGCGGCGGCCGACTACGTCGCCGGCGCGAGGCAGCTCGCGCCGCTGGCCGACTACCTCGTCGTCAACGTCAGCTCGCCCAACACGCCGGGCCTGCGCGACCTGCAGGCCGTCTCGCTGCTGCGCCCGCTGCTCACCGCGGTCAAGGAGGTCGCCGACGGCACCCCGCGCCGCACCCCGCTGCTGGTGAAGATCGCCCCCGACCTCGCCGACGAGGACGTGGACGCGGTCGCCGATCTGGCCCTGGAGCTCGGCCTCGACGGCATCATCGCGACCAACACCACGATCAGGCACGGCGGCGAGACCGGCGGGCTGTCGGGCCGTCCGCTCAAGGCGCGCTCGCTGGAGGTGCTGCGGCGGCTGCGGGCCCGCGTGGGCGACCGCCTCACGCTCGTCTCGGTCGGCGGCGTCGAGGACGTGGACGACGTGTGGGAGCGGCTGCTCGCCGGGGCCACGCTGGTGCAGGGCTACACCGGCTGGGTGTACGGCGGGCCGCTGTGGGCCTCCACCATCCACCGGCAGCTCTCGCGCCGGGTCCGCCGCCACGGCTTCACCTCGATCGCCGACGTCATCGGCCGCACCGCGCCGGCCACCGGCACCTCGGAGGCCGCACGATGACGACCCTCCTGGGCGGCGGCGTCGTCCTGCGTCCCGTCGCCGAGGGCGACGCCCAGGCGCTCACCGACGCCTTCGTGCGCAACCGCGAGCACCTGCGCCCCTGGGACCCTCGCCGGCCCGAGACGTTCTTCACCCTGACCGGCCAGACGGAGCGGCTGGAGGCGCAGCTCCAGCAGTGCCGCGCCGGCCGGACCATGCCGTGGGTGCTGGCCGACGGCGACCGGATCGTCGGCTGCGTCAACCTCAACAACATCGTGTACGGCGCCTTCGCCAGTGGCGCGCTCGGTTACTGGCTCGACGCCGAGTACACCGGCCGCGGCCTGGCCACCGGCGCCGTCATGGAGGTCTGCCGCGACGCCGGCGAGCGGCTGGGCCTGCACCGGGTCGAGGCGGCCACGCTGCTGCACAACGTGGCCTCCCAGCGGGTGCTGGAGAAGGCGGGCTTCGAGGTGTACGGCGTCGCGCCGCGCTACATCCACATCGACGGCGAGTGGCGCGACCACCGCCTCTTCCAGCGCGTCCTCAACGACCGCCCGCCCAAGCTCTGAGCCGGCCCGCAGGCTGAGCGGGCCCGGAGGCGGGCCTAGACGCTGGGCCGGGTGGACTCCGCGTCGTGGGTCATGCTCTCCAGCCGGTCCATGACGTCGGCGACCCGCACGGCGCCCGCCCGGTACGGCCGGCGCCGCTGCCACGGCCGCGGCCCGGCCGGCGGCCGGTACTCCACGCCGAGCGCGTCCAGCCGCCCGAGGTGGGCCTGGAGCCGGTCGGCGAAGTCCGGCCCGGCCCGGCCGCCCCACGTGACCTCGGCCAGGGCGCACGCCCGCGGCCAGATCCGGTAGTCCAGCGTGCGGGCGTCGGCGATCCGCTCGGTCCAGAGCTGGGCCTGCGCGCCGAGCACCCGCGAGCGCTCCTCGTCCGTCCACTCCGCCGGGGCGGGGACGAACGCCGCCACGTCCGCCACCGTGATCGTGTCGCCGATCGCCGCCGGCTCCTCCGGCGACGTCGACTCCGCGTAGTCGAAGTAGAGCGGGAACACCGGCGTGGCCACCACGTCGTGACCGGCCGCGGCGGCCCGGCGGCCGACGCCCATGCCGCGCCACGGCATGACCACCGTGTCGGGCCGCAGCTCGCCGCTGACGAACGCCTCGTCCCACACCACGGCTCGCGCGCCCCGCTCGGCCAGCGCGTCGGCCAGCCGTCGCAGGAACCACGCCTGGAGCGCGGGCATCGACTCCAGTCCCAGCGACGCGCGGTAGGCGTCGATCTCGGCCGAGGCCGTCCAGTGGTCGAGCACCACCTCGTCGCCGCCGATGTGGACGAACGGGGTCGGGCCGAGGGCGCCGATCAGCTCGTCGAAGATCGTGGTCAGGAACTCGACCGTGGGCGGCAGGGGCGACAGGATCGCGGGGGAGATGCCCCAGCGGTCGAGCACGTCGTACCGCTCGCCGGTGGCGCCCAGCTCCGGGTAGGCGGCCAGGACGGCCGAGGCATGGCCGGGCACGTCGATCTCCGGCACGACCACGACCTCACGGGCCCGCGCGTAGGCGGCGATCTCGGCCAGGTCGTCCAGCGTGTAGTGGCCGCCGTGCGGGACCTCGTCGTAGAGCTCCGGCTCGCCCCGCTGGTGGACCGCCGTGCGCGGCCGGTGCGAGGCCACCTCGTGCAGCAGCGGGTACGCCCTGCTCTCCACCCGCCAGCCCTGGTCGTCGACGAGGTGCAGGTGCAGCCGGTTCAGCTTGTGCGCCGCCATGAGGTCGACCAGGCGCAGCAGCTCGCGCTTGGGGAAGAAGTGCCGGGCCACGTCGAGGTGCAGCCCGCGCCAGCCGAACACCGGCTCGTCCTCGACCCGCACGCCCGGCACGCTCCACCCGCGGCCGTGACCGGGACCCGCGGGAGCGCGGAAGGAGGCGTCGGGCAGGAGCTGGTGGAGCGTCTGCGCCGCGTGGAAGGCCCCGGCCCGGCCGCCCGCCGTGATCTCCACCCCACGCGACCCGGTGACCAGCCGGTACGCCTCCGGCCCGAGGTCCGGGTCGAGCCGTACGTCGATGTCACCGGAGTCGCCGGGCCGCAGGTCGAGCCCCGGCAGCGCCACGCGGACGGCGTCGGCCGCCTCGGTGGGGCCGGAGACGACGGACCCGGGGGTCAGCTCGCAGGAGCCGGACAGGTGACGGACCAGGCGGGGGCGAGGAATCATGGTTGCAGATAGTGCTGCATGCCGTTGGCCAGCGCCAGCGCGACCCGCTGCCGGAACGCCGGGTCGCGGAACTTGGCCGCCTCGGCCGCGTTGCGCATGTTGCCGCACTCGATGAAGACCTTCGGCACGGTCGAGAGGTTGAGGCCGCCGAGGTCGGAGCGGAAGTCGAGTGCCTTGCTGCCGATGTAGGTGGAGTAGGGCACGCCGGTGCCCTTGTGGTAGGCGTCGCGGACGGCGAGGCCGAGCCTGCGCGAGTCGCCGACGACCGGGTCGACCGGCCCGTTGATCTTCTTCGGCATGATCACGTGGAAGCCGTGGTTGCCGGGCGCGGAGCCGTCGCCGTGGATGGAGATGGCGGCGTCGGCCTTGGCGCGGTTGCCGATCGCGGCCCGCTGGGTGATGCACGGGCCCACGCTGTTGTTGTCGGACCTGGTCAGCTTGACCGTGGCGCCCCTGCTCTTGAGGATCTTGGCCAGCCGGTTGGAGACGTCCCAGGAGAAGGCCGCCTCGGTGTAGCCGTCGTTGGTGGACGTGCCGGTGGTGTCGCACGCCTTCCACTGGGTCAGCACGTTGACCTTGCGGTTGACGGCCTTGGGGTCGCGGTAGTTGCCGCCGTTGTGGCCGGGGTCGATGACCACGACCTTGCCGGCCAGCGACTCGGCCCGGGCCGTGCCGGTGGCCTGGTCGCGCGACGCCCCGCCGGCTCCCCGCCCGGCTCCCGGGGCCGCCGAGGGGGCGGCCTGGGTGGCGACCTGCCCGGCCGGTACGCCGGCCGCGTGGCCGCCGGCGGCGGGGCTCGCGGAGCCGCTCGCGCCGGCCGTGCCGCACGCTGTGGCGAGCAGGCCGCAGGCGGTGAGAAGGGTGACGGGAAGAGCACGCATGAACTCCAACTTACGTCACGGCGCGCCGTGTCCCCACGCGTTCCCCCAAGGCGGGGAGAAGCTCTCACCAGACGCGCTCGCCGACCTCCTGGCGCTGGAGGAGGGCGGCCAGCTCCCGCGCGTCCTCGGCGTCGAGGCCGAGGACGACGCGGGGACGCCCCCACGGGTGGTCGAGGGAGTGGGCGACGTAGCTGGCCACGGACTCGGCGCCGGTGTCGCCGGCACGACCCCGGCTCGCCCGCCACTGCGCCCAGGCGCGTTCGAGTTCCGACGCGGCGCGCTGGGCGCAGGAAACCAGTTCTGGATCACGCATGACTGTCCCCCGGATCAGATTCGCGACCGCACCGTGCACGGCCGCGCATCGCATGACCCTGACGAGTAAACCTCCAGGCGGTGGGCGGTCCGGGTGTTGTTGACCGAGGCTTTGGCCGCTCTTAGGCGGGGCCCGTGCTGCGCCGTACGACGAGTTCGGGGGTGACCTGGCGCAGCCGTGCGACCTTGGCGGGGTCCCCGATGCGGTCGCTCAGCAGCGCCGCCGCCGAGCGCCCCATGGCGCGGCGCGGCTGGTCGACGGAGGTGAGGGAGATGTGGCGCGAGGCGGACAGGTGGGTGTTGTCGTAGCCGACGACGGACAGGTCGCCCGGCACGGCGAGACCGAGCTCGGCCGCGGCGGAGAGCACGCCGAGCGCCACCGCGTCGGTGGCGGCGAAGATCGCCGTGGGCCTGGGGTCGCGGGTCAGCAGCGCGAGCGCGGCCTCGCGCCCGCCCTCCTCGGTCGACTCCGCGGCCTCGACCATGATGTACGGGGCGAGCGCGTGCCGGCGCATCGCCACGAGGTAGCCCTCGCAGCGGGTCGGCCGGGCGCCCTCGATGTGCGCGATCCGCTTGTGACCGAGCTGCACCAGGTGGTCGATGGCCAGGCGGGCGCCGAGCTGGTCGTCGTCGACCACGATGTCGACGCCGCCGAGCTCGATGTCACGTTCCCCGACGACGACCGTCGGGGTGTAGGAGGTGGCCTCCATCAGCGTCTCGCTGGTCGGCGCGATGCCTAACAGCACCAGCCCGTCGACCCGCAGCTCCAGGAAGGCCTCCACGGCCTCGTCCTCGAACGCGGGATCCCACTGGCTGTTGCCGATGAGCATGCGCAGGCCGTCGCCGTGCAGGCTCTCCTGGAGGCCGTCGAGGACCTCGGCGTAGAACGGGTTGTGCAGGTCGGCGACGAGCGCGCCGACCAGGTGGGTACGGCCTTCGACCAGGCTGCGCGCGACCGCGTTCGGCCGGTAGCCGAGCTCGCGGGCGGCCTGGAGCACGGCCTGCCGCCGGTGTTCGCTGACGTGCGGTGAGCCCCGCAGCACGAGCGAGACCAGCGATTTCGAGACGCCGGCACGTTCGGCGACGTTGCGGATGGTGGGTCTTGGTCGAGGTATGTCCCGGAGGTCGTTGATGGTGGAAGCCTTGACGGGTGGTCCTGACATGTGTCTCCCCCGCGATGCGAAGATGGGCACCTGTCTCACCAAACGATCGAGTTCCCCGCAGGGTACGGCTTGGGGTTAGGGAAGCCTCATATTGACCATGGCGACAGTTGTCCGCTATGGCGCATCCGGTCGGGTATCAGGCTGGTTGTACTGTGCTGCCTGTGACAGAGACGACGCGGCCGGCGCGGCGCAGGCTGACCGTCGACCGTCGCCGCGAGGAACTGATCGCGGCCGCCCTGGAGCTGTTCGGCGGGCGTGACGTCGAGCACGTCTCGATCGACGACGTCGCCGCGCGGGCGGGGGCCTCGCGGGCGCTGGTCTACCACTACTTCGGCGGCAAGCAGGAGCTCTACGTGGCCGCGCTGAGGAGCGCGGCGGAGCGGCTGGAGTCGCGGCTGGTGCCGCAGGGCGACGGCCGGCCGCTGGAGGACCTGGCCACGGGGCTCGCCAGCTACTTCGACTTCGTGGAGCAGCACGCGGCGGGCTACGCGGCGCTGCTGCGCGGCGGCCCGGCCGGTCGTGCGGACGAGGTCGGCGAGATCGTGGACGGGGTGCGCCGGCGGTTGTTCCTGCTGGTGCAGAGGCAGATGCGGGTGACGGAGCCCAGCCCGGTGCTCCGGGCGACGCTGCGGTCGTGGATCGCCTCGGTGGAGACGGCGGGGCTCGACTGGCTCGAACACCGCGACATGGGACGCGCGGAGCTGGAGCGGCTCCTCGTGGAGCACATGACCGCCCTGCTGGGTGTCGCCGCACGCCATGACGGTGAGGCCGCCCGGCTCCTCCACGCGCTGACGGGAGACCGCCCGGGGTGACCCTCCGCGAGGCCGGACGCCCCTTACGGAGCGTGATGCTCGCGGGCCGGAAGACTCACGGCCCGGAGGGCTCGCGGGCCGGAAGAATGGCGCCGGGCGGGCGGCGCCAACTTCCCAGAGCGACGTCCGTCGTCACAGTGGTGGACCGGGCCGCCGGCCAGGCCCACCCTTCAACCCCCCTGAGGTCCGTGACGACCTCGGCTTTACTCCGAGCGCTGCTGCGGAATGCCCGCCAGAAGCGCGCGAACCTCGGTCTCCCGGTAACGCCGGTGTCCTCCGAGGGTGCGGATCGACGTCAACTTGCCCGCCTTGGCCCACCGCGTGACGGTCTTGGGGTCGACCCTGAACATGGTCGCGACCTCGGCGGGCGTGAGCAGTGGCTCGGCCTCGGGTGTACGAGCTGACATTTGTGCGGCCTCTCCTCCGTGTGGACCGGCTCAGCGATCCTGTGACTGCCTGTGCGCGTGTCACGGATGTCCCCCTATGGCCCAAAGCGTGCGGCTTTTCTGGCCCATATGCGGCATCACCCGAAGTGACCATACCGCCACGCAGAGCGATTGGCGAGCCCTTCTTTGACCCAACTGCCCGCCCCCATGGCGATGTCACGCTCGGTGATTCTAGCGACACGTTTCGTGGTATCGCAGTGAAAACGGCAAACTGCTCAGTTCGCAGAAGCGAGCAGCCGCTAGTCATGACCTACTCATGCAGGTCAGACGGTTGTATTGGGGTTCAGTTGGCAGATTCCAGAAGTTGCATTGACTTCCAGCGCAGGATGACCCTCTGATACATGGCGTAGGCAAGCTCTTCTTGACCCGTGTCCAGGCCGGTGAGGGCGGCCGACAGCTCCGCCACCGACTGGTCGGCCTGCAGCGCGTCGTCGTCCATGAGGTGCACCAGCCCGCCGTAGTCGAGTTCCACCAGCGAATGCGGGTGGAACTCCTCCAGCCAGCGCGCCACGTCCTCCACGTCGATGTGCGCCGCCACCTCGCCCAGGTGCCGCCGCAGGACCTGCAGGGCCCGGGCCGCGCGCCGGCGGGCCTGCGCCATCGAGGTGACGTAGATGAGGTTGCGCCCCGTGGCGGTCGTCACGTCCTGTCCCGGGCCCGCGCCGCCGAGCACCAGCCAGCGCTCGTTGCCGTCGAACGGCACGAACCACGACGACGGCACGTGCCACGCCGTGGTGCGGATGTGGGTGCGCAGGGCGGAGGAGCCGGCCGCGCGCTTGTACCTGTCGAAGTCGTCGGCCGTCTGGTCGGAGATCGCCTTGGGGACCAGCCGGTCCATCAGCTTGGCGGGGGTGGCGCCGCGCAGCCGTGAGAACGCGAGCCACGAGCGCAGCCGCGTCTGCCAGGGGCAGACATAGAGACGGTCCTCCACGCGCCGTAGATAGGCGTTGGGGCTCTCCTGGGCGGGAACCGGGTGAGGGGGCCTGCCGAGCAGGCGCCTGATCGACTCGCCGTGCTCGGCGTTCAGGGCGTTCGCGCGGCGCGGACGGTCACGTGATTCGGCGTACTCGGCCCATGCCTTCCGCTCGTTCTCGGGGAAGGCGGTCAACGGCTCGTAGACACGGAGATACGCGGCATAGGGCAGCACGGAGGCATCGTGTCATGAAGACAACCTGCTTGCACCGTTGCGGCCATTACCCTGAGAGGTGATCTCCCGCCGCGAAGGAGCGGCGGACCGGACAGGGAGTCACTACCGTGACCGACGTCTTCGACCCGTCTCACAAGGACGCGCACGAACAGGTCGTCTTCTGCGCCGACCCGCGCAGCGGCCTGCGCGCCATCATCGCCATCCACAGCACGGCCCTCGGCCCCGCCCTCGGCGGCACGAGGTTCTACCCGTACGAGAGCGAGCAGGCCGCGCTCGCCGACGTGCTCAATCTCTCCCGCGGCATGTCCTACAAGAACGCGCTGGCCGGGCTCGACCACGGCGGCGGCAAGGCCGTCATCATCGGCGACCCCTCGCGCGACAAGAGCGAGGCGCTGCTGCGCGCCTACGGCCGCTTCGTCGAGTCGCTCGGCGGGCGCTACATCACCGCCTGCGACGTCGGCACCTACAGCGAGGACATGGACATCGCCTCGCGGGAGTCGCGCTTCGTGACCGGCCGCACGCTCGCCCAGGGCGGCGCCGGCGACTCCTCCATCCTCACCGCCTTCGGCGTCTTCCAGGGCATGCGCGCCTCGGCCGAGCGGGTGTACGGCACGCCCTCGTTGCACGGCCGGCGGGTCGGCGTCGAGGGTGTCGGCAAGGTCGGCCACCGCCTGGTCGAGCTGCTGCGCGAGGACGGCGCCGACGTCGTGATCTGTGACGTGGACGAGCGCGCCGTGGAGCGCGTGCGCCTGCGGCACCCCGAGGTGGACGTCGTGGCCGACGCCGACGCGCTGACCGGCGCGGACCTCGACGTCTTCGCCCCGTGCGCGCTGGGCGGCGCCCTCGACGACGCCACCGTGGCGCGGCTGCGCGCGAAGATCGTCTGCGGGGCGGCCAACAACCAGCTCGCGCACGCCGGCGTCGAGAAGCAACTGGCCGAGCGTGGCATCCTGTACGCCCCCGACTATGTGGTCAACTCCGGCGGGGTGATCCAGGTGGCCGACGAGATCGGCGGTTTCGACATGGAACGGGCCAGGGCCAAGGCCGCCAAGATCTACGACACCACGCTCAAGATTTTCGCGATCGCGAGCGACGAGGGCGTTCCGCCGGCCGTCGCAGCCGATAGGCTAGCGGAGCGCAGAATGTCGGAAGTCGGGCGGATTCGGGCCATTTGGCTGGGCCACTGACGCCCCGCGCCCATACGACGTACCGAGCTGGGCACAAAACAGGTACGGTAATAGGCGAACGATAGGCTGACGCCCATAGTCAGGTGGCGTCAGCGTGTGGTGCGTTAGCGACGAGGGGTCGGGGACGACCCCACATGAGGGGGTCGAGCCAATGGGGCGCGGCCGAGCAAAGGCCAAGCAGGTCAAGGTTGCTCGCCAGCTGAAGTACAACAGCGGTGGCACGGATCTTGACCGTCTTCGCGACGAACTCGGGGTCGGAGACGCCAGCAATGACGACTCCGACGACCTCAACGACGAGCTCGCGGATCGCTATGCCGATTACGCCGACGACTACACGAGCGACGACGACGGCCGCTCCGGCCGCCGGTAGCCGCTCGTCTCGTTGACGCGGCCGCTCACCCGGCGAGATCTCTCCGCGCCGGGTGAGATGGCGTGTTCCATCGTGCAGGGCCCCACGGACACCCGTCCGTGGGGCTTTCGTCGCGCCTCGGGCGCTCCCACGCCTCCGTGCACCGAGCCTCGCGGCGACATGAACGGCGACATGAACGGTGTCGTTCGGTGCGGTGAACCCGGATGCCGGGCCGCTCGGGCGAGCGGCCACGGCCCCCCGGGTCGTCAGCGGTAGCGGGCCTGGCCGGAGCCGGAAACGACCTCGCCGAGCACCCACGCCGGCACCCCGCGCTCCGTGAGCAGCCGCACCGCCTCGTCGGCGGCCTCCGGCGCGACGATCGCGGCCATCCCGACGCCCAGGTTGAACGTCCGGTCCATGTCCTTCTGCTCGATGCGGCCGTGCCCGGCGAGCACCGAGAAGATCGCCGGCGGCGTCCACGACGACCGGTCGAGCAGCGCGTCGAGGTGACCGGGCAGCGAGCGCGCCAGGTTGCCCTCGACGCCGCCGCCCGTGATGTGCGCGTAGGCGTGCACCTCCACCGTCCGGGCCAGGGCCAGGCAGTCGAGGGAGTAGATCCGGGTCGGCTCCAGCAGCTCCTCGCCGAGCGGCCGGCCCAGCTCGGGCAGCTCCGCCTCCAGCGACAGCCCCGCCTCGCGCACCACGTGGCGCACCAGCGAGTAGCCGTTGGAGTGGACGCCCGAGGAGGCGAGCCCCAGCACCACGTCGCCCTCGCGCACCCGATCGGGCCCGAGCATGGCCGACGCCTCCACGACACCCGTGCCGGCGCCCGCCAGGTCGTACTCGTCGGGCCCCATCGCCCCCGGGTGCTCGGCCGTCTCGCCGCCCACCAGCGCGGCGCCGGCCAGCCGGCAGCCCTCGGCGATGCCGCCGACGATCTCGGCGACACGCTCGGGCACCACCTTGCCGCAGGCGATGTAGTCGGTCATGAACAGCGGCTCGGCCCCGCACACCACCAGGTCGTCGAGGACCATGCCGACCAGGTCGATCCCGATCGTGTCGTGCTTGCCGTACCGCTGGGCGATCATGACCTTGGTGCCGACGCCGTCGGTGGAGGTCGCGAGCAGCGGCCGCTCGTACTTCAGCAGCGCCGAGGCGTCGAACAGCCCGGCGAAGCCGCTCGCGTCGTCCACGACCTCGGGCCGGCGCGAGCGGGCCACCTTGTCCTTCATCAGCGCGACCGCGCGCTCGCCCGCCTCGATGTCGACACCGGCGGCCTCGTAGCTCGTCACGCCTTGCTCTCCAGTACGTACTTGCCGACGTTGTCCTGGTCGATGGGGATGGGGTACGAGCCGTCGAAGCAGGCCCGGCAGAGCCGCTCGGCGGGGATCGTGGTGGCCCGGGTGAGCCCCTCCAGCGAGATGTAGCCGAGCGAGTCGGCGCCGAGCGAGGCCCGGATCTCCTCCACCGAGAGCGAGCCGGCGATCAGCTCGGCCCGGGTGGCGAAGTCGATGCCGTAGAAGCACGGCCACGACACCGGCGGCGAGGAGATGCGCACGTGCACCTCCTTGGCCCCGGCCTCGCGCAGCATCTTGACGATCGCGCGCTGGGTGTTGCCGCGCACGATCGAGTCGTCCACGACGACCAGGCGCTTGCCCTGGACCACCTCGCGCAGCGGGTTGAGCTTGAGGCGGATGCCGAGCTGGCGGATGGTCTGCGACGGCTGGATGAACGTGCGGCCGACGTAGGAGTTCTTCACCAGGCCCTGGCCGTACGGGATGCCGCTCGCCTCGGCGTAGCCCACGGCGGCCGGCGTGCCGGACTCGGGCGTGGGGATGACCAGGTCGGCGTCGACGGGGTGCTCGCGGGCGAGCACGCGGCCGATCTCGACCCGCGTCACCTGGACGCCCCGGCCGGCGATCGTGGTGTCGGGACGGGCGAGGTAGACGTACTCGAACAGGCACCCCTTGGGCTCGGCCAGCGCGAAGCGGCGCGACCTGACGCCCTGTTCGTCGATCGTGAGCAGCTCGCCGGGCTCGATCTCCCGGACGAACGTGGCGCCCACGATGTCGAGGGCGGCCGTCTCGGAGGCGACCACCCATCCGCGCTCCAGGCGGCCCAGCACCAGCGGGCGGATGCCCTGCGGGTCGCGCGCCGCGTAAAGGGTGGTCTCGTCCATGAACACGAGCGAGTACGCGCCCTTGACCTGCGGCAGGAGCTCCGCGGCCGCGTCCTCGACGGACCTGCTGCGGTCCTGGGCCAGCAGCGCAGCCAGCACCTCGGTGTCGGTGGTGGCCCTGGTCACGCCCGGGTTGAGGCGCTGCGCCAGCTCAGGGGTGTTGATGAGGTTGCCGTTGTGGGCCAGCGCCAGCCCGCCGACCTCGGTGGAGCTCAGCGTCGGCTGCGCGTTCTCCCACACGCTGGAGCCGGTGGTGGAGTAGCGGCAGTGGCCGATCGCCAGGTGACCGCGCAGGGTGCCCAGCACGGACTCGTCGAAGACCTGGGCCACCAGGCCCATGTCCTTGTAGACGAGAATGCGGCTGCCCTCGCTGACCGCGATGCCCGCGGACTCCTGGCCGCGGTGCTGCAACGCGTACAGCCCGTAGTAGGTGAGTTTGGACACTTCCTCGCCTGGTGCCCACACGCCGAAGACGCCGCAGGCGTCCTTGGGAGCTCGATCGTCGGGGTCCAGGTCATGGCCGAGCCGGCCGTCGCCTTTCAGCACGTAGTTCAGTTTAGGTCGGTCGCTTCGCTGCTCGTACACCCGGGTGCGGATCGCGGGCACAGGCGGGGAAACAGGGGTGTCTTGGACGCATGGTGTCCCAAGGATGGACGGGGTTTTACCGTGTCACACCCTTTCCGGGCTGCTGCGCGCGTAAGGGTGAAGTGTTCGGCATGCAAAACCCGTCGGGAGACGCAGACGTGACCACACCTGGGGATCCGAACCAGCCCCGCCCGGGGCAGGAGCCGCGCGAGGGCCGGGAGGACGGCGACGACTACCTCGGCTCAGGCGGCCCCTCGGCGCCCGACGAGGCCGGCGGCCCGTCGCCGGCCGGTCCGGGGACGCCGGAGCCGCCGCTCGGCCCGGTGCCTCCCGTCGTGCCACAGCCCGAGAGGCCGCGTCCCGGCGGTGAGCCGCGTCCCGCGCCGGCGCCGGAGCCCGGGGGTGAGCCGCCGGTGCATCCGCCGGGGCCCGACCAGCCCACCACGCCGGAGGTCCCGGACCCGACGCGGGTCCAGGGCGGCCGGCCGGGCGAGGAGGAGCCGGACGCGGAGAAGACGCAGGCGTACCCGGTGCCGGGCGGCACCCCGGCCTATCCCGGCTGGGAGGGCACGGCCGAGCCGCCTCCGACGCCGCCGGGCACGTCGGCCCCGTCCCGCTTCGAGCCGCCGTCCGGCGCTCCTGAGGGCGCGCCCGGCGCCGCGGGAGGCGCGCCATCAGGTCCGTACGCGGCCGGGGCCCCGTCGGGTCCGTACGCGGCGGGCACTCCGGCCTCCGGCCCGCCCGGGGCCGCCGGTTCGTACGGCGAGCCGGCCCCGCCCGGCACCTCGCCCTCCAGCCCGTACGGCGGGCCGCCCGGGGGAGGCCCCTACGGCCCCATGCCGGGCCCCGGTGGGTACGCGCCGCCGCCGCCCGGTGGCTACCCGCCCTCCTACCAGAAGGCCCCGCCGGGCAGCGGCCTCGCCACGGCGTCGCTGGTGCTGGGCGTGGCCAGCCCGTTCCTCGTGTTCGTCTGCTTCGCCGGCGTGCTGACCGCGATCCTGTCGATCGTGTTCGGCGGGGTCGCGCTCAGCAGGGGCGTGGGCAAGGGCCGCGCCCTGGCCGGGATCGTGATCAGCGTCCTCGCGCTGATCCTGTTCACGATCGTGGCCATGTGGTTCTGGAGCGTGGTGCAGGACTGCGGCCGGCTGCCCGGGCAGCTCGCCGACCAGTGCTTCCGGAGCAGGTTCCCCTGGATCGACCGTCCCCGGTAACGATCTGCGGGGTGTTCAGGCGAGGGGCAGGTGCGCGGACAGGTCCGCCCGTGCCCCGCTCGCCGCGACGGCGCCCTCGGCCACGGCCTCGCCCCAGCCCCGGCGGCCGACGGCCAGCTCGATCCAGGTGCGTGGGCTCATCTCCACGACGTTCGGCGGGGTGCCGCGGGTGTGCCGGGGCCCCTCGATGACCTGCGCCGCCGCGTACGGCGGGACCCGCACCTCGACCGTGCGGCCGGGCGCGGTCGTGGCGAGCCGGTCGAGCAGGTGGCGCACGGCCTGCCGGGCGGCGTCGCGCTCGGGCTCCAGGCCCCGGTCGTAGGCGGTCAGCACGGCCTCGACCAGCGCGCCGGGCAGCGCGGCGGCGGGGCCGTCGTACGCGGGCTGGTCGAGGGCGACGAGCTGGGCGTCGAGCGCGGCCCTCAGCTTCTCGGGGTCCGGTCTGCGTGGTGGCACCCGCCCATTCTGCTCCGTCCGGCGGTGGGATGAGCCCCGCCGGGTGCCCGTTTGCTCCCCGGGAGCGTTCATCGTCCCGGAGGTTCCCGTTCACCTCTGGTTCCGACACCAGCCGTAGCGTCCAGGCCGAACTACCGTGCACACCTTTGGAGTACCCGTGGCGAACCGGCACCTTCCGCTGCTCACCAGCCCGCACAAGTCCGGCCGTTCGGCGATGACCTGCCAGTTCCGCTGCGGCAACGCGTGCGCGCACGAGGTGGGCAACGCGAGTGGCAACGCCTACTTCGGCGACGTCGTGGCCGAGGCGCTGACCCGGCGGGGCGTGCTGCGCACCGGCGCCCTCGGCGCGCTGGTCGTGGGCGCCGGCGTGGCGGGCGCCGTGCCCGCGCTGGCCGAGCCGACCCCCGAGGCCGTCGCGGAGGACGCGGCCCTGTACAGCGGTGGCGGCGACCTGCGTTTCAGCCCCGTGCCCCCGAACAAGGACGACGCGCTGCGCGTGCCCGACGGCTACACCTCGGCCGTGGTGGCGCGCTGGGGCGACCCGGTGCTGCCCGATGCCCCCGCCTTCGACTTCGACAACCAGAGTGCCGAGGCGCAGGCCAAGCAGTTCGGCTACAACTGCGACTACGTGACGATGTTCCCGATGGGCCGCGACCGGGCGCTGCTGTGGGTGAACCACGAGTACACCAACGAGGCCCTGATGTTCCGCGGCTACAAGGACGGCACCGCGGCCCCCGAGGAGCAGATCCGGATCGCGCTGGCCGCCCACGGCGGCTCGGTGGTCGAGGTGGAGCGGGTGCGCGGCACCGGCCAGTGGAAGCTGGTGACGAGGGGCCGCAGGCGCTACAACCGCCGGATCACGGCGCTCACGCCGATGCGCTTCACCGGCCCGGCCGCGGGCAGCGACCTGCTGAAGACGGTCGGCGACCCGGCCGGGGTCAAGCCGGTCGGCATGCTCAACAACTGCTCCGGCGGCACCACCCCCTGGGGCACGGTGCTGACCGCCGAGGAGAACTTCGACCAGTACTTCATCAACGGCGACAAGGTGCCCGCCGCCCAGAAGCCGTACATCTCCCGCTACACGATCCCGTCCGGCATCGCCTCCGGCAACCGGCGCTTCGACCGCGTGGAGGAGCGCTTCGACCTGGCCAAGCACCCGAACGAGGTCAACAGGTTCGGCTGGGTCGTGGAGATCGACCCGTTCGACCCGGACGCGGAGCCGGTCAAGCGGACCGCGCTCGGCCGCTTCAAGCACGAGGCCGCCAACACGACGCTGGCCCGCGACGGCCGGGTCGTCGTCTACATGGGCGACGACTCGCGCTTCGAGTACGTCTACAAGTTCGTCTCCAAGGACCGCTACATCCACGGCTTCGACCGGCACAACCGCAAGCTGCTGGACGAGGGCACGCTGTACGTGGCCAAGTTCACCGGTGACAGCCCGGCGGCCGAGATCGACGGCTCCGGCAAGCTGCCGTCGGACGGCGCGTTCGACGGGTCGGGCGAGTGGATCCCGCTGGTCTCGGGCGACAAGTCGTTCGTGGACGGCATGACCGCCGCCGAGGTGCTGGTCTACACCCGCGCCGCCGCCGACAAGGTGGGCGCCACGAAGATGGACCGTCCGGAGGACGTGGAGCGCAACCCGGTCAACGGCGCCGTCTACATCGCGCTGACCAACAACTCCAACCGCGCCCCGGCGCAGGTGGACGAGGCCAACCCGCGCCCGTCGAACAAGCACGGCCACGTCCTGGAGCTGGTGGAGCGGCGCGACGACGCCGCCTCGACCGTGTTCGCCTGGTCGCTGGCGCTGGTCTGCGGCGACCCGAACGACCCCGCCACCTACTTCGCCGGCTACGACAAGACCAAGGTCTCGCCGATCTCCTGCCCCGACAACGTGGCCTTCGACCGCGACGGCAACCTGTGGATCGCCACCGACGGCAACGCGCTCGGCACGAACGACGGCCTGTTCGTGACGCCGGTGCGGGGCAGGGAGCGCGGGCACGTGCGCCAGTTCCTCACGGTGCCGATCGGCGCCGAGACCTGCGGCCCCATGGTCACCTCGGACCAGCGCAGCGTCTTCGTCGCGGTGCAGCACCCGGGCGAGGTGGACGGCGCCACCCCCGACAGCCCGGTCAGCCACTGGCCCGACGGCGAGGGCGGCCAGCCCCGGCCGTCGGTCGCGGTCACCTGGCACACCCAGGGCAAGAAGATCGGCGCCTGAAAAAGCTGTTGCCCTCAAGTTAACTTGAGGTCCTACGCTTCCATGCATGAGCATGGAAGTGATCGCATGGCAGCAGCTCTACTCGATGGGCAACCAGAAGGAGCGTCGCCCGATCTCCCGGGCGACGCTCCGCCGTGTCTGGGGCTTCGCCCGGCCCCACCGCCGCAGGATCACGCTGTTCCTCGGGCTCAGCATCGTGATGGCGGCGCTGGCGGTCGCGCCTCCCGTGCTCGCCGGCCGGGTGCTGGACGCGATCGGCAAGGGTGAGCCGCTCGGCGTCGTGGTGGGCCTGGCCGCGCTGATCGGCGGCCTGGCCGTCGCCGAGGCGGGCCTCGGACTGGTGAACCGGTGGCTGTCGTCCGGCCTGGGCGAGGGGCTGATCCTCGACCTGCGCACGGCCGTCTTCGACCACGTGCAGCGCATGCCGATCGCGTTCTTCACCAGGACCCGTACCGGTGCGCTGGTCAGCCGCCTCAACAACGACGTGATCGGCGCGCAGCGGGCGTTCACCGACACGCTGTCCAGCGTCGCGGGCAACGTCGTGACGCTCGTGCTGTCGCTCACCGTGATGGTCGGCATCTCGTGGCAGATCACGCTGCTGGCCCTGCTGCTGCTCCCGGCGTTCGTGCTGCCGGCGCGGCGGGTCGGCGTCCGGCTGGCCCGGATGCGGCGCGAGGCGGCCGACCACAACGCCGCGATGGGCACGCAGATGACCGAGCGGTTCTCCGCGCCGGGCGCGACCCTGGTCAAGCTGTTCGGCCGGCCGGTCCGCGAGTCGGAGGAGTTCGCCGCGCGGGCCCGGCGGGTGCGCGACATCGGCGTCCGCACCGCGATGGCGCAGTCGGTGTTCGTGACCGCGCTGACCCTGGTCTCCGCGCTCGCCCTGGCCCTCGTGTACGGCCTGGGCGGCTTCTACGCGCTGCGCCACCAGCTCGACGCGGGCTCGGTGGTGGCGCTGGCGCTGCTGCTCACCCGCCTGTACGCCCCGCTGACGGCGCTGGCCAGCGCCCGCGTGGACGTGATGAGCGCGCTGGTGAGTTTCGAGCGGGTCTTCGAGGTGCTGGACCTGGAGCCGCTGATCAAGGAGCGGCCCGGCGCGGTGGCCGTGCCGGAGGGGCCGGTCTCGGTGGAGTTCGACGACGTGCGCTTCGCCTACCCCTCGGCCGACAAGGTGTCGCTCGCCTCGCTGGAGGAGGTCGCCGCCCTCGACAACCGCGGCGGGGTCGAGGTGCTGCACGGCGTCTCGTTCCGGGCCGAGCCCGGCCAGATGGTCGCCCTGGTCGGCTCGTCCGGCGCGGGCAAGTCCACGATCGCGCAGCTCCTGCCCCGCCTGTACGACGTGGACGAGGGCGCCGTCCGGCTGGCCGGGGTGGACGTGCGCGACCTGAGCGCCGCCTCGATCCGCGAGACGCTCGGCATGGTCACCCAGGACGGTCACCTGTTCCACGACACGATCCGGGCCAACCTGCTGTTCGCCCGGCCGGAGGCGACGGAGGAGGAGGTCTGGGACGCGTTGCGCCGCGCCAGGCTCGGGGCGCTGGTCGAGTCGCTGCCCGACGGGCTCGACACCGTGGTGGGCGAGCGTGGCTACCGGCTGTCGGGCGGCGAGCGGCAGCGGCTGACCATCGCCCGCCTGCTGCTCGCCCGGCCCCGGGTGGTGATCCTGGACGAGGCCACGGCCGCGCTCGACTCCACCTCCGAGGCGGCCGTCCAGGAGGCGCTGGGCGAGGCGCTGGCCGGCCGTACCGCGGTGGTGATCGCGCACCGGCTGTCCACGGTCCGCGCGGCCGACCAGATCCTGGTGATCGAGGACGGGCAGGTCGTCGAGCGGGGCACCCACCCCGAGCTCCTCGCCGCGGGCGGCCGCTACGAGGAGCTGTACCGCACTCAGTTCGCCGAGCCGGCGGTAACCGGGGTGGCCGGGGCCGCCTGAGCGGCCGGGCCGCCCTCCGGGGCGTCGGACGCCCGCCGGGAGCGCAGCGCGTACAGGCTGACCGGGACGCCCACCAGCACGATGGTCGCGGCGACGACCAGCGTGAACCGGTAGGCGTCCACGAAGGCGGCCGGGTCCGCGCTGCCGCCCCGGTGGGCGTTCAGGAGCGCGCCGAGGACCGTGATGCCGAGCAGCCCGAACACCTGACGGGAGACGTTCAGCACGCCGGAGGCGACGCCCGAGCGGCCCGCGGGCATCGCGCCGACCACGGCGGCGGTCAGCGGGACCAGCATGCCGGCGCCGACGCCGTACAGCACGAACCAGGGCAGCACGTCGCCGTAGCCGCCGTCGGCGCCGACACCCGACATCAGGTAGAGCGCGACGCCCATGAGCGCGATGCCGGCGGCCACGGTGCGGGCGATGCCGATCGCCGCGCTGATCCGCTGCGACAGCATCGCGACGACCGCCATGACCAGGGCCATCGGCACGAACGCGGCGCCCGCCTCGATGGGGGAGAAGCCCAGCGTGTTCTGCAGCCACAGGGCGCTGAAGAAGTAGACGCCGAACACGCCGAACGACCACAGGCCGCTGGTCAGCGCGCCGCCGGAGAACACCCGCGACCGGAAGACCGACAGGTCGATCATCGGCTCGGCGGCCCGCGTCTCCGCCAGCACGAACGCCACGGCGGCGGCCACCGCCACCGCGAGCGCGCCGAGGATCTCGGGGGAGGTCCAGCCGGCGCCCTCGCCCTCGATGAGCGCGTACGTCAGCGCGACCAGGGCGATGGCGGAGGTGGCCAGGCCGGGGACGTCCAGGCTGCGCCGCACTCGGGTGAAGGCGGGACGCACCGCCCACAGCGCGAGCCCGAAGGTCACCGCGCCGATCGGCACGTTGATGAGGTAGATCCAGCCCCAGTGCAGCCGCTCGCTGATGAACCCGCCGGCCAGCGGCCCGAGCGCCATCGACAGCGAGCCGGTCGCGCTCCAGATGCCCACGGCCCGGCCCCGCTCGCCGGGGTCGGGGAAGATCTGGCCGATCAGCGAGAGCGTGGTCGGGGTCAGCAGCGCGGCGCCGACGCCCTGGAGCGCGCGGGCCGCGATGAGCGCGGCCTGCCCGGTGGCCAGGCCCGCGGCCAGCGACGACAGCGTGAAGACGGCGAGGCCGGCCAGGAACGTCCGCCGAGGGCCGATCACGTCGGCGAGCCGGCCGCCGACCAGCATGAGCCCGGCGAACACCAGGATGTAGCCGCTCACGATCCACTCCAGCCCGGAGATCGTCAGCCCCAGCTCCCGCTGGATCGTCGGCAGCGCCACGTTGCCGATGTTGTTGTCGAGATAGGTCATGAAGGTGCCGAGCGTCACCGCTCCGAGCGCCCACCACTTCTTCCGGTCCACGGGAACTCCTATACGCCGTACTTGTACGTCGTATAGCTAACTTGTACGGCGTATAGTTGTCAACCGTGATGGGAAAACTGAGCGCGACCGCGATCGTCGAGCGGGCCCTGGAGATCGGCGACACCGAGGGGCTCGACGCCGTGACGATCCGCCGCCTGGCCACCGACCTCGGCGTCACGCCGATGGCCCTGTACTGGCACTTCAAGAACAAGGAACAGCTCGTGATCGGCCTGGCCGACCACCTCATCGCCGGGTTCGCGCCCGAGCCCGACGACGACCGGCCGTGGCGCGAGAGCATGCGCGACCTCATCGAGGGACTGGTCGGGCTGCTGCGCACCCACCCGTGCGCCAAGAGCGTGCTGGAGCAGGTCGACCAGGTCGCGGTGCCGAGCTTCCTCGCCGTCTGGAACCAGGCCCTCGGCCTGGCCCGGCAGGCGGGCTTCGACACGGAGCAGAGCTGCCTGATCTCCAAGTACATCCTGCAGAGCGCCATCGCCATCGCCGACGCGCCCGTCCACTACTCCGCGCGGTACACGCAGGAGGAGGCGGCCGAGATCGTCCGGCGCAAGCGGGTCGGCCTCCAGTCGCTGCCCGCCGACCGCTACCCGTACCTGGTGGAGATGGCGGCGCCCATGGTCGGCGGCATCTCCCGCGAGACGTACGACGTCTTCGGCGTGGACCTCATCCTCAGCGGCATCGAATCCCTGGCCGCCCGCCGTTAGGGTCTGATCATGACCTTCCAGCTCGTGTGCGAGATCGAGCCGCCGACCAAGCCCGACCTGAAGCGCGTGCGTCACCAGATCGGCACGCTGAGCACCGTCGCCGACACCTTCCTCATCCCCGACAACCACATCGGCCGGGCGACCGTGTCGAGCGTGGCCGTGGCGCACGAGGTGCAGGCGATGGGCGGGCGCAGCATCGCCTGCCTCAACTCCCGCGACCGCAACCTGCTCGGGTTCCGGCGCGACCTGCTGACGGCCGCCGCCTACGGCGTCGAGCGCTTCCTGTTCGTCTACGGCGACAAGCCGGCGAGCGGCAACCGCACCAGCGACCTGACGGTGCGCTCGATGATCGAGGAGGCCAGGGAGTTCTCACCGGGCGTCCAGGTCGGCGCGGCGGCCGGTCTGCGCCCCCTGCCCGCGTGGAAGCGGGCGGCCGACTTCCTGTTCGTCCAGGCCGGGTTCTCGATGGAGGCGCTGCTGCGCTGGCGCGAGGCCAACCAGGTGGAGGCGCCGGTGTACGCGGGCGTCATCGTGATCGCCAGCGAGCGCCACGCGCACGCCCTCTCGGCGGCGATCCCCGACATCGCGATCCCGGACGACCTGGTGCGCCGGGTGGCGGCCGACCGGATGGCGGGCGTGGAGGCGGCCTGCGAGCGGGTGCTGGCCATCCGCGACTCCGGGGCGTTCGACGGCGTCCATCTGATCCCGGTGAGCCGCTACCGCGACGTGGAGGCGCGCCTGTCCGGCGTCCTCAGATGAGGCCGAGCTTCAGCATCAACGCCCGGTCCAGGTCCGCAGCCTCGTGTGCTTCCAGTGCGCCCTTGAAGTCGCCCAGACGCGAGGGGGGCACGGAGTAGATCTGGTCAGTGAGAACGCGGGACTTCGTGCCGTCGAATTCGATCTCGGGGCGGTAGACGGCAGGTCCCGCGCTCGACGAGGTCAGGGCCACCGTCACCGTGCTCGTGGTGAAGCGGTCGGACTCAATGATCACGGCGTAGCGGCGGCCCTGCCGCTCATGGTCGCGAGTTGCCGGGAGCGCCTTGATCTCGTATATCGCGCCCCGGAAGATCACTCCGCCACGCCCATGAAGCGCTGGATCGCCAGCATCTCCGCCTGGTCGTCCGGGTCGTTCCGCAGTCGTTCCGCATCGGCCGCGGCCTGTTCGAGCAGCATCTCCTTGTAGGTGCGAAGGAGGGCGTAGCGGACGGCCTCCGATCGGCTGCGCGTCTCTCCCGCCAGCGCGCGCAGGGCGGTCTCCATCGCCTCATCGGTGCGGACGTTGAGCGTTCCCATGACCCGAATGTAACACACTTTGTAACACATCAGTCGCGGGAGCGGGCGAGGGCGGACAGGGCGGCGCCGAGGAGGGCGACGCCGCACAGCACCGTGTACGCCCGCGCGAACCCGTCCATCAGCCGCTCCACCCCCACGGGCGACAGCTCCGACAGCGTCCCCGCGTACACCTGGGCCCCCAGCGACGGCCCCACGGACGCGGCCAGCACGCTCAGCGCCAGCCCCACGCTGAGCACGACACCCACGTTCATGACCATGAGCCGGAACCCGTTGACCACCCCCAGGCTCCCGCCCGGCAGCGCCTGCATCACGTGCGTGGTGTTGCCGGTCAGGAACGCGCCGCTCCCGCACCCGGCCACGAACAGCCCCACGCCGATCGCCCAGTACGGCGTGCCGGCCCCCGCCGTCAGCGCGAGCGCCGCCAGCCCCGCCGCGCTCATCAGCGCCCCGCCCACGGCCAGCGCGTACGGCGAGACCCGCCGCCCGAGCGCGCCCGTGACCGGCGAGGCCAGAGCCATGCCCACCGGCACCGGCAGCACGCCGAGCCCGGCCGTGAAGGCGTCCACGCCCCGGGCCGCCTGGAAGTACAGCGCCGCCAGCAGGATGAGCGACGCCCGCGCCATCGCGTTGCAGAACGACGCGAGGTTGGCGCAGGCCAGCAGCCGCCCGCCGAACAGCCGCGGGTCCAGGACCGGATGCGCGGCCCGCCGCTCCACCAGCACGATCACCGGCGCCAGCACCGCGAACACCGCCGCGCCGGCGATCACCACCGGGGCGGTCAGGCCGGCCGAGCCCGCCTCCGACAGGGCCAGCAGCAGGGCCGACAGCGCGGCGAACACCAGCGCGTTGCCCAGCGCGTCCACCGGCTGCCGCGGCCCGCGGGGCATGCGGCGCAGCGTCATGGCGCCCCAGGCCAGCGCCACGATCCCGGCCGGCACGTTGACCCAGAAGATCCACTGCCAGCCGGCCGTCTCGGCGATCAGACCGCCCAGCGTGGGCCCGGCGAGCTGGGCCACCGACAGGGTGCCGATGTAGACGCCCATGCCCTGGCTGAGCCGGTCCGGCGGGAACGCGTCGGTGATGATGACGGTGCCGTTGGCCAGGATCATCGCCGCCCCGACGGCCTGCACCACGCGCATCGCGACCAGGAACCACACCCCGGGGGCGAACCCGGCCAGCAGCGAGGCGGCGGTGAACAGGGCGAAGCCCGCCAGGTACACCTCGCGCCGTCCCACCAGGTCGGCCACCCGGCCGAAGAACACCAGGGTGGCCGTGTTGACCAGCAGGAACGACAGCAGGATCCAGCCCGACTCGAACGGCCCCGCCCGGAAGTGCCGCACCACCGAGGGCAGCGCCACGTTGAGCGTGCTCCCGGCGATCCCGATCAGCACCAGGCCGAGGCTCGTGACCGAGCACACCCGCCAGGCGTAGCGCATCCGGGAGGAGTACTCGGCCGTCGAGCCGCGGGAGCCGAGCTCCTCAGCGCGCACGCTTGCGCAGCCCCTCCAGGTCGTGGATCACCACCCGCCGCCGGCCCGTCTCGATCAGGCCCCGGTCGCGCAGGGTGCGTAACGCCTTGCTCACCGCCTCGCGGGAGGCGCCGGTCCAGCCGGCCAGCTCGTCCTGGGAGAGCGGCAGCGCCACCCGCACCCCGCCGTTGGTCTTCTCGCCGTAGCGGTCGGCCAGCTCCAGCAGCCGCGTCGCCACGCGTCCGGTGGTGTCGAACGCGCCGTACTCGACGCGCTTGCGGTCGGCGTCGCGCAGCCGTCCGGTGATCAGCCGCATGAGCAGCACCGCCACCCGCCCATGGGTCTGGAGGAACGCGGGGAAGTCGCGGATCACGATGCCGGCGATCGGCTCCAGCGTCGTCACGGTCGCCGAGCGGGGCGAGCCGTCGATGGCGCACATCTCGCCGAGCAGGGCCCCCGGCCCGCGTACGGCCAGCACCACCTCGGTGCCGCTGCTGGTGTGCGAGGACACCTTGACCCGGCCCTCGGTCAGCACGAGCACCCAGTCGGACGTGTCGCCCTCGGACATCACGGTGGACCCGCGCTCCCACCGCCGTGGCCGGCCGGCGGCGCGCAGGGCCGCGACCTCGTCGGGGGTGAGCATGGAGAGGAACTCGCCGGGCTCAGGGTTCATGCGCCCGATTATGTCCGCGAAGTGGTCGCCCGATCTATGGCAAGGAGGTCAGAACGTACGCCTCGACGGGCTCCTCCTTGCCCTTGAGGCTCAGCTTCCCCAGCGGCGTGACCTCGGCGCCGTAGCCGAGCTGCCGCAGCGTGGTCTCGCCGACCACGACCGTGCCCGGCTCGGCGAGCGACTGGAGCCGGGCGGCCACGTTCACGCAGTCGCCCATGGCGTTGAAGCCGCGCAGCTGTGGGCTGCCGATGTTGCCCACGAGGGCCGGCCCGGTGTTGACCCCGACCCGGAACGTCGGCCACTCCACGTCGTCCACCCGCTCCCAGGAGACCTCCTCGGCGATCTCGGCGGCGGCCCGCTGCATGGCCAGCGCGGCCCGGCAGGCGGCCGCGGCGTGGTCCTGCTGCGTGGCGGGGGCGTTGAACAGCGCGAGCAGCGCGTCGCCGACGAACTGCACGATCGTGCCGCCGTTGTCGAGGATGCACGGCACGGCCGCCGAGTGGTAGCGGTTGAGCATCTCGACGATCTCGCCGGGCGTGACCCGTTCGGAGAACGTGGTGAAGCCCTTGAGGTCGGCGAACAGCGCGGTCAGCTCCTTGAGCTGTCCGCCGAGCTCCGCCTGCGACGGGTCGGCGAGCAGGGCCTGCGCCACGTCGGGCGACATGTACTGCCGGAACAGGGTGTCGAGCTCCTGGTAGAGGCGGGCGTTCTCCAGCGAGATCGACAGCTGGCCGGCCAGCGTGGCCGCCAGTGCCTCGTCCTGCGGGGTGCGGCCGACGGGCACCTCCAGCGCTCCGGCCAGCCGGCCCTTGACCGTCAGCGGGAAGGCGAGCAGGTGGTCGCGCCGCTCGGGCTGGTGACCGGGGAAGTCGTACTCGCGGGAGCCGATGTGGGCGCGGCCGTCCGAGACCAGGCCGATCCGCACCTCGCCGAACGCCTGGCGGACGCGTTCGAGCGCGTCGGTCAGCAGTTCGGTCTCGGGCAGGCCGACGCGGGTGCGCGTGCTCACGTCGACGAGCGCGGCCAGCCGTTCCGACAGCTCCCGCTCGTTGGCCAGCGCCTGGCCCGCCCGGTCGAGCACGGCGGCCTGGCCCTCGTTGAGCCGGAACTTGCCGGACAGCCGGGTCGCGGCCAGCGGCTCGCCCCGCCGTACGTGCTCGACCAGCTCCTCCAGCGCCTCGTCGTACTGCGCCCGGATGCGCGCCACGGTCGCCGACAGCGCCACCGAGTCGAACAGGCCCGCGCTCGACCCCTCGCGCCGGAACTGCAGGTAGGCGCTGTAGGCGACGAACACGAACGCGAAGGTCAGCAGGAGGTGCCACTCCCACCAGGTCAGGTGCCAGTTGTGCTGCGACATCCCGGCCGCCATCGACTCGGCGAGCAGCGCGTACGCGGTGATGAGGCTGACCAGCATCGCCGAGGGCCGCCGCCGGTGCAGCCGGAACATCATCACGGCCGCCGCCACGTACAGCACGATGCCGGGCAGTGAGGCCCACGCCACCCAGGAGGAGTACGCGGTCAGCGGCGGCTCGCTGAGCGGTGTCAGCCCGTCGACCAGCGACGCCAGCCCCCACAGGATCATGAAGCCGACCAGCGCGCCGCGGATCAGGTGGCGGGCGGCGAGCACGGCCGCCGCCGCCCGCTCGCCCAGCGGCAGCGCCGAGGCGAACGCGAACCCCGCGGCGACGGTGAGCCCGGCCTGCTGTCCGAGGTCGAACCCGACCGACCCGGTCGGCAGGATGACCCGGGGTGTGGCGAGCCCGTGCAGGAAGAAGAACCCGGCGCTGGTCAGGAAGACCATCGACACGAGGAACAGCCGGGCGTCCGCGCGCCGGGACGACGCCTGGCTGATGAGCCCGCCGAGCACCACGTTGATCCCGGCCACCATGATGATCATCCAGAAGTGGCTGGGGTTGTGCTGCCACATGACGTTCAGGTGCGGCTCGCTGAGCAGGAGCCAGAGGCCGAGCAGCGGCAGCGCCAGGTGAAGGGCCCAGACGACCCCCCGCACGGGCTGTGTGGCGGGCGGGAGGTAGGGGCTCTCCGTCGGCACGGTCATCCTCCGTCGCGTGGGCTGACCCGATTATCCATCGGGGGCGCCTCCGTCGAGTGCGTCCTTTTACGCGGAGCCGATCATCTTGACGGGTCAAGTCGTGTCAGCGACCCGAGTCACGAAATGTGTCGTGATGAACACGTTATGTAGTGGCTGTCATCCCCTGGAACGGTTGAAACGTGAACCTCATGCTCAACACGAGCAACAGTTCTTTGGAAGGAAAGCCGTGGCTATGAAGGTTCGCGGTGGGCGCACGCTCACGCTCGCCACTGTCGGAGCGCTCGCGCTGTCGCTCCTCGCCGTCGGTGGCGTCGCCACTGCCTCGTCCGGCGGCGAGGTGTACGCGTGCGTCAACAAGAAGTCGCGGTACGCCCGCATCGTCAACCCCTCCACCCCGTGCCGGAAGACCGAGATCCAGATGGTGATCGGCGGCGGCACCTCGACCACCACGGTCACGGAGGGCACGAAGGGTGACACCGGCGCTCAGGGCCCGAAGGGCGACACCGGCCCCCAGGGTCCCCGCGGTCCGCAGGGCCTGCCCGGCAAGGATGGCAAGGACGGCCTCAACGGCAAGAACGGTGAGGACGGCAAGGACGGGCTCAACGGGAAGAACGGCGTCGACGGCAAGGACGGCAAGGACGGCCTGCCCGGTAAGCCCGGCAAGGACGGCGAGGACGGCAAGGACGGCAAGCCCGGTCTCCCCGGCAAGGATGGTCAGGACGGTCAGGACGGGAAGAACGGCCTCCCCGGCAAGGACGGCAAGGACGGCGTCAACGGCAAGGACGGCGCCACCTACACGAGCTACACCAAGAGCGCCACGCTCAGCGGCGGCTCCGGCTCCGTCTCCTGCGGCACCGGCGAGCTGGTCACCGGCGGCGGCTTCAGCCTCAACCAGAGCTACCGGCCCCTGTCGAGCATGCCGAGCGGCAACGGCTGGTCGGTGACCGCGACCAAGGCCAACGACAACGACAAGGACTTCTCCGGCGGCGGCAGCGCCGGCAGCGTCTACGTCGTCTGCCTCAAGAAGACCTCCTGACCAGACGGCGAAGGGCCGGTACGGCGCACCGTACCGGCCCTCACCACGTCACAGACCTCAGCCGAACAGGGCGGGCAGGGTCCCCGTGTGGGTCTCGCGCAGCTCGGAGACCGGCACCTCCAGCACGCCCTCGACGACCAGCGCGTCGCCCCCGGTGACGCCCAGCCCGTAGCAGGGCACCTCGTGCTCGGCGCAGAGCGCGGCGAAGTCCTCGAACGCCTCCGGCCGAACCGTCACCAGCGCCCGCGCCGCCGACTCGCTGAACAGCCCGATGAACGGGTCGTCGTTGAGCGTCACGGTGGCGCCGACGCCCCGGGCGAGGCACGCCTCGGCCAGCGCGATCGCCAGACCGCCGTCGGACAGGTCGTGCGAGCCCTCCAGGAGCCCGTGCCGGGCGGCCTCGACCAGCACGGTGGCCAGCGCCTGCTCGGCCGCCAGGTCGGCCTGCGGCGGCAGCCCGCCGAGGTGACCGTGGACGACGTGCGCCCACTCCGACCCGCCGAACTCCTCGCGGGTGTCGCCGAGCAGCGCCACCCGCAGCCCCTCGCCGGTGAACCCGGACGGCACCCGCCGGGCCACGTCGTCGATCACGCCGAGCACGCCGACGACCGGGGTCGGGTGGATGGCGGCGGAGCCGGTCTGGTTGTAGAAGGAGACGTTGCCGCCGGTCACGGGCACGCCCAGGGTGCGGCAGGCGTCGGCCAGGCCGCGGGTGGCCTCGGCGAACTGCCACATGACCTCGGGGTCCTCGGGCGAGCCGAAGTTGAGGCAGTTGGTGACGGCGAGCGGCTTGGCGCCGGTCACGGCGACGTTGCGGTACGCCTCGGCCAGCGCGAGCTGCGCCCCCGCGTACGGGTCGAGCTTGGCGTAGCGGCCGTTGCCGTCGGTGGCGAGCGCGATGCCGCGCGTCGTCGGCTCGGCGTGCTCATGGGTGCGCCCGCTTCGGCCTTCGTTGGCTTCGCTCTCTCCGGCCGAGCTCCTGCGCACCGGTGCCATCACCTCGGAGATCCGCAGCATCCCCGCGTCGGCCGGCTGGGCCAGTACGGTGTTGGAGCGGACGTAGCGGTCGTACTGGGAGGTCACCCACTCCTTGCCGGCCAGGTTGGGCGAGCCGAGCAGCCGCAGCAGCGTCGCGCGCAGGTCGGCGGGCCGCTCCAGCCGGTCGGGGGTGTCGGCGTTGAGCGCGGCCTGACCGGCGGGCTCCTGGTAGGGGCGCTCGTAGACGGGACCCTCGTCGGCGGCGGTGCCCGGCGGGATGTCCACGATGACCTCGCCGTCCCACGTCATCACGAGGCGGCCGGTGTCGGTGACCTCGCCGATGACGGTGGCCGGCACGTCCCACTTCTCGCAGATCGCCATGAACGCCGGGATGTCCTCGGGGCGCACGACGGCCATCATGCGCTCCTGGGACTCGCTCATCAGGATCTCCTCGGGCCGCAGCGACGGGTCGCGCAGCGGGACGAGGTTGAGGTCGACGTTCATGCCGCCGGTGCCCTTGGCGGCCAGCTCGGTCGTGGCGCAGGAGACGCCGGCCGCGCCGAGGTCCTGGATGCCCACGACCACGTCGGCCGCGTACAGCTCCAGGCAGCACTCGATGAGCAGCTTCTCCATGAACGGGTCGCCCACCTGCACGGCGGGCCGCTTGGCGTGCGACTCGTCCTCGAACGTGGCGCTGGCGAGCACCGACGCGCCGCCGATGCCGTCGGGGCCGGTCGAGGCGCCGAACAGGACGACCTTGTTGCCGGGGCCGGGCGCGGTGGCCAGCTTGATCTGGTCCTTGCGCAGCAGGCCGACGCAGAGCGCGTTGACCAGCGGGTTGCCGATGTAGCAGGGGTCGAAGACGACCTCGCCGCCGATGTTGGGCAGGCCCAGGCAGTTGCCGTAGTGGCTGATGCCCTCGACGACGCCGGGCAGCACCCGCCGCGTGTCGGGAGCGTCGGCGGCGCCGAAGCGCAGCGCGTCCATCACCGCGATCGGGCGGGCGCCCATCGACATGATGTCGCGCACGATCCCGCCGACGCCGGTGGCCGCGCCCTGGTGCGGCTCGACGTACGACGGGTGGTTGTGCGACTCGATCTTGAACGTGGCCGCCCAGCCGTCGCCGATGTCCACCACGCCGGCGTTCTCGCCCATGCCGACGAGCAGCGCCTCGGACTTCGGCGCCTTGGTGGCGAACTGCCGCAGGTGCACCTTGGACGACTTGTACGAGCAGTGCTCGGACCACATGACGCTGTAGATGGCCAGCTCGGAGCCGGTGGGACGGCGGCCCAGGATCTCCTTGACCCGGTCGTACTCGTCCTGCTTCATCCCCAGCTCGGCGAAGGGCATCGGCTCGTCCGGGGTGCTGTGTGCTCGCTTGACGGAGTCGGCGCTCATGCGTTGACCAGCTTCTTGAGGATGGAGGTGAAGAAGCCGAGGCCGTCGGTGCTGGGGGCGCCGACGAGTTCCTCGACCGCGTGCTCGGGGTGCGGCATGATGCCGACCACGTTGCCCGCCTCGTTGGTGATGCCGGCGATGTCGTTGGTCGAGCCGTTCGGGTTGCCGACGTAGCGCAGGGCCACCCGGCCGGTGGCCTCCAGCTCGGCGATCGTGTCGGCGGAGGCGACGTAGCGGCCCTCGCCGTGCTTGATCGGCAGCACGATCTCCTGGCCCTGGCCGAAGGCCGACGTCCAGGCGGTGGCGTTCTGCTCGACGCGCAGCGGCTGGTCGCGGCACACGTAGTGGAGCGAGGCGTTGCGGGTCAGCGCGCCCGGCAGCAGGTGGGCCTCGCAGAGGATCTGGAAGCCGTTGCAGGTGCCGAGCACGGGCAGCCCGGCGCGGGCGGCCGGGATGAGCTCGTCCATGAGCGGCGCGAACCGGGAGATCGCGCCGCAGCGGAGGTAGTCGCCGTAGGAGAAGCCGCCCGGCAGGAACACCGCGTCGACCCCCTTCAGGTCGTGGTCGGCGTGCCACAGCGGAACCGCCTGCGCGCCCACGAGGTGCACGGCTTTGGCGGCGTCCTGGTCGTCGAGAGTTCCTGGAAACGTGACTACGCCCACACGGGCAGCGCTCATGACAGTCGTCCCCTTCTGAGGAATGCGCACGCGCGCCACCGTCTCTCAAGGGTGTACGGGGGCGGCTCACCCCAGGTTATCGGGTGCGGCCGGATGTTCCTCGCCGGGCATGCGCCGGAGGGTCGCGCGGGCGGTCAGACGGCGGCGAGCTCGCGGGGACGGGCCTCGGCCTCGTCGTCCCAGGACAGCAGCTTGCGCAGGTGGACCGTGGTGCCCCGGCCGGGAGTGACGCCGAAGGAGATCTCGTCGACCACGGAGCGCATGATGAGCAGCCCCCGGCCGTTCTCGGTGTCGGAGGGAGGGAAGTGCAGCGGCATGGAGGGGAGGCCGCCGCCGTTGTCTGCCACGCGCACGTCGCAGCGGCCGTAGCCGATCGCCGCGCTCACTTCGTACCGGTTGCCCGGACCGCCGTGCCGTACGGCGTTGGAGCACGCCTCGGAGACGGCGAGCAGCATGTCGGAGATGCAGGTCTCGCTCACGCTGAGCGAGCGCATCGCGTCTCCGAGCACCCGCCTCACCATCGGTATGCCGATCGCATCCCGGGGCAGTGCCAACGAGAACTCAATATCCACCGGACTCCTCCGGGCTCCGGAATGTCACCTGGAGTAGGTTTCCCCGTGAAAACGGGGCTAACCGCAAAATCACGCTGTTGTTATTTACTGTTGGCACGCCCGTGGCATTGTGGCACGCCCGAACCCGGCTTTAAGCCCCCAAGGGGAAATCCGGCCACCAAATGTGATGTCTAGCCCTCAACCCGGACGCTGTAGTCCTCGATCACGGTGTTGGCGAGCAGCGTCTCGGCCATCTTACGGACCTCTGCCAGCGCCGTCTCGTCGGCCGGGCCGTCCAGCTCGATCTCGAAGCGCTTGCCCTGGCGCACCTCCGACACCCCGGAGAAGCCCAGGCGGGGCAGTGCGCGGGCGATCGCCTGGCCCTGGGGGTCGAGAATCTCCGGCTTCAGCATGACGTCTACGATGACGCGCGCCACTGCGTTCCTCCTGGTACGGCGGGTTGGGAAAGCCAGCCTACCGGCGCGTGTGGCAGACGGTACAACGGGAACGGGGAAGTGCATGGGGCTTGCGCGGAGGGCTGTGACGTCTGCCACGATGTCCCCACATGCGTACGAACCACCACCACATGGTCCGACGCTCACAAGGCCGGCATGAGGTGGCAATCCCGCCCAAACTGGCCCCGACCGCACAGGAGTGGCACGTGACCGCCGACGCCTCTCGTGGTGCCGCAGCACCTCCGGAGCTCGTCCAGCTCCTCACCCCGGAGGGTGAGCGCGTTGAGCACCCCGACTACGACATCGACCTCAAGCCCGAAGAGGTCAGGTCGCTCTACCGCGACCTGGTGCTCGTCCGGCGCATCGACCTGGAGGCCGTCGCCCTGCAACGCCAGGGCGAGCTCGGCATCTGGGCCTCGCTGCTCGGCCAGGAGGCGGCCCAGATCGGTTCCGGCCGTGCCCTGACCGACGCCGACATGGCCTTCCCGACCTACCGGGAGCACGGCGTCGCCTGGTGCCGCGACGTCGATCCGGTCAAGCTGCTCGGCCTGTTCCGGGGCGTCAACCACGGGGGCTGGGACCCCAGGGAGCACAACTTCCACCTGTACACGATCGTCATCGGCAGCCAGACCCTGCACGCGGTCGGCTACGCCATGGGCGTCCAGCGCGACGACGCGCCCTCGGCCACCATCGCCTACTTCGGCGACGGCGCCACCTCCCAGGGCGACGTCAACGAGTCGTTCATCTGGGCCAGCGTCTTCAACGCGCCGATCGTGTTCTTCTGCCAGAACAACCAGTGGGCGATCTCCGAGCCGCTGGAGAAGCAGACCCGCATCCCCCTCTACCGGCGGGCCTCCGGCTTCGGCTTCCCCGGCATCCGCGTCGACGGCAACGACGTCTTCGCCTGCCTGGCGGTCACCCGGCAGGCGCTCAAGAACGCCCGCGAGGGCCAGGGCCCGACCCTGATCGAGGCGTACACGTACCGGATGGGCGCCCACACCACCACCGACGACCCCACCCGCTACCGGGTCGCCAGCGAGCTGGAGGCGTGGAAGCTCAAGGACCCCATCGAGCGGGTCAAGTCGTACCTGTTCAAGAACGAGCTGGCCGACCAGGCGTTCTTCGACTCCGTCGAGGCCGAGGCCGAGCAGCTCGGCGCCGACCTGCGCAGGCGCTGCCTGGCCATGCCCGACCCCGCGCCGCTCGACATCTTCGACCACGTCTACGCGGAGCCCCATCCGCTGATCGACGAGGAGCGCGCCCAGTACGCCGCCTACCTGGAGGGCTTCGAGCAGCGATGACGATCCTGAGCCTGTCCAAGGCGCTCAACGAGGGCATGCGCAAGGCCATGGAGGACGACCCCAAGGTCCTCATCATGGGCGAGGACGTCGGCAAGCTCGGCGGCGTCTTCCGCGTCACCGACGGCCTGCAGAAGGACTTCGGCGAGGACCGGGTCATCGACACCCCGCTCGCCGAGTCGGGCATCATCGGCACCGCCATCGGCCTCGCGCTGCGCGGCTACCGGCCGGTGTGCGAGATCCAGTTCGACGGCTTCGTCTTCCCCGCGGCCGACCAGATCATCACCCAGCTCGCCAAGATGCCGATGCGCTCGCTCGGCGCGATCAAGCTGCCCGTGGTCGTCCGCATCCCCTGCGGCGGCGGCATCGGCGCGGTCGAGCACCACAGCGAGTCGCCCGAGGCGTACTTCACCCACACCGCCGGCCTGCGCGTGGTCGCCTGCTCCAACCCCGCCGACGCGTACACGATGATCCAGCAGGCCATCCGCAGCGACGACCCGGTCATCTTCTTCGAGCCCAAGCGCCGCTACTGGGAGAAGGCCGACATCGACACCGCCGACACCGGCTGGTGGACCCCGCTGGACAAGGGCAAGGTCGTCCGCCCGGGCACCGACGCCACGCTCGTCGCGTACGGGCCGATGGTCAAGACCTGCCTGGAGGCCGCGAAGGCGGCCGAGGACGACGGCAGGTCCCTGGAGGTCATCGACCTGCGCTCGCTCAACCCGCTCGACACCCCGCTCGTCATGGACTCCGTCCGCCGCACGGGCCGGGTCGTGGTGGTGCACGAGGCGCCGGTCAACAGCGGGTTCGGCGCCGAGCTGGCGGCCCGGATCACCGAGCAGTGCTTCTACCACCTGGAGGCGCCGGTGCTGCGCGTCGGCGGCTTCTCCACCCCGTACCCCCCGTCCAAGCTGGAGGAGCACTACCTGCCCGACCTGGACAGGGTGCTCGACGCCGTCGACCGCTCCTTCGGCTTCTGAGAGGGGACTCGTTTTCATGCGACGTGAGTTCAAGCTCCCCGACGTCGGCGAAGGGCTGACCGAGGCGGAGATCGTCCGCTGGCACGTCAAGGAAGGCGACGCGGTCAAGGTCAACCAGATCGTCGTCGAGATCGAGACGGCCAAGTCGATCGTCGAGCTGCCGATCCCGTGGGACGGGGTGGTCGCCGGCCTGATGGCCGAGGCGGGGCAGACGGTGGACGTCGGCGTGGCCATCATCGCCGTGGACACGGCCGAGGAAGGCGGATCGCCCGCGCAGGCCCCGACCGGGCAGGCCGCGTCCGGCGCGGACGAGGCGCCCGGCCGTGGCGAGGCGCTGGCCGACGACATGGTGCCGCGGCCGCCCGCGGAGGGCGCCGTCGAGCCGGGCGTCCACGGCAGCCCGGCGCCCAAGGAGGAGCGCCAGGCGGTCCTGGTCGGCTACGGGGTGAAGACCGGCGCCACCAAGCGCCGCCCCCGCAAGTCCTCCCCGGCCGCCGCCCCCGCCGCCCCCGCCGGCGCGCAACGCGCGGCAGCCGCCCAGGCGGTGCCGGCGCAGCCCGCAGCCGTGGCGTCCGCGCCCGTTCCCGCCACGCCCGCTCCGGCCGCCCTCGCAGGTGCTCCGGCGGGCGCGCCCGGCCGGGTGGCGGTGCTCGCCAAGCCGCCGGTGCGCAAGCTGGCCCGCGACCTCGGCGTGGACCTGACCACGCTGACCGGCTCCGGCCCGCAGGGCACCATCACCCGCGACGACGTCCACGCCGCCGCCCGATCCCCCCAGCCCGCCGCGCCGGCTGGGGAGCGCGCGACGACCCGGACGGCGGAGCGCGAGGAGCGGATCCCGATCAAGGGCGTGCGGAAGATGACGGCCCAGGCCATGGTGGCCAGCGCCTTCACCGCTCCGCACGTCACCGAGTTCCTCCAGGTGGACGTGACCGAGACGATGGCGGCGGTCCGCCGGCTGCGGGAGCTGCCCGACTTCGCCGAGGTCAAGGTCTCGCCGCTGCTCCTCGTGGCCAAGGCGGTGCTCGTCGCCGCGCGGCGTCACCCGATGATCAACTCGGCCTGGGACGAGCAGGCCCAGGAGATCGTGGTCAAGCACTACGTGAACCTGGGCATCGCCGCCGCCACCCCGCGCGGCCTCGTGGTCCCCAACGTCAAGGACGCCCACGAGCTGTCCCTGCCCGACCTGGCCAGGCGGCTCACCGAGCTGGCCGAGACGGCCAGGGCCGGCCGCGCCCAGCCCGCCGACATGGCGGGCGGCACGTTCACGATCACGAACGTGGGCGTGTTCGGCGTCGACACGGGCACCCCCATCCTCAACCCGGGTGAGGCCGCGATCCTCGCCTTCGGCCAGGTCAGGGACATGCCCTGGGTGGTGGACGGCGAGCTGGCGGTGCGCAAGGTCACCACGCTGGCGCTGTCGTTCGACCACCGGATCGTGGACGGCGAGCTGGGCTCGCTGTTCCTCCGCGACGTCGGCGCCATGCTGGAGGACCCGCTGCGCATGCTCGCCTGGAACTGACGCGTGAAGCCCAGGGCGGACGGCCCCCGCGAGTCGTCCGCCCCAGGCCGGACCGGCGAGGCGCGCCTCGATAGGGTGATCGCATGATTCGCCATGTCGCGCTGTTCACCTGGACCGATGACGCCACCGACGAGCAGAAGGCGGCGGTGGCGACCGCGCTGGGGACGCTGCCGGCCGCCATCCCGCAGATCCGCGCGTACACCTTCGGTCCCGACGCGGGCATCAACCAGGGCAACCACGACTTCGCGGTGGTCGCCGACTTCGACGACCTCGACGACTACCTGGTCTACCGCGACGACGCGGGGCACCAGGCGGTGATCGCGGAGTACATCAAGCCCATCCTGGCGAGCCGCGCCGCCGTCCAGCTCAGTCTGTAGCCTTGGGCGGCTGCTCGTCCGTCCAGCCGAGCCGCCGCACCGCGAACGAGCCGAGCACCTCGCCGCCCTTCGCCAGCACCGTCTGAAGGGCCAGCAGGTCGCCGCTCCCGGGGTCGATGACCATCTGCTGTCGGATGTCGGCCTTGCCGTGCTGCAGCGCGATCCCGGTACGCCCCTCGGCGTCCGAGACCCGTCCGACGACGTCCGTGCCGGGCAGGCCGGCCAGCATCCGGTAGGCGGCCGCCCTCGTGCGGGGCGTCGCCGCGGTGTCGAGGAGCACCCAGTGCGCCGTGGCCCACAGCCATTCCTCTTCCCCGGTCGACCCGTCCGTCGGACGGTGCTTCAGCAGCAGCGCCTTGAGCTCCCCGGCCTCCTCGGGCAGCGTCATCCGCTTGAGCGCCAGCGGGTTGAAGAAGACCCTGCCCATCCGGCATTTGTCCTGGTCGCCGCAGAGCTTCGGCGAACCGGCCCTCTTCCAGGCCCTCCTGTCGGCGGCGGTCGGCAGGCTGGAGGACACGCGCCCCTGCACGTACCGCTCCTTGCCCTTGCGGTCGATCCACAGGACCTCCGTGACCCGGTCCTCGACGGTGTACGAGGTCCTCTTGAGCCGCTGCGTCCGGATCGCCTCCCGCCGCCACCACGCCCCCGTACCCGGCGGCTGCGCGGCGAGCCGGTCCGCCGCCGCGTCGAGCGCGGCCCGCGGCGATGACGGCGTGGCCAGGGGAACCGCCTTGGTCGTGGCGCGCCGGTCCGCCGTGGCCGCGGGAGACGCCGTCCCGGCCTGTTCACCGCCCAGGCGGGGCACCACCACGGACCCGGCCACCAGCACACTCGCGACGGCCGCCGCCGCGAGCGACACGCGCGGCCAGACGGGCAGCCCCCGCCGCCGCCGGGTCCCGTCCAGCACCTCGGCCCGTACGGCGAGCACCCGCGCGTCGTCGGCGGGCGGGACGTCCGGCATGACGTCGTCGACGAACTGGAATTCCCTCATCAGACCTCCACCCCCAGGGAGTCGCGCAGCTTGGTGCGGGCCCGGCTGAGCCGGGAGGCGACGGTGCCGTTGGCGACGCCGAGCGCCGCGGCGACCTCGTCGTAGGTGAGCCCGCCGTACGCGACGAGCAGCACCACGTCGCGCTCGCCGCGCGACAGGCCGGCCAGCGCGGCCGAGAGCCTCTGCACGGTCACTCCCGCGGAGACGCGGTCCACGATCCGCTGATCATGGCCGTCGTCGTGCCGCGGCGGCCCGGACCGGGCCAGCGCCCGGTAGCGCCGCACCTCGGCACGCCGGTGCCGGCCGACGAGCTTGGTGGCGATGCCGTACAGCCAGGGCCTGACGCCGCCCTGGGAGGCGTCGAAGCTGTGCCGGCGGCGGAAGGCGACGAGGAAGGTCTCGGCCGCCAGGTCCTCCGCGACGTCGAGGTCGAGCCGGCGTCCCAGGTAACGGCGGATCTCCTCGTAGTGGGCGTCGAAGACGGTCGCGAATCTTTCGGGGTCCGCGACCGCTCCGTCGAGCGATGCGATCATGCAAGGGTCTCCTTGCCGGGGAACATGGACACCCGTGATTGCCCGCTCCCCGAGGACCCTTCCCAGGAATCCGTCAGATTTCCGGCGGGTTGTTCTCGCGGTGCATCAGCCGGTCGTCGGAGGTACGGCCGCGCCGGGGCGCCAGCACGACGCTGAGCAGGATGCCGAGGCCGCCGACGATCATGAAGATGAGGCCGATCACGTCCATGTGGACGGCGTCGCCGAACACGTCCGGCTCGATGGCGAACTTGAGGATGGCGCCGAGCGTGAGGATGAAGATGCTGACCCCGACACCCATGACGACCTCCGGAGACGAACGGCGAGTACGCCCACGGTCATACCCGAGTAAAGGCGATCACACCCTCAGGCGAGGCACGAGAGCGGGCGGCCCCCGTTGAAGGTGATCATGTCGCCGACGGCCGCGACGAGGTCGAGGTCGCCGCCCCTCGGCAGGCCGTCCAGCTCGGCGTAGGCGCGGTGCAGGTTGCCGACGATCCGCTCGGGGTCGAGCAGGCCCGCCCAATCGCCGAGGTCGGTCTCGCGGGCCGTCTCCAGCGGTGTGAGCCCCGCCGTCCGGCCGCGCTCGGCGGCCACGCGGACGAAGCGCAGGTAGCCGCGCACCCGCCCGATCACCTCGGGGCCGCACACGTCGCCGTGGCCGGGCACGATCGTCTCGGCCCCCAGCTCCTCCAGCCGGTCCAGCGCCTCCAGCGCGCCGTCCACCGAGCCCATGAGCACGAACGGCGTGCCGCCGTTGAAGAGCAGGTCGCCGGAGAACAGCAGGCGGCGCTCCGGGATCCACACGTACGAGTCGTTGGTGGTGTGCGCGGCGGTGCCGACGTGGCGCACCTCGCAGCGCAGCTCGTCGGAGTGGAGGGTGACGCCGTCGGTGTAGGTCAGGAACGGCGCCACGGCCTCCAGCTCGCCCCACTCGACCTCGGGTGACCACGCGGCCCGGTAGGCGGGGATGCCCTCGGCCAGGACCATCTCGCGGGTGCGCTCGTGGGCGACGATCGTGGCCTCGGGGAAGAGGTGGTTGCCGAAGGTGTGGTCGCCGTGGTGGTGGGTGTTGACCAGCGTCGTGAAGGGCCGGTCGGTCACCCGGGCGACGGCCTCGCGGTAGGCACGGGTGCGACGCTCGGTCGAGCAGGCGTCGATGCCGATGACGCCGCGCCGCCCGGCCAGGAACCCGGTGTTGTTGATCCACCAGCTCCCGTCGGGCTGGACGTAGGCGTACACGCCGTCGGAGACCTCTTCGACGCGCGGCGGGGGGAGCGGGCGGTCGTGGGGAGTGGCGCTCATGGCCCCGACCGTACCGCCGGGGCGCCCGGCTGGTCCCGACCGTACCGCCGGGGCGCCCGGCCGGGACGCCCCCGCCGCGCCGTCGGCCCAGGACGCGGGACGCCCGCTCCGGGGGCCGGAGCGGGCGTCGAGGCACAGCACGGAGGGAACCGTCGCTAGAAGGCCGCCTCCGGCAGCTCCATGAGCTCCTGCCCGGTGCCGTCGAGCACGCGCCGCTCGGCCGCCAGGCGCGGCAGCACGGTCTTGGCGAAGAACGACGCGGCGGCCACCTTGCCCTGGTAGAAGGGGTCCTCGCCGTCCGCGAGGCGGGCCAGCGCCACCTCGGCCTGACGCAGCAGCAGCCAGCCGATCACGAGGTCGCCGAGCGCGAGCAGGAGCCGGGTGGTGTTGAGGCCGACCTTGTAGACCTCCTGCGGCTGCTCCAGCGAGCCGAGCGCCCAGCCGGCCATGGTGTCGCCCATGGCCTTGACGTCGGCGGCGGCCTCGGCGAGCAGCGCGCGCTCCTCCTTGAGCCGGCCGTTGCCCGCCTCGGAGCCGGCGAAGGCGTCGATCTCGGCGAGCAGCGCGCCGACGGCGGCGCCCTGGTTGCGCAGGATCTTGCGGAAGAACAGGTCGAGGCCCTGGATCGCGGTGGTGCCCTCGTACAGGGAGTCGATCTTGGCGTCGCGGATGTACTGCTCGATCGGGTAGTCCTGGAGGTAGCCGGAGCCGCCCAGGGTCTGCAGGGAGCGGGCCAGCAGCTCGTACGACCGCTCGGAGCCGACGCCCTTGACCAGGGGCAGCAGCAGGTCGTTCATGGCGTGGGCGTGCCGGTCGTCCGGGTCCATCTGGATGGCGTCCTGGAACGTCGCGGTGTAGAGGACCAGCGCCCGCATGCCCTCGGCGTACGCCTTCTGCAGCATGAGCTCGCGGCGTACGTCGGGGTGGTGGGCGATGGTCACGCGCGGCGCGGACTTGTCGGCCATGCGGGTCAGGTCGGCGCCCTGCGCCCGCGACTTGGCGTACTCCAGCGCGTTGAGGTAGCCGGTGGAGAGCGTGGCGATGGCCTTGGTGCCGACCATCATGCGGGCGTGCTCGATGACCATGAACATCTGCTTGATGCCCTCGTGGACCTCGCCCACGAGCCAGCCGATCGCCGGGTGCCGGTCGCCGAAGGTCAGCTCGCAGGTGGTGGAGACCTTCAGGCCCATCTTCTTCTCGACGTTGGTGACGTAGACGCCGTTGCGCTCGCCGAGCTCGCCGTTGGCGAGGTTCACGTGGTACTTGGGCACCAGGAACATGGACAGGCCCTTGGTGCCGGGGCCGTGGCCCTCGGGGCGGGCCAGCACGAGGTGGAAGATGTTCTCGGTCATGTCGTGCTCGGCGCTGGTGATGAAGCGCTTGACGCCCTCGATGTGCCAGCTCCCGTCGGGCTGGCGCACGGCCCTGGCCCGGCCGGCGCCGACGTCGGAGCCCGCGTCGGGCTCGGTGAGGACCATGGTGGCGCCCCAGTTGCGCTCGATGGCGAGCTGGGCGAAGCGCTTCTGGTCGGGGGTGCCGAGCTTCCACAGGGTGTAGGCGAAGTTGGGGCCCGCGGCGTACATGTAGAGCGCGGGGTTGGCGCCGAGGATCATCTCCGCCGTGGCCCAGGCGAGGCTGCGGGGGATCCCGGGGCCGCCGAGGTCCTCGGGCAGGTCGAGGTTGGCCCAGCCGCCGTCGAGCAGCGCCTGGTACGACTTCTTGAAGCCCGCGGGGACGGTCACGGTGCGCGTCTCGGGGTCGAAGACTGGCGGGTTGCGGTCGCCCTCCTCGAACGAATCGGCGAGCACCCCTGTGGCCAGCCTGTTGACCTCGTCGAGGATGCTGCGCGCGACGTCCTCGTCCATGTCCGCGTACGGGCCCGTGCCGAGGATCTCGTTTCGCCCGAACACCTCGAAGAGGTTGAACTCCAGGTCACGCAGGTTGCTCTTGTAGTGGCCCATGGGTGCTGATCTCCTTGACCCGAGGTCTTTATCTACTGGCTAGTAACCTTACTCCCAATGCTACCCGCGGGTAACAGCGGATATGCGTGGCATGCTCATCTCCATGGACGCCGAAGAACTCGCCGCGCGCTGGCGAGAACGCCTGGAATCGTGGGCCATCCCGCCCGAGATCCTGGCGAACGCCCCCGCCGACCCGTGGGGCCACTCGCCGGTCCGCTTCGCCGCGCGTACCGACAGGGCGCTGGCCGAGCCCGACGACGGGCCCACGATGACCCGGCTCGCGCAGGCCCTGCCCGAAGGGGGCGCGCTGCTCGACGTCGGCGCCGGCACGGGCGCCGCCTCGCTGCCGCTGCACGAGCGGATCGGCCACCTGTACGCGGTCGACACCTCCGCCGCGATGCTGGCCGAGCTGGCGGTGCGGGCCGACAAGCTGGGCGTCGCGCACACCACGGTCGAGGGCCGCTGGCCCGACGTGGTCGAGCAGGTGCCGGCGGCGGACGTGACGGTGGCCGCGCACGTCGTCTACAACGTGCCCGACCTGGCCGGCTTCCTGCGCGCCCTCGACGAGCGCACGAGCGGGCGGGTGGTGATCGAGCTCACCCACCGCCACCCCATGAGCTGGCTGACCCCGCTGTGGGAGCACTTCCACGGCGTCAACCGGCCGGTGCGCCCGATCGCCGAGGACTGCGTCGCGCTGGCCGCCGCCCTCGGGTACCGGGTCAACGTCGAGGAACGCGAGGCGCCGCTGGAACGATTCAGCAGCCTGGAGGAGCTGGCGGCCGGCGCCTGCCGCCGGATCTGCCTCGATCCGTCCCGCGCCGAGGAGGTCGCCGAGACCGCGCTCGAACTCGGCATGTGGCCGCTGCCGCGCGAGCGCTGGGTGACGATCTGGTGGGAGTGACCCCGGTCGCGGCGGCCGGTAGGGGACTTATCAGGGACGAACCCCGATGTGGCCAGGGTGACCGGCGAGGCACCCTGGCCCTATGAACGAAATCACTCGACGCGACGAAGTCTCGCTGTCCGGTGCCGCGCTGCGCGGCGCCCCTTGGAAGGCCGCGGCCGTCGGTGGCGGTGTGGTGGCCGGCGCGAGCTTCGGCCTGGGGGCCCTGCTCGGCGACGGCGACCTGGTGTGGGCGCTGGGCCTCGGCATCAACCTGTTCGCCCTGATCGCCGCGATCGGCGCGGTCTCCAAGCCGGACGAGGGCGACCGGGTGACCCGGCAGGCCCGCCGGTGGGCGCTGAACCACCCGTGGAAGTTCGCTCTGCTGCCCGCCGGCATCGCCACGGTCCTCGACTACCCCGTGCAGCTCGTGCTCGACGGCGAGGGCGTGTTCGGCTCGGCCTTCCAGGCGATCTGGCACGGCGCGCTGGTCTACCTGATCGCCGGCATCCTGGCCGTGACCATGAAGGGCCGCGCGCGCTAGCCCAGCAGCCCGTCCTTCTCGGCCTGGCTGCGGCACACGCAGAACTCGTTGCCCTCGGGGTCGTGCAGGGTCACCCAGCCGGTCCCGTCCGCCTTGCGGTGGTCCTCGAAGACGGTGGCACCGAGCCCGAGCAGGCGCTCGACCTCCTCGTCGCGGGTGCGGCCCTCGGTGCCGTTGACGTCGAGGTGGACGCGGTTCTTGACGGTCTTGCCCTCGGGGACGCGGATGAACAGCAGGAAGGGGTCCTGCTTGGTGCGGAGCATGACCTCGTCGTCGCCTGGCTCGTTCTCCTCGTGGAGCGGCAGCCCGGTGGCGTTGCTCCACCAGCTCGCCAGCTCGTACGGGTCGGCGGCGTCGATGGTCACGGCGTGGATCTCAATCATGTGATCACCCAATCGTGACACCGGCAAAGCCGTCAAGCCGGTTACTGGCATGATGCCCGGTATGCCGGACATCGTGCTTGTGGAGCTGGGCGTGGGCGACGTGGACCGCCTGCGGGAGATCAGATTGAGGGCGCTGCTCGACGCGCCGGAGGCGTTCGCGTCCACGTACGCCAGGGAGAAGGACTTCACGCCCGAGCAGTGGGCGGAGCGGCTGGGCGCGCCGGAGTCGCGGTGGCTGGTGGCCGCCGACGGCACGGCCGATCTCGGGCTGGTGTGCGCCCGGGAGGAGGAGGGCGGGGTCCATCTGCTGGCGATGTGGGTGGCGCCGGAGGCCCGGGGCCGCCGGGTCGGCTCGCTGCTGGTGGACGAGGTGATCGCCGGAGCCCGCGCGGCGGGCGCCGAGGAGGTGCGGCTGTGGTGCGTGGACTCCAACGAGTCCGCCCTGGCCCTCTACCGGCGCAGGGGATTCACCCCCACCGGCCAGACCATGAGGCTGCCGTCCAACCCCGACGCGGGTGAGTCGCAGTACGCGCTGTCACTGCTGTTCCGCGAGGCCAGGGCCGAAGACGTGCCCGCGATCGTGGCCATGCTGGCCGACGACCCGCTGGGCGCCCGCCGTGAGGGCGACCCGGCCGACGAGCGCTATCTGACGGCGTTCGCCCGCATCGACGCGAACCCCTACGACGAGCTGATCGTGGCCGAGGTCGGCGGCAAGGTCGTGGGCACCATGCAGCTCACCTACCTGGCCGGCCTGTCGCGCCTGGGCGCCGAGCGCTGCCAGATCGAGGCGGTCAGGGTCGCCTCCTCCACGCGGGGACAGGGCCTGGGCCGCAGGATGATCCAGTGGGGGGTGGACCGGGCGCGGGCCCGGGGCTGCGCGGTGGTGCAGCTCACCTCCGACAAGACGCGCACCGACGCGCACCGCTTCTACGACTCGCTCGGCTTCGCCGCCTCCCACGAGGGCTACAAGCTCGCGCTGAGCTGAGCCATCATCCATCTGCACCACTCGGCGCGGTGCCGCTCGTAGCCGAGCCCGCAGCGCAGCGTCGCGTAGTTGCCGAAGCGCGGGTCTCCCGGGTCGGGAGGCCCGCCGAACCGCTCCTCCTCGCGTTCGTACTCGGCCAGCCGCTCCTCGTGCACCCGGAGCTGCTCGGCGAACAGCCGCCTGAGCAGCCCGGGGTCGGCCAGCCACGACGCGTACGTCTTGAGCACCAGCTCGTCGCGCTCGGGCCGCTCGCGCGGCGGCTCGGTCACCCACGCCCGCAGCGCGTCGCCGCCCTCGGGCGTCAGCCGGTAGACCTTCTTGTCCTGCGGCCCGGGCCCGTGCCGGGCGTCGAACGCGACGAGCCCGCCGGCCGCCAGTTTCTGCAGCTCGGCGTGGATCTGGCTGTGCCGGGCCGTCCAGAAGTACGACACGGGCCGGCGCATGGCGGCGGCGATGTCGTAGCCCGTGCGCTCGCCGCGCGCCAGCACGGCCAGAATCGCGTACCCAAGCGTTGAGGTCATCGTGCGCCCAAGGATATTCTGCCGCAGACTATGTCACTTCTGACATAGTCTGCGGAGAGGGGACGGCATGCGCGCGACCATCGGCCTGGCGGGACTCCTGGTGGTGCTCACCGCCTGCGGGGGCACAGTGAGCACCACCACCGCCGCCCCGCCGCCGGCGACCCCCACCACCCCGTCCGCGACGACGGCCGGCCCGACCCCGACCCCGACGCCGTCGCCGGTGGTCACCGGCCCGAACGTCAGCGGCTGCTTCACCGAGGACGACGGAAGGATCTTCACCTACGGCGACGACCTGCCCGGCGTCGTCACGGGCAAGGGCGAGACCGGCGTGGTGATCACGTACGAGCGCAACGGCAACGTCTGCACCTGGCGCCCGCTCTCCGACCGCCTCGTGGCGGCCGGCTACCGCGTCCTGCTGTACGCCAGGGACAGCAGGACCCCGCCGGAGGACGTCGCCGTGGCCATGGCCAAGCGGCTGGCCAAGGAGAAGGGCGTCAAGCGGCTGTTCTTCGTCGGCGGCTCCATCGGCGCCACCACCGCGCCGCTCGCGGCGGCCCGGCTGGGCGGCAGGACCGCCGGGATCGTGGCCCTGTCGGGCGCGATCGACCCCGGCGACGCCGCGAAGATCACCGCGCCGCTGCTCCAGATCGGCACCGAGAACGACGGCTACGGCGGCGCCGCGGACCTCCAGGCCGCCCACGCCGCCGCCACGAAGGCCGCCGCCGACGAGCTCCTCGTCGTCAAGGGCGAGAGCGCCCACGCCTCCGCGATGTTCGGCGCCTCCTACGGCCCTCAGGTCCTCGACCGGGTCCTCACGTTCATGAACCGGCACCGTCAGCCGGGCAAGGGGTGACCTCGACCAGGTTGTCGTGGTAGACCGCGCCCCGGCCGAGATCGGCGTCGGCCTCACGGACCACCGCGTTCGGGTTGGCGCCGCCCGGCACGTGCTTCGGCCAGTGTCCCTTCGGCGAGGCCACCACGCCCCGCGCCACCCGGTCGCTCACCTCCACCACGGCCAGGAACTCGCCGCCGTCGTTGTGCACCCGCGCGAGCCGTCCGCTCTCCAGCCCCCGCGCGGTCGCGTCGGCCGGGTTGACCAGCACCACCGGGTCCTTGGCGCGGCGCCGCAGCTCGGGGTTGTTGGCGAACGTCGTGTTGAGGAACATGTGCGCCGCGGGCGTGATCAGGGTCAGCGGGTACGGCCCGCGGCCCGCCTCCCTCGCCGACAGCGACGGCACGTACGCCTTGCCCCGCGACGGGAAGCGCGTCCGGCCCGACCTCCTCGGGAAGCCCTCGGCGAACGGCGTGAACGGCTTGGGGTAGTTCATCCGCACCCAGCCCTCCTTGCGTAGCCGGTCCAGCGTGACGCCCTCCATCGACGGGTGGTCGCTCGCGAGCAGTTGCTCGGCCAGCTCCAGGTCCGAGTCGTACAGCGACGGCTCGGTCATCCCCATGTGCCGGGCCAGCCGGCGGAACGTCTCCGTCGTGGACAGGCACTCGCCGGGCGGCTCCACCGCGGGCTCGTTCCACTGCAGGTACATGTGCCCGTAGCCGGCGTGCAGGTCGGCGTGCTCGATCTGCATGGTCGCGGGCAGCACGATGTCGGCGTAGTCCACCGTGTCGGTCGGGAAGTGCTCCATGACCACCGTGAACAGGTCCTCGCGGGCCAGCCCGCGCCTGATCGCCCCGGTGTCGGAGGTGGAGCCGAGCGGGTTCGCGCCGTACACCCACAGGCACTTGACCGAGTCCCGCTCCGGGGCCAGCTCCGAGCCCAGGCGCGTCATCGTCAGCGTGCGCACCGGCCGGGCGAGCAGGTCGTCCCGCGGGTCGATGTTCAGGTGCACGTGGCCGCTGGTGGAGTAGGCCACGCCGCCGCCCGGGTGGCGCCAGTCGCCGGTGACGGCGGCGATCGCGTTGATCGTCCGCACCGCCGTGCCGCCGCCCTCGTGCCGCTGGATGCCCATCGTGGCGCGGATGGCGGTCGGCCTCGTGCGCGCGAGCCTCATCCCCAGGCTGTGGACGGCCCCGGCGGGGATGCCGGTGATCTCGGCCACCCGCTCGACCGGGTGGGCCAGGATCTCCTCGCGGAACGTCTCCCAGCCCTCCGTGTGCTCGGCCAGGTACTCCTCGTCCTGCGCCCCTTCGGCCAGCACCACGTTGAGCAGGCCGAGCGCGAGCGCGGCGTCCGTGCCCGGCCGGATGGCCAGGTGCTCGTCCGCCTGGTCGGCCGTCCTCGTGCGGATCGGGTCGATCGCGACCACGTACGCGCCGTTCGCCCGCGCCTCCTGCACGAACTTCCACAGGTGGTGGCCGCTGGTCAGCGGGTTCGTCCCCCACAGCAGGATCAGCCGGGACAGCGCGAAGTCCTCGGTGTCCATGCCGCCCGGGGTGCCGTTGGCCAGGGTCAGGCCGGAGTTGCCCGCGCTGGAGCAGATGTTCAGCCAGTGCTTGGAGGCGCCCAGAACGTTCCAGAACCGCCGCCCGGCCGCGCCCTCGCACCCCTGGAGGTAGCCGAGCGAGCCGGTGCCCTGGTACGGCCAGATCGCCTCGCCCCCGTGCTCCTCGACGATCCCGCGCAGCCGGGCCGAGATCTCGTCCAGGGCCTCGTCCCACGAGATCCGCTCGAACCGCCCCGACCCCTTGGGGCCGGTGCGGCGCATCGGATACAGGATGCGGTCCTCCGCCCGGGCGTGCTCCAGGTAACGATTCACCTTCACGCAGAGGGCGCCTCGGGTGTAGGGATGGTCAGGGTTGCCGCGCAGCTTCACGGCCTCGCCGTCCTCGACGGTGACCACCCAGGAGCAGCCGTCCGGGCAGTCCAGCGGACACGCCCCCAGAACTCGCAATTCGCCCGACATGTGGTCAGCTTATGCGGGCAGCATCCCTTCCTCCGAGCGCACCGGGGGACCCCGTGACGCGCCACGGTGCTCGCGGCGGTAGAAATCGAAGGGAGACCACCCGTCACCCCTGGTTCGATGACCGAGGTGACGATTAGGGACACTAACGGCCAAAGATCGTACGGTCCGGCCGGGAAGGTGCAGAATCGCTGTCGGTGGCCGACATCAGGGAACGTGACGACACGGGGGACCTCACGGAAGGGGATCCCGCCGTGACTGAGGCGCGCCCGGACCACGACGTCTACGTGGTCGAGCCGCTCCTCCCGCAACGCCTGCGCAGACCCTCCGACCTGCTGCGCTTCGGCGCCACGCTCGCCGCCATGGTCGCGGTGCTGCTGATCGCGCTCGTCGCCAAGCAGACCCTGAACGGCCTGGAGAAGGACGTCACCGAGGGCGCCACCCGGCTGCCCGAGCTGCTCAGCCGGGTCGCGACGTTCCTGGGCGGCGCCGCGCTGCTCGTCGTGCCCGTCGCCTTCGCCGTCGAGCGCGTCTTCCACCGCGACGGCCTGCGCGTCGCCGAGGGCCTGGTCGCCGCCATCCTCGGCATGGTCATCTCGTTCCTGCTCGGGAGCTGGATCGTCACCGCCGGACCCGTCGACCTGCGCCTGCTGCTGACCGGCAACCGCGACATCGAGCCGCTCAACACGCTGCTCACCTCGGTCATCGCCTACTCCACGGCGGTCCGCATCTCCCGCCGCCCCACCTGGCGCGCCCTCATGTGGACCGTCATCGGGCTGTACGCCCTCGCCTTCTTCACCGGCTACCAGATCACGCTCGTCGGCGGCGTCACCACCGTCCTGCTCGGCATGGCCATCGGCTACGGCACCCTGTACGGCGTCGGCAGCCCCAACACCCGGCCCCCCGGCAACGCCGTCGTCGCCGCCCTGCGCAAGCTGTCCTTCACGCCCGTCTCGGCCCGCCGCATCGACGACGACCACCAGGGCAGCCGCCGCTACGCCATCGGCCTCAAGGACGGCAGCAGCCTCGACGTCACCGTCCTCGACCGCGACCGCCAGGTGGCCGGCCTGCCGTACCGGCTGTGGCGGCGCATCCGGCTCAACTCCGAGACCCGCCGCCGCGCGATCCGCTCGCTCCGCGCCGAGCTGGAACGCGAGGCGCTCATGGCCTACGCCGCCCAGGCCGCCGGCGCCAGCACGCCCCGCCTCCTCGGCACCAGCGAGATCGGCACCGAGGCCGCGCTGCTCGCCTACGAGCACCTCGACACCCGGCCCCTCGACGAGGTGCCCGACTCCGAGATCGACGACAACGTGCTCGCCCAGATCTGGGAGCAGATCGAGCTGCTGCAGATCCAGCGGCTCGCCCACCGGCGGCTCACCGGCGACGGCATCCACCTCGATCCCGCCGGCCGCGTCGTGCTGACCGACGCGCGCAGCGGCGAGATCGCGGCCGGCGACCTGCTGCTCCGGCTCGACGTCGCCCAGCTCCTGACCTACCTCGCGCTGCGCGTCGGGCCCGAGCGCTCCGTCCGCTCCGCCGCCGCCGTCATGGGGCCCGACGCGCTCGCCGCCGCCCTGCCGCTGCTCCAGCGCATCGCGCTCACCCGCGAGACCCGCGCGGCCCTGGCCAAGGACAAGGCCCTGCTCGGCAACCTGCGCGAGCAGATCGTCGCGCTCAAGCCGCAGAGCAAGGTCGAGGAGATCCGGCTGGAGCGCTTCCGGCCGCGCACCCTCGTCACCATCATCGCCAGCGCCCTGGCCGCGTACTTCCTGCTGTCGCAGCTCAGCCGGGTCAACCTCGTCCAGGTCGTCACCACGGCCAACTGGGCGTGGTCCGGCGCCGCGCTCGTCGCCTCGTTCGTCAGCTTCGTGGCCGCCGCGCTCATGCTGCGCGGGTTCGTGCCCGAGCACCTGCCCCTCTGGCGCACCGTGCTCGTGCAGTTCGCGTCGTCGTTCGTCAAGCTGGTCGCGCCGGCCGCTGTGGGCGGCATCGCCATCAACACCCGCTACCTGCAGAAGCGCGGCATCTCACCCGCGTCGGCGATGGCCAGCGTGGGCGCCTCGCAGCTCGTCATGCTGATCTTCCACATCGGGCTGCTGCTGCTGTTCGCCTACATCACCGGGTCGAACACCGCCACGTCCTTCACCCCGTCCCGCGGGCTGGTCGTGGCGATGCTCGCCGTCGCCGTGCTGGCCGTGGTGCTCCTCGGCGTGCCGCAACTGCGCCGGCTCGTCACCGCGCGCATGCGGCGGCTGTTCTCCAACGTGCTGCCGCGGCTGCTCGACGTGCTCCAGTCGCCCAGCAAGATGATCGAGGCGTGCTCCGGCACCCTCATGATCACTCTGGCCTTCGTGGCCTGCCTCGACGCGTGCGTGGCGGCGTTCGGTGGCTCGCTCAGCTTCACCACCGTCGCCGTCGTCTACCTCACCGCCAACGCCATAGGCTCGGCCGCGCCCACGCCGGGCGGGCTCGGCGCGGTCGAGGCCTCGCTCACGCTCGGCCTGACCGTCGCCGGCCTGGACGCGCCGCTGGCCACCTCGGCCGTGCTGCTCTACCGGCTGCTCACGTTCTGGCTGCCGGTGCTGCCCGGCTGGGCCGCGTTCACCCATCTCCAGCGCGACGAGGCTCTGTGATGCGGTCGATCTCGCGCAGCTCGTCCTCGGTGAAGGCCGGGCCGTCCACGCACGCCACGTTGTCCTCCAGCTGCCGCACGCTGCTCGCGCCGATGAGCACGCTCGTCACCCGCGGGTCGCGCAGCGTCCACAGCAGCGCCATCTGCGCCAGCGTCTGACCGCGGCCCCGCGCGACCTCGTTGAGCTCGCCCGCCAGCTTGGTGTCGATGTCGTCGGCGCTCAGGAACCTGCTCGTCGCCGCCCGCGACCCGGCCGGCACCCCCTGCAGGTAGCGGTCGGTCAGCAGCCCCTGCGCCAGCGGCGAGTAGACGATGCAGCCCATGCCCGACTCCTCCAGCGTGTCGAGCAGGCCGCCCTCCTCGATCCACCGGTTGATCATCGAGTACGACGGCTGGTGGATGAGCAGCGGCGTCCCCAGCTCCCGCATGATCCGCGCGGCCTGGGCCGTCTGCTCGGCCGAGTAGTTGGAGACGCCCGCGTACAACGCCTTGCCCGAGCGCACCGCCCGGTCCAGCGCGCCCATCGTCTCCTCCAGCGGCGTGTCCGGGTCGGGACGGTGGCTGTAGAAGATGTCGACGTACTCCAGGCCCATCCGCTGCAGCGACTGGTCGAGGCTGGCCAGCACGTACTTGCGCGACCCCCACTCGCCGTACGGGCCGGGCCACATGTCGTAGCCCGCCTTCGTGGAGATGACCAGCTCGTCCCGGTACGGGGCGAAGTCCTCGCGCAGGATGCGGCCGAAGGTGCGCTCCGCCGAGCCGTACGGCACGCCGTAGTTGTTGGCCAGGTCGAAGTGCGTCACCCCGAGGTCGAACGCGCGCCGCAGGATCTCCCGCGACGTCGCGATCGGCCGGTCGTCGCCGAAGTTGTGCCACAGGCCCAGCGAGACGGCCGGCAGCCGCAGCCCGCTCCGGCCGCTCCGGTTGTACGGCTGCCGCTCGTAGCGGCCCGCGTCCGCCGTGTACGTCACGCGGCGCTCCCCTCGGTGCCTCGCTCGATGATCCAGGAGAGCGTGAACGCCTCCTCGCGCCACGCGTCGTAACGCCCGCTCCGGCCGCCGTGACCCGCGCCCATCTCGGTCTTCAGCAGGAACGGCCCGCCGGCCGCGGTGGCCCGCAGCCGGGCGACCCACTTCGCGGGCTCGTGGTAGAGCACGCGCGTGTCGTTGAGGCTGGTGATGGCCAGGATCGGCGGGTACGTCCGGCCGTCGACGTTCTCGTACGGCGTGTAGCTCTTCATGTACGCGTAGACGTCGGCGTCGTGCAGCGGGTCGCCCCACTCGTCCCACTCGATGACCGTCAGCGGCAGCGACGGGTCGAGGATCGTGTTGAGCGCGTCGACGAACGGCACCTCGGCCACCACGCCCGCGAACTCCTCCGGAGCCAGGTTGGTCGCCGCGCCCATGAGCAGGCCGCCGGCCGAGCCGCCGCGGGCCACGACGCGCCCGCTCCAGCCCGCCTGCTTCAGGTGCCGGGCCGCCGCCACGAAGTCGGTGAACGTGTTGCGCTTGCGCGTGAGCTTGCCGTCCTCGTACCAGCGCCGGCCCAGCTCGCCGCCGCCGCGCACGTGGGCCACGGCGAAGACGAAGCCGCGGTCGAGCAGCGACAGGCGGGGCACCGAGAAGCCCGGGTCGATGGAGGTCTCGTAGCTGCCGTAGCCGTACAGGACAGTCGGCGCGGGCGTGGCGGTGTCCTTCCGCTTGACCAGGGAGATCGGCACCCGCGTGCCGTCCTCCGCGGTCGCCCACTCGCGGAACTGCTCGTAGTCGTCCGGGTCGTAGCCGCCCAGCACCGCGCGCCGCTTCAGCAGGATCAGCTCGCGGGCGGTCAGGTCGTAGTCGTAGACGCTCGACGGGGTGACCATGCTCGTGTAGCCGAGCCGGAGCCGCCCGGTGGTGAACTCGGGGTTGCCCGCGGGGCTCACGTCGTACAGCGGCTCGGGGAACTCGATCTCGTACGCGGAGGCCCCGGCCGCGGCCTCGGCCCGCGCCCGCCAGCCGTCCCCGCTCTCCCCGTAGGGAAGGACCCGGATGCCGGTGAGACCGTCGCGCCGGAAGTGGACGACGGCGTGGCCCGCGAACGCGTCGATCTCCAGCAGCCGCGTGTCGTCGCGGTGCGCGATCAGCGGGGTCCACGTGCCGGGGTCGTCCAGCGGGGCGGTGGCCAGCTCGAAGTTCTCGGCGTTCTCGTTGTGCAGCACGTAGAAGAAGCCGCCCGCGTGCTCGACGCCGTACTCCACGCCGACCGTCCGGGGACGGACGATCCGGAACTCGCCGGTCGGGTCGGCGGCGTCCAGGACGCGCACCTCGCTGGTGATCTTGCTCCCCGCGCCCAGCACGAGGTACTTCTCGCTGCGGGTGAGCGAGACGCCGACCCAGTAGCGCTCGTCGGACTCCTCGTAGACGAGCACGTCGTCGCGCGTGCCGAGCGTGTGACGGTAGACCTGGTGCGGCCGCCACGCGTCGTCCACGCGGGTGTAGAAGAACGTCGAGCCGTCGGACGACCACGCGCCGCCGTAGAAGATGTCCTCGATCTCGTCGGCCAGCACCTCGCCGGTCACGAGGCTCTTGAACCTCAGCGTGAAGCGCTCGGCGCCCTTGTAGTCGGTGGAGTAGGCGAGCATCGTGCCGTCGGGCGAGACGGAACTCACGCCGACGGAGAAGAACTCGCTGTCGCCCGCCAGCTCGTTGCCGTCGAGCAGGACCAGCTCCTGGTCGAGCCGCTCGCCGGGCTTGATCTCCGGCGGGGTCTCGCCCGACGCCGGCACGCGGCACGAGACGGCGTACTGCTTGCCCTCCTCGGTGCGGGAGAAGTACCACCAGCCGCCCTTGCGGCTCGGCACCGACAGGTCGGTCTCCTGGACCCGGCCCTTGATCTCCTGGAACAGCCGCTCCTGGAGATCGCCGAGATGGTTGGTGTGCTCTTTGAGATAGGCGTTCTCCGCCTCCAGATAGGCGACCGTGTCCGGATCGTCCTTGTCGGCGAGCCAGGCGTACTCGTCGATCACGGTGTCGCCGTGATGGGTGCGCTCGGTCGGAACCTTCTTCGCCACCGGAGGCGTCGTCGCTTGGGTTTCGCTGCTCACGTGGGGAGTCTATGTTCGGCCGTAATCCTTCTGTGGCCGGGAAGCTCGACGAAGACGGTCCGAGCACTCAGGGGCGCTGCTAATCTTGTGAAGCCGACGAGGTGCGGCACAACCCTTCTTCTCCACTCCGGTGGATTCGGCATGGGCTGTGTCGATCGTCGACAACCCCCCTCTGGCGAGTCGGTTCGGAGCATGGCTGCGGGCTGGTAAGTTAGAGGGGTTGCCCCGGAGACGGGGTGCGGTCGGAATTCCGAAAGCGCCGAATTTGACAGAAAATACGGTCGCTGAAAGAATAAAGACACAACGAACGAACGAAACGAAAAGCGCCTCTCGTAGGACCGGGGAGAACGCGTCCGTTTCTTGAGAACTCAACAGTGTGTTAAAAGCCAGTGCATGAACAATGCATGACCCCGTCATATCGGCGAAAGCCGGTGACGGATTCCTTTTTAGTTGGGTATCAGACCTTTAATGGAG
>NZ_JABWGN010000059.1 GCF_013363975.1 Nonomuraea montanisoli | reverse complement strand
TGCGCGACCAGCGACGGGAAGGCGCGCCGCACGAACACGACGTCCCCGGTGTGCCGGTAGATCCACCACAGGGCGAGCCCGTGGACGGGTGGCGCGGTGAGACCGGAGGAGAGCACGCGGGGCGCCGCGTCGTGGTCGTGCGAGCGCCAGACGGAAGGCCCGGGGATGTACGCCTCGGGCGTGTGGAAGTCGATGTGCGGGACCATCGCGGTGTCGCACTGCCCGGGGAGGTGGCTGAGGAGCTCGGCGCGGGTCCGCTCGTGGCGGTGCCGGGCGAGGCCCATCGCCACGAACGCGGAGTCCCAGCTCCACTGGTGGG
>NZ_JABWGN010000058.1 GCF_013363975.1 Nonomuraea montanisoli | reverse complement strand
GTCGCCGTTGCTGGAGTGGCTGAGCTCGTGCCCCAGGAGCGCCACCTTCTCCTGCGGGCCCAGTCTCGCCCAGAGGGGCGCGCCGATGATGAGGGCCCGCCTGCCGCGCCGCCCGATCCGCGCGTACGCGGCGTTGTCCTCGGCCGAGACGAACACCACGTCGACCGGCGGCGCGCCCACCTCGGCGCCGACCCGGTCCAGCAGGCCGAACAGGCGCGGCGCGCGGTCGCGGCCGCGGAGGTGAGGGCCGGCGGGCAGGCGGCCGAGCCGGGGCCGCATCAGCCACGCCGTGCCCAGCAGGAGCACGGCCAGGAGGACG
>NZ_JABWGN010000057.1 GCF_013363975.1 Nonomuraea montanisoli | reverse complement strand
CGTCTAACTCTGGTCCGTGATCCGGATCGGGGACAGTGTCTGGTGGGTAGTTTAACTGGGGCGGTTGCCTCCTAAAAGGTAACGGAGGCGCCCAAAGGTTCCCTCAGCCTGGTTGGCAATCAGGTGTTGAGTGTAAGTGCACAAGGGAGCTTGACTGTGAGACTGACGGGTCGAGCAGGAGCGAAAGCTGGGACTAGTGATCCGGCATCGGCATGTGGAAGCGGTGTCGCTCAACGGCTAAAAGGTACCCCGGGGATAACAGGCTGATCTTCCCCAAGAGTCCATATCGACGGGATGGTTTGGCACCTCGATGTCGGCTCGTCGCATCCTGGGGCTGGAGTAGGTCCCAAGGGTTGGGCTGTTCGCCCATTAAA
>NZ_JABWGN010000056.1 GCF_013363975.1 Nonomuraea montanisoli | reverse complement strand
CCGCGGTGCGGTGCGGGGTCGTATGGGGCCGGCTGGAGCGGTCGTGCAAGCCCGCTTCGCCATGGTCGCGCCATCGACGTACCCACTTGTAGGCCGTGGGCCGGGAGATGCCCATCTCGGCGGCCACGTGCGCGACCGGGCGGCCGGACAGGACGCGGTGAACGAGCAGACGGCGACCATGAACGGTCAGCCGGGCGTTACGGTGGGACACGAGGCCTCCGCGTGTGCTGCAGATTCGACACCTACACCACACCGGAGGCCTCTCCTATGATCAACCCCCACTGTTAACAACGCCCGTGATCAATACACCTAGGGCCTGTACGGAGTTGAGATCAGAGGGATTGCCTGCGGTATGGCCGACGGTCCTGGTAGGCCATCGGGCATGGCGCGTGGAGACCTCACCGACGAGGAATGGTCCTTGATCGAGCCCCACTTA
>NZ_JABWGN010000055.1 GCF_013363975.1 Nonomuraea montanisoli | reverse complement strand
CCCCGGGGATAACAGGCTGATCTTCCCCAAGAGTCCATATCGACGGGATGGTTTGGCACCTCGATGTCGGCTCGTCGCATCCTGGGGCTGGAGTAGGTCCCAAGGGTTGGGCTGTTCGCCCATTAAAGCGGTACGCGAGCTGGGTTTAGAACGTCGCGAGACAGTTCGGTCCCTATCCGCTGCGCGCGTAGGAGACTTGAAAGGGGCTGTCCCTAGTACGAGAGGACCGGGACGGACGAACCTCTGGTGTGCCAGTTGTACCGCCAGGTGCATGGCTGGTTGGCTACGTTCGGAAGGGATAACCGCTGAAAGCATCTAAGCGGGAAGCTCGCCTTGAGATGAGGTCTCCCACCCTGTGAGGGGGTAAGGCTCCCGGTAGACGACCGGGTTGATAGGCCGGAGGTGGAAGCGCGGTAACGTGTGGAGCTGACCGGTACTAATAGGCCGAGGACTTGACCACAAAGC
>NZ_JABWGN010000054.1 GCF_013363975.1 Nonomuraea montanisoli | reverse complement strand
GTTGCTCTCCTCGACGGTGATGACGCCTTCCTTGCCGACCTTGTCCATCGCCTCGGCGATGAGCGAGCCGATCTCGGGGTCGGCGGCGGAGATGGAGGCGGTGGAGGCGATCTGCTCCTTGGTCTCCACGTCCCTGGCCAGCCTGGACAGCTCCTCGCTGACGCGCTCGACGGCGACCTCGATGCCCTTCTTCAGGGCCATCGGGTTGGCGCCGGCCGCCACGTTGCGCAGCCCCTCGCGCACCAGCGCCTGGGCGAGCACGGTGGCCGTGGTGGTGCCGTCGCCCGCGACGTCGTCCGTCTTCTTGGCGACCTCCTTGACCAGCTCGGCGCCGATCTTCTCCCACGGGTCCTCGAGCTCGATCTCCTTGGCGATGGAGACACCGTCGTTGGTGATCGTGGGGGCGCCCCACTTCTTCTCCAGCACGACGTTGCGGCCCTTGGGGCCGAGGGTCACCTTGACGGCGTCGGCGAGC
>NZ_JABWGN010000053.1 GCF_013363975.1 Nonomuraea montanisoli | reverse complement strand
TACCGTGACGGGCGGCTGTTCCTCGCGAAGACGGACGCGCCCCTGGCGTTCACCTGGTCCTGGCCCGACGTGGACCCGGCCTCGATCGACCCGACCACGGTGACCGTCTCCCGGGACCCGTGCGGGCGATGGTACGTCTCCTTCGCCGTCGACGTCGCCGCCCCCGACCGGCTCGCCGCGCCGCGAACGGCGGTCGGCGTCGATCTCGGGGTGACGGACTTCGCCGTCACCTCCGACGGCGACAAGATCCCCAACCCGCGCCATCTGGCCAAGCGGGACCGCAACCCGGCCCGCTACCAGCGCCGCCAGGCGCGCAAGACCCGCGGGTCGAACAATCACCGCAAGGCGAGGGCCAAGGTTGCCCGCGCCCACCGGAAGGTGCGCGCGGCCCGGACGGATTTCCTGCACAAGACCAGCACGCGGCTGGTGCGCGACCACGACGTGATCGTGATCGAGGACCTGGCCGTGACGAACATGGTCCGCAACCGGAAGCTGGCCAAGGCCATCTCCGACTGCGGGTGGGGCGTCTTCCGCCGCATGCTCAACTACAAGACGGCCCGGTACGGCCGTC
>NZ_JABWGN010000052.1 GCF_013363975.1 Nonomuraea montanisoli | reverse complement strand
CGCGAGCGCATGACGACGCAGGACGTCGAGGCGATCACGCCGCAGACCCTGATCAACATCCGCCCGGTCGTGGCGTCGATCAAGGAGTTCTTCGGCACCTCGCAGCTGTCGCAGTTCATGGACCAGACCAACCCGCTGGCCGGCCTGACGCACAAGCGGCGTCTGTCCGCGCTGGGCCCCGGTGGTCTGTCCCGTGAGCGGGCCGGCTTCGAGGTCCGTGACGTGCACCCGTCCCACTACGGCCGGATGTGCCCGATCGAGACCCCTGAAGGCCCGAACATCGGCCTCATCGGCTCGCTGGCCTCCTACGGCCGGATCAACGCCTTCGGCTTCGTCGAGACGCCGTACCGCAAGGTCGTCGACGGCAAGGTGACCGACCAGGTCGACTACCTGACCGCCGACGAGGAGGACCGCTACGTCAAGGCGCAGGCCAACACGGTGCTCAACGCCGACGGTTCGTTCGCCGAGCCCCGCGTCCTCGTCCGCACCAAGGGCGGCGAGACCGAGCTCATGCGGGCCGAGGAGGTCGACTACATCGACGTGTCGCCGCGCCAGATGGTGTCGGTGGCCACCGCGATGATCCCCTTCCTGGAGCACGACGACGCCAACC
>NZ_JABWGN010000051.1 GCF_013363975.1 Nonomuraea montanisoli | reverse complement strand
CGCGAGCGCATGACGACGCAGGACGTCGAGGCGATCACGCCGCAGACCCTGATCAACATCCGCCCGGTCGTGGCGTCGATCAAGGAGTTCTTCGGCACCTCGCAGCTGTCGCAGTTCATGGACCAGATCAACCCGCTGGCCGGGCTGACGCACAAGCGACGGCTGAACGCGCTGGGCCCCGGTGGTCTGTCGCGTGAGCGGGCCGGCTTCGAGGTGCGTGACGTGCACCCGTCCCACTACGGCCGGATGTGCCCGATCGAGTCGCCCGAGGGGCCGAACATCGGCCTGATCGGTTCACTCGCCTCCTACGGGCGGCTCAACGCCTTCGGCTTCGTCGAGACGCCGTACCGCAAGGTCGTCGACGGCAAGGTGACCGACCAGGTCGACTACCTCACGGCTGACGAGGAGGACCGTTTCGTCAAGGCGCAGGCCAACACGGTGCTCAACCCGGACGGTTCGTTCGCCGAGGCGCGGGTGCTCGTGCGCACCAAGGGCGGCGAGACCGAGCTCATGCGGGCCGAGGAGGTCGACTACATCGACGTGTCGCCGCGCCAGATGGTGTCGGTGGCCACCGCGATGATCCCCTTCCTGGAGCACGACGACGCCAACC
>NZ_JABWGN010000050.1 GCF_013363975.1 Nonomuraea montanisoli | reverse complement strand
CCGTGACTTCTCGATCTCGGCCAACCCGGCGTCGGGCACGGTCCAGGCGGGCTCCTCGGCCACCACCACCATCGCCACCCAGACCACCGCCGGCAACGCCCAGGCCGTCAACCTGTCGGCCAGCGGCCTGCCCACCGGCGCCACCGCCACCTTCAACCCGGCCTCGGTCACCTCGGGCGGCTCCTCCACCCTGACGATCGCCACCGCCCCCACCACCCCGGCCGGCTCCTACAACGTGACGGTGACGGGCACCGGCGAGACCGCCACCCACACCGCGACGTACGCGCTGACCGTCCAGGGCACCTCCGGCGGCCGCACCTTCACCAACGGCACCAACTACACGATCCGCGACTACTCCACCGTGCAGAGCCCGATCACCTCCACCGCGACCGGCACCGCGACCTCACCGGTCAAGCTGTCGGTCACCATCAGCCACACCTGCGCCGAGGACCTCGACATCTGGCTGCGCGGGCCGAACGGCCAGTGGTACGCCGTCGACCGCTACGGCGGCACGAGCTGCACCTCCTACGGCACCAGGACCTACTCGGTACCGGTGAGCCAGCAGGCCGCCGGCACCTGGACCCTCGAGGTCAGCGACGTCTACCTCGGTGACACCGGATTCCTGGACTCCTGGAGCATCACCGTCTGA
>NZ_JABWGN010000004.1 GCF_013363975.1 Nonomuraea montanisoli | reverse complement strand
GGTTACGGCGGTTATGGCGGGAAGGAAACACCCGGTTACATTCCGAACCCGGAAGTTAAGCTTCCCAGCGCCGATGGTACTGCACTCGGGAGGGTGTGGGAGAGTAGGTCACCGCCGGACAATCTTTTGAGAAGGGGTTCATGCGGGCCTGGCTGATGCCGGGTTCGTGTGGGCCCCTTTTCGCATGCCCGGGGTCAGTTCCCGCATGCCTGGGGCGCGTATGGCGCCGGTCCCCATCTCGCTCACTGGTCTCAGGAAGACCTCACCCGTACCTTCGCCTCCACGTACTGGCGTAGCGAAGCCGGCCTCCGAGAAAAGCCCGCGACCTGACAGGACACCTGGCCTTCTCCCTCACCGCACCGACGACAAGCAGGCGTGCGACCCGACGGAGTCACCGGCCAGTGCTGTGGAGGGGCCTGTGTGCCCAGAGTCGCGCATCCGACGATCGATGCCGCGGATGTAGCCCGGCACGGTGTATGTCGCGAATGTAGCCCCGCACGGTGTGAGGACCGTCGCGTTGCGCGAAGCCGACCGACGGCGATGCCCGGCCGTCGATGCGCCCGCGCCGCGACACGGTTGAGCGAGGGAGTGGTACCGGCAGCCCGCCTTCTCACGTGGACGTGAGACCCGTCCACGCAGGTCCGGCGGCCTGACCTGACACCGCTCCCCCATCCCGCAGGGCGTCAGGAGCTCGTGAGGATGACGAGCCGCTGGGTCGCCCTGGTCATCGCGACGTAGCGGTCCACCGCTCCCTCGATGCCCTCCCCGAACCCCTCGGGATCGACGAGGACCACCAGGTCGAACTCGAGCCCCTTCGACAGCTCCGGCGTCAGCGACCGTACGCGGGACGTCTCCTGGAATGTGGGATCGCCGATGACGCAGGCGGTCCCGTCGGCGTGCGCGGCGAGCCAGGTGTCGAGGATCGAGCCCAGATCCGAGACCGGTCCGTGGACGACCGGGACGCCGCTGCTGCGGATCGAGGTCGGGACGTTGGCGTCCGGGAGCGCGGCCCGGATCACGGGCTCCGCCTCCGCCATGACCTCTTCCGGCGTCCGATAGTTGACGGTCAGGGACGCCAGGGTGATCCGGTCGAGCCCGACCCGCTCCAGCCGTTCCTGCCACGACTCCGTGAACCCGTGCCTGGCCTGGGCGCGGTCCCCGACGATGGTGAAGCTCCGGGACGGGCACCGCAGCAGCAGCATCTGCCACTCCGCGTCGGTCAGCTCCTGAGCCTCGTCCACGACGACGTGCGCGAACGGGCCGGCGAGCCGGTCCACGTCGAAGGTGGGCAGCTCGGACTCGTCGACCAGGTTGCGCTGCAGGTCCGCCCGGCGTAGCTGCGTCACCAGGCCCTCGCCGTCGTCATCGGCCTCGATCAGGTTCTCGACGACCTGGGCCATGCGTTCGCGCTGGGCGGCCAGGGCGGCTTCCCGCCGTCGCTTGCGCCGTGACGTCTCCGGGTCGCCGAGGCGCTGCCGCGCCGCGTCCAAGAGCGGCAGGTCGGACACCGTCCACGCCTGCGCCTCCTCGCGCTGCAGCTTCCGTACCTCGTCGAGGCTGAGCCAGGGGGCGCACTTGCGCAGGTAGGCGGGTACGGTCCACAGGTCTCCGACGAGGTCGGCCGCTTCGATCAGCGGCCACGCGCGGTTGAAGGCCGTCAGCAGCTCCCTGTCCCGCATCAGCGACCTGCGGAGCAAGTCGGGCGCGACGTCCTCGTCGTCGTGTTCCCTGCGGTCAACAGGCTCAATCGGCTCGGGAGTGCGAGCAAGCTCTCCCCCCGCTCGCCTCAATCGCCTGTGCTTGTCCGCCAGGATCCTGAGCAGCTCCTCCCAGATCAGGTCGCGCGCGTCGTTGTGCGGAATGCCGGGCTCCGCCGCGTCGAACGCCTCGGCCCAGTCGTCGGGACTCAGCCAGACGTCGGACCAGTGGGTCGTGACCGTCATCCCCTTGGTCGGCAGGTTCTCGTAGAACCTGACGGCCGGCTCGATCGCCTTCACCAGGTCCGCGGACGCCTTCAGCCGGGCCACGTCCGGGTCGGTCTCGGTCGCCGCCGCGGCTCCCTCGGTCACGAGGTCCCGCAGGGTGCAGGTCTGCACGCCCTCCTCGCCGAGGCTGGGGAGGACGTCGGCGACGTAGGCCAGGTAGGGCTGGTGCGGGCCGACGAACAGCACGTCGCCCCGCCGGTGACCGAGACGGGGGTCGGAGTAGAGGAGGTAGGCGGAGCGGTGCAGGGCGACGACGGTCTTGCCCGTGCCCGGACCGCCGTCCACGACGAGGGCGCCGGCGGACCCCGCGCGGATGATGGCGTCCTGGTCGGCCTGGATGGTGCCGAGGACGTCGCGCATGCGCGGCGACCGGCTGCTGCCCAGGCTGGCGATGAAGGCGGACTGGTCGTCGAGGGCGGCGTGCCCGACCAGCCCCTCCGAGGTGAACACCTCGTCCCAGTAGTCGCTGACCCGGCCGCGGGTCCAGCGGTACCTGCGGCGGCTGGCCAGGCCCATCGGGTTGGCGTGCGTGGCGCCGAAGAACGGCTCGGCCGCGGGGGAGCGCCAGTCGAGCAGCAACCGGCGGCCCTCGCTGTCCGTGAGGCCGAGTCGTCCGATGTACGCGGGCTGGTCGTCGTCCGCGCTCACCATGTGCCCGAGACACAGGTCCAGGCCGTAACGGCGGAGTGTGCGCAGGCGGGCGGCCAGCCGGTGGATCTCCAGGTCGCGGTCCAGCGCCGCCTGCCCCTTGCCGCCGGGCGCCATGCGGGCGGCGTCGAGGCGGTCGGACAGGTCGGCGATCGCCTGGTCGAGGCTCTGCGCGATGGCCGCGAAGTGCTGCTCGTCGCCGGCGATCAGCGCCGGGTCGGCCTTGGCGGCGAGGTGGTCGGGAAGGTCAAACGCGCTGGTGGTCAGCGGGTTCACGTGGGATTCAGCTCCGATCTGAGGTCGCTCGCGACCGTTTCGCGCGTCGCGTGGGTCACGCGGGGCGCGCGGTGAGGCGGCTGGACCGGGGTGGCCGACAGGGGAGCGGGCGGTGCTTCGCCGGGCCGGGCCCTGTGGCTTTCGCGGGTTCAGGTCGCCGAGATGTGCACGTTCTTACTTATGGGTCTGGTTCGACGGAAGCGGCGCGTTCAGGGCTGCACGCGCCGTTCAGGCGGAGGCGGGCGGTCTCTCCCGGCTGACCGCGTCCAGCAGCAGCCTCGCGGCGACCGTCGTTCCGTCGGTGCGGATCGCGCCGGCCACGGCGGCCGCCCGTGCGCGGGTCTCGGGGGCCAGGGCGGTTGCGAGGGCGGCCGACAGGGACGCGAAGGTCGGCACCGGGCCGTCGTGCGCCGCGCCGATGCCCAGCTCGGCCACCCGGCCGGCCCAGTACGGCTGGTCCGCGAGCTGGGGCACCACCACCTGAGGCGTGCCGGCCCGCGCGGCCGTCGTCGTCGTGCCCGCGCCGCCGTGATGCACGACGGCGGCCACCCGGCCGAACAGCTCCTGCTGGTTGACCTCGCCGACGACGAAGCAGTCGTCCCGGTCGCCGTCCAGGGACAGGCCGGCCCAGCCGCGGGCCATGACCGCGCGGCGGCCCTGCGCGCGGATCGCCTCGACGGCGACCTGGGCGACGTCCGTCGACTCGCGCATGGGCATGCTGCCGAACCCCACGTACACCGGTGGCGCGCCGGCCTCCAGGAACGCCGTCAACTCCGCCGGGAGCGGGCGCTCGTCCGGCAGGATCCACGGGCCGGTCTGTACGACGTCGAGATCCGGCGACCCGAGCCACGGGTCCAGGGTGGGGTCCGTCGCCAGCCACGGCCGGTCGCCGATGACGTAGTCGCGGACGTTGTCCACCGGCGGCAGGCCGATCGAGGCCCGGTTGGTGTTCAGCGCCTCACCGAACAGCGCGTTGATGCTCTGGGCGTCCAGGTCCCACAGCACCCTGCTGTCCGTCACCTCCGGCGGGAGCGGCCGGCCCGGATACGCCAGCGGACGGTGGTGCGGCGACGGCAGCGTGAGCTGCTGGAAGGTGACGGACACGGACGGGATGCCCAGCTTCTCGGCCACCGACCGGGCGCCGGCGGCGGCCGGCATCATGCCGGTCACCACCATCGCGTCGCACCCCTCGGCCGCCGCCGTGACCGCGTCCAGCTGGCCGGCGATCACCTCGGCCGCGCGCTGGGGCAGGCCCGCGGGCGCCGACGGGGCGGAGGTCGTCAGCGCGCGCGCCGACCGGCCGACCGGCACCATCGGCACGCCCACGCCGGCGAGCCGCCGCGCGAACTCCTCGTCCGGCGGCGCGCACACCCGCACCTCCGCGCCGAGCTCACGCAACCGCACCGCGAGTCCCGCCACCGGTTCGACGTCCCCTCGCGACCCGTACGTCGACAACAGCACCCGCACGTCGCATCCCCCCATTTCCGCAGGTTGTGGCCACACAATCTGGCCTCGGCGGACGATTCTGGGGTATGACGGGGGTCTTGCCGCAAGCCCCCCGTTGCGCTATACGTTGAAAGTGGAAAGGAGTGGATGCTTCCCCTTTCCCGCGATCCCCTTACTGTCGGGCCCCTACTGTCGGGCCACGAAGACGCCCCATCCCAGGTACTGCCGGCCGTACTCCAGGTGCGTCCGTCGTGACTTGTCGAGGAAGTCGCGGACGGCAGGAGTGTCCGGGTCGTCCGGGTTGGCCCGCAGCCAGTCGCTCAGCGTCCACCACTGGCTGGCCACGTACCGGTCCCAGCTGTCCGGGTCGGACAGCACCATCTCCACCAGCTCGAAACCCGACGCCTCCAGCCGCTCCGCCGTGCCGGCCAGCGACGTGAAGGCGTCCTCGGGGATCTCCAGCGCCTCGCACGCCTCGGCGGGCGGCGGCGACTGCCAGAAGCACTCACCCACCAGCACGATCCCGCCCGGCCGCAGCGGGCGACGCATGAGCTCCAGGGTGCCCTGCAGCCCGCCGCCGATCCACGTCGCGCCGACGCAGGACACGATGTCGTACGACTCCGGCTCGTCCGTGTACGTGCCGGCGTCGGCCTCGACGAACCGCACCTGGTCACCGACCCCGAGCTCGGCGGCGCGCGTCCTGGCGGCCTCCAGGAACACCGAGCTGACGTCCACGCCCACCCCGTGCAGCCCGTAGCGGGAGGCCCAGCGGCTGAGCATCTCCCCCTTGCCGCAGGCGAGATCGAGCTGCCGCGTGCCGTGACTGATGCGGCATATCTCGCCGAGAAGGTTGAGCTTGTCGGGGCTGAGGGGGTTGAGGATGCGGTGCCGCGACTCGGCGATCTCGTGGAAGCGAAGTGACATGGCTGGCAGTCTTCACGAAAACGGCATAGTGGGCGACCGGATTGACCCGTCGCTGAGTCACGTGAACGTTCGGCGGCTTGCTAGGCTGGAGCGAGCGGGCCACCCCCACGGGTGGCCTTCGTCGCGTAAGGCCCCGAGGACGGGCGGCGGCGAGCCACGGCGGCCGCCATGTGCGATGCGGGTCCGCTGAGTGAGCCAACGAAATGGACCAGAAGTGAACAGAGACAACGGACCCGACGGCGGACAGCGCGGGGGCGGCGAATACGGGGAGAGGCGTACGTACGGTAGCAGCAGAGGCGGCGGATACGGCTCCCGGGGCAGTGGCCAGGGAGCCTCGCGAGGCGACCGCCCGTACCGCTCTGACCAGCGCTCCGGTTCCGACGAGCGCTCCGGCGGCCGCGACGACCGGGGGCCGCGCCGCGAAGGCGACGACCGCCGCTCCTCCCAGGACCGCGGCCAGGGCGACCGGCCCGTGTACCGCAGCCGCGACGACTTCGACGACCGCGGCCGGCGCCGCGAGGGCGGCTTCCGTGACGACCGGGGCCCTCGCCGCGAGGGCGGGTTCCAGGGTGATCGGGGTCCGCGCCGTGAGGGCGGGTTCCGTGACGATCGTGGCCCGCGCCGTGATGACGACCGGCGGCCGTTCCGTGACAGGGACGATCGCGGGCCGCGTCGTGAGGGCGGGTTCCAGGGTGATCGGGGTCCGCGCCGCGAGGGCGGGTACGGCGATGACCGTCGTTCGTACCGTGACCGTGACGACCGTGGTCCCCGTCGTGAGGGCGGCTACGGCGACCGCGGCCCGCGTCGCGACGACGACCGTCGCCCGTTCCGCGACCGCGACGATCGCGGGCCGCGTCGTGAGGGCGGGTTCCAGGGTGACCGTGGTCCGCGCCGTGAGGGTGGGTTCCAGGGTGATCGGGGTCCGCGCCGTGAGGGCGGGTTCCGTGACGATCGTGGCCCGCGCCGTGATGACGACCGGCGGCCGTTCCGTGACAGGGACGATCGGGGTCCGCGTCGTGAGGGCGGGTTCCAGGGTGATCGGGGTCCCCGTCGTGAGGGCGGGTTCCAGGGTGACCGTGGTCCGCGTCGCGAGGGTGGGTTCCAGGGTGATCGGGGTCCGCGCCGTGAGGGCGGGTTCCGTGACGATCGTGGCCCGCGCCGCGATGACGACCGCCGGCCGTTCCGCGACCGTGACGACCGTGGTCCGCGTCGTGAGGGCGGCTACGGCGACCGTGGCCCGCGCCGCGACGACGACCGTCGCCCGTTCCGCGACCGTGACGACCGTGGTCCGCGTCGTGAGGGCGGCTACGGCGACCGTGGCCCGCGCCGCGATGACGACCGTCGCCCGTTCCGCGACCGTGACGATCGCGGTCCGCGTCGTGAGGGTGGCTACGGTGACCGTGGCCCGCGCCGTGAGGGCGGGTTCCAGGGTGATCGGGGTCCGCGCCGTGAGGGCGGGTTCCGTGATGACCGTGGCCCGCGCCGTGACGGCGGCTACCGCGACGGCGGCGCCCGTCCGTTCTCCCGCGACCGTGACGGCGAAGGCGGGGGCAACCGCGACGACCGTCCGGGCGGCGGCAGCCGCGCCAGGTACGGCAGGGCGGACCGCGAGGACGCCCCTCAGCGCGAGCGGCTGCCCGAGATCGCCCCGGACGTCACCGCCGACGAGCTCGACAAGGAGGTGCGTGAGGAGCTGCGCTCCCTTCCCGGCGACCTGGCCGAGCTGGTGGGCAGGCACCTCGTCGCCGCCGAGCGGGCCCTGGAGGAGGACGACCCCGACCGGGCGCACGAGCACACCAAGGTGGCGCGCCGCTTCGCCGCCCGCATCGGCGTGGTCCGGGAGGCGGCGGGCATCGTCGCCTACCGCGCCGGCCACTACTCCGAGGCGCTCAGCGACCTGCGCGCCGCCCGGAGGATGACGGGCTCCGACGCGTACCTGCCGGTGATGGCCGACTGCGAGCGCGGCCTCGGCCGCCCCGAGCGCGCCCTCGACCTCGTCCGCTCTCCCGAGGCCGAGCGCCTCGACCGGCCCGAGCGCATCGAGCTGGCCATCGTCGAGTCGGGCGCCCGGCGCGACCTCGGCCAGAACGACGCCGCCGTCATCACGCTCCAGCGGCTTCCGGAGCTGCGTGAGCAGGATGTGAAGCCGTGGTCGGCGCGGCTCGCGTTCGCGTACGCCGACGCGCTGCTCGCCGCCGGACACCAGGAGGCGGCGACCGACTGGTTCGCCCGGGCGATGGCGTTCGACGGCGACGGCGAGACCGACGCCGCCGAACGGTACGCCATGCTGACCGGGGCCGTCATCGACGACCTCGAAGAGGACTACGAGGACGGCGACGACCTCGACGTGCCGTTCGACGACGACATCGTCGGCGGCGCCCTCGCGGTCGAGGCCGAGGACTCGGAGGACGCGGAGGATTCCGTGGACTCCGACGATGTCGAGGACGCGGAGGATGTCGAGGACTCGGAGGAGGACGCCGAGGACCTGGCTGAGGACGGCGAGGCCGAGGAGCAGCCGGTGTCGGACGAGGCCCCGCAGGCCGCGCCCGCTCCGGCGACCGCCGAGGCTGCCGAGTCCGTTGAGTCGGCTGAGTCCGCCGATTCCGCCGCGGCCGCGTCCCCGGCCGGCGCCGGCGCCGGCGCCGGCGAGCAGAACGATGTCCAGGCGGCGCCGGACATCAACCTGGCGTTCATCGAGCCCGACTTCGGCGACATCCTCGACGCGTCCACCGAGGACAAGCCCAAGCGGGACAACTGACGCCTCGGCGTTCAGACGCGTAAGAAGACGGTACGGCGGGCACCCCACACGGGGCGCCCGCCGTACTTTCGCGTTTTCCGGCCGCTACGTACGGTGCCGCACGCTCACAAGCCGAGTCGCTCGACGGAGGTGAGCCGGCTCTCGACGCCGGGCAGCTTGGTTAGGGCGCCCCGGCCGCTGGAGCGCTCGGCTGCTCGGCTGCTCGGGCGCCCGGCTGTGTGGCCGCCGGCGCCGCCCGAGCTGCCGCCACCGCTGCTGCCCGGCGCCGCCGCTCCGCGGGGCCGGGCTCCTCGACACGCTCAGTGCTGAGCGGTCCTGCCGGGCGGGCTCAGACGGGCTGAGGCGGCCGGAAGTCCTCCTTCTGCCGTCAGGGATTGACGCGGTTGAGCCAGTGCAGGATGCCCGCGACATTGGACGGCGCCCCGCTCAGCAACTCGAAATGCTCGGCCGCCTCGCCCTCCATCTCCAGCGCCGCGTAGCGCTCCTTCGTCCGGTCGCGCACCATGGCGACGGCGTGGTCCAGGTCCATGCCCTCCGCGTGCGCCTGCCGGGTCAGGTCCACCCAGATGCGCAGCTCCTCCGCGGAACGTTCGAGAGTGTCCTGAACGGCGTCGACCGGTCCGTAGTGGCTGAACAGCAGCCGTTGCGGACCGAGCGCCTTGAACAGGGCGATCGAGTTGAGCGCCGTCTCCAGGTCGAAGTCCGGCGGCGGCGTGGCGGGGCGCAGGTCGCCGGTCTCGGGGAGGTACACGCCGGCGGCGTCGCCGACGTAGAGGTCGCCGGTGCCGGAGTCGACGAGGCCGACGTGGTGCTTGGCGTGGCCGGGCGAGTAGTGGCTGCTGAGGGTGCGGCCGTTGCCCAGGTCGACGGCGCCTGTGTCGCCGAGCGCGACGATGCGTTCCGCCTCGGTCGGGGAAAGCTCGCCGAACAGCGTGTCGAGCTTGTCGCCCCACACCATCCGGGCGCTGGCCATGAGACGCGACGGGTCGGCCAGATGCCTCGCGCCCTTCTCGTGCACGACGATCTGCGCGGAGGGGAAGAACTTCGCGATGTCGCCGACTCCGCCCGCATGGTCGAGGTGGATGTGCGTGACCACCACGCTCGCCAGATCGTCGGGGCCCACCCCGAGCGAGGCCAGGGCGTCCCGCACCACGGGCGCGGAGGTCGACGTCCCGGTCTCCACCAGGCAGGGCCGATCGGACAGGATCAGGTAGCCGGCCGTGATGCCCGAATAACCGGCCATCTTCGTGTCGATCTCATAGACGTCGCCGCCGAGGGCGGTGATGTTGTCCACAGGCACTCCCGTGCAGCGATCCGCTATCCCCAGAACGGCATTCGAGCCGTTCCAGCCATGTCCACATCGTAGAGAGTGATCCCCGCCGGAGCATCGGATGGGAGGACGACAGTGGACCGCAACGAGGTCGTGCTGGCAGGGAGGGTGTCCGTGGCAGCCGAGGACAAGCGGCTGCCCAGCGGTGACACCTTGACGAGGTGGCGCCTGGCCGTGCGCAGGGACCGCCCGCACCCGAAGGGCGGTGTGATGACGGACAGCATCCCGTGCATCACCTTCGCCCCCGAGGTCGCGGCCGTCGTGCGCGATGTGGGGCCGGACGATCCGCTGGAGGTGAGGGGCGCGTTCCGGTGCCGCATCTACGGCCCGTCGTCGGGGAAGATCTGGCGGTACGAGGTCGAGGTCTTCCACGTCGAACCGGTGGGCGTCGATCCGGCGCCACCGCCTCCCGGAGCGAGACGACGCACGACCAGAGGGGCGCGCACGTCCAAGCCTTCTCCCGCCGCCCCGCCTGGAGGTGAGGCTGCTGTGGGGCAGGACCGCCGTGATCCTGCTGCTTCCCTTTCTCTGGATTCGCGCGGGGAGGTGGCTTCCGAGACAGACGCGCCACCTCGCGCCGAGACGGAGTTGCTGATGGACGAGAAGTCTCATGAGGCGCCCCTGAGGGACGATTCCGACGCTTCCTCGCACGTGTCCTCCGCACCAAGCCGCCTCCAGGCCGTGCTCGACACCTGTAGATCCGCGGGGAGAGGCGCACTTTCGCGCAGCAGCCGCTGAGGTAGTGCTCACTGCCGCCGCAGGGGGCATTTCGAGCAGACGCAACCTCGCGCAAGGGGAGAAGTGCGAACGGCGGTGGGAGCGAGAGGAGGAAGCAGGGAGTGAGAAGCAGGAGGAGAAGGCTTGGAGGGGAACGCATGCAGGAGCGCAGGTGTAGCTCACGCATGCCGACTCCGCAGGAGCCCAGTTTGCGCAGGTGATTCTCGCTGGTTGGCGGGTTGGCGGGTTGGCGGGGAGGCGGGGAGGCGGCGTGGCTCAGCCGGTGGCGAAGGTGCGGAGGACCAGGCCGGTTCGGGGCTTGGGGCCGAAGGAGGTGGATTTGCGGGGCACACGTTCGCCGGACGCGGCGACCGCGAGCACGTCGGCGACCAGGAGCGGCTTGAGGATCACCGCTGTTCCTCCCGCCTGCGCGGCCTGCTCCACCGCGGCACGGGCGTCGTGGTGGACGATCCGTACCGTCTGCTCCTCGTCCCGTACACCCCACACCTTCGGCATCAGGAACTCCGTCAGGATGGAGGTGTTCAGTGCGTTCCACCGGTCCGAGCGGTCGGCGGGCATGGCGCGGGCCAGCTGCATCGGGTCGGGATCGGTCAGCAGATGGGCCCCGCCTTCATCGGCCACCAGGAACGCGAGACCGGGGGCTGCGTCCAGCGCGGCCAGGCCCACAGCGAGATCGGGATACTCGTGGACCCGCCACGAGCCTCTCGCCTTGGAGACGGCCTCGGCCAAGGGCAGCGCCGGGATCACCCGATGGATGGCCTTGAGGTCAGGCGGATAGGCCGTGGCATCGACCAGCAACGCCAGACCGAAGTCCCAGGGGCCGGACGGTCGCTGTCGCTTCTCCACCTGGGCTGGAGCGCCCTGGACGTCGGCACGATCGTCGCTGCCGTCGCCGTCGCCCGGTGAAGCCTTACGGGTCTCCGAGGCGGTTTCGCTTGTTGGTGCGATTGGGCTGTCCGGGGCGATTTCGCCTGTTGATGCTTTGCGGCGGGCAGCTTCGCCTGTTGAAGGGCCAGGGGTCTGCAGGGCAGGTCCGCCCGGTGAAGCGTCGGGGGTCTGCAGGGCAGGTCCGCCCGGTGAAGCGTTGGGGGTCTGCAGGGCAGATCCGCCCGGTGAAGCGTTACGGGTCTCCTGGGCGCTTTTGCCTGCCGATGCGTTAGGGGTCTCCGATCCTCCTTCGACTGTCGATGCCTTAGGGGTGTTCGATCCAGCTTCGCCTGCTGATGCTTTGGAGGTATTCGGTTCGCCTTCGCCCGCTGAGGCGTCGCGAGTCTTCGATTCGGTTCCGGCCGCTGAGGCGTCGCGAGTCTTCGTGGCGCGCTCGTTCCCTGCTGCCTGAAGAAGCTCCGGCACCTCTGGCGAGACGCTCGGCACATGAACGTCGTGGGCATCCGATGCGCGGCCGTCTGGACGGCTTCGGTGCGTCCCCGGCGGCGGCTCCTCGGCGGACGCTGGCGTTGTCGACGCGGTTGCCGGGGCGGCCGTCTGGGCGCGGGCCGTGTGCTCCTGGCGTTGCAGGACCCGGTAGGTGGCGTACCGGTGGTGGCCGTCCGCGATGAGGGCTTGGCGAGGGCGCAGATCGGCGTTGATCGCGGCGATCTCCGCCTTGTCGGTGATCGCCCACAGGCGGTGGGTCAGGCCGTCCTCGGTCCTGGCCACGACCAGAGGCTCACGTGTGGCGGCCACCTCGTCCACGAGACGGGTCGCCTGCCCGCTGTCCCCGTCGTACAGGAGGAAGATGGGTTCGAGGTTCGCCTGGGTGGTGCTCATGAGAGCGAGCCGGTCCGCCACCGGGCCGGGGAAGACGTGCTCGTGGGGCAGGATGATGCCCTGGGTCGGGTCGGCGATGCCCACGTCACCGATGAGGCCGCGCTGCAGGACCGTGGGGCCGCTCTGCTCGTACACGTACAACGCCGGAAGATCGTCCGCCACCAGGATGCCCGCGTCGAGCCAGGCGCGCAGGGTGTCACGGGCCTCCGCGTAGCGTGTTCCGTCGATCCCGGACACCTGCTGCGCGAAGCCGCCCTCGCCCGGGCTGTCCGCGTCTCGCGTCACAGTGCTGCTCGTCGCGTCTCTCCCGGCCAGGCTGCCCGAGCCCTGTCCCTCAGATCTGTGTGCGCCTTCTCTATGTGCGCCGTCCGCCTGTGAGTCGTCCGCCTGTGAGTTGTCGGCGTTCGGCGTCTCCGGCCTACCTCCGCCCAGCCCCTGCGGGACGTTCGTGTTCGGCGTCTCCGGTTCATCTGCGTCCCGCGCCTGTGGGCCGTTCGCGTTCGGCGTCTCCGGCCTATCTGCTCCATCTGCGCCCAGCCCCTGCGGGACGTTCGTGTTCGGCGTCTCCGGTTCATCTGCGTCCCGCGCCTGTGGGCCGTTCGCGTTCGGCGTCTCCGGCCTATCTGCTCCATCTGCGCCCCGCCCCGGCATCGGCGCCTGCGGGACACTCGGGTCTTCCGTCTCCGGGGCGCTCAGGTCGCGCCGGGCGGCGCCGGAGGGTGCGTACGGATGACTCTGCGCCTCGTCAGCGACTTCCCGGGGGCCGGGAGCACTCGCCGAGCCGCTGTGCGCCGAGACGGCCTCGGAAGCGCCCGACGAGGTCCCCGTACGTACAGGCGGTGTGGTGGGGCGGGGAAGGATGAGGCGTACCACGTTGTTTGGATGAGAGTGCAGCAATGCCCGGACGTCGTCGTCCGAGATCAGGTCATACGGCGGGGAAGTGACCTTCGCGGGATCGTCGACGGCGAAACGGACACCGTGGAAGGGGCGCAGCACCAGCCCGTCGGGCACCGGCAGTTCAGGACTCCCCATATCGGGCATGCTCCCATAAACATCCGAGTCTTCCAGAAGCCGCCCCAGCACCCCCGCCGCGTCCGACTCCGTGGCGAGCCGAGCGGAGCCGTCGTCTGCCGATGTAGGAGGCCTCACGCAATGGTCCAAGGAAGAAACGTCCATGATGATTCCCCCGGCGCCCCCGAAGGTGACGTTTACGACTGGTACCAGCGTGGGGTGAAACTTCTCAAGGACGGCAGTCCGGCCGCGGCGGCCGCGCTGCTGGAGCGGGCGGCGCTGGCCGAGCCCGAGTCGCGCAGCATTCTGGAGGCGTTGGCGCGGGCGCAGTTCAACTCGCGGCAGTACGCGGAGGCGGCGGAGAGTTTCCGGCAGATCGTGGACGCCAACCCGGCTGAGGATTACGCCCATTTCGGGCTCGGGTTGTCACTGTGGCGCACCGGTGACATCGAGGGCGCTCAAGAGCCGCTGGCCATCGCCGTGGCGATGCGTCCCGACGAGCGGCACTACGTGTCGGCGTTGAAGAGCGTTCGGGCGACGCTGCGCGCCCGGCGGGAGATGTGACGGGCGAGGACTTCGGGGCGCGTCTCCTCCCCTCACGGCCGCGCGAAGCGGGAAGGAAGCGGGAAGAGCGTCGCCGTACGGGGAGGCGCGCGTGAGCGCCCCCCGCGGCGGCCCGGGCGGGTGGTCATGGCGTCGCGCATCCGCGCGTCCCCGGGCAGGACGCCTCGCGAGGGGCGGGGACGGCGGCGCTATTGTCTCGGTGACGGCCCCGGCGTGCGGCCACCCGCGCTCGGCGGCCCCACCGCGACCGAAAGGCGACCCGTGCTGATCGACGGCTACGACACCCTGCTGCTCGACCTCGACGGCGTGGTCTACCTCGGCAGCCACGCCGTTCCCGGCGCCCCCGAGGCGCTGGCGGAGGCGGGAGCCAGGGGCGTCCGGCTCGCGTACGTGACCAACAACGCCTCACGCACTCCCGCCGCCATCGCCGCCCACCTGCGCGAGCTGGGCGTGCCCGCCGTCGCGGGCGACGTGGTGACCTCGGCGCAGGCCGCCGCGCGGCTGGTGTCCGAGCGGGTGCCCGCCGGCTCGAACGTGCTGGTCGTCGGCGGCTCCGGGCTCCGCATGGCCGTACGGGACCGGGGGCTCAGGCCGGTGACCACCGCGATGGACGCGCCCGCCGCCGTCGTGCAGGGCATCGCCCCCGGCCTGTCGTACGGGCTGCTGTCCGAGGGCGCCCTGGCCGTGCGGCAGGGCGCGCTGTTCGTGGCGTCCAACGGCGACACCACCATGCCGACCGGCCGCGGCGAGCAGCCCGGCAACGGCGCGATGGTCCGGGTGATCGCCGCCGCCACGGGGGTGGAGCCGGTGTACGCCGGCAAGCCCGACCCGCCGCTGCACCGCGAGTCCATGATCCGTACCGGGGCCGAGCGGCCCCTGGTGGTGGGCGACCGGCTCGACACCGACATCGAGGGCGCCACCAACGCGGGCGTCGACAGCCTGCTCGTGCTCACCGGTGTGGCGACGCCGCTCGACCTGCTCACGGCCGGGCCGGAGCACCGTCCCACGTACGTCGCCGAGGGGCTCGGCGCGCTGTCGCGACCGTACCCGGAGGTGCGGGACGGCGTCTGCGGAGGCTGGCGGGCCCGCTGGCAGGACGGCGCGCTGCGGCTGGAGGGCGACGGCAGCCCGATCGACGGCCTGCGGGCCGCCTGCGACGCCGTCTGGACGGCCGTGGGGGAGGGGCGGGCCGAGGAGGACGCGGTCAAGCACGCCCTCGACCGCCTGGGGTGAACGGCACCAGCCGCCGAGTACTGCCGCCCTCCACAGCCTCCCCACGGCGTCACATCAGTGCACGGAGAAGCGCCCACGAGGTCAGAGCCCGGAAAAGGCGCGCACAGGCGACGCGGGCGAGCTCGCCGTACCTCAGAGGAGCCTCCGCAGGCGCAGCAGGTCGCCGAAGCTGGCGTCGATCTTCACCCGGCCGCCCAGCAACGCCCGCGCCATGTCCAACTCCCCCTCCACCAGCGCCACCAGGTCGTCGCTGCCGATCGTGAGCCGCACGTCGGTCCGGCCGTCCGCGGGCGGCTCCTCGACGAACGGATCGAGCCCGTCGTGGTGCAGCCGCCCGTAGAAGGTCACGCCGAGGTCGGACACGCGGCAGCTCACCGTGCGCTCCACCACGTGCCGCGCGCGGTCCTCCGCGTCGATCTCGTCGAACTGGGCGACGAGCTTGACCAGTGCCGCCCGGCACTCCTCGACGCTTGCCATGGTGTCCACCCTTTCGCTCACCTTTACGGACGCCTGACCTTCACCGACGTAGCGTTCCACATCGGTGGCGTGCCGTATGCCCGGTCAACGTGTGACACACCCGCGATGGTGCCTGGGCGCTCGCGGGAGGCGTTAACGTCGTCTCATGAGTGCGCTGCCAGAGGAGACCGGGGACGAGCGGGTCGACGCGGTCGTCGCGGAGCTCGGCCGGCTGGCCGGCCTGCCGGTGAGCGAGCACGTCGCGGTGTTCGACGAGGCGTTCGCCGGGCTCGAGGCCACGCTCGCGGCCGTGGACGACCAGTGAGCCGCAGGATACGCCTGGACAGCGAGATGGTGCGCCGCGGCCTGGCCAGATCGCGCGAGCAGGCCGTGCAGCTCATCGAGGCGGGCCGGGTCAGCGTGGCCGGGCAGCGGGCGGCCAAGCCCGCCACCCAGGTCGAGACCGCCTCGCCCATCGTCGTCGCCGAGTCGGCCGAGGGCCCCGACTACGTCTCGCGCGGCGCGCACAAGCTGCTCGGCGCCCTCAAGGCGTTCGGCGGGCCGACCGGCGAGGGGCGGCTGACCGTCGAGGGGCGGCGCTGCCTCGACGCGGGCGCCTCCACCGGCGGATTCACCGACGTGCTGCTGCGCAACGGCGCCGCCCACGTGCTCGCCGTCGACGTCGGCTACGGCCAGCTCGCCTGGTCGCTGCGCACCGACGAGCGGGTCACCGTCATGGAGCGCGTCAACGTGCGCGACCTCACCCCCGACCTGGTCGGCGAGCCGCCGTCGCTGGTGGTGGGCGACCTTTCGTTCATCTCGCTGCGGCTCGTGCTGCCCGCGCTGGCCGGCGTGGCCGCGCCGGCGGCCGACCTGGTGATGCTGGTCAAGCCGCAGTTCGAGGTGGGCAAGGACCTGGTCGGCGCCGGTGGCGTGGTCCGCGACCCCGCCCTGCGGGCCCGCGCCGTGCGCGAGGTGGCCGCCCGCGCGCTGGAGCTCGGGCTGACGGTACGCGGCGTGACGGCCAGCCCTCTGCCGGGCCCCTCGGGCAACGTCGAGTACCTCCTGTGGATGGGCAAGGGAGAGGGCGCGCCTCCGGTGGAGGACCTGGAGGCCGCGATCGAGCGCGCCGTCGAGGAAGGGCCGCGATGAACCGTACCGTGCTGGTCACCGTGCACACCGGACGCGAGGCCGCCGTCGAGAGCGCCCGCCTGGTCATCGACCGCCTGGTCGACGCCGGGATCACGGTCCGCGTGCTCGACACGGAGGCCGACGAGATCCGCTGCTCGGGCGCCGACGTGGTGCCCGGCGACCCGGTGGCCACCAAGGACGCCGAGGTCATGATCGTGCTGGGCGGCGACGGCACGCTGCTGCGCTCGGCCGAGCTGGCCCGGCCCGCCGGCACGCCGCTGCTGGGCGTCAACCTGGGACACGTCGGGTTCCTGGCCGAGGCCGAGGTGGCCGACCTCGCCGCCGCCGTCGACAGCGTCGTCGCGGGCCGCTACGACGTCGAGGAACGCATGACGATCGACGTCCTCGCCCGTCAGAACGGCCAGATCATCGCCGACACCTGGGCGCTCAACGAGATGTCGGTGGAGAAGCGCGACCGCATGCTGGAGGTCGTGGCCGAGATCGACGGCCGGCCGCTGTCACGCTGGGGCTGCGACGGCGTGATCTGCGCCACCCCCACGGGCTCCACCGCCTACGCCTTCTCGGCGGGCGGTCCCGTGGTGTGGCCGGAGGTGGAGGCGCTGCTCATGGTGCCGATCAGCGCCCACGCGCTGTTCGCCCGGCCGCTGGTGGTCTCGCCCCGGTCCACGCTGGCGGTCGAGACGCTGCCCGACACGCCCGGCGGGGTTCTGTGGTGCGACGGGCGCCGCCGCTTCGACCTGCCCTCCGGCACGCGCGTGGAGGTCCGCCGGGGCGCCCGTCCCGTGCGCCTGGCACGGCTGCACGGCGTCGAGAGCACCGGCGCGCCCTTCACCGACAGGCTGGTCGCCAAGTTCGAACTACCCGTTCAGGGCTGGCGCGGAAGGGTGCGTCCCTGAGTGAATGGGCTGTGAGGCGCGTAGGATCACATGCGCACTGGTGTTCGGATTCAGGAGCGACGGGAGTGGGCAGTGCGACCTAGGGTCGAGGAGGTCCGCATCCAGGGACTCGGCGTCATCGATGAGGCCGTGCTCGAACTTTCGCCGGGCTTCAACGTGGTCACCGGCGAGACCGGAGCCGGCAAGACGATGGTCGTCACCGGGCTCGGCCTGCTGTTCGGCGGCCGGGCCGACCCGTCGCGCATCCGGCCGGGGGCCGAGCGCGCCAGCGTCGAGGGCACGCTCGTCATCGAGCCCGGGGGCCGGGTCGCCCAGCAGGTTGAGGACATCGGCGGCGACGTCGAGGACGGCGAGCTCATCATCTCCCGCACGGTCTCGGCCGAGGGGCGCTCGCGCGCCTGGCTGGGCGGGCGGGGCGTGCCGGTCGGCACCCTGACGTACCTGGCCGACGACCTGGTCGCCGTGCACGGGCAGATGGACCAGCAGCGGCTCCTGCAGCCCGCCCGCCAGCGCGCCGCGCTCGACCGCTACGCGGGCAACGACCTGGTCAAGCCGCTGCGCGCCTACACGCAGGCCTACAAACGGCACAAGCAGACCGCGGCGCTGCTCGACGAGCTGACCACCCGGGCCCGTGAGCGGGCGCAGGAGGCCGACCTGCTGAGGTTCGGCCTGGAGGAGATCGAGAAGGTCGACCCCAAGCCGGGCGAGGACGTCGAGCTGCGCGGCGAGGAGGAGCGGCTCTCGCACGCCGACGCGCTGCGCGGGGCGGCGACCGGCGCCCACACCGCGCTGCTCGGCGACCCCATGGAGGCCGTCGACGGGGCGCACGACGTGATCTCCCTGCTCGGCGAGGCCCGCGCGGCCATCGAGGCGGTCCGCGACTTCGACGCCGAGCTGGCCGGCATGGCCGACCGGCTGGCCGAGGCCGGCTACCTCGTCTCCGACGTGGCCACCGACCTGGCCGCCTACGCCGAGTCGATCGAGGCCGACCCGGCCCGGCTGGCCGTCGTCCAGGAACGCAGGGCGCTGCTGTCCGGCCTGGTCCGCAAGTACGGCGAGGACGTCGCGGGCGTCCTGGAGTGGGCGCGGACCTCGGCCGCCCGCCTGACCGAGCTGGAGGGCGACGACGAGCGCATCGAGGAGCTCACGCGCGAGCACGAGGAGCTGACAGCCCGGCTGACCGAGCTGGCCGCCGAGCTCACCCGCGTGCGCGAGTCGGCGGCCGAGCGCTTCGGCCAGGCCGTCACCGAGGAGCTGGCCGCGCTCGCGATGCCGCACGCCAGAGTCGTGGTGCAGCTCACGCGGGCCGCCGAGTTCGGGCCGGAGGGCGTCGACGAGGTCGAGCTGCGCATGGCCGCCCACCCCGCCGCGCCGCCGCTGCCGCTCACCAAGGGCGCCTCCGGCGGCGAGCTGAGCCGGGTCATGCTGGCCATCGAGGTGGTGTTCGCGGGCGCCGACCCGGTGCCGACGTTCGTGTTCGACGAGGTCGACGCCGGGGTGGGCGGCAAGGCCGCGGTCGAGATCGGCCGCCGGCTGGCCCGGCTGGCGCGCACCGCGCAGGTGATCGTGGTCACCCACCTGCCGCAGGTGGCGGCGTTCGCCGACCAGCACCTGGTGGTGGAGAAGGCCAGTGACGGCAGCGTCGTGCGCAGCGGCGTCGTCACCCTCGACCACGAGAGCCGGGTGCGCGAGCTGTCGCGCATGCTGGCCGGGCTGGAGGACTCCGAGCTGGGCCGCGCGCACGCCGAGGAGCTCCTGGGGCTGGCCGCCGCGGAGCGATGACCTGGAGCACCCGGCCCGCGATGACCTGTTGTGACAAAGCGGACACGCGCCGTGATGATGGGCCGCTCAGGTGTTTCCCTCTGGCAGGATGTTCATGATGAAGGTTCCGGGAAGCAGGATGCCGGGCCTCCGCGTCAGGAAGGTCGAGGACCTTCCCGGTGTCACGGCAGTGGCGAGAATCGATCGGCGGACGAAGAGGCTGACCAAGCGCCTCCAGCCCGGTGAGATCGCGATCATCGATCACGTCGACGTCGACCGGGTCAGCGCGGAGGCGCTCGTGGCATGCGGTGTCGCGGCCGTGGTCAACGTCGCGGCCGGCATCTCCGGCCGCTATCCCAACCTGGGGCCCCAGATTTTGCTGGAGGCCGGGGTGCCCTTCGTCGACAACGCCACGCCCGAGCTGTTCGAACGGATCAAGGACGGCGACGTCGTCCGCGTCCACGAGGGCGTCGTGCACCTCGACGACGAGGTGGTCGGCAAGGGCGAGGAGCAGACGACCGAGGCCGTCGAGGCCGCCATGGCAGAGGCCCGCGCGGGGCTCGCGGTGCAGATCGAGGCGTTCGCCGTCAACACGATGGAGTACGTCCGCGGCGAGGGCAAGCTGCTCATCGACGGCGTCGGGGTGCCCGAGATCCGCACCCCGATGGAGGGCCGGCACGTCCTCATCGTGGTGCGCGGCTACCACTACAAGGAGGACATCGCCACCCTCCGCCCCTACATCCGCGAGTACCGCCCCGTCCTCATCGGCGTCGACGGCGGGGCCGACGCGCTGCTGGAGGCCGGCTACCTGCCCGACGTCATCGTCGGTGACTTCGACTCGGTCTCCACCAAGGCGCTGAGCTGCGGCGCGGAGCTGGTCGTGCACGCCTACCGCGACGGGCGCGCCCCCGGTCTCGAACGCGTCCACCAGCTCGGCCGCGAAGCCGTCATCTTCCCCGCCACGGGCACCAGCGAGGACATCGCGATGCTGCTGGCCGACGACAAGGGCGCCGAGCTCATCGTCGCCGTCGGCACCCACGGCACCCTGGAGGAGTTCCTCGACAAGGGCCGCTCGGGCATGGCCAGCACCTTCCTCACCCGGCTGCGCATCGGCAGCAAGCTCATCGACGCCAAGGGCGTGAGCCGGCTGTACCGCAGCCGCATCTCCACCCCGCAGCTGCTCCTGCTCGTGATCACCGCGCTGATCACGATGGGGGTGGCCCTGTTCATCTCGCCGATCGGCCAGACCTGGCTGAACGGTCTCCAAGACGCGTGGAACGCGTTCATCTTCTGGCTGGTCGGACTCTTCTCGTGATCGATTTCCGCTATCACCTCGTCTCCATCGTCGCCATCTTCCTGGCGCTGGCCGTGGGCATCGTCATGGGCACCACGCTGCTGCAGTCGCCCGCGATCGAGACCGCCAAGAAGACCAGCGACCTCATGGCCAAGACGAACAACGACCTGCGCTCCGAGCTCGACGGGCTGCGCGGCAGGGAGTCCGCCGACGACGCGTTCGTCACCGCGTTCACCCCCCGGCTCGTCGCCGGCGAGCTGAACGGCGAGCGGGTGCTGCTCGTCGAGGCGCCCGGCTCCAGCAGTACCTACCGCGAGGCGCAGCAGCAGGTGCTCCTGCAGGCGGGCGCCGCCATCACCGGCCGGGTCGCGCTCACCGAGAAGCTCCTCGACCCCAAGAACCAGGGCGTGATCGACGGGCTCGTCACCCAGCTCAAGCCGGACGACATGGCCCTGGCCCCCTCGACGAACGCCTACGACAAGGCCGCCGCCCTGCTCGCGGCCACGCTCATGACCACCGACCAGGCGCAGGCCGGCACCGCCAACCCCGCGACCGCGGCCGTGCTCGGCGGGTTCGAGGCGGGCGGGCTGCTCACCGTCGACGACGAGCCGGCCAAGCGCTCCACGCTCGTCGTCATGTTCGCGCCGGAGCGGCCCCTCGACGGCGAGAACGCCGATGCGCAGGCCGCCGCCCTGCTGTCCCTCGCCCGCGGCCTCGACGCCGCCGGCAAGGGCACCGTCATCGCCGGCAGCGTCAACGCCGCCTCGACCGGCGGCCTCATCACCGCCGCGCGCGACGAAAGCGACGTGACCAAGCGCGTCTCCACCGTCGACAACGTCGACATGCCCGCGGGCCGCACCGCGATCGTCTACGCTCTGCGGGAGCAGCTCAACGGGCGGGCCGGCCAGTACGGCATCGGCGCCAACGCGACCGCGCCCATGCCCGCCGTGCCCAACCCCACCACCACCCCCACCTCCTCAGGGAGCTGACATGGCCCGTGGCCTGCTCCACGCGCTCGCCGGCGCCGCCCTCGGCGCCGTCGCCGCCCGCGCCGCCTACACCCTCCTCACCCGGAACAGGCCCCAGGACCCGGGCGACCGCTGGACCCGCAAGAACCATCGCGGCGAGCCCATCACCCTGCTCGAAGGCCCCGCGTTCGTCGCCGGAGCCGCCGCGGCCACCGCGCTCGCGCCGGGCCTGCCCGCGCGCGCCCGCATGGCGGCGCTGCTGGCCGGAGGCGGCAGCGGGGCGCTCGGCGCCTACGACGACCTGTACGGCACCACCTCCTCCAAGGGCTTCAAGGGCCACCTGAGCGCGCTCGCGCGCGGCGAGGTCACCAGCGGAGCCGTCAAGATCCTCGGCATCGGCGCGACCGGGCTCGGCGCCGCCGCGCTCGTCTCCCACGGCCCCGCCGACACGCTCGTCAACGGCGCGCTCATCGCCGGCTCGGCCAACCTCGCCAACCTCTTCGACCTGCGGCCCGGGCGGGCCATCAAGGTGGGCCTGCTCACCGGCGGGCCGGTGCTGGCCGCCGCCCTGCTGCGCGGGCGGCCGGCGGCTGCCGCGCTGGCCGCCGTGCCGCTCGGCGCCGCCGCCGCGCTGCTGCCCGACGACCTGGGCGAGCGGGCCATGCTCGGCGACGCGGGCGCCAACGCGCTCGGCGCCCTGGCCGGCCTCGCGGCGGTCACCACGCTGGGGCGGCCGGGCCGGCTGGCGGTGCTCGGCACCGTGGCGGCGCTCACGGCCGCCTCCGAGAAGATCAGCTTCACCAAGGTGATCGCGGGCAACCCGGTGCTCAACCGCATCGACATGCTGGGCCGCCGTCCGGTCGACGCCGTGTGACCGACGCGCCGCCGGGCGAGCCCGGGGTCCCGGATGACGGGAGCAGCCGCCGGGCGAGCCGGGGTCCCGGATGACGGGAGTGTCGGTGCGGCCTGCCAGGATGTCAGCGTGATCGGGGGTCTGGTGATGCTCGCGGGCGCGGCTTCGCGGTGGTCCCGCGCGGTGAGCGTGTTCCCTGTGGTGAGCGTGTTCCGTGGGGTGAGCATGTCACGCGCGGCGTCGCGTGCGGCCGCGCGCCGGTGGGCGTCATGCCCGCCGCGCGCCGGAAGGGCGTCGCATCCTTCGCGTCTGTCGCGCGCCGGAAGGGCGTCGTGTCCGGGGCGCGCCGGGAGGGCGTCGCGTCCCTCGTGCGTCGGGAGGGTTTCGTGACGGCGCGGCTGGCGCGGGGCGTCGCCGGGGGCGCCATGCTCATCGGCGCGATCACGATCCTCGCCCGCGTGGCCGGATTCGCCAAGCAGTACGCCTTCGCCCGCACCGTCGGCACCAACTGCCTGGCCACCGCCTACTTCACGGCCAACCAGATCCCCAACATCATCTTCGAGGTCGTCGTCGGTGGCGCGCTGGCCGGCATGGTCGTCCCGGTCCTGGCGGGAACGGCCGCCGCCGCCCAGGAGGACGGGTCCGGCGGCGCCGGGCGCGCGCGGGTGGAGGCGATCAGCTCCGCCCTGCTCACCTGGGTGCTGCTCGTGCTCGTCCCCCTGGGTGCGCTCACCGCGCTGCTCGCCGGTCCGCTCGTCGAGGTGTTCTTCGGCGCCGACGTGAAGGGCTGCGACCTCGCCGGCGTCCAGGCCGTGGCCACGCGCATGCTCGTCGTCTTCGCGCCGCAGATCCCGCTGTACGGGGTCGCGGTCGTCCTCTACGGCGTGCTGCAGGCGCACAAGCGGTTCGCCGGGCCCGCGCTGGCGCCCCTGGTGTCGAGCATCGTGGTGATCGTCGCCTACCTGCTGTTCGTCCCGCTCAGCGGCGACTGGGCCGAGACGGGCGGCCGGCGGGCCGACCTGTCCACGCTGCCGGGCGCGGCCGAGCTGGCGCTCTCGGTGGGCACGAGCCTCGGCGTGCTCGCCCTCGTGCTCACCGTGGTGGGGCCGATCGCGGGGCTCGGGCTGCGCTGGCGACCCTCGCTGCGCTTCCCGCCGGGCGTGGCCGTACAGGTACGGCGGCTGGCCCTGGCCGGGGTGGCCGCGCTGCTCGCCCAGCAGGCCGCCATGGTCGTCGTGCTGCTGCTGGCCAACAAGGCCGTCGGCACCGGCGCGATCGCGGTCTACAACTACGCCTGGGCGATCTACCTCGTGCCGTACGCGGTGCTGGCCGTGCCGATCGCCACCAGCGCCTTCCCCCGGCTGTCGGCGCGTGCCGAGGCGGGGGAGACACAGGCGTTCTCCGACCTGGCGGCCGGGGCGACGCGCGCGGTGGTGCTCGTGTCGGGGCTGGCCGCCGGTGTCCTGGCGGCCACCTCGGAGCCGGGGGCGGCGGTGTTCCTGTGGACCAAGAGTGAGGTGCCGCCGGACGAGCTGGCGCGTACGATCGCGCTGTTCGCGCCCGGTCTGGTGGGCTACGGGCTCATCGCCCACCTCAGCCGCGTCCTGTACGCGGCGGGGCACGGCCGGGCCGCGGCCACGGGCACGGTCGCCGGGTGGCTGGTGGTGATGGCCGCGCAGACGGTGTTCGCGCTGACGTTCCCCGACGGCTGGCGGATCGCCGGGATGGCGTTGGGCATGAGCGTGGGCATGACGGCGGGGGGCGTGCTGCTGCTGGCGTCGGTCGTACGCGTGCGGGGACGCGGCGCCGCGGCCGGCCTGGCGCGGGCGGGGGCGGCGGCGGTCGCGGGCGGCCTGGCGGGTTACCTCGCCGGGGCCGGGGTCGTGGCGGCGCTCGGCCCGGAAAGCTTCTGGGGGCAGATCGGGGCGGTGCTGGCCGGGGCGGTCGCCGCGCTGGCCGCGGGCGGGCTCGTGGTGGCGCTGGTGGACCGCGCCGACGCCACGGCGGTCGCGGGCACGCTCGTCCGGGGGAGACGTGGCTGAGACGGCTCGCCCGAACCAGAAATCTACTTTGTAAAGGCGCCCTCCCGGAGTGACGTCCGGGGGAGCGTAGACAGGAAGCGGCACGAGAAGGAGGAGTGGCGTTGCGGGTGGCATTCGTGCTGGGCACCACGTCCGGCGGCACCGGCAGACACGTCCGCATGCTGGCCACCGGGCTGGTGCGGCGCGGGCACCGGGTCCTGGTGGTGGGGCCTCCGGACGTCGAGGAGAGCCTCGCCTTCACGGGGGTGGGCGCCCGGTTCGTTCCGATCCGGGTCTCCGACCGGCCGCATCCGCTCGACGACGCGCGCTCGGTGCTGGCCTTGCGGCGGCTGACCATGGACGCCGACGTGGTGCACGCCCATGGCCTGCGCGCCGGCGCCCTCGCCGCACTCGCCCTTCCCGGCCGCGCCGCGCTCCTGACCGGGGCGGGCGGCGCCGCGGCGGCGCCGATGCCGCGCGGAGGTGCGCCGGCGGCGCCGCGAGAGGCGGCGGAGCGCGGGGCCGGGGCCGTCGCGCGCGCGGGGCGGGGGCGGCCGGAACTCGTCGTGACGCTGCACAACGCGCTCACCGCCGGAGGGCTCGTCGGGGCGGTCTACGGGGCGCTCGAACGCGTCGTGGCCCGTCGCGCCGACCACGTGCTCGTCGTCTCACCGGACCTGGGCGAGCGGATGCGCACGCTCGGGGCCCGCGACGTACGGTCCGCCGTGGTGCCCGCCCCGGTGCCGAGGCCGGCCAAGAAGACGCCCGAGGAGGTGCGCGCCGAACTGGGCGCCGGGCACAGGCCCATCGTGCTGACCCTCGCCAGGCTCGCCCAGCAGAAGGGCCTGGAGACCCTCCTCGACGTCGCCCGCGGCCCATGGACGCCCGCGGCGCACGGCGGCGAGGGCGCTGCCGGTGAAGGCGCCGGTGGTGAGGGTGCCGGTGGTGAGCGTGCCGGTGGGGGGAGAGTCATCGGTGAAGGCGTCGGCGGCCAGGGCGCCGGTGGCGAGAGCAGCCTCGGTGAGGGCGACGGCGGGACAGGGATCGCCGGCGACGCGGTGGCGGCACCGTTGTTCGTGGTGGCGGGTGACGGGCCCCTGAGGGGCGAGCTGCAGGCCAGGATCGACGCCGAGCGGCTGCCCGTGAGACTGGTGGGGTGGCGCGACGACGTGCCCGACCTGCTGGCGGCCGCCACCGTCGTGGTCTGGCCGAGCCGCTGGGAGGGCCTGCCGCTCAGTCTCAGCGAGACCCTGATGGTCGGCCGCCCCGTGGTCGCCACCGCCGTCGGCGGCGTCCCCGACCTGCTGGCCGGGGCCGGGAAGCTGGTCCCGTACGGCGACGCCGCCGCCATGCGCGCGGCCGTACGCGAACTGGTGGAGGACCCCGCCGAGGCGGCGCGCGTGGCGCGGGCCGCCGCCCGGCGCGGCGCTGAGCTGCCGGGCGAGGATGACGCCGTGGACAGTGTTCTGTCCGTATACCGGGCCGCTACAGCGGGGGATGATTAGGCGGACCTTACGCGTTCTCGTATACTGCGTGCGTTAGGGAGGGGAGTATCCCTTCGCGGCAGCCTCGTCATCACGGTGCAGCCCCGCTCCACGGGGCCCCCGGGGCTGCCGGTCCGCCGATCACGGTGGGCGGGAGAGACCTCCGGCAGTCAGTTCTGCATGCCGGAGGAAAGACGTGACCGTACCCGTGTGGGCCTATCTCGCCGTCATCGGCGGTCTTCTCGTGGTCCTGGCAGTGGACCTGTGGATCGTCGACCGCGGTGAGGCGCGCGAGTTCTCGATGCGCCAGGCCGGCTACTGGGTCACGTTCTACGTCGCTCTGGCCGTGCTCTTCGGCGGCCTGTTGTGGGCCACGATGGGCCCCGGCAAGGCGGGCGAGTTCTTCGCCGGATACATCACCGAGTACAGCCTGAGCGTCGACAACCTGTTCATCTTCTTCATCATCATGAGCAGGTTCGCCGTGCCCCGGGCCTACCAGCACAAGGTGTTGCTCGTCGGCATCGTGCTGGCGCTGGTCATGCGGGGTGTGTTCATCGCGCTCGGCGCCGCCGCGCTGCAGCGGTTCAGCTGGCTGTTCTACGTGTTCGGGGCGTTCCTCCTCTACACCGCCTTCACCATCGTGCGCGACCACCTCAAGGGCGAGGACGAGGACTTCAACGAGAACCTCCTGCTCCGGTGGGTGCGCCGGGCGTTCCCCACCACCGAGGGCTACGTCGGCTCGAAGATCACCGCCAAGATCGACGGCCGGCGCATGGTCACCCCGATGCTCATCGTGATGATCGCGATCGGCTCCACCGATCTGCTGTTCGCCCTCGACTCGATTCCGGCGATTTTCGGGCTCACCACAGACGCGTTCATCGTCTTCACCGCCAACGCGTTCGCCCTGATGGGACTGCGTCAGCTGTACTTCCTGCTGGGCGGCCTGCTGCAGCGGCTTGTTTACATCAGTTACGGTTTGGCGTTCATCCTCGGGTTCATCGGGGTTAAGCTGGTATTGGAAGCCCTGCACGCCAGCGGGGTTTCCTGGGCGCCCGAGATCCCCATCTGGCTGTCCCTCACGGTCATCGGCGGCACCATGGTCATCACTACCGTGGCCTCCCTGATCAAGGCCCGTGTCGACAGCCGCCGTAGCGAGGAAAGCAGTCCTACCGGGGCTAGCTAAATGGCTTTCGAGGCGCTTTGCTTGTGTAGTCGCGCCGTGTAATAGTTGCTGACTCTGTAACATCACGGCAAAGCGCCCAGTCCAGTCATTCACCAAAGGTTGTCCGTGTCAGACGATTCTGCCAAGACGAGCCGGATCCGGCTCGCACGCGGGGTGTCCCCGTGGCTCCTCCCGACCGTGGCCTCCGCCGCCGCGACCGCGCTGCTCGCGCGCAGGGATCGCCGATGGGCGCTCGCGGCGGTGCCGCTGAGCGCTCTGACCGGGGGCATGCTCTGGTTCTTCCGTGACCCCGAGCGCGTCCCGGGGTTCGGCCGCATCCTGTCGCCCGCCGACGGCGTGGTGCAGAGCATCGACCCGTGGCCGGACGGCCGCACCCGCGTCGCGATCTTCATGAGCCCGCTGAACGTGCACGTCAACCGGGCGCCTCTTGCGGGAAATGTCACCTCCGTGCAGCATGTGGCGGGTGGGTTCCTGCCGGCTTTCAACAAGGACAGCGACCAGAACGAGCGCGTGGTGTGGCATTTCGAGACCGCGCTCGGCGACATCGAGATGGTGCAGATCGCGGGCGCGGTGGCGCGCAGGATCGTGCCGTACCTGAGCGCGGGGGCCAAGGTCGAGCAGGCTGAGCGCATCGGCCTCATCCGGTTCGGCTCCCGGGTGGACATCTACCTTCCCGAAGGGATCTCTCCCGCCGTGTCGGTGGGGGAGAAGACGGTTGCGGGGGTGACCAGAATTGACCACGGCTGACGCCGGAAGCTGGCAGGCCGAAGAGGAGGAGCAGCCCCGGGGCCCGGTCGGCAAGGCCTTCCGGCTCTCCGCCGCAGACTCGCTCTCCCTCGGCAACGCGCTCTGCGGCTTCCTCGCGGTCTGCGTCCTCGCCTCCTCGGCGATCCGCTCGCTGCAGGAGGGCGACGGGTTCAGGCCCGCTCCGAGCTACTTCGCGACCGCGGTGGTGCTGCTGCTCATCGGCGCCACCTGTGACCTGTTCGACGGTCTCGTCGCCCGGCGCTTCCGCGCCTCGGCGATGGGCGCCGAGCTGGACAACCTCGCCGACGTGATCAGTTTCGGGTTCGCGCCCGCGTTCATGATCGTGATCTGGGGCGGCTTCACGCCGAACCTCCCGTTCCCGGCCGTCCTGGTCGCCGCGGGCGCGGTGCTGCTCGCCGGCGTCGTACGGCTGGCGAGATTCGCCTGCGTGAAGACCAAGAGCGGCGACTTCATGGGCCTGCCCATCCCCATGGGCGCCATGACGGTGATCTCGATCGTGCTGCTGTTCGAGCCGAGCATCCCCGCCCTGCTCGGAGTGCTGGGCGTGGCCTGGCTGATGGTCAGCCGCATCGAGTACCCGAAGCCGAAGGGGCAGCTCGCCGCCGTCGTCCTCGGCTGGATCATGGTCAACGTGGCCTTCCTCGCCTTCTGGGTCGCCTGGCCCGAGGGCGGCGACCTGCCGATCAAGATCGGCGCCTCGATGCAGATCGCGCTCGTCGCGGCGATCCCGCTGCGGGTGCTGTTCTACAAGCGGGAGCAGCGCAAGGAAGCCGAGCGCATCGGCGACTGACGCCGACCGTACGTCCGGGCACCCGACGGATGGAGCCGCCCATGCCGGACACTCCACGCGAGCACACCCGTACGTACTTCCTCGGCAAGCTGGCCCAGGAGCTGGAGGCGCGCGGCCTGGCCGTCACGCTGCGCGCCCACCCTCCGGCGTTGCGGGTCAGCGACCCCGACACGGCGCTGCTGGCCGAGACCGTCGACTGCGTGCCGTTGTCGGACGGCTGGTTCTACCGGTGGTCGTGGGGCGAGATCGTCGGCCTGGCCGACGACCCGGGCCTGGCGGCGCACCGCATCGCCCGGGTCCTGACCGGCCGTTGACCATCGCCGAACCACCGCCCGGTTCCGGGGTCGGCCACTGATCGTCGCATCCACCGCCGGTTCCTGGCCGACCGCTGATCGTCACCGATCCACCGCCCGCGGGCTCACCACCCGCGGGCTTTCCATTCCGGCAGCGAGGGACGCTCGGCGCCCAGCGTGGTGTCCTTGCCGTGGCCCGGGTAGATCCACGTCTCGTCCGGCAGCCGGTCGAAGACGCGTTCCACCACGTCGGCGTAGAGCTGCTCGAAGCGCTCCGGGTCGTTCCACGTGTTGCCCACGCCGCCCGGGAACAGCGAGTCGCCGGTGAACAGGTGCTTGTCCGTGCCGCCGCCGTCGTACAGCAGCGCGATCGAGCCGGGCGTGTGGCCGCGCAGGTGGATCACCTCCAGCGTCACCACGCCGACCGTGATCCGGTCGCCGTGCTCGACCTCGCGGTCCACGGACACCGGCAGCGCGGGCGCGTCGAGCGGGTGGGCGATCGTCCGCGCGCCCGTCACCTTGGCCACCTGCTCCAGGGCCTGCCAGTGGTCGCCGTGCTGGTGGGTGGTGACGATGGAGCTGAGCGGCTGGTCGGCGATCAGCGCCAGCAGCCGGTCGGCCTCCGCCGCCGCGTCGATGAGCATCCCGTCGCCGGTCTCGGTGCAGCGCAGCAGGTAGGCGTTGTTGTCGTACGGTCCGACGGCGAGCTTGCCGATCGTCAGCTTCGGCAGCTCCCGCACGTCGGCAGGGCCGCCGACCTGGACGTCGCCTGTGTACGTCATGGGTAGTCCTCCGGGGGCGTCGCGGGCAGGTCAGCCGGAGCGGGCATGGTCAGCCACGGCGGAGCCGCGGGAAGCCCCGGACCCGCCGGGCCGGGCACGGACGACTGCCCCTCCAGCACCACCCTAACCCCCGTACCCGCTGATCTGCCGGTGAGCCAGGCCAGCAGGTCCGCCGGGCGGCCCTCCACGACCGGTCCCGCGCCGAGATCGCGCCAGAGCGCCGGGAACGTCCCGCCGTCCGGGACGCCCAGCAGGCGGATCCCGCCCACCGAGCTCTCCCCGTGCGGCCAGCACCGCAGGCAGTCGCCCAGCTCCCGCCGGACGAACCGCTCCGGCCAGTCGGCCGGGCCGTACCCCGCGCCGAGGTCCACGTGGTGCATGCCGAGCTCGCGCAGCCGCCTGACCAGGACGTACCAGGCCGGGTGCGGCGGCGGGCGCAACGCCGCCACCGGCGAGCGCCACGCCTCCGGCGGCATCTCCGCGACGACCGCGTCCAGCCGCGCCGAGCTCTGCCGCAGGTCGGCGAGCTGCTCGGCCGCCGGGCGGCGGGCGCCGGCCTCGATCTCCGCGTCGCGGGCGGCGCCGCTCGCGTACTGCGGGACCCGCACGCCCGTTCTGGCCCAGGTCAGGAGGTTGACGAGGCTGTCGGCGTTGCGGGCCACATGGGTGAGGACGTGGCCGCGGGTCCAGCCCGGCAGGCGGGAGGGCGCGGCGACGTCCTCGTCGCGCAGCGCCGCCGCGGTCTCGAGAAGGGCCGAGGTCGCCGAGGCCAGCTCAGCCCGTAAAGTCACAACAACCGTCATGCCAGATATTTCAGCACCTGCGGGGTCAAGGGGCGGCGGCGGGCATAAAAGGGCAGGTCATGGCGTTGACGTGGGAAGGTCTCCTGCCGCGAGGGAGGCCGGCCCTGGAAGGCCGCCGTGGGGGAGGCCGACCTGGGAAGGCCTCCTGCCGCGCGCGGGCAGGCCGTACCCTGAGAGGGACGGATTTTCGGGGGGGCGGCATACGGCCCGCCGAAATTGTCGGTGCCCCCGTCTACCATCCCCGTGGACCTATCCGCCTTCTTGACATCGGGATCGCCGTGGCAGACCGCCTCATCGTGCGTGGTGCGCGCGAACACAACCTCAAAGACGTCTCGCTCGACCTGCCGCGAGACTCTCTGATCGTCTTCACCGGCCTGTCCGGTTCGGGCAAGTCGAGCCTGGCCTTCGACACGATCTTCGCCGAGGGCCAGCGGCGCTACGTCGAGTCCCTCTCGGCCTACGCCCGCCAGTTCCTCGGCCAGATGGACAAGCCCGACGTCGACTTCATCGAGGGCCTGTCGCCGGCGGTGTCGATCGACCAGAAGGCCACCAGCAAGAACCCCCGCTCCACGGTCGGCACGATCACCGAGGTCTACGACTACCTGCGGCTGCTGTGGGCGCGCATCGGCAAGCCGCACTGCCCGGTCTGCTCCCGCCCGATCGCCCGGCAGATGCCGCAGCAGATCGTCGACCGGGTCATGGACCTGGAGGAGGGCACCCGCTTCCAGGTGCTCGCCCCCGTCATCCGCGGCCGCAAGGGCGAGTACACCGAGCTGTTCCGCGAGCTGCAGACCAAGGGCTTCGCCCGCGCGCGCGTCGACGGCACCGTCGTGCGCCTGGAGGAGCCGCCGACGCTGAAGAAGTACGAGAAGCACGACATCGAGGTCATCGTCGACCGCCTGTCGGTCAAGGAGTCGGCACGGCGCCGGCTCACCGACTCGGTCGAGACCGCCCTGCAGCTGTCCGGCGGCACGATCACGCTCGACTTCGTCGACCTGCCCGAGGACGACCCGGGCCGCGAGCGGTTCTACTCCGAGCACCTCTACTGCCCGTACGACGACCTGTCGTTCGAGGAGCTGGAGCCGCGCTCGTTCTCCTTCAACTCCCCGTTCGGCGCCTGCCCCGAGTGCACCGGCCTCGGCACCAAGATGGAGGTCGACCCCGAGCTGGTCGTCCCCGACCCCGAGCGCACGCTGCGCGAGGGCGCCCTGCACCCCTGGTCCGGCGGCCACACCAGCGAGTACTTCGTCCGGCTGGTCGAGGCGCTCGGCCACACCATGGGCTTCACGCTCGACACCGCCTGGGAGAAGCTGCCGAAGAAGGCGCAGAAGGCGCTGCTGTCCGGCCACGACGAGCAGGTCCACGTCCGCTACAGCAACCGCTACGGACGCCAGCGCTCCTACTACACCACCTACGAGGGCGTCATCCCGTGGGTGCAGCGCCGGCACGCCGAGGCCGAGAGCGACGCGACCCGCGAGCGGTTCGAGGGCTACATGCGGGAGATCCCGTGTCCCGCCTGCCGCGGCACCAGGCTCAAGCCGGTCTCGCTGTCCGTCACCGTGTCCGACCGCTCGATCGCCGAGGTGTCGGCCATGTCGATCGGCGAGTGCGCGGCGTTCCTGTCGGAGCTCAGGCTGTCCGACCGCGACATGCAGATCGCCGAGCGGGTGGTCAAGGAGATCAACGCCCGCCTGGGCTTCCTGCTCGACGTCGGCCTCGACTACCTCACCATGAACCGCGCCGCCGCCACCCTGGCGGGCGGCGAGGCGCAGCGCATCCGGCTGGCCACGCAGATCGGCTCCGGCCTCGTCGGCGTCCTGTACGTCCTGGACGAGCCGTCGATCGGCCTGCACCAGCGCGACAACATGCGCCTGCTCGACACGCTGATCCGGCTGCGCGACATGGGGAACACCCTGATCGTGGTCGAGCACGACGAGGACACCATCGCCGCCGCCGACTGGGTGGTCGACATCGGCCCCGGCGCGGGCGAGCACGGCGGCCAGGTCGTCGTCTCCGGCACCGTGCCGGAGCTGCTGGCCAGCGAGGAGTCGCTGACCGGCCAGTACCTGTCCGGCCGCAGGAGCATCGCCATCCCCGCCAAGCGCCGCAAGCGCGACCGCAAGCGGCAGATCACGGTCAAGGGCGCGCGCGAGCACAACCTCAAGGGCGTCGACATCGACTTCCCCCTCGGCCTGTTCACCGCCGTCACGGGCGTGTCCGGGTCGGGCAAGTCGACGCTGGTCAACGACATCCTGTACGCCGCCCTGGCCAAGGAGCTGCACGGCGCCCGCACGGTGCCCGGCCGCCACTCCCGCATCAACGGCATGGACCACGTCGACAAGGTCGTCCACGTCGACCAGTCGCCGATCGGCCGCACCCCGCGCTCCAACCCGGCCACCTACACCGGCGTCTTCGACCACGTCCGCAAGCTGTTCGCGGCCACCACCGAGGCGAAGGTCCGCGGCTACCAGCCGGGCCGCTTCAGCTTCAACGTCAAGGGCGGCCGGTGCGAGGCGTGCGCGGGCGACGGCACCATCAAGATCGAGATGAACTTCCTGCCCGACGTCTACGTCCCCTGCGAGGTCTGCCACGGCGCCCGCTACAACCGGGAGACGCTGGAGGTCCACTACAAGGGCAAGACCATCTCCGAGGTCCTCGACATGCCGATCGAGGAGGCCCTGGCCTTCTTCGACGCGATCCCGGCGATCAAGCGACACCTGCAGACCCTGCACGACGTCGGCCTCGGCTACGTCCGGCTCGGCCAGCCCGCCACCACGCTGTCCGGCGGTGAGGCGCAGCGGGTCAAGCTCGCCTCCGAGCTCCAGCGCCGGCAGACCGGACGGACGATCTACGTCCTGGACGAGCCGACCACGGGCCTGCACTTCGAGGACATCCGCCGGCTCCTCGGCGTCCTCGGCCGGCTGGTCGACGGCGGCAACACGGTGATCGTCATCGAGCACAACCTCGACGTCATCAAGACCGCCGACTGGATCATCGACATGGGGCCGGAAGGCGGCTCCCGGGGCGGCACCCTCGTCGCCGCGGGCACGCCCGAGGAGATCGCGCTGGTCGAGGAGAGCCACACCGGCCGCTTCCTGCGCAAGATCCTCCAGCTCTAGGCGGCCGGCGTGGCGGGGGTGCGGGTGGCGGCGCGGCGGCGGGCGCGCCGCCTGGCGTCGCCGCGCTCCAGCCACCACTCCGCCGCCAGCAGCGGCAGCACCCAGCCGAGCCAGCCGCCCAGCCCGGCGGCCGTCTGCGTGAGCAGCGCCTGGTCTCCGTGGTACGTCGTCGCCAGCTCCGGCTGCAGGAGCACGATGAGCACCGCGGTGTGGACGCGGTTGGTGATGATCGACATGGTGAGGGCGAAGCTGCGCACCATCCACCGGCGGTGCTCCACGAAGCGGCGCCGCCGGGCCGCGCGCCACCCGGCGATCGTGCAGCCCAGCCACAGCAGCGCCAGCAGCACGTTGCTGGCCCTGATGACGTGCCCGAACGGCGTGGCCAGGCCGACCACCAGGCCCATCAGCCCGGCCGGCAGGCACCCGCCGAGCACGTACACGCGGCCGACGAGCCGGTGCGCCCGGGGATGACGTTCCCGAAACCACGGCCAGATCTGCAGGCAGCACGTCAGCATCGCCACCGAGCCGAACACCACGTGCAGCGACAGCATCACGTAGTGCGGAGGGAAGAAGGCCGGGGCGGGCACGCGCGAGCGTGACGGGTCGAGCGAGACGTACGGCGGCAGCGAGAAGGCCACGAACGCCACCGCCAGCACGGCCAGCGGCGCCACCCACGGCCGCCGCCACCAGCGCGGACGCGCCCGTCCGGGCGGTGCCGACTGTCCGGGCGGCTCGGATCGTACGGGCGGCTCGGCGGCGGCCGGGCGTCGTGACATGGGCTGTGCGGGGGAGGGGTCGGGCGAACCGGCGAGAGCTGTCATGGCGGCAGCATCGCCCGCCCCGCTGACCGATCACGCACCACCCGCTGACCGGACCGGAGGCGGCCGCCCCTACAGTGATGACCGGTCTTGTGGGCCTGACCTGCAGGGGGTCAGCGGCGACGCGGAAGGGTCGGCAGCACATGAGGGGTTCGGAGCGGGGCTTCGCCATGCCCGCCATCGAAGAGGGGCCGGGGGACGCCCGGGGCGGCCGGATGGTCGGGCGGCGCGAGGCCCTGGGGGTCGCGGGCGCGGCCGTGTGCGGGCTGGCGGTCGCCGGCTGCGGCGTCGGAGGTCAGGAGACCGCCCCCGTCCAGAGCATCAAGGGGCAGGTCCTCGCGAAGACGGCGGACGTGCCGGTCGGCGGCGGCACCCTCGTCGAGCAGTGGAAGATCATGATCACCCAGCCGGCGGAGGGCGTGTTCAAGGCGTTCAGCGCCGTCTGCCCCCATCGTGGCTGCGCCGTCGGCTCCCCGCAGGACTCCGTCATGACCTGCCCCTGCCACGGCAGCGAGTTCGCCGCCGACAGCGGCAAGTGCCTCAAGGGTCCCGCCACGGCGCCGCTCACGGCGTACCAGGTGAAGGTGGTGGGCGACGGCATCGTCGCCGTGTGACGTCCCCGGTGACGTCGGACGGGACGGGGCGAACCGGTAATTGTGCGTGGTTCTCCGGATCGGCGCGCGCGACGCTGAACCGGTCGGCGGGCGCCGGCGTACCTGGGATTGAGACCCGAACCTGGAGGAACGCACCATGACGGATACGACGCGCAGGGCGGTTGTGCTGGGAGCCGGAGGCGCCGGGCTGGCCGTGGTCCTGACCGCCTGCGCCAGCTACGGCGACCCCGCCACCCAGGGCAGCCTCCCTCCCGTCACGGAGGAGTCCACGGCCGAGGAGTCTCCGGCCGACGAGCCGCAGGCCGAGGAGTCGTCCGCGGCGCCGAAGAAGAAGTCCTCGTCGGGCGGCGGCAAGGCGATCGCCGACACCTCCGACATCCCCTCCGGCGGCGGCAAGGTCTTCGAGAGCCAGAAGATCGTCGTCACCCAGCCGGCGGACGGGGAGTTCAGGGCCTTCACGGCGGTCTGCACCCACGCGGGGTGCACGGTGGCCAGCGTCTCGAACGGCACGATCAACTGTCCCTGCCACGGCAGCAAGTTCAAGATCGACGACGGTTCCGTGGCCGCCGGGCCCGCCGACCAGCCGCTCGCCGAGAAGAAGATCAAGGTGGACGGCGACAGGATCATGCTCGTCTGATTCAACTTTCATGCTTTTCTCACCTGAGTGCGGTTAGGTGAGACGTATGGCAGACGACCTTCAGAGCCGCAGGGCGGTGATCGCGGGCGTGGGCGTGGGTGGCCTTTCGCTGGCGCTGACCGCCTGTGGCGGCGGTGAGAGCGGTTCGACCACCGCCACCGAGTCCACCGGACAGTCCACGAGCGGGTCCGGCGCGCCGAGCGCCGGGAGCACCGGCTCGTCCGCGGGCGGCGCCCTGGCCAAGACGGGCGACATCCCGGTGGGAGGCGGCACGATCTTCAAGGAGCAGAAGATCGTGGTGGTCCAGCCCGCGGCCGGGCAGTTCAAGGCCTTCAGCGCGGTCTGCACCCACAAGGGATGCCTGGTCGCCAAGGTGGCCGACGGGACGATCGACTGCCCGTGCCACGGCAGCAAGTTCAAGATCCAGGACGGCGCGGTCGCCGGCGGGCCGGCCGACCAGCCGCTTCCCGAGAAGCAGATCAAGGTGGAGGGCGACCAGATCACCCTGGCCTAGGCCGTTCCGTACGGCCCTGCACAGGTCCCTCGCCGGGCCCACGCCACACCCGCGAGGCTCCTGTGCAGGGCCACGACCATGCCCTCGGTCCTGTCCGGCGCGGCAGGGGTTGTCGGTGGAGGCCGTTAGTCTGTGAACGTGGCGAGATCAGCGGGCACCCCCTTGAGCTTCCGGCCCCGGCCCGGGTCCATCCCCGAGTCCCCGGGGGTCTACCGGTTCAGGGACGCGCACGGCCGGGTGATCTACGTCGGCAAGGCCAAGAGCCTGCGGCAGCGGCTCAACTCGTACTTCGCCGACTTCTCGGCCCTGCACCCCCGCACCCAGTCGATGCTGACCACGGCGGCCGACGTCGACTGGACCGTCGTCGGCACCGAGGTCGAGGCGCTGCAGCTCGAATACTCCTGGATCAAGGAGTTCGACCCGCGCTTCAACGTCAAGTACCGCGACGACAAGTCCTACCCGTACCTCGCCGTCACCATGGGCGAGGACTTCCCGCGCGTGCAGGTGATGCGCGGCGCCAAGCGCAAGGGCACCCGCTACTTCGGCCCCTACTCCCACGCCTGGGCCATCCGCGAGACCGTCGACCTGCTGCTGCGCGTCTTCCCGGTGCGCACGTGCAGCGCCGGGGTGTTCAAGCGGGCCGGGCAGATCGGCCGGCCCTGCCTGCTCGGCTACATCGACAAGTGCTCGGCGCCGTGCGTCGGCCGGGTCACCCCGGAGGAGCACCGCGAGCTCGCCGAGGACTTCTGCGACTTCATGGCCGGCAACACCAGCCGCTTCATCAAGCGGCTGGAGAAGGAGATGCGCGACGCCGCCGCCGAGCAGGAGTACGAGCGCGCCGCCCGGCTGCGCGACGACATCCAGGCGCTCCAGCGCGCCCTGGAGAAGCAGGCGGTCGTGCTCGGCGAGGGCACCGACGCCGACGTCATCGCCCTGGCCGAGGACCCGCTCGAAGCCGCCGTCCAGGTCTTCTACGTGCGCGGCGGCCGCATCCGCGGTCAGCGCGGCTGGGTCGTCGACAAGGTCGAGGAGACCACGCCCGGCGAGCTGGTCGAGCAGTTCCTGCTCCAGATGTACGGCGAGGCGAGCCCCGATTCGATGCCCCGCGAGGTGCTCGTGCCCGAGCTGCCGCCCGACGCGGCGGCGGTCGCCGAGCTGCTGTCCGAGCAGCGCCGGGCCCGGGTCGAGGTGCGGGTGCCGCAGCGCGGCGACAAGAAGGCGCTGCTGGAGACCGTGGGCCGCAACGCCCTGGAGTCGCTGGCCCAGCACAAGATCCGCCGCGCCAGCGACCTGACCACCCGCAGCAAGGCGCTGCAGGAGATCGCCGACGCGCTCGACCTCGACCAGGCGCCCCTGCGCGTCGAGTGCTACGACGTCTCCCACCTCCAGGGCGAGAACGTGGTGGCCTCCATGGTCGTCTTCGAGGACGGCCTGGCCCGCAAGAGCGAGTACCGCCGCTTCGCCGTCAAGACCAAGGAGGGCGACGTCGCCTCGATCTACGAGGTGATCACCCGCAGGTTCCGCCGCTACCTGGAGGAACGCTCGGCCACCGGCGAGCTGGCCGCCGACGACGAGGCCCACGGGCTCATCGACCCCGAGACCGGCAAGCCGCGCAAGTTCGCCTACCCGCCCAACCTCGTCGTCGTCGACGGCGCCGGGCCGCAGGCCGCCGCCGCCCAGCGGGCGCTCGACGAGCTCGGCATCGACGACGTCGCCGTGTGCGGCCTGGCCAAGCGGCTGGAGGAGGTCTGGCTGCCCGGCGACGACCAGCCGGTGATCATGCCTCGTTCAAGCGAGGGCCTCTACCTGCTGCAACGGGTGCGTGACGAGGCGCACCGGTTCGCCATCACCTACCATCGGTCCAAGAGGTCCAAGACCGTGAAGGAGAGCGCGCTCGACGGCGTGCCCGGTCTCGGCCCGGCGCGGAGGCAGGCGCTGCTCAAGCACTTCGGCTCCGTGAAACGGCTTCGCGAGGCCACCGTGGCGGAGATCTGCGAGGTCCCCGGCATCGGCCGGTCGACCGCGGAGGTGATCGTGTCGACGCTGAGAGGGGAGTCAACCGTGACCACCAGCGAGGCGGCGCCCGCACAGCCGGCCGCCGGCGCGGGCGGCCCGAGCGGCGCCGACGCCCTGGTCGAGGCGGAAGCCACGAGCGGCGTCGCCGTCACGGTCCCGGGCGAAGCCGCCGGGCCGGACCGACCGAGCGGCCGAACGGAGTGAGACGATGAGCGCCGCCGAAGACAACGACAAGCGCAGCGCCCCGCCGGAGGGTGCGGCGGGGGAGGCCGCGGCAGCGGTCGCTGCCGCCGCGGCCGCCGCGGTGCAGGGCGACAGGGACGACAGCCGGGATCCGGCGTTCGTCATCGTCACCGGCATGTCCGGGGCGGGACGCAGCACCGCCGCCAAGGCCCTGGAGGACCTCGGCTGGTTCGTCATCGACAACCTGCCGCCGGGCCTGCTGTTCGCCATGGCCGAGGAGGCCGGCAAGGTCAAGCTGGCCGCCGACAAGGTCGCGGCCGTGGTCGACGTGCGCAGCCTCGCCTTCACCACCGACCTCAACGCCGCCATCGAGGAGCTGGAGGGGCGCGGCGTGCGGGTGCGGGTCGTGTTCCTGGAGGCCAGCGACGAGGAACTGGTGCGCCGCTTCGAGAACGTCCGCCGCCCGCACCCGCTGCAGGGCGAGGGCCGGCTCGTCGACGGCATCGCCCGCGAGCGCGGCATCCTGCGCGAGGTGCGGGCCAACGCCGACCTGGTCATCGACACCTCCTCCCACAACGTCCACGAACTCCGCAACAAGATCGTCGCCTACTTCGGCGGCGAGGACCGTCCCGGTCTGCGGGTCAACGTGGTGTCCTTCGGCTTCAAGTACGGCCTGCCGGTCGACGCCGACCTCGTGGTCGACTGCCGGTTCCTGCCCAATCCCCACTGGGTGCCCGAGCTGCGGCCGATGAACGGCCTCGACACGCCGGTGCGCGAGTACGTGCTGGGGCAGCCGGGGGCCAAGGAGTTCCTCGACGCGTACGAGGAGGTCCTGAAGGTGGTCGCGGCCGGCTATGCCCGCGAGGGCAAGAGCTATGCGACGCTGGCGGTGGGCTGCACGGGCGGCAAGCACCGGAGCGTCGCGATGGCCGAGCAGGTCGCCGCCCGCCTGCGCGACCGCGGGATGGAGGTCCAGGTGAGCCACCGGGATGTGGGGCGGGAGTGACCCATGACCACCAGGACCGGAGCGCGTCCTACCCGGAGCGGCCGTCCACATCCGCCGGGCCGTCCGCTGGGGCGGCCTCCGACGACGCCACGCCGACCGTAGGCCGGCCGTCCGGGAGCTCGGCGGGCGACCACGTCACGCCGTCCTCGGGTCGGCCGTCTGCGGGCGATGACGTCACGTCGACCGTAGGCCCGCTGTCGGAAGGGGCGGCGGGCGACGAGGTCACGCCGACCGTGGGCAGGCTGTCCGCGGGGTCTGCGGGCGATGACATCACGCCGTCCGGGGGTTCGCCGCTCGCGGGCGTCTCGTCATCTCCGGAATCTCCGGAATCTCCTTCTCCCAGCCCCCTGCTCACGGGCGTTTCGCCGTCGGCGGGATCCCCCTCAGCGGCCGCTTCATCGTCCGCAGAGACACCGTCCGCAGAGACACCGTCCGTGGGATCGCCGTCCGCGGGATCGCCGTCCGTGCGGTTGCCCGGTCCGGGCGTCATGCCGTCCGTGGGGTTGCCGCTCCCGGGCGTCAAGCTCCCCGCGGGGGTGTCGGAGGCGGCTGTCGTGCCGTCCGCGGGCGCCTCGCCGGAGTGCGGGACGCGGCCGCGTGGGCCGCGCGTCGTGGCCCTCGGCGGCGGCCACGGCCTGTACGCCTCCCTGTCCGCGCTGCGGTCCGTCACCGACGCGCTCACGGCCGTCGTCACCGTGGCCGACGACGGCGGCTCCAGCGGCCGGCTGCGCCGCGAGCTCGGCGTGCTGCCCCCCGGAGACCTGCGCATGGCGCTGGCCGCGCTGTGCGGCGACGACGAGTGGGGCATCACCTGGAGCGAGGTCGTCCAGCACCGCTTCCGCAGCGAGGGCGAACTGCACGGCCACGCCGTCGGCAACCTGCTCATCGTCGCGCTCTGGGAGCTGCTGGGCGACCCCGTGGCCGGTCTCGACTGGGTCGGACGGCTGCTCGGCGCCCAGGGCCGCGTGCTGCCCATGGCGTCCGTGCCGCTCGACATCGTGGCCGAGGTGGAGCTCGACGGCGTCACCTCCACCGTGTGCGGCCAGGTGGCGTGCGCCCTGACGCCCGGTCGCGTGCAGGCCGTCTCCCTCGTCCCCGAGAACCCGCCGGCCCGGCCCGAGGCGATCGAAGCGGTGCTGGAGGCCGACTGGGTGGTGTTCGGGCCCGGATCGTGGTTCACCAGCGTCCTGCCGCATCTCAAGGTGCCCGAACTGGCCAGGGCCCTGCACGAGACCCGGGCCAGACGGCTGGTCACGCTCAACCTCGCCCCGCAGGCCGGCGAGACCGACGACTTCTCCCCCCAGCAGCACCTGGAGGTGCTCCGGCAGCACGCGCCCGACCTGACGGTCGACGTGATCCTGGCCGACACCGGCGTGGTCGACGACCTCGACGCGCTGGAGAAGGCGGCGGCCGCGCTCGGCGGGCGTACGGTGCTGGCCGACGTGGCCGCCGCCGACGGCTCGCCCCGGCACGACCCACGACGTCTTGCCTCCGTCCTGGACGAGATTTTCCTCCAGAAGCGTTGATCCTGGTCGGCGCGGTGCGAAGGTGCGAGAGACTGCTGGGAGCCGGTCTGAATGGGGGAGGACTAACGCTTATGGCGATGACGGGTGTGGTCAAGGACGAGCTGAGCCGACTACCGGTGCTGAAGCCTTGCTGTCGCAAGGCCGAGGTCTCCACGCTGCTGCGGTTCGCCAGCGGTCTGCACCTGGTGGGCGGGCGCATCGTGATCGAGGCGGAGCTCGACACCAACGCCACCGCGCGACGGCTGATCAAGGACATCGGCGAGGTGTTCGGCCACAAGGCGGAGGTTCTCGTCCTCGCGCCGGCCGGCCTGCGCAAGGGATCGCGCTACGTCGTACGCGTCTACCGCGACGGTGAGGCGCTCGCCCGGCAGACGGGCCTCATCGACAACCACGGGCGGCCCGTGCGCGGGCTGCCCCGCCAGGTCGTCGCGGGGGCGGCCTGCGACGCCGAGGCGGCCTGGCGGGGGGCGTTCCTGGCGCACGGCTCGCTCACCGAGCCCGGCCGTTCCATGTCGCTCGAGGTCACCTGCCCGGGTCCGGAGGCGGCGCTGGCGCTGGTCGGCTCGGCGCGGCGGCTGAAGATCCACGCCAAGGCGCGCGAGGTGCGCGGCGTCGACCGGGTCGTGGTCCGCGACGGCGACGCCATCAGCGCCCTGCTCACCCGGCTCGGCGCGCACGACAGCGTGCTGGCCTGGGAGGAGCGCCGCATGCGCCGGGAGGTGCGCGCCACCGCCAACCGGCTGGCCAACTTCGACGACGCCAACCTCCGGCGCTCCGCCCGCGCCGCCGTGGCCGCCGGGGCGCGGGTGCAGCGGGCGCTGGAGATCCTCGGTGAGGAGGCGCCGGACCACCTGGTGGTGGCCGGGCGGCTGCGGGTGGAGCACAAGCAGGCGTCTCTTGAGGAACTGGGGCAGATCGCCGACCCGCCGCTGACCAAGGACGCGATTGCGGGCCGCATCCGGCGGCTGCTCGCCATGGCCGACAAGCGCGCCTCCGACCTCGGCATCCCCAACACGGAGGCCAACCTCACGGTCGACATGCTCGCGCCCTGACAGCCGCTCCGGCAGCGCCTCCGCGCCGCCGAGGTCGTGGCCTGCGCGTGCCCACGCCCAGCATCGGCGCCTGGCTGGACGGCGCCTGACCGCTCCGGGGTCCGGGCGTCCTGACCGTTCCGGGGTCTGGGTGTCCTGACCGTTTCGGTGTGCGGGTCTCTTGACCGTTCCGGGGTCCGGGTGTCCTGACCGTTTCGGTGTGCGGGTCTCTTGACCGTTCCGGGGTCTGGGTGTCCTGACCGTTTCGGTGTGCGGGTCTCTTGACCGTTCCGGGGTCTGGGTGTCCTGACCGTTTCGGTGTGCGGGTCTCTTGACCGTTCCGGGGTCCGGGTGTCCTGACCGTTTCGGTGTGCGGGTCTCTTGACCGTTCCGGGGTCCGGGTGTGCTGACCGTTCCGGCGTCCGGGCCCTGACCGCACCGGATCCGGGTGTTGGGGGGGCAGGGATGTCCGTGCCTCCGGGGTGTCGGGGTGCCTGTGCGTTCCGGGTGTTGGCGTGCGCGTGTGACGGGTGTCCGTGTGTCTGTGCCGTCGCGGAGTGGCCCGCGCGGGCTGCTCCGCCGTCCCCATGCGGGGAGAGGCTCGCGTGCATGCGTGCGGCGCTCGCGAGCGTGGCCGAGCCGTGCCGCCGCCGCGTGGACGTGCCTCGTACACGCACTGCCGCCCGCGCGAGTGCCGACCGTGCGAGTGCCGCCGACGCGAGTGCCGACCGTGCGGCGATCCCGACGCCACGCGGCTGTGTCTTCCCGTGAAACGCGGCCCGTGGCGACGTGCCCGCACGTCCGGGGCGCGCCTCCCGTGAGGCACGGGCCGGCCGGGTGACCCCTGCGGCCCGGGCCGAGCGGGCACCGGCCGGCCCCGCCGTGGCCAGGGTCAGCTCTGGCCCGGCTCCCGGGGCGCGAAGAGGTTGGCCGTCGGCGCGGCGGGCGTCGGCTTGGGCGGCTGGAGCGGCTCGAACGGCGCCCGGTACTCGGGCTCGGACTCCGCCGGGTCCGTAGCCTGCTCGCCGCCGTCGCGCCGGCGATGGGAGACCGGGCCCGCCTCGGCCCGCCACCGGCGGCGCACCCGCACCACCCGTACGAGGGTCAACAGGAAAGCGGGCACGGCCGCGGCGGCCACGGCGGCCCAGAACTGCCAGGACGTCCGCATGGCCAGCCACACGCCCTGCGCGATGCGGTCGAGGTTCTCGGCGAACCACGTCGTCATGGGGAACCCGTTGTCCACGGCCCAGACCACGACGCCGGCGACGCTCCCCGCCGCGCGCACCCCGAAGGCGTACAGCAGCACGACCCAAGGCAGCAGCAGGCTGCGCGGCCGGATCGTCCACATGGCCAGGCCCAGGATCAACCCGGCCAGCAGGCAGCAGGCGACCGGCAAGACGAGCGCCGGGTCGCCCGCGAACCAGCGCACGTCGTATGGCAGGCGGTTGGAGTAGGCCACCATGGCCGCATATCCCGCGACTCCTAACAGCATCGCGACGAAGCCCACGATCAGGCCGGACAGCAGGCCGGACCTGCGGTGTGACATCTCAGCCCCCAGAGAATGCCGGAATTTACTCCGATGAGTCGGGCACTTTACTCGAACGCTACAAATTACGCCTCCGGAATGGTGATACGCAGGGCGGGGGTTGCAGTGGTCTAAACCAATTTAGGTCCGATAGGCTTGGGCGTTGAGGTTTCAGCCCGCATCACGTACGAGGAGATCGGTTTCCGTGAGCATCCGCGTAGGCGTCAACGGCTTCGGCCGCATCGGTCGCAACTTCTGGCGCGCGGTCGCCGCCAGCGGCAAGGACATCGAGATCGTTGCGGTCAACGACCTGACCGACAACGCGACGCTGGCCCACCTGCTGAAGTACGACAGCATCCTGGGCCGCCTGCCGTACGAGGTGAAGGCGACCAGCGACGAGATCACCGTCGACGGCAAGGCCATCAAGGTCTTCGAGGAGCGCGACCCGGGCAAGCTGCCCTGGGGCGACCTCGGGGTGGACGTCGTCGTCGAGTCCACCGGCCTGTTCACCGACGCCACCAAGGCCAAGGTGCACGCCGACAACGGCGCGAAGAAGGTCATCATCTCGGCCCCGGCCAAGAACGAGGACGTCACCATCGTCATGGGCGTCAACCACGACTCCTACGACCCGGCCAACCACACGATCATCTCCAACGCGTCCTGCACCACCAACTGCCTGGCCCCGATGGCCAAGGTCATCCACGACACCTTCACCATCGAGAAGGGTCTGATGACCACCATCCACGCCTACACGCAGGACCAGAACCTCCAGGACGGCCCGCACAAGGACCTGCGCCGCGCCCGCGCCGCCGCGCTCAACGTGGTGCCCACCTCCACCGGCGCCGCCAAGGCCATCGGCCTCGTGCTGCCCGAGCTGAAGGGCAAGCTCGACGGCTTCGCCATGCGCGTGCCGATCCCCACCGGCTCGGCCACCGACCTGACCGTCGACCTCAGCCGCGACGTCACCGTCGAGGAGGTCAACGCCGCGGTCAAGGCCGCCGCCGAGGGCCCGCTCAAGGGCATCCTCACCTACACCGAGGACGAGATCGTCTCCTCCGACATCGTCACCGACCCGGCCTCCTGCATCTTCGACGCCGGCCTCACCAAGGTGATCGGCAACCAGGTCAAGGTCGTCGGCTGGTACGACAACGAGTGGGGCTACTCCAACCGCCTGGCCGACCTCATCCAGCTGGTGGGCGCCGACCTCTGACGGGTCCGCGCCGAGCGAGACATCCATCACCCGGGACCGTCCGAGCCGCGCTCGGCGGAAGGAGCACAGTTGCGCACGATCGACGATCTCGACGTGAAGGGCCGGCGCGTGCTCGTGCGCGCCGACCTGAACGTCCCTCTCGACGGTGAGACGATCACCGACGACGGCCGCATCAGAGCGTCGGTTCCGACGATCCAGGCCCTGACCGGGCGCGGCGCGAAGGTCGTCGTCTGCGCCCACCTCGGCCGGCCCAAGGGCAAGGCCGAGCCGAAGTACTCGCTGAGGCCGGTGGCCACGCGCCTCGGCGAGCTGCTCGGCCAGGACGTCGTCTTCGCCACCGACGTGGTCGGCGACAGCGCCCAGGCCGCCGTCGCGGGGCTCCAGGACGGCCAGGTGGCCCTCCTGGAGAACCTCCGCTACGAGCCGGGTGAGGAGTCCAAGGACGACCAGGCGCGCCGGGAGTTCGCCGAGAAGCTGGCCGGCCTGGCCGAGCTGTACGTGGGCGACGGCTTCGGCGCCGTCCACCGCAGGCACGCCAGCGTCTACGACGTGCCCAAGCTCCTGCCGCACGCGGCGGGCGGGCTGGTCGTGGCCGAGGTCGAGGTGCTCAGGCGCCTGACCGAGCACGCCGAGCGGCCGTACGTCGTGGTGCTGGGCGGCGCGAAGGTGTCCGACAAGCTCGGCGTCATCGCGAGCCTGCTCACCAAGGTCGACCGGCTGCTCATCGGCGGCGGCATGGCCTACACCTTCCTCAAGGCCCAGGGCCACGAGGTCGGCCGGTCGCTGCTGCAGGAGGACCAGCTCGACCAGGTGCGCGGCTTCCTCGACCAGGCCGCCGAGCGCGGCGTCGAGCTGGTGCTGCCGGTCGACGTGCTCGCGGCCACCGAGTTCGGCAAGGACGCGCCGCACGACGTGGTCGCCTCCAACGCGATCCCGGCCGACCGGCAGGGGCTCGACATCGGCCCGAAGACCCGCGAGCTGTTCGCGGCCAAGCTGGCCGACGCCCGCACCGTCTTCTGGAACGGCCCGATGGGCGTGTTCGAGTTCGACGCGTTCGCGGGCGGCACCCGCGCGGTGGCGGAGGCGCTCATCGCCTCCGGCGCCTTCACCGTGGTCGGCGGCGGCGACTCGGCGGCCGCCGTGCGCCGGCTCGGCCTGCCCGAGGACGGCTTCTCCCACATCTCCACGGGGGGCGGGGCCAGCCTCGAATACCTGGAGGGCAAGACCCTCCCCGGACTCGCCGCCCTGGAGGACGCGGAGTGACGCGACAGGCAGACCGCCCCGCCGTGGGCGGCCGCAAGCCGCTCATCGCCGGCAACTGGAAGATGAACCTCAACCACCTCGAGGCCATCGCCCTGGTGCAGAAGCTCGCCTTCGCGCTCGGCGGCAAGGACTTCGACAAGGTGGAGGTCGCCGTCCTGCCGCCGTTCACCGACCTGCGCAGCGTGCAGACGCTCGTCGACGGCGACAAGCTGCGCATCGTGTACGGCGCGCAGGACGTGTCCCAGCACGACGCCGGCGCCTACACCGGCGAGATCTCCGGCGCGATGCTGGCCAAGCTCGGCTGCACCTACGCGGTGATCGGCCACTCCGAGCGGCGTCAGTACCACCACGAGGACGACGACCTGGTCAACGCCAAGGTCCAGGCCGCCTACCGCCACTCGCTGACCCCCATCCTGTGCGTCGGCGAGGGCCTGGAGGTGCGCAAGGCCGGGGGGCACGTGGCGCACACCCTGGCCCAGCTCGAGGCCGACCTGCGCAAGGTCACCGCCGAGCAGGTCAAGTCCATCGTGGTGGCCTACGAGCCGGTGTGGGCGATCGGCACCGGCGAGGTGGCCACGCCGGAGGACGCGCAGGAGGTGTGTTCGGCCCTGCGCGGACGACTCGCTGAGCTGTACGACGACGAAGTGGCCTCCGCTGTCCGTATCCTGTACGGAGGGTCGGTCAAGTCGAGCAACATCGCCGGCATCATGGCTCAGCCCGACGTCGACGGCGCTCTCGTGGGAGGGGCCAGCATCGACGCCGCTGAGTTCGTCAAGATCTGCCGTTTTACCGATATGCCCGGCTAGCTGAGCCGTTCCGGAGGCACGACTTGACACCAGGTCGTACCCTCTAGAGGCAAGTTTGAATCGTCACGCGTCACAGAGCACTGAAGGAACAGGCATACCGTGGTAATCGGAATCTCCATCGCCCTCATCCTGGCGAGCTGTCTCATGGTCCTGCTCGTGCTGCTCCACAAGGGCAAGGGTGGCGGTCTGTCCGACATGTTCGGCGGAGGTTTCTCGTCGAGCTTCGGCGGCTCGTCCGTGGTGGAACGCAACCTCGACCGGCTGACGGTCATCACGGGCGTGATCTGGTTCGTCTGCATCATCGCGCTGGGCCTCCTGCTGAAGCCCTGAGCGGTTGGCGCGTGACAGTGATTCTCCCCCCGTGTCTCGCGGGGCGATCGAGCGAGGAGTTCATCCGTGGGTAGTGGCAACGCGATCCGTGGCAGCCGTGTCGGCGCCGGCCCGATGGGGGAGGCCGAGCGCGGCGAGGCAGCTCCGAGAGTGCGGGTCTCGTTCTGGTGCGCGAACATGCACGAGACGCGCCCCAGCTTCGCCAGTGACGCGGCGGTCCCCGAGATGTGGGACTGCCCGCGCTGCGGCCTCCCGGCAGGACAGGACGAGCAGGCCCCGCCTGCTCCGCCCAAGAACGAGCCGTACAAGACGCACCTGGCTTACGTGAAGGAGCGCAGGAGCGACAAGGACGGCAAGGCCATCCTGGAGGAGGCGCTCGAGCGCCTGCGCAACAACAGGTCCCCCTGGTAGTTCCCGTTCCGGCGGGCGCCGGACGGACAGCGGGACATCACGTCCGCGCGGCATGACGAGCCGCGAAGGGCCCCGGCGGTGCCGCCGGGGCCCTTCGCGTCGTGTACGCCCCTGTCGCGCGTGTCCGGGCTGAGCAGCGCTGCGGGTCTACGCGCCCGCGCGCTGGTACACCGGCTCGCCGTCCACGAACGTCAGCGCCACCCGGGTCGTCCAGATCTCCCCGGCCGGCAGCGCGAACGGGTCGCGGTCCAGCACGACGAGGTCCGCCGGGCGGCCCGGCTCGATCACCCCGGCCGGGGAGCGGTTGATCCAGGCCGACCCGGCCGTGTACGCGGTCAGGGCCGTGGCCAGGTCGAGCCGCTGCCCGGGCAGGAACGGCGTCTGCGCGGTCGGGTACCCGGCGTGCACGGAGCCGCCCGGCTCGGTCCGGTTGACCGCCACGTGCATGCCCTGCAGCGGGTCGGCGTCCGACACCGGCCAGTCGCTGCCCGCGCAGAAGCGCGTGCCGTGCGCCAGCAGGTCGGCGAACGGGTACTGCCACGACGAGCGGGGCTCGCCGAGGTAAGGCAGGGTCAGCTCGTCCATCTGGGCGTGGTGGGTGGCCCACAGCGGCTGCAGGTTGGCGGTGACGCCGAGCCGGGCGAAGCGCGGTACGTCCGACGGCTCGATGATCTGCAGGTGCGCGATGTGGTGCCGGTTGGCGGGGTCGGTGCCCTCGCAGCTGTCGAGGGTCTCGCGCACCGCCCGCTCGCCGATGGCGTGGAAGTGCACCTGGAAGCCGAGCCGGTCCAGCTCGGCGACGTACTCCTTGAGCTTGCCCGGGTCCACGTACGACAGGCCCGTGCCGCCGCACAGGCAGTACGGCTCCAGCATGGCGGCGGTGAAGTTCTCGGTGATGCCGTCCTGCATGATCTTGACCGAGGTGGCGGCGAACCGGTCCAGCCCCTCGGCGGAGGCTCGGCGCTCGACCAGGTCGGCGATCTGGTCGGCTCCGCGCGTGCGGTCCCACCACAGCGCGCCGACCACGCGGGCCCGCAGCCGGCCCGAGCGGGCGGCCGACAGGTACGTGGGGAGCTGGTCGTCCGAGCCCGCGTACGAGCCGACGATCGCGTCCTGCCAGCCGGTGATGCCGAGCGAGAACAGATGGCGCTGGGCGTCGTCGAGCGCGGCGTCCTGGTCGGCCGCGGTGGGACGCGGCGTGAGCAGCCCGACCAGGTCCATGGCGCCCTCGTGCAGCACGCCGCTGGGCGTGCCGTCGGGGTCGCGCTCGATGCGGCCGTCGGCGGGGTCGGGGGTGTCGCGGGTGATGCCGGCCAGCTCCAGGGCGCGGGTGCTGACCCAGGCCGCGTGGTGGTCGCGCTGGATGAGGTAGACGGGGCGGCCGTCGGCGTCGAGCTGGGTGCGGTGGGGGAGGCCGCCGGGGAAGGCGGACATGTCCCAGCCGCCGCCGTCGATCCACTCCTTGTCCGGATTTTTCGCGGCATAGTCGGCGATCTTCGCCTGGTACGCGTCAAGTCCGTACACCTCGGACAGGTCACACTTCGCGCGCTCCAGCCCCGCCTGCACCGGGTGGATGTGCGCGTCGGTGAAGCCGGGCGTCAGCAGCCCGCCCTTCAGGTCCACGGTCTCGTGCGGGCCCGCCTCGCGGGCGAGGTCGCGCTCGTCGCCGACCGCGGCGATCACCCCGTCGCGCACCAGCACGGCCTCGGCGAACCCGCCGGCCGCGGTGAAGACCCGCCCGCCCCGGAACAGCGTCGTCATCGGCCCTCTCCGCCCTTCTCGCGTCGTCCCCGAGGGGGGACGCCGCCGTAGATCCTCACGCCGCAGATCCTCTCAAGAATCGGCAAACCCGGCGAAACCGGAACATGTGTGTTCATAGGCGCATATCTTGCTACATGAAACGCGACGTTAGCGGCCGTGTAACAGCCGCCCGGCATGCTGGTGCCCATGGGATTCTTGCGCATCCGCACCACGGTGGACGAGCGGCCGGGGCGACTCGCCTCGCTGGCCGCCGCCCTGGCCGACCGGGGCGGCAACATCCTGGGCCTGAGTGTCCAGTCCGACGCCGACGGCACGGTGGACGAGTTCGTCGCCGACATCCCCGCCCACCCCGAGACCGTGCGCGAGGCCCTGGAGGCGGCCGGCGGGCGCCGGGTCCAGGTCGTCCCGGCGACCGCGCACGAGCTGACCGACGAGCCCACCCGGGTCCTGCTGCTGGCCTCCCGGCTGCGCTCCATGCCGTGGCGGCTGCCCGAGCTGCTGGCCGAGCTGCTGCGCGCGGACGACGCCCGCTGGATCTATGGTGAGGCGGTGAGTGATCTTCCCGACCCGACCCAGCTCGTCGTGCCCGTGGCGCCCCGCCGCGCGGTACGGCTGCGCCGCGCGGAGCTGCCGTTCACGCTGACCGAGGCCGCCCGCGCCGCCTCCTTCGCCCGGCTGGCCCAGCCGCCGGCCGAGCAGTCCGCCGGGAACCGCTCCGTGAAGCTGGCCGACGGCGTGGAGGTCGTCATCCGGCCGCTCACCTCGATCTACCGCGAGGCCGTGCGCGACCTGCACGACCGGTGCTCGCCCGAGGCGCGCCGCTTCCGCTACTTCACCTCGATGCCGGCGCTGCCGCCGCGCATGTTCGACAAGCTGTGCGACCGCAGCCGCGGCCACTCGCTCGTGGCGGGCCACGACGGGCAGGTCGTGGCCATGGCGAACCTGATGTTCGGCTCCGATCCCGGCGCCGCCGAGATGGCCTTCCTGATCGAGGACCGCTGGCAGGGGCGCGGTCTCGGCTCGGCACTGGCCAGGGCGTTGATCCGGGCGGCGCGCGACCTCGGGTACGCCGAGGTGCGGGCGACCATGCTGTCGGACAACGTCCGGATGCGGCGGCTCATGGCCTCGCTCGGGGCGTCGATCACCTACACCGAGGACCCGGGGGTGCTGGAGTCGCGGCTGCCGGTGGGCGCGATGGTCTCGAGCTGACCCGGCGGCGGCCTCAACCGGCTCCGGCGGCGCCCGGCCCCTCACCGGGCCGGTCCCGGGGCTCCTCTCGCGACGCTTCGCCGGGCGGGTTCCGGGGCCCCTCCCACGACGTCTCACCGGCTTGCTCCCGGCGGGCCTCTCGCGACGTCTCACCGGCTTGCTCCCGGCGGGCCTCTCGCGACGTCTCACCGGCTTGCTCCCGGCGGGCCTCTTGCGACGTCTCGCCAGGGTGCTCCCGAAGGGTCTCGCGAGGAGCATCGCCAGCGCCCGCCCCGGACGTCTCCCCGGTGCCTGCCCCGGAAGCCTCGGCGGGCCGCTCGCCAGACGCCCTGGCCGGGTGCTCGCCAGAGGCGCCGGCCGGGCGCTCGGTGGGGTCGCCGGGCGGGCGCGCGATGCCGAGATGGCGTTCGATGCGCTCCAGGCTCTCCTCGATCCGCGTCAGCCGCTCGACCAGCGTCGGGCCGCTCGTGTAGTACGGCTCGGCCGGCTTGTCCCTCGGTCCCGCCGCGACCAGCGCGAGCACGCGTTCGCGCAGCCGGTCCAGCGGGACCCCGGCGTCCAGCAGCGCCTGCGCCGCGAGCCCGTCCGACTCCCGGACGAGCCCGAGCAGGATGTGCTCCGTGCCGATGTAGTTGTGACGGAGCTGCAGCGCCTCGCGCAGCGAGAGCTCCAGCACCTTCTTGGCGCGCGGCGTGAACGGGATGTGCCCCGGCGGGCCCTTGGTGCCGCGCCCCACCTGCTGCTCCACGTACCGCCGCATCGGCCCCAGCTCCACCCCGAAGCCCTCCAGGGCCCGCGCCGCGACGTCCTCGCCGTCGCCCGCGTGCAGCAGGCCGAGCAGGATGTGCTCGGTGCCGATGTAGTTGTGGTTCAGCATCCGCGCCTCTTCCTGGGCGAGGACGACCACTCTCCGGGCACGATCGCTGAATCGCTCGAACACGAGAGAACTCCGTTCGGCAGGCCTTGCCTCCACTATGCGCTACAAACCCACCCATGTGGGGTATCTCACTGGTGTGGATCTTGACGAGGTGGCCGACCGCCTCTATGGGCTGCCGCCGTCCGAGTTCACCGCCGCGCGCGCGGCCGAGGCCCGTGCGGCCAAGGACGCGGGCGACGCGACGCTGTCCCGCGAGATCGGGCGGCTGCGCAAGCCGACGGTCTCGGCGTGGGCCGTGAACCGGGCCGTCCGCGAGCACCCGGACGATCTGCGCGAGCTGCTGGAGGTGGGGGAGGAACTGCGCCGGGCCTGGGCGGCCCACGACGCGGAGGCGCTGGCCGAGGTCGCGCGCCGGCGCGGCGCCGTCGCGGAGCGGGTCGGCCGGCTGGTCACGCAGGACGCGGGGCTGTCGGCCGCGGCGGCGGTGGAGGTGGACCGGACGCTGGACGCCGCCGTGGTGGACGAGGGCGCGGCGGCCGAGGTGCGGCGGGGCCGCCTGGTGCGACCCCTGGAGTACAGCGGCTTCGCCCCGGCCCCGGCGGAGTCCGGAGCCGGCACGCGAAGAGCCGAGGCGGCGGGAGCGGAGGCCGCCACCGGAAGGGCAGACGGCGCCCCTGGGGCGAGGTCCGAGGCGGGAACCGGAGGGAGCCGGGCGGCGCGGAAGGCGGCGGCCGAGGAGCGGGCCAGGCGTGAGACCGAGGCGCGCGCCGCCCGTGAGGCCCGCCGGGCGCAGGAGCGCATGGAGGCCGAGTCGGCCTACCTGGAGTGGCGCGAAACGCTGGCGGAGGCCGTACAGGAGCACGAGACGCGCCTGGAGAAGGTGGCGCGGCTGGAGCGCAAGCTCACCAAGGCCCGCAGGAAGCTGCGGGAGAGCGAGCAGCGCCTGGAGGTGGCCCGCCGCGAGGAGCGACACGCCCGTCGCCGCCTGGAGGGCTGACCGGCCGCCGCGCGACGCCGGACGCCTCCTCCCTTAGGCGACCCGCACAGCCGGCCTCGGCGGGCAGCCGCCCCTGCTCCGGCACGCCAGCCGGATCAGCGGTCGGGGCGGGTGGGGGATCGCGCGGGCGACCGCAGAGAGCTATGGTGTACGAAACCGTTCCGTACACCTGAATGCCTCAGGAGTGGCGATGACCACCTGGACCCCCGACGACATGCCGACCCTCGACGGCCGCACCGCGATCGTCACCGGCGCCAACAGCGGCATCGGCCTGCCCACCGCGCTGGAGCTGGCCCGGCGCGGCGCCCGCGTGATCGTGGCCGCGCGGTCCGACGCCAAGGGCGCGGACGCCGTGGCCGCGATCCGGCGGGCCGTCCCCGCCGCCCGCGCCGAGCACGCCCGGCTGGACCTCGCCGACCTGGCCTCCGTGCGCGCGTTCGCCGAGAGCGTGGACGAGGTGGACCTGCTGGTCAACAACGCCGGTGTCGGCATGAAGGCCCGCAGCCTGACGAAAGACGGGTTCGAGCTGCAGTTCGGCACCAACCACCTGGGCCACTTCGCGCTGACCGGACTGCTCCTGCCGAAGCTGCTCGCCCGCCCGGGCGCGCGCGTGGTGACCGTCTCCAGCGACGCCCACGCCCGCGGCCGGCTCGACTTCGACGACCTCACCCTGGAGCGCGGCTACGGCCGGATGAGCGCCTACGGCCGCTCCAAGCTGGCGAACCTGCTGTTCACCCTGGAGCTCCAGCGGCGCGCCGAGCGGACCCGGGCCGACCTCAGGAGCGTGGCCACGCATCCGGGCGCCACCGCCACGAACATCGTCAAGGTGGGGCCGCTCAAGCCCCTTCTGAGCCTGTTCCTGCTGAGCCCCGAGGCCGGCGCGCTGCCCTCCCTGTACGCCGCCACCTCGCCGGACATCCGCGGCGGCGAGTTCGTCGGCCCGAAGCTGCGCCTCCTCACCCCGTCCGCCGACGCCCGCTCCGAGGAGCTCGCCGCCCGCCTCTGGGACGTGTCCACCGAGCTCACCGGCGTACGATTCGAACGGATCGCCGTACGGTGACGCACCGACGGGCACCCGGCGACTCCGTGACGAGCTGAGCACCATCGCCGGGCGGACCCGCCGGGCAGGACCGGAGGACGTGGACGTGGCCCCACTCGACCCCGTGCGCGAGAGGGCCATCCTCGACGCCACGCTGGAGCTGCTGTCGGAGATGGGCTACGACCGGATGTCGGTCGACCAGATCGCCCGGCGGGCCCGGGCCAGCAAGGCCACGATCTACCGGCGCTGGGCGGGCAAGCCCGAGCTGGTCGTGGACGTCATCTGCAACCACTTCGACATGGACACGCCGCGCCCGTGCGACACCGGCTCGCTCCGGGGCGACCTGGCCGAGCTGGTCGGGGCCCTGCGCGAGACGGCCGAACGCAAGCACACGCTCATCATGGGCCTGTCCTCGACGCTGGTGTCGAACCAGGAGCTGGCCAGGGCGCTGCGCGCGCACATGCTCACCCGCGACCTCGGCGGCGTGGAGGCCCTGCTGGAGCGGGCCGCCGGGCGCGGCGAGCCGGCCAGGAGCGCGGACACCGCCCGGCTCGCCGCCGTCGCCGAGGCCCTCGTGTGGCATCGGCTGATCTTCGTCGGGCCGCCGCTGGACGACGCCTTCGTGGCGGAGGCGGCCGACGAGGTGCTGCTGCCGCTGGTGCGGGCCTGGGCGACCGAGCCCACCGAGCCCGCCGCGCCGGCCGAGCCATCCCAGCCATGACGAGCGAACCTGACGGCTTTGTGTGAGATTCGGCCGCCAAAGCTGTCCGTACGGCAGGAGGGCGGCCTAAGGTCGTCGCCATGACGACCGATGCCACCATCCCGGCCCGAGTGGACGCCTCCTCGGGCGACGCCGCCCTCGACGCGTTCATCGACGCCCTGCCCAAGGTCGAGCTGCACGTCCACCTCATCGGCTCCGCGTCCGTCCCCACGGTCCTGGAGCTGGCGCGCCGCCACCCCGACGGCGGCGTGCCGACGTCGGAGGAGGAGCTGCGCGCCTTCTACCGGTTCACCGACTTCCCGCACTTCGCCCGGGTCTACACGGCGGTCAACGCGCTGGCGCGCGAGCCGGAGGACGTCGCCACCCTGGTGCTCGGGCTGGCCCGCGACCTGGCCGCGCAGGGCGCCCGGTACGCCGAGCTCCAGGTCACCCCGTACGCCCACCACATCGTCGGGATGCCGCGGCGCGAGGTCACCGAGGCCCTCGACCTGGCAGCCCGCCGCGCGCCGGAGGAGTTCGGCGTGGAGATGGCCTACATCTTCGACATCCCCGGCGAGTACGGCGTCGAGGCGGCGGAGATCACCGTAGGACACGCCCTGGAGGAACCTCCCGCGGCGTTGGTAGGTTTCGGCATCGGAGGCATCGAGCAGGAGCGCGTCCACTACCGCGACGCCTACCGCGACGCGTTCACCGCCGCCCGCAACGCCGGCCTGCACAGCGTCCCGCACGGCGGCGAGATGACCGGGCCGGAGACGATCTGGGAGGTCGTCGAGGCGTACGGCGCCGAGCGCATCGGCCACGGCATCGCCTGCCTCCAGGACGAGCGGCTCGTCGCCCACCTGCGCGAGACGCGGCTGCCGCTCGACGTCTGCCCCACCTCCAACGTCTGCACGGGGCAGGTGGCCCGCATCGAGGACCACCCGCTGCCGCGCCTGCTGGAAGAGGGGCTGTTCGTGACGCTCAACTCCGACGACCCGCCCATGTTCGACACCACGCTGGCCGGGGAGTACCGGACCGTGGCCCGGGTCTTCGGCCTCGGGCGGGGCGAGCTGGCCGAGCTGGCCCGCAACGGCGTGACCGCCTCCTACCTCCCTGCCGAGCGCAAGCGGGCGCTGCTGGCCGAGATCGAGGCGCTGGAGAAGGCCACCGCCTGAGCCGCCTGAGCGCTCAGGGGGAGGCCAACCGGCCGAGGCCGGGCGGGATCTTGCCGGCCGCCGCGCGGTCCAGCAGGAACAGCGTGCGCGAGCGGCCCCGCGCCCCCGCCGCCGGCACCTGCACCGGTCCGGACTCCGACAGGGCCAGCCGCACCGCGCCCGCCTTCTCCGCGCCGGCGGCGATCACCCACACCTCGCGAGAGGCCTGGAGCGCGGGCAGCGTGAGCGAGATGCGGGTGGGCGGCGGCTTGGGCGCGCCGTGCACGGCCACCACCGGCCGCGTGTCGTACAGCGCCGGCATGCCGGGGAACAGCGAGGCCACGTGCGCGTCGGGCCCCATGCCGAGCAGCATCACGTCGAACGACGGCGAGGGCCCGTGGTCCTCGGGCCGGGCCGCCTTGGCCAGCTCGGTGGCGTAGGCGTCGGCCGACTCCTCGGCCGTCAGCCCCGAGTCGGGGCCGAGCATGACGTGGACCCGCTCCGGGTCGACGTCGACGTGGTCGAGCAGCGCCCGCCGGGCGCCCGTCTCGTTGCGCTCGGGATCGCCGTCGGGCAGGAAACGCTCGTCGCCCCACCAGATGTCGAGGCGCCGCCAGTCGACGGCGTCGCGCGCGGGCGTGCCGGCGATGGCCGCGAGGGTGGCGATGCCGATCGTGCCGCCGGTCAGCACCAGCGACGCGGTGCCCTTGGCGGACTGGACGTCGACGAGCCGGGTGATGATCCGCGCGGCCACGGCCTTGGCCAGGATGTCGGCGTCTCGGTGGACGACTACGGTTGGAACGCTCACGGGGACCAGTCTTCCATCCCCACGGCCCCGGCCACGCCACGCCCCGCGGCGCGCCCCGGCCGAACGCGCCACAGGTGGACCTCCGGCGACACGACCCGGCGAACGAAACGGCCGGGCACCCGCACGGGGCGCCCGGCCGTCTCGCCGAACAGGTCCGGACGACGTCAGGGCTTGTACGAGCGGGCCAGCCGCTTGATGGCCGTCTCGTAGGTCTCGTCCGGATCGAGCCGCCGCAGCTCCTCGGCCAGCAGCTCGGGGGTCTGCCGGCGGGCCAGCGCCACGTTCCGGTCGGGCTGCCCCGGCCGGGACAGCGTGGCCAGCCGGGCGTCGGCGCGGGCCACCGACAGGTCGCCCTCCGGCGTGGTCAGCCGCACGGTGGTCAGACCCGGACCGGCCGAGTCGGAGACCTTCACCGTGGCGCCCAGCCGCTCGGACAGCCACGCCGCCAGCAGCGGCGCGCTCGGGTTGCCCGAGGCCGCCTCCACCTGGCCCTTGCGGACCTTGCCGATGGGCTGGTCGAAGGCCGCCGCGAGCAGGCTGCGCCAGGGCGTCAGCCGGGCCCACGCCAGGTCGGTGTCACCCGGCGCGTAGCCCTTGGCCCGCGTCGCCAGCGCCTTGACGCCGCCGTCGGGCGCCATGCGGGCGTCGGTGATGCGCCGCTGCGCCAGCATCCCGATCGGGTCCTTGGCCGGCACGTCGGGCGCCTTGCCCGGCCACCAGGCCACCACCGGGGTGTCGGGCAGCAGCAGCGGGCTCACCACCGAGTCGGCGTGGTCGGTCAGCTCGCCGTACAGGCGCAGCACGACCACCTCGCCCGGCGTGGACTCGCCGATGCGCAGCTCCGCGTCGAGCCGGGTCGGCTCGTCGGTCTCCCGGTTGATCACCACGAGGATGCGCGACGGGTGCTCGCGGGCCGCCTCGGTGGCCGCCCGCAGCGCGTCGTACTGGTCGCGCTCCTCGCAGATCACGACGAGCGTCAGCACCATGCCGATGGCCGGCGCGCCCATCTGGTGGCGCAGCAGGGTGAGCTGGCCGGCGATCTTCCCCGCCGTCGTGTCGCTCAGCATGAAGGTCGTCATCAGAGTCTCCTCCACACGCGGCCGTCGCGCGCCATCATCGCGTCGGCCGACGGCGGCCCCCACGACCCGGACGGGTACGGCTCCGGCTGGCCCTGCGTGGCCCAGAACTCCTCGATCGGGTCGAGGATCTTCCACGACAGCTCGACCTCGCGCTGGTGCGGGAAGAGCGGCGGGTCGCCGATCATCACGTCCAGCAGCAGCCGCTCGTACGCCTCCGGCGACGACTCCATGAACGACTCGCCGTAGGCGAAGTCCATGGACACGTCGCGCACCTCCATGGCCGTGCCCGGCACCTTCGAGCCGAACCGCACCGTGATGCCCTCGTCCGGCTGTACCCGGATGACCAGCGCGTTCTGGCCGAGGATCTCGGTGTCGTCCTTGGAGAACGGCAGGTGCGGCGCCCGCTGGAACACCACGGCCACCTCCGTCACCCGCCGGCCGAGCCGCTTGCCGGTGCGCAGGTAGAACGGCACCCCGGCCCAGCGCCGGTTGGCGATCTCCAGCTTGACGGCCGCGTACGTCTCGGTCACGGAGTCCGGCGGGATGCCGTCCTCCTCCAGGTAGCCGACGACCTTCTGGCCGCCCTGCCAGCCCGCGGCGTACTGGCCGCGCGCCGTGTTGGCCGCCAGGTCGGCCGGCAACCGGACCGCCTTGAACACCTTCTCCTTCTCCCGCCGCAGCGACTGCGCCTCGAAGGAGGTGGGGTCCTCCATGGCGACCAGGGCCAGCAACTGGAGCAGGTGGTTCTGGATCACGTCGCGGGCCGCGCCGATGCCGTCGTAGTAGCCGGCCCGGCCGCCGATGCCGATGTCCTCGGCCATCGTGATCTGCACGTGGTCGACGAAGCTGCGGTTCCAGATCGGCTCGTAGAGGTTGTTGGCGAACCTCAGCGCCATGATGTTCTGGACGGTCTCCTTGCCCAGGTAGTGGTCGATCCGGAAGATCGAGCTCTCCGGGAAGGCCGAGGTGGTGATCTCGTTCAGCTCGTGGGCCGACTTCAGGTCGTGCCCGAACGGCTTCTCGATGACCACGCGCCGCCACGAACCGGGCGGCGCGTCGGCCAGGCCGGTCCGCTTGAGCTGCTCCACCACAACGGGGAAGAACTTCGGCGGCACCGACAGGTAGAAGGCGTAGTTGCCGCCCGTGCCGCGGGTCTCGTCGATCTCCTTGAGCGCCATGGCCAGCGCGTCGAACGCCCCGTCGTCGGAGAACTCGCCGGGCACGAAGTGGATGCCCTCGCGGATCTGCTTCCAGACCTCCTCGCGGAACGGCGTCCGCGCGTGCTCCTTGACGGCGTCGTGCGTCAGCTGGGCGAAGTCCTGGTTCTTCCAGTCGCGCCGGGCGAAGCCGACCAGCGAGAAGCCGGGCGGCAGCAGCCCCCGGTTGCCCAGGTCGTAGATCGCCGGCAGCAGCTTGCGCTTGGCCAGGTCTCCCGTGACGCCGAACAGCACCATGACGCACGGCCCGGCCACCCGCGGCAGCCGCTTGTCGCGCGGGTCGCGCAGCGGGTTGGCCGCGGCCGCCTCGATGGTGGTCGAGGTGCCGGCGACCGAGGTGGCCGCCGACGCCGCGGCGGTCGCCCCGGCCGGGCCGTTCCCCTTGCCCGGCGTGGCCGCGTCGACCGCGCTGCCGACCGTGCTGTCCACAGCCTGCGCCCCCTCCGCGGGCGCCTGCGGGTCTGTCATCTCAAGCCTCCTGTGCTACGGCGAGCGGTGCGCCGCCGGAGGAGGCGGCGCACGCCACCCCCTCCGCATGGTCGCTGACGTCCCTCGAAGGAGCGGGCATCAGGGGACCAGGTTCTTGCGGACGCTCTCGAGCAGCTCGTTCCACGAGGCCTCGAACTTGTCGACGCCCTCGTCCTCGAGCACCCGGACCACGTCGTCGTAGTCCACCCCGGCGTCCTTGAGCGCGGCCATGGTGTTCCACGCCTGCTCGTAGTACGGGCGGACCGTGTCGCCGGTGACCCGGGCGTGGTCGGCCGTCGCGTCGAGCGTCTTCTCCGGCATCGTGTTGACCGTGCCGGGAGCGACGAGCTGGTCGACGTACATGGTGTCGGAGTACTCGGGGTTCTTCACGCCGGTCGATGCCCACAGCGGGCGCTGCGGGCGGGCGCCGGCCGCGCGCAGGCGCTGCCACCGCTCGGAGGCCATGACCTCCTCGAACGCCGCGTACGCCAGGCGCGCGTTGGCGATGCCCGCCTGGCCCTTGAGCTCCGTCTTGCCGAGCTGGTCGAGCCGCTTGTCGATCTCGGTGTCGACCCGGCTGACGAAGAACGAGGCCACCGACTCGATCGTGGCCAGGTTGAGGCCCTTGGCCTGGGCCGCCTCCAGACCCGCCAGCCAGGCGTCCATGACCGCGCGGTAGCGCTCCAGCGAGAAGATCAGCGTGACGTTGACGCTGATGCCCTCGCCGATGGCCTGCGTGATCGCGGGCAGGCCCTCGAGCGTCGCCGGGATCTTGATGAACAGGTTGGGCCGGTCGACCAGCCACCACAGCGCGCGGGCCTCGGCCACCGTCTTGTCCGTGTCACGCGCCAGGCGCGGGTCCACCTCCAGCGACACGCGCCCGTCGACGCCGTTGGTGGCGTCGTAGACGGGGCGCAGGACGTCGGCCGCCCAGCGGATGTCGTAGGTGGTGATGGCGCGCACGGCCTCGCCCACCTCGACGCCGCGCACGGCCAGGTCGTGCAGCTGCGCGTCGTAGGCGTCGCCCTTGCTGAGCGCGCTGGCGAAGATCGTGGGGTTGGAGGTCACGCCGACCACGTTCTTCTCGCGGATCAGCTGCTCCAGGTTGCCCGTGCGCAGCCGCTCGCGGCTGATGTCGTCCAGCCAGACGGACACGCCCTGGCCGGTCAGCTTGTTGAGGATCTCGCTCATCTTCAGTTTCCCGTCGTCTCACCCTTGTCGTGGCCCAGCTTGGCCAGACTGGCCTTGGCCGCCGCCGCCACTCTCTCGGCCGTCAGCCCGAACTGCTCGTACAGCGTCTTGTACGGCGCGGAGGCGCCGAAGTGTTCGAGGCTCACCACTTCCCCCGCCTCGCCGACGAACTCCCGCCAGCCGAGCGCGACTCCCGCCTCGACGGCGACGCGGGCCTTGACCGACGGCGGCAGCACGCTCTGCCTGTACGCCGAGTCCTGCCCGTGGAACCACTCGACACACGGCATCGACACGACCCGCGTCGGGATGCCCTGCGCCTCCAGCAGGTCACGGCCGTTGACGGCCAGCTCGACCTCGCTGCCGGTGGCGATGAGGATCACCTGCGGCTGGGCGTCGGACGCGTCGCGCAGGATGTAGCCGCCGCGGGCGACGCCCTCGGCGCTGGTGCCCTCGTAGACCGGCAGGTTCTGGCGGGTCAGCGCCAGCGCGGCCGGCCGGTCGCTGTGCTCCAGGATCGCCTTCCAGGCGTAGGCGGTCTCGTTGGCGTCGCCCGGGCGGACCACGTCGAGGCCGGGGATCGCGCGCAGCGCCCACAGGTGCTCGATCGGCTGGTGCGTCGGGCCGTCCTCGCCCAGGCCGATCGAGTCGTGCGTCCACACGTACGTGACCGGCAGCTTCATCAGCGCGGCCAGGCGCACGGCGGGGCGCATGTAGTCGGAGAAGACGAGGAACGTGCCGCCGTAGGGGCGGGTGCCGCCGTGCAGGGCGATGCCGTTGAGGATGGCGCCCATGCCGTGCTCGCGGATGCCGAAGTGCAGCGTGCGGCCGTAGCGGTTACCCGGGAACTCCTTGGTCTGGTACTCCTCCGGGATGAACGACGGCTCGCCCTTCATCGTGGTGTTGTTGGACTCGGCCAGGTCGGCCGAGCCGCCCCACAGCTCCGGCAGGATCGGCGCCAGGGAGCTGAGCACCTCGCCGGAGGCCTTGCGGGTGGCCATCGACGCGCCCTTCTCGAACTGCGGCAGCGCCTGGGTCCAGCCGTCGGGCAGCCGGTGGGCGGAGATGCGGTCGAGCTCGGCGGCGCGCTCCGGGTTGGCCTCGCGCCAGGCGTCGTAGGACTTCTGCCACTCGGCGCGGCCCTCGTGGTTGCGGCGGGCCACCTCGCGGGCGTGCTGCAGCACCTCGGCCGGGACGTCGAAGTCCTTGTCGGGGTTCATGCCGAGCACGCGCTTGGTGGCGGCGACCTCCTCGGCGCCGAGCGCGGAGCCGTGGATCTTGCCGGTGTTCTGCTTGTTGGGCGCGGGCCAGCCGATGATCGTGCGCAGCCGGATGAACGTCGGCCGGTCGGTCTCGGCGCGCGACTCCTCCAGCGCGGCGTGCAGCGCCTGCACGTCCTCGACGTAGTCGCCGGTCTCGGTCCAGTCCACGCTCAGCGTCTGCCAGCCGTACGCCTCGTAGCGCTTGAGGACGTCCTCGGACTTGGCGATGAGGGTGTCGTCCTCGATCGAGATGTGGTTGTCGTCGTAGACGACCGTCAGGTTGCCCAGCTTCTGGTGACCGGCGAGGGCGCTCACCTCGTGGCTGATGCCCTCCTCGATGTCGCCGTCGCTGACGAAGCACCAGATGTGGTGGTCGAACGGCGAGGAACCCGGCGCGGTGTCGGGGTCGTACAGGCCGCGCTCGCGGCGGGCGGCCATCGCCATGCCCACGGCGTTGCCCAGGCCCTGGCCCAGCGGGCCCGTCGTGGTCTCCACGCCGGCCGTGTGGCCGTGCTCGGGGTGGCCGGGGGTGCGGCTGTCCCACTGGCGCAGGCGCTCCAGGTCCTCCAGGGTGAGGCCGTAACCCGACAGGTAGAGCTGGATGTACAGGGTCAGGCTCGAATGGCCGCACGACAGCACGAATCGGTCACGACCGATCCAGGTCGGGTCCGTCGGGTCGTGGCGCATCGTACGCTGGAAAAGCAGGTATGCGGCGGGTGCCAGACTCATGGCGGTGCCGGGGTGGCCCGAGCCCGCCTTCTCCACTGCGTCCATGGCCAGGGCTCGAACGACGTCGACCGCCTTCTTGTCGAGGTCGGTCCATTCGAGGGCTGGCACGAGTTCGGTGCTCAAGTGCTCGATCTCCGGAATCTAGTTGTCATTGGATGGTGCCGGTTTGGCATATCCCGCCCACACCGGACCCTAACCGAGTGGCGACGCCGAACGTTCCCCACTCCCTCCACGCGTGTCCCAGGTGTGGTGACGCCCGGCCCCGAGCCCCCCATTGGCCGGACCGGCCGACCCTGCGACTACAGTTTGGTTGTTGTCCGCAGGGCCGCCACGGCGCCCCGTCCACGGATCCGCTCTAATCAGAGGTTACGCGTTGACTCCGCACGTGCTGGAAGCGCCTTGACGGTGCTGACGAACAGGCAGGCGACGGCCCCCGCTCCGGCGGAGGATGCGCCGCGCCCGAGCGGCCGCTCGATCGGCATGGTCGTCAAGGCCTACATCGCCCTGACCAAGCCGCGGATCATCGAGCTGCTGCTCATCACCACGCTGCCGGTGATGTTCCTGGCCGCCGGAGGGCTGCCGCCGCTGTGGACGTCCGTCGCGGTCATGGTGTTCGGCACGCTGTCGGCGGGCAGCGCCAACGCCCTCAACTGCTACGTCGACCGCGACATCGACCAGAAGATGCGCCGCACCCGGCGCCGCCCTCTGGCCCGGCACCAGGTCTCCCCGCGCGGGGCGCTGATCTTCGGCATCGTGCTCGGCCTGCTGTCCCTGATCGGGCTGTGGGCGACGACCAACCTGCTCGCCGCCGTGCTGTCCACCGGGGCGATCCTGTTCTACGTCCTCGTCTACTCGATGATCCTCAAGCGGCGCACCGCCCAGAACATCGTGTGGGGCGGCATCGCGGGCTGCATGCCGGTGCTGATCGGCTGGGCCGGCATCACCGACCGGCTCGACTGGGCGCCGCTGGTGCTGTTCGGCGTGGTGTTCTTCTGGACGCCGCCGCACACCTGGACGCTGGCCATGCGCTACAAGGAGGACTACGCGGCGGCCGAGGTGCCGATGCTGCCCGTCGTGGCCACCGAGCGGCGGGTGATCCTGGAGTCGATCGCCTACACCTGGGCGACCGTGCTGTGCTCGCTGGCCCTGTGGCCGGTGGCCGGGACCACGCTGTTCTACCCGATCGTGGCCGCGGTGCTGGGCGCCATGTGCCTGTGGGAGGTGCACCGCCTGCTGGCCCGGCTCAACGCCGGCAAGACCGGGGTCGACCTGCGCCCGATGCGCTTCTTCCACTGGTCCAACGCCTACCTGGCGCTGCTGTTCCTGGCCGTCGCGATCGACCCGCTGCTGTCCTGAGCGGACCCCTCGGCGGGACGCGTCCACGGCCCCTGACCGGGGCGGGCTCCCGCGCGGGACACCTGCTCCGTGATCCGTTAAAGTCACCGTATGACGTCCCGTGATCCACGCTGGGTGTTGAAGGACCGCCCCTCGTTCGCGTTGATCACCGGGCTGGTCCTCACCGGCATCTGCGCGCTCGTCTCCCTCTCCTTCGACGTGATCAACGGCGCGCCCGTGCAGTTCGTGATCGCGCTCGTGCTGGCCCTGGCGCCGGTGCCGCTGCTGCTGGCCGCGGTGCTCGCGCTCGACCGGATGGAGCCCGAGCCGCGCAGCAACCTGATCTTCGCCTTCGCCTGGGGCGCGGGCGTCGCCGTGCTCGTCGCCGGTCTGATCAACTCGCTCAACCTGCACTATGTCACCGACACGGTCAACGTGTCGGCGGCCAGCGCCCGCAACCTGGTCGCCACGTTCGGCGCGCCCGTGGTCGAGGAGACCATGAAGGGCCTGGTGCTGCTCGGGCTGCTCCGCTTCCGCCGGGCCGAGCTCGACGGGCCCACCGACGGCGTCATCTACGCGAGCATGGTGGGCCTCGGCTTCGCGATGAGCGAGAACGTCAGCTACTACGTCCAGGCGCTCAACTCCGAGGCCGGCGGCGTGGGCCTGGCCGTCACCGTGGTGCTGCGCGGCATCCTGTCGCCGTTCGCGCACCCCCTGTTCACCTCGATGATCGGGGTGGCGGTGGCCTACGCGGCCCAGCGCCAGGGACCCGAGCGGGTGTTCTCCATCATGGCCGGCTGGGCGGGCGCGATGGTGCTGCACGGCCTGTGGAACGGCATGGTCTCCTACGGCGGCTTCCGTGGCCTGGTGATCGCCTACGCCACGCTGCTGCTGGTGCTGGCCGTGCTGATCGCGGTGGTCTTCCGCGACCGGCGGCGCATCGTCGCGCTCCTGCAGCGCTACCTGCCGCCGTACGAACCGACGCGGCTGGTCGACGCCGGCGACATCCACATGCTGTCCGCGCTGCCCCGGCGCCGCAAGGCCCGGCAGTGGGCCCGCGCGCACGGCGGCAAGCGGGGCCTGCGGGCCATGCGCGACTACCAGCTCGCCGCCACCGAGCTGGGCCTGCTGCACGAGCGGGCCGCGCGCCGCGTGGTGGACGAGAACGCCTTCCACGAGGAGCAGCGGGCGCTGCTGGAGATCATGAGCATGTCCCGGGCGCAGTTCCCGGCGGTCAGCGGGAGCGGGCCAGGATCGTGGTGAGCGAGGTCTCCCGCGGGCCGGGGAAGACCGGCTCGGAGTGCAGCAGCAGGGCGTCGGCGAGGCCCTTGGCGGTCGCGGCGATCTCCCGGGTGGCGTAGACGGAGGTGGTGGCGGCCCAGCGCCGGGTCGAGTCGTCGCCCACGCCGAACGTCTCCAGGCCGGCCGCCCGGCACAGCGTCACCGCCCGGGGCAGGTGGAAGGCCTGGGTCACCACGGTCACCCGGCTGGCGCCGAACACCTGGCGGGCCCGTACGCAGGAGTCCCAGGTGTCGAAGCCGGCATAGTCCAGGACCATGACCTCCTGGGGCACGCCCCGGGCGGCCAGGTAGTCGGCCATCGCCGACGGCTCGTCGTACTCCCTGCGGCTGTTGTCGCCCGACAGGAGCACGGCCCTGACCTTGCCCGCCCGGTACAGCTCGGCGGCGATGTCGAGCCTGCTGGCCAGCATGGGGGAGGGGTGGCCGCCGTACAGGCCGGCGCCGAGCACCAGCGCGGCCTCGGCGCCGGGCACCCGCGCCCGCCAGCCGGGCTCGCCGGCGACCACGCGGTGGGGCGCGCTGCCGAGCCAGGCCCAGGTCATGGGGGCCAGGGCGAGCACGCTAAGCAGGACCGCCCCCTGGTAGGCCCGGCGTAACACGGTCCGGGAGGGGCGGCGTGCGCGAAGAGCGGCACGCCAGAAGGGGCGGACGAACTGCCGCAAAACTACACCTCGCCTCGGTGGGGGAGTGGCCGACATCTCACCCCACACCATGGCACAACCACTCAGACGGCGGCGGGCACTCCGGTGGGGGAGGGGGCGGGGGCCTCCTCGGCGGCGTCGCGCACGCGCAGCGCCGTGACGGCGCGCAGCGTGAAGATCCACACCAGCGTCGCGCCCAGGACATGCACCCCCACCAGGAACGCGGGCACGGCCAGGAAGTACTGGGTGTAGCCGATCACGCCCTGGAGCAGCTCGACCCCCAGCAGGGCGAGCGCCGCCCGCCGGGCCTCGCGCGGCGCGCCGGTCACGCGCAGCGCGAACGCCAGCGCGAACGTCAGCCCCACCACCAGGTAGGCGACGTCGGCGTGCAGCCGCACCACGCTCTCGATGTCGAGGTCGAAGCGCGAGGCCAGCTCGTCGCCCGAGTGCGGGCCCGTGCCGGTCGCGGTCACCCCGGCCAGCAGGAGGGCGAACACCGCCGGGACCAAGACGTGGCCGAGCCGGCGGATGTCGCGGTGGACCAGCGGACGCACCGGGCCGTCGCCCTCCCGGGTGCGCCGGTAGAGCACCCAGCAGGCGGCGACCAGCACGATCGACAGGAGGAAGTGCACGCTCACCGTGAACGGGTTGAGCATGGTCCTGACCACCAGGCCGCCCCACATCGCCTGCGCCACGACGCCCAGCGGCTGGAGCAGGGTCAGCAGGAGCAGGGACCGGCGCTGCGGACGCAGGCGCAGCGCCGACAGCACGCAGGCGACCCCGACCGCCAGCACCAGGAAGGTGACCAGCCGGTTGCCGAACTCGACCAGCATGGTGGCCATCGAGAGCTCGGGATGCGCCACCGGCACGAAGCTGTCGGGTGTGCACCGCGGCCAGGTCGGGCAGCCGAGCCCGGAGCCGGTGACGCGGACGGCGGCGCCGCTCACGGTGATGCCGGCGTTGGCCGCCACGGACGCGAGCGCCCAGCCGCTGAACGACTCCGCCGTGGGATGCCAGGGCGACAGCAGGAGCCGGACGAGGCGGTTCGGGTGGTCCGTGGATTGCTTCACGTCATCGATGGTATGGGCCGGGGAGGGCGGTCCCGTCACCGGGGAACGCCCTTCTCAAGCTCGAAAGTATGTGACATATTACTGCGCGGGAGGTGCGCTGCTCTGTCCTGCCCGCACCCCCTCCGACCTGGAGGACTTGTCATGAGCGACCGCGTCCGGCCCTGGCACGGGGTCATGGTGGCCACCGCGCTGCCCCTGCGCGACGACCTCACCGTCGACCTCGACCGGTACGCCGAGCACTGCCGCTGGCTGGTGGACGGCGGCTGCGACGGGATCGTGCCCAACGGCTCCCTCGGCGAGTACCAGACGCTCACGCCCGAGGAGCGCGCCCGCGTGATGGAGACCGCCGTCGAGGCCGTCGGCGGAGCGAACGTGATGGCCGGCGTCGGCGCGTACGGCGCGGCCGAGTCGCGCGCGTGGGCCGAGCGGGCCGGCGAGGCCGGCTGCGGCTCGGTGCTGCTGCTGCCGCCGAACGCCTACCGGGCCGGCGAGGCCGCCGTCCTCGACCACTACCGCGAGGTGGCCAGGGCGGGCGTGCCCGTCGTGGCCTACAACAACCCCTACGACACCAAGGTGGACCTGACGCCCGCGCTGCTGGCCCGGCTCTTCGACGAGGGGCTGATCGTCGCGGTCAAGGAGTTCAGCGGCGACGCGCGCCGGGCGTACGAGATCGCCGAGCTGGCGCCCGGGCTCGACCTGCTGGTCGGCTCCGACGACGTGCTCCTGGAGCTGGCCGTGGCCGGGGCCGTCGGCTGGATCGCCGGCTACCCGAACGCGCTGCCCGCCTCCAGCGTCGAGCTCTACCGGGCCGCGACCGCGGGAGACCTGGCCACCGCGCTGCCCCTCTACCGCAGCCTGCACCCGCTCCTGCGCTGGGACTCCAGGACGGAGTTCGTCCAGGCCATCAAGCTGTCGATGGACCTCGCCGGCCGCTACGGAGGCCCGTGCCGGCCGCCGCGCCTCCCGCTGGACGCCGAGCAGGAGGCCGTCGTGCGCGCCGCCACCGAGAAGGCGCTCGCGGAGGGCCTGCGATGAGGACCAGGCGCGTCTTCCACGCCGTCGACTCCCACACCGAGGGCATGCCGACCCGTGTCATCACCGGCGGCGTCGGCGTCATCCCCGGCGCCACCATGGGCGAGCGGCGCGTGTACTTCCGCGACCACCTCGACCACATCCGGCGGCTGCTCATCAACGAGCCGCGCGGCCACGCCGCCATGAGCGGCGCCATCCTGCAGCCGCCCACCCGGCCGGACGCCGACTGGGGCGTGCTGTTCATCGAGGTGTCGGGGCTGCTGCCCATGTGCGGCCACGGCACCATCGGGGTGGCCACCGTGCTCGTCGAGACCGGCATGGTCGAGGTGACCGAGCCGGTCACCACCGTGCGCCTGGAGGTGCCCGCCGGGCTCGTCGTGGCCGAGGTCGCCGTCGAGGACGGCATGGCCATGTCCGTGACGCTGCGCAACGTGCCGTCCTACAGCGATCGGCTGGACGCCTCCGTCACCGTGCCCGGCTACGGCGACATCCGCTACGACCTCGCCTACGGCGGCAACTTCTACGCCATCGTCGACCTCGACGCGTACGGGCTGCCGTTCGACCGCAAGGCCAAGAACGAGATCCTGGCCGCCGGCATGGCCACCATGGCGGCGATCAACGCCGCCGACGAGCCGGTCCACCGCGAGGACGCGCGGATCCGCGGCTGCCACCACGTCTACCTCGCCGGGCCGGGCTCCGACGCGCGCCACTCGCGTCACGCGATGGCCATCCACCCCGGCTGGTTCGACCGGTCGCCGTGCGGCACCGGCACCAGCGCCCGCATGGCGCAGCTCCACGCCCGGGGCGAGCTGCCCCTGGGCCGCGACTTCGTCAACGAGTCGTTCATCGGCACCCGCTTCGTCGGCCGGCTCCTGGAGGACGCCACGGTCGGCGGCGCCCCGGCGGTGGTGCCGTCGATCACCGGCCGCGCCTGGGTCACCGGCACCGCCCAGTACTTCCTCGATCCGCGCGACCCGTTCCCGGAGGGCTTCGAGCTGTGACCGCACCCGGCACCGTCACCACGATCGACTACCACACCGGCGGCGAGCCGTTCCGGATCGTCACCGGCGGGGCGCCCGAGCTGCCCGGCGCGAGCGTGCTCGACCGCCGCGAGCACGCCCTGCGCCCGGGCGGCGAGGCCGACCGGCTGCGGCGGCTGCTCTGCCACGAGCCGCGCGGCCACGCCGACATGTACGGCTGCTACCTCGTCCCGCCCGACGACCCGGGAGCCCACCTCGGGGTGCTGTTCTGGCACAAGGACGGCTTCTCCACCGCCTGCGGGCACGGCACGATCGCGCTCGGCGTCCACGCGGTCCGCGAGGGCCTGGTGGCCGCCGCGCCCGACGGGGAGACCGACGTCGTCGTGGACGTGCCGTCGGGCCGGGTCACCGCCCGCGTGCGCTGCTCCGGCGGGCGGATCGAGGCGGTCACGTTCGTCGGCGTCCCGTCGTTCGTGCTCGCCCGCGGCGTCCCGGCGGACGGCACGAGCGTGGACCTCGCCTACGGCGGCGCCGTCTACGCCAGCCTGCCGGCCCGCTCCGTCGGGCTGGAGGCGCGCGCCGGGCACCTGACCGAGCTGATCGCCCGCGCCCGCCGGATCAAGCGCGACCTGGAGGGCCACCCGGCCACCCGGCACCCCACCGACGAGCGGCTGTCCGGCGTCTACGGAGTGATCTTCCACGACGAGCTGCCCGGCGAGGACGGCCGCGTCCACCAGCGCAACGTCACCGTCTTCGCCGACGGCGAGGTGGACCGCTCGCCGTGCGGCTCCGGCACGGCCGCGCGCCTGGCGCTCCTGCACGACGAGGGCGTCCGGGAGCCGCTGGTCCACGACAGCGTCGTCGGCTCCACCTTCCGGGCGCGCGTCGCCCGGGTCACGGAGGAGGGGGTGGTGCCGGAGGTCGAGGGCATGGCCTACCGCACCGGCCGGCACGTCTTCGAGCTGGACCCGGACGACCCGCTCGGCGCCGGATTCGTGCTGCGGTGACCTGGTGACGGATGATCTGACCATGGAGCCCCCGCCCCGCCCGGACGCCTCCGGGCTGCCGTACCTCGACGCCGGCACGCTGCGGCGGCTGGTGCCCATGGACCGGGCCGTGCGCGTCCTGGAGGACGCCCTGCGCGCCGGGCTCGACCCCGAGGACACGCCGCTGCGCACCGCCGCGGACCTGCCCGGCGGCCAGCTCCTGCTCATGCCCGCCGCCGCGGGCCGCTACGCCGGGGTCAAGGCCGTCACCGTGGCCCCGGGCAACCCCGGGCGCGCGCTGCCCCGTATCCAGGGCACGTACCTGCTGTTCGAGGGCGGCACGCTGACGCCGCTGGCCGCCCTCGACGGGGTGGCGCTCACCTCGCTGCGCACCCCGGCCGTCTCCGCGCTGGCCGTCCGGCACCTGGCGGAGCCGGACGCGCGCGAGCTGCTGGTGTTCGGCACGGGCCCGCAGGCGTACGGGCACGCCGAGGCGTTCGCCGCGGTACGCCCCGTGGAGAGCGTCACCGTCGCCGGCCGCGACCCCGGCCGCGCCGAGGCGCTGGCCGCCCACTGCCGCGCCGTCCTGGGCCTGCGCGCCCGGGCGCTCCCCGTGACCGGCGGGGGCCCCGAGCCCTCCGAGCTGGAGGAGGCGGTCTCCCGGGCCGACCTCATCGCCTGCTGCACCACCGCCCGGCTGCCGCTGTTCCCCGGCGCCCTGCCGCGCGACGGCGCCACCGTCGTCGCCGTCGGCTCCCACGAGCCCGACGCCCGAGAGCTGGACGACGACCTCGTCGCCCGCTCCACCGTGGTCGTCGAGGCCCGCTCCTCGGCCCTGGCCGAGGCGGGGGACGTGATAGCGCCGATCAGCCACGGTACGATCACCACTGGTCATCTCGCCGGAAACCTCGCCGAGCTGATCGCCGGCCGCGTCATCCCGGGCCCCGGGCCCCGCGTCTTCAAGAGCACGGGCATGGCGTGGGAGGACCTGGTGGTGGCCGCGGCCGCGTACGAGGCGTGGGACGTTGGGAGCTGATGAGCGGATGGGCGCGGAGCACCGGCTCGACCTGCCGGCGGTCGGAGAGCGGCAGAGCCTGCGCGAGCAGGTGGCGCACGCGCTGCGCGCCGCGCTGGTCACGGGCGAGATGCGCCCCGGCGTCGTCTACTCGGCGCCGGCGCTGGCGCAGCAGTTCGGGGTCTCGGCCACGCCCGTCCGCGAGGCGATGCTCGACCTGGCCAAGGAGGGCCTGGTCGAGGCCGTGCGCAACAAGGGCTTCCGGGTCACCGAGCTGTCCGCGCGCGACCTCGACGAGCTGACCGAGCTGCGCCGGCTGATCGAGGTGCCGACCGTGGCCCGGCTGGCCGGCGACGCGCCCACCGGCGAGTTCGCCCGGCTCCGGCCGCTGGCCGAGGACATCGTGACCGCCGCCGAGCGCGGCGACCTGCTCGCGTACGTGGACGCCGACCTGCGCTTCCACCTGGAGCTGCTGGCGCTGTCGGGCAACTCCCGGCTGGTGTCGGTGGTCACCGACCTGCGCAACCGGGCCCGCCTGTACGGCCTGTCGCAGCTTCCGGGCGAGAAACTGGCCTCCTCGGCCCGCGAGCATCTGGCGCTGCTCGACGCGCTGGAGGCGGGCGAGCGCGACGCGGCCGGGCACATCATGGCCGAGCACATCGGCCACGTCCGCGGCATCTGGGCCGGCCCGGGCCCGGCGCCCGGCGCCTAGCCGCGCGGGCGCCTCCCGGGCGCGGGCGTCCGAGCGGACGGACGCCCGGTCAGCGTGACCGCGTGGCGCCCAGGCTGGCCGCCACGATGCTGGCGATCGCCGCCCACTGCTGCAGGTGCAGCACCTCGCCCAGCACCACGAGCCCGACCATCGCCGCCACCGCCGGCTCCAGGCTCATGAGGATGCCGAACACGTGCTTGGGCATCCGCCGCAGGGCGTTCAGCTCCAGCGAGTACGGGATGACCGACGACAGCAGCCCCACCCCGAGCCCGATCAGCACCAGCTCCGGCTGGAGCAGGTCGGTCCCGCCCGACGCGACGCCCACCGGCGCGACCACCACGGCCGAGACGATCATCGCGAACGACAGCCCGGTCGTGCCGGGGAAGTGCTGCCCCGCCGCGGCCGACAGCAGGATGTAGGCCGCCCAGCACACGCCGGCCGCCAGGGCGAAGCCGATGCCGACCCAGTTCACGCTCTGCGACTGGCCCCACGGGGCGAGCAGCGCCACGCCCACCCCGGCGAGCCCGATCCACACCAGGTCCAGCCGGCGCCGCGACGCGGCCACGGCCACCCCTAGGGGGCCCAGGAACTCGATCGCCACCGCGATGCCCATCGGCAGCCGCGACAGCGCCTCGTAGAACGTCAGGTTCATCAGGCCGAGCGTCGCGCCGAAGCCGAGCCCGACCGCCCAGGCACGCCACGACATGCCCCGCAGCTTCGGCCGGGCCACCACGCCCATGATCAGCGCGCCCGCCATGATGCGGAGGAACACCACCGCGCTCGGCGGCAGCGCCCCGAACAGCTCCTTGGCGAAACCCGCCCCGAGCTGCACGGAGAAGATCCCCAGCAGGACCAGCCCCGACGGCGGGATGGATCCGGCGGCCGTGCGCAGCAGACTCCCCATCCGCGGCAGTCCGGACCTGCGGTCGAACGGGTCGTCCAAGGCGAAGTCGGTCACGATGCTCCTCTGGGGCGTGCGACGAGAGAGGGGCCGAGAAGGGCGATGTGCCGAGGATAGTCAACGGCCTCGACATATCCCCACTTAGGGTGGTAGGACGAAAAGCCGGTTCCCCGTACCCCCGTCACGCGCTGGAGACATGACCGCACCCGCTGAGCCCGTCGCCCTGGTGCGGCCGCCGTTCGCCCTGTCCGCGGCCTCCCTCGTCAGCAGTTTCGACCGCTTCGCCGTCGGGCCCATGCTCGTCCTGATCGCCCTGGACCTGCGCGTGACGCTCGCCGCGGCCGTCGCGGTGGCGAGCGGCTACTACCTCGCCTACGGCCTGTCCCAGCCGCTGTGGGGCGTGCTGTCCGACCGGTACGGGCGCCTGCCGGTGATGCGCGGCGCGCTGCTGGGCGCCACCGCGGCGGGCCTGGCCTCCGCGTTCATGCCTGGCCTGGTCCCGCTGGTCGCGCTGCGGGTCGTGGCCGGCGCCTGCTTCGGCGCGGTGATCCCCACCTCCCTCACCTACGTCGGCGACACCGTCGCCGCGCCGATCCGCCAGCGCGCCCTGTCGGACCTCATGGGCGCGGCCGCGCTCGGCACGGCCGTGGCCACCGGCTTCGGCGGCGTGCTGGCCGACCTGGTGAGCTGGCGCGTCGTCTTCACCACCGCCGCCCTGTGCGCCCTGGCCTGCGCGCTCGGCCTGCGCTCGGTGCCCGAGCCGCCCCGGGGCGCCGTCGCCGGGCTCGGCGCCCACCTCGGCACGGTGCTGCGGGAGCGCTGGGCGCTGCTGGTGTTCGGGCTGGCGTTCGTGGAGGGCGCCGTGCTGCTGGGGCTCCTGCCGTTCCTGGCCACCGCGCTCCAGCACCACGGGGTCAGCGCGGCGGTGGCGGGCCTGGCCACCGCCGTCTACGGCGTGGGGCTGTGGCTGCTGACCCGGCTGGTCAAGCGGCTGTCGAGGCGCTGGCCTCCGTCCCTGCTCATCGCCGTGGGCGGCTCCCAGCTCTGCCTCGGGTACGCGCTGGTCGCCGCGCACGTGAGCCTGGTGACCGTGACGGCGGCGGCGCTGCTGTTCGGCGGCGGCTGGTCGTTCATGCACTCGTCGCTGCAGACGTGGGCGACCTCGGTCGTGCCGCACGCCCGGGGGACGGCCGTGGCGTTCTTCGCGGCGGCGCTGTTCATCGGCAGCGCGGTCTCGTCGTCGGCGGCCGGGCCCCTGGCCGGCGCCGGGGCGTACGGGCTGCTGTTCGGCGTGGCCGGGGCGGTGGCGCTGCCGCTGACCGCCGTGGCGGCCGCGACCCGCCACAGGTGGCGCGCCCCCTGAAGCCCAGCCGGCCGGTCACTCCCAGCGGAACGTGCGCGAGGCCAGCGCCAGGCACAGCACCGCCCACGCGGCCAGCACCCCAAGCGCGCCCAGCGGCAGCGCGCCGCCCGACAGCACCGTCCGCAGGCCGCCGGTGAGCGCCGAGATGGGCAGCACCTCCAGCGCCGGCCGCACCGACTCCGGCAGCTTCGACAGCGGGAACATCACCCCGCCCGCCCCCAGCAGCACCAGGTAGACGAGGTTGGCCGCGGCCAGTGTCGCCTCGGCCCGCAGCGTGCCCGCCATGAGCAGCCCGAGCCCGCTGAAGGCGGCCGTGCCCAGCACGATGAGCAGCGCCGCCGCCGCGAACGACCCGTGGGGCCGCCAGCCGAGCGCCAGCCCCACCGCCACGACGACCACGACCTGGAGGAGCTCCACCGCCAGCACCGCCGCCGTCTTGGCCAGCATGAGCCCGGCCCGGGACAGCGGGGTCGCGCCCAGCCGCTTCAGCACCCCGTAACGCCGCTCGAACCCGGTCGCGATCGCCTGCCCGGTGAACGCCGTGGACATGACCGCCAGCGCCAGCACGCCCGGCGCGAGGAAGGCCACCCGGCTGCCGCCGCCGACGTCGATGAGCGGCGCCAGCGTGAACCCGGCCAGCAGCAGCACCGGGATGACCAGGGTCAGCAGGAGCTGCTCGCCGTTGCGCAGCGTCGCGCGCACCTCGGCGCCCGCCTGGGCGAGCACCATGCGCGGGAACGGCGCCGCCCCGGGCGCCGGGGTGAGGTCGAGGGCCGCCGTGTCCGGCGTCGTCATCGCAGCTCCCTGCCGGTCAGTTCGAGGAAGACGTCCTCCAGCGTGCGGCGCTCGATGCGCAGGTCGTCGGCCGTGACGCCCTCGGCCGCGCACCAGGCGGTCACGGTGGCCAGCAGCTCCGGGCCCACCAGGCCCTCGACGATGTAGTGGCCGGCCGGCGACTCCTTGGCCGCGCTGCCCGACGGCAGCGCGTTGAGCAGCTCCTCCAGCGCCAGGCCGGGCCGGGCGCGGAAGCGGAGCTGCCGCTCGGCCCCGGTCAGCGCCGCCGGGCTGCCCTCGGACACCACCCGCCCGCCGTCGATGATCACCACGTGGTCGGCCAGCCGCTCGGCCTCGTCCATGTGGTGCGTGGTCAGCAGCACCGCCACGCCCGCGGCCCGCAGGTCGGTCACGAGGTCCCAGCAGGCGTGGCGGGCCTGCGGGTCGAGCCCGGCCGTCGGCTCGTCGAGGAAGACCAGCTCCGGCCGGCCGACGACCGCCGCGGCCAGCGACAGCCGCTGCTGCTGGCCGCCCGACAGGCGGCGGTACGGGGTGCGCGCGTGGGCGGCCAGGCCCAGCCGTACGAGGAGGGCGTCGACGTCGAGCGGACGGGCGTAGAAGCGGGAGACCAGGCGCAGCCACTCGCCGCAGCGCGTCGCGGGCGGCACGCCGCCCGACTGGAGCATGACCCCCACGCGGGGCCGCAGCGCCGGGGCGGCGGGCGGGAGGCCCAGCACCCGCACGGTGCCCTCGTCGGCCTCGCGGAAGCCCTCGCAGATCTCGACCGTGGAGGTCTTGCCCGCGCCGTTGGGCCCGAGCACGGCCGTCACCGCGCCACGGGCGGCGCGCATCGACAGGCCGTCGACCGCTGTGGTGCAGCCGTAGCGCTTGACCAGGCCGATGATCTCGACGGCTGGGGAGTCCATGGCCATGAGTCTAAGGAGTGCGCGGAGCGGTCCCGTGCGCAGCCCGGGCCGCGCGCGACCGCGTCCCGGCCGCTCACGCGGCACTGGCCGGATATGGCCACCTGTTTACCGCGCGTTTCCCGGCGGGGGCCCCGGCCGGGTGAAAGCCTGATGGCGGGGGCGAGTCGGGCGGCAGCCGCGAGGGGGCGGCGGCCGGCGAGGACGGCAAGGAGGGTTCCCATGTCAGAGCGCAGCGGCTACGAGCCGGGTGTCCCGTGCTGGGTGGATCTGTCGAGCTCGGACGTGGAGGCGTCGGTGCGCTTCTACGGCGAGGTCCTCGGCTGGCGGGCCGAGATGAGCGACGATCCCGCGGCCGGGGGCTACGGCCAGTTCTTCCACGGCGACAAGCGGGTCGCCGGCGTGGGCCCCCTGCACGACGAGGCCATGCCGTCCCACTGGAACAGCTACGTCGCCGTCGAGGACGCCGACGCGACCGCCGACCGGATCAAGAACTCCGGCGGCACCGTGGTCGCCGGGCCGATGCAGGTCATGGAGGAGGGCCGGATGGCGGTCTTCCAGGGGCCGGACGGCGCGTACGCCTCGATCTGGCAGGCGGGCCGGCACCACGGCGCCGACCTGGTCAACGAGCCGGGCGGGTTCTGCTGGAACGAGCTCGTCACCCGCGACCCCGAGGCCGCCGAGCGGTTCTACCGCGCGGTGTTCGGCTGGGAGCCCCGCCCGCAGCAGATGGACGGCGTCACCTACACCGAGTGGCACGCGGGCGGCAGAAGCGTCGCCGGGATGATCGAGATGGGGCCGATGTACCCGCCGGAGACGCCCTCGCACTGGATGGTCTACTTCGCGGTCGCCGACCTCGACGCGGCCATCGGGGCCGCGCGGCGCCGCGGCGCGGAGATCTTCGTCGACTCCATGGACTCGCCGCCGGGACGGTTCGGGATGTTCCAGGACCCGCAGGGGGCGGCCGTCTCGGTCATCCAGCTCCGCGAAAATCAGTAAAAATCAGATGACCGGGAATTAGGAGGACTTTACCGCTGTTCCTCTCCCTCGGCCCTCGTGGGCCGCACGCCTGCGAGGGAGAGGGGTACGCGCATGTCCGTGGCGCCGGCGTCACCGTCCGCATCAGCACCGCCGGGATCCAGCCTGTCAGGATCGGCGGGCGCCGAGGAGGGCGCCCCCCGTTCCAGGCGGGCCGGCGCCCTGCTGCTGTTCGTGCTCGGCGCGCTGTCGGCCATCGGCCCGCTGTCCATCGACATGTACCTGCCGGCCCTGCCCGCCATCACCGGGGAGCTGCTGAGCACGCCCGCCCAGGTGCAGCTCACGCTGACGGCCTGCCTCATCGGCGTCTCCGCGGGCCAGGTCATCGCCGGGCCGGTGAGCGACGTGCGCGGGCGCAGGGGGCCGCTGCTCGTCGGCGTCGCCGGGTTCGCCGTGGCCTCGCTGCTGTGCGCGTTCGCGCCCAACGTGCCCGTGCTGATCGCGCTGCGGCTGCTGCAGGGCGTCCTCGGCGGCGCCGCCCTGGTGATCGTGCGCGCCGTGGTGCGCGACCTGTACGACGGCCCCGCCATCGCGCGCATCTTCGCCACGCTCATGCTCGTCAGCGGCCTCGCGCCGATCCTCGCCCCGGTGGCCGGCGCCCAGCTCCTGTCGTTCACCTCGTGGCGCGGCGTGTTCGTCGCGCTCAGCCTGACCGGCCTGGTGCTGCTGCTGGCCGTGGTCGGCGGCGTCCGCGAGACCCTGCCGGCGGACAAGCGGGAGGGCGGCGGGCTCGGGCACACCCTGCGCACCTTCGGCCGGCTGCTGCGCGACCGCCCGTTCATGGGCTCGGCCCTGACCGCCGGCCTGGGCTTCGCCGCGATGTTCTCCTACATCTCCGGCTCGCCCTTCGTGATCCAGGAGGTCTACCACGCCACGCCCCAGCAGTACTCCCTGATCTTCGGGCTCAACGCGCTCGGCCTGACCGTCATGGCGCAGGTCGGCGGGCGGCTCGCGGGCCGGGTCGCGCCCGCGCGGCTGGTCTTCACGGGCCTCGCCGTCGCGGTCGCGGGCGCCGCGCTGCTGCTGACGGCCGCGGTCGCCGGGCTGGGCCTGGCCGGGATCGTGGCGGGGCTGTTCGTCATCATGTGCGGCCAGGGCCTGGTGCTGCCGGGCACCGGCGCGCTCGCCCTGGCCGGGCAGCCGCCGCAGGTCGCGGGCAGCGCCTCCGCCCTGCTCGGGGTGCTCCAGTTCGCGCTGGGCGCCCTCGCCGCCCCGCTCGTGGGCCTCGTGGGCTCGGGCTCGGCGACGCCGATGGCCGCCGTCATGCTGGCGCTGCTGGCGCTCGCGACCGTCGTCTTCGCGGTCGTGCGGGGACGTCCCGACCGGGCTGCAAGCCGCCGAGCAGGGGATTAGGTAAGGCTTACCTGCGTGAGAAATTGCATTGACCCTTTCCCCGGATCCGTTTGTGGGGCGGGAAGGAATTACGGCACACTGATGTTGTGAAAAACGTGCCCACCACGATCGAGCCTGGCAGCGAGCGCAGCACCCGCGCGCGCGTGGCCCGGCTCATCCTGGAGCACGGTCCCGTCGCGGCCGCCGCGCTGGGCGAGCGGCTCGGGCTGACCCCGGCCGCCGTCCGCCGTCACCTCGACGCGTTGCTGTCCGACGGGATGATAGAGCCTCGCACGGTACGACCACGCGGCCAGCGCGGGCGCGGGCGACCGGCCAAGCTGTTCGCCATCACCGACGCGGGGCGCAGTGCCTTCGAGCACGCCTATGACGACCTGGCCGGGAGCGCGCTGCGCTTCCTGGCCGAGCGCATGGGGGACGAGGCGGTGACCGACTTCGCCCGCACGCAGGTCTCCGGCCTGCTGCGGCGGCTGGAGCCGGTCATGCGCGCGGTGCCCGCCGAGCAGCGGGTCGAGGTGCTGGCGCAGGCGCTCTCGGCCGAGGGCTACGCCGCGTCGGCCAGCAAGGCCAAGTCCGGCGGAGACCAGCTCTGCCAGCACCACTGTCCGGTGGCGCACGTGGCGGCGGAGTTCCCGCAGCTCTGCGAGGCCGAGACCGAGGCGTTCGCCCGGCTTCTCGGCACCCCCGTGCAGCGCCTGGCCACGATCGCCCACGGCGACGGGGTCTGCACCACACACGTCAGCCCGCAATCGCTGGGTGATCCCGCACATAGAGACAAGAGCAAGGAGTCCGGAAGGTGACTGTCACCGACCGCCCGGAGCTGGAAGGCCTCGGGAATTACAAGTTCGGCTGGGCCGACCCGGATGCCGCCGGGGCGGCGGCCAAGCGTGGCCTGTCCGAGGACGTCGTGCGCAACATCTCCGCGCTCAAGAACGAGCCGGAGTGGATGCTCGACCTTCGCCTGAAGGGCCTCCGCCTGTTCGACAAGAAGCCGCTGCCGACCTGGGGCTCCGACCTCAGCGACATCGACTTCGACAACATCAAGTACTTCGTCCGCTCGACGGAGAAGCAGGCCGCCTCCTGGGACGAACTGCCCGCCGACATCAAGAACACCTACGACAAGCTGGGCATCCCCGAGGCCGAGAAGCAGCGGCTCATCGCCGGCGTCGCCGCCCAGTACGAGTCGGAGGTCGTCTACCACAAGATCCGTGAGGACCTTGAGGAGAAGGGTGTCATCTTCGTCGACACCGACACCGGCCTGCGTGAGCACGAGGAGCTCTTCAAGGAGTACTTCGGCTCGGTCATCCCGGTCGGCGACAACAAGTTCGCCGCCCTCAACACCTCCGTGTGGTCCGGTGGCTCGTTCATCTACGTGCCGCCGAACGTCGAGGTCGAGATCCCGCTCCAGGCGTACTTCCGGATCAACACCGAGAACATGGGCCAGTTCGAGCGGACCCTGATCATCGTGGACGAGAACTCCTACGTCCACTACGTCGAGGGCTGCACCGCGCCGATCTACTCCTCCGACTCGCTGCACTCCGCGGTCGTCGAGATCGTCGTGAAGAAGAACGCCCGCTGCCGTTACACGACCATCCAGAACTGGTCGAACAACGTCTACAACCTGGTGACCAAGCGCGCCGTCGCCTACGAGGGCGCCACCATGGAGTGGATCGACGGCAACATCGGCTCCAAGGTCACGATGAAGTACCCGGCCGTCTACCTCATGGGCGAGCACGCCAAGGGCGAGACCCTGAGCGTCGCCTTCGCCGGCGAGGGCCAGCACCAGGACGCCGGCTCCAAGATGGTGCACCTGGCGCCCCACACCAGCTCCAGCGTCATCTCCAAGTCGGTGGCCCGCGGCGGCGGCCGCACCTCCTACCGCGGTCTCGTGCAGATCGAGGAGGGCGCCCACGGCAGCGCCAGCACCGTCAAGTGCGACGCGCTGCTCGTCGACCAGATCAGCCGCTCCGACACCTACCCCTACGTCGACGTCCGCGAGGACGACGTCTCCATGGGGCACGAGGCCACGGTCTCCAAGGTCAGCGAGGACCAGCTGTTCTACCTCATGAGCCGCGGCATGGACGAGGACGAGGCGATGGCGATGATCGTGCGCGGCTTCGTCGAGCCGATCGCGCGTGAGCTGCCCATGGAGTACGCGCTCGAGCTCAACCGGCTGATCGAGCTGCAGATGGAAGGAGCCGTCGGCTGATGGGCCTGAACGAGAAGCCCCTGTCGACCCTGCACGAGAAGGCGTCGTACGACCTGGCCGACTTCGACGTGCCGACCGGGCGCGAGGAGGCGTGGCGCTTCACCCCGCTGTCGCGCCTCAAGGGCCTGCACAGCGGCAAGGCCGAGGCCACCGGCCAGCTCGTCGTCCAGGCGTTCACCCCGTCCGGCGTGAGCGCCGAGTGGGTCGGGCGCGAGGACCCGCGCATCGGCCGCGCGTACGTGCCGGCCGACCGGGTCAGCGCCCAGGCCTACAACGCCTTCGAGAAGGCGCTGGTCATCACGGTGCCCAAGGAGGCGACGCCGGACGGCCACATCACGGTCGAGCTGCGCGGCGGAGGCGCCGACGGCGCCTCCTACGGCCACATCGTGGTCGTCGTCGAGCCGCTGGCCGAGGCCGTGGTCGTCATCGAGCACCAGGGCAGCGCGGTCTACGCCGACAACATCGAGTTCGTCGTCGGCGACGGTGCCTCCCTCAAGGTCGTCAGCCTCCAGGACTGGGAGGACGACGCCGTCCACGTCTCCCACCACCACGCCCAGCTCGCCAAGGACGCCACCTTCCGCAGCTTCGTGGTGACCCTCGGCGGCGACCTCGTCCGGCTCTCGCCCAGCGTGTCCTACACCGGCCCCGGCGGCGACGCCGACCTGGCCGGCGTCTACTTCGTGGACGCGGGCCAGCACCTGGAGCACCGCCTGCTGGTCGACCACTCGCAGCCCCACTGCAAGAGCAACGTCGACTACCGCGGCGCCCTCCAGGGCGAGGACGCCCACGCCGTCTGGATCGGCGACGTGATCATCCGGGTCGAGGCCGAGGGCACCGACACCTACGAGCTCAACCGCAACCTCATCCTCACCGACGGCGCCCGCGCCGACTCGGTGCCCAACCTGGAGATCCTCACCGGCGAGGTCGCCGGCGCGGGTCACGCCTCGACGTCGGGCCGCCTCGACGACGAGCACATCTTCTACCTCCAGGCGCGCGGCATCCCCTTCGACGAGGCGCGTCGCCTGGTCATCCGCGGCTTCCTCGGCCAGCTCATCGAGCGCATCGAGATCGAGGAGATCCGCGAGCGCGTCATGAGCGCGGTCGAGGCGGAGCTCGCGCGATGAGTAGGAGAGAACCCGACGCAGCGAGCGGAGTGGTCCGCGACGAAGGAGCGGCCCGCGTAGCGAGTGAGGAGTGGTGAACGACTCATGAGCTACGAGAAGGTGTGCAGCGTGTCCGACATCCCCGACGGCGGGGTGCTCGGCGTGGAGGTCGAGGAGATCCCCGTCGCGCTCGTCCGCAAGGGCGGCGAGGTCTTCGCGCTGCACGACATCTGCTCCCACGCCGAGGTCAAGCTCAGCGAGGGAGAGGTCTACGACGACACCCTGGAGTGCTGGCTGCACGGCTCGTGCTTCGACATCCGCAGCGGCAAGCCCACCGGCCCGCCCGCGACCAGGCCCGTGAACACCTACACAGTCAAGATCGACGGCGATGACGTGCTCGTCTCGCTCTCGAAGGAGTCATAAGCACATGTCCACCCTTGAGATCCGTGACCTCCAGGTCGCCGTCGAGGACAAGGAGATCCTTCGCGGCGTCAACCTCACCGTGAGGTCCGGCGAGACCCACGCCATCATGGGCCCCAACGGCTCCGGCAAGTCCACGCTCGCCTACGCGATCGCCGGTCACCCCAAGTACACGATCACCGGCGGCCAGGTCCTGCTCGACGGCGTCGACCTGCTGGAGCTGTCGGTCGACGAGCGCGCCCGCGCCGGCCTGTTCCTCGCCATGCAGTACCCCGTCGAGGTCCCCGGCGTGTCGGTGTCCAACTTCCTGCGCTCGGCCGTCACCGCGGTGCGCGGCGAGGCGCCCAAGCTGCGCGAGTTCGCCAAGGACCTCAAGAACGGCATGGACGCCCTGTCCATCGACGCCGCCTTCGCCCAGCGCAACCTCAACGAGGGCTTCTCCGGCGGTGAGAAGAAGCGCCACGAGATCCTCCAGCTCGAGCTGCTCAAGCCCAAGATCGCCGTGCTCGACGAGACCGACTCCGGCCTCGACGTCGACGCGCTGCGCGTGGTGTCGGAGGGCATCAACCGCTTCCGCGCCTCCGGCGACACGGGCGTGCTGCTCATCACGCACTACACCCGCATCCTGCGCTACGTGAAGCCGGACTTCGTCCACGTCTTCGCGGGCGGCCGGATCGTCGAGGAGGGCGGCCCGGAGCTGGCCGACAAGCTCGAGTCCGAGGGCTACGAGCAGTACACGAAGGCGACTGCATGACTTATCCCACCAGCTTGGACGTGGAGAGGATCAGGAAGGACTTCCCGGTTCTCTCCCGCGAGCTGCCCGGCGGGCGCCCGCTCGTCTACCTCGACTCGGGCAACTCCTCGCAGAAGCCCACGCCGGTCGTCGAGACGGTGCGCGAGCACCTGGCGATGCACTACAGCAACGTCGGGCGCGCCATGCACGCGCTCGGCGCCGAGTCCACCGAGGCGTACGAGAGCGCGCGCGACAAGGTGGCCGCCTTCGTCGGCGCGCCCTCGCGCGACGAGGTGATCTTCACCAAGAACGCCTCCGAGGCGCTCAACCTGGTGGCCCACGCCTTCGGCCCCCACCTGTGGGGCTCCTCGGGCGAGGGCACCGACCCGCGCTTCGCGCTCGGCCCCGGCGACGAGATCGTCATCTCCGAGATGGAGCACCACTCCAACATCGTGCCGTGGCAGCTGCTCGTCCAGCGCACCGGCGCGAGCCTGAAGTGGTTCGGCGTCACCGACGAGGGCCGGCTCGACCTGTCCGACCTGGACGAGCTGGTCACCGAACGCACGAAGATCGTCTCGATCGCGCACCAGTCCAACGTGCTCGGCACCGTCAACCCGGTCGCCGACGTGCTGCGGCGCGCCCGCGAGGTGGGCGCCCTGGTGATGCTCGACGCCTCCCAGTCCGTGCCCCACCACCCGGTGGACGTCGCCGCGCTGGGCGTCGACTTCGTCGCCTTCACCGGCCACAAGATGCTCGGCCCGTCCGGCATCGGCGTGCTGTGGGGGCGGGGCGAGCTGCTGGAGGCCATGCCCCCGTTCCTGGGCGGCGGCGAGATGATCGAGGCGGTCTGGATGGACCACTCGACGTACGCGCCGATCCCGCACAAGTTCGAGGCGGGCACGCCGCCGATCGTCGAGGCCATCGGTCTCGGCGCGGCCGTCGACTACCTCCAGGGCATCGGCATGGACGCGATCGAGGCGCACGAGCGCGAGCTCACGGCGTACGCGCTGGAGGCCCTGCGCGAGGTGCCGACGCTGCGGCTCATCGGGCCCGAGACCCTCGACCGGCGCGGCGCGACCCTGTCGTTCACGCTGGAGGGCATCCACCCGCACGACGTGGGGCAGATCCTCGACGACAGCTTCGGCATCGCCGTGCGGGTCGGTCACCACTGCGCGCGCCCGCTGCACCTCAGGTTCGGAATACCGGCGACCACGCGGGCGTCGTTCTACCTGTACAACACCACGGGCGAGATCGACGCCCTGGTGCGCGGCCTCCACCACGTTCAGAAGGTGTTCGCATAGCCATGATCGGCGAGTCGATGTACCAGGAGCTGATCCTGGAGCACTACAAGCACCCGCAGGGGCGGGGGCTGCGCGAGCCGTACGACGCCGAGGTCCACCACGTGAACCCGACGTGCGGCGACGAGATCACGCTCCGGGTCAAGGTCGGCGACGCCGGCCGGATCGAGGACGTCTCCTACGACGGCCAGGGCTGCTCCATCAGCCAGGCCGCCGCCTCGGTCCTGCACGAGCTGACCGCGGGCTCCACGGTGGAGGAGACGCTGTCGGTCGTCGACGAGTTCACCCGGCTCATGCAGGGCAGGGGACAGGTGGAGGCCGACGAGGACGTCCTCGGCGACGCCGTGGCGTTCGCCGGGGTCGCCAAGTTCCCCGCCAGGGTCAAGTGCGCGCTGCTGTCCTGGATGGCCTACAAGGACGCTGTAGTGAGGAGTGCCAGCAGATGAGCAAGCCGGTGGAGACGCCCACCTCGTTCGACGGCGAGACCACCGTCGAGGAGGTCATGGAGGCGCTCAAGGACGTCGTGGACCCCGAGCTGGGCATCAACGTCGTCGACCTCGGCCTGATCTACGGCCTCAACCTCGACCCCGCCGAGGGCGGCCGGCCCGTGGCCACCATCGACATGACGCTCACCAGCGCCGCCTGCCCGCTCACGGACGTGATCGAGGATCAGGCGCACTCCGCGCTCGATGGTATGGTCTCCGATGTGAAGATCAACTGGGTCTGGCTCCCGCCGTGGGGGCCCGACAAGATCACCGACGAGGGCCGTGAGCAGCTCCGTATGCTAGGCTTCAACGTCTGATCTCCTGACCTTCAGCAGCATCAGCCTCCAGCGGGACGCACCGAGCGGTTCGTCCTGTATAGCGTGATTTTGAGCAGTACGGCCGGCACCCCGGTGCCGGCCGCGCCTGTGCCTCGGTCCGAGAGCCGGACCGGGCGGGGAATACCCCTGGTCCTCCCCGCGTTGGCACGACGTGCACCTGGCGCACCTCCTGTGCGTCTCGCCGCCTGCGGCCGGCAACCGGGTGCGCGTAGACGGCCCGACGACATGCCGGTGAGCACACCGGTCCGGGCCAGTCCCCACCCCAGCGGGTGCCGATCACCCGCGCCTCGCAATGAGTGCGGCATGTCGCCGCACCTCCCGGCTCGTCCTTTCGCAGAAGTGACGCGCCACTTCGACGGAAAGGCACGACGTTCGTGACCATGCTTGACGCTGTCCTGCCCGAGCTCGCCCCCGCCGAGCAGGGCCCGTCCGGATTCGAGCTGCTGGGTCTGCCCAAGCCGCTCGTGGCCGGCCTGGCCCGCCAGGGCATCGACAGCCCCTTCCCCATCCAGAGCGCCACCATCCCCGACGTGCTGACCGGCGCCGACGTCCTCGGCCGCGGCCAGACCGGCTCCGGCAAGACGCTCGCCTTCGGCCTGCCCACCATGGCCCGCATCGCCGGCGTCAAGCCCGCCCCGGGCCGTCCCCGCGCGATGATCCTCGTCCCGACCCGCGAGCTGGCCCTCCAGGTGCACGACGCGCTGGAGCCGCTCGGCCGCGGCCTCGGCCTGCGCATGAAGGTCGTCGTCGGCGGCATGTCCATGGGCAAGCAGATCGAGGCCCTGCGCCGCGGCGTCGACATCGTCATCGCCACCCCCGGCCGGCTCGGCGACCTCATCCGCCAGGGCGAGTGCTCGCTGGCCGACGTCGAGGTGAGCGTCCTCGACGAGGCCGACCACATGTGCGACCTCGGCTTCTTCCCGGTCGTCACCGACCTGCTCGCGCAGACCTCGCCCGGCGGGCAGCGGCTGCTGTTCTCGGCCACGCTCGACGGCGACGTCGACAAGCTGGTCCAGCGCTTCCTCAAGGACCCGATCACCCACTCCGTCGCCCCCGCGACCTCCCCGGTCGACACGATGGAGCACCACGTCATGCAGGTCTCGCGCGACGACAAGTTCGACGTCACCGCCGAGATCGCCAACCGCGAGGGCCGGACGATCATCTTCGTCCGCACCCAGCACGGCGTCGACCGGCTGTGCAAGCAGCTCGCCCGCGTCGGCGTCCGGGCCGGCGGCCTGCACGGCGGCAAGCGCCAGAACCAGCGCACCCGCATCCTCGCCGAGTTCCGCGAGGGCGTCATCAACGTGCTCGTCTGCACCGACGTGGCCGCCCGCGGCATCCACGTCGACAACATCAGCCTGGTGCTGCACGTCGACCCGCCGCAGGACCACAAGAGCTACCTGCACCGTGGCGGCCGCACGGCCCGCGCGGGCGAGAAGGGCACCGTGGTCACGCTCGTGCTGCCCAACGAGCGCCGCTCCACCGACCAGCTCACGCGCCGGGCGGGCATCCACCCGTTCCGCCTCAAGGCCACCCCGGGTCACCCGCGGGTCGCCGAGGTGACGGGCGCCCGTCTCCCGAGCGGCGAGGCCATCCCCGTGTGGGAGCCCGACGTGCGCAAGCCGCTGCGTCCGCGCCGCGAGCACGGTCACGGCGGCGGGCACGGCGAGCGCCGCGGGCGGCGTGGGCGCCGTGACTTCGGGCGCGACGGCGACGGCGACCGCCGGCCCCGCCGCCACGACGGCTCCGGCTCGGTGCCGGGCGAGGGCGGCGAGCGCTCCTACGGCTCGCGCCGTGAGGACGGCGACCGCTCCTACGGTGACCGGCCGTCCGGCGGGCGCCGGTTCGAGGGCGGCGAGCAGGGGGCGGGCTCGCGTGAGCCGCGCACGTTCGGCGAGGACCGTCGTGAGGGCGGTTTCCGCCGTGACGACCGCGACCGGCGCGGCGGCGGTTTCCGCTCGGACGACCGTCCGTTCCGCTCCGGCGACCGTGGCCCGCGCGGCGGCGGCTTCCGCTCCGACGACCGTCCGGCCCGTGACGGCGGTTTCCGCTCCGACGACCGTCCGGCCCGTTCCGAGGACCGGCCGTTCCGCGGGGACGACCGCGCTCCGCGTGGTGGCGGTTTCCGCTCGGACGACCGTCCGTTCCGCTCCGACGACCGCGGTGCCCGGGGCGGGTTCCGCGACGACCGCGGCCCGCGTGGCGGCGGCTTCCGTTCCGACGAGCGCGGCGCGCGCGGCGGTGACCGTGGCCGGCCGTTCTCGGCCGACCGCGAGCGCGGCTTCCGCGGCGACGACCGTCCGCGCGACGGCCACCGCTCCGGCGGCCACCGCGACGACCGCGGCCCGCGTGGCGGCTTCCGCTCGGAGGGCCGCCGCTTCGGCCGCTGACCCGCGACATCCCTGACGGCCCGCCGTACCCCTCCAGAGGACTGGTACGGCGGGCCGCGTCGTTCCCCCGGAAAACAGCACCCGCTCCCGCCGCCCGAGCTCCCCTGCGGGCGGACACCCTCATCACCCGGACAGAGCCGACCGTCGCCGGACGGACGTTGAAGCAAGCGGCACTGGTGTCCCTCCAAGCGCCGCGCCGCACGGGGACCGGGCCGCTGGACGGGTTCGAGGTGGACCGGGACCTGCTGGACCTGCTCCAGGCACGCCAGGGGTGAGGCCGGTCAGCCCTTGAGGCCGCTGAGCGCGATGCCCCGGGTGAAGTACTTCTGGAAGACGAGGAAGAACGCGATCGTCGGCATCGACGCCAGCAGGCCGCCCGCCATGATCGCGCCCTGATGGTCGGGGCCGGCGAAGTAGGAGTTGAGCCTGGCCAGCGCCACGGGCAGGTTCGCCATCTCGTCGCTCTGCACGATGATCAGGGGCCAGAGGAAGTTGTTCCACTCCGCCAGCACGATGAAGATCGACATGGCGGCCAGGGCGGGCCGCAGCAGCGGGAGCACGATCGTCCACCAGATCCGCCACTCCCCGGCGCCGTCCACCCGGGCCGCCTGGATCAGCTCGTTCGGCAGCGACTGGAGGAACTGCACGAGGAAGAACAGCACGAACGCCTTGGCCAGCGCCGGCACGATGTAGGCGGTGTAGCTGTCCAGCCAGCCCAGGTTCCGCATGATCACGTAGTTGGGGATGAGCGTGGTCTGCCACGGCACCATCATCGACGCGATGATCATCAGGAAGATCACCCGGCGTCCCTTGATGTCGTGCTTGGCGATCACGTACGCCGCCAGCGAGCAGATCAGCAGTGAGCCCACCGTGATCGCGGTGGTGATGAACAGGCTGTTGAACAGGAACCGCCAGAACCCGAAGTCCACCTGGAAGCGCTGGAAGATGCCCTGCAGGTGACCGGGGTTGATCTGCCGGGGCGACCAGTCCGGGTCGTGGAAGTTGTCGAACGTGGGCGAGCGCGGCACGAACGACGGCGGCGTCCTGGCCAGCTCCGTCGGCGTCTTGAAGACCGTGATGACCAGCCAGTAGAAGGGCGCGACCATCGTCAGCGACAGCAGGTGGAACGGCAGGCGCAGCAGGTGCCGGTTGACCCGCGCGCGGCGGTCGGGCGCCGGCGCCGGACGCCGGGCGCGGCGGTCGGGGGCGACGGTCTCCAGGACGGCCATCACAGCTCCTTCATCGCGCGGCCCAGGCGCAGGTTGACGAGGCTCAGCACGAAGATGATCACGAACAGCACCCACGCGATCGCCGAGGCGTAGCCGAGCCTGAAGTGGGTGAAGCCCTGGTCGTACAGGTAGGGGACGATCATCAGGCCGGAGTCGAGCACGCCCCCGACGTTGTTGGTGCCGCGGAAGACGATGTAGACCGCCTCGAACACCTGGAACGCCCCGATGAGGCCGGTGACCACCACGTACGTGGTGACCGGGCGCAGCAGCGGCAGCGTGATCCGGCGGAACTGCTGCCAGGTGGAGGCGCCGTCGATGCGGGCCGCCTCGTAGTACTCCTCCGGGATCGAGCCGAGCCCGGCCACGTACAGCACCATGCCGTACCCCATGCCGCCCCACACCGACATCAGCACCAGGATCGGGACGGTGAGCCCGGGGGTGGCCAGCCAGGCGACGGCGTGGCCGCCGAACCAGCCGACGACGGTGTTGGCCAGGCCCACGTCGCTGGGGAACAGCACCCACTTCCACATGAGCATGAGCGCGATGGAGGAGGTGACGGACGGCAGGAAGAACAGGGTGCGCATGATCCGGTGCGGCCGGCTGGTGCCGTTGAAGGCCAGTGCGAGGCCCAGCGACAGCAGCGTCCCCAGCCCGACCGACGCGACCACGTACAGGGCCGTGTTGCCGAGCGCGTGGCGGAACCGGGCGTCCCCGGCGAGCCGGCGGAAGTTGTCCAGGCCGGTGAACTCGGCCGGGTTGATCCCGTCGAAGCGGGTGAAGCTCAGGAACAGCGAGTTGGCCAGCGGCCAGAGGAGGAAGCCCGCGAACAGCGCGAGGAACGGCAGCAGCATCAGGTAGGAGGTGCCGTAGCGTCGCAGCGCGCTGCGCAGGGGAGAGGCGGCGGGGGTCGCCATGTCGGCCGTGTTGGCCATGTCAGGCTCCTGGATCTGGCCGGGACCGGCGCCCACCGGTCCCGGCGGGCGGCTATCCGGCGTTGCGCTCCATGACCTTCGCGGCCTCGGCCAGCGCGGTCCTGACGTCCGCCTTGCCGAGGATGGCCGACTGGAGCTGCTTGGCCACGTCTCCCGCGCTCTCGTCCCATCCGGGGCAGCCGGGCGCCGCCTTGCCGGTCCTGATCGACGCCTCGAACACCTGGGCCTGCTCGGGGGTGAACGTCGAGGCGGACACCACCTTGTCCGCGCGCGGCGGGATGAACGGCAGGTTGCGCTTCTTGGCCTCGTCCACGATCGCGGTGATCGCCTCGTCGGAGTAGAGGAACTTCACGAAGTCCGCGCCGATCTGCGCGTACTTGCTGAACGACGTGACGCCGATCGCCCGCCCGCCGATGAACGTGGTCGGACCGGCGGGACCGGCGGGGAGCGTGGTCATCGCCCACTTGCCCTTGAGCTCCGGCTTGTTGACGTCGATGCCCTTGGCGATCCAGTTGCCGGCCACCACCAGCGCGGTGCCGGTGTCGAGCGCGTCGGAGCCCTCGACGGTCGCGGTCGGCGCGCCGTGCTTGCGGTAGAGGTCCGCCCAGAACGTCAGCGCCTGCTGGGCCTGCGGGGTGCCGAGCGCCGGCTTGCAGTCAGGGGTGTAGAACGAGCCGCCCGCCTGGTAGAGGTAGTTGAAGTAGCCGATCCAGTCGAGGTTGCCCCAGTCCTGGCTGTACGGCTTCCTCACCCCGGCGGCCCTGAGCTTGTCGATGGCGGCGACCAGCTCCTCCCACGTCTTGGGCGGGGTGACCTTGGCCTGGTCGAGCAGGTCCTTGCGGTAGAACAGGGCGAAGGTCGACATGTCGAGCGGCACGCCGTACACCGAGCCGTCGGGGGAGACCGCCGACTCCCACTGGGCGGGCTGGGCCTGCGCCTTGAGCGCGTCGAGGCCGTGCTTGCGCAGGTCCACCATGGCGCCCCGGGCGCCGAACTGGATGGTCCACGTCATGCCGCCGGACAGGATGTCCGGGCCGCTGCGGCTGCTGGCCGCGGCCAGCAGCTTGGCGTACGCGTCGTCCCACGTCAGGGTCTGCACCTTGATCGTCACGTTGGGGTGCGACTGCTTGTACAGGTCCGCGGCCTTCTGGAAGATCGCGGTCTCGTCGTCTCCGCCGGTGGACCAGAAGGACAGGGCGGCGGGGGCGTTCTGGTCGGCCTGCCTGGTCTCCGACTGGCCGCTGGTGGCGCAGGCGGCGCTCAGGAGCGCCACCAGGACCGTGCCGCAGACTGCCGTCGTTCGTCGCATGGGGGGCGTCCGATCTGTCGGTCGGATGGGCGCCCGGTTCCCCTGACGGAGGCGTGCGGAATACGGGGCATCCCGCGGCCCGGCGCCCGATTTCACAGGTATGGGGATCTCACCACTTAAACGGGTAAGTTACAATAGGCGGCGATCGAAATCACCGGGGCCGCCTCTTCCGTCCGGGGCTGCGCGACATGACGGTCGTACGTGAAGCGGTTCAGGGAGCCGGGGCGGTGCTTCCGCGCGGGCGCAGGCGGGCCGCGGCGTCCTCCACGCCGGCGACCCGCTCGCCCGCCGCCATCCGCAGCAGGAGCTGCGCCGCCCGCGCGCCCGAGGCCGGGATGTCGCGCGCCAGCGCCGTGAGCGGCGGCCGCACCACCTGGCAGAGCGGGGAGTCGTCCCAGGCCACGACGGACAGCCCGGCCGGCACCTCCAGGCCCATCTCCTGGGCCACCGACAGGCCGGCCAGCGCCATGATGTCGTTGTCGTAGACGATCGCCGTGGGCCGCGCGCGCGAGCTGAGCAGCCGCCGGGTGGCCCGGGCGCCCGCCTCGCCGGTGTAGTCGGTGTGCGCCGCCGGCGCTCCTTCCAGCCCCAGCGCGGCCAGCGCCTCCTCGAACGCCGCGTCCCTGATCGCGGTGTGCGCCAGGGCGGCCGGGCCCGCCACCCGCCCGACGCGCCGGTGGCCGAGCGCCGCGAGGTGCTCGATCACCCCCCGCATCGCGGCCGCCTCGTCCGACCACACCGCGGGCAGCGGGCCCGCGGCCGACGGATGGCCGATCACCACCGCCGGCATGCCCAGCGTCTCCACCACCGGCACGCGCGGGTCGTCCGCGTGCAGGTCGAGGAGGATCACGCCGTCCACGCGCCCCTCGCCCCACCAGCGGCGGTGCACGGCGATCTCGTCCTCGTGCCCGGCGGCCACCTGCAGCATGAGCGCGTACGAGCGGGCCGCCAGCTCGCCCTCGATGCCGCTGATCAGCTCCATGAAGAACGGCTCGACGCCGAGGAAGCGCGCCGGGCGGCACACGACCAGCCCGATCGCGCCCGCGCCGGCGCCGCTCAGCAGGCGCGCGGCCAGGTTCGGGCGCCAGCCGATCTCCTGGGCGATCGCCTGGATGCGCGCCCTGGTCTCCTCCGACACGCCCGGCCGGCCGTTCAGGGCGTAGGACACCGCGCCCTTGGACACGCCCGCGCGCCTGGCGATGTCGGCGATCGTCGGCCTCTTCACGCGGCACCTCCGCCATGAAAGTTTCACTGAACCGTATCAGCGGGAACGGGGACGGCCTATGGTCACGTGCTTACCCGGTTCATCGGTTCGCGGGCGGTGGCCTGCCGTCCGGGCGAACGATATAAAAGCATCCCTAGGCGAATGACAGAATGAAGTAAAGATCATTTTCCGGGGTTGTTGTCTCGGGTTCCGGACACCGGGCGTGCGACCCACGCGGGCCGACTAGGCTTGTCGTGCACGTCAGCCGACCGACGAGAGAGACCATGAAGACCTTCGAAGAGCTGTTCGCCGAGCTGTCCGAGAAGGCGCGCACCCGGCCCGCGGGCTCGGGCACCGTGGCCGCGCTCGACGCCGGCGTCCATGCCATCGGCAAGAAGGTCGTCGAGGAGGCCGCCGAGAGCTGGATGGCCGCCGAGCACGAGTCCGCCGACCGGGCCGCCGAGGAGATCTCCCAGCTCCTCTACCACGTGCAGGTCCTCATGCTCGCCAAGGGCATCGGGCTGGACGAGGTCTACAAGCATCTCTAGGGCGCCGAGCGCCCGCCTCGCCCGCCCATGCCAGCACCGCGAGACACGGAGAGACCACACCGACATGATCCGCCTAGCCGTACCCAACAAGGGCGCGCTCAGCGAAGCCGCCCAGGCCATGCTCAAGGAGGCCGGCTATCGGCCCCGCCGTGACAGCAAGGAGCTGTTCGTCCTCGACGAGGACAACGGCTGCGAGCTGTTCTTCCTGCGTCCCCGCGACATCGCCGTCTACGTCGGTGAGGGCACCCTCGACGTCGGCATCACCGGCCGCGACATGCTCGTCGACTCCGGCGCGCCGGTCGAGGAGATCATGCCGCTCGGCTTCGGCGACTCCACCTTCCGCCTGGCGGCCAGGTCCGGCACGTTCGCCTCGGTCAAGGACCTCGACGGCATGCGCGTGGCCACCTCCTACGCCGGCCTGCTCGGCAAGTACCTGTCCGACGCAGGCGTCGACGCGCGCGTCATCAAGCTCGACGGCGCGGTCGAGACCGCCATCCGGCTCGGCGTGGCCGACGCCATCGCCGACGTCGTCGAGACCGGCACGACGCTGCGCAACGTCGGGCTGGAGGTCTTCGGCGAGCCGATCATGCGCTCGGAGGGCGTGCTGATCAGGCGGCAGAGCGCCCCCGAGCAGCCGGGGGTCCAGCAGCTCGTGCGCCGCTTCCAGGGCGTCGTCCACGCGCGCGACTTCGTCATGATGGACTACGACATCCGCGCCGAGCGCATCGAGGAGGCCATCGCGCTGACCCCCGGCATGGAGGGGCCGACGGTCTCGCCGCTGCACCGCGAGGGCTGGGTCGCGGTGCGCGCCATGGTCCGCCGGAAGGGGCACCAGCAGGTGATGGACCAGCTCTGGGACATCGGCGCCCGCGCCATCCTGGTCACCGACATCTACGCCTGCCGCCTCTGACCCACCGCCCCGAGGGCCGCGCCGCCCTCGGGGCCCGTTCCGGGTTCGTCCGGTCTTGGGGGACCCGGCGCCTCGGGAGGGCCTCCCCGGCATCCGGGACCGCTTTCAAGGTCTCCGTTCTCAAGGTCTCTGTTTTCAGGTCTCCGTGCGCGACCGGGCCGCGCGCGGGCGGCCCCGCGCGCGGGTGCCCCGCGGTCAGGGGTCTCAGGGCCTGGTCGTCGTCACCTCCCGGATCAGGTCCGACACGCGGACGATGCCCATGCAGCGGTTGAGCTCGTCGGTGACCACCAGGTCGTCGTAGACGCGGGCCGAGTCCCGGCCGGCCGCCTGGATGGCGGCCACTGCCGAGGTGGTCTTCGGCACCGTACGCGGCGGGTCGGCCAGCCGCCGCGCCGGCTTCGAGCCGTGCAGCGCGTGCCCGTAGCGGGCGGCGATCGACAGCAGGAAACGACCGCGATCGAGACTGCCCTGCGGCCGCTGGTACTCGTCCACCAGGATCACGCTCGTGATCGACGGCTCGTGGCCGAAGGCGGCCGCCACCTCCTCGGCCTTCGCCTCGGCGGGGAGCGTCACGGCGGGCAGCAGCAGCTCCTGCACGCGCGGCCCCAGCTCCACCATGCCGGGCAGCTCGTCGGTGACCGGCAGCGGCACCCGTACCCGCCCGTCCGGCCCCGGGCCCAGCAGCGGACCCTCCGCGAGCCGCACACCCCAGCCGCGCACCACCGCGAGCTGCGCCTCCTCCTCGACCCCCTGGGCCAGGACGTGCGCGCCGATGCCGCGGGCCAGTGCCACCATCGCCTGCCCGACGGCCGCCGCCCGATGGTCTCGGTGGACCCGTACGACCAGTTCCGGGGCCAGGGCGAGCGCGTACGGCGCGGCTTCCGCGATCAGGTCGAGCGGCACCCCCTCGGTCCCGGCGCCGCCGAAGCCCAGCAGATAGCCGTAGTTGCGCAGCCCTTCCAGCGCGACCCGCAGCACCGGCCGGCCCTCCGGCGCGCAGGGCCCCGAGAGCACGAGCATGGTCTCGCGGGGATGTCTGCCGGACCTCCGCAGCGCCTCGTGCAGCGGCGCCAGCGCCCCGGCGCCCTCCATCACGACCTGGATGGGCAGGTCGAGCACCAGGGGCAGCGGAACGTCCGGAAGGTAGCCCGCCGCGTCCACGGCGGCGGGAGCAGCGATGACGGCCCCTGTGCCGAGATCCACAACGGGGCCTGTGAGCAGGGAGGACACGTAGAGATGATGGGAGCGGCAGGGGCCCCGTAGAAGGCACATGAAGCGAAGTTCACCGACATTTCCCACGACGTTCCCATGGGCTGATCGACCAGGAGCTTGGGCCCATGGGCTGACCGATCGGGGGCCGCCCCATAGCCCGCTGGGAGTTTCCTGGTCGTTCGTCCCAGCCGTCGTCCGTCCGTGTCCGGGCTCCTCGCTCGTCCGGGCGGTGGGCGATCGGTGTCTGGGCCCTCACTCGTCCGCGTGGTGGGTGAGGGGTCGGTTAGCCTTCGGGCATGAGCGCGCGACCGGCCAAGGGCGGCGGGCGGTGGGTGTCCGTGCCGCCGGAACGGGTCCACCCGTGGATCGACGGTTTCGCCGACCGGCACGGGCCGTTCGAGGCGTCGGGCGACGAACGAGCGGTGCGGCTGGCGGCCGCCGACGGGGCGCTCGCCGAGCTGCGCGTGCCGTTCCCGCCCATGCTCCCTGGCCCCCCTCACGTCACCCGGCTGGTCGCACACGCCCGCGCGGAGCGGCGGATCGGGGTCGTGCTCGTACGGCTCGGCGGGTACGCGGCAGGGGTGTTCCAGGGGACGGAGCTGGTGGCGTCCAAGGTCGGATCCCGGCTGGTCCAGGGGCGGACAGCGGCGGGCGGCTGGTCGCAGCAGCGCTTCGCCAGACGCCGCCGCAACCAGGCGGACCAGGCGCTGGAGACGGCGGCCGACACCGCCCTGCGCGTCCTGACGCCGCACCTGCCGGAGCTGGAGGCCGTGGTGCTGGGCGGCGACCGGCGTGCCGTGGACGCCCTGCGCGCGGACCGCCGTCTCGCGCCGCTGCTGGCCCTGGAGGCGGAGTCGTTCCTGACCGTCCCGGACCCGAAGCTGGCCGTGCTGCGCGCGACGCCGGCGGAGTTCCGCGCCGTCCGGATCCACGTGATGGACCCGCCGGACGCGGAGGAACCGGACGCCGAGGAACGGGGCGCGGAGGAACCGGGCGCTTCCGCCCGCTGACAGGGGAGTTCGGCGCCGGTGCGGCGGCTTGTGATGTGCCGACCAGCCGGGACTAGTGTTGCGCTCTGCTGATCGGCTGGGGCTCGTGTCGTGCTCTGCTGATCGGCTGGGGCTCGTGTCGTGCTCTGCTGATCGGCTGGAACTCGTGTCGTGCTCCGCCGATCAGCCGGGGACTAGTGTCGCCCTCCGCCGACCAGTCGGGGCCCGTGTCGGGCTCCGTCACGTGCGGGCGAGTGGCGGGTCCTGTCGAGCGAGGGTCACATCGCTGGACCGTCCCGTGCGCGCTGAATCGCCCCATGCCCGCACCCACGAGAGACGCCCCCCTGAACGCCCTGAACAGAAAACAGAATAATACTCCGGTAAGCGGTTGCCAGCGAAACCGCAGCTTGAGTCGATTCAAAACGATCTCCCCGGCCGCTATGATGAGCGGCGTTCACCCCCCGGCGCGGCCTCGTGAGGATCCATGGCGACAAGGAGCATCAAGGAGGTCGCGCGTCTGGCGCGCGTCTCGGTCGGCACCGTGAGCAACGTGCTCAACCGCCCCGAGATCGTCGCGCCCGCGACCCGGGCGCGGGTGTTCGACGCCATCCGCGAGCTGGGCTTCGTGCGCAACGAGGTGGCCCGCCATCTGCGGGTCGGCCGCAGCCGCACCGTCGGGCTGGTGGTCCTCGACGTGGCCAACCCCTTCTTCGCCGACGTCGCGCAGGGCGCCGAGGCGCTGGCCGACGAGCACGACACGATGGTCGTGCTGTGCAACAGCGGCACCGACCCCAACCGCGAACGCCGCCACCTCGACCAGCTCGAACAGCAGCGCGTCATGGGCATACTGATCACCCCGGTCGACGCGGGAAGCCCGAGGCTGGCCGACCTCGCGGCCAGGGGCACCCCCGTGGTGCTGGTCGACAGCGCCGCCACCGGGCTGCAGTGCTCGGTGGCCGTGGACGACCGGTTGGGCGGGCAGATCGCCGCCGCCCACCTCATCGAGCGGGGGCATCGCCGCATCGCGTTCGTGGGCGGGCCGCCGTCGATCAAACAGGTGGCCGACCGGCGCGCGGGCGCGGCCGGCGCGGTCGAGGCCGCCGGCGGTGTCGAGCTGCTCGACGCGTCGATGCCCATGCTCAGCGCCGCGGCCGGGCGGGCAGCCGGGGAGCGCGTCGCCGCCCTGCCCCCGGCCGAGCGGCCGACGGCCGCGCTCTGCGCCAACGACCTGCTCGCCCTCGGGTTCCTGCAGGCCATGGCCGCGTGCGGGCTGAGCGTGCCCGGCGACATGGCCATCGTCGGCTACGACGACATCGACTTCGCCGCCGCGGCGGCGGTCCCCCTCTCGTCGGTACGGCAGCCGCGCGAACTGCTCGGCCGTACGGCCGTCGAGCTCCTGCTGGAGGAGGTCGCCCATCCGGAGCGGCACCGGCACCGGCAGGTGATCTTCCAACCGGACCTGGTGGTCCGGGAGTCCAGCGCGCTGCGGAGGCGCGACTAGAAGGAGCGGCATCGTGACCGAGATCTACCGCAACCGGCTCGCCGGCCCCGACGACCTGGAGGGGTTCCGGATGGAGGGGGCCGGGGCGGTCTCCTTTCCGCTGGGCAGGATGCGGCTGGAGAGCCTGCGCCCGCCGGCCGACGGGCAGGCCGCCAACCTGGTGCTCTGGTGCCCCGAGGAGTTCCCCGCCGACGTGCGGATCGAGTGGGACTTCTGGCCGGTCAGGGAGCCGGGGCTGGCCATCATGTTCTTCCATGCGCGGGGCGGGCGCGGCGAGGACCTGTTCGACCCGGCGCTGGCCCGGCGCGAGGGGCCGTACGAGCAGTACCACAGCGGCGACATCGACGCCTATCACGTGTCCTACTTCCGGCGGATGTGGCAGTCGGAGCGAAAGTTGCACACCTGCAACCTGCGCAAGAGCCATGGCTTCCACCTGGTCGCGCAGGGGCCCGACCCGCTGCCCGCGGTGCTCGACGCCGAGGGTCCCTACGCCATGCGGCTCGACGTCCGCGCAGGTGAGGTGACGTTCGCGGTCAACGATTTGGTCTCGTTCCGCTGGATGGACGCGGGCCTCGTGGGCGGTCCGGCCCTGGCCGGAGGCAAGATCGGTTTCCGGCAGATGGCCCCGTTGATCGGCGAGTACGCAAATCTCCGGGTTTCCCGTCATTGACTCTGAGTCGATTCAACACTACGTTCGCCACAACCGCAGCGGTCATCCGCCCGTAACCGGGAGGGAACCGCAGCGCAACGCCCCCATCGCCGTGTCCGCGCACACGCCACGAGAAAGTGCTGCCGGATGAGCCATTCCACCATGTCAGCCAGGGTCTACGCGGTCTGCTCCGAGTTCGTCTGGGCGGTCCGGCTGAACCTGCTGTGGATCGTCTTCACCCTCGCGGGCGGAGTCGTCCTGGGACTGGGGCCCTCCACCATGGCCGCCTACACGCTGGCCCGGAGGCACGCTCGTGGTGAATCGTTTCAGGCGACACGCGAGTTCTGGGCCGTCTACCGGCGGGAGTTCGTCCGCGGCTCGCTGCTGGTGCTGCCCGCCGCGGTGCTGGGCGTCGTCCTGGTGGGCGACTACCTGTACCTGAGCGCCCTGGGGCCCGCCTCCGGAGCGCTGCGGATCGCGTCCCTCGTGGCGCTCGTCGCACTGGCCGGTGTGGGGGCGCAGGTGGGGCCGCTCTACGCGCACTACGACCTGCCGCTGCGGGCCTACTGGCCCAAGGCGGCGCAGCTAGCGCTGCTGCGTCCGGCCTCGTCCGTGCTGTTGTTGCTAGCGCTATCAGCCATCGCCTCCGCGACCTCGGCGGCGCCCATCCTCGCCCCGCTGATCAGCTTCGGCGGGTGGATCTCACTCAACACGTGGCTCTGCCAGCGCTTCTTCGCGGAGAACGAGGCGCGACTGCTTTCGAAAGGGAACTCATGAGCGCATCACGTCGTAGCCGGCTTCTCGCCGGTGTGTTAACGCTCACGGCCGCACTGACCGCCTCGGCCTGCTCGGGCGGCGGCGACGCGCCCCAGACCGACTCCAACACGATCACCGTGATGGCCAAGCTGTTCGGCACCGCGCCCGACCCGAACGGCGAGATGCAACAGGCGGTCGAGAAGTTCCTCGGCAAGAAGCTCAAGGTCAACTGGGTTCCCAACGCCGAGTACACCGACAAGCTCAACGTCACGTTCGCCTCGTCCAACCTCCCGCAGGTCATGGTCGTGGACCCGCACCTGCCGGGCTTCGTCAAGGCGGCGCAGGCCGGAGCGTTCTGGGACCTGACCGACAAACTGGACAAGTATCCGAACCTCAAGGCCGCCGACCCGCGCAGCGCGCTGAACTCCTCCATCAACGGCAAGATCTACGGCCTCTACCGCATGCGGCCCTCCCTCCGCTCGGCGGTCATGATCCGCAAGGACTGGCTGGACAAGCTCGGCCTGAAGCTGCCCGAGACGGTCGACGACCTCTACGACATCGCCAAGGCGTTCACCGAGAAGGACCCGGACGGCAACGGCAAGAAGGACACCTACGGCCTGATCATCCCGAAGTGGCCGGGCAACTACGCCAGCGCAAGCCCGTACGACGTGGTCGAGACCTGGTTCGGCGCCCCGAACGAGTGGGGCGAGCGCAACGGCAAGCTCGTCCCCGGGTTCGACACCCCCGAGTTCCTCGAGGCGAACAAGTTCCTCAAGAAGATGGTCGGCGAGGGCCTGGTCAACCCGGACTTCGCGACGCTCGACTCGGCCAAGTGGAACGACCCGTTCTACCTGGGCAAGGGCGGCATCATCATCGACGTGAACATCCGGTCGAGGGCGCTGCTCGACAAGTTCAGGGACGAGAAGGACGATCCCGCGTTCTACGGCCCCAAGGTCGCCATGGTGGGCAACCTCAAGCGCTCCGACGGCCAGAAGTTCTCCTACCCGTTCACCGGCTACGCCGACGTCCTGGCCATCTCCCGGCAGAGCGTGCCGACCGAGCAGGACCTCGACAACCTGCTGAAGACCCTGGACAAGCTGGCCACGAAGGAGGGCCAGGTCCTGCTGCAGAACGGCATCGAGGGCCGCAACTTCAAGCCCGAGGGCGACATCGCCGCGCTGATCAACGAGACCGACCCCAAGGTCGAGATCGTCCAGAAGGACGTCGACAACGCGTTCACGCAGCTCAGCACCAAGGGCACGAACGACATCGGCGGCCTCGCCTACGCCCGCACGCCGTCCGGGCAGCCGTACAAGGACATGCTGAAGCTCCAGAAGGAGCTGATGGAGGAGGACCTCAAGACGGCCGTCTTCAACCCGGCGCTGCCGGTGGTCTCGCCCACCAAGGTCGCCAGGGGCGCGCAGATCGACACGATCATCCCGGACGCCCGGATCAAGTTCCTGTCGGGTGAGATCACCGAGGAGCAGCTCAAGGGCGAGATCAAGCGCTGGTACGACAGCGGCGGCACGCAGGTCGCCGCCGAGGTCAACGACCTGGTCTCCAAGCTCGGCAAGACGAACTGACCTCGCCTGAGGGACCCGGGGCGCACCCCGGGTCCCTCACATGAAAGGAGGCCGCTGTGGCCACCGACCTGGCGCCGCCTCCCGTGAAGGCGGCGGGCAAATCCGGGCACCGACGCCCCGGGGTGGGGCTGAGCGCCGTGTTCGGGCGCTACCGCTGGCTCTACCTGATGCTCCTTCCGGGCGTCGCCTACTTCGCGATCTTCAAGTACCTGCCGATGTACGGCGTCACGATCGCCTTCCAGGACTTCCTGCCGTTCCTCGGCTACTCGGGCAGCCCCTGGGTCGGGTTCAAGCACTTCGAGGAGCTGTTCTCCGGGCCCGACTTCGGCCGGCTGATGTTCAACACGCTGTTCCTGGCGCTGCTGCACATCGTCTTCGTCTTCCCCGCGCCGATCATCATCGCGCTGCTGCTGAACGAGCTGCGGATCAACGTCCTCAAGCGCACGGTCCAGTCGCTGGTCTACATCCCGCACTTCCTGTCCTGGACGATCGTCGCGGCGCTGACGTACGTGTTGTTCGCGGCGGACTTCGGCGTGCTCTCCGGATGGATCCGGGACTTCCTCGGCGACACCGCGAAGATCGACTACATGGCGCAGGAGGAGTGGTTCCGGCCGCTGATCATCCTGCAGCAGCTGTGGAAGCAGACCGGCTGGGGCACGATCATCTACCTGGCCGCGCTGGCCGGCGTGGACCCGCAGCTCTACGAGGCGGCACGCATGGACGGCGCGGGACGCTTCAAGCAGCTCTGGCACGTCACGCTGCCCGCCATCCGCCCGACGATCGTCGTCATGGCCATCCTCGCCTCGGGCAACCTGCTCGACTCCGGCTTCGAGCAGATCTGGCTGATGACCACCTCGCTGAACCGCTCGGTCGCGGACGTGTTCGACACCTACGTCTACTACTCCGGCATCACCCAGGGCGCGATCAGCTACTCCACCGCCGTCGGCCTGTTCAAGGGCGTGGCCGGCGTCATCCTGATCTTCGGCTCCAACTGGCTGGCCAAGCGCCTCGGCCAGCGGGGACTGTTCTAGGGGGCCCTGGACATGAACAGCATGAAGCACAAGAAGCTGAACACCGAGTACAGCACCGTGGGCAGCCGGGTGTTCGACGCCGTCAACATCGCCGTGCTCGTCGGCCTGGCGCTGATCACCATCCTGCCGCTGCTGTACGTCCTGGCCGGGTCGTTCGCGGGCGAGGCGGAGATCTCCTCGCGCCCCTTCTTCCTGTGGCCGGAGACGTTCGTCACGGAGTCGTACCGCTACATCTTCGCCACCGACGCGTTCGTCCGCGCCCTGCTCACGACCGTCGTCGTCACGGCGGTGGGCACGGTGGTGCAGGTGCTGCTGACGTTTACCATGGCCTACCCGCTGGCCAAGCGGTACCTGCCGGGCCGGGCCCTGGTGCTCAACCTGATCATCTTCACGCTGGTCTTCACCGGCGGCATGATCCCCACGTACCTGGTGGTGCGCGACCTGGGGCTGCTGGACAGCTACTGGGCGCTCATCCTGCCGCTGGCGATCAACCCGTTCTACCTGATCATCGTGAAGAGCTTCTTCCAGGAGCTGCCGCAGGCCCTGGAGGAGGCGGCGCGCATCGACGGCTGCAACGAGATGGGCGTCTTCTTCAAGATCGTCCTGCCGCTGTCCAAGCCGATCATCGCGACGTTCTCGCTGTTCTACGCGGTCGGCATCTGGAACGACTACATGTCGCCGCTGCTGTACATCAGCGACCCGGACAAGTGGACCCTGCAGATCCTGGTGCGCCAGCTCATCAGCACCGACGCTGCCAACGCCCTGTCGCAGATGGACCGGACCTGGGTGCCGCCGGAGCAGGGCCTGAAGTTCGCGGTGGTCGTCATCGCCACGCTGCCGATCCTGTTCTTCTATCCGTTCCTGCAGAAGCACTTCACCAAGGGAGTGCTCATCGGCTCGGTCAAGGAGTAAGACCCTGAACACCGTCGCGACGACGCTGCGCTGGCTGGACGACTCCCGGACGCCCCGGGGGGAGGGGGTGACCTTCGGGGTGCCGTGGCCGCGCGGCGCCGTCGGGCGGGCCGCGCCGTACACGCTGATCGGCCCCGACGGCCGCGCGGTGCCCACGCAGAGCTGGGTGACCGCGACCTGGCCGGACGGGTCGGTCAAGTGGTCGGCGCACGCCGTGCCGCCGCAGCGGGAGCCCGCCGGGACGTACCGGCTGGAGCCGGGGCACGCGCCGCCGATGCCCGGCAGTCCCGTCACCGTGACGCGCGAGGACGGGAACCTGCGGGTGAGCACGGGCGTCGTGACGTGGACGATCGAGGAGTCGGGCGCCACGCTCGCCCGTTCGGTCACGCGCGGCTCCCGCGAGATCGTCCGTGACGTCCGGCTGGTGAGTCTCCACCAGGACGGGCCCACGCCCGACGACGGCGGCACGGTCACGCGGACGGAGGCGACCGGCCACGTCACCCGCGTCACCGTGGAGCAGGCCGGCCCGGTCCGGGCCGTCGTCCGCCTGGACGGCCAGCACGTCCGCGCGGACCGGCAGGACGGGCGCGCGTCCCTGCCGTTCACCGTGCGTCTGTACTTCTACGCCGGCGCCGAGGACGTCCGCCTCGTCCACTCCTTCGTCTGGGACGGCGACCCGGAGCGCGACTTCCTGGCCGGGCTCGGCCTGCGCGCCGACGTCGTCATGCGCGACGAGCCGCACGACCGGCACATACGGCTCGCCGGCCCCGGCGGCTTCCTCACCGAGGCCGTGCGCGGGCTGACCGGCCTGCGCCGCGACCCGGGCGAGGCCGTGCGGCGGGCGCAGGTCGAGGGCCGCCCGTGCGGCCCCATCGGCAACCCCGAGGTCGCCGGCCGCCTCCACCTCATCCCGGCCTGGAACGACTACACGCTCGACCAGAGCAGCGCCGACGGCTTCACGCTGCGCAAACGCACCGGCGAGGGCCACGCCTGGGTGACGGTCCCCGCGGGCACCCGTTCGGCCGGCTACGGTTACGTGGGCGGGGTCGGCGGCGGCCTCGGGTTCGGGCTGCGCGACTTCTGGCGGCTGCACCCGACCAGGCTCGACGTCAGGAACGCGGCCACGGACCTCGCCACGGCGACGGTCTGGCTCTGGTCGCCGTCGGCCCCGGCCATGGACCTGCGGTTCTGGCACGACGGGATGGGCCAGGACACCTTCGCCGAGCAGCTCGAAGGTCTGGAGATCACCTACGAGGACCATGAGCCGGGCTTCGGCGACGCGCATGGCGTCGCCCGCACCCACGAGCTGACCCTGCGGGTCCACGAGGCCACGCCCCCGGCGGAGGCGCTGGCCGCGCACGCCGCCGCCCTGAGCGACCCGGCGCTGCTGACCGCGCCGCCCGCGCGGATCCGCGCGGCGGGCGTGTTCGGCGACTGGGCGCCGCCGGACCGCTCGACCCCGGCGCGGGCCGCGATCGAGGACCGGCTGGACTTCCTGTTCGACCTGTACGCGCGCGAACGCGAGCAGCGCCGCTGGTACGGCTTCTGGGACTACGGCGACGTCATGCACACCTACGACGCCGACCGCCACACCTGGCGCTACGACGTGGGCGGCTACGCCTGGGACAACTCCGAGCTGTCGCCCGACCTGTGGCTGTGGTACCAGTTCCTGCGCACCGGCCGGGCGGACGTCTTCCGCCTCGCCGAGGCGATGACCCGCCACACCGGCGAGGTCGACGTCCACCACCTCGGCCGCTGGAAGGGGCTCGGCAGCCGGCACAACGTGCAGCACTGGGGGTGCAGCTGCAAGCAGCTGCGCATCTCCAACGCCGCCTACCGGCGCTTCTACTACTACCTGACCGCCGACGAGCGCACCGGCGACCTGCTGGACGAGCTCTCGGAGCCGGAGACGACGTTCCTGGTCGTCGATCCGCAGCGCAAGGTGCGCGAGGACGTCTACACGCCCGACCCGTCGGCCCTGTCGGTCGGGCTCGGCACCGACTGGGGCGCGCTGGCCGCGGCCTGGCTGACCCGCTGGGAGCGGCACGGCGACGAGCGGGCCCGCGACCGGCTGCTCGGCACGATGGCCGGCATCGGGGCGCTGCCGCGCGGCTTCCTGACCGGCGAGGCCCGGCTCGACCTGGCCACCGGCCGCTTCGACACCTCCCGCGACGCGGTCATGGTCTCGCACCTGTCGTCGGTGTTCGGCCTGCCGGAGCTGTGCTCCGAGCTGATCGCGCTCGACCTCGGGGTGCCGGGCTTCGAGCGGGCCTGGCTCGACTACTGCCGGCTCTACCTGGCGCCCGCCGCGGAGCAGGAGGCCGAGGTGGGCCATCCGCTGCGCGGCATCTCGCTGGTGCAGGCGCACAGCCGCCTCACCGCGTACGCGGCCGCCCGCACCGGCGATCCGGCGCAGGCCGCGCGCGCCTGGCGCAAGTTCTACCTGGACGAGGACGACCAGCTCAACCGCAACGAGCTGCAGCGCGAGCCGCACTGGCGGCTGACGCGCGTGGACGGGCCGCGGGTGCTCGCCGCGCTCGACGAGGCGCCGTTCGTCTCCACGAACGACGCCGCCCAGTACGGGCTGGCGGCCATCCAGAACCTCGCGCTCATCGGCGACCACCTGCCCGGGCATCCGCCGGAGGAGGAGACGCCGCGGCGGTAGACGTACGGGACGGGGGAGAAGGAAGGGCACACCCGGGATGAGCTGGGAGATAACCAGAGGTGGTGCTCCAGCTCAGGGGCCTACACTGATCGGTATGCACACTCCCGATTGACGGCACGGCACGCGACCGCGCACGTACACCCCTTCCCTCGATTCCCTAGCTCGGGAGTGTTCCGTCAACCATGATCATCGCCAGTGACATCGAGCTGCGCGCCGGCGCGCGCCTGCTCATCGAAAACGCCTCCTTCCGGGTCAACCCGGGCGACAAGATCGGCCTGGTGGGCCGCAACGGCGCGGGCAAGACCACGCTGACCAAGGTCCTGGCCGGCGAGGCGCTGCCCGCCGCCGGGTCGGTCACCACCAGCGGCAGCGTCGGCTACCTGCCGCAGGATCCCCGTACGGGTGACCTGCAGGTGCTGGCCCGCGACCGCATCCTGTCCGCGCGGGGGCTCGACGAGGTGCTGCGCAAGCTGCGCGAGGCCGAGCTCGGCATGTCCTCCGCCGACGAGAAGACCCGCGAGCGGGCGGTGCGCCGCTACGGCCGGCTGGAGGACCAGATGCACGTCCTCGGCGGCTACGCGGCCGAGGCGGAGGCCGCCTCCATCGCCTCCAGTCTCGGACTGCCGGACCGCGTCCTCGGACAGACGTTGGAAACGCTTTCCGGCGGACAGCGCAGGCGTGTGGAATTGGCGCGCATTCTTTTCAGCGGGGCGGAAACTCTCCTTCTCGACGAGCCGACAAACCACCTAGATGCCGACTCAATCGGGTGGCTTCGTGATTTTTTGCGTTCTCATCACGGCGGCTTGGTGATCATCAGCCATGACGTCGACCTTCTTGAAGCGACGGTCAACAAGGTCCTGCACCTGGACGCCAACCGCAGTGTCATCGACCACTACAACGTCGGCTGGAAGGCGTACCTGGCGCAGCGCGAGACCGACGAGAAGCGGCGCAAGCGCGAGCGGGCCAACGCCGAGAAGCAGGCCGGCGCCCTGCTGGCCCAGGCCGACAAGATGCGCGCCAAGGCCACCAAGGCCAAGGCCGCCCAGGACATGATGCGCCGCGCCCACCGGTTGCTCGCGGGCACCGAGGAGGAGCGTCAGAGCGACAAGGTGGCGCGGCTGCGCTTCCCGGAGCCGCAGCCGTGCGGGCGCACCCCGCTCACGGCCGAGGGCCTGTCCAAGTCGTACGGCTCGCTGGAGGTCTTCACCGACGTCAGCGTGGCCATCGACCGAGGTCACCGGGTCGTCATCCTCGGCCTCAACGGCGCCGGCAAGACCACGCTGCTGCGGCTGCTGGGCGGCCAGGAGGAGCCCGACACGGGCGAGGTCCGGCCCGGCCACGGCCTCAAGCTCGGCTACTACGCCCAGGAGCACGAGACGCTCGACGCCGATCGCACGATCCTCGAGAACATGCGCTCGGCCGGCGGCGCGTTCACCGACACCGAGCTGCGCAAGGTGCTCGGATCCTTCCTGTTCACCGGAGAGGACGCCGACAAGCCGGCCGGCGTGCTGTCCGGCGGTGAGAAGACCCGCCTCGCGCTGGCGATGCTCGTGCTCTCCAGCGCCAACGTCCTGTTGCTCGACGAGCCCACGAACAACCTCGATCCGGTCAGCCGGGAGCAGGTCCTCAACGCTCTGAGGTCGTATTCAGGAGCCATCGTGCTCGTCACCCACGACGAGGGTGCCGTTGACGCCCTGTCACCGGATAGGGTGATCTTGCTACCGGACGGAACTGAAGACGCATGGAGCGCCGAATTTTCCGATCTTGTGGCACTTGCCTGATCTTAATTTGGGTGGGTACGGATCTTTTCCCGTGGAGTAGGTAGCCGATCCCGCTGAAATGACTGATCATGGCGGAGTAACGCTGCGGAAGTCCGGCACTACAGGAGGTACTCGTGGCCGAGACACTGAAGAAGGGCACCCGGGTCACCGGGGCCGACCGTGAAAAGCTGGCCGGCGATCTCAAGAAGCGCTACGCCGCGGGTGAGAGCATCCGCGCCCTGGCCGCTTCGACCGGTCGGTCCTACGGGTTCATCCACCGCATCCTGAGCGAGTCCGGCGTGACTCTGCGCGGGCGCGGCGGGGCGACCCGAGGCAAGTCCAAGCGCTGACGGCCGCCTCGGAACGTGCGACCGCAGCCGCCCGTCCCTAGTCAGCCAGCCGTCGCGCCCGGGCCCAGAATCTCATTCTGTAAGCTCGGGCGCGACGGTTCAGTGGGCACGAGGGAGCGGGCGATGGCGGGAGCGAAGGCGCCACGGGAGCGCGGGGGGTACACGGAGGACGTGTCCGCCGGACAACCGGAGGAACACGGACTGCGCTTCGAGGTGGACGGTGAGATCGCGACGATCACGCTGGACCGGCCGGACAAGCGGAACGCTCAGACGTTCGCGACCTGGTCAGCGTTGGCCCGCATCGGTGATGAACTGCCGGAACGGGTACGCGTCGTCGTCGTGAGAGGTGAGGGACCGTCCTTCTCGGCAGGCATCGACCTGCGGATGTTCACACCAGAGGGGGTGCCCGGACAGGGCTCGTTCAGCTCGGCAGCGCGGCTCGGAGCCGCGGCGTTCGAGCAGCGGTTGCGGCAGGCACAGCGGGGGTTCCTGTGGCTGCGCCGCCCCGAGATCGTTTCCGTCGCGGCCGTGCAGGGCCACGCGATCGGCGCGGGTTTCCAGCTCGCGCTCGCCTGCGACCTGCGGATCGTGGCCGACGACGTCAAGTTCTGCATGAAGGAGCCCGCCCTGGGGCTGGTGCCCGATCTGACCGGGACCAAGCCGCTGGTCGAGCTCGTGGGCCTGGCCAGGGCGATCGACATCTGCCTGACCGCCAGGACCGTGGAGGCCGGCGAGGCCCTGCGCATCGGGCTCGCCGAACAGGTCGTCGCCCGTGACGACCTGGACAGCGCCGTGCACGACAAGATCGCCGGGTTGCTCTCGACCAACCGGGACGCGGCCACGGCGACCAAGCGGCTCCTCCAGGGCGCGCGCTCGCGCACCCTGGAGGAGCAGTGCGCGGCCGAGGGCGCCGAGCAGGCCGAACGCCTGCGCGCGCTCTTCTCCGCCCAGCCCTGACCGCCCGGGTCCCGGCCCGCCCGGCCCCGTGTCTGATCCGATACGCGTCCGATACGCGCCGCCGGGAATCAGCGGGGCCGCCGGCGGCGCTCATACCGGGGGAGGAGGGCCCCGGATGGCGATGATGGGAGGGGGCTTCGGCCCCCAGGTCATGGCGTCGCTGCGCCGTGACGGGTCGGTGACCAAGCAGCGGCTCGCGCCCGGCACCGTGCGGCGCATCGCGGGCTACGCGCGCCCGTACACCCGGCAGATCACCGCGTTCCTGCTGCTGGTGATGGCCGGCGCGGGCGTCGTGGTCGCCAACCCGCTGCTGATGAAGGCGATCATCGACGACGGCATCCTGCCCAGGCGCACGGACGTCGTCGTCGGCCTGGCGCTGGCGATCGCCGCGCTCGCGGTGGTCGACGCCGGGCTCACGCTGGCGCAGCGCTGGTTCTCGGCCCGCATCGGCGAGGGACTGATCTACGACCTGCGTACCGAGGTGTTCGACCACGTGCAGCGCATGCCGGTGGCGTTCTTCATGCGGGCGCAGACCGGCGCGCTGGTCTCGCGGCTCAACACCGACGTCATCGGCGCCCAGCGCGCCCTGACCAGCACCCTGTCGTCCGTGGTGTCCAACGTGATCAGCCTGGTGCTCGTGCTCGGCGCCATGCTCGTGCTGTCGTGGCAGGTGACGCTGGTCGCGCTGGTGCTGGTGCCGATCTTCGTGATCCCGGCCAAGTGGGTGGGCCGCCGCATGTCGGCGCTGACGCGTGAGCAGATGCAGCTCGACGCCGAGATGAGCTCCGTCAGCACCGAGCGCTTCAACGTCGCCGGCGCCATGCTCGCCAAGCTGTACGGCCGGCCCGAGGACGACGCCGCCGTGTTCGGCGGGCGCGCCGCCCGGGTGCGCGACGTGGGCGTCACGGTCGGCATGTACGGCACCGTGTTCCGGGTCGCGCTCGGCCTGGTCGCCGCGCTCGCGACGGCCCTGGTGTACGGCATCGGCGGCGTGCTGGCCATCGGCGACGTGTTCGAGCTGGGCACGCTCGTGGCGCTGGCCGCGCTGCTCATGCGCCTGTACGGCCCGCTGACGTCGCTGTCGAACGTGCACGTGGACGTGATGACGGCGCTGGTGAGCTTCGACCGGGTCTTCGAGGTCCTCGACCTGAGGCCCATGGTGGCCGAGCGGCCGGACGCCCGCCCCGTGCCCGACGGCCCGGTGACGATCACGTTCGACGACGTCCACTTCCGCTACCCCGCGGCCGAGGAGGTGTCGCTGGCGTCGCTGGAGTCGGTGGCCCGGCAGGACACCGCCCCCGCCCACCCCGTGCTCAAGGGCGTGTCGTTCACCGCCCGGCCCGGCCGCCTCGTGGCGCTGGTCGGACCGTCCGGCGCGGGCAAGACCACGATCACCTCGCTGGTGTCGCGGCTGTACGACGTGTCCGAGGGAGCGGTCCGCCTCAACGGGCTCGACGTGCGCGAGGCCACCCTCGCCTCGCTGCGCGACACCGTCGGCGTGGTCGCCCAGGACCCGCACCTGTTCCACGACACGATCGGCGCCAACCTGCGCTACGCCCGCCCGGGCGCGAGCGACGAGGAGCTGTGGGAGGCGCTGCGGGCGGCGCAGATCGGCGAGCTGGTCGAGAGCCTGCCCGACGGGCTCGACACGGTCGTCGGCGACCGCGGCCACCGGCTGTCGGGCGGCGAGAAGCAGCGGCTGGCGCTGGCGCGGCTGCTGCTGAAGGCGCCGCGCGTCGTCGTGCTCGACGAGGCCACCGCCCACCTCGACTCGGAGTCGGAGGCGGCCGTGCAGCAGGCGCTGAAGACGGCACTCGCGGGCCGCACCTCGCTGGTGATCGCGCACCGGCTGTCCACGATCCGCGAGGCCGACGAGATCCTCGTGGTCCAGGACGGGCGGATCGCCGAGCGCGGCTCGCACGACGAGCTGCTCACGCGCGGCGGCCTGTACGCGGAGCTGCACCGCACGCAGTTCAGCTCGTCAGGTAGCCCAGCGTCGTGAGCTCCTGCCGGGCGACCTTCTCCACCAGGGCGAGGTCGTCCGGCCGCAGCCGGGTGCGCCACGCGCCGCTCTCCGGCGGGCCGCCGCCGTACAGGGCGACCTTGGAGACGCGCGTGCCGAGGAAGGCCGCCACCGACGCCACCGCCTGGGCCGGCCTGAGCGCCAGATCCTCGTAGCGCAGGGTCAGGAGCTGGTCCTCGGGCAGGTCGCGGCGGAGCACGGCGCTCAGCCGCACGGCGCTGCGCCAGCGCAGGGCGCTCTTGCCGGCGACCGGCATGCCCTTCCACTTGTCGAGGTGCTCGTCGCGGTTGACGCCGAGGAACGCGTTGGGGAACTCGGTCTCGCCCGACAGCATCGCCGGTTTGAACCACGCCAGGCACGCCGGGTCGGCCAGCATGTCGGCCACCACGTCGCGGCCGTCACGCACGATCTGGACGAACCGGGCGTCGGGAAAGGCGCGCAGCAGCGTGGCGGCGCTGTAGATGAGGTCGGGGCTGGCGTCGCCGAAGCGGGTGACGTCGGCCGTCGCGACGCAGGGGCCGCCGCCCGTGACCCCGCCCGCCTCCCGGCACGCCGGGCCGCACAGCCGGCACGAGTCGGGCATCACCTGCCACGACTCGGCCAGCGCGTCGCGCAGCACCCGCACGGCGCCGGAGCTCTCGCCGATGGACGGCTTGCGGGCGAAGGCGTACAGGACGTGGGCCACGCAGGCCCGGCCCATGGTCACGTGGAAGCCCGGTGACCGCTTCAGGGCACGGCCGAGCAGATCCGTGCCGGAATGCGGCGCTCCGAGCAGGAAGACCGGGCGGCGGACCTTGATGCCGTTGACCACGAGGATGTGGGGCGGAAGTCGCATACTGGAGCACAAGTGTGACACCGTTTGGCACGTGAACGAGCCAGGGACCGGGCCCGTCAGGCCCGAAGGACAGATCACCGCGTTGCGGCCGGGCGACACCGTCGCGGTCGTGGCGCCGTCGGGGCCGCCGGACGCCACGTTGCTCAAGCGCGGCATCCAGCGCCTGGAGGGGCTGGGGCTGAAGGTGGCGGCCGGCGGGCGGGTGCTCGACCGGCAGGAGCTGCCCTACCTGGCCGGCTCGGACGAGGGCCGCGCCGCCGACCTGCAGGCCGCCTGGTGCGACCCGGCCGTCTCCGCGGTGTTCTGCGCGCGGGGCGGGTACGGCGCGGCGCGGCTGCTCGGCCTGATCGACTGGGACGCGATGCGGGCCGCCGGGCCGAAGACGCTCGTCGGCTCCAGCGACATCACCGCGCTGCACCACGTCTTCGCCGCCGAACTGGGCGTGCCGACCCTGCACGGCCCGATGCCGGCCTGCGACACGATCGCCGGTGAGAGCGGGCCCGAGCCGGTGTCGTGGGAGAACTTCCAGGCGGCCCTGGCCGGACGGGCGCCCGCGGTCACCGGCGAGCTGGTGCTGTCGCCGGGCCGGGCCGAGGGCGTGCTGACCGGCGGCAACCTGTCGCTGCTCGCCGCGATGTGCGGCACCCGCCACCACCCGTCCTTCGACGGGCGGATCGTGCTGCTGGAGGACATCGGCGAGGAGCCGTACCGGATCGACCGGATGCTCACCCAGCTCCTGCAGGCTGGGGCGTTCGACGGTGTGCGGGGCCTCGTGCTCGGCTCGTGGGTGGACTGCGGTGACCCCTATCCGGTGCTGCGCGACCGGCTGCTGCCGCTGGGCGTGCCGATCCTGGCGGGACTGCCGGTTGGGCACGGATCACCACAGCTGAGTGTGTGGCTTGGAGCCCCGGCCGTTATCGATACCGAATCGTGCTCGCTGGCTGGACCGATCCGCAGCGGCGACCAGGCAAGGTAGGAGGGACAGACCAGGACAAATCGGACATGATGGGACGCCGCGCGTGAAGTTCTTCCGACGTGGCCGGAAACCCTCGCGCAGGGCGGTCGAGGACGTCGACCTCGACTCCCTGCTCGCACTTGTGGCTGATTCCCTCGGCTTCACCTGCGCCTTCGCCGCCGACGGCACCTCGCTCACCCTCCGCCTGCCGGCTCCCCGCCGGCCGCGCGACGGCGAGATCCTCGTCCGGCTCACCGGGCTGCGCCGCGAGGCGGGCCGCCGGCCGCGCGAGGACTGGCCGACCCTCGTCTCCCAGCACCTGGCGCGAGCCGTCGGCGCCGCGGGCGGCGCCAGAGGCATCGCGGACCCCGGCGCCAGGGGCATGGCGGACGCCGCGGGCGGCGCCGGAGACATCGCGGACCCCGCGGGCGGGGTGGACGCCTGTGACTACGACCGGGCCGGGCCGCTGCTGGGCACCCGCGTCGAGGCGGTCGACGACGTGCCCGACCTGACCCGCGTGGTCGGCCGCCACCTCAACGGCGACCTGGTGGAGCTGCTCACCGTCGGCGCCCGCCCGGTGCTGCCCGAGGAGGCCGGCTGCTGGCCCGTGCCGCCCGGCGAGGCCCTGGACCGGGCCGTCGGCAACGTGCGGCGCGGCGAGAGGCTGTCGGTCGAGGCCATCGAGCTGTCCGGCACGGCCGTCACCCGGCTGACCGGCCGCACCCCCTCGGCGGCGACGCACCTGCGCTGGCTCGGCGCCTACCTGCCCGTGCCCGCCCACGGCGTCCTCGCCGTGCTGCCCGACCCGTACACGCTGCTCGTGCATCCCGTGAACGGGATCGGCGTGGTGCGGGCCATCGAGCGGCTGCGCGTCCACGCCGCCCGCACGGGCGGGCTCAGCCCGCAGGTCTACTGGTGGCACCAGGGGCGGCTGACGCTCATCCGGGCCGACATCGAGCTGCGCGACGGGCAGACGCGGCTGGTCGTCGCGCCCCCGCCCGACTTCGCCCGCGTCCTCGCCCGCCTCGCCGCCTGACCGGCCCGCCCCGGCCCCCCGCCCCGCCCCGCCCACGGTGAGCGCGGCGCGCCCGAGCGCGGGATGGCGAGCGCCCCGCCCGCGGGTCAGGTGTCGCGGGCCAGCTTGGGCGTCTCGTCGTGCTCGGACAGCGCGCGGGCCGCGTGGATCAGCGGCACGTGGCTGAACGCCTGCGGGAAGTTGCCGACCAGCCGGGAGTAGCGGGGGTCGTACTCCTCCGACAGCAGGCCCAGGTCGTTGCGCAGCGCCAGCAGCCGCTCGAACAGCTCCTTCGCCTCGTCCTTGCGCCCCTGCATGGCCATGACCTCGACCAGCCAGAAGCTGCACGCCAGGAACGCGCCCTCGCCCCCGGGCAGCCCGTCGACGTCGTTGTCCTCGGCCACCGGGTAGCGCAGCACGAAGCCGTCGGACATCAGCTCCTTCTCGATGGCCGCCACGGTGCCCACCATGCGCGGGTCGTCGGCGGGCAGGAACCCGACCATGGGCATGAGCAGCAGCGACGCGTCCAGCTCGGTGGAGCCGTAGGACTGGGTGAAGGTGTTGCGCTGGGCGTCGAAGGCGTTCTCGCACACCTCGGCGTGGATGCGGTCGCGCGTGCTCCGCCACTTGTCGGCGGGGCCGACCCGGCCGTACCGCTCGACGTACTTGACCGCCCGGTCGAGCGCCACCCAGCACATGACCTTGGAGTGGGTGAAGTGCCGGCGCGGGCCGCGCACCTCCCACAGGCCCTCGTCCGGCTCGTCCCAGTGCTCCTCGACGTAGTCCAGGAGCTGGCGCTGGATGGACCAGGCGCGCTCGTCGGCCGTCAGGCCGGAGGCGCCGGCCAGGTAGAGGGCGTTCATCACCTCGCCGTAGACGTCGAGCTGGAGCTGGTTGACGGCGTCGTTGCCGATGCGGACCGGCCGGGAGCCCTCGTAGCCGTCGAGCCAGTCGAGCTGCATCTCGGGCAGCCGACGCTCGCCCGCCACGCCGTACATGATCTGGAGGTCCTGGGAGCGGCCGGCGATCGCGCGCAGCAGCCACGACCGCCACTCGGCGGCCTCGCCGAGGTAGCCGTTGTTCAGCAGCGCCTCGAGCGTCATCGTGGCGTCGCGCAGCCAGCAGTAGCGGTAGTCCCAGTTGCGGACCCCGCCGAGGTCCTCCGGCAGGGAGGTCGTGGGGGCGGCGACGATGCCGCCGGTGGGGGCGTAGGTCAGGGCCTTGAGGGTGATGAGGGAGCGCACCACCGCGTCGCGCCAGGGACCTCCGTGGGTGCAGGTGGCCACCCACTCCTTCCACAGCGACTCGGTCTCGTCGAGCTGGTGCTCGGCATGGATCTGGGTGGGCATCGGCTCGTGCGAGGGGTGCCAGGTGAACACGAACGGCAGCCGCTGGCCGGCCTTGACGTGGAAGGTGGCGCGGTGGGCGTAGTCGCCGCCCTTGAGGGGGACGGGCGAGTGCAGCCAGGCGGAGTCGGGCCCGCCGACGGCCTGGAGGTGCCCGTCGGTGCGCCGCACCCAGGGGACGATGCGGCCGTAGTCGAAGCGCACGCGCAACTGGGTGGCCACCTCGACCGTGCCGGAGACGCCCTCCACGATGCGCACCACGTCGGGGTTGACGTCGCGGGGCGGCATGAAGTCGATCACTCGGACCGTGCCCGTGGGGGTGTCCCACTCGCTCTCCAGGATGAGCGTGTCGGGACGGTAGCGGCGGCGGGTGGCGGGCTGCCGGCCGGGCGGGCCGATCCACCAGTGGCCGTTGCGGTCTCCGCCGAGCAGCGCCGCGAAGCACGCCGGGGAGTCGAACCTGGGCAGGCAGAGCCAGTCGATCGAACCGTCCCTGCCCACCAGGGCAGCCGACTGCATGTCTCCGATCAGGGCGTAGTCCTCGATCCGCATGCCTTGACGCTACTCGCCGTGAGGGCGATCGCGCTGCCGGGTCCGAGCACGTCGCGTCATGACGGACCCGGCGGCGCGATCACGTCAGGGGGAAGCGGCGGGCGAAGAGCTGGGTCAGCGGCCCGATCGCCAGCGCGAACACCAGCGTGCCGACGCCCACCGTGCCGCCGAGCAGCCAGCCCGCCGCCAGCACGGTCACCTCGATGAGGAAGCGGCCCAGCCGCAGCGACAGGCCGAGCCGGACCAGCCCGGTCATCAGGCCGTCGCGCGGTCCGGGGCCCATGCCGGCGCCGATGTAGAGCACGGTGGCCATCGCGATCGACACGAGGGCCAGAGCCAGGTAGAGCCAGCTCAGCGCCCAGTGGCCGGGAACGGGCAGCAGGAACAGCGCGGCGTCGGCGAACAGGCCGACGCAGATCACGTTGCTGATCGTGCCCAGGCCGGGCCGCTGCCGCATCGGGATCCACAGCAGCATGACCAGCGCGCCCACCCCGATGATCACGGTGCCGATCGACAGGCCCAGGTGGCCGGCCACACCCTGGTGGAAGGTGTCCCACGGGCCGTTGCCCAGCCCCGAGCGGACCTGCAGGCCGATGCCGAGGCCGTACAGGGCCAGGCCGCCGTAGAGCCGGGTGAGGCGGGAGGGCAGGGAGCCCAGATGGGGAATGGACGCTTCGCTCATAGTGGTCCCAGAGTGGCAGGCCACCTGCTTGCCAAAACAGGTCCAATCATGAAAAGTGGCCTGATGAGGTTTCTGGGGGCGGCGCAGGTGGCCCGGCTCACCGACGTGCCGGCGGAGGCCCGGCCGTACTACCGGGCGCTCGCCGACGCCGTGCGCGCGCTCATCCTCGACGGGCGCATCCCCGTCCGCGTGCGCATGCCCGCCGAGCGGCACCTGGCGGAGACCCTCGGCGTCAGCCGCACCACCGTGACCGCCGCCTACGACCTGCTGCGCGAGCGAGGGTACCTGGAGAGCCGGCAGGGCTCCGGGAGCTGGACGGCGCTGCCCGACCCCGCCTCCACCGCCGACAACCCGTGGCTGTCCACCGGCCAGGACGGCCTCATCCAGCTCCATACCGCCGCCCCGCCCGCGCCCTCCGCGCTGCGCGAGGTGATGGCCGAGGCGGTGGAGGACCTGCCGCGGTACGGCATGGGCAACGGCTACGACCCCATGGGCCTGCCGGTGCTGCGTGAGCGGATCGCCGCCCGCTACACCGCGCGCGGCCTGGCCACCCGGCCCGAGCAGATCCTCGTCACCACCGGCTCGCAGCACGCCCTGCACCTGGCCATGAGCCTGCTGGCCGGGCCGGGCGACGCCGTCCTGGTCGAGTCGCCCACCTACACGCACGCCATCGACGTGGCCCGGCACCGCGGCGCCCGGCTCGTGCCGGTCGGCATCTCGCACGAGGGCTGGCAGGCCGATCTCGTCGCCTGCGCCCTGCGCCAGTCGGCGGCCCGCGTCGCCTACCTCATGCCCGACTTCCAGAACCCGACCGGCGCCCTCATGGACGACGCCACCCGCGCCGCCGTCGCCGGCGCGGCCCGCCGCACCGACACCATGATCGTCATCGACGAGACGTGGGCGGAGCTCGACCTGGACGGGGACGACGACGGCGGTCACGCGCCCATGGCCGCCTTCGACACCGACAACCGCATGGTCACCATCGGCTCGGCCTCCAAGCTGTGGTGGGGCGGGCTGCGCATCGGCTGGCTGCGCGCCGGCACCGCGCTGATCCGCCGGCTGGCCGTGCGGCGGGCGGCCGTCGACATCGCCAGCCCGGTGCTGGAGCAGCTCACGGTGGCCCGGCTGTTCGACCGGATGGAGGAGACCAGGGCCGAGCGGCTGCGCGGCCTGCGCGCCTCCCGCGCGACGCTGGTGGCCGCGCTGCGCGAGCGGCTGCCGGCCTGGCGGTTCGAGGTGCCGCGCGGCGGCGGGTCGCTGTGGGTGCGGCACGACTCCGCCTCGGCCGTCTCCCTGTGCGAGGCCGCCGCCACGCGCGGCGTGCGGCTGGCGGCGGGGACGTGGTTCGGCCTGGAGGGGACGCTGGAGGGGTACCTGCGCGTGCCGTACACGCTGCCGCCGGCGGTGCTGGAGGAGGCCGTGGAACGCATCGCCGCCGCCCGCGAGCGCGGCCCGGCCGCGGGCGGCCTGCCCGCCGACGCGCTGGTCCCGATGATCTGACCCGGGCCCGCGCCCGGCCGCGCCCGGCCTCGCCCGGCCCTCCCGGCTTCGCGGCCCGGCGGCCCTCATTCCGGCTCCGGGGCCCGGCGGCGGCTCACTCGGAGGGCGGGACGCCCCGGGCCAGCGGGGCGCGCAGCTTGTAGCGCATCGCGGCCACGCGCAGCCCGAAGGCCACCACCGCCGAGGCCAGCGTGGCCGGCCAGCCGTGCAGCCCCAGCGTGGACAGCTCCGCCATCATGGCCGAGCCGAGCAGTGCGGGCACCGCGTAGAGCTGCCGGTCGTACAGCAGCGTCGGGATCTCGCCGGCCAGCACGTCGCGCAGCATGCCGCCGCCCACGCCCGTGGTGACGCCGAGCAGGGTGGCGTGCAGCGGGCTCAGCCCGTACTCCAGGGCCTTGAGCGTGCCGACCGCGCAGAACAGCCCGAGACCGGCCGCGTCGAACACGAGGACGGCCGGCATCACCCGCGCCACGTGCGGGTGCCAGAAGAACACGATCGCCGTGGCCGCCAGCGGCACCAGCACGTACCCCACGCTCTGGAAGGCGGCCGGCCGGACGTTGAGGATGAGGTCGCGCACCACGCCGCCGCCCAGCGCCGTCATCTCGGCGAGCACCGCCATCCCGACCACGTCGAGCCGTTTGCGCACGCCCATGAGCGCGCCGGACAGCGCGAAGACGAAGATTCCCACGAGGTCGAGCAGTTCGGGCACGGTCACATGTCTATCGGATCAAGGGACCCGGCGGAGCCGCCGGGGTCGGCCTCCGCCCCGGCCCCGCCGGCGTCCTCAGCGGGTGGGCGGCGTCGCGGGCTCGTGGTGCTCGGACATCAGGTGGCGCAGCTTCCTGGTGAACATCAGCAGCGCGATCCCGGCCACGATCGCCATCAGCGCCAGCAGCGTGTAGTACGCCGGGTCGGACATCACGTTGCTCAGCCGCCCGGTCTGCCCGCCGATCGCGTCGCCCACCGAGATCGAGATGAACCACAGCCCGAGCATCTGTCCCTTGAACGCCTGCGGGGCCAGCTTGGAGGTGACCGACAGGCCGACCGGGCTCAGCGACAGCTCGCCGAACACCTGGATGAGGTAGACCAGCACCAGCCACCACACCGACACCCGGCCGCCCTGGGCCAGGGTGGCGGCCAGCGCCATCACCAGGAAGCTCAGGCCCACCATGACCAGGGCGAAGGCGAACTTCTGCGGCGTGCTCACCCGCCTGCCCAGCTTCACCCACAGCGTCGCGAACACCGGCACGAAGATCATGATGAAGAGCGGGTTGAAGGACTGGGTGGTCGCCGCGTTGATGTGGACGCCGAACAGCGTCAGGTCCGTGTGGTTCTGGGCGAAGAACAGCAGCTTGCTCGGCGCCAGGTCGTACAGCATCCAGAAGATCGCGGCGGCGACGAACAGCCAGACGTAGGCCTTCATCCGCGACCGCTCGTCCTCGGTCAGGTCGTGGCTGCCCGTCAGGATGTAGCCGAAGTACACGACCGGCACCGCGAGGATGACGAGGGTCACGACCACCGTGAACCGGTCGATCGTGAACGTCCCCGTCGCCACCCAGATCGCCATGACCACCACGACGCCGAGCGCGGCCAGCCCCACGTGCCGCAGCGCCCGGCGGCGGTGCTCCGGGGTCAGCGGCATGTTCGGCTCGTCGCCGACGCCGCGCAGGTGCTTGCGGCCGAGGACGTACTGCGCGAGGCCGAGCGCCATGCCGACGGCCGCGGCGCTGAAGCCCAGGTGCCAGCGGTCGCCGTCGGCCAGCCAGCCCACCACGATGGGCGCGAAGAACGCGCCCAAGTTGATGCCCAGGTAGAACAGCGAGAACCCGGCGTCGCGGCGGCCGTCGTCCTCCTCCGGGTAGAGCTTGCCCACCATGACCGAGATGTTCGGCTTGAGCAGGCCCGTCCCGGCGATGATCAGCGCCAGCCCCAGCCAGACGAAGAACGACGACGTGACCGGGACGGCCATGCTGATGTGGCCGCACATGATGACGAACCCGCCCCAGAACACCGAGCGGCGCGGCCCGAGCAGGCGGTCGGCGATCCAGCCTCCCGGCAGCGCCACCAGGTAGATGAGCGCGCCGTACACGCCGACGACGGCCGTGGCCGTCTGCTCGCTCAGGCCGAGGCCGTGCTGGGCGGGGGAGGCGGCCATGAACGTGGCCAGGATGGCCCGCAGGCCGTACCAGCTGAACCGCTCCCACATCTCGGTGCCGAACAGCGTCGCCAGCCCCCACGGGTGGCCGAAGAACGTGCGTTCGTGCGTCTCGTGCGTGGTCATGCGCGCCCCCGGGCATCTTCCGCATCCGTTGCATCACTCTACGTGACAGGATTCCCGCCTTCCGGAGAGGTCTTGCCGCTACCCGGGAGGTGTGGTGCGATGCATGCCCCTGGATAAGTGAACGGGACAAGTGAACATGTGAGGAGCGCGTGCCATGGCCGGTGTCCTCGGCGTGCGGGCGGAGATCGACGAGCTGATCGCCGGCCGGACCATCTGCGAGCAGCTCAGGGTGACGGCCGAGCGGCACCCCGGCGCGCCCGCCTACTCCGACCCGGCCGAGGGCGGCTGGGTCACGCTCACCTACGCCGAGGCGCGGCGGCGGGTGCTGGAGATCGCCGCCGGGTTCGCCGCGATCGGCCTGCGGCCCGGCGAGACGGTCGCGCTCATGATGGTCAACCGCAGCGAGCACGTGCTGGCCGACCTCGGGGCCGTCCACGCGGGCGGGATCGGGTGCACGATCTACTCCACGTTCGCGGCCGAGCAGATCGCGTTCGTCGCCGCCGACGTCGGCGCCGTCTGCGCCGTGCTGGGCGGCCCCGCCGAGCTCGCGCGCTGGCGGCCCGTCCTGGACCGGCTGCCCGCGCTGCGCACGATCGTCCTGCTGGAGGGCGCGCCGGCCGGCGACGACCGGTTCATGTCCTGGGACGACCTGCTCGCGCTCGGCCGCGACGCGCTGGCCGCCGACCCGGACGCCGCCGAGGCCCGCTGGCGCGCCGTGACCGCCGAGGACGTGGTGACGGTCCTCTACACCTCGGGCACCACCGGCAACCCCAAGGGCGTGCCGCTCACCCACCGCAACGTGCTGTACGAGGTGGCGGCCACCGACCGCATGGCCACGCTGCCCGAGGGCGGCACCCAGATCTCGTACCTGACCTACGCCCACATCGCCGAGCGGGTGCTCAGTCTCTACCTGCCGCTGGTCAAGGCCTCGCACGTGCACTTCTGCACCGACCTGGCCGAGCTGGGCGCCACGCTCGGGCAGGTGCGGCCGATGATGTTCTTCGGCGTGCCGCGCGTGTGGGAGAAGATGATGGCGCGCCTGCTGGCCGTGCTCTCCGCCCAGCCGGAGGAGCGCCAGGAGGCCGTGCGGCGGGCGATGGCGGCGGGCGTGGCGTACGTGGAGGGGGGCCAGTACGGCCACGCGGTCACCCCCGAGGTCCGGGCGGCGTACGAGCGCGCCGACGCGGAGCTGCTGGCGGGCGTGCGCGCGCTCATCGGCTTCGACCGCGCGCAGTGGACCGCCACGGGCGCCGCGCCGCTGCCCGGCGAGGTGCAGCGCTTCTACGCCGGGCTCGGCCTCAAGGTCATCGACGTGTACGGCATGACGGAGACGACCGGCGCGTTCACCGGCAACGGCCCCGGCTGCTACCGCCTGGGCACCGTCGGCCGGGCCGAGCCCGGCGTCGAGGTGCGCATCGCCGAGGACGGCGAGATCCTCACCCGCAGCCCCCTCAACACCCGCGGCTACCTCAACCGGCCCGACGACACCGCCGCGCTCGTCGACGGCGACGGCTGGCTGCACACCGGCGACATCGGCACGGTCGACGACGACGGCTTCTACCGGGTGGTGGACCGCAAGAAGGAGCTCATCATCACCTCCGGCGGCGAGAACATCTCACCCGCCGCGATCGAGAACCTCCTCAAGGAGCACCCCCTGGTCGGCCAGGCCCTCGCCTACGGCGACAACCGGCCCCACCCGGTCGCCGTCCTCACCCTCGACCCGGACGTGGCGCCCGGCTGGGCCCGCGCCCGCGGCATCGAGGGCGCCCTCGCCGAGCTGGCCGCCCACCCCGACGTGCTCAAGGAGGTCGGGGCGGCCGTCGCCGCCGCCAACGAACGGCTCGCCCGGGTCCAGCAGGTCAAGCGGTGGGCCCTGCTCGGCAACGAGTGGACCGCCGAGAGCGAGGAGCTCACGCCCAGCCTCAAGCTGAAGCGGCGGGTCATCCACGCCAAGTACGCCGCCGTCATCGAGGAGCTGTACGCGGGCTGAGCGGGCTCCGCGCCGGCGACGGAGTCTTTGCCTTCCGGGGCGTGTGTCGTGGTCCCTGCCATGACCGGCCGGTTCCTACGGTCTGGATCATGACCAGAAGACTCGTTCTCGTCTCGCTCGCGGCGGGGGCCCTCACGGTGCCCGCGCCGGCGTCCTCCGCCGCCACGAGCCTCCCGCCCGCCTCCACCGCCGCATCCCACACCGCGTCCCACGCCGCATCCCACGGGGCCTCCGCCGTGAACCCGGCCGGCTCCGGCCTCGCCGCCGCCGCGCGGGCCGCCGCCCCGACCATCCGCGAGATCGTCGTGCGCCCGGCCTCTCCCGTCGTCGGCCCCGGCGACTCCGTCCGCATGGTGATCGACGTGGTGGCCAAGGACGTCAAGTACAGGAACGGGGTGACCGTCAAGGTCGAGCCCGGCAAGCCGCCGCAGGACGCGACCGACCCCTCCACCGGCGCCGCCCCCGCGCCCGCCCCGGCCGCGCCGGCCCCGCGCCCGGCCGTCCCCGCTCCGGGGACGCCGGCCCAGATGCCGCCCGCCGTGGCCGCCGACGACCAGGGCGCGCCCGTGGTGCCGGTCGGCCGCGCCGTCCGTCCGCAGGGCCGTCCGCTGATCCCCGCGCGCGACCACCAGCCCGCCCTGGCGGCGTCGTCCCGCGACCACTCCGCGGTGGTGCCCGGCGCGGCCCGCCTGGCCGCGCCGCAGCGCGACCACAAGCGCCGCGCGGACCCCCGCGACTCGGGGAAGGGCCGCGGCAAGCGCGACCAGTCGGTGTCCTGGCAGCCGACGCCGAGCTGGATGAGCTTCAACGGCGACTGGCAGACCTGGCGCTTCCTGCCCGACAAGGGGCTGACCCGGAACTACCCGGCGGGCACCTGGACGGTCACCGCCACCGCCACCGGCGCCGACGGGGCCACGACGACGAAGTACAGCACGTTCCAGCTCCGCCGCGAGACCAAGCTGGACGGCGTGCGCGTCACCCCCACCACCGACGGCTCGGCCGTGCGCTTCGCCGGCTCGCTGAACCGCCTCGGCCCCAAGGGCGTCGCCGACTACGCCCCGTTCGCCGAGCAGCCGGTGGACATCCTCTGGCGTCCCGACGGCGGCAGCACGTGGGAGGAGGTGGCCGAGGTCACCACCGGGGAGGGCGGCGCCTTCGCCACGGACGTGGCGGGCCGTACCGGCGGCTCGTGGCGCGTGCGCTACGAGGGGACCCCGCGCTACGCCCCGATCCTCTCGAAAATCCACCAACTCGCCGACTAAATCCGATAAATAGCCCAAAACAGACATATATCGGGCTATGAAATGAAGAGTCGTTGCATAACCGTGATCAGCGGATCGCAACTTTTCTTTACCCGATCGCGTCATTCGCGATGACGCGCGCCCGTCCGGACGCGCGTTCCACACGGGGAAGGAAGTTCATCCGATGATGCGACGACTCGCCGCCGGCCTGGCGGCGGCCGCTCTGGGCGTCACCATGGTGGGGGCGGCCGCCGCCCCCGCGCTGGCGGACCCGGCCGTCGACGGCGGCCACACCGTGCTCCGGTTCGACGCGGGCCCCGAGCCCGTCTGGCAGGGCAGGACGCTCTCGCTGGACGGCCGGCTCGCGGTGGAGTGCGAGGACGACTACATCAGCGGCTTCGTCTCCGTCCACCACGCCGACTACTGCAAGGAGTCGGAGTCGTGGCACCGGCTCGGCTGGAAGCGGATCGTGATCCTCTTCCAGTCGGACCGCGGCGGGGACTGGGAGCACGTCGAGACGGTCACGACAGACCGTGACGGCTCCTTCCACACCAGGGTCCCGGCCTACACCTCGGGCACGTGGCGGGCGGTCTTCGAGGGCTCCCGCCACCTCGACCCGGCGGAGGCCACGGACTGGGTCAAGGTCGTCGGCCGCCGCTGACGCGCCACATCGCACCGCCCGGCTCTCTCCTGGGGGCCGGGCGGTCGCCGTCCGGAGGTCAGGTCAGCCGGCCCACGGTCGCCAGCGCCTGCTTGAGCAGCACCCCGTGGCCGCCGGTCATCTCCTGCTGCACCACCGGCGAGGCCGCCTCCTCCGGCGTGAACCACACCAGGTCCAGCGCGTCCTGGCGCGGCCGGCAGTCGCCGCGCACCGGCACGATGTAGGCCAGCGAGACCGCGTGCTGGCGCGGGTCGTGGTACGGCGTGACGCCCGGGGTGGGGAAGTACTCCGCCACCGTGAACGGCGTGAGCGAGGGCGGCAGGCTCGGCAGGGCGACCGGCCCGAGGTCCTTCTCCAGGTGGCGCAGCAGCGCGTCGCGGACCCGCTCGTGGTAGAGGACCCGCCCGGAGACCAGCGCCCGGCTCACGGTGCCGTCCGGGGCGATGCGCAGCAGCAGGCCCACCCGGGTCACGGTGCCCGTGTCGTCCACCCGCACCGGCACGGCGTCGACGTACAGGATCGGCATCCGGCCGCGCAGCGACTCCAGCTCCTCGGGAGCGAGCCAGCCGGGCGTGGTTTCGGTCATTTCGGTCATCTGTTGATCGTACTGGGCTTCGCGCGCCCGGCGGGGGAGGCGGGCGTGGCGTCGAAGACGATGCCGCCCGGGCCGTCCATGCCGTCCATGCCTCCCATGCCTCCCATGGCGCCCGGGCCGCCCATGCCGCCCAGCAGGTCCGCGGCGCGCCGGTCGATCACCGTCGCGCCCGCCGCGGGCGCGGCGGCGCCCGCCCGGGCCCGCGCCAGCAGCGCCTCCCAGCGGCGGCGGTGGTAGGAGAACGTACGCGCCCCCACCACCCGGTCGCGGGCCCGCTGGCCGGCCAGGGCGGCCTCGGGGGAGGCGTCGAGCAGCAGCAGGTGGAAGGCCACGCCGCGACGGCGCGCCAGCCGGGCGAACAGGCGCAGCACCACGGGCCCGCAGCCGCGGTTGTGCGCGATCACCGGACCGGCGGCCAGCCCGCGCCGGATCCGCCACAGATGGGTGGCGAAGACCAGCGCGGTGCGCGCCGGCTTGGGCACCCACCCGAAGGACCCGGCCCAGCGCAGCCTCGACTGCATCGAGTCGATCACCGTCACCCCGCCCGCGACCACGGGCGCCGTCTCGGAGCCGTCCAGCCCGTACAGGCGGCGCAGCAACGTGCTCTTGCCCGCGCCGGGCAGACCTGTGAGGATCACCAGCGACCCGGCCGGGTAGCGCAGCGTCCCGGTCCGCACCGGGTCCGCTGAGAGGGGCGAAGCTGTTCGGCTGGTGTGTCCGGTCATCCGGGGAACCTCCGCGTCCGATCCGTCGCGCGGGGGAGCTCCCGCCTGACTGGCGAACGAAGACCCGGGCGGCGTGGTTCCGGGACGCCGGGATCGTCCTCCGGGATCGCCTTCCGGGACGCGCGGCGGGACCGTTCCTGTTAGCGTTATCGGGAAAGGGGTGAGGCGGATGGCGACGGCATCGGACGGGGGCGGGCGGCCGCGCAGCAGACCCGCGGTGCTCGGCGACGTCGCGGCGCTCGCCGGCGTCTCGGCGATGACCGTCTCGCGCGTGCTCAACACGCCCGACCGGGTGCGCGCCGAGACCCGGGCGCGCGTGCTGGCGGCCGTGCGCGAGCTCGACTACTGGCCCAACTCCGCGGCCCGGCAGCTCGTCACCGGCCGCTCGGGCGTGCTCGGCGTGGTCAGCATCGACACCACCCTGTACGGCCCCGCCTCCACGCTCTACTGCATCGAGCAGACCGCCCGGCTCAGCGGCTACACCGTGAGCATCGCCAGCCTGAGCGCGCTCAACCGGCGCTCCATCGAGGAGGGCGTCCACCGGCTGCGCTCGCAGTCGGTCGACGGCGTCATCATCGTCGCCCCGCACGAGTCGGCCGCCGACGGCCTGCGCCACCTGCCGCCCGACCTGCCGGTGGTCGCGGTCGACGCGGGCGAGGACATCCCGGTGCCGGTCGCCATGGTCGACCAGCGGGCCGGCGCCGTCCGCGCCACCCGCCACCTGCTGAGCCTCGGCCACGAGACCGTCTGGCACCTGGGCGGCCCGGCCGACTGGATCGACGCCAGCGGCCGCATCGAGGGCTGGAAGAGCGTCCTGGAGGCCGAGGGCCGGCCGGTGCCCGAGCCGCTGCGCGGCGACTGGAGCCCCCGCTCGGGCCACCAGCTCGGCCGGCGGCTGGCCGCCGACCCGTCGGTGACGGCCGTGTTCGTCGGCAACGACCAGATGGCGCTCGGGGTGCTGCGCGCCATGCGCGAGGCCGGGCGGCGGGTGCCCGAGGACGTGAGCGTGGTGGGCTTCGACGACGTGCCCGAGTCGGCGTACTTCTGGCCGCCCCTGACCACCGTGCGGCAGGACTTCCGCGAGGTCGGCCGGCACGCCTTCCACCTGCTCCTCGACCGCATGGCGGGCGAGGAGGGGGAGACGCGCCGGCTGGTCGAGCCCGACCTGGTGGTGCGGGAGAGCACCGGCTCCCCGAAGCGCGCCTGAGCGGCCGCCCCGGCGGGCGGCCGCAGGTGGCGGGGATCAGCCCAGGTGGATCACGTTCCACGAGACCGGCGGCAGCAGCACCCGCAGCGGGTCGTGCTCCACGTCCGGGTTGGCGCGGGGCGCCACCCGGTCCGGGTCATCGGCGGTGTTGCGGGCGTAGACGTCCACGTCCGTGAGCGTCGTCGCGCCCGTGACGCGGACGCCGCCCAGCGCCCGCGCGTCGATCTCCAGCGACAGCGGGCCGTCGGTGGACCGGTTGACCGCGAACACCGTGACGCCGCCGTCCTCGGCGCGGGTGGCCACCGCGTGCAGCATCGGCACCTCGCCGTACTCGGCCGTCTCGTACGACGGCGACACCGGCTCGACCCGCAGCACCTCGCCCGAGGCGTAGCGCGACGCCTGCGCGAACGGGTGGAACGTGGTCTGCCGCCAGGCCCGCCCGCCCGGCTCGGTCATGATCGGCGCGATCACGTTGACGAGCTGGGCCAGCGACGCGGCCGTCACCCGGTCGCTGTTGCGCAGCAGCGTGATGAGCAGCCCGCCGAAGGCGACCGCGTCGGCCAGGTGGTAGCGGTCCTCCAGCAGCGGCGGCGCGACGGGCCAGTCGCGCGGCGGCTCGGCGGCCTGGTGGCGCGACAGGTACCAGATGTTCCACTCGTCGAAGGAGATGTCGATCCGCTTGCGCGACTTCAGCTTGGCGCCGACGTGGTCGGCCGTCGCGACCACGGACCGGATGAAGTACTCCATGTCGGTCGAGCAGGCCAGGAAGCTGCCGAGATCGCCGTCCTTCTCCTCGTAGTAGGCGTGGCAGGAGACGAAGTCGACGACGTCGTAGGTGTGCTCCAGCACCTCCGCCTCCCACGCGCCGAAGGTCGGCATCGAGGAGCCGGAGCTGCCGCAGGCGACCAGCTCCAGGTTCGGGTCGACCATGCGCATGGCGCGGGCGGTCTCGTTGGCCAGCCGGCCGTACTCGCGGGCGGTCTTGTGCCCCGTCTGCCAGAAGCCGTCCATCTCGTTGCCCAGGCACCACATGCGGATGTCGTGCGGCTCCTTGGCGCCGTTGGCGACCCGCTGGTCGGACAGGGCCGTGCCGGACGGGTGGTTGCAGTACTCCAGGAGGTCCACGGCCTCGGCGATGCCCCGGGTGCCCAGGTTGACCGCCATCATCGGCTCCACGCCGGCCTTGCGGCACCAGGCGACGAACTCGTCGACGCCGATCTCGTTGGTCTCGGTGCTGTGCCAGGCGAGGTCGAGCCGGCGCGGCCGCCTGTCGCGCGGGCCGACGCCGTCCTCCCACCGGTAGCCGGAGACGAAGTTGCCGCCGGGGTAGCGGACCGTGCTCACGCCCAGCTCGCGGGTCAGGTCGAGGACGTCGCGGCGGAAGCCGTCCTCGTCGGCCGACGGGTGCCCGGGCTCGTGGATGCCGGTGTAGACGCAGCGGCCGAGGTGCTCGACGAACGTGCCGAACGTGCGGCGCCGCACGGGGGCCACGCGGAACGCCGGATCGATGGTGAGGTGGGCCTCGCGGGCAGTGGTGCTCACGTGGTCTCGCGCTCCTGTGGTGCAGACGTGACAAGAATGCCCTGATTGTTAGCGTTATCACGTTGAACGTCAAGGTCTGTGCGGTATCGAACCCGGGGTCTTGACATGCGCATTGTGACCGCTAACACTCAAGGCACCCTGAACCCGGGCGGCGCCTCCCGCGACCCGCCCGCCGTCACGGACCCCCACCCGTCGATCCCGCGCGCCCTTCGCGCGGGCGAGATGTTCACGTCAACATCCACGACATCCCTGTCCAGAGGAAGAGGCCCATCGTGGACGGACCCCCCATCACCCGCCGCAGCCTCCTGGGCGGCGGCCTCGCGCTCCTCGGCGCGGGCGCCGCCGGCTGCTCGATCCCCGTGGGAGCCGGCTCGGCCCGGACCCGCGTGCGCTACTGGCACTTCCTCGGCGCCAGCGACGGCATCATCATGAACGGCATGGTCCGCGCGTTCGGCGCGGGCAACCCGGACATCGCCGTGGAGGAGAACGTGCTCGCCTGGGGCGAGCCGTACTACACGAAGATCGCCATGGCCGGGGCCGGCGGCCGCTCACCCGACCTGGCCACCTTCCACCTGGCCCGCCTGTCCGGCATCGGCGCGGGCCGCATCCTCGACCCGATCGACACCGCCCTGCTCGCCGAGAACGGCCTCAAGGCCGCCGACTTCAGCCCGCCCATCTGGGAACGGGCGCACGTCGGCGGCGAGCTGTACGCCGTGCCGTTCGACGCCCACCCGATGGTGCAGTACTACAACACCGACATCTGCGAGCGGGCGGGGCTGCTCGGCCCCGACGGCCGCCTGCTGCCGACCAACGGCCCGGAGGAGCTGCTCGCCGCGCTGCGCAGGGCCAAGGCCGCGCTCGGCGGCAAGCCGCCGCTCGTCTTCGACGCCCTCGGCCTCGGCACGGTCGGCCCCTGGCGGCTCTGGTGGTCGCTCTACCCGCAGAGCGGCGGCACGCTGCTGTCGGAGGACGGCTCCCGCGTCACCCTCGACGACGCCAGGGCGCTCGACGCGCTGCGCCTCATGCGCACCCTCGGCGAGGAGGGGCTGTGCGACCCGCGCACCGACTACGGCGCCTCCGTGGCCGCCTTCACCAACGGCCAGGCGGCCTTCCTGTGGAACGGCGACTGGGAGACCACCGGCCTCAAGCAGCGCGGCACCCCGTTCAGCATGGCCCGCTTCCCCAGCGTCTTCGGCAAGGGCTCGGCCCAGGCCGACTGCCACGCCTTCGTCCTGCCGCACCAGCGCGAGCGCGACCCCGAGGTCGAGCGCGCCACCTACCGCTTCATCGCCCACCTCGTGAAGAACAGCGCCGACTGGGCCGTCGCCGGGCACGTCCCCGCCTACCTGCCCACGCTGGAGCAGCCCGACTACCTCGCGCTGCGCCCCCAGTCGGAGTACCGCTCGGTCATCACCGAGGTCGCCCTGGACCCGAGGGCGTGGTTCGCCGGCTCCGCCTCGCGGCTGTGGCTGGAGTTCGGCCAGGCGTTCTCCCCGGTCATCAGCGGCGCCAGCACCCCCGAACAGGGGCTCGCCCAGGCCAGGCAGGCGCTGAGCCGGCTGATGGCCGCGCCCAACCCCTTCCCGCCAGAGGAGCGATGATGACCACCGTCGCCGTCCCCGCCTCCGCCGCCGCGCCCGCCGAGGAGGCCCGGCCGCGGCGCGGCTGGACCCAGCACGGGCTGCTGTTCGTCGCCCCCTTCTTCGCGATCTACCTCGCCTTCCTGGTCTGGCCGCTGCTCCAGGGCCTGCGGATGAGCCTGTCGAGCGTCAACATCGCCGGCACCAACGACCGCTTCGTCGGCCTGGCCAACTACGCCGAGGCGTTCGGCGACCCCCGCATGTGGCGCTCCTTGGGGAACACCGTCGTGTTCACCGTGCTCAGCACGATCCCGCTCGTGCTGCTCGGCCTCGGCCTCGCCCTGCTGGTCCACAACCTGCGCTTCGTGCAGTGGCTGTGGCGGCTGTCGTTCTTCGGCCCGTTCCTGCTGCCGTCGGCCGTCGTGTCGCTGCTGTGGCTGCAGATGATCTACCCGCCGGAGTACGGCCTGATCAACGGCGCCCTCGGCACCGACGTGCTGTGGCTGGGCGACCCGTCCACGGCGATGTGGTCGATGGTGCTGACCACCGTGTGGTGGACGGTCGGCTTCAACTTCCTGCTCTACCTCGCCGCGCTCCAGTCGATCCCGCACCACCTGTACGAGGCCGCCGAGCTCGACGGGGCCTCGGCCTGGCACCGGCTGCGCTCCATCACGCTGCCGCTGCTCGGCCGTACGACCGCGCTGGTCGTCGTGCTCCAGCTCCTCGCCTCGCTGAAGGTCTTCGACCAGATCTACCTGATGACCGGCGGCGGCCCCGGGGACTCCACCCGGCCGATCATCGAGTACGCCTACGACGCCGGGTTCACCGGCTACCGCATCGGCTACGCCTCGGCCGTCTCCTACATCCTGTTCGCTCTCATCGTCGTCGTCTCCCTGGCGCAGCTGCGGCTGTTCCGCAAGAGCGAGGAGCCGTCATGACCAAGAGGTTCGGCTGGGGCCGGCTCGTGCTGCTGGCCGTCGCCCTCGTGCTCGCCGCCGCCTGGCTCGCGCCCATCGCCTGGGCCGTGGCCACCTCGCTCAAACCCGAGACCGAGACGACGAAGCTGCCGCTGGAATGGATCGGCAGCCGCGTCACCCTCGACGCCTACAGCCTCGTCCTCGGCACCGGCGGCATCGTGAAGTGGGCGGTCAACTCGCTGGTGACCGCGGCGGTCGTGACCGCCATGACCGTCCTGTTCTCCGCCATGGCGGCCTACGGCTTCGCCCGCACAAGCTTCCGCGGCCGGCGCGCGCTGCTGACCGTGATCCTGGCCGGGATCATGGTGCCGCCCCAGGTGCTCATCGCGCCGCTGTTCGCCGAGATGGTCTCGCTGGGGCTGGTGGACACCTGGTGGGCGATCATCCTGCCGCAGGTGGCCGCCCCGCTGATCGTCTACATCCTCTACAAGTTCTTCCAGGACGTGCCGCCGGAGCTGGAGCAGGCGGCCTTCGTGGACGGCGCGGGACGCTGGCGGGTGTTCTTCACCATCGTGCTGCCGCTGTCGCGGCCGGTGCTCGCCGCCGTGTCGATCTTCACGTTCATCACGACGTGGAACAACTTCCTGTGGCCGTTCCTGGTCTCCACCGACCCGAACACGATGACCCTGCCCGTCGGGCTGGCCAACGTCGTGCAGGGCACGTTCGGCCTGCGCTACGCCCAGATCATGGCTTCCGTCGTGCTCGCCGGGCTGCCGCTGCTCGTGGTGTTCGTGCTGTTCCAGCGGCAGATCATCCGCGGCGTCGCGCACACCGGCCTGGCCGGGCAGTGACGTCCCCGAGGGGGTCCCGCCGGGCGGGACCCCCTCGCGATCAGGCTCCCGCGCGGGCGGCGCGGCGGGCGACGACCGCCCGCCCCATGCCCGGGTCGTCGCAGAACGCCCCGTCGACGCCGAGGTCCAGCAGCCGGTCCAGCCAGCCCATCACGTCGCCCGTGGCGCGCGGATACACCGGGCTCGCCGGGTTGCCCAGCCGGTAGTCGGCGGGGAGCTGGGAGTTCTCGTTGCGCACGGTCCAGACGTGCACCTCCAGGCGCCTGCGGTGCGCGTCGGTCACCAGCGTCGTGGGCTCCAGCAGCCTGCCGTCCGGGCCGGCCGGCACCACGCGCCGGGTGTCCACGCCGATGCCGTCCGCGTACGACGCCACCTCGCGCAGTCCCTCAGGCTTGACCATGTCGTCGTAGGTGCGCGGATCGCCCGCGGCCACCCAGTCGTAGGGCGCGCCGCCCCACGTGACGAGCTGGATGAGCGGCAGCCGGGTCTTCGACCGCAGGTCGCGCAGGTTGGCCGTCTCGAACGACTGGATGAACACCTTGCGCACCTTGTGCGCGTTCAGCACCTCCAGCAGCGGCTCCTCCAGCGACAGGCCGACCGAGTCGAAGTAGGTCGGGTGCTTGGTCTCCGGGTAGACGCCGACGCCGTGCCGCTCGGCGAGCCGCACGACCTCCTCGAACGTCGGGATCTCCGCCAGCCCGTCGAAGGCCGCGTTGTCCGGCCGCAGGTCCGGCACGCGCTCCTTGGCCCGCAGCGTCTTCAGCTCGGCCAGCGTGAAGTCCTCGGTGAACCAGCCGGTCACCGGCCGGCCGTCGATCGTCTTGGTCGTGCGCCGCCCGGCGAACTCCGGCCGGGAGGCCACGTCGGTGGTGCCGGAGATCTCGTTCTCGTGCCGGGCCACCAGCACGTGGTCCTTGGTGGAGACCAGGTCGGGCTCGATGTAGTCGGCGCCCAGGGCGATGGCCGCCTCGTACGACAGGAGGGTGTGCTCGGGCCGGTGGGCGCTGGCGCCGCGGTGGCCGATCACGACGGGGGAGTGGCCTCGGCCGGCGGCCGAGGCGGGGTCGGGTTGCGTAAGCACGACGGCGACCGTACCGCCGAGGCCGCCCACGAGGACGGCCAGCGCGCCCGCGACCCATCTGCGCGTCATCATGCGGCGAACGCTAGACCGGACGGGTGGCCCGGGGGTTACGCCCGGATGGTCATGGGGTGGCGGTGGGTGACGGGCTCCCTGTGACGTCCGGAGCGGAGCCGGACGGCGCGGGAGAGCCGGCGGGGCTGGGGGCTCCGCTGGGGTTGGGCGGCGCCCCGCTCGGGCTGAGCGAGGCGAACACGCCCGTGCGCGCCACGACCGGCACGACGAGCAGCATGTCGTTCGGCCCGGCGGTGAAGCTGAACGTCATCGGCACCGCGCCCGTGTTGGCCACGCCGGTGACGGTGCCGATCGGCCGGTCGGTGCCCACGATGCCGCGGGGCGGCACCTCGACGGTGCCGGAGAGCTGGACCTGGCCGCCCTTGCCGAGCGTGACCTTCTCCAGCCGCACCGGCTCGGCCCGCTCGTTGATGAGGACGGCGTACAGCGGCAGCCCGGCGGCCGGCGTCTCCGGGCGGCCCGTGAGCGACGCGCCGAGCAGGAACGCGTTGCGCACGAACACCCCCTTGGCGGCGGCGTTGGCCCCCTGGTTCTTCGGGGTGAAGATGCGGGTGACGTCCTCGGAGCTGTAGGTCAGGCCGGTGCACCCCGCGGTCGCGAGCACCAGCGCGACGGCGGAGACGGCGACGGGACGGCGCATGGCGGGTCCTTTCTCGACTCCTGCCCGACGCCCATCCGTTACCCGCTTTGACCAGGCCGAACACCTTTCGTCGCCGCGGGTCAGCCCTTGTAGTTGAACACCTGGCCGAGCGTGTGCCGCACCTCCACCAGATCGCGCTGGTCGGCCATGACCTGGTCGATCGGCTTGTACGCCTCGGGGTGCTCGTCCACCAGGGCGTCCGCCCGGTCCGCGTTCCAGGTGCGGCCGCGCATCGCCTCGGCCAGCGAGCCGGCGCTGAGCTGCTTCCTGGCCTTGTTGCGCGACATGCGGCGTCCCGCGCCGTGCGAGCACGAGTCGTACGAGTCAGGGTTGCCGAGCCCGCGCACGATGTACGACCGCGTGCCCATCGATCCCGGGATCACGCCCTCGTCGCCGGTGGCGGCCTTGATGGCGCCCTTGCGGGTGATCCACAGCTCCTTGCCGCCGTGGCTCTCGAGCTGGGTGAAGTTGTGGTGGCAGTTGATCTTGCGTACCCGCGACCCCTTCCCGACGATCTGGAACAGGGCGTCCACCAGCACGTGGTCCATCCGGGCGCGCGAGGCCATGGCGTAGCGCTGCGCCCACAGCATGTCCTCGACGTACGCCTCGAACTCCGGCGTGCCCTGGGTGAAGTAGGCCAGGTCGGGATCCTCCAGGCTCAGCTCCTGGCGCTCCATCAGGCCCCTGGCGCCGGTGATGTGCTTGGTCGCGAGCTGGTTGCCGATGCCGCGCGAGCCCGAGTGGAGCACCGTCCACACCCGCTCGCGCTCGTCCAGGCACACCTCGACGAAGTGGTTGCCCGAGCCGAGCGTGCCGAACTGGACGGCGACCGTCCGCTCCTGCTTGGCCGTCAGCTCGGTGCGCGGCCGCCCGAGGCCGCCCAGCGCGTGGTCCAGGGCCGGGTCGTCGTGGCCCTTGCCGACGCCGGCGGGGATGTGCCGCTCGACCAGCGGCATGAGGGCGTCGAGGGTGTCGGGCAGGTCGGCGGCGGTCAGGGTCGTCTCGGTGGCGACCATGCCGCAGCCGATGTCCACGCCCACCGCCGCCGGGATGATCGCGCCCTCGGTCGGGATGACCGAGCCGACCGTGGCGCCGATGCCGACGTGCGCGTCGGGCATCAGGGCGACGTGGCCGGCGACGAACGGAAGGCGCGCGGTGCGGGCGGCCTGCGCGATCGCGGCGTCGTCGATCTCGCTGGCCCACGACAGCACGTCGGGCACGGGCTGGTTCGGCATGACAGACATCTCCTTGGCTCGTCCGTGCCCCAGTGTGCCGCGATCATGACCGCGAGCCCCACCGGTTTTTCCGCTACGCGTCCCGCGCGGCGCCGAACAGCGGCAGGCATGGCTCCAGCCCGTCGATGCGGTGACCGGACGGCGTGCTCCAGTGCTCGCGGTCCAGCCGCAGCCGCTGCTGCACCGCAGGCTTGCCCCGCCGGCTGTGGCGCGCCAGGCCGTCGTCCCGGTAGCCGAGCCGGCGGGAGACGCCCAGCGACCGGTGGTTGTCGAGGAACGCCTCCGAGACGGCGCTCTCGGCGCCGAGCCCGTCGAAGGCCAGGTGCAGCACGGCCCGGCGCATCTCGGTGCCGATGCCCTGGCCCTGATGGCGCAGCCCGAGCCACGAGCCCGTCCGCACCTCGCGGGTGACCGCGAAGTCCACGGCCTCCAGCTCCTGCACGCCGACGACCCGCCCCTCGGACACCGTGACCAGGGGGCAGCTCCAGGACTCCGGCGTCCAGGCGCCCCAGCGCCCGAAGACGTAGCGCAGGGTGCCGCGGGCCCGCTCCTCCGGGGAGGCGTCCGTCCAGGGCTGGAAGAACGGCATCTCCGCCGGGTCGTGGACGCCTTCGGCGGCGCGCTCGGCCAGCTCGTCCAGGTCGGCGAGCGAGGGTACCCGCAGCTCCAGCCGGGGCGTGGTGATGGACAGGGAGAACAGAGGCCAGTGTCGCATGCCGGGATCATGGCAGGACGTCACCGGTGTCCGGCAAGGGTTTTACCGGGGGCCGGCCGTACCGCCCTGACCAGGAGAGGGGGGATCCTGGAGGAAAGGAGGGAATCGGTCCCGTCGCGTGGCTGTTGTGGTGGGATGCGGCACGATACGACCATGCGGTGCGGGAAGGCGGCGGGGCCGGCCGTAGGCTGGCCGTCCGGCGACCCGGACAGCCGGAGATCTGACAGGAGGTGACGCCCGTGTTGCGGGACTCGTTCGGACGGGTGGCGACGGATCTGCGGGTGTCCCTCACCGACAAGTGCAACCTGCGCTGCACGTACTGCATGCCGCCCGAGGGGCTCGACTGGCTGCCCAACGCCCAGCTCCTCACCGCCGACGAGATCGTCCGGTTGGTCGCGATCGGCGTCGAGCGGCTCGGCGTCACCGAGGTCCGCTACACCGGGGGCGAGCCGCTGCTGCGCCGCGAGCTGGTGGACATCGTCGCCCGCACCGCAGCGCTGCGCCCGCGCCCGCAGGTGTCGCTGACGACCAACGGCATCGGCCTGGCCAGGCTGGCCGGGCCGCTGGCCGAGGCGGGGCTCGACCGGGTCAACGTCTCGCTCGACACGCTCGACCGCGAGGTGTTCAAGCGGCTGGCGCACCGCGACCGGTTCACCGACGTGATCGAGGGCCTGGCCGCCGCCCACGAGGCCGGCCTGCGCCCCGTCAAGATCAACACCGTGCTCATGCGCGACGTCAACGACCACGAGGCCGTGCCGCTGCTGCGCTTCTGCCTCGACCGCGGCTACGAGCTGCGCATCATCGAGCAGATGCCGCTCGACGCCCAGCACGGCTGGAGCCGCGAGAACATGGTGACCGCCGACGAGATCCTCGAGCGGCTGTCGGGCTCGTTCGACCTGAGCCCCGACGACCTGGAGGAGCGCGGCAGCGCCCCGGCCGAGCGGTTCCTGGTGGACGGCGGGCCGGCCCGGGTGGGCGTGATCGGCTCGGTGACCCGGCCGTTCTGCGGCGCCTGCGACCGCGTCCGGCTCACCGCCGACGGCCAGGTGCGCAACTGCCTGTTCGCCACCGAGGAGTCCGACCTCAAGACGCCGATGCGGGCCGGCGCCACGGACGAGGAGCTGGCCGCGCGCTGGACCGCAGCCGTGGCCCGCAAGCGCGCGGGGCACGGCATCGACGACCCGTCGTTCCTGCAGCCGTCCCGCCCGATGTCGGCGATCGGCGGCTGAGGTCCGCGGGGCTCCGCCGGGGCTCAGTTCTCGGTGAGGGCCAGCTTCACGCCGAGCGCCACGAACGCCCCGGCGAAGACGCGCCGCATCCACGTCATCACCGCGGGGCGCGAGACGACCTGACCCCGGATGGCCGCCGCGAACCACCCGTAGCCGCAGAACGCCACGAACGTCACCAGCATGAACACCCCGCTCAGCTCCAGCATGCGGACGAGCGCGGCCGGCTCCTCCGTGCTCACGAACTGCGGCAGGAACGCGAAGAAGAAGATCGACAGCTTGGGGTTGAGCAGGTTGACCAGCATGCCGGAGGCGATGACCCGGCCGGCCGGTCGCGGGGCGGTCTCCGGCTCCACGCTGAGCGCCCCGCGTTCGCGCAGCGTCATGACGGCCATGAACAGCAGGTAGGCCACGCCCAGGTACTTCAGCGCCTGGAAGGCGAGCGCGCTGGCGTGCAGGAGGGCGGCCAGGCCGGTGACCGCCGCGGCCATGTGCGGCACGATGCCGAGGGTGCAGCCCAGCGCCGCGACCATGCCGGCCCGCCCGCCGCGGGCCAGGCCGGCGGCCATCGTGTAGAGCACGCCGGTGCCGGGCGTGACGACGATGACCAGGGTGGTGAGAAGGAACTCGGTGCTCATCGCGCCATCGGACCACTGACGCCCCTTCTATGTCAATTTGTGTTGGCAATAGAAGGGGCGCTGCTGCTCGCGGCGGTCATGCAGCCGCCGCACCGGAGCCGTGGGGCGCGGCGCGGGCCGGTGGTGCTCGCCGGGGGCCGCGGTGGAGGGTTGTCGCGCGGGAGGGGCGCGGGTGTGCGTACGGTGAGGGCATGAGTGCTGGGTACGACGCGGTGGTGCTGGCCGGGGGAGAGGCGCGGCGGCTCGGCGGGGCGGACAAGCCGGGGCTCGTCGTGGGCGGGCGGACGCTGCTGGAGTGGGTCGCCGGCGCCGTCTCGGGGGCCGGGCGCGTGGTGGTGGTCGGGCCCGTCCGCGACCTGCCGGGAGTGGTCTTCACCCGGGAGGACCCTCCGGGAGGGGGGCCGGTGCCCGCACTGCGCGCGGGGCTGCGCGAGGTCACGGCGCCGAGGGTCGTCCTGCTGGCGGCCGATCTCCCCTTCCTGGCCCCGTCCCACATCGCCGCCCTCCTCGCCGCCCTGCCGCCGCCTCGGACCGCCCCGACCGCCCCGACCGCCCCGACCGCCCCGACCGCCCCGACCGCCCCGACCGCCCCGCCTCCGCCGTCGCCTCCGTCTCCCGACCCTCGACTGTCGGCAGCCCCGCAGTCGCCTCTGTCGCCTGAGGTGCACCTCGCCCCTGAGACGCTGCTCGCCTCTGTGTCTCCCCCGGCCACTGCGTCTTCTACGGCCCGCGTGCCTCCTTCAACCGGTGTGTCACTTGCGCCCTCTGGGGAGCTCACCGCGCCTGAGAGGAGCGCCGAGCGGAACGTGCCCGCCGTGCCTGGCGCGGGTGCCGCGCTTGAGAGGGGCGCCGAGGCGAGCGCGCGAGGCGGCGTCGCGCCGGACGCGCCCGCCGCGCCTGACGGGGGCGCCGCGCCTGACGGCGGCGCCGAGTCTGACGGCGGTGCCGCGCCTGACGCGCCCGCTCCCGGCTCGCGGCGCGATGTCCGCACCGGCTCAGGAGCGCTCCCAGGCGGGCCTGGAACCCCGGAAAGGGTCACCCCCGCACAAGGGGCCGCCCCGCCCGCGTCAGGCGATCACAGGGCGGCTCCGGGCCGGGAGGAAGGCGATCCGGACGTCCCCGCGGGCGCGCGCCGCGCCGGAGTGGTGGCCGTCGACGGCGACGGGCGCGAGCAGTGGCTGCTGGGCGTCTGGGACACCGCGGCGCTGCGGGAGGCCCTCGGCCGGTACGGCGGGCGGTCCCTGCGCGGCCTGCTGGCCCCCCTCGTCGCCGCGCGCGTCACGTTGCCGGGGCGCCCCTGGTTCGACTGCGACACAATGGACGACCTGTACGAAGCCCGCCTCGGTGACACGACCCGTGTCCCCTTCCCGACGACAGGAGGAGGCGCGCCGCCCGGCCCGTGACGGCACCGGAGCGTCCCGACGCGCCGTCCCGGGACGGAAGGCCGCGCCGCGCACCCATGAACGTGCTGAACGAGTGGACCGCGCTGGCCTGCAAGGAGCTCGGCGTCGACCCGGCCCGCGTCGACCGCGACCTGATCCTGGAACTCACCAAGGAGGTGGCGCACGGCGTGGCCCGGCCGGCGGCGCCGCTGACCGCCTACCTGCTCGGGCTCGCCCAGGGCGCCGGCACCGCGCCCGAGGACGCCGTCGCGCGCCTCACCGCCCTCGCCCGCGACTGGGGGCGGGCCACGGCCCAGACGCTGACGGACGACTGACACTCCGACGAACTCTTCTTGTCAAGCGCTGCGCGAACCTGAAAGTTTCCTGGCAATTATGGACGGTTCGAAGCGAAAACGATTTCGGGAAAGGGGCCCTATCACACGATCGGCGCCAGCGCTGGATTGATCATCTACGGCGCGGGATTTCCCAGAAAAGGGCGACGCCGGGTGGTTACGGGGGCAAACCACCCGGCGTCGCTTCATCGGCGTTCCGACGGGGGCCCGGAACGCCGGCATCAGCACTCCGACGGGGGACCGGAGTGCTTGGCTAAAGCGTACACCTACAACCCATGGGATGCGTCAAGACTTAGTCACGACCCGATCTCGCGTCGGTGCCTTGGTATCTCGCTTTGGTTAGCTTCCGGTGTCTGAAAGGTGGGAGGAGGGACATCCATCCCCCTCTCATTGGCCCCGATTACGGCTATGTATGGCAAAAAGACTGCGCCCGCGATGAACAGCAGCCGGTACGGCCACGGCACGGGCACCACCACGGCCAGGATCAGGCAGATCGTGCGGATCCCCATCTTGATCAGGTAGCTCACCTCGCGGCGCTGGATGTCCGCGGTCAGCGAGGGTCTGGCGTCCGTCACCTGATGGACGTCGTGCTTCTTACGCCAGCGCTTCATATCTCCCACCGTAGACCTCGGAGGAGCGCCGGGCGACGGCCGCCCGGCCCAGGACGGCCGGTCATGCGATCATGGCTTTCGAGTAAGGAGGATGTGGAGATGACGGATCGAACGTACCGGGTGACCGAGATAGTCGGGACCTCGGCCGAGAGCGTTGACCAGGCCATCCGCAACGGCATCCGGCGCGCCTCGCAGACGCTGCGGCACCTCGACTGGTTCGAGGTGACGGAGGTGCGGGGGCACATCGAAGGGGGAGAGGTCGCCCACTACCAGGTGGGCATGAAGGTGGGCTTCCGCCTGGAGGACGCCTGAAGCCCGGCGTCTGAAGCCCGGCGCCTGAAGCCCGGCGCCTGACACCGAACATCCGACGCCCGACGCCCGACACCCGATGTCCGCCGGGACGGCCGGTGGCCCGCGAGGGGCTCACCCGGCTGGCCGGCGGCACGGTGACGTCAGCCGGCGAGGATCAGCTCGCCTGGCTCACCGTCGACATGTTGAAGTCGGGCACCCGCACGGCCGGCATGACCGCCCGGGTCCAGTAGTCGTTCCACTCCCGGGGCAGCGTCGGCACGCTCGCGCCCACCTCCGACAGGCGGCCGAGCAGGTCGACCGGGCTCTCGTTGAACCGGAAGTTGTTGACCTCGCCCACGACCTCGCCGTTCTCGACGAGGTAGACGCCGTCCCGGGTCAGCCCCGTCACCAGCAGCGTCTGCGGATCGACCTCGCGGATGTACCACAGGCAGGTCAGCAGCAGCCCCCGCTCCGTGGAGGCGATCATCTCGTCCAGGGACGCGCCGCCCTCGCGGCACGTCATGAGCAGGTTGTCGACGGGCGGGGTCACCGGCATGCCGCTGAGCTCGGAGGAGTAGCGGGTCTGCTGCAGCGCCTCCAGCCGCCCGTCCTTCACCCACGCCGTCGGCTCCAGCGGCAGGCCGTTGTCGAACACCGACGAGTCCCGGCTGGAGGAGTGCGCCACGACGAACGGCGCGCACTCCAGCCCGGGCGCCGACGGGTCGCCGGCCAGCGTGATCGGCAGCTCGGCCAGCCGCTCGCCCACCCGGGTGCCGCCGCCGGGCTTGGAGAACACCGAGCGGCCGTCGAGCGCGTCCCTGACGCCCGCCGACCAGTACAGGTAGATCATCAGGTCGGAGACCGCGCTCGGCGGCAGGATCGTCTCGTAGCGGCCGGCCGGCAGGTCGATCCGGTTCTTGGCCCATTCGAGCCGCCGGGCCAGCGACGAGTCGAGGCCCGTCACGTCCACGTCGGAGAAGTCGCGCGTGGCCACGCCGGTCCACGCCGACCGCTTCAGGTCGGCCGACTTGGCGTTGAGCTCCAGCCGCCCGGACGGCTGGTCGTGGCGCAGCCGCAGGCCCGCCGACGTGCCGAGGAACGTCGTCGTCCGGGTGTGCTCGGCGAAGCCGTACAGCTTCCTGCCGCCCGACTCGGCGGCGGCGAACGCCTCGCCCAGCGCGGGCGCGAAGTCCTCGAAGACGCCGATGTCCGTCGGCGTCACCGGGTCGCCCCAGGACGGGCTGGCCGGCACGCCCTCGACGAGCGGCCGGGCGTCCTCGGCCGGCTGCGCCTCGCGCGCCGCCCGGTCGGCCGCCTCCACCACGTCGGCGAGCTGGTCGGGGCGTACGGCGGCGCGCGACACGACGCCGACGCCCTCACCCACGACGGAGATGACGGTCAGCCGCGAGGAGCGGGCGACGCCGTTGGTGGTCAGGGTGTTGCCCGCGAAGCGGAGGTTGGCGGTGGAGCCCTCGTCGGCGAGCACGACGCAGCCGTCGCCCCGCGACAGCTCCAGTGCCCGCTCCACCATCTCCTGCGGCGAACCGCCGGTGATGTGCTCGCTCACTTCTTCCCACCCTCCTGCACGGTGTTGAGGATCCGGACGCCCCGGAACAGCGCCGAGGGGCACCCGTGGCTGACCGGGGCGACCTGCCCCGGCTGGCCCTTGCCGCAGTTGAAGGCGCCGCCGAGCACGTACGTCTGCGGCCCGCCGACCGCCTCCATCGACCGCCAGAAGTCGGTCGTGGTCGCCTGGTAGGCGAAGTCGCGCACCTGGCCGGCCAGCCGGCCGTCGCTGATCAGGTACGCCCGCTGGCCGGTGAACTGGAAGTTGTAGCGCTGCATGTCGATGGACCAGCTCTTGTCGCCGACGATGTAGAGGCCGCGCCGCACGCCCGAGATCAGCTCCTCGGTGGAGGGGCCGCCGGGCGCCGGGGCGAGCGAGACGTTGGCCATGCGCTGGATCGGCATGTGGCCGGGCGAGTCGGCGAACGCGCAGCCGTTGGAGCGGCCGAAGCCCTTCATCAGCGCCATGCGCCGGTCGAGCTGGTAGCCGACCAGGACGCCGTCGCGCACGATGTCGAACGACTGCCCCTCGACGCCCTCGTCGTCGTAGCCGATCGTGGCCAGGCCGTGCTCGACCGTGCGGTCACCGGTCACGTTCATGATCGGCGATCCGTATGTCAGCTCGCCGAGCTTGTCGAACGTGGCGAAGCTGGTGCCCGCGTAGGCCGCCTCGTAGCCGAGCGCCCGGTCCAGCTCCGTGGCGTGGCCGATCGACTCGTGGATGGTCAGCCACAGATTGGACGGGTCGATCACCAGGTCGTACTCGCCCGGCTCGACCGAGGGCGCGGCCAGCTTCTCGGCCAGCAGCTCGGGGATGCGGGCCAGCTCGGCCGCCCAGTCCCAGCCGGTGCCGGTCATGTACTCGTAGCCGCGGCCCGCCGGCGGGGCGATCGTCGACATGTCGTCGAAGCCGCCGTCGGAGGCCTTCATCGCGTTGAGGTTCGGATGGATGCGCACGCGCTGCTGGGTGGTGACCGTGCCCGCCGTGTCGGCGTAGAACTTCTGCTCCTTGACCTGGTACAGCCGGGCCGAGACGTGGTCGGCGCCCTTCAGCAGCCCGGCCGACCACTCGGCCAGCAGCGCGACCTTGTCGGCCGACGGCACCGTGAACGGGTCGATCTCGTAGGAGGAGACCCAGGTGACGTCGCGGTGCGCGGGCTCGGGGGCCAGCTCGATCGGCTCGCGGTTGATCGGGGCGCTCACCTCGGCCACGCGCACCGCCTGCTCGGCCACCGCCGCGGCAGCCTCCGGGGTGAGGAGGATGCCGGAGGCGAAGCCCCACGTGCCGCCCTTGACCACGCGCACGGCGTAGCCCAGGTCGTCGGCGTCCATCGCGCCCTCGAGCCGGGTGTCGTAGAGGCTCAGCATCTCGGCCCTGACGCGTTCGAGCCGGAAGTCGGCGTGCTCGGCACCCAGGTCACGGGCGCGTTGCAGGGCGGCGTCCGCGAGCTGCCGCAGCGGCAGCTCCAGGAAATCGGGGTCCATCTGGCGCATGTCCACGATCCTAACCCTGTGATCTTGTCTGGCCCGGACAAGCGGATACCCGCCGGTAGGGGATAGCGTCAGGTCTCATGGCACGCTCTGTACTCGTCACCGGGGGCAATCGCGGCATCGGCCTCGCGATCGCCCGTGAACTAGCCGCGGCCGGCGACGCCGTCGCGGTCACCTACCGTTCGGGAGAGCCCCCGGAGGGGCTGTTCGGCGTCCGGTGCGACGTGACCAGCATGGACGACGTCGAGGCCGCCTTCGAGAAGGTGGAGGCCGAGCAGGGCCCGGTCGAGGTGCTGGTGGCCAACGCCGGCATCACCAAGGACACCCTGCTGGCGATGATGAAGGAGGACACCTTCACCGACGTCATCGACGCCAACCTCACCGGGGCCTACCGGGTCGCCAAGCGGGCCATCCGGCCGATGATGAAGCTCAAGCGCGGGCGCGTCATCCTCGTCTCCTCGGTCGTCGCCCTGCTCGGCTCCGCCGGCCAGACCAACTACGCCGCCTCCAAGGCCGGCCTCATCGGGTTCGGCCGCTCCATGGCGCGCGAGTACGGCTCGCGCGGCATCACGGTCAACGTGGTCGCACCCGGCTTCGTCCAGACCGACATGACGGCCGGCCTGGACGAGGAGGCCATCATCAAGAACATCCCGCTCGGGCGGCAGGCGTCGCCGGGCGAGGTCGCGCGCGTCGTCCGCTTCCTGGCCGGCGACGACGCCTCCTACATCACCGGGGCCGTGATCCCGGTCGACGGCGGACTCGGAATGGGGCACTGACGTGGGCATTCTCGAAGGCAAGCGGATCCTCGTGACGGGCGTGCTGACCGACGCCTCCATCGCGTTCTCGGTCGCCAAGCTGGCCCAGGAGGAGGGCGCCACCGTGGTGCTCACCGGCTTCGGCCGGCTCAGCCTGGTCGAGCGCATCGCCAAGCGGCTGCCGCAGCCCGCGCCGGTGCTGGAGCTCGACGTGCAGAACACCGAGCACCTCGACACGCTGGCCGCCCGGGTCGGCGAGCACGTCGACGGCCTCGACGGGGTCGTCCACTCCATCGGCTTCGCCCCGCAGACCGCGCTCGGCGGCAACTTCCTCAACACCACGTGGGAGGACGTCTCGACCGCCCTGCACGTGTCCACGTACTCCTTCAAGTCGCTCGCGGTGGCCTGCCTGCCGCTGATGAAGGAGGGCGGCGCGGTCGTGGGCCTCGACTTCGACGCCACCAAGGCGTGGCCGGTCTACGACTGGATGGGCGTGGCCAAGGCCGGCCTGGAGTCCGCCTCCCGCTACCTCGCCCGCGACCTGGGCAAGCAGGGCATCCGGGTCAACCTCGTCGCGGCCGGTCCGCTGCGCACGATGGCGGCCAAGTCGATCCCCGGCTTCAAGGAGTTCGAGGACAGCTGGCCGGAGAAGGCGCCGCTCGGCTGGGACCTGTCCGACACGGTGCCGGCCGCCAAGGCGTGCCTCGCGCTGATGTCCGACTGGTTCCCGGCGACGACGGGCGAGATCGTCCACGTCGACGGCGGGGTCCACGCGATCGGCGCCTGACGCCTCGTCACCCCTTCCACGCCCGGCCCGCTGACCGCAGCGCGGCCGGGCTCGGCTTTTTCCCGGGATCGGCCGGCGGGCGGCTCAGGCGAGGCGGTGGCGGCCGTTGGCGGCCGTCGACGGCTCGAACGGGATCGAGTCGGGCTGGTCCGAGCGGTGCCGCCGCTGCTGCACCACCCGCGTCGCCGCCACCGCCGACAGCAGCAGCATGACCGTCAGCGCCGTTCCCAGCACGTCGGAGGCGGGGGTGCTCGGCCGTACGATCTGCTGGTCGTGCAGCGGCGCCGTCAGGTCGCGCACGAGGGGGTGCGGCCAGAGCAGGTCGATGCGCGGCTCCTCCGGGTCGGCCGCCGGTTCCTCGCTGATCCGCTCCTGCTTGGTGTCCAGGAGGTACGGCTGGCTGTCCGGCTGCGTGGCGGAGCGGGTGGGCCCGGCCGTGGGGGTCGCCGTGGGGTGCTTGTCGTCGTCCTTGCGCTGCCGGGCCGTGCCGGAGCGGGTGGGCAGCCCGGGCTGCGCCGTGCGCCGCTGCGCGGGCGACAGGGCGGTGGCGCTCGGGCCGGGCGTCGGGCCGTCGTCGCGGACGCTCTGGTCGTCGCAGGCCAGCACCGGCAGGCACACGTCGCCCAGCGTCGTGGGCAGCAGCGTGTCCCTGGTGGTCGGCGTGGGGTCCGGGTCGTTCTTCCTGCCCTGGCCGGGCCTGACCGTGGGCACGGCCTCGCCCACCTTGCCGAGCACCTTGCCCGTGGTGTCGTCCACCTTGTCCGTCAGGCCCTTGGCCTTGCCGCCGGTCACGTTGTCGACGGTGCCGGTGACCTTGCCGACCGTGTCGCAGACCGTGCCCGTCACGCCGCCGAGTAAGCCGTCCCCCTTGGGACAGTCGTCGGCCGCGGCCGGTCCGGCGACGGGCACAATGAGGGCCACGGTGACCGCGGTCGCCGCCAGTGCCGTCGCCAGGACGCCGGCCGACCCAGCGGTCCTGCTCCCCATCGATTCGTCCCCTCCCGCATCGCCTTGGATGAAATCTTTACGGACATCGCCGCCGAGACGCAGGTGTTTACCGCCAAAGTTGCGATTCGGTATCGAGTAGTGATACGCGAGCCCGACTCCGGTTCTTTTCGTCCGGTTTTCTGAACGGCCCGCGACTTTCTGAACGGCCCGCGACACCCGTGTCAGTCCGGGGAGGACACGTCGTCCAGGGCCTCGCGGATCTCCCGGGGAAGCACGACCTCCTCGGCCGCCAGGATGCCCGCGAGCTGCCCCCGCGTACGGGCCCCCACGATGGCCGAGGCCACGCCCGGCTGGTCGCGCACCCACGACAGCGCCACCGCCAGCGGCGAGACGCCGAGCCCGTCGGCGGCCGTCATCACCGACTCCACCACCGACCGGCAGCGGTCGTCGAGGTACGGCCGGACGAAGTCGGCGAAGTGCGGCGTGGCGGCCCGCGAGTCGGCCGGGATGCCGGTGCGGTACTTGCCGGTCAGCACCCCCCGCCCGAGCGGCGACCAGGCCAGCACCCCGGCCCCCACGTGCTCGGCGGCCGGCAGCAGCTCCCGCTCCGGCTCGCGCGCCAGCAGGGAGTACTCGGCCTGGGCCGAGACGATCGGCACGCGGCCGGGCACGCAGCGCTGGGCGACGGCCGCGGCGGCGAGCTGCCAGCCGGCGTAGTCGCACACGCCCGCGTAGACGGCCCGGCCGGAGGAGACGATCGCGTCGAGCGCGGCCAGGGTCTCCTCCAGCGGCACCTCGTCGTCATAGGTGTGGAGCTGCCACAGGTCGACGTGGTCGACGCCGAGGCGGGCCAGCGACGCGTCCACGGCGGCCACGAGATGGCGGCGGGAGGCGTCGCGCGGGCGGCGGCCGAGCGGCGTCACCACGGCCTTGGTCGAGATCACCAGCTCGGAGCGGGGCACCTGGTCGCGCAGCAGCCGGCCGAGCAGGCGCTCGGCGTCGCCGCCGGTGTAGACGTCGGCCGTGTCGACGAGCGTGCCCCCCGCGTCCACGAAGGTGCGAAGCTGCGCCGAGGCCTCGTCGGCGTCGGTGTCACGCCCCCAGGTCATCGTGCCGAGCCCCAGCCGGGACACCGACAGGCCGCTTCGGCCGACATAGCGCTGCTGCATGGTCCCGAAAGGGTACCGTCCGGGCCGCGGAAAAGCCGTGATCCACGCCTGCGACACTTGGGTCGTGACCACGCTGCTTCTGGCCCGCCACGGCCTCACCGCCCTCACGGGGCCCGTCCTGGCCGGCCGTACACCGGGAGTTCATCTGAGCGAGGAGGGACGGCGGCAGGCCGGCGCGCTGGCCGGGCGCATCGCCGGCGTGCGGCTGGACGCGGTGGTCTCCAGCCCGCTGGAGCGGTGCGTGGAGACCGCGACGGCCGTCGCCGAGGGGCGCGGCATGGCCGTGAAGACCGACGAGCGGTTCGTGGAGTGCGGCTACGGCGGCTGGACCGGCCGCCCGCTGGAGGAGCTGGCCAAGGAGCCGCTGTGGCGGGTCGTGCAGGCCCATCCGAGCGCGGCGGTCTTCCCCGGCGGTGAGCCGCTGGCGGACGTGCAGCACCGGGCGGTGGCGGCGGTCCGGGAGTGGAACGCGCGCGTGGGGGAGAAGGGTGTCTACCTCGTGTGCAGCCACGGCGACGTGATCAAGGCGATCGTGGCCGATGCGCTGGGCCTTCACCTTGACCAGTTTCAGCGGATAACGGCAGATCCTGCGGCGCTCACAGTGATTCGCTATGCTCCCTTGCGTCCCTTTCTCCTCAGGCTTAACGATATGGGGGAATTGCGGCTCCCCGAGGATTCGGAGGAGAAAGACGGGGGAGAAAACATCACCGGGAGCGATGCCGCCGTCGGCGGCGGACCCGGGACCACGTAAGGTCAGGCTATGCCGGTCTTCGACTACGACCCACCAGAGAGGTTCGTGGCCGGTGCCCTGGGGCAACCGGGCGCCCGAGCCTTCTTTCTGCAGGCCAGAGCCGAGGGCAGACTGACCACGGTCGCGCTGGAGAAGCTGCAGGTCGCCGCGCTCGCGGGCAGGCTCGACGAGTTGCTCGACGAGGTGCTGCGGCGCAGCGGGGGCACCGCTCACGTGCCGGCCCTGGCGCCCGCCGAGCTCACCGACGAAGCCCCTCTCGACGTCCCGCTGGCCGAGGACTTCCGGGTGGGCACCATGGCGCTCGCGTGGGACCCCGAGACCTCGCAGGTGGTGATCGAGGCGCAGGAGATGGTCGACGACGAGGACCTCGACGCGCCCGAGCCCGCCGTGCTGCGGGTCCGCATCAGCGCCGGGGCCGCGCGGGCCTTCACCGCACGGGCCTTGCGCCTCGTCGCCGCGGGCAGGCCACCCTGCCCCCTGTGCGGCCAGCCCCTCGACGCCGAGGGGCACATCTGTGTCCGGCTCAACGGCTACCGCGGGGGTGAGGCGGCTTCATGAGCGCCCCGGAGAGCGAGCCCGCCGTCAGGCACTCGCACACGCCGGTCATGGACGACGAGAGGGCGCTGAAGCTCCTCCGTGACGGCCGCCTGGACGTGGTGGGCCGCCTGGTCGAGGCGACCAACCTGACCCTCTACTGCTCCGTCACGCTCGCCGGGAGCACCGTCGCGTGCGTCTACAAGCCGGTGCGCGGCGAACGGCCGCTGTGGGACTTCCCCGACGGCACGCTGGCGGCGCGCGAGGTGGCGGCCTTCGAGGTGTCCCAGGCGACCGGCTGGCAGATCGTGCCGCCCACCGTCTACCGCGACGGCCCGTTCGGCCCCGGCATGTGCCAGCTCTGGATCGACACCGAGCGCGAGATCGACCTCATGCGGCTGGTGCGCAGCCGCAACCCGGTGGTGCGCCGCATGGCGGTCTTCGACGCGGTGGTCAACAACGCCGACCGCAAGGGCGGCCACCTGCTGCCGCTGCCCACCGGCCACGTGTACGGGGTCGACCACGGCGTCTGCTTCGCCGCCGAGGACAAACTGCGCACCGTGCTGTGGCAGTGGCGCGGCAAGCCCCTGGCGCGCGAGGCCGTCGCCGTGCTCGCCAAGCTGGAGCGCGAGCTGGAGTCGGGCGCGCTCGGGCGCCGGCTGCGCGAGCTGCTGACCCAGGCGGAGGTGGAGGCGACCTGGCAGCGCGTCAGGCGGCTGCTCGACACCGGCGTCCACCCGTCGCCGTCGGAGGACTGGCCTGCCATCCCCTGGCCGCCGATCTAAAGGCATTTACTACGACATAGAGCTACTACGCTGTGCCCCATGTGCACCGTGATCGTGAAGACAGGGTGGCCCCTCACACTCCTGTTCGTGCGCGACGAGTACGCCGACCGGCCCTGGGAGGGGCCGGGGGAGCACTGGCCCGAGCGCTACCCCGGCGTGATCGGCGGCCGTGACCTCAAGGCGGGCGGCACCTGGCTGGCGGTCCACCCGGCCGCCCGCCGCGCCGCCGCCCTGCTCAACGGCTGCGGCTGCACGGCCCCCGAGGACACCCGGGTCTCCCGCGGCGACCTGGCCCTGCGCGCCGCCGCCACCGGCACCCTGCCGGGAGACCCGCTGCCCGCCGGCGCCCCCGCGGAGGCGAGCCTGTCGCGGGCCGACCTCACCGTGTACGACCCCTTCTACCTGCTGCTCGCCGAGCCGCCGGGAGCGCGGCTGGCCGGCTGGGACGGCGAGCGGCTGACCGTCACCCCCGTGCCCGACGGCATCAACATGATCGTCAACGGGGCGGGACTCGACCCCGCCCACCCCCGCGTCGTGGCCAACCTGCCCCGCTTCCGCGCCGGCGACTGGCGCGTCCCCGGCGAGGAGGCGCCCTCCGCCGACCCCGAGTCGCTGCTCGTCCGCCACGAGACGCCCGACGGCAAGGTCCTCACGTCGCTGTCGGCGATGCGGGTCACGCTGGCCCGCGACGACGTGACGTACGACTTCACCGACCTGACCGCCGAGCGGGACAGATAGGCTCAAAGCCATGAGATCGTGGTCCGCCCCGAACATCCCCGAACTGCCCGGTCAGAGCGTCCCTCTGCGGCTCCACGACACGGCGACCGGGCAGGTACGCCCGACCGAGCCGGGTCCCACGGCCCGCATGTACGTGTGCGGCATCACCCCGTACGACGCCACGCACCTCGGGCATGCCAACACGTACCTCGCCTTCGACCTGGTCGGCCGGGTGTGGCGCGACGGCGGCCTTGACGTCCACTACACACAGAACACCACCGACGTGGACGACCCGCTCCTGGAGCGCGCCGAGAAGACCGGCGTCCCCTGGCAGGAGCTGGCCGAGCGGGAGATCGAGCTGTTCCGCACGGACATGGAGGCCCTGCGCATCCTGCCGCCCCGCGAGTACGTCGGCGTCACCGAGGTCGTCGGCCGCGTCGCCGGGCTGATCGAGGCCCTGTCGGCCAAGGGCGTCACCTACGGGCTGGACGGCGACGTCTACTTCAGCTCGGCCGACGCCCCGAAGTTCGGCCAGGTGTCCGGCTACGGCGAGCAGCAGATGCTGGAGCTGTTCGCCGAGCGGGGCGGCGACCCCGAGCGGCCGGGCAAGCGCCACCCCCTCGACTGGCTGCTGTGGCGGGCCGAGCGGCCGGGCGAGCCGGCCTGGGACTCGCCGCTGGGCCGGGGCCGTCCCGGCTGGCACATCGAGTGCACGGCCATCGCGCTCGACCACCTGGGCGCCGGCTACGACGTGGCCGGCGGCGGCTCCGACCTGATCTTCCCGCACCACGAGTGCGGCGCCTCCGAGGGGCACGCGGCGACCGGCGAGTGGCCGTTCGCCAAGTTCTACACCCACGCCGGCATGGTCGCCCTCGACGGCGAGAAGATGTCGAAGTCCAAGGGCAACCTCGTGTTCGTCTCGCGGCTGCGCCAGGAGCGCGACCCGATGGCGATCCGGCTGGTCCTGCTGGCCCACCACTACCGCTCCGACTGGGAGTACACCACGGAGCTGATGGCCGAGGCGGAGCGGCGGCTGGCCCGCTGGCGCGAGGCGGTGGCGCTCCCGTCGGGACCGCCCGCCGGCGACGTGCTGGCGCGGGTGCGCGAGCGGCTGGCCGACGACCTCGACGCGCCGGGCGCGCTGGCCGCGATCGACGCCTGGGCCGACGAGGCGCTGGCCGGCGAGGGCGCCGACACCGGCGCGCCCGGCCTGGTCCGCGACCTGGCCGACGCGCTCCTCGGCGTCGCCCTCTGACGAAGGCCACGGGCGCCGCCCCCTGACCGGGCTCTCCGGCCCCTACGTCAGGAGGCGGCGCGCCGGGACGATCTCGGCCGACATGTTGCGCTCCATCATGCGCAGCGCGGCCCGGCCGAGATCCCCGTGAACCGGCGCCACGCAGTCCGGCGGCACCACCACCCCGAACTCCCGCACGTACGCGTCCAGCGCGCTGTACAGCACGCACTGCTCGGTCACCTGCCCGGTCAGGATCACGGTGCCGATGCCCCTCTGCCGCAGCAGGTGGTCCAGGGGCGTGCCGTAGAAGGCGCTGTGGCGCGCCTTGGTGAGGAACGCCGCGGTGCGCGGCGGCACGACCGGCCGCACCAGGTCGGGCCGGCGTCCCTTCAGCGCCCGCGCCACCAGGTCCTCGCGGGTGGCGGTGAAGTCGCCGTAGTTGTCGTTGACGTAGATCAGCTCCACGTCGTCGCGCCGGTGCGCCCGGCCGGCCAGCTCGGCCAGCCTGGGCACGATCGGCTCCACTCCCTGCACGAGCCGGTCGGCGTCCTCGTGGTCGTACGGGTTCAGCATGTCCAGCACGACCATCGCGATTCCCGGCATCCTCGAAACCACCACCCCCCGACGGCCGGCTCAGGCGCCCAGCCGTTCCAGTCTGCCCTGGCCCGCCAGCTCGGAGGCGAACCAGTCGATGGTCCGGCGCAGGCCCTCCTCGGCGGGCACCGCGGCCCGCCAGCCGAGCCGCTCGGCGGCCAGCGTCGTGTCCGGCCGGCGCACCATCGGGTCGTCGGCCGGCCGCTCGATGAACTCGACGGGCGACGACGACCCCGCCAGCTTCTTGATCAGCGTGGCCAGCTCCAGCATGGTGAGCTCGTCCGGGTTGCCGATGTTCACCGGGCCGGCGAAATCGCTCGCCGCCATGGCCAGGATGCCCGTGACCGTGTCGTCCACGTAGCAGACGGACCGGGTCTGCGTGCCGTCGCCGGTGATCGTGAGCGGCTCGCCCAGCAGCGCCTGCCGGATGAAGGTCGGGATCGCCCGGCCGTCGAAGGGCCGCATGCGCGGGCCGTAGGTGTTGAAGATCCGCACGATGCCGGTGTCGGTGTCGCGCGACTGCCGGTAGGCGGTGGTCAGCGACTCGGCGAAGCGCTTGGCCTCGTCGTACACGCTGCGCGGCCCGACCGGGTTGACGTTGCCCCAGTACGTCTCCTTCTGCGGGTGCTCCAGCGGGTCGCCGTACACCTCGCTGGTGGAGGCGAGCACGAACCGGGCGCCCTTCTCCCGGGCGAGCCCGAGCGCGTGCAGGGTGCCGACGCTGCCCACCCGCAGCGTCTCGATGGGGTAGCGCAGGTAGTCGGCGGGGGAGGCGGCCGAGGCGAAGTGCAGGACGAGGTCCAGCCGGTCGGGAACATGGACGTATCCGGTCAGGTCGCACTCGATGATGCGGAACTCCGGCCGGTCGATCAGGTGCTCGACGTTGCGCGGGCCTCCGGTGAGGAAGCTGTCCATGCAGATGACCTCGGCCCCTTGGCCGAGCAGGCGTTCACACAGGTGCGAGCCGAGAAAACCGGCTCCGCCGGTAACCAGCGCCCTCATGAGGTGACCTCCATCACGGCGTCGAGGACTTCGGAGACATCGATCCGCAGCAGGCCGGGGTCCACCCGGCCGCCGTGGGGGTCGCCGGCCCGCCCGGCCCACAGCGCGACGTGCCGCCAGCCGGGCGGCGGCCCCCACAGCGCGGGCGGCACCGGCCCGAACAGCACCACCGACGGCACGCAGAAGGCGGTCGCCAGATGGCCGACGCCCGTGTCGCCGCAGACCACGAGCCGGGCCCGGCCCACCACGTCGATCAGCCCCGCCAGGTCCGTACGGCCGGCCAGCACCCGCCCGGCGGGCAGCCCGGCCAGCTCCGCGACCCGCGCGGCGATCGGCGCCTCCCCGGCGTCGCCGGTGACCACGACCTCGCCCACGGCCCGCTCCAGGACCGCGGCCACCTGCGCGAACCGCTCGGGCGGCCAGCGCCGGGCCGGGAAGGCGGCGCCCGGATGGACGACCACGGGCCCGGTCCGGTCGGACACGCCCAGCGTCAGGTCCGACGGGTCGGCCTTGACCCCGTACCACTCCAGCATGTCGCACCAGCGCCGCACCTCGTGCACGCCGTCCCGCCAGGGCGGGCCGACCGTGTGGCTGAGCAGCCGCCCCGGCTCGGTGCGGCGCAGCGCGTCGATGCTCTGCGGTCCCTTGCCGTGCAGGTTGACCGCCACATCGGGCCGCTCGAACGGCACGGGCCCGGGGCCGCGCACGTCGATCAGCTCGTCCACCGCCCCGGTCAGCGGCATGAGCGGCTCCAGCGGCGCCGGCGCGGCCACCGTGATCCGGTGGACCGGGAACTCCTGCCGCAGCGCGCGCAGCGCGGGCACGGCCGTGAGCAGGTCGCCCAGGCCGAGCCCGCGCAGCGCGAGAAGCTCTAGGGCCATGACGTCTCCGTCGAGGGGCACACCACCAGTTCCCTGAGCTCGCACCCGGCCGGCTGGCCGAGCGCGAACACGACCGTGCGCGCCACGTCGGCCGGGTCGTTGAGACTGGCGTCGGGGCCCGGCTTGTACTGCTCCGGCCGGCCGTCGAAGAACGCCGTCCGCATGCCGCCGGGCACCAGCAGCGTCACCCCGACCTGCCCGGCCAGCTCGACGGCCAGCGCCCGGGTGAAGCCGACCACGCCGAACTTCGACGCGCAGTAGGCGCTCGCGTCGCTCAGCGGCCGCAGCCCGAGCGTGGACGCGCAGGTGACGACCTTGCCGCGCGACTCCTTCAGGTACGGCAGCGCCGCCCGCACGACCGAGGCGGTGCCGAGCAGGTTGACCATGATCACCCGATCCCAGGCGTCGGCCGGCACGTCCTCCAGGCGCCCGCAGGCGTCCACACCGGCCGCGGTCACCACGGCGTCGAGGCCGCCGGCCCGCTCGGCCAGCTCGCGCACGGCCCGCTCGGCCTCGGCCCGGTCGGCCAGGTCGGCGACCACGTGCTCGACGTCCTGCCCGGGATCTCGCGCGTCGACGACCAGCGGCCGCCAGCCCTCCTTGGCCACGGCCTCGGCGGTCGCCCGCCCGAGGCCGGAGGCGCCTCCGGTGATGAGCACCTTCATGTGATCTCCTTGTCGTCGTGGTCGCGCCTCCCGCGTACCCGCGGGAACGTCGTCAGCGGATCTCCCTGATGAGGTTGGTCGTGGAGCGGCCCGGAAGGCTGCTGAGGACGACGACCTCGCCGCCCAGCCGGTCGAGGACCTCGGCCTCGGGCAGCACGTCGCCCTCGTAGTCGCCGCCCTTGACCCACACGTCCGGCCGGAGCCGCTCGATGGCCGCGGCCGGGGTGTCCTCGTCGAACACCAGCACCGCGTCCACGCAGCCCAGCGCCCGCAGCACCTCGACCCGGTCGCGCACGTCCACGATGGGCCGGGTCGGGCCCTTGAGCCGGCGGACGGAGTCGTCGGAGTTGACGCACACCACCAGCGCGTCGCCGAGCGCCCGCGCCCGCCGCAGCAGGCTGACGTGCCCGGCGTGCAGCAGGTCGAAACAGCCGCCGGTGGCGATGAGCCGCCCGCCGTAGGCACGGGTCAGCTCGGCCACCTCCAGCGCGGTGCGCGGCCGGTCGCCGAGCTCCTGCTGCTGGATGCGGATGGAGGCGGCGCCGCCCCGCTCGACGAAGCGCGAGGCCTCGCCGACGCCGATCGTCACGGCCTCCTCCACGCCGGAGCCGTCGCGCAGCGCGAGCGCGGCGGCGGCGGCCAGCCGGTCGCCCGCGCCGCACACGTCCTGCCCGGGGGCCGACACCGGCGCGGGCACCTGGGTCAGCGCGCAGCCCTGGCGGGCCAGCGCCGCGCCGCGCCCGCCCAGCGTGACGGCCACGGCCCGTGCCCGCAGCGCGCGCATGAGGTGGCGGGCGGCCTGGTCGGGCCCCTCGTACGGGCCGTCGCACATGAGCCTGGCCTCGGCCTCGCTCGGCGTCACCAGCGCGCAGCCGGGCACCGGCTGCTCGCCCTGGGGATGCGGGTCCCACCCCAGCGGCGCGTCTGCCCCGCGCAGCAGGTCGCGCGTCACCCCGGTGACGCCGCGGCCGGAGTCGGACACCAGCACCGCCCCCGCCAGGCGCAGCGCCGCGGCCACCACGTCGTGGGCGGCGTGACGGGCCCGGCCGTCGCCGGAGTCCACGCGCACCAGCGTCTGCCCCCGGGCCCGGATCCGGGTCTTGCGCACGGTGCCGCCGCGCAGCGGCAGCCGCACCAGCTCCACCTCGCCCGCCAGCAGCCCGCACAGGCGGCGGCCGTCCTGGTCGTCGCCGATCGCGGTGACGAGCACCACGTCGGCGCCGTCGCGGGCGGCCAGCAGCGCGGACAGGCCCGCGCCGCCGGGCCGGGCCTGCTCGGCGTCGACGTCCACCACCGGGACGGGCGCGTCCGGGCACAACCGGTCCGCGCGGCCCTCCACGTCCACGTCGAGCAGGGTGTCGCCGATGACGACGAGCGGCCCGCTCACAGCGCCTCCTCGACCGCGTCGCAGAGCAGGTGGATCAGGGCGAGATGCACCTCCTGAACGGTCGCGGTCTCCTCGGCGGGCACCGTGACGGCCTCGTCGCACATGCCGGCCAGCGGGTTGGGCGCGGGCCCGGTCAGCGCCCAGGCGAGCATCCCGCACTCGCGGGCCGCCTTGGCGGCGGCCAGCACGTTCGGGCTGCCGCCGCTGGTGGACAGGCACACGAGCACGTCCCCCCGGCGGCCGTGGGCGCGCACCTGGCGCGCGTACGCCTCCTCGGCGCCGTAGTCGTTCGCGATCGCCGTCAGCGACGAGGTGTCGGCGTGCAGCGGGATCGCCGCGTACGGCGGGCGGTCGGCGCGGTAGCGGCCCACCAGCTCGGCCGTCAGGTGCTGGGCCTCGGCCGCCGATCCGCCGTTGCCGCAGGCCAGCAGCCTGCCGCCGGAGGACAGGAGCCCGGCGAGCGTGCCGCCCCACGCGCGGACGACGGCCGTGTGACCGTCGACGCGCGCCAGAGTCACGCACAGCTTCTCCAGATGCGCGTCCATCTCTCACCCTCCCAGCGCCGCGAGACGGCACATCCGGCCGTCGATGACCTGCGTGTAGACCGCCTCCGTACGCTCGGCGACGCGCGGCCAGCCGTAGCGCTGGCGGGCCCGGCGTGCCCCGGCCGCGCCCATCGCGCGGCGGCGGCCCGGGTCGGCCAGCACGTCCTTGAGCGCCCTGGCCAGGGCGCGCGGGCGGCGGGGCGGCACGAGCAGGCCGCACCCGGCGACCGTGTCGAGGTGGCCGCCGACGGCCGAGGCGATCACGGGCACGCCGCAGGCCATGGCCTCGACGGGCACCATCCCGAACGGCTCGTACCACGGCACGGTGACCAGCGCGTCGGCCGCGCGCATCAGCGCCGGCACCTCGTCGCGCGGGACGCTCCCGACGATCCGCACGCGCCCGGCCAGGCCGTACCCGTCGGCCAGCTCGCGCAGCCGCACCGCCTCCTCGTCGTCCACGCGCCCGCCGGCGATCACCAGCTCGACGCGGGGGAGCAGCCGCATGGCCTGCACGAGGGTGTCCACGCCCTTGCGCGGGACCAGCCGCCCGATGCTGAGCACCCGCGCCCTGCCCGCCCCCGGCAGGCCCGGCGTGTCCGATCCCGGCGTGTCCGATCCCGGCGTGTCCGATCCTGGCGTGTTCGATCCCGGCGTGTTCGATCCCGTCGGGCCCGGCCCGTCCGCTCCCGGGGTCGTGCCGGCCGGGCCGGCGCCGCCCGGCCACGGCCCCTTCGGGCCGTCCGGCCGGAAGCGGCCGAGGTCGACGCCGCACGGCACGATCACGATCCGCTGCTCGGGCACGCCCATCGCGCGCAGCTCGTTCACCTCGTCGCGGCAGGTGGCGAGCACGGCGTCGGCGCTGCGGCCGATCTGCCGCTCGGTGTCCACCCGGTGCGGCGGGCTGGTGTCGGCGGCGCCCTGCCAGCGCCGCTTGACGGCGCCGAGCGCGTGGAACGTCTGCACCACCGGCACGTTCCCGGCGGCCCGCAGCGCGGCCTGCCCGCTCATCCAGAAGTGCGCGTGGACGACGTCCGGCGGATCCGCCTCCCAGCGCGCCGCGAGGCGCGCGGTGAACTCCGGCATGTACGGCGGAAGCTCGTCCTTCGGCACCTGTGCCGCCGGGCCCGCCTCGACGTACTCGACCCGCACGCCGGGCGCGATCTCCACCCGCGCCGGTTGCGACGGGTCCCAGCGCCGGGTGTGGACCACCACCTCGTGGCCCCGCTCGCCGAGGGCGGTGGCCAGGGCGGCGACGTAGACGTTCTGGCCGCCGGCGTCCACCCCGCCGATGGCCGCGAGCGGATCCGCGTGTTCCGAGACCAGGGCGATTCTCACTGGTTCAGCTCCCTCACTGCCTTGACCACCTGCTCGCTGGTCACCTGCGCCAGACAGGGATGGCCGGGCACCGGGCACACCCGCGCCCGGGAGTCCCGGCACGGCGCGTCCTGGTCGCCCAGCAGGACCGCGGGCACCCGGTACGGGGCCCACCGCCCGGCCGGGACGACCGGCGCGAAGAGGCTCACGACCGGCGTGCCGACGGCCGCCGCCAGGTGGGCGGGACCGGTGTTGCCGGCCACGAGCACGGCGGCGCCCTCGATCACGGCCGCGAGCTGCGCCAGCGTGGTCGCGCCGCCGAGGTCCAGGGCCGCGCCGGGCGCGCCGGCGGCGACGTACGCCGTCAGCTCGCGCTCCATGCCGGTGACGACGACCCGGTGGCCGTCGTCGGCCAGCTCGCGCACGGCCTCGCGGTTGCGCTCGGCCGGCCAGGTCCGCGCGGGCGCCGACGCGCCGGGGTGCACGACGACGTACGGGCCGGGCCCCAGGCCGAGACGGGAGACGTCGGGCAGCGGCCGGCGCACGGCGAGCCGGCCGTCGTCGCCCGGCGGCAGCTCGAAGCCGGCGGCGCGGGCCACGGACAGCATCCGCTCCGGCTCGGGCACGTCCAGCCCCTCGTCCACGACGTGCCGCACGTCGAGCAGCGAGCCGGGGTAGTCGTTGCTGATGGCCGAGACGCGGCGCACCCCGGCAAGCCGCAGGAGCAGCGCCAGCGGCAGCGCCGACTGGTGGAACGACGTGAGGATCACCGCCTCGTCGGTCCCGCCGACCTGAGCGATGAGGTCGTCCACGTCGTGCCGCGACACAGGCGGCGGACGGTGGTCGATCCACGGCGCCCGCCACACGATCACCCGGTCCACGCCGGGCAGCAGCTCGGCCGCGGCCCGCCCGCGCGGGCCCGCGAGCAGCGTCACCTCGCCCCCGCGCGCGCTCACGGCCCGGACGGCGGGGCCGGCCAGCAGCACGTCCCCGGCGTCGTCCAGCCGCGCCACGAGCACCCGTCCGCTCATCGCCGCACCTTCCATTCCCCCCGAAGCCGGTGCGCCACGGCGACCGGCGGGATCAGCACACTGGTGACGGCCATCCGCAGCACCTCGCCGGGTGTGCGCGGGCCCGGCGCGATCCGGGCCCAGGCGAACTCGGCGGTCATCGCCACCCACCCCGCGCCCGCGACGGCGGCCGGCCACACGGGGGAGCGGCGGGCGGTCAGCGGGAACGCCCTCCGACGCCCCTTCCCCCGCCCGGCGATCAGCGGGAACGCCGTCCGGTGCCCGTTTCCCCGCCCGGCGGTCAGCGGGAACGCCGTCCGACGCCCCTTCCCGCGCCCGGCGGTCAGCAGGGCGGCCAGGCCGAGGCCGGCGGCGGCCAGCCCGAGCGCCGTGGTCGCCGCGTGGCGGCGCAGCCGCCCGCGCGTCCCGCCGATCGCCTCGCGCCAGCCCGGCCCGTGCAGGCGCCGCATCAGCGCGTCGTCGGCGTTGCCCCGCTGGAAGCGCACGCTCGCCCAGAACCCGTCGTCACGCACGGGATGGACCGTGACCCGCTCGCCCAGCGCCAACGTGTGCCCCCGGTTGGTCAGCCGCAGCGCGAGGTCGGCGTCCTCCCGGTAGGCCCGGGGGAAGCGCTCGTCGAACCCGCCGACCCGCTCCAGCGTCTCGCGCCGGTACGCGATGTCGGCGGTGATCCACAGCGCTCCGGCCAGCCCGGCGGTGTTCCGCTCGGCGTCGGTGGGCCGCCGGTCGCCGGGCAGCGGCACCTCGATGCGGCCCTGGCTGCCCGCCGCCTCGGGCGGCAGCCCGGCCAGGTCCTCGCGCAGCGCCTGGTACCAGCCGGGGCCGGGCACCACGTCGTCGTCGAGGAACGCCACCCACGGCGTCGAGGCCGCCCGCCAGCCCGCGTTGCGCGCCGCGGCGGGTCCCCGCCCGCCGGACGTCACGACCCGTACGCCGGCGGGCACGTGCGCGGGCGTCACCAGGGGCGGCCCGTCGTGCCCGGCCGGGTCGTCCACGACGATCAGCGGTCCGTCGTGCCCGGGCGGCCGGTCGTCCACGACGATCACCGGCACGTCCGGGCCGAGGGCGGCCAGCGTCGCCCGCAGGCTGGGCCGTCCCACGGTGGGCACCACCACCGTGATCACGGAGCGAACACCTCCTGCCGCCGCACCAGGTACGGCCCGAGGACGAGCACGTCCACCGGCGAGGAGCCGAAGCACTCCAGCGCGTCGCGCGGGTCGTCCACCATGGGCCGCCCGGCCGTGTTCAGGCTCGTGTTGACCACCACCGGCAGCCCGGTACGGGCCTCGAACGACGACAGCATCCGCGCGAGCAGCGGCTCCGACCGCGGCGACACCGTCTGGATGCGGGCCGTCCCGTCCACGTGCACCACGGCCGGGATCCGGTCCCGCCACGCCGGGTCCACGTCGTGGACGAACAGCATGTACGGCGAGGGCACCGGCCCCCGCCCGAACAGGTCGCGGGCCCGCGACTCCAGCACCATCGGCGCGATCGGCCGGAACTGCTCGCGGCCCTTGACGTCGTTCAGCCGCTCGGTGTTGCGGGCGTGCCCCGGGTGCGCGAGCAGCGAGCGGCGGCCCAGCGCCCGCGGCCCGTACTCCGACCGGCCCTGGAACCAGGCCACGATCCGGTCGGCGGCCAGCTCGGCCGCCACGGCGTCGGCCAGGTCGGCCGGCCGCGTGTACGGCACCCGCGCCACGTCCAGCCAGGCGCCCAGCTCCTCGTCGGTGAAGCCGCGCCCCAGGTCGGCGCCGGCCATGGGCGCGGCCCGCTCGCCGTACGCCTGGGCCAGGTGCAGGGCGCCGCCCAGCGCGGTGCCCGAGTCGCCCGCGGCGGGCTGCACCCACACCTCCTGGAACGGTCCCTCGTCCAGCAGGCGGGTGTTGGCGACGCAGTTGAGCGCCACCCCGCCCGCCAGCGCGAGCCGCCGCTCCCCGGTGCGCTCGTGCAGCCACCGGACCAGCTCCAGCAGCACCTCCTCCAGCCGCGCCTGGACACTGGCCGCCAGGTCGGCGTGGTCGTCCGTCCAGGCGGCGTCCCTGGACAGGGCCTTGGCGTAGGAGTTCCAGTCGATCGGCTCGACCCGGAAGCCGCCGTCGCCGGTGGTGTGGATCAGTTCGCGCAGCGCCTCCAGGTGGCGGGGCCGGCCGTAGGAGGCCAGCGCCATGACCTTGTACTCGTCGCAGGAGCGCAGGAAGCCCAGGTGCTGGGTCACGTCCTCGTACATGAGGCCCAGCGAGTGCGGCAGCTCCTGCGCGGCGAGCACCTCCAGCTCGCCGTCGCGGTAGCGGCCGGCCAGGTGGGAGACGTTCTCGCCGCGGCCGTCGCACACGAGCACCGCGCAGTCGCGGAACGGCGAGGCCAGCCCCGCCGAGGCGGCGTGCGCCACGTGGTGGGGGACGTAGCGCACCTGCGCCGGGTCGAGCCCGGGCAGCGCCGTGGCCAGGAAGTTCGGCGCGCGCACCGCGTACTTCGTGCGCAGGTCCTCCCAGTCGCCCTCGGGCCGCTGGACGACCAGGGACGGATCGTAGGAGTAGGCGACCGCGTCGATGTCCTCGGGGGAGAGTCCCGCCTCCTTCAGGCACCAGGCCGCCGCCTGCTCCGGCAGCTCCCAGGCCGAGAAGGCGAGGGGCCGCTTGCCGTGCTTGCGGCGGCTGAACCGTTCCTCCTCCGCGGCGGCGACGATGCGCCCGTCGGCGACGATCGCCGCGGCGGGGTCGTGAAAGATCGCGTTGATGCCGAGAAATCTCATCGAACTCCTCCCACCTGATGGAGAACCGCTACCGAGAGAAGCGACTCTCAAACCTGGGCCATCGCATCTAGGTGCGGAAATACCTCTTTTATCCTGCTATTGGTCACTCTCCGTAGTTGTTAGCGGGGCGATTCGCCGGGTAGCAGACCGGCCGGCGCGACGGAGGTGAGTGGTGTTCACACAGCGAGGTCCCGGGGCCGTGCTCTTCGACCGTGACGGGACTCTGATCAAGGACGTTCCCTACAACGGTGACCCCCGCAAGGTGGAGCCGATGCCCGGGGCGGCCGAGGCGCTGTCGCGACTGCGGCGGGCGGAGATCCCGGTGGCCGTGGTGACCAACCAGTCGGGGGTGGCCAAGGGGCTCATCACGCCCGACGAGATGGGCCAGGTCAACGCCCGGGTGGAGGAACTGCTGGGCCCGTTCGACGCGTGGGCGATCTGCGTCCACGACGACGGCGACTGCTGCACCTGCCGCAAGCCCGCGCCCGGCCTGCTCATCAGGGCCGCCGCCGTCCTCGACGTCAGCCCGCGCGACTGCGTGGTGGTCGGCGACATCGGCAGGGACATGGAGGCCGCCCGCGCGGCGGGCGCGCGCGGCATCCTCGTGCCCACGCCGCTCACGCTTCAGCAGGAGGTCCTGGAGGCGCCCGAGGTCGCCGCCGACCTCACCGAGGTGACCGACCGGCTGCTGGCCGGCGTGGAGGGCGGCCCGGTGCCCGCCGGCAGCCACTCGCGCCGCGCCCGGGTGCTCGGCTGGAGCCGCTGGTGAGGATCCTGCTCTGGCACGTGCACGGGGCCTGGACCAACGCCTTCGTCCGCGGCCGGCACGAGTACGTGCTGCCGCTCGTCCCCGATCGGGGCCCCGACGGCCGCGGCCGCGCCGACACCTACGACTGGCCCGCGAGCGCGCGCGAGGTCTCCTGGGACCGGCTGCGCCACGAACCGCTCGACGTGGTCGTCTGCCAGCGGCCCCGCGACCTGGAGCTGGCCCGCGAGTGGCTCGGCCGCGACCTGCCCGGCGTCTACGTCGAGCACAACACGCCCGCCGGCGACGTGCCGCGCACCCGCCACCTCCTCGCCGGCCGCGCCGACCTCACGCTCGTCCACGTCACCCACTTCAACGAGCTGTACTGGGACAACGGCCGCGCGCCCACCCGGGTGATCGAGCACGGCGTCCCCGACCCCGGGCACCTCTGCACCGGGGAGCTGCCCCGGGCCGGCGTCGTGGTCAACGAGCCGGTGCGCCGCACCCGGGTCGCCGGCACCGACCTGCTGCCCCGCTTCGACGCGGCCGTGCCGCTCGACGTGTTCGGCATGAAGGTCGCGGGCCTGCCGTACGGGACGTACGAGGACCTCCCGCAGCACCTCATGCACGCCGAACTGGCCCGCCGGCGCGTCTACCTGCACCCGTACCGGTGGACCTCGCTCGGCCTGGCCCTCATCGAGGCGATGACGCTCGGCATGCCCGTGGTCGCCCTGGCCGCCACCGAGGCGATCGAGGCGGTCCCGCAGGAGGCCGGCGTCATCTCCACCAAGGTGGACGTGCTGGTCGAGGCGCTGCGGGAATTCGCCGCCGACCCGGAGCGGGCCGCGCAGGCCGGGAAGGCCGCCCGCGCCGCCGCTCTGGCCCGCTACGGCCTGGACCGGTTCCTGGCCGACTGGGACCGGCTGCTGGACGAAGTGGTGTGACCCGCCGGGAAAGGGGTAGGCGCCGTCGGCATGATGATGCACGACTGGTCGCGCGGGGCCGCCTGCCAGGCCATGGACCCGGAGCTGTTCTTCCCGATCTCGACGGAAGGCCCGGGCCGTGAGCAGGTGGAGCAGGCCAAGGCCGTATGCCGGGGATGCCCGGTCCGCCAGCCCTGCCTCGACTACGCGATCGACACCCGCCAGCTCAACGGCGTCTGGGGCGGCACCGACCCCGAGCAGCGCCGCTCCCTCATCCCGACGGTAGCGCGACGGCGAGAAACCGTTCCCGCTCCTCCTCTCCCAGGTGATCGCTGAACAGCACGCCGTCCAGGTGGTCCACCTCGTGCTGCAGCACCCTGGCCAGCACGCCCAGCGCCCGGACCGACACGGGCTTGCCGAACATGTCGCGGCCGCGCGCGACCACCATGTAGGAGCGCTCCAGCGGCCACCACACCCCCGGCGCCGACAGGCACGCCTCGTCCGCCGTCACACGGCGCTCCGACAGCTCCAGGCGCGGGTTGACCAGATGACCCGAGCGGCCCTCGTACGCGTAGGCGACCACCCGCAGCGGAACCCCGATCTGCGGCGCGGCCAGACCCGCGCGCCCGGGCCCGGCCCGCATCGTGGCCGTCAGGGACTTCACCACGGCGCGCAGCTCGCGGTCGAAGTCGCGCACCGGCTGCGCCACCGAGCGCAGCACCGGGTCGTCGAACAGGCGGATGGGCCGGACCGTCACCGAACCTCCCCGAAAGGTCGCTTGGTCATCGGGAAGGCTTCCCGCGCCCGCTCGCGATCAACCCCGGAGGTGCGGCGGATGTGGCATCGCGGTGACACCCGCGCGTATGGCCCAGCGGTGGCGCTTGTAGCACAGCGGTAACAACCGGGACCCAGCGGCGAAACGGCCGGAAAGCAGCATTGAAGGCGTGATCTCACTTCTGGTTCACGTGCCTGTGATGCCCGGCCGGGTGCTCGGGGCCCGGCCGGGCCCGCCGACGCCCCCGACCCGTCAGGAGGTGCCCGCGTGAGCGCGCCGCTTGCCGCCGAGGACCCGGACCGCCCCGACGAGAGGGCGGCCGAGGATCAGGCCCGCCTCCACGGGAGGGCGGCCGAGGATCGGGCCCGCCCCGACGGGAGGGCGGCCGAGGATCGGGCCCGCCCCCACGAGACGGCCCCCAACGCCCTGTCCGGCTTCACGGTCGGCGTCACCGCCACCCGGCGGCGCGAGGAGTTCGGCGCGCTGCTCGAACGGCGGGGCGCCCGCGTGGTCAGCGCCCCGGCGATCCGCCTGGTGCCGCTCGCCGAGGACGCCGACCTGCTGGCCGCCACCCGCCACAGCCTGGAACGGCCCCTCGACGACGTGGTGGTGACCACCGGCGTGGGCTTTCGCGGCTGGGTGGCCGCGGCCGAGGGATGGGGCCTGTCCGGCGAGCTGGTCGCCCAGCTCGCCCGCGCCCGCCTGCTCACCCGCGGCCCCAAGGCCAGGGGAGCGGTCCGCGCCGCCGGCCTGGACGACCACTGGACGCCCTCCACCGACTCCTGCAAGGAGGTCAAGGAGCACCTGCTCGCCCAGGACCTGCGGGGCCGGCGCATCGCGGTGCAGCTCCACGGGGAGCCGCTGGCCGACTTCGTCGCCGACCTGCGCGGCGCGGGCGCCGAGGTGATCGAGATCCCCGTCTACCGCTGGCTGCCCTACCGCGACCCCTCGCCGCTGCGCCGCCTCATCACCCAGACGATCTCCGGCGCCGTGGACGCCGTGGCCTTCACCAGCGCGCCGGCCGTTCACGCCATGCTCGCCGCCGCCCGCGCCGAAGGGGTGGAGGAGGCGCTGCTCAACGCGTTCGGCGACCGGGTGGTCGCCGCCTGCGTCGGACCCGTCACCGCCGAGCCGCTCGTCTCCCGCGGCGTCCCGACGCTCCAGCCGGAACGCTCCCGGCTCGGCTCGCTCGCCCGCGCCCTGGCCCGCCACCTGCCCGAGCACGGTGTCACCCGTGTCGTCGCCGGCGGACACCACATGGAGATCCGCGGCCACGCCGTCGTCGTGGACGGCGAGCTGCGTCCGCTGCCGCCCGCGCCTATGGCGGTGCTCAAGCGGCTGGCCGACAAGCCCGGCCACGTGGTGTCCCGCACGGATTTGCGCACGGTGCTGCCCGGCAGCGTCGCCCGCGACTCGGCCGAGCACGCGGTGGAGATGGCGATCACCCGGCTCCGGCGCGCCCTCGGGCCCGGCGGCATCGTGGAGACGGTCGTCAAACGCGGCTACCGCCTGGCCTGCTCCCACGAGGCACACCAGTGACCCCGCGACCCCGGCGCCCCCACGACAACCAGAACCCCCCACCCGCCGACCCGCGCCTCCCACCCGCGGGCCCGAGGCTTCCGCCTGCCGTGTCGGGTCTCTCGCCCGCCGACCTGAGCCTTCCGCCCGCCGACCTGAGCCTGCCGCCCGCGGGCCCGGGCCTTCCGTCCACCGGGCTGACTCTTCCGTCCGCGAGCGTGAGTCTCCCGCGTGTGGGGCCGGGCTTCCCGTCCGCCGGCATGAGCCTTCAGCCCGCCGCCTTCGGGGGCCGCGACGTGCGAGCCGTCTCTTCGGCGGAGGCGGCCGATCGGGTGAGCAACGGAACGGGCGGCGCGGCAGGCGCGGCGCGGAGCCGGGCCGGTGGCGCCCCCACGCTGGTGCTGGCCGCGCACGGGACGCGCAGCGCCGCGGGGGAGCGGACCCTCGCCGAGCTGGCCGCCGTCATACGCCGCCAGCGGCCCGGCCGCCGCGTCGAACTGGCCTACCTGGAGATCAGCCGCCCGCTCCTGCGCGACGTGCTCCCCGCCGTGCCCGGCCCCGTGGTTGTGGTGCCGCTGCTGCTCGCCGGCGGCTACCACGTGCGCGTGGACCTGCCCGCCGTCCTGGCCGCGCACCGGCCCGACGCGCTCATGGCCGCCCCGCTGGGTCCTCACGGGCTGCTGACCTCCGCGCTGGCCCGCGGGCTCGGCCGCGCGGGGCTGCGCCGTACGGACGCGGTGATCCTCGGCGCGACGGGCTCGTCCGACCCGTCGGCGCTGGCCGACGTGCGCGCCGCCGCCCACCGCCTGGCGGTGCGGCTCGGCCGGCCGGTCACGGCGGCGTTCGCCTCGGCGGGGACGCCCACGCCGGCCGAGGCGCTGGAACGGCTCCGTTCAGGTCCCGCCCGGCGGGTGGCCGTCGCGTCGTACGTGCTGGCGCCCGGCTTCTTCCACGGCCGCCTCCTGGCCGCGGGCGCCGACCTGGTCACCGACCCCCTGGGCGCCGACCCGGACGTCGCCTCGCTGGTGTGGAACCGCTACGACGAGGCCGCCCTCACACCCCGCGCCGCCACCGCCTGACCCCGTTCCGGGTCAGGGCGGGCCGAGGGTCAGGAAGGCGGCTCCAGGCGGAGCTCGCGGACGATCTCCTCGGCGCTCACCTCGCGCGCCGGCACCATGTCCGCCCCCACGAACAGCTCGATGTAGGCCCGGTGGAAGCACCCCGCGAGCAGCAGCCGCGCGCTCGCCTCCGGGTCCACGCCGGCCGCCACCCGGCCAAGCCGCCGCTCCTCCTCCAGGTACGCGGCCAGCGGCGCCACCTCCGCCTCCGGCCCGAACCCCGCGGCGCGCAGCGCCTCGCGGATGCGCACCGTCACGTTCGGCGAGCTGAACGCGGGCAGCGCCGCCGCCTGCACCTCCAGGTGGTAGTCGAGGCCCGCCCGCGCCACCGGCACGAGGTTGCCCGCGACCGTGCCGCGGCCGGCGTGGTGCGTCAGGTCGTGCAGCACGCTCAGCCAGAACGGCAGGCGGTACTGCAGCAGTGCGAGGAAGTGGTCGACCGAGCCGCCCGGGGGCCCGTCGCGCAGGGAGAGCGCCATCTCCAGGACGCGTCGCCTGGCGTCCTGGCTTCGCTGGTGCGGGTCTACGTGAGATGTCACCATGGGGGGCCTTACGTGGGCGGTCACGTGGATCGGGGCGGGGTGACGCCCCTGTGACCGGCGCACGCCCGACTCTCCTGGCTCAACCTCGTCCAGGCCCGGGCCGGAAAGGGGACCGGCTCGCCCTGGCCGTCGTACGGCCCTGATTATGACCCGAAAGCCGCCCCGAAGGCGCGGCCGTAATGCTGGAAGTTAGCTGTCAGTATCGGTGTCGCGATGCCGGAGGTACCGCTCGAACTCCGCCGCGATCGCGTCTCCGCTGGCCTCGGGGAGCTCCGCCGCGTCCTTGCGGTCCTCCAGCTCCTTGACGTATTCGGCCACCTCGCTGTCCTGGGACGCCAGCTCGTCGACGCCGCGCTCCCACGCGCGCGCCTCCTCGTCGAGGTCGCCGAGCGGCATCGGGATGTCGAGGACGTCCTCCAGGCGGCGCAGCAGCGCCAGCGTCGCCTTCGGGTTGGGCGGCTGGGCGACGTAGTGGGGCACCGACGCCCACAGCGACACGGCCTTCATGCCCGCCTCGCCGAAGGCGTGCTGGAGCACCCCCACAATGCCGGTGGGGCCCTCGTAGCGGCTCAGCTCCAGGTTGGTCGAGCGGGCCAGCTCCTCGTCGGTCGCGCCGCCCAGGATCGGCACCGGACGGGTGTGCGGCGAGTCGTTGAGCAGCGCGCCCAGCATGACGGCCAGCTCCACGCCCAGCTCGCGGCAGACCTCGATGATGTCGGCGCAGAACGAGCGCCAGCGCATGTTGGGCTCGATGCCCCGTAGCAGCACCACGTCGCGCTCCAGGCCCGGCGGGCGGGCGTGGAGGAGCCGGGTGGTCGGCCACACGATCGACCGGGTCAGCCCGTCGCCCATCTCCACGACCGGCCGGGTGACCTGGAAGTCGTAATAGTCGTCGGGGTCGAGCGCGACCAGCGGCTCGGCCTTCCACGCGGACTCGAGGTGGGCGATCACACCGCTGGATGCCTCGCCCGCGTCGTTCCACCCCTCGAACGCGGCGATGAGCACCGGGTCGACGAGCTCGGGGAGCCCTTCGAGCTCTATCATGTGTCGCCTCCTCTCTTCTCCGTCCCGCTTAGCCTATGCGGTGAGGAGCCGCTCATGTCACCGAGTGGCGATGATCAGCTTTACCAGACGCGGGACGGCCGCGCACCATCCGCGAGCGCCGGGATCGCGTGACGGCGCCGCACACCCCCGGCCCCTGGCGGGCCCCTCGGAGGCGGCCCCGCGATCCTCGATGATCGAAAACTCGTGTCCGCTCCAGCCCGGCTCCAGCGCAGCCGATAAGCTGAGCGCCATGAGCAGCTCCGCGTCCGCCTTCCGTGAAGCCATGTCCCAGCGAGTGATCGTCGCCGACGGCGCCATGGGCACGATGCTTCAGGCGCAGGACCCGACCCTCGACGACTTCCAGGGCCACGAGGGCTGCAACGAGGTGCTCAACGTGACCCGGCCCGACATCGTCGCCGGCGTCCACGACGCCTACTTCGCCGTCGGCGTCGACTGCGTCGAGACCAACACCTTCGGCGCCAACCTCGCCGCCCTCGGCGAGTACGACATCTCCGACCGGGTCTTCGAGTACTCCGAGGCGGGCGCGCGCATCGCCCGGGAGCGGGCCGACCACTGGTCCACCCCCGACCGGCCGCGCTTCGTGCTCGGCTCCATGGGCCCCGGCACCAAGCTGCCGACCCTCGGCCACATGCCGTACGCCAGCCTGCGCGACGCCTACCGCGACAACGCCGCCGGACTGATCGCCGGCGGCGCCGACGCCCTCATCATCGAGACCTGCCAGGATCTCCTCCAGGTCAAGGCGGCCGTCATCGGCGCCAAGCGGGCCGCCGAGGCCGCCGGCCGCGACGTGCCGATCATCGCCCAGGTGACGATCGAGACCAACGGCGCGATGCTGCTCGGCTCCGAGATCGGCGCCGCGCTCACCGCGATCGAGCCGCTCGGCGTCGACGTGATCGGCCTCAACTGCGCCACCGGCCCCGCCGAGATGAGCGAGCACCTGCGCTACCTCGCCCGCCACTCCCGGCTCAGGCTGTCCTGCATGCCCAACGCGGGCCTGCCGGTGCTGACCTCCGACGGCGCCTACTACCCGCTGAGCGCCGGGGAGCTCGCCGACGCCCACGACACCTTCGCCCGCGACTACGGCCTGTCGATGGTCGGCGGCTGCTGCGGCACCACGCCCGAGCACCTGCGCCAGGTCGTCGAGCGGGTCCGCGGCCGCGAGCCCGCCGCCCGCCGCCCGCACCCCGAGCCGGGCGCGTCCTCGCTCTACCAGACCGTCCCGTTCCGGCAGGACACCTCCTACCTGGCCATCGGCGAGCGGTGCAACACCAACGGCTCCAAGGCGTTCCGCGAGGCCATGCTGGCGGGCCACTGGGACGACTGCGTCGAGATGGCACGCGACCAGGCCCGCGACGGCGCCCACATGCTCGACCTGTGCGTCGACTACGTCGGCCGCGACGGCGTCGGCGACATGCGCGAGCTGGCCTTCCGCTTCGCCACCGCCTCCACGCTGCCGATCATGCTCGACTCCACCGAGCCGGCGGTGCTCCAGGCCGGCCTGGAGATGCTCGGCGGGCGCGCCGCCGTCAACTCCGTCAACTACGAGGACGGCGACGGCCCCGACTCCCGCTTCCAGAAGATCATGCGGCTGGTCCGCGAGCACGGCGCGGCCGTGGTCGCCCTGACCATCGACGAGGAGGGCCAGGCCCGCACCGCCGACTGGAAGGTGCGCGTCGCCACCCGCCTCATCGAGGACCTGACCGGCAACTGGGGCATGCGGGTCGAGGACATCATCGTCGACTGCCTGACCTTCCCCATCGCCACCGGCCAGGAGGAGACCCGCCGCGACGGCCTGGAGACCATCGAGGCCATCCGCGAGCTCAAGCGCCGCTACCCGGGCGTGCAGACCACGCTGGGCCTGTCCAACATCTCCTTCGGCCTCAACCCGGCCGCGCGGATGGTGCTCAACTCGGTGTTCCTCAACGAGTGCGTCAACGCCGGCCTCGACTCGGCGATCGTCCACGCCTCCAAGATCCTGCCGATGGCCCGCATCCCGGACGAGCAGCGCCAGGTCGCGCTCGACATGGTCTACGACCGGCGCCGCGACGGCTACGACCCGCTGCAGCGCTTCATGGACCTGTTCGAGGGCGTCGACGCCGCCGCCCTGCGGGCTGGCAAGGCCGAGGAGCTGGCCGCGCTGCCGCTGTGGGAGCGGCTCAAGCGGCGCGTCATCGACGGCGAGCGCAAGGGCCTGGAGGCCGACCTCGACGCCGGCATGGAGCAGCGGCCCGCCCTGGAGATCATCAACGACGTGCTGCTCGACGGCATGAAGACGGTCGGCGAGCTGTTCGGCTCCGGCCAGATGCAGCTGCCGTTCGTGCTCCAGTCGGCCGAGGTGATGAAGGCGGCCGTCGCCTACCTGGAGCCCCACATGGACCGGGTGGAGGGCGAGACGAAGGGCCGCATCGTGCTGGCCACCGTCAAGGGCGACGTCCACGACATCGGCAAGAACCTCGTCGACATCATCCTGTCCAACAACGGCTACCAGGTCGTCAACCTCGGCATCAAGCAGCCGGTCTCGGCGATCCTGGAGGCCGCCGACGACCACAAGGCCGACGTCATCGGCATGTCCGGCCTGCTGGTGAAGTCGACGGTCATCATGAAGGAGAACCTGGAGGAGATGAACTCCAGGGGCCTGTCCGACAAGTACCCGGTGCTGCTGGGCGGCGCCGCGCTCACCCGCGCCTACGTCGAGCAGGACCTCGCCGAGCTGTTCGCGGGCGAGGTGCGCTACGCCCGCGACGCGTTCGAGGGGCTGCGGCTCATGGACTCGTTCATGGCCGTCAAGCGCGGCGTGGCCGGCGCGACGCTGCCGCCGCTGCGCGAGCGCCGCGTCAAGACCGGCGCGGTGCTCCAGCGCACCCCCGTCGAGGAGCTGCCCGCCCGCTCCGACGTGGCCGCCGACAACCCGCTGCCGAAGGCGCCCTTCCTCGGCGACCGCATCGTCAAGGGCATCTCGCTGACCGAGTACGCCGCCTTCCTCGACGAGCGGGCGCTGTTCCTCGGCCAGTGGGGGCTCAAGCCGACCCGCGGCGGCGACGGTCCGGACTACGACGAGCTGGTCGAGACCGAGGGCCGGCCGCGGCTGCGCATGTGGCTCGACCGCATCCAGACCGAGGGCCTGCTGGAGGCGGCCGTCGTCTACGGGTACTTCCCGTGCGTCAGCGACGGCGACTCGCTGATCATCCTGGACGACGCCGGCGACGAGCGCACCCGCTTCACCTTCCCGCGCCAGCGCCGCGACCGCCACCTGTGCCTGTCCGACTTCTTCCGCTCGCGCGAGTCGGGCGAGACGGACGTGGTGGCGTTCCAGGTGGCCACGATGGGCGGCAAGATCTCCGAGGCCACGGCCGAGCTGTTCGCCAAGGACGCCTACCGCGACTACCTGGAGCTGCACGGCCTGTCGGTCCAGCTCACCGAGGCGCTGGCCGAGTACTGGCACGCCCGGGTCCGGGCCGAGCTGGGCATCGGCGGCGAGGAGTCGCTGGACGACATGCTCAAGGTCAACATCCAGGGCTGCCGGTACTCGTTCGGCTATCCGGCCTGCCCCAACCTGGAGGACCAGGTGCAGCTGTTCGAGCTGCTGTCGCCCGAGCGCATCGGGGTCAGCCTGTCGGAGGAGTTCCAGCTCCACCCCGAGCAGGCCACCTCCGCCCTGGTCGCCCACCACCCCGAGGCCAAGTACTTCAACGTCTGACCCGGCCGTCGTCCGCCCAGGTCCCGGGCCCGTCCGGGCCCTGGGCCCCCGAAGGGCGCAGTCCGTACGGGGCCGACCCCGGCGGACGCCCGTCATCCGGGTCCGGGTACGGTCGATGTCCGGCTCACCCGCCGCCCGTCAGCGACCGATCGGAGACGCATGCAAGCCGCCCTGTTCGACATGGACGGCCTCCTCGTCGACACCGAGAAGGTGTGGCTGGAGATCGAGACCGCCGTGATGGCCCGGCTCGGCACCGCCTGGTCCGCCGAGCACCAGGCGCACCTGCTGGGCGGCTCCATGGAGCGCACGGTCGCGTACATGCTGGAGGTCTCCGGCGCCGACCTGCCGCCCGAGACCCTGTGGCGGTGGATGGTCGACGGCATGGTCGGCGCGCTGGCCGAGGGCGTCCACGTCATGCCCGGGGCGGCCGAGCTGCTCGACGGGCTGCGCGCCGAGGGCGTCCCGGTGGCGCTGGTCACCTCGTCGCTCAGGGACATCGCGGACGCGGTGCTCAAGGCCGTCGGCCGCGAGCGCTTCGACGCCGTCGTCACGGCCGACGACGTGACCCGCACCAAGCCCGACCCGGAGCCGTACCTGACGGCCGCCCGCCTGCTCGGGGTGCAGCCGGTGCGGTGCGTGGTGCTGGAGGACTCGCCCACCGGCGTCGCGGCCGCCACGGCGGCCGGCTGCGCGGTGGTCGCGGTGCCGAGCGTCCTGCCCGTCGAGCCCGCCCCGGGCCGCCTGGTGGTCTCCTCGCTGACCGAGGTCACGATCGCCGACCTGCGCGCGCTCGTCCCGGCCTGACCCCGGGCTCACGCCCCCGGCCCCGCCCTCACCGGTCCCGCACCGTGACGTATGCCCGGAACCCGGGGAATCCCTGAGATGCCTGGATCGTCCCCTAAGGGAGAAGTGGTCCTCGCGGAGGAGCGGCTGAGACGCGCCCGCGTGCCAGGATGGGGACGTAGTCGAAACGAGGGGCGGCCGAATGTCCGGACAGATCGCGACCTGGTTCCCGTTGTGCGTCGGCCTGACCGCCGTGGGGCTGGTGCTCAGCTTCCTGGCGTTCCGGCGCAGGGGAGTGGCGGCGGGCATGCGGGTGGCGGCGTGGGCGCTGCTGCCCCTGGCGGCCTACCTGACCGGGGCGCTGCAGGCGTTGTGGACGATCGGCACGACGGTCGTGGGCTTCGTCACGAGCCTGGTGTTCAGCCCCTTCGTGTGGGCCGGCGTCGCGGTGGCGGGCGTGTCCGCGGTCCTGTTCGTGGCCTCCGGGGTGCTGCGGGGCCGCGCGCTGTCCCGCGACGGCGAACGCCGCAAGGGCGGCAAGGGCGGCAAGGAGGCCCCGGCCGGCCCGGCGGAGGCCCCGGCGGTCGCCGGTGGACGGCCCGCTCAGACGGGCAAGCCTGCGGTCGAGGCCCCGGCGAAGCGCAAGAGCGACGACGACTTCTCCGACATCGAGGACATCCTCCGGCGGCGCGGCATCAAGTGACTAAGCTTGTGTCACAGATCCGGGACAGAATCGCGATGGCTTCCTGACATCCCGTTCAAGATCGATACGAATGAGTTTCGCGTCAGTCACAGTTGAGCCACATCGGCCGATGAGGGGCTAGTCACACCAGCTCAGGCCATAGATTCTGCCTCCTGGGGCCGCGACACCGCGGTCTGCCAAGCATGGGCGTCCACCCCGACCGGGACCGCGCCGCACACACGGACGACGTCGTCTGGAATCCAGGGGGCTACTGGAATGACCGCACCGCTCGATCTGCCGGAATCGGCTGTCGAGGCCGGACCGGAGACCGTTCTCGAAGGGGCGCAGTCTTCGGCCATCCGGGGGCGTTCCCTCGGTCAGATCGCCTGGATGCGCCTCAGGCGCGATCGCGTCGCCATGGCCGGCGGCATCGTCATCGTGCTGCTCATCCTGATCGCGATCTTCGCGCCGCTGATCGTGTCCTGGCTCGGCCACCCACCGGCCGAGTGGCACCGGGAGAAGATCGACCCGGCCATCCAGGCGCCGATCGGCGCGTTCGGCGGCATCAGCTGGGACTACCTGTTCGGTGTCGAGCCGACCACCGGCCGCGACCTGTTCAGTCGCATCGTGTACGGAGCGCGCATCTCCCTGCTGATCGCGTTCTTCGCGACCCTGCTCTGCGTGGTGCTCGGCACCGTGCTCGGGATGATCGCCGGCTTCTTCGGCGGCTGGATCGACACCATCATCAGCCGGGCCATGGACATCTTCCTGGCCTTCCCGCTGCTGGTGTTCGCTCTGGCGCTGGCGGGGGTGATCCCCGACAAGGCGTTCGGCATGTCGGGCGACACACTCCGGATCAGCCTGCTGGTGTTCATCATCGGCTTCTTCAACTGGCCCTACATCGGGCGCATCATCCGGGGGCAGACCCTCTCGCTGCGAGAACGCGAGTTCGTCGACGCCTCCCGCAGTCTCGGCGCGCGCAACCACGTGATCCTGTTCAAGGAGATCCTGCCCAACCTGATCGCGCCGATCCTGGTCTACTCGACGCTGCTGATCCCGTCGAACATCCTTTTCGAGGCCGCGCTGTCCTTCCTGGGCGTGGGCGTGCGGCCGCCGACCCCGACGTGGGGAGGCATGCTCGCCGAGGCCGTCCACAACTACGACGTCGCGCCGAACTTCATGCTCTTCCCCGGTCTCGCGATCTTCATCACCGTGCTGGCGTTCAACCTGCTCGGTGACGGCCTCAGGGACGCATTCGACCCCAAGGCGCGATAGACCTCGTGAGGTTTCCGCAAGTGCTACGAACTCCCAGATCAAGGGGTGTGTCAGGTCGATGAAGATAAGATCAACTGCGTCGGCGGTCGCGGTGACCGCCGCCCTCGCCCTGGTCGCCTCCGCTTGCGGTGGCGGCGGCGGTGGCTCCAAGAGCTCCACCGGCGGCGGCGACGCGGCGCCCGCCAGCCAGTACAAGGCGGCGGTGACGCAGGTCGTCAACCCGTCGACGAAGACCGGTGGCACGCTCCGGATGGGCATGCCCGGTGACTTCGACTCGGTCGACCCGGGCGACATGTACTACGGCTACGCGTGGAACTTCGCCCGCTTCTACACGCGCGCGCTGACCATGTTCAAGCCGGTGCCGGGCGAGGAGGGCCTCCAGCTCGTCGGCGACCTCGCCGAGGACCTGGGCAAGCCCAGCGACGGCGGCAAGACCTGGACGTACAAGCTGCGCGAGGGCGTGAAGTTCGAGGACGGCACCCCGGTCACGTCCAAGGACGTGAAGTACGCCGTGGCCCGCTCCCTGGACAAGGACATCCTGCCCAGCGGCCCCACCTACTTCAACGACTGGCTCGACACGGGCGACTACACCGGCCCGTACAAGATGAAGGGCAAGCTCGACTCCTGGAAGGGCATCGAGACGCCCGACGACCGGACGATCGTCTTCCACCTGAAGAAGGCGTACGGCGGTTTCGACTACTTCGCCATGCTCCCGCAGACGGCCCCCGTGCCCGAGGCCAAGGACACCGGCTCGAAGTACAAGGAGCACCCGGTCGCGACCGGCCCGTACATGTTCAAGTCGCACGAGCTCACCAAGCGCATCGAGCTCGTGAAGAACCCGAACTGGGACGCGGCGACCGACCCGAACCGCAAGCAGCTCAACGACTCCATCGAGGTGCTGCTGGGCCAGAACGAGGACGACCTCGACCAGCGCCTGCTGTCCGGCAAGATCGACGTCAAGGTCAACAGCACCGGTGTCGCGGCCAACGCCCGCAAGACGGTCCTGACCGACGAGAAGGTCAAGCAGTACGCCGACTCGGCCCTGATCGACCGGACCTGGTTCACCAACATCAACGGTGACGTCAAGCCGTTCGACAACATCCACTGCCGCAAGGCGGTCCTCTACGCGGCCGACCGCTCGGCCATCCAGGGCGCCTACGGCGGCCCCGACGCCGGTGGCGACGTGGCCCTGAGCCTCATGCCGCCGAAGATGACCGGCTACCAGAAGATCGACCCGTACGGCGTCGAGGCCACCCCCGGCGGCAACGTCGACAAGGCCAAGGAGGAGCTGGCGGCCTGCGGCCAGCCCAACGGCTTCAGCACCACCATCTCCTTCCGCAACGAGCGCGCCGCCGAGAAGCAGACCGCCGAGGCGCTGCAGCAGTCGCTCGGCCGCGTGGGCATCAAGCTGGACCTGAAGGGCTACCCGCAGGGTGACTACTTCAAGCTCTACGCCGGCAAGCCCGACTTCGCCAAGAAGAACGGCCTGGGCCTCATGGTCTACGGCTGGGGCGCCGACTACCCCGAGGGCTTCGGCTTCTTCCAGCAGATCGTGGACAGCCGGGTCATCCGTCCCGCCGGTAACACCAACCTCGGCGTGAAGGACCCCAAGATCGACGCGCTGATCGACCAGGCCGCGGCCGAGACGGACGCCACCAAGCGCGGCGCCATCTGGGCCCAGGTCGACAAGCAGGTCATGGACTCGGCGTTCATCCTGCCCTACGTGTGGGCGCACGGCCTGTTCTACCGGCCGCCGACCCTGAAGAACGTCTTCGTCAGCCAGAACTGGGGCATGTACGAGTTCCTCACGCTGAGCACCCAGTAGTACCCGGCCGGCAGTCCCGCCGGAACGTCCGTCGAAAGCAGGTGAAGGCTTGGCGGCCGGGCCCACAAGGCCCGGCCGCCGTGGCCGAGATCAGTGTTCACATACATTGTCAGACGGTTGATAGCTGCCGTCATGCTGCTCTTCGTGGTGAGCATCGCGACGTTCGCCATCTTCTTCCTCGTGCCTCGGCTCGCTGGCATGTCTGCTGACGACCTCGCCTCCCGGTACGTGGGCAAGGCGGCCAACGCCCAGGTCATCCACGACACGGCCATCCGGCTGGGCTTCAACGACCCGGTCATCGTGCAGTACGGGCGGTTCGTCAAGGGCATCTTCACGGGTGTCGACCGCAACTACGGCCCCGGTATCGAGCACTGCCCGGCCCCCTGCCTGGGCTACTCGTACGTGAGCCAGAACCCCGTCCTGCCCGACATCCTCAACCGGCTGCCGATCACGCTGTCGCTGGCGCTCGGCGCGGCCGTCGTGTGGGTCATCTTCGGCGTGGCGACCGGCGTGGTCTCCGCGCTCAGGCGGGGCAGCTTCTTCGACCGCCTGTCCATGGGCATCGCCCTGGCCGGCGTCTCGCTGCCGATCTTCTTCACCGGCATCGTGTCCCTGGCCATCTTCCGCGACCAGCTCGGCCTGGTCGGCGACGTGGCCGACTGGGTGCCGTTCTCCGAGGACCCGCTCACCTGGGCCAACAACCTGATCCTGCCCTGGGTGACGCTGGCCTTCCTGTACGCGGCCGGCTACGCCCGGCTCACCCGCGCCGGCATGCTGGAGACCATGTCCGAGGACTACATCCGCACGGCCCGGGCCAAGGGCCTGGCCGAACGGGTCGTGGTGCTCAAGCACGGCCTGCGCGCCACGCTCACGCCCGTGCTCACGATGTTCGGCCTCGACCTCGGACTGCTGCTCGGCGGCGCGGTGCTCACCGAGAGCACGTTCTCGCTGCCCGGCATCGGCAAGTACGCCGTCGACGCCATCAGCAACAACGACCTCCCCCAGGTGATGGGCGTCACGCTGATCGCGGCCGCCTTCATCATCCTGGCCAACCTGATCGTCGACCTGCTCTACGCGGTCGTCGACCCGAGGGTGAGGCTGGCGTGAGCCCCTTTCTCGACGTCAAAGACCTGAAGATCCACTTCCCGACCGACGACGGCCTGGTCAGGTCCGTGGACGGGGTGACCTTCGGCCTCGAACGCGGCAAGACGCTCGGCATCGTCGGCGAGTCCGGGTCCGGCAAGTCGGTCACCAGCCTGGGCATCCTCGGCCTGCACAAGGGCCGCGGCGCGAACATCTCCGGCGAGATCTGGCTCGACGGGGAGGAGCTCGTCGGCGCCTCGCAGGAGCACGTGCGCGGCCTGCGCGGCAAGAAGATGGCGATGATCTTCCAGGATCCGCTGTCGGCGATGCACCCCTTCTACACCGTCGGCGACCAGATTGTGGAGGCGTACCGCATCCACAACAAGGTCACCAAGGCCGTGGCCCGCAAGCACGCGATCGACATGCTGGGCCGCGTCGGCATCCCCGAGCCCGGCCGCCGCGTCGACTCCTACCCGCACGAGTTCTCCGGCGGCATGCGCCAGCGCGCCATGATCGCCATGGCGCTCTCGTGCGACCCCGAGCTGCTCATCGCCGACGAGCCGACCACCGCGCTCGACGTCACCGTGCAGGCCCAGATCCTCGACCTCATGCGCGACCTGCAGCGCGAGTTCGACTCCGCGCTCATCATCATCACGCACGACCTGGGCGTGGTCGCCGAGCTGTCCGACGACATCCTCGTCATGTACGGCGGCAAGTGCATCGAGTACGGCTCGGCCGACGACATCTTCTACCGTCCCGAGCACCCCTACACGTGGGGTCTCCTGGGGTCGATGCCCCGTCTCGACCGCGAGCCCACCGAGCGGCTCCTCCCGATCAAGGGCAGCCCGCCGTCGCTCATCAACGTGCCGCCGGGCTGCGCCTTCCACCCGCGCTGCCCGTACACCGAGCGCACCGGCGACAAGGCCCGCACCGAGGCGCCCGCGCTCGCCGAGACCGAGGGCGGCCACCTGGTGCGCTGCCACATGAGCCCGGCCGAGCGGCGCGACCTGTGGGAGAACGAGATCAAGCCAGTGCTGGAGACCCCGTGACCGAGCCACAGACCCAGCCCGCGACGCAGACCGCGCCCGCCCGGCAGGGCGAGCCGCTCCTGTCCGTCCGCGACCTGGAGAAGCACTTCCCCGTCACCAAGGGCCTGTTCCAGCGCCAGGTCGGCGCCGTCAAGGCCGTGGACGGCATCAGCTTCGACGTCTACAAGGGCGAGACCCTCGGCCTGGTGGGGGAGTCCGGCTGCGGCAAGTCCACCACCGGCCGGCTGGTCACCCGGCTGCTGGAGCCCACGGGCGGCCAGGTCATGTTCGAGGGCCAGGACATCACGCACATGAGCCAGGGCCGGCTCCGGCCGCTCCGGCGCGACATGCAGATGATCTTCCAGGACCCGTACTCGTCGCTGAACCCCCGCCACACGGTCGGCGCCATCGTCGGCGCCCCGTTCCGCATCCAGGGCGTCCAGACCGAGAACGGCGTCAAGAAGGCCGTCCAGGACCTCCTCGAACTCGTCGGCCTCAACCCCGAGCACTACAACCGCTACCCGCACGAGTTCTCCGGCGGCCAGCGGCAGCGCATCGGCATCGCCCGCACGCTCGCGCTCAAGCCCAAGCTCATCATCGCCGACGAGCCGGTCTCGGCGCTCGACGTGTCCATCCAGGCCCAGGTGGTCAACCTGCTGGAGGACCTGCAGAACGAGCTCGACCTCACCTACGTGGTGATCGCGCACGACCTGTCGGTGGTCCGCCACATCAGCGACCGCGTCGCCGTCATGTACCTCGGCAAGATCGTCGAGATCGCCGAGCGCAAGAGCCTGTACGCGACGCCCATGCACCCCTACACCAACGCCCTGCTGTCGGCCGTCCCGGTGCCCGACCCGCGGGGCCGCGCCGGGCGCGAGCGCATCCGCCTGACCGGCGACGTGCCGAGCCCGCTCAACCCGCCGCCCGCCTGCCGCTTCCACACCCGCTGCTGGAAGGCGCAGGAGATCTGCAAGAAGGTCGAGCCGCCGCTGGCGGAGCTGGCGAGCGGCCACCGCGTCGCCTGCCACTTCCCGGAGAACGCCCCCGGCGCTCCGGAGGCGCCGGCGACCGGCAAGGACGAGCCGGTCAACGCCTGACACACCGCCCGCCCGCCCGCCGCCCGGCAAGGCCCGGGGGCGGGCGGTCGCGCGCTGTCAGCCCGCCGTGTGGTCGGCAGCGCGCGAGGGGCGCTCAGGAGAGGGCGCCGGGAGTGATCAGCCCCGTCTCGTACGCCAGCACCACGGCCTGCACCCGGTCGCGCAGCCCGAGCTTGGTCAGCACGTTGCCGACGTGCGTCTTCACCGTCGTCTCGCTCACCACGAGCTTGGCCGCGATCTCCGCGTTGGACATGCCCTTGGCGATCAGCCGCAGCACCTCCAGCTCCCGCTCGGTCAGCCGGTCCAGCCGCGCCGGGGCGGGCTGCTCGTAGGCCGCCGGCAGCCGCGTCGCGAACCGGTCCAGCAGCCGCCGGGTCACGCTGGGCGCCACGATCGCGTCGCCCGCCGCCACCACCCGGATCGCCTGCACCAGCTCGTCCGGCGGCACGTCCTTCAGCAGGAAGCCGGACGCGCCCGCCCGCAGCGCCTCCACGATGTACTCGTCGAGGTCGAACGTCGTCAGCACCAGCACCTTCGGCACGTGCGCCCCCGGCGCGGCCTCCCGCACGATCCGGCGGGTCGCCTCGATGCCGTCGACACCCGGCATGCGGATGTCCATGAGCACCACGTCGGGCAGCAGGGCCCGGGTCTGCTCCTGGGCGTCCTTGCCGTCGCCGGCCTGCCCCACGACCGTGAGGTCCGGCTCGGCCTCGAGGATCAGGCGGAACCCCGTGCGCAGCAGCGGCTGGTCGTCCACCAGCAGCACCCTGATCGTCATTGTCCGTCCTTCAGCGGGAACCTCGCCCGCACCTCGAAACCGCCCCCCGGCCTCGGGCCGATGCTGAGAATTCCACCATAGAGCGCGACACGCTCGCGAATCCCCACCAATCCATGCCCCCTGCCCGCCCGCGCCCCGCCCTCCTGCGGGTTCGCGTCGTGGCCCCGGCCGTCGCCGTCACCGCCGTCGCCGGCGCCGCGTCCGTCGTCCTCGACGCGGACGTCCAGCTCGTGCGGCTCGTACCGCACCGTCACCCGGGCCGTGGCGCCCGCCCCCGCGTGCCGCAGCGCGTTCGTCAGCCCCTCCTGCACGAGCCGGTACGCGGCCAGGTCCACGCCCGCCGGGACCGGCCCCGGCGCGCCCTCCACCGCGAGCCCCGTCGCCAGCCCCGCCTCCCGCATCTGGTCCACCAGCGCCGGCAGGTCGCGCGTGCCCGGCTGCGGCCCCAGCTCGGCCCGCGCGTCCGCCCGCAGCACCCCGACGATGTTCCGCATCTCGGTCAGCGCCATCCGGCCGGTCTCCTCGATCGCCGTCAGCGCCTCGCCCGCCAGCCCGGGATCCGAGGCCAGCACGCGGCGCGCCGCCGACGCCTGGACGGTCATCACGCTCACGTGGTGGGCGACCACGTCGTGCAGCTCGCGCGCGATCCGGGCGCGCTCCTCGGCCTGGGCCGCCCGCCGGTCGGCCGCGCGCGCCCGCTCCAGGCGCGCCGCCCGGTCCCTCAGCTCCTCCATGTACGCGCGGCGCAGCCGCAGGCTCCGGCCCACGCCCCACACGGCCACCAGGGCCACGACCACCACGAGGTGGTCGCTCCAGGCCGCCGGCGCGCCGGCCCCCGCCGCCGCGGAGGTCGCGTAAAGCGCCAGCGACAGGGCCAGACCGCCCAGCGCCATCGCCAGACCCCGGTAGGCGGCCACCGAGTACAGCATCACCAGCCCGGCCGCCCCCGTCAGGCCCGTGCCGTACCCGAGGCCCTCCAGCGCCGTCTCGGGCACCAGGGCCGCGCACAGGCCGGTCAGCGGCCACCGCCTGCGCACCGCGACGGGCACGCACGCCAGCAGCACCAGCACGACGCCCAGCGCGTCCGGATCCCGCAGCCCCTCCACCGGCACGCCGCGCGCTCCGGGACCCCAGAAGGTGAACAGCGTCAGCGACACGGCCGCCACGAGCACGGCCAGGAGGGCGTCACGCACCAGCACCCGGCGCCACACCCTCACGGGTGCCTCCGGAAGCGGCCCGTCGTGCCGCCCGCAGGGACACGCCCACCGCCCCGCCGGGCAGGCGGCACCGGGGGATGAGCGGTCAGGAAGTCGGGACACCCTGGGGGTCGCCGGCGGGGCGTGAACCCCTGGGACACGTTCAAGCCTCCCCGCGTGCCGTCACTGCTCGGCCCCGCCTCCACCGGCGGGGTGCCTGCCACTGTAAGCCCGCCCCACCCCGGTCGACCTCCTCCTACGGGAGGAACCGGTGCCCCGCGCCCATGGCCGCTCGGGTCACGAGGGCGTGCGCGTCGTCACGGTGACGTCGTGACCACGCAGGCGGCCAAGGACGCGCGTCGTCACGGCGAGCACCCCGTGAGCCCTCACGACCGGCCATGACAGAGCTCAGCCGACGTCGGCGCGTGCGCGTGACGTCGGCTGTGCCGTAACAGAAGAATCTCTACAACTCGTCCGTCGCGGCGCGGCGGTTGCGGCGGACGGTGTCGCCCGGCTCGCGGGCCGGCACCGGCGGCGGTGTGCCGCCGAACTCCGGGCACAGCGCCTGATGGTCGCACCAGTCGCACAGCCGGCTGCGCCGCGCCCGCCACTCGCCCGACTGCAGCGCCCGCTCGATCGCCTCCCACAGCGCCCGCACCTTGCGCTCCGTGGCCAGCAGGTCGGCCTCGTCCGGCGCGTACCGCAGCACCTCGCCCTTGCCGCCCAGGTAGACGAGCTGCAGCAACCTCGGCACCTCGCCGCGCAGCCGCCACAGCACCAGCGCGTAGAACTTCATCTGGAACAGCGCCTTCGCCTCGAAGTCGGGCCCGGGCGCGCTGCCCGTCTTGTAGTCGACCACGCGCACCTCGCCGCTCGGCGCGACGTCGAGCCGGTCGACGTAGCCGCGCAGCATCAGCCCGCCCTCCAGCACCGCCTCGACGTACAGCTCCCGCTCGGCGGGCTCCAGGCGGGTCGGGTCCTCCAGCGTGAAGTAGCGCTCCAGCATGGATCGCGCCTGCGCCAGCCACTCGGCCCGCTCGGCGTCGTCGGCGAACATCTCCGCGTACTGCGGCTCCTCGTCGAGCAGCCGCAGCCACTGGGGCTCCAGCAGCTCCAGGGCGGCCTGAACGGAGCGCGCCGGGGCAGGCAGGTCGTAGAGGCGCTCCAGCACGGCGTGGACCACCGTGCCGCGCACGGCCGCCGGCGACGGCCGCTCCGGCAACTGGTCGACCACGCGGAAGCGGTAGAGGAGAGGACAGGTCATGAAGTCGCCCGCCCGGGACGGGGAGAGAGCTCCGATGATCACCGGATCGGTCAACGTCATGCACCGCACTCTAGGTCACTCCTCCGACAGAACCGCGACGGGGAAAGCGGGATCACCCCGTCCGGCGCGTAGCATCTGAGGCAGCGACACCCCATGACGGACGACGAGGAGTTCGGTGAGCGAGCAGAGCCCCCGGCAGGAGTTCTCGGGCCTGAGGATGGGAAAGCCGTTCGGCATCCCGGTCTACGTCTCCTGGACGTGGTTCATCGTCGCCGCCTTCATCACCTGGGTGTTCGGCGACTCCGTGCGCAGCATGCTGCCCGAGCTCGACACCGTCGCCGCCTACGCGGTCGCGTTCGTCTTCGCGGTCCTGCTGTACGTCTCGGTGCTGCTGCACGAGCTGGCCCACAGCGTCCTGGCCAAGGCGTACGGGCTGCCGGTGCGGCGCATCACCCTCTACCTGCTCGGCGGCGTGTCCGAGATCGAGAAGGAGCCGCCCACCCCGGCCAAGGAGTTCATGATCGCCGCGGCGGGGCCCGCGCTCTCGCTGGCGCTGGCCGGCGGCGGCCTGCTCGCCGACATGTACCTCATCAACGGCGGCGGCATCCCGCAGGTGCTGATCTGGCAGCTCTGGCTCTCCAACCTGATCGTGGGCGTCTTCAACCTGCTGCCCGGCCTGCCGCTCGACGGCGGCCGCATGCTGCGCGCCGGGGTGTGGAAGCTCACCAGCAAGCCCAGCACCGGCACCGTCGCCGCCGCCTGGGGCGGCCGGGTCCTGGCCGTGCTCCTCGTGGTCGGGCCGCTCGCCATGGCCGCCGTCGCCGGTGACCCCCTCGACTACCGCGACATGATCTGGCCGGTGGTGCTGGCCTCCTTCATCTGGATGGGCGCCACGCAGTCGCTGCGCGTGGCCCGCATCCGCGCCCGCATCCCGCAGGTCAACGCCCGCTCCCTGGCCCGCCGGGCCATCCCGGTCGCCGGCGACACGCCGCTGGCCGAGGCGCTGCGCCAGGCCGGCGAGCGGCGGGCCGGGGCGCTCGTCGTCGTCGACCACGACGGCCGGCCCGTCGCCATCGTCAACGAGGCCGCCGTGCAGGCCACCCCGGAGCACCGCCGCCCCTGGGTGAACGTCGCCTCGCTGGCCAAGTCGCTGGAGCCGTCCATGATCCTGGCCGCCGACCTGACCGGGGAGCCGCTCATCGACGCCATGCGCGAGACCCCGGCGGGGGAGTACCTCCTGATCGAGGGCACCGGCGAGATCTACGGCGTCCTGGCCACCTCCGACGTCAACCGGGTCTTCACCGGCGTCTGACCCCGCCGGCGTCCGCCCGTGAAGCCGGGTACCGGGGCGGTGGGGGCTCGATCGGTCGGGCGGCGGGTCCCTCGCAGGTCGTCCTGGGTGGTTCTGATGGGCTTCGCCCGGTCCGGCGGGCCCTTCTGGGGGTGCGCCTGATTTGTCCCACTCGAATAACCGGCAGCCCCCGGCTAGTGTCGTAACTGGTGATCAGGCCGGATGCGTGCCGGCCCGATCCCACCCCCGGCGGTTCGAGGAAGCGACGGCTGGCCGATAGTGTTCCGTTTGGCCGAACTCACAGACCGGAGGGGTTCGCCGCGGCCCGACGATCCGACGGATCGGCACCGCCTCGCCGTGGCGCTCCCCGCCGCTGGGACGCGTAAGGCTGGTGGCCAGCACGGCAGTGCGGGTGCCGTAATATCGCCGGCTTCCGGGGAGGAGAGTTGAGTGACCGAGCGCAGCCAGGGCACCGTTGAGCGTCAGCGCACCACCGTCGGCGTGAAGGAGGACTCATGACCGACCAGGGCTTCGGCGTGGTGCGTCCGCTTCCCGGCGACGGCCTCGTCGCCTACCTCGGCGGGCTGCTGCTGGCCTGCGACGCGGGCGAGGCCGCCGCGGGCGACCTGCTTGAGGCGTTGCGCTCGACGGCCGCCTCCGGCGGCGACGGCCGGGCCCTCGCCAGGCGCGCGGCCCAGGTGCTCGCCGCCAACATGACGGGCGACCCCGCCACCTGCGCGGTGGCCGGACCGGTCGGCGGCGGAGGCGTCGCCGTCCTGGTCAGCGGATCGGCCGCGGCCGTCATCACCACCGCCGACGGCGAGACCCGCCTGGCCGGCAGCGACTCGCTGACCTGGGCCGACCGGCTCATCGCGGGCCCCGTCGCGCGCGTGGAGCTCACCCTGCCCGGCGCCGGCGCCCCGCATCCCGCCGTCCGCTTCGACGGCGGCGTCGTCCACGGCGGCGGCCTGTCCGGAGACTTCGGCGACCTCGGCGACCTCGGCGAGCAGGCCGCGCCCGCCCCGGCCCGGCAGCTCACCAGCGAACTGCCGAACACGGCGCTGCACATGGAGCCCGACCTCATCCAGCCGCCCGCCCCCGAGCGCGCCCCGGTGAACATGCCGCCCTACCCGATGTCGGGCGACCAGCCGCCGGCCGCCGCGCCGCAGAGCTTCCAGCCCGGGCCGCCGTCCGGGCCGCAGGCCGCCCCCGCGCCGGAGTCCGCGGGCGCCGGCGGCTCCCTCGGCTTCCCGCCGCCGCCCGCCGAGCAGTCGCCCGCCTCGCCGTTCCAGCCGCTGCACGAGCAGCCGCAGCCCGCCGGCGGCTACCCCAGCTACGACGAGCCCGCCCACACGCCCAACGGCGCCGGCGAGCCGTACGACCAGCCGGGGCAGCCCGAGCCGCAGCCCGGCCCCCACCTGTCGGCCGTGCCCGACTACTTCGAGCCGGCCCAGCCCTCCGGCCCGCCGTCGGGCGACCACCCGGACCCGTACGACCAGGGCGGCCAGCCCGGGTACGACCAGGCGGGTCAGCCCGGCTACGACCAGCCCGGCCAACCGGGGTACGAGCAGCCGGGTCAGCCGGGATACGACCAGCCCGGCCAGCCGGGGTACGACCAGCCGGGCCAGCCCGGGCCGGGCCAGCACGGCGGCCAGGAGCAGCCCGAGCACGGCGACCGTCCGCTCGTCTACGGCGTCGACTGCAAGAACGACCACTTCAACGACCCGCGCTCGCCCTACTGCGCGGTCTGCGGCATCGCCCTGGTGCAGCGCACCCTCGTGCCGTACAAGGGGCCGCGCCCGTCGCTCGGGGTCCTCATCCTGGACGACGGCACGACGCTGCCGCTGGAGAGCGACTACCTCCTGGGCCGCGACCCCGAGCGCGCCCCCGAGGTGGCCGGCGGCTCCGCCCGTCCCGCCAAGGTCACCAGCCCCGACGGCTCGGTCTCGCGCCGCCACCTGCGGGTGGCGCTCGACGGCTGGGACGTCAACCTGGTCGACCTCGGCTCCGTCAACGGCACCCAGATCCAGCCGCCCGGCGACCCCAACTTCTACGACATCCCGCCGAACGAGCCGGTCACGATCGCGCCGGGCACCACGGTCCGGGTGGGCGTGTCCCGCACGATGCGCTTCGAGCCGCACCGCACCTGACCGACCTCGGCCGACAGCGATCCGCCGACCGGCCGGACGCATCCGGTCACCGGGCCCGCGCGACCACCTCCGGTCGCGCGGGCCTCGTCGTTCCCGCGGGCGTTCCCGGTGCGTGCTCCCTGTGCGCGAGAAGGCGTCGCCCGGGCGGGACGTGACAAGCAAGGCGACCCGGGCCGGACGTGACGGGGAAGGCGACCCGAGCGGGACGTGACGGGGGAAGGCCTTCCCCGGTTAGGACATGACGGGGAAGGCGATCCCCTGGGCGGGACGTGACGGGGAGGCGGGCGGGCCGCCGTCAGCGTGAGGCCGCCGGGTGGCCCTCGCCGAAGGCGTGCACCCCGCGCAGCAGCCGAGCGGCCGCGTCCAGCCCGCTGGCCGCCTCCAGAGCGCGTCCTCCCGCGGTGGCGAGCCGGCTCAGCAGGTGCTCGTCGTGATCGCCGAAGTCCCGCCCGGCCACCCACAGCCGCAGGTGCTCGCGGACCGCCAGCGGCACCGGGGCCGCCAGGAACCCCGGCTCGCCCGCCGGGACGTCCCGCGGCAGGCGCACCGGCCGGTCCGACGTGGTCAGGAGCTTGAGCACCCCCGACCCGGCCAGCCAGGGCCGAACCCGCAGCGGGTCGCCCGGCGGCGCGTGGACGTGGACGGCGTGGGCCGTCTCCCGCAGCGGGTCCACCCGGACGAGTCCGGCGTATCCCGTGCCGGAGAGGGAGGCCGCGGCGCGGGCCAGCAGGTCGGCCAGCGCCGCCGCGTCCGGGCAGGCGAAGGAGCGGATGAGTTCGTGCACGACGACATGAGCGCGGTTGCCAGGCATCGACGTACCCTCCGTGGGAGGGGGAAAGATCGCGTTCTCTCATCACGCGATCTACGGGTGCGGTGACCCGGAGTATTCTCCGAGACCCGCCCGTTGACCAGACCTCAACGGGAAAGTCCGATTTTTGCCAACCGCGGCGCCCTCCGGCGGAAAGCGCGTGCCGGCCTCACGGAGCAGAGCGGCGGATCACGCCTCGCGAGGCCGCAGCCGCACCCAGTGGATGTCGTCGGCCCGCGTGCCGTCCCTCGTCAGGAACAGCTCCCGGTGCACGCACTCCTGCTCGAACCCGGCCCGCCGCAGCACCGCGTGGGACGCCTCGTTGGACGCGTTCGTGCCCGCGGTGACCCGGTGCAGCGGGGTGTTCGCGAACGCCCAGTCCACCAGCAGCCGTACGGCCCGCGTCATGAAGCCCCGGCCCCGGAACTCCTCCAGCAGCGAGTAGCCCACCATGGCCTGCCCCATCAGCGGCACCACCTGCATGAGCTGCACGTGCCCCGCGAACGTCCCGGACCCGGCGTCGCGGATCGCCAGCTCCATCCGCTGCCCGGTCACCCACCAGTAGCCGGTGTTGCGGCAGCGCCGCTCGATCTCCTCCAGCGTGGCCACCGGGCCCACCGCGTAGGCCGCGGTGCTGGGCTCGGCCATCATCCGCTGGAACTCTCGGGCGTCGCCGACCTCGATGGGCGTGAGCCGCACCACGCCGTCGGTCAGCTCGCCGCCCTCGAACGGCGGCAGGTACGACGGCGCCTCCTCGCCCGCGTCCAGCGCCAGCCGTCCGAACAGCACCTGGTCGGTCAGCCGCCCGTCATGGGTCTCCCGCGCGTCGCGCCGCCGTCCCTCCTCCCGGAAGCCGGCCTTCAGCGCCACCCGCAGCGACGCGACGTTCTCCACCTCCGCCCGCAGCTCCACCCGGTGGACGCCCTGGTCGAACAGCCACTGGGTCACCGCCCGCACGGCCGTCGTGGCCACGCCCTTGCCGCGCGCCCACGGCGCGACCAGATAGCCGATCTCGACCACGCCCCACCGGTCGGGCGGCGACACGCGCACCGCCCCGGCGTAGGCGCCGTTCTCGGCGACGGTGAACTCGGCGCCGCCCTCCTCCCACTTGCGCGCCGCGACGGCCAGGCGGTCGCGGGCGTCCTGCTCGGTGTACGGCGACGGCAGCAGGGGCAGGAAGCGCGTGGTCACCGGGTCGCCACAGGTGGCGGTCATCGCCTCCACGTCGGCCTCCTCAGGGGCGCGCAGGACGAGGGATCCGGTGGACAGGACGGCACGAGGGAGCATGACCCATACATATCGCGCGTCGGAGGCCGGTCGAAAGCCCTATAACCTTGCCGCCATGGGTTTCCGCAGGCATGGGCCGTTCCAGGTGGGGGATCAGGTGCAGCTCACCGACCCCAAGAACAAGCGTCACACGTTCACGCTCAAGCAGGACGGCGTCTTCCACACGCACAAGGGCGCCATCCCGCACAGCGACCTGATCGGGCAGCCGGAGGGCTCCGTGGTGCGCTCCTCCGGCGGCACCCAGTACCTCGCGTTCCGGCACCTGCTGCAGGACTACACCCTGGCGATGCCGCGCGGCGCCGCGGTGATCTACCCGAAGGACGCCTCGATGATCGTCGGCATGGCCGACATCTTCCCGGGCGCCCGGGTCATCGAGGCGGGGGTCGGCTCGGGCGCGCTGACCTGCTTCCTGCTGCGGGCCGTCGGCCCGGAGGGGCACGTCACCTCCTACGAGCGCCGCCAGGACTTCGCCGACGTCGCCCGGGGCAACGTGGAGAAGTTCTTCGGCACCGAGGAGGACGGCCCGCTGGCCAACTGGCGGCTGGTCGTCGGCGACCTCGTCGCCTCGATCGACGAGGTCGACGTCGACCGCGTCATCCTCGACATGCTGGCCCCGTGGGAGTGCGTGGACGCCGCCGCCAAGGCGCTGACCCCCGGCGGAGTGATCTGCTGCTACGTGGCGACGACCACGCAGATGTCCAAGACCGTCGAGGTTATCCGCGATCACGGGAGTTTCACGGAGCCCCATGCGTGGGAGACCCTGGTTCGCGACTGGCATGTCGAAGGACTCGCCGTACGGCCCGATCACCGGATGATCGGCCACACGGGATTCCTCGTCACCGCCCGCCGCATGGCGGACGGCGTCACACCCCCGCCACGTCGCCGACGACCGAAGGGAACCACCGAAGAACTATGACAATTCGGCCACGAGGCTTCTTTGGTGCGTGAGACGGGAACAAGCCGCCGGGCTACCGCGCTGGCAGGATTAAACGCACGATCGAGGATTATTCACCGAACACTGAATGTCACTCTACGAACACTGCCCGGCCAGGTTACGGAGGGGCCCGAGATAGGTAAGGTCCTAAGTAGTCGCCCTCGACTGGGAAGGAGGTGACGGGGCGTGGCAGCTCGCGATGATGCAGAGGCTCGAGCCGCGCAGCGCGAACGGGAGGTCGCTGATCTTTCAACACAGGTCTCCTTCCTGCAGGAGGAGATCACCGCGCTGAGGCGGAAGCTGGCCGAGTCACCCCGTCAGGCCAGAGTCCTCGAAGAGCGCCTTCACGAGGCGCAGGCGAACCTCGCGGCCGTCACCGGCCAGAACGAGCGCCTGGTCGCCACACTGAAGGAGGCCCGGGACCAGATCGTCGCCCTCAAGGAGGAGGTCGACCGGCTGGCGCAGCCGCCATCCGGCTTCGGCACCTTCCTGGAGGCCCGGGAAGACGGCACGATCGAGGTGTTCACCGGCGGCCGCAAGCTGCGGGTGAACGTCAGCCCGGCCGTCGACGTCGACTCGCTGCGGCGTGGCCAGGAGGTCATGCTCAACGAGGCCCTCAACGTGGTCGAGGCCCTCGGCTACGAAGAGGTCGGCGAGATCGTGATGCTCAAGGAGCTCCTCGACGAGGGCAAGCGCGCCCTGGTCATCTCGCACGCCGACGAGGAGCGCGTGGTCCGCCTGGCCGACTCGCTGGTGGGCCAGCCGATCCGGGCCGGCGACTCCCTTCTGCTGGAGCCCCGCTCCGGCTACGTCTACGAGCGCATCCCCAAGTCCGAGGTCGAGGAGCTCGTCCTGGAGGAGGTCCCGGACATCTCCTACGAGGAGATCGGCGGCCTGTCCCGGCAGATCGAGCAGATCCGCGACGCCATCGAACTGCCCTACCTGCACGCCGACCTGTTCCGCGAGCACCAGCTCCGCCCGCCCAAGGGCGTGCTGCTCTACGGCCCTCCCGGCTGCGGCAAGACGCTCATCGCCAAGGCGGTCGCCAACTCCCTGGCCAAGCAGGTCGCGGAGAAGACCGGCCAGTCCGGCAAGAGCTTCTTCCTCAACATCAAGGGCCCCGAGCTGCTCAACAAGTACGTCGGCGAGACCGAGCGGCACATCCGCCTGGTCTTCCAGCGGGCCCGGGAGAAGGCCTCCGAGGGCACTCCCGTCATCGTGTTCTTCGACGAGATGGACTCGATCTTCCGCACCCGCGGCTCGGGCGTGTCCTCCGACGTCGAGAACACCATCGTCCCGCAGCTGCTGTCGGAGATCGACGGCGTCGAGGGACTGGAGAACGTCATCGTCATCGGCGCCTCCAACCGCGAGGACATGATCGACCCGGCGATCCTGCGGCCCGGCCGCCTGGACGTCAAGATCAAGATCGAGCGGCCGGACGCCGAGGCGGCCAAGGACATCTTCTCCAAGTACCTCGTCGCGGACCTCCCGCTGCACCCGGAGGACCTCTCCGAGCACGGCGGCTCCCGCGAGGCGACCATCCACGGCATGATCCAGAGCGTCGTCGAGCGCATGTACACCGAGAGCGAGGAGAACCGCTTCCTCGAGGTGACCTACGCCAACGGCGACAAGGAAGTCCTCTACTTCAAGGACTTCAACTCCGGCGCGATGATCCAGAACATCGTCGACCGGGGCAAGAAGATGGCCATCAAGCAGTTCCTCGAGAGCGGCCAGAAGGGCCTGCGGGTGCAGCACCTGCTCACGGCCTGCGTGGACGAGTTCTCCGAGAACGAGGACCTGCCCAACACCACCAACCCCGACGACTGGGCCCGCATCTCCGGCAAGAAGGGCGAGCGGATCGTCTACATCCGCACCCTCGTCTCCGGAAAGCAGGGCGCCGAGGCCGGCCGTTCCATCGACACCGTCGCCAACACCGGCCAGTACCTGTAGTCGCGACCTCGTCACCCGAAGAGGGCCGCGCGGATCCACCCGCGCGGCCCTCTCGCGTTCCCGGCCGCGACCGAATACCCCTCCCGTCACACCCGAATCCGGACACGGAGTGTGAAAGCTGTGACGGATGGGAACCGAAGTGATCGTCGTGACGTCCAACGGGCGTGCATCACCACAACCGGCCGCGCCGCGCCCGAGGAGACGGCAGGCTGGCCGAGCTCGACCTGCTGCGATTCGCCGCCGCCCTGGCCGTGCTCGCCTTCCACTACCTCGTCGCCTACGCCTCGGTCTGGGGCGACCGGCCCGCCGAGCTGTTCCCCGCCGTCGCCCCCTTCGCCGGCCTCGGCATCCTCGGCGTCGAGCTGTTCTTCGTCATCAGCGGCTTCGTCATCCTCATGAGCGCGTGGGGCCGCTCCCTGGGCGCCTTCGCCCGCTCCCGGCTCGTCCGCCTCTACCCGGCGTACTGGCTGAGCCTGGCGGCCGTCGCGGCCCTGTACGGCCTCACCGACGCCAAGGCCCTCGACCCGAAACTCACCCCCGGCGACTACGCCGTCAACGCGACCATGTTCCAGCGCCTGTTCGGCGTCACCGACGCCGCCGGCGTCTACTGGTCGCTCTGGGCCGAGCTGCGCTTCTACCTGATCATGGCGATCCTCGTCGTCATCGGCGTCACCTACGGGCGCGTGCTCGTCCTCGGCGGCGTCTGGCTCGCCGCGGCGCTCGGCGCCGAACTGCTCGGCAACGACCTGCTCAACGAGATCGTCATGCCGCGCTACGCCCCCTACTTCGTCGCCGGCATGGCCCTGTACCTCATCCACAAGCACGGCAGCGCCTGGTTACCCTGGCTCTACGTCGTGGCCGGCTGGGCGATGTCCCTGCACGCCGCCCTCGAACGCGTCCACGGCCGCATCGAGGTCGCCGGCTTCAAGAACATGCCCGTCACCGACGTCTCGGTCATCGTCACGATCACCCTGGTCTACGCCGTGATGGCGCTCGTCGCCCTCGGCCTCCTGCGGCTCCGGCCCTCCAAGGTCCTCACCGCCCTCGGCTCGACCACCTACCCGCTGTACCTGTTCCACTCCGCCGTCGCCGTCGCGCTCGTCCCGCGGCTCACCGGCAGCCTGCCGCCCTGGCTCACCGCGACCGTCACCGCGCTGGCGGCGATCGTCCTGTCGTATCTCGTCTACACCTTTGCCGAACGCCCGATCCAGCGTCTCCTCAGGCCCCGCCGCACCCCACGGACCCACCCGGTCCCGGCCGTACAGGTCCAAAAGGCGTCGGTGCCATAACTCTGTGACCCTGGGGCACTGTGAAGGGCATAGGCTCGGGCATATAAACGGCGGATAGGCAGATCCGGACGAACAGAGGGTGTTGCATGACGGTGCGTCGGGTGATGGGCATCGAGACCGAGTACGGCATCTCCGTACCAGGTCAGCCGGGCGCCAACGCGATGGTGACCTCCTCGCAGGTGGTGAACGCCTACCTGGCGGCCTCGGCGGCACGCGCGCGCAGGGCCCGCTGGGACTTCGAGGAGGAGAACCCCCTCCGCGACGCCCGCGGCTTCGACCTCGCCCGTGAGGTCGCCGACCCCAGCCAGCTCACCGACGAGGACCTCGGCCTCGCCAACGTCATCCTCACCAACGGCGCCCGCCTCTACGTCGACCACGCGCACCCCGAGTACTCCACCCCGGAGTGCACCAACCCCCGCGCCGCGGTCATCTGGGACAAAGCCGGCGAGCGCGTCATGTACGACGCGGCGCAGCGCGCCTCCGCCATCCCCTCCAACGCGCCCATCCAGCTCTACAAGAACAACACCGACGCCAAGGGCGCCTCCTACGGCTGTCACGAGAACTACCTGATGCGGCGCGCCACCCCCTTCGCCGACATCGTCCGCCACCTCACCCCCTTCTTCGTCAGCCGGCAGGTCGTCGTCGGCGCCGGCAAGGTCGGCATCGGCCAGGACTCACGCGGCGAGGGCTTCCAGATCAGCCAGCGCGCCGACTTCTTCGAGGTCGAGGTCGGCCTGGAGACCACCCTCAAGCGGCCCATCATCAACACCCGCGACGAGCCCCACGCCGACCCCGAGAAGTACCGGCGGCTGCACGTCATCATCGGCGACGCCAACATGTCCGAGATCTCCACCTATCTGAAGCTCGGCACCACGGCGCTCGTCCTCGCCATGATCGAGGACGGCTTCATCACCCGCGACCTCGCCGTGGACAACCCCGTGCAGGCGCTGCGGGCCGTCTCCCACGACCCCACCTGCCGCTACGAGATCTCCATGCGCGACGGCCGCCGGCTGACCGCCGTCCAGCTCCAGATGGAGTACCTCGACCAGGCCCGCAAGTACGTCGAGGAACGCGGCACCGCCCAGGACGAGATGAACAAGGACATCCTCGACCGCTGGGAGTCCGTGCTGACCCGCCTGGCCGAGGACCCCATGCAGCTCTCACGCGAGCTCGACTGGGTCGCCAAGCTGGAGCTGCTGGAGGGCTACCGCACCCGCGACAACCTGCCCTGGTCCCACTCCAGGCTCCAGCTCGTCGACCTCCAGTACTCCGACATCCGGCCCGACCGCGGCCTGTACAACCGCCTCGTCGCCCGCGGCCGCATCCAGCGCCTCGTCACCGAGGAGGAGGTCCAGCGGGCCGTGGAGAACCCGCCGACCGACACCCGCGCCTACTTCCGCGGGCGCTGCCTGCGCCAGTACAGCGAGTCCGTCGCCGCCGCCTCCTGGGACTCCGTCATCTTCGACATCCCCGGCCGCGAGTCCCTGCAGCGGGTCCCCACCCTGGAGCCGCTGCGCGGCACGAAGGCCCACGTGGGCGAGCTGTTCGACCGCTGCCGCACCGCCGCCGACCTCGTCGCGGCCCTCACCGGCGGCGACTGACCTCGCTCCGCGTACGCGAACGGCGCCCCGGAACCCGTCCGGGACGCCGTTCTCTCCTTTGCGTGACCATCCGATCTCCGGCGTGAAGGCGCTCAGATCAGCAGTCCTACGCCGAGCGTGAGCGCGCCCACCGCCAGGCAGGCCCCGCCCGCCACCGTGAGCCCGATCAGGCGGCTCGGCTTCGTGTCGGACGGCCGGATGACCGACAGGAAGAAGCCCAGGGGCATGAGGATGGGCGCGGCCACGATGAGCAGGCGCGCCAGCCACTTCAGGCCCTCCGGCAGGCCGGTCTGGTCCACGTAGAGCATGGCCACCAGGCTGAACAGCACGAGCACACCCGCGTGGGCGTGCCCGGCGCGCCACAGGCCGCGCCGCACGGGGTTGTCGATGTAGCCCGGGACGCCCCGCATGAGGAACTTCAGCAGGGTGACGCCGCCGAAGGCGATCGTCGGCACGGTGATGAGCAGCACACCGGCCATGGTGAGGGAAGCGGGGGACACGGGAACCTCCTGGCAGAGCAGCGCGAACGCATTGGATAGTACAGCTATCTAGACAAACCGGCAAGATCGGCTGCCCATCGGCGCGAAATGTCGTCCGGTTCGGGGAAGATATGCCTCAGGAGGCAGTCCCCCGAGTGGAGGTACGACATGGCGAGCAGGGACACCGGCGGCCAGAAGCAGGCCGGTCGGCGCGACAGCGAGGTCGAGGAGACCGAGGCGTCGGCGGCGCCCGATGTGCAGGAGCGCCAGGAGAAGCTGACGGACGACGTCGACGCGATCCTCGACGAGATCGACGAAGTTCTCGAAGAGAACGCGGAGGAGTTCGTGCGCAGCTACGTCCAAAAGGGCGGAGAGTAGGGCAAAGCGGACGGGCAAAACAGGGCAAGGTCATGGAAAGCGACGAGGGCTTGAAGCGGTGCCCGGACTGCGGTGAGGCCAAGGCGCTCCCCGAGTTCGGGCGCGACGGCAACAACGGGCCCGGCCACTTCGACGACACCGCCATGGTGCTGGAGCCGGCCGCCCACTCCCTGGCGGGGGAGGGGGTCTGGCCCGAGTTCGTGGTCCCGCCGCAGGCGTCGCCCGCCGACGAGGCGGCCCCGACGCGGACCTATCGTCTGTCGCGGCGTTACGGGTTGTGGCACGAGGACGTGCGCGACGACGCGGCGGTGGTGCGGCACGAGGACGTGCGCGGCGACGCGGCGGTGGTGCGGCGCGCGCCGGCGTGCGGGGAGGCGGCCGTGTCGGCCGAGGAGCACGTCGGGGAGGCGTTGCCGGCAGAGGGGGGCGCGCGGCCGGAGCGGGGCGATGAGCGGGCGCGCTCGGCGTTCTATTCGAGGGCGGTCAGGGTGTAGGCGGGCGCCTCGTCGCCCGGTGGGGCGTACTCGACGGCGACGCCGAGCAGGCGTACGGGGCGGGTGAGGTCGAACCGGCCGAGGACGGCGAGGGCGACACGGGTGAGCTCGGCGGGGTCCGTGGTGGGCGCCGCGAGCCGTGATTGGCGCGTGCGGGTGAGGAACGGGGCGAACCTCACCTTGACGGAGACGCGGACGACGGCGCGTCCGGCCTCGGCGGCGTCGGAGGCGACCTGCCGGGCGAGTGCGCTGACCTGGCCGGCGATGTCGGACGCGTCGGTGAGGTCCTGGGGGAAGGTGGTCTCGCGGCTGTGGCCGCGCGGCACCCACGGGGTGGTGACGACCTCGGACTCGCCCCTGCCGTGGGCGAGGTGGTGCAGCCATGGGCCGTTGACGGGGCCGAAGTGGCGGGCCAGCTCGGCGGGGTCGGCGGCGGCGAGGTCGGCGACCGTGTGCAGGCCCAGTCCGGCGAGTTTGCGCGCGGTCTTGGCCCCGATGCCCCACAGGGCGTCCGTGGGCCGTTCGTACATCTGCTGGGCCCAGGTGCCGGTGGTGAGCCGGTGGACGCCGGCGGGTTTGGCGAAGGCGGAGGCCAGCTTGGCCTGGTGCTTGTTGTCGCCGATGCCGACGGAGCAGGACAGGCCGGTGGCGGCGAGGACGGCCCGCCGCAGGTCGGCGGCGAGCGCTTCGGGGTCGTCGGTGCGGGCGCCGACGAACGCCTCGTCCCAGCCCCAGACCTCGACCCGGACGGGGAAGCGGCGCAGCGTCGCCATGACCTGTTCGGAGGCGGCTTCGTAGGCGGGTCTGTCGCTGGGCAGGAAGACCGCCTCGGGGCAGAGCCGCAGGGCGGTGCGCAGCGGCATGCCGGAGTGGACGCCGTACGCGCGGGCCTCGTAGGTGGCGGTGGCGGCGACGGTGCGCGGCCGGGTGGGGTCGCCGGTGCCGCCCACGACGACGGGCCTGCCGCGCAGCTCGGGGCGGCGCAGGAGCTCCACGGCGGCGATGAACTGGTCGAGGTCGACGTGCAGGACCCAGCCCCGCCCGGACTCCTCCGGCCCCGTCATGGTGCCAGTATCGCCTGCCGGGGGGCGGCGGGGCGGTCCGGGTCGGCCGCGTCGCGCGAGTGGGGGACATTCGGGTCGTCGCGGGCGGTGCGGACGTCTGGCGAGTGTAAAGAAACGATCTGGTGACCGGTTCGCCGTGAGCTGATCGTGGGAAGTGCAGACAGCAACACAACATGAGTAGTGTCGCTCTAGGAACACTGACCTTTGGGAGGGAGTCGCGTGGCATCGCACAGGGATCTGCCCGCCGGCTTGGTGAACCAGCTTTTCCACAACAACGGGAGTTCCTCGTTCACGGAGTTCGTCGCGGCGTACGCGCCTGAGTTGCTGCCGCAGCGTGACAAGGTCCTCGCCACCCCGATCGGTGACCAGGTTCCCCACGCGACCACGATCGTGGCGGCGACCTTCGCCGGCGGCGTGGTGATGGCGGGCGACCGGCGGGCGACGTCCGGCAACATCATTTCGCAGCGTGACGTGGAGAAGGTGTTCCGGGCCGACGACTACTCCTGCATGGGCATCGCCGGCACGGCCAGCACCGGCATCGAGATGGCCAGGCTCTACCGCGTGGAGCTGGAGCACTACGAGAAGATGGAAGGCCGCACCCTGTCCGTCGCAGGCAAGGCCAACCGCCTGGCCACGATGATCCGCGGCAACCTCGGCATGGCGATGCAGGGCCTCGTGGTGGTGCCGCTGTTCGCGGCCTACGATCCCGACCGCGACGAGGGGCGGATCTTCAGTTACGACGTGGCGGGCGGTCCGTACGAGCGTGACCGGTTCGACGCGATCGGGTCTGGTTCGATCTTCGCGCGCGGCGCGCTGAAGAAGCTCTACCGCGACGGGGCCTCGGCCGACGACATGGTGATGACGCTCATCCAGGCGCTGTACGACGCGGCCGACGACGACTCGGCGACCGGCGGCCCGGACGTGACGCGCAAGATCTGGCCGCTCGTCTCGGTGATCGACGGCGACGGCTACCGCCGGTTGACGGACGAGCAGGTGGCGGGCTATGTCGAGCAGATGCTCGAGCAGCGCCTGATCTCCCCTGACGGCCCCATCGCCCCGCTGCGCTAGAAAGGACCATCACGGTGTCCATGCCTTTCGGATATGCGTCCCCTGAGCAGATCATGCGGGACAAGGCGGATTACGCGCGCAAGGGCATCGCGCGGGGCCGCAGCGTCGTCGTGCTGCAGTACGAGGACGGCATCCTGTTCGTGGCGCCCAACCCGTCGCGGGCGCTGCACAAGATCAGCGAGATCTACGACCGCATCGGGTTCGCCGCGGTGGGCCGTTACAACGAGTTCGAGGAGCTGCGGCTCGGCGGCATCCGCTACGCCGACATCAACGGCTACACCTACGACCGTTCCGACGTGACCGGGCGCGGCCTGGCCAACCTGTACGCCTCCAACCTGGGCCGCATCTTCACCGAGTCGATCAAGTCGCTGGAGGTGGAGGTCGTGGTCGCCGAGGTCGGCGACACCTCCGACGGCGACGCCATCTACCGGCTGACCTTCGACGGGTCGGTGTTCGACGAGCACGGTTTCGCCGCGATGGGCGGCCAGGCCGACGCGGTGGCCACGCGGCTGAAGGAGCGTTACCGCGAGGGCATGCCGCTGGCCGACGCGCTGGAGGTGGCGCTGACGGCGCTGACGGAGCCGGGCGGTGAGCGTCCGCCGGTGGCGCAGCTCGAGGTGGCGGTGCTGGACCGCAAGCGTGAGCACCGCAAGTTCCTGCGGCTGACGGGCGCGCGGCTGGAGCGGCTGCTGTCGCAGGCGTCGGCGGGCGGTGGGGCGGCCGAGGAGACGGCGGAGGAGCCGCCGCCGGGGGCCGCTCCCGGCGAAGGCGCTTCGGGCGCTTCCGGTGCTTCGAGTGCTTCGGGTGCTTCGGGTGCTTCGGGTCAGGCGACCCCGCCGCCCACGGGGCCGGAGGGCGACATCGACGACGGCTCCTCGCCCCTGTAGGAGCTCCGGGCGGGTGCCCACCGTGCCGTCGTTCCGGCGACGGAGTCTTCGTGGCGGCCGTGGTCTCACCAGCGTGAGGTGGTGAGACCACGGCCGTCGCGGCTTCGCGGGTGCGCCGGGTCCCGCGTGGCGTCATGCTCGGGCTGTGCCACGTTGATGATCGCGTCGCCCTCAAGCCGCGCTCTCACATCGGAGCCCACGCAGCACCTGCGCTCACACCACCAACCCCCGCACGCAGCACCGGCGCCCACACATCATCCGCCCACAGCGCACCCGCGCGCACAGACCACCCGCGCCCACAGACCACCCGCGCCCACAGACCACCCGCGCCCACAGACCACCCGCGCGCACAGACCACCCGCGCCCACAGGGCATCCGCCCGCCCGCACAAGACGGCTCAGCCCGCGCCGTCCGCACGCGGTGGGCGGGGCCGGTAGGTAAAGGGGGGAGCCCGGGCCGTCCCCGCGATCTTCGGGTTCGGTCAAATGTCGGGCGGGGCGGGTGTCGGCGGGGCAGCGGCCGGGGCGCCGGGTGCTGCCATGACCTCATGATCAAACTGAGTGTCGTCGTGGCCTCCGCCACCTTCGTCCTCCTGGGAGCGCAGGGTGGTCCCGCGCTCGCCTCCGCCGGTCCCCGCCCCGAGTCTCCCCCGATCAGCCACTCCGAGAGCTCGGGCGCGCCGGGCACCCACAGGGCCGGGCACCTGTCCCGGGCCGTGACGTGGCACGCGTCCCACCGGGGGAGCGCCCGCGACGCCGCGCGCCCCTCCACCCACCAGGCACTCCTTCCGTCAACCCGCCCGGCCCCGCGCTCCACCGAAGCCGACCGCGCCGTTCACGCCGACCGCCCGGACCGCGCCGTTCGCGCCGACCGCCCGGACCGCACCGTCCGCGCCGTTCGCACCGATGGCACGGACCGCACCGCTCCGCGTTCGTCCGGTCGCGACACCCTTCGCTTCTCCGGTCATCGGACGCTTCGCGTGTCCGTCCGGCCGTCCGCCGGCGCGACGTCGGGCGCGGCGCCGGCGGCGCCGGCGGCGAACGGCACGTGGCCGGGAGAGCCGGCGCAGCTCACGGTCGTCGGCCAGGGCACCGTCCAGGCGCCGCCCGACGTCATGCGCCTCAGCGTGGGCGTGGACGTGCGCCGCGACCGGGCCTCCTCCGCGTTCAGCGCCGCGAAGGCCGCCCGCGCCCGCCTCGCCGCCGCGGTGCAGGGCGCCGGCATCTCCGTGAACGACATGCGCACCGAGAACCTCACCCTCGGGGCCGAGTACAAGGACGGGCCCCAGGTCGTCGGCTACCGGGCGGCGCAGGGCGTGGAGGTGATCCTGCGCGACATGTCGCGGGCCGACGCGGTCATCGACGCCGTCGCGGCCGTCGGGGACGAGGTGCAGATCAACGGCATCTCGTTCGAGGTCTCCAAGGCCGAGGCGCTGCTCGCGCGGGCGCGGGCGGCGGCGTACCGCGACGCGCTGAACAAGGCCCGTCAGCTCGCGGCCCTGGCCGGCCGGCACGTGGGCCGGGTCGTGAAGATCGACGAGCAGTCCGACTCGACGCCGCGCTTCTCGCTGGCGGGGGCTGACGCTGCGTTCGTCAGCCCTGGCCAGTCGTCGATCTCCGTGATCGTCAACGTGGTGTACGAGCTGATCTGACGCGCTCTCCGAGACCCCTCGCCACAGTTGTGACCTATGTCACTTTTGTTGGAGTGAACTCCGACCTGGGGCGAGGGGTCTCACCTGTCCGTGAAGACTTCTTTCCGAGCACTGCTCGCGGTCGGCGCCTCCGCCGCCCTGGTCCTGACCTCCGGCGCGGCCTCCTGGGCGGCCACGGCGGCCACCGCGGGAGCCTCCGGCGGCACCGAGGCCGCGGCGCGGCCCATCCCCGCCTTCAAGGCGCCGAAGATCTTCGGGACCTCCTTCCAGCCGGACCCGAAGCACGACTTCACCAAGGGGATCCACTCCCGGCACGACGGCATCCTGCGCGGCTGGATCACCGTGATCCGCGGCGACGTCGCCGAGTACGAGCCGGTCAAGTGGAAGAAGGGCGGCCAGACCGAGGGCTACTTCGTCGGTCCGCCCGAGGGCGACGTGACGGCCTACGCCTCGCGCGTCGCCAAGGACGTGGTGTACCTGTCGGCCTTCGGCTGCAAGGCGACCATGTCGCAGATGACGGTCAGCCGCTCCACCGGGCTCGGCTCCAAGCGCTGCGACCGTCCGGTGCTGCTCAAGCGGCACAAGAAGCAGGGCCAGCCGTCGCTGATCACCGTGTACAAGGGTGAGATCGTCAAGGTTCAGGAGATCTACACCCCCTGAGACCGCTGCTGCGAGGCCGTCGTCCCGGGTGGGGGCGCGGTCCGCTCTCGACGGATCCGTCCGCGAGGTCGCCAGGGGGGCGCCTCGCCGGGGGAGGGGAGGCGGTACGGAGACCCACGTGGGGCGCGGGGGCGCCCGCGTGGGGCGTCCGGACCATGCCGTCCCATGGGGGCGGGGCAGGGCGCCGTGCCCCCCGTACGAGGCCGGGTGGGCGGCCCCGGCCCCGCCCCTTGGCGTGCCGCGGACGCGACGGGCGGCCGGAGACGAGGCGCTCCAGGAGCCCCGTCCGGCACGGGGATCAGGGGGACGAACCGGACGGGCGCGACGCCCGGAGGGCGCGGAGCGGCAAAACACGCCGAAGATCCCTCCCGCTCGCCGATCCGTGGGCATAGTGTGAGGTGATGGATCGTCGCATCTTCGGGCTGGAGAACGAGTACGGCGTGACCTGCACGTTCAGGGGACAGCGCAGGCTGTCGCCCGACGAGGTCGCGCGCTACCTGTTCCGGCGAGTCGTGTCCTGGGGCCGATCGAGCAACGTCTTCCTCCGCAACGGCGCACGCCTGTACCTCGACGTGGGCAGCCATCCTGAGTACGCAACACCCGAGTGTGACAACGTCATCGAACTCGTCACCCACGACAAGGCCGGCGAGCGGATCCTCGAGGGCCTCCTCGTCGACGCCGAGAAGCGGCTGCGCGAGGAGGGCATCGCCGGCGACATCTACCTGTTCAAGAACAACACCGACTCGGCCGGCAACTCCTACGGCTGCCACGAGAACTACCTGGTCGGCAGGCACGGCGAGTTCGGCCGGCTGGCCGACGTGCTCATCCCGTTCCTCGTGACCCGGCAGATCATCTGCGGGGCCGGCAAGGTGCTGCAGACGCCGCGCGGCGCCGTCTACTGCGTCTCGCAGCGGGCCGAGCACATCTGGGAGGGCGTCTCGAGCGCCACCACCCGCAGCAGGCCGATCATCAACACGCGCGACGAACCGCACGCCGACGCCGAGCGGTTCCGGCGCCTGCACGTGATCGTCGGCGACTCGAACATGAGCGAGACGACCATGCTGCTCAAGGTCGGCGCCACCGACCTGGTGCTGCGCATGATCGAGGCCGGCACCGTGATGCGCGACCTGTCGCTGGAGAACCCGATCCGGGCCATCCGCGAGGTCTCGCACGACATGACCGGCCGGCGCAGGGTCCGCCTGGCCAACGGCCGCGAGGCGTCGAGCCTGGAGATCCAGCAGGAGTACCTGTCGAAGGCCAAGGACTTCGTCGACCGGCGCGGCGGCGACGCGACCGCCCAGCGGGTGCTGGAGCTGTGGGAGCGCACGCTGACGGCGGTCGAGAGCGGCAACCTCGACCTGGTGGCCCGCGAGATCGACTGGGTGACGAAATACCAGCTCATCGAGCGCTACCGCAAGAAGTACGACCTGCCGCTGTCCTCGCCGAGGGTGGCGCAGCTCGACCTGGCCTATCACGACGTGCACCGCAAGCGCGGCCTGTACTACCTGCTGCAGAAGCGCGGCTCGGTGGAACGGGTGGCGTCCGACCTCAAGATCTTCGAGGCCAAGTCGGTGCCGCCGCAGACGACCCGGGCGCGGCTGCGCGGCGAGTTCATCCGCAAGGCGCAGGAGAAGCGGCGCGACTTCACCGTCGACTGGGTGCACCTCAAGCTGAACGACCAGGCGCAGCGCACGGTGCTGTGCAAGGACCCGTTCCGCAGCGTGGACGAGCGTGTGGACAAGCTCATCGCGGGGATGTAGCCGCCGCTTTACCCGTCGGTTTACCTCGGCCCTACCCGCCGGTCGGATAGGGTGACGCGAACCTGCAGTCCACCGAGGGAAGTCCATGCGCCGCGCCTTGGCCGTCCTGGCCGCCGTGCCACTGATCTTCTTCGCCGCCGCGTGCGGCTCCGACACCGCCACCACCTCCGGCTCCCAAGGGGCCGGAGGCGGGGCGGCGGGTGTGAAGGTCACCGGAAACCTGGGCGCCAAGCCCACCGTGACGATCTCGGGGGCGCCCGCCACCAAGTCGTCGTACCAGGTGATCGCGCCGGGCACCGGCCCGGAGGTCAAGAGCGGCGGCCAGGTGATCGTCAACCTCACCGTCTACAACTGGGACGGCAAGCACAACGCCTTCCAGGGCTCCTCCTACGACACCAAGCAGCCGGAGACCATCCCGGTCAACGAGCAGCTCCCGCAGGTGCTGCGGGACGGCTTCACCAAGGTCAAGCACGGCGGCCGGCTGCTGGCCGTGATGGCCTCCGACTCCACCCAGCAGCAGGCCCAGGCGACGCAGGCCGCCCAGCCGACCAAGGTGTTCGTCATCGACGTCGTCGGCGCCCCGCCCGAGCCGCTCAAGGCCGCCACCGGCAAGGAGACCGGCGACAGCATCAAGGGCGTCAAGGTGGTCAGCCCCGGCGGCGACAAGGCGCCGACGCTGACCACGAAGACGAGCGAGAAGCCGTCCAAGGAGCTCGTCGTCAAGACCCTGATCCAGGGCACCGGCCAGAAGGTGCAGGCGGCCAACACGCTGACCGTCCACTACACCGGCAAGATCTGGGGCACCGACAAGGAGTTCGACTCGAGCTGGACCAAGGGCCAGCCGGCGTCGTTCCCGCTGTCGGGCGTCATCCAGGGCTGGCAGAAGGGGCTCGTGGGCGTGCCGGTCGGCAGCCGCGTGGTGATGAGCATCCCGCCGGACCTCGGCTACGGCGCGCAGGCGCAGCAGAACATCCCGGCCAACAGCACCCTCGTGTTCGTGGTGGACGTCCTGTCCGCCTACTGAGGCCGGGTTCTCCGCAACGCCCTTCCCGGGCCGGTCGTGCCGGCGTCCGGGGAGGGCGTCGGCGCGCCTAGACTCCGGCTGTGCGCGAAGACCATCTGGAGGCCCTTTCCCTGCTGCACGATCCCGTGCGGCGCAGCCTGTACGAGGCCGTGGCGGGCAGCGGCGGCGACGTGGGCCGGGCCGAGGCGGCCGAGGCCGCCGGGGTGTCGAGGACCCTCGCCGGCCACCACCTCGACAAGCTGGTGGAGGCCGGACTGCTGGAGAGCGGCTTCCGGCAGCCGGAGCGGCGCGGGCCGGGCAGCGGCCGGCCGGCGAAGGTGTACCGGCGCGCCTCGGGCGAGCGGTCGGTGAGCCTGCCGCCGCGCGACTACGCCATGCTGGCCTCGGTGCTGGCGGGCGTGGCGGACGCGCTGGGCGCCGAGGAGAAGGCCGAGGAGGTGGCCAGGGCGGCGGGCGCCCGGCTGGCCCGGGGCCGCCGGGGCGAGCCCGTGGAGGCCGTGCTGGCCGAGCGCGGCTACGAGCCCTACGCCGACGACGCCGGCGAAGGCCGGTTGCGGCTGCGCAACTGCCCCTTCCACGCCCTGTCGCAGGAGCATCCGCTGCTGGTGTGCTCGATGAACCTCGCGCTCTGCCAGGGCCTGCTGGAGGGCCTGGGCGACCGGCCGGAACGCGCGGCGCTGGACCCGAGGCCGGGGGAGTGCTGCGTCTCCCTCGCCCTGCCATCGGATTCTAAAACAAATGAAGATTGACATAGAAGCGACGGGCATGGTGTGCTGACGCCATGCACCTCGCCCAGCTCAACGTCGCCCACCTGCGCGCCCCCATCGACGGCCCCGAGCTCGCCACGTTCGTGGAGCTCCTGGAGCCCATCAACACCATCGCCGACGCCGCGCCCGGGTTCGTGTGGCGGCTCAAGGAGAGCGACGAGGACCCCACCGCCACGGTCATCCACGACTACGGCGACCACCTGCTCGTGAACTTCTCGGTGTGGGAGTCGATCGACGCAGTGTGGACCTTCACCTACCGCAGCGCCCACCTGGGCGTGCTGCGCCGGCGCAGGGAGTGGTTCCTGCGCATCGCGGAGCCGTACACGGTGATGTGGTGGGTGCCCGAAGGGCACATCCCGACGCTGGCCGAGGCCATGCGGCGGCTGGAACACCTCAGGGCCCACGGCCCGGGCCCCGAGGCGTTCACCTTCCAGGAGCCCTACGAGAGCAGCGAGGCGGCGAACCTACCCGCCGCCGCCGAGGCCAGGAAGTAGGCCAGGTCCTCCTCCAGCCCCCGCCCCATCGTCGAGAGCCGCACCGGCGAGGCGCGCAGCGCCTCGTGCAGGCCGTCCACCGGCACGGGGACCAGCTCGTGCCGGACGGCCAGCAGCTCGGCCTGGTCACGCACCCGCTCGCCGAACTCGCCCGGCAGCATCGGCACCGGCACCTGGGCCCGCGCCAGCGCCACCCGGCCGTAGGCCGTCAGCGAGTGGTGCGACACGCCGAGGTGCCGCTCGCGCCGGTCGCCCTCGCTGATCCGCAGCGCCGCCACCGGCCGGCCGAGCAGCACGGCGGCGGCGTTGACCGCCTCGCCCGCCGACACGCCGGAGAAGCCCCACCGGGTGCCCGTGCCGAGGTTGCCCGGCCCCTGGGTGACGATCGCGACGTCCGCCTCCAGCACGTGCCGGGCCGCCAGCAGCCCCGTGTGCGTGGTCACCGCCTCCACGTCGCCGCCGAACGCCTGCCCGACCGTCACCACCCCGGCCAGCCAGCCGACCTCGCGCAGCGTCGCGCACGCCATCGAGAACCACGCCGGCAGCGCCCCGCCGTCCTGCATCACGTACGCCACGCGCACGCCGCCGCCCGCGCCGCCCGGCACCGCCTCGTACAGCCCGCACAGGATCGGCGGCAGCGCCGAGTGCAGGTCGGCCACCACCACGGGCATCCCGTCGACCGAGTCGGCCTCGCGCAGGAGCTCGTGGTGGGGCGAGTCCTGCTCGTCCGCGCCGAGCACCGTCGCCTGCATCGGGGTGTAGCGGGCCTTCACCAGGTGCCCCGGCCCCTGCGGATCTTCCGGTAAACGGTTCGGGAGGGCCACCACCATGGCGTAACCTCCCGTACCGAGACCCATCGCGAGTGCCGTCGTGTTGAGCAGCACCTCGTCGCCGGGTTCCGGGCGGCCCACCAGTGCCGGATAGGCCAGTGCCCGGCACCGCCCCTCGGGCACGGCGACGTCCAGCTCCACCGCCCCTGGCCACTCTCGGCGGATCCGCACGACCTCGCCCTTGCGCCATCTGATCACGGGGGCAGGGTAGCGTCGATGAAGGAGGAGTGAGGCAGATGTCACGCCGTAAGACCGAGCGGTTGCTGAATCTGGTGATCTGCCTGCTCGCCACTGGGAGGCCCCTGTCGGCCGAGCAGATCCGCCACGCGGTGCCCGGCTACGACCGCGACGGCGACGAGGCGTTCCAGCGGATGTTCGAGCGCGACAAGAACGAGCTGCGCGAGATCGGCATCCCCATCGACGTGGTGCGCGACCCCTGGGAGGACGAGCCGGGCTACCGCATCCGCCGCGAGTCCTACGAGCTGCCCGAGATCACCCTGGAGCCCGACGAGGCGGCCGTGCTGGGCCTGGCCGCCCAGGTGTGGCAGCGCGCGAGCCTGGCCGAGGCCGCCTCGGGCGCCCTGCTGAAGCTGCGCGCCGGCGGCGTGGCCACCGACGAGACCGTGGGCGGCCTGGGCCGGGCCGGAGGAGCGCTGGAGCTGCGCGTCGACACCCGCGACCCGGCCTTCCCGCCGCTGTGGGAGGCCGTGCGCGACCGGCGGGTGGTCCGCTTCGACTACCGCAGCTCCGGCAGCGAGAGCGTGCGCACCCGCACCGTCGAGCCGTGGGGCGTGGTCAGCCGCCGGGGCCGCTGGTACCTCGCCGGCTTCGACCGCGACCGCCAGGCGCCGCGCGCCTTCCGGCTCAGCCGCGTCACCGGCCAGGTCGCCACCCTGGGCCGCCCGGGCGCCGTCGAGGTGCCCGACGGGGTGGACCTGCGGTCCATGGTGGGCTTCCCGGAGGAGCCCGTGGAGGAGCGCGTGGCCGTGATCCGCGTCCGCCGGGGCACCTGCCAGGGCCTGCGCCAGCTCGCCCGCGCCGTCCGCCCCGCCGCCGGCGAGCCGGAGGAGTGGGACGAGGCGGAGCTGCCGTTCTCCGACCCCGAGCGGCTGGCCGGATGGATGGCCAGCCTGGGCTCCGACGTCGAGGTCGTCGAGCCGCCCGACGCCCGCGAGGCCGTCATCCGCCGACTGAAGGGAACCCTGGCATGACCGGATCCGCGTCCCCCGAGGGGGCGGCGTGAGCGGCTCCGCCGACCGGCTGCCGAGGCTGCTGGCCCTCGTGCCGTACCTGATGTCCCACCCCGGCGCCCAGGTGGGCGAGGTCGCCGAGGTGTTCGGGCTGAGCGAGAAGCAGCTCATCGACGACCTGCAGCTCGTCTGGATGTGCGGACTGCCCGGCCACACGCCGGGCGACCTCATCGACGTGTCGTGGGACGGCGGCGAGATCCTCATCGACAACGCCGAGACCATCGCCCGGCCGCTGCGGCTCGGCATCGACGAGGCCAGCGCCCTGCTCGTCGCGCTGCGCATGCTGGCCGCGATGCCCGAGCTGGCCGAGGTGCCCGGCGACGCGCTGCCGCGCGTGGTGGCCAAGCTGGAGCGGGCCGCGGGCGAGGGCGCCGCGTCCGTCAGCAGCCAGGTCGCCGTGGACGTCGACGCCGCGCCCGACGCGCTGCCGCGCGTGCGCGAGGCGCTGACCGGGCGGCGGCGCCTGTCGCTGCGCTACTACGTGCCCGGCCGCGACGAGGTGACCCCGCGCGAGGTCGACCCCATGCGGCTGGTGGTGGCCGACGGCCGCACCTACCTGGAGGGCTGGTGCTACCGGGCCGAGGCGATGCGGCTGTTCCGGCTGGACCGGGTCCTCGGCGCCGACGTGCTCGACGTGCCCGCCGACCCGCCCGCCGGGGCCGAGCCGATCGACGTCGCCCAGGGCGTCTTCCGGCCCTCGCCCACCGACGAGCTGGTCGAGCTGGAGGTCACGGCCGCCGGGCGGTGGGTGGCCGAGTACTACCCGTGCGAGCGGGCCGAGGAGCTCGGCGAGGGCCGGCTGCGGATCACGCTGCGGGCCCGTGACGAGGACTGGGTGCTCAAGCTGGCGCTGCGGCTCGGCGACACCGGCCGCGTCGTCTCGCCGCCGGCGATGGCCGAACGGGTGCGTGAGGAGGCCGAACGCGCCCTGGCCCGCTACGCTCACCGGTCATGACGTGGATCTTCTTGGCCGCCGGGCTCGTCGTGGCCGGGCTGGTCGTGCTCCTGGTCGCCGGCACCCGGGTCGCGCGGGCGGCGCGGACGTTGAACAGCGAGATCGCTCAAGTTCACGCGCTGTTCAATGTCAAATCGGACGCCAGGGGATGAGGCATCGCCCCCATCGGCGTACGATCGGTCCTAAGCACAGCACTTCGCTCTCACCATGAAGGACGTCACATGAACTTGGGAGCTCCAGAGATCATCCTGATCTTGGTGGCCTTGGTCCTGCTCTTCGGTGCCAAGAAGCTTCCGGACCTCGCCCGTGGCGTCGGCCGGTCCCTGCGCATCTTCAAGGCGGAGACCAGCAAGATGAACGATGACGACGACGACAGGCCGACGGTGGTGCAGGCGCAGCAGCAGGCTCAGCCGGCGCCGCAGCAGATCCCGCCGGCCACGCCCGCCCCGGCGCTCTCCGCCGAGGAGCAGGCCCGGCAGCTCGAGGAGCAGGCCGCGAGGCTGCGCGCCGCGGCGCAGGCCGACAAGCGCCCCTGACCCCCGTCCCTTCGGCCACCTGGACTGCTAGATGGCGTTGCTGAAACGGTCGGGCCCGAAGCCGGAACGGGACCCAGAAGGCCGGATGCCGCTCATGGAGCACCTCCGTGAGCTGCGTAACCGACTGCTCATCGCGATCGCCGCGGTGGCGGTCGGCATGGTCATCGGCTGGATCGTCTCGGGGCCGGTGTGGGAGGTGCTCAAGGAGCCCTACTGCTCCACCCTCCAGGCGAAGCAGCTCACCGGCCACTGCAGTCTGACCTACAACAGCATCTTCGCGTCGTTCTTCATCACGCTGAAGGTCTCATTGCTGGTAGGCATGGTGCTGTCCTCACCCGTCTGGCTCTACCAGATCTGGGCGTTCGTCACCCCTGCCCTCTACCGCACCGAAAAGCGTTACACGCTGACCTTCCTCGCGCTCGCCATCCCGCTGTTCGCGTTCGGCGCGGCCGTGTCCTACATGATCATGGACACCGCCCTGGCGTTCCTGCTGAGCTTCTCGCTCGACGACACGGTCGCGGCCATCTCGATCGACGACTACCTCGACTACGTCCTGATCATGCTGGTGATCTTCGGGGTGTCGTTCGAGCTGCCGCTGCTGCTGGCGTTCCTCAACGTCATCGGTGTGGTCTCGCACGCCACGGTCGCCAAGCACCGGCGGCTGGTCATCTTCCTGATGTTCGTCTTCGGCGCCGTGATCACGCCCGGCGGCGACCCGCTCAGCATGATGGCGCTGGCCACGCCGATGATCATCCTGTTCCTGGCGGCCGAGCTGTTCATGTACCTGCGCGAGAAGCGGCAGCCGCAGAGCGAGTTCGCCGGCCTGTCCGACGACGAGGCGTCGACGCTGACCGACGACAACACCCCGCTGGAAGAGGATTCCGGTTCGGGCAGATAGGCGATAGGTTCCGGGCGTGTCCCCTCGACTCGCCCTGCTCGTCAACCCCGCGGCCCGCGGCGGCCGCGCGCTGCGCCTGCTCGAACCCGTGGTGCGCCGTCTGCGCATGGGCGGCGCGGACGTGTCGGTGATCGCCGGCGCCGACCCGGCCGACGCCCTCGAACGGGCCTGCGCCTGCGTGGCCGAGCGTCCCGACGCGCTCGTGGCCTTCGGCGGCGACGGGCTCGTCCACCTGGCCGTGCAGGCCGTGACCGGCACCGACGTGCCGCTCGGCATCATCCCCGTGGGCACCGGCAACGACGTCGCCGCCGCCGTGGGCGTGCCGTGCGGCGACCCGATGGCGGCGGCCCGCACGGTGCTGCGCATGAGGACCCGGCCGCTCGACGTGGCCCGCGCTGTGACGGGCCAGGGCGAGGAGCTGTTCGCCAGCGTGCTGTGCTGCGGCTTCGACGCCCGGGTCAACGAACGGGCCAACCGGCTGACGTGGCCGTCCGGCCGGGCCCGGTACGTGCGGGCGGTGGTGGAGGAGCTGCGCGCGTTCCGGCCGGTGCCGTTCCGCGTCACGCTCGACGGCGAGGAGGTGCTCGAACGCGACGCCGTGCTGGTGGCCGTCGGCAACACCCGCTCCTACGGCGGGGGCATGCGGATCTGCCCGGACGCGCGGCCCGACGACGGGCTGCTGGACGTCGTCGTGGCGGGCGGGCTGGGCGTCGGGGAGTTCCTGCGGGTGTTCCCGGGCGTCTACCGGGGCACGCACGTGACCCATCCGGCGGTGACGGTCAGGCGGGCGCGGCACGTGCGGCTGGAGGCGGACGGCGTCCCGGTCTACGCCGACGGCGAACGCCTGGGCAGCGGCCCGGTGACGTGCACGGCGGTGCCGGGCGAGCTCCAGGTCATCGCCTGAGATCTCCATGGTCAAGGCATGGCGGCCGGAGATCCCGGACATCGCCGTCGGCGCCGGGACGGACCGGAATGGCGGTTTCGGTAGGCTGACGTCATGACGACGCCAGCGGAACGGTACGCGGCCTTCCGCGACAAGTTCGGAGACGACGGGGCCGCTTTCAGATCGTTCCGAGGACTGTACGACTTCCAGCTCGACGACTTCCAGGCGGACGCGTGCCGCGCGCTGGAGGCCGGCGACGGCGTTCTCGTGGCCGCCCCCACCGGCTCGGGCAAGACGGTCGTCGGCGAGTTCGCCGTCCACCTCGCCCTGGAGCAGGGCCAGAAGTGCTTCTACACCACCCCCATCAAGGCGCTGTCCAACCAGAAGTACAACGACCTGGTCAAGCGCTACGGCAGCGCCAAGGTGGGCCTGCTGACCGGCGACAACAGCGTCAACGGCGAGGCCGCGATCGTGGTCATGACCACCGAGGTGCTGCGCAACATGCTCTACGCCGGCTCGGCGACGCTGGCCGGGCTGGGGTTCGTGGTGATGGACGAGGTCCACTACCTCGCCGACCGGTTCCGCGGGGCGGTGTGGGAGGAGGTCATCATCCACCTGCCCGAGTCGGTCCGGCTGGTCGCGCTGTCGGCGACGGTCAGCAACGCCGAGGAGTTCGGCGAGTGGCTGGGCGAGGTGCGCGGCGACACCACCGTCATCGTCGACGAGCACCGGCCGGTGCCGCTGTGGCAGCACATGATGGTCGGCAACCGCGTCTACGACATGTTCATGAGCGACGACGACGTGGCGCGCATCAACCCGACGCTCATGCGGGTCACGCGCGACGCCGAGCGGCTCGCCATGGGCCGCGGCCGGCGCGGCTACGGCCGGCCGCAGCGCTCCCGGCCGCCGGACCGCGCCCAGGTGATCGAGAAGCTCGACGCCGAGGGCCTGCTGCCGGCGATCACGTTCATCTTCTCCAGGGCCGGCTGCGACGCGGCGGTGGCCCAGTGCCTGTACGCGGGCATCCGGCTCACCACCGAGCGGGAGCGGCACGAGATCCGCCAGCTCGTCGACGAGCGCACCTCCCACCTGCCGGACGAGGACCTGGCGGTGCTCGGCTACCTGGAGTGGCGCGACTGCCTGGAGCGGGGCCTGGCCGCCCACCACGCGGGCATGCTGCCGGCCTTCAAGGAGGTCGTCGAGGAGCTGTTCACCCGCGGCCTGGTCAAGGCGGTGTTCGCGACCGAGACGCTGGCGCTGGGCATCAACATGCCGGCGCGTACCGTGGTGATCGAGAAGCTCGACAAGTGGAACGGCGAGTCGCACGCCGACCTGACGCCCGGCGAGTACACCCAGCTCACCGGCCGGGCCGGGCGGCGCGGCATCGACATCGAGGGCCACGCCGTGGTGCTGTGGCAGCCGGGCATGGACCCGCTGTCGGTCGCCGGCCTGGCCGGCACGCGCACCTACCCGCTGCGCTCCAGCTTCCAGCCCTCGTACAACATGGCCGTCAACCTCGTCGGCCAGTTCGGCCGCGAGCGCGCCCGCACGCTGCTGGAGGAGTCGTTCGCGCAGTTCCAGGCCGACCGGGCGGTCGTCGGGCTGGCCAAGCAGCTGCGCAAGCACGAGGAGGCGCTGGAGGGCTACCAGGAGGCGATGACCTGCCACCTGGGCGACTTCACCGAGTACGCGGCGCTGCGGCGGCGCCTGTCCGACCGGGAGGCCGAGCTGTCGCGCCAGCGCGGCTCGGCGCGGCGGGCGGCGGCCGTGCGGTCGCTGGAGGCGCTCCAGCCGGGCGACGTCATCCGGGTGCCCGGCGGGCGCCGGGCGGGCCTGGCCATCGTGCTCGACCCCGGCCGCAACCCGCGCGGCAACGGCCCGAGCCCGCTGGTGCTGACCATCGGCAAGCAGATCAAGAAGCTCGACCCGGCCGACTTCCCCGTGCCGGTCGAGCCGCTGGAGAAGCTGCGCATCCCGAAGAACTTCAACGGCCGCTCGCCCAAGGAGCGCGCCAACCTCGTCTCCACGCTGCTCGCCAAGATCGGCGACCGTGACCTGGGCAAGCCGCCCAGGGCGCGCGACCACAGCGTGGAGGACGAGGAGGTCAACGAGCTGCGGCGGCGCATCCGGCAGCACGCCTGCCACGGCTGCGACGAGCGTGAGGACCACGCCCGCTGGGCCGAGCGCTACTACAAGCTGCTGCGCGAGACCGAGGGGCTGCGGCGACGCGTCGAGGGCCGCTCCCACGTCATCTCGCGCACCTTCGACCGCATCTGCGCGGTGCTGGAGCAGCTCGGCTACCTGCACGACGAGACCGTCACCGACGAGGGCCGCCGCCTGGGCCGCCTCTACACCGAGCTCGACCTGCTGACGGCCGAGTGCCTGCGCAGCGGGCTGTGGGAGAACCTGGAGCCGGCCGAGCTGGCGGCGTGCGTGTCGGCGCTGGTGTTCGAGTCGCGGCAGTCCGACGACGCCCGCCGCCCGAAGATCCCGGCCGGGCGGGCGCAGGACGCGCTGACGGCGATGGTGCGGCTGTGGGCCGAGCTGGAGGGCATCGAGTCCGACCACGGCCTCGACACCATCCGTGAGCCCGACCTGGGGTTCGCTTGGGCGGCGTTCCGCTGGACCAAGGGGCACACCCTGGACGCGGTGCTCATGGACGGCGTCAACGGCAACGAGCTGGCGGCCGGCGACTTCGTCCGGTGGATCAAGCAGCTCATGGACCTGCTCGGCCAGCTCGGCAACGCCGCGCCGCCGAACAGCAAGATCAGGCAGACGGCGTCCAAGGCGATCGACGGCATGCGGCGCGGCGTGGTGGCGTACTCGTCCCTGAGCTAGGCACGCCCGGCTTTCGGGGGCCGCGCCCATCGCTGAGGGGCCGAGGCCGTGTCTGAGGGGGCGCGGTCGTCTCTGAGGGGGCGCAGCCGATCTTCGGGGGGCGCGTCCACCTCCGAGGGGCGTGTTCGCCTCCGAGAGGCGCGCCCACCTTTGGGAGGCGCGGCCGTCTGCGAGAGGCGCGTCCAGTGTCGAGGGCGGCGCCCGTCTCCGATGGGGCGCGCCCTTTCTCCTGGTACGGGCCTCGTCAGGGCTGGAGTGCTGCCGGGGGGCGAGGACTTCTCCGGGGCGCGGACTGACCGGCCGGTCAAGGTGTTGTCATCAGTGGTCTACGCAACGTCACCGCCGAGCCAGTTTCCTGCCCGAACCCGGCGGACATCCCCATGTCGGAAAGCCCGTAACGCTTCGGACGCACCGCGCTGAGGCCACGCCCCGGTTCGGATCCCCGGCGTCCGTCGGACCTCCGGAGGTTGCCATGTTCGCCCTCGCCGCAGCCGTGTTCTTCCTGCTCGCCCTGATCTTCGCCCTCGCGGGGCTGTCCGTGGGCGGCGTCCTGACGGTCACCACGCTCGGGCTGGCCGGGCTCCTCTGCGTCGCCCTGCACCTCATGGGGGTGGGGGCGGGCTGGAGCGTCCTGAAGAAGTGAATCCGCGCCTCTGTGGCCGCGCCCGTCCACCCGGGCCGCGGCCACAGCCATGCCGAACGCCAGGGACGCTGTCAGGCCAGGGCGAAGCGGACCTCGCGGGTGGCGGGGTCGGCCTGCACGAGGCGGACCGTGACGTTCTCGCCGAGCGGCAGCGCGCCGTCGCAGCGGGCGATCACGGCCGGCTCCACGAGCTGGACCTGCCCGCCCCGGCCGTCCGCCGACACGTCGATCACCGCGGCCTCGAACGCCTCCCCGATGCTGTCGCGCAGCAGGAACGCCTCCACCAGGTCCACGCAGGCCCGCTCCACCGCGCTGCCGCGCCGGCCCGCGGCCGCCATGAGGGGCGGCAGCTCCGGCAGGGCGCGGGCGACGTCCTCGGGCACCGGCTCGCCCGCCGCGACCGCCAGGCACACCTCGGTGGCGTAGCGGTCGGCCAGGCGCCGCAGCGGCGCGGTCACGTGCGCGTACGGCGCGCCCACCGCGGCGTGGTCGGCCAGCGGGGGAGGAGCGCCGTCGAAGGCGACGTAGCCGGAGCCGCGCAGCAGCACCCGTGACTCGTGCAGGAACGCGGCCTGCTGCGGGCTCTTGGCGTCGAGCCCGTGGACGACCTCGCCGTAGGTGGCGTCGTCGGCCCAGGCGACGCCCAGCGCCGCCGCCACCCGGCGTACCTTGGCCAGGTCGTCCGGCTGGGGCGGCGGCAGCACGCGCAGCAGCCCGATCTCCGCGTCGAGCATCATGGTGGCCGCGGCCATGCCGGTGAGCAGGGAGATCTGGGCGTTCCACGCCTCGGCGGGCAGCGGCACGCGGTATTCGAGCCGGTAGCCGCCGTCGGCCGGCGCGACCTCCTGCTCGGGGGTGGGCAGGGTGACGCCGCCGCGCTCACGCTCCAGCTCCAGCCGCAGCGGGCCGATCTCGGCCAGCAGGCCGAGGGTGCCGTCGGCCGTGCCGGTCTCCACGGCGGCCTGGACGTAGGCGTAGTCGAGCCGTTCGCGGCTGCGCACCAGGGCGCGGCGCACGTCGGCGCCGAGCGTGCGGCCGTCGGCGTCGAGGTCGATCCGCCACACCGCCGCGGGACGGGTCGCGCCGGGCAGCAGGCTGGCCGCGCCCTCCGACAGGACCGTGGGGTGCAGCGGCACCTTGCCCGCGGGCAGGTAGACGGTCTCGCCCCGGACCCGGGCCTCGGCGTCGACGGCGCCGCCCGGCCGGACGAACGCGCCCACGTCGGCGATGGCGTACCACACCCGGTAGCCGCCGCCGAGGCGCTCCAGGTGGACGGCCTGGTCGAGGTCCATGGCGCCGGGCGGGTCGATGGTGACGAACGGCAGCTCGGTCAGGTCCTCGCCGGAGACGCGGGGCGCCTCGGCCACCCAGTCGGCCTCGTCGAGCACCGCTCTAGGGAACTCGGCCGGCAGGTCGGCCTCGCGCGTGATGCGCGCGAACCCGTCCTCCAGGCGCTGGGGGACACCGTCTCGGACCTGAATGCTCGTCTTCGACACGCCGATCAACCTACCGCGCGGCGCGCGCCCGGCCGGTCGGGGCCCCTGGGGATGTAAAGGATTCTGTACATGAGGTCAAAGATGGGTTACCTTGATGATGTCAAAGATTCTGTACATCGCAAGGATGGGCGATGACGCACGAAGAGAAACGCGCATGGATCAGGCTGGTCGTCTCCGTGGTGGCCTACGCCGCGTACGCGGTGATCATCGCGGGCCGGGCCGGCGGACGGCCGCTGGCCGAGGTGCCGTACGAGGCGGCCCTGTTGTGGTCGGTCGGCGGGGCCGTCGCGGCCTCGATCCTGGCCGAGATCGTCATGGCGATGGTGAACCCCCGGGCGTCGCGGGTCAGGGACGTGCGCGACCGGGAGATCGCCCGCTTCGGCGACCACGTCGGCCAGGCGTTCGTCGCCATCGGCGCCATCGCGGCGATGCTGATGGCGATGGCCGGCTGGGAGCGGTTCTGGATCGCCAACGCGGTCTACCTCTGCTTCGTGGTGTCGGCCGTCCTCGGCGGCTTCGCCAAGGTCGCCGCCTACCGCAGGAGCATGCCGGAGTGGTGAAGCCCACGCGTGTCACCAACCGCATCCGCGCCCTGCGCTTCGAGCACGGCGAGATGACCCAGGCGGACCTCGCCGACCGCATCGGAGTGACCCGGCAGACCGTCATCGCCATCGAGCAGGGACGCTACTCGCCGTCCCTGGAGATGGCCTTCCGGATCGCCCGCGTCTTCGGCGTCCCGCTCGACGACGTGTTCCAGTATCCCGACCCGCCCGAGGGGGACTCATGAAAGCGATCGTCCAGGACGTGTACGGACCGGCCGGCGTGCTCCGGCTGGAGGAGACCGACCCGCCGCGGATCGGCGAGGAGGAGGTGCTCGTCCGGGTGCGCGCCGCCGGCGTGGACCCGGGCGTGTGGGTCCTCATGACCGGCCGGCCGCCCGCCGTGCGCCTCATGGGGTTCGGGCTGCGCCGCCCCAAGGAGCGCGTACGCGGCCGGGACCTCGCCGGGACCGTGGAGGCCGTCGGCTCCCGCGTGACGCGGTTCCGGCCCGGCGACGAGGTGCACGGCACGTGCGAACACGGCTCGTTCGCCGAGTACGCGGCGGCGCCCGAGCGGCTGCTGGCGCGCAAGCCCGCGGGGCTGTCGTTCGAGGAGGCCGCGGCGGTGCCCGTGTCGGGGACGACCGCGTTACAGGCCGTGCGCGACGCCGGCCAGGTGCGGCCGGGACAGCGGGTGATGGTCATCGGCGCCGGGGGCGGGATCGGGACGTTCGCCGTGCAGATCGCCAAGGCGTTCGGCGCGAGCGTCGTCGCCGTGTGCGGGCCGGACAAGGCGGATCTGGTGCGCTCGCTGGGGGCGGACGAGGTCGTCGACTACACCCGCGACGAGGTCGACCGCGACGGGCCGCGCCACGACGTGATCGTCGACGTGGCGGGATGCCGTCCGATGTCGCTGCTGCGGCGCGCCCTGACGCCGCGCGGGACGCTCGTCCTCGCCGGTGGCGGTCACGACGCCCCCGGGCTGTTGGGCGGGTATTCGCGCGCTCTGCTGCGCCGGCCCGTGGTGCAGCTGACCACGAGGCAGCGGCTGCGCGGCCTCACCGCCAGGGAGAACGCCGACGACCTGGCGGAACTGGGCGGGCTCATCGAGTCGGGCGCGGTCAGGCCGGTGATCGGCCGCGCCTACCCGCTCGCCGAGGCGAGTGCCGCGATCGAACACCTCGCCCAGGGGCACCCCGCAGGCAAGATCGTTCTCACCGTCTGACCCCACCCGCCCGCCGCGACCTCCGCCCGGCCCGGCTTCTCGCTCGGCCAGACTCCTCACCCGGCCAGGCTTCTCGCTCCGCCAGACTTCTTACCGGCCCGGCCTTCTTACCCGGCCCCACTTCTCCCGCGGCCTGACCTCCCGCACGGGCCCACTTGTCAGTGCCTGGCCTCCGGGGCGTGACCTCCGCTCGGCCTGACCCCTCACGCGGCCTGGCTCCCCGCATTCGGCCTGAGCCCCGCCTCGGGTCGCCCCTCATCTGGCCTGCTCCCCACTCGGCCCGTCTCTTGCCTCACCCTCATCTGGCCTGCATCGGGCCGACCGAGGAAGGCGTCCCCAGTGAGACTTCGCTCGCGCTGAAGGCGATCGGGGGCGTGGCCGGACCGGGCGGTGTGCCAGGAGGTCGGCCGGGCGGAGGGCGATCGGGGCCGGTCGGGGGAGGGCCGGACGAAGCCGCAGGCGGGGCGACCTGCCAGGCGGTGGCACGAGGGACGGCGGAGGGGCGGGCAGGCAGGTGTCGGGCGCGCCGCCTGGGAGGCGATCGGGACAAGGAGCAGAGGGGGAGCGGCCTGGCGAGGGATGGCAGGCGGGCGGAGGGACGGGTGGGGGAGCGGCCAGGCCAGGGATGGCAGGCGGGCCGAAGGGACAGGTGGGGAGCGGCCTGGCGAGGGATGAAAGGCGCGCGCAGGTGTGGTGGGCAGGCGGAGGTCGGGCGGGCGGAGAGGTGGGCAGGCGGGGAGGGGGCAGGCAGACCTGTGTCTGGCGGGAGGGAACGGGCTGAGGGGCGGCGAGCGTCCGCGGGAGCCGTGGGGCGGGGGACTGGTGGGTGGTCAGCTGGGTGGTCAGCCGGGGAGGGTGTCCAGGAGGCGGTTCAGCGGGCTGTCCAGGCCGTAGCGGTCGGCCAGGCGTACGAGGGCCTCGGGGTCGCGCGGCTTGCCCGGCAGCGCCAGGTCGGCGGCGGGAAGCGGCACCTCCGAGGACACCTCGACCACGGCCGGCGCGACGCTCAGGTAGTCGCGGGCGGCGGACAGCCGGGTGCGGCTCCCCGCCGGGAATCCCTCCGTGACGCCCGCGTCGAGCGCGGCGAGCAGCGCCTCCAGCGAGCCGAAACGGGTGATGAGCGAGGCCGCCGTCTTCTCGCCGACACCGGCCACGCCCGGCAGGCCGTCGCTCGGGTCGCCGCGCAGGGTCGCGAAGTCGGCGTAGGCGCGGCCCGGGATGCCGTACTTGCCCGCCACGAACGCCTCGTCCACGATCTGCAGGTTGCGGATGCCGCGGGCGGTGTAGAGGACGCGCACCGGGCGGGCGTCGTCGACGAGCTGGAACAGGTCGCGGTCGCCGGTCACGATGTCGACCGGCCCGTCCTCGCGGTGGGTGAGCGTGCCGATGACGTCGTCGGCCTCGAAGCCGGGCGCCTCCAGCCGGGCGATGCCGAGCGCGTCGAGCACCTGCTCGATCACCGGGATCTGCGGCACCAGCGTGTCGGGCACCTCCTCCTCGTCGCCCTGGGCCACCCGGTGGGCCTTGTACGTCGGGATGGCCGCCACGCGGAACGCGGGCCGCCAGTCGGCGTCCATCGTGGCCGCCATCCGGGTGGGGGAGTGGGCCCGCACCAGGGTGGCGATCATGTCGATGAGGCCGCGCACCGCGTTGACGGGCATGCCGTCGGGCGCGGTGACCGAGTCGGGCACGCCGTAGAAGGCGCGGAAGTACAGCGACGGGGTGTCGAGCAGCATCAGCACCCCCCCATGGTGGCATCCGGGACTGACAATCCCGCGCGCCGGTCAGCGGGTCGTGAAGGCTCCGCCGTTCACGTGGATGGTCTGTCCGGTGATGTGCCGGGCGCCCCGGGACGCGAGGAAGAAGACGGTCTCGGCGATGTCGCCGGGCGTGCCCGGCCGCTTGAGCAGCGTCTCCTCCACGAGTCTGCGGTGGCGCTCCTCGGCCATCCCGTCACCGAAGAAGTTGGTGCCGGTGACGTACCCGGAGGAGATGACGTTGCAGGTGACGTCCCGGGGGCCGAGCGCGGCGGCCAGGGTGGCGTTCCAGGCGGCCAGCGCGGCCTTGGCGGCGCCGTAGGAGCCGCCGCCGCGTTCGGCGCCGATCGACCCGATGCTGACGACCGTGCCTCCCGGCGCGAGCCTGTCGCTCACCGCGGTCGTGGTGAGGACCGCGGTGAGGACGTTGCCGGAGACGCTGGACAGCCACTCCTGGGCGAGCGCCTCCAGCGGCGGCGTCCCGGCGGCCGGCCGGGCGGGCAGGCCGCCCGCGGCGTTGACGAGCACGTCGAGCGAGCCGCCCAGCTCCTCGGCCAGGGCGGCGACCTGGTCGGGGCGGGCGGCGTCGCAGGCCAGCCCGCGCACGCCCAGCTCCTTGGCGGCGGGCTCGACGGTGTCCGGGTGGCGGCCGGTGATGACGACGTCGGCACCGTCGGCGGCGAAGCGGGCGGCGACGGCCTTGCCGATGCCGCTGGTTCCTCCGGTGACGAGCACGGTCCTGCCCATGATTCCTCCTCACGGCTGGTACGTTTAGCCCTAAACGTAGCGGAGGATGCCCAGATGGTCCAAACCCCGACCAGTCCCGCGGAGATCGCCGCGGCCTGGCAGCGCGAGCGCCCCGGCACGCCGACCGACTCCATCGAGATCGTCACGCCCATCTGGCGGCTGGCCAAGATGTTCGCCGACGACCGGGCCCGCGTCCTGCGCGCCGCCGGGATCGACGCGGCCACGCTCGACCTGCTGTCGGTGATCCGCCGGTCCGGCCCGCCGTACCGGCTGAGCACCCGCGAGCTGGCCCGCCGCACGCTGGTGACGGCCGGCGCGATCTCCCAGCGGGTGGCCCGGGCCGAGCGCGCCGGCCTGATCCGGCGCGCCCCCGGCGACACCGGGCCCAGGAGCGTCGCGGTCTCGCTCACGGACGAGGGCCACGCGCTCATCGAACGATCGGTCGACTCGGTCCTCGGCCGCGAGGCGTCCCTGGTGGCGGGACTCGCCCCGGCGGAACGGGCCACGCTCGCGGACCTGCTGGAGAAGCTGACCGCCGACGTCCGGGACAGGATGGCGCGGCCCGCCCCGTGACCAGGCGCCAGGACGGTCCTGGACGCTGCCGGTGGTCAGGCGTCGGTGGTCAGGCGTCGGGGCGGTTCTGGATGCCGACGGCGAGCAGGCAGGCGTCGTCCTCGGGGTTCGGGCCGCCGATCTCCTCCAGCAGCCGGTCCAGCGCCGCGTCCAGGCCGAGGTGCAGATCGTCGCGGGGCAGGCGGGCGGCGGCGGCCAGCACCAGCGCCAGGCCCTCGTCGATGTCGCGGTTGCGCCGCTCGACCAGCCCGTCGGTGAACATCAGCAGCAGGTCGCCCTCCCGCAGCTCCATGCGCGCCAGATGGTACGCCTGGTCGCAGGCCGCGCCGAGGAGCACGCCCCTGGCCTGTTCGAGCTGCCGGGCGGTGCCGTCGCGCACCAGGACGGGCGCCAGGTTGCCGGCCCGCGCCCAGCTGAACACCCGCGTCGAGGAGTCCAGGTGCCCGATCACGGCCGTGGCGGTGGTGCCCTCCAGGCGGTGGATCACCAGGTCGTTCAGCAGCGTCAGCAGGCCGCTCGCCGGACGCCCGGTCATCGTCAGCCCGACCAGCGCGTGACGCAGCTGCGCCATGTGCGCGATCGCGGGCAGGCCGTGCCCCGACACGTCGCCGATGGCCAGCAGCACCCGCCCGTCGGGCAGGGACGCGGCCTCGAACCAGTCGCCGCCGAGGCTCGCGGTCTTCTCCGCCGGCACGTACCGCACGGCGACGCGGGTGCGCGGCAGGTCCAGGCAGCCGACCGGGTCGGGCAGGATCGCCTCGCGCAGCGCCAGCATCACGTGCCGCTCCTCGGCCGCCTTGACGCGGGCCTCCAGGAGCTGGCGGCGCGACTCCGACATGATGCGCTCGGCCCGGCGGCGGCCCGTGATGTCCTGGAAGACCGCGTGGACGCCGCGCACCGTGGCCGCCGCCCGCAGCCCGGCGGCCGCCGGGCCGGTGCCCGGGTCGTCGGCCGGACGGCCCGCCGACAGCAGGGGCTCCAGGACGACGCGGAGGTTGCGCAGCTCGCCGCCGCGCCGGATGCGCATCTCCGCCTGCGCCGCCTCCGCCTCGTGCACCACGGTCAGCAGGAGCTGTTCCAGCATCCGCAGGTCGTCCGGCTCGACCAGGCCGGCCAGCTCCGGCAGGTCCGCCGGCCCCTTGGCCGGGTCACGGCCGAAGATCACGTACACCTGGTCGGACCAGGCGGCCTCCCCGGTGCGCAGGTCCCACTCGGCCCAGCCCATGTTGCCCAGCCGCTGGGCGTGCGCCAGCCGCACGGCCAGCAGCTCCCGCTCGGTGGCGCCCGGGTGCGGCGCGCCGGCGGCACCTCCCGGACGCCGCCGCTGCCCCGGCCCGCCGCTGATGACGTCGACCATGAGACACACCCTCGAATGCAGTGGAACGGGACATTCGCCTCACACTATGCGGTCGAGTGTGAGCGAACGGTAGCGATGGCTTGGCGTGTTGTAAGACCTTTTCGCGGATTTTAGGAGGGGGCGTCGGGAGTAGATTGTGGCCGTGACGTCCTCAGATCTGTATCCCGTGTCCCGTCTCGCCGCCGTCCAGGAGGCCACCGCCAAGGCCGGCATCGACGCCCTCCTGCTCACCCCGGGTCCCGACCTGCGGTACGTGAGCGGTTACGACGCCAAGCCGCTGGAGCGGCTCACCTGCCTGGTGGTGCCCGCCTCGGGCGAGGCGTACATGCTGGTGCCGCGCCTGGAGCTGCCCGCGGCGGAGGCGTCGCCCGCCTCGCGGCTCGGCCTGGAGTTCGTGGCCTGGGACGAGACCGACGACCCGTACCGGATCGCCGCCGACCGGCTCGGACGGGTGGCGACGGTCGGGCTCGCCGACCGGATGTGGGCCATGTCGTCGCTGCGCTTCCGCGACGTGCTGCCGGACACCCGGCAGGTGCTGGCCGGCGGCGTGCTGCGCGAACTGCGGATGCGCAAGTCGGCGGTGGAGGTGGCCGCGCTGCGCGAGGCCGGCGAGGCGATCGACGCCGTGCACCGCCAGGTGCCCGAGTTCCTGCGGGCCGGCCGCACCGAGCGCGAGGTGGGCCGCGACATCGCCGAGGCGATCCTCGCCGCCGGCCACGCCACGGTCGACTTCGTCATCGTCGCCTCCGGCCCCAACGGCGCGAGCCCGCACCACGACGTGTCCGACCGCGTCATCCAGCCGGGCGAGCCGGTCGTGGTCGACATCGGCGGCCAGCTCCACAACGGCTACTGCTCCGACTCCACCCGCAACTACTGCGTGGGCGAGCCGCCCGCCGAGTACGCCGCGTACTTCGAGGTGCTGCGCCGGGCGCAGGAGGCCGCCTGCGCCGCCGTACGGCCCGGCGTGACCTGCGAGTCGATCGACGCCGCCGCCCGCGACGTCATCACCGAGGCCGGCTACGGCGAGTACTTCGTCCACCGCACCGGCCACGGCATCGGCATCGAGACCCACGAGGAGCCCTACATCGTCTCCGGCAACGCCGAGGCGCTGGAGCCCGGTTTCGCCTTCTCCGTCGAGCCCGGCATCTACCTGCCCGGCCGCCACGGCGCCCGCATCGAGGACATCGTGGTCTGCGGCGAGAACGAGGGCGAGCGGCTGAACCTCACCCCTCGTGAACTGGTGATCGTTTAGGCAGAATGCAGGGCACGTACACTCTCACAAGGAGTATTCACCGATGACTGTTGAGCGTGCCCTGCCCACCCCCGAGGCGCACGAGCTGATCCAGCTGACCCGTGAGCTGGTCGCCAAGGAGGTGGCGCCCCGGGCCGCGGCCGACGAGGCGGCCGGGCGGTTCCCGCGCGAGGTGTTCACCACGCTGGGCGCCGCCGGGCTGCTCGGCCTGCCCTATTCCGAGGAGTACGGCGGCGCGGCCCAGCCGCAGGAGGTCTACCTCCAGGTGGTGGAGGAACTGGCGGCCGGATGGCTGGCCGTGGGCCTCGGCACCTCCGTGCACACCCTGTCGTGCTTCCCCGTCGCCGCCTACGGCAGCCAGGAGCAGCGGGCCGAGCTGCTGCCCGCGATGGTGGGCGGCGAGCTGCTGGGCGCGTACTGCCTGTCGGAGCCCCAGTCGGGCTCCGACGCCGCCGCCCTGACCACCCGCGCCGTGCCCGGCCCCGACGGCTACACCGTCGACGGCGTCAAGGCGTGGATCACCCACGGCGGGGTCGCCGACTTCTACCTGCTCATGGCCCGCACCGGCGAGCCGGGCGCGCGCGGCGTCTCCTGCCTGCACGTCCCGGCCGGCGTCGAGGGCCTGTCGTTCGGCGCGCCGGAGCACAAGATGGGCATGCGCTCCTCGCCGACCGCCCAGGTCCGCTTCGACGGGGTGCGCCTGCCGCACGACGCGCTGGTCGGCGCCGAGGGTGAGGGCTTCCGCATCGCCATGGCCGCGCTCGACGGCGGCCGGCTCGGCATCGCCGCCTGCGCGGTCGGCGTGGCCCAGGCCGCGCTCGACACCGCCTCCGCCTACGCCAGGGAGCGCCGCCAGTTCGGCAGCCGCATCGTGGACTTCCAGGGCGTGTCGTTCATGCTGGCCGACATGGCCACGCAGGTCGCCGCCGCCCGGGCGCTCTACCTCGACGCCGCGCGGCTGCGCGACGCCGGCCGGCCGTACGGGACGCGGGCCGCGATGGCCAAGCTGTTCGCCACGGACATGTGCATGAAGGTCACCACGGACGCGGTCCAGGTGCTCGGCGGGTACGGCTACGTCGAGGACTTCCCCGTCGAGCGGTACATGCGCGAGGCCAAGGTGCTGCAGATCGTGGAGGGCACCAACCAGATCCAGCGGCTGGTCATCGGCCGCGCCCTCGCCCAGGAGCGGCCGGGCCTGTGAAGGGCGCCGGGAAGGGCGGCCCGTCCCGCCCGTCGAGGGCGCTCCTGCCGGCCGGGCTCGCGATGGCGGTGCTCGCGGCGTGTGGGACGCAGGGGGCGCTGAGCCAGGAGGTCGTGGACCGGGCCCGCGCCTCCGGGGCCGCGCCGGACCTCATCTACGCCGTCGACCTGGACGGCTACCAGATCATGGAGCAGTCGGCCGGCGGCGTCAACGAGGAGGGCTTCGGCGTCCTCTACGCCCCCGTGAAGGGCACCGGCCAGCCGGTGGAGCTGCGGGTCGACCGGGGCGCGTTCGACGACGACGTGTGCGCGTCCACGCCCGTGAGCGGCGGCGACGGGCGCGCGGCCGTGCGGTGCGAGCGCGACGGGGACGGCTGGTACCGGACCGACGGGGTCCGCCAGGACTACACCGTCGTCCGGGGCGACCACTACGTCCGGCTGGCCGCCGCGGTGGGCCAGGTCGGCAGGCAGGCGCTGCGCGAGGCCGCGACCGGGGCCCGTCCCGCGGTGGGGGACGGCACGCCGGCCCCGCCGCCCACGGCCGTGACCCGCGGCGACCTGCCCACGACGGGCGACGGCGCCCCGTACGACCCCGTCGGGCCCGGCGGCTGACGCCGGGGCCGGCTCACCCGCCCGCGTCCCGCAGGGCGCGGGCGAAGGCGGCGTGGACGTCGGCCGTGAACAGCACGAACCGCGCCTCCTCCACCCCCGTGCGGGCGGCCCGAACGGTGGTCACCGCGATGCGGGCCGCGTCGGCCACGGGCCAGCCGTAGATCCCCGCCGACACCGCGGGCAGCGCCAGGGTGACCGCCTCCAGCTCGTCGGCCACCCGCAGCGCCTCCCGGTAGCAGGAGGCCAGCAGGTGCGAGCGGTCCTCCCGGCCCGAGTAGACGGGGCCGGCGGTGTGGATGACCCAGCGGGCGGGCAGCTCGCCGGCCGTCGTGGCCACCGCCTGGCCGACCGGCAGCCCGTCGGGATACCGGTCGGCGCGCAGCCGCCGGCACTCGGCGAGGATCGCCGGGCCGCCGCGCCGGTGGATGGCCCCGTCCACGCCGCCGCCGCCGAGCAGGGACGGGTTCGCCGCGTTGACGACCGCGTCGACGCGCTGCACGGTGATGTCCCCCTGGACGAGCGTGATCCTCATGGGAGCGAATCTTCCGCAGGGGCCGCCGGTTAATCGGTTGTGCGCGGGGTGCGCCGTCTGTTTCACTCCCCGCGACGACCGGCGAACGAGCGAGGAGGCCCGAGATGCGGCGTAGGTCCATGTCCATCCAGCAAGGAGGTTTCGTCTACGTGAAGGACATGACGCTTCGTGCGAACGCTCAACCTGGGGATCCTGGCGCATGTAGACGCCGGTAAGACCAGCCTGACCGAGCGGCTGCTGCACGCCGCCGGTGTCATCGACGAGGTCGGCAGCGTCGATGACGGCAACACGCAGACCGACACGCTCGCGCTCGAACGCCGGCGCGGCATCACCATCAAGTCCGCCGTCGTGTCGTTCGCCGTCGGCGGGGCCGGCGGGGTCGGCGGAGTCACGGTCAACCTCATCGACACGCCCGGCCACCCCGACTTCATCGCCGAGGTGGAGCGGGCCCTCGGCGTCCTGGACGGCGCCGTGCTCGTCGTCTCCGCCGTCGAAGGGGTGCAGGCGCAGACGCGCGTGCTCATGCGGACGCTGCGCAGGCTGCGCATCCCCGCGATCATCTTCGTCAACAAGATCGACCGTTCCGGCGCGGATCCCGGCCGGGTCCTGCGGGCGGTCGCCGAGCGGCTCACCCCGGACGCCGTCCCGCTGGGCGCCGTGCGCGGGGCCGGGACGCGTGCGGCCGCCTTCGTCCCGTACGGGCCCCGCGACGCCGGCTTCCTGTCCGGCCTGGCCGAGACGCTGGCCGACCGGGACGACGCGCTCCTGGCCGCCTACGTCGCCGACGGGCCCGCCCTCACCCACGACCGGGTGCGGCGCGCGCTCGCGGACCAGACGGCGCGGGCGCGGGCGTACCCGGTGCTGTTCGGCTCGGCGATCACCGGCGCCGGGATGGACGCGCTCATGGCCGGGATCGAGGAGCTGCTTCCGGCGGCCGAGGGCGACGCGGACGCGCCGGCGTCGGGCACCGTCTTCAAGGTCGAGCGGGGGCCGGCCGGGGAGCGGGTCGCCTACGTGCGGGCGCGGTCCGGGACGTTCAGGGTGCGTGACCGGGTCCGCTTCGGCCCTCCCGGCGCGGCGGATGAGCGCGAGGGCAGGATCACCGCGATCCGCGTCTTCGACCGGGGCGGCGCCGGGCCACGGGCCGCGCTCACGGCCGGGCGGATCGGGACGGTGTGCGGCCTGCCCGAGGCGCGCATCGGCGACGAGATCCGCGAGGCGGGCCGCCCGGGGCCGTCCTCGGGAGCGCCGCGCGGCGGGTGGTTCGCGCCGCCCAGCCTGGAGACCGTCGTGGTGCCCGGCAGTCCCGCCGAGCGCGGCGCCCTGCACGCGGCCCTGGCCGAGCTGGCCGAGCAGGACCCGCTCATCGGCCTGCGCCAGGACGACGAGCGGCAGGAGGTCTCCATCTCGCTCTACGGCGAGGTGCAGAAGGAGGTCGTCCAGGCCACGCTGGCCGCCGAATACGGCCTGGAGGTCGGCTTCCGCGAGACCACCACCATCTGCGTCGAACGCCCCGCCGCCACCGGGGAGGCCGTCGAGCTGCTCGGCCAGGACGGCAACCCGTTCGTCGCCACGGTCGGGCTGCGCGTCGAGCCGGCGCCGCCCGGCTCGGGCGTCGCCTTCCGCGTGGACGCCGCGCTGGGCTCGCTCCCGCTGTACGTCTACAAGTCGGCCGGCGAGCTGGCCGAGGCGATCGGCGCCACCGTGCGCGAGACGCTGCGGCAGGGCCTGTCCGGCTGGGAGGTCGTGGACTGCGTGGTCACCATGACGCGCTCCGGCTACGCCTCGCCGATCTCCACGGCCCGCGACTTCCGGCTCCTGACGCCGCTGGTGCTGATGAGCGCGCTGCGGCGGGCCGGGACGGTCGTGTGCGAGCCGGTCCACCGCTTCCACCTGGAGGTCCCGGCCGACACCGCCATGCAGGCGGCGGCCGTCCTGGGGCGGCTGCGCGCCGTCCACGGGGGCACGGTGTGGCGGGGCGCGTGGTGCGAGCTGGAGGGCGACATCCCGGCCGCGGAGGTCCACCGGCTGGAACGGCAGGTGCCCGGGCTGACCCGGGGCGAAGGCGTCCTGGAGACGTCGTTCGACCGTTACCGGCCGGTCCGCGGGCCCGCGCCGGTCAGGCGGCGCGACGGGCGCGACCCGCTCGACCGCGAGCAGTACCTCCTGCACGTCGCGCGGAGGGTGTAGCCGATGACCTCCGAGACCCGGCAGGACCGGGAGGACCGGCATGCCACCGGATCCGGCGCGACCGCCCGGAAGGCCCGTCCCGGCCAGGGGCGGGCCCGCGCGGACGGTCGGAAGGCCCGCGCGGACGATGCGACGGCTCGCGCGGACAGGCGAGTGCGTGCGGACGATGCGACGGCTCGTACGGACAGGGAAGTCCGGCGGCTCGTGCTGCGGCTCATGCGGCCCGGACGGCGGGCGGGCCTGGCGCTCGGCGCCGCCGTGGCCGCCATGACCGCGCTCCCGCTCGCGGGCCCCCAGCTCACCCGCCGCTTCGTCGACGACGCCATCGCCGGCGCGGGCACCGGCCGGCTCACCCTCATCGCGCTCGCCGCCCTGGCCGCGGCCGTCGCGGGGCAGGCGGCCCGGCTGGTCGCCGCCCGGCTGGCGAGCCGGCTCGCCTGGGACGGCACCGACCGCCTCCGCGAGCGCCTGGCCGGGCACGCCCTCGGCCTCGACATGGACTTCCACGGCAGGCACACGCCCGGCGAGCTGATCGAGCGGGTGGACGGCGACGTGGTGGCCGTGTCGGGGTTCGTCGTGGCGTTCCTCATGGACGTCGTGGCCGGCGCGCTGCTGCTGGCGGGCGTGCTCGGCGTCGTCCTGGCGGCCGACCTCCGGCTCGGGTGCGCGCTGCTCGCGTACTGCGTGCTGGCCGGCTTCGCCACGACCCGCGCCCAGCGGCTGGCCGTGCCCTCCGCCACCGCCGCGCGGGCGGCCGGCGCGCGGCTGTACGGCGAGATGGAGGAGCGGATCGCCGGAGCCGAGGACATCCGCGCCAACGGCGCCGGCGAGCACGTCGTCACCCGCTTCCTCGGCACCGCCGCCGCCTGGTACCGCTCCGAGCACCGCGCCGACCGCATCGGCAGCGGCCTGCTGGCGGGCACGTCGGTCGCGTTCGCCGCCGGCACGGCGCTCATGCTGGCCCTGGCCGCGTGGGCGCGCTCCACCGGGACGCTCACCGTCGGCACCGCCGTCCTGGTGTTCCAGTGCACGGTGATGGTGCGCGCGCCGTTCGAACGGCTCATCGACCGGTTACGCGACTACCAGGGCGCCCTCGCCGGGATCACCCGCATCGGCGGCCTGCTGGCCGAGCGGCGCACGCTGCCCGCCCCCGCGCGGCCCCGCCGGCTGCCGGAGGCGGGAGCGCTCGCGCTGGAGCTGGACGGGGTCGCCTTCGCCTACGACGCCGCCGAGGAGGGCGGCGGGCCGGTGCTGTCGGACGTCACGCTGACGCTGGCGCCGGGCGAGACGCTCGGGCTGGTGGGCCGCACCGGCAGCGGCAAGACCACGATCACGCGGCTCGCGCTGCGCCTGTACGACCCGGTCGCGGGCGCGGTGCGGGTGGGCGGCGTCGATCTGCGGGACGTGGACGAGCGCTCCCTGCGCGAGCGGGTGTACGCGGTCACCCAGGACGTGCGGCTGTTCGACGCGAGCGTCCGCGACAACCTCACCCTGTTCCGGCCGTCGCCCGGCGACGACGTGCTGCGGCGGGCGCTGGCCGACGCCGGGCTCGGCGACTGGCTGGCCGGGCTGCCGGACGGCCTCGACACCGGGCTGCGCGGCGTCTCGGCCGGGGAGGCGCAGTTGCTGGCGTTCGCCCGGGCGTTCCTGGCCGACCCGGGGCTGGTGGTGCTCGACGAGGCGTCCAGCCGGCTCGACCCCGCCACCGAACGCCGCGTCGAGCGCGGCATGGACCGGCTGCTCGCCGGGCGTACGGGGGTGATCGTCGCGCACCGGCTGTCGTCGCTGTCGCGGGTGGACAAGATCGCGGTCATGTCCCGCGGGCGGGTGGTCGAGTTCGGCCCCCGCGCCGAGCTGGCCGCCGACCCGGGCAGCCGCTTCTCCCGGCTGCTGGACCTGGCGGGGGTGACCCGATGAGCGGATCGAAGGACGTCTGGACGGTGGTGGCCGGGCTGGTGCGCTTCGACCTGCGCCGGTTCCTGGTGGGCGCGCTGCTCTGGATGCCGGTCAGCGTGCTGCCGCTCCTCACCGGCCTCGCGCTGCAGAAGATCTTCGACGGGATCAGCGGCCAGGCCCCCGCCGCCCTGGACCAGATGCTGTGGCTGTGCGCCGCGCTCGTCGGCGTGGAGCTGGCCCGCGGGGCGACCATGGTGGTCGCCTGGACGTACGGCGACTACTGGTGGGACGCGGCGGCGACCCTGCTGCGCGCCAACGTGCTCCGCTCCGTCCTGACCGCCCCGGGCCCCGTGGCGGACAGGCTGCCGCACGCCCAGGGCGACACGCTCGCGCGGCTGCGCGACGACGTGAGCGACCTGGTGGAGCTGGTGGACGAGGCGGTGCCGCTGGCCGGGGCGATCCTGTTCGGCGGGACCGCCCTGGGCGTCATGGTGGCGATCGACCCCGCCGTCACGGCGGCACTGGTGGTGCCGATGGTCGTGATCGGCGCGGCGAGCCGGCTGCTGCGCCGGCGGATCCGGTCGCTGCACCAGCGGGCCAGGGTGCTCGGCGCGGACGTCACCGCGTACGTCGGGGAGATGTTCGGCGGCGTGCTCGCGATCAAGGTCGCGGGCGCCGAGGAGGCTGCCCTGGAGCGGCTGCGCGCGCGCAACCGCGCGCGGCGCGACGCCGCCGTCCGCGACCGGCTGGCCACCGACCTGCTGGACGGCGTCACGAACGCGACGGTCGAGATCGGCGCCGGCCTGGTGCTCGTGCTCGCCGCGCCGGCCATGCGGCGCGGCGGGTTCACGGTCGGCGACCTGGCGCTGTTCACCAGCTACGCCGGATGGCTGGCGGCGCTGCCGCGCGTCGTCGGCGGGATCCTCGCCCGGCTGCCGCACGCCGCCGTGGCCACCGGCCGGCTCGCCCGGCTCATGGCGCCGCACGAGGACGTCCGCGCGCTGGCGCGCGACAGCGGCGTGTGGTTCCACCGCGAGCCGCCCGCCGTCACGCCCCGGCCCCGCCACGACGACCCGCTGGAGGTGCTGGAGGCGCGCGGCCTGACCGTCCGCCTCGGGCCGCGCGGTGCCGGGCTGCGGGAGGTGGACCTGAGGGTGCGGCGCGGGTCGTTCACGGTGGTCACCGGCGCCGTGGGCGCCGGCAAGACGACGCTGGTACGGGCGCTGCTCGGGCTGGTCCCGCTGGACGGCGGGACGATCACCTGGAACGGCCGGCCCGTCGCCGACCCCGGGACGTTCCTGGTGCCCGGCCGGGTGGCCCACGCCGGGCAGGTGCCCCGGCTGTTCTCGGCGTCGCTGCGGGAGAACCTGCTGCTCGGCGCGCCCGCCGAGGGCCTGGGGCGGGCGCTGGCCCTGGCGGCGCTGGCCGACGACCTGGCCGCGATGCCCGAGGGGCTGGACACGCTCGTCGGGCCGCGCGGCGTCCGGCTGTCCGGCGGCCAGGCGCAGCGCGCGACCGCCGCCCGCGCGCTCGTACGGGCCCCCGACCTGCTGGTCGTGGACGACCTGTCGTCCGCGCTCGACGTCGAGACCGAGGAGCTGCTGTGGGACCGGCTGGCGACGGCCGCCCGCGACGGCGGCGGGCCCGCGACGCTGCTCGTGGTCTCGCACCGGCGGGCCGCCCTCGAACGCGCCGACGAGATCGTCGTCCTCGACCGCGGCCGGGTCGCCGGGCGCGGGACGCTCGCCGGGCTGCTGGCGGACTGCCCGGAGATGCGGCGGCTGTGGGCGGAGGAGGGCGTCACCGAGGCCGGCGAGCGCGCCCCGGAGTAGCTCCGCAGCTCCCGGCCCCTTCCCGGCAGGACATGAGTACGCCACGTCCTGCTGGGAAGGGACGGGCGTCATGCCAGACATGTCGGGAGAAGGGGTGGGTGACGGAACCTCCGGGGTGCGTGGCACAGTTGTCCACCACAAGAGGGCGTCCCAGGGCGGGACGCGCGTCGCACAGGGGGAGAACGTGGTCAGTACGGCCGGCTCAGGGGTACGCGAGTGGCTGCTGAAAGGACTGCAGCGCTCCGATCACCGCACCACCGGACCGCACCACGAGGAGGCGCCCGAGCATCAGCACGCCTGGTGGCAGGTCATGTGCCTGACCGGCGTCGACTACTTCTCCACGCTGGGCTACCAGCCGGGCATCGCCGCCCTCGCCGCCGGCGCGCTCAGCCCCATCGCCACGCTGCTGCTGGTGGCCCTCACCCTCTTCGGCGCGCTGCCGACGTACCGGGCCGTCGCCGAGCAGAGCCCCCACGGGCTGGGCTCCCTGTCCATGCTCGAACGGCTGCTGCCCGGCTGGCGCGGCAAGCTGCTCGTGCTGTTCCTGCTCGGGTTCGTCGCCACGGCGTTCATCGTGACGATCACGCTGTCGGCGGCCGACGCCACCGCGCACATCCTGCACAACCCGTTCGTGCCGAAGGCGCTGGCCGGCTGGCAGGTCCCGGTGACGCTGCTGCTGATCGCCGCGCTCGGCGGCGTGTTCCTCGCCGGGTTCAGCGAGGCGATCTCCATCGCCGTCGTGCTCGTGGCCGTCTACCTGGTGCTGAACGTCGTCGTGGTCGCCACCGCCGTCCGGCACGTGCTGTCGGCGCCCGCCAAGGTCGCCGACTGGCAGAACCTGCTGGCCTCCGACTACGCCAGCCCGGTCGCCATGGTCGCCGTGTCGCTGTACGTGATGCCCAAGCTCGCCCTCGGCCTGTCCGGCTTCGAGACCGGCGTCGCCGTGATGCCGCTGGTCAAGGGGAACCTGGAGCAGCGGGTCAAGGGCGCGCGCAAGCTGCTGACCACCGCGGCGCTCATCATGAGCGTGTTCCTCATCGCCTCCAGCTTCGCCACGACCGTGCTCATCCCGGCCGAGGAGTTCGCCGAGGGCGGCTCGGCCAACGGGCGCGCCCTGGCGTACCTGGCCCACGAATACCTCGGCGACTGGTTCGGCACCGCCTACGACCTCAGCACCATCGCCATCCTGTGGTTCGCCGGCGCCTCCGCCCTCGCGGGGCTGCTCAACATCGTGCCGCGCTACCTGCCCCGGTACGGCATGGCGCCCGACTGGTCGCGCGCGGCCCGGCCCATGGTGCTGGTCTTCACCGTCATCTCGTTCCTCATCACGCTGTTCTTCGGCGCAGACGTCGAGTCCCAGGGCGGCGCCTACGCCACCGGCGTGCTCGCGCTCATCCTGTCGGCCGCGGTCGCCGTCACCCTGTCGGCCTGGGTCAGCCGCCGGTACAAGGCGGCCGTGCCGTTCGGCGTCATCACCCTGATCTTCGCGTACGCGCTGGTGGCGAACATCATCGAGCGGCCGGACGGCCTGGTCATCGCCCTGCTGTTCGTGCTCGCCATCGTGATCACCTCGCTCATCTCGCGGGCGACCCGCTCGACCGAGCTGCGCGTCACGGAGATCACGCTGGACGACCTCGCCCGGCAGTTCGTCAACGAGTCGGGCGACCTGCGCCTCATCGCCAACGAGCCGCACGCCCGCGACTGCAAGGAGTACATCGACAAGGCCCGCGAGGCGTGGGAGCTGCACCGGCTGCGGCCCACCGAGGGCATCCTGTTCCTGGAGGTCACGGTGCCCGACGCCTCCGAGTTCGCCAGCGAGGTCAGGGTGAAGGGGGAGGAGCGGCACGGGTACCGCATCCTGCGCCTGGAGAGCCCGACCGTGGCCAACGCCATCGCCGCGCTGCTGCTCTACCTGCGCGACCAGACCGGCAAGATGCCGCACGTGTACTTCCACTGGGCCGCCGAGGGCAACCCGATCGGGGCGCTGCTGCGCTACCTGGTGTTCGGCGGCGGCGACATCCCGCCGCTGACCCGCGAGGTGCTGCGGCAGGCCGAGCCCGACGCCGAGCGGCGTCCCGTCGTCCACGTGGGCTGACGCCGATCCCCCGATGTATCAGGGGGGCCGCTCCGCGCTCCGTGAAGAGGAGGGCGACGGAGGGGAGCGGCGATGGACGTCGGGCGGGCGGTGTCCCTCGGGGACACCGCGTCCATCCAGGACGTGGCGTTCGGGGGGAGCGCGCCGTTCTCCGGGGACGCCGCCTTCGGGGGGAGCGCGCCGTTCTCCCGGGACGCCGTCTTCGTGGGGCGGGCGGCGGAGCTGGCGCTGCTGCGGGCGGAGCTGCGCGCCGCCGTGGAGGGGCGCGCGCGGGTCGTCGCGGTGGAGGGCCCGGAGGGGATCGGCAAGACCGCCCTGCTCCACCAGGCCCTGGCGGAGTGCGCGGAGGGCCTCGACGCCGGTACGGGACCCCGGGCCGACCGCGGGGGCCGGGCCGGGGCCGGCGCGGGGATGCGGGTGCTGGCCGTCAGCGGCGAACGGGGGGAGCGTGAGCTGCCGTTCGGGCTCGTACGGCAGCTCGTGCGGCAGGCGGCCGGACTCGACGACCCCTGGCGGGCCGGCCGGGCGCTGGCGGCGGAGATCGACCGGCTGGAGGCCGAAGGGCCGCTGGCGGTGCTGGTGGACGACGTCCAGTGGGCTGACCGGTCCTCGCTGCTGTCCCTCGGCTACGTGCTGCGCCGCCTGCCGCGGGGGCGGCTGCTGGTGGCGGTCGCCGGGCGGGACCTCGGGGACGAGTGGCTGCCGGAGGGGCTGAGACGCTTCCTGGCGGGAGACGCGGTGCGCCGCCTCGCCCTGGGCGGGCTGACGGCCGCCGACCTGTCCGCCCTGGCCCGCGCCGCGCAGGCCGAGGCAAGGGTGACCGGGCGCGCCGCACATGCTGAGGCGGGGGTGACCGGGCGCGCCGCTCATGCCGAGGTGGGGCTGAGCGGGCGGGCCGCCGAGCGGCTGTGCGCGCACACCGGCGGGAACCCGCTGCACGCCCGCGCCCTCCTCGCCACCCTCACGCCCCGGCGTCTCGCCGACACCGGTACGCCGTTGCCCGCCCCGGAGACCTACACCCGGTCCTTCGCCCGCCGCCTGGGCGCCTGCGACCCGGCGGCCAGGACGCTCGTGGCGGCGTGCGCCGTCCTGGGGGAGAGCTGCGACCTGCACATGGCCGTCGCGGTCGCCGCCGCCGTCCGGGACCCGGCCGGGGCGCAGGGGCCCCGTACCGCTCCGGGCGCGCCGGAGGCGGCGGCCGCGGGCGGGCACCGGCGTCCGCTGACGGGCGGCGGCGCCCCCAGGGGAGGGGCGTTCGAGGCGTTGCAGAAGGCCGTGGAGGCCGGGGTGCTGGAGGAGGGCCCCGGACGGACCGTGCGGTTCGCGAGCCCGTTGGCCCAAGCCGCCGCCCGCGCCTGGCTCGGGGCGGCCGAGCGGGCCCGCCTGCACGAGGCCGCCGCCCGTCTCGTCGAGGACGCCGGCGCGGCCCTGCGCCACCGGGCGGCCGCCGCCGGACGGCCCGACGACGCGCTGGCCGAGGAGCTGGCCGGGCTGGCCGCCAAGGAGGTGCAGCACGGGCAGTGGCGCGAGGCCGCCGCCTGCCTCCACGCCGCCGCCGCCCTGTCCGAGTCGCCCGCCCGGCGCGAGGAGCTGCGCACCGCCGTACTGGAGCACACCCTGCTCGGCGGGGACGTGACCCGCGCGGTCGAGCTGGCCGCCGAGCCGAGCGCCGACCCCCGGCCGTTCCGCCGGTACGTGCTGGGACGGCTGGCTCTGGCGGCGGGACGCCTGGAGCGGGCGGGGGAGCTGCTGGCGGACGCCTGGCGCGAGCGCGAGCCCGCCTTCGCCGCCGACACGGCCGAGCAGCTCGCCTGGCTCAACCTGGTCAGGGGCCGGCTGCACGCCGCGGCGGGCTGGGCGGACCTGGCCGTGGGGCAGCCCCTCCAGGGGGCGGCGGCGCGGCCGTACGACGTGCTGGCCCTGGCTGGATGGCCGCGCGCCGGCATGCCCGAGGACGGGCTGGCGGCGGGCGTGGCGCGGCTGCGCGACGGCGACGTGCCCGGCGCGCTGTCCGTGCTGGGCGGGGTCGTCGCGGCGCTGGAGCGGGCGGGGCTGCCCCATCACCGGCTCATGGCCGCTGCGCTGCTGGCGGTGGCCGAGTACCGGGACGGGCGGTGGGACGAGGCCGCCGCGCGGGCGGAGCGGGCACTGGCCGAGGCACGGGGGCTCGGCCAGCGCTGGCTCCTGCCGTGGCTGGGCGTGGTGTGCGCGGCCGTCCCGGCGGCGCGCGGCGAGCGGGAACGGGCCCTGGCCCACGCCGGGGCGGCGCTCGCCGCCGCCCGCCGCATGCGCCACGCCCGGGGCGAGGCGGTGGCGGGCGCCGCCATGACGCTGCTCGCCCCCATGCTCCCCGCCCCCGGGGCGCACACTCCCGGGTCGCTCACCTCCGGGTCGCTCACGTCCGGGGCGCTCGTTCCGCGGGCGCTCGTCCCCACGGCGGGGAGTCCCACGGCGGGGAGCCCGGACATGGCGGCGGCCTACGGGGACCCGTTCGCGGCCGGCCTGTGGCCGCTGCTCGTGGAGCGGCTGATCAGCGAGGGACGCCTGGACGAGGCGCAGGCCGAGCTGGCCGCCCGCGGCGACACCCGGTGCACGGGGCCGGCCCGGGCCCGGCTGGAGGGGCTGCTGCTGGGCGCCCGGAACGTGCCCGCCGGCGCCGAGATCAGACTCCTCCGCGCCCTGGAGCTGGCCCGGGTAGCCGCCGACCCCCTGGAGGAGGGACGGGCGCTTCTCGGGCTCGGCATGGTGCTGCGGCGTACCGGCAGGAGGAGGGCCGCGGCGGAGCGGCTGCGGACCGCGTACGAGCTGCTCGACCGGCTGGGCGCCCGGCCGCTCGCCGAGACCTGCGCACGCGAGCTGGACGCCTGCGGCGCGCACCCCCCGGGCACCGTGCGGCCCGCTCTGACCAGCGGGGCGGCCGGAGCAGGCGGGGAAGGCGGGCAGACCCGCTGAGCCGGCGGGGCCACGCCCGAGGAGGGGACGGGCGCGGCCCCGCCCCACCGTTCACCCGGTCCTCACCCCGTCCGGAGCGGCCTAACGGGCACCCGGAAAGCCGTGACAGCCTTCCTGACCAACCCCTGAAGAGCGTCAGTAACCCACACTCCGCGCTCTGGTATGACATATTGATCTCTGAGGCGCTTTGCGACTTGAGTGGAATTTGAGGCGTTGCTAGGGTGACCGATGCCAGGCATGTAGATCGACCTCTTCTCGCGCCTTGACAGGCCTCCGCCGACCAAGGCTCCCCAGGGCAAATGTGTGCGCGCGCGGCATGGCGAGGGTCTTGCCCGCGAAGGGATGTACAGGCGGTGCTCGATGGATTTCGGTCGTTCTGATCGGTGGCGGTTGCCCACCGCGATCAAGATCTTGATCGCGGGTGGTTTCGGCGCGGGCAAGACCACGATGGTGACCGCCGTGTCCGAGACCCGGCCGCTGCGCACCGAGGAGATCCTCACCCAGATCGGCCAGCACATCGACGACCTGGCCGGCATCGAGGGCAAGCCGACCACCACCGTCGCCTTCGACTTCGGCCGCATCACCATCAGCGGCGACTACATGCTCTACCTGTTCGGCACGCCCGGCCAGGAGCGGTTCTGGTTCGTCTGGGACGACCTCAACATGGGGGCCCTCGGCGCCGTGGTGCTCGCCGACACGCGCCGCCTGGCCGACTGCTTCCCCGCCATCGACTACTTCGAGCAGCGCGACACGCCGTTCGTCGTGGCGCTCAACTGCTTCGACGGGGCCCGGGAGTTCACGGTCGGCGAGGTGCGCCAGGCCCTCAACCTGGAGGCGGAGATCCCCATCGTGATGACCGACGCCCGCCGCCGCGACTCCGGCCGCGAGGTGCTCATCACGCTCGTCGAGCACGCCATGCGCCGGGGCGCCACCCCGGTCGGAACCATGTCGTGACCTCGACGGGCTATTTTTGACCGATGGAGGAGATCGACCGCCGGATCGTCACGCTGCTGGCCAAGGACGGCCGGATGAGCTTCACCGACCTGGCCAGGGAGACCGGGCTCTCGGTCTCCGCCGTCCACCAGCGGGTGCGCCGCCTGGAGAAGCGCGGCGTGGTGCGCGGGTACACCGCGGTCATCGACCACGACGCGATCGGGCTGCCGCTGACGGCGTTCGTGTCGATCAAGCCGATCGACCCCGCCGCGCCGGACGACGCCCCCGACCGGCTGGCCCACCTGACCGCCATCGAGGCGTGCCACAGCGTGGCGGGCGACGAGAGCTACATCCTCAAGGTGCGGGTGGCCTCGCCCGTGGCGCTGGAGGACCTGCTCCAGCAGATCCGCGCCGCGGCCAACGTCTCCACCCGCACCACGGTCGTCCTCAGCACGCCGTACGAGCACCGGGCCCCCGAGATCGCCGATCACTCCCCGGCCTGAGGAGGGTCAGCGGCCGAGCGGAGCCCGGTCCATCGCGAACGGCTGGAAGGGCGCCCGCGCCGTCCGCGCCTCGGCCTGGGGGACCTGGCCGCACAGGGCGACCAGCATGTGCTCGCCCATCGCGTAGTCGATGGGGCCCGGCTGGGGCCTGCCGTCGTCGCCGATCCGCTGGTACTTCGTCAGGTTCAGGCCGAACGACAGCTCACGGCGGCCGTCCTCGCTGACCAGCGACTGGGTCGTCATGCCGAAGACGCCCCCGTCATGCCCCCAGAAGCGCCCGCACGGCAGCTCCACCGTGTACAGGCCGAGCCCGTAGTCCACGCGCCCGCCCGGCGACAGCACCGGCACGGTCGTCCGCATCTGCGCCAGCCGCTCCGGCCCGATCAGCTCGCCGCGCAGCAGCGCCCGGTAGAAGCGGTTGAGGTCGTCCATGGTGGACACCAGCGCCCCCGCGGTGCTCGCCCACGACATGTCGTACACGCTGTAGTCGCGCGGCGGGTCGATGAGCCCGTACATCGACTCGTACGCCTTCGACGACGGCGCCGGCAGGCGCGGCGTGGCCGGGAAGAACGTGTCGCGCAGCCCGGCCCGGCGGATGACGTCGCGGGTGATGACCCGCTCGGCGTCCTCGCCGGTCACCTTCTCCAGCAGCAGGCCGGCGATCACGTAGTTGGTGTTGGAGTACCTGCCCGGCAGCGCCCCCGGCTCGCCGCTCGCCTCGGCGGCCAGGCCGAGGCGCGCGAGCTCCTCCGGCGCGAACCGGCGGAAGCGGTTGTCGTCGAGACTGGCGGGCGAGCCCTCCAGCAGCGAGGGGAACGCGCCCGCGATGTAGTCGCCGATGTGGCTGGTGTGGTTGAGCAGCATCCTGACGGTGATCCGGTCGCCGCGCTCGCCCGGGATCAGCCCCGGCAGGTAGCGGCTCACCGGCGCGTCCAGGTCGACGGCGCCCCGCTCGGCCTGCCGCAAAAGCGCCACCGAGGTGAACGTCTTGGTGATGCTGCCGACCCGGTGGCGCATGTCGGGCCGCGCCGGCCGGCGGGTGACCACGTCGGCGACGCCGGAGGCGCCGCGCCACGCCTGGCCGCCGTCGCGGGCCTCCGCGTAGAGGCCGTACATGCCGGCCTCGTGGACGGCGTCGAGCGTGCGCCGCAGCGCCGCCCGGTCCAGTCCCGCGGCCCGCGCGGGCGACGCCGGGTCGGGGGCTGTGGCCGTGGCCGGTGCGGGCGACGCCGGGTCCGGCCCGGCGGTCGCGGCCCGCGCGGGAGACGTGAACGCCGTCGAGAGGACCAGCGCGCCCGCCAGGGCGCCCGCGGCCGCGCGCAGGCCCGGACGCCCGGCGCGGCGCGCCCCTGCGGCGCCGCGTCCCGGCCGGGAGAACGAGGGAGTAGTCATGCCGCCAGCATGATCGCCCCGGCCCGGCCGGGGCAGTCCACGCTGTCACCGGTTCCGCAGGACAGGGGTCATGCCGGGCCGGTGACACCTGCCAGGCGCCCGGCGGCCCCCTGAGGCTCCCAGCGGGCGCGCAGACGGGCCTTGGCGGCCTCCGGCGCCCCCAGCCGCTCCAGCCCGTTCAGAGCGGCCCCCACGATCGGCGGGACCCCGCACACGACCACCTTCGCGTACGGCGCCCGCGCCGCGAACCCCTCGTCCAGCAGCGCCGTCAGCAGCGGGTCGCGCGCCCGCAGGACCCCGCCGCCCAGCACCACCTCGGCCGGCGTCCCCAGCAGGCCGAGCCGGCGCAGGCACACCTCGGCCATGACCACCACCTCCGCGGCCTGCCGCTCCACCAGCCCCGCCGCCGCCGCGTCGCCCGCCGCCGCGGCGGCGAACACCCCCGGGGCCAGCTCGTGCAGCCGCGCCCCGTCCACCCGCCCGAAGTGGATGCCCAGGACCAGCTCCTCCACGGTGGCCGTACCGGCCCACTCCTTGACCACGTCCGCCAGCGCCGTGGCGGGTCCGCGGCCGTCCTCCGCGCGGACGGCGTGCCACAGCGCCTCCTCGCCCAGGCCCGAGCCGCCGCCCCAGTCGCCGCTGACCCGGCCGAGCGCGGGGAAGCGGGCCACCTCCCCGGTGGGGGAGACGCCGACCGCGTTGATGCCGGCGCCGCACACCACCGCCACCCCCCACGGCGCCGACGCGCCGGCCCGCAGCAGCGCGAACGTGTCGTTGCGGACGACGACGTCCGGGCCGAGCCCCCGGGCGGCGAGCTCCCGGGCCAGCGCCTCCTCCTCCGCCGGCAGGTCGGCGTTCGCCAGGTAGGCCGCCACGTGGTCGAACCCGCCGACCGGCGCCGCCGGCCCACCGGCCCCGTCCGCGCCCCGCGCCAGGGCCGCCAGCGCCTCCCGCACGCCCCGCTCGATCTCGTCGACCGCGGCCGCCACCCCGGCGCTGTGCGGCGTGAACGGCCCCGAGCGCGCCGTCGCCAGCACCTCGCCGTCCTCCGCGACCACCGCCACGTCCGTCTTGCTGTTGCCGCCGTCCACGGCGAGCAGGAGCCTGCGGCGGGTCACCGGCCCACCGCCCACGGCAGGTGGGCGCGGTTGGCCTCCAGCAGCAGCCCCGTCAGCTCCTCGGCGACCGCGTCCTGGCCGACCAGCGGGTGGGCGAGCAGGGCGTCGCGCACCCGGTCGGCCCCGCCGCGCAGCGCCGCCTCCAGGGCCAGCGTCTCGTACGCCGAGACGTGCGCGATCAGCCCCGCGTACAGCGGCTCGACGGGCCGCACCGGCAGCGGCACGGCGCCGGCGGCGGTGACGGACGCGGGCACCTCGACCACCGCCTCCTCGGGCAGGAACGGCAAAGTCCGGCCGTTGCGCACGTTGACCACCTGGGGAGGGCCGTCGTCCCGGCCGCCGAGCAGCGCGGCCAGCAGGTCCACGGCCGCCTCCGAGTAGAAGGCGCCGCCCCGCCGCTCCAGCTCCTCCGGCTTGGTGACCACCGACGGGTCGGCGTACAGCTCCAGCAGGCGCGCCTCCACGGCGGACACCTCGGCCGCCCGCGGCGGCGCGGTCCGCTGCTCCGCCACCACCTCGTCGTGCGCGTAGTAGTAGCGCAGGTAGTACGACGGCACCGCGCCGAGCCGCCGGATCAGCTCCGGACGCAGGCCGGCCCCCTCGGCCAGCTCCTTCACGTGTCCGTCGATGAGCGCGGGCAGCACGTCGGCCCCGTCGAGGCGGACGGCGCGCAGCCAGGTGAGGTGGTTGAGCCCGACGTGGTCGAGCGTGACGCGCGACGGCGCGACCCCGAGGGCCGCCGCGGCGCGCCGCTGGACGCCGATCGCCACGTTGCACAGTCCGATGGCGCGGTGTCCCGCGTCGAGCAGCGCCCGGGTGACGATGCCGACCGGGTTGGTGAAGTCGACGATCCACGCCTCCGGCGCGTGCTCGCGCACCTGCTCCGCGAGGTCCAGCACGACCGGGACCGTGCGCAGCGCCTTGGCCAGGCCGCCCGCGCCGGTCGTCTCCTGTCCGACACAGCCGCACCGCAGCGGCAGCGTCTCGTCCACCTCACGGGCGGCCTGCCCGCCGATCCGGAGCTGGAACAGCACGGCGGCCGCCCCGGCGACGCCCTCCTCGACCGACGAGCCGGCCGTCACCCGCGCCGGGTGCCCGGCGTGCGCGAGCATGCGCCGCGCCATCCCGGCCACCAGCCCCAGGCGCCGCTCATCGGGGTCGATGAGCGCGATCTCGGTGAGCGGCAGCACGTCGCGCAGCCGCGCGAACCCGTCGACCAGCTCCGGCGTGTACGTCGAGCCGCCCCCGACCACGGCGAGTTTCAACCCTTGACTCCCGTCAGCGTCACGCCCTCGATGAAGACCCTCTGGGCGAAGAAGAACACGATGATGATGGGGGCCGTCACCAGCAGGGTGGCGGCCATGGTGAGGTTCCACTGCACGCTGTGGAACGCCTTGAAGGTGGCCAGCCCCAGCGACAGGGTCCAGCCCTCCTGCTGCACGCCCGCGTACAGCAGCGGCCCGTAGTAGTCGTTCCAGCAGTAGAAGAACTGGAACAGCGCGACGGCCGCGACGGCCGGGCGGGCCATCGGCAGGATCACGCTGACCAGCGTGCGCACGTCGGAGCAGCCGTCCACCCTGGCCGCGTCCGTGTACTCGCGCGGGATCGTCACCAGGAACTGGCGCAGCAGGAAGATGGAGAAGGCGTCGCCGAGCAGCATCGGCAGGATGAGCGGCCACAGCGTGTCCGTCAGCCCGAGCCTGGCCCACACCAGGTAGACCGGCACCGCGACGACCTGCGGAGGCAGCATCATGGCCGCCACCACGAGCAGGAACGCCGCCCGCCGCCCCCGGAAGCGGAAGCGGGCCAGGGCGTAGGCCACCGGCACGGACGACACGAGCGTGAACAGCGTGCCCAGGCCGGCGTACAGCAGCGTGTTGGCCGTCCAGCGCAGCAGCTGCGACTTGGCGAACACGACCGCGAAGTTGTCCCAGTTCCACGACCGGGGCCACAGGTCGCTGGTCAGCGCCTGCTCGTCGGTCATGAGCGCGGTCAGCGTCAGGAACACCACGGGCGCCAGGAACATCAGCGCGAGCACGATCGCCAGCGCGTGCTGGGCGATCCAGACCAGCACCCGCCTGCGGCGGGCGCTCACGTGGCCCCCTCCGAACGCCGGAACTGCCACAGCAGGAGCAGCGTGAACACCATCGACGCGGCGAACAGGACCAGGGCGAGCACGCAGGCGTATCCCATCTGGTAGTCGCGGAAACCCGCCTGGAAGAGCCACTGCGGCAGCGTCAGCAGCGACTCGTCGGGATAGCCGGGCGTGAACGAGCTGCCCGGCGAGTCCGTCGCGCCCGACGCCACCCGGGAGGCGATCATCGCCTGCGCGAAGTACTGGACGGCGTAGATGACGCCCGTCACCGCCGAGAACATCAGGACCGGCGCGATCGACGGCAGCGTCACGCTGCGGAACTGCCGCCACGGGCCGGCCCCGTCGATCGCGGCCGCCTCGTACAGGTGCCGGGGCACGTCCAGCAGCGCCGCCATGAAGATGACCGCGATCTGGCCGCAGCTCCACACCGACAACAGCGTGAGGCTCGGCTTGGACCAGGCCGGATCGCCGAACCAGTCGGGGCCGGTGACGCCGAACAGCGCGAGGAACTGGTTCCACGGCCCCGTCGAGGGGTTCATGAGGAACACGAACGTGATCGTCCCGGCGGCCACCGGCACCAGCGACGGCAGGTAGAAGATCGTGCGGAACAGCCCGACGCCCGCCTTGAGCCGGACCACGAGCTGCGCCAGCCCCAGCGAGAACAGCGTCTGGACCGGCACCATGACGGCCACCAGCCACAGCGTGTTCCTCGCCGAGGTCACCACCCGGGGATCGCGCAGCAAGTAGCGGTAGTTGTCCAGGCCGGCCCACTCCAGCGTGAACAGGTCGTAGTGGTGGAAGGAGAAGTACACCGTGGCCAGCAGCGGGTAGACGAAGAAGATCGACACGCCGGCCAGCCACGGCGACAGCCACACGAGGGCGCGCAGGCCCTCGCCGCGCCGCCACCGGGACGGCGCGGCCGATGCGACGGACGCCACGCTCAGCTCCCCGACAGCTTGAGCTTGTCGTCGATCTGCTTGTCCACGGACTTCAGACCGGCGTCCAGGTCGGGCACCGCGCCCTTCTCCCATCGGGTGAAGAACGTGGCCAGCGCCTCCTGGTTGAAGACGCTGTTGACGGCCGACGGCAGCGTCGAGGTCCTCGAGTGGGCGAAGATGTCGAGGAACGTCTGGAAGTTCGCGTCCTTGGTGAGCTTCGGCGACTCCATGGCGGCCCTGGTCGTGGGCACGTTGCGCAGCGCGTTGGACAGCGTCACCAGCGAGCCGGTGTCGGTGGTGAGGTACTTGACCAGCTCCCACGCCTGCTGCGGATGCCTGGCGCCCTTGGGCACGCCGATCACGGTGCCGGCGGTGAAGCCGCTGCCGTACAGCTCGGGCCTGGCGTCGGCGACCGGCAGCGGGGCCGTGCCGTAGTCCATGGCCTTGGCCTTCGGATCGCCCGCGATCATCGCGTTGCGCCATTCGCCGTCGAGGATCATGGCGACCTTGCCGGTGAAGAACGGGTGCTCGGCGCCCCACTCGTCGCCCAGGCCCTTGCGGAACTTCTCCAGCTTGTCGTAGCCGTACCAGTCGACGAGGTCCTTCTGCCAGCGCAGCAGCTCCTTCCACGCCGGGTCGGAGCCGATGGCCGAGGTGCCGTCGTCGTTGTACCACTTCGCGCCCACCATGGGGGCCAGGTGGCTGGGGGAGTTCTCGTAGTACTGGAAGCTCGGGATGAAGCCGGCCACCTTGATGTCGCCGTTCGCGTCGCGCACCGTCAGCTTCTTGGTGAGCGCGGTCAGCTCCGACAGCGTCCTGGGCGGCCGGCTGCCCTTCATCAGCGCCTTGTTGTAGTAGAGGCCGTACGCGTCGGCCAGCAGCGGCAGCGTGCAGCGCTTGCCGGCGTACTCGGTGTAGGTCCGCGCCACCTGCGGCAGCACGCCGAGGTCGATGCCGTCCTGGGCGATGACGGGGGTGAGGTCCTGGAACGATCCCGACCTGCACCACTGGGCGACGTTGTCGGTGGTGAAGGAGGCCGCCACGTCGGGGGCCTTGCCGCCGCGGATGGCCTGCGTGATCTGGTCGTCCTGGACGCCCTTGACGGCCTTGACGGTGATCTGCGGGAACTTCTGGTTGAACCCGGCGATGGCGTCCTCGAACGCCTTCACCTCGGCGGGCGTGGAGAATCCGTGCCACAGTTCGAGGGTGGCCGCCGGGAGGGAGGGCGCGGCCGAGCCGGAGGGCGCGGGGCGGGCGCCGAGCGACGGCGCCGCCTCCTTGCCCGCGGTGCAGGCGGTCAGCGCCAGGGCGGTGAGCCCGGCGACCGCGAGGGGGACGAAGCGCACGGGGGGTGCCTCCTCATCATGGGGGGACGGGGGAGTTCATGCCGGAGTCGTGGCGGCCCGCACGGTGTCCGGGGTGAAGCCGAACACCTCGGCGCGGGCCAGGTCGAGGGCGAGGTCGAGGGCTCCGGCGAGCACCGGGTTGCCCTCGACGGACGACAGCCGCAGGCGCGGCCGGGGGATGGTGAGGGCGTGCAGCTCGTGCTCGACCAGCTCGCGCAGGGGCTCGCCGCCGGCCAGCACCATGCCGCCGGCCAGCACGATGAGACCGGGGTCGAGCACGGAGGTGATCGCGGCCAGGCCCACCGCGAGGCGGGCGGCGATGTCGCGCAGCCCGGCCCGGGCGTCCTCGGCCCGCCGCGCGTCGCCGCCGCCGCGCGCGGCGGACTCGGCCGCGCGCACCGCGTTGGCGACGGCCTGCCGGAAGTCGGCGCCGCGCACGCCGTACGAGCGCAGCAACCGCAGGACGGCGGGGCCGCCGGTGAGCGCCTGGTAGCCGTGGTTGGCGTAGCGCCCGGCCTCGCGGGCCGTCGGCGCGCCGGGCGTGGGCATGTAACCGACCTCGCCGGCGCCGCCCGTGGCGCCCCGGTGCATCCGCCCGCCCAGCACCACGGCCGCGCCGATGCCCTCGTCGGCCCACAGCAGCACGAAGTCGGGATGGCCGAGGGCGGCGCCGTGGGCCTGCTCGGCCAGCGCGGCGAGGTTGACGTCGTTCTCCACGGCCACGGGCACGCCGAGGCCCTCCGCCAGCGCCGGCACGAGGCCGGGGATCTGCCAGCCGGGCATGTCCTTGGCCGTGGCGTACCCCAGGGCGCCCGTGGACGGGTCGAGGGCGGCCTGCACGCCGATGACCACCTGCCGCAGCCGGTCCGGCGGGCTCGCGCCCTCCAGGGCCGCGCTGAGCCGCTCGACGAGCTCGCCGCCGGGGCGGCGCGGCGTGGGCAGCGTGTGCTCGCCGACGACGGTGCCCGTGATGTCGGCGACGCGCGCCTCGATGCGGCCGGGGGTAACGTCCAGGGCGCCCACGTACGCGGCGGCGGGGTTGATCCGGTAGACCTCCGCCGTACGGCCCGGCAGGCCCTCGCGGACGCCGTCCAGCACCACCAGGCCGGCCTCCTGGAGGCGGGCGAGGAGCTGGGAGGCCGTCGGCTTCGACAGTCCGGTCAGGGTGCCGATCTCGGGGCGGGTGAGCGGTCCCCGGTCGAGGAGGACCCGCAGGGCGGCGCGGTCGTTGATGGCGCGCAGCAGGCTCGGAGTCCCGGGGACCGGACCGCTCACGTGTGCTCCTTCGCTCTGAGACGGTGAGTTAGGAAACTTTCCTAACTCACCGAGAACGTAAGGAGTCGGCGGGGTCCTGGTCAAGAGCCGCAACCAAGCCGTGACCGTACCTGGGGGAGGGGATGGCGCGGAAAGATGGGAGTGCCTCAACAGGCGTGCTAGTGTCGTCGTTTGTCGTAACAACAAGCAGAATGGCCCGGAGTGTCCCATTAACAACAATAATGGTCTGGCGACAACCCGTCAAACGGAGCTCGCCAGGGAGCAGGAGTACGTCGCCCGCCTCTACGAGCGGCTCGACACGCTGCGCGACCGCACCCAGAGTCAGCTCAAGGAGGTGCTGGCCACGGGAGCCGTGGGAACGATGCAGAACCGCTCCGAACGCGACACCTTCGCCGGCATGTACGCCTCCCGGCTGGCCCGGCTGTGGGCGGTCGAGCGGGGCCTGGTCTTCGGCCGCCTCGACCACGTCGAGGAGGGCCGCCTCTACATCGGCAAGCTGGGCCTCACGGACGACGAGCAGGAGCGGCTGCTCATCGACTGGCGCGCCCCCGTCGCGCAGCCCTTCTACCGCGCCACCCCGGCCGCGCCGATGGGCCTCACCCGCCGCCGGCACCTGCAGACCAAGGGGCGCGTCGTGGTCGGCGTCGACGACGACCTGCTCGACCTCGACGCGCTCAGCGACGACGACCGCGCGACGCTCAACGGCGAGGCGGCGCTGCTGGCCGCGCTCGACGAGCAGCGCACCGGCCGCATGCGCGACATCGTCGCCACCATCCAGGCCGAGCAGGACCGCGTCATCCGCTCCGACCTCAACGGCGTCCTCGTCGTCCAGGGCGGCCCCGGCACCGGCAAGACCGTCGTCGCCCTGCACCGCGCCGCCTACCTCCTCTACACCCACCGCGAGCGGCTGGAGCGGCGCGGCGTCCTCGTCCTCGGCCCCAACCCGACGTTCCTGCGCTACATCGAGCAGGTCCTGCCGTCCCTCGGCGAGAACGACGTGCTGCTGTCCACGGTCGGCGAGCTCTACCCCGGCCTGACCGCCACCGCCCGCGAGCGGCCCGAGGCGGCCGCGGTCAAGGGCGACCTGCGGATGGCGGAGGTGATCGCCCGCGCGGTCCGCGACCGCCAGCGGGTGCCGCGCAAGCCGATCGAGCTCGACCTCGGCCGCCACGCCCTCACCGTCGACCGGGCGATGCTCGACGCGGCTCGCAACAAGGCCACCCGCTCGCGCCGCCCGCACAACCAGGCCCGCGCGGTCTTCGTCCGGTCGCTGCTCAACGCCCTCGCCCGGCAGGCCGCCCGCAAGCTCGGCAAGGGCCTCATCGAGGAGGACGAGCTGGCCGACCTGCGCGAGGAGCTGCGCACCGAGCCGGCGGTCAAGTCCGCGCTCAACCGGCTGTGGCCGTACCTGACCCCGCAGCGGCTGCTGCTCGGCCTGTACGGCTCGCCCGAACGGCTCGGCTACGCCGCCGCCGCGCTCAGCCCGGAGGAACGCGCGCTGCTGCGCCGCGACGGCGGCGCCCCCTGGACCGAGTCGGACGTGCCGCTGCTGGACGAGGCCGCCGAGCTGCTCGGCGAGATCGACGAGCAGGTGCTGCGGGCCACCGCGCTCCAGGCCGAGGAGGAGCTGGCCGCCGCCCGCCGGGCCGAGGAGCACGAGCGCGAGGCCGAGCTCGCCTACGCGCGCGAGGTGCTGGAGCTGACCGGGCTGTCCGACGTCATGGAGGCCGAACGGCTGGCCGAGCGCCAGCGGGGCGAGGGCCCCTATCTCACCACCGCCGAGCGGGCCGCCGCCGACCGCGCCTGGGCCTACGGCCACGTCATCGTGGACGAGGCGCAGGAGCTGTCGCCGATGGCGTGGCGGGCCGTCATGCGGCGCGTGCCCACCCGGTCGATGACCATCGTCGGCGACGTCGCCCAGACCGGGTCCGCGGCCGGCGCCCGTTCCTGGGGCGGGGTGCTCGACCCGTACGTGGCCGGGCGGTGGCGGCAGGAGCGGCTCACCGTCAACTACCGCACCCCGGTCGAGCTCATGGAGGTGGCCGCGCGCGTGCTGGCCGCCATCGACCCGTCGCTGGAGCCGCCCGCCTCGGTGCGCGAGACCGGGGCGCGGCCGTGGGTGGCGCCGCTGGCGGAGCTGCCCGAGCTGGTCAAGGCGGAGGCCGCCGAGGGCGGCAAGGTCGCCGTCGTGGCGCCCGACGCGCTGCTGGCCGGGATCGGCGAGGCCGTCTGCCGGGCCGTGGACGGCGCGGTCGTGGTCGCGCCCGGCTCCGGGCGGAGCGGGGGAGCGGTGGCCCTCGACGCGCCGGTGGCCGTGATGGGCGTGGCGGAGGCCAAGGGGCTGGAGTTCGACTCGGTGATCGTGGCCGAGCCGGGCCGCGTCGTCGCCCAGTCGCCGCGCGGGCTCAACGACCTGTACGTCGCGCTGACCCGGGCGACGCGCCGGCTGGGGGTCGTCCACGAGGAGCCGCTGCCGGAGCCGCTGGCGGGCCTGGAGGCGCGGGGAAATCTACCGACAAACGGTCTTTAGGGCGCTTGGGGGCGGCAGGCCAAGCATGTCCTACCTGCGAAAACTTGATGTTCCCGCTGATCGGGACACGGTTGACATCTGAGGTGGAGTCGGTAGTTTGCTGCGCAGTCCAGCACGGGACTTGGCCGGTTGGCCGTCTCTGACATCGTCGGATCCTGCGTCCGTGACGGAGCGTGACTCCGTCCACACAGCCAGGTGCAGGGCCGTCGGTCCGTCGAGTCGGGGCACCCCAGCCGGGCGGGGGGTTGGACCCGGGACGGGCCCGGTAGCCCAGTAGACAACGGAATTCCGCGCTCGCCGCCGACGAGACGGGTCCGGTCCGAAGGGTTTCCGGGCCCTCTTCCCGCTCTCGTGCGCAGGATCGCCATCAGCGCCGGGTGGTCCCACGGCTCCGTCTGACCGGGGATCACCCAGCCGCTGTCCGCGCTCGCCACCCGCGATCCGCCCCCCGCCCGCCCGTCGCCCCGCGATCGGCTCCTGCGATCGCCCCTCGATGCCGGGGTGTCGCCCCTGCCTGGGACCCCTATTCTCGGAGGAGGACGCGCCTCGCGACCGGATGGTCGCCCAGGAGCGGTACCGTTTCGGCAAGAACGCGTTTCGCCCCGGGCACCAGCCGGGGCTCCGCGGGGACCGCCCGCGGCGGAAGGGGAGCAGGCGGAGTGGTGCAGGAAAGGACGGGCCTACCGCCCACCGGCGGCGATTCCACACGCCCCCGTCCCACCACCCCATCCCCCGACCGCACGGGCAGCGTCACCGACGTCGTCTCCCTTGACCGTGCGGGCAGCGTCACCGACGTCGAGTCCTCCTACCGCGCGGACACCGGCACCCCCGGCACCACCGGCTCCCCACTCCACGACGCCACGGGCACCGCCTCCGAGGCTGGGCCCCGCGAGACCGCCCCCGACTCGGCGCCCCGCGACAGCGCGGGCGCCGAGGGCCCTGCCGTGGCCGGGGCGGTCGTGGAGCCGCCCGAGAGCGCCCGCGGGGCCGGGGCGGTCGTGGAGCCGCCCGAGAGCACCCCGCCCCCCGGCAGCCCCGCCGAGGCGGCCGTGAGGCCCGGGAGGCCGGCGCGTGAGCCCGTGCGTGTCCTGCTCGCCCGGGTGGTCGCCGCGGCCGCGGGCGGGATCCTGCTGTTCCTCGCCTTCCCGCCGCTCGGCTGGTGGGTCACCGCGCCGCTCGGCATCACGCTGGTCGTGGCCTCCGTGTACGGCACCCGCCCCCGCCGCGCCGCCTGGCTCGGCTACCTGGCCGCCGCCGTCTTCCTCGTGCCCACGCTCTCCTGGGTGCGCACCATCGGCGACGACGTGTGGGCGATGCTCGTGGCCGTGGAGAGCCTGTTCTATGCCGCGATGGCCGCTCTGGCCTCGCCGGTGTTCCGGCTGCGGCTGTGGCCGCTGTGGTTCGCCGGGCTCTGGGTGGCCATGGAGTGGGCGCGCGGGCTGGTGCCCATCGGCGGTTTCCCCTGGGCGCGGCTGGCCTTCAGCCAGGGCGAGTCGGCCTACACCGGCTTCGCCGCGGTCGGCGGCGCGCCGCTCGTGTCGTTCGCCGTCGTGCTGTCCGGCGCCCTGCTGGCCCACGCCCTCGTGAGCCGCGTCCTTCCGGCGTACGCCGCCCGTCCCGCGCGGGGCGGCGCGGCGCGGAAGCTGGCGCCGGTCGCGCTCGCGGTGGCGGTGCCCGCGCTCACGCTCGCCGTGCCGCACCCGGGCGACGAGGGCCGCACCGTCAACGTCGGCATCGTGCAGGGCAACGTGCCCGGCCGCGGCATGTACGCCCTGGGCGACGAGCCGGCCGTCGTGCTGAAGAACCACTCCGCCGAGACCGAGCGCCTGGCCGCCGCCGTGCGGGCGGGCAAGCTGCCCCGGCCCGATCTCGTCGTCCTGCCGGAGAACTCCACCGACATCGACCCCTACCGTGACGCGTTCGCCCGCGCGACCATCGACGCCTCCGTCAAGGCGGTGGGCGTGCCCACCCTGGTCGGCGCGGTCGTGGCCATCGGCGACACGGAGCGCGCCACCCGCAGCCTCGTCTGGGACCCGGTCACCGGGCCCGGCGCCCACTACGACAAGCAGAACCTGGTGCCCTTCGGGGAGTACACCCCGTTCAAGGACATCGTGCTCGCGCTGTGGCAGCGGGCGAGCCTGGTCGGCCGGCAGTCCGTGCCCGGCACCCGGCCGGGCGACCTGAAGATGGGGCCCGTGACGGTCGGCGCGGTCAACTGCTACGAGGTGGCCTACGACGGCACCGTCCGCGGCACCGTGCGCACCGGGGCGAGCCCGATCGTGGTGCAGACCAACAACGCCTCCTACGCGCTGTCCAACCTGCCGCCCCAGCAGCTCGCCATGTCGCAGATCCGGGCCGTGGAGCACAACCGCGCGGTCGTGACGGCCGCGACCACGGGGATCTCCGCGTACGTCACGCCTGACGGTAAGGTCTCCTGGCGTACCCGCGAGCTCGTCGCGGACATGAACGTGGTGACGGTGCCCGTGCGCACCCGCGAGACGATCGCCACCCGGGTCGGCGCGCTGCCCGAGTGGGCGCTCGCGCTGATGGGCGTGGCGGCCGTGGGCGTCGCCGTGTGGCGCGGCAGGCGGCAAGCCGACCGGACGGGGAAGGGCTGATCATGGAGACTCTTGGCCGAGTGCTCGTCATCGTGCCGACCTACAACGAGCGCGGCAACGTCCCGGTGATCGTCGAGCGGGTGCGGGCGGCCCTGCCGGAGGCCCACCTGCTCGTGGTGGACGACAACAGCCCCGACGGCACCGGCGAGGTCGCCGACGGGCTCGCGGCCGAGGACGACCACGTCCACGTCCTGCACCGGCCCGGCAAGGAGGGGCTCGGCGCCGCCTACATCGAGGCGTTCCGCTGGGGCCTCGGCGAAGGCTACAACGTGCTGGTCGAGATGGACGCCGACGGCTCCCACCAGCCGGAGGAGCTGCCCAAGCTGCTGGAGGCGCTGGCCGGCGGCGCCGACCTGGCCATCGGCTCGCGCTGGGTGCCCGGCGGCGAGGTGGTCAACTGGCCCGTCGCCCGCGAGCTGCTCTCGCGCGGCGCCAACGTCTACACCCGGATCATGCTGGGCCTCGCCGTCCGCGACGCGACCGCGGGCTTTCGCGCCTACCGGGCCGAGACGCTCGAGAAGATCGGCCTGGCCGACGTCGAGTCGCAGGGCTACTGCTTCCAGGTCGACCTCACCCTGCGCACCGCGCGGCACGGGCTGCGGGTGGTGGAGGTGCCGATCACGTTCGTCGAGCGGACCGTCGGCACCAGCAAGATGAGCCGGCGCATCATGACGGAGGCGTTCTGGCGGATCGCCGTGTGGGGTTTCACGGGTCTGCCGGCCCGCTTCGGCAGGAGACGCATCTGATCGCGGAACGCGGCGGCCCCGCCGGTCGTTGTTCCTTCCGTACGCGCGTGTGCTGAAATCGAGGAAACGATGCGGCTCCTGCTGTTCCTGGCCTTCCTGGTCGTACCCGTCCTGGAGATCTGGCTGCTCATCCAGGTCGGCTCGGTCATCGGCGGCTGGCCGACCGTGGCCCTGCTGATCGCCGACAGCCTGCTCGGTGCCTGGCTCGTGCGCCGCGAGGGCCGGCGCGCCTGGCGGGCGCTGCAGGAGGCGCTGGGGTCCGGGCGCATGCCCGACCGCGAGCTGGCCGACGGCGGGCTCATCCTCGTGGGCGGTGCGCTGCTGCTGACGCCCGGCTTCTTCACCGACATCGCCGGGTTCCTGTGCGTGCTGCCGTTCACCCGGCCGCTGATGCGCCGCCTCGGGGCGTGGTTCTTCGACCGCCGGGTCAAGCGCATGGCCGCCGCCTCGCCGTACGCGCAGCTCTTCCCTGAGCCGTTCCCGGGCGCGCCGGACGCCGCGGCCGACGGCGGCCCCGCGCGTGGCGGCAAGGTGGTCCACGGCGAGGTCCTGCGCGAGGACCGCGAGTCGTAGCCCGTCGAAGTCGCTGATGGGGCTTCAGGACGAAGGGCATGGTCCTTCGCGGGGCGCTTCGCGCCATGGGGCTCCGGGCAGCGCTCCGCGGGGGCAAGCCCCCACACCCCCGTCCGGGGGTCTTCCGGCCCCCAGCCCCCCGGCGTGGGCCAGGAGAGGGCGGTCGCCAAGCGCCGCACCTGGCACCTTCCGCTTCGAGCGGATAACCGCGCGAAACTCTTCGCTCACCCCCGTCGGCGTTCTTGGTGTGAAGGCCACCGGTCGGGCATGGCGATCAGGTCGTCCCGATGGCGAACAGTTCGGTGTTGCCGGTTACGCCGTTGATCGAGAACACCGAGGTCATCTTGGCGGCGCCGTTGAAGTTCGGGACCCAGGTGCCCCAGTCCCCCGAATTGTTCATGGCGGTCTGGTACAGGGTTCCGTCGGCTCCGATGCCGAAAAGTTCGGTGTCGCCGGCGACGTCATTGATCGAGAACGCCGAGGTCATCTTGGCGGCGCCATTGAAGTTCGGCTCCCACGTGTCCCAGTCACCTCCCAAGTAGTAGGTGCGGTAGAGGGTGTCGTCGGTCCCGATGCCGAACAGTTCGGTGTTGCCGGAGGCGTCGGCGTATATCGCGAACACCGAGTTCATCTTGGCGGCGCCGTTGAAGTTCGGGGTCCACTCCGTCCAGGACCCCTCGTCCCAGCCGACCGTGCAGTAGTACAGGGTTCCGTCTGTCCCGATGCCGAACACCCCGGTGTCGCCTGTCTGTATGCCGCCGGCGATGAGCGAAACCGCGAACACCGAGACCATCGGGGGCGCGCTGTTGAAGTACGGGGTCCACGGGTCCCAGCGCCCCGATTGATCCAAGAAGGTGTGGTAAAGGGTGTTGTCGGTCCCGATGCCGAACAGCTCGGTGTTGCCGGTGTTGGCGTTCATCGCGAACACCGAGGCCATGTGGCACCCGCCGAGGAATTTACGGGTCCATTCGTACCACGACCCCGAATCGTCCATATAGGTGTGGTAGAGGTTATGGTCGGTCCCGATGCCGAACAGCTCGGTGTTGCCGGAGACGCCGTAGATCGAGAACGCCGAGGTCATCTTGGCGGCGCCGTTGAAGTTCGGGGTCCACTCGTCCCAGTACCCCGATTTGTTCATGGCGGTCTGGTACAGGGTTCCGTCGGCTCCGATGCCGAACAGTCCGGTGTTGCCGGCGACGTCATTGACCGCGAACACCGAGGTCATCTTGTCGGCGCCGTTGAAGTTCGGGGTCCAGACCTCCCACGCCCCCGAATCGTTCATTGAGGTGTGGTAGAGGGTTCCTGCGGGGAGAGACTCGTCTCGTACGGGCTTCTCCCGCCCCATTTGCGCTACCATTGCAGCCTCTTTCTATGTCGACGCAACTCGTCGCAAATGTCACTTTTACTACGGTCGCGGTATCCGCTATCTATGGTCGAGTGCCCGTCGGTGGCCCACCTATCCGCGCCGCCGAGCGCTATTGCTCGACATCGAAAGTAACTTTGCCTCCTTTTATCCCAGGTTTCCCACTGAACTATGGCATTGGTAGACTCTGTGGCTCATAAACGATGCTTCGCACCTTCTGTCGCGCTCAGCGCCAGAAGGGGGCTTAAATCACGGATAGCGCCATCATTCTTATGGTCGTGGGATCATGGAAATGGGGTCTGCCTGTGCTTTCACGCGGGCCGCCTGGCGGGCGCGCGAGGACCGCATCGGGCCGCGCGTCCAGCGCGATCCGTGATCCGCAGGCCCAAGCCGCGTTCACAGGGCAGACGACTGCTCCCCATGGCCGGCGCGGGGTGGCGTCAGCGCGTCCTGGCGGCCGGTGTCGTACGGGGCTCGCCGCCGGTGGTCGCTTGCAGATGCTCCACCAGGGCCGGCTCGCGGAGGCAGGCGGTGCAGTCAGGGTCGCCGTCGACCGGCCGTGCCTCCTGCGGGGTGAAGCCGAACCCGCACAGCGTCGTCGGCCAGGACTCCAGCCGGGGGGCCGGGACGTAATGCGAGCCGCGGTCGGTACCGGAGGCGGCGTCCACGACCCGGACCGCGGTCACCAGGCCGCCGTCGTAAGGCGCGTGCTGGGGCCAGCGGTAGGCCTGCGACAGATCGCAGCGCATCCGGTAGTCCGGCCCCGTCCACGTGCGTCCGTTGAGCACCTGGTTGGCCGCGTCGATGGCGTCGGCCAGGCATTCGAAGGAGATGTCATGGTCCTCCATGTGCGACCAGGAGCCCTGGCCGTGCCCCGGGGCCAGGTTCCGGAAGGTCAGCAGCAACCGCCACAGATCAGTACGGCTCACCCGGACGGTGTCGGTGTCCGCGTCGTAGCTGTGCGGACCGTCGCTGGTCTTCTTCGGCACGAGGTGCCCCTCTCGATGGTGTGCGATCCCGGGGTCCCCTTCTTGGGACCCGGGCCGGGGACATCTCGCATCTTGTCCGGCCGGCGGCCGCGGGCGCAGGTGTTTCCCTGCGGCGGGTTGAGGCGTTGACAGGTGTCGGTCCGTGTAGGCCGGTGTGGGGCACCTATAGGCCATGACGGCCTTCGCCATCACGCTCGACGCGGTCGAGGCGGCTGGCCTGACCAGTGAGGACGTGGTCATGGTGCGCTACTACCTGGTGGACGACAGCCACCACGACGCGGTCGGCACGGCGTTGTCGAAGGTGCTCGTGCACGTCAGGCCGGCGTGCACGGGCATCAAGGTGGCGGGACCCGGCACCGATCGCAGCCAACGGCCCCGCCGCCGTCAGCCGATCTCCTTCCTCGAGATGCGCAGCATTCCTGCGGCCATCGGAACGACGATCCACACGAACACCGACACGGCCAGCCGAAGGGCGGCGTCGCCGGTGAACCCGCCGTTCATCAGGGGGTTGGTAGTGCGGTTGAGGTCGAGCCAGTCCGCCAGGATCGCGCCCATGTCGCCGAGCCGGGCCACAGCGCTCCACAGGGCCGTGCCGGCCAGACAGATCACGATCGCCGCCGGCGCGTTCAACAACACCAGACCCATGCCGAGGCCCTGGCCGGTCAGCAGCACCATCGTCGCGATCCAGCCCAGCACCTGGGCGGGCGCGACGGTCCACGTGGCCTCGACGCCGTGAACCGCGGCGGCGACGGCGGTCATGGGCAGGGCCGCCAGCAGTGCGAGCACGCAGCCCGCCACGGTGGCCGTCAGTGGCGGCAGGCACTTGGCCGCCAGCACCCGCCCGCGCCGGGGCTCCAGCGCGAACGTGGTCAGCGCGGTGCGATGCCGCCATTCGCTGGTCACCGTGAGAATGGCCAGCACGGGCAGCAGCGTCCCGAGCGGGATGGCGGCGGTCCCGGCCAGGGTGAACCAGCGCGGCTCCGACGTGAGGCCCCGGGCGACGACGGCCGCGAGCGCCAGCCCGATCGCGCTCACCGCGAGGATGAGACCGCTGCGCGTGTCGAACAGCTTGCGGGTCTCGACCCGCAGCAGCCTGGTGAACGGAATGTCGGTAGGGGTCATGCGGCGCTCCTGTCGGCTTGGGCGGTCAGTTCGAGGAAGGTCCGCTCCAGGCCGCCACCGCGGGCGAGCTCGGCGACGGAGCCCCGGGCGAGCACGCGACCGCGTCCGATCATCACGATCTGGTCGGCGACCTGCTCCACCTCGTGCAGCAGGTGGGAGCTGAGCAGCACCGCGCAGCCGGAGTCGGCCAGGCTGCGCAGCAGCCCGCGCATCCACTGGATGCCCTGCGGGTCGAGGCCGTTGGCGGGCTCGTCCAGCACGAGCGCCTCAGGCCGGCCGAGCAGCGCGTGGGCGATACCGAGCCGCTGCCGCATGCCCAGCGAATAGCCGCCGACGGCCCGCCTGCTCTCCTTGCCGGTCAGCCCGACCAGTTCCAGGCTCTCTCCGACGCGCGAGCGGGGCAGGCCCAGCATCATCGCCCCCAGCGTCAGGACCTCCCGCCCACTGCGCCCCGGATGCAGGGCGCCGGCGTCGAGCAGCGTCCCGACCCGGCGGCCGGGACAGACGAGTTCGGCGTACGGCAGCCCGAACACGGTGGCCGACCCCGACGTCGGCCGCGAGAGCCCGGTCAGGACGCGCAGAGCCGTCGACTTTCCCGCGCCGTTGGGCCCGAGGAACCCGGTGACGCTGCCTGCCTCGACGGTGAAGGACACCTCGTCGAGGGCTTTCACCCCTTTGTATGTCTTGCTGACGCAATGGAATTCGATCACGGTCCTAGTTCACCGGGTTCCCCGCCTCGGGTCATCGGACCCAGGGCGATGGCCACCGGCCGAGAGATGGACCCAGGGCTACCCGTTCTGGACCCTGGTAGCTAGGGGCGGCTCCAGTACTTCCTTAGGCTGTCGGGTGTGAATGAGCCAGGGGCGGATGAGCGGGGCGTCGGTGAGCCGGGCGTGAAAGAGAAGAGCCGGGGCGAGGCTCTGCGCTACCTCTGCGCCACTGTGCCCGCGCTGTTCGTCGGCGGGATCTCGATCCTGTCAGCCCTGAACCGCGAGGTCGCCCCCGGCCTCGCCCAGATTGCGCTGGATCTGGCCCTGTTCGGGGCCGGTCTGGCGCTGATGCGATGGCGGCACCGCTTCCCCTGGCAGGTCGCGCTGGCGACCGCGCTCCTGACCCTCTACTCGACCACCGCGGCCGGCCCCGCCTACGTCACCTACGTCTCCCTGTGCACGCATCGCCGCTGGCGCCAGATCGTCCCGATCGCCCTCGCCGTGTGGCTGTGCCCAGCGACGCAGATCCTGTGGCGGAGCGCCGACCGGCTCAGGGTCGTCTCCGTCACGAGCGTCACGATCGTGACCGGCAGCGTGATCGTCGGCGGGCTGACCGTCTTCGGCCTCTACCTGAGCGCGCGGCGCGACCTGGCCGCCTCGCGGCGACAGGCCGCGCTCGAGGCGCAGGCGCACCGCGTCGAGCAGGCCAGACTGACCGAACGGGTCAAGATCGCCCACGAGATGCACGACGTGCTGGCACACCGGATCTCCCTGCTGGCGATGCTCGCCGGAGGCCTGGCGCACCGCACCGACCTCACCGCCGAGCAGACCCGCAAGGCGGCCCAGGCGATACAGGAGAACGCACACCAGTCGCTCAACGAGCTGCGCACCGTACTCGGCACATTGAGCCGCGACGGCGGCGTCGAGGACCCGCAGCCGAACCTGGCCGACCTGGACGCCCTGTTCGACGAAGTACGCGTGGCCGGGCAGCGGGTCGAGGTGACCGACACCATCGACGGGCGCGAGTTGCTGCCGGCGCAGACCGGGCGGCACGCGTACCGGATCGTGCAGGAGGCGCTGACCAACGCGCGCAAGCACGCGCCGGGCGCCCGGGTGAGAGCCGAGCTCGGCGGACGACCAGGCCAGGGCTTGCGGATCCGGATGAGCAACCCGGCTCCATACGCCGGATCGTCCGGCTCCGGCCCCGGCTCCGGCTCCGGCCCCGGCCTCGGCGGCCCTGGCCCTGGCGGGCGGCTGGGCCTGGTCGGGCTGGCCGAGCGTGCCCGGATGGCCGGCGGCACCATGAACCACGCGGTCCAGGACGGACGCTTCATTCTCGACGTGCGGCTGCCATGGGAGGCTTGACCCGTGATCAGAGTGGTGATCGTGGACGACGACCCGATGGTACGCACGGGGTTGCGCCTCATCCTCGGCGGCGAGCCCGACCTGGATCTCGTCGGCGACGCGGCGGACGGCAGGCAGGCCATGACCGTGGTCCGCGACATGCGGCCCGACGTCGTCCTGATGGACATCCGGATGCCGGTCCAGGACGGGCTCACGACCACCGAGCTGCTGCTCGATCGACCGTCGCCGCCGCGCATTCTGGTGCTGACCACGTTCGACGCCGACGACATGGTGCTGCGCGCGCTGCGGCTCGGCGCGCACGGCTTCCTGCTGAAGGACACGCCGCCGGCGAAGATGATCGAGGCTGTGCGCGCGGTGGCCAGGGGCGAGCCGGCCCTGTCACCGAGCGTCGCCCACCAGGTGATCGCGGCGGCGACCGGCCGGTACAAGCCGCAGGCCGTCAAGGAGCTGGACCAGCTCACCGCGCGCGAGCGCGAGGTGGCGATCGAGGTGGCCAAGGGCAGCTCGAACCCCGAGATCGCCACGAACCTGTCGGTGAGCGTGGCCACGGTGAAGGCCAACATCACCCGCATCTTCGCCAAACTCGGCACCGACAGCCGCGTGGACGTGGCGAACACGGTACGCGACGCCGGCCTCCTGTAGTCCGAAAGCGCTCGGTGGCTGAGCGGGCGGCAGTGAAACCCGGCGTACGCCACGCGCTGGATCAATGTGCGCGACCATACTGATCGATCGGCTACGAGTAGAGCCCAGCAGCCTCGTGTCGATCACGTTGCCAGAAGGATGTCGGCCGCCCGGGCGATGACCTGCTCGCGGTTGCGGCCGAGGTGCTCCGCGGCGAGGAAGTGACTGCCGATCGCCATGCAGAATGCCAGCAGGCTGCGGGCCTCGACCTCGTCCGGGTCGGAGCAGAAGGTGCCGATCATCTCGCGCAGCAGAGCCATCCGCCGGTTGTCCACCCGGCGCAACCGGACGGCGACGGCCGCGTCATGCCGGGCCCAGTCACGGATGGCGAGATCGATCGGGAGCAGACGGTCGGCGGAAAGAGTGAGCCGGCCGGCCAGCTGGATCTTGGCTCGCGGATCACCGCCCTCCTCCTCGATCCTGCTGAGGACATCGTCGACACTCTCCCGCTCCCAGGCTTCCAACATCTCCTCGAGCAGGGCGTTCCGGTCCGCGAAGTATCCGTAGAAGCCGCCCTTGGTCACCCCGAGCGCCTTGGCGAGAGCCTCGACCCGCACCGCCTCCGGACCGCCTTCCGCCAAGGCCTTCAGGCCCTGCTCGACCCATGCTTCACGAGGGGTCCTGATCGCACCCACGATGTGACTCCTCTCACACGCCCACCATCTATACGGCAGCGTATATAAGGGGCTACGGTCCTCAATATACGGCAGCGTATATGAGGAGGTCGTCATGAAGACAGGCTTCATCGCCTATCACTATCCGTACGCCCACTACCGCGATCAGTTCGCCAGGCACGTGGAAGGAGTGGCCCGGGTCTTCCGCAACGTGACCGGCTGCCTCTCAGCCGATTGCTGGCTTGCCGAAGACGGTGAATCCGTCGTCTCCATCGTGAAGATGGACTCTCCGGGGGCGCTTGAGGCGGCGTTCGCGACGCTTCGGTCAGCGGAGACGAAGGAGGCCCTTGAGGCGGAGTTCGGCGCGTCCCCACCCGGGAGCGTTGATGGCACCAACGACGAACTCTTCGTCCGCCCCCACGTGATCCATCAGATCGTGTCCCTCTGAGACCGCTGCGTTCCTCCAACGATTCCTTTGTCGCCATCGCCGCAACCCTCATGTGCTGCCGCCGACTCACCGGACGAGTCGTCTTCTTAATCGCTGGCGAACGCGGCGGGCACCCGGTTGACTGCGCTGGTGACCGCTTTGACCGTGCCTGCCGACCTGGCCCACCTGGTGGCCGGGAGCTGGGTGCTGGATGGCGACGCGGTGCCGAGGGGGTTGCCGCACCCCGCCGTCGACCTGCTGGTCATGCCGGACGGGGCATGCTGGCTGGCCGGTCCTGAGACGCGCGTCCGGCGGGGACCGCTGCCCGAGGGCGGGCCCCTGGTCGGGGTGCGGCTGCGACCGGGGACGGTGACCGGGCTGTTCGGGGTCGCGGCCGACGAGGTGCCGCTGGCCGGGGCGCCCATCGAGGTCGGGCGGCTGGACGGGCCGGTGACCGAGCGGCTGGCCGGGGCGCTGGCACTGGTGCGGGCGCGGGCCGGGCGATGCCGGGTCGACGAGCGGGTGCGCGTCGTACTGGCGGCGATGCACGCGGCGCCGGGTGCGCCGGTGGACCGGCATGCCGTCCGGGCCGGATTGTCCGAGCGGCAGCTACGGCGGCGGTTCGGGGCGGCGGTCGGGCTGCGGCCCAAGTCGTACGTGCGCGTGGTGCGGCTGCACCACGCGCTCGCCGCCGCGCACGCCGCGCTGGCCAGGGGCGAGCGCCCGGACTGGGCGGCCATCGCCGTGCGCAGCGGCTGCTACGACCAGTCACACCTGCTCGCCGAGTTCCGGCACGCGGTGGGGGCGTCGCCGGCCACGTTGCTGCCGGTGTCCGTTTTCTCCAAGCCTTGACCAGCCCGGGCCCACACACTCGGCGCATGGCTGATGACGGCGTCAAAGAGATCTTCGACTGGTACGGGCAGACCGCACGGGACGGTCTCGCCGGGGACGGCGTGCGTTTCGTCGAACCGCTCGGGGCCTGGGTGGTGCACGGCTACACCGAGGTGAGGCGGGTGCTCACCGACTACCCGGTGTTCTCGTCCGACGAGCTGCGCCACAGCGCGCGACCCGTGCCGCACCGGGACAATCCGATTCTCGGCGGCCTGTCGGCGATCGACCCGCCCCGGCACCACCTGCTGCGCCGGCTGGTCAGCCGGGCCTTCACACCCCGCGCGATCCGGGCGTTGCTTCCCTCGATCACCGACACCGTGCGGACGCAACTGGCCGAGGTGGACGGTGAGCTGGACGTGATCGGCCGGCTCGGTCACCCGTTGCCGGTGCGCACCATCGCCGCGCTGCTCGGAGTGGAGGCGGACCGGCAACCGGACTTCGTGCGCTGGACCGAGGCGATCACCTCCTTCGCCGGCTCGTTCAGCGAGGACCCGGCGCGCCAGGCCGCGTTCCGCGCCGCGCACGCCGAGCTGGCCGCGTACTTCCGCCAGGTGTTCGCCGAACACCGCGCCCGACCCCGGGGCGACGTGATCGACACCCTGCTGGCCGCCGAGCCGGACGGCAGCCGGCTCTCCGACGAGGAGGTGCTCGACTTCTGCACGCTGCTGCTCATCAACGGCCACGAGACGACCAAGACCCTGCTGGTCAACATCGTGCTGTGCCTGGCGGCACACCCGGAAGCGCTGGCCCGGCTGCGCGCCGACCCTGGACTGGTGCCCGATGCCGTCGAGGAGGTGCTGCGGTTCCTCCCCCCGATCGGTGGCACCGACCGGTTCACCACCGGTCCGACCAGCATCGCCGGGCACCCCATCGAGGCCGGCCGGCGGGTGATCGCCATGGTGCTCTCGGCCAACCGGGATCCCCGGGTGTTCGCCGAGCCGCAGGAGTTCCGGCCCGGCCGGACGCCCAACGAGCACCTGTCCTTCGGCCATGGTGTGCACTTCTGCCTCGGCGCGCACCTGGCCCGGCACGAGGTCGCCATCGCGGTTCGCGCACTGCTGCACCGGTTCCCCGGTCCGTGGGCGACGAGCCGGATCGCGACCGAGCGCACCCCGGTCGGCATCGACGTGCTCGATCTGGCGCTGGTCAGCCCGTAGGCAGGGGACCCCGGATCCGGCCCGGCGTGGCCGCGCTTCCCGGGGGCGTTCACAGGAGCCGGTGATCCCTGGCGTAGACGGCGGCCTGGGTCCGGTCGCGCAGGCCCAGCCGGCCGAGGATCCGCGAGATGTGGTTCTTCACCGTGCCCTCGCTGAGGTACATGCGTGCCGCGATCTCCCTGTTGGTCGACCCGGTCGCGATGAGCCGCAGGACCTCGATCTCGCGCGGCGTCAGGACCGAGGCCGGTGACGGCCCGGCGTCGCGGCCGGGTCCCGGCTCGGACGGCAGGGCGGCGGCCAGGCGCAGGGTGACCGAGGCGTCGAGCTGGGCGACGCCGGCGGACGCCAGCCGCACCGCCTCGGCGAGCCGGGCGGCGGGGAGGTTCTTCAGCAGGTAGCCGGCCGCGCCCGCCCGCAGCGCCTCGACGACGTACTCGTCGTTGTCGAAGGTCGTCAGCATCACCACGCGACAGGCGGGGGCCCGGTGGCGCAGGACCGACACCGCCTCGACGCCGTTCATGCGCGGCATGCGGACGTCCATGAGGACCACGTCCGGCTCCAGCGAGAGCGCGGCCTCGACGGCCTCCCGGCCGTCCGCGGCCGTGCCCACGACGACGATGCCGGGCTGGATGCCGAGCAGGGAGGCGATGCCCTCGCGGACCAGTTCCTGGTCGTCGACGACCAGCACCCGCACGCGCTGCTCGCCTGGTCCGGCCGGACCGTTGGGGTCCGCGGGGGAGAGCGTCATCGGCCCACCGCCGACCGGCGCGGCACGGTCACGGTGACGGTGGTGCCGTGCCCCGCCTGGCTCGTGACGGCGACGGCTCCGCCGGCGAGGCGCATCCGCTCCCGCATCCCGCGCAGGCCGACCCCCCGCTCCTCCCAGGGGCCGGGGGGAAGGCCGGTGCCGTCGTCCGTCACGACGAGCAGCGCCTCCACGTCCCCGCAGGTCGCCGAGACCGTGACCCGTCCGGCGGCGGCGTGTCTGAGGGCGTTGGTCAGCGCCTCCTGCGCGGCGCGGTACAGCGCCCTCAGCGCCGCGGCGTCGTAGCCCGCCTCGTCGCCGGCCGTCTCCAGGGTCACGTGCGGACGGGCGCCGTCCAGGAGCCGTACGAGCTCGGCGAGCGCCTCCGACAGGCGGAACGGCCCCGCCTCCCCGCGCAGCGCGCGTACCGAGTGACGGACCTCCTCCAGGGCCCGCGCGGCCGACGTCCGCGCGTCGGCCAGGGCGCGCTCGGCGGTGGGCCGGTCGCGGTCGAGGAACGCCTCCGCCTTCTCCATCTGCACCGCGGCGGCGGTGAGGTGATGCCCCAGACTGTCGTGGATCTCGCGCGCCACCCGGTTGCGCTCCTCGGCCGCCGTGAGCTCGGCGACGCGCTCGGCGTACCTGCTGAGCCGCGTGTGGGACTCCGCCACCTCGTGCAGCGCGTGCTCCAGTCGCGTACGCGACTCCTGCTCGCCGACCGCCACGGCGGCCATGGCGACGGCGAGGACCAGGCCCAGGACGAACATGAGCAGGTCGGAGACGTAGGCCGCGTTCAGGTACCAGCCCGGCGCGGCGATCGAGAACCACGCGACCAGCAGGCCCAGGCACACGGCGGCCAGCGCGATCGCGACACGGCGGCCGAAGGCGAAGTACGCGGTGAACGGCAGCAGGACCCACAGCACCCGGGACAGGCCGGCCGGATCGGCGGCCGCGACCACGACGAACAGGGCCAGCCGGGCTCCCGCGAGGGCGGCGGCGGGGCCCTTGGGCGTCCGCGCGCGGTAGCAGCGCCGCTCCAGCACGTCCAGGCCGGACAACGCCGCCAGACCGGCGACGAAGACGGCCACCGCGGAGGGCGGCGGAGGGACGGCGGCGACGGCGTCGTGGTACAGCCCGGCCGCCAGAACCGCGGCGTAGAGCACCGGCGCGACCCACGGCACCGGACGCCCGGACGCGCGTGACGGGGTGTCGGCGGCCGGGGCGAGCGCGGTCGGTGACGGAGTCATCCCAAACCCTCCCTACCGGTACGGCGGCACGCCGCCTCCCGGGCGGCACGTCCCTCACGGCCGTGCCCGGCTCGCGCGACCTCGGTGAGGGGAACGGGAGCCGCTCGTGTGCGGCGGCGGGTCCCCGTCCGTCCGGCCGGAGCGCCCGCCGTCAGGCTACGCCCCGCTTCCGCCGGGGGTCGATCGTCGCGGGCCGGTTCTGGCCGGACGGCACATGCCGACCGGCACGGTCGGCTCCGGATCCGGCGGCCCCGCCCGGCGTACGCGCCGTGACCTCCGGACGTGAGCCGGGACGACCGGCATCTGCACCCGCCGGCCCCGGGCCTCCTACGGTCGTCACGTCCACTGCCGACGGCAAGGAGCCGCTTCCTCATGACTTCCACCTGGCTGCCGCGCTTCGGCGCGATCTGCGCGATTCTGTTGGGCCTGTCGATCGCGGGCCCGGCACTGGTCGAGGCGTTCACCGGCGAGACCGCCGTGACGAGCTTCGTCCTCGGGCTCGGGACCGCGCTGGGAACACCGGCCCTGACGGTCCTCTACCTCCACCAGGCCGCCGCCGGCGGGCGCTTCGGGCTCGTCGCGTACGCGGTGAACGTCGTCGGGCTCGGCCTGTTCGCCGGTGTCGCGTTCACCCTGAACCTCGTGCTGTTCTACCTGGAGCCCGCGATCGTGGAGCGGTTGCTCCAGGGGCCGACCAGGGCGGCGTTCCTCGCCGCGACCGCGGTGTTCGTGGCCGGCACGGTGCTGTTCGCCGTCTCGATGGCGCGCTCGCGGATCTTCCCCCGGCCCGCCGTGTACGGGTACGGTGTCGCGCTGCCGCTGCTGGCGGTGCTCGCCCCGCTGCCCGACACGCTGCTCACCAGCGCCGTGCACGTGGTGGCGGGCGCGTCGCTGATCTGGCTCGCGCTGCCGGTTCTGCCGCGCCGGACCGCCGTCGTGAACGAGACCGCCTGACGGTGCGGTTCAGCGGCCGGGGTGGAAGGGCAGCGTGGCGCAGCGAGCGGACCGGTCAGGGCTGGTCGCCTCTGGTGGTGTCGAGGCGGGTGAAGGTGGCGCCCTCGACGGCCGCGCGGGCCGCGAGGACGTGGCCGTCGCACAGTTTGGTCACGGTGCCCGCCCGGTCGGTGACCTTCCACGTCACCGGTTCCTGGCACGGCCGGCCGAGCCGGTCATGGTCCCAGCGGCGGCGGCACACCCGGCAGGTGGTGACGCCCCCGCTGGAGGACAGGGTGTTGCCGTGCTCGGGACATACGCCCCACGGGACGCCGCACGCCGGCTCCGGAACGGAGCGGAGCCTGGCCAGGTCGCCCGCCGCGCGCCGCAGATCCTCGCCGCCCCGGTCGAGCCAGTCCGCGGCGTGCAGGGCCGCGCGCAGGTGCTCCCGTTCGAGGGAATCGAGGGCCGGGCTGCCGGCCAGTGCCCGGACCTCCGCGGCGAGGGCCTGGGCGCGGCCGGCGAGGTCGCGTAACCGGGCAGGGGTGATCTCTGTCAAGGCGGCCTCCGGGCAGTGCGACAGGAGAGATCGATGCTCCATGGGCATCGGGGCTGGTGTTCCGTCTCGTTCAATCCTGAGGCATCTCCGCGTTCTCTCGGCATGGTGGATTCGTCGTACCTCTCCATACTGCGGACTGTCTCATCGATGTGGGGGATCAGTTGATTGTCCGGATCGCACGCTGGTAGAACTCGGCGATGCTGACGGGAAAGCTTGTCCGCCTACGCGCCGTCGAACCCACGGATTTCGAGAGCATATGGCGCTGGAGTCACGACCCCGAGGTGATGCGCTGGATGAGCAGCGGCTATCCCGAGTCGTTCGTGCAGGCGCAGGAGCGGCTGGCGGCGGTGTCGCGCAACAGCTACGAGAACTGCCGGTTCATCATCGAGTCGCTCCACGATCAGCGTGCCGTCGGGTTCGTCCGGCTCAGGGACGCCAAGCCGGAGGTCGGGAATGCCGAGCTGGATATCCAGCTCGGCGAAAAGGATGTCTGGGGTCGTGGCTACGCCACTGAGGCGATGCGCCTGATGTGCAGGTACGGCTTCAATGAAATGCGTCTGCACCGGATCACTCTGGACTTCGCGGCAGAGAACACCGCCGCGCGCCGCGTCTACGAGAAGGTGGGCTTCGTCGAGGAGGGCCGCGTCCGCGAGTGCTTCCGTCGTGATGGCAAGTGGCACGACATGATCCTTATGGGCCTCCTTGAAGGCGAACTCCGCGACTGATCGGTGGGATGCCTCATGATCGATGAGGCTGCCTCACATCAGGTGAGACAGGACAGCCGGGCTCCTGCATGGCCTCCGAGGCGTTCTGCACGACCGCCGCCCAGGTCCTGCCGTGGACCTACTACGTCTGAGTTCGGACGCGGACCCGGTCGAGTAGACACATCGTCCCGCTCCGGGGGAGGGCCCGTATCATCCCGAGCCGCTTTCGCAGTACGATCCTCCGACCAATCGCATAGATCGTTCCAAGACCGGCGAGGTTGTGTGTTCGGAATCATCCGCCCCTGCGTCACGCATGCCTGCGCGAGCGTGCGCGACGCGTGGCGCGCCCACCTGTGCGGCCTCTGCCTCACGCTGAGGGACGGGCAGGGGCAGGCCGCCCGGCTGGCCACCAACTACGACACCCTGATCGTCTCGGTGCTCACCGAGGCCCAGCTCCCGTCCGCCTCTCCGCACCGCACCGCGGGCCCGTGCGCGCTGCGCGGCCTCCGCCGGGCCGACGTCGTGGACCATCGGGCGCGGGGGGCGCGGCTGGCCGCCTCGGTGTCGCTGGTGCTGGCCGCCGGGCGGCTCCGCGACCACGCCGCGGACGGCGACGCGGCCCCGGCCGCGGCCGCCGCGAGCCGCCTGCTGGCGACCCGCTGGGAGGCGGCCGGGGCGCGGCTCGGGGCGGAGGTGGGCTTCGACACCGCGACGCTGGCGGCGACGGCCGACCGGCAGATCGCGCTGGAGCGCCGAGCCGCCGCCGCCCTGCTCGACCGGGAACGCCGCGCCGCCACCGCCCTGCTCGACCGGGAACGCCGCGCCGCCACCGCCCTGCCCGACCGGGAACGGCGTGCGGCCGCCCCCGGCGCCGGGGGAGCGGCGGTCGCGCTGCTGGAGCTGACCCGGCCCACGGAGGAGGCGGTCGCGGCGGCGTTCGCGCACACGGCGGTCCTGGCCGGCCGTCCCGGGAACGCCGCGGCGCTGGCCGAGATCGGCACACTGTTCGGCCGCCTCGCCCACCTGCTCGACGCCGCCGAGGACCAGGAGGAGGACGCCGCGCGAGGCGCGTTCAACCCGCTCACCGCCACGGGCACCGCCCGGGAGGAGGCGCGGCGGGTCTGCGACGACGCCGCCCACGGCATCGGGCTCGCCGTACGCGACCTGGAGCTGGAGCAGCGGCACCTCGTGGACGTGCTGCTCGGCACCGAGGTACGGCGGGCGGTGACCCGCGCCTTCGGCGGGCACGAGACGGCGTCCCGGCGGCGTCCCGTCTGGCCCCTGCGGACGGTGGCCGCCGTGGGCACCGTCGTCACCTGCGGGCTGTGGCGGCCCGAGTGGAGCGAGCTGAAGAACGCCGCCTGGGACGAGCGCTGCTTCCTGCGTGACGGGTGCGACGGTTGTGATGGCTGCTGCGACTGCTGCGACTGCTCCTGCGGGAGCTGAACGCCACGAGGGGCGGGCGGCCTCCGTCAGGCCGATCCGCGGGCATGGCGAACGCCGGTCCCCGTCATCGGAGACCGGCGTCCAACAAGGCGCCCCCGGGCGGCTGCCCGGGGGCCCTCACACCGTGAAGATGAGTTCAGGCGCTCTTGCGACGCTGGGCGCGCAGGACGGCCAGCCTCTCGTTGAGCACCTCCTCCAGATCCTCGATCGACCGCCGCTCCAGGAGCATGTCCCAGTGAGTCCGCGGCGGCTTGGTCTTCTTCGACTCGGGCTGCTCGCCGTCCACCCGCGTCGCGGTGGCGCCGCACATGCGGCACTCCCACGTCGCGGGGATCTCAGCCTCGGCGGCGAGCGGTACCTCGAAGAGATGCCCCTTCGGACAGGTGTAAGACACCTCCTGGCGTGGGGCCAGATCCGTGTTACGGTCGTTCTCGTAGCTGGTTGCCCCGAGCCGGGTGCCACGAAGTGCTCGCTCGCCCATGTCTGAATGCCTCCTACAGGGCCCCCATTGCGCGGGGGGTCTGTCTCCCACGGTGTCTAACGCTTGATACCGTGATGGGATTCCCACCCGTGGCGTGATCCAATCGCCCGCGCGCTCAGGAGTTCCCTCCGGAGGCGCGCCAGACCCGGTGCGACCGGCGTTTGCGCATGTGCGGCCGCCAGGTCCGGGCCGGGCGACACCGGCGCCGGCGGCGAAGTTCACGCCGCTGCGGGCGCTCGCCGGCCTGACCGCCACGTCTCGGCCGCCAGCCACAGCCCGCCCACGGCGATGAGCGCGCCGTGCGCGACCCGCAGCGGGTAGGGGCCGAAGAACTGCGGGATGAACAGCGCGAACCCGAGCGCGAGCGGCGCCGCGCTCCACGCGGCCATGAGCCCGGAGCGCCGCACCGCGACGGCGGCCAGCACGGTCCCGACGCCGAGCAGCGCCAGCCCGGCGGCGAACATGGTCATCGCCACGGGATGGAACCGGAACTCACCGGCGAGCTCCATGAGCGCGGGCGCGCCGTCGCGCAACGACCTGCGCGCGATCACGTGCAGCCCGAAGTCCTCGGCGCCGTAGTAGGGGAGCGTCAGGCCCGCGCCCACCCAGGTCACGGCCGCGGCCCGCAGGGACAGCCGGTCGCCGAGCAACTCGCGCAGCCCGAGCAGGCCGAGTCCCAGCAGGACGAACCCCAGCATGGCGGCCAGGTGCCCGACCACCCAGGCGGGCGCGGCCATGGCGGCGGCGTCGTCGCCCGCGGGCCGTACGGCCGGGTAGACGAGGAACAGCAGGCCGGCGGACGCCAGTGCCGCCGAGGTGAGACGAGGACTCATGACCACTCCCAGGTGAAACCATCGCTCTGTGATGAGAGCAATGCTCTCTCCTGGGAGCGGCGTTCGTCAAGAGCAGTGCTCTCTTTTCAGTGCTCCGGCCTCACGAGAAGGAGGGGTCGCGGGTCAGGGGCGGTTCAGCAGCGGGACCAGCGTGCGGTCCCCGAGGCGGGTCATGACCGCCAGCGGCCGCGTGGCCGCCGCCACCAGCACCGCCAGCCCGGGCTTGCCGCCGGCCCGCGCCAGCCGGGGACCCAGGGCCGCCATGAGGGCCGTGAGGCCCGGCAGCGGCCGGATCCACAGGGTGAGGTCCTCGATCAGCCCGTGCTCGTCCAGCCGGAGCAGCGCCGACTCCTCGATGCGCTGCGAGCCCAGCCGGGCGGTGGCCGCGACCATGCGGGTCCGCTCGTCGCCCACGTCGGTGTGGTAGCGCACCTCCGTGAGCGCGCCCAGGGCCGCGGCGAACACCTCGCGCACCCGGTCGTGCCCCTCGAAGGGGGTCGAGCCGGTGAGCGGGGAGTGGAAGGAGATCCGGGGGGACAGGGTCGCCATCACCGCGTCGACGTTCTTGGCCTCGCCCGCCTCGCGGTAGGCCCTCGCAGGTGAGTCCTGAATGTGAACTGACATGAGTTCACTTTATCAACCCACTAAGCTGGTGTCGTGAACAGGTTCGGTGAGATGCACTGCTCCATCGCCCAGGCCGTCGGTGTGCTCGGCGAGCCGTGGACGCCGCTGATCCTGCGCGACCTCTTCCTCGGGTTGAGCAGGTTCGACGAACTGGCCGAGGACCTCGGCATCTCGCGCAACCTGCTGACCCGGCGGCTGGAGCATCTGGTGGCGGCGGGCGTGGTGGAGCGCCGCCCGTACCAGGACCGGCCGGTGCGCTACGCGTACGGGCTGACCCAGGCCGGCCGTGACGTCGTGCCCGCGCTGTTCACGCTGATGGCCTGGGGCGACCGCTGGGCCACGCCGCCCGGCGGCCCGCCGGCGCTGCTCGTCCACTCCTGCGGCGAGCGGTTCACCCCCGTCGTGACCTGTCCCCACTGCGGCGGCGAGGCGAACGCCGACACGGTCACCCCCGTCGCCGGGCCCGGGGCGGCCCAGGGGCCCGGCACGATGGTCCTCGCGGCCCCGCCGGCCCGCGAGGACGGCAGGCGGGAGTCAGATCCGGTGGGGCACCTCATTGCCCGCGTCGCGGATGGCCTTGGGCAGGTTGACCAGGGCCAGTAGCACGAAGCCCACCACGAAGAAGACGATCATGGAGACCATGGCCATCCGGTAGCTGTTGGTGAGCTGCAGCGCGATCGTCACCGTCAGCGCGCCGATGAACGCCGAGCCCTTGTCGCTGATCTGGAGCAGGCTGAAGTACTCCGCCTCCCGCCCCTTGGGGATCACCTGGGAGAACAGCGAGCGCGACAGCGCCTGGGTGCCGCCGAGCACGATCGCGATGGCCAGCGCCATGAGGTAGAACTGCGTCGCCTGTCCCTCCTGGACGTACAGCGCGGCGACGACGATGACCGTCCAGACCACCAGGCTGGCCAGCACGGTCCGCTTGGTGCCGTACCGGCGGGCCAGCAGGCCCAGCAGCAGCGCGCCGAAGAACGCCACGAACTGCACCATGAGGATCGCGCTGATCTGCACGGTCTTGCTCAGCTTCAGCGCCTCCGAGGCGAAGGCCGCGCTGTTGCCGATGACGGTCTGGATGCCGTCGTTGTAGATGAGGTACGCCACCAGGAACAGCAGGGTCAGCGGATAGCGCCGCAGCTCGGCCAGGGTGCGGCCGAGCTGGCGGAAGCTGCCCGCCACCGAGCGCAGCGCCGTGCCCTCGTGGGCGGGCACCGGCCGGTTGCGCAGCCGCAGCAGCGGCACGATCGTGAACGTCGCCCACCACAGCCCGGCCGACATCATGCTGATCCGCACCGACATGCCCTCGCTGAGGCCCAGGCTCTCGTGCTGGAGGTAGAGCACCAGGTTGAGGGCCAGCAGCAGGCCGCCGCCCAGGTAGCCGATCGCCCAGCCGCGCGAGGACACCGCGTCGCGCTCGTCCGGCGTGGAGATCTGCGGCAGGAACGAGTCGTACACGACGACCGACGAGCCGTAGGCCAGGTTGGCGACGACGAACAGCGTGCCGCCGAGCAGGTAGCGGTCGCCCTCCACGAAGTACAGGCCCATGGTGGCCAGCGCGCCCACGTAGGCGAACGCGCCGAGCAGCTCGCGCTTGCGGCCGGTGTGGTCGGCCAGCGCGCCCACGATCGGCAGGAAGACGATCTGCAGGAACACCGCGATCGTCAGCGTCAGCCCGAAGAACGCCGCGGGGCGCACGTCGGCGCCGAGCACGTCCACGTACCCGAGCCCGGGATGCGCGGCGGCCAGCTTGTCGAAGTCGCGCGCGCACGTCTCGGCCGCGACCGTCGGGAAGTCCCTGGCGCAGGCCGCGGTGCGCGCCACGGGGATCAGGTACGGGCCGAGGAACACCGAGATGATCGTGGTGTAGAACGCGGAGTTGGCCCAGTCGTAGACGTACCAGCCGCGCTGCTCGCGCCGGCGGGCGGCCGGGGAGTCGGCGGTGGGGTCGTCGGGAACCGCGGGGGGTGCGGGTACGGGCATGGTGTCGAGTCGCTCCTAGGACGCTGTCCAGGTTGCCGGTGAGGCCCCGGCGGCCGTGGCGGCCACCGCTCAGGCGGCCATGCGGCCGGGATGCCACTGGCCGCGGCGGTCGAGCACGTCGCGCAGGCCGGTGATGTCGTCGGTCATGATGCCGTCGACCCCGAGGTCGAGCAGCCGGTCCATGCGGGCGGGGTCGTTGACGGTCCACACGTGCACCTGCATGCCGATGGCGTGCGCCGTGCGGACCAGGCGGCTCGTGGTGACGCGCAGCCCGCGAAAGCCCATCGGCACCTGCGCGCAGGGCACGCCCGCCCGCGACAGCCGGGCCAGCAGGCGGCCGTAGCCGGAGGTCGAGGCGGCGGCGCGCAGCGCGGCCACGCCGCGCGGGCCGAGCGCCGAGCAGACCTCGCGGCCGAGCGCGGCCCGGGCCATCAGCAGCCGCTCGTCGGAGAACGACGTCAGGCAGATCCGCTCGTAGGCGTTGGTGCGCCTGATCGCGTCGGCCAGCGGCGCGATGGCGCCGGCCTCCTTCACGTCGATGTTGAAGCGGGCCTCCGGCCAGGTGCCGAGCAGGTCCTCCAGCAGCGGGATCTCGTGCTCGCCGCCGATCCTGGCCCGGGCCGCCTCGCGGTACGGCAGCTCCGACACGCGTCCCCGCCGGTCGGTGACCCGGTCGAGCGTCGGGTCGTGGAAGGCCAGCAGCACGCCGTCGGCCGTGGCCCGCGCGTCGGTCTCCAGGTACGTGTAGCCCAGCCGGACCGCCCGCTCGAAGGCCGCGGCGGAGTTCTCCGCGCCCTCGGCCGCGCCCCCGCGATGGGCGAAGGCGAGCGGGCCCGGATGGTCGAGAAAGGCGAAACGACGGCTGAGCACGTCCTGAAGTATGCCTTCCGTGGATGCCGATGTGGATGCGGACGACGGTTACGAATCAGCGAGCATCCCCCAAAATCAGGGAGACTCAGGCGCCTCAGCCAGATTCTGCCACTCCTGGCGGCGCGCCTCGGCCAGCGCGATGGCGGCCGCCACGGCGACGTTGACCGACCCGACGCGGCCGACCTGCGGGATGTAGCAGGCGCCGTCCACGGCGTCCAGCAGGGCGGGGGAGCAGCCGTGGTCCTCGCTGCCGACCACCAGGCACACGTCGCGGTCGAGGTCGGCCCGGTGCAGCGGCGCGGCCCCGGCGGTCAGCTCGATCGCCAGCACCGTGTAGCCGTCGTCGCGGGCCGCCTTGACGGCGTCGGGGGCCGGCATCGGCTCGTGCCAGGTGACCAGCCGCTCGGTGCCGAGCGCGGTCTTGCCGGCCTTGGGGTTGGTCGGCGGGGTGGCGTTGCCGGCCAGCCAGATCTGGTCGGCGCCGAACGCGGCGGCGGTCCGGAAGATCGAGCCCACGTTGAACGGGCCGGTGACCGACTCGAGGATCAGGGAGAGCCGGTTGCCCGTCTGACGCCGCCAGGCGCGGTTGAGCCGTTTGACGTCGGTGGGGCGCAGCTGCCTTCTCATGCTTCCACTTTCAGGATTCGGTAGGCGGCTCGGCTGGCCTCGCGGGAGGCCTGCCAGCCCTGCTCGCCGAGCCAGCGCTGCAGGGAGTCGGAGCCGAGGTGTTTCTGGACGACCAGGTAGGCGACGCCGCCCGGCGCGAGGCGTGACAGCCACCTGGTGAGCATCGCGTGCAGGGCGGGCTTGCCGATGCGGATCGCCGGGTTGGACCAGATGGCCTGGAAGGTCACCTCGTCCGGCATCTCGTCGGCGTGCACGGCCCGCACCCCGCCGAGGCCCGCCGCCCGGGCGTTGCGCTCCGTGAGCTCCACGCTGCGGCGGTTGACGTCGACGGCCCACACCGTCGCCTCCGGGGCGCGCGAGGCCATGGTCAGCGCGATCGGGCCGTAGCCGCATCCCAGGTCGAGCAGGTCGCCCTCCCGCGGCGGGGGCGGGACGGTCTCCAGCAGGACGCGCGTGCCGAGGTCGACCCGCTCGGGCGAGAACACGCCCCGGTCGGTCTCCAGCCGCAGGTGCAGGTCGGGCAGCACCAGATCGACGGTGCCCGGTCTGCTGGCGGCTCCCGGCTGTTCGGAGAAGTAGTGGGCCACGTGCCTGAACGTTACGGGATCCGCGCACCGAACAGGACGGCGGCGCCCGCCACCAGCACCCCCGCGACGATCGCCGCCACGATGAACCACTGCGTGATCTCCTGGTTCACCAGCTTGAACCCGAGCGAGGTGCCGATCTGCTCGTAGACGTCGCGCAGCTCGCTGCCCGACTCGGCCGTGTAGGCCCGGCCGCTGGTGCCCTCGGACAGCGACTGCAGGGTCTGCTTGTTCACGGGCACGTTGACCGGCCGGCCGTCGATGGAGACCGTGCCCTCCTGCGTGCCGTACGCGATCGTGGAGACGGGGACGCGGGCCTGCTTGGCCGCGTCGATGGCCTCGGTGACCGAGCGGCCGGAGGTGTTGTCGCCGTCGGACAGCAGCACGATGGCGGCCGGCGGCGGGTCGGTGACCGCCTCCTGGTCGAACGAGCGGACCGAGTCGAGCGCGTTGAAGACCGCCTCGCCGATGGCCGTGCCCGGCCGGGTCGACAGGTTGCCGATGGCGGTCATCACGGCCTGGTGGTCGGTGGTGGGGGAGATGACGACGTTCGCGGACCGGGCGAAGGACACCACGCCCACGTTGAAGCGGTCGGGCAGCTCCTTGACGAACGCCTGGGCCGCGGTCTTGGCCGCGCTGATCCGGTTGGGCCGCACGTCGCCGGCGTCCATCGACAGCGACACGTCCAGCGCGATCATGATGGTGGCGCGGTCGCGCGGCACGCGCACCTGGTCGGCGGGCTTGGCCGCGCCGAGCACCAGCAGCGCCATCATCAGCAGGAACAGGCCCGGCGCGACGTGCCGGCGCCAGCCCGGCCCGGCGGGCGCGACGAGGTCGAGCAGCGCCAGGTTGGTGAAGCGGACCGTGTAGCGGCGCCGGGCGAACTGCGCGGCCACGTAACCGGCGGCCAGCAGCACGAGCAGCGCGAACAGCCACAGCCACGCGGGAGACAGGAAGGTCATGAGGATCTCCGGTGCGCGAGGTGGCTCATGCGGCGCTGGCGCAGCACGAACTGCGCCACGTCGAACACCCAGTCGCGGTCGGTGCGCAGCACGAGGTGGGCGACGCCGGCGCGGCGCAGCGCCGCCCGGGTGCCCTCACGTTGCGCCGCGGCCGCCTCGGCATAGGCTTGCCGGATCTTGGGTGAAAGATGCACCTCGCGTACGTTCCCGGTCTCGGGGTCGGCGAACGCGACCCGGCCCACGTCGGGCAGCTCCAGCTCGCGCGGGTCGATCACCTCGACCGCGAGTACCTGGTGGCGGGCCGCCAGGCGGCGGATGGGCCGCTCCCAGGGCCGCTCGGCCGCCGGGTCCAGCTCCGGGTGGGCGTCGAGGAAGTCGGACACCACCACCCGCATGCCGCGCCGCCTTCGGGTGGCGGCCAGCACCTCGATCGCCTCGGCCAGGTCGGGCGCGTCGGGCACGGGCCGGCCGCGCGGGGCGTCCATCAGCGAGTGCAGCAGCCCGTACAGGGCGGGCCGGCCGGTGCGGGCGGGCATGCGGTGGACGTACTCGTCGTGCAGCACGAGCGCGCCGAACCGGTCGCCCATGCGGCTGGACAGGAACCCGAGCGCGCCGATCGCCGACACCACCAGGTCGCGTTTGTCGGTGTCGGCCGTGCCGAAGTCCATGCTCGGCGACAGGTCGGCCAGCGCCCACGTCTCCAGCTCGCGGTCGGCGATCAGGTCGCGCACGTGCGGCACCGTCGTGCGCGCGGTCACCGCCCAGTCCATGCGCCGCACGTCGTCCTCGCCGGGCACGTAGACCCGGCTGTCGCCGGCCTCGCTGCCCGTGCCGGGCAGCAGCCCCAGATGGGCGCCGTGCAGCAGGCCGTCGAGCCTGCGGGTCACCACCAGCTCCAGGCGCCGCAGCGCCTGCTCGGCAGTACTGCTGGGACTCACCGGTTCTGGTTCCAGACGACGAGGGGCGGGGGTACGGCGTGCAGGATCTGCCTGACCACCTGCTCGGGGTCCACCCCGTCGGCCAGCGCGTCGAACGTCAGCATCAGCCGGTGCGCCATCACGTCCACGGCCACGTCGCGCACGTCGTCGGGCAGCAGGTAGTCGCGGCCCCGCAGCAGCGCCAGGGCCCGCCCGGCCGACACCAGCCCCAGGGTGGCGCGCGGGCTCACCCCGATCTCGATGGTCTCGGTCAGGTCGGCCAGGCCGTACTCGGCCGGCGAGCGGGTCGCCATGACCAGCCGTACCACGTAGTCGGCGACGAGCTGGTGCACCGAGACCGCCTCGGCCGCGCCCTGCAGGGCGAGCAGCCGCTCCGGCTCCAGCACCCGCGCCGGCGTGGGCGGGGTGACGCTCATGCGGTGCAGGATCTCCAGTTCCTCGTGCGCGCTCGGGTGCGGCACCCGCACCCGGAACAGGAACCGGTCGCGCTGCACCTCCGGCAGCGGGTAGACGCCCTCGGACTCGATCGGGTTCTGGGTGGCCAGCACGATGAACGGCCGGGGCAGCGGATGGGTGACGCCGGCCAGCGTCACCTGCCGCTCGGCCATCACCTCCAGCAGCGCCGACTGCACCTTGGCCGGCGCCCGGTTGATCTCGTCGGCCAGCAGGAAGTTGACGAACACCGGGCCCAGCTCGACGTCGAACTTCTCGTTGGACGGGTGGAACACGCGGGTGCCGACGATGTCGCTCGGCACCAGGTCGGGGGTGAACTGGATGCGGGCGAACGTGCCGCCCACCACGGTGGCCAGGGTGGAGGCGGCCAGGGTCTTGGCGACGCCGGGAACTCCTTCCAGCAGGCAGTGCCCGCGCGCGAGCAGGGCCACGACCAGCCTCTCGACCATGTGGTCCTGGCCGACGATGACCCGCCGGACCTCGTCGAGGGCCTGACGCAGCACGCCCGCGTCCGTCCCGCCTGGCAACTCTTCGGCGACGCTCATGACGCCCATTCCACCAAACGTGCCGCCAACGTGCATCACGCCACGTCTGTGCTTTCATGGCAAACGTGGCAAGTCCGCTGCAGTATGGCGATCCCCCGCGGCTGGGGCCGTTCGTCGTGCAGGCGCGCCTGCACCAGGCCCCGGCCGGTTTCGTGTACCTGGGGCAGGGCGCCGACGGCCGCGCGGTGTCCCTGGCCGTGCTGACCCACGGGGCCGCCCTGGACGCGGCGGCGCGCGAGCGCTTCGTGACCACGATGCGCGAGGCGTCGGCGCGGGGCGGCGGCATGCGCGGCTGGCTCGTCAAGGTGTCCCGGCCGCGGGCCGCCGTGCCGGAGGGCGCGCCTGAGGTGCTGGCCATGGAGACCGGGCGGGCGCCGTGGGTGGCCGTGCCGTACGTGCCGGGCCGGCCGGGGGCCGAGTGGTTCCTGGGGCCGGTGATGGTCGGGGGCACCCTCATCGGGCCGGCGCACGGTCCCGACTTCGTGCCGTACTGGCTGACCGACCGCGATCCCGCGCTGCCCGGGCCCCCGCCGCGGCCGGCCCCGCTCACCGAGACCCGCAGGCGGGTGCTCATGGCCGCCCTGGCGCTGGCCGTGCTGGTGGCGCTGCTGACGACGATCGCCCTGCTGCTGCTGTTCGGCAGGTCGGACGGCGAGCCGCTGCCCCGGCCGCTGCCGCCCACCAACTTCGAGCCGACGCCGCCGCCCAGCCCGATGACGCCCGAGCCGCAGCAGCCCTCGCCCTCGCCGACGCCGTCGCCGAGCGAGAGCGGCCAGGGCTCGCCGGGCCGCTCACCGGGCGAGGACCAGGGCCAGGACCAGCAGCTCTGAGAACCGGCTTGAGGCCTCAGCGGGGGTCGGACGGGGACACGAAGCCGGACTCGTACGCGGCGATGACGGCCTGGGTGCGGTCGCGGGCGCCGAGCTTGGCCAGCACGTTGCCGACGTGGGTCTTGACCGTCTCCTGGCCCACGACGAGCTCGGCCGCGATCTCGCCGTTGGACAGCCCCCGGGCCATCAGCCGCAGCACGTCGCCCTCCCGGCCGGTCAGCCGGCCGATGCCCGGCACGTCCGAGCCGGGCCGGCGGGCGGCCAGCGCCCGGATCGCCGCCGGGAACAGCAGCGTGTCACCGGCCGCGACGAGCTTCACCGCGCGCAGCAGCTCGTCAGGCCGGGTCCGCTTGAGCAGGAACCCGTCGGCCCCGGCGCGCAGCGCGTCGTAGACGTAGTCGTCGTTCTCGAACGTCGTGACGACGAGCACCTTCGGCGGGTCGTCCAGCGCCACCAGCCGCCGGGTCGCCTGGATGCCGTCCACGGCCGGCATCCGCACGTCCATGAGCACCACGTCGGGGCGCTCGCGGCGCACCACGGGCAGAACCTCGGCGCCGTCGGCCGCCTCGCCGACCACCTCCACACCCGGCTCGGAGGACAGGATGACGCGCAGGCCCGTGCGCACCAGGTCCTCGTCGTCGGCGATCACGACCCTCACCGTCATGGCGCCGACCGTAGCGGGAGCCGCGCGCTCACCCGCCACCACCCCTCCCCTTCGGCCGGTCCGGCGTCCAGGTCGCCGTTCAGGAGCCGGACGCGCTCGCGCATGCCCTCCAGCCCCCGGCCGCCCCGGGGCCCGTTCCCGCTCCGGGGTGCGGGGGCGAGGGCGGCGGTGCGGTTGGTCACCTCCAGCCGCAGGGAGCCGTCCCGCACGGCCACCGCCAGCCGTACCGGGGAGCGGCCGTGCCTGATGGCGTTGGTGAGCGCCTCCTGCACGATCCGGTACGCCTCCCGGGAGACCGGCGCGGGAACGGCGGACACGTCGCCCACCTCGTGCTCGACCGGCGCCCCCGACGCGGCGACGAGCGCGTCGAGATCGTCCAGCGTCGCCCAGCCGCCGGGTGCCCCGGGCCCGCCGGGCGGGTCACCGGCGCGCAGGACCCCGAGCGCGTGGTCGAGGTCCTCCAGCGCCGCGCGCGCCGACCGCTCGATCGCGTCCAGCGCCGTCCGCGCCGTCTCCAGGTCGCGGTCGAGCACGCGTCCGGCGGCGGCGGCCTGGAGGGTCACCACGCTCAGCGCGTGACCCACCGAGTCGTGCAGCTCGCGGGCCAGCCGGTTGCGCTCGGCCAGCACCCGCGCCCGCTCCTCGGCCGCCGCCAGCCGTTCGCCGGGGGTCGGGCCGAGCAGCACGGGCGCCAGCCGGGTCAGCAGCGCCCCCGCCCCCGCCGCCATGAGGACCAGCGCCGCCAGCGCGGCGATCCCGGCCAGGGTCCACGCCAGCGCCGGCCAGCCCGGCCGCACCTCGACGCCCATCACCGGCAGAGGGGCCCCGAGGAACGGCAGCGCCAGCGTGTACACCGTGAACGGCACGATCGCCAGCGTGAAGCCGCTGACCACGCCCCCGACGGCCAGGTGCAGCGTGAACCACGCGGCCGTGCGCCGCCGCTCCTGCCACGAGCGGCGCGCCTCGCGGGGCGGCGTCTCCACCCGCGCGCCCAGCAGCCCCTGCGCGGCGCTCACCTCCAGCCCCCGCACCGGCAGGAACAGGCCGGTGACCGCGACCACCGGGAGCACGGCCGCGTACAGCCCCACCTGCAGCGGCAGCAGGAACTGGCCCCGGCCGCCGGCGGTCAGCCCGGCGACCAGGGCCCCGGCCATCATGTACGGCATCAGCAGCGCCCCGCCCAGGATGAGGCAGGCCCAGTGGCGGGGGAGGTTCTTTCTCACATCCGTGAGTATATGTCGATGATTATTCGCTCTCGGAGGAATGCGCCCTGAGAGAAATGCGCCGCCAGCGAAAAGCCCGATGAATGGCGCGGGTCCGGGTCTAGCGTTTCCCCATAGTCCGAGAGAAAGGCGACCCATGACGGAGACCTCGCGCACACAGTGGCCTGACCAGCTCAGCCAGCGTCTTCTGAAAGAGCGCATCCTCGTTCTCGGCCAGGAGGTCGACGACGACATTTGCAATCGGCTCTGTGGGGAGATGCTTTTGCTGGCGGCCGAGGACCCGGGGCGCGACATAACCCTTTACATCAATTCGCCGGGCGGTTCCGTGACCGCCGGGATGGCCTTGTACGACATGATGCAGTTCGTGCCGTGCGACGTGGCGACGGTGGCCATGGGCTTCGCCGCCTCCATGGGCCAGCTCCTGCTGTGCGCCGGCGCCAAGGGCAAGCGCTTCGCCCTGCCCAACGCCCGCGTCGTCATGCACCAGCCGCTGGGCGGCATCGGCGGCACGGCGGCCGACATCCAGATCCAGGCGGAGAACATGCTGCACACCAAGCGCCGCCTGGCCGAGCTGATCGCCCACCACACCGGCCAGCCGCTGGAGCGCATCCAGGCCGACTCCGACCGCGACCGCTGGTTCACCGCCCAGGAGGCCCTGGAGTACGGATTCGTCGACCACATCTCCGGGGGGATGAACTGATCATGAGCGGACGCTACGTGCTGCCGTCCTTCACCGAGCGCACCTCCTACGGCGTGCAGGAGACCAACCCCTACGCCAAGCTCTTCGAGGACCGCATCATCTTCCTCGGCACCCCGATCGACGACACCAGCGCCAACGACGTCATGGCGCAGTTGCTGACCCTGGAGTCGCTCGACCCCGACCGCGACATCAGCCTCTACATCAACTCGCCGGGCGGGTCGTTCACCGCGATGGCGGCCATCTACGACACGATGCAGTACGTCCGGCCGGAGATCCAGACGGTCTGCATCGGCGAGGCCGCGTCGGCGGCGGCGGTGCTGCTGGCGGCGGGCACGCCCGGCAAGCGGGCCGCGCTGCCCCACGCCCGGGTGCTGCTCCACCAGCCCGCGACCGAGGGCGCGCGCGGCCAGTCCAGCGACCTGGAGATCCACGCGCGCGAGATCCTGCGCATGCGCGACCAGCAGGAGGAGGTCCTGTCCCGGCACACCGGCCGTCCGGTGCTGGAGATCCGGCGTGACCTGGAGCGCGACCGCATCTTCACGGCCGAGCAGGCGCGCACGTACGGGCTGGTGGACGACGTCTTCGCCTCCCGCAAGCGCACCCTCTCGGCCGCCCGCTGAGCCCCGCGCGGGAAACCGGTACGGCCCGGGTGGAGAGCTGGGGGGCGCTCTCCACCCGGGCCGGGCTTTCCGGACCGGACCCGTCCGGCTAGGGGAGGGCGGTGCGGGGGAAGGCGAAGATGGCGCGCCCGCAGCTCCGCGGGGCGGGCGTCTCGGTCGCGCACTGGTTCCTGGTCCACTCCGTGAGCGACCAGACCATGCCGGTGGCGTAGTCGTACGACAGCGACTCGGGGTGCATCGGGGGTCAGAGGGGCGCGGTGAAGGCGTAGTCGCCGGAGGCCAGCTCCACGGCCAGCACACCGCGCCACTCACCGGCCACCCGCACCCCCTCGGCCGCCTCGACCGGCAGGCCGCCCTCGCGCACGGCCGCCGCGTCGGAGGTGGGGACGTGCAGGACGGCCGTCGCGCCCGGCGGCACGGAGACCTCGACGGCGACGACCCCGTCCTCCAGGCGCCAGCCGCACGCGACGCGGCCGTACGGCGTCTCCTGGTGCGCCCGCGCCCAGCTCAGCCGCCCGCCGACGGTCGGTCGCAGCAGCAGCCGCCGGTAGGCGACCGAGCCGGAGTCCTGGTCGATGCCGGCGACCCGCCCGTACAGCCAGTCGCCCACGGAGCCGAGCGCGTAGTGGTTGAAGGAGTTCATGTTCGCCGACTGGAAGCCGCCCTCCTCGGTCCAGCCGTCCCAGCGCTCCCAGATGGTGGTGGCGCCGTGCCGGATCGAGTAGCACCACGACGGGAAGTCCTCCTGGTGCAGCAGCGCGTACGCCAGGTCGGCGTGGCCGTGCTCGGTCAGCACCGGGCACAGCAGCGACACGCCGAGGAAGCCGGTCGTCAGGTGCTGGCCGCGGGCCTCCACGTCGGCGGCCAGGTGACCGGCGGCGGCCGGCACGAGGTGGCCGGGCAGCAGGTCGAAGGCCAGCGCGAGCAGGTAGGCGGTCTGGGTGCCGCCGGCCACCCGCCCGTCCGGCTCGACGAACGCCTCGACGAACGCCTCCCGGATCGAGCGGTGCAGCTCGGCGTGGGCGGCGGCGTCGTCCTTGCGGCCGAGCACGGCGGCCGCCTGCGCGGTGAGCTGGGCGGAGCGGGCGAAGTAGGCCGTGGCCAGCACCTCCCTGGGCGTCTCCACGCCGATCTGCAGCCAGTCGCCGTAGTGCTTGCCCACGCGGTGGCGCCAGATCAGGTCCGGGTTGTGCCTGCGGACGTGCTCCACCCAGGCCGCCATCGCGTCGTAGGAGCGTTCGAGCACCCGCACGTCCCCGTACAGCCGGTAGAGCTGCCACGGGATGATGACGCCGGCATCGCCCCAGGCGGGGGCGCCCTCGTCGGTGACGCAGATCTTCGGGGCCACGTCCGGGAACGCGCCGTCGGCGTCCTGGGCGCCGACCACGTCCCGCATCCAGCGGGCGAAGAACGCGGCGACGTCGGCGTTGCGCGCGGCCGTCGGCAGGAACACCTGGGCGTCGGCCAGCCAGCCGAGCCGTTCGTCGCGCTGCGGGCAGTCGGTCGGCACCGCGACGAAGTTGCCCCGCTGCCCCCACACGATGTTCGCCTGGAGCTGCGTCACCATCGGGTCCGAGCAGTGGAACTCGCCCGCGGCCGGCGTGTCGCTCATGAGCACGACCCCGGTCACGTCCTCGGCGCGCAGCGGGCCGGGCACGCCGCTGATCTCCACGTACCGGAACCCGTGGACGGTGAAGCGCGGCTCGAACACCTCGACCGGCTCCCCGGCCGCCACGTAGTGGTCGGTGGCCTCGGCGGTGCGCAGATTGTCCAGGTACAGCTCGCCGTCGTCGAGCATCTCGGCGTGCCGCAGCCTGACCGAGGCGCCGCGGCGCAGCCCGCGCAGGGTCAGGCGGACCCGGCCCACCATGTTCTGGCCGAGGTCGGCGATGTGCCGGTCGTCGCCGCGCGGCGCGACCGACACGGCGGGCAGCTCCGCCACCACGCGCACCGGCCGGTCGGTGGCCGCGGTCAGCGCCGACAGGTCGCGGTCGAGGACGGCGGCCGGGGCCCAGCCGCGGTCGTCGAACCCGGGCGCGTCCCAGCCCGTCGCCGCCAGGCGCGCGTCGTGGCGCTCGCCCATGAGCAGGTCGCTGTAGACGACGGGGCCCTGCCCGGTGCGCCAGGCGCCGTCGGTGGCGACGACGCGGCGCGAGCCGTCGGCGTGGTCCACGACGAGCTGGGCGAGGAACTGCGGGGCCGTGCCGTAGTGCAGCGCCTGGCGGCGGGCGTCGAAGCCGACGTAGCCGCTCCACCAGCCGTCGGCGAGGGTCGCGCCGATCACGTTCTCGCCCTCGCGCAGCAGCTCCGTCACGTCGTGCACCTGGTACGGGAGGCGTTCGTGGTAGTCGGTCCAGCCGGGGGCGAGCTCGTGGTCGCCGACCCGCCGGCCGTTGACCGACAGCTCGTACAGGCCGCGCGCGGTGACGTACACCCGGGCCCGCGCGACCGCCCCCTCGACCCGGAACGCGCGGCGCAGCAGCGGACAGGGCGCCAGCGGGCGGGTGCGCTCGGTGCGGTCGTCGTCGCGCGGCGGGTCGGCGACCGCGACGAGAGCGGGGTCGGGGCCGATCCAGGCGGCGCTCCAGTCGTCGGCGTGCAGCAGCCCGGTCTCGAACCAGGACGTGGCCTCGCCCGCCGGCGCGCCCGTCGCGTCCCACAGCGAGACCCGCCAGTGGTAGCGGGCGCCGGACTGCAGCGGGGGGCCGTCGTAGCGGACGTACGGGGTCTCGGGCGGTTCGACCAGGTCGGTGTCCCACAGCAGCCGCGCGGGGTCGTCGAGGTCCTCGGGCCGCGCCGCCACCCGCAGCCGGTACGCCGCCGGGGCCTCGCCCCGCGCGCCGGAGGCCATCCGCCACGACAGGCGCGGGCGGGGCTCGCCGAGCCCGAGGGGTTCCTCCAGGAGCTCGCAGGTCAGGCCGTACGGGGTCAGGCTGGGCACGATCGTCCTTCCTCTGCCTGGTGATGCGGGAGTGTGCGGGTCCTGGGCACCGGGCCTCGCCGGTCCGCCCCGGGTCCTCGCCGGATCTTCGTGCGCCGGAGCGCGGGGCGGGACGAGGAGGTCGCGGACGGAGGTCCGTCGTACCGAGGCCGCGGATATGACCGGCTCGTGTCCGGGGTGTCAATGAGCATCATCCGAGGTGGGGAGGCTTCGCAGATAGCACGAAAGACATCTGACTTGGAGGAAATTGACCTGATCTGCGGGGCTAGGGTGGCCGATGTGACGGGTTCGCCGCTGAAGATGACCCGCGGGCTGCTCCACTTCGACGACGGCTCGCCCGCCTACGCGCGCCGCTACCGGCACGAGGGCGACGAGCCCGTCCACACGCACAGCTTCGTCGAGATCGCCGTCGTCGTGGGCGGCGCCGCCGTCCACCACTCCCTGTCCGGGCGGCACGAGCTGGGCGTCGGCGACGTCGTGCTGCTGCGGCCGGGCGTGTGGCACGGGTACGAGCGGTGCGCCGGGCTCGACCTGTACAACTGCTGCGTCGGCACCGACCTGCTGCGCAACGAGCTGTCCTGGACCCGCGAGGACGCCCTGCTCGGCTACCTGCTCTGGACCGGCCCGCACTCCCTGCAGCGCCGGGGCGTGCTCACCGCCCACCTGGACGAGCCCGACCTCGGCCGGTCCGTCGGCTACCTGGAGCAGCTCGACCGGCTGCGGGAAGGCAGCATCCGGCGTCACCGGGCCGACGTGATCGGCTGGCTGTCGCTCTTCCTCGGCCTGCTGTCCCGCACGGTCGGTTCCGTCCGGGACGAGGTCGGCGAGGAGGCCGCGCTGACCCACCCGACGGTCATGCGGGTCGTGCGGATGGTGGAGGCCGACCTGGCCCGGGAGTGGACCCTGGGGGAGCTGGCCGGGACGGTCGGGCTCAGCCCCGCGTACCTGGTGCGGCTGTTCAAGTCGGCCACGGGGCTGCCGCCGATGGCCTACCTCGCGCGCCTGCGGGTGGAGACCGCGGCCGACCTGCTGTTGCGCACCGAGGAGCCGGTGACCTCGATCGCCCAGGCGGTGGGGTGGGCCGACCAGAGCCACTTCGCGCGGCGCTTCAAGGGCTACTACGGGCTGAGCGCCACGACCTACCGCACCCGCTTCCGCACGCGCGTCCCGTGACCTCGCCCGGCCTCCCGATCGGACCGACCGGGCGGTTCTCCGGTCGAGCGGTCAGGCGATCAGGCCGGGGCGGCGGCCGTCGAGCAGGGCCACGCCGAGGTCGGTGATGGTGTGGACGACCGCCTGGCCGAGACGATGGCTGGTCACCAGGCCGGCCTCGCGCAGGGTGGTGGCCTGGCGGCTGGCGGTCGAGCCGGGGATGTCGAGCTGGCGCGCGAGCTCGCCGGTGGTGCAGTCGCCGTGGGCGATGGTCTCCAGCACGTGCGCCCGGGTCGGGCCCAGCAGGCCGGTGAGCGTCGGGCGCCGGGAGTGCGCGTCGCCGTGCGCCCAGGCGGGGTCGTGCTCGATCGGGTAGACCAGCACCGGGGGCAGCTCGGGGTCGCGCAGGGTGATCGGCGTCCGCCGGCAGAAGAAGGACGGCTGCAGCACGAGCCCCCGGCCGTTGAGATGGATGTCGTGGTCGGCCGGATAGGACAGCTCCAGCGTCGGGTAGCTCCACCGCGCCGACGGGTGGAGCGTGGAGAACACCGCCCCCCAGCCGCCCTCGACGAGCACGCGGCCGCGCCGGGTGCGCTCCTGGGCCACCTGCGCGCGGATGCGCGACCAGTACGGCGACAGGCACGCCTCGAAGTAGGTCTCGGCCGCGTCGGCGACGGCGTCCAGCGCCCGCGGGCCGCCCGCGGCGAGGCCGCCCAGCCATCCGGGCAGCCGCCTGCCGGGATGCCGCCAGGCCAGCTCGACCAGGTCCGTGCGCAGCCGCTCGCGCGGGGTCCGGCGCAGGGCCTCGGCTCCGGCCGCGATCGAGCCCGGCTCGGTGCGCGGGGTGAGGAAGTCGACGGCGTAGCCCTGCGTGGGCACGAGGGTCGTCAGCATCCTGGTCGCCGCGGGCGCCTGCGCCAGCGCCTCCCTCTTCCACTGGGTGAAGACGATCGCCCCCTCGCGGCGGCGTAACCGGTAGAGGCTGAGCATCACCTCCCACATGGCGTCGCAGCCGGGGGCGATGCGCGTCCGCGCGAGGTCGTCACCCGTGAAATGGATTCTCAGCACCATGGAGTCCCCCGTTCGACGTGCCGCGGCACCCGGCCTTCGCGCCCCTGTCCGGCTTCGTGCGCCCCGACGGGACCATCTCCTACGACGCCGACGATCGCCCTCGGGTTCGCCGCGACGGGCGCGGGCATCGGGGGAAGGGTGAGCGGCGCCGGCCGCGCGTCAGACGGGGGACGGCGGGGGGCGCGCACGAGGAGCCGCGCCGTCGTGCGGTTCTCGGCGCGGCCCGGTCTACGCCTGACCGGGCCGAGCCTGACCCCCGGCCTGGTCGAGGAGGCCGGCCAGGCCGGCGATGGCGGCCCTGGCCGAGCGGATGCGCGCCGTCCGCGCCTCGTCGTCCCAGCCCAGCTCCAGCCCCTCCCGGGCCAGGTCGTCGAAGGCGGCGAACGCGGCCAGCTTCTGGCGGATCACCTTGGCCCAGGCGTCGTCCTCGATCTGGTAGTAGACGGTGCGCTCGCCCGGCTTGCGGAAGCGGCGCACCAGCCGGATGGACGTGAGGAGCTGCATGTTCGTGGTGAGGGAGGCGCGGCTCGCGCCGATGGCGTCGGCGATCTCACCGGCGGTCTGCTCGGGCGGGTCACAGGCCATGAGCCAGCCGAGGACGCGCCCCGTGATCGGGGCCAGTCCCCACTCCTCGGAGACGAACGTCGCCACCCGCTCCACCCAGGCGAGCACCTGCTTGTTCCGCTCGTCGTCCGCCACGGCCACCCATCCTCGATGCCAGTGATTTCAGGCACAGCCAAAATATCGCACTTGCGAGCCGGAGACCTGGGGCGCGGGCCTCACCCTGGAGCAGGAGCTGCTGCTCACCCGCGTCCCCGAGGCGGCTGCGTTCCCGCAGCCGCTGCGCGCCCTGACGCGGCTCATGGCCCGCGGCACCGCCCTGTCCCGCCAGGGCGGCCGCGTCCTGCGTTACTCCTTCGGACGCCGGCCACCGGGCGGCGCGACCTCCTGAGCGTCGTCCGCCGTCCGCACCACCTCCAGGGCGGCCGCCGGCTCGTCGGCCGAGCCGGGGACCGCCGGCCCCGCCTCCGCGGAAGGCGGTCCGTCGGCGGCGAGGTGGTCGTGCAGGGCGGCGTGGCGGAACTGGTAGACCGGCCCGACGGCGCGCAGCAGCCCCAGCCGGTGGGCGTCGTCGAGGAAGTCCATGATCCGCCAGGGGAGCCGGCGCGCCAGGGCCTCCTGAGCCACGGCGACGGCGCAGATCAGCCACGCGCGGTGGGTGCCCATGGTCAGCCCGCTGCCCACCCCCAGCACGAGCCCGGCGAACAGGCCCGTCAGGAGCCCGTCGGACCAGCCGGACGTGAAGCCGACCAGGAACCCGAACACGAGGCCGGCCGAGACGCCGCTCGCGAGCACGCGCAGCAGCACGAGGCCCCGGTCGGCCCGCCAACTGGAGCGGGGCGTGCTCGTGGAGGTGAGCGTGGGCTGTTCCCCCCAGGCGATCAGCCCGAACGCCAGGGTGAGCGCGAACCCGGCCAGGAGGCTGATGACGGCTGAGCCGAGGAGCAGGTCGGTGAAGTCGTCGAGGCCGCTCGTGACGACGGACGCGAAGACGCCCCCGATCATGATCCAGAGCCCGGTCATGAGCCCGTCCCAGAACCTGCCCCTGATCGAGCGGAGCAGCAACCGTGTCCGCCCGCGCAGGCGCAGGTCTGCGTAGCCGGGGGTCTCGGCGGCGAGGGATCCGGCGGCGCCGCGCGCCAGCAGGAGCATGACCGGGCCGAGCACGAGCCCGACCACGAGCCCGGCCGCGGGAGTGGACTGGACCCCGACCACGACGCCGTTCGCGAGCCCGGCCGTGAGCCCGAGGGTGCTGACCGTCGCCTGAAGGCGGGGAACGGTGCCGGCGATGCGCCACCACGCGAGGTCGCGGCCGGTGGCGGGCGGGAAGGCGCGGGCCAGATAGGTGAGGTAGCGGCGGGTGGCGCCCGGATCGAGCCGCCGGCGTGGGCGGAAGGGGTCCCCGGGGCCGGCGCCGGGCGGCCGGGCGGCGATGAGGGCCGGAATGAGCCGGTCGAGCAGGTGGGCGCGCAGCGCCGCGGTGTCGCCGCCGAGAGGCCCGGTGAGCGAGGAGGGGTCGGCGCCCGGAGCGATGGCGACGGTGCGGATCAGCCACAGGCCGAGCGGGGTGGCGGCGAGCTGCGTGAGGCCGGGCAGGGCGCGGGCGCGCAGGGCGGTCAGGATCTCCCGCCAGACGGGAGGAGGGGAGGCGGGCAGACAGGCGGTCAGGTAGTCCGCGGCGGCGTCGGGCGTGAGTGCCCGGGGGGAGATGACCGCGGCGGCGGTCAGCGGCCGGCCGGCCTGGCGGACGGCGGTGGCGAACTCGGCTGTCCGGCTGGTGAGGACGAGCTGGTCCCGGGCGCCGAGCGAGGCGTTGAGAGCGTCGATGAGCCGGGCCGCGGCGTGCTCGGGGATCTCGTCCAGGCCGTCCAGGACCGGCAGGACGTGCCCGCCCTCGGCCAGCGCGGCGGCGGAGCCGGGACCGAGCTGCGGCGCGGCCAGCGCGGGGTGGTCGCGTAACAGGCGGACGGCCAGCCAGTCCTGCAGGCGCGGGTGCACGTCGACGTCCCAGCCGGAGACCGGCAGCAGCACCGGAACCGGCACGATCTCCCCGGCGGCGCCGGCAAGGTCGGACCTGCGGGTGGCGAGCAGCTGCAGCAGCAGTTGCACCGCCAGGGTCGTCTTGCCCGTCCCCGGGCCTCCGGTGATGACCAGCCGCCGGCGGGTCAGCCCGCGGAACGCCAGCGCCAGCGCCGCCACGTCGTCGCTGCGGCCGGTGAAGCCGGGATCCCGCCCGGCGGTGATCAGGCCGGGATGGCTCATGAGCGACGCGTCGGCGGTGAGCCGCCAGCGCACGGGGATCGGCGTGGGGTCGTCCAGGAGCCGGTGCCGGGCCTCGGTGCGCCACTGCCGTTCCACCAGCCCGGCCAGCACCTCGGCGGCGGCCTCCACGTCGGCGTCGATCCTGGCGGCGGTGCCGTTCGCGCGCCGGACCCAGGCCACCACCGCGGCGATGACGGTCGCCCCGGTCAGCGCCACGGCCACGACGTCGGCCAGGTTGGGTTTCTCGTCGGGTGTGTACGCGCGCCATACCTTGAGCACCAGCACGGTCACGGTGACGGTGGCCAGTGCCGCCACCAGGATCCGCCAGCCCGGCCCGCGTCCGCTCACGCCGCCATCGTCGCCGCCGGCGGGGGCATCCGCCAGCGAATGCCGGAAAGTCGGTGCCCAGCGGGCGCGAAGGGGACGCCGTGTGGCGGGCGAGCTCGCGCCCGCCGACCGGTGTCACACCTTGCGGCTCGTCCGGGGCCCGTCGAGCCCCCAGGAGATGATCCTGTTCGGGGAGATCGTGATGATCTCCCGCGAGAAGTACGGCACCGGCGGCTCGGCGTCGGTCAGGGCCACCGCCGAACCCCGGATCTCGATGCCGCGCACCACCCACGGGTCCACCGAGGCCAGGTCGTCCACGACGAGGGACACGGTGCTGCCCTGCTGGACGTTCTTGAACTTCTTGGACACCCCCAGCGCGTGCCCGCCGATGGTGATCGTGCCCGACGCGGCGTCCACGAAGAAGTTCACGGGGTTGTTCTGCACGTCACCGGCGGGGGAGACGGTGGCGAGGCGGCCGATGCGCTGCCCGGCCAGATAGTCGAGTTCTGCCTGCGTGAGGATCATGCGGGCAAGTATGCAAGCTTGACACCGGCGTCAATCAAACCCCGGACGCTCAGAAGGGGACGCCGCAGTGCAGGATCACGTTGGCGTAGGGACGGGCCTCGCCCGTGCGGACCACCAGCTCGGCGGCCCGGCCCAGCTCCTTGAGGCGCTCGTGGGGCACGTACGCCGGGCCGGGGAGCCGGGCGCGCAGCAGGGCGTCGCACGCAGGGTTGGCCTCGCGCACCTCCTCGGCTGCCGTGGCGCCCTCCACGACGATCTCGGAGAGCAGGCCGGCCAGCACCGTCTCGAACGCCGGGATCCCCGGCAGGAAGGCCAGGTCCACGATCTCGGCGCCGCGCCGCAGCGGCATGCCGCTGTCGCAGACCAGCACCCGGTCGGTGTGCCCGAGCCGCGCGACGGCCCCCGCGAGGGCGGCGTTGAGGATGCCGCCGCGCTTCACGGAGCGCTCCGCAGTGTCCGCATGAGCACGACCGTACGCGGCCGGCCCGGACGAGACGCGGAGCGACACCCTTCGACATTCCCTGACGTACGCGGAGTAGTACGCTTGTACATGTACGAATGTACTACTTCTGGAGTCCTCCGCCATGATGTACGTGTTCCTGGCCCTGGCCATCGTCGCCGAGGTCGTGGCGACGAGCCTGCTCAAGACCACCGAGGGGTTCACCCGGCTCTGGCCGACGCTGGGCTGCCTGGCCGGGTACGGAGCCGCCTTCCTGCTGCTCACGCAGGCCCTGGAACGGGGCATGCAGGTGGGCGTCGCGTACGCCGTGTGGTCGGGTCTCGGCACCACGCTCATCGTGATCATCGGGATGCTCTTCCTGGGCGAGCCGCTCACCGCGGCGAAGGTCGCCGGCGTGGTGCTGGTGGTGGCCGGCGTCGTCACGCTCAATCTGGCGGGTGCGCATTGACCGGCCGCCGCAACCCCGGCGAGCGCCGCCGCCGCATGATCGAGGCCGCCTGCGAGCTGATCCCCGAGGTCGGGGTGAACGGCCTGACGCACCGGCTCGTCGCCGCCCGCGCCGGCGTCCCGCTGGGGGCGACGACGTACTACTTCGCCTCCCTGGACGACCTGGTCGCCGCCGCCCTCGCGCGCGCCGCCGAGGTCACCGAGGAGGGGCTGGGCCTGTGGAGCGAGGAGCTGGAGCGCTGCGCGGACGTGCCCGCCACCCTCGCCGCGCTCACCGCCGACTACCTGCGCGAGCGCGACCGGATGGTGACCTGGAACGAGCTCTACGCCGCGGCGGCCCACCGGCCCGAGCTGCGGCCCCTGGCCCGCCTGTGGCTCGACGGCCTGACCAGGAGCCTGAGCGGGTACGCGGGCGCGCGCGCGGCCCGGGCCGCCGCGGTGTTCGTCGACGGCGCCCTGCTGTACTCCCTCATCAACGACGAGCCCCTCGACACGGAGTCGCTGGAACGGTCGCTGGCCGCGCTCCTGGGCATGGACGCCGCCTGAGCCGCGCGCTACTCCTCCGGCAGGACGAGGCGGACCGGGCCGAACAGCCCCGTCACCCGCTGGCCGGGGAAGACGAAGTGCGTGGGGCTCACCGCGTCCAGGTGCGGGGCGAGCGTGCCGTACACCTCGACCTCCACCGTGTTCTCTCCGGACCGCAGCGCCGCGCCCACGTCGAACCGGTACGGCGAGCAGACCCTCACCCCGCACGGGCGGCCGTTGACCCGCACCTCGGCCGTGCCGCGCACCCGCCCCAGGTCGAGCACCCCCGAGCCGGGCGATGTGGCGGGCACCGTGACGGTGCGGCGGTAGCGGACGCCTCCGCTGTACTCCGGCAGGCCGGTCCGCTCCCAGTCGCCCAGCTCGATCGGCCCCGGCCCGGCGTCGAACTCGACCGGCCCGGTCAGGATCGCCCCGCCGGCATGCCCGGCCTCGGTCTCCACCCGCAGCGTCGCCACGCGCGGCCCCGCCCGCCCGTCGAGCGGCACGTCCAGGAGGTCCGTGCCCTCCACGACTGCGTCCTCCACCACGGGGTCGCCGTCCAGCTGGAGAACGGCCTTGCCGCGCAGCGGCACCCGGACGGCGGTGGCGCCCGGCGGCACCCGGAAGCGCAGCCACTCCACCCGCCCCGCGGCCCCCTCCTCGCCCAGCACGGCGCGCAGCACCACGGGATCCCCGCCGGCGCCCGACAGCCAGGAGGTGTCCGGCAGAGGATGCGGGCGGCGCGGGAGGTGGAGGGCCGCCGGGTCGAGGTACTGGGACCGGCGCACGCGGGCCGGTGTCCGCACGCCGTCCTGGACCGCCTCCCAGCCGGGTCCCGACGTCGCGCAGCCGTCCACCAGGACCGGCTCGGAGCCGTCATCCACCCGCACCGTGACCACGTTCGTCCCCGGCCGCAGCTCCCCGGCCGCGTCGTAGCGGCGCACGCGGGGCTTGCGCTTGTCCGCGTACGGGTCGAAGCCGCCCTGGCGGCCCAGCTCGACGCCGTTCACGAGGACCCGGCAGGCCGCGGTCGAGGCCACCTGGAGCGTGGTCCCGCGCGGGACGAACGTCGCGGTCAGCTCGGCGGGCCCCTCGGGACCGGCGACCCACTCGGGCCGCAGGTACGCCTCCGGGTCCGTCACGACCGCGACGTGGGCGCGCAGCGGCGCGTCCCCCTCGTCCGCCTCGTCCGCCTCGTCCGCCTCGTCCGGGGCGAGCCGCAGGTCCAGCACGTACGTGCCGGGGGAGAGGGGTTCGCGGGCCACGGCGAGGTAACCGCGGTCGCCGAGGGGGACCGCGACGCCGTCGATCCAGGCGGCCTTGGCCGCCGCCGCCCCCACCGCGAGGTACGCCGGGCTCCCCGCGTCGCCGGACGCCGGGACGGTCAGCCCGCACCGGAACCACGCGGCGTGGCCCGCGGGCACCCGGCCGAAGTCCAGGAACTCCTCCGGGACGTGCCCCTTGGGGCCGAGGGTGACCCGGTGGATCGGGTCCTTGCGGATCCCGCGCGACACCGAGAACACCGCGGCCCGCCGCTCGCCCGCGTGCGCGGCCGGCCTGTCCGTGACCGGCCGGTCGGTCGCGGGGGCGGGGGCGGTCACGTCGTCCGGCGTGAGGTGCCAGACCCCGTGCGGGCCGAACGTGGCGTGCGCGGGCCGCCAGGCGTCCTCCCCGTCGAGGCGGTGCTCCACCTCCCACCGGCGCAGCACGGGCCCGTCATGCCCGAGGTCGCCCCAGGTGTCGTCCAGGGTGGGCACCGGCTCCATCTCCCAGCCCGGCCCGAGGTCCACCTCGCGCGACCCGGCCGGTACGGCGGGCGGGGGCGGCGGCGCCTCGTGCCCCGTGAACACCAGCAGCGCCGCCGGGCCCGCGTCGAACGGCACCACCACCTCCACGCCGTCCCCGTCCACCGCGCACGGCAGCACGCGCGCCCCGCCGGTGAACGGGTCCACCAGCAGCGGCGTCCCCGCGACGCCCCGCACCCGGACCGGCATGTCGGCCGCGTACCGGGACGGGTCGAAGTCGATCGTGGCCGAGTCCCAGCCCTGGTCGGCGCCCCGGGCGTCGGGGTGCTCCACCGCCACGCGGCTGGCCATGGGGAAGGCGGCCTGCAGGTAGACCAGCGTCGCGCCGTCCACCTCGCGCACCAGCGGCGGCACGGGGGCCTCCACCCGGCGCAGCGGCGACAGCAGCGGCCCCAGCGCCTCCACCGACGGCGCGAACCGGACGAGGTCGCGCAACGGCCCGCCGGGGACCGTCTCCACGGCCACCACCAGGCCGCCCCGCTCCGCGAACGCGACCAGCGCCCGCTCGGTGTCCGGCTCCAGCACCGCGCAGGCGGGCAGGACGACAGCCGCGTACGACTCCCCGGCCACCTCCAGCCGCGCCAGGTCCTTCACCCCGGCCCCGGCCCCGGCCCCGGCCCCGGCCCCGGTTCTGGCGGTGGCGGTGGCGGGCCGGACGGTGGCGCGCTGGAGCGAGTCGTCGTCGATGACGTCCGCGTCCAGCCCCAGCTCGTCCAGCACCCCGGGCACCATCCGGAACCACGCCATGTCGCCGACGAGCCGCCGGTACACCTCCTGCGCCCGACCGGCCTCCGCGCCGGCGCCGTCGAGGCCCGTGAACGCCTGGGCGGTGGCGGTGGGCAGCAGCACCGCCACCTCGCACGAGTGCCGCCCCAGCGACAGGGCCGCGCACAGCCGCGTGACGGCGTCGGCGAAGACGCGGTGGTGCCGCCAGTACGGCTGCCGCCAGTCGGTGGCCGGGGGCGCCCACTCCCACCAGCCGCCCTTGGTCGTGTAGTACACGGCGTGCGGGTTGTAGAGCGTGGCGCCGGCGCGCAGCCAGGGCAGCAGCCAGTCGAAGGTCTCCTCCAGCGTGCCGCCCCAGCCGCTGGAGTGGAACGCCTCGATCCAGGTGCGGGGACGGCCGTACAGGTGGGCGAGCGAGGAGTGGATCCGCGCGTCCCCGTGGTGGTCGGAGCCCGGCGCGCCGAACCAGCGGTGCGTGCGGGCGTAGTCGGCGTAGAGCTGCACGCCCTCCACGGGGTGGCCGGCGCGGGCCGGGTCCTGCTGGTCGCAGCCGCTCACCAGGCCGTGCCGCTCGTGCCAGGCGGCCAGCGGCCGGAAGAACGCCTCCTCGGCCAGTTCGGCCCGCGTCCGGTGGTAGTCGCGCCGCACCCGCCCGGCGTCCGGCCCGTCCCCTCCGTCCCGCCGCGCGCCCGCGCCCGGGGTCTCCTCGCCCTCGCGCCACAGCGCGGGCAGGTGCGGCGCGAGGTCGTAGCCGCGCCGCCGGGCGAACTCCTCCGCGAAGCCGTCCGACCAGGTCGGGATCGACGGCAGCTCGTCCTGGAACGAGCCCGCGATCACGCCGCCCAGCCGGGACCCGAGCCGGCGCTCGAACTCGCCGTGGACGCGGTCGATGAGCGCCGCGCACGCCTCCTTCGACAGGTAGTCGAAGCCGCGGGTCGTGACGGAGCCGTCCGGCGCCAGCCAGCGCCCCGCGAAGCGCGGCTCCTCGTCCACCAGCCGCGCCTGGAGGTCCGCGCCGGAGAAGCCGAGCTGGTCGTAGAACCACAGGGAGATCCCCAGCTCCTCGGCGTCGTCGCACACCTGCTCCAGCAGCGTCCACCACGCCTCGGAGAAGAACGGCGGGTCGTCGGCGTCGGAGCCGAACATCGGCCCGGACGGCGCCAGGTTGAGGATGACGAGGTTCCACACGCCGCCCTCGGCGAACCGTTCGAGCTGCCATCGCAGCCGGTCGCGGCGCAGCGGCTCCCCGCTCCACCACCAGATCGCCGCGGGCGAGTAGGCCCGCGGCGGCTCGGCCAGCACCCGGGCGAGCGCGGGCGGAAAGGACGGCCACGAAGAGAGGGAGCCGGGAAGGGACGGCGGGGTCATGACGCCTCCGGAGGGAGCAGGGCGGCAACGTCGAGGGACCGGGTGAGCTGGTCGAGGTCCTGCAGGGCCTCGGGCGCTGCCCCGGCGTCCACGATGACGCGGTCGAACGCCTGGAGCCGCGCCACACGGTACAGCGCGGTCCGGGTCAGCTTGGTGTGGTCGACCAGCAGCACGCTGCGCGTGGCCGAGCCCAGCATGGCGCGCTTGATCGGCACGATGTGCTGCTCCTGGTGGTAGGCGTGACCGCCGGTCACCGCCGAGGGCGACACGAAGCACAGGTCGGCCTGCAGGGCGGCGATGGCGTCGGTGCAGGTGACGCCGAGGAAGGAGTTGTGCAGCACGTCGTAGTCGCCGCCCAGCGCGATGAGCCGGATCCCGGGCATGCCCGCGACCAGCTCGATCGTGGTGAGGAAGTTGGTGACGACGGTCAGCGGCGCCAGCGCCTCCAGCCGCCGCGCGAGGGCCAGGCTGGTGGTGGAGTCGTCGAGCATGACCGCCATGCCCGGCTCCACCAGCTCGGCCGCCCGCGCGGCGATCGCCTCCTTCTCCGCGCGCATCGACCGCTCGCGGAAGGAGACGTTGCTCTCGAAGACGCCGGACGGCTGCGCGGTCACGCCGCCGCGCAGCTTGCGGACGAGGCCCTGCCGTTCCAGCTCGTTCAGATCCCGGTGGATCGTCATCAGGCTGACCTGGAACAGCTCGGCCAGCTGGCCCGCCGTGATGTCGCCGCGGGCGAGGATCTGCTCGGCGATGGCCTCCTGCCGCCTCGCCGGGCCCAGCCGCGTGCCGCCGCCTTCGCTCATCCCTTGAGCCCGCCCGCGAAGCCCTTGATGATGTGCCGCCGGAACCCCTGGAACGCCGTGGCGCCGTCCACGTGGGCCGCCTCCTCGGAGGCCCGCGGCAGCTCGTGCCCGGTGTAGAAGACGATCAGCGAGGTGTACGTCCTGGGCAGCCCGGCGTCCCGCATGAGCTGGTACAGCGGGATCATGCCGAGCTGCAGCGGGATGACGAGCCCGAGCACGAACAGCAGGAACACGCCGTAGCCGAGGCCGCGCTTCCACCGGGCCAGGGCGAACGAGTGGTCATGGTGTATCTCCAGGGGGTGTCCCGCGTCGTCGACGCGGGCATTAACACTGGCATGTGATAGATCACGGTGTCCAGTGTTAAAAGCTGCGAACCAGCTACCCGCCGGCAGGGCTCGGAGCTGCTGGAAGTGCCTGATGAGGGGAGATCGCGGAGCCGCCGCCTGTTATTTCTCACAGAGCGTTTGATATATCCCGCGCCCGCGGTTCGGACGGTATGATCGACGCCATGAAGTGATGGCCTGTCGCATCGAATCCCCGTGACGCTGTCCGAGTTCTCCTCCAGCGTTCGATCCGTGTGCCCGCCTCCTTCACGTGATGGGAGCGTCGTGACTGACGACGTGTTTCTCGACCCTGTAGCCGACCGGCTCGCCGCCCTTCCCGCCGTGCGGGCCGTCACCCTCGGCGGCTCGCGCGCCGAGGGCACCCACACTCCCGACAGCGACTGGGACCTCGCGATCTACTACCGGGGCCGCTTCGACCCGGACACGCTGCGCGCCACCGGCTGGCACGGCGAGATCTCCGAGATCGGTGGCTGGGGCGGAGGGGTCTTCAACGGCGGAGCGTGGTTCACGATCGACGACCGGCGCGTCGACGTCCACTACCGCGACCTCGACGTCGTCGAGCACGAGCTCGCCGAGGCCCGGCGGGGCCGCTTCCGCTGGGAGCCGTTGATGTTCCACCTCGCGGGCGTCCCCAGCTACCTGGTGGTCGCCGAGCTGGCCGTCAACCAGGTGCTGCGCGGTTCCCTGCCCCGCCCCGACTACCCGCCGGCGCTGCGGGAGGCCGCCCCGCCGGTGTGGCGCGGGCGCGCGGACATGACCCTCCAGTACGCCAGAGCCGCCTACGTCCGGCGCGGCCAGGTCGCGGAGGTCGCCGGGGCGCTGGCCACCGCCGCCATGAACATGGCGCACGCGGTGCTGGCGGCGCGCGGCGAGTGGGTCACCAACGAGAAGCGGCTCCTGCGGCGTGCCGGCCTGCGCGACCTCGACGCGATCGTCGCCGGGCTGCGACCGGAGCCCTCCGCCCTGGCCCAGGCGATCACCGAGGCCGAGCGGCTCTTCGAGGCCGCCTCCCGGCGATGACCCGCAGGCCAGGGGGTGCCCGGGGCGTCGTCGTGCGCGTCAGGCGGGCTGGTCCCAGATGCTGCGGGCGCCCGCCACCTCGTCCAGGCGCGAGGCCGACGGGCCCTCCAGCGCCGCCGTCGCGTTCTCGAAGTCCTCGGTCGCGATGACCACCTTCACGCCGCCGAAGGCCGTGTACGCCAGGTCGATGTTCACGTTCGCGTCCGCGAGCTGGCGGGTCAGCTCGCCCAGCGTGCCCGGCCGGTCCTCGATGTTGATCACCAGTACCGGCCGCTCGTCGGCGATCCCCATGCCGCCGTCCTCCAGCGCGCGCCGGCAGCGCGCGGCGTCGCCGTCCGCGACCAGGACGTGGATCACGCCCTTGCCGTCGCCCGTGAAGGCGGCCAGGCCCGCGATGTTCACGCCGGCCTCGCCGGTGAGCTCCCCCAGGCGGGCCAGCTCTCCGGGCCGGTCGTTCAGGATCACGGTGAGGTTGGTCGGCATGACCCCTTCATTTTCGCATTCAGTCACATATCGGACATTCAGTGGGGTGCCTTCTCGGCCTCCTCCGCGTTCTCCGTCGGCTCGACCTGGGCCGCCGCGGCGGCGTAGCGGGCGGACAGCTCGCGCAGATGCGCGCGCAGCGCCGGCGGATCCAGGACGGTGAACGGCACGCCGAGGCTCCCGAGGAAGCCGGCCAGGTCGTGCAGCGACTCGCTGCCCGTCTCCAGCAGGCACCCGGCCTCCCCGTCGCCGGGGTCCAGGGGGGTCAGCAGGCCGGCCGCCGGCGGGATCCGGTCGGCCACCGCCTCCGCGGGCGCGTGCAGCCGCACCCGGGCCGCATGGCGGTAGGCCGTCGAGGCTGCGCCCCGCATGACGTGGGCGGCCGCGTCGCCGCCCGGCGGCGTGCGCGGGGTGAAGCGCGGCCCGTTGGGGGTGCGCGGCCTTACGCGGTCGGCGCGGAACGTCCGCCAGTCGTCCCGGTCGCCGTCCCAGGCCAGCAGGTACCAGCGCCGCCCGGTGTAGACGAGGCGATGCGGCTCGACGACGCGGACCGACGCGGTGCCGTCGTGGCCCGCGTAGTCGAAACGCAGCCGCTCGTGGTCGCGGATGGCGGCGGCGATCGTGGTGAGCGTCCCGGCGTCCACGGTCGGCCCCCGCCCGGCCACGGACACGGTCGCCGCGCGCATCGCCTCGATGCGGTGCCGCAGCCGCGACGGCAGCATCCGCTGCACCTTGGTCAGCGCCCGCAGCGACGTCTCCTCGATCCCCGTGACCGAGCCGGACGCGGCGGCGTGCAGGCTGACCGCGACCGCCACGGCCTCCTCGTCGTCCAGCAGCAGCGGCGGCATGGCGGTGCCCGCGCCGAGCCGGTAGCCGCCCGCGGTGCCGGTGACCGAGTGGATCTCGTAGCCGAGGATCCGCAGCCGCTCCACGTCGTTGCGCACGGTCCGCGTCGTCACGTCCAGCCGCTCCGCCAGCTCCGCCCCGGCCCAGCCGGGCCGCGCCTGAAGCAGTGACAGCAGGCGCAGCAGCCGCACAGAAGTTTCCAGCATTCCTTGAGTGTGGCAGCCCTTGAGGAACCGGAGGTTCCTCAAGGGCTCCTACTGTTACTTCCATACCGCGACACACCGGGCAGGACGGTCCTGCCGGGCAACCGAGGGAGCGTTCGCATGCTGCGTGGATTCGCCACCGTCAACCTGTTCGCCGACGACCTAGCCGCCGCCCGCGACTGGTACACCGAGCTGCTCGGCGTCCAGCCGTACTTCGAGGTGCCCGGACCGGACGGCCGACCGGCGTACGTCGAGTTCCGGGTGGGGGACTACCAGCACGAGCTGGGCATCGTGCGCGGCGCGTTCGGTCCCCACGGCCCGGGCGCCGGGGCCGCGGGGCCCTCCGGCGTGGTCCTGTACTGGGCGGTCGACGACGTGGCGGCCACGCTGGAGCGGCTGTTCGAGCTCGGCGCCAAGGAGCACCAGGGCGTCGTGGACCGCGGGGGCAACGGGTTCGTGACGGCGTCCGTGGTGGACCCGTTCGGGAACGTCCTCGGGATCATGACCAACCCGCACTACATGGAGGTCCTCGGGGCGCGCGGCTGAGGCGGCGGGCAGGGGGACGGGGTGACACGCCGCCGGGGGCGGCCCCTCTCCGCCGGCCGCCGGGGAGGGGCTTAACCTGCGGTCATGAGGCGGGGGAGCGCGACGTCGCTGGTGGGCGCCGTGACGGCGGCGGCGCTGCTGTGCGGGTGCGGCACGGGTGCCGCGCCCCCGGGCACGACGACCTCCCCTCGGGGCACGCTGTCGGCCTTCCCTCGGGCCACGCCGTCGGCCATCCCCCGGGCCACGCTGTCGGCGGCGCCGCCCGCGCAGCCGCCGCCCGCCCTCGGCCCGGCCGCCGTGGACGCCGCCGTGGATCGGCTCGACGGGATCGCGCGCGACGTGATGAGCCGGACGGGAGTGCCCGGCATGGCCGTCACCGTCGTGTACCGGGACCGGGTGGTCCACCTCAAGGGGTACGGGGTGCGCCGCGCCGGGAGCCCCGGGGCCGTCGGCCCGGACACGGTCTTCCAGCTCGCGTCCGTCTCCAAGCCGCTGGCCACCACCGTGGTCGCGCGGGCGGTCGGGCAGCACGCCGGCGGGCCGCGCGCCGTCGGCTGGGACGACCCGGTCGTCCGGCACGACCCCGGGTTCGCGCTCAAGGACCCCTGGGTGACCCGGCACGTGACGCTGGCCGACCTGTTCTCCCACCGCAGCGGCCTGCCCGACCACGCGGGCGACCTGATGGAGGACCTCGGTCACGACCGCCGCTACATCCTGGAGCACCTGCGCGACGAGCCCCTCGGCCCGTTCCGCGTCCAGTACGCCTACACCAACTTCGGCTTCACCGAGGCGGCGCTCGCCGTGGCGAGGACCCGCGGGCTCTCCTGGGAGGAGCTGTCGCGGACGCTGCTGTACGAGCCGCTGGGCATGCGCTCCACCAGCTCCTCCTTCGCCGCCTACGCCCGGGCGCCCGACCGCGCCGCCCTCCACGTACGGGTGGGCGGGCGCTGGGAGGCCCGCCACGTCCGCGACCCGCAGGCCCAGTCGCCGGCGGGAGGCGCCAGCTCCACGGCCCGCGACCTCGGCTCCTGGCTGCGCCTCCAGCTCGCGGGCGGCGTGTACGCGGGCAGGCGGCTCATCGAGCGGTCCGCGCTCGACCGGACGTACCTGCCGCACATCCTGTCCGCCCCGCCCTCGGCCCCGTACGGCCGGCCCGGCTTCTACGGCCTCGGCTGGAACGTGACCTACGACGACCTCGGCCGGCTCCAGCTCGGCCACTCCGGCGCGTTCCGGCTCGGCGCGGCGACGAACGTGACGATGCTTCCGTCGGAAGGGCTCGGCATCGTGGTGCTCACCAACGGCGAGCCGGTCGGCGCCGCCGAGGCCGTGGCCCTGACGTTCCTGGACGTCGCCCGCCACGGCCGCCCGACCGTGGACTGGCTGCGGCTGACCGGCGCGGCGTTCGCCCGGATGGAGCGCGACGAGCGGCCGGCGACCGACTACGGCAGGCCGCCCGCGCACGCCGCGCCCGCCCGGCCGGCGCGCGCCTACACGGGCGTGTACGCCAACGCCCACTACGGCCCGCTCACCGTCGCCGAGGAGGGCGGCGGGCTCGTCATGCGGCTCGGGCCGAAGCCCCTCCGGCTGCCGCTGCGCCACTACGCCGGCGACACCTTCTCCTACCGCACCCCTGGGGAGAACTCCGTGGGCCTGGAGGGCGTCCGCTTCACCGTGGGCGCGGACGGCCGGGCCGCGAAGGTCACCGTGGCCGGCCTCGACCACACCGGCCTCGGCACGTTCACCCGCGGCGCCTCCTGACGCTCAGGAGGCGTGGGAGCCGAAGGCGCGCCAGGGAACGGCCAGGGCCGCCGCTGCCAGGAAGGCCAGGGCGGTGAGGACGAGGTGGTGGCGCTCGCCACGCAGCCACCACACCTCCGGCATGCCGATCCAGGGAACGCGCAGCCGGCCGTGCCCGAGGATGTCGCGGGGATGGACGGGCGCCGCGTCGGGGCGGGCGTTGGCGTCCCCGGCGGTGATGACCTGCCCGTCCTCGCGCACCTCGTGGACGCGGTGGGACAGCAGCCGTTCGGGATGATCCGGATGGCGGAACAGGACCACGGTCCCGGGGCGGACGGCGTGGGCCGGCCGTTCCTGGAACAGCACGACGTCGCCGGGCACGATCCGCGGGGCCATCGAGCCGGTGACGACGACGGAGCTGCGCCAGCCGGGCAGCAGGGCGGGGGCCTGCGACCAGATCAGCAGCCCGGAGAGGGTCGCCATGACCGTCCGCGCGGCGAGCATCGCGGCCGTGCGCGGCCCCCGGAGCCACGAGCCGCGCGGGCCCAGGCGGGCCCGCGGGCGTGTGCGCGGCATGACGTCCGGGTTCATGCGCCGGCGGTCAGCTCTGCGCTTCCCAGATGAACGCCACGTTCGGCGTGGAGCCGGCCTGCGCGACGGGCGGGGCGTCGGCGTGGAACTGCCACGAGATCCGGAAGCTGAGCTTGTCCGGCGGCGTGCCGTCCAGCGCCCACGGCCCGAGCCCGTTGGCGTAGGTGGTGCGGGTGGTGGTCAGGTTCTGCAGGGTGCCGGTGAACTCCGTGCCGCCGCTGGGGGTGAAGCCGGCGCAGCTCGCGAACGTGCCGCCGGTGCCGTCCTCCACCGTGATGTCGATGTACGGCCTGATGTCGTCCACCGGGAGGGCGGTGACGTCGGTGTAGAACTTGACGTCGACCGGGACGCTGGAGGCCGAGGTGATCTCGATGCAGCGGCTGCCCGACTGGCCGGGCACCATCTGCGTCACATGGAACATCGGCGTGCCGCCGCTGTCGTTGGTCAGGTTGACCGTGCCCGCCGACCAGCTGTTGTTGGCGTTGCTGGTGACACCGACGAACGCGGCGTTCGAGGCCTGCCAGACCAGGACCCCGCTCAGCAGGAGCCCCACGGGTATCGCCAAAAATTGCGACATTCCGCCTATAGAGATTTTCCTGGCCATGCCGGGGCCTTTCTTAAGGTGAAGCGTGGTGTTGTCGTAGGCCGATCTTCCCTTGGGTGATCAACGCCGAATCCGGCATGCGGGTAAAAGTGGATTAAGCACTGGCCAGGGTCGTGGAAGAATCCGGTCCGGCCGCCACCGAGGTCGCGGTGACGCCGGGTACCTGGACCGGGCCGAGCCGGTCGGCGGTGTCGCCGAGGCCGAGCTGTCCCGAGCCGTTGGCGCCCCAGCACCACACCGCGCCGCCGCCGCGCCGGCCGCAGGTGTGGGCCAGGCCCGTGGTCATCGACAGCCACGCTGTGGACGTGCCGACCCGGAGGGGGCTGAGCCGGTCGGCGGTGTCGCCGAGGCCGAGCTGCCCGGATCCGTTGGCGCCCCAGCACCACAGCGTGCCGGTGCGCCACCGGCCGCAGGTGTGCGACCGTCCGCCGGACACCTCCGCCCAGGAGTTGTCCGTGCCGGCCTGCACCGGCACGGTGCGGCCGGCGGTGTCGCCGACGCCGAGCTGTCCGGAGGCGTTCGCGCCCCAGCAGAAGAGCGTGTTGTCGGTCCGCACGCTGCAACTGTGCGCCGTCCCGGCGGTCACCGCCGTCCACTGGCCGCTCACCTGGACGGGGGCGAGCCGGTTGACGGTGTCGCCGACGCCGAGCTGTCCCGAGCCGTTCGCGCCCCAGCACCAGGCGGTGTTGTCGAGCCGGCGGCCGCACGTGTGCGATCCGCCGGCGGAGACCATGGTCCACTTCGTGGCCGTCCCGACCTGGACCGGCGCGGTGCGGTTGACGGTGTCGCCGAGGCCGAGCTGGCCGGAGGAGTTGTCGCCCCAGCACCACGCGGTGCCGTCCGACCGCAGCGCGCAGGCGTGCTTGTCTCCCGCGGAGACGGCGGTCCAGGTGGTGTTGCTCCCGACCTGGACGGGTGTGGTGCGGTTGACGGTGTCGCCGAGGCCGAGCTGGCCGGAGGAGTTGTCGCCCCAGCACCACAGTGTGCCGTCGGCGCGCGCCGCGCAGCTGAACCGCCCCCCGGAGGCCGCGGCCGACCAGGTGGTGGCGTTGCCGGCCCGGACGGGGGACCATGCGCCGTAGGCGTTGCCGACGCCGAGCTGACCGTCGCGGTTGCGGCCCCACGCCAGCAGGTTGCCGGTGGGGAACGTGGTGACGGCGGCCCACGTGCCGGCCGTCGACGTACGGTCGGAGAAGTCCGCGAACGCCGCATCCGCCCGGATGACGGCCGTCAGAAACAGGCAGCCGGACATGCTCGCGCGCCACCAGTGACCGCGGACCATGGGTGAGCACTCCGCATCGTGAGAAGGACCCGGCAATTGCGTGATCATGGTAGCGGTTCGTCATTTCGGAGACGGGACAGAAAACCCCGCACCCGGGAATGCGGCGTGTCATCCGTTTCTCTCGTGAATTGCGGAAATATCGCGCTCTCGGGGGAGGCGCGGTGCCGTTCGAGGGACCTGTCTACGATGGGCTCTGCCTCGGGGACGTCCGCGAGGCCCGTTCCGAGGAGGTCGCGTGCCGGAGACGTTGACGATCGCGGTCGCCCAGCCCCTGTCGGTCCCGTACGACGTCGCGGCCAACGCCGTCGCGCACGCCCGCGCCGTGCGGTCCGCGGCGGCACGGGTCGTCGTGTTCCCCGAGCTGTCGCTGACCGGGTACGAGCTGGACGCCGGGACCGTCGCCCCCGGCGACGCGCGGCTGGAGCCGCTGGTGGCCGCGTGCGCCGAGACGGGGGCCGTGGCGCTGGCCGGCGCGCCCGTGGACGGCGACGACGGGCCGCACATCGCGATGCTGGCCGTCGGCGGGAGCGGCGTCACCGTCGCCTACCGCAAGATGTACCTCGGCGCCGAGGAGGCCCTCCGGTTCGCGCCCGGCGCGCGGCCGCGCGTGCTGGAGGTGGACGGCTGGCGGCTCGGCCTCGCCGTCTGCAAGGACACCGGCGTCCCCGAGCACGCCGCGGCGACGGCCGGCCTCGGGATCGACGCGTACGTGGCCGGCACGGTGAAGCACGCCCACGAGGCGGAGCTCCAGGCCGAGCGCGCCCGGCGCATCGCCGCGGGGCACGGGGTCTGGGTGGCGGTGGCCAGCTTCGCCGGGCCGACGGGGGGCGGCTTCGCCGAGACGGCGGGCCGCTCCGGGGTCTGGGCGCCCGGCGGCGACCCGGTGGACCAGACCGGCCCGGAGACCGGCGCGCTCCTCACGACGACGCTCACCGCGAAGCCTACGGCGCAGCTCACGGCGAAGCCCGCCACGACGCCCGCGGCCAAGCCCTCCTCCACGAACCCCTCCTCCACGACCCCCTCCTGACCGAACACCCCTCAGCGGACGGCTCTCCTGACCAGGCGGCCGTCGTGACCCGGCGGCCCTCCTGACCGGCGGCCCTCCTGGCCGAACGGCCGTCGCGACCGGGAGGCCTTCCTGAACGGGCGGCCGTCGCGACCGGGCGGCCTTCCTGGCCGGACCGTCACCCTGACCGAAGGGTCCTCCTGACCGGACGATCGTCCTGGCCGGATGACCGTTGGGCCCTGTGGTGCGGGACCTCCGGCCCTGCCGGACCGCCGCCCCGCCGCGGTGCGATGGAAGGGACGAAGGAGGGACGATCATGATCGTTGTGGGTGTCGACGGTTCGATGGCGGCCCGGGCCGCGGTGGAGTGGGCGGCCAACGACGCGCTCCGCGCGCACGTGCCCCTGCGCATCGTGCACGCCGTGGACCGCTCGCCGTACCAGATCGACCGGTTCGGGCCCGCCGACCGGCCCGACGCGCTGACCCGGGAGGGGCGGCGGGCCCTGGACGAGGCGCTGGCGCTGGCCCGCGAGCGGCAGCCCGGCGTGGAGGTCGGCACCGCCCTGGTCGAAGGGGCGCCGGCCGTCGTGCTGCGCGAGGAGGCGGCCCGCGCCGACGAGCTCGTCGTCGGCAGCCGCGGTCTCGGCGGCCTGACCGGGGCGCTGCTCGGCTCCGTCAGCGCGCAGCTCGCCGGCAAGGTCGCCTGCCCCGTCGTGGCCGTGCGCGGTGAGCGGCATCCCGTGCGCGGCGAGGTCGCGGTCGGCGTCGACGGCTCGCCCGAGTGCGAGTCCGCCCTGGAGTACGCGTTCGCGCAGGCCCGGCTCCGGGGCGCCACCCTGCGCGTCGTCCACGCCTGGCAGCTTCCGGTCCACGCGTTCGCGCCGGAGATCTCGTACGAGATGGACCAGGTCCGCACCGCCCAGCACGAGGCCGTCGTCGGCAGGCTGGCGGCGTTCGAGCGGCGCTACCCCGAGGTAGTAGTCGTCGAGGAAACCCCGTGCGGTCAGCCGGTGGACGCGCTGACCGCCGCGTCGGCCGGCGCCGACCTGCTGGTCGTCGGCTCGCACGGGCGGGGCGCGGTCGGCGCGGCGCTGCTCGGCTCCGTCAGCCGGGGCGTCCTGCACCACGCGCACTGCGCCGTCGCCGTCGTCCGCCACGCCTGAACGGCCGCCCGCCCGTACGAGGCCGGTACGGGCGGTCACCGGGTGAGGCGGGGCAGCAGGGCCGCGGCGACCGTCACCCCCACGGCCAGCGCCACCAGCAGCACCATCACGTCCAGCGCCAGGTGGGCGGGCGTGCCCAGCAGGAGGCCGCGCAGCGCGTCCACCTCGTACCCGAGGGGGTTCACCCGGTTGACGGCCTGCAGCCAGGCCGGCATCAGCGCCACCGGGTAGAGCGCGTTCGAGGCGAAGAACAGCGGCATCGTCAGCGCCTGCCCGATGCCCATGACCCGCTCCCGGCTCAGCACCAGCCCCGCGATCACGATGGACAGGCACGAGAAGAACCCCGCGCCCAGCACCAGGACGACCAACGTGGCGCCGATGCGCAGCGGGTTCGCGGTGAGGGAGACGCCCAGCACGGCCGACAAAGCCAGGATGACGACGCCCTGGATCACCGCCCGCACCCCCGCCGCGAACGCCTTGCCCGTCACCAGCGCCACCCGGGGCGCCGGCGTGACCAGCAGCTTGGCCAGGACGCCCGCGTCACGCTCCCAGATGATCTGGATGCCGTAGAAGATCGCGATGAACAGCGCCGACTGGGCGAGGATGCCGGGCGCCAGGTAGTCGAGGTACGGCAGGTCGCCCGTCGGTATGGCGTGGATGCGGGTGAACGTCACGCCGAACACCAGCAGCCACAGGGCCGGCTGGATCGCCCGGGTCAGCAGCTCCGTGCGGTCGTGGCGTACCTTCTGCAGCTCGACCAGGCACAACGCCCACACCGGGCCCACGCCGAGGCGCCAGCGGATGCGCTCAGCCGAGCCGGCTCGCCGTGCGGCGGGTGCTTCTGATGTCACGCGCGTCACCTCCCGCGGCGTCGAGGAAGCTCAGGGAGTCGCCGGCGCAGGCGCGGAAGACGTCCTCCAGCGACGCCTCCGGCCCCAGCCCGGCCGTCAGCTCCGCGGGCACGCCGAGCGCCCGGATCCGGCCGAGGCTCATCAGCGCCACCCGGTCGCAGTGCTGCTCGGCCTCGTCCATGTAGTGGGTGGTGACCAGCACGGTCATGCCGGTCTCGGCGCGCAGCGCCCCGATCCGCTCCCACACAACGGCCCGCGCCATCGGGTCCAGGCCGATGGTCGGCTCGTCCAGCACCAGCAGGCGCGGCCGGTTGATCAGGGCCTGGGCCAGCTCCAGGCGGCGCATCATCCCGCCCGAGTACGTGCCCGCCAGCCGGTCGGCCGCCTCCTCCAGCCCCATGGCGGACAGGGACCGCGCGACCCGCTCCTCCCGCTCGGCGCGGGGCACGCCGTACAGGCGGGCGAACAGGGCGACGTTCTGCCGCCCGGTCAGCGCGCCGTCCGCCGAGAGCTGCTGCGGCACGTACCCGACGCACCTGCGCACGGCCATGCGCTCGCGCGCCGCGTCCAGGCCGAACACCCGCACCGACCCCGGCGGGCAGGGCAGCAGCGTGACGATGAGCCGGATGGTGGTGGTCTTGCCTGCGCCGTTCGGCCCGAGCAGCCCGAACACCTCACCGGCCGCCACCCGCAGGTCGATCCCGTCCACGGCGGCCCTGGCCCCGAACGCGTACCGCAGGCCGGAGATCTCCACGGCCGGGGCGGTTCCCCCCTCGGCGGCCGGTTCCTCCGACACCGTCCCCTCTTCCCACGACGGTCGCACCGCGCGCCACCCCTCTCCCGTCGGACGGCCCCACTGTGCGTCGCCGCCGATGAGACGACGATGAGAGCCCCGGCGGGTGCGGGGCCCGGCGGAAGGGCGTCAGCGGTCGGTGGACAGGCGGTATCCGGCGCCGCGCACGGTCTGGATCGTGTCGCGGCCGAACGGGCGGTCCACCTTCTCCCGCAGGTAGCGCACGTACACGTCGACGACGTTCGAGCCGCCGTCGTAGGCGAAGTCCCAGACGTGCTCGATGAGGTACGACCGGCTGAGGATCTCGTCCGGCCGGCGCATCAGCTCGTGCAGCAGCGCGAACTCCTTGGCCGACAGGTGGATCTCTGTCTCGCCGCGCCGGACCGTCCTCGTGCCCGGGTCGAGGCTGAGGTCGCCCGCCCGCAGCACGGCGGGGCGGCGCACCTGGTCGCGGCGGGTCAGGGCGCGTAGCCGCGCGTACAGCTCGGCCAGCGCGAACGGCTTCGTCAGGTAGTCGTCGGCGCCCGCGTCGAGGCCGCGCACCCGGTCGTTGACGGTGTCGCGGGCGGTCAGCATGATGACCGGCGCCCACCGGCCGCGCTCGCGCATCCGCCGGCACACCTCGTACCCGTCGGGCGGGGGGATCATCGCGTCGAGCACCACGGCGTCGTAGTCGTGCTCCATGACGCTCCACAGGGCGTCCTCGCCGCTCGTGGCCACGTCCACGGCGTAGCTCTCCCGCCGCAGGCCGCGCGCCAGCACGTCGGCCATGGCGGCGTCGTCCTCGACGACGAGCACCCTCATGCGGGCCAGCCTAGAACGCACCATTCCTCCAGGCCGGGCCGGGTGGAGGGGGCGGGAGCCCCCGGAGCGCCGGGGCGGGGGCGGCGGCGGGGCGCGTGAGAGGATGGCAGGGATCCGGAGGTGGGGCCGTGCGGCTGGTACCGCGTTCGCTTCGTGTCCGGCTGGTGCTGGTGACCGCGGTCGGCGCCTCCGTCGCGCTCGTGCTCTGCCTGGGCCTGCTGTACACGGTGCTCGACCGGCAGCTTCGGGCCGCGTTCGACGCCGACCTGAGCCGCCGGGCCGGTGACGTGGCCGCCGCCGTGAGCGCGGGCGCGCCGGACGTCGTCCCCCTCGACCCCATGGCCCAGCTCTACGACTCCGGCGGGCGGCCGGTCGCCGCGTCGCCCGTCCTGGACGGCGGGCTGCTCCTGACGCCGGCACGGGTACGCGCCCTGCGGACGCAGCTGTTCACCGCCGCGTCGCTGCCCGGTCGGCGGGGCGGCGCGCCCGAGGAGGTCCGCGTGCTGGCGCGGCGCCTGGCCGACGGGCGGGTCCTGGCCGTGGGGATCCGGGCGGCCCCGCTCCAGCACGCCCGCGACCGGTTGCTCGCGGCCCTCGTGCTGGCCGTGCCGCCGCTCGTCCTGCTCGTCTCGGCCGCGGCCTGGGCCGTCGTACGGGCGGCGCTGCGGCCCGTGGACGCGCTGACCCGCGAGGCGGCGGCCATCTCGTCCCTGGAGAACGGGCGGCGGATGCCGAGCGTGCCCGGGGACGACGAGATCGCCCGGCTCGCCCGCACCCTCGACGGGATGCTCGCCCGGCTGCGGGTCGCGTTCGACCACGAGCGGGCGTTCGTGGACGACGCGAGCCACGAGCTGCGCACGCCCATCGCGGTGCTGCGCGGCGAGATCGAGCTCGCCCTGTCGGCCCTGGCCGACGCCCGCACGGCCGACGACGCCGGCGCGCCGCACGATCGGCTCGGCGAGGTGGACAGGTCGCTGCGCGGGGCGCTGGGGGAGACCGAGCGGCTGTCGCGGCTGGCCGAGAACCTGCTGCTGCTGGCCCGCGCCGGCTCCCTCCCCGCCCGGGCCGCGCCGGTGGACGTGCCCGCCGTGGTGCGCGAGGAGGCGGACACGCTCCGGCCGCTGCTGGGGCTGCGCGTGGAGGTCACGGGCGACCCGCTGGTGGTGCCCGCCGACGCCGACCGGCTCCGCCAGGTGGCCGTCAACCTGATGGCCAACAGCGCCGCGGCCGGGGCCACCACGCTGAGCGTCCGGGTGGACGCGGGGCGGGAGTGGCATGTGGTGGAGTTCGCCGACGACGGGCCGGGCTTCGCGCCCGGGCTGCTGGAGTCGGCGATGGAGCGCTTCACGCGCGGCGACGACGCCCGCACCCGGGGCCGGTCCGGCGCGGGGCTCGGCCTGCCGATCGCCCGCGCCGTGGTCGCCGCCCACGGGGGCACGATGACCGTGCGCAACGGGCTCCCGCTCGGCGGCGCCGTGGTCACCATCCGCCTCCCCGTTCACCCCTGACCCGGGGCTCGCTCTCATCGCCCTCTCATCGTCACGACCTCATGATGAGAGCGCCCCCGACACCTTGGAGCCGATCACGACCTTCGGGAGGACCAAGGACACATGGACGCCCTCAGCCTCCGGCGCCGGCGCCTGCCCGGCGTGATCCTCGTCGCGGTGGGCGGCGAGCTCGACATCCTGACCGCGGGCCGGTTCGGCGCCTTCGCCGGCCGGGTCCGCCGCCCCGGTCAGCACCTGGTCGTCGACCTGACCGCGACCACGTTCCTCTCGTGCCACGGCCTGCGGGCCCTGCTGGAGGTCGGGGACGACGTCCGCCGCGACGGCGGCGTCGCCCGGCTGGCGGCGCTGCCCCCCGGCCCGCTGCGGCTCGTCCGGCTCCCCCACGCCGACGCCCTGGTGCCCGTGCACGCCACGGTCGAGGACGCCCTGTGCGCGGCCGCCGCCCGGCCGCCCGTCCTCACCGACCCCGAACCTCTTGCACAGTAAAGTTTCCTAAAAGATACTCCTGGGAGTCGACCCCCCACTCCCAGGAGCGCCCATGGTCCGTCGTGGCCTGACCCTCGCCACCGCCGCCCTCGCCACCGCCGTCACCGCCGCCCTCGTCACCGCCACGCCGGCCCAGGCGGCCGTCGTGGACGTCACGTTCGGTCCGACGTCCATCGGCGACTACTGCCACGCGCGCGTCAGCTCGTCGTCCTGGATCGGCTTCTACGAGTCCGGAGGGCTGCGCTGCTACGCCGGCGGCATGGGCGGAGCCCTGCAGTACGCGGGCTCCGGCGACTCGTACCTCGCCTGCAAGTACTTGACGACCGACGTCGTCATGAGCGCCTCGCGCGGCGCGTCCGACGCCCTGGTCTGCCGCGTCGTGCGCTGACGGCGGGCCCGTCCCGGCGCGGGCCGGCGGCCGGGGGCCGGCCCGCGAAGGCGGTCAGGCGCCCGCCTTCAGCGCGGCCGTGCCGGCCCGCGTCTCCGCCACGAGGAAGTCCACGACGTCCTCCATCCGCCCCCGCCGGTCGAGGACCCGGCGCTGGCGCTCGGCCGAGCTGCCGCGCGCCAGCGCCTCGCGCGCCAGGCCCGACACGAGGTCCCAGTCGCCCGCCGCCTCCAGGTACGGCCGCAGGCCGTTCACCAGCCGCAGCACCACCTCCCCGGCCGGCGCGGGGGTGCCCTCCTCCGGGTCCACCAGCTCGCCCTCCAGGCCGGAGCGGGCCGCCTGCCAGGCCGCCGCCCGCACCGGTTCGAGCTGGACCTCGCGCTCCGGGTCCCGCCGGGCGCTCTCCAGCTCGCGCGCCACCAGCGCCCGGAACAGCCCCGCGATCAGCACGATGTCGTCCACGCGCGGGCACGCGTCGCAGACCCGCAGCTCGACCGTGGGCACGTGCGCCGACGGCCGCACGTCGAAGTAGATCATCCCGGGGTCGCTGATCACCCCGGACCGCACCAGGTCGTCCACCATGCGTTCGTAGTCGGCGGCGGAGCCGTAGCGGCCCATCGGGCCGGAGGTGGGCCAGCGCTGCCACACCATCGTGCGGTAGCTCGCGTATCCCGTGTCGGAGCCCAGCCAGTACGGCGAGCTGCAGCTCAGCGCGAGCAGCGGCGGCAGCCACGGCGTCACCAGGTGCGACACCAGCACGGCCAGGTCGCGGTCGGCCACCTCGGCGTGCACCTGCGTGCCGCAGATGAGCTGCTCGCGGGTCAGGAGCTGGTAGTCGTCGAGCATCTGCTCGTAGCGGGGGTCGGGGGAGACCTTCATGGTGTCCGCGTCGCCCAGCGGCACGCTGCCCGCCGCGACGACGCCCACACCCAGCTCGTCGGCGACGTCCGTGAGGGTGCCGCGCAGGGCCACGAGGTCGCGCGCCAGGTCCTCGAGGCTCGTGAACGGCTTGCTGTTGGCCTCGACCGCCGATCGTTGCAGTTCCTGGGTGAACCGCTCCTTCGGCAGCCTTTCCAGCAGGGCGCCCGATCGGGAGACCAGGTGCCGTGTGCCGGAGTCGACGATGTGGAACTCCTCCTCGACTCCGACGGCGATCGCAGGCGTGGAAATCGCAGGCGTAGAACTCGTCACTGGGGCCACTCCCGGGGAAGGTCGGCATGTCGTTGCGCCGATCACCTCCCCGAAATGGCGGCCTTCGCACCTCCTCCGGCGCGCCCGGCGCCCTCCGGCCGTCAGGCCGGCGCGAGCGGGCCGCGGCCCCGGGCGCACTCCACGAGGTGGTCGTCCAGTCCGGCGGCCGTGAGCAGCCGCTCGGCCGAGGGGGACAGGTGGGCCAGGCTGAGGGTCCCGCCCCTGCGCTGCAACGATCGTTTGACCGCCAGCAGGACGCGCAGCCCGGAGCAGTCGATGAACGACACCTGGCTGAGATCGAGTTCGAGCGCGGACACGGAGGGACCCTCGATCATGGTGTCGAGGCTGGTCTTCAGAAGCTCGGCGGTGGCGAGATCGATCTCTCCCCGCAGGTGCGCGACGGCGCGCCTTGGCTCGGTTTCCACGGTGACGTTCAGCGACTCCATCGCATCCTCCAGATGGATCGGCCAACGCAGACTCCACAAAAGCCGCGTTGCATCGCAACGCCACCATATTGGCCTCCCAGGTGTCGCCCTCGGATCCGTAAAATCCTGGCCTCCGTTGGCCGACACTCCGCCCGAAAGCCCTGCTGGGCCGGTGAATCGGACGTACCGGCCCTGCGCGGACGGCGCCGCTGACCCCTGTTCGCGAGGTTTGCGGCGAGATGCGGAGGAGGTTAGGGTGCCGGATGTGACTGCCGGGTCGGCCATGGGCCACGAGCGAGTCGGGCGCCCGGCCAGGGCGTGACCGGCGGGCGGGCGAGAGCCCCGCCCCTTCCCTCCGCACCGCGCGATCCACCGGCGAGCACCGCCGGGCGCGGACCCGTGGCCCCACCTCCCGCACGCCTCCGGGCGGCCTCCGTCATGCCGCCGCCCGGCTCGCGGGAGCACGATTCCGGAGAAGAAAGCAGAGCATGCCCAACGATTTCAACCAGCAGGTCATCGAGGAGTTCCGGGCGAACGGCGGCCGTGTCGGAGGCCCGTTCGAGGGAGGTCGGCTGCTGCTCCTGACCACCACCGGCGCCCGGACCGGCGCCGCGCACACGACGCCGCTCGCCTACCTGCCCGACGGCGACCGGGTCCTCGTCATCGCCTCGGCCGGCGGCTCGCCGCGCCACCCGCACTGGTACCTCAACCTCGTGGCCGACCCCGAGGTGACGGTCGAGAACGGCGTCTTCACCTTCCAGGCGCGGGCCGTCGTCCTGGAGGGCGCCGAACGCGACGCGGCGTTCGCGCGGGCCGTCGAGACCGACCCCGGCTGGGCCGCCTACGCGTCCAGGTCGGGCCGCGTCCTGCCGGTGGTGGCCCTGGAACAGGTGCCGGGCGTCATGCCCACGCACACCGCCTCGTCGTTCGGCCAGATGCTCAAGGCGGTCCACGACGCGTTCCGGCACGAGCTGGGGCTGATCCGCCAGGAGATCGCCACCTCCGGGCCGGGGCTCGGCACGCAGCTCCGGGTCAACTGCCTGAGCGTCTGCGGCAACCTGCACCACCATCACGTGATGGAGGACTCGGGGATGTTCCCGTCGCTGGCCGGGCGGCGTCCCGAGCTGGCGCCGGTCATCGAGCGGCTCGGCGAGGAGCACCGGCGGATCGCCGGGCTCGTCGCCCGGCTGCGGGAGGTCGTCTCGGCCGAGGGGGCCGAGCCCGCCGCGGTGCTGGCCGAGGTGGACCGGCTGGTGGAGGAGCTGGAGGCGCACCTGACGTACGAGGAGGAGCAGCTCATCCCCGTCCTGGACGGCGCCGCCACCGCCTGACCGGCCCCTCCCGCCGCCGACGGGTCAGGGCCGCCAGATCCGCTCGTAGGCGGCGCGGTAGCCGGGCGGGTCCCACGACGAGGCGCCGTCCACGTTGTCCGTCGTCGTCAGGTGGACCGGCGGCACGTACCCGCTCGGCGGCGCGCCGGCGAACGCCCGGTTCAGCTCGTCCACGATCTGGTAGCCCTGCGCGTTCAGCGGCTCGGGGACCGTCGCCGCCTGGTACTGGCGGGTGCGGACCCGCTCGAACGCCGACGGGTCGCCGTCGCCCGCGCCGACCGCGTACGGCGGCCCGCCGCCCGGGAGCTCGGCGGCCCGCAGCGCGGGCGCGGCGTCGGCGAAGTAGAGGTCGTTGATGGCGGCCGAGTACGTCCACCGCCCGCCGAAGCGCGACAGCAGCGAGGACGCCTCCTGCGGGGTGCGGGTGCCCGCGTCGGGCAGCGGGATGTTCTCGTACGAGAGCAGCGTCACGCCGGAGCAGCCGAGCAGCGTCCGCTGGATCAGCCGGGCCTTGTGCTCGGCGAACGGGATCGAGGAGTCGGTGAACAGCACGACCCCCGCCGCGCCGCCCGACCTCGCGATGATCCAGTACGCGGCGATCCGGGCGACGTCCTCGACCCGGGTGGTGACGTTGGCGAACAGTCTCGGGTTCGCGCTCGGCCCGGGCGCCCGGGTGGCGTGCCAGCCGACCAGCGTGATGCCCGCCCGGTTCGCCTCGCGCACCTGCTGGGCCACGGAGCCGGGGTCGAACCCGCCGATCACGATCCCGGACGGGCGCAGCGCGACGGCCTGCCCGAAGGCCGCGCGCACGCCCGCCGGAGTGCCCTGCCCGTCGATCACCCGGACGTTCCAGCCGATCCCGCGGGCCGCCGCGGCGACGGCGGAGGCCGTGCCGGCGACGCCGGGGTTGGTCATGGTGGCGGCGACGTACACGATGCTTCTGCCGGGCACCGCCCGGGGGCCGGTCCTCGGCCCGTCCCACGGGGTGACGCGCTGCGCCCGGCCGACGGCCCGCCGCGCGTCCGCCAGCACGGCCGGGCACGGCCGCGGCGCCCGGCCGGACGCGGGGTCCGGGTCCGAGCCGGGCGCGCAGCCGCAGGTCAGCGCGGCGGCGAGCGCCAGCGCCGCCGCGGCGCCGGAGAGTCGGGCGAGGCTCATGGCTCTTCCCGGGACTCCGGTTCGGGACGCTCGCTCGCCGCCGCCTCCCGCGCCGTCCCCGGCGGCGCGTCCGGAGACGAGGAAGCCGAGGAGGCGGGGGAGGCCGCGGAGGCGGAGGCCGCCGAGGCGGCGGAGGCGGCGGTCGGCGGAGGGGCCGTCGTCCCGGGCGCCGGGGGACGGGCGCGCAGCCGCCGCCGGGCCGAGTAGCCGACCAGGCCGACGGCCGCCAGCAGCGTCAGCCCGTTGAACAGCGGCGTCACCCAGAAGTCCGCGCCGAGCTGGCCGAGCCCCGACAGGCCGACCGCGAGGACGCCCACCGCGATCACCGTGCCGAGCGGGTTCGGCCGGCCGGGCCTGATCACGGACGAGCCGAGCAGGGCGGCGGTGAACGCGGGCAGCAGGTAGTCCAGGCCGACGCTCGGGTTGCCGATCTGGTTCTGGGCGGCCAGCAGGACGCCCGCGAAGCCCGTGACCAGCCCCGAGGCGGTGAACGCGGCGCACACGTAGCGGCGGGTGGGGATGCCGACCAGCTCGGCGGCGCGCGGGTTGGAGCCGATGACGTACAGGTGGCGGCCGAGGGGGAGCCGTTCGAGCGCCACCCACAGCACGGCCGTCAGCGCCGCGACGTACAGCGCGGGCGCCGGCAGGCCCAGCACCGTCGCGTCGGTCAGGCTGGAGAAGGCGGCCGGCAGCCCCTCGGGCCCCGGTACGACCCTGGCGCCCCCGGTCACCCACCCCGTGATCGCGTACAGCACGCTGCCGGTGCCGAGGGTGGCGATGAACGAGTCGATCCGGGCGAACTCCACGAGCAGCCCGTTGACCACCCCCGCCAGCGCCCCGCCCACCAGGACACCGAGGCAGGCCGGCGGCCACGGCCAGCCGCCGGTCACGATCAGCTCCAGCGTCACGACGTGCCACAGGCCGAGCCCGTACCCGATGGACAGGTCGAACTTCCCCGTGACGATCGGGACCATCGCCCCCAGCGCCAGGATCGCGATGACCGCGTTCGTGGACAGGACCAGCCGCAGGTTGGCGGCCGTCGGGAAGGTCGCGGGCAGCGCCAGCGAGAAGACCACGAACAGCAGGACCGCCAGCGCCAGCAGCCCGTAGGCGCCGACGAGACGGCCCGGCGCCGAGCGGCGCGGGCGGACGCGGCCCCCGGCGGCCATCAGCGGCCCGCCCCCGTGACGGCGCGGGTGACGCCGGTGACGGTCAGGGCGTCCCCGGCCAGCTCGGCGGTCACCGAGCCGTCCGCGAGGACGAGCGCCCGGTCGCAGACGTGCGCGATCTCCTCGGCGTCGGCCGAGACCAGCACGAGCGCCAGGCCGTCGCGGAGGGCGGCGTCGAGGAGCCGGTAGATCTCCGGGCGGGCGGCGACGTCCACCCCCGCCGTCGGCTCCTCCAGGACCAGCACCCGCCGCCCGGTCCACAGCCAGCGCCCGACCAGCGCCTTCTGCTGGTTGCCGCCCGACAGGGCCGTGAACGGCAGCTCGGTGCCGGGCGGGCGCACCCCGAGGCGCGCCAGCAGCGCCGCGGCCCGCTCCCGCTCCCGGCGCGGCCCCAGCCAGGCCGGCGGCGAGCAGCCGTGCAGCCGGGGGTTGGCCAGCACGTTCTCCCGGACGCTGAGGTCGGGCGCGGCGCCCTCCTCCATCCGGTCGCCCGCGACGATCCCGACCCCCGCCGCGACCGCCTCCGGTGCCGAGCGCGGCCGGAAGGGCCGCCCGTCGAGCAGCACCCGGCCGCCCGCCACGGGCCGCACGCCGGCCAGCGCCCGCCCCACGTCGACGTGCCCGGCGCCGGCGAGCCCCGTCAGGCCGATCGCCTCCCCGGCCCGCAGGTCGAAGCCCACCGGCCCGGCCAGCTCGGTGAGCAAGGCGCGCACGCTCAGCACGACCTCACCCGCCTCGCGCCGGGCGCGCCGATGGACGGCCGGCTCGCCGCCGACGATCGCGCGCACCAGCTCATCACCCCCGCCGCCGCCGTCTTCCCGCCCGCTACCGTCACTCGCGCCGCCGCTACCGTCACTCGCGCCGCCGTCACGAGCATCGCTGCGGCCATGCCCGCCGCCGTCGTCACTCTGGCTGCCGCCGTCGTCGAGGGGGCCGTGCCGGACGACGCGGCCGTCGCGCAGCACGGCGACGCTGTCGGCCAGCTCGCGCACCTCGCCCAGCCGGTGGCTCACGTACACGATGCCGCGCCCGCGCCCGCGCAACTCCCGCAGCACCGCGAACAGCCGCTCCCGGTCGGCCGTGCCCAGGCTCGCGGTCGGCTCGTCCAGCACGATCACCTCGGTGTCGCGGGCCAGCGCCCGGGCCACGGCGACCAGCGACCGCTCGGCCCGGGTGAGGTCGCCGGCCCGCTCGCCGGGGTCGATCCGGGCGCCGACCGCGTCGAGCGCCTCCGCGCAGCGCCGGCGCGCCGCCCGCCACGAGATCAGGCCGCCGCGCCGCGGGTAGCCGGCGCCGAGCGCGACGTTCTCGGCGACGCTCATCCACTCGACCAGCGCCGGGTCCTGGTGGACGAACGACATCCGGCCGGCCGCCTCCCGCCCGCCGAGCGGGTGCCCCGCGACCGTCACCTGCCCGGCGTCGGCGCGGTGGACGCCCGCAAGGATCCTGATCAGGGTGGACTTGCCCGCGCCGTTCCGCCCCACCAGCGCCAGGACGCTACCGGGGGCCAGGTCGAGGTCGACGCCGTCGAGGGCCGGAGTGCCGCCGAACCGCTTGCGCACCCCGCGGACACACACCAGCGGCTCCGGCCCGGACCTGCCGGGACGGCCCCTGCCGAGATCGTGGCTGGCGTGGTCGTGCACTGGCCCCTCCGCGGGGCTCGATCGCCCGGCGGGCGAGCACGATGCGGCGGCCACGCGGCGCAGGTCCTGCCGCGGGCACGCCGTGCAGCGGCCCGTCCGATGCTCCGTTCATCGTACAGAACCGAAGGTCAAAGGCGTGTCAGCCGGCTTGACGCGGGCTCCAGGCGCGGATGATCTGCTCCCGTGAGGTGAAGCCGAGCTTGCGCAGGATGTTCTCCACGTGGTTCTCGGCGGTGCGCTGCGCGATCACCAGCTCCTCCGCGATCTGCCGGTTGCTCAGCCCCCTCGCCACCAGCTCGGCGATCTCCCGTTCCCTGCGGGTGAGCAGCGCGGCGAGCCCCGGGTCCTGCTCGGCGTCCCCCGCGACGGCCACCGGGCTCTCCTCCAGCGCGTACGCCGCGGCGGCGTCCAGCGTGAGCTCCGAGCCGCGCCGGAAGCCCGCGGCGAACCCCTCGTCGCCCAGGTCGTGCCGCAGCTCCTCCTCGCACCGGTCGTGGAAGCGGGCCAGGTGGCCGAGGCCCGACAGCGACGTCCCGATCGAGCGCCACACCATGTGGGCCGCGCCGAGCAGTTCGGCGGCGCGCGCCCGCCTGCCCTGGCCGGCCAGGATCCAGGCCAGCCCCTCCAGGCACTGGGCGAGCCCGAGGTGGTCGTGGCAGCGCACCTTCACCCGGATCGCGTCGCGCATCATGGCGACGGCGGCCTCCGCGTCGCCGCGCCGCCACCGGTCCAGGGCCACGATCCACAACCCGTACGACACCGACCACTCGGCGCGCTCGCGCCTGGCGGTCTCCAGCACCTCCTCGCACAGGCCCGGCGCGCGCGGGTCGTCCATGAACACCGCGGCCATCGCGAGCTGGAACAGCGTGACCCAGGCGGGCCCCCGGAAGCCCAGCGCCCGCCGCCGCTCCAGCGCCTCCTCCAGCAGGGCGAAGGCGCGGGGGAAGTCGCCCGCCAGCAGCGCCGCGAACCCGGAGATGTGCACCGCCCCCGCGAGCTGCGCCTCGTCGCCGAGCCGCTCCGAAAGCGCCCGGCACTCCTCCAGCAGGGGCCGCGCGGCGCCCGCGTCGCCCCGCAGCAGCACGAGCCAGGCGTCCACCCACAGCGCCTTGGCCCGCGCCGAACCCTCCGCCGCGCCGGTCGCGGACGCCTGCCCTGCCCCCGGCGCCGTGCCGGCCGCCAGCGCCCGCTCCAGCCAGTGGTGTCCCTCGCTCGGCGACGTCCACGACAGCCGGTGGCTCCACATCGCGGCGCCGATCTCCAGCGCGGCCCACGCCTCACCCGGCTCGCTCAGGCAGAACTCCAGCGCGGCCCGCACGTTCGCCTGCTCGTTGCGCAGCCGGCCCAGCCACCGCATCTGGTTCGCGCCGAACCACTCGTCCTCGGCCCTCGCGGCCAGCCCGCGGCACCAGTCGCGGTGGCGCGCCCGCAGCGCCGCGCGCCCGCCCGACTCGGCCAGCCGCTCCTCGCCGTACTGGCGCAGCGTCTCCAGCATCTCGTACCGGACGCCCCACCCGTCCTCCCTGCGCAGCACGACCGACTTGTCGACCAGCGCGTCCAGGACATCCGGAACGGCCTCCCGAGGCAGCTCGGCCGAGCAGCACACCTCGGCCGCCGCCTCCGGGTCCCAGCCGCCGGAGAAGACCGACAGCCGCCGCCACAGGGCGCGCTCCTCGGGCGAGCACAGGTCGTAGCTCCAGTCGACCAGCGCGCGCAGCGTCCGCTGACGCGGCATCGTCACCCGCACGCCCTGCGTGAGCAGCCGGAACCGGTCGTCGATCCGGTCCAGGATCTGCTCGACCGAAAGCGCCCGCATCCGCACCGCCGCCAGCTCGATGGCCAGCGGGATCCCGTCGAGCCGCCGGCACAGCCGGGTCACCGCCACACTGTTGCCCGCGTCGACCGTGAAGCCCGGCACCACGGCCGCCACCCGGTCGGCGAACAGGCTGACCGCCTCCGAGCCCACCTCCAGGGGCCTCTCCCGGCCCGCACCCGCCGCCCGGCCCGGCACGGACGGGGTCGCGGGATCCGGCGCCGGGCGCGACGCGGGGTCCGCCTGGGCGGGCACCAGCCCGTCGGCCGCCCCAGCCCCGGTCCCGGGCCCGCCCCCCGAACCGGACCCGGGCCCGGACGCGGCCCCGGATCCGCCCCCCGGCTCGGCCGGCACCGCCAGCGGCGGGACCTCCAGCAGGCTCTCGCCCGGCACGTGCAGCGGCTGCCGGCTGGTGGCGACGATCCGCACGCCGCGCCCGGCGGCGAGCAGCTCGGTCACCAGGGCCGCGCACGCCGGCACCAGGTGCTCGCAGTTGTCGAGCACCAGGAGCATCCGCCTGCCGCGCAGATGCTCGCGCAGCCCCTCCAGATCGTGCCGGTGGCACCCGATGGTCTGCGCCACCGTCCCCGCGAGCAGCTCCCCGGTCGTGAGGGGGGCGAGGTCGGTCAGCCACACCCCGTGGGGCTGGCCGCGCGCCACCTCCGCGGCCAGCCGCAGCGCCAGCCTCGTCTTGCCGACCCCGCCCACACCGGTCAAGGTCAGCAGCCGGCCGGCGGACAGCAGCCGTCTCGCCTCGGCCAGCTCCTGGCGGCGTCCCACGAAGCTGGTCAGCTCGGCCGGCAGGTTCCCCTCGGTCCGGCGCGTCGTCGCCCCCGCGGTCATCCCGGCCGCCCCATGCCCTCGCGCACCCGCGCGGAGCCCGCCCGGTGCGCGGCCGCGAGCAGCCGCGGATCGAGGCCCAGCCGGGCGCCCTCGCGGAACGCCGCCTCGTACGCCCGGACGCCGAGCGCCCGGCGGGCCCGCGCCGCGCACCGCTCGTGCCACGGCGCGTGGTACGACAGCCGGTTCGGCGAGGCGTCCACGGCCTGCCAGAGGGCGTGCGCGGCGCCCAGCAGGCCGGCGGCCCGCTCGTGGTCGCCGTGCGCGCCGGCCGCCCACGCCAGCACCTCCACGCACTGCGTCAGGCACCATTTGTCGTCGATGTCGCAGGTGAAGCCGGCCGCCTCGCCCACCAGCGTCTCGGCCCGGCGCAGGTCGCCGAGGTTCCACAGCGCGATGCCGAGCACGAGCTGGGCGTACCCGCGGGTCACGGGCGCCCGATGCGCCTCGCACAGCTCCAGCATCTCCGCGCCGTACGCCGCCGCCAGCTCCGGGTTCTGGTTCGCGCCGTACGCCGCCGCGTAGTACAGGCTGAACACCACCCCGTCGAGGTCGGCCGCGGACCGGTGCAGGGCCAGCGCCTCCTCCAGCAGGGCGAGCCCGCGCTCGGGCTCGCCGGTGGAGTACGCCGCCACGCCGGAGGTCCGGACGGCGTACGGCAGCACGTCGGCGAGCTCCTCGCGCCGGCTCAGGGCGCGGCACTCCGACAGCCGGGGCGCCGCCGCGGCGGGGTCGCCCTGGCGCAGCGCCAGCATGCTGTACACCCACAGCGCCGTCGCCCGGTCGCGGCTCGGCGCGGGCATCCGTTCCAGGCCGCGTTCCAGCCAGTAGCGGCCCTCGGTCGCCGCCCCGGACAGCAGCCAGAACGACCACAGCTCCGCCGCCATCTCCAGCCCCACGGCGGGCGGCCCCGCCCCGCCCAGGCACAGCTCGATCGCGGCGCGCACGTTGGGCAGCTCCCGGCGCAGCAGCCGGTAGCGTTCGAGCTGGTCGGGGACCGTCTCGTGGATGCGGTTGCGGATCACGAGGTCGTGGTGCCAGGCGATGAAGCGCTCGCGCAGCTCCCGTTCCTCCGCGCCGGTCAGCCGGTCGTAGCCGTACGCGCGGATGGTGTCGAGCATGCGGTACCTGACGCCGCCCTCGGCCCGCTCGCCGAGCAGGATCGACTTGTCCACCAGCCCCGCGACCAGGTCGAGCACCTCGGCCCGGTCCACCTCGCCGCCGGAGCACACCGCCTCGGCCGTCTCCAGCCCGGCCCCTCCGGGGAACATCGCCAGCCGGGCCCAGAGCCGCTGCTCGCCCGGCGAGCACAGGTGGTAGCTCCACTCCATGGTGGCGCCCAGCGTGCGCTGGCGGGGCGGGAGCGCGGGCGGCGGCGCCCCGGAGGTGAGGGCCCCGTCGCGGAGGGGGTCGTCCAGCTCGCTCACCAGCCGTTCCAGCGGCACCGCGCGCAGCCGGGCCGCCGCCAGCTCGATCGCCAGCGGCAGTCCGTCGAGGCGCCGCGCCAGCCACGCGACGTCCGCCGCGTTCTCCCGGGTCAGCTCGAACCCGCGCGACGCGCCGGCCGCGCGGTCGGCGAACAGCCGCACCGCGTCGTGCCGGGCGATGACGTGCGGCGGCAGGCCCGGGTCCGGAACCGGCAGCGACTGCACGGTGAGCACCTGCTCGCCGTACACGCCGAGCCGCTGCCTGCTGGTGGCGAGGACGCGCAGCTTCGGCGCCTCGCGCAGCAGCCGGGACACGAACCGGGCGCACTCCTCCAGCAGGTGCTCGCAGTTGTCGAGCACGAGCAGCATCCGCCGCTCGGCCAGGTGGTCCACCAGCAGCGCCATGGGGTCGGACTCGCCGTCGCGCAGCCCCAGATCGGTCGCGACGCTGGCCGCCAGCAGCTCACCGGCCTCCAGCGTGGCCAGCTCGACGACCTCGACGCCGTCGCGGTACGCGCCGCGCACCGCGTCGGCCACCCGCAGCGCCAGACGGCTCTTGCCGACGCCGCCCGTGCCGGTCAGCGTGAGCAGCCGCGCCCGGGCCAGCGCCTTGCGGGCCGCGGCCACCTCGTGCCGGCGGCCGACGAACGTGGACTCGCACACCATGGCCATGCCTGCTCCACCGGCCGTGACCCGGTCGGCGCCCCCTCGCGCCTCACGACCTGCGGAAACAGCCCGATGAACCCTAGCCTAGGCCCCGCCCGGCCGTGATCGCCCGCCGCCACCCCTCCGCGGCGGCCGCAGCCCCGAGGTGTTCGCGCTCGGGGACGCCGCCGCGGTGCCCGACCTCGGCCGCGCCGGCGCGCTCTGCCCGCGGACCGCGCAGCACGCCATGCGGCAGGGCCGGGCCGTGGCCCGCAACGTCGCCGCCGGACTCGGCCACGGCACGGCCCGCCCGTACCGGCACCGCGACCTCGGAACCGTCGCCGACCTCGGCGCCGCCCAGGCCGTCGCCGCGCCCCTCGGCCTGCCCGTCACCGGCGCGGCGGCCAAGGCGGTGACCGGCGGTTACCACCTGTACGCCCTGCCCGGGGCGGGCAACCGGCTGCGCGTGGCCGCCGACTGGACGCTCAACGCGCTGCTGGGCCGGAACACCGTGAGCCTCGGCCTGGTGCCGGACGCGGCGGCGGGACTCGTCCGGGCGGAGCAGCTCGGCATCGACCCGCCGCGGGGCGCGCGCACGACCGCGCCCTGAAACGCGGGCCCTCGCCGGGGGGCTCAGCCGGCCGGGGCCGTCAGGTCGAGGGCCTCCAGCCGCTCCGGGTCGGCGAGGATGTCGATGGCGGTGACGAGGCCGTCGACGATCGTGAAGCTGTGCACCGACACGGCGCGGCCGCCGACCACGTTGACGTACCCCGCCGAGCCGTTGACCAGCACGTGCCGCCCGTCCTGGCCCACCCGCCGGTAGGACAGCGCCCCCTTGGCGACGTTCGCCGCGCCCCGCACCTCGACGACGCCGCCCGGCGCGCCCGTGTCGGCGCGCGCCACGACGTCCGGGTGGAGCACGGCGACCAGCGCCTCGAAGTCGCCGTCGCGCGCCGCCGCCTGGAACGCCTCCACCACCCGCCGCTGGCGCGCCAGGTCCGGTTCGGGCCGCGGCGCGCCGCCCCGCACGCGGCGGCGCGCCCGGCTGGCGAGCTGCCGGGCCGCCGCCGGCGTGCGCTCCACCAGCGGGCCGATCTCCTCGAACGGCACGCCGAACATGTCGTGCAGCACGAACGCCAGCCGCTCGGCCGGCGCCAGGGACTGCAGCACGACCAGCAGCGCCAGCCCCACCGAGTCGGCCACCAGCGCCTCGTGCTCGGGGTCGCCGCCGGCGGCGGCGCTCACCACCGGGTCCGGCAGGTGCGCCCCCATCCCGTCCTCGCGGCGTGCCCGGCGCGAGCGCAGCATGTCGAGGCAGACCCGGCCGACGACGGTGGTCAGCCAGCCGCCCAGGTTGTCCACGCCGTCGGCGCCGGAACGGCTCAGCCGCAGCCACGCCTCCTGGACGGCGTCGTCGGCCTCGCTCAGGGAACCGAGCATCCGGTAGGCCACGGCCTTCAGGTGCGTGCGGTGCTCCTCGAACCGGCCGGCCAGGAAATCGTGGTCGTTCATCGGTCACATCCTCCATCACGTTCGCTCACCGGCATGACGTGCGGGGCCCCGCCGATGTGACAGACGCATCAAGCCGGATGCATCTGTTCTGATGTATTATCGGCGGCATGAACGCGGTGGACCTGTTCCTGCTGGGGCGGACGCTGATGAAGATCGGCGAGGAGGCCATGCCGACCGAGGGCATCGGCCCCCAGACGACGAGCGTGCGCACCGTCCTCATCGTCGTGAGCGACGTCCGGGGCCATCCGGAGACCTCGGTCAGCGAGATCGTCGCCCGCACCGGGCTGCCGCAGAGCGCCGTGTCGGGTGCGGTGGCCCGCCTGCGCGAGGCGGGCGCCGTGGTCACCGAGCCCGACGCCCGCGACCGGCGCAGGACCGTGATCAGGCATGCGCCGCAGATCTCCGAGCGGGTCGCCGCGGCCCGCTCGGCGCCCGTCGAGGACGCCCTGGCCGCCGCGCTGGGCGGCGCCGACGCCGGCGCGGTCGCCGAGGTCACGGCCCTGCTGGAGGCCCTCGCCGCCCGCCTCGGCCCCGACGCGCTCACCCGCCTCAAGCCCTGAGGTCGCCGGTGACGTACCGGTGGAGCAGGGCGGCGCCCTCCAGCATGGCCGTCGCCCGCCGTTCGAGCTCGGCCCGTCGCTCGGCGAGGGCGGCGCGCAGCGCGTCGGTGCTGCCGGTGCGGCGCAGCGCGTCGAGGATGAGCCGGATCCGCGGCAGGGGATGGCGCGCCTCCCGCAGCATCCGCACCATCTGCGCGTCGCGCACGTCGTCCGGCCCGAACGTCCGGTAGCCCGTCACCCGGTCACGGCCGGGCCTGATCAGCCCGCTCGCCTCCCACAGCCGCAGCGCCGACGTCCGCACCCCGAGGCGGGCCGCCACCTCGCCCACGCGCAGCCCCGGCCGGGGCGTCGCGAAGGCGTCCGGGTCGCCGACCGCCACCTCCTCCAGGGCCGCGCCGATGGCCTGGAGCGACACCCGCTGCTCGTGCAGCGCGGCGTGACCCGCGTCCACCAGCGCCAGGGCCGACGCCGCGTCGCCCGCGTTCACCGCCCCCAGGATCTCGCCCGCGCGCTCCCAGCTGTGGCCCGCCGCCAGCGCCCGGTAGGTCAGCAGCGCCTCCCGGTGGCGCGGGCCGAAGCGGCGGTAGCCCGCCTCCGTCCGCGGGGCCGGCGGCAGGACGCCCGCGTCGGCGTAGTTGCGGATCTGCTGCGTGGACAGCCCCACGAGGCGCGCCAGGTCGACCGGCCGCAACGTCCCGCCGTCACCGGGCGTGTTACGTAGCGTTTGAGGGTTGGCCACGCGTCCCTCCTCCTGCTGGGGGATGATCGCGCCAAAACTATCAACCGGCACATCAATGACACACTTGAAGCCATGCATTCCCCCCTCCTCAGCACGCAGGCCGGTGCCGTCCTCGTTCCCGACGGGCACGAGGCGCCCGGCCACCAGGCCGCCGACAGCCACGACGTCATCCAGGTGCGCGGCGCCAGGGAGAACAACCTGGCGGGTGTCTCGCTCGACATCCCCAAGCGGCGTCTGACCGTCTTCACCGGCGTCTCGGGCTCCGGCAAGTCCTCGCTCGTCTTCGACACCATCGCGGCGGAGTCGCGCCGGCTCATCAACGAGACCTACACCGCGTTCATCCAGAACTTCATGCCCTCCCAGGCCCGGCCGGACGTCGACGCGCTGCGCAACCTCAGCGCGGCGATCATCGTGGACCAGGAGCGGATGGGCGCCAACGTCCGCTCCACCGTCGGCACCGCCACCGACTGCCACACCATGCTGCGGATCATGTTCAGCCGCCTCGGCGTCCCGCACGCCGGGCCGCCCTTCGCCTTCAGCTTCAACCGGGCCGAGGGCATGTGCCCCGCCTGCGAGGGCCTCGGCAAGGCGTCCGAGATCGACGTGGACGAGCTGGTGGACCGCGACCTGTCCCTGGACGACGGAGCGATCAAGGTGCCGGGCTTCGCCAAGGACACGTGGTACTGGCAGCTCATGGCCGGCTCCGGCCTGTTCGACCCCGGCGTCAGGCTGCGCGACTACACCCCGGAGCAGTGGGAGGACTTCCTCCACAAGCCCGCCACCAAGATCAAAATGGGTTCCAACACGTTCACCTACGAAGGGCTCGTCACCAAGGTCCGGCGGCTCTACCTGGCCAAGGACCGCGAGTCGATGCAGCCGGGGGCGCGCGCCTTCGCCGACCGGGCGGTCAAGCTCGCCCCGTGCGGGGCCTGCGCCGGCACCCGGCTCAACGAGACCGCCCGCTCCAGCCTCATCGCCGGCCGCAGCATCACCGACTGCTCGGCCATGCAGATCGACGAGCTCGCCGCGTTCGTCCGCGGCGTCGAGGACGCCTCGGTCAAGCCGCTCATCGACACCCTGCTGGAGACGCTCGACTCGCTCGTCGAGATCGGCCTCGGCTACCTCAGCCTCGACCGGGAGTCCTCCACCCTGTCCGGCGGCGAGGCGCAGCGCGTCAAGATGGTGCGCCACCTCACCTCCAGCCTCAGCGACGTCACCTACGTCTTCGACGAGCCGACCGCCGGGCTGCACCCGCACGACATCCAGCGCATGAACGGCCTGCTGCTGCGGCTGCGCGACAAGGGCAACACGGTGCTCGTCGTCGAGCACAAGCCGGAGACCATCGCTATCGCCGACCACGTCGTGGACCTCGGCCCCGGCGCCGGCACCCAGGGCGGCCGGATCTGCTACACCGGCGACCTGGCCGGGCTGCGCGCCTCCGGCACGCTCACCGGCCGCTACCTCGACCACCGCGCCAAGCTCCGCGCCGACGTCCGCCCTCCCACCGGCCACCTCGCCGTGCGCGGCGCCACGCTGCACAACCTGCGTGACGTCAGCGCCGACATCCCGCTCGGCGTGCTCACGGTCGTGACCGGCGTCGCCGGCTCGGGCAAGAGCTCGCTCATCCACGGGTACGTCGCGGGGCGCGAGGGCGTCGTGGTCGCCGACCAGTCGCCGATCCGCGGGTCGCGGCGCAGCAACCCGGCCACCTACACCGGCCTGCTCGACCCGATCCGGGCGGCGTTCGCCAAGGCCAACGGGGTGAAGGCGAGCCTGTTCAGCGCCAACTCCGAGGGCGCGTGCCCGGCCTGCAAGGGCATCGGGCTCGTCTACACCGACCTGGCGATGATGGCCGAGGTGGCGTCGGTGTGCGAGGAGTGCGAGGGGCGGCGGTTCACCCCCGAGGTGCTCACGTACCGGCTGCGGGGTCGCGACATCAGCGAGGTGCTGGCCATGCCGGTGGCGGAGGCGCGGGAGTTCTTCGCCTCCGGCCAGGCGCGGGCCGTCCTCGACCGGCTCGCCGCCGTCGGCCTCGGCTACCTCACGCTCGGGCAGCCGCTCACCACCCTGTCGGGCGGCGAGCGGCAGCGGCTCAAGCTGGCCGTCAACATGGCGCGCAACGGCACCACGTACGTCCTGGACGAGCCCACCACCGGCCTGCACCTCGCGGACGTGGACCAGTTGCTCGGGCTGCTGGACCGGCTGGTGGACGACGGCAACACGGTCATCGTCATCGAGCACCACCAGGCCGTCATGGCGCACGCCGACTGGATCATCGACCTGGGGCCGGGGGCCGGCCACGACGGCGGCCGGGTCGTCTTCTCCGGCACCCCGTCCGAGCTGGTCGCCACGGGCACGTCCCTGACGGCGCAGCACCTGAGGCAGTACGTGGCGTGAGCCCCCGCCCGTGGCGGCGGCTCACCAGAGGGCGGCGGCGAGCAGCCCGGCGACGGCCGGGTGGGTCACGGCTGGGCGGGGGAGCGGCGGACGAGGTCCGCGAGCGCGGTGGCGGGGTGACCGGTCAGGCGCGGCACGTCGCCGCTGACCCCCGCCAGCTCCCCGGCGCGGATCGCCGTGTAGGTGGACACCCAGGCGTCCACCTGCCAGTCGGGCGCGCCGTAGGAGGCGCGCGAGCGGTACGCCTCCTCCACGGTCTCGTCGTGGTAGGCGACCGGCCGGCCGGTCGCCTCGGACAGCACGGCGGCGACCTCGTCCAGCGTGAGCGCCTCCGGGCCGGTCAGGTCGTACGTGCGCCCGGCGTGCTCGTCCGGGTCGGCCAGCACGGCGACCGCGGCGTCCGCGACGTCGTCCCGGGCGACCACGGCCACGCGTCCTCGCCCGGCGGGCCCCCGGATGACGCCGTCGTCGCCCGCCATGGCGGGCAGGAAGTCGGCGTACAGGTTGTCGCGCAGGAACGTGAACGCCAGGCCGGAGGCGCGGATGTGCTCCTCGGTCGCCCAGTGGTCGCGGGCCAGGGTGAACGTGGCGTCCGGCGCGGCCCCGTAGAACGACACGTACACCAGGTGCGGCACGCCGGCCTCGGCGGCGGCGTCCACGAACGCGCGGTGCTGCTCGACCCGGTCGGGCGTCTCGGACGCCGACACCATGAGGACCGGACCGGCGCCCCGCAGCGCCTCGCGCACCGCGGCGCGGTCCCCGAACGGCGCCCGCGCCACGGACGCGCCCGGCAGGCGGGGCGCCCGGCCGGGGTCGCGGACCAGCAGCCGCTGCGGCACGCCGGCCGCGGCCAGGCGGCGCGCGACACCGCCGCCGATGTACCCGGTGGCGCCGGTCACGGCGATCGTGGTCCCGTCCGGGGCGTGCGTCCCCTTCGAGTCGTCCGAGTCCTGGGTCATGTCCGGCTCCCGGTGCGCTGGGTCTCCCTGCCGCCAGGATCGCACGCCACCGGCGTCAGGCCGGTACGGGCTCCGCGGGATCCGCGTGCGGCGGCGATCGCGGGCGTGTCAGCGATCTGTCAGCGATCGCTCAAGCCGCTGTCGCCGCTCTCCGCCAGTCTCAGGGCGACCAGGCGTCCCCGGAAGCCCCCGGACCGCCCTTCGACTCCGCTGGAGAGGAACTCCGCCGATGACCACGCCCCGCCTCGACGCCTCCGCGTACCGGACCGCCGAGCAGTTGCTCCGCCACAACCGCCGCCGCCTCGTCCGAGGGGGCGAGGTCACGCCGCACTGGATCGAGGGCGGCGCCCGCTTCTGGTACGCGGCGGACACCCCCGGCGGTGTGAGCTTCGTCCTCGTGGATCCGGCCGCCGGGACGCGGGAGCCCGCGTTCGACCACGAGAAGGTCGCGGCGGCGCTCGCGGAGACGGCCGGGCAGCCGGTGGACGCCCGCGCCCTGCCGTTCGCCGCCGTCCACCTGATCACCGGCACGGCGGGCGGGACGGTGGAGGCGGTCGAGTTCGCCGCGTTCGGGGCCCACTGGCGGTGCGCGGCCGACGGCTCGGCGTGCGAGCGCGTCCCCGGCCCGCCGCCCGCCGGCCCGCTGGAGGTGCGCTCGCCCGACGGGCGGCTCGCGGTGTTCCGCCGCGGCCACGACCTGTGGCTGCGCGCCCTGGAGGACGGCGCCGAACGGCCGCTGACCACCGGCGGCGACGCCGACCACGACTGCGGGGCGAGCCCCGACTTCTTCATGTACTCGCCCCTCCTCCAACGCCTGGGACTGCCGCACGCGCCCCCGGCCGCCGCCTGGTCGCCCGACTCCTCCCGCGTGCTCACGCACCGCACCCTCCAGGAGGGGGTGCGGCTGACGCACCTGGTCGACGCCCTGCCGGCCGACGGCGGCGAGCCGCGGCTGGTGACGCTGCGCCAGCCGTACCCGGGGGACGAGCGGCTCCCGGCGGCCGAGCTGGTGGTGCTGGACGTGGCCACGGGCGCCGTCGTGACCGCGCGGGCGGAGCCGGAGGCGATGCCGACGTTCTCGCCCGTCCTGCTGGGGTGGGCGTGGTGGGCGGAGGACGGCTCGGCCGTCCACTACCTGAGCCGTTCGCGTGACGCGCGCACCCTGCGGCTGCGCCGGCTCGACCCGGCCACGGGCGAGGTGACGACCCTGGTGGAGGAGGCGGGGGAGACCCGGGTGGAGCCGTCGCAGCGGCTCGACCGGCCGCCCCTGGTGCGCGTCCTGTCGGGGCGGGAGGTGCTGTGGTACTCGCAGCGCGACGGCTGGGGCCACCTGTACCTGTACGACTCCCTGTACGACGCCGGCGCCGGCGAGCCGCGCCGCCAGGTGACGTCGGGGGAGTGGGCCGTCCAGGAGATCCTGCACGTGGACGAGGAGCGCCGGGTCGTCACCTTCACCGCCTCCGGGCTCGTCCCCGGCGACCCGTACCGCCGCCAGGTGTGCCGGGCCGGGCTCGACGGCGGCGGGGTGGAGCGGATCACCCGGGACGACCTCGACCACGCGGCCGTCGTGCCGCCCTGCGGCGGGTATGTCGTCGACACCGCCTCCACCACCGGCACCCCGCCCGTGACCAGCCTCCTCGGGCCGGACGGACAGGTGATCATGGAGCTGGGTCGCGCCGACGTCTCGGGGCTCGTCGCGACCGGCTGGAGCGCGCCCGAGCGGTTCCGCGTCAAGGCGGCCGACGGGCGGACCGACGTGTACGGGGTCCTCCACCGGCCGCACGGGTTCGACCCCGGCCGCCGCTACCCGGTGCTCGACCACGTGTACCCCTTCCCGGCCGTGACGCGGGTGAGCCCGTCGTTCGACCCCGGCTGGCACGGTTACGACGCCGAGGCGGTGGCGGCGCTCGGGTTCGTCGTGGTGGCCCTGGACGGGCGGGGGACGCCGGGGCGGGACAAGGAGTTCCACGACGCGTCGTACCGGCGGCTCGGCGAGGCCGGGCTGGCCGACCACGTCGCCGCGCTCGAACAGCTCGGCTCCACCCGGCCGTGGATGGACCTCGGGCGGGTGGGGATCTTCGGCATCTCCGCGGGCGGCCAGGCCACCGTCCGGGCGATGCTCGACCACCCGGACGTCTTCACGGTGGGGGTGGCCGAGGCGGGCATGCACGACCTCCGGTACGGGGACCCGGGCACGGCGGAGGCGTACAACGGGCCGTACGACGAGGAGACGTACGCCGCCACGTCCAACGTGGACCGCGCCGACCGGCTGGAGGGGCGGTTGCTGCTCGTCCACGGCGGCCGCGACACCCAGGTCTCGCCGCACCTGACGCTGCGGCTGGCCGAACGGCTCATCGCCGCGGGCAAGGACTTCGACATGCTGATCGTGCCGGGGGCGGAGCACGTGTTCGCCGGGTACGAGCACTACGTCAACCGCCGCAAGTGGGACTTCCTGGTACGGCACCTGCTGGGAATGGAGCCGCCGGAGGACTACCACCTCACCCCGGTACCACCCGGCATGTAACCGACCCCGGCCCGCCCGGCCCGCCGGGATCGCCCGGCCTGCCTGGACCGTCGCGCCCGCTGGGACCTCCGGGCCCGCCGGGATCGCCTGGCCCGCTTGGACCGCCACGCCCGCCCCGTCCGCCCGGGCCGCCCGTCGAATTGGCCAGGCGCTCGCGTGGTGCCGCCGGTCATCTGGCGGCCGGTGCCCACGTGCCGCCCGACGGGGAGGGCGGCGCGTGGTCATGGGCTCAGAGTGGGCGCGACGATCTCGTTCACCGTCGCGAGCGTCGCGTCCCGGCCGAGCCGCGCGGCCTCGGCGTACTCCTCGTCGCCGAGCAGTCCCCGGACGGCCGCCTCCACGCGCGCCGCGTCGGGCTGCGAGAGGTCCGGCGTGCCCCGCACGGCGCTGCTCGCCGCCAGCAGTCGCGCCGCCTCACGCGGCCGGCCGCGCCGCAGTGCGAGGTCCGCGATGCCCACGAGCAGCAGCCCGACCGCCGGGGCGCTCATGGAACGCGACGCCCAGGGCAGCGCGGCGGCGCGATGGGCCCTCGCCGCCTCCAGATCCCCGGCCAGCGCGTCGAGGTATCCCAGCGTGTCGAGCACCATCGCCCGGAACCCCCAGTTCAGCGGCATGCCCCGGGCCAGCTCCTCGGCCCGGGCGAGGTGGGCCCGGGCCGCGCCGGGATCACCGGCCCACCGGGCCAGCTCCGCCCGGGCGTAGGCGACCGCCACCCGGCCCGCGGGCAGCCCGATCCGCTCGGTGTCCCGCTCGGCCTCGTCCATGGCCGCCGCGCAGCCGTCCCGGTCACCGCCCAGCCAGCGGTACTGGGCCAGTCTGAGCCGCAGTTGCCATGCGTCCTCGGCCGGCACCACCTCGGTGACGACGGCGATCGCCTCCTCGTGGCGGCCGGCCGCCGCCGCCAGGTCGCCCCGCCAGGCGGCCAGCCCGCCGAGCGCGGTTAGCGCGGAGGAGACGCCCCATCGCTCGCCCAGGGCCCGGAACCCGGCCAGGGCCTCCTCCAGGACGGCCTCCGCCCAGTCGTGCCGGCGACCGGCCTCGATCCAGGTGAGAGCCCGGTTCATGCGCGCCATCGCCCGCACCCAGGGGTCCTCGTCGGCGAGCAGCGGAGCGAGCACGTCGTCCTCGGACGCGGCGGCGTCTCCTGGTCCGGTCGCGTGCATGGTCGGGTCGCCGAGGGCGGGCTCGTCTGGTCCGCGCCCCGCGCCTGATGTGTCCGGACCACGCTCGCCGCCCGAGTCGGGAGAGGTGCCCGGCATGCGGCTCAGCGGGCCGATGAGCCGGGCCAGCGGGTGGGGGCACCACGTCCGCGCGGCGATCCGCTCCGCCGTGCGGATCCACTCCCCGGCCCGCCGCTCGTCGCCGTGCCCGTTGAGCTCGAACAGCGCGGCAACCGCGCACGCCGCCGCCCGCACCTGGTCGTCTTCCGCCGTACTCCCCGACACGCCCGACACGCCCGACACGCTGGCAGCGCCTGGCACGCGAGACACGCCGGACACGCCGGACACGCCAGGCGCGCCGGACGCGCCTGACACGTGAGACATGTCTGACGTGTCGGACGCGCCTGACACATGAGACACATCTGACACGCCGGACACGTCTGGCACATCTGGCACACCCGGCATGGCCAGCACGTCGGCCGCCAGCCGTGCGCCCTCCGCCTTGTGGCCGCCCAGCGCCCATTCGAGGAACCAGCACCAGCCCATCGCCGCCACCAGCCGCACCGCCACCCCGGAGTCGCCCGCCGCGAGGGCGTCGCGTACGGCGGAGTCCACGTTCGCGCGCTCGTGGGCCAGCCGGCGCAGCCACACCGCCTGGCCGGCGCGGCGCAGCTCCGGGTCGGCGGTCTCGGCGAGCGCGGCGAACCAGTCCGCGTGCGCCCGGCGCACCCGCTCCAGCTCACCCGCCTCGCGCAGCCGCTCCAGGGTGTACTCCCGGATCGTCTCCAGCATCCCGAACCGGGGCCCCTCGTCGTCGGAGACGACCAGCAGCGACTTGTCGGCCAGCCCGAACAGCAGCCCGAGCACGCGCTCACCCGCGCCCGGGGCCGCAGGGCCGGCGGGCCGCGCGGGGACGTCCGCGCAGACGTGCTCCGCCGCCTCCGGCATCGCGCCGCCGGAGAAGACGGCCATCCGCCGCAGCAGCGTCCGCTCCTCCTCCGACAGCAGCTCCCAGCTCCAGTCGACGACCGCGCGCAGGGTACGGTGCCGGGGCAGCGCCACCCGGCTGCCGCCGGTCAGCAGCGCGAACCGGTCGCCCAGCCGCTCGGCCAGCCGTTGCGGGGTCATGGCGCGCAGCCGTGCCGCCGCCAGCTCGATGGCCAGCGGCATGCCGTCCAGGGCCCGGCAGATGCGCACCACGGCCGCGGCCGTGCTCTCGTTCACCTCGAACCCGGGATTCGCCGCCCGCGCCCGCTCGCTCAGCAGCCGCACCGCCGGGTACGCCATCGCCTCGGCGGCCCCCGCGCCCTCCGGGGGCAGGGGGAGGGGCTCCACCGGCCACAGGGCCTCGCCGGTGAGGCCCAGGGGTTCGCGGCTCGTGGCCAGGACGCGCAGGTCCGGACACTCGCCGAGCAGCCGGTCGGCGAGCGCGGCGACGGCGTCGGCCAGGTGCTCGCAGTTGTCGAGGACCAGCAGCATGTCGCGGCCGCGCAGGGCCGCCGCGAGCCGGTCGGCCGGATCGTCCTCGGGGGCGGGGCCGCCCCACGCCTGTTCCCTGATGCGCAGAGCCGCCAGCACCGCCCGCGCGACCTCGCTCTCCTCACGGAGCGGCGCCAGCTCCACCAGCCACACGCCGCCGGGGCTCCGGCCGAGGAACGCGCGCGCCGCCTCTCCGGCCAGCCGCGTCTTGCCGGAACCGCCCGGCCCGATCAGCGTGGTCAGCCGATGTTCGCCGAGCAGCTCGCCGACCCGCCGCAGGTCGTTCTCCCGCCCGACGAGGCCGGTCAGCGGCGCGCGCAGATTCGTCCGGGCCGCGGCGCCCGGAACCGGACCGCCGCCGTCCGCTCCTCGTCCGGTGCCGTCGTCGGCCTCTCCTCCTGCGCCGCCATCGGCCTCTCCTCTTGTGCCGCCGTCTGTTCCTCGTCCGGTGCCGCCGTCCGCTCCTCCTCTTGCGCCGCCGTCCGCTTCTCCTCCGGTGCCGTGGTCTGCCTCTCCTCCTGCGCCGCCATCGGCCTCTCCTCGGCGCGCGGAAGCACGCTCATCCCGGGGAACGGTGACGCGGCCGAGGTCGACGCCGCGCGCGTGGCCAGGGGCGTCGCCGCGCATGTGGCCGGGGTCGTCGCCGCGCAGGATCGCGGTGTGCAGGGCGGACAGCTCAGGTGACGGGTCGGCGCCCAGGGCCTCGGCGAGAGCCAGCCGTACCCGCTCGTAGACCGCGAGCGCCTCCGCCCGCCGCCCGGTCGCGCACAGGGCGCGCATCAGCGTCCCCGCGGGCCGTTCACGCAGCGGATGCTCGGCCACCAGCGCCGTCAGCTCGACGACCAGCGCGGCCCCGAGCCCCGCCCCGGCCCCCGCCTCCCGCCAGTCCGCGCCGGACGAAGCCGCTCCTGCTCCCGCCGCTCCTGCTCCCGCCGCTCCTGCTCCCGCCGCTCCTGCTCCCGCCGCTCCTGCTCCCGCCGCTCCTGACCCCGCCGTTCTAGACCAGGCCGCTCCGGATCCCGCTGCTCCGGATCCCGCCGCTCCGGACCAAGCGGCTGCCGACCACGCGGCTCCGGACGGCAGCGCGCGCAGGTCCGCCTCCAGCCGGTCCTCCAGCACCGACAGCCGCAGCTCCGACAGCCGGGCGACCGGCGCGGCGAAGAAGTCCGTCCCCGCCACGTCCGCCAGTGCCGGCCCCCGCCACAGGGCCAGGGCCTCCCGCAGGAGCCGCGCCCCGCGCACCGGGTCCGCGGCCATCGCCGAACGCCCCGCCGCGGCCAGCCGCTCGAACCGCAGGACGTCCACGTCGTCCGGCCCGGCGTTCAGGCGGTACCCGGCAGGATGCGACTCGATCGGGACGGGGACCGGCGGCAGCGCCCGGCGCAGCCGCGACACCAGCGCCTGCGCCGCGTTGAGCGCCTGCGCGGGCGGACGCTCGCCCCACACCCCGTCCACCAGCCGGGTCACGGGCACCACCCGCCCGGCGTCGAGCGCCAGGACGGCCAGCGCGGCCCGCAGGCGCGCCCCGCCCACCTCGACGAGGGCCCCGTCGTCCGACCTGACCTCCAACGGCCCCAGCAACCCGATCCGCACGCCCCGATTCTGCCGTCCCCGCGCTCCGCCCGGCGGGCGCGCCTCCACCGGGTGGAGGCGCGCATGCCCGGCACCCCCCGGGCTGATCGAGCAGACTTCATCGCGAAAGGTCGTACACGGGCTCCACCGCGGAGGGCGGAAATCCATGGCCGATGTGTTCGCGAAATGCCGGCTGCCCGCGACGTACCAGTTCGTCAAGGACCTCGGCGTCTATCCCTACTACCAGGCGATCGAGGAGCGTTCGGCCGGGGCCGAGGTGATGATCGACGGGCGGGTGCTCGTCCAGGCGGGCTCCAACGACTACCTGGGCCTGTCGGGCGACGAGCGCGTGAAGGAGGCGGCGGTAGCCGCGACGCGCCGGCTGGGCACCGGTGGCGGCGGCTCGCGCCTCAGCAACGGCTCGCTCGCCCTGCACGAGGAGCTCGAAGCCCGGCTGGCGGTCTTCCTCGGGCGAGCGGCGGTCATGGTGACCAGCGCCGGCTACCTGGCCAACCTCGCCCTCGGGGCGCTCGTCGGGCCCGCCGATACGGTGATCGGCGACCGGCTGATCCACGCCTGCCTGATCGACGCCGTGCGCCTGGGCGGAGCGCGATTACGGCGCTACCGGCACAACGACATGGGGCATCTGGAACGGCTGCTCGACGCCGGCGATCCCGGCGCCGGGCGGCTGATCGTCACCGAGGGCATGTTCTCCACCTCCGGCAGCGTGTGCGACCTGCCGGGCATCGCGCGGCTCGCCCGCGTCCACGGCGCCCGGGTCGTCATGGACAGCGCCCACGACGTCGGCCTGCTCGGCCCGTCCGGGCGTGGCGCGGCCGAGCAGCACGGGCTGGAGGACGCGGTCGACGTGCAGACCATGACCTTCTCCAAGGCGCTGGGCACCCTCGGGGGCGCGGTGGCCGGACCCGAGGAGATCATCACCTACCTGCGGCACTACGCGCGGTCCATGGTGTTCACGGCCGCGCTGTCCCCCGGGTGCGCCGCGGCCGCGCTGGCCGCCCTGGGAATCGTCGCCGCCGAGCCGGAGCGCCGCCGTCGCCTGCGGGCGTCGGCCGAACGGCTGAGCGGGGAACTGGCGGCGCTGGGGTACGCGGTCGCCCCCTCCGACCGGCCGGTCATGGCGGTGCCGGTGGGCGACGACCTGCTGTGCTTCCGGCTGTGGCGGGAACTGTTCGACGAGGGGGTGTTCACCACCGCCATGGTCGCGCCCGGCGTCCCGCCCGGCCAGGCCCTCATCCGGGTCAGCGTCACCGCCGCCCACACCGAGGCCCAGCTCGACCGGATCGCGTCGGCGTTCGCCGCCGCCGGCCGCCGGCTGCGGCTCGCTCCCGTGACGTAGCCGCCGCTCACGTCCCGATCGCACCGCGAGGTCGCGACGAGAGAAAAGGGCGGGAAAGAAGGGGCGGGAGAAAAGGAACGTCCGGCAGGCGGGCGCGGGCCGCCTGCCTGCCGGACGCCCGCCCCCGAAGCGGAATTCCTCCGGTCAGCAGTCGGCGGTGCCGCTCGGGATCTGGACTCCGGCGTAGAGGTCCGCCCGCGAATAGGCGCCCACCCATTCGCAGGGGCCGTCCGGCCAGAGGTCCACCACCGCGCGCATCTTCCTCGCCGAACCGCACGCGTTGTAGACCCGGGCGTACCAGTAGATGACGTCCTTCTTCACCGCTCCCTCGTACGCGCCGCACCCGAGCACGGTCGAGGGGGACGCGGCGGAAGCGGCTGGGGCCACGAGCAGCGCGCCGGCGAGGACAGCCGCCGCCGCGAGTCTGGTCATGATCGTGCCGTGCTGCATGGTCGGGGCCTTTCTCGTGGGCGGACATCGCGTGATCAGAAGCGGGACGAGAACGCCCCCATGGTCACCGCTGGGGGAGATGGCCGAAAGGGCCTTTGCGCCCTACCGCAAAAACGACAAATGCCGCAATTCGCCTTGACCGTAGATTCCGGCCGTGGTGTCGTGTCGGATTGCAGGGGCGTCGAAGATCCGGGGGCGGAATGGGCACCTTGAGAATCCATTTCGATGCCGAAGACCTGACGCGCGTCACGCTCGCCGACGAGCCCGACCCCCTGTGGGAAATGATCTTCACGCGTTTCCGCTTCCGGGACCGGGTGCGCTCGCTGACCTTCCGGCCCTGGTTCGAGGAGGTGCGCGAACCGGCGAGAACGGCCGGGATGCGGCGCGGAGCACACGTGCTCGACGTGCTGGTCCCGGCCGGGCCGTACTTCCCCGACTTCCTCACCCCGTACGAAGGGCTCCGCGGACTGGACAGCGGCCTGGCGGCGTTGCTGCGCACCCCCAAGCGGCGGCTGGCCGCCGAGCTGCGCCTGCTGGCCCGGCACCGGACACTGCCGCGCTGGGTACGGCCCATCGCCGAGGGGAACGCGCTCGCGCTCGAGCACCTGGGAGCCGCGCTGCGCGACTACCACGAGACGGCCATCGCCCCGTTCCGGGAGCTGGTCGGCGCCGCCGTCGACGCCGACCGTGCCTGCCGTACCCGCGCCCTCCTCCGCGGCGGCGTCGAAGGGCTGTTCGCCGGGTTCGCGCCGCTCATGCGCTGGTCACCGCCGGTCCTGGAAACGGAGTACGTCGTCGACCAGGACCTGGTGCTCGGCGGGCGCGGCCTGCGGCTGGTGCCGTCGTACTTCTGCCAGCGGGCGCCGCTGACACTGGCCGACCCCGAGCTGCCACCCGTACTGATCTACCCGATCGAGCAACGGCACCGGTGGCGGCCGGCGGTGAACCGCCGTGCCGGCCTCGACGCGCTGATGGGCGCGAACCGGTCGGCCGTGCTGCACGCGCTCGGCCGCAGCGCCACGACCACGCAGCTCGCCCGCATGCTCGGGATCTCGGCCACCGCGGCCAGCCGCCACGCCACCGCGCTGCGCGAGGCCGGGCTGGTCGACACCCGCCGCGACGGCAACGCGGTCCTGCACACCCTCACCCGCCTGGGGACGGCGCTCCTGCAGGGCTCGCTCCCGCAAGGCTCCACCGGCGGGCCCGCCGGCGCGGACCGGCACGGGGGGACGGAGAACGGGGGGACGGAGAACGGGGGGCTGTAGAGCTGCCGGGAAGCCGGTCCCGCGGTCAGGAGGCGATGCCGGGGCCGCCGAGGTCCTCCGCGGCTCGCCTGATGCCGGCCGCCCAGGACGTCAGCGCCGCCCGCAGCTTGGCCTCGCCGAAGAACAGCCCGAGCAGCGGCCCGGCCATGGACTCGCTCACCTCCAGGTCCGTGCCGCCGTCGGCCCGGCGCCGCAGCACGTGCCGGTGCACGGCCCGGGCGCCGAAGCTCACGCCCGTCCAGGTGAGCTCCTCATCCGGGCGGACCACCGCGAACCTGGACCGGATCGACGCCTTGCCGTTGACCCAGGAGAAGGACGTGTCCGGCGCGAGCGCGCCGCTCAGCCGCACGTCGTGGATCGCCGGGTCGATGCGGGACCAGGCGGCCGGGGTGGCCAGCACGTCCCAGACCGTCTCGACCGGCGCGTCGATCGCGACGTCGCAGCGGGCGCGCACCGCCGCCCGGTCGTCGATGCGGCCCTGCTTGGCGTACTGCTCGTGCAGGTCGTCGAGCGCCGGACCGGTGTACAGCAGCGACTTGACCATGGTGTGACCTCCAGGGGGGTGTGACGGGGGATGGCTTTCAGCCGGCGGTCAGCAGGCCGAGCGGGCGCAACAGCAGGTCGACCGCCGCGCGCCCGGCTTCGAGCGCGGCCCTGAGCGGTTCGCCGTCGCGGGTGAGGCGGCCGATGCGCGGGGTGCCGGGGCCGGGACGCACGGACAGCACGGCCGGAACCGCAGGCACGGCGGGATCCGCAGGCCCGGCGGGAACCGCCGACACGACCGGATCCGCCGACACGACCGGATCCGCCGGATCCGCCGGTGTCCGGCCGTCGGCGGGCGGGCGGGACGCGGGCGGAGCCGACTGGTCGTACCGCGTGAGCACCGCGTCGTCGTGCAGCAGGCGGTGGGCGCGCGCGAGGTAGCTCCGGTGCAGCGCCTCGGGATACCCCCGCAGCACGGTCGCGGCGACCAGACGCGCCCCGTACGACGGCCGCGCGCCGAGGCCGGCCGCCTCGGTCCAGGCCCCCGCCTCGGTCCAGGGTCCCGCCTCGGCCGCTCCCGTCCCGGCGGCCGTCCCGGGCGCCCCCGCCCTGGGCGCGCCCGTTCCGGCCGTCGCCGTCCCGGTCGTGGGCGGAGGCGCGGGACGCGACCGCAGGACCAGGACGTGGCTGGCGCCCTGCGCCAGAGCGGTGCGGTACGGGATCGACTCGGCGAGGCCCGCGTCGTAGTACCGCCGCCCGGCCAGCTCGACCGGCGGCCCGGCGAGGAACGGCAGCGCGGCGCTGGCCCGCAACGCCAGCCGCAGCTCGGCGGGACCGGTCAGATACGGGCGCAGATCGGTGGAGCGCCCGGTGCGGACGTCGGTGGCCAGCGGGTGGTACTCGACGGGGTTGGCGAGGACGGCGTCGAAGTCCATCCGCGCCACCTCGCAGTACAGGTGCTCGACCAGGTTGCGCACGTCGACCACGGGCCGGCCGCGCAGGAGGTTGGACGGGCGGATCATCGCCCGGGCGTAGCGGGGCTCGGCCCAGCCGGTGAGGTGCTCGGGAGTCCCGCTGAGCAGCCAGGCCCCGGTGATCGCGCCCGCCGACGCTCCGTAGACCGCGTCGAAGGCGTGCGCCACTCCGCTCTCGTGCAGGGCCAGGGCCATGCCGGCGGAGATCGTGCCGCGCATGCCGCCGCCCTCGACGGCCAGCGCCACGCGGTGGCCGTCCTGCCGCTCGCCGGGACGGCTGCCGCGGCGGACCCGGTCGGCGAGGACGCGCAGCACCTCGTGTCCGCCGGTCACGGTGTCCCGGTCTCTCCGGCCAGGTAGGCCAGGGCCCGGTCCCAGATCCCGCGGTCGGTCGAGGTGGTCGTCCACGTGGTGGACCTCAGGCGCCCGTGCCCGCGGTGGCGCCGCACGACGGCGACGTGCTGCGGCCAGGCGACGAACCGGCGCAGGGCCACGTCGTCCCGCCAGATCGACACCGAGCCGCACCGGCCGCGCAGCGGCTCCGTCCAGAGCCACATGCCGACCGCGCCGGGCAGCTCGGACCAGGACCGGCGCAGGGCGAGCCCGTCCCGGTAGACGCCGGGCAGGTCGCGCATCCGGTCGGCCCGGTAGTCGGTCACGCTGACCAGCACCGTGCCGGTGGTTCCGGCCGCCTCTCCGGGGGTCCAGCGGCTCCTCAGCATGGCGCCGTCCACGACGGGGAACGGCCCAGCAGGGCGAGCACCCGCTGGAAGTCCGGGGCGTCGTCGGGCACCGGAACCCGGGTGTCGAACGCGGCGCCCGGACCGCGGCTCTTCGGCGTGTCCGGGATCCGCGCGGCCACCGCCAGCCCGGCCGCGACCAGCTCGGGGTCGGGCCGGTAGGACGCGCCGATGCTCGCGGCGACGTCCCACCCGTGCACGAGGCAGTCGATCATGTGCATGCCGATGGCGGTCCGCCCGGAGAACACCCCGAACTCGCGGACCTCCACCTGGCGTTCATAGATGTCGGGGGCGGCGAACGCCTTCGCGACGGCGGCCGCGGAGTCGTGGTAGGCGCCGAACGGGTCGTCGCCGAGGTCGCCGTCGTCCCAGACGGGTGGCTGTGCCGGCGGGTGCGCGGCGGCGGCGGCGAAGCCGCGGTTCTCGCTCACCATGTGCAGCAGCAGCTCGCCCAGCGTCCACTCCGCGCACGGTGTGGGCCCGTCGAGGTCGGCGGAGGTCACCTGGGCGATCGCTCGTCCGGCGAGGTCGAGAGCGCTCCGGTGCAAGGCCCGGAGGTCCGCGGTGGTCAGGTCGATCATCATCCGCCTTTCAAAGTACGAACGTTCGTGCTGAGAATAGGAGTGCGCTGAAACCACGTCAAGCGGCTATCCTGAACCGAACGTTCGTACTCAGAGGGGTTGGAGATGCCGGGCAGGCCGAGAGACGAACGGGCGCGCGAGGTGATCCTGCGCCGGGCGGCGGACATCGCCTCGAAAGACGGCCTGGAAGGGTTGTCGATCGGCCGGCTGGCCGCGGACCTCGGCGTGAGCAAGAGCGGCCTGTTCGGCTACTTCGGCTCCAAGGAGGAGCTCCAGCTCGCCACGATCCGCGTCGCGAGAGACGTCTACCTCACGGAGGTCATCCAGCCCGCCCTGACCGTGCCGCCGGGCACGGGACGGGTGCGCCGGCTGTGCGAGAGCTGGCTGAGCTACTCGGAGCGGCGGGTCTTCCCGGGCGGCTGCTTCTTCTTCGCCGTCACCGCGGAGTTCGACGCCCGCCCCGGCCGGGTGCGCGACGCCGTCGCCGCGGCCGGCCTCGACTGGTCCCGCTTCGTGGCGCGCACCGTCGACGACGCCCGCCAGCTCGGCGAGCTCGCCGCCGACACGGATCCCGGCCAGCTCGCCTTCGAGCTCATAGCGTTCATGGAGACCGCCAATGCCGTCTCCTTGCTGCACGACGACCCGAACGCCTACGAGCGGGCCCGGACGGCCATCCGCGGGCGCCTCGACGCGGCGAGCGCGCGCCGGTGAGGCGCGCCGCGGGTCCCCGGCGACCAGGGCGCGCCGGCCCGCGCCCGCGGCGCCTCCAGGACGCCGGTGTGCGGTGCGGTCAGGCCGGTGTGCGGTGCGGTCAGGCCGGTGTGCGGTCCGGTCGGACGGCCTCGATCTCCGTGCGGTACGGGCGGAAGCCGCGCGCCCGGTAGTTCGGCAGGGCGGCCGGGTTGTCGTCGCTGGAGGTGTGCAGCCAGACGCGCCGGGCCGGCCCGCCGTCACGCGGCGTGGTCGCCCACGCCTGCCGCACGCACAGCGTCAGCGCGTGCCCGCCGAGCCCCTTGCCGACGAACTCGGGGACCAGCCCGAACGTCTCGATCTCGACGTCGCCGCCGTCCTGCGGGTGCACGGCCAGCATTCCGGCGATCTCGCCCTCGTGCCGGATCAGGTAGTAGTCGAACGGGTCGGTCGCCAGCTTCCGCTCCCACTCCTCCGCGGACAGCCGGGCCGCCCGCCAGCCGTACGGGGCGCCGATCCGGGTCTGGACGGCGGGCAGGTCGGGGCGGTCGCGCTCCACCCGCTCCAGGGCGAGACCGGTCACCTCACGACCGGGCACGAGCTGGTCGGGGGACGTCATCTCCAAGTACGTGATCATCGCTTCCATGGGGGCGATCCTAGGGACCCCTTCCGCGCGGCCCGGATGCGAGGCCCAGCGGCCCGTGGCGATATGTCAGGCTTTTGGTATGCCCATCGACGCGCATCTCCTCCTGGCGTTCACCCTCACCTCCCTCGTGGCCATGATCGCCCCGGGCCCGGACATGCTGTTCGTCCTCGGGTGCGGGATGCGCGGCGGCGCACGCGCCGGGCTGCTGGCCACCGCGGGCGTGGCGACGAGCGAGGCCATCCACGTCGCCGTGGCCGCCGCGGGACTGGCCGCGCTGTTCGAGGCCGCCCCCACGGCGTTCGCCGTCGTCCGCGTCGTGGGCGCCGCGTACCTCGTCTACCTCGGCGTCCAGATGATCCGTAAGCGCGGCGAGGTCGCGCTCGACGAGCGGGCCGGCGGCGCGGGGATGACCGGCCGCCAGGCGTTCCTGCGCGGGCTGGTGACGAACCTGCTCAACCCCAAGATGGTCACCTTCACCATCGCGTTCCTGCCGCAGTTCGTGAGCCCGGCCCTGGGCGGCGTGTGGCTGCAGTTCGCGATCCTGGGCGTCGTCCTCATCGCGCTGGAGTTCCTGGTGGACGGGACGGTCGGCGTGCTCGCGGGCCGCATCGGCGGCTGGCTGCGCGCCCGCCGCGCCGCACGCCGCCGGATCGACGTCGCCACCGGCGGCCTGTTCATCGGCCTCGGGGTTCGGCTGGCCGCCGAGCGCTGAGCCCGCCTCCCGGAGGAGCGGCGAGGCGGGGGGTGACCTGACGCTCCCGGTGGTACGAACCCGGGGAGGGGTCCCCGCGGGGGAGGGCCCGTTCGTCCGACAGGAGCGCATGTGCCTACCGATGATTCCTCACGGGTCGCCGTGGTGACCGGCGGCTCCCGCGGCATCGGCCGCGCCAGCGCCCGGCGCCTGGCGCGGGACGGCGTCGCCGTCGTCGTCGGCTACGCGGGAGACCGGGCCGAGGCCGAGGCCGCCGTACGGGAGATCACCGAGGCGGGCGGCCAGGCCGTCGCCGTCCGGGCCGACGTGGCCGACGAGCACGCCGCGGCCAAGCTGTTCGACGCGGCCCAGTCGTCGTTCGGCGGCACCGACATCGTCGTCCACGCCGCCGGGAAGATGGGCCTCGCCCCGGTCGCCGAGCTGGAGCTCGCCGTCCTGGACGCCCTGTACCGCACGAACGTCCGCGGCACGTTCGTGGTCGCCCAGCAGGCCGTACGGCGGATGCGGGACGGGGGCGCGATCATCCTGTTCTCCAGCTCGGTCGTCGGCCTGGCCTTCCCCGGGTACGGCGCCTACAGCGCGACCAAGGGCGCCGTCGAGGCGCTCACCCTCGTGCTGGCCAGGGAGCTGCGCGGGCGCGACATCAACGTCAACACGGTCGCGCCCGGCCCGACCGCGACCGACCTGTTCTTCGAGGGCAAGGACGAGGAGACGGTCTCGGCCCTGGCCGCGCAGCCGCCGCTGGAACGCCTCGGCACCCCGGCCGACATCGCCGACGTCGTCGCGTTCCTGGCCGGCCCCGGTCACTGGGTCAACGGCCAGGTCGTACGCGCCAACGGCGGCATCGTCTGACGCGCCCGGGCGCTAGAGGCCCTCGGGCGTGAAGTCGCGGTCCAGCGGGAAGATCGGCCTGTTGAGGTGGGCGTACGGCAGGCGGACCAGGTCCTGGTCCACGCCGCCCGGGGTGAGGGCGAGCATCCAGCCGGCGGCGGCCTCGAACAGCTCAGGCTCCAGGTAGCCGATCTTCACGGTGACCACGTCCACGCCGGCCACGTCGACGCCGAGGCGGCGGTAGGACTCCAGCAGCCGGTACTGCATGCGGCGCGAGGTGAGGAAGACGCTGAGCCCGCCGACCCGCACCGAGGCCACGCGCCCGCCGTCGGGATCGTCGGCGACGGCCTCCAGCGTGCCCTCCAGCAGCAGCGGCCCCGGCGGGCGGGCGTCGACGCGGCCGCCGGCGCGGACGGCGACCGGCGAGCCGACCGGCAGATCGGCGATCTCGGCGACGGCCTCCGGGTCGAACAGCGACGCGAAGACGGCGCGGACGGAGCCGTCGCGGATCTCCGGCCGGGCCAGCATGCGCTCCACGGCGTAGGTGACGTCGTCGGCGCCCCCGGCGCCGGGATTGTCGCCGGAGTCGCTGATGAAGTACGGCCGGGCGGCGTCCTTGAGCGCCACCTCCAGGCACTCGTCCATCGACCCCGTGGGGGCGACGAACGCGAACTCCTCGCGTGCCTGCCAGAAGGCGCTGGCCAGCTCGCGGGCGGCCCGCTCGGCGGCCTCCCGGTCGGTGCCGGTGGCCACGACGGCGCCCGTGCAGCGCGGCTCGTCGGCCCAGGCGAAGCCGATCCAGATCGCGGCGTCGATCACGCCCGGGCGGGCCTCGATCTCGGGGATGCGGGCGTACAGGCTGCCGGCGGGCTCGACGCGGGTGCTGGTCATCTCGCCGGGCAGCAGGATCGGCACGTGCACCAGCGCCTTGTGCGGGCGACCGCCGCGCTCCAGGGCGTCCACGAGGTTGCGGGCGGCGCGCTCGCGGGTCTCCCACACGTCCACGTGCGGGGCGGTGCGGTAGCAGGTGAGCAGGTCGCAGCCCTCGAACAGCGTGGGGGAGACGTTGCCGTGCAGGTCCATGGCCGCCGACACCAGCGGCTCGGGGCCGAGCGCCCCGCGGATGGCGGTGATGAGGTCGCCCTCGGCGTCCTGGCGTCCCGCCACGCTCATCGCGCCGTGGAAGTCCAGCAGCATCCCGTCGAACCGGCCGGCGGACAGGCCCTCGACGATCTCGGTCCGCCAGGCGTCGTACGCCTCGGGCTCGACGGCGCCGCCGGGCAGGGCGCGGGCGTGCACCAGCGGCACCCACTCGACCTCGCGGGCCCACGGCTCGTCGCGCCAGGCGTAGCGGTCCAGCAGCGCCTGGCCGCGGGTGACCTCGAAGTCGTCGGTGCCGCTGCGGTGCGGGGAGAAGGTGCTGGACTCGATGTGGATGCCGCCGATGGCGATGCGCAAGGGCACGGTGACTGGACTCCTTCAGGACAGGGCGGGACCTGGACGGCGGTGGACGGGACGAGTGAGGGCCGCGGCGGGGCGGGCCGCACGGCCGGGAGCTAACCGGCCGAGGCGCGCACCAGGTGACCGAGCCCGATCAGCGCGGCGTCCGGGCCGGCGAGGCTGGCCTCGATGGACAGGGACTGGGTGATCGACGGCAGGCATCGCTCGTACAGCGTGCCCTTGGCCGCGGCGACGTAGACGTCCAGGCTGGACAGCGAACCGCCGATGACCACGCTGTCGGGGTTGAGGAAGTTGACCAGCCCCGACAGCGCGACACCGAGCAGCCGGCCCGCGTGGCGCACGAGCGTGACCGCGGCCGGGTCGGCGTCGAGGGTGGCGGCGATGACGTCGCCGGTGCTGGTGACCGGCAGGCCGCGCCGGGCCAGGTCGCGCACCAGGGCCGCGCCGCTGGCCACGGTCTCCAGGCAGCCGCGGCTGCCGCAGGAGCACTCCTGCTCGCCGCTGTCGGCCACGCGCACGTGGGTGACGTCGCCGCTGAGGCTGCGCCCGCCGCGGTACACCTGGCCGCCGGAGACGAGGCTGCCGCCGATGCCGGTGCCGGCCTTGACGTAGATCATGTCGCCGGCCGCGCGGCGGACGGCGTGCTCGCCGACGGCGGCGGCCTTGGCGTCGTTGTCGACGACGACGTCGACGCCGAACCGCTCGCGCAGGTCGCGCTCGGCGTCGTAGCCGCTCCAGCCGGGCATGCGGGCCGGGCCGATGATGCGGCCCTGCGGGAACTGCACCGGGCCGGGCAGCGCCATGCCGACGCCGAGCAGCCGCTGGCCGGGGGCGTGCGCGGCCCTGACCCGGTCGAAGGCCGCGCCCACCTCGTCGAAGATCGGGCCGGGGCCTGCTCCTATGTCGATGGCCCACTCCTCGGTGACGGTCAGGCCGCCGGAGGGCGAGCACAGACCGGCGCGGGCGTGGCGGGCGCCGAGCTCGGCCACCGCGTAGAGGCCGCCGGCCTCGCGCGGGCGCAGGATCCTGCGCCGGCGGCCGCCGGTGGAGGCGCCCACGCCCTCCTCCAGGATGACGCCCTCCTCCAGCAGGCGGCGCACGACGCTGGACACGGTCGAGGGCGCGACCTGCAGGGTCTCCACCAGATCCGCCCGGGAGGCGGCCTGGCCACTGGCCAGCAGGCGGAGCGCCTGCTCGCGCAGACTGCCGGGATCCGACATGCCTCTCCTCTTGACGCGTCTTGCAGGTGTCCATCATCGAGCACGAGGCTCGCCGAAAGAAGTTCCCGACCGGACCCTACCGCGAAATAAGTGTCCCGAACAAAGTGGATTTTTCCCATTGACTTCGTTCAGATACGTCATTACATTCTCCGGACTGAACGGCCCCCCGAGGGCCCGCGCATGTCTCGACGAGGAGAATCATGGGGACGAGAATCCGCATCGCCTGCGGCGTGGCGGCCATCGGGCTCAGCCTGACCGCCTGCGGCGGCGGCGCCGGCGCCGGCAACAGTTCGCAACAGGGCGGCAGCCAGGGCAAGGACACCGCCACCGTCGCCTTCCGCACGCCCAACTGGATCCTGCCGATCTCGGCCCCCGGTTTCACCCAGGGCGAGAACGACATCTTCTCCACGGCCCTGTACCGCAAGCTGTACAGCTACAAGCTCGACGGTTCGAGCCCGGACAACATCGACCCGCGGCGCTCGCTGGCCGAGGCTCCGGCGGTCAGCGACGGCGGCAGGACCCTGACCATCACGCTCAAGGACAACACCTGGTCCGACGGCAAGCCGATCACCACCAAGGACATCCAGTTCTGGTGGGATCTCGTTACCACCAACAAGGACAAGTGGGCCTCCTACCGGCCCGGCGGCTTCCCGGACAACATCGACGCGTTCAAGGTCAAGGACGACAAGACCTTCTCCTTCACCACGAAGAAGGCCTACAACGCGGCCTGGTTCATCGGCAACCAGCTCAACCGCATCGTCCCGCTTCCCCAGCACGCCTGGGACAAGGGCGACGCCCAGCAGACCTTCGCCGAGCTGACCGCGGCCGCCAAGGACCCCAAGTCCTACGCCACCAACCCGCTGTGGAAGGTCGGCAGCGGCCCGTGGAAGCTGGAGAAGTACGTGCCCAACGGCGAGGTCGTGCTCGCCAAGGCGGACACCTACTCCGGCCCCGACAAGCCGAAGCTGAACAAGGTCGTGCTGCGCCCCTTCACGGGCGACGACTCCGAGTTCAACGTGCTGCGCGCCGGCCAGATCGACTACGGCTACATCCCGCCGGCCAACCTGTCGCAGAAGACCTACCTGGAGTCCAAGGGCTACACGGTCTCCCCCTGGTACGGGTGGTCGATCACGTACCTGCAGCTGAACTTCAACAACCCCGAGACCGGGGTGCTGTTCAAGCAGCCCTACCTGCGCCAGGCGCTGCAGATGCTCATCGACCAGCCGACCATCAGCAAGGTCATCTGGGGCGACATGGCCTCGCCCACCTGCGGTCCGGTCCCGTCCAAGGGTGACGGCTGCGTCTACCCGTTCGACCCGGCCAAGGCCCAGCAGCTGCTGGAGGCCAACGGCTGGAAGGTCGTCCCCGACGGGCAGACCACCTGCCAGGACGCCGCCAAGTGCGGCGAGGGCGTCAAGCAGGGCGCGCCGCTGGCCTTCACCGTGACCAGCCAGTCCGGCTTCACCGCCACCTCGAAGATGTTCGCCGAGATCAAGTCGCAGATGGCCAAGGTCGGCGTGCAGCTGACCATCAAGGAGGTGCCCGACTCCGTCGCGGTCACCCCGGCCTGCAAGCCGAGCGAGTCCAAGTGCTCCTGGGACATGAGCTTCTTCGGCTCCCAGGGCAGCTGGTACTACCCGGCCTTCGCCTCCGGCGAGCGGCTGTTCCAGACCGGCGCGCCGGTCAACCTCGGCAGCTACTCCAACCCCGAGGCCGACAAGCTCATCGAGCAGGCCCAGTTCTCCGCCGACGCCTCGGCGCTGACGGCCTACAACGCCTTCCTGGCCAAGGACCTGCCGGTGCTGTGGATGCCGAACCCGGTCTACCAGATCTCGGCGTACAAGTCGGGGCTGCAGGGCGTGGACCCGCAGGACCCGATGAACCTGATGTACTTCCAAGACTGGTCCTGGAAGAGCTGACCCGGTGGCCCGCTACCTCCTCACCCGCCTGGGCCAGGCCCTGGTCATCGTGATCCTGGTGACACTGATCACGTTCGTCATCCTGCACTTCCTGCCGGGGGGCGCGGCGCGGGCCATCCTGGGCAAGGAAGCGACGCTGGAGCAGATCGCCGCCTTCAACCACGACATGGGTTACGACCGGCCGCTGTGGGAGCAGTACGCGCTGTACCTGCAGCGGCTGGTCCGCGGCGACCTGGGCTACTCCTTCCAGCTCAACCAGTCGGTGGCCGAGGCGATCACCCAGCGCCTGCCCAAGACCATGGTGCTGTCGCTGGCCTCCACCGCGCTGGCCGTCGTGGTCGCGATCCCGCTGGGCGTGGTGCAGGCCGTACGCCGCAACAGGTGGCCCGACTACACCATCAACGCCCTGTCACTGCTGGCCTACGCCACGCCGATCTTCTTCCTGGGTCTCATGATGATCATCCTGTTCTCGCAGGTGTGGCCGCTGCTGCCACCCGAGGCGCCGCAGGGCTTCACCCTCGGCGAGGTGCTGGCCGACCCGGCCGGGCTGGTGCTGCCCACGGTGACCCTGGCCGTCCTGACCGTCGCGGTCTACTCCCGCTACGTGCGCTCCTCGATGGTGGACAACCTCAACGAGAACTACGTGCGCACCGCGCGCAGCAAGGGCCTGTCCGAGGGACGGGTCATCGTCGGCCACACCCTGCGCAACGGCCTGTTCCCCGTCATCACGCTGCTCGGCATGTACCTGCCGGCGCTGTTCAGCGGCGCGCTGGTGGTCGAGCGGCTGTTCAACTACCCGGGCATGGGGCTGCTGTTCTGGCAGTCGGCGCTCAAGCGCGACTACCCGATCCTGCTCGGCGTCACGCTGCTGATCTCGGTGGCGACCGTGCTCGGCGCGCTGGTGGCCGACGTCCTGTACGCCGCCGTCGACCCGCGCGTCCGGCTGAAGGGGAGCCGTTCGTGAACGACCAGCACAACCGCGTGCGCGGCCTGTGGCGGCAAGGCCTGGAGGTGTTCGTCGACAACCGGCTGGCGCTGGCCGGCGTGGGCATCTTCGTGCTGCTGGCCGCCTTCTCCTTCCTCGGCCCGCTCTTCTTCCACAGCGACCAGGTCCACACCGACCTGGCCAACGTCTACCTCTCCCCGGGCACGGCCGGCCACCCGATGGGCACCGACGGCGTCGGCTACGACCAGCTCGGCCGGCTGATGCTGGGCGGGCAGACCTCCATCGTGGTCGGCCTGGCCGCCGGCCTGCTGGCCACCGTGGTGGGCACCGTGTGGGGCGCCATCGCCGGGTTCGCCGGCGGCTGGGTGGACGCGATCATGATGCGCGTGGTCGACGCCATGATGTCGATCCCGGCGCTGTTCCTGTTCATGCTCATGGCCGCCATCGTCACCCCGACCGTGCCGATGCTCATCGTCATCATCGGCGCCTTCGCCTGGCTCGGCCCGGCCCGCCTGGTGCGCGGCGAGGCGCTGACGCTGCGCACCCGCGAGTACGTGCTGGCCATGCGCGGCATGGGCGGCGCCGGCGGCCGTGCCGTGCGCCGGCACATCATCCCCAACGCGATCGGCACCGTGATCGTCAACGCCACGTTCCAGATCGCCGACGCGATCCTGTACGTGGCCTACCTGTCCTTCCTCGGGCTCGGGGTGCCGCCGCCCGCCGCCAACTGGGGCGGCATGCTGTCCGACGGCCTGTCGGACACCTTCAGCGGCCACTGGTGGCTGCTCTACCCGCCCGGTATCGCCATCATCCTCATCGTCCTGGCCTTCAACTTCATCGGCGACGGCCTGCGGGACGTCTTCGAGGTCCGTCTCAGGAGGAGGTAGCCATGAGCCTGTTGCGGCTTGTCGACCTCAGCACCGACATCGCGCTGCGCCGCGGCGCCGTCCACGCCCTCGACCACGTCAACCTCGAGGTACGGCAGGGCGAGACGCTCGGCGTGGTGGGGGAGTCCGGCAGCGGCAAGACCATGACCGTGCTGTCGGTCATGGGCCTGCTGCCGGCCGGCGGGCGGGTCGTGAACGGCCAGATCCTCTTCGACGGGCGTGACCTGCTGGCGATGGCGCCCGAGGAGCTGCGCCGGGTGCGCGGCGTGGAGATGGGCATGGTCTTCCAGGACCCGCTCACCTCGCTCAACCCCACCATGCGGATCGGGGCCCAGGTGTCCGAGCCGCTCCGGGTCCACCAGGGCGTGAGCAAGGCCGAGGCGCGCGACCGGGCCGTCGAGATCCTGCGCCGGGTCGGCATGCCCCGCCCCGACAAGGTCGTCGACGACTACCCGCACCAGCTCTCGGGCGGCATGCGCCAGCGCGCGGTCATCGCCATGGCGCTCATCCGCTCGCCGCGCCTGCTGATCGCCGACGAGCCGACCACGGCCCTGGACGTGACCACGCAGCGGCAGATCCTGGAGCTCATCGACGACCTGCGCGACGAGTTCAAGATGGCGGTCATCCTCGTCACCCACGACCTCGGGGTGATCGCCAGCCGCGCCGACCGGGTTGCCGTCATGTACGCCGGCCGGGTGGTGGAGACCGCGACCACCGAGGAGCTGTTCCGGGCGCCGCGCCACCGCTACACCGAGGCGCTCATGCACGCGCTGCCGGAGGCGGCGCAGGGCCGGGAGGGCAAGCTGTACTCCATCCCGGGCCTGCCGCCGGACCTGTCGCAGCCGCTCACCGGCTGCCGGTTCGCGCCCCGCTGCCGCAACGCCACCGACGCCTGCCGCGCCACCGACGTCCCGCTCGTCCGGGCCGCCGAGGACCACCTGTACGCCTGCCTGCACCCGGTGACCGAGGCCGTCGCCTTCGCCCCCCGCGGCGCGGGCGAGGCCCGGCCCTCTCGCGCGTCGGACACGATCCTGTCGGTGCGCGAGCTGGTCAAGGAGTACGACGCCGGCGGCAAGAGCCGCGTCAGCGCGGTGTCCGGCGTCTCCTTCGAGGTCAGGACCGGCGAGACGCTGGGGATCGTGGGCGAGTCCGGGTGCGGCAAGTCCACCGTGGGACGCCTGGTGGCCGGGCTGGAGGAGCCCACCGGCGGGCAGATCGTGCTGGACGGCACCGACATCGGCGCCCTGGACCGGCGGGCCCGCCGCCGCATGCACCGCGAGGTGCAGCTCATGTTCCAGGACAGCTACGCGGCGATGAACCCGCGCATGCGCATCGACGGCATCCTCACCGAGCCGCTGGAGATCCAGCAGGTCGGCGACCCGGCGGCCCGCCGTTCCCGGGTCACCCGGCTGCTGGACCAGGTGGGGCTGCCCACCCGGGCGCTGGAGCGCTACCCGCACGAGTTCTCCGGCGGGCAGCTCCAGCGGATCGGCCTGGCCCGCTCGCTGGCGCTGGAGCCGCGGCTGATCGTGGCCGACGAGCCGGTCAGCGCCCTGGACGTCTCCATCCAGGCGCAGGTCCTCAACCTGATGCGGGACCTGCAGGCGGAGCTGGGCCTGTCCTACGTCTTCATCAGCCACGACCTGTCGGTGGTGGACTACATGGCCGACCGGATCGCGGTCATGTACCTGGGCAAGCTCGTCGAGATCGGGCCGGCGAGCCAGGTGGTGCGCGCCGCGCGCCACCCCTACACCCAGGCCCTCATCGACGCGGTGCCCTCGCCCGACCCCGGGCACGCGCCCAGCCCCGCCACGGCCATCCGCGGCGAGCTGCCCAGCGCGATCGACCCGCCCACGGGCTGCCGCTTCCGCACCCGCTGCCCGCTGGCCCAGGACATCTGCACGACCGAGCCGCCGCTGGCGGGCGGCCCGCACCAGGTGGCCTGCCACTTCCCGCTCCGCCCGGAAGCCACGGCCACGGCCACGGCCACGGCCGCGCCGTGATCGTGCGGCGCGGGACCGGCGGCAGGTCACAGGCGTTCGAAGCCGCGGACGCGTTCCCAGTCCGTGACCGCCGACTCGAAGGCCGCCAGCTCGGCCCGCGCCGCCGCCGCGTAGTGCCCGGCCACCGCGTCGCCGAACACCTTCGCCGCCGGCCCGCCCTCCCAGCGGCGCAGCGCCTCGCCCAGCGTCGCGGGCAGCCGCGGCACCGACGGGTCGGCCAGCGCGTTGCCGGGGTGCGGCGCGGGCAGCGGCAGCCGGTGCTCGATCCCGTACAGCCCGGCGGCGATCACGGCGGCCACGGCGAGGTACGGGTTGGCGTCGCCGCCCGGCACCCGGTGCTCCAGGCGCAGGGAGGCGCCCGACCCGACGACCCGGACCGGGCACGTCCGGTTGTCCCGCCCCCAGGCGATCCCCGTGGGGGCGAACGCGCCGGGCCGCAGCCGCTTGTAGGAGTTGACGTTCGGCGCCATGAGCAGCGTCAGCTCCGGCAGGCAGGCGAGCTGCCCGGCGACGAAGTGCCGGAACAGCTCCGACATCCCGTCACCCGCGCCCGCGTCGGCGAACACCGGTGAGCCGTCGGCGCCGCGCAGCGACAGGTGGACGTGGCAGGAGTTGCCCTCGCCCTCGTCGAACTTCGGCATGAACGTGAGCGCCACCCCCTCCTGCTCGGCGATCCGCTTGGCGCCGTTCTTGAACAGGACGTGCTTGTCGCACGTGGCCATCGCCTCGTCGTACCGGAACACGATCTCGTACTGCCCGGGATGGCACTCCCCGCGCGCGGTCTCCATCGTCAGGCCGGCGCGGACCATCTCCCGGCGGATCCGGCGCACCACCGGCTCCACCTCGGACAACCCGTGCAGCGCGTAGTCGACGTTGTAGCGGGTGCCGGTCTCCAGGCCGTGGTAGCGCCGCTCCCAGGCGTCCCGGTACGACCCGCGGAACACCAGGAACTCCAGCTCGGTGCCGGCCAGCGCCGTCAGGCCGCGCTCGGCCAGCCGGTCGAGCTGGGCCCGCAGCACCCGCCGGGGCGCCACCTCCACCGGCTCGCCGCCCGGCCACACGGCGTCGGCGACGACGAGCGCCGTGCCGGGATCCCACGGCAGCGTCCGCAGTGTCCCGGGGTCCGGCCGCAGGACGAAGTCCCCGAAACCCGCCTGCCAGGCGTCGATCGCGTACCCGGGGCCGGTCGCCATCTCCACGTCGGCGGCCAGCAGGTACACGCACGCGCCGAACCCGTCCCGCGCCACCTCCTCCAGGAAGTACGGCACCGACATGCGGCTGCCCTGCAGCCGCCCCTGCAGGTCGGGGACGGCGACGATCACCTCCTCCACGCGCCCGGCGGCGGCCTCCTCGCGCAGCCGTTCGTAGCCGATCACGCTCATCGCTCCTCCCGGGAGCCGGCGCGCGGCCCGGGGACGCGCGCGCGGAAGAGGGGGTTGGGGACCGTGCCGTGGACGACGTCGAAGCCCTCGTCGCGTTCGGCCCGGTCGTGGAAGCCGCCGCCGAGGAGCTGCTCCCGGTTGAGCGCCACCCGGTCGAAGGACGGGGCCAGCAGCCCGAACGCCTCCGCCCGGCCGGCGTCCTCCGGGAAGCGGGCGTGATGGCGCTCGACCTCCTCGCGGACCATCCGCCAGAACGCGTGCTCCGGCACGCCCAGGTGCTCCTCGGCCAGCGGCGCCAGGAACCGGAAGTGCCCGGCGAACACCGCGCTCAGCAGCGAGTGCGCCAGCTCGCCGGCCGGCCAGCGCAGCAGCACCGCGCGGGCCTGGTCCGACAATCCGGCGTAGGCGGGCAGGTCCTCCGGCAGCAGGTTCACGTCCTCGGCGAAGTCCTTCACCGCGACCCCGACCGGCACGTCGGCGGCGTCGTAGAGGATCACCGTGTTCTCGCCGTGCGGGCAGAACGCCACCCCGTGCCGGTAGAGGTGGCGCAGCAGGCCCGGCAGCAGGGCCGAGAACAGCCGGGCCAGCCAGGCGGACGGCGCGAGCCCCGACCGCGACACCAGCTCGGCGGCCAGGGCCCGGCCGTCCGAGCCGACCGCGAGCAGCGCCGCCATGGTCCGCGCCCGCTCGCCCGGGCGCAGCAGCCCGGTCACCGGCTGGCGCCACACCGCGCCGAGCAGTTCGTGGTAGCGGTACGGGGCGTCGGGCACGGACGCGTACAGGGGGTGGCGCACGGCCACGGACGCCACCTCGCCGAGCGGGTGGAAGCGCAGCTCGTCGCGCAGGTACGGGTCGGACTCGCGCAGCGCGAGCAGCCACGCGCTCACGTCGGGCGCGGCCCGCGTCGGCTCCGTGGACAGGCCGCGCCAGACCAGCGTGTTGCGGATGAGCAGCGGCACCTTGACGTTGCGCCGCTCCGGGCGGTCCAGGTTGGCGAGGGTGCGGATCGACTGGAGCGGCCGGTAGCGGTCGGGGCCCTCGCCGAGCGGCACGATCCGGCCGTCGGCGAGGTACGGGGCGAACAGCGGCTCGACCGCCTCGTCCCAGTGGAACGGGTGGACGGGCAGCCACGTGAACGCGGCCGGGTCGAGCCCGCCGCGCGCCGCCGCCTCCTCCAGGACGACGGCGAATTCCTTGCGGACCTCCTCATCCAGCTCCTCCGCCAGCAGCGTCCGCGCGTCCAGCCCCGGGACACCGGAGTACGCGGCCAGCGACGCGTGGACGGCGGCCCACCGCAGGCGCACCGACCCGGCGGCCTCGGGGGCGTAGGCGGCGGCGTCGGAGGCCGAGAAGCCCAGGCGGCCCTTGTTGAGCAGCATGCAGGGATGGCCGTGCTGGTGCGCCTCCAGGTCGAGGTGGTCCAGGTCGGCCAGTTTGGCGGCGGGCCGGGCGCGGGAGAGGATCTCGGCCTCGGCGCGGCGGGTGGCGGTCAGCTCGCGCAGCGCCTCGGCCGTGGTAGGGCCGTCCCAGCCGAGGACCGCGCGGGCGTCGAGCAGCAGCCGCTCGGGCCCGTCCGCCGCGTCCCCGGGGTCGGGGTGGCGGCGCGGCGTGCCGGGCTCGACCCGCCACGAGCCGAACGACCCGCGCGCCGCCCGGAAACTCCATTTCACCCCGCCGCCCAGCTCCAGCAGGTGACCGCCGTCCGTCCCGTCCGGCCGCGGGACCAGCAGCTCCTCGTAGGCGAACTCCTCGATCGCCTTGACCAGCAGCCGCCGCCCGGCCTCCGCCCACGCCTCGTGCCACGTGCCGCGCGCGACCCCGCTCACCTCGCGCTCCCTTCCGAGCGGGCCTCGGACCCGGTGAGCGCGGGCTCGGCCGGGGGCGGGGGCTCGGGAGCGCCGAACGTGGTCCACGCGGCCCGCGCCGGCACCGGCACCACGGTGCGTCCGGCGGCGGCGTTGAGGATCGTGGCCGCCCGCCACGCGCCCAGCGTCAGGTCCGGCGCGCCCACCCCGTGCGTGTGCGTCTCCGCGTTCTGGACGTACAGCTCGCCCGGCACCCGCGGGTCGAGCGCCACCCGGTAGTCGCCGTCCACCTGGTAACGGCCCCGCTCGTCCCAGTCGACCAGCTCGGCCAGCGGCTCCAGGAACGCGGGCCGCGCCGCCGCGTACCCGGTGGCCAGCACCACGGCCGAGGTCCGCACCTCGAACGTGGTGCCCTGCTCCCGGTGCCGGCAGGTCAGGGCGTAACCGTCGTCGCGCTCGGCCGCCGCCACCACCTCCACCCCGGGGTGCAGCGCGGCGCGCGGCTCGGCGCCGCCGATGGTCCGCTCGTACAGCTCGTCGTGGATGTCGCCGAGCGTCTCGCCGCTGACGCCCTTGTAGAGCTGCCACTGCTCGCGGACCAGCCGGTCGCGCGCGGCCTCGGGCAGGTGGCGGAAGTAGCGCACGTAGTCGGGGGTGAAGTGCTCCAGGCCCAGCTTCGAGTACTCCATGGGGGCGAACGCCGGGGTGCGGGCCAGCCAGCGGACGTACGGACCGCCGTGACCCCGCCCGTCCTGGTGGCGCAGCAGGTCCAGCACGATCTCGGCGCCCGACTGCCCGGCGCCGACCACCGTGACGTCGGGGGCGGCGGCCAGCGCGGCCCGGTGCGCGCGGTAGTCGGCGCTGTGCAGCACCCGCCCCGCGTGGGCGCCGCCCAGCAGCGGGCGCAGCGGCTCCGGCACGACCGGCGCCGTCCCGACGCCCAGCACCACCCGCCGGGCGTGCGCGCGCGAGACCGCTCCGGCCGCCGAGCGGTACGTCAGCGCGAACGCCCCGGCCGCGCCGTCCCACTCCAGCGCGGTGACCTGGGCGTCGAACCGGCACGACGGCAGCCGCTCGGCCACCCAGCGGCAGTAGTGGTCGTACTCGCGGCGCGGGATGTGGAAGCGCTCGGAGAAGAAGAACGGGAACATCCGGTCGTGGCTGCGCAGGTAGTTGAGGTACGACCAGGGGCTCGTCGGGTCGGCCATGGTGACCAGGTCCGCGAGGAACGGCACCTGCAGCACCGTGCCCTCCACCAGCAGGCCGGGATGCCACGAGAAGGCCGGCTTGGCGTCGAGGAACAGGGCCCGCATGCCGGGGACGCCGTCGCCCAGGGCGGCCAGCGACAGGTTGAACGGGCCTATGCCGACACCGGCCAGGTCGTAGGGGGCGGTCACCGCTGCACCTCCGGGAGGGGGTTGGGAAGGTCGATGTAGACGGACTGGGAGTGGACGTCGCCGGCGAGCTCGTCGCGGCCGTCCACACAGGTGAGGTGGTTGCCCTTGCAGCGCAGCACCGGGGCGTCGAGCAGCAGCCCGAGCAGGCCCTTGGCGCCGGGCTCGGCCGCGCGCAGCCGCTCCAGCGCCGCGCGCAGCACCCGCAGCAGGTCCTCCTCGGCGGCCAGGCCCAGCGCGCCGAACGCGCCGACCACGCCCAGCAGGTTGCCGATGCCCAGGTAGTACGCCACCCGCTCGTCCACGAACGCGTCGTCGAAGACCAGGGCCACGCCGTCGGTCAGGCCGGGCACCAGGCGCTCCAGCTCGCCGGCGCGGGAGGCGGCCACGTAGTAGCCCTGGCTGTCGCGGTACCAGCCGGCCCGGGGCAGGCCGTCGGCGTCGAGCGCCACCAGGGTGTTCTGGTGGTGCGGCTCCAGCGCGACGCCGTACCTCGCCTGGAGGCGGATCAGGGGGACGGCGAGCACGTCGAGGTAGTGGGCCAGCCACAGCGCGGACGCCGCGGCGACGGACAGGCCGTGGGCGCGGGCGGCGCGTTCCACGGCGGCCGACAGGAGCGCCCGGTGGCGGGGCGGGGAGCCGTCGCCGGGGCCGGTGCGCTCGGCGAGCAGCCCGGCCACGCACAGCGCCCCGCCCGCGCCGCCCCGGAACGGGTTGTCGCGGACGGCGGTCTCGAAGCCGGTCTCGGCGTCCCCGGCTCCCGCGCCTCCCACAGCCACCCAGGCGAAGTCGCGCAGGATCCCGAACGCGGGGTGCTCGGCGCGCAGCCACGCGGCGGGCCCGGCGGCCAGCAGCCGGGCGGCCCGCACGCCGAGGCGCAGCTCGCCGCGCAGGTTCTCGCGGCGGGAGTTGGTGATCCGCATGCCGAGCGACAGCTTCAGCATCACCTCCGTGTCCGCCCGGTACACCGTGCGGACCGAGGAGGTCGGGTGCCAGTCCGGGCCGGCGGGCCCGAGCGGCCGCAGCAGGCCGGCCTCCACGAGGGCCGCCACCGCCGGGCGGCGCATGACCTCGCGCGCCTGCCACGGATGGGCGGGCACGGGCGTCCAGCCGTCCGGCAGGCCGAGCCCGGCCGGGGCGATCCGCCGGCACAGCTCCGCGGGGTCGTGGCCGTCCGCGCTCTCGCCGGTCACGACGCCGGGGGCGGCGGCGAACCAGTGCAGCGGGAACGAGCCGCGCAGCTCGGGGGAGTACGCGGCCAGCTCGCCGGCGGACGCCTCCTCGCGGCTCTTGGGCGCGGGGTGGAACGGATGTCCCAGCAGCAGCGCCTGCTCGGCCCGGAGAAATGCGTCCGTGACCGGGGGCCTTGCCGCGCCGGGGGCCACGCTGGTGCTCGGTGGGCTGCCCGTGCCGGGGGCCGCGCTGGCGGGCGGGGAGCTCGCCGTGCCGGAGAGCGGCTGCGCGTCGGGGAAGGCGGCCGTGTCGACGGGCGTGTCCGGGCCCTCGGCGCGGCGGCCCGCCAGGTGCGCGGTGACGCGGCGGGCGGAGTCGAGCACCCGGGAGGTGGCGTCGGACACCCGGTGGGCGGGCAGCCCGGCGCGCGCGGCGGTCTCGCGCACGACGACCGCCGCGACCAGCGCCACCCCGGCGGCCGCCGGTCCACCGCCGGCCAGGTACGGCTCGCCGAAGCGGTGCCAGCCGGTCGCGGACCGGTGGCGCACCGGGACCCGCAGCCGCACCCCGGCAGCGGGGAAGTCCAGGACGAGCTCCTCGCCGGGGGCGGGCACCGGGATCGCCAGGTCGCGCACGTACGCCCGCACCAGCGTCTCCGTGGCCGCCGCCTCCCCGGCCCGCGCCACGTCGGGATGGTCGAGCGGGTCGGGGGCGTTCACGAGAGACCCGCCTCCTCGGCCTCGCCCGCCGACGCCACCAGGCGGACCAGCCGCTCGACCTCGACGGCCGTGGTGTGCGGGTTCAGCAGGGTGAGCTTCAGCCGCACGCGCCCGCCTCCGGTGCCGGACGCGTGGTCGGCGGGAAGCTCGGTGCGGCCGACCACCGCCAGCCCCTCGCGCAGCAGGCGGCGCCGCAGCGCGGCGTTCACCTCGTCCGCGCGCCCCGGGTCGCGGGGCAGGTAGCGGAACAGGAACGCCGTCAGCACCGGCTCGGTGTGCAACTCCAGGCGCGAGTGGGCGCGCACCGCCGCCGCGCCCGCGCGGGCGAGGTCGTGGCAGGCGTCCACCAGCCGCCCGAGCCCGTCCCGGCCCAGCGTCCGCAACGTGACCGCGATCTTGAACGCGTCGGCCCGGCGCGTGGTGCGCAGCGAGCGGCCCAGCAGGCTCGGGTAGCCGGCCTCCTCGTCGTCGGCCGGGTTGAGGTAGGCGGCGCGCCGGGCCAGCGACGCGTACGTCTCCTCCCGCCGTACCAGGAACACCCCCGCCGCCGCGGGCTGCCAGCCGAGCTTGTGCCAGTCCAGGGAGATCGAGTCGGCCAGCTCCACGCCCGCCAGCAGCGGCGCGAGCCGGTCCGACAGCAGCGCCCCCCCGCCGTAGGCGGCGTCCACGTGCAGCCACGCGCCGTGCTCGGCGGCCAGGGCCGCGCACGCGGGCAAGGGGTCGATCGCGCCCGTGTCGGTGGTCCCGGCCGTGGCGACCACCGCGACCGGCGGCTCGCCCCGCCGCGCGGCCTCCCGCAGGGCGCGGTCCAACGCGGCCGGGTCCATCCGCAGCTCCCGGTCCACGGGGACGGCGACGACCGCGTCCTCGCCGAGCCCGAGCAGGGCGGCGGCCCGGCGCACGGAGAAGTGGGCGGCGGCCGAGGCGAAGATCCTCGGCCGGACCCGCCCGGACAGGCCGCGGAGCTGGACCGGCTCCCCGGTGACCCGCTCCAGGACGCGGTCGCGGGCCAGCATCAGGCCCATCACGTTGGACTCGGTGCCGCCGGAGGTCAGCACGCCCGCGGCCGTGCCGGGGTAGCCGGCGAGCCCGGCCAGCTCCCGCAGCAGCAGCGTCTCCAGCTCGGTCGCCGCGGGGGCCTGGTCCCAGGAGTCCAGGGACGGGTTCAGCGCGGAGACGGCCAGGTCGGCGGCCACGGCGACGGCCAGCGGCGGGCAGTGCAGGTGCGCGGCGCAGGCGGGGTCGGCCGGGTCGGCCGCGCCGTACGCCAGCAGCTCGGTCAGGCGGCCGAGGGCCTCCTCGCCGCGCGTCTCCGCCAGGGTGCGGGCGACCCGCGCGGCCAGGGCCTCAGGGGTCTCGGCGGGCACGGGCCCGCCCCGCCGCGCCGCCCCGGCGGCCAGCCCGTCGAGCACGTCCCGCACCGCCGCCGCCAGCGCCTCGCCCGGTCGCACCGAGGCGAGCCCATCGCCCGCCCCCGCCGCGAGCGCGCCCGGGGGCGTGACCGACACACGAGGACCGGCTTGCGCGGTCGGCTCCTCGGCGCCGGCCTGTGCCGGCTCCCGCAAGGTGTCGGTCATGCGAGCCGTCCCGCCAGGCGGGGGGCCGTCACCGCGGCGACCGCGTCGGCCAGCCGGTCCACGACCGCCTCCGCCTGCTCGTCCGTGATGACCAGCGGCGGAAGCAGCCGCACCGTGGAGTCGTACCGGCCGCCGAGCTCCACGATGAGCCCGCGCTCCAGGCACGCCGCGCGGACCTCGGCCGCCGTGCGCGGCGCCGCGGGGAACGCCCCGCACGCGTCGGGCTCGCCGCCCGGGTCCACCAGCTCGACGCCGAGCATCAGCCCACGCCCCCGCACGTCGCCGACCACCGGCAGCTCGTCGCGCAGCGCGCCGAGCCGGTCCAGCATCCGGCCGCCGACCTCGGCGGCGCGCCCGGCCAGGCCCTCGCGGGCGACGTGGCGCAGCGTGGCCGTGCCGGCCGCCATGGCCAGCGTGTTGCCGCGGAACGTTCCCGTGTGCGCGCCCGGCAGCCACCCGTCGTAGTCCTCGTGGTAGACGATGACCGCGAGCGGCAGGCTGCCGCCGATCGCCTTGGACAGCACCATGACGTCCGGCACGATCCCGCTGTGCTCCACCGCCCAGAAGGCCCCGGTGCGTCCGACACCGGTCTGCACCTCGTCCACGACGAGCGGGATCTCGCGTTCGGCCGTGATCCGCCGCATCTCCCGCAGCCAGGAGTCGGGCGCCGGCACCGCGCCGCCCTCGCCCTGCACCGCCTCCACGATCATCGCCGCGGGCGGCACGACGCCACCCGCCGGGTCGTCGAGCAGCCGCTGCGTGTACGCCGCCGACAGCCGCGCCCCCGCCTGCCCGCCCACGCCGAACGGGCAGCGGTACGGGTACGGGTACGGCAGCCGCGTCACGTCGGCCGCGATGCCGGCCACGGGCTCCTTGACCGCGACGTTCGCGGTCGCGGCCAGGGCCCCGAGGGTCATGCCGTGATAGCCGCCGGTGAAGGCGAGCAGGCCGCGGCGGCCGGTGGCGGTCTGCATGAGCTTCAGCGCCGCCTCCACCGCGTCGGTCCCGGCGGGCCCGCAGAAGTGGATCCGCGCCCGGTCGGCCAGCCCGCGCGGCAGCGTGGCGAACAGCTCCTCCACGAACGCGTCCTTCTCCGGCGTCGCCAGGTCGAGGACGTGCAGCGGGGCCCCGCTGTCGAGCGTGCGCCGGATCGCCTCCAGGACCACCGGGTGGTTGTGGCCGAGGGCGAGGGTGCCCGCGCCGGACAGGCAGTCGAGGTAGCGGCGGCCGTCGGCGCCCTCGACCACCATGCCCTCGGCGCGTACCGGGACGATCGGGAAGGACCGGGCGTAGGTGCGGGCGGAGGACTCGCGGTCACGCTGACGGCGCAGCACCGCCGCGCCGGCGTCGTCGGGAGAGGCGAAGGGGTCGAGGGCGGAGTCCGGGGCCAGGTCGGCCGGATGCGCGGTCATGGGTCTCCAGATAGTGGACGGACAGGGAGGAAGCCGGAACCCGGCGGGAGTCACAGCAGGTGGCGCTCGGCGACGGGGTGGCCGAGGAAGCGGTGCATGGCGAACTCCCAGCCGTAGGAGCCGGCGTACGGGAAGACGACGATGTCGCCGGCGCGCACCCGGTCCACCCGGACGTCGCGCAGCAGCGTGTCCTCGGGGGTGCACAGCTCGCCGGTGACGGTCACCTCGGTGTCGGTCAGGGCGGGACGCGGACAGTCCTCGGGCCAGTCCTCGACGGGCAGCACCGCCATGTTGTGCACGATGTCCCAGGAGGTGGGGAGCTGGAAGTGGTTGATGCCGCCGCGGATCAGCACGTACGACGCCCCGTACGAGGTCTTCACGTCGATCGCCTCGGCGGCGTACCAGCCGCAGTCGGCGACCAGGTAGCGGCCCGGCTCCAGCAGCACGCGGACGCCGGGTGGCGGCTCCACCTGGGCGGCCAGCTCGCCGAAGCGGGCGACGTCGAACGGCTTCTCGCCCTCGAAGGCCACCCCGATGCCGCCGCCCACGTCCACGAGGCGCAGGTCGACGCCGCACGCGCGGGCGGTGCGGGTGCTCCACTCCACGCACCAGCGCAGGTACGCGGCGTGGGCGTCGGCGTCGAGGTTGCCGGAGGCCGCGTGCACGTGGAAGCCGACCAGGTCGAGGCCGGGGAGCCGGGCCGCGGCGCGCAGCACGTCCGGCACGTCCGGCTCGGCCACGCCGAACTGGGACGGGACGCCGCCCATCCGCAGCGAGCCGGTGACGGGGATCGAGGCGGGGTTCACCCGCAGCGTCACCCGGGCGCGGACGCCCTCGGCGACGGCGATGGCGCTGATCCGGTGCAGCTCCAGCAGGCTCTCGGCGTTGATCGCCTCGACCCGTGCCCGGATGAGCGCGGCCAGGAAGGGCGGCGACTTGGCCGGGCCCGCCGCCACGACGGGAGCCGGCGCGGAACGCCGCATGGCCGCCGCCGCGACGGGGGCCGGGGCGGAACTCCGCGTGGCCGCCGCCTCCCGCCCCGGCCGGTCCGCCGTGGGACGGGCGCTGAGGGCGAGGTCGAGCTCGGCCCGGGAAGCCACCTCGAACCCGTCGACATGCGGGGCCAGGGCGGCGACGACGCCAGGGAAGGAGTTGGCCTTGACGGCGTAGTGGACGGCCGCCCAGCCGGGTAAGGCGGCCCGCAGCTCGCGGGCGCGCTCGGCGGCCACCTCGCCGTCGTAGACGTAGGCCGACACCGGGGTGCCGGCCGAGGCGAGGTGGAGGAGGAGTCGGCGGAGCCGGGCGGGGAGCACGTCCACCGGGTAGGCGGAGCGCGGCGCGGCGGAAGGCGGGAACTGCACGGACATGAAGCTTCTGCCTCCGAAGTATTAGGTAAGGCTAACCTAAACTGCGGATCATGGCTTGGCAAGGCCCCGTCCGTGTGATCTACAACGTAAAGGCTCCGGCTCGGCGTGCCGCGAATGTCAGGAAACGGTCGGGCAGCGGGCGGGTGGCGTGCCGTACGCGTACTGGAGGAAATCGGTCAGGTAGGCCGGCCAGGAGTTCCAGTCGTGGCCGCCCGCGCTGTAGCAGTAGCGGTGGCCGACGCCGAGGCCGGTCAGCGTGGCGTCGAAGGCGGCGGCGTACGAGCCGAGGATGTACTCGTTCACCGTCGTCGCGCCGGTCACCGCCGATGAGGTGGTGCTGTAACCGCAGCCGGACGGCGCCGGCCCCGTGCCGTGGCCGGGCGGGTCGGCCGCGGCGGGGGCACAGCCTCCCGCGTACACGGCGAGCCGGCCGTTGAACGGCGCGTACCTCCCCTGCGTGGCGAGCGTGGCCGGGTTGGCCGAGGGCCAGTCGTACACGGTGCGTCCGCCGGAGACGGTCGTGGTGTGCGGGCCGAACAGCGTGTCCAGCCGATAGAGACGCTGCACGTCCTGGTCGAGCACGAGCACGCCGCCGGCGTCGTACTTGTTGACCCGGAACGCGCCGTCGAGCAGGTCGAGAGGCGCGATCGCGGCGCCGGCCTGCCACATGGAGTCGGAGATCGTGCCCTGTGCGGGCCTGGCCCGCAGCTCGATGCCGGGCGACAGCGCGCCGACGACCGAGAACACGTCGGGGTGCGCGGCGGCGTAGCGCAGCGTGCCGTACCCGCCCATCGACACCCCCGCCAGCCCGCGCCCCGACCGGTCGGCGACGGTGGCGAAGTTCGCGTCGATCCAGGGGACGAGCTGGGAGATGTGGTACGTCTCCCATCTGGGCGCGAAGAAGCCGTCGGTGCGGCCCGCCCAGTCGGCGTACCAGCCGCTCCGGCCACCGGTCGGCATGACCACGATCCCGTCGTACGGGTGCCCGGGGACCTCGGCCAGCAGCGACACCAGGTCCGTCTTGGTGGTCCACTCGTCGTGGGCGTCGCCTCCGCCGTTGATCAGGTAGAGGGAGCGGTGGCGGGGGGAGGCGGCGGGGTCGTAGCCCGGGGGGAGGTAGACCCGGACGGTGATCGGCTCGGCCAGGGGGCTGATGACCGGGGTCCCGCCGGACGCCTGGAAGATCGCGGTCGAGGTCATGGTGACGTCGCGCAGCTCGGACCCGTCGCGCTGCGGGTGCCGTTCGACGCGCAAACAGGTGATGCCGTACGCGTCGGGCGCGGGCAGGACGCCCGAGCAGCCGGCGGCGTGGGCGCTCTGTGCGGCTTGCGCGGGCGGCGCGATCGCCGGCGCGGCGAGAAGGCCGGAGAGAAGGCCGGTGAGAAGCGGGGGGAGCAGCGGGGTGAGCAGGGCCGCGGCAAGGGCGCGGACCGGCCGGCGGGAGCGGGGGATGGGGCGTCGCACGGATCCTCCTCGGCGCACGACAGGGCCGAACGGCCGCTTGGTCAGTGCCTGGGATCATGGCATCAGTGATCCGCCCGTGCCGTCAATGGCCGGTGTGCGAACGGCGGGGCGCCGGCCGTGCCACACTCGCGATCATGTCTTCTCACACCCCCTGTCCCCAGTGCTCCGCCGACATCGTCCGGGACGGCCGCTACGCCGTCTGGTGCCCGTCGTGCGAATGGAACCTCGCCGAGGAGTTACCCGGCAGTCGGTCCCTCGGGGCCGTGCTCGCGGACCGGCTCACCGCCGGGCAGCATGCCCACGTCCTGCGCCGCGGCGCCGCGCTGGAGGGCGGCGGGCTCTCCCGAGCGGTGGCCATGCTGCTGGCGGTGCTGATCCACCTGATCACCGCCGGCTGCCTGGTGGCGGCGGCGGTGATCGTCGTCGCGGTGCCGAACATCGTGGGCGTCCTCCTGGCCGTGCTCCTGCTGGGCACGGCGTGGCTGATGCGGCCCCGGCTCGGCCGCCTGCCCGCCGGCCCTCACCTCCTCGGCCGCGACCGCGCGCCGCGCCTGTTCGGCCTGCTGGACCGGGTCGGCGCCGAGGTGGGCGCGCCGCCGGTCGACGTGGTGTTCGTCTCGGCCGAGTACAACGCCGCGTACGCGCGGATCGGGCTGCGCGGCAGGCGGGCCCTCATCCTCGGCGCGCCCCTCTGGGCGATACTGGGCCCGCAGGAGAAGGTGGCGCTCCTGGGGCACGAGCTCAGCCACTCCAGCAACGGCGACGTCCGTGAGGGGCGCCTCACCGGGACCGCGATCCGCGCTCTGGAGGAGGTCCACGAGGTCGTCCGGGCGGTCGCGCGCGGCGGCAGGGATTCCGCCGAGGTGACGGCGCAGAGCTTCGTCGCCATGCTCTCCCTCGCGCTGGCGGCCCTCATGTGGCTGGCCGGGCTCGTGCTGCGGATGCTCGGGTTCCTCCTGCTGGCCGTGTCGATGCGCGCGTCGCGGCAGGGGGAGTACGTCGCCGACGAGCGGGCCGCCCGGGTGGCGTCGTCCGAGGCGGCGGCCGTCATGCTGGACCGCCTGGCCACCGCGCGCGTCGAGCTGGGCGAGCTGAGCTGGCTCGCCGCCTCGTTCGGCACGTCCGTGTGGTCGCGGCTGCCCGAGAAGCACGGCCAGGTGCCGGAGCACGAGCTGGAGCGGCGGCGCCGGCTGGAGGCCCGGACGCGGGGGCACGTCTTCCACTCGCACCCGCCGACCCACCTGCGGGTGGAGTTCGTCCGCTCCCTGGGGTACGCGGCGCCCGTCGTGGAACTGGGCGAGGAGGAGGAGTCGGCCGTCGAGGCGGAGCTGGCGCCGCGCTTCGCCGCCATCGCCACGGCCCTCGGCGAGGAGCGGCGGGAGGTGTCCTACGCCTGACCCGGCTCTCCCCGGGCTCAGGCGGCGCCGAGCAGGACCTTGACCAGCTCGTCGGGGGCGTCGCGCATGAGGTTGTGGCCGCCGGCCAGGTCGTGGACCGTCCACGCCGGGTCGTGCCGCAGCCGGTCACGGAAGACGGTGAACGGCGACTCGCCGTCCCAGCCGGTCGCGTACGCGTAGTCCCTGCGGCGCACGTGCGCGAGGTCGCCGGTGAGCCGCAGGCGCTGCAGCACCGAGGCGATCGGGTGGGCCGTGGCGCGCGGGTCGAAGAAGGGCAGGGGGCGCGTCGCGTAGCCGGTGTCGTCCACGTCGGCGTACCAGCGGCGCTCCTCGTCGCGGACGAGCGACCAGCAGGAGTCGCCGTCGGAGGGGACGACCGCGTCGAGGTAGACCAGCGCGCCGGCCCGCCCGGGGGCGCGGTCGGCGGCGCCGGTGATCACCATGCCGCCGTAGCTGTGGCCGACGAGCACGGCGTCCTCGACCTCCTCGACCTCCAGCAGGGCGGTCACGTCCCGGACGTGGGTGTCGAGGTTGACCCCGCCGGTCAGGAGGTGGTGGCGTTCGGCCACCCCGGTGAGGGTGACCGGGATGACGCGGTGGCCGTGGGAGCGCAGCCGCTCGGTGACGGGGGCGAAGCTCCAGCCGCCGTGGCACATGCCGGGGACGAGGACGTAGGTGGCCATGGTGAGTGCTCTCTGTCGCTGGGTCCGGTCGTTCCCCTCCAGGGTGCCCCCGGCGACTGTCAGAAGTCCAAGAGATGATCGCGATGGCGTCCAGAAGCAATCGTTATGATGGGGTCAGCGGCTCTCAGCGGCTCTCGGCGGCGACCCGCAGGCCCAGGGCGACGAGCACGGTGCCGCTCACGGCGTCGAGCCGGCGGCGGACGACCGGACGGCGGAACCACGCGCCCGCGCGCCCCACCACCGCCGCGAGCGACAGGTAGAGGACCGTCTCCAGGGCGACCTGGAGCAGGGCCAGCAGCGCCGTGGTGGCGAGCAGCGGCCGGTCGTGCGGCACGAACTGCGGATAGAAGGCGATCATGAAGGCGGCGGCCTTCGGGTTGGCCAGCATCACGACGGCGCCCTCCCCGAACGCCTTCCACCAGGACCGGGCGGAGGCCGCCGGGGGCTCCTCCTCCGGCTGCGCCGCGGCGCCGGTCCGGCGGCTGCGCCACGCGGAGCGCCACGCCTTCACCCCGAGGTACAGCAGGAAGGCGGCGCCGGCCACCCGTAGGACGACGAAGGCCACCTCGGAGGCGGCGACGAGGGCGGCCAGGCCGGCGGCGGCGCACAGCGCCCAGACGTAGAGGCCGGCCTCGAGGCCGAGCACCGTGGGGACCGCGCCGGAGAGCCCGCGTACGGCGGCCCGGCGCAGGATGAGGGCCATCGCGGGCCCCGGCGAGGCCGAGATGAGGATCACGGCGAGGACGAAGGCGGGCAGGGAGGGCAGGAGTTCCATGACGGGATGATCGCGGCGCGGCCGTCCCCGCCGCAATCGAGATTCCGGAGTGGCCGTCCGCGCCGCGATCGAGATTCCGGAGTGGCCGTCCGCGCCGCGATCGAGATTCCGGAGGATGCGGTGAAGCGGCGCCCGGCTCAACCGGCCAGGTCGTGCCGGCGGGCCCAGGCGGTGACGGCCGTGGCGATGGCCTCGGGCCGGTCCTCCGGGGCGTGGTGCCCGGCGGGGCCGCAGTGCTCGACCTCCAGCGCCGCGAACGTGTCCGCGCACCACGCGGCGACGTCCGGCGTGATGAGCAGCGTCGGCGAGGAGTCGAACGTGAGCAGCAGCTTCGGCACGTCGTCGCTCTTGGCCAGCCACGCGTCGTAGCGCTCGACCCGCTCCGCCACCTCGGCCGGCTCGCCGTCCAGCGGGATCGAGCGTGCCCACTGCAGCAGCGGCCGGCGGCTCTCGCGCGTCGGGTACGGCTCGCGGTAGAGCGCGATCTCCTCCTCGGGGAGCGGGTTCAGGACGCCTCCGGTGTACGCGGTGTCGATGAGGAAGGTCCCGTCGAGGACGAGTGCCTCTCCCTCCGGACCGCGGATGGCCCGGGACCGCGCCCGCGGACCCTCGCCCAGGTCGCTCCAGGACAACGTCTTGACGATGGTCTCGAAGAAGGCGATCCCGCGCACCCGCTCGGGGTGGCGCGCGGCCCAGTCGAAGGCGAGGGCGCCGCCCCAGTCGTGGCCGACCAGGATGACGTCGTCCAGGCCGAGGGCGTCGAACCAGGCGTCCAGGTAGCGGGCGTGGTCGGCGAAGGTGTAGGCGATGTCCGGCTTGCCGGAGCGGCCCATGCCGATCAGGTCGGGGGCGAGCAGCCGGCCGGACACGCCGATCGCGGGCATCACCTGGCGCCACAGGCGGGAGGAGCCGGGGTTGCCGTGCAGGAAGACGATCGGGGCGCCGGCGCCCGTCTCCTCGTAGAACAGGGTCGAGTCGAGCAGGTCGATGACAGGCATGGGGTTCCTCGCAAGTCGTTCGTGTGACTAACGTTCGTGGCACTAACGAAAGTACATCGTTAGTGCGACTAACGCAAGCGGTAGGATCAGTCCCGTGACGGACCCCGCCGAAGAACGGAACACCGCCGCCCCCGCGCGGTTGCGCAGCCTGCCGACGCGGCTGCTGTCCCTGGTGACGATGCACTCCGACCGCATCGTCACCGAGGGCCTGGCGGGCGCCGACGCCCGCAAGTGGCACTACGCCGTCCTGGCCACGCTGGAGGAGGCCGGCCCGGCCAGCCAGGCCGAGCTCAGCCGCCGCACCGGCGTCTACCGAAGCGACCTGGTCTCCGTCATCAACGAGCTGTCCGCGCGCGGTCTGGTGGAGCGCGCCCCGGACCCCGGCGACCGCCGCCGCAACGTCATCACCCTGACCGGGGCCGGCCGCGACCGGCTGCGCCGGCTCGACGCCCTGCTCGGCTCACTGGCGGACGAGGTGCTGGCCCCGCTCGACGCCGCCGAACGCGACCAGCTCACGGCGCTGCTCACCCGCCTCCTCGACCACCACGGAGGCCACGCCGGCGGACATTCCGCCCCGGGCTAGCGCGGGTCGGTGCGCAGGAGCGCGTACAGGAGCTGGTCGTGCCACGCTCCGGCGCGCCACTGCACCTCCCGCAGCACCCCCTCCCGCCGGAACCCCGCCTTCTCCAGCGCCCGCTGCTCGGCCCGGTTGCGGGGGTCGGTGTACGCCTGGACGCGGTGCGCCCGGGTGTGGTCGAACAGGTACGCGACCAGGCGGCGCTGCGCCTCGGTGCCGATCCCGCGGCCCCGGACGGCGGGCCGCAGCAGGATCCCGATCGTCCAGCACCACGAGTCGGCGGGCGGCCCCCAGCCCGAGGCCCTGCCCCAGTCGACCCGGCCCGCCACGTCGTCGCCTTCGCACACGGTCAGCGTGCCGCCGTCGTCCTGCAGCATCCCGTTCTCGGCGTACGCGCGCCGGTCGCGCCCGGGGGAGCGGTGGCCGAACCAGTGCAGCTCGCCGCGCCCGGCCGGCGTGCCGAACTCCTCTTCGAAGATCGTCAGGTCGTTCTCCCGGACCGGCCGGAGCGTCACACGCGTCACGCAGCTCTCCTCGGGGGTCGCACGCGGGCAGGAGTCAGCGGAGCGCGTCGATCCAGCGCTCCAGGCGGTCGCCCTCGGCCTTCATCAGCTCCGGGTCGCGCAGGGTGTTGGTGACCAGCGAGATCCCCTGGTAGGAGGAGAGCAGGGCGACGGCCAGCCCCCGCGCGTCGTCGCGCCCCAGGGCGGCGAACTGCCGCTCCATCCAGTCCAGCAGCTCCCGCATCAGGGCGGCGACCGCCTGGTCGAGGCCGTCGGCGCGTTTGTCCAGCTCGGAGGCCAGCGTGCCGGTGGGGCAGCCGTAGCGGGCGGCGACCTCCCGCTGATCGACCCAGCCGCGCACGAGCGCCTTGAGCCGCTGCTCCGGCTCGGGGATCTCGTCGAGCCGGTCGAGCAGGCCGCGCAGGAACCGGCCGTGCTCGCCGATGGCCGCCTCGACGAGCTGGTCCTTGGTCTTGAAGTAGTAGTAGACGTTGCCGACCGGGACGTCGGCCACGCGGGCGATGTCGGCCAGCGTCGTCTTCTCGACGCCCTGCTCGTGCAGCACCCTGGCCGCCGCGGCCGCCAGGCGTTCCCGCTTGCCGCTCCGTACTGAGTTGGTCACCTGACTGACTATAGCCCCGCCGGCCCGAGAGCGCCTTCGTAGACCCAGCGCCCGTCGAGCCGTACGAACCGGCTGTGCTCCTCCATCGCGCCCTCGCGCCCGCGCTCGACGTAGTGGGCGCGGAAGCGGACGGTGCCGTCGGTGTGCAGGACAGTGCCGCGGGCGGTCTCCAGCACCTCCAGCCGCACCCACCGCAGCTTGCGGTCCAGGCCGACGCTCGCCGGCCGCGTGGCCGGGTGCCAGGTGCGCAGCAGGTACGCCTCGTCGCCCACGCTGAACGCGGCGAAGCGCGACCGCATGAGCAGCTCGGCCGTGGGGGCCGCGCCCTCGCCCCGGTGGAAGCGGCCGCAGCAGTCACGGTAGGGGGCGGGCAGGCCGCACGGGCAGCCGGCGGGTTCGCGACGGGACATGCTCCCATTCTGCCCGCCCGGGAACGCCTGCCCGCCGTGAGCGCCTGTCCGGGGAACGCCCCGGAACGCCTGGGCCGGGAACGCCGCGGAACGCCTGGATCGCTAGGTGGTCCGGGCGGCCGGCCCCGGCAGCCGGGTCGTCAGCTCGGTGAGCGTGGCCCCGAGCGGCGCGTTCAGCCGGATCGTGGCCTCGGCGTCGCCCCTGGTGGCTCCCTGGTTGACGACGGCGATCGGGATGCCCAGCTCGGCGGCCCGCAGGACGAACCGCAGCCCCGAGCGCACGGCCAGCGACGAGCCGAGCACCAGCAGCGCCCGCGCCCCCGCCACCAGCGCGAAGCACTCGTCCACGCGCGGCTTCGGCACGTTCTCGCCGAAGAACACGACGTCCGGCTTGAGCAGCCCGCCGCAGCCCGTGCAGTCGACCACCTGGAAGCCCGCGACCTGCTCGTCGGTGAGGACCGCGTCGCCGTCGGGGTTGATGGCCGCCGCGGCGGCCTCCCAGCCGGGGTTGGCGCGGCGCAGGCGGCGGTCCAGCTCCATGCGGGGCGTGCGCTGACGGCACGACAGGCACACCACCCGGTCGAGCCCGCCGTGCAGCTCGACCACCCGCCGCGCCCCGGCCGCCTGGTGCAGGCCGTCGACGTTCTGGGTGATGACCGCGTCGACCAGGCCGCGCCGTTCGAGCTCGGCCACGGCACGGTGGCCGGAGTTGGGCGCGGCCCCGCCGATGCGCCGCCAGCCGACGTGGCTGCGCGCCCAGTAGCGCCGCCGGGCCTCGGCGCTGCCGACGAACCGCTGGTACGTCATCGGGTCGGCGCGCCGGGCCCGCCCGGTCGGGCCGCGGTAGTCGGGGATGCCCGACTCGGTGGACAGCCCCGCCCCGCTGAGCACCACCGCCCCGCCCCCGGCGACGAGCTCGCACAAACCGGCCAGGCCGGACGAAACGGCGATCTCGCGGTCCTCTGCGCTCACGCTCACCCGTCCATGGTGCCCGACGGCAGCGGGTGCCGGGCACCGCCCGTCGCCCGGAGCCCGCGGATGAACAGCTCCAGGTGCCGCCGGGCGAAGGCGTGCTTCTCGTCCGCGTCGAGCGGCCCGGGGAGGGGGCGGGCGATGCGCACCAGCATCGTCCCGACGTCCATGAACGTCACGTCCTCGGGCAGCGCCCCGGCGGCGCGGGCGTCGTCCACCAGGCGCCGGACGAGGCGGGCGGAGGTCTCGCGCGCGGCCGACAGCTCGGGGTCGGCGTCCAGGTCCACCACGTCGATCATGGCGGGCAGCACGGCGGAGACCCGCAGCTCCAGCGCGTCGCGCAGGTAGCGCGCCAGCGCCTCGAACGGGTCGTCCTCCTGCTCGGCCGCCGCCGCGGCGGCTGTCGCGGTGCTGGTCAGCGCGTCGAGGGCGACCGCGCGCAGCAGGCGGTCGCGGTCGGGGAAGCGGCGGTACAGCGTGGCGCTGCCGACCTTCGCGCGCCGGGCGATGTCGTCGAGCGGCACGTCGGGCCCGCGCTCGGCGATCATGTCCCGCGCGGCGCGCAGGATCTGCTCCAGGTTGCGCCGCGCGTCGGCCCGCATGGGTCTGGCCTCCACCTCGTCCCCTCTCGCGTCGTGACGATCAGCATAGACCACGAACCGGGGGAATTTCCCCCACTTCATCTTGTGCCGCTCTCGCGGACGTGTCACTGTTAAGTGGGGAATCTTTCCCCGGTTGCACCCGCCTGGAAGGGACGGAACACATCATGAGCAGCGAGACGCAGGTGCTCGACCTCGTCAACCGCTGGGCCGAGGCCGAGCTTCACGGCGACGCCGACGCCTTCGACGACCTCCTCGGCGCGGACTTCGCCGGCATCGGCCCCGTCGGGTTCGTCCTCGACAAGGGACAGTGGGCCGGCCGTCACCGCGGCGACCTCAAGAACCACCACTTCGCGATCCTGCAGCCGAGCGTGCGCCTCCACGGCGACACCGCGATCGTGGGCGGGATCCAGGAGCAGCGCACCAGCGTCAGAGGGCACGACGTCGACCACTCGTTCCGGCTGACCCTGGTCGCCGTGCGGCGGGGCGACGACTGGGTGATCGCCAACATCCAGCTCAGCGGCCCGCTCCAGGACCCGTCCGCGCCGCCGCCCTTCGCCCGGCCGGGCGGGCGCGTCGCCCGCGACGAGCTGCGGGCCTCGATCGAGGCGAAGGCGGTCACCGTGGTCGACGCCCTGCCCGCGGCCCCGTACCGGCGCAGGCACCTGCCCGGCGCGCTCAACCTCACCGCCGAGGACGCCGCCGGGTCGGCGGGCGAGCTGCTGCCCGACCGGACCGCGCCGATCGTCGCCTACTCCACCGACGCCGACTGCGACCGCGGCCCGGCCCTCGTCGCCGAGCTGACGCGGCTCGGGTACGCGAACGTCCGCCTGTACGCCGACGGGATCGAGGACTGGGCGGCGGCGGGCCTGCCGCTGGAGACCGGCGCCTGACGCGCGCCGAGGCCGGCCGGCGCCAGACGAGTCCCGGGCACGCGTCCGGTTCCTAGTGCGCCCCGAGGGCGTCCAGCCGCGCCTGGAGCCCGTCGAGGAACCGCTCCAGGCCGTAGGCGAAGCCCTCGTCGCGCAGCCGCGACGGGTCCTCGCCGGCCCGCTCGTCGTACCCCTCGCGCAGCAACGGCAGGTCGCGCACGGCCTCCTCGGCCACCCGCCGCAGGCCCTCCATCAGCTCCTGCTCGCTCTGCCCGCTGCGGGCCAGCATCGACAGGTACGCCGCCTCGCTGACGGTCATGCCGATGACGTACGCGATGACGGTGTTCATGGCCCGGTCGGCCTCGCCGGCGGGGAAGCCGGCCCGGTGGAACAGAGCGAGCATCCGCTCGGACTGCCGGGTCAGGTTCGGGCCCAGCTCGGCCAGCCCGACCTGACCGAGCACCGAGGCCGCCCACGGGTGGCGCAGGATCATCGCCCGCAGGCTGCCCGCGCACGCGGCGACGGACTCGCGCCAGGCGTCCGGCGCCCCGGACTCGCCCGGCACCTCCAGCTCGCCGTAGATCTCGTCCACCACCAGCTCGATCAGCTCGTCCTTGCTGGCGACGTGCCGGTAGAGGGAGGTGGCGCCGGCGCCCAGCCGGGTGCCGAGGCTGCGCATGCTGAGCGCCTCGATGCCCTCCTCGTCGAGCAGGCGGACGGCCTCGGCGACGATCCGGTCCTGGCTGAGCGCGGGCTGCTCCCGCTTGTTCCGCTGCCGCGCCCACACAGAGGGGACGGCCGGCTTGCCGGTCGGCATGGCGCCTCCTTTCCCGCCCCACCCTAGCGTACGGTGTTCGCATAGGCGTACAGGCGCTGTCGTTCCCTCGCGGGCTGTAGGTTGGGCAGTGTCGGGGAGCGACTGGGAGCTTCCGGGAGCGGAGGGGAAGGCGTGAGGGCGGCGGAGCCGTACTACTCGGTGGAGCGCGTGGCCGAGCTGCTCGGCCTGCACGTCAAGACGGTGCGCGGCTACGTCCGCGACGGCCGGCTCAAGGCCACCCGCATCGGCCGGCAGTACCGGATCGCCGCCGAGGACCTGGAGGCGTTCACCGGCCGCCCCGCCCCGGCGCCGGCCCGCGGCGGGCTCCACGCCGAGACGTCCGCCGTCGTCCGGGTCGACGGCATCGGGCGCGAGGAGGTCATCCGGCTGTCCAACACCGTCGTGGCCGCGGCCGGGAGCCGCCCCCGCGACGGCGGCGGCCCGCTGCGCGTCGAGACCGTCTACGACGAGGAACGGGCCGCCCTGACGATCGTCATCCTCGGCACGCTCGACGGCGCCGCCGAGCTGCTCAAGATCGTCGACCTGCTGGTGGGTGAGGAGCGGGCTGTCCCCGGGACGCGGTGACCGGGGCCGCGAGCAGACCCGCCAGCGCGTCCACCAGGGCGTCCGCGGTCTGCCGCCACACGGCCGCCGGGTCGGCCGCCGGGTCCTCGTGCAGGGCGCGCTCCCGCTCGGCCAGCATGTGGACGACCAGCACCCGGCACATGTCGGTCCGCTGCCGGTGCACCTCCTCCGGCACCCCCGGCGCCAGCCGGAACAGGTGCTCCGCGATCGGGCCGAGCGACGGCATGGCGACCGCCTCCTCGATGACCACGGCCCGCATGGTCGGCTCGGTGTCGGCCTGCGCGAGGAACCGGGCGTACCAGGTGGGGGCGGGCAGCGAGGCCAGGTGCTCGGTGGCCGGACGCACCAGGCACGACGCCCACTCCCGCACGCCAGAGGCGTCGCCGACGGCCGCCAGCATCGCGGCGCGCCGCTCCTCCATGGCCCCGTTGTGGCGGCGCAGGACGGCCCGCACCAGGTCGGTCTTGGTGCCGAAGTGGTAGCCCACGGCGTAGTTGTTGGACTGGCCCGCGGCCTCGCCGATCTGCCGGTTGGACACCGCCGCGATGCCGTGCTCGGCGAACAGCCGCTCGGCCGCCGCGAGGATCCGCTCGCGGGTGTCGGCTCCGCGTCCGGGTCGCTCGCGGGTGTCGGCTCCGCGTCCGGGTCGCTCGCGGGTGTCCGCTTCGCGGCCGGGCCGCCTGTCCCGCGTACGGGCGGGACCGGTGCTCACCATCGGACCGGCACCTCGCGCAACCCGCCGACCAGCAGCCCCTCGCGGGCCGCCAGCCCCGCCGCCGGGACCGCGAGCTCCAGGCCGGGCAGCCGCCGCAGCAGCACGTCCAGCACGGTCTGCAGCTCGGTGCGGGCCAGCGCCTGCCCGAGGCACGAGTGGGGGCCGACGCCGAAGGCGAGGTGCGGGTTGGGGGAGCGGCGCAGGTCCATCCCGTCGGCATGGCCGAACGCCCGCTCGTCCCGGTTGGCCGAGGCCATGCTGCAGATCACCGTGGTGCCGGCGGGCAGCTTGCGCTCGCCCACCTCGACCTCCTCGGTCAGGTAGCGCGGCATGCCGAAGCCGGGGTTGGCGTCGAAGCGCAGCACCTCCTCCACCGCCGGGTGGACGAGCGCCGGCTCGGCCAGCAGCGCCTCCCAGCGGGAGCGGTCGGACAGCAGCATCGCGGCCATCTTGCCGATCATGTTCGCGGTGGTCTCGTGCCCGGCCACCAGCAGGCCGCGGGCGGTGCCCACGAGCAGCGGCTCCGTCAGCCGCCCGTCGGCCGCGTCCACGATCCCGATGAGCTCGCTCAGCAGGTCCTCGCCCGGCTCGGCGCGCTTGGCGCCCACGTGCGCCGCCAGGTACGCGTCGAACTCCGCCTGCGCAGCGTCGATCTCCGCCTGCGTGTACCGGGTCAGGCTCAGCATGGTGTCGGACCAGTACGAGAACCGGTCGCGGTCGGAGTCGGGCACGCCCAGCAGGTCGCAGATCACCCACACCGGCAGCGGGAACCCCAGCCCGGCGACGAGATCGGCGGGCGGCCCCTGCGCCACCATGGCGTCGACGAGCTGGTCCGCCATCTCCTCCATGCGCGGCCGCATAGCCAGCACCCGCTTGGCCGTGAACGCCCGGCCCACGAGCCGCCGCCACTGCATGTGCGCCTCGCCGGAGGACGACATGGCGGACGTCGAGGTGTCGGAGCGGCCGAACACGCCGCCGGACTCGTTGGCCGTCACCCGGGCGGCGTCGCCGGCGTCGAGCTGCCGGGTGAAGCGCGGGTCGGACAGCACCCGGCGCACGTCCTCGTAGCGGGTCAGGAGCAGCGCCTGGTCGCCGCTGGCCAGCCGGATCGGCGCCACCGGGCAGCCGTCGCGCAGGTCCGCCCACTCCGGAGGCGGCTCCAGCGCGGACGGGTTGCGGAAGGGGTAGTCGGGGACGGCGTCGCTCATGGGGCCTCCTCGCTTCGGGCCGACACCCCCTTGTCTAAGCCATATGACTTAATCCCGTCAACCGAGCCCGCAGCGCGCCCAGACGTCGCGGATCTCCTCCAGCGGGTACGGGGTCGACCTGCTCTCGCGCTGGAGCGCCTGGAAGAAGCCGGACATGACCTGGGCCAGCGGGCTGTAGCGGGACAGCAGGGCCGCGGCCTTCTCCGGGGCGCCCTCCGGGGGCTCGCCGCCGGCCCACGCCGCTATCCGCTCGTCCGTCCCGTCGAACCCGTGCAGCTCGGCGGCCAGCCAGCGGACCAGGTGGTTGAGGGTGTAGCAGCGGTCGTAGGTGCGGTGCCGGTCGTAGAAGGCCGTCTCGGCCGGCGACAGCTCGAACCGGGAGGAGACGGCCAGGCCGTAGTCGGCGAAGTAGAGCCGCCGCCCGTCGGTCAGGACGTTCAGGAAGTGGGCGTCGAAGTGCAGCAGCCCCCGGGCGTTCATGAACGCCACGCCGTCCGCCAGCTCGCGCTCGACCAGCGCGCACGCCCGGTCGGCGGCCTCCCCGCCGGCGCCCATCCGCTCCCGGAGCCACTGGTGGACGTTGTACGGGATGTGCTCCAGGAAGAGGACCAGGCTCGCGGGGGCGTCACGCAGGGCTTCGAGGCGGCGGCGCACGCCCGCCGAACCACCCCAGGAGCCGACGGCCCGGTCGACGTCGGCGAGCAGCTCGTGCGGCGCGGGGGCGCCGCCCGGCAGGACCCGCCAGTGGTAGGTCAGCGGGAACCCGTCGAAGGCGCCGGACAGCATCCAGTTCGTGGTCATGACGTGGGTCGCCAGCTCCCGCCACGCCCCGAACCCGGGGCTGCCGAGGCCGTACTGGAAGAACGGCGGCAGGCCGAAGAGGTCGGCCGTGGAGCCCCGGTTCGCCGGCAGGAGCTCCACGGCCGTGAGCGGCACCCGCTTGACGAAGACGGGGACGTCCTCGACCTCCAGCAGCGCCGACGTCCCGCCGATGCCCGCCCCGGCCGGGACGGCCCCGTCCAGCAGCTCGCCCAGCCTCCGGTCGCCCAGCAGCGCCAGGGACGTGGACACGGCGTCGTGCGCGCGCAGCCGCTCCCGCCGGGTCCCGGCCCCGGCCCCGGTCCCGGTCCTGGTCCTGCTTCCGGTTCGTTCCGTCGCGTTCACGGGGCGTCCAACGCGCGCGAGCCGCCCGGGGTTCCGCCGTTCTCGGGCCCGGAGCCCGTCACGGCAGCGGCCGCGCGGGACGGTTTCCCCTTCCCCGTGCTCGCCGCCGCCCTGCGCGAACGCCACGAGGCGGGGATCACGCCGGACGAGGACTTCGGCTACAGCCTCACGATCATGCTCACCGGCCTGCGCGCCCTGCGCGACCGGCTCGGCTGAGCGCCGTCGCCGTTCCTGGTTGCGTACGGCATGCCAGTGTGCGTACAGTGTTCGCAAGCAGCGAGCAATGTGCGCAACGAGAGGACGGCCACCATGCCGAAGACCACCACCTGGGACATGAGCGGCACCTGGGACTCCAAGGGGGGATGGGCCACGCAGGGGAGGGCCGAGGAGCACGCCCCGGCGTCAGGCGGCGGCCTGTCCGCGGCCGGGCTCGACCGGATGCGCGAGGTGCTGGCCGGGCCGGTCGAGTCCGGCGCCGTCCCGGGCCTCGTCGCCCTCGTCGGCCGTGGCGACGAGACGCACGTCGAGGTCATGGGCACCCTCAGCGCCGGGGGCGACGAGCCGATGCGCAGGGACACGATCTTCCGCATGGCCTCCGCCACCAAGCCCGTCACGGCGGCCGCCGCGATGGTCCTGGTCGAGGAGTGCCGGCTGCGGCTCGACGACCCCGTCGACCCGTGGCTGCCCGAGCTGGCCGATCGGCGGGTCCTGAGGAGCCTGGACGCGCCGCTCGACGACACCGTGCCGGCCCACCGGCCGATCACCCTGCGCGACCTGCTGACCTTCACCTTCGGCTTCGGCGCCGTGCTGGCGGCTCCGGACACGTACCCCGTGCAGGTCGCGATCCGCGAGCTGGGCCTCGACACCACCGCGCCGGACTTCGGGCCCGACGAGTGGATCAGGCGGCTGGGCGAGCTTCCGCTCATGCGCCAGCCGGGCGAGCTGTGGCAGTACCACACGGGCTCCGACGTGCTCGGCGTGCTCATCGCCAGGGTCGCGGGACAGCCGTTCGAGACGTTCCTGCGCGAACGGATCCTCGACCCCCTCGGCATGAAGGACACCGGCTTCCACGTCCCCGAGGACAAGATCCACCGGCTGCCCGTCTGCTACGCCCACGACCCGGGGACGGGCGCGCTGACGGTGTGGGACGAGGCCGCGGGCGGCAAGTACAGCAAGCCGCCGGTGTTCGCGGCGGGCGGCGACGGGCTGGTCTCGACGGCCGACGACTACCACGCCTTCTACCGCATGCTCCTCGGCAAGGGGACGCTCGGCGGCGTGCGGGTCCTGTCGCGCGCCTCGGTCGAGCTCATGACCGGCGACCGGCTCACGCCCGCGCAGAAGACGGAGAAGGACGCCTTCGGCGACCACTTCGGCCGCCACGGCGGCTACGGCTTCGGCATGGCCGTCCGCACCCACCGCCGCGACCTGGCCTCGCCGGGACAGTTCGGCTGGGACGGCGGCCTCGGCACGAGCGCGTACGCCGACCCCGCCGAAGGGCTCGTCGGCGTCCTGCTCACCCAGACGGCCCAGGACTCCCCGGACACGCCCAACCTCATCAGGGACTTCTGGACCGCCGCCTACCAGACCCTCGCCTGACCGCCCCGTCTCGCAGCAGGGAGAGTGTCAGGACACGGGGTCGGGGATCCAGCTCCCGTGGAAGCCGGCCGGGACACGGCGCGGCAGCCGCACCGAGGCCGTGCGCGACAGGTCGGCGGCGTCCAGCACCAGCAGCTCGGAGCCCTGCCCGGCGCGGTCGGTGACGATCGACAGCAGCCAGCCCTCGTCCTCGGTCCGGGCGCCCTCGGCCGCCACGAACACCGCCTCGCCCGGCACCAGGTCCGGGCCGAGCTCCAGCGCCGCCGAGGAGCCGGAGCGCAGGTCGTGCTTCACGATCGCGTCGGCGGCGGCGGTGTAGAGGTAGCGGTGCGCGTGACCCGTGCGGGCGTCGTCGTGGGTGGGGAACTCCACGGGCCGGTCGTCGAGCGGCTCCTCCTTGGCCGCGCCGGAGGCGGGGTCCAGGGTCCAGCGGTGCAGCCGGGAGCTCCCGGTGGCCGCCGCCCGGACCGGGGCGTTCGCGACGGTCGCGGCGGACGGATCGCTCTCGCCGCCGATGCTCGGCCAGAACGCGATGAAGTCCTCCGGCCGGTAGCGGACGCCGTCCACGACCACCCGCCCGGCCTCGTCCTCGTAGGCGTTGCCCACGTGGAAGACGTAGCAGGGATCGACGTCGAACCACCGCACCGGGCCCCCGGCCCGAGGCATCACGCCGAGCCGCGCCCCGTAGGCGTCGTCCCAGCGGAACGGCATGCCCCCGCCCCTCCGCGCCAGGGCCATGTCGAACACCACCGGCAGGTCCAGCCACACGACGTGGTTCGCGGTGACGGCGAAGTCGTGCATCATCGTCGGGCCCGGAACCTCCACCTCGCGGCTCTCCACCAGCCGCCCGCCGGCCGAGAGCCGGTGGTAGGTGAGGTACGGCGGGACCAGCCCGTAGCCGAAGAACAGCAGCTCCCCGGTGACCGGGTCCTCCTTGGGATGGGCGGTCATGCCGCCCTTCAGCAGCCCGCCGAAGTCGCACGGCCCCACCGTGTCCAGCTCGGGGGTCAGCTCGTACGGCAGGCCGGTCTCGACCAGCGCGAGGATGCGGCCGGCGTGCGGGACGACGTGGGTGTTGGCCGGGACGGCCGCGTGGTCGAACGTGCCGTCGGGGCGTACGAACCGGGCGCCGTCCGTGAACTCCGTGGTGCGCACCCAGCGGTTGCGGTACCACTCGGCGCGGCCGTCGCGCAGCCGCACGCCGTGCACCATGCCGGGTCCGGTGAACCAGTGGGCCGACGGGGTGCCCGGCAGCGGGTTGGGGCCGTTGCGGAAGTAGCGGCCGGTCAGCTCGGGCGGCAGGGTGCCCTCGACCGGCAGGCCGACCGCGTCGATCTCGTCCGGGACGGGGGCGCGGTGGCCCTCCAGCCACAGGGAGGGGGCGGTTCCGTTCGGCTGGCTCATCTCGATGCTCCTCACAGGCTCGGCGGGGCGGGGCGGGGTGGCGGGGCGGTGGGTGGTGAGGTGGTGGGGCGGCGCGGGGTGGCGCGAGGCGGCGCGGCGTCAGAGGCTCGGCCGCGTCGCGGCGGCCGCCGCCGCGCGCTCCCGGGCCCGCGCGGTGTAGCGCGCGGTGAAGACGGCCGGCAGGGTGAAACCGGCGACCTTGCAGGCCACCAGCACGGCGACGGCCTGCGGCGCCCAGTGCTGCACACCGGCCAGCGCGATCGCGGTGATCGTGAAGCCGACGGCCCAGGCCCTGGTGATGACCACGTTGATCTGCCGGAACCGCTCCGTGGCGGCGATGTGCGCGTCGACCTGGCGGCGGGCGATGCCCTCGGTGAACGGGCGGCCGGCGGCGAGGGTGCCCCACGCGGTGACGGCGAGCCAGGCGATGGCCAGCGACGCGCCGTACCCCAGCACCGGCGAGCCCGGCGCGGCGAACGAGAGCGCGGTCAGCAGCGCCATGTAGACGGCGGTCGAGGTCTCCAGGATCAGCGCGTCCCACGCGATGCCGGAGCGCAGCCGGTCGAGGGCGAGCAGGACGAGCGCGGCGGCCAGGCCGGTGATCGCGCCGGTGCGGGCGTCGAACCCGCTGACGATGGCGAGGGCGATCCAGGGGAGAAAGGTCCGGCCGTAGTACTTCAGCATGACGTCGCCTCCAGACGACATTCCAACTTTGACACGTCGAATCTAGACCTTCCAGTTTTGACATGTCAATTCAGAACGGTAGAGTCCTGGACATGAGCCTGCGGCATGCGGTCCTCGGCCTGATCGTGGAACTCGACGGCGCGAGCGGCTACGACCTGATGAAACTGTTCGAGATCTCGCTGGCGAACGTGTGGACGGCGACCCAGAGCCAGGTGTACGGCGAGCTGGCCAAGCTCACGGCCGACGGCCTCATCGAGGTCGCCGCCGAGGGCCCGCGCGGCCGCAAGGAGTACCGGGCGACGGACGCGGGGCGCGAGGAGCTGCGCCGGTGGCTGGTCGAGGAGCAGCCCAGGCCCGCGCGGCGCGACGGGGTGCTGCTCAAGGTGTTCTTCCTCGGGCAGCTCGAACCCGGGCGGGCCCGCGCGTACCTGCGCGACAGCGCCGCGCTCATGGGGGAGCGGCGCGACGGCCTGGCCGCGCTCCAGGAGGAGGTGACGTGGGGCGACGACAACCTGTCGCTCTACGGGCGGCTCACCCTGGAGTACGGCCGGCGCTTCTTCGAGATGCGCAAGGAGTGGGCCGAGTGGGCGGAGGCCGAACTGGCCCGGCACGCCGCGCCGCCCGAGGACGCGGACCACGCCTAGCGCACCCGGCGCGGATCGCCACGTGGTCCTGTCCGTGGAGCCCACTGTGTCCGCGCCCGCGTTGCGCCCGCGACCGTGGCGAGGTGAGGACGCGGCGGGCCTCACGGCGGCTCATCGCCGATCCCGCGGACGCCACTCCGTACTCCCCGCCCGACCCCCCGCCTTCCCGGCCGAGGGGCACCGGCACGTACGCACGAACGTGGCGGCCGGATCCGTGAACGTGGAGTGACTTCCCGGTCGGGGGTCTAGCGCGCCCCGGCGTGGGTCCCGGTGCGGGCCTCGATGGCGTGCAGGACCGCCACCATGTCGGCCCCGCCGTGCCCCAGCTCCACGGTCTCGCCGAACAGGTCGTGGCAGACGTCCAGCAGGGGCGAGGCCAGGCCCGACGCCCGGGCCGCCTCGGCGATCAGCCGGTTGTTCTTCAGCACGTCCAGGGCCGCGGCCTGCACCGCGAAGTCGCGGGTCAGCAGCTTGGACGCCTTCATGCGCGACACGGCGCTGGCCATCGGCCCGGCGTCGAGGATGTCGAGGAACCGCCGGCGGTCCAGGCCGTGCCGGTCGGCGAAGTGGTACGCCTCGGTGAGGCCGGTGACCATGGTGATGAGGAACAGGTTCACCGCGAGCTTCGTCAGCAGCGCGCCCGGCACCGGTCCGCAGGCGAACGTCTCCCGGCACATCGGCGCCAGCAGCGGCGCCACCTCCTCGACGTCGCCGGGCTCCCCGCCCAGCATCGCCACGAGCCGCCCGGCCTCGGCGGGCTCGCGCGAGCCGGAGACCGGCGCCTCGACGTAGCCGCCGCCCGCCGCCCGGACGTCCTCCTCCAGCTCGCGCGAGTAGCCCGGCGAGGTCGTGCCCATGTGGACGACGACCCGTCCCGCCACCCGGGCGGCGAAGGCGGGCGTGCCCCGGCCCAGGACCGTGTCCATGGCCGCCTCGTCCGCCAGCATGAGGATCACCGCCCGGGCCCGCCCGAACACCTCACCGGGGCCGGACGCGACGTGGGCGCCGGCCGCGCGCAGCGGCTCGGCCCGGGACTGGGTGCGGTTCCACACCACGAGCGGCATCCCGGCGCGGGCCAGGTTGAGCGCCATCGGCTGTCCCATGACCCCGAGACCGATGAACCCCACGTCCACGACGCACCACCACCTGCCCGTGCGACCAGCATGTCTATGACAGTCGTCATACTAGAGCGCGATATGACAAGCGTCATAGAGGCGGCGGTAACCTTTTCCTGGGACGTGAGCATCCGAGCGGCAGGGCAGCTCCGGTGTGGCGGCGGCCGGGCCCGGCGATGCGGCAGGCCCAGGCGGTGCTGCTGGGCATGGTGCTGCTGCAGGTCCACGCGGTGCTGCGGGCATGGTGCTGCTGCAGGTCCACGCGGTGCTGCGGGCATGGTGGTGCTGCTGGGACCTGCGGTGCTGCTGGGCATGATGGTGCTGCTGGGGCCTGCGGTGCCTGGCCGAGCAGTGCGACCGAGCTGGGCGGCCGGGCCGATGGGTGGCGTGGCCCGGTGGAACGACGAGGGCGACAAGGGCGACAAGGGGGCCGGGATGGCGGACAAGGAGCGGGGGCCGCGGGAGCGGATGGTGTTCAGCGCGGCGCAGCTCATCCGCCGCGACGGGGTCGCCGCCACCGGGATGCGCGACGTGGTCGCCCACGCGCGGGCGCCCCGTGGCTCGCTGCGCCACTACTTCCCGGGCGGCAAGGAGCAGCTCGTCAACGAGGCCGTGGACTGGGCGGGCCGCTACGCCGCCGGCCGCGTCGCGCGATTCCTGGCCGGCATGCCGGAGCCGTCGCCGAGCCGGCTGTTCGCCGCGATGGCCGCGCAGTGGATCGACGAGTACGGCTCCGCGGGGTTCGAGGCGGGCGGGTGCCCCGTCGCGGCGGCGACCGTGGACTGCTCGGAGGCGGCCGAGTCCACCAGGGAGGCCGCGGCGGCCGCGTTCGCCCGCTGGACCGCGCCGGTCGCGCGGGCGCTGGCGGACATGGGCGTGCCCGCCGCCCGGGCCGAGCCGCTCGCCACCTTGATGATCAGTGCGCTGGAGGGGGCGATCCTCATCGCGCGAGCCGAACGCGACGTGCGCGCCCTGACGACCGTGACCCGCGAGCTCGGCCCCCTCCTCGACGCCGCCGCGTCCCCGTCGACCTGAGGGCCCTGCTGACCTGCGGCCTGCCATCCCCGTCGACCTGACGTCCTCGCTGACCTGACGGCCTCGCCGATCCGTCCGCCCCGCAGGGGAGCGCGCCCGCGGGGACGTGCTCACGTAAGGGGGCCGGGTGGGGGCGGCGGAGTGGATGGTCTCCCGAGGGGGCGGGTGTGGGGTCGTCCGAGTAGATGGTCTTTCGTGAGAGGCCGGGTGCCCAGTCGCCCGAACGGAAGGTCTCCCGTCTCACCCGGCCACGCGCAGGTAGTGCGCCCAGTACCCCTGCCACGGCCCGTACCCGGCGGCCAGTTCCCGCAGCTCACGCTCGCCCAGCGTCCGCCCGTAGGCCGCCGCGGCCGAGCGCGTCAGCTCCCGGTCGATCGGCGCCTCCTCCATCCGCCCCAGCCCGCGGATGAGGATGAACGACGCCGACCACGGCCCGATCCCCGGCAGCCCCAGCAGGAACGCCCTGACCTCCTCGTACGGCCCGTGACGCAGGAACGCCTCGTCCACCCCCGCCCACTCCTCCAGCGCTCCGCGCAGCCGGCCGGCCTTGCGCGGGTCGCCGATCAGGCCGCCGATCAGGTCGGCCGGTGTCTCCAGGAGCTGGCCGACGTCCGGGAAGGCGCCGTACGGATTGCCGGCGTGGGCGACGATGGCGGCCTTGGCCCGGGCGGCGGCCCGCATCGGCGTCCGCTGGCACAGGATGGCCCACACCAGGTTCTCCACCGGCGACGGGAACTTGACCTGGTGGTAGCCGCGCAGCCGCTCCACCACCGGCCGGAACCCCTCGTCGGCGGAGTCGTAGAAACCGGTCAGGTCGTCGTCCAGGCTCAGGTGGAACCGGATCCGGTCGGCCGCCGCCGTGACGACGTCGTCGGTCAGCGGCTCGGGGGACTCCAGCTCGCAGCGCAGGCCGGTCCCGGCGGGGGACAGGCGCGCCCGTACCGTGTGCCCGCCCACCCGGTACGCCTTCACCAGCGTCGTCCCGGTGATCTCCTGCTCGCCGGCGGCGGGCGGGAAGCAGGTGAGGAAGCGCAGGGACGCGCCGAAGTCGAAGGGGGCGCGGGCGCCCAGGAGCATCATCGGCGTTCCTCCTCAGCCAGCGCGCGCAGCGTCGAGACGAGCGAGGGCCGGTCCGGCGCCGCCGCGAAGAACGCCGCGTCGGTGCGCTCCACCTCGGTGACGGCCCGCTCGATCAGCTCGCGGCCCCGCTCGGTGACCCGCAGCAGCTTGGCGCGGGTGTCGGCCGGGTCGGTCTCGCGGACGAGCAGGCCCTTGTCCTCCAGCTTGCGCAGCACCTGGGAGGCCATCTTCACGTCGGTGCCGGCCTGCCGGGCCACGCTGAGCTGGTTCGGCCGGCCGCCCTGCCGGTTCAGCCACCACGCGCACGCCAGCAGGACGAACTGGACGTGCGTCAGGTCGAAGGGCTCCAGGGCCGCCGTGACGGCCCGCTGCCAGCGCAGCGTGGTCCGCCACAGCAGGAAGCCCGGGCTGTCGTCCGGGGTGAGGCTCACGCCGTCTCCGCCAGCTTGACCAGGGCGGCCACCGCGTCGGGCAGGTCGGCCGCGACGGCCGGGCCGATCTCCTCGGCCCCGGGGCCGGTCACCTCCAGGCGGTGCGTCACCCGGGTGCCCCCGGCGAACGGCTCCAGCGTGTGCGTGAAGCGGAGGACCACCTCGCCGAACAGGGTCTCGTCGGCGAACGTGTCGTCCTCGTCGGCGCGGGTGATGCGGGCGCGGACCTCGTCCTGGCCCTGGGGCGTCATGACGATCTCGGACCCGGCGGCGAAGGAGCCGTGGAGCTCGGCCCGCTCCAGGCCGCTGTCCCAGCGCACCCAGCCGGGCACGTCGGCGTACAGCGCCCACACCGCCTCGGCGGGGGCGGTCGTGTCGGCGCTGTGCTCGAAAGTCCACATGAACATGGACGCACTCCTTCAGTCTGCGCGTAGATTGTCTATGCGCAGACTATATCCCGGAACGCGTCACGGGCGGAACGCCCGGAGCGTGACGTCCACGAGCGCGTCGGCGTACTCGGGCGTCAGGGGGCCCGAGCGGTACAGCCAGCGCCGGTGGAGCGGGGAGTAGAGCACGTCGAGCACCAGGTCGAGATCGGCGTCGGCGGCGAGCTGGCCCGCCTCCTGGGCGGCGCGAAGCCGCGCCTTCTTGGCCTCCTCGAGCGGGCCGGCCAGCCTCTCGTGGTACTGGGCGGCCAGGTCGGGATCGTTGACGATCTCCGAGGTGAGCGCCCGGATCGGCGCCTCGAAGGCCGGGTCGGCGAACTCGGCCGCCGTCGCCCGCATGACGAGCTTCAGGTCGGCCTCGATGTCGCCCGTGTCGGGCAGCGCGATCTCCTCGCTCTGGGGATCCTGGCTGAGCGCGAGGATCGACTCGAAGACGACCGCGCCCTTGGACGGCCACCAGCGGTAGATCGTCTGCTTGCCCACGCCGGCGCGCGCGGCGATGGCCTCGATGGAGACCTTCCCGTAGCCCACCTCGCCGATGAGCGCGCGGGCGGCCTCGAGGATGGCGTGCCGCGACCGCTCGCTGCGCCGCGCGGGGTAGGGCTTCCTGGCATCGGACATGCCCGCGAGGATACCACTCAACGAGACGAGACGGTTCGTCTTGACGAAAGGCCGCGGGTCGTGCAGACTCTGGCGACGAGACGAACCGTCTCGCCTCGTCATCGAGGAGAACAACAACAAGGAGGTGAGGCCTGTGACGACCGGAAAGGTGTGGTTCATCACCGGCGCTTCCCGTGGTCTGGGCAGGGCTTTCACCGAGGCCGCGCTGGAGGCCGGGGACCGCGTCGTGGCCGCCGCGCGCCACGTCGAGCCGCTGGCGGAGCTCGCCGAGCGCCATCCCGGCCGGCTGGTGCCGCTGCCGCTGGACGTCTCCGACCGGGCGGCCGTCCACGAGGCGGTGGAACGGGCGGTGGCCGCCTTCGGCCACCTGGACGTCGTGGTCAACAACGCCGGCGGGCTCCTGTACGGCATGGTCGAGGAGGCCACCGAGGAGCAGGTCCGGGCCCACCTCGACGTGAACTTCTTCGGCGCGCTCTGGGTGAGCCAGGCCGTGATCCCGCACCTGCGGAAGCGGGGCGCGGGCCGCATCCTGCAAGTCACCTCGATGGGCACGAGCGGGGGCATGGCCTCGGTCGGCTTCTACGGGGCCGGCAAGGCGGCGCTCGACTCCCTCAGCGAGGCCCTGGCGATGGAGCTGGAGCCGATCGGCGTCAAGGTGACGATCGTGCAGATGGGCGGCTACGACACGGGCCTGTTCACGGCCGGCACCACGGCCACCGCGCCGCTGCCCGCGTACGAGCCGCTGCGCGCCAAGCTGGCCGAGATGTGGGGCGACGACGCCGGGCCCGCCGCGAGCACGGCGGCGCCGGTCATCCTGGAGCTGGCGTCGCTGCCGGAGCCGCCCCGGCGGCTGATCGTCGGCGGCGCGTCGTACGACATGGTGCAGCAGATGGACCGCGCCCGCACGGAGCTGTACCAGGCGTGGGAGCACCTCAGCCGCCAGGCGCCGGGCTGACCGGGCACCGTGCCGACCGGGCGGCCGCCACGTCCGGGGCCGGCCGCAAGGGGCACTACCGCGTCCGCGTCCACTTCGCGTGGGTCCCGTGGAAGGGCGAGAGGCTCGGCATCCAGCGGCTGCTGGTCATGGCGTACCCGGCACCGGGGGACACGATCGTGAGCCATCGCGGGCGGCGACGGTGACCCGCGGCTTCTTCGCCCGGCCCGTCGACAGCCACGAGCCCAGCAGGATCAGCGGCAGGCCCACCGCCATGCCGGCGCCCGGCCGCTCGCCGAGCAGCGCCATCCCCAGGATGACCGCCACGACCGGGTTGACGTACGTGATCACCAGCGCGCGGCCCGCGCCCGCCTCGGCGACCAGCATGCCGTAGAAGACCATGGCCGCCGCCGTGCACAGCACGCCGAGCAGCACCACGGCCGTGATCACCCCGGCCGACGGCATCGCCCGCGGCGGGTCCAGGGCGGCCGCCGGGGCGAGCAGCACCGACGACAGCAGCAGGACGGCGGCCATCGACACGCGCGGGTCCAGGTCGGCCAGCCGCCGCTTGAGGATCATCGGGCCGACGGCGTAGCAGAACGCGGCACAGAGGATCGCCGCCGCGCCGAGCAGCTCGTCCGGACGTCCGCTGACGTCCACCCCCACCAGCGCGGCCACCCCGGCGAGACCCGCCAGCAGGCCGGCCAGCCGCCGCCCGGTCACCCGCTCGGTCACGTCGAAGCGCAGGGCGAGCAGCGCCACGAACAGCGGCGCCGCCGCGATCAGCGTCGCGGCCAGCGAGGAGGACACGTGCTGCTCGCCCACCGCGATCAACGGGAACGGCAGGACGACCTCGGCCACGGCGAACGCGGCCAGCCAGCGCACCCGCCCGCGGAACGCGTCCCGCACGGCCTTCCGCGGGACCAGCACGAGGAGCGTCACCGCCCCCAGCACCACCCGCGCCCACGCGAGGAAGCCGGGCGAGAGCCCGCCGTCGACCCCGACCTTCAACAGCAGATACGGCAAGCCCCACAGCAGGGACACGGCCCCGAAGGCCCCCCACGCACGCGCGTTCACGCGCCACCACCTCATGCTCATGTCACGTCGTCCACCTGAGCCGCGGAGCCCGCCGGAACAACCCGCGAGCCGCCGAACCCTTGGCCGGCCGGCCCTGAGCCGGCCAGCCGACCGTAAGCCGCCAACCGGTACGCGGATAAGCTCCAGTTCTGTGCCGATTGAGTGGACCGGTTCGATCCCGGACCTGTTGCTGCGTCTCGACCGCGACCGCCCCGAGCCGCTGCGGGCTCAACTCGAACGGGAGCTGCGCGAGGCCATCCGCACCGGCCGCCTGGCGGCGGGGGAGCGGCTGCCCTCCACCCGCGCCCTGGCCCAGGGGCTCGGCGTCTCGCGCGGGCTGGTCGTGGACTGCTTCGCCCAGCTCCAGGCCGAGGGATACCTGGTCACGCGCCTCGGTTCGGCCACGCGGGTGGCCCCCTGCGCCCCGGTGCCGCCCTCGCCGCGCGCGCCGGTCGCCGCCGAGCCGCCGCGGCTCGCCGCCGACTTCCGTCCCGGCGTGCCGGACCTCGCGAGCTTCCCGCGCAACGACTGGCTGTGGGCGTTGCGCGAGGCGTCGCGCCGCCTGCCGGACTCGCGGCTCGGCTATGTCGACCCGTACGGCGACGCCGACCTGCGCGCGGTGGTGTCCGCGTACCTGGGGCGGGTGCGCGGCGCGGTCGCCGAGCCGGACCGGCTGGTGGTCTGCTCGGGGTTCGCGCAGGGGTACGGCCTGGTGCTCCGCGTGCTGGGGGAGCGCGGGGTGCGCCGCGTCGCCGTCGAGGACCCGGGCGACTCCGACCAGCGACTCCTCGCCGCGCGGGCCGGTCTGGAGACGGTCGCCGTGCCCGTCGACGAGGACGGCCTCGACGTCGCGGCCCTCGCCGCCACGGACGCCCGCGCGGTCGTGCTCACCCCCGCCCACCAGTGCCCGACCGGCGTCGCCCTGGCCCCGTCCCGGCGCCAGGCGCTGGTGGCGTGGGCCCGGGAGCGCGACGCGACGATCATCGAGGACGACTACGACGCCGAGTTCCGCTACGACCGCGACCCCGTGGGATCCCTCCAAGGGCTGGCCCCGGGGCACGTGGCCGCGCTCGGCACGGTCAGCAAGGCGCTGGCGCCCGCGCTGCGGCTCGGCTGGATCCTGTGCCCGCCGCACCTGGCCGCCGCGGTGGCGGCCGAGAAGCACCTCGCCGACCGCGGCTCCCCGGGGCTGGACCAGCTCGCCCTCGCCCTGCTCATGCGTTCCGGCCGCTACGACCGGCACCTGCGCCGGATGCGCGCCTCCTACGCCCGCCGCCGCGACGCGCTGGTGACCGCCCTGGCCCGCCACGCGCCCGGCGTCGAGCTGCGCGGGCTCGCCGCCGGGTTCCACGCGGTGGCCCGCCTGCCGGAGGCGGTCGCGGAGGAGGAGGTCGTCGCCGCCGCGCGGGAACGGTCGGTCGGGCTGTACGGGATGAGCGGCTACCGGTCCGGCCGGCAGCTGGTGGGTCCGCACGGGCGCGCGGAGCTGGTCCTCGGCTTCGGCAACCTGCGCGAGGACGCCGTCGCCCGCGGGGTCGAGGCGGTCGCCGACCTCCTCCACGCCCGCTGACCCACCCGCCGGCCGTCAGAGGGGGGCCACGACCCGCCCGCCGGACGTCAGGGAGCGAAGGCCCGGCCGCCGGAGGTCAGACGGGGGCGACGACCCGGCCGTCCTGCACGACGTGCCGCAGGTGCTTCGGCTCGGCGAGGACGCCGAGGTCGCGCAGCGGGTCGCCGTCCAGCACGAGCAGGTCGGCGCGCGCCCCCACGGACAGCGTGCCGATCTCGCCGGTCATCCCCACCAGCTCCGCGGCCCCGGTCGTGGCGGCCCGCAGCACGTCGAGGGGCCGCTGCACCTCGCCGCGCAGCCGGAACTCGTGGCTCTGGTGCCGGTGCATGCCGCCCAGCAGGTCCGTGCCGAACGCCAGCCGCACCCCGGCGCGGTGGGCGAGCTCCAGCGCCCGCAGCCCCGCGTCCAGCACCTCGTCCACCTTGCGCCAGCTTCCCTCCGGCAGGCCGAACGCCCTGCCCTCCTCCTTGAGCGCCCAGTACGTGACCAGCGTCGGCACGAGGAAGGCGTCGTGCCGCAGGAACAGCTCGACGCTGGTGTCGTCGATGAGGTTGCCGTGCTCGACCGAGCGGACCCCGGCCTCCAGGGCCCGGTTGACCGCGCGGGCGGTGTAGGCGTGCGCGGCGACGTAGCGGTTGGCGGCCTCGGCTTCCTCGACGATCGCGCGCAGCTCGTCCATGGAGTACTGCGTGGAGTCGATCCGGTCGGTGGGGGAGGCGACGCCGCCGGAGGCCATGACCTTGACGTGGTGGGCGCCCTTGCGCAGCTCGTCGCGCGCGGCGGCGCGGACCGCGTCCACACCGTCGGCGACGCGGCCGACGCCCGCGCAGCACAGGTGGTCGTCCTTGGCGCTCTGGCCGCGTCCCCGCAGGTCGCCGTGGCCGCCGGTCTGGCTCAGCGCGCGGCCGCAGAACAGCAGCCGCGGCCCCCGGATCAGCCCCTCGGCCTGCGCGTCGGCCAGGCCGTAGTCGGCGCCGGAGGCGTCGCGGACCGTGGTGAAGCCGCGGTCGAGCATCCCGCCCATGGTGCGGGCGCTGTGCGCGGCGACGTACGCGGGCGACATCGACGGCAGCGCCCCGAGGTCGGCGGTGGAGGCGCTGACGTGGACGTGCGCGTCGATGAGGCCGGGCACGACACGGGCGCCGGCGAGGTCGAGGACCCGGGCGCCGTCCGGCGCGCGCAGCCCCCGTCCGGTCTCGGCGATCCGGCCGTCCTCGCAGCGCAGGTCGCCCTCGGCGTACTCGCCGGACTCCAGGTCGAGGATGAGCGCATCACGCAGCAGCAGGCTCATGCGGCACCTCCGTCGGTGGCGGCGCCGGCTCCGCCGGCCTCGCCGGACGCGACGGACGCGACGGACGCGGTGGCGGCGCGCAGAGCGGGAACGGCGAGCGGCGCGAGCGACACGGCCGCCGCGACCGACCCCTCGTCGTAGCGTCCCTCGGCGTCGAGGATGTTGAGCACTCCCAGAACCCTTCCCCCGTCGATGACGGGCACGTTGACGACCGAGCCGCAGCCCAGTCCCTCGATCAGCTCGTGGTCGGCGAAGATCTCCCGCACGGCGGCCCGGTCGGGGCCGAGGTACGGCTGCCCGGCCTCGACGCACCGGGCCAGCCAGCCGCGGGCGACCTCGACGGTCTTCTCCCCGCCCACCGGGTACGCCTCGGGGTGGCTGCTGTGCACCCGGCGCAGCGCGTTGCGCCCCGGGATCCAGGCCAGCACCGTGAACAGCCGCACCCCGACCGTCCGGCGCACCTCCTCCTCCAGCGCCTCGAAACCCCGGGGATCCCGGAAGCCGGTCATGACGTCATCTCCTCTCGGCTCTGCCGGGCGGGCTCGCCGCCTTCGGTGAGGTCCTCCAGTGAACGGCCGGCCGTGGCCAGGCCGAAGACGACCACGCACACGACCCCGGCCACGAGGACGGCGGTGGTGAGGCCGAACACGCCGCCGAAGCCCAGGCTCGCCGCCGACAGGCCGATGATCGTGGGCGCGAGGATGCTGCCCACGCGGCCGAACGCGCTGGACAGGCCGGTGCCGGTGGCCCGGATCCAGGTGGGGAACACCTCGGGGGTGTAGGAGTAGACGCCCGCGTACGTCCCGTTGAGGAAGAACGACAGCACGGCGCCCGCCAGCGTGATCGCGGCCGGCGACTCCATCTGCGAGAGCCAGAACGCGCTGACCGCCGAGCCGGCCAGGTAGAGCGCGATGGTGTTCTTGCGGTCGAGCCGCTCCGACAGCCAGGCGGCGGAGAAGTATCCGGGGATCTGCGCCAGGTAGATGATGATCGAGAACTCGAAGCTCCTGGTCACGGTGATGCCGCGCTGGACCAGCAGCGTCGGGATCCAGGAGAAGAACCCGTAGTACGAGAACGTGATCACGAACCAGATCAGCCAGATCACGGCGGTCCGCCGGGCCATGGCCGGGCTCCACAGGAAGCGCAGCGCACTGAGCAGGTTGACCTTCGGCGTCTCGGACACCGGCGGCGCGTCGCCGTCGGGCACCGGCGGCAGCGGCCGGCCGGTGGCCCGCTCGACGCGCCGTTCGAGGTCGGCGACCACGGCCTCGGCCTCGTCGTGGCGGCCCTGCTGGACCAGGAAGCGCGGCGACTCCGGCAGCGAGCGCCGCCACCACAGCAGCATGACGATCGGCACCGCGGTGAGCACCTGGGCGACCCGCCACCCGTCGTCCATGGTCGGCACGACGAACCGGCCGATCAGCGCCGCCAGCACGAACCCGAACGAGAAGAACCCGGCCAGCGCCCCGATGAACCAGCCGCGCCGCCGGGCGGGCACGAACTCCGACAGGAACGGCGCGATGATCGCGCTCTCCGCCCCCGCGCCGGCCCCGGCCAGCACCCGGGCCACCAGGAACACCTCGTAGCTGGGCGCCGCGGCGGCGATCACGGAGAACACCGCGTAGAACGCCAGCGCGTACATCATGACCTTCTTGCGGCCGATGCGGTCGCCGAGCAGGCCCGCCACGGTCGCGCCGAACAGGAACCCGAACGGCGTGGCCGACCCGATGAGCCCGAGCTGGCCGTTGTCGAGGCCCCACGCCTCCTGCGCGCTCGGCAGCAGGAACGCGACCACCGCCGAGTCCATCCCGTCGAAGGTGTAGCCGAGGCCGCCGATGAGCAGCAGGAGGTAGTGGGGACGGCTCAGCGGGAGCCGGTCCAGGCGGGTGAGCAGGGTCATGGCACCTTCCCTGGTTCGTGCTTTTTGGCAACGTATAGTGCAAATCTGCCCATTCGCAATGGTCTTTGCATGATTCGGGGCGCGTAGCATGTCTCCCGGCCGAGGGAGAGGATCACGTGACGGAGCCCCGTACCGACACCTACGACGAGTGGCTGCGCGCCCGGGTGCCGGAGCGCGGGCTGCGGCCCAAGGCCGCGGCGGTGCTCGACGTGCTCGTGTCGCAGCCCCGCCGCGCCTCGTACGGCTCCGCCGCCGAGCTCGCCCAGCTCGCCGGGGTCAACGTGGCCACCGTGACCCGCACGGCGCAGGCCCTCGGGTTCGCCGGCTGGCCGGCGCTCCAGCAGGAGCTGCGGGCCCGCTACCTGTCGTCGCTGAGCGCCGGCCAGGTCGCCGCCGAGCACGCCGGGGCCGGGTCGCCCAGCTCCCGCTCGCTCCGCCGCGACCTCGACAGCCTCGCCGTGCTCAACCGCCGGCTGGACGAGGCGGTGCTGCTCACCATCGCGGAGGCGGTCGCCGCCGCCCGCCGTACGGTGGTGGTGGCCGACGGCAGCTACGCGGCCGTGGGGCTGGCGCTCGCGCACAACGCCCGCCTGGCCGGCTACCCCGTCGCCGCGGTCACGGCGGGGGACTCCGAGCTGGCCAACGTCGTCGCGGCCCTCGGTCCCGAGGACGTGCTCATCGCGATCAGCTTCTGGCGGCTGTACGAGAGCACCGTGCTCGCCGCGCACGAGGCCCGCTCGCGGGGGACGCGCGTGTTCGCGCTGACCGACGCGGCGAGCCCGGCCCTCGCCGCCGCGGCGGAGGAGGTCGTCATGGTGCCCGCCGAGGGGGAGGCGTTCTTCCCGTCGCTGACCGCGGGCATCGCCGTGGCCCAGGCGCTGGTCACGCAGCTCGCGGCGGTGGATCCGGCGCGTACGGGGGCGTCCATCGAGGCGGCGGAGGCCATGTGGGCGAAGTTCGGCCTCCTCCACCGCCGCCCCGCGCCGCCCTCCTGACGCCGGACGGTTCCTTTGGTGCCGGCCCTTCGTTGTGCCAACAGATGACAAAAATTGAAATCTGTCATCTGTCATGCCATAGTTGTAGCTGACGACGACGGCAGCACACCCTCTAGGAGTCCTCATGCTCACCCGTCCTCTGGGATCCACCGGACCGCGCGTCTCCGCCCTCGGCCTCGGCTGCATGGGCATGTCCGCCCTGTACGGCGACGCCGACCGCGGCGAGTCCATCGCGACCGTCCACGCCGCGCTCGACGCCGGCGTCACCCTGCTCGACACCGGCGACTTCTACGGCATGGGCCACAACGAGCTGCTGATCCGCGAGGCGCTGAGCACCGCCCCGGCCGGGCTGCGGGAGCGGGCGGTCATCGGCGTCAAGTTCGGCGCGCTGCGCGGACCGGACGGTTCGTGGGGCGGCGTGGACGGCCGTCCGGCCGCGGTCAGGAACTTCGCCGCGTACTCCCTGCAGCGGCTCGGCGTCGACCACATCGACGTCTACCGGATCGCCCGCGTCGACCCCGACGTGCCCGTCGAGGAGACCGTGGGCGCCATCGCCGAGCTGGTCCAGGCCGGGTACGTCCGCCACATCGGCCTGTCCGAGGCCGGCGCCGACACCGTCCGCCGGGCCGCCGCCACCGCGCCCATCGCCGACCTGCAGATCGAGTACTCGCTCATCTCCCGCGGCGTCGAGGAGCGCATCCTGCCCGCCACGCGCGAGCTGGGCGTCGGCATCACGGCGTACGGCGTGCTGTCGCGCGGGCTGATCTCCGGCCACTACACGGCGGACCGGCGGCTGGCCGCGAACGACTTCCGCGCGCACTCGCCCCGCTTCCAGGGCGACAACCTGCGCCACAACCTCGGCCTCGTCGAGGCGCTGCGCGAGATCGCCGCGGACAAGGGCGTGACGGTCGCGCAGATCGCCATCGCCTGGGTCCTCGCGCGCGGCGAGGACATCGTGCCGCTGGTCGGCGCCCGCACCCGCGAGCGGCTGTCCGAGGCGCTCGGCGCCCTGGACGTCAAGCTGGAGGAGTCCGACCTCGCCGCGATCGAGCGGGCCGTCCCGGCCGGAGCCGCCGCGGGCGACCGCTACGCGGAGGAGCAGATGAGCATGCTCGACAGCGAGCGGTGACCCCGCAACCGGTACGGTCGTCTCCATGGCCACCACCGACGCCCTCACCCCCGAGCGCATCCTCGAAGCCACCGAGGAGGTACTGCGCCGCCACGGCCCCGCCAAGGCGACCGTGGTCGACGTGGCCCGCGCGCTCGGCGTCAGCCATGGCAGCGTCTACCGGCACTTCCGGACGAAGACCGCGCTGCGCGAGGCCGTGACCCAGCGCTGGCTCGACCGGACGTCCACGTCGCTGTCGGGCGTCGTCGCGGGCTCCGAGCCGCCGGAGACGCGGCTGCGGCGCTGGCTGGCCGAGCTGTTCGCCGCCAAGCGCCGCAAGGTCGGCGACGACCCGGAGCTGTTCGCGACGTACATGGTGCTGGTGGGGGAGAGCAGCGCGGTGGTCAACCGCCACCGGGCCGACCTCGTCGGGCAGCTCGCCCGGATCATCCACGAGGGCCTCGAACGCGGCGACTTCGCGCCGGCGGACGCGTCGCCGGAGGCGCTGGCGCGCGCCGTGTTCGACGCCACGGGCCGCTTCCACGACCCGGCCTACGCCCGCGAATGGGGCGATCCGGGCATCGACGCCGAGTTCGCGGCCCTGGTGGATCTCGTCCTGCGCGGCCTCAGAGCTCCCTAGCGCTGAGCGCTCTCCGGGCTCAACGCTCTCCGGCCTCAGCGCGCTCTGGGCTTAACACTCTCCGGGCTCAGTGCTCTCCGGGGTCGGCGGGCTTCCCGGGCGGCCCACCGCGGCTCAGGCGCGACCGGGACTCCGAGGCGACCGCGGCTCGGAGGCGGCGGGACTCGGGGGCGACCGGCGCTCAGAGGCCGCGGCTCAGAGGCCGCAGCGGCTCAGGGGCGGCGGCGGGCGACCATGACCGCGTCGTGGATCGTGATCTCGCGCCCCTCCGGGTCCACCGCCGCGCGCGGCCGCGTCTCGGCCGTCACCACCTCCCAGGCGGCAGGGTCCAGCGCCGACGCCACCTCCTCGGCCGTGTACATCATCTCCGGGAAGTGCATCCGATGCGCCGTGGTCCGCAGGTCACGCGGGTGGTGGCCGACGATCAGCAGCGTCCCGCCGGGCGCCACCGCGGCGGCCAGCCGCGCGAACAGCTCCCGCCGTTCCGTGCCCGGCAGGTGCATGAACTGCGCCGACACCAGGTCGTACGCGCCCGCCTCCGGCACGTGCTCGCGCAGGTCAGCATGGACCCACTCGACCCGCCCGGCGATGCCCGCCTCGGTCGCGTGGGCGGCGGCCCGTTCCAGCGCCGTGGTGGAGATGTCGGTCCCCGTCACCCGCCAGCCGCGTCCGGCGAGCCACACCGCGTCGGCGCCCTCGCCGCTGCCCACGTCCAGCGCCCGCCCGGGGGCCAGGCCGGCGGCCTCGACCACGAGCTGCGGGTTCGGCCGGCCGCTCCAGATCGCGGGCCGGGCACGGTAGCGCTCCTCCCAGCCCTCCTGCTCGAACATGCTCCTCATGCTGTGCCGGTACGCCTCGACGGCGGCGCGGCGGTCCTCGGCGACCAGGTCGGCGTTGATCGCCGCCGCGGCGCTGAGCCCGGCCGCGGCGGAGGTCAGGACCTGGGCGGCCGCGTCGGCCACGTTGCCCGCCACCCACACTCCCGGCTCGGCCGTGGCGCCGGTGCGGTCGGCGGGGATGCGGTCGCCGACGACCTGCCCGCCCATCTCGATCTCCACGGGCTTGAGCCCCAGCGTCTCCAGCACCTCCGCCCGCGCCGTGAGCCGCGGTCCGACGATCACCGCGTCCAGCTCCACGACCTCGCCCGTGACCAGCCGCACGCCGGTGAGCCGGTCGTCCGACACCTCGACGGCCGCGACCGGCTCCTCCACCACGACGACGCCGCGCGCGGCCAGCGCCTCGGCCTCCTCGGCGCCGAGCGCCGGGGCCTCGCGCTGGGTCAGCAGCAGCACGTGGGGGCTCCACTGCCGCCACAGGTGCGCGAGGTGGGTCGCCACCGGCCCGGTGGCGAGGACGCCGATCCGCCGGTCGCGCACCTCCCAGCCGTGGCAGTACGGGCAGCTCAGCACGTCCCGGCCCCACCGCTCGGCCAGGCCGGGCACGTCGGGCAGCTCGTCGGTGAGCCCGGTGGCCACCAGGAGCCGCCGCGCCCGCACACGCCGCCCACCGTCGAGCGTCACGACGAACCCGGCGACCCCGGCGTCGCGGGACACGGCCTCCCCAGCCCCGGCGTCGCGGAACCGGGCGTCATCGGGGGACCCCATCGGCTCCACGGATCCCACGTCGTGGCGGGCCACGCCGACGACGCGTCCGGTGACGACCTCGCCGCCGTAACGGATCACCTCCTCGCGCCCGTCCGCCAGCAGGTCGCCGGGCGGAGTGGCGTCCCTGCCCAGGTAGTTGTGCATGTGCCGGGCGGGCGCGTTGCGCGGCTCGCCGGAGTCCACCACCAGCACGGACCGGCGCGCCCGGGCCAGCGCCAGAGCGCCGCTGAGCCCGGCCGGGCCGCCGCCCACCACCACGACGTCGTACGTCTTGTCTGTCATGTGCTTCCCTTCACCGCTCATGTACGGGGCCAAGGTGCACCGCCGGCGGCGATTCCGACAAGTAATGTTGCCGCTATGGCAAACGACGAGGGCGACGCGGTCCTGGCGGCGGTCGGGCCGAGGCTGCGCGCCATGCGCAGGCAGCGGGGCACGACGCTGAGCCGGCTCGCGGAGACCACCGGCATCTCGGTGAGCACGCTGTCCCGCCTGGAGTCGGGCGGGCGGCGGCCCACGCTGGAGCTGCTGCTGCCGCTGGCCAAGGCGTACCAGGTGTCGCTGGACGACCTGGTCGGCGCGCCGGCCACGGGCGACCCCCGGGTGCGGCCGCAGCCGATCGTCCGTCACGGCGTGACGTTCCTCCCGCTGACCCGCCGCTCGGGCGGCCTGCAGGCGTTCAAGCAGATCCTGCCGCCGGGCACGCCGTACGGCCACGAGGAGCTGCAGACGCACGAGGGCTACGAGTGGCTGTACGTGCTGTCGGGCCGGCTGCGGCTGCGGCTGGCCGAGCACGACCTCCTGCTGACGGCGGGGGAGGCCGCCGAGTTCGACACCCACCTCCCGCACCTGGTCTCCAACCCCGGCCCGGAGCCGGCGGAGGTGCTCAACCTGTTCGGCCCGCAGGGGGAGCGCCTGCACGTCCGCGCCCGCCCCGAGCGGAGCTGAGGGACCGACGAGCGCGTACGCGCGGTCATGCGGGCCTCTGATCGGCGGCGGCAGCCCCTGGCCGCGGCGACCTCATGCCCTGTGCTCCGACGTCATCCTGTTCCGGTCAATCCGCGAGAAGCGCCGAGAGTTGCGGGGAGTACGTGGCGTGCAGGACGAGGGCGGCACTGCCCACGACGGCGGCGTCCGCGCCGAGCGGTGAGGGGGCCACGTCGACGACCCGGACGTGCCGGCACAGCGGCCTGGTGGCCAGTGCCGCGGCGACAGCGTCGACGTACCGGTTCTCGACGTGCTCGATGCCGTGTCCGCCGAGGACGATGAGGTCCACGTCGATGAAGTTGGCGATGTTGACGGCGACCGAGGCGACGTGCTGCGCGGCCGCGTCGATGACGGCTGTCGCGACGGGATCATCGGCCACGGCCGCAGCCAGGATCGCGGCATGGTCGACCGAGGCCGGATCGCGCTCGAACGCGTCCGACAGCACGCTGCCGCCGCGGCTTCCGGCGAGCCGGCGGTGCGCTTCGGCGACGATCGCGGTCGGGTTGGCGAGCCGCTCCAGGCACCCCCGGTTGCCGCAGTAGCAGTCCGGCCCGTCGGGCAGCACGGAGGAGTGGCCGAACTCCCCGGCGTTGAGCGAGCCGCCTCGGTAGACCTGGTGGTTGAGGATGAGGCCGCCGCCGATGCCGGTGCCGAAGAAGAAGTAGGCGAAGTTCGCCACCCCTCTGCCCGCGCCGGACCATCGCTCGCCGACCGCGGCGGCGGTGGCGTCGTTGTCCAGCGTCACCGGCAGGCCGGTGGCCTCGGCCAGCATCTGCTTCAACGGCACCCGTGTCCAGCTCTTGAGCTGAGGCGGCGCGACGATCATGCCGAGGTCCTGGTCGATCGGGCCGGGGGTGGCGAGGCCGAGACCGAGCAGCTGGTCGCGCGGGACGTCCGCTTCGTCGAGTACGTCGGCGACCAGTTCCGCCATGGCCGTGACGACGTACGACGGGTCGGCTCCGGGTGATGTGGGGCGCCGCTTGACGGCCAGGGGCCGGCCGAGCAGGTCGACCACGGCGCAGGTGAGTTCGACCGGGTCGAAATGGAGTCCGACCGCGCTGCCCGCGTCGGCGTTGAGCCGCAGCGTGGAACGAGGCTTCCCGCCGGTCGACACCCGGCTGGCGCCGGCTTCCCGCACGATTCCCTCGTCGAGGAGGCGGCGCACGATGCCGGAGACGGTCTGCGGGGTGAGACCGGTACGCTGGGCGATCTCCACCCGGCTGATGCCGTCGGCGAGCTGGATCTGGTCCAGCACCACCGCCCGGTTGTACCGTCCGACCTTGGGGAGATTCGTACCTGCTTGTCGCACGCTACATCCTCTCTGCTTGCCGCCGGGAACAGGCCTCACCAGGGGCATTGACATAATAAAACAAATTGATTTAGATTGCCTACCGGTCGGCTCGACACGCCGGACCTGCGAACACGGGAGGGGCCGCGCACGGCGCCGTGACGTCGAGTCGCACGCGCGACCGGCCCTCACGGGATGCGAACCGCGTCCAAGGTCCATATCCGCGAATAGACGTCATCTACGTGCGCGCGATTCAGCGCGCTGACCATGGCGGAAGCTGATTCGTCCGATCGCGTCCCTTACTGCGATCGGGCAAATTGCGCATTTCATCAGCACATTCTGCGAGTACCTGGCCTGCCCCCAGGAGTGGGAATCATGTGTCGGCACCTGCCCGACGGACGCAGCATTCCCGTCCACCGCGACTCCTGCGACCGGGCGGCATGAACCGGCTGCCCCTCTCCTTCCAGGGCTGCGAGGTCGAGGACGCCGATCCCGTCGCGCCTCGTCAGCGTCGCGTCAGCGAGGACGACCAGAGAGAGCGCGAACTCCCCCTGATCGCTCGACGCGCCTGCTGCTGGGGCGGCGACCGCACACCCGCGGGCAAGGCCGTCCGGTTCGAACTGCCCGCGCAGGCTCGGTGAGGTCGCCACCCGCCGTCAGCTGCGACCGGCCGCCGGCGGTCACGCCACCTGCGTCACACCCGTCCCTACGTCCGGGGCGGCCGACGCGAGCCACGCGCTGCGGGCGGCGCCGAGCAGGCCGGACTTCCGCCCGAGCGTGGAGGACTGAATGGTCAGCCGTCGCACGAAGCTCAGCGTGGCCACGTCCGCGAAATGGCGTCGTAGTGGTGCGAGAAGGATCTCGCCGGCCGCCGAGACGCCGCCGCCGATCACGACCCGGTCGAGATCGCACATCGTCGCCGTCGCGACGATGGCGCGGGCGAGAGCTTGGGTGCCCCGCTCGAAGGCGGCCAGGGCGATGGGGTGGCCCTGGCCGGCGTCGGTGGCGAGGGCGCGGGCGTCGGCGCCGGTCCAGCCCTGCTGCCGGGCCCAGCGGACCATCGACGGGCCACTGGCATACGCTTCGACGCAGCCTGAAGCCCCGCACGAGCAGAGCGGCCCGGCGGGATCGACGACCGTGTGACCGAGATGCCCGGCGTTGCCGCTGGGGCCGGCGTAGGGTGCGCCGTTGAGCACGAGGCCGCCGCCGATGCCGGTCGAGACGACGATCCCCAGCATCGAGGCCGCGCCGCGGCCGGCGCCGAGCCAGTGCTCGCCCACGGCAGCCGCGATGCCGTCGCCCACGAGGGTGACGGGAACGCCGGGCACGATGTCGCTCGCCAGGCCGACGAGGGGAAAGTCGCGCCAGGCGGGGATGTTGACGGGGCTCACCGTGCCGCGCACCGGGTCGAGCGGTCCGGCTGAGGCCAGTCCGATCGCGCTGGGCGTCACGCTCTCCGTCACCGACGCCAGCAGCGCCCGCAGCGCCTCGACGAGTTCGGGCTCCGTCGGCGGTGTGGCGATCTCGGCGCCTCCGCGTACCCGTCCCTCCGCGTCGACCAGCCCGGCGGCAATCTTGGTGCCGCCGATGTCGACGGCGAGCACGGCATTCTCATCCATGGTCATCCTGTTCTGATCAGTCCACGAGAAACGCTGGCAGGTGCGGGGAGTGGGCGGAGTGCGCTGCCTGGACCGGGCTCGACCAGGGCGTTGACATAGTAAAACAAATTGATTTAGGTTGCCTAGCTATGGGCGTAAGACGCCGGAAGCGCCAGGAGCGAGTCACGCACGGCGCTGTGACTGTGAGTCGACAGACAAGGCCATCGGAGGCGAGTTGATGTCCACGACATGCCGCATGTCGCGCAGACCGGATCCGCGTGGTCGCCATGGCCTCCGAAGCGCAGAGCCGCGGCCATGACCCACGATCCGGCTCTGCTCGAAATGCGGTCGATCACCAAGACGTTCCCCGGAGTGACGGCGCTCGCCGATGTCAACCTGGCGGTCCGGGCGGGTGAGATCCACGCGATCTGCGGCGAGAACGGCGCCGGCAAGTCCACGCTCATGAAGGTGCTGAGCGGCGTGTACCCGCACGGGACCTATACCGGCGACATCGTCTACCAGGGCGAAGAGGTCCGCTTCCACGACATCCGGGCCAGCGAGCGCGCCGGCATCGTCATCATCCACCAGGAGCTCGCGCTGGTGCCGGGCATGTCGATCACCGAGAACATCTTCCTCGGCAACGAGCCGCGCAGGCGCGGCGCGATCGACTGGAAGGCCGCCCAGCGCCGAGCGCTCGAACTGATGGAACAGGTCGGGCTCCAGGAGGACCCGGACACGCTGATCAAGGACATCGGCATCGGCAAGCAGCAACTCGTCGAGATCGCGAAGGCGTTCGCGAAGGACGTGAAGCTGCTCATCCTCGACGAGCCGACCGCCGCGCTCAACGAGGCCGATTCCCAGCACCTGCTCGACCTGCTGCGCGGCTTCCGGGAGCGCGGCATCACCTCGATCATCATCTCGCACAAGCTGAACGAGATCGAGGCGGTCGCCGACTCCATCACGATCCTGCGCGACGGCCGCACGATCGAGAGCCTCGACGTCAAGGCCGACGGCGTCAACGAGGACCGCATCGTCCGCGGCATGGTCGGACGCGAGCTGAGCAGCCGGTTCCCCGACCACCTGCCCGACATCGGCGAGGTGTTCTTCGAGGTCCGCGACTGGACGGTGCGGCACCCGAACTCGGCCGAGCGGCTGGTGTGCAAGGGGTCGAGCTTCCACGTCCGGCGCGGCGAGATCGTCGGCTTCGCCGGTCTCATGGGCGCCGGGCGCACCGAGCTCGCGATGAGCCTCTTCGGCCGCTCCTACGGCGTGTACCTGTCCGGCACGGTCGTCAAGGACGGCGAGGAGATCCAGCTGAGGTCGGTGGCGGACGCCATCCGGCACGGCCTCGCCTACGTGAGCGAGGACCGCAAGGCGATCGGCCTCAACCTGATCGACGACATCAAGACCTCGATGGTGGCCGCCAAGCTGCAGAAGATCTCCACCTACGGCGTCATCGACCCCGTCGGCGAATACCGGGCCGCCGAGGAGTACCGCAAGAACCTGAAGATCAAGACGCCCAGCGTCGACGAGGGCGTCATGAAGCTCTCCGGCGGCAACCAGCAGAAGGTCGTCCTGGCGAAGTGGATGTTCACCGACCCGGACCTGCTGATCCTCGACGAGCCGACGCGCGGCATCGACGTGGGCGCCAAGTACGAGATCTACGGAATCATCCAGCGGCTGGCCGACCAGGGCAAGGGCGTCATCGTCATCTCCTCGGAGCTGCCCGAGCTCATCGGCCTGTGCGACCGCGTCTACACGATGTTCGAGGGCGCCATCACCGGCGATGTGCCCCGCCGCGACGCCACCCCGGAACTGCTCATGAAGCAGATGACCTCTATGAAGAAGACACCGACCCCATGAGCCGAATCAAAGACCTGCAGAAGAACCTCTTCGGAGGCACGACCTCCAACGTCCGCCAGTTCGGCATGATCTTCACCCTCGTGGCGATCGTCCTGCTGTTCGAGATCTGGACCGGGGGACTGACCCTGACCTCCGGCAACCTCATCGCGGTGGTCAGCCAGTACTCCTACATCCTGATCCTGGCCATCGGCATGCTGATGGTGATCGTCGCCGGGCACATCGACCTGTCGGTCGGCTCGGTCGCCGCGTTCACCGGCATCGTGGTCGCCAAGGCGATGCAGGAGTTCTCGATCCCCTGGCCGCTGGGCATCGCGCTCGGCCTGGCCGTCGGGGCGGTGATCGGCGCCTGGCAGGGTTTCTGGGTCGCCTACGTCGGGGTGCCGGCGTTCATCGTGACCCTGGCCGGCATGCTGCTGTTCCGCGGCGGCAACCAGTACATCGGCAACGCCGACACGGTGCCGGTCCTCGACGGCTTCCGCACGATCGGCGCCGGATTCCTGCCGGAAGTGGGCCCTGACACCGGGTACAACAACCTGACGCTGCTGCTCGGCCTGGCCGCCTGCCTGGGGGTCGTGTGGCGGGAGTGGAAGACGCGGCAGACGCGCCGCACGATGAACGCCGACGTCGCGCCGATGTGGATCACGGTGCTGCGCCTGGCGGTGATGCTCGGCGTCATCGTCTTCGCGACGCTGCGCTTCGCCAGCGGCCGCGTCGGCACCAGCCTGCCGATCTCCGGCATCATCCTCATCGTCCTGGTGCTCGGGTACTCGTACTACACCCGCCACACCATCGGGGGCCGGCACATCTACGCGGTGGGCGGCAACGCCCGCGCCGCGGAGTTGTCCGGCGTGAAGCTCAAGCGGGTCAACTTCCTGGTCATGATGAACATGTCCGTCCTGGCCGCCCTGGCCGGCATGATCTTCGTGGCGCGGTCCTCGGCTTCCGGCCCCCAGGACGGCCTGAGCTGGGAGCTCGACGCCATCGCGGCCGTCTTCATCGGCGGCGCCGCGGTCTCCGGCGGCCTCGGGACCATCAGCGGGTCGATCGTCGGCGGTCTCGTCATGGCCCTGCTCAACAACGGCCTGCAGCTCGAGGGCGTCGGCTCCGACATGGTCCAGATCATCAAGGGTCTGGTCCTGCTCCTGGCCGTCGCGTTCGACGTCTACAACAAGAGCCAGGACCGCTTCTCGATCATCGGGTCGCTGATGCGCCCGTTCAGTCGCGGGGCTCCGACCGCACCGGCAGGGGAACCACGTCCGGCCCCCGACTCCGACAAGGCCCGGGTCGCCGGCTGACCGTCCGGCCGCCACCGACGGCACCGGGCCGCTCACCTGCTCGCCATCACCAACGACCAGAAGGACTCATCCCACCATGCGTAAGTTCCTCACCCGAAGCCTCGCGGTGACGGGCGCCGTGGCGCTGCTCGCGCTGAGCGCCGCCTGCGCCGGCGAGCGCGAAGGCGCCACCGGCGCCGCCACCGGTGACAGCACCAGCGCCGCCAAGGGGTTCGCGGCCGACGCCCTCATCGGTGTCGCCCTGCCGTCGAAGACCTCGGAGAACTGGGTGCTCGCCGGTGACCTGTTCACCGACGGGCTCAAGCAGGCCGGCTTCAAGTCCGACGTGCAGTACGCGGGAGCGTCGACCACGGTCGCGGACCAGCAGTCGCAGATCTCCGCCATGGTCACCAAGGGCGCGAAGGTCATCGTCATCGGCGCGACCGACGCCGCACAGCTGGCGACCCAGGTCACGCAGGCCAAGCAGTCCGGCGCGACCGTCATCGCCTACGACCGGCTCATCACCAACACGCCCTCCGTGGACTACTACATCGCCTTCGACAACTTCAAGGTCGGCCAGTTGCAGGGCCAGGCCCTGCTCGACGGGATGAAGGCGAAGAAGCCGAACGGCCCGTGGACGGTCGAGCTGTTCTCCGGCTCGCCGGACGACAACAACTCCGGTGTCTTCTTCAACGGCGCGATGGACGTGCTCAAGCCGCTCATCGACAAGGGCGACCTCGTCGTCGGCTCGGGCCAGAAGGACATCAAGCAGACCGCGATCCAGGGCTGGAAGGCCGAGAACGCGCAGCAGAGGATGGACTCGCTGCTGACCTCGACCTACAACGGCAACAAGACCCTCGACGGCGTCCTGTCGCCGAACGACACCCTCGCCCGTGCGATCATCACCTCGGTGAAGGGCGCGGGCAAGCCGATCCCGGTCGTGACCGGCCAGGACTCCGAGGCCGAGTCGGTCAAGTCGATCGTCGCCGGCGAGCAGTACTCGACGATCAACAAGGACACCCGCAAGCTCGTCGCCGAGACCGTGGACATGATCAAGGCTCTGCAGCAGGGTAAGACCCCGGAGATCAACGACACCAAGTCGTACGACAACGGGGTGAAGGTCGTCCCGGCGTACCTTCTCCCGCCGGTCATCGTCACCAAGGCGAACGTGGCCGAGGCCTATGCCAACGACCCCAAGCTGGCCCCCCTCACCAAGTGACCACCCCATGTGCCGTCGCGCGTCCCGGGAGGATCCCGGGACGCGCGACGGCGGACCGCGCCAGGAGGCGGTGACCGTGCACACGCTGATCAACACCATCAAGGAATACGACTGGGGATCGCCCACCGCCATTCCCGCGCTCGCCGGCAGGACACCGACCGGCCGGCCGCAGGCGGAGATGTGGCTGGGCGCCCACGCCGCCGGCCCGTCGACGCTCGTTCGCGACGGCGTACGGCGGACGCTGACCGAGGTGATCGCGCATGACGTCGACGCCGAGATCGGCCCGGCCACGAGGGAGCGGTTCGGCGCTCGCCTGCCGTACCTGTTGAAGATGATCGCCGTGGCGCAACCCCTGTCGATCCAGGTGCATCCGAGCCCGGAACAGGCCCGCGGCGCCTTCGACAGCGGCGACGCCAACTATGTCGACCCCTACGCCAAGCCGGAACTGATCTGCGCGCTGACGCCCTTCTCCGCTCTGGCGGGGCTGCGCCATCCGTCCACCGCGGCCGACCTGCTGGAAGCGCTCAAGATCGAGTCGCTGGCGGAACTCGTCGACGTCCTGCGCACCGCCGATCATCGCGACGCGCACCTCGACGTCCTCCGGCGGCTCACCACCTGGCCGCTCGAAAGGCGATCCGACCTGGTGGCCGCGGTCCGAGAGTCGGCCGCCGCCCTCGACGGCACCGCGTTCGGCCTCGTCGAGAACCTCGTCGCACGGCATCCGGACGACCCGATGGTTCTGGCCCCCTTGCTGCTGGAACACCACGAACTCGCTCCCGGGGAGGGGATGTTCCTCGGCGCCGGCGTCGTCCACTGCTATCTGGAGGGGCTGGGGGTGGAGCTCATGGGGGCGTCCGACAACGTCCTGCGCGCGGGCCTGACCTCGAAGACGGTCGATCCGGAAGGGCTGCTGGCCATCGTGGATCCGTCGCGCCGACCGATCAAGGTGACGGCACAGGACGGCGTCTACGACACTCCCGCCCCCGAGTTCCGCCTCCGCCGGGCCGACGCGGGGGAGACGCTGAAGCTGGCGGCGGGTCTTCCGCGCATCGTCCTGTGCACCGCCGGGACCGCGAAGGTGTCGGTGCCGGAGCCGCACACGGTCAGGGCCGGGGAGTCGCTCTTCCTCCCGGCCTCCGAACCGCTCGACCTCACGGCGGACGGGACGCTCTTCGTGGCCGAACCGGGCATCTGACGTCGCGCGGGAGCCGCTAGAGCACGTCGCCGAGTTCGGCGGTGAACCGGGCGATGCGTTCCTCGTCCCGCCGGTAGTGCGTCCACTTGCCCACGCGGGTGGAGATGACCAGCCCGGCGCGCTCCAGCGTCGCCATGTACGACGAGACGGTCGACTGGGCGAGGCCGAGCTTGTCCTGGATGTGGCTGACGCACACGCCGACCTCGTGCGGGTCGGCGATGCCGTGGTGCACCGGGAAGTTCGCCTCGGGATCGCGCAGCCACTGCAGCACCTGGAGCCGTACGGGGTTGGCGAGCGCCTTGAAGATCTCCAACAGGTGGGCCGAGGTGTCCGGCGAGGATGTGGTGCGGGTCGCCATGGGCCGTCCAGCTGACTCGGAAACTCGATGATTAGCTCGATGATTCGAAGAGTATCGATATGATATCCGGCCACGCCCGGGGTGGGACGCCCGGCGCTTCGCGGGTCAGGCGACGGACCCCAGGAACGCCAGCGTGCGCGAGAGCAGCAGCGCGGCGGCGTCCGCGTCGTAGGAGGGCAGCGTGCGGTCGGCGAAGTAGTGCTGGTCGCCGGGATACAGGAACAGCTCGCCCTGTCCGGCCGAGTCGACGACCTCCCGGGCGAAATCGATGTCGCCCTCGCCGGCGAAGACCGGGTCGGCGTCCATGCCGTGCACCTGGACCGGCACGCCGTCCGGCCAAGCGTCGCCGAACTCCGAGAGCGGCACGCAGGCGTAGTACAGCAGCGCGCCCCGGGCGCCGGGCCGGGTCTGGGCCAGCTTCTGCGCGGGCAGCACGCCGAGCGAGAAACCGGCGTAGACCAGGCCGGCGGGCAGGTGCTCGACCGCCCGGGTGCCGCGCTCGATCACGGCGCCGAAGCCGAGCTCCTGGACGTACGCCATCCCTTCCTCGATGCCGCCGAGCGTGCGGCCCTCGAAGAGGTCGGGCGTGTGGACGGTGTGCCCGGCCTGGCGCAGTTCGCCGGCGAACGCGGTGACGCCCGGCGTGAGCCCCAGCGCGTGATGAAACAGAACGACCTCGGCCATGGTGCCCCCCTGACTGCTCCCCGCGACGCGGCTGATCCGTGACAGTAAGTCATGCCTGCTCGATCTTGTCCAGCTCGCCGGGTTCCACGGCTCGCGCACGGGCACACCCGGGAAGGAAGGGGGTGTCCATGGGGACGTTCGACCCGGCCTCGATCCGTGTCGTGGCCTGCGACATCTTCGGAACGACCGTCGACTGGCGCACCGGGGTCGCCGATCAGGCCGCCCGGATCGCCGCCGACCGCGGCGTCGGCCTGGACGCCGGCGCGTTCGCCGACGCCTGGCGCGAGCGCTACCTGCCGTCCCTGCGACGCGTGAACCGTGGCGAGCGGGACTGGGTCCCCCTCGACACCCTGCACCGCGAGTCGCTCGACGACCTCCTCGACGAGCGCGGCGTGGCGGGCGCGTTCGACGAGGCGGCGCGCCGGCGGCTCGTCCACGCCTGGCACCGCCTGCCCGCCTGGCGGGACGCGGTGCCGGGACTGGCCAGGCTGCGGCGCCGCCACGTGGTGACCACCTTGTCGAACGGGGGATTCGCGCTGCTGACGACCCTGGTCAAGGCCGAGGGACTGCCCTTCGACTGCATCGTGTCGGCCGAGCTCGCCCGCGCCTACAAGCCGGCGCCCCGGGCCTATCTCACCGTCGCCGAACTCCTCGACGTCGATCCCGGCCAGGTGCTCCTGGTCGCCGCCCACCGGTGGGACATCGACGGCGCCCGCGACGCGGGGCTCGCCACCGCGTTCCTCGAACGGCCGCTGGAGAAGGGTCCCGGCCGCACCGCCGACCGGGCGGCCGACGTCGCCGCCGATCTCGCCGTGACCGGCTTCGACCACCTGGCCGACGTCCTCGGCTGCTGAGCGAGGCTCGACCTCGGCGGGCCCGGACGCGCGGCCCGTGCGTCCGTACGCGGGTCAGGAACCCGCCGGGGCCCCGTCGCCGGCGGCTGATCGGCTGCGTCGCCGGTACTCGGTGGGCGTCAGCCCCACCAGCGTCCGGAAGCGGCGGGCGAAGTAGGTCGGGTCGTCCCAGCCGACCGCGGCGCCGACCCGGGCGGCCGGCAGGGACGAGTGCGCCAGCAAGGTGGCGGCCCGCTCGGCGCGCAACCGGGCCAGGAAGTCCAGCGGCGTCAACCCGACGTGCCGCCTGAACAGCCGGCCGAGATAGGCGGTGTCGAGGTTGACCGCGCGGGCGAGGTCGTCCAGCCGCCACGGATGGGCGGGCGCCGCCTCCAGCCGGGCGACGGTGGCGGCGACGGCGGGATGGACGACGGGCTCGGGCGTCCCCGGTCCGGGGTCGCGGCCGTCGGCCAGGACGCCGAGCACGGTGACCAGCCGGCCCAGCACCCGGCCCGGCCGCCTCCGATCGGCTCCGAGGTCGCGTTCGAGGCGGCTGATCTCGGCGATGGCCTCCGCGGCGGCGGCCGGATCGACGGCGGTCACCGCCACGCCGTGCGTGCCGGACGCCACCGGGTCGGTCCACAGGATCCGGCGCAGCATCGGGATGTCGTACAGCGCCGACAGCTCGGCCTGCAGCGCCTGGGCGGACAGGCAGCAGTTGGCGACGGTCAGGTCCGCGCAGTCGCGGAACCCGTGCCAGGCGCCGGGGCGCAGCACGATGACCTGCCCGGGTCGCAGCGGCTGCTCGCCCTGGCTGGTCACGTGGCGGCCGTGACCGGTCCCGATCACGGCGATCTCCAGGAAGTCGTGCGCGTGCGCCTCGATGTCGAGATCCAGGAGGTGGACGCCGCCCAGGACCGGGCCGCCGGTGAACAGCGCGTGCTCGTGCAGCGTGGCTGGCATGTCGCGATCGTACGACTGCTCGCCGGGATCGGCCTAGCCCGCGGCGGTGCGTCTCGACGACGCTTGCAGTGTCCCGAACACACGGATCCTGGAGGTAGGAGATGGCGACGACCACGAGCGAGCAGTACGGCAGCGACGTCGGAGCCGACGGCCGGGTGCCGGAGGAGCTGGTGGCGGCGTACCGCGAACACGGTTTCGTCCGAGTGCGAGGCGTCCTCGACCCCGGCGAGGTCGAGCGCTTCCGGGCCGGCGCCGAGGCGTTCCTGGAGGCGCATCGCGCGGAGAGCCTGGAGAAGCAGGGCGTCTTCAGCCAGCTCGTCAACGTCTGGCAGCGCGACCGGACGCTGCGGGAGCTCACGCTCCATCCGCGGCTCGCCCGCGTCGCCGAGCAGCTCGCCGGCTTCCCGCTGCGGCTCTGGCACGACCAGATGCTGGTCAAGGAGCCGCACAACAACGCCGCCACGGAGTTCCACCAGGACCGGCCGTACTGGCCGCACACGGGCGACCGGCTCCCGCTGTCGGCGTGGATCGCGCTGGTCGACGTGCCGCCGGAGCGCGGCTGCATGACCTTCCTGCCCGGCACCCAGGACCGCACCGGCCTGCGCCCGCAGGACCTCCACCACGAGGAGGACCTGTTCGAGACGGACCCGTCGCTGCGCTGGATCCCCCGGGTCACGCTGCCGCTCCGCGCCGGCGACTGCACCTTCCACAGCGGCTACACCGGGCACATGGCGCTGCCCAACCGCACCGACCAGGCCCGGCTCGCGCACGTCACGATCTACATGGACGAGGAGACGCGTTACGACGGGAACGGGCACGTCGTGACCGATCCGCTCGGCCTCGCCGCCGGCGACCGGCTGGACGGCGACACCTTCCCCCGTACCTGGGCGTAGGCGGCGCGGCTCAGGACGGGCGCCGGGTGACGGGCTCAGCGCACCCGGGCCAGGGCGTCCATCCTGAGCCAGGCCATGCGGACCGCCAGTACGGCGAGCGCCGTCAGGGGGAGGAGCAGGGCCACGGCTCCGGCCAGCCGCTGGTCGCCCGGCACGTCCGGCACGCCGGGCGGGGCGGCCAGCTCGAACCACGCGCCCCCGACCCGCGGCCCGAGGATCAGGTACGCGCCCAGGACGACGTGGACGGCCGCCACCACGGCCAGCAGCCGGGCCCGCGCCGCCCAGGGAACCGGGCGGGGCAGCGGGTCCACACCGGCCAGCACCCAGAAGACGACCAGGCCCAGACCGAGGAAGAGGAACTCCGTGAGCACGTGCGGGGCGTAACCGGACAGGGACCACGGCAGCCACGGCGTCACGTACAGCAGCACGAACGCGACCGGGTAGGCGATCATCAGGGACCGGAGGCGGGGCAGCCGCCAGGACTCCGGCGACATGGCGGTGGCCTCGGCCGCCAGCGTGAGCGGGGCGCCCAGGCAGAGCAGGTACGGCGCGACGACGGCGAGCACGGTGTGCTGGAGCGCGTGGACCGACAGCATCGCCCGCGCGTACCCGCCCACACCGCCGAGGAGCACCAGCGCGGCCGCCGCCAGGCCGGCGGAGAAGGCCAGCGTCCGGGAGACCGGCCAGCCGGGCACCCTGCGCACGCCTGCCCAGTAGCCGGCCGCCGGCAGGGCGAGCAGCAGCAGGATCGCCGGATCCAGCCGGACCTCGGTGACCAGCGCCGAGGGGCTGAAGGGCGCGAGGGTGTACTCCAGGACGAGATGATCGTGGCCGCCCCCGGCGCCGGGCGGCGGCGGGGTACGGGACAGGCCGACGGCCAGCCCGATCGCGGCCGCCATCACGGTCACCTCGCCGAACGCCAGCCGGACGAACGTCCGCCGCACGCCGCGGTCGGCGATCCCGGCGACCGTGTGGCGGCGATGGTTCCAGCCGAACAGCCCGAGGAGCACCAGCGCGGCCGCCTTGGCCAGCAGCAACTGCCCGTACCCGGTCCGCCAGAGGTCGGACGGCGTGCCGAGCCGCACCCACGCGCTCGCCACGCCCGAGACGGCCACCGCCGCGAAGCAGCACAGCGCGACCGCGCTGAACCGGGGCAGCACCACCGGCAGGTCGGGGGAGCGGCGGAAGTGGACGAGCACGGCGGCCAGGCCGCCCACCCAGACCGACACCGGCACCAGATGGGCCATCAGGGCGGAGATCGCGATGTCGTGGTCGCCGGCCGAGGCCGCGTGCCCCACGTACGCGGGCGGTAACAGCCCGAACACCGCGACCGCCAGGCGGGCCGGCACCGGCGCCCCGGCGGACACGGCCACCACCAGCGCCACGCCGGCCACCAGCAGCAGCGCCTGGGTCTGCGGGATCGACAGGCCGAACTCCAGCATGTCCGGCGAGGTCAGCAGGTTGACGGCGGGCAGCGGGATGAGATCGGACAGGGTCGCCAGGTAGCCGAGCGCGGCCGCGAACGCCCAGCCGAGCGCCCACCGCCCGGCTGCGCGCGCGCACCTGCCGGCCTCGGGCGAGCCGGCGGGGGCGAGGGCGGCCGCGGTGAGCGTCCCGACACAGGCCAGGGCGCACATGTCGGCGAGGAGGCGGACCAGCGGCAGGCCCCACACGGTGATCGGCCCGGCGGTGGGCAGCCCCGGGATCTCCGGCTGGATCGCCCCGCCGTACCGCAGGACGACGACCAGCACCACCACGCCCGCGGCGACCGCCGCGCCGGCGTACACGCGCTCCGAGACCTTCATGGCGGCTCCGCCAGGGCTAGGGGCGCCCGCCGCCGCGAACGCCGCGATGGCGGGCAGGAGGTGCGACTTCCGAATGGTGCCACATCGGCACGATCACGGCCATGCCGCACGAGGAGCGTCAGCGGAGCCGGTCGTACACCAGGGCCAGGGTGCCGTGCTCGCCCGCGGCCTGGTTGACCAGCGACCACCGCCCCGCGGGCAGGCCGTCGTCGAAGAGGCGCGGCCCGCCGCCGAGGAAGACCGGGAAGACCGTGAGCGCCAGCCGGTCGACCTGGTCGGCCGCCAGCAGCGCCTTGATGACGCTCGCGCTGGAGAGCACGAGGATGTCGCCGCCCTCGGTCCGCCTGAGGTCCTCGACCACCTCGGCGGCCGGCCGGTCGGCGATCGTCGTCCGCTCCCACGGCGCCTCGGCGAGGGTGGAGGAGAGGACCACCTTGTCGGCGTCGACGAGCCACTTCGCGAAGCCCTCGTCGCGCGGGTCGGCGCCCTCCATGCCGATGACGGTGGGCCAGAAACCGAGGAAGCCCTCGGCGTTGACCCGCCCGAGCAGGGCGGTCGTCGCCGGCTCCCAGAGGCTCGTCAGGTGGTCGCGGGCGACGTCGGTGACGGCGTACGGCATCACCCAGCCCATGTCGCGCGGGTCGCCCGGCCCGGCGTAGTGGCCGTCGAGGGAGAGGCTCATGTTGGTGACGACCCTGCGGGGGGTGGTCTGCTCGGTCACGTGGTGCTCCTTGGGGTGGTGGGGGAGGGCGCGGCGAGGGTCGCCGCGAGCTTGTCGAGGCTCTGGCCGAAGCCGATCTCGATGCCCGCGACGAAGTCCGCGGAGTCGATGGTGCTGTCGGTGATCCGGTACAGGACGTCGAGGTCCGTGCCGGTGCCGGTGGGACGGAGGTCGAGGGTGACGTGGGCGGTGAAGGCCGTCCCGCCGCCGGGGAGCAGGGGGGAGAGCCGGTACGACAGGCGCTCGCCGGTCAGGACGTCCTCGACGACTCCCTCCCCGCGCCCGGCGACCGGGTCGGAGCCGTCGGCGTCCTCGGCGTCGCGGTACTCCAGGACGATCCGCCCGCCCGGCCGCGCGTCGAACACGAGCTCGGAGACGCGCAGGTCGTCGGGCGTCCACCAGCGGGCGAGCAAGGACGTCTCGGTCAGGTGGCGCCAGACCAGCTCGGGAGGGCCCGCGAGCGACCGGGCGAACCTGAACGAGCGCCCGTCGGCCCACCCCGTCTCCTCCGCGGCGAGCCGTTCGGCCTGGAGGCTCACCCCGTAGCGGTCGTACGTCTCACGCGGGCCGCCGGCCTGGTCCGCGGTGTCGGCGAGCCGGCTCAGCGCGGCCGCCAGCTCCCGCAGGGGGCCGGGCCGCAGCGCGTAGACGCGGCGCTGGCCGCTGCGCTGGGAGGTGACGACCCCGGCGCGCTCCAGGGTCTGCAGGTGCTTGGTCGTCTGCGGCTGGCGCGCCTCGGCGAGCCGGGCGAGGACGCCGACCGGGCGGGGCCGCTCGGCCAGCAGGTTCACGAGCCGCCAGCGGGCCGGGTCGGCCAGGGCGGCGAGGAGTGCGTCCATGGAGAGAAGTATGCTCCATGACGAATATTCGCGTCAAGGAATATGTGAGGGGATCGTCCTTTCGGCCGGTGTGACGCGCGGCCGGGACTCTCTAACGTGGACGCCGTGCCCGCCACGGACGGCCTCGGCCCCGCTCCTTCGCGCCCCGGCGATCCCGGCCCCGACCGCCTGGGGGATGACGCGTCCGCCTGGGGGAGCTGGGAGGACGTGCGGGAGCGAGCGGCCCGTGAACGTCGCCGGTCGGCGATGGACGTGGGGCTCGCGGCGGTGTTCGCCCTGACGCAGGTCTTCGTGGCGTACCGGATCGAGCGGAGCTGGGGCGGCGGCGCGTGGTGGTTCGGATGCGCCGCCGGGACGGTGGTGTGCGTCATCGCGCTGCTGCGCCGCGGGCGCCCCGCCCGGGCGGCCGCCGCGGGCCTGGCCGTCGCCGCGGTGGCCGTCCTGACCGCCCGCCTGGCGCACCTGCCCGCCGAGCCCGGCCCCGCCATGGCGCTCGCCCTGGCGGTCCTCACCGGCTCCGCCGTCCGGACGCTCCCGTGGCGGCGGGCGGGCGCGGTCGCGGCGGGAGGGCTCGCCGTGGCCGTGCTCGCGTTCGTCTCCTCCATCGCGCACGCGACCGTGGCCGAGCTGTACGGCCTGGCCTGGCTCGCCGCCACCGGCCTCGGGCTGGGGGCGCGCCTGCTGCACGCCCGCCGCCGGGCCGCCACGGAGCGGGTACGCCGCGACGAACGCCTCCGGCTGGCCAGGGAGCTGCACGACGTCGTCGCCCACCACGTCACCAGCGTGGTGCTCCAGACCCAGGCCGCCCGGCTCGTGGCCCGCCGGAGCCCCGACCGGGTGGACGCCTGCCTGGCCGGCATCGAGGCCGCCGGCTCCGACGCGCTCGCAGGAGCCCGCCGCGTCGTCGGCCTGCTGCGCGACGACACCCCCTCCCCGGAACCCGCGGCGCACACCCCCGCCGCCGATCGGCTCGGCGAGCTGGTGCGGCGCTTCACCGGCCCCCCGGTACGCCTCCACCTGCCCGAGGGCGAGCCCGGATGGCCGCCCGAGGTCGCCGCCACCGTCCACCGGATCGTGCAGGAATCCCTCACGAACGTCTCCCGCCACGCTCCCCGCGCCCGCGCCGTCTCGGTCACCGTCACCGAGGACCACGACACGATCACCGTCGAGGTGACCGACGACGCCCCGCCCGCCCCCGCCCGCCGTCTCCGGCTGGGCGGCGCGGGCGCAGGCGCCGGAGGAGGCCCGCGAGGCGGCGGGTACGGCCTGATCGGCATGCGCGAACGGCTCGACGCCCTCGGCGGCACGCTCACCGCCGGCCCGCGCCCAGGGAACGCCGGCTGGGCCGTGCGGGCCACCCTGCCCGTCCCCGGGCGGAGGCGCCGATGACGATCAGGGTTCTGCTGGCCGACGACCAGGCGATGGTCCGCGCCAGCCTGCGGATCATCCTGGAGGACGAGCCGGGCATCAGCGTGGTGGCCGAGGCCGCCGACGGCGAGGAGGCGGTCGCACTGGCCCGCGAGCTGCGCCCCGACGTGTGCCTGGTGGACGTGCAGATGCCCCGCCTCGACGGCGTCGCCGTCACCCGCGCCCTGGCCGGCCCCGGCGTGCCGGATCCGCTGCGGGTGGTGGTGGTCACGACGTTCGACCTGGACGCGTACGTCCACGGGGCGCTGCGCGGCGGGGCGGCCGGGTTCGTGCTGAAGGACGCGGGCCCCGCCCTCCTGGCCGAGGCCGTGCGGGCGGCGCACGCCGGAGACGCGCTCATCTCGCCGTCGGTCACGCTGCGGCTGCTGAGCCGCCTCGCGGGCACCGGGGACGGGGTCGGACGGAGGCCCGTGCGGGCCCTGTCGGAGCGGGAGGCCGAGGTGGTGCGAGCGGTCGCCCGGGGACGCACCAACCAGGAGATCGCCGCCGAGCTGTCCATCTCGCTGAGCACGGTCAAGGGGCACGTCGCCGGCGTGCTGGCCAAGCTCGGCGCCCGCAACCGGGTCGAGATCGCGGCCTGGGCCTGGGAGAACCGCGCCGTTCCATAATGCATGCATATCAGGTAGGAAATATTGACAATATGCCGCCGGGCGCGTAGCTTCGTGATCATGAAGCAGGGCTGCGCGGGAGGGGACAGGGGGCGCGCCGGCACGGTCGTGGTCGTCGGCGCCGGGCCGGCGGGCGCGTGCGTGGTGCGGCGGCTGCGCGCCTGCCTCCCCGAGGCGCCCGGCGACGGCCTGGACGTGCACGTCGTGGACCCGTACCCCTCGCACGCGTTCGAGCGGACCGTGCGCGCGGCGCCCGGCGCCGTCCGCGTCCACCTGCATCGGGAACGGGCGGCCGGGCTCACCGGCGGCGCGGGCCGGCAGCGGGTGGAGCTGTCCGGCGGGACCCGGCTGGAGGCCGACGCGGTGGTGCTGGCGCTGGGCGACCACGGCGCGCCGCCGTCACCCGCCGAGACGGAGCAGGCCGTGTTCGCCGCCCGTCACGGCCTGCTGCACGTGCCCGCCGGCCAGGCCGCCGACCCCGGCCCGGGGCTGCTCCCGGCGGGGGAGCCGGTGCTGGTGCGCGGCGTCGGATCGGCGTTCACGCGCCTGCTCACGCTGCTGGTCACCGAGCGGGGCGGCCGGTTCGCCGGCGGGCGCGGCGGCGAACCCGTCTATCTGCCCAGCGGTGACGAGCCGCTCCTGTACGTCGGTTCGCGGCGCGGCGTGCCCCACCAGGCCCGTCCCGGCCACCGGCTCGCCGGGCCGCCGCCCGGCCCGCCCCGGTTCCTCACCCGCGACACCCCGCCGGAGGAGCTGCGGCGGGCCGTCGCCAAGGAGCTGGCGTACGCGTACTACCGCGAGCTGTTCACCGCCCACCCGGCGCGCACCCGCGTCGGCTGGGACGACTTCGAGGCCGTCTTCGCGGAGGCCGAGTGGGGCGGCAGGGAGATGCGGGCCCTGGTCACCCGGTCCGTGCCGCGCTTCGCCGACCGGCTCAACCTGGACCGGCTGGAGCGCCCGCTGCATGGCATGCGCTTCGGCGACCTCGCCGGGCTGCAACGGTGGATGCACGGCTACCTGGCCGCCGCGCTGGAACGCCGGGCCGACCCCGCGCACGGCGCCGACCTGGCGCTGGTCCACCGCGTGCTCTCCGTCCGGGCCGTCCTGGCGGGCCGGGAGCCCGATCCGTGGTTCGAGCGGCTGTGCGGCTTCCTGGCGGGCGGTCCGCCGGTGTCCCGGCTGGCCGAGCTGCGGGCGCTGGCCCGGGCGGGCGTGGTCACGTTCCTCGGCGCGGGCATGCGGGTGGACCAGGACGAACGCTCGGCCGCCTGGCGGGCGTCCGGCGCCACCGTCCCGGGCGCGATCGGCGCGCGTGCCCTGGTCGAGGCGCGGCTGCCCGAGCTACGCCCGAGCCGCGCCGCCGACCCGCTGCTCTCCGCGCTGCGCGCCCGGGGGGAGTGCCGGGAGACGACGGGACTGCTGGACGTACGGGCTGCGGACCGGAGGCTCGTCACCGGGGCCGGCGACGCCCATCCCCGCCGGTTCGCCCTCGGGCCGTGGACGGCCGTGGCCGCCCACCCGGGGGACGACGGCGCCCTGCCGGGACAGGCGGACGCGGTGGCGCGCGCCGTGCTGGCCCAGACGGCCGCGTCCCTGGTGGGCGCGGCGGCCTGACCGTGCCTCGGCCCTCACGAGGGGCGGACCGTCTCAGCCGGCGCGGACAGCCGCGCGGAGGCGACGTCGATCCAGCGCGGGTCGGCCTCCAGGTGGAACAGGCCGTGGTCGGCGAGGAGCGCGTCGACCGGGGCGCCGCCGCGCCTGACCTCCGACGGCTCGCGCGTGCGCCTCAGGTACGGCTCGGCCGCCACGGGCTCGGACAGCCACGCCTCGACCTCGTGGCTGCCGGTGGTGGTGATGGCGTAGCGCTTGCGGCCGGGCCCGTCGCCCGGCTCGCTCTCCCCGGCCGCCTTCCCGTCGCGGGCCGGCCGGCCGAGCAGGGCGAGGGGCACGCTCATGGCCGCGACTCCATACCGGGGGTACATACGCGATGAGTACGCGTCAGCGGGCACGGGCGGTGGAGGCGCGCTCGACCAGGTCGGGCTGGAAGATGACCTGCCGGTGCTCGTGGAAGTCCGGCTGGTTGGCCTCCTCCATGAGCATGAGCGCGGCCGTGTGGCCGAGCTGCTCGCGCGGCTGGCGGATCGACGACAGCGGCACGGCGGCCGCCGCGGCGAAGTCGATGTCGTCGTAGCCGAGGATCGCCACGTCGTCCGGCACCCGCAGGCCGTGCCGCGTCAGCTCCTGGAGCACGCCCAGCGCGACCAGGTCGTTCGCGCAGAAGACCGCCGTGGGACGGTCGGCGCGGGACATGCCGGCGATCTCCTCGCCGGCGGTGCGGCCGGTGGCGACGGTGAGGTCCGGCAGCGGGATGACGGTCAGCCGGTCGCCGGGCGCCATCGCGCCGGCCAGCCCCTGGTGGCGCTCCTCCACCTGGCGGACGGTGAACGGCCCGCCCGCGAACGCGATGTGGCGATGCCCCCGCTCCCGCAGGTGCAGGCCGGCCAGCCGGCCGCCGAGGACGTCGTCGGCCGCGACCGCGCAGCCCCGGCCCTGCCGCGAGGAGTTGTCGAACACCACCACCGGGATGCCGCGCGTCACGAGCCGGCCCAGCCGCAGATCCTGCCCCTCGGCGTTCACCGGCGTGATCAGCACGCCGAAGGGCCGTTCCTCCTCGAACATCTCCAGCAGCCGCGCCTCGCGGGCGGCGTCCTTGCTGCTGTTGACGACCATGACGTTGAGGTCGGCGGTCTCCGCCGCGGCCTCGACGCCGCGCAGCACGTCGATGACGAACGGGTTGGACAGGTCGAGCGCCACCACGCCGATGGTGCGGCTGCGCCCCGCCCGCAGGTGGCGCGCCGAGCCGTTGCGCACGTAGCCGAGCTGGGCCACCGCCGCCTGCACGCGCAGCCGCGTCTCCTGCGCCACCAACTCGGGACGGTTGAGCACGTTGCTGACGGTGCCGACGGAGACTCCGGCGAGGCGGGCGACCTCTTTGATGCTCGACATCGTTCCTCGTGTCCGCTGGGCGCTCTGCCGGCCAGCGTGATCATAGCGTACGCGCCCCGAACCGATCGAAACGATTTTCCCCGGTTAAGGCGATTGCCTTATTAAGGCGACTGCCTTAGCGTCAAGATCGACCCGACATCGACTTGAGGGGGCGTCATGACCGAGTCCGTGCCCACCTATCCCTTCGACCGGGAGGAGGCCCTGCGCCCGCCGCACGAGTGGAGCGAGCTGCAGGAGAAATGCCCCGTGGCGCACGTCCGGCTGCCCAGCGGCGACACCGCCCAGCTCGTCACCCGCTACGACGACGTGCGCGCCCTGCTCACCGACCCGCGCTTCCGGCGCGGCGGCCAGGACGCCGCGCGGATCGCGACCACGCAGGACGGCGGCCTGTTCGCCCGCAACACGATGACCATCACCCAGGGCGAGGGCCACCGCCGGTGGCGGCGGCTGCTCAGCCCCTCCTTCACCATCCGCCGGATGGAGGCATGGCGGCCCCGCGTGCAGGCCATGTGCGACGAGCTGGTGGACGACCTGCTGGCCTCCGGTTCCCCGGCCGACCTCTCGGTCCGGCTGGGCCTGCCGCTGCCGGTGCGGGTCATCTGCGCCCTGGTCGGCGCCCCGGCCGAGGACCAGGACAAGTTCGCGCACTGGTCGCGGGTCATGCTCACCCTCACCCGCCACACGCAGGAGGAGGTGCAGCAGGCGTACGAGGAGTTCGACGCGTACGTCTCCGACCTGGTGGACGCGCGGCGCGCCGAGCCCGGCGAGGACCTGCTCAGCGAGCTGACCCAGATCTCCGACAGCGAGGACGGCCGGCTCAGCCACGAGGAGCTGATCGCCACCGTACGGGCGCTGCTGCTGGCCGGGCACGAGACCACCTCCAACATGATCGCCATCATGGTCGCGATGCTCCTGGCCGAGCCCGAGCACTACCAGGCGGTCATCGACGACCCCGGCCTCATCCCCGGCACGGTCGAGGAGGTGCTGCGCCTCGACAGCACGCTCAGCGTGGTCGGCTTCCCCCGCGTCGCCGGTGAGGACCTCGACGTCGGCGGGGTCAAGGTGGCCGCCGGGAGCACGCTGATCCCGTGCCGTCCCGCCGCCAACCGCGACCCGCGCAAGTTCGCCGACCCCGAGCGGTTCGACCCGCACCGGGACAACGCCAACCAGCACCTCACCTTCGGCGCCGGCCCGCACTACTGCCTGGGCCAGCCGCTGGCCCGCCTGGAGCTGCAGGTCGTGCTCGGCACGCTGATCCGCAGGCTGCCCGGCCTGCGCCTGCGCGACGGCGCCGAGGCCCTGCGCCTGCGCACCGGGCTGCTGTCGGGCGGCCTGGAGAACGTCTGGGTGGCGTGGTGACCGGGCGGCGGCGGAGCGTCCGGGGCGCCTGGTGACCGGGCGTCGGATCGTCCGGGGCGCGCCCGGTGAGCGGGCGTCGGATCGTCCGGGGCGCGCCTGGTGAGCGGGCGGCGGGACGGTCGGGTCGTCTGGTGAGCGGGCGGCGGACGGTGTGAGCTCGCCCCGCTCGGCCGCCGCGCGGAGCCTCATCATGCGCGCCGCCGAGCGGCTCTACGCCACCCGCGGCCTCGCCGGCGTGTCCATCCGGCAGATCGGCGAGGCCGCCGGGCAGCGCAACAACTCCGCCGTGCAGTACCACTTCGCCGGGCGCGACGCCCTCATCCAGGCCGTCCTGGCCGAACACGCCGCGGCGATCGAGCGGCACCGGCTGGCCATGATGACCGCGCTCGGCGACCCGGCGCGGATGTCGCCGCTCGACCGGCTCCGCTGCGCCGTCCTGCCCCGCGTCGAGCACCAGATCGAGCTCGGCACCCCGTCCTGGTACGCGCGCTTCCTCGCCCAGATCGCGGTCGAGCCGGCGCTGCGGGAGCACGCCGTGCGCGTGCACCTGGAGACGCCGTCCCTGCGCCGCCTGTACGACGCCATGCACGCGGAACGGTCCGCCGCGCACGCGGAGCGGTCCGCCGCGCACGCGGAACGGCTCGCCATGCATGGGGAAGGGCCCGCCGTACATGCGGAGCGGCATACTACGCACGGGGAACGGCTTGCTACGCACGGGGAACGGCCCGCCGTACATGCGGAGCGGCTTGGGGCGCACGTGGAGCGGGCCTCTGCGGACGCGGAACGCGCCGCTGCGCATGCGGGACCCGGATGCGGTGGCCGGGAGCCGGGGGACGACACCGGCGCGACCGCCCGCCGGGAGGCCATGACGCGCCAGCTCGTCGTGCACATGTGCGCCGAGCTGGAGACGGACCTGGCGGCGGGGCGCGCCGCGGGCCGCGTCGGGCCGGGCGACGCCGCCGCGGCCTGGCGCCGCCTGGGGGACGACCTCGTCACGGGCCTGCTCGGCCTCGTCGCCGCCCTGGACGCGGACGACCCAGCCCGCGGCCCGGCCTGACGGCGGCCACGTATGAGCCGCTGGTCCGGACGGGATCTCGGGGCTGGACGGGGGTGCTGGACGGGTCTCGGGGCGCCCGGGGCCGGAGGTGGCCGTAGGGGACGTCGTGGGGCCTCCGGCGGTTCCTGGCGGCTGCGGGGCGACCGCCGGAGGCCGACCGCCCGCCGCTCGCCACGGGAGGCGGGAAGGCGCCCGCCCCCACGGGACGGGCGCTCCCCCCGGGCAGGCCGGTAGGCGGGGTCACCTCTGCGGCAGGACGTTCTCCCGGTAGCGGCCCGTGACGTTGCCCGGAGCCTTGTACGCGCAGACGACGTAGGTCTCGTACGCGCTGGGTCCCTGCCCGGCGGCCCGGGCGCAGCCGACCTTGGTCGTGCCCTTCCAGACCACCTGGGTGAAGGAGCCCGTGCGCGTGGAGAAGCCGGGGTGGGCGAAGTCGTAGGTACGGCCGCCGTCGTACCAACTCTTGACGGCGGCCGTGCAGGACGCCGTCCGGTCCGGCGTGAAGGACCGGTACCAGTGGACGTTCTGGCCGTACTGCCGTGATGCCGGCTGACTGCGCGTGCCCTCCAGGCCGTCGTAGCGGGTTATCTGGTCCGCGCGCTGTTTGGCGTAGGCGACGAGCGCCTGGTCGGTCGTGAGGTTCGGGGCCCCGTGACGCGCACGGTAGGCGTTGTGGGCGGTGAGGCATTCGTTCTGGAAGGCCGTGTCCGTGCGGGACGGCAGCGGCGGACGGGCCGAGGCCGCCTCGGCCGGTCCCGCCAGGGCCACGAGCGAGGCCAGTGCGCTCACGGCCGTCGCCGCCTTGATCGTCCGCGCGGTGGGTCGGGGCATCTCCACTCCAATCGGTCCATCACCCCGGTCAGGCCGTCGTGCCTGATCAGAGGCGAGGCGAAGGACAGATCGAAGGTCGCATCCCGGTGACGGCCCGCGCGATGTCGGCGAGAGATACGGGATGGCCTGCGGTTTTGCGGCGTGTCCCCTGTAACGGTGGCTGAGTCGTCCACGAAGCCCGGGCACAAGCCGCATAGCGGAAGATCATGCGAGCTTTTTGGTGGATAAATGGCGCTTAGTCCGATTTTGCGGACGACGCTGTCGTGATGAGTGTGCGTATTGGGGTGAAATGCCCGCGCGCCGGGAAATGGCATGCGGCTGGAAGGCGTGGCAGGATGGATCGGTCGGGCTGCCGCGATTTGCTAATTTTGGAGCATTATGTCGACTGCTCGGGACAGAGGCGACGTGGCCGGAGTCCCGGATGCCGGAATTCCGGGCAGGATTCCCCGCCATTCCGGGCCGACCGCGCTGCGCATCCTGGTGGGCGCGCACCTGCGCCGCCTGCGGGAGGCGCGGAACATCAGCCGCGAGGAGGCCGGATACCTCATCCGGGGCTCCCACTCCAAGATCAGCCGTCTGGAGCTCGGCCGCACCGGGTTCAAGCTGCGCGACGTGGCCGACCTGCTCACCCTGTACGGCGCGGACGAGGCCGAGCGCGCGACGCTGCTGGCGATGGCCGAGCAGGCCAACGCCCCCGCCTGGTGGCAGGACTACCGCGACGTGGTGCCCTACTGGTTCGAGGACTACCTCGGGCTGGAGCGCGACGCGTCCTTGATCCGCACGTACGAGATCCAGTACGTGCCCGGCCTGCTGCAGACCGAGGACTACGCCCGCGCGGTGATCCAGCAGGGACGTGAGCAGGAGCCGGTCGAGGAGGTCGAGCGCCGGGTCCAGGTGCGCATGCGCCGCCAGCAGATCCTCATGTCGGCCGCCCCGCCGAAGCTCTGGGCGGTGATCGACGAGGGCGCCCTGCGCCGCCAGGTGGCCCCGCCCGAGACGATGCGCGCCCAGCTCGAACACCTCGCGATGCTCGCCGAGCTGCCGCACGTCACGATCCAGGTGCTCACGTTCAGCTCCGGCGGCCCCGTCGGCGGCGTCGGCCCGGTCACGGTCCTGCGCTTCGCGCCCGCCGACCTGGACGACGTCGTCTACCTGGAGCAGATCGCCGGGGCGCAGTACCTCACCCGCAAGCAGGACGCCCTGCCGTACCAGCATCTGCTGGACCAGCTCGTCCTGCATGCCCGGCCCTCGGCGGCGACGCCGGCCATCCTGCGGATGCTCGCCGCCGCCACAGCCTGACGCCGCCACAGCCTGACGCCGGAACGGTCTGACGCCGGGAACGGCCTGACGGCGGGGACGGCTTGACGGCGGGGACGGCCTGGTGGGGTGGGGCCGGACGGCCGGTCACGGCTTGCGGCCCACCCCGCAGAAGGCGTCCACCTCGTCCGGCACGCCGAACACGCCCGCCTCGACCCGCCAGCGCGACACCGACACGACGCCGGGCTCCACCAGCTCCAGCCCGTCGAAGAACCGGCCGATCTCGCCGGGGGTGCGCAGCCGGTAGGAGTAGACCTTGCCCTCGTCGCGCATGCGCTCGGCCTCGGCCGCGGCGTCGGGGTTGACCGTGTTGGTGCCGTCCTCGAACACCAGGTAGCTGCCCGGGGCCAGCGCGTCCAGGAGGTGCCCGACCAGCCGGTACGCGTGGTCGTCGTCGAAGATCGTGCCCATCACGCCGAGGAGCATGAGCGCGGTCGGGCGGGTGAGGTCCAGGGTCTTGGCCGCGAAGTCCAGGATCGCGTCCGGGTCGCGCACGTCGGCCTCGATGTAGTCGCAGGCGCCGAGGGGGTGGCTGGCGAGCAGCGCCTGGGCGTGGACGAGCACGAGGGGGTCGTTGTCGACGTACACGATGCGGCAGGTCGGATCCACCCGCTGCGCGACCTCATGGGTGTTGTCCACGGTCGGCAATCCTGTCCCGATATCCAGAAATTGCCGGATTCCTGCCTCTTCGGCGAGGTAACGCACTGTGCGCCCCAGGAACGCCCGGGCGTGACGGGCGATGTCCTCCATGCCCGGATAGACGTCGCGCAGTTGCGCGGCGAGTTCGCGGTCGACCGGGTAGTTGTCCTTTCCGCCCAGCCAGTAATTCCACACCCGGGCCTGGTGCGGCCTGGTGATGTCGATCCTGGGGAGAGGCACCTCGTCGGCCACGAAATTCTCCTCATGTGTCAGTATCTGTCGGCATACAAACCTAATGCTGGGCGTTTTTCCGCGCCACCGGTGATCGACGGCGCGATCTTAGGACGTTCAGCGGTGGCGGCGGGTGGCGAGCAGGTACCCGAGGGCCGCCACGGCCAGGGCGGCGTGGACGGCCAGCGCGGCGGCCGGGCCGGCGGGGAGCAGGACGCCGCCGAGGGCGGTGCCCAGGGCGATGCCCGCGTACATCGCCGAGGCGTTGAGCCCGACGACCACGGCGGTCTCCCGCGGCGCGGCCGCGATCAGCCGGACCTGCTGCGCCGGGGTCTGCGACCAGGTGCTCGCGCCCCACGCAGCCAGCAGCAGCGCGGTCAGCGGAAGCCACGTCACCCCGGCGTGCGCGGCCCAGGCCAGCGCGGCCAGCGAGCCGGCGATCGCCGCGTACCCGATGGCCAGGACCCGGATCGGGCCGCGCCGGTCCACCGCCGTGCCGGCCACGGCGTTCCCGGCCACCGCCCCGGCGCCGTACAGGAACAGCAGCCAGGTCTCCGCGGCCGGCCCCGCGCCGAGGGCGCGCAGCAGCGGGACGGTGTACGCGTACAGGCCGTAGCTGCCGGCCAGGCCGAGCACGGTCAGCGGCAGCACGGCGACCACGCCGGGGCGGCGCAGGGTCGCCAGGCGCTCGCGCAGCGGCACCCGCGGGTGGCCCGGCAGCGGCGGCAGGGCGGCGCGCACCCCGGCCGCGGCGAGCAGGCAGAGCGCGGCCACGAGCCCGAGGGCCGAGCGCCAGTCCAGCAGCCGGCCCGCGAGGTTGCCGAGGGGGACGCCGACGGCGGTGGCGACGGTCAGGCCGCCCACCACCACGGCCAGCGCGCGGGCCCGCCGCTCCGGCGCGACCAGCGCGGCGGCCACGGCCCCCGCGTTCGGCGTGAAGACGGCCGCGCCGGCGGCGGCCGCCACGCGCGTGGCCATCAGCGCCGCGTAGCCGGGCGCGAGCGCCGAGCCGAGGTTGGCCAGCGCGAGGAGCAGCAGCGCGCCGACGAGGAGCGGGCGGCGCGGGACGCGGGAGGTGACGGTGGCGAGGACGGGGGAGAGCACGGCGTAGGTGACGGCGAAGGCGGTGGCGCTCTGTCCGGCGGCGCTCGCGGAGACGCCGAGGGAGCGGGCCATGGCCGGCAGGAACCCGGCCACGACGTACGCGTCGGTGCCGACGGCGAACGTGCCGAGCGCCAGGATCAGCGTGCGGCGGAGGCGATGCGGGGTCGTAACCAGGACATCAGGCATCCTGATTTCCTTCCTGAGGGGGCGGGCGGGGGACGGTGGCGACCTCCCGAGGGCGCGGGGGGGGACGGTGGAGACTTCCCGAGGTCGCGGGGGGACGGGGGCGACTTCCCGAGGTCGCGGGGGGGCTGAGGCGATGCGGTGGATGCGCGGGGGCGGCCCTGCGGGGCGGGCGAGGTCAGCCGGTCATGCGGCTGTAGTTGCGGCGGGTGCGCTCGGCGCCCGCCGGGGCGTGCGCCATCAGGTCGGCGATCGTCTGGGCGGCCAGCTCGCGCCGCCAGGCCAGCTCGGCGCGGCGCATCGCGGTGGAGATCCCGCACGGGCGGGCGAACTCGCTCCCGGCGCCCTCGCCGCCCACGCCCCGCTGCCGGATCTCGTCGCAGCGGAACGGCTCCAGCGGGCCCTGCAACGCGGTGACGACGTCCATGAGGGTGATCCGCTCCGGCGGCCGGGCCAGGGAGAAGCCGCCCCTGACCCCCGGTGTGGAGGCCAGGATGCCGGCCCGGGCGAGGGCCTGCAGGCGCTTCTTCAGGTACTCCTGCGGCAGGTCGAACCAGGCGGCCAGCCGGCGGATCGGCACCGGCCCCTCCTCACGCAGCCAGGCCAGGGTCACGCAGCAGTGCAGGCCCCACTCGACTCCTTCACCCATGTGCATACCGGGACTATAGATGTCCCGGTTCTGGACGTGCCGACCCGGGGGGCCGCCCCGGGCCGGTCAGGTCAGGACTTGCCGCGGCCGGTGAGGGCGTCCCTCAGGCGGTCGACCAGGCCTGCCCCGGGCGCCAGCAGCTTGTTGAGGGGCGGCGTGTCCGGCGCCGACGGATGGGGCCGGGTGGGAGCCACCTTCTTGGCCCGCTCGACCTTGGCCCCCAGCTCGGTGAGCTCCTCGGCCGGGCAGGACGCCCGCAGCTTCGGGAACAGGTCGCCCTCCTCCTCCTGGACGTGGTGGCGGATCTCCCGCATCAGCTTCTCCATGACCGGCCAGAAGTCCTCGTCGCCCGGCTCCAGCTTCTCCAGCCGCTTCATGGTCTCCTCGGCCTCGGCGTGCTCGGCGATCTCGTGGTCGGCCAGCTCGTCGCCGCCCTCGACGAACTTGCGCACCGCCGGGTACAGGTACGCCTCCTCGGCCACCGAGTGGCGTACGAGCTCGATGACGACCTGCTCGGCCAGGGTCTTCGGCCGCTCGTCGACGGCGCCGATCATCGTCTCCAGCTCCGCGAACATCCGCTCGACCTCGCGGTGGTCGGTCACCAGCACGCTGATCACGTCTTGCTGCTCGGCCATGCCGCACCTCCGTTGACTTCCGCCCCTGCTTGCCTCACGCACCTGCCCAGCCGGTCCGGGCCAAACGTGTCCCGTCGGCGGGGAGGTGGCCGGCCGCCTTGAGGGTGGCGTGGACGGGAGCGGTCTCCAGGGTCCGTACGCCGTCGAGGGCGCCGAGCCGGTGGACGAGGTAGCGGTGCAGGTCGGCGGGGCCGGAGCACAGCGCGCAGGCGAGCAGGTTCGTGTTCCCGGTCGTGGCGATGACCGTGGCCAGCTCGTGATGGCCGGCCAGGGCGATGGCCACCCGTTCCAGGTCGCCGGGCGCGACCGCCATCCACAGCAGGGCCTGGGTCGTGACGCCGTACGCGGCGGCGTCGATCTCCACGTCGAAGAACAGGGCGCCGCGGGCGCGCAGGTCGGCCAGGCGGCGCGCCACCGTGGCCTGCGACCAGCCGGTGACGGCGGCCAGGTCGGCGTGGGGCGCCCGGCCGTCGTGGCGCAGCGCGTCGATCATCGAGCGGTCCGCCCCGGTCAGCCGGGGAGGCTCGGCGACGGTGGGCGGCAGGTCAGGGCTCAGCAGCGCCCGCTGCCCCTCGTCGAGGGTCTGGAGGCGCCCGTGCCAGGCGGCGGGCCCGCCCAGGTACGTGTGGAGCACGCAGTGGGCCGAGACCGCGGTGATGCCGGCCCGCCGCGGGACGTCGTGCAGCAGGGGCGGGCTGGTCGCGTCGGGCGCGTGGACCATGGCGAAGATCTCCGTGCCGCCGGAGGTGAGCTTGACCCAGGAGGTGTCGGCGCGGCGGGCCAGCGAGTGGGCCAGGGGCCGGGCGGCGGCCGGCGTGGTGCTCAGGCGCACCACCCACTGGGTGTGCCCGGAGCGGCCGTGGTCGGCCAGGCCCACCACGCGCAGCCCCGCCTCGCGGCGCAGCCGCCGGTAGCGCCGCGTCACCGTCTGCGGCGACACGCCCAGGACCTCGGCGACCCGGCTGAACGGGGCCCGGCCGTCGATGTGCAGGGCGTGCACCAGGGCGCGATCCACGTCATCCATGTGACCAGGATTCCTCACATTCGAGGCGGTTCGTGGCGGAAATCCGCACCTGACGCCGCTCGGCTGGAAGGTCCTCGCCCGCCGGACCGACGCTGTTCGCGCACGAACGAGCACCTGAGGAAGGAAGAGGGAGAACGATGCCCCTCCACCATGACAGCGCGGCCCGCCGCCTGCGCTGGGCCGGGCTGGCCGCGCTGCTGGTCGCCGAGGCCATGAACCTGCTGGACGCGACGATCGTCACGGTCGCCGCGCCGGTCGTCCACGCCGACCTGGGCGGGGACGCCTCCGCCATCCCTTGGTTCAACGCCGCCTACACGCTGCCGTTCGCGGTGCTGCTGATCACCGGGGGCCGGCTGGGCGACCTGGCCGGGCGGCGGCGGGTGTTCGCCCTGGGCGTGGCCGGGTTCGCGCTCGCGTCGGCGGCCTGCGCCCTCGCGCCGGACGTGGGGACGCTCATCGGCCTGCGCGCGGTCCAGGGGGCCGCCGCGGCGCTGGTCATCCCGCAGACCATCGGGCTGATCCGCACGATGTTCGACGGCGCGGAGCTGGCCAGGGCCATGGGGAGTATCGGGCCGGTGATGGGGCTGGCCGCCGTCGCCGGGCCCGTCCTCGGCGCGGTGCTCACGCACGCCGACCTGTTCGGCTCGTCGTGGCGGGCGGCCTTCCTGGTCAACCTGCCACTCGCCGCCGCCGTGCTCGCCGCCGTCCCCCTGCTGCCGGGCCGGGAGGCGCCCGACGCGGCGGACCGGAAAGCGGCCGAGGGGACGGGTGCGGCTGCTCACGCGGATGCGGGCCGGGCGGCGTCCGCGGGGGCGGCGCGGCCCAGGCTCGACGGGACGGGGACCGTGCTCGCGGCGCTGGGCACCGGCCTGGTCGTCTTCCCCCTCATCCAGGGGGACGCCACCGGCGGACCGGCGCGGGGCTGGGCCATGGCGGTCGCGGGCGTCGCGCTCCTCGTGGGCTTCGCCTTCCAGCAGCGCCGCCGGGCGCGGGCCGGGCGCGCGGCGCTGGTGGAGGCGAGCCTGTTCCGCGACCGCGGCTTCCCGGCCGCGCTGGCGACCTCGGCCCTGTTCTTCGCGGCGATGAACGGCCTGTCGCTGGTGGTCGTCCTGGAGGTCCAGCTCGGTCTCGGGCAGGACGTGCTGACCGCCGGGCTCGCCCTGCTGCCCTGGTCGGCGGCCATGGGGATCGCCTCCTGGGTCGCCGGCGCCCGCCTGGTTCCCCGGTACGGGCGGCGGGTGATGTTCGCCGGGCTGGCGGTCATGCTCGCCGGCCTGGCGGTCACCGTCATCGCCTACCGGTCGTCCGCGACCGCCGGGACGCTCGGGATCGTCGCCGCGGGGCTGGCCGTCGCGGGCGCCGGCAACGGCCTGTTCACCACCCCCTTCTTCACCGCCGCGCTGTCCCGGGTCCGCCCGCACGAGACGGGGTCGGCCGCCGGGCTGCTCAACGCCGTCCAGCAGGCCGGGTCGACGCTCGGCACCGCCGTCCTCGGCGGCGCCTACCTGCGCGCCCTGACCGCCGGCCCGGGCACGGAGCACGTGTCCGCGGGCCGATGGGCCTTCCTGCTGGGCGCCGGGCTGCTGGCCGCCACGGCCGTCGCGGCCGCCCTCATGCGCGTCGCCCGGCCGGGGCCGGTCCTCGTTCCGGCCGAATCCAATCAAGCGCTTGCTAGGCAAGCGGGTGAGGGTTAGTCTGCGGCTGCGCGGCGATGCCGTCGCCCGCGGCGGCGCCGTTCCCCGCGATGGGGATCACCGGACGGGGGAGTGCCCTGATGGAGTTCAACCACGCCGACCTGTTCGAGGCCCTCGCCGACGCGATGGGCGAGCGCCGGGCCCTCGTCAGCCCCGACGCCCTCGGCACGACCCGTGAGCTCACCTACGCCGAGCTCGACGCCGAGGCCGACGCGCTCGCCCACGCCCTGCTCGACGCCGGCCTCGGGCCGGGCGACCACGTGGGCCTGCAGCTGTTCAACTGCGTCGAGCACATCGCGGCCGTCCTCGCCGCGCTCAAGATCCGCGCCGTGCCGGTCAACGTGAACTACCGCTACGTCGAGGACGAGCTGGTCTACCTCTACACCGACGCGGAGCTGAAGGCGCTGCTGTACGACGGCGAGCTGGCCGACCGGGTGGCCCCGGCCGTCGCCCGGATCCCGCCGCCCCACGGCCTGACCGGAGACGGCAAGTCCGGAAAGGACGGCAAGGACGGCAAGGAGGTGGGGCGGCTCATCGAGGTGGGGGTGGAGAGCGGGGCGGTGCCCGGAGCGGTCAGGTACGAGGACGCCGTGGCCGGACGGAGGGGTGCGGGACGGGCCGGGGCGCGCGTCCCCGGGCCCCGCTCGGGCGACGACCTGTTCATCATCTACACCGGCGGCACCACCGGCTTCCCCAAGGGGGTGATGTGGCGGGTCGAGGACCTGATCAGGGCGTTCTGGCACAACTACGCGCCCTTCCCCGCGACCCCCGAGCAGCTCGTCGAGGCGGCGAAGGGCGGCGGCCCCCTGGTGATGATGCCGGTCGCGCCGCTGATCCACGGCGCGGCGCAGGTCGCCACGTTCATCGGCTGGTGGCTCGGCGCGACGATCTGCTACGTCCGCAGATTCGACGCCGCGGACGTGCTGCGCGCCATCGCGCGCCACCGGGTCAACACGATCAACATCACCGGCGACGCCATGGCCCGCCCGCTGGCCGAGGAGCTGGCCGCCGGCGGCCACGACGTGTCGTCCCTGCTGGTGATCAGCTCGACCAGCGCGCTGCTGTCCGGCCCGGTGCGCGACCGGCTGGCGGAGCTGCTGCCGAACGTGATGATCCTCGACAACTTCGGCTCCACCGAGTCCGGCTACACCGCCTCCGGCGTGAGCGGCGGCGAGGCGGGGGAGGGCCTGCGCTACCGGGCCAACGACCCCGGGCTCACGGTCCTCGACGAGCGGCTGCGGCCGGTCGAGCCCGGGTCCGGCGTCATCGGGCAGGTCGCCAGGAGCGGCCCCATCGCGCTCGGCTACTGGAAGGACCCCGGCAAGACCGCGCGCACCTTCGTCGCCGACGGCGAGGGCGTGCGGTGGCTGCTCAGCGGCGACATGGCCACCGTGGAGAAGGACGGCACGATCGCCGTCCTCGGGCGCGGCTCCCAGTGCATCAACACCGGCGGCGAGAAGGTGTACGCCGAGGAGGTCGAGGCCGTGCTGAAAGGTCACCCGGACGTCTTCGACGCGGTGGTCACCGGCATCCCCGACGAGCGCTTCGGCAGCCGCGTCGCCGCGGTCGTCGAGCCCCGCGAGGGCGCCCGGCCCACGGCCGAGGAGCTGGACGCCCACTGCCGCCGGGGCCTGTCCGGCTACAAGGTGCCGCGGACGTACGCGTTCGTCGAGCGGATGACGCGATCACCCGCCGGAAAGGCCGACTACCGCTGGGCGAGGGAGACCGCGCAGGCCGCGGCGACGGCATAGAACTCGTTCTAGCTAACGCCATTCACGGCGTCTACTATCGAAAAGAACCCGTTCTTTCTGAACGGCCTGTCGAAGGCGCGAGACAGGTGTCCGCTGAATGCACAGCCTTCGGAGGATCGATGTCGGTTCCGCGTTATCCCATGCAGCCGTATCCGACGAGCTGGTACCGCGTCGCCGATTCCGCCGACGTCGTGCCCGGCGCCGTCAAGGGCGTCCACTACTTCGGCCGGGACCTCGTCGTCTTCCGGGACGAGCGGGGCGCGCCCGTCGTGGCCGACGCCCACTGCCCCCACCTGGGCGCCAATCTGGCGGTGGGCGGCCGCATCGAGGACGGCGCGCTCGTGTGCCCGTTCCACTCCTGGCGCTACGACGGCACCGGCCGCTGCGTCGGCATCCCGTACACCGACCGGATCCCGCAGCAGGCGCGGCTGCGCACGTACCCCGCCTGCGAGGTCAACGGCGTCGTCGCCGTCTTCTACGACGAGCTCGGCCGGGATCCCGGATGGACGGTGCCGCAGATCCCCGACTACGACTCCACCGAGCACTGGACCGGCCACATCACGAAGACCTGGAAGATCCGCACCCACCTGCAGGAGATCTTCGACAACGCCGCCGACGCCGCCCACCAGCAGACCCTGCACGCCGCCACCGAGATCCTGTCCTACGACGCCGAGCCGGACGGGGTGTACTTCCGCGGCCAGTTCACCGGCACCTACGACGCCGGGGAGGGCCTGCCGGAGCAGCAGGCGTGGTCGCGCAACGCGTACCTGCACGCCGGGCTCGGCTTCAGCCAGATCGACAGCAAGCTCGACTACAACGGCCTGGTCATCGACCGGCAGATCCACTCGTGCTTCACGCCCGTCGACGAGGAGCACATCGACTTCGTGATGTACCAGCGCACCCGGCGGCTGGACGACGACGACCTGACCGAGCTGATCCACCAGATGACGGCCCAGCACACCTGGCGCTCCATCGAGGAGGACATCCCGATCTGGGAGAACAAGGTCTTCCGTCCCCTGCCGAGCCGCGCCGCGTTCGCGGGCGGCGCGCTGCCCGCCCACCTGTGCGACAAGGAGGGCGACATCGCGAAGACCCGCGCCTGGGCCCGCCAGTTCTACACGGACGCGGCCTGCGGTGTCTGACCGCCCCCGGACCGGGCCGGCGAACGGGGCCGGCCACGCGACAGGCGGCGCGGCGGCGTTCCCGTTCGCGCCCGGCGCGTTCTTCCAGCCGCCCCCCGAGTACGGCCGGCTGCGCGAGACCTGCCCGCTCGCGCCGGTCGTGATGCCGAGCGGCGCCCCGGCCCGCCTCGCCCTGCGCCACACGGACGTCCGCGAGGCCCTGGGCGACCCGCGCTTCACCCGCGACCTCACCTTCCCCGGCGCCCCGCGCTTCGCGCCGGGGCTGAGCGTGGACGACGACCCGTTCTCGATCTCCAACATGGACCCGCCGGAGCACGGCAGGCTCCGGCGGATCGCGTCGAGCGCCTTCACCCCGCGCCGGGTCGCCTCCTGGCGGCACCGGGTGGAGGAGATCGCCGCGGAGCTGGCGGACGGGTTCGGGGCGCCGCCCGTGGACCTGGCGGAGGCGTACGCGCTTCCGCTGCCCACGCTGGTCATCTGCGAGCTGCTCGGCGTGCCCGCGGCCGACCGCGACCGCTTCCGGGCCTGGTCCGACGCGTTCCTGTCCACCTCCGAGGCGGCGGAGGACGAGCGGGTCGAGCAGTTCGGCCGGTTCCTGGACTACGCCGCGGCCCTGGTGGCCGAGCGGCGGGCCGCGCCCGGCGGCGGCCTGCTGGACGCGATGATCGAGGCCACCGACCAGGGCGCCACGTTCACCGAGGACGAGCTGGTCCACATGGTGGTGACGCTCATCCTGGCCGGCCACGAGACGACCCGGACGATGATCGCGCGCGGGATGTTCACGCTGCTGCGCCACCCGGAGCAGTACCTCATGCTGTGCCGGGGCGAGGCGTCCGTGGCGGGCGCCGTCGAGGAGATCCTGCGCTTCGACGTGCCCGCCGACGCAGCGCTGCTGCGCCTGGCGCGGGAGCCGGTGGCGCTGCCCGCGGGGACGGTGGGCGCGGGGGAGGTGGTCATCCCCGTGCTCGCCTCGGCGAACCGCGACCCTGGCCTGTTCGACCGGCCGGACGTCTTCGACGTGACCCGCGCCGACAACCCGCACCTGGCCTTCGGCCACGGCCCGCACTACTGCATGGGCGCCAACCTGGCCCGCATGGAGCTGGAGGTGGCCGTCGGCACGCTCGCCCGCCGCCACCCGGCCCTGCGCCTTGCCGTGGCCCCCGAGGAGATCCGCTGGACCGACGGCGGGCTCATGCACGGGCCGCGCGCCCTGCCCGTCACGTTCTGACTCCCGGAAAGGACCCGCACCATGACGCTAGAGCTGATCCCCCTGTGCACCGCCCAGCTCCGCATGAGCACGCCCATCGACCTCGGCCCGACGCCGACCGGGCAGCGCGTCGTCGCCGAGATCGAGGAGGCGACCTTCACCGGTGAGCGCTTCTCGGCCAAGCTCGCCGGCCGGGCCGCCGCCGACTGGTTCACCGCGAGCCCGTCGGGGGCCATCGGCACGCCCGACGTGCGGCTCACTGTCCAGACCGGCGACGGCGCCCACGTGCTCGTCCGCTACACCGGCCGCTTCGACACCAGCGGCGACCTGGCCGCCGCCGTGGCCTACATCGCGCCGCTGTTCGAGACCGGCGACGAGCGCTACCAGTGGCTGGCGGGCGTCCAGGCGGTCGGCAAGGGCGGCCTGTCGGCCGACTTCACGAGCCTGGAGTACGAGATCTACGAGCTCAGGTAGCGGCCCGGCGGGGCGCGAACCCCGCCGGGCGACCAGGGTCAGTCGAAGAGCACCACCTGACGGATCACGTCCCCGCCCTTGTCCAAGGCGAGGACGGCGTCCGGCAGCTCCTCGAAGCGGATGCGGCGGGTGATGAGGCTCTCCAGGTCCAGCCGGCCGGCCCGCCACAGGTCGACGAACCGCCTGGCGTCGCGGCGCAGGTCGGAGCAGCCGTAGATGGAGCTCAGGATGTTCTTGCCGTCGAACAGCAGGGAGAAGGCGTCGAGCTCGACCTGGTCGTCCGTGGCGCCCGCGCCCACGACCACCACGTCGCCGCCGCGCCTGGCGGCCTGCCAGGCGGCCTTGACGGTGCTCGACCGGCCGACGGCCTCGAAGGCGTGGTCGAAGCCGCGCCCGCCGGTGAGCAGGCCCTTGACCGCCTCCATCTGCTCCGGCGTGGTCGCGTGGGTGGCGCCGAAGCGCTTGGCGGCCTCGTGCTTGGCCTCGATCGGGTCCACGGCCAGGATGGTCGCCGCGCCGGCCAGCCGCGCCCCCTGGATGACCGACAGCCCGATGCCGCCCGCGCCGATGACCACGACGGAGGCGCCCTCCTCGACCCGGGCCGTGTTGATGACCGCGCCCACGCCGGTCGCGACCGCGCAGCTCAGCAGCGCGGCCAGCTCGAACGGCACGTCCGGGTCGATCTTGACCGTGGCCTGCGCGGGGACGACGAGCTCCTCGGCCCAGGCCCCGAGGCCGCCGAAGCCGAAGCACGGGGTGCCGTCGCCGAGGCGGAAGCGCGGCTTGGTGAAGCCCTCCAGGACGTACGTGATGCACAGGTACGGCTGGCCGCCCAGGCAGTCGGCGCACGAGCCGCACGGCGGGATGAACGACAGGACCACGTGGTCGCCCGGCGCGAGCCCGCTGACCTGGGAGCCCACCTCGACGACCTCGCCCGCCGCCTCGTGGCCGAGCACCGCGGGCAGGGAGGCGGGCAGGACGCCCTTGAGCGCCGACAGGTCGGAGTGGCAGACGCCGGTGGCCCGGACGCGGACCCTCACCTCGCCCGGGTCGGGCCCGGCGACGGTGACGTCGTCGCGCAGTTCGAGGGCGGCACCGGGCTCGTGGACTAATGCGGCGCGCATGGGTTTTTCCTTCCCGGACGGAATTCCGGCTTTTCTCGGTAGAACCTGTTTCAAGGTGGATGTATTGTCGCCCGGTAGCTATATTTCAAGCAAGCGTTTGGTCAGATCGGTACGGGGACGGGCGCGAGTCCCCTCTTCGTGAGGAGAGGCGGAAGTGCACGAGTACACCCAGCTCTACATCGGGGGCCGCTGGACGGACCCGGCCACGGGCGACGTCATCGAGGTCGTGTCCCCCCACACCGAGGAGGTCGTCGGCAGGGTGCCCGAAGGGTCCCCGGCCGACATGGATCGCGCCGTCGCCGCGGCCAGGGAGGCGTTCGACGACGGCCCGTGGCCGCGCATGTCACCGGCGGAGCGGGCCGGGGCGCTGGGCCGCCTGGCCGCCGCCTACGAGGCCAGGCAGGGCGAGATGGCCGAGACCATCACCGCCGAGATGGGCTGCACGCTCGCCTTCTCCCAGCTCGCCCAGGCCCCCATCGCCCACGCCGTGCTGTCGTACTACGCCGGGCTCGGCGACTCGCTGGTCATGGAGAGCGAGCGGCAGGGCCTGTTCGCGCCCGTCACCGTACGGCGCGAGCCGGTCGGCGTCGTGGCCGCCATCGTGCCGTGGAACACCCCGCAGTTCCTCACCATGACCAAGATGGCGCCCGCCCTGCTGGCCGGCTGCACCGTCGTCGTCAAGCCGGCTCCCGAGACGCCGCTCGACGCGCAGATCCTGGCCGAGCTGGTCGACGAGGCGGGCCTGCCGCCGGGCGTGGTCGGGATCGTCCCGGCCGGCCGCGAGACCGGCGAGCACCTGGTCCGGCACCCGGGCGTGGACAAGGTGGCCTTCACCGGCTCCACCGCCGCCGGCCGGCGCATCGGCGCCATCTGCGCCGAGCAGCTCAGGCGGTGCAGCCTGGAGCTCGGCGGCAAGTCCGCGGCCATCCTGCTCGACGACGCCGACCTCGACTCCTACATCGGCTGGCTGCCGATGACGTCGTTCATCGTCAGCGGCCAGGGCTGCATCGCGCAGACCCGGGTGCTGGTCCAGCGCGACCGCGTGCAGGAGGTGCTGGACCGCCTGGCGGAGGCGTGCCGGACGATGCGGATGGGCGACCCGTTCGACCCCGCCACCGAGCTCGGCCCGCTGACCACCGCGAGCCAGCGCGACAAGGTCGAGGGCTACATCCGCCTCGGCCAGGAGGAGGGCGCCAAGCTCGTCGCCGGCGGCGGGCGCCGGGGCTTCGAACGCGGCTGGTACGTCGAGCCCACCGTCTTCCTGGGCGACAACACCATGCGCGTGGCCCGCGAGGAGATCTTCGGCCCGGTCCTCGTCGTCATCCCGTACGAGGACGAGGAGGACGCGGTCCGGCTGGCCAACGACAGCGAGTACGGCCTCGGCGGGTCGGTGTGGACCAGGGACACCGAGCGCGGCCTGGCCGTCGCCCGGCGGGTGCGCACCGGCGTGTGCGCGCTCAACGGCTTCCTCCTCGACCCGGCCGCGCCGTTCGGCGGCTTCAAGGCCAGCGGCATGGGACGCGAGCTCGGCCCGGAAGGGCTCGACGGCTACCTGGAGTACAAGTCCATCCCGCGGATGGGGTGAGCCATGGCGCCGTCCGTCTTCCGCGGGGCCGACTCGGGGACGCTGAAGGCCGTCGCGGACTTCAACCAGCTCAAGCGTCCCAACATGATCCTCACCAACGCGTTCATGAACGCCGAGCAGGCCAAGCTCGCCTACCTGCTCGACCGTCTGGCCGGCCCCGGCCGCTTCTTCTCCTTCTTCGCCAACTCCACCCTCGAGGCGCTGGCCGGCGCGATCAAACTGGCCCGGCACGCGTCGGTCCGCCGCGGGCGCGCCGACGGGGGACGCGTCCTGTTCCTGGAGGACACGCCCCGGTACGCGCCGTTCTTCGACCCGGTGGGGACCGGGCCGGAGCGCGCGCTCGTGCCGGGCGTCCACGTCGTCACCGACGCCGCGGCGGCCCTGACGCTGCTGGAGCGGCGCGAGTGGGCGGCCTTGATCGTCGTGCGCGGACACAGCGGCGAGGAGGAGGAACGGGCCCGGGCGGAGCTGCTGCGCCGGGCGGCCCGGCGCGGCGCCCTGCGCATCGTCTGCACCACCGAGCTCGACCTGTGGGACCCGGCCCTCTTCACCGGCCCGGCCGCCGACGTCCACGTCTTCGGCGAGAACCTCACCGGGCGGCAGGTGCCGTTCGGCTGCTTCCTGATGTCCGAGCCGACGTACGAGGTGTGGAACAACGCCCACGACAGCCTCGCCCACACCTCCACCTTCGGTGGCAACGGCCTGTGCCTGTCGATCGTGCTCGACGCGCTGCGCCGGCACGGCCACGTCGACGCGGAGGCCGCCGCGCGCCTGGACCGCATCGACCTGAGCATGCGCGAGCGCATCGACACCTACCGCGACCACGTCAACCCGTTCGTCGCCCAGGGCATGGAGATGTCCGGCTTCGCCCTCGAAGTGGTCGAGGCCGACGGCGCCCGGCTCACGCTCGGCGACGGCACCGTCGTGCTGGACTGCGCGGGCGGCGGCGGCGTCAGCCTGCGCGGGCACAACCCGCCCGACCTCATGGACGGGGTGCTGGCCGGGCACGAGCCCGGCGCCGACCACTTCGCCGCCCTGGAAGCGCTCCTGGCGCGGCTGACGTCCTTCCCGCACGCCTTCCCCGCCGTCAGCGGCGCCAGCGCCGTCGACGTGGCCGTCTCGCTCGGCCTCATGGCGGCCGCGCCCCGCACCCGCGTGGTGACCTTCACCGGCAACTTCTCCGGCAAGACGCTGATCTCGCTCAACCTCAGCAAGTACGGCCAGCAGCACACCGAGTCCGACCGCGAGGCGTTCCGCCCGTACTACTTCGACCTCGTCTACGTCGACCCGTTCGCCCCCGGAGCCGCCGCCCGGTTCGAGGAGGAGGTGCGCGGCGGCACGGTGGCCCTGGTCTGGCTGGAGGTCATCCAGGGCATGATGTGCCGGCCGCTCCCCGGCGACCTGCTCGCCGCCGTGGCGCGGCTCAAGGACGAGCACGGCTACCTCATCGGGGTGGACGAGGTGCTCACCGGCGGCTGGCGGACCGGGATCGGCTTCCTCGCCCACCGCGACGTCATCCCGGACGCGGACGTGATCTCCCTGGCCAAGCCGCTCAGCGACACCACCCTGCCCATGGGCGCCGCGCTGGTCACCGGCGAGGTGCTGCGCCGGGCGGCGGAGCGCGACGCCGGGCACGTCGAACGGCTGCGCCACCACTACCGCAACGCCCTGTCGGCGCACGTCGCGGTGCACGCCCTGGAACGGGCCCTGGACCCCGCGGCCCAGGAGGAGCGCGACCGCTGCCGGCAGATCTTGGAGGAGGGCCTGGCCGAGGTGGCGGCGCGCTCGCGCCTGTTCGACCGCGTCGCCGGGACGGGCGGCCTGCTCCGCCTCGTCCTGCGCCGCCGCTGGTTCCCCTTCGGCATGCGCTCCCAGCTCGGCCAGCTCCTGGAGGCCGGGCTCTCGGCGATGATCCTGCGCGACTGCGGGCTGCTGGTGATGCAGCTCAGGTTCTTCCCGCGGGTCATGGCCAGGGAGGACGAGGTGCGCCGGATCGTCGACGCGCTGCGCCGCGGCACCCGCCGCTACACGCCGCTGACCGTCTACCGCTTCGTCGCGGGCCAGGTCGTGTCGTTCGCCGCCGCGCAGATCGCGCACGGCGTGAAGCAGCGCCTCAGGAGCCGCGGAGAGGGGAGGGGGCGCCGTGCGGAGCCTGGACGTCGCTAGGGAGGCGGCCGAGCGTCACCTGCCCGGGCTGTGCGCGGCCCTGTCCGAGGTGCCGCTGCTCGACCTGGAGAAGCCCGGCAACCCGGGCATCGGCCTGTTCCGCGCCCACGGCGGGCCCGCCCTGCTCGTGCCCAAGGAGCACGGCGGCGCGGGCGCCTCCCCGGTCGAGGTGATGCGGACGATGACGGCGGTTGCCTCGTGCTCGCCGTCGCTGGCCGTCGGCACGGCCATGCACCACTTCACGGTGGCCACGCTGTACGAGGTGGTGGCCGCCGACCCCGAGGCGCTGGAGGCGATCCTGCTCCAGGAGATCGCGGCCAAGGGGCTGCTCATCTCCTCGGGCGGCGCCGAGGGGCGCACCGGGCAGAGCATCGTGGCCCCGTCCATGACCGCCGTCCCGGTCGAGGGCGGCTACCTGGTCAACGGCAGCAAGAAGCCGTGCAGCCTGGCCCGGTCCATGGACCTGCTGAGCGCGACCGTCGCCCTGCCCGGCGGCGACGGGCCCGCGCTCGGCATGATGGTCGTGCCCGCCGACCTTCCCGGCATCAGCGTGCACCCGTTCTGGCGCAGCGAGATCCTGGCCGGCGCGGAGAGCGAGGAGGTCAGGCTCACCGACGTCGAGGTGGCCGAGGACTTCGTCGTCCGCCCCGACCTCGACGACCCGAGCGGCGTGGACGCGCTCACGGCCATCGCCTTCGTCTGGTTCCAGTGCATGATCTCCGCCGTCTACCTGGGGGCGGCCTCGGCCCTGGCCGAGCGCGTCTTCCGGGAGCGACGGGGAGGGGCGGCCGGCCGGGCGGCGCTCGGCGTGCGCCTCGACACGGCGACGTGCCTGGTCGAGGGCCTGGCCCGGCTCGTCGAGCAGCGCGACTTCGACCGCGACGCCCTGGCCAAGGCGGTCATCAGCCGCTTCGCCGTACAGGACGCGATCACCGACGCGGCGGCGCTGGCCGCCGAACAGCTCGGCGGGATGGCCTTCATCGGGTCGCCGGAGATCGCCTACCTGCTCGCGGCGTGCCGGCCGCTCGCCTTCCACCCGCCCTCGCGCACGGCCTGCCTGGACGGGCTGGCCGGCTACTTCGAGGGCCACCCGTTCAGAATCGCCTGACGGAGGGACGTCATGACGGCAGTGACCCCACGGCGCGAGGGCGCCCCCGAGGTCGACCTGACGGTCGGCTACGTCGAGCACCGCGCCATCCGCGCCGACCTGCTGCGGCTGGTCACCACGCTGGACTCGCCGGACGCGGCCCGCATGCCCGCGCGCCGGGCCGCGGCCGTCCGCACCTACATCGACCGCCTGATCTTCGCCACGGTCCGCCACCACAGCATCGAGGACGAGGGGCTGTGGCCCCTGCTGGGTGCCGCGACCCGGGCGGCCGGCGTCACGATGGACCTCGGCGAGTTCAGCGAGGACCACGAGGTGCTGGACGCGCTGCTGGAGCGGGCGGGCGAGCAGGCGGCCCGCTTCGCCGCCGACCCGGCCGCCGGGGCGCGTCCCCTGGCCGAGACGGTCAAGGAGCTGCGCGAGCTGCTCGAACGGCACCTGGGCAAGGAGGAGGAGGTCATCTTCCCGGCGGTCACCCGGTACGTCTCCGTCGAGGACTACCGGCGCTTCGAGCTGGAGGCGCGCAGGCGGTACTCGGTGAAGGACCTGACGTTCATGGGGCCGTGGCTGGCCACGTACGCCTCGCGGGCGGAACGCGACAGGACGCTCGCGCCGAACGCGTTCTACCGGATGATGCTGGCGCTGGGCCGCTTCGGCTACCGGTCGCTCGAACGCCGGGCCTTCGGCGCCCCGTGAGCCCGGCCCCCGCTCAGGGGGCCGCGGCCGGGGCGCCGCCCAGGAGGCCGCGGGCGGGGGCGCCGCTCAGGGGCGGCGCTCCACGGCGGCGGCCTCGGCTGCGGCCTTGAGCCGGTCCAGGGTCCGGGCGATGTTGCGGGCGTTGGCGGCCCTGCGGTCGTGGACGCCGGTCAGCACCGGGCCGATGACGTGACTGATCACGAAGCCGCGCCCGTCCCACGTGCTCTCGGTGACCGTGCAGCCCGCGCCGGTGGGCGTGATGCGGTACTCCCAGCGGGCCAGACCGGGCACCACCTCCCAGGCGAACAGGCGGCCCGGCTCGGCGTCGCGCACCTCGCTGACCGTGAACCAGCGGAAGAACCCGTTGCGGTTGACGCCCAGGAACCTCGCGCCCGGCGCCGGGCCGGTCGCCCCGCCCATCCAGCGGCACGACACGCACTCCGCCGCCCAGGACGGCAGCCGGGGCACGTCGCTGACCAGCTCGTAGACCACCTCGGCGGGGGCCGCGACCTCGACGCTCAGGGACACGTCGGGCGCGCGGTCGGCGGCGAGTCGCGGCATCGCGGATCCTCTCTCTAGCAAGCGCTTGGTTGACTGCGTCGAGCGTACCTCCCACGTCCCCGTCCCGCCACCGCCGTCGACTCGCGGGCGGCGCGGACGTGGCGGCCGCCGTGACGTGCTTGTGCGGCCGAAACCTGTCCCAACATTGACGCGACGCGGGCACGCGCGCGCCCCGGCCGTGTCGCGGCGCCGATGAGCATGTCTGCTGAGGCACCACCACGGGGGACGCGCATGGCCATCGAACCGGGGACACCCGAGAACCTGCTGGAGCAGGCCGCCGCGCGCCGGACCGCGCCCGGCCGGGCGCTGGCCCGCGACGCCGGGTCGATCGCCGCCGCGGCCCGGGACATGGCGGCGCGCTTCCGCCGCGGGGGCCGGCTCGTCACGTTCGGCGACGGCGCGGCGGCGGCCGACGCGGGGCACGTGGCGGTGGAGTTCACCCATCCGGTGATCGTGGGCCGGCCGGCGCTGCCGGCGATCTCGCTGGCCGGGGACGCGGTGGCGCTCGGCGGCCCGGCCGGGGAGAGCGGGCCCGAGGCCGGTTTCGCCGTCCAGGTCAGGACGTTCGGCCGGCCGGGGGACATCGCGCTCGGCGTGCTGACCGGCGAGGACGACCGTCGCGTGCGGGATGGGCTCGCGGCGGCCCGCGAGCTCGGCATGCTCACCGTCGCCCTCACGGCCGCACCGCCCACCACCCCACCGGGAGGCCCGCCCTCCGGCGCGGTGGCCGCCGACCATGTGCTCACCGCGTGGTGCGACGATCCGCTCGTCGCCCGGGAGCTGCACGTGACCGCCTACCACCTGCTCTGGGAGCTCGTCCACGTCGTGCTGGACGAGCCTGAGGGGACGACGGCGGCGCCGGCCGCGTGCGACCCCGGCGACACGTGCGTGACCTGCTCCGACACGGCCGTGCGGGTGCGGGTCACCGAGCTGCGTCCCGGCGGGCTCGCCCTCGTGGACACCGGCGAGGGCGTCGAGGAGGTCAGCGTCGCCCTGGTGGAGGCGCGGGTCGGCGACGTCGTCCTGGTCCACGCCAAGGAGGCCATCGCGGTGCTGGGCGGCGGTGACGGCTCATGAGCACGCTGTACCCGTTCCTCGCCCCCGACGGCGACGCCGGGACGGACCTCGTCCGCTCCACCGAGGCCAAGGCGGCCGAGAGCCTGGAGCTGCGCCTGCGCGTGCTCGCCGGGTTCGGGCCCGCCGTCGCCGCCTGCGCCGCGGCCATGGCGGCCGCCTTCCGGGCCGGGGGCACGCTCTTCGCGTTCGGCAACGGCGGCAGCAGCACCGACGCCCAGGCCGTCGCCCAGGTGTTCCGCGCGCCGTACGGCGAGAGCCAGGGCGTCCCGGCGATCTGCCTGACGGGCGACGCCGCGCTGCTGACCGCGCTGGCCAACGACGTCGCCTTCGACGTGGTCTTCGCCCGCCAGCTCGCCGCGCTCGGCCGTCCCGGTGACGTGGCGATGGCCCTGTCCACCAGCGGCGGGTCCGTCAACGTGCTGCGCGGCCTGGAGCAGGCCCGCCGCACCGGCATGGTCACGGTCGGCCTCGCCGGGGCGGGCGGCGGCCGGATGGCCGAGGAGCGCCTGGCCGACCACCTGTTCGTCGTGCCGTCGTCGTCGGTGCACCGGGTGCAGGAGGCGCAGACGACCCTCTGCCACGTCCTGCGCGAGCTGGTCGGGCGGGAGCGGGCGGAGGCGTGAGCGGGCGGGTGCGCTCCCTCATCCGGGTCGAGGGCGTCGTCCAGGGGGTCGGCTTCCGGCCGTTCGTGCACGCTCTGGCCTCCCGGTACGGCCTGGCGGGACTGGTCGGCAACGACGGCGGCGGGGTGTTCATCGAGGCGGAGGGCCCGCCCTCGGCTGTCGCCGCGCTGGTGGAGGCGGTGCGCGAGCGGGCCCCCGTGCTGGCCGTCGTCGAGCGGGTCAGCGTCACCGCCGTGCCGCCGACCGGCGACGGCGGGTTCCGCATCGTGCCCAGCGTCACCGGCGGCCCCGGGCGGGCGCTCGTCCCACCGGACGTGGCCACCTGCGACGACTGCCTGGCCGAGCTGTTCGACCCGGCCGACCGCCGCTTCCGGTACCCGTTCGTCAACTGCGTCAACTGCGGGCCCCGCTTCACGATCATCACGGCGGTGCCGTACGACCGGGCCGTCACCACCATGGCGGGCTTCGCCCTGTGCGCCGCCTGCGCCCGCGAGTACCACGACCCGGCCGACCGCCGCTTCCACGCCCAGCCCACGTGCTGCCCCGCCTGCGGCCCCCGGCTGTCGCTGCGCGCGCCGGACGGCACGCCGCTGCCCGGAGACCCGCTCACGGAGGCGGCGGCCCTGGTCGCGGGTGGCGCCGTCGTGGCCGTCAAGGGGCTCGGCGGCTACCACCTGGCTGCCGACGCCGCGTCCGAGGACGCGGTCGCCGTCCTGCGGGCGCGCAAGCGGCGGCCGGACAAGGCGTTCGCGGTGATGGCCGCCGACCTGGCCGCCGCCCGGGAGCTCTGCGAGGTCGGCGAGGCCGCCGCCGCCCTGCTGACCGGGCCGGGCCGGCCCGTCGTGCTGCTGCCCCGGCGGGCCGGCGCGCCGGTCGCGCCCTCGGTGGCGCCCGGCGGGCCCGACCTGGGCGTGCTGCTGCCGTACACGCCCCTGCACCACCTGCTCTGCCGCGAGCTGGCCCGCCCGTACGTGCTGACCAGCGGCAACCTGGCCGACGAGCCGATCGCGCACGACGACGAGGACGCGCTGCGGCGGCTGGGCGGCGTCGCCGACGCGTTCCTGTGCCACGACCGGCCCATCCACGCCCCCGCCGACGACTCCGTGCTGCGCGTCTTCCGCGGCGCGCCGATGCCGGTGCGCAGGTCACGCGGGTACGCCCCCGAGGCGATCACGCTGCCGTGGCCGTTCCGGCGGCCCGTGCTCGCCTGCGGCGCCGAGCAGAAGAGCACCTTCTGCCTGGGCCAGGGCCACCGCGCGGTGCTGTCGCAGCACCTCGGGGACCTGGAGGGTCACCTGGCGCTGGGCGCGTACACCGGCGAGATCGAGCGGCTGCGGCGGCTGCTCGGCGTCGAGCCGGAGATCGTCGCCTACGACCCGCACCCGGAGTACCTGTCGACGAAGTACGCGCTGGAGCTCGACGGCGTGGACGTCGTCGCGGTCCAGCACCACCACGCCCACATCGCCTCGTGCCTGGCCGACAACGGCGAGCCGGGACCCGTCGTCGGGGTGGCGTTCGACGGCACCGGCCACGGGCCCGACGGCACGATCTGGGGCGGCGAGCTGCTGGTGGCGAGCCTGGCGGCGTACGAGCGGGCCGGTCACCTGGAGCGGGTGCCGCTGCCGGGCGGCGTGACCGCCATCCGCCAGCCGTGGCGCATGGCGGCGGCGTACCTGGGCGCGGCGGGTCTGGGCGCTGCGGGTCTGGGCGCGGCGGGGGAGCCGGCCGGCGGGCTCGCGGTGGCCCGCCGCAACGCCCGGCTCTGGCCGGCCGTGTCGGCGCTCGCCGCCGCCGGCGGTCCGGCCGCGCCGCTCACCTCCAGCGCCGGACGGCTGTTCGACGCGGTGGCGGCGCTGCTGGGGGTACGGGACACGGTCACCTACGAGGGGCAGGCGGCCATGGGGCTGGAGCACCTGGCCGACCCGGCCGTGCGCGACGGCTACCCGGTGACCGTGAGCGGAGGGGCCGGGTCGCGGCTCGCCGGCGATCCGTGCCCGTGGACGCGCGCCGCCCCCGGGTTTGGGGCGGTCGAGGGTGGGGCGACGCGCGCCCTCGCCGCCCCCGTGGTCATCAGGAGCACCGACCTGGTACGGGCCGTCGTGGAGGACCTGCGGCGCGGGGTGCCGTCGCCGGTGATCGCGGCGCGGTTCCACCACGGGCTGGCCGAGGCGGTGGTGACGGCGGCCGGCCTGGTCGCCGAGGCCGCCGGGATCGGGACGGTGGCGCTGTCGGGCGGCGTCTTCGCCAACGAGCTCCTGCTCGGCGGCGTGGCCGACGGGCTGCGCGCCGGGGGGTTCCGCGTGCTGACGCACCGCCGGGTGCCCTGCAACGACGGCGGGATCAGCCTCGGCCAGGCGGCCGTGGCCGCCGCCGCCCCCTGAGCGCGCAGAGTCGCCGTCCCCGTCAGCAGATGCGGGGCAGCGGGTCGCCCACGAGCAGGTCCACGATGCGGGTGCCGCCGAACGCCGTGCGCAGCAGGACGAGCCCCGGCGGGTCGTCCCGCACCGTGCCGATCACCGCCGCCCCCGCGCCGAGCGGATGCCCGCGCAGCACCTCGACCGCGCGCTCCGCGCACTCCCCGTCCACCACCGCCACGAACCGGCCCTCGCAGGCCACGTACAGCGGGTCGATGCCCAGCAGCTCGCACACCCCGGTCACCTCGGACCGCACGGGCAGCGCCTCCTCCTCCGCCACCACGCACACGCCGGAGGCGACGGCCACCTCGTTGAGGATGGTGGCGATCCCGCCGCGCGTGGCGTCACGCAGCGCCCGCACCCCGCCGGGCGGCAGGGCGTCCAGCAGCGCGGCCGTGATCCCGTGCAGCGGCGCCGTGTCGGACGCGATCGGCGCCTCGATGCCGAAGTCGCCGCGCGCCAGCATGATCGCGGCGCCGTGCTCCCCGATCGGCCCGGACACGACGACCGCGTCACCCGGCCGCGCCCGCGCGACCGACAGCTCCACGGGCCGCTCCAGGACCCCGACGCCCGCGGTCGTGACGTAACAGCCGTCGGCCTTGCCGCGCTCGACGACCTTGGTGTCGCCGGTGACGATCTCCACCCCGGCCGCGGCCGCGGCGGCCGCCATGGAGGCGGCGATCCGCCGCAGGTCGGCGACCGGGAAGCCCTCCTCCAGGATGAAGCCCGCCGACAGGTACGCGGGGCGGGCCCCGCACATCGCCAGGTCGTTGACCGTGCCGTTGACCGCGAGGTCGCCGATGTCGCCCCCGGGGAAGAACAGCGGGGACACCACGAACGCGTCGGTCGTGAACGCGGTCCGCGCGCCGTCCAGCGTCAGCGTCGCCCCGTCCTCCAGGGGCGCCAGGCGCGGGTTGCGGAACGCCTCCAGGAAGACCGCCTGGATGAGCGTCTGCGTGGCCTTGCCGCCCGAGCCGTGGGCGAGCGTGATCCGCTCCTCCCTGACCACCGGCCGGCGCCGCCTGGCCCGCGCGATCCGGTCGAGCACCTGCTGCTCGCGGTCACGCAGCGGCGTCCCGGGAGCGGGCGGCGCGTCCTCGTCGAGCGCCACCCCGGCGGCGGATGTGTCCTCGTCGAGCGCCACCCCGGCGGGCGGCGGGTGCCCGTCGAGCGAGCCCTCCGTCTCGGCGGTCATCGCAGCGTCGCCTCCCTCACCCGCTCGCGGCTGAAGCGGCCGAAGTTGTAGTACGCGGCGCAGGCGCCCTCGGAGGACACCATGCACGTGCCGATGGGCGTCTCCGGCGTGCAGGCCGTGCCGAACACCTTGCACTCCCACGGCTTGAGCACGCCCTTGAGCACCTCGCCGCACTGGCACGCCTTGGGGTCGGCCACGCGCAGCCCGGGCAGCTCGAAGATCCGCTCGGCGTCGAAGGCCGCGTACGCGTCGGACAGCGCCATCGCCGAGTGCGGGATGAAGCCGAGCCCGCGCCACTCGAAGTGCGCCCGCATCCGCATCACCTGCCCGATGGCCGCCATGGCCGTGCGGTTGCCCTCCCAGGGCACCACCCGCGCGTACTGGTTGGCCACCTCCGAACGGCCCGCCGCGAGCTGCCCGAGCAGCATGTGCACGGACTGCAGGATGTCCAGCGGCTCGAACCCTGCCACGACCAGCGGCTTGCCGTAGTCGCGGGCGATGAACTCGTACGGCCGGCAGCCGATCACGGCCGAGACGTGGCCGGGGCCGACGAAGCCGTCGAGCCGCAGGTCGGGCGAGTCCAGGATGGCCTTGATCGCCGGGATGATGAGGACGTGGTTGCAGAAGACCGAGAAGTTGCGCACGCCCTCGGCGGCGGCCCGCAGCACGGTCATCGCCGTGGACGGCGCCGTGGTCTCGAAGCCGATCGCCATGAACACGACGCGCCGGTCCGGGTTCTCCCTGGCGATCTTGAGCGCGTCCAGCGGCGAGTAGACCATGCGGATGTCGGCGCCGGCGGCCTTGGCGTCGAGGAACGACCCGTTCCCGCCCGGCACGCGCATCATGTCGCCGAACGACGTCATGATCACGTCGGGCTGCGACGCGATGTGGATGGCGTCGTCCACCCGTCCCATCGGGATCACGCACACCGGGCAGCCGGGGCCGTGCACGAGCACGACCTCCCGTGGCAGCAGGTCCTCCAGCCCGTGCTTGTAGATCGTGTGGGTGTGCCCTCCGCACACCTCCATGAACGTGTACCGGCGGCCCGGCTCGCACCGGGCGGCGATGTCAGCGGCCAGCGCCCGAGCCCTGCCCGCGTCGCGGTACTCATCGACGAACCGCACGCGACCCCCTCACGTGATGTCCGACTGGCGCAGCGCGTCCAGTTCGTCGTCGTAGGCCGGGCCCAGCCCCTCCAGGTAGTCCAGCACCGCCTGCGCCTCCTCCTCGGAGATCTTCGACAGCGCGAACCCCACGTGGACCAGCACCCAGTCGCCGATCTTCAGGTCCTCGTCGGCGAGCAGGCCGACGTTGATGCGGCGGCGCACGCCCGCGACGTCCACCACCGCGAGGTCGGCGTTGTCCGCGTCGGCGGCGACGAGCTCACCGGGGATGCCCAGGCACATCGGCCGGCTCCTCCCCGAACGTGATGGACTCCAGCACCAGCTCGTCGCCTCCGGTGACGTCCACGTCGTCGCTGCCGCAGGGCGGGCAGACCGCCAGCACGTCGAGCGACTCGCAGCGGGCGCCGCAGGCCCGGCAGGTGACGGTGACGGGCGTCACGACGAGATCGACGGCGGCGTCCTGGGCGGCGGTGCCCGCCGAGGCGAGCGTGAAGGCCTGGTCGAACGCTTCCCCGACGACCGCGTGACGGACGCCCACACGCACCCGCGCGCCGCTGATCCGCCTGCCCCCGGCCCGCCGCTCCAGCAGCTCGACCAGGCCCTCGCACATTCCGATCTCGTGCATACGGCGCTACATCCGTTTCATCGTTATGTACCGGTGAATTTCCGGCCATTGGCGGACGATGACCGCGCTTACCGTGGCTATCGCGATCAGTGCCGCAACGTGTCTCTTTCTCATGCCATGTCACCTCCTTCCGGATGCGGAGGCCGGGAAGCGGGCCCGGCGTTTTCCGCAATCATGTCCATCACCAGACGGACGGCATGGCCGGCCGCCTCCCGCACGGGCGCGCTCAGCTCCACCAGCACGTCCTCGTCCGGCTCGCCGGACGGCGTGACGGCGGGCTCGCAGCACACGACGACCACCCGGCCGGGCAGCCGCCCGAGCTCCGCGGCGAGCCGGAGCACCTTGACCGGGTCCATGCCGTGGCCGTCCGCCTGCGCGGCCTCCCGCGCCGCGTCACGCTCCCCGGACAGGTCGCGCTCCCCGGACAGGTCGCGCTCCTCGCACAGGTCGGGCTCCAGCACCGTCAGCGTGCCGGGCGCCTGGCCGCGGGACGCGGCGTCCACGAGGATCGCGAGGTCGTAGTCCCGCTGCAGGGCGTAGACGAGGTCCATGCCGCGGATGCCGAAGTCCACCACGTCCACGCCGGCCGGCGACGGCTGCGCCGCGAGCCGGCGGGCCACCTCGACGCCGAAGCCGTCGTCGCCGAAGAAGACGTTGCCGATGCCCGCGACGAGGATCCGGGTGACCGGGCCCGCCTCGGCCCGCTCGTCCAGCGGCTCGATCTCGTCGGCCGCGTAGAAGAAGCGGTGTCCGGGCATCCGCGCCTCGCCGAGGTCGCGGCCCGGGTCGTCGTCGAGCGTGACCGCGACGTGGAAGGCGCCCTCGTCGTCCTGCTCGACGGACTCCACGACGGCGACGCGGCCGTCCAGGACCAGGTCCATGATGTCGGCCCGCCGCATCGGGGAGGGGCACAGCCGGACCCGGCTGCCCGCGCGCACGGCCCGCCCGGCGACCGTCACCACGCCGGGGCCGCGCCGCTCCATCCGCGACCAGAACCCCAGGCCGATCATGCGGTCGCTGCCCGGATCGGGAAGCGCCGGGCCGCCGTCCGGACGGCCGTTCATGTCGGGAAGGGCCGGGCCGCCGTCCGGACGGCCGTTCATGTCGGGACGCGTCGGGCCGCCGTCGGGACGGCCGGTCATGTCGGGTCCGTGCGCAGGACGCCGTGCAGGCGCATGAGCTGCTCGGACGTGAGGCCGTCGCAGCGCTCCAGGATCTCCCGGCCGCGCGGGTCGCCCTCGCGGATCTCGCGCTTCTCCTCCTCGCTGAGCGCCAGCACGCTCAGCGTCAGGAGCTGGTCGATCTCCGTCGCGTCGAACAGGTCGCCGGGGCTCTCCGGCGAGATCCGCGGGTGGTCGTACAGGATGATCGGCGCCGACAGCATCGTGTGCCGCTCGCCCTCCTCGCCGACGAGCACCGGCCAGACGCCGAGGCTGCGGCAGCCCTCCGCGTGGTCGCGCAGCTCCTCGGGCGGGTCCATGAGCGACACGAACCGTCCGTCGCGCGCGTGCAGCACGGTGTGCGCCGACACCAGCGTGCGCCGCATCAGGTCGGTACGGGTGCCGCCGGGCCACGGGGTCGTGTTGACCACGTCGGCCGTCAGCCGGTGGAGGCCGGGCTCCAGCTCCTCGGCGCTCACCTCGACGTGCCCGCGCAGCGCCTCCCAGTGCCGTATCACCGTGCCCACCGGCCTGCCCTCCGCGACCGGGCCGGTGTCCGGCAGCGGCTCGGCGTCCTGTCCCGCGGGCACCTCGATCGCCGCGCGGAACGGCCGCCGCGCCAGGTCCTCCAGGGCCAGGCCGCACGCCGCCGCCTCCTGCTCGACCGCCTCCTCCCGGGGCAGCACCCGCAGGCCCCCGGCGACCAGCTCCGGCACGGGCTCCGCGACGCCGTCCCGCACCAGGGCGGGCTCTCGCGCGACGACGTGCAGGTAGCGCACCCGCACGTCCACGCTCGCGCCCGCGCCGGCCTCCACGAGGCACTGGGTGCGCATGAGCCACGGATGGCCGTCGTGCTCGCGTCCGTAGGGCTCGGGGTGGACGCCGCCGATCGTCCAGCGGTGCCGGTTCTTCAGCGCCGACTGCCGGTACGGCCACAGCAGGTAGCCCTCGTACAGCACGGCCCGCGCGATGCGCCGCACCTGGTCCAGGGGCGGCTGCTCGTCCTCATCGACCATCGGCTCGTCCATCGGCTCCCGCCTTCAGCAGCGACTCGACCACGTCGTCCCAGCCCGGCAGCGCGTGGCGGGTCCGGTAGGCGTGCAGCCGGTCGAACGTGTCACGGCCCAGCCGCAGCCACGCCGCGCCCGGGAAGTAGCGGTCCATGAGGTCCCGCCAGGTGGCGGCCGGCATGCGGAAGCCGGCCTCGGTGTCCCACGGGATCCGCGTGGCCCGCAGCATGCCGCCGGCCAGCGAGAACACCGTGCCGCTGAAGAGGAACTCCAGCGGGATCTCGCCGTCGCGGACGCCGTCGAGGTACTTGGCGGCGGCCACGTCGAAGTCGTAGGTGCAGGGCACCCGGAGCGGCGCGGTCGTCTCCCCGGTGAAGGCCGGGAGCTGCGTGACGATCTGCGCCCACAGCAGGCTGGCGGGCCTGCGTCCCCACAGCTCGGGCGGCCCGAACAGGCCGGCGAGGCGTTCGCGGCACGCCTCGTCGTAGCCGCGGCGCGTGACGGCGATGCGGAGCTGCGTCTCCAGGACGACCGCGCGCACCTCCGCCCCGCCGGCGCCGGCGATCCGCAGCGCGAACTCCAGCGTCGGCGCGGCCGCGAACTCGGCGGCCTGGACGCCCTCGACCGTGATGCGCAGGGCCGGGACCTCCGCGGCCGTGTCGAGCTTGGCGGGGACCTGCCCGGCCGTGTCGCGCAGGGCCGGGACGGCGGCTGCCGCCGTCCCGGCCCTCGGTGCCGTCGTGTCGCGCACGGCTCAGGCGGGGGAGAGGTTCGGCATGCCGGGCATGATGGGGTCGCGGTCCGCGGCGTTGATGCCGGTGGAGCGCGCGGCCGTCGAGCGGCCGTCGACGAGGTGCCCGACCTGGCTCTCGTAGTGGCCGACGGAGTTGCCCTCGTTGACGCCGTCGATGTGCGAGGGCGTGTCCGGGTGCACCTGCGGCCGTCCGGTCCTGATCTGCGTCTCGCTCGTGCTGGTCATCGCGTTCCCCCTCGGATGTGCGTCGGGTGTCCGGCCGGGGTCACGATCGCCGACCCCTGGCGTAGCTCGGTGAAGAAGCCGCCGACCGCGTCCCAGACGCGCGGGCCGCCGGCGAGCCCCTTCCAGTGGGTGCGCAGCAGCCCGACCAGGCGGTAGCAGTCGTCCACCGGCACGATCCAGTGCTCCGCGGCGGCGCCGGTCCGGTTGACGAGCAGGGCCTCGACGTCCGGCGTCAGCCGCCGCAGCACGGGGTTGGCCTCCTCCAGCCGCCGCCACAGGGCCGGCTCCAGCGGCGACTCCACCGGACCGCCGGGGCTCGGGTAGAACAGCGCGGTGCGGCCGGCCGCCGCGTCGTGGAAGAGGAACGCCATCCGTACCGGGATGCCCAGCTCGTCCCACGTGGCGTCGTCCAGGTCGAAGTCGTCGAGCAGCCACCGGCGGTCCGGCACCAGCCGGTAGCGCCCGCCGCCGCCCTCCTCCGCGGACGGGGCCTCGCGCGGCTGGGCGAACAGCACCGAGCAGGGACGGCAGGCGCAGCGCAGCTCGCGGGCCGCCAGGTCGAGCAGGTGGCGGTGCGGCGCGTCCAGAGGCGCGGCGCACAGCTCGCACGCCCCCTCCGGTTCCGCGACACCGCCGGCCCCGGACGGCGAGAGCGGCGAGAGCGGCGAGAGCGGCGAGGACGGCGAGGGCGGTGAGGACGGCGACGGGCGCGGACCTCCGGGGGCCGCGCCCGCGCGGGCGATGAGCCTGCGCAGCGCGTCGCCCGGGACCCGCCCGCCGGCCGGGGCGCTCATCGCGGCCGCCTCACGCCCGCGTCCCCGGCGCCCGCAGCAGGCTCTCCACGGGGATCACCACCGGCTCGGGCGGGGCCGGGGCCTCCTCCTCGACCACCACCCGCTCGAACTCGGGCGCCGCGTCCCGCACCGCCTGTTCCACGGCCGAGCGCGTCCGCGCCGCCGTGGAGCCGCAGCCGCCCTTCGCCCCGGGAGCCGGGCGCAGCCGCAGCCGCACCGCGTCCTCCTCGACGGCGACGATCTCCGGCTCCGCGCCGCCGAGCCGGTCGCGGACCCCGTCCAGCGCGTGGCGGATGCGGGTGTTCGCGTCCAGCGGGTGCAGGTTGTGCAGCAGCAGCAGGTGCGCGACCAGGTCGTCGGCGGCGATCCGCTCCGGCAGGCCGCCGCCGGCCGCCCTGGCCACCGTCATGATCCGCGCGAGCGCCTCGCCGTACAGGTCGAGCAGCGCCTCGGCGAGCTCGACCGCCCGCGGGTCGGCGCCGCTCTCGAGGAGCTCCTCGACGCGGCGCACCCGCTCGGTCACCTCGTGGTCGTTCATCGCGGCTCAGCCCGGGACGCTCGTGCCGAGGGTGGGGGAGTGGACCTGCCGCAGCACCTTGCCGCCGCCGACGTACATGTGCACGCCGCAGGGCAGGCACGGGTCGAAGCTGCGCACGGTCCGCATGATGTCGATGCCCTTGAAGTTCTCGGGGCCGTTCTCCTCGAAGATGGGCAGCCCCTGCACCGCGTCCTCGTACGGCCCCGGAGTGCCGTAGACGTCGCGCGGGCTGGCGTTCCACGGCGTGGGCGGGTACGGGTGGTAGTTGGCGATCTTCCCGTTGCGGATGACCATGTGGTGCGACAGCACGCCCCGCACGGCCTCGTGGAAGCCGCAGCCGATCGCCTCGTCCGGCACGTCGAAGTCGGTGAAGACCTTGGTGCGCCCGGCCCTGACGTCGTTGAGCGCCTGGTCGACGAAGTGGAAGGCCAGCGCGGCGGCGTAGGCGACGAAGTACATGCGGGCCCGGTTGCGCTCGATCGTGTTGGCCCACTTCGGCACGTGCCACTCCAGCCGCATCTCCGGCATGGAGCCGGACTTCGGCAGGTTGATCTCCACGCTGTGCCCGGTGGCGCGGACGCCGCCCGCGTCGACCAGCCCGGCCAGCGCCGTGGTCCACAGCCGGGCCAGCGGCCCGCCACCGGTGTCGAGCGCCAGGTGGTCGCCGGTGCGCCGGTCGTGCCAGCGGGGGCTCATCACCCAGCTGTAGTTGCCGTGCTCCAAGTCGCGTCTCTGCGGCTTGGGCAGCGTCGTCTGGTTCCACGGGTGGCGCTGGTCGACCGGGTTGCCGAGGGGGTCGTGGGTGACGAACTTCTCCTCGTTCTGCCAGTCGTCGTAGTACGAGCTGCCGAGCAGGATCCGGATGCCGAGGTTGATGTCGACGAGGTTCGTGGTGATCAGCTCGCCGTCCACCACGATCCCGGGCGTGACGAACATGGCCCGGCCCCACTCGTCCATGTGCCGGTAGTCGTAGTCGCAGACGTTGGGGTCCTGGAAGGCGCCCCAGCAGCCCAGCAGCACCCGCCGCCGGCCGACCTCCTCGTAGCCGGGCAGCGCCTGGTAGAAGAAGTCGAAGACGTCGTCGTTCATCGGGACGGCCCGCTTGACGAAGTCGAGCGCCCGGATCAGCCGCACCAGGTAGTCGGTGAACACCTGGGGCGTGGCGACCGTGCCGACGCCGCCCGGGTAGAGGGTCGAGGGGTGGACGTGCCGGCCCTCCATGAGGCAGCACATCTCCCGGGTGAGCCGGCTGACCTGCAGCGCCTCCTTGTACATCGCGCCGGTGAACGGGTTGAAGGCGCGCATGATGTCGGCGATGGTGCGGTAGCCGTGCAGGTGGCCGCGGGGCGCCTCGGTGGTCTCGGCGCGGCGCAGCATGCTCGGGTTGGTCTCCTTGACCATCTGCTCGCAGTAGTCGACGAAGACCAGGTTGTCCTGGAACAGGGTGTGGTCGAACATGTACTCGGCGGCCTCGCCGAGGTTGATGATCCAGTCGGCGAGCGGCGGGGGCTTGATGCCGTACGCCATGTTCTGCGCGTAGATCGAGCAGACGGCGTGGTTGTCACCGCAGATGCCGCAGATGCGGCTGGTGATGAAGTGCGCGTCGCGCGGGTCCTTGCCCTTCATGAACACGCTGTAGCCCCGGAACAGGGACGAGGTGCTCTTGCACTCCACGACCTGCCTGTTCTCGAAGTCGATCTTGGTGTAGATGCCCAGGTTGCCGATGATCCTGGTGATCGGGTCCCAGGACATGTCCACCAGCTGGCGGGTCTCCTGGGCCTGCTCTGCCTTGGTCGTCACCTCGACGATCCCCCTTCTAGCCCCGCCACCGGGGGTCGTATCCGCTGGTCAGCTTGTCTTCGTTGTGACGCCACTTCGGCTCTTTGTTGGCCGTCTTGTTGGTGATGGCCCGCAGGCGGCGGATCATCGCGCCGTAGACGCCGGCCGTCCCGGAGGAGACGGACGCGCCGGGCGGCTGGTCCATGAACGGCATGAACTTGTCCGGGAAGCCGGGCATCGTGCAGCCGATGCAGATGCCGCCCACGTTGGGGCAGCCGCCGAGCCCGTCCATCCAGCCGCGCTTGGTGACGTTGCAGTTGACGACGGGACCCCAGCAGCCGATCTTGACCTGGCACTTGGGCGAGTTGTAGTCGCGGGCGAAGTCGCCCTGCTCGTAGTAGCCGGCCCGGTCGCAGCCCTCGTGGACCGTCTTGCCGAACAGCCACGTCGGCCGGAGCTGCCGGTCGAGCGGGATCATCGGCGCGAGGCCGGCCGCCTGGTACAGCAGCCAGGTCAGGGTCTCCATGAAGTTGTCCGGCTGCACCGGGCAGCCGGGCACGTTGACGATGGGCAGGCCGCCGGCGGAGCGGAAGTCCGCGCCGAGGTAGTCGCCGAGCCCCATGCACCCGGTCGGGTTGCCCGCCATGGCGTGGATGCCGCCGTACGCGGCGCACGTGCCGATGGCGATCACGGCCCACGCGCCCGGCGCGAGCCGGTCGATCCACTGGTTGACCGTGATCGGCTGCCCGGTGGCCGGGTCGTTGCCCATCGACGTCCAGAAGCCGTCGCCGTTGATCTTCTCGTTGGGGACGGACCCCTCGACCACGAAGATGTACGGCCCGAGCCGCCCGGCCGCGGCCTCGTGGAAGGCCACCATGAACTCGCTGCCGGTCTCCTTGGCCAGCACCTTGTTGTGCAGGTGGACCTTGGGCAGTCCGGGCACGAGCCCGAGCAGGACGTCCTCGATGCTCGGCAGCGAGGCGGCCGTGACCGACACGGTGTCGCCGTCGCAGCTCATGCCCTCGGAGGTCCACAGGATGTGCACCTCGTCCACCGCGGTGTCCGGTCTGGTTGTGGTCATGGCCCCGAGCCCCCTTGCCGGCCGTCACGGCCTCGTCGGCCTGGCGTCGCCGATCAGTGTCCGTTCGGTCACTGTCTGTAGTGCTGTACCGCGTACCGGGGCGTGGCAAACCATGACACCGAGCGCGAACCGACACGTCCGTGCCCGTCGGGGAGGTCGAGGACGTGACGGTGCGCTACCGGCGGGCCGCGGCGACCGCCGCCGTCCCGGCCGGGCGGGGGATCAGGGAGCCGTCGGCCGAGCGGGCCGCCCAGAGCGCGACCGCGATGTAGAGGCCCTGCTCGGGGATCCGCACCCAGAGCGGCGTGGCCGGGCCGCCCTGGAACGGCACGCCGGCCAGCGCCGCGTACACGTTGGCCGGCAGCAGCAGCACGAAGAGCAGCGCGAGGGCGAGGCCCGCCGCCCGCCGGGTCGCCGCCATGACCAGCCCGGCCGCGCCGAGCAGCTCCAGCACGCCGGTCGCGTACACCATGAGGCTCGGGAACGGCATGAACGGCGGCACCATGGCGACCAGGTCGGCGTGGGTGGGCATGACTGTGACCCCCGCCGGAACGAAGTGCGCGCTCGCGGTGACGAGGAGAAGCAGTGAAAGGGCGTGCGCGCCGCTGGCGGGCCAGCTCGCGAACCGGCGCACGCCCAGCGCGCCCAGCAGGCGCAGGCCGGCCAGGGTGGCGAGGAGCAGGATGATGAGGCCGAACATGGGCGCTCCTTTAGATAGTTACGCTATCCGACAGAGTGGATAGCGTAACTATCTAACTCTGGCCTGTCCATGGTTCATTCCGGGAAGGGGAGGAATATCACCATTGACGCCGTCCGAAACCGGCCCCTACGTTCGGCTGGAAGGATCGAGACAGGCAGGTCACATGGACGACACGCAGGACGCACGGGCCGGCGCGCGGCTCAAGGTGGAGACGCACGGGCTGGACGTGATCGGCGACGCCGACCGCAAGGGACGCCCGCGCCAGCTCTTCTGGCCCTGGTTCGGGGCCAACGTCTCCGTTCTCGGGCTGAGCTACGGCTCCTTCGCCCTCGGCTTCGGCGTCTCGTTCTGGCAGGCCCTGGTCGCCGGTGCCGTCGGCATCGTCTTCTCCTTCCTGCTGTGCGGGTTCGTCGCCGTGGCAGGCAAGCGCGGCTCGGCGCCGACGATGGTGCTGAGCCGGGCGGCGTTCGGCGTGCGCGGCAACCGGCTGCCCTCCGCGATCTCCTGGATGCTCACCGTCGGCTGGGAGACGGCTCTCACCGCACTGGCCACGCTCGCCGCCGCGACCGTCTTCGAGCGCCTCGGCTGGGGCGGCGGCACCTCCACCAAGGTGATCGCGCTCGTCGTGGTGACCGCGCTGGTCGTCGCGGCCGGCGTCATGGGCTTCGACGTCATCATGCGCCTGCAGACCGTGATCACCGTGGTGACCGGCGCGCTGACCGTGATGTACGCCGTCCTGGTGCTGCCCGAGATCCACTGGGACGCGGTGCGGGCGATCCCCGCGGGCCCGGCGCAGAGCTTCGTCGGCACCCTGGTGTTCATGGTGACCGGGTTCGGGCTGGGCTGGGTCAACGCGGCCGCCGACTACTCCCGCTACCTGCCGCGCCGCTCGTCGAGCGCGGGCGTGGTGGGCTGGACGACGTTCGGCGGGTCGCTGGCGCCGCTCGTGCTGCTCGTGTTCGGCCTGCTGCTGGCCGGCTCGTCGCCGGACCTCGACAAGGCCGTCGCCGGCGACCCGATCGGGGCGCTGACCACGGTGCTGCCCACCTGGTTCCTCGTCCCGTTCGCGGTGGTGGCGGTGCTCGGCCTGGTCGGCGGCGCGGTGCTCGACATCTACTCCTCCGGCCTCGCCCTGCTCGCGGCCGGCCTGCGGGCCCCCCGCCCCGTCGCCGCCCTGATCGACGGCGCGCTCATGGTCGCGGGCACCGTCTACATCGTGTTCTTCGCCGACGACTTCCTCACTCCGTTCATGGCGTTCCTCATCACGCTCGGCATCCCGATCGCCGCCTGGTGCGGCGTCATGCTGGCGGACCTGGCGCTGCGCCGCCGCGACTACGACGAGGCCGACCTGTACCGCCCGGCGGGCCGCTACGGCGACGTGCCGCTGCTGCCCATCGCGGTCGTCGTCGCCGCCACCCTCGTCGGCTGGGGCCTGGTCACCAACGGCACCGAGCAGTGGCTGGCCTGGCAGGGCTACCTGCTCGGCCCCCTCGGGCTCGGCGGCCGGCAGGGCGACTGGGCCTACGCCAACCTGGGCGTGCTGGCCGCGCTCGCGGTCGCCTTCGCCGCCACCTTCCTGCTCGGCCGGTCGCGGGTACGGGCCCAGGAGAGCGCCCCGGCCACGCCCGGCGCCGAGGAGGTCCGGGCATGACGGACGGCGCACCCAGGTTCCGCGACCGGGAGGCGTGGCTCGCGGTCATCGACATGCAGCGCGTCTTCGGCGAACCGGACAGCGACTGGTTCGCCCCGCGCTTCGCCGAGACCGTCGACCCGATCCGGCGGCTCGTCCGGGCCTTCGGCCCCCGGGTCACGTTCACCCGCTTCGTCGCGCCCGAGCACCCCGCCGGGGCCTGGGCCGACTACTACGAGCGCTGGCCGTTCGCCCGGCAACCCCCCGACTCCCGCACGTACGAGATCGTCGACGCGTTCGCCGCCGACGCCGGACCGACCCTGGACGCCACGACGTTCGGCAAGTGGACGCCCGAGCTGGCCGGCCGGGTCGGCGGCGACGGCCGGCTGATCCTCGCGGGGGTGTCCACCGACTGCTGCGTGCTGTCCACGGCCCTGGCCGCCGCTGACGCCGGCGTCGAGGTGGTCGTCGCCGCCGACGCGTGCGCGGGCGCGGACGACGCCAGCCACGTGCGGGCCCTGGACCTCATGCGGCTGTACGAGCCGCTGATCCGCGTCCTGACCGTGTCCCAGATCCTCGCCGGGCACTCGCGCCGGTGAGGACGCGGCGGGTCAGCGGCAGACGCCGAACACCTGGGTCGCCACGAGCTGGTGGTCGGAGGTGACGTTCGGCCGCGCCGAGCCGTGCCGCACCGAGGTGCCCGTCTCCGCCATCCGCGTGTCGAGGATGGCGGCCCGGTGCGGCGGGCTGCCCATCCACCAGGTCACCGCGGCTCTCGGGGTCGCGCCGCCCGTCCCCCAGCCCTGGTAGACGTTCTCCAGCACCTGCCACGTGCCGGACGGGCAGTACCCGGCCGCCCGGACACGGTCACCGGGGCCGCTCCTGGTGCGCGGGTTGACGTGGAAGTCCGCCCCGTCCGTCCACCACTTGATCTGCTTGGCGGCCTTGGTGTGGGCGTCGGCCGCGTCGAACAGCCGCAGCACCTCCCGCAGGGCAGGCAGGCCCCTCGCCGTGCGCTCCGCGTTGACCAGGCAGCGCACCGCGCTGTTCGCGAACGCCTCGTTCAGCGTGACGGTCGCCTGCACCCGGCTGTTGCTCCAGTCGGGGTTGTGGGCCCGGTACCACTGCGGCGTCCTGACGGTCTCGTCGGCGAACGCGCAGTTCGCCGCCGCGCCCCGCGCGGCGGGTGACGTCGCGTGCGCGGGGGCGGAGGGCAGCAGGGCGGCCAGCGCCAGGGCGGACGTGCCCGCCGCGGTGGCGAGCCTTCGTGTAACCGTGGGGATCATGGGGATGCGCTCCTCGCAGTCGGATCTCGCTTCCCCTCCGACGGTGCGCGACGGCGGGCCGGCGCGCCTGAGTAGTCCCGACCTACCCAGGCGCCCGCGCGCGGACCGGGGACCTACCCGGGCGGCTCGTACCCGACGTACCCCAGCAGCGCCCGCAGGCGCCGCTCGACCTCGGCCGCGGTCACCTCCTCCTCGCCCCGCAGCAGGACGAACCCGATCGAGCCGGCCAGGACGTCCTCCAGGACGCCCGGGTCGGTGCCCGGCGGGAGCTGCCCGTCGGCCACGGCCTGCCGGGCCACCTCGGCCAGGGCCTCCAGGCGCGGCCGGAGGTGCCGCTCGGTGTAGGCGGTCACCAGCTTGGGATGGTCCACCGACGCCCCGATGACGCGCGCCATCAGCGCGCGGAAGCGGGGACGGCTCAGGAGCGCCGCCACGTGCCCGATCACCTCCTCCAGGGACCCTCCGGCGGAGGGCGGTCCCTGGAGGTCCGGGTCGCGGGCGTGCTCCAGGGCGGCCATCAGCAGGTCCTCCCTGGTACGCCACCGCCGGTAGACGGTCAGCTTCGCCACGCCGGCGCGCTGGGCGACCCCCTCGATGCTGGTGCCCCCGGCTCCGCGCTCGATCAGCAGGTCCAGCGCCGCGTCGAGGATCGCGGCGTCGTTGCCCGGGTCACGGGGACGGCCGCGCTCTGCACCGGCCACAGCACCTCGTCGATCCATGCCGCCAGTCTGTCGGGTGCCGGACGGCCACGCCAACCGATGTGCCCGTCGGGACGGACCAGCACCACGTCGCGCGCGTCCACCCCCGCGGCGTCGGCCGCGCCGGGCGCGGGGACGAGGACGGTGACGAGATCGCCGCCCAGGCGGGCCGCGGCGGCCTCGGCGTGCCGGTCCGCGACGCGCCGGTCGGCCGCCAGCACCACCCAGCGTCCGGAGACGGCCGCGTGCAGGGTGACCTCCTCGCCGCCCGCGTCCAGGCAGGTGAGGTCCGGCATCCGGTCGCCCGGCTGCGGGCCGGAGGCCCATCGGTGCGACGCGGAGGCCAGCGGCCCGCCCCGGTAGCCGATGCCGAGCTGGGAGGCCGCCAGCCACAGCCGCCGCTGCACGGCGGGCAGGCGCACGGCCGGCAGGACCACTTTGTCGCGGACCAGGCGTTTCCACGCGGTGTCGGGCAGCATGACGTCCACCGCCGTGCTGGTGGCCCGCAGCACGGTACGCGCCAGCGGGCGCCGCTCGCCCTCGTACGTGTCGAGCAGCCGCGCGTCGGCGCGCCCGCGCGCCACCAGGACGAGCTTCCAGGCCAGGTTCTCGGCGTCGCCCAGACCGGTGTTCTGCCCTTGCCCGCCGGAGGGGCTCTGGATGTGGGCGGCGTCGCCGGCCAGCAGGATCCGGCCGCGGCGGTAGGCGTCGGCGAGCCGCCGGTGGATCCGGAACTCGGTGACCCAGCGGATCTCCATGACCGTGTCGAGGCCGACGCCGCTGCGGCGGGAGAACTCCGCCAGCACCCGGTCGGCGATCTCGTCGTCGGACAGGCCCTCCGGCAGGTCCGCGGGCGGCTCGGTGAAGATCCGCCAGGTGTCGTCGGGCAGGGCGGTCACCGACAGCATGCGGCCGGCGTCCATCCAGGTCGTGCTGCCGTTGCGATCGAAGGGCCAGCGGGCCCGCACGTCGGCCATCAGCAGGCGCTCGATGAGCTTGCGGCCGGGGAAGCCGATCCCGGCGAGCTTGCGCACGGCGCTGTGCGCGCCGTCGCAGCCGGCCAGCCACTGCGCCTCGACGTGCCGCTCGGCGCCGTCGTCCGTCCGGACGGCGGCGGCGACGCCCGCGCCGTCCTGCTCGGCCCCGACCAGCCGGACGCCCCACTCCACCTCGACGCCCAGCTCGCGCAGCCGTTCCCGCAGCACGCCCTCGACCTCGGCCTGCGAGATCAGCAGCGCCTGTTTCGGCTGGCCGGCGAGCGCCTGGCCGACCCGCATCCGCAGGACGGTGCGGGAGCCCTCGTTGTAGGACATGGTGAGCGAGCGCTGTGAGCGTTCGGGCAGGTCGCCGAGCGCGCCGATCCGTTCCAGGACCTCGGCCCCGCGGGGCTGCAGCCCGAGGGCCCGCGAGGTGGTGGCGGGGGCGGGGGCGGCGTCGATCAGCCGCACGGGGATGTCGTGGAGGGCGAGGTGCGCGGCGAGGGCCAGCCCGGTGGGGCCGGCGCCCGCGACGAGTACGGTGTCCGTCATTTAATAAACGGTACCGTACCGATTACTAATTCGGCGAGCCTCGATGATCGTTTCCTACGGCGGCGCCGCGTCTCAGAACATGTCGCCGCCACGCAGGATCAGCAGCAGGGCGGCGGCCGCCAGTCCGATGCCCCCGGACCAGACGTACAGGCGGGCACGATCACTGATCGGCCCGACGAGCATGTCCTTCGAGCGCACATAGAGCCCCGTCGCCCCGTAGGCCAGGGACATCACCAGCAATAACACCGCGAGCGACCACAGCCCGCCCGCCGCCGACGGGCTCCCGCCGGGGATGGTGACGGAGAACGACCCCAGGCCGAGGGCCACGTCGACGGTGAACAGGACGAGGAGGGCCTGCATCGTCAGCGCCACCCAGACCCCGCCGGAGCCGAGCGGTCTGTCGTGCCCCGCCGGCGCCGCCATGGGGACCGGAGCCGGCGCGCGCTCGTCCCGCTCGATGACGCGCCGTTTCCTGGGCAGCTTCCAGTCCAGCACGTCGCGCAGGAGGGCCAAGGTCCCCAGGAGGGCGGCGAAGACGCCGAGCACCAGCTCCACCGTGCCATCATGCGCGCGGCGGAAGCGGCGGGCAAGGCATTCTCCTCAGCGGGCGGCCGGCCCGCAGCACCCGCACGTCCCCGGCCGGCCCGGCGGGGGGCGCAGGGTCGAGCAGCACGCGGTTCTCCTCGTCTCTTCTCGTCGGCCCGGCGCTACCACGTGACGGGCAGCTCGTAGACGCCGTAGACCTGGCCGTCGTGCTTGAACGGGACGCGGTCCAGGTCGGTGGCCAGGCTCAGGGTGGGGATCCGCCGGTACAGGGTGCTGTAGACCACCTGGAGCTCCATGCGGGCCAGCGGCTGTCCCAGGCACTGGTGCACCCCGAACCCGAAGGCCACATGGCGGGGGGCGTCCCGCCGCAGGTCCAGGTCGTCGGGGCCGGGGAAGACCTCGGGGTCGCGGTTCGCGATGTCGTTCGCCATGATCATGCCCTCGCCCGCGCGGATGACCTGACCGGAGATCTCGATGTCCTCCAGGGCGACGCGGCGGCGCCCGCTGTGGGTGATGTTGAGGTAGCGCAGCAGCTCCTCGACCGCCCCCGCGACCAGCTTCGGGTCGTCGGACTCGCGCAGGAGCGCGAGCTGGTCCGGGTGCCGCAGCAGGGCCAGCGTGCCGAGCGCGATCATGTTCGCGGTGGTCTCGTGCCCGGCGATGAGGAGCAGGACGCCCATCTGCGCGGCCTCCGCCCGCGACAGCTCACCGGCCTCGATCCGCCCGGTCAGCCGTGACAGCAGGTCGTCCGCCGGTTCGGCGAGCTTGCGTCCCACCAGGTCGTCCAGGTACGCGTTCAGCCGGGCACCGGCGGCGGCCCGCTCCTCGGGCGCGGCGTCGCGCCTGATGACGGTCTTGCTGTTGTCCTGGAAGAAGTCATGGTCGTCGTACGGCACGCCGAGCAGCTCGCAGATCACCAGCGAGGGCACCGGCAGGGCGAACGCCTCCACCAGGTCCACCGGCTTCGGGCCGGCCAGCACGGCGTCGATCAGGTCGTCCACGATCCGCTGCACGGCCGGGCGCATCTCCTCCACCCGCTTGACCGTGAACGGCGCCTGCACCATGCGGCGCAGCCGGTGGTGCTCGGGGTCGTCCATCAGGATGAAGCTGGCGAACGAGCCCTTGGGCATGGGGGCCTGCGCCGGATAGCCGGGCCGCGTGATGTCGGCGCTGACCCTCGGGTCCGCCATCAGCGCCCGCTGCTCGGCGTAACGGGTCACCACCCACGGCGTGCTGCCGTCCCACAGCCGGACCCGGGCCAGCGGGCCCTCCTCCTGCAGGGACCGCAGGCCCGGCGGCGGGTCGAACGGGCACCGGGCCGCCCTGGGCATGGGGAACTCCGGGACGCCGGCCGTCTCTCCGCCGGCCGCGCTCAACGTGTCGGTCATCGCGCTCTCCTCGCGTTCGTGGGGATGTTCGGGTGGTCCCGGGCGTGAGCTGCCCGGCGTTCAGCGCTCCGACCGGGCCAGTGACGCCGCCGGGACGCCGGGCTCCTCCGCCGCGGCGGCGGCCCGGCGCCCCGGCAGGGCCAGGGTGACGGCGGCGGCGAGCAGCGCGGCGCCGCAGCCGACCAGCATCCCGGTACGGAAGCCCGCCTCGGACGGCAGGACGTGCGCGCCGAGGCTGACGGTCATCTGCGACAGGACGACGCCCACGACCGCGGCCGACACCGTGGTGCCGATGGAGCGCATCAGCGTGTTGAAGCTGTTGGCCGCGGCCGTCTCCGAACGCGGCACCGCGCCCATGATGAGGGCCGGCATCGAGCCGTAGGCGAACCCGACGCCGATGTTGCAGACGCACGTGACGACCAGCAGGCCCCAGGTGGAGCCGAGCAGCACCATGGAGGAGCCGTACCCGAGCGCCATGACGAGGCTGCCGACGATCAGCGTGACCTTCGGCCCCCGGGCGGCCGACAGGCGCGCCCCGATCGGGGAGACGATCATCATCATGAGCCCCGAGGGCGCCATCCAGAGGCCGGCGCCCAGCATCGACTGGCCCAGGCCGTACCCGGTGGCCTCGGGGAGCTGGAGGATCTGCATGACGACCAGCGCCTGCGCGTACATCGCGAAGCCCACCACGATCGAGGCCAGGTTCGTGAGCAGCACCTGCGGCCGGGCGGTGACGCGCAGGTCCACCAGCGGATCCCCGGCGCGCAGCTCCCACCAGCCCCACACCAGCAGGGCGACCAGCGCGGCGCCGAGCAGCCCGAGCGTGGTGCCGCTCGACCAGCCCCAGTCGCCGCCCTTGGAGACGCCCAGCAACAGGCAGACCAGCCCCACCCCGAGCCCGAGCGCGCCGGCGACGTCGAGCCGCCCGGACGCCCGGCCGGGCGTGGCGGGCACCAGCAGCCGGATCAGCGTGCCGACCAGAACGCTCAGCGCGGCCGACACCCAGAACAGCACCCGCCAGCTCGCGTACTCGGCGACCGCGGCCGAGAGCGGCAGCCCGAGCGCTCCGCCGATGCCCATGGAGGAGCTCATGAGCGCGATCGAGGGGCCCAGCCGGTCGGGCGGCAGCAGGTCGCGCAGGGCGCTGATGCCGAGCGGGATCAGGCCCATGCCCATGCCCTGCATCCCCCGGCCGACGACCATGGGGACCAGCGAGCCGGACAGCGCGCAGATCACGGATCCGGCGACCAGGGGGACCGCGCACACCAGCATCATGCGGCGCTTGCCGTACAGGTCGCCGAGGCGGCCGATGACCGGCGTGGTGACCGCGCCCGCGAGCAGCGTGGCGGTGATGACCCACGAGGCGTTCGACGCGGTCGTGCCGAGGAGCTTCGGCAGCTCGCCGACCAGGGGCACGACCAGCGTCTGCATGAGCGAGGCGACGATGCCGGCCACCGCCATCACGGTGACGATCCCGCCCGGACGCGTGGCGGGCGTGGAGTCCTCCATGAGACTTCTCTCTTCCTGGCGGGCCTAGGCCCGCGTGTTCACGCGCGCGGCCGGAGCCGCGGCAGGGGACGGCGTCGCGGGTGACGCGGCGGGGGACGGCGTGGCGGGGGACGGCGTGGCGGGTGACGTGGCGGGTGACGTGGCGGGGGCCATCGCCGCGGCCACGAGCGGGCGGCGCAGGCGGGCGGCCTTGGCCATGTTCCAGCCGAGGACGCCGGTGACCGCGCCGCCCTCCCGGTAGAGCGCGACGAAGCGGCCGTCCTCGGGGTCGCCCTCGACGACCTCCACCTCGGCGGCCGCCGTGGGCAGTCCGTACGCCTGGATCTTGACGTCGTACTGGTCGGTCCAGAAGTACGGGACCGGCACGTACGGCCGCTCGCCGCCGAGGACGTTGGCCGCCACGATCTGGGCCTGCTCGACGGCGTTGGTCCGGTTCTCCAGCCGCAGCCGCCTGCCCAGGCCCTCGTGGTGCCAGGAGGCGACGTCGCCCACCGCGTACACGCCGGGCGCCGCGCGGCAGAAGGCGTCGCACACCACCCCGTCGTCCACCGGCAGGCCGCTGCCGGCCAGCCAGCCCGTGGCCGGGCGCGAGCCGACCGCGACCACGACCGCGTCGGCGGGCAGCAGCTCGCCCGTGGCCAGCCGCACACCCGTGACCCGGCCGCCGGAGCCGGTCAGTTCGCGGACGGCGGCGCCCAGCCGCAGCCGGACGCCCCGCTCGGCGTGCAGCCGGGTGAGCGCCCCGCCGATCCGGTCGCCGAGCTGGTCGGCCAGGACGGCCCGGCCCAGGCCGGCGAGGGTGACGTCGAGGCCCATGCCGCGGGCCGTGGCGGCGACCTCGGCCCCCAGCACGCCCTCGCCGACCACGACGAGCCGCGGGCCGGCCAGCAGGTGCTCGCGCAGCGCGAGCGCGTCGTCCAGGGTGCGCAGCACGTGGACGCCCGCCAGCCCGTCCTGGCCCGGGAGCCGGCACGGCGTCACGCCGGTGGCCAGGACGACGGCGTCGGCGCGCAGGGTCCGGCCGGCGGCCGTCAGCACCTCGCGGGCGGCCACGTCGAGGCGGACGGCCGCGTCGCCGAGCACGAGCTCCGCCTCCAGCGCGCCGAGCTGCTCCGCCGAGCGCAGGTGCGCCCGCTCGCGCTCCCACGCCCCGCGGAGCACCTGCTTGGACAGCGGCGGCCGGTCGTAGGGAGGGTGCGCCTCGGCGCCGAGGACGGTCAGGCCGCCCCGGTGGCCCTGGCGCCGCAGCGCCTCCGCGACGGCCAGGCCGCCCGCCGAGGCTCCCACGACCAGCACGCCGGCAGGCGCCGTCAAGGCCGCTCCTCCACGGTGATCGCGGCGGCCGGGCACACCTCGGCCGCCTCGCGGACGGCGGCGCGCAGCGCCTCGGGCGGCGTGGCGTCCAGCAGGACCACGATGCCGTCGTCCTCGTTCTGGTCGAAGACGTCGGGCGCGAGCAGCACGCACTGCCCCGCGCCGCAGCACTTGCCGGCGTCGACGATGACGTTCATGTCTCTCCTTCCCGGGGTCACCACGTGACGGGGACCCGCTCCAGGCCCCCGACGAGCAGCCCCTCGCGGCGCCTCAGGTCGGCGGCGGGCACGGCGAGGGCCAGCGTGGGCAGGCGCTCGACCAGCACCTTCAGGACGGTCTGCAGCTCCGTGCGGGCCAGCGACTGGCCGAGGCAGGCGTACGGCCCCGCACCGAAGATCAGGTGCGGGTTGGGGGAGCGGGTCAGGTCCATCCCGGCGGCGTCCTCGAACGCGGACTCGTCGCGGTTGGCCGCCGAGAGGCTGCACACGACCGTGGAGCCCTTGGCCAGCGTGGTGCCGCCGATCTCGACGTCCTCGCTGATGTAGCGGGGGATGCCGAAGCCGAAGTTGGCGTCGTAGCGCAGGCACTCCTCGACCGCGGTGCGCACCAGCGAGGGGTCGGCGACGATCCGTTCCCACCGGGAGCGGTCGGCCAGCAGCATCGCCACCATCTTGCCGATCATGTTGGCGGTGGTCTCGTGCCCGGCGACCAGCAGGCCCTTGGCGGTCATCAGCACGACCTCCTCGGTGACCCGGCCGTCGAGCGCGCCCACCAGCGTGATCAGCTCGCTGATCAGGTCGTCGCCCGGGGTGGCGCGCCTGGCCGCGACGTGGTCGCGCATGTACGCGGCGAACTCGGCCTGCGCGGCGTCGATCTCCTCCTGGGTGTAGCGGGTCAGGCTGAGCAGCGTGTCGGACCAGTACGCGAACCGGTCGCGGTCGGAGTCGGGCACCCCGAGCAGCTCGCAGATCACCCACACCGGCAGCGGGAACCCCAGCGCGGCCACCAGATCGGCGGGACCTCCCCGCTCGACCATGTCGTCCACCAGGCGGCGGGCCGTCGCCTCGATGCCGGGCTGCAGCGCCGAGACGCGCCTGGCGGTGAACGCCTTGCCGATCAGCTTGCGCCACTCCCGGTGGGCGTCACCCCGCACACTCGCGCCGTCGCCGCTGGCGAACACGCCGCCCGACTCGTTCGCTGTGATGGAGGCGGCGTCCTCGGCCACCAGGTGGTGGGTGAAGCGGGCGTCGGACAGCAGCTCCTTCACGTCGTCGTACCGGGTGAGCAGCAGCGCCTCGTCGCCGCTGGCCAGCCGGACGTGCGCCACGGGGCAGCGCTCGCGCAGCTCGGCCCACTCCCCGGGGGGCTCCAGCGCGGCGGGGGCGGCGAACGGGTAGTCCTGGATGTCGGTCACATGTCCTCCTGGAGCGCCGATCAGGGTGATCGGCCCGTCGATGGGGTGGCGGCCCGTGCGGGAAGCGGCGACCCGGAGTCAGGCGGCCGACCAGCCGCCGTCCACCGGGACGAGGGCGCCGTTGACGAACGAGGCGGCGTCGGAGGCGAGGAACAGGGCGCCCTCGGCCATCTGCTCCGGCTCCGCGAGCCGCTCGCCGAGGGCCGGCACGGGGCCGAGCCGGGCGGCGCCGGCCTGGTCGAACGTCATGTTCGTGGCGATGCCGGTCATGGTGGGGCCGGGCAGGCGGAGGAGGTCAAGGGCGGATCCTTTCGCTACCGGACAATGCTGTCCGGTTAAGGGTCACCGTAACGCCCGCGTCCGCCATGTGTCGAGCCGGAGTGTCAGGACGCGGCCGAGAACCGGACAACTTTGTCCGGTTGCTACCCTGACGGCCATGTCAGCTACGCGTCGCCCCAACAGGGGTCCGAGTGCCGCGGCGGAGAACCGGGCCGCGCTCATCGCGGCGGCCCGCGAGGTCTTCGCCGGCGCCGGCTACGACGCGCCGCTCAGCGCGATCGCCCGCGCGGCCGGAGTCGGCCAGGGCAGCCTCTACCGGCACTTCCCCGACCGGACCAGCCTGGCGCTGGCCGTCTTCGAGGACGGGGTGAGCGAGCTGGAGGCGCTGGCCGCCGACCCGGCCGCCACCCTCGACGACGTGCTCGCCATGGTCACCGAGCAGACCATCGCCTCGACGGCGTTCATCGACATGGTGAGCGTGCCGCCGCTCGACGAGCGCATGATCAGGGTCCGCGACCGGGTGGCCGACGTGCTCGCGGGCGTGCTTGCGCGGGCCAGGGGCACCGGCGCCGTGCGGGCGGACGTGACGGCCGACGACCTGGTCACGGCCGTCGGCATGCTCGCGGGGGTGCTGCGCAGGACCCCCGCGCCCGACCGCCACCGGACGGCCGAGCGGGTGTGGCGCCTGCTCCGCAAGGGCATCGACGCCTGACGCGCCGCGGGTCAGGCGCGCAGCAGGGTGACGATCCCGGCGCCCACCAGGGCCGCCGCCCACATGCGGTCCACGTTGAACCACGCGCGCCGCAGGACGGCCAGCCCCGCCACCTCGTAGACGAGCACCGCCACCACCCCGGCGGCCGTGAACATCCCGAGCGTGTGCCAGAGCGCCACGCCCAGCCCCCCGGCGACGGCGTGCGCCGCGTGCCCGCCGGCCGGTCCGCCCTGCTCGGCGGCCAGCCCGGCGAAGACGGGGACGAGCATGAGGCCGGCCCCGTGCGCCGAGGACATGAGGAACGACCAGGCGGCGAGCTGCGGCAGGGACAGCCGCATCCCCACCCAGCGGAAGTGCCGCTTCGACAGCAGCCGCCAGAGGCCGAAGGCGACCAGGACCACGCCGCCGGCGACCGACAGCGCCGTGGCCGTCGTGAGCGAGCCGGTCACCCCGACCACCACCGCGACCAGCGCGACGGAGGCCAGGTGCCCGGCGGCGATCGCCGGCAGCGACGCCAGCAGCAGGTCGCGGCTGCGCTCCTGCAGGCCGCGGGCCACCGCGAACAGCCAGCCCATGGCCGGGTTCAGACCGTGGAAGGCGCCCAGCAGGAGAGCAGCGGTGATCGTCATGGGTAGCAGTAGGAGTCGGACGAGGCGTCGCCGCCCTGCAGCCGCACCTGGTGCGCGCGTAGGCCGCGGAAGTCGTCGCCGTGCGGCAGGAAGCGCGCGTCGAAGGTGAACGAGTCGGCGTCCACCTTGGCCATCCAGGCGCCGACGCCCTCGGGGTAGAACTGGTCGTCCCAGGCGCCGTACAGGGAGTTGGTCAGGTAGACGCGCGCGCCGTCCCTGCTCACCTCGACCATCTGCGGGCCGCCGCGCAGCCGGGCACCGCCGGCGGCGGGGTGGGAGTCGCCGCGGACGATGCCGCCGATCCGCAGCGAGCCCAGCTCGACGGGCTTGAACGGGTCGCTGACGTCGTACTGCTTGAGCTCCCCGGTGCCCCAGCAGGAGACGTACAGGCGCTGGTCGTCCACGGACAGGTCGATGTCGGTGACCAGCGGCGGGACCGCGCCGAACGGCTTGAGCACGTCGGGCAGGTCCTTCGGGTCGGCGGGCTCGGCCGGGATCTCGATCACCTTGCGCGCCTGCCAGCGGCCGTCCTCCCGGAACCAGGTCCACACCGACGCCGACAGGTCCTCGACGCTGACGACGACGCCGGCGAACCCGTACGTCCTCGTCGGGTCGTGCGCGGGCCGCAGCTCCAGCGTCATCTGGTGCTGATCGCCCAGGTCCACCTCCTGGACGTGACGGCGTCTGCGCAGGTCCCAGAAGTGCAGCCGGTGCCCGTACTGGCGGCCGAGGAGCAGCTCGCCCACGACCCCGTTCTCGATCATGGACGGCGTGCCCCACTCGGAGGTGACGAGCACGTCGTGGTTGATGTGCCACCAGAAGTCGTAGGAGAGGTACTGCGGGCCCCGGTCCATCTCCCAGCGGCCGAGCACCTCGAACGACTGGTGGTCGAGGATGGCGATGCCGCCCGGGCCGTCCTCGCCGTTCGCGCCGCCGAGCGCGGAGACGTACAGGCCCTCGGGACCGCAGTGGACGGTGTGCGGCCGGGAGTACCCGGCGCGCTTGGCCAGCTCCTCGGGCTCGATGACCTTGACGAGCTCGGGGCTGACCCGGTCCTTGGTGTCCAGGATGTGGATGCGCGAGGAGCGCAGGCCGGGCACGACCAGGTAGCGCCGCTCGACGTGGGGGTGCGGCGCGTAGGGACACAGGGCGCTGCTGCAGGCGTTCCACCCGAAGTGGTGCAGCTCGTCGCCCTTGTTGGGCAGGTCGGTCCAGCCCACGACCCGGCCGTAGTCGGGAGAGGAGGGGTCGGTGCCGACGACGGCGATCGCGTCGGGACGCTCCGCCCGGCGGTCGAAGGCGGCCACGTAGGCCAGCCGCTCGACCGGCGCGGCGGCGGCGTCACGCGGCGAGGGGTAGAACGTGGGATCCGGAGTCCAGAGAGCCATGAATCCCATGATTCATTCATTACCTACCCGGTCAATAGACAAGCTGCCGAGACCTATGCCGGTTCAGTGCGAAACATTGGCCCGCGCGGGCGGAGCCGTGACCCGCAGGTAGTCCAGCAGCAGCTCGGTGACCTCGTCGGGCCGTTCTAGCGACGGCAGGTGACCGGCCCAGGCCAGCTCCACGTGGCGGGCCTGGCGCAGCCGCTCGGGAAGCCGGGCGGCGATCTCCCGGAAGTCGGGCACGTCGTGGGCGCCGGACACGACCAGGCACGGCGCCGCGATCCCCGCCAGGTCGGCCTCGGGCCGCGTCTGCGGGAACTGCTCGGCCGCGGCGAGCTGCACCTCGAAGGCGCGCCGCTGCATGGTCCGCACCCGCTCGCGGGCCTCGTCCCCGCCTTCCGGGCCGAGCCATGTCTCCACGTTGAGCTCGACGGCCCCGTCGAGGTCGCCGGCGGCGAGCAGCGCGTCCTCCCGCTCGGCGAACGACCGCAGCTCCGGCCCCGGCACGTGGCCGGGCACGCCCGGGCACAGCAGCGCGAGCGCCGTGACCAGCTCCGGCCGGCTCGCGGCCAGCTCCAGGGCGACCCGGCCGCCGTAGGAGGAGGCGACCAGCGTCGCCCGCTCGACGCCGAGCGCCCGCAGCAGCCCGGCGACGTCGCCCGCGTCGCTGTACGGCCCGTCGGCCACGGGCGAGAGCCCGAAGCCGCGCAGGTCCGGCCGGATCACGCGGTACCCGGCGGCGGCCAGGGCCGTCCACTGCGGGTCCCACATGCGGCGGTCGCACACGCCCGAATGGAGCAACACCACGGCCGGACCGTCGCCGGCCACATCATGAGAAAGAGACATGCGACGGCACAGTAGCGAGTCGGCTGCCGGATGTCGCCTCCTTTGTCGCTCCGATCAGTCGCTCCGACGTCAGGTCATCGCGGCGAGGCGGGCGCGGACCTGGACGACCACGTCCTGCGGCAGGGGCGCGTAGCCGAGCAGCGACAGGTACGACTGGCCCGCGTTGCTCGCCGTGTACCGCAGGAAGCCGCGCGCCAGCGGCGCCGTCCCCCGCGCGCAGACGATCTCGTAGGTGATCAGGACGAGCGGGTACGCCCCCTTCTGCCTGGTCGTGTAGTCGAGCGCCATCGCGAGGTCGCCGTCGTCGCCGGTGACCCGGGCGCCCTCCACGGCCTTCGTGGCGCCCTCGGGCGACAGGGCGACGTACTCGCCCGCGCCGTTGCGCACCTTCGCCGTCCGCAGCCCCGCTCCGCTGGCGTAGCCGTACTCCACGTACCCGATCGTGCCCCCGCTCTCCCGGATCGTCTCGGCCATGCCGTCGGAGCCCTCGACCCCGCGGCCCGGCCCGGGCCAGTCCGTCGACGGCGGGTACGGCCAGCCGCCCGCCGCCGCGAGGTAGGAGGTGAACACGTGGCTCGTGCCGGAGTCGTCGGAGCGGTGGAGGACGTCGATCTCCTTGTGCGGCAGGGCCGCGCCGGGGTTCTCGGCGGCGATCTGCGGGGCGTCCCAGGTGGTGATCGTCCTGCCGAACACCGCGGCCATGGTGGCGGGGGAGAGCCGCAGTTCCGGCACGGACGGCAGGTTGTAGGCCACGGCGATCGGCCCCACGACCATGGGCAGGTGCAGCGCGCGGTCGCCGCACCGCCCGTCGGCCAGCGCGTGCTCCTGGGCGCCCATCACGTAGTCGGAGCCGGCGAACTCGGTCGTGCCCAGCAGGAAGTCGCGCACCCCGGCGCCGGAGCCGTTGGGCCGGTAGAGGATTTGCGCGCCGGGATGCATCGAGCGGAAGTCGTCGCGCCAGGCGTTGATCGCCCCGAGCTGCGCGGTCGATCCCGAGGCGCTGATCGTGTTCGCGCCGTCCGCCGCCGGCGCGGCCGGGTCGAGCTGGGCGCAGCCGGTCAGCGTGATGCAGCCGAGCACCACGGAGAGGACCAACGACGTCAGCTTGGACACGTATTCGACCGTATGAAGGGTTCGAGACCGGAGCGTGCATTCTCGTGCAGATCAATCGGAAGGAAACGCCATCAACAGGTCAAACCATCCGATGTCCTGTCTCCCGGTCTCGACGCGGCCGTGATCGACAGGCGCCGTGGAGATCGTCATGTCCGCGCCGGCTCAGTGGCCGCCGCCCGCCAGGTTGAGGCCGACGACGCCGCACAGGATCAGCCCGATCGACACGAGCTTAAGGAGGGACGCGTCCTCTCCCAGAGCGACCATGCCCAGCACGGCTGTGCCGACCGCGCCGATGCCCGTCCACACCGCGTACGCCGTGCCGACCTCCAGGCTCTTCAGAGCCATCGCGAGCAGGCCGAAGCTGGAGACGGCGAACACACCGAAGGCGACGCTCGGCAGCGGCGCCGAGAACCCGTCGCTGAGCTTGAGGGCGTAGGCCATGGCCACCTCGAACAGGCCGGCGGCGACGATCAGGATCCAGGCCACGACGGCTCCTTTCCTCAGGAGCGTCGTCTTGTCCGACCGGGTACGGCGCGTCTCGTCCGGACGGGCCCGGATCGGGCCCGCGTCAAGGGGAACGGCCGCGATCGCCGCCCGCATTCCCCGGACGCCCGGCACAGACCGTCCGCATTCCCCGGACGCCCGGCACAGATCGCCCGCATTCCCCGGACGCCCGGCATAGACCCGGTGAAAGCGGGCAGGACCCGCGTTGTGCCTGGTAGCGGATGGCTAGCGCGCTGGCCGGTGATCCGGCAGCTCAAGGGCGAGGACCCCCGGGGCTCGGCCGCGCGCTCCGCCCGCACCGACGCGCTGCGGCCCCGCACCGAGCGGGCCGACACCGTCGCCCGCTCCGTCTGCCCCTACTGCGCGGTCGGCTGCGGCCAGCTCGTCTACGTCGAGGACGGCCGGGTCACCCAGATCGAGGGCGACCCCGACTCGCCGATCTCCCGCGGCCGGCTGTGCCCCAAGGGCTCGGCCAGCAAGCAGCTCGTGACCCACCCGGGCCGCCAGACGCGGGTGCTCTACCGCAGGCCGCACGGCACCGAGTGGGAGCCGCTCGACCTGGACGCCGCGATGGAGATGATCGCCGACCGGGTCGTGCGCACCCGGCGCGAGACGTGGGAGCAGACCTGCGAGGGCAAGGTCGTGCGCCGCACCATGGGCATCGCCGGCCTGGGCGGGGCGACGCTCGACAACGAAGAGAACTACCTGATGAAGAAGCTGTACACCGCCCTCGGCGCCATCCAGATCGAGAACCAGGCCCGTATTTGACACTCCTCCACCGTCCCCGGTCTGGGGGCCAGCTTCGGGCGTGGCGGCGCGACCACCTTCCAGCAGGATCTGGCTAGGGCGGACTGCATCGTCATCCAGGGCTCCAACATGGCCGAATGCCACCCGGTGGGCTTCCAGTGGGTGATGGAGGCCAAGGCGCGGGGGGCCAAGGTCTTCCACGTCGACCCGCGCTTCACCCGCACCAGCGCCATGGCCGACCGGTACCTGCCGATCCGCGCGGGCAGCGACATCGTGCTGCTCGGCGCGCTGATCAACCACGTGCTGGACAACGGGCTGGACTTCCGCGCGTACGTGCTGGCCTACACCAACGCCGCCACCATCGTCTCGGAGGACTTCCGCGACACCGAGGACCTCGACGGGCTGTTCTCCGGCTGGGACCCGGACACCGCCACGTACGCCCCGAGGAGCTGGGCGTACGCCGCCACCGGCGAGCAGCCGCCGGCCGAGCACGCGGAGGGCGGGCGGCGGCACGCCGAGGCGGCCGGGCCTGAGACCTACGGCGCCGGCGGCGCCGCCGCGCACCCCAGCCCGCGGACGGACCCGACGCTGACCCACCCCCGCTGCGTCTACCAGATCCTCAAGCGGCACTTCGCCCGCTACACCCCGGAGCTGGTCGAACGGCTCTGCGGCATCCCGGGCGCCGCCTTCGCCGAGCTGGCCGAGGCCGTCACCGCCAACTCCGGCCGCGAGCGCACCACCGCGTGGGTCTACTCGGTCGGCTGGACCCAGCACACCGTGGGCGCCCAGTACATCCGCACCGCCGCGATCCTGCAGCTCCTCCTCGGCAACGTGGGCCGGCCCGGCGGCGGCATCATGGCGCTGCGCGGCCACGCCAGCATCCAGGGCTCCACCGACATCCCCACGCTGTTCAACATCCTGCCCGGCTACCTGGCCATGCCGCACGCCCACCGGCACGAGGACCTTGAGCACTACCTGGAGCGCGAGGGCGGCGAGACCGGCTTCTGGGGCAACCGCCGCTCCTACCTGGTGAGCCTGCTCAAGGCGTGGTGGGGCGAGGCGGCCACCGAGGACAACGACTACTGCTTCGGCCACCTGCCGCGCCTGACCGGCGACCACGGCCACTACACCACGGTGATGGGCCAGATCGACGGCACCGTCAAGGGCTACTTCGTGATCGGGGAGAACCCGGCCGTCGGCTCCTCCGGCGGCCGGGCGCAGCGCCTCGGCCTGGCCAACCTCGACTGGCTCGTGGTCCGCGACCTGACGCTGGTGGAGACCGCCACGTTCTGGCGCGACGGCCCCGAGCTGGAGACCGGCGAGATGCGCACCGAGGACATCGGCACCGAGGTGTTCTTCCTGCCCGCCGCGAGCCACGTCGAGAAGGAGGGCACCTTCACCAACACCCAGCGGCTGCTCCAGTGGCGGGAGAAGGCGCTCGACCCGCCCGGCGACTGCCGCAGCGACCTGTGGTTCTACTACCACCTCGGCAGGCTGGTCCGGCGGCGGCTGTCCGACGACGAGATCGACCGCCCACCGCGCGAGCTCACCTGGGACTACCCCGTGCACGGCGCGCACCGCGAGCCCTCCGCCGAGGCGGTGCTGCGCGAGATCAACGGCGTCGGCCCCGACGGGCGCGCCCTTTCGTCGTCCACCCAGCTCCGCCCTGACGGGTCCACCGCCTGCGGCTGCTGGATCTACTGCGGCGTCTACGCCGACGAGGTCAACCAGGCCGCGCGCCGCCGTCCCCGCGGCGAGCAGGACGTCGTGGCGCCCGAGTGGGGCTGGGCGTGGCCGGCCAACCGGCGCATCCTGTACAACCGCGCCTCCGCCGACCCGGAGGGCCGCCCGTGGAGCGAGCGCAAGGCGTACGTGTGGTGGGACGCGGAGCGCGGCGAGTGGACCGGCCACGACGTGCCCGACTGCGAGATCGGCAAGCCGCCGGACTACCTGCCGCCCGAGGGCGCCCGCGCCCAGGACGCGCTCGCCGGCACCGACCCGTTCATCATGCAGTCCGACGGCAAGGGCTGGCTGTACGCGCCGTCCGGACTGGCCGACGGGCCGATGCCCGCCCACTACGAGCCGCACGAGTCGCCGGTCGCCAACCTCCTGTACGGCCAGCGGGCCAACCCCGCCCGCCGCACCTACGACCGGCCCGAGAGCCCGTACAACCGGCCGGGGCCGCTCTTCCCGTACGTGCTGACGACGTACCGGCTGACCGAGCACCACACGGCGGGCGGGATGAGCCGGCCGCTGGCCTACCTCGCCGAGCTGCAGCCGGAGCTGTTCTGCGAGATGGACCCGCGGCTCGCGGCCCGGCTCGGGCTGGGCAACGGCGACTGGGCCACGATCGTCACCAGCCGCACCGTCCTGGAGGCCAGGGTGCTGGTCACCGGGCGCATGCGGCCGCTGCGCGTCGAGGGCAGGGTGATCCACCAGATCGGGCTGCCGTACCACTGGGGGTGGGGCGGCGGCGGCCTGGTCACCGGCGACGTCGTCAACGACCTGACGCCGCTGGTCCTCGACCCGAACGTCTACATCCAGGAGGGCAAGGCGATGACCTGCGACGTGCGGCCGGGCCGGCGGCCGAGGGGCCGGGCGATGCTCGACCTGCTGGAGACGTACCGCCATGGCTGAGCGGATGGGGTTCTTCACCGACACCAGCGTCTGCATCGGGTGCAAGGCGTGCGAGGTGGCCTGCAAGGAGTGGAACCAGCTCCCCGACGACGGGTTCGTCTTCGAGGCCACCTCCTACGACAACACCGGCATGCTGGGGGCCAGCACGTGGCGGCACGTCGCGTTCATCGAGCAGTCGCGGCCGGTGCAGGTGCCGTCCGACCCGGAGGCGGAGGACTCCGTCGACCGGTGGCTGATGTCCTCGGACGTGTGCAAGCACTGCACCCACGCCGCCTGCCTGGACGTGTGCCCGACCGGGGCGCTGTTCCGGACCGAGTTCGGCACGGTCGTCGTGCAGTCCGACATCTGCAACGGGTGCGGCTACTGCGTGCCCGCCTGCCCGTACGGCGTGATCGACCGGCGGGAGGGCGACGGGCGCGCCTGGAAGTGCACGATGTGCTACGACCGGCAGCTGGGCGGGCTCGAACCGGCCTGCGCCAAGGCGTGCCCCACCGACTCGATCCAGTTCGGGCCGCTCGACGAGCTGCGCGAACGCGCCGAGGAGCGGGTGGCGCGGCTGCGCGCCGACGGCCACGAGGAGGCCCGCCTGTACGGGGAGAGCCCGTCCGACGGGGTGGGCGGGGCGGGCGCGTTCTTCCTGCTGCTGGACGAGCCCGAGGTGTACGGCCTGCCGCCGGACCCGGTGGCGACCACGCGCGACCTGCCGGCGATGTGGCGCTGGGCCGGGGCGGCCGCCCTGTCGGTGGCCGGCGCGGTGGCACTGGCGTTCCTGAACGGCGGGCCCGGCCTGAAGAGCGGGACCTCCCTGAACGGCGGGACATTCCTGACCGGCGGGGCGGGCCCGAAAGGCAGAGCGTTCCTGAAGAGCAGAGCGTTCTTGAAGGGCAGAGCACTTCTGAAGGGCAGAGCACTTCTGAAGGGCGGGACCAGGTGAGGACGGAGGGGGCGGTCGTCCCGGAGGCCGGGTTCCGCTCCTACTACGGCAGGCCGGTGATCAAACCGCCCGTCTGGCACGAACCCCACATGCCGACATATCTATATCTGGGCGGGATGTCTGGTGTGTCGTCCTCGATGGCCGTCATGGCCCGGCTGACCGGCAACCCCCGCCTCGCCCGCAGCGCCCGCCTGGCCGCCGCCGTGGGCGCGAGCGCGGGCGCCGCGCTGCTCGCCGCCGAGCTGGGCCGGCCCGAACGGTTCCTCAACATGCTGCGCGTCTTCAAGCCCACCTCGCCGATGAGCGTCGGCTCCTGGATCCTCGCCGCCCAGAGCGGCCTGTCGGCCGCTGCCGCGTCCGCCGACCTGGCCGAACTCCTGCCGGCCGCCAAGGACATGGCGCTCCTGGCCACCGCCGGGGACGCCGCGCTCCTGGCCACCGGCCTGACCGGCCCGCTGACCGCCACCTACACCGCCGTCCTGATCGCCGACACGGCCGTGCCCGCCTGGCACGAGGCGTACCGGGAGCTGCCGTTCCTGTTCGCGGGCAGCGCGATGGCCGCCGCCGGGGCGGTCGCCATGCTCGCCACGCCGAGGGCCCAGGCCGGTCCCGCCAGGGCCGTGGCCGCGCTGGGCGCCGCCCTGGAGACGGCGGCGGGCACGGTCATGGAGCGGCGGCTCGGCATGGTGGGCCGCCCGTACCGGGAGGGCAGGGCGGGCCGCCTCATGGGAACCGCCCGGCTGCTGACGGCCGGAGGCGGGCTGCTGGCGGCGGTCGCCGGGCGCAGCCGCGTCCTGACGGCGCTGTCCGGCCTGGCACTCACGGCGGGCTCCCTGTGCACGCGCTTCGGCGTCCTGGAGGCGGGCCGCGCCTCGGCCGCCGACCCGGCGTACACGATCGTGCCCCAGCGCGAACGCCTTGACGCCGCCCCCTAGCCAGGACCCCACAAGCATGCTCTTCACGAGGGCTGCGCTGCCCGTGAGGAGGCTGGGGCTTCACAAGCATGGTCCTCACGAGGACGCGCTTCGCGCGATGCGGCTCGGGCTGCGCCCAGCGGGGGGCCGAGCCCCCCGCACCCCCAGGCAGGGGTCCTCCGGCCCCCTGCACCCCCGGGCGTGGGCCGGGTACCGAATGGTGAAGGCGTGAGCCCTGACTCGACCATGTGGAGACAGGCATGCCAGGCCGAGAAGGCGGGGCCCCTCAGCTCAGTGAGAAAGCGTCAAGAACCTGCCATCGGTAGACGCGCTCGTCGCGATTGATGTCGATCAGCGTCGCCTGAGTCAGCGTGACCGGGATGATCGCTGCATGGCGGGCCAGAGCTGGTGACGTGGTCGCGGCAGGGAGCGTGCTGGTCGCGTCACCGATACTTGACTCTCGCCCCCAGCGCGCAAGAGAACTCGCAAGCCGCTTCGAGACAAGCAAGCAACTGGAAGATCACTCTGCCGGTTGGTGGTACGACAGCTCGTACAGGTGCCCACCCTTGATCAGAACCGACACTTCGACCGGCCGCTCATTGTCGCTGTAGACCACGCGGAACTGCCGGAACACCGGTACGTCGGGTGGGAGATCCAGCTCTTGCACTTCCTTCTCGGTGGGTTGCCGCACGGAGATGCGATCGCTGAAGTGGCGCTGAGGGAACCCGAGGCCGGCCAGCACCTGTGGCGCGCCACCGCGGACTCTTACCCGTCCTGCCAGCGGGCTTTCCGCCACGATGCTCACCGGGTAGTACGACCATGACAGCTCCACCGGCGCCCCGTCGTGGACCAGCAGCCGGTGACGCATGACGACCAGATCGTCACCGCCGACGCCGAGCGCTGCGGCGACATCGCCGGGTGGTGTCACCTCGCCCACTTTCAGCAGTTCGTAGCCGTACCCGCGAGGGTCCGGAGACTTGTACGTGCTTGCCTCGACGACGAGGGGCCGCCTGTCCCGGACGAAGACGCCCTTGCCCGCGTGGCCGCGTACGAAGCCTTCATCTTTCAGCGCTTGGAGGGCACGCTGGATCGTCGCGTTCGCCGCATTGAAGCGCGCGACCAGATGCGGCGTGGAAGGGAGTTGCGCGCCCGGCTCCAGGTCTCCGGACATGATCTCGGCGCGCAGTTCCGCTGCGATCTGCTGATGGCGGGGCCGAGAGTCTTGCCGCCTACCCACGATTGTCGGACTCCTCAGTCAATGATCATCTGATAGCGCAACTCTCGGCCATGGGCCACCATCGTCATCACGCTGACCTCGACAGGTGTCCCATCACCAGTCCGGAGGACGCGGGTCAGAACCAGAACCTTCGGCTTGGTGGTGTGGTGTGACGGTGCTTGGTTCTGGTGGCGTGTGGGCTGGAACGCGCAACGTCAGCGTGTCTTGTACGCCCGGCATCCGGTGGCTGAACCTGTGCGAGCGGCTCGGCGGGTGGCGTTGCGGTATGCGGAGGTTCGCCGGAACCATCCACACTCGAAGCTGGTCGCCGATGTCGTCTCCTCTCTCTGACCGGTCGAGGAGAGCGCCCCGTGCGTACGCCGTGATCACGGTTGGTTGCCGGGCTGTGATCGTGGGCATGTTGCACGGTCCCGCGTCTACTCGCGGGTCCGCCCCACTCCTGATCGGGGCGGCACGGGGCCGTGGTCGGCCTGCTGCGTGGCGGCACGCTTGCCTTGATCGCGCTCGACGGCGCGCCAGGCGATTGTCCGGGAGGGGTGCGGCGATGGTCTGTCCACCGGGACGACCGATCCCGCCGGGCCTCAGCGCGGCCGGCGAGCACGCAGAAGGCGGGCGTCCTCGACGAAGAATGTCGCTGGATTGACTTTGACGCTGCGTCAACTTCTAGCATCGGCGCCATGTCGATCACTGTTCTTGACACCTACTCCGCCATGAAGCGGATCCTGCTGGCCCCGGTCGCGGACCGCGTTGACCTTCTGCGGTCGATGCTGGAGGCCAACCGGGGCATGTACCGCTACAGCCCCGTCGAGGTCGACCTGGTTGCCGCGCACCTCGAGTCGTCCGGGTTCCCCATCGACCGCGACGAGGACCGTTGCCTCGACGCGCTCGAGACCCTGGCGGCGGCCGGAGCCTGGGAGCGCATGCAACGCGCCCTCGACGACGCCCTTGCCGTACTGCTGGAAGCGACGCCGGGACTGGAGGCCCCGGACATCACCGTGCTGTTCGTCCTCGGCGATCCGAGTGACGAGCACTTCATGGGGCCGTGCAAGGGATTGGCCGGGTTCGGCGGCATCTCGGGCAACATCTCCATCACGTTCTGGCCCTTCCCCGAGAACGTGGAGCGCCTGGAGGCCACCGCCGTGCACGAACTGCACCACAACCTGCGCTGGAGCCCGGGCGGAGTCGTGTGGGACCCGATGGCCGTCACCGTCGGCGACCACATCGTCGGAGAGGGGCTGGCCGACGCCTTCGCCCGCCAGCTCTACGGTGACGAGCTCGGCCCCTCCCGCATCGGCGTGCCGCACCTGCACGACGACGAGGTCTTCGCCAAGGTGCTCACCGGGCTCGACGTGACAGGCATGCAGAACTTCACCGCCTGGGTGCACGGCGATCCCAGCGCCGAGCGTTTCGGTCTCACCCCGGTGGGGCTGCCGATGGGCGCCGGATACGCCGCGGGCAACCGGCTGGTCGACGCCTACCTGGCCGCCACCGGGAAGACGGCGGCGCAGGCCCTGCACGCCGACAGCGCGGAGATCATCGCGACCACGCTGCGCCGCGAGTAGGTAACAGCCGCGAGTAGGTAACACTGGTGCGATGGAGTGGACGATCCAGGAGCTCGCAGCGAGGGCCGGCATCACCAGCCGCACCCTGCGTCACTACGACCGCGTCGGGCTTCTGGCCCCGTCCCGGGTCGGCGCGAACGGGTACCGCTACTACGACCCCACCGCGGTCGCCCGGCTCCAGCGGATCCTGGTCATGCGCCGGCTCGGCCTCGGTCTGCCGGCCATCGCCGAGGTCCTGGCCGACGAGGTGGACGCGTGTGACGGGCTCCGCGCCCACATCGCCGCGCTGGAAGAGGAACGGGACCGCATCGAGCAGCGGATCCGGTCCGTGCGTCACACGCTCGAAGCCCTGCAGGCGGGGGCGGAACCGCGGATGGACGTCATGCTGGCGGGGTTCAACGACGGCTACAAGGACGAGGTGGTCTCGCGCTGGGGCGAGCAGGCGTTCCAGGAGAGCAACGACTGGTGGCACGGCAAGACCCTCGACCAGCAGATGGCCTGGAAGCAGGACACCGAGGACCTCGTCGCCGCATGGGTCGCCGCGGCGAAGACCGGGATGTCTCCGACCTCGGAACCCGCTCAGTCACTGGCCGCGCGGCACGTCCGGTGGCTGAGTCAGATCCCGGGCACGCCCACGGCCGAGGGCGACCGGGAGCGCGCGATCGAGATGGTGGTATGCATGGGCGACATGTACGTCGACGACCCCCGCTTCGGCGGCATGTACGACGACGCCGCGGGGGCGATGTTCGTCCGCGACGCACTGCAGGCGTACGCGCGGACCCGGATGTAGCTGTCCCCCTACGGGTTCAGGGGGGCGGGCGGCACCGGATGGGGGTGGTGACGCGGCCGGCTGTCCGTGCGTGGCGTCGGTTCACGACCGGCGTCTCACGGACACGGCGTCTTCGTCGGCAGCACTCCGATCGTGAGGTCCACCGCGCTTCCCGGGGCGGCCAACGTGCCGGGGGCCGGGGTCTGGTCGGAGACGGTGTTGTTGTGGTTGCACGTCAGGTCGACGACCTTCCGCACCGTACCGACGGCGAGGCCCGCCGAGGTCAGGATCGACGTGGCCGCGGCCTTGGTCTCGTCGAGCACGTTCGGCACCCGCACCAGGTTGAGCTTCTGCCAGGTCGAACCGTTGGACCACCTGATGGTGTTCGGCGCCTGCAGTTTGGCGGTGTACGTGGCGTCGTCGGGGAAGGTGACCAGGATGGTGTCGCTGTTGATCACGACACCGGTGGCGGTCGGACGGTGCTGGGAGGACATGTCCACCGTCAGGACGTCGTTGACGTCCGAGATCACCGGCCGCGCGGACCCTCCGTCGGTGAACGTGCCGTTGACGTCGAACACCAGCGGTGTCGCCGCGGCGTTGGCGGCTCCTGCTCCTGTCACGGTCAGGGCGGTGGCCAGGGCCGCCGTCAGCACCCCTCCGAGGATCTTGTTGTGGACTCGCACGACTGCCTTCCCTCTTGGGCCCGGTCCAGACGTGAGCGGGTACGGGCCCTGATCCCCCGCGTCACGGTCGGTCACGTTCAGCATGGGAGGCTCCGCGGCCCGGCCACCATACGAGGGTCTGCGTATGCCGGAGGGCCCGGCGGCCGCATACTCTGAGGGCGGCCTCCGGGTGAAGGGACAACCTCATGGGGAGCTCGTCATCACTCAGCGATCTCGATCTGCGTACCTTGGCGGGGATCGTCAGCGAGAACCGCACGGATGTGCCGGCGCAGGGGCTGCCGCCGTCTCTGCTCAGTGACCTGATGGGCCAGATCCGCTGTGACGAACTGACCGTCGCGGGCTTCGACACGCACCGGCAGGCGTGGTGGCTGACGCAGGTCGGGCCTGGTTGCGACGAGACGACCGACGAGGGCGCCGATCTGACGCACTGGGAACACTACTGGGACTGCCGGCCCTGCAGTTACCCCGACCGCAGCGGCGACCTGCGCAGTGTCGTGACGGTCGCGGACTTCTACTCCGCCCGGCAATGGCACAGCACCGGCATGTACGGCGACTACTTCCGGCCTCTGGGGATCGAGCACGAGCTCATGCTCTGCCTGCCCGCCGGGACGCCCGGGACCGGCGGCCTCGGCCGGACCCTGCGGATATTCCTGTTCCGTGGGCCCGGCCCGGACTTCTCCGAGCGCGACCGCGCGCTGCTCACGTTGCTGCGGCCGCACCTGTACGAGGCGTACCTGGACGCCGAACGGCGCCGGCATCCCGCTCCGCGGCTCACGCCCCGGCAGTGGCAACTGCTGCACCTGCTCGCCGCGGGACACACCAACCTCCAGATCGCCCGCCGGCTGGGCGTCTCCGAAGGAACCGTGCGCAAGCACCTGGAGAATGCCTACCGGCGGCTGCAGGTCTCCAACCGCATGGACGCGGTCACCCGCGCGTTCCCGAAGGGAGCCTCCGGTCCGTGCCCGCACCCGTAGCGGTGCTGATCCGCCTTGCGGCGGATGATCTCGGCTGAATCGGTCAGGTCGGTGCGAGGAGCGCCGGGAGTTCGCGCATGTCGGCGAAGACCGTGGTGTTCGGTCCGTCGAGCCGTTCCGCGGGGGTGAGCCCGCCGGCGTAGCCGAGAGCGCGCATGCCGGCCGCGCGGGCCGCCTGGATCCCGTAGGTGCTGTCCTCGACGACGACGCAGGCCGCGGGGTGGACGCCCATCCGCTCGGCGGCGTGCAGGAACAGGTCGGGGGCCGGTTTGCCGTGGGAGACCTCGCTCGCGCTGAAGATGCGGCCCTCGAAGTACGGGTGGATCCCGGTGCGGCCCAGGGTGCGGCGCATCGTCTCGTGGCTGCCGCCAGAGGCGACGCAGCCGGGAACGGTGAGGGTGTCGAGGACGTCGAGGATGCCGTCGACCGGGGTGAGCTCGGCATCGACGGCCGCGCGGTGCAGGTGCTCGAATCTCTCCTGCCAGAGCGCGGCCCGGCTCGGCCCCACCCGGGCGGTGATCTGTTCTGCGTTGGAGACGGGCGACCGGCCGATGAACTTCTCGATCACCTCGGCTTCGGTCAGCGGCCAGCCCAGCTCGGCGCCCACCGCGACGTGGAGGCGCACGGCTATGCGTTCGCTGTCGACGAGTACGCCGTCGCAGTCGAAGATGACGAGTTCAACCGGAGCGATCATCCGGAGAGCCTATTCCGTCAGGCGGCCCTGGCCTGGCGGCGGTAGCCGCCGGGGGCGATGCCGTACTCCCGCTTGAACGCCCTGGCCAGCGCGAACTCCGTGCTGTAGCCCGTACGGGCGGCGACGGTGAGCAGCGGGACGTCGGAGTCGCGCAGCAGCTTGGCGGCCAGCGTCATGCGCCATCGGGTCAGGTACGCCATGGGCGGCTCGCCGACCAGGGTGGTGAACCTCCTGGCGAAGGCGGCGCGGGAGAGCCCGGACCGTACGGCCAGCGACTCCACCGTCCACGCGGCCGACGGAGTGTCGTGGATGGCCGCCAGCGCCGGGGCGACCGCCGGGTCGCGGAGCGCGGCGGACCAGCCTTCGGCCTCGGCGGGCTGGTCCTCCAGCCAGGCGCGCAGGATGTACAGCAGCAGCGAGTCGATCAGCGCCGGCACGATGCCTTCCGAGCCGATACGCGGATGGTCCAGCTCCGCGCCGAGAAGCTGGACCGCGGCGCTCAGCTCGGCATGGCGGCCGTGACGGGTGCGCAGGTGGACCACCTCGGGAAGCTGCCGCACCACGGGATGCGGCCTGGCCATGTCGAGATGGTAGTTGCCGCACAACAGGCTGGTGCGCGGGCCGCCGCCGCCGAGCACGACCGCCCCGATCGGCGGAGCCTTGGTGAAGCGCTCCGGTCCCGGCACCTCGCCCGGAGTGCTGGGGTGGTCGGCCAGGACGTGGCGGGAGCCGCTGCGCAGGAACACCACGTCGCCGACGCCCAACGGGATCGGCTCCCGGTGCGGGGCGTCCACGGGGACGAGCCAGCACGAGCCGTGCAGCACCACGTGGAAGCCGACGCCCGCGGCGGGCGGCAACCGCAGCCCCCACGGTGCGTGACCGTCGGTGCGGACCGAGGTGGGACGCCCGGTCCGCATCGACTCCAGCGCTTCGGCGAGGATGTCCATGTCCTGCTTTATACCGTCAGGACGAGCTTTCCCCGGACCTGGCCTCCCTCCAGCACCTCGTGCGCCTTCCCGGCCTCCTCCAGCGGGAAGGTCTCCTGGACGTGCGGGCGGATCGCGCCGGCGTCGACCAGCGTGGCGATGGCCTCCAGCGCCGCGTAGTCGGGCTCGACCGACACCCCCGCGAAGCGCCGCCCGGCGGCCTCCACCCGCGCGGCGAGCTTCGCGTTCGCGTGCTCCATGATGCTGACCAGCATCCCGCCGGGCCTGAGCACCGCCAGCGAGCTCTCCCCCTGCGCGTTGGAGTCGAGGACGACGTCCACGTCGCGGACCACCTCGGTGAAGTCGGTCACCTGGTAGTCGATCACCTCGTCGGCGCCGAGAGAGCGGACGAACTCGTGCTTGCCCGCGCTGGCCAGCGCGATCACGTGCGCGCCGCGGGCCTTGGCGATCTGCACCGCCAGATGCCCGACCCCGCCCGCGGCCCGGTGGACCAGCACCCGGTCACCCGCCTTGACGTCCGCCGCGTCCACCAGTCCCTGCCACGCGGTGAGCCCGGCCAGGGGGAGGGCCGCGGCCTGGACGTGGTCGAGGGTGACGGGCTTGCGGGCCACCTGGCGGGAGGGCGTGGCCACGTACTCGGCGTAGCCGGTCGCGGCGCGGGGGAAGAACGGCATGCCGTACACCTCGTCGCCCACCTTGTACCGGGCGCCGGGCGCGGCCTCCTCCACCACTCCGGAGATGTCCCAGCCGACGCCGAACGGCGGCTGACCCAGGAGCGGATAGGCGCCGGACCTCACGGCGGCGTCGATCGGGTTCACCCCGCTGGCCCACACCCGGACCAGGACCTCGCCGGACAGCGGCTCGGGGCGCTCGGTCTCGGCGACGCGCAGCACCTCGGGGCCGCCGAAAGAAGTCTGGATGACAGCACGCATGGGGGACGCTCCTCAGTGATTCGGTTCAATCGATCACGGTCAACCGTACGAACGGCGCGCGATGCGGAGAATGGCCGGCTGTCTTCGCCGCATACCCCGGCGTCTCACGCGGTCGTGGACGCCCGCCGCATACCCCCGCGTCCCGCTCTGTCGCGGGCGCCCGTCGCATACACGGGCGCCCGCCGTGGCACGCGGTCAGCGCAGCCGCAGGTGCGGCCCCTCGAACGGGACCAGCTCGCCGACGACCGGCGCACCGGGGATCTCACCGGCCACCAGCAGGCCGCCCGACGTCTGGGCGTCGGCGAGCAGCAGCAGCTCGTCCTCCCCGAAACGGCCCGGGTCGAGCCGGGGCCGCACCCAGTCGAGGTTGCGGCGGGTGCCGCCGCTCACGTACCCGTCGCGCAGCGCCTCCCGGGCTCCCTCCAGGTACGGCACCGCGGCCACGTCCACCACCGCCGTCACCCGGCCGGCCCGGGCCAGCTTGTAGAGGTGCCCGAGCAGGCCGAACCCGGTCACGTCCGTGGCGCACTCCGCACCGGCGGCCAGGGCGGCCCGGGACGCGTCGCGGTTCAGTGCCGTCATCACGGCGACCGCCTGCTCGAACACCTCACCCGTGGCCTTGTGCCGCGCGTTCAGCACCCCGACGCCGAGCGGCTTGCTCAGCGACAGCGGCAGCCCGGGCCGCGCCGCGTCGAGGCGCAGCAGCCGCGCCGGGTCGGCCAGGCCGGTGACCGCCATGCCGTACTTCGGCTCCGGGTCGTCCACGCTGTGACCGCCCGCGACGTGACAGCCCGCCGAGCGCGCCACGTCCAGGCCGCCGCGCAAGACCTCCGCGGCCAGCTCCAGCGGCAGCCGCCCGCGCGGCCAGCCCAGCAGGTTCACGGCCACCAGGGGCTCGCCGCCGACGGCGTACACGTCGGACAGCGCGTTGGCCGCCGCGACCCGCCCCCAGTCGTACGGGTCGTCCAGCACGGGCGTGAAGAAGTCGGCGGTCGCCACCACGGCCCGGCCGCCGTCGAGGCGCACCACGGCGGCGTCGTCCCCGTCGTCCAGCCCGACGAGCAGCTCCCCGGCCGCGCCCGGCGATGCGGACGGCCCGGCCGCGCCCGGCGCGCCGGACGGCCTGGTCAGGGAGGACGAGCCGGTCGGGGAGGACGAGCCGGTCAGGGCGGCGACGACGGACTCCAGCTCGCCCGGCGGGATCTTGCAGGCGCAGCCGCCGCCGTGCGCGTACGCCGTCAGCCGGACCCGCTCCCGCTCCCGCTCTCGCTCCGGCTCCGGCTCCGGCGGGACCGTGGACGTCGCGCTCTCACTCACTCCGGCCTCACAACTGGGCTCCGTGTCGGTGTGCCGCCTCGACCTCTACCCGTCCGCGGGTAGGTTCTCCCCTGGAGGCGTCTGGGCGCCTGGTGGCCCCCGCGGTCTTCAAAACCGACGAGGCCGAGGTCCTCGGCCTGGCGGGTTCGATTCCCGTCCGCCTCCGCTTATGTTCGGAGAGTGGACCCGCGAAGGCGTGTGCCCCGCACCGACGCCGTGCTCGCCGACCCGCGCCTGGCCGAGGCCGCCGCGCGGCTGGGCCGTACGGTCGTCAAGGAGGCGGTGGCGCGGGCCCAGGAGCGGGCGCGCCGCGGCGAGATCGGTCCCGAGGAGGTGGCCGGCGCGGCCGTGGCGGCGCTCCCGGCACGGGCGGCCGGCCTGCGCCCGGTGATCAACGCGACCGGCGTCCTGATCCACACCAACCTCGGCCGGGCGCCGCTGTCGGCCGCGGCGGTCGAGGCGATGACGGCCGCGGCCGGGGCCGCCGACGTGGAGTTCGACCTGGCGGCGGGCGGCCGGGCGCGGCGCGGCCGGGGTGCGCTGGAGGCGCTCGCCGCCGCCGTGCCGCGGGCCGCGGACGTCCACGTCGTCAACAACAACGCCGCCGCGCTCGTCCTGGCGGCCACCGCGCTGGCCGCCGGACGCGAGATCGTCGTCAGCAGGGGCGAGCTGGTGGAGATCGGCGACGGTTTCCGCATCCCCGACCTGCTCGTCTCCACCGGGGCGAGGCTGCGCGAGGTCGGCACCACCAACCGCACCACGGCCGGCGACTACGCCCGCGCCGTGGGCCCGGAGACCGGGTTCGTGCTCAAGATCCACCCGTCGAACTACCGGATCGAGGGCTTCACCGGCTCGGCCGAGGTGCCGGAGCTGACCGGGCTCGGCGTGCCCGTCGTCGTGGACATCGGCTCCGGGCTGCTCGCCCGCGAGCCCCTGCTGCCCGCCGAGCCCGACGCCGCCGGCACGCTCGCGGCCGGCGCCGACCTGGTGACGGCCAGCGGCGACAAGCTGCTCGGCGGGCCGCAGGCGGGGCTACTCCTCGGCCGGGCCGACCTGGTGGAGCGGTGCAGGCGGCATCCGCTCGCCCGGGCGCTGCGGGTCGACAAGCTGACGCTCGCCGCGCTGGAGGCGACGCTGCGCGGTCCCGCGCCGCCGGTCGTGGAGGCGCTGCGGGCGGATCCGGCGGCGCTGGCGGAACGCGCGGCGGCCCTGGCGGCGCGGCTGGCCGCCGCGGGGGTGGACGTCCGGGCGGTGCCCAGCGCCGCCGCCGTGGGCGGGGGAGGGGCGCCGGGCGTGACCCTGCCGAGCGCCGCGGTGAGCCTGCCGGAGCGGCTCGCGGCCGCGCTGCGCACGGGCGAGCCGCCGGTCGTGGGCCGGGTCGAGGGCGGACGCCTGCTGCTGGACCTGCGCGCGGTCCCGCCGGAGCGCGACGACGACCTCGTACGGGCGGTGCTGGCTCGTGAACCCGCCCGGCCCGTGCCGGTGGCCTCGGAGGCGTCCGGGCGGCAGGGGGCGGCGGAATGACGCACGTGGTCGCCACCGCGGGGCATGTCGATCACGGCAAGTCCACCCTCGTGCGGGCGCTCACCGGGATGGAGCCCGACCGGCTGGAGGAGGAGCGGCGGCGCGGGCTCACGATCGAGCTCGGCTACGCCTGGACGGCGCTGCCCTCGGGGGAGCGCCTGGCGTTCGTGGACGTGCCGGGCCACGAACGGTTCCTGGCCACGATGCTGGCGGGGGTCGGGCCGGTGCCGGCCGTGATGTTCGTGGTGGCGGCCGACGAGGGGTGGATGCCGCAGTCGGAGGAGCACCTGGTCGCCCTGGAGGCCCTGCGGGTACGGCACGGCGTGCTCGTGGTGACCCGGGCGGACCTGGCCGACCCGCGGCCGGCCGCGGAGCGGGCCCGGGACCGGCTGCGCCAAGCCGGGCTGGGCGGGGCGGAGACCGTCGTCGTGAGCGGGCGCACGGGGCAGGGGCTCGACGGGTTGCGGGCGGCGCTGGACCGGCTGGTGGCCGCGCTGCCGCCGCCCGATCCGTCCGCTCCGGTACGGCTGTGGGTGGATCGCGCGTTCAGCGTGACCGGCAGCGGCACGGTCGTGACCGGCACGCTGCCCGCCGGCACGGTCGCGGTGGGCGACGAGCTGCTGCTGGCCGGCGAGCCGGTGCGGGTCAGGGCGCTGGAGTCGCTGAAGGAGCCGAGGGAGAGGGTGTCCGCGGTCGCCAGGGTGGCGGTGAACCTGCGCGGCCACGCCGTTCCGGAGCGGGGCCAGGCGCTGGTCACGCCGGGCCGGTGGACGTACACGGACTTGGTGGACGTCCTGGTGTCCCCGGTGGGCGGGCATCCGGGCGAGGAGCGGCGCCCGGAGGCGGAGGACGGGCGCGCGGACGACGGGCGCGCGGAGGACGGGCGTGCGGAAGGGGAGCCGCGGGGGGCGCTCGGGAGGTTGCCCGGGCGGTTGACCGTTCACGTGGGCTCGGCCGCGGTCACGTGCGAGGTGCGGCCCCTCGGCGGGTCCTTCGCGCGGCTGAGGCCGGCCCTGCCGCTGCCGCTCCGCCTCGGGGACGTGCTGCTCCTGCGCGACCCCGGCCGCGACCCGGGGCGCGACCGGGCCGAGGTGCGGGTGCTCGCCGGCGCGACGGTCCTCGACGTGCGCCCCGCGCCGCTGAGCCGCAGAGGCGCCGCCCGGCGACGGGCAGCGCTCCTGGAGACGGCCCTCCGGGAGACGGCTCACCTGGAGACGGCTCACCTGGAGACGGCCCTCCAGGAGGCGGCCGTCCAGGACGGGCTGGGGGCGGCGTTCGCCCTGCGCCTGCACGGGCTGCTGCGCGCCGCCGACCTGCGCGCCATGGGCGTCGAACCCCCCGCACGCGAAACCGCCGAGCCCCCCGGGCCCGTGTGCGGTGACTGGTACGCCGATCCCCGGCTGTGGGAGGAGCACGGGCGGCGGCTGGCGGACGTCGTGCGACGGCACGCCCTCGACAACCCCCTGGAGCCCGGCATGCCCGTCGAGGCCGCCCGGCACGAGCTGGGCCTGCCCGACCGGCGGCTGGTCGTCGCACTCGTACGGCCGCCCCTCACGCTCGCCGCGGGCCGGATCGCCGCCGGGCCCGCGGGGCTGCCGCCGCCGGTGGCCGGGGCGGTCGAGCGGTTGAGGCGTGAGCTGGCGGCGCGGCCCTTCCACGCGCCCGAGGCGGCCCGGCTGGCCGAGCTGGGGCTGGGCGCGCGGGAGCTGGCCGCGGCCGCGCGCGCCGGCGCGCTGCTGCGCGTGGGTGAGGGCGTGGTGCTGCTCCCGGGGGCCGACGAGCGGGCGGCCGAGGTCCTGGGGCGCCTGCCACAGCCGTTCACGGTCAGCGAGGCCAGGCAGGCCCTCGGCACGAGCCGCCGGGTGGCCGTCCCGCTGCTCGAACACCTCGACCGGGCCGGGCTCACCGAGCGGCTGGACGACGTGCGGCGCCGGCTGGTGGAACGCGGCCGGCCGCCGTACGCCAACCGCCGAACGTAGCTGTAGCGACGAGGGAGCGGCGCGCAGGTACGTGCTCGACCCGCACGGCATGCTGTCCCGGTGAGGCGTCCGGCCAGGTGCCCGGCGTCGCGGATGGCGGGACGGCCGGCCCCGCCACCCGCGGCGCACGTCCGCGCCCGGAGGCTCAGCCCGGTGAGTCAGCCCGGTGAGTCAACCCGGGAGCTCAGCCCGGTGGGTCAACCCGGCCGCCGGTCCGGGGTGACGAGCCCGCTCTCGTAGGCGTAGACGACGGCCTGGGCGCGCCCGCGCAGGCCCAGCTTGGCCAGGATCCGGTTGACGTGCGTCTTCACCGTCGCCTCGGCCAGCCCCAGCTCCGCGGCGATCTCCGGGTTCGACAGGCCGCGCGCCACGTGGAGGAGCACCTCGTGTTCCCGCGCGGTGAGCCCGTCCGCGTCCGGCCGGGGCGTGCCGTCCGGCAGGTGTACGGCGAAGCGCTCCAGCAGACGGCGCGTCGTGCTGGGCGCCACCACGGCGTCGCCCGCGTGCACCGACCGGACGGCGCTGAACAGGTCCGCCGCCGGAGCGTCCTTGAGCAGGAAGCCCGAGGCGCCCGCCCTGATCGCCGCGAAGGCGTACTCGTCCAGGTCGAACGTCGTCAGGATGAGCACCTTCGGCGTCGCCGCCGTGGCGCCGGACCGGATGCGCCGGGTCGCCTCGACGCCGTCCATGCCCGGCATGCGCACGTCCATGAGCACCACGTCGGCCTCGACCTCGCGCACCGTCTCGACCGCCGCCGCGCCGTCCGCGGCCTCCCCGACCAGCTCGACGTCCGGCTGCGAGCGCAGGACGAGCCGCAACCCGGCCCGGACGAGTTCCTGGTCGTCCACCAGCACGACCCGGATCACGACGACGCCTCGCACACGTCGCCGCGAGCCCCCGATTCCTCCCGGACGCTCTCGCACCGGTCGCTGTCGAGACGGTCGCTGTCGAATCGGTCGCCGCCGAGACGGTCGCTGTCGAATCGGTCGGCGCCGAGACCGTCGCTGTCGAGACGGGCGCCGTCGAGGGCGTCGTCCGGCGCGACCGGGAGGCGGGCCGACACGCGGAAGCCGCCACCGGGCAGGGGCGCCGCCTCGACCGTCCCGCCGTACATCGCCGCCCTCTCGCGCATGCCGGTCAGCCCGTGGCCGCCCCCGGTCGTCAGCGTGGCCGCGCCCCGGCCGTCGTCGGTGACGTCGAGCGCGACCTCGCCGGGGCCGAAGCGGAGCTCGACCCGGGCCCGCGTGCCGGGCCCGCCGTGCTTGAGCGCGTTGGTCAGCGCCTCCTGGACGATCCGGTAGACCGCCAGCTCCTGCCCCTCGGGCAGGTCCGGGGGCGTCCCGTGGACCGTGAGGGCGGCCGGCAGCCCGGACGCGCGGGACCGCTCGACGAGCTCGCCGAGCCGTGACAGGCCGGGCTGCGGAGCCCGCGGCTCGCCCGCGCCGGACTCGTCGCGCAGCACGCTCACCAGCCGTCGCATCTCGGCCAGCGCCCGCCGGCCCGTCGTGGAGATGGTCGCCAGCGCGTCCTGGGCCAGGTCGGGCTCGCGCGCGACGGCGTACCCGGCGCCCTCGGCGTGCAGCACGATGACGCTCACGTGGTGGGCGACCACGTCGTGCAGCTCGCGCGCGATGCGCGCCCGCTCGGCCGCGGCCGCGATGACGGCCTGCTGGCCGCGTTCGCGTTCGGCCTGCTCCGCCCGCTCCATCAGGCTCGCCACGTACCGGCGGCGCGTGGCGGCGTGGATCCCGGCGATCCAGATCGCGACCACGAACACCGAGAACGCGGCGTACTCCTTGACCAGCACCCCCAAGGGCGCGCCCGGCCGCGCCACCAGGAGCAGGACGCCCAGCTCGGCGACCGCGCCGGCGGCGACGGCCCAGGGGAGGGGACGCCACGCGGCCACCCGGTACATCGCGATCAGCACGCTCAGGTTGGCGGCGAGCAGGTCGGCGCCCGCCGCCCACTGCGCGAAGCTCACCGCCGCCGTGACCGCGAAGACGGCGATCGGAGCGCGGCGCAGCCGAAGCAGCGGCGCGAGCAGGGCCGCGTGCAGGGCGAGGACCGCCCACAGCGGCGCCGCCGAGCCGGCGTACGCCACCTGGATCACGCACAGCGGCAGCAGCGCCGCGAGAAGGAGGACGTCCTTCGACGCGCTGAGGCGCGCCGTCCGGGCGCGGGTTCGGGGGAGCACCCGACCAACGATAGGGATCGGCCTCCCGGCCCGGTTCCGCCCCGGGGCGGAACTTCCCGTACACCCCAGGGTGGAGACGTCAGGGGATCAGCTTGACCTCCGGGTACGCCCGGCTCGGCCCGTCGAAGAGCGGCGTGCGCCGTCCCCGCAGGTGCAGGTCGAAGAACGCGGTGAGGTAGGCGCGCTGGGCGGCGACGGAGCGTTCCGGGTCGATGGTGCCGATGGTCTCGGCGATGGGCAGGCCCTTCAGCTTGCCGGCGAGCTGGGGGTAGATCGCCTGCAGGTCGAAGAAGGAGAAGTGCTGGGCGCCGGTGAGGCGCGCCTCGCGCTTCCAGCCGGTGGAGGCGTTCCAGAAGGACTTCCAGGTGGGCTCGCTGTCGCGGGTGGTCGTCTCCCCGGCCACCTGGAGGAACGGGCGGGTGACGCCGAGCGTCGCGGCCGGTCCGAGCATGATGCCGTCGAGGTTGGCGCCCGCGTCGACGCGCGGGTCGTCGCGCATGAGCTGGGCGGCCGTGGCGCCGCCCATGGAGTGGCCGAACGCGCCGACGCGCGACAGGTCCAGCGCGCCCGCCAGCCCGGCCGGCAGCGGCCCGCGTCCGGCGGGGCCGCCCGCATGACCGGGGCCGCCCGCGTCACCGGGGCCGCCCGCGCGGTTCAGGCGCGCCAGCTCGTCGAGGACGAACCTCAGGTCCGCCACCCTGGCCTCCAGCAGGACCTTGAAGAGCTTCGCCTGGTCCTCCTCCGTCTTCACCGGCGGCAGCTTGGAGCGCTCGACCCGGCCGCCCGGGAACTCGACCTGGTCCGGCTCGTGGGTGTGGTCCACGGTGACGACGGCGTAGCCGCGGGCGGCCAGCTCCTCGGCCAGGACGGTGCTGAGCGTGCGCGGGGCCTCGAAACCCGGCGAGAACAGCACGACCGGCAGCCGGCCCGCGCCCCGGTCGGCGGGAGCTCCGGCGCGGGCGTGGGTCCTGGTCGCCGCCCAGTCCACCTGGCCCGGCTTGACGCCGAGGTCGGAGGCGGTGTCCCGGTCGAAGCCGGCCGCGGCGAGCGGCGGCATCTGCGGCGCCAGGGGGAGCCCGTCCGAGCGGCGGGCGGGGTACCAGACGCTCACCATGAGCTCCCGGTACGGCTGCGAGGTCACCAGCGGGTCGGGCCGGGAACGGTCCACCAGGCGCAGGGCGACGGTCCCGATCGGGCGCCGTAGGGTGGGCGCGGGCAGCGAGAACCTGATGGCGGAGGCCGCCTCGGCTCCTGCCGCCGTCGTGGCCACCACGGTCGCGGCCGCCGAGGCAGTGGCCGTCGACGCCGGGGCCGCCGACACAGGGACCGTCGACACCGGGGCCGCCGACGCCGGGGCCGCGGGCGCGGCCAGCAGGGTGACGGCGAGCCCCAGGCCGGCGGCGGCTCGGGCTCCGGGGGCGCGCGTGAACGCTGACATGAAGGATCTCCTCGTAGGGGTTTCGGTGTCCTACGAGGAGCCTTCCAGCGATCTTCGCGGTACGGCTCGTGCGCCGGGACGAACCGTGGATGCCCCTGCGGGTTGACCGTGGACGATCATCAACCTCAGGGTTGACCCGTCGTCACGCCCGGCTGGCGCCGTAGGCCGCGTCGTCCGAGATGTCGATCTTCGACCGGTCCGGCAGAGCCAGGGTGGCCGCCAGCCCGACCACCGCGCCGACGATCATGAAGATGGAGATCGCCTGCCAGCCGTGGTCGTGCAGCAGCCACGTCGCGATCAGCGGGGCCGGGCCGCCCGCGACGATCGAGGCGAGCTGGTAGCCGAGCCCCGCGCCGCCGTACCGCAGACCGGTCGGGAAGCTCTCGGCGATGAGCGACGCCTGCGGGCCGTACAGCATCGAGTGCTGGAGCTGCACGACGACGATCGTGATCAGGATGACCGCCGCGACGCCGGTGTTCAGCAGCGCGTAGTACGGGAACGCGATGATCGCGAGCACGATCGCCCCGAGCGCGTAGAGGCGGCGGCGCCCGACGTGGTCGCTGAGATGGCCGAAGTACGGGATCGCGACCAGCTCGATGGTCGCCGCGCAGGTGACCGCGGCGAACGCGAACGTCTTCGACATCCCGATGGCCGGTGCGGTGATGTAGGTGATGACGAACGTCGTGAAGAGGTAGAACGGCATCTGCTCGGGGATCCGCAGCAGCGCGCTGAGCACGACCTCCTTCGGGTGCCGCTTCAGCACCTCGACCACGGGCAGCTTGGCCACCTGCCGGTTCTGCAGCACCCGCGAGAACAGCGGCGTCTCCATCACCCGCAGCCGCACCCAGAGCCCGACGGCCACGAGCACGAGGCTGAGCAGGAACGGCACGCGCCAGCCCCAGTCCTTGAACGCGTCGCCCGCCACGGCGGCCAGCAGCGACATGGCGCCCGTGCCGAGGATCAGGCCGATCGGCACGCCGATCTGCGGCCAGCTCGCCATCAGGCCGCGCCGGCGCTGGTCGCCCCACTCCATGGACAGCAGCACCGAGCCGCTCCACTCGCCGCCCACCGCGATGCCCTGCAGGATGCGCAGGACGACGAGCAGGATGGGCGCGGCCACGCCGATGGTGGCGGTGCCCGGCAGCAGGCCGATCAGCGCGCTGGAGAGGCCCATCATGACCAGCGTCACGATCAGCGTCGCCTTGCGCCCGATGCGGTCGCCCCAGTGCCCGAAGATGGCGGCGCCGATCGGGCGGGCCACGAACCCCACCGCGTACGTGGCGAACGCCGACAGGGTGCCCGCGTAGGGCGAGGACTTGGGGAAGAACACCTCGGCGAAGACCGTCGCCGCCGCGGTGCCGTACAGGAAGAAGTCGTACCATTCGATGGCGGTGCCGACGACGCTGGCCGTGGCCGCCTTCCGGATCTGCGATCGCTGTTCCTCGGCTGACAGTCCGTGATTGCTGCTCTCGGCCATCACCGCGCCTCCTCAGGCCGGTCCCTAGCGTCCCGTACCCAGGAAGAGCGCGCCCCATGTTCGTTTGGTGGGATCGTTGCGACACGTCCGGTTTAGCCGTGCATGGCCAGGTCGACGGCCGTCTCGACATGGATGCGGGTGGAGTCGAACACCGGCAACGGGCTGTGCTCCGGCCCGATCAGCAGGGTGATCTCGGTGCATCCGAGGATCACCGCCTGGGCGCCTCGCTCCGCGAGCCCGGCGATGACGCGCCGGTACTCCTCGCGGGAGGAGCTCTCGATCCGGTTGCGCGTGAGCTCCTGATAGATCACGTCGTGGACGAGCGTGCGGTCCGGTTCGTCCGGCACCACGATCTCCACGCCGTGCCGGCGCATGCGCGAGCGGTAGAAGTCCATCTCCATCGTGAAACGGGTGGCCAGCAGCCCGACCGTGGTGAGGCCCGCGGCGGCGACGCGGCGCGCGGTGGCGTCGACGAGGTGCACGAAGGGCACGTCGATCGCCGCCTCGATCCGGTCGGCCACCTGGTGCATGGTGTTCGTGCACAGCAGCACCATGTCCGCGCCCGCCCGCTGCAGGCTCCGGGCCGACTCGGCGAGCAGCAGCCCGGCCCGTTCCCACTCCCCGCCGCGCTGCATGGCCTCGATCTCGGCGAAGTCGACGGTCAGCAGCACGCTCCTGGCGCAGTGGTGCCCGCCCAGCCGCCGCCGCGCCTCCTCGTTCAGCAGCCGGTAGTACTCGGCGGAGGATTCCCAGCTCATGCCGCCGATCAGCCCGATGGTTCGCATCATGGGCCCCAAGCGTGCCGGGCCACTCAGCTCATAGGTAGTCCTGGCTTTCTTGGCTGACCGCCAAGTCATACTTATGGGATGGACGTCCAGCGGCTGCTGATCTTCCGGGAGATCGCCCGTGCCCGGTCGATCGGCGGCGCGGCCCGCTCGCTCGGCTGGACCCAGCCGGCGGTCAGCCAGCACCTGCGCCACCTCGAACGCCAGGCGGGCACCCCCCTGGTGCTGCGCCGGCCCCGTGGCGTCCAGCTCACGGAGGCGGGACAGGCGCTGCTCCGTCACGCCGACGCCATCGCCGCCCGCGTCCAGGCCGCGACCGAAGAGCTCGAGGCGCTGGTCCAGCTCCGCGCGGGCACCGTGCGGCTGGCCGCCTTCCCGTCGGCGGGCGCGACCGTGGTCCCCGCCGCGATGAGCCTGCTCGCCGGGCGGCATCCCCATCTCGACGTACGGCTGCGCGAGGCCGAGCCTCCGCAGGCCCTGGACCTGCTCGCCGCCGGGGACGTGGACGTCGCCCTGACCTTCGCCCACGCCGGAGAGACGCCGGCCGGCACCGAGGAGATGGTGCGGGTGCCGATCGGCCAGGACCCGCTGCGGCTCGTGCTGCCCCGATCCCATCCGTGCGCGGAACCGGCGGACGTGCCGCTGCATCTGGGGGAGCTGGCGCAGGAGAAATGGGCCGGAGGGTGCGAACGGTGCACAGCCCACCTTCGCCAGGCGTGCGAGGCGGCGGGTTTCGCCCCGGACATCCGCCACGGCACCGACGACTACGTGCTGACGCAGGCGCTCATCGCCCGCGGACTGGCCGTCGGGCTGCTTCCCCAGCTCGCGCTCGACGCGGCCCGCGACCCGGGCGTCGCCGTGCGCCCGGCCGCGGGGGTGCGGCCGAGAGTCCTGTACCTGCTTCACCATCGCGAGGCCGACCAGATCCCCGCCGTGCGCGGCGCCCTGGGTGCTCTGACCGACATCGCCGCCCGCGCCTGCCGGGCCGAGCACGCGGCGCCGCCGGGCTGAGCGACTGCGAACCGGGGCGACCGGCGACGGCTCGGGCCCGCCCGCGCGCGGCCCGCCGTCCGGCGGTCCCGGGCCGCGCGCGGGCCGGGTCCTCACTTCTCGGCTTGCAGCAGCTCGTCCAGGTGCTTGCGGATGACCGGCGCGGCGGCCTGGGCGAGCTCCTTGACCGCCGGCGACGAGCCGTCGCGGAGCTCCTGCTCGCCCAGCCGGAGCGCCTGGCGGTGGCCCGCGATCATCGCGGTGAGCCAGGCCCGGTCGAAGGCGCGGCCGTGCATCCGGGAGATGTGCCTGAGCATCATCCGGTCCTTCCTGGCGGCCCGGTCCGGCAGCGTCACGTCCAGGCGGTCGGCGACCTCCTTCACCGCCTCGTCCAGCCGGGTGTGGTCGGTGACGAGCACGGCCCCGATCGAGCGGACGGCGTCGTCCGCCCCCTTGACCCGGGCGACCCGGCCGGCGGCGATCTCGGCGAGGTTGCCCTGATGGGCCAGCCGAAGGAACTTCCTGTCCTGCTTGGAGACCTCGGCCTGCCCGGACACGGGCGGCCCGCCCAGCGCCGACACAGGCGGTCCGCCCAGCAGGGCCATCGCGGCGACCGCGGCGGCGCCGGCGAACGCGACACGCAGAGACATGACTACCCCCGTACATGAGCGGGACGGCTGACCCGTCCCCCGTGAGCGCTTCCCGGCGGATTCCGACATATCCGGATTAAGGCACAGAAAGTAGCGTTCAGCGACCATTCAATTACTCGACGTGACGAGGAGGGGTGCGTTTGAAGCCCCCCGAGCAGGCCATGCTCAGTCTGGAGGGGGAGCGGGGCCACCGAAGGGGAGTGCGCCATGACCGTGACGGCACTGACACAGTGGACGCTGGCGAGCCTGCCGCGGCAGGTCGCGGTCCCGGGCTACGACCGCTCCGTGCTCACCGCCGGCATCGTCCACTTCGGCGTGGGCGGGTTCCACCGCGCGCACCAGGCGATGTACCTCGACCGGCTGATGAACGCCGGTCTGGCGCACGACTGGGCGATCTGCGGCGTCGGCGTCCTGCCCGGGGACGCGCGGATGCGCGACGCCCTCACCGCCCAGGACGGGCTCTACACGCTCGTGCTCAAGCACCCGGACGGCACCCGCGAGGCCCGCGTCATCGGCTCGATCATCGACTACCTCTTCGCCCCCGACGACCCGGAGGCGGTGATCGAGAGGATGGCCGGCCCGGCCGTGCGCGTCGTCTCGCTCACCGTCACCGAGGGCGGCTACAACTTCCACCCCGTCACCGGCGAGTTCGACCGGGACAACCCCGTCATCCGCGCGGACGCCGCGCCCGGCGCGGTCCCGGCCACCGTGTTCGGGCTCGTCACCGAGGCCCTGCGGCGCCGCCGCGAGCGCGGGGTCCCGCCGTTCACGATCATGTCCTGCGACAACATCCAGGGCAACGGCGACGTGGCCCGCCGCACGTTCACGGCGTTCGCCCGGCTGCGCGACCCCGCCCTCGCGGCCTGGATGGAGGACGAGGTCGCCTTCCCCAACTCCATGGTCGACCGCATCACCCCGGTCACCACGGACGAGGACCGCGAGAGCGTGGCGCGGCAGTTCGGAGTGGGCGACGCCTGGCCGGTCGTCTGCGAACCGTTCACGCAGTGGGCGCTGGAGGACCGCTTCCCGGCCGGGCGGCCGCCGCTGGAGGAGGCCGGGGTGCAGGTCGTCGCCGACGTGGAGCCGTACGAGCTGATGAAGCTGCGCCTGCTCAACGCCGGGCACCAGGCGCTGTGCTACTTCGGCCACCTGATGGGCCACCGGTACGTCCACGAGGCCGCGAGCGAGCCGGCGATCGCGGCGTTCCTCCTCGGCTACATGGACGCCGAGGCCACGCCCACGCTGCGTCCGGTGCCCGGCGTCGACCTGGACGCCTACAAGCGCACCCTCATCGAGCGCTTCTCCAACCCCGAGGTGCGCGACACGGTCGCGCGGCTGTGCGCCGAGTCGTCGGACCGGATCCCGAAGTGGCTGCTGCCCGTCGTGCGCGAGCGGCTGGCCGCGGGCGGCGCGGTCGGCCGCGCGGCGGCCGTGGTCGCGAGCTGGGCCCGCTACGCCGAGGGCGTGGACGAGCGGGGCGAGCCGATCACGGTCGTGGACCGGCTGGCCGACCGGCTGACGGCCATCGCCCGGACCCAGCGCGAACGGCCCACGGCCTTCATCGAGAACCGCGAGCTGTTCGGCGACCTGGCCGACGACAAGCGGTTCGTGGAGCCGTACCTGCGGGCGCTCGCGTCGCTGCACGCGCGCGGGGCCCGCGCCACCGTGGAGGAGCTCGCCGAGCGGGGCGAGGTGTCATAACCAGGCCCTCAAAGGGCCGCATACCGGGCGTACTGGTGGCGGATGACCGGCCGATGGTCGGGCGGCGGCTCGGCCGCGACGGACAGCGGCCAGCGCGGGCGCGCCTCCGCCAGCACCCAGGCCGCCTGGGCGGCCGCCCCGTCCGCCACGTACTCGCCCGGCCTCGGCACCACCACGGGCGGCTCGAACGTCTGGGCGGCGATCCGCTGCACGGCGGCGTTCTGCGCCGCCCCGCCGATGAGCAGCACGCGGTCGGCCTCCACCCCCTGCCCGCGGATGGCGTCGAGGCCGTCGGCCAGCCCGCACAGCATGCCCTCGAAGGCCGCGCGGGCCAGGGCCGGCCGGGTCGCCGACGCCAGCGTCAGCCCGAAGAGCGTGGCCGTGGCGTCGGGCAGGTTCGGCGTGCGCTCCCCTTCGAAGTACGGCTGGAGCACCACGCCGCCGGCGCCGGGAGGGGCGTCGAGGGCGAGCAGGCCGAGCTCCTCGTGGGTGACGTCGAGCAGGCCCGCCACCGCGTCGAGGACGCGGGCCGCGTTCAGGGTGGCGATCAGCGGCAGGAACTGGCCGGTGGCGTCCGCGAACCCGGCGACGGTGCCCGTCTCGTCCCGCGTCGGATGGCCGGTGACCGCGAAGACGGTGCCGCTCGTGCCGATGGACACGACGACGTCGCCGCGGGCCGCGTCGAGGCCGAGCGCCGCCGCGGCGTTGTCGCCGGCGCCCGGGCCGACGGCGATCGGCGTCCCGGCGACCGTGCCCGCCCGCTCGGCGGGCCCCAGCACCCGCGGCAGCACCGCCGGGTGTCCCAGGGCCAGTTCCAGCAGCTCCTCGTCGTATGCCCCGGTGAACGGGCTCCAGTACGCCGTGCCGCTCGCGTCCGACCGGTCCGTGACCAGCTCGCCCAGCTCCGGGCCGAGCGGGCCGGCCCCGGCCGGGCCGAAGCCGCGCAGCCGCCAGGTCAGCCAGTCGTGCGGCAGCGCCACGGCGGCCACCTTGGCGGCGTTGCCCGGCTCGTGGTCGCGCAGCCAGCGCAGCTTGGCCGCGGTGAACGAGGCGACGGGCACCGTGCCCGTCCGCTTGGCGTAGACCTCCGCCCCCACCTCGCGCACGAGGTCGCCCGCCGCGCCGGCCGAGCGCGTGTCGTTCCACATCAGCGCCGGCCGGACCACGTGCCCGGCGGAGTCGAGCGCGATGAGGCCGTGCTGCTGGCCGGCGACCGAGATCGCGGCGACCCCGTCGAGGCCGCCCGCGCGGGCGATAGCCGCGCGCATGGCCTCCCACCAGCGCACAGGATCCACCTCCGTGCCCGGCGGGTGCCCGGCCCGGCCGGAGCGGACCGGCGCGCCGGAGTCGGCGTCCCGGATCACGACCTTGCAGTTCTGGGTCGACGAGTCGACGCCCGCGACGAGTGTCATGGCAGCCCCACTCGCTGAGCCTACGAGGCGCTGACCGGCCAGAACCCACCCGAAAAGCAAAGATCTCATATTAAATGCGAGAAAATCTCACATATGCGTTTACATCGGCATTTATGCAAGATAAACCGGCCTCATTGCCCTTACCTGTCGCACCATGGGAGGGGACAGTGGACCGGAACCCGCTCGGACCCAGCAGGCGCGACGTCCTGCGCGGCGCGCTGGCCGCGGGAGCCGCGGTCACCCTCTCCGGCTGCGGAGCGCAGGCCGACGCGCCCCACGTCGTCACCGTGGACCAGTGGCGCCAGTTCAAGGGCGCCACCCTCAACTTCATCTCGGAGAACACCGCTCCGACCGCGGCCATCGCGGCCAACACGCGCCCGTTCACCGACCTGACCGGCATCACCATCAACATCGTCACCCTGGAGCTGACCGCGCTCGTCCAGCGGGTGGCCCTGGACCTGGCCTCCGGCCACGCCCAGTACCAGGTGATCTACGCCGACCCGTACCAGGTGCTGGCCCCGTACCAGCGGGGACTGGTGGACCTGCGCACGATGCAGGCCGACCCGAACCTGCCCCACCTGCCCGGCGGCATCGCGGACTTCATCCCCGCCCAGATGGACGCCGCCGGCCGCTTCGTCGACCCGAACGCGTACTACACCCTGCCCTACGACGCCCCGACGATGATCTGGCAGTACCGGCGCGACCTGTTCGACAAGTACCACGACCGCATGGCCAACGACCTCGGCTTCGACCCCACCCCGAGCGGCGAGCGGACCTGGGACGAGTACTACAGGATCGCGAACTGGTTCAACAAGCACGCCGGCTCGGACGTCAAGTACGGCACCGGCCATCAGGCCCGCCAGCACGACTCGCTGATGAACGACTTCAGCAACGTGCTGTGGTCCTACGGCGGCGCCTACTTCGACAACGGCAAGGAGGTCGGCCGGATCGGCTCGCGCGACCCCGGGCCCTGCCGGCTCGACTCCGACGCAGCGATCGCCGGCGCCGAGTTCTACCAGAAGCTGCTGGCCATCGCCGACCCCGCCTCCACCACCTGGGACTGGGACGGCGTGGGCGCCGCGTTCCGCGCCGGCCGGCTGGCGATGTGCCCGAACTGGCACGAGTTCGCCGCCAGCAACGAGCAGGTGATGCCCGGCAAGACCGGCTACTCGCCGCTGCCCAGGGGGCCGGTGGCCACGGCCAACATGTACGGTGGCACCGGTGTCGGCATCAGCGGCAATACCCGGCCCCACGAGCGCGGCGCCGCCTGGCTGTTCATCGTCTGGGCCACCTCGCCCCAGACGCAGCTCGCCAACCTCAAGAGCAAGGCCGGCGGCGGCACCCCCACCCGCACCTCCGTGTACGAGCTGCCCGAGGTGCGCGCCGCCGAGAAGCGGCCCTCGCCGATGCCCAACATGCTCACGGCCGCCGCGGTCCGCCAGGCGTGGGAGCCCGACAAGATCGGTCTGCGGCCCAAGATCCCGATGTGGAACGAGTGCAACACCGCGATCTTCACCCAGCTCTCGCGCATGCTCACCGGCGGGGCCACGCCGCCGGACGCGATGCGCACGATCAAGGCGCGGGTGGACCAGATCGTGGCCCGAGGGTGGGTGGCCTAGATGACGCACGCAGCCGACCACTCGCCGGTGCTCGAACGAGCCCGGCCCGAGACCGCCAAGCCCCGGGAGCCGCGCATCGGCTTCGAGGGCGCGATGATGACCCCCGGCCTGATCCTGCTGGCCGCGCTGTCCATCGTGCCGTTCCTCGCCCTGATCGCCATGAGCTTCTCCCACGTCCGGCTGCTCGGCGGGGTGAGCCTCGACCTGGTGGGCCTGCGCAACTGGGCCCGCTTCTTCACCGACGCCGACATGTGGATGTCGTGGCTGCGGACGATCGTCTACTTCGTCCTGACCGTCGGCCTGGAGATGGTCCTCGGCGTGGCCGTCGCGCTGTGCCTGTACCGGGTGCTGCGCGGCCGCAATCTGCTGCTCGGCCTGCTGCTGCTGCCCATGTTCGTGGCGCCGTCGATCGTCGGCCTGCTGGGCCGCTATCTGACCGACTCGACCTTCGGCCTGTACGCGTGGGTGCTGCGCTCGGTCGGCTACAGCGGCGACATCCTGGGCAGCCCGATCAGCGCGTTCGCCGCGGTGGTGTTCATGGACGTGTGGGAGTGGACCCCGCTGATCGCCCTGATCACCCTCGCCGGCCTGTCCAGCGTGCCGCAGTCGGTGCGCGAGGCCGCCGCCGTGGACGGGGCCCCGGGCTGGATGACGCTGCGCTACATCGTGTTCCCGGCGATCTCCAACGTGCTGCTCGTCGCGCTGCTCATCCGCTCCATGGACGCGATCCGGTACTTCGACATCATCTGGGTCACCACCAACGGCGGCCCCGCCGACGCCACCAAGATCGTCCCGGTGCGGCTGTACGAGACCGCGTTCCGCTTCTTCGACCTCGGCTACGCCGCCGCCATCGGGCTGGCGATGCTGGCCTTCTCGATCTTCATCGCCCGTACCTTCGTCCGGCTGCTGGACGTGAGGGGGTTGACCCGATGAGCGCCACCGAAGCAGTGCCGCGCCACCCGCCGGTGAGCGCCGCCCCGCGCGGCACCCCGCAGTCGCCGCTGGAGGAGACCGGGCGCGGCACCCGCTGGGCCGTGTGGGTGATCCTCGCCCTGTTCATGCTGTGGACGCTGGTGCCGCTGGTGTGGATGCTGATGTCGTCGTTCAAGAACCGCACCGACGTCACCGCGGCCACGCCCCAGGCGCTGTTCCAGCCGACCCTGGACAACTACCGGGGCCTGTTCTCCGGGCCGAACAACCTCACGCCCTACATCTGGCACAGCGTGCTGGCCGCCGGGATCTCCGCGGTGCTCGCCGTCTGCCTGGGCTCGCTCGCCGGGTACGGGCTGGCCCGCACCGCGATGCGCGGCAAGAGACACCTGGCCTTCTGGATCATCTCGACCCGCATGGCGCCCATCGCGGCGGTCGTGGTGCCGCTGTTCATCATCTTCCGCGGGCTCAACCTCATCGACACGATCCCGGGGCTGGTGCTGGCGTACCTGACGTTCAACCTGCCGTTCGCCATCTGGCTGATGAGCGCGTTCTTCGCCGAGGTGCCGCCGTCGCTGGAGGAGTCGGCGCTGGTCGCCGGCTGCACCCGCTGGCAGGCGTTCTGGACGGTCATCCTGCCGCTCACCAAGGCCGGCCTGGTCACCACGTTCATCCTGTGCCTCGTCTTCGCCTGGAACGACTACGCCTTCGCCGTCGTCTTCTCCGGGCCGAACTCCCAGACGCTGCCCATCGCCGCCTCGCAGCTCGTCACCCAGACGGGCGTCGACTGGGGCCAGCTCACCGCGATCGGCACGATCGTGGTCGTGCCGATGATGCTCGCCGGGCTCGCCGTGCGCCGCTGGCTGGTCACCGGCCTGACGCTCGGCGCGGTCACCGGGGAGTAGGAGCGGGCCATGCGCGCGGCCGTGCTGCACGGAGTGGGCAAGGTCCTCCTGGAGGACCGGCCCCGCCCCGAACCGGGGCCCCGCGAGGTGCTCGTCCAGGTCACGTCGGTCGGCACGTGCGGCTCCGACGTGCACTACTACGAGCACGGGCGGATCGGCGACTTCGTCGTGCGCGCGCCGCTGGTGCTCGGCCACGAGCCGGCCGGGATCGTCGTCGAGGCGGGGCCGGGCGCGGACCGCCACCGCACCGGGCAGCGCGTCTCGCTGGAGCCGGGCGTGCCCGACTTCACCTGCGCGCAGTGCCGGGCCGGCCGCTACAACCTGTGCCCGGGCATGCGCTTCTTCGGCACCCCGCCGATCGACGGCGCGTTCACCGAGTACGTCGCCGTCCACGAGGAGTTCGCCCACCCCGTTCCGGACACCGTCTCCGACGACGCCGCCGCGCTGATGGAGCCGCTGTCGGTGGGCGTGTGGGCCTGCCGCAAGGCGCGGGTCGGCCCGGGCACCCGCGTCCTGGTCACCGGCGCCGGCCCGATCGGGCTGCTGTGCCTGCAGGCGGCGCGCGCCTTCGGCGCCACGGAGGTCATGGTCACCGACGTCAACCCGGCCCGGCTCGCCCGGGCCCGCGAGCTGGGCGCCACCGCGATCCTGGACGCGCGCGCGGAGAGCCTGGCCGACGCCGCGTTCGAGCCCGACGCGCTGCTCGAATGCTCGGGCCACCCGGCCGCGACCGCCGACGCCGTCCGCGCGGTGGCGCGGGCCGGGCGCGTCGTCCTCGTCGGCATGGGCGGCGACGAGATCCCGCTGCCCCTCACGGCCCTGCAGACGCGCGAGCTGGAGGTGACGGGCACCTTCCGCTACGCCAACACCTGGCCGGCCGCCATCGCGCTGGCCGCCGCCGGGCGCGTCGAGCTGGACGCCCTGGTCACCGGCCACTTCGGGCTGGCCCGGGTCGAGGACGCGCTCACGGCCGGCACGCGCGACCCCGAGCTGGTCAAGGCTGTGGTCCGGCCGCAGGAGTGAGCGCATGGCCAGGGCCAGGACCACGACCGCCGGTCTGGAGGAGCGCAGGCGGGCGGTGCTCGCCCGCGTGGCGGAGAAGGGGGAGATGGGCATCGCCGAGCTGGCGGAGGAGTTCGGGGTCAGCGTCATGACCATGCACCGCGACCTGGACGCCCTGGCGAGCGGCGCGCTGCTGCGCAAGTCCCGCGGCCGCGCGGCGGCCGTCGCCGCCGTGACCATGGAGGTCGCCCCCGAGCTGCGCAGGCGCACGCGGCTGGCGGAGAAGGAGGCGATCGCCGAGGCCGCCCTGCGGGAGCTGCCGCGCCGGGGCGTGATCCTCATGGACGACTCGACCACCCTGTTCCCGCTGGCCCGGCGGCTCGACGAGCGCGGCGGCTTCACCGTGGTGACCAACTCCGTGGGGATCGCCCGGCTCGTCGCCGCCACCGAGCACAGCCAGGCGATCCTGCTCGGCGGCGACTACCACGGCGTCTTCGACTCGACGACCGGGCCCGAGGTGACCCGCGCCCTGCAGCGCATCCGCGCCGACCTCGCCCTCATGTCGGCGGTCGCGGTCACCGCCGGCCGCCTCTACCACCCGATCCAGGGCTACGCCGCGGTCAAGGAGGCGATGCTCGACGCCGCCCAGGGACACCTGCTGCTCGTCGACTCCTCCAAGTTCGGGCGGCACGCGCCCTTCAGTCACCGCGACGTGAGCGCGTACGACGTGGTGATCACCGACAGCGGCGTGCCGCGTGACGAGGAGCGGACGCTGCGCAAGCTGGCCGCGCGCCTGCTGCTGGTCGAGGTGGGGCACGGCCGGACGCCGTCCCTGAGCACGACGGGCTCCCACCGGGCCTCCTACCGGGGTCCGTACTGATTTGGATGAGGAGAAGACCGATGGCCAAAGTTCTCTACGACGAGGCGACCCGCGTCTACCCGGGGTCCGAGCGGGCCGCGGTGGACGCCCTCGACCTCGACATCAGCGACGGCGAGTTCCTGGTCCTCGTCGGCCCGTCCGGTTGCGGGAAGTCCACCTCCCTGCGCATGCTCGCCGGCCTCGAACGCGTCGACGGCGGCAGCATCAGCATCGGCGAGCGGGACGTCACGCACCTCGCGCCGCGCGACCGGGACATCGCGATGGTGTTCCAGAACTACGCGCTCTACCCGCACATGACGGTGGCCGACAACATGGGCTTCGCCCTGCGGGTGATGAAGGCGCCGAAGGAGGAGCGCGACCGGCGGGTGCGCGAGGCCGCCCGCCTGCTGGACCTGGAGGAGTTCCTGGACCGCAAGCCCAAGGCGCTGTCCGGCGGCCAGCGGCAGCGCGTGGCGATGGGCCGCGCCATCGTGCGCGAGCCCAAGGTGTTCCTCATGGACGAGCCGCTGTCGAACCTGGACGCCAAGCTGCGGGTGCAGACCCGCACGCAGATCGCCGCCCTGCAGCGCCGGCTCGGGGTGACGACGGTGTACGTGACCCACGACCAGGTCGAGGCCATGACGATGGGCGACCGGGTGGCCGTGCTCAAGGACGGCATCCTGCAGCAGGTGGACACGCCGCTGCGGCTCTACCAGCACCCGGCCAACGTCTTCGTCGCCGGCTTCATCGGCTCGCCGGCGATGAACCTGGCCGAGTACCGCGTGGAGGGCGAGGAGGCCGTGCTCGGCGACCAGCGGATCCGGCTCGGCCGCGAGACGCTCCAGGCGCTGCGCAAGGAGGGCGGCGACCGCGTCATCCTGGGCTTCCGGCCGGAGTCGGTCGAGGTGGTCGGCGACGGCGAGGCCGACCCGTCCACGTTCCCGATCACGGTCACGGTCGTCGAGGAGCTCGGCTCGGACGCCTTCCTGTACGGCCAGTACGCCCACGCCGCCGACCCGGCGATGGCCGCGCAGACGGTCATCGCCCGCGTCGACCCGAACGCCCCGCCCGGCAAGGGCGACCGGGTCAACCTGCGGATCCTGCCGGGGAAGGAGCGGCTGTTCTCGGTGACCACGGGCCGCTGCCTGCCCACGTGAGCGGGTTGACTATCCGGACTGTGGTCCGGTAACTTCCTGCCGTAAACGGACTGCGGTCCGATTATCGACGGGAAGGAATGGTCATGTTCAGGAAGCTCGTGCCGGTCACCGTGGCCGCCTCGCTGGCCCTCGTGGCGGTGGCGGCGCCCGGCTCGTCCGCCCAGTCACGGCCCGCGCGGGCGTCCGGCGAGGTCGTCCACCACCGCCACGGCAAGGGCGGCTCGCCCTGCGAGGGCCTGGCGGGATGCACGTTCGTCCAGCTCCAGGGTGACCCGAAGACCGGCGCCTCGGAGGCGATGTTCACCCTCAAGGCCGGCACGCCGTTCTCCCCGCACTGGCACACCAGCCCCGAACGCGTCGTCGGCGTCTCCGGGGTCATGCTGTGGCACGTGAAGGGCCACAAGACCTACCGGGTCGGCGCCGGCGACTACCTGTCCTACCCGTCGAAGGCCGTCCACTGGGGCAAGTGCGCCCCCGGGGCCGACTGCGTGTACTACGTCCACGACGCGCTGCCCTACGACTTCCACCCCGCCGGCCGCTGACGCGGTCCACACGCCGAGGCGAACGGCCTCACCCCGTGGTGTGACCAGGGTTCCCTCGTATGAGGGAGGCGCGCCGTCGCCCTCCACGAAAGCCTTGTGGTGTTCCACGGGTGTTCGACGTTCGGAGGGCGTGTGGCTGCTTCACTGCGGGTTCGGGTGGCGGTTTGCCTGCTGCTGTGCGGGCTGGTGCCGTGGGCGGGGGTGAAGACGGTGTGGACTCTCGGCGGCGACGCCCTCGGAGTGGCCGGGGAGGCCTGGTTGCGCGGGGTCGAGGAGAGTGGCGACGCCTTCTACCAGGCGTTGGCCGCCGTCGGCGTCGATGTGACGGTGCTGATGGCGCTGCTCGGGGTGTTTCTCGCTCTCGGGCTGGTGCACCGGTGGGGGATGGTCTTCCCGCGGTGGACCCTGTTCCTGGCCGGGCGGCGGGTGCCCGCCTTGCTGCCCCTGGTCCCGGCCTGGGGGGTGGGGCTGTGCCTGGCGGTGTACGGAGTCGTGTTGCTGGTCATGGTGCCGCTCGGCCTGGCCGGGGTGATCGCGCCGGTCGCGCCGATGGAGCCCTTCACCAGCAGCGGGGGCCTGAACTGGATGATCTTTTTCGGCGGGCTGGCCTTCGAGGGGCTCGGCAGCGCCCTCCTCGTGGGGGCGTGGTCCTACGGACGGCGCGTGTCCGCGGCGCGGCGGGCCGCCGGACCCACCGCGCCGCAGCGGCGGCGCGCTGGGCGCTCTCCGGGCCGAAGCGGCGCCGGTACGCCAGCGGCGTGAGCCCCGGTCTCGCGGCGCATCAGCGCGCGCAGGTTGGCGGCGGTGCCGAGGCCGCTGCGCCGCGCGACCGTCTCGAAGCGCGCCTCGCCCAACTCGATCAGCCGGCAGGCCGGCGCCAGCCGTTCCCCGGTGAGCCAGGCCGGCGGCGTGGTGCCGAGCTGGGCCTGGAAGCGGCGGTGCAGGGTCGCGGGGCTGACCGCGGCGTGGGCGGCCAGTCCGGCCACCCGCGCGATCGCCAGGGGATCCGCGCGGCGCGCGGCGCCTGGCCGAGGGCCGCCACGGGCTACGCCGCCGCCGCCCGAGCGCTGCTCAAGGCGCGTGGAGGAAGGGCGGATCGGCCGCGGCTGCGATCGCGGACCCCGGACGGCGCCTGGACCGTCCGGGAGAACCGCGGGAAGGCGAGGGTCAGCGGCGCCTGAGGGTGAGGCGGGCGACGCGGCCGTTCTCACCGGCCGCCCAGCAGGACAGGTCGGGCGTGCAGGAGACGGTGTCGAAGGAGCCCGTGTCGAACGTCCGCCACGTCCTCCCGCCCGTGAGCGTCACGTCGCTGCCGGAGGGGCCGACCGCGATGGCCGCGAAGGGCAGGTGCGGCACCCAGGTGACGCCCGAGCGGTAGGCGGGAGGCGGGGTGGCGGCGGGCCGCCAGGTGGCGCCGCCGTCGCCGCTGAGCGCGCCCGCCGCCGGCGACGGCTGGCCGGGCCGGTAGTCGCCGCCCACGGCCAGGCCCTGGCGCCGGTCGCGGAAGGCCAGCGCGAACACCCCGCGCGCCGGGTCGCCCGCCGGGATCGGCGTGTCGGCCACGGTCCAGGTGCGGCCGCGGTCGGAGGAGTGGAAGACGCGGGAGCGCTCGGCGCCGCCGGAGGCCAGCCAGGCGTCCCTGCCGCCCGCCGTGACCAGGCACTGGCCGCTCGCGGCGAAACCGGCCTCGCCGGGCAGCGCCTCGGGCATGCCGGCGGACGGCAGCACCCGCCAGCTCCGGCCGCCGTCCTCGGTGGCGAGGATCCGGAACCGGCCGTCGACGGGGTCGCTCATGGCCAGCCCGTGCCGGTCGTCGAAGAAGGCCATGCAGTCGTAGAACGCCTTCGGCTCGTCGTTCCTGAACGTCTCGGTCCAGGTGCGTCCGGCGTCGTCGGTGCGGTAGACCCGCGAGTCGCCGCCCTCGCCGATCGACAGCACCACGGCGCGGCGCGCGTCGAACGCCTGCACGTCCCGGAACTGCAGCGTCTCCGTGCCGGGCGGCGGCACCCGCTCCCACGTGCGCCCGCCGTCGGCGGTGCGCAGCACGGTGCCCTCGCTGCCGGAGGCCCAGGCGACGTCCCGGCTGACGGGCGACAGGCCGCGCAGCCGCGCGGTCACCCCCGTCTGCCGGAGCTCCCAGCCGAGCGAGATCCCGTCGGCGTCGAGGGCGGATTCGGGCGCGGGGGCGGGGTCGTCGGCGTGGGCGGGCAGGGGGGCGGCGAGCACGCAGGCCGCCGCGAGCGCCGACAGCGCGATACGAAGGATCATGCGGGGCAACGTAGCAGGCGGTTCGAGGGGTGTTGAGGCGCTTGGCGGGGCTTGTTCATCGGGCCTCTCGGCCGGGTTTGATGTTCTTCATCGTGAAGTGCGAGTTGATGTTCCGCACGCGCGGGATGGTCATGACGTACCGGCTGAGGAAGGCCTCGTAGGCGGCCAGATCGGCGACGGCCACGCGCGCGAAGTAGTCGGGGCTGCCGAACAGCCGCCGCAGCTCCAGCACCTCCTCGGCGCGCGCCAGCGTCTGCTCGAAGTAGGCGACCGTCTCGGCGTCCTGGGAGTCGAGGGTGAGGTCGACCAGCACCTCGAACGAGCGGCCCACGGCGCCCGGGTCCACGACGGCCCGGTAGCCGCGGATGACGCCCTCGGCCTCCAGCCGCTGCACCCGCCGCAGGCACGGCCCGGGCGTGAGCCCCACCCGGTGGGCGAGTTCGACGTTGGTCAGCCGCCCGTCACGCTCCAGCTCGGCGATGATTGCTCTGTCTATCGCGTCCACGCGACAAACATTGCCGTACGGACGGGTAGGTGAGCAATTTCCGCAACCATATGGCGGGCATTCTGCGCGACCATAGAGGTGTGCAAACCGACATTTCACCCCAGATCGCCGCGCCGGCTCCCAGCCCGGCGCCGGTCACCCGGCGGCAGCAGATCGCCGCGGGGGTGCGCGACTCCTTCTCGGCGGGGCTGGGCATCTTCCCGCTGGGCATCGCCCTCGGCCTGCTGGTCCTCCAGGCCGGCCTGCCCGCGTGGTTCGCCCCCGCCCTCTCCATGGCCGCGTTCGCCGGCAGCATGGAACTGCTCCTGGTGGGCATGGTCGCCGCCACGACGCCGCTCGCCGCGGTCGCGCTGACCGTCCTGGTGGTCAACTTCCGGCACGTCTTCTACGCGTTCTCCTTCCCGCTGCACCTGGTCCGCGGCCGGCTGGCGAAGACGTACTCCGTGTACGCGATGATCGACGAGGCGTACGCCGTCAGCGCCTCGCTGCCCGAGTCGCAGCGCTCGGCCCCGCGCCTGCTGGCGATGCAGATCGCCAGCCAGTCCTACTGGGTCGGCGGCGGCCTGGTCGGCATCGCCGTCGGCTCGGCCCTGCCCGCGCCGGTCAAGGGCCTGGAGTTCGCCCTGTGCGCCCTGTTCACGGTGCTCACCCTGGACGCGTTCCGCTCCCGTGACGACATCCCGTCGGCGGTGCTCGCGGGGGTGAGCGTGACGCTCGCGCTCGTCCTCACCCCGAAGATCGCCCTGTTCACCGCGCTGCTGCTGTTCGTCGCCCTGCTGGTGGCCCGCCACGCCCTCATGGCCCGCCGCGCCGCCGCCCGCCACGGCTCCACCGGCCGCCACGCCGCCCCGCAGTCGGCCAGTCACGCCGCGCAGCAGTCGGCCTCCCACGCCGCGCAGCAGTCGGCCTCCCACGCCGCGCAGCAGTCGGCCTCCCACGCCGCGCAGCAGTCGGCCTCCCACGCCGCGCAGCAGTCGGCCTCCCACGCCGCGCAGCAGTCGGCCACCCATGCCGCCCCGCGGGCCGCCTCCCGGGCCAACGCGGAGACCGTCGATGCCTAGCGCCGCCTACCTCGCCGCCGTCCTCGCGATCGCCTTCGGCGTCACCTTCGCCCTGCGCGCCGTCCCCTTCGCCGTGCTGCGCACGCTCCGTACGTCGGCGATCGTGCAGCGGCTGGCGCTGTGGATGCCGGTGGGCATCCTCGGGATCCTCGCCGTGACCTCCCTGCGCGGCGCCGTCGTCGCCGAGCCGCACACGACGCTGTACGCGCTGCTCGCGGTCGCCGTCACCGCGGGCGTCCACCTGCTCTCCGGGCGCCGGACGATCCTCAGCGTCGGCATCGGCACCACCGTGTACGTCCTCCTCGTCAACCTCCTCTGAACGCGCCCCTTCTGGAAGATCGTCCGGCGCGCTAACGTCTTGGGCAACTGTCCAAGACGCTCACCCAAGGCGTACGTCCAGAAGGGAGCCGGCATGGGAGAGGCGGCGGCGATCCGCGGGGAGGCGACGCGCCGGCGGCTGCTGGAGGCGGCCGTGCCCCTGATCGGGGAGGCCGGCTGGCACGCCGTGACGACCCGGATGGTCGCCCAGCGGGCCGGGGTCGCGCCGGGCGTGGTGCACTACCACTTCGCCTCGGTGACCGACCTGCTGATCGCGGCGTCGGTCGGCTTCACGCGCGGGATGCTCGACCGGTTCGCCCGCGAGCTGGCGGAGCGGCCCGGCCTCGACGCCGGGCTGGGCCGGCTGCTGGCCGAGGTGTCGCGACACGACGGCGCCGACCCCGCCTCCCTGCTCGTCGCGGAGACCTACCTCGCGGCGAGCCGGATCCCCCGGCTGCGCGACGAGCTCGCGGAGCTGGTCGCCGACTTCCGGCGCGGCCTGGCCGGCTGGCTGGCGGAGAACGGCGCCGCCGACCCCGAGGCGGCCGCCACCGTCCTCGGCGCGGCGGTCGACGGCCTCATCCTGCACCGCGGCCTCGATCCCCGCCTCGACCTCGCCGCCCTGGCCCGGCCCTTGCGGAGCATGCTGCGAAAGGAGTGAAGCGGTGCGAGCCCTCATCTGCGGCGCCGGCATCGCCGGTCTCACCCTGGCCTGGCACCTGGAACGCGCTGGCTGGCGGGTGGAGGTGGTCGAACGCGCGCCCGCCTTCCGCGACGGCGGCTACATGATCGACTTCTACGGTCCCGGCCAGGAGGTGGCCGCCCGCATGGGGCTGGCCGGCCGCCTGGAGGAGGCCCGCCACCCGATCGACGAGCTGAGCTACCTCGACCGCCACGGCCGGGTGACCAGCCGCCTGACCACGCCGCCCGCGTTCCGGAGCGTCGTCAGCCTGCTCCGCGGCGACCTGGCGCGGATCATCCACGACGACACCGCCGCGCCGATCCGCTACGGCACCAGCGTGGCCGGGGTCGAGCAGGACGGCGGGAGCGTCACGGTCACCCTCACCGACGGCACCACCACGGAGGTGGATCTGCTGGTCGGCGCAGACGGGGCGCACTCCCGCGTCCGCGACCTCGCCTTCGGCGACGGGGCGGCTTCTCTCCGGTACCTGGGGCACCATGTCGCCGCCTACCTGATCGGAGACGCGGGCCTCAGCCGGGAGGTGGGCAGGCGGTACCGGATGCTCACCGTGCCGGGCCTCATGGCCGGGGCGTACGCGCTGGGCGACGACCGGCTCGCCCTGCTGTTCCTGCGCCGCGAACCCGACCCCGCCCTGCCCGCCGACCCGGCCGCCGCGCTGCGCGAGCACTACGGCCGGCTCGGCTGGATCCTGCCCGGCGCGCTGCGCGCCATCCCGGACGACCTGTACTACGACCAGGTCACCCAGGTCGTCGTCGACCGGTGGAGCGCCGGCCGGGTGGTGCTGCTGGGCGACGCCTGCCAGGCCGTGTCGCTGTTCGCGGGGCACGGGGCCTCCATGGCGATGGCCGCGGCGTGGGTACTCGCCGACGAGCTGTCCCGTACGACGGCACCGGCCGGCACCACGCGGCCGGCCGGCGCGACGGGAGCGACAGGCGACGGCGTGCCCGCGGCCCTGGCTCGCTACGAGGCGCGGATGCGGCCGGTGATCGAGGACGTCCAGGCGTTCGGCCGCCGCTTCGTCGAGTGGATGGCGCCCTCCAGCGGCCTGCGCATCACCGCGCGCGACTGGCTGATCCGGCTGGCCGGTCTGCCCGGGGCGGACCGGCTGTTCCTGCGCTCGATGAGCCCGTCCGGCCACCGCCTCGTCACCGGCGGCCCCGGGCGGCCGGTCGCCGACCGCCTCTGACACCCCGGCGGCCCGATCCTCAGGTGCGGCGGCGCTCGGCCCCCCGGCCCTTGCCATGACGGCTGAGCAGCGGCCGGCTCCGGTCCCACCGCTCCAGCCGTCCGTCCCGCTCGGCGCGCTGCCGGGCGATGCCCGACAGCGCCTCCAGGACCACGCGGCCCCCGAGCATCGCGGTCACGTCGGCGTGGTCGTGGTCCGGCGCCACCTCGACCACCTCGACGCCGACGACCGGCAGCTCGTACGACAGCCGCCGCACGGCGTCCAGCAGCTCCCGGGAGGTCAGCCCGCCCGGCTCCGGGGTGCCCGTCCCCGGGGCCATCCCCGGGTCGACGACGTCGATGTCCACCGACAGGTAGACGCCGTCGCAGTCGTCCAGGGCGGTCCGCGACGCCTCGGTCAGGCACTCGTCCAGGCCGCGCTCCACGATCTCGGTCATCTCGTACGAGCGCATGCCCTGGTCGGCCATCCAGTCGAGGGTCTCCGGGCCCGGCCAGTAGCCGCGCAGCCCGATCTGGAGGAACCGGTCGCCGCGCGCCGCGCCCGACTCGATGAGCCGGCGCATGGGCTGGCCGTGCGCGATGAGCGAGCCGTAGGAGCTGTCCCCGGTGTCGGCGTGCGCGTCGAAGTGGAGCACGGAGACCCGCCCCCAGCCGACGGCGCGGGCGACGCCGGTGACGTCGGGCAGGGCGATCGAGTGGTCACCGCCCAGCACCACGGGGATCCGGCCCGCCGCCGCGACGGTGTGCACCGCCCGCTCCAGGGCCGCGTGGGAGCGCTCGGCGTCACCGCTGAACATCATGACGTCGCCGGCGTCCCTGACGCGCAGGTCGAGCAGGCCGTCCACGTCGAGGGCCAGGGACGGGCGCTCCCCGTCGTGGCCGAGATAGCACGCCTGGCGCATGGCCGAGGGGCCGAACCGGGCGCCCGCCCGGTAGGTGGTCCCGCCGTCGAACGGGGCGCCCAGCACGACGACCTGGGCGTCGCTCCAGGTGCCGGGCTCGTCCAGGTCGCAGGCGGGCACGCCGAGGAAGGTGATGTCGGGGCCGTACATCGCGCCATATCGGGTCATCGGCTGCAGATCCTTCGCAGAGGAGGTGGTCGGGCGCCGCGGCCCTTCCATCCTCACCGACGCCGGCCCGGCCCCGGAATCCCCGTACTCTCGACAGCGCCTCCATACGCCCTATGGAGGTCGCGGCCCACGGCGAGCAGCTCCGCGCCCAGGCGCTCCACGACCGGAGGCGGCGGACCGGCCGGCCGGACGAAGCGGACGCTGCGCGCGCCGACGTCCTGCACCGGCACGCGCGTCACGGTGTCGTAGCCGGGCTGCAGGGCCAGCTCGGGCACCAGGGCGACGGCGCCGCCCGCCCCCACGAAGCCATGGATGACGCCGTAGTCGTCGCTCCTCAGCACGACGCGCGGCCGGAACCCGAGGGCCTGGCAGGTGGCGAAGAGCGTCTGGTCGCTCGGGTCGTACGAGCCGCGCGAGATGATCCAGCCCTCGGCCGCCAGCGTGGCCAGGTCCACGGGCCCGGCCGTCGCGGCCAGTGGATGGCGGGCGGGCAGGAGCAGCCGGTAGGGATCGTCGAACAGCGCCTCCACGTGCAGGTCGGCGCCGTAGCGGGCCTCGCCGCCGATGTCGTAGATCACCGCGCAGTGCAGCGACCTGGCGCGCGTCCGCGCGACCAGCTCCAGCGGCTCGGCCTCGGTCAGCTCGATCCGCACGTCCGTGCCCGCGGTGGCCCGCCGCAGCGCGCCCGGCAGCAGCCGCGACGCCGCCGTGCCGAACGCGCCGACGCGCAGCGTGGACACGCCGTGGCTCAGGCGCGCCTCGACGTCGGCCTCCACGGCCTCCAGGCGGTCCAGGACGAAGCCCGCGTGCTCCAGCACCAGCATGCCCACGTCCGTCAGCACGGCGCCGCTGGGGCGCCGCTCCACCAGCCGCGCGCCGAGGTGCGCCTCCAGCGCGCCGAGGTGGTAGCTGATCGTGGGCTGCCCGTAGTGCAGCCGGCGGGCCGCCCCGGCCAGCGACCCGGTGACCGCGATGGCGCGCAGGACCTCGAACTGGCGGATGTCGAACATCCACACATGCTATGGAGCACGCGGCTGCCGGGTTCACGTAAGCGGTTGCAAATATTTGCGTGATCCGGCGTATAGTTTGCGCATGACGCGACGACTGGCCGAGGTGGCCAAGAAGGTCGGGGTGAGCGAGGCGACCGTGAGCCGCGTGCTCAACGGCAAGCCGGGCGTGTCCGACGCCACCCGCGAGGCCGTGCTGACCGCGCTCGACGTCCTCGGCTACGAGCGGCCCACGCAGTTGCGCGGCGACCGGGCCCGGCTGGTGGGCCTGGTGCTGCCCGAGCTGCAGAACCCGATCTTCCCGGCGTTCGCCGAGGTCGTGGGCGGGGCGCTGGCCCAGCAGGGGTTCACCGCCGTGCTGTGCACGCGCACGGTCGGCGGCGTCTCCGAGGCCGACTACGTCCACCTGCTGCTCCAGCAGCAGGTCAGCGGCGTGGTCTTCGCCGGCGGCCTGTACGCCCAGGCCGACGCGGCCCACGGGCACTACGAGCTGCTGCACGAGCGCGGCCTGCCCACGGTCCTCGTGAACGCGGCGGTGGAGCGCCTCGACTTCCCGCAGGTCTCCTGCGACGACGTCGTGGCCGCCGAGATCGCCCTGGCCCACCTGCGGGCGCTCGGCCACGAGCGCGTCGGCATGGTGCTCGGCCCGAAGGACCACGTCCCGTCGCGGCGCAAGCTGGAGACGTTCCGGGCGAACGGCGGCGACCCGGAGCTGGTCGAGCACACGATGTTCGCGCTGGAGGGCGGCCACGCGGCGGCCGCCCGGCTGGTGGCGCGCGGCGTCACCGGCGTGATCTGCGCCAGCGACCTGCTGGCGCTGGGCACGGTCCGGGCCGTGCGGCGCGCCGGGATGTCCGTCCCCGGCGACGTCTCGGTCATCGGCTTCGACGACTCCGCGCTGATGAACTGCACCGACCCCCCGCTCACCACCGTGCGCCAGCCGATCGACGCCATGGGCCGGGCGGCCGTGGACCTGCTGGTCGCGCAGATCGACAAGGCCGTGGTCCCCGCCGACGAGCTGCTGTACGAACCCGAACTGGTGGTGCGAGCCTCGACCGCCCGCGTTCGTGCGTAATCCAGTCGTTATCTTGCAATAGTTCATCGAGATATTGCAGATCACGGCTCGCGATCCTATGGTGTGGGCACCTCGCACCAGAAGGGTCGAACCCATGCAGAGAACCACAGGGCTCTTACTCGTCACCGTCCTCGGCCTCTCCGCCACCGCCTGCGGGGCGAGCGAGTCCGGCACGCCCGCGCCGGGAGGGGCCGCGGTGACGATCACGGTGGCGTGCCAGCCCGCGAGGTCCGCGCCCAAGGAGCGCGCGGCCTGGGACGACGACGTCGCCGCGTTCATGAAGGCGCATCCCGGTGTGACGGTGAAGAGCACCGACCAGCAGCCGTGCTTCGACCCCAAGACGTTCGGGCCGAAGCTGGCGGGCGGCCAGATGGAGACCGCGTTCGTGGTGCCGGTGACCACCTACGCCGACGTGATCGGCAAGGGCCAGGCCATGGACGTCTCCGCGTACACCCGCGAGATCAAGAACTGGAACGACCTGCGCGCCGACGTCCGCGAGCTGGTCACCAGGGACGGCAAGGTGTACGGCGTCCCGAACGTCCACTACGGCGTCGGCCTCGTCTACAACCGCAAGCTGTTCACCCAGGCCGGCCTCGACCCCGAGACCCCGCCCGCGACGTGGGCGGAGATCCGCGAGGCCGCCAGGAAGATCGCCGCGCTCGGCCCCGGCTACGTCGGCTACGGCGAGTACTCCGGCGGCAACACCGGCGGCTGGCACTTCACCCAGGCCCTGTACGGCCGCGGCGGCGCCGTCCTCACCGACGACGGCAAGAAGGCCGCCTTCAACTCGCCCGAGGGCAAGGCCGTGCTCCAGACCCTGCACGACATGCGCTGGAGCGACAACAGCATGGGCAGCCGGCTGCTGGTCGGCTGGGAATCGCTGATGATGGCGATGGGCAGCGGCAAGGTCGGCATGATGCTCGGCGCCCCCGACGTGGTCACCGACGTGGTCAACAAGTTCAAGGGCAACGTCGCCGACTACGGCATCACCGGCTTCCCCGAGGCCAAGGCGTCGCTGAGCGGCGGCGAGGCGTTCATGATCAACCCGAAGGCGACCCCCGAACAGGCCAAGGCCGCCCTCCAGTGGCTCGACTTCCGCTACAACACCGTCGGCAAGGGCCGCTTCGACTTCGCCCGCGGCAAGACCCTCGGCAACCCCGTCGGCGTCCCCGACAACGACGTCTACGGCGACTCGGCCACCGGCAAGGCCATCCAGGCCGAGCGGGAGAAGAACGCCACCCTCCCCGTGCGGAACTACGCGCCGTACGTGCGGGCCGCCGCCACCGTGCCGCCCAAGGCCGAGCCCGCGCACGCCCAGGAGCTGTACGCGATCCTCGACGTGGTGATGTCCGGGACGCTCAGCCGCCAGGACGCCGACCCGGGCAAGCTGCTCGCCGACGCGGAGGCCAAGGCCAACGCGCTGCTGGCCGCCAAGGGCTGACCGCGTGCGCGTCCTGAAACGCAACCTCACGGCCTACGGGTTCCTGTGCGCGGCGCTGGCCTGCTTCGCGGTGTTCGCCTGGTACCCCATGGTCAGGGAGTTCGTGCTGAGCTTCCAGCGGACCAACCTGGTGGACCCGCCCGAGTGGGCGGGCCTGGACAACTTCGCGGCCGTCGTCCGGGACCCGGCGTTCGGCACGGCGTGGCTGAACACCGTGGCGTTCACGGTGCTCGCGCTGATCTGCGGCTACGTCGTGCCGTTCGCCACCGCGCTGGTGCTCAACGAGCTGCGGCACGCCCAGGGCTACCTGCGCTTCGTCGTCTACCTGCCGGTCATGCTGCCGCCCATCGTCGCCGTGCTGCTGTTCCGGTGGTTCTTCGACCCGGGCCCCGGGCTGTTCAACCAGATCCTCGGCCTGTTCCACCTGCCCGGCCTGGCCTGGCTCGACTCCTCCTCCACGGCGCTGATCTCGCTGGTCATCGTCTCGACGTGGATGAACATGGGCAGCGCCACGCTCATCTATCTGGCGGCGCTGCAGAACATCCCGTCCGAGCTGTACGAGGCGGCCGAGCTCGACGGGGCGGGCATCCTCGCCCGGATCCGGCACGTCACGATCCCGCAGACCCGGCTCATCCTGCTGCTCATGCTGATGCTGCAGATCGTGGCCACCATGCAGGTGTTCATCGAGCCGTACATGCTGACCGGCGGCGGACCGGAGAACGCCACCGTCACGGTCGCGTACCTGATGTACCAGTTCGCCTTCACCTACGGCGACGGCTACGGCCAGGCCGGGGCGCTGGGCATGATGCTCATGCTCGCGCTGCTGGTCTTCGCCGCGTTCCAGCTCCGGCTCACCCGGGACGACCGCGAGGTGACGGCATGATCTCCGTCGGCGCCCGCGCGTCCGCCCGCCGCGCCCGCGAGCGGGGCCGGCCCAGGCCGATCGAGGTGCGCTTCCGCACCATCGTCTCGCCGCACCAGCTCAACAGCCGGTGGGGGCGGCGGATCTACTGGGCCGTCCTGCTCACGGTGCTGACCTTCTCCACGCTCGCGTTCGTCTTCCCGCTGTACTGGATGGTCACCGGCGCGATGAAGTCCGGCGAGGAGCTCGCCCGGATGCCGCCCACCCTCGTGCCGCAGGCTCCCACGCTGGACGCCTTCGCCGAGGCGTGGGAGCTGTTCGACATCGGGCTGCTGCTGCGCAACACCGCCTTCTACGCGCTGGGCGGCTGGCTGGTCACGATGGCGGTGGACGTGAGCGCCGCGTACGCCCTGTCGAAGCTGCGGCCCGCGCTCGGCAACGTCGTCCTCGGCGCGATGCTGGCGACGCTGATGGTGCCGCCGATGGTGGTGCTGATCCCGCTGTACGTCACGGTCTCCGACCTCGGGCTGCTCAACGACCCGTGGGGCCTGTGGCTGCCGGCGGCGGCCAACGGGTTCAACATCTTCCTGCTCAAGCGCTTCTTCGACTCCATACCGAAGGAGCTCGTCGAGGCGGCGCTCATCGACGGCGCCGGGCCGCTGCGGGTGCTGTGGTCGGTGATCCTGCCGGTTTCGCGTCCCATCCTCGGCGTGGTCTCCATCTTCACGATCGTCACCTCGTTCAAGGATTTCGTCTGGCCGCTGCTGGTCATGACGGACAGCGACAGGATGACGATCAGCGTCGGCCTGTCGCAGACCGCCGGAGCGGTCTCGCAGAACGCGATCATGGCCGGGCTGGTGATCGCCGGGATCCCGACGGTCGTCGTGTTCTTCTTCTTCCAACGGCACATCATGGCGGGCCTGACCGCCGGAAGCATCAAAGGATGAGCATGTCGCGTACGTGGTGGCGGGGGGCCGCGATCTACCAGGTGTACCTGCGCAGTTTCGCCGACGGCAACGGCGACGGCTGCGGGGACCTGGCCGGGCTGCGCTCCCGTCTCGGATACCTCAAGGACCTCGGGATCGACGCCGTCTGGCTCAACCCGTGGTACCCGTCGCCGATGGCGGACGGCGGCTACGACGTGGCCGACTACCGGGACATCGAGCCCGTCTTCGGCACCCTGGCCGAGGCGGAGGCGTTCATCGCCGAGGCGCACGAGCACGGCATCAAGGTCATCATCGACGTCGTGCCGAACCACAGCTCCACCGCCAGCGCCTGGTTCCAGGAGGCGCTGGCCGACCCGCGGGTCAGGGACCGGTTCTGGTTCCGTGACGAGCCGAACGGCTGGTCGTCGATCTTCGGCGGGCCGGCGTGGACCCAGGTGCCCGACGGGCAGTGGTACCTGCACCTGTTCGCCCCGGAGCAGCCCGACCTCAACTGGGACAACCCGGAGGTGCACCGCGAGTTCGAGGACGTGCTGCGCTTCTGGTTCGACCGGGGCGTCGACGGGTTCCGCGTCGACTCGGCCGCGCTGCTGTTCAAGTCGGACGACGCGTACGAGGACCTGGACGGCGTGCACGACGTCTACCGGCGCTGGCGCGAGATCGCCGACGAGTACGGCGACGAGCGCGGCGACCGGGTGCTGATCGGCGAGGTGTGGCTGCCCGACCAGGAGCGCTTCGCCCGCTACCTGCGCCCCGACGAGCTGCACACGGCCTTCAACTTCGACTTCCTGTCCTGCCCCTGGGACCCGGCCGAGCTGCGCCGGGTCATCGATCTGACCCTGGCCACGCACCTGCCGATCGGCGCGCCGCCGACGTGGGTGCTGTCCAACCACGACGTCACCCGCCCCGTGACCCGCTACGGCCGGGCCGACACCGGTTTCCAGCACGGCGGCCGGCTGCACGGCAGCCCCTCGGACCTGGAGCTGGGGCGGCGCCGGGCCCGGGCGGCGGCGCTGCTGGCGATGGCGCTGCCCGGCGGCGTGTACGTCTACCAGGGAGAGGAGCTCGGCCTGCCGGAGGTGGAGGACCTGCCGGACGAGGTCCGCCAGGATCCGATGTTCGCCCGGTCGGGCGGCGCCAACCGGGGGCGCGACGGCTGCCGCGTGCCGCTGCCCTGGGCGGGGGAGGAGCCGCCGTTCGGCTTCGCCTCCGGCTCCGGCTCCGGCTCTGGCGGTCCTGGTTCGTCCGCGCCGCGGCCCGCTCCGCCGTGGTTGCCGCAGCCGGAGGGCTGGCGCAAGCTCACGGCGCAGGCGCAGCTCGCCGACCTCGACTCGATGCTGACCCTCTACCGCTCGGCGCTGCGTCTGCGGCGGGAGCTGCTCGGCGACGGCACGCTGACCTGGCTGCCGTCGGAGGCCGGCGTGCTGGCCTTCCGCCGCGAGTCGGGCCTGGTGTGCGTGACCAACCTCGGTCCCGTCGCGGTGCCGCTCCCGCCGGGGGAGCTGCTGCTGTCCAGCGGGCCGGTGGAGGGCGGTGCGCTGCCGCCCGACACGACCGCCTGGGTGACCGGTGCCGGGTCCGGTGTCAGCGGACGATGACCGCGGTGTCCATGCCGAGGTCGCGGTGGTCGTCCACCGGGCACCACACCTCGTAACGCCCCGGCCGGAGGGTGACGGTGAGGCTGGTCCGCTGCCCCGGCATGATCGTCTCGGACTGCCTGACGCCGGGGATGCCGGGGCCGTCCACGGCCATGGCGTGGGGCGCGGTGCCGGCGTTGCTCAGCAGGAAGGTGTAGGTGCCGGCGGTGAGGTCGTGCCAGGGGAGTGAGAAGGAGTACTCGTCCATGGTCACACCGACCCTGGTGGGCCTGACCTCGGGCGCCGCGGTGACCTGAGCCCGAACCCGAGTCCGGGCCTGTTCCTGGGCCTGAGCCCGAGCCTGGGCCCGGGTCTGGGCCCGCGGTCCGGCCTGGGGCGTCGTGGCTTGAGCCGGAGCCGGAGCCGGGGCCGGGGTTCGGGGCTGCGCCTGGCTCGCGGTGGCCCCGGACGGGGTGACGGCGTGGCCGCATCCCGGCAGGCCCAGCAGCACCGTCGCGGCGGCGGCGGCCGCGAGCGTCCGGCGCCTGTTCGCGTCCATGAAGACCCCCTTCCCCCGCAGGCGGTCCTGTCCCTTACACGGATCCGGCCGGGCGGGGGTTCACGCGCGGACGAGGCTCACCCGGCGTCCGACCTGCGGCGGATCCAGGCGGGCAGGGTCGCGGCGGCCAGCACGGCCGCCAGGGGCAGCACCGTGACCAGGTACGCCGTCCGCAGGTCGAGCGCGCCGCCCAACTCGGCGAGCACCGCCGGGGCGGCCAGGATCGCGGTGCCGGAGGCGAGCGCTCCGTACGCCGCCGAACGCGCCGCCGCGAGCCCCGGCACCTGCACCAGCCGGGCGAGCGTCACCGGGTAGAACGGCGCGATGCCCACCCCGGCCACCGCGAGCCCCGCGGCGACCGGCAGCGGCGCGTCGGCGAGGGCCACCGCCAGCGTCCCGGCCGCCGCGAGGCCGCACCCCAGGGGGACGACCGGCAGGTGGCGGGCGATCAGCCGCGGCGCCACCAGCCGGCCGGCCGCCATGCCGACCAGGAACGCGGTGGCGGTAGCCGCGGCGGCGCCCGCCGGCAACCCCGCGGCCTGAAGGCGGGCGGTGGCCCAGATCGAGAAGCAGAACTCCATGGACACGCCCACCACGATGGCCCCCCACCTCCCGGCGACCCGCCACCGCAACGAACCCGCACTCCGGCCGCCCCCAGCCGGCTCCACACCGGTTCGGTTCTGCCCGCTGATTCGGTTGTCCGCGCCGCCTCGATTCTGCGCACCGGCTCGATTCTGCGCGCCGGTCGGGTTCTCCGCACCGGTGCGGTGCCCCCCATCGGCCTGGCGTCCCCGACCGGTCCGGTTGTCCTCGCCGGCCTGGTGCCGTCCACCGGTCCGGTTGTCCTCGCCGGTCTGATGCCCTTCACCGGTCCGGTTGTCCTCGCCAGTCTGGTGCCCTCCACCGGCCTGGTGCCCTCCACCGGCCTGGTGCCCTTCACCGGTCCGGTTCTCCCCACGCGGCCGGCGTTCACGAGCTTGGCGTCGTGAAGCCCGGCGCCGGGAAGCCAGGCGTGCGGTGCCTGTGGTGGCCGCGTCCTCGATCGCCGGGGTGCCCCTGAGAGTGTCGGCCGCGAGGAGCAGCAGAGGCGGAACGGCCAGCAGGAGCGCGAGCCGCCCGTTCACGGCGGGCGTGTCGAGGGCGCCGATGGCGAGCGGCCCGAGCAGGGCGCTGACGCTCCCGGCGGCGTTGGCCCGGGTCAGTCGCGCCGCCGCGTCCGGCCCGCGGAGCAAGGCGGGGATCACGAGGACGAGCCCGGCTGCGCCCAGGCCGAGCAGCAGCGCCCCGGCAGCCGCGGGCGGGGCGACGGGCGCGGTGGCGAGCAGCGTGGCCCCGGCGGCGGCGACCAGGGCGGAGCCCAGCATCGCCCGTCGAGGCCCGTACCCGAGCGCCCAGCGTCCCACGGCGCCCACGACCAGCAGACCGGCACCGAACGACGACGCCAGCCACGCCAGCTCGCCCGCCGGCGTCTCCAGGTCACGGGCCAGCAGCACCAGGCACGCACCGAGGCTGTTCACCATGAACCCGAGCGCCACCTGCGCGAACGCGACCTGCCTGGCCACCAGCCGCGCTCCCGCGCCCTGCCGTTCTCGGGTCGCCTCGCCTTCCCCAGTCCCCGGCTCTTGCCTCGCGGCCGCCCCGACCTGGACCGCGTCCGCGTCTTCCGCCCCGACCCGGGCTGCGTCTGCGTCTGCGTCTTTGGTCCTGGCTCGGGCTGCATCTGTGTCTTCGGCCTCGACTTGGGCCGCGTCTGCGTCTTCGGTTCCGGCTTGGGCTGTGTCTGCGTCTTCCGCCCCGACCCGGGCTGCGTCTGCGCCTTCGGTTCCGACCTGGGCCGCGCCCGCCTCTTCCCTCCCGACCCGGGTCGAGTCCGCGTCCTCTGCCTCGCGCTCCGGTGTCTCGGCCGTGCCAAGTGGGGCCGCGCCGTCAGGGAGTACCGCCCGAAACTCCTCGAACGCCTCCTGGAACATCTCGGAGGTCGGTACGGCGGGATGTGTCGCCTCCGCGTGGGAATCCTCGGACGGGAGCCGCCTGTCCGGCCTGGTCGTGTCGTCCTGACCTGCGCCCGGCTGGTCGCGGGCGCGGCGGGGGATCATCGGGCCCACAGAGGGAGGCCGCGTCGCGGCGCGCCGCTGTGGGTGGGGAGGCGGCCTGAGGCCGACACATCCGGAAAAATCGTGGGGAGCGTTTCGAGATCCAGCCGTTGTCGCCGCACAGGGGGCTCCTCCCGTTAAACTCGTGCGACGAGCATAAAGGAGGCGACCACACCCATGGCAAGCCCCGCAGGCCGGGCCAGGTCCGTACGCGCCCGCGATGCCCGCTGGCGCGGCGCCCTCGCCGTCCTGGAGGAGATGCGCCACCGGCCCGGCGTCACCAGGGCGGACGTGGCCCGGCGGCTGGCGCTGTCCACCGGGTCGGCCACCGAGATCACCGCCCGGCTGCGCGAGCTGGCGCTGCTCTCCGAGACCCCGGCCGCCGCCACCGGACGGGGACGCCCCACGACCGTGCTCCACTCGCACCCCGACGGCCCGGTCGTCATCGCCGTCGACCTCCGCCAGGAGGACTGGCGGTGCGCCGTCGCGGAGATCGACGGCAGGCCCCGCGTCAGCGAGGAGGGCCGGCACGGGAGCCGGCACCCGGCCAAGGTGGTCGCCGCGGTCGGCGAGGCGGTGCGCCGCGTCCACGACCGGCTCGGCGGGCGCGTGCGGGCCGTGGCGGTGGCGGCCGCCGCAGCCGTACGGCACGGCGCGGTCGTGCAGTCGGCCACCCTGGGTTGGGACGCGGTGGACCTCACAGGACTGGCTCCGGCCCCGAACCTGCCGCTGCTCGTGGGCAACGACGCCACGCTCGCGGGTGCGGCCGAGGCCCGCTACGGCGCCGCAGCCGGGGCCGGTACGGCGCTGCACGTCACGATCGAGGTCGGCGTGGGCGGGACTCTGGTCGTGGACGGACTGCCGATCGAGGGGGCGACCGGAGCCGGGGGCGAGTTCGGGCACCTCCCGCTCGGCGACCCCGCGCTGCGCTGTCCCTGCGGTGCCCGGGGCTGCTGGGACCTGGCCGTGGACGGCCGCGCCATCGCCCGTCACCTGGGCGAGCCGCCACCCCGGGACCCGCGCAGTTACGCGCAGGCGGCGCTGGTCAGGGCGGAGGAGGACGCGGCGGTGCGGTCGGCCGTCGGGCGCGCGGCGAGCGGGTTCGGGCGGGGGATCGCGGGGCTGATCAACGCGCTCGATCCCGGCATCGTCACGCTGGGCGGCTTCGCCGAGCCGCTGCGCGCCGCGGCCGCCGAGGAGTTCGCCACGGCGCTGACCGACGGGTTGATGCGGTTCCGCCGCGCGGACCCGCCGCCCGTGGTGGCCGCCACGCTCGGCGACGACGGCGCCTTGCACGGGGCGGCGGCCATCGCGCTCGATCGCGTCCTCACGGAGGAGGGCCTCGACGCCTGGGCGGCCGACCACACGGGCTGACGGCCGACCGAGCGCCCTGGGGGTGAGATGCCGGGATCCCTCGTGTCGTGGTCCCGGTTTGTGGGCGGCCGTGGCGCCGTGTCGTGGTTTCCGGCTTGTGGGCGGCCGTGGCGCCGTGTCGTGGTACCGGCCTGTGGGCCGCCCTGGCGCCGCGTTGTGGTCCCGGTTTGTGGACCGCCGTGTCGTGGCCTCCTGCTTGCGGACGCCATAGCTCCGTGTCGTGGTCTCCTGGCTGCGGGCGGCCATAGCTCCGCGTCATGGTCTCCGGCCTGTGGGCCACCGTAGCCCCGTGACATGACCGCCGGCTTGGGGCTGCCATAGCCCCGTGCCGTGGCCCTGTGTCGTGGTCCCGGCCTGGAAGTCGCCATGATCACTGCGTCTGCGTGGTCCCTGGCGGCCGGTCGAGGAGCGCACGCTGCCCTGGTAGGTCTGCACATTGCGCGCACGCCGCGTGCCTCGAGTGGCAGTGCGCACGGCGCTTGGCTCCGGATGGTCGTAGATCGTGCTGGAGAGATGTCAGCCGCCGGCCTCTCGACCGCTGTGCCCCTCGACCTTGGAAGCGTCCGGTCGTCGCCTCGCGCGGAGGTCCTGGCGTCCGGGCAGCTCAAGGCGTGGGAAGTCTGCCCGCAGGCGTACGCCCCGGGGCCGATGCCCGGCCGGTGGGCGGTGGCTACGATCGACCGCGTGCTCCAGGACCCGCCCCGCCTCCCTCTGCCGCACCGCGCGAACGTACGGTCCACGCCTCCGCCGTGGCGCCGCCCCTTACCCGGGCGGGAGACCGTACCGCCGCCGATCCCGGAGCGGACCCCATGACCGGCCAGGAGGAACCGGCGGGTCAGAAAGAAACGGTCCGGGAGGTAGCGGTGGGCACGGAGACGGCGATCCGGGTCGTGCTCGCGGACGACCAGCCGCTCGTGCGCGCCGGCCTGCGCACGGTCCTCGAAGGCACGGCCGACGCGCACGTGGTGGGGGAGGCCGGTACCGGCGCCCAGGCCGTACGGCTGGCCAGGGAGTTGCGTCCCGACGTGGTGCTGATGGACATCCGCATGCCCGGCATGGACGGCATCGAGGCCACCCAGATGATCACCTCGGGGCCGCCCGCGACGCGGGTCGTCATCCTCACCACCTTCGACGACGACGACAACGTCTACGCCGCGCTGCGGGCCGGGGCCAGCGGGTTCCTCGTCAAGGACATGGCGCTGGACGACATCCTGACCGCCGTCCGCGTGGTCGCCGCCGGGGACGCGCTCATCGCGCCCGGCGTCACCCGCCGCCTCATCGAGGAGTTCGCGGCCCGGCCCGCCGCCGTCCGGCGCCCGCGCGAGCTGGCCGGCGTCACGGAGCGCGAGCACGAGGTGCTGACCCTCGTCGGACGCGGCCTGTCCAACGCCGAGATCGCGGCGAGTCTGCACATCAGCCCCGGCACCGCCAAGGCGCACGTGGCGAGCCTGCTGGCCAAGCTGGGCGCCCGCGACCGGGTCCAGCTCGTCATCGCCGCCTATGACGCCGGCCTGGTGTCGCCGTCCCGATGACAGCCACCAGATGACAGATGACAGGTGACAACGGATGACAGCGCTCTGACACACGGGCGGCCTGGTGGCGGACGTCGAAGGCGATCGACGTCGTGGATGATCGGCGTCGTGGATGATCGGCCGACAGGCGGGTAGCCAGTACGGATGCCGATGGAGGAGGAGCGGCGCCGGAGGCTCGCCCGGCGGTGGATGGAAGCCCGCCTCGACCGTGACCGCGGTCGGGGACTGCGGCTGACCGTCACCTGCATGGCGGGCGCGCTCCTGGTGATCGCGTTCCTCCCGCTGCTCGTCGTGGCCAGGATGCCGCTCAACGACCTGGACGCGGGAGCGACCGCCACTCTGCACCGGTACGCGCTGACCGACCCGGTGGTGACCGACGCGCTCATCGTCTGGACGAACGTGTTCGGCCCGTGGTCGTGGCGGATCGCGGTCGCCGTCCTCGCCGGATGGCTGCTGCGCCGGGGCGCGCCCAGGCTCGCCCTCTGGGCGGTCACGACCATGGCCGTGGGCGGGCTGCTCGGCGCCGGGCTCAAGATCCTCGTGGACCGGGCCCGACCGATCCTGCCCGAGCCGGTCGCCCTGGCCTCCGGCGAGGCGTTCCCCTCGGGGCACGCGCTCAACGTCACGCTCGGCGCGGGCGTGTTCGTCCTGGCCCTGCTGCCGCGGCTGTCCGGGCGGGGACGGTGGACCGCGTGGGGAGTGGCGCTGTTCCTGGTGGTGTCGGTGGCGTACACGCGGGTCGCGCTGGGCGTCCACTGGGTCAGCGATGTCGTCGCCGGGGTGGTGCTGGGGATGGCGGTGATCGCCGCGAGCACGGCCGCCTTCGAGACGTGGCGTCGCGCGCAGGGCCGCAGGCCGGCCGACCAGCCGGTGGAGGGCGTCGAACCTGAGGCGGTGGACGCCGTACGCCGCGCCTGACCCCACCCGTCAGAGCGGCTCGTCGGCGTCAAGCGGGGGCACGGCGAGTCGCCCGGGGATCCAGGTGATCGGTCTCTCCCGGTCAGGGGGCGCCGCCCTGGCCGGGTCCGAGGAAGCGCGTCACCCAGTCCAGCACCCCGCTCACGCCCTTGCCGCCGCCGCCCGCGCTCACCTTGAGGTCGAACTCGGTGTTCTCGCCCTTCTTGACCTTGCGCAGCGTGATCTGGGGCCGCAGCACCGCCGCCGAGGCGGCGATCACCAGGATGTCCATGGCCACGTCCGACACCGGCAGCGTCCGCGATCGGCGCACCCGGTCCGCGGCCTCCTCGACCGCCTCCCGGGCCTCCGTGGAGGTCTCGGCGAGCAGCCCGGCCAGCTCGACCAGGTCGCCGCGCCGCGACTCCGCGCCGCCCGACGCCCCACCCGACGCGCCACCCGACGCGCCACCCGACGCGCCGCCCGACGCCCCACCCGACGCGCCGCCCGACGCCCCACCCGACGTCCCGCCCGACGTCCCGCCGGACGTCCCGCCCGACGTCCCGCCGGACGTCCCGCCCGACGCGCCGCCCGACGCGGCGGCCCCCGGCAGGGCGCCGTCGCCGCCCTCCGGCGAGGACCCCGCGCCCTCCGCCAGGGACCCGGCGGCCTCCAGCAGGAACGCCCGGTCGCGGGCCAGCCGCTCCGCGACCTCCTCGGCGGTGATGGCCGGCTCCTCGGTGTCGAACCGGCTGACCAGATGCTGGAGCACCTGCGCGAGCTGAGCCTCGCTGAGGTCCTCCAGGGCCGTCCCGTTGTCCGTCGTCATCCCTCATACTCCCGTCAGCTTGAACGCCGCCCAGTGGTACATGTGCCTCCACGCCTCCCGGCCGTCGGCCGCCCGCCAGACGTCGCGCTGCGCCTCGGCGAAGGCCTGCGCCTTGCTCTGACCGCCGGTGAGCCACCGCGTGTAGAAGTTCTCCAGCAGCCGGGTGGACGACTCCAGGTCCACGTCCCACATGGGCGCGAGGACGCTGTCGGCCCCGTTCAGCAGCGCCGCCCTGGTCGGCCCCCAGACGTCGTCGCTGACGGAGGTGACGACGCGGCCGACCGAGCACGCCTGGAACGTCAGATGCGCCGCCCCCAAGGAGCCGGACATCAGCGCCGAGCCGGACAGCGCCCCGCCCGCCAGCGCCAGCCCCGAGTCCATCACCTCGGCGCCCTCCCGGTGCGAGCCGTGGGCCAGGACGTGCAGCAGGTCGGTGCGCGTCGCCGTGGAGATCGCCTCCTCCGGCGTGGCGTCGCCGCCGAACACCTCCTCGGCCCGCCCCGCCGCCCCCCGCAACAGTCCCGCGATCCGGTCGTGGCACGTCCGGAACGTCTCCTGCTCCTCCTCGCCGCCGGGCACGCTCAGCACGGCCGCCCTCTCCACCCGTCCCGGCCGCCGCGCCGCCCGCCGGAACAGGTCCTCGGCCACCCCGAGGCTCGGCACGTACGACCAGGCCGGGCAGCGCCCCGTCTCCCACACCTGGGGCAGCAGCAGCGCGTGGACGGGGATGTTGTGCCACGCGCGGTGCGGCGCGACGAGCACGAGCGGGGCGTCGCGCAGCAGCGGCGTCAGCGGATGCAGGTGCCAGGCCAGCGCCCGGACCGGCTCGATCAGCCGTTCGTCCAGGTCGTAGGGGCGTTCGGGGTCGATCCTGCCGTACAGGCCCGTCCCCGAGAAGCCCGCCTGCAGGGCCAGCACGGCGCGGTTGAGCGTGCGGGCCGGGAGGGGCAGCCGCAGGGCGGCTGTGTGCTCGGGGGTGAGGCAGGTCAGGTACGTGTGGTCGGCGGTCACGTAGAACGACAGGAGCGCGGTGCCGTCCGGCAGGTGGCGGCGCAGGTCGGCGGTGTGGCCCTCGGGGAAGGCGTCGCCCACGGCCTGCGGCTCACCGTACCGGTCCTCCCGAGGCTCCCGGTCCCCCCGAGCCTCCCGGTCCCCCTGGTCCCCCCGGTCGCCCCGGTCCCCCCGGTCGTCGCCGTCGTCCCGTCGTGGACGGTCACGGACCAGGCGCGAGGTCCGCAGGAGCAGCTCGTCCACCCTCTCCTCCGGGTACGTCGTCGGCTCGTACTCCACGCCCCCGTCGGGCAGCGGCCGCAACCCGCCGCGCAGCTCCCGGCGGAACCACCGGCTCTTGGCGCTCTCCACCGCCGAGAAGCAGGCCCGGAAGTACAGCCGCGTGTCAGGGGTCTCGCCCCAGGCGTGCCCCATGCGGCGCCACAGCTCGTTCAGCCGGGCCGGCACGTCGATCGCCATCCAGCCCGCGTGCGCCACGCCCGGGGCGGGCACGGCGACCCGGCGCCGCTCCGCCGAGAGCTGCAGGTGCAGCGCGTCGACCGCCCAGTCGAACGCCTCGGCGAGCTCCCCCTGGTCGGTGAGCCGGTCGGCCTTGAGCACCTTCAGGACGCAGGCGCGGTCCTCCGGCCACACCCCCTCCCCGGTCTCCGCCTCCTCCAGGCAGGCGTCGTAGCGCGCGGCCCAGCTCTCGTCGCCGTCGGCGAGCTTGCGCAGCGCGGCGGCCCGGTACACCCGCACGCTGGCCAGCAGCCTCTCGTGAGCGCGCAGCCCGGGATCCTCGACCAGCAGGTCGAAGCCCTCCGCCGCCTCGGCGTGCTCGCCCAGGAGGTCGCGGATCCGCAGCCGGTACACCCGGCACGCCAGTCTCGCCCACGCGTCGCTCTCCTCCGGCTCGGCCAGCAGGAGCCGTTCCGCCTCGTCCAGGTGGGCGCGCGCGGTGGCCACGAGGGCGGCGGCCCGCCGGTCGAGCCCGTCCGGCGGGCGGCGCGGTCCCGGCTCGGGTGGTTCGCCGGGGAGGTGGAAGGGGCGGAAGAGTCCCTCCGGCTCGTGGTCGGCCAGCAGGCTGATGCTGGTGGTGACGTAGTCGAGGTGCAGGTTGCGGTCGGTGACGGCGAGCCGCGTGTCGTCGATGCCGTAGTGCGCGTCCGGGGAGAGCGCCGGCGCGTTGCCGGGATCGGTGGCCAGGGCCAGGTCGTAGCGGTGCAGGGCCTCGTCCAGCAGCCCCTGTCCCTCCACGGCGATCGCGGCGCTGCGCAGGAACTCCCGCCGCAGGCCGGCCATGCCGCAGCGTCCGGCCAGCGCGGCGCACTCGTCCGCCACCCACGCGCACAGGTCGTGGTGACCGTGCTCGCGAAGGGCCTCCGCCAGCGTGTTCCCGCCGTACAGGCTTGGCAGGGCGTCCTCGGCGGAGGCGGGCCTGACGAGCCGGACGTGCAGGCTGAAGGCGTGGAAGGCGTCGACGAGCCGGCCCTCGTCGACGGCCGCGCGGGTGTCGTTCAGGTAGTTGCCCGCGTACCACTGCTGCTTCCACTCCCACGCCTCGTCCCGGGTGGCGACGACTTCCTCGGCGGGCGGCCAGTCGCTCGTCTCGCCGGCGCTCCACGGCTCGTGCTCGTCCATGCGGGAATGGACGGCGTGCGCCAGCAACCTGCCCGGCCTGACCCAGCGGTAGACGAGGTCCCCCTGCCGGTACGTGGTGGCCATGGTGAGCACGGCGCGGCCGAACTCCGACGGGGCCAGCGCGGCCGGGCCGGCCGACGCCAGCGGTTCCGGCACCGTGATCCGGTCGTGCACGGGCAGCGGGCTGTCGTTGACCCATCGCGTCACGCGGTCGTCGGTGTCGTAGAGCCAGGTGTGGAACAGTTGGAGCAGGTCGCCGTCGTCCTCCTCGGCCTCTCGCATCCACTGGTCCGGGTGCGATGTCACCACGCCGAGCCTGCGCAGTCCCCACGCGAAATGCCCCGAGATGACGAACGCCGCCAGAGCGGTCCACCCCACCTGGTACGGCCCGCGCATCTCGGGCGGCCGTCGCGTGGCCGCGAGCGCCTCGGCGGCCAGTTCCTCGACGGTGGGGGGATCGTCACGGTCCGGCAGCGGGTAGCTGATCGCCAGGTGGCCGGCTCCGGCGTCCTTCCTGGGCTCGGTCAGGATGACGAAGTCGGCGCCGGTCCTGATCTGGTCCCAGATGTCGACGAAGAACGCGGCGTCGGGCCGCTCGCCGATCGCCACCAGCGTCAGCGGCCGGTCGGCGGGCGAGACGGCCACGAGGTACCGGGTCCGGCCGCCGTGCGTGCCGGTGAACACGACGGCCCGCCGGTCGTCGCCCGGGACCGGCGCGACCTCGTGCATGCGCACCTTCGCCTCGTGCAGCCGGATCCGCCGGTCCAGCGCGGCCAGCTCGCGCTGGTGGCCGGGGCCGGGGGAGGAGGTCCCGGCCGTGCGCACGGCCTCGGCGGCGCGGGCCAGGTCGCGGTCCTCGCCGGACGTCTCGTAGCGGATGAGGAGGATCTGCGCCAGCCAGCCCAGGGCGCCGACGTGCTCGGGTGTGCCCTCCGGCACGGCGGCGGCCAGCCGTTCGTGGACGCCGACCGCGCGATCCAGCTGCCCGGCGTCTCGCGCGTCGGACTCCTGCCCGAAGGCCCCCTGTGCGTCGGACTCCCGCGCGTCGGACTCGCCGTCCTCCGGGGACGCCAGGAGGAGGCGCAGAGCGGACGCGAGGTCGAAGAGGAACACCGCGTGGTCGGGGTGCCCCTCGGGGGTCGCGGCCAGGGCCCGCTCGTGGAGGCCGGCCGCCCTGACGAGGTCCCGGCGGTCGTCCTCCAGCCGGTGGCGCAGCCGCAGCGTGTGGGCCAGCGCGTTGAGCACGCGAGGACTCCCGCCGCCGGGATCGAGGGCGACCGCCCGTTCCTGCAGCTCCAACGACCTGGCCAGGTCGGCGGCGCCGGCCTCGGCGTCGCTGCGCAGTCGCAGGGCGTTGCCGAGGTTGGCCAGGTGGAGGGGGTCGTCGTCGCGCTCGGCCAGCGCCTCCTCGTGCAGCTCGATCGCCCGGTCGAGGTCCGCGCGCTCCCGCGTGAAGCGGTACCGGTCCTGGTGGGCGGTGCCGAGATTGCCGGCGTGGAGCGCCCGGTGGGGGTCGTGGGGGCCGGCCGCCTTCCGCGCCTTCCGCAGGGCCCTCACGGCGCGGTCGACGTCGGCGACGTTCTCGGTCCGCTCGTACCGTCTGCGCAGGGCGAGCCCGACACCGGTGAGGTAGTGCGCCAGACCGGCGTGGCCGCGGCCCGCGGTGTCGGCCGCTTCCTGCCAGGCGTCGATCGCGTCGTCGAGCACCCGCGGGTCCCACGTGCGGCCGAACCGGCGCTCACGCAGTCGCGCCAGGTCGCGCAGGACGCCCGGACGCCACGCGTGGGAGCGCGGTAACAGCTCCGCCGCCTCGGCCAGCAGCGACTCGGCCCGGTCGAGATCCTCCTGTCCCCGTGGCAGGTCCATCAGGATCGTGGCCAGGACGGCGCGGGCCTCGGCACTGTCACCGGCGGCGGCCTCCGCGGTTCGCCTCGCGCGTTCCAGGTCGGCTTGGTGGCCGCGCGCCTGATGGCGGAGGTAGAGGGTCGCGGCCAGCTCCCGCCGGGCGCGGGGGTGACCGGCCGGGACGCCGTCGAGCGCCGCCACCGCCCGGTCGAGGTCGGCGGGGTCGTGCGTGAGCAGCGAGGCGCGCTCCCGCCAGGCGACGCCCACGTGGCAGAGCCCGTCGGCCTCACGGGCCGCGCCCCGCAACCGCTCCGCCGCGACCTCCGCCGCGTCCTCCGCGGCGCTCTCCGCAGCGGCCGCCGCCGCGTCTTCCGCGGCGTCCTCCGCCGCGTCCTCCGGCGCGCCGGAGCCTGGACCGGCCGGGGAGTCGGGGGCGGCGCCGTCCCGCAGCAGGCGGATCGCGGCGTCCAGCGCATGGGGGTCGCTCTTCCTGACGACCCGGGACAGCAGGCGGGCGATCCTGCGTTCAGCGGCCACGCCACCACCTCCATCTCCGCCTCGGCGGCACGCGGGACCTGCCGGGCGGGGACTCGACCGGCGCGGACTCGACTGCCGGGGACTCGACTGCCGGGGGCTCGTCCGGCGGGGGCTCGTCCGGCGCCGGAGGGGCGGCGTCCACCTCGGCCGGCTCGCCGAGACGGGTCAGGACCAGCGACCGGTACGGGCCGTCCTCGCCGGCCAGGTCGAGTGCGGCCGTGAGCACCTTCTCCGCCTCGGCCAGGTCCTCCGCGCCGCCGGTGCGCTCGAAGCGCAGCCTGAGCGCGGCGGCCAGCGAGGTGGCGTGGAGCGGAGCGGCCGGGAGGCCGGGGCGGGAGGAACGGACCGCCTCCCGCCCGTTCTCGACGGCCTCGTCGAGAACGGCGGGGTCGCCGGTGAGCTGGTAACGGCTGATCAGGGCCAGGACGAGATTGTGCAGGCACCCGGGCCGGGCGGGGTCGTCGTCGCCGCAGGCCAGCACCGCGGCCCGGTTGTGGCGCTCGGAATCGGTCAGGTCCTCCTCGCGGCCGTCACGCTGGTGGCGTTCCCACAGGAACAGGCCGAGCCGGGACAGCAGGACGGCGCGGCCCGGCCAGGTGTCCGCCATGGTGGCGGCGGCCTCGCGGGCCGCCTCGACCGCCACGTCGAGGGCGTCGCCGCGGCTCGGGACGCTCCTGGCGAGCAGACTGCCGGCCAGCCCGAGGGCCGAGAGCAGGGGCGGCCTGCCGGGATGGCGCGCGGGCAGCATGCCGGCGGCCACCCGTAAGTAGGGGATGAGTGCCTCCGCCGACGTGGGATCGTCGGCGAGCAGCGCCTCGGCCAGCTCGGCGATCTCCTCGGCCGGCGTGCTCACCAGGTCGAGCGCGGGCGTGTCGTCCGGGTGCTCGGCGAGCTGGGACCACAGCACCTCGGGCACCAGGGACCTGCGGGCACGGTACGGCCGGGCGAACAGCAGGATCGCCGCCCCGTGGTGGACCGTGTCGCTGGGCGGGGTCGTGAGATGCCGCTTCCAGTGCAGCCGTCCGGCCGTGGCGAGCGCGTCGTCGTCCCACGCGCCGTCCGCGCCGGACGCGGTGTGTTCGCGTACCGCGTCGACCAGGAGGGCGGCCTCCTCGGTGGCGGCGTCGGAGAGGATGCCGGAGGGATCGCCGGTGTCCTCGTAGGCGGCCAGCCGCGACCGCAGCGATCCGAGCACACGATCGAGCCCTGGTCCGCCCATGCGCCGCCCTTCACCAGGTAGCCGCGCCCTCACGAGGCATTCGCATGCTAACCCGCGCGCCGCTCCCGCGCGCGACGTCTCCGTGAGCCTTGATCTCTCAGTGACAGATGTCCACTATCGGCATGACGTACACGTCCCGCCGAGCCGGTCACGAGAGACCACGACAAGGAGCGGCAGCGGTGAACCTGATCAGCCGCCTCATCGAGCGCAAACTGCGGCTCCCCCCGCCGCTGACCCGCGACCTCGTCGTCCGGCGGGACCTGCGTGTGCCGATGCGCGACGGCGTCGAGCTGCTGGCCGACCGGTGGGCGCCGCGCGCCGGGGCAGAGGCGCTGCCGACCGCGCTCATCCGCAGCCCGTACGGCAGGCGCGGGCCGCTCGCCCAGGCCATGGCCAGGCCGCTGGCCGAACGCGGATACCAGGTGCTGGTCCAGAGCACCCGCGGCGGCTTCGGCTCCGGCGGCGCGTTCGACCCGCTGCGGCAGGAGCGCGAGGACGGCCTGGCGACGCTGGACTGGCTGATCGCGCAGCCGTGGTTCGGCAGCGCCGTCGTGCTGGTCGGCATGAGCTACATGGGCTACGTTCAGTGGGCGGTGGCCGACCGGCTGCCGCCGCAGGTCAAGGCGATGATCCCGCAGGTGACCGAGTCGGCCCTGACGCTGGAGTTCCTGCGCGAGGACGGGCTGTCGCTGGAGACGCCGTTCGCCTGGGGCGCGCTGGTCGCCGTCCAGGAACGCCGCGGCGCGCTGCTGCGCCAGCCGTTCCAGGCGCGAAGGGTGCGGCGCGCGCTGTCCACGCTCCCGCTGAACCGGGCCGACGCAATCGCCGTCGGCCGGCGCTCGGCCTACATCCAGGACATCCTCGCCCGCCCCGCCGGCGACCCGCGCTGGACCGGCCTCGACCACCGGCACCGGGTGGCCGCGACGAGCGTGCCGGTCAGCTCGATCGCCGGCTGGTACGACATCTTCCTGCCCGGCCAGCTCCGCGACTTCCGCGCCCTCCAGGAGGCGGGCAGGCCGGCCCGGCTGACCGTCGGGCCGTGGACGCACGCGACGTTCACGAACGCGGCCGTGATCGAGGCGGTCGAGTTCGGGCTCGCCCACGCGCGCGGCGAGCAGCCAGCCGAACGCGCGCCCGTCCGGCTGTACGTGACGGGCGAGGAGACGTGGCGGGACTTCTCCTCCTGGCCGCCGGACGGCTGTCCCGGGCGGCGCCTCCACCTCCAGCCGGACGGCGGCCTGTCCGCCGGGCCGCCGCCGGAGTCGGAGCCTGACCGGTACCGCTACGACCCGGCGGACCCGACGCCCGCGGCCGGCGGCGTGCGCATGTCCGGCGGCGGCCGCGTCGACAACACCGCCCTGGAGGCCCGCGCGGACGTGCTCACCTACACCACCGAGGTGCTCGACGCGGACGTCGAGGTGGTCGGCGACGTCGGCGCCGAGATCTGGTTCCGCTCCAGCCTGCCCTTCGCCGACGTGCGCCTCTGGCCGGCCGCGCACCGCTTCCGGCGCGGCCACCGCATCCGGGTCCAGGTCTCCAGCGGCGCCTTCCCCCGCTACGCCCGCAACCCCGGCACGGGCGAGCCGCACGCCACGGCCACCACCCTCCGGGCCGCCGACCAGGCCGTCCACCACGATCCCGAGCGCCCGTCGGCGGTGATCCTGCCCGTCCGGGACGTCACCGGCGCGTGAACCAGGCGTCGGGCGCGGCTACGCGTGGCGCTTGGCGTACACCCCCGCGGCCAGGGCCACGCCGAGGGCGGCGAGCACGACCTGGATGATCAGTTCGATCCAGTCGATCCCCTTGGTCGAGGCGACGCCCAGCGCGCCGGCGATGGCGGTGCCGATGAGCGCCGCGACGATGCCGATCACGATGGTGAGCCAGATGGGGATGCTCTGGCGTCCCGGTACGACGAGCCGCCCGAGAATTCCGATGACAAGCCCGATGATGAGGGCGGAGATGATGCCGGTGACCGCCACGCTGCACGCTCCAGTCAGTCAGCTGCGGGTCTCGCCGGGGTCCTGAACGCACCCCGACACCTTGGTGCTTCCCCAGGGCGGACCCCGGAAACCGCCTCGTACTCGTACATTCAGCTCAGCAATTCCCGGACCAGCGCCTCGCTCCACCACCGCTCCACTTCTCCTCGGGTGGGCGTCAGCGGCCGCTCCACTTGATCTCGTACGGCTGGAGCGTGACCTGGCGGCCGTCCACGGTCGCGGAGACCGGCGCGTCGGCCGTGTTGACCATGAGCAGTTCGCGCGGCTGCGCCAGCACGCGGATCCGGGGATCGGAGGAGGCGACGGCCTCCAGCTCGGCCCCCGCCGGGAACCAGCGGGCGAACTCGGTGACCAGCGTCCCGCTGGGCCGCGGCTCGCCCGTGCCGGGAGCCCACATGCAGCCCACGCAGGGGCCCTCCTTGGCCTGCGGGTTCCAGTACAGGGCGGTGGCGGCGCCGCCGCGCGCGAGCTCCATCATCGAGACGGCCTGCACCGCCAGCCGCTTGGGCTCGTCCCAGGTGGTGCCGTCCTCCGGCACGAAGTACCACTCCGACCACCAGACGGGCAGGTCGCCGGTCCGCTTCCGCAGCCACGCGGTGACCGCGCCGAACTTGCCCAGGGCGCCGAACTCGTCCGGCCGCAGCTCGTGGGCCTCGGTGGGGGAGGCGCCGTCCACGACGACGAAGTCGGCGCCCTTCTTGTGCTCGAACCAGTACGCGAAGGCGTCCAGGGCGTTCTGGTTGACCACGCCCCAGGGGCCGCGCAGCTCCGACGAGCCCTCGGCGTCGCTGTCGAACCCGATGTACGGCCCGCCGACCTGGGCGTCCGGCCGGGCCGCCTTCACCGCCGCGTACACCTTGTTGTAGAGCTCGGTGTAGCCCTTGAAGTCGGCCGGCTTGGAGTGGTCCTTCCAGAAGCCCTTGAGCTCGTTCCAGACCATGAAGTACTTCACGTCGGTGTAGCGGGTGGCGACGGCGGCGGCGAGCCGGGCGAAGTCGTCGTAGTGCTCCGGGTACGGGGCGTCCTCCAGGTGCTGCTTCCACGCCGACTCCTCGGTGGGGCCCTCGGGGCCGCCCTTCATCCAGTCGGGGGCGCAGCACAGCGTGATGACCGGGATCGCGCCCGACTCCCGCATCAGGTCGAGCCGGCTGTCGAGGTCCTCCCAGAAGAACTCGCCGCGGCGCGGCTCGGGGTTGAGCGCGCCGAAGCCCATGATGTGCTGGTTCTGCAGCATCGGGGTGCGGGCCAGCGTCCCGGCCACCGTCCGCTCGAAGTCCGGGCTGACGTTGTTGGCGCTGACGCCGGTGTGGGTGAAGCCCCAGCGCGGCCAGCCGGCGTCCACGGGCGGCGGCTCGGCGATCGCGCCGGCGGTGGCCTGCGGGGCGGGGGCGGTCGCCTGCCCGGGCGGTCGCCTGTCACCCGTGGTGCCCCCGGGGGAGCAGCTCGCCACGGCGAGCACCGCTGTCACGACCACCGCCATGAGCGCTCTCCACCCGGAAGGCCGGCGTCCCGCCGGCGCGGGGAAGTCCGATGCCACCTGATCCCCATCCGATCCTCGGTCGATGCAGGGATGTAGCGTTCCATGCCAGGCGTAAGGCCGTCGTATCGCGGCCCCGGTTCACAGCCAATCGTTATCGCGGAGCGCCAAGGAGCGAATCTACAATGTAAAGGCGGCGGCCTTTTCCTGGATCTGGCAGAGCAACGGGACCATCGCCCTTCAGTCCAGCAGTAGATCGACCGCTACGCTGACGGATCCGTCCAGTGGTCGCTGCTGGTCCACGTGAGCCAAGCGAGTTGCCGCCGGCGAGTCCGAGTGTCGGTCGAACCTCATGATCTCGCCTGTCGCGGGGCACCATCCGATCGTCGAGCGGTTGGTGACCGCGACAAGGCGGCACGGCATGGTCGCCTTGCTTTTCGCCTCGGATGTCATCGTTGTGCTCGGCCGTGGGCGCGCGTCTGTCGTCGTGGCGGATCGGCTGTCGAAGGTGATCCACTGGTTGGCTGTTTCGGCGACGATGTGGCGGCCGTCTGGCGTCCATTGAGCATCGACCGTGCCCGCGGGCGTGTGGATCGTGTCGCGATGTCCGCTGGTGAGCGAGACTGCTGTGATCCGGGTGTCCGCCAAGGTCACTTTGCCGTCCTGGCCGGCTTCACGCCCGCCGTACAGGACCAGGGCCACTGTTCCGGCGGGATTGACGTCGATGGCGTGGATCTTTCCGTCAAGTGTGGTCAGGACCCGCCCAGGATCGGCGCTCCTGGCGGTGTCCACAAGACGAAGCACGCCGTCGTCGGCCTCGCCCAAGAGCCGGCCGGTCGTACCCACCCATTCTGCGGCGCCGGTGATGGATGGTATCTCCTGGAGGGTGCGCTCTCGGATGACGACCGTCTCGTACGTGCTGTCGGAGGCGCGCCAGCAGCCAGTCAGGGCGATCGCTCGTCCGTCTCGGCTCAGGACCGGGTCCTCACGATCGGAGTCGACCGCGCAGTCAGGCAGAGGGACGGGACGCAGGTCCGCCTTGGCGACGTAGGCTTCATGGATGTCGCCCGGCTGGACGCCGATGGTCCATGGCCCGTCGAAGGTGCCCGAGGCTGTCTCGCGCGCAGGGTCCGCGCATCCTCCCATGAGAAGAACAGCAGCGCAGACAGCGGCGAGGCGGCGAGATCCGGAGCGCATGAAGTGGTCTTTCATGAAGGGGACAGTGGGCCCTCCTGGAGCGCTCACGAATCGCCCTTTCGGCTGGGCAGTACCGTCCATTCGAGTTCCCCGCCGACCACCTCGGGCTTCCAGTAGCCGATGGCGCGGCCCTTCTCCAGGGCGTCCGCCACGGCCTTCAGCAAGGCGTGGTAGGAGCGGATGCGGACACCGCCGGGGGTGAAGTCCAGGCTGCCCTCGTGGTCGGTGTCGCCGACGTCGCGCCGCACGGAGTCGACGACGAGGTGGTCGCCGGAGCCGTCGGCGCCGACGGGAAGCATGCGCCCGTCCCACCACTGCGAGCGCGGATCCGACTCCTCGCCGCCGTAGTCCTCGTCGTCGACGTCGCAGAGGCCGCGCCAGGTCTCGAGCGTCTCCTGGACGCTGAGGCTGGTGTTGCCGAGGAAGCCGAAACCCCAGGTGTCCTTCGTGGTCACGGCGCCGTCGTGCCGCAGGAGCGAGGCGCGCAGGTCGCCGGGGAGGCGCCGGCCCATCCGGGCCTCGACCGCCGCGACGGCGGCGGGATCGGCGGGACCGGCGAGCGTCCGGTGGCTCCTGGGGGCATGGGTTCTGAGCCAGCGCTCGATGCGCCGCCATTGCCGGTCGACCGCCCGGGTCACCTTCGGATCCGGCGCGAGCACGGGGAAGACCCGGCTCGGGGGATGGCAGTCCGGGTCGGGAACCGCCCAGGGCCCCGGGACCGGCTCCTCCGGGCCGGACATCGTGGATCCCGGATGCAGCTCGGCGAACAGGCAGGTGGCCTGGGAGCGGGAGGGGTCCGTGGGGCAGACCTCCTCCTGGGACGGGCCCCAGGAGAGCTCCGGCTCCTTGGAGAAGACCGCCGACTCCACGAGCCGGCCGCCGCCGGCGACCAGGCAGAGCGCCAGGGCGGCGGCGCCCCAGCGGGTCAGGCGGCGGCGGGTGGCCTCGTCCAGCGGCTCCCTGACCGGACGGTCGTGGCCGCCCTGGAGGAACGCCGGGATCCGGGGCGGCCCGGCGGCGGCGTAGCGGGCGAGGTCCTCGTCGGTGGGTGTGCCGAGGACCGGGGCCGGGGGCCATCGGTCCACGGGCGGGCCGGCGGAAGCCGCGGGCTCGGCGGGCGCGTCCTCGCGCCGTACGGGAGCGTCTTCGCGCCGTACGGGAGCGGGAAGCGCCGGACGGCGGCGGGAGCGGACGATCAGGACGACCGCCACCGCGATCGCGGACGCCGCGAGGGCGAGCCACACCCTCCTGGAGATGATCATTCGCCGCACGCCCGGCAGAGTACCCCGGATCGGGACACGGCGGGATCACGCGGGCCTCACGCGGCGGCGCGGTCCCGCTGGAACAGCCGGACCCCGGCGACCGCCAGCGGCAGGAACAGCAGCGTGAACGCGGCCCCCACCACGTACGTGAGCTGGACGGGGATGACCGTCATCCCGGCGAACGCGGCGAGGTAGACGGCGGTCAGCCACCAGCCGACGACCCCCGCCCGGGCCAGCCCGGCCGACAGCGCCAGCAGCCCGAGGAAGGCGAGCATCTCGGTGCCGCTCCACAACGGCATGAAGGCCGAGCCGTCCACCGTGTCGGAGATGCGGACGGCCACGTCGAGCGGAAGCTGCCGCCCGGTGACCATCCGCCACCAGTCGTCGCGCACGGCGCCGGAGACGTTCAGCAGGCCGATCGCGGCGGCCAGGGCGCCGAACAGGGTGAGCCAGGCGCCCTTGCGGCCGCGCACCAGGCCGGGCACGGCCAGGGCGCCGAGGGCCCCGGCGATGAGGCCGTAGTGCAGCAGCATGGCCGACAGCTCGGTCAGGGAGGTGTTGCGGGCCAGCGAGGTGATGTAGTCGGCCGCCGAGTCCGACGCCTGCGGCGGGCAGGTCATCATCCCGGCCAGCATGAGCGCGGGCCCGGCGACGAGGGCGCCGGCAGCCGCGCGCCGCAGGACGCGGGCCGGTCGGCCGGTGTCGGCCTGAGTGACGTCCTTATCGCCCATAGTGACGGCGGCGCCGTTCACGGCAACGCTCGCGGGGCCGTCGGCGTCCGCGGCGGGGGAGAAGGCGGTCATGTCGTACCTCCGGTGAGGGGTGGCGTCTCGTTGACGTGGACAACTGTCGCGTCGGGGCGGTGCGCGGCGCGTCCGCCGTTGCGCACCGTCGTCCCTCGGCGTCCCGGTGGACGGCGGCGGGGCGGGGTCCCCCTCATGGCGGACCCGCGGGGCGGGCCGGGTCCGCCGTCCGGCGGAGCCGCCGGGCGGCGGCCCTGGTTACCATCGGTGGCCATGACGACGAGACGGCTGCGCGACCCCCGCCTGATCCCGCTGGTGTTCGGGCCGGTCATCGGGGTGCTGGCGGTGCTGGAGACCCGGCTGGACGACGGGTTCGGCGCGGCGGCCACGGCCACCTGGGTGACGGGGGTGCTGCTGGCCGCCGGTGTGGTGCTGGCGGCCTGGGCGCCGCTGGCGGGCGCGGTGGCGGCGGCGGTGTGCCTGCCGCTGAGCGTGGTCGTCTTCGACGGCCCCGGCATGGGCGGCGCGGGCATGATCGGGCTGATCGGCGTGGTGGCGTGGGTGGGGTGGCGGGAGCCGCCGCGCCGCTCGGCCGTGGCGCTGGGCGTGGCGGCCGTGTCGTTCACCGTCGTGTCGATCGCGGCCGGAGGATCGGCGTGGGAGCTGTTCTTCGTGCCGGCCGTGCTGCTGCCGGGCTGGTCGATGGGGCTGCTGGCGCGGCGCAGCGGTGAGCGGGCGGTACGCCTGGCCGAGCTGGCCGCGGCGCTGGACGCCGAGCGGGAGGCGAACGCGCAGGCGGCCGTCGCCCAGGAGCGCACGCGTATCGCGCGCGAGGTGCACGACGCGGTGGCCCACTCGGTCAGCGTGATGACGCTGCAGCTCGGCGGGCTGCGGCGGCTGCTGGCGGACCGCCCGGCCGAGCAGGAGGTCGTGGCCGGGCTGGAACGGCTGGGCCGGCAGACGGTGGAGGAGATGCGCGGCCTGGTCGGCATCCTGCGCGAGCGGGTGGACGGCGGCGAGACGGCGCCGGTGCCGTCGCTGGAGCGGGTGGAGGAACTGGTCGGGGACGTGCGCGCCGCCGGTCTGCCGGTGCGGCTGGACGTCGCGGCCGACCTGCCCCGGCTGCCCCCGGTGCTCGACCTGACCGCGTACCGGGTGCTGCAGGAGGCGCTGACGAACGTGCTGCGGCACGCCGGGGCCGCGCCCACGACGGTCGTGCTCGGCCGCGAGGGGCAGGCGCTGCTGCTGGAGGTGCGCAACGACCCCGCGCCCGCGACCGCCCCGGCGGTCGGCCGGCCCGCGGGCGTGGCGGCGGGCGGCGGCCACGGCCTGGTCGGCATGCGCGAGCGGCTGGCGATGGTGCAGGGCACGCTGCGCACGGGCCCCGAGCCGGACGGCGGCTTCGCCGTGCGGGCCCGCTTCCCGCTGCCCAGGACGTGGGAGAGGACGACGGCATGACGGTCTCGGTGGTGCTGGTCGACGACGAGGCGATGATCCGCGCCGGGCTGCGCATGGTGCTGAGCGGGGAGCCGGGCATCGAGGTCGTCGGCGAGGCGTCCGACGGGCTGGAGGCGCTGGACCTGGTCGCCCGGACGCGTCCCGACGTGGTGCTGATGGACGTGCGGATGCCGCGGATGGACGGGCTGGCCGCCGCGCGCCGGCTGGTGGCGGAGCATCCGGGCAGCAAGGTCGTGGTGCTGACCACGTTCGACGAGGACGAGCACGTGGCGGCCGCCCTGCGGGCCGGGGTGAGCGGGTTCCTGCTGAAGGTCGCGCCGCCCGAGCAGCTCGTCGAGACGGTCAGGACGGTCGCGGCCGGGGGCGGGCTGCTCGACCCGGCGGTCACGCTGCGCGTCATCGCCGCGTTCGCCGGACAACCCGGCAAGGGGGACGCGCCGGACCGGACGGCGGAGCTGGCGTCGCTGACGAGCCGGGAGACGGACGTGCTGCGGCTGCTGGCGCGGGGCCTGACCAACACGCAGATCGCCGCCCGGCTCTACCTGGGGGAGGCGACGGTCAAGACGCACCTGTCGCGGGTGCTGATGAAGCTGGGGCTGACCAGCCGGGTCCAGGCGGTGGTGTTCGCCTACGAGAGCGGGCTGGTACGCCCCGGCGAAACCGCTGGAGGCGGGGACGATACTGGAGTATGCAGGACACCGTGACCGACGACCTGGACGTGGACGCCTTCACCGCGGCGATCGAGAACTTCAACCGCTTCTACATCCGGCTGCCGGTGCTGGAGAAGCTGCCGTTCACGACGCTGTCGGTGCTGGACACCCTCGCGTTCGCCGACGGCCCGATGCGGCTGACCGAACTGACCAGGACGGAGCAGGTCAGCCAGCCGGCCGTCACGCAGCTCGTCACCCGCCTGGAGCGCGACGGGCTGGTGGAGCGCCGCCCCGATCCGCGTGACGGGCGCGCGGTGCTCGTGCACATCACCGAGGCCGGCCGGCGGATCGGCCGGGCGCGGCACGACGACCGTACCCGCCACCTGCTGCCGCTCGTCGCCCAGCTCACCCCGGAGCAGCGGCGGGCCATCGCGCAGGCGCTGCCGGCGCTGGGCCGGCTCGCCGAGCTGGGCCGGGGCGGAGCGGCGGGCGAGGGGTGACGGCGCGTCGGCGCGCCCATGCGTGAACGCCCCTGCCGCTGGGACTCACCTGAGATCCACGAAACGGGCCCCGGAATCAGCCGGGCCGGTTGCCCGTCGGAATCACGATCTTGGTCTGTGCTCCCTTGGTGAGGTAGTACGTGGTCCACTTCTTGACCATCTCGTCGAGGAGCCAGGCGGCGGCGGGCACCAACGGCAGCCCGATCAGCCCCTCCCTGAACCGCACCAGCAGCGGCCAGGCGGTCTTGACCACCGGGTCCCACAGCGGCTCGCGGGGGATGCCGTTCCAGTCGGCCACCTGGTCGCCGGTGAGGTACCTGGAGAACGCGTTGACGAGAGACCTGTCGACGCCGCCGGGACTGGTCAGCTCCGCGAGCATGCCCCGCAGGATGGCGTTCAGCTCCACCCCCTCCGGGGTCGGCCCCATGTTCCTGGGCAGGACCAGGTCCGACTGGGCGTAGGAGGAGTCCCAGGTGGCGGGGAGGAATTCGTCCCTGATGCCGAGCATGTGCCCCAACAGTTGCAGCGAGTGCAGGTACCCTTCGGCCTCGGCGGAGGAGATGCGCACCTTCCACTCGCGCATCCCGCGCATGGAGTAGGTCGCCAGGGTGTGCCAGGTGACGAGCATGTCCTCCTGGCTGATCGGGATCGGGCCGGGCCAGTGGGGCGACGACTTCAGCAGGTGCCGCACCGCCGCGTGCACCAGCCTGGTCTTCACGGCCTCGACCACGGCGGTGCCGCCGGCCCGCCAGGCGTTCTGGGGCCTGACCGCGTACGCCAGGATGTTCGTCTTGGCGACCCGGTCCTTCAGATCCGCGCCGCCCGCGGAGTAATAGACCGCGCGGGCCTCCTTGGGGATGGCGGTGGCCAGCATGCCGGCGCCGACGATGGCGAGGACGACGATGTAGTTGCCCTTGAGCGCGTGGAACCGGGACCCGGCGTCCACCTTGGCGGGCTCGACCCACGACGGGAGCTGACGTGCCTGCTCGATGAAGGCCCGCAGGTCTTCCGGCAGTCCCGCGGGCAGGGGCTGGTCGTTGCGGTTCCAGTCGTACAGCAGCCGGTTGACCTCGGGTATGACACCGCGGTCGAACAGCGAGGCGAGGAGCGGATCGGCCACGTCGTCCCACACCCAGCGGGGGTCGGCGCCGCTGCCGGAACCCGCGACCGAACCGCCGGCCGGCCAGGTCCAGTCGCCGGACAGGGCTTCCGCCTGGACCGGGGAGATCATCCCTAACGCGCCGAGCGCTCCTACGGCGGTGCCCGAGATCAGCACCTTGCGCCTGCTCAACTCTGCCATGCTCTGCACTCCTTCGAGGTGGTGGGGTCACGCTCAGTGCATGCGAGAAGTGGGAGATACTGAGAAACGCAATATGAATCTGTGTATCATCATCAGAGCACAGTGTGACGAGCATCACAAGACCGCGTTCGAGGTGGAATCCCTACGGGAGGTGATCGTGGAATCCGTGCTGGCCGGATTCATGGCGCTGTCGGACTCGGAGTCGTTGCTGGAGCGCGCCTACGTCGATGCCGTCGAGCGCGTCGACGACGGCGACGAGCTGCGGACGCGCATCCTTGACGCGGCGTACGAGCAGTTCTGCCGGATGGGGATCAGACGCTCCACCATGGAGGACGTCGCCCGGCGGGCGAAGGTGTCGCGGATCACGGTCTACCGGCGGTTCGACACGAAGGACACGCTGATCGAGCACGTGGTGCGCCGGGAGTTCCGCCGCTATTTCGACCAGTTCCTCATCGACATAGAACAGGCCGGCACCGCTGCCGACAGGGTGGTGCTGGGCTTCGTGAGTTCGTTGCGGGCCATTCGCGGCAATCCGCTGATCGGCGGACTCATCGCCACCGAACCGGACCTGCTGGTCCCCTCCATGACGGCTGACGGGGGCCGGACCCTCGCCACCGTGCGGCATTTCGTCGCCGGCCAGCTCCGCAGCGAGCAACGCGCGGGCCACGTGTCGAACAGCCTTGACGTCGACCTCGTGGCCGAGATGATGGTGCGGATCTCCACCTCGTTCCTGACGATCCCCAGTGCCATCGTCGACCTGGATGACGACGAGCAACTGGCCGCGGTGGCCCGACGGTTCCTCCTGCCCATGCTGGAGCCACCGGCTCTGTATGCTCGCCGGCCGGGCAGCGATGAATCCGCTGGCCATTGAAGCGGCACCTGATGGATGATCCTTCCGGCGGTGCGTGACAACGCCCCGTGCAGCTCGAAGCTGAACCGACGAGCGGAGTGTGCTGGATTCCATGTCGAGACGTCGCGACGGCAGCCAACACCAAGCGCACCTGATCACTCAGGACGCGAGGGAAGCACCCCCGCAGGCAACGGGTGCAAGGGAGGCGTCGCCGCAGCTGGTCGCCCGGGCGCGGGAGGCGTTCGGGTGGGGCGCGGACGTCGTGGTGACGGCGGGGCCGCGCGGCGCGCTGGGGCAGATCTGGCAGGTCGAGACCGGCGCGGCGCGCTACGCGCTGAAGGAGATCTTCGCCGAGCCGCCGTCGGAGGCGATGGTCGAGGCGGAGCTGGACTTCACGCGGCGCGCGGCCGGGGCGGGCGTGCGGATGCCGGCGAGCCTTCCCGACCGCTCCGGACGGTATCTGCTGCCGGCGCCCGGCGGGGGATGGCTGCGCCTGTACGCATGGGTGGACCTGCGGCCGGTGGATCCGGCGGGCCGGGCGACGCCGGACGAGCTGGGGGCGTTACTGGCGCGCCTGCACCGGTGCGCGCCGGCGATGTCCGTCGAGGCGGGCGGCGGGGAGCCCGACCCCTGGTACGACCGGGTGCCCGCGCCCGGGGCGTGGGAACGGGCCGCGGCGTCGGGTGCGGAGTGGGCGCGGCGCCTGGCGGAGCGGCTGGCCCGGCTGCCGGAGCTGGCCGCGGCGGTGGCGCCGGCCGATCCGGCCGCCCTGATCATGTGCCACCGTGACCTGCACCCCGAGAACGTCCTGGCCGGCCCCGGGGGCGGTCTGGTGGTCGTGGACTGGGACAACCTGGGGCCGGCCGCGCCGGCCCGCGAGCTGGCCCAGGCGTTGTTCGACTGGTTCTGCGACGGGCCGGGCCCGGACCTCGACGCCATGCGCCGCATGTACGACGCGTACGTGCGCGAGGGCGGGCCCGGGCGGATCACCGGGCCGGCGGACTTCTCGATGCTGGTGGCCTCCCAGCTCAACTTCCTGCTCGTGCAGGCCGGTGTCGCGCTCGACCCGGAGGCCGAGCCGCGGCACCGGGCCTGGGCCGAGCGGGAGATCGACGAGACGCTGCGCCGCCTGCCGGACCCGCGGTGGCTGGCCCAGGCGCTGGACCTGCTGGGCGGCGGCCGGGCTCAGGCGACGGAGCCGTAGCGCGGCTTGCCGGCCCATTCGTAGGTGACGGAGACGACGCCCGCTCCGGTGGTGGCCGAGCCGGTCAGCCGGAGCCCGGCCGGGGCGGTGCCCTCGGCGAACAGCCGCTTGCCCTCGCCGAGGACGACGGGGAAGACGAGCAGGTGGTACTCGTCGACCAGCTCGGCCCGCTGCAGGGTGCGGATGAGGTCGCTGCTGCCCTGGACGAGGATCACGCCGTCGGTGTCGCGCTTGAGGTCGGCGACGGTGTGGGCGGCGTCGCCCACGAGGACGTGGGCGTTGTTCCACGTGGCGTCCATGGGCGTCCTCGTGGTGACGTACTTGGGCATGCCGTTGATCTTGGCGCCGCCCTCCTCGTCGGGCACGCCGGGCCAGTACGAGGACAGGATGTCGTAGGAGCGGCGGCCGAGGAGCATGCTCGCGGCGCGGTCGAGCTGCTCGCCCATGACGCGGCCGAACCCCTCGTCCACGTGCGGGGGCAGCCAGCCGCCGTGCGGGAAGTCGTTGGAGTCGTCCTCGCCGGGGCCGCCGGGGCCCTGCATGACACCGTCCAGCGACACGAACGTCGAAACCACCAGCCTGCCGGCCATCTTCCACTCCCTCGGTCGGGTACGTCGTTGTGCCTCCAGGCTGCCGGAACGCGTTTAAGGTTTTCTTACGGCATCCCTAACGCCCCCGCGCGGGCGTCCTCGCGCCGGGCGAGGGTGAGCAGGTGGCCGCTGACGCCGAGGAGCGAGGGCGCCGACTCCATCGAGCGCTGGGCGTCGAGCGGGAGCGCGCGGCGTCGCGGGTCGTCGAGCCAGTCGTCCACGTCCCCGTACAGCCAGAAGGCCCCCTCCAGCCCGCACCGCCGCGCTCCGCGCAGCCCGGCGTCGGCGAACTCGGCCGGGACCTCGGCGGCGTCGTGGGGTCACCCCGGCCGCGGGGCCTACCCCACCTTGATCGTCGTCGCCATGCCGTGCTGGCGGTGCCGGTCCACCGGGCACCACAGGTGGTAGGTGCCCTTGCGCAGCCTCACCGGCAGCGTGGTGCTGCGGCCGGGCATGATGACGGCGGAGGTCGCGGAGACCTTCGGCCCCTTGACGGACAGGCCGTGCGGCGCGTGGCCCGCGTTGCGCAGCCGGAAGGTGTAGGCGCCGGGCTTGACGTGGTGGCTCGGGAGCGCCAGGTGGAACTCGGTGGCCGTCACGGTGATGGTCGCGGCCTCCGTCCGGGTCGCCTGGGCGGGCGGCGCCGCTCCGACGGCGCCCCCGAACGCGGCCAGGGTGACCGCGGCGGTGGCGAGCCCCATGGCGGGGCGGGCTGTCCTTCTGGCGTGGAGCGCGTGAGACATGATCGCCGTCCCTTCGTCGCGCGTGCCGATGTGACGGACCCTCCTTGCCCGGGTGCGCGTAACGCCATCCCCGCGGCTCGGCCATCAGTCGGCACAGCGGCGACGCCGTCGCGGACGTCAGGCGACGGAGTGACTGATCGTGCCCGTGTAGGTGCCGGCCACCGCGCCGTCCGGGATGTCGACCACGATGGTGGGGTTCCAGGTGCAGGAGTTGTCGCCGGACCCACTGATCTTGCTGAACGCGGTGTACGGCGCGTGGAGATGCTTGGCGGAGGCGGCGTTCGGCTGCCCGGGCACGAAGGTGCCCGTCCCCGTGGTGCTCGTCGCGGGGCCCGACCAGTAGGAGATGGCGCCGGCCGGGATCGTCTCGGCGCCGCTGCCGCCGCCGGTGGTGAAGCTCGTGCCGGACACGGTCGCCACCCACGTGGCGACCAGCGCGGCGCGCTCGTCGGACACGGTGACCGAGCCGAGGGAGCCGCTGATCTGGTCGCCGGCCGCGCCGGTGCCGATGCCGACCGGCCCGTCGGGGACGCTGATCGCCAGGCCCTGCGCCGTCGAGACGCTGAACACCACCGTGGTGTCGCAGGTGGTGGCCGCGGGGCAGGTCTCAGCCAGCGCCGGACGCGCGGTCACCCCGCCTGCCAGCGCGGCCACCACGCCGACCCCCATGATCCCGAAACGGCTCAAACCCATGGCTGATCCCCCCATCCACCCTGGATGACTACAAAGCACAATGTGTGATCACATCCTGCTCCTCCCGCGAGGTGCGGAAACGGGGCCTGCGCACACCTGACGACTCCTTTGTCGTGATCTGGTGCGCATGACGGTCGTGTCCTGATGTGATCGTTTTCGCCGCGCTCCGCATGCCCTGGGGTGGCCTGGGCGGCCCGTTCCCGGAGAGGTCCGCCGGTGGGCGCAGCCTTCCGGCCGCGAAGGTGTAGCGCGCACTACTGCCCCCGTCGTACGCGCAGACTCCCGACCGGGCCCGGTGAGGTAGGGGCGAAAGCCTCCCGTGGGCGGACGCCCGCGGCCACCGTCCCGAGCGACGATGTCGGGCCATGAGTCACTTTCCCGAGGCCGTCGCGCGGCCCACGGCCCGCTAGAGGAGAACCACCGATGTTTTTGCGTGTCGCGATAGCGGTGCAGACGCTGGCCGTTCTGGTCCAGGCGGTCACCGCCGGGCTGCTGCTGTCCTCGCCCGGCGGCCGGACGTTGCACGCCACCACGGCGCTCGTCGTGGTGGTCGCCGTGCTGGTGCACCTGGTCGCCGCGATCGTCACCCGGCGCAGGGCCGCCATCCTGCCCGCCGTCGCCATGCTGGTGATGACGCTGGCGCAGGTGGCGCTGGGCGTGGCGCACGTCAAGGTCCTGCACGTGCCGGTCGGCGTCCTGATGTTCGGCGCGAGCCTGATGCGGCTCGGCCAGGTGTGGCCGTCCCGCCGCGTCCCGGCGGCCGCGGCATGACGATGAGCAGAAGGCGGGCCCTGCGCCTGCTCGGCCTCGGCACGGCCGCCGCGCTGGCCGCGCCGGGCTGCTCGCTGCTGAGCCGCACCCCGCTGCCCCAGGTCCTGGCCAGCCGGGCGCCGCTGCCCAAGCCGTACGGCGTGCCGCTGCCCCTGCCCGTCACGGCCCGCCCGGCCAGGAGCGACGCCACCACCGACTACTACGAGCTGACGCAGCGGGAGGCCGACGCGCAGATCCTGCCCGGCCTGCGCACGCGGGTGTGGGGGTACGACGGGCGCTTCCCCGGGCCGACCATCCGGGCCCGCGCCGGACGCAGGACCGTCGTGCGCGTCACCAACGCCCTCGGCGCGCCGACCGTCACCCACCTGCACGGCGGCCACACGCCGCCCGAGTCCGACGGCTACCCCACCGACCTGGTGGGGCCGGGCACCCACCGCGACTACGCCTTCCCGCTCGACCAGCGCGCGTCCACGCTGTGGTACCACGACCACCGCATGGACTACACCGGCCAGCAGGTGTGGCGGGGGCTGGCCGGGTTCTTCCTGGTGGGGGACGAGGAGGAGGCGGCGCTTCCGCTGCCGTCCGGCGAGCGTGACGTGCCGCTGATGATCTGCGACCGGTCCTTCGCCGCCGACGGGAGCATGCCCTACCCGGCGAGCCCCGAGGGGCCCGGCGCGCGGGAGGCGTTCATGGGCGGCGTGCTGGGCGACGTCATCCTCGTCAACGGCGCGCCGTGGCCGTCGCTCGGCGTCGACCGGGCCCGGTACCGGTTCCGCCTGCTCAACGCCTCCAACGCCCGGGTCTACGAGCTCGCCCTGGCGCCCGCCGGGCGGCTGGTGCGCGTCGGCGGCGACGGGGGCCTGCTGGCGGCGCCGCGATCGGCGGACCGGGTGCGGCTCGCGCCGGGCGAGCGGGCGGACGTGATCGTCGACTTCGCCGCCCACCGCGTGGGCGAGCACGTCGAGCTGCGCAACCTCCTCGGGGAGGGGCCGCAGGCGCGGGTGATGCGCTTCACCGTCGAGCGCGACGCCCGCGACGACTCGGCGATCCCCGCCGCGCTGTCACGCGTGGAGGCCCTCGACCCGGCGCGGGCGGCGGTGACCCGCGACTTCGAGTTCAGCAGCGGCAGCATGAACGGCCACAACGGGTGGCTGATCAACGGCAAGCCGTTCGACGCCCGCCGCGTCGACGCCCGGCCCAAGCTCGGCCAGGTGGAGATCTGGCGGCTGACCAGCGACGTGGCGCACCCCGTCCACCTGCACCTGTCGCCGTTCCAGGTGCTCTCCGTGGGAGGCGAGCGGACGGCGGGCCCACCGGAGTGGAAGGACACCGTCGAGCTGCGGGAGGCGCAGACCGTGGAGATCGTCACCAGGTTCACCGGCTACCGGGGCCGTTACGTGATGCACTGCCACAACCTGGAGCACGAGGACATGGCCATGATGAGCACGTTCGAGGTGGTCTGACTCCGGGCTGCCCCGCGCGCTCCGCGGCTGCTTCCCTCAGTCCAGGTCGGCGAGGTCCTCAGCCGTCAGCTTCAGCGATCCTGCGGCGACGTTCTCCTCCAGGTGCGCCAGGGAGCCGGTGCCGGGGATGAGCAGGATGTTCGGCGAGCGGGCCAGCAGCCACGCCAGTGCCACCTGCGGCACGGTGGCGGCGTGGCGGGCGGCGACGGCGTCCAGCCGCGCGGCCGTGAGCGGCTGGAACCCGCCGACCGGGAAGAAGGGGACGTAGGCGATCCCGGCTTGCGCGCAGGCGTCGACCAGCGGGTCGTCGTCGCGCCGCGCCAGGTTGTAGAGGTTCTGGACGCAGGCGATCGGCGCGATCGCCCGCGCCTGCTCGAACTCGGCGGCGGTGACGTTGGAGACGCCGAGGTGGCGGATCAGGCCCTCCTCGCGCAGCGCGAGCAGCGCCTCCAGGGGGCCGGCCAGCGGGGTCTGGCTCCGGTCGAGGTCGCCCATCCGCAGGTTGACCACGTCGAGGCGGTCCACGCCGAGCGAGCGCAGGTTCGCCTCGACGCCGCGGCGCAGGCCGTCGGGGGTGAGGCCGGTCTTCTCCGCCGCGGGCCGCGCCAGGTCGGAGCCCTCGACCAGCGCCCCCACCTTGGTCACGATCACCAGGTCGTCCGGGTACGGGGACAGGGCCTCGCGGATCAGCTCGTTGGCCGCCACCCCGTCACGGGAGTAGTAGTGCGAGGTGTCGATGTGGTTCACCCCGAGCTCCACGGCCCGGCGCAGGACGGCCAGGGCCGTCTCCCGCCCGGGCCGCTCGCCCTTCGGCCAGCCGGTCAGCTTCATCGCGCCGTAGCCGATCCTGGCGACGCCCAGATCGCCGCCCAGCGCCCATCGCTCAGTCGTCACGAGCACCCACCCTAGAGGCAGGCGCGACGGTCGGCGCCGCGGCGCGATCCGGCCGGTCTCAGGAAAGCCGGGTGGGAAGGCGTTCCAGGATCACGAGGGGAATCTCCCGATCGGCCTTGGCCTGGTAGTCGTCGTACGTGGGAAAGATCGACGCCATCAGCCGCCACAGGGGCGCCTTCTCCTCGGCGGTCGCGACGCGGGCCCGCGCGTCGAACTTCTCCGCGCCGACCTGCAGCCCGACCTCGGGGTGGGCGATCAGGTTGAGGTACCACGCCGGGTGCCGGGCATCGCCGCCGTTCGACGCCACGAGCAGGTGGCGGTCGCCGTCCTGCCCGTAGATCAGGGCGGTACGGCGGAGCGCGCCGGACTTGCGGCCGCGGGTGGTGAGCAGCAGTGTCGGCAGGCCCTGGAACAGGTGGCCCTGCTCGCCGCCGGACTCGACGTAGGTGCGGATGTGGTCGGCCACCCACCCCGTCGGGCTGTCGATGACCTCTTGACCGTCGTACGTGCTCATGTCCGGCTCATTCCCTTCATGTACTACATGGTTAAGGTACTGAACTTTTCGGTCGAGCTTAGGAGCGGAAACTTAAGCATGTCAACCATTAAGGTAGTGAAGAGACTCGGTATGATCCAGGGGTGAGCCCTGAAACCGATCCGCTCGTGGCCGAACTGGCCCACCTGCTCTCCCAGGTCGCCGGGAGGCAGGGCGCGCAGTTCAACGCGACCGCGGCCGAGCTGGGGCTCACTCCCGCCCAGGCCCTCGCCATGGTCGGCCTGGAGGCGCCCGTCACCATGCGCGACCTGGCCGCCGGGCTGTCCTGTGAGCCCTCGAACGTGACCGGCATCATCGACGCGCTGGAACGGCGCGGCCTGGTCACCCGGCAACCCGACCCCGCGGACCGCCGGGTCAAACGCCTGGTGCTCACGGAGGAGGGCGTGCGCAGGAGGGAGGCGCTGTGCTCGCGCACCCACACGCAGGCGGCCTCCCTCTTCGCGCCCCTCGGTGGCGACCGCCTGGTGCTGCGGGACCTGCTGCGAAGGGTCCTGCTCGACTCCGCGAGCTGACCGTCGCGCCGGCGGGCCCGCCGGATGAAACTTTCACCCGCGGCCGGGACCCCGTCCGAGGTCCGCGCCGGTGCCCCCGACGGGGGACATGGGTGCGCCTTGCGCGGCGACCCCGACCGGCAGATCGTCTGGGAGCGCTCCCATATCTCGGAGGGGCCGATTCTCACGGAGAACCCCCATGTCCATCCTTCGCACCGCCTGGCACCGGGCCCTGACGGCGACGGCCGCCGCCCTGCTCGCCGGATCCGGGCTCGCCGCCGTCCCGACCGCCGCCGGCGCCGCCGTCTCCTGCTCGGCCTCGTACGCCAAGAGCTGGGACAACGGCAGCGCGTTCGGCGCCACCATCACGGTCACCAACACCGGTGACCCGCTGACGACCTGGACCCTCGGCTTCGACTTCCCGGACAACCAGGTGATCACCCAGATGTGGGGCGGCGTGCCGGCCCCCGCCGCGCCCACCCCTGCGGGCGCGGCCGTCACCGTCGGACCGGAGTCCTACAACGCCCGCCAGGGCGCCGGCGCCACCTGGACCGTCGGCTTCAACGGCACCTACACCGGCGGCGCCAACACCGCTCCCGCCGTCTCCTGTGCCGGCAACGGCGGCGGCACGCAGCAGGCCCTGGTCGTCTCCGCCACCGGCGTCAGCGTGCCCGAGGGCAGCACCGGCGCCTTCACCGTCCGCCTGCAGGCGCAGCCGTCCGGCAACGTGACCGTCACCAGCACCGCGGGCGCCGGCGACGGCGACATCACCGTCACCGGCGGCGCCTCCCTGACCTTCACCACCGCCACCTGGAACACCCCCCAGAGCGTGACGCTCGGCGCCGCCGAGGACAGCGACAGGACCAACGGCAGCAGGCCGATCGTCGTCGCCTCCTCCGGCCTGCCCTCCGTCACGGTCACCGCCACCGAGGCCGACAACGACGGCCCGCCCACCGGCGGCGCGGCCCCCGCCCTGCGCGTGTCCGGCAACCGGCTGGTCACCTCGACGGGCTCCACGTACCGCCTGCTCGGCGTCAACCGGGCCAGTGGCGAGTTCGCCTGCGTGCAGGGCAAGGGCATGTGGGACAGCGGCCCCGTCGACCAGGCGTCCGTGGAGGCGATGAAGGCGTGGAACATCCACGCCGTACGCATCCCGCTCAACGAGGAATGCTGGAACGGCACCACCGGCACGCCCAGCGGCGCCGCCTACCAGCAGAACGTCAAGGACTACGTCGCCCTGCTCGTCGCCAACGGCATCACCCCGATCGTCGAGATGCACTGGAGCCACGGTCAGTACACCGGCCAGGGCGCCGGCTGCTCCGACACCGCCGCGACCTGCCAGAAGCCCATGCCCGACGCCCAGTACGCGCCCGCCTTCTGGACCGGCGTGGCCAACGCCTTCAAGGGCGACGACGCGGTCGTCCTCGACCTGTTCAACGAGCCGTACCCGGACGCCGCCGCCAACTGGAACGCCACCGCGGGCTGGACCTGCTGGCGCGACGGCGGCACCTGCACCGGCATCGGCTACCAGGTGGCCGGCATGCAGTCCCTGGTCAACGCGGTGCGCGCCACCGGCGCCACCAACGTGATCATGCTCGGCGGGCTGGCCTGGTCCAACGACCTGAGCCAGTGGCTGACCTACAAGCCCACCGACCCGACCGGCAACCTCATGGCCGCCTGGCACACCTACAACTTCAACTCCTGCTCCAGCGTCTCCTGCTGGGACAGCCAGGTCGGGGCCGTGGCCGCGCAGGTGCCCGTGCACGCCGGCGAGATCGGCCAGAACTCCTGCGCCCACGACTACATCGACCAGGTCATGGCCTGGGCCGACGCGCACGGCGTCGGCTACACCGCCTGGACCTGGAACCCGTGGGGCTGCAGCCAGGGCAACGTCCTCATCGAGGACTACGCCGGCACCCCCACCAGCACGTACGGCGCGGGGTTCAAGGCGCACCTGCTCACCCGGAACCCCACGTCCTAAGAGTTGTCCGACCGGCGGCTCAGCCCTCGCCGCCCGTCCAGGCGGCGAACGCCCGCCGCACGTCGTCGGAGGCGTGGGCGATCGCGTCCTGGTCCGGCTCGGCGGCCGTGACGCGGGAGAGATGGACGACGAGGTCGAACGACTCCAGCGCGTTCTGCTCGGCGTAGAAGGAGCCGACCCCGGCGCGCCGGCGCGCGGCGCCCCGGACGGCCTCGGCGTCGGCCGGCGACAGGCGCCGCAGGTCGACGGCGAACGGCCCGTCGTGGCCGGCGGCGTGCATGAGCGCGTCGAGGCTGCCGGGCTCGGGCGCCTCCATCGGCGTGAACAGCGTGCCGGTGTAGAAGTCGGGCCCGGTGTTGAGGATCTGGCCGGTGCCCGAGGTGGCGCCGATGACGAGGTAGCCGTCGCCCAGCCGGTCGGCCAGGTGCAGGCCGAGCGGCATCATGGGCGGCATGCCGGGAAGGACGCCGGGCCCGCGCTGGAGGTGGCCGTTGTGGGCGGCCAGGACGATCCGCTCCTCGCGGGCCAGGATCCAGTCGACCGTGTCGGCCATCGCGGCGTCGCGCGCGTTCATCGCGCCCTGGTGGTCGCCGCGCGCCAGCGCCCGTACGACGGCGTCGAGGGTGACCGTGAGGCGCAGTGTGTGCAGGGCGCGCTCGTACGCGGCGGCGCCGGTCCTCGCGACGCAGGCCAGACGGCGGCTCGTCAGGCGCGCGGTCAGGTCGGCGAGAGCGGCCGTGACCGCGTCGCGTGCCCCCTGGGCGAGGCCGGTGTAGGCGGCCAGGGCCGCGGGCGCGGAGAACGGGGACGGCGCGGCGAAGGCCGCGACGCCCTCCCGGAGGCCCGGGTCGGGACGGAAGTCCGGGTCGGCGGCCGCCAGGTAGGCGAGCACGGCGTCCAGCCCGGGCAGCGGGGACGCCACCGACCCCGGCAGGTCGATGCCGTAGAAGGCGAGCGGGCGGGCGGCCGTGGCGTTGTGCCGCCGCATCCACTCCAGATGGGCGCGCATCGGGGTCCACAGCCCCATGAGGGAGGTCAGGCCGCCGGCCATCACCGCGCCGAGGGGCTCGTCGGCTCCCCGGACCCAGGCGTCGGCCCGCCACCCCTCGGTGAACCCGCTCTCCATCGCGTACGCGCCGAAGCCGTGGCGCTCGGCCAGGTGGCGCAGGAGGCGGTGGCGCAGCTCGTAGGACTCGCGGTTGTAGTGGGCGCTCTCGCCGATCGCCACCACCCGGGCGTCGCCGACCGCCTCGTCGAGCCAGGCCAGGTCGTCCGGCGGCGCGTCCGGATCGAGGGCGTCCAGCGGGATCACCGCCTCCGGGCTGAGCCCGGCCGCCGCCGACGTGTTCATCGTCACTCCGTGCCCCTCTCCTATGTTCCCAACTTTGGGAACAGTACCAGATGTGGAAATATTGGGACGTGGATACGCTTGACCTGCTCCTGCACCCGATCCGGCTGCGCATCGTCTGGGCCATGTCCGGCGGCGTGACCCGCACCACGACCGAGCTGTGCGAGCGCCTGCCCGACGTCCCCAAGACCACCGTCTACCGCCACGTCGGCCTGCTGGCCGAGGCGGGGATGCTGGAGGTCGCCGAGGAGCAGCGGGTGCGCGGCGTCGTCGAACGCCACTACCGGCTGCGGCGCGAGCGCACGGTCGTCGACGAGGACGCGGCCCGGTCGATGTCCCTGGACGACCACCGCCACGGGTTCGCCGCGGCGATGGCCGCCCTGATGGCCGCATTCAACGCCTACCTCGACCGGCCGGGCGCCGATCCGTTCGCCGACCTGGTGGGCTACCGGCAGAGCGTCCTCTGGCTGAGCCGCGACGAGCTGGCCGAGATGATCGGCGAGCTGCGCGAGGTCATGGCGGCCAGGTGGCGCAACGAGCCCGCCCCGGGCCGCAGCCCGCACCTGGCCAGCGCGATCTTCTTCCCGGTCGAGGAGCCGCCGCACGACACCGCGCGGGGGCCTCTCGATCGGGACGAGCCGCCGCGCGACGACAGGTAGCGGCCGGAAGAGAGCGGGTGAGGGGCGCTCAGCCGGTGGGCTGGGCGCTCCTGATGCGCTCGTTGAGGTGCCGGCGGGCCGAGTTCGCGCCGACGACCATGTCGCCGCTCATGCCGGCGATCAGGTCGGCGCACGCCTGGGCGCCCGCCGCGGCCCGGGGCAGCATCCGGTTCTCGTAGGCGCGCACGGCCTCGTCGATGCCCCCGTGGACGACGACGGCCTCGGCCAGATCGGCGCCGTCGAGCATGGCGAGGTTGGCGCCGATGCCGGCCGGGGGCATGAGGTGGGCGGCGTCGCCGAGCAGGGTGACGCCCGGGACGTGGTCCCAGGTGTGCCCGGCGGGCAGGACGTGCAGGGGCCGGTTGACGAAGCCGCCGTCGGACTCGCGGATGAGGTCGAGCAGGCTGTCGTGCCAGCCGTCGAACACCGTGAGGAGGTGGTCGCGCACGGCGGCGGCGTCGTCGAGGTCCACCCCGGCGGTGACGTGCCAGTCGTAGGGGGCCACGAGCCCGGCGTAGACGCGGATGTGACCGCCGCTGTTGCGCTGGGCCGACAGCATGGTGCGGCCGGACTTCGCCGCCAGGGTGCCGTTGCCGACCAGGCGCGCCAGCGCGGGATGGCGGGTGTCTCGTCGTCGAGGAAGGTCTCGACGATGGTGTCGCCCGTGTAGGCGGGGCGCGCGTCCGACAGCGCGGGCCGGATCCGCGACCACGCGCCGTCGGCGCCGACGACCAGGTCGAACTCCTCGGTCGAGCCGTCGTCGAAGCGCAGGCGGGCGGTCCCGTCGCCGGTCGGGGTGACCCCGGCGGCCGGGCGTCCCCACTGGACCGTGCCGGGGGCGAGGGACCGGAGCAACAGGCCGCGCAACTGGCCGCGGTCGATCTCGGGCGCGTTGCCCGGCCCGTCGACGGGGTGTTCGTGGTGCGTCAGCTCGCCCGTGACGGGGTCCAGGCCGCGCAGCTCCTGCCCTTCGGGACGGGCCAGGGCGGCGAACTCCTCGAACAGGTCCGCGGCGCGCAGCGCGGCCTGTCCGGTGTCGACGTGCAGGTCCAGCATGCCGCCCTGCCGGCGGGCGTCGGCTGAGGTCTCGCGTTCGAACACGGTGACCTGGTGGCCGTGCCGCTGGAGGGTCCGGGCGCAGGTGAGGCCGCCGATGCCGGCGCCGACGACGGCGATGCGGGGAGAGGTCATGACACAAGGGTCCCTTCGAGTCGGGAACGCGCCGGGAGCCCGGCGCGTCGCGAAGGAAACGCTAGCCACTTACAAAGTGTAGTGACTAGTCTTTTGAAGTGGATGTGCGTTGACGATACGCTGAGCGCGTGACCGAACCCCTGGGGCGCCGCGAGCGCAAGAAGGCGCAGACCCGCCAGGCACTGGCCGACGCCGCGCTGCGGTTGTTCCTCGAACGCGGCTACGACAACGTCGGCGTCAAGGACGTCGCCGAGGCCGCCGACGTGGCGGTGACCACCCTGTTCAAGCACTTCCCCAGCAAGGAAGCCCTGGTCTTCGACCTCGACGCCGACCTCGAGGCCGCACTCGTCGCGGCGGTGCGCGAGCGCCCCGCGGGCCGGTCGATCCCCGCGGCCCTGCGCGCGCACGTCCTGGAATGGGCGGTCAAGGTCGCCGCGGACGAGCGGGGCGCCCACATCGCGCGCATGGTCGAGGGCACCCCGGCGCTGAGCGAGTACGCGCGGCGCATGTGGATGCGTCACGAGAGCGCCCTCGCCCGCGCCGTCGCCGAGGAGGTCGAGGCGCCGGCCGGCGACCTGGCCTGCGCCGCGCTGGCCCGCTTCGCGCTCGAGGCCGCCGACCTCGTCCAGCGGGACGCCGACCCGGGCGAGGCCGCGGCGGTGGTCTTCGGCCTGCTCGAACAGGGCTGGAGCGCCACCGGCCACGAGCCGGCCGGCGGCGCGGAGCGCGAGGCGGTTACGCCGAGGGGGCGTGAGGGGCGCTGAGCGGCGGTTGCCCCGAAGGGGTGACGTACTGGGCGATGCCATGGCCGAGCGACCAGTCGATCGGCTCGTTCTCGGTCACGGCGACGAACACGTTGCGCGGCTCGGTGCCCGCGTAGGCGTGGGCGAGCTCGGCGATGCGCCGGTACATCGCCTGCTTCTGCGCGGGCGTGCGGCCGGAGCGCATGGTGATCACGACGTAGACGATGCCGTCGTCGCGGGGCACGCCCAGGTAGTCGTCGTAGCGCAGCGTGCTGCGGGTGCCGTCGTGGCCGGTGAGGATGTGGAACCGGTCGTCGTCCGGGATGCCGATCGTCTCGACGAGGGCCTCGTGCACGGCCCGGCTGAGCGCGTCGAGCCGGCCGGCGTCGGCCCCGAGCGCGTCGATGCGGACGAGAGGCATGTCAGCGGCCCTCCTTCCGAAGCGGCCGCGCGGACGGCTCCTGAAGCGGTCGCTCGGACGGCTCGGCCGGTCGCGCGGGCGGGTGGGCGTGGGCGGTGAGCAGGGCGAGGGCGCCGTCCACGGCCCGCGCGTACGCCTCGGCCGAGCCGGCGGCGCGGGCCAGCACGTAGCCGCCCTGCACCACCGCGACGAGCGCGGCGGCCGTGGCCTCGGGGTCGAGGCCGGGACCGAGCTCGCCGCTCGCCCGCCCCTGCTCCAGCAGGCCCGCGAGCCGGTCGGTGAGCCAGGTGAAGTACTCCTCGACCGGCGCCCGCAACCGGGGGTCGGCCATCACGTCGGGGTCCTGGGTGAGGCGGCCGACCGGGCAGCCCCGCAGGGCCTCCCGCTCCCGCCGCAGATAGGCGGCGATCCGTCCGGCCGCGCTCCCGGGCCCGTCGAGCTCGGCCTCGGCCCTGCTCCTCGTCTCCTCGGCGCTGCGCGCGATCGCGGCGAGCGCCAGGTCGGGCTTGCCGTGGAAGTGGTGGTACATGCTGCCCTGACCGGCTCTGGACCGCTCCTGGATCGCCTTCGGGCTGGTGCCCACGTAGCCCCGCTCCCACAGCAGCTCACGCGTGCTCTCGATCAGTCGTTCCCTCGTGTCCACGCCCCCGAGTGTACATACTGGTAGGTACAGCCGGTCACGCGCAGGTCTTCCGTTCCGGGACGCAGTGCTTGACCTCGGGGTAGCGCGCCGACGGCGCGTCCAGCAAGGGCTGCGGCTTGTTCAGCAGGTGCCGGTCGAAGAAGGCGGCGACGTACGTCCGGGTGATCGTCAGCCCTCGCTCCCCGGGCAGGTCCGCGCCGACGTCGATGCCGAGTTCGGCCGCGATGACGCCGACGTCGTTGAACGACGCGTGCTCGGCGCCCGTCACCAGCAGCCAGCGCTTCCAGCCGGTCATGAGCTTCCAGTCGCGCTCCCAGGTGGCGGTCGACTCGTTGCCGGACCCGGGGGTGTACGTGGCGGGCTTGCCGAAGAACATGAACGGCCGCTTCAGCTCGCGGGTGAGGGTGTCGGGAGGCGTGGTGCCGTCGATGTCGATCCCGGCGCGCAGCCGCGAGTCGGCGGCCAGCGCGGCCACGGTGCTCGCGCCCCCGATGGAGTGGCCCGCCATGCCCATCCGTGACCTGTCGATCAACCGGCCGCCCTTCCACGCCGGGCGCGGCCCGGTCAGCCGGTCGAGCACGAACGAGACGTCGGCCGCGCGTACCTTGACCTGCTTCGTGGACAGCGACGGGTCGTGGTCGCCCTCGCAGGGGACGCAGGTGGTGACCCGGCCGTCGGGGAAGGTGGTGGCGACCGTCTCGTAGGTGTGGTCGATCGAGGCCACCACGTACCCGCGGCTGGCCAGGTCCTCGGCCAGGGCGGTCAGCGTGCTGCGGGGCTTGCTGGATCCGGGGGAGAGCACGACGAGGGGCAGGCCGTGCGCGTGCCCCGCCGGCTTCGCGTCGGTGAAGGCGTTGGTGCGCGTCGTGCTCAGCAGGGCGGGCGGGAGGCCGGTCAGCTTCGCGTCCTTGAGGAAGAGCTCCGACTCCTTCGGCGTCATGTACGGGGCCCGCTGCCGGCCGGGCGAACGGGCCGGGTACCACAGCGAGACCATGAGCTCGCGCGCCTTCACGGAGGGCACCCACGGGTCGGGGCGTGAGGTGTCCTTGAGGTAGAGCGACGTGGCGCCGACCGGGTGCGGGCCGGTCGGCTCCGGCAGGTACGGCTTGTCCGGGGCGGCGGCCGGGGCCTTCGAGGCGGACCCCGGGGCGGCGGGGCCGGCCCAGGCGGGGGAGGCGGCCGACGCGGCGGCCAGGGCGCCCGCGAGGAGGAGCGCTGTCACGCGACGCATGGAACATCCGTTCTTCCGATGAGACGGCCGCCCTCGACGGGAGGGCCCGGTGGACGGCTCTATGACGGGTAAGAAGCTAGGCGCCCGCGGCCCGCGCGGGCGTCGTCCGCCGCGCCGATCTTGGATACCCCGCGCGGACGACCCGGGCAGCGGGTCATCCCTGGGATGTACTCCTCAAGGACGCCTCCCCGGTCATTCAGGACGATGCGCCACGAATCATGCCGACGCGACAATGTGCCGGTGACTGCTGACGAACGACGGACCCGGTGGCGGCGGCTGCTCGACCTGCCGCTGCTCGACCTGCGGCTGCTCTGCCTGTCGCTGCTCGACATGGTGCGGCCGCGGGCGCGGACCGCCCGGCCGTCCCGCGGGGCCCTGGTCGCCGACGCGCTGCTCGCGGCCGTCCTGACCGTCGCGGCGCTGCTCGCGGCGGGCCACGGCTCCGGCGACGGGACCGGGGACCGGGCGGAGCCGGTGTCCGGACTGCTGCGGCTCGGGACCGCGCCGCTCACCTCGCCCGCGCCGCTCACCTCCGCGCGGACGGGGGTGCGCCCGCCGGAGCCGCCGGAGCCGCCCGAGCCCCCTGAGCCGCCCGAGCCGCCGCAGCCGGGGGAGATCCGGATCACCCCGGCCCTTCCGGTCGTGGACCTCTGGCAGGGTGAGGACGAGCCGCCCCTGCTGCTGGCGGCGCTCACCACGTTGCCCCTGGCGGTGCGGCGCCGCTATCCGCTGAGCACGTTCTGGGCGGTCATGGCCGCGGCGCTGGCCATGACCGGCGCGCAGACGTGGATCACCGTGGCGGCCGTCGCCGTCGCCGCGTACAGCGCCGTGGCCCACAGCGGCAACCGGGTGCCCGCGGTGGCGTCCCTGCTGCTCGCGGCCGTGCTCGCCGGTGCGGCCTCCCAGGGCATCACGCCGAGCCTGCCGAGCGCGCTGGGACCGTACGTGGTGCTGGTCAGCGCCGGCGCGCTGGCCGGTTTCATCCGGTTCTGGCGGCACAGCAGGCGCCGGATCGCCGAGATGCGGCGCGCCCAGGAGGAGGCCATGCGCGAGGCGGTCCAGGCCGAACGCTCGCGGATCGCCGGCGAGCTGCACGACGTGGTGACCCACAATGTCAGCGTGATGGTGATCCAGGCCGGCGCCGCCCGCAAGGTGATGGACGCGCACCCGGAGCAGTCCCGGGAGGCGCTCGTCGCGATCGAGGCCAGTGGCCGCGCCGCCATGGCCGAGCTGCGCAACGTCATGGGCCTGCTGGCCGGTCCGGACAGCGCCGCCGCGGCCGGGGCGGACGACGGGCTGGAGCCGCAGCCGGGGCTCGACCGGCTCGACGGCCTCGTCGAGCGGGTCCGCGCCGCCGGCATGCCCGTGGACTTCACGCTCTGCCTGCCGGAGGGGCCGCTGCCCGCCGGGGTCGAGCTGGCCGCGTACCGGGTGGTGCAGGAGGCGCTGACCAACACGATGAAGCACGCGGCCGGCGCGGCGGCCGCCGTCACGCTCGGCCATCGCGGCGACCGCCTGGAGATCGAGGTCACCGACACCGGCGGCACGCCCGGCGCGCAGTCGCGCACCGGCAACGGCCGCGGGCTGATCGGGCTGCGCGAGCGGGTCGCCCTCTACGGAGGGACCCTGGAGGCGGCGCCCGTGCCCGGCGGCGGCTTCCGCCTCAGGGCCGAGATCCCGTGGAGGGCGACGTGAACCCGCACGGCGGGACAGGAGAAGACGGCGGGAGCGGGGAGAGCCGTCCGCTGCGCGCCGTGATCGCCGACGACCAGGCGCTGGTCCGCACCGGCTTCCGGATGATCCTCATGGCCGACGGCATCGAGGTGGTGGGCGAGGCGGCCGACGGGGCCGAGGCGGTCGCCGTCGTACGGCGGGCCCGGCCCGACGTCGTGCTCATGGACGTCCGCATGCCGCACATGGACGGCATAGAGGCCACCCGCCGGATCGTGGCCGGGGGAGCCGACGACACGCGCGTGCTCATCCTGACCACCTACGACCTCGACCAGTACGTCTACGCCGCCCTCACCGCGGGCGCCAGCGGATTCCTGCTCAAGGACGTCACCCCCGAGCACCTGGTGGCCTCGGTACGGCTGGTGCGCTCCGGCGACGCGCTGCTCGCCCCGGCGATCACCCGCCGCCTGGTGGAGCGCTTCGCCCGCCCCGCCGAGGCCGCGCCGGCCGTCCACGGCGACCTGTCGGAGCTGACGCCGCGGGAGCTGGAGGTGCTGCGGCTGCTGGCCACCGGCCTGAGCAACGCCGAGCTGGCCGACCGGCTGACGCTCAGCCCGACGACGGTCAAGACCCACGTCGCCCGGATCCTGTCCAAGCTGGGACTGCGCGACCGGGTCCAGGCCGTCGTCCTGGCCTACGAGACCGGCCTGGTCTCTCCCGGCCGGGCCGCCGGCTGACCCGCCGACCCGGGCCCCCGATCAGGCCGGCACGTCAGGCCGGCAGTGAGACCCGGGGCCTGGTCAGGGCGTCGAGCAGGCCGGGGAACGCCTCGTCCATCTCGGCCCGGCGCAGCGCGTTCATGCGCGAGGTCCCGACGTAGTACTGCCGGATCAGGCCCGCCTCGCGCAGCACCTTGAAGTGGTGGGTCGCGGTGGACTTGCTGACCGCGATGTCGAACGTCCCGCACGCGAGGTCCTCACCGGAGGCGTCGAGCTGCGTGACGATGCTCCGGCGTACCGGGTCGACCAGGGCCTCCAGCACCTGCTGGAGATCGAACTGCGACACGTCGGGGTGCGGCGGCGTACGTCCCATGAGCCCCATGGTACGACACTCATCGAAGTTTGACGACGATCGTACTTCTGTGCTTCAGTTGCCCCGTTCCCAGGAGAGCGAAGGACGAGGACATGGCGAGAACGGTGCTGTTCCACGAGATCGGCGGCCCCGAGGTGATGCGGCTGGAGGACGTCGAGCCGGGAGAGCCGGGGCCGGGCGAGGTGCTGATCCGGGTGGACGCGATCGGCGTGAACCGGGCCGAGGCGCTGTTCCGCGGCGGTCACTACATCGAGCCGGTCAGGCGGTTCCCGGGCAGGCTCGGGGCCGAGGCCGCCGGGGTGGTCGAGGCCGTCGGCCCCGGGGTGACCGGGCTGGAGCCGGGCCAGGAGGTCAGCAGCGTGCCGGCGTTCTCGCAGAACGACTACGCCGTCTACGCCGAGCGGGCCGTCGTCCCCGCGTCGGCGCTCGTGCGCCGCCCCGACGGGCTGGACGCGGTCTCCGGCGCCGCCGTGTGGATGCCCTACCTCACCGCGTACGGCGCGCTGGTGGAGGTGGGCGGCATGCGGCCTGGTGACGCGGTGGTGCTGACCGCCGCCTCCAGCGGTGTCGGGCTGGCCGCCATCCACACGGCCAACCGCGTCGGCGCCACGCCGATCGCCGTCACCCGCACCGGCGGCAAGAAGGAGCGGCTGCTCAAGGAGGGCGCCGCCCACGTGATCGTCTCCGACGAGGAGGACGTGGCCGCCCGCGTGCTGGAGCTGACCGGCGGCAGGGGCGCCGAGTACGTCTTCGACGCCGTGGCCGGGCCGGGCGTCACCGACCTCGCGCGGGCCGTGGCGCCGGGCGGAACGCTGTTCCTGTACGGGGCGCTGAGCGGGCAGCCGACCCCGTACCCGGGCTTCGACCTGGGCATGCCCGCCCTGAACATGCGCACGTACACGGTGCTGGAGACCATCAGGGACCCCCGCCGGCTGGAGCGGGCGGTGGCGTTCGTGACCTCGGGGCTGCGCTCGGGCGCGTTCCGGCCCGTGGTGGACCGCACGTTCCCGCTGGAGGAGGTCGTGCGGGCGCACCGCCACATGGAGTCGGACACCCGGATCGGCAAGATCGTGCTCACCGTCGACCACTGACGCGCGCCCGTCCGGCGCGAGCGGTCAGGCCCGCGGCCGCTCCGGCCTGGCGGCCGCCAGAGCCGCCGCGAGCTGCGCCTCGGCCTCCGGGCTGAGCGACGTCCGGATCACCTGGCCGTGCTGCCGCAGACGCGGCAGGACCTCCTCGGGCGCCAGGTCGTGCACGAGCAGGATCAGCGCGGCTCCACCCGGCGGGAGGCCCTGGCGGAGCTCGTCGACGAAGTCCCGCGTCACGCCCGTGTCGCCGAACGCGCTCTTCCAGATGACGCCGCCGGCGACCGCGCCGACCGCCATGCCGAACAGCGGCGCGAGCAGCAGCAGCCCGATCACGCCGCCCCAGACGGCGCCGCCGGTGACCGCCACGCCGACGCCCGGCCCGCCCTGGCGCACCTGGACGGTGCCGTCCTCGTCCCTGATCATGAGCACCAGGTCCTCGACCTGGAGCGCGCCCTCCGCGTCCGCCTCGCGGGCATGCCGTTCGGCCAGCTCGGCGGCCGCCCTGTCGGGATAGGCGATGGCGATGAGATCCCTCACGTGCGCACCCCCTTCGGGTCGGGTCGCGTGGGGGAGGGAAGGCGTGCGGCGGCGGCCAGGCCGACCAGGGCGAAGACCGCCAGCGTGGCCATCGCGAGCGCGTACGAGCGGTTCCCGGAGGCCAGGTCGGAGACGAGGATCGTGCCGGCGATCGCCGTGCCGAACGACGAGCCGAGGTTGGAGACGCTGCGCGACAGCCCCGAGATCTCGCCCTGCATGCTCTCGGGCACGCTGGACTGGACGATGTTGACCGACGGCGTCAGCGACACCCCCAGGCCGAGCCCGATGAGCAGCAGCCCCGGGCCGAAGGCGATCACGCTCGACGAGACCCGCACCAGGGCGAGCAGGACCGCGATCCCGGCCACCGCCACCGCGAAGCCCGTCACGATCAGCATCTTCTGGGAGCGCCGGGCGGCGAAGCGCTCCGCCGCCAGCGAGGACAGGAGCACGCCGACGGTCGCCGGGGTGAAGATCACGCCCGTCTCGATCGCGTTGTAGCCGCGCACGGTCTGGAGGAAGACGGCCACGACGAACGAGACGCCCATGAGCAGCACCCACTGGATGTTCTGCGTCACCAGGCCGAGGTTCGAGGTGCGGTCCCGGAACAGCGCGGTCGACAGCAGCGGCTCCTTCCCCGCGCTCTCCCAGGAGCGCACGTGCGCGAAGAACCAGAGCAGGAACACCACGCCGAGGACGAGCGAGACCGTCATGAGCCCGGCGTTCTCGTCGGCCTGGAGGATCCCGAACACGACGAAGAACATGCCGGCCGCCGACAGGATTGCTCCCGTGATGTCGAAGGGGCGGTCCGGGTCCGGCGCGATGGGATCGACGATCCGGCGGCTGAGCAGGATGATCGCCACGATGACGACGGTCTGGAAGAAGAACGCGGCCCGCCAGCTGACGGCCGTGGTGATGAACCCGCCGATCAGCGGCCCGGCCGCCGCGCCGATGCCGCCCATCCCGCTGATCACGCCGAACGCCCGGGCCCGGGAGACGGTGTCGCTGTAGGCCAGCGTCGCGAAGATGTAGACGGGCGGGATCAGCAGCGCCGTGCCCACGCCCTCCAGTACCGAGTTGCCGAGGATCAGGATCCCGAGGCCGGGCGCGACCATGCTGAGCACGGCGCCGGCGCCGTAGAGCAGGAGTCCCAGCATGAAGCACCGCTTGCGGCCCCAGCGGTCGGTCAGCTTGCTGCCGGGGATCATGAAGATCGCCATGATCAGCAGGAACAGCGTGATCGTGATCTGCACGCCCTTCACGGTCGTGCCCAGGTCCTCGCTGATGTCCTTGATCATCACGTTCATGTTCGAGCCGGCGAAGCTGCAGATGAACTGCGCGAGCGCGAGCGGCGCCAGCAGGCTCCGCGCGGAGGCGGCCGAGCCGGAGGCGGCGGGCGTGCTGGTCATGGCCGGCTCTCCGGCGTGAGCCGCACGATTCTCGGGGCGGGCGCGGCGGCCCGGCCCGCGGGCACGCGGTGCCGCAGGACGACCTTGATCAGCTCTTCGACCACGACGAGGCTCGCCGCGATCCCCAGGCACGTCGCCCACTGGGCGACGACCAGCTCGGTGGTGCCGAAGATGCGCTGCAGCAGGCCGATCTCGGTGACCGCGACGATGAGGATCAGTGCGAGGGCGTACCGGCGCAGCTGCGTCGGTCCCGGCAGCGCCGCCCGCGACAGGATCGTGTTCACCTGGTCGCGCGCCAGCAGCCCGGCCGCGACGTGGAAGAGCGACAGCGTCGTCAGCAGCATGGTGGCCCCCGCGACGGCGCCGCCCTGCCGGGCCCCGATCTGGTACGCGGCCAGCGACCCGACGGTCATGACGAACCCCTGGACGCACAGGCGCACCCAGTTCCCCCGCGACAGCACCGGCGCGCCGACCGGCCGGGGCGCGCGGCTCATCAGGCCGCGCGTCGGCTCGTCGAAGCCGAGGGCGATCGCGACCGGGATGTCGATGAGCATGTTGACCCACAGGATCTGCAGCGGGGTGAGCGGGATGCCGCCGGCGATCCCGAACGCGGCCGCCCCGATGAAGATCGCGATGTAGGCGACCAGGGTGGACATCTGGAAGCGCAGGTACTTGAGCAGGTTGTCGTAGAGCGCGCGCCCGTACTCCACGGCGCCGACGATCGTCGCGAAGTTGTCGTCGGTGAGGATCATGACGGCGGCTTCCTTCGACACCTCGGTGCCGGTGATCCCCATCGCCACGCCGATGTCGGCGGCCTTCAGGGCGGGGGCGTCGTTCACCCCGTCGCCCGTCATGGCGACCACGTTGCCGGCGCGCTTGAGCAGCCGGACCAGGCGCAGCTTGTCCTCGGGGGCCACCCGCGCGACGACCCCGATCTCGTCGATGCGCGCGCGCAGCTCGTCGTCGCTCATGGCCGCGAACTCGGCCCCGGTGATCGCCCGTCCGGGGATGCCGAGCTCGCGGGCGATGGCGCCCGCGGTCGTCACGTGGTCGCCGGTGATCATCCGTACCCGGATGCCGGCGTGCGCGCACGTGGCGATCGCCGCCTTGGCCTCGGGCCGCGGGGGGTCGACGATCCCGACCATCGCGAGCAGCGTCAGCTCGCGCACCAGGCCGAACAGGTCGCCGCCGGGGTCGAAGGCCGCCGGGTCGAGGTCGCGCTGGGCCACGACCATGACCCGCTCGCCGGCGCCGGCCATGCGGTCGTTGGCCTCCAGCGCGAGCGGGCGGTTGGCGTCCGTCACCGGGACGAGGGTCCCGTCCGGGGAGCGGTAGGTGGCGGCGCGGGCGATGAGCACGTCGGGGGCGCCCTTGACGTAGCAGCGGACGACCGGCTTCCCGTCCGGGCCGGTCATCTCGTGGAAGGTCGCCATGAACTTGTAGTCCGCGTCGAACGGGACCTCCCCGACGCGCGGGTAGCTGCTGCGCGTGCTGTCGAGGTCGAGGCCGCCCTTGGCGGCCAGCACGATGAGCGCGCCCTCCGTCGGGTCGCCGATCAGGCTCTCGCCGTCCAGGACGGCGTCCGCGCACAGGACCATCGGCAGCAGGTACGGGTCGAGGTCGACGTGCGCCCCGCCGACGTGCTTGATCTCCCCGGCGGTGCCGTACCCCTCGCCGGAGACGGCGTAGCGGTTCAGCCCGGGGATCACCATCTCGCGGGCCGTCATCTTGTTGAGCGTCAGCGTGCCCGTCTTGTCCGAGCAGATCATCGAGGTGGAGCCGAGGGTCTCCACCGCGGGGAGCCGCTTCATGATCGCGTTGCGGCGGGCGATCTCGCGGGTGCCGATCGACAGCAGCGCCGTCACGACCGCCGGCAGGCCCGTCGGGATGGCGGCGACCGCGAGCGCCACGCCGGTGATGAACAGGACGTCGAACGGCTTGCCCCGGATCAGGCCGAGCACGACCACGAGGGCGAGGGCGATCCCGGCGATCGTGGCGATGATCTTGGACAGGCCGTCGAGCTGCTTCTGCAGCGGCGTCTTGTCGGCCTCCGTGCCGGCGAGCAGGCCCGCTATGTGGCCGATCTCGGTGTCCATCCCGGTCTCGGTGACGACGAACTCGCCGCGTCCCCGGGTGACGGAGGTGTTCATGTACGCCAGGCAGACGCGGTCCCCGAGCGGCACGTCCCCCTCGGGCACCGGGCCGGTCCGCTTGGCCACCGGCAGGCTCTCGCCGGTGAGGGCGGACTCCTCGATCTCCAGGGCCGCGGCGAGGCAGATCCGGCCGTCCGCGGGCACCCGGTCGCCCGCCTCGACCAGCACCACGTCGCCCGGCACGAGCTGCTCGGCGTCGACCTCGACCGGCTGGCCGTCCCGGCGGACCCGGGCGACCGTCTTCATCATCTGGGCCAGCGCCTGCACGCTCTCCTCGGCCTTCGCCTCCTGGCGCAGCCCGACCACCGCGTTGAAGACGGTGAGCCCGGCGAGGACGACGGAGGTCCCGGCCTCGTGCGTGACGAGCAGGCTGATCACCGCCGCGGCGAGCAGCACGATCTGCATGAAGTCGCGGTACTGGCGCAGCCACGCCTGCAGGACCGACTCCTTCTTCCGGCTCGCCAGCCGGTTCGGGCCGTGGGTCCGCAGCCGGTCGCTCGCGTCCTCGGAGGTGAGACCGCGCTCGGGCCGGACGCCGAGCTCCCGGGTCACCGTCGCCGTGTCGAGCGCGTGCCACGCGCGGTGGCCGTCATGCGTCGTTTCCACGGCTGCGTCCTCCGTTGCGGAAAGCCGCCGGTCGTCCCGGCGGACGTGCGCCCAGGGGGGAGGTTCCGACCTGACTCCGAAAAGAGTGCCGATACGTCGTAGAAAATGTCTGGAATGTAGGTATATGTCCCTTTAGGGGCTGAGGTAATCCTGCTGTCGCCGGTGACCATCCGCGCGGCGGAGGCAGCCCGGCAGCGGATCCGGCGAGGGACGGGGGCATCCATGAACGACTATCCGCCGATCGCGGACCACGGCATGATCGGAGACCTGCAGACCGCCGCGCTCGTCTCCGGCACGGGGACCATCGACTGGTGGTGCACCCCCCGCTTCGACTCCCCGAGCGTCTTCGCCTCCCTGCTCGACAGCGAGCGCGGCGGCCACTTCCGCTTCGCCGCCGACCTCGACCTCATCGCCGGGGAGAGCGTCCGCCAGCTCTACCTGCCGGACACCGCGATCCTGGTGACCCGCTACATGGCGCCGAGCGGCGTCGGCGAGGTCGCCGACTTCATGGAGCCGAACCTCTCCGCCGTCCCCTCCGACCGGCACCGCGTCATGCGCGTCGCCCGGGTCGTGCGCGGCAGCCTGCCCTTCACCCTCGCCTGCCGCCCCCGCTTCGACTACGCGCGGGCGGCGCACACCCTGACCATGCTCGACGACGGCTCCGCCCTCTTCCGCGGTCCCGGCACGGACCTGCACCTGAGGGCCAGCGACCGCATCACCCTGCGCCCCGAGGGCGAGGACGTCGTCGCCGAGTTCACCCTCCAGGCGGGCGAGACGGCCGCGATCACCCTGACCGCCGACCGCGCCGGCGCCCACTCCCCGAGCCCGCTGACGGCCGCCGAGGTGCGCGGCGGCATCGAGGCGTGCCACGACTTCTGGCTCGGCTGGCTGCGCGGCTCCCGCTACCGCGGGCGCTGGCAGGAGATGGTCAACCGCTCGGCGATCACCCTCAAGCTGCTCACGTACGCGCCCACCGGCGCGCCGATCGCCGCCGCCACCATGGGCCTGCCGGAGCAGATCGGCGGCGAGCGCAACTGGGACTACCGCTACACGTGGATCCGCGACGCCTCCCTCTCGGTCCGGGCCCTGATCGACCTCGGCTTCACCGAGGAGGCCCACGCCTTCCGCACCTGGCTGCGCGACCGCCTCGACGCCGGCGGCACGGCCTCCGGCGAGCCGCTGCAGATCATGTACCGGATCGACGGCGACCCCCACCTGACCGAGGAGACCCTCGACCACCTGGAGGGGTACCAGAAGTCGGCGCCGGTCCGGGCCGGCAACGCCGCCGCCGACCAGATCCAGCTCGACATCTACGGCGAGGCCGCCGACGCGCTGGCCCAGGCCCAGGACATCGGCGGCATCCACGGCTGGCGGGCCTTCGTCCGGCTCCTGGACTGGCTGGCCGACACCTGGGACCGGCCCGACGAGGGCATCTGGGAGACCCGCGGCGGGCGCCAGGACTTCACCTACAGCCGCCTGATGACCTGGGTCGCCTTCGACCGCGGCATCCGCATGGCGACGACCTACTCCCGTCCCGCCGACGTCGTCCGCTGGACGAACACGCGTGACACCGTCTTCAACCAGATCGTGCGGCGCGGCTGGAACGCGCGGCGGCAGGCGTTCGTCCAGCACTACGCCACCGACGTCCTGGACGCCTCGCTGCTGCTCATGCCCCGCGTCGGCTTCGTCTCCCCGCGCGACCCGGCCTGGCTGAGCACCCTGGACGCCATGGACCAGGAGCTCGTCAGCGACAGCCTCGTCTACCGCTACGACCCCGTCGCCTCGCCGGACGGGCTGCGCGGCTCGGAGGGGACGTTCAACCTGTGCAGCTTCCTCTACGTCGAGGCCCTCGCCCGCGCCGGGCGGGTGCGGCAGGCCCGCTACGCCTTCGACAAGATGCTCACCTACGCCAACCACGTCGGCCTGTTCGCCGAGGAGATCGGCCCGTCGGGGGAGCAGCTCGGCAACTTCCCGCAGGCGTTCACCCACCTGGCGCTCGTCGCCGCGGCCATGGCCCTCGACGAGCAGCTCGACCGCGGTGACCGGGCCGACGGGCTCGCCGCCCGCCCCGTCCCGCCCTACGGGGCGTGAACGGGGGAGACCGGTACGAACGCGTGCAGTTCGTAGCGTCCGTCGTGGACGACGCCGTAGGTGCTCTCGGGGAGCTCGTTCCAGGCGCCCTTGAGGTCGCGCAGCGGTTCGGAGACCACGAAGCGTGACTTCGGGCCGAGCTGCCGCAGGGCGTCCAGCTCCGGGTGGAGCGCGCGGAGCTGGGAGACGCCGGTGGAGTAGAACAGCGATCTGGGCGTTCCCACGCTGGCGTAGCGGAACATCCAGAGCCGCTCGCCGTCGGCGGTGGCCACGGTCATCTGGACGGGGTCGTCGATTCCGTGGCGCCGGGCGATCTCCTCGACCAGGCCGACGGCGTGGGCCACCGCGCCCGGCGGGTCGTCGGGCAGGCCGAAGGTGAGCGCCAGGAAGAACAGCACCTCCGAGTCGGTCGATCCCTCGATGGCCGGGTACAGCACCGGGTCCACCGCCATGACCAGGTCGCGCTTGAGCCGGAAGAACTCCTTGATGAACCCGTTGTGCATCCACAGCCAGCGCCCGTACCGGAACGGATGGCAGTTGCTGCGCTCCACCGCCGTGCCGGTCGAGGCGCGGACGTGCGCGAACATCAGGGACGTGCGGATCTCGCCGGCCAGCTCGCGCAGGTTGCGGTCGTTCCACGCCGGCAGGATGCTCTTGAACACGGCGGGTGCGACGCCCTCGCCGTACCATCCGATGCCGAAACCGTCGCCGTTCGTGGTGTTGGGGCCGAGCCTGGCGTGCATGCTCTGGTCGATGACCGAGTGCACGGGCTGGTACAGCAGCTCGTCGGCCAGGATCGGGTCTCCGCTGTACGCCATCCACCTGCACATGGGTGCCTCCCGTCGCCTCGCCGGTCAGGTCCGGGGATAGCCGGGCGGCGGCTGGGAGTAGCCCGGCATCATGCGGTTGCGCGCCGCCATGCTCGCCCAGTGCAGCAGGTCCAGCACCACCGCCAGCGCGATCCAGACCCAGTCCCCGCCGCTGAGGTGGGCGCCGGAGATGGACAGGATGATGTACATGAGGGTCGCGAACGGCAGGAAGATCAGCCCGAGCAGGGGCCAGATCCACGTGTGGAAGACCGCGCCCACCAGCGCCGGCCGCGCGATCCAGAGGATGAAGACGGCCATTCGCGGAAAAATCCCGGCGAATATGGCGAACAAGCAACCCATGGGTGCCTCCGTCGAATCCCGCACCACCCGCGGAAAAAGCTGTCGGACCATGGTCAATGCCCCCCGTCCGGCATCGTAAAAACCGACTGTCGTCTCTCCGTCAGGAATTGGGCTCACCATGGGGAACGCGGGAGGATGCGCACAGGATCCCGATGAATCCATTGATGCGGCACGGGCGGTTCTGTAAGGCGTTTTACCTCATTGTGGCTATACGTCGGCCGAGATCCGGAAATGTCCCCATGGCTCGGTAACCCAGAAGGAAGAGAGCCATGAGCAATCTCATCGTCATCGCCTACCCCGACGTCGCCACCGCCACCTCGGTCCGTGACCGTCTCCTCGACCTGCAGCGGCAGAACCTCATCACCATGGAGGACGTGGCCGTCGTCGAGCGGCGCACCGACGGCAAGATCAAGCTGCACCAGAGCGCCAACATGACCGGCATGGGGGCCGCGAGCGGCGCGCTGTGGGGCGGCCTGATCGGCCTGCTGTTCTTCATGCCCCTGTTCGGGATGGCGCTCGGCGCCGCGGCCGGGGCCGCCGGCGGCGCGATGACCGACGTCGGGGTCAACGACGAGTTCATGCGGCAGATCGCCGCCAAGATGGAGCCCGGCACGGCCGCGCTGTTCGTGCTCGTCGTGCGGAGCACCCCGGACAAGGTCATCCCCGAGATCCAGCCGTACGGCGGGCACATCCTCCAGACCTCGCTCAGCCAGGACCAGGAGGCGCAGCTACGGGAGATGGTCCAGGGCGCGGCCGCCCGCTAGCCGTGGGGTGATCCGTGAGCGGGGCGGCGGCGGGGCGGCTGCGGCTGGGGCGCCTCACCGCCGAGCACCCCTCGGCGGTGGTCGTCTCGAGCCTGGCCGAGGCGCTGGCGACCGTGCCCGACGGGGTGATGCTGACCGGGCCCGACGGGTGGTGCTGACCGGGCCCGACGGGGTGATGCTGACCGTGCTCAACCCGCGGGCGCGCGTCAGAGGGTCAGGCGGTACAGCGTGAGCGGGCGGCCGCTGGAGCCGCTGGTCAGGTTGCCGGTGCGCTCGGCCAGCCCGGCCAGCTCCAGCCGGTGCAGCATGCGCCGCGCGGTGCGCTGCTGCACGGCCAGGCGGTCGGCGATCTCGCGGGTGGTGAGCGGCTCGTCCCCGGCGGCGGCCCGCGCCTCCAGCAGCTTCTCCAGCGTGGGGACCGACAGGCCCACCCGGCGCGCGATGACCGGCAGGTTGTGCTCGGCCGCCGGGGCCGCCGGCACCGACTCCAGCACGATGTCGGTGTCGGCCCGCAGCGACAGCACGGCCGCCACCTCACCGATGCGGCGCGCCCGGGCCAGCGCCCGGCGGGCCAGGCTCTCCGCCTCGGCCGCGCTGCGCCCCAGGCCGAAGCCGATGCGGACCGCGGCGTTCTGACCGGCCAGCCGCGCCAGCATGGGCAGGCAGGTGAAGCCGCCGGTGGCCTCGTGCAGCGGGCCGCGCGTGGTCACCAGCAGGTGCGTGCCGCCGCGGAAGGCCGCGATCGTGCCGCCCAGCGCGGCGGCCTCGCGCAGCAGGCCCTCCTCGTTGGCCACCTCGATCAGCCCGAGCGCGATCTGCGCGTCCTCCTGGGCCTGGCCCTCGGCCGTCAGCAGGAGCTGGCGCAGCGCGACGCGGACCGAGTGGACCGACGGCACCAGCCGCAGCACCTGCATCTCGCCGCGCAGCGCCTCGTGGACGCTGCTCAGGCAGGTGATCACCGGATGGCCGAGGTGGCGGCGGTGGAAGGCGATGGCGTTCCTGGAGGTCATCTCCGGCCGGTAGGGGAGCGTGCGCAGGGCGTCGCTCGGCAGGCCGGCCTCGGCGAACGTCGTCGTCACGTCGGCGGCCGAGAGCGTGTCGATGGACAGCCGGGTCACGTCCACGCCCTCGTGCTGGAGCCGTACGAGGGCGCTCAGCAGCGTCGCGCCCGAGTAGTCGACGAACGCCGCCGGGCGCGTCAGCACGCCGGCGTCGCGGGCCAGCATGTACGGGACGATGCCGGTGAACAGCCATCCCTCCACGGACGGGGTGTGCGCCTCGACGATCGCGGGCGCCTGGGACTCGTGGTCGTAGTCCAGGCGCAACGCGGTGAGGCCGGGCTGGTCCTCGCACGTGGCCGCGACGTCGTCGACCAGATCATGCGGGCCGACGACCCCGATGACGATTCCCACCCGCGTCTCCCTCTCCGCCCATTTCGGTCAAGACCGCAATCGTACTCTGCGGGCTGTCCCGGTGAAGTTCCCGTGGGGCGCCGAGGCCCGGCTGCTCGAAGCGGAGGTCGCGCGGATGTACGGCCTCCCTCATGCGATCTCCTGCAGCTCGGGCACCGCGGCCCTCCACCTGCCGGTCGTGGCGGCCGCGCCGAACCCCGAGGGCGAGATCATCACGACGCCGATCACGGACTTCGGGACTGTGGCCCCCATCTTGGCGCAGAACGCCGTCCCTGTCTTCGCGGACGTGGACCCCGGCGACGGCAATCTCGATCCCGGCGCCGTCGGGGCTCCATCGACGCCCCGGCCGCGATGGAGGACGGCACCGTCTACCTCACCTCCCGCCCCGACGGCACGGTCTACCGCCTACCGCCTACCGCCTACCGCTACCGGACCGGCGACACGGCGTTCACCAAGGTCGCCGACGCGCCCGCGCCCGGCGACGAGAGCCGGCGCATCCACCAGCTCGACGCCGACACGCTGCTCGGCTTCGCGGGCAGCGGCGGCCTGTGGTGGCTGTACCTGCGCTCGGGCGCGTCGCAGTTCGTCGACCTGCTGGGGGCGGGGCATCGGCCGGTGACCGTGGTCCCGCGGGCGCCCGGCACCACCCGCGACTCCCGCCACCTGCTCATGCTGCGCATGAACGCCCCCGTGGACCGCGACTTCCTGCTCGCGGCGATGGCCGCCGAAGGGGTGCCGCTCGACGCCGGGTACCCGCCGCTGGGCACGATGGACGCGCTGACCCGGACGGGGGCGCGCCGCCGAGCCATGCCCGGCCGCGCGGAGCGTGGTGCGGGTGCGGCAGTCGATGCTCATGGACGAGCCCGCCCGGGCCGCGGACGTCGCCGAGGCCCTCGCCAAGGTCCTCGCGGCCTGACGATCAGAAGGTACGGCAGATCTCTCGACCGATGTCCTTCGACCATGCCGGCCAGAAGGGGCGCAGGGCAGAATGATCCGCTCGTCACCAGGGTCAACGTCGCCTGGAGCGGCGCTAGACGAGGATGACGCGGCGGCCGCGGGTGTGGCCGGCGCGGCTGTCGATGTGCGCCTTCGCCGCTTCGGCCAACGTGTAGGTCTTGTCGACCGGGATGTGGAGCTTTCCCCGCGTGATGAGCGCGACGGCCTCGGCGAGTGCCTCCGGCACGCTTCCGGCCTCGCCGGAGAAACGGACGCCGAACTGCGGCGCGCTGAGATCGGCGATGGAGACGACCTTCTGCGGGTCGCCGGTCAGCTCCACGAGTTCGGGGATCACGCCGGAGCCGGCGAGATCGAGGGCCGCGTCGACGGGACCGAGCCGGCGCACTCTGTCGACCCAGCCGGGGCCGTATGTCGTGGCGAGGGCGCCGAGGCTGCGCAGGTAGTCCTGGTTCGCCGCTCCGCCCGTGCCGATCACCGCGATGCCGCGATCGCGGGCGATCTGCAGCACCGCGGACCCGACTCCGCCGGAGGCGCCACTGACCAGGAGCGTCTGCCCGGGCTGGACGCCGACCTGGCCGATGATGCGCAGCGCGGTCTCGACCACGGACGGATACCCGGCCGCCTCTTCGAAGGACAGGCCGTCGGGCATCCGAGCCCAGGCCGAGAGCACGGCGAACTCGGCGTAGGTGTCAGCGCCTTCGCCGAACACGCGGTCGCCGATGTCGATCCCTTCGACGCCTTCCCCGATCTCGTCGACCACTCCTGAGGCGTCCAGTCCGACTCCGGCGGGCAGGCGGATCGGATGGGCCTTCAGGATCTGGCCTTCACGGACTCTCCAGTCGACGGGGTTCACGCCCGCTGCCCGCACCGCTATGCGTACCTGGCCGGGGCCCGCGTGGGGTTCCTCGGCGTCGATGAGCTGCAGGACGTCCGGACCACCGAACTCGGTGAAGTGCACTTTCCTCATGCGGCAGACCATAGCACTAACGGTTAGTGTTTTGAAACGGTTGTGTTTTCGTGCCTGGTAGTGTTACCGCATGACCGAGCAGCCCGGACGCCGCGAGCGCAAGAAGGCCGCCACCCGCCAGAAGATCGCCGACACCGCCCTGCGCCTGTTCGCCGAGCACGGCTACGACGCGGTCGGCATCCGCGAGGTGGCCGCCGAGGCCGACGTGGCCGTGACCACGCTCTTCTCCCACTTCAGCTCGAAGGAAGCCCTGGTCTTCGAGCAGGACGAGGACTTCGAGCAGCGTCTCGTGCGCGCGGTCACCGACCGCCGGCCGGACGAGGCGCTCATCCCCGCCCTGCGTCGCGAGATCCACGCCATGGTGCGGCACTGCACGGCGGACGGCGCCGCCCCGCTGTGGCGCATGATCGAGGAATCGCCGGCGCTGCGGCAGTACGAGGAGGCGATGAGGCAGCGCCACGCCCGGTCGCTGGCAACGGCCATCGCTGCCGACCTGGGCTTGCCGCAGATCACGCCGACCTGCGGCGCGGTCGCGCGCTTCGTGGTCGACGCCTTCTCGGTCGCCCGCGAAACGGACGACCCGCAGGCCGCGGTGGACGAGGTCTTCCGCATGATCGAGGCGGCCTGGGCGGTCGCCGGCGCCACTCCACCTCCGCGGGAGAGCGTCGCGGTGTGAGGGGCGGGGGATGGAGACCGTGCCGGCCGAGAACGGAGACGGGCAGGCGTCTCGCGTAGGGAGCGCGCCCCGGGCGGAGGTCGCCGGTCAGCCGGTTAGGCCTGTAAAGGTCGTCGAGGCGGAGCGGTGCGGGCCGGGGGAGGGGCGGCGCGCCGTCCGTGGGCCGCCAGGACTGGAGGAAGTAGGCGAGCAGGCGGTGAGAGGCGGCCAGGAACGCCTCCGGGGACTGCCGCACGACGCCGCTGTTCGCCAGGAGCAGCAGGGTGACGTCGCTGGGACGGAAGTCGCCCCGACGTACCTGGTGGTTCCGTTGGCCGGTCACTGGCACGGCGCCGCCGCCCAAAGGGCACCCGGCCGGCAGCGTCCAAGCCGCGATCAGCCCCCGCCCCCCACTCGACCGTCTCCGACACCAACGAGTGATGACCAAATATGAAATTCCGTCGATCGTCTTTCTGGAGATTGACCGTATGTGGCATCCGGTCATACGGTGAGCCGCGTGGAACGACTCCGTGACCCCCGCGACCGGGCCGAACGCGCCACCCGCATCCTCGACGTGGCCGCCGGCCTGCTGCTGCGCCACGGCTACCGGCGCGTGACCATCGACGACGTGGCGGCCGGGGCCGAGATCGGCAAGGGCACCGTCTACCTGCACTGGAAGACCCGCGAGCAGCTCTTCGGCGCGGTCTTCACCCGCGAGGTCTGCCTCGCGATGGACGAACTGCGGCAGGCCCTCCTGGACGACCCGCGCACCTGCCTGCTCCACCGCTTCGCGCGCGTCTACTTCCTGGCCATCGCGCGGCGGCCGCTGCTGCGCGGCTTCCTGCTGGCCGACCCCGACCTGATCGGCAAGCTGACCGCCACCCTCGACGAGCGGCACGCCGCGATGGCCCACGGCTACTTCGACCTGCTGGTCGGCCACGGCCTGCTCCGCGACGACATGGGGGCGGAGGAGGTCGGCTTCGCCTACCAGGCCACGTTCGAGGGCTTCCTGCGCGCCTCCGACGACGAGCGCGCCTCCGAGGACGAGTGGGAGCGGCGGGCCGACCTGCTCGCGCGTACCGTGCGGCGGGCCTTCGAGAACGACGCGGTCCCGGACGACTCCGTGGTGCGGGAGGTCGCCGACGCGACCGCGGCGCTGCTCACGAAGGTGATCGACGCGGACCTCGCCGACTCCGGCGTCGCCGCGCAATGACGCGGGGGCGGGGACGGGGCAGCTCGCCGCGGTCGGTGGGGCACGCTGAGTGAGGCAGTGAGGCGGCGAGGTAGTGAGGCCGACGGCCCGACGCACCCAGGGCCGCCCATGCTCGGACGCCGCCCGATGCGCGCTCGAACGCCGCCTGTGTTCGCTGCCCGATGCGCGCTCGACTCCCGCTCGACTCCCGCTCGGACGCCGCCCGCGTCAGGTGACGACGGGCGGCGCGTTGACGGTGACCGAGTGCTGGCGCGGCAAAGGCCGTGCTGGCGTTGGACGCGTGCCGACGGTGCTGCGGCTCTGCGGTGCTGGAGGGCGAACGTGAACGCGGTGCCGAGGTGGAGGCGGTGCTGCGGTGACGCGGTGCTGCGCTCCGTGGTGCTGAGGTCAGCGTGGACGCAGTGGCGAGGGTGGAGGCGGTGCCGGCGGACGGCGCCGCCCGTCAGGGAGAGGTGCAGGGGGCGCCGTTGAGGGTGAACGCGGTGGCCGCGGCGGCGTTGCCGGTGTGGGTGGCCTGGAAGCCGATCTGGGTCGAGCCGCCCGGCGGTAGCGAGCCGTTGTAGGAGAGGTTGGCCGCCGTGACCCGGCCGCCGGTCGGCGTGAACGTGGCGTTCCACCCGGAGGTGATCGTCTGCCCGGCGGCGAGCGTGAACGCGAGCGACCAGCCGTTCACGGCGGTGGAGCCGGTGTTGGTGATGGTGAGGTTCTCCGTCAGGCCGGTGCCCCAGGCGTTGACGGCGGCGCCGACCCGGCAGGCGCCCTGCCCGCCCCCGGGCGGCGGGGTCGGTGTCGGGGTGGGAGTCGGCGTCGGTGTCGGTGTCGGGGGCGTGCCGCCGCCGTCGAGGCCGAGGAAGGCGATGGCGTAGGCCAGGATGCCGTCCGTCGGCAGGGAGTGGCCGTAGCCCGCGATGCTGACGCCCTCGACGGTGGCCCGGGTGCCGGCGGTCCCGTACCGGGTGCGTGTCCAGCCCGCGCGCGGCTGGTCGGTGGAGACCGGCGTCTGGCTCACCCCGTTCAGGTTCGTCCACTGCTTGATCTCTTCGCCGAAGTTCGGGTAGGCCAGCGTGGTGTCCACGGTGCCGTGCCAGAGCTGCATCCGCGGGTAGCGGCCCGCGTAGCCGGGATGCATCGCCCGCGCCCGGTCGCCCCACTGCTGCGGGGTCCTGATGAGATTGCCGCCCGAGCACTGGCTGTTCCACAGGGATCCGTCGGTGGTGGCGAAGCATCCGGCCGGTACGCCGGAGAACGCCGCGCCGGCGGCGAACACGTCCGGGTACTCGGCGGCCAGGACGTTGGTCATCATCGCGCCGGAGGAGAAGCCGCTGACCACGATCCGGGCGGGGTCCACGTTGTAGCGCTGCCGGGCGTAGGCGACCATCGCCATGATGCCGGTCGAGTCGCCGCCGCCGTCGCGCCGGAGCGCGGCGGGCGTGGACACGTCGAAGCAGTGCCCGTCGCGGGTCGCCTCGGGGACCACGATGACGTACCCGTACCGGTCGGCGGCGGTGACGTAGTCGTGGCCGACGCCGTTGAAGACCCCCGCGGCCGAGCCGGTGCAGTAGTGGACCATGAGGAGCAGGGCCGGGCGCGCCGCGACGGTGTCGGGGACGTAGAGGTACATGTTGAGGTTCGTCGGGTTGGTGCCGAAGTTGGTCACCCGGGTCAGCGACGCGGCGCCGGCGGGCCGGCCCACCAGGAACAGGCCCGCGACGATCATCGACGTCAGGGACACCAGGACGGCCGCCAACCGGCTCGTGCGGGTACGCATGCTCAAGCCCTCCCAGGCGTCAGCGGGGACCGCCGCGAGGGGCGCTGTGAGCGTTGACAACCATGCTGGCGATCACTCCTTCCGTGGGTGTGCGTTGCGGGGTGGTGGTGTGCCCGGGAGCAAACAACGGCCCCGCCGGACCCGTCAAGCGCCCCGCCGCGCCCGCCGCGCCCGTCGGGCGCACCCTCCGCCGTCCTGGCTGCGCGTCGTCACGTCGTCCCGGGCGCACGGTGATGAAAGTTTCATGCGCGGCCCCCGACGGAACGGCTGCGAGCGAACCATCAACGAAAGTTTCGGAGCGCGAGAGGCTGATCAGCCCAGTTCGCAAGCGTCTGTGTGGGCCGGGTCGCCGAAACTTTCTGTTCATACCCTTGACATGTTTCGGGGCCCTTTCCCACACTGAGGCTCCGAGGCGGCTTCCTCGCCGGAGTCGGTGGTGAGCGGCGGGGGCCGCCCTCTGTGACACGAGCCGGAGACGGGCCGCGCGTCGGCGCCGCGGACGCCGCCTCCCGCGCTTTCCCACGTCATCCAGCATGGAGGCTCAGACATGGGCGAGAACCCCTTACATCCGCGCGCAGCCACCCGGCCGGTGAGCGGCCGGCGCCGCGCCCTCCTCGCCGGCGCCCTCGCCGTCCTCGGCGCGGCCACGGCGCTGGCGGTGGCCGCTCCGGCGAGCGCCGCCGCGTCGACCCTGGGCGCCGCGGCGGCGCAGAGCGGCCGCTACTACGGCGCCGCGATCGCGGCCGGACATCTCAACGACTCGACGTACGTGGCGACCTGGGACCGGGAGTTCAACGCGGTCACCCCGGAGAACGAGATGAAATGGGACGCCACCGAGCCCTCCCGCGGCTCGTTCACCTTCGGGGCGGCCGACCAGATCGCCGGCCACGCCCAGGGCAAGGGCATGCGCGTCCGCGGCCACACCCTGGTGTGGCACAACCAGCTTCCCGGCTGGGTGCAGGGGCTGTCGTCCGCGAACGACGTGCGCACCGCGATGGTCAACCACATCAACGGGGTGATGGGCCACTACAAGGGCAAGATCTACGCCTGGGACGTGGTCAACGAGGCGTTCGCCGACGGCGGCGCGGTCGGCACGCTGCGCAGCTCGGTCTTCCAGCAGCGGATCGGCAACGGCTTCATCGAGGAGGCGTTCCGCGCCGCCCGGGCGGCCGACCCGGGCGCGAAGCTCTGCTACAACGACTACAACATCGACGACGCCAACGCGGCCAAGACCCGCGGCGTCTACAACATGGTCAAGGACTTCAAGGCGCGCGGCGTGCCCATCGACTGCGTCGGCCTGCAGTCGCACTTCGGGCAGGTGCCGGGCAACTACCAGCAGAACATCGCCCAGTTCGCCGCCCTCGGGGTGGACGTCCAGATCACCGAGCTGGACGTCGGCGGCTCCGGGTCGGCCCAGGCCGACGCGTACCGCCGCGTCACGCAGGCGTGCGCGGCGGTCTCCCGCTGCACCGGCATCACCGTGTGGGGCGTCACCGACAAGTACTCCTGGCGCAGCGGCGACACCCCGCTGCTGTTCGACGGCAACTACGCCAAGAAGCCCGCCTACGACGCGGTCCTGAACGCCCTCAACGCCGCGAACCCGAACCCGAACCCCACGCCGACCCCGACCCCGACTCCCACCCCCACCCCGACTCCGACTCCGACTCCGACCCCGGTGCCGGGGGCGTGCTCGGCGACGGTCGAGACGACCAACACCTGGCCGGGCGGGTTCCAGGCGACGGTGACCGTCCGGGCGGGCGACGCGCCGGTCAACGGCTGGACGGTGCGCTGGACCTGGCCGGGCGGGCAGAGCATCAGCAGCCTCTGGAACGGCGTGCAGAGCGGCTCCGGGTCCGGCGTGATCGTCCGCAACGCCGCGTACAACGGCTCCGTCCCGGCCGGATCCTCCACCACCTTCGGCTTCACCGCCAACGGCGCCGCCGCGGCTCCGGCCGCCACCTGCACCACTCCCTGACCCCCGCGAGCCCGACCGGCCGGACCCCGGACGACGAGGAGACGACAGATGCGCTTACCCTGGCGCCCCCGCACGCCGCGCCACCCCGACGCCACAGCCCCTCGGCCGGCTCCGGCCGAGGGGGCTCCCGAGCCCACCTCGGCCGCACCCGCGGCGTCCGCCCGGCTGGGCGTCCGGCGCCGGCTCGCGATCGGCGCGGTCCCGGTCCTGCTCCTGGCCTGGGTCGGCGTCGCCAACATGCCGAGCGCGCAGGCCGCGGTGGCGTGCAAGGTGGACTACGCCGTCGGCTCGCAGTGGCAGGGCGGCTTCACCGGCAACGTCACGATCAACAATCTCGGAGACGCGGTGAACGGCTGGCGGCTGGCCTGGTCCTTCACCGGGGGACAGCAGATCACCCAGCTCTGGAACGGCACCGTGGCCCAGTCCGGCGCGTCGGTGACGGTGACCAACGCCGGCTACAACGCCGTCATCGCCTCCGGCGGCAGCGTCAGCTTCGGCTTCAACGCCTCCTGGAGCGGCTCCAACCCCGCGCCCGCCGCGTTCACCCTCAACGGCGTGGCCTGCACGGGCACCCCCGGCACCCCGACCCCGACCCCGACACCCACGCCCACGCCCACCCCCACGCCGACCGGCGGCACCGGGACGCTCCCCGCCAGCTTCCGGTGGCGTTCCAGCGGCGCGCTCCTCGCGCCCAGGTCGGACGCCACGCACACCATCGCCGGCATCAAGGACCCGTCGGTCGTCTACCACAACGGCAAGTGGCACGTCTTCGCCAGCACGGCCAGCGCCTCCGGCTACAACCTCGTCTACACGAGCTTCACCGACTGGTCGCAGGCCGCCTCGGCGCCGCAGTACTACCTCGACCAGAGCGGGATCGGCACCGGCTACCGGGCGGCCCCGCAGGTGTTCTACTTCGCCCCGCAGAACCTGTGGTACCTCGTCTACCAGACCGGCAACGCCTCGTACTCGACGACCACCGACATCGGCAACCCGCGCTCCTGGAGCGCGCCGAAGCACTTCTACTCCGGCATGCCCGACATCATCCGACAGAACATCGGCAACGGCTACTGGGTCGACATGTGGGTCATCTGCGACTCGGTGAACTGCCACCTGTTCTCCTCCGACGACAACGGCCACCTGTACCGCTCGCAGACGAGCGTCGCGAACTTCCCGAACGGCTTCTCCCAGCCGGTCATCGCGATGCGGGACGCCAACCGGAACGCCCTGTTCGAGGCGAGCAACGTCTACAAGGTCAAGGGCGCGAACCAGTACCTGCTGCTCGTGGAGGCCATCGGCAGCGACGGCAGGCGCTGGTTCCGCTCGTGGACGTCGAGCGGCATCGCCGGGACGTGGACGCCGCTGGCGGCCACCGAGAGCAACCCGTTCGCCCGCGCGAACAACGTCACCTTCGACGGCGCCGCCTGGACCCGCGACATCAGCCACGGCGAGATGATCCGCGACGGCAACGACCAGACGCTCACCATCAGCCCCTGCAACCTGCGCTACCTCTACCAGGGGCTGGACCCGGGCGCGGGAGGCGACTACAACTCGCTGCCCTGGCGGCTCGGCCTGCTCACCCAGTCCAACTCCACCTGCTGACCCGCCGCCCTGGCGGCCGTCACGCCCCCTCCGGCGCGCGTAAATCCGCGCGCCGGGCGGGCCGGCAGGACCGGATGTGATCACTGTTACATATCCTGGCGCGCCGCCACGAGTCGGCGGATACTCCTGTCTCATGCCCAATAACATGATCAACCGCCGGGCGCTGCTGCGCGCCGGCGTCGTGGCCGGCGGCCTCCTGGCCGGCGTGACATCCCTGGGAACCGCCGCTTTCGCCCATGTTGCCGAGCCGTCGGACGACACCCCGCCGGACCGGCGGCCGTCCACTCCGGACGAGGCGTGGGCGGCCCTGCGCGAGGGGAACCGCCGCTGGGTGGACGGCACCACCACCCATCCCCACCAGGACGCCGCCAGGCGCAAGGAGGTGGCGCAGAAGCAGGACCCGTTCGCGGTCGTGTTCTCGTGCATCGACTCGCGGGTCGCTCCCGAGTTGGTCTTCGACACCGGACTGGGCGACCTGTTCGTGGTGCGGACGGCCGGGCAGACCATTGACCCGCTGGTGACGGGCGCCGCCGAGTACGGGCCGGCGGAGCTCGGCACCCCGCTTGTCGTCGTGCTCGGTCACCAGCGCTGCGGGGCAGTCACCGCCGCCGCGGAATCCCTGCACCAGCACAAGAAGCTGCCCGGCGAGCTGAGCACCATCGCTTCGTCGCTGCGGTCGGCCTACACGCGTTCGGGCGGCGACGTCGACAAGATGATCCGCGTCAACACCGTCGACGTCGTGAGCCGGCTCAAGAAGGACAAGCTCTTCGCCCCGCGCATCGCCAAGGGCAAGCTCAAGGTCGTCGGCGCCTACTACTCGATCGACACCGGCGAGGTCACCCGCCTCGTCTGACCCGCGTCCCCAGGAGGGAGCCCGGGAGGCCCCGGTCGCCGTGGCGACCGGGGCCGGCAGAGGCCGAGCAAGCGGGGCGGGGGTCAGCGCAGGCGCGACTCGATGGCCTCGATGATCCGTGGGCGAAGCTCCTCGGCGCGGATGACGGCGTCGACGGAGCCCACCTCGACCGCGCGCCGGATGTTGTGCACGCGGTCGAACTCGGCTGCCACCTCGCTGAGCTTCTCCGCGCGGACCGCCGAACGGAGCTCGTCGAGCTCCGCGGCCAACGCGGCGCGGTCGGTGCCGGTGGCGGCCGCGACACGGGCCTCCAGGTCCCGCACGCGCGGGTCCGCCGCGGTGCGGGCGTTGACGTCGCCGGAGAACACCACCGCGGCGGCGGGGGCGCCGCCGAGCACCGAGGCGAACGACCCTTCCAGGGCGAGCACGGTCATGTCCGGGTTCAGCGCCTTGGAGAACACCACGAACGCGCCGCCGTGGTAGCGCGAGATCACGCAGAACACGATGGGGCCGCGGAAGTTGACGATCGCGCGGCCGATCTCGGCGCCGTACTCCAGTTGCAGCTTGCGCATGGACTCCGGCGAGCCGTCGAAGCCCGACAGGTTGGCCAGCACCACCAGAGGCCGGTTGCCGCTGGCCGCGTTGATCGCCCGCGCGGCCTTCTTGGACGAGCGCGGGAACAGCGTGCCAGCGGTGTAGGTGTCCGGGCCGTCGGTGGGCGGGAAGCCGTGCCGGGGGATCGGCCGTGACTCGATGCCGAGCAGGCACACCGGCCTGCCGCCGAGATGCGCGTCCTGCACCGCCGCGGTCTCCGCGCCGGACATGCCCGCCCAGCGTTCCAGCGTCGGGTGGTCCTGGTCGGACAGCGCCCGCATGACGGTGCGGATGTCGAACGGCTTCTTGCGGTCCGGGTTGATCTCGGCGGAGAAGATCTCGCCGACGGTGGTGAAGTCGCTGCCCTCCACGGAGTGCGGGAAGGTCGAGATGTCGCGGTCGACGGGGTCGGTGGTCGTCGTCCGTCGCGGTGTCCGCTCGCCCGGCGCCACGTAGGTGTGGTCGTAGTGCGACATCAGCACGTCGCGCGCGGCGGCCAGGTCCGGCGCCCAGTACTGCGCCTGCCCGTTGGGGCCCATCACGCGGTCGTAGCCGCCGATGCCGAAGTTGTCCTCGGCCGACACGCCGCCGGAGAAGTCGAGGGACTGCTTGCCGGTGAGCACCATGGCCGAGTCGGGGGTCATCACGAGGATGCCCTTGGTGTGCATGAGCATCGTCGCCTCGGCGTTCCAGTACGGTTGCGCGCCGACGTTGATGCCCGCGACGACGATGTTGATCTCGCCGCCGTCCTGAGTGAACTCCACGATCCGCTTGAGCGCCGCGGCCACCCAGTCCATGTTCTCCGTGCCCGATTCCATCGAGATCCGGGCTCCGGCCGACAGCGCGTACCACTCCAGCGGTACGCCCATCCGCTCGGCGAGGTCCAGCGCCGCGATCACCCGGCGGCACTCCGGCTCCGACAGCGCGCCGAGCGACTTCGTCGGGTCGCCGAGCAGCACGACTCTGGTGATGCCTTCGGGGTGGCGCGGTGTCGGCGTGGTGACCACACCGGCGACGATCGCCGCCGTGTTGCGTCCCTTCGGCCGCTGGACCGGCACCAGCGTGTGGTCGTCGTCGAGGTCGTGCTCGGCGAAGTCGCCGAGCAGGCCGGTCAGCTCGTACGGGTAGACGGTGTTGCGGCTGCTCGCGCGCAGCACCTTCTGCCGGTAGTCGTCCAGCGGCTCGATGGGCTCGTTCGACGGCTCGCCGATGGTCAGCTCGGGACGCCCGGTGGCGTCGAGGGAGACGCGCACGGCGATCTTGGTGAGCTGCCCGGTCTGCGGGTCGCGTTGCCGCGCGATGAACAGGGTCTCCTCCAGGCCGGCGCCCGTGGTGGTGGGCAGCACGCGCCGGGCGATGGTCTCGATCTCCGCCCGGGTGATGTTGCTGGGGGGCCAGACGTAGATCACGATCCGGTTGGTGTCGGGGTGCTTCCTGGCCGACCGCCCCACCTGCGCGCGGCGGATGGCGTCGACGCAGGCGGCGACGGCGTTCTCGGCCGTCGGCAGCGCGACGAGCCGGCCGTCGTGGTCACGCAGCTCGGTCAGGTCGCGTACCTGGGCGAACGCGATGAGGCGGTCGTCGGACGGGTTCCCCCGCGCCACGCACTGGAAGAGGTAGACCTCCTCGTCCGTGGACGGGAGCCGGGTGAGGTCGAACCTGCTCAGCCGCTCCAGTTGCATGCGCTGCGCGATGTAGGGGTGCAGGCCGCGGATCAGCCGCTGCTCGGCCATGCCGGTGGCCGACGGGCCGAAGGTGAAGTGGTGGTGCATCACCGCTCCACCACGGCCGGCGAGGGTGATGGTGATCCTGCGGACCTGGCTCGGCAGCGGGTGCGCGGCGATGACCTCGTGCAGCGCGGCCGCCATCGCGTCGGAATCCTCCGGCTGGCCCTCCCAGACGAGATAGATGTCCGCGTCGACGGCGTTCTCACCGTCGGCCAGCTCCGCCAGCCCGCGCAGCGCGCCGCTCAGCGCCTCGAAGCTCACCGCGCAGGAGACCACGCAGGAGTCCACGCGTCCGGCGATCACGAACGTGCAGCCCGCGGTCTCGCTGGTACGGACGCCGGTCAGCTCCTTGTTGCCGTAGTAGCGCCGGGTCAGCACCTCCAGCATGACCGCGTTGTCCACGTCGTCGCGGACGAGGCGCTGGCCGAGCAGGCGCACCAGCGGTTCGGTGCTGCGGACCATCTCGGCGATGCGCTCGGCGCGGTCCGGCGCGTCGGGGTGGGTGTCGAGGTGGCGCAGGTGCTTGCGGACGTTGGCGTAGACGCGGGCGCGGTTGCGGCGCAGCAGCGGCTGGCCGAACCAGGCGTAGACCACGCCGCGCGCCAGGTCGGAGACGACGGGGAAGCGGACCTGTGTCGCGGCCAGCAGCCGCTCCAGCGCGAGACCGGCGGGCTCGCGCAGCGCCTCGTCCGGTGGCGTCTCGCGCAGCCAGGCGCGCAGCAGGGTGGCGACGACCGCGGCGTCGGCGGACGCGCGGCGCTGGGCCAGGAAGATGCGGAACACCGCGGCCTCGAGCTCTTTGGTGCGCTTCAGCTCGGTGACGCCGTAGTGCCGCAGCACCTTGGCGAGCTTGGCCTGGAAGGTCTGCGGCAGCCCGGCCCGCTCGACGTCGAGGCTCTGCAGGTAGGTGTGGAAGTACTCGCGCGGGCTGCGCACGTGGTCGTCGCCGCCGCCGTCCTCGCCTGCCGGCCGGTTGCGGCTCAGCTCGGCGAGGTCGGTGAACACCTCGATGAGGTCGAGCTCCTCGGCCAGCGGCCGGTGGCCGTCCTCGGTGACCGCCCGGCGCGCGGCGAGGTAGTCGTCGAGCACGCGTTGCTCGTCGTGGGGATCGACGTCGAAGCCGAGCAGCAGGCTGCGCAGGTCCTCGTGGCCGCGCTCGGCGCGCTGCCGGGCCGTGATCTGCCCGGGCGGCGCCGGCAGGTCGAGGTGGGCGGCCGTCGCGGCCGAGGTGTCCTCGGCTTCGGCGTCGGCGAGCGGTTCCAGCCGGAGCAGCGGCGCGCCGGTCTCCACCTGGCTGCCCACGGACACGACGCATTCCTTCAGCCGCGCCTTGAAGGGCGCCCGCAGCACCGTCTCCATCTTCATGCTCTCCAGCACCAGCACCGGCGCGCCCGCTTCGACCTCGGCGCCGGCCTTGAGCGGAGTGGCGACGACCAGCGCGGGCGCGGGGGAGCGGACGACGCCGCCCTCGTCGCGGCTGATCCGGTGCGTCACGCCGTCGACCTCGACGAGGTGGATCGGCCCGTGCGTGCCGGTGAGCAGGCGGTATCGGACGCCGTTGACGATGATGTGCCCGGCGTGCCGGTCGAAGCGGTCGAGCTCGACGTCGAAGGTGCGGGCGTCGTCACCTGCCTCGACGCCGACGCGGAAGCGGCGGGCGCCGACCCGCGCGACGCGTGCCCGGTAGCCGACGCCGCGCAGCCGGAGGTCGAGCGGCCGGCCGCTCTTGTGCTGCACCTGCGGGCGTCCGCCGAACGCCGTGGACAGCAGCCGTTGCCGCTCGGCGCGTTCCTCCTCCTCGTAGGCGTCGATGGCGGCGGCCGCCAGCGCGACGGCGGAGTGGCGGTGGGAGATGAGCCCGCCCTGGCCGCGGACGCGGTCGATCCAGCCGGTGTCCGCGCTGGCGTCGATCACCTCCGGCTGGTCGAGCAGGTCGAGCACGAAACTCTTGTTCGTCGCGCCACCCTCGATGATCACGGTGGTCTGCGCCATCGCGCGGCGCAGCCTGCCGAGCGCCTCGTCGCGGTCCCGGCCGTAGGCGATGATCTTGGCGATCATCGAGTCGAAGTCGGCGGGGATGGTGTCTCCCTCGCTGACGCCGGTGTCGACGCGGATGCCCGGCCCGGCGGGGAGGTCCAGCCGCGCGATGCGGCCGGGGGAGGGGGCGAAGTCGCGGTCGGGGTCCTCGGCGTTCAGGCGGGCCTCGACGGCGTGCCCGCGCTCCGCCGGCGGCGAGCCTTCGAGCCGGCCGCCGGACGCCACGTGCAGTTGTGCCTTGACCAGGTCGAACCCGGTGGTGGCCTCGGTGATCGGGTGCTCGACCTGGAGGCGGGTGTTGACCTCCAGGAAGGCGAACAGCTCGTCGCCGGGGTGGTAGAGGAACTCGACGGTCGCCGCGCCGCGGTAGCCGACGGCGACGGCCAGCCGTTCGGCCGATGCCTTGAGCTCGGCGGTCTGCGCGGGGCTGAGCACCGGCGACGCCGACTCCTCGATGACCTTCTGGTTGCGCCGCTGCACCGAGCAGTCGCGGACGCCGAGCGCCCATGCGGTTCCCTGGCCGTCGGCGATGACCTGGACCTCGACGTGCCGGGCGCCGGTGACCAGGCGCTCCAGGAACACGACGCCGCTGCCGAACGCGCGGGCGGCCTCCTGGCTGGTGCGCTCGTAGGCGTCGGCGAGCTCGGCCTCGTTCGTGATCACGCGGATGCCGCGCCCACCGCCGCCGGCGGTGGCCTTCAGCATCAGCGGGTAGCCGATCTCGGTCGCCGCCGCCAGGGCGGCGTCCAGGGACTCGACCGCTCCCCGGCTCCACGGGGCGACCGGCACGCCGACCTCTTCGGCGATCAGCTTCGCGCCGATCTTGTCGCCGAGCTTGCGCATGGCCTCCGGGCTCGGCCCGATGAAGGTGACCCCGGCCTTCTCGCACAGCTGCGCGAACGCCGGATCCTCCGCGACGAAGCCCCAGCCGACCCACGCCGCGTCGGCCCCCGTCTCCACCAGGGCGCGCTCCAGCACCTTCAGGTCGAGGTACGGGCGCGCGGAGGCGGGGCCGAGATCGTAGGCGATGTCGGCCTCTCGGACGAACTTGGCGGTGCTGTCCACGTCGGTGTGCAGGGCGACGGTCTCGATCCGCGTGCCGGTCTCCGCGGCGATGTCCCGTACTGCGTGGATGAGCCGCATGGCGGCCTCACCACGGTTGACGATGGCGACACGACTGAACACGCGACCCAAGCCCTCCTGTAGACAACGATGTGCGCGCCGGTGACACGACGGCCCTCGGCAGTGTTCACCCTTCCGCTTACCTGCCCGCGGCGCCATGTCGCAGACATCGCACACTGGGCGCCTCGAATTGTGGGAAAGCGACCAAGAGCGGGCCCTAGCATCCGCTGCCGGTGAACTCGGAGGACGAGGACAGGGTAACGGTGTACGTGTCCGCCCGGTCCTCCAGCGACAGCTCCATGTCGACGACGTCGCCGTCGATCACCTTGGTGTAGCAGACGGGCCCCGCCTCCTCGCCGGACCGCCACCCGTCCCGGCCGGCGGTCTCACGGTAGAAGCCGAGCACGTCGACCCGGGCCGGGGGCAGGCGGTAGACCTGCTCGACGTTCACCCACAGGTCGTCGTCGTCGCAGCTCGTCCCGCGCGGCCCCACCTCCTGGACCCCGGCGGGGCGCCGCTCCAGGACGTCCTGCCCCACCAGGGCCTCGGTCATCCGCTCCTCCTTCGCCCCGCAGCCGTACGACAGGACGCTGAGGACGGCGATCGCGGCCCCCGCGCCGGCCAGCGCGACGGACGCGACGACGAGCTGGGTGAGGAACGCCGCTCCGGCGGACAGAGGTCTCATGCGGTCACCCTCGCGGTCTCGGGGGAGCGGTGCTGCCGCGCGGCCGGACAGCATGTGGGCCGGACCGGTGATGACGGCGACGCGCCGGTGACCGGCTGCTGAGGGATCCTCGGTGGCGGTCACAACGGCAGTGTAACGGCGGGATCATCACCCCTCGGCGGACCGGCCGTCACCCCCGCCCCGCAGCGTGGCCGGCGACCAGCCCGCGGTGCCCGCCACGATGCGCACGGCCGCGCGGGCCAGCGGCTCCAGCCCTTCGACGTCGACCTTGTCCAGCGTGTCGGCCGAGTCGAACAGGTACATGGGCGCCGACAGGAAGTGCACCAGCGGCACCCCCTCGGGATGGAAGAACGCGCCGTCGGTGGGCGGCATCGGCGAGAACACGTCGGGCGGCAGCACGAACGAGCGGCGCAGCCGCTCGGCCTCCAGGGTCGTGGCGACCAGCTTCTCCAGCAGCGGCTCGCGCGTCGTGAACCACCACCGCACCTCGGGGTCCGCGGTCGGCCGCAGCGCGCCGTCCACGCTCTCGCAGCGCAGCGCGGCGTGCTCCAGGTGCACCGGGAGCACGACGTCGTCGAGCAGGGCGCGGTGCCGCTCGATGAACGCCCTGGTGCCCGCGGCGTGGGCCATGTGCCCGGAGGTGAGCAGGAACATGAGGTTGTGCGGCCGCTCCGCGGCCGGCACCCGGGCCCAGTGGCGGGCGGCGGCCAGCACGAGCGCGAGGCCCGAGGCGTCCTCGACGGCCGACGCCCACGGGCCGTCGTGGTGGGAGGCGACGACGACCCAGTGCGGAGAGGCGCCCGGCAGCGTCGCCACCACGTTGTGCGTCGTCACGGTGTCGCGGGTCGACTCGGCGACCAGCTCGCCGTGGCAGGGGAGCCGGGGGAGGAGCCGCCGGGCGTCGCCCGCCGACAGCCACAGCCCGGGGATGGGCCGCTCGACGGCGTCGTAGGGCACGTAGTAGTCGTGCGTCTCCCACGGGACGCCCGTCAGCGCGCCGACGAAGCCCGCGGCGCCCGCCTCCAGGGCCGGCTCCACCACCTCCATCATCCGGGGACCGAACGGGATCGTCTGCACGAGCGTGTCGAAGACGCCTTCCGGGTCGTAGGCCGAGGTGGCCAGCGTGCGGACGAACGACTGCGGCACCTCGCTGAAGGCCAGCTCGTCCACCACGATGTCGCCGGGGCGCGCGTCCGCGAGCGTGGCCAGCCGCGCGCGCAGGCCGGCGGCCGGCGCGGTGAACGGCAGGGGCAGCCCCGGCAGCTCCGTGCCGTCGTCGAGCCGCAGCACCCCGGCGCCCGGCTGCCAGCGCGGCACCTCCACCGGCTCCAGCTCCACCTCCAGCCCGAACGCGGCCAGCCGGTCGGCCAGCCAGCGCTCCGTCCACGCGTCGGCCGGATAGCCGGGACGGCGGATCCCCTGCGACACGACGGTCTCGATCCAGCCGAGCATCTCGGCGGCGGAGGGCACGTGTTCCATGGCCCTGATCCAACCATTGACAACCGCCCCCTGTGAAGCGAGAGTTCCGGTCATCCGTACAAATCTTCGGGAGGGTGTATGAGGCTCCTTGCGGCAGCCGTCTTACTCGTGCTGGGAGTCGTCGCGAGCCCGGCCCAGGCCGCCGGCGGCGCGACGTCCCGCGCCATCGCCGCCGACACCGTCGAGGCGCACTACAAGGTGGCCGGCCCCTGGGCGGTCACCACGGCCGACGCCCCGGGCGTCCGGCTCTACTATCCGGCGAACCTCGGCGCCGGGGGCTTCAAGCATCCGATCATCACCTGGGGCAACGGCACGAACGCCGTGCCCACGCAGTACAACGGCGTGCTCAACCAGCTCGCCTCCTGGGGCTTCGCCGTGGTCGCCTCGACCGACACCACGACCGGCACCGGCTCCGAGATGATCGCCGCGGCGCAGTACCTCGTCGACCGCAACAGTGACTCCTCCAGCGTCTTCTACGGCAAGCTCGACGTGACCAGGGTCGGCGCGGTCGGCCACTCCCAGGGCGCCGGCGGCTCGGTCAACACCGCCACCAAGTCCGCCGGCCTCATCGACACGGTCGTCCCCATCGCCCTGCCCGCGCCGGTCTGGGTGAGCTCGGGAGACGCGTTCTCCGTGAGCAGGCTGACCTGCCCGGTGCTGTTCCTCAGCGGCGCGAACGACGTCTTCATCTCGCCCAACTCGGCGGTCCAGGCGTACTACGACCAGGTGCCCGGCGCCGCGGCCAAGGCGCTGCTCAAGGGCGCCGACCACAACACGATCCAGGGCACGGGCGGCGGCTTCCTCGGCTACCTGACGGCCTGGCTGATGTACCGGCTGCAGGACGACGCGTACGCGCGCGGCGCGTTCGCCGGCGCCACCCCCGAGATCAACACCAACGCGAGCTGGCAGAACCAGGTCGAGAAGAACCTGCCCTAGCCCGTCGAGGAGCCCGGCCGGACCCTCGGGGGCCCGGCCGGGCTCTCGCGGAGCCTCCCTCCGGCGCCGCGGAGCGCGAAGGCGGCGCCCGGGTTGCCGGTCAGCGCCGCCGCCGCCACCTCGCCGAGACCCGCGGCCTCCAGCCGCGGCACGAACCTCTCCAGCAGGTACGTCAGCCCCGGCCCGCCACCCAGGCTCGGCCAGTACGACCGGCGCGCCAGGTCCATGCCGAACAGCAGCCGGTCGCCCAGGCCGTGCCCGGCCAGCTCCGCGACGAGCGCGACGATCTCCTGATCCGTGCCGTACTTGATCCGGCCCGGCCGGTCGAAAGCCAGATAGGCCCCTCTTTCCGCCAAGGAGACGAGATATCCGGCGTCGGGGTTGTGGTCGATGTGCCCGAGCACCACCCGGTCCGCCGCGACCCCCTCGGCCGCCAGCGCGTCGAGCAGCTCGTGGCCCATCGTGCCCTTGTCGCAGTGGCTCACGACCGGCACGCCGGTGGCCAGCGCGGCGGCGGCCACCGCCCCGACCAGGCGTCCCACCCCGCGGCCGAGCGCGTGGTAACCGGTGGCGATCTTGATGGCGCCCGCCCGGGCGGGCGAACGCCGTACCAGGGGACCGACCAGGCCGTACTCGTCCATGCCGAGCTCGATCTCCGACACCAGCAGCTCGGTGATCTCGTCGGCCGCGTAGCGGTGCAGCCAGTGGTCGTCGGCGTAGTAGCGGCTCTTGTGGAAGCCCGTCACCGCGACGACGTGCAGGCCAGTCCGCTCGGCCAGCTCCCTCATCAGCGACGGGCTGCGGCCGAAGCCCAGCGGCGTCATCTCCACCACGGCCGACAGGCCGAGCCGGCGCGCCGCCGACACCTCCGCCACGGCCGCGTCGAGGGAGTCGAGCCGGTAGTCCGGCTCCTCGCGCACCGGCCAGCCGCCGGTCATGAACAGATGCTCGTGGGCGTAGGTGACGCCGAGCTCCTCGACGTCACCCAGCACGGTGCGGACCGTCACAGCGGCACCCTCCGCACGACGACGACCGTCACAGCAGGGCTCCTTCCTCGCGCAGCCGCTCGCGCAGCAGGCCCGCGTCCACCTCCGCGGGCTCCACGCCCGCCTTCACCGCCAGCGCCGCGGCCGTCCCCGCCGCCTGGCCCATCGCCATGCACTGGCCCATGGAACGGGCGGAGGCGTGGGCGTCGTGCGTGGCCGACAGGCACCGCCCCGCCACGATCAGCCCGCCCACGTCCACGGGCAGCAGGCACCGGTACGGGATGCCGTAGGTGCGGAAGTCGCGGACGTACTCCCACCGGGTGCCGGACCCCGAGTCGTGGTCCTCGATGGGCGCGCCGCAGCGGGCGATCGCGTCGGGGAAGTCCCGCCCGGCCAGCACGTCGTCGCGGGTCAGGACGTAGCGGCCGGCCAGCCGCCGCGACTCGCGCACCCCGATCCGCGCGGACGTGCCCAGCAGCACGGCCGAGCCGTACCCCGGGACCTCCTCGCGCAGGAACCGGACGTACGCGCCGACCTGGCGCCGCCCCTCCCGCTCCGCCCGCGACAGCTCGAACGGGTCGGTCGGGTCGAGCCCGCTCACCCGGGTGAGGTTGGTGTGCACGATGCCCTCGTGCACGGTCCGGTGGATCGACCCCTCGCGCCGCGGCAGGTCCGCGCCGGCCATCAGCGCGTGCAGCTCCGCCGTGCTCGTGAGCGACGGGTCCACCCCGCCGAGCCGGAACGTCGTCGTCATCGGCTGGCGCCGCATGCCCGGCCGGTCCAGGGCCGCCCCGGCCCGCCAGGCCACCTCGGCGTCCCCGGTGGCGTCCACCACCACCCGCGCCCTGACCAGGAACCGTCCCGCCACCGTCTCCACGACGACGCCCTCGCCCGGCACGACGTCGCAGACCCGGGCGTGCAGCAGCACCTCGGCGTCCGCGGTCAGCTCGTCCCAGACGACCTTCAGCTCCTCCGGCTCGTACGTCACCCCGGTCCCCGCGCCGTAGGTGTTGGGCCGCTCGAAGGCGGCCCCGGCCGCGAACAGCCGCTCGCACACCTCCCAGCCGACGCCGCCGACGACCCGCGGCGCCTCCGGGCCGGGGGAGTAGAAGCCGTAGAAGGTGTCGAGCACCGCGGCGCCCGTGCCGCCGAGGAACCCGGCCGACTCCACGAGCAGGCACGACGCCCCGGACCGCACGGCGGCCACGGCGGCCGCGCACCCCGCGCTGCCGCCGCCCGCCACCACCACGTCGCCTTCCCACAGCACGTTCATCGCAGATGCCACCCTCCGTCGACGGGGATCACCGCGCCCGTGGTCCGCCCGGAGGCCGGCGACAGCAGCCAGAGCACAGCCTGCGCCACCTCCTCCGGCCGGCACGGCCGGGCGCCGAGCGGCATGAGCGCGGGCATCCGGGCCCGGATGGCCTCCGACTCGCGCGCCCGCCGGCTCATCGGCGTGGCCACCAGCCCGGCCGAGACCAGGTTGATCCGCACCCCGCGCGACGCCGCCTCCCGCGCCGCGACCCGGATCAACGGGATCAGGCCGCCCTTGGCCGAGGCGTAGGCCACGGTGCGGAAGTCGTCGTCGATCGAGGTGCCCAGCGCCGAACCGATCACCACGATCGACCCGCCCTCCGGCATGGCCGGGATCGAGGCGCGCAGCAGCCGGAAGACCGACTCGTGGTTGACCCGGTGCACCTCGTTCCACGCCGCGTCGGTGCAGTCGGCCACGCCGCCGTCGCCGAGGGACCTGCCGGACATGCCGATCGCGTGGACGACGCCGGAGACCGAACCGTGCGCCTCGGCCGCGCGGGCCAGCGCCTTCTCCGCCCCGCCCGGCCTGGTGATGTCGATCCCGTCGGCCAGGTCCACCCCGAACGCCGGCGTCCCGGACGCCTCCACCGCCTCGACGCAGGCGCGGCCGATGCCGCCCTCCGAGCCGGCCACCAGGATCGCGCTCATGGCTTCCTGAGCACGTCGGCGGCGCGGCGGGCATGCTCCAGGTAGGCGGCCTCGAACAGCTCCTCCGAGCGGGGGCCGCCGACGAGCTTGGCGCTGGAGATCACCGGCGGCGTCCATCCGCCCGCGACCAGCAGCTCCGCCGTCCGCACCTTGATCTCGTTGACCACGGAGACCGCGGCCAGCGTGCTCCCCGGGCCGACCGGCTCGGCCAGCCCGTCCACCGAGCACAGCGCGTCGCCCACCGGGGTGCGCAGGTCGATCACCACGTCGGCGTGGTCGGCGAGCCGCGTCCCGCTCGGATGGCCGGGCGCGACGGCCATGGTCTCCCGCATCGAGGTCACGGCCACCACGCACAGCCCCGCCTTGCGCAGCCCCATCGCCATCTCGATCGGCACGGCGTTCAGCCCGCTGACGCTGAAGATGATCGCGGCGTCGCTCGGCCGCAGCTCGAAGTTGGCCAGGATCGCCTCGGCCAGCCCCTCGACCCGCTCGATGAACATCGCCTGCCGCATCCCGTTCGCCCCCGCGACCTGCGTGTAGAACGTCGTCGACAGGTCCACGATGGGATGGAAGCCCGGGTAGGAGCCGTAGCGGGGGAACATCTCCTCCACGCCCATCCGCGAGTGGCCGGTGCCGAAGGTGTGCACCACCCCGCCCCCGCCGATGGCCGACGCCGCGATGCGCGCCGCCGCCGCCAGGGACTCCTCCTGTGTCTCCTCGATCTCGCCGAGCAACTCCATGGCGCGCCGTATCCACCTCATCGGCAACTCCCTCCGTACGCGTTCATCCGGACATCCCTCCACACAGCGCGGCGCCGATCGCCCCGGCCCGCGGGCCGAGGACGGCGGGCAGCACCGCGACGTCACCGATGAGCGGGCGCCGTCGCCCCAGCTCGCGTTCCAGGGCGGGACGCATGAGGTCGAGCGCGCCGGAGACGCCGCCGCCCACCACCGCCGCGCCCACGCCGAACAGCGCGGCGGCGTCGCCCAGCGCGACGCCGAGCGCCCAGCCCGCCCTGGCCAGCACGCCGGCGGCCCGCTCGTCGCCGGCCCGCGCGGCGGCGGCGACCGCGGCGGCCGGCCCCGAGCCGAAGGCCCGCACGATCCCCGGCCCGCCGGCGAACGTCTCCGCGCAGCCCCGGTTGCCGCAGCAGCACGGCGGCCCCGACGGGTCGACCGTGACGTGCCCGACCTCGCCGAGGTTGTCGCGCGGCCCGACGAGGACCGCGCCGCGCAGCGCCACCGCGCCGCCCACCCCCGTGCCGAGCACGGCGAACAGCACGTCCGGCAGCCCCCTGGCCGCGCCCAGCAGCAGCTCCGCCTGGGCGAACGCCCGCGCGTCGTTGACCACGGCCACCGGCCTGCCGGTCAGGGCGCTCAGCCGCGGGCCGGCCGGGTAGCCGTCCCAGTCTCCCGGCGGGTTCGGCACGAACAGCGCCGTCCCGGTCTCCCGGTCCACGTGGCCGGGCAGCGCGATCCCGATGCCCTCGACCGACGGGTCGGCCAGCGACGCCACGAGCGTCATCGTCTCGCCGGGGCCGGGCGGCGTGGCCACGGTGCCCGCGCCGGTCACCGTGTCGCCGTCGAGCACGACCCACTTGGTGTCGGTCCCGCCGACGTCGACGCCGAGCCGCCGCCCTGCCCGCGGCGCGGCGTGCGTCACGCGCCCACCGTCAGGACGCGCGAGGAGAAGGCGGCGCCGTCGCCGCCCGGGACCGGGCCGAACGGCTCCACGCCGAGCAGCCGCAGGTAGGCCAGCAGCGGCTGGGAGTGGCTGTGCAGGTTGGCGACCGGGTACGCCTGCATGGCGACGCCGAAGTCGGCCAGCTCCCAGGTGCGGCCGGGGCGGTCGGTCTCGGGCGCCAGGTAGGCGTCCGGGCCGGACAGGGTGCCCTCCCAGACGTCCGGGTAGGCGGCCGTGTGCGCGGCCAGCGTCATCCGGCGCCACCATCGCCAGCCCAGCTCGGGCACGTGCCGGGCGGCGGCCCAGATCAGGGTCATGTTGATCGCGTACCAGATCGTGCCGATGCCGCCGGGGCCGTACTTGTCGCGGACGGGCCAGCGCAGCCGGGCGCCCAGCGGCGAGTCGGCGGCGGCGGTGGCCTCGATCGTGCGCAGCAGCTCCTCCGCCCGGTCGGGTGAGGCGGCGCCGCAGAGGATGGCCCACGGCTGCACCTCCAGCCACAGGTCGGAGTCGCCGACGACCGCCCCGGGGCCGTAGGCGCGCCGGAACCACTGGCCGTTCCACTCGCCGGCCACCAGCCTGCGCAGCTCCTCGCCGAGCTTGCGGGCCTCCGCGCCGGTCGCGTGGTCGCCGAGCCGCTCGGCCAGCACCGCGTAACGCGGCAGCACCCAGGCGGCCATCGCGGAGTTCAGCACGGACTCGCCGCGCTCGATCATCAGGTCGCGCTCGACGCCGCTCTCGGTGATGGCCAGGTCGTTCCAGTCGGCGTTGAGGATGCGCACGTGGCCGTGCTCGCCGCGCCCGACCACGTCGGCGAAGAAGCGGAACTGGCGGCGCAGGTGCTCGCCGAGCGGCACCGGCGCCGCCCCGTGCACCGGGTGGTAGGGCACCGGCTCGGCGAAGGCCGCCGCGTCGGCCGTGGCGGACAGGTACTCGGCCGCCAGCCACAGGGCCCACAGGTTCTGGTCCGACGGCCGGAACAGGTCGGTCCACGGCTGCTTGTCCGGCCCGAGGGCGTAGGGCAGGTCGCCGTCGGGGCCGCCCCAGGCGCACGTGTTGCGCAGCACCGACAGGGCCAGGTCGGGCTCGAGGTGGACCAGCGGCAGCGCGTGCTGGAGCGGGTCGCGCGCGGCCCCGTTGAAGCCGTGCCGGAAGGAGTAGCACGAGCCCTGGTCGAGGGTGTGGCCGCCGAGCACGCCGTCGGCGCAGGCCCCGCCGGTCAGCAGGGCGGCGTGCCACGGGATCTCGTGCTCGGCCTCGGGCGCCTGCGGCGCGGACGCGCGCGGCAGGCGGTCCCGCAGGGCGGCCAGGCTCTCCTCAAAAGTCGGGCCCTCCTCGAACGACGCGGCCCCGGCCCCCGCGTCCGAGGGGAGCAGGCCGTACCGGAACTCGACCAGCCGCTCGCCGCCGGCCTCCAGGTCGAGGGGGACGTCCATCCGCCCGGAGGCGGCCCGGCGCGGCCCGTCCGCGCCGCCGGTGAGCAGTTCCAGCTCCAGCCCGGGATCCTCGGCGGGCTCGGCGCCGGTGATGAGCGCGACGCGGGCGGGCCGGGCCGCCCACTCCTCGGTCAGCGTCAGCCGTACGGGCTCGGCGAGCAGGTTGCGCACGCGCAGCCGGACGAGCACCCACGGAGCCTCGCCCTCGGGGCAGAGCACGGTGCGCTCCAGCGTCACCCGCTCGCCGGCCACCCGGACGGTCGCGAAGGTCGGCCCGAACGTCCGCTCCGACGTCGAGACGTCCGTCGCCAGGCCGTCCACCCGGGCCACGCCCGCGCCGCGGGTGAGCCACAGCAGCCCCGTGTGCTCGTCGAACAGGTCGCTCAGGCCCCGGTTGTCGGCCACCAGCGTGATCCGCCGGTTGCCCAGGTGGACCATGTGCCGCCGGGTGGGCGGGTCCAGGACCGGGTCCCACTCCGCGCGGGGGTCCCGTTCCTGGTCCGTCGTGTACGAGAAGGCGGGCAGCCCGTACGCGGTGGTCCACGCGCCGAACGCGCTCATTTCTTGACTCCTCCCAGGGTCAGCCCGGCGACGTAGTAACGCTGCAGGACGAACATGAGCACCAGCGGCGGCACGGCCGTCACCAGCGCGGCGGTGCCGACGAGGCCGGCGCTGAAGTCGTACTCCGTCTGGAGCTGCGACAGGCCCACGGGCAGCGGCCACAGGCCGGGCTTGTTGGCCACGACGAGCGGCCAGAGCAGGTTGTCCCACTGCGCGAGGAACTGCAGCAGGAAGAGCGTCAGCAGCGCCGGCCGCAGCAGCGGCACCGCGACGCGCAGGAAGATGCGCAGCTCGCCCGCGCCGTCCACGCGCGCCGACAGCAGCAGCTCGCGCGGCAGGGAGAGCGCGAACTGGCGGACGAGGAACACGCCGAACGCGCTCATCGCGAACGGCACGATCATCCCCTGGAACGAGTCGATCCAGCCGAGCTGCCTGACGACCAGGTACATCGGCACCAGCACCACGATCGGCGACAGCGACAGGGTGCCCACGACGACCGCGAACAGCACCCGCCGGCCGGGGAAGGCGAGCTGCGCCAGCGCGTACCCGGCCGCCCCGGACAGGACCACCTCCAGGACGGCGACCCCGAGCGAGAGGATCACGCTGTTGCGCAGGTAGAGCGGGAAGCCGCCCTGGCCGAACAGCAGCGACAGGTGCTCGCCGAACTGGGCGGCGTCGAAGCCGAGCCCGCCGAGGTCGGTCGCGTCGGAGGCGGACGCGACGGCGACCATCGCGTACACCGGCAGCAGCATGACCGCCACGACCAGCGACAGCAGGGTGCCCCGCAGAGCGTTTCCCCAGCGTGACGGCCTCATCCGTCATCGCCTCCCCTGAGCACGCCGAACTGGACGAGCGACAGCGCGAGCATGGCCACGAGCAGCACCATGGCGATCGCCGAGGCGTACCCCATGCGCTCGAAGCCGAAGCCGGTCGCCCACAGGTAGAGCGGCAGCACCTCGGTGGCGCCCGCCGGCCCGCCCTTGGTCAGCAGGAAGGCCGGCACGAACGACTGCATCGCCCCGATCACCGCGATGACCAGCACGAACAGCAGCGTGCGGCGCAACAGCGGGAGCGTGATGCGGGCGAAGATCCGCAACGGTCCGGCACCGTCGATCGCGGCCGCCTCGAACACGCCGGACGGCAGCCCCTGCAACCCGGCGGTCAGGATGATCACGAACAGCCCGAGATGCTTCCAGGTCGTCATGATCACCAGAGCCCAGAGGGCGAGCCGCTCGTCGGTCAGCCACGGCTGCGGCCCGATCCCCACCAGGCCGATCAGCGTGTTGGCCAGGCCCTCGTCCGCGAAGATCGCCGACCACACCATCGAGGTGGCCACGAGCGGCATCGCCGCCGGGATCATGACCAGCGCGCGCAGCACGCCGTTGAGCCGGCCCGGCCGGCTCAACGGGACCGCGATCGCCAGCGCGAGCACGATCGACGGGACCACGGAGGCGACCGTGTACAGCGCGGTCACCCGGGCCGAGTTCCAGAAGCCGGGGTCGCCGAGCAGCCTGTGGTAGTTGTCCAGGCCGGTCCACGCGGGCACGCCGGCCAGCTCGTAGTCGGTGAAGCTGAGCCATACGGCGCCGGCGAACGGCACGACCCAGAAGACCAGGAAGTACACCGCCGCGGGCAGCGCCAGCAGGCTCCCGGCGCGCGCCTCGGCCCACCGCTGCCCCCGGCCCGAGACCGTCGTGGCGGGTCCGGGCAGCCGGACGGTGAGGGTCACAGCGCGATCCGCATCGCCTGGTCGAAGTCCGCGGCGGCCCGCTCGGGCGTCTTCTTGCCGAAGGCCACCGCGTCGCCGGCGTCGGTCAGCGCCTTGGCCATCTCCTGCCACACCGGCGTCTGCGGGCCGAAGTCGGCGTGCGGGGCGGCGGCCGCCATGATCTCCATCGCCTTCGGGTCCGCGTTGGGCAGCTTCTCCCAGCCCTTGACGGGGGTGAGCAGGCTCGCGTCCTTGAGCTGGCGCGCCGCGACGTCCTCCCGCTGGAGGTAGTCGATGAAGTGCCAGGCGGTGTACGGCAGCTTCGACTGCTCCGCCACCGCCCACGCCCAGGTGTAGGCCGGGGCGACGGGCTGCGCGCCGTCCCAGTGCGGCAGTGGCGCGATGTCGAAGGACTTGCCGAAGGCGAGCTGCTTGTTCAGCGCCGGGAACAGGTCCATCGCGAACAGCCCGGAGACGACCATCGCCGCCTGGCCGGTGGCGAACAGCCCGAAGCCCGACAGCGGGTTCGACAGCTTCGCGTCGCCCACGCTCCCGTAGTAACGCAGCGCCTCCACGCCGGCGTCCGTGGCCAGCGTGGCCTTGCCCGCGTCGGCGCTGAGGATGCCGCCGCCCTTGCCCTTCACCAGCGCGAGGAGCTGCATCAGCGTCCACTGCGGGTTGCCCAGGATCCACTGCAGGCCGACCTTCTTGCCGTCGGCCGAGGTCAGCCGCTTGCTGTACTCGGCGACCTCCTCCCAGGTGGTGGGCGGCTTGTCCGGGTCGAGCCCGGCCTCGGCGAACCTGTCCCTGCGGTAGTAGAGGAAGCAGATCGTGTAGTCGATGGGGACGCCGTAGAGCCGGCCCTGGTAGGAGAGCGAGGAGATGGCGCTCTGGTCGTACTGGGCGATCAGCGCCTTGTCGTCGGCCACGCCCATGGCCTTGGGGATGATCGGCGCGAGGCGGCCCTTGCGGGCGTGACCGGGGACGGTCCAGCCGCCGATCTTGAACAGGTCCGGGGGAGCGTCGCCCGCGAAGGCGGTCAGCAGCTTGGCGTCGAACTTGTCGACCGGCACGTAGAGCGGGGTGACGTCGACGCCGCCGAACTCCTGGATGTAGCTGTGCAGCAGGTTCGTGAACACCGCGTCGTACGCCTTGGTCTGGTGCAGCCAGACGGAGAGCTTGCCCCGCGGGACGCCGTCGGCCGGCACCGCCGCCTCGGGTTCGGAGCCGCCGCACGCGGCGAGGAGGCCGGAGGCCGTGGTCAGCGCGGCCGCGGCGAGCAGGCGGCGCCGGGTCAACAGGGTCATGCTCAACCTCCGGAAGGCAGTGCTTCGCCACCGGTGCGGCGGCGCCGCACCGGGGATCCGGCGAGGGGGTTACTGGCCCATCAGGGCGTTGTTGGCGTCGTTGAGCTCCACGGAGAACACGGCGACGTCGCCGCGGGCGTGGCGGATGGTGTACTCGAGCGCGACCGCGCTCTCGGTGCTGGTGCTGCGCGAGGTGACCAGCAGGGCCGCGGCGATCGGCACGCGCAGCAGCTCGGCGAGCCGGTAGTCGGCGTTGACCGCGCCGATCGTCTCCCGGCCGCTCGCCGGGGTCAGGCCGTACTTCATGCGCAGCAGGTCGTACAGCGAGCCGGTCAGGTCCTCGTCGAGGATGTCCGGCACCAGGTCGGCGGGCAGATGGGCGCTCTCCACCATGCAGGGGGCGCCGTCGAGCAGCCGCAGCCGCTCGATGAAGACGACCTCCTGCGACTCGCTCAGGCCGAGCGCGACGCCGACGTCGGTGCCCGCCGGCTGGCGGTGCGCCCTGAGCACGCGCGTCGTGGGCCTGCGCCCGAGCCGCGCCATCGTCTCGGTGAAACCGGCCGGGCGCGCGCCCAGTTCGGGGGCCACGGCCATCGGCGCCGTGTAGGTGCCGCTGCCCTGCCGGGCCACGAGCAGCCCCTCCTGGACGAGGTCACCGATCGCCCGGCGGGCCGTGGCCCTGCTCACGCCCGCGTAGACCATGAGGTCCTTCTCGGCCGGGATCAGGGTGTCGGGCTCGCAGTCGCGGATGACGGCCCGCAGCCGCTCGCGCAGCTGGTAGTAGAGCGGCACAGCGGCTGACGGGTCGAGGGCCAGCCGGCGTTCCCAGTCGGTCATGTCGTCCATCCTCATTTGTACGGACGACCGTATCTTTTCCGTCGGGGCGGGTCGTGTCAACAGCTCCGCGCGGCCGTTTCCGCCGCAGACCGTCCCGGCGAGCTACGGCCGGATCTCGTAGACGAGGTTGAAGGGCGTCTCCGCGGCCCGCCGGAGCCGGGTGAAGCCCGCCTCGCGGGTCAGCTCGCGGATCCTGGCCTCACCCGCCTGCGCGCCCAGCGCGTACCCGCCCGGCTGGGACAGCGCGTTGGGCACGCAGAGGAACGTGGATCCGCTGTAGTAGATCCGGCCGACAGGGGTGAAGTTGTCCTCCACCGCGTCGGCGGCGTACGGCTCGACCAGCAGCCACGTGCCGTCGGGGGCCAGCGCCTCCCGCACCCGCCGGGCCGCTCCCAGAGGGTCGCCCATGTCGTGCAGGCAGTCGAACATCGTCACGAGGTCGTAGTCGGCGCCGGTGAAGGTGTGCGCGGTGGCCACCTCGAAGTCGACCCGGTCGTCCACCCCGGCCTCCGCGGCGCGCTCGCGGGCCAGCTCGATGGACTCGGCGTGGTAGTCGGAGCCGGCGACGCTGGTGCGCGGGTACGACTGCGCGAGGAGGATCGAGGACGACCCGAGGCCGCAGCCGACGTCCGCGACCAGGGCTCCCGCCCGCAGCTTCTCCTCGGTCCCGTCCAGCGCCGGGATCCAGCTCGACACCAGCGCGGCCATGTACGCGGGCCGGTAGAACGCGTCGCACCCGACGAAGACGTCCTTCGCGTGCTCGTGCCAGCCGAACCCGGCGCCCGTGCGGAACGCCTCGGTGATGCGCGGCTCGGCGAGCAGCATGCCCAGCGCGATGAGGAACGCCGCCGGCACGTTCGGCCCCGCCGGGTCGGCCAGGCAGAACGCCTGCTCCTCCGACAGCGAGAACCGCCCCGTGCCGGGGTCGTAGGAGACGTAGCCGCCGGCGGCCTGGCCGCGCAGCCACTCGGTGAGGTAGCGCGGGTGGCACCCGGTGCGCCCGGCGAACTCCTCGGGCGTCGCGGGCCCCTCGGCGAGCGCGCGGTACAGGCCGAGCCGGTGGCCGATCACGACGGAGCCCGCCGCTTCGGTCGCCCCCAGGTCGCTCACGAACCTGCCCAGGAACTCCGTCACCTTGTCGTCGTCCATCTCGGGTGGCCTCCTCCCCGCCAGAGGGTGCTGACACGGGGGAGTTTGCCCTGGTCACACGGTTGCTACCCGTGTCGCGAGGTCCGACCGGGCTTCGGCCGGGCACGCAGGCGGTCCATCTGGACGTGGCTGAGGTCGTGCGCCCGGCGCATGTGCCGGGTGATCACCTCCAGCTCCTCCTCGGTGTGCTCGTCGTAGAGCGTCTGCCAGGAGGCGCCGAGGTCGTCCCAGAGGGCGCTGACGTGGGAGAGATGCTCGGGGACCGGCGTGACCAGGACCCGGCGCCGGTCCTGCCGGTCGGGGGTGCGGGCCACGTAGCCGCCGCGTTCGAGCCGGTCGACCAGGCGGGTCGCCGAGCCGGTGGTCAGGCCGGTCAGCTCGGCGATCTGCCTCACGGTGAGCGGCTCGGGCGCCGCCGTCAGCAGGCTCAGGCACTGCACGTCGGTCGGGTGCAGCCCGAGGTGGTCGGCGACGGCCTGGTTGAACAGCACGTACGCCGCCATGTAGCGGCGTGAGGCCATGGCCAGGTCCTCGTACAGCCGCTCCCGGCGCGGGTCCGTCATCGCGATCACCGTCCCAAATAGCTGTGCGACGCAGCAATTCTCGTGCTAATCTGCTGCGCGGCGCACTTAATGCGCCACACAGCAATTCTAGCAACCTGGAGACCTCCATGCTCACCGTCGCCGTCACCGGCGCCACCGGCGCCCAGGGCGGGGCCACCGCCCGCGCGCTCCTCGACGCCGGCCATCAGGTGCGCGCGCTCACCCGCGACCCCGGCTCAGCCGCCGCCGAGGCGCTCAAGGCCCTCGGCGCCGACGTCCGCCGCGCCGGCTTCGACGACCGCGCCTCCCTCGACGCCGCGCTCGCGGGGGCCGACGCGCTGTTCGCGGTCACCACGCCGTTCGGCACCGACATCGCCACCGAGGTCCGCCAGGGCAAGTCCCTCGTCGACGCCGCGGCGGCCGCCCGTCTCGGGCACGTCGTGTTCACCTCCGCCGCCCACGCCGACCGCGACACCGGCGTCCCGCACTATGCGAGCAAGCGGCTCGTCGAGCAGCACCTGGCCGCCTCCGGCGTGCCGTGGACGGTGATCGCGCCGGCCGCGTTCATGGACAACTACGCGAGCGGGTGGACGCTCGACGGGCTGCGCGAGGGCACGTTCGCCTGGCCGATGCCCGCCGATCAACCGCTCGCGCTCATCCCCGCCGCCGACATCGGCGCGTTCGCCGCGCTGGCCTTCCGGCGCCGCGCCGAGTTCATCGGCCGCCGCATCGACATCGCCTCCGACGAGCGCACTCCCGCCCAGATGGCCGAGATCCTCGCCTCCGCCATCGGCGCCCCGATCGCGCACCGGGAGGTGCCTCTCGCGTACGTCAGGCAGCGCTCGGACGACCTGGCGGCCATGTTCGCCTACTTCACCGAGGTGGGCCTCGACGTGGACGTCGCCGGGCTGCGCCGCGACCACCCGGAGGTGGGCTGGCACGGCTTCGCCGACTGGGCCGCCGCCCAGGACTGGCCCGCCCTCCTGTCGTCCTCGCCCGCGGCCTCCCGCCACTGAACGGAGCACCCTCCATGAAGCCGATCGGCTACTGGCTCAACCGCGCCGACCAGGCCCTCACCCTCCACATGAACGGCATGCTGGCGGAGTTCGGCCTCACCCGGCTCGCCTGGCAGGTGCTGAACGTCGTCCAGGACGGCTCGCACGTGCCGGAGGCCCGGGACGTCACCGACGCCGAGGTCGTGTCGGTGCTCGCCGCCAACGGCGACGCCCCCGCGCTGGCCGCCGCCATCGACGCCGTGCTGGCCGGCGGCTGGGCGGCCCGCCCCGCGCCGGGCCGGCTCGCCCTCACCGCCGAGGGCGCCGGGCGCTTGGCCCGGGTCGCCGAGCGGGTCGGCGCGTTCCGCGAGCTGTCCATGAGCGGCATCTCGCTCGACGAGTACCGGACGGCCGTCAGCGTCCTCGAACGCATGACGGCCAACCTCGAACCGGCCCGCGACACCGACGACGTCACGCCGTGAAATGGTGCGCAGCCAGGTGGTCGGCCCAGCGCAGGAGCGAGGTGGTGACGTCGGGCATGGTCAGGCCGTGCCGGGCGGCCAGGGCGTTCGCGGGCCCGGTCGGGTAGCGGTCGCTCGACAGGAACGTCAGCGTCTCCGGATCGGTCCGCGTGATCCGGCGCGGCAGGCGCCTGAGGAGCGGCACGGGCACGCGCGCCCGCGGAACCTTGACCCCGTAGTGCCGCGCGATGAGCGTGAGCAGGTCGGGCAGGGCCGGGGTGTCGTCGTCGAGCACCCAGTACGAGCCGCGCTCGGCGGCCGCGTCCACCGGCAGCAGCATCATGAACCGGGCGAGGTGGTCCACCGTGACGACCGGCACGAACGTGCGCGCCCCGCCCGGCAGCGCCGGCATGGCGCCCCGCCAGATCTCCTCCACGCTCGACGCGAGCCCGAGAAGCTGGTCGGACTCGCCGGTGACGCTGTCGCCGATCACGCTGGACGGGTTCACGACCGACCACGGGACGCCCGCCTGGTCCGCGACGGCCCGCAGCATGGCGTCCGCCTCCACCTTCGACGCCTCGTACGCGCCGAGGGCCCGGTAGACGCGTCGCCGCCGCTCGTCGCTCCAGGGGATCAGCGCCGGATCCTGCCCGCCCACCCGGTAGCCGGAGACGTGGACCAGGCGGCGCAGCCGCGGCAGCCGCGCCGCGAGGGCGACGACCGCGCGGACGCTCTCGACGTTGGCCCGGCGGGCCTCCTCCGCCGTCATCCCGAACCGGTAGGCGCCGGCGCAGTTGTAGACCTCGGTGACGTCGTCCCACGCCGTGACATCGTCGCGGGTGAGCGCCGGTGCGCCGAAGTCGACGCGCAGATCGGCCGGGGCCGGGTGGTGACCGTGCCCGGCCAGCCAGGCGGCGAGCCGCCGGTACGACTCGCCGCTCCGGGTGGCCGTGCCGACCCGCACCCCGGCCCGGCCGAGGGCGAGGACCAGGTGACGGCCGACGAAGCCGGTCGCCCCGAACACCAGGGCGCGCCGCTCCGCCGGCCTCACGACGCCGCCTTCGCGGTCGCGGCGTCATGCCCGTCCAGCAGCACGGTGACGGCGTGGGCGGCGCAGCGCAACGGCTCCGTCGACCGCTGGGCGCGCGAGACGATCATCGCGCCCTCCACCGTGCTGACCACGGCCGTCGCCAGGGTGCGGGCCTCCGGGAGGGGGCGGCCGTGGGCGGCGAGATGGTCGGCCACGGGCGTGATCCAGGAGTCGAAGGCGTTCGCGCAGGCGTCGCGCAGCCGCTCGCTCTGCGCGCCCATCTCCAGCGTGACCACCGAGACCGGGCATCCGAGCTGGTAGTCGCTGTCCTCGACCATACGGGCGAGCACGTCGATCACCCGGCAGACCACGGCGCCGGCTCCCTCCGCCCCGCTCGCCGGGCCTTCCGGGGCCGCCGCCGACTCGGCCAGGAGGTCGCGGAACCGTCCGGCCGCCAGCTCCACGGCCCTCTCCCCGAGGGCCTCCTTGCCCTCGGGGAAGTGGAAGTACAGCGAGCCCTTGGGGGCGCCCGCCTGCTCCACCACGGTGTTGAGACCCGTGCCGCTGTACCCCCTGGCCTGGATCAGCTCCAGCATCGCCTCCACCAGCCGCGCGCTGGTCCTGGCGCCCTTCGTTTCGGTCATGGTTGGATAATAGACCAGTCTATATATTTTGCGCGAGCGCGGTCGTAGCCGGGTTCGCGCGTCCGATGTCGAACTCAAGGGCTGGCGCGGTGCGGCGCCCTCGGGGAGCTGGGGCGAAGTCAGGTCCTGGCCTTGGCTGCGGGTCGGTCCTGGGCGTCGAGCGGATCCTGAGCGCGACCGATGAGCCCTGCTTTCGCCAACCGTTGATGGCCTGGTCGGGCGAAGCTCCAGTCGTGCAAAGGATCCCCTCCTCGCGCACGACCACGTTGCCCGGACGGAGATCGCGGTGGACGATCGTCGCCGGGATGCCCGCCTCGTCCAGGCGTTCGGCGCACTCGACCAGGTAGGGGGTCAGTGCCTGCAGCCGGTCGGCTTCCTCGCCGCCCAGTGCCCGGTCCAGGTTCTTCGGAAGTCTGGGCGCCCGCCAGATGTCGTCGCGGGCCAGGGTCTCCTTCTGCACCCTGACGAGCTGGGTCAGGCAGGCGCGACGCCGCTCTGCGGGGACCGCCCGGCCATCCACTCCGCCGAAGTCCTCGGCGAGCCACCAGCGGTCACCGGGTGAGATCGCGGTGATGGTGGCGAACGGCATTCCATCGGCGGCCAGCCCGGCGCCCCCGTCGCTGCTGATGCTCGGCCGGCTGATCACCGCTTCGGCGTTCGGGCTGGCCGTGGCCGCCGTCGCCGCGCTCGTCCCGATGCTCGTGGCCCAGATCGCCGTCCCCGTGCGCTGGGCGGCGCTCCTGCCCGCCGCGCTCCTGGTGGTCGACGCGCTCGCCTTCACCTTCCTGCTGGCGTCCCTCGCCCTGGTCTCGCCGATGATCGGCGCCCTCCAGTCACTGTTCACGTCGCTGGTGCTGCTGCTCAACGGCTCGTTCCTGCCGCTGCACCTGTATCCGGACTGGCTGGCCGCGGCGGCCAGACTCCTCCCCACGACGCTGGGCATCGAGGCGCTGACCCAGACGCTGTTCGGAGGATGGACCCTGGCCGAGGTCTGGGCCGGCGGCACGCTGCCCTGGCTGCTGGCCCACACCCTCGTCCTCACTGCCGTCGCCGGTCTGCTGTTCGTCCGCAACCATCGACGAGCCCTGGAGTCGTCATGACCTTCATCCGGGGATTGGCCGCCGAAGTCCGCAAGGGCCTGCTCGGGCTGCTCACCGGATGGCGCGAAGTCCTCATGGAGATGATCACGTTTCCGCTGTTCTACCTGCTCATCGTGCTGTTCATGGGACGTGGGCAGCTGCGTGCGGATCTGCTGCCGCCGGTGCTGCTCGGCATGGTGGCGTTGACCTTCATCCACGAGCAGGTCAACCGCGTGTTCTGGAGCTACCTGGACGACATCCAGTCGGGCGTACTGGAACAGACCTGTCTGACCCCGCTGCCCTCGGCCGCGAGCATCCTCGGCCGCCAGGTCGCCGCCGTGATCGCGGCCGTCCCCACAGCGCTGGCCGTCCTGGTCACCGGCGCCGTTGCCATCAGCTTCCAGGGTGGGCGGCTGCCCGTCGACGCGCAGGTGATCGTGCCGCTGGCCGCCATCGTGCTGGGCACCTGCGGGCTCGCGCTCATCTTGTGCGGCCTGACCTTGGTGTTCAAACGCATCGAGATCATCACCCAGTTGTCCGTGGCCGTCTACGCCATCGCTGGCGGCACCCTGGTCCCCCTGGCCGCCATGCCCGACTCGATCGCCTTCCTCAGCCGCCTGGCCGTCCCCATCGCGCCCGGCGTCGAGGCGATGCGCGACATCCTGCTCGGCGGGCACTCCCTGGCCGCCCTCCCGACCGGCTGGGGTCTCGGCTGGCTGCTGGCCCAGCCGCTCCTCATCACGGCGGTCGGGGTGGTCCTGTTCAACCGGCTCGAACACCTCGCCCGGCACCGCGGCACCCTCGGCCGTTACTAGGCCAAGAACGCTGAAGGAAGGAGAGCAACTGACGTGAACGTGTCCCTGTGGGGGCTGCAGGCCGTCCTGGCCGCTGTCTTCGGCCTGGCCGGGATCACGCATGCCGCCCAGCGCAAGGAGAAACTGCGCCCCATGGCGTCCTGGGGGGAGGAATTCACCCTCACCCAGCTCCGGCTGATCGGAGGTGCATCGACGCTGGATGGCCGCCGGGGGCAGCCCAGAACCAGGAGATCACCATGACAGCGAAGACCGTGACCCTGCGCCCCATCGGCCACGTCGTAGGCGGTCGCAGCGAGATGTACGAAGACAACTGGCACGACGCGCGAGCCGTGATCCGGCTTGACGGCGCATCCTTCACCACCTCGACGGTGCTCGGCCTTGAGCACTTCTCCCACCTGGAGATCGTCTTCCTCTTCGACCGCATCGATCCGGCGACGGTGAACAGCCGGCCTCGCTCCCCACGAGGAAACCCGATGGCGGCACCCGTCGGAGTCTTCGCCCACCGTGGGCCATACCGCCCCAACCGCCTGGGCGTCTCCCGCTGCCGCCTACTCACCGTGGACGGCTTGGACGTGCATGTCGCCGACCTGGACGCACTTTCCGGCACGCCGGTCCTGGACATCAAGCCATACCTGATCGAGTTCGCCCCCCGTCAACCGGTCACCCAACCGGCCTGGGCGACCGAACTCATGGCCCGCTACTACTGAGGAGGAAGGATGGGCATCGCTCTCAATAACGGTCGATTCCGAGAGAATCCCTGTCAGCATTCGCCTGGCGGCACTGCAGGGTGAACTTGCTCCCTCAGCGGGCGGGCTTGATCTACAACCCCGTGGATGCCTCGCCGACCATGAGTCTCAACGGCCTGGGCGGGGACCGCCCTTTCCGCTCGTCATGCCGACGATGGTGGCCGATCATCGCCTTCCCGCGCCACCCCGCCCTCTCGCCGGGCTGTACGGTTGATCACTCGGGCCCCACCGCTGACGTGCCCTGAGAACAAGACGTGCCTCGAGAACAAGGAGTGTGGCCGACGACATGACGCATCCCCCCGAGGAGCCGAAGCGGTTCCGTCTCGACGTGACGCTGCCGCGGGAGCTTCCGGCTCACGCCTTCCGGCACCCGGTGCCGGCCGACCTGCCCGCCCTGGGCCGGCTGATGTGGGACGCGTACCGCGGAACGCCCGACGAGCCCGACGCCGGGGACAGCGTCGCCGCGGCGACGGAGGAGATACGCCTCGCCTTCACCGGTGAACACGGCCCCTTCCAGCCCGCGGCCTCCTTCGTCGCCGAGGACGAGGGCCGCGCCGTGGCCGCCGCCCTGGTGACGGTGTGGCAGGAGGTGCCGCTGCTGGCGTACGTCTTCACCGCGCCCTCACATGTCGGCCGCGGGCTGGGGCGGCGGCTGGTCGAGGCGAGCATGCGCGCCCTCGGCGAGCAGGGCCACTCCCTGCTGTCGCTCGCGGTGACGGAGGACAACGTCCGGGCCCGCCGACTCTACGAATCCCTCGGCTTCACCCCGCACCAGGACGGCTGAACCCGTCCGCGCCGGTCGCGGACCGTCCGGCGGGGACGGCGGCGAGGCCCGGAGGCCCGGGCCGGCGCGCGGGTCAGGAGGGATGCGTGGCGGGGAAGACGCAGGACAGGGCGCGGGTCAGGACGGCGGCGAAGGAGTCGGTGTTGCCGGGGGCGAGCCAGTGGCGTCCGGCCACGCGGATCGCGCCGGCGACCGAGGCGGCCGTGACGGCCGGGAACAGGTCGCGTTCGGGATCGGCGCCGGTGCGCGCCGCGATCGCCTCCGCCAGCGGGCCTTCCGCCATGGTGAACGCCTTCAGCGCCTCGCCCTCCAGCTCGGGCGTCGACATGATCATGCGCAGGCCGGCCCGGTCGGGCTCGGGGTCGGTGTAGAGCTCGACCATCGCGGCGACGACGGCCTGTTCGAGCGGCTCGCCGGCCGGCCGCGCGCGCAGCGCCCGCCCCGCCCGCCCCGCCTGGTCGGCCTGCAAGGCGCAGATCGCCTCCTCCCTGCTGGAGAAGTAGTTGTTGTACGTGCGGGGGGAGACGCCCGCGGCCGAGGCGATGTCGTGGACGCGGACCAGGGCCAGCCCGCTGGGGCCCTGCTCGATGGCCAGGCGCAGCGCGGCGTTGCTGATGGCGTCCCGGGTGGCCCGCTTGTTGCGCGTCCGCAGATCCATGGCGTCGTCGTTCATGAGCACACTCTATCCGATGTTGCGTGGCGCGCACTTGATGCGTGGCACGCAAGTTTGTGGATAGAGTGCGGGGGACGCCTGGCACTCGCACGTCGAGAGTGCCAACCGCACGCGTGTGCCGGGAGGGCGAGGACCGCCATGCCCGGCGGGCCGTCCGTCGCGGGCGCCGTCCCGGCATGCCCCCATCATGAGCAGGAGCAGCGATGACCCCGAAGATGATCGCGTTCGACGAGGAGGCCCGGCGCGGCCTGGAGCGCGGTATGAACCGGCTCGCCGACGCCGTCAAGGTGACCCTCGGCCCCAAGGGCCGCAACGTCGTGCTGGAGAAGAAGTGGGGCGCCCCCACGATCACCAACGACGGTGTCTCCATCGCCAAGGAGATCGAGCTCGAGGAC
>NZ_JABWGN010000049.1 GCF_013363975.1 Nonomuraea montanisoli | reverse complement strand
AGGCTGCGGGCGGTGATGTCGCCGCTGGACGTGGTGGCGTGGATGTCGAGCTCGGCGCTGCCGTCGTTCCTCAGGGCGTTGGTGATGCGGCCGTGGGTGGTGCCGGCGTCCAGGGCGGCCGAGACTCCGGCGGCGGCGTTGATCGAGATGTCGCCGGACTGGGTGTTGAGCACGACCTTGCCGCCGGTGGCCTCGGCGATCCGGATGTCGCCCCGCGCGGTGCTGATCTCCGCGGGGCCGCCCAGCCGGCCGACCTCGACGTCGCCGTCGGTCGCGGTGAGGCGGAGGCTCGCGGTCTCGTCGAGCTTGATCTGGCGGTAGGCGCCTTCGAAGGCGACGTCGCCGAGGCGGCCGACGGTCCGGAACTCGGCGCCGGCCGTCTTCGCCTCGACGCGGGAGCCGGCGGGCAGCTCGACCGTCACCTCGACGGATCCGGTCGGGCCGAGGTACTGGTTCTTCGCCGTGGCGGTCTCGATCCGCAGGACGCCGTCGGCGTACGCGACCGTGGTCTGCTCGGCCGCCTTGACGTCGCGGCTCTTGGCGGCGCTCGCGGGCCGGACCTCGACCGTGGTGTCGGCGCGGTCGGCGGCGAGGAACCGGATGCGTCCGGCGGGGATGTCCAGGACGGCGGCGATCGGGGCGGGGGTGGCGAACTGCTGCATGATGTGCTCCTTGTG
>NZ_JABWGN010000048.1 GCF_013363975.1 Nonomuraea montanisoli | reverse complement strand
CGCTCCGGCGTCAGACCCTCCACCACCGAGTCGTCCAGCACACCAGCCGTGTGGACGACCCCGCCCAGCGACGGAATCTCGTCCAGCAGGGCGGCCAGCGCCCGGCGGTCGGCCACGTCACACGCCGCCACCCGCACGTCGGCGCCCAGCCCGGACAGCTCCGCCACCAGCTCACCAGCCCCCGGAGCATCAGCCCCGCGACGCGAGACCAGCACCAGCTCCCGCACCCCATGCCGCTCCACCAACCGCCGCGCCACCAGAGCACCCAGACCACCGGTACCGCCCGTCACCAGCACCGCACCCGAGATCTGCTCCAGGTCCTGCCGGCTCTCCTGACCGCGCCGGGCCAGACGCGGAACGAGGATCTTGTCCCCCGCCACCCGCACCTGCGGCTCCCCGGTCGCGATCACCCGCCCCCAGTCCGAGAACCCCTCCTCCACCTCGGCCAGCACGAACCTGCCCGGCTGCTCCGACTGCGCCGAACGCACCAACCCCCACACCGCACCCGCCGCCACATCACCCGGCCGCGTCGCGAACACCACCGGCTCGGCAGCCTGTCCCGTCACCACCTCCAGCACCCGGCCCGTCAACACCCGCACCGACGACGGCACGTCCGACTCCTCTGACACGCACCACACCACCGACGGCGCCCCCACACCCGCGACGCCACCGGCCGCGACCTCCACCCACTCCACCCCGTACGACAC
>NZ_JABWGN010000047.1 GCF_013363975.1 Nonomuraea montanisoli | reverse complement strand
TGTATTGACCCGCAGGGTTGTTGACGCGGGTGATCGGTGGTTGGCCTCCGAGCGCGGTGTGGCAGCGGTGGTGGTTGTAGGTGTGCAGGAAGTCTTGCAGAGCGGCGGTGCGTTCGTCGTTGCTGGCGTAGGGGCGGATGTAGGCCCATTCCTCCAGCAGGGTGCGGTTGAAGCGTTCGACCTTGCCGTTGGTTTGTGGCCGGTAGGCGCGGGTGCGTTTGCCGGTCGCGCCGAGATCGGCCAGGGCTCGCTGCCAGGCGGTTGCTTTGCGGTAGCTCCAGGCGTTGTCGGTCAGGACGCGCTCGATGTGGCTGATGCCGCAGGTGGCGAAGAAGGCCGCTGCCCGGCGCAGGAACGCGGCGCAGGTGGCGGCTTTCTCGTCGGGGTGGATCTCGCTGTAGGCGATGCGGGTGTGGTCGTCGACGGCCGAGTGGATGTAGTCGAAGCCGGTGCTTCGACGCCGGTCGGGACAGGCTGCCCGGCCCAGGGCGCGCCAGCCTCCGCCGTCGGGGATACGGCCGAGCTTCTTCACATCGATGTGCACCAGTTCGCCGGGCCGGTCGCGTTCGTAGCGGCGGATCGGCTGGCCGGTGGGCCGATCGAGGCAGACCAGGCGGTGCAGGTTGTGGCGGGTCAGGATGCGATGCACGGTGGAAGGTGCCAGGCCGAGGATCGGCCCGATCCGAGCCGGGCCGAGCTTGCCAGTGGTGCGTAAGTGGCACACCTTGGCCTCCACGTCCGCCGCGGTGCGGTGCGGGGTCGTATGGGGCCGGCTGGAGCGGTCGTGCAAGCCCGCTTCGCCATGGTCGCGCCATCGACGTACCCACTTGTAGGCCGTGGGCCGGGAGATGCCCATCTCGGCGGCCAC
>NZ_JABWGN010000046.1 GCF_013363975.1 Nonomuraea montanisoli | reverse complement strand
CGTCCGTACGCGGTGACGGGTGGGCGTACGGCGCCGCGGGTGAAGCTGGCGATGGAGGCGTTGGTGTCGTCGGCGACGGCTGAGCCGCGGGAGTTCTCGCATATCACGCCGGAGTATCAGGCGATTTCGCAGTTGTGTCGGCAGGTTCGGTCGGTGGCTGAGGTGTCGGCGTTGTTGCGGATTCCGTTGGGTGTGGTGCGGGTGCTGATCGCGGATATGGCGGCGGAGGGGTTGGTGCGGGTGCATCAGCCGCAGCTGGATGCGGGTCGGCCGGATGTCAACCTGCTGGAAAGGGTGCTCAGTGGACTTCGCAGGCTCTAGTCCTGGTGTGTCGTCTCCGGGTCTCACGTCGACGAAGATTGTCGTGGCGGGTGGGTTCGGTGTCGGTAAGACGACGTTCGTGGGTGCGGTGTCGGAGATCATGCCGTTGACGACCGAGGCGGTGATGACGGATGCGTCGGTGGGGATCGATGATCTGGGGATGACGCCGTTGAAGTCGACCACGACGGTGGCGATGGATTTCGGGCGGGTGTCGCTGGATCGGGATTTGATCCTGTATTTGTTCGGTACGCCGGGTCAGCACAGGTTCTGGTTCATGTGGGATGACCTGGTGCGGGGGGCGATCGGTGCGGTGGTGCTGGTGGACACGCGCCGGTTGGCCGATAGTTTCCCGGCGATCGATTATTTCGAGGAGGCGCAGCTTCCGTTCATCGTGGGGATCAACGGTTGGGACGGCGGCTATCCGCACAGTGATGCGGAGGTGCGGGATGCGTTGACGTTGTCGGCGCATATTCCGTTGGTGCGGTTGGACGCGCGGTCGAAGGACTCGGTCAAGAGCGCGTTGATCAATCTGGTGGAGCACGCGTTGACGGTGCGGATGGCCGTCCCAGGCTGGAGC
>NZ_JABWGN010000045.1 GCF_013363975.1 Nonomuraea montanisoli | reverse complement strand
CTAGGGCCTGTCTCGAAGTGTTGATCAACGGCGTGTCGTAGCCGGATAAGCAAAGAGGTCTCCGGTAAAGGGTTCAACGACCAAGAAGAACCTGTACCCGGAGACCTCGTGGCCACCTTAGCGGTGACGCGGCGGTTCGACCTCACCGATGCGCAGTGGGCGCGGCTGGAACCGCTGCTGCCTGCGGGCAAAAGACCAGGTCGACCGTCGCGATGGAGCAAGCGCCAGTTGATCGACGGGATCCGCTGGCGGGTACGAGTAGGCGCGCCCTGGCGGGACGTACCGCAGTGCTACGGCTCCTGGCAGGCGGTCTACAGCCTGTTCCGCCGCTGGCAACGGGCCGGCGTCTGGCAGCAGATTCTCACCTGGTTACAGGCTGCGGCTGATGCCCGAGGCCTGGTCGGCTGGCAGATCGGGGTGGACTCCACGATCTGCCGAGCGCACCAGCATGCGGCCGGAGCCTCCCGGCGCGGCGAGCTCCAGGCCGAGTCACCCGGTGGGGTACGACCCGAGCCTGCCGATCACGCCCTCGGGCGGTCCCGAGGCGGCTTGTCGACCAAGCTCCACCTGGCGTGCGACCAGGGCCAGCGGCTGCTGGCCCTGGTGCTCACCGGCGGGCAACGCGGTGACGCGCCACAGTTCCCTACGGTCATGGCCGCGATCCGGGTGCCCCGGCTCGGGCCCGGCCGCCCGCGCACTCGACCCGAGACCGTCCGCGCCGATAAGGCCTACTCCTCGCGCGCGATCCGGCAGCACCTACGCTCTCGCAGGATCCGATGCACCATCCCAGAGCCTGCTGACCGGATCATCGCCCGGCAGCGACGAGGCACCCGCGGCGGCCGCCCTCCAGCTTTCGATCCAGTCGACTACCGCGCCCGCTCAGCCGTCGAGTGCGGCATCAACCGGCTCAAACGGCACCGCGGCATCGCTACCCGGTTCGACAAACTCGCCGTCCGTTACGAAGCCACCATCCACATCGCTGCCATCAACGACTGGCTCGTCATTCTTTGAGACACGTCCTA
>NZ_JABWGN010000044.1 GCF_013363975.1 Nonomuraea montanisoli | reverse complement strand
CTAGCGCCTGTGCGGAGTTCGGATCTTAGGCTGGTCGGAGGCTTCGGATCCATAAGACGGCTCCGCGTAGGTGCAGGCCGGCCAGATAGCTGTCGGGCGTCTTGTCGAACCGGAAGGCTAGCCCACGCCACTCTTTCATCCGGTTGATGCAGCGTTCTGCCGTGTTGCGCTGCTTGTAGAGATCGGGATCATGAGCGATCGGTCGGCCGCCGCGGAAGCCGCGCTTCTTGCGGTTGGCCGCCTGATCGGCCTTCTCCGGGATGACCGCCTTGATGCGGCGTCGGCGCAGGTAAGCGCGGTTTCCGCGGGAGGAGTAGGCCTTGTCGGCGGCCACCGCGCCCGGCCGGGTCCGCGGACGGCCGATCGGCAGACGGATCTTGATGCGCTCCAGCACGGCGCGAAACTGCGGGCTGTCTCCGGCTTGGCCGGCGGTCAGAACGAAGGACAGCGGACGGCATCGACCATCGGCCGACAGATGCACCTTGCTGGTCAAGCCGCCTCGCGAGCGGCCCAGCTTGGCCGCCTTCAACCGGAACCGGTGCCGGCGCCGTAGCCGCCTTCGTCTCTCTCCGTCGTCGCCTCCCTCGTCGCCGTCCCCGGGATCGCCGCCGCGAGCGTTTTGCCCCTTTGGCGCAGCCCCTTTTCCTGCTCGGCGGCTTGTTCCAGCGCTGCGCTCAGCTCGCCGTCCAAGACCATCCCAGCGGCATGATGGTGGGCGCGGGCAGTGGTGGAGTCGACGCTGATCAGGTCGAGGTCGGCCTGTCCACGGGCTGCGGCCTCGGCGATCATCGCCTGCATCAGGTGCTCGAACACACCGTTCAGCGCCCAGGCGCGGAACCGATCGTAGGCGGTAGACCAGGGCCCGTACTCGCTCGGCAGGTCCCGCCACGGGCTGCCGGTACGAAACCGCCACATCACAGCGTTGAACAGCCGTCGCAGATCCGGGATCGGGCCTCGCTCACCCAGCGGTAAGTGGGGCTCGATCAAGGACCATTCCTCGTCGGTGAGGTCTCCACGCGCCATGCCCGATGGCCTACCAGGACCGTCGGCCATACCGCAGGCAATCCCTCTGATCTCAACTCCGTACAGGCCCTAG
>NZ_JABWGN010000043.1 GCF_013363975.1 Nonomuraea montanisoli | reverse complement strand
GCGTCTTCGACCTGTTCAAGGTCGGCATCGGCCCGTCGAGCTCGCACACCGGCGGCCCGATGGCCGCCGCGCACAAGTTCGCGCGCGGCCTCGACCAGGACGGCCTGCTCGACCAGGTCGCCCGCGTCGAGGCCATCCTCTACGGCTCGCTCGGCCTGACCGGCAAAGGCCACGGCAGCGACAAGGCCGTCCTGCTCGGCCTGTCCGGCGACAAACCCGAACACGTCGACGTCGACACCGTCGAGGCCCGCCTGACCGCCATGCGCGCCTCCGGCACCGTCACCCTCTACGGCAAACGCGAGATCCCGTTCGTCGTCGGCGACGACCTCGTCTTCGAACGCAAGATCTCCCTGCCCGGCCACCCCAACGGCATGCGCTTCACCGCCCGCGACGCCGACGGCCACACCCTGCGCGAGAAGATCTACTACTCCGTCGGCGGCGGCTTCGTCGTCGACGAGAACGCCACCGGCGCCGACCGGATCAAACCCGACGACACCGTCCTGCCCTACCCGTTCACCACCGGCGAGGACCTGCTCAAGCACTGCTCGGCCACCGGCCTGTCGATCTCGGCCCTGATGCTGGAGAACGAGAAGGCCTTCGGCCGCACCGAGACCGAGATCCGCGAGCAGATCCTGCACCTGTGGCGGGTGATGAGCGAGTGCGTGCGCCGCGGCATCGCCCAGGAAGGCGTGCTGCCCGGCGGGCTGAAGGTCCGGCGGCGGGCCAACCAGCTGCACCGCCGGCTGCAGAGCGAGGCCGGCGACGACCCGCTGCGCGCGATGGACTGGGTGTCGCTGTTCGCCCTGGCCGTCAACGAGGAGAACGCCGCGGGCGGCCGGGTGGTCACCGCCCCGACCAACGGCGCCGCGGGGATCATCCCGGCCGTGCTGACCTACTACAGCCGGTTCGTGCCGGGCGCCGACGACGAGGGCGTGATCCGGTTCCTGCTGACCGCCGCGGCGATCGGGGTGCTGTTCAAGGAGAACGCCTCCATCTCCGGCGCCGAGGTGGGCTGTCAGGGCGAGGTCGGCTCGGCCTGCTCGATGGCGGCGGCCGGGTTGACCGAGGTGCTGGGCGGCACTCCGGAGCAGGTGGAGAACGCCGCCGAGATCGGCATCGAGCACAACCTGGGGCTGACCTGCGACCCGATCGGCGGGCTGGTGCAGATCCCGTGCATCGAGCGCAACGCGGTGGCCTCGATCAAGGCGATCACCGCGGCGCGGATCGCGCTGCGCGGCGACGGGCGCCACTTCGTCGCCCTGGACAAGGCCATC
>NZ_JABWGN010000042.1 GCF_013363975.1 Nonomuraea montanisoli | reverse complement strand
GAGCGTTCCTGCACGGCCTGCCCGGTGTGGACCGGGTCGGCGCGGACCAGCGGGCGGCGATGCTGGGCACCCGTTCGATCAAGACGACGGCCAAGGCCCGGGCGATCGATCTGGCCATCTCGATGGTCGACCTGACCACGCTCGAAGGCGCCGACACGGCGGGCAAGGTGCGGGCCATGTGCGTCAAGGCCGTGCACCCCGGCGGGGGCGCTCCCCGGGTGGCGGCCGTGTGCGTCTATCCCGACCTGGTGCCGGTGGCCGTGGCGGCCGTGGCCGGCTCGGGGGTGAAGGTGGCCTCGGTGGCCACGGCGTTCCCCAGCGGCCGTTCCTCGCTCGAGGTCAAGGTGGCCGACACCGCGCTGGCGGTGGCGGCGGGCGCCGACGAGATCGACATGGTGATCGACCGTGGCGCGTTCCTGTCCGGCGACTACCTGAAGGTGTACGAGGAGATCGTCGCGGTGAAGGCGGCCTGCGGCGAGGCGCACCTCAAGGTCATCCTGGAGACCGGCGAGCTGGTCACCTATGACAACGTGCGGCGCGCGTCGTGGCTGGCGATGCTGGCCGGCGCGGACTTCATCAAGACCTCCACCGGCAAGGTGTCGCCCGCCGCGACGCTGCCGGTGACGTTGATCATGCTGGAGGCGGTGCGTGACTTCCGTGACCGCACCGGCCGTCAGGTCGGCGTCAAGCCCGCCGGCGGGATCCGCACGACCAAGGACGCCGTCAAGAACCTGGTGCTCGTGCAGGAGACGGCCGGTGAGGACTGGCTGTCGCCCGACTGGTTCCGGCTGGGCGCGTCCTCGCTGCTCAACGACCTGCTGATGCAGCGCGAGAAGCTGGCCACCGGCCGCTACGCCGGCCCCGACTACTTCACCCTGGATTCCTGATGGCGATCTTCGAGTACGCACCCGCGCCGGAGTCGCGGGACATTGCCGACATCAAGCCGTCGTACGGGCTGTTCATCGACGGCGAGTTCGTCGACGGCTCCGGCACCCCGTTCAAGACGGTCGACCCGGCGACCGAGGAGACGCTGGCCGAGGTCGCCACGGCCACCTCCGACGACGTCGACCGGGCCGTGCGCGCCGCCCGCAAGGCGTTCGGCGCGTGGAGCGGCCTGCCCGGAGTGGAACGCGCCAAGTACCTGTTCCGGATCGCGCGGATCGTCCAGGAGCGCTCGCGTGAGCTGGCGGTGCTGGAGTCGCTGGACAACGGCAAGCCGATCCGCGAGTCGCGGGACGTGGACCTGCCGCTGGTGGCGGCGCACTTCTTCTACTACGCGGGCTGGGCGGACAAGCTGCAGTACGCGGGGTTCGGCACCAAGCCGCTGGGGGTGGCCGGTCAGGTCATCCCGTGGAACTTCCCGCTGCTCATGCTCGCCTGGAAGGTCGCCCCGGCGCTGGCCTGCGGCAACACGGTGGTGCTCAAGCCGGCCGAGACGACGCCGTTGACGGCGCTGTTGTTCGCCGAGATCTGCCGGCAGGCCGAGCTGCCGCCGGGTGTGGTCAACATCGTGACCGGCGCGGGTGAGACCGGCGCCGCCGTGGTGGCGCATCCCGAGGTGGACAAGGTGGCCTTCACCGGCTCCACCGAGGTCGGCCGGCTCATCGCGCGCACCGTGGCGGGCACCGGCAAGAAGGTGACGCTGGAGCTGGGCGGCAAGGCGGCCAACATCGTCTTCGACGACGCGCCGATCGACCAGGCGGTGGAGGGGATCGTCAACGGGATCTTCTTCAACCAGGGGCACGTGTGCTGCGCCGGGTCGCGGCTGCTGGTGCAGGAGTCGGTGCAGGAGGAGCTGCTGGCCGCGCTCAGGCGCCGGCTGGGCACGCTGCGGCTGGGCGATCCGCTGGACAAGAACACCGACATCGGCGCGATCAACTCGGCCGAGCAGCTGGCCAGGATCCGTTCGCTGAGCGAGGTCGGCGAGAGCGAGGGCGCCGAGCGCTGGTCACCGGCGTGCGAGCTGCCCGAGCGGGGCTACTGGTTTCCGCCGACGATCTTCACCGGGGTGGCGCAGTCGCACACCATCGCCCGGGAGGAGATCTTCGGCCCCGTGCTGTCGGTGCTGACCTTCCGGACCCCGGCCGAGGCTGTGGAGAAGGCCAACAACACCCCGTACGGGCTGTCGGCCGGCATCTGGACCGAGAAGGGCTCGCGCATCCTGTGGATGGCCGAGCGGCTGCGGGCCGGCGTGGTGTGGGCCAACACGTTCAACAAGTTCGACCCGGCCTCGCCGTTCGGCGGTTACAAGGAGTCCGGCTACGGCCGCGAAGGCGGCCTTCACGGGCTGGAGGCATACCT
>NZ_JABWGN010000041.1:1591-3394 GCF_013363975.1 Nonomuraea montanisoli | reverse complement strand
CCGAGCTCCTCCGCCGCGCGGAAGACGTCCTCGTCGGTGTCGCGCATCTCGATGGACATGCCGTCGCTGGAGAGCACCTCGACGTTGAGGCACAGCGACTGCATCTCCTTGATGAGGACCTTGAAGGACTCGGGGATGCCGGGCTCGGGAATGTTCTCGCCCTTGACGATCGCCTCGTAGACCTTCACACGGCCCAGGACGTCGTCGGACTTGATGGTCAGCAGCTCCTGCAGGGCGTAGGCGGCGCCGTACGCCTCCAGCGCCCACACCTCCATCTCACCGAAGCGCTGGCCACCGAACTGGGCCTTACCGCCGAGCGGCTGCTGGGTGATCATGGAGTACGGACCGGTCGACCGGGCGTGGATCTTGTCGTCGACCAGGTGCAGCAGCTTGAGGATGTAGATGTAGCCGACCGAGATCGGGTACGGGAACGGCTCGCCGGAGCGACCGTCGAACAGGCGGGCCTTGCCGCTCTCCTGCACCATGCGGTCACCGTCACGGTTGGCGATCGTGCTGCCGAGCAGGCCGACGATCTCCTCCTCGTGGGCGCCGTCGAAGACCGGGGTGGCCATGTTGGTGCGCGGCTCGACGCGGTCGAAGCCCTTCTCGCGCAGCCGCTCGGCCCAGGCCTCCTCGATTCCGGAGATGTCCCAGCCGCGGGCGGCGATCCAGCCGAGGTGGGTCTCCAGCACCTGGCCGACGTTCATCCGGCCGGGCACGCCCAGCGGGTTGAGGATGATGTCGACCGGCGTGCCGTCCTCCAGGAACGGCATGTCCTCCACCGGCAGGATCTTGGAGATGACACCCTTGTTGCCGTGCCGGCCGGCCAGCTTGTCACCGTCGGTGATCTTACGCTTCTGCGCCACGTACACGCGGACCAGCTCGTTGACACCCGGCGGAAGCTCGTCGCCCTCCTCACGGGAGAACACCCGGACGCCGATGACCTTGCCCTGCTCGCCGTGCGGCACCTTCAGCGAGGTGTCCCGCACCTCACGCGCCTTCTCACCGAAGATCGCGCGCAGCAGCCGCTCCTCCGGCGTCAGCTCGGTCTCACCCTTCGGCGTGACCTTGCCGACCAGGATGTCACCGGGCACGACCTCGGCGCCGATGCGGATGATCCCGCGCTCGTCGAGGTCGGCCAGGACCTCCTCCGACACGTTCGGGATGTCCCGGGTGATCTCCTCCGGGCCCAGCTTCGTGTCACGGGCGTCGACCTCGTGCTCCTCGATGTGGATCGAGGACAGCACGTCGTCCTGCACCAGCCGCTGGGACAGGATGATCGCGTCTTCGTAGTTGTGACCCTCCCACGGCATGAACGCCACCAGGAGGTTCTTGCCCAGCGCCATCTCACCGTTGTCGGTGCACGGACCGTCGGCGATGACCTGGTTGACCTCGATGCGGTCACCCTCGGCCACGATCGGCTTCTGGTTGAAGCTCGTGCCCTGGTTGGAGCGCTTGAACTTGGCGACACGGTACGTCGTACGGGTGCCGTCGTCGTTCATGACCGTGACGTAGTCGGCCGAGACCTCCTCGACCACACCGGCCTTCTCCGCGCTGATCACGTCGCCGGCGTCGGTCGCGGCACGGTACTCCATGCCGGTGCCGACCAGCGGCGCCTCGCTCTTGAGCAGCGGCACCGACTGGCGCTGCATGTTGGAGCCCATGAGCGCGCGGTTGGCGTCGTCGTGCTCCAGGAAGGGGATCATCGCGGTGGCCACCGACACCATCTGGCGCGGCGACACGTCGATGTAGTCGACCTCCTCGGCCCGCATGAGCTCGGTCTCGCCGCCCTTGGTGCGCACG
>NZ_JABWGN010000041.1:0-1241 GCF_013363975.1 Nonomuraea montanisoli | reverse complement strand
GATCTGGTCCATGAACTGCGACAGCTGCGAGGTGCCGAAGAACTCCTTGATCGACGCCACGACCGGGCGGATGTTGATCAGGGTCTGCGGCGTGATCGCCTCGACGTCCTGCGTCGTCATGCGCTCGCGCACGACGCGCTCCATGCGGGCCAGGCCCAGGCGGACCTGGTTCTGGATCAGCTCGCCGACGCTGCGCAGACGGCGGTTGCCGAAGTGGTCGATGTCGTCGACCTCGACGATCACCTCGCCACCCGCGCCCGGCATCGTGTCCTCGCCCGCGTGCAGGCGCACGAGATACTCGATCGTGGCGACGACGTCGTCCTCGGTCAGGGTGTTCCGCGTGATCTCACTGGCCACCCCGAGCTTCTTGTTGATCTTGTAGCGACCCACCTTGGCGAGGTCGTACCGCTTGGGGTTGAAGTAGAGGTTCTCCAGCAGGGTCTGCGCCGACTCCTTGGTCGGCGGCTCGCCCGGCCGCAGCTTGCGGTAGATGTCGAGCAGCGCGTCGTCCTGGCCGGCCGTGTGGTCCTTCTCCAGGGTGGCCCGCATGGACTCGTACTGGCCGAAGCGCTCGAGGATCTGTTCGTTGGTCCATCCCAGTGCCTTGAGAAGCACGGTGACGGCCTGCTTGCGCTTGCGGTCGATGCGCACACCGACGCTGTCGCGCTTGTCGATCTCGAACTCGAGCCAGGCGCCCCGCGACGGGATCACCCTGCAGTGGTAGAGGTCCTTGTCGGTGGTCTTGTCGGCAGTGCGCTCGAAGTACACACCGGGCGAGCGGACCAGCTGGGAGACCACGACACGCTCGGTGCCGTTGATGACGAACGTGCCCTTCGGCGTCATGAGCGGAAAGTCGCCCATGAACACCGTCTGGCTCTTGATCTCACCGGTGGTGTTGTTGATGAACTCCGCCGTCACGAACATCGGGGCGGAGAAGGTCATGTCCTTGTCTTTGCACTCATCGACTGAGTACTTGGGCGGCTCGAACCGGTGGTCGCGGAACGACAAGGACATGGTCCCCGAGAAGTCCTCGATCGGACTGATCTCTTCGAAGATCTCTTCGAGGCCCGACTGGGTCGGGACGTCCTTGCGACCGGCCTGGCGAGCCGCCTCCACCCGGGCCTTCCACTTCTCGTTGCCGAGCAGCCAGTCGAAGGACTCGGTCTGCAGGGCAAGAAGGTCAGGAACTTCGAGGGGCTCCTGGATGCGCGAAAAAGAGACGCGACGGGGACCGGCGGGTA
>NZ_JABWGN010000040.1 GCF_013363975.1 Nonomuraea montanisoli | reverse complement strand
ACACCTGATTGCCAACCAGGCTGAGGGAACCTTTGGGCGCCTCCGTTACCTTTTAGGAGGCAACCGCCCCAGTTAAACTACCCACCAGACACTGTCCCCGATCCGGATCACGGACCAGAGTTAGACGTTCAAAACGACCAGAGTGGTATTTCACCAATGACTCCACCCGAACTAGCGTCCGAGCTTCCCAGTCTCCCACCTATCCTACACAAGACGCTCCAAACGCCAATGTCAAGCTGTAGTGAAGGTCCCGGGGTCTTTCCGTCCTGCTGCGCGTAACGAGCATCTTTACTCGTAATGCAATTTCGCCGGGTCTGCGGTTGAGACAGCGGGGAAGTCGTTACGCCATTCGTGCAGGTCGGAACTTACCCGACAAGGAATTTCGCTACCTTAGGATGGTTATAGTTACCACCGCCGTTTACCGGCGCTTAAGTTCTCACCTTCGCACAGCAAGCTGCGCTAAGCGGTCCCCTTAACGTTCCGGCACCGGGCAGGCGTCAGTCCGTATACATCGTCTTACGACTTCGCACGGACCTGTGTTTTTAGTAAACAGTCGCTTCCCCCTGGCCACTGCGACCCCCACCAGCTCAGACAGCAAGTGCCATCACCAGCAGAGGTCCCCCTTCTCCCGAAGTTACGGGGGCAATTTGCCGAGTTCCTTAACCACAGTTCACCCGATCGCCTTGGTATTCTCTACCTGACCACCTGAGTCGGTTTAGGGTACGGGCCGCCACAACACTCGCTAGAGGCTTTTCTCGGCAGCATAGGATCATCCACTTCGCCACAATCGGCTCGGCATCACATCTCAGGAACATGCGAGGCGGATTTGCCTACCTCACTCCCTACATGCTTACCCCAGGACTACCATCGCCTGGGCTGGACTACCTTCCTGCGTCACCCCATCGCTTACCTACTACCCAATCAGGTCGAGCGTTCACTCTGACGGCCGTCCCGAAGGACAACCCGAGCTAAGGACTCTTAGTATCAAGGGGTTCGATATGGGCGCGTTGAAGCGGGTACGGGAATATCAACCCGTTGTCCATCGACTACGCCTGTCGGCCTCGCCTTAGGTCCCGACTTACCCTGGGCGGATTAGCCTGCCCCAGGAACCCTTGGTCATCCGGCGCGAGGGTTTCTCACCCTCGATTCGCTACTCATGCCTGCATTCTCACTCGCACAGCTTCCACGACTGGATCACTCCGCCGCTTCACCAGCTGCACGACGCTCCCCTACCCACCCACCACACATGGTGATGAGTGCCACGACTTCGGCGGTGTACTTGAGCCCCGCTACATTGTCGGCGCGGAATCACTTGACCAGTGAGCTATTACGCACTCTTTCAAGGGTGGCTGCTTCTAAGCCAACCTCCTGGTTGTCTCTGCGACTCCACATCCTTTCCCACTTAGCACACGCTTAGGGGCCTTAGTCGGTGATCTGGGCTGTTTCCCTCTCGACTACGAAGCTTATCCCCCGCAGTCTCACTGCCACGCTCTCACTTACCGGCATTCGGAGTTTGGCTGACGTCAGTAACCTTGTCGGGCCCATCGGCCATCCAGTGCTCTACCTCCGGCAAGAAACACGCGACGCTGCACCTAAATGCATTTCGGGGAGAACCAGCTATCACGGAGTTTGATTGGCCTTTCACCCCTACACACAGGTCATCCCCCAGGTTTTCAACCCTGGTGGGTTCGGTCCTCCACCCAGTCTTACCTGAGCTTCAACCTGCCCATGCGTAGATCACTCCGCTTCGGGTCTACAGCATGCGACTCAAACGCCCTATTCAGACTCGCTTTCGCTACGGCTCCCCCACACGGGTTAACCTCGCCACACACCATAACTCGCAGGCTCATTCTTCAAAAGGCACGCAGTCACATCACACACCAGCAAGCTGATGTAAGCTCCTACGGCTTGTAGGCACACGGTTTCAGGTACTATTTCACGACCCCTCACCGGGGCACTTTTCACCTTTCCCTCACGGTACTCGTGCACTATCGGTCATCAGGGAGTATTTAGGCTTACCAGGTGGTCCTGGCAGATTCACACAGGATTCCTCGAGCCCCGTGCTACTCGGGAACACCTCAAGAAGTCCATCCGATTTCGCCTACCCGGCTCTCACGGTCTACGGCGCCCCTTCCCAGAGGCTTCAACTATCGGAAGGATTTATAACTTCTCACAGTCTCGGCAGAAACTGTTAGAGGGTCCCACAACCCCGGACATGCAACGCCTGCCGGCTATCACACACGCCCGGTTTAGCCTCATCCGCTTTCGCTCACCACTACTCACGGAATCACATGTTGTTTTCTCTTCCTACGGGTACTGAGATGTTTCACTTCCCCGCGTTACCACCAACCGCCCTATACATTCAGGCGGAGGCAACACCACATGACTGGTGCTGGGTTTCCCCATTCGGACATCCCCGGATCAACGTCTGGTTGGCGACTCCCCGAGGCTTAACGCAGCCTCCCACGTCCTTCATCGGCTCCTGATGCCAAGGCATCCACCGTGTGCCCTAAAAAACTTGGCCACAAAGATGCTCGCGTCCACTATGCAAATCTCAAACAACAAACAGCAACCACCCGAACGACACCACCAACAGCGGCGCCTCGTAGTGGCCCTGTATGAGGTCTCACAGACTCGAAAGCCCGTTTCCTCAGGACCCAACAGTGTGTTCGACATCTCGTAACCCCCTGAACCGCCGTTCCCACTCCCGACCTCCGAAGAGATCAGGCGGTACTAGCCGGCCGGCGATCACGCCATGCCGAGTAGCCAGTGCTCCACTAATGAGCCGTCACGCATCAGACGTTCGCTGATGACCGTGACATGGACCAGGAGGTGTGAACCTTCTGGCCGGTGCTCCTTAGAAAGGAGGTGATCCAGCCGCACCTTCCGGTACGGCTACCTTGTTACGACTTCGTCCCAATCGCCAGCCCCACCTTCGACCGCTCCCCCCCTTGCGGGTTGGGCCACGGGCTTCGGGTGTTGCCGACTTTCGTGACGTGACGGGCGGTGTGTACAAGGCCCGGGAACGTATTCACCGCAGCGTTGCTGATCTGCGATTACTAGCGACTCCGACTTCATGGGGTCGAGTTGCAGACCCCAATCCGAACTGAGACCGGCTTTTAGGGATTCGCTCCGCCTCACGGCTTAGCAGCCCTCTGTACCGGCCATTGTAGCATGTTTGCAGCCCAAGACATAAGGGGCATGATGACTTGACGTCATCCCCACCTTCCTCCGAGTTGACCCCGGCAGTCCCCCATGAGTCCCCAGCACACCCGAAGGTGCCTGCTGGCAACATGGAGCAAGGGTTGCGCTCGTTGCGGGACTTAACCCAACATCTCACGACACGAGCTGACGACAGCCATGCACCACCTGTCACCCAGTCCGAAGAGGCGCCCATCTCTGAGCGTTTCCGGGTGATGTCAAACCTTGGTAAGGTTCTTCGCGTTGCGTCGAATTAAGCAACATGCTCCGCCGCTTGTGCGGGCCCCCGTCAATTCCTTTGAGTTTTAGCCTTGCGGCCGTACTCCCCAGGCGGGGCGCTTAATGCGTTAGCTCCGGCACGGAACCCGTGGAAGGGTCCCACACCTAGCGCCCAACGTTTACAGCGTGGACTACCAGGGTATCTAATCCTGTTCGCTCCCCACGCTTTCGCTCCTCAGCGTCAGGTAAGGCCCAGCAAGCCGCCTTCGCCACCGGTGTTCCTCCTGATATCTGCGCATTTCACCGCTACACCAGGAATTCCGCTTGCCCCTACCTACCTCTAGCCGGCCCGTATCCACCGCAGACCCGCAGTTAAGCTGCGGGCTTTCACGGCAGACGCGACCAGCCACCTACGAGCTCTTTACGCCCAATAATTCCGGACAACGCTTGCGCCCTACGTATTACCGCGGCTGCTGGCACGTAGTTAGCCGGCGCTTCTTCTGCAGGTACACGTCAACTTCGTCCCTGCTGAAAGAGGTTTACAACCCGAAGGCCGTCATCCCCCACGCGGCGTCGCTGCGTCAGGCTTTCGCCCATTGCGCAATATTCCCCACTGCTGCCTCCCGTAGGAGTCTGGGCCGTGTCTCAGTCCCAGTGTGGCCGGTCGCCCTCTCAGGCCGGCTACCCGTCGTCGCCTTGGTAGGCCACTACCCCACCAACAAGCTGATAGGCCGCGAGCCCATCCCCAACCGAAAAGACTTTCCACGTTCATGTCATGCGACAGAACGTCGTATCCGGTATTAGACCCAGTTTCCCGGGCTTATCCCAGAGTCGGGGGCAGGTTGCTCACGTGTTACTCACCCGTTCGCCGCTCGAGTACCCCGAAGGGCCTTTCCGCTCGACTTGCATGTGTTAAGCACGCCGCCAGCGTTCGTCCTGAGCCAGGATCAAACTCTCCATTAAAGGTCTGATACCCAACTAAAAAGGAATCCGTCACCGGCTTTCGCCGATATGACGGGGTCATGCATTGTTCATGCACTGGCTTTTAACACACTGTTGAGTTCTCAAGAAACGGACGCGT
>NZ_JABWGN010000003.1 GCF_013363975.1 Nonomuraea montanisoli | reverse complement strand
ATCGTGATCGAGGACCTGGCCGTGACGAACATGGTCCGCAACCGGAAGCTGGCCAAGGCCATCTCCGACTGCGGGTGGGGCGTCTTCCGCCGCATGCTCAACTACAAGACGGCCCGGTACGGCCGTCGGCTGATCGTGGTGGACCGCTGGCTGCCCAGCTCCAAGACCTGCTCGGCCTGCGGGCATCTGCTCGCACGGCTTCCGCTCGGCATCCGGACGTGGCAGTGCCCGTCCTGCGGCACCCGGCACGACTGGGACGTCAACGCCGCGAAGAACATCCTGGCGGCAGGTCTTGCCGTGTCCGCCTGTGGAAGTGACGTCAGACACTCCGGATCCACCCGGGTGCAGTCGCCCGTGAAGCAGGAACCCCGACCTGTGAAGGTCGGAATCCCCCGCCTTCTTTAGGCATGGGGAGAAAGTCAAGCAGCCTCCCTGACAGGCGTGGGCTCGTGCACGCCCGGCTCCCGGACACGGCCTCGGCGTACGAATCTACCTACACCGAGGGCCAGCACGAAGCCGCCGAGCGCGAGAAGGACGATCGCGGCGCCCGGGGGCACGCGGGGCGACAGCGTGGAGGCCAGCAGACCGCCCACGGCGACCACCACGCCGATCGTCATGGCCAGCGCCATCGTCGCCCGGAACCCCCTCGTGAGCTGCTGGCTCGTGGCCACCGGGATCACCATGAGGGCGCTGACGAGCAGCAGCCCGACCACGCGCATGGCGATGACGACGGTCAGCGCCGCCGTGATCGCGATCACCAGGCTGAGGAAGCGTACCGGCAGGCCGCTGGCCCGTGCCATCTCCTCGTCCTGGCACAGGACGAACAGCTCCCTGCCGAAGACCACCACCACCGCGATGACCGCGACCGCCAGCGCGCCGATGACCCAGATGTCCTGGATGGTGACGCTGGCGATGGCGCCGAACAGGTAGGAGTTCAGCTTGGCGTTGCTGCCGCCCGGCGCGATGCCCATGAGCATGACGCCGCCGGCGATGCCGCCGTAGAACAGCAGGGCCAGGGCCACGTCGCCGCTCGTGCGGCCGCGGGCCCGTACCAGCTCGATGGCCACGGCGCCCGCGACGGACACCACGACGGCCGTCAGCACCGGCTCGGTGTTCGTGAGGAACCCGAGCGCCACGCCGGTCAGCGCGACGTGCCCGATGCCGTCGCCGAGCAGCGAGAGCCGCCGCTGCACGATGAACGTGCCGACGGCGGGCGCGCACAGGCCCACCAGCAGCGCCGCGACCAGCGCGAGCTGGAAGAACGGTGCCCGCAGCAGCTCGATCATGCCTCTCCCTGCCAGTTCAGCGGCCCGGCGCCCGCGCCGCGCCCGAGGATCTCCGCCGTGCCGGGCTCGTCCGGCGCGTGCGGGTGGACGTGCTCGTGTCCCGGGCGGGCGCACTCGCCCTCCGGCCGCGGCGGCGCGCCGTCGTGGGTGATCAGGCCGTCGCGCACCACGACGCCGCGGGTGATCAGCGGCTCCAGCGGGCCCAGCTCGTGGGCGACGAGCACGATCGTGCGTCCCTGCATCACCAGCGTGGCGAGCGTGTCGGCCAGCAGGCGCTGCGTCTCGGCGTCGACGCCCGCCGTGGGCTCGTCCATGACGTACGTGTCGGGCCGGCCGGCCAGCGCGCGGGCGATGAGCACCCGCTGCTGCTGGCCGCCCGACAGGTGCTGCACGGGGTCGCCGGCCCGCGCGGTCAGGCCCACGGCCTCCAGCGCGTCGGCCACCGCCGCCCGGTCCGCCGCGTTCGTACGGCGCAGGCGGCGCTGCCGCGCGATCCGGCCCGAGGCGACCACCTCGCGGACCGTGGCGGGCACGCCGCCGCCGACCTGGAGCCGCTGGGGCACGTAGCCGATGCGCCACCAGTCGCGGAACCGGGCGGGCGGCCGGCCGTACAGGAGGGTCTGGCCGCCGGACAGCGGGATCAGGCCGAGCAGCGCCCGCACCAGCGTGGACTTGCCGGAGCCGTTGGTGCCCATGACCGCGACCACCTCGCCGGGGCGGACCGTGAGGTCCACGCCGCGCAGGATCGGCCGCCGGTCCAGGGTGACCTTCCCCCCGGTCATCGAGAAGGCCGTCTCGCCCGCGGTCCTCGCGCCGGTCTCGGTGGCGGTCTCGCTCATGGTCATGCTCCGCATCCCAGGGCCGTGCGCAGGGTGGTGAGGTTGGCCCGCATCGCGGACAGGTAGTCGCCGGACGGCTTGCTCTCCAGCGGGTCGAGCACCGCCGTCCTCGCCCCCACCTCCGAGGCCAGCACCTGCGCGACCTTCGGGTTGACCAGCGACTCGGTGAAGACGGTCGTCACCTTATCGGTCTTCGCCAGCCCGGCGACCTCGGCCAGGCGGGCGGGGGAGGGCTCGGCGTCGGGGTCGAGGGTGATGCCGACCTGCTTGAGCCGGTAGCGGTCGGCCAGGTACCCGAACGCCTCGTGGGCCGTCACCAGGGTCCGGGAGCGGCAGGTGGCCAGGCCCTGTGTGAACTCCTTGTCGAGCGCGCCGAGGGAGGCCGCCGTCGCGGCGGCGCGGTCCTTGTAGCCCTGCGCGTGAGCCGGGTCGGCGGCGGCCAGCCGCCCGCCGAGCCCGGTGGCGACCGTGGCCAGGCGCGCCGGGTCGAGCCAGAGGTGGGGGTCGTAGGAGACCTCGTGGTCGTGCTCCTCGGCGGCCGCCTCGCCCTCGTGGTGGTCGGCGGGGAGGGTCTTGACGGCGGTGGCCGCGTCGAAGGCCTTGTCCTGATCGACGGCGTCGTCCACGGCCGGCTGCACGCCCTTGATGTAGACGATCAGGCTCGCCTCGCCCAGCTCCGCCATCTGGTGGGCGCCGAGCTCCAGGTCGTGCGGCTCGACGCCGGGGGCGGTCAGCACGCTCACGGCGGCGTCGGGGCCGCCCACCTGCTGGCTGAGCCACTGGAGGGGGTAGAAGGCCGCGACCACGGCAGGTTTGCCGCCGCCCGCGCCGGCTCCGGTCTGCGCCGATCCGGCTCCGCACGCGGTGGCGGTGAGGAGGGCGGCTCCGGCCAGCAAACCCGCAGCGTACGACCGGGACAATCCTGACATCATGGGAGCCAGTATGCGGCAAAATGAAAATGGTTGTCAAAATCTTCCGGGTTGCGAGGGAGTGCCGTCGCCTGGACCGACCTTGACGATCTTGTTCTCCCTTGCGTGCGGGGTCGGGTGTCAGGGCTGAGGAGGTCGCCGTGTTGTTCGGGGCGCGGACCGGATTCGGTTTGGAGTTCCACGTCGAACGGGACTCCGGGCTGCTGTGCGTCGACGTCTTCGTCGGTGGGCTCCAGGTGAACACGTGGGACAACGCGTTCTATCCGCCCCTCCTGGTCAAGAAGCTCAAGGACGAGCTCGGCCGCTTCCGCGCGCCGGCCGCGCCGCCGGTGGGATTCACCTCGCCGTCCGAGTCCTTCCGCGTCGCCGAGAGCTGGATGTACGACGACGCCGGTGCCGGGGCCTCACCTGGGGCCGGGGCGGAACTCGCACGGTGTGCGTTCCTGGAGTGGGGAGAGTGCACCGACGAGGTGACCGCGTTCGCGTTCCCTGACGAGGACCGGGTGCACCTCGCCTGCCGGGTCCGCGACGGAGGCGGTCCCGCCTGGGGCACCGAGGCCCGGCGTGGGCCGACGGTGGCGTCGGTGAGCCGGACGTCGCTCGTCGAGACGCTGGAGGGCGGCCTCGCCCTCGCCGAACGCGAGTGGTCCGCCCGGCTCGCCGCCATCAAGGCCGGCGGTAGATCGTGATCACGTCGGGGCCGCCGTCGGCCGGAGTCTGCGGGGAGGGGTGCGGGGTGGCGGGGTCGCGCCGTTCTCGTTCCACAGGATGACGTGGATCAAGCGATCTGATCCCGCACATCCACCGACGACTGGATCGTCAGCCTCACACGAACCGGGCGCGCTGCCAGGGGCCCCAGGGCGCCGTCACAGGCCGTTCGGGAAGGCGCCGAAGCGGGTCGCCACCAGGAGCACCAGGAAGGTCAGCACGACGACCCGCAGCAGCTTGCCGCCGGCCCCCAGCGACGGCCACGACAGGTACGCCAGCCATCCGACGAAGAAGATCACCGGCAGCACGGCCACGCCGCCCAGCGGGCCGGCCACCGCGAACCCGGCCAGCAGCAGGATCACCAGCGCGGCGGGCGCCACCCATCGGGGGACCTGCGTGAACAGGTACGTCATCGGCACGGCGCTGCGCCGCTCGACGGCCTTGCGCAGGCCGGTCGCGCCCGGCGTGAAGAACTGCTCCCCCTGGGGAAGCGGGCGCTTGCTGTTCGGGGCCACAGCCAGAGCCTACGGCAGTCGGCGCTTCCGGCGGGTCCGAGCGCCTCTAATCTGGTCACGTGCTCGCCGTCATGCGCTACACCGTTCCCGAGTCCCAGTCCCAGGACTTCGTCAAGCAGGGCCACGCCATCCTCGACACCCTCGCCACCCAGCCCGGCTACCTGCGCGGCAGGCTCGCCCGATCCGTCGACGAGCCCAACCTGTGGGCCCTGGTCAGCGAATGGGAGGGCGCGGGCTTCTACCGCCGGGCCCTCTCGGCCGCCCGGATGGCGATGTATCCCCTGATGATCCTCATGGTCCACGAGCCCAGCGCGTTCGAGGACGTCTACACACAAGAGCGGGCGTAACAACACTCCCGCGCGAGGGGCCCGCCACGTCCCCTAAGCTGGGAGCTCATCCATCCCTCGCCGACCTCCAGCCGGAAAGAGACCCAACCACATGGCACGCCGAACAGACGTCATGGACACCATCGTCAGCCTCGCCAAGCGCCGCGGGCTCGTCTACCCGTCGAGCGAGATCTACGGCGGTCTGCGTGCGTCGTGGGACTACGGTCCCCTGGGCGTGGAGCTGAAGAACAACGTCAAGCGCCAGTGGTGGCAGTCCATGGTGCAGGCGCGCGAGGACGTGGTGGGCCTCGACTCCTGCGTCATCCTGGCCCGCGAGGTCTGGCAGGCCAGCGGCCACGTCGAGACGTTCTCCGACCCGCTCACCGAGTGCCAGTCGTGCCACAAGCGCTTCCGCGCCGACCACCTCGTCGAGGCGTACGAGGAGAAGAACGGCCGCGCCCCCGAGAACGGCCTGGCCGACATCACCTGCCCCAACTGCGGCAACAAGGGCGCCTTCACCGACCCCCGGCAGTTCAGCGGCCTGCTCAAGACCTACCTCGGCCCGGTCGAGGACGAGTCCGGCCTGGCCTACCTGCGGCCCGAGACCGCGCAGGGCATCTTCATCAACTACCTCAACGTCCAGCAGTCGGCCCGCCGCAAGATCCCGTTCGGCATCGGCCAGATCGGCAAGTCGTTCCGCAACGAGATCACCCCGGGCAACTTCATCTTCCGCACCCGCGAGTTCGAGCAGATGGAGATGGAGTTCTTCGTCAAGCCCGGCACCGACGAGGAGTGGCACCAGTACTGGATCGACGAGCGCTTCCGCTGGTACTCCGACCTGGGCATCAATAAGGACAACCTCCGGCTCTACGAGCACCCCAAGGAGAAGCTGTCCCACTACTCCAAGCGCACCGTCGACGTGGAGTACCGCTTCAACTTCGCCGGCTCGGAGTGGGGCGAGCTGGAGGGCATCGCCAACCGCACCGACTTCGACCTGACCGCCCACTCCAAGGCGTCGGGCGTCGACCTCAGCTTCTTCGAGCAGGACACCGGTGAGCGCTACGTCCCGTACGTGATCGAGCCGGCCGCCGGCGTCGACCGGGCGACGCTCACCTTCCTGCTCGACGCCTACACCGAGGACGAGGCCCCCAACGCCAAGGGCGTCATGGAGAAGCGCACGGTCATGCGCCTCGACCACCGGCTCGCCCCGGTCAAGGTCGCGGTGCTGCCGCTGTCGCGCAACGCCGACCTGTCGCCCAAGGCCCGCGACCTGGCCGCGGAGCTGCGCCGCCGGTGGAACGTCGAGTTCGACGACGCGGGCGCCATCGGCCGCCGCTACCGCCGCCAGGACGAGATCGGCACGCCGTTCTGCGTCACCGTCGACTTCGACACCCTCGAGGACAACGCGGTGACGATCCGCGAGCGCGACACGATGGCCCAGGAGCGCATCGGCCTCGACCAGGTCCAGACCTACCTGCGCACCCACCTCAACGACTGAGGCGCGGCTCTCCGCGACGCGACGACCAGCGCGCGGCTTTCCGTGACGCGACGATCAACGCGCGGCTTTCCGCGACGCGGCCGGGCGGCTCCCACCGAGCCCCCGGCCGCCGCCGTCTCCGCCGTCTCCGCCGTCCCCGGGACTCCGGCCCTTCCGGTCGCGCCAGCTTCCGTCCCTCCAGGGTCTGCGCCTTCTCCGGGTCTGCGCCTCCTCCAGGGTCTGCGCCTTCTCCGGGTCTGCGCCTCCTCCAGGGTCTGCGCCTTCTCCGGGTCCCCGTCTCCTCCGGGTCCCCGTCTCCTCCGGGTCCCCGTCTCCTCCGGGTCCCCGTCTCCTCCGGGTCCCCGCCTCCTTCGAGTTCGCGCCTTCTCCGGGTCTTCGCTTCCTCCGGATCCCCGCTTGCCCCCGCTCCCAGGGGTGCCTCCTCCCCACGGGGCCTTCTTCCTGGGGGCGCCTCCTCCCATCGGGTGCCTCCTTCCCTGCGGACGCCTCCTTCCTGCGGGCTCTCCGGCACACCGGGGGCCTGTCCCTGCTCCCGTGGCTGCGCTGGGCTCGCTGGCTTCCCCACACTCCTGACCCTCGCGCGCCGGTATTCCCACGGCCGGCCTTGCCTCCTGGCCCGCCTCGCCGCGCACCCTTCCGCCCGGCCTCCCTCGCTTCCCCCGCCCTCGCAGGACTCCTCACCCCCGAGACCCCCGAGACCCCCGAGACCCCCGAGACCCCCGAGAGCCTGGCGCCCAGGGGGCCTGCCGGCCTCCTATGACGTCCGCACCTCTCCGGGGCTCTCCGGGTGGCGGCGGGCGCGGCGGTGGCACCAGGCCCGGGTGAGGGCGTAGGCCGCCACCGGCAGTACGAACACCGCCGCCCGCAGCCCGTACACGATGCCCCGGTAGATCTCCTCCGTCGTGACCAGCGTCGGCTGCGGCGACCACGGGTCCGGCGGGATCACCGACACCCACGTCCCCGCCCACAGCACGGCGAGGAGGACGAGCACCGCCACGCCCAGCGCCGTGCGCCCCGGCGCCCGAGCGGGCCGGTCCAGCAGATGGTGCACACCCCGGTCGCCCGTCACCCGGCGCTCCGCGAACGGGTACGCCAGCAGCGCCAGGAAGAACGCCCCCAGCACCAGCGGCGGGATCCATAATCCGACCGGCAGCGTGTACGAGCCCACCGTGACCTCCCACGGCGGCGCCAGCCGCAGCGCGCCCTCCAGCACCCCCGCGTACCAGAACGGCTGCGCCGACGGCGGCGGCGCCCCCGGGTGGTACGGCCCGTGGTGGCCCGCCCAGCCGGCGCCGACCGGGAAGAGCGTCGCCGCCAGCGCGATCGCCGCCGCCGTGGCCAGGGCCGTCCCCGCGTTCCTGGCCACGAAGGACGGGAAGAACGGCCCGCCGCTCACCCGCGACTCCGCGGCCGGGACACCCACCTCGCGCCGCCCGCCCTCACCTTGCCGCCGGGACGCGCCCTCGCCGGGCCGCCTGGTGCCACTTTCCCGCCCGGTCACACCCTCGCCGCGCCGTCCGGTGTCACCTTGCCGCCCGGTCACGCCCCCGCCGCGTCGTTCGGTGTGCCCCTGTCGCCCGGTCACGCCCCCGCCGCGTCGTTCGGTGTGCCCCTGTCGCCACGTCAGTACGAGCGCGTGCAGCGGCACGGCGGCCAGCAGCACCCCCGGCACCAGCAGCACGTGCGCCACGAACAGCCGCGGCACCGCCGTCCCGGGGAAGTCGCCGCCGAAGAGCAGCCGCGACACGTACGCCCCCGCGACCGGCACCGACAGCAGCAGCCCCTGTGCCTCCCGCAGCCCCGTGAAGCCGAGCCGGTCGGCCGGCAGCGACACCCCGAGGAACGCCTCCACCAGCACCAGCCCGAAGATCACCACCCCGAGGACCCAGGCCGCCTCCCGCGGCCGGCGGAAGGCGCCGGTGAAGAACACCCGGCACAGGTGCGCCACGATCGCCAGCACGAACACGGTCGCCGACCAGTGGTGCAGCCCCCGCACCAGCAGCCCGCCGCGGATCTCCAGGCTGAGCCCCCGCACCGACGGGTAGGCGCCCGTCGCGGACGGCTCGTAGAACAGCGTCAGGAACGCCCCGGTCAGCACGAGCAGCGCGAACGCGTACAGCGCCAGCTCGCCGAGCAGGAACGACCAGTGACCCGGGAAGAGCTTGCGCAGGGTGGGCCGCAGCCACCGGGCCAGGCCCAGCCGCTCGTCCAGCCACACCGCGACGTCCCGCGCGGCGCGCGCGGCGCCCGGGCGAAAGACGGCCATGGGGCGCCTCCTGCTGGGGGATGCCCCGATTCTTCCCACTTCCCGACTTTCCGAAGAATTGGTGTAAACCACTGGTATAAACCAATTTCCTGATCAACGGAATATTAATTGGATTAGACCGGTGACAGCAGCTCTACCAGGGGAAACGATGACTTAACCGATGAGTGCGGTTTCTTCATCTTTCTCGCCGGTAGAGTCCCCGGCAGAGGCGTCGATTGGAGCTGTGGTGGCCAAGTACGTTTACGACTTCACCGAGGGCAACAGAAATCTCAAAGACCTCCTCGGCGGCAAGGGGGCGAACCTGGCCGAGATGACGAATCTCGGTCTGCCCGTGCCCCCCGGGTTCACGATCACCACGGAGGCGTGCCGGTACTACCTCGCCGAGGGCAAGGTGCCCGACGGCCTCGGCGACGAGGTCGACCGGCACCTGGAGGCCCTGGAGCGGGCGATGGGCAGGAAGCTCGGCCAGACCGACGACCCGCTGCTCGTCAGCGTCCGCTCCGGCGCGAAGTTCTCCATGCCCGGCATGATGGAGACCGTCCTCAACATCGGCCTCAACGACGAGTCCGTCCACGGCCTGGCCAAGCAGGCCGGCGGCAACGAGCGCTTCGCCTGGGACTCCTACCGGCGGCTCATCCAGATGTTCGGCAAGACCGTGCTCGGCATCGACGGCGAGCACTTCGAGGGCGCCCTCGAAGCGCTCAAGGGCGACCGGCAGGACACCGACCTCGACGCGGGCGAGCTCCAGGGGCTGGTGGAGACGTTCAAGGGCATCGTGCGCGAGCAGGCGGACATGGAGTTCCCCGCCGACCCGCGCGAGCAGATGCGCCTGGCCGTCAAGGCGGTCTTCGACTCGTGGAACGCCCCGCGCGCCATCCTGTACCGGCGCCAGGAGCGCATCCCCGCCGATCTCGGCACCGCGGTCAACATCGTGGCCATGGTCTTCGGCAACTGCGGCAACGACTCCGGCACCGGCGTCGCCTTCACCCGCGACCCCGGCTCGGGCCAGCAGGGCATCTACGGCGACTACCTGCAGAACGCCCAGGGCGAGGACGTCGTGGCCGGCATCCGCAACACGATGCCGCTGCAGGACCTGGAGCGCATCGACAAGCGCTCCTACGACGAGCTGCTCGAGATCATGGCGACCCTCGAGAACCACTACCGCGACCTGTGCGACATCGAGTTCACGATCGAGCGCGGCAAGCTGTGGATGCTGCAGACCCGTGTCGGCAAGCGCACCGCCGCCGCCGCGTTCTGCATCGCCACCCAGCTCGTCGACCAGGGCCTCATCACGATGGACGAGGCCGTCACCCGGGTCACCGGCGACCAGCTCGCCAAGCTGATGTTCCCGCGCTTCGACGCGGACGCCGACAAGCGGCGCATCGCCAAGGGCATGAACGCCTCGCCGGGCGCCGCCGTCGGCAAGGCCGTCTTCTCCTCCGAGCGCGCCGTCGAGCTGGCCGGCCGGGGCGAGGACGTCATCCTGGTGCGCCGCGAGACCAACCCCGACGACCTGTCCGGCATGATCGCCGCCCGCGGCATCCTCACCAGCCGCGGCGGCAAGACCTCGCACGCGGCCGTGGTCGCCCGCGGCATGGGCAAGACCTGCGTCTGCGGCGCCGAGGAGCTGGAGGTGTCGATCGAGGGCAAGCGGTTCACCGCTCCCGGCGGCGTCACCGTGTCCGAGGGCGACGTGCTCTCCATCGACGGCAGCACCGGCGAGGTGTTCCTCGGCGAGGTGCCGGTGGTCGACTCCCCGGTGGTCGAGTACTTCGAGGGCAAGGACGTCGGCGACGACGACCTGGTCCGCGCCGTGGACCGCCTCATGCGGCACGCCGACGAGACCCGCGGCCTGCAGGTGCGGGCCAACGCCGACACCCCCGAGGACGCGGCCAGGGCCCGCCGCTTCGGCGCGCAGGGCATCGGCCTGTGCCGGACCGAGCACATGTTCCTCGGCGAGCGGCGCAAGCTGGTCGAGGACCTCGTGCTCGCCTCCGGCGAGGAGGAGCGGCAGAGGGCGCTCGACGCGCTGGAGCCGTTGCAGCGCGCCGACTTCGAGGGCATCTTCCGGGCGATGGACGGCCTGCCCGTCACCATCCGCCTCATCGACCCGCCGCTGCACGAGTTCCTGCCCGACCTCACCGAGCTGTCGGTGCGCGTGGCGCTCGCCGACGCGGGCGCGGGCGAGGCGACGGACAAGGACCGCGAGCTGCTGGCCGCCGTCAAGCGGCTGCACGAGCAGAACCCCATGCTGGGCCTACGCGGCGTACGGCTCGGCCTGGTGATCCCCGGCCTGTTCGCCATGCAGGTACGGGCCATCGCCCAGGCCGCCAGGGCGGTACCCGGAGCCCGTCCGGAGATCATGATCCCGCTCACGGTGGCGGTGCAGGAGCTGGAGGCGGTCCGCGAGGAGGCCGCCGCGATCCTCGCCGAGGCCGGGGTGGACGCCCTCATCGGCACGATGATCGAGACGCCGCGGGCCGCGCTGACGGCCGGGCAGGTGGCCGAGGCCGCGCAGTTCTTCTCCTTCGGCACCAACGACCTGACCCAGATGACGTGGGGCTTCTCCCGCGACGACGTGGAGGCGGCGTTCTTCTCGCGCTACCTGGAGCTCGGCATCTTCGGGGTCTCGCCGTTCGAGACGCTGGACCGCGACGGTGTGGGCCGCCTGGTGCGCATCGCCGCGGACGAGGGCCGCGCCGCCCGGCCGGACCTCAAGCTGGGCATCTGCGGCGAGCACGGCGGCGACCCCGACTCGGTGCACTTCTGCCACGAGGCCGGGCTCGACTACGTGTCCTGCTCGCCGTTCCGCATCCCGGTCGCCCGCCTGGAGGCCGGGCGGGCCGCGCTCAGCCAGAACGACTCCGACACCCGCTGACCGCCCCGGCCGGCCCTTCCCGCGCGGCGGGCGGGCCGGTCAGGCGGGCAGACCCGGCGCGTGCCGGTCCTCCTCGGGGACCGGCACGTAGTCGTGCCGCACCCCGTGGTCGCCCAGCCACTTGCGCAGACCGGCCACGGCCGGCGGGCTGGCCGCCACCTGGGCCGCGTACTCGGCCAGGGCGACCTCCTCGCCGTCGTCGTAGACCAGCCGGGCCGGGCCCGACCAGGACAGCTTCCACCGGGCCTGGCCGTGCTCGATGAGCACCCCCTCCAGGGCCTGGCCGACCACCCCGGCCAGCATCGTGGGGGAGGGGCTCCAGCCCAGCTCGGTCAGCCGCGCCGCCAGCTCCTCCTGCCGTCCCCGGGCGATCGCCTCGAACGCCGCGTCCAGGTACGGCCGCGCCGCCCCCACCACCCGCTGGCCCGCCACGGCCAGGTCGTGCAGCGCCTCGGCGTTGCGCGCGGCGTACATGCCGCGCTCGACCAGGTCCTCCCACGAGGCCGGCCGCAGCGTCGTCAGCGCCTCCGTGGTCCACATGGACTGCTCCACCGCCTGCGCCGCCACGCCGGGGTCGCGCAGCAGCGTCAGCGCCGGCCGAGGGTCGGGCACGTGCTGCGGCTCCGGCAGCCGCTCGACCGCGGCCAGCCGCTCGGCCAGGCTCGGGTGCGAGTCGTACGGCGAGGTCTCCTCCGGCCGCGCGGCGAGCGCGGCGACCTCCGCCTGCCGCGCCGGGTCGTTCATGAGCGCGTGGAAGCCGTTGAAGACCGACGCCGGGCGCAGGCCGCCCGCGCCGGTCAGCGACAGGTAGCTGCCCACGTAGACGTCCCAGGCGGCGGCCGTGCCGTGGATCTTGCGCAGCGCCTCGGCCATGGCCCGCCGGCCGCCGATGGTCACCGCCAGCTCGTCGGCCTCCAGCTCCTGCCGCCGCGAGACGGCCTGCGAGACCCGCAGGTAGAGCTTGGCGTACGCGGAGAACACCCGCTGGATGACCGGATGCCCGTCGAGGCCCTGCACGGTGGCGATGAGCGAGACCCGGCCCCGGTAGACCGGCGCGCCCAGCCGGGTGTGGGCGCCGCTGTAGTGACCCAGCTCGTGCCCGAGCACGGCGCGCATCTCGTCCACGGTCAGCGTCTGCAGCAGCGGCAGGCCGATGAACATGCGCCGCCTGACCGCCTTCAGGCCGAGGAAGCGGGTGTCCTCGGCCACGGCCGCGTTGACCTCCGGCACCAGCCGGATCTCGGCGGGCGGCGCCGTGCGCACCCGCTGGGCGAGGTCCTCGACCGTCTGCCAGAGCGCCGGCTCCTGCTCGCGGGTCACCGCCACGCCCGGCTCCTCGCCGCCCTTCGTCCGGCTCACCATGACCAGCGCCCGGACGAGCGCCGCGGCGGCCAGAGTCAGGACGATCGCGGCCTTCAGGACGTTGACGTGGAAGTCGACGATCAGCAGCACGTCGAGGAAGACGGCCACGCCGACGAACAGGCCGACCAGCACGTAGAACCCTGCGAGCAGGGTGAAGGCCAGCACGGCACGGAACGCAGTGGTCATGGGGGAGGGCTCCCGGGGAAGGGGGTTCTCGCGAAACTTGACACTAGCGGAGTCCGGAAAGTGGATAAAATCACTGCACTTATGGCCCGCTACGACGACCACGACCAGGCACGCTGGGTGCCCGAGCCGCCCGGAAACCCCGAGCGTGGCGCGTTCGAACGCGACCGCGCCCGGGTGCTGCACAGCTCCGCGCTGCGCCGCCTGGCCGCCAAGACCCAGGTGGTGGGTCCGTTCGAGGCCGTCGGCGCCGGCCAGCACATCCCGCGTACGCGGCTCACCCACTCCCTGGAGTGCGGGCAGGTCGGCAGGGAGATGGGCGCCGTCCTCGGCGTCGACCCCGACCTGGTCGAGACCGCATGCCTGGCCCACGACCTCGGCCACCCGCCGTTCGGCCACAACGGCGAGGTCGCGCTCAACGAGCTGGCCGCCGGCTGCGGCGGCTTCGAGGGCAACGCGCAGAGCCTGCGCCTGCTGACCCGCCTGGAGGCCAAGGTCCTCACCGAGGACGGCCACAGCGCCGGCCTCAACCTCACCAGGGCCGCGCTCGACGCCTCGATCAAGTACCCGTGGACCCGCGAGGTGGCGCCGAAGTTCGGCGTCTACGACGACGACCTGCCCGTCTTCGCGTGGATCAGGGACGGCGCGCCGCCGCGCCGGGTCAGCTTCGAGGCGCAGATCATGGACTGGTCCGACGACGTCGCCTACTCCGTCCACGACCTGGAGGACGCGCTGCACTCCGGCCACGTCACGCCCGAGGCGCTGCGCTCGCCCGAGGAGCGGCGGCAGGTGTGCGAGCTGGCCCGCGCCTGGTACGCCCCCGACGCCGAATGCGCCGAGCTGGAGGAGGCCTTCGGCCGGCTGATCGCCGACCCGCTGTGGCCGCGCGGCTTCGCCGCCACCCTCGCCGACCTGGCCGGGCTGAAGGCCCTCACCAGCGGTCTCATCGGCCGGTTCTGCCGCTCCGCGCAGACCGCCACCAAGGAGGCGTACGGCATGCGCCACCGGGTCGAGCTGGTCGTGCCCCGCTCCACCAAGCTGGAGTGCGCCGTGCTCAAGGGCGTCACAGCCCACTACGTGATGACCACCGAGGACCACCACGCCAACCAGGCCAGGCAGCGCGAGCTCATCGCCGAGCTGGCCGCCCTCATCACGCTCGGCGCGCCCGGCACCCTGGAGCCGGCCTTGCGGCCCGCGTTCCTCGCCGCCTCGGGCGACGCCGCGCGCACCCGCGTGGTCATCGACCAGATCGCCTCGCTCACCGACACCTCGGCCGTCGCCTGGCACCGCCGCCTGTCCGGCTGAGACACTGCGGCCATGGCCACATATGTGATCGTCGGCGCCGGCCTCGCGGGGGCGAAGGCCGCGCAGACGTTGCGCGAGGAGGGCTTCGACGGGGAGATCGTCCTCATCGGAGCCGAGAACGAGCGCCCCTACGAGCGCCCGCCCCTGTCCAAGGGCTACCTCCAGGGCAAGAGCGAGCGCGAGAAGATCTACGTCCATCCCGAGCAGTGGTACGCCGACAACGCCGTCGAGCTGCTCCTCGGCACCCCGGTCACCCGGATCGAGCCGGGGGAGCACGCCGTCGCGCTCGCCGACGGCTCCCGCCGGGCGTACGACAAGCTGCTCATCGCGACCGGGGCGACGCCGCGGCGGCTGCCCGGACCCGCCCTCTACCTGCGCACCGCCGAGGACAGCGACGCGCTCAAGCGGCGCCTGGCCGAGGTGGGCGGTGCGGGCGGCCGGGTCGTCGTCGTGGGCGCCGGCTGGATCGGCCTGGAGACCGCCGCGGCGGCCCGTCTGGCCGGCTGCGAGGTCACCGTCGTCGAGCCGGACCCCACGCCGCTGCACCGCGTCCTCGGGCCCGAGCTGGGCGAGGTGTTCGCCGGCCTGCACCGCCGCAACGGCGTCGAGCTGCGCCTCGGCACCGGAGCGGCGGAGATCGCCGAGGACGGCGTGCGGCTGACCACCGGCGAGCGGCTGAGCGCCGACCTCGTCGTGGCGGGCATCGGCGTCGCCCCCGAGGTCGGGCTCGCCCGCGAGGCGGGCCTGGAGGTCGGCCACGGCGTCCTCACCGACGCCTCGCTGCGCTCCTCCCACCCCGACGTGTACGCGGCGGGCGACGTCGCCGAGCCCTTCAACCCCCTGTACGGCCGGCGGCTGCACGTCGAGCACTGGGCCAACGCCCTCAACGGCGGCCCGGCCGCGGCCCGCGCCATGCTCGGCCAGGAGGTCGTCTACGACCGGGTGCCGTACTTCTTCACCGACCAGTTCGACCTGGGCATGGAGTTCTCCGGCGACACCACGGGCTACGACCAGGTCGTCCACGGCGGGTCCGTGGACGACCTCGAGTTCGTCGCGTACTGGCTGCGCGAGGGCCGGGTGGTGGCCGGCATGAACGTCAACGTCTGGGACGTCGTGGGAGGCATCCAGGACCGCATCCGCTCCGGCGAGATCGCCGACCCCAAGGAGCTGACCTCCGGCTGACGGCCGCCGCCGGAGGGCGGCTCAGGTCGGGTTGACCGTGATCGTGATCACCGGGTCCGGCGTCTCGCGCGGCTCGCGCTTCTTCTTGACCGGCTTCTTCGAGGCGCACTGCACCTGGCAGCGGGGCGTCTCGCCGAGCCGGGCCCGGGTGGCCACGGTCTCCTCGCGCGGCGAGAGCGTCCGGTTGCCGGACAGCCACGCGTCGAGGTACCGCCACGGGTTGACCATGCCCCGCCGCACCCACCAGGCCGACGAGCCGGTCTTCCAGGAGATCGCGAAGTACAGGTTGGGCCCCTGGGTGCGGGCGTTGCCCGAGGCGCCGACCCGGCCGAGCACCTGCCCGGCGGTCACCCGCGTCCCGGGCCTGACGCCGGCGGCCACCGAGTCGAGGTGGCCGCCGAGGTAGCGGACGCCGTCGTCGCCGACGACCGTGACGAAGCGGCCCTCCCGGTCCCGGCCCCGGTCGGTGGCCGCGCTCCACCGGTCGGCGGTGCTCACCTCGTCCACGACGCCGCTCGTGGGCGAGACGAACGTGCAGCCCTTGCCCGTCCAGATCGTCGTCTTCGGCAGCACGAGGAGCTGACGCTGGTAGCTGACCTGGCAGCCGGTCACCGGGAAGGCGTAGGTGAAGTCGGACAGCCGCGGCGGCGGCACGTTGATCGGGGACTTGCCCTTCGGCGGGTCCATGGACGCCTCCGTCGTGGCGTCGGGGCCGGGGATGGTCCCGGTGACGACGGGCGTCGGCCCGGTCGCGGCCGGCGGTACGGTCTCGGGCGACTGGGCGCTGACCCCCGCCACCCCGGTCGACTGGGCGCAGGCGCCGGTCAGCAGCAGTGCGCCCGCCACGACGGCCCATCGTCCTAGAAGCCCCGATCGCATGATCTCCACCCGCGTCACCGTATCCAGCCCGAGCTTTACCTTTGTAGCCGACGTGGACAACAGGCTGGACACGTTTTCCGCTTTCCGGGCGCTGAGGTGATATCACCCTTCCCATCACCACAAAACGGGTGGCTGCGCCGGGCCGATCGCGGTCGCCGGGGTGGGGTCTGTCCGCCGGTCGCAATAGACTCACCGGCGTGGCTGGCCGCATCCGTGACGTCGACATCGCGCTCGTACGCGAGCGTTCTCCCATCGCCGAGGTGATCGGCGAGCACATCCAGTTGCGCAACGCCGGCGGCGGCAACCTCAAGGGCCTGTGCCCCTTCCACGACGAGAAGACCCCGTCGTTCAACGTCACGCCCGAGCGCGGCATGTACTTCTGCTTCGGCTGCTCCGAGGGCGGAGACGTGATCACGTTCGTGGAGCGGGTCGAGCACCTGACCTTCGGCGAGGCCGTCGAGCGGCTGGCGCAGCGGGCCGGGATCCAGCTCCAGTACGAGCAGGGCGGCTACGTGCCGCGGCGCGACCACGGCGAGCGGGCGCGGCTCATCGAGGCGCACCGCGCCGCCGCCGAGTTCTACGCCGCCAAGCTCATGAGCCCCGACGCGGCGCCCGGGCGGCGGTTCCTGTCCGAGCGCGGGTTCGAGCGGGCCGACGCCGAGACGTTCGGCGTGGGCTACGCGCCCGCCGAGTGGGAGGCGCTGGCCCGCCACCTCATGGGGCGCGGCTTCACCGCCGAGGAGCTGATCAAGGGCGGGCTGGTCCGGGAGGGCCGCCGGGGGCCGATCGACCGGTTCCGGGGCCGGCTCGTCTGGCCGATCCGCGACGCGACGGGCGACGTCATCGGGTTCGGCGCGCGCAAGCTGCTCGACTCCGACGACGGGCCCAAGTACCTCAACACCCCCGACTCGCCGCTGTACAAGAAGAGCCAGGTGCTCTACGGCATCGACCTGGCCAAGCGGGAGATCTCCAAGCGCTCCCAGGCGGTGATCGTCGAGGGCTACACCGACGTGATGGCCTGCCACCTGGCCGGGGTGCCGACGGCCGTGGCCACCTGCGGCACCTCGTTCGGCGAGGAGCACATCAAGGTGCTGCGGCGCTTCCTGCTCGACCAGGCCGAGTTCCGCGGCGAGGTGATCTTCACCTTCGACGGCGACGCCGCCGGGCAGAAGGCCGCCCTGCGGGCGTTCGCCGACGAGCAGAAGTTCGTCACCCAGACGTACGTGGCCGTGCAGGCCGACGGGCTCGACCCGTGCGACCTGCGGGTCAAGCAGGGCGACGCGGCCGTGCGCGATCTGATCGCCGGGCGCGAGCCGCTGTTCCAGTTCGCCATCCGCAGCACGATCGCCCGCTACGACCTGCGCAGCAACGAGGGCAAGATCGCGGCGCTCGACGCGGCGGCGCCGATCGTGGCCGGCATCAAGGACCCCGGTCTGCGCAAGCGCTACGCCATCGACCTCGACCGGTGGCTGGGCTTCATGGACGAGCGGTTCGTCATGCAGCGCATCGCCGAGGTGGGCAACGCCCAGGCGGGCCGCCCCCAGCGCGCGCCGCGGGCCGCGCCGGTCGACCCGCACACCCGGGTGGAGGCCGAGCTGCTCAAGCTGGCCGTGCAGCGTCCGGCGCTGCTCGGCCCGCGCTTCGACGCGCTCGACGCGCAGGCGTTCACCGTGGCCGACCACGTGACGCTGCGCCAGGTGGTCGCGGCGGCGGGCGGCACGGCGACGGCCGGGCACGGCGGGCGCGAGTGGGTCGACCGGCTGCTGGAGCAGGCGCCGGACGAGGCGGCGCGGGTGCTGGTGACGCGCTTCGCGGTGGAGGCGATCCAGGCCGACGCGCACGTCGAGGAGCGTTACGGCGCCGCCATGCTGGCCGCCATCGAGGCCATCGCGGTCGACCGGGCCATCGCCCAGGTCAAGTCCCGCATCCAGCGGCTCAACCCGGTGGACGAACAGCAGGAGTACAACAAGCTGTTCGGCGAGCTGGTGGCGCTGGAGCAGCAGCGGCGGGTGCTGAGAGAACGCGCCGCCGGAAGCTGAGCGACCGCCGCCGTACGCGCACGGAGAACGCGTACGGCATCGATCGACACAAAGCCGAGCTGTTGTGAAGGAAAGTGTTATTCGCATCAGTCGTGCGTCTGCCGGTCATACCGGGCAAGACGCACGCCGGGCGGCCCCGCAAGGGGCGTCCGGGCAGGCCGCGGCACGGACGCCGCCCGTCATCGTCGCGGCGCCCCGTTACCCGGTCGCGTAATTGACTTTTCTTTCCTGATCAATCTCCGGCTAAACCTTTAATGGATCTCAATTCGGTAAGGGCGAGAGCCTTACCTTCGGTGCCAAAAATGGGTCTGCCATTTTATGGAAGCAATACTGCAGACTGTCTCCCGTGGGTGCATCGGTGCTGCCAAGCGGGCCGCCAACGATCGATCAGGTGGCGGACCTCGTCGCGAAAGGAAGAGAGCGCGGAAGCGTCACCGTCGATGACGTCGCAGCCGCGCTCGACCGGTCAGAGATGCCGTCCGACGCGCTCGAACGCGTCGTGCGCATGCTCGCCGAGAACGGCGTGGAGGTGCTCGAGCCCCAGGGCGACGACGACACCTCCCGCGCCGATGAGGAGGACGTGGGCAAGCGGGCGCCGACCAGCGATCTGGTCCGCATCTACCTGCGGGAGATCGGCCGCGTGCCCTTGCTGACGGCTGAGGAGGAGGTGGAGCTCGCCAAGTCGATCGAAGCCGGCCTGTTCGCCGAGGACAAGCTGGCCAACGGGGTGTCGCGCCTGGCCTTCCCGGAGTTCAGGGAGCTCGTGTGGCAGGGCACGAGGGCCAAGCAGCGCCTCATCGAGGCCAACCTCAGGCTCGTGGTGTCGATCGCCAAGCGGTACGTGGGACGCGGCATGCTGTTCCTGGACCTCATCCAGGAGGGCAACCTCGGCCTGATCCGCGCCGTGGAGAAGTTCGACTACACCAAGGGCTACAAGTTCTCCACCTACGCCACCTGGTGGATCCGGCAGGCGATCACGAGGGCGATCGCCGACCAGGCCCGCACGATCCGGATCCCCGTCCACATGGTGGAGACGATCAACAAGCTCGTCCGGGTGCAGCGCCAGCTCCACCAGGACCTCGGCCGCGAGCCCGTGCCCGAGGAGATCGCCAAGGAGATGGACCTCCCGGTCGACAGGGTGGTGGAGATCCAGCGCATCGCCCAGGAGCCCGTGTCGCTCCAGTCGCCCATCGGCGAGGAGGACTCCGACCTCGGTGACTTCATCGAGGACGCGGACGCGGTCGTGCCCATGGAGGCCGCCGCCTTCATCATGCTGCAGGACCAGCTCGACGACATCCTGGCGACCCTGTCGGACCGCGAGCAGCGCATCATCCAGCTCCGCTTCGGCCTGGCCGACGGGCATCCGCGCACGCTGGAGGAGGTGGGCAGGGAGTTCGGCGTCACCCGGGAGCGCATCCGGCAGATCGAGTCCAAGACCCTGGCCAAGCTCCGCCATCCGACCAGGGCGCAGATGCTGCGCGACTACCTGGACTGACCGTTCCAGGCGTACGAGGGGCCCGGGGGCGAACCCCCGGGCCCCTCGTACGTGTGACGGCTACGAGCACCCCTCGAACTGGGGGACCGCCAGCGTGGACAGGTTCAGGCCCGCCTTGCCGAACCAGTCGTGCAGCAGCCGCGAGGCCGTGCCGTCCTGGTACATCTCGGTGATGGCCCGGTTGACCTCCTCGCAGCCCTCGACGTCGCCCTTGCGCATGCCCACCCCGGTCCGCTGCTCGTTGAACTGGGCGTGGGCCAGCCTGAGGCCGGAGCCGTCCCGGATGGCCAGGCCGGCCAGGATGACGTCGTTGGTCGTGATGGCGTCCACGCGGTCCTGCTTGAGCGCCGCCAGGCACCCCGCGTAGTCGGGGAACGGCACCACCTGCGCGGCGACCTTGCGCTCGGTGACCACCCGCTGGGCGGCGTTGGAGCCCTTCACCTCGCAGATGCGCCGCCCCTTGAGGTCGCGCACGTTGCGGATGCCGCCCTCGTCGGGCCGCACCAGGATGTCCTGGTAGGAGATGTGGTACGGCCCGGCGAACAGCACCTTCTGCTTGCGGTCCATGCTGATCGTGTACGTGGCCAGCACCAGGTCGGCCTTGCCCGAGGTGATGGCCTGCTCGCGCTCGGCGGCGAGCACCGGCTTGAAGCGGACGCCCTTGCCGAGCTTGCGGGCGATGTAGCGGGCCACGTCCACGTCGAAGCCCTCGAACGTGCCGTCGGCCCGGCGGAAGCCCACCGACGGCAGGTCGGGGCGCACCCCGATGACGATCGTGTCCGCGTCGAGGACCGACTTCCGCCCGCCCGCGGCGCACCCGCCCGCCAGCAGCCCGGTGACGGCCAGCAGGGCGGTCAGGCCGAGCGCGACGGGGAAGATCCGCTTCATCGGTACTCCTTCAGCCGGGGCCAGACACCCGCGAGGATCAGCAGCGCGATGCCGCCGATCGCGAACGGGAGCAGCCGCCACAGGTCGTCCAGCGCCCGCTCGCCGTCGCCGACGGCCCGCCGGAAGGCGTCCTCGTGGCCGCGCGACAGGGCCACCAGGGCGCCGTCGTAGGTGTCGAACGCCTGCCGGACCTCCCCGAGCCGCGCCGCCACGGCGTCGTCGGCCCGCCCGGCCGCGGCGAGCGCCCGGAAGCCGGTGTCGGCCCGCTGGAACGCCTGGTAGGCGCTCAGCGTCCGCTCGCCGTCCTGGCCGCCGAGGCGGTCGCCCATGAGGCCGAGGTAGCCCGTCCTGGAGGCGGTCACGGCGGCGTGGTAGGCGTCGAGGTTGCCCGCCGGCAGGTAGAACACCGTCTGCGCCTTGTCCAGATAGGTGTGCTCGTAGGTGTCGGCCCGGACCTTGTCCAGCAGGTAGCGGCTCTGGTCGCCCTGCATGCTGTTGCTGATCGCCCGGGCCCGCGCCACGTTGAGCACCGGGTCGAAGCCCTGCGTCTTGGCCGCCCGCAGGTCACGCTCGTCCTGCCCGAGCACGCTCGCCCCGGCCACGAGCGCGACCGCCGTGGCCAGCGTGGCCGCCAGCAGCGCGAGCCCGAACACGCGCCGGAAGCGCCGCGCCAGGTACACCTGGAGCCACACCAGGCAGGCCAGCGCCACCAGCCCGGTCACGATCACCACGACCCGCAGGGCGGGCACGACGACGCTCTTCTCGTCGTACGTGCGGCGCACGATCGTGCCGCTCTCCAGGGTCAGGTTGTACGCCTGGGGGAGCAGGACCAGCCGCATCAGGTCGGTGGCCTGCCGGTAGACCGCGACGACCCGCTCCGGCGGGGCGCCGGCCGGGTGGCGGGCCTGGGAGTCGAGCAGCAGCGCCTGCCCGACCAGCCGCTCGTAGCGGCCGAGGCCGTCGAGCACCGACTGGACGGTGCGCCGCTCGGCGGGATCGTCGCCGGACAGCTCGAATGCCTTCATCAGCGCGTCGTCGGCCTCGGAGCGCCGCCGCTCGTAGCGGGCCAGCGCCTCCTGCCGCCGTTCGCCGTACCCCTGGCCCATGAGCAGCGCGTCGGCGATCTGCGCGTCCATGTCGCTCAGCCCGAAGTACAGGCCGGCGGTGGCGAGCACCTGGGGGCCGGCGTCGCGCCCGATGACGCGCAGGCCGTCGCGGGCGGCGGCGCTGCCCACCGCGAGCGAGCCGAACAGCAGCGCCAGGGTCGTGACCGTGACACCCGTGATGACCTGGATCCTGCGGGGCACGCTGCGGCGCCGTGGCGCGGGCGGCCGCACCGCCGGGAGCGTGCCGACCGGGGCGGGCGGGGCGGACGGCGAGGAGGTGGACGGCGGCGGGGCGGACGGCGGCGGTGCCTGGACGGTGGTCACGGCGTTCCCTCCCTGATCGTGATGACCGTCCACGCGCCCACGTGGATGCGGTCGCCCGGCCCCACCGGGACGGGCACGTTGACGGCGACCGGCTTGCCGTTGACCCGCGTGCCGTTGGCGGAGCCGGGATCGACGAGTGTCCAGGACCCGTCGTGCTGCGCGAGCAGCACCGCGTGCAGGTGCGAGACGCCCGGGTCCTCCGGCGGCCCGGTCAGGTCGATCTCCGGCTTGACGGGGCGCTTGCTGCTGCCGCGCCCGATGCGCACCTGCTCGCCGGCGAGCGGGAAGGAGCGTTCCGGGCAGTACGGCGGGAAGGCGATCGTGTGCGCGTCGGGACCGCCCTGGCCGACGACCTCCTCGTAGTAGGCGCGGTCGGCGCCGGTGACGGCCTCCCAGCGGGCCGCGACCACCGGGACGCGGGGCGGCGCGCTGCCGGAGTAGTCGTGGCCGCACACCTCGCAGTACTGGCCGGCGCGCGGCGTCCGGCAGACCGGGCACTCCTCCACCGGCCCCTGGCCCGCCCCGGAGGGCGCGGGCGACCCGCCCGGGGCGGCGGGCGGAGCGCCGGGGGAGCCGGCTGAGCTCGGGGCGGCGCCCGGGGAGCCGGCCATCCGGGCCCCGCAGACGTCGCAGTAGTCGTCGTCGCCCGAGGCGTGTCCCTGCGGGCAGGTGGCCATCAGGAGCCCTCCCCGCCCTGCCGCAGCCGGCTCGTGCGGACCGAGCCGGTGTCCAGCTCGATCTCGTCGGCCTTGTCCACGTTGCGGCGCAGCCGCGCCGTGCCGTCGCGCGGATCGACCTCGACGACCTTGTCCAGCAGCCGCGCCGTGTCCTCGCGGCCCGACTCGGCCGCGATCTGCCGGGCCTTGGCCAGGCGGGCGGTCGCGACGTCCACGTGGCCCGCGGCCCGCGCGCTCAGCCCCTCCTGGATCAGCTCGTGCAGCTCGGCCTGGCCGGTGTAGTGGGCGACCTTGCCGTTGATCCGGGTGGACTGGGCCAGGTCGTCGGTCCACTGGGCGAGCACGTTGCCGCTGGCCAGCACCTCCTGGGTGTCGGGACGCACCAGCTTCACCCAGCCGGCGCGGATCTCGGTGCCGATCTGGCCGGGCGGCACCTCCACGCACAGGTGGTACTCGCGCTCCTCCGCGCCCCACGAGCCGGTGGGGTAGTCGCCGGTCAGCGGGTTGACGTCGGCGCGCTTGCCGGTCAGGTCGAGCAGCGTGGGGGAGACCTGCTTGACGAACGTGAGGGTCGCGGTCTGCGGCACCCACACCCGCAGCGCCAGCTCGGCCACGGTCTTGCTCATCGACTCCTGGGTGATGCGGTTGAAGAAGGCCGACAGGTCGCTCTGGTTGCGGACGAAGTCGAACGTGCCGAGCAGCGCCTCGGACACCTTGCGCAGCTCGGCCGGCACCCAGTCGGAGCCCACGCCCAGGCTGTCGCACACGAACCGGCCCGAGCAGGCCGACAGGGCGCGGGCGAAGGCGTCGCTGCTCTCGTTGTTCTGCCCGTCGGTCATCAGCAGGGCGTGCCGGATCGCGTCGGGGTGCGCGTCGAGCAGGTCGCGGGCCAGCAGCAGCCACTCGCCGATGGACGTGCCGCCGTTGGCCGACAGCCGGCCGATGGCGGTCTGCGCCTCGGCGCGGGTGGCGCGCGAGGCCCGCGCCATCGTGCGGCCGCGCGGGTAGATCACGCGGGCCGTGTCGGTGCCCGCGATCACCGCGAAGTTCACGCCGTCCCGCAGCGCCTGCACGGCGCTCGCGGCGGCCTGCCGCGCCTCGCGGATCTTGCCGCCGCTCATGGAGCCGGACGTGTCCACGATGATCACTTCGGCGGCCTCGGCCGGCACGGACGTCGTCGTCGTGACCGTCCCGGTGGAGGAGACGGTGAGGATGGCGTGGACCTCACGCCCGTCGAGCGGCAGGTACTTGTTCTGGTCGATCTGGAGCGTGAAGGCGGGCTGGTCACCCATGCTGTCCTCCTAGGGGGATCAGGACGATGGTCACGTTGTCGTGGCCGCCGCAGCCGAGCGCGTGGCGCAGCAGCTCGCGGGCCAGGTCGAGGGGGCGGCCGTCCGGGTGGACGGCCGTGCCGGGGACGGTGTGGCCGTCCAGGTAGCGCCACAGGCCGTCGCTGCACACCAGCAGCGACCCGGGGCCGGGCGGTTCGAAGACGCGGACGCTCGGCTTCCAGTCGCCGGCGTCGGCGCCGAGCCACGCGGTGATCTCGCCGGTGGACGTCGCGTGGTCGTCGGTCAGCCGCACCGCGCTCACCGGCCCGGCGCCGTGCGGGAGCCAGTAGACGCGCGAGTCGCCGGCCCAGGCGAGCGTCGCCCGGCCTCCGGCGACGACCGCCGAGACGTACGTGCAGGCCGGGGCGTCGTCCGGGGAGGAGCCCAGCTTGGCCACGGCCTTGCCCGCCAGCGCGAACGCCTCAGCCGGGCCCGTCCCGCGCGCCAGCGCCGGGGCCGCGATCTCCACCGCCACGGCCGACGCCTCGTCGGCGCGCGGCGAGCTGCCCACGCCGTCGCACACCACCGCCACGGTCACGTCGCCGGCCTCCAGCAGCGCCATCGCGTCCTCGTTGCGGGCCCGGCGCAGCCCCTTGTGCGTGACCGCCGCCGCGCCGCCGGGCAGCGTGAGCTCCGCCTCGTCCCTGCCGGTGGGCTGACGCAGCCCGCACCGCTCGCAGTAGCCGTCGGCGTCCACCGCCTGCGCCCCGCAAGCGGCGCAGGCCGGGGCGCCCAGCTCGTGGCCGCACGCCTCGCAGAAGGCGTGCTCGGCCAGCACCGGGGCCGCGCAGAGGGGGCAGGTCACAGCCACGTCCGGGGGCGTACGGCGTTGGCCCGGTCGATGAGGTCGTGGCGTTCCTGCCGGGTGTCCGCGGCGACGGCCAGGCGGCGGAGGATGCCCTCCAGCCGCTCGCGCAGGCCGCGGTCGGTGAACGGCGCGCCCGCCACGGTGAGCCCGCCCGGCGCCCCGGCTCCCGCCCCCGCCCCTGCGGCGGCTCCTGGCCCCGCGGCGGCTCCCGGTGGCGCGCCCGAGGCGCGCAGCCACGCCAGCGCCGCCTGGAGCAGCTCGGCGGTCATCGCCTCGCGGCGGCGCGGGTCGAGGTCGGTCAGGTCGTCCAGCCGGTCGGCCGCCGCCGCCGGCTCCTCCGGGCGCAGCGCCTCGGGCCGCGGCGCCCGCGCGACCGACGCGACCAGGGCGAGCTGCGCGGCCACCCGGTGCGAGGACGTGGGCGGCACCTCGTCCAGCACCGCGGTCCGGCCCGCCCGGGCCAGCCCGAAGGCCGCGCTCACGTACCCGTGGTCGGTCCGCCACACGCTGTCGTACCAGGGGGAGGCGTCCTTCCCCGAGCACTCCAGCGCGAAGGCCAGCGCCAGCTTGGGCGCGCACTCGCCCGGCAGCGTGGACAGGCACGCGTCGAACAGCGGCACGGCCCGCGCCGCCTGCCCGAGCGCGAGCTCCCGCACACCGCGATACCAGGTGATCCGCCAGTCGCCGGGCAGCGCGCGCTCGGCGTCGTCGAGGGCCTGGGCGGCCCCCTCGGAGCCCTGCTCGGCGAGCAGCCGGGCCCGGGTGAGCCAGGTCTCGGGGGTCTGCGGCATCGCCGCCACCTGCGTGACGAGCTGGGCGGGGTCGCGCCCGACCAGGCCCGCCAGCGCGCCCGCCGCCGGGTCCTCGGGGTCGGCGAGCGGCACGGGCAGCGCCGCGGCCGCCGCGTGGGGGTCGAGCGGGTCGAACACCCGGCCGGTGTCGGCCGACAGCGCCGCGCCCGCCGCGAGCCGTTCCGGGCCGAACAGCGGCGACAGCGCCGGGTACGGGCGGCCGTCGGCGAGCGCGCTGACCTCGCGCAGCACGCCGACGAGCTGCGCCTCCATCTCCTCGGCGCTCTGGAAGCGGGCGGCCGGGTCGGGGGCGGTGGCCCGGCGCAGCAGCCGGATGAACGACTCGGTGCCGAAGCTGTCGGGCAGCGGCGTCTCGACGCCGTTCCTGGCCGGGCTGAACGACGGGATGGCCATGACCGCCAGCGTCCGCCCCACCGTGTACAGGTCGGAGGCCACCGACGCGGGCCGGGTGTCCAGCTCGGGCGCGTGGTAGCCGAGCGTGGCCCACGACGAGCCCGGCGGGGAGCCGACGCGCTGGACCGCGCCCAGGTCGATGAGCCTGAGCTGCTTGCCGACCCGGATCACGTTGGCCGGCTTCAGGTCGCAGTAGACCAGGCCCTGCTCGTGCAGGTACGCGAACGCGCGCAGGATCTCGCGGCCGTACATGAGGGTCTCGCGCAGCGGCTGCGGCCCCTGGCGGCGCAGCTCGTGCAGCGACTGGCCGCCCACGTACTCCATGACGATGTAGTCGAGGCCGGCCTGCCGCTGGAAGTTGAAGATCTTGACGATGTTGGGGTGGTCGACCGTGGTGAGGAAGCGCCGCTCGGCCTCGGCCGCCGCCAGCGCCTCGGCGTCGGCGGTGTTGAGCAGGCCCTTGAGCACCACCCAGCGGCCGTCGAGGTTCTCGTCGGCGGCCAGGTAGACCCAGCCGAGGCCGCCGTGCGCCAGGCAGCCCAGCACCCGGTACTGGCCGCCGACGAGGTCGCCCTTGGCGAGCTTGGGCGTGAACGAGAACTCGCGCCGGCAGTGCGGGCAGAAACCGGCGCTCAGCCCCGGCCGGCCGTCGCGCGAGCGGCCGATCGGCTTGCCGCAGTCGGGGTTGGAGCAGAAGCGCTTGTCCTCCGGCACCTCGGGGTTGGTCATGACGGCGGCGGCCGGGTCGCGGTAGGGCACCGACGGCAGGTCGGCCAGCTCGGGCAGCGCTCCCGCGCGGGAGCGGCCGGTGCTGACCGGGCCGGTGAGCGGGCGGCTGGGGGTGGGGGCGTCGTAACCGGGGGAGCCGCCGGACGGGGACGGCGCGGCCCCCGAACCGGCCCCTGAGCCCGTCCCCACGCCTGCGCCGGCCCCTGAGCCCGTCCCCGCGCCTGCGCCGGTCCCCGCGCCCGTCCCGGGTGTGCCCGCCCCGTGTGCGCCCGTGCCCGCTCCGGTCCCGGCGGACGGCCCGGATAAGGGGGCCGCCGCGGTCTCGGGGTGGCCGCACAGGTCGCAGTAACCGTCCTCGATCGTGCCCGTGCAGCCGGGCTGCCGACATCCGCTCATCGGCCACCTCCATGGATCGCGCGCTGGTACAGGTCGACGGCCTCGGCCGCCTTCGTCAGGTCGCAGGGCGCGGTCCACAACAGCAGCCGCGCCCGCTCGTAGAGCCGGATCGCCTCCGGGTCCTCCGCCGTGCCGCTGCGCACCGCCTTGGCCTGGCAGGCGCCGAGCCGGCCGCGCAGCTCGTCGCGCCTGCCGAGCAGGCCGTACATGGCCGCGGCCGTGGCCCGCGCCTGATCGGCGGCCTGGCGCGCCGCCTGCTCCAGGGCGGCCAGCCGCCGGGCCCGGGCGAGCCAGTCGTCGGCGGAGGCGTCGAGCAGGGCCAGCTCGTCGCTCAGGGGGTCCACCCGGCTCCGCGGCACGGCGCTCGCCGGCAGGGCGATCTTCACGACCACCGCGCCGTGGGCCAGCCGGGCCTCGCTCTCGGCGGCCCGCACCCTGTCCAGCGCGGCGGCCAGGTCCTCGCGCCGCCGGCCGTACTCGCGCCTGGCCCGCAGCGCCTCCTCCAGGTCCGTGCGGTGGGCGGCGAGGAGGCGGTCGATCCGGTCGAGGTCCTGGGGGGACGGCGGCGCGCCCAGGGGGTCCTCCAGGACGGACGTCCGCAGCCGCCTCAACTCCCCGGCCACGCCCGCCGTCTCGGGAGCCTTCGCCACGCCCGCCGCCTCGGGGGTCCCCGCCACATCGGCCGGTTCCGGGGCGTCCGCCTGCGCGGGCCCGCCGGATTCCGGCGCGTCCAGCTCCCGCCGGAGGGCGGTCACCTCGCGTAACAGCGCGTCGGCCGCGTCCAGCCGGGGCAGCGCCGCCGACCAGACGGCGTCGATGTCCGCCAGCACGTCCGTGACCTCCTGGAAGGAGGCGTCCATGCGGGCCACGGCCTCGTCGAGGCTGAGCCGCTCGTCCTGCTCGGGCAGCAGCGAGCGCTGCTCGACCGGCTTGACCGCGGCCTTCAGCACCACGGATGGACCGGCCAGCAGGCCCGTCAGGACGGCGAGCTGCTCCGAGCCGAGCCGCCCGCGCGACGCCCTGATCTGCTCGGCGTCGCGCAGGACGCCCCGGTAGGCGTCGTACAGCGTCCACAGCGCGGTCAGGGCGGCCTGGCCGGCGCCCCAGCGGCGCTGGGTGAGGCCCCGCAGCGGGGCGCCCTTGAGGAGTTGGTAGGTGGTGTGTGATTCGAGGTCGAGCAGGTGCCCCGAGATGCGGTCGCGCTCCTCGGCCCGGGCACGCAGCGCGTACTCGGCCCCTTCCCTGCTCATGGGTGGTCCCAGGCTCATCCCGCTCCCCCTGAAGAGGGTCCCCGATCCCCCGCTTTTACCGGCTTAACGGGAGGCGTGGTGGGTTGGTTCCGGCAACTGGGGGAGGTCCCTGACATGACCCTGATTGAACCCTGTGTCACCTGCAAGACGCTTAAAGGATCTTTTATCGTCAAAGCATGGGACGCATTCTTCTGATCGTCGCGGCCGTGCTCGCCGCGCTGGTGCTCATCGGCCCGCTGCTGGGTCTCGCCTTCACCCTGCTGAAGTGGGGCCTCATCGTCGGCCTCGTCGCCGCAGGCGTAATGCTTGTGTCAAAGTGGACGAAGAGGACATAGCTTCCGAACGCCGGGCGGCGCATAGTAAATGAATGGATGCGCGGCCAGCGGTCGACGACGCCGCGCTCGGGCGTGAGGCGCTGTCCGTGCTCGACGCGAACTGGACGGGGACCGCCACCGTGCCCGCGCCCGGCCTCTACCCCCACCAGTGGAGCTGGGACTCCGCGTTCGTGGCGATGGGCCTCGCCCGGCACCGCCCCGAGCGGTCCCGCGCCGAGCTCCTCAGCCTCCTCGCCGGGCAGTGGGCCACCGGGATGGTCCCGCACATCGTCTTCCACACGCCCGAGGCGTACTTCCCCGGGCCGTCCGTCTGGCGCTCGCACGACCACGACGCGGCGCCCCGCGTGCTCACCTCCGGTCTCACCGCGCCACCCGTCCACGGGCTCGCCCTGTGGTGGATCTACCGGCACACCGGGGACGTCGAGTTCGTGCGGCGCGCCTTCCCGTCGCTGGTCGCGCAGCACCGCTACCTCGCCGCCGCCCGCGACCTCGGCGGGGGCGGGCTGGCCGCGATCGTCCATCCCTGGGAGTCCGGGATGGACGACAGCCCGGCGTGGGACCAGCCGCTCGCCGCCCTGCCCGAGATCCGGTACGGCTACCGCAACCTCGACCTCGACGAACGCCACCCCGACAGCGACCACGACCGGTACGTCTGGCTCGCCCTGCGCTACCGCGACGCCGGCTACCGGGCCGAGTACCTGCGCGAGGACCACCCGTTCGCCGTCGAGTGCCCGCTGTTCAACGGCATCTGGCTGGCCTCCTGCCAGGCGCTGGCCGAGCTCGCGCCGCTCGTCCGCGCCGACCCCGCCCCGCACGCCGAGCGGGCCGAGCGGATCCGGAGCGGCCTGCTGGAGCGCCTCTGGGACGGTTGCTTCTATGCCCGCGACCTGCGTACCGACCGGCTCATCCCGGTCTGCACGGTCGGCGGGTTCGGGCCGCTGCTCGACCCCTGGCTGCCCGCCGAGCACGTCGGCGCGCTCGTCGACGTGCTCCAGTCGGCCCGCTTCATGGGCGCGACCGGCTACCCGGTGCCGAGCTGCGAGATCCGCGCGTCCCAGTTCGACCGCACCCGCTACTGGCGCGGGCCCTCCTGGGTGAACACCAACTGGCTGCTGCGCCGCGCCGCCTCCGTGCACGGCCTCGGCCCGCTGCGCGACCAGCTCACCGGCGGCACGCTGCGCCTCGTCCGGCAGGCGGGCTTCCGGGAGTGCTTCGACCCGTTCGACGGCAGCGGGCGCGGCTGCCGCGACTTCTCGTGGAGTGCCGCGCTCACCCTCGATCTGCTCGCCGATAACGTGGGGACATGAGCCTGCTGCGCCGCCTGCCCTCCGACGTCCGCAAGTCCCTGGCCACCGAGCCGGGGGAGCGGGTGCTCACCTTCGCCGGGTCCGACGGCGGCTACGTGGTGGCGACCGACCGCGCGCTGTTCCTGTCCGACGGGACGCGGGTGCCGTACGAGACGGTCGACAAGGCGTCGTGGGACGAGGAAGGACTGCGGGTCCTCACCATGGACGGCGCCTGGCACCGCGAGCGCATCGCCGAGCCGCGCCTGCTGCCCGAGACCGTGCGGGAGCGGGTCAACTCCACGATCATCGTCAACAAGCACGTGTCGCTGCCGGGGCGGGGCGGCGTGCGGCTGGTCGCCCGGCGCCGGCCGGGCGGCGACATGCTGGGCTGGACGCTCGTCTTCGACGACGGCCTCGACCCCACCGACCCCGGCCTGCGGGCACAGGCCGAACAGGCCCTGGAGGGCGTACGGCGGAGCATGGGGGTCTGAGGGGGGACCTCTCAGGACCCCGGGGACCTCGGGGATCACGGGCAGAGGGCCCGGGGCGGGCGCGTGGGCGGCCTGGAGGGGCCGCCGCACACGCCCGTCGATCTCCCGGAGGACCGGCCGTCCGGCGACCGGTGCGCGCGGGGACGCGCCCGTCCGGTCAGTAGGGGATGCCGGTCTCGTCGGGCTTCTTCTGCCGCAGGGTGTCCTCGGGCCAGCCGGTGCCCGAGTCGTGGTCGTGGCCGCCCAGGAAGGGGATCTTCTGCTGCAGCGTTCCACCGACCCGGTCGCGGGCCACACCGGCCACCTTCGACACCTGCGCGCCCATGACGCCCGCGGCCTCCTGAACCCTCGGGTCGTCGGCCACACGCTGGGCCATCTTCTTGATCTGCTCATACCGCTCGCGGCCCGCCCGGCTGCCGAGCACGTACCCGACGGCCAGACCGACGGCGAATGTCATTCGATATCGCATTTCGCACCTCCGCTGCCTCCGGGCCTACCCCGATGACGATGCGACACGCACTCCAGGAGTGCGCTAATCTAGTCCTGCGCCGAACGGAAGGGGCCGAAAAGCCCGCCGATCAGCGCGAACGAGCGATCCCGCGTAGCTCAACGGCAGAGCAGCCGGCTGTTAACCGGCAGGTTATAGGTTCGAGTCCTATCGCGGGAGCTGCGGTCAACCAAGAGGTTGGCAGTTCAGGCCCTCTCACCGGCAACAGGTGGGAGGGCCTGAGTCGTTCCGGGAGCCACTACCCGGTTTGATCACCGTTGCCGGAGACGGCATCCATGTACGATGACCGGCCTGATCCGGTGCCGGTAGACGGTCTGCGTGGTGGTGGGCGTCGAGTGGCCGACAAGATCGGCGATGCGTTCCACTGAGACATCCCCGTCGCTCAGGATGGACACGAAGGAGTGACGGAGCTCCCGAACCTTCCAGCGGTTCCGGTGCCCGCCCTTCTTGTGATCACCAGTAGGCCCCGCAGCACACGCATGGGGTCGAGCAAGGTCCCATCGTCGCGAGTGAAGACAAGACCGTGGTCCCCGGTGTCGTTGGAGTTCGTCGACCACGAGGGCGGGCAGGGCCAGGGCTCGTCGTGACTTCTTGGTGTCGACGGCGCTCCAGAGAAACTTGCGGGCCTCCTCGGGCGGATGCCGGTCAAGAGCGATGTGATGACGTACGCACCGAGCTTCTCGCCCTCACAAGCTCTGAGGAGCGCCACGGCCTGGTCTCGACCGCCCCTCTTGCCCTGACGGGGTCTCGCGCAGGGCCGAGACGTTACGGCCGACGAGTTCGCGCTTCTCGGCCATCCGGATCGCACGGGTCAGCAGTCCGTGGATCTGGATGATTGTCTTGGTGGGGAGGCTACGGCTCTTGAGCCCATGCGTGAGGAAGTCCTCGACGGCATCGTTGACCCGGTAGTCGGCCTTGGTCTTGATCCCCTTCTCGGCCTCATGCCGGAGCTTCTTGACCTTTGGCGCCGGCAGTTTGCCTGCCTGCTTCCGCTGTTCCTCGACAGAACGGTCTTGCCACTTGCGAGGCAGGACTACCGATGTCTTGCGACGAACGCGTCGCCCTGCGCCGTCGAAACCGAGGGAAACAGCAGCGATCCACGCGCGTTCTTGCTCGCGTCGAAGTAGATCAAGGCGGCCCCAAGAGCCGCACTATTTTTCTGGATCTCAAAAGTGCTGAGAAGCGTCACTCGTGGCCTTGACGACAACGGGGTCCTCAAGGAGCGCGGGCCATATCTGAAGGTAGTGGTCGTCGACGGCGTCTTCCGTGCCCTCCAGGTCCGGCCGGGAGAGGAGGAAGGGGGCACAATTTCCACGATGTCTTCGTAACCAGCGGGATCTGCCCCGGGGTCATGGCCGGCAATTGTCACGGTGAAGTTGGCCGGACCCCACTGGTGGGTGATGTGGAGGTTAACGCATCCCTGCTCAACCTCGATGAATCCAACGGACTGAGCCGGTGTATCGGCATATCCGCCGGGTTCCTTGTCCAACAGATGAGCGATACCACAATCCTGAACTTCGACCGTCAGACGTACGGTGCGGGTCTCATTGTTGATCATGATGGAAAGCGTGAACGCTACCACCGACAAGATTGTTCGGAGTCCCCGCGAGTGGGTCCTGCGTCGCAGCCGTGATTGGCTGAGCCACTCCAGATGAACGAACGTGAACAAGTCTGGACTCGGGCGACCCGACCGACCTCACATCCGGACCCCGTGACCTGATCCGCACGGCGGGAAGCTGGTTCGAGTCCTCTACCTGGAGACAGGTCAGGGGGCCTGAGTCGTTCCCGGAGCCCCCACGTGGTGGACTCGGCGCCGGTGGCCGGCCCGCGTGGTGGGGGGCCGTGGCGATGCCGGCGTGTTCGGCGGCGCGAACCTCAAAGCGTCCCGGGCGCTCACGGCGGCAAGCTGCAGCGCGCCCGAGCGACTGGTGGGCGCGCCATCCACCTGGCGGCACGCGACGTGGAGCGACGAACACGGCCACGGCGCCTCAGGGGCGCCTCGACGCACCTCCACACCCGTCAACCCGCCGAGCGGGAGGCCGATGGTTCACGCTTTGTAGCGGTAAGGTCACACCTTCTTGCATTTGCCGTGACAAGGCACGGGTGAGCCGCCAGGATGGGGTGGCCGCGGACAGGCCGACGGGCGGTGCGGAGAGGGGCGCCGCCGGCAGGAGCGTGCCGCCGACCCGGAATCGGCGGGGTGCTCCGTGAGAGAGAAGTGCTGGTTTCTGCGTGCGTACCTGGATCAGATCTCTCCGTCCCTTCGACTCGATCGCCGTGCAGACGCTCATCGAGCGGACCATCGACGTCCGCGAGGCCGAGCGCTTCATCAGGCTCTTCCACGCGGAGAACCCCGCCGCGGGACCCCCGCAGGCCCGGCTGCGCGAGGTGGCCGCCGACATCGCCCGGTACGGGACCTACGCGCACACCTTCGCCGAGCTGGAGTTCGGCGCCCGGGTGGCGTGGCGCAACAGCAACCGCTGCATCGGCCGCCTGTACTGGCGTTCGCTGCGGGTGCGCGACCGGCGGCAGGTCACCAGCGCCGAGGGCGTCGCGATCGAATGCGTGGAGCACCTGCGCGAGGCCGCCAACGGCGGCCGGATCCGGCCCACCGTCACGGTGTTCGCCCCGGACGTGCCCGGCCGGCCCGGGCTCCGGATCCTGAACGAGCAGCTCATCCGCTACGCCGGATACCGCACCGCCGACGGGCGGGTGGTCGGCGACCCGCGCCAGGCCGACTTCACGGACCTGGTCAGGGCGTCCGGCTGGCGCGGCGCGGGCGGCCGGTTCGACGTGCTGCCGCTGGTCGTGCGGTCCGGGCGCGGCGGGCCGCTGCTGTGCACCCTGCCGGGTGACGCGGTCCTGGAGGTGCCGATCGCCCACCCGCACTACCCGTGGTTCGAGGAGCTCGGGCTGCGCTGGCACGCCGTCCCGGCCATCTCGGACCTGTGCCTGGAGATCGGCGGGATCTGCTACCCGTGCGCGCCGTTCAACGGCTGGTACATGGGCGCGGAGATCGGCGCCCGCAACCTGGCCGACGTGGACCGCTACGACCAGCTCCCGGTGGTGGCGACCCGGCTCGGGCTCGACACCTCCACCGAGCGGTCGCTGTGGCGCGACCACGCGCTGGTGGAGCTGAACGTGGCGGTGCTGCACTCGTTCGAACGGGCGGGAGTGACGATGACCGACCACCACACCGAGGCGCGGCGCTTCCTCACGCACCTGGCGCGCGAGGAGAAGGCGGGACGCGTCTGCCCGGCGGACTGGTCGTGGATCGTGCCGCCGATCTCCGGCGGGGCGACTCCGGTGTTCCACCGCTACTACGACAATCCGGCGCTCACCCCGGCGTTCGTGCGTCACAAGTGACCCCGCGGCTTGCCTCTCGCGGCTAGAACATGATTCGGTTCACCTATGGACGAACTCGTGCTCTCCTCCACCGACCGGGGTGTGCTGACCTTGACCTTCAACCGTCCCGACCGGCTCAACGCGTGGACGGTCCCGATGGGGCGGCGCTACTTCGATCTGCTGGAGGAGGCCGCGAAGGACCCGGCCGTGCGGGCGATCGTGGTCACCGGCGCGGGGCGCGGCTTCTGCGCGGGCGCCGACTTCGGCACGCTGGACCGGATCCGCGACGGCAGCCACGACGAGGAGCTCGACCCGCGGCCGAACACGTTCCCCACGACCGTCGGCAAGCCGATCGTCGCCGCGGTCAACGGCGCGTGCGCCGGTCTCGGGATGGTCCACGCGCTCGTCTGCGACGTGGTCCTGACCGCCGACGAGGCCAAGTGGACCACCGCCTTCGCGCGCCGCGGCCTGATCGCGGAGTACGGCCTGGCGTGGGTGCTGCCCCGGCTCATGGGGCAGCAGCGCGCCATGGACGTCCTGCTGTCGGCCCGCGTCTTCAGCGGGCGGGAGGCGTACGAGATGGGGCTGGTCAACCGGTCGGTGCCGGGGGAGAGCCTGCTCGCCGAGGCCCAGGAGTACGCCCGGGAGCTGGCGGAGCACAGCTCGCCCGCGTCGATGGCGGTGATCAAGCGGCAGGTCTGGCACGACTGGGAGGTCACGCTGGCCGAGTCGGCCGCGAGCGCGTTCACCGAGATGGTCGCGTCGTTCGGCCGGCCCGACTTCGCGGAGGGCGTCGCGTCGTTCCTGGAGCGCCGCCCCCCGCAGTTTCCCGCACTGTGAGCCGGGCCGTGTGAGCCCGGCTCTGTCGGCCGGGCCCGGTGGGCCGGGCCCGGGCCGGCGGGTCAGGCGCGGCGACTGGCGCCCGGGCTCGGGACCGCGGGCAGGAAGCGCGGGGCGTGCCAGCCCCGCTCCGCGTACGCGGCGGCCACGCTCTCCTGGACGCTGTCGAGACGGTCCTCGGCCACCAGCGCGATCGCCGAGCCGCCGAAGCCGCCGCCCGTCATGCGCGCCCCGCGGGCCCCGCCCCGCACGGCCGCCTCGACCGCGACGTCGAGCTCCGGCGACGACACCTCGTACTGGTCGCGCAGCGACAGGTGGGAGGCGTTGAGCAGCGCGCCGATCTCCGTGACGGCGCCCGCCCGCAGCAGGCCGACCAGCGCCTCGACCCGGTGGTTCTCCGTGACGACGTGCATGGTGCGCTTGCGCTCGTCGCCCTGCAGCCGCTCCAGCGCGCCGGCCAGGTCGGTGACGTCGCGCAGCGCCTCGACGCCGAGCTTGCGGGCCGCCGACTCGCACTCGGCGCGCCGCTTGGCGTACTCGCCGCCCGCGTGCTCGTGGTGCACGCCGGTGTCGATGATGAGGATGCGCAGCCCGTGGGAGGCCAGGTCGAGGGGGATGGTACGGGACCCCAGCGAGCGGCAGTCGAGGAACAGCGCGTGGCCCTCCTGGCCGAGCGCCGAGGCGGCCTGGTCCATGATGCCGCAGGGCATGCCGACGAAGTCGTTCTCGGCCCGCTGCGACAGCAGGGCCAGCTCCATGGGCGTCATGCCGAGGCCGTGCAGGTCATTCAGCGCGCCCGCGACGGCGACCTCCAGGGCGGCGCTGGAGCTGAGCCCGGCGCCCTGCGGCACGTCGCCGTCGATCGCGATGTCGGCGCCCGGCACGGGCTCGCCCAGCCGGTCGGCCAGCACGGCGAGCACGCCGACGACGTAGCGGGTCCAGCCGCGCGCGTCCTCGTGGCGTTCGATCGTGATCGGCTCGCCGTCCGACTGGAGGGACAGCAGCCGGATCGTGTGGTCGCCGCGCGGCGTGACGGCGGCCGTGACGCCCCACGGCACGGCGAAGGGCAGGACGAATCCGTCGTTGTAGTCGGTGTGCTCACCGATCAGGTTGACGCGGCCGGGCGCGTGCCAGACCGTCCGCGGGTCCGCGCCGAACGCCGCGCGGAAAGCTTCAACAACGAGCATAACCAAACACTCCTCAACAATGGCCCGACCGTAGACTAGCGCGCGTGGAGGAGCTGCTGGATACAGGCCTCGGCTCGGTCCGGGTCTTCCTGAAGCGGGACGACAACAAGGCGCGCAAGCTGCGCTACAACCTCGGGCATCCGCGCGTGCTCACCTTCGGCGGCGCCTGGTCCAACCACATCCGGGCCGTGGCCGCGGCGGGGCTGCGCCACGGGTTCGCGACGATCGGCGTCATCCGGGGCGAGGAGCGGCTGCCGCTCAACCCGTCGCTCGCGTACGCGGCCTCCTGCGGCATGACGCTCGCCTACCTCGACCGGGGGACGTACCGGCGCAAGCACACGCCCGAGGTGGAGGCGGCGCTGCGGGAGCGGTGGGGCGACGTGCTGATCCTGCCGGAGGGCGGCAGCAACGCGGCGGCCGTGCGCGGCTGCGCCGAGCTGCCCCCGGAGATCGAGGCCGAGTTCGAGGCCGCGACATGGACCGAGTTCGAGGCCGCGACAGGGACCGGGGCCGAGGCCGGGACCGGCGGCGGGTACGACGTCGTCTGCTGCCCCGTCGGCACGGGCGGCACGCTGGCGGGCATCGCGGCGGGGCTGCCGGCGGGCCGGCGGGCGCTCGGGTTCGCGGTGCTGAAGGGCGGCGGGTTCCTGACGGCCGAGGTGGCGCGGCTCCAGCGCGAGGCGTACGGGCGGGTGTGGGACAACTGGTCGATCGACCTCGACCACCACTTCGGCGGCTACGCCCGTACGACGCCGGAACTGCGCGCCTTCGCCGCCCGGCACGGGGTCGAAGAGCTGTACGTGGCCAAGATGCTGTTCGGGATCGTGGCCCGGGCCCGTGGCGGCGGCTTCGCGCCCGGCACCCGGGTCGTCGCGGTCGTCACCGGCGAGCCCTTCCCACCGAGGTGAGCCGAGGTGAGCCGAGGTGAGGGGTCAGCCCTCGACGCTCGTCGCGCGGTGCGGCGCGCCGACCGGCTTGGACTCGGGCGAGCCGCGCTGGCGCAGGTAGATCGACAGCACCACCATCGACAGCACGGCCAGCAGCTCCGACTGCCAGTTCTGCAGCGAGCGGTTCCAGAACTCCGACGAGGTCACGTACCAGCCCCACGTGACGGGGTCGCGCAGGTCGGTGATCCGCTCGGAGTTGTAGGCCGCCAGCCCCGCCACCGACTGCGCCAGCCACGACAGCACGAAGATCGTCCCCATGACCAGCCCGAGCGAGTTGCTGTACATCCAGAGCCGCGCCCCGCGAGCGCGGGCCCAGCGCGGCGAGTTCTTCTCGGCGTGCTCGCCGACGAGCTGCTCGCGGTCGGCCTCCGGGCCCTCCTCGCCCGGCTGCTTCGACTCGGGCGAGCCCTTCTGCACCAGCCAGACGGTCAGCACGATGAACAGCAGGAACTGGAGGTACTCCGACTGCCAGTTCTCCGCCACGTCGACCGCGAACGACGACGACGTCACGTACGCCCAGACCGACACGGGCTGGAGGCCGTTGACCAGTTGCTCCTCGTTGTAGTGGATCGCCCCCGACCACGCCTGGCCGGCGAGCGCCAGCAGGAACATCACCAGGAACGCCAGTGACAGCGCGTTGTCCTTGATCCACCTCATACGTCCCCCTCAGGCGCGCTCACAGGTGCGCCAGCCCGATCGCGAAGAAGTAGACCAGGCCGATCGTGATCATCGCGAGCGTGAGCCAGAACATCAGCCGCATCAGTCCTCCACCTCGCAGTCGTAGGGGAGGTCGCGCCGGGGCTCGCACCCCGCCGCGGTGACCCGCCAGCCGCCGGAGAAGCGGTGCAGGAACACCGTGTCGCCCGCCATCCGCACCACGGCGTCGTCGCCCCACACCTCGACACCGGTGACCCGGCCGCCCGGGCCCAGCTTCAGCGCGGCCAGGGCCTGGGCGCACGTCTCGTCCGGGTCGGGCAGCTTCTCGGCCGTCGTGGGCGTGAGCAGGGCGCAGGCCGCCGCCTCCTGGTGCGCCGCCACGGCGGTGTGGAAGCGCGCCGCCGCGCGGGCGGGCGAGGCCGTGTCCACACCGCACCCGGCGGTCAGCGCCAACGCGAGCCCGAGCGCGGCCACCGCGAACGGAGATCTCATGGGCCCTCAGTTACCCCGGCGTACACGAGACATGCCAGGCCGTGACGGTCGCGCCGATCGGGCTGGGCCGAAACCGCTGTGACGTGGGTGACACCTGGGTAGTTTTTTCACTCTATTGAGTGACTTGGGAGTCGATATGACGTCAGAACAGCTCGCCGCGGCCATGAAGCGCTGGGAGGAGGGGGATCTCGGCGGAGCCGCCGTGCTGTTCCGGCAGATCGCCGCCACCGGCGACCCGGAGGCGTCCCACCTGCTGGCGTGCCTGCTGGAGGAGCAGGGCGACCTCGACGGCGCGGAGGCCGCCCACCGGTCGGTGATCCAGTCGGGCGATCCGGTGTTCGGTCAGCGCTCGGCCATCGCCATGGGCATGATGCTGGTCGCCGCCCGGGAGTGGCCGGCGGCGTACCGGGTGCTGACGATCGCCTCCGACGGGGCCGACTTCGAGGTCGCCGCGCTCGCCGACACGGCGCTCGTCCTCGTGCTGACCGAGCTGGGCGACGCAGCGGGCGCGACCGAGGCGCTGGAGCGGGCCCGCCGCTGCGACAGCCCCTCGGTGGCGGAGCTGGCCGACCGGCTGGAGCTGCCCGTCTTCGAGTGGGCCGACCCCCGTACGCCGTGGGAGCTGTACGAGCGGGCGGAGGACGAGGAGGACTACCGCGAGCTGCTGATCTGCGGCGACCCGGAGGTGGTGTCGCTGTCGGCGTTCCGGCTGTACCGGATCCACGCCGACGAGGGCGACTTCGCCGCGGCGCGGGAGGCGTGCGAGCACGCCATCGCGGTGGGCCACCCGGACCACCTCACGATGGCGTACAAGCTGCTCGGGGCGGTGCTGGTCGACCTCGGCGAGTACGCGGAGTCGGTGGAGGCGTACGCCAGGGCGGCCGAGGACCCCCGGCCGGACGTGCGCCTGCCCGCCCTCATCGAACAGGCCAAGGTCATCGCCCAGCTCGGCGACATGGCGGCCACGCGGGCGATCTTCGAGCGGGTGATCGCCAGCGGGCAGCGGGACTACGCCCTCGAGGCGCGGGCCTGCCTGGCGCAGCTCCACACCGAGGCGGGCGAGGTGGACGAGGCGCTGGCGGCGCTGCGGGCGGTGTTCGCGGCCGGGGGGTCGCCGTGGGCGTCGGTCAGCGCCACGCTCCTCGGCATGCTGCTGGAGCAGCACCCGGAGCGCCGGCAGCCGATCATCGAGCTGGCCGGGGAGGTCGCCGGGCATCCGGACCAGGACGCCGCGTTCAAGGCCGGGCTGCTGCTCGACCACGACGCCCGGCAGCGGCCGCGCGCCGACCCCGTCGAGGAGCGGGCGCTGCGCGACGTGGACGACGCGCTCGTGCTGCTCCAGGACGGCCGCCTGGCCGAGGCCCGCGTGCTGCTGCGCCGCGCCGCCGACTCGGGCGCGGGCACCCAGGCCGTGCGCGCCATGGTGGCGCTCGCCCAGGTGGAGCTGGCCCAGGGGGATCTCGACCAGGCCGACGAGCTGCTGTCGTACGTGGCGGAGGGCGACGACGTGGTGGGCGGGTTCACGGCCGCGTTCATGCTGCACCTGCTGCGGACGCCGGAGCCCTCGGGGGCGGGGGCGCATCCGGTGCTGCGGGCGATCCTCGACCACCAGCGGTTCGGACGCGAGGAGGGGCTGGCCGGCTACCGGACGGCCATGGAGCACCCCGACCCGGCGGTGGCGGCGATCGCCGCGGCGGTCCTCGCCCAGGTGCTGGCCACGACGGGCTACGACGTGTCGGAGGCGGGCAAGCTGTTCCGCACGGCCGCCGGGGCCGGGGACCCGCTGGCGCTGTCGTACGCGGCGCTGGTCTACCGGGAGATCCTGGAGAGCCGGGGCGAGGGCGGGGAGGCGGTCGAGCTGCTGCGCCGGGCCCGCGCGGAGGGGCACCCGGTGCTCGCCCCGTGGGTGGGACACGCGCTGGGCGGGCTGCTGGACGGGCACGCGGAGGGCCTGGGGGAGGCCCGCCGGGCGTACGGTACGGCGCTGGAGACAGGACACCGGGGGCTGCGGGCGGAGGCGGCGGGGGCGCTGCTGCGGGTGCTGGAGCTGCAGGGGGACCTGCCGGCGGCGGGCCGGCTGCACGAACGCCTGATCGTGGAGGGCGGGGAGGGGCGGGCGGCCCGGCACGCCCTGTTGCTGGGGCTGACGCGGGTCCGGCTGGACGACCTGGAGGGCGCCCGGGCGGCCTTCGCCCTGGTTCCTTCGGAAGGCGCGGTCCTGGGGGAGGAGGCGGGGCTCGGGCGATACGCGCGGTGCCTGCTGGACGGGGATCTGGCCGCGGCGGGACGCGCGCTCGTCCTCCTGTCCCCCGATGACGGAGGGGCGCCGGCCGCGCTGCTCGGGCTGGAGTGCGCGCACGCCTGGCGGCGCGCCGGGCGGGCGGCCGACGCCGACGCGTTGCTCGCCGTCCTGCTGGAGCACGGGCATCCGGAGTACCGGGAGCAGGTGGCGTGCCGGCTCGGCGCGTGGCGGGCGGAGGCGGAGGACTGGCGCGGTGCGCTGACGGCCTGGGAGAGCGCGGTCCGGGAGAGCCGTGGGTCGGCCGTGGTGGCGCTGACCGGCATGGGGCAGGCGCTGCACCGGCTCGGCGATGCGGAGGCGGCGGCCGAGACCCTGTCCCGGGCGCTGGGACAGGCGGCGGATGGGGCAGAGGGCGGCGTCGCGGGCGCCGGTGAATTCGAGGCGGGTGTCCCGGCCGCCGGTGAGGTTGAGGCCGACGGTGCAGGCGTCGGTGAGGTTGAGGCGGGCGTCGCGGGCGTCGGTGAGCCGCGGGCCGGCGTCGCGGACGCGGGTGAGGTGGCGGAGGCCGCGATGCTGCTGGCCCGGGTGCTGGCCGAGCTCGGGCGGGCGGAGGAGGCCCGCGAGCTGCTGGACGCGCTGACCGGTGAGGCGGCCCCGCTGTACCTGGCCGCGTTCCTGCGTGACGCGGGAGAGGCCGCGGCCGCCCTCGCGGTGGCGGAGGAGGCGGCGGGCGCCGTGCCCGAGGAGCTCGCCGGGTGGGCGGCCCGGGTGCTCGGCGCGGCGCGGGCGGCGGCGGGGGACCCGGGCGGGGCTCGGGCGGCGTTCGAGCGGGCCGCCGAGCTGGAACCGGACCTCGCGGGAGAGATCCTGCTGGAGCGTGCTGACGCGCTGGCCGGGGCCGGTGACGAGGAGGGGGCCCGGGCCGCCTGGCGGCGCGCGGCGGAACCGGACGGGAACCCGGTCGTGACGCTCACGGCCCGCCTGAGGCTCGGGCTGGCCACGCCGGAGGAACGCCCCGCGGCCCTGGCGGCCTCCGGCGACGTGGACGCCGCCCTGGCGGCCCTGGGAGAACTGACCGGCTCGACGCCTGCGGCGGGGGAGCCGTCAGAGTGCGACATGGGGGGCGTGCGTGGACGTGATCAGCGTGCGGAGGGCGTCGGCGGTGGCGGCCGGGGTGGTGATGCGGCCGGGGTGAGCAGGGCGTACGCGTTCGTGCTTGAGGTGGCCCAGGAGCTGGGCGGCCGGGCCGGTGAGGCGCTGTACCGGCACGTCGCCGAGCGCGCCGACACCGAGACGGCCGCCCGCGCGCGGCTCGGGCTGGCCGCGCTCCTGTCGGACGAGGGACGCCACTCCCACGCCGAGCTGTGGCTGCTGCCCGTCACCGACTCCACCGACACCGGCCTCGCGGGGGGCGCCCGGCGGGGGATCGGTGAGTCCACCGGTCCCGGGCTCGTCGAGGCCGCGTGGCGGGGGATCGCCGCGGCCCGGCACGGACGGGGTGACCTCGCCGGCGCCGCCGACGCCCTCAGGGCCGCGATGCCCGCCACCGCCGTCGCCCTCGCCGGCGTGCTCGACGACCTGGGCGACCCCGAAGGCGCCGGGCGGGCACTCGCCGCCGGGGCCGAGGCGGGCGACCTCGCCTCCCTGCGCGCCCTGATGGTCCACCTGGTACGCCACGAGCGCCACGAGGCCGCCGAGGCGGAGGCCCGGCGGGCGGTGGACACCGGCGACCCCGAGACCGTCGTCCTCGGCCACCGGGTACGGGGCGCATGCCTCCGGGCCGCGGGTGACCTGCGGGGCGCGGCGGCGGCCTGTCGCGAGGGAATCGGCGCCGGCTCTTCCGCGGTCGGCGTGGACGTCGTGGGCGGTGCGCGGGCCGATCTCGCCGCCGTCCTCGACGAGCTGGGTGACCTGGACGCGGCCGCGCGCGAGGCACGGCTCGCCATGGCCTCCGGTGACCCCGACGCGGTGGCGCGGGCCGGCCTGCTGCTCGGCGCCCGGCTGCGCGACGCGGGCGATCTCCAGGGCGCCGTCGAGGCGTTCGCCGCCGCCGCGGCCGGCCCGGCCGCGCAGGCCCGTGCCGCGACGGAGGAACTGGCGGCGACCGCCCGTCTGGCCCACGAAGGCGGCGCGCACGATCTGGCCGTGCGGGCCCTGGCGGCGATGAGGGAGGACGGCGCGGCGGCGGCGCGCGAGCTGGGCGCGAGCTGCCCGGACCCCGGCGCGGTCCGCGCCTACTACGAGCTGGCCGGCTCCGGCCCGTTCGTCGAGCTGGACGTCGCCGAGCGCCTCGCCGAGCTGGGGCGGACCGCCGAGGCGCGGGCGATGTTCGAGCGGCTCCATGAGCACGAGGACCCGGGCGTGCGGTTCGTGGCCGGGAGCAGGCTGCTCGCGCTGCTCGACGCCGAGGGCGACTCCGACGCCTTCTACAGCCTGGCCGAACGGCAGGCCGGCGACACCGACAGCCCCGCGGCGGGCGTGTTCGGCGGCCTGCTCGGCATGCTGCAGGAACGCCAGGGCGACACCGAGACCGCCCTGCGCACGCTGCGCGAGGCGGCCGCGACCGGCGAGCCCACGGCCCTCGCCCTGCTCGCCCAGGCCCTGGTCGCCGCCGGCGAGGTGGAGGAGGGCCGCAGGACCTACCGGCGGGTCCTGGACGCGGGCGATCCCGACCTGGCCGCCCGCGCCGTGATCGCCCTCGGCGAGACGTACCACGACGAGGACGAGACGCGGGCCCGCGCCTGGTACCTGAGGGGGCTGGACGCCGAGGACGGGCACACGGCGGCCGTGGCTGCCATGTACCTCGGCGCGCTGGCGAAGCGGGCCCGTGACTACCCCGAGGCGCTCGGCTGGTACCAGCGGGTGATCGACGCGGGTGACCCCGAGTCGGGCATGGCGGCGGCGCACCTGGGCGAGCTGTGCCACTGGCTGGGCGACCGCGACGGGGCGCTGCGCCACTACGAGCTGACCCTGACCCTCACGGACCTGCCCGACCTGGTGGCGGAGGCGGCGTTCCGGCTGGGCGAGATCCGGTACGAGCGCGGCGACCTCGCGACGGCCCGCCGCCTGCTGGAGAGGGCCGTGGCCACCGGGGACGCCGTCTTCGCGCCCCGGGCGGCCGAACTCCTGGCGAGGATCGGGTGACGTTGCGATGAATTGATTGACTGCATAGTCTTATCCAGTCACGAAACTGAGGTGAGACGACATGGTCAGGACGGGAAGGCCCCCGCAGGATCCGGCGAGCAGGCTGGAGCGGGCGCACCGGATCCTCGACGCCGCCGCGGAGCTGATCCTGCGCTGGGGCTACGACAAGACGACGATCGACGACGTGGCCCGCGGCGCGGGCGTCGCCAAGGGCACGATCTACCTGCACTGGAAGACGCGGGAGGCGCTGTTCGCCGCGCTGCTGCGCCGCGACCGGGTGGACATGCTGCAGGAGGTGGCCGCCGCCGCGCCCGCGACGCTGCGCGAGCTGGTCCGCGAGCTCGCCGCCGGCCTGCTGCGCCGGCCGCTGATGACGGCGCTGATGACGGGCGACTCCGAGGTGCTGGGCAAGCTCGTACGGCAGAAGCGGCTCGGCACGGCCGACGCCTCCCAGGCCCTGGCCGGGCAGATGGCCGCGTTCGAGGACTACCTGGCGGTGCTCGGCCGGCACGGCGCGCTGCGTCCCGGCCCGACGCCGGGGGAGCGGATCTCCGTGCTGAGCGCCGTGCTCTACGGGTTCCTCATGACGCGGGGCATGCTGCCGCCTGGGTCCGAGCCCGCGGAGGAGCGGCTGCCCGACCTGATCGCCGAGACCGTGGACCTGGCCATCGGCTCGGGGACGCCCCTGGACGAGGAGGGGGCGAGCGCCGTGCGGCAGGCCACCGCCGGCTACGTCGCCGGCATGCGCGAGATCGCGCTGACCAAGCTGGCGGCGTCCCTCGACATCCCCCAAGAAGACCTCGTGGCGCCGGCGGGCGCAGAGGGGAGCCGGGCATGAAGGCCGTGCTGCCGTTCGACGACGAGGGCGCCGACCTGGAGACGGTCGGCGGCAAGGGCGCCTCGCTGGCGCGGCTGAGCCGCGCCGGGCTGCCCGTGCCCGGCGGGTTCCACGTCACCACGGCCGCCTACCGGGAGTTCACCGCGGGCTTCCGCGAGCAGGTCGCCGAGGCCGCCGGACGCCGCGACGCCGCCCGCGTCGCCGAGCTGTTCGCGCGGCACGAGATGCCGCCCGGCCTGGCCGCCGAGATCCGCGCCGCCTACGACGCGCTCGGCGACGGGCGGGCCGTCGTCGCCGTCCGCTCGTCCGCCACCGCCGAGGACCTGCCGGACATGTCGTTCGCCGGCCAGCAGGACACCTATCTCGGCGTCGAGCGCGACGGGCTGCTCGACGCGGTCAGGCGCTGCTGGGCGTCGCTGTGGAACGAGCGCGCCGTCGCCTACCGGGAGCACAACGGCGTGCCGCACGAGGACGTGGCGCTGGCCGTGGTGGTGCAGGAACTCGTCGACGCCGACGCGGCGGGCGTCATGTTCACCGCCGACCCCGTCACCGGCGCCCGCGACCGTACCGTCGTCAACGCCTCCTGGGGGCTCGGCGAGGCCGTCGTCGGCGGCCAGGTCACCCCCGACACGGTCGTCGTGTCGGGCGGCGCCGTCACCGAGACCCGGATCGGCGACAAGGCCGTGATGACCGTGCGCGTCCCCGGCGGCACCCGGGAGCAGCCCGTGCCCGCCGAACTGCGCCGGCGTCCGGTGCTGGACGACCGGCAGGCCGTACGGCTGGCGGAGCTGGGGGCCCGGATCCAGGAGCTGTACGGCACGCCGATGGACGTGGAGTGGGCCCGCCGCGACGGCGAGCTGTTCGTTCTCCAGGCGCGGCCCGTCACGAACCTCGCCCCCGAGGTCGAGGAGTGGAACGACAGCCTCAAGGGCGGCGACCTGTGGACCGCAGGCAACCTGGGCGAGGCCATCCCCGACGTGATGACGCCCGCCACCTGGTCGTTCGTGCGGCTGTTCATCCACGAGGCGATGCACGCCTCGACGCTGCCCGGCTTCGATCTGGTCGGCAACATCGGCGGCCGCTTCTACATGAACCTCAGCGTGACCTTCTCCATCGCCCGGGCCCTCGGCATGGGGAGCCGGCTCGGCGCCGTGGAGCAGGTCTTCGGCAAGCTGCCGCCCGGCCTCGACGTGCCGCTGCTGTCCACCTCGCGCTGGGAGATCATCAGACGGACGCTGCCCATGGCGCTGAGCCTGCGCCGCCGCGTGCGCGACAACCTCACGGGCATGCCCGCGTTCCTCGCCACCTCCCGGCGGCGGTGCGAGGAGCTGCGCGCCCGGATCGCCGCCACCGCGACCGGCCCCGAGCTGGCCGCGCTCTGGGCGGACGAGATCGAGCCGCACGTCGTCACCGCCTGCCGCATGCTGGAGGCGGCCGGCCGCCAGGGCGGCGCGACGCTCGTGTGGACCCGCGACAGGCTGCGCCGCATGGTGGGCGAGGTGGAGGCCGAGGCCATGCTGACCGGCGCGGGCGCCGACGGCGAGCTGGCCAGCCTCGGGCCGGTCACCGGCCTGGCCCGGCTGGCCGCCGGCGAGATCGACCGCGACACCTGGGCCAGGACCTACGGGCACCGCGGGCCGCACGAGTTCGAGGTGTCGATGCCGCGGCCCGGCGAGGACCCGGCCTGGATCGACGCGGCGCTGGCCGGCCTGCGCGACGCCACCGCCGGCACGCGGGCGCTGCTCGAACGCCAGGGCGAGGCCCGCGACGCCGCCTGGGAGCGCTTCGCCCGCCGCTACCCGCGCCGGGTGGCGAGGATGCGGGAGCGGGTCCGCCGCTGGAACCGGGTGGTGCGCGACCGTGAGGCCACGCGCTCCGAGGTCATGCGGGCGTTCTGGGTGCTGCGCGCGTTCGTGGTGCGCGCCGGCGAGCTGACCGGGCACGGCGACGACCTGTTCTTCCTCCACCTGGAGGAGATCCTCGCCGTGCTGCGCGGCTCGTCCGGGCCGCTCGGCCGCGTCCCGGTGCGTCGCGCCACGTACGAGCGGTACGCCGCGCTGCCGCCGTACCCGGCGCTGATCGTCGGCCCGTTCGACCCGGTGCGCTGGGCGGCGGACCCGGACCGGCGCGCCGACGTGTACGACGCGCGCGGCGCGTCCGCGCCCGCCGCCGACACCGTGACCGGTTTCCCCGGCGCGCCGGGCGTCGTGGAGGGCGTGGTGCGGGTGCTGTCCGGCCCCGAGGACGGCGAGCGGCTGCGGGCCGGCGAGATCCTGGTCACGACGCTGACGAACGTGGGGTGGACGCCCATGTTCCCGCGGGCGGCGGCCGTCGTGACCGACATGGGGGCGCCGCTGTCGCACGCCTCGATCGTGGCCAGGGAGCTCGGCATCCCGGCCGTGGTGGGCACCGGCAACGCCACCATGCGGCTGCGCGACGGCGACCGCGTCCGCGTGGACGGGGAGCGGGGGACCGTCGAGCTGCTGCCCTGATCCCCACCGGACGGGGATCTTCCGAATACGGGCGGAACGCAGACCGGGGCGTGCGGCGGCGGCCGGTACGGTACGAGGCATGCGCGCCGATGGGACGGCACCGGCGATCGCCGCCGCGCTGGTGGCACTGGCCACCGCGTGCGGCGGCGCGAGCCCGCCCGCCCGCGAGGCCGCCACGCCGCCCGGCACGCGCTCCCCGGGCGCGCGGGCGCCGCTCACCGAGCCGCAGGGCGAGCGGGCGACGCCCACCGGGCCCGAGGGCGAGCGGGCCGCGAAGCCGCTGGCCGGGAAGGTCGTTGTGATCGACCCCGGCCACAACGGCGGCAACGCCGCCCACCCCGCCCAGATCAACCGCCAGGTCGACATCATCACCGGGCGCAAGCCGTGCAACACCACCGGCACCAGCACCGACGCCGGATACCCGGAGCACGCCTTCACCTGGGACGTCGCCCGCCGCCTGCGCCCGCTGCTCCAGGCCGAGGGCGCCAAGGTGGTGCTCACCCGGCCGGACGACAAGGGCGTCGGCCCGTGCGTCACCGAGCGGGCCGCCATCGGCAACAAGGCCAGGGCCGACGCCGTCCTGTCCGTCCACGGCGACGGGGCCGTCTCCTCCGGCCACGGCTTCCACGTGATCCTGCCCGGCCTCGTCGCCGGCCACAACGACGCCATCATCCGGCCGTCCCGGCGGCTGGGGCTCGACGTGCGCGACGACTTCCACCGTCTCACCGGGCTGCCGTTCGCCACCTACACCGCCAGGAACGGCCTGTCGGTCCGCACCGACCTGGGCGGCCTCAACCTGTCGGCGCGGCCCGCGGTGTTCATCGAGTGCGGCAACATGCGCAACCGCGGCGACGCCGGCAAGATGTCCGACCCGCGCTTCCGGCAGCGCATGGCCGCGGCGCTCGCGGCCGGGATCACCCGCTACCTCAAGGGATGAGCGGGGCCCTTTCCGCCGCCCCGAGGGCGCCGTTTCGCCCTCGGCCGGGTGAACGCCGGCCGCAGCCGCTCGCACTCCTCCAGCGCCCTCTCGCAGGCCGCCAGCTCGGCGTCGGTGTGGGCGAGCAGGTAGACCGAGCGCGTCCGCGGCTCCGGCGGGCCCGACAGGTGACCCACGATGGCGTTGACCATCGTGCGGACCGTGGCCTCGATCGGAGCGCCGCCCGTGCCGGCCCCGAGGATCGGCAGCAGCACCGACCCCGCCCCGCGCTCGCCGTCGCGGACCTCCCCGGCCCGCGTCAGGGCGTTGCGCACGCAGGCGGCCAGGTTGCCGACCTGGCCGTATCCGGCGCCCGTGCCGTGCACGGCCGCCGCGTGGACCACGCCCATGACGCCGTACCGCTCGGCCAGCCCGTGGGCGCCCGTGACGACCGCCGTCCCGGGCTCCACCGACGGCTGGCCGCCGAGCCGCTCGCGCAGCTCGTCGGCCACCAGGTCCTCCACGACCCGGCCGGTCACCGGGTCGCGCCGGGCGCCCTCGTACCGGATGATCGCCGAGATGGAGGTCTCGTGGAACCGGCACATCTGCATGTCCGTGTTCTCCGAGTTGACCCAGACGTCCACGCCCTTGACGCCGCGCAGGTCGCCGGTGATCACGACGAGCCGCCGGTCGGGGGCGCCGTCCAGGACGTACTCGTACGTCCTGGTCTCCTCGATGGGCGAGGGCAGCCGCAGCCGCGCCCGCAGCTCCTCGGCCTCCCGCGTGCGCCCGGCCAGCTCCGCGCGCAGCCGGTCCACCGTGGCGGCGGCCCGGGAGGTCCGCGTGCCGTACCACCACAGGAACACGAACAGCGCCACCGCGCCGGTCGCGGTGGCGCCCTTGACCCCGGCCGAGAACTCGCTCTGCGGGAAGAAGGAGAAGATCAGCAGCACCGGGAACAGCGAGATCAGCAGCCAGGACACCACGTAGGCCCGCTCGGAGCCGCCCCCGTCGCCGCGCCGCGAGCGCCAGGCGTAGGCGCCGAGACCCACGAGAAGGCTGAACACCGCCGTGGCGAGAACCACCGGCTCCGCTTTCATCTGCGCCTCCCACCCGGATATCGGAACGGCACTATCCGGTTTTTGCGGACCGTACGAGTAAACGCCCGCGCGACGGAAACAGCGATTCACTTTAATCCCGGCGGGATGCCGGTATCCATTCATCCGCGGTCCGGTTACCATCGGTATTTGCTCATGCTTTCGGGCTCACGGGAGTGTTTCTCGATGAATTCCGGCGCGGCGCGGCCAGGGCGTGAGTGGCCCGCCACGCTCGACGTCGACGGGCTCGTCGCGGACGGCTGGCGTCCCCGCCCCTTCCAGCAGTTCCTGCTCAAGATGCACAGCAGGTGCAACCTCGCCTGCGACTACTGCTACGTCTACACGCTGGGCGACCAGAGCTGGCGCTCCCAGCCGATGGTCATGTCGTCCGCCGTCGTGGCCGCCGCCGCCCGCCGCATCGCCGAGCACGCCCGCGCCCACGGGCTCCGCTCCGTCCGGGTCATCCTGCACGGCGGCGAGCCGCTGCTGGCCGGGTACGCGCACCTGGCCGACACGATCCGCGTCATCCGCGCCGAGGCGGCCCCCGACGTGCGCGTGGACGCGGCCGTCCAGACCAACGCCGTGCTGCTCGACGAGAGGGCGCTGAGCGCCTTCCGCGAGCTGGACCTCAAGGTCGGCGTCAGCCTCGACGGCAGCCCGCGCGCCCACGACCGCAACCGCCGCCACGCCGACGGGCGCGGCACCCACGCCGCCGTCGCCGCCGCCCTGCGCCTGCTGACCCGCCCCGCCTACCGGCACCTGTACGCGGGGCTGCTCTGCACGATCGACCTGGCCAACGACCCCCTGGAGACGTACGAGTCGCTCATCGCGTTCGACCCGCCCGTGATCGACCTGCTGCTGCCGCACGGCACCTGGGAGTCGCCCCCGCCGGAGCGCACCCCCGACCAGAGCCGCGCCCCCTACGGCGACTGGCTGATCGCGATCTTCGACCGCTGGTACGGCTCCGACCGGGACGAGACGGTGGTCAGGCTGTTCCACGAGATCATCCGGCTGCTCCTCGGCGGCGCGTCGGCCAGCGAGGCCGTGGGGCTGACGCCGGCGACCCTGGTGGTGGTCGAGACCGACGGGACCGTCGAGCAGACCGACTCCCTCAAGGCCGTCGGCCACGGCGCCGCCGCGACGGGGCTGAACATCGCCGACCACCCGTTCGACGAGGCGCTGCGGCACCCGGGCATGGTGGCGCGGCAGCTCGGCTGGGCCGCGCTGGGCGAGGAGTGCCGGGCGTGCCGGTTCGGGCGGGTGTGCGGGGCGGGGCTCTATCCGCACCGCTACCGGGCGGGGACCGGGTTCCGCAACCCGTCGGTGTACTGCGCGGACCTGTACCGGCTGATCGGGCACATCCGCTCCCGCGTCGTCGCCGACCTGCGGCGACCGCCCGCGTCCGCCGAGAAGGCGTGACGGCGGATCGGGGGACGCGATGGGGGGCCGCACCGTCCGCGGGCTTCTCACAGGGGCGGCGGGTCGAAATCCATGTTCGCGCGCCCGCGCTCCAGGATCTCCCTGCGGTGGTCGGAGGTGCGCTGGTCGCGGTGCAGGCGGGCGCGCATCGCGGCGTCCAGGCGGCCGGCCTCCTCCTCCCGGCCCAGGGCCCGCAGGTCGAGGACGAGATTGTGGGTGGCGGAGAAGGTGATGTAGTGGTCCTCGTCGAAGTGCCGCGGCAGGTCGCGCACGACCTCCCGGCCGCGCCGCTCGGCGGCGGCGTGGTCGCCCAGCGCGGCCAGGTCGCTGGCGAGGTTGATGGTGCAGCTCAGCGTGTAGTCGTGGTGGGGCCCGAGGCCGGCGTGCAGCGCCTCGCGCACCTCCTCGTTGACGGCCAGGGCCTCGTCCGGCCGATCGCGCAGCCGGTAGAGCAGCGCGAGGTTGAGCCGGCAGCCGAGCGTGTAGGGATGACCCGGCCCGTAGATCTCGGCGTACCGGGGGACGGTGTCCCGCGTCATGCGGAACGCCTCCTCCAGCTCGCCCAGCCGTCTCAGGGCGTTGGCCAGGTTGACGGCGGCGGCCAGCGTGTCGGGGTTGCGCGGGCCGAACAGCGTGCGCAGCCGTGAGTGCGTGAGCTCCGCAAGCTCCCGCGCCTCGCCGAGGCGTCCCGCCATCCGCAGGGCGATGGACAGGTCCTTGCCCGCCTTCAGCGTGAGCGGGTGGTCCGGGCTCAGCTCGATGCGCCCGTAGTCGTACGCCTCCGCGCCGATGTCGCAGGCGTCGGAGAAGTCGCCGCACAGCCGCACCACGCGCGCCAGACCGGTCATCGTGTTGAGGATGTCCCACCGGCTCGCCCCGCCGGCGCCGCTGGTCTGCTCCAGGTAGGCGTGCTCGTGCGCCTTCCGCGCGGCCGGGTAGTCACTGGTGAGGGCGTAGTCGAGCGCCAGGTTGCCGATCACGCGCAGCGTGCGGGGGTCGTCCCGGCCGAACACCTTCTCGTGGAGCTCCCTGGAGGCGGTGTCGCCCTCGGCGGCCTTGGTGAACTCGCCCCGGGCCCGCAGGTTGGCGCCGAAGGTGTTGAAGACGCCCAGCGTCTCCTCGTCCTCGGCGCCGAGCGTCTCGCGCATGAGCGCCAGCGTCCGCTCGTTCAGGGTGTAGGACGCGTCGTACTCGCCGAGCTGCCAGAGCACGTTGCCCAGGTGCCGGCGCACCTTGAGCACGTCGGGGTCGCCGGGGCCGGAGTTCTCCGTCCACTTCTCCAGCAGCTCCTCGGCGATCTCCCGCGCGGTGCGGTAGTCGCCCCGCCGGTAGAGGTAGCGGATGACCCTGATGGCGAACCCCCGGACCGCGTCGTCCTCGCAGTCGGCGACCAGGGACGGCCGCAGGTGGCCGACCAGCTCGGCCCAGCGGGGCCAGGTCGTGTCGTCGTCGGGGTCGTGCGGGGCGCCGTTGGCCAGCAGCCGGTGGACGACGTGCCGGGTCCGCGCCTGCTCCTCGGGTTCGAGGTCGTCGCGCAGCAGGGCCTGGATCAGCCGGTGGACCTGGAGCGTCCTGCTGTCGGAGTCGATGCGGGCCAGGGCGAAGCGGTTGAGCTCGCCGATCGACTTGCTGAGCTCGATGGGGCTGGACAGCAGCTCGCCGAGCCGGGGCGGCAGCGCTCCGCGGCCCGGCCGGAACACGTCGCGGGGGATGGGCTCGGGGCCGAAGAAGGCGCAGCAGCGCAGGATGTCGATGGCCTCGGGACGGCGCGCCTCCAGGTGGGTCACCGACAGCCGCCAGGCGGCCGTCATGGACGTCGGGTACTCCGTCGGCCGGCCGAGGGCCAGCAGCTCGCGCGTGTTCTCCCCGAGCTGGTCGAGGTAGTCCTCCACCGAGATCGCCGTCTGGGCCATCAGCAGGCTCGCCTGCTCCAGCGCGAGCGGGAGGTCGCCGAGCGCGTCGGCGACCCGGTCGGCGTCGCGGGGGGCGATCCTGGGCAGGCGCTTGGTCAGGAACTCGACGCTCTCCTCGCGGGCGAAGACGTTGACCGACACGGTCTCGGCCGCGGTGTCCCAGCGGGTGTTGCGCGAGGTGATGAGGACGTGGCCGTTGGCGGGGATGTAGCCCTTGACGGACTCGGGCTGGTCGGCGTTGTCGAAGACCAGCAGCCACCGGTTGTACGGGTCGCCGCGCTCCAGCGCCTCGCGGACCGCCTCGGCCGACTCGTCCACGCCCACCGTGTCGGCGTGGGCGACGCCGAGGCGCGGCGCGAGCGCCGCCAGCGCCGGCGGCACCAGCGCCTTCTGGTCGGCGGTGATCCACCAGACGACGTCGTAGTCGCCCCGGTAGCGCCAGCAGTACTCGATGGCGAGCTGCGTCTTGCCCACGCCGCCGAGACCGTGCAGCGCCTGCGGGAGGGGGACGACGGCGGTCACCTCGCCGATGCCCCGGCGGATCTGCGCGAGCAGCTCGCCCCGGCCGGTGAAGTTGCGGTTTCGGGGCGGCACCTTGCCCCAGACCTCGGGAGCGCGTTCCGGTGTCGTGTGATCGCCCACCGAGACCATCTGGAACCTCCCGGGGTCTGGAAGATTATTTTCCGATACCGCGATCCTAAAGGTTGAACAGCGCGGCGTCGCGTCACAGAATCGCATATGGCGATGGGACGATCGCAAGGGTGGGATCATCTCCATTCACCGGTCACATATCGCGAGATAAGGGCGACCGAATACGGCGCCCGGACCGTCCGCAGGGAGAAATGCATGAGTGAAGAGTCGTCCGGAGCGGCTGTTCTCATCGAGGTCCCGGATCTGCCCTTCGAGGATCTTCCGGGCTTCGGCAACCCCAGGCTGATGCGCGCGCTCGAACAGCGCCGCGCGAGGAGCGAGGAAGCGGTCGCCGCGTTCAACTCCGCCGTGTGAGCGGAGGCGGCTCCCGGGCGAGTGATGGCGGAGATCGAGTGGCGGGACGGTGAATGGGATCGGCTGGTCGATCAGTTGATCAAGGGTGACTGCGTGCCTTTCGTGGGGGCCGGCGCCAGCGCCGGCGTCCTCCCGGACGCCAGAAGCCTGAGCCGGCGGCTGGCGGAGAAGTACAAGTACCCCTACGACCGGCCGGACGACCTGACCGAGGTGACGGACTACCTCGTGTGGTGGTTCGGAGGGGACGTTCCGTACGTGAAGTCGCTGATCTGTGAGGAGTTCCGGGCGGGGGCGGAGGGCATGGGCGCGGGGCTGGAGCCGTACGCGCTGCTGGCGGAGCTTCCCCTGCCGATCTTCATCACCACGAATTACGATGATTTCTTACTAAAAGCACTCGCCCGGGCCCACAAAAAGCCAAATATCGCTATTTGTCCGTGGCATGACCAGATCGACCACAGCCAGGAACTGCTCAGCAGCGAGGCGGGCTGGAACCCGCGCCCCGATTCGCCGCTGATCTACCACCTGCACGGCAGCATGCGCCAGCCGCAGTCGATCGTGCTGACCAACGACGATTACGAGGAGTTCATCACCAGCCTGGTGGCCGATCGCGACATCATTCCGCCCGTCATCCGCGCGGCCCTGACGACGCGATCACTGCTGTTCATCGGTTACGGAATGCGCGACATGACCTTCCGGACCATCTTCAACGGCCTGCAGCGGGTGTTGCCGGGAATGGTCCGGCGCCGGCACGTGAGCGTTCAGCTTCCGCCGCTGGGACACCGGCCTGAAGGGGGCTCCGGTCCCTCCATGATGCAATATCAGGCGGCTCGCTTCGACAAATGGCGCATTTCCATCTACTGGGGGACAATCGACGAATTCACGGGGGAGCTTAGGCGGCGATTGGGACGACATGATGACACCCCGCAGCAGAGCTGAGCAGCAGGGAGGGCCGTACGTGGGGCCGCGCGCGTTCCGGCCCGAGGACCGTCACGTCTTCTTCGGGCGGGCGCGGGAGGCGCGCGAGCTGGCCGACCACTGGCAGGCCAACTCGCTGACCTTCCTGAGCGGACCCGCCGGCGCGGGGAAGACCTCGCTGCTCCAGGCCGGCGTCATGCCGCTCCTCGATCCGGACGTCGTGGACGCCCTCGCCGCCGGAGGCGTCTCCGCCGGCGCGCGTGTCCCGGTCGTGCTGCGGGGCGGGTCCAACCCCTACGTCTTCGCCGTGCTCTCGTCCTGGCTGCCGTACGAGGATCCGTCCCGGTTGTCCGACGTGACGATCCCCGGCTTCCTGGCCCGGCGCCGCGTCCGCCGCGACCAGTACGGCGACCCGATGCCCACGCTGATCGCCGTCGACCGCGCCGAGGACCTGCTGGCCCCCGGTCGCGATCCGGCGGCCGGCGAGGAGTTCCTCGCCCAGCTCGCCGCGGCCCTGGAAGGCGATCGTGACCTCCGCGCGCTCGTCGTGGTCCGCGAGGACGGCCTGCCCACGTTGCGGAACCGGCGCGAGAAGGTCTTCCGGCAGGCGGCCGAGTACGCCGTCGAGGCCCTCGAACCGGCGGCGGCGGAGGCCGCCGTCCGCGGCCCCGCGCAGGCCGCCGGACGCCGCTTCGCCAAGGGCGCGGCGGAGCGGCTGGTCGAGGACCTGCTGACCGTCCGGCGGATCACCCCGCTGGGCGACGAGATCGAGGAGCGGCTGCCCCTCGTCGAGCCGTTGCAGCTCCAGGTGGTGTGCTCCGCGCTGTGGAGCGCGCTGCCTGCGGACGCCGCCGTCGTCACCACCGATCACGTACGCGAACTCGGAGACGCCGGGCGTTGCCTGGCCGACTTCTACGACACCGTGATCGAGGAGGTGGCCCGCGAGACCTACGACGGTGACACGGAGCGGCTGCGGGCGCGGCTGCGCGAGGTGTTCGTCGACGAGAAGGGCGGCCGCAAGGACGTGGTGGCCGGACCGGCGGAGAGCACCGGGCTGCCGGACGCGGTCGTCAGGGCGCTGGCCGGGCGGCACGTGCTGCGGCTGGAGGAACGGCCGCAGGGCGGCAGCCGCTGGCGGCTCTCCCACGACCACCTCGTCCGGGCGCTGACGCGGGGCCTGGAGAGCCGGGCGGCGGCCGGGCCGACGGACCCGGCCGAGTACCGGCGGCTGGCCGAGCGCGCCCTGGGTGACGGCGACCTGGAGCGCGCCCGGGCCTACGCGCGGACGGCCCTGCGGCACTGCGGGCCGGACAAGCGGCAGCGGGCGGACGTGGAACAACTCCTGGCGGACATCGCCTACCGCGACGACGATCTCGACGCCGCCGTGGACCACTACGGGCGGGCCTCCGTCCTGCTCCAGTCCCTGCCCGGCGCGGAGGGCCAGGTCGCCGGGGTGCTGACGGCCATCAGCCAGATCAAGATGGCGCAGGGACGGTTCGAGTCGGCGCTGCGCGACCTCGGGGCCGCGGCCCTGCGGCGCCCCGGTGACGCGGGCGTCCAGGTGGAGCTCGCCTGGGTGATGTGGTGCTCCGGGCACGCGAACGGCGCCGTGGACCTGCTCGACGCCGTGCTGGCCGAGGAGGGGGACGAGCGGCGGGCGCTGCGGGCGCGCGGGGAGATCATGGCGGACCTGGGCCGGCCCGCACGGGCGTTGCGCGACCTCAGGCGGCTGGACTGGGGCTACTCGCCGTCCGCCCGGTCGGCGTACGCGCTGGCCCTGGCACTGGACGGGCGCGTGGACGAGGCGCTGGACCTCGCACCGCCGATCGAGCACGAGACGAGCGTGATCGTGCTGCTGCGGGTGGCCCGGATCCGCGCGGCGGCGGGGCGGCGGGCCGAGGCCGCCGACCTCGCCGGCCGTGCCCTCGCGGAGGGCGTGCGACCGCCCCTTCCCCGGCCGCTGGTCGAGGTGGCCGAACGCCTGTTCCGGGGCTGAATCCCCTGGCTAAATCAGCGATCCCGGAATCGACAAAGCTTGCTCTGCATTAGCATTCAGCGGTGAGTCCTGACCCGTTACCGCCGGGACCCGACGAAACTCGCTCCATGGTTCCTGCCGGTATGAAGGGCAAGGTGAGGAGACGAGGACCGTTGGCGGTTCTTGTCGCTTATCCCGGTTTCCGGCGGCTTTGGCTGGGTTCGGCCGTTTCCATGGCCGGCACCCGGGCGCTCGGCGTGGTCTATCCGCTGCTCGCCGTCCTGGACGGGCGCTCTGTCGTGTGGGCGGGATGGGTGGTGTTCGCCTGGACGGTGCCCACGTTGCTCTACATCCCGGCGGGCGCTCTGGTCGATCGCTGGGACCCTCGGCTGGTGCTGCGGTGGAGCGAGGTGATGCGGGGCGTGGCGATCGCCAGTGTCGCCCTGGCCCTCGCGTGGGGATGCCTCGGTATCGGGCACCTGCTCGCCGTCGCGTTCGTCGAGGCCGCTTTCTCGGTTTTCTCTTCCCTCGCAGAAACCGCCCTTATTTCGGCGATAGTCCGCAAAAGGGATATTGGGAATGCGATGGCCGTCCATGAGAGCAGTGTGCACATCGCGGTGCTCACCGGACGTCCTCTCGGCGGCCTGTTGTTCGGCTGGGCGCCGGCCGTCCCGCTCGCGGCCAACCTGCTGATGATCGGCGGCTTCCTCGTGGCTCTGCGGGGGCTCGGGTCGTCGTTCACCTCGCGCGACCGGGCGCCGCTGATCGAGGAGATCCGGCGCGGGATCACGGTCATGCGGAGTCACGCCTTCCTCCAGGTCGCCACCTGGATGACCGCCGCCACGAACATGATCTTCCAGGCGCTCGTCATCGTGTTCATCGCCTCGGGCGTGGACCACGGCACCTCGCCGCTCGTCACCGGACTGGTCCTGGCCGCGAGCGGGGTGGGCGGGCTCATCGGCTCCCTCGTCGCGCCGCGGCGCGGCCGGATCGCCTCGTGGCTCGGCGGCAGGACGGCCCGCCGGCCGATCGTCGGCAAGGTCACCGACCACGCCGGGCTGACCCGCCGTGGCCGCTCCACGCTGGTCCTGCACGCCTGGCTGTGGGTGCTGTCGCTCACGCTGATCGCCTTCACCGACACGCCGGCCTTCTTCGCGGCCGGCCTGGTCGTCATGGGGGCGGCGGGCGGGCTCAGCAACGTGACGATCAAGACGGCGACGGGCCGGAGCCATCCCGATCTCATCGCCCGCGTCACCGGCTTCTCCCGGCTGGTGAGCTACGGGGCGTCCGCGGTCGGCCCGCTGTTCGGCAGCGTCCTGCTCATGGTCCTCGGCGTCCATCTGACCGTGTTCGCGCTGCTGGGGCTCACGCTGCTGATCGCGTCGCTCGTCACGTGGGTGCGCCGCCTGCGCCGCAGCCTGTCTCCCCGCTGGGAGGCCGGGCCCGGGCACGCGGGAGCCACGCGGCCGCCGGCGTCCCGTGGGGCCGCCAAGGACGCCGTGTACGAGCCGCAGCAGGTCACCGTCTGAGAGCCGCGACCGCGCCCGATAGCCTGGCCGCGCCCTGGACACGTACGAGGGAGAGGCCCCGATGGCTCCGAACATCGCGACCGCGCGCCGCGTCGACCTGCCCGAACTGCTGGAGTTCCTGCGCCCCCGGCACCACGGGCTGCTGGCCACCACCCGCGCCGACGGACGGCCCCAGCTCTCGCCCGTGAGCTGCGGCGTGGACGGCGAGGGCCGGATCGTGGTGTCCACCTATCCGGAGCGCGCCAAGGCCCGCAACGCGCGGCGCGACGAGCGGACGTCCATCTGCGTGCTGTCCGACGACTGGAACGGCCCGTACGTGCAGGTGGACGGGCGGGCCGAGGTGCTGGACATGCCCGAGGCGCTGGACGCGCTGGTCGACTACTACCGGTGCATCGCGGGTGAGCACCCCGACTGGGACGAGTACCGGGCGGCGATGAGGCGGCAGGACAAGTCGCTCATCCGGCTGCACATCGAGCGCTGGGGGCCGATCTCGACGGGCGGGTTCCCGGGGCGGCTGGTCGCGGACGACTGACCCGGCGACGCGTCACGGCCGCCGCCCGCCTGAGGAGAGCGGGCGGCGGAAAGGCGGGGCAGGGCGGAGCGGGTCAGCCGGCGGCGATGTCGTTGGCCGCCACGTACCCGAACGTCATGGCGGGCCCCAGGGTCGAGCCCGCCCCCGCGTAGCTGTGCCCCATGACGGCGCCACTCGCGTTGCCCGCCGCGTACAGGCCCGCGATGACGGACCCGTCGGCCCGCAGCACCCGCGCCCGCGCGTCCGTCCGCATGCCGCCCTTGGTGCCCAGGTCACCGGGGACGATCTTGAACGCGTAGAACGGCGGCAGCCACAGCGGTGCCAGGCACGGGTTCGGCCGGACGAACGGGTCGGCGTAGTAGCGGTCGTAGATGCTGTCGCCGCGGTGGAAGTCGGCGTCGCTGCCCGTGAGCGCGAACCCGTTGAACCGGCTGACCGTCGCGCGCAGCGCCGCCTGCGGGACGCCGATCTTCTGGGCGAGCAGCTCGACGGTCGCCGCCTTGAACACGGCCCCGCTGTCGTACCAGGAGTCCGGGAACGGCAGCAGCGGCGCGATGTCCTTGAACAGGTACTTGTTGCGGTAGTTCTGGTCCACGATCAGCCAGGCCGGGATGTGCGGGGACGACGGCGTGTTGCGGTCGTACATGACGTGCACGACGTCGCTGTACGGCGCGCCCTCGTTGACGAAGCGCTCGCCCTTGCCGTTGACCAGGATGCAGCCGGGCAGGGTCCGCTCGGCCAGGCAGAAGTACGGCTCGCCGGGCAGCGGGATCGCCGGGCCCCACCAGGAGTCCTCCATCAGGTCGAGCGCGGCGCCGGCGCGCTCGCCGGCCCGGATGCCGTCGCCGGTGTTGGACGCCGCGCCGACGGTCCAGTCGGTGCCGATGGGCTGGCGCTGGAACTCCGCGCGCATCGCGGCGCTGTGCTCGAACCCGCCCGAGCCGACGATGACGCCGCGGCGGGCCTTGACCAGCGTCTGCGTGCCCTCGCGGGTGACGAGCACGCCGGTGGCGCGGCCGTTGTCGATGCGCAGGTCCACGAGCGGGGTGTCGAGCCAGACCGGGACGCCGGCCTGGAGCAGCCCGGCGCGCAGCCCGCCGGCCAGGGCCTGGCCCATGGTGAGGGGCTTCTCGCCGCGCAGCGCGGCGGCGGTGCCGCGGGCCAGGCAAGCGGCGCTGACCTCCAGCCCCTTGGGGTTGACGGCGGCCAGCGTCAGCCACTTGTAGTCGGCGCTGAAGACGACCAGGCCGGCCGGGGTGGGGATGTAGGAGGGGTTGAGGCGGGCCAGCTCGGCGCCGAGGACGCGGCCGTCGAGCTGGTCGGGCTCGACGGATCGGCCGTTCGGCATGCCGCCGGGGAACTCGGGATAGTAGTCGGAGTACCCCTCCATGAAGCGGAAGCGCAGCGGGCTGTTGCGCATGACGAACGAGATCATGGCCGGGCCGTTGGCCAGGAACGCCTGCTGCCGCGCGGCGGGCACCGTGTCGCCCACGACCCGGGCGAGGTAGGCGGCGGCCTTGGCCGGGGTGTCGGGCACGCCGGCGGCCAGGATGACCTCGTTGTTCGGGATCCAGATGCCGGCGCCGGAGCGCGCGGCGGATCCGCCGAAGACGGGCGCCTTCTCCACGACGACCACGCTGAGGCCGCGCTTGACGGCGGTCAGCGCGGCGGTCATGCCGGCGGCGCCGGCTCCCACGACCACGACGTCGTACTCCGCCTCCGCGTGGGCGGGGGAGGGGCGGCCGAGGGCGGCGCCGGCGACCAGCGCGCCGCCGGCCAGGGCGGCGCCCCGGAGCAGGGTGCGGCGGCTGGGCCCGGGGACCGCCGGAGGCTCGGGGGTGATGGGCTGGGGGGTGGGGTCCGTGCTGGACTCGGGCATGCTGGATCCGATCCCTTCCAGGTGCGTACGCCGCGACGGCGGAGAGCTCGCCGGCGGCAGCCGGAGGAACAACCGCGATGGCACCTCGCGCCCGGTGCGAACGCTACGGACGAGCTGGGGATGTGGCCCCCGTCACAGCATGAAGCATGCGCTTGGTTGGTTCCGCTGTCAACACGAAGCGCGTGCGGTCCCCGGTGACACGTCCGCCGCTCCGGGCGTCCGACAATGGGACATGCGCAAATACGTGATCATGGGTGTGCAGGGGAGCGGCAAGGGCACCCAGAGCAAGCTGCTCGCCGACGACCTCGACCTCACCCACATCAACGTCGGCGACATCTTCCGGTGGCACGTCAAACAGCACACCAAGCTCGGCGCCCAGGTCCGCCGCATCGTGGCCGCGGGCGAGCTGGTCGGCGACGACCTGGTCGAGGACGTGGTCCGCGAACGCCTCCAGCAGCACGACTGGAACTACGGGTTCGTCGTCGACGGGTTCCCCCGCAACCGGCGGCAGGCGGAGTTCTTCCTGGAGAGCTACGACATCGACGGCGTGATCCACCTCGACCTGCCCGACGAGGAGGTGCGGCGGCGCGTGCTGGCCCGGCGCCTGTGCTCCCGCTGCGGCATGGACTACAACCTCATCGCCCACCGTCCCGAGGTCGAGGGCCGCTGCGACGTGTGCGGCGGCGAGCTGGTCGCCCGCGAGGACGACACGCCGGAGGCGCTGGCCCGGCGGCTGCGCGACTACCACGACAAGACCGACCCGGTGCTGGAGCTGTTCCGCGGCAAGGAGTACGTCACGACCGTGGACGCCCGGGGCGAGAAGGCCGCCATCCAGCGCACCGTACGCGAGCGCCTCGGCCTGCCTCCGTACCAGCCCTGATCAGGGGGCCGCTGGGGCGGCGCGTGACAGGACCACCTTGAGCGCGCCCGTCGCCCGCGGGTCGGCGAACGCCGCGTAGGCGGCGTCCATGCCGTCCGGCGCGTCGAGCGCGAAGCGGTGCGTGACGAACGCCTCCGGGTCGAGCCGTCCCGCCGCGACCATGGCCAGCAGGTCGGGCGTGGAGAAGGTGTCCACGAGCCCCGTGGTGATGGTGACGTTCCGGATCCACAGCTCCTCCAGGTGGAGGGTCGCGGGCGCGCCGTGCACGCCGACGTTGGCGACGTGACCGCCCGGGCGCACCAGGCGCGCGCACAGCTCGAACGTCTCCGGCACGCCCACGGCCTCGACCGCGACGTCCGCCCCCAGCCCGTCGGTGAGCGCGGCCACCGCGGCGGCCGCGTCCTCGCCGGGGCCCACCAGGACGTCCGCGCCGAGCCGCCGCGCCGCCTCCAGCCGCGCCGGGGCCAGGTCCACCGCCACGATGTGCCCCGGCGTGAACAGCCGCGCCGTCATGACGACGGCCAGGCCGATCGGCCCGGCGCCGACGACGACGACCGTGTCGCCGGGCCGTACCCGGCCGTTGAGCACGCCCACCTCGTACGCCGTCGGCAGGATGTCGGCGAGCATGAGCGCCGCCTCGTCGGAGACCGTCTCGGGCAGCCGGTGGACCGAGGTGTCGGCGAACGGCACCCGCACGTACTCCGCCTGCGTCCCGTCCACCAGGTGGCCGAGGATCCAGCCGCCGCCGCCCAGGCACTGGCCGTACGAGCCGGTCCGGCAGTAGCGGCACCGGCCGCACGCGGAGATGCACGACACGAGCACGCGGTCGCCCGCCCTGAGCGTGGAGACCCCGTCGCCCGTGGCCGTCACCGTGCCGACCGCCTCGTGGCCGAGCACCCGGCCCGGCTTCACCTCCGGCACGTCGCCCTTGAGGATGTGCAGGTCCGTGCCGCAGATCGTGACCGCGTCCACGCGCACCACCGCGTCCGACGGCTCGGCGACGGACGGGTCCGGGACCTCCTCCCAGGAGCGCCTCCCGGGGCCGTGGTAGACGAGCGCCTTCATCGGGCCACCTTCCCTTCGTCCTCCTCTCCCACGCTCGTCCCGCCGCGGGGCGGGCCGCCAGGGACGAAGGTCCCGGCGCGCCGGTGGCCTTCGCCTCCGGGCAGCCCGGGGCGCGCGCCCGGGGGCGTCAGCGGACTTCGGCGGGGCCGCCCAACTCCGCGACGTCCCGGGCGGCGTCGCCCAGGAGCTTGTCGGCCAGGTCCATCAGGGCCCGGCCCGCGGCCAGCTCGTCCCCGATCTCGGGGACCGGACGGTCCGCCGGGTTGCGCCGGGCCAGCCCCACGCTCTCGTGCCATGGCGTGCCGGTCGCCGACAGGACGGCGCGCGCGAGCGTCCGCTCGTCGCCCTCGTCCTCGCTGATGTAGATCTGTACGGTCCATTGCTTGGCGTTCATCGCCGCCTCCTCGCCTCTCGCCGGGCGTTCCCCCTCCCTGCGAGGCGTGCCCGGCGGGGGCCCGTCGAATCACCCCTGGTCAAGACGCCGATGCCCGGGTACGGCCGCGCGATCGCCCCTCGGGATGCCGTTCGGCCCGGGCGGTCGGGACCAAGGGCCCTGCCGCCCGGCCACGTGCCCGCGATGCGATGGGGATGGACAGGGAGGCAGATCATGATCATCGTAGGTGTCGACGGCTCCGCGCCCGCGCGCGCCGCCGTCGAGTGGGCGGCGGACGACGCCCTGCGGATGCACCAGCCGCTGCGCATCGTGCACGCCGTGGACCGCTCGCCGTACCAGATCGCGAAGTTCCCCACCGCCGAGTGGCCCGACGCGCTCATCCGCGGCGGCGAGAAGGCCCTGGCCGAGGCGCTCGCCGTGGCGCACGAGCGCCAGCCGTCCGTCGAGGCGACCACGCGGCTGCTCGAAGGCACGCCCGCGCAGGTCCTCCAGGACGAGGGGCGGGACGCCACGGAGATCGTCGTCGGCAGCCGCGGGCTCGGCGGGTTCGCCGGCGCGCTGCTCGGCTCGGTCAGCGGCCACGTCGCGGGCCAGGCCCCCTGCCCCGTCGTCGTGGTGCGCGGCGAGACGGGTCGGCGGCACGACCTCATCACGGTCGGCGTGGACGACTCGCCCGCGTGCGAGCCCGCCCTGCCGTACGCCTTCGAGCAGGCCAGGCTGCGCGGCAGCGCGATCCGCGCCGTCTACGCCTGGAACATGCCCGTGTACGCGTTCGCGCCCGGCCCCCACGACATGGACGCCATCCGCCAGGCCGCGTGCGAGGTCATCGACGAGCACCTCGAACGGTACAAGAAGGAATACCCGCAGGTCAGCGTCACCGAAGAGGTCCGTGCGGCGCACCCGGTGGACGCCCTGCGCCGGGCGTCGGCCGAGAGCGACCTCCTGGTGATCGGCTCCCACGGGCACGGCGCGCTGGCGTCGGTGTTCGTCGGCTCGGTGCGCCGCGGCGTCCTGCACCACGCGCAGTGTCCCGTGGCGGTCGTGCGCGCCCGCTGAAGGTCCCAGGTCCGCTCGGAACCAGGACCAAAGGCACAAAGAGGCGGGACGTCGGCCGGTGACGCAGGAGCGGCCCCGCGAAGCATCGTCAGACGCGAAAGCGAGGTGGCATCCATGTCCATCACCGTGAAGGACGTCATGGGCCGTATGGCCATCGCCGTCCGGGAGGACGCGCCGTTCTCCGACATCCTCACCGCCATGAGACTCGGCGCCGTGGGCGCGGTCACCGTGATCGACGCCGACCGGCGGCCGGTGGGCATCGTGTCGGAGGACGACCTGCTGCTCAAGGAGGCCGGCGACGGACGGAGCGGCATTCCCCTGTTCGGGGCCCGCCGCCGGCGGCGGGAGCACGAGAAGGCGGCCGGGGTGACGGCGGCGCAGCTCATGACCGCGCCCGCCGTCACGGTCACCCCCGGGACGCCGGTGCGCGACGCGGCCCGGTCGATGCGCGACAGGCGGATCAAGCAGCTCCCCGTCATCGACCCGGTGACCGGCCGCGTGATCGGCACGCTTCACCAGCGGGACGTGCTGCGGGTCTTCACCCGGCCGGCGGCCGAACTGGAGGCCGACGTGCTGGCCGCGCTGCCGGACCCCGCGGACACCGGCGGGGACCTCTCCGTCGAGGTGGACCGGGGCGTGGTGACGATCCGGGGCCGCGCGGGCTCCGTGTCGCAGGCCGCCGCGACGGCCGAGGCGCTGCGCGCGGTGGACGGCGTCGTGGACGTCGTCTCGAAGCTGGACGTCGCCCCGGAGGACCGGCTCATCGTGCCGCCGCTGCTGTAGGACTCTCCCGCGCTCCGATGCCAGGCGGCGCCGCGGCCGTGAACCGGCCCGCCCGCAGGGCACTCGGCCACCTCGCCGGCGGCGAGACCACCACGAGGCCCACTCCCAAGGGTCTCGCCGCCGGGCTCCTTCCCGCCGCGCCCGCGACTTCCGGGGCGCCTCGTCTCGATCACCTCAGATGCCTGACCCGGACGACGCCGGGCACGGTACGGGCCAGCACGTCGGCGACGTGCTCGGCGAGCACGTCGCCGGGCCCGGAGGCCCGGATGGCTCCGGACGTTCCGGGGGAGAGGGGCGGTTCGGGGGCCGGGCGCAGCTCGGCGACGCCGTCGCGCACGGCCACCTCCCAGAACGGGCCGTGCGGGTAGTGCTCGCGCAACGCGGCCGCCACCTCCGCCCGCAGCTCCTCGTCGGGACGGGCCAGCATGCGCATCAGGTCGCGGCGGCTGACCATGCCGACCACGCGGTGGCCGGCCAGCACGGGCAGGCTCTTGACCTGCTTGCCGACCATGAGGTCGATGGCGGCGGTCACGTCGGCCGTCTCGCTGACCGTGACCACCGCGTGGGTCATGACCTGCCACACGAGCGCCGGCGGCGGGCCCTGCCCGCCGGGCACGGGGCGGGCGCTGGCGCGCGGGTCCGGCTGGAACTCGCCGCGCAGCAGATCCAGCTCGGACACCACGCCCACCAGCCGCCCGGCGTCGTCCAGGACGGGGGCGGCGGTGATGTCGTGCTCGTACAGCACGCGGACGGCCTGGCGGATCGACGTGGTGCGGCCGACCGTCACGACCGGGCCCGACATGACCTCCCGGACCAGCATGGCTCCCCACCCTTCTCGCCGGCGGCGCACCCGTCACAACCCGGCCCGCGTCGCGCCCGAAGGGACCAAGGTCCCGGCGACCCCGGCCCCTGATCTTCAGCGCGCACGCGGCGGGGCGATGGGCCGTCACCTCCGCCTGAGGCTTGATTACCCTCCTGAGCTGCGAAGACCCCCCTTCTTCCGGACGACTCCGACACCGGCCGGCAGAGCGGACGGGCGCGCCGGTGTCGTGGTCCTCCCGCGCGAGGGTGCACGGTGTCAGACCAAAGTCCCGGCGGGGAGGGGCTGGAAGGTCCCGGCGTACGGGACCTTACGGCTCTGCCCGGGAAGCGCCCGGTCCGATGTTCTGGAGACGTACAAGAGAACATCCTGAACCGGCAATGAAAGGGGGCCGTCATGGCCACCACGCTCCCCAGCACCGCCCCCCGCGCTCACACGGCCGAGACGGCGCACCGTCCCGTCGACTACGTCTGGGCGATCGCCCGGATCTCCCTCGGCTGGGTGTTCCTGTGGGCGTTCCTCGACAAGACGTTCGGCTGGGGTTTCGCCACCCCCGCCGCGAAGGCCTGGATCGCGGGCGGCAGCCCGACGACCGGGTTCCTCAAGGGCACCGGCGAGAACGCGCTCGGCGGGGTCTTCTCGGCGCTGGCCGGACAGGTCTGGGTGGACTGGTTGTTCATGGCCGGCCTGCTCGGCGTCGGCCTGGCCCTCACCCTCGGGGTGGGCACCCGGATCGCGGCCGTCAGCGGCGGCCTGATGCTGGTGCTCATGTGGGCCGCGGAGCTGCCCCTGACCACCAACCCCTTCATGGACGACCACATCGTCTACACCATCGTCCTGGCCGGTCTGGCCCTGTCGGGCGCCGGCGCCACCCTCGGCCTGGGCAACCTGCCGATCGTCCGGCGTCACCCGATCCTCAAGTAGATGCCGCGCCTCACGTAGATGCCGCGCCCGCCCCGACCACGGGGCGGGCGTTCCCGCGTTCACCCCGCGGAGCGGCCGAACAGGCTGAGCACCCCCGCCATCGCGCCCAGGTGGACGCCCTCCGCCGTCGTCCCGCCCTGGACGTCCCGCACGTCGCTGTTCAGCGCCTCCACCAGGAACGGCTCGGAGGCGCCCGGCCGGACCCGGGCCAGCACCCCGGCGTGCACCACCGCGCTCAGCGTCGAGCCGTGGCAGGTGCGGGCCAGGTAGTAGTCCACGGTCCGCGCCGCGGCGGCGGCGTCCCAGGCGTACCCGAGGCCGGCGAGCAGCCGGGACAGCTCCTCCTCGCCCAGCACGTGGAACAGCATGAGCACGTCGGCCTGCTTGGACGCCTTGTAGCGGTTCGGGGTGTCGCCCTCGGCCTCCAGGATGCGGTCCAGCCGCCGGATGTCGCCGTACCCGCGCCGGTAGCGGTCCCAGTCCAGCTCCAGCAGCTCGCCGTACCCCTCGAACTGGCTGATGACGCCGTCGTGGAAGTCCACCCGCATCCCGTGCGCCAGCTCGGCGAAGCGGTCCAGGTCGGCGGCGGTGAGGCCGCCCGCGTCCGCGACGGCGGGGGTCTCCAGCACCCGGCGCATCAGCCAGGCCGTCATCACGTTGGTGTAGGCGTTGTTGTCGATGCCCGGCTCGGCGCGGTCCGGGTAGCCGTCGTGGTACTCGTCCGGGCCCATCACGCCGCGGATCGCGTACCGGTCGCCCTCCCGTACGGCCAGCGAGGCGAAGAAGCGCGCCACCTCCGCCATCAGCTCGCCCCCGAACCCCGCGAGGAACGCGGCGTCCCGCGTCGCCCGGTGGTGCCGCCACACGTTGACGGCGACGGCCAGGCCGACGTGGCGCTGCAGGTGGGAGTTGTCGGGCAGCCAGCGACCCGAGCGGGGGTTGTAGTGCAGCTCCGGCGTCTCCTCGCGGCCGTCGCCGCCGCTCTGCCACGGGAACATCGCCCCGGCGCGCCCCTCCCGCGCGGCGGCCCGGCGCGCCGCGGGCAGGCGCCGCCACCGGTACCTCAGCAGCGCCTCGGCGACGCCGGGGAAACGCGGCGCCAGGTACGGGAAGACGAACAGCTCGTCCCAGAACACGTGCCCCCGGTACGCCTCGCCGTGCAGGCCCCGGGCGGGCAGGCCCACGTCCAGGTCGGTGATGTGCGGCGAGGCCGTCTGCAGCAGGTGGAAGGCGTACAGGTCGAGGATCTGCCGCACCTCGGCGTCCCCGCCCTCGACCCGGGCCCGCGCCCAGAGCCGCTCCCACGCGCCGGCGTGCCGCTCCAGCAGCTCCTCGAAGCCGGGCGCCCGCAGCGCCGCCGCGCGGGCCGCCTCGGCGGGGGCGCCGATGGCGCGGTCACGGGAGGTGTGGACGGCCACCACCTTCTCCACCCGTACGGCCTCGCCCGCGTGCGCGTGGAGGGTCAGCACGTCGGCCACCCACGCCCGCCGGGTGACCGCGGCGCGGCGCGCGCCCGGGTGGCCGGGCGCCGTCGTACGGGCCGCGAGCGCGATCTCCACGCGCGACGTCGCGGTACGGGCCAGCAGCTCGACGACCCCGTCCGCGGAGGAGTGGGCGGCCAGCGGCACCAGATGGCGGCCGTTCAGCTCGCGGTAGCGGGCGACGCCCGCGTTGACCACCCGCCCGTCGAGCGCCGAGCGCACCTCCAGGAGCCCGTCCCAGTCCTCGGGGGTGACGGTGACGGCCAGCGCGGCCAGGTGCGGGTCGTCCATGGACACCAGCCGCCGCTCCTCCACCACGGTCGTGCGCCCGTCGCCGTCGCGCACCCGCACCAGCCGGGTCAGGACGCCGCGCCGCAGGTCGAGCCACCGCCGGCAGGCCAGGATCCGGACGCCGCCGCCCGGCGCGAACCACTCGCCCCCGGCGGGGCGGAACGTCAGGGGCAGCCAGTTGGGGATGTTGACGACGTCCTCGTTCGTGACGGTACGGCCGGCGACGTGCGACTCCAGCCGGTCGTAGCAGCCCGCGAGGTAGGTGCCCGGGTAGTGGACGCCGTCGGCCTCCGCCTCGGCCGCGGCGCCCCGGGTGGCGACGTACCCGTTGCCCAGCGTGGTCAGCGCCTCCCGCAGCCCTTCGGTGGCCGGGTCGAAGCCGTCGTAGGCCAGCACCCAGGGATCCACGTCGCCTCCCGCGCGGTCGACGTCGCGCCATGACACGTCCTGAGGCGTCTCCTACCCTCTCGCCCCTCCTCTCCCGCAGGGATGGTGCGTCGTCGCTGGTCGGCGGGGTAGGGGACCAGGGACTGCGGGCTCGCGGAGAGCGGGGAGAGCGTCATGAGCGGGGTGATCGTCGCCGGGACGGACGGGTCGGCGGGGGCCGCCGCGGCCGTGCGGTGGGCGGCCGACGACGCGTCGCGGCGCGGGCTGCGCCTCCACCTGCTGCACGTCGTGACTCCGGGCTTCGCGGGAGCCCTCTCCCGGGCCGAGGAGGGGGAGCGGCTGCTCGCCGAGGCGGCACGGGTCGCCGCCCGGTACGCGGGCGCCTCCGTGGTGACCACCGAGCTGGCCGAGGGGCGGCCGGACGAGGTGCTGCGCGAGCGCGCGGCCGGGGCCGCCGAGGTGGTGGTGGGCAGTCACGGGGCGGGCGTGATCCCGGGCATGCTGGTGGGGTCGGTGCCGCTGCGGGTCGCGGGGCATGTGGCCGGCGTCGTGGTGGTGACCCGTCCTCGGCCGGCGCCGGGACCGCCCTCCGGCGCGGCCGGCGTCGCGGCTGGGAGGTTCGAGGATCCGTACGGGACGGGGTTCGACGATCCGTACGGGACGGGGTTCGACGATCCGTACGGGACGGGGTTCGACGATCCGTACGGCATCGGGTTCGGCGATCTGGGCGGCGGGCAGGTCGGGCGGATCGTGGTGGGCGCCGGTGAGGAGTGGGCGGGCGAGGCGGGGGAGGGGTGTCCCGAGCTGGAGTTCGCGTTCGAGCAGGCCCGGCTGCACGGCCGCCCGCTGCTGGTCGTCCACGCCCACCCGGAGCACGCCACCACGCGACGCCCGCCCGAACGCGGGGCGCCCGCCGGGACGGGCTCGGGCGGCGGCTCCCTGGGGGTGCGGACCGTGGACGTGGCGGAGTGGCGCGGGCAGGAGCGGCTCGCGGACCGGCGCGAACGCTACCCGGACGTGACGGTCACCTGCGAGGTCACCCGCTGCCCGCCCGTGCCGGCCCTGGTGGCCGCCTCCACCCGGGCGGCGCTGCTCGTCGTCGGGTCCAGGGGGCTGGGGCCGGTCGGGTCGCTGCTCCTCGGCTCGGTCAGCCGCAGCGTCCTCCACCACGCCCGCTGCACCGTCGCCGTCGTCCGCTGACCGCCCCCGCGATCAGGGGGTCTCGTAGGTGATGCCGTGCCGGGCGGCGACGCGGTTGAGCTCGACCGGGTCGAAGGCGCCGCCGGTCGTGACCGCCGGTCCGGCCTCGACCAGGTCCTCCACGTAGCACTCCCAGCCGCCGGGCGAGGAGATCTGGATCACGCGGGGCGGCGGCGACGACCCCTTGCGCAGGGCGTGCGGCACCCCGTGCGGCAGCAGGACGAACCCGCCCTTGCCCAGCCGCTCGGTCCGGTCGTCGAACTCCACCTCCAGCACGCCGTCGAGCACGTAGACGCACTCGTCGGCCTCATGGTGGACGTGCCGCGGGATGTCCCGGGCCAGGGTCGTCTCCAGCAGCGACAGCCGCCCCTCGGTGTCCTCGGTGCGCGCCTTCACGGCGAACGCGGGAGGCACGGGGATCCGGCCCGGCCGCGCCTCGCCGGGGTGGAGCAGGATGAAACGGTCCTTCGACATGGGGGATCCCTTCGCGCCGCGGGTGCCGCGGCATGTGGAACAATGGGGAACACAATCGGAATCCGGAATCCGGATTCCGGAAAAGACTCTAGCCAGAGGACGGGCCCCGATGTCAACACCGCCGCCCCGCCGCAAGCCGCGCACCGACGCCGAGCGCAACCGCGCCCGCGTCCTGGAGGCGGCACGGGCGCTGTTCGCCGAGCACGGCCAGGACGTGCAGATGGCGGAGGTGGCGCGGGTCGCCGAGGTCGGCATCGGCACCCTCTACCGGCACTTCCCGACCCGCCAGGCGCTCATCGAGGCCGCCGCGGAGAGCCGGTCGGGCGAGCTGCTGGACCACGCGCGGGCGCGCTGCCTCGGCGAGGCCGACCCGGCCCGGGCGCTCGCCCTCTTCGTGGAGCACGTCGGCGAGGTGCTGGCCGCGGACCGCGGCATGTCGCAGGCCATCGAGGCCGTCGTGGGCACCACCGAACCGCAGGGGCGGACGGGGGAGGCGCTGAGGGACGTCGCCGGCGAGCTGGTCGAACGGGGCAGGGCCGCGGGCGCGTTCCGGGCGGACGCCACGACCTCGGACGTCAACATGATCGTCTGCGGTCTCGCGTCGGTCATCCGCAACGAGGCCGGTGACTGGCGCCGCTTCGCCGAGATCGCCCTCGCCGGCCTCAGGCCCCGCTAACCCCGCACCCTGCCGACTCCACGCCCCGGCGACTCTCGCCTCGCTGATCATCACCCACCTCGGCGGGTACTCCGGGCTCTACCTCGTCTCGGCGCTCGTCTCCGCGCTCGGCGCGGTGCTCACTCGGCGCGGTGCTCATCTGGCGGGTCAGGTCCGTGCTGTGACCGGTACGGTGCGGGATATCCCGGCACCGGCCCAATTCCCGGCAAAGGCTCATCCGAGTAGAGGGCTACTCATGCGCCGGACCTGCCCCGTCCCCATCCTTGCCACAGTCCCATCAGATGGCAGGGGGAAATGTCATGCATCCTCACTCCGGCGTGGCGGTCCGGGCCAGAGCGCTCGCCGTCCTCGCCGCGCTGCTCCTCGTCACGGCCGGCCTGGCGGCGCTCGCCGCGCCGGCCCGCGCCTCGACCGACGTCCGGCTGAAGCTGTCCATCACCTGGATCCAGCAGGGCGAGAACCCCGACGACGACGGGGGCGACGGCGACTACTTCCCGGAGATCCGCATCGGCGACGGGCCGCTGCTGCGCAAGCCGTACGTCCAGGACGACGTGTTCAACCCCAGCAACTTCCCCGACCCGTGGGTCTTCACCCAGGACACCACGGTGCCCGACGACCGGACCACCGTGCCGATCCTGGTTCGGCTGTGGGACTACGACGACGGCACCAACTTCGGTGACGACCACATGGACATCAGTCCCGGCAACCAGGACGACGACCTCGACCTCAAGTACGACATCGGCACCGACACCTGGACGTCCCCCGAGGACGGCATCACCCCCGGCCAGGAACGCATCACGGGCGACGGCGACCCGAACTTCCCCGACACCAACGACGGCGTCGCCATCACGATCGGCATCAAGATCGAACGGCTGAGCCCGCTGCCCGACACCGACGGCGACGGCATCTATGACGTCATCGAGCGGTTCGGCGTGCGCGACAAGGACGGGTCGATGAAGTTCGACCTCAAGGCCATGGGCGCGAACCCGTGCCGCAAGACCGTCGTCGTGCAGATCGACTTCATGACCGGTGCCGCCGACGGGCACAGCCACCAGCCGAAGGACGCGGCGATCGAGGAGGTCAAGCGCGCCTTCGAGGACGCGCCCGTCGATCCCGTGTCACCCTGCCCGTATCCGGGCTTCACCACCACACAGGGCGTCGACTTCGTGCACATCGCGGGCACGTCCGTCGCCGAGAGTGCCGTCATGGGCCTGGACGCGAACTACCGCGCCGCCCGCGACGCGAACTTCAGCAAGCTTCTCGCCCCGTACGCTCACTACGCGATCTTCGCCCACCAGCTGACGGCCGGCGGCTTCAGCTCGGGCCGCTGCTGCGAGCCGAACCGGGGGAACAACAAGGACTTCATCGTCACCCTCGGCGGCTGGCGCACGGTATGCGTCGCGCCCGGCGACAACGGCAAGCTCGACACCACGCCCGCCTCCACGGACGCGAAGATGGGCGAGGACCTGCTCGTCGGCTCCAACCGCACCTGCGACACCGACGCCGACCCGCGCACCGACGACCGGCAGATCCTGAAGAAGGGCACCGGGGCCGCCGACGCGGACGTGGGGACCGTACGCGACCAGTCCGGCAGCATCATGCACGAACTGGGGCACGCGCTCGGTCTGGCCCACGGCGGCGCGGACCGTACCAACATGAAGCCCAACTACCTCAGCGTCATGAACTACGCCTTCGACCCCGGCGGCATCCCGACGGGCCCCGACCCGCTGCCGCGCCGCCTCGACTACTCGCGCAGCGCGCTGCCCACGCTCGACAAGGGGCAGCTCCTGGAGGGCGACGGCATCCGCGACGGCGAGGACCTCACCCGCTGGCGGCTCCCCGGCGGCAACCCGCTGTTCGGCCCCGGCACCGGCGCGCTGAACTGGAACGACGACGCCGTGCCGAACGACCCGAACCGCGTGGCCGCCGACATCAACTCCGACGACGACGTCTGCGTCCTCGCCGGCACGGACGGCATCCTGACCACGATGCCCTCCGGCAACGACGTGCGGGAGGGCGACGCCATCCTCAACGGCGGCGACGCCTGCAACACGGCGCCCGGGCCCGGCGACACCGGCCGCGCCACCCTGCTGACCGGCCACGACGACTGGGGAAGCCTCAAGTACCGCGCCGCGGGCTCCCCGGACGCGGGCGCCCCGGCGGCCTCGCCGTCCGTCACCGAGATCGGGTTCCCGGCCGTGCTCGGTGCCGAGCTGGCCCTGCGCGACTTCTACGACCCGGACGTCACCGCCACCAAGACCGTGGACAAGCCCGAGGCGCTGCCCGGCGACACCCTCACCTACACCGTCCTCGTGCGCAACGAGGGCCGGGGGACCGCCGCCGACGTCAAGGTGACCGACACCTTCCCCGACGGCACCACGGCCGAGCAGCGGCTGCCCGACATCCGGGCGGCGGCGGAGCGCTCCGCCACGTTCACCTACGTCGTGCCGTGCACGGCCGACAACGACTCGGTCGTGACCAACAAGGCCACGGTGGCCGCCAAGAACCTCGCCGGCGGCGACGAGGCCGACACCACCGACAACACCGGCACGGCGAAGAGCACGGTCAAGGCGCCGCGCCTCACCCTGTCCGCCGCCACCACCCCGGAGGCGAACGCGGGCGAGGCCACGACCACCACCCTGACCGTCCGCAACACCGGCGGCGCCGCCGCCACCGGCGTCACGCTCACCTACGCGCTGCCCGACGAGGTGTACTACAGCACCGCCCTCGACCAGGGGAGCGGGCCCCGGCCCACGGAGGTCTCCGGCGGCACGCTGACCTGGCGCCTCGACCCGGTGGAGGCGGGCGCCACGGCGACCGTCGCGTTCACCACCCGCTCCAGCCTGCTCGTGACGGGCGGCACGGAGCAGACGGGGCAGGCCAAGGTGGTGTACGTCAACGCGAACGGCTGCGCGTACGACCCGGTGACGGCCTCGGCCACCTCGACGGTCACGGAGGTGGCGCCGAGCCGCGACCCGCGTCCGTCCGGGGTGTGGATGGCGATGCCGGCGCTGCGCACCGCCGAGCTGCTGGCCCGGGTGCAGGCCACCGACACCCGTTTCGACGGGGCCGACGGCTCCACCCCGGACGGGCTGCTGACGCAGCAGGAGGCCTCGGCCGCGCTCGCGCCGCCGCTCCCGCAGCCGCGGGCGCTGCGCACCGAACTGCTCGGCGCGTACCTCAACCTGGGCAGCCGCCGCATCAACGCCGCCACGGCGGTGCGCGGCGTCGCCATGGACCGGATCGGGGCGCGGACGGTCGGCGCCGCCGCCCGGCACGCCCGGACGGTGCTGACCCGGCCGCCGGGCGGCGACCTCGCGGCCTACCAGCAGGCCACGCTGGCCCTCATCGAGATCAACACGGGAGCCGCCGAACGCTACTGATCCCTTGAGCTGATCTCTCGTGGCGCACGCCGCGGGGCCACCGTACGGAGGCTCCGCGGCGTCGCCATCCCTCGGCATGGGTCAGGCGGTGAGGCGGGTCAGCTCGCGCAGCTCGCGGAGCTCGACCTGGGTGGTCGCGCAGTCCAGGAGGCGCAGCTCCGCCAGCAGCCGCACCGCCTGCGCCCCGTGCTTCAGCTCCTCCGGGCAGCTCTCCGCGACCTTGCGGAGCATGGTGGCGGCGGCACGCGGGGCGCGGTCGCGGGCGTGGGCCGCGGCCAGCGTCAGGAAGTGCCGCACGCGCAGGTCACGGGTGGTCAGGCGGGCCGGGTCGAGGTCCTCGGCGAGCCGCAGGGCCTGCCGGTGACGGCCCATGCGGACCGCGGCCGCCGCCGCGCGCAGGTCCAGCTCCACCAGGAAGCCGTCGCGCTCCTCGCCCTCGCCGAGCCGGGCCGCCAGCCCGCGGGCGCGGTTCAGCAGCTCCTCGACGCGCAGCAGGTCGTGCTCGGCCGCCGCGGCGAGCGCCGCCGCCAGCAGGCACGCCCCTAAGGCCGCCGCGTGCGCCGGGCGGTGGCGGGACGCCGGGCCGGCGGCGACGTGGGTGGTGACGTCGGTGGCGAGGTCGGTGGCGAGGTCGGCGGCCGTCAGGCACACGCGGCGGGCGTCGGCCGGGCGCCCCGCGAGCACCAGGACCTCGGCGGTCTCCGCCCAGGCCGGCGCCGCCGCCACGGGATCGCCACGCGCGGCCGACACCGCCCGGTCGGCCGCCAGCAGGGCGGGGGCGTACTCCCCGCTCGCGCGCAGCACCGTCGCGAACAGCCGGTACACCCGTCCGAGCTCCACCGCCGCCATCCCCGCGCTCTCCGAGACCGCGCTCTCCGAGACCGCCCCCTCCGAGACCGCCCCCTCCGAGGCGGTCCCTCCCGAGACCGTCCCTCCCGAGACCGTCCCTCCCGAGGTCGGCCCTTCCGGGGACGCCCCCTCTGCCCGGGCGGCGCGGGACGTGGCCTGGGCCGTCAGCAGCAGGCCGGGCAGGTCGCGGCGCAGCTCCGTGTACCGCCGCGGCGAGCGCCGCCACACCTCCCAGGCCGCCGTCACGTGCCGGCGCACCCGATGGACGTTCTCGGCCGGCCCGTCACCCGCCGGGCGGCGGGGGAGCAGCAGCGCGAGCACCATCTCCGCCGACCCGCCGAACCCTCCGTCCGGGTGCCCCGGGAGTCCGGTCACGGCGGGCAGCGCGACCGGCCCGTCCACCAGCTCCGACAGATCCTCCACCCGCAGGACGCCGGCGATGCGCATGAGGGTGGACAGCCGGTCCAGCGGCCGCACACCCTTCTCCACGAGCCTCAGCCACTCCTCGCTGCACCCCACGAGGTCGGCCAGGACCCGCCGGGACAGGCCGCGCGCCCGCCGCATGGCCATGATCCGCGCCCCGTCGACCAAGTAATCGCCGGCCATGCCGCCAGGTTAGGCGCCAGATCATCAACGGGCCGAAGGCCAGAAGCGGCGGCCGGTTCCTGCCACCCGCGCCCCGCGTCCCGGGCCGGAGGCGGGGCTATCGTACGGAGGACATCGTGGGATCCGCACGGCGCAACTCCAGTTGGGTCCGCGCGCGCCGGCCCGGGCGACACTGCCGCTACACCGCACGGCAGAGGAGGCCACGATGGCGATCGACGTCGAGTCGATTCGGAAGGCATTCCCGTTCTTCGAGACACCCGCTGACGGCTCCCGCCCGCCCGTCTACCTCGACAGCGCCGCCACCACGCAGAAGCCCGCCGCGGTGCTCGACGCCCTGGCCCACTACTACACGCGCGCCAACGCCAACGTCCACCGCGGCGTCTACCGCCTGGCCGTCGAGGCCACCGAGCTGTACGAGGGGGCCCGCCGCACCGTGGCGGCCTTCGTCGGCGCGACCCGCCCCGAGGAGATCGTCTTCACCAAGAACGCCACCGAGGCCGTCAACCTCCTGTCCAACTCCCTCATGTGGGCCGGTGACGAGCTGCGGGTCGGTCCCGGCGACGAGATCGTGGTGACCGAGATGGAGCACCACTCGAACCTCATCCCGTGGCGGCTGCTCGCCGAGCGGGCCGGGGCGACGGTGCGCTACCTCGGCATCACCGACGACGGCCGCCTCGACCTGTCCCGCCTGCCCGAGGTGGTCACCGAGCGGACCCGGGTGGTGGCGGTGGTCCACGCCTCCAACATCCTCGGCACCGTGAACCCGATCGCGCCCATCGCCGCCCGCGCCGCCGAGGTCGGCGCCCTGCTGGTGGTGGACGCCGCGCAGTCGGTGCCGCACCTGCCGGTGGACGTCGCCGCGCTCGGCGCGGACTTCGTGACGTTCTCCGGGCACAAGATGTGCGGGCCGACCGGGATCGGCGTGCTGTGGGGCCGGCACGAGCTGCTGGAGGCGCTGCCGCCGTTCCTCGGCGGCGGCGAGATGATCGAGACGGTCAGCGTCGACGCCATGCGGTACGCCGCGCCGCCACTGAAGTTCGAGGCCGGCACGCCGCCGGTCGCGCAGGCCGTGGGGCTGGGCGCGGCGTGCGACTTCCTGGGCGAGATCGGCATGGACGCCATCGCGGCCCACGACCAGGCCCTCGTCGAGTACGCGCTGGAGCGGCTCGGGCGGGTGCCGGGCATCCGGTTCATCGGGCCGGCCGACGGCGTGGACCGGCTGCCGCTGCTGTCGTTCGTGGTGGACGGGGTGCCGCTGCAGAAGCTGCGGACGGTGCTCGACGAGGCGGGCATCGCCGTGCGCTCCGGCCACCACTGCGCCCAGCTCGCGTGCAGCCGCTTCGGCATCCCGGCCGCCATCCGGTCGTCGTTCTACCTGTACAACGCCGCCGACGAGGTGGACCACCTGGCCGCCACGCTGGAAGGGACGACCAGGTCGGGGCGGGGCGGGGGCGCGGCGCCCGCGTTCGAGGCGGGCGGAACGGCGCGGGTCCGGCCGTACCGGGAGGTGCTGGTGCCGGCGATCTTCGGGCCGTGGGCGGAACGGCTGGTCGGCGCGCTCGCTCCCGCGCCCGGCGCGCGGGCCCTCGACGTGGGCACCGGGCCCGGGACGGTCGCGCGCGTGCTGGCCGCGGCCGTGGGCCCGGCCGGCGCCGTCGTCGGCACCGACCCGAGCCCGGCCATGCTCGCGCTCGCCCGCGAGGAGCCGCCGCCGTCCGGTGCGCCGATCCAGATCGCGTCCATCCAGTACGTCGAGTGCGGGGCCGCGCCGCTGCACGTGTCCGACGAGGCGTTCGACATCGTCACCGCGCAGCAGGTGCTCCAGTTCGTGCCGGACCGGCGGGCGGCGGTGGCGGAGATGCGCAGGGCGGCCCGGCCGGGCGCGCGGATCGCGATCGCCACCTGGCTGCCGCTGGAGCGCAACCCGCTGTTCCGCGCGCTGCGCGACGCCGTGGGCGCCGTGCTGGGGCCGGAGGAGGCCGAGCTGTTCGCCGAGCCGTGGACGCCGGCGGGGGAGGAGGTCGCCGTGCTGGTCGAGGAGGCGGGGTTCACCGGGGTCGAGCGATACGAGTGGACGGTCCCGGTCACGCTGCCGGGCGGGCCGGACGCGCTGTGCTGCCTGTTCGGGTTCTCGTCGGTCGCCTCGTCGTACGCCGCCGGCCACGGTGAGGCGCTGCGCCAGGCCGTACGGGAGCTGCTGGTCCGGCACACGGACGAACGCGGCCTGCACGGGGAGACGGCGGCGAGCGTCGTGACGGCCCGCGCCTGATCGGCGAGCCCGCGCCTGATCTGGCGCGGGCTTCGCCCTTCGGCATACAGTCGGTGAGAATCTTCCCGCGGGAGTCCGGCGGAGAGGGCCCGTGGGCGACGGACCGGAGGACCGATGGCCGAGCGACCTGGGACTGACGCGTCCCTTCTCCCGCTGACGCCGGGTCCCGGAACGGCTCCGGTCCGGCGCCGCGCGTGACCCCTCGCGCGCCGCCGGACCGGAGACCGGGTCAGCCGTGCGAGTCGGTGACCGAGCGGGAGAACGTCACCTCGCAGGAGGGGCCGTTCGGGCCGCCGACGCGGACGGAGTCGAAGAAGTCGCGGAAGGCGCTGTAGAAGTTGCCCTTGCCGCCGGGGCTGGTCACAGCCGAGCAGCCGCCGTAGTCGGCCTCGGAGTACAGGTGGATGTAGGAGCTCGTACGGTTCCAGTCGGACTTGGCGCGGTCCGCCATGTTCAGCGCGCCGAGGTCGGGGGTGTCGCTCTTGATCTCGACGATGTCGCCCGAGCCGTCTAGGCCGGAGAACAGGCAGTAGTAACCGGCGTGGCAGCGGTCGTAGCCGTCGGCGGCCTGGGCCGGGCCGGCGGTCACGGTGGCCAGCGCGATGGCCGCCGCCGGTAACGCCAGCAACTGAAGCTTCTTGCCCACTGTCCCTCCAGGGGTGAAACTTTTCTTCGCGAACGGATCTGACCATACCTGTTGAGATCTTGTAGGTGAAGGGGTGCGGTACCTCTTCCTCGGCCTGGCGACTCTTGACGCTGCCGCGACCCTCCGGGCAGACTTTTGGAAAGCGTTTTCCCACCTCTCTCCGTCCCCCAGGAGCCTCACCTTGTCTCAACGGAACTACCGGTCCGCCATCGTCGGCACCGGTGGGATCGCCACCGCCCACGCGGAGGCCGTCGCCGCCTCGGCCGGGCGGGCGGGCCTCGCCGCCGCCGTCGACGTGGACCTCGGCCGGGCCAAGGCGTTCGCGGAGACGTGGCAGATCCCCCGCGTCCACGCGAGCCTGACCGACCTGCTGCGCGAGGGCGAGGTGGACCTGGTCCACCTCTGCACCCCGCCCGCGCTGCACGCGCCGCTCGCCCTGGAGTGCCTGGAGGCGGGGGTGACGGTGCTGGTGGAGAAGCCGCCGACGCTCTCGCTGGCCGAGATGGACGCGCTGGTGGAGGCGGAGACCCGCTCGACGGCGCACGTCGCGACCGTCCTGCAGCACCGCTTCGGCGCGGGCGCGCTGCGGCTGCGCCGCCTCGCCGACGCGGGCGAGCTGGGCCGGCCGCTGCTCGCCACCTGCGCCACCCAGTGGTACCGCGACGAGGCGTACTTCGCGGTGCCCTGGCGCGGCACGTGGGAGAGCGAGGGCGGCGGCCCCACCATGGGGCACGGCATCCACCAGTTCGACCTGCTGTTCTCCGTGCTCGGGCCGTGGCGCGAGGTCACCGCGGTCGCCGCCCGCCGGGCCCGCGCCGTCGACACCGAGGACGTGTCGACCGCGCTGGTCACCTTCGACAGCGGCGCCGTCGCCACCGTGGTCAACTCGGTGGTGTCGCCGCGGCAGACCTCCGCGCTGCGCTTCGACTACGAACGCGCCACCGTCGAGGTGGAGCACCTGTACGGCTACACCGACGACGACTGGACCGTCACCCCGGCCCCCGGCCACGAGGACGTCGCGTCGCTGTGGAACGGGGAGCGCAGCTCCGTGCCGAGCGGCCACCAGGGCTGGTTCGCGGCGGTGCTCGACGCCCTCGACCGGGGCGAGGCGCCGCCCGTCACGGCCGGGGACGCCCGGCGGACGATGGAGTTCATCGCCGCCCTGTACCGCTCCGCCTTCACCGGCGAGCGCGTACGCAGCGGACAGATCACGCCCGGCGACCCGTTCGCGTCGCGGATGGACGGAACCGGTACACCCTGGGAAAAGGTGAGGAACCAGTGACTCTCCAGGTCGACCACGCCCTCGGCCGGTCGGTCGCCGTCTCGGCGGGCGGCGTCCAGCTCTTCACCTACGTCTACCGGCCCGGCACGCCGGTGCTGGAGTCGCCCAAGCCGTACCTCCACCCGGTGCGCACCCTCGGCGGCGAGCTCGTGTCGCTGTTCCGGCCGCACGACCACGTCTGGCACAAGGGCATCGCCTGGTCGCTGCCGCACGTCGGCGAGCACAACTTCTGGGGCGGCCCGACGTACGTGCACGGCCGCTTCTACGTGCAGCTCGACAACAACGGCAGCGCCACCCACCAGGAGATGACCACGCTGTCGGCCGAGGGCGGCCGGGCCGAGATCGGCCACACCCTCGCCTGGACCTCCCAGGCCGGCGCCCCGGTCATCGACGAGCGGCGCACGCTGGCCGCCTCGGTCCTCGACGACGCGACGTGGGCCCTGGTGTTCGACACGGCCATGACGAACGTGTCGGGCGCCACGCTGTCCTTCGGGTCCCCGACCACCAAGGGACGCGAGAACGCCGGCTACGGCGGCCTGTTCTGGCGCGGCCCGCGCTCGTTCACCGGCGGCCTCATCCAGTCGCCCGCCGGGGCGGGCGGCGGCGAGCTGCGCGGCACCCGCGCCGAGTGGTTCGGCTTCCGCGGCCGGCACGACGGCACGGGCGGGCACTCGACGCTCGTCATGGTGGACGACGCCGCCAACCCGCGGCATCCGCCGCAGTGGTTCGCCCGCACCGAGGAGTTCGCCTGCCTGTGCCCGGCGCCGTTCTTCAGCGAGGAGCTGGAGCTGCCGGACGGCGAGACGCTGCGCTTCCGGTACGCGGTCGTGGTGGCCGACGGCGACAGGGGGGAGGAGGGCACCGCGCTGCTGGCCGAGCGGGGCAGGGCGGCGCTGGCCGGGGGAGCGGCGACATGACCTTCCCCGGCGGCACGTCGTCCTCCGACCGCACGACGCCCTCCGGCGGCACGTCCTCCTCTGACGGCACGACGTTTCCCGGCGGCACGTCGGTGAGCCGGTTGTCGGTGTACTCCGGCGCGTGCGCGGCCGACGGCCTCGCGGGCGGGACGCCGCACCTGCACACGGCCTCGGCGGAGGCGTACGTGGTGGTCGGCGGACGGGGGGCGTTGCAGACCCTGGACGTGCGCGGGCCGCGCGAGACCGAGCTGGTGCCGGGCTCGACGGTGTGGTTCACGCCGGGGACGATCCACCGGGCGGTCAACCACGACGGCCTGGAGGTGGTGGTCGTGATGCAGAACGCGGGCCTGCCGGAGGCCGGTGACGCGGTCATGACGTTCCCGCCCGAGGTCGTGGCGGACCCCGTGCGCTATCGCGAGGCCGCCGCGCTGCCTGCCGGGGCGTCACCGGAGGAGGTCGAGCGGGCGGTGGCCCGGCGCCGCGACCTGGCGGTGGAGGGTTTCCTGCGGCTCGCCGAGGCCGCCCGGGGCGGCGACCTGGGGCCGCTGCGCCGGCTGTACGCCGACGCGGTGGCGTTGGTGCGTCCGAACGTGGGGCGCTGGCGGGAGCTGTGGGAGCGCAACGTGGCCGGGCAGGCGCGGCACACCGCAGCGGTCCTGGACGCGCTGGAGGCGGGCGACGCCGCCCACCTCACGGGATCGGCCCTCATGGAGAGCCCGCCCGAGGAGCGGTGGGGCATGTGCGGCCACCTCCGCGCCCACGACGTCACCCGCCCCGCCGTCCGCTGACCTCCGGTGGCCGGCCAAGATTGTCGGAAGGCGTCGCTAAGGTCGCCAATCCAGTGACCCCCCGTACTGGAGAGGCCCCCATGACCGCCTGGAACGACCTGTACCCCTTCATCCGCGGCGGCGACGTCGCCCGCACGGCCCAGCTCGTGGCCGGGCTCGACCCGGCCGAGCGCAAGGCCGTGGCGGCCGAGATGACGGAGCACGTGCGGAAGGTGTTCCGCAGCGGGCGGCCGTGGTGGGACGGGGAGCAGCGCCACCACATCCGTCCGCTCATCATGGTGGGCGCCGGCTGTCTCGGTGGTTCGGCGGCGGTCGCCGCGTGGCTGTTCCGGCGCGAGTTCCGCTGGCGGAGGGAGGACCCGCGCGACGTCGTCCGCATCCTCGACCTGGTGCGCGACCGGCCGGAGCCGTGGCGGGCCGACCTGGCCCGCCGCGTCGCCGCCCGGGTGCGCCTGCCGGAGCTGGACCACTGGGAGCTGGCCGCCGCCCTCGTCCGCGAGACCGGCGCCGAGCCGCCCGACAACCCCGCGTTCATGGCTGGCTGGCTGAACGGGCTGCGGGCCGAGACAGCGGCGACGGACCCGCTGCTGCCCGTCCTGGGGCCACGGATCTTCGAGAGCGACGGCCTGAGCGACGGCTTCTCGGCCGCCGAGGCCGTGGTCGTCAGCGAGCTGGTGCAGGGCGGGCTGCTGGACCGCCGCGCCGTGCTCGACGGCGTCGTCGGGCGCCTCCTGCGCGACGGGCAGAACGGCCTGCCCGTCCTCGCGAACCTGCACGACTGGCTCGCCCCCGACCTCGACGAGACGGCGGAGCGGGCCAAGGACTACGTCCGCCTGCTGCCGCCCGCGCCGGTCCCGGTGGCCGAGTCGGCCGTGGCGCGGCTGCGGGCGCTGGACGAGGCGGGACGGCTGGAGGAGGAGCTGTTCGCCGAGGCGGTGGAGGCCCTGACGTTCCGGCCGGAGCCGAGGCTGCTGCGGGCCGTGCTGTCGTGGCTGGGGTCCACGGCCGGTCCCCGTGCCGCCGGGCGGGCCGACGTCGCGCTGCGCGCCCTGGCCGAGATCATCGGCCACGAGGCGCTGGTGCTGCAGGAGCGGGCCGTACGGCTGGCCGTGCCCCTGGCGCCGGTCGCCGGGGAGGAGGGGCGCGAAGCGATCAGGGAGGCGGCGGCCACGCTGCCGGCCGAGCTGCGCGAACGGATCGCCGCCGCCTACGGCGAGCTGCCCGAGGAGGACGAGCCGGCCGCCCCGGCCCTGGTGGCCCCTCCCGCCCCGCAGCTCCCGCCGCCCGTCGCCTCGACGGAGGAGCTGGCCCGCGAGCTGGCCGGGTTCCGCGGGCAGCACGACGACGCGTACACCTTCGAACGGCTCCTCGCGGGGCTCGCCGAGTGGTCGCACCGCGCGCCCGACGCGCTCCGCGAGGCGCTGCGCCCCTGGTGGGAGCAGTCCCGCGACTACTACGGCCAGAACCTCGACGACGAGGCGGAGTACCTCCTCAACCGGGCCTTCCTCGCCTTCGCCGCCCCGGAGGAGAGCCGCGGCATCACCGCCGACAACTGGCCGAACGGCTCGTCCCCTGACTGCGGACCGATCGACCGGCTGTACCGGGCCCGCGCGTTCGAGCTGGTCGCCGTGTTCGAGGGCGGGGCGGGCTATCCGGTGCTGCTGGCCGCCCCGACCTCGGGCACCGGCCACGTGGACCCGGAGGTGCTGCTCGACCGTCTCGCCCTCCTGGAGGCGTCCGGGGCGCGGGCGCTGCCCGCCGACCTCGCGCAGGCCCTCCTCCGGCTGCCCCGTGACGTGGACGCGGCGACCGCGGCCCGGGCCCGGACCTTCACCTCCGACGCCGGCCGCGCCTGCGCCGCCTGGATGTCCGGCGACCGCCTGCCCGACCCGGCGGTGTCCTGCGAGCCGTTCAGCACGTCCGACTACTGGTCGACCCACAAGAGCATCCGGGTGGCCCTGACCCTGCCCGCCATGGAGGGGCTGGACACGGTCTGGTCCGGCTACTACCCCGACCTGCCGAACTGGTGGGCCCTGGCCCTCCCGTCCCACCGGGAGCTCGCGGCGGCCCACCTCCTCCCGCAGCTCGCGCATGCGGTGGAGGCGAAGAGCGGCGTGGCGGCCGTCCTGTGCGACCTCGCGCGCTGCGACGGTCCCGCGGGGACGGCCACCGCGTACGCGCTGGCCTACGGCATGGGCCACGCCGACCCCGCCTCGCGGTCCAGCACGGCCGACGCGCTGCTCACGCTGGCGGCGCGCGGCGAGACGCCGGTCGAGGCCCTCGGCGCCGCCCTCGCCGAACTGGTCACGCAGGGCTACCTCAAGCTCAACCGGGTCGCGGCTGCCCTGGAGGAGACCACGCGCGCGGGCGGCCACGAGGTGGTGTGGGCGGTGGCCGCGTGCCTGCTGCCCTCGCTGCTGCCCTCCCCGCTGCCGGCGGACGGTGAGCGGCCCCGCGCCGGGCTCGCTGACCTCATGGCCGCCGCCGCGACGGCCGCCCGCCCCGCGAAGGCCCGAGCCGACCTGCCGGCCCTCGCCGCCATGGCGTCCCGCAAGGGTTCCAGCCGGGTCGTGCAGGAGGCGCGGCGGCTGCACCGGCTGGTCGCGCCATGCGAATCCACGACGGTGAGCTGACCCGGCCCGTCACTCTCTGGCATCATTCCTGTGCGTGCAGTGATGATCGTCGTGTGCGGAACGACAGGAAGCGACGCATGGGACAGGGGCGGGACCCGTCACCGGTGACCTCGACGGCGACGGCGACGGCGACGGCGGGAGAGCGGGTGGGCTCGGCGGTGCTGCGGCACATCGCGGAGCTGGCCGAGCGCGACGCCCGAGCGGCCGACCGGGCGCTCCTGCTGCTCCGCGACGGGGCGCTGGTGGGGGAGGCGGGCGCCAGGCTGGCGGACGAGCTGCATCGGCGGGCGGGAGCGGTGCGACGGGCGTTCCTGGAGGCGTTCGACCAGGTGGCCGCCACCGTGCCGGGGCCGCCGCCCGCCCACCCCGCCCTCGGGCCACCCCCTGGTGCCTGGGAAGGCTTCACGACCGGCCCGGGAAGCGGACTCACGCGGGGTTTCGTGGGCGGGGACCCGGAACGCATGCGCGCCCTGGAGCAGCAGCTCGCGTCGGCCGGCCGTACGTGGGAGGACACGGGAACCACCCTCGCCCGGCTCCTGACGAGGGCAGGCACGGACCCCGTCACCCGCCCGGGTGATCGGCCAGGCCGGCAACGCAAGGACACGGTAACGATCCCGCCGACTTCGCCGACATCAGCCGGCTCGACGCCGGTGATTCGTTCGGGCACTCCGAGTACTACAAGCCGAACAGCGCCTCACTCGCCAACCTGAAGGCGATTCTCTTCGGCCGCCCGGAGAACCTGACCTTCACCCGGACGACTCTGGATCAGGAACAGCCAGGCGCCGCCGAAGCACGGATCTTCGTCGCATGGATGAAGTCACAGGTCCCCGGGGAGAAGGTTCCTCGCTTCAGCGCGGAACTGGACCCGATCATCCAAGACATCATGGAGGGGCGCACGAAGACGCCCGCCGACTGGTCGGGAGTTGTCCGGCGGACGAGGTCCGTCTTCATGAAGTACGGCATCACCGACGACATCACGCTGACCGAACTCGACACCGAACTCGGCGAGCTGGCCCGCCAGGTGGCCACGAAGCAGGGCGGGCTTCTCGCCGGCAACAGGGCGGAGTCCGCGGTCCACCTCACCACCTGGCTGCTGTCGCAGATGCCCCCGGAACAGACAGTCGCCTTCGGTGTCGAACTGGCGGGCGTCCTCGGGGACAAGAGCCTGGAGGTCCCCGAGACCGCCGTCAGGGTCGTCGGGCTGGTCAACAAGTACGACCTGCTCGACCACATCACCCCCACCGAATTGCAGGCCGTCCTCGTGTCAGGGAGCACGAAGCTGGTCTTCGAGAGCAGCTATGACAGCTTCCGCGCGGCCGGCCTGCCCGCGGTTCAGGCGTTCACCCAGGCGACCGTGGCGGCCTCGGCAGCGGGCGTCACCGTCTACACGGTCACCAGGCCCGTGGTCGTCGCGCTCGACATCCAGCGAGGCGCCGACAATCTCGTCGATCTCGGAGACATCGGCACGAAGAACAAAGGGGAGTGAGGCGGCGCGTGCGCAACACGGTCCACGGCAGGGAACTCATGGCCGCCGCCGGCGCTTTCCTGACGCTTTCGCTGGCCGCCTGCTCGCCTGGACAGGAGAACAGTGCCATGACCCCTGAGCAGTCACGGCAGAAACTCATCAGTGACATCACCGCGGTCATCAGGACGCTCGTGCCCGACGCCTCGGTCACATCGTTCACCAGAGGGAAGGACACGCCGTGCGGAGGCCCTGTCGGCACGGAGCACACGCGCGTCCGGAGCGCGATCGTGATCCATGCCGACGCGGGGATCGACGCGGCGGAGACCGACATCGTCACCAAGGCCCGCTCTTCGCTGGAGAGCCAGGGATGGAAGATCGGATGGAACCGTAAGGACGGCGAGATCTCCAACTTCTCCATCGAGAAGCCGGAGACGGGGAACGGGCTCTTCGGGGTGAGCTCGGACACCGTCACCTTCGACGGGGACACTCTGTGCGTGGACAATCCCGAGTACTGATCACGTACCGGAAATTGACGCACCTCCGAAGCTGTCCACGTACGGTGACGTCATGGGCAAGATCCTCGTCGGTACGGCGTCCTGGACCGACAAGTCGCTGCTCGCCTCCGGCTGGTATCCCCCCGAGGCCGCAACGCCCGAGGCCCGACTCCGTTTCTACGCCTCCCGGTTCCCCCTGGTGGAGGTGGACGCCACCTACTACCACCCGCCCTCCGAGCGGACCGCGGCGGCGTGGCGGGACCGCACCCCCGGCGACTTCACCTTCAACGTCAAGGCGTTCTCCCTCCTCACCCATCACCCCACCCGGCCCGACGCGCTGTACAAGGACTTACGGGCGGCGCTCGGCGAGCCGCGGCGCTCCCTCTACCTGCGGGACGTGCCGCCGGACGTGGCCGAGCAGGTGTGGAGCCGGTTCCTGGGCGCGTTGCGGCCGTTACGGGAGGCGGGGAAGCTGGGGGCGGTGCTGTTCCAGTTCCCGCCGTGGTTCCGGCCCGGGAGCGCGAGCCGCCGCCACATCCTCGAGTGCCGCGACCGCTGTCGGCCGGCCCGGATCTGCGTCGAGTTCCGCGCCGCGGCGTGGCTGGACGACGGCCACCGCCGCGAGACGCTCGACTTCCTCGCCGCCCACGACCTGCCGTACGTGGGGGTGGACATGCCGCAGGGCCACGCGTCGTCGGTGCCGCCCGTTCTGGCCGCGACCTCCGACCTGGCCGTGGTGCGCCTGCACGGCCACTCGGACAAGTGGACGAGCCGGGTCGTCGAGGAGCGGTTCGGCTACCTGTACGCGGAGGAGGAGCTGCGGGACTGGGCCGGCCGGATCGCGGCGCTGTCCCAGGAGGCGGCCACCACGCACGTGCTCACCAACAACTGCTGCGCCGACAACTCCCAGCGCAACGCCGCCCGCCTGGCCGAGCTGCTGGAAGAGCTCGGCGCCGACGTCATCCGACCCGCCGCGGACGACCTCTCCCGCCTTTCGGGCGACCTCCGCTGAGCGATCCCGGCGAGCGGTGCCGCGCCCATAACTGGTTGTGAAACGTTTCAGCCGCTTCGCCCCGGAATGCTCGGCCTGTTATCGAAGGGAGCCAAGAGGTTGCAGGTAAGTTTCGAGGTCACGACTGTGTCGCGACGATCGACGCTGTTGTTACGTTTCAATGATCGGTGCGGCCCTGTAGTACGCTGGCTCAAGATCCCGGTGTCCCGTCCCCGTGTGAGGAGCCATGGCGATAGCGAGCATCAAGGAGGTCGCCAAGCTGGCCAGCGTGTCAGTGGGGACGGTCAGCAACGTGCTGAACCGCCCCGACGCGGTCTCGCCCGCCACGCGCGAGCGGGTGCTCAACGCCATGAACGAGCTCGGCTTCGTGCGCAACGAGTCGGCCCGGGCGCTGCGCTCCGGCCGCACGCGCACCATGGGCCTGGTGGTGCTGGACGTCACCAACCCGTTCTTCACCGACGTCGCCAAGGGCGTGGAGGCGGTCGCCGCCGACAACGGGATGATCGTCACGCTCTGCAACAGCGACCAGGACGGGCCGCGCGAGCACCGCTACCTGCGCCACCTGGAGGAGCAGCGCGTCCAGGGCATCCTCATCACGCCGGTCGAACGGGAGAACGAGCGGCTGGAGCAGATCATCGAGCGGGGCACGCCGGTGGTGCTGCTCGACCACCGGGCCACGCGGCGCAACCGGTGCTCGGTCGCCGTCGACGACGTGCTCGGCGGCCGGCTCGCCACCGAGCACCTGCTCGGACAGGGTCACCGGCGGCTGGGCTTCGTGGGCGGCTCCTGGTCGATCAGCCAGGTCGCCGAGCGGCACAAGGGCGCGGTCCAGGCGGTGGAAGCCGCGGCCGCCGCCGCGTCTCGGCCGGGGAGCCGCGAGACGGAAAGCGCCGAGGCGTCCCGGGCCGGGGGAAGCGCCGCCGCGTGCGGGACCGGAGGGAGCGCCGAGGCGCCCTCGCTCACACTGATCGACGTGCCGTCGCTGAGCTTCGCCTCCGGACGGCACGCCGCCGAGCGGCTGGCCGCGATGCCCGGGCCCGACCGGCCCACCGCGCTGTTCTGCGCCAACGACCTGCTCGCGCTCGGCCTCATGCACGGGCTGACCGCCGCCGGCCTGCGGATCCCCGACGACGTGGCGCTCATCGGTTACGACGACATCGACTACGCCGCCGCGGCGGCGGTGCCGCTGTCGTCGATCCGGCAGCCGCGCGCGGAGCTCGGCCGGGTCGCCGCCGAGCTGCTGCTGGAGGAGATCGACGAGGGTGAGCGCCACCGGCACCGGCAGGTGCTGTTCGACCCGGAGCTGGTCGTCCGCGCCTCCAGCGGGCGCCGCTGACCCGTCACACGCCGGCGGGGGCGTCCGACGTGTGCCGCTGGCCCTTCACACGCCGGCGGGGGCGTCCGACGTGTGCCGCTGACCCGTTACACGTCGGCGGTCATGCCGGCGGGGACGTCCTCGGTGGCGCGGGCGGCGATGCGGGCGGCCAGCACGTGCTTGCACGGCCCGCGCGAGCCGCGGTGGTCCCACCACCACGGGCAGGTGCACGAGCCGTCCGACAGCCTGACCTCGCGCAGGCCGCCGTCGGTGCGCACCCGCGCCACGTCGCCGTCGAGCTGGACGGCGCCGCCCTCGACGAGCTTCCTGGCCGAGGTGAGCCGCGGGTTGAGGTGCTGGACGTGCTCGCGGTCGTAGGGCAGCTCGCGATGGAAGTGCGCGGCCTCGGCCAGGTCGTAGCCCACGCGGCCGGCCGTGCCGAGCTGGGTGAGGGCGGCCCGGACCCGGTCCACGGGCAGGCCGGCGCGGTCGGCGAGCAGGCCGATCTCCACCTCCGGCTCGAAGTTGAGCAGCATGCCGACCACGTCGGCGTCGGCCTCGGCCTCGTCGGTTGCCAGGTCGGCCAGCACGGCGCCCTCGCCGGAGAAGCCGCGCCAGCGCTCCGGCGACAGGGCGAGGGTGTAGCGCATGCCCGGCAGCTCCAGCTCCCAGGCGCTCGACAGCGGACCGTCGCCGCCCGCCGGGCCGTACACCTTGAGGCTCTTCGCGAAGCGGAGCAGGGGGTGCAGCGTGGCCAGGCGTCCCGCGCCGGACAGGCACACCGCGCCCGCGCCGGGCCGGTCGGTGACGCGCAGGTCGCGGCCCGCCGGGGCGACCCACAGGTCGGCCGTGGCGCGCTTGGGCAGCGACCGCAGGAACCGCACGGCGCTCATGCCGGTCAGCTCCGCCCGCAGGTCCATGCCCGCCGCGATGACCTGGACCTCGGCGAAGCCGCGCAGCCACCGCTCCGGCAGCGGCACCTTCTTCTCCACGACCGCGCCGTCGAGCGTGGTGACGACCAGCTCGTCGGTCCCGACGCCCAGGTGCAGCGGGTCGCGCCCGCCCACCCTGGCCAGCGCCTCGCGCAGCGGGCCGTTGACGTCGACGTTGGTGGTGCCCCGGTCGAAGACCTCGCCGTCCAGGGCGCCGCCGAGCAGGTCGAGCCGGGCGTAGACGCCGCCGCAGGCGGAGAACGACTCGAAGCGCAGCCGGTCGCCGCCGCAGGTCACGACCGGGTCGCGGGTCCAGCCGGGACGCGGCTGGTGGTAGCGGGCGAGAGCCACGTCGGCCACGCCGAGCAGCGCGGCGGCGGCGGGCGCGGCCTGGGTCACCAGCCCGCTGAAGAACCGGGGCGCCACGGCGGGGCCGCTCAGGGCCCGGCCGCCGGAGGTGGACAGTCCGAGGCGCCCGTCCACCATCGCGGAGGGCGCGGCGTAGCTGTAGGTCTGCGTCGCTTGGCTCATGGCCGGGACAGTAGAGATCACCACCGACAAAAGCCCGCCGCGCGTGTCCGGCATGTGAGTTGTGGCTGTTCACGGGCCTGGAGGTACGGGAGAATGCCAGTAATTGGTACATGTAAGGACAGATCTGCTGATGCTCAACCCGGTGCACCTCCGGACGCTGGCCGCCGTGCTGAACGCCGGGTCGTTCGCCGCCGCGGCCAGGAGCCTCGGTTACACCGGCTCCGCGGTCTCGCAGCAGATCGCCGCGCTGGAACGGGTGATCAAGGTGCCGCTGTTCGAGCGCGGCGCCCACACGATCACGCCGACCCCGGCGGCCCGATACCTCGTCCAGCGCTCCGTGGACGTCCTGTCGGCGCTGGACGCCCTGGAGGAGGACGTCCGCGGCCTGTGCGAGGGCACGATCGGCCGGCTGCGGCTCGGCAGCTTCCCCACGGCCAGCCAGCGGCTCCTGCCGATCGCTCTGGCCGGGTACGCCCAGTCGCACCCGTCCGTGGAGACCCTGCTCGACGAGGGCGAGCCGGACGAGCTGATCCCGCTCGTCCGCGCCGGGGAGCTGGACATGGCCCTGGTCTACCGCTACGACCTGGTGCCCCGGGCCTGGCCGAGAGACCTGCACCAGGTCCGGCTGCTGGAGGAGGAACTGCTGGTGCTGCTGCCCGAGCGGCACTCCCTGGCCGGCGCCGGGGCCGTCGGTCTCGACGACCTCAAGCACGAGACCTGGGTGGCGACCCGGGAGGGCACGGCCGGGGCCGCGTTCCTGCGCGGCCTGTGCGCCCAGGCGGGCTACCAGCCGCAGGTCGACTACCGCAGCAACGACTACGGCGTCATCCGTGGCTTCGTCCGCTCCGGCCTGGGCGTCGCCCTCGTCCCGGCGCTCGCCCACCAGCCCAGCGAGGGCGTGGCCGCGGCCCGGCTCGACGGGGTCGGCGCGCGCCGCCGCATCGGCGCCGTGTACCGTTCCGAGACCACGAACCCGGCGATCACCGGCGCGGTGCGCGCCCTGCGCCAGGCCGCGGCCCGGCTGGGCGGCGTCTTCCCCGGCCTCGCCTGCGCGGAGCGCTCGCCCACCGCGGAGCGCTCGCCTGTCGCGGAGCAGCAGCGATGAAGCATAAGAAGTTCTTCCGCCACGCCCACAGATGGCCGCGCTCGGCCGCTTCCTCCGGCGTCGCCCGCTCCGCGATGCTGGACGCGTCATCCCTCATGCTGCCGGAAGGAGCCGTCCCATGAACGAGTCCGGGCGCGAGCTGCCGTCGCGAGCCTCGGTCGTGATCATCGGGGGCGGCGCCATGGGCGTCAGCTCGGCCTACGCGCTGGCCGCCGCCGGGGTGCGGGACGTGGTGCTCGTCGACAAGGGGCCGCTGGGCTCCGGCTCGACCTCGAAGGCCGCCGGGGGAGTGCGCGCGCAGTTCTCCGACCGGGTCAACATCGAGCTGGCCGTGCGCAGCCTGGAGACGTTCGACGCCTTCGCCGAGCGGTTCGGCCAGGAGATCGACCTGCACAAGCCCGGCTACCTGTTCCTCCTCGACACCCCCGCGGCCGTCGCCGAGTTCGAGAAGAACGTCGCGATCCAGAACGACCTCGGGGTGCCCAGCCGGATGATCTCGCTGCGCGAGGCCGCCGAGCTGTCGCCGCTCGTCGACACGGAGGGGCTGCTCGGCGCCGCGTACTCGCCCACCGACGGCCACTGCACGCCCGAGTCGGTCGTCCTCGGCTACGCGGGAGCGGCCCGCAGGCTCGGCGCGCGGCTGCTGCCGAACTGCGCCGCGACCGGCGTCGAGACCGTGGACGGCCGCATCACCGCCGTCCTGACCGAGGGCGGCCGGATCGAGACCGACACCGTCGTCTGCGCGGCCGGCGCCTGGTCGGCCCCCGTCGGCGCGTGGGTGGGCGTGGACCTGCCGGTGACCCCGCTGCGCCGCCAGGTGCTCGTCACCGAGCCGGTCCCGGACCTGCCGCCGACGGCGTTCACCATCGACTTCGGCACCACGTTCTACTTCCACCGCGAGGGGCCCGGCCTGCTGCTCGGCATGTCCGACCCCGACGAGACGCCCGGGTTCAAGCTCGACCGGTCCGACGCCTGGCTGCCGAGGCTGGGCGAGGCCATGGCCCGCCGCGCCCCGGCGCTCATGGAGACCGGCATCGCCACCGGCTGGGCCGGCCTGTACGAGGTGACCCCCGACCACAACGCCCTCATCGGCGTCGCCCCCGAGGTGGACCGGTTCATCTACGCCACCGGGTTCTCCGGCCACGGCTTCCTGATGAGCCCGGCCGTCGGTGAGGTGGTGCGCGACCTGTACCTCGGGCGGGAGCCGTTCGTGGACGTCAGCGGCTTCGACGCGCGCCGCTTCGCCCTCGCCGGCGCCCGGCCCGAGCTCAACATCGTCTGAGGCTCGCCCTCGCCCGGCGGGGCGCGCGGGTCAGGGGGCCGCGCCGGCGCTCTCGCGTTCGATGAAGCGCGTCGGGACCACCGTGCGGTCCCCGCGCCCCGCGCCCGTCCCGGTCGCGTCCGTCCCGGTCGCGTCCGGGCGGGCGATCTGGGCGAAGAGCTGGTCGGCCGCGGCCCGCCCCATGTCGTACGCCGACTGCACGACGACCGAGATCCGCGGGCGTACCAGGGTGGTCCATTCCAGGTCGTCGAACCCGATCAGCGACATCTCGCCCGGGATCGCGATGCCGCGCTCCGACAGCAGCGAGAACGCGCTGCGCGTCATGTAGCTGTCGGCCGTGAACAGCGCGCTCGGCCGGGGCTCGGCCGCGAGCACCCCCGCCACCGCCTCCAGACGGCCGTCCGGCGCGTCGTGCGGGGCGAACGCGATGAGCTCGCGCTCCACGGGCAGCCCCGCCGCGGTGAGGGCGCGCAGGTAGCCCCGCGCCCGGTCGAGCGAGGGCCGGGACGGGCCCACGACGTTCGCCCGCACCTTGCCGACGCGCAGCACGGGCGGCTCCTCCCGCTGCACCGAGCCGAGGAAGGCGATCCGCCGGTGCCCGAGGCCGATGAGGTGGTGGATCGCCCGCTCCGTGGCCGCCTCGTTGTCGGCCACCACGCTGTCGATGCCGATGTCGCTGAGCTGCCGGTCGAGCGAGACGACCGGCACGCCCGCGCCGGTGATGGCGTCGATGTGGGCGGGCTCGCGCACCGAGACCGGGGTGATGATGACGCCGTCCACCTTGTGCGACAGCAGCACGCGGGTGGCGTCGCGCTCCTGGCCCGGCTTGTCGTCGGTGTTCATGACGATGACCTGCGCGCCCTCGCGCAGCGCCACGTCGCAGATGCCGCGCATGGCGCCGGAGAAGAAGGCGTCGGAGATGTCGGCGCAGACGAAGCCGATCACGCCGGACTTGCCGCTGCGCATCGTACGGGCGACCCGGTCGGGCTCGTAGCCCAGCTCCCGGACCGCCGCCATGACCCGGTCGACGACGTCCTGGCTGGAGTAGCCGTAGCCGCCCAGCACGCGCGAGGCGCTGGCCCTGGAGACCCCGGCCCGCGCGGCGACGTCCTTGAGGCTGGGCCGTCTGGAGCCCGACCCCGCTCCGGGTTCAGTCGCCACGATCACTTCCTTCCAGGGTCGGCGTGCTCACAGGCGGACACGGGTGCCGAGGCCGTTCGCGCGAGCGCGAGTGTACGCACGCCAGGCCAGCGCCGCATCCTGGACCCCGAGGCCGTTGCTGTGGAACACCACCGTCTCCCCGTCGCCGGCGCGTGCCGGGTGGTCGCCGCGCAGCACGGCGGCGAGCGGGCGCACCGCCCGCGCGTCCAGCACCCCGGCCTCGACCGCCGCCACGACCGGGCCGTTCGAGCGCAGCGCCTGCTCGGGCAGGTCGGCGTAGGTGCGGGCGGCGCGCGCCGAGCAGGCGAGGTCGATCTCGCGCCGGTCCGGCGCGTACGAGCCCATCGTCAGCACGGTCGTGCCCGCCCGCAGCCAGGCGCCCTCCACCACCGGGGTACGGCTGAGCGTGCAGGTGGCGACGGTGCCGCTCCGCTCGCACAGGTCACGGGAGGAGGCGGCCACCTCGACCGGCAGGTCCGCGAGCCGGGCGTCGAGCCGGGCGCGCCCGCGCGCCGCCAGCCCCGGGCTCCACATCAGGAACCGCTCGACCGGCGTCACCGCGGCCATCAGGCACACGAACTCGGTCGCCTGCGCCCCGGCGCCGAGCACGCCGACGGTGTGCGGGCGGCCGGGGGACAGGGCGCGGGCGGCGGCGACCAGGCCGCCGGCGGTGCGCAGCGTGGTGATCGTCGTGCCGTTCAGCACGGCGACGGCCGCGCCGGTCTCCGGGTCGTGGACGGTGACCGTCGCGTGGACCGTGGGCAGTCCCCGCCGCGCGTTGGCCGGGTGCTGGGTGCCGGTCTTGAACACCACGCCGGTCCCGCCTTCGGGAACCGCGCCGGTCTCGGACGCCACGTCGGTCCCGTCTTCGGGAACCGCGCCGGTCTCGGACGCCACGCCGGTCGCGCCTTCGGGCAGAGCGCCGGTCTCCCCGGCGGCCACGGCCGCGTGGGCGAACGCCATGCCGTCCGGGGCGAACGTCGCGTGGTGGGTGTGCGCGGCGCGCACCCGCCCCGGCTCGCCGGCCAGCAGGAACGCCCGCTCCTGGGTCGCCACCACCTCGGCGGCGTCCAGCGTGGCCCGGATGTCGGCGTCCGAGAGGATCAGCACGTCCACTACAGCACCCTCGACAGGAACGAGCGGGTGCGCTCGTGCTCCGGCGCGCCGAAGATCCGCTCCGGCGGCCCGGCCTCCACCACCCGGCCGCCGTCCATGAACACCACCTGGTCGGCGACGTCGCGGGCGAAGGCCATCTCGTGGGTGACCACGACCATGGTCATCCCGTCGCGGGCCAGGTCGCGCATGACGTCGAGGACGTCGCCGACCAGCTCCGGGTCGAGCGCGGAGGTGGGCTCGTCGAAGAGCATGAGCGCCGGCCGCATGGCGAGCGAGCGGGCGATCGCGACGCGCTGCTGCTGGCCGCCGGACAGCGACTCGGGGAAGGCGCCGGCCTTGTCGGCCAGGCCCACCTTGGTCAGCAGCCCCATCGCCTGCTCGCGGGCCGTCGCGCGGTCGAGGCCGTTGACGACGACCGGGCCCTCGGTCACGTTGTCGATGACGCGGCGGTGGGGGAACAGGTGGAAGTTCTGGAAGACCATGCCCATCCGGCGGCGCTGGGCCGCGAGCTGGGCGGAGGTCATCTCGTGCAGGCCGTCGCCCGTCCAGCGGAAGCCGACCGGCTGCCCTTCGAGGTAGACGTACCCGCTGTCCGGGACCTCCAGCCGGTTGACGCAGCGCAGGAGCGTGCTCTTGCCGGAGCCCGAGGGGCCGATGACGCACAGCACCTGGCCGGCGTGCACGTCCAGCGACACCTCGCGCAGCACCTGGTGCCGGCCGAACGCCTTGCCGACCTTCTCGATCCGGAGCAGGGGGATCTCGGACATGTGGCGCCTCACGCCTTTCCGAACGAGGGGAGGAAGCGCAGCCGCCGTACGTCGCCGGCCCGGCCCGCCGCGGCCCGGGTCAGCTGCATCCGCCGTTCCACCTGCTGCTGCGCGAGGGTGAGCAGGGTGGTCAGCACGAGGTACCAGATGGTGGCCACGAGCAGGAGCGGGATCGTCCGGTAGTTGCGCGAGTAGATCATCTGCGCGCTGTAGAGCAGGTCGGGCGTGGCGAGGACGCTGACCAGCGAGGTGAACTTCAGCATCGAGATGAGGTCGTTGCCGATCGGCGGGACGACGATCCGCAGCGCCTGCGGCAGCACGACCCGCCGCAGCACCTGGAAGCGGGACATCCCGACAACCAGCGCCGCCTCCGTCTGCCCCTGGGGCACCGCCTGGATGCCGGCGCGGATCATCTCGGCGGCGTACGCGCTCTCGGTGAGGGCGAGGCCGAGGATGGCCGCCGAGAACGACGAGACGACGGTGTTGGTGTCCCAGGAGGCGAGCGCGGGCCCGAACGGGACGCCCAGCTCGATCACCGGGATCAGCGTGGCCAGGTTGAACCAGAACACCATCTGCACCAGCGGCGGCACCCCCCGGAAGAACCACAGCCAGAGCCAGCTCACGGACCGGAACAGCGGGTTGGCCGACAGCCGCATCACCGCGAGGACGACGCCGAGGGCCAGGCCGAGCACCATGGCCAGCACGGTCAGCTCCAGGGTGGTGACGAGCCCGCCGAGGATCTCCCCGTCGAACAGGTACTCCAGGACCACCGACCAGCGCATGTTCTCGTTCGTCACCAGCAGCCGCGCGAACAGCGCGATCAGCAGGACGAGGACCGCCCCTCCGGCCCACCACCACGGGTGCCGCAGCGGCACCCTCCGCGCGCCCTCCGCGCTGCGGAACGCGCCGCCCCCGGCGCTCTCCCGGGCCGGGCTGCCGGCAAACGTCATCGACGACTCCTCACGGTGACGGGACTGGTCCTTGCGGTCAGCCCTCGGGGTTGGCCTTGGTGATGAGGACGGCGGTCCTGAGGTCGCCCTCGCTGGTCACGCCCCAGTCGGAGCGGATCTTCGCGTACGTGCCGTCGTCGATGACGGCCTGCAGCGCCGCCTTGAGCGCGGGCCCGAGCGGGCTGTCCTTCTTCACGCCCAGGCCGTTGTAGACGGCGTTGACCAGCAGGGCGGAGGTCTCGAGCTGGCCGGTCTGCTTCGCGCTGTACTTGAGCTTGCCCGAGCCGGCGGCGACGAGCTGGACGCGGCCCGAGGTCACGGCCAGCTCGGCCGAGGGCTGGTCCTTGAACTGCTCGATCTTCATGGGGGTGGCGCCGCAGGTCTTGGGGTTGTGCTCGGTGAGGTACTTGTACTCCCAGGCCCCGGTGAGCACGGCCACGGACTTGCCGCACACGTCCTCGATCCGCGCGATGCTCAGCCCCGCCCCCTTCTTCCAGCCGAAGGCGGTGCCCTCCTTCTGGAGCGGGACGAAGTCGAGGCTCTCCAGCCGTTCGGGGGTGACCCCGAGCGAGGCCACGGCCACGTCGTAGCGGCCGTTGTCCAGGCCCGGGATGATCATGTCGAAGCCGGTGGCCGTGTAGGTGAAGGTCACGCCCATCCTGGCGGCCATGGCCTTGGCCAGGTCGACGCTCCAGCCCTTGATCTGGCCGCTCTCCACGTACTCCTCGGGCGCCCAGTCCCCGAAGACCGCGACCTTGGCGTTCGCGAGGTCCTTGGGGACGAGCCTGGCGACCGCGGGGTCGGCGGCGGTTTGCCGGGCCCGCTGGGCCGTCCCCTGGGCCGGCGTGCCCGCGGACCCGCCGCCGCAGGCGGACAGGAGGAGCGCCGCGCACACCGGCAGCGCGATCAGGGCCGCGCTCGTGCGGCCACCACTGATACCGGTCATGTCGATTCCTTTGCTACTGGGGGGTCGGTGCTGCTCGGGAGCCTTCGTGGGGTCGAGGGATGTCCGGGGTGAGCGGCGCGGCGTGCCCGAAGGCGCCGAGCGCGGTGCAGACCCGCGCGGCGTGCGCGGAGGCGCGCCGCAGGGTCTCGCGCCCGCCCAGGCCGGCCGCGAGGCCGGTCAGGACGTGGGCGATGAAGGTGTCTCCCGCGCCGAGCGTGTCGACCACCTCGACCGGCACGGCCGGCTCCGCGATCAGCTCGCGGCCGTCGAAGAGCCACGCGCCCGCCGCGCCGCGCGTCGCCAGGGCCACGCGGGCGCCGGTCGTGCGGGACGCGCGGTGGCGGGGCCGGCCGACGGCCCAGCGCAGCAGGTCGCGGGTCTCGGCCTCGCCGAGGTGCGAGGCCGAGAAGAAGGCGTAGGCGACGTACGGGACCAGCGCGGCGGCGTAGTCGTCGCCGGTGTGGGAGTCGAAGTCGAACGAGAGCGGTACGCGCTCGGCGAGGGCCGGGAGCTGCTCCTCCAGGTCCGCCGAGTAGCTGGAGTGCGCCACGTCGTGGGCCGCGACGAACTCCACGTCCTCCTCGTCGAGCCGGAAGCGCGCCACCCCGCGGTCGTACGGGCCGAAGACGCGCTCGCCGCCGACGTTGACGACCGTGGCGTAGCCCGTCGGCCCGGCCGGGCGGCGCAGGCGCGAGACGTCCACGCCCTCCTGGCGCAGCGCGGCGGCGAGCCGGTCGCCGCGCTCGTCGCGCCCGGCGGAGCCGACGTAGGAGGCGCGCGCGCCGGCGCGGGCGGCGTGGACGGCCACGTTCACGCAGTTGCCGCCCGGGTACATCCGCCCCGCGTCGAGGTAGCAGTCGGTGATGTTGTCGCCGACGGCCGCGAGCCGCATCAGTACTCGACCCGCCACATGTAGCGGCGCTCGCTCAGCGGGCGGCCCGAGAACGCCTCGAAGTGCTGGGCCAGCCGGGCGGTGACGCAGCTCGCCATGACGAACGAGCCGACCGTGGCGCGCAGGCGCGCCGGCACCCCGGGCAGCGACAGCGAGGCGCCGTCGACGACGTGGTTGCGCTGGTTGTAACGCTCCAGGAAGGAGACGGCGCGCGCGCCCATCGGCCGCGTGGCGTCCTCGCCGAGCAGCACGATCACCGGCACCGTGCCGTCGACCACCTCGAACGCGCCGTGCAGGAACTCGCCCGAGCCCGTGGCCACGGCGTGCTTGGTCTGCATCTCCTGCAGGTAGCAGGCGGCGAAGGTCTGGGCCGCGCCCTCCAGCGGGCCGGAGCCGAGCACGTACACGCACGGCTCGTCCACGCAGGCCGCTGCGATGTCGCGCAGCCGCTCGTCCAGCTCGCGCACCGAGGTCTCGAACGCCTCCGAGCAGGAGCGGAGGACGGCCAGCGCCTCGTCGTAGTCGTCGGCCACGCCCTGCGCCCGCAGCAGCGCGTACGCGATGAGCCCCTGGAGCACCTGCTTGGCCTCGACGCTGCGGTGCAGGACGACGTCCTCGGCCTCCTTGGCGACGAGGCTGTCCGGGTCCTTGGTGACGAGCAGCACCGGCGCGCCGGCCTCGCGGGCGAAGCGCACGGCCCGGGCGGTCTCGGGGGTGCCGCCGTTGGTGCTGCTCGCGATCACGACCGAGCCGGGGCCGAGGGCGGCCGGGCGGCGCAGCATGAACTCGTCGGCGTTGAGGGCGACCACGGGGATCGGGGAGCGTTCGAGGAGGAAGCGCATGGCGCCGAACATGAACAGCGATCCGCCGCAGCCCACGAGGTAGATCACCCGGGTGGCCGGGCTGAGCGCCTTGTCGACGAACGCGGTCACCTGGGCCTCGATCTGAGGCGTCACCGCCGCGTCCAGATCGGCACGGAAGGTCTCCGATATCGCTCCGAGCGGGCGGACGGGCACGCGGACCTGCGACATTCTGTGCTCCAATGTGAGATCGATCTCAGATTGGGGTCGATGATGCCTCTCGCGGAGCGGGCGCGTCAAGGGTCCCGGGGCCCACGCTCCGGCGGTCACGTGGTCGGAGGGGCCAAAGGTGGAAGGGGGGTACATGCGACAAATGCGAAAATGTGGTCCGGAATGAGGTGATGGATGTCCACGCGGCCGACGTACGAGGTCGAGACGGTGCGCGCCGCCGCCGCGGGCGACCGCGGGGCCGTCGACGAGCTGGTCAGGAGCCACCTGCCGCTGGTGTACAACATCGTGGGCCGCGCCATGGACGGCCACCCGGACGTGGACGACGTCGTCCAGGAGACGATGGCCAGGGTCGTGACCGGCGTGTCCGGGCTGCGCGACCCGGCGAGCTTCCGCTCCTGGCTGGTCGCGATCGCCCTGAACCAGGTGCGCGAGTGGCGGCGCTCCTCGGGGAGCGCCCTGGCCGGCCTGGACGAGGCGCTCGGCATGGCCGACCCCGGCTCCGACTTCGCCGCGCTCACCGTCACCCGGCTCGGCCTGTCCGGGCAGCGCAAGGAAACGGCCGAGGCCGTCCGGTGGCTCGACGCCGCCGACCACGAGGTGCTCGCGCTGTGGTGGATGGAGCTGGCCGGCGCGCTGTCCCGGGCCGAGCTGGCCGCCGGGCTGGGCATGAGCGAACCGCACGCGGCCGTGCGCGTCCAGCGGGCCAAGGGCAGGCTGGAGACGGCCCGCGCGGTGGTGCGCGCGCTGTCGGGACGGCCGCGCTGCGAGGGCCTGGCCGGGGCCGCCGCGTCGTGGGACGGCACGCCGTCCGACCTGTGGCGCAAGCGGCTCGCGCGGCACGTGCGCGACTGCCCGGCCTGCACGGGGCGGCTGTCCGACCTGGTGCCGGCCGAGCGGCTGCTGGCCGGCCTGGGCCTGGTCGCCGTCCCGGCGGGGATCGCGGCCGGGGCGCTGGAGCTCGCCCGTACGGTGGCGCCGGCGGTGAAGGGCGGGCTGCTGGCCAAGGGCAAGGCGGCCGTCGGCGCGGCGGGCTCCTCGCTGGCGGTCAAGCCGATCGCGGTCGCGGTCGTCGGCGCCACGCTGGTCGGCGGGGGAGTGGTCGCCGTCCAGAGCCTGCGGCCGGAGCCTCCGCCCCGTCGGGCCGCACCGGCCCCCGCCCCGTCGACCCTGGTGCGGCCCACGCGGGGAACGCCCACGCCCGCCGCGTCCCGGCGCGCGGCGACGCCGAAGCCGTCCCGCTCGCCGTCCCCCGAGCCGACGCCCTCCCCGGCCGGGACCCGCCGGACCGGGCCGTACGGGCGCACCGTCGACCAGGCCGACCAGGCCCCGCCCAGGAACCGGCCGCCCGCCCGGCTGCCCCGCCGCCCCGCCGCAGCGATCACCGTCGGCGGCCGGCACGGGTACTCCCGGTTCGGCGGAGCCCCGTCGATCACGCACCGGGGCGACTATGTCACGATCACCGGCCGGGGCTACGTCCAGGTCCGCTGGGGCATCCTGTACCGCAACCGGATCGGCCCGTTCGTGCCCGCCACCTGGACCGGCCTGAAAGGCAGGCTCTTCCACGTCGCCTCGGGCGGCGGGCGGCGCATGGACGACGAGCAGGCGCCGGGCGTCACGTGGATGGGCTCGCCCGAGACCGGATTCGTCCGGCTGCCGGCCGGCCAGCAGCAGATGTGGCAGAACGAGTTCTACTACCTGGACGGCAGCGTGACGTTCCACAACAACGAGGCGGGCACGGACGTGGACCTCACCGTCGCGCCCCGGACGTGGAACGAGGTCTGGGCCGACCTCTCCGCCCGGCCCGACCCCGGCAGGGGCGTCCTGCGTTACGGCCTGACCCGCGACACCGGCGACGACCGCGCCCCCGTCCCGCAGTACCTCACCCGGTCACGCCCGGCCGACCCGGCCCGCGTCCCCCAGCGCAGCCGCGTCTCCACCGGCTGAGGACCGCGCGGAGCCGACGCCACGGACCCGCGCCCGCGCGCCGAACCGTGTCTCCACCGGCCGACCCGAGACCGAGCCCCGCCCCTAGGGTGATCACATGATCGATGAGGCGACCCTGCGCCGCGCCGCCGCCACCGGCGAGGCGCTCCGCTCGCTCGACGGCGACGACCTCGTCGTGTCCGGCGGCCTGCTGCGCGAGCTGTTCCGGCGCGACCCGCAGGACGTCGATCCCCGCGGCCTGACCCTGGAGGGCGCTCGCGTGGAGGGCGGCCTCGACCTGCGCGGCATGCAGGTCCCGTTCCCGCTGCGCTTCGTGGACTGCGCGTTCGACCGGCCGCTCGACCTCGACGGCGCCGAGCTGCACGCGCTGGTGCTGGACGGATGCGACATCCCGGGCGTCGTGGCGAACGGGCTGCGCGTGCGCCGCGATCTCGACCTGTCCCGGTCCCGCATCCGCGGCGCCCTGTGGACCTCGGCCAGCACCTCGTGCAGCGCCGCGGTGTGGCTGTGCGAGTCGGAGATCGGCGGACGGCTGCTGTGCGTGGACACCGTCATCGACGGCGCGGTCCGCGCGGTGCAGGCCGACCGGATGCGGGTGGGCGGGACGATCCGGCTGCTCCACGGGTTCGAGGCGCGCGGCGGCATCCGGCTCCTCGGCGCGGACGTGGCGGGCTCGCTCGACCTGACCGGCGCCCGCCTGACGAGGCCCGACCGCGGGCTGGCCCTCGACCTCGGCGACGCGACGATCGGCGGCAGCGTCTTCGTCATCGCCGACCAGACGGGGCGCCGCCCGCTCATCCGGGGCCGCCTGGACCTGGGCAACGCCCGGATCGCCGGCCAGCTCCTGATCCGCGACGCCGACTTCGAGCCCGCCGGGCCCGCCGCGGGCTCCGGCTACGACAGCCGGCGCCACGTCGCCGCCGTGGTCAGCGCGCCCGGGCTCGTCGTGAACGGCGACGTCAGCATCGAGGGGGAGTGCCGGTTCGGCGGCGGCGTCGACCTGTCCATGGGGACGTACAGCACCATCCGGATCCACGAGGGCACGGTGCTCGCCGCCCCCGGAGAGCGGGCGCTCGACCTGACCAACGCCGAACTCCGCTCCAGCCTCGTCCTCGCCGAAGGGGTGGCCGTCGAGGGCGCGCTGCGGCTGGCGGGCGCGCACGTCAGGGGCGACCTCGTCCTGAAGGGCACCCGGTGGAGCGGGCCGGAGGCCGGCACGCTCGTCGCGGCGCAGGGCTCGACCGTCGACGGCAACGTGGACCTGCGCGGGGTCGAGACCCACGGCGGGAGGATCATCTTCCGCTCCGCGACGATAGGCACCGCGCTGGACGCCCACCGCGCCCGGCTGCGGAACCCCGGCGGCGAGGCGCTCTCCCTGCGCCAGGCCGTGGTCAGGGGATCGGTCCTGCTGGCCGGGGGGTTCGCGGCCGACGGCTCCGTGCTGCTGAACCGCGCCGTCATCGAGGGGCGGCTCGACTGCGCGGGCGGCACGTTCGGCGATCTCGGGGCCGTGTCGGCGACCGCGCGCGGCGGCATGGACCTGCACTGGGCGGCCCCTCCGGAGTCGGTGGACCTCACGGGCGCCGTGACGACCGTGCTCGCCGACGATCCCGCGACGTGGCCGCGCCGCTCGGCGATCGCGGGCTTCGTGTACGACCGGTTCGACGGCTCCTGGGACTGGCGGACCCGCCGCGACTGGCTGCGCGGGATGGAGCCGTTCGACGCGGGCCCGTACGAGCAGGCGGCCAGGGTCTTCCGCCAGCACGGCCGCCCGGTGGAGGCCGAGCGGCTGCTCATGGAGCAGCGCAGGCGCGCCAGGCAGGCCCGGCCGCCGGGCGCTCGCCCGCCCGCCCGCGTCCTGCGCGACCTGCGGGACGTCCTGTACGGGGTCACGGTCGGCTACGGCTACCGCCCGGGACGTACGCTCTGGCTGCTGGGGGCGCTGCTGGCCCTGGTGGGAGCCCTGGTGGCGACCCCGGCGGCGCAGGCGACGTTACGCGCCACGGATCCCCGCGGCAACGTGTACGCGGTGGACGGCCGCCTGGTCACCGTGGACGAGACCGGGCAGGCGGCCGACGCCACCGCCACCAGGGCCCGCGCGGCGCCCCGGCCGGGGCCGTGCGGCGACGGCCAGGTCCGCTGCTTCGACCCCGTCTTCTACACGATCGACACCGTCGTCCCGCTGATCTCGCTGGGGCAGCGCGCCGTCTGGTACCCGGAGACGCGCACCACGGCCGGCCGGGTGACCTCGGCGCTGCTGAACGTGGCGAGCGTGCTGGGCTGGCTGCTGTCGACGGTCGTGGTCCTGTCCTTCGCCAGGCTCGCCCGCCCGGCCTGACCGGACCGGCTAGGAGGGTTCGCCGGGGCGGATGACGCCCGACTCGTACGCGTATCGCACCGCCTGGGCCCGGTCGCGCAGCGACAGCTTGGCCAGCAGGCGGTTGATGTGCGTGCTGACCGTCGCTTCGGTGATGGACAGCCCGGCGGCGATCTCGGCGTTGGACAGCCCGCGCGCCACCAGCAGCAGCACCTCCTCCTCCCGCGCCGTCAGCCCCGTGACCGGCCGGGACGCCGGCGGCGCCGTACGGCGGTAGGCGTCGACCACCCGGGAGGTGACCGCGGGGTCGAGCAGGACGTCGCCCCGCGCGGCGCTGCGGATCGCGGCGAACAGGTGCTCGGGCGGCGACACCTTCAGCAGGAACCCGCTCACGCCCGCGTGCAGGGCCCGGTCGAGGTTGTCGTCCGTGTCGTACGTCGTCAGCATGATCACCCGTGGCGGCTCCGGCGCGGCGAGGATCCGGCGGGCCGCCTCCAGACCGTCCAGGCGGGGCATCGCGATGTCGAGCAGCACGACGGCGGGGCGCAGGCTCCGGGCCAGCTCCACCGCGCGCTCCCCGTCGGACGCCTCCCCGAGCACGGCCAGGTCGGGCTGGGTGCCGACCACCAGCCGCAGCCCGGCCCTGATCATCGCCTGGTCGTCCGCGATCAAAATCCCGATCACACCGGGCACGCCCGCGCCCGTGTGAGTCCCGTCCGCGTCCGTCTCGTCCACCTCACCCCTGTCCCCGTCCCCTCGTGCGGCGGTCACCGTGGCAGCACCGCCCGTACGGCGAAGCCGCCCGAGCCGTCCGGACCCGCCGTCAGCGTGCCCTGGAACAGCGCCACGCGCTCCCGCATGCCGATCAGCCCGTGCCCGCCCGCCCCGGCGCCCCGCGCCGGGGCGCGACCCTCGCGCGGCCCCTCGTCGACGATCTCCAGCCGCAGCTCGCCGGGCCGGTGGGCGACGGTCACCGCCGCCCGTGTGGGGCCCGCGTGCTTGAGCGTGTTGGTCAGCGCCTCCTGCACGATCCGGTACGCCGACAGGTCCAGGCCGGCGGGCAGCGGCACCGGCTCGCCCCGCACGTCGAGGCGCACGTCCAGCCCCGCCGCGCGCACCTGCTCCAGCAGGTCGCCCAGCCGGTCGAGCCCCGCCTGCGGCACCGTGCCGCCGCCCTCCGGACCGCGCAGCAGGCCGAGCATGCGCCGCAGCTCCTCCAGGGCGCCCCGGCCCGTCTCCTCGACCGTGGTGAGCACGTCCCGCTCACGGTCCTGGTCCTCGCGCAGCAGCAGCCGCACGCCGCCCGTCTGCATGGTCATGACGCTCACGCTGTGGGCCACGATGTCGTGCAGCTCGCGGGCGATGCGGGCGCGCTCGTCGGCCACGGCCTCGCGGGCCAGCAGCTCCCCGCGCTCGGCGGCCAGCACGGCGAGCACCCGGTGACGCCGCACGGCCAGGCCCGCGCCGGCCGCGATCATGGTCATCACCAGGGCCACGGCCACGTCGCCCCAGCCGGCGGGCGGCGACGAGGTGAGCATCATGGCGACGACGTACGCGCCGGTCGCGACGACGCCGACGGCGGCCTTCACGCCGCGTGGGCGCACCTCCGACAGCAGCGTGAACAGCAGCACGAGCTGCGTGTAGAACTGCCAGGCCGCGGCGTTCTCACGCAGCAGCGCGAACAGCGCCACGTTGACCGCCGAGTAGACCGCCAGGACGCCGAACGGGGCACGGCGCCGGAACAGCACCCCGACGGCCGTGACGACCCCGCCCGCGACCCACAGCGGAAGGTACTCGCGGGAGGGCGCCATGGAGCGCCCGCTGACCTCCTCCGCGACCGCGAACAGGCCCACGACCGCCGCGACGAGCCAGTCGACGGGGGTGGGGGGACGGCGGTGGAGCATGAGCAGAGGGTAACCGGGGCCGGGACCATGCCATTCCGCCCCTCTCCGAGCGAGCGCCCTGAAATCACCCTGGAGGGGGACGGCCGGTCAAAGGACGCCTTGACGACGGGCCCGGCACCCCGTCCGTACGGTCCACCCATGATTGCGAACGCGAACTCCTTCCGCCGCACCGCGGCCGGCGTCAGCCTCGTCCTCGCCCCGCTCTGCCTGCTCCTCGGCATGATCACCGACCCGTCCGAGCCCGGCGTCGAGGACCCGCTGGCGTACGCGCACAACCCGGGCGCCGTCGGCGTCAGCGCGACGCTCCTCCACTACGCCTGGGTGCTGTTCGTGCCCGGCGTGCTCGGGCTGGTCCACCTCGTCCGCCGCAAGGGCGTGGTGCTGGCCAACCTCGCGGGTGCCGTGACGGTCCTCGGCCTCATCAACTTCTCGTCCCTCATGATCTCGGACTTCTTCGACATCGTGCTCTTCCAGGCCCTGCCGGTGGCGCAGGCCGAGAAGCTCATGCAGGACGCGGCGCAGCCCGCGATGGTCGCCGCCTGGCAGTTGCCCGGGATGATCGGCTCCTTCCTGGGCCTGGCCCTCGTCGCGGTCGCCTACGCCCGCGCCGGCCGGGCGGGATGGTGGTTCCCGGCGGGCGTGCTCGCCGGCATCGCCGTCTGGCTCTTCGGCGCGAGCGCGTGGAACATGGTGCTGGGGCTCGGCGGCCCGGTCATCCTGCTGGTGGTCTTCGGCTTCGTCGGCGTCTCGCTGATCCGCATGCCCGACGCCGAGTGGTCGCCGGCGCCCGCCGTGGAGCCGGCCAGGGCGTGACCCGTCTCCCGTTCCCGGGGTCCGCCACGGCCGACGTGCGAAGGCATCGCGGCGTTCACCGGCCCGTCACCCGGGCCGGAGAGACTCGCCCGGGCCGCCTGCCCGGCCCGACGTCTACGACCCCGAAGGAGGAGGCGCGATGCGTCCCCTGTCCAGGCTGCTCCTGGCCGCTCTGACGTGCGCACTGGTGGGAGGGCTGGCGGCGCCCGCGTCCGGTCGCGGCGTCGCGACGGTCGACCCGGAGGTGGAGACGCCGTCCCTGTTCGACGACGAGGCGGGCGGCAACGCCAACGGCGACGACCCGGCGATCTGGGTCCACCCGTCCGACTCCCGCCGCAGCGTCGTGATCGCCACCGCCAAGGAGGGCGGGCTCTACGTCTACGACCTCGGCGGGCGGCAGGTGCAGCGCGTCGCGGCGCCCGCCGCACCGGGGCCGGAGGACGAGCCGGGCCGGTTCGACAACGTCGACGTCACCTACGGGTTCGGCGGCCGTGACCTGGCGGTCGTCTCCGACCGGGGCCGTGACACGTTGCGCGTCTACGCCGTCGCCGGCGGCCGGCTCACCGACGTGACCGACCCGGCCGCGCCGTTCGTCTTCAACACCACCCAGGAGCAGGTCAACGACGCCGAGACCGCGTACGGGCTGGCCGCCTGGAAGGACTCCACCGGCACCTACGCGCTGGTCAGCCGCCGCCACCGGACCTCCGTCGCCCTGGTCAGGCTGCTGGCCCGGCCCGGCGGCACGGTCGGCTACCGGGTCGTCAGGACACTCGACCTGCCCGCCTCGTTCACCCTGCCCGACGGCACGAGCTGGACCCCCTGCCTGGAGCCGGGCGAGCAGCCGCAGGTGGAGGGCATGGTCGTGGACCAGGAGAGGGACGTCCTGTACGCGGCGCAGGAGGACGTCGGCCTCTGGCGCGTGCGGGCCGACCTCACCGGGACGCCGGTCCTGATCGACCGGGTCCGCGAGTACGGCGTGCCGGGCGCGTACGACCCGGACACCGAGGAGTGCGCCCCCGGCGCCGACCCCGGATACGGCGGCCGGCACCTGAGCGCGGACGCCGAGGGCCTGACGATCTACTACCGCAAGGGCGGCAGGGGCTACCTGCTGGCCTCCAGCCAGGGCGACAGCACCTTCGCCGTCTACCGCCGGGAGGGCCCCAACGCCTACCTCGGCCAGTTCGAGGTCGGCGAGGACGACGGCGTGGACGGCGTCGAGCACAGCGACGGCTCCGCCGTGCTGAACGTGCCGCTGGGCGACTTCGACGAGGGCCTGTTCGTCGCCCACGACGGCGCCAACACGCCGGCCGACGGCGACCGGGAGAACACGAACTTCAAGCTCACCGGCTGGGACGCCGTCGCCGGCGAGCTCGGCCTGGACGTGGACCCGGACGGCTGGAACCCCCGCGGCTGACGCGCGAGCCGGGCGGGCCGGCTGAAACTTTCGGCCGCCCGCCGCCCGCCTCGGGCGCTTCTGGTCGCACGTCGTTGACGGGTTCGGGGACGTCCGCCTAGAGTCCGGGCTTGGTGATCGGCTTTCCCGGCCGAAAGCTTTCGGGAGAGGACTCCATGACGGCGCGAACTCCATGACGGCGCGGACGTACGGCAACCCGGTGGTGCCCGGCTTCCACCCCGACCCGAGCGTGTGCCGGGTGGGCGACGACCACTACCTCGTCTGCTCCAGCTTCGAGTACTTCCCCGGCGTGCCGATCTTCCACAGCCGCGACCTGGTGCACTGGCGGCAGATCGGCAACGTCCTGGACCGGCCCTCGCAACTGCGCCTGCCGCCGGGGCTGCCCGCCTCCGGCGGCGTCTACGCGCCGACGATCCGCCACCACGACGGCGTCTTCCACGTGATCACCACGGTCGTCGGCGGCGAGGGCACCCTCCTCGTCACGAGTGACCGCCCCGAGGGCCCGTGGTCCGACCCGGTCCGGATCGACCTGCCGGGCATCGACCCCGACCTCGCCTGGGACGAGGACGGCTCGTGCTGGTGCGCCTTCTCCGGTGTCAGGCTGGCGCGGATCGACCCCGTGGCGGGCAAGGTGCTGGAGGGGCCGTACGAGGTGTGGTCGGGCACCGGCGGCAAGTACCCGGAGGCGCCGCACCTGTACCGGGTGGACGGATGGTGGTACCTGCTGCTGTCGGAGGGCGGCACCGAGCGCGGCCACGCCATGTCGATCGCCCGGTCCCGCTCGCCGCGCGGCCCGTTCGAGCCCGGCCCGGTCAACCCGATCCTCACCCACCGCGGCACCGACCGGCCGATCCAGAGCACCGGCCACGCCGACCTCGTCCAGGCCGCCGACGGCACCTGGTGGATGACGCTGCTCGGCACCCGCCCGCGTGGCCACACGCCGGAGTTCCAGGTGCTGGGCCGGGAGACGTTCCTCGTGCCGGTGGAGTGGGTGGACGGCTGGCCGGTCGCCGGGCCCGTCGAGGAGCGCCATCCCGCACCCGCCGCGTGGCACCCGTTCCCGGCCGAGCCCGCCCGGGACGACTTCGACGCCGACCGCCTGGCCCCGCACTGGATCTCGCCGCGTGCCCGCCCGGACGGCTCCTGGTCGCTGGGCGGCGGCCGGCTCACGCTGCACGCCACCGGTCCCACCCTCGACCGGCCGGGCCACACCTTCGTCGGCCGCCGCCAGCAGCACCACGACTGCCGCGTCACCGCCCTGCTCGACCCCGGCTCCGCCACGGCCGGGCTGTCCGTGCGGATGGACGAGGCGCACCACTACGACCTGGAGGTGGGCGGCGGCTCGGTGCGGGTGATCGCCCGCATCGGCCCGCTGCGCCAGTGCGTGGCCGAGCGGCCGGTGCCGCCCGGCCCGGTGCTGCTCGCCGTCGAGACGCGCACCCGCGACGTGCTCCCGCCCTCCGTCGTCGGCCCGGACGCCGGGTCGATCGGGGAGTCCGCCGGCGTGGGGAGCTGGGGCCCGGACATGATCGTCTTCTCGGTCGGCGACCTGCCGCTGGCCGAGCTGGACGGCCGCTACCTGTCCACCGAGGTCGCCGCCGGTTTCACCGGGCGGGTCATCGGCATGTACGCCACGGAGGGCAGCGCGAGCTTCGACTGGTTCGCGTACGAGGCGACGGGGGCCTGATCCGGCGTCCTGGATTCTGGTGAGCAGGGCGGCCGTTCCATCTCCCGGAACATGCCGGTGAAGGGCGGAAACGCCGTGAAACGTCAGCCATCTGACGTGGAGGGGAGTTCTGGCGTAGCTCTTGACATGCTCTCAGCCCCGATGATCTGCTGTCAGTGAATCGGAACGTCGTTCCGTATAATGGAATGGAGCTTCATGGAGCAGGAGCATGCGATCGCCGGTGAGCCGCGGTGAAGGCCCTCGTCTTCACCGCGCCGGGCGTCGTGGAGCCGCGCGACGTGCCCGAGCCCGAGGTCGGCCGGGGCGAGGTGCTGGTCCACGTCGTCACGTCCGGCATCTGCGGCAGCGAGCTGCACGGCATCAGGACCCCGGGCTTCCGGGTGCCGCCCCTGGTGATGGGGCACGAGTTCGCCGGCCGCACCGACGACGGGCGGGCGGTGGCGGTCAACCCGATCCTGTCCTGCGGCACGTGCGACGTCTGCGCCGCCGGGCTGCGCAACGTGTGCCGGAACCGGCAGATGATCGGCGTGCACCGGCCCGGCGGGTTCGCCGAGCGCGTCGCGGTGCCCGCGGGCGCCGTCGTGCCGCTGCCCGACGGGCTCGGCTGGACCGCCGCGGGCCTCGTCGAGCCCACCGCCAACGCCGTGCACGCCTGGCGGCTGGCCGGGCGCCCGGCCGGGGCGCGGATCGGCGTGCTCGGCGCCGGCGCCATCGGGCTGACCTGCCTGCTGGCCGCCCTCTCCGGCGGCGCCGCCACCGTCGAGATCGCCGACCGCTCGCCGGAACGGCTCGCCATCGCCTCCCGGCTCGGCGCCGCCGCCACGGGCCCCGAGCTGACCGGCGAGTACGACGTGGTGTTCGACGCCGTCGGCGTCGCCGCCACGCGCGAGCAGTCGCTGGCCCGCCTGCGCCCCGGCGGCGCGGCCGTCTGGCTCGGCCTGGCCGACCAGGCGGCCGGCTACGACGCCCGCGACCTGGTACGCGGCGAGAAGCGCGTGCTCGGTTCCTTCGCCTACGACGACGCCGACTTCGCCGGCGCGCTCGGCCTGGTCCCCGGCTGGGACCTGAGCTGGGCCGAGACCTTCCCCCTGGCCGAGGGCGCGGACGTGTTCACGGCACTCATGAACGGCGGCGCCACCCCCGTCAAGGCCCTGCTCACCCCCGGAACGAGGTAGAAGACCATGGCCCGCATCGTCCTCGTGGGCGCCGGCAGCATCACCTTCGCCAAGAACCTGCTGTCCGACCTCCTGACCTTCCCCGAGCTGTCGGAGTCGACGATCGTCCTGCACGACATCGACCAGGCCCGGCTCGACACCGCCGAGGCCATGGCCCGGTGGATGGTCGCCGAGCTGGGCATCGGCGCGCGGATCGAGGCCCACGCCGAACGCCGGGCCGCGCTCGCCGGCGCCGACTACGTGATCAACGAGATCGCCGTGGGCGGCCTGGAGGCGGTCGAGCGCGACTTCGCGATCCCCGCCTCGTACGGCATCCGGCAGACCATCGCCGACACCCTCGGCATCGGCGGCATCTTCCGCGCCCTGCGCACGATCCCCGTGATGGTCGGCATCGGCGAGGACCTGGCCGAGCTGGCGCCGCGCTCCACCCTGTTCACCTACACCAACCCGATGTCGATGATCCCGTGGTCGGTGTACGCGGGCACCCCGTTCCAGAACGTCGTCGGCGTCTGCCACGCCGCCCGCGACACGCAGAGCACCCTGGCCAGGATGGTCGGCGTCCCCGAGGAGGAGATCTCCTTCCTCACCGCGGGCGTCAACCACCAGGGGTTCGTGCTGCGCTTCGAGCGCGACGGCGAGAACCTCTACGACCGCCTGGACGAGCTGATCGCCAAGGACCCCGAGCTGGCCCGCCGGGTCCGCGTCGAGGTCTACCGCGCCTTCGGCTACTTCCCGACCGAGTCCAGCGAGCACGGCTGCGAGTACCTGCCCTGGTTCCTGCCGCACGAGGAGGAGGTCGAGCGCTACCGGATCCCGGTCGGCGTCTACCTCGACTGGCTGGCCGACGGCTTCGAGGAGTACGAGGGGTACAAGCGCTCGCTGGAGGAGGGCCGCGGCGTGCCGATCCAGCGCGGCGAGGAGCTGGCGTCCCTGGCCATCCACTCGATGGAGACCGGCACCCGCCGGATGATCCACGGCAACGTCCGCAACGGCGGCCTCATCTCCAACCTGCCGCCGGAGGCCACCGTCGAGGTGCCCTGCCACGTCGACCGGGCCGGTGTGCAGCCGGTGCGCGTCGGCGAGCTGCCCGCCCAGGTCGCCGCGCTCAACCGGACGTTCCTCAACGTCAGCGAGCTGACCGTGAAGGCCGCGCTCGAGGGCCGGCGCGACCACGTCCACCAGGCCGCGCTGCTCGACCCCAACACCGCCGCCACGCTCCCCGTCCGGCGGATCCGCGAGCTGGTGGACGACCTGATCGCGGCCCACGGCGACCTGCTGCCGGAAGGGATCAGGCGTGGATGACGCGGACGTGCCCCTCTCCCGGTACCGGCCGGTGCCGCAGCTTCGGGTCGCGGCCCACCGGATCGAGCGCGCCCGCGTGCCCGCCGTGGACGCCCACATCCACCTCGGCCGCTGGCTGACCGAGGACGGCGACTGGATGGTCAAGGACGTCCCGGCCCTCGTCGGCCTCATGGACGAGCTGAACCTGCGCGGCATGGTCAACCTCGACGGCCGCTGGGGCGGGGAGCTGGCCGAGAACATCGAGCGTTACGACGCCGCGTACCCCGGCCGCTTCGCCACCTTCTGCCAGGTCGACTGGTCGCGGACGGCCGAGCCCGGCTTCGGCGAGCGCCTGGCCGCCCAGCTCACCCGGTCCGTGGCCGAGGGCGCCGCCGGGCTGAAGGTGTGGAAGGACGTGGGGCTGCGGGTCCGCGACCACCGCGGCGAGCTGGTCATGCTCGACGACCCCCGGCTCGACCCGCTGTGGGCGGCGGCCGGCGCGGCCGGCATCCCGATCGCCCTGCACACCGCCGACCCGGTCGCCTTCTTCGAGCCGGCCGACGAGCGCAACGAACGCCTCGAACTCCTCGCCGCCCGGCCCGACTGGAACGTCTCCGGACCCGGGTTCCCGCCGTTCGAGCGGCTGATGGAGGCCATGGAGGCGATGGTCGCCCGCCACCCGGCCACCACGGTGATCGGCGTCCACGCGGGCTGCTGGCCGGAGAACCTGGGCTTCGCGAGCCGGATGCTGGACACGTACCCGAACTTCCACATCGACATCGCGGCCCGCGTCGCCGAGCTGGGACGCCAGCCCCGCGCCACGCGCGCCCTCATGCTCCGGCACCCCGGCCGGGTGCTGTTCGGCACCGACGAGATCCCGCCCCACCCGGAGGTCTACCGGATCCACTTCCGGTTCATGGAGAGCGACGACGAGGCGTTCGCGCACTCCCTGGACGACCCGCCGCTGATGGGACGCTGGACGATCTCCGGCCTCGACCTGCCGGACGACGTCCTGGAACGCGTGTACGCCGCCAACGCGCTCGCGCTCGTGCCCAGGCTGGCCTGACGGCCGGGGCTCACCTGCAGGGCGCGTACGGCTTGTCGAACAGGGAGTAGTCCTCGGGCTTCTTGAGCGAGTTGAACTTCAGCGTCTTCGACTTGGCGCAGAAGCTCGACGGGGCCGTCGCGTACTCGACGTGGAAGACCGGCTTGCCCGCCTTGACGAAGACGTTCAGCTCGGAGCACTCGTCGAACTGGAAGCACTCCTCGTTGACGGCGTAGTCGAAGGAGGACACGAGCTCCTCGGCCTGGCTGAGGTCGTTCTTCAGCGCCACGGACAGGCCCTTGGCGTGGGCGAGGGCGGCCAGCGCCTTGTTGTAGGTGAGCTGGGTGGCGGGGCTGACGGTCCAGCCGGTGACGGACTTGCCCTCCTCGTGGGCGTTGACCACGTCGAACTCGACGCCGTCGAAGCCGGCCTGCGCGCACTTGTCGACGCGGGCCGCCATCATCTTCAGCAGGAAGTCGCGCTGGCCCTTGTCGTTGTTGATGTTCGCCCAGCGCTCGTTGGGGAACTCCTCGCTGAACGGCTTGCCCAGCAGGGACTTGCCGTGCGCGTTGTGCCAGTCGACGAACTCCTGGTAGTCGGGCCGGAACTCCTCGATCGAGCCGGCGTCGACATAGCAGATCGCCTTGGCGCCCTTGGCGTGGATCGCCTTGACAGCCGCCGTGTTGAGCGTCGTGTTGTTGCCGGTGACCTCCGCGGCTGCGTACAGGTCGATGTCGAAGACGCTCGGCCGCACGCACGCCCCGCCGCTCTGGGGCACCCCGCAGATCTCGACGTTGACGCCGCCGGTCGAGGCGTAGGTCTTGCTGCCCTGGAGCTGGTACTGCCAGCGGCTGTCCACCGGCGGCCGCCAGATCCCCGCCGCCTTCGTCGTCGAGGTGGGCGTGAGCGTCACGGTCGCCTGCGCCGCGGCCTGGGACGGGGCCTGGAGGCCGAGCGCGGCGGCCGGCACGAGGGCCGTGACGGCGGTGAACCGGGTCAAGAACGTGCGGAGGCTGACCACCACGTTACCTTTCTGTCGCTTTCCATTCCACAATACGGAATGTGGTTCCGCCTATAAGCAAAGCGAGGATCACGCGGCGTTGTCAACCGGAACGCCGAAACCCCGCCGCGCGTCCAGGCCGGCCGTCCCGATGCCGTTCGGCGGCTGGAGCGATCCAGCGGGGCGAGTGATCGGAGGGCCTTTCGGGGCGCCGACCTGGTGAAAGGCCGCGCCCCATGCCGCGCCGGGCGGCATGGGGCGCGCGGCTCGTCCCGGCCGTCAGAAAGTGGCCGTGGGGAGCGGCCGGGAGACGGCCGCGGGAAGTGGCCACAACGTGACGGCCGGGACGGCTCGCGACGTGATGCTCATGACGTGACAGTCGGCACGTGGCGGTCGGAACGTGACGGCGGGGATGTCGGCGGCGGTGGCCGTCAGGAGGTGGTGGTGGGGGAGGCGCTCGGCTCGGCGCCGGGCGACGTGCTCGGCGGCGTGCCGGGCGAGGTCGGGGAACTGGGCGAGGTCGGGGAACTGGGCGGCGTCGGGGAACTGGGGGTCGGCGAGGAGGTCGGCGGCTCGCCGGGCCGGTGATGGTCGCCGTCGCGCCACCGGCCGCCCCGGCCGTCGGGGAACGGCCGGCCGCGCCATCCCTGTCCGCCGCGCAGGGACACGTCGCGCACCGCCACGGCGGTGGCCGTCTCGCCGTCCACCTTGGCCATGACCATGACCTTCGCCCCGGCCTTCACCGAGGCGATGCCCGCGTCGCGGTTGACCCGGGTGTCGGCGTTGACCGCGTACTCCTTGGTGTAGCCGTCCTCGCTCTTGACCGTGACCGAGTCCTGGTCGACTGCCGTGACGTCGCCGTACTGGGTGGCGACGGTCGTGTACGTGCCCTCGCCGTCCGGCACGACGAACTCGCCGTGCAGCGCGGGGCCGCCGAAGCCCATCCGGTGACCCCAGCGCCGGCCCTGTCCCGGCCCCTGGTCGGTCGGGGGCGCGGACGGACTGGCGGTCGGGAGCGGGGTGTCGGTGGCTGTGGGAGACGGTGACGGCGCGGGGGAGAGGGCCGCCGCGGTCGCCACGCCGGCGCCGCTCACCACGACGAGCGCGGTGGCGGCGGCGAGCAGCAGGGAACGCGGCACGCGGCGCCTCGGCGGCTCGTCGGCCAGGGTCTCCGCGGAGCTGAATCCGTCCGGCTCAGGGCTCATCTGTTCCTCCCGATAGGTGTACAGACGACCACACTCCATGGAACTGGCTAAAACCGCCGTAAACGCCGCCACCTACACCCTCAGATACCTTAAACCTCCCTCTTTTCCTGCATGATGGGGAAGAAAAGAGAAGGTTGAACCATGAGCAATGACATCTTGGAGGTCCGCGATGCGTGACGACGTCTTCCTCTGCGACTCCGGCGGGACGCCCCTGCGCGACACCTCCGACCTGATGGACATCCTCGGCGAGGCCGCCTGGGGCGGCGCCCGCTGGGTCGCGCTCCCCGTCGCCCGCCTGCACGACGACTTCTTCAGCCTGCGTACCGGCGTGGCCGGCGAGATCGCGCAGAAGTTCGCCAACTACCGGGTCGGCCTCGCGATCGTGGGCGACGTCTCCCGGCACGTCGTCGCGAGCACCGCGTTCCGCGACTGGGTACGCGAGTCCGACCGGGGGCGGCACATCTGGTTCGTCCGCGACCTGGAGGAACTGGAGGCGCGCCTGGCCGACGGGTGAGGTCTCTCCTCGCCGCTACGCGCCGGCGAGGCGCGCGCGGGTGCGGGCCGGCGCCGACGGGGGGATCGCGGCGAGCACGTCCGCCAGCGACACCCCGGCCAGGCTGGCCCGCCACGCGGCGTGCGCGTCGGCCATCTTCTCGGCGAGGACGCAGGTGCGCCGGCAGTCCTCGGGCGGCAGCGCCCCCCGGCCGCGCTGGCGGATCTCCCGGCACTCGTACGGCGGCGACGTGCCGTCCACGGCCTCGACGATGTCCAGGAGCGTGACCTCGGAAACCGCCCGCGCGAGCCTGAACCCGCCCCGCGGGCCCGTCGTCGCGGCCAGCACTCCGGCCTTGACGAGGGCCTGCAACTGCTTGGCGAGATAGGGCGCCGGGAGGTCGTAGTACAGCGCGAGCTGCGCCGTCGACGCGGTGGCTCCCGGTTCGAGCTGCGCCAGGGTCGTGGCGCAGTGCAGCACCCACTCCGTGCTCACAGGCAGTTTCACGCTCCCCAGCATATCGGAGACATTGTGGACCTATATAGTCCGTGATAGCGTCCATGCCGAGACAGAGGAGAGATCATTATGCGGATCGCAGTCGCCGGCGCGACCGGCAACATCGGGGGCCTGACCGTCGCCGCCCTCGAAGCGGAGGGCCACGAGGTCGTGCGCGTCAGCCGCTCCCTCGGCGTGGACCTGCTGACCGGCGAGGGCCTCGACGACGCCCTCACCGGCGTCGAGGCGGTGATCGACGTCACCAACGGACCGGCGTCCGACGTGGCCGAGACCGTGGCGTACTTCGGCGCCGCCACGCGCAACCTGCTCGCCGCCGAGGAGCGGGCCGGCGTCCGCCACCACGTGCTGCTCTCGATCGTCGGCATCCACAAGGTCGAGGGCAACGCCCACTACGCCGGCAAGCGCGAGCAGGAGCGCCTGGTGGCCGAGGGGCCGGTGCCGTGGACGATCGTCCCGGCCACGCAGTTCCACGACTTCGCCGCGATGGTGGCGAGCTGGACCGAGCGGGACGGCGTCGCCACCGTCGCGCCGCTGCTCGTGCAGCCGATCGCGCCCGCCGACGTGGCCGGCGTCCTCGCCGGGATCGCGACGGGCGAGCCCCGGGGCCGGTACGCCGACGTGGCCGGGCCCGAGCCGCAGGACCTCGTGGACATGGCCCGGCGCACCCACCAGGCGCTCGGGCGCGCGGTGAAGCTGGTGCCGACGTGGTCGGGGCTGTTCGGCGAGGCGATGGCGGGCAACGTGCTGCTGCCCGGCGAGGGCGCCCACATCGCGCCCACCACGTTCGACGAGTGGCTCGCGGACCAGCGCCGGGACGCCTGACCCGCCGGCGCTTCACACCAACTGGTGCAGCGCGGCGATGACCTGCCGGCCGACGGGCGTGGTGAAGTCGCGGACCATGTCCGAGACGACGCCGGCCACCGAGGTCACCACGCCGCCCGCGGCCTCGATCTGCCGCAGGGCGGCCTGCTCGGTGCGGGCCGTCATGCCGCCGCACGCGTCCACCGGCACCTGCACGGACAGGCCGTGCGCGAGCGCGTCGAGGGCGGTGCGCAGCACCACGATCTCCGTGGTCACGCCGCAGATCACCAGGTTGCGGCGGCCGGTGGCCAGGACCGCCTCGCGCCACGCGGTGTCGTCCCAGCAGGACGGGCCGGTGCGTACGTACGGCTCGGCCTCGGGCAGTTCCTCGATCACCTCCGGACCGCCCGGCCGGGGCGCGGCCGAGACGGTGAACGGGATGCCGAGCACCGGGGCGAGCGCCCCCAGCACTCCGGCCGCGCGGCGCAGGGAGGAGGCCGGGTTGGTGGCGCCGGCGGGGACGATCGAGTCCTGGAGGTCGGCGAAGACGAACTGCACGGTGGCGGGGTCGCGCATGATTCACGCTCCAAATCGTTCACAATCTGAATGATGAAGAGACGGTAGCATTGCCACCATGAACGCCGTCAAGCTCACTTCGACGCTCACCTTCCGGCTCGGCACCCTCGGGGCCGTGGTGACCGACCGGTTCTCGGCGCGCCTGGCGGCCCACGACCTCAAACCCAAGCACGTGGGACTGCTGGCGGTGCTGGATTCCGGGGCGGCGGCCTCGCAGCTCGACGTCGCCAAGATCATGAACGTGGCGCCCAGCCTGGTGGTCTCGCTCGCCGACCGGCTGGAGGAACTGGGGGCGGTGCGGCGCGAGCGCGACCCGTCCGACCGGCGCAGGCAGATCCTCACGCTGACGGCCGAGGGGCGCGACCTGCTGGCCGCGTGCGCGCGGGCGGCGGCCGAACTCGACGCGGAGCTCCTGGAGGGGCTCGATCAGGACGGGGCGGAGACGCTGCGCGCCGCCCTGGGCGCGCTCGCCCGCCACACCGGCCTCCCCGCCGACTGACCTCCCACCCACGCCACGCGCCCAGTCCGCGCGCTCACCCGCCCACGCCGCTCGTCCAGTACGCGCGCCCATGCACCCGCCCGCCCGCGCCGCTCGGCGTAGGCGCGCGCGCCTACGCCGCCGCTCGTCCAGGTCTCTCGCCCAGGCCGTGCGTCCCCGCTGCCCGCCGCCCCAAGCCCATGGCCCGCCGCCCAGGCCCGCGTCATCCGGCAGGCCCGCGTCATCCGGACGGTGGCCGCCTGGAGTCAGGGCTCGACGGGGTGGAACGCGGCACGCAGGCCCGCCGGTGCGAGGCGTCCGCAGAACGCGGGCACCGCGGCGGCCGCGTCCGGCGCGCGTACGTGGAAGCGCTGGGCGATGCGGGACGTCGCGAGGGTGAGCTGGCGCATCGCCGCCGCCGCGCCCAGGCAGCGGCGGGGGCCGGACCCGAACGGCAGATACGTGCCGGGCGACGGACGCGCGGCCGGCCACCGGGACGGGTCGAAGACGTCCGGGTCGGGCCACCAGCGCGGGTCGCGGTGGATCAGGTACGGGATGGACAGCACCTCCTCGCCCGGGCGCAACCGCCACCCGCCGAAGTCGACGGCGGCGCACGCGACCCGCGTCATCGTCCACGCGGGCGGACACAGCCGCAGGACCTCCCGGACCACCGCCTCGGCCAGCGGCAGCCGCGCCCGCGGACACCCACCCCCGGCCGGTATTCCCTCCGGCCCCGGCGGCCCGTCCTGACCGTGAGCCCCGCCCACCCCCCGTGGCCCGTTCCGACCGTGAGCCCCGCCCACCCCCGGCAGGCCGCCTTCGTGTGGCCGCTCGTCTCCGCCCCAGGGGGCGGCGTCGCCTGGCCGCCCGTCTCCGTCCCAGGGGCCGGCTTCGGCGGCGAGGGCGGCGGCCAGGTCGGGTCGGATCGCGAGCTCCCGGACGACGGAGGTCAGCGCCGCCGCGGGCACCCCGTGCCCGCCGATCAGCACGGTCCACAGTGCGGACGTCACCGACGCGTCGCTCATCGCCGGACGCGCCGCGAGCAGGACGTCGAGCAGATCCCGGGGCGGCGTCCCGGCGGCTCCGGCGCGTCGCGCGCGCACCAGCCCCGTCAGCGTCTCGGACGTACGGCGATGGACGCGGAAGAACCGCCGGTTGCGCGGCAGCGGGATCCACCCGGGAAGCTGGTAGCCCGCGTCCTCGAACGGCAGCAACGCCGCGTGGACGGCCGCCAGCAGGCCGGGAACGCCCGCCGCGTCCTCGCCGAGGCACAGCTCGGCCACGGCCCGCCCGGCGACGTCGAGCATCAGCGGCAGCACCTCGACCTCGCGGCCCGCCGTCCGGTCCAGCGCGTCGTCCAGGAGCGCGACGAACCGCCCGTCCATGCCCACGACCATGGGCGCGGCGTCGGCGAGGGCGGGACGCAGCGCACGGCGCGCCCCCATCCACGGACGGGCCGCCTCGCCCGCGTCGTCCGGAGCCGACGTCCCGGCGAACGGCGCCGGCTCCGTGACGTAGTCCCGGTTGGTGGCGGTCAGGACCTGGTGGGCCAGCCGCGGATCGACGGTGAAGACGATCCGCTCGTCGAAGGAGAACACGTCGCCGTAGTCACGGTGATGACGGCGCAGGAACCCGACGCGGTCCTTCTCGTACGCGGCGACGTTGCCCAGCAGCCAGTGACCTCGGGGCCCCGGCGGGCGTGCCGTGTCCAACCGGCGAGTGCCGGCTACTCGCCGCCGTGGTACGGCCAGTACGGGTACTTACCGCTGACCCGGACCTTGCCGACAAGACGGGCGGCAACGTGACGCAACAATCGCACGACTCCCTCACCATCCTCGCTGGTCTTGCTGGTCTTGCTGGTCGAAAGGACAACGTGACTATCCATCACGTTCTTCTCCCGGTCAAGCGGCCGTTAGGGTTCGTGGCATGACAGATCAGCGGACGGACCCGGTGCGGGCCGCCATGGCCGGAGAGCTCCGGCTTCTCGACCGGGAGGTGAGGTCGTCGGCGCGGCTCATGGCCGAACTCCTGGATCCCGAGTTCACGGAGATCGGCGCGTCCGGCCGGTTCTGGAGCCGGTCGGAGATCATCGCCAGTGTCGTGGAGACCACGCGGCCGTCGGATCCGCCGATCACGGTGAGCGAGATGACCGGTGTCCTGCTCGCCCCCGACCTCGTCCATCTGACCTACGTCAGCGACAACGGCGGGCGCCGCGCCCGCCGCAGCTCCGTGTGGCGCCGGTCCGGGGACGCCTGGCGGGTGTACTTCCACCAGGGAACGCTGAGCTCGCTCTGAGCGGCCCTCGCCGGCCCGCATGGACGCGGCAATCGACGCCATAGCCGGACGAGCGGGTTAAATCGGTTGAGCGAGTGAGTACTCGCTCATTAAGCTCCCTCGCATGACCAAGAGGCGAAGGGTGCCCGCCATGGCGCCCGAGGACCGCCGCGCCGCGCTGATCGCCGCAACGATCCCCCTGTTGCGCGAGCACGGAGCTGCGGTCTCCACCCGCCAGATCGCCGAGGCCGCGGGCGTGGCCGAGGGCACGATCTTCGGCGTCTTCCCCGACAAGGCCTCGCTGCTGCGCGCGGCGCTGGCGAGCGCGTTCGACGCGCAGCCCGCGCTGGACGCGCTCGCGGCCATCAGCACCCGGCTGGAGCTGCGCGTCCGGCTGCGTGAGGCGGTCACGCTGCTGCGGGCGGGGATGAGCGCCAACGCCAAGCTTCTGGTCGTGTCCGGGGACCTGTCGGCTCACGACCCCGGGCTGCACGAGCGGATGCTGGACAACCGGCGCCGGATCGGGACGGCGATCGCCGCCCTGGTCGAACCCGACCGCGACCTGCTGCGCCGCTCTCCCGAGGGCGCGGCGCACCTCCTCCTCATGCTGATCGCGGTGAGCGTGCACCGCGGCTTCGGCCTGGGCGGCGACTTCGGCGACATGGACGACGAGGAGATCGTCTCCGTGCTGCTCGACGGGCTGCTCGTGCGCCCCTCCTCCACTCCTCCCACAGAAAGCGCCTCGTGATGCTGCTCCGGCTCCTGCGGGCCCGGCTCAGGCCGTACGGGAAGGAGATCACGCTCGTGGTCCTCTTCCAGTTCGTGCAGACGCTGGCCACGCTCTATCTCCCCACCCTGAACGCCGACATCATCGACGACGGCGTCGTCAAGGGCGACACCGGTTACATCGCCCGCGTCGGGCTCGTGATGCTCGGGGTGACGCTCGTCCAGATCGTCTGCTCGATCGTGGCCGTGTACTACGGCGCGCGGACCTCGATGGCCCTGGGCAGGGACCTGCGGGCCGCGATCTTCCACCGGGTGCAGGAATTCTCCGCCCAGGAGGTCAACCGGTTCGGCGCGCCGTCCCTGATCACCCGCACCACCAACGACGTGCAGCAGGTCCAGTTGCTCGTGCTGATGACGCTCACGATGATGGTGGCCGCGCCGATCATGTGCGTCGGCGGCATCGTGCTGGCGCTGCGCCAGGACACGGCGCTGTCGTCGCTGCTGCTCGTCCTGCTGCCCGTGATGATCGTCATGGTGGGCGTGATCGTGATGCGGATGCGCCCGCTCTTCCGCACGATGCAGGAGCGCATCGACCGGATCAACCAGGTGCTGCGCGAGCAGATCACCGGCATCCGGGTCATCCGGGCCTTCGTCCGCGACCAGCACGAGCGCGAGCGCTTCGGCGTGGCCAACGAGCGGCTGACCGACGTGTCGCTGCGGGTCGGCCGGCTGATGGCGCTGATGTTCCCCTCGGTGATGCTGGTGGTGAACGTCTCCAGCGTCGCGGTGGTGTGGTTCGGCGGTCACCGCATCGCCGACGGGAGCATGGAGGTGGGCGCGCTGACGGCGGTGATCTCCTATCTCATGCAGATCCTCATGTCGGTGATGATGGCGACCTTCATGTTCATGATGATCCCCCGGGCCGAGGTGTGCGCCGAGCGCATCGAGGAGGTGTTCGGCGCCGAGCCGACCGTCGCCCCGCCGGCCGCCCCCGTCACCCCGCGCAGCCGGATCGGCGAGCTGGAGCTGCGCTCCGTCGACTTCCGCTACCCGGGCGCCGAGGAGCCGGTGCTGTGCGGCGTGAGCTTCGAGGCGCGGCCGGGCCGTACCACCGCGATCATCGGCAGCACGGGCAGCGGCAAGACGACGCTGCTCAACCTCATCCCGCGCCTGTTCGACGCGACCGCGGGCGAGGTGCGCGTCGACGGGGTCGACGTGCGCGACCTCGACCCGGCCGCCCTCTCCCGCGCGGTCGGCCTGGTCCCGCAGGCGCCCTACCTCTTCTCCGGCACGGTCGCCTCCAACCTCCGGTACGGCCGGCCGGACGCGACCGACGAGGAGCTGTGGCGGGCCCTGGAGGTGGCCCAGGCCCGGGAGTTCGTCGAGGCGATGCCCGGCGGCCTGGAGGAGCCGATCGCCCAGGGCGGCACGAACGTCTCCGGCGGCCAGCGCCAGCGCCTGGCCATCGCCAGGGCCCTGGTGCACCGGCCCGAGATCTACCTGTTCGACGACTCCTTCTCCGCCCTCGACTACGCGACCGACGCCCGGCTGCGCGCCGCGCTGGCCGAGGAGATCACCGACGCCACGATCGTCATCGTGGCCCAGCGGGTGAACACGATCCGCGACGCCGACCGCATCCTCGTGCTCGACGACGGCCGGGTGGTGGGCAGCGGCGACCACGCCGAGCTCATGGCCACCTGCCCGACGTACCGCGAGATCGTGCTGTCCCAGCTCACCGAACAGGAGGCCGCGGCATGACGAACCAGGCGCCCGCGCGCCGGCCCCAGCCCGCCTTCGGGCCGGGCCGGATGATGTCCGGACCCGCAGAGAAGGCCCTCGACTTCGGCGGCTCCCTGCGCCGCCTGCTGCGGCTGCTGCACCCCGAACGCGCGCTGCTGACCGTCGTCCTGGCTCTCGGGACGGCCAGCGTCGCCCTGACCGTGACCGGCCCCAAGATCCTCGGTCACGCCACGGACCTGATCTTCTCCGGCATCATCGGGGCCCGCCTGCCCGCGGGGATCACCAAGGAGCAGGCCGTGGCCGGGCTGCGCGCCCGGGGCCAGGGCACGTTCGCCGACATGGTCTCGTCGATGAACGTGGTGCCCGGCCACGGCATCGACTTCACCGCGCTCGCCCAGGTGCTGGGCTGGGTGCTGGCGATCTACCTGCTGGCGGCGCTGCTCGGGATCGTCCAGTTCCGGCTGACCACGACCGTCGTGCAGCGGGCGGCGTCCCGGCTGCGCGAGCAGATCGAGGCCAAGCTGGCGCGGCTGCCGCTGAGCTACTTCGACGGCCAGCCGCGCGGCGAGATCCTCAGCCGCGCCACCAACGACACCGACAACATCGCGCAGACGCTGCAGCAGACGATGAGCCAGCTCATCTCGTCGGTGCTGACGGTCGTGGCGGTGCTGGTGATGATGTTCTGGATCTCGCCGGTGCTGGCGCTCATCGCGCTGGTCACGGTGCCGGTCTCGGTGTACGTGACCGCGGCCGTCGGCAAGCGCTCGCAGCCGCAGTTCGTCAAGCAGTGGTCGTCGACGGGCAGGCTCAACGGCCACATCGAGGAGATGTACGGCGGGCACACGCTGGTCAAGGTGTTCGGCCGGCAGCAGGAGGCCGCCGAGACCTTCGAGCGGCACAACGAGGCCCTGTTCGCCTCCAGCTTCCGCGCCCAGTTCATCTCCGGGATCATCCAGCCGGCGATGATGTTCATCGGCAACGTCAACTATGTGCTGGTGGCCGTGGTCGGCGGGTTCAAGGTGGCGTCGGGCTCGATCTCGCTGGGCGACGTGCAGGCGTTCATCCAGTACTCGCGGCAGTTCAGCCAGCCGCTGACCCAGGTGGCCGGCATGGCCAACCTGGTGCAGTCGGGCGTCGCCTCGGCCGAGCGGGTCTTCGAGCTGCTGGAGGCGCCGGAGCAGTCGCCGGAGCCGGCCGAGCCCGCGCGGCCCGAGCGGGTCAGGGGACGGGTGGCGTTCGAGGAGGTGTCCTTCCGCTACGCGCCCGACCGGCCGCTGATCGAGAACCTGTCGCTGACCGTGGAGCCGGGCCAGACCGTGGCCATCGTCGGCCCCACCGGGGCGGGCAAGACGACGCTGGTCAACCTCATCATGCGCTTCTACGAGGTGACCGGCGGCCGGATCACGCTCGACGGCGTCGACATCGCCGAGATGTCCCGGGAGGAGCTGCGCGACCAGATCGGCATGGTGCTGCAGGACACGTGGCTGTTCGGCGGCACGATCGCGGAGAACATCGGCTACGGGGCGCAGGGCGCCACCCGCGAGCGGATCGAGGCCGCCGCGCGGGCCGCCCACGTGGACCGCGTCGCGCACACGCTGCCCGACGGCTACGACACGGTGATCGACGAGGAGGGCGCGACGGTCAGCGCGGGCGAGAAGCAGCTCATCACGATCGCCCGGGCGTTCCTGTCCGAGCCGGCGATCCTCATCCTGGACGAGGCCACCAGCTCGGTCGACACCCGTACCGAGGTGCTCATCCAGCGGGCGATGAGCTCGCTGCGCGAGGGCCGCACCAGCTTCGTGATCGCCCACCGGCTCTCCACGATCCGCGACGCCAGCCTGATCCTGGTCATGGAGAACGGGCGGATCGTCGAGCAGGGCACGCACGAGTCGCTGCTGGCGGCCGACGGCGCCTACGCCCGGCTGTACTCGGCCCAGTTCGCCCAGGCGGTCGCCGAGGTGGACTAGCCCAGGCGGTCGCCGGGACGGACTAGAGGTCCGGCTCGGCGGAGGCGGCCTCCGTCCGCGGGATCCCGTCCCGCGGCGCCCCCGGCCGCCTCCGCCTCGCCGGCAGCCTGCCCTGGGTGACGGCGAGGACGGCTCCGGCGAGCAGCACGCCCGCTCCGGCCGCCTGGACCGTGCCGAAGGACTCGCCGAGGAACACGGCGGAGCACGTGGTCCCGATGACGGGAACCAGGAACATCATGATGGACGCCGACGCGGGCCCCACGGCGTGGACGCCCCGGTAGTAGAGCACGTTCGCCACCGCGGTGGGGCCGAGCGCCACGAAGACCACGTTCACCCAGACGTGGGCGGGCACGCTGCCCCAGTCGACCTCGGCGGCGGCCGGCGCGCTGGAGAGGGCCAGCAGCACCGACCCGCTCAGGGTCGCGTACGTCGTGGCCCTGAGCGGGTCGATGCCGGCGAGGACGCGGCGACCGGACAGCGTGAACGCCGCCCAGCAGCAGGCGCTGAGCAGGAACAGCAGATCGCCGGCGAGCCGCGCCTGGCCCGCGTCCGACGCCCCGCCCGAACCCACGAAGAACACCACGGCGCCGGCCGCCCCGGTCGCCAGCCCCGCGACCCGCGCCGCCGACGCCTTCTTCCGGCGCGTCACCAGGAGGAACGCGGTCGTCAGCACGGGACTCATGACGGGGACGATGGTGCTCCCGTCGATCGCCGGGGCGAGCGACAGCCCCCAGAAGAACAGCAGGTTGTAGACGAAGACGCCGAGCACGCCCGCCCCGGCCGCCCGCGCCCAGTCCCGGAGCGACGCGCGCCGGCCACCGTCCGGCCGGGACGACCGCAGGGCGACCAGGAGGGCCAGCGCGCCGCCGCCGAACCGCAACGTCGCCACCACGGAGTGGGGCAGGTGGTCGACGATCACCTTCGAACTGCTGAAGCCGACTCCCCACAGCACCATCGTCGTGGCCAGGAGGAGGTAGGGCTGGGTCCTGACGGCGTCACTCGGCACGGGGGTCACCTCTCCATCGCGTCTTGCGCGCCCGAGCCCGAGGAGCCGGGCGCTCCGGCGGAATCATCCTGGTCCGGGGGTGACCGCCCGGTCTTGTACGCTCGTGCGCCTGATCCCGTACGCACGTCCACGTGAGGAACGAGGTGACGAGGAGATGACCGGCGAGGGCCGCCCGGCCCGGGAGTGGACCAGCTACTGGCGCTCGGCCGAGCTGCCGCTGGAGGCCATGTACGCGAGTTTCCTGCGCCATCGCTACCACCGGCACAGCCACGAGACGTACTCCTTCGGCGTGACCGAGCACGGCGCGCAGACCTTCACCTGCCGCGGCGCCGGGCACACGAGCGCCGCCGGGATGGTGATGGCGTTCAACCCCGACGAGGTGCACGACGGGCACGCGGCCCACGAACTGGGCTTCACGTACCGCATCGTCCACATCGGCCGGGAACTGCTCGCCGACGTGCTCGCCGACAGGGCCGGGCACGCCGTCGGGCTGCCCCTGTTCGCCGCCCCGGTCCTCGACTCGCCCGTCCTGGCGACGCGGCTGCGCCGGCTGCACACCGCGCTGTCGCGCGGCGCCGCGCCGCTCGAGCGCGACGAGGCGCTCTCCTCCGCCGTCGCCGCGCTCGCCGGTCTGGCCGCGCGTACGCCGGCGGCGCCGCCGGCCGCCGTCCGCACGCCGGCCCTCACGCGGCTCGCCGCCAGGGCGCGCGAGCTCATCCACGACCGCTACGCCGACCCGATCAGCGCCGACGACCTCGCCACCTGGACCGGCGGCAGCCGGTACGCCGTCTACCGGGCCTTCCGCACGGCCTACGGGCTGGCGCCGAGCGAGTACCAGCGCCAGGTGCGCCTGCGCGCCGCCCGCCGCCTGCTCGCCCTGGGGCACCCCGCGGCCCGGGTCGCCGGCGAGGTCGGCTTCACCGACCAGGCCCACCTCACCCGCTGGTTCGGCCGCTCGTACGGCGTCACCCCCACCCAGTACCGGCTGGCGCGAGCGGGCTGACGGTCAGACGCCGACGACGTCCGGCCAGAGCTTGCGGACCGTCTCGGCGCGCTCCTCGATCAGCCGCATGCGCAGGCTCCACTCCATGGGCGCGTAGTGGCCGGCGGCCGCCGTCTCCTGCCCCGGCCACTTGCGGTAGAGCAGGCCCGCCTCGCCGTGGAAGTAGCCGTGGCTGACGACGCTGGCCGGCACCAGCAGGCCCGTGTCGTCCGAGCCCGGGACGCCCATCCAGCCGCCCAGCGCGACGGCCAGCGGCCGGCGGATGCAGATGCTCGTGGGGTGCACCGGGAGCCGGTAGCCGTGGGTGCGCCAGTGCTCGAACACGTACCCCGGCTCCAGCCGGCCCGGCGCCGGGTCGCTGTCGAAGGCGACCGTCGAGCCGTCGGGCAGCAGGTCCAGGACCGGGGAGGTCGTCCACTGCACCAGCGGGTCCGACACCAGGACCTCGATGTCGCGGGCGAGCACGCCGGGGGTGAGGACGTCGTCGTGGTCCAGGTTCTTCACCAGGTCACCCCGGGACCGCGCGAGCGCCATGTTCCGCGTCAGGGCGACGCCGCCCCGGCGGCCCGTGGCGAACCTCACGACGGGATCCTCCGGCAGGATGTCGAGGGCCGCGCCGGTGTCGCCGTCCTCCTGGATGACCCACTCGACCTCCCAGCCCCGGGGTAACCGCTGCGAACGCACGGACTCGTAGGCTTCCAGGAGCTGCTCGCGCACCGGCCGGTGGCTGGGCGTGATGACGGAGATCAGGGGCACGTGACAGGACCGGCCTTTCCCGCTTCATGGTGTAGATGGGGCACAAGGAACATGAGACACCATTCGTGCGCGGCCTCGTGACGGCACTACTCCCGGCGGAGTAGTCCGGCCGGTCGTTGATCCCGGTGGGGTAGCGGCAGGTGACTCCGCTCGCAGGACGCCCCCGGAAGGGCGGCTGCACGACGATTGCGGCCGTGAGAAGTCCAGGGCTGCTGCGCCCCTACGTGTGGAGTTTCGCCGCCGTCGTCCTCCTGCAGGTCATCGGCGCCCTCGCCGGTCTGGCCCCGCTGCTGGCGGTCGTCGAGCTCGGCCGTGTCCTGCTGTCGCCCGGCCCGGTCGACCACGGTCGCGTCTGGACCGTCGTCGTCGCCGGCGCGGCCGGCCTGCTGGTCCGGCTGCTGTTCACGGCCGCGTCGTCCGGGATCGGGCACCTCGTCGACGGCCAGGTGCAGCTCGCGTTGCGCCGGCGGCTCGCCGCGCGGCTCGGACGCGTGCCGATCGGCTGGCTCTCCCGGCGCCGGACCGGCGAGCTGGCCAAGGTGGTGGGCGACGACGTGAGCGCCGTGCACCCGTTCATCGCCCACGCCCCCGGCGAACTCGTCGCCGCCTTCGTGGTGCCGCTGGTGTCGCTGGTCTACCTGTTCACCGTCGACTGGCGGCTGACGCTGATCACGCTGGCGCCCGTGGTGCTGGCGGTGGCGCTGGTGCCCCTCATGATGACCCCGGCCCGGCTGCGCGAGCAGAAGGAGTTCGACGCGGGCATGGGCCGGATCTCGAACGCCGCCGTCGAGTTCGCGCAGGGCATCGCGGTGGTCAAGGCGTTCGGCGGAGCCGGTCGCGCCCATCGCAGGTTCCGCACGGCCGCCGACGAGTTCACCGACACCTTTCTGCGCTGGGTGCGCGGCATGGCGCCGATCGCCGCGGGGATGCAGCTCGCGCTGTCGCCGCCGTTCGTGCTGCTCGTCGTGCTCGTCGGCGGCGCGGCGCTGATCACGAACGGCGCCATGGAGCCGGCCGGCCTGCTGCCCTTCCTGCTGCTGGGACTCGGCCTGACCGCTCCGGTGGCGGCCCTCGGCCACGGCTTCGACGACCTGCAGGCCGCCCGGCGCGCCGTCGGCCGGATCGGCGACGTGCTCGCGGTGCAGCCGCTGCCGGAACCCGCGCACCCGGTCGCGCCCCAGGGACACCGGGTGGAACTGCGGGGCGTGCGCTTCGGCTATGAGGGTGGGCACGAGGTGCTGCGCGGGATCGATCTGGTGCTGGAGCCGGGGACGGTCACCGCGGTCGTCGGGCCGTCGGGAAGCGGGAAGTCCACGCTGGTCCAGCTCCTGCCGCGGTTCTTCGACCCGACGCACGGCTCGGTCGTCCTGGGCGGCGCCGACCTGCGCGAGATCGGCGGCCGCGAGCTGTACCGGACGGTCTCCTTCGTCTTCCAGGACGTCCGCCTGCTGCGCGCGTCGGTCGCGGACAACATCGCGCTGGCGGTGCCGCACGCCGGCCACGACGACGTGGTCCGCGCCGCCCGCCTGGCCGACATCCACGACCGGATCCTCGAACTGCCCCGCGGCTACGCGTCGGTGATCGGCGAGGACGCCGGGCTGTCGGGCGGCGAGGCGCAGCGCATCGCGATCGCGCGGGCCCTGCTCGCCGACGCGCCCGTCCTGGTGCTCGACGAGGCGACCGCCTTCGCCGACCCGCAGACCGAACAGGCGGTGCGCCGCGCCCTGGCGGCCCTGGCGGGCGACCGGACCGTCCTGGTCATCGCCCACCGCCTGGAGACGATCGCCGACGCCGACACCGTCGTGATGCTGGAGAACGGGGCGGTCGTCGAGCGCGGCGCGCCCGCCGAGCTGCTGGCGCGCGACGGCAGGTTCGCCGCGTTCTGGCAGGCCCACCGATCGGCCGTCGCCGGCGAGAGCGACGCGCCCCGAGGAGACGAGCCCCGATGATCCGTATGTTGCTGCGCGTGCTGGGACACGAGTACGCCCGGCCGGTGCGCCGCACCGTGGCCCTGATGACGACGACCGCGGTGGCCGAGGGGCTGTCGTACGCGCTGCTGGTGCCGGTGCTGCGGGCGCTGTTCGGGAGCACGCCCGCCGGCGCCCGCCCCTGGCTGGTCGCGTTCGGGACCGCGGTCGCCGTCTACGCGGCGCTGCGCTACCGCAGCGACCTGTCCGGTTTCCGCGTCGCGACCGCGCTGCTGCGCGGCATGTACCACCGGCTCGGCGACCACCTGGCCCGGCTGCCCCTCGGCTGGTACGGCGCGGCCCGCGTCGGGGAGGTGTCCGTCCTGGCCGGCCGCGGCGTCCTGGAGTCCATGAGCGTGATCGTGCACCTGCTGGCGCCGTTCCTGTCCGCCTGCGTGACTCCGCTGACGATCGTGGCCGTGATGCTCGCCTACAACGGGCCACTGGGGCTGGCAGCGCTGGTCGCCGCACCGGTCGTGGCGGCCGTCCAGGTCTGGACGGGACGCTCGATGGCCGCCGACGACGAGGAACGCCACGAACGCGACCACGAGGCCGCCGGACGGGTCATCGAATACCTCCAGGCCCAGCCGGTGCTGCGAGCCGGCGGCCGGACCGACGAACGCTTCCGGCTGCTCGACGACGCGCTGCGGGAGGTCCAGCGCGCCTCCCGCCGTACCGTGCTGTCGGCGCTGCCCGGCACCCTGGGCCTGACGCTCGCGGTGCAGGCGGTGTTCACCGCGCTGCTGGTCCTGGGGTCGTACCTCGCGCTCGGCGGGACCGTCGGCGTGGCGGAGGTGCTGACGATCCTGGTGCTGGCCGCCCGCTGCGCGGACCCGCTGCTGTCGCTGTCGAGCATCGGCGGCAAGCTCCGCGGCGCGCGCTCCGTGCTGGCCAGGCTCGACGCGGTGCTGCGCACCGAGCCGCTGCCCGAGGCGCCCGAACCGGTCCAGCCGGTACGCCACGACCTGGAGTTCGCCTCCGCCGTCTTCCGGCACGGCGACCGCGCGGTGATCGACGGCGTGTCCTTGTCGGTGCCCGAGGGGCAGCGGCTGGCCGTCGTCGGGCCGTCAGGCGCCGGCAAGAGCACGCTGCTGCAGTTGCTCGCGCGCTTCCACGACGTGGACGGGGGAGCGGTGCGGCTGGGCGGCGTGGACGTGCGGGAGATCGGCACGGAGACGCTGATGGCGCGCATCGCGATGGTGTTCCAGGACGTCTACCTGTTCGACGGGACGATCGAGGAGAACGTGCGGCTCGGCCGTCCCGGCGCCACCGACGCCGAGGTGCGGGCGGCGGCGGCCGCGGCACGCCTGGACGAGGTGATCGAGCGGCTGCCCGGCGGATGGGCGGCGAACGTCGGCGAGGGCGGCGCGCTGCTGTCGGGCGGCGAGCGCCAGCGCGTCTCCATCGCGCGGGCGCTGCTGAAGGACGCGCCCGTCGTCCTGCTGGACGAGGTGACCTCCGCGCTGGACCCGGTGAACGAGGCGGCCGTCCACCAGGGCATCGAGCGGCTGATGGCGGGGCGGACGGTGGTCATGGTGGCGCACCGGCTGCGGACCGTCCGCCGCGCCGACCGCATCGTCTTCCTGGACGGCGGCCGGATCGTGGAGGAGGGCGGCCACGACGAGCTGCTGCGCCGCGGCGGCCGCTACGCCGAGTTCTGGAACCTCTCCCTCACGCCCGCGGCGCGCCCATGAGCCGGTCGTTCGGTGGAGCTCTCAGACGCGCACCACGGCGGTGCGGGCGTGCCCGCGGCTGCCGCCGACCTTCACCTTGACCCCCCTCTTGGACCTGCGCACCCCGTGGCCGCCCTCCTTGACCGACCTGACTGGCCAGGGCAGCCTGATCCGCACCTCGTCGGCGGTCCTGGACGGGTCGGAGACCGCGAGCCGTACCCGCCCGTGGTCGCGGCGGATCAGCAGCGCGCACGGGCCGTCGGCGGTGAGCGGCCCGTGCGCGGTCTCGACGGTCCCGGCGCGCCAGAAGACGGCGGCGAGCAGGTCGCCGTGGGAGATGGCCTGCGCCGTTCCGGAGTTGGCGAGGATCTCGACCCGCCGGGCGTAGGCCGCGGTCTGCGCGACGGAGGCGTCGGGCAGCACGGCGTAGGCGTAGCGGGCCCGGTGCGGGTCCACGCCGTGGTCGATCAGGATGGTCGTGTAGTGCCTGGTGACGGGGGTCGTGTCGCCCCCGGTGGTGGCGCCCTTGTCGATGTCGCGCCAGCGGCCGGTGCGCTGCTCGCGGATCACCTTCGGCTTGGCGCCGTCGAGCAGCGCGTAGCCCGCCACGCCGGACAGGTGGACCCAGCCGTCGCCCCGGGCCAGCGGCGGGTGCGCGTCGTGCGTGTTGCGGTTCTCCACGATCGTCTCGGCGCGGCGGCCGTCGGAGGCGGTGATCCCGGCGCCGAGGGCGATCACCGCGTCGTCGAGCAGGAACCACGCCTTCTTGGCCCGCAGCGAGGAGCCGTCGGCGACCAGCTTCATGGCCGCCACGCCGCACTCGCCGTCGAGCGCCACGCCGCCCGCCCACGGGGTGGGCGGCAGGGCGCGCCCGCTGTGCGGCAGATCGGCCCGTCTGCGGCGGTCGACCGTCGTGCCCGGCAGCCGGTACGGGTCGATCGTGGGCCACAGGTCGTCGTTCCAGTGGGTGAGATCGGCGGTGTAGAGGTAGGTCATGCCGTCGCCGGTGTACCAGCCGTGCAGGTTCTCCCGGTTCATGGCCTCGGCCGCGCCGACGCGCTCCGAGCTCATCGCGATCGCGTACGCCCAGGTGGGGCGGCGGTGCACGACCCGGTCCATGTCGGCGAAGACGTACGTGCCCGTCGTACGCGGGCCGACCGGCACCGACGCGTCCTCCAGCAGGGCCCTGGCCTCCGCGATGCTCGGCAGCGGCGCGAGCGTGTCGTACGGGATGGCCGTGTTGCGGGTGAGCCAGCCCTTCACCATCGGCCGCCAGCGCCGGGCATGGCGCTCGGGCGCCGCCTCCAGCAGCGTGAGGACGGCCTCGACCGCCTTCTGCCCCGAATGGAAGTCGCGGTGACCCTGCACCGAGATCTGCCGCCCGCGGACGCAGTCCATCATCAGCCCGTCGAAGATGAACGGGACGAACGAGCGGTCCACGATGTCGTAGACGTCGCCGATGCCGGTGATCTGCCACGGCGAGCGCGCGAGCATGGCGATGAGCTTGGCCACGCTGTCCAGGTAGTCCACGCCGTAGCTGCCGTTGTAGGGGTACACGCCGTGCTGGATGAACGACCCGTCACGGTAGAAGCCGTCGCCCGGCCCGGAGGTCGGCCGCAGCAGGGCGGAGACCGCGTCCCTGGCCCGCTCGATCAGGCCCGCGTCGTGGGTGAGCAGGCCGCGCATCGCCACCGCCATGGCCTTGCCCGCCCGGTTGGAGCCGGTCTCGACGACGCCGGGATGGCTGACGCGCCGCTCCGGGTCGGGGCACCACCGATGTAACGGGCGCAGCCAGCGTTCGAGGCGGTCCCTGGGCAGGCCGTCGTACATCAGGGCGCAGGTGTCGGTCAGCGAGCGGGGGACGCCGATCTCCCACCAGTACCAGTTGCTGCCCCGCCGGTCGAGGCCCTCGTTGTAGGCGTGCTCGTACAGGAAGTCCAGTGCGCCGGCCGCGGTCTCGGCGACCCGCCTGTCGCCGTGCATGGCGGTGCCCGGCGTGGCCCAGCCCAGCGCCAGCGCGCGCATGCGGTTGTAGGCGCGGTTGAAGTTGCCGGTCGCGGGGTCGTCGAGCGGCAGGTCGGGCCACAGGCTCGGGCGGCCGGGGTCGGGCGCGAGCTTGCGCAGCACGGCGTTGGCCGAGCCCTCGACCGCCTGCGTCCGCTCCAGGTAGGTGGGGTCGTACGACCCTCCGGCCAGCAGGCTCACCCACCGCTCGCGCGCGGCGTCGAACGCGGCGGCGCCGGCCGCCGCTTCGGACGCCACGGCCGGTCTCCGCGCCAGGGCGAGGCCGGCCAGGGCCGCCGCGCCGAGCAGGGCGGACCGCCGGCTGAGGGAGTGGGGCATGGCGGCCTTTCCGGCAAATCTGGCGTGCATCAAGGAAAAATCATATGTCGATCAGTGTCCGGACATCGCGCAGCGGAGCCGCCAGGGATCACCCCTTCGCCATCCTGGCGAAGGCGTCCACCCAGAACCGCTGCCTGCCCTCGGCCTGCCCCACCAGGTACGTCGCGCGCAGCTTGGGCGGCAGGTGGCGCAGCAACCGGGCCACCACCTCGATGTGCTCGCGCAACTGCGACACCTCCGCGTTGGCGAAGATCTGGTGGACGGTGTCGGAGTCGGCGGTGCCCTCGCCGGAGGCCGCGGCCGCCGCCGCGAGCCGCGCCTCCCACGCGTCGGCCTCCGCGGCGAGCTCGCGGATGCCGATCGATCTGCGCCCCGACAGCCGCTCCCGCAGCCCGGCGAGCGGGATCGGGGCGTACTCGCCCTCGCCCAGGTAGATCAGGCCGGTCTCCAGCGGCTCGCCGACCTGGTGGAGCTTGATCAGCCGCTCCAGGGTGCGCTTGGTCACCCACTCGCGGCCCTCGTCGTCGATGTCGTTCTTCCACCAGTCGAGCACCACCTCGGCGACCTCGCCGTAGGTGTCGATCAGCCACTGGTTGGCCGGGATGTCCTCGGGACGCACCTCGTAGCTGACCGTGAACCGGCTCGCCTGGGCCACGTTGTTGGAGCTGACCAGCAGCTTGCGGCCCAGGTGGTAGGGCGGGTTCTGCAACGCGACCTGGGCGCGCAGGTTGCTGATCGGGCGCCCGGCGAGCGACCACTCCTGGGTGACCTCCATCAGCTTGGCGAAGGTCGACTTGTCCTTGGGGCGGTTGTACTCGTCCCAGACGAGCACCTTGGGATCGGGCCCCAGCAGTGACCGGGTCAGCAGCACGTCGAGTGTGCCGTCAGGGGTCGGGATCGGCACGCACAGGTCCTCGACGTTGGTGACCGGCAGCGAGAAGTAGACCGGAGGCCGCCCGATCTCCTCGGCGACGACCTGCTTGGTGACCTCGGTCTTGCCGCAGCCGGGCGGCCCTTGCAGCAGCACCGCCCACCGGTTGCGCACGGCCGCGCGCAGGATGCGCCGCACCGGGTCGGGGACCCGCGGGGGATTGGCCGCGCCCACCGCCGTCGCGATGCGGTCGAGGATCTCGCCGGTGCGGTCCTTGCCCGGCGACCCGTCCTGCTGGGGCTCGGACAGCTCGACGCGGGCGCCGTTCAGCAGCGGCAGCCCCCACCGCAGCGGGAACCCTTCGCGGGCGCAGTCGAGGACGTGCTCCAGCGTGCGCGGGGAGAGCAGGTGGCGCAGGTACGGGCTCAGCCCGGCCCAGAGCCGGAACACCTCGGTGAGATCCCGGTCGGGGTGCCGGGCCGCCAGGTGGTGCCGCCAGCCGGTGTCGTTGGCGGTGATGCGGAGGGTCACCATGCGGTCGAGGACGGCCAGGTCGCTGCGGCGCGCGCTGGTCTCGGCCGCCGACTCGTTGTCCGTGAGGAACACCCCCACGCATCCCAGGGCGCGCAGGTCGTGCTCGCCGAGCGTCCAGTTGCAGGCGACCTGCATGAGCTGCGCCTGGATCGTGTCGCCGGCCTGCAGCGAGTCGTCGATCAGCAACACGAAGGGCCGCCCCGGGCGGAGCTGGCGCATCAGCAGCTGGCGCAGCGCGAGCTCGCCGCTGCGCTCGTCGCGCACGGGCGCGTTGACCAGCAGGTCGTCGGGGGTCAGGTTGGCCGCGGGGATCAGCACGACCTCGGTGCCCGGGTACGCCTGGGGGATGTACGACAGGAAGGTCGAGGTCTTGCCGATGCCGTGCTCGCCGAAGACCTGCCCGGTCTGCCCCATGGACAGCATGGCGTCGATGAAGCGCTCCAGCCGCGGCCGGGCGGCCTTCCGCGGCGGCTCGGGGTAGGTGGCGCTGGGCTTCCAGCCGGCGGGGACCGTGAGAGCGGGCTCGGTGATGGTCACGTGGGGGTTCTCTCCGTCTCGTGCGGCGGACCTCGTGCGGCGGTTCTGGTCTCTTGTGGCGGGCGGATCAGCGGTCGCCGGTGGTGACCCGGTGGCAGGCCATCGGCGGTCTGTGCGTCTCGGGCCAGGTGTCGCCGCCATCGGTGATCAGCCAGATCCACCGGTCGGGATCGGCCGGGGTGACGTGGGGGGCGTAGCCGTCCGTCACCATGATCACGGCATCGGGGGTGAGGTCGAACGCGCGGCCGCCGACCTCCAGGCGGCCCTCGGCGTAGTCGACGACGTTCTGGAAGTTCGTGCCGCCGCCGCCCAGCACCCGCTCGCCCGGGACGAACGGCATGACCTGGCCGTCGAAGCTCAGCCAGTGCGTCTGCACGCCCTCGGTCTGTCCGACGAGCGTGGTCAGCCACTCCACCACCTCGTCGGACATGGATCCCGAGGTGTCGATGGCCACCAGCACCACCTTGGTGCGCTCGGGGCCGCGCCGCGACAACATCGGGTCGTGCCCCAGCGCCAGCAGCACCGCGCCCAGCTTCTTGGGGTAGACCAGGCGCTCGCCCTCGCGCAGCCTGGAGGCCAGCGTGTCGACGAGCCAGCGCTTCCACCACTCGACCCTGCGGGTGCGCGGGGTCTCGCCGCGCAGCGCCGCCAGACCCAGGTTGCCCCACATGCGGGTGAGCCGGTCGCCGCCGCCCTCGGTGCGCCCGGCCAGGTCGAGCAGCTCGGAGCGGGCCTGCTCGTTGCCTCCCAGGGCCTGGCGCATGACCTCGCCCAGCACCTCCTGGGCGACCCGCTCCACGGTCTCCGGATCCATCGGGACGCCGTCGCCGTCCATGTGGACGCAGAGCGGCGGCGGCACCGGCGGGTTCGTCATCCGCTTGAGCTCGCCGTAGACCGACAGGTCGGTGACGACGAACTCGTCGTAGGACAGCGGGCTCAGGCCCTGGGCGCGCAGATCCTCGGTGTACCGCCGGTGGACGGCCCTCGGGTCGATGCCGATCTTCTCGTCCTCCTCCGAGCGGGGCAGCTCGTGCCTGCCCAGCCGGGTGAGCACCACGTGGTTGATGGTCACCTCGGTGGCCAGGGTGAACACGGGGTCGGTGCGCAGCCCCTCCTCGACGTAGAGGTGGCGCTGGATGAGGTGACGGGCCTCGTGGTAGAGCACGAACTTGACGCCGTGGATGCCCAGGGCGACGAAGAAGCCGGGGTTGTACAGCAGCAGGCAGGTGCCGTCGCCCGAGGCGACGACCGCCGCCGTGGGGACGGCGGTCGTCGGGATCTGGTGGTGGCACTTGGCGTAGAGCCAGGACGCCACGGCGCTGTCCCTGATGCCGAAGTCGAGCAGCGCGGCCTCCTTGAGCCGGTGGGCCCGCTCGATGACGGCGGGGTCGGCCGGCTCGTGATCGGCCAGGGCGCGCCGGTCGGTGAGATCGATGACGCGCCCGCGGCCGGCGTGCCGTTGTCCGGACGCAGTGCTCATCGTTCCCCCTCGTGTCGTCGGCATCCGCACCCTACTGATCGCCACCGACAATGCGGCGGCCGCACTGATCGCCACCGACAATGCGGCGGCCGCACTGACCGGTGGCCGCGCTCAGCCCACCGCGGTCGCGGCGGTGCGCAGCAGTTCGGTGATCGATCCGGTGAACCCCGGCAGCATGCTCACGGCCAGCAGCCAGGCTTCCGGGCTGTCCTTGAGGGTGTCGCGCATGAGGGCCGACAGGGCTTCGTGCCCGCCGCCGTCCCGGCCGTGCCGGTTGAGGTGCCTGAGCACGTTCTCGGCGGGGAAGCCGTGCTCCACGGCCTGGGCCCAGGTGACGCGGCCCGCCTCGATGGCGGGGATCAGCCAGCCGTCGGGGTGGCCGATCTCGAACGTCGCGAGGACCTTCTCGGGGGGAATGCCCGACATCAGCCGGCCGTACATCTTCCCTTCGAAGGTCAGCAGCACGGTCTCGGCCTCCCTGCGGAACTCCTCCGGGCAGTCGGGCACGCGGGGGAGCAGGCCGACGATGTCGCCGTGGAAGGGCTCGCGGCGGTGCTCGGCCAGCAGCTCCGCCCAGTGCCACCGGTGGGTCTCCTTGAACATCGCGGCCCGGTCCCTGCGGGTGCGCCACATCGCGATCTGCGCCTGAACGGACGTGCCCTCCGCGACCCGCGTCTCGAGCTCCGCCAGCGCCGACCGGCGGTCCGGCCGCCTCAGCAGGTCCTCGATCACCTCGCGGGACCTGTCGTAGGTGGAGAAGGTGACGGGCGGCTCGGAGAGCATCGCGGCGACCGCCTCGGCCCCCCACGTCCGCCAGACGTGCAGGAACAACCGCAACTGCGGGATGGGGCCGAGGACGTACACCGTGCGGAGCATCGTGTCGAAGAGGTCGGTGTGGGAGCATGCGTAGAGGTCGGCGACGCGCCAGTTCTGGGCGTGTTCGGGCCGGGTCGGGAAGGCGTACTCCGGGTCCGGCCGCTCCTCCGCGACGGCGATGATCCTGGCGCGCTGGTCATCGGTGCAGGCGGCGTGCCAGAACAGCAGGAGGAGCACCTCGGGGTCGGCGGTGCTCATCAGCCGTTCGATCGCCTCAGCGTCCAGGCCGGGCCGGCCGGCCAGGATCCACGCCGGGGACACCCTGCCCTTGGGAGCGGTCGCCAGCGCCTGGTCGGGCCAGCCCGGACGCCACGCGCACAGACGGTAGAGGTCGTGCGTGGTCTGCCCGTCGAGATGGGGCGTCAGGGCCTCGTGCGCGGAGTCGGCGGCCGCGTCCAGCAGCGTCGCGAAAGCGAGCCGCACTCCGGTGTAGGAGGACGGGGCCGAGGAGTAGGGGCAGGACGCGGCATCCGGCCACTCACCGTCCATCGGGCTCGTCGCGGACCCGGCGACTGGTTTGCTCGCCGCGGCCTCGGCGAGCAGGTCCGGGATGGTGCCGGGGAAGTCCTTCAGCAGGGCGCGGGCGGACCGCCAGGCGCCGACGTCGTCCCCCAGGTGCTTCTCGACGAGGTCCGACAGCCGCTCGGTGAACTCGTCGACCGCCGGCGCGTACTCCCGCCGGACGCCCCGCACGGCTTCGAGGACCGCGACGGCAGGTGCGCCGTGGGCGGCCAGGTCGGCCCCGCTGATCCCCCGCCCCAGCCCACGCGAGACCAGGATCCGCGTCGCCTTGGCCCGGCCGCGCTTGTTGCAGTCGGCCCGCACCAGCTCCACGTCCAGGTGCGCGGCGTTCTCGGCGACCACCGTGGGATGCCGGGCGTAGAGCAGGACGCGCAGCTCGCCGGGACAGTCGGGACGAGCCGTCACAGCGGCCGCGGCGTCCTTGACGAACGGCTTCTTCCGCGCGGCGGCGGTGAGGGCCGCCCAGTCCAGCGGCTCGCGCCACTCCAGGGACCGGCGGTGGTCCCCGGGCGTCTTCCCGTCGTACAGCTCGGCGAGCAGACCTTCGACGCCTTCGGCCCGTTCGGCCGCCGCGCGCAGGACGCCCGCGTCGCCCGTGTCGAGGACGGTCCGGAGCACGCCGGCGACCTCCGGCCGCAACGGCCCGGCGTCGACGCGTGCGAGCCGCTCCAGGCCGTCCTCGGCGTGGTCGTGGAGCGTCAGCAGCGCGTCGAGCTGGTCGGCGACCAGCCCCAGCTCGGGCTCACCGGATTCGAGGACGCGCCGCGCGTGGTCGAGCACCGGCGACGGATCCGGGTGCTCGGCGGCGGCGACGACCTCGCGGCGCAGCCGCCACGACCAGGCCGGGTGCCCCAGGTGGGCGCGCTCGACGACCTCGGGACGCCCGGTCGCGGCCAGCCGCTCGCGCACGTCGGCGCGGTCCCTGGTGGCCCTGGCGGACATCAGCGTCTCGACGAACGGCGTGACGTCGCCGGCCAGCACCTGCTCGATCCGGTCCCGCGCGGCGGGGTCGGCGAGGAGCCGCGCGTTGTCGAGCACGGCGGCCAGGAACCGGGGCTCGCGTACGGCCAGCGCGTCCCGCAGCAGGCTGTCGGGGATCCGCCGGCCGACGCGAAGCACCTTCTCGATGACGTCGGCGGCCCCGGCCAGCGGCCGGGTCCAGTCCTCGACCGTGGCGGCCTCGACCAGCGCCGGGACCTCGGCCCAGTGGTATCCAGACATGTTCACTCCGTTTCGACGCCGGTGGCGGCGGCCGCGGTGCGCACCAGCTCGGCCACCGATCCGGTGAACTCGGGCAGCATGCGCAGAGCCAGCACCCAGGCCTGCGGGCTGGGGTCGAGGTGCTCACGTACCAGCGGGGCGAGCTGCGTCCGCATGTGGTCGCCCCAGCCTTTCAGGACGACATGGGCCGGACGCGCGTGCTCAAGGACGTCGTCCCAGGTCAACCCCTCCCACCTGACCGCCTGGAGCAGCCAGCTCCCCCAGTAGGGGGTGATGTTCGAGGCGCCCAGGATCTCCAGTGACGTCCGGCCCTCGTCCAGCAGGAGCTGGAGCTCGTCCGGCGCGCTGTCGTCGCCGATCGCCTCGGACTCGTCGCGGAACTCCCGGGAACACTCGGGGATGTTGCTCAGCCCCTTCAGCACCAGGGGAGGCAGCGGGTGACGGGCGTGCTCGGCCAGCAGCTCCGCCCAGCGCCAGTGGTGGGCCTCCCGGAACAGCTCGGCTCCGGAGAAGTGCTGCTCGCGCAGCGCCGCGCTCTGCCATCGGACCGTCTCGCCCTCGGCGACCTCCGCCCGGAGCTCGGCGAGGGCGGCGTCACGGTCCTTTCCGGCCAGCAACCTCGTGACGGTCTTGCGGACCTCCCTGCGGATGACCATGCGGGTGTGGGAGACCGCCCTCGGCGGGTTCTCCAGGAGCGCGGCCACCGCGTCCGCGCCGTGGCGCTCCCACAGGTTCAGCACCATCCGTAGTTGCGGGACGATCCCGCGGACCCGGACGTGCTCCAGGATGTGCCGTTGCAGCTCGACGTCGGCACAGTCCACCGGGTCGCGTCCACGCCATCCCGAGGTGCGTCGCATGAGCTCCTGGATCAGGGCGGGGTCGAGCGGCAGCGGCTCCGTGGCGCCCTCTCGCATGGGACGTCCGGACAGCAGGCGCTCGCGCTGCGGGGCCGTGGCGCCGGACCGCCGGAACAGGCGGGCGTTGACGGCGGGATCGTCCAGACGCATCAGCGCCTCGACGGCGCCGGCGGTGAGCGAGGCGCAGTTCGCCAGCACCCGTACGCAGCCGGGCTGCCGCGCGGTCAGCGCGAGGTCGATCCACTCCGTCCGCCACCGCCCGTGACCGAACAGGTCGCAGACGGTGCGATCGTCCAGATGGGGCAGCAGGGCGGCGTGCGTGGCGGTGGGCGCGGCGTCCAGCAGCGTGAGGAAGGCCGCCCGTGCGCCGGTGACCGAGGAGGAACGCTCCGGGGCGGGCATGCCGGCCCCGCCGGGCCAGCCGCCTTCGGACTTCGCCGATGTGGTGGCGGACTTGTCGAGGAGCTCGGGAACCGTCCCGCCGAACCGGGACAGCAGCGCCCGCGCCGACCGCCACGCCTCGACGTCGTCTCCCAGGCGCTCGCGAACCAGGTCGGCGAGCAGGGCCGCGAGATCTCTCCACGCGCCGCCGCTCGCCTCGGGCGGCTGCCGGACGGCCTCCAGCACCGCGGCGGCGGGCCGCGCCGACTCCAGCACCTGCGCGGCTGAGAGCCCCTCGTCGAGCCCGCGGCGTACCAGGACGGCCGTCGCCTTGGCGGCGCGCGGCCCGCCCGGGTCCAGAGTGAACATCCCCGGGTCCACGCGTGCCGAGTGGGTCGCGACCAGCACGCCCCGCTCCTGATACCAGGCCGTACGGAGCTCGTTGGGAAAGTCGGGGCGGGCGATCAGCAGCGCGGTGGCCTTCTCGTCGAAGGGCCGGCTCGCGGCGGCGGCGGCCACGGCGGTCCAGTCGATCTGTTCGCGCAGCGCCAGGCACTCCTCACGACGCTGCTCCGGACGGTCGTCGTGGAGCTCCTCGATCAGTCCGCCGGTGCCCTCGGCGAGCTCGACCGCCTTCCGCAGGGCGCCGGCGTCGGTCAGCGCCTCCCGTACGACCTCTACGACGTCGGGGCGCAGGGCGCCGGCGTCGGCGAGCTGCTCCAGGGCGGCCCGCCCGCCGTCGTGGTCGTGGATGGTGAGCAGGGCGCGAAGCTGCTCGGCGCGGGTGAGCGTGCCGCCCGCCTTCTCCAGGCAGGTACGCGCGGCGCCCGGCAGGGGACAGACCACGGCGGCCTGCGGCATGGTGCACGTGAACTCGAACAGGTCGGCGAGCGCGCCTTCCGGGCCGGTCCAGCCGGCGCCGCGGGGGGCCGCCAGGATGTTCCGCCGGGCACGCGGCGACCATGCGCGCGACCACAGTGAGGGCTTGTCCGACATGACGTCGACCATGCTGCCCAGAGCCCCCTTCATCACGTCGGCGTAGCCGGTGGCGGCGAGCCGGTCGACCAGCGACGGCTCGGCGGCGATGAGCGATTTGTTGCCGGCCAGCCGGCCGAGCCGCACGGGGTCGTCGTCGGCGAACACGGCCTCGATGAGCGCGTCCGGTAGCAGGCCCGCGCCGAGGGCGGGCGCGAGGACGTCCGAGGCCGAGGCGAGAGGGTGGCGCCAATCGTCCAGTGCGGAGACTTGTAACAGGTTCGAGCTGCTGATGGGGGACTCCGATGGTGTCGTCGGGGAGGGGCGACGGGCAGGCGTGGGAGTTTAGTTGATCAACGCCGTCACCGCCGGGCCGATCAGGGCGTCCTGGGAGGAAGGGCGCGCCGTAGCATGTGCCACGTCCGCTCGCCGTTGGTCTTCCGCTTGAAGGAGTGCTGCAGATCGTGACGGAAAAGCAAGACCTCCCCATCCTCGCCTTCCCCTCCCAGGCCGCGTTCGAGAACTGGCTGGAAGCCGAGCACGAAGCGGTGCCGGGGCTCTGGCTGAAGATCGCGAAGAAGGAGTCCGGCATCGCCTCGGTCAGCTACGCCGAGGCGCTCGACGTGGCGCTGTGCTTCGGCTGGATCGACGGGCAGAAGCGCACGTTCGACGCCGAGCACTGGCTGCAGCGCTTCACCCCGCGCACGGCCAGGAGCAGGTGGTCGCAGGTGAACCGCGTCCGGGCCGATGAACTCGTCGCCGCCGGGATGATGCGCCGCGCCGGCCTGGCCCAGATCGAGGCGGCCAGGGCCGACGGCAGGTGGGAGGCGGCCTACGCCCCGCAGAAGACCGCGGAGGTGCCCGACGACCTGCGGGCGGCCCTGGACGCCGACCCGGCCGCGGCGGCGTTCTTCGCCACGCTGGACAGCAGGAACCGCTTCGCGATCCTCCACCGGGTGGGCGACGCCAAGAAGGCCGCCACCCGGGCGGCGCGCATCGAGAAGTTCGTCGCGATGCTGCGGGAGAACAAGAAGATCTATCCCTGATCCCCGCGGAGCGACGGCGGACCGGTCAGTGAGCCGGGCCGAGCACGGCGCGGGCGGCGCGGACCAGCTCGGCGTTGGTCGTCGCCGGAGTTCCGTCGGGCAGCTCCAGCACGTCCTCAAGTCCGATGCGCGTGGCGAGCCCGAGCTCGCCCGCCAGCCTGAGGACCGGCCACGCGGCCCCGTCCTCGGCGTGGAGGAGGACTGGCGCCCGCAGCCCGTCGCCGAGTTCGCCCAGCAGCGTGCGCGCGGCGGCTCGCGCCGTGCGCGGGTCGGTGTCGGTCACCTCCGCGAGCACCCGCAGGACGCCGCCCGCGAGCGGGGAGGCCAGGAACCTGCGCGGCGCAGGCGTTCCGGAGAAGATGCCGGCCTCGATCCCGACGCCGCGCTCCAGCAGCGCCTCGGCCACCTCCTCCGCGCCGTCCTCGTGCCAGTTGACCGAGGCGTGGTCGGGCAGGACGGACCAGGACCGGATGAGCTCGACCCGCTGGCGGGGATCCGGTGCGGCCCACGCGCCGGTGGTGACCCCGACCGGTATGCCGGGAACGGCCTCGCGTACCGCGGTGACCGCGGCGGCCACGTGGTCCGGGATCAGGGTGTCGGCGCCTTCGGGGGTTTTCGGGTGGAGGTGGACGTCCGTCGCGCCGGCGGCGACGGCTTCCCTGACCGCCGCGGCCAGTTCGGCCGGTGAGATCGGCAGGTTCGGGCACGCACGCCGGTCGCGGGCGCCGTTGGGACACACTTGCAGCATGCGGTCATGATGCCCGGCGGCGATCAGCGCCTGCTCGCCGTGTGATGTCCGTCGCTGTCCCTGATCAGCAGGACGCCGGCATCGGCCCTGCAGTACTCTCTCAGCGTTTGATCTTGAGGCTTGGCGCGAGCTCTGGCTACAGCGACGACGGCCGACGGTCGAGTGCGCCCAGGGCTGGTCAAGACCTGGAAGGGAACAGGAATGCGAAGAACCTGGCCAGTGGCGTTGGTGGCCCTCGCCACGGTTGTCATGGGCGGCGCGACGCCGGCGAGTGGCGACGCGGTCGACAAGGCAACCGAGACGACGACGGCAACGGCAGCGGTCTGCGGGAGCTCGTCGCTGAACGGCCCGACCACACCGCCCGCCGGCGCGGTCGTGGTCCCCGAGGGCGACAACAGCGGTGTGAACTTACGCCAGGCGAACACCACGTACTACTTCGAGACCGGCACGCACACGCTGGGCACCGGCACGTATGCCCAGATCGTCCCCGGCAACGGCGCGACGTTCATCGGCGCGCCCGGCGCGGTGCTGAACGGGCAGCGGCTGAACCGGTACGCGTTCGGTGAGCGCGCGACCGGCGTCACGATCCGGTACCTGACCATCACCGGGTTCGTCGCGCCGCACGATGAGGGCGTGGTCAACCACGACTCCGGCGACGGCTGGGTCGTGGAGCACAACACCATCCGCGACAACGCCGGCGCGGGGCTGATGGCCGGGGCCACGAACAAGATCCGTGGCAACTGCCTCAAGAACAACGGGCAGTACGGCCTGAACGCCTACAAGTCCGGCAACACCATCACCGGCCTGGTGGTGGCGGACAACGAGTTCACCGGCAACAACACCGAAGACTGGGAGCACCAGATCCCTGGGTGTGGATGCACCGGTGGCATGAAGTTCTGGGCGGTGAACGGTGCCGATGTGACCGGTAACTGGGTCCACGGCAACCACGGGCCGGGGGTCTGGGCGGACACCAACAACAACGACTTCCTCATCGAGGACAACCTCATCGAGGACAACGACTCGCTCGGGATCTTCTACGAGATCAGCTACAACGCCGTGATCCGGAACAACACCATCCGCCGCAACGCCTGGGCCTCCGGTGCCGAGCGGGCGGCGAAGGGCGACCCGTTCCCCGAAGCGGCGATCTACCTGTCCGAGGCGGATGGCGAGCCCCGCGTGAAAGCGCGGACCAGCAAGATCGAGATCACCGGCAACGTGCTCGAGAACAACTGGGGCGGGATCACCGCGTGGGCGAACGCCGACCGGTTCTGCAACAGCCCGGCCTCGACGACCGGCGACTGCACGCTGATCGTCGGACCGACCAACACCTCACGGTGCTCGGCTCCCGCCATCGCCGGCGAGCCGCTCTACACCGACTGCCGCTGGTGGACGAAGAACGTCGACATCCACCACAACACGTTCGCCTTCAATCCCAGTGCCGTCAACGGCGGCTGCTCGACGCAGTACTGCGGGCACATGGCCCTGCTGTCCAACTGGGGTACATATCCGGACTGGTCACCGTACAAGGGCGCCGTGATCCAGCAGTCGATCGTCCACGGGTCGCACAACTCCTGGCACGACAACACCTACACGGGACCGTGGCAGTTCAGGGTCGCCGACATGGGCACCCGCATCGTGCCCGGGCTGTGGGTCGGCCCCCAGTACGGCCAGGACGCCGGCAGCACGTTCGACGGTGGCACGCCCGCCCCGCCGGCGATCGCCGAGCAGGACTTCGAGTCCGGTACGACGACCTCGCCCTACGCCGCGTGGTACGGGGCCGGCGTGGCGCACCAGACCGGCGGCGCGCACGGCGGCACGGGCTCGCTGCAGATGACCAGCACCCAGGGGTCCGGCAGCGCGGTGTCGCTCGACAACTTCCCCGGGTACAGCGGCGTGGTCGCCGGCACGAGCTACCAGGTGTCGCTGTGGTACCGGGAGGCCGTGGCGACCATGCCCGCCGTCACGTGGAACGTGCGGTGGCGCGACGAGTCCGGCACGGTGCTGCGTACCGACGCCATCTCCCTGGCCCGGAAGACCGCCTGGACCGAAGCGGCCGGCACGTTCACCGCGCCCACGGGCGCGACCCGCGTCGACTGGACCTTCGTCTGGAACGCGAGCGCCGCCGGACCCGCGTTCCAGATCGATGACGTGGCGATCCGTCCCGCGAAGGCCTGAGCGACAGACCTGAGGAACATCGGAACCCCTCGAACCCCCCGGGTTCGGGGGGTTCGTCAAAGATGCCGCGCCTCGATCGCGACGCCGCGCTCCGGGCCACGAGCCGGAGCGCGGCCGGACGTCATCGCTGCTCGCGCAGGCTCTCGCACTCCGCGAGAATCATCGTCCACGAGGCGGCGGGCAAGCGCGCCGTCAGCCGGTCACCGTCGGCCCGTACGGTCAACGGCTGCGGAAGCGCCTCCACCCGGTGCGGGTCGTCCCCGGCGGCGATCACCGAGGCCGACACCGGCCGGACCGCCGCCGGGAGCCGGGCGGTGAGGTCGAGGTCCTGGTCGGGCGACCGGTTGACGGCGAACAGCGCCACCCGGGACCCGTCGACGGTGGCCACCGCCGACAGCGCGGGCGCCTCGCCGTACCGCTCGGTCTCCAGGAGCGGCCCGGACGGCTCCACCCGCAGCACGGTGCCGCGCGCGTGCCGGGCCGTCAGCGCGAACGGGTGGAAGATCGTCTGACGCCAGGCCGGGCCGCCGGGCTCGGTCCTGATCGGCGCGATGATGTTGGCGAGCTGCGCCTGGCAGGCGATGCTCACCCGGTCGGCGTGCCGCAGCAGCGTGATCAGGAAGTCTCCCACCACCACGGCGTCGGCGGCGGTGAAGGTGTCCTCGATCAGCTCCGGCGCCTCCTGGAACGGCGAGCGCTCGCGCCCGGTGAACCGGCTCTGGTTCCAGACGTTCCACTCGTCGAACGACAGGTTGATCTTCTTCTTGCGCCGGAGCTTCGCCCCGACGTGGTCGGCCGTGGCCACGACGGCCGAGATGTAGCGGTCCATGTCCACGGCGCTGCAGAGGAAGCCGGGCAGGTCGCCGTTCTCCTCGTAGTAGTTGTGCAGCGACAGGTAGTCGACCGCGTCGTAGGCGTGTTCGAGCACGGTGGCCTCCCACGCGCCGAACGTCGGCATCCCGCTGTTGGAGCTGCCGCACAGCACCAGCTCGATGCCGGGGTCGACGAGCCGCATGGCCTTGGCGGTCTCGTTCGCGAGCCGCCCGTACTCGTGCGCGGTCTTGTGGCCGATCTGCCAGGGTCCGTCCATCTCGTTGCCGAGACACCAGAGCCTGATCCCGTACGGGTCGGTCACTCCGTGTTTGACCCGCAGGTCCGACCACTGCGTCCCCGACGGGTGGTTGGCGTATTCGAGCAGGTCACACGCCTCCTGGAGGCCCCGGGTGCCGAGGTTGACGGCCATCATCGGCTCCACCCCGGCGGCCCGGGTCCAGGTCATGAACTCGTTGAGCCCGAACGCGTTCGTCTCGATCTGCCGCCAGGCCAGGTCCAGCCGCGTGGGCCGGTCGGGGCCGACGCCGTCCTCCCAGCGGTAGCCGGAGACGAAGTTGCCTCCCGGGTAGCGGACCACGCTCACGCCCATCTCGCGGGTCAGCTCCAGCACGTCGGTGCGGAAGCCGTCGCCGTCGGCCGCCGGGTGGCCCGGCTCGTAGATGCCGGTGTAGACGCACCGGCCCATGTGCTCGACGAACGAGCCGAACAGGCGCCGCTCGACGGGGGCGATGCGGAAGGAGGGGTCAAGGGTCAGGTGTGCTTGCGGCACAGGTCAGGCTCCTCGGTAGACGCGTACATAGTCGAAGTCGGCGTTGACGGCCGGCTGGGCCCCTCCGTGGGCGGCCAGGCCGATGCGCACGGCCGTGTCCTTGGGGAAGGTCCACACGCCGCCCCAGGTCCAGGTCCTGCCGTCGCGGCTGGATCCGGCGCGGAACTCGTGCTCCCCGTTGGCCGGGTCCACGTGGTGCGCCAGCCGCAGCCAGGTGGTCCTGGCGGGCGGGCCGACGATGTTGCCGCCGTAGGACAGGCGGCCGGCGAAGGGCAGCTCGCGGCCGTACTCGACCTGGCGGGTGTTCCAGATGGCGACCTGGGACAGGCGGGCGAAGTCGTCGTCGGAGGCGTAGGCGACCAGCCCCGCCTGCTGGTAGTTGCGTACGGCGTCCTCGCCCAGGTCGAGCGTGACCTTGGTCTCGACGACGTAGTCGCCCCTGGGGGCCTCGCGCAGCAGCACCGACGCCTTGTTGTCGGCCCCGACCAGGTCGGCGCCCTGGACGGGCCAGCGCAGCACGCCCTCCTCGGTCCTGGCCGCGGCGTCCGGCCGCACCCAGGTCCAGCGGGAGTCGAGCGGCCCGTCGAACTCGTCGGCGTCCAGCAGCCTGCCCGTACGCGGCGTCGGCGCCGCCCTGGTGACGGCCTTGAACAGCGGGGCGGCGGAGACGTTGTCGAAGTCGGCGCCCCCGTCGGCGACCAGCCCGACCGGGCCGTGCGCGCCGCCCGTGACGGTGACGCTCGCCTGCGGGTCACGGAGCCGGGCCTCGGTCACCTCGGCGGTGATCGTCCGTCCCTTGACGGTGACGGCCAGGTTGTGCCAGGTCGTGGCCCCTCCGGGCAGCGCCACCGTACGGGACGCGCCGCCCGAGGTGAGCGTCAGCCCGTCGCGCGAGACGACCGCGGTCGTGCCGCCGACGCGGATCCCGGCGGACCGGTCCGTCCTGAGGTCGGTCTCGACGCGGACGTCCCCGCCGAGCGACGCGCGGCTGAGGAGCGTGCCCTGGCCACGGACATGTCCATCCTGTACGGTCCAGCCGGCCGTGTTCCGCCAGCCCGACAGATCGCCCGCGAACCGGTCGTCCACGACCCCGCGGGTCACCGGCGTCTCCCGTGACCGCTCGGAGGGCCCGGCCCCGGCACGCACGGCCGGCCAGCCGTCGATCCAGTCCAGCCGGTCCAGCAGCATGGGCCGCTCGTTGATCCCGTACGGCTCGTCCAGGAACGGGTCGCTTCGATCGATGGCGTGGTAGAGCATCCAGTCCTGACCGGAAAGGTCGGTGAGCTGGGCGTGGTGGCCGGTGCCGATGAAGCGGTTGCCGTTCTGGTCCAGGACCGGGGTGCCGCCGGCGCGCGAGGCCAGCAGCGGCACGCCCTCGCGGTCGACGAACGGCCCGCGCGGGCTGGTCGAGCGCCCGGCCAGCACCGAGTAGCCGGTGGTCGGCCCGGCGCAGCAGTTGGCCGAGGAGCCGAGCAGGTAGTAGAAGCCGTCGTGGCGCACCACGTACGCGCCCTCGAACTTGTTGTCGATCGCGACCTGCTGCGGCTGCCCGGTGGCGTGCAGCCCGTCGGCGGACAGCTCGGTGACCCACAGGCCGCCGAAGAACCCGCCGAAGTACAGGTACTTGCGCCCGTCCGCGTCGGTGAACTGCGCGGGGTCGATCGTGTTCCAGTACGAGCCGCCCGAGGGGCGCGGGGCGACGACCGGGGCGTCGATGTGCGTCCACGGCCCGGTCGGCGTGGGCGCCGTGGCGGCGCCGATCGAGTAGTCCCAGCCGGCGGGCGTGGTGGCGGTGTCGGTGACGGTGAAGTACATGACGTACCGGCCGTCGAGGTAGCGGATGTCCGGCGCCCAGAACAGACTGCCCGGCGCCGCGTACGACGGCAGGTTGTCCGGCCCGAACGCGTCGCCCACGTAGGTCCAGTCGACCAGGTTGTCCGAGCGGGCGATCGGCAGCCTGTGCAGGGCCTTCTCGCCCTCGCGCAGCGGGTCCGAGGTGCCGTAGGAGTACCAGTAGCCGTCCTGCCCGCGGATCACCGACGGGTCGGCGAACGTGTCGGAGAAGGAGCGGGACACCGGATTGGTGAAGAGGGAGAGGATCAGCGTGGCGATGACAGCCAGGTGCATGGGTCAGCCTTTCAGGCCACTGCGGGAGATGCCTTCGATGACGTACCGCTGGGTGAGACTGAAGAGGATCAGGACCGGGACGCTGGCCAGCGCCGCGCCCGCCATGATCACCGGATAGTGGATCGTGTACGCGCCCTGCAGGATCGACAGGCCCGGCGGCAGCGTGAAGTACTCGGGACTGAAGATCACGTAGATCGGCCAGATGAAGTCGTTCCAGTTGGACAGGAAGCTCAGCACGGCCAGCGTGGCCAGCGCGGGCCGCGACAGCGGCAGCGTGATCCGCCAGAAGATGTGCCAGTGGTTGGCGCCCTCCATCAGCGCGGCCTCGTCCAGCTCGCGGGGCAGCCCGAGGAAGAACTGCCGCAGGAAGAACACCCCGAACGCGCCGGCCGCCCCCGGCACGATGAGCGCCGTCAGGCTGTCCAGCCAGCCGAGCCGGTCGACGATCAGGAACTGCGGGATGAGGAAGACGAACCCCGGCACCAGCAGCGTGCCGACGATCATCCCGAACATCAGCTTCTTGCCGCGGAACTCCAGCCGGGCCAGCGCGTACGCGGCCAGCGCCGACACCGCGAGCACCAGCAGCATGTGCGCCGTGGCGGCGATGAGGCTGTTGGCGAACCAGCGCAGCACCGGCGTGTCCGTGGTGCCCTGGAAGACCGTCCCGTACGCGGACGTCGTCGGCTCGGCGGGCAGCAGCGTGGGCGGCACCCGGGTGGCCTCGGTCTGCGTCTTGAACGACACGCCCAGGGCCCACACCAGCGGCCCCACGAACAGCACGGCGAGGGCCAGCAGGCCCGTGTAGCGCTTCATGACCGGGTCCTGAACAGCCGGAAGTTGACCACGCTGACCAGGATCAGCGCCAGCGTGAGCAGGTAGCTCATGGCCGAGGCGCTGCCCATCTTGTACTCCCGGAGCCCCTGCTGGAGCATGTACATGATCGCGGTCCGTGTGCTCCCGCCCGGCGCCCCCTGGGTCAGCAGGTACGACTGCCCGAACATGTTCGCCGAGGCCAGGATCGTCGTCGTCACCACGAACAGCGCGACGGGCCGCAGCCCCGGCAGTGTGACGTGGACGAACTCGCCCCACCGTCCCGCGCCGTCCACCTTCGCCGCGTCGTACAGCTCGCGCGGGATGTCCTGCATGCCGGCCAGGTAGATCACGGCGTTGAACCCGAGCGTCCACCAGACCGTCACCCCGACCAGCGCGATCCAGGCCCACGGCGTCGCGGTGGTCCAGGGGATCGGCGTGCCGAGGATCCAGTCGACCAGGCCGAGGTTCGGGTCGAGCAGCAGCCGCCACATCAGGCACACCACCGCCACGCCCAGCACGAACGGCGCGAAGAACAGCCCCCGGAACAGCGTCCTGCCCCGGAAGGGCCGGTTGAGCAGCAACGCCACCCCGAGCGGCAGCACCACCAGGAACGGCACGCTGAACACGGTGAAGATCCCGGTCGCCCGCATCGACATCCAGAAGTCGCCGTAGACGGGCGACTGGTCGTCGAACAGCGCCGTGTAGTTGGCCAGGCCGACGAACGGCTTGCCCTCCAGCATGTAGTCCCAGTCGTGCAGGCTCACCCAGATCCCGAACAGGGCCGGGGCCAGCACGAACACGGAGAACAGGATCAGGTACGGCGCCAGGAACAGGTACGGCGTCGCCTTGCCCGCACGGGGAACGCGCACCTCCCGCTCCGGGGTCTCCTCCGCCGCCTGCTTCGCCGAGACCGCGACCATCAGGCGCCGTACTTCTTCCGGTTGGCCTCAAGGATCTTGTCGGCCTTGGCGGCGGCCTCCGTGAGCGCGTCCTTGGGGCTCTTCCTGAGCAGGATCGCCGCGTTGATCGCCTGGTCGACGACCGCGGAGGCGTCCCCGATGCCCGCCACCGACGGCAGGAAGTACAGGTAGTCGATCTGGGTGCCGATCGCGGCCTGTTCCTTCAGCGCCGCGAACTCCGCGCCGTCGCGGATCGACTTGCGGGCCGGCACCTGGCCGCCCTTGGCCCACTCCAGCGAGTGGCCGCTGATCCAGTTGATGAACACCTTGGCCGCGGTCAGCTTGTTCGGGTCGGGCGTACGCTGCTTGAACACCACGAACTGGTGCGAGCCCGCCCACGCCGCCGGCTGCGACCCGATCCGGGGGAGCGGCGCCACGCCCCACTCCAGGTTCTTGATCTCCTTGAGCGTGTTGATGGACCAGATGCCGTTCCAGTTGAACGCGGCCTTGCCGTTCTGCAGGGCGATGAAGTCGGCGTCCTGGCCGACGTTCTTGGGGCTGTAGCCCTTGTTGACGAGCTCGACGAGCCAGGTCAGGGCCTGCACGCCGGGATCCTCGGCGAAGCGCGAGACGCCGGCGTCGTCGGCGAAGAGCCGGCCGCCGTTCTGGTGGAGCAGCGTCCCGAACTGCATGCTTCCGGTGAACGGGAACGGCGTGGCCCAGTGCCCCTGGATGCCCGCCTTCTTCAGCGCCTCCAGCGCCGCCATGTACTCCTCGCCGGTCCGGGGCGGCTGCTCCGGGTCGAGCCCGGCCTGCTTCATGACCGTCTTGTTGTAGAACATGCCCAGCGGGTGCACGTCGAGCGGGATCGAGTAGCGCGCGCCCTTGTAGACGCCGGCCTTCCAGACCGGCGGGGAGAAGTCCGCCTCGGTGAGGCCGAGCGCGTTGGCCACGTCGTCGAGGGGCAGGACCACCTGGCGCGCCGCGTTGGTGGCGACGCTGTCGACGTGCATGATGCCGAGGTCAGGGCCTTGACCCGCGGAGACGGCCGCGGGGACCTTGGCGTAATAGTCTTCCCACTTGTAGACGTTCATCGACACCTGGATGTTCGGGTGCTCGGTGTTGAACTGGTCCACCAGCTTCTTCATGACCGGGCCGTCGCCGCCGGTGAAGCCGTTCCAGAACTTCAGCGAGACCGAGGGGCCGGTGTATTCGGTCGGCGCCGCCGTGGCGGCCGGCGCCTGCTTGGGGCCGCCGCCTCCGCCGCAGCCCGTGGCGCCGATGACCAGCGCGCCGAGGCCCAGGCCCAGTGCGCGCCGCCTGGAGAGTTTGTCGAGGGACATGCCAGATCACTCCTGCCCGTGGGGTTACGGACGTTCTACATCGTTGGTTCCAACGTTGTAAATTGCCTGGCGCCAGTTCGTTACATCGTTGTAAACCAGGTAGGGTGCCGATGGCGAAGGGGGCAGGGTGCGGCCGAGGCTGAAGGACGTCGCGGAGCTGGCCGGGGTGTCGATCAAGACCGTGTCCAACGTGGTCAACGACTATCCCCATGTCAGCGACGAGACACGCGCCCGGGTGGAGGCGGCGATAGCCGAGCTCTCCTACCGGCCGAACCTGTCGGCGCGCAGCCTGCGCGCGGGCCGCTCCGGCGTGGTCGCGCTGGCGGTGCCCGACCTGGACAACCCCTACTTCGCCGAACTGGCCACGAACGTCATCGAGGCGGCCGACCGGCGCGGCTGGACCGTGCTCATCGACCAGACCCGGGGCGACCGGGCCAAGGAACGCGTGGTGATCTCCGGGATCCGCGACCACCTCATCGACGGGCTGCTGTTCAGCCCGCTCGCGCTCACCGGCAAGGACCTGGCCGGGCGCGACGAGCGTACGCCGATGGTGCTGCTCGGGGAGCGCATCGGGACGGGCCGCTCGCCGTACGATCACGTCGGCATCGACAACGTGGCCGCCGCGCGGGCGGCCACCCTGCACCTGGCCGAGCGCGGCCGGCGCAGGATCGCCGCCATCGGCGTGCAGCGCACGGCCGCCGCCGCGACGGGCCGGCTGCGGCTGAAGGGCTACCAGCAGGCGCTCGCCGAGGCCGGCGTCCCCGCCGACCCGTCGCTGGTCGCGCCGGTCGCCCGCTGGGGGCGCGCCGACGGCGCCGAGGCCATGAGCCGCCTGCTCGACTCCGGCGCGCCGGACGCGGTCTTCTGCTTCAACGACACGCTCGCGCTGGGCGCCCTGCGGACGCTGCTCAAGCGGGGGTACGAGGTGCCGGGCGAGGTGATGGTGATGGGGTTCGACGACATCCAGGACGGCCGGTTCGCCACGCCGACCCTGTCGACGGTGGCGCCCGACAAGGCGCTGATCGCGCAGTCGGCGGTGGACCTGCTGGCCTCGCGGCTGAGCGGCGGGACGGACAGGGCGCACGAGGTGTGCGTGCCACATCGACTGGCGTTCCGGGAGAGCACGGATGTGACCGGGAAGGGGTGAGATGACTCCCTCATGTCACTCGGACGGATAGCCGATCTCCTGAAGGTCGGCCTGGACGTCGCCCAGGCCGACTTCCGGGTTGAGCGCTCTGACGACCCGTTCTGTCAGCGGCCGGAGCGCGAAGACATGCGCGACCGCCTCCAGCGGCACGGGCGGCGCGTCCTCGTCTGTGGCCGCCCATGCCGCGTATGCCTCTGGTGAACGATCAACCAGCAGATCGAACATCTGCTCCGAGCCGTCCCTCTCGTAGGCGGCCCTCCCCGTGCGCCAGCCGTCGTCCGATGCGGTCCGCCACAGGCAGCAGGTGATGAGTGGGACGTCCTCGAGCGTGAAGGCCATCTCCTCGAGCTGCGGCCTGAACACCTCGGGGACGTCGTCGACCACGCCCGGCCAGGGACGAAGATCATCACTGGCGAAGGGCGAGACGGGCGACTCGTGATCGAAGCCGCGGATGTACACGCCGGCTGGGCAGAACACGATGGAGTAGTCATCGCCCGAACCATTGCGCCATGAGGCCATCTCCTCCCCGGGCGCCCAGTGCGCGTCGAAGGAGTACTCGCGGTACTCCCACTCCGGGATCCGTATCGCATCCACCATGGCCAGCGCTCGGCAGTGGTCGCGCAGTACCTCGACGGGAGGCAGGGCGGCGGCCACCTGGTGCACGTTCTTCATGAGGAGATCTCTACAGCACGCCCCTGACACTGCAAGCGGCATCAAGCAGGGGCGTGCCACGTCGGTACAGCGGATCATGGATGGGGAGCCGCTCGCTCGTGTGCTTTCGTCACAAGCTCGGCTTGCCGGAGGACAAGGCCAGGTAGGCGGCGCCGGCCGCGTCTAGGGCATTGATCCACTCTGGATGGTCGAGATAGGCCTTGTCCGGAGCCGTGGGGCCGAGGTCATCGAGCACGTGCAGGAGCGCGTCGACCACCGTCTGCACGAGGTCGGCTTCTCGTTGATCAAGGAAAAGGTGGGGGATCAGCGCTCGTGCGCCGTGTTGATCGATGAAGGTGTCGTCGATGAGCCAGTGCACGGCAGCGGTGAGATCCGGCCATCCCTTCCCGGAACGCCAGTGCAGGTCCTGATGGTCGCGGTCGCCCAAGGCTCGTAGCGCCTCGAGCACGTCCTCGCGCCGCTCTGGCCACCGCACCTGCTGCTTGCCCGGATGTCCTTCCTCCACGAGAGCAAGCTACTCGGGACCTCCCCGGTCGAGGCAAGACCTCAAGAGCCCCTGATGGCCGCCTGTACCGCTGCGTTCGCGACGCTCAAGGGGACGCGTTCCTGCTCGATTCGCCGATGACCCTGCAGTGCCGGGTCCAGCAAGCGCTGATACACCGCCCGCTCGGCGGCAGTCAGGTGTGGCAAGGGCTTGGGGATCCCAGGCTGCAGTGGCTTTCCGTTGCGGTCGGTGTTGGTGCCGAAGGGTTCGTAGGCGTCGTAGGTGGCCTGATCCATGAGGATGCTGATGGCCGCGACTCCGTCGTCGCGCCAGCCGTTGAGGATCTCGAAGCCGTAGGCGTCGATATCGCCCCAATACAACAGGTGGCGTGAGCCGGTGAGCCAGCTGAAGGCTGCTGCGGCTTTGCCGCCGAACCCGTCCCCCTCCACGGCGATGCCGCCAGGTAGCGGCGGGAAGTGGATCGCGGTGTCCTTGTTCTCGGAGACGATCACGATGTCCGGCTGGTACGCCGGTGTGAACGCGTCGCCGACGGTGGCGCTGTCGTGGCGGCGGCCGCCGGTCGCACGGTGGCCGGGGTCGAGGTAGGTGAAGTGGATCCGTGACGGGTGGGCCGGCAGCAGGCCGAGGTCTTCCCGGCCTGCGAGGTTCAGGATCAGTGGCTGGTGGGTGTTGAGCCATTTGGCGTGGACGCCGGGGATGGGGACCTGCCGTGGGGTGTATCCGGAGGCGTCGTTGCGGGTGAACCAGGTGGCGACTTTCAGCAGCAGGGCGAAGTCGGTGTCGGTGTGGCCGTCCGTGGCGCGGATGATGCGTTGTGGTTCGGGCGCGGCGGGCAAGACGTCGGCGAGCAACGCTGCTCGGCGTCGGCCGCGTTCGAGCCGTTCGGCCCAGTCGCCGCCGACCACGGCGGCGGCATCGTCGGCGGTGAGGATCTCCAGGTGGCTGGGCACGTCCTGGACGGTGGTGAAGACCTGCCGCGAGGCGGTGTGCAGCCGGACGGGGTGTCGCGCGACCCAGTCGCGCCAGGTGCGGATCAGCGGGTGAATGGTCTGCTGCCATCCGCTTTCCAGTGCGTCCTTCTTGTCGGGCACGCTCAGCGGGAACTTGTGCGGCCACGCCTGGCCGGCTCCGACGGCCTGGTTGTGCCAGGTGTTCTCCAGCCTTCGCCGGGCGTCGGCGACAACCTGATCCGGAGTCTTCACGCCGGCCCCTCGTCGTCAGAGTTCTGCCGGGCGGGAATCTGCGGCACCGGTTCGATCGCGTTGACTGACGAGTAGCCCTTGGGGCTCTTGACCATCAGCAGAACGCGGTCGGCGTGGGGCTCCAGCGAGGTGAACTTGTCGAACGGCGCTCCGATGATCAGCTGGAATCCCAGGCCCTTCCACGCATCGACCGAACGGCCGGTGAACTCGCTGTCAGCTTTGACGAACCCTTCGTCGAGGAACACCGGGGCGTAGCGGGGGCGGACGTTCTCGTCGTCGCCGAGTTGGAAGCGCAGCGCGGCCCCGACAATGAACGCGACCAGTTCCTGGGCCTCGCCCCCGGATTTTCCGCCGATCCTGTCGAAGGTGGCACGCTCGCGGCCTTCGGCATCGTAGGCGACGGCGGTGACGTTGATGTGCTTGCGGACGTCCAGGAAGTAGTCGCGAGTGTTCTTCCCCCGCCCCTCGGGGCGGATCTGCTTCATGAACTCCTGAAGCCGGGCGAAGGCGGCTTGGACGTGGCGGTCGGTCATGCCGTCGACGTTCAGGCGCGCCAGAGCATTGAGTTCGCGTTTGAACGTGGTGATGTCGTCGCGGTTCAGGACGCGCAACTCGATCTTCAGACGGTCTCGGCGAGCGCCAAAGGGCAGCCCGGCCAGGATGTTGTTGATGGGTGTGAGCCGGTCGATGATCTCGTCGATGGCATTGCCGAACGCTCCGGCGAGAGGAACGAGGTCTTGGCCGGACCAATCGGTCAGGCGCCTGGTCCACTCCTCGCGACGCTTGTGAAGTCCGGTGGTCAGGATCCCGTCGAGGATCTTGCGGTAGGAGGGGTAGTCGTCGACGGAGTCGGACAGGTTCGGGTCATTCCAGGTCTGCTGGTAGTGGCGGAAAATCGTCTCCAGGGACTGAGTGGCCCGCTGTGCCTTGGCTCGGGCTTCCTCGGCGGATGTGGCCAAGCGCTTTTCGAGACGTTTGACGCCGATGGTGAAGCCGTTGAGATCGTCGGCGGTGGCCACCTCGGCGAACTCCGTGTTCAGGTAGGACTTCTGCTCGTTGGTGAGGGTGACTGCCTGTCGGGCGTTGATCCGGTCGATGGCGCCACTGACGGCGTCTTTTCGTTCGACCAGCTCACTCCACGCATCGTCGAGCTCTGCCATTCGGGTGTCGGCCCTGTAGTAGGCCTTGTCCGCCTCCCCTAGTTCTTGCTCGACGCCTTCCAGGTCGGTCCGGAGTTTGCGCAGCGTGTCGTCGGCTTTGAGGATGTCCTCACGCAGCTGCTGCTTGGACCGGATGTCGTTGTCGATGCCGTCGGGGTCAATGTCCCTGAAGCGGGCGACAGCCAGGACGTGGCGATGGGCCATGCGATCCTCGGCCAGTGCGTCGATCTTCCGGTCGGCATCGGCCAGTTTTTGATCATGGCGGGTCAGGATCTTCTCGATCTTCTCGAGGTCTTCGGCGATCTCGGCGAGGCGTTCGGTGTTGGTGAATCCGATGACGTCAGGGGCACCTCGTTCGCCGTGGGCGCCGGAGGTGCCTGATCGGGTCTGGCCGCTTGCGGTGACGCGAAGGCCGGGCCCGCGCAGCCCCTCCGGGCTCTCCACGCACAAGGCGTCGGTGTTGTCGGCGGTGAGGCGGTTCTGGACCCACGCGGTGAACGGGGAATCTTTGTACTCGAGTTTCCCCGAGATCCGGTCGGGCTGTCGGGTGCGTGGCCGTGCCGTGGCAGTCAGGTCGACGCCTTCGAAGCTGATGCGCCCTCGCAGCCGCAGCGGATCGATGATCTTCGAGACATGGTCCAGCTGATTCGCGTCGACGAGCATGACCCTGGCCAGTCCGAACAAGGTGGTCTCGATGGCTTTGCGCCAACCCCGATGATCGGCCTTGATGTCAATGAGCTCACCGACGAACGGCAGCAGCTCAGCTTCGATGTCGGCTTCTTCCGCGATCTGCATGCGGATCGCGTGGAGCTTGGGGTCCATACGGCCGGCGCGGCCGGACAGGGACCGTTGTTCCTCGAGCAGTTCACCTTTGAGCCCCAGCGGCTCGCGGGCCTCGTCTCTGATCGCGTCTCGCTCGTCGCGAGCGACCTTCGCGGCGTCATCGCAGCCTTCCAGAAAGGCTCTGGCAGCGGTCTGCGCATCGGCGAAATCGGATTCCTCGGACAGCTCCAGGTGTAGACGCCGCGTGTTGGCGTCGAAGGTCTCCCGTCGGGATTGGGCAGCCGCGCGATCCTGTCCGAGTTGCTCGACGGCCCGCTCCAGGCCGATGATCGTGGCGTTGGCTTCGTTGCCGCCCAGGTCGGCTTCCAGATGGGTCTTGCGGCCGGTGAGCTCGATGCGCCGGTTCTGCGCGACGGCTTTGTCGGTCCTGGCTTCGCCATGCTGGATGCGGTTCGTGGTCTCGGCCGTCTCCAGCAGCTGCTCCTCGTACGTCAGCTTCCACAGCCCGAACGGGGAATCACCGGACATGAGGTGGATACCGAAGCCGTCAATGAGCCGGGCTTGGGCCAACTCGGCCTCACGGGTGTCGTTCAGCTCCGGGATCGGCTCCAGGGCTCTGGCCTTGGCCTCCTCGGTGGCCATCGCTGTATGGGCGTCCTCCAGGTCGCCGAAGTGCTCCAGCGCCGCATCCGCTGCGGCATAGGTGCCGGGCAACTCCAGCACCATGGCGGTGTACAGGTCGTTGACGGAGGTGACCTGGTGGCCCGCCTGGATACGGGCCAGCAGCCGCAGCGCCCGGGCGCCGTCGCCGCCGACGCCGATGCCCAGGCGAGTGAAGAATGCCTGCGAGAAAGCGCTGTAGCTGTCGTGCATGGTCAGGTTCGGGAGCGCGGCGGTCACCGAACGCCGATCGAACTTGTCGGCAGCGAACCGTTCCAGGGCGCGCAGGTCGATGGCGCCGTCGATCGTGCACATCTTGCGGACCAGGTCGCTGTCGCGCACTGCCGAGCGCGGAACGTAGTACAGCCGCGCAACGGTGTAGCGCCGCTGCCTGTCATCGATGAAGGTCAGCGCGATCGCGCCCCAGGTGGCGCTGTTCTGTCCCCGCAGCACCTGGTCGGCGAGTTCCCCGGTGGCGCTGTCGCGCCCGATGTCCTGCTTGCCGCGCAGGTAGGACAGCAGGCTGCGCTGGTCCGCGCTGCGGGCCCGGCCGACGGTCGCATCGTTGGAGGCCCCGTTGAACGGCACCGAGGAGTCCATCATCACGGCGATGTAGGCGTCCAGGAGCGTGGACTTGCCCGTGCCGGACGCCCCCGACAGCAGCGTCGAGGTGGGCGAGAACGACACGCTGGCGTGGCCGGAGAATCCGCCCCAGTTGACCAGCTGAAGAGTCTCCACCTTCCACTGCGTGATGCCAGGGTCGGCCCCGGGGATGTAGAACATCGAATCCTGATGCACGGTCACCCCAGCGTCTCCATCTCCACCACATCGTCCGCCTCGTCCACGTCTTGCAGCTCATCGTCGATGTCGGTGCCGAGGTCCTCGGCGGTCGAGCCCTGGCCGCCGTTCTTGGCGATCAGCCACTCGTGCAGTTCGGCCAGCCGGGCAAGTGGCAGCAGGACGGCGATGACCGAGGAGATCCGTAACCGGTCGACGTCATTGGTCCGGGTCAGGACCCGGCTGGCGACCATGTTGTCGACAGCCTTATCCGCGCGCCCCTTGTCCCGCGACCGGTCGGTGGCATGTGGTGGCCGAAAGGTGGCGATGTAGTCGAGCAATTCCTGCCGCTCGACTGTGACGTCATCGTGGCCGGCCTGCTGCTCGGCGCGGTACCGGTGCCGCAGATACACCAGCAGGATCGTCTCCTCGCGGGTGTAGGCGGTGTTCTTCAGCAGGGTGGGGAAGTCGGCGCCATCGGAGATGACTTTCCGCTTGTAGGCGACCTCGTGCTGCAGGTCCACGTGCAAGTCGAGGAACATGTCGTTGAGCCGTGACTTGAGCAGCCGGCTGTGTTCGCGGATGACGCGCCACTCGGCGGGGTTGCCTGCGGCTGAGACGAACTTGTTCCGCATCAGGCACACCAGCGCGCGCCGTTGCTCAAGCGACAGGCCGCCTTCGTCGCCGGAGAACAGGGCGAGGGTGGACCGGTCGGCGTCGCTGTCGTCGGCGAGATCCTCGTCGGTCGCCACGAATTGCTCGTCGTATTCGCTCGGCGCTTCCTCGATGCTGTCGCCGGGCTTCGACGGATGGGGCTCAAGCATCGGTGCTTCCTTCATCAGCTGCGGCGGTAAGCCGTTCGGCGTGGTGGGAGGACAGCAAGGCGGTAGCGGCCAGGAAATTGCGGCGGTGCCCGTCAGGCCGGATGGCGCGGAACTCCTCGGTGGTCCCGTCGGTGATGGAGGAGTCGTCGAGGCTGGAGAGTATGTGCAGAAGTCCCAGGATCTCCACCGGTCGGCGGAGATCGGCCGGCAGTGCGTTGAACACCTGTGCTGTGGTTGCCACGCTGGACTCCGTCAGCGCGTCGATGAGGGCGGCTCGCAGTTGCTCCAGCGACGGGCCGCCCGCGGCCCTCAACTCCTCCACGCTCGGCGGGGCCGGAATGTCGTCGTCGATCTGCCGCAGCGGAGGTGGTGGGGCCGCTGCGGCCGGGTCGTACATCTTCTCCCGCAAATGGCCGATTTTCGCCACCGGCGGCAGCAGGTCAACGTTCACCATGGATCGGGGCCCTGCGGTCTCCATCCAGGTCATCAACTCCCGCTGGATACCGCGAAGGACACGCTCCAGCTCACGCTCGGCGAGCGGGTCGTTGTTGACGATGTGCTCCTTGAGGGTCTTGGACAGCCGGTGCCGCTGGTCCAGAACGTCCCTGGTGCCCTGGCGGATCACGGTGACCGTGCCGCGCAACTCGGTCACGTCCCGCTCGTCCAGCGCCTCGGCGGCCGGGTGGCCGAGCAGGACCTGGATGTTCTCGCGCAGTTCGTTCATCAGCTCTGCGTCTCGCAGCAGCTCGAATGCGCCGTCGAAAGCTCGCCCCTCGGGAGTGGTCCGCAGTAGGCGGTCCTGGCTCTCCAGATACTCGTCCAGAACCTCGCCGACCAACCGCTCTTCGTCACGCAGGTCCCTCAGGATCTGGCGGTGCATATCCAGCATGGATTCCTCGACGCGCTTGAAATCCGACGGTAGCTGGCCGATCAAGTCCATGAGGTTGGCGTATCCGTCGAGCATTCGATCCTCGGATGCGGCGGCCACGGCGCCGCCGCCGGCGATGCGGTCGCGCTCGACCTCCAACTCGCGGATCTGCGCGTTCAGGCGATCGACACGATCCTGAGGATCTGCCGAGGCCTCGGTCGCCCAGCGCCGGACCGTGTCCAGGATCATCGTCAGGCGGGACTCGGAGACCAGTGCCCGATCTCGTGACAAGTTCTGGATCAGGTCGAGAGCTTCCAGTGACGACGATGTCAGCGAGTACACCAGGCTGCCGTCCGGTGCGTTGTCGCGGAACAGCCATTGGTTCTTGACCCACGCGTTGCACAACGCCCGGCCGCTCTCCGAGGCCGGCACCTCGATGCCTTCACCGAGCATCTCGCCGAGGTATGTGTCGACCTGCGCATGGAGGGCGTCCACCTGGATCGAACGCTGGTCTCGGGAGAACGCGCTGCGCAGCACAGCCACCCGGAACGGGCCCCATTTACCATCAAGCAGTCTCAGAGTAGGGCGAGCTAGGGCATCGCCGGCACGTGTCAGCTCGCCGACAACTCCACTCATCCGCCCACCTGCCCTAGTTGTCGCACGGATTCCCGTCAGAGGGTAAGCCGCGCTCAAGACCGCATATCGATATGTCGCATTCGCTGCGATTTGCGGTCAGCGAACGACGAACTGTGGGAGCTGCGCCATCGTTGATACTCGATTCGGCTGGAATCGTAAGGCACGCCTATAGCTGCGGCCAATGGAGTGAAGACTCCAGGCCGACGGCGTGTTGTTTAGTACCGCGTTGACTCTCTTGCGCGCACGGGTTCTGTCCCGCAACGCGGTGCTGGGCGAGCTTGCTCAGCACCACCTGGTCGGCGGCCCCTTGACCGCACCCTCGTGATGTCAGGTCCTCCCGAACACCCTCTTGCCCGACCGCTTGAACAGGGTGTCATCGACCACCACGATGATCGCCGAGCCCGCCGGCGGCAACGGGTCACGACCAGATCCCACAACACCAGCCCGAGGGCGTCGGCTGTGGGTGCAGTGATGGGGCGAGCCGGACTGGTTGTCGGTGGTGGAGTCGCGGTTGCGGCCGACCATGCACCGGGCCTGCCGGGATCACGTGCGGCTACATCTGATCCCGTACCTGGGCAGGGTCAAGCCGGCGGAGTTGTCGCGGCAGGATGTGACGCGCATGTTCGCGGCGCTGGGACGGCGGCGGAATCGGTACGGCCAGTACTTGAGGACCTGATCGCGGGCAACCTGGGGCGGGGCGTGCGGCTGCCAGTGCCGGTGCGCTCGCATCCCGTGGTGTGGACCGCTCGTCGGGAGGTGGCCTGGCAGCGCGGGGGAGAGCGTCCGCCGGTGGCGGTGCGGACGGTCGAGCAGTTGGCCGCCCTTCTGCGCGTCGCGCAGGAGGATTCGCTGTTCGTGCTGTGGTGGCTGGTGGCCTTGCGCGGGCTGTGGCGCGGCGAGGTGGCCGGGCTGCGCTGAGGTATGCGGGCATCGTGCTGACCGCCGACACCTATCTCTCGGTGCTGCCGCAGCTGTACCACGACAGCGCAAGGGCGATCGCGCGGCTGGTGCTGAGACGGTTCGGGCGACCAACCGGGAGATCGGCAAGGCCCGTGACTCACGATCAGATGACTGCGATGCTGATCACGCTGTTCTGAGGACGGTCCGTGCATAATCCGGATTGAAGGATGCGCCGTTCGCCTGCGGAGAATCGGGATTTGAACCCTGGACGGGGTTGCCGCCGAACCGTATTAGTCAGGTCGGACCCTGACAGTTCCGGTGGCGACGAGCCGGTATGGCGTGTACAGGAGGTAAGGCGGGGCGAGATCGTGCGGATAGGCCTCGGCCCACTGCTGAGCCACCTGTATGGCCTGATAGAAAGACCCGATGCTCACGGCGAACCGGGGCGCCGACGCCCCAGTGCGCAGTAGACCTCCACCGCGTCATCTGCTGTTGGTTGCACGATCACTCGCCATCCGCCCGGCAGGCACACAGGAACCGCCGTTACGGCGTAGAAAGCAAACAGCGCAAAGATCGCCTTCGGCCGCATGTGGGAAGAGGGTGGGGCACAATCCCGCCCCATGATCAGTTGCGATGCCTTGGGTGGGGTGGAGCTCAAGCGCAACAGACTCCTGACATCCTGCTTGCGAAGACGCATGCCGATCTTGATCCACCCGTGGGAACGCAGCTCACGGCCCTGATCGTGTTCTCCGTGCCCCTCCGCTGTTCCCCTCCACTGGGCATGCGACGGGCACGGCTACATAGGGTGAACCTTTCATCCGCGCTTAATGATCGTGAAGACTGGCCTTCCCGTGCCCTGAACGATCGAGGTTGGGGTTAAAGAACACTCTCCGTTCGGATAGAGGACCTTTCATCCTCTGATGGCAAGCTCATGTCGATGCGTACTTGTCACACGCACAGGAGGGGCTGATTGAAGCCGACGAGAAAGCCTACGGAGGACGTTTTAGGGGAGCTAGTACAGCCGTCGAACGTAGCAGTTCACTCGGATTCTATGCTGCTCGGCAGCGTAGAGAAGGCGGCAGCGAAGGACGACAAGAAGCGAAAAAAGAGAGGTGACCAGCCACTTCGCCGAAAAAGCGGCTTGAAGCCCCTCCGTAATTTGGAGGTCGGCGGGTCGCTGGGATTGACCCCGTGGAATGTGCTGCACGATCTCTCTCAGGCTCTCTCATTGTCCCGTCAAGGCGCTGGCCGCGGCCTAGCGGAACACTGGGGAAGCCTCAAGTACAGCCAGGCGCTGGATCCGGTCCCCAACGCGTACCTGGGGTTGTCCGACGAAGGTAAGGGCATAGCACGGTACTACAAGCAACTTCAGTCGCGAGAGCTAGGGCAGGGTTTCGCCATAGCACTAGCCAGACACGTTCTCAGACAGCGTTACCCTGACCGCTTTGTATCGATCGTCAGCGCAGACATCGTCCTACGTGCGGGATGGCAAAAGAGCTCGTCCGGTTACCAGTATCAGCCCGACTTCTTCGCAGAAGTCTGGAAGCCGGGTGAGCAGTCATGGGTCTTTTTGATAGCGGCCAAGGGAAATCACGGTCGCGGACCCAACTCTTCCTACGGGCAACTCGCAGCATGCTCGGCCCACGTGGAAGCCATGCACATCGGAACGTGGGGCCAGACACCCTGCCTCATCTTCAGTACAGAGTTGCCGATGGAGGGCCCAGTCACAATCCACTGCCTTCATGCGCCTGGAAATGGCGACTGGATGGAGGCTTTCCCTAAGTATCCACTGCGGAACCTGGACAGCGCGGCCGAGAACGCGAACATCATGCCGGGAATCCAACCCCCCTCTGAGGGTAATGAAGTTCCGCCCCCCGAGCCTGGATTTCATGTCCAGCCCGAGCACTACGCATGGTTTCACCATGTTTTGGCGCGGACAGCGACCGCCGGAGTAGCAGCCTTCGCCGGCGATGGCGATACCACTGCTCAGTATTTGACCGCACGCCAGGGAAATCAGCGCTACACCACTGGCTTCGCGCACCCGGCGGCAGGCAGCGTCCAGGACGCGGCTCACGAACTGCTCGATATCCCATTCATCGGCACGGACCACGTCTTCCGTCTCAACGACAAGCGCGTAGAGGCGTTTTCTGGAGTCGCGGAGAATCTTTTCACCCTCCTCGCTCCGAAGGATAACGGGAAACCGGCACCGGGAAGAGTTGAGCAGTACCGCAGTTACGTATACGACGGGCGCGGGACCTGGCCGGAGCAGATGTGGGATCGAAAATGGGGAGGTCCCGTTTCGATACACGAGGACGGCACCGTCTTAGCTGTGCGTGTACTACGTATCTAACCTAGGCAGTTCGGTGATCAACGTGCTCGCCACACCGACCGAGACGTTCGGCGAGGTTTGATTCGGCTGCAGCATACTCGAAGGGCGACAGTTTTGGCGTTTATGCCTCGCTGGACCACCTGACGCGCCTACACCCGCCTGCATTGATTTCTACTCTCCAGCTGCGCCTCGACGTTTCAAGCCTGAGGAAGCAAACGCCACTGCGGCGGCCCCGGCCATGAAACCGAAGATTATTGCAGATAGGGCAAAAATAGAATAGGGTGACCAGCTGGAAAGATCGCCAGGTCGAACATTTCCCCTGGCTTGCAGTAGCGTATAGATGACACAGAAAAAGGGCAGGCAAGCACGCATGCGGCACTCAATGTATTAAATGTCGTAGACGCCTTTCCCTTCCGATGGGAGTAGTCGGACCATAAATCACTGAGGCCTCCCAGGGCAAATGTAAGGCCGAGGAGACATGTCGACCCATTACTCAGCCATGCCGGAAATGCCCATGTATTGGTCTTATCAGAGTGTTGGAACATGCAATCAGTCGCAACAACCTCACAGGCGCTTCAACAGCGTATCGAGGCGGGAACCTACCTGCCCGGCTCCATGCTCCCCAGCGAACATCAGCTCATCCAGGAGTTCGGCGTCTCCCGGCCCACCGTCGTGGCGGCGCTTCGGGTGCTGCGCGAGCAGGGCTGGATCGAGTCTCAGCAGGGCAAGGGCCGCTTCGTGCGCAGCCGTCCTGCGATGGCGACGCTGGAGTCCAACCGCACAGGTCAGGCGTACCTGACCAGTCCGGAGACGAACGCCCCCGGCGAGCTGGTCGAGGCCGGCGCGGTGGCACTGCCCAACCGGGTGGTGGCGTTGCTGGATGCGCAGCCCAAGAGCAAGGCGTTCCTGCGCCGGCGGCTGGTCATCCGTGATGGCGAGCCGAGTGAGCTGGTCTCGCTGTGGCTGCCTCTGGAACTGTCCGAGGGCACCGACCTGACCAGCGGTGAGCCGTTGCCGCAGGGCATCCGGCAACATCTCCAGTCACGCAAGGGGGTGCGCTTCGATCACATCGTGGAGCAGATCACCGCCCGCATGCCCACGACCCAGGAGGTCAAGCAGCTCGGCATACCGAAGAACGTGCCGCTGCCGGCGGTCTTCGGTGCTGTTCGCGATGCCTCTGGCCGGCCGCTGGTGGTGGTGGAGGTGCCGCTTCCGGCCGATCGCCACGAGTTGGAGGACGCCTACCCGATCGGGTGACCGGCGCTTCCGGCTACTTGTGCAGCGCCAGCCGGGCCCAGAAAACAGCCACCGCGATGAGGGCCAGGGTGAAGACGATGGTGGCGTTGCGCCGCTTGGAGGCGAGGGCGAGGAGGAGCCCCAGCATGGGCGCGCCGAATCCGACGATCAGCATGGCGTATCCGCAGATCTGGGAGAGCTGTTTGTTGGTTGCCTGCCCTCCGGCGAGGGCGAAGCCGTAGCTGAACCACAGCGCTCCCAGGAGCGGTGTGCCCAGGATCCATAAGAGGAACAGCAGCCATGGCCAGGCGGCGTCCTTGGGCTGCGGATCCGGTTTCATGATCTGGATTGTCCTGCTGAGGCGTCGGATCAGCCAGCAGCTTTCAGTACCAGCAGGGACACAACCTGACGTCGATCTTGGAAGCCCTGTCGCAGTGATCGCGCGGAATGCAACGGACCCCGAACCCATCCGGCGTCTTTTGCAATGCGCGACCTGGGGAAACGCCTCAAGATCCATTCCGCGACGGGTGGCACACGGCTGCTCTCCGCTGCTACCGGCTGCCTGTCCGCGTAACCCGCGATCCCGCGAAACCCCTGCTCAAGCCAGGTGTGCGGTGGTGAGAAGAGTAGGGCGGGTGGGACTTGAACCCACGACCCACGGATTATGAGTCCGATGCTCTGACCGGCTGAGCTACCGCCCCTGGATTCAGTTGTCCGCCGCCCCCGAACCCCGGGGCGCAGGCTAAGGGTAGAGCATAGGCCCTCGCGCCGAGGGAGGGTTCGCTGCGAGCACATCATTCCACGCTCCCACGGGTTGATCGAGTGGGTCACGGGTTTCCGGGGTGGGCCGGTAGCGTCTGGGGATGGGCGTGAGACTGGTCTACGAGACGCACTCCGTCACCGTGGACAACGAGATCGGCATCGCCACCGGCATCCTGCCCGGCGAGCTGTCGCAGCGGGGGCGGGAGCTGGCCGTCGAGCTCGGGGTCCGGCGGCGGGACGTGGACGTGGTCTACTGCTCCGATCTGCGGCGGGCGGTGCAGACCGTGGAGATCGCCTTCCCGGTCCGCGACAGGGACGGCAAGGAGGTCCGGGTCGACGCGCGGTTGCGGGAGTGCGACTACGGGATCCACAACGGGCGGCCCGTGAGCGAGGTGGCGGCCCTGCGGCGCCGGTACATCGACGTGCCCTGGCCCGGCGGGCAGAGCTACCGGGACGTGGTGGCCGCGACCGCCTCCTTCCTGGAGGACTGCATGAAGGAATGGCAGGGGCGCACCGTGCTCGTCGTCGCTCACTCCGCCAACCGGTGGGCGCTGCAGAACCTGCTGGAGGGCGTGCCGCTGGAGGAGCTGGTGGACGCGCCGTTCGTGTGGCGGCCCGGGTGGGAGTTCACGGTGGCCACCTGGCCCGTGTGAGCCGCTGGGAGCGCGTGGTCACGGGGCGGTGCCGAAGGAGGGGTTGCGGACGAGCCAGTCGCTGTACGCGGGGTTCCGGCGTACCGAGTCCATATGGGCCTGTTTGGCGTGGGACAGGACCCAGGTGGCGTCCGGCGCGGCGGGGTGGCGGCCGAGGAGCTGGCGCCAGCGTAACGGCGCCCCCGCCAGCGGCACCATCACCAGCCCCGGCTCCGGCACGTGCGTGGCCTGGCAGAGCGCCACCGCGCGCCCCACCTGGGCGAGGTGCGCGCAGGTGGCCACGTCGGTCTCGTAGATCGTGCCGGGCGTGAACCCGGCGCGGGCGCACGCCATCGCGAAGCAGTCGGCGAAGCAGGCGTCGCCCGGCGTGACGGCCCACTGCTCCTCCGCCAGGTCCGCCAGCTCCACCTCCTTCTCGCCGGCCGCCGGGTGCCGCTCGGGGACGAGCACGAAGATCGGGTCGAGGCTGATCGAGTCCCACAGCAGCGCGCCGGCGGGGGCGCCGCTGTCGCCGCAGGCGCCGACGAGCGCGTAGTCCAGGCGTCCCAGCTCCACCATCGAGGCCAGCTCGCGGGCCGACCAGCTCGTGTACGTGCTGACCGTGTGCTCCGCCGCCAGCCGGTGGACGAGGCCGCCGAGCACGGGCCCGTACGTGGCGCCGATGCGGAACCCGGGGGAGGGGCGGGTGACGAAGCGGGCCGCCTCGTCCTGGAGTTCCTGGGCGGCCGGGAGGAGGACGCGGGCACGGGCGAGCACCAGCTCGCCGAGGCGGGTGGGCCGGGCCCCGAGCCTGTCGCGTTCGAACAGGGTGCCGCCGAGCGCTCTCTCGATGCGTTTGAGTTGGGCGGACAGGGCCGGCTGCGCCAGACCCAGCGTGGACGCGGCCTTGCTCACGCTTCCCGCGTCGGCGACCGCCCGGACGATCCTGAGGTGCCGGAGCTCAAGGTCCATACCGGGAAGGTAAGGCTCACTTCTGTTCCCGGCAATCCCATGTGTCAGGAAATGTGACAGATATTGTCGAGGTCATTCAGGGTAGGGGGCACCGCATGACGACCATGGGAATAGACCCCAGAGACCTGAGTGACGACGATCTGCTGCGTGAGCTGCGGCAACTGCACGCCACCCGGACCGACGCCTTCTTGCACGGCTCCGACGACGCGCTCGCCCGCCACACCTCGCGGACGAACGAGCTGGAGAGTGAGTACCTGCGCCGCTACCCCGAGCGGGACGTGGACCCCGAGCGGCTGCGGGAGGGAGCGAGGGCGCGCTGATGACCCACCACGAGCATGAGGACGCGCAGGCTCACGACGTGCCGGCTCACGACGTGCCGGCTCACGACGTGCCGGCTCACGACGTGCCGGCTCACGACGTGCCGGCTCACGACGTGCCGGCTCACGACGTGCAGGCGCTGTCGGATGTGGACGTGCACGTCTACGAGGCCGTCGCCGCGGAGGCGCAGGGTGGAGGCGGCGCGGACGTCGGCGCCCTGTGCCGGGCCACGGGCCTGGAGGAGGACGGGCTGCGGCGCAGCCTGGCGACCCTCGTCGCCCACGGGTACGTGGTGCCCCAGGGCGACCGGGTGGGGCTCGGCCCGCACACCTTCTCCGTGGAAACGGACTGATGCGCTGAGCGACACCTCGGGGCGTACTGTCGAAGCGTGGATGTCGCCGACCTGACGCCCGCGCAGGCGCGCGAGCGGTTCCGCGCGGGCGAGCGGTCGCCCACCGCGGGCTGGTGCAGGGGCTGGACGCAGGCCAACCTGATCGCCGTGCCCCGGCCGATGGCCTACGAGCTGCTGCTGTTCGCCCATCGCAACGCGCGGGCGTGCCCCGTCCTCGACGTGGGAGAGCCGGGGGCGTACTCCACCGCGCTGTTCCGCGGTGACCTGCGCACCGACCTGCCGGGCTACCGCGTCTACCGGGACGGGCGGCCGGTCGCCGACGTCGACGACGTGCCGTCGTGGTGGCGGGACGACCTGGTGCCGTTCCTCATCGGCTGCAGCTTCACCTTCGAGAGCGCGCTGCTCGCGGCGGGCGTGCCGGTACGGCACCTCGAGCTGGGGACGAACGTGCCGATGTACCGCACGAGCGTCGAGTGCGAGCCGACGGCGACGTTGTCCGGGCCGCTCGTCGTGTCGATGCGGCCGGTGCCGGAGGAGCTGGTGGACACCGCGATCGAGGTCAGCGGCCGGTACCCGATGGTGCACGGCGCGCCGGTCCACGTGGGCGACCCGGCGGCGATCGGCGTCGCGGACCTCGCCCGTCCGGACTTCGGTGATCCGGTCGAGGTGCGGCCGGGCGAGGTGCCGCTGTTCTGGGCGTGCGGGGTGACGCCGCAGGCGGCGATCATGGCCAGCGGGGTGGAGTTCGCGATCGGCCACCTGCCGGGCCACATGGCGATCATGGACGCGCGCGACGACGACTACCGGGTGACCTGAGCGACCGGGCCAGGTACGCGCCCGTGGCGGTGGCGGCCCGGCTCAGCTCGGGCGGCGTGCCCTCGAACACGACCTCGCCCCCGTGCCGGCCGGCCTCCGGCCCCAGATCGATCACCCAGTCGGCGTGCTTGACCACCTCCAGGTCGTGCTCGACCACGACGACCGTGTTCCCGGCGTCGACCAGCCGGTCGAGCAGCGCGAGCAGCGTGCCGACGTCCGCCATGTGCAGGCCGGTGGTCGGCTCGTCGAAGACGTACACGTTGCCCTCCTCCCGCAGCCGGTGCGCCAGCTTGAGCCGCTGCCGCTCCCCGCCCGACAGGGTGGTGAGCGCGCGGCCCAGCGTCAGGTGGCCCAGCCCCAGCTCCGCCAGCCGGGCCGGTCCCGGCAGGTCGTAGACGCCGGCCGCCTCGTCGGCCGTCAGCGCCAGCACCTCGGCGATGGTCCGCCCGCCGACCCGGTACGACAGCGCCTCCGGCCGGAAGCGGGTGCCCTCGCACGCGTCGCACACGCGGGTGACCGGGTCCATGAACGCCAGGTCCGTGGTGATCTCGCCGCGTCCCCCGCAGGCCGGGCAGGCGCCCTCCGAGTTGGCGCTGAACAACGCCGCCCGCACGCCGTGGGCGCGGGCGAACATCCGCCGCAGCGGGTCCATCGCCCCCAGGTACGTCGCCACGGTCGAGCGCACCGACGCGGCGATGGCCGACTGGTCGACGAGGATCACGCCGGGGTGGCGGTCGGCCAGCTCGACCGTGGCCAGCGTGCTCTTGCCCGACCCCGCCACGCCGGTGACCGCCGTGAGCACGCCCAGGGGCAGGCGGACCGTCACGTCCCTGAGGTTGTGCGTGCGGGCGCCGCCGACGGTCAGCCAGCCGGCCGGCTCGCGGCGGGCGTCCTTGAACCCGGTCACCCGCTCCAGCATGCGGCCGGTCAGCGTGCCGCTCGCGCGCAGCCCGGCGACCGTTCCCTCGTACACCACCCGGCCGCCGTCGGCGCCGGCGCCCGGCCCCAGGTCCACGACGTGGTCGGCGAGCCCGATCAGGTCGCGGTCGTGCTCGACGACCAGCACGGTGTTGCCCTTGTCGCGCAGCTCCAGCAGCAGGTCGCCGAGCAGGTGCACGTCGCGCGGGTGCAGCCCGGCGCTGGGCTCGTCGAACACGTACGTCATGCCGGTCAGGCTGCTGCCGAGGTGGCGCACGGTCTTCAGGCGCTGCGCCTCGCCGCCCGACAGCGTCGGGGTCTCGCGGTCGAGCGTCAGGTAGCCGAGGCCGATCGCCTCGATGCGGCGCAGCGCCTCGACCGCCTCGCCGGCGACCGGGTCGTCCAGCTCGTCCAGCACGCCGATCAGGTCGGCGACCTCCAGGGCGCACAGGTCGGCGAGGTTGCGCCCGCCGATGCGCGAGGCGAGCGCCGCCGCGTTGAGCCGCGCGCCCCGGCACGCGGGGCAGCGTGCCTCGCGGACCACCCGGCGCGCCGTCTCGTCGAGGGCGTCGACGGCGCGGTTGAGGTGCAGGCGGTTGAAGCGGGTGACGACGCCCTCGTAGGTGTTCTCGTAGCCGCCGCCGCGCTCGACCTTGAAGCCGCCGCCGTACAGCAGCAGGTCGAGCTCGTCGCCGGTGAAGTCGCGCAGCGGCTTCGCGGGGTCGAACAGGCCGCTCGCCGCGTAGAGCTTCCAGGCGTACGAGCCGACGGGGTGGATGCGGATGGCGCCCTCCTCCAGCGACAGCTCGCGGTCCAGCAGCAGGTCGAGGTCCACCTCCATCGTCCGGCCGATGCCGTGGCAGCCGGGGCACATGCCCTGCGGGTCGTTGAAGGAATAGGCCGTGGCGGGGCCCGCCGACGGCTCGCCCCGGCGCGAGAACAGCACCCGCAGCATGGGGTGGATCTCGGTCATCGTGCCGACCGTGGAGCGCGCGTTGCCGCCGACCGGCTTCTGGTCCACCACGACGGCGGCCGTCAGTCCGGCCAGCCGCTCGGCGCGCGGGCGTTCGTAGGAGGGCAGCCGGTTGCGGACGAACGCGCTGAAGGTGGCGTTGAGCTGGCGCCGCGACTCGGCCGCGATCGTCTCGAACACGACCGACGACTTGCCCGACCCCGACACCCCGGTGAACACCGTGAGCCGCTCCTTGGGCAGCCGCAGCGAGACGTCCTTGAGGTTGTTCTGGCGCAGTCCGACCAGCACCATGTCGCGCGACATGCGAGCCTCCTTAGCTTTTGCTAATGCCATTAGCTAATACTCATAGCGTAAGCTACATGCCGTGGCTGACATTCCGGATCGCAGGGCCCGGCGCAGGGCGGAGACGCAGGACGAGATCCTCGGGCTGGCGCTCGGCGTGATGGCGGAGGAGGGCGTGGCGGGGCTCAGCATGTCCACGGTCGCCCGGCGGCTCGGGGTCCAGCCGCCGTCGCTGTACCGGTACTTCCCGTCGCGCACCGCCGTGTACGACGCGCTGTTCGAGCGCGGCCAGCGCCAGTACCTCGACGCGGTCCGCCGGGCCGCCGAGCCGCACCCGCCCGGCCTGCGTGCGCTCGGGGCCTCCTACGAGGCGGGCGCGCAGTGGATCATGGACAACCAGGTGCTCGCGCAGCTCCTGTTCTGGCGGCCGGTGCCCGGCTTCGCGCCGTCGCCGCAGGCGTACGCGCCCGCCCTGGACATCCACGCGCACTTCGCCGGCCTGATCAGGGGCGCGGTGGAGCGCGGCGAGCTGCACCCGGACGCGGCCGGCGACGACGGGCTCGCCCTGGCCGCGAGCCTCATCGCCGGGCTGGTGTCGCAGCAGCTCGCCAACGAGCCGGACGCGGGCTGCACGGAGGGCCGCTACACCCGGCTGGTCCCGCGCCTGCCCGGCGTCCTCGCCTCGGTCTACCCGCCCTCGTGACAGGAGCCGCTCGTGACGCGCACCCGTGTACGCGGATCCGCGTACACGGGTGCATCGGCTGAGCGGACGACCCCAGGCCGGCCCCGGGCCAGACTCATGGGCCATGCTCACTGTGCTGATCAGGGCGTTCCGGGTGCCGGAGCTCCGCCGGAAACTGCTGTTCACGCTGGGTCTGCTGGCGTTGTTCCGGTTCGGGCAGACGCTGCCCGCGCCCGGCGTGGACGTGGTCGCCGTCCAGCGGTGCCTCGGCACGGCGCGCGGCGGGCTGGTCGACATGATGCAGCTCCTCAGCGGGGGCGCCATGCTGAAGCTGTCCGTCTTCGCGCTCGGCGCCATGCCGTACATCACCGCGGGCATCGTCATGCAACTGCTCGCGGTGGTGGTGCCGCGCCTGGAGGCGCTGCGCAAGCAGGGACAGAACGGGCAGGCCCGGATCACCCAGTACACCCGCTACCTCACCGTCGGGCTGGCCGTCCTCAACGCCACCACCGTCACGGCGCTGGCCCGTGCCGGCAACCTGCTGCCCGGCTGCGCGACGCCGCTGCTGCGCGACCAGGGCCTGCTCGCGGTCGCCGTCATCGTGGTCACCATGGTCGCGGGGGCCTGCATCGTCATGTGGCTCGGCGAGCTGATCACCGACCGGGGGATCGGCAACGGGATGTCGCTGCTGATGTTCACCCAGGTCGTGGCCGTCTTCCCGTCGTACATGTCGACGATCTTCATGGTCAGCCCGTTCTCGTTCGGGGTGATGCTGGTGACGGGCGCGTTCCTCGTCGCGGGCGTCGTGTACGTGGAGCAGGCGCAGCGCCGCCTGCCCGTGCAGTACGCCAAGCGCATGGTCGGGCGCCGCATGTACGGCGGGACCAGCACCTACATCCCGCTCAAGGTCAACCAGGCGGGGATCGTGCCGGTCATCTTCACCTCGTCGCTGCTCTACCTGCCCTCGATGGCCGCGCCGCTGCTGGGCGACGGGGTGGGCGGGTGGCTGTCGCGGGTCCTCGCCACGGGCACGCACCCGCTCTACCTCACCGCGTACGTGCTGCTGGTCGTGGGGTTCGCGTACTTCTACGTGTCGATCAGCTTCAACCCGGTGGAGGTGGCGGACTCCATGCGCAGGTACGGCGGGTTCGTGCCGGGGATCCGGCCGGGCGGGCCGACGGCCGGCTACCTCGCGTACGTGCTGTCGCGCCTGACCGCCGCCGGGGCGCTCTACCTCGGCGTGCTCGCGCTGCTGCCGATGATCGCGTTCATGATCCTCAGGGATCCGGGGACGCAGCAGAACTTCCCGTTCGGCGGCACCAGCGTGCTCATCATGGTGGGCGTGGGCCTGGAGACGGTCAAGCAGATCGAGGCGCAGCTCCAGCAGCGCACCTACGAGGGCTTCCTGCGCTGATCGGCGTCATCCCGGGACGGCCAGGCCCGCCCGCATGGCGAACACCACGAGCTGGGCCCGGTCGCGCGCCCCCAGCTTCACCATGGCCCGGCTCACGTGCGTGCGGACCGTGTCGGGGCTGATCACCAGCTCCCCGGCGATCTCCTCGTTGGACCGGCCGGTCGCCACCCACGCCACCATCTCGCGCTCGCGCGGGGTGAGCGTGTCCAGCCCGCGCACGGGCTCGGCGCCGCTCCGGCCGAACAGGGAGATGACCTTGCGGGTGATCGACGGCGACAGCAGCGCCTCGCCCGCCGCCACCACCCGCACCGCGTTCACCAGCTCGTCGGGAGCGCTGTCCTTGAGCAGGAAGCCGCTGGCTCCGGCCTGGAGGGCGGCGAAGACGTACTCGTCGACGGCGAACGTCGTCACCACCACGATCCGCGTGCCCGCCAGCTCGGGGTCGGCGGCGATGGCGCGCAGCGTGGCCAGGCCGTCCATGCCGGGCATGCGGATGTCGAGCAGCAGCACGTCGGGACGGGTACGGCGGAGCAGGTCGAGCGCGGCGGCGCCGTCGGCCGCCTCGCCGGCGCACTCCAGGTCGGGCTCGCGCTCCAGCAGCGCGCGCAGGCCCATGCGCACGACGGCCTGGTCGTCGGCGACGGCGACCCGGATCATCCGCCCTCCACGGGGAAGCGGGCGAGGACGCGGAAGCCGCCGTCATCGCGGGGGCCCGCCGTGAGCCGGCCGCCGAGCGCGCTCACCCCGGCGCGCATCCCGGCCAGGCCGCGCCCGCCGGTGCCGGGCCCGCCGCCGGGCTCCCGGGTCACAGCCGCGTGGTTGACGACTTCCACGACGTACGCGCCCGGCTCACCGGACAGGGTCACCCTGGCCGTGGCTGAGGGGCCGGCGTGGCGCAGGACGTTCGTGAGGGACTCGCGCACGACGCGGTAGACGGCGTCCTGGAGAGGGGGCGGCACGGCGGGGTCGTCCGGCTCGACCTCCACGCGAAGTCCCGCGGCCCGCACCCCGTCGACGAGCGCCCCGAGCCCGCCGTCCGCGCCGCGCGCGCTGTCCGCTGCCCTGTGCGCCGCGTCCGTCCTGTACGCGGCGTCCGTCCCGTGCCCGGCGTCCGCGGTGTCCATGACGTACGGGATCCGGCCGGCGGGCTCGCCGGAGCGCGGGTCCAGGCGGTCGAGGGCGGCGCGGAGCTGCGCCAGGGCGGTCAGGCTCGTCTCGCGGATCGCGTGTAACGAGACCCGCGCCTGCTCGGGATCGTCGTCCAGGGTGACCAGGGCGACCCCGGCCTGCATGGCGATGGCCGCCAGCCCGTGACCGGCGGCGTCGTGCACCTCGCCCGCGATCCACGCCCGCTCCGCCGCGAACGCCTCCCGCGCCGTGTCCGCAGGAGCGGGGGAGAGGGCGAGGGCAGGGGCGGCTCGGAGGACGGTGGCGGGGACGTCGCGGGCCGCGGGCAGTCCCCACGCCTTGCCGGGCGCGGCGAGACCGGCCCCGGCGACGTTCTCGCGCGGGACGGGCGGGGCGGCGGCCTCCGGGGCGGCCGGAGCCGGAGGGAGACCGGCTTCGGCGGCCGCCGCTGCGGCGGCCCGTGCCTGGGCGAGGCCGCTGAACGACCACGGGACCGCCAGCCAGCCGGCCCACGCCAGCATCACCACGACGGGTACGTCGCCCAGCCGCGCGAACCACCCGCGCGACCGGCCGCCGCTGTGCGTGTCCTCGCTCACCATCCCCCACCCGGCCAGGCTCGTATCGCCTAGATCCTAGCCATTTCCCGCCCTCCGGGCGCCCGCGCCGGGCGGCGGAGGCGGGGCCGGGGACGGCTCAGGCGGCGCCGGAGGTGAGCCAGCGCAGCGGGTTGCCGTGGGTGACGAGCCGGATCGTGTCCTCGTCCACCCCGGCCTCGCGCAGGCGCGGCAGCACGGCGTGGAACAGGTGCGCGTACCCGGGCCCCTCGTACTTGGCGAGCTGCGACACGCGGCTCGTCCCCGTGCTCAGCAGCAGCCGCTCGCCGTGCCCCTCCTCGATGAGCCCGAGCGCGACCCGGACGGCCGCGTCCACGCCGTCGCCGAGGGCGGTCACGCTCACGTACGCGCCCATCTCGGCGATCTTGCGGGCCTCGGGCAGGTCGGAGCCCGCGTACCCGGCGGCGACCCGCGAGGACGGCAGTCCTTGGGCGAGCAGGATCTCCAGCACCCCGAGCGCGTCGCGGCCGTGGGTGGCGACCGGGAGGCGGGTGGCCATCGAGGCGTGGGCGGCGGCGATGAGGGCGCGCTCCTCGGCCGGCGTGGGCGCGGCGCCCCAGCAGCCGACCTCGCCGATCACGCCCGGGAACACACCGGTGCCGTCGAGGCCGTTCGAGATCTCGTCCATGAGCAGCCGGGTGAGCGTGTGCACGTCCGCGTCGCGCGCCGGGGAGAACGGCTCGCTGAACACGCCGGTCGAGGCGATCACGGGCACCCGCGCGGCGGCGGCCAGGCGGGCCAGGCCGGCGGCGTCGCGGCCCATGCCGAGGCAGGTGAGGTCCACGACGAGGCTCAGTCCCTCGGACCGGCGCAGGTCGAGGAGCTCGTCGGTGACCGTGTGCTCCTCGTCGAGCCAGCGGTGCGGGTCGGAGTCGATGCCGACCGCCCAGCGCATGTCGGTGCGCAGGTGCTCGTGGGGGAGGACGGCGCCCTCCACCGAGGCGGCGCGGATCGGGCCGGTGACAGTGCGAAGCATGACCTCGGGCATAGCGCACATTAACCGATGTTTGAAAGATAGTGCCGCTTGGGCCGGAATTTTTACTTTCGGCGGGGTTTATAGATCGTTAGGCTTCGGGTCGCATATGTCCGGAGCGTCGGCCGTATCCTTGGGACACGAACGAACGTCCGGGGGAACTGTGCCGATTCACGACTCAGACACCGGGGGCGCCGACGCGGTGAAGGACGAGGCCGCGCTCGCCTCCGACATGCCCGCGCGCCGCGGCGGCCTGCACGGCTGGCTGGACGGCGTCCGCTCCACCCGCACGGGCGCCCTGACCCTCAAGATCGTCATCGGCGCCATCGGCGCCGTCATGGTCGTGGGCGGCCTCATCATGGTGCCGTTCCCGGGGCCGGGCTGGCTCGTGGTGTTCGCGGGGCTGGCCGTGCTCGCCACCGAGTTCCACTGGGCGCGGCGGGTGCTGGAGTTCGGCAAGCGCACCCTGCACGCCTGGACCGAGTGGTACAAGCGGCAGGGCTGGGCCGTGCGCATCGTCGTGCTGCTCGTCACCGTGGCCGCCGCCGCCGCGATCGTGTACTTCGGCATGAAGGCGGTCGGCATCGACCTGCTCCTGCTGGCGCAGCGCTTCTTCTGATCCGTTCCACGTCGGCCCCTGTCATACCGGGCCGTTATCGCCCGGGATATCGCGGCGCGCGGTGTCTAGTGTGCGGGGGGTGCCCGCCTTCGCCGCCGCCGTGCTCTCCCTCACGCTCCTCGCGCCGTCCGGCCTCGCCGCGCCGACGCCCATCCCCACCCCCACACCGGCCGTGTCCGCCGGGAGGGCGACGGCCCTGCCGCTGCCGGGCGTCGGCGTGACGTACCAGCAGGCGTCGGGCGATCCCGCGCGGCTGTCCACGTACGGGCTCGGCACCAGGGCCACGTACGTGCGCGCCCGCACCGGCGACGCGTTCACCGTGCGGGCGGGCGTGTCGGAGGCCGCGGCGTCGCCCGACGGGCGCACCCTCGCCGCGGTGCCCACCACCTACCGGGCCGGCAAGGACGCCCTCCTCCTCCACGACCGGGCCACCGGCGCGCTGCGGCGCGTCCCGACCGTCGCCAAGCCGCTCGCCGCCTCGTCCGTCGCGTGGTCCCGGGACGGCCGGCGCGTCGTGCTGACCGTCGAGCGCAAGACCGGTGGGTCCTGGCGCGCAGCGGGCTTCACCGTCGTGGACGTGGCGGCGGGCACCGCCCGCACGGTCACGGTCGCCGGCCTCGACACCCGGGCGGCGTTCACGTGGACGCCCGCGGGCGAGCTGATCGCGAGGTACGGCGACGGGCTGCGCGCCTACCGCGCCGCCGACGGCGCCGTCCTCAGCACCCACGCCGCGCTCGGCCGGCCCGCCGGCCCCGAGGACCCGTACTCGCCCTCCGGCCGCCGCCTGGCACTGTGGTGCCCGCCGCGCTCCGCCGAGCGTCTGTGCGTCGCCGACCCGGCCACCGGCCGGATCACCAGGCGCGTCGCGGTACGGCCGGCCGCGCTGTTCGGCTGGTGGGACGAGGACCACGTCATCGCCGTCATGCCCCAGGGCGGCGCCTACCGGCTGACCGTCGTCGGCCTGGACGGCAGGGCCACGCGCGCGCTGGCCGTCATCCCGGCCCGCACGTGGACCGCCAAGCTGTGGCTGACCTTCAACCGCGCCTCGGGCGACCGGGCGTGAGGAGAGAACCGCGCGGGATCAGAGGTAGAGCCCCGTGCCGTGGTCGGTCTCCTGCGTGGCCACGGCGTGCAGGTCGCGCTCACGCATGACCAGGTAGACCTGGGCGTGCAGCTCCACCTCGAACTGCTCCTCGGGGTTGAGCAGCACCTTGTCGCCGACCTTGACCGAGCGCACGTTGGACCCGACGCCGCAGACCTCGCCCCAGGCCAGCCGGTTGGCGAGCTTGACGGTCGCCGGGATCACGATCCCCGAGCCGCTGCGCCGCTCCTCGGCCTTCTGCTCCAGCCGGATCATCACCCGGTCGTGCAGCATCTGAATCTCGAACTTCGGCTCTGCCACGGGCCAAGTTTACGATCCGCCGGGAGGACGTCGCGCCCGACCAGCGCTTTCATGATCCGTCCGCCTCGGCCGGCCACGACGCGGGCAGGGCCAGCTCGGCGAGGACGGGACGGTGGTCGCTGCCCACCGGCGCCTGCACCCCGTACCCGCGCACCGACACCCGCTCCGGCACGAGCACGTGGTCGATCGCCACGCCGGGCAGGCCGTGCCACCCGCGCGCCGGCCAGGTCGGCGTGAGCCCGCGCCCGGCGGCGTCGGCCGCGTCCCGGTAGCCGGAGGCCAGCAGGCGGCGCAGCGGCAGGTGGTCGAGGGTCGCGTTGAAGTCCCCGGCCAGCACCCGCAGGGTCCCGTCGGCGCGGGGGAGCGCCTCCAGCTCCTGTCGCCAGCACGGCCGGGTCTCGGAGACGTGGACGGCGCACGGGTGCACGGACACCACCTCCACCCGCGTGCCGCCCGGAAGCTCCAGCACCCCGGCCACCTGCTCGAACGTGCTCGGCGGCGGGCCCGCGGCCGGGGTCAGCCGGTGCCGCGCGTACAGCGCCGACCCGTCCGCCCCAGGACCGGGACGCGCGACCACGTACGGCAGCGCGCGGCTCAGCCCGGCCCGCTCCAGCCCCTCCTGCGCCGCGGGCGTCAGCTCCTGGAGCGCCAGGACGTCGGGCCGCAGCCGGTCCACCAGCGCCACGAGGGCCGCCGGGTCGGCCGAGCCGACGAGCAGGTTCGCGCTCAGCACCCGCAACCCCGCCCCGCCGGCGTCCCGAGGGTGTCCCGTGCTCGGCGCACCCGCCCCCGCCCCGCCCGCGTCCCGAGGGTGTCCCGTGCTCAGCGCACCCGCCCCCGCCCCGCCCGCGTCCCGAGGGTGTCCCGTGCTCAGCGCCAGCACCCTCGCACCGCCCGCGTCGCCATCCGGTAACGCCCTGGGCAGCACGGCGGCGCCCAGCCCCACGACCGCCACCAGGGCCAGCGCCGCCGGGGCCCGCAGCCGCAGCAGCCCCGCCGCCAGCAGCAGCACCACCGCCGCGCCCCCCGCGTACGGCGTGAACGCCACCACCGGGACCCACGGCCAGCCCGGCTCGAACCCGCTCCACCGCACCGCCGCCCACCCCGCCAGGACGCCCCCCGGAACCCCGGTGACGACACCCGCCGCGACCCGCTGCCATCGACGCAACCCGCACCTCCCCTCCTGTATCGCCACCACGCCAGGACCGGGTTCATGGCGGGGGCGCGGCGTGGCTAGGGTTGCCTCATGCGCGAGGTGGAAGCCCGGGTCCTGGACGCCGTCGACGACCCCGGCACCGTGAGCCTGCTGGCCGAGACGGTCAGGGTGCCCAGCGTCACGGGCACCGACGCCGAGTCGGAGCTCCAGCACCACGTCGCCGGGCTGCTCGTCGAGGCCGGGCTCGACGTCGACGTGTGGAAGATCGACATCGACGGGCTGCGGGCCCGCGAGGACTTCCCCGGCACCGAGGCGCCCCGCACGGAGGCGTACGGCGTGGTCGGCGTCATCGGCGGCGAGGGCGTGCCCGCGCTGGCGCTGCAGGGCCACGTCGACGTCGTGCCGACCGGTGACCTGGCCAAGTGGGAGGGCAGCGACCCGTTCGCCGCGCGCATCGTGGGCGACACCCTCCACGGCCGGGGGGCCTGCGACATGAAGGCCGGCCTGGTCGCCAACATCGCCGTCGTCCGCGCCCTGCGCGCCGCCGGGGTGCGCCTGGCCCGGCCGCTGGCCGTCCACTGCGTGATGAGCGAGGAGGACGGCGGGCTCGGCGCGTTCGCCACGCTGGCCCGGGGCCACACCGCCGAGGCGGCCGTCCTCACCGAGCCGACCAGCGGCACCGTCATCACGGCCAACGCGGGCGCGCTGACCTTCCGGCTGGAGGTCCCCGGCCGCGCGGCCCACGGCGCCACCCGGACCGAGGGGGTCAGCGCCGTCGAGGTGTTCTGGCCGGTGTTCGAGGCGCTGCGGCGGCTGGAGGAGGAGCGCAACCGCGACGTGCCGCCGCTGTACGGCGACAACGCGCTGCCGTACCCGATCGAGATCGGCACCGTGCGGGCCGGCGACTGGGCGAGCACGGTGCCCGACCTGCTGGTCGCCGAGGGACGGCTGGGCGTCCGGCTCGACGAGGACCCCGCCGACGCGCGCGCCGCGCTGGAGGAGGCGGTGCACGGGGCGGCGAGCCCCTGGCTGCGGGACAACCCGCCGGTGCTGACGTGGCCGGGCGGCCAGTTCGCCAGCGGGCGGCTGCCCGAGGGGCATCCGCTGCTGGGAGAGGTGAACCGGGCGGTCGCCGACGTCTCGGGCGCCTGGCCGCGCGAGGCCGCCGCGCCGTACGGGAGTGACCTGCGGCTGTACGCGGCGGGCGGCATCCCGTCGCTGCACTACGGGCCGGGCGACGTGCGGTTCGCGCACGCCCCGAGGGAGCAGGTGGAGCTGGCGGAGCTGCGCGAGGTGACCCGCGCCCTCGCCCTGCTCGCCGTCCGCCTCTGCGGCGTCCGCTAGGAGCCCTCCACGAGGGCGGCCGGGGCGCAGGCGCGGCGGCGGGCCTCCGGGATGACGAGCGGGGTGCCGGTCTGCGGATCGGCGATGATCTCGCAGCGCAGGTCGAACACCCGCTCCACCAGCTCGGGCGTCACGATCGCCGACGGGTCGCCCTCGGCGACGATCCGGCCGCCGCGCATGACGACGAGGTGCGTGGCGTAGCGGCACGCCTGGTTGAGGTCGTGCAGCACGGCGACCATCGTGCGACCCGCCTCGTGCAGGTCGGCGCACAGGTCCAGCACCTCGATCTGGTGCGAGATGTCGAGGAACGTCGTCGGCTCGTCCAGCAGCAGGATCGGCGTCTCCTGGGCCAGCGCCATGGCCAGCCACACCCTCTGCCGCTGACCGCCCGACAGCTCGTCCACGATCCGCTCGGCCAGCTCCGCCACGTCGGTGGCGCGCATCGCCCCGGCCACCGCGGCCTCGTCCGCCCGCGACCACTGCCGCATCAGCCGCTGGTGCGGGTAGCGGCCGCGGGCCACCAGGTCGGCCACCGTGATGCCGTCGGGCACGATCGAGGTCTGGGGCAGCAGGCCGAGCCTGCGGGCCACCTCCTTGGACGGCAGCGAGGTGATCACGCTGCCGTCGAGGTGGACGACGCCCTCGCGCGGCTTGAGCATGCGGGCGAGGGCGCGCAGGAGCGTGGACTTGCCGCAGGCGTTCGGCCCGATGATCACGGTGAACGACTCGTCGGGGATCGTCACGTCCAGGTCCTCGGCGACCACCCGCTGGTCGTAGGCGAGCGTCAGGCCGGATCCCGACAGCCGGGCGGCGGACTCGGGCATCAGTGACGGTCCTTTCGCAGGAGGAGGGCGAGGTAGACGCCGCCGATCGCGGCGGTGAGCACCCCGACGGGAAGCTGGACGGGCGCGAACACCCGTTGCCCGGCCAGGTCGGCGGCCGTCAGGAGGACGGCGCCCGTGAGCGCCGCGGTCGTCATGCTGACGCCGGGGGAGCGGGCCAGCCGCCGGGCGAGCTGCGGCGCGGCCAGCGCCACGAAGACGACGGGGCCGGCGGCGGCGGTGGCCACGCCGCACAGCAGCACCCCGGCGACGACGGCCGCCGCCCGCACGCCCTCCACGTTGATCCCCATGGCGCGGGCCGCGTCGTCGCCCATCTCGATCATGCGCATCGGCCGCGACACGTACGCGCAGACCGGCAGCAGCACGGCGACGGCCACGCCGACCGGGATCGCGTGGTCCCAGCCGCGCCCGCTCAGGCTGCCGGTGAGCCAGGCGCCGGCGGTGGCGGCGTCGTTGATGTTCGCCCGGGTCAGCAGGTACGAGTTCACCGCGACGAGCAGCGCGTTCGCGCCGATGCCGACGAGCACGAGCCGGTAGCCCCGCACCCCGCGCCGGAAGGCCAGCCCGTACACCAGCAGGGCCGTCGCCACGCAGCCGGCCAGCGCGCCGCCCGCGACGTGCACGGCCGTGCCGCCGGAGACGACGGCGAGGATGCCGCCCGTCGAGGCGCCCGCCGTGAACCCGATGAAGTCGGGGCTGCCGAGGGGGTTGCGGGTGAGGCTCTGGAAGATCGCGCCGCTCACCCCGAACGCCGCGCCGACCAGCAGGCCGGTGACGACCCGCGGGGCGCGCAGCTTGCCCACGATGAGCTCGGCGACCGGTGTGCCCTGCCCGAACAGCGCGTGCAGCACGTCCGGCACGGGAACGGTGAACTCGCCGGTGGAGATCGCCAGCACGGCCACCACGAACCCGGTGACGGCGAGCCCGAGGCACACCGCCGGCGCGCGGGGGGCCGGCCGTACCGACCAGGACCCGAGGCGCACCGCCCGCCGGGGCCGGGCGGGAGAGGAGGACCCGGGAGAGGAGGACAGGGTCACGGAAGGTCTCCTGCGCGGGATCGTACGGGGGAACTGTCTGAACGCGGGGTCACAGGGCGGCGAGCCTCCTGCGCCGGGCCATCAGCATGAACACCGGGGCGCCCAGCAGCGCGCACATGATCCCCACCTGCACCTCGCCGGGCCGGGCGACGAGCCGCCCGACCACGTCGGCCGCCAGCAGCAGCGCCGGCGCGACGACCACCGTGTACGGCAGCACCCACCGCTGGTCGCCGCCCACGAGCGCGCGCACGGCGTGCGGCACCGCGAGGCCCACGAACCACAGCGGCCCGGCCGCCGCGGTCGCCGACCCGCACAGCAGCGTGACGGCCAGCCCGGCGAGCACCCGGGTGCGGCCGACGGCCACGCCCAGCGCCCGGCCGGCGTCGTCGCCGAGCGCCAGCATGTTGAGCGGCCGCGCCAGCGTCAGCCCGAGGACGACGCCGGCCACCATGAACGGCGCCAGCCGCGTCAGCGTGCCCGCGTCCTGCCCGGCCAGCGACCCGGTCAGCCAGAACCTCATCCGGTCGAACGTCCGGGAGTCGATGCGCAGCAGCGCCGAGCACGCGGCCGTGAGCGCCATGCCCACGGCCACGCCCGCCAGCGCCAGCCGCACCGGGGCCGAGCCCGACCGGCCCGCCGAGCCCAGCGCGTAGACGAGCACGGAGGCCACGGCCGCGCCCGCGAACGCGAACCACACGTACACCGCCGGATCGGACACCCCGAGCAGCGCGAGCGCCACGGTCACGCCCAGGGCCGCGCCCTCGTTGATCCCGAGCAGGCCGGGGTCGGCCAGCGGGTTGCGGGTGAGGCTCTGCATGACGGCCCCGGCCAGGCCGAGCGCGGCGCCCACGCCGATGCCCAGCAGCGTGCGGGGGACCCGCAGCTCGCGGATCACGGTGTGGTCGCTGGAGGCGTCGGGCGCGAGGAAGGCGTCGATCACCGTCGAGAGCGGCACGGACCGGGCGCCCAGCGCCACGCTGGCCAGCGCGACGAGCACCAGCACGCCGAACGCGGCCATCAGCCCGCCGGTCAGGAGGGCCGTCCGCCGCCGCCCCGTCCCCCCGTCGCCCGCACCTACGCCTGCCGCGGCGTCCGCGTCGTGCGGGCGGGCCGTCCCGGTCGGTGGCTCGATCTGCTTGGCCGGGCGCACCCGCCCCCCTCTCGTCGCGGTCAAACTAAGGTAAGGCTAATCTCATAACGATCGACCAAGGCAAGCCTAACCTCAGGAGATGGAAATGTCCGAACCGGTACTGGCCCGCAGGGGCTTCCTCGCCGCGGCCGCGGGCCTGGCGGCGTCGCTGACCTTGGCGGCGTGCGGGTCAGGCACCGGGACGGAGAGCACGACGGCGGGCGGATCGCCCGCCCCGAGCGGATCCGCCGGCGGCGGCCCGTGGACGTTCACCGACGACCGCGGCCGCAAGCTGGAGCGCCCGAGCCGTCCGGCGCGCGTCGTGGCCCAGGTCGGCTCGGCCGCCGCGCTGTGGGACTTCGGGGTGCGGCCGGTGGCGGTGTTCGGCCCGCACAAGCTCAAGGACGGCGGCAAGGACCCGCAGGCGGGCAACGTCGACATCACCAAGGTCACGGGCCTCGGCAACGTGTGGGACGAGTTCAACGTCGAGCAGTACATCGCCCTGCAGCCCGACCTGCTGGTCAGCAACATGTACGTGAAGGACACCCTCTGGTACGTCCCGGAGAAGTCCAAGGACACCATCGAGCAGGTGGCCCCCACCGCCGGCATCATGCTGACCGGCAAGAGCGCCACCGAGGTGATCGGCCGCTACGAGGCCCTGGCCACCTCCCTCGGCGCCGACCTGCGGGGGGTGCCCGAGGCCAAGGCCCGCCTGGAGGCCGCCTCGAAGGAGCTGGCCGCGTTCAAGGACCTGAAGATCCTCATGGTGTCGGGCGGCGCCGACGCGTTCTGGGTGGTCAACCCGCCGGAGTACCCCGACATCGTCCACCTGACCGCCGCCGGCCTCGACGTCGTCAAGCCGTCCAAGGTGGACGAGGGCGGCTTCTTCCAGACGCTGAGCTGGGAGAACGCCGACACCTACGACGCGGACGTCATCCTGTACGACACCCGCACGCAAGCGCTCAAGCCCGAGGAGATGATGAAGAAGCCGACCTTCGCCAAGCTCCCCGCGGTCAAGGCCGGGCAGCTCTACCCGTGGCGGGCCGAGACGCCGTTCAGCTACCAGGGGTACGCGGCGTTCGTCGAGGCGCTCGTGGCCGACCTCAGGAAGGCTAGTAAGCTCCCCTGACCTCGACGATCTCGCCCAGCGGGAACTCGAGGTAGTCGCCCGCCTCCTCGCACCAGGCGTCGAGCGCGGCGCCCTTGAGCTCGCCATGGCTGATGGTGGCGGTCAGGCCGCCGGTCAGCGTGATGCCGGCCCGCACGCCCCGGTCGACCACGAAGCCGAGCAGCGACTGCTGCGCGGTGGGCAGCCGGGTCGCCATCCGCCCGATGACGGCCCAGGTACGACCGGCCGGCTGGGCGTTCTGGCCGGTCGCGAGCAGCCGGCGGGCATGCTCGTACGGGTCGGGCGCGGGGTCGGCCACGATGTGCGCGAACCCGTCGGGGCCGGCCAGCGCGGCGGCCCCCGGCGGGACGGGCCGTTCCGGCAGCTCGGCCACCTGCCCACCGGGCAGCAGGATCAGCTTGCCGCCCGCCGGCGGCTCCTCGGGGCGGATCCGGCGGATGGTGATCTCACCGGTGTCGGCGACGGGCACCGGGGCGTAGCCGTGGTCGCGCAGCGTGGCCAGGGTGCGCTCGGCGTCGGCCGAGCCGACCAGCACCGTGGGGGCCAGCAGCCGCAGCCCGAGCCGGGCCAGCCGCCGGTTGGCGGCGATCTCGGCGAGCAGCGCCGGGTCGGACGCCTGCACCACGCAGCCGACCGTGGTCACGGTCACCTCGCCGTGGCGGCGGGCCACGTCGCGCACGAGGTACTCCAGCGGCTGCGGCACCGTGCCGACCGCGGCCAGCTCCTCCAGCAGCTCGTCGGCGTCGTGGCCGTGGTCGAGCGCGCCGCGCACGCTCGCGGGCGTGAAGCGCCACACCGAGGCCGCCCCGCGCGACTCGCGCTCGGCCACCCGGTCGAGCAGCGCGGCCAGCTCGGCCGCGGGCGGCCCGGTGACCACCGCGGTCAGGTCGGGGCCGAACAGGGCGCTCCTGCGCACGCTGGCCAGCGCCCGCGTGGACGCCTCCACCAGGATCGGGTCGTGCTCGACGAGGGGCACGACCTCGTCGTTCTCGTCGCCCGCCTGCGCGGCCAGGCCGGCCAGGGCCCGGCCGAGGTCGGTGAGCGAGTCGTTGGCCAGCAGGCCGAGCAGCCGCGCCTCCTCCAGCGCCGCCGTGGCGCACTCGCCGAGCAGCTCCTGGTCGAGCAGCGGGGCGTGCCAGTGGACGTCGGCCACCAGGCCGGCGCGGTCGGCGAACGCGGTGCCCGACGGCAGGTGCGCCAGCACCGGCAGCACCGCCCGGCGGATGCGGGCCACGGCCGCCCCGGCCCGGTCGTCGCCGAGCACGGTGCCATAGCGGCCGTCGACGCGGCGCAGCGACGAGCGCTCCATGCGCCACCACGCCGACAGCAGCACCCGCAGCCGCGCCGCGCCCTCGTCGAGCCGCCACCGGTCGAACCGCTCGGTCGGCACCATGCCGCCCGCCTGCTCGTCCCAGGCCAGCAGCCGGGCCACCGCGCAGATCTCCAGCAGCAGCCGGGTCTCGTCCTCGTCGCAGCCGGTCTCCTTGGCCACGCGGCGTACCTCGCGCACGCCCACGCCGCCGGTCTTGAGCAGCGGCAGCGGCGTCTTGGAGATGTTGTCGAGCAGGGCCGCGCACCGCTCCACCACGTGCGGCGCGGCCAGCGTCATCAGGTGGTCGACCTCTTCGGGGTCGATGGGGATGGTGGCCACCTCGGGCGGTTCGGGCGTGAACGGCGGGTGGTGGCCGGGGCCGCGCACGCACAGCGCCACCTCGCGCGGCATCTCGGCCACGTGCCAGCTCGGCCGGTAGAGCAGGCCGTGGTCGGCGCACCACTTCTCGGGCGTGCCCGGCACGACGAACCGGTGGCCGTCGACGTCGCGGACGGGGCCGTTCCAGGCGAACGCGTCCAGCAGCTCGCGCGTGCCCTCGGGGGCGTGGCGCAGGAGCGCCGCCACGTGCGCCGGGTCGGCGAGCGTCTCGCTCACCCGGGCGATCGTGGCCCGCTTGGGGCCGCCGGGGGGCAGGCCGAGCCGGCGGGCCAGGGCGCGCAGGGTGTCGAGGCTGATGGTCCAGGAGTTGAGGTAATGGTCGAGCGGCTCGCCGAGCCCCAGCGGGGTGGGCCACCAGCGGGAGACGGCCTCGGCCAGATGGATCGCGCCCTCGGCGTCGGGCCAGGCCAGCGCGTGGTCCTGCAGCCGGTCGAGCCAGGGCGTCAGCTCGGGCAGCGGCACACCGAGGAACTCCGCGACCCGCTCGGGCGTGGGGCGGCGGACCACGAGGCACGCCTGGGCGAGCTCCAGGCACGGCAGCGGGAGGCCGCGCAGCGCCTCCATGACGGCGAAGCCGTTGCACAGCCGCTGGGCGAGCGTGTCGAGCCGCCGCGGCCAGGGCGCGGCGATGGCGTCGGGCCGGTTCGCGAGAATGCGGCCGAGCCGGTCTTCGTCGAGTGTCCGCAGCCAGCCGAGCAGGTGATCATCCATCGGTCAGCACTCTCAGGGGTCGCGCGCGGGACTCACCGTGAGCCATGAGCATCCACGGTAGTGCAGATCACCCCCGGTCAGGTGAGGACTGCCCAGACGATCTTCCCTTGTGGTGCGAGCGCCGACCAGCCCCAGCGGAGACTGAGGGACTCGACGATGTGCAGCCCCAGCCCGCCGGCGTCGAGGGGGCCGGGATAGCGCAGTTCCGGGACCCCGGAGGCCGGGTCGGTGAAGGCACTGGTGACGAGCGGCCCGCGGCGCACCAGCGACATGTGCACGGGCGGCCGGGTGCCGGGGTCGGAGACGTGCAGGCCGTGACGGAGCGCGTTGGTCGCCAGCTCGGAGACGACGAGCTCCATGTTCTCGGTGAGTTCTTCCAGCTTCCAGCCGCTGAGCGCGCCCATGGCGAAGGCGCGGGCGGCGTGCACGGAGGACGGTGTGGGGGGAAGGACGAACGTGGCGCTCGCGGAGGGGCCGGAAGTCAGCAGGTCGCGCGCCGCCTCCGGCCACCAGCCGACGGGGGGCCACCAGTCGAACGTGGTCCATTGGCCGGGAGCCAGGGTGGGTTGCACATAGATCATTCTGCGGCAAACTCTCGTGCAGGTGCAAGAGCGAATGCACGTGCAGAGGGTCCGTGCAGGCGCTACGGTTTCCCTCAAATGGTCAAACCGGCGGGAAAGGGGATCTTGGCCGCGGTTGATGATCTTTCGACCGTGAAGTGACAGACTAGGTGTCAAGGAAACGACCAAGGAGCAGCGCGTGTCCATTGATCCGCCGGGTTCTGGTTCGACCGTCAGGCGCATCATGCTCGGAGCCAGCCTCCGGCGCCTTCGCGAAGCCAGCGAGCTCACTCGGGACCAGGCCGGATTCCACATCAGGGCGTCCGAGTCCAAGATCAGCCGGATGGAGCTCGGGCGCGTCGGATTCAAGACACGTGACGTCGAGGACCTGCTCACCCTGTACGGCGTCGTCGATGACGCCGAACGCCGTGCACTGCTGGAGATGGTCCGCGAGGCCAACACCCCCGGGTGGTGGCACAAGTACTCCGCCGTGCTGCCCTCGTGGTTCACCACCTATGTCGGGCTGGAGGAGGCCGCCAGCGTGATCCGCACCTATGAGGTGCAGTTCGTGCCCGGCCTGCTGCAGACGGCGGCGTACGCGCGCGCGGTCTTCCAGCTCGGCAACCCCGAGGCGAGTCCCGCGGAGATCGAACGCCGCGTGCATCTGCGCATGCAGCGTCAGGAGCGTTTCACCCAGAAGGACGGGCCGCGCCTGTGGGCCGTCATCGACGAGGCCACGCTCAAGCGGACCATCGGCGGGCGGGAGGTCATGGCCGAACAGCTCCAGCACCTGCTGGAAGTGGCCGCACTGCCCAATATCACCCTTCAGGTGATGCCCTTCAGATACGGTATGCACGCGGCTGAAGGTGGCGCGTTCAGCATCTTGCGGTTTCCCGAGTCCGATTTGTCGGACGTTGTCTATGTCGAGCAGCTCTGGGGTGCCCTATACCTGGACAAACGTGAGGACATCGACCCGTACCTCACGGCCATGGAGCAGTTATGCGTGGAGAGCACCACGCCCGGGGGCACCGTCGAGCTCATCGGCGGTCTTCTCAGAAAGATGTAGATGAAGCAGACCTACAACGGCATGCCCGCGACCGACCTCAAGCAGGTCGCCTGGCGCAAGAGCCGCTACAGCAACTCGCAGGGCAACTGCGTGGAGCTCGCCCAGCTCCCCGACGGCGGCGTCGCGGTGCGCAACTCGCGCTTCCCCGACGGGCCGGCCCTGATCTACACCCGTGACGAGATCCGGGCCCTCGTGCTCGGGGTCAAGGACGGGGAGTTCGACGGCCTCCTCGTCTGACGCCTTCCTCGTCCGACCGGCGCCCGCATGAGGTAACCGCGTGTTAACCTCCGGCGTGCCCGCTTAACGGCGGCGCGCCGGGGGCGTAACGGCCCCGCCCCGCGAAGGCGACAGGATGCGGTCCATGCTCGACCAGATGACCCTCTATCCGATCGCCGACGACGTGCTGTTCGCGCCCGGCGGCAAGGTCGTGATCCGCACGTACGGCGTCGCGCCGGCGGAGTCCGGCACCGTCTCGTACCGCACCTGGGTGACCGGCCTGCGCGACCAGCCCCGTTACTGGCACTGGGGCCACTTCGAGGCCGCCGCCTCCGGCCACCGCCAGGTGCTGGAGTGGCTGACCGGCAGGGGGCCGCAGCCCGCCCAGGCGCTCTCCTGACCCTGCCCGCGCCCGCCCGAGCCTGCCCGCGTCTCCCGTGGCCGTGTTACGCTCACGCCTGAGCCGAGCAATCGCTTGGTCACATGAGGTCGAGGAGGCGTGGTGCGCCGGGCCATCTACCTGATCGAAGAGGTCGACTTCCGCCCCATGAACTCCCGGCGGCCGCTGGAGTACCTCACCTGGCTGACCCGCTACAAACGCGAGGACGAGACCCTCGAACGCCCCACCCTGACCTCCGGCACGTCCATCCGGTCCCGTGACATCGACCTGGCCGGCGCGTTCTACGCCGTCGGCATCACCGGGCACCCCCAGTTCAAGGCCGTCACGCTCTGGGAGTGCCACGGCGGCTGGGACGGCGGCTGGCGGCAGATGATGAACATCTACCGCGGGGTGGACGACCGCCTCTTCCTGTCGGACATCGACGACCTGCGCTTCTCCGCCTTCTCCCGCCCGCTCGGCGCCGTGCCCGGCACGCCGTCGCTCGCCGACGTCGGCCGCTCCGAGTTCTACCTGTTCGAGAGCGCCCGGGTGCGGCCCGGCGCCGCCCTCGACTACCTGGAGGCCGTGCGCGCCGAGCGGGCGCCGTTGATGGCCGAGCACGGGCACGAGCTGGTCGGCCTGTACGAGGTGCTGTTCTGCGACACCGAGGTGGTCACGATCTGGGGCGTCTCCCTGGACGACCACCTGCGCACCCAGCGCGCCCGCGACGCCGCGCTCGGCCTCGACGACGAGGCCGAGCCCGACGACCGGCTGCTCGGCTGGGCCAAGCGGGCCCGCGACCACCTCGACGGCCCGTGGCGCGAGACGCTGCTCGCGCCGTTCCCGGGCTGCCGGCTGTCCCCCGCCCCGGTCAGGGGGTGACGGGGGCGTTCCAGGTGACGACGACCGGCTCGGCGTGCTCGAAGCCGAGCCGTGAGTAGGTGCCCGTCTCCAGCTTGAACAGCCGCCCGTCCTGCGGCGGCAGCCCCAGCCAGCGGGCCGCGATCACGCGCAGCATGTGGCCGTGGGCCACGAGCGCCACCCGGCCCTCGGCCGCCCTGGCCCGGGCGATCACCCGGTCGGCCCGCGCCCCCACCTGCTCCACCGTCTCACCGGGATGCTCCGCGTCGCCGGGGGGCACGCCGTCACGCCACAGGTACCAGCCGGGCCGGCCCTCGCGGATGGCCGGCGTGGTGATGCCCTCGTAGCCGCCGTAGTCCCACTCCCACAGGTCGGGGTCCACCTCGTACGCGCTCAGCCCGGCCAGCTCCGCCGTACGGCGGGCGCGCTGCGGCGGCGAGACGAGCACGAGGTCGAACGTGCATTCCTTGACCAGCGGGGCCAGCGCCCGCGCCTGCTCCTCCCCGTGGGGCGTCAGCGGCACGTCGGTGCGGCCGGTGTGCCTGCCGGTCCGGCTCCACTCGGTCTCACCATGCCTGAGCAGCAACATCTCATCCATGCCTCCCATCATCCGGCACGCTTGACCTCAACCACGCTTGAGGGAGCAGCCTGGGCACATGGACGCGATCATCCTGGACGCCTACGGCCCGCCCGAGAACCTCCGCCCCGCCGCCCTGCCCGACCCCGAACCGGGCCCCGGCCAGGCGCGGGTGGCGGTGCGCGCGGCGGGGGTGCACTTCATCGAGACCCTGCTGCGGCGCGGCGTCGCGGTGGGCCCGCACCCGGCGCCCGCCCTGCCGGCGGTCCTGGGCGGCGAGGTGGCGGGCGTGGTGGACGCGGTCGGCGAGGGCGTCGACCCGGCGCTGGCGGGCGCCCGGGTGGTGACCGGCGACCTGGAGTCCGGCGGCTACGCCTCGCTGGCGGTGGTGGACGCGGCGTCCCTGATCCCGCTTCCCGCGCACGTGCCGTACGGCGCGGCGGTCGCCATGGTGACGACCGGCACCACCACGCTGGGCCTGCTGGAGCTCGCGCCGGTGACGCGGCAGGACACGGTGCTCGTCATGGCGGCGGCCGGCGGGATCGGGACGCTGCTCGTGCGGCATGCCCGCCTGGCCGGGGCGACGGTCGTGGGGGCGGCCGGCGGACCGGCCAAGGGGGAGCGGGTCAGGGAGCTCGGCGCCACGCTCGCCGTGGACTACCGGACACCGGGCTGGCAGGAGACCGTGCGGGAGGCGGCCGGCGCGGTGACCGTGGTGTTCGACGGGGTGGGCGGACGCCGGGGCGAGGAGGCGTTCGGGCTGCTGGCCGAGGGCGGCCGGCACGTCGTGTACGGGCAGGCGGCGGGGGAGTGGTTCCGCCCGGCCGAGGAGGAGGCGGCGGCCCGCGGCGTCACCTCCCATGACGGGATCGGGTACCTGGTGTCCCGGCCCGGCGGGCTCGGCGACCTGACCGGGCGGGCCCTGGCGGAGGCCGCCGGGGGGCGGCTGGAGCCGGCGGTCCAGGAGTTCCCGCTGCGGGAGGCAGCGGCCGCGCACCGCGCCCTGGAGGAGCGGCGCACGATGGGCAAGGTCGTCCTCACCCCCTGACGATCCGGGAGCTCGGGGCCGGCTCGCGGCGGGCCTGAGGGGTCAGGCTCCGGCGAGCTCCTCGACCACGGGGGTGAGGACGCCGAGGTCGCGCTCGTGGTGGACGACGAAGTACGACAGGTCGTGCTCGTCGCGCCAGTGGCGCAGCCGGTCGGCGATGTCGCGCCGCGTACCGAGCAGCACCTGCGGGGTGTCCTCCAGGCGCGCGCTGGCGGCGGCGCTCCACGCCTCCTCCGCCCGGCGCTCGCCGGCCTGGAGCACGCTCGTCCCGAGCTCCAGCCGCTCGTAGCGCCCGCCCGCCGCCTCGCGCACGGTCCGCAGCTTGTCCAGGTACGCCGCCAGGCCGCCGTCACGCTCGTCCGGGCCGCTGCCGTCGCCGCGCACCCGCGTCGTCAGGTGGACCACGTCGGCCTCGCGGGCGGCCAGCCGCAGCATCCGGGGGCCGCCCGCGCCGAGCAGCAGCCGCGGGTGCGGCCGGCTGACCGGCTTGGGCCGCTGGTCGAGGCCGCGTACGCGGTAGTGGGCGCCCTCGAAGGTGAACGGCCCGTCGCCCCACAGCCCCCTGAGCACGGCCAGCGCCTCGGCCAGCCGCTCCACCCGGACCCCGGGCGGGTCCAGCGGCATGCCCGCCGAGGCGTAGTCGCCGGCCATCCAGCCCGTGCCGAGCCCCACCTCCAGCCGGCCGTCCGACAGCAGGTCGAGCGTCGCCGTCTCCTTGGCCAGCACGGCCGGGTGCCGGAAGTCGTTGGCGAGGACCAGCGTGCCCACGCGCAGCCGGGTGGTCGCGCACGCCGCGGCCGTGAGCGCGGCCACGGGCGCGAAGCGCGGCCCGACCAGATGGTCCGGGACCAGCAGCACGTCGAACCCGGAGCCCTCCAGCCGCCTGGCCTTCTCGGCCCACTCCTTGCCGGACTCCGCCTGCCGTATCACGGCCCCGAACCTGAACCGCCGCACCGCGCGCCTCCTCGTCTCGCCCTCGTCTCGCCGCGAGCGCCCGGACGGCTCGCCCGGGCGCCTGGACAGCGAGTGTACGCCGCCCACTTACCAAGCGCTTGCTTCAAATGCGACACTGGCCGCATGGACATCCCGGTGCGTCACGCGACGGACGACGAGGTGCGCTTCTTCCACCGGCACGGCTGGGTCCGGCTCGCCAGGCTGGTGCCACCGGACACCGTGACGGCCCTGCGCGAACGGGCCCTGGACCACCTGCGGGCCCGCGACAAGGACCGCGCGGTCACGCTGGTGGACCAGGCGTTCGGCCAGTCGCGCGACGTGGCCGACGGCGACGAGGCGTTCCGCGCGCTCGCGCTCAGCCCCCAGCTCGGCCGCAACGCCGTCCGCCTGCTCCACGGCGTGCGCGACGTCCGCGTCCAGGTGACGAACCTGCTGGTCAAGGAGCCGGGCGAGCACGGCGCGACGGAGTTCCACCAGGACTTCCCGTGGATGCCGATGGACCGCTCGGCCATGCTCACCGTCTGGCTCGCCCTGGCCGACGTGCCCGCCGACATGGGGTCGCTGCGCTTCTACAGCGGCTCCCACCGGTACGGGGTGCTCGGGCGCAGCTTCACCCGGACCGGCGACGACCAGCTCACCCAGCACCCGTGGCTGAAGGACCTGGAGCTGTCGCCGCCGCTCGACCTCAAGGCGGGCGACGCCACCGTCCACCACGCGCTGACCGTGCACGGGGCGCCCGCCAACCGGCGCGAGAGCACCCGGCTGTCGTTCACGGTGACGTACTTCGACGCCGACGCCCTCTACACCGGCACGCCGTACCGGCAGACCGACGGGCTCGGCCTGGAGGTCAACCGGCCCTTCGACCACCCGAGGTTCCCGTGCCCGAGACCGTGAGAGGACCGGTCGCCGACCTCGGGGCGACGCTCATGCACGAGCACGTCTTCGGGCTCAGCCCGGAGATCCTGTGGAACTGGCCGGACATCCCCGAGGGCTGGGACCTGGAGACGCGCGCCCGGGAGGCGGCGGCCAAGCTCGACGCGGCCAAGGCCGAGGGCATCGACACGATCGTGGACCTCACCGTCGTCGGGCTCGGCCGCTACCTGCCGGCCGTCCAACGGGTCGCCGAGCTGACGGACGTGCACATCGTGGCCGCCACCGGCCTCTACACCTACGACGCGCTGCCCCCCTACTTCGGCAACCGCGGCCCCGGCACGCTGTTCGGCGGCCCCGACCGGCTGGCCGAGTTCTTCGTCCGCGACATCACCGAGGGCATCGGCCGGACCGGGGTGAAGGCCGCGATCCTCAAGTGCGCCACCGACAAGCCCGGGATGACGAAGAACTGCGAGCGGGTCTTCCGCGCGGTGGCTGAGGCCCACCGGGAGACCGGCGTGCCCGTCACCACCCACTCCCACAGCGCGAGCAGGGGCGGCCTGGAGCAGCAGCGGCTGCTCGCCTCCCTCGGCGTGGACCTCGGCCGGGTCGTCATCGGCCACGCGGGCGACTCCACCGACGTGGCCTACCTGGAGGAGCTGGTGGCCAACGGCTCCTTCATCGGCATGGACCGCTTCGGCATCGGCACGATCAGCCCGTTCGAGGACCGGGTCGCGGTCGTGGCCGCCCTGTGCGAGCGCGGGCACGCCGGCCGCATGGTGCTCGGCCACGACTCGTACTGCTTCAACGACCGCTTCGACGCCGACGTCGTACGCGAGCGCCACCCCGACTACCACCTCCTGCACGTCTCCCGTGACGTCCTGCCCGAGCTGCGCAAGCGCGGCGTCACCGAGGAGCAGATCCACCAGATGCTCGTCGACAACCCCCGGAGGATCTTCGGATGATCGAGGACTTCGACGTCGCCTCGGACTGGCACGTCGCCTCGCCGTACGCGTTCCTGGCCCGGCTGCGCCACGAGCGGCCGGTGTTCGCCAGCGAGCATCTCGGCGCGTACGTGCTCACCCGCCACGCCGACGTGCGCGCCGCGTACGGCGACCCGCGGCGCTTCTCCTCCAAGGGCTCGCTCACGATCTCCCGCAGCCTCACCCGGGAGACGCGCGACAAGCTCGGCGAGCACGGCTCGTTCCTGTCGAGCTTCGTGGCCAACGTGGACCCGCCCGACCACACCCGGCTGCGCCGCTCGGTGTCGCGGGCGTTCACGCCGCGCGCCGTGTCGGCCATGGAGGAGACGTTCCGGCGGCTGAACGAGGACCTGCTCGACCGGATCGGGCCCCAGGGCCGCGCCGACTTCGTGACCGAGATCGGGCACGAGCCGTCGATCAAGCTGACCGCCCGCTTCATCGGCGTGCCGGAGGAGGACGAGGCGTTCGTGCAGGCGCACGTGAAGGACTGGTTCCAGCTCTTCCTGTCGCCGCAGCCGCCGGAGCGCCAGCTCGAACTGGCCGACAGCTTCCTGACCTACCTCGCCTACGTGGACCGCCTGGTCGCCGCCCGGGCCGAGCGGCCGCGCGACGACTTCACCTCGCTGATGACCTCGCTCATCGGCACCGAGCTGACCCACCGCGAGGTGGTGGAGCTGATCTCCACGATCCTGCTCGGCGGCAACGACACCGTGCCCAACCAGCTCGGCAACACCGTCCTGCGGCTGCTGCGCGAGAAGGCGTGGCCGGTCGAGCCGGCGCTGCTCCAGAACGCGGCCGAGGAGTGCATGCGCATCGACGGCGCCTCGCTCGGCTCGTTCCGGTACGCCACGACCGACGTCATGCTGCACGGGGTGACGATCCCCGCCGGGTCGCTGGTGCTGCTGTCGACGGACTCGGCCGCCCACGACGAGACGGTCTTCCCGGAGCCGGAGCGGTTCGTGATCGACCGGCCGAACGCCGACGCGCACATGGTGTTCGGGTACGGGATCCACTTCTGCGTCGGGGCCGCGCTCGGGCGGCTGCAACTGCGCACGGCCCTGGAGGTGCTGGGGCGGCGCCTGCCGGGGCTCCGGCTCGCGCCCGGCCAGGAGATCGCCTACCGCCGCTCGATCGTCGGGCGCGGGCTGCCGTCGCTGCTGGTGGAGTGGTGACGGCCGGCCTGTCGCCGTCCGGCGGCCGGTTCGACGGGCGGGTGGCGCTGGTGACGGGCGCGGGCTCGGGCATCGGCGCGGCCTGCGCCGCGCGGCTGGCCGCCGAGGGGGCGTGCGTGGGCGTGCTCGACGTACGGGCCGCCGGGGCGAAGGCCACGGCTGCCGCCATCCGCGGGCGTGGCGGCACTGCCACGGCCCTCACCTGCGACGTCTCGGACGAGAAGCAGGTCGTCGCCGCCGTGGCCGAGCTGCTCGCCTCGTACGGGCGGCTGGACGTCGTGCACTCCAACGCGGCGGCGCTCGGCCGCGACGTGTACGGCCGGGACCACCACCTGGAGACCCTGGACGCGGACGTGTGGGACCGGACCATGGCGGTCAACGTGCGCGGCGCGATGCTCCTGGTCAAGCACGCCGCCCCGCGCATGGCCGACGGCGGCGCCTTCGTCCTGACCTCGTCGGTGTCGGGCCTCACGGGCGACCTGGACCACGCGGCGTACGGAACGTCGAAGGCCGCGCTCACCGGGCTCGTCCGGTACGTGGCCACCACGTACGGGGCGCGCGGGATCCGCTGCAACGCGGTCGCCCCGGCGCTGGTGCTCACGGACGCCGCCCGGCTGGCCCTCGGCCCGGACCGGCTCGCCGACAAGGAGGCCGAGCGGCTGCTGCCGTGGGCGTGCGCGCCGGAGGACGTGGCGGACCTGGTGGCGTTCCTGGCCTCGGAGGAGGCGCGGTGCATCACCGGGCAGACGGTCGTGATCGACTGCGGCACGCTGGCGCACCGGCCTGAGCACGCCCTCCACCAGTGGCGCCTCGCCCCGCCCTGAGCGCCGCATCCCGCGAGGCCCCCGAGCCTTCCATAAGCGTCCTCATCCCGTAAGGTCATGAAAAATCGGGTTTTGGGAGGGCTGATGGAGCCGGTGGCTGTGGGACTGATCGGGGCCGGGCCGTGGGCGGAACTCGCGCACGCCCCCATGCTGGCCCGCGGCCCGCACACCCGCCTGGCCGGCGTCTGGGCCCGCCGCCCGGAGGCCGCCGCGCGGCTCGGCGCGCCCGTCTTCGAGCGGGTCGAGGAGCTGTTCGACGCCTGCGAGGCCGTCGCGTTCTGCGTGCCGCCCGCCGTACAGGCCGAGCTGGGGATCAAGGCCGCCAAGGCCGGCAAGGCGCTGCTGCTGGAGAAGCCGCTCGCCGACTCCCTGGAGGCGGCCGAGCGGCTGGCCGCGGCGATCGCCGAGGCCGGCGTGGCCTCCCAGATGATGCTGACCCTGCGCTACGCGGCCCGCACCCGCGAGTTCCTGGCCCGCTGCGCCGAGATCGAGCCGTTCGGCGGGCACGCCGCGAACATCTCCGGCGTCCTGCTCGGCGACCACCCGTTCGCGACCCCGTGGCGGCTGGAGCGCGGCGCGCTGCTCGACGTCGGGCCGCACATGATCGACCTGCTCGACGCCGCGCTCGGCCCCGTCACCGCCGTGCGCGCGCACGGCGACCCGCTCGGCTGGGCCGGCCTGCTGCTGGAGCACGAGGGCGGCGCGGTCAGCGAGACGTCGCTCTGCATGAGCGCCCCCGGCCAGACCCCGCCCACCTCCGTCGCCGTCTACGGCCGCAAGGGCAGCGCCCTCCTCGTGCCGGACGACGGGGACGCCCTGACCGTGGTCGCCGAGGAGTTCGCCCGCACCGTACGGCAGGGCGGCCACCCCCTCGACGCCGCCCGCGGGCTGCGGCTCCAGCGCGTCATCGCCGAGGCGGAGGCGCAACTGACCGCCCCTTGACTTCGGCTCCGTCCGGAGCATTGATAGCGTTTGTCCGACGCGCAGTGTTGCAGCGAAGTCCGGTGCGAGTCCGGCGCTGTCCCGCAACTGTCATAGCCAGGTCGCCTGCCTCTGCGCTGACGTCATCAACCCTCGTGGAAAAGGGTGATCCGTCGCTCTTCGCGGGTCTCTCGGTTCCGAACAGTGTGAAAGGACTACTCGTGAGGCCCGTACGCACGGCCTTCGCGGGCGCGCTGCTGGGAACGCTCGTCCTGGCCGCATGCGGCCAGACCGCCCCCACCGCCCCCTCGACCACGGCCCCCGTCACCTCTGACTCCGCCGCCCCCGCCTCGTCGAGCTCCGCCGCGGCGGCCGGCTTCCCGGTCACCGTCGAGGCCGCCAACGGCAAGGTCACCCTGGCCAAGCGGCCCGAGCGCATCGTCTCGCTGTCCGCCGCGCACACCGAGACCCTGTTCGCCATCGGCGCGGGCCCGCAGGTGGTGGCCGTCGACGACCAGTCGAACTTCCCCCAGCAGGCGCCCCGCACCGACCTGTCCGGGTTCAAGCCCAACGTCGAGGCGATCGCCGCCCAGAAGCCCGACCTCGTCATCGTCTCGAACGACATCAACAAGGTCGTCTCCGAGCTGGGCAAGCTCAACGTCCCGGTCCTGCTGGAGCCCGCCGCCACCAAGCTGGACGAGGCGTACGACGAGATCGCCGACCTGGGCGCCGCGACCGGCAACAAGCCCAAGGCCGACGAGCTCGTCACCACGATGAAGGGCTCGCTCGACAAGCTCGCCGCGAGCGCTCCCAAGGACCGCAAGCTCACCTACTACCACGAGCTCGACCAGACGCCCTACGCCGCGACGTCCTCCACCTTCATCGGGCAGATCTACGCGATGTTCGGCCTGGTCAACATCGCCGACAAGGCGCCCGGCGCGGCCGGAGGCTACCCCAAGCTGTCCAAGGAGTTCGTCGCCCAGGCCGACCCCGACCTGATCTTCCTCGCCGACGTGAAGTGCTGCGGCCAGAACAAGGACGTCCTGGCCAAGCGGCCCGGCTGGAAGAACCTGAAGGCCGTCAAGAACGACCAGGTCGTCGCCCTCGACGACGACGTGGCCTCCCGCTGGGGGCCGCGCATCGTGGACCTCGCCCAGACGATCGGTGACGCGGTCTCCAAGGCGGCCGGCTCGTAGTGTCCCGGCCAGCGCCGCTCCGCCGCCTCGGCCGCTCCGGCCGGCCCTCGGGGTCCTCCGGTCCTGCCGGGTCCGCCGGTTCCTCGGGGTCCTCCGGTCCTGCCGGTTCCTCGGGGTCCTCGGGTTCCTCGGGTTCCTCGGGGTCCTCGGGTTCCGCCGGGTCCGCCGGTCCCATCGCGCCGCCGGGTCCGCCCGCGCCGTCCCGGGCCAGGCCGCTGTGGCTGGCCGGGGCGCTGGCGTTGCTGGCCGTGTCCATGATCGCCGGGCTGCTCGGCGGCGCCGCCGACATCTCGCCCGGCCAGGTGGTGCTCCAGGCGCTCGACTGGCTGCCGCTGGTCGACCTCCACTCCGGCCTCGCCCCCGTCGAGCAGGGCCTGCTGTACGAGATCAGGCTGCCCCGCGTGCTGCTCGCGGCCGTCGTGGGCGGCCTGCTGGCCGTCGCCGGAGCCGGCTACCAGGGCGTCTTCCGCAACCCGCTGGCCGACCCGTACCTGCTCGGCGCCGCCGCCGGGGCGGGGCTGACCGCGACCGTGGTCATCGTGCTCGTCCCGGCGGGCGTCGTCGCCGTCCCGGTGGCGGCCTTCGCCGGGGCCTTCGGCGGCGTGCTCCTCGCGTACGCGCTGGGCAACACCGCCGGGCGCTCCGGCGGCACCGCGACGCTCGTGCTGGCCGGGGTGGCGGTCACGTCGTTCCTGACCGCGATCCAGTCGTTCATCCAGCAGTTCAAGGTCGAGGAGCTGCAGCGGATCTACTCCTGGATCATGGGGGACGTGAGCGGCGGATGGGAGCAGGTCCGCCTCGTCCTGCCGTACGCCGCCGTCTCCTCCGTCCTGTTGCTCCTGCACGGGCGGATGCTCGACGTGCTGTCCGTGGGCGACGAGGAGGCGACCAGCCTCGGGGTGCGCGCGGGCCGGGTACGGCTCGCGGTGCTCCTCGCCGCCTCCCTGGCCACGGCCGCCGCCGTCGCGGTGAGCGGCCTGATCGGGTTCGTCGGGATCGTCATCCCGCACGTGGCCCGGCGGCTCGCGGGTGGTTCGTACCGGATCGTGCTGCCGCTGTCACTGCTGGGCGGCGCGGCGTTCCTCGTGCTCGCCGACGTCGTCGCGCGCACCGTGATCGCGCCCGCCGAGCTGCCCATCGGGGTGGTCACCATGTTCGTGGGCGCGCCGTTCTTCGTCGGCGTCCTGCGCATGACCCGCCGGAGCGCCCCATGACCCGCCCCACCCCGGGCGGCCCGTCCCCTGCCGCGTCCGGCTCCGCCACGCACGAGACCCCCGCCGACGGGAGCGCCGCGGGCCCGGTGATCGGCGCGGCGGCCGTCTCGGTACGGCTCGGCGAGCGACGCGTCCTCGACCGCGTGGACCTGTCCGTACGGCCCGGCGAGTGGCTGGCCGTCGTCGGCCCGAACGGCGCCGGCAAGTCCACCCTGCTCAAGGCCGTCATGGGCCTGCTCGCCCACGACGGCGAGATCACGCTCGGCGGCCGGCCCGCCGGCGCGCTCCGCCCCCGCGACCGGGCCCGCCTCGTGGCCTACGCCCCCCAGACGCCGGCCCTGCCGCCGGACATGACCGTGTTCGACTACGCCCTGCTCGGCCGCACCCCGTACATCCCGTACCTCGGCCGGGAGAGCCACCGCGACCGCGAGATCACGGCGTCGGTGCTCGACCGGCTCGACCTCACCGGCCTGGCCGCCCGCCGCGCCGGCGAGCTGTCGGGAGGGGAACGGCAGCGCGCCGTGCTGGCCCGGGCGCTCGCCCAGCAGGCGCCCGTGCTCCTGCTCGACGAGCCCACCACCGCCCTCGACCTCGGTCACCAGCAGCAGGTGCTGGAACTGGTCGACCGGCTGCGCCTGGCCGACGGCCTCACCGTCGTCACCACGCTGCACGACCTGACCCTCGCCGGGCAGTACGCCGACACCCTGCTGCTGCTGGCGGACGGACGGGTGGCGGCGGCGGGCCGCCCCGCCGAGGTGCTGACCGAGGACCTGGTCGGCCGGCACTTCGGCGCCGGCGTGAAGGTGCAGCCGGGGCCCGACGGCCGGCCCGTCGTCCACCTCGTCCGAGGCGGGCCGACGGCATGATGCCCGGCCGGTGCGAGGAGGCGGGCGGGGTGCGGCTCACCTTCCGTGAGGAGGAGGGGGAGCGGCTCGGGACGCTGCTGTGGGAGTTCGGGCCCGGCTGGCGGATGATCTCCTCGGCGGTGCTCGGCGGCGGCGTCGGCCCGCGCGCCTGGGTGCTGAACGCCCAGGTCGTGGCGGGCTACTCCCGCATGGACCCGGCCGGCCACCTGGCCTCCCTGGCGCCGCCGGGGGAGGGGGTGGGCATGATGACGGCCGCCTCGGTCTCGCGCCGCGTCCTGGCCTCGGACGGCGGGGTGCGGGTGGTGGCGACGGTGGGGCTGCGCGTCCCCACCTGGGCGGCCGCCCCGGAGGGCGCGCCCGATCCCGAGCTGGCCCCCATGCTGGCGCCGCCACCGGTCGGCACGATCAACATCGTGGCCGCGTTACCGGTGGCGATGACGGACGCGGCGCTGGTCAACGCCGTCATGACGATGACCGAGGCGAAGACCCAGGCGCTGGTGGAGACGGGGTTCGAGGGCACGGGCACGGCCTCGGACGCGGTGTGCGTGGCCGTGCGGCAGGAGGGGCCGGAGGAGCTCTTCGCCGGGCCCCGCTCGACCTGGGGCGCCCGCCTGGCGAGAGCCGTCCACCAGGCGGTCCGCGAGGGCGCCGAGGCGTGGCGCGCCAATGACACAGAGTGAAGAAAATTGGGGAAGTAGCATGTGACCGAGGGCGAGATCCGCGACAATGAGTGGGTGACCGCGATGGCGACGACCGAATCGACCACTGGGAGCACGGTCCTTCCAGGCGTGCCACCGTTTACCGCCGACGACCTGCTCAAGTTCCCGGACGACGGGAATCGCTATGAGCTCTTCAATGGGAGCCTACTGGTGAGCCCTGCCCCCACACCGCTGCACCAGCGCGTTGCCAGCCGTCTTTGCATGATCCTGGAGGCCGTGGCCCCTCTCGAGCTTGAGCCCCTGCAGACCGTCAATCTCCGGGCGAGCGACCTGGACGTCTGGATCCCCGATGTGGTCGTCGTGCCCGCCGCGGCCACTGAGAGTGTGGGCCTGATGTTCGCGCCTCGCGACATCCGGCTCGCCGTGGAGGTCGTCAGCCCGAGCAGCAGGGCTCAGGACAGGCTGCTGAAAGCCGGTGCCTACGCCGCCGCCGGCATCCCCGTCTACTGGCGCGTCGAGATGGACGAGGGTCCCACCCTCTACGTCTACGAACTGGACGGCAAGACCTACGCGCCGCCCACGGCGCACAAGGCCGGCACCGTCGCCGAGCTGCACAGCCCGTTCCCCGTCAGCTTCGACCCGGCCGACCTCATGAGGCGTCGCGGCTGAGCGTGCCGTCCGCGTGGACCCGGACCCCGTAATCCTCGGTGGCCCCGCGCACCGTCACGCGCCCCGCCCGCAGGTCCTCCTCCACCGCCGCCAGGTCCCGCTCCAGCGGCGAGCCGATCCCGCCGCCCCCCGTCGTCTCCACCACGAACGCCTCCCCGGCCGCGAAGCGGACGTTGTTCACCTTCGACGCCAGCCGCTCCGGCGTCCCGTCCAGGCGGCGCCGGTAGAAGCCGCCGAGGCGTCCCGGCAGGCCGCCGTCCCGGCCGGGCGGGGCCAGCCGCAGCCGGTCGCCGCGCGTGGTCACGTGGCAGTCGGCCAGGAACCGGTACACCGTGCGTGACCCGAGCCCGCCGCGGAACCGGCCGGGCCCTCCCGAGTCGGGGATGGTCTCGACCGACTCCACCAGCAGCGGGCAGCGGCTCTCCACCGGCTCCGCCTGGGGCACCGAGTTGCGGCCGATCCCGAAGTGCACGCCCGTCGCGTCCGGCCCGTCGAGCCCCCGCCGGGCGCCCACCCCGCCGAAGTCGTACGCCAGGTGGATCCAGTACGGCGCCCCCACGGCCGCGATCGAGAACGGCTGCAGGATCCCGCTCGCCGCGATGGCCCGCTCCGGCACCGCGTCCGACAGCGCCTGGAAGACGGCCTCCATGGCGGCGTAGATCGGCACGTACCGGCCGCCGCACGGATGGGGGGAGCGGGCGTCGAGCAGCGAGCCGGCGGGCAGCCGCACCTCGACGGCGCGCAGGCAGCCGTCGTTCATGGGGATGGCCGGGTCGAGGAAGCAGCGCACCGCGAAGACCGCCGCCGCGAGCGACTGCGACGCCGACGCGTTGATCGCCGCCGGAACCTGCGGGTCCGTGCCCGCGAAGTCCGCCACCGCGCCGGTCCCCGCCGCCTCGGGCCCGGGCAGCGTGAGGGCGACCCGGACGTGGCGCGGGGTGGCGAGGTCGATGCCGTCGTCGTCGATCGGGTACGACGCCCGGAACCGTCCCGCCGGCAGCTCCGCCAGCGCCGCCCGGGTACGGGCCTCCGTGTAGTCCAGGTACGCCTCGACGCCCTCCGCCAGGCCCGTCTCGCCGTACTCCTCGACCAGCGCGCCGAGCCGGGCGGCGGCCACCGCCGTGCCGGCGATCAGCGCCCGCACGTCGCCCATGACCTTGTCCGGGGTACGGCTGTTGGCGCGCAGGATCGCCTCGACCGCGGGCTCGATCCCGGTGGAGGTCGCCAGGCGGACCGGCGGGAGCTGGAGCCCTTCGAGGAAGATGTCGGTGGCCAGCGGAGCCATGCCGCCCGCCGACAGCCCGCCCAGGTCCGAGACGTGGATCATGGTGGCGGTGAAGTACGCGGGCCGCCCGCCGACGAAGACGGGACGGTAGACGAGCAGGTCGTTGGTGTGGACGCCGCCCCGGTAGGCGTCGTTGAGCACGTACACGTCGCCCGGCCGCATGGAGCTGAGCGGGATGTCCGTGACCAGCTCGGGCAGGGCGACCTTGAGGGCCATGCTGTTCATGAGGGTCGTGGCCATGGACTGGGCGATCAGCCGCCCCCGGGCGTCGAGGAGGGCGGCGGAGGCGTCCGAGCCCTCGACGATGAACGTCGAGTAGGCCGAGCGCACCACCACGATGCTCGCCTCCTCGGCGGCGACCACGAGGGCGTTGCGCAGCACGTCCGCGGTGAGCGTGTCAGACATCCCGCGTCTCCTCTCCGGCGGGGGAGGGGGCTCGGGTCAGGTGGACGGCGCGCCCGGGGCCGAGCCGGGCCGTCCAGCCGGGCGGCACCACGATGGTGGACTCGGCGTCCTCGACGATCGCCGGGCCGTCCAGCGCGGCCCCCAGGGTGGCGCGGGTGCGCACGGGCGTCTCGGCGTAGCCGCCCAGCTCGGGGAAGTACGCGGGGCGCGTCCCGGGCGGGGGCGGGGAGGACGTCCTCCCGGGCGCGGCCGGGGGCGGCTCCCCGGGCGCGGTCCCGGGAGGCGGGGAGGGGAGCGGTCCCGAAGGCGCGGTCCCGGGTGGCGGATCGCCGGGTGAGGCTCCGGACGGGGCCGCCAGCGTGACCCGCACCCGGTAGCCGACCAGCTCCACCTCCCCCCGCTGCTCGATCCCGTACACCTGCGCGTACCGGGCGAAGAACCGCGACTCCAGCCGGTCCCGCGCCGGCTCCCACGCCACCGTCAGGTCGTGCGACTGCCCGGCGAAACGCGCGTCCACCGACCGCTCGACCCGCACGCCCGGGTCGTCCGGCGACACGCCGAGGTCGGCCGCCGCCGCGGCCGCCAGCCCGGCGAAGACCGCCTCCGGATCGCGGGCGCCGAGCCGCGACAGCACCCGGTCGGCCGACAGCTCCCCGGCCAGCAGGCCGGCGGCCGAGGCGACCCCGCAGTGCTCGGGCACCACGACGAGCCCGATCCCGAACCGCTCGGCGACCCGCGCCGCGTGCGCGGGCCCGGCCCCGCCGAAGGCCACCAGCGCGAACCCGCGCGGGTCGATCCCGCGCTGCACGGTCACGACGTGCACCGCCGAGGCCATGGCGGCGCTGACGATCGTGTGGACGGCGTGCGCCGCCTCGGCCCGCGACACGCCGAGCGGCTCGGCCAGCCGGTCGAGGGCCTTGCCGGCGAGGGAGGGCGACAGCGGGATGGAGGCGGCGGCCAGGTAGCCGAGGACGAGGTTGGCGTCGGTGACGGTGGGCTCGCCGCCGCCGAGCCCGTAGCAGGCGGGGCCGGGGGAGGAGCCCGCCGAGTGGGGGCCGACGCGCAGGGCCCCGGCGGCGTCGATCCAGGCGACGCTGCCGCCGCCCGCGCCGACCTCGGCCAGGTCGATGGCGGGCGTCCTGATCGGCACGCCCGTGCCGGCGCGCCGCCCGCCGAAGCTGCCCTTGCCGCCGACGTGGAACTCGTGCGTGATCTCCGGCCGCCCGCCGCGCACCACGCACGCCTTGGCGGTGGTGCCGCCCATGTCGAACGAGATCACGTCCCCGAGGCCGGTGGCCGCCGCGGCGAGCACCCCGGCCGCCGGCCCGGACTCGATGGTGGCCACGGCCCGCCGGGCGGCCAGGCGGGCCGACATGACGCCGCCGCCCGACTCCATGACGTGGACGGGGGCGCGCACGCCGAGCGCGGCCAGGGCGTCCTCCAGGCGCGACAGGTACGACGCCATGAGCGGCCCGACGTAGGCCGACATGATCGTGGTGGTGGCCCGCTCGTACTCGCGGATCTCCGGCCACACCTCCGAGGAGGCCACCACGTCCGGCACGCGCTCGCGCAGGATGGCCGCCACGCGCCGCTCGTGCGCCGGGTCGGCGTAGGAGTGCAGCAGGCACACGGCCGCCGACGTGATGCCGCGCCGGGCGATCTCGGCGGCGGCCCGCCGGGCGGAGTCCTCGTCGAGCGGGGTCAGCACCTCCCCGCGGGCCGAGATCCGCTCGGTCACCTCGAAGCAGTCGGCGGGGTCCACGGGTGGCGGAGGGGGCGTGAAACGCAGGTCGTACCGGTCCTCCTCGACCCGGGCGTACCGGCCGAGCGGCACGACCGCGCGGAACCCCCGGGTGGTGACGAACGCGACGCGCACGCCCCTGCGCTCCAGCACCGCGTTGGTGGCCAGCGTGGTCGCGTGGACCACCCGGGTCACGAGCCCCGGGTCGAGTCCGGAGAGCACCCGCGTAACGCCGGTGACGATCCCCGCGATGGGGTCGTCGTGGGTGCTCAAACACTTGGCCACGATGACCGCGCCCGAGGGGCGGCGCAGGACCACGTCGGTGAAGGTGCCACCGACGTCCACGCCGATCGCGAAGCCCATTCCGGTACGGTAGACAACAAGCAAGCGCTTGTCTACAACCGTCCCTCTTGTACTTACGGCAGGCGATTGGGACGCTGTTGACAATCCTGCGAAACGGAGCGGCGATGGCTCGTCTCACAGCTCTGGCCGGCGGCGCCGCCGTCGCGCTCGCGGCGCTGTTCCTCCCGCTGTCCCTCCCCCTGACACTCCCGGCCGCGGCGCACGAGCACCCCAGCGGCATCACCGACCTCGTCACCCCCGCCGTGGTCCGCGTCGAGGCCACCGCGCACATCGACATCACGCTCCTGGACCACATCCGCGACCTCATCCACGTGGAACGGTCCTACCAGGTGCCCATCGGCGTCGGCACCGGGATCGTGGTCAACCCCGAGGGCGGCATCGTCACGCTCACCCGCGTGGTCAAGAGCGAGCAGGACCTCGCCGTCTACGCGGCCAACAAGATCTTCGCCGCGCACCACGGCGTGAAGATCCCGGCCGACTTCGAGCGGCACAAGCTCAAGGACGAGGTGCTCGACCGCCACCTCCAGCAGTGCTACCCGCCCCTGACCTCCAAGGCGACCTGCATCTACGACATCAGGACCGACATCACGGTCTTCCCGAACGTCTCGCCGGCCGACCCCAAGGGCCTCAAGGCCGACCTGGTCAAGGCCGGGCCGGGCCCGGACACCCCCGCCGTGCTCCAGACGTCGAGCAGGGTCGTCGGCGGCGTCGGCCTGCCCACCGCCCCGCTCGCCGACCGCGTGCCCGAGTCGGCCGGCTCGCCCACCAACGTGGCCGGCTTCCTCGGCCGGCCCGGCCCCACCGTCCAGACCACCGTCGAGATCGCCCACCTGAGCAAGGGCGGCGGCGCGGGCGAGAACGGCCGGCCGTTCGCCGACCCCGACAAGAAGGTGGACGAGCCCGTGAAGCTGGCCGGCCTGGCCGACCGCGGCCTGCGCGGCGCGCCGGTCATCGGCGACAAGGACGGCCACGTCGTCGGCATGCTCATCGGTGGCGGGCGGGCGGCCCGGATGATCGGCGTCAGGGAGGTCACCTCGGCGCTGGCCAAGGCCGGCGTCGCCCCGCGCAGGGGCGCGATCGACTCGGCGTTCGAGGCGGCGCTGACCCGCTACCACACGAAGTACTACACCGAGGCGGCCCCCGGCTTCCAGCGCGTGCTGGAGCTCTACCCCGGCAACGTGGTGGCCGCCACGCTGCTCAAGGACTCCCTGGCCAAGCGGGGCGGACCCGAGGACCGCGGCGTCCGGGCCGTCCCCGTGCCGGCCCGCTCCACCACGCCGATGTGGCCGTTCGTCGTGGCCGCCGGGGTGCTGTTCCTGGCCGCGGCGACCGGGGCGGTCCTGCTGTGGCGGCGCCGGCGCGGCCCTGGGCCCAAACCCGAGCCGCCGCCCCTGGTCGCCGTGCCCCCGCAGCCGCTGGACGAGGGCGCCAACCAGACCGTGGTCGTCCGCCGTTCCCAGCCGTTCGCGGTGATCCCGCAGCAGAAGCAGGTGCTGACGGCGCAGGAGCCGTCCGTGAAGTTCTGCACGGCCTGCGGGATGCGGCTGGGGGCCGCGCACCGGTTCTGCGGCTACTGCGGTCACCCCATCGAGTCGTGATGCCGGTGAACGAAAGATCACTCATCGGCCAGGAGGTGGCCGGCTACTACATCGAGGACATCGTCGGCAAGGGCGGCATGGCCGTCGTCTACCTCGCCCTGGACCCCCGGCTGAGCCGCCGGGTCGCGCTCAAGATCCTCAACCCGGTGCTGAGCGTGGACGACCGCTTCCGCCAGCGGTTCATCCTGGAGTCCAGGACGGTCGCCAGCATCGAGCACCCCAACATCATCCCGATCTACGAGGCCAACGCCGACGCCGACGGCGTGCTGTACATCTCGATGCGCTACGTCGACGGCCTCGACCTGCGCCGCCTCATCTACGACCGGGGACCGCTGCCGCTCGCCCAGGCCAACCAGATCTTCACCCAGGTGGCCGCCGCGCTCGACGCCGCCCACGCCCACGACCTGATCCACCGCGACGTCAAACCGGCCAACATCCTGCTGGCCGGCGACCACGTCTACCTGACCGACTTCGGCATCACCAAGCACCGCACCTCGATCTCCGGGCTGACGCAGACCGACCAGTTCATCGGCACCCCCCGCTACATGTCGCCCGAGCAGATCAACAAGGAGCACATCGACGGCCGCTGCGACCAGTACGCGCTGGCCTGCGTCGTCTACGAGGGGCTGTCGGGGCGGCTGCCGTTCCAGCGCGACAACGACATCGCGCTGCTGTGGGCGCACCTGGCCGAGCAGCCCACGCCGCTGTCGCAGATGCGGCCCGAACTGCCGCCCGAGGTGGACGCCGTGATGGAGCGGGCGCTGGCCAAGTCGCCCGAGCAGCGCTACCCGACCTGCGGCGCGTTCGTGGCCGCGCTGCGCGACGCGATGAGCGGCCACCTGGACGACCGGCCGCTCGCCGCCCCCCTCCCGGTGCGGCCCCGGCGGCCGGCCGTCCGCGGTGGGAGCGGCGGGACCGGCCGGCCGGGCCGGTTGCCGATCATCGCGGCCACGGTCACGGCGGCCGTCGCGGCGCTCGTGCTCGTCGTGCTGCTCGTGCTGAGCCAGCGGGGCGAGTCCTGGGCCCGCTACCAGGCCACCACGGCCGCGCCGGTCGGCTTCGAGTACCCGGCCGGCTGGACCGTGCGCACCCACGAGGACCTGTTCGCCCTGGCCTCGCCGCGCGCGCCGGAGTTCGAGTCGATGTTCGTCTCCGGGGCCGGCGCCGACTGGACGCCGGTGGTCCCGATCATCACCGACGACCCCGAGAACGCGACCGGCGTGTACGTCCAGGTCTCCGACACCCTCAGCACCACGGCCACGGACACGCAGATGAAGGCCATGCTCGAAGGGCTGCTGCCCGGCAAGATCGACGTGAGCGGCCCGGTCACCGAGCAGGCGGGCACCAGCCCCGCCACGCGCTACACGGGGTCGCTGACCGACCGCGACAGCGGCGCCCGGCTCGGCTTCGTCGGCTACGTCGTGGACCGCAAGCCCAAGCCGATGCTCCTGCTCTACTTCTGCGCCCGCAACACCTGCGACGACGCCGTGCAGGCGCGGGTGCGCCAGAGCGTGCGCCTCTCGTGACACCTCTGTCCGACTTGTGATCTTGTAAGCCACTTGTACGCGGCTTGACCTGGGTGTCCAATCCGCCGGCAGCCGTCTAGTCTCCGCGTGTGAGCATACGCATCGTCATCGCGGACGACCAGGCGATGATCAGAGCCGGCCTCCGCATGATCCTGGAGGCCGAACCGGGCATGGACGTGGTGGGCGAGGCCGCCGACGGGCGCGAGGCCGTCGCGGTGGCCCGGCGCACCCGTCCCGACATCGTCCTGATGGACATCTCCATGCCCCGCCTCGACGGGCTGTCGGCGACCAGGGAACTGCTCGACGCGCCGTCCCCGCCCAAGGTCATCACGTTGACCACCTTCGACAGCGACGAGAACCTGTACGCCGCGCTGCAGGCCGGCACCAGCGGCTTCCTGCTGAAGGTGTCGCCGCCCGAGCAGCTCCTGGACGCCATCCGGGTGGTCCACGCCGGCGACGCGCTGCTCGACCCCGCGGTGACGAGCCGGGTGATCGCCTCCTTCGCCGGCCGCCGGGACCCGACGCCCTCGCCCCGGCTGGCCGAGCTGACCCCCCGCGAGCTGGAGGTGCTGCGCCTGCTGGCCCGCGGCATCACCAACGCCGAGATCGCCAAGGAGCTGTTCGTCGGCGAGGCGACGGTCAAGACCCACGTGGCGCGGGTGCTCATGAAGCTGGACCTGCGCGACCGGGCGCAGGCGGTCGTCTTCGCGTACGAGTCGGGGGTGGTGCGCCCGGGGGCCGCGTGAGCCGGGTGCCGCTCGGAGCCGGGCGGATCTCAGCATCCGGAAGCCTTTTGTGAGGATTCGGGGGCCTGTGTGTATATTTTCCGTTTGGAAGCGGGAGTAACAGGAGATCTTTCATGCAGGCTTTCCCCAGGGTGCTGTTCGACGAGGCCCACAACGAGTCGTGGACCATCCGCCGTGACGTGGCCGAGGCCATCAACCCCGCCCATCCCGACGACAGCAGCTACGCCCGCGCGGCCGAGCTGCTGCGGCACCTGGGGCACACGGTGGCCGCCCACACCGACGGCCCGCTGACGGCTGGAGCGCTCCAGGACCAGGACGTGCTGGTCATCGCCCACCCGGCGGACGAGCGCTGGGAGCGCACCACCGGCCTCGGCGCCCCGGTCTTCACCGAGGCCGAGCTCGACGCCGTGCGTGACTTCGTCGCCGCCGGCGGCGGGCTCGTCGTGCTCGCCGAGGAGGAGCAGGACAAGTACGGCAGCAACCTGGCCGACCTGCTCGCCCGCTTCGGCGTCGGCGTCCGGCACACCACCGTGCGCGACCCCGGGCACGCCCACCGCGGCGTCGCCACGTGGGTCGTCGCCGAGCCCGCCGCCGGCGACGGGCTGCTCGCCGGCGTGAAGCAGGCGTGCTTCTACCGCTCCGGCGTCCTGACCGCCGGGCGGGACGCCACCGTCCTGTTCGCCACCTCGCCGCAGGCCGCCCCCGCAGGGGAACCCCTCGCCGTCGCCCTCGCGTACGGCCAGGGCCGGGTGGTCGTCTTCGCCGACTCCGACCTGTTCGGCGACGACTCCCTCGACGACCACGACCACCGGCGGCTCTGGGGCAACGTCGTCACCTGGGCGGCCCGCGTCCCCGCGGGCGCCGCCTCGGAGGCCGGCCGCGACGAGGCCAAGGCCGCGCTGTTCGCCGGGCTCAAGGCCGCCGTGGAGGAGCTGCGTCCCCTCCAGGTGAAGGACGGCTCGGTGCCGGAGGACAAGGAGCGGGCCAAGGAGCTGGTCGGCGACATCGCCGCCCGCGTGGCCGAGCTCGCCCCGCACTTCCCGCACGACGCCGCCTACCTCCAGGCCGTCCAGGACGACCTGGCCGCCTGGGCCCGCCAGGACCTCGGCGTGCCGGACTTCCTCGCCTCGCTGGAGCTCTTCCACCCCGACACCCAGCGCGTCGACGGGCTGGAGCACCTGGTGGTGTTCCCCATGTACACCCAGAACGGCAACCCCGACCGCAACCTCGAAGCGGTCTGGCTGCGCACCATCTGGCCCGGCTGGCTGGCCGAGCTGGAGGCCGGCGGCTACGACAACCCGATGTTCGTGCCCATCGCGTTCGAGGACTTCACCTCCGGCTACGACACCCACTCGGCCGTGCTCTTCCCCGAGACCGTCGCCGTACGGCAGGCTCCGGCCCGCTTCACCTGGGGCGGCATCTTCGCCGACCGCGAGGCCGCCCGCTTCCGGCGGGTGTCGGGCGCGGCGACCGAGACGCTCCGGCTCGACCTGCCGCCGGACGCCGCCCGGCTGCTGGCCTCGCAGCAGCTCGCCCAGGACACCTTCGTGCTGTGGGACCTCATCCACGACCGCACCCACAGCCACGGCGACCTGCCGTTCGACCCGTTCATGATCAAGCAGCGCATGCCGTACTGGCTGTACTCGCTGGAGGAGCTGCGCTGCGACCTGACCGCGTTCGGCGAGGCGGTCAAGCTGGAGGCGCGCGGCGTGCCGCACGCCCGCTACGTGCAGCACGCCATCCTGTTCGACCGGCTCTTCCGCTTCCCGATCACCGGCGAGCGGGTGCGCAACTACGACGGGCTCGGCGGCCAGCTCCTGTTCGCCTACCTGCACCGCAACGACATCGTCCGCTGGACCGACAACCGGCTCAGCGTCGACTGGGAGCGGGTCGCCGACGGCGTCGCCGACCTGCGCGGCGAGGTCGAGAAGCTCTACCGCGACAGCATCGACCGCTCCAAGCTGGCCCACTGGCTGGCCGCCTACGAGCTGGTCAGCGCCTACGTCGAGCCGCACCCGGCCTCCACCTGGGCCAAGGGCGTCCAGGCGCTGCCCGAGGAGCAGAAGGCCAAGGTGGACGCGGTGCTGTCCGACGAGTTCCCCCTGAGCATGTTCTACGAGGCACTGCGCCGTAAGCTGGCCGACGTGGTCGAGTCGACGAAGGGGATCCGGGGATGATCATCGTGGTGACCGGGGCCGCCGGCCCCACCGGCCAGGCCGTCGCCGACCACTTCCGCGCCGGCGGGCACACCGTCATCGGCGTCGACCGCGACGAGGTCGACCTGCTCGACCGCGAGGCGGTCCAGGCGTTCGCGGCGCGCGTGGAGAAGGAGCACGGCCTCGTCGACGGCGTCGTCCACCTCGTCGGCGGCTGGCGCGGCTCCAAGAGCTTCGCCGAGACCAGCCTCGACGACTGGGACACCCTGCACGCCCTGCTCATCCGCACGCTCCAGCACGTGTCGCTGGCCTTCGAGCCGCTGCTGCGCAGGAGCGCCAACGGCCGCTTCGTCATCGTCTCGGCCCAGGCGGCGCAGCGGCCCACGGCCGGCGGCGCCGCCTACGCCGCGGCCAAGGCCGCCGCCGAGGCGTGGACCCTCTCCCTGGCCGACGCGCTGCGCGACACCGGCTCCGCGGCCGTCATCCTCGTCATCAAGGCGCTGGTCAACGACGCCATGCGCGCGGCCAAGCCTGAGGCGCGCTTCGCCGGGTTCACCGACGTGCGCGACCTCGCCCAGGCCGTCGGCGGCCTCTACGACCGGCCCGCCGCGGAGCTCAACGGAACACGACAGGACCTCACGACGTGACTGCACGGCACGACCCCTCGATCAAGGGCTTCGCCAGCGACAACTACGCCGGCGTCCACCCGGAGATCCTCCAGGCCATCGCCGAGGCCAACGGCGGCCACCAGATCGCCTACGGCGACGACGTCTACACCGAGGCGCTGGGCGAGGTCTTCCGCCGGCACTTCGGCGACACGGCGCAGGCGTGGCCGGTGTTCAACGGCACCGCCGCCAACGTCGTCTCGCTGCGCTCCATGCTCGCCCCCTGGGAGGCGGTCGTGTGCGCCGAGACGGCCCACATCCACACCGACGAGGGCGGCGCCCCCGAGGTGGCGGGCGGCATCAAGCTGTTCACCGTGCCCACGCCCGACGGCAAGCTCACCCCCGAGCTGATCGACCGGCAGGCGTGGGGCTTCGGCGACGTCCACCGCGCCCAGCCGCGCGTGGTGTCCATCTCCAACACCACCGAGCTGGGCACCGTCTACACGCCGGACGAGATCGCCGCGATCTGCTCGCACGCCCACGAGCTCGGCATGCTCGTCCACCTCGACGGCTCGCGCCTGACCAACGCCGCCGCCGCGCTCGACGTGCCCATGCGGGCGCTGACCACCGACGCGGGCGTGGACGTCCTCTCCTTCGGCGGCACCAAGATCGGCATGCTGTACGGCGAGGCGGTCGTGGTGCTCAACCCGGAGGCGGCCCGCGGCATCGACTACCTGCGCAAGACGTTCATGCAGCTGTCGTCGAAGATGCGCTTCGTCTCCGCCCAGTTCCTGGCGCTGCTGTCGGACGACCTGTGGCTGCGCAACGCCCGCCAGGCCAACGCCATGGGCCGGCGGCTGGCCGAGGCGGTGCGCGACCTGCCGGGCGTGGAGGTGCCGCGGCCCGTCGAGGCCAATGCCGTCTTCGCGATCCTGCCGCGCGACGTCACCGAGCGCCTGCAGAAGCGCTTCCGCTTCTACACCTGGAACCCGGCGACGGGCGAGGTGCGCTGGATGTGCGCCTTCGACACCACCGAGGCCGACGTGGACGCCTTCGCCGCGGCCCTCGCCGAGGAGGTCGGCGCGAGCTAGCTCGCGCCGACCTCCTCGCCGCGAGCTAGCCCACGCCGACCTCCTCGCCGCGAGCCGGCGCGCGGCGGCGGGTCCCTCACCCCTGCCAGGCGCGGCGGAAGCTCGCGCGCGCCCGATGCAGGCGGGACTTCACCGTGCCGGAGGGGACCCGCAGCATCCGCGCCGCGGCCTCCTCCGGCAGCCCCTCCAGGTCGCGCAGCACCAGCACCGCCCGATGCTCGGGCGGCAGGCGTTCCAGCACGTCGCGGATGTCGACGGCGCGCTCCACGTCCTGCGGTGACGGCAGCCCGTCGAGCTCCGCCGGGCTGGAACGGCCGTCGCGCCGGGCGATCCTGACGGCCTCGCGCACGGCTATCGCCCGGGCCCAGCCGTGCAGGGCCTCGGGCTCGCGCAGGTCCCGCAGGTGCCGGAAGATCGCGATCAGCGCCTCCTGGACGGCGTCGGGCCCGCTGTCCAGCGCGATGGGACCGCAGATCCGGCCCAGGTACGGGGTCAGCTCGGCGAGCAGGTCGTTCATGGCCATCGTGTCGCCCCGCTGGGCGGCGCGCACCAGCGCGGGCGTCACGACGGGCTCCCGGCGACCCGGGCCGCGAGCCGGGCCAGCGCCCTGTCCCCGGCCGCTCGCACACCCCACGGCACCAGCGCGGCGCGGCCCGGGACGCGGACCCCGCCCGTCTGCGCGACCAGGGTTCCCTCCGGCACCGGCCGCGCCGCCAGGCCCACGAGCAGGAACCGGCTCTGCATCCAGCACCAGCCCGGCCGCAGGTCCACGTCGAACCGGGCGCGCATGCCGTACCGGCTGCGCGCCCTGGCCACCAGGCGGCCGTCCGGGCGCGCGGACTCGACGACGAGCCGGCGCATGTCGGGTTCGAAGGTGCCGAACTCCTTCTCCAGGTCGCCCGCCACGGCCCAGACCGTCGCGAAGGGGGCGGGGATGACGCGCTCGGCGACGTACGCCCCGGGGATGGCGGCGGCGAGCGCGCGCAGCCGTCGTACGGGGTCCAGGTCGGCAACAGGCCAGCTCATGTCCATCCAGAGGCGGGGAAGGCGCGAAAGGTTCCATGGAACCATCGGGCTGTTGGCCGGCTCTTGCCGGGTATGAACACTTCACGCCTCGGCGCCCTGACCGCCGCCGTCCTGCTCACCGACGCCGCCGCGCACCTGTACTGGCTGACCGGCCGCACCTGGCCCGCCCATGACGTCAGGTCGCTCTCGCTGGCGGTGCTGAACGCCGAGGTGCCCTTCACCCCGCGCGTCCTGGTGCCGCTCGCCGTCGTGCTCACCACCGGGGCCGTGGCGGTGCTCGCGTGCTCACGGGGGCGGGGCGGACTGCCCGCGCGGCTGATCACCGGCGCCGTGGCCGCCGGGACGCTGGTGCGTGCGGCGGCCGGCCTGGTCTGGATCCTCGGGATCGGCGCGGACACCGCGACCCCGTTCTTCTGGCTGAACCTGGTCCTCTACACGCCGCTGTGCGTGGGGATGGCCGCGGCGGCGGGGCTCATCGCGATCCGGCGCCCCGCCCGCGCGGCCCGGCCCCCGCGCACGCCGCGACCGGCGGCTCCGCTGTCGCAGGCGCCCGGCCGTCCGGGCCGGCCGTAAGACATGGCGGGGCGGGCGGCTAGCTCGCGCGCAGGGCCAGGCGGGCGGCCTGCCAGCCGCCCATGCCGTGGGTGCCGGCGCCCGGAGGCGTCGCGGCCGAGCACAGGAACACCCCCGGCAGCGGCGTACGCCACGGCGCGGGCGACCAGACCGGCCGCCGCGCGAACTGCGCCAGGCTCGCCAGCCCGCCGCCGATGTCGCCGCCCACCAGGTTGGCGTCGAACGCCTCCAGCGCCGCCGGCCCCATCGCGTGCCGGGCCAGCACCCGGTCGCGGAAGCCGGGGGCGTACCGCTCGATCTGCGCCTCGATCGCGGCCGTCATGTCCACCGGCGACCCGTGGGGCACGTGGCAGTAGGCCCACAGCGTGGGGCCGCCGCGCGTGGGGTCGGCCGCGTACGGCTGGACGAGCAGCACGTACGGGCGGGGCGAGTGGCGCCCGCGCGCCATCTCCGCCTCGCTGAGCGCGATCTCCTCCAGCGTGCCGCCCAGATGGACGGTGCCGGCCGAGGCGACGGCCGGGTCGCGCCACGGCACCGGCCCGTCGAGCGCCCAGTCCATCTTGAACACCGCCGGCCCGTAGCGGTAGCGCCGCAGCCGCCGCCGGTAGGCCGGGGGGAGGTCGGCCATCGCCAGGAACTGCCGGGGCGTCACGTCCAGCACGACGGTCCCGGCGTCGCCGAGGTCGGCCAGGCGGCGCACCCGGTGCCCGGTGACCGCCTCCCCGCCCAGCTCGCGCAGCCGCGCCACCAGCGCGTCGGCCAGCACCTGGGACCCGCCCCTGACCAGCGGCCAGCCCACCAGGTGCGCCAGCGTGCCGAGCATGAGGCCGTACGCGCCGCTGAGCGGGGCGCGCAGGTCGAGCATCGAGTGCGCGGCCAGCCCCGCGAACGCCGCCCGCGCCTCGGGGGTGCGGAACACCCGCCGGGCGAACGTCGTGGCCGGCGCCAGGCCCGCCAGCCCGAACGCGGCCGCCGACGCGAACGCCCGGGGGCTCCCGCTCCACGGCCCGAGCGGTTTCAGCAGCAGGTCGGTGAGAGGCAGTCCGGCGCGGGCCGCCGCCCCCAGGCTCGCCCGCCACGCCGCGCCGTCCGCGCCCAGCCCCTCCGCGGTGCGGCGGGCGTCGCGGTGGACCAGCACCGCCGGCCGGTCGTCCAGGGGATGGGCGACGGCCACCGGCGGGTGCGCGAACTCCACCAGGCGCTGCACGCCCAGCTCCCGGAACGCGGGCGAGGCCAGGGCCAGCGCCATGACCGTCGCCCCCACGTCGTGGACGCGGCCCGGCAGCGTCAGCTCCTCCGAGCGCAGCCCCCCGCCGAACCGCTCGGCGGCCTCCAGCAGCACCACCTCGCGGCCGGCCGCCGCCAGCGCGACGGCCGCGACGAGCCCGTTCGGGCCCGACCCGACGACCACCGCCCGGTCGCTCACCGCGCGCCGACCCTCGCGATCATTTGAGGATCGTGGGCAGAGGCTGCGCGCCGCGGGCCCTGAGCAGCTCGGTCATGAGCTTGATCTCGCCCGACTGACCCTTGACGATCTTGTCGGCCATGTCGGCGACCTCCTCCCGGTCGGACAGCCGCAGCAGGCCCTGGGCCATCTGCACGCCGCCCTCGTGGTGGCGGATCATGAGCTGGAGGAACAGCACCTCGGCCGGCGTGCCCTTGAGCGTCCTGAGCCTCGCCAGCTCCTCGGGGGTCGCCATGCCCGGCATCACGCCCGGGGTGGCGGCGGTGCCGCCGCCGTGGCCGTGGCCGTTCATCCAGGCCATGGGGCGCAGGTCGGTGGCCTGGTCGAGCCCCCACTGCTGGAGCCAGCCGATGAACATGCCGCGCTGGTTGGACTGGGTGGTGATGATGTCGTAGGCCAGGTTGCGGATCTCCCGCGACTGGCTCTCGTCCCTGATCGTGAACGCCATGTCGACGGCCTGCGCGTGGTGGGCGGCCATGTCGCGGGCGAACCCGGCCTCGGGGGAGGCGTCGGCGGGCGTGCCGCCCCGGCCGAACACGAGGAAGAGCGCCGCCGCGGCGACGATCAGGACGGCGAGGCCGGCGAACAGCGCGCTGCGCGCGGACCTGGCGGGCCTCGCCGGGGACGCGGACGCCTCCGGAGCTTCGAGCCCTGCTGGGGTTTCGGGGTTGTCCATGGCGTGTCCAGCGTACCCACCCGGGGCACCGGATCCTCGCCTTCGCCGGTGCTGGACGGCATGGAGAGCCCTTATTCTCCCCATACGATTTCAGGGCATAGGGTGACCCGAGTTGGCACGCCGATGGAGGACGGATGAAGGAGAAGGCGCAGGCGCGGCGCGAGCATCTGCAGAAGATGCGCGCCGACCAGAAGCGCAAGGAGCGCCGCGCGGCGTTCCTGATGTGGGGCGCGGGTGGCCTCGTCGTCGTGCTGCTGGTCGGCGGGGTCGGCTTCTACCTGGTCAAGCAGAGCCGCGAGACCTCGCTCGACGCGGTCTCCAACTACTCCTACGAAGCCGGCCAGCACGTGTGGAACACGGTGTCGTACAAGGAGGCCCCGCCCGTCGGCGGCCAGCACAACAACTACTGGCAGGCGTGCGACATCTACTCCAAGCCCATCCACAACGAGCACGCCGTCCACTCGATGGAGCACGGCGCCGTGTGGATCACCTACCGGCCGGACCTGCCCAAGCAGCAGGTCGACGCGCTGCGCACCGTGGCGACCAGCACCGGCCAGCAGGACTTCATGCTGATGAGCCCGTACCCCAGCCTGCCCTCGCCGATCGTGGTCTCCTCCTGGGGGCACCAGCTCAAGCTCGACAAGCCGGACGACCCCAAGCTCCCGGCGTTCATCAAGAAGTTCCAGAACGGCAAGGACACCCCCGAGCCGGGCGCCATCTGCGGCGGTCCTGACGCGATCACCACGACGGCCGACCAGGCGCCGCTGCCGCCGGAGCCGAAGGGCAACCAGCAGCAGCCGATGGAGACCCTGGCCCCGACGGCCAGCCCCACCCAGAGCAAGTAACGCTCGTCGGTCCCCTCACGCGCCGCTCATCAGGCCGTGAGCGGGCCGCCGCGCCACGTCGGCAGCGGCCGCTCGCCCACGGCCACCTCGTAGGCGGCCCGCGCCAGCAGCCGGGTCGAGTCCAGCGTCGGCAGCGGCGCGACGTCCGGGGTGACGAGCAGCGGGATCTCGGTGCACACCAGCGCGACGGCGTCGCAGCCGCGCGCGGCGAGCCGCTCGATGACGTGGACGTACTCCTGCCGGGAGGCGTCGGTGAAGACGCCGTTGACCAGCTCCTCGAAGATGATCCGGTTCACCGTCTCGCGGTCGGCGGGCTCGGGGACCTCGGCGGCGATGCCGCGCGCGGCCAGCGCCCGCGGGTAGACGGGCCCGTCCATGGTGTAGCGCGTGCCGAGCACGCCGACGCGCCGGTGTCCCTCGGCGGCCGCCCGGTCCGCGACCACCTCGGCGATGTGCAGCCCGGGCAGTGTCAGGTCGGCGCCCGGGTGTTCGAGCGCGAGGTGCGCGGTGTTGTCCGGGCAGGCGAAGAAGGCGGCCCCCGCCCGTTCCAGCCGGTCCACGCTCACGGCCAGGGTGCGCCGCACGGCCGCGTGGTCGCCGGAGTCCCACGCCGCCATGCTGCGGCCCACGGCGATGTAGTCGAGCGTAACGTCGGGATGTTCGTTGCGGCCGGTGCGGCGGAAACCCTCCTGGCAGTAGTCCAGGAAGCAGAGCGCCGCGCCCTCCGTGCTGTGCGCGAGGATGCCGAGGTGGGGCATGGGATTCCCTTCCGGTGTTCGGTATGCCGAACGGCTGTATCGTCAGAGTGGACCAGCGCCGTAGTGTTCGTCAAACCGAACGACTGTCCAGGAGAGTGAACGCCTTGGGGAACGGCCCCGCCGGCGAGCCCGGCCTCATCGCGGTGATCGCCGCCTCGCTGCGCCGGGAGCGCGAGCGCGCCGGCATCTCCCTGAGCGAACTGGCCAAACGGGCCGGCGTCGCCAAGTCCACCCTGTCCCAGATCGAGTCGGGCGCGGGCAACCCCGGCGTCGAGACGCTCTGGGCGCTGGCCACCGCGCTCGGCGTGCCGTTCAGCCGGCTCGTCGACCCGCCGCGCCCCGCCACGCGCGTCCTGCGGGCGGGGGAGGGGCCCGCCGCCCACTCGGAGGTCGCCGGCTACACGGCCGCCCTGCTGGCCTCCTGCCCGCCGAACGCCCGCCGCGACCTGTACCGGGTCACGGCCCGGCCCGGCGAGCCCCGCCTGTCCGCGCCGCACGCGCCGGGCACGGTCGAGCACGTCGTCCTGGCCTCCGGCCGGGCGCTGGCCGGCCCGGCGGAGGAGCCGGTCGAGCTGCGGCCGGGCGACTACGTGACCTATCCCGGCGACGTGCCCCACATCTTCGACGCCCTCGCCCCCGGCACGAGCGCGGTGTTCGTCATGGAGCACGTCTGACGGCCGCGCGTCCCCCCGGCGGCGACCCCTCGCCCCGGCGCTAGGCCGCGCGGCCCATGACGTCCTCGGGAGGCGTCCACTCCAGGCCGTGCGCCTCGGCCACCGGGCGGCTCACCAGGTGACCCTCGTGGGTGCTCAGGCCGCGTCCCAGCACCGGATCCAGGTGCATGGCGCGCCGCCAGCCCAGGTCGGCGATCGCCAGCGCGTACGGCAGCGTGACGTTCGTCAGCGCGTACGTCGAGGTGTGCGGCACGGCCCCGGGCATGTTGGCCACGCAGTAGAACACCGAGTCGTGGACCTGGTAGGTCGGCTCGGCGTGCGTGGTCGGCCGGGAGTCCTCGAAGCAGCCGCCCTGGTCGATGGAGACGTCCACCAGCACCGAGCCGGGCTTCATGCGGCTGACCAGGTCGTTGGTCACCAGCTTGGGCGCCCGCGCGCCCGGCACCAGGACGGCGCCGATGACCAGGTCCGCCTCCAGGACCGCGCGCTCGATCTCCAGCGTGTTGGAGGCGATCGTCTGGCAGTGGCCCTGGTAGATGAGGTCCGCCTGGCGCAGCTTGTCGATGTTGCGGTCGAGCAGCATGACCTCGGCCTGCATGCCGAGGGCGATGGCCGCCGCGTTCATGCCGGACACCCCGGCGCCGATGACGACGACCCTCGCCGCGTGCACGCCGGAGACGCCGCCCATGAGCACGCCGCGCCCGCCGCCGGAGCGCATCAGGTGATAGGCGCCCACCTGCGGCGCGAGCCGGCCCGCCACCTCCGACATGGGCGCCAGCAGCGGCAGCGCGCCGTTGTCGGCCTGCACGGTCTCGTACGCGACCCCGGTGACCCCGGAGTCGAGCATCGCCGTGGTGCAGGGGCGGGAGGCCGCCAGGTGCAGGTACGTGAACAGGACCTGCCCCTTGCGCATCCGGTGGTACTCCTCGGCCACCGGCTCCTTCACCTTGAGCACCAGGTCGCCCTCGGCCCAGACCTCGTCCGCCGTGTCCAGGATCACGGCCCCCGTCGACTCGAAGTAGACGTCCGGGATGGACGAGCCGACGCCCGCATCCCTCTCGACGAAGACCTGATGCCCGTTGCGCACCAGTTCGTGGACGCCCGCCGGTGTGAGCGCGACGCGGTACTCGTTGTCCTTGACCTCGCGGGGAACGCCGACCTTCATGACTCGCCCTCGTTTCGTCAGCCGGACAGAATCGCCGCCATCTCCTCCTTATTCCTCCAAAACCCGCCTTATCCCAGGACAGCATCACGAATCTCCGTCTGATTACCTGGGTGCCGCTCCTCCTCGCTAAGCTCACCGGCAGCCCGTACGTCAGGGATGGGGTCGCCAAGGATGGACAAGCCGGAGGAACCGCCACCAGCGGTCCCGGAGGAGCCGCAGGCCAGTCGGCTCACCACCATCGTGTTGATCGTCTCGCTCGTCCTGGTCGTGGTGATCGCGGGCGTGCTCGGCACCGTGGCCGTCCTCATGACGCGCAGCCCCGACGCGCCGTTGCTCGGCGGCGCACCGCCCCAGCGGCTGCCCACGCCCATCCACTTCGCCCCCGTCCGGGAGCAGAAGCCCGCGCCGTGCCCCGGCGCCGAGGCCGCCCTCGACGACCGGCAGACCACCTGCTACCTGCTGGAGGACGGCGTCACGGTCGAGGCCGTCCAGCGGATCGAGCCCGTGCGCGAGAAGGACGGCACCTACTCCGTGCGCGTGGCGATCGCGCCGAAGTTCAAGGACAAGGTGGTCGAGCTCATCGACGAGATGGCCACCGACCAGCGGCAGATCGCCGTCGTGCTGGTGCCCCGCACCGTGGTCGCCGCGCCCGTCGTCACGCAGACCATGAACGGCGACAGCCTGAGCATCGCGGGCTACACCAGGCAGGAGGCCGAGGCCCTGGTCGCCCGCCTGCTCGGCGGCCCGCCCGCGACCGGCCAGCCCGGCACCGGCCAGCCCGGCACGGATCAGCCGGGAGCGGGCCGGCCGTCGCCCGGCGCCACCGACCCGGGCGCCACCGACCCGGGCGCCACGGACCCAGGCGCCACGAACCCGGGCACCCAGAGCACCCCCGGAACCCAGGGCACCCAGAGCACCCCGGGCACCGGCGTCACCGACCCGTTCGCGGCGAACCCCGCCACCGCCCACGCCGCCACCCCCGGCGGCACGAACACCGCGACCGGCGGCCGGCGCACCCCCGACCGCAGGTACACGAGCTGCAAGGAGGCCGTGGCCGCCGGCCGCGGCCCCTACACCAGGGGCGTCCACGAGGAGTACGGCTGGTACACCGACGTGGACGGCAACGGCGTGGCCTGCAACAGCGCCGACATCCGCTAGGTGGCCCACCCCTCCAGGGCGTCGATCGCGTAGTAGGCCAGGAAGATCACCGACACCACCCACAGCAGCCACGGGATCTGCGCGAACTTCCCGCGCACCGCCTTGATGAGCGTGTACGAGATCACGCCCGCGCCCACCCCGTTCGTGATCGAGTACGTGAACGGCATCATCGCGATCGTCAGGAACGCCGGGATGGCCAGCTCCAGGTCCTCCCACGGCACGTTCCGGCTCTGCGTCATCATCAGCGCCCCGACCAGCACCAGCGCCGGAGCCGCCGCCGCGGCGGGCACCACTCCCGCGAGCGGCGTGAACAGCAGCGTGAGCCCCATCAGCGCGCCGGTCGCGACGGCGGCCAGCCCGGTCCGCGCGCCGTCGCCCACCCCGGCCGCCGACTCGACGAAGACCGTGTTGGCCGACGAGCTGGTCGCCCCGCCGATCACGCCGGCGACGCCGTCGACCGTGAGGATCCGCCCCAGCCTCGGCACGCGGCCCTGCTCGTCCACCAGCCCGGCCTCGTCGGCGACGCCGATGATCGTGCCCATCGCGTCGAAGAAGCCGGACAGCACCAGGGTGAACAGCACCACGGAGGCCGTCAGCGCCCCCGCCCGGGCGAAACCGCCGAACACGTCGACCTGGCCCACCAGCCCGAAGTCGGGCGGCGCGATCAGCCGTTCGGGCACCCGCGGCTGCACCACCCCCCACGAGCGGGGGTCCACGCGGGCCGTCGCGTCCACGATCACCGCCAGGATCGCGGTGACGATGATGCTGATGAGGATCGCCCCGGGCAGCCGCCGGACGTACAGGACGATCATCAGCAGCAGCCCGAAGGAGAACAGCGTGACCGGCCAGCCCGTCAGGTGGCCGGTCGAGCCGAGCTGCACCGGCGTCCCCGACCCGCGGGTCACGAATCCCGCGTCGACCAGCCCGATCAGCGCGATGAACATCCCGATCCCCACGCTGATCGCATGCTTGAGCGCGAGCGGGATGGCGTTCATGATGATCGTGCGCAGGCCCGTGACGGCCAGCACGATGATGACCACGCCTTCGAGCACGACCAGCCCCATCGCCTGGGCCCAGGTCATGTACGGGGCCGCCTGGTAGGCCACGACCGCGTTCAGCCCGAGGCCGGCCGCCAGCCCGAACGGCGCGTTGCCCACGAACGCCATCAGCAGCGTGCTGACCGCCGCCGCCAGCGCGGTGGCGGTGGTCAGCTGGACGATCGTGAGCCGCGCGCCGGTCACGTCGTGGGCGCCGGCCAGGATGATGGGGTTGAGCAGGACGATGTAGGCCATCGCCATGAAGGTCGTGATCCCGCCGCGCACCTCGCGCGCGACGGTCGTCTCCCGAGCCTTCAGCTCGAAGACCCTGTCGAGCACGGACATCCCCCCTCGCGGTCAGGGGGACTGCCGATGCCCTACCCGGCGAGAGAGGCGATCATGCCTGCTCGCCGCGGCCGCCGGCGGCGGCGATCATGCCTTCTCGTGGCGGCCGCCGCCCACCAGGGCGACGAACTCCTCCAGCCCGATCCGGCCGTCGCCGTCGCTGTCGGCCGCCGCGATGAACGCCTCGACCTCCTCGTCCGTGACGCCCTGGCCGCCCAGCGCCTGGTTGACCTGCCGGATCTCGGCCGCCGTCAGCAGGCCGTCGCCGTCGGCGTCGAACCGCTCGAACTCCGCCTTGGCCGCTTCGCGCGCGTCAGCCATCGGAATACCTCCCCGTCGCCGGCCCGGCCGGCGCGGCGCGTGATCGCCGCAGGTCCGGGCCCCTCAGCGGACCGCGTCATCGGACCGGTCCCAGAACAAGGCGATATCTTCGGGTCTGATGGGAACACGCGTCAACTCGCGTCCCGTCGCCGCCCGCACCGCCGCCGCGATGGCGGGCGTGGACGACAGCGTCGGCGGCTCGCCCGCGCCGCGCAGCCCGTACGGCGCCGCCGGGTCCGGGTTCTCCAGGATCCGCAGCCGCATGGGCGGCATGTCGAGGATCGTGGGGATCAGGTAGTCGGTGAACGACGGGTTCAGCACCCGGCCGTCGCGCACCTGGATCTCCTCCATCAGCGCCAGCCCGAGGCCCTGCGCCGAGCCGCCGTGGATCTGCCCCTCCAGCGCCGCGGGGTTGAGGATCCGGCCGACGTCCTGCACGGCCGCCAGCTCCACCACCTTGACCAGGCCCAGCTCCACGTCCACGTCCACCACGGCCCGGTGGACGCACAACGCGAGCTGCGTGTGCGAGTCACCCTGCCCGGTCTCCGGATGCATCGGGTACGTCGGGCGGTGCCGGTACTCGCGCGTCTCCTCGACGGGCCCGAACTTCTCCAGCGCCTCCCGCGCCGGCAGCCCCTCGAAGCGGGCCCGTACCGCCTCGCACGCGGCCTTGACCGCGCCGCCGGTCACGTACGACTGGCGCGAGGCCGACGACGACCCGGCCGAGCCCACGGTGGTGTCGGCCGTCGCCACGGTCACGTGCTCGACGCCCAGCTCGGTGCGCGCGATCTGCGCCTGGATCGTCACCAGGCCCTGGCCGACCTCGGCCGCCGCGGTGTGGACGGTCACGTGCGGCTCGCCGCCGATCAGCTCCGCCCGCACCCGGGCCGTCGAGTAGTCGTCGAAGCCCTCGGAGAAGCAGATGTTCTTGATGCCGACGCCGTAGCCGACGCCCCGCCGTACCGACTCGCCGTGGGTGGTCTGGGAGACCCCGCCCGGCAACCCCCGCAGGTCGGCGCCGGAACGCCCCGGGGGCACGGGCTCGGGCAGTGGCATCGCGTCGAGCTCGCGCAGCATCGCGGCCAGCGGCGCCGGCGAGTCGATCACCTGGCCGGTGATGAGCGACGAGCCCTGGGAGACCGCGTTGCGCACGCGGATCTCCACCGGCGACAGCCCGCACGCCTCGGCCAGCCGGTCCATCTGCGACTCGTACGCGTAGCACGCCTGCACGGCGCCGAACCCGCGCATCGCCCCGCACGGCGGGTTGTTGGTGTAGACGCCGGTCGCGTCCACCCGCACGTTGGGCACCTCGTACGGCCCGACCCCGAGCGAGGCCGCGTTGCCCACGACGGCGGGGGAGGAGGAGCAGTAGGCACCGCCGTCGAGCAGGATGTCGGCCTTGACGTAGACGAGCCGGCCGTCGCGGGTGGCGCCGTGCTCGTAGCGCATGCGGGCCGGGTGCCGGTGGACGTGGCCGAAGAACGACTCCTCCCGCCCGTACACGATCTTGACCGGCCGGTCCAGCCGCAGCGCCAGCATGCAGGCGTGGACCTGCATCGACAGGTCCTCGCGGGCCCCGAACGCGCCGCCCACGCCCGACAGCGTCAGCCGCACCTTCTCCGGCGGCAGGCCGAGGCAGGGCGCGAGCTGGTCGCGGTCCACGTGCAGCCACTGCGTGGCGATGTACAGCTCGACGCCGCCGTCCTCGGCCGGCACCGCGAGCCCCGACTCCGGGCCGAGGAACGCCTGGTCCTGCATGCCGACCTCGTACTCGCCGGTGACCACCACCTCCGCCTCGAAGGTGTCGCCCACCCGCACCGGCTGGTGGCGCACGACGTCACGCGACTCGCGCGGGTCCGTCACCGCCGGCCGCACCTCGTAGTCCACGACGATCGCCGCAGCGGCCCGCCGCGCCGTCTCCGGGTGGTCGGCGGCCACCAGCGCCACCGGCTCGCCCTGGTAGCGCACCTGGTCGACGGCCAGCACCGGCTGGTCCTTGACGTCGAGGCCGTAGAACTTCTCGCCGGGCACGTCCTCGTGGGTGAGCACGGCGAGCACCCCCGGCATCGCGAGGGCGGGACCGAGGTCGATCGAGCGGATCCACGCCGACGGGTGCGGGCTGCGCAGCGTCACGCCCCACACCATGCCGTCGAGCCACAGGTCGGAGGCGTAGGCGAACTCGCCCGTCACCTTGAGCGTCGCGTCGGGGCGCGGGGCGCTCGCGCCGACGCCCCACACCGCGGCGCGGGTCCCGGTGCTGGTCTCGGTCATCCTTCGAGTAGAGCACCGCCGCCGCGGCCCTCCAATGCGCGGCGAGTGAAATCCGGGTCCGCACTCGACCTGCGGACTTGTATATTCCTCCAAGTGCGCATCAGTGAGCTGCTGGCGGTGGGCAGCCTGCGGCTCGGGCTGCTCACCGGCGACCCGGACACCGAGTTCCGCGGCGTCCACATCACCGACCTGCCCGATCCCGGGCGCTACCTGTCGGGCGGCGAGCTGGTGCTGACCGGGCTCATGTGGCGGCACGGGCCCGCCGACTCGGCGCCCTTCGTCGCGGCGCTCGCGCGGGCCGGGGTGGCGGCGCTCGGCGCCGGCCTGGCACGGCTCGGCCACGTCCCCGGCGACCTGGTCGCGGCCTGCGCCGAGGCGGGCCTGCCGCTGCTGGAGGTGCCCACGGAGGTGTCGTTCGGCGCGCTGGCCGAGCTGGCGGCGTCCCGCCCGCCCGGCGACGCCCGTGACGCCCGAGATGCCCGCGACGCGCTCGGCCGTCACCGCAGGCTCGTCGCCGCCGTCGCCGAGGGCGCCGGGCTGACCGAGCTGTTCGCGCTCACCGCCGCCGAGCTGGGCGTCACCGGCGCCGTGGTCTCCGCCTGCGGCCAGGTGGTCGCCGGACGGGCGGACGACCCCGTGGGCCTGGCCCGCGCCTACCTCACCGCGCCGGCCCTGCCCTGCCGCTCCGGTGCTCACACGCTGTTCGCCGTGGGCCCGGGCGGGACCGGCGACGGCCGGCGGGCGGCGGGCTGGGTCCTCGCCTGCGACGGCGACCTGACGGACCGGACCGACCTGGGCCACGAGCTGGCCGCCTGCGTCACGCTCGAACGCAACCGGATGGAGGAGGGCCGCCGGGTCGAGCGGCGGCTGGCCGAGCAGCTCGTCACGGCCGCCCTCACCGAGCCCGACCCGGCCGTCGTCGCCGCCCGGCTGCGCACCTGCGGCATCGGCGACGGCGAGCCGTACGCGGTGGTGAGCGCCACCCTGCCCCGGCGGACCCGGCACGGGGACGTCCCCGAGCGGGGCCCCGGCCCCGCGACGCTCGGCGGGCGGGCGCTGGAGGAACTGCTCGGCCGCGAGGTCGTCGCGGCGGTCGGCGCCGACCGCGCGGTGGCGGTGACGTGGCCGGACGGCGCGGTGGCGGGGGCCGCGGCGGCGGTGAGACGGCCGGACGGTGCGGTGGCGGGGGCGCGGCCGGACGGTGCGGTGGCGGGGGCGCGGCCGGACGGTGCGGCGGGCGTGACGCTGGAGGGCGCGCTGGCGGTGGTGCCGCTGGGCGGCGCGAGCGCCGGCGAGCTGGCGGAGCGGCTGCGGCGCGGAGCGGAGGTGCTGGCGGCGCTGCCCGACGGGCGGCTGCGCGTCGGGCTCAGCGGCGAGCTGACCGGGGCCGCGGCCCTGCGGGGCGGCATCGAGGAGGCCGGTCACGCCAGACGGCTGGCGGAGGCCCGCTCGGGCGGCGTGGTGACCAGCGACGAGATCTACACGCACGCGCTGCTGCTGGCCACGGTGCCGGGGGACGTGCGGCGCTCGTTCGCCGCCCGGCTGCTCGGGCCGCTCGTCGACTACGACCGCCGGCACCAGTCGGAGCTGGTGCGGACGCTCGCCACCTTCCTCGACTGCGCCGGCTCGTGGAACGCCTGCGGGGAACGGCTGCACGTGCACGTCAACACCGTGCGCTACCGGATCGGGAGGGTGGAGGAGCTCACCGGCCGCGACCTGTCGACGATGGCCGACCGGGTCGACTTCTTCCTGGCCCTGCGTGCGGGCTGAGCCGGAAGGCCGGTGAGCGAGACCTGTGTCCGGGTGCGGTGCCGGACACAGGGAAAGCAGCAGTGCGAGCGGTTGCGGGTCAGCAGCAGATGGGTTCCGAGAAGGAGGCGGAGATCTGGCTCGAATCGGATGGAGACGAAACGGCCGCATCGGCCGTAGCATTGCCTCCGACCACTACAAAGGCCGTGACCAAAGCGGAAAGCACGGACAGGGCAATGCGCGCGCGCATGGGGGTTCTCCCTCGCCTCTAGGTTGTTCGGACGTCATCATCTCAGGGAGCGATAGCTGTGACCACATCTGACCTGGTCGGACTTCGCATCAAGACGGTGAGGCGGCAGCGTGGCCTCTCACAGGCGCAGCTCGCCCACCCGGAGTTGTCGGACAGTTATGTCTCCTTGATCGAGAGTGGCAAGCGTACCCCGACCCCGGCCGTGCTGGAGCTCCTGGCCCAGAAGCTGGACTGCTCGCTGTCCTATCTGCTCAACGGCGTGACCGCCGAGCAGATGGAGGACATCGAGCTCTCCCTCGGCTACGCGCGGATCGCTCTCGAGAACGGCGAAGTGATCGAGGCCCGCACCAGGTTCGCCGAGCTCATGGCGAACCACAACCTGGCCGGCCTGACGTCGCTGCGCCTGGACACCGAGTACGGGCTGGCGCTGGCCCTGGAGGCGTGCGGGGAGCTGGGCGAGGCGATCGCCGTGCTGCGCCGCCTGCAGACCGAGGACCTCGACGCCGAGCGGCAGATCAACGTCGCCATCGCCCTGTGCCGCTGCTACCGGCTGAGCGACCGCCTCAGCGAGGCGATCAAGGTGGGCGAGGCGGTCCTCGGCGTCTCGCCCCGTCCGACCTGGACCGACGGGCTGGTCGAGCTGGGCGCGACCCTGCTCGGCGGCTACCTCTACAGCGGCGATCTGCTGCGCGCCCGCCAGTTCGCGGCCGAGCTGCTCAACGCCGCCGACATGCTGGGCACACCCAGGGCGATCGTCGCGGCGTGCTGGAACGCCGCCATCGTGGCCAGGTACACCGGCCATGGCGAGGAGTCCCTGGGCTTCCTCGAGCGGGCCCTGGCGATCCAGTCGGAGAACGGGCAGCCACGCAACCTCGCCCGAGCCCGCGTGGCCTACGCCGTCGTGAAGCTGCGCCTCCACCCCGAAGCCGTCGACGAGGTGCGCGCGATGCTGGTGCGGGCCGAGGAGGAGCTGGCGCAGACCTCGGCGAGCACGCTCGACCGCGCCAACGCCCAGGCCGAGCTGGCCCGCACCGAGGTCGTGGCGGGCAACTTCGAGCTGGCCGTCCAGCACGGCCGCGCCGGGGTCGAGATGATGCCGAAGACCGCCCGGGCGCAGGAGGCGGAGGCCCACCTGCTGCTCAGCCGCGCGTACGGCGGCCTGGGCCGGCTGCCCGAGGCGCAGGAGGAGCTGCGCGCCGTCAGCGACTGGCTCCTGCCGCTTCCCGACTCGCGCCAGGTCGCCGGCATGTGGTACGCCGCCGCCGAGAGCATGGAGCAGCTCGGCGACAGCGAGGGAAGCGTCGCGGCCTTCCACCGCGCGCTCGCCTGCGCGGGTCTGTGACCGAAGTCTGGACCGGGCGGCGGCGTCGGTAGCCTGGGGTTGCCATGAAAAGAACCCCGATCGCGGCAATCACCGCGTTCCTCGCCGCCCTGTTCCTGCTCGGCGCGACCGCCGGGCCCGCGCTGGCGCACGACTCGCTCAAGAGCAGCGACCCGGCCAAGGGCTCCACGGTCAAGACCGTCGAGAAGGTGAAGCTGGAGTTCAGCGCCAAGGTGCGCATGCCGTTCGTGATCGTCCGCGGCGCCGACGGCGCCCCGCACCAGGCCGGCTCGGCCGAGGCCGACGGCCCGGTGGTGCGCCAGGCGCTCAAGGACACCCTGCCCGACGGCAAGTACACGATCGCCTACCGCGTGGTCTCCTCCGACGGCCACCCGATCGAGGGCGAGATCCCCTTCACCGTCAAGGGCGCCCCCAAGCCCGAGACGCAGAGCCCCGCCACTGAGACGCCCGCCGCTCAGACTTCCGAGACGGCCGCCGCCCAGCCCGCCGCCCCGCAGTCGCAGGCCCCGGCCTCCTCCGCTCCCGCGGCGGCCGCGACCCAGGAGGCCGGCGCCTCCTCCGGCACCTTCCCCGTGTGGCTGGTCGTCGTCGTCGGCGCGCTGGCGGGCATCGGCGTCGGCTTCCTCATCAGCATGCGCAAGAAGCGGCCGTGACCAGAGCCGCGCGTCTCGCGCTCGCGGCGGCGGCAGCGGCGGTCGCCGCCCTGGTGATCGCCATGATCGCCGGAGGTGCGGCCTTCCCGCGGATCATCGCCGGACTTCCCGACGCCGGGGCGGTCACCCGATGGGGGCTGCCACTGGCCAAGCTGGCGATGGACGCCGCCGGCGTGCTGACCGTGGGCCTGCTGCTGGCGGCCGCCGCGCTGCTGCCCAACGACAAGGGCATGCTCGGCGCGAGCGCCACCGGCTACGTCCGGGCCGCCTCCTGGGCCGCCCTGACCTGGGCCGGCAGCGCGTTCCTCACCCTCGTCTTCGAGGTGTCCGACTCCTGGGGGCAGCCCGTCCTGCAGGCCGTCTCCAGCGGCAACTACCTCAGCTCCTACGCCACCCAGACCAGCCAGGGCATCGCGCTGACCCTGGTCATCCTGTTCGCGGTGGCCATCTCGCTGTTCTCGCGCGGGGCCATCACCGCCGGCGCGGCGGCCGGGCTGCTGGTGTTCGCGCTGGTCACCATGCTGCCGCCGGCGCTCACCGGGCACGCCTCCTCCTCGCCCAACCACGGCCTGGCCACCACCGCCCTGTCGCTGCACCTGCTGGCGCTGGCCCTGTGGGTGGGCGGCCTCGTCGTCGTGGCCGTCCATGCCGTCCGCCGCGAGCCCCGGCTCGACGTCGCCGCCGCCCGCTTCTCCCGGATGGCGCTGTGGTGCTACGTCGGCGTCGGCGCGTCCGGCGTGTTCAGCGTCCTCGCCCGGCTCTCCGCCGTGTCCGACCTGTGGACGTCGTCGTACGGCGTGCTCGTGGTGGCCAAGGTCGTCGCGTTCGTGCTGCTGGGCTACGTCGGCTGGTGGCACCGGCAGCGCACGCTCGCCGCGCTCGCCGCGGACCGGCCGCGCGCCTTCACCCGGCTCGCGGCCGGCGAGGCGCTGCTCATGGCCGCGACCGTCGGCCTGGCCGTCGCCCTGTCGCGTACCCGCCCGCCCGAGGTCAGCCTGCCCGCCGACCGGGCCTTCGAGCTGCTCGGCTTCCCGGTGCCGCCGCCGATCTCCCTGGCCAACCTCGCCACGCTGTGGTGGCTCGACCTGTTCTTCGCCCTCGTGGCCGCCCTCCTGGCCGGTCTGTACGCCGCCGGCGTGGTCAGGCTGCTGCGGCGGGGCGACGCCTGGCCGTGGGGCCGCACCGCCGCCTGGTTCCTGGGCGTGGCGATCCTCGTCATCGCCACGCAGAGCGGCCTGGCCCGCTACGCCAAGGTCATGTTCGACGTGCACATGATCGAGCACATGACCCTGTCGATGATCGTGCCGATCTTCCTCGTGCTCGGCGCGCCGGTCACGCTCGCCCTGCGCGCGCTCAAGCCGGCCGTCCGGCGCGGCGACCGGGGGCCGCGCGAGTGGCTGACCACGATCCTGCACAGCCGCTTCGTGCGGGTCGCCGCCCATCCGGGCATCGCCACCGCCCTGTTCATCGCCTCGACGTACGCGCTGTACTTCACGCCGCTGTTCGCCTCGGCGATGGAGGAGCACCTCGGGCACATCTGGATGACCCTGCACTTCCTGATCACCGGGTCGCTGTTCTTCTGGGTCATCATCGGCGTCGACCCGGCCCCGCACCGGCTGCCGTACGTGGGCCGGCTGCTGACGCTGTTCGTCACGATGCCGTTCCACGCGTTCTTCGGCGTCGCGCTGATGATGACCGGCGCGGTCATCGCGTCCGACTGGTACGAGCAGCTCGGCCGCACCTGGGGCGGGCCGCTCATCGACGAGCAGCGCGACGGCGGCGCGATCGCCTGGGGCTTCGGCGAGATCCCGACGCTCATCGTGCTGCTGGCCATCGCCGTGCAGTGGTACCAGGACGAGGACCGCAAGGGGCGCCGCGCCGACCGGCGGGCCGACCGCGGCGGGGGCGACCCCGAGCTCGACGCCTACAACGCCTACCTGGCGCGGCTCAACAAGGCCGGCAAGGCGGGCAGGGCCGACCAGGCCGACTGACCTCGGGCGGGTGCGCGTAGCCGGATCGGCAGGGCAATCTATCCTCAAGCCGTACGTCTCCCACCCGCCAGGTAGCCTTGCCCTACGGGGAGGTGGGCATCACCTTCCCGCAGGGGTGCGCGGGGCCTTGAGGGGGGCCGCGTCACCCGGTGCGCGACGCCGGTGTGGGGTCCGGCCAGGAGTCCGGGATGCCCCGGGAAGGCGAGCAGAGGTGGAAGATACGCGTATGCGTGGGGGTCGGAACCTCGCCGAGACGCTCGAGAGCCGGCTGGCGCAGTGGTCCGAGCGCACCGGTGTCCGCGTGGAGACCTGGGCCCTTCCCGCCACCGACGTGGCCGCCCCGGTCGGCCAGGCGGTCCTGGAGACGCTGAACGAGGCGCTGGCCAACATCGAACGGCACAGCGGCGCCAAGGTCGTGTCGGTGGCCGTCACCGCGAGCCGCGACGGGCTGCGCATGACGGTCAGCGACCACGGCCGCGGCTTCCCGGCGGAGAAGGCCGGGCGCGGCATCGCGCGGATGCGGGCCGCCATCGCCGAGGTCGGCGGCACCCTGTCGGTCAGCAGCGTGAAGGGCGAGGGCACCACCGTCACCGCGGCGGTGCCCAGGCGCCGCTGACGGGCCGTTCCCCAGGACGCCGTGGCCCGTCGTGCGGCTACGGCGTGGTGAGGATCTCGCTGCCCGTCTCGGTCACCACGATCGTGTGCTCGAACTGGGCCGTGCGCTTGCGGTCCTTGGTCACCGCGGTCCAGCCGTCGGGCCAGATGTCGTAGTCGATCGTCCCCAGCGTCAGCATCGGCTCGATGGTGAACGTCATGCCGGGCACCAGCTCCACCCGCAGCGACGGGTCGTCGTAGTGGGGCACCATCAGCCCGGAGTGGAACGTCGTGCCGATGCCGTGACCGGTGAAGTCGCGGACCACGCCGTAGCCGAACCGCTTGGCGTACGCCTCGATGACCCGGCCCACCACGTTGAGCTGCCGGCCCGGCGCGACCGCCTTGATGGCGCGCATCGTCGCCTCGCGGGTGCGCTCCACCAGCAGCCGCGACTCCTCGTCGACCTCGCCCACCAGATAGGTGGCGTCGGTGTCGCCGTGGACGCCGCCGATGTAGGCGGTGATGTCGACGTTGACGATGTCGCCGTCGCGCAGCACGGTGTCGTCGGGGATGCCGTGGCAGATGACCTCGTTGATCGAGGTGCACAGCGACTTGGGGTAGCCCTTGTAGCCCAGCGTGCTCGGGTAGGCGCCGTGGTCGAGCAGGAACTCGTGGCCGATCCGGTCGAGCTCGTCGGTGGTGACGCCCGGCCGGACGTTCCTGCCGACCTCTTCGAGCGCCTGCGCGGCGATCCGCCCCGCCACCCGCATCCGCTCGATGGTCTCCGGAGTCTTGACGTCGGCCTCGCCGGTCTTCGGGCGCTTCTTTCCGACGTACTCCGGCCGCTCGATGTGCGCGGGGACCTTTCGCATGGGCGAAACTCGCCCGGGCTGGAGCAGTGTCGTCATGAAAGACGAGTCTACGGGGCAGAATAGCCCCCGTGAGCGATGGCCAGTGGTGGTTCTGTCTCAAGCACATGCGGGTCGAGCCCGATCAGGGCTGCCCCAACAAGGACCGGTTGGGTCCGTACGAGAGCGAACAGGAGGCCGCCGGCGCCCTGCAGCGCGCCGCGGAGCGCAACAAGGCGTGGGACGAGGCCGACACCGACGAGGAGTGACCGGCGGACGCGCCTGATCGGCCGGTGACCACCGGTCAGGGGACGACGGCGTAGGCCCGAACGGGGAAGGTGCCCATGCCCGCCACCATCGGCGGCGCGGCGTGGAACCGGAAACCCTCGTCGGGCAGCGCCGCCAGTCCCGTGAGGTGCTCGACCAGCGGGATCCCGGCCGCCAGCAGGACGGTGTGCGCGGGCCGCTCGCCGCGCGGCGGGGTGTCGTCCATGTTGAGCGAGTCGATGCCGACCAGCGCCGCGCCCCGATCGGCGAGCCGCCGCGCCGACTCCGGCGCGAGGTAGGGGTGCCCGTGGAAGTAGGCGTCCGTGCCGAAGTGCCGGTCCCAGCCGGTGTGCACGAGCACGGCCTTGCCGCGCACGTCGAGGTCGGGGTCCAGGACGATCTCGCGGTCCCGCGCGCCGGTGGCCCGGACCACGATCCCGGGCAGGTCGGCCATGCTGCTCAGCGGCACCTGCGACAGGTCCGGCCCGCCGTCGTAGCGGTGGTGGGGCGTGTCGAGGTAGGTGCCGGTGTTGGCGGCCAGCGTGATCGTCCCGATGTGGAACTCGGTGCCCGGCGCGTACACGCCGCGCGAGTCCTCCCGGCTGAGATGCGTGCCGAGGACCGGGCCCGGCACGCCCGGGTAGGTGACCATGCCCTCGACGATGGGGTGGCTCAGCTCGACGATCATGTGGACACTCCGATCCGTACCAGCCTGACCAGCGCGACCGCGCCGATCACGGCCCAGACGAGGTTGAGGCCGGCCGACGGCCAGGCGTCGTTGCGCGCGCTGTTGGCCATGAGGGCGAGTGAGCCGGCGAGGTTGACGACCTGGTAGGCGAGGCCGCCCGCGGGCAGCCGGCCGGCGGAGACGAGGCCGTAGCCGAGCAGGAGCAGGCCGGCGCCCAGCCAGCCGGCCACCTCGAAGAGCAGGTCCATGCAGCCCATTGTCCGAATTACTAGTCATAAAGTGCAATTAAAGGTTGCTACAGCCGCAAGTAAGCTTTCCTGTATGGACATCGACCCCCGGCGCCTCCGTGTCCTGCACGAGGTGGCCCGCCGCGGCGGGGTCATGCGCGCGGCCGAGGCCCTGTACCTGACGCCCTCCGCGGTCTCCCAGCAGCTCGCCCAGCTCGAACGCGAGGTGGGCCTGGCCCTCATCGACCGTTCCCAGCGGCGCGTCTCCCTCACCCCGGCGGGCCGCGTGCTCGCCGGGTACGCCGAGCGCGTCGAGGAGGAGCTGGCCGAGGCCCGGCGGGAGCTCACCCGGTTCACCGAGCGGCTGGCGGGGCCCGTGCGCATCGCCGCGTTCCCCACCGTGATCAAGCACATGCTGGTGCCCGCCCTGCGTGACCTGGCGGCCCGCCATCCCCGCATCACGCCGATCATCCACGAGGTGTACGGCCAGCCCGCGCTCCAGGAGCTGCGGCTGGGCGCCGTGGACGTGCTGATCACCGAGCAGGACATGAGCCTGCCCGTGCTGTCGCAGCCGTCGCTGGCCACCCGCGCCCTGTACGTCGACGAGTACCGCATCGTCGTGCCGCCCGACTGGCCGAACCCGCCGCGCTCCATGGCGGACCTGGCCGACGTGCCCTGGGTGGCGGGCGAGCCCGACCAGGCGTGCGGCCAGGCGCTGGACCGGCTGGCCGGGCTGCACGGCTTCGAGCCGCGCAAGGTCCACGTCATCACGGAGTTCGGCCCGGCACTCGCTCTGGTCGCCGCCGGGCACGGGGTGGCGATCGTGCCCACGCTGGCGCTGCTCGACGTGCCGGAGGGCGAGGTGCGGGTGAGCGAGCTGCGGGACGTGGGCGCCCGCCGGCTCGACGCGGTGACCCGGGTCAGCCGGACGCGGTCGGGGGAGCCGGACCCCGTGCAGGCGGTCGTGATCGGCGCGATCGAGGACGCCACGGCCGCCCTCGAAGGCAGCCTGAAGGGCCACCTCCAACCGGCCTGACGCGCCCGGTGCCGGGCGGCGGCCTCAGCCGGTGACGGCCGGGTGCGCGCCGTGGAGGCGTCAGTCGGTGACCTGGGGGCCGGTGACCTTCTCCAGCAGGCGCGCCAGCCGCTCGCGCAGCCCCGCGTTGCGGGGGATCTCGCCCGCGGCGGCGCTCACGAGATGCTGGGCGCCGTCGAACGAGACCGGCCCGCCGGTCGGCACGGCGATCGCGTCGTGGGCGAGCCCCGCCACCTCCGGGTGCGCCCCCTCCAGGGCCAGGATGGTCGCCCCGACGCGGCGGGCGTCGTCCACCCGCTCCAGCAGCGGCACCGGCGCATGCCCCTCGGCCACCACGAACAGCGTCTCGCCCCGACCCGCCTGACGCACGCGGTCGAGACCGACCCGCAGGTGCGCGGGCGCCCCGGGCGGCGGCGACCAGCGGACCAGGGTGGGGGCGAGCTGCGCCAGGCCCGACAGCCGCGCCTCGTCGGCGAGGTGGGCGGTCAGATGCCACGGCTCCTCCTCGGGCGTGCCCACGAGGAGCAGCCCGCCGGGAGAGCGCGTCGCACGCAGCGCGAGCCCGAACTCGCGGGTGCGCTCGACCCATCCGGTCTCGGCGAGGATCTCGCGGAGGAAGTCCACCGAACCAGAGTCCATCGCCCCATAGTGCATGACCGTCGCCGCTGCGTCGGCCTGTTTCACCGCCATGCCCATCTGACATCCGCCGAGTGTCGATGTCATTTCGGGCCTTGACAGGTGGTTACTGCCGGGTAACGATCGGCTCGCGGCGCCGCCGTCCCCAACCGATCCCCCCACGGAGAGGGCGGCACATGACCCTACGTGTCCGCGTCAGCATGTCCATCGTCCTGTTGGTGATCGCGTCACTCCTGGCCGCGTCACCGGCGCGCGCGGCGTCATCCGCGGCGTCATCTGCGGCGTCATCCGCGGCCCTGGCCGCGCAGGCGCCCGGCGACGTGGTCTCCGCCGAGCCGACCACCGTCTACCTCCTGCCGGGCAAGCTGCTGGAGGTCCCGGTCGACGCCTGGCACCTGCTCTACCGCTCCACCTCCGCCACCGGGCAGCTCACCACCGTGTCCGGCACCCTGCTCGTGCCCAAGGCCGCCTACCCCCTGGGCAGGCGGCCCGTCATCGGTTACGCCACCGGCACCCACGGCCTCGGCGACCAGTGCGCCCCCTCCGCCAGCATGAGCCGGGGCGGCGAGGCCGAGCTGGCGCTGGTGAGCCTGTTCCTGCTCAAGGGGTTCGCGGTCGCGATCACCGACTACGAGGGCCTGGGCACTCCCGGCCGGCACACGTACATGGTGGGCGTCTCCCAGGGCCACGCCGTGCTCGACTCGATCAGGGCCGCGACCCGGGTCCCGGCAGCGAACCTGTCGGACCGCGCCCCCGTCGCCGTCATGGGGTACTCGCAGGGCGGCGCGTCCGCCGGGTGGGCCGGGCAGCTCCAGCCCTCGTACGCCCCCGAGCTGCGCCTCAAGGGCGTGGCGGCCGGCGGCGTGCCGGCCGACCTGCGGGCGGTGGCCGCCCACCTGGACGGCGACCAGAACTTCGGCCTCGCCGCGGCGGCCGGCGTCGGCCTCGACGCCGCCTACCCCGAGCTCGACCTGGAGGCCGACCTCAACGACCGCGGCAGGGCCCTGCTGTCCGACGCGGCCGACGACTGCGTGGGCGAGCTGGAGGACAAGCTGGCCGGGCTGCGGTTCTCCGACCTGAGCCCGGTGGACCTGCTCGACCTGCCCAAGTGGCGGGTCCGCCTGGCCGAGAACCGGCTCGGCGCCACGCCGCCCAAGGTGCCGGTGTTCCTCTACCACGCCCAGGGCGACGAGATCATCCCGCAGGCCGTGGGCGCGACGCTGCGCTCGGAGTACTGCCGGGCCGGCGCCAACGTCCGCTGGACCTCGCTGCCCGCGAACTCCCACGTCCTCGGGGCGGTCGAAGGAGGGCCGCTGGCGATCGAGTGGCTGGCGCTGCGGGTGATCGGCCTGCCCGCGATCGGCAACTGCTGACCGGTCGTCCGGCACGTCCGGGCCCGGCCGCCGCACAGCGGCCGGGCCTGTCGCCGTTCGTCCGGGATGTCCGGGCTCGGCCGCCCCTCAGCGGTGCGGCCGGGCCCGTCTCCGTTCGGGCCTTCCGCCGGTGCCGGGGGCTTTCCGCGTCCGGACGGGGCCGCGCGGGGACCTCCCCGGTGTGCTGGCATGATCGGGGGTATGACTGACGTGAGCGGATTGTCCATCGGCATCCTCGGTGGCACGGGCGACCAGGGCAAGGGGCTGGCGCGGCGTTTCGCGCTGGCGGGGCACGAGGTGCTGATCGGTTCCCGGAGCGCCGAACGCGCCCAGGAGGCGGCCTCCTCCCTCGGCGAGGGCGTGCGGGGTGCGGCGAACGCCGCCGTCGCCGCCGAGGCCGACGTCGTGATCGTGGCCGTGCCGTACGAGGGGCACCGGGCGCTGCTGGAGTCGCTGAGCGACGAGCTGGCCGGCAAGATCGTGGTCGACTGCGTCAACCCGCTCGGCTTCGACAAACAGGGCGCCTACGCGCTTCCCGTGGAGGAGGGCAGCGCCGCGCAGCAGGCCGCCGCCGTGCTGCCCGGCAGCCGCGTCGTGGCGGCGTTCCACCACGTGTCGGCCGTCGTGCTGCTGGACCCGGCCGTGGAGAAGGTCGACCTGGACGTGCTCGTCCTCGGCGACGACAGGGAGGCCACCGACCTGGTCCAGGCGCTGGCCGGGGTGGTCCCGGGAGTGCGCGGGGTGTACGGCGGGCGGCTGCGCAACGCCCACCAGGTCGAGGCGCTGACCGCCAACCTCATCTCGATCAACCGCCGCTACAAGGCCCACGCCGGGATCCGCATCACCGACGTGTGACCGCCGCCGCGCCGTCCCGGCGGGGCCCGCGCGTGACCGGGCATCGTCCCCCATCTCCGGCGGGGCCCGGTCACAGCCAGCCGGCGTCCTCCGCGATGCGGATGGCGTCGATCTTGTTGCGGGCGCCCGTCTTGGTGATGGCGCTGGTCAGGTAGTTGCGTACGGTGCCGGCCGACAGGTGGAGGCGGGCCGAGATGTCCTCGGCCGAGGACCCTCGGGCCGCCTCCCGCAGGACGGTCGTCTCCCGGGGCGTCAGGGGGCTCTCGCCGTACTGCAGGGCCGAGGCCACCAGTTCGGGGTCCAGCACCCGCAGGCCCGCGGCCGTCCTGCGCACCGCGTCCGCGAGCCGCTCGCCCGGCGCGTCCTTCACCAGGAACGCCTGGATGCCCGCCTCCAGCGCCCGCCGCACCTGGCCCGGCCGGCCGAGCGCCGTGAGCACGAGGATCCGGCACGAGGGCAGCTCGGCGCGCAGGGACGCGGCCGCGGTGATGCCGTCGAGGACGGGCAGGTCGATGTCCACGATGGCCACGTCCGGACGGAGCCGGAGCGCCGCCGGGACGATCTCGTCGCCCCTCGTCACCTCGCCCGCCACCTCGATGTCCGGCTCCAGGCGCAGCAGGGCCGTGAGAGCGGCGCGGATCATGTGCATGTCCTCCGCGAGCAGGACCCGGATCACGCCGTGTCCCTCATCCCCGGCCCCTCCCACTCCGCACCGCCCGTTCCCACGCCATGTCGTGCCTGCCGTGCTTGCCGTGCCTTCCGTCCCGCGTCTGGTGTGCCACGTCCGCCGGGGGCGCGTGCGACCCGTCGTCCGCACCGGCTCGTCCGCACCGGCCCGCTCACGCCGGGACCTCCATCGTCAGGCGGAAGCCGCCCGCGGGAGTGCGCCCGGCGTCCACCGTGCCGCCGGCGTGCGCCGCGCGCTCCGCCAGCCCGGTCAGTCCGCCCCCGGGCACGGCCTTCCCGTCCCCGCTCGGCCCGCCTCCGCCCGGACCCTTCCCGTTCTCGCGCGACCCGTCCCCGGCCGCGTCCTTCCCGTCGCCACTCGGCTTGCCCCCGGCCGCGTCCTTCCCGTCGCCACTCGGCTCGCCCGCGGCCGGGACGCCGTCGTTGGCGACCTCCAGCCGGACGGAGCCCGCGTGCCGCGACGTGGCGATCGTGCACGTGGTCGCCGCGCTGTGGCGCAGGACGTTCGTGACGGCCTCCCGCACGCCCCAGGCGAGGGCCTCCTCCGCGGCCCGGGGCAGCGTGACGTCGGCCAGATGGACCTGGCAGCCCACCCCCGCCGACTCCAGCAGCGCCGCCCCCCGGTTCGCCTCGCCCGCCAGCGACAGCTCCCGGTACCCGCGCGCCACCTGCCGTACGTCCTGCGCCGCCTCCCGCGCCACCCGCACGAGCTCGCCCACCTCGTGCCGGGCGGCGGCCGGGTCCCGGTCCATGAGGCGCCCCGCCAGGTCGCCCTTGAGGGCGATCGCCGTGAGGCTGCGGCCGAGGCCGTCGTGCAGGTCGCGCGAGATGCGCAGCCGCTCCCGGAGCACCGCCGCCTCGGCCAGCTCGGCCCTGGCCTGTTCGAGGTCGGACGTCACCCGGACCAGCCGTACCAGGGCGTGGACCATGCCGCTGGTGAGGAGCACGGTGAGCCCGTAGAACAGCGCGACCACCGGGTTGTACGGGAAGATCACCGCACCGGCGTACACCGTCATCAGGCCGACGAGCGGCCAGCCGAAGCGTGGCGGCAGCGTCACCAGCACCGCGCCGCCCAGCATCGGCGCCGCGACCCCCGACCAGCCGCTGGGCAGGAACAGGTCGGGGACGTACGTGGCGACCGCCTGGAGCGCCACAGTGAGCGGGAAGAGCGGCGGGCGCTCGTCCCGCAGGGCGGCGCGCATGGTGAGGAAGTGCAGCGCCGCCACGGCGACGATCAACACGGTCGCGGCGAGGCCGTAGCCGGGGCTGACCGAGAAGTACCACAGGCCGATCAGGATGTAGACGGCGCCGACGGAGGCGATCAGGACGCGGGCGAGCCGCTGGGCGGAGGAGGAGGTCATGTCCCGGCCATTATGACCGGCTACGACCGGCGCGGTTCCCAGCGGAACCAGAGCCGGATCGCGACGACCCCGGCGACGCCCCACGCCGCCAGCACGAGCGCGGGCCGGGCCACCGCGCCGGTCCTGACGGCGTCCACGACGGCCGTGGTCGGCAGCAGGTCCAGCACGGCGCCCACCCACGACGGCAGCGCCTCGCGGATCGGCCCCATCGCGCCGGTGGCGATCCCCGACAGCAGGAACACCGGCATGCAGGCGGCCCCGGCCAGTTCGGCGCGCGGGATCGCGGCCGTGTACGCGGCCCCGAGCGTCGCCAGCACCACCGATCCGGCGATCACCATGGCGGCGAACAGCAGGGGGTTCGCCGGGTACGGCACCCCGGCCGCCAGGTTCACCGCCACCGTGCAGGCCGCGACCACCGCCACGGTCTGCGTGGCCGTGGCGGCGATCTGGCCGGCCAGGATCCGGCCGTCGGTGAGCGTCGTGGCGCGCAGCCGCTTCAGCACGAGCTGGTCGCGGCGCGCGGACAGGGCCACGGCGATGTTCATGAACGCGGTGATGGACAGGATGACGGCCAGCGTGCCCTGGAACTGGGCGGTCGCCTCGCCGGTGCCGCCGGGCCGGAGATGCCGCATGAGCAGCGGCAGCCCGATGGCGATCAGGGCGGGGGTGAGGACGGAGCCGAGCAGCAGCGCGCGGTCCTGCCAGAACAGCCGCGTGCCGAGCCGGTAGGTGGCGGTCAGGGTCATCGGTGCCTCCAGATCATCGGGCCGACGTCGGCAGGTCGAGGAAGAGGTCCTCCAGGGTGGCGGCGCGGACCTCCAGACCCGGCAGGCGCAGCCCGCGCTCGGCGGCCCAGCTCAGCAGCGTCTGCGCCGCCAGGTCAGGGTCCTCGGCGCGGCAGACCGCCACGTCGCCGTCCACGGTCACGGGCAGCGGCAGGTTGGCGGCCGCCACCGCGGCGGGCAGCCGGAAGGACACCCGCCCGCCGCGCGCGGCGAGCGTCTCGGCCATCCCGCCGGAGGCGACGATCTCGCCGCCGTCCATGATCGCCATCGCGGACGCCAGTCGCTGGGCCTCCTCCAGGTAGTGCGTGGTCAGCAGCACCGCGGTGCCCCGCCGGGCCAGCTCGCGCACCACCTCCCAGGTCGCCGCGCGGCCCTCGGGGTCCATGCCGGTCGTCGGCTCGTCCAGGAACAGCACGTCGGGGCGGCCGAGCAGGGCGAGCGCGAGGTCGAGGCGGCGCTTCTCCCCGCCGGAGAGCTGGCGCACGCGCACCCCGGCGCGGCCGGCCAGCCCGGTCAGTTCCAGCGCCTCGTCGCGGGGCCGGGGCGCGGCGGTGAAGCCGCGCCACGCGTCGACCGTGGCCGCGACCGTAAGGTCGGGGAAGAACCCCGCCTCCTGCAGCATGATCCCGGTGCGCCGCCGCACCTCCGCCCGCTCGGTGGACGGGTCGAGCCCGAGCACCCGCACGGACCCGCCGTCCGGCCGCAGGAACCCGGCCAGCACCTCCACGGTCGTCGTCTTGCCGGCCCCGTTCCGGCCGAGCAGTGCGAACACCTCACCGGCGGCCACCTCGAAGGAGATGCCCTTCACCGCCTCGAACCGTCCATGACTTTTCCGGAGCGCTTCCACGCGAATCGCCGTCATGAACACGACTATTCCTGGGCGTTCCGGGCGGCGGCAGTGAAGAATTCACGAGACGCGCGACAGCTTCAGCAACGCGCCGGTGACGGCCTCCGGGTCCACCATCTGGTGCAGGTGCCCGCCCGGCACCCGGGTCACGGGCCAGCCGCGCCGTTGCGCCTCCTCGGCCATCACGTCGTACGGCGGGCCGTACCACAGGCACGAGCACCTGACCCGGTCCCATCCCTCGGGGACCGGGACGCGTTCGGTGAAGAAGGCGAGCGGCAGCCGGGGCTGCTCGGCCACCACCCTGGCCCGCGCGGCGGGGTCGGGCAGCATCGCCGCGACGACCTCCTCCTTCCACCAGTCGGTCCAGCGCGGCAGCAGCCCGTCGTCGCCCGCCCGGGCGCGCAGGAACTCCAGCCGCCGCTCCTCGGCGGCCCGGACCAGCCCCTTGGGCGGCGGCACGTGGGCGTCGGCGAACACGCACGCCACCACCCGCTCGCCCAGCCCCTCCTTGACCACGGGCGCGAACAGGCCCGCGGTGCTGTGGGCCACCAGCACCAGCGGCGTCTCGGGGACGGCGGCCCGCACGGCGTCGACCACCCGCGGCCAGGTCGGCGGCCCGCCGGCGGTGACGCCGGTCAGGTCGGGGACGACGGCGGCGCGGCCCCGCCGTTCCAGTGCCGCGACGACGGGCTCCCACGTCGAGGGGCCGACGGCGGGGCTGTGCAGGAACACGAAAGTGGTCGTCATGCCTCCAGGGTCGCGCGGCCGGGGAGCGCGGCAGACCGCTGTCAGCTCACAGCGGATCGCACACGGTCACCGGCGCGCCGCGGCCCTGAGGCCCGCGCTGCTCCCACGACGAGCCGCGGCCCCCAGGCCCGCACCGCTCACACGACGAGAGGGCGGCGGGAGGCCGGGCCCCTGGTGCCGTCGTAGGCGTCCCAGGCCGCCGCCAGGCCGGAGACCGCCCGCGACAGCTCCTCCCGCGGGAACAGGAAGTGCAGCCGCATGTACTCGGCATGGCCGCCGAGCGGGTCGAACGAGCGTCCCGGCGGCACCGCCACCCCGTGCCTGAGCGCCACCTGCGCGAACGAGTCGGCGTCGCCGCGCGGGATGCGCACCCAGATCGTCTGCCCGCCCGTCGCCCGCTCGAACGACCATGACGGCAGGCGCGCGGCCAGCTCGGCGCAGAGGTGGTCGTGCCCCTCCCGCAGCTCGCGCACGCGCGCGGGCCGGATCTCCGGCAGCCGTCGCAGCAGCGCCGCCGCCGCGACCTGGCCGAGCACCTCGCCGCCCAGGTCGTGCACGGCCCGCAGCCGTGCCAGCCGCGACACCAGCGGCGCGGGCGCGCGCACCCAGCCCACCCGCAGCCCGCCCCACACGACCTTGCTCAGGGAGGCGATGGTGATGACCTGCTCGCCGCGGGCGTACGAGGCGACGGGCGGCGGGGTCTCGCCCGAGAAGCACAGCTCGGCGCAGACCTCGTCGTCGACGATCGGCACGTCGTGATCGCCGGTCAGCCGCGCCAGCCGCCTGCGCTCGCCCGCGGACAGGGTGGCGCCGGTGGGGTTGCTCGCCGTCGGCACGGTGTAGACGAGCGACGGCCGCTCCCGCAATGCCGTCGCCAGGTCGGGCGGGGGCTCCGGCTCCGATCCGGCGCCGGAGAACGCGGGGGAGGGCGCGAGCGCCACCGGCCGCACCACCGCGGCGGCGTGCCGGAACACCTCCAGCGCCCCCGGGTACGTGGGCGACTGGGTCAGCACCGTGTCGCCGGGCGCCAGCAGCAGCCCCGCCACCAGCGTCAGCGCCTGCTGCGCCCCCGTCGTGACCAGGATCTCCTCCGCCGTCGTGGGCAGCCCACGGCCGCGGTAGTAGGCGGCCACGGCCTCGCGCAGCTCCGGGTTGCCGGCCGGCTGGTATCCCAGGTCGCGGAGGTGGCCCAGCCGGCCGATCGCCTCCTCGTACGCCTCCGCCAGCACGGCGGGCGGCCGGTCCGGCGCCGCGCAGGTGAGCAGGCTCACGCCGTCCGGCGGATGGAGGATGTGCAGGAGGAGGGGGTTGGCGGGCACGCCGTCGGCGCTGCGGGAGGCGGGCAGCTCCAGCGGCGCGACCCGGGTGCCGCTGCCCTGGCGGCGCGTCACGCGCCCCTCCTGCTGGAGCAGGTCGTACGCGGCGACGACGGTGCCCCGGCCGACGGCCAGCCGGCGCGCGAGCGTCCGGTCGGGCGGCAGCGGCGTGCCGGGCGGCAGCACCCCGTCGTCCACGAGGGCCCGGAACCGGGCGGCCAGCAGCAGGTAGAGCGGCCCGCGCCCGGACGCCCACCGGCCGAGCAGGTCGACCAGATCATCGATGCTGACATTGGCCCCATTCATGGACCAATTCTGCGGCATTGGCTCTGACTGAAGCCACCTCGAACGGACATCCTTGACGACATGAGCGAACTCCGACCTGAGACCCGCGTCGTCCATCCGCCGCAGCCGCCCGTCGAGCACAGCCGGCCGATCACGATGCCGATCTACCAGACGTCCGGATTCGTCTTCGACGACCCGGCGGTGATGGCCGACGCGATGGGGCGCCCCGACGGCCCGTTCGTGTACGGCCGCTACAGCAACCCCACCGTGCGCGCCCTGGAGAGCGCCGTGTCCGGCCTGGAGGGCGGCGTCGCGGCGTTCGCCACCGGCTCCGGCATGGGCGCCATCAACACGGTCCTGTTCGGCCTGCTCAAGCCGGGCGACCACGTGATCGCGCAGAAGTCCCTGTACGGCGGGACCGCCGCGACCCTCAACGACCTCACCGCCCGCTTCGGCGTCACCGTCACGTACGTGGACGAGGCCGACCCCGGCGCGGTCCGCGAGGCCGCCCGCCCCGAGACGCGGATGCTGTACCTGGAGACCATCTCCAACCCGATGACCCTGGTCGCCGACCTGCCCGGGATGTGCGCGGCGGCCCGCGAGCTGGGCCTCGTCTCGGTGGTGGACAACACCTTCGCCTCGCCGGTGCTGTGCCGTCCGATCGAGCACGGCGCGGACATCGTCGTCCACTCCACCACCAAGTACCTGTCCGGCCACACCGACGTGGTCGGCGGCCTGGCCGTCTTCCGCGACCACGAGCTGCACGAGAAGGTGTGGCACCACTCCACCGTGCTCGGCGCCTCGGCCGACCCGTTCCCCGCCTGGCTCACGCTGCGCGGCATGCAGACGCTGGCCCTGCGCATGGAGCGCCACTGCTCCAACGCCCGGCTGCTGGCCACCCGGCTGGCCGAGCACCCGGCCGTCACCGCGGTCCACTGGCCGGGGCTGCCGTCGCACCCGTCGTACGAGGTCGCCGGCAAGCTGCTGCCGGACTTCGGCGGGGTGTTCTCGTTCGACCTCGCGGGCGGGCGCGCGGCGGGGGAGAGGTTCATGAAGTCCGTACGGCTCGCCCTGCTGGCGCCGTCGCTGGGCGGCGTCGAGACGCTCACGCTGCATCCGGCCACCACCTCGCACCGCTCGCTCGACGCCGAGGCGCTGGCCCGGTTCGGCATCGGCGAGGGCACGGTCCGCATCGCGGTGGGCATCGAGCACCCGGAGGACCTGTGGGCCGACATCGAGCAGGCGTTGGCAGACTAGTCATCGCGCTGTGTCCTGGCACGATCGAGAGGGAGCCCCCATGACGGTGACGTACGAGGACGTGACGGGCGCCGCCCGGCGGATCGCGGGCCACGCGCTGCGCACGCCGGTCCTCGAGGTGTCACCGGGGCTGTTCCTGAAGCTGGAGCAGCTCCAGCACGCCGGGTCGTTCAAGGCGCGCGGCGCCTTCAACCGGATCCTGTCCGCGGGCGAGCTGCCACCGGCCGGCGTTATCGCGGCCAGCGGCGGCAACCACGGCCTGGCCGTCGCCCACGCGGCCCGCGCGCTCGGCGTCCGGGCCGAGATCTTCGTGCCCGAGGTCACCAGCCCCGTCAAGGTGGCGGGGCTGCGCGCGCTGGGCGCGGAGATCCGGCAGGCCGGGGCCCTCTACGCGCAGGCCGCCGAGGCCGCCGCCAAGCGCGCCGCCGAGACGGGCGCGCTCGCGGTCCACGCCTACGACCAGCCCGAGGTGGTCGCCGGACAGGGGACGCTCGGGCTGGAGCTGACCGGGCAGGTGCCGGGGCTCGACACGATCCTCGTGGCGGTGGGCGGCGGCGGGCTCGTCGCCGGCGTCACGGTCGGCAGCGGCGCGCTCGGCGGCGGGGTGCTCGGCGGCGGGGTGCTCGGTGACGGCGGGCTCGGTGAGGGCGTCTCGGTGGGGGGCGGCGCGCTCGGTGAGGGGACGGCCGGGCCGAGGATCGTCGCCGTGGAGCCGGAGCTGTGCCCCACGCTGCACGAGGCGCTGCGCGCGGGGGAGCCGGTCCAGGTCCCCGTCAGCGGGGTCGCGGCCGATGCCCTCGGCGCGAGCCGCGTCGGCGGGCTGGCGTACGGGATCTGCTCGCGGGCGGCCGCGGCGGGGAGCCTGGCCAGCGTGCTCGTGACGGACGAGGCCGTCGTCGCGGCGCGGCGCGCGCTGTGGGAGCGCCACCGGGTGGTCGCCGAGCACGCCGGCGCCGCGGCGTACGCGGCGCTGCTGTCAGGCGCGTACACCCCGGCGTCGGGGGAGCGGGTCGCGGTCGTCGTCTGCGGCGCCAACACCGACCCGTCCACCCTGAACGCGGAGTGAGATTCGTCGCACCGCCCGGCCGCCGTGCCCCGGCCGCCGGAAGGCGGCGCGGTCAGCGGTAGGTGTGCTCCTGGGCGGGGAAGGCGCCCGAGACGACGTCCGCCGCGAAGGCGCGGGCCGCGCGGTCGAGGTCGGCGCCCAGGTCGCCGTACCGCTTGACGAACCTCGCCGGGTGCGGCGTGAGCCCCATGAGATCCTGCCAGACGAGCACCTGCGCGTCCGTGGCCGGACCGGCGCCGATGCCGATCGTCGGGATCGACAGGGACGTCGTCACCCGCTCGGCCAGCTCGGCCGGCACGCACTCCAGCACCAGCGCGAACGCGCCCGCCCGCTCCAGGTCCTTGGCGTCCTTCATCAGCTCCTCGCCCGACTCGCCGCGCCCCTGGACGCGGTAGCCGCCGAAGACGTTGACGGACTGCGGGGTGAGACCGAGGTGGCCCATGACCGGGACGCCGGCCGACACCAGGGCCTCGACCTGCGGCAGCACCCGGTGGCCGCCCTCCAGCTTGACCGCGTGGGCCCCGGCCTCCTTCAGGAAGCGGGCGGCCGACTCCAGGGCCTGCGCCGGCGACGCCTGGTAGGAGCCGAACGGCAGGTCGGCCACCACGAGCGCCCGCGAGGAGCCGCGCACGACGCCGGCCGTCAGAGGCAGCAGGTCGTCCACGGTCACGGGGATCGTGGAGTCGTAGCCGTACACGACCATGGCCGCCGAGTCGCCGACGAGCAGCACCGGCACGCCCGCCTCGTCGAACACCCGCGCCGTCATGGCGTCGTAGGCCGTCAGCATCGGCCACTTCTCGTGGCGCTCCTTGGCCGCCGCGAGGTCGCGGACGGTGACGCGCCGCCCGGCGGCGCCGCCGTACAGGGAGGTGGGGGTGGGTGGGGGCATGGTGGAAGAAGGCATGTCGAACGCTCCTGCAAGGTCTCGAGGCGCCCCAGTGGCGTACCCGGACCCTTCGATGATGCCACCCGCGAAATCCAGTGGCGAGAGTGTCGGTGCCGCTTGCCACAATGGGTGCGGAGGTAAGCAATCACCATGGCTCTCGAACCTTACCGGCGTCTGCTCGGACTGCCCGGCGTCCGCACCCTGCTCCTCGTGGGCCTGCTGGCCCGCGTCCCGTCGACCGCGACGGGCATGGCGCTGACGCTGCACGTCGTCGAAGGCATGCGTCTCGGCTTCGGGCAGGCGGGGCTGGTCACCATGGCCAGCACGGTCGGCATGGCCGTCGGCTCGCCGTTATCCGGGAGGTTCGTCGACAGGCACGGGCTGCGCCCGGTGCTGGCCGTCACGACGGGCGCGCAGGCGGCGTTCTGGGCGTGCGCGTGGGCGCTGCCGTTCCCCGCGCTGGTGGCCGCGGCGGCGGTGGCGGGCCTGCTGGCGCTGCCGGTGTTCAGCGTGATCAGGCAGTGCCTGACGGCCATGGTGCCGCCGGAGCAGCGCCGCATGGGCTTCTCCCTCGACTCGATGATCGTCGAGCTCTCCTACATGACGGGGCCCGCGCTGGCCGTGGCCGGCGTCACCACGCTGGGCAGCGGCCCCACCATGGCGGTCATCGCCTGTGGCATGACGGCCGCCGGGCTGGGGCTGATCGCGCTCGACCCGCCGACCCGCTCGGCCGAGGAGCTCGCCGCCGAGCAGGTGCGGGTGCCGAGGCGGCGCTGGCTCACGCCCGGCCTGGCCGCGCTGCTCGGCACGGCCGCCGCGGCCACGTTCGTGCTGACCGCGAGCGAGCTGGCCCTGGTCGGCACCATGAAGAACGCCGGCCAGACCGCGTGGGTGGGGCTGGCCGTCGCCCTGTGGTGCGTGTACTCCCTGCTGGGCGGGTTCGTGTACGGCGGGCTGAGCCGGGGGTTCTCGCCGCTGGGGCTCATCGCCGGGATGGGGCTGCTGACCGCGCCCGTGGGCCTGGCCGCCGGCGACTGGCGATGGCTGGTCCTGGCGATGCTGCCCGCGGGGCTGCTGTGCGCGCCGGCGCTGTCGTCCACGGTGGAGGCCGTGAGCGGGCGGGTTCCGGCGGCGGCGCGGGGCGAGGCGATGGGCCTGCACGGCACGGCCCTGCTGGTCGGCGGCGCCCTGTCCGCGCCGATCGCGGGCGCCGTCATCGACGCGCACGGCCCGGCCTGGGCGTTCGCCGTGGCGGGCGCGGTGGGCGTGGTCATGGTGGGGGTGGCGGTGCCGTTCTGGCGCGGCCGCTCCACGGAGGCCACCCTGACGACGACGGAGGAACCGGCCCCGGCCGCCGCGACGCCCTGACTCCGCGTACCCCTTCTCAGGGACGGAGGAACCGGCTTGATACTGGGCCGGTCCGCCGCACGTGAAGCATGCCCCCTGAAGGCGACCCGCTTCATGCGCCGCCCCTGCTCGGCGTCTCCCGCAGCGCCCGCTGCGCGGCGCGCCGTGTGCGACGTCCGCCCCTGTGAAGTGCCGCTCCGGTGAGGTGCCGCGCCGGGTGAGGTGCCCGCCCCCGTGAGGCGCACGTTCCGGCGGGGTGCCCCTTGCGGGCCCCGCGCGGTGCTAGCTCTGTGCGGCGCTTGCTCAGAGGGCGATGCCTTGCGCGGAGCCTGCGAGGTGCTTCCCAAAGGCGGGGCCCAGGGCGCTTCGCGGCCGGGCGGGCGTGATCGGCACCGGGAGACCAGCTTTCGAAACGACACCGTTGCGTATCGGAATATCTTCCGATACGCTCGCGTTGCGAAACATTGACGTATCGAAATTGGAGTTCGCATGGAAACCCACGCAGGCCATCCGCGCCGGTGGACGATCCTCGGCGTGCTGGTCTTCAGCCTGCTGGCGGTCGTGCTCGACAACACGATTCTCAACGTCGCGATGAAGACCATCGCCGACCCCACCCACGGGCTGGGCGCCACCCAGAGCGAGCTGGAGTGGGCGATCAACTCCTACACGCTGGTGTTCGCCGGACTCCTGTTCACCTTCGGCGTGATCGGTGACCGCACCGGCCGCAAGCGGATGCTCTTCATCGGCATGGCGCTGTTCGGCCTGGCATCACTGGCCAGTGCCTACTCCCAGGATCCGACCCAGCTGATCCTGGCGCGCGCGGCGATGGGCATCGGCGGTGCGGCGATCATGCCGGCCACCCTGGCCATCATCTCGAACGTGTTCCCCCCGGCCGAGCGCGGCAAGGCGATCGGCATCTGGGCGGGCGGCGTCGGCCTGGCCGTGGCCATCGGCCCCATCACCGGCGGCCTGCTGATCGAGCGGTTCTGGTGGGGCTCGGTCTTCCTCATCAACGTGCCGATCGTGATCATCAGCATGTTCCTGATCGGTTTCGTGGTGCCCGAGTCGCGTGACCCCAAGCCGTCCAAGCTCGACCCGGTCGGCGTGCTGCTGTCGATCATCGGTCTCGTCGCGGTCGTCTACGGCATCATCCGCGGCGGCGAGCTGGCCACCGTCACCGACCCCGAGGTCTACGTCCCGGCGGTCGTCGGCATCGCGGTGCTCGCGGTCTTCGCCTGGTGGGAGCGGCGCATCGACAACCCCGTCTTCGACGTCCGCAACTTCGGCAACGTCCGCTTCAGCTCGGCCATCGGCATGATGGGCATGGTCTTCTTCGCCATGATGGGCGGGATGTTCTTCCTCACCTTCTACCTGCAGATCGTGCTCGGTTTCAGCCCGGTCCAGGCGGGAGCGCTGATGATCCCCTTCGCCGCGGCCCAGCTCATCTTCGCGCCGCTCAGCCAGCGCGTGAACCAGCGCTTCGGCGCCAAGCTCGCCTCCGGCGTCAGCATGGCCGTGATCACCCTGGTCCTCGCCAGCTACGCGCTCCTCGACCAGGACACCCCGGTCCTGCTCATCGAGGTGATCTTCTTCATCCAGGGCGCCGCGATGGCCAACATCATGCCGCCCGCCACCACCGCGATCATGGAGTCGCTGCCCCGCGAGAAGGCCGGCGTCGGCTCGGCCATGAGCAACACCGTCCGCCAGGTCGCCGGCGCGCTGGGCGTGGCCGTGCTCGGCTCGGTGCTGTCCTCCAGCTACCGCGGCGAGATTGCCCCGCACCTGACCGGCCTGCCCGAGGCCGTGCGCCACGCCGCCGGCGAGTCGCTCATGGCCACGGACGCCGTCGCCAAGGCGCTCGGCGCGCGCGGTCAGGGCCTGATGGAGCCCGCCTACGACGCGTTCATCCACGGCATGCACATCACCGCCCTGGTGTCCGCGGCGATCGCGCTGATCGGCGTGGTCGTGGTCTTCCGCTGGATGCCGGGCAAGCCGGCCCCTGTTCAGGAGGCCGAAACGAGGGAACCAGCGGTAGTGTGAGGCCGCGATGACGACGCAGGAGATGACGCACGGGACGGCCGGGCAGGCGACGGCGGGAGCCGGCCGCCCGGCGGGCCGCCCCCGGAGCGAGAAGGCCGAGAAGGCGATCATCGAGGCCACCCTCGACCTGATCGCGGAGGGCATGGGCGTGGCCGAGCTGTCCATCGAGGCGATCGCCTCCAGGGCCGGGGTCGGCAAGACGACCATCTACCGGCGCTGGTCCAACAAGGAAGACCTGGTCGCCGACTCGCTCGCCACCCTCAAGGCCCCGCTGCCCGCCGTCGGCGGCGTCTCGGTGCGCGACGACCTGATCACGCTCCTGGCGGCCATGCAGAACGAGGCGGGCCAGGAGCGTACGCGCTGCCTCATGAACATCGCCATGAGCGACGCCGACCGCTACCCGCGCCTCATGGGCCGGTTCGTGAAGGTCGCCGTCGAGCCGCGCAGGAAGGCCGTGCGCGACGTCGTCCAGCGGGGCGTCGACAACGGCGAGCTGCGGCCCGACACCGACGTGGAGGTGGCGCTCGCCACGCTGTCGGGCGCCATGCTCTGGTACACCAAGTGGGGCAACGGCGAGCTCACCGACGACCTCGCCGAGCGGATCGTCGATCAGGTCCTGTCCGGCATCGCCCCGCTCTGACCGCCTCTCCCGCACACGTACGGCCGCCCCGGGTTCCCTCCGGGGCGGCCGTCGTCGTTCCGGGGTCACGCGCCAGAGATCCCGGGGTCGCGCCGGAGTTCCCGAGGCCGCGCGCCGGAGTTCCGGGACCGCGCGACAGAGAAGATCATCCGCCTCTAGGCAGAACGTGAGCCCTGTTCTAGTCTCGCGGCCATGCCCCCCTTACGCCCCTTGCCCAGGCCCCCCTTACCCGGCCTCCTCCGCCGCGTGGGATCCGTCGCCGCTCTCACCGTGGCCCTGCTGCTGCCCGCGGGCGTCGCCCTCGCCCACGAGGAACGGCCGGTCACCCTGCCGGACGGATCGGGCAGCGTCCCGGCGCTGCGCACCGGCGAGCCGGACCTGCTGGTGTGCAAGACCGACGAGGCCGACTTCGCCCGCCGCGTCGCCCAATTTCCGGCCGAGCTGCGCGAACGCAACCTGACGCTGTTCCGGCGGTGCCTCAAGGACGGCGTCAGGCACCTCCAGGAGGCCGTCGACAAGGTGGACCGGCCCGGGATGACGATCGCGATGCTGCCCGGCCTCTACCGCGAGGAGCCCAGCCGGGCCGCCCCGACCGGCGCCTGCGCCCGGCTGCCCGCCCGCTGGTCCACCTGGGGCTACCAGATCCTGTCGTTCGAACAGCAGCAGCAGTGCCCGCACAACCAGAATCTCGTCGCCATCCTCGGCAAGAAGCACCTCCAGATCGAGGGCACCGGCGCCGGACCGCTCGACGTGATCGTGGACGCCGAGTACCGCAAGCTGAACGCCATCCGCGCCGACCGTACCGACGGCGTCTACTTCCGCAACCTCACCGCCCAGCGCACCACGTTCAACTCCCTGTACGTGCTGGAGACCGACGGGTTCGTCATCGACCGGGTCCTCACCCGCTGGAACGACGAGTACGGCTTCCTCACCTTCGCCAGCGACCACGGCCTCTACACCGACTGCGAGGCGTACGGCAACGGCGACGGCGGCCTGTACCCGGGCAGCGCCTCCAACCTCAACGACGGCCGCGGCCACGACGTCCCCCGCTACGCGATCGAGATCCGCCGCTGCCGCAGCCACGACAACGCGCTCGGCTACTCCGGCACCGCGGGCGACTCGATGTGGGTCCACGACAACGAGTTCTACGACAACATGGTCGGCGCCACGATGGACAGCCTCTGGCCCAGCCACCCCGGGCTGCCGCAGAACCACGCCAAGTTCGAGAACAACAAGATCTTCGACAACAACCGCGACTACTACCGCTACACCCGCGACGGCACGTGCGCCAAGCCGCCCGCCGAGCGCGGCTACGAGCGGGGCGTGGTCTGCTCCCAGGTCGGGGTGCCGCCGGGCACCGGCGTGATCGTCGCGGGCGGCAACTACAACATCTTCAGGGACAACCAGGTCTGGGGCCACCGCGGGGCGGCGTTCCACCTGTTCGGGGTGCCCGCGTTCATCCGCGGCGAGAGCCGGCTGGACCGGCAGGCCGACACCTCCGACTACAACCGGTACGAGGGCAACGTGCTCGGCGTCGCCCCGGGCGGGCAGCGGCGGCCCAACGGCCGCGACGTGTGGTGGGACGGCCAGGGCACCGGCAACTGCTGGCAGGCGCGGGCCGCGCGCACCAGCCCGGCGGCGCTGCCGCACTGCGCGGCCAGGGCGCCCGAGCTGTCCGGCGGATCCAGCAGGTGGCTGGCCGAGCCGGTCAAGCTCACCAAGCTCTACCTGTGCGCGGACTTCAGCGCCCAGGCGGCGCGGCTGCCCGCGGGCTGCGACTGGTTCGGCGCGTCGGGGTTCGGCAAGGTGGAGACGCAGCTCGCGCTGGGCGGGTCGCTCGTGCTCGGGCTGCTGGCCGTGCTGTTCTGGACGCGGGCGGGCCGCACGACGCGGCGGCGCCCGGGCGACCCGTCGGCCAACGGCGTGGCGCCCGAGCACCGGGAGCGCGCCGGGCGCGGGCGGCGGCTCGTCGTCGCGGGCACCGTCCTCGGGCTGCTCGGGCTGGCGCTGGACGTGGTGGCGGCGGCCGTGGACGACACGCTGCTCGCGGGGGTGGCGCTGCTGCTCATGGCCGGGTGGTGGCTGTGCCTGGGCGCGGCGGTGCTGAGGGACCGGCGGGCGTTCGGCTGGCTCACGGTCGCGCTGGGCGTGCTGGCGCTGGCCGACGCCTACGACCGGTTGATCCGGCTCATCCCGGTCATCCCGCTCGGGCCGGGCTGGATCCGGGGGCTCCTGGTCGGGGTGTGGGTGCTGTGGGCGGTCGTGGTGCTCGCGCCGCGCCGCGCCCGCACCGCCGGGAAGGCCGCCGTGGAGGCGGAGGTCCCGGCATGAGGTGGCGGCTGATCCAGTGGGCGGCACTGGTCCTCCTGGTCGCCGGGTGCGGGCCGCTGTCGCAGACGCATCACAACCCGGGCAACAGCCACGAGGTGGCCACCGCCCCGCCGGACGCGGGCGGCCAGGGCGGTGAGGTCCGGGCGGAGATCACCGTACGGGCCGGGCGGGTGAGCCCCCCGTCCGGCTGGCTGGAGGCGCGGCGCGGCCAGACGGTCGCGCTCACGGTCACCAGCGACGTCGCCGACGAGCTGCACGTGCACGGCTACGACCGCACGGCCGAGCTGCGGCCCGGGCAGGCCGTGACGGTGCGCTTCCGTGCGGACCTGACCGGCGTGTTCGAGGTGGAGACGCACGAGAGCGGCCTCGTCCTCACCCAGGTGACCGTGCGGTGAACGGCTCCGCGACCACGGCGGGCATCCTCGCTCAAGGGGCCGGCGGGCGCGGCGGCCTGCTCATCCTGGCGCACGGGGTGGGCGAGCGCAGCGACCTGCCCATCCCGCTCTTCTACGCCTACGCCGGGGCGTTCGCCGCGCTGGTCGTGTCGTTCCTGGCGCTCGGGCTGCTGTGGGCGGACTCCCGCTTCAGCGGCGACCGGGCGGGACGGGCGGTCCGCGTGCGGCTTCCCGCCCGCCCGGCCCGCGTGGCGGCCCTGCTCGCCGCCCTCTACACCGCCGGCTGGCTGCTGCTGGGCCCGGCCGAGGGCAACGCCGGCCCGTACCTCGTGTACGTGCTGTTCTGGGTCGGCCTCGTCCCGGCGTCGCTGCTGTTCGGGCCGGTGTGGCGGACGGTCAGCCCGTTCCGGCTGCTGCCCGACCGGCCGCGCCGTCCGCTGCCCGCCCGCCTCGGGTACTGGCCGGCCGCCGCCGGGCTGCTCGCGTTCACCTGGACGGAGCTCGTCGCGCCCGAGCCCGCCGCGCCGCCGACGCTGCTCGCCTTCTGCGCCGTGTACGCGGCGGCGCAGGTCGCGGGCACGCTCACCTACGGCCACGCCTGGCTCGAACGCGGCGACCCCTTCGAGGTGTACTCGACCCTGATCGGCCACCTGTCCCCGCTCGGCCGGCGCGAGGACGGCACGCGGGTGCTGCGCGGCCCGTTCGACGGCCTGGACGCCGTGCGGCCCGCGCCCGGCCTGGTCGCGACCGTGTGCGTGCTGCTCGGCGGCACCGGCTACGACGGCTTCTCCGGCGCGCCCGTCTGGGTGAACGCCCTGCAGACGAGCCCGCTCGGCCGCGCCGGGCTGGGCACCGCCGGCCTGCTCGCGGCGGTGGCGGGGGTGGCGCTGCTGTACGCGGCGTGCCTCGGCGTGGCCGGCCTCGTCGGCGGGACACGCGGCCTGGCCCCCCGCTTCGCCCACTCGCTGGTGCCCATCGCGCTCGGCTATCTGGTGGCCCACTACTTCTCGCTGCTCGTCTTCGAGGGCCAGCGGGCCGTCATCCTCGCCCTCGGCCTGGACCGGCTCGGCGTGGAGGTGAACCGGGACGTCGTCGGGCCGGGCACGATCGCCACGGTCCAGGTGGTGGCCATCGTCGCGGGCCACGTCGCGGGAGTCGTCGCGGCGCACGACCGCTCCGTCCGGCTCCTGCCGCCGGACCGCGCGGTTGCGGGCCAGATCCCGCTGTTCGTCCTCATGCTCTGCTACACCCTCGGCGGCCTCACGCTCCTGTTCACCGCGTGAGCGTGAGCCTGTGCTGGCACCCGGCACGGCTTTCTGCTTGGATATCGCTATTGCAAATAACTCGCATTAAGCGATGGATCGTTGGAGGAGAGCGCGCCGATGGGCCAGTACACCCTTCCGGACATGCCGTACGACTACGCCGCCCTGGAGCCCGCCATCACCGGCGAGATCCTGGAGCTGCACCACGCCAGGCACCACGCCGCGTACGTGAAGGGCGCCAACGACACCCTCGAACGGCTGGCCGAGGCCCGTGACAAGGGCGAGTTCGGCGGTCTGGTCGGGCTGGAGAAGACGTTCGCGTTCAACCTGTCCGGGCACGTGCTGCACACGATCTTCTGGGAGAACCTGTCGCCCGACGGCGGTGACCGCCCCGACGGCGAGCTGGGCGACGCCATCGTCGAGCACTTCGGCTCCTTCGAGGCCTTCCGGAAGCAGCTCACCACCGCCACCGCCACCGTGCAGGGCTCCGGGTGGGGCGTGCTGGCCTGGGAGCCCCTCGGCCGCCGCCTGGTGGTCGAGCAGGTCTACGACCACCACGGCAACGTCGGCATGAACACCACCCCGCTGCTCGTCTTCGACGCCTGGGAGCACGCGTACTACCTGCAGTACCGCAACGTCCGCCCGGACTACGTCGAGAAGCTGTGGGGCCTGATCAACTGGAACGACGTCATCGCCAGGTTCGACGCCGCCCGCGGCGCCTGACCCTCACGCCGGCGGCGTCCGCCCGGCCCGAGCTTGGTCCGCGGGGCCGGACGGACGCCGCTCCCCTTTGATCTCCTGATCCGCGCTCGCCCTCACCCGGCGCTCATCCGGCGGAGGGGGAGGCGATGACGACCGTGACGTCGGCGGACTCGTCATCGGTGGTGCGGTAGCGGTGCGGCGCGTCGCCGGCGAAGGCCAGCATGTCGCCGGGCCCCAGATCGCGCGGGTCGTCGGACGGGCCGGCGAGCAGGCGGCCGGAGGCCACGAGCAGGTGCTCGGTGGTGCCGGGCGCGTGGGGCACGCCGTCGACCGTGGTGCCCGCCGGCAGCCGCAGCCGCCAGATCTCCAGGCTGTGGCCGCCGCTGATGCGACGCAGCAGCTCGCGCGTGGGCTCGCCGGGCGCGGCGGGCGTCGAGGGCAGATGGACGGTGCCGTCGCCGGAGTGGCGGGCCAGCAGGTCGGTGAGGGGGACGGCCAGGGCGACGGCGATGGCGTCCAGGGTGTCGACGGTGGGGTTGCCCAGGCCCGCCTCCAGCTGCGACAGCGTCGCCTTGCTCAGCCCGGTGCGCCGGGCCAGTTCGGCCTGGCTCATCCCGCGTTGCAGGCGGCGGCGCTGGATCTGCGCGCCGGCCGCGGCGGCGGCCCCGCTGGCGGGCCGCCGGTCACGCCCCGGGGCGGCGCTCATCGAACCGCGCCGGCGGCGAGCGGTCCGGCGGTGAGCGGTCCGGGAGGTCCGGCGGTGAGCGGTCCTGCGATGGGAGGGCGGTGGGCGGCGGAGTAGGAGACGCGGACGCGGCCCTTCTTCAGCTTCACGCCCGAGATCGTCACCTCCGCCAGGTCGCCGAGAGAGCGCACGTGCGTGCCCCCGCACGGAGCGGCGTGCAGGTCGCCGAGCCGGACGACCCGCCGGCCCTCGGGATCGCGGCCGGCGACGACCGGCAGGTCGCCCGCCACGGCGGCGGCCACGAACGCGCGCAGCCGGTCGGCGGCCTCGTCCCGCTGTTCGGGCTCTGCCAGGGAGCCGCCGGCCTCCGGCGCGGTGAGCTCGATGCGCGCCTGCCCGGGGAAGTGGTTGTTGCCGGCCAGGCTCCAGCCCTCGGCCCGGGCCGCCGCCTCCACCAGGTGGCCGGCGGTGTGCAGCGCGGCGTGCAGCAGGCGCAGGTCCGCGTCGAGGCGGGCCTCCACGACGTCGCCCTCCGCCAGGTCGCCGAGCCCGGGACCGGTGTCGTCGACGGCCCGCAGCACCACCAGGCCGGTCGCGGCGTGGCGCGCGGGCGTCACCGCGCACGCGCCCACCCTGCCCCGGTCGGCGGGCTGGCCGCCGCCTTGGGGGTGGAAGATGTTCCGCCGCAGCGCGATCCACGCCCCGCCGTCCTCGTCCTGCCCGGTCGCGGCCACGGGACCGCTGAGCCCGGTCAGGTACGTGTCCTCCAGGTAGAGGGACTCCTGCAGGGGGCCACTTTGATGAACCATGCGTTCACTTTACCAAACGCCGCGCTCGCATCGAGGAGGCCGTGCGTTGTCTGGCTGACCGCCCTCCGGTGCGTCACTTGCGCAGGGGACGGTGACGCTCGGCGCGGGCGCCCACGTTCCAGTTCTCGTCGCGCACCATCTTGAGCACTGTCTCGACGAGCAGGAAACCCATGCTGAAGACGATCGCCACGGCGATCAGGAGAATGAGAAAGAAGCCGATGTTCATGAGATCCCCCAGTTATCCAGCGTAATCCTTATTTCGGTCACCGGCGGGGATCGGTTGCCTTCGGTTTTCGGGCCGGCCGAATGACGGCTACCCGTACCTGCTGCGACCGCCGAGCTCGCTGAAGGCGATCTTGCAGAAGATCGTGCGAGGGTGTAAGGGTGGTGCGGCCGTTCACCGTACCGAGGAGGCGCTGATGGCCCAGCCCGACCCGATCACCACCACCGACCTGTGGGACCTGAAAGCCGATCCGGGTCGTCTGGAGGTGCTGGCCGGCACGTGGCGCGCGCTCGGTACCAAGGTGGGCTCCGTGGAGGGGCTGATCAACGACGCCGCGCACACGGTGTTCGCCAAGGAGCACTGGACGGGCGACACCGCCAAGTCGTTCAACGACTACCGCAAGAAGTTCACCGCCGATGTGGAGCGGTTCGGCGCGTGGGCCGTCAACGTCGCCGAGCTGCTCGGCTACACCGCCACTGTGCTGCGCGTGCAGCAGGGGCTCCTCGACGACGAGCGCAAGAAGCTCGCCGCGGTGCCCACGACCACGGACCTCACCGGCCTGACCTTCCGCCCGCGCGACGCCAAGGAGTCGAGCCTCGTCGCCGGCGCGATCAGCACGGCGCAGGAGATCCGCGGGCGGGTGGACGAGGTGCTGGCCGAGAAGAAGCGTGACATGGCGTTCTACGAGAACCAGCTCGAGCTGATCGCCAAGGAGTGGAAGCCGCGCACGGTGCGCATGCTGAACCTCAACATCGGCCAGGGCGCCGGCAACTCGCCCGGCGACTCCGCCGGCACCGACTCCGAGGACATCTCCAGCATCGCCCAGGTGGTCGCCGACCAGGGCGCGGACATCGCCACCGTCCAGGAGGTCTTCCGGCACGACATCGCCAACCTGGAGGAGGAGCTCGAGAACCGCACCGGCGACAACTGGGACGTCAGGTTCGAGGAGGCGAGCAAGAAGTACCACGCGAACGACGACTGGCCCATCATCGGCGACATCATCAACGCGCCGTTCGGCAACGCCGTCCTCGTCCGCGAGGGTGACGTCATCGAGGGCACCGGTGACAGCGAACGGGTCAAGCTGGACGTCGAGGGCGGCAGCATCACGGTGCCCGCCAACCAACCCGGCGGTGGCGACAGCCGGATCGACGACGGCGAGGGCCGGTCCGCGGCCAGGACCGAGGTGCAGATCAGGCCCAGGTGATCGGCCTACCAGTTGGGGATCTCCACGTCGACCCGCTGGCCGTCGTGGTCGGAGGTCGCCCCGTCGAACAGGACGGGCGGCCCGTCCACGGTGAAGGCCGGCGAGCCCGCGACGTGGTCGATGCGGGTTCCCGACGGTGAGGTGCCGACGACCTTGCCGTCCTCGCCGACCGCCCCCGAGTAGACCGTGTAACCCTCGTCCTTGAGGTCGTGGATGGCGCCCCCGGACGCGTTCTTCTGCACGTTGTCGCCGTTGTGCGTCACGACGTTGAGGTCGGCGCCCAGCAGCGAAGGCCCGCGGTTCATGGCCTCGTGGAGCTTGCCGATCTGGTCGGAGCGGACGAAGTCGTCGTACTTGTGCAGACCATGACTGTGCACGTGCGCGCTGTAGACGTCGAAGCCCTTGGCCGCCCCGGCGAACAGCCGGTCGGCGAGGTCGTCGTCGAGCTCCTTGAACGCCCGGATGACCTTGCGGAGCCTGCTCTCGTCGGAGGTGAGCACGCCGATGAGGATCTCCGCCAGGTCGTCGGCCGACGTCTGCAGGTCGGCGTGCGCGGAGCCGGCGGAGGTGGCCCTGCTGGTGTCGCCGAACGCGTTGGAGGCCGGCACGACGGGCACCGGGACGTACGTCACGGCTCCCGGGCCACCGGACAGGGCCGTGCGTCCCTGCTCGACGGCCTTGCGGGCCTCCCCGATCTTCCCGGCCAACTTGTCCACGGGGTCGAAATCCATGCTCGCTTCGGTGCCCATAGCCGGTCAGCGTAGACCACGACCGTGGCTGTCGAAGTAAAGTGTGATGAGCGCGTATCAACGGGACGGGAGAGGCGCAGGTGACACAGGTATACCGCTTCGATCACTCGTCGCTGAGCAGTGCGGGCGACGGCCTGCTGGACGCCGCGGCCGAGTTCGAGCGGCACACCGGCAACCTCCTCGCGACCATGGTCAACACCGGCGACACGGCGTGGGGCGGCACGCCCGTCGGCGCGGCCATGGACCGGCTCGGCGACCTGCTCGGTGACGCCTGCGGTGTGCTGCGCCTCAACCTCCACCGGACCGGCGACGGCATCCGCGACATGGCCGACGATCTCCGCCGGGCGGAGACCGACACGTACGCCGGCGTCCAGGACGCCGGCATCGCCGGCGCCGACCGCCCCGTCTGACCGTCCGCCCGCTCGCATGGCACTGACCCTGCCCCCCGCTCTGCAGGCTCCGTTCGGCCTGCTCCACGTCGACTGGCCGCGGGAGGACGAGGACCACATCCGCGCCTGCGGAACGGCCCTGCGCGCCTGCGGCACCGCCCTCGAGACACAGACGATCCCGGCGGCGCACGGCGCCGTCGGCCATGCGGCCCGGCACAACGCCGGGGACCACATCGACGCGCTGACGGGACACTGGGCCGACTACCACGCCGACGACGCGCGGTCCGGTCACCTGCAGAGCCTCGCCGTCACCCTGCACGCGCTGGCCGACGGCTGCGACCTGTTCGCCCGGATCGTCGAGATCGTCAAGGCCCTCCTGCTGCTCCTGGCGGCCTATGTTCTGACAGCCCTCGTCTGGGCGGCGTCCATGGCCGCCCTCTCGGGCGGGCTCGCCGCACTCAGGGCCCGCGGCTTCGTCATGATGCTGCGGACCTTCGCCAGGAAGGCCGTGGCGACGTTGCGGGGCAGGCTGCAGCGATACTTCGGCCACCGGCTGGTCCACGCCGTGGAGACCCGCCTGCGCCGTATCCTGCACGCCAAGCCCCCGTCGCTCCCGTCCCGTCCGGCGGGTTCGCTGCTGCGCCGCGCGTACGCGGTCAAGGGCCTGGCCGCCTCCTCCGCGGGCGTCGCCTGGCTGGTGGACGGGCGGCCGGAGAGCCATCCGCGCCCGCCCGTGAACCCTCCCGAGAAGGGCCCGCGCGACGGCAAGTACGACCTCGGCCCGGCCCGGGACCCCGGCATCCCCTTCGACGACCCCTGGCCGTACGACCCGGACGCCAAGCCCTCCATCGACGACCACATGACCTGGCACAAGTGGCGGGCGCTGCAACTCGCCGAGGAGGCCACGCCGGGGTTCGACGAGGCGGCCGCCACCTTCAAGCACTACCTGGAAGGTTCCGGCGACGACTACCGCATCGACTACGACAAGGCGTACAACGACGACAAGCTGATCCGTGACGCCGTGGACGCCGAGATCCGCCGCGCCCAGCGCAACGCCGAGCGCCTCTACGGAGAGAGCGGACGGCGGGACTTCCAGATGACCGGCGAGCCGGTGAACATCGACAAGACGGAGACCAAGAACTGGGAGTTCGCACTCGGCCGCCACTCCATCTGGGGCAGCGCGGACGTCCGGGTCGACGGAGGCAAGGCCACCATGGACATCACCGTCCACGCCTACGACCGCTACAACTTCAACCGCGAAGACAAGTGGATCAACCAGGAGAACGGCCGGTTCGAGACCCTCGGCTGGGCCAGGTCCTACGACACGCACGGGGCCCTGAAACGGACGGTCACCTGGACCCTCCCGTGACGCGGCGGGCATGCCGAGGGACGCCGTGCACGAGCTCGCGGTACGCGAGGCGCTGTCCGGCCTGTCGGCGATCGCCCATGACACACCACCAGGCAAGGAGCGACAGATGCCCCTCGACGGCTTCCCGCGCTACCCGCTGATGTTCGGGCCCAGCCCCGTCCACCCGCTGGACCGGCTGAGCGACCACCTCGGCGGCGCCCGCGTCTGGGCCAAGCGCGAGGACTGCAACAGCGGCCTGGCGTTCGGCGGCAACAAGACCCGCAAGCTGGAGTACCTCGTCGCGGACGCCCTGGCCCGCGGCGCCGACACCCTCGTCACCATCGGCGGCGTGCAGTCCAACCACACCCGCCAGGTCGCCGCGGCCGCCGCCAAGGCCGGGCTGAAGGCCGTGCTGGTGCAGGAGAGCTGGGTGGACTGGCCCGATCCGGTCAACGACAAGGTGGGCAACATCCTGCTGTCCAGGATCATGGGCGCGGACGTGCGACTGGTGCGGGCGGGTTTCGGCATCGGGTTCAAGGAGAGCTGGCAGCAGGCCCTGGACGACGTCCGCTCGGCCGGCGGCACCCCGTACCCGATCCCCGCCGGGGCCTCCGACCACCCCCTCGGCGGGCTGGGCTTCGCCGGCTGGGCGGAGGAGGTGCGGCGGCAGGAGGAGGAGCTGGGCGTCTTCTTCGACACGATCGTGGTGTGCAGCGTGACCGGCAGCACCCAGGCGGGCATGATCGCCGGCTTCGCCGGCCAGGACCGTCCCCGCCGCGTCCTCGGCATCGACGCCTCGGCCGAGCCCGCCGAGACCCGCGCCCAGATCGAGAAGATCGCCCGCGGCACGGCCGAGCTCATCGGTCTCGGCCGTGACCTGCGCGACGACGAGATCACCCTGCTGGAGGGCTGGGCCGGCGACCTGTACGGCGTCCCCGTCCCGTCCACCGTGGACGCCATCCGGCTCACCGGCCGCCTCGAGGGCGTGATCCTCGACCCGGTCTACGAGGGCAAGTCCATGGCGGGCCTCGTCGACCTCGTGCGGAGCGGGGAGATCCCGCGCGACTCCACGGTGCTGTACGCCCACCTCGGCGGCCAGCCCGCCCTCAACGCCTACAGCGGGGTCTTCCGCTGACCAGGCCCGTCGTCGACTTCGTCAGCCGGACCAGGACATCAGGAGGGCATGTGCCTGACGTCTCCGGCCGGCGCCGACGTCATCGGAGCTTGGCCAGGTCGATCAGGTAGAGCCGGTCACCCCGCTTGTAGCTGAGGAGCCGGCCGGTCGGCTCGGTGGACGGCAGGGAGATCAGCTGGCCATCACCTCGGATGCCGAGGTCGCCCGACGCGCCGGTCTCCACGTCGTAGAGCCCCACGCCCTCAGGCCGGCCGTCGCCGTACGTCGAGACGAAGAAGCGGTCCTGCGTCGGCGGGTCCATGAGGGCCACGTCCCCCGGCAGGGCCTTGGACGCGGAGCCGTCCCGGTGCCGGACGAGGCTCCGGCCCTCGGCGTTCTGGCCGAAGCAGAGCGTCACGCCGCAGATCTGGATCTGCTCGCCGGGCTCGGTGACGGCCGTCCTGGTCTCGCCCGTCTCGACGTTCACGATCCGGGCGTACACGGTGCCATGGGGCTCGCCGCCCGGCCCGGGCGTGCCGATCCACGGCCAGGAGAGCAGGTGCATCCCCGCGCCTCCCTCGACCGGCTCGACCGTGCCGCCCGTGAGGGGGACGGAGAAGACCCCGCCGGTGTAGAGCGAGAACACGAGCCTGTCGCCGGCGACGGCCATCCTGTCGATCCCGCTGCCGTCGCCCTCCTTGATGCTCCGGGTGCCGAGGAGCCGCGGCTTCCCGCCGTCCACGGGCACGGTCCACAGGCTGGCGACGCGGTCCTTGCTGCCGGTCCACCAGACGACGTGCCCGCCCCCCACGGCGATCCCGTTGGCGTGGCCGCTCTCGTCCTCGGGCTCCGGGAAGGTGACGATCTCGCGTTGCGTGCCGTCCTCCAGGTCGTAGGCGTACAGGGCGGCGTCCCGCCCGACGTCCGCCGTCACGGTGACCATCAGCGCCGTGCGGTCGTCGATCAGCGCGTCCAGCCGCCAGTCCAGGCCACCGGGTCCCTTCGCCGGAGCCTCCTTCACGGCCCGGGGCCAGACCTGCCGCACGGGGGCGTCCGGCTTGGCGGAGTACCGCTCCGAGGCGGGCACGGCGGTGATGGTGTCGCCGCCGCGCGTCACGGCGAACGTCCCGCCCACGGCCAGGGCGACCGCCGCGGCGGCCATCGCCGTCCTGACCCGCCGCCTCCTGCGCCGGTGAACCACCACCAGCCGCTCGGCCAGCAGCGCGGGCAGCCGGGGCGCGTGGTCCTCCGCCCGGCCGAACGTCGCCCGCAGCGTGTCCTCGACCTCGGTCATCGTGCGTTCCCCCTCGTCATCGGCTCGGCCGGGACGGCGGCCCGGAGCTTGTCCAGAGCGCGTGCGGCCTGACTGCGCACGGTCCCGCGCGAGATCCCCAGCACGGCGGCGATCTCGGCGTCGTCGAGCTGCTCGTAGTAGCGCAGCACCAGCACCGCGCGCTGTTTGCGCGGCAGACCGGCCAGCGCCTGCCACATCCTGCGCTCGTCGCCGCCGGGCAACCGGTCGTGGTGTTCGAGCTCCGGCAGCTCCCAGGCGAGCAGCTCGCGCCGGCGCAGCCGCCAGGTGGCGATGTGCAGCCGGGCCATCGTGGTACGGGCGTAGCTCTCGGGGTTCTCCTTGCGCCGCAGCCGGGGCCAGGCGCCGCGCAGCTTCAGCAGCGCCTCCTGCACCAGGTCGGCCGCGTCGTGCGGATTGCCGGCCAGCATGTAGCCGTAGCGCAGGAGCGCGTCACCACGTTCAGCGACGAACTCCGCGAAACGGGCATCTGCATCCACAACTCATCGCCCTTCGTCGGTCCTTCACAACTGAGAGGGACGAGGCGGGGAAACTGTTGCATGGGCGGCTCTCGCGAGGGCTGCGCCGGGTATTCGATCGAGAACGCTGCGTATCGAAGTCTAGACCTTATAGCATCGCTGCTATGAGCCGGCGAAGGTCGCCTTCTGCGTCGATCTCCCAGCAGCAGAAGGCCCGCTTCCAGGAGGGCCAGATGGGCGACCGGGAAGAGTGGCAGCAGCTCAGAGATCGTCGGATGGCGGAGCCCGGGGCCGCCGAAGCCTACGAAGCGGCCCGCCTCGCCCACGAACTGGGCAAGACCGTGCGCGCCATGCGGGAGAACCGCGGCTGGACCCAGAGCGACCTGGCGCGCGAGGCGGGCATGACCCAGTCGGCGGTCGCGCGTTTCGAGGCGGGTGGGTCATGCCCGCCCTGCCGGTCCTGGGACGGCTGGCGCGTGCGCTGGACGCGGCCGTGGATGTCAGGCTGACGCCGAAGGCCCCCGCGGCCTGAGCACGTCGTCCTGGTGAACGGACGACGCCTTTCACCGTGAGGTCTCCCGTCCGGTGCCGGGGAGCGCGAGGGGCCGGCAGGCCCCTCGCCCCGGGGCGACTCGTGAGGGCCTTGCCGTTCGGGCTCTTCCGCGGCCCTGGCCCAGAGGTCAGGTGGTCTCGCGCCAGCGGTTGGTGATGGGCAGGCGGCGGTCTCGGCCGAAGTTCTTCGGGGTGATCTTCGGTCCCGGCGGGTACTGGCGCCGCTTGTACTCCGCCAGGTCCACCAGCCGGATGACCCGCGCCACCAGCTCCGGGGCGTGTCCCGCCTCGATGAGCTCGCGCGAGCCCATGTCCTTCTCGACGTAGTCGTCGAGGAGCCGGTCCAGCACCTCGTACGGCGGGAGCGAGTCGGTGTCGCGCTGGTCGGGACGCAGCTCGGCGCTGGGCTCCTTGGTGATGGAGTTCTCCGGCACGGGCCGCTCGGCGCGCAGCAGGAACGACGGGTCGCCGTGCTCGTTGCGCCACCGGGAGAGCTCCCACACCATCGTCTTCGGCACGTCCTTGATCGGGGCGAAGCCGCCCGCCGAGTCGCCGTAGAGGGTGGAGTAGCCGGTGGCCAGCTCGCTCTTGTTCCCCGTGGTGAGCACCAGGTGGCCGTGCTCGTTGGACAGGCCCATGAGGATCATGCCGCGGACGCGCGCCTGGAGGTTCTCGGCGGACAGGCCCGACAGCTCGATCTCCTTCTCGAACGCGTCCACGATGTCGGCGATGGGCACGACGCGGGCGTTCACGCCCTGGCGGCGTACCAGCTCCTCGGCGTCGGCGAGCGAGTGGTCGGAGGAGTAGCGGGACGGCATGAGCACCACGTGCACCCGGTCGGGGCCGATGGCGTCGGAGGCGATGGTCGCGGTCAGCGCCGAGTCGATGCCGCCGGACAGGCCCAGGATGACCGACCGGAAGCCGTTCTTGGCCACGTAGTCGCGCACGGCGAGCACCAGCGCCGAGTAGACCTCGGCGTGCAGGTCGAGCCGCTCCGCGACGACCGGGGGCTCCGGCTCGTACGGCGGGACGGGCTCGGACGACAGCACCAGCCGCTCCACGGTGATCGTGGACCCGTCGCCCGCGTCGAACGGGTACCGGCCGGGCTCGGCGTCCGACACCGGCAGGTCGAGGTCCACGGTGAGCAGTTCCTCCCGGAACTGCCCGGCCCGCGCGACCAGCTCGCCCGAGGCGTCCACCACCAGCGAGTCGCCGTCGAAGACCAGCTCGTCCTGGCCGCCGACCTGGTTGGCGTACACGAGGGCGCACCCGGCCTCGCGCGCCCGCCGCGCGCACAGCTCCAGCCGGACGTCGTCCTTCTCCTTCTCGTACGGCGAGGCGTTCGGCACGACGAGCAGCCCGGCGCCGGCCCGGCCGACGACGGACACGGGGCCGCCCTCCTGCCAGAGGTCCTCGCAGACGGCGACGGCCACGTCGACGCCGTGCAGCCGGAAGACGGGCAGCCGGTCGCCGCGGACGAAGTAGCGGTACTCGTCGAAGACGCCGTAGTTGGGCAGGTGGTGCTTGGCCGTGCAGGTCACGACCTCGCCGCGGTGGAGGAGCGCGGCGGCGTCGAGCGGCGCGCCCTTGGGCTGGCCGACGCGCGGCGCCAGCCCGGCCCGGTCGACGTAGCCGACGACCACGGGCAGCTCGCCGAGCCCCTCGTCGCGCAGCCGGGCGGCCGTCTCCCGCAGCGCCCTGATGCTGGCGTCCACGAACGAGGTGCGCAGCACCAGGTCCTCGACCGGATACCCGGTGAGGAACATCTCGGTGAACACCACGAGGTGGGCGCCGCGGTCGGCGGCGTCGCGGGTCCACGCCACGAGCTTGCCGGCGTTGCCGCTGAGGTCTCCTACGGTGGGGTTGGTCTGTGCCAGGGCGATGCGCAGTTGAGCCACACGACCAGCCTAATACGCCATGATTTTCGGCACCCAAGCGGCGAAGAACGGGTCATTTCGTGATCGCGGCCCCCGGGGTGACCAGGCCGGACTCGTAGGCGGCGACGACGAGCTGCGCCCGGTCGATCAGCCCGAGGTGGTCGAGCAGCGCCGTCACCTCCGCGGCCACGGCCGGCTCGGGCAGCGCGAGGGTCTGCGCGATCTGCTGGTTCGTCAGGCCGCGGGCCACGAGCTTGAGCACGTCGATCCGGTCGTCGGGCAGCCCGGCCAGGGCCGGGGGAGAGGCCGGGTCGGTGCGGCCCGCGAACCCGGCGATGACCCGCGTCGTGACGGCGGGGTCGATGAGCGCGTCACCGGCCGCGGCGGCCCGGATCGCGGCCACGAGCTGCTCCGGAGGGGACGTCTTCAGCACGAACCCGCTCACGCCCGCCCGCAGCGCCGCGTACAGGTTCTCGTCGCTGCCGAACGTGGTCATCACGATCACCTTGGGCGGCCGCTCGTCGGCCAGGATGCGGCGCGCCGCGGCCAGGCCGTCCAGGCGCGGCATCTGGATGTCGAGCAGCACCACGTCAGGGCGGGTGCGGCGGGCGAGCGCGATCGCCTCCTCGCCGTCGGCCGCCTCCCCGGCCGGCTCCAGCCCGGCCTCGTCGCTCAGCACGGTCCGCATCCCAGCCCGTACCAGGGCCTGGTCGTCGGCCACGAGCACCCGCAGCGGCGGCCCCTCGACCGAGGCCGAGGCCGAAACCGTGGATGCGGCCGGGGGCGCGGTCGGCGGGCCCGCCGGGGCGGCGGGCTCCTCCAGACGCTGGGCGAGCATGTCGCCCTCCAGCCGCTGCAGCCCGCTCGTCAGGTCCAGCCCCAGCTCGTCGCGCCAGATCGCGCGGGCCCGCCGCAGCGCGCCGAGCGCGTCGCCCTGCCGGCCCGTCCGGTACAGGGCCAGTGCCAGCAGCCGCCACGCCTCCTCGCGCAGCGGGTACGCCGAGGCGTGCGCCTCCAGGTCGGCGACCAGCGCCGTCGCCCTGCCGAGCGCGAGGCCCGCGCCGGCGCGCCGCTCCACGGCGACCAGCCGCAGCTCCTCCAGCCGGCCCGCCTCGGTGACCGCCCAGGTCAGGTCCGTGAACTCGGCGAGCGCCGGCCCCCGCCACAGCGCGAGCGCCGCGTCCATGGTCTCCCACAGGCGCGCCGGGTCGCCGTCGGACTGGACGAGGTCCTCGAACCTCCAGGCGTCCACCTGGTCGGCCGTGGCGCGCAGCGCGTACCCCCGGGCGGCCGACACGAGCACCCCGGCCTCCTCGCGGGGCGCGCGGCCGGGTTCGAGCGCGCGGCGCAGGCGCGAGACGTACCCCTGGATGGTCGACAGCGCCTGCGCGGGCGGGTCGCCGGGCCACAGCTCGTCGATGAGCATGGTCACGGGCACGGCGCGGCCGCCGGCCACGAGCAGGCGGGCGAGCACCGCCCGCTGCCGCTGGCCGCCGAGGTCGAGGGGGACGCCGTCGGACCAGGCGTGGAACGGTCCCAGCGCGGTGAAAGTCAGCATGGCAGAGGTAAGCGTAGAGCCCTTTGACGTCGGGGTATATGGCGATTTTCTACAGTGTCTGATGATCGGGTGGAGAACGGCTTCACGGGCGCCGTCCCCGGCGGGAAGCTCCGCGGCGCGCGTCACAGCGGAAGGTCCGCGCGGACCTCGGTGCCGCCGCCCTCGCGCGGCCGGACCACGCAGGTGCCGCCCAGCTCGGCGGCCCGCTCGCGCATGGACGACAGCCCCACGCCCGCCCGCGCGTCCGGCGGGATGCCGCACCCGTCGTCGGTGACGGTCACCCGCAGCACGCCGCCCCGGACGAGGCCGGCCCCGGCGGAGTCGCCCGGGCGGCCGCCGCGCCGCAGCGCGACGTCGATCCGGGTGGCGCCGGAGTGCTTGCGGGCGTTCGTCAGCGCCTCCTGAACGATGCGGTACGCGGCCACCTCGACGGCCGCCGGCAGGCCGGTGAGGTCTCCGGACGCCTCGACCGGCGCGCCGGTCAGCTCCTCGACGGCCCCGGCCAGGCCCAGCTCGTCCAGCGCGGGCGGGCGCAGGCCGTACACGAGCTGCCGGATGTCGCCGGTGACGGCGTCCATGCCCTCGCGCAGGGTCGTCAGCAGCCGCGCGGCGCGCTCGGGGGACGAGCGCAGGGTCACGCGCGCCGCGTTGATCGACATGGCCATCCCGCTGAGCGACTGCCCCAGCCCGTCGTGCAGGTCGCGGCGCAGCCGCCGCCGCTCCTCCTCGCGCGCCGTGAGGATCCGCTCGCGCGAGCGCTGGAGCGCGGCCGTCAGCCGTACGGCGTGGGCGGCGTCGGCGATGAACGGCGTGAGCGTGCCGAGCACCCGCTCGTCGTGCGCGGCCGGGAAGCGGCGCCGGTCCGTCGGCCCGACCAGCAGCAGGCCGACCGGCTCGCCGTGCCACACCAGCGGCACCGTACGGGCCGGGACGTCCAGCGTGCCCGTCACCGTCACGGCGCCGTCCACCTCGACGGCCACGCCCGTCACCGACAGCCCGTCGCGCAGCACCTCCAGCGTGGCCAGCAGCCCGTGGCCGGGGTCGGCGAGCTGGAGGCGCAGCTTGAGCCGGTCGGCCAGCGCGTCCGGGTCGCCGGTGCTGCCGTAGAGCAGGCGGTCCACGCCGCGCAGGAACAGCCGGCGCATCGGGTGGAAGAACGCCCCGGCGAACAGCGCCGCCGCGAGCCCCGCCACCCGGTCCACCCCCGACAGGAACAGGCTCGACGCCGCCCCGGCCGCCAGGTACACGCCGCCGATCACCACCGCCAGTCCGGTCCCGACCAGCGCCCGGCTGATCAGCGTGTCGATGCCGAACAGCCGGTACCGCAGCACCGCGACCGCGATCGCCGCCGGGATCAGCGGGATCCCCAGCGACGCCAGCCACCAGAACGGGTCGCCGAGCATCCACGGGAGGAGCAGCCCCGGCAGCGTCACCAGCAGCCACAGCAACTGCCGCCGTTCGACCGCGTCACCCCGGGCGAACCGCACGGCCAGCGACACGAACGCCAGCCCCATGGCGGCCGCGACCGTCCAGTGGGCGGCGTCCCGCAGGGGATGGCTGCGGAGGGACACGGCGACCCAGTCGAGCGCGTCGCCGGCCAGCGCCAGCCCGGCGACCCACCCCCACCTCCTGCCCGGCAGCCGCCCGTTCGGGTAGAGGAGCGGCAGGAGGACGCCCAGGGCCAGCTCGCCGACCTGCCAGGTGACGTTCACGATCGGCCAGTTCAGCGGCGGGCCGTCGAGGAGCAGGTTGAGGTTGGCGGACAGGATGTTGGCAGCCGAGGCCAGTCCGCCCACCACCAACAGCCACCCGATGACCAGGCGCGGCCTGCTGTGCACCAGGATCGCGCCGAACACCGGGAACGCCGTGCCCGCGACGTCCTCGGGGGCGAACGGCAACGGCGTGTACGACGGCTGCGGGAGCTGGGCGGTCACCCAGATGTTGGTCAGCTCGAAGACGACGGCGAGCGAGGCCAGGCCGATCGCCACCCCGCGCGCCCGTCCAGCGTGGCGCATCCCACCCGTCCTCTCGCCCCGGTCACCCTGCGGTTGCTCGGGGAGGAACGTATCGGACGGGTGCCACCATCCAATCAAAAGCCGTTCAACGTCCCCTGAACGTCGTTCGGTCCGTACGACGGCGGTGGAGCCGGGGAAGTTCGGACGGGATCAGCGGCCGGGAAGTTCCGGCAGGGGCAGCGGCGGGGGAGGCTCCGGCAGGGGCAGCGGCGGGGGAGGCGGCGGGTCAGCGGCGGCGGATGGCGGGGCCGAGGGCGAGCATGCCGGCCGCCGACGCCAGCCCCAGCCCGCCGACCGTGAACCACAGCGCCTGCGGCCCCACCCCCAGCAGCAGCCCGCCGAACAGCGGCCCCAGCACCGCGGACACCGACCAGGGGAACCCCTCCAGCCCCGCGTACCGGCCGCGAAGGTGAGGGGGCGCGAGCCGGGCCACCACGGTCCCCGAGATGCCGGCCGTCACGATCTCCCCGCACGTCCACACCACGATCGTCGCCACCAGCCCCGCCACCGAGGTGACGAACGCGGTGAGCCCGAACCCGGCCGCCATGATCGCCAGCCCCAGGGCCAGCATCCGCGCCGGGTCGCGCCGCCCGATCCACCCGGACACCAACGGCTGCGCGAGCACGATGATCACCCCGTTCAGCGCCATGGCCAGCCCGAAGTCGCCGGACGGTATCCCCACGGTCCGGGTCATCGCGACCGGCAGCATCGTCACCGTCTGCGAGTACATGAGCGCGTTGCCCAGCATGACCAGGGTGAACGCGACCATGACCCGGTCGCGCAGCACCACGCCGAACCCGCCGGCCGTCTCACGCCCGCTCGCCCGGGTCTCCGGGACGGCCCGCCACACCAGCACCGCGAAGGCCACGCAGGTGGCCGCGTCGATCCAGAACAGCCAGGAGAACCCCATGCCGGCCAGCCGCCCGCCGGCGGTCATGCCGAACGCGTACCCCAGGTTGATCGCCCAGAACAGCAGGCCGTAGGCGCGGGGCCGCTCCGTGGGGGAGACCAGGTCGGCGACCAGCGCGTTCGTCGCGGGACGGTAGGCGTCGATCACCACGCCCAGCACGAACATCGCCGTCGTGATCATGGCGAGCGACGAGCTCGCGCCCAGCCAGAGCATCGTGGCGGAGGTGGCCAGCATGCCGGCCGCCAGCGTCGCCCGGCGGCCGATCCGGTCGGCCAGGACGCCGGCGCCGAGCTGCGACACCAGCGACCCGGCGCCGAACACGGCCATCACGACCCCGGCCGCCGCCACCGACAGGCCGCGCTCCTGCGTGAGATAGACGCCGGTGAACGGAAGGACCATCGTGCCCAGGCGGTTCACCAGCGTGCCGCCCCACAACGCCCAGAACGGGCGCGGCAGCCCGCCGAACGCGGACCGCAGGACATTGGGCTTCTCAAGAACGGGGGTGCTCACGGGACCAAGCGTGATGACCCGCGCGACGGTGGGCGAACGATTTAGGGCAGACTAAAACGTGTGGCGATGACCTGGGTGCTGAAGCCGGAGGACGTGGCGCGGATCAGGTTCGCGTTCTCGCCGTTGTGGGAGCTGGTGGCCAGCCTGCGGACGCTGCGCGACCCGGCCCGGCAGTCGGTCCACCTGCCGTGGGTCAAGTGCGTGCGGCCCCGCCTGGCCGAGCTCGACATGGAGGAGCTGTTCGCGCTCGTGCCCCCGGACGGCTACCTGGTGGACTTCATCACCCCGCCGCCGGCCACGCCGCTGCCCGACTTCGCGAGCGAGATCGAGGTGGTGCGGCGGACCCCGCCGGCGCGGGCCGCGGTCGAGGCGGCCTGCGTCGTGGGCTCGGACCCGGCGGTGATCGAGCGGTTCCGCGCCGACCCGGCGGCCGGGGTGGCCCGGGTCGCCGACGCGCTGGAGGCGTACTGGAAGGCGTGCCTGGAGGAGTTCTGGCCGCGCGTGTACGCGCTGCTGGAGCGCGACGTGCTGCGCAGGTCGCGGCTGCTGACGACGGGCGGGGCGCGGGAGCTGTTCGCCGGGCTCGACCCGGCCGTGTCGTGGACGGGGGAGCGGCTCGTCGTCGAACGCCCGTGTGCCCGTTCGACCGAGGCGATCCACGGCGACGGGCTGCTGCTGGTGCCCAGCGCGTTCTTCTGGCCGGCCACGGCCATCATGTCCGAGCCGTACCAGTCGATGCTCGTCTACCCGGTGTCGGGCGTCGGCACGCTGTGGGAGCAGGCGCCGCCGCCCGCCCCCGGCGCGCTGGCCGCGCTCATCGGCCGCAGCCGGGCGCGCATCCTGCTCGCGCTGGCCGAGCCGGCCACCACCTCGGCGCTGGCCGACCGGATGACGATCTCCCGCGGCGCCGTCAGCCAGCACCTCGGCGTGCTCAGCGACAGCGGGCTGGCCGTGGGGCTGCGCGTCGGCAAGGAGGTCGTCTACCGGCGCACCCCCACGGGCGACGCCCTCGCCCTGCACCCCTGACCCCTGACCCCGCTGCTCGCGTTGCGCTGTTTACGGGCGCGTACCGGGCTTCACGGGCACGCGTACCGGGCTTCACGGGCACGCGTACCGGGTGGACTCCACCAGCCAGTCGATGTGCGCCCGCGGCGCCGCCAGGTACGCGCACGCGACCTTGCTCACGTCCCGGGCCGCGCGCGGTCCCAGCTCGTCGAGCGGCAGCCGCCGGGCCGCCCGCGTCATGTCCTGGCAGCGCTCGGCGATCCGGTCGAGCACCCAGGCCACCGCCTCCGGCTCCGCCAGCCCCAGCTCGGCCGCCGCGACCACCACCAGGTTGTGCCCGTCGCCGCGTTCCTTCGCCCGCGAGGCGACGTCGTTGCACCACGCCGTCACGTCGTTGCAGGCGTCCACCAGCTCCCGCCACGCCTCGCAGCCCTGCAGCCAGGCCGGCGCCTCCACCCGCAGGCACGGCTCGACCAGGTCGAAGACGTACGGGCCGACGGTCGCCCGGCGCAGCGCCGGATACTGGCGCAGCGTCGGCACGCGGCCCGCCGCCCGGTTGGCCGCCTGCGCGCGGCACGCGTCGAGGTGGCGCCGCAGGTTCGCGGCGAACCTGGCCCGCCAGTGGTCGCTCATCCGCGCGCTCGTCACCCGCCACAGGTCCGCGAACGCCGCCTCCAGCGGGTGCGCCGCGCGGCCCTCCAGCAGCCCCTGGAAGATCTCCAGCCGGGCGGGACCCTCGTCCATCTCGTCGTCCAGGTGGAACAGCCACGTCAGCCACTGCGCGAACAGCGCCGCCGCGGCGGCGTCGAACTCGGCCAGCGCCCGCCCGGCGATCCGGTGGAACCCGACGCCCGGGTCCGCCTCCAGGCCGGTGCGCCGCGCCCAGTCGATCACGGCCGCCTCGATCGCGTACACGGACGGGTGCATCCGGCACGGGGCGGCCAGCGCCGGCACCCGCTCCGTCAGCGCCAACAGCGCCGCCGGCCCGCCTCTCGCGGAGGCATCGGCGGGACGCGGGTCCGCCTCGCCCGCCCACGGCGCGGGGGCATCGGCGGGACGCGGGTCCGTCTCGCCCGCCCGCGGCGCGGGGGCCAATGGCTTCCACTGCAGCACGGACCGCAGCGCGGTCCTCACGGTCGCGATCACGGCCGTGCTCACAAGGGCCCGAAGAGCCAGTTGCCCGCCGCGTTCGGGTCCTCGCCCGTGTAGTACTGACGGGCCGCCACGACCAGCCCGTCCACCGTCAGCCTGCCGCGTCCCGCCCGGTCGAGGCGGTCGAAGGCCGCGTCCACGTCGTCGTACGCGGTGCCGAACGCGCTGAGCATCGTCCGGAACTCGCGCGGCCCGATCAGCCCGTCGCCGTCCGGGTCGCACAGCCCGGCCACGGTCACCGTCACCGGCCGGAACACCGGCTCGTACCGGTCGCCCGCCACGAACGCCGCCCGCATGCCGTCCCGGAAGTCCTCCCGCGACAGCCGCGCGTCGCGGTCACGGCCGAGCGCGTCGGCCAGGGCCGCCCAGATCGCGTCGAAGCCGTCGACGAGCCCGCTGCCGGTGACCGACGTCGGCGACTCGCCGAAACCCACCAGAACGCGCGCCCCGAGCCCCAGCAGGTCCCCGCGCGCGACCGAACCGGCACCACCCGCGTCGATGTGGTCGAACGCCCGATCCAGCTTGTGATTGAGCAGGTCGATGGCCACCCATGCCTCCCCCGAGACCGACTGCATGATCACAGTAGGTGGGGGCGGGCGGTTTGTCAGCGAGGCTCGCACCCGCTTGTCGGCGAGGTCCGCGCCCACGGCCCCCCGTAACGTGTGCGAAACACGGACACGGCATGCTGGTAGGGACACGACGACTGTTTTCATGAGGGGATGCCTTGGACCGCCAGCAGGAGTTCGTGCTCCGCACGCTCGAGGAACGCGACATCCGGTTCATCCGGCTCTGGTTCACGGACGTCCTCGGCTTCCTCAAGTCCGTGGCCATCGCGCCGGCCGAGCTGGAGGGCGCCTTCGCCGAGGGCATCGGCTTCGACGGCTCGGCCATCGAGGGCTTCGCCCGCGTGTACGAGGCCGACATGCTCGCCAAGCCCGACCCGGCGACGTTCCAGATCCTGCCGTGGCGCAGCGAGACGCCCGGCGCCGGCCGCATCTTCTGCGACATCCTCATGCCCGACGGCTCGCCGTCGCACGCCGACCCGCGCTGGGTGCTCAAGCGCACGCTCGCCAAGTGCGCCGACATGGGGTTCACCTTCTACACCCACCCCGAGATCGAGTTCTTCCTGCTGAAGAACCGCCCCGAGCCCGGCCGGCGGCCCGAGCCGATCGACTCCGGCGGCTACTTCGACCACACCCCGCACAGCTCCGGCCACGACTTCCGCCGCCAGGCGATCATGATGCTGGAGTCGATGGGCATCTCGGTCGAGTTCAGCCACCACGAGGGCGCCCCCGGCCAGCAGGAGATCGACCTGCGCTACGCCGACGCCCTCACCACGGCCGACAACATCATGACCTTCCGCCTGGTCATGAAGGAGGTGGCGCTGGAGCAGGGCATCTGGGCCTCGTTCATGCCGAAGCCGTTCACCGAGCACCCCGGCTCCGGCATGCACACCCACATGTCGCTGTTCGAGGGCGACCGCAACGCCTTCTACGAGGCCGGCGCCGACTACCAGCTGTCCAAGGTCGGCCGCTCGTTCATCGCCGGCCTGCTCAAGCACGCCGCCGAGATCACCGCCATCACCAACCAGTGGGTCAACTCGTACAAGCGGCTCTGGGGCGGCGCCGAAGCCATCGCCGGCCAGGGCGGCGAGGCCCCGTCCTACATCTGCTGGGGCCACAACAACCGCTCGGCCCTGGTCCGGGTGCCCATGTACAAGCCGCACAAGGGCGGCTCGACCCGCATCGAGTTCCGTTCGCTCGACTCGGCCTGCAACCCCTACCTCGCCTTCGCCCTCATCCTCGCCGCCGGGCTCAAGGGCATCGAGCAGGGGTACGAGCTGCCCCCGGCCGCCGAGGACAACGTCTGGACCCTCACCAGCGCCGAGCGCCGCGCCCTCGGCATCCGGCCGCTGCCGCAGTCCCTCGACGAGGCCATCGCCGTGATGGAGCAGAGCGAGCTGGTGGCCGAGACGCTGGGCGAGCACGTCTTCGACTTCTTCCTGCGCAACAAGCGGGCTGAGTGGCGGGACTTCCGTCGGCAGGTGACGGAGTTCGAGCTCGACCGGTACCTGCCGGTGCTGTAAGGGGCTCAAGGGGCAAGGTCTTCACGGGGTGGCGCGCTTCGCGCGTAAGGGCGCTCAGGCGTGCCCCCCAGGGGGCTTCGCCCCCTTCGACCCCCAGGGGGGGGCCTGCCGGCCCCCGCACCCCCGCGACGCCGGCCGGTGACCAAGAGCGGCGTAGCACCGTTGACCCCACGGCTGTCTCACTGCTTCGGAGCCGTCGACTGCCTTGCTGGGGCCGCGTAGGCCTTGTCGACAGCACGGCGGGTCCGTCCCTCGCTGGTCGGCATCAGGTGGGTGGACGTTGAGATTGAAACCCGGATAGCCGTTCCAAGCCTCTGGGGTGACGCCTGCCTTCAACGAACGCGGGCGGCGATTCGGCGCCCCGAGGGTGTTAGCTTGATCAAGCCTGTGATTTAAGCGACTTAGTTGCGTGCCTATTCCTCTGGAGACAATCCAAAGCGACGCAGATGATGGGCCTCTTCGCTGCGACCGAGTCGTATCAGCGCCTGTGGTAAGAAGTAGCTGGCCGCGTGGTCGCCTGTACTGGCCCGCTCGCGCAGCTCGTCCACCTGCCCCTGCTCGGCCAATAGCTCAGCCAACTCTTCGGCGGCGATCCAGTCGTCCGCCTCAGCGCGCGTCCGTAGAAGCGCGATTGCCTCCTCGGTCCGCTTCTGGCGAGACAGCAGTTGCGCTAATTGATAGATGGAGTAGCGGTCACAAGCGTCCGCCCGATTGCGCAGTTCCTCCTCTCTCCCCTGTTCGCCGAGGAGGCGGGCTAGCAAATAAGCTGCGGGGCGCTCGCCAATGTCTGCCCGCTCCCGCAGTTCATCCACTCGTCCCTGTTTGGCAAGCAGATCGGCCAGACGGTCAATAGCAGCTTGGTCACCAGCATCTGCCCTTTGCTTCAGTTCCGTTTCCAGACCGTGTGCACTTAAAAGATCGGCTAGCTGGTTAGCGGCGGCGCGGTCGCCTCCGTCTGCCCGCTGAATGAGTTCCTCTATGTTTCCCGCCTGGGTCAAAACCTGCGCTAATCTGCAGGCGGCATCCCAGCCGCCGGCATCGGCGCGCGGTCGCAGAAGCGAAACCGCCTCGTCCATCTGGCCTTTTTTGGCCAGCAGACTGGCTAGCTCATTGGCGGCATGCCCTCTGCCGGACTCGGCATGTGTTCGCAAGAGTGAGATGGCGTCGTCTATCTGCCCATTTTTGGTTAGAATGCCTGCCAATTTGTATGCGGCATATTCGTTGCCAGCGTCGGCTTCCTGGCGCAGTCCTTCCGTCTTTCCCTGTTCAGCTAATAACACAGCCACCCATTCAGTCGCAGGCTGGTCACCGACCTCTACTCGTCTTCGCAACTCCTCCAATCGCCCCTGATTGGCAAGCACATCAGCTAGACGTTCAATGGCAGCCGCATCACCCGCGTCGGCCCGTTCGCGTAGCTCCTCTTCGCGGCCCTGCTCTTCTAGTAGAGCAGCAAGCGCATAGGTGGCATGCGCGTCGCCGGCGTCGACTGCGCGCTGCCAGAGGGTCTCGGCATAGCCATAGAGCAACCGGTCATAAGCGCTCTCGCCGACACGGACCTGATCGCTGGGACTGGTCAGATGCCGAACTAGGGATTCCCAAGTCGATGCAGGGACTTTGGCCTTACGGCGTTCGGCGCTGGCGTACTGCAACAGATAATCGGCCACTACATACCCAGCGATCTCTCCCATCTTCACGGCGACGGGCTCCAGCGCGGCGACTGCGCCTTTCAAGGTCTCTGTGGCGTATGCCAAGGCGGTCTCAAACCAGTTCGACGGGGCATCCGCCTTCTGGCGCGCGCTGCAGTACCCGGGTGCGGCCGCACGCAAGAGCTCAGCACTCAGCGGAGTCTGGACACCCAGGCGACTTGCGTCGACGGCTGCAGTCAAGACTGCACGTGCATATGCTTCCGCTCCGTGCCAGCGGTCGATCAGTTGGGGAGCAGCGGCGATGACTTGTGTCATGCCGTAGTCACTTGCTTCGAGTGCCAGTCGGATGCGTGCATCGGTTGCTGCGGCTTCGCAGGCGCGTTCGTGTTCCTGCTCGCTGAGTTCGGCGTCGATGTGAACAATCTCGGCTAGCTGCAGAACTCGGCGCTCGACTCGATATGGGTCCGGCCCAATGGCCGGTGGCGATGAGGTGAAGGCGCTGAGATACTTCGGCCACAACGAGGCCACCAGCACTGCGCCCGCCCCTAGTAGGGTGCGTACCGTGGCTGGCGTCAACCCGCGCTTTCCATCAAGGTAGGTCTGCAGTTCGTCCAGCCATACCACTGTCTTGGGGAGCGGCTGATCGGCTAGAGACTGGAGCTGAGCGGCATCAGCTGGGTGAACCAACCACCAGGCAGGCATCAGCGCTTGAACTGCCTCAAAGGCGCAGCGAGTCTTGCCAACAGAAGAGGTGCCGACCAGGACGACCAACCCTCCGTCGCGCATGGCCTGCCGCAGCCGGGCCCGCACCCCGTCGGGCGCTGTGTCCACATCGCGCTCCACATACACCGGCAGCGGCCCACTCGCATCCGCCACTGTGATCGCTGCATGTACTCCCAGCCGCCGCGCGACTGCCGCGTTCACCCGGATCGCCTGGGGCACTCCTAGTGGACGCTCCGATAAGGCTCGCTCACGCGCCGCTCTCCACGATGCCCACTCCTGCTTGGGCACGCTGCAGGCGCGTAGGAATAGCTCCAAGGTCTCGATGGTGGGACGGCCTTTATTGAGGAGATCACTAAGCGTGCTGGTCGACAACCGCTCTGGTCGAACGGCCCTGTCCAGGTCTCGATAGGACAGGCCGCGAGCTACTTGCAACGCCCTTAATGCTGCGGCTAGTTCGGCCGAGTTGTGCACCTCCTCCGGCGGAGGTTCGTGAGCGGCGAACTCTTGGATGCGGGACATCTGGACCTCTGCCTACGTTGTGCAGTTCCCTGGCCGAACCCTCCGGTCAGGTATGCCGGAGGGCGGCGGACACTTCGTTCCCACCGCCGCCGTCTCCCTGTTTGTCCCGGTCATTCTGCCTGCGGCTCCCACCTATGCGCATGGTTTTGCTCGGCTTCCTCCGTACTTGATGCCGGAGTGCTGCCCGAGGGATGTGCTGTGCCTCGGAAACGCGGCCCGTCCGCGCCGTCCCTCTGAGATCCTCAGGAGTCAAGCATGGAACACCTATCCGAGTGGATCCCGCTGCTAGTCGCGGGCATCAATCTGATCGGCGCGCTCACCGGGCTGGCCAGGGTGAGTCTGCGACGCCGCCGTATCAATCACTGTCCCAAGCACTCGAAGGCCAGGCAGGATTAGGAGCCTGCATATTCGGGTGGTGGGGCGGGACGAATGGGTGTTTCGTCGGCGCATTTCACATGCTCTCCATGAGGGGCGTCCGCGGACCGCGGCGCGATATCCAACAGAGCAAGTGATGGACGTGAAACTGGGCGAGGGGCACCAGGACGACCGCGATCACGGCGAACAAGGCGATCACCGCCATAGCGCAAGCGATAGGAGGTCGAGACGTCACTCTGGCTCCGCCTTAGTCGTGTTCGTCTTACCTCGGCGTGTCATGACGGCTGACTGGTGGCGGCGTAGCGTCCAAACCATGGCCCACGACTACGGCGAGGGGACTGGACCATGACGCGACCGGTGGCACATGTCCTATGCACGGATGACCGTATGTCTCAACAGAGTGAACATCCGGACCGGCCCCGACCCGGGGCATATCGTCGAAGCATGCCAGCCTCAGCCCATGACATCGCGGCAGCGCTACGGCAACGGCAGCCCGGGCTCGGTGCCAGGAAGCTCCAGGCCCTTCTGTACTACGCCCAGGGCCATCACCTGTCGTTCTTCGGTCGTCCCCTCTTCGAAAACCCGATCTCAGCATGGGACACCGGGCCTGGGGTCGATGCGCTCTGGGATGACGAAGGGGCCGGCAATGTCCTTGTCGACCTGCCTGACCTGGGCGAGGCGGAACTGAACACTGTTGGGTACGTCCTCAGCAAGTACGGCACGCTCAGCACATCAGAGCTAGAAGCCCGCATACGTGTAGAGAGCCCGTGGCAACGGGCGGCCGAAGGACGGGCAGCGGGCAGAAACCCTCGGATCGAACTGGAGCGGATCAGAGAATTCTTCGCTGCTCAAGCAGCGAAGGAGAACGACCTCGGGCTGGATCCTGCCCAGGTGAGGCGCATGCTGGGAGCCGCCAAGCGGCGCAAGAACGAGCCGCGACGCACGGACAGTCTGGAGGACATCCGCGCGTGGCTGGCTGCCCGTGCCTGACAGAGCCGACTGGGAACTGGCTGAGTTCGTTGAACGGCTCGACCTCTGGGAGAAGACCGAGCCGGCGTCGGCCGCGCTCGCTGATGTGTGCTTGGCTGTCACGCGCTGGATCATGAACCGCTGCGAGGATCCGTATAGGGGGGCCGAGCGGCAGGACGACTTCGACAACTTATGGTTCGCGGCAATTCCGGGAACGCTCCATGACGGGCAAGTGGTGTGCTGCTCATACTGGATCGAGGAGACCACCCGTACCGTTCGCTGCGACCTGATTTCAACTTTGACCTGGCCGGTCTAGCGCCCCTGACTCACTCCCCGCGACGCCGGCCGGCGACCGGGAACGGTGCCGTGAGGCAGGGCCGCCGCCGACCGGAAGCGTGGCAGACGAGTTCCGCGTTCTCTTCGTCTTAGGTGACCATGCCGAGCGCCCAGAACTCGTCGGGCCCCGTGGGCACCACGGCGCTTGGGTAACCCACTTCCCCTTGACGCCGGGCACCTGCACGATGCGCCAGGCGCGCCCGGTCCATTGGACCAGCCGTGCACGGGCGTCTTCGCCGAGGACGGCCCGGGGAGCCTGTGCTGTGCCGGTGAGTGAGGCGCCGTAGTCAGGCAGGGACGCTTGCTGCCAGGCGCGGCTGTTCCAGCGCATCGTCTGATTGCCCGCCATCACCCACGGGCCGCGGCCGTCCACATCCGCGCTGCGTATGCCTGAGAGGGTCATTGATGAGAGGCGCTGCTCAGGACGAAAGTGCTGAGGGCGTGAGACTCATGGCGGTATGGAACGGGAGATCAGCAGAGATCGACGTCCACGTACTCGCGGGCCACCTTGTAGATCTTCTCGTCCGTGGTGACGAGGGCGCAGTCCAGCGCTTCGGCCAGGGCGACGTAGGTGGCGTCGTACCCGTTGAAGGTTGCTCGCAGGTCCCAGGCGCGCCCGGTCGTCAGGTCGTCGGCGTGACGAGTGAAGGGCAGGCCGGCCTTGACGATCCGTGCCCCCTCGGCGCGGGCCTCGCTGATCTTTCCGCCGAGGAGCAGACCGCGCATGGCGTTGCGGAACTCGTAGTCGAGCAGGTGGGGGATGTGGAGCCGGTTCTCGGCGACGCGAGCGAGCAGTTCGTCTGCGGGGGCGTCTGCGGCCAGGGCCTCGACGAGCGCCGAACTGTCGATGACGATCACGACTCGCGGATCTTTCGTATTTCGGTGACCACGTCGTCGTGGCTGGCTCCGCCGCCCAGCGACCGGAGCGCCTCCAGCCGTTCTCTGATCGTGTCCGGGGCCGGAGTGGCGGCGACCTCGGTGAGGATGCCGGCCACGTACGCGGACAGCGACATGCGCTTACGGGCGGCGCGCGCCTTCAGTTCTGCGACTACTTCCGCATCGAGACCTCTGACCTGCAAGGTGGCATCCATGCTGTAAGCATAATGCTTTTCATACATGTGAGATATGCGTACAGCTGCCACCGTGGTCGCCGCATCTGGGCGAGGGGGCATGCGGGGGATCGGCGCGTGGCTGGGCGAGCGAGGCGGAAGCGGGGGCGACGACCCCACCAGCGCGCTGGCTCCGTGGCCCGCCGTTTCTCGGCTCGACCTTGACGGCTAGATACCTGTTACGTATAACTGACTGCCATGATCACGCGCGGCTGCCCGTCGATGTGAGGGAAGGTTCCTCGCCTCGACGATCCTGCGAGCCGACCGGGGACCCCACAACGGCGCCGTTCATCTTCGGCCGTCTCGTGATCCGGTTTCCCGAAGCGTTCTGGAGGTGGAGCGTGCCTACCCGTCAAGAAGCCGATGACCCTCGCGGCCGGGGAGAGTCCGCCGCGGGCCAGGTCGTCGCCGTGGTCGGGGCCGACGGGCTGCTGGAAAGCCTGAGCCTGAACCCCCGTTCCCTGCGCATGGGTTCCGACGAGCTCGCTGAGCACGTCGTCTCCGCCGTACGGGCGGCACAACAGGACCTGGTCGCGCGTACGGACGAGCCCCCTCCCGACGCGGAGGAGGCGGAGGGGGACGCCATCGATCCGGCCGAGCTGATGCACCGGCTGGACGAGCTGGAGGTCCAGTCCCTCCGCGACTTCGCGTCGTTGAACGCGACGCTGGACGAGCTGCTGCGGCGCATGGAAGGACATTCGTGACCGGCACGCCAGGTGATCGTGAACAGGTGTCGGTCAGCCTCGACGGGCGAGAGGCCGCGGGGCGGAACTACCGAACTCTGGCCGATGAGTACGCCCAGTTCGCCGCGGGGTTGCGAGGCAGCCTGAGCGGCGGCCTGCTGGACCTTCCCGAGATCAACGGCCCCTATGGCGAGTTGGTCACGAACCTCCATGAACGATGCCGCCAGGTGGAGATGCGGCTGCGCCACGCGGGGGACGGACAGGTGGCGGCGGCGGCCACGTTCGGAGAGACCGAGGCCGTCGCCGGCGAAGCCGCCGGCCGCCTCCAGCAGGCGTTCGAGGCGTGAACAGGGAGGGTGCGCGATGACGGACATCGACTACGGTCTCCTCGGGATCCCCGCGCTGCCGGACACCAGCGCCGTGAGCGGCCATGCCGACGCGCTGGGAACGGCCGCCGAGTTCCACGGGCGACTCCAGGGTGACGGCGTGGGAGCCTTCCAGCCTGCCAGCGAAGATGAGGGCGGGAGCGCCGACGCGACGCGCACCTACCTGGCGGGCCAAGGGGGCGTCCTGCCGGAGGCGGGCCACCTCTCCCATCACGCGGCGATGGCGTCCGGCGGCGTGTCCGTCTCGGGGAAGACCGTCGCGTGGGCCGCGGGGGGCATCGCCGCCGCCTCCGTGATCGCGACTCTGGCCCTGCGGGCGAGCGCCGTCAATCCCGAAGGCCTGGCCGTCCTGGCCCGGGCCAGAGCACTGGCCGGGGAGTTGTACAGCAACCTGCGCGTCCTCACTGCGAAAGAAGGCCGCGTCCTGAGGATCATCGCGGACCAGTTGAAGGCCGCGCCGAGGGCGACCCGCACCATGTCCCTGGGCGAGAGACCGGCGATGTCCCTGGGCGAGAGACCGGCGATCGAGTTCCGCCTGGAGCGGGCCAAGACCCTGCTGGCGCGGGCGGACGGCCGGCTGGTCGCCCAGGAGGGCCGGATCCGGACGATCAAGGGCGATCTGGCGGACGCCCGCTGGCACGAGCGGCTGAGGATGAAGCTGAAGGGCAAGCTCGACGTGGAGGACCTCAGGGACTACTCGAACGGCGTGTACCGGTACCAGCCGCAGCTGAACCCCTATCTGACGCGGGAGGAACAGGCCGTCCTCGAGCGGCACGCCCAGACCGTGTACTACAAGCTGCGCCCGGTCGGCGACAGAGTGTCGGCCAACGTGCACGAGGCGCACACGCATCTCAGAGCCGTCGACGACCTGGCCAGGAACCATCCCGGGTTCGACATGAGCGAGGTCGGCCGGTCCCGGGAATGGGCCGACGACCTCGTCGCGCGCGCCAGGCAGGCGGACCGGGACCTGGACGACCTGAGAAGGTTCGACTTCGCGCCCCAGATCACTGTGCACCGGAATCCCGGAGGCGGGTACGCCGAGGTGCAGCCGCACTACCACCCGAGCGGCCGCGTGTGGACAGGGCCGGGCCAGCCGCCGGCATACCGCGACATACCGGCCTACCCGGACATACCTGGCGTCTAGCGGCGATCCGCGGGCGCGACTGCCCGTACACGTGCGGCCTGCCGCGGACGGCAGCCGGACGTGCCCGACGAGGCCACCGTCAACGCCGTACACGACCCGCAGATCTCCCGTGGTCATCGTGGCTCGCACCGGCCGAGAAGCGCCACGGCCTGCTCGGCGAAGCCGGGGTGACCGGAATCGGCCGCGCGCCGGAGCGCGGCGCGGTCGCCCCCCGTCGTGCGCATCAGGCGCTCACCGATGGCGGCGGCTACCTCCTCCGGCTAGGCGTTCCCGCTTTCCAGGGCGTACCGCCACCTCGGCGACCAGGGCTCGGCTGTCACCCGCGACTCCAGCAGAGCGGCCACCATGTCGTCGTCACCCGCGCGGGCATGCGCGAACGCCAGGTCGGCATCGGCAACGAGGCGAGGTCAGCCGGCCGGCGGGCGGTGACCGTGGCCGACGACCCGCGAGTCAGGGGACCTCGACCCGCCAGGCGAGTACGCGCCCGTAGAGCGACTGCCCGTACACGTGCAGCCCGCAGCCGATGCCGGCCGCCGCCACGGACCGGACCGGCCGGGCGAACGCGCCCAGCACGGCGAGGCGGCGCTGCGTGGCGGCGTCCCACAGCGCCACCGTGCCGTCCTCGGTCCCCGTCACCAGCAGCGCCCGGTCACCGTGTTCGACCAGGCTCAGGCAGGTGACGGCCGAGGTGTGCGGCACCCACTCCCACCGCTCCCCGGTGGCGGCGTCCCACAAAACCACGTACCTGCCGCTGCCGACGGCGAGCACGTCGCGGCCGGCGACGCGGCCCATCGCCAGGCCGGCGCCGGCGTCGTCCACGCCGAGCGTCCGGACGCGCCGGCCGGTCAGCGGGTCCCACAGGTCCACCTCGTCGTCGCGGCGCGTGGCCAGCACCGGCAGGTCCCCGGCCCGGCCGAAGGCGTTCTCGCTGATCAGGAAGCCCGAGCGGTGCAGCTGGGCCACGCGTTCGTGCGTGAGCGGATCCCACACCTCGGCCCCGGCCGCGAGCAGCGCACGGCCGTCGGCCTCGCCGAAGGCCAGGGCGGCGGGGGAGTAGCCGCCGTCGGTGAACGTGACCCGGCCGCCGCCGGGGTCGTCCTTCGGCGCGACGCCGGGCGTCTCGCTCAGCGGCCGCCACAGCATGGTGCCGTGGGAGGCGCAGCCGCTGCTCGCGACGTACGGCCGGCGTGCCACGTCGCCGGCGGCCAGCCCGCGGCAGCAGTGCTCGTAGGGGGAGAGGTCGCAGTCGTGGCCGCGGCCGCTGCGGCGGCAGCCCACCGAGCCGATCCGCTCCCCGCTCGCGGCGTCCAGCAGCAGCACGGTGTCACTGTGCGTGCCGGCGGCCAGGACGGGCGCGCCCTGCTCCGTGGTGAACAGCGCCAGCCCCGACCCGCCGTACCCGACCCGCCGGTGCCGGTGCGGGGTCCGCGCGTCCCAGACCTGCACCGTCCCGTCGAGCCCGGCCGTGGCCAGGCAGAGGTCTCCGGCCAGGCCGCCGAAGGCGGCGGCGGTGACCAGGCTGGTGTCGGCGTCCAGGGCGACGTCCGGCTCGCCGCCCCAGCGCCGGATCACCGCCCGCGCGGGGCGTTCCCACGTCCGGCCGGAGTCGGAGGTGTGGTTGGCCACGAGCATCACGTCCCGCCCGGCGTGAGTCGTCACCGCCACCGGACCCTGGTCGCGGTCGAGCAACTGGCCGGGGCTGCTCGCGGCGAGGTTCTCCAGTTCCAGGTAGAGGATCTCGCGGCTGGTCGTCGTGTAGGACGGCGGGCGCTCGACCACCACGACCACGCCGACCTCGGGCCGCCCGCCGGAAAGGCTCAGCAGCAGGGGCGGGGTGAACCCCTCCCGATCCATGTCCTCGTCACAGACGTCGCCCACGTACGCGCTCCCCAGCCGCTCGCCCGTGGCCACGTCCCACACGTACACCTCGTAGGGGCTCAGCGCGGCCAGCGCCGTCCGCCCGTCGAGCCCCGCCACCGCGAGGTCGAGCAGCGCGTCCCCGTCCTCGGTGCGCAGCTCGCGCACGAGCTCGCCGGTGGACGGGTCCAGCAGGTCCACGCGGCCGTCCTCGCCGTCGCCCGGGTAGCCGCGGCCGGGGAAGCCGATCGCCACGGCGAGCAGCGTCCGCCCTTCCCCGGCCGCCACGAAGGCCAGGGCCGTCGGGTGGCCGCCGGTCGCCTCGCGGGTGAACCCGGGCGCTGCGGTGAGCGGGTCCCAGGTGCGGACCGTGCCCGCCTGGTCGCCGCCGGCCAGCACCGGGCGGCCGTCCACCACGCCGAACGCCAGGGCGCGGACGCCCGCCGTCATCCCCTCCAGGTCCGGGCCCGACTGGTCCAGGGCGTCGCGCAGCCGTACCACCTGGTCGTCGCCGCCGCTGGCCACGAACGTGCGGCCCGCGAACTCGCCCACCGCCACCGCCCGCACCGGGCCGTCGTGCCGGGCCGGGCACACGTGGAAGGCCGTGGGCCCCTCGCCGGCCTCCCACGCCAGGGTCCACGTCCCCTGCCCCGCCGCTTCGGGGGCGGCCGGCGCCTCCGGCTCCTCGGCCGCGGCCGCCGCGTCCAGGGCGGCCAGCGCCTCCGGCTCCTCGGCCGCGGCCGTCGCGCGCAGGAACTCCAGCCGTCCGGGGCCGGGCGGCAGGGCGAGGAGCCGCGGGAGCGCCCGCCGGCAGGCCCGCGCCAGGGCCGGCGGCCACGAGCCGTCGAGCGCGTCACGCAGGAGCGCCGGTCCGGCCTCGTTCAGGGAGGTGAGATCGAGCGGCATCAGCGCGAGTCCTCCGCGGGAGCTGGGTCGTCCGGCGCCGTACGCCGGGTCCCGTCGGACCCTAGTGATCGTGATGACCGGGGTACGGCCCGGTTCGCCGAATCGTGATCGTCCGCGGCCGCCCGGAGATCCTGGTGCGGGTTCCAACCTTCCGCCTCTCCCGGGACGTGAGAACCGATGAGAGGAGATCAACCACCTTGGATCGATACGACGGCTTCCGCGAGTTCGTGCTCGCCCGCCAGCAGGCGCTGATGCGGAGCGCGTACCTGCTCACGGGAGACGCGCACCTGGCCGAGGACCTGATGCAGAGCGTCCTGCTCAAGGTCGCCGGCCACTGGCCCCGGCTGGTCCGCAGCGGCGCCCCCGAGGCGTACACCCGCAAGGCCATGGTCAACCAGTACATCTCGTGGCGGCGGCGCAGACAGGCGGAGGTGTCCACCGCCGACCCGCCGGAGCACGGGCACGCCCACGACAACGCCACGGTCGATCGCATCGTCCTGCGCGAGGCGCTGGCCAGGTTGACGCCCCGGCAGCGCGCCGTGATCGTCCTGCGCTTCTACGAGGACCTCAGCGAGCGCCAGACGGCCGAGATCCTCGGCTGCTCGCTCGGCACGGTCAAGAGCCAGACCCACCACGCGCTCGGCCGCCTGCGGGTGCTCGCGCCCGAGCTGACCCGGTTGTTCGCCGAGATGGAGGAGGTGCGCCGATGAGCGGGCCGCATGAGGCGCTGCATGAGGCGCTGCACGAGGTGGCGTCCGACGCCCCGGCCGTGGACCTGGCCGACTGGGCGATCACGGGCAGCCGGCGCAGGCGGCGGGCCCGCCTGGCCGCCGGATCGGCCGTCGTGACGGGGCTCGTGGTGCTCGCCGGCGTCGTGCTGGGCGTGGCGCCCGGCACCAGGCCGGTGACGGCGGACGATCCCGTGGTGGCGGCGGCGACCGGCGGGATCGCCGATCTGCCGGGCCGGGGTGTCGGTCCGGTCAGCCACGCGTTCCGGACCTGGTGTCTCGTCGGTGGGCCCATCCCGGCCGACTGCAGGAACGGCGAGTGGCGCGTCGTCACCCGCTCCGGTGAGACCTACCACATGCCGCAGGCGCTGAGCTTCAAGAGCGGGCCGGTCTTCTGTCCGCTGGCGATCAGCCGCGACGGGCGCCTCATCGCCTACTACAGCAGGCCGGCCGGGACGTTCCAGGTACGCGACCTGGACAGCGGCGCCGTGCTCACCGCGCCCGTCGCCGTCGCCGAGGCGAAGCTGGGCCGCAACGCGCGCCTGGAGGTCTCCGACGACGGGCGCTACCTCGCCTTCACGGGCTACCCGTCGAGGAAGGAGGACGGCCTGATCATCGACCTGCGGGCGGGGACCACGACGCCCCTGCCGGCCGGCTGGGATCCCAGGAGCATCGACGGCACGACCGTGACCCTGGCCCGGTACGGGCGGTGGGGGCAGAAGGCGGGAATCTGGGTGATGCCTCTCACGGGAGGCGGCTCTCCCGTGACGGTGGAGGACGTCTACACCCGCTTCAGCGGGCTCGCCCCCGACGGCAGGACCGTGGCCGCGCTCCGCCCGGGAAGATCACCGGACGTGTGGGACGAAACGATCACCATGCTCGACGCCAGGACCGGCCGGACCACGAGGACGGCGACCATGCGCGGCCTGCCGACAGGCACGGGCATGCACACCCTCGGCGCCTGGCTGAACGCGTCCGAGGTCACGCTCGCCACCTTCCCGTCGGACGACGACCGGGACAACCGTCAGGTCACGTACGCGGTGAACGTGCGGACCGGCCAGGTGAGGCGGCTGGCCGTCTACCATCCGCAGGCTGTGACGCACCTGGTCGTCCCCGGGGTTCCGCCTGCCGCATGATGTTGATCTACGTCGTAAAGGCGGCGGGGCCTTTGACCGCCCGGCCGCCCGTGGGGTACGGCTGGGAGCCGTGATACGTGTACGCGCGCTGGAACCGGCCGACGCCCCCGTGGTCGCGTCGTGGATCGACGGCCCCGAGGCGCTGGTGATCTGGTCGGGCAAGGCCCTGTTCACCTGGCCCTTCGACGGGCGGCAGCTGCTCGGCCTGCGCGCCTCCGATCCCGGTCGCCGCCTCATGGTCGCGACCGACCCCGACGGGACCCCGGTCGGGCACTTCGGGCTGCGCCTCCAGCCCGGGGGCCGGTCGGTGCGGCTCGGCATGGTGCTGGTCGCGCCCTCCGCCCGCGGGCGCGGGCGGGGGGCGGCCCTGGTCCGGGCCGCGGTCGGCGCGGCCTTCGCGGATTTTGAGGTCGAGCAGGTCGAGCTGGGGGTCTACGCCCACAACGAGCGAGCCAGGACGATCTACGAACGGCTCGGCTTTCGCGAGGGGGAGAGGCACCCGCGCAGCGTCGAGATCGGTGGCGAGTGGTGGACGTCGATCACGATGATCCTGCCGCGCGACGCCTGGCACTCCTCCGAGAGCTGAACGTCCCGCCGTTCCTGCCCTGACGTGAACCGCGCGGACCTCCCTTTTCTCGCGCAGACGCATTGTTGACCTGACGCGTCCGGGAATTCCGCGCCGGGGGATCGGGCGTGCCGAATAATGCGGTGTCATGCGCTCGCCGACCAAGAACGCGCGGCAGGGATGGCGATACGGTCTCCGGCTCGGCATGGCGGTGACCGTGGCCGCCTGCGGGCTGCTTCCGCTGCCGTCCGGCCCGGCCGCCGCCGCGCCGCCCCCGGCCCCACGGCCGCCGAAGTTCCCGACGCTCGCGTACGTGGCCGAGAGCTGCTCCGACCCGTACTCCGACGGCGCGGTGGCGCGGCTCGACACGAGCGCCGGCACCGTCGCCGGTTACATCCCGACCGGCGGCTGCCCGGGCGCGATCGCGCTCGATCCCGGCGGCGCCGTCGCGTACGTGGCGAGAGTCGGCAGGAAGGACCCGGACGCGATCCTGGTGATGAGCACCGTCGCCAACCGGGTGTTCGACGTCATCGAGGTGGACCACGCCCCGGGGGGAGTGGCGGTCAGCCCCGACGGCGCCCAGGTCTACACCACCATCCACAACGACGACGACCTCTCCCGGAGGAGCACCAAGGTCGTGGTGATCGACACGCACGATGACTCCATCAGCGCGACCCTTCCCATCGCCGGCAATCCGGGCGCGGTGGCGGTCGACCACGGCGGGCGCCGGGCGCTCGTGGGTGTCACTCGGGACGCGAAGGGCACCTACGACAATCTCACCGTGATCGACACCAGGACCGAGCAGATCACGAGGACCGTCCCGCTGCCGTCGTCGCCCCGGGCGATCGCCGTCCATCCCTCCCGTCACCGCGCCTACGTGACCGGGACCGCCTCGGAGAAGGGGCAGGTGTTCGTGATCAACACGGCGACCGGCGGTCTCCTGGCGTCCATCCCCGTCAGCGAGGACCTGCCTCAGGGGCTGGCGGCCTCCGGCGACGGCACCCGTCTGTACGTGGGCACGCTCAACGACGCGGAAGGCGCCATCACGGTGATCAACACGGTGACCGACGCCGTCACCGGCACCATCCCGATCCCCGGCCACCGCCTTCCCGCCGCCGTGGCGCTCAGCCCCGACGGCGGGACCGCGTACGTCACCACGACGACCGGCAGGCAGGACGCGGTCGTGGCCGTCGACACCGCGGCCGGGGCCGTCACGGCCACGATCGACATCGCCGACGGCCTCGACCTGAACGACCTGCAGAACATCGCGGTCGGCCGGTTCGTCGGGCGTCGCCATGAACACCGGCCCCGCAAACCCCGGCATCCCGGCAAGCCCGGCAGGAGCGGCAAGCCCGGCAGGATCGGGCCGGCCCGGGCGGTCGACGTGCTGGGACCGCCGCCACCGCCCGCGGCCCGCTGACCGCCCGCGGCCCGCTGACCGGGCGCGGTCCTGGCCCGAGCCCTGCGGCCCTGTGACTGGGGCCGTCAGTACGAGCCGAGCGGCCCCGTGACCGGGGCCGTCAGTACGAGCCGAGCGGCCCCGTGACCGGGGCCGTCAATACACGTCGTGCGGCCCCGTGACCGGGGCCGTCAGTGAAGGAGATCGCGGCTCAGGACCCCGCCGGTGAACGGCGTCCCCCGCCCTGGGGCGGTGGCGGGTCGGGCCGCCGGGCGGGCCACATCGCGGTGAGCCGCTCCATGGTCGCCCGGTAGGCGCTCTCCTGCACCGGGCTGAGCACGACGTCCACGCCCGGCCCGGCCGCCGCCAGCCGTTCGCGCAGCACGATGGACTCGCCCGTGTCGGCCAGGTCGAGCAGCCCGCTGAAGCCCGCCGCGGCGACGACGAGCTCCACGCCCGGCGGGTCGCCGCCGGCCTCCTCCAGCGCCAGCCGCACCGGGCCCGCGCCGTTCGCGCCCCGCCCGAGCGCCGCCGCGGCGGCCGACAGGGTGGCCACGTCCAGCGGGCCGACGTCGACCAGGCGCAGCGGGACGAGCTCGGCCCGGCCGCCGTGCGCGTACAGCCTCCCGGCCGGAGACGGCCCTTGGCTTCCCCGGGCGGACGCCACCGCGCGCCAGAGTCCCTGGGTGGGCGCCACCGCGCGCCAGAGCCGCCGCAGCGCGGTGAGCGCCGCGCCGCCCGCCAGAGGGGGCGGCAGCGCGGCGCCGTCCTCCTCGGCCGCCCGCAACGCCAGGAGCAGCCGTTCCAGCGCGCCGACCGCGACCGCCAGGTCGTCGCCGAGGTCGGGCACCAGGACCGCGCGGGGGCCGAGGCCGTCCATCCGCTCCCCTTCCGAGGCCGTGACGAGGCGCGCCCTCCGGCCGCCGGGCCGGCATGGTCACACCCGTGACAGTACGCCCTCCCGCCATCGCGCGCCCCTGAAGTGCGGCGTCCCGGAAAGGCGTACCGGAAAGGCGTACCGGAAGGTCGTGACAGGCCCCGGCGCGGCGGCGCTGAGGCGGGGCGGCGCCGAGGCGGGGCGCGAGGGGGCGGCGCCGGGGGAGGGGCTGGTTCGCGCCTGACGTGAGACAACTTCGCGGAGTGATCAGCGTCACTTCTTACGCTGAAGTCACATGCGTGCAATTTAGCGCCCGTATCTTACGGGTACGGCTGATCCGCCACCCTCGGGTCCGCTCGCGAGCAGTGCCACGCGGCCCCGTCACCCCACAGGTGCGGATGGGGTGGGAAGGTTTCGCTGGGTCTGAAGTGTTGTGTCCTGTTGCGGGCTGATCGGCGGCGCCCCCCTGGTACGGGCCGTCCGGATCTCCGGTAATATCGGCCTGCTTTATATGTAATTTCGGATTTTTCGCTGTTGAAGCGATATGGGAGGGTGAGGCATGACGACGGCTGCCCTGCAGACCGTGTTGACCGTTCCCGAGCGTTTCCGGGGACCGGCAGGGGCCGCCAACGGCGGCTGGATAGCCGGGACCATGGCGGACGCGTTCAACGACAACCGATCAGCCGTCGAAGTCACGCTGCACGCCCCCACCCCGCTGGAGACCGAGCTCCGGCTGGAGCACGTCGCCAACACCGTCACCCTCTCCGACGGCGACCGGCTGCTCGTCGAGGCCATCCCGGTGGCGCAGGACCTCGACGCCCCCGAGTTCGTCCCGTTCAAGGACGCCGCGCGCGCCGAGGCCGGTTTCGCCGGGTGGAAGGGTCACGCCTTCCCCGAGTGCTTCGCCTGCGGCCTGCGCGAGCCGGGCGACGGCCTGCGCGTCTTCCCCGGCCCGGTCGAGGGCAAGGACGTGGTGGCGGCCGGCTGGCGGGTCCCGCACACGGTGGCCGACGCCGACGGCGTGCCCGGCTCGATCGTGGGCGCCGTCCTCGACTGCATCACGGGCTGGGCGCACTTCCAGCCCGGCGAGTCGGCGCTGCTCGGCCGGCTGACCCTGCAGATCCACCGGCGCGTCTACCCGGGCGGCGCCTACTCCGCCGTGGCCCGCGCCACCGGCCGCGAGGGGCGCAAGCTGTTCGGCGAGAGCGCCATCTACGAGGTGGACGGCACGCTGGTCGCCGCGGCCCGGGCCACCTGGATCGCCCCGCGCTAGCCTCCCCGGGTCGCCGAGACGTCCGGACGGCCCCGGAACCCACGCGGTTCCGGGGCCGTCCGCGTTCACGGCCCCGTGCCGGTGAGGCGGGCGGCGACCAGCGACGCGCAGCGCTCCTCGAACAGGATCGTGTAGTGGTTGCAGTCCGGCACCACCTCGTCCTCCAGGTGCGGCAGCCGGGCCGTCCAGGCGGCGGCCAGTTCGTCCGGAAGCATGCCGATCTCCTGGTCGAGCAGCCCGCGCGGGGCCCGCAGCACGCGCAGCGGCGCCTCGATCGAGGCCAGGGCCGCCCCGAGCTCCTCCGCCCCGGTCAGCAGCCAGCGGCCGTCCTCCCGGACCGCGTCCTCGGCGGCGCGTGAGCGCAGCGCCCCCGTCGGCCCGTCCAGGTCGTAGCGGACGTACGCCTCGACGTCGTCGTTCCACGCGTGCGCGAAGGCCGGGTGCGCGCGGAAGAAGGCGACGTAGTCCTCGGGCGTGGCGAACGTCCGGGACAGGCGGGCCAGCGCGGGCCCGAGCGTGGCCGCCAGCGCCGCGTCCGGGTCGGCGCCCGGCGGGAGCGGCAGCGGCAGGCCGCCGTCCACCAGCACGACCCGCGCGAACGGCCGCCGGGCCGCCGCCAGCGCCGCCACGTAGGCGCCCATCGAGTGCCCGGCGAGCACCGCGCCGGCGTCGGCGCCGACGTGGTCGGCCACGCGCAGCACGTCCTCGGCGTGCCTCGGCAGCCCGTACGGCCCGGGCAGCCCGGCGCTGTGCCCCCGGCCGCGCAGGTCCATCGCCACCATGGACCAGCCCTCCGGCAGCCGCCGCCCCACCGCCGCCCACGCCATGAGCGACGCCGTGATCCCGTGGACCGCGACGATCACGCGCGGCCCCTCCCCGAACCTGGCGATGCGCAGCCCGCCGACCTCGTCCACCCTCATGGACCGGATCTTAGGGACATACCGCCCCGTCGGCACGTATGAGACGCGTCTGCGCGGACCGCGGCGGGCACGTCGCCGTAGAAGGCGATGGACCGCGCAAACGGGAGGGCCAGCCGTAAAGGTGAGGGGAGACGTAATGCGGAAGTTCCGGATAAATTACCCGGTATGCGGATCACCGTGATCGAACACGAGGCCGAGGCCGGGCTCGGATACCTGGCCGACTGGTTCGGTCCGGTCTGTGACGTCGTCCGGCCGTACCTGGGCGAGGAGGTGCCCGAGCGGGCCGCCGACGGGCTCGTCGTGCTCGGCGGCGAGGCCGCCGCGTGGCAGGACGAGCGCTGGCCCTGGCTGCCCGCCACCCGCGCGCTGCTGCGCCGCTCGGTCCTCGACGGCACGCCCACGCTCGGGATCTGCCTCGGGGCCCAGCTCATGACGATGGCCTGCGGCGGCGCCGTCGAACGGGGCGGCGACGGGCTGGAGGTGGGGCTGTGCGAGGTGAGCGCGCTGCCCGAGGCCGCCACCGACCGGCTGTTGTCCGGGATCGGCACGGCGGTGGCGATCCAGTACCACCAGGACGTGATGGCGCGCCTGCCGGAGGGCGCGGTGCCGCTGATGACCGGTTCCCCCTATCCGAACCAGGCGTACCGGCTGGGGGAGAGCGCCTGGGCGGTGCAGTTCCACCCGGAGGCCACGCCCGGCATCTTCGCGTCGTGGGCCGGGTCCTCCACCCTGGAACGGGCGGAGGAACTGGTCGCGGCGGTCCGGGCGGGCGAGGACAAGCTGGTGTCCACCTGGCGTCCCGTGGCCGAGGCGTTCGCGGCCGTCGTCAGGGGCGGCTGAGCCGCACGCCGTACGACGTCGGCGGGGCCGGTACCGGTTCAGCGCCGGCGAGATGAGCCGGGCCGGGGCCTGGTGAGGGCGTGGGCCGCCGCGTGGACGCCGGCCAGCAGCAGCGGGACGGCCGCCACCGCGCCCGCGGTGAGCGCGCCGCCGCGGGGGGCCTCCACCCCCGCCGCGCGCAGCCGCCGCCGCGCCCACACGGTGAACGGGATGACGACGAGCGGCGAGGTCACCGCGCCCGGTGTGTAGCCGCCGGTGACCGCCGCCTGCGCGAGGTGCGCGACCCCGTGCAGCCCGAACGCCGCCAGCGCGGCCTGGAACGCCGGGCTCCGCCCGCCCGTGCGCGCCCCCGCGGCCGCCAGCGCAGCCACGGCCCCGCCCATGAGGCCGATCGCCACGGTCGCGTGCGCCCGCGACACGTCCAGCCGCTCCCACGGGACGCCGGGCAGGCGCCGTTCCAGCCGGGGGCGGGCCCGGCGCGCCCATCCGGGCATCGTGGCGAGCTCCTCGGCGTCGTGCAGCGCCCAGGCGGCCAGCAGCCCCCACGTCACGGCCGCCGGAACCCCGCCCGCGCCCGTCCGCCCGGCCTTCGTCGAGTCCTCCACCGTCGCCCCCTTGGATCACGTGAAATACAACGCAACGTTGCGTTGCACTCTACGCCGGTCGGCGGAGGGCCTGTCAAGATGGAGGGGTGCCGAGGATCGAGTCCACCGCCGCCAGGCTCGCCAAGCTCGGGTTCGCCGACGGGGCGACCGCCGCGCGGCTCGTCGAGCAGTCCGGCGGCGAGCTGGACGACCTGCTCGACGGGCTGGTCGAGGTCGCCGACCCCGACCTGGCGCTGCTGTCGCTGACCCGGCTGGCCGAGCGCGCCCCCGAGGCGATCGGCGCGCTGCGGGCCGACGAGCGGCTGCGCGAGCGCGCGCTGGCCGTGCTCGGCGTGAGCGCCGCCCTGGGCGACCACCTCGTCCGCCATCCCGGCCACCTCGGCCTGCTGGCCGCCGACCCGGGCGACCCCCGCGCCGACCTGCTGCGCGCCGTGGACGCCGACCCCGACGACCCGCTGCCCCACGCCGGCTCGGCCCGGCCGCCGTCCGAGCCCGGTGCGCCCGCCCGCCCGAACGACCCCGCGCCCAGCACCGGCGCCGCTCCGCACGCGGGAGATCCCGTGGTCGCGCTGCGCGTCGCCTACCGGGGGCGGCTGCTGGGCCTGGCCGCGCGCGACCTCACCGGCCGCGCCTCGCTCAGCGAGGTGACCGCCGAGCTGTCCGACCTCGCCGGCGCCGCCCTGGAGGCGGCCCTGGCCATCGCCCGCACCCAGGTCGAGGCCGACGACGTACGGCTCGCGGTCATCGGCATGGGCAAGGCCGGCGCCCGCGAGCTCAACTACATCAGCGACGTCGACGTGATCTTCGTGGCCGAGCCGCGCGAGGGCGCCGACGAGACCAAGGCGCTGCGCGCCGCGACCCGGCTGGCCCAGGCCATGATGCGGGTCTGCTCGGCCGCCACGCCCGAGGGCGCGCTGTGGGAGGTGGACGCGGGCCTGCGCCCCGAGGGCCGCAACGGGCCGCTGGTGCGCACCCTGGCCAGCCACCTGGCCTACTACGGCCGGTGGGCCAAGACGTGGGAGTTCCAGGCGCTGCTCAAGGCCCGTCCGATCGCCGGCGACATGGAGCTCGGCGCCGCCTACGTCGAGGCCGTCAACGAGCTGGTCTGGTCGGCCGCCACCCGCGACCGTTTCGTCGAGGACGTGCAGGCGATGCGCCGTCGCGTCGAGGAGCACGTGCGCGCCGAGGGCGAGCGGCAGATCAAGCTGGGCCCGGGCGGGCTGCGCGACATCGAGTTCGCGGTGCAGCTCCTCCAGCTCGTCCACGGCCGGCTCGACCCGCTGCTGCGCCGCCGCGCCACGCTTCCGGCGCTCGCCGCGCTGTCGCGGGGCGGATACGTCGGCCGCGACGACTCGCGCGGCCTGGCCGAGGCCTACACGTTCCTGCGCCAGGTCGAGCACCTGCTCCAGCTCCACCGCATGCGGCGCACCCACGTGCTGCCCACCGACCCCGCCGTCCTGCGCCGGCTGGGCCGCGCGCTCGGCATGCAGGCCGACCCGGTCGGAGAGTTCACCGCCCGCTGGCGGCGCCACGCGCGCGAGGCCAGGCGGCTGCACGAGAAGCTGTTCTACCGGCCGCTGCTCCAGGCCGTCGCCCGGCTGCCCGACACCGAGACCCGGCTGTCGACCGCGGCGGCGTCCGCGCGGCTGCGCGCCCTCGGCTACGTCGACCCCGACGGCGCGCTGCGGCACATCGCCGCCCTCACCTCCGGCGTGTCACGGCGCGCGGCCATCCAGCGCACCCTGCTGCCGGTCATGCTCGGCTGGTTCGCCGACACGCCCGACCCCGACGCCGGGCTGCTCGGCTTCCGGCAGGTCAGCGACAAGCTCGGGGCCACGCCGTGGTACCTGCGGCTGCTGCGCGACGAGACCGCCGTGGCCGCCCGCATGGCCCGCGTGCTGGGCGCCAGCCGCTACGCCACCGGGCTGCTCATGCACGCGCCCGACGCCGTGGCGCTGCTCGGCTCCGACGCGGACCTCGCGCTGCGCGCCGCCGAGGCGCTGCGGGCCGAGGCGTCCGCCGCGGTCACCCGGCACGGCGCCGACCCGGCCGGCGCCGTGGCCGCCGTGCGGGCGCTGCGGCGCAGGGAGCTGTTCCGCACGGCCGTCGCCGACCTGTTCGGGCTGGCCGGGATCGAGCACGTCGGGGTGGCGCTGTCCACGCTCAACGACGTGACGCTCCAGGCCGCGCTGGACGCCGCGATCGCCAGGCTGAGCGCCGACCGGGGCGCGCCGCCGCCCACCCGGTTCGCCCTCATCGCCATGGGCCGGCTCGGCGGCATGGAGTCGTCGTACGCCAGCGACGCCGACGTCATGTTCGTGCACGACCCCCACCCCGGCGCGGACGAGCGGGAGGCCGGCGACGCCGCGTTCGCCGTCGCCAACGAGCTGCGCCGCCTGCTCAGCCTGCCCGCCCCCGACCCGCCGCTGCTCATCGACCCCGACCTGCGGCCCGAGGGCCGGCAGGGCCCGCTGGTGCGCACCCTCGCCTCCTACCGGGCCTACTACGCGCGCTGGTCGTCGCCCTGGGAGGCGCAGGCGCTGCTGCGGGCCCGCTTCTCCGCCGGCGACGCCGCGCTGGGCGAGGAGTTCCGCGCGATGGCCGACGAGCTGCGCTACCCGGCGGGCGGCCTGCGCGAGGAGTCCGTACGCGAGATCCGGCGCCTGAAGGCCCGGATGGAGGCCGAGCGGCTGCCGCGCGGCGCCGACCCCGCGCTGCACACCAAGCTCGGCCCCGGCGGCCTGTCCGACGTCGAGTGGGTGGCGCAGCTCCTCCAGCTCCGCCACGCCGGGGCGGTCTCGTCCCTGCGCACCACCCGCACGCTGGAGGCGCTGCGCGCGGCCGTCGCCGAGGGGCTGCTGCGGGCCGCCGACGAGGAGGTGCTGGCCGAGGCCTGGCAGTGCGCCTCCCGCATCCGTGACGCGATCATGCTGGTCAAGGGGCGGCCCGGCGACAGCGTGCCCGCCGACGCCCGCGAGCGGATGCGGCTGGCCCGCACGCTCGGCTACCCGCCCGACGGCTCCGAGGACTTCCTCGACGACTACCGCCGCGTCACCCGCCGGGCCCGCCAGGTCGTGGAACGCGTCTTCTACGGCTCCTGAGCCATTGCGTCCCAGGCGCGCGCGGGTGTATGCAAGGCGGCGGGGTGATCACTTTGCTGTCGCTTTACGTGGATCTGGCCTTAGGTCTCGTGCTGTCGTTCCTGCTGCTGTCGCTGCTCGTCAGCGGGCTGAACGAGGCGTTCGTCCGGCTGCTCGCCATCCGCAGCAAGTTCCTGTGGGCGTACCTGCGCGACACCATGGACGGCAGCGACAAGGAGGGCAGGAGCTGGCTGCCCGCCAGCGTGCGCGAGGTGTTCGCCGTGCTGCCGTTCACCCGCGACCCGCGCCCCCGGCACAGCGACCAGCCCGCGCCGCCCGAGGCCGGCGAGCTGCCCGCCCAGGAGACCAAGGGCGAGGACGCCATGATCAATCTCCTGTACCAGCGGGTGCGCGAGATCGACCACCCCAAGCAGGGCCGCACCAGCATCGCCAACCTGCCGCCGGGCCGGTTCGCCACCGCCGTGATGGAGCTCGCGGCGGCCGAGGACGGCGGCGTCGAGGGGCTGCTGGCCAAGCTCAAGGCGATGGGCAGCCCCCTCCACGGCCACCTCAAGGGCGTGTGGGAGAGCGCGCAGCGCGACATGGAGCGCTTCCGGACCGGGGTCGAGACGTGGTTCGACGGCGAGATGCAGCGGCTGTCGATGCTGTACCGGCGCTACGTCAAGTGGGTCGTGGCGGCGCTCGGCCTGGTGGTGACGCTGGTGTTCACCATGGACGGGCTGGAGTACGCCAAGACGCTGCTGCGCGACAACGCCTTCCGCGCCTCCGTGACCGCCGTGGCCGAGTCCGGGCCCGACGCCTACGGCGAGCTCAAGGCCCGCTGCGAGAACGCCAACCCGGTGCCCTGCATCACCGACACCCTCAGCCAGCCCGCCCTGGTCAAGGTCTTCGACCACGCCCTCGTGAGCCTGTCGATCCCCGAGGAGGGCGACCCGGCCGTCCACTGGAACGGCCCCACCTGGTGGGACCGGCTCACCACGCTCAGCCACTGGCCCGGCTACCTCATGACGTACGTGGCGCTGCTGTTCGGCGCGCCGTTCTGGTGGGACGTCCTGCGCCGCCTCACCGGCATCCGCTCCCGCCGCTAGCCTCGGTGCGTGATCTCGCCCCTGGACCGGTACGCCCGCACGGTCGGCAGGCCGGTGGAGGCCCTGCGGCTTCGCGCGGGGGAGTCCGCCGACGTGGTGCTGGACGACGCCGCCGGGCTGGCGTGGCGTTTCCCGCGTCGCCCGGCCGGCCGCGCCGGCCTTACGTCCCTCGTGTCCCTCGCGTCCCTCGCGGACCGGATGAGGTTGGTGCGCGCGCACGGCATCCCGGCGCCCGAGGTGGTGGAGGTGCGCGAGGACTGCCTCGTCATGCGGCTCGTCGACGGGGAGCCGCTGGCGCCGGGTCGGGAGCCGGATCCCGCCGCGCTGACCGGCCTGCTGGAGCGGCTGTCCTCCGTCCCGCTGTCCTCCGTCCCGCTCGCCTCCGTCCCGCTCGCCTCCGTCCCGCCTGCCGGGTCCGGCCGGCGGGAGGAGTGGCGCGAGCTGGTCGATGACGTGCGGCGGCTCGTGGTCCCGCTCCTGGCGCCGGAGCAGGCCCGCCGCGCTCTGGCCGACGCCACGCGGGCGCTCCGGACGGCCGGGTCGGCGCCCACCGGATTCGTCCACGGGGACCTCGGCGGCGCCAACATCCTGGTCGCCGGGCCCGCGGGAGCGGCGAGGGTGGCCGGGGTGCTCGACTGGGAGGCCGCCGGCCCCGGCGATCCCGCGGTGGACCTCGCCGCCCTGTCGGTCTCGGTCGGGCCCGCCACGCGGGAACGGCTGGCCGCGGCGTTCCCCGGCCTCGCCGCCCGCGCGGACGCCTACGCGGCCACGTTCGCCCTGCAGGAGGCGGTCTACGGCCTGCGCGAGGGCGACGCCTCCGCCGTGGAGGCCGGCCTGGCCCCCTACCGGCGGACCGGCGGGCCGGACACCGCTTGACCTCAACCACGGTTGAGGTCACAGAATCCCGGTGGGGCCCGCTCCTTCGCGTCAGCCGCGCGCCCATTCAGGGATTACATGATTACAGGAGACCTTTCATGACCACAGTTCTCGTCATCGGCGCCACCGGCAAGCAGGGCGGCGCGGTGGCACGCCTGCTCCTGGACCGCGGGCACGAGGTGGTGGCCTACGTCCGCTCGCAGGAGTCGCCCGCCGCCCGGGCGCTGTCCGCCGCCGGCGCGCGGCTCGCCCCGGGCGACCTGGGCGACGCCGAAGCGCTCGACCGGGCCGCCACCGGCGTGGACGCCGTCTTCGGGCTGTCCGTGCCGTTCGGCGAGGGCGGCAAGGACGAGGAGGTCGCCCAGGGGCGGCGCATCGTGGACGCCGCCGAGCGCGCCGGCGCCCACCTCGTCCACTCCTCCGTACGCGGCGGCGACCGCCTGGAGGCCACCAACGTCGACCACGCCGACAGCAAGCAGCTCGTCGAGGCGTACCTGCGCGAACGGCAGGTGCCCGCGACGGTCCTCGGCCCCGTCTACTTCATGGAGAACGTCCTCGACCTCGGTTTCAGCGGCCTCGCCGACGGCGCCCTGGCCAGCCCGCTGTCGCCCGGCAAGCACCTGGACCAGGTCACGGTCCTCGACATCGCCGCCCTGGCCGTCCACGCCGTCGAGAACCCCGCCGAGATGATCGGCAGGCGCGTCGACCTCGCCTCCGACCGCGTCACGGGTGAGGAGGCCGCCCGGATCCTCGGCGAGGTCATCGGCCGCGAGATCCCGTACCGCAGGCTGCCCCTCGACATGGTCCGGCAGTGGGCGGGGGAGGAGGTGGCGGACATGTTCGACGCCTTCGAGCGCAACACCGACTTCGTCGACACGGCCGCCCTGCGCGCCGCCTACCCGTCGGTGCGCTGGCACACGTACGCCGACTGGGCCAGGACCGTCGACTGGGAGAGGGTCCTCAAGGGCTGACGGAGGCGCTCCGACGGGCTTCAGGTGCCCTTGCGGAGGAGTTCGGTGAGGGTGAAGCCGGCGCGCGGGGTCACCTGGCCGTCGGCGAGCGGGACGTTGAGGGCTTTGGCCAGCTCCACCCCGTAGAGGTCCACGGTGGCCTCACACACCTGGGCCAGCGTCCCCGTCGCCGCCCTTCCCCTGCGGTGGCCGACCGCGATCGTCACCGCGCCGACCAGCGCCGCCGGCCACCACAGGGTGATCGCCGCCGTGCCCAGGTACAGCACGCCCCAGGCCGCCGTGGTCGCGGCGCCGGACAGGGCGGCGCGGGCGTCGCCGATCGTGGCGCGTACGTGGTCGGGGACGACGAGCCACAGGCGCGGCCAGGCGGCGTCGAGGTCGATGCCGTAGCGGTTGTGGACGCGGGTGACGACGGCATCCATCTGGTCGCCCATCCAGGTCGGCCGGAACGGGCGGGCCAGGGCGATGGCGTTGCGCCGCGCGGCCAGTTCGCCTCGGCGGCGCTGGAAGTCCGCGGCGCTCTCGCCCTCGCCCGCCGTCGCCGTCTCGAAGTCCCGGTGCGCGCCGTCCCAGCGGTTCCTGCGCCGCTCGACCAGGGGCCGGGCCAGCCACCGCGGACCCCGCATGAACCAGCAGCGCACGACCGGCCCCGCGAGCGCGTTGGCGCCCAGCCCCGCCCCGAACGCGCCCAGCAGGAGGGCGACGAGCAGCAGGGCCTGCGCGACGGGCTTGCCGTCCAGGGCCCTGGTCTGGGCGGCGGCCCGGTCGGTCAGGAACGGGACGTCCCACGGGTGCCGGTGGCCGAGGACGGCGGCGAGCCAGAGCACCGCCTCGAACAGCGCGCCGGGCAGGACGAGCACGGCCAGCCACCGCTCGGCGAGCTTCTGCCCGAGGCCGGACAGGAACCCCGTCATCCCGGCGAGTATTTCAGCGGCAGCTCATAGACGTCGCAGGCCGGGATCGCGCCGCCGGGCTCGGGCCGGGTGTCGCGCGGGCAGCGGTCCTTCGGGCAGCGGTATCCGCCGGGCGGCGGCGGGAGGTGCCCCGCCGATGGAAGGTCGGGGACGACCGGTTTGCCGCGTATCAGGACGTCCAGGCCAAGCATCCGGCTCAGCTCGTCGACGACCTCCCGAGGGCGTCGCTCCCCTTCGCGCAGCGCGCGCCGGGCCTCGCCGAGCTCCGCCGACCACCCCTCCGACGCGGCCATGCGGACCAGCCGGGGGAAGCTCTCGCACAGAGCCGCCAAGGCGCGGCCGTCGTCCGGCAGGTCTGCCATGGCTTGGTGTCTACCACCCGCCGCGGGGGGCGGCAAGGCGAAGGGGCGGTAACACGCGCATCCCCGGAGACGAACCGCAGGAGAGTGCTCCGATGCGATGAGGATCGTTCGGCCGGCCCCGTGGGGAGGATGCGGATGCTTCGACGACGCCGAGCCGTGCGCGCCGCGCGACACGCGGCGTGGATGATCCGTGAGTACCCCTCGACACATGATCTCCAGCAGTTGGACGAGGCGCTGGAAACGCTCAGGGGCGCGCTGGAGCTGGTGCCCGAGCGCCACCCCGAGCGGGCGGAATGGCTGTCGGCGCTCGGCGACGGACTGTCGATGCGGTTCGACCACGTCGGGCGGATCGAGGACATCGCGGAGTCGCTCGCCGTCCACCGCACCGCCGTACGGCTGGCGGAGGGCACCGATGCCGGCGTGGCGGCCCGGCTGAGCCGGGCCACGGCACTGCTGAACACCTACGAGCTGCACCGGCCGGACCGCAGCATGGCGGCGGAGAACCGCGGCGTGCTGGACGAGGCCGTCGCCCTGCTCCGCGAGGCGTGCGCCGGCCCGGGGCTGGACCCCGAGCTGCGCGACTCGGCGATGGTGAACCTGATCCTGGCGCTGGAGATGCAGGCCGAGCTGCGCCCGGAGTCGCTCAGGGAGTATCAGGACGAGACCTACGCGATCCTGACCCGGCTGGTGCGGACGACCGGCCCCGACCACCCCTACTACCTGTCGCGGGTGGTCAAGCTGGCCATGCTGCTCCTGCAGCGATGGGACCTGCCACACCGCGACCGGGACCTGCGTGAGCTGCTCGAGGTCGTGCGGGAGCGCTTCCCGGCCGCGACCGAGATCGACCGGCGCAGCATCAGGGCGGGGCTCGGCTGGGCGCTCGACCACGGCATCGAGGTCTCGGAGCGGGTCGTCACCGTGGATCGGCTCATCGCCCATTTCCGCGAGCAGATGACGCTGCTGCCGGAGGAGCACGCGCTCCGGACCGAACACCTGGTCAGGATCGCCTACTACGCCTCGATCGTCGCGATGATGTCGGGCCGGCTCACGCTCCTCGACGAGGTCATCGCGGCCATGCGCGCGACCCTGGCGGGTCTGCCCGACCGGCATCCCGCGTACGCCGAGCTGTTGTCCGCGCTGGGCACCGCGATGGGGCGCAGGATGCAGGCGACCGGCTCCACCGCCGACCTCAAGGCGACCCAGGACCTGCTCGAGGCGGGCATCGAGCGGTTACCCGAGTGCGACCCGGAGCGCGGCCTGTTCCTGGCCAATCTCGCCAACACCTACTCGATCGCCTACCAGATCACCGGGCGCGAGGAGCACCTTGCCGAGTGCCTGCGGCTGTACCGGGAGGGGGTGGCGCTGACGCCGCCCGACCACGCCAACCGGGGCATGGCCCTCACCGGCCTCGGCACAGCCCTGCACCACGCCTACGAGCGCGGGCGCCGCCGGGAGGACATCGACGGCGCGATCGAGGCGCATTCCGAGGCGGTGCGGGCCACTCCCGACCACCACTACGACGCCGCCCTCTACCGGGCCAACCTCGGCGGCTCCCTGATCGCGCGGTTCGAGGACCTCGGCCTGGAGAAGGACCTGGACGACGCGATCGAGACGCTGCGCGCGTGCGTGCGGCTGACCCCGCGCGAGCACTCCCTGCGCGGCACCTACTTGTCCAACCTGGGCAGCGCCCTGTTCCAGCGGTACGTCCAGTACGACGACACGGCCGCGCTGGAGGAGGCGCGGCTGATCCTGCGTGAGTCCGTCGCCTCCGTGCCCCAGGAGACGCCGGACGGCGGCCTGGCCACGAGGAACCTGGCCAACGCGCTCATGGTCCACGACCAGGCGGCGGCCTCCGGTGATGCGGTCGAGCTGCTCCGCGCCGGCCTGGCCCGGCTCGGCGACACGCACGTGAGCCGGGCGGGCATGATGGCCAGCCTGGGGCTGGCGTTGATCGCGCAGTCCGAGGCCGCGCTGGTGACCGAGCGGGAGCGGAAGATCACCCACCTGATCCGGCGCCTGGCGAGTGGTGAGATCCCCCTGCCGGCCGACGCCGACGCGCTGGCGGGGCTCGTCCACGAGGTGCGGGACGGCCCCAGGCCCGCCCATGTGATCGACGATCTCGACGAGGCCGTCGACATGCTGGAGGGCGCGGTCGCGGCCGGGCCGGTCACGCACGCCGAATACCCCATGTGGCTCTCCGCGCTGGGCATCAGCCTGTCGCTGCGCGCCAAGGCCACGGGCGAGCCCGCCCCGTACGACAGGGTGGTGGGCCTTCTGCGCCAGACCCTGGAGCTGACGCCCCCTGGACAGCCGCGCAGGGCCAGCGTTCTCCACGAGTTGGCCCTGCTGCTCGACCGCTGGGCCGACGACGAGCCGGGCGAGGCGGAGCGGCTGCGGGCGGGGGCGATCGAGGCGCTGCGCGAGACCGCGGCCATCGAGGCGGCCCCGGCGGGCTCGCGCGCGGGCGCCGCCAGGTTCTGGGGGCGCCTCGCCGCGGGTCAGGGCGACTTCGCGCTGGCCGTACAGGGATTCGGGGTCATGGTGGGGCTGCTGGAGGCCATGGCCTGGCGCGGCCTGAGCCGCGGTGACCAGGAGCGGCTGCTCGCGGAGTTCCAGGGGGCGGCGAGCGACGCGGCCGCCTGCGCGCTCGAGACCGGCGACGCCCGCCTGGCGATCGAGCTGCTGGAGCAGGGCAGGGGAGTCCTGCTGGCGCAGGCGCTCGACGCCAGAGCCGCCCGCGACCGGCTGGCCCGGGAACTGCCCGACCTGGCCGGCCGCCTCACGGAGGTCTACGCCGATCTCGACGCCCGGTCCGCCGACATGGATCACGACATGGATCACGACATGGACCGCAGGCACGCGGCGGCCAGGCGGCACGCCGCGTTGGTGGCGGAGATCCGTCGGCAGCCGGGGTTCGAGGACTTCCAGCGGTCGATGAACTTCACCCGGCTGGCCGGGGCCGCCTCTGACGGCCCTGTGGTCGTCCTCAACGTCAGCCGCTACCGCTGCGACGCCCTCATCATCGCCGACGGGGAGGTCACGGCCGTGCCGCTGCCGGACCTGTCCGCGGAGGCGGTCGAGGACCGGGTGACGGGCTTCACCGAGGCGATCGAGGCGCTCCGCGGGGGCGCGCGTGAGTTCGACGACCGGCTGACGGCCAGACAGACCGTCCAGGAGACCCTCGGCTGGGTCTGGGACACCATCACGGGGCCGGTGCTCGACCGGCTGCCCGGCGCGCGGCGGGTCTGGTGGTGCCCGACCGGGCCGGCGGTCTTCCTCCCGCTGCACGCCTCGGGGGACCACCGCACGCGTCATGACGCGCGCCCGCGTACGGTGATGGACCGGGTGGTGTCCTCGTACACCCCCACCGTGCGGGCGCTGGCGCACGTCCGCTCGCTTCCGCCGCCCGTCGCCCGGCCCGACGGCCAGCCGCTGGTCGTGTCCATGCCCACGACGCCCGGCGCGGACGACCTGCCGGGAGCGGCCCGTGAGGAGGAGATCTTCCGCGAGTGCTTCCCCGGCGCCCGCGTTCTGCGCGAGGCGAGCGCCACGCGCGAGGCCGTGGTCACCGTGCTGCGGGCCAGCCCCTGGGTGCACTTCGCCTGCCACGGGGCGCAGGACACGGCGAGCCCGTTCCACGCCTGGCTGGTCCTGCGGGACGGGCCGCTGACGGTTCGCGACCTGGCGGCGCTCGACCTGTCCGAGCACGCGCGGCTGGCGTTCCTGTCCGGCTGCGACACCTCGCGCGGCGACGAACGGCTCTCCGACGAGGCCATCACGCTGTCGTCCGCCGTGCACCTGGCGGGATACCGCCACGTGATCGGCGCGCAATGGCAGTTGGAGGACAGTACGGCGCCCTACGTCGCGGCGCAGGTCTACCGGCGACTGGGCGACGGCCGGGGCGGCATGGACGCGGCCGGCACCGCCGCGGCACTCCACGAGGCCGTGCTGGAGCTGCGGGAACGCATGCCCTTCGCCCCGCTCGTCTGGGCGCTGTTCACTCATACCGGACCCTGAGCAGGGGAGACGCTGTGAAGTACCTGAGGCCGTTGGCGGTGCCCTCCCTCGCGGTCGTGTTCTACCTGGTGTTCAGCGGCGAATGGCGCAACCTGGGGTCGTGGATCAAGACGGCGTTCACCTGGCTCGTCGGCGTGCCGTGGGCGCTGGTCCTGGCCGTGAGCCTCCCGCTGATCTTCGTCGGGCTGGCGATCAGGATGCTGGCGGGGGGCCTGCGGCAGATCGCCGCCAATCAGCCCCAGCAAGTGCAGAGCCTCGGCCGGCCGGCGGAGAAGCCGGACGAACGCTTCGACCGCCTCGGCGGGCTCGACGAGGTGAAGAAGGAGCTCGGACCGGTCGTCGCCTGGCTGCGCAAGCCGTACGGCAGGCTGGGAGGCGACGTGCCGCGGGGGATTCTGCTCGCCGGACCGTCCGGGTGCGGCAAGACCGCTCTGGCGCGGGCGATCGCCGGTGAGGCGAACGCCCCCCTGTTCACCTACTCGGGGGCCGAGTTCCACGAGATCCTCATCGGCATGGGCTCCAGCCGGATGCGGCAGGCGTTCCTCGAAGCGAGCAGGAGCGCCGGCAGCAGCAAGCCGGTCGTCGTCTTCATCGATCAGATCGACCTGATCGCCGCGGAGCGCAGCAGCGGGCCCAGCGTCGGCGCCGGCGGTGACGCCGAGGCCCACCGCACGATGGCGCAGCTGATGAGCGCCATGGACGATCTCGACGACAACGGCAGGGTCTACGTCATCGCGGCCACCAGCAGGCCCCGTGTGATCGACCGGGCGCTGTTCGCGCCGACCCGCTTCGGTCTGCGCATCGACCTGGAACTGCCGGACGAGGCGCAGCGCGCCGACATCCTGCGGCTGCTGCTGAAGGAGCACGATCTGGCCGCCGGGCTGGACATCCGGGCCATCGCCGCGGGGGTCGCCGGGTTCACCGGCGCGGAGTTGCGGCAGCTCGTCCACTGGGCGGCTGCCGCCGCGGGCGCCCGGTCGGCCACGCGACTGACGCTGGACGACTTCATCGACGCCAAGACGCGCGTCCTGCCACGCGTGGACCTGCGCGACCCGTCCGACATCGTGCGGCACCTGGACGGCAGGATCGAGGGTCAGCGCACCGCCAAGGAACGGCTGGCCGTCGCGGTCAGCAACCACTACCTGCGGCTGACGATGGCCAACAGGTTCGAGGCGCCGCCCGTGGCCATCCGCAAGGCGAACGTGATGATGCTCGGCCCGACCGGCACGGGCAAGACGATGCTGGTCGAGACGATCGCCCGCTTCCTCGACGTGCCGTTCGTCATCGCCAACGCCACCGTGCTGAGCAGCACCGGCTACGGCGGGATGACGGTGGAGAAGATGCTCTACCGGCTGCTGATCGCCAGCTCCTTCAACCTGCGCAGGGCGGAGTACGGCATCGTCTGCGTCGACGAGTTCGACAAGCTCGCCCTCGGACACGGCGAGCGGAGCCGGGCCTCCAGCGGCGCCGTGCAGCAGGAACTGCTCAAGCTGGTCGAGGGGTCGGTGGTGGACGTCCCCAAGGGCGACTCGGAACTGTCGGGCAATCTCGACTTCTACCAGTTCGACACCAAGAACGTGCTGTTCGTGTGCCTCGGCGCCTTCAACGGCCTCGCTGAGCACGTGGCGCGCAGGCTCAGCCTCCCCCCGGGCTCCCTGGGCGACCGGGCGGCGCTCATGGACCACATCCTGCCCGAGGACGTCATCGAGTACGGATTCCTGCCCGAGCTGGTGGGCCGGTTCCCGGTGATCACGGCGACGCTCCCGCTCGACCACTCCGAACTGGTCCGGATCCTGCAGAACGAGCACAACGGCCTGACCCATGAGTACGCGGAACTGCTGGCCCTCCAGGGCAGGAAGGGCACGGTCTTCACCCAGGACGGCGTCGAGCGGATCGCCCGCGAGGCGCTCCTGCGCGGCGTCGGGGCGCGCGGGCTGCGCGGCGTCATGGAGAACGCGCTGGCGGCCACGATGTACGAGCGCGCGCAGCCCGGCGAGTCAGCGCTGATCATCGACGCCGAGCTGGTGGGCAGGGGGCTGAACTCCGCGGCGCTGGTCTCCGCGTCGACCGGCGGCCGGGCGCTGACCCCGCACCAGGTGTCGCGGAAGCTCGCCAACCTCCTGCCGGGAGCCGTCCGCGCCAGGGAGACCCTGGCGGTGGCCAGCAGCAGGCACTACGGCTCGCCCGCCGGCGGGGCGGACCGGCAGTGCGTCGTCCTGGTCGACCCGCGCACCGGCCAGCGCACCGCCCTGGTCGAGGCGCTGGCGGAGGTCTGGGACGTGCCGTGGGCGGTGCTGGACGCGACCGCGCTGACGCGGCCGGACGCGGAGGCGGTCAACGACGCCGGCGGGCAGCCGTGGTGGGTGACGGAGATCGTCGAGGAGCTGGTCTCCCGCTCCTCGGGCAGGCCGACGACCATCCACCGGGGCGTGATCCTGGTCGACGCCGTCGACGTCCTGCTGGCCCAGCACGCGCGGCGCGCTCTGACGAGCGTCGTCAGACCCCTGGTCGAGGGCCGTCCCCTGCCGGGCGGCTTTCCCACCGACGGGCTGATGGTCGTGCTGGCCGGAAGCTTTCCGCCACCCCAGGAGGACGTCGACCGCACCGATCCGGCGCGGCTGGTCGAGGAGGCCGGGGCGCACTACCCCATGCCCGCCTGGCTCAGGGACCGTGCGGTGCTGGCGGTCACGGACCTCGCGCACGACCACGAAGGGCTGCTCGCCTTCATCCGCCGCCACGACCACGAGATCCGCCGCAAGTACCAGCCCATTCTCGACTCACGGGGCCAGATCATCCCGGTGAGCGCCGAGCTGCACGAGGACCTGGCCCGCCGCGCCGCGCAGGAGGGCTGGCGACTGGCCGACGTCTCCGTGCACCTGGAGAACGCCCTCCTGCGCGACCTCGGCTAGCCGCCGTGGCCGGCCCTGGAGCACCGCGGTGCGGGATGCCAGCATGGAGTGGGTGATCGACTGCACCTTCTGCGAGATCGTCGCCGGTTCGCTGGGTCCCGCGCCGGCATGGCGACGGCCTACGTCTGACGTGGAGCGCCCCGCTCGCCTCGTCCCGCGAACTGGAGCAGGTCCTGGAACGGGTCACCGCGGGTCGCTGAGGTTCTCGCACGATGGCGCACGGGCCGGCCCTCGGGAGCCTGGGCGTGCGATGCGGAAAGCCCGTGACAAGGGACCTTGTCACGGGCTTCCGTCACCGTGCGATGACCGTGCCGGTCACCGGTCACACGTCGTAGTACAGCTCGAACTCGTGCGGGTGCGGTCGCAGGCGGATCGGGTCGACCTCGTTCTCCCGCTTGTACGACACCCAGGTCTCGATGAGGTCGGGCGTGAACACGCCGCCCTCCAGGAGGTAGTCGTGGTCGGCCTCCAGGGCGGCGAGCACCTCGGGCAGGGAGCCCGGCACCTGGGGCACCTGGCGGGCCTCCTCCGGCGGGAGCTCGTAGAGGTCCTTGTCGACCGGCTCCGGCGGCTCGATCTTGTTGCGGATGCCGTCGAGGCCGGCCATCAGCATGGCCGAGAACGCGAAGTACGGGTTGCACGACGGGTCGGGCACCCGGAACTCGATGCGCTTGGCCTTCGGGTTGGAACCGGTGATCGGGATGCGGACGCAGGCGGAGCGGTTGCGCTGGCTGTAGACCAGGTTGACCGGGGCCTCGTAGCCGGGCACCAGGCGGTGGTAGGAGTTGACCGTCGGGTTGGTGAAGGCCAGCAGCGACGGCGCGTGCCTGAGCAGGCCGCCGATGTAGTAGCGGGCCGTGTCGGACAGACCCGCGTAGCCGACCTCGTCGTAGAACAGCGGCGAGCCGTCCTTCCACAGCGACTGGTGGCAGTGCATGCCGGACCCGTTGTCGCCGAAGATCGGCTTGGGCATGAACGTGACCGTGTGGCCGAACTCCAGGGCCGTGCTCTTGATCACGTACTTGTAGAGCATGAGGTTGTCGGCCGTCTTCAGCAGCGTGCCGAACTTGAAGTCGATCTCGGCCTGGCCGGCGGTGCCCACCTCGTGGTGCTGCATCTCGACGTCGATGCCGCACTCGATGAGGTTGCGGACCATCTCGGAGCGCAGGTCGGTGAAGTGGTCCATCGGCGGGACCGGGAAGTAGCCGCCCTTGTAGCGCGGCTTGTAGCCGAGGTTGCCGCCCTCGGTGGCCTTGCCGGTGTTCCAGGCGCCCTCGATGGAGTCGATGTAGTAGTAGCCGGCGTTCTGCCGCGTCTCGAAGCGGACGTCGTCGAAGATGTAGAACTCCGCCTCGGGGCCGAAGTAGACCGTGTCGGCGATGCCGGTGCCCTTGAGGTACTCCTCCGCCTTGCGGGCGACGTTGCGCGGGTCGCGGCTGTAGGCCTCGCCCGTCAGCGGGTCGTGCACGAAGAAGTTCAGGTTGAGCGTCTTGTGCTGGCGGAACGGGTCGAGCACGGCGCTGGACGGGTCCGGCAGCAGCAGCATGTCCGACTCGTGGATGGCCTGGAAGCCGCGGATGGACGAACCGTCGAACATGAGCCCGTCGGTGAAGACTTTGGCGTCGAAGTTCTCGACCGGGAAGGTGAAGTGGTGCGTCGTCCCCGGCAGGTCGGTGAACCTGACATCGACGAACTGCACCCCTTCGTCGCTGATGAACTTCAGGACGTCGTCGGCGGAGTTGAACACTCTCGAACCTCCCTGGGGACTGACTATCAGCCGACGCTAGGTCGCGGCCGTTTCCGAACGGTGTCCCGATTGTTTCGCATGTGTTAAGCAGCGAGGCCGGGAGGGGGGTGCCCGGCGTCGCTCCGGGTGAGCGACCGGGCCCCCGGCCGGATACCGTTGAGGGCATGAGCGGCAACGAGCCCCGCTGGACGCAGACCTGGCTGGGCGGTGTAAGGGCGGCGGGAGTCGATCTCGGCTATCCGGGTGAGCGGCTGGGCCTGCCGGAGGAGGGCGGCGGGTCGGTCGCCGGGTGGGGCCGGCGCATCGCGGCGCTGGTCATCGACTGGATGATCTGCACCTGGGCGATCACGCAACTGCTGCTCCGGATCAACCCCGCCGACTCGCCGTGGGTGCCGGTGGTGGTGTTCGCGGTGCAGTACCTCGTGCTGGTGGCCTTCATGGGGCAGACGTTCGGCCACCGGCTGGCCGGCATCAGGGTGGCCGCCATGGACGGCGGCGACCCGCGGCTGCTGCCCGTGGTGGTGCGCACCGCGCTGCTCGCGCTGGCCGTGCCGGCGCTGATCTTCGACCGTGACCACCGCGGGGTGCACGACCGGGTGTCGAACACCGTGGTCGTCCGCATGTAGCCCGTCGTCGTCCGCACGAAAAAGCATACCCGGTTCGGATCTGAACCGGGTATGCTTTTTGTTGTGATGGCAGGACTGAGGGAGCGCAAGAAGGAGCAGACGCGGCGGCGGATCGCCGAGGTCGCGCTGCGCCTGTTCGCCGAGCGGGGCTTCGACGCGGTCACCGTGAACGAGATCGCCGAGGCGGCCGGGGTGGCCAAGGTGACGCTGTTCAGCTACTTCCCGTCCAAGGACTGCCTGGTCCTGGACGGGGTCAAGGACGACATGGCGCGGATCGTGGCCGGGCGGGGGCCGGGCGTGACGCCGCTCGCCGCGCTGCGCGCCCACTACCGGGCGCTGGTCGCCGCCGACACGGAGGAGCTGGACGTCGAGGCGCTGATGACCCGCGTACGGGTGATCTCCGCCAGCCCGGCGTTGCTGGCGGGCGTCCAGCAGGCGTACGCGGAGGAGCGCGAGGAGCTGGCCGCCGCCCTGGCCGCCGCCCGCGACCCCGACGGGACGGCTCAGGCCCCGGAGACGACGGCTCGGGCCCCGGAGAGGCCGGCACGGTGTCCCGACCTGGCGGCCAGGGTCATGGCCGCGCAGATCACCGCCACGGTCACCACGCTCCAGGAGACGTTCTTCGCCCGGCTGGCCGCCGGCACGCCGCTCGCCGAGGCGGGACGCGCCCTGGCCGAGGACGTCGAGCTGGCCTTCGACCTGCTGGAACACGGCCACGACACCGAGAGGGGCACGTCATGAAGAAGGGCATCAACTACGACACCGGGTTCCTGAACGGCCCGGAGCGCTCGCGCCAGGAGTTCGACCGCGAGACCGCCCGCCGCGAGATGCGCGTGATCGCCGGCGAGCTGCACTGCCGGGCCGTGCGCGTCTCCGGCGGCGACCTCGAACGCCTCGGCGTCGCCGCCGAGGAGGCCGCCGCGGCCGGCCTGGAGGTGTGGTTCGCGCCGTTCCCGGTGGACCTGCCGCGCGAGGAGACGCTCGCCCTGTACGCCGGCTGCGCCGCCCGCGCCGAGACGTTACGGCGCGGCGGCGCCGAGGTGGTCCTCGTCACCGGCTGCGAGACCAGCGCCTTCGGCCCCGGCTTCATCCCCGGCGACACCTACCGCGACCGGCTCCAGGCCATGGTGGACGGCGACATGGCGTGGTGGCGGTCGCTGGGCGAGGCCATGCCCCGCTTCAACGCCTTCCTGGCCGAGGCCGCCGCCACCGTCCGGCCGCTGTTCGGCGGCCGGGTCACGTACGCGGCCGGGCCCTGGGAGTTCGTCGACTGGGGCCCGTTCGACCTGGTCGGGGTGGACGCCTACCGCGCCGCGCACAACGCCGCGACCTTCCGCGAGGAGCTGCGCGGGCACGTCCGCCACGGCAAGCCGGTCGCGGTGACGGAGTTCGGCACGTGCGCCTACCGGGGCGCGGGGGAGCGCGGCGGCATGGCCTGGGTGGTGCCCGACGGTGCGGTGCTCGACGAGGAGGAGCAGGTGCGCTACCTCGACGAGCTGCTCGACGCCTTCGAGGAGGCCGGCGTGGACACGGCCCTGTGGTTCACCTTCGCCGGCTACGGCCACGCCGGCGCCGGCGACATCGGCTCGTACGGCGTGGTCCGGATGCTCGACCGGACCCGCTGGGAGCCCAAGAAGGTCTTCCACGCCATGGCCGCCCGCTACGCCCGCGACTGACCGCCGCCCGGGCCGTCAGGCCGCTCGACGGTGAAGATGGCCGTGCCGGGGAGGTGCCGGCCGCGCAGCGGGCTCCAGCCGCCCCACACCCGCTCGTGGCCCCGCGGCCACTCCGGCTCCAGCAGCCCGGCCACGCGCAGCCCGGCCGCAACGACCAGGCCCACCCAGTCGCCCATCGTGCGATGGTGCTCGACGTAGGTGAGCGCGCCGTCCTCGTCGCGCTCCTCGTACGGCGCGCGATCGAAGTACGACCGGTCGGAGGTCAGCCCGCGCGGCCCGGGATCGTCCGGGAACGCCCACCGGGTCGGGTGGCTCACCGAGAACACGAACCGCCCGCCGGGTCGCAGCACCCTGCCCACCTCGCGGAAGACCGCCAGCGGGTCGGCCACGAACGGCAGCGCCCCGAACGCCGAGCACGCCAGGTCGAACGACCGGTCGGCGAACGGCAGCGCCTCGGCGTCGGCCTGCAGCACCGGCACCCGCACGCCGGTCTCCAGGTCGATGCGCTGGGAGTGGCGGAGCTGCCGGTGCGAGATGTCGAAGGCCGCGACCTCGGCCCCGCGGGTCACCAGCCAGCGCGCGCACTGGGCGGCGCCGCAGCCGATCTCCAGCACCCGCCGCCCGCGCACCTCGCCCAGCAGGCCGGCCTCGGCCTCGTCGAGACCCTCGGGACACCACACGAACCCGGCGTCGCGCAGGAAGCCGCCGTGCTCGACCTGGTAGTCGTCGGCGTTGCCGTCCCACCAGCCGCGGTTGGCCCGCGACGAGGAGGAGGGCATCTAGCGCATCTTGGGGCCGCGCGGCATCCGCACGCCCTTGGGCATCGGGCCCTTGGGCATGGGGACGTTCTTCGGCAGCGACCGCAGGCGGTCCTTGACCTCGTTGACCGAGGGCTTCTTGAGGTTGCGCGGCAGCTTCATGATGTGGCGCTGCAACTTGCCCAGCGGCACCTGGCCCTCGCCGTCACCGCACTGGATGTCGTAGATCTCGATGCCGAGCACCACCCGCGAGACCCGCTTCTTCTCGGCGGCCAGCATCCGGGCCACCCGGTTGCCCGGGCCCTCCGACACCAGCACCACGCCGGGGAAGCCGACCACCATGTGCACGAGGTCCTGGTCGCGGTTGACCGCGATGGCCGGGGTGACCTGCCAGTTGCCGCGCATGCCCTGGAGCACCGCCGCGGCCGCGCCGGTCTGGCCGTCCAGGATGGAGTACTGGGCGCGCTGGGCGAGCTGGCCGAAGACGACCAGGCCCACGGTGAGCCCCAGCAGCACGCCGAGGAACACCGAATACCACAGGAAGCCCGTGACCAGGCCGATCACGACGACCACAGCGAGCGTGCCGACCGCCGACAGGAAGACGATCGGCAACCCCTTGGGGTTGGCCTGCTGAATGATCTGCGCGATCATGCGGAGCTGCTTGATGCGCCCCGGCTTCTCTGGATCCACGGACTTCGCCATGCTCGCAAGGATACAAACCAACCGGTCGTGAAAGGAAAACGTGACCTAACCGGCCGGGACGCGGCGCCCCCCGGAGGGGACGCCACGACGACGCCCGGCGGCCCCGGGAAGGGGCCGCCGGGCGGAAGACCGCTGCGTCAGGCGCTCTGCCGGGCGGCGATCGCCTGCTGGTAGAGCCGGCCCGCGCGGTACGACGAGCGCACCAGCGGCCCGGACAGCACGCCGGCGAAGCCGATCGCCTCGGCCTCGGCCTGCAGCTCCACGAACTCCTCCGGCTTGACCCACCGCTCCACCGGGTGGTGGCGGGGCGTCGGGCGGAGGTACTGGGTGATGGTGAGCAGGTCGGTGCCGGCCGCGTGCAGGTCGCGCATGGCCTCGACGACCTCCTCGCGCGTCTCGCCCATGCCCAGGATCAGGTTGGACTTGGTCACCAGGCCCGCCTCGCGCGCCGTGGTGATCACCGCCAGGGAGCGCTCGTAGCGGAACGCCGGCCGGATGCGCTTGAAGATGCGCGGCACCGTCTCGACGTTGTGCGCGAACACCTCCGGCTTGCTGGAGAAGACCTCCTCAAGCTGCTCACGGTTGCCGTTGAAGTCGGGCACGAGCAGCTCGACGCCGCAGCCGGGCAGCAGCGAGTGGATCTGCCGGGCGGTCTCGGCGTACAGCCAGGCGCCGCCGTCGGGCAGGTCGTCACGGGCCACGCCGGTCACGGTGGCGTAGCGCAGGCCCATCTGCTGGACCGACTCGGCCACGCGGCGCGGCTCGTCGCGGTCGTACTCCTTGGGCTTGCCCGTGTCGATCTGGCAGAAGTCGCAGCGGCGCGTGCACTGGTCGCCGCCGATGAGGAACGTCGCCTCGCGGTCCTCCCAGCACTCGTAGATGTTGGGGCAGCCCGCCTCTTCGCAGACCGTGTGCAGGCCCTCCCGGCGCACGAGCGATTTCAGCTCGGTGTATTCGGGGCCCGTCTTCAGCTTGGTCTTGATCCACGGGGGCTTGCGCTCGATAGGGGTCTCGGCGTTGCGCACCTCCAGGCGGAGGAGCTTTCGGCCTTCAGGAGCAACGGTCACCAGCCCAGCTTACGTCTCGCCCGGACCTGGCTCATGCGAGGGTGGCCGCGGATCGGGGCCGCGCTAGCTGATCAGGCCGAACCCGCGGATCGCCCGCGTGTAGTGCCGCAGCAGCTCGTCGTCGATCCGGTGCGACTCGGCCGCGCCCAGCAGCTCCGAACCGGAGTCGGAGGACGGCAGCGACGCCCGCCCCAGCGCACCCTCCCGGATGGCCGGCACGCTCTCCCCGCGCAGCGCCGCCGCCTGCATCGGCGCGAGGTAGCGCCCGCCGGCCAGCATCGCCCGCACCTCCGCCAGGTCGGCCGCCGGCACGACCCGCCGCGCCAGCTCCTCCTTGCGCCGCTCGACCCGACCGGCGTCCGAACGCGCCAGCCGGGCCAGCCCGTGCTCGGCCAGCAGCACCGGCGCGCCCACCACCCGGCCGATCACCCGGCCGAGCAGGCCGGCCGCCTCATACGTGGTGCCCGGTTGGTTCACGACGCCGAGCGAGGAGGCGGTCACCTTCGTCTGCGCCTCCTCGCGCGAGCGCGACGGGGCCGCGCCCAGGAGCGCCTCGCGCCACTCGGCCAGCGTCGCCAGCGCGCCGTCCACGATCAGCTCCTCGACCGTGGGAGTCTCCGCGTACGCCAGGGCCAGCGCCGCCGCCCGCTGCCGGGGCGACAGGGCCAGCCACAGCGGCAGCCCCACCACGAGCACGGGCCGGCGCAGCGGGCCGACCCGCAGGTAGCGGGAGACCGGGTCGAGGTCGCGCACGGCCACGGCCCGCGGACGCGGCACGCCGGCCCGGTCGGCCACGCGCTCGGCGGCGGCGTACAGCTCCCCGGCGGCCTGGCGGTCCAGGATCTCGGCGTCGGACGGCAGCCGCCCGCCCAGCCGGGGCCGCAGCATGACGCCGATGGCCACCAGCAACCCGCCCACCAGCCAGCCGAGGATCATGTCGGCGTTGTTGACGGCGGCCATCCACACGCCGCCCGCGACGAAGGCGACCGTGAGCAGATGGACGAGGAGCGCGAGGACGAGCGTGATCGACCGCTTCACGGCCCGAGCGTAAAACGACCGTCTCTTCCCTGACGATCACCTTTTCGCCACGATCGGGAACTACCTTCGCAGAAGATCCTCTTCGTGCAGGTCGAACGGCTGCATGCCCAGGGACTCCGCCAGCCGCTTCTCGGCGATCGGCATGACCTCGTCCACCACGATCCGCCGCCCGGTCTCCGCCGACAGCGACGTGACCCCCACGTCGGGGATGCCGCAGGGCACGATCCGGTTGAACCAGCGCGGGTCGTTGGCGCAGTTGAGGGCGAACCCGTGCATGGTGACGCCGCGCGTCACCCGGATGCCGACCGCGCCGATCTGCCGGTCGGGCAGCCCGAGCGCGGGATCGCCCGACACCCACACACCGGCCCGTCCGCTCACGCGGCGGACGATCACTCCGAAGTCGGCGCAGATCTGGATCATCGCCTCCTCGATCCGGCAGATGTACGTCGTCACGTCGCTCACGGCCACGATCGGGTACGCGACGAGCTGGCCCGGGCCGTGCCAGGTGACCCGCCCGCCCCGGTCGACGTCGACGACCGGGGTGCCGTCGGCGGGGCGTTCGTGCGGCGCGGCGCGACGGCCGGCGGTGTAGACAGGCGCGTGCTCCAGCAGGAGCACCGTGTCGCTCAACTCGCCGGCGACCCGTTTGCCGTGCACCCGGCGCTGGAGCGCCCAAGCCTGCTCGAAGGGGACGTCGACACCGAGGCGGACGATGGCGAGCGCGAGGGGATCATCGACCCCGTGCCTGGGGCGCATGGGTCCATTGTGCCGTTCCGTCACCCTTGAAGGGTAATTCAGGAGGTCAGCAGGCGCGGCTCGATCCTGAACTCCTTCACCCCGCCGTCACCGTCGTGCTCGACCCGGTAGGCGTAGCCGTCCGGCCGCGTGCTGACCGCCTGGATGAACTCGGTGCCCACGTAGTGCAGCCCCACGCCCTCGTCGGCGGCGTAGCCCGCGGGCAGCTCGCCCTCGGCCACCGACCGCTGCAGCAGCGGCCGCCGCTGCGGGTCGGAGTCGTAGTGGACCCCGCACGAGTAGGGGAGCAGGCCCATGCCGTCGGCCCACACCCGCAGCTCGGGGCCGAAGGAGTCGGTGTTGCCGCCGACGTGCCAGCACAGCGCGCCCGCGCTCTGCCCGGACAGCACCACCCCGGCCCGCCACGCCTCCGCGAACGCCTCGTCCAGGCCGTGCAGGCGCCACAGCGCCATCAGGTTGGCCACGCTGCCGCCGCTGACGTAGATCACGTCCTGTTCCAGGATCCACGCGCGCGGGTCGGCGACGTTGGGCATCGGGAAGACAGTCAGGTGGCTGACCTCGACGTCCCACCCCGCGAACGCCCCGTACATCTTCAGCAGCCAGTCGGAGTCGTCGCCCGTCGCGGTGGACAGCAGGCCGAGGCGCGGCCGGTCCTGGCCGGTCAGGTCGAGGGCGTAGCGCAGCAGGGGGCTCGCCTTCAGGAAGCCGTGACGCTCGGTGGGCACGAACGACCCGCCGCCGATGGCAAGGATGTGCGACTGCCCTGACCTGCTCATGCCGGTGCCTCCCCGATCCGGTTCACGCGTTCGATGGTCCCCCGTCCGGCGGCCCCGGGCCCGGCCGGGCCGATCCTCCGGCGCCGGCCGTTCGCGCCGGTCCGCTGGTGGCCGGTCCGCTGGTGAGGGACGAACAGCACCTTAGAGTACGGCGCGCAGCGCCTCGTCGAGACGGGTATGGGCGAAGCCGTACCCGGTGTCCTCCAGCTTGCGCGGCACGAGCCGATGGCTGCGCAGCAGCGCCTCCTTCGCGAACTCGCCGATCCCCAGGCTCAGCGCGAACGCCGGCACCGGCATCGGCACCGTGCCCTTGCGCAGCGCCTTGCCCAGCGTGCGGGTGAACTCCTCGTTGGTGACCGGTCCGGGCGAGCCGAGGTTGACCGGGCCGGACACCTCCGGACGGTCCAGCACGTGCAGCACCGCGCCCACCCAGTCCTGCTCGGAGATCCACGACCAGTACTGCCGGCCCGAGCCGAGCGGCGCCCCCAGCCCCGCCTTGAAGATCGGCAGCATCCGGCCGAGCGCGCCGCCCCGCCGGCTCAGCGCGATGCTCGTACGCAACTGCGCCGTCCGCATCCCCAGCGCCTCGGCCTCCCGGGCCTCCTTCTCCCACCGGCCGCACAGCTCCGCCAGGAACCCCTCGCCCTGGCCCGCCCTCTCGTCGATCGGCCGGTCTCCCGTGTCGCCGTAGAAGTCCACCCCGGACGCCGACAGCAGGGCCTCAGGAGGCCGCGACAGCTCTCCCAGGGCGCGGACGAGGGTGCGGGTGCCCAGGACCCGGCTGCGGATCAGCTCGCGCTTGTAGGCGGCGTTCCAGCGCCGGTCGCCGACGGGCGCCCCGGCCAGGTGGACCACCGCGGTGGCGTCCTCCAGGGCGGCGGGCTCCAGCACGCCTTCCGCGGGGTCCCAGAACCTCTCGTCGGGCCCCTGGGGCGGACGGCGCACCAGCGCGACGACCCGGTCGCCACGCCCGCGCAGAGCCTCCGCCAGCGCACCACCCAGCAACCCGGACGCCCCGGTCACGATGATCATCACCAACCCAGCCTACGCCGCACCTCCCCGAATCACCCCCCAGCACGCCGACATGGTGCCGCACCGTGCGATCCTCCGGCCCCGTGGGGGCGGCTGCCTTCGGGGCGCGGGAGGGCTGCCGAGGCTCAGGCCCGTGTGGTGTTCCGGGTCAGCGGAAGTGGCCGTCTTCCGGGGGTGGCGTGAGCCGCGCAGGGGAGGGCCGTGCGATCCTCCGGCCCGTGGGGGGCTGTCTTCAGGGCGTGGGAGGGCTGCCGGGGGTCAGGCCCGTGTGGTGTTCCGGGTCAGCGAGGGGGGCCGTCTTCCGGGGCCGGGGGTGACCACGGTGACGGTCAAGAGTGCGGCGTCACGGCGGCCCGCCACCATCCGGTCAGCGGCCGTCTTCCTGGAGGCCCTGAGCCCCGTGCGGCGGGTGGCGGCCGGCTCGGCTGTGCCGTAACCCCAAAGAACAAAAAAGAGGCCCGGGCGGAGAGCCCGCCCGGGCCGCTACGAAGAAATCACGCGAGGCCGAGCTGCGCCTCGAAGCGCCCCTCTTCGAGGCGGCGCTTGACCGTGGTGAGGAAGCGGGCCGCGTCGGCCCCGTCGACCAGGCGGTGGTCGTACGTCAGCGCCAGGTACACCATCGAGCGGACCGCGATGACCTCGCCCTCCGGCGTGTCGACCACCACGGGACGCTTGACGACGGCCCCGGTGCCCAGCATGCCGACCTGCGGCTGGTTGAGGATCGGCGTGTCGAACAGCGCGCCGCGGCTGCCGGTGTTGGTCAGCGTGAACGTGCCGCCGGTGATCTCGTCGGGCGTCACCTTGTTGGCGCGGGTGCGCTCGGCCAGGTCGGCCGTCTTGCGGGCCAGCCCGGCGAGGTTGAGGTCGCCGGCGTTCTTGATGACCGCCGCGATCAGGCCGCGCTCGGTGTCGACCGCGATGCCCAGGTGCTCGACGTCGAAGTACGTGACCTCCATGGTCTCGTTGTTGATCGTCGCGTTGAGCTTGGGGTGCTGCTTGAGCGCCTCGATGGCGGCCATCTCGAAGAACGGCATGAACGACAGCTTCACGCCCTCGCGGCGCAGGAACTCCGCCTTGGCCTGGTCGCGCAGCCGCGCGATCTTCGTGACGTCGACCTCGACGACCGTGGTGAGCTGGGCCGCCGTCTGCAGCGACTCGACCAGCCGCTTGGACATGGTCTGCCGCAGGCGCGACATCTTCTCGGTGCGGCCGCGCAGCGTGGTGTCGACCTCGACCGGCTCGGGAGCCGCGCTGACCGATGCCGCGGCCGGGGCCTGCGCGGCGGGCGCCGGAGCGGCGGCGGCCGGCTGGGCCGGGGCCGGGGCGGCCTGCTCGCGCTGCGCCTTGGCGGCCTCCAGCACGTCCTGCTTGCGGATGCGGCCGCCGACGCCGGTGCCGGCGACCGACTCCAGGTCGACGCCGTGCTCGTTGGCGAGCTTGCGCACCAGCGGCGTCACGTACGGGCTCTCGCCCCCGGACGGAGCGGCGGCCGGCTCGGCCGGGGCCTGCGCCTGCGGAGCCGGGGCCGGAGCGGGCGCAGGGGCCGGGGCCGGGGCCGGGGCGGGAGCCGGCGGCGCCTGCTGGGCCTGCGGAGCCGGAGCCGGAGCCGGCTGCGGCGGGGCCTGCTGGGCCGGCGCGGGCTGCGGGATCGACGAGGCCGGGGCGGGCTCCGGCTCGGGCTGCGCGGCGGGGGCCGGGGCCTCCTCCTGCGCGGGCGCGGCGCCGCCCGCCTGGCCGTTCTCGTCGATGATGGCCAGCTCGGCGCCGACCTCGACGGTCTCGTCCTCCGCGACGACGATCTTGGTGATGACGCCCGCGGACGGCGACGGGATCTCGGTGTCGACCTTGTCGGTCGACACCTCGAGGAGCGGCTCGTCGGCCTCGACGCGCTCGCCCTCCTTCTTCAGCCAACGGGTGACCGTGCCCTCGGTGACGCTCTCGCCGAGCTGGGGCATCTGTACGGAGACCGGCATCGTTATCTTCTCTCGCGTTCTGATGAGGGCTGGACTAGTTGTGAACGTGCAGCGGCTTGCCGGCCAGTGCCAGCATCGCCTCACCCATGGCCTCGGACTGGGTCGGGTGTGCGTGGATGAGCTGGGCGACCTCTGCGGGCAGCGCCTCCCAGTTGTAGATCAGCTGTCCCTCGGTCACGAGCTCGCCGATGCGGCGGCCCACCATGTGGACGCCGACGACGGGCCCGTCCTTCTGGGCGATGACCTTGACCGCTCCCGCGGTGCCGAGAATCTGACTCTTCGGGTTGCCCGCGAGGTCGTAGACCTGCTCGACGATCTCGATGCCGCGCTCGGCGGCCTGCGCGGACGTGATGCCGACCGAGGCGACCTCGGGATCGGAGTAGGTGATGCGGGGGACGCCGGCGTAGTCGATGGGCGGCGGGTTGAGACCGGCGATGTGCTCGGCGACCATGATGCCCTCGGCGAAGCCGGCGTGCGCCAGCTGCAGGGTGGGGATGAGGTCGCCGATCGCGTAGACGCCGGGGACCGAGGTGCGGCAGTGCTCGTCGACCACGACGGCGCCGCGCTCGATCGCGATGCCGGCCTCCTCGAAGCCCATGCCGGCCGACACCGCGCCGCGGCCGACCGCGACGAGCAGCACCTCGGCGTCGAGCGTCTTGCCGTTGGCCAGGGTGACCACGACGCCCGTGTCGGTGGTCTTGGCGCCGTCGAAGAAGACGCCGAGCTCGTACTTGATGCCGCGACGGCGGAAGGCCCGCTCCAGCAGCTTGGAGCTGGACTCCTCCTCGGTGGGCAGCAGGTGGGGCAGCGCCTCGACGATCGTCACCTCGGCGCCGAAGGAGCGGTAGACGCTGGCCAGCTCGACGCCGATCACGCCGCCGCCCAGCACCACGACGGACGCGGGGACGTGGTCCATGGTCAGCACGTGCTCGCTGGTGATGATCCGCTCGCCGTCGATCTCCAGACCGGGCAGCGACTTCGGCGCGGAGCCGGTGGCCAGGACGACGCCGGCCCCCTCGTACACCTCCGAGCCGACCTGGATCGCCCGCTCCCCGACGAGGCGGCCCTCGCCCTCGACGATCGTCACGCCCGCGGCCTTGAGCAGGCCCTGCACGCCCTTCCAGGCGCGGGTGACGATCTTGTCCTTGAACGCGTGGACGCCGGGGACGTCGATGCCGTCGAAGCGCGCCTTGACGCCGAACGTCTCGCTCTCGCGGGTCTCGTCGGCGACCTCGGCGGAGTGCAGCAGAGCCTTGGTGGGGATGCATCCCCGGTGGAGGCAGGTGCCGCCGATCTTGTCCTTCTCGATCAGGGCGACGGACTTGCCCAGCTCGGCAGCCCTCAGCGCGCAGGCATAGCCGCCGCTGCCGCCACCTAGGACGACGATGTCGTAGGCCACAGGAAGGCTCCTTGTCGGGGTGTTCGTGATGCCGTCATCTTTTCATTTGTTTCAGATGCTCGCGTGCCGCTCGGCGAGTCCGATCAAGGTGCGGGTGATGGCGCCCGTGCCGCCCTTGGGGATGTAGCCGTACGGCTCGCCCTTGTTGAAGGCGGGGCCGGCCATGTCGATGTGCGCCCAGCGCACCCCGTCGGGCACGAACTCCTTGAGGAAGATGCCCGCGGTCAGCATGCCGCCCCAGCGCTCGGGGTGGAGGTTGGCGAGGTCGGCGATCGGCGAGTCGAGGCCCTTGCGCAGCTCCTCGGGCAGCGGCATGCCCCAGGCGCCCTCGCCGGCGGCGGTCGCGGCCTCGACGACGAGCTCCCTGACGGCGTCGTCGTTGGACATGACGCCGGCGGTGCGCCAGCCCAGGGCGACGATCTGCGCGCCGGTGAGGGTGGCCACGTCGACGATCAGGTCGGGGGAGTCCTCGGCGGCGCGGGCGAGGCCGTCCATGAGCACCAGGCGGCCCTCGGCGTCGGTGTCGAGCACCTCGACGGTCTTGCCGCTGTAGCTGTGGATGACGTCGGAGGGGCGCTGCGCGGTGCCGCTCGGCAAATTCTCGGCCAGGCAGAGGTAGCCGACGGCGTTGACCGGGACGCCGAGGCGGGCGATGCCGAGTACCGCGCCGAAAACGGCGGCCGCGCCTCCCATGTCGGACTTCATCCAGTCCATGGACGCGGACGGCTTGAGCGACAGGCCGCCGGAGTCGAAGGTGATGCCCTTGCCGACGAAGGCCAGCGTCTTGGCGGCCTCGGGGTGGGTGTAGGACAGGCGGACGAGCCGGGGCGGGTTGGCCGAGCCCTGGCCGACGCCGATGAGGCCGCCGTAGCCGCCGTCCTTGAGCTGCTTCTCGTCGAGCACCTCGACCGACAGGCCGGCCTTGGCGGCGGCCTGCTCGGCGATCTCGGCGAACTTGGCCGGCCAGAGGTCGGAGGGCGGGGTGTTGACCAGGTCGCGCACGAGCGACACGGACTCGGCGAGCGCGGTGGCCCGCTCGGTGATCCCGGCGGCCTCCTCGCCGCCGAGCGGGGACAGCACGTCCAGCTCGGCCACGGGCTCCTTGGCGTCGGCGCCGGTGCGGTAGCGGCTGAAGCCGTACGCGCCGAGCAGGGCGCCGAGGGCGACGGCCTCGGCGTCGGCGGCGGACCCGGCGGGCAGCGCGATCGCGGCGCGGGCGGTGCCGGCGAGGGAGCGGGCGGCGGCGCCGGCGGCGCGGCGCAGGGTCTCGGCGTCGTTCTTGTCGCCCAGACCGACCGCGACCAGCAGCGGGGCGGTGATGGCGCCGAAGGTGGGGACCTTGGCGATCTCGCCCGGCTTGCCGGCGAACCCGGCGGCGGTGAGGGAGGCGGCGAGCTTGCCCCCGAAGGCGGCGTCGAGTGCCTCTGCGCCCGTGGCGGGGAGGGGGGCCTCGGAGCCGGACCGGAACCCGACGATCAGCGCGTCGGTGTCGAAAGAGACTGGATCTGCTGAGTTCAGCCGCACAGTGGTCACGTAAACCGACTCTATCGAGGGTTCCGAGGTACTCACAAACAGGGGTTCATCCTACCAATGACCGGTTGACGGAATGGTGCTAGTTTTATTGGCACCATGCTGCTCACGCTCGATCTCAACGACGCCCGCCCCCTGCACGAACAGGTGGCGGCGGCCGTCCGCCGGGCCATCGGCGAGGGCTCCTACGCGGCCGGCGACCGGCTGCCGCCGGCCCGCGAGCTGGCCCAGGCGCTCGGCATCAACACCAACACGGTGCTGCGCGCCCTGCGCGACCTGCGCGACGAGGGCCTGCTGGAGTTCCGGCGGGGGCGGGGCGTCAGCGTCGCCGGCGCCGCCGGGGGCCGCGCGCTGCTCGTCCAGCGGACGCGCGAGCTGTTGGAGGACGCCCAGAGGCACGGATACCGCCGAGAGGACCTCATCACCATCCTGAAGGAGCTGCCATGAACCCCGGCACGACGACCCCGACCCTCGCGACGCCCTCGCGCCGGACCGCCGCGCTCTGGGGGCTCACGGTGTCGGTCGCGCTCGCCGGCGGACCGCTCGTCCTGCGCGGCCGGCTGCCCGACCCGATCGCCGTCCACTGGGGTCTCGGCCTGGGCCCGGACCGCTCGATGCCGCTCGCGGCGTCCGCGACGACGGACGTGGCGCTCTGGACCGCCGTCTGGGTGACGCTCCTCGTCATGGTCCCGGCCGTCTCCGGGCGCCGGAGGGCCCGCGCCGGCTGGTGGGGCGCCCTGGCCGGCTCCTCGGCGCTCTTCCTCGGGATGGGCGCCACCACCCTGCTGGCGAACCTGGACGCCCCCTCCTGGACCGAGGCGCGCCTGCCCGGCTGGCAGGCGGCCGCGGTGCTCGCCGCGGCCGTGGCGGCGGCCCTGCTGGCCGCCCGCCTGCGCCGCGGCGCGACGGATGGGAGCGGCGGCGAGGCTCCCGTGCCTCCGGAGCTGCGGCTGCGGCCGGGGCAGCGCGCCGTGTGGGTCGGCCGCGCCGGCAACCGGTGGCTGTCCGGGATGACCGTCGCGGCGGGGGCGGGGCTGTGCCTGCTCCTCCTGATGTGGGGACTCGGACTGGTCAGGGACGAGACCGCGGCCGACGCGTCTCCCGGGCTGGCGATCGTGCTGGTCGCGGGCCTGTTCACCTCGTCGCTCACGGCCCGGGTCACCGAGGACGGGCTCGCGATCGGGTTCGGGCCGTTCGGCTGGCCGGTGCGCAGGATCCCCCTGGAGCGCGTCCAGCACGCGTGGACCGAGACGCGCAGCCCCGTCGAGGTCGGCGGGTGGGGCTTCCGCGGCCTGCCGGGCGACGCCACCATCATGCTGCGGGGCGGGGAGTGCCTCGTGATCGGCTACCGCTCGGGCGGGCGGCTCGCGATCAGCGTCGACGACGCCGAGCGCGCCGCGTCCCTGATCAACGCCCTGCTCGCGACGCGGGTGAGCGCATGAGGCCCCTGCCGGTGTTCCTGGTCGTCGCGTTCGGGCTGGCGTGGGTGGCGGCGCTGCCCGTGTGGCTGGCGGGCGGCCTCGCCTCGCCCATGACACAGGTGTGGGGGATGGTGATGATGTTCACGCCCAGCGTGGGCGTGCTGGCGGTGTGGCTGCTGACGGGCCGCGCCGCGGGCTCCGGCACGGACGCGGGCCCCGGCGTGGACGCGGGCACGGGTACGGGCCCCGGCTCGGGCTACGCCGCAGGGGCCGGCGCGGGCCCTGGCGCGGAGGCCGCGCCGGGACGGCCGCCGTTCCGGCGGTTCGCCCGGGAGACCGGGCTGACGCTGGGGGAGCGGCCCGGCCGCACCGTCCTGCTGGTGCTGCTCGCCTGGTTCGGCGTGCCGCTGCTCGTCGCGGTGTCGATCGCGTTGAGCGCCGCCCTGGGACTGGTCTCGCTGGACCTGACCCGGTTCAGCCTGTTCCAGCAGGGGCTGCGGGCCCAGGGAGTACAGGTGCCGGGCGGGCTGTCCACGGTGGTGGTCGTCCAGATCATGATCGCGATGCTGGTCGGCCCGCTGCTCAACGCGGTGCCGGCGCTGGGCGAGGAGTGGGGCTGGCGCGGCTGGCTCGCGCCGCGGCTCGTGGCCGCGCGGGGCACGGTCGCCGGGCTGGCGCTCTCCGGTGTCGTCTGGGGGCTCTGGCACGCCCCGCTCACGCTGCTCGGCTACAACTACCCCCGCCTCGGCCCCTGGGCCGCCCTGTACTTCGTGGGGTTCTGCGTCCTGGCCGGGGTGGTGTTCGGCTGGTTGCGGCTGCGCTCGGGCAGCGTGTGGCCGGCCGTGGTGGCCCACGGCTCGGTGAACGCGGTGACGGGTGTCGTGCTGCTGCTCGGCGACGCGGCCGCGCCGCCCGATCCGGTCGTGGCCGGGTTCACGGGGCTGGCCGGGTGGGCGGTGCTGGCCGTGACGGCGGTGGTGCTGCTCCGCTTCTTCCCGGTACGGGCCCCGCGGCCCCCGTACTTCCCCGTGCCGCGGCCCGAACCCGCCGAGAGCCCCTCCGCGGGCTGACGCGGGCTGACGCGGGCTGACGCGGGCTGACGCGGGCGGCCCCCGCGGCGTTCAGACCACCATGGCCCACACCACCAGGGCGGTGGTGGCCGCCGTCTCCACCAGCGCCCCGAGCACGTCCCCGGTGACGCCGCCCAGCCGCCGCCGGGCCCGGCGCAGGAGCAGCAGCGCGGCCCCCAGCCCCGCCGCCATGGCCACGGGCGCCACGACGACCGCGGACGTCCAGCCGGGAAGGCCGGTGGCGGACAGGTCGACGGGGGCGCGCGTCCAGCCGGTAAGAGCGGTCACGGGCGGCGTCCGGAAGGCGGGTGTCCAGGGGGCGAGGACGATCCCGGCGAGCGTGGCGACGATCAGCGCCGCCGCGGTCACCAGCCAGGCGGTCGCCGGCCGTACCGTGCCGGCCACGGTCGCCCCGAGCCCGCCGGGCCGCGCGGCGGGCACCCCGGACCGGCAGGCCCACACGAGCGCGAGCCGCCCCGTCACGCAGGCGGTCACCAGCGCGTACGGCCCGGCCGCCGCCAGCGCGGCGATCTGGGCGAGCAGCGTGATGACCAACGTCATCACCCCGAACGGCCCGATGTCCGACTTTTTCATGATGTCGAGCGCCTGGTCGGCGGGCTTGCCGCTGCCCAGCCCGTCGGCCAGGTCCGCCAGCCCGTCCAGGTGCAGCCCGCGCGTCAGCACGGCCAGCGCCCCCACGGCCAGCACGGCCCCCAGCAGCGGCGGCCCCGGGAGCAGGAGCGGCAGGCACGCCACGAGCCCCAGCGCCAGCCCCACCGCCGGCGCCGCGAGCATGGCCGCGCCCGCGGTCCGCCGATCCACCCGATCGACGCGTACCGGGAAGATCGTCAGCATGCCCACGGCCAGCCGGAGCCCGTCCGTCCGGCCCGCCCCGGCCGCCGACGAGCCGGGCGATCCCCCGCGAAGCCGCATAACGGTCGATGGTACGGCCGTTAGGGTGAGCGGATGCACGTGGTTCAACTCGAAGGCGTAGCGGTCCGGGTCGTCGGCAAGACGCTGCTGAGCGGCGTCGACTGGCGGGTGGAGTACGGCGAGCACTGGGCGATCCTCGGCCCCAACGGGGCGGGGAAGACGACGCTGCTGTCGCTGGCCGCCGCCGTAAGGCATCCGACCGAGGGCGCGGTCAGCGTGCTCGGCCACCGCCTCGGCCGGGTCGACCTGCGCTCCCTGCGCCGCCACATCGGCCTGGTCGCGGCCAGCCAGCGCCTGGTCGACGAGGATCTCCTGGAGGAGGAAGGGGCGACCGCGCTCACCGTGGTGCTCACCGGCCACACCGGGACGAGCGCCCCGCTGTGGGAGCAGTACGGCGACGCCGAGCGCGACCGCGCGCTGCGCCTGCTGGCCGACCTCGGCTGCAAGGACCTGGCCGACCGGCCGTTCCGGGTGTGCTCCCAGGGCGAGCGGGCCCGCGTCCGGGTGGCCAGGTCGCTCATGTCCGACCCGGCGGTGCTGCTGCTGGACGAGCCGTTCGCCGGACTCGACCTGCCCGCCCGCGAGGACCTGATCACCGCCGTCGAGGACCTGGCGGCCACGCGGCCGGTGCTCACCACGATCACGGTGACGCACCACCTGGAGGAGATCCCCGCGACCACCACGCACGCCATGCTCATGCGCGACGCCCGCGTCCTGGCGGCGGGGCCGGTCTCCGAGGTGCTCACGTCCGGCAACCTGTCCGAGTGCTTCGGCCGCGCCCTCCACGTCGACCGCCTCGACGGCCGCTGGTACGGCCGCGCCATCCGTCCCTGACCCCCATCCGCCCCTGCTCCCTCCATCCGCCCGGACCCGTCGTCGCCGAGGGCCCGCCCCCTCGCGGGGCACGGGACGTCAGGGCAGGGGAAGGACCCGACCGGCGACCACGAGGGCGACGTCCTCCGACTCGGCGGCCAGGCGCTCGTTGAGGCGGCCCAGGGCGTCCCTGAAGGCCCGCCCGCTCGGCGTGGCGGGCACCACGCCCATGCCCACCTCGTCCGACACCGCCACGATCCGCCGCCCCGCGCCGCGCCAGGCGGCCACGAGCTCGTCGCACCGCCGCCACACCGCGGCCCGGTCGCCCTCCCAGGCGGCGTGCTCGTCGAACACCGCCGCCAGCCACGTGCCGAGCCCGTCCACCAGCAGGGGCGTGGTGGCGTCGCGGACGACCCCCGCCAGGTCCGTCGTCTCCAGCGTCGCCCAGTGCGCCGGCCTGCGCTCCCGATGCGCGTCGATCCGGGCCGCCCACTCGGCGTCCCCCTCGCCTCCCGGGCCCGTGGCGACATAGGTGACGTACGGCTCGCCGGCCAGCCGGATCTCCGCCTCGGCCGACTTCCCCGAACGCGACCCGCCCAGCACCAACTCCCTCCAGGGCCCCTTCTCCGGCGGGCGCCGGGTGAGGGGGAGCGCCGCGGGGGAGGCCGTGTCGAGGGTCGTGCCGTCCGGGACGGCGTGCGCGCCCCACAGGGACAGCCGCCGGGCCAGCTCCTCCTCGGAACGCGCCCGATGGTCGAGCCCGACCGCCACCACGAGGGTGTCCCGGTCGGCGACACCGTCCCGCCGCAGCAGGCCGAGCCGCTCCGGCCGGTCGAGCAGGTCGATCAGGAGAAGGTCGCAGCGCCCCTCCACGCCGTCCGGGTACGCGCCGGGCGGGACGCGCAGGACGCGCGTGCCGTCGGGGCCCTCCAGGCCGTGGCCGCCCGCGAAGGCGCGGTAGCCGGGCGGCGGGGCGAGGAACGGCAGGCGCGCGACGCCGTCCACCACCATCTCGAACGGCCGGCGCCGTCCGGCGGGCAGGCGGCGGCAGGAGGCGCACCGGCAGCCCGGCTCCGGCCAGCCCGTGCCGCCCGCCGTACCAGGGAGAAAGACCTTCACCGCGCCGAGCGTACGCGCCCGGAGCGCCGGAGTCCCCCAAGCCCGGGGCACGGGGGTGTGCGGACGGTGTGTGCGGCGTGAGGCCCCGTGACGGGGCGCGGGAGTAGGGTGCCAGTGCCGCCGGAGGGTGCGCCGGCGAACCCGCGGAAAAGGAGCGTATGGCATGACATGGCGGTGGCGTTACGAGAACGCGCATGGCGGTGAGGTGACGGACCGCCCGTTGCCGCGAGAGGTCTTCCCCAGCCAGGCCGACGCGGAGTCCTGGCTCGGCGAGAACTGGCGTGACCTGCTCGAGTCCGGTGTCGAGCAGGTCGCCCTGCTCGACGAGGACCGTGTCGAGTACCAGGGCCTGTCCTTGCGCGCCGAGTGACGACCGGCATCCCCATGACGGAATGACGACGATGACGGAATGACGGACGACCGATCAGCTTCCGGGCCTCCTGACCGACCACGGAAGCCCCGCTGACGAGCGAGACCCCTTGAGCCGCGGTCACGGGCTCAAGGGGTCTCGTCGTGCCGGAGGCCGAGGGCCGGGGACCCTCATGGGCGAGGGGACGCCGGCCCGCCGGTCAGGGGCGCTTGGCGGGGCTGGCGGTCTTGCCCGGGTCGCGCTCGACCACGGAGCCGAGGACGTCGTCGATCCGCTTGAGCACCTCGGCGTCGAGCTTGACGCCCGCCGCCTTGACGTTGTCGCGCACCTGCTCGGGCCGGGAGGCGCCGATGATCGCGCTGGACACGTTCGGGTTCTGCAGCACCCACGCCACGGCGAGCTGCGCCATGCTGAGCCCGAGGTCGTCCGCGATCGGCTTGAGCTCCTGGACGCGGGAGAGCACGTCGTCGTTCATGAACCGGGCGATCATGCCGCTGCCGCTGGGGTCGGTGGCGCGGGAGCCCTCCGGCGGCTGCTGGCCGGGCAGGTACTTGCCGGTGAGCACGCCCTGCGCGATCGGCGACCAGACGATCTGGCCGATGCCCTCGCGCTCGCACAGCGGCACGACCTCGCCCTCGATGACCCGCCACAGCATGGAGTACTGCGGCTGGCTGGACACGATCCGGTCGAAGCCCATCTCGTCGGCGATCTTCAGCGCCCGGGCGATCTGGTCGGCGCTCCACTCGCTGACGCCGACGTAGAGGACCTTGCCCTGCCGTACGAGGTCGTCGAACGTCTTCAGGGTCTCCTCGAGCGGCGTCTCGTGGTCGAAGCGGTGCGCCTGGTAGAGGTCGACGTAGTCGGTCTGCAGGCGGCGCAGGGACCCGTGGATCGACTCGGTGATGTGCTTGCGGGACAGGCCCCGGTCGTTCTGGCCCGGTCCGGTGGGCCAGTAGACCTTGGTGAAGATCTCCAGCGACTCGCGGCGCACGCCCTTCAGCGCCCGGCCGAGGACCTCCTCGGCCTTGGTGCCGGCGTACACGTCGGCGGTGTCGAACGTGGTGACGCCCTCGTCGAGAGCGGCCTGCACACACTGCTTGGCGGCCTCTTCCTCGACCTGGGAGCCGTGGGTGAGCCAGTTGCCGTAGCTGATCTCGCTGACCATGAGACCGCTGCGGCCGAGGTGACGGAATTCCATGCCCTCGACCCTAGGCGGTCACGTGATGTGACCTGATTCGGGATAGGGTGCGCGACGTGCTGAAGCTCGTACGGACGGCGCTGACCGCGGCGATCCTGACCGCGATCGCCGTACGGCTGCGCCGCAGGGCGCGCCAGGAAAACCCTGGTCAGACGCCTGATCACACCGCGGTGGGGCCGGCCGGGAGCGGGCGGTCCCGGCGTTCCGGGCGGATCACGCCGCTCGTGCTCACCGCCGTGGCGGTCGTGGCGGTCGCGGTGCTGGTGGCCGCCGCGTTCCTGACGCCCGCCGCCTCGCCGGAGCCCACGCCCTCACCGGCGCCCGAACGGTCGATGCTGGCCGCCTCGTCGCCGGCGGACACCCCGTCGCCGGCCGGCACGCCGCCCCCGGCCACCGCGCCGCCCACGACTCCCGTCGGCGCGTCCCCGAGCCCCGAGCTCCTCGCCCCCTCGGACCTGGTCTGCCGTCCCCCCGCGCGTCCGGCGCTGGCGCGGCCGATCGACCCGCGCGTCCGGCGGGCCGTCAACGGCCAGTGGCGGCGCATCGAGCGGTGGCTGAAGCGGAACGCGCCGCGGACGTACGCGACGCTCGGCGCCCGGGGCAGGCCCGGGCGGATCGCGCTCGCGGAGGCGCGCATGGGCGTGGAGTTCCCCGACGCCCTGCGCGCCTCCCTCCTGCGCCACGACGGGGCGGCGGGTTTCGGGCTGCTGGGCGAGCGGATGTTCAGCGTGCGGGAGATCCGCCTCCTGTGGCGGCAGTACTGCCGCGACGGCGGCGGGATCCTGCCGGGGCAGGACTGGGACAACAAGCTGATCCCGGTCGGGAGCCAGGTGGAGGGGACGCTGCTCGTCTCCGCCGAGGACGCCGGCTCCGTCTTCGAGATCGGCGACGAGCCCACGTCGACCCGGCCCGGCGGCCTGCGGGTCAGGTCGTACTACGGGCTGCTGAGGGCCATGGCCGACGGCCTGGAGCGGGGCCGGCTGGGGGAGTGGCGGCCACGCGTCGCCGACGGCGTGCTCACCTGGGAGTAGGCTCCGAACCCGCGCCGCCTTCGGGGCCCTACTTCTTGGGCGGGACCGGCTTGCCGCCCGGCGCCACGGTGGGCGGCGGGAAGCGGAGCTTGCGGATCTGCAGGGCGCGCATCGCCGCGTAGAACCCGACGCCGCGCATGCTCTCGTTCGGCAGCTTCTCCGCGCCCAGCTTCTTGACCTTCCAGGCCACGTAGAGCGAGGTGGCCACGACGCCGATCATCATGACCGGCCAGCCGATCGTGATGACGTAGCCGAGGATCAGGCCCCGCACCTGGATCGGCCACGGGATCCACGTCGCCAGCAGGATCAGCAGCGAGAACGGCAGGAAGTACTGGCTCGGCAGCCGTCGCGAGTCGACCCAGTCGCGGGCGAACTTGCGGGCCGGGCCCTTGTCGCGCGCCGGGAGGTAGCGCTCGTCTCCCGCGAGCATGCCCTTGCGGGCCCGGTCGCGCTCCGCGGCCTGCTTGGCCCGCATCTGCCGGTAGGCCTCCTTGCGGTCCTTCGGAGCGCTGACCGGCTGGCGCCGCCTGCCTTCGGCGTCTCGGCGCTTGGGTGTGGGACGACCCTTGCCCTGAGGCTTAGGATCGTCAGCGGGGACGGGAGTGTCGTCCACGGAGGTTTGGGAACGGCGTCGCAACACGACGTCAACCCTACCTGGACTGCAACTTAGTGACGCCCTCGTGCGTTATGCGTAGGGTAATCCCAGGGCGGCTGCGCTGCACTGGGTGACCACCAGCACGACCTAAGAAGGGGACGGCCGACGCGCATGAGCGTGATGAAGAGACTTTCGATGATCTTCAAGTCCAAGGCCAACAAGGCCCTGGACAAGATGGAGGATCCACGCGAGACCCTCGACTACTCCTACCAGCGGCAGCTCGAGCTGCTGCAGAAGGTGCGCAGGGGCGTGGCCGACGTCGCCACCTCCCGCAAGCGGGTCGAGCTGCAGATCAACGGCCTGGAGCAGCAGGCCAGGCGATATGAGGAGCAGGGCCGCAAGGCGCTGTCCGTCGGCCGCGAGGACCTCGCCCGCACCGCGCTGGAGCGCCGGGCCGGGCTGCAGACCCAGATGGCCGACTTGAAGGTCCAGCACGACAACCTGCAGGCCGAGGAGGAGAAGCTCACGCTGGCCTCCCAGCGGCTGCAGGCCAAGGTCGACTCCTTCCGCACGAAGAAGGAGACCATCAAGGCGACCTACACCGCCGCCGAGGCGCAGACGCGCATCAACGAGGCGTTCTCCGGCATCTCCGAGGAGATGGGCGACGTCGGCCTGGCCATCCAGCGGGCCGAGGACAAGACCGCGCAGATGCAGGCCCGCGCCGGCGCCATCGACGAGCTGCTGGCCAGCGGCGCGCTCGACGACTTCAGCGGCACCCGCGGCGACGACATCCAGGCCGAGCTCGACCGCATGGGCGGCGGCATGGACGTCGAGCTGGAGCTGGCCCGCATGAAGGCCGAGCTCGGCCAGGGCCCCGCGCCGCAGAGCGCGATCGAGAAGGGCGCCCCGCAGCAGCAGGCGCAGCCCCAGCCGCAGCAGCAGGCCCAGCCGCAGCAGCACACGCAGCAGTTCCGTCAGCCGGGGGAGGGCGCATGATCGTCAGGATCATGGGCGAGGGCCAGGTCGAGATCTCGTCCGACGACATCGCCGTGCTCAACGAGCTGGACGGCGAGCTGGAGTCGGCGATCGAGTCCGGAGACGAGGCCGCCTTCCGCGTCAAGCTCCACGCGCTCCTCGACAAGGTGCGCCAGGTGGGCAAGGCGCTGCCCGACGACAGCCTTGAGCCGTCAGAGCTGATCCTTCCCCCCGCGGACGCCTCGATCGAGGAGGTCCGGGAGATGCTGGGCGACCAGGGCCTCATCCCGGGCTGAGCCGTGCGCACGCGGTTCGCGCCCGACCGCGGTCTGACCAGTCGCATGGTCGTGACGATGTTCCTGCTCGGGCTGCTCTATGTGGTGTTCGTCGGCGCCCTCGTCGCCCTGGGGGTCCGGGCGCTGACGGTGCTGCTGATCGCCGGGGGCCTGCTGCTGGCGCAGTACTTCCTGTCCGACCGCATCGCGCTGTACGGGATGGGCGGGCGCGAGGTGTCGCCACGGGAGGCTCCCGAACTGCACGGCCTGATCGACCGGCTGTGCGCCATGGCCGACATGCCCAAGCCGCGGGTGGCCATCGCGGACTCCGACGTCCCCAACGCGTTCGCCACCGGTCGCGATCAGAAGCACGCCGTCGTCTGCGTGACGACGGGCATCCTGCGCCGGCTGGACGCGCGGGAGCTCGAGGGGGTGCTGGCCCACGAGCTCTCGCACGTCGCCCACCGCGACGTGGCCGTCATGACGATCGCCTCGTTCCTCGGCCTCGTCGCGGGTCTCATGACGCGCTTCGCCCTCTACAGCGGGCTGGGCGCGCGCCGCTCCGACGGGCAGGGCGGCCTGCCGATCGGGCTGATCGTCATGGTGGTCTCCGTCGTGGTGTACGCGGTGAGCTTCCTGCTCACCCGGGCCCTGTCGCGCTACCGCGAGCTGTCCGCGGACCGGGCCGGCGCCCTGCTCACGCAGCGGCCGTCGGAGCTGGCCAGCGCGCTCGTCAAGATCAGCGGCGAGATGGCCCGGATCCCGACCCGCGACCTGCGGGAGGCCGCGCCGTTCAACGCCTTCTACTTCGCCCCGGCCGCGGCGCCCGGCGCCACGCTGGCGAACCTGTTCTCCACGCACCCGCCGCTGGAGCGCCGGCTCCGGCAGCTGTCGGAGATCTCCGCCCAGCTCGGGAGGGGATGAGCGTGGGCTGGCTGGACGCGCTGCTCGGCCGTTCGAAACCGGTCAGGCCGAACCTCGACGCGCTGTTCGCGCTGCCGTCCGCCCTGGTGACCCTGGAGGCGGCCACCGGGCTCAAGGCGACCGGGACGGGCTCGGTCGCCTTCCGCGCGGCGGAGGGCGGCGCCTTCGCGCAGGCCGAACGCGACGCCAAGGCGCTGCTCGGCGACCGCGTCGAGGAGTCGGACGACAGCTACGGCTACACGTGGCTGCTGGTCCGGCGCCCGCCGGAGGCGGTGGGCGACCTGGTGACGGAGCTGCACGCGGTCAACTCCACACTGGAGGGCGCCGGGTTCGGCCCGTCGCTGCTGTGCTCGATCGTGGCGCTCGCCGGGGAGGACGGGCGGCGGCTGTCGATCGTGTACCTGTACAAGCGCGGCACGTTCTACCCCTTCGCGCCGCTGCCGGGGCAGCGGCGCGACAACGCGCTCGAACTCCAGGCGCGCGGCGTGCTCGCCGGCGAGCTCCCGCTGGAGCCTGATCTCAGCCGCTGGTTCCCGGTCTGGGGCGCCCCCGGCCTCTGAGCCGCGCCCGGCGCCCGCCCGTGACCACGGGGGTCATCGGGTGCTGCCGAAGCGGCGCAGGAGGTAGTCGCCGCTTCCTGCGAGGCTGTGCGGCTGCCGGTCGCGGGGGCAGACGTTGCCGGTGTACAGGCTGTTACTGGTGGCGTCCCACAGCCCTGAGCACTTGAAGCACCACCGCCAGCCCGAGAACCCGCCGGGCCGGTCCCGGTTGGTGATGTCCTCCAGGACGTATTCGCCCGAGACGGCGGTCGGCTGGCCCACCACCACGGGCCCGATGGGCGAGTGCGCGGAGATCCTGGAGGAGGGGCAGGCGCTTCCGCCGGTGCCGCCGTTGAACCAGAGCGCCTGGCACCACGCGCACCATCGCCAGCCGGGCTGCCCGGCGCCGCCGTCCTCGACGGTCTTCACCATCCAGTCGATTCCGAAGTGGTGATGCCCGCCGTCGAGGATGTCGCCCGCCGGGCAGCCGCCTCGCGTGCCGTTGCCGGTGAACCAGAGGACTCTGCAGCGGGTGCAGGTGCCCCACAGGTGTTGCGCGGCCAGGGCGGGGCGAGCGGTGACGGCCAGGCCGCTCACCGCGGCCACCGATGCCGCCGCGACCAGCCGTAATGCCGAGCGACGCCCGATGTTCGCCATTCCGATTCCTCCTGGGGTCGTCTTCGAGGGTGGTAACGGATGGACGTCCTGTCATCACGCAAGGTTGCCGCCGGTGGGTGTCCGGATGTGGACACGGGCTCGCGCTGGGGGCGGTTCATGGCGCTTGATACGGAGAGTGATGTAATCGTCACGTGAAGCGACAATTGTCGGTATTTGCGGCTTCTGCGTTCATCGTGGCCGCCGTACTCGCCAGCGCCTGGGTGACCGGGCAGTTCACCACCCCGGCCCTGAGCGGCGCCGGCGGCTACGTGAGCGAGCTGGCCGCCCGCGACCAGCCGTGGACGCGCCTGTTCCGGGCCACCGACGCGCTCGCCGGCCTGGCCTGCCTGGCGGGCGTGGCGCTTGTGCCCCGTACGGCCCGTGAGGGGGCCGGCTGGCTGGCGCTGGCCGTCTTCGCCGCGCTCGCGCTGGCGGGAGGGGTGTTCCCGCTGGACTGCGCGGTGCTGAGCGACCCGTCGTGCGCGCACCGGGCGCGGTCGCTGGCCCACCACGTCCACGCCGTGGCGCAGGCGCCGTCGGAGGCGTGCGGCGTGGCCGCCATGGTGCTGCTGAGCCTGCGCTGGCACACCTGGCCCGCCGCCCTGCTCGCGGGCGCCTCCCTGGGCGCCACCGCCCTCGTGGGAGCGGTCTCGACCGGCGCCACCACGCTCATGACCGTGCTCCTCCCCGGCGGCCCCGCCCTCACGCCGTCCGCCGCACTCGCGCTTGCCGCGGGCACCTCGCCCTTCACGGCGGCCGCGGACGCGTCCGCCTTGCCTTTCACGCCGGCCGCTGACGCGTTCGCCTCGCCCTTCGCGCTTCCCGCAGGCGCTCCGGCGGCTGTCCCGTCGCTCGCTCGGGCCGTCCTCGGGCTCGATCCCGGCCTCCTGGCGCTTCCGGCGGGCGCGGGGGCCGTGCAGCGCCTCCAGGCGGCGCTCCTGGCCGGCTGGCTCGTGTACGCGGCGCTCAGGCTGCTCGTACGCCCCGGGCCGGAGCGCCCCGGCGCGCCGCCCCGCGTGGTGCGGCACGGGACCGGGCCCGCCGTGATCCTCACGGGCGGCCTCGGAGGGGCCTGGCTGCCCTGGGACCGGCTGACGCGGGCGCTGGCGCGCGGGCACCGGGTGACCCGCTTCGACCGTCCCGGTCTGGGCGCGGACGCGTGCGCCGCGAGCCTGGGGGCTTGCGGCGCGGCGTCCTCCGGGCCGCCCACCCTGTACGGCGAGGCCGCCCGGCTGGCCGCGCTCGCCCCCGCGCATCCCGAACGCGTCACCGTGGTCGCCCACGGGCAGGCCGCCTGGCACGCGGAGGCGTTCGCCCGGCTGCATCCCCTGCGGGTGGCCGGGCTCGTGCTCGTGGACCCGGAGCCCGGCGTGCGGGGCGCGCGCGGCACGTCGGCCACGGGACGGGAGGCGGCCCGCTGGCTGCCCGCGCTGGGCGGCACGTGGGGCGCCGCCGCCCTCGCCCGGCTCGCCGCCCCGGCCCTGGACCGGCTCCACACCCCCGTCCCGCCCGCCCGGCCCCGCCCCGGCGAGTCGGGGCGTGGGGGGAGCGAGGGTGGCGAACGCGGGCATGCGGGGAGCGCGGATGATGAACGCGGGCGTGTAGGGAGCGGGGAAGGCGAGCGCGGGCGTGTGGGGAGCGGGGAAGGCGAGCGCGGGCATCGCCGGTGCGGGCGTGGCCGGTGCCGCTGCGCCGGGCGCGGGCAGGTGGCGGCCGCGGTCGCGGCGGAGTGGCTGGCGCGCCGTGACATGGCCGCCGGCCTGCGTCTCCTGAGAGCCCGCCGGCCGATGCCCGCCGTCCCGGTCACCGTGGTCAGCACCACCCGCCGGCGCGCCCCGGGACGGCGGGTGGCGGCGGCGCTGGGAGCCGAGCTGGTCCGCGTGCCCCGCCGCGCCCTGATCCGCGACCCCGCCGCCCTGGTGGCGGCCGTACGGGGCCGGAGGGAGACCGGCGAGGGCTGACGGCGGGCGTGAGGGCCAGCACAATGGGGCAGCGGAACGGCTCATCCATGCCAGACATGTCCGACGACTCGGGTCCACCCGAAGGACCCGGACCCGTCCACGAAGGGGTGCGCGTGACCACCGAACACGAGCAGATCGCGGTCGCCGGGGAGGGATCGGCGTCGGCGACGCCCGACGTCATGCGCCTGAGCGCGGGGGTGGAGGTGCGCGGTGCCTCGGCCGCGCAGGCGTTCGCCGAGGTCAGGGCCGCCGCGACGCGGCTGGACGCCGCCCTGCGCGAGGCCGGGGTCGCCGCCGAGGACCTGCGCACGAGCGAGCTGTCCCTCGGCCCGGAGTACGAGGCGTACCCCAAGGTGTCCGGCTACCGCGCCGCCCAGGGGATCGAGGCCGTGGTGCGCGACCTGGCGCGCGCGGACCGGGTGGTCGACGCCGTCGCCGGGGTGGGCGAGGAGGCGCGGCTCGGCGGCGTGTTCTTCGAGCTGTCCGACCCGGCCGCGGCGCTCGCGCAGGCCCGCGAACGGGCGTTCCGCGACGCCGCGGCCAAGGCCGCCCAGTACGCGGAACTGGCCGGGCGGGCGCTCGGCCGGGTCGTCTCCGTCACCGAGGACCCCCGCGGCGGCCCCCAGCCGATGGCCTTCGCCACGATGGCGGCCGAGGAGCGCTCGTCGATCAGCCCCGGCCGCCAGACGCTGTCGGTCGGCGTGCGCGTCGTCTACGCCTTCGCCGACGCCGACGCGTCCGGCCCGCGCCGCCGAGGGCGGAAGGAGCCCTAGGGCAGGGCCAGCATGCGGTCGAGGGCCACGCGCGCCCAGTGGGCCGTGTCCTCGTCCACCGTGATCCGGTTGACCACCTCGCCCAGCGACAGCGACTCCAGCGCCCACACCAGGTGGGGCAGGTCGATGCGGTTCATGGTCGAGCAGTAGCAGACCGTGCGGTCCAGGAACGAGACGTTCTTGTCGGGGAACATCGCGGCGAGCCGCTTGACCAGGTTGAGCTCGGTGCCGACGGCCCAGCTCGACCCGGCCGGCGCCTCCTCCAGCGTCTTGATGATGTGCTCGGTGGAGCCGACGTGGTCCGCCTTGAGCACCACCTCGTGCCGGCACTCCGGGTGGACCAGCACGTTCACGCCCGGCACGCGCCGCCGTACGTCGTCGACCGACTCGGCCGTGAAGCGGCCGTGCACCGAGCAGTGGCCCTTCCACAGGATCATCCTGGCCCGCTGGAGCTGCTCGCGGGTGAGCCCGCCGCCGGGACGGTGCGGGTTCCACACCACGCAGTCGTCCAGCGACATGCCCATCTCCAGCACGGCCGTGTTGCGGCCGAGGTGCTGGTCGGGCAGGAACAGCACCTTGCCGCGCTGGTCGAACGCCCACTCCAGCGCGCGGCGCGCGTTGGAGGAGGTGCACACCGCGCCGCCGTTGCGGCCGCAGAACGCCTTGATGTCGGCGCTGGAGTTCATGTACGTGACGGGGATCACGTCATCGGCCAGGCCCGCGTCCTCCAGCGCCTCCCAGCACTCCTCCACCTGGTCGAACGTCGCCATGTCGGCCATCGAGCACCCGGCAGCCAGGTCGGGCAGGATCACCTTCTGGGCGTCGGAGGTGAGGATGTCGGCCGACTCCGCCATGAAGTGCACGCCGCAGAAGACGATGTACTCGGCCTCCGGCCGGGCGGCCGCCAGCCGCGCCAGCTTGAAGGAGTCGCCCGTCACGTCGGCGAACTGGATGACCTCGTCGCGCTGGTAGTGGTGGCCCAGCACGAACAGCCGCTCGCCCAGCGCCTCCTTCGCCTTGCGCGCCCGCTCCACCAGCCCCGGGTCGGACGCCGGCGGCAGCTCGCCCGGGCAGTCCACCCCCCGCTCGGAGTGCGGATCGGCGCCCTGGCCGAGGACGAAGAGCGGCAGACCGGTCTGGGTGGCCATCGCCATCCCCCCTTATCGTCGGTTTGACGATACCGATGATGGCACACGACGCGCGATGGTCGCGTCCCCGGGTGGGTAGGGACGGAGGAGAACCGGGAAGAGGCGGGGAATGCCGGGCATGGCCCCGGTGTTGGTAGCGTCTTAGTAGGACGTCAGAAAGAGACAGCCGGGTTAGGGAGTCAGCAGATGACGGTTGAGAGCAGCGAGACCACAGCGCAGGGCCTGATCCTGACTGACGCGGCCGCCGCCAAGGTCAAGAGCCTGCTCGAGCAGCAGGGCGAGGAAGGTCTGCAGCTGCGCGTGGCCGTGCAGCCGGGCGGCTGCTCCGGCCTGCGCTACCAGCTCTTCTTCGACGACCGCCAGATGGACGGCGACGTCGTCACCGACTTCGGCGGCGTGAGCGTCGTGACCGACAGGATGAGCGCCCCGTACCTCATGGGCGCCTCCATCGACTTCGTCGACACGATCGAGAAGCAGGGCTTCACCATCGACAACCCGAACGCCACCGGTTCGTGCGCGTGCGGCGACTCCTTCAACTAGTCGCCTGACGGGTCGTCACCGACACGGTCCCGCTCGCCTTTGTGCGTGCGGGACCTTCGCGTATTCTCGATGGGCTCAATTGGCTTGCTGACAACGAGGAAGAAGAATCCCGTGCGCATCGCCGTCACCGGCTCCATCGCGACAGACCAACTGATGACGTTCCCCGGCAGTTTCGGCGATCAGCTCATCGCCGAGCAGCTCGACCGGGTGTCACTCTCGTTCCTGGTCGACGACCTGCAGATCCGCCGCGGCGGGTGCGCGGCGAACATCGCCTTCGGCATGGGCTGCCTGGGCCTCAACCCGATCCTCGTGGGCGCCGTCGGCAACGACTTCGCCGACTACCACTCCTGGCTGGAGCGCCACGGCGTCGACTGCGGCTCGGTGCACGTCTCCGAGACCCGCCACACCGCCCGCTTCCTGTGCACCACCGACGAGCACCACAACCAGATCGCCTCCTTCTACACCGGGGCGATGGCCGAGGCGCGCCTCATCGAGCTGCAGCCGGTCGCCGCCCGCGTGGGCGGCCTCGACCTCGTGCTGGTCAGCCCCAACGACCCCGACGCGATGCTGCGCCACACCGACGAGTGCCGCCAGCGCGGCATCCCGTTCGCCGCCGACCCGTCGCAGCAGCTCGCCCGCATGGCCGACGACCAGATCCGCGACCTCGTCGACGGCGCCGCCTACCTGTTCTCCAACGACTACGAGAAGGGGCTCATCGAGCAGAAGACCGGCTGGTCCGACGAGGAGATCCTGTCCCGCGTCGGCGTCCGCGTCACCACGCTCGGCCCCAAGGGCGCGGTCATCGACCGCGCGGGTGAGCCGTCCCTCCACGTCGCCCCGGCGCCCGAGCTCGGCAAGGCCGACCCGACGGGCGTCGGCGACGCCTTCCGCGCCGGCTTCCTCGCCGGCCTGGCCTGGGGCCTGTCGCTGGAGCGCTGCGGCCAGATCGGCAACCTGACGGCCACCCACGTGCTGGAGAACGTCGGCGGCCAGGAGTACGAGCTCGGCCAGAAGGTCTTCCTGGAGCGCTTCGCCGCCGCCTACGGGGCCGACGCCGCCGCCGAGGTGGCCGCCCACGTGCGCTGCCACCACCCCTAGGGAACGCCGAGGACCCGCGAGCCGTGCGTCACCGCCGGCTCGCGGGTCCAGGCATGCGGGCCGCCCGGGTCAGCCGCGCGCGTAGACGCGGTGGACGAACTCGGCGAGCTGCGCGTCCGGCAGGTGCCTGGCCAGGTCGGCCTCGCTGATCATGCCCACCACGTGGTCGCCCTCGACCACGGGCAGCCGCTTGATCTGGTGCTCCTCCATGCGGGACAGCGCCTCGGCGAGCGGGGCGTCCGGCGTCACCGACACCAGCCCCGTCGTGAGGTCGCCGGCCCGTACCTGGGCGGGGTCGTGCCCCTCCGCGATGCACTTCACGACGATGTCGCGGTCGGTGATGATCCCGACGACGCGCCCGTCGGAGTCGCAGACGGGCAGTGCCCCGACGTTGTCGTTGCGCATGAGCTGCGCCGCCCGGTCGAGCGTCTCGTGGACCGGGAGGCATTCGGCGCCCGGGTTCATCACGTCACGGGCGGTCTCGTGCGGGTGTCCTGCGGTCATCTCTCCCCCTGGGGTGGCTCGTCAGCGGTCGGTCCGCTCTGGCCCTACCCAGGTCGCGCCACAAGCCACATCCCGCCGGACGCAGCCGGGGGAGAGGTCAGTAGTTGCGCCGCACGTGGATCGCCCAGCCGCCGCCCGGCAGCTCGTACGAGCCGACGTGGCGGTGCGACTTGAGCCGGCACCAGGCCGGGACGTCGGTGAAGGCGGCCGGGTCGTCCGCCAGGACGGCCACCACGGAGTTGAGCGGCACGTAATTGATCTGCTCGGCGAGCATGATGATCGGGATCGGGCACTTCTTCCCGAGCGCGTCGATCGTCAGTGCCGGCGTGGTGACCTCGGTCATGCGACTCCTGCGTCGTGGCGGATCCGGCGCACCAGCTCGGGCAGCACGGCGAGGAACCTGTCGACCTCGTCCGCGGTGGCGCCCCTGGGCAGGGAGACCCGCACGTTCCCATGGGTGAGCACGCCCATCGCTTCCAGGACATGCGATGGACGAAGCGTACTAGCGGTGCAGGAGCTCCCGGACGAGACCGCGAATCCCGCCCTGTCGAGTTCGCCGAGCAGCACCTCGCCGTCCACGTACAGGCAGGAGAACGTCACGATGTGCGGCGCGCGCTCGACCGGCTCGCCGATCACCTCGACGTCCGGGACGACCTTCGGGATCGTCTCCCTGATCCGCCCGACCAGCTCCGACAGCCGCCGCTGCTCCCCGGGCGCCTCCTGCGCCATGGCGCGCAGCGCCGCGGCGGCGGCCACGATCGCCGGCACGTTCTCGAAGCCCGGCACGCGGCGGCGCTCGCGCTCGTCCTCGGGCAGGAACGAGCGGAACCGCGTGCCCTTGCGCACGGCCAGCACACCCACCCCGGCCGGGCCGCCCCACTTGTGGGCGCTGGCCGTCAGCACCGACCACCCCGCCGGCACCGGCAGCCGGCCGGCCGTCTGCGCCGCGTCGACCAGCAGCGGCACCCCGTGCCGCCGGCACGCCTCGGCCGCCTCGGCGACCGGCTGCGACGTGCCCACCTCGTGGTTGGCGGTCTGCAGGCACGCCAGCGCGGTGCCCTCGCGGGCCACGGCGGCCTCGAAGGCGGCCGGATCGACCCGTCCGGTCAGGCTCACGCCGACCGTCTCGACCGTGCCGCCGTCGCGTTCGTGCAGCTGGGCCGCGTGGAGCACGCTGGAGTGCTCCACCGCGCTCGTCACCAGATGGCGTCCGGCCCGGCGCCTGCCGTGTAGGGTGCCGAGGACGCCGAGATGCACGGCCTGCGTGCCCGAGGAGGTGAACGACACCTCGTCGGGGCGCGCGCCCAGCACCTCGGCCACCTCCGAGCGCGCCTGCTCCAGCAGCAGATGCGCCCGGCGGGACTGGGTGTACGGCCTCGCGGGGTCGGCCCAGCCGACGTCGACCGCCTCCAGGAGCGCCTCGCGCGCCCGGGGGTGGAGGGGCTCGGTCGAGGCCGCGTCGAAGTACGCCACGAGACCATCGTCCCACCCGCGCGAACCCGCTCGCGGCCGGCTCCCGGCCGTCCGGCCGTATCCGGCCGGAGGTGGCGAGGCCCCGTCGGGGCGCGCCATCCAAGGGGCCGCGCGGGAGGGCGGGGCCCCTGCACGCTAATGTGTCTGCAATCAGCTGTGCATTTGGAAATACGAGCGCCCAAGAGTGACTCTTGGGCTTCATCTGTGGGGTAGGCGATCCGTGAGTCCGACTCGCCGTTCGACACGGCGTTCGTTGGCCCGGCGCGGGGTGCCGCGCGCCGCCGCTTTGGCGTTGCTGCTGGCCACCGTGACGGCGTGTGCTAATGACGTGCCCGAGGCCGACTGGAGTCGTGGCCTCCTTCCGCCGAGCATCACCACCCAGGGTGACACCGTCACCAATCTGTGGAACGGTGCCTGGATCGCCGCGCTCGCCACGGGCGCCGTCGTCATCTTCCTGATCGTGTGGGCGTGCATCTTCCACACCAGGCGCCGCGCCAAGGCCGAGCTGCCTCCGCAGGTGCGCTACAACCTGCCGATCGAGATCTTCTACACGCTGGTCCCGCTGGTCATGGTGTCGGTGTTCTTCTTCTTCACCGCCCGTGACACCCGCGAGCTGGACGCCGTGTCCGGCAAGCCGGACGTGCAGGTCAAGGTCGAGGCGTTCCAGTGGAGCTGGCGCTTCACCACGGTCATCGGCGGCAAGACGCTCAAGCCCGTCACCGGCGTGCCGGTCAACGACTACCACCAGGGCCCCCAGCTCGTCCTGCCGGTGAACAAGCGCGTGGAGTTCGACCTGAGCTCCCCGGACGTCATCCACTCCTTCTGGGTGCCGGCCTTCCTCTTCAAGCGCGACGTGATCCCCGGCCTGCAGGAGAACGACAAGGGCCGGAAGTTCGAGATCGTCACGCTGAACAAGCCCGGCGTCTACGCCGGCCGCTGCGCCGAGCTGTGCGGCGTCGACCACAGCCGCATGCTGTTCAACGTCAAGCTCGTTCCGCAGGCTGAGTACGACCAGTACATCGCGACCCAGACTGGGAGCGCCCAGTGACCGCCATCCAAGAGCCCCTCCGGACGACGGCCAGGCCCACACCCAAGGGCCGGATCATCGCCAAGTGGCTGTCCTCCACCGACCACAAGATCATCGGTCATCTGTACCTGATCACGTCGTTCGTCTTCTTCCTCATCGGCGGCGTCATGGCGCTGGTGATGCGGGCGGAGCTGGCACAGCCGGGCCTGCAGATCACCACCAACGAGCAGTTCAACCAGCTGTTCACCATGCACGGCACGATCATGCTGCTGATGTTCGCGACGCCGCTGTTCGCCGGCTTCGCCAACGAGCTGATGCCGCTGCAGATCGGCGCCCCCGACGTGGCGTTCCCGCGCCTCAACATGGTGAGCTACTGGCTCTACCTGTTCGGCAGCGTCATCGCGGTGTCGGGCTTCTTCACCCCGAACGGCGCCGCCTCCTTCGGCTGGTTCGGCTACGCGCCGCTGTCCAGCGCGGTCTACTCGCCCGGCATGGGCGGCGACCTGTGGATCATGGGCCTGGCGCTGTCGGGTCTCGGCACCATCCTGGGCTCGGTCAACTTCATCACCACGATCATCTGCATGCGCGCTCCCGGCATGACGATGTTCCGCATGCCGATCTTCACCTGGAACGTCCTGCTGACCAGCATGCTGGTGCTCATGGCGTTCCCGGTGCTGGCCGCCGCGCTGCTCGCGCTGGAGGCCGACCGCAAGCTCGGCACCCACATCTTCGACGCGGCCAACTCCGGCCCGATCCTGTGGCAGCACCTGTTCTGGTTCTTCGGCCATCCCGAGGTGTACATCATCGCGCTGCCGTTCTTCGGCATCGTGACGGAGATCCTGCCGGTCTTCAGCCGCAAGCCGATCTTCGGTTACATCGGCCTGGTGGCGGCGACCATCGCGATCGCCGGTCTGTCCATCACGGTCTGGGCGCACCACATGTTCCCGACCGGCCAGGTCCTGCTGCCGTTCTTCTCGTTCATGACGTTCCTCATCGCGGTGCCGACGGGCGTGAAGTTCTTCAACTGGATCGGCACGATGTGGCGGGGCCACCTGAGCTTCGAGGCGCCGATGCTGTTCTCGGTCGGCTTCCTCATCACCTTCCTGCTCGGCGGTCTGACGGGCGTCATCCTGGCCTCGCCGCCGCTGGACTTCCACATCAGCGACACCTACTTCGTGGTGGCCCACTTCCACTACGTGGTGTTCGGCACGGTCGTCTTCGCGATGTTCGCGGGCTTCTACTTCTGGTGGCCGAAGTTCACCGGCAAGATGCTCAACGACCGGCTCGGCAAGCTGCACTTCTGGCTGCTGTTCATCGGCTTCCACACCACGTTCCTCGTGCAGCACTGGCTGGGCGTGGTCGGGTTCCCGCGCCGCTACGCCGACTACAGCGCGGCCGACGGCTTCACCGACCTCAACATGATCTCGTCGGTGGGCGCCTTCGTGCTCGGCGCGTCCACGCTGCCGTTCTTCTACAACGTGTGGAAGACCTGGCGCACCGCGCCCAAGGTCACGGTCGACGACCCGTGGGGCTTCGGCGGCTCGCTCGAATGGGCGACCTCCTGCCCGCCGCCGCGGCACAACTTCACCTCGCTGCCGCGCATCCGCTCGGAGCGTCCGGCGTTCGACCTGCACTACCCCCACACGTCCGCCAAGTCCGCCCAGGAGGTTGAGGCCTGATGAAGGTCCAGGGTTGGCTGTTCCTGCTGTGCGGCCTGTTCTTCGCCGGCGTCGACGTCGCCTACTGGTTCTGGACGAAGGCCGAGTCGGGCCGGGGTGAGCCGGTCGGCACCACCGCCATGGCCATCTCGGTCGGCTTCGCCTTCATGATCGGCTACTACCTGATGTTCACCGCGCGGCGCATCGGCGCCCAGCCGGAGGACAACAAGCAGGCCGACATCAGCGACGGCGCCGGCGAGATCGGGTTCTTCAGCCCGAGCAGCTGGTGGCCGCTGTTCCTCTGCCTGGCCGCGGCCTTCGCCTTCGCCGGGTTCGTCATCGGCCTGTGGATGTTCATCATCGGGGTCTTCCTGGTGATCATGGCCATGATCGGCTTCGTGTTCCAGTACTACCGGGGCAACTTCTCGCACTGACCCGAGCCGTCTGATCCGAGCCTGACCAGCGGGCGTCCTCCTTGGGGGAGGACGCCCGCTTTTTGATGATCTTTACCACGTCGCGGAAGTGGCCAATCCATCACGCAGGGTAAGACAAGAGGCGAAGGGACCGAACGGGACGGGGGAGTACTCGTGGGGCACCTCGCGCATGGATCGGCCGCTCTGATCGCCGTGTCGCTGCTGACGGCCTGCACCGCCACCACCGCGACCAAGCAGACCGTCAAACCCGCCGCGGCCCCGGACGTCTTCGTGGCCGTGAGCCCCCGTGACCGCACCGGCGACGTGCCGACCGACGAGACCGTGGTCGTCGCCGCGGACGCCGGGACGCTCAAGAGCGTCCACGTCACCAGCGCACACGGCCGCCTGCCCGGCGTCATCAGCGACGACGGCACCCGCTGGCGCAGCAACCAGACCGCCCGGCCCGGCACCACCTACACGGTGCGGACCGTCGCGGTCAACGCCGACGGCAAGCGCAAGGAGAGCTCCAGCACCTTCACCACGGTCAAGGCGAAGGACACCTTCGACATCGAGTACATCACCCCCAACAGCAACGACACCGGGCTCACCGTCGGCGTCGGCATGCCCGTCATGATCACCTTCGACAAGCCGGTCACCGACCGGGTCTCCATCGAGCGCAACCTCAGCGTGCAGAGCTCCAAGCCCGTCCAGGGCGCGTGGCACTGGTTCGACGACCGGCACGTCGACTTCCGGCCGAACGAGTACTGGCCCGCCCGCACGAAGGTGCGCGTGGAGGCCCGCCTGGCCGGCGTGCGCGGCGGCGAGGGCCTGTACGGCAAGCGCGACGTGCGGCTCGACTTCCGCATCGGGCGCGAGCAGATCACCCGCGGCACCACGCAGAACCACGTCCTGACCGTCAAGCGCGACGGCAAGGTCATCCGCACCATGCCGATGAGCGCGGGGCAGGGCGGCGCCTGGAAGTTCTACACGACCTCCGGCATCCACCTGGCCATGTCCCGGGAGAACGTCACGGTCATGACCTCACCCGGCATCGGTCCCGGCCAGCCCGGCTACTACCAGCTCACGGTCTACGACACCGTCCGGATCTCCAACAGCGGCGAGTACGTGCACAGTGCGCCCTGGTCGGTGGGGGCGCAGGGCAACTCCAACGTCAGCCACGGGTGCGTGAACGTCAGCCCGGCGAACGCCAAGTGGTTCCTCGACAACACCCTGATCGGCGACCCGATCATCATCACGGGGTCGCCTCGGGTGCTGGAGCCCACGAACGGGTGGGGGCACTGGCAGGAGAGCTGGAAGGAATGGCTGAAGTGGAGCTCGCTCAAGGACGGCCCCACGACGACCTTCTGACCCGGACGCCCTGACGACGACCTTCTGACTCGGACGCCCTGACTCGCCCGCCCTGACCCGGACGCCCTGATTCGGCTGCCTGTCATTCCGGTGCCTGACCCCGGGCTACCGCGTCCCGGCCCGTCAGAGGGCTCCTGGCGCTCTGTGACGGTCCCGCCACTCCCGTCATGCGGAATCGGGCCTGCGGCTGGCTGAGGGCCGCTCAGGGCCGTACAGGCCGGTCAGCGGCACGGCCCGGGTCGCGCCGTGCACGCCGTACAAGCCGTGCACGCCGTACGCGACGACGGGCCGCGCCATGTCCGGGCAGGACACGGCGCGGCCCGTTCGACGACGACCGCGGCCCGCGCGGTGAGACGGGGCCGGTGCGCAGGCGGAAAGGGGTCAGGCGGCGCGGCTGACCTCGACCCAGCGGTCGAGGGTCGCGGCGGCCCGGCCGGAGTCGACGGCCTGCGTCGCCCGCGCGTACGCGTCGATCATGGCGGAGTCGAGGTCCTCGCCCGGACCGTCGAGCGCGACCAGCGCGGCGGCGGCGTTGAGCAGCACCGCGTCGCGCACCGGCCCCGTCGTCCCGCCGACCAGGTCGCGCACCGCCTGGGCGTTGAAGGCCACGTCGCCGCCCCGCAGCGCGCCCGCGTCGGCGCGCGCGATGCCCAGCACGGCCGGGTCGAACACGGTCTGCGTGGCGGCGCCGTCGCGGACCGTCCACACCGTGGAGGTGGTGGAGATCGTCAGCTCGTCGAGGCCGTCGTCGCCGCGGAACACCAGCGCCGACACGCCGCGCTCGGCGAAGACGCCCGCGAGCACCGGCAGCATGCCGGCGTCGTAGACGCCGATCGCCTGGGCGGCCGGGCGGGCCGGGTTGGTGAGCGGGCCGAGGAAGTTGAAGACCGTCGGGACGCCGATCTCCTTGCGCGGGGGCCCGGCGAAGCGCAGCGCCGGGTGGTAGACGGGCGCGAAGCAGAAGGCGATGCCCGCCTCCCGGGCGACCCGGGCGGTCTGCTCGGGCGTGAGGTCGAGCCGGATGCCGAGGTGCTCCAGGACGTCGGCCGCGCCGCACGAGGAGGAGGCCGCGCGGTTGCCGTGCTTGACGACCCGGGCGCCCGCCGCGGCGGCCACGATCGCCGCCATCGTCGAGACGTTGACCGTGTGGGCGCGGTCGCCGCCGGTGCCGACCACGTCGACCACCGGGCCCTCCACGCTCAGCGGCGTGGCGAACTCCAGCATGGTGCGGGCCAGGCCCGCCACCTCGGCCACGGTCTCGCCCTTGGCGCGCAGCGCGACGGCGAAGCCGGCGATCTGCGCGGACGTCGCGGAGCCGGACATGATCTCTCGCATCGCCCACGCGGTCTCGTCGGCGGTGAGGTGCTCGCCGGCGAGGAGCGCCGACAGCAGGGCGGGCCAGGTGGTCCGGGCATCCACGGAGGGCACCTACTTAGCGTTGAGTCGGGTGGAGGAGCGGCGGCGCATGAGGTCGGCGACGGTGTCGGCCAGCACCAGGGGCTCCAGCGGCTGCGGGACGACGGCGTCGGCCTTGGACCACTCGGCCAGCCAGCGGTCGTCGCGCCGGGCGATGATCAGGCACACCGGCGGGCAGTCGTAGACCTCGTCCTTGGCCTGGCGGCACACGCCCATGCCGCCGGCCGGCTGGGTCTCGCCGTCGAGCACGGCGACGTCGATCTCGCCGGAGCCGAGCCACTGGTGCGCCTTGGGCTCGGTGGCGCACTCGACGATCTCCACGAAGGGCACGTCGGCGGCCGGACGGCGGCCGAGAGCCTGCCGCACCTCCTCGCGGGTGGTGGCGTCGTCGCTGTAGACGAGGACCTTCATGGTGTCGTCGGTGCTCACGGTCGCGCTCACTATCGGTCGAAGCGGTATAGGGTCACCTGGGATCGTACCGGTGCGGCGGCGTGCAATCCCAGGCCGCCGCCCCTGGCGCGTGATTTGCAGGAATTATCCCAGCTTGATGGTCTCCGGACCCCCGCTAACGGGGGGTCGTGCGCCGGACCGACACCCGGAGCCGCAATAATGCTGCCCGTGGCGACAGCATCCGCAATAACTTCGACGACGACAGCACACCCGGCCCGTAGACCGAACCTGGTCAGCGTCGGGACCATCGTGTGGCTGTCCTCCGAGCTCATGTTCTTCGCGGCGCTGTTCGCGATGTACTTCACCATCCGGTCGGTGAGCGAGGGCCACGGCCTCGAATGGGGGCCTGCGCTGCTGCCGAAGGGCGCGACGGCCGAGGGCGCTCACCTGAACATCCCGTTCGCGACGGTCAACACGATCATCCTGGTGCTGTCGAGTGTGACGTGCCAGCTCGGCGTGTGGGCCGCTGAGAAGGGACAGGTCGGCAAGCTCCGCTTCTGGTACATCGTCAGCTTCCTGATGGGCGCCGTCTTCGTCGCCGGGCAGCTGTACGAGTACGGCGAGCTGGCGAGCGAGGGCGCGACCCTGTCCGCCAACGCATTCACGTCGGTGTTCTACCTCACGACGGGCTTCCACGGCCTGCACGTGACCGGTGGCCTGATCGCGTTCCTGTTCATGCTGGGACGCACGTACGCCGCGAAGCGCTTCACGCATGAGCAGGCCACCAGCGCCATCGTCGTGTCCTACTACTGGCACTTCGTCGACGTCGTCTGGATCGGTCTTTTCGCGACCATCTACATCATTCGTTAAGGAACGGGATCTCTGTGACTAGGATCACCGCTTGGCGGCGGCATCCCCTCGCGAGATACGCCGTCCTGATTTTGGCGTTGGCGCTGGTCGGGATGGTATACACCGCGTTCGTCCAGGCCGGCAGGCCCGCGGACGCGGCCCTTGCCTCGGGCAAGCTCGACGACGTCGCCGCGGGCAAGAGCCTGTTCGAGGTTCACTGCGCCAGCTGCCACGGCATGAACGCGCAGGGCACCTCGACCGGCCCGACGCTGATCGGCGTGGGCGCGGCGGCCGTCGACTTCCAGATGAGCACCGGCCGCATGCCGGCGTCCAACCCCGGCGCCCAGGTGCCGCGCAAGCCGATGGCGGGCTGGGTCACGCCGGACAAGATCCGTCAGATCGGCGCCTTCGTGCAGTCGCTCGGCGGCGGCCCGCAGGTGCCCGGCAAGGAGCAGGTCGACCCCGCGCTCGGCGACGCCGGCAAGGGCGGCGAGCTCTTCCGCGCCAACTGCATCCAGTGCCACAACTGGGCAGGCGCGGGCGGCGCGCTCACGCAGGGCAAGTACGCGCCCAACCTGAACCAGGCCACCCCCACGCAGATCTACGAGGCGATGGCCACTGGCCCGCAGGCCATGCCGGTGTTCAACGACACCACGATCACGCCCGAAGAGAAGCGCAGCATGATCGCCTACATCACCCAGGTGCGCGAGCAGAAGGACCCGGGAGGCTTCGGCCTGGGCCGCATTGGCCCCGTGACCGAGGGTCTCGTAGGTTGGGTCGTGGGCATCACCGCCCTCGTACTCGCCTCCATCTGGATCACCGCGAAGAAGCGACAGAAGTCATGACAGACATCGAGCACGAGATCGAGCAGCCGGACGAGCGCGCGCCCAAGCGCGTCATCGGCACCCCCGCCCCGGGCACCTCGATGCTCGGCGACGGGGAACCCGCCGCACGCGACGCGGAGGTCGCCGGCGTCACGTACCAGGACGAGACCAAGGCCCGCAAGGCCGAGAAGATCGTGGCGCTGTGCTTCACGATCACCTTCCTGGCGGCGATCGCGTTCATCATCTCCTACGTGGTGTTCCAGGTGGGCAGCCCGGAGAAGACCGCGACCTCCACCCTCGCGCTGGGAGGCAGCCTCACGCTCGCGTTGCTGGGGCTGGCCGTCGGCATCGTGGTCTGGGTCCGCCAGATCATGCCGAAGTACTCCCTCATCCAGGAGCGCCACCCGATGGTCTCCGACGAGGACACTCGCGAGGTGGTCGCCGAGACCTTCCTCCAGGGCGCCAAGGAGAGCGGGTTCGTCAAGCGCCCGCTGCTGCGCCGCACCCTGCTGCTCGCGGCGGCCCCGCTCGGCCTGATCCCGCTGGTCCTCCTGCGTGACCTCGACAACTCGAAGATGCCGGGCGCGAAGTTCAACGAGACGCTGCGCCACACCGTCTGGGGCGAGAAGACCAAGGAGGGCAAGCCGCTGCGCCTCGTCGTCGAGGGCACCGGCCAGCCGATCCGCGCGGCCGACTTCAACTCGCCGGGCGGCATCCTGTCCGTCGTTCCCGAGGGTTACGAGCACGACCTCAACGCCCTCGCCAAGGCCACGCTGATCTTGATCAAGTTCCGTGCGGACGAGATCAAGTCGGGCACCAACCTCAACTGGACGCACGACGGCATCGTGGCCTACTCCAAGATCTGCACGCACGTGGGCTGCCCGGCGGCCCTGTACGAGCAGACCACCCACCACATCCTGTGCCCCTGCCACCAGTCGACGTTCGACGCCGCCGACGGCGCGAAGGTCATCTTCGGCCCGGCCGCCCGGCCGCTGCCGCAGCTGCCGATCACGGTCGACGACCAGGGCTACCTCATCGCCAAGGGCGACTTCGCGGTGCCCCCGGGTCCCAGCTACTGGGAGCGCGGTGACGCCGAGGCCGAGGCCAGGTCCAAGGGAGGTCACGCATGAGCAGCGACCTGACAACGGTTCCCAAGGGCGTCGCCGGTCCGTCGAACTTCCTCGACGAGCGCATCGGCGGGGCCAACTTCCTCAAGCGCAACCTGCGGAAGGTCTTTCCCGACCACTGGTCGTTCCTGCTCGGTGAGATCGCCCTCTACGCGTTCATCCTCCTGCTGCTGACCGGTACGTTCCTGACGCTCTGGTTCAAGCCCGGCATGGGGGAGATCGCCTACAACGGCTCGTACGCCCCGCTCAGGGGCGTCATGATGTCTGAGGCGTACGCGTCGTCGCTGGAGATCAGCTTCGACGTGCGCGGCGGCCTGCTGGTGCGGCAGATGCACCACTGGGCGGCCCTGCTGTTCGTCTCCGGCATGATGGTGCACATGCTCCGGGTGTTCTTCACCGGCGCGTACCGCAAGCCCCGCGAGCTCAACTGGCTGATCGGCGTCCTGCTGCTGACGCTGGCGCTGGTCGAGGGCCTCACCGGCTACTCCCTGCCCGACGACCTGCTCTCCGGCGCCGGTCTGCGGATCACCGAGGGTGTGGCGATCTCGCTGCCGCTGGTCGGAACGTACATCACGTTCTTCCTGTTCGGCGGGGAATACCCGGGCGAGGACATCATCTCCCGGTTCTACTCGCTGCACATCCTGCTCATCCCGGGCCTCATCCTGGCGCTCGTGTCGGCCCACCTGGTGCTCATGTGGGTGCAGAAGCACACCCAGATGCCGGGCAAGGGCCGCACCAACAAGAACGTGGTGGGCGCGCCGTTCTACCCGGCCTTCATGGCCAAGGCGGGCGCGTACACCCTGTTCACGTTCGCGGTGGTGGCCGGGCTGGCCACGTTCACCCAGATCAACCCGATCTGGCTGTTCGGCCCGTACACGCCGGCGGACATCTCGGCGGGTTCGCAGCCCGACTGGTACATGGGCTTCCTGGAGGGCTCGCTGCGGCTCATGCCGTCGTGGGAGATCAACCTCTTCGGCACGTCCCACGCGGGCACGCTGCCGCTGAGCGTGATCATCCCGGCGCTCGTGCCGCTGGGGCTCGTCATGACCGGTCTCGCGCTGTACCCGTTCCTCGAACGCTGGATCACGGGCGACCACCGCGAGCACCACATCGCCGAGCGCCCGCGCAACAACCCGCACCGCACGTCGATCGGCATGGCCGCCATCACGTTCTACGGCGTGCTCTGGCTGCTCGGCGCCAACGACGAGCTCTCGGCGAACTTCCAGATCTCGCTCAACTGGACGACGTACATCGGCCGGGTGCTGGTGTTCGTGGGGCCGGCGCTGGCGTACATCATCACCTACCGCGTCTGCCTCGGCCTGCAGCGCTCCGACGCGGCCGTCGTCTCGCACGGCGTCGAGTCGGGCGTCATCAAGCGGCTGCCGCACGGTGAGTTCATCGAGATCCACACGCCTCCGGCGGACGACATCGAGGCTCACGTGCGCGGCAAGGAGGCGGTGCAGATGCTGCCCGTCGAGGCGGACGGCGCCGGCATCCCGCCGAAGGGCATGCGCGGGCCGCTCGGCAAGCTCCGGGCCCGCATGTCCCGCGCGTACGGCGGCGAGAAGATCGCTCTGGACGAGGGCCACGGCCACGAGGACGAGCACGCCGCGATCGGGTCGGGCGAGGACCGCTCGCTGACCCACTGATCCACCCGCCGCCGCTCCCCTGAGGACCGGCGGCCCAGCCCGGGCCCGGACGGCACCAGCCGTCCGGGCCCTCGCTGTTTCCGCATGCTGTGACGGCCGGGGGGAGAGCGGGTGGCGCGAGGAGCGCGGGCGGGCGGAGGCGCCGGGGCACGGCGCGGGGCCGCATGCGAGCAGGCCGCACGCGAGCGGGTGGCGGGGCGGGCAGCGCGACGACAGGGCGCCCCGTAAGCGGACGGCGCGGACGTCGGCGACGCAGGTCGGCGACGCGGTGACCGGGCGCCTGTGCGTGGGAGGCGCAGGTCGGCAGCGCGGAAGGGGGGCCCGGAGGGACGGGCCGCCGCGAGAGACGGATCGTCAGCCCCTCAAGAAGTGAACCGTCGGGCCCTCAGGAAGGGAACAGGCCGGAGGTTCAGTCGGACTCGGTGAAACCGATGGAGAAGGCGGCGTCCAGGTCGTGCTTGGAGTAGGCCCGGAAGGCGATGTGGGTCTCGGTGTGCAGCACGCCCGAGACCTTGTTGATGCGGCCCGGGACCACCTCGGCGATCTCCTCGTAGGCGGCCACCCGCACCATGGCCAGCAGGTCGTACTCGCCGGTGATGGAGTAGACCTCGCTGACGCCGTCGATCTCGGCGATCGTCTGGGCGACCTCCGGAATCCGGTCGACCTCGGCGTTGATGTGAACGATAGCCGTGACCATGGCCCCAACTCTATCGGGTCAGCGCAAGGGCCGGCCCTCGCGGGAGTGGGAGCGCTCGGCGGCGAGCGGCCGGTAGGCGAGCTCGATGCGGGCCTTGTGGCGGGCCGCCCCGTGGATGGGCAGCGCCCAGTCGCCGTCGACCTCCACCAGCCGCACCCCCGGCGACTCCAGCCAGCGCAGGATGCACTCCGTCTCCTCGGCGCCGGCCGCGTGGATCGGCCCCGCCCCCGGCAGGACGGTCTCGGCGCGGACCGCCAGCGACTCGACGAACGGCACGGGGTGGGCGCCGCGCGGCATGACCCCGGCGGCCGCGAGCCGGCCGTACCGGACGACGTGGATGTCCCAGCCGCCGTCGAAGGCGGGGCTGGCGGCGATGAGCTGCGGGATGCGGGTGATCGCGGACAGGCGCTGCATGCGCGCGGCCGTGCGGACGAACGCGGCCAGCCGGTCGCGCTCGATCGACGCCTCCTCGTAGCGCTGCTCGGCCGACAGCCGCTCCATGCGGGCGGTCACGGCGGCGAGGACGGGCGTGGCGTCGAGCGTCATGGCCCGGCGCGCCGTCTCGGCGTGCAGGGCGTACTCGGCCTGGCTCTGCCGCCCCTCGCAGGGCGCGCCGCAGCGGCCCATCTCCAGCAGCACGCACGCCGCCCGGCGGGTGCGCAGCGTCATCGGCTGGGTGCACTGGCGCAGCGGCACCGCCTCCTGCAGGGCGAGGCGGGCGTCGTCGGCGGAGCGGTTGCTGCCGAACGGGCCGAGGTAGGCGGCGCCGTCGTCCTTGAGCTCGCGCACGATCGACAGCCGGGGGAACGGTTCCTGGGTGAGTTTGAGCCAGACGACCTTCTCCGGGAAGCGGGAACGGCGGTTGTAGCGGGGCTTGGCGCCGCCGATGAGGCGCAGCTCCCGCACCTCGGCCTCTAACGCCGTGGCGCACACGATGTGGCGGACCCGTTCGGCGATGCCGATCATCTCGCGGATGCGCGGCCGGGTCTCGCTGGCGGTGAAGTAGGAGCGCACGCGGTTGCGCAGGTTGGTGCTCTTGCCGATGTAGAGCACCTCGCCGCGCTCGTCCTCGAACAGGTAGACGCCGGGGGAGTGCGGCACCGACTCGGCGAGGTGGCGCTTGCGCTGCTGCTCGGGCGTGGGCGCGCGGACGAACGACTTCAGCTCCTCCAGCGTGTGGACCTGGAACGATCCCGCCCGCTCGATGAGCCCGTGGAGGACGTGCACGGTGGCCCTGGCGTCCTGCAGGGCGCGGTGGCACGGCTCGGCGGGGCTGCGGAAGAACCGGGCCAGCGTGCCGAGCTTGGCGTTGGGCGTCTCGTCGCGGGTCAGCACCCGCCGGGCCAGGTCGACGGTGTCGACGACCGGGTTGGCCGGCGGCGGGTAGCCGTGGGCGGCGCAGGCCGCCTTGACGAAGCGGGTGTCGAAGCCCGCGTTGTGCGCGACCAGCGTGGTGCCCTGGATGAACTCGAGGAAGCTCGGCAGCACCGCCTCGATGCGCGGCGCCGCCACGACCATGGAGTCGGTGATGCCGGTCAGCACCGAGATGAACGGCGGGATCGGGCCTCCCGGATCGACCAGCGTGGAGAACTCGCCCAGCACCTCGCCGGCCCGCACCTTGACCGCGCCGATCTCGGTGATCTGGTGCTCGGCCGGCGAGCCGCCGGTCGTCTCCAGGTCGAAAACGACGAACGTGACGTCACTCAGCGGGGTGCCGAGCTCGTCGAGGGTGCCTTGTACCGCGTCCACGATCCAAGACCATAGAGTCGGCCACCGACAGTTGCGCGTCCGCCCGACGAATAACCTTTCATCATGATCCTTAGTTAGTCTTCCGGGTATGTCTGGCGGAAGACTCGCCGGCCGCTACTCCCTGATCGTCCAGCTCGGCGCCGGCGGCATGGGAAGGGTGTGGCTGGCCAGGGACGAGATGCTCGATCGCGAGGTGGCGGTCAAGGAGCTCACGCTGCCCGAGGGGCTGCCCGCCGCGGAGCGGAACGAGCTGGTCACGCGGGCCGTGCGCGAGGCGCAGGCCACCGCCAGGCTGCGCCACCCCGGCATCGTGGCGCTGCACGACGTCATCGTCGAGTACGGCCGTCCGTGGCTGGTCATGGAGCTGCTGCGGGGCGGCAGCCTGGCCGACGTGGTCAAGCGGCACGGCCCGATGCCGCAGGAGCACGCGGCGCGGGTCGGCGCCGACCTGCTGGAGGCGCTGGCCGCCGCCCACGCGCAGGGGCTGCAGCACCGCGACGTGAAGCCGGGCAACGTGTTCATCACCGACACGGGCCGGGTGGTCCTCACCGACTTCGGCATCGCGCGCCAGGAGGGCCAGGCCGCGATCACCGAGCAGGGGCTGACGATCGGCTCGCCGGGGTTCATCGCGCCGGAGCGGCTGGACGGAGACCCGGGCGGCCCCGCCTCCGACCTGTGGTCGGTCGGGGCCACGCTGTTCTACGCGGTCGAGGGCCGTCCGATGTACGGCGGCACGGCCGGCGAGCGGATCACCGCGACGCTGACCACGCCGCCGCCCGAGGTCGGCGGCCTCATCGGCCCCGTGATCGCCGCGTTGACCGCGCGTCACCCGTTCGCCAGGCCGGACGCCCGCACCGCCCGTGACGCGCTCCGGCAGGTGGCGGCCGGCCAGTCGCCGCGCCTGACGGTCACGCACGAGATGACCGCCCCCGGCCGGGTGCGGCGCCCCCGCAAGGGCCTCCTGTGGGGCGCCGTGGCCGCCGTCGTCGCGCTCGCCGTCGTGGGCGCGGGCGTGTTCCTGCTGGTGCGGCGGCAGGACGACGGGATTCCCGAGGCGTTCACCGTGCCGATGGACGCCTGTTCGGTGCTGCAGGGCGAGGACGTGGCCCGGCTGCTGCGGGTCCAGAAACCCCCGGCCGGTCGGCGCAGCTCCGACGAGGAGGGTCCCACCTGCGGCTGGACCATCCCCAAGACGGGGATCGGCGTCCAGCTCCAGAAGGACTCCGACACGGCCGACCCGTGGTCGATGACCCCGGCCTCGGCGCACACCCTGTTCGAGAACCAGAAGATCAAATGGGGGAAGTACCGGGAGGGTGTCGACTGGACCTGGCCGGAGGTCGGCGCGACGGGCACCAACAAGGCCAGCCTCACCCCCGCCCACGCCGTGACGGGGATCGGGGAGGAGGCGTTCGGCTACGAGATGAAGGGGCCGACGGGCCGGATGCACAGCGCCCACGTCTACTTCCGGCTGGCCAACCTCGTGGTGCGGGTCGAGTACACCACGCTGGGCGACCGGCCCACCGACGACGACATCAAGCGCACCGCGCTGGACGCGGCGCGGGCCACCGAGAAGGCGTTGCGCCGTGCCGGCTGAGGCCTACCGGCTGGCCGGCCGCTACCGCCTGGTCGAGCGGCTCGGCGAGGGCGGCGCGGGCACGGTGTGGCGGGCGATCGACGAGACGCTCGACCGGCAGGTGGCGGTCAAGCAGGTCCGCGTGCCGCCGGGCCTGACCCCGCCGCAGCGGGCCGCGTTCGCCGACCGCGCCATCCACGAGGCCAGGTCCGCCGGGCGGCTGCGCGACCCGGCGATCGTCATGGTCCACGACGTGGTGCTCGAGGGCGACCAGCCGTGGATCATCATGGATCTGGTCACCGGGCGCTCGCTGGATAAGGTGGTCAAGGAGCGCGGACCGCTGCCGCCCGAGGAGGTGGCGCGCATCGGGCTGAGGGTGCTGTCGGCGCTGGAGACCGCGCACATGAACGGCATGCTCCACCACGACGTCAAGCCGGCCAACATCCTGCTCGACGCCGACGGCTCGGCCATGCTCACCGACTTCGGCATCGCCGTGCCCCTGTACGGCCAGGACGGAGCGGGCCCCACCTCGGGCGGCGGCTCGCTCGGCTACATGGCTCCCGAACGCCTGAACCAGCAGGCCGCCGGCTCCGCCTCCGACCTGTGGTCGCTCGGCGCGGCCCTGTACGTGGCGGCCGAGGGCAGGGCGCCGTTCGAGCGCGCCATGCCGGCCGCCGTCGCGGCCGCGGTGCTGCTGCACGACCCCCCGTTCCCGGAACGGGCCGGCTCCGAGCTCGGTGGGCTCATCATGGCGATGCTGGCCAAGGACCCGGTCACGCGCCCGCCGGCGGGCGTGGTCCGCGAGCGGCTGAACGCGCTGGCCGAGCCCGTCCGCCGCCGTCGCCGCCGGTGGCTCGTACCGGTGGCGGCCGTGGCCGCCGCGCTGGTGGGCGTGGCCGGCTGGTACGGGGTCACGGCGCTCAAGGGGACGCCCGAGGCCGGGAGGTTCGCGACGGCGCCCGACCCGTGCGGGCTGGTCGGCGACGCCCGGGCCGTGGAGCTGCTGGGCGGGGCGGTGGTGCGGACGGCCCCACGGCCGGGTGAGTGCCAGTGGAAACTCGACAACACCAACGCGCCGCGCACGCTGATCGTGGAGGTCTGGGCCGAGCGGCCGGCCGGCGACCTCAGCGGCCCCCGGATCGCCGAGCGCAGGTACGCCAGCGAGCGCGCCGGCAGGGTGGGCGCGAAGGGCACGGTGTTCCGCAGGGTCACCGGCGAAGGGCAGGACGTGAAAGGGGTGGGCGAGACCGCGTACGCGCAGACCTCGTTCGCGTTCGCCGCCCCGAACGAGGGGCGGAGCAACGACGTCGTGCTGTTCCGGCTGAGCAACCTCATGGGGCAGGTGACCCTGCAACGCGAGAGGGTGGCGGTCAAGGACGCGGGAGGCGGCAAGCAGACGGTGCTCACGGCCGCGCGGACGGTCTCGGCGGCACTGGGAGGATGACCCGCCGCGGGGCGGGACGGCGAGCCGTCCCCGCCGGGCCCGTCGGTCACGTTCCTGCACGTTCCTGCCCGACCGAGCTGCAGGGGCCGCGAACCACCGCGCCGACAGGCGCGGCCGGTCGAGCGGGTTCGGCTCCTCCGCCGACGGGTCCGTCACGTGGGGCTGCTTCTCTGGCTCCTGAGGCGCTCTGGGTGGATCGGCGAGTGCCGCATCACGGCTTTTACTAGCATGTTCAGTCGCATGTCATGACGAAATCCCCAGGAGTCCCTCGTGAATGCCGGTGACCGGAACGAGCCCCCGCACAACCCCCGACCGGGGCCGGGCGGCCCGTCCGAGCCACCGGCCGGGCCCCCGTCCCCACCGCCCGGCTTCCCGCCGCCGTCCCCGCAGTCCGGGCCGCAGGGCTTCCCCACGCAGCCGGGGCCGGGGGGCTTCGCGCCGCAGCCGGGGCCGGGGGCGCAGGGCTTTCCGCCGCACTCCGGGGTCCCGCAGGCGCCGTACTCCGGTCCGCCGGGGTTCCCGCCGTCGCAGGAGTCGCCGGCGCCTGGTGCGTTCGTTCCGTGGGAGCCGCAGGCGGAGCCGTACGAGGGGCGCCCGGTCCCTCCGCCCGCCGGCCCGCCGGCGGCTCCTCCGGCCGGGCAGCCCCCCGGCCCTCACTCCGCCGGTCCTGAGTCTGGGGCCCCGTCAGGCCCTGGCTTCGAGGCCCCGTCAGGTCCTGGCTTCGAGGCCCCGTCAGGTCCTGGCTTCGAGGCCCCGTCAGGTCCTGGCTTCGGGGCGCCGGTGTGGCCTCCCTCGGCTCCGCCTTCCGCCCCTGCGGCCGGGCAGTTCTCGGGGCCCTCGGGACCTGAGGGGCCTTCGGGGCCGCCCGGCCGGCCGCCCGCCGGTCCCTCCGCCGCACCAGAAGGCATGCCCGGCCCGTACGGCGGCCCGCTTCCCGGACCGTCCCAGGGCCCCGCGCCCCAGCCGTACGGCGCACCGCCTCCGGGCACCCCGTACGGCCCGCCCGGCCAGAACCCGCCCGGCCGGAACCCTCAAGGCCCCGGATACGGCCAGGCGGCGACCGGGGACGGCGGGTCGGTCACCATGCCGTCGTCCGTCGGCCTGGACGTCCCCACCGGCGGAACCCCCACCCCCGACCGCCCGAAGGCGCGCCGCCCCTGGGTCATGCCCGTCGTGGCCGCGGGCGTGGCGCTCCTGCTGGCGGGCGGCGCCGGCGGCGCGTACCTCGTGTACGGCAGGACGTCCGCCGGTCAGGAGCCGGCGGCCAAGGCGTCGAAGGCGGCGAACGGCCCCGTGCCCGGCCCGGACGTGTGCGCCATGCTGCCCGAGGAGACGATCGACCGGCTCGTGCCCGAGGCGAAGGTCACCGGCGACTCCCGGTCCAGCGACTACACGATCAACTTCACCTGCACCTGGGCGAACCTCCGCATCTCGTTCGGCGAGTACTGGCGCAGCCGCCAGATCGAGGTCAAGGTCGACCAGCACCGCGGCGACGGCGCGAAGACCGGCCGGTCGATGGCGCAGAACTCGTTCGAGATCGACCGCGGCGGCGCCAAGTACGCCGAGACCGCCAAACCCACCCCGACGAAGGGCGACAGGGACTACACCTCCAAGGTCACGGACATCCAGGGCGTCGGCGACGGCGCGTTCGCCCAGTACGTGTGGCGGCGGTCGGGCACCGTGCTGTGGTACTCCTACGGCGAGGCCCACGCCCGGGTGGGCGACATGACCATCGAGGTCAAGTACCAGGCCGACCAGCGGCGCAAGGACGCCGCCCTCCTCACCAACAAGACCGTCCAGTCGGTCACCGAGGGCAACGCCATCCGCGAGGTCACCGGCATCGTCGGCCAGATCGCCAAGGGCGTGGCCGCGTGGAAGGCCCAGCACCCCGACGTGCTGGCTCAGCCGCTCAAGATCCCCACGCCCACGGCCACGCCTACGACCGCCGCCCCCACGCCGACGCCGACGCCGCTCGCGGCCATGCCCGCCGACTGCGTCGCGGCGGGGAAGGCGGCGACCGCGCTGGTGCCGGACGCCGAGACCAAGGCGACGGGCAGTACGACGGGCGCGGACACCCAGACCGAGTGCCGCTGGCTCAACCGCAAGATCGACGCGGGTGGCGGCGTCACGAAGGTCCGCAGCGTGCTGATCACCACGCACCGGTTCACCAACCGGGCGGGGGCGCCCGACGCCGGCGCGGCCGGCACGTTCTACGCGGGCCGGCGCGGCGGCAACAAGTCCATGGAGTCCTTCTCCACGAAGGACGTCGTCTGGGACAAGCTGACCGACATCAAGGGCATGGGCGACGCCGCCTACAGCCAGTACCTCAGCTACCGCAGGAACGTGGTGTTCGCCGGCAGCACGACCGTGATGATCCGCAAGGGCGCGCTGGTCGTCGCGGTGGACTACGCGGGTCAGCAGCATCGCGGCGACGAGCCCACCAACTCGCCCGAGGTCCGCCTCATGCCGAAGAAGGAGGCGCAGGCGGGGGCGCTCAAGGTGGCCCGCGCGTACCTGGCGGGCCTGGAGGGCCTGGAGGGCAAGCCCACCGGGAACTGACCGTCGGGGAGGGGCCGCGGCCCCGCAGTCCCGGGACATCGTGTCCCGGGACAACGGGACACAAAACCGGCGACAATGCTCGAATGACGAAAACCGGACCAGTCGAGGCGCCGGCCGCGGACGGTGGGGGCTCGGCCGGGGTGCCGGGCAGAGACGGCCGGGGCTCGGCCGGGGCGCCCGGCACAGACGGCCGGGGACTGTCCAGGGCGCCGGCGAGCGCCGCCCGTCTGCCCGTGATCGTGGCGGTCGCGGTGGCGCTCCTCGTGGTCGCGCTCACGGCCGGCACGGCCGTCCTGGACGTGGTCAACGCCGGCGTCGCCGTCCCGCCGGGCGCCGACCTGGACGAGGTGAGCTGGCCGTACGCCGTGGCCGGGCTGGCCCAGGTGGTGCCGGGCGCGCTGCTGCTGCGGCGGCTGCCCCGGCATCCGGTCGCCTGGGTGCTGGTGCTGTCGGGGGTCCTGTGGGGGCTGAACGGCTTCGCCGACGCCTGGTCGCTGCACGCCGTCTACGGCTCCCCGGGGACGCCGGGGGCGGCTCTGGCGTACTGGCTGTACGCCCGGTTCGGAGCGTTGCTGCTCGTCGGGCTGCCGCTGCTGATCCTCCTCTTCCCCGACGGCCGCCTGCCCTCGGCGCGGGGATGGCGGTGGCTGTCGCTGGCCAGCCTCGGCCTGACCGCGTTCCAGGCCGTGGTCTGGCTGCTCGTGCCGATGGACGTGCTGAGCCGTCACTGGGCGGCCGAGCTGCCCGCCGGGATCGCCCGGCTCGACCTCGACCTGCTCAGCGTCGGCCTGCCGTACGAGGTGTGGCAGCCGCTGATCGCGGTGGCCCAGGCCGCGGTGCCGGTGAGCCTGGTGGTGCCGTTCGCGGTCATGGTGCGCCGCTACCGTGCCGCGGACCCGGAGCGGCGGGCGCAGATCCGCTGGCTGACGTGGGCGGCGCTGGTGGACATGTTCGTGCTGCTGCTGCCGCTCGTGGCGCCGCCGGGGGTGCCCGCGGTGCTGCTCTGCGTCGCGCTCGGGCTCACCTCGTGCGCGGTGCTGGTCGCGGTGACCAAGTACCGCCTCTACGACATCGACCGGCTGCTGCCGGCCACCTTCCTGTACGGCGTGCTCGCGGCCCTGGCCGTCGTGATCGACATCGTCGTGTTCACCGTGGCGGGGAGCGTGCTGGGGGAGCGCGAGTCGGCGCTGACCGCGATGGCGATCGTGGCGGTGGCCTACGCGCCGCTGCGCACCTGGCTGTGGCGGGCGGCCCGGCGGCTGGCCCGCGGGGCGCGCGACGACCCGTACGCCACGGTCTCCACGCTCGCCGAACGCCTCGAACTCGCCACCGAGCCGGACGACCAGCTCCGCGCGCTGGCCACGACCGTGGCGGAGGCGTTCCGCCTGCCGTACGTGCGGGTGGAGATCGAGCGGCCCGGCGGCGTGCGGTCGGTCGTCGAGCACGGCTCGCCGCGCGGGCCGTCGCTGTCGCTGCCTGTCGCCTACCGCGGCGAGGCGGTCGGCCGCCTGGTGCTGTGCCGCGCCGACCTCACCGAACGCGACCAGCGGCTGCTCGGCGACCTCGTCCGGCAGGCCGCGGCGGCGGCGCGCGCCAGCGAGCTGAGCACCGACCTGCAGCGCATCCGCGCCCGGCTCGTCCTCGCCCGCGAGGAGGAGCGCCGCAGGCTGCGGCGCGACCTGCACGACGGGCTCGGCCCCAGCCTGGGCGCGGTGGCGCTGCGCATCGAGGCCGCCCGCAACCTCGCCGCGTCCGCGCCCGCGGAGTCGGACCGCATCCTGGAGCAGACGGCCGCCGAGGTCACCACCGTGCTGGCCGACGTCCGCCGGCTGGTCCACGACCTGCGCCCGCCCGCGCTCGACGAGCTCGGCCTGCTGCGCGCCGTCGAGCAACTGGCCGACCGCCTGCGCTCCGGCGGGCCGCACGTGGCCGTGTCCGGCGACGGGCTCGCCGCGCTGCCGGCCGCGGTCGAGGTGGCGGCGTACCGTATCGTGTCGGAGGCGCTGGCCAACGTGGTGCGGCACTCCGGCGCGGGACGCTGCGAGGTCACGCTCGGCGTGCGCGAGGGCGCGCTGGAGGTGCTGGTGCGCGACGACGGGCGCGGCATCGGCCCGGACGTCGTCGCCGGGGTCGGCATGCTGTCGCTGCGCGAGCGCACGGCGGAGCTGGGCGGCGACTGCGAGGTGAGCTGTCCCGAGGAGGGCGGCACGCTGGTCCGCGCGAGACTGCCGCTGGCGCAGATCCCGGAGACGCCGGCGGCTCGGCCTTCGCTTTCGCCTTCGGCCTCGGTTTCTGTCGCGGCGGCGGGCTTGGAGGAGACAGGTATGGAGGCGACAGGTGTCCGATGAGCCGATCCGCGTGCTGCTGGCCGACGACCACCCGGTCTACCGGGACGGGCTGGCGGTGCTGCTGGGCTCGATCCCCGGCGTGGAGGTCGTCGGCACGGCCGCGACCGGACGCGAGGCGGTGGAACGAGCCGCCGCCCTCCAACCGGACATCGTGGTCATGGACGTCACCATGCCCGACCTCGACGGCATCGAGGCGACGCGGCGGGTGGTCGCCGACAGCCCGCACATCGGCGTGCTCATGCTGACGATGTCGGAGGAGGACGCCACGCTGTTCGCCGCCATGCGTGCCGGGGCCCGCGGCTACCTGCTCAAGGGCGCCAACCAGGCGGAGATCGTGCGCGCGATCCAGGCGGTCGCCCACGGGGAGGCCATCTTCGGGCCGACGGTCGCCCGCCGTGTGGCCGAGTACTTCTCCGCCCCGGCGCCCGCCCCGGACGAGAGCATGTTCCCGCAGCTCACGCCGCGCGAGCGGGAGATCCTCTCGCTGATCGCCGCCGGTCGCTCCAATCCGCAGATCGCCTCGGCGCTGTTCCTGTCGCCGAAGACGGTGCGCAACAACGTCTCCAACATCTTCGCCAAGCTGCACGTCGCCGACCGGACCGAGGCCATCGTCCGCGCCCGCGACGCCGGCCTCGGCCGCTGACCTCTGCCGCGTGGGCTCCGGCCGCGAGATCGACCGCGGCGGCCGCTCGGGTGAAAGGGCGTTCCCGGACTCATGACGCGAGAGGTTTACGAGCCTGCAACCGCTCTGCAAGCGGGACAAATAGCGTCGATCACGCAACAGCCGAGCCGCGTGATCTCGCTTGACCGTGACAGGGGCGCGGGCAAGCCGTGGGGGATCCCGCGACTCACCGCCTCGCGCGCGCCCGCCCGTTGGGAGCCGGGCCCGCGCGCGCGAGGCTCCTTCGGCGCACGCATGCGACTCCGGGGTCATCCTGCGCGGGCCGCATACCACCTACGTCGGGTCATCTCGCGTGTGAGCGGCCCACGGTCATCCTCGACCGGTCCCCGTGCGAGGGCCGCGACGGACCAGGAACGGGTCGAGCAGTCCGGGCACGGCGTGTGCCGCCAGCTCCAGACCGGTGTCGCCGCCCACGTCCAGCACGTCGTAATGACCGTCCCCGGCGGCCGTCGTGGCCGAGACCGTCAGCAGCCCGGCGCGGCGCTGGACGTACGACTGGGTGATCGTCCAGCCGACGATGCCGCCACGGTCGAGCGCGACGGTACGCCGGACCACCGCACCGGACCGGGACACCAGGTGACGCCCGCCCAGCCCGTGCCCCAGGCTCCGGTACCCGGCCAGGGCCGCCAGGAGCGCGAGCGGCAGCACCAGGAGCAGCACCGCAGCCGCCGCCCCCCATACCCACGCCTCCAGCGCGCCGTCCCGGATCCACGCCCGCACGTCGTCGGTCCGTGCCCACGCGCCCGGCCCGCCGCCCCGGGTCCACGCCTCCGCACCGCCGTTCCGGATCCACGTGGCCGTCGCCGCGAGCGCCACCGCGGGGGCGACGGCGGCGATCAGCGCCCGCCGCACGCGCCTGCGCCGCGCCGCCGCCGGATGCGGCACCGGTTCGGGCAGGCGCTCGCCCGCGACCCGCGCCGCGATGCGCGCGGCTTCGGCCCGGGGGAGGGGCGGGGTCAGCGCCGCCACGTCCTCGGTCTCGCCCTCCTGCGCCTTGCCGAGCCCGGTGGCCACCGCCTTGACGCGCGCGCCGCCGCCCAGCCTGAGCAGCAGCGGCTCGCGGAGTTCCACGCCGCGCAGCCGCAATTCGTCCAAGCTGAGGGAGCGGCTGGTCAGCAACCCGCGCCGCACCCGCCACCGCCCATCCCGCGGTGCCGGTCCCTCGTGCGATCCCGCCGGGCGTCCGTGCGGTCGCGCGGCGTGCGGCGTGGCCGGTGACGAATCCGTGTCCGGTCCGGCGTCCGCGGGCGCTGCGGGGCGGCCGGGCTCGCGTTCCAGGCGGTAACCGCCCCAGGACTCCACGAAGAGCAGGACGGCCCCCGTCACACCGGCCACCACGTTGCCCGCGACCACCACCGGGATCGTCACCCAGGGCCGCTCCGTCAGCCAGCCCCACACGAGGGCCGCCGTCTCGCCCGAGAACACCTCCACCCCGAGCGCGTCCAACGGCTTGTAGAGCGCGCCGAGCACCAGCGCCGCACCGGCGAACGACCACACGGTCAGCGGCGCGTACCGGACCCACGGCCACCGCAGCCGCGCCACCACCTCGACCGCGCGCGCCGCTCCCAGAGGCTCGTCTCCCCGAGCAGGTCGATGTCCGGAAGCAGCCTCGTCCCGTTGAGCAGGACCGTTCCTCCGGGACGCCTCGGTCTCCCGGGAACGCCCACTGCCCAGGAATGCCTCGTCTACCCGGGAAGTGCCGCTTCCCCGTGAGGTCTCGCTTCCCGGGACCGGCTCGTCCCCTCGGCTCGGCGCGCCCGCGACGACAGGATCCTCCGCGAGGAAGGCGTCGGCCGGAGCGTCCGACAGGAGGACGCGGCGCAGGGCCTCGGCCTCGGCGACCGGCAGCGGGTCCAGGGTCAGCTCGGCGCTCTCGTCCCCATGGCCGCCCGTACCGATCTTCACGACGGTCAGCCCGAACGCCCGCCGTACCAGATCGGCGCGCAGGTCCACGCTGCGGATCCGGTCGCGCGGCACCGACCGGTGCTGCCGGGACACCACGCCGGAGCGCAGCTCCAGGCGCTCGCGGGTGAGCCGCCAGCGGGTCACGCGCAGCCGCGTCACGTCGTACGCCACGACGCCCGCCACGATGAGCGCCGCGCCCACGGCCGCGACGGCCGCGATCGCCCCCCACGTCCAGTCGAGCCCGCGCAGCACGCGCACCACCACCACGTCCACCGGGACCACGACCCCCAGCGACAGCACCGCGGACACCGCCAGGCTCCGCCGGGTCAGCCGGCGCCAGCTCATGTCGCGTCCCCGGGCGTGGCCTGCGTGATCGCCGTCAGCCTGGCCGCCAGCTCGGCGGCCAGCTCGTGGTCCAGCCCTTCGATCGTGATCGGCCCGGCGGCCGAGGCCGTGGTCACCGTCACGTCCGCCAGCCCGAACAGCCGCTGCACCGGCCCCCGCGCGGTGTCGACCGTCTGGATGCGCGACATCGGCGCCACCCGCCAGGTGTGGGTCAGCCAGCCCTTGCGCGTGTACACGGCGTCGTCCGTCACCTCCCAGCGCTCCACCCGGTACGACGCCCGCGGACCGGCGAGCGCCAGCGCCAGGCAGCAGACCGCGAACCCCGCCACCAGCACGCCCAGCCACACCGGGTGCCCCGTGAACAGCCAGTACGCCGCCACGGCCGCGCCCGCCACCGGGACGGCCAGGATCAGCGCCTGTGCCGTCCACCACGCGACCGCGCGCGGGTCGGCCTGATGACGCGGCGGCCTCAACGCCACACCGCCCGCACCGTCGCCCGCGTCAGGGGCGCGCATGCCGCTCCGGAGGGCCGGATCAGGACGGGGGAGTGGGGGCGCTCCCCGTCGAGGGGAAGGCCGGGAGGCCGGGGGCTCGTCGTGACGTTCCATGCCCCCGACCATGACACCGGCGGTGACTCCGGCGCGTCCGCCGGAGGTCGCTCGGTGTATCGACTTTGGTCGCTGTCCGCCCGCCCCGCGAACCCCTAACCTCGGGACATGTGAGCGACCACGACGAGTACCGCTGGGCCCTGCCGTCCGTCCTGCTGGGCGACGGCTCCGCCGGGCGGCCGGTGCGGCGCTCCACCCGCGACTGGATCGTCGACATCACGATGTTCCTGGCCGCGTGCGGCATCACGCTCCTGACCGCGCCGGAGCTGGAGGGCCTGCCGGGACCGCTCATAGTGATCGAGCAGGTCGCCGGGGTGCTGGCCTGCGTGGCCGTGTGGCTGCGCCGCCGATGGCCGGTGTGGTTCGCGCTGGTCACCACGCTGTTGTCGACGTTCCTGCTGATGGTGGGCGGGGCGGCGGTGGTGGGCCTGTTCACGGTGGCGGTGCACCGGCCGTTCAAGGTGGCGGGGGCGGTGGCCGCGTTCGCCATGCTGACGCTGGGCCCGTACGTGATGCTGCACCCCGACCCCGACCTGGGGCCGACCGGCACGATGACGCTCAGCGTGGCGATCCTGCTGACCGTGTTCGCGTGGGGCGTGGTGATCCGGGCCCGGCGGCAGCTCGTCTGGTCGTTACGGCAGCGCGCGGTCATCGCGGCCGAGGAGGCCAAGCGGCTCGAACGCGAGCGGATCGCCCGGGAGATGCACGACGTGCTGGCCCACCGCATCTCCATGCTGAGCCTGCACGCGGGGGCGCTGGAGTTCCGGCCCGGCGCGCCGCCGGAGGAGGTCTCCAGGGCGGCGGGCGCCATCCGGCACAGCGCGCACCAGGCGCTCCAGGATCTGCGCGAGGTGATCGGGGTGCTGCGCCACCCGTCGTCCTCCGGCGACGAGAACGGCCCGGTCCCGGCCCGGCCCCAGCCCACGCTGGCCGACCTGCGCTCCCTCGTCGAGGAGTGCCGGCAGGCGGGCATGAAGGTGTCCTTCACGATGGACGGATTCGGGGGGACGGGGACGCGGGGCGGCCCCGGCGGTGATCCCGGCGAGAGCGACGCCGATGGCGGCGGCGGAAGTCCCGGCGACACCTCTGGCGACGCCACGGGTGAGGCGGCAGATGAGGCGGTGGTGTCCGACGGTCTCGGCCGTACCGTCTACCGCGTCGTCCAGGAGGCCCTCACCAACGCGCGCAAGCACGGGGGTGGGGCGCCGGTGTCGGTGACCGTCGCGGGACGTCCGGGCGACGGGGTGACGGTCGAGGTGCGCAACGCGGTGTGGGCCAGGCAGAGCCCGCGCATCCCGGGCGCGGGGGCGGGGCTCATCGGGCTCACCGAACGGGTCGAGCTCGCGGGCGGCCGCCTCGACTTCGGCCCGGCGGCGGGAGGGGACTTCCGCCTGCACGCCTGGTTGCCATGGACACCGTGATCCCGTCGGGTGCGGTGGGGCATGGTCGGACGGGGTGCGCGGAGGTCGGTGGCGGAGGGTGGTTACGGTGGACGGCATGACGATCAAGGTGCTCATCGTGGACGACGACCCGCTCGTCCGGGCCGGTCTGGCGATGATCCTCGGCGGCGCCGACGACATCGAGATCGTGGGCGAGGCGGGTGACGGGTCACAGGTGCCGCCGATGGTCGCCGAGCACCGTCCCGACGTCGTCCTCATGGACATCCGCATGCCGGACGTCGACGGGCTCACCGCCACCGAGGCGCTGCGCGCGGCGAAGGAGCCGCCCGAGGTGGTGGTCCTGACCACGTTCCACGCCGACGCGCAGGTGCTCCGGGCGCTGCGGGCCGGCGCGGCGGGGTTCCTGTTGAAGGACATCGCGCCCGCCGAGCTGGTCGGGGCCATCAGGAAGGTGGCCGCCGGCGAGCCCATCCTGTCGCCGGTCGTCACCCGGCAGCTCATCAGCCACGTGTCGGGCGGCGGGACGGAAAGCCGCTCCGGTCGCGCCCGCGCCCTGCTCGACCGGCTGAGCGAGCGCGAGCGGGAGGTGGCGGTGGTCGTCGGCCAGGGCCGGTCCAACGCCGAGATCGGCTCCGATCTCTACATGAGCGTCGCCACGGTCAAGGCGCACGTCTCGCGCATCCTCACCAAGCTGGGGCTGAACAACCGGGTGCAGATCGCCCTGATCGTCCACGACGCGGGCTCCGCGAGCTGAAATGAGCCGTCGAACGGCTGCTCAGGGGTACGGAGGAGCGGTGGACGGCCGGTGACACGGGTCAGTCCGCGATCATGCGTTCCAACGTCGCGCGGTGCAGGACGAGGTCGTCGGGGTCGTCCGGCATGGCCTGTTCGCCGAAGTGGATCCGTCGCCGCCACACCCTCGCCATGATCACCCCATGTCTGAGCGCCGCGTACGTGAGGTGGAAGTCCATGTTCGCGGGCGGATGACCCGTGAGGTCCTGGTACGTCCGGCAGACGTCGTCCCGGCGCATGAAGTCCGGCAGCCCAGGCAGGCCCATGGCCTCCGTGAGGTCCTGGAAGAACCGGTGCAGGAAGACCATCCACGCCAGGTCGAGCTCCCGCGGCCCCACCGCGGCCATCTCCCAGTCCAGCACCGCGACCGGCCGGAAGTCCCGGTACATCACGTTGCCGATCCGGGCGTCGCCCCACGTCAGCACGTCGGGTCCGGGGTCGTCCGGCCAGTGCGCCTCCAGCCAGCCGAAGGCGCGCTCCAGCAGCGGGATCGGGTGGTCCCCGTGCGCCCACGCGTAGTAGGCGCGCTGCGCGTCCACGTGCGCCCGCAGCCCGCCCCTCCCGCCGTAGGAGGAACCGGGCGAGCCGTGCGGCTGAGGTCCGTCGTCCGGCAGAGCCGGGCCCCGCCGTGAGAGGGGCGACAGTTCCTCCCCCGTGAACGGGGTGTCGTGCAGCGCGGCCAGCAGTCCCACGCTCGCGTCCTGGAGCGTCCGCCGCCTCCCCGGCGGTGCGTCGAGCAGCCAGCCCTCGAACGTGTACGGCATGACGTCCGGCGGCACGTCCCCGTCCTCCCGCTCCATGACGAAGAACGGCGTGCCCAGCGCCCCCGGGTCCGGCTCGAACCACAGCGCCCTCGGCGCCGGAACCCCCGCCCTCTCCCGGGCCAGCCGCATCACCTCGAACTGGGCCTCCAGGTCGTAGCGGGGGAAGACGGGCACCGCCTCGGCCGCCGGGGCCAGCCGCGCCACGCAGCGCACCGGCCGCTCTCCCGCCCAGGAGGCGGTGAAGAACAGCGTCTCGCTGGACATGCCGTTCGCCGAGGGCCGCGACAGCTCCGACACCTCCACCGGGCCGCCGGTGCGGCCGGCCAGCCACGCGGTCACCCGGTCGTGGAGGGCACGCAGGTCACGGGTCGACGTCCGCATCTCCTCGGCCATGGCGGTCTCCTCCGGCTGTTCGGGTCCCGCACCAGTGGTATACCCCTAGCAAGCGCTTGTCCACGTGGGGCGAGCGTTACGGTCAGGTACGGGGCAGCCGTACCCTTGTCTGAAAGGGCATGTCACGAAGGGACAGTGGGATGAGCTCAGCGGGTGAAGGCCTGTCTCGCCCGCTTCCCGAACCGGTGCGGCTGAACGTCGTCGACCTGGCGGCCCAGGTCCTCGGCTCGCTTCCCGCTGCGTCCGTTCCGCCCCCGTTGCGGGGCATCGCCAAGTTCGACCCGCGCAAGCGCGCCCGCCTGGGCAGCGCCCCCATCGCCGCGCAGCTCGAGAACGACAAGGAGTTCCGCGAGCTGGTCGCCGAGTCGGTCACGGCGGGCTGGCCCGAGCTGGTCGCCTCGCTGACCGAGGGGCACGTGCCGCCCGCCGCCGACCCCGTGCTCGTGGCCGCCGCGGCCTACCTCACCCGCCCGCCCGGCTGGGCCGACATGGTCGAGGCGGCCCGCGCCGACCTCGAACGCTCCGCCGTGGCCGCCGAGGGGTCCGAGCGCGAAGAGGTCGTGACGCGGCTGCGCGAGCAGCTCGCCGCCCAGAAGAACGCCGCCAAGGAGGAGACCGAACGGCTGCGCGAGCAGCTCAAGGCCGCCCGTACGGAGAACTCCGACCTGCGCCGCCGCCTCCACGAGGCGCGCGAGCGGGCCAGGGCGGCGCAGCGGCACTCCGAGGAGATGGCGCAGGCGGCCGAGGAGGCCCGGTCGGCGGCCTCGGCCGCGGGCAGCGCCGGCGAGGCCGAGCTGCGACGGCTGCGCGAGCGGCTGGCCGACGCCGAGAAACAGCTCGAAGCCTCCCGCCGGGCCGCCCGCGAGGGCCGCAGCATCGAGGACGCCCGCATCCGCGTCCTGCTCGACGCCCTCCAGGACGCCTCCGCCGGGCTGCGCCGCGAGCTGGCCCTGCCCACCATGATCAGCCGGCCCGCCGACTCGGTCGCGGCCGTCACCGGCGAACGTCCGAGCGTGCGCGGCGTGCCCGCCCGCGCGCTGGCCGACGACGACCCGCAGCTCCTCGACCAGCTCCTCGCGTTGCCGCAGGTGCACCTGATCATCGACGGCTACAACGTGACCAAGGCCGGCTACGGCACGCTCACGCTGGCCGACCAGCGTAACCGCCTCATGACCGGGCTCGGCGGGCTCGTCGCGCAGACCCGCGTCGAGGTGACCGTGGTCTTCGACGGGGCCGAGCTGAACGCGCCGGTCCAGGTGGTGGCGCCGCGCGGGGTGCGCGTGCTGTTCAGCGCGCCGGGGGAGATCGCCGACGACCTCATCCGCCAGCTCGTCCGGGCCGAGCCGCCGGGGCGGGCCATCGCCGTGGTGTCCTCCGACCGCGAGGTCGCCGAATCCGTGCGCAGGATGGGCGCCCGGCCCGTACCATCAGGACTGCTGCTGCGCAGGCTGGGCCGCGCCTGAGCCCGAACCCGCGCCGGTGGCTCCGTTCGGGCTGGGCCCGGCGCGGCATCGCCGCCCGGGTTGGACAGGTGCGGTCAGGGGCGCCGACGTGAACGGATGCGGTCAGGGCCGCCGGCGGTAAAGCAGCGGTAAAAGGAATCTGGCGTTTAGGTGAGATCCCTGCCGCCACTTCTGTACTATTTCGCCCCAGGTGTGTTCCCTGGGAGGCGTCGCTGTGAGGTTGGGCCGGTTGCCGGTGGTCGCGGGTCTCGCGGTCGGATTGATGGTCGTGCCGACAGGTGGAGCCCAGGCCGCGCCAAAGCCGACGATCAAGCAGGCGAAGGCCAAGCTCGCCAAGCTCAACGACAAGGCCGACAAGGTCGTCGACCGCTACAACACGGCGACCGAGAAGCACAAGAAGGCCCAGGGCGTCTACGACGGGCTCAACGCCAGCTACAAGCGCAAGCTCGCCACCGTGGCCGACCTGCGCCAGCAGGTCATCTCCGCGGCGGTCAACAGCTACAAGCTCGGCGGCGACGCCGCGGCCGTGCCGGGCGTGATCACCTCCGACGACCCCACGACCGTCCTCGGCGGCCTCGCCCTGGCCGACCAGGTGTCCCGGGAGCGCGCCGAGAAGCTGGCCGCCTTCGACCGGGAGAACCGCGGCCTCAAGACCGAGCGCGACAAGGCCGAGGCGGCCCTGGCCGCCGCCGACGACGAGCGCGACGCGGTGCGCAAGGAACGCGCCGAGGTCCTCAAGCTCATCGCCCAGCAGAAGAAGCTGCTCGACCGGCTCGGCGCCTACCGGGCAGGCGACCCGAACAGCACCGGCATCAAGTACACCGGTGCGGCCTCGGGCAACGCGGCGGCCGTCCTGAGGTTCGCCTACGCGCAGGTCGGCAAGCCGTACGTGTTCGGCGGCACGGGCCCCGGGGGCTGGGACTGCTCGGGCCTCACGCAGGCCGCCTGGCGCGCGGCCGGCGTCTCCCTGCCGCGCACCACCTGGCAGCAGTGGGCGTGGGGCGCCTCGCGCAAGGTCTCGCTGGACGCGCTCCAGCCCGGCGATCTCATCTTCAGCAACGGTCTCGGCCACGTCAGCATCTACGCGGGCAACGGCCAGATCGTTCACGCGCCGCAGACGGGCGACGTGGTCAAGGTCGTCACGCTCTCCTCGTACGGCGGCAGCATCGTCGGCGCCGTCCGTCCCTGAGACCGGCCTCACGGCCCGTCCCTGAGACCGGCCTCACGGCGGCCCTCCCGCCCCGTTCGCGAGCTCGCGGCGGGGCAGTCTAGCAATCCTGCCGTTATTCCGTGCCGGAACGACTGTAAAGAACTGAACGGATCCGGTGCCGTTCATGGTCACGTGGCCTGGCAGGACGACCGGGGCAAACCTGACAAATGCGACGAAAGAGTCCTGACTGGCCAGTGATTCGTCAAGTGTGAGCAGAGTCACATTTGCGTAACGAATCATGGCGACAAGCTGGGATTCATCGTCTTACTAACACCTTATGTGGATCTTTACAGCTTGACGATGGCTTTGCCGTTTCATGACTTGTCGGCGTAACTTCTGGCGTCGCGGCGAACAAGCCATGGCGTCGCGAGCCAGCATCGGTCCTCCCGATGTGGACGAGATAGAGATCCAGCGGTCGCCGCCGTAGATATCCGTACGTGTGTCGGCGGTGACCTGCCGAGTCCGTGCAGCCAGGAGGCACGGAGCCGGGGACCCAGCGATCCCGAGCCCGGGATCAGGGGTGAATCGGCGCGCGAGCGCGCCGTAGGGCGACTTCCAGGCCCGAATCCGTCAGCTAACCCGGTAGGCGTTCGTGGAAGATCCAAGGAGAAATCCTGTCTACCTCTTCGCACAACCCCCGTCTGTCCCGAATCGCTCTGAGCGGTGTCGCTCTCTCCATGACCGTGACGGCCGGAGGCCTGGTTCTCCATGCCCCGGCGGCCCAGGCGCAAGGGACGACGAGCAGCACGGCCGGCGTTTCCACGGTTTCGGCGGGCACGGCCGCCGCGTCCGTGAAGCAGGCCATCCGTAAGACGGCGAAGGCGTCGAAAGCCGTCCGGCAGCAGGCGAAGGCCCACACGGCCGTCGCCGTGGCGAAGGCCCAGATCGGTGACCCGTACCGCTACGGCGGCACCGGCCCTGGCGCGTTCGACTGCTCCGGTCTCGTCCAGTACGCCTGGAAGAAGGCCGGCGTGCGCATCCCCCGCGTGACGAACAGCCAGTACGCACGCATCAAGAAGAAGATCTCCTGGAAGCACCTGCGGCCGGGCGACCTGATGTTCTTCCGGGGACTCGGCCACGTGGGCATGTACGTCGGCCACGGCAAGATGGTCCACTCGCCGCGGACAGGTCTGACGGTACGCATCGAGAAGCTCAGCGGATGGCGCAAGTCGTCGTTCGTGGGTGCGGTACGTCCTGGCCTGTGAGCACTCACGAAGACCCCGTCCCGGGTTGGGGACGGGGTCTTCGTGCGTTCGCGGGGTCATCGTGCGTTCGCGGGGCGTCGTACGTTCACGGGGCTCGGGGCCGACCGGTCCGTCGTATGGCGGAACCGCCGGGCGGCGGCCGGACGGCCGGGTACGATCGGACAGCGTGTCCGCCCGGGTGAGTCGTCGTGCCGTGCTGGCGGGGGTGGCGCCCCTGCTCGCGCTCGCCGCCGCGTCCTCTCCCGACCGCACCGGCGCCGCCCTCCAAAACGCTCCTGACCGCACCGGCGCCGCCCTTCACGAGGCTCCTGACCGCACCGGCGCCCTCCAGGACGCTCCTGACCGCACCGGCGCCCTCCAGGACGCGAGGGTCACGACGGCAGGCCCCTCCGGCACCGGAATGGCGGCCGAGCCGTGGCCGGGGGAGACCCGGGCCGTCCCCGGCGCGCGGTCCCTCGTGCTGGGACACGTGCGCGGACACCGGGCCGACCCGGCGCTCCTGCGGGACCTGGCTCACCGCGCCGACGCCGCCGCCGCGCGCGTCTCCGCCGTCCTGCGGACCCCCGTGAGGCCGCTCGTGCTCGTGCCGGCCACCTCCGCCGAGGCCGCGCGGCTGGCCGGCGTCACAGACGTCGAAGGGCTGGCCGCCCTGGCCGACGGCGGGCGGGTCATCGTCGTTCCCGAGGCGTTCGGCCGCCTCACCGACGTCGGCCGGGACGTCGTGCTCGCCCACGAGCTCACCCACGTCGCCGCCGGCACCGGCGGACTGCCACCCTGGCTGTACGAGGGGTTCGCCGACTACGTGGCCTACCGCGACGCCGGCTTGGCCGTGCCGGTGGCTGCCGCCGAGCTGGCCGCCGAGGTGCGGGCCGGGAGGACGCCGGGCAGGCTGCCCGGGGCCGCCGACTTCGCGCCCGGTTCGTCCAGGCTGGCGGCGGTCTACCAGGAGGCGTGGCTCGCGTGCCGGTTCGTCGCCGAGTGGCGCGGAGAGGAGACGCTGGTAAGGCTCTACCGTGATGCCAGGACGCGGGGCGCCGCCCGGGCGCTCGCCGCCGCCGGGCTGCCCATCGCGAGGCTGACGGCGGGCTGGCGCGCGTACGTGCGTGAGAAGCTGGCGTAGGGGGAAACGTGACGAAGGACGGGCAGGTGGGGGACACCTTCCCCACGACGGACGCGTCCGGGCCGGACACGCCGCAGGAAGCGGGGTCCGACGTGCCCGGGTCCTCCGACCCCGGGGAGCCGGGCTCCGACGTGCCCAGCGCCTCCGAATCTGGGCAGCCGGGCTCCGGGGTGCCCGGCGCCTCCGCGGCCGGGGAGTCGAGGCCGGACGTGCCCGGCGCCTCCGAATCCGGGGAGCCGGGCCCTGGCGCGTCCGGGACGGGCGCGCGAGACGATCAGGCCGGGGCCGGGGCCGGGGCCGGGGCTGAGGCCGGGGCCGGGTGGCGGCAGGCCGGGGTGGTGTGCGCCGTGCTCGGCCTCGCCACCCTGGCCGTCGTGGTCGTCACGACGCCCTGGCGGGCGCTGCCGCCCTCCGCGCCGTACGTCGCCCCCGACCCCGCCCGCGACTTCACCCCCGCCGAGATCGCCCGCGCCGCCGCGTTCGACGCCGCCACCACCGCCCCCGCCTACCTGTCGCTGGGCCTCAGCCTGCTGTTCGCCGGCCTGCTCGTCCTCACCCCGGTCGGCGCCCGGCTGCTCGGCCGCCTGCGCGGCCCGTGGTGGGTGCGGGTCGTCCTCGGCGTGCTGCTCCTCACCGCACTGGTCGAGGCGGTGCGCTGGCCGCTCGGCATGTGGGCCGAGACCGTGCTGCGCGCGTACGGGCTGTCCACGCAGGACTGGGCCGCCTGGTCGGCCGACCGCGTCAAGGGCATCGGGGTCAACGCCGCCGTGCTGGCGGTCGCGATGATCGCCGTGGTCGGCCTGGCCCGGAAGGTGCGGCGGTGGTGGATCCCCGCCGCCGCGGGGGCGTTCGCGCTGACCGTGGCGCTGTCGTTCGTCTATCCCGTGGTGGTCGAGCCGCTGTACAACGACTTCCGCCCCATGCCGCAGGGCCCGCTGCGCACGGGCCTGCTGCAGATGGCCGCGCGGGACGGCGTGCCGGTCGAGGACGTGCTCGTCGCCGACGCCTCCCGCCGCACCACGGCGCTCAACGCGTACGTCTCCGGCTTCGGCGCCACCCGCCGGATCGTCGTCTACGACACGCTGCTGCGCGCGCCGGCCCCGCAGGTGGAGCTGGTGGTCGCGCACGAGCTCGGCCACGCCAGGAACGGCGACGTGCTCGACGGCACCCTCGTCGGCGCGCTGGGCGCCGCCGCCGGCACGGCGCTGCTGTACCTGGCCTTCCAGCTCGTACGGCGGCGCGCCGGAGTCGCCTCGGCGGCCGACCCGAGGGCGGTGGGCGTGCTGGTCGGACTGATGTCCCTGGCCACCGTGCTGTCCGGCCCCGCGCTGAACCTCGTCAGCCGCCACGTCGAGGCCCGGGCCGACGTCCACGCCCTCGACCTGACGAGAGACCCGGCCACCTTCGTGGCCATGCAGAAACGCCTGGCGATCACCAATATTGCCGACTTGTCGCCTGATGCCGTGGAATATGCGCTCTATGCGTCCCATCCGTCGACGCCCGAGCGGATCGCCCTGGCGCGGGCCTGGGCCCGGCTGAATGGCGTCCCGGCGCCGTGACCGGCCGCGTCGTCATCGTCACCAACGACTTCCCGCCGCGGCCGGGCGGCATCCAGTCCTTCGTCCACGGCCTGGCCGCGCGCACCCCCGGCGTGGCGGTCTACGCGCCCGCCTGGCCGGGCTGCGCCGAGTTCGACCGCAGCCAGCCGTACCCCGTCGTGCGCCATCCGACCTCGCTCATGCTGCCCACGCCCGACGTCGCGCGCACGGCGGCCCGGCTGGTCGCCGAGCACGGCGCCCGGACCGTGGTGTTCGGCGCCGCGGCCCCGCTCGGGCTGCTCGCCCCGCGGCTGCGCGCCGCGGGGGCGCGGCGGGTGGTGATGCTCACGCATGGCCACGAGGCGTCCTGGGCGGCCGGGCCCGGGTTCCGCTCCGTGCTGCGCCGCATCGGCGGGCACGCCGACGTGGTCACGTACCTGGGGGAGTACACGCGCGCCCGGCTGGCCGCCGCCATCCCGCCGGACAAGCTCGTCCAGCTCGCGCCCGGCGTCGACACCGGGCGCTTCCGCCCCGAGGCCGAGCCCGGCCGGGCCAAGGAGGCGCTCGGGCTGGCCGGCCGGCCCGTGGTCGTGTGCGTGTCCCGGCTCGTGCCGCGCAAGGGCCAGGACCGGCTGATCGCGGCCTGGCCGGAGGTGCTCGCGGCCGTCCCGGACGCCGTGCTGCTGCTGGTGGGCGGCGGCCCGTACCGGCGGCGGCTGGAACGGCTGGCCGGCCGGCACGAGTCGGTCCGCTTCACCGGCACCGTCCCGGCCTCGGAGCTGCCCGGCTACTACGCGGCGGGCGACGTCTTCGCCATGCCCTGCCGTACGCGCTGGCGCGGGATCGACGTGGAGGGGCTCGGCATCGTGTTCCTGGAGGCGTCGGCGACCGGCCTGCCCGTGGTGGCGGGCGCCTCCGGCGGGGCGCCCGACGCCGTCCGCCACGGCGAGACCGGCCTGCTCGTGGACGGCGAGGACACCGGCGAGGTCGCCGCCGCCCTCGCCGAACTGCTCGGCGACCCCGAGCGGGCCCGCAAGCTGGGCGCCGCCGGCCGCGAGTGGATCGGCCGCGAGTGGTCCTGGGACCTGGTCGCCACCCGCTTCCACACCCTCCTGTGAGAGTCATCCCTCCTGTGAGAGTCATCCTTCCGGTGAGGTCATCCCTTCGTCGCCCCGAGCGTCAGCCCGGCCACGAACTGCTTGTGCAGCAACTGGAACACGATCAGCGTCGGCAGCGCCACCAGCACCGACCCGGCGGCCAGCAGGTTGTAGTCGGTGAAGAACTGGCCGCGCAGGTTGTTCAGCGCCGAGGTGACCGGCAGCTTGTCGCCTGACGACATGAGCACCAGCGCCCACAGGAAGTCGTTGTACATCCAGGTGAACTGCAGCGTGGACAGCGCCGCGAGCACCGGCCGGCACAGCGGCAGCGTCAGCCGCCAGTACCGTTTCCACACGCTCGCCCCGTCCACCAGCGCCGCCTCGTTGATCTCCTCCGGGATCGTGCGCATGAAGTTGGCCATCACGAACACGCAGAACCCGAACTGGAACGCCACGTGGACCAGGATCAGCCCGAGGTAGGAGTCGTACAGGGACTGCGAGTCCGACAGCCACGCCGGCAGCGGGACCATCGCGTACACGGTGTAGAGCGGGGTGATGAGCACCTGCGGCGGCAGCAGGTTGCCCGCGGTGAAGACGATGAGCAGCGTCCTGCGGCCCGGGACGCGCAGCCGCGCGATGGCGAACGCCGTGAACGACGCCATGAACAGCGTGACCACCAGCGCCGGGACCACGATGATCAGCGTGTTGAGGTAGTAGCGGGGCAGCTCCGCCTGGCTCCACGCCCGGCCGTAGTAGTCGAGCGTCAGGTGCTCGGGCAGCGAGAGGTAGCCCAGGCGGGCCGTCTCGTCGTACGGGCGCAGCGAGGCGTACACCGCGAGCGCCAGCGGCAGCAGCCAGCCCAGCGCGACCAGCCCGAGGAAGGCGTGCAGCAGCACCCGCAGCGGGCGCACCGGGCGGCGGGGCGGCGTGCCGGGCCGCCCGGACGCGCGGGTGGGGGCGGGGGCGGTGAGCGTCATCGTTCCTCCCTGAACAGCTGCGACAGGTACGTCACGATGAACCCGATCGAGATCGCCAGCAGGATCACCGCGATGGCCGAGCCGAACCCGATCCGGCTGGCCTCGCCCACGATGTTCTCGGTGACCAGCACGGACAGCAGCTCCAGCCCGTTGCGGCCGCGGTTGATCGCGTAGACGATGTCGAACGCGCGCAGCGCCTCGATCACCGTGATGACCAGCACGATCACGTTGATCGGCCGCAGCGTGGGGAACACGACGCGGAAGAACGTCTGCGCCTCGCTCGCCCCGTCGATGGCCGCAGCCTCCTTCAGCGCGGGGTCCACCGCCTTCAGCCCGGCCAGATAGATGATCATGACGTAGCCGACGTGCCGCCAGCCGGCCGCCACCATGACCACCCAGATGTTGATCGACCGGTCGCCGAGCCAGTCCACGCTCAGCCCGGTCACCGCGTTCAGCACGCCGTAGTCGGAGGAGTAGACGAGCTGCGCGATGAAGCCCACCACGGCCAGCGACAGCACGACCGGCAGGTAGAGCGCGCTCTGGTAGATCCGCGACAGCCGCAGCCGCCGGTCCAGCAGCACCGCGCAGAACAGCCCGAACGGCGTCGCGACCAGGCCGAGAAACCCCAGCCACAGCAGGTTGTTGCGGATCGCGGACCAGAACGGCGGGTACGCGCCGGCCAGGTCGGCGTAGTTGCGTCCGCCGACCCAGTCGAGAGGGCCGATGCCGTTCCAGTCGGTTCCGGACAGCCCCACGGAGGCCAGCGTGGGCCCCCAGATGAGGCCCACGTTGACGACGATGGCCACCCCCAGCCCGATGACCAGCACGGTCACGTCGCGGGCGGAGTAGCGACGGGTCTTGACGGCCATCAGCGGAAGATGGTGGCCTTCTGCTTCTCGATGCCGGCCAGCAAGGAGTCGATCTCGCCGGGTTTGCCGACGAACGACTGGAGTGAGGGGATCATCACGGTCGAGGCGAAGTCGGGGCGGGTGTCGCGGTCGAGGAACTGGGCGATGTGCGCCGCCTTGGACACCAGCTCGGCGCCGCGCTTCTGCAGCGCGCTGTAGCCGCTCGTGTCGGCCTTGGAGCTGGCGGCCAGGGTGCCGGGGTCCAGCCCGGTGGCGACGTTCTGCGCCGCGGCCTGGGCGAGATGCTTGAGCAGCGCCTTGGCGCCGTCCACGTTCTTCGCCTTGGCGGAGATCATGTAGCCGTCGATGGGCGCGTCGATCGAGTCGGTGCCGTGCGCCGGGTTGATCTCCGGGAAGGTGAAGAAGTCGAGGTCGTCGCGCTCGTTCTCGGGGAACTGCTGGGCGACGAACATGCCGAGCAGGTACATGCCGGTCTTCTTCTGCTGGAGCGACTGCGCGGCCTCCTGCCACGTACGGCCCAGCGCGGCCGGCTGGTGGTACTCCATGAGCCCGCGCCAGGTGTCGAAGACCTGCCTGACCCGCGGGTCGGTCCACGACTCCTTGCCGCCCATGAGGGAGATGTGGAAGTCGTAGCCGTTCGTCCGCATGTTGATGATGTCGAACGTGCCCATGGCCGGCCAGCCGTCCTTGTCGGCGAACGCGAGGGGGATGAGCCCGTCGGCCTTCATCTTCCTGGCCAGCGCCGTGAACTCGTCGAGCGTCCTGGGCGGCTCGTAGCCCTTCTGCTGCCAGAGGCTCTTGCGGTAGAAGACGGCCCAGGGGTAGTAGGTGAACGGCACGAAGTACTGCTTGCCGTCCGTGCCCGTCGAGGCGTCCTTGAACGCCTGCGTGTAGTCGCCGCCGATCTCGCGCCACACGTCCGAGATGTCGGTGGCCAGGCCCTGCTCGGCGAAGAACTGCATCCGGTAGCCGGCGAACCAGGTGAAGACATCGTCCGGCGTGCCCTTGAGGTAGCGGTTGATGTTCTCCTGGAACGTGTTGTGATCGACCGTGTTGACCTTCACCTGGGCGGAGTGGAAGCTGTCGAGCACCGTGGCCAGCGACTTCTTCGGCACCTCGTCGGAGGCGTTGGAGCCGAGCGTCACCGTGCCGAGGCCGCCCGAGGCGCTCGCGCCGCCCGTGGCCGGCCGGGGGCCGGAGGAGCAGCCGGTGAGCAGGGCCGGGACGCCGAACGCGGCGGCGGCCCCGAGCAGGAGGTTGCGGCGGGAGAGGGGCGCACCATGGTCCATGGGTGGTTCCTCCTAGCGTGGACCGTCAGATTCCCCCGAGTTCGCGCACTTCCATTCATCGAAAACCCAACATTTCGGACTGTCAACGCATGATTTCGTGCGAGTTTGCGGGAGTTCGGCGGAGTTCGCGGGAGTTTGCAGGAGTTCGGCGGAGTTCGCTGGTGTTCGCGGAACAAGGCGGAGGGATTTCCGGGAACGGCGTGTCATCATGCGTCTGAGGGCGTGTCGGAAACTGTTGGGATGTGGTGACGCGATGCTGGCCCCGCAGCGGCAGCAGGCCATTCTCGAACTGGTCCGGCTGAACGGCGGCGTCAAGGTCGTCGATCTCGTACGGGCGTTCGGCGTCTCCGACATCACCGTCCGCCGTGACCTGGAGGTGCTGGCCGAGCGGGGGCTGCTCGCCAAGGTGCACGGCGGCGCCACGGCGATCGGCACCGGCTCTACCGACGAGCCCGGCTTCGCCGCCAAGTCCATGCGGCAGGAGGAGGAGAAACGGGCCATCGCCCGGCGCGCCGCGGTCCTGGTGGAGCCGGGCTCCGCGGTCGCGCTGTCGGCCGGCACGACGACGTACACGCTGGCCCACGAGCTGGCCGCGGTGCCCGGCCTGACCGTCGTGACGAACTCGGTGCGCGTCGGCGACGTCTTCCAGCGGGCCGGCCGGCCGGACCAGACGGTCGTGCTCACCGGCGGCGAGCGCACCCCGTCGGACGCGCTCGTCGGCCCGGTCGCCGTCGCCGCGATCCGGCGGCTCAACATGGATCTGCTCTTCCTCGGCGTGCACGGAATGAGCGTGCGGGCCGGATTCACCACCCCGAACATGATGGAGGCCGAGACGGACCGCGCGCTCGTCGAGGCCGCCTGCCGCCTCGTCGTGCTCGCCGACCACACCAAGTGGGGCACGGTCGGCATCAGCACCATCGCCGAGCTGGCGGAGGCGGACGTGGTGGTCTCGGACGCGGGGCTGCCGGAGGAGGCCCGGCAGGTGCTGGGTGAGCAGGCGGGCGAGCTGATCGTCGCGTGACCGGCCGGGCGCGCGGCCGGTCACGCGTCATGCCCTGTGGGGGCTAGTTGCGCTCGAGCTTGGTCTGGATGGAGACGAGGATGTCCATCATCTCGAGCTGTGTCTTCTGCATGGACCGCTGGCTGTCCTGCATCGTGGCCATCGTGCCCTCCATCACCGTGAACCTGGTGTCGAGGTTGGCGACCTTGTCGTCCAGCCTTGCGACCTTGTCGTCCAGCCTTGCGACCTTGTCGTCCAGCTTCGCGACCTTGTCGTCCAGCCTGGCCACCTTGGCATCCAGGGCCGTGACCTTCCCGTCGAGGACCTTGACCCGGTCGGCGACGCCGTTGATGCGCTCGGTGAGTTGCTGGCCGAGCTCCATCTGGTCGGCGCGGACCTGGATCAGCTCGTTCTCGATCGCCGTGGCGTATTCGAGCGCCGCGTCCTTGATGCTCATCGCGATCTCCCCTACCTTTCTAGGTAGGGACCGGGGATGTATTGGATCTCCGGTCCCGCTTCCTTTCTTTCTTGGTGCTCAGATTACCCGTGCGGTCGCGGCTGCCAAGGCCATTTCCGGACGCGACTTCGAACAAATTTCAGGTCGCCTACCTGGGCAAATCCAAGAAATGCCGGAAAATTCGCCCGTAATTCTCGTCGCTCAAATTGGAGATAAAGGGCGCAATGGCGGGGTGGGCGAGCGGCACTACGGGCCCGACGCGCCGGTCGTCGTGCGGCGCATCCGCACCCTGCTCGACGCCGGGCTGCCGACCAGGGTGATCAAGGAGGTGCTGCCCTGCGTCGAGGGGGACGACCGGCTCGCCGCCTGCACGCTCACGCACCTGCGCGGCCGGCTCGCCGGGCTGGAGGAGCGGCTCGCCGGGCTGCGGGCCACCCGTGACGCCCTGGCCGGCCTGTTGGAGGCGGTCGAGGGCGCCGGCCGGCGGCTCGCCTCGGTCGGCTGAAGCCCTCCCGGCCGCGAAAGGGAGCGCGAAAGGGAGACAGACACCTTCCCGGCCGTGAGGGAGGGCGTCAGGACGTGTACAGGGCCTCCACGTCGGCGGCGAAGTCGCGCATGACGATGTTGCGCTTGATCTTAAGGGTCGGCGTCAGGTGGCCGCTCTCCTCGGTGATGTCCGCGTCCAGGATCGTGAACTTCTTGATCTGCTCCGCCTTCGACACCGTGGCGTTGGCCCGGTCCACCGCCTGCTGGACCTCGGCGCGGATCTCCGGGTCGGCGGCCGGATCGGCGGCGCCCCCGGCCCGCCCGCGCGTGGAACGCCACTGCTCCAGCGCCTCCGGGTCGAGCGTGATCAGGGCGCCCACGAACGCCCGGCCGTCGCCGACCACCACGGCCTGGGAGACCAGCGGATGGGCCCGCAGCGCGTCCTCCAGCGGCCCGGGGGCCACGTTCTTGCCGGCCGCGGTGACCAGGATCTCCTTCTTGCGCCCGGTGATCCGCAGGTAGCCGTCGGCGTCCAGCTCGCCCACGTCGCCGGTGCGGAACCAGCCGTCGCCGTCGACCACCTCGCCGGTGGCGTCCTCGTTGTTCCAGTAGCCGCGGAAGACGTTGCGGCCCCGGGCGAGGATCTCGCCGTCCTCGCCGATGCGCAGGGTGACCCCGGGCAGCGGCTTGCCGACGGTGCCGATCTTGTTGGCTCCCGGCATGTTCACGGTGCACGGCGCGGAGGTCTCCGTCAGCCCGTACCCCTCGAAGACCTCGATGCCGGCGCCGCGGAAGAAGTGGCCGAGCCGCTCGCCGAGCGCGCCGCCGCCGCTCACGGCCGCCGACAGCCGGCCGCCGGTGGCCGCGCGCAGCTTGCGGTACACGAGCCGGTCGAACAGGGCGTGCCGCAGGCGCAGCCCGAGGGGGGCGCCGCCCGCGCTCTCGGCGCGGCTCCAGGCCACGGCCGTGTCCACGGCGCGGGCGAAGATCGCGCCCTTGCCGCCCGCGATGGCCTTCTGCTCGGCGCCGTTGTAGACCTTCTCGAAGACCCGCGGCACGCCCAGCAGGAACGTGGGGCGGAACTCCACCAGGTCGGGCGCGACGTTCTTCATGTTCGGGGTGTGGGCGAGGACCGCGCCCGCCTCGACCAGCGCCACCTGGATCATGCGCGCGAAGATGTGCGCCAGCGGCAGGAACAGCAGCCCCGCCGGGTCCTTGGTGGTGAACAGCGGCTCCAGCGGCCCGCGCACCACGTTGCGGCCGGTGAAGAGCAGGTTGTCGTGGGTGATCCGGCAGCCCTTGGGGCGGCCGGTCGTGCCGGAGGTGTAGACGACGGTCGCGAGGTCGGCGCCGCAGACCCGGCCGCGGCGCTCGGCCACGTCCGCCTCGGAGATCTCGGAGGCGCCGGGCAGGCCGTCGAGCGCGGCCTCGACCCGCCACAGGTCCTTCAGTCCCGGCGCGGCCTCGCGCACGGTCTCCTCGTGCCCGTCCAGCTCGACGAATGCCGCGCGCGCCGCGCTGTCGGTGAGGATCCACCGGACCTGCTCGATCGAGGACGTCTCGTAGATGGGCACGGTCACCGCGCCCACCGACCAGATGGCGTAGTCGATCAGCGTCCACTCGTAGCGGGTGCGCGACATGAGCGCGACGCGGTCGCCGTGCTCGATCCCCGCCGCGATGAGTCCCCTGGCCAGCGCGACGACCTGGTCCCGCAGCTCGGCGGCCGTGACGGCCGCCCAGGCGCCGTCCACCTGGCGCCGCACGACGACCCGGCCGGGTTCCCGCTCGGCCCTGTCGAACACCGTGTCGGGCAGGCTCGCGGTGGGCGGCACATCCACCAGTACGGGAACGCTGTACTCGCGCACGGACAAACTCCTCCAGGCGGACGCTTCGGGGATTGCCTGGACGTTACCGCGATAAGTTACGCGTCGGTAGCTTTGTCATCCAGGCGTTATGAACCCATTCCTCACGCTAGCAGCCACAGATCAGTTGGGACGCCCGCCGCATCGGCGACCCGCCATGCCTAGGATTGCCCGCATGCGGGTCCATGTCATCAGCGATGTGCACGGCAGGGCCGACGCGCTGGCCGCCGCCGGGGAGGGCGCCGACGCGCTGGTCTGCCTGGGCGACCTCATCCTGTTCATCGACTACGCCGACCACGGGCAGGGCATCTTCGCCGACCTGTTCGGCGCCGAGCGGGCCGCGGAGTTCATCGGGCTGCGCACGGCGGGGCGTTTCGACGAGGCCCGCGCCATGTCCGCCCGCCTGTGGGCGACCCTCGACGGCGACCCGCGCGAGCACATCGAGCGCCAGGTGCGCGCCCAGTACGAGCGCCTGTTCGCCGCGATGCCGGCGCCCGCCTACCTCACCTACGGCAACGTCGACCTGCCGGGCCTGTGGGCCGACTACGCGCGGGACGGGCACCGGGTGCTCGACGGCGAGAGCGTGGAGATCGGCGGGCTGCGGTTCGGGTTCGTGGGCGGGGGCCTGCGCACCGCGTACCGCACGCCGTACGAGATCAGCGACGAGGAGTACGCGGCGAAGGTGGAGGCGGTCGGCGAGGTCGACGTGCTGTGCTGCCACATCCCGCCCGCGGTGCCCGAGCTGCTCTACGACGTGGTGGCCCGGCGCTTCGAGCGGGGCAGCGAGGCCACGCTGGAGCTGATCCGCCGCACGCAGCCCCGGTACGCGCTGTTCGGCCACGTCCACCAGCCGCTGCACCGGCGCGTCCGCATCGGCCGCACCGAGTGCGTCAACGTGGGGCATTTCCGGGGACGAGGCGTTCCGTTCGTCCTTGAATGGTGAAGCGTCCACACCTGATCAGTGGGTCCGCCGCAAGTAGCGGTTTCTGCACTACGGTGGGCCGCGTTCAGCGGTCCGCCGCAAGTAGCGGTTTCTGCACTACGGTGGGCCGCGTTCAGCGGTCCGCCGCAAGTAGCGGATTCTGCACTACGGTGGTCGCATGGCTGATCGCACGACTTCGAGCATCGTCATCGACGCCGACCGGCCCGGCGTGATGGCCGTCATCGCTGACTTCCCCTCCTACCCCGCATGGGCGGGCCAGGTGAAGAGCGCCGAGGTCCTGACCACCGGCGCCGACGGCCGGGCCGAGACCGTGCGGTTCGTGCTCGACGCCGGAGTGATCAGCGACACCTACACCCTCGGCTACACCTGGCACGACGACGAGAGCGTCTCCTGGCAGGTCGCCGAGCCCGGCAAGATGGTCGCCGAGCTGGCGGGAAGTTACCTCCTGTCCGAGGTGGGCACGGGCACCGAGGTGACGTACGAACTGGCGGTCGAGCTGAAGGTGCCGATGATCGGCATGCTGCGGCGCAAGGCCGAGAAGGTCATCGTGGACACCGCCCTCAAGGGCCTGAAGAAGCGTGTCGAAGGCCGCTGAGGTGAGGCCCCGGGTCCTGCTGTTCACCGGGAAGGGCGGGGTGGGCAAGACCACGGCCGCCGCCGCGACCGCGACTCTCGCCGCCCGGCGCGGCCTCAAGACGCTGGTCGTCTCCACCGACACCGCGCACTCGCTGGCCGACGCCCTGGCCGTCGAGCCCGGCGAGGTCGCCCCCGGCCTGCACCTGCACCAGGTCGACACGCAGAAGTCCCTCGAACGCCACTGGGGCGAGCTGCGCGACTACGCCCGCGGCCTGCTCACCGAGCTGGGCCTGGACGAGATCACCTCCGAGGAGATCACCGTCCTGCCCGGGGCCGAGGAGATCATCGCCCTGCTGGAGCTGCGCGAGCACGCGCAGTCCGGCGCCTGGGACGTCATCGTCGTCGACTGCGCGCCCACCGCCGAGACGCTGCGGCTGCTCGCGCTGCCCGAGGCGCTCGACTGGCACGTGAACAGGCTGCTCCCCGTGGGCCGCCGGATCATGAAGCTCGCCGCGCCGTTCGTGCGCGGCGTCGCGCGCGTCAGCACCCCGGGCGACGAGGTCGTCGGCGCGGGCGAGCGCCTGCACCGCGCCCTGCTGGAGGTGCGCGAGCTGCTCACCGGTGACGGCGCGTCCGTGCGGCTCGTGCTCACGCCGGAGGCCGTGGTGCTCGCCGAGGCCCGCCGCACGCTCACCTCGCTCAACCTGTACGGCTACCGCGTCGACGCGGTCATCGCCAACCGGGTCTTCCCGGCGGGCGGGGCCGACGAGTGGCGCGCCCAGTGGGTGAACGCCCAGTCGCGGCTGCTGGCCGAGGCCGAGGAGTCGTTCGCGCCGCTGCCTCTGCACGTCGTGCCGTACCTGCCGGCCGAACCGGTCGGCGCCGACGCGCTCGCGGCGGTCGGCGAGCGGCTGTACGGCGAGGCCGACCCGTTCGGGCCGCCCGGCGTGCGGCCGCCGCTGCGGCTGTCCGCCGACGAGCTGGAGCTCGACCTGCCCGGCGCCGACCGCGGCGACGTCGATCTGGCCCGCAAGGGCGAGGAGCTGATCGTCACCGCCGGGCCGTACCGGAGGATCCTGGCGCTGCCGGTGGCGCTGGCCCGCAGGGAGATCGGCGGCGCGGTGCTCCGTGACGGCGTCCTGCGGGTACGGTTCAGCTCGGGAGCCCGATCCGGCGCGACGAGCGGAGCCTCCGGCCACGACGACAGGCCGGCCGCCACGTGAGCGAGACGGCGGGCGCTCCGGAGCCAGGGAGGGCCAGATGACCGAGACCAACGACAGCAACCCCCGCGACACCGACGCCCGCGCCGCCGACCCCCGCGCGGACGAGACCCGAAGCACCCGGCCGGGCCAGAGCGGCCAGACCGGTCAGAGCGGCCAGAGCGGTCAGACCGGTCAGAGCAGCCGCACCGGCCAGAGCGGCCAGACCGGTCAGAGCGGTCAGAGCGGCCGTGACCCGATCGGCACGGTGGCCGACGAGGCGCGCAAGCTGTTCGACGCGATCCAGGGCCAGGCCACCCGCCACGTCGGCCGCACGGTGCTCAGCTCGTTCACCGGTTCCCTCGGCGGCGGCGGACGCAGGGAGCAGCAGGACGTGTGGAGCGAGGCCGTCTCCGAGCCCCACGAGGAGTACATCTGCCGCGCCTGCCCGGTCTGCCGGGCGATCGCGGCGCAGCGCGAGTCGGGCAAGGACGTGACCGGGCATCTGGTCGCGGCGGGCGGCGAGCTGTTCGCCGCGTTCCGGCAGACGCTCGACGCGCTCAGCAAGCCGGCCGCCCCCCGCGGGCCGCGCGACGACCGGGAGCGCGGGCGCGATACCGTGCAGCACATCGACCTGGGATAAGGGGGCTACGGCAATGCTCACGATCGGCGTGGACATCGGCGGCACGAAGGTCAGCGCGGGTGTGGTCGACGAGAACGGCGCGATCGTCGAGCAGGCGCTGCGGAAGACACCGGCCGACCGGCCCGACCTCATCGCCGAGACCGTGGCCGACGTGGTCCGCGAGCTGGCCGAGGGCCGCGACGTCGAGGCCGTCGGCGTCGGCGCCGCCGGGTTCGTGGACGAGTCGCGGTCCGTCGTCCGCTTCGCGCCCAACCTCGCCTGGCGCGAGGAGCCGCTGCAGAAGAAGATCAGCGGCATGGTCGGCCTGCCCGTCGTGATCGAGAACGACGCCAACGCCATGGCCTGGGGCGAGACCCGGTTCGGCGCCGGCCGCGGGCAGTCCCACATCGTGTGCCTCACGGTCGGCACCGGCATCGGCGGCGGCCTGGTGTTCGACGGCGCCCTGTTCCGCGGCCACTGGGGCATGGCGGCCGAGCTCGGCCACATGCAGGTCGTCCCCGACGGGCGGCCGTGCGGCTGCGGGCAGCGCGGCTGCTGGGAGCAGTACGCCAGCGGCAACGCGCTGGTCATGGAGGCCAGGCGCATCGCCGAGGAGCAGCCCGAGCGCGCCGGGATCCTGCTCGGCCTGGCCGGCGGCAAGATCGAGGGCGAGGAGGTCACCGAGGCGGCCCGGCAGGGCGACGAGGCGTCGCTCGCGGCGTTCGCGAGCCTGGCCGACTGGCTCGGCCAGGGCATGGCCGACCTGGCCGCCGTCCTCGACCCCGGCTGCTTCATCGTGGGCGGCGGCGTGAGCCGCGCCTCCGACCTGTTCCTCGACCGGGCGCGCGAGGCGTTCGCCCAGCGGCTGACCGGCCGCGGGCACCGGCCGCTGCCCGAGATCCGGCTGGCCGAGCTGGGCGCCAACGCCGGGATGGTGGGCGCCGCCGACCTGGCCAGGCATCGCTGACGGGATTACAGTCCGTCCGTGACGGTCAGGCTCGCCACCTACAACGTGCGGGGGATGAAGGACAGCGTCCCCGCGCTCACCCGCGTGATCGGCGCGCTGCGCGCCGATCTGCTCTGCGTCCAGGAGGCGCCCCGGCTGCTCGGCTGGCAGGCACGGCGTGAGGAACTGGCCGGCTCGTGCGGGCTGCGCGTCGTGGCCGGACGGCGGCTCGGCGGCGTGGCCGTCTTCGCCGCCCCCCGGGTGCGGCTGCTGCACGCCGAGAACCACGTGCTGCGCGTCTTCGTCGGCCTGGAGGTACGCGGCCTGGCGGTCGCCGTCGCCGAGGTCGAGGGCGCGCGGCTGGCCGTCGGCTCCACCCACCTGGACCTGAACGGCGCGGCCCGGCTGCACCACGTGACCGAGGCGATGACGCTGCTGGAGGCGACGGCGGCCCGCTTCGGCGCGGAACCCGTCCTGTGCGGCGACTTCAACGAGCGGGACCACCAGCCGGCCTGGCGCTACGTCGCCGCCCGGCTGGCCGACTGCTACCCGGCGGCCCCGAGGGGCGACGGCCTGACCTTCCCCGCCAGGTCGCCCCAGGCGCGCATCGACGCGATCTTCACCGGGCCCGGCCTGCGGGTTCGCGACTGCGGCGGGGCGCCGGCCGATCCCGCCGACCTGGCCGCGGCTTCGGACCACCTGCCGGTGGTCGCGGAGGTGGAATCGGGGGCTGGGCTCCGGGGACCTGTCGTGAACCCTTAGCATTTGTTCATGACCCGTCGCTTCCGGCGGCGTGCGCTCTCCTTGATCATGGCGACGTCCGTGGCCTGGTCCCAGGTCACGCATGCCGCGCTAGCCGAGCCCCGGCCCGCCTCGGTCGAGGCGTGGCAGCGCTCGTCGAGCGCGCGCCTGGTCGCCGACGGTTCCCTGTCCGACGTGGCCGCCCTGTCCGCCGACGACGTGTGGGCCGTGGGGCAGCAGGAGATCTGGGACGTCTGGAAGAGCCGCGGCACGATCCGCCACTGGGACGGCTCCCGGTGGTCGGAGGTCGCGATCCGGGACGCGAGCGGCGCGGGCAACCTGCGCGGCGTCGCCGCGGCCGCGCCGTCCGACGTGTGGGCCGTGGGCGACGGCCACGACGGCGTGCCCTACCTCGCCCACGGCGACGTCAACGGCTTCGACCGCGTCCGCGCCGAGGGCCTGTGGACCGGCGACTGGCTCGGCGGCGTCGACGCCCGCCCCGGCCGGGTGGTGGCCGTCGGCCGCGGCAAGACCCGCGACCCCGACCCGGAGAAGCGCAACTGGACGGTCGGGCTCATCGTCACCGGGCAGAACAGCAGGTGGACCGTCCAGGAGACCGAGGTCCAGGGCGCCCTCTACGCGGTGTCCGGAGGCGTCGCGGTCGGCGACACCGGCAGCCAGCCGCTGGTCATGCACCAGTCGGGCGACACGTGGAAGGCCATGCCGGTCCCCGACGTGCCCGGCGGTTACCTGCGCGACGTGCAGGTCGACGGCGGCAAGCGGGCCATGGCCGTCGGCGGCGTCTACCACGGGCCGAGCGACGTCGAGCCGCTCGTGCTGTCCTGGGACGGCAAGCACTGGCGGCGGGTGCCGCTGCCCGGCACCGACGCCCGCCTGTACGGGGTGACCGGCGACGGCAAGGGCCGCTACTGGATCTCCGGCTACGACCCCACCCGCGAGACCGAGCCGTTCATGCTGCGCTGCGAGAAGGGCGACTGCGAGATCATCCGCGGCGCCGCCGCGCAGGGCCGCAGCAGCGTGCGGCTGCAGGCCGTCACCTACCTGCCGGGCAAGGGGGCGGTGTGGGCCGTGGGCCACGCCGTCGACCTGGCCGACCGCTACAGCGACGTGGTGGAGACCTTCGGTCCGGGCGGCCCGCCGCCGAAGGACTCCTGACCCAGGCCGGCTCCTCCTCGGAGCCGTCCTGAGCCGTTCAGGGAGCGAAGCCGTCTACAGCACGGCCCCGTCGTCCCAGCCGGAGTCGTTGGGCGGGCCGTCGCCCATGCGGACCACCAGCGCCACGAAGCCGCCGATGAACGCCGCGACCGCCGTGAACAGCGCCCAGCCCTCCATCCGCCAGTCGGCCATCGCGGCCAGCAGCAGATAGGCCGGGCCGCCGAACAGCGCCGTCCAGGCCAGTTTGGTGGTCAGGTCGAGCTTGGGCAGCGGGGGTGGCGGCGGCGGCTCGTAGTGGCCCTCGTCGTCCTCGTCGTGCTCGTCGTGGTGCGGCTCGGGACGCTCGGCGTCGCTCTCGCGCAGGACGGGCTCGGCGGGCTGGATCACCCGGCGCGGCTGCTCGAGGGGGACGTTCTCGCTGTCCGGCCATGGCTGATCGGCCGAGTCGCGCTCGGCGGTGTCGTTGAAGGACGCGACGATCTGCCGCCAGACCTCGTCCTCGTCACTCTGGGGCGTCACCTAGCCGGCCCTCTCCGCAGCGATCGCGGCTTCCCCCTGGGCGCGATCAGTCCCTCTGCAAGGGTACCGAGGCATGCGTCCTGATGAAGCCGAGGCTACCGGCAAAGATCCTGTCGGCATCGTTGTCGAGCGTCGCAACATGGTAGCTATCCGTAAGCTCCTCGATCGTGGCCTGCGGGACCTTCTGACGGATGACGGCCACGCTGGTGGGTTTCACCACGTGGTCGTCGATGCTGTGGAACACCAGCAGCGGCTGCGTCACCCGGGCGAGGTCGGCCTGCACCAGCGACCACAGGCCCGGCAGCGAGGCGGCCGCCTTCACGGGGGTGCGCGTGTACGCGAGCTCGGTCACGCCCGGCTTCTTCACGTCGTTCGCCACGCCGGGCACCGACGGCAGGAACCACTTGAGCAGCGGCGCCAGCTTCAGCAGCGGCACGTCGTTGGCGATCGACGGGTTGACCACCACCACTCCCTTGATCGCCTCGCCGTGCACCTCGGCCAGCCGCAGCGCCAGGCAGCCGCCCAGCGACAGGCCGGCCACGAACACCTCGGCGCAGCGCCCCTGGAGGTCCTCGAACGCCTTCTCGACCTCGGCGTACCAGTCCTCCCAGCGAGTATGGTTCATCTCCTGCCAGGTGGTGCCGTGACCGGGCTGGCGGGGCAGGGAGACGCTCAGGCCGTGCCCGGCCAGGAACTCCGCCCACGGCCGCAGCGACTGCGGCGTGCCGGTGAATCCATGGCAGAGCAGCACACCGATCTGGCCTGCTTCGTGATGGTACGGCTCCGCGCCTGGCATGAGCGGCATAACAGCTCCTCGAAGGGATTTCATCCCGGAACTGCCCGATCGTCGCACGATCCCGGGGCTTTGTGCGAGAGGTGGTGTAGGAGCATCGAGTCTGAGATGCGAAGATGACGTTGCTCACACATGAAGCGCAGAGGAAGAGGTGGCCGGGTGTTCTACTGGGTGGTCAAGGCCATCTTGGGGCCGTTCCTCCATCTCATCTTCCGTCCCTGGACGGAGGGTGCGGACAACGTGCCCCGGCAGGGGCCGGTGATCCTCGCCGGCAACCACCTGTCGTTCGCCGACCACTTCTTCGGCCCGCTGCACCTGCGCCGTAAGGTCATCTCGCTCGGCAAGTCGGACTACTTCACCGGCCGGGGCGTCAAGGGCTTCTTCACCCGGCTGTTCTTCAGCGGCGTCGGCACCGTGCCGATCGACCGCTCCGGCGGCAAGGCCAGCGAGGCGGCGCTGCGCACCGGCCTGCGGGTGCTGCGCGAGGGCCACATCCTCGGCATCTACCCCGAGGGCACCCGCTCGCCCGACGGCCGCCTGTACAAGGGCAAGACCGGCGTCGCCCGGCTGGCGCTGGAGTCGCGGGTCCCGGTCATCCCGTGGGCCATGGTCAACACCTTCGAGATGATGCCCCCGGGCCGGCCGCTGCCCAAGCTGGGCATCCGGCCGGGTGTCCGGTTCGGCAAGCCGCTCGACTTCTCCCGCTACTACGGCATGGAGGACGACCGGCTGGTCCTGCGCGCGGTGACCGACGAGATCATGTACGCGCTCATGGAGCTGTCGGGCCAGGAGTACGTCGACAAGTACGCGGCCAGCGCCAAGGTCGAGATGGAGCGCGCGGCCCGCGCCGCCAAGCACTGACCCTCTTCCCGGAAACGGCCGGCTCCTCTCCGGGGCCGGCTACTCGCGCAGGGCCCGCTCCGTCCTGCGCATGGCCGTGGTCATGACCTCCAGCTCGTCGCGGGTGAGCCGGTCGACGAGGTAGGCGCGCACGACCGCGAGATGGCCCGGCGCCACGCGTTCGAGGCAGCGCAGGCCGGCCTCGGTGAGCACCGCCAGCACGCCCCGGTCGTCCGACGGGCAGGTCGTGCGCTCCACCAGCCCCGCCTTCTCCAGGCGGGTGATCTGGTACGTCAGCGCGCTCTTCGACACGACGACGCCCCGGGCCAGCTCCGTCATGCGCATCTGCCGGTCGGGGGCGTCCGCCAGCCGGACCAGGATCTCGTACTGCGGATGCGTCAGCCCGGCCGCGGCCTTGAGCTGCTCCTCGATGCGCCTCTCCAACAGGTGAGAGGTGGACAGGAAGGCGCGCCACGCCGCCATTTCCGTGTCGTCTAGCCACCGGGTGTCCGTCACGGCCCAAGTGTACTTGTTGTTCAGATTTGAACCATCCTGGTAGGGTCGTTCAAAACTGAACGAACCGACATCGGAGGAGACCGCATGATCGACCAGGCGCGCCCCGTCGCCCTGCTGCTCGCCCGGGTGGCGCTCGGCGTCATCTTCCTCGTGCACGGCTACCAGAAGTTCGCCGTCATGGGCATCGCGGGGGCCACGAAGTTCTTCGAGTCGATCGGCGTCCCGCTGGCCGGTGTGGCGGCTCCGGCCATCGCGGTGCTGGAGGTGGCGGGCGGCCTGGCGCTGATCCTCGGCGCGGCCCTGCCGATCGCGGGCACGCTGCTGGCGCTCGACATGATCGGGGCGATCGTGTTCGTCCACGGGGCCAACGGGTTCGGCGCGGACAAGGGCGGTTACGAGTTCGTGCTGTCGCTCGCGGCGGGGGCGCTGGCGGTCGGCTTCACCGGGGGCGGCGCGCTGGCCGTCGACACGCTGCTGCGCCGCCGCACCCCGGCCGGCGCGGCCGTCTGACGCGCGGCCGTCCCACCGGAACGGGCCGCGACCAGGAGGGGGCGCGGCCCGCTTCGGATGTGCGGCTCGCTTCGGACGTGTGGAGCGCGCGCGTGAGGCCGCGCGGCGCTGGGCGGCGCCGTGAGAGCGGCGAGGCCATCTCTGGAAGCGACGCGTCCGGGGTCGTCACGGGAGCGACTCCGCTCGCCCGAACCTCGGGGGTGGTCGTGCCCGTTGCTCCGCCGGCCCAGGAGTCAGGGCGGGCCCGGGGGTCAGGACAGGTGGGTGCGGATCTGCCTGATGTGGTCGGGGGTGGTGCGGCAGCAGCCGCCGATCAGGGACGCGCCCGCGCGCTCCCACTCCTTGGCCGCCTGGCCGTACTCCACCGGATCGGTGAGCCCGAGCCAGCGGCGGTTCGCCGCGTCCCACGTCTCGCCGGAGTTGGGGTAGACGACCACCGGCAGGCCGCCCGACAGGGAGGCGATCACGCCGGGCACGTGGCGCGGCGCCGTGCAGTTCGCGCCCACGGCCACGACCTGCGGGTCGCCCGTGAACAGGGCGGCCGCCTCGCGGATGGGCGTGCCGTCGCTGATGTGCTCGCCGTCGCGGCACGAGAAGCTCACCCACGCCTTGAGCCCCGGCGTCTCCTTCAGCAGCCGGGCCAGCGCCCGCGCCTCCGCGTACGACGGGATGGTCTCGCAGGCGAGCAGGTCGGCGCCGGCCGAGGCGAGGATCTCCCAGCGGGGCCGGTGCCAGGCGAGCAGACCCTCCTCGCCGAGGTCGTAGTCGCCGGTGTACTCGGCGCCGTTGGCGAGGCAGGCCCCGTACGGGCCGACGCTGGCGGCGACCAGCCCGCCGCCCGCCTCGTCGCGGGCCTGCGCGGCCAGCTCGACCGAGAGCCTGATGAGGCGCTCGGCCTGCGCCACGCTCGCGCCCCGGCGGAGGAACCCCGGGATCGACGCCTGGTAGCTGGCGGTGGTCGCCACGTTCGCGCCCGCCGCGAAGTAGTCGGCGTGGACGCGCCGGATCAGGTCCGGGTCTTCCATCAGCAGCCGGGCCGACCACAGCTCGTCGCTCAGGTCCGCGCCGAGCGTTTCGAGGTGGGTGGCCAGACCGCCGTCCAGGACAAGAGTGCTCACACGCTCCAGCCTATGGGCCGTGGCGTACCGGACCGGACGGTGCGCGGATTTTCCGGGATGCCGGTGGGGGCGGGATTTCCGTGACAACCAGGAAAGGCGACCTCCCCTCTCTATCAGTAAATATCCGAGATTATGGGTGCGGTGTGTGCCCGGCGCTGATGCGGCCGGGGCGGCGCCTCTCCGCAGGTCACCTGGCAGGAACGCGGACACGGTCGTGGCCGCCGGATGCCGCCGGGCTGTCTCCCGCGGGGTTGACCGCCGCGGGCCGGGCCGTTTTGGAGTGGTTTCGCAGAGTGCCGCGACGGCGGCGGATCGTATACGGCCTTCTCCCGAAATTCACGGCATTCTGCCAGCAAAGAATTATGTCCGGCCGGCGGGCGGTGAGCCCGCGCTGGGGGGCTCTGCCGTTACCCGTAACGGCAGAGCCTGCCTGGAGTCCGGGCGCGCGCGTTTGATGGAGGGTGACCGGTCCGCGCGGCCGCTGAGCCGCCGCCGCGCCGCAGATCTACCTGTGAGCGGCCCGGGGCAGGCGTGCCGGTCACCCGGCCTCGACCGGCCGGGGGTAGGTCCGACGACGGACGCCCCACGATGACGGAAGGCTCTCATGCAAGCGACCTTGATCTACGGCGCCGGTGACGTGCGCGTGGAGAACGTGCCCGACCCCGTGCTGCGGGAACCCACCGACGCGATCGTACGCGTGCTGCGCGCATGCGTGTGCGGCAGCGACCTGTGGCCGTACAAGTCCCGGGCGGCCACCGAGGAGGGGGAGCGCATCGGGCACGAGTTCCTCGGCGTCGTGGAGGACGCCGGCTCGCAGGTGTCCGGGCTGCGGCGCGGCGACGTCGTGGTGGCGCCCTTCGTGTGGTCGGACAACACGTGCGACTTCTGCCGCGAGGGCCTGCAGACCTCCTGCCGGCACGGCGGTCTGTGGGGCGCGAACGGCGTGGACGGCGGACAGGGAGAGGCGGTCCGCGTCCCGCAGGCCGACGGCACCCTGGTCAAGCTCCCGGTCGAGGAGGACTCGGAGCTGCTGCCGTCCCTGCTGACGTTGTCGGACGTCTACCCCACGGGCAACCACTGCGCGGTGACCGCGGGGGTCGGGCCGGGCACGACGGTGACCGTGATCGGCGACGGCGCGGTCGGGCTGATGGCGGTGCTGTCGGCCAGGCGGCTCGGCGCCGAGCGGATCATCCTCATGGGACGGCACCAGGGCCGCACCGACCTGGGCCGCGACTTCGGCGCCACCGACGTCGTCGCCGAACGCGGCGACGAGGGCGTCGAGCACGTCAGGCAACTCACCGGCGGCGACGGCACCCACGCCGTGCTGGAATGCGTCGGCACCAGGCAGGCGATCGAGACGGCGTTCGCGGTGGCCCGCGACGGCGGCACCGTCAGCCGGGTGGGCGCCCCCCAGTACGACGAGGTGCCCATGGGCTTCGGCGAGTTCTTCCGCAACCTCACCCTGACCGGCGGAGTGGCCCCGGCCCGCGCCTACATCGAGGAGCTGCTGCCCGCGATCCTGGACGGCACGCTGGAGCCCGGCCGCGTCTTCGACCGCACCGTCTCCCTGGAGCAGGTGCCCGACGGCTACCGCGCCATGAACGACCGCGCCGCGCTGAAGGTCCTCATCCGGCCCTGACCAGGAGGAGCCTGCCGCGATCATGAAGCACACCACCCTGGGAGACCTGGACGTCTCCCGCATCGGCCTGGGCGCGATGGGCATGTCCTTCGGCTACACCGGCGCCGGCAGCGACGACGCCGAGTCCGTCCGCGCCATCCACCGGGCGCTGGACCTGGGCGTCACCTTCCTCGACACCGCCGAGATCTACGGCCCGTACGTCCCACATCGGCCTGTCGGAGGCCGGGCCGGAGACGATCCGCCGCGCCCACGCCGTCCACCCGGTCACCGCCGTGCGGTCGGAGTACGCGCTGTGGACCCGCGACGTGGAGGAGCGGGTGCTGCCGGTGCTGCGCGAGCTGGGCATCGGCCTCGTGCCGTACTCCCCGCTCGGGCACGGCTTCCTCACCGGCGAGATCCGCTCGCCGGAGCAGTTCGACGCCACCGACTGGCGCAGGACCAGCCCGCGCTTCATGGGCGAGAACTTCCGGCGCAACCTGCGCCTGGCCGACGAGGTGCGGGCCGTCGCCGCCGAGGCGGGCGCCACCCCGGCGCAGGTGGCGCTGGCCTGGCTGCTGGCCAAGGGCGAGCACGTCGCGCCCATCCCGGGCACCAAGCGGGTCGCCCGCGTGGAGGAGAACGTCGCCGCCGACGGCATCGAGCTGACCGGCGAGCACCTGGCCAGGCTCGACGCCCTGCCCCCGGCCGCGGGTGACCACCACGAGGAGGAGCAGATGCGGATGATCGAACGCTGACGGGCACCCCCTCGCCACGGAGGGGATGCCCGTCAGCGTCAGCCGCGCTTCCAGAAGTCAGCCGCGCTTCCAGAAGGGCGCGCGCCGCGGCCCGGCCGGCGAGCCGCCGCCCGCCTCCGGCGAGCCGCCGCCCCCCGCGTCCGGGGCGGGGCCGCCCGTCAGCGACGTGAGCACCTCGACGGCGTGCCGCCGCAGCCCCGCCAGGTCCGTGCCCGGCCGCTCGGCCGCCTCCAGCTCACGTGCCAGGGCCGACAGCTCCGCGTGATCCCCCAGGTACGAGGACAGGGCCGCCAGCCGGGAGCCGAGGTCGGCGAGGTACAGCGCGTCGGCCGTGGGCAGCGCCTTGAGCCGGTCGAGCTCGGCCACGAGCTGTCCCCGTACCGGCTCCAGCCCGCCCGCGGCCCGGCGGGCGGGACGCGGCACCGCGCCCGGCCGGCCGAACACCGGCCCGCGCGGTCCCGCCGACCCGCCCGACGAGGCGCCGAACCCGCCGGCGTCCCCCGGCGCGGAGCCGGCGGCTCCTGCCCCCGGAGCCCTCGGCGGCGCGGGGGCGGCCGGCGGGCTCATCGGGACGCCCTGGTCCAGCGCCGCCTCGAACGTCGGCGACGACGCGCGGAACGGGCCCGGCGCCGCCATCACGGCGGCCTGCGCCATGAACCCGGGCATCGACGGCGCCGACGGCATCTCCCAGCCGCTCGGGGGCTCGACCGGCTGGATGACCCGGTGCTCGGGGCCGCCCTCGGCCACCGTCCTGCTGTCCACCGCGACGTAGGCCGTGAACCTGCACAGGACGCCGTACTCCAGCGAGACCCGGACGATCTCGTCCTCCAGCTCGTGCTCGCCCATCGCGTAGCGGTCCTCCAGCGCGCGCAGGTGCGCTCGGGCCCACACGGCGCGCAGCGCCGGGTTGTCCACGGCCGTCGCGGTGACCTGCCGCTCCCACGGCTCTCCCGCGGCGAGCCCCCGCACGGTCACGGTCGCGCCGCCCGGCTCGACGCGCCGCAGGCGCCCGTAGGCCCGCAGCGGCACACCCGGGAAGATCGAGCCCAGGTGCGTGACCGTGCCCGGCTCCGTGTCGAGGCCCTTGAGGGCCAGGTCCGTGACCAGGGGCGCGCCGATGCGCCGGTGGATCTGCTCCATGGCGGCGTCGAGCCGGTCCTCCGACTCGACCAGCTCGCACCGGCCCGCGCCGAGCCCGGCGAGCCTGCCGAGGAAGCCGGCGTTCACGGCGCGGTCGATGCCGACGGCGTGCACGCGCATGGCCGACAGCGCGCCGCCCGCCTGCTCCAGGATCTGGTCCTCGTTGCCGACCTGGCCGTCGGTGACGAGGACGAGCACGCGCTCGCGGCCCTCGGCGGGCGGCAGCAGCCGCACGGCCTCGCGCAGCGGCTCCAGCAGCTCGGTGCCGCCCCGGGCGTCCACGCGCGCGAGATGCTCGACGGCGCGGTACCGGTCGCGGTCGGACGCCTCCACGAGCCCCTCGAACGGCTGCTCCACCACCGAGTCGAAGGTCAGCACCGCGAACCGGTCGTTGGAGGTGAGCGTGTCGACGATGCGCGCGGCGGCCCGCCGGGCGGCGACCATCTTCCAGCCGCTCATGCTGCCCGAGCGGTCCAGCAGCAGCACCAGGTCGCGCGGCGCGCGCGGCGCCTCCAGGGCGGGCGGCACGACGGTCAGCGCGAACGTCCCGCCGCCGCGCGTCCCGCCGCCGTCCGTCTCGCGGTCCGTCTGGCCGCCCGTCTCGCCGTCCGTCCCGCTCGTGTCGATCTGGAGGGCGGTCGAGGCGTCGAAGGCCAGCCTGAGGATGAAGTCGCGATCCAGCCGCTCGCCGGGGCGCAGGCGTACGGTGTGGCCGTCCTCCTCGACCACGTGCAGGCTGGAGGAGACGTCCCGCAGGTCCAGACCTGCGGGGTCGAGGGTCACCGCCAGCGACAGCCGCACCGGCGCGGGGAAGCCGGGCAGGAGCACCGGCGGGGTGATCCGCGAGGCGTCGGGCACGGCCTCGGTGTCGGGCGCGGCGCCGTCCCCGGCGGGGGAGCCGTCGAGCGGGGCGCCCGGGATGTAGCGGGGCGCCACCACCAGCGGGAAGCGGAACGTGGCCGCGCCGTCCTCGTACGGCAGCGGCTGGCTGAGCGACATCCGGACCGTGACCCGCTCGCCGGGCAGGATGTTGCCCACCCGGATCGTGAACACGTCCGGCCGCTCCTCCTCGGCGATCGCCGCGCGCCGGCCCTCGCGCAGCGCCCGGTCGTAGTCGGCCCGCGCCTGGCCGCGCTCCTTGAGCACGCCGTCGATGACCCGGTCGTCGGCCTCCATCCGGAACGCGGTCACGGCCGCCCGGTCGGGGAGCGGGAAGACGTACGTGGCCTCCAGCGTGACGTCGAACGGGTTCCGGAACTCCTGGGCCACCTCGACGCCGGCGACGAGACCGGAGACGGCGGCCGTGACGTCCACGCCCTCCAGTGGCAGGTTGCCCCGGTCCGTGCGCAGCGCGCCGAACCCGGAGTCCGGCACCGGCCGGCACCGTCCGGGCTCGAGTGGAACGATCTTCATGCGAGCTTCCTCTCTTCGAGCACCGCCAGCAGCGGGGCGGCCGCGCCGAGCACGGCCTGGACGTCGTCGGTGGAGGGGGTGCGGCCGGAGCCGTCGAGCACCAGCGTCACGCCGGGCGCCAGCCTGATCCCGCGCACCAGGCCGCCGGGCGGCGCCGGCTCGGGAGCGACGGCGGGATCGCGGTGGCGCGGTTCGTCATGGCCATCGGTCCCGGGGCCGCGGGGCGCGGGCCGGTGCGAGGCGGGCGAGGGGGCGGGGGTGAGCGAGGGTGCCGGGGCGGGGGAGGGGGCGCGGCCTCGCGGAGCGCGCGCCCAGAAGCGGTCGGGCCCTGGCGCGGCCTCGCGCGAGGCGTCCGTCTCGCCGTCGGGGCGGGACGCGGAGCCGGCCGCTCCTGGCGCCTCCAGATCGGTCTCCGGGTGGGCGGCTCCCTCCAGCATGGCGTCCGTCGCGCCCGCCAGGGCCATCTGGATGTCGGCGATCGACAGCCCGGCCGCCTGGAGGCGCTTGACCGCCACGAGCTGGAGCAGGTGGCGCCGCCCGTACCGGGCGACCCGGCCGCGCCGGGACAGCGGCGGGTCGACCAGGCCGATCGTCGTGTACCACCTGATCAACCGCTCGCCCGGCACCTCGCGCACCCGGCCGTTGCCGTTCGGCCCGCCGGCGCGCAGCAGGCCGGCCGCCCGCTCCGCCAGCTCGCCGATGGTCCAGGTCTCCTCCATGCCCTCACAATGACACTGTCACTGTTGCAGTGTCAATGCGGAGGATTAAAGCGCCGGATTTGGTGCAGAAAGAGCGGAGATGTCGTACAACGGGGAGGAAAACATCATGGCTCCGATCACCGGACCCCTCTCGGGCGAGGCGAAGAGCACGGTCGCCGAGTGCCTGCAGGGCACCCTCGTCGACCTCATCGACCTGTCGCTCGTCGCCAAGCAGATGCACTGGAACATCGTCGGTACGAACTTCCGCTCGGTGCACCTGCAACTCGACGAGCTGGTCGCGCTGGCGCGCGAGCACGCCGACACCGTGGCCGAACGCGCGTCGGCGCTGGGCATCAACCCCGACGGCCGCTCCTCCACCCTGGCCAAGAACACCAAGCTGGCGCAGCCGGAGAACGGCTGGATCGAGGACGGCAAGGTCGTGGCCACGGTCGCGGACATCCTCGACGGGATCGGCCGGCGGCTGCGCGAGCGGATCGAGGCGACCGACGAGCCCGACCCCGCCACCCAGGACATCCTGATCGCGATCGCCCAGGACATCGACAAGGAGCGCTGGATGTTCCAGGCCCAGCGCTGACCCTGCCGGTGAAGCCCGGAGCCCCGCGCGGCCCCGGGCTTTTCCGTGCCGGAGGAGGGGGCGGGCGCGGGTGGAAGCCGTGAGCGATATGCGCGGATGCGACGGGCCGGTGGGCCGGGGTTCGCGTGCTGTTCGGCGGGCGGGATCCCGCCATTCATGTCCGTGCTGTCGACTAGCGTGGACCCAGAGGGAGGCCTGACCCATGTCCCGCAAGACTCTCCTCCGCACGGGCCCGCTCCGCCGGGAGGCGGCCGGCCCGTACGGCCCGCTCGCCCCGTACGGCGGCGACGGGCTGGTCCTGCCCGCCGGGTTCAGCGGCCGGGTCGTGGCCCGCTCGGGCCGCAAGGTGGCCGGGCTGACCTGGCACGCGGCGCCCGACGGCGGCGCCTGCTTCCCCGACGGCGCCGGCTGGATCTACGTCTCCAACTCCGAGCTGCCCCTGCTCGGCGGCGCCGCGGCCCTCCGCTTCGCCCCGGACGGCACGGTCGCCGACGCCTACCGGATCCTGTCCGGCACCGACCTCAACTGCGCCGGCGGCGCCACCCCCTGGCACACGTGGCTGTCGTGCGAGCTGGGCCACCGCGGCCGGGTCTTCGAGTGCGACCCGTACGGCGCCCGCGCCGCCCGGCCCCGCCTGGCCATGGGGCGCTTCCGTCACGAGGCCGCCGCCTGCGACCCCGACCGCCAGGTCGTCTACCTCACCGAGGGCGAGCCCGACGGGTGCTTCTACCGGTTCGTGCCGGGCGACTGGGGCGACCTGACCGAGGGGCGGCTGGAGGTGCTGTGCGTCTCCGGCGACTGGCGGCCCGTGCCCTCGCCGGCCGCGCTGCTCAAGGCCACGCGCCACCAGGTCGACGAGGCGCGCCGCTTCGACGGCGCCGAGGGCTGCCACTACGCCGGCGGCGTGTGCTACTTCACCACCAAGGGCGATCACGGCCTGTGGGCCTACGACGCGCAGACGTCCACGCTGGAGCGGCTGTGCGGAGGCGTGCGGGCCGTCACCGCCGCGCCCTCCGGCGACCTGTACGTGACCAGGGACACGATGGGCGTCGACGTCATCACCCCCGACCGGGCGATCGCCCCGTTCCTGCGCCTGGAGGGGCACGCCGGCGCGGAGCTGACCGGGCCGGCGTTCTCGCCCGACGGCTCGCGTCTGTACTTCTCCTCCCGGCGCGGCCCGGCCGGCGAGCCGGGCGACGGCCACACCTTCGAGGTGACCGGCCCCTTCCGCCACTGACCTTCGAGGCCGCTCAGTCCAGGTAGCGCACCAGCATCACCTTCAGCTCCGCCACGAGGGCGTCCGCCCGCTCCGGCGCGGCCGTGGAGACGAGCGGCATGACGGCCTTCACGGCGGCCACCGCCATCGTGCCGAGCGTCAGCGCCCGCTCCGGCTCCAGGCCGGGGGAGCGCCGCCGCAGCAGCTCCGCCACCTGGCCGGCGATCGCCTCGTGCAGCCGCCCCGCCGCGGCGGCCAGCCGGTCGCCGGTCGCCGAGCCGTACAGCAGCGCCCAGTAGGCGGGCGAGCGCGTCTTGAACGCCACGCTCTCGTCCACGAGCCGCCCGACCAGCGCCTCCAGCGGCACCTCCGGTGTGACCTCGGCCAACCGGGCCGCCCAGAACTCCTCCCGCTCGTCGGTGTAGCGGGTCACCAGCCCGTCGAGGATCTCCTCCTTGTTGCGGAAGAACTGGTACAGCGAGCCCGGCGACATCCCGGCGCGGGCCGCGACCTGGTTGGTCGTCATCTCCGGGTAGCCGACGTCGGCGATCACCAGCTCGGCCGCGTCGAGGATGTCCGCCATGCGCCGGAGCCCCCGCGCCTGCCTGCGCACCACGCGCTCGGTCACGACGACCTCCGGTCACGACGGCATCCCGCGTTGACAAATGCGAGCATTTACTTGTATTCCTGAGCCTCGAAGGGTGAAACACGAGTACATTACCGACTTTTCCGGGGAGTCCGCATGACCAACCCGTCCGCGCCCGTGGTCCCGGACGCCGCCGGACCCGCGCCGGCCGCGCCCGAGGGCGGGCCGCCCCTGCGCCGGCTCGGCCGCCTCCTCGCCCGGCGGCGCCGCGCGGTGCTCGCCCTGGCCCTGGCCCTGTTCGTGGCCGCCGCGGCGCTCGCGGCGGGCGCGGTGCCTCGCCTGTCGCTGGCCCGGTTCGAGGCGCCCGGATCCGAGTCCGACCGGGCCCAGGCCGAGCTGGCCGCCCGGTTCGGCACCGGGAGCCCCGACCTGGTCTTCCTCGTCACTCCGAGGACGGGCACCGTGGACGACGCCGCCGTCGCCGAGGCGGGCCGGCGGCTGACCGCCCGCGTCGGCGCCGCGGACGGCGTCGCCGAGGCCGCCTCGTACTGGACCCGCGGCGGCTCCGCCACCCTGCGCAGCGAGGACCGGCGGCACGCGCTGATCGTCGCGCGCGTCCCCGGGGACGCCGGCCACGTCCGGCAGGTCGTGCTGCCCCGCCTGGTCCCCGACATCACCCGGGGCGACGCGCTCCTCCAGGTGCGGGCCGGAGGGGGCGAGGAGGTGTTCCGCCAGACCGTGCCGCTGGCCCGCCAGGACTTCGTCCGCGCCGAGCTGGTCGTCTTCCAGCTGGTGTTCGTCCTGCTCTGGCTCTACCAGCGGCGGGTCGCGGCCGCCCTGGTGCCGATCCTGGCCGGGGTGTACGCCATGGTCGTCGGGCTGGCCCTGCTGCGCGGGGTGCTGGCGTTCGCCGAGATCTCCACCTTCGCCCTGAACCTGACGCTGGCGATGGGTCTCGGGCTCGGCGTCGACTACTGCCTGTTCATGATCGCGCGCTTCCGCGAGGAGACGCGGCGCGGGCTCGACCGGGTGGAGGCCGTGGCCGCGGCCGTCGAGCACGCGGGGCGCACCGTGCTCTTCAGCGGGTTCACCGTGGCCGCCTCCCTGGCGGTGCTGTTCGTGCTGCCGTTCGGGTTCCTGCGCTCGTTCGCGTACGCGGGCATCGCGGTGGTCCTGGGCGGGACGGTCGCCGCCGTGGTCGTGCTGCCGGCCCTCCTCGCCTCCGCCGGCGGGGCGCTGCTGCCGAGGAGGCCCGTGCCGGAGCGGGAGGGTGGGTTCTGGCACGGGCTCGCGACGCGGGTGATGCGCCGGCCGCTGGTCTTCGGGGGCCTGGCGGCCGGGCTGCTGCTCCTGCTCGCCTCGCCGTTCCTCGGGCTGCGCTTCGGCGTGGCCGACGACCGGATCCTCCCGGCCTCCGCCCCGGCCCGGCAGACGCAGGAGGTCATCCGGCAGGGCTTCCCCGCCGAGGAGACCGACGCCATCCAGGTCGTCTCCCGGACGACCGGCGGGCCGGCCGACGCCGGCGCGGCCTCTCAGGGGGCCGCCCGAGGTGGCGCCGGGCCGGTGGGCGCCTACGCGGCGGCTCTGTCGCGGCTGCCCGGCGTGGCCCAGGTCGACTCTGCGGCGGGCTCGTACGCGGCCGGGCGGCGCGTCGGCGCGGGCGAGCCGGCCCGGTTCGCCGGGCGGGGCGGCACCTGGCTGTCGGTGGTGCCCTCCGCGGAGGCGCTGGCCGGCGACCCGGTGCGGCTGGTCGCGGCCGTGCGGGCGGTGCGGCCTCCGTTCCCGGTGCTGGTGGGCGGCTATCCGGCGGAGCTGGCCGACTACCGGGCCTCGGTGGTGGGACGGCTGCCGCTGGTCCTCGGGCTGATGCTGGGCGTGAGCTTCGTCCTGCTGTTCGCCATGACCCGCAGCCTGCTCATCCCCGTCAAGGCGAGCGTGCTGAACCTGCTCAGCCTCGGCGTCATGTTCGGCGCGCTCGTCTGGGTCTACCAGGACGGGCACCTGGCGGGCCTGCTGGGCTTCACGCCCACCGGCAGCCTCGACCCGAGCATCCCCATCCTCATGCTGTGCGTGGCCTACGGCCTGTCCATGGACTACGAGGTGTTCCTGCTGTCCCGGATCGAGGAGGAGTACGCGAGGACGGGCGACACCGGCCGGGCCGTGGCGGCCGGGCTACAGCGGGGCGCCCCGCTGATCACCGCGGCGGGCGGCATCCTGGCGCTGTCCTTCGCGGCGTACGCCACGGCGGAGGTGACGTTCGTGCAGATGCTGGGCGTCGGCATGGCCGTGGCCGTGCTGGTGGACGCGACGGTGATCAGGGCGGTGCTCGTGCCCAGCCTCATGCGCCTGGCCGGGCCGCTCAACTGGTGGCCGGGCCGGCGCGCGCTGCTCAGAAGGTGAGCGTCCAGACCTCGTCGACCACCTCGACGCCGTTCTCGACGCCCCTCTCGCTGGACTCGTGCACGAATCCCGTCCGCGCGTAGATGCGCCGGGCGCCCTCCAGGCAGTCGCGGGTCCACAGCGTGATCCGCTGGTAGCCGCCCTCGCGGGCGTGGCGCACGCACTCCTCGACCAGCCGCCGCCCGAGGCCGAGCCCCCGGGCGGACGGCTCGACCAGCAGCATCCGCAGCTTGGCGGTGCCGTCGTCCACGTGCTCGAAGAACACGCATCCGAGCCGCTCGCCGCCGGCCTCGGCGATCCAGCCCGCGTCGCGGCCCGCGAGGTCCAGCCCGCCCAGGAGCCGGGCCACGAGCTGCTCGAACGCGAGGCCCCAGCCGTACTCGCGGCTGTAGAGGTCGCCGTGCCGCTGGACGACCCAGCCGAGGTCGCCGATGCGCGGCGGCCTGATGACGAACGGCTCGCGCTCCCTGTCCCGGCTGATCAGCTTCCGGATCGCCGCCATCGAGGTCACCAGCCGCTCCTGCCCGGTTTCGGGCAGGCCGGCCAGGAGCTGCTCGATCTCCTCGGCCGACCGGGCGTCCAGGCGCCGGAACGTGGCCACGCCGGCCTCGCTCAGCCGGACGACCTGCTTGCGCGCGTCGCCGGGCGAGCGCTCCCGCGACAGCAGCCCGTCGCCCTCCAGCCGCGACAGGATCCGGCTGAGATAGCCCGCGTCGAGCCCGAGCAGCCCCCGCAGGTCGCCGGTCTCCATCGGCTCGGCGTGGTGCGCCAGCTCGTACAGCACCCTGACCTCGGTGAGGGAGTACGCCGAGTCGAGCATCCCCGCCTGGAGAACCCCGATCATCTTCGTATAGAACCGGTTGAAGGCTCTGATCTCAGAAACCCTTGCTTGGGTCAACGAATTCATTGCTCCAGTCAACCATGAGAGGACGCTTTTCGTGAAGCACCTGTACATCGGCGGATACGGCCCGGGCATCGTCACGGGTGACGGGGAGCTGACCCGCATCGCCTCGCCCTCCTTCCTGGCCGCCCATCCCGCCCTTCCGGTGCTGTACGCGGTGGGCGAGCTGGCGCAGGGGTGGATCACCGCGTTCCGGGCCGAGGGCGGCCTGTCGCCGCTGGCCGAACGCCCCAGCGAGGGGCACACGCCGTGCCACGTGGCCGTCCACCCGTCCGGCACGCTGCTCGCCGTCGCCAACTACGGCGACGGCACCGCGAGCATCCACCGCCTGGACGAGCGGGGCGCCTTCACCGGCCCGGCGACCGCCCTGCGCCACGAGGGCTCCGGCCCCGTCGCCGACCGCCAGGAGGGCCCGCACGCCCACCAGGCGGTCTTCCACGAGGACGTCCTGCACATCAGCGATCTCGGCACCGACGAGATCCGCCGCTACACGCTCGACGGCGAGCCCCTGGAGCCGCTGCGCCTGCCGCCCGGCACCGGCCCGCGCCACATGGCCTTCGCCGGGTCGCGGCTGTACGTGGTGGGGGAGCTGGACGGGGTCGTCACGGCCATCGACGGCGACACGCGGTTCACCGGACCGGCCTCGGCGGCGGGCTCCGGCAACCAGCCGTCCCACCTGGAGGTGCACGGCGACCACGTCTACGTGGCCAACCGGGGGCCGGACACGATCTCCGTGCTGCGGGCCGGCGACCTGACGACGGTGGCGGAGGTGCCGTCCGGCGGCGCCTGGCCGCGCCACTTCGCCATCGACGGCGACCGGATGTACGTGGCCAACCAGAACGCGAACGTGGTGACGGTGTTCGCGCTGGAGGACGGGGTGCCGGTGCCGACGGGGGAGGCGTACGAGGTGGAGAGCCCGGGCTGCGTCCTGCCGGTGTGACGGTCCTGGGTGGGCCGTGGGGCCGTAAGGAGTCGGTCAAGTGGCCGGCTCGCGGGGGCGGGGTCGTGACGATGGGATTCCGTGCGTACCTCCCCGGGCGCGTCGGCGCCCTCGTCCCGCCGCGTCCCGCCGCGCCCTTCGCGGGCACTCAGGCTCCCGGCGGCCGGGCTCGCCCTGGCGCTGGCCTTGGCGCCGGTCGCCGGCTGCGGCGCCGCTGCCGTGCCGCCCGGCTCGCGTCCCACGCCCGCCGCCGCCCCGCCCCCGACCGCCGCCGGGACCGCGCCTCCGGGCGCGGCGGCATCCGGCCCTGGACCAGGCGAGGGGGCGATGGCGGACAAGGGCGCGGACCCGGGGACGGGCGCCGGGGCCGCCGGCCCGGTTCCGGGGCGCCGGCAGGTCCGGCGGGCCGCGTGGCGCGTCGGCGCCCAGGGCGGCGAGCACGAGATCGAAGGGTACGCCGACCGGGTCAGCGTGCTGCCGGGCGAGCGGTTCCGGCTGCTGGTGTCCACGACCGCGCCCGCCTTCACCGCGCGGGCCTTCCGGATGGGCGTCCGGCCCGAGCTGGTGTGGCGGTCGGGGAACGTCCCGGGGGCGCGGCAGGCCGAGCCGCTCACGGTCGGGGGCATGGTGACGGCCGCCCACTGGAAGCCGTCGCTGACCGTGGACACCACCGGCTGGCGGGAGGGCGCCTACCTGGTCCGGCTGGATGCGTCCACGGGCGGCGGCCGGTACGTGCCGATCACCGTGCGCTCCTCGTCGGCGCGTGGCCGCGTGGTGCTCGTCAACGCGGTCACCACCTGGCAGGCCCACAACCGGTGGGGAGGACGGGACCTCGCGGAGGGCGGGACGCAGGCGCCGAAGGTGACGTTCGACCGGCCCTACGACGGGACGGGCGCGGACTTCTTCACCGCCTACGAGCGGCGCGCCGTCGCCATGGCCGAGCGGAGCGGCGCGCCTCTGGCGTACCTGACCAGCGTGGACCTCACCCCCGGCGCGTTGCGCGGCGCGCTGGCGGTGGTGTCGCCCGGGTGGGACGCGTACTGGTCGCCGGAGATGCGCGCCGCCCTGACGCGGGCGGGACAGGACGGCGCGGACCTGGCCTTCCTCCACCCCGGCCCCGGCCGGACCCGCATCGGCCTGTACGGGCGGCTGATCCGCTGCGAGGGCCCGTGCCCCCGCTGGGAGACCCCGGGGCCGCCCCGCACCTCCCTCGGCCTGCACGCCCTGCTGCGCCGGATCACCCGGAGCCCGGCCCCGAGCCCCCGCCTCCTCCCGGCCCCGGCCTCGACCCCCCTGGCGCCCGCGTAGGCCGCACTCCGAGAGTTCTCGCAAGGATCCGGAGGAGGAGAGCGCCCTGGCGCCCGGTCAGGTGCGGTCGCGGAGGATGCGGGCCAGGCGTTCCTTGATCTCGCGCTCCGCCGCTTCCTTCCGCACGCCGAGCCCTTCGAGCACCGTCGCGACGGGATGCGCCGCCGGGCCCTCGCCGAGCGAGAGCACGCCCAGCAGCACGTGCTCGGTGCCGACGTAGTTGTGCCCGAGGTGCAGCGCCTCGCGCAGCGTCAGCTCCAGCGCCTTCCTGGACTGCGCGGAGAACGGCGGCCCCTCGGCGGCCCCGCCTTCCGGGCCCGCGCCGGGCGCGGTCGCGGAGGCGTCCCCCGACGCCTCACCGGCGGGCGTGAAGGCCCCCATCGCCTGGCGCACCGTGTCGGGCGGAGCGCCGAGCGCCTCCATCACGCGCACGGCCAGGCACTCCGGCACGCTCAGCAGCCCGAGCACGAGGTGCTCCGGCTCGATGTGGCCCGCCCCGCTGCTCTGGGCGAGGCCCTGCGCCGCCACGATGACGGCCCGGGTGCGGTCGGTGAAGCGCCCGTACGAGCGCAGGTCCTCGGCGAGCGAGGTCTCCTTGGGCACGAAGCGCTTCTGCGCGGCCTGCTTGGTCACGCCCATGCTGCGCCCGATGTCGGTCCAGGAGGCGCCGGCGTGCCGGGCCCGGTCGACGAAATGGCCGATCAGGTGGTCGGCCACTTCGCCGAGCTGCTCGCCGAGCACGACGGCGTCGGTGAGCTGCTCCAGCGGGTCGCCGTCGGGGTGACGGCTCTTGATCGCATTGATGAGTTCGCCTAGACGAACGATCTGATCCATGCGTCAACCATAGGTTGACGATGTTTATGGCGTCAACCGCTGGTTGACGTTTTGGCGGCGAGTGTGACCTTGCCGACGTGGCCGCGGATTGGGAAATATCCGCGTTCTTTGCGATCGTTGAAGGCTCGGCGGCGTGGGGAGCGCCGCGAGGGGCTGCGACGCGTACGAGTCGTCGACCAGGGCCCGCATCGTCGACGTGTGAGGTGAGCCTTGGTGGCGAACGCCGTCTTCCTGTCCGAAGCCGCGACACCGCCCGCCAGAACACTGGTGGACATCCTGAAACAGACGGCCGGGACGCACCCTGACGCGCCCGCGCTCGATGACGGTGTGACCGCTCTCGACTACGCGCAGCTGAGCAAAGAGGTGGCGTACCTCGCCGACACGCTCGGTGAGGCGGGGATCGGGCCGGGGGAGCGGGTCGGCGTCCGCGTGCCGTCCGGCACGGTGGATCTTTATGTCGCCGTCTTAGGGATCCTGGCGGCCGGGGCCGCCTATGTCCCCGTGGACGCGGACGACCCGGACGAGCGGGCCGAGCTCGTGTTCGACGAGGCCGGCGTCTGCGCGGTCGTCGGCGCGCACCGCTCGCTGACCGTGCGCCGGCCGACCGACTCCCGAGCCCGGCCGCCGCTGCCGGACGACGACGCCTGGATCATCTTCACGTCCGGGTCGACGGGCAAGCCCAAGGGCGTCGCGGTCAGCCATCGCAGCGCCGCCGCGTTCGTGGACGCCGAGGCGGGGCTCTTCCTCCGGAGCGATCCGATCGGGCCGGGTGACCGCGTCCTGGCCGGATTGTCGGTCGCCTTCGACGCCTCGTGCGAGGAGATGTGGCTGGCCTGGCGCCATGGCGCCTGCCTCGTGCCCGCTCCGCGAGCGCTCGTGCGTACCGGGATGGACCTGGGGCCCTGGCTGGTCGAGCGCGAGATCACGGTGGTGTCGACCGTACCGACGCTGGCGGCTCTGTGGCCGGTCGAGACGCTCGCGGACGTCCGGCTGCTGATCTTCGGCGGCGAGGCCTGCCCGCCCGAGCTGGCCGAGCGCCTCAGTGTCGAGGGCCGCGAGGTGTGGAACACCTACGGGCCGACCGAGGCCACCGTGGTGGCCTGCGCCGCGCCGCTCCGCAAGGACGAACCCGTCAGGATCGGTCTGCCGTTGACCGGCTGGGACCTCGCCGTCGTGGGCGCCGATGGCCGGCCCGTGGCGATGGGGGAGACCGGCGAGCTGGTCATCGGGGGCGTCGGACTGGCCCGATACCTCGATGCCGACAAGGACAGGGAGAAGTACGCGCCGCTCGCATCGCTCGGTTGGGGGCGCGCCTACCGCACCGGTGACCTGGTCGTGGCCGACCCCGAGGGCCTCGTCTTCGTGGGACGGGCCGACGAGCAGATCAAGCTCGGCGGGCGCCGCATCGAGCTGGGCGAGGTCGACGCGGCGCTGCAGGCTCTGCCCGGAGTCGGAGGCGGGGCGGCCGCGGTCAGGACGACCAGGTCGGGCCACCAGCTTCTGGTGGGCTATCTCGTGGTGACGGACGAGTTCGATCTCGCGCGGGCGCGGGAGCAGCTCGGCGCCGTGCTTCCGGCCGCGCTCGTGCCGCGCCTGGCGATCGTGGACCACCTGCCCACCCGCACGTCGGGGAAGATCGACAGGGACGCGCTGCCCTGGCCGATCGCCGGCGACACCCCGACGCGCCCCGACGGCACAGAGCTCGACGGCACGCAACGCTGGCTCGCCGAGCAGTGGCAGGAGGTGCTCGGCGACCAGGTCAGCGGGCCGGAGGCGGACTTCTTCACCTCCGGCGGCACCAGTCTCGCGGCGGCCAGGCTGGTGTCGCTGCTGCGCACGCGGTATCCGGCCGTCGCGGTCACCGATCTGTACGATCACCCGACGCTCAGGGGCCTGACGACACGGCTGGAAGCGCTCGAGGCGCCCACGGCGACCGACCGCAAGGTGACCCCGATGCCGCGCCGGGCCGCGCTGCTCCAGACGGCGCTGATGGTGCCGCTGCTGACGGTGCGCGCCATGCCCTGGGTCACCGGGGCGGCCGCGCTGGGCAACCTCGCCGGGGTCACCGCCGTCTCGTGGTGGTGGGTCGTCGCGGGCGTGCTGCTGTTCCTGATGCCGTTCGGGCGGCTCGCACTGGCGGCCGGCGCGGCCCGGCTGCTGCTGCGCGGCCTGCGGCCCGGCACATATCCGCGCGGGGGCGCCACGCATCTGCGCCTGTGGTTCGCCGAGCAGCTGGCGGCGGGGCTCGGCGTCGGCGGCCTGGCCGCCGCGCCGTGGATCACCTACTACGCCAGGGCGCTCGGCGCGCAGGTCGGGCAGGACGCCGACCTGCACACGCTGCCGCCGATCACCGGCATGCTCAGGCTGGGCAAGGCCGCGGCCGTCGAGCCGGAGGTCGACCTGTCGGGCTACTGGCTGGACGGCGATCTGCTCAGGATCGGCGAGATCAGGGTGGGGGCCGGGGCCACCGTGGGCGCCCGCTCGACCCTGCTGCCCGGCGCCCGCATCGGGAAGAACGCCCAGATCGCTCCCGGCTCCTCGGTGAACGGTCCCGTCCCCGGCGGGCAGCGCTGGGCGGGCGCGCCGGCCGTGCGCAGGGGCAAGGCGACGGCACGCTCGGCCGAGCGGCCGGCCCGCCACCGCCGCTGGAGCGTGTTCTACGGCCTGTCGGCGCTGGTGCTGAGCATGATCCCGGCGATCGCGGCGCTCCCCGGACTGGCCATCGTGGTCTCGATGGGGCCGGCCGGCGTGCCGCCGGCCACCGTGGCGTCGATGGTGTCGATGGCGTTGCTGCTGCTGGTGTCCGTGCGGTCGCTGGCGATCGGACTCCGCTCCGGCACCTACCCCGTGCACAGCCGTACGGCATGGCAGGCGTGGGCGACCGAGCGGCTGATGGCGATGGCCCGGGTGTGGCTGTTCCCGCTGTACGCCAGCGCGATCACGCCGCTGTGGCTGCGGGCGCTGGGCATGACGGTGGGGCGCGACGTCGAGCTGTCCACGGTGCTCGCGCTGCCGTCGATGACCGTCGTGGGCGACGGCGCGTTCCTGGCCGACGACACCAAGGTCGCGCCGTACGAGCTGGCGGGCGGCTGGATGCGCATCGACCATGTGCGGATCGGCAAGCGGGCGTTCGTCGGCAACTCGGGCATGACCGCGCCCGGCCGCAAGGTGCCCAAGGACGGGCTGGTCGGCGTGCTGTCGGCGGCCCCGAAGAAGGCCAAGGCCGGATCGTCCTACCTGGGGATGCCGCCGGTGAAGCTGCGCAGGACCGCCCAGAGCGGCGACACCAGCCGCACCTACGACCCGCCGCGCCGCCTCAAGGTGGCTCGCGCCCTGGTCGAGGCGTGCCGGGTGGTCCCCGCGATTGCGACGGCCGGGCTGGCCACGCTCGTGGTCATGACGCTCATGTGGATCGCGGGCGTGGCGGGATTCGGCGTCGCCGCGCTGCTCGGCGGCGTCGTGCTGGCCGGTGCCGGGTTCGTCGCGGCCGCGGTGGCGGTGGCCGCCAAATGGGCGCTCATGGGCAGGATCCGGGCGGGCGACCGGCCGCTGTGGAGCTCGTTCGTGTGGCGCAACGAGCTGGCGGACAACTTCATCGAGGTGCTCGCCGCGCCCTGGTTCGCCACCCCGTGGCTCGGTACGGCGGCGCTCAACGCCTGGCTGCGCGCGCTCGGCGCCGAGGTCGGCCGCGGCGTGTGGTGCGAGACGTACTGGCTGCCGGAGATCGACCTGGTCAGCCTGGGTGACGGTACCTCGGTCAACCGGGGCTGCGTGCTTCAGACCCACCTGTTCCATGATCGCGTCATGAGCATCGATACAGTCGAGCTGGCTGAGGGATCCACGCTCGGCCCGCACGGGGTGGTGCTGCCCGCGGCCACGGTCGGGAGCAACACCACGATCGGCCCCGCGTCCCTGGTGATGCGGGGTGAGTCGCTGCCCGCGCGGACCCGGTGGTACGGCAACCCGGTGGCCGTCTGGCACAAGGCCGCATGAGCGGCGTCGATGGGAGGACAGTGGCACCGGGCACCCGCTACTTCCCCGACCACGGCGATGACGGATACGACGTCAAGCACTACGACCTCGAACTGGACTACCGGCCGGGCCCCAACCGGCTGGCCGGCACCGCCCGGCTCGTCGCGGTGGCGGCCGAGCCGCTGAACCAGGTGCTGCTGGACTTCGGGCCGTTCAACGTCGGGCAGGTGCTCGTGAACGGGGAACGGGCCAGGCACACGCTCCGCGGTCAGAAGCTGCGCGTCATCCCGGGCCGCTGGCTGGCGGAGGGCCGGGAGTTCACGCTGGAGGTCCGCTACTCGGGCAATCCGCGGCCCGTGCCCAGCCCTTGGGGCGGGCTCGGCTGGGACCAGCTGGAGGACGGCGCGATCGTGGCCGGTCAGCCGATCGGCGCCCCGTCGTGGTTCCCGTGCAACGACCGGCCGTCCGCCAAGGCGACCTACCGGATCGCGGTGACGACGCCGTCGCCGTACACGGTCGTGTGCAACGGGAGGCTGGTGTCCACCCGCCGGGCGGGCTCCCGCACGACGTGGGAGTTCCGTGAGCGCGCGCCGATGGCCTCGTACCTCGCGAGCGCGCAGATCGGCCGCTACCAGGTCGCCGACCTGCCGGGAGAGGTGCCGCAGCGGGTGGCGGCGCCTGCCGAGTCGCTGACCCGCGCCCGGCTCGCCCTGGGCCGCCAGGATCTCATGATGCGGGTGTTCACCGACTGGTTCGGGCGCTACCCGTTCGAGGAGTACGTCGTGGTCGTGACCGAGGACGACCTGGAGATCCCCGTCGAGGCGCAGGGCATGTCGATCTTCGGCGCCAACCTCCTGGGGGAGGAGCGGCTGGTCGCGCACGAGCTGGCGCACCAGTGGTTCGGCAACAGCCTCACGCTGGCCCACTGGCGTGACATCTGGCTGCACGAGGGCTTCGCGGCCTACGCGGAATGGCTCTGGTCGGAGGAGTCCGGCGGGGAGAGCGCCGAAGCCCACGCCAGGCGCTGGCATGCCAGGCTCGCGGCCGGACCGCTCGATTTCACGCTGGCGGACCCCGGGGTGAAGCGGCTGTTCGACGACCGCGTCTACAAGCGGGGCGCGCTCACCCTGCACGCCCTGCGCCGCGTGCTCGGCGATCCCGCGTTCCGGTCGGTGTTGCGCGAATGGACCGAGGTCTATCGCCACGGCGTCGTCACGACCGGTCGCTTCACCGAGCTCGCCGCCCGCTACACGGCCGAGCCGCTGGACGCCTTCTTCATGTCCTGGCTCTACAGCGAACGCCTGCCACCGCTCTAGCCGCGCGCACCCATGGCCTTCACGCACACCGCCACCAACGCGCCGTGGCCGTCCACCGTCGTCTCATGACGAATGCCTGATCCTCATCGTGCGCATGATGCCGTCCGGTGCGGGGTTTCGGTCAGCGCCCGGCACGGGCATGACCTGGGGTGGCAGGTATGGGCGCGAAGCCCCCTCCGGCTCGCCGGAAGGGCCGACACGCTCGTGGAATTCCGCGCCGCGCCGGTCGCCGATCAGTACGCTCCCGTTTGGTCTAGACCAGTGCCCGCGGATGTGGGCACAATGCGATCCTGGTCGTGTGAAGCCCATCGGGAGGAACCCGCCATGCGTATTGGAGTGCTCACCGGAGGGGGCGACTGCCCCGGTCTCAACGCCGTCATCAGGGCCGTCGTCCGCAAGGGCGTGAGCGTCTACGGACACGAATTCGTCGGATTCCGCGACGGCTGGCGCGGGCCGCTCGAGGGCGACACCATGCCGCTGGACATCCAGGCCGTACGGGGCATCCTGCCGCGCGGCGGCACGATCCTCGGATCCTCGCGCACCAACCCCATCAAGATCGAGGGCGGCGTCGACCGCATCAAGGACAATCTCGCCTCGGGCGGCGTCGACGCGCTCATCGCCATCGGCGGCGAGGACACGCTGGGCGTCGCCCGCCAGTTGTTCGAGCGCGGCGTCAAGGTCGTGGGCGTGCCCAAGACGATCGACAACGACCTGTCCGGCACCGACTACACCTTCGGCTTCGACACGGCCGTCAACATCGCCACCGAGGCCATCGACCGGCTCCACACGACCGCCGAGTCCCACCACCGGGCGCTGATCTGCGAGGTCATGGGCCGCCACGCCGGGTGGATCGCGCTGCACGCCGGCATGGCGGGCGGCGCGAACGTCATCCTCATCCCGGAGAAACCGTTCGACATCGACCGGGTCTGCGAGTACGTCGAGTCGCGCTTCCGCACCCGCTACTCGCCGATCCTCGTGGTCGCCGAGGGCGCGCATCCCCTCGAGGGGCAGATGGCGCTGCAGGCCGGCGAGCTCGACGCGTTCGGCCACGTACGGCTGGGCGGCATCGGCGAGGTGCTGGCCAAGGAGATCGAGAAGCGCACCGGCAAGGAGGCGCGCACGACCGTGCTCGGCCACATCCAGCGCGGCGGCACGCCCACCGCGTTCGACCGGGTGCTGGCCACCAGGTTCGGGCTCCAGGCCATCGACGCCGCCCACGAGGGCGACTTCGGCACCATGGTCGCGCTGCGCGGCACCGACATCGTGCGCGTCAGCCTCGACGAGGCCACCTCCGAGCTCAAGACCGTCCCGGTGCAGCGGTACGCCGAGGCGGAGGTGTTCTTCGGCTAGCGGCTCCTTCGGCGGCCTGTAAGCCGCCTGCAAGCGGCGGGCCGTACCTTCGCTGCCAGGGGGTCATCGACGACCCCCTCCGGGTACGGCTTGCGCCGCGGCGAGTTGGCGGCCCACTACGTGACGCGAGCCGTACCCAGGGGACGTCCCACGGGGGTGGCGTCATCCACGGGGCGTGCCGAACGAATCCTGTTCCGGCGCGCCCCCTTCACTTCTCAGCATGCGCTCCCGGAACTTCATCTCGGCGAGCACCTCCCGCTCCGACGGCGACAGCAGCACGGCCAGCAGCAGTCCCACGGTCACCACGCTCAGGCCCACGACGAGCGGCAGCAGGAAGTCGCCCGCCGCGGCGCCCCCGACGGGCGTCTCGTCGGAGTGCACTTGCACGGCCATGGCGTACATGCCGGTGTAGTGCATCCCGGACACGGCCACGCCCATGACCAGGGCCGCGCCGGTCGTGCGCAGGGCGCCCCGGACGCGCAGCGCGAACCACAGCGCGGCCGTCGCCGCCGCGACCGCGATCACCACCGACAGCCCCACGACCACCGGGTCGTAGGAGACGTGACCGGCCATGCGCATCCCCGCCATGCCCAGGTAGTGCATGCCGGCCACGCCGAGCCCGGTGAGCACGCCGCCGCCGACGAGGGACGAGACGCGTTCGCCGCCGTGGAAGACGAGGAACAGCCCCATGCCCACCACCACGACGGCGAGCAGGGCGGAGGCGGCGGTCAGCGGCAGGTCGTAGTGGATGTCCGTGCCGTCCACGGCGAAGCCCATCATCGCGATGAAGTGCATGGTCCAGATGCCGGTGCCGCCGATGGCCAGCGCGGCCCCCACCAGCCAGTACCGGCCCTCCTTGCCGCCGATCAGGCGGGCCCGGGCGGTGAGCAGCAGGCCGAGCAGGGAGCCGACGCTGGACATGGCGTAGGCCAGGACGGGCGTGAGCAACCCGTACGAGAACTGGTCGATCGGCGACATGAGCCCCCTCGGCAATTCCTGGAGTATCGGGGCTCGGACCGACCGAAATCAACTACCTACGGCGAGATCGTGATCTCTTTCCGGATTGCTGCTGCTGAGGGGCCGGACCCTGGCCGCCCTGCTGGTGCTGCGTGCCGGGCTGGCCGGGGAAGGGGATGACGGGGGCGTTCTGGCCGGGCGCCGCCTGGCCGTCGGGATACGGCTGGCCGGAGTACGGCGTCCGCTGCGTCCCCGGGGTGAAGGCGCCGGGCGCGGAGGGGCCGGGGCCGTAGGCGTCGGAGGGGGAGGGCTGGTCGGGGACGGGGGCGGCGAACACCGGCCCCCGCTGCGCGCGCCGGCCGGTGGCGAGGGGCGTGGCCTCGGCGAGCGAGGTCTCGGTGAGCTGCTGCCGGGTGCGCCGCTGCATCTCCAGCTTGCGCGTGAGCTCGGCGTCCTCGCTCATCTCCTGCTCGGAGGGCGACAGGATGACCATGAGCAGCATGGTCAGCGTGATCAGGCTGATCACGGTCATGAGGGGCACCAGGAAGTCCAGCGCGTCGGCGCCGGCCACGACACCCGGCTCGGGGTCGACCGTGACCTGCAGCGCGTACATGCCGGTGTAGTGCATGCCGGAGACGGCCACACCCATGATCAGCGCGGCGCCGGCGATCCAGACCGGGCGGGTGACCCGCACGGTGAACCACAGGGCGGCGGTGGCGGCCACCACGGCGATGACCACGGAGGCGATCACGGTGGTGCGGTCGTAGGAGACGTGCGCGGACATGTTCATGGCGTACATGCCGAGGTAGTGCATGCTCGCCACGCCGAGACCGGTCAGCAGGCCGCCGCCGAGCAGCGCGAGCACCCGGCCGCGGCCGTACGAGACGAGGAACAGGCCGGTGCCGACGACCACGATGGCGACCGCGGCCGAGGCGGCGGTGAGGGGCACGTCGAACCTGATCTGGGTGCCCTCGACCTGGAAGCCCATCATGGCGATGAAGTGCATGACCCAGATGCCCGTGCCTCCGATGGAGACGGCCGCCCCGAGCAGCCAGCGCATCCGCGAGGCCCCGCGCGAGGCGCGGGCCTGGGCGGTCAGCCGCAGTCCGAGCATCGAGCCCATGCACGACATCACGTAGGCCAGGACCGGCGTGATGAGCCCATGGGTGAAGTGGTTAACAGCGGAAGACATTCGGTGAGGTTCCTTGCATTAGGGGTCACCGGATTGTGCCAGTTGTCCTGTCCTATTCGCATGGATACCCCGACTATCTGTCAACCGGGCGTGTCGGAGAACATGAGAACCCCTCACACCTGCCGTCGGCCGAAGTGACGGGGCCGGCGGCGGACTAAACTCGATGGGTCGCGGTGGTGACCGCGGTGCGCGTCCCTGTCTTCCCCGGAGGTTCCACCATGACGATGTCCGCCCTGGGCGAGCCCTGCGTTCTGCTCAAGCTGGGCGAGATCGTCCTCAAGGGCAAGAACCGCGAGCTGTTCGAGCGGCGCCTGATCGCCAACATCCGCCACGCCCTGAAGGAGCTCGGCCTGGAGCTCGACGTGCGCAAGCGGCACGGCGTCATCGCGATCTTCCTGCCCACGGGGTCCACCCCCGAGCAGGCCGAGGCCGTCGCCCGGCGCGTCGCCGACGTCCCCGGGCTGGTGTGGATCCACCCGGCCTGGCGCGTGGCCAAGGACCCCGACACCGTGCTCAAGGCCGGCCTGGAGCTGGTGCGCGACACCGACGAGGTGCGGCGCCGCGCGCCGTTCGCCGTGCGCTCCCGCCGCCGCGACAAGCGCTTCCCGCTGCGCTCCAACGAGCTCGACCGGCTCGTCGGCGGCGCCATCAACGACGAGTACGGCCTGCCGGTCGACCTCAAGCGGCCCGAGCTGACGGTGCACATCGAGGTCGACCGCGACGAGGTGTTCGTCTTCACCGGCGGGCTGCCGGGGCAGGGCGGCCTGCCGGTCGGCAGCAGCGGCCGGGCGCTCGTGCTCATGTCGGGCGGCATCGACTCGCCCGTGGCGGCCTACCGCATGATGCGGCGCGGCCTGCACGTGGACTTCCTGCACTTCTCCGGCATCCCGTTCACCACCTCCGAGTCGATCTACAAGGCGTACGCGCTGGTGCGCAAGCTCGACCGGTTCCAGAGCCAGTCGCGGCTGTGGGTGGTGCCGTTCGGCAAGGCGCAGCAGTCGATCCGCACCTCCGGCCAGGACCGGCTCGCGGTCATCGCCCAGCGGCGGCTCATGCTCAAGACGGCCGAGGAGGTCGCCCACCGCATCCGCGCCGCGGCGCTGATCACGGGCGACGCGCTGGGCCAGGTCTCCTCGCAGACGCTGGCCAACATCACCGCCCAGGACCACGCCGTCGAGCTGCCGATCCTGCGCCCGCTGGTCGGCTGGGACAAGACGGAGATCATGGCCGAGGCGCGGCGCATCGGCACGCTGGAGATCTCCGAGCTGCCCGACGAGGACTGCTGCAGCCTCCTCGCCCCCAAGCGGGCCGAGACCCGGGCCAAGATCGAGGACCTCAAGCAGATCGAGAAGCGCCTCGACGCCGAGGAGCTGATCGTCCAGCTCGCCGACTCCATCCAGGAGTACACCCTCTAGCCGGGCCGTGTCCCGGGGGCCGGTACGGCGCGTGCCCGCTGGTGGCGGGGCCTGCCGTACCGGGAGAGGATCGCTCGTGGCGAGTGGTGAGGCGGCGGAGCGGTGCGGCGCCGGTGAGGCGCCGGAGGGGGGCGGAGGGGGATGGTCAGACGGTCAGCGGCGCCGCGGCCGACTTGCCGAGCAGCGGCGGCAGGTCCCGCATGACCGCGGCCAGCTCGTCCAGGTCACCGTCCACCAGCGCCTGTGGGCCGTCGCACAGCGCGAGCTCCGGCTGCGGGTGCACGTCGATGATCACGCCGTCGGCGCCCACGGCCACGGCCGCGCGCGTGAGCGGCAGCACCAGGTCGCGCCGCCCGCCCGAGTGCGACGGGTCCACGAGCACCGGCAGGTGCGACAGGCGCTGCGCGACCGGCACGGCCGAGACGTCCAGCGTGTTGCGGGTGGCGGTCTCGAAGGTGCGGATGCCCCGCTCGCACAGCACGATGTCGAGGTTGCCGCGCTGCGCGATGTACTCGGCGGCCATGAGCCACTCCTCGATCGTGGCGCTCATGCCGCGCTTGAGCATCACCGGCTTGCCGGCCTCGCCCACGGCCTGGAGCAGCCCGAAGTTCTGCGCGTTGCGCGTGCCGACCTGGAGCATGTCGGCGTAGGAGGCGACGAGCGCCACGTCGTGGGCGTCGACCACCTCGGTCACGATCGGCAGGCCCGTCTCCTCCCGCACGTCGGCCAGGATCTGCAGGCCCCGCTCGCCGAGCCCCTGGAAGGCGTACGGCGACGTGCGCGGCTTGTAGGCGCCGCCGCGCAGCAGCGTCGCTCCCGCCGCCTGCGCCATCCGGGCCGCGCCCAGCGTCTGCTCGGGCGTCTCCACCGCGCACGGGCCCGCGATCAGCGTCACGGTCTCGGGCCCGATCGGCACGCCGCCCACGTGGACGGTCGAGCGCTGCGGGTGGTTCTCCCTGCTGACCAGCTTGTACGGGGTCGACACGCGCATCACGTCCCGTACGCCGCTCATGCCGCGCAGGCCCGCGGCGTCGAGCTGGGTGACGTCGCCGACCAGGCCGACGATCGTGCGCCGCACGCCCCGGCTCACGAACGCCTCGACCCCGGCCGCCTGAACGACCGTCACGATCGACTCGACGTCCTCCCGCGTGGCCTCCGGGCCCATCACGATGACCATCTGCTCGCTCCTTGTCAGAGAAGTGCTCTTGTCGGGGAACTGGGAAAACTTCCGGAAAACACGAAAGGCCCCGGGTCCTGTGAGGACCCGGGGCCTTTCGTTCGCCTGTCTGCTAGCGCAGCGTCAGATGGCGAACGGACTCGGGTCCGTCGCCATACCAAAACAGGAACGCGGTGCGCATAGGCCGCAATACTAGCGCACCGCTGGGGAAGAGGGACCGCACCCGGGCGCGGGTCACCCGCGGGCCGGTGGGAGGATGGCTCCGGACCACGAGACCGTGCGAGGGGAGTGCCCGTGGAGCAGTCGCGCCTGCCGCCAGGCCAGTACGTCCCGCGCGGCCGGCCCGTGATCCACTACGGCAGGGTGCCCGCCTTCAAGCCGGAGAGCTGGGACTTCCGCGTCTTCGGCGCCACCGCCTCCGGCGAGGAGCACTGCGTCACCTGGCCCGAGTTCGAGCGGCTGCCCCGCACCACCGTGCTCGCCGACTTCCACTGCGTCACCAAGTGGTCGATCATGGGCAACGAGTGGTGCGGCGTGAGCCCGGCCGCCATCATCGCGGCCGCGCCGCCCGACCCCGGCGTGCGGCACGTGATGATCTGGGCCGAGTACGGCTACGGCGCCAACATCCGGATGTCCGACTTCACCGCCGACGGCACGCTGTTCGCGATGGAGCTCGACGGCAGCCCGCTCAGCGCCGAGCGCGGCTTCCCGGTGCGCCTGGTCGTGCCCCACCTGTACGCGTGGAAGAGCGTGAAGTGGGTCCGGGCGGTGGAGTACCTGTTAGAGGATCGGCGCGGCTTCTGGGAGGAGCGCGGCTACCACAACGTGGCCGACCCCTGGCGGGAGCAGCGCTACTCCTATCAGGAGGAGCCGGGCGAAGGGCCCCCGTAACCCGGGCCGCGATATGGCTGATTGTGGCCAGATCTTTACTCTGGGTTTGCGTATCGCTTGTGACCTTGGCGTTCTTGCGTCAGCGTAGATGTCATGCTGCGTCTCCTGGCCGTCGACGACGAACCGCCCGCACTGGAGGAGCTGGCATACCTGCTCCGCCAGGACGTCCGTGTCGAGCAGGTGCTGACCGCGTCCGACGGCGTCGCCGCCCTCCAGGACATGGTCCAGATGATCGGGGCGGGCGACCGGCTCGACGGGGTGTTCCTCGACATCGAGATGCCCGGGCTGAGCGGGCTCGACCTGGCCCGCCTGGTCGGCGGCTTCCCGAGCCCGCCCAAGCTCGTCTTCGTCACCGCCCACGAGCGGTGCGCGGTGCAGGCGTTCGAGCTGGAGGCCGTCGACTACCTCCTCAAACCGGTGCGCGCCGAGCGCCTGTCGGAGGCCGTCCGCCGGCTCCAGGCCGCCGCCGTCCCCGTGGTCGACCCCGGCCACGACGACGTGATCCCGGTCGAGCTGGGCGGCATCACCCGGTTCGTGCCCCAGCAGGCGATCTGGTTCGCCGAAGCCAAGGGCGACTACGTGCGGCTGCACACGGTGGACGGCAGCTACCTCGTCCGCATGTCGCTGGCCGCGCTGGAGCGGCGCTGGGCCGAGGCGGGCTTCATCCGGGTCCACCGCAGCACGCTCGTGTCGTCGCGGCACGTGAGCGAGATGCGCTTCGAGGGCGGCCGGGTGACGCTGACCGTCGGCACCGAGACCCTGAAGGTCAGCCGCCGCCACAGCCGCCAGGTGCGGGAGCAGCTCGTCCACCAGCACCGGGGCGGCTAGCCGCCCCCCTCCGGCGGCGTCCTGGCCCGGCCGCGCGGGTCGCCGGGGCGCGAACGGCGCGTCCGGACCCCCGGGCGTCCCGGGCCGCGTCTTCGGCGCCGGCGAGGCGTTCGACGCGGGCGTGTGGGGGTGTGTGCGGCGTGCTCGCGTACGGGGCCGGCGGGTGTGAAAGGCATGGCCGCCGCGCCCGCGCCTGCGCCCCCCGCTGCCTGCCCGCGCGTGCCGTCACGCCGTGATTGTGCCTGGTCAAGACCCGGTCGTCCGCCGGCGATCGGCCGTGCCCGCGCGTCGCCGCTCCGCCCGTGCGCCGTTCACGCCCCTGGCGCCGGAGCGCGAGCCCCTTGGATGACCGCTCGTCGCGCCAGGACGACCGCTCGTCCGTCGGACACGCTCCGTATGGCGATGACTACGGACCGTTCATCGAGGCATGCGGAAAGCGGGTGTCGGGCGGAAGATCGCGACCGTAGTGTTTCGCCATCGGACAACATCCCGGCGCATCGGGGGACGAGCCGGGGGGCTCACCGCACGCCTGATGCGCCGGATCCACCGGTGACCGTCGAGGTCACCACGGCCGCCGGGCCCTTGCCGGGGGGTAGGGCCCGTCCGCCGGCCACGTGTAGGGGCGCCCGCCAGGGGGCCGCGAGCCTCTGGCCGCGATCCGCCAATCGGGGGCGCTGGATCGCGCTAGCGGGCGCCCCACACGAGCCCTCGGCCCCAGGAGGATCAGCCGCCGTCGCGCAGGCTCTTCAGCAGCTCGATGTCGGCCCGGTGCTTGTCGGCCTTGCCCGGGGTCTCGATGCAGATCGGCACGCCGGCCACCGCCGGATGGCGCATCAGCGCGGCGAACGGCGCGCTGCCGATCAGCCCGGCCCCGATGTTCTCGTGGCGGTCCTTCTTGGAGCCGCACGCGTCCTTGGAGTCGTTGGCGTGGATCAGCTTGAGCCGCCCCTCGGCCAGCTTGTGCAGCAGGTCGAACGTCTCCCGCAGCTCCTCCTCGCCGGTGAGGTCGTGGCCGGCGGCGAAGGCGTGGCAGGTGTCGAGGCAGATCCCGGCCCGCGGGTGCCAGTCGAGCGCCGCGAGGTACGGCTCGATGTCCTGGACCGTGGCGCACAGCATCGCGCCCTGCCCGGCCATCGGCTCCAGCAGCACGTCGGGCCCGCCGTCGGGGATCTCGTCCAGCAGCGGCAGCAGGTGCTCGTGGAGCTGGCTCATGGCGTCGTCGCGCGGCTGCGACACCGCCGAGCCGGTGTGGACCACGACCCCCTTGGCGCCGATCGCCGCGCCGCGCCGCAGCGTGTGGCGCAGGACCGCGATCGAGTTGGCCAGCGTCTCGGGGTTGGGCGAGCCGAAGTTCACGAGGTACGGCACGTGCACGAAGGTGTCGACGCCCGACTCGGCCAGCTTGGCGTCCTGGTCGGGCCTGCCCTCGGCCAGCGCCCAGCCGCGGGGGTTGGTGACGAACACCTGGATCATCTCGGCGCCGATGTCGGCCATGTAGGCGAGGCCGCCCTTGGCCAGGCCGCCGGTGACGGAGACGTGCCCGCCGATGAGAGAGCGTGAGGTCATGGTGCCCCCAGTTTAGGCGGGACGGCCGACCGTTCCCGCCGCGCACACGCCTTGGAGCATGCCACGAAAAGAGCTGGCCAACGGGTGGCGCGGTTCGGAGTTCTCGGGGATGGACCGGGAATGAGGGGCATGTGTGTACTGCTGGCATGCCCGAGACGCTCACCGCGCTGGCCCGGTTCGACGCGGCGCCGGACGCCGAGGCGCGGCGGCTGCTGCTGACCTGCTGCGCGTCCCGCGCGTTCGCCGCGGCCGTCGCCGCCGGCCGCCCGTACGAGGACCCGGAACGGCTCCTGGAGGCGGCCGGGGCCGCCGTGCGCGGGCTGGACTGGCCGGACGTGCTGGAGGCGCTGGCGGCCCACCCGCGCATCGGCGAGCGCCCGGAGGGCGCGGGCCGGGAGGCCGCCTGGTCGCGCCAGGAGCAGGCCGGGGTCGAGGAGGGGACGCGGCGGGAGCTCGCCGAGGGCAACCGCGCCTACGAGGACCGTTTCGGCCACGTCTACCTGGTCTGCGCCGCCGGCCTGAGCGGCGCCGAGCTGCTGGCCCGGCTGCGCGGACGCCTGGGCAACGACCCGGAGGACGAGCGGGCCGTCGTCCGCGGCGAGCTGGCGAAGATCACCCGCCTGCGGATCCGCAAGCTGCTGGGGGAGACGCCATGAGTCTCCTGACGGGAGGGACGACCCGATGAGCTTCTCCACCCACGTCCTCGACGCGGTCACCGGCCGGCCCGCCGCCGGGCTGCTCGTCCGGCTGGAGCACGACGGCCGGGTGCTGGGCGAGGGCCGCACCGACGAGGACGGCCGCCTCAAGGGCTGGACCCCCGGGGCCGGCGTCAACCGCGTCGTCTTCGACACCGGCGGCTACCTGGCCGACACCTTCTACCCGGAGGTCGTCGTCGCCTTCACCGTCACCGACCCCTCGGCGCACCACCACGTGCCGCTGCTGCTCAGCCCGTACGCGTACTCCACCTACCGAGGGAGCTAGATGGCGATCATCCTGGGGCCCAACCGCTACGGCAAGGCGGAGACCAGGCTCGTCCGCGTCACCAGGGACGGCGAGACCCACCACCTCAAGGACCTCAACGTCAGCACCTCCCTGTCGGGCGCCATGGAGGCCGTCCACCTGACCGGCGACAACACCGCCGTGCTGCCCACCGACACGCAGAAGAACACCGTGTACGCCTTCGCCAGGAAGCACGGGGTGGACCAGATCGAGGACTTCGCGCTGCTGCTGGCCCGCCACTTCACCACCTCCCAGCCGGCCGTCCACCACGCCCGGGTGGAGATCGAGGAGTACGCCTGGGACCGGGTCCCCGTCACCGGCCACTCGTTCACGCGCCGGGGCGGCGAGGTGCGCACCTGCGTCGTCCACCACGACCGCGACGGCCGCGTCAGCGTCGTGTCGGGGCTGAAGGACCTCGTCCTGCTCAACACGACGGGCTCGGAGTTCCACGGCTACGCGGTGGACGAGTACACCACGCTGCCGCCCGCCACCGACCGCGTGCTGGCCACCGCCGTCCACGCCCGGTGGCGGCACGCCGGCGACACCCCCTCCTACGGCGACTCCTACGCCCGCGTGCGCGAGCGCCTGGTGGAGGCGTTCGCCGGGACGCACAGCCTCTCGCTCCAGCAGACCCTGTACGCGATGGGCGAGCGCGCCCTGGCGGACTGCCCCGAGATCTGCGAGGTCAGGCTGGTGCTGCCGAACCGGCACCACGTCGCCGTGGACCTGTCGCCGTTCGGCCTCGACAACGACAACGAGGTCTTCAACGCCGCCGACCGCCCCTACGGCCTCATCGAGGGCGCCGTGCTGCGGGACGACGCGCCCGGCCCCGGATTCGCCTGGGAGTAGCGATGGACTTCTTGCGCCCGACGACGTGGCAGGAGGCGCTGGCCGCCCGGGCCGAGCGGCCCGGCGCCCTGCCCCTGCAGGGCGGCACCGACGTGATGGTCGAGATCAACTTCGACGTGCGCAGGCCCGAGGCGCTGCTGGACCTGACCGGGGTGGCGGAGCTGCGGGAGTGGTCCGTGACCGGCGGCGTGTGCCGGCTCGGCGCGGGCGTGACGTACGCGACCGTGATCGACGAGCTGGGCGGCGCGCTGCCGGGACTGGCGCAGGCGTCGCGGACCGTCGGCTCGCCGCAGATCCGCAACCGCGGCACGGTCGGCGGCAACCTGGGCGCGGCCTCGCCCGCGGGCGACAGCCACCCGCCGCTGCTGGCCGCCGGCGCCGCCGTCGAGGTCGAGTCGCGCGAGCGGGGCCTCAGGACGATCCCGGCGCACGCCTTCTACCTGGGCGTCAAACGGCCCGCGCTCGAGCCGGACGAGCTGATCCGGGCCGTGCGGATCCCGGTGGCCGCCGGGCCGCAGTACTTCTCCAAGGTCGGCACCCGCAACGCCATGGTCATCGCGGTCTGCTCGTTCGCGCTGGCGCTGCACCCGGAGGAGCGGCGGGTGGGCACCGGCATCGGCTCGGCCGCGCCCACGCCGCTGCGGGCGCTGGAGGCCGAGGACTTCCTGAGCCGCGAGCTCGACTGGGACGCCGCCCTCGACCTCGACTGGGACGCCGCCCTCGACGCCGGGCTCCTGCGGCGGTTCGGCGAGCTGTGCGCGGCCGCCGCCGCGCCGATCGACGACGTGCGCGGCACCGCCGCCTACCGCAGGCACGCCGTCGCCGTGATGGCCCGCCGCACGCTGACCTGGGCCTGGGACGACCACCGGGGAAGGAGGGCCGCCTGATGCGCGTCACGTTCACCGTCAACGGCCGCGAGGAGAGCGCCGACGACGTCTGGGAGGGCGAGAGCCTGCTGTACGTGCTGCGCGAGCGGCTGGGCCTGCCCGGCTCCAAGAACGCCTGCGAGCAGGGCGAGTGCGGCTCCTGCACGGTCTACCTCGACGGCACGCCGGTCTGCGCCTGCCTGGTCGCCGCCGGACAGGCCCAGGGCCGCCGCGTGCGCACCGTCGAGGGGCTGGCCGAGGGCGGGCGGCTGGACCCGGTCCAGGAGGCGTTCATGGAGTGCGGGGCCGTCCAGTGCGGCTTCTGCACGCCCGGGCTGCTCGTGCAGGCGCACGACCTGCTGAGCCGTGTCGCGCGGCCCTCCGACGCGGAGATCCGCGAGGCCCTGGCGGGCAACCTGTGCCGCTGCACCGGCTACGAGAAGATCCTCGACGCCGTCCGCCTCGCGGCGGAACGCAAGGCGGACCCGGCGCGGGCGCGGGGAGAGGCGGGCGCGTGAGCGGGCTGCTCATCGAGAACGCCTGCGTCGCCCCCGTCGCCGGGCCCGAGGTCAGCTCCGGGTACGTCCTGGTGGACGGCGACCGGATCGCCGCCGTCGGCCCCATGAGCGAGGTCCCCGACGCGCCCGGCGCGACCCGCGTCGACGGCTCCGGCTGCCTGGCCACACCCGGGCTCGTCAACACGCACCACCACCTGTACCAGTGGGCCTCGCAGGGGCTGGCCCAGGACGCGACGCTGTTCGAGTGGCTGGTGGCGCTCTACCCCGTGTGGGCGGCCATGGACGCCGAGGTCGTCCACGGCGCCGCCACGGCCGGACTCGGGCACCTCGCCCTGTCGGGCTGCACGACCTCCAGCGACCACCACTACCTCTTCCCCCGGGGCCGGGGCGACCTGCTGGCCGCCGAGATCGAGGCAGCCCGCGCGGTCGGGCTGCGCTTCCACCCGTCGCGCGGCTCCATGGACCGCGGCCGGTCGAGGGGCGGGCTGCCGCCCGACGAGGTGGTCGAGCCGCTGGAGGCCATCCTCGACGCCACCGCGGAGGCCGTCGACGCCTACCACGACCCGTCGTTCTCCTCGAAGCTGCGCGTCGCGGTCGCGCCGTGCTCGCCGTTCTCCGTCAGCTCCGACCTCATGACCGGCGCGGCGGAGCTGGCCAGGTCCAAGGGCGTGCGCCTGCACACCCACCTGGCCGAGACGCTGGACGAGGAGGAGCTCTGCCTGAAGCAGACGGGCGTGCGGCCGGTCGAGTACATGGAGGAGCTCGGCTGGCTCGGCGACGACGTGTGGGTGGCGCACGCCGTGCATCTGAACGACGCCGACATCGGCCGGTTCGCCGCGACCGGCACCGGCACCGCGCACTGCCCGTCGTCCAACGGGCGGCTCGGCGCGGGCGTCGCCCGGGTGTCCGAGATGCTGCGGCGCGGCGCCAACGTCGGTCTCGGCGTGGACGGCAGCGCCTCCGCCGAGCTGACCGGGCTGGCCGGGGAGATGCGGCAGGCCCTGCTGTTCCAGCGGGCGGTGAACGGGCCCACGGCGCTCACCGCCCGCCAGGCGCTGGAGCTCGCCACGCTCGGCGGGGCCCGCAACCTCGGCCGCGAACGCGAGCTCGGCACGCTGGAGCCGGGCAAGCTGGCCGACATCGCGCTGTGGCGGGTGGACGGGCCGTTCGCCGCGGCGGTGAACGACCCGGTGTGCGCCCTGGTGCTGGCCTCCGCGCAGCCGCCGCTGGCCCTCCTGCTCGTGGGCGGGGAGACCGTCGTGGCGGACGACGAGCTGAGGACCGTCCCCCAGGACGTGGCCGGGGAGGCGGGGGTGCGGGCGGGGCGGCGCCTGAGGCGGCTGGCGCGGGAACGCGGGGCGGACCTCGCGTAGCGCCCTGACATGGTGGGAGACGTGGGGCGCCGACATGGGAGATGTGATGATGAGTCCCACGCCGGCACGCCGCGCCCGCCCGCGGGACGCGGCGGGGTGGCCGGGCAACGTTCGTCGTCGCGTGGGAGTTCGCAGTGGTTGAGCACGTGCTTGTCGCCCCGGACAAGTTCAAGGGGTCGCTGACGGCCGCGGAGGTGGCCGCCAGGGTGGCGGCGGGGCTGGGCGTACCGGCGGTGGAGCTGCCGGTGGCCGACGGCGGCGACGGCACGGTCGACGCGGTGGTGGCCTGCGGCTTCACCCGGGTCACGCTGGAGGTGAGCGGACCCACCGGCCTGCCCGTGCGGGCCTCCTACGCCTGGCACCCCACCGGCACCCCCTCCGGCCCGCCGGACGAGGGCCGCCCGACCGCCGTGGTCGAGCTGTCCGAGGCGTCCGGGCTGCGCCGCCTGCCCGGCGGGCACGAGCCGCTCACCGCCACCAGCCACGGCACCGGCGAGCTGATCGCCGACGCCGTCGCCCGCGGCGCCCGGCGGATCGTGCTCGGCCTGGGCGGCAGCGCCTCCACCGACGGGGGAGCGGGCCTGGCGCGGGCCCTCGGCGCGCGGTTCCTCGACGCGGACGGCAAGGAGCTGGAGCCCGGCGGGGCGGCGCTCACCGCCCTCGACCGCATCGACATCAGCGGCTTCGCCGACGTCTCGGGCATCGAGTTCGTGGTGGCCAGTGACGTGGACAACCCCCTCCTCGGCCCCCACGGCGCCGCCGCCGTCTACGGGCCGCAGAAGGGCGCCAACCCGGCCGAGGTCAAGCTGCTGGAGGCGGCCCTGACCAGGCTGGCCGCCGTGGCCACCCGCACGCACGGGCTCGTCGGCGCGGTCGAGCACGACGGCACGCCGCGCCCCATGGGCGTCGCGGGCGCGCCCGGCGCCGGCGCGGCGGGCGGGGCCGGCTTCGCCGCACTGGCCTTCCTCGGCGCGGAGATCCGCCCGGGGATCGACTACCTGCTCGACCTGCTCGGCTTCAACGAGCTGGTGCGGGGCGCGCGGCTGGTGATCACGGGGGAGGGGTCGCTGGACGAGCAGTCGCTGCGGGGCAAGGCCCCGATCGGGGTCGCCCAGGCGGCGGCCAAGGCGGGCGTCCCGGTGGTCGCCGTGTGCGGCCGGCGCACGCTCTCCGACGACGAGCTCCGGGCGGCGGGCATCGAGGCCGCGTACGCGCTGACCGACCTGGAGCCCGACCCGGAGCGCTGCATGGCCGACGCCGCCGCCCTCCTGGAGCGGTTGGCGGCCCGCCTGGCCGCCGACCGCCTCTGAGACACGGCTGAGACAGGGCTGAGACGCGGCGTCAGGGTCGGCGCACACCCGTGGAGACGAAGGGAGCGGGCATGTTCGATCTGGTCGTGCGGTCGCGGCGGGTGGTCACGCCCGAGGGCGAGCGGCCCGCCGCCGTGGCCGTGCGCGACGGGCGGATCGCGGCCCTGCACCCCTACGAGGCGCCCCTGGAGACCGCCGAGGACGTCGACCTGCGCGCCCTGCCCCTCCTGCCCGGCCTGGTCGACACCCACGTCCACGTGAACGAGCCCGGCCGCGCCCACTGGGAGGGGTTCGCGTCGGCGACCCGGGCGGCGGCGGCCGGGGGCGTCACCACGATCGTGGACATGCCGCTCAACTCAGTCCCGCCCACCGTCACGCCCGACGCCCTGGACGCCAAGCTGCGCGCCGCGCAGGGCCGCTGCCACGTGGACACCGCGTTCTGGGGCGGCGCCGTGCCCGGCAACGTGGAGCACCTGCGGCCGCTGCACGAGCGCGGCGTGCGCGGCTTCAAGTGCTTCCTGTCGCCCTCGGGGGTGGAGGAGTTCCCGCCGCTGCGGCCGGAGGAGGCGCGGCGGGCGATGGCGGAGATCGCCGGGTTCGGCGGGCTCCTGGTGGTGCACGCCGAGGACCCGGCGCTGCTGGCCGAGCCGGCCGGGCCCAGCTACCGGGAGTTCCTGGAGTCGCGGCCCGGCGCGGCCGAGCGCAGCGCCGTCGAGCTGGTGATCCGGCTGGCCGAGGAGACCGGGGCCAGGGTCCACGTCCTGCACGTCTCCAGCGCCGCCTGCCTCGAACCGCTGGAGGAGGCCCGCGCCCGGGGCGTGCCGGTCACGGCCGAGACGTGCCCCCACTACCTCACGCTGGCGGCCGAGCAGGTGCCGGAGGGCGACACGAGCTTCAAGTGCTGCCCGCCGATCCGCGACGGGGCCAACCGCGACCTGCTCTGGGACGGCCTGGCGCGCGGCGTCCTCGACTGCGTCGTCTCCGACCACTCGCCGTCCACCGCCGACCTCAAGGTGCCCGATTTCGCCGCCGCCTGGGGCGGCGTCGCCTCGCTCCAGCTCGGGCTGCCCGCCGTGTGGACGGAGGCGTCACGCAGGGGGTACGGGCCGGCGGACGTGGCCCGCTGGATGTCCACCCGCCCCGCCGCGATCGCCGGCATCCCGCGCAAGGGCGCCGTCGAGCCCGGGAACGACGCCGACCTGGTGGCCTTCGACCCGGACGCGGCCAACCCCGTGGACGCCCGCGCCCTCCACCACCGCAACCCCGTCACCCCGTACCACGGCCGCACCCTGCGGGGCGCGGTGCTCACCACGTGGCTGCGCGGCCGGCCCGTCGACGGCGAGCCGCACGGCACCTTCCTGCTGGGAGATACGTAGATGGCGCCCGAACGGCCGACCGCCGGCTTCACCACGCTGCCCGACCTGGCGCTGCGCACCCTGGGCGGCTCCGTCATCGCCGCCAGCGACGAGTCGTTCGCCGAGAAGGAGAGCCTCATCAGGCCCGGCCGGCCCGCGTTCCGGCCCGAGACCTTCGGCCACAAGGGCCAGGTGTACGACGGCTGGGAGACGCGGCGGCGGCGCGAGCCGGGGCACGACTGGGCGATCGTCCGGCTCGGCCTGCCCGGCGCCGTGCGCGGCGTGGTGATCGACACGGCCTGGTTCACCGGCAACCACCCCACTCACGCCTCGGTCGAGGCGGCGGCCCTCGACGGTCACCCGTCGCCCGCCGAACTGCTCGACGCCCGCTGGAGCGAGATCGTGCCCAGGATCCCCCTGCGCGGCGACGCCGAGCACCCCGTGGAGGTCGCCGACGACGCCCGCTACACGCACGTACGGCTGTCCATGTTCCCCGACGGCGGCATCGCCCGGCTGCGGGTCCACGGCGAGGCGCGGCCCGACCTGTCGGTGTACGACGGCCTGAGCCTCGACCTGGCCGCGCTGCACAACGGCGGCCTGGTCACCGCCTGCTCCAACGCCTTCTACTCCTCGCCCAACAACGTCATCGCCCCCGGCCTGGCCCGCCACCAGGCGGAGGGCTGGGAGACCGCCCGCCGCCGCGAGGAGGGCAACGAGTGGCTGGTCATCCGGCTGGCCGGGCGGGGCGTCATCCGGCTCGCCGAGATCGACACCACGAACCTCGTCTTCAACGCCCCCGCCGCCGTGACCCTCACCGGCCTGGACGGCGAGCGCGAGGTCGAGCTGCTGCCCCGGACGCGGCTCCAGCCGGACACGCCGCACCGCTTCCGTCTCGCCCACGCCGGCCCCGTCACGCACGTACGGGTCGACATCCACCCCGACGGGGGCCTGGCCCGCGTGCGGCTGCACGGCCACCTCACGGGCTGACCCCGCCCGGCGCGGGGCCTCAGCGCCGAGCTCGCGGGCCGGTGCCGGGCGCGGGGGTCAGTGCCAGAGGATGACCTCCGAACCCGGTGGACGCTCGCTGTTGGGCAGGGGGCGCTGGAAGCGGACGACCCCGCTGCCCCGGCCCAGCTTGACGACGCGCACCTTCCAGCCGAGCTGCTGGAGCTCCTGCCGGGCGTCGTTGACGTTCTTGCCCATGACCGCGGGCACGAGCTGGTGCTCCTGGTCTTCGCGGGCCTCGTTGTCGCCCTTCCACCAGTCCCAGAAGTCGCTCTGGCAGCGCGCCACCGTGATCATCGCCGCGGCGCCCCGGTCGACCTCGGCGTTGGCCTTGGGCGACTGGGCGATGACCGTGCACGGCTCGGCGTCGTCGTCCACCTCGTTGACCTGCACCTGGAAGCCCTGCTCCTGAAGGAACGCGGCGGCCTGGTCCTTGGGCATCTTCGCGACGTCGGGCATGGTGAGCCCGGCGCTGACGTAGATCGAGACCTTGGTGCCCTCCTTGAGCTTCTCGCCCACGAGCGGGGAGGTGCGGATGACCGTGTTGCGGGGCACGTCGGGGTTGGCCAGCCGCCGGACGGTGCCGACCGTCAGGCCCGCCTTGGCGACGGCGGCGCGGGCGTCGTCGGCCGACATGCCCGCCACCTTGGGCACCACCACGAGCTTGGCGCCGAGCGAGGGGACGAGCGTCACGGTCGTGCCCGCCTCCACCTCCTGCCCGCCCACCGGATCGAGGCTGAGCACCATGCCCTCCTCGGTCTTGTCGTCGTGGCGGCCCTGCGCCACCTTCACCTTCAGGCCCCCGGCGGTCAGCTTCGACTCGACCAGGGACACCGGCCGGCCCACCAGGTCGGCGGGCACGGTCACGTACCGGGGACGGGAGACGTACCAGCCGGTCAGGCCGATCGCGGCCACCATCACGACGGCGAGCGCCACGATGATCCAGCTCGGCCGGAACCCGCGCCGCCGCCCGGAGGGATGCTCCGCCGGCGTCTCGGCGCGCGGCTGGATCATGGTCGGGTTGGGGGCCGCCGCGCCGCCGTGCGGGACCTGCGGCATGGCGACCGTCATCCCCGGCGAGCCCGGAACACCGGGCTGGGAGGCGGGCTGCGGGCCGTAACCGCCGGGCTGGGAGGCCGGCTGCGGGCCGTAGCCGCCGTGAGCCGGGCCGGTGGGCTGCGCCCCGGAGTGGGGGCCCGTCCGGGGCCCCGGCAGGTGCCCCGCGGCGGGCGACGTGTGCGCGCCGGAGGGAAGCTGCGCGGTGGGCGCCGGGAGCGGGCCCGAGGGCGCGTGGGCGCCCGAGGGGGCGTGCGGGACGGAGGACGCGTGCGGGCCGGTGCCCGGCATCGAGTACCGGGCGCCCGTGTGCGGGACGCCGGGGCCGGTGAGCCGGGGAAGCTGGCGGTGCGCCTCGACCGCCTCCACCAGCATCGCGGTCGCGTCGCCGGGCCGCGCGTCCGGCTCGCGTGCCGTGGCGTGCGCCACCAGCGCGTCGACCACCGGCGGCACCTCGGGATTCAGCGACGACGGCGCCGGCACGGTGTCGTGGACGTGACGGTAGGCCACGGACATGGGCGTCTCGCCCTCGTACGGCGGCTGGCCCGTCAGCAGCTCGAACAGCATGATCCCGGCCGCGTAGACGTCGGTGCGCACGTCGGCCCGGCCGGTGGTCACCTGCTCGGGCGACATGTAGCCGATCGTGCCGATCATCATGCCGGTGCGGGTCTGGTTGGTCGCCTCGATCGCCCGGGCCAGGCCGAAGTCCACGACCTTGACCCGGCCGTCGGCCGTCATCAGCACGTTCTCCGGCTTGACGTCGCGGTGGACCATGCCGGCCTGATGGGCCGCGCCCAGCGCAGCGAGCACCGGGATGAGGATCTCCAGCGCCTCGCGGGCCGGCAGCCTGCCGCGCTCGTTGAGGATGTCGCGCAGCGTCCTGCCGGGGACGTACTCCATGGACAGGTAGACGACGTCGCCGTCGGTGCCCTGGTCGAAGACGTGGACCACGTTGGGGTGGGAGAGGCTGGCCACGGACTTGGCCTCGCCGATGAAGCGCCGCACGAACGCCGGGTCCTCGGCGAGCGAGCGATGCATGACCTTCAGCGCGACCGTGCGGTCGAGCCGGACGTCCAGCGCGAGGTAGACGGTCGCCATGCCGCCCCGCGCGATCCGGGACTCGATGCGGTAGCGCCCGTCCAGGGTCCGCCCGACCAGGGGGTCCGCAGTCGTCGTGTCCACGTCGCCGAGTTTACGGGCGTTTCGCGGCCCGCAGGGCGCGACCATCCGAAACGATGCGGACCCGTGGCCCCCGCCACGCCCGGTCCCGCCTCGGGAATCCCACCGGGACCAGGGCGCCGTCCGCTCCCCGGCGCCCCTGAGGCCACGCCCGGCCGGGCCGGCCCGCGGGCCTCGGACCCGCCCGCCCGAGGGCCGCCACCCGCCGTAGCGGCCCTTGAGGGCTTGACGGCGACCCCTTTGCGGACATCCGATACGCGCCCGCGTGCCCGATCCGGGAGTACCCGGGATTACGGGGTCATCGGGGAGGACGCCTCGGCGTAGCGGCGGCGCGGGATGCGGCCGGCCTGCCGGGCGAGGCGCCCGGCCTGGACGGCGCCCCGCATGGCCGCCGCCATCAGGTCGGGCCGCTGCGCCCGGGTGACGGCCGTCGCCAGCAGCACCGCGTCGCAGCCCAGCTCCATCGCCAGAGCGGCGTCGCTGGCCGTGCCGATGCCCGCGTCGAGGATCACCGGCACGCCGGCCGCCTCCACGATGAGCTCGATGTTGTGCGGGTTGCGGATGCCGAGCCCCGAGCCGATGGGCGCGCCGAGCGGCATGACCGCCGCGCACCCCGCCTGCTCCAGGCGGCGCGCCAGCGCGGGGTCGTCGCCGATGTACGGCAGCACCACGAAGCCGTCGGCCACCAGCCGCTCGGCCGCGTCGAACGTCTCGATCGGGTCGGGCAGCAGAGTGCGCTCGTCGGCGATCACTTCGAGTTTGACCCAGTTCGTGCCGAGCGCCTCGCGGGCCAGCCGGGCCGTCAGCACGGCCTCGCCCGCCGTGAAGCAGCCCGCGGTGTTGGGCAGCACCTTGATGCCGCGCCCGCGCAGCACGTCGAGGACGGAGCCGCGCGCCGACGGGTCGAGCCGCCGCATGGCGACCGTGGTCAGCTCGGTGCCGGAGGCGGCGAGGGCCTGGTCCAGCACCTCCAGCGAGGGCGCCCCGCCGGTTCCCATGATGAGCCGGGAGGAGAACTTCTCCCCGGCGATGATCAGATCATCCACCCTGCACCGCCGTCAGCACCTCGACGCGGTCGCTGTCGCCGAGCGCCGTGGTGTCCCACGAGCCGCGCGTCACGACCTCGTCGTTCAGGGCCACCGCCACGCCGGTGGTGGCGGTGGTCAGGATCCGTACGGCCTGCGCCACGGTGGTGCCGTCGGGCACCTCGCGCGGGCTGCCGTTGATCGTCACTCTCATCCCAACTCCTCGGAACCGGAGGTCTTCTCGTACAGGGGAACGGCCGGGCCGCGGGAGGCGGCGCTCCCGGCGGCCGGACGGTGGCGGGCCGGTGAGCACAGGGCCGCCAGCTCGGGCTCCTCCCCCTGGAGGAGGGCCGCCGTGAGCGGCGCCAGCAGCACCCCGCCACGGTGGTGCCCGGTGGCCAGCGTCAGGCCCGGCGTGCCGCTCGGGCCGATGAGCGGAAGGTTGTCCGGAGTGCCGGGACGCAGGCCGGCGACCACCTCGGCCACCTCCAGCTCCGTCACCCCGGGCACCAGCTCCCGGGCGTCGCGCAGCAGCTCGTACACGCCGCCTGCGGTCACCCGCGTGTCGAAGCCCATCTCCTCCTGCGTGGCGCCCACCACGAGCTCGCCGTCGCCGCGCGGCACCAGGTAGACGGGGGTGCCGTGGACCGTGCCGCGTACGCACCTGCTCAGCCGCGGCTCGGCGGAGCGCAGCCGCATGATCTGCCCCTTGACCGGCCGGACGGGGACGCCGGCCAGCTCCGCGCTCCACACCCCGGCCGCCAGGACGACCCCGTCGGCCTGGATCTCCGCGGGCACCGTCCCGCCCGCGGCCGCATCGTCCAGCTCCACGCCCACGACCGCGCCCTCACCGGAGCCCTGGGAGGCCCGCAGCAGCCTCGACACCCGGGCCCGCACCACGGGGACGCCCCGCCGCTCCAGGGCGGCGAGCAGGGCCGAGGTGACGCGGCGCGGGTCCACCCAGGCGTCGCCCGGCGCCAGCAGGCCGCCCCGTACCGAGGGGGCCAGCATCGGCTCCAGACGCCGGCACTCCCGGCCCGTCAGCCGCTCCACCGGCAGCCCCAGCTTGCCCATGAACGCGGCCAGCTCGTCCAGCGCGGCGAGGTCGTCCGTCCCGAACGCCACGTCCAGGGTGCCGTCGGCGCGGAAGTCCAGCCCGTACGAGGGCCCGCCGGGCGGCAGTCCCGCGTCGGCGGCCAGCTCGGCGGCGAACGACGGCCAGCGGCGCAGCGACGCCACCCCCAGCCGCAGCAGCGGCTCCTCGGTGTAGGTGACCTCGCTCACGGGCGCCAGCATGCCCGCCGCCGCGTGCGAGGCACCGGAGGCCGGAGCGGGGTCCACCACGGTGACGGGACGCCCCGCCCGCGACAGCCGCCAGGCGATCGACAGCCCGACGATCCCGCCGCCCACGATCAGCTCCATGCGCGCTCCCTTCGCCGGCATGATCCGGATCAGGTGGATTGCGGTCGAAGGCCCGGTCAAGCCTTCCTCTCAGCCCGGTCACGGCCGGACTCCCGCGCGTCGTACGACACCCAGCCTACGGCCTCGGTGCGAAACCCCGGCGGCGGCCCCGTTATGGTCTTGAACGTGAACCGTGTCGTGGTGGCCGGAGCGGGCCTGGCCGGAGTGCGGAGCGTCGAGGCCCTGCGGGCGCGGGGGTTCGGCGGCGAGATCGTCCTGCTGGGGCAGGAGCGGCACCGCCCGTACGACCGCCCGCCCCTGTCCAAGGCGGTGCTGCTGGGCACCAGCGACTCCAGCTTCGTCGACTCCGACCTCGCGTCGATGGAGGTGGATTTCCGCCCCGGCGTCAGCGCCGTCGGCCTGCGCGCCGGCGTGGTCGAGACGAGCGAGGGCGACCTGCCGTACGACGGCCTGGTCATCGCGACCGGCGCCGACCCGATCACGCTGCCCGGCGACGGGCAGCAGCACGTGCTGCGCACCCTCGACGACGCGCTGGAGCTGCGCGCCAGGCTCGTCCGCGGCGCCCGTGTCGTCGTGATCGGAGCCGGCTGGATCGGCGCCGAGGTGGCCACGGCCGCGCGCCGCGCCGGCTGCGAGGTGACGGTGATCGAGGCCGGGCCCGCGCAGCTGTCCCACGCCGTCGGCGCCGAGCTCGGCGCCCGCACCCTCGCCTGGTACGACGGGATCGACCTGCGGCTCGACACCATGGTCGCCTCGGTCGACGAGGGCGGCGTGCGGCTGGTGGGCGGCGAGTTCATCGAGGCGCACGTGGTCGTCACCGGCGTCGGCGTCCGCCCGGCCGTCGAGTGGCTGGCCGGCGCCGACATCGACCTGCACAACGGCGTCGTCGTGGACGAGCACCTGCGCGCCTCGCTGCCGGGCGTGGTCGCGGTGGGCGACTGCGCCGCCTGGTGGTCGCGCCGCTACGGCACCCGCCTGCGGGTCGAGCACTGGGACACCGCGCTCGGCGCGCCCGAGGTCGCCGCGGCCACGCTGCTCGGCGAGGACGCGGTCTACGACCCGGTGCCGTACTTCTGGTCCGAGCAGTTCGGCCACATGGTCCAGTACGCGGGCCACCACCCGGCCGGCGCCCGCCTCCTGCACCGGGGCGAGCCGGAGGGCAAGTGGTCGGCCTGCTGGCTGGCCGAGGACGACACCCTCGCCGCGGTCCTCGCCGTGGACCGCCCGCGCGACCTCGTCCAGGGCCGCCGCATCATCGGCGCGGGCCAGCGGATGGACCCAGAACGCCTGGTAGATCCCGATGTCCCTCTACGGGATTGTGTTGTTTGAGCAAGCGCGCCATGTGGTAGTTGTGGTTTCGTGACGCTTTCTGTTGCACAGATCGACCGGGAGACCGAGCAGCTCGTCGACGAGTGGCTCACCCTTCCCGAAGTGGCCCAGCGCATGCAGCTGTCGCTCGGGCGCACCAAGCAACTCCTCAAGGACCACAAGCTGCTCGGCGTGCGGCGAGGGAGTGGCGGGCCACACGTGCCCGCCGTGTTCCTCGACGGCAACGACGTGACGAAGGGCCTGCCCGGCACGCTCACCGTGCTGCTGGACGCCGGCTACGACGACGTCGAGGCACTGCGCTGGCTGTTCACCCCGGACGACTCGCTGCCGGGCTCGCCCATCCAGGCGATCCGCGCGGGCCGCCACACCGAGGTCAAGCGACGTGCCCAGGCCCTCGGTTTCTGACGCCCGGCTCTACCTCTGCACCGACGGCCGCCGCGGACGCGGCGATCTGGCCGACTTCCTCGACGCGGTCCTGGCCGGCGGCGTCGACATCGTCCAGCTCCGCGAGAAGGGCCTGGAGGCGCGCGAGGAGCTCGCGCTGCTGGAGGTCTTCCGCGACGCCTGCGACCGGCACGGCAGGCTCCTCGCGGTCAACGACCGGGCGGACGTGGCCTACGCCGCCCGGCCCGACGTGCTCCACCTGGGGCAGGACGATCTTCCGGTGAGGGTCGCACGAGAGATACTCGGCGACGACGTCCTCATCGGCAGGTCCACCCACTCCGTCGCCGAGGCGTCCGCCGCGGCGGTGGAGGAGGGCGTCGACTACTTCTGCTGCGGGCCGACCTGGCCCACCCCGACCAAGCCGGGGCGTCCGGCGCCCGGGCCGCCGCTGCTGCGGCACGCGGCCGGGCTCGGCGCCGACCGGCCGTGGTTCGCGATCGGCGGCATCGACCTCGGCAACCTCGACGAGGTCATGGCGTACGGGGCGACCCGCGTGGTCGTGGTGCGGGCGATCACCGAGGCCGACGACCCGGGCGCCGCGGCCGCCGAGTTCGCCAAGCGCCTGGGAGCGACCTGATGACGGTGTCCACGGTGGTGGCGGCCGGGTTGGTGATCGCGTTCGCCGGCGTCCTCGTCTGGACGGTGTGGTCGCTGGTCAGCGGACGTCCCTCCGTGCGGAGAGGATCCGGCAACCCGGGCCTCCCCCCGCACGGCGTGACGATGCCCGGCACGGGCGCCGACTGCGGCGGCTCCTCGGGCGGCGACGGCTCCTCAGGCGGTGGCTGACGGCTCAGGCCTGGCGTCCTCGGGCGGTGGCTGACGGCTCAGGCCTGGCGTCCTCGGGCGGTGGCTGACGGCTCAGGCCTGGCGTGAGGTGGCCGCGACCGCCAGGTCGGCGAGCGCGGCGCGCGCCTCCGCCGTGATCGGCGCCTGTTCGAGGCAGGCCAGCGCCTCGGTCAGGTACGCCCCGATCAGGTCCTCGCACTCCTTCAGCGCCCCCGTGTCCTCGATGACCTCGCGCAGCGCCGCCACGCCCCGGTCGTCGAGCCCCGGGTCGCCCAGCAGGCTGCGCACCAGCGCCGCCTGCTCGGGCGTCGCGGCGGCCAGCGTGCGCGCCACGAGCATCGTCCGCTTGCCCTCGCGCAGGTCGTCGCCGGCCGGCTTGCCGGTGGCCGCCGGGTCGCCGAACACGCCGAGGATGTCGTCGCGCATCTGGAACGCGATCCCCACCCGCGTGCCGTACGTGGTGCACAGCTCGTCCATCCACGGGGTGAGCCCGCCCGCCGCCAGCGCCAGGCCCAGCCGGAGCGGCTGCTCCACGGAGTACTTGCCGCTCTTGTAGAGCGCGACCCGCAGCGCCGACTCGAACGTGTTCTCCCCGTGGGCCTGCTCCAGCAGGTCGAGGTACTGGCCGCACATCAGCTCGGTGCGCATGTGGTCGTGGACCGGCTGCGCCCCGGCGAGCGACTCGGGCGGCAGGCCGCTGCCGCGCCACATCTCGCCCGACCAGATCAGCAGCAGGTTGCCCAGCAGGATCGCCGCGCCCATCCCGAACTGCTCGGCCGAGCCGTGCCAGCCGGCGCCGGCGTGCATCGCCTCGAAGCGGCGGTGGGCCGAGGGCATGCCGCGCCGCAGGTCGCTCTTGTCCATCACGTCGTCGTGGACCAGCGCGCTCGCCTGCAGCAGCTCCAGCGACGCCGCCGCCTGGTAGACGCCCGGCAGGTCCGCCCCGCCCGCGCCGCGCCATCCCCAGTAGCAGAACGCGGGACGCAGCCGCTTGCCGCCCGCCAGCAGCTCCTTGGCGGCCAGGCGGAGCGGCTCCAGCTCCGGCGCGCCCGTGAGGGGAAGCTGCCGGTCGACGAACTCCCTCAGGCAACGGTCCACCTGTTCGCGCAGGGTGTCCATGCTCGCGGCCTCAGTGTTCATGCCTTGAGACTAGTGGCCGGAGGGCGACGCCGGATCTCCAGGCCACCCGTGTGACCGCTGGTTCGGGCCCCGCCACGGTAACCTTGGACCATGGCCCTTGGTCGACCATCCGTCCTGCCCGATCGTGTCCCCACCGTCCGCGAGCTTCTCGCCTCGGGTGGCCGGTCGTTCTCCTTCGAGTTCTTCCCGCCGAAGACCGACGAGGGCGAGCGGCAGCTCTGGCGCGCGATCCGGGAGCTGGAGTCGCTGCGGCCGACCTTCGTCTCGGTGACGTACGGTGCGGGCGGCTCCACCCGCGACCGCACGGTCGACATCGTCGAGCGGGTCGCCCACGACACGACGCTCACGCCGGTGGCCCACTTCACCGCCGTCAACCACTCGACCCGCGAGCTGCGCCACCTCGTCGGCCGCTTCGCCGACGCCGGGGTGCGCAACATCCTGGCCGTGCGCGGCGACCCGCCCGGCGACCCGACCGGCGACTGGGTCCGCCACCCCGAGGGCGTCCTGTACGCCGAGGAGCTGGTGCGGCTCATCCGCCAGGCCGGCGACTTCTGCGTGGGCGTGGCGGCCTTCCCCTACAAGCATCCGCGCTCGCCGTCCATCGAGTCCGACACCGAGTTCTTCGTGCGCAAGTGCCGGGCGGGCGCCGACTACGCGATCACGCAGATGTTCTTCCAGGCCGACGACTACCTGCGGCTGCGCGACCGGGTCGCGGCCCGCGGCTGCGACACGCCGATCATCCCGTGCATCATGCCGGTCACCCAGATGAGCACGATCGCCCGCTCCGAGCAGCTGTCGGGGGCGCCGTTCCCGCCGGCTCTGGCGGCCCGCTTCGAGGCCGTCGCCGACGACCCGGCGGCGGTGCGGCAGCTCGGCATCGAGCACGGCGCCGAGCTGTGCCAGCGGCTGCTCGACGAGGGCGCGCCGGGCATCCACTTCATCACCTTCAACCGGTCGAGCGCCTCGCGCGAGGTCTTCCAGCTCCTGTCGCATCCGGAGCCGGTCGCGGTCTGAGGACCTTCCCGCCGCGACAGCGCGAAGCGCCCGCCCCCTGACGGGGACGGGCGCTTCGACGTGTGCGTACCGGTGTGCGTGTCGCCTCTCGGCGAGGTGCACAACGCGGCTCCAGCCGAACGGTATTCCGCGAAGGCGATAGGTGAGGCCCGGGGACACTGGGCACACCGGCCACGTGTCATAGAACCGGCCGCCGCCCCCGAACATTCCCGGGCGGCGGAAAAACCCGCCCGTCGCCGGAAGAACCGTGCCCGCGGGTGCCGGCGGGGCCCGCCACCCGCCCGCAGGGGGACCCGGCGGGTGGCGGGTAGGGGTGGGACAGACGCGCGGTAGAGCGTCCATTACTTTGCGTAGCCATTCATCCCCGACCGTCACGCCCGCCAAACCCGCTGGTCAAGGCTTTACCAGGAGGCCGGCTCAGCTCAGCGGCAGCGGCCGGCCGGCGATCGCGTACTCTTCGTGGCCGCCGGGGAAGACGAACCGGGAGAGCAGGTCCGTGAAGCCCATGCTGCGGTAGAGGTGGCGGGCGGCCGTGGGCCGGTCGTGGGTGGACAGCACGGCCGAGCGCTCCGCCCGTCCCGCGCACAGCGTCGTGATCATGGCCCGGCCGATGCCCTTGCCCTGGTGGTCGGGATGGACGTGGATCTCGGCCAGCTCGAACGCGTCACCGAGCCAGGCGTCGGCCACCCGGGGCCCGGAACGGTCCTCCAGCGCCCGGTAGACCACGTCGTGCCACCACTGGCCCGGCGCGCCGTGGAAACCGTACGCGAACCCGACGACCTTGGCCGCCCCCCGGCGCCCCGGCCCCGTGCCCGGCGCTGTGCCCGGCACTGTGTACGGCCCCGTGCCCGGCGCTGTGTCCGGCCACGGGACGGTGACGGGCACGGCCGGTTCGCCGCGCAGCTCGGCGAAGTAGCACTGGAAGCGCGGGTACATGCCGTGGTTGCGCATGATGCTGCGCCGTCCCGTGATCTGGTCCGCGGGCGGGCGCATGGCGGCGGTGTAGATGTCGATCACCGTGTCCAGCCGCTCGTCGAACTCGGCCGGCCCCGCCCCGCGAAACTCGATCACGCTGCGCACATTACTCGACGTCGACCGGCGTGCCCCCGGTGATGCGCACCAGCTCGTCGAAGGTCGTCGGGAACACCGTGTGCGGGTGGCCGCCGGCCGCCCACACCACGTCGTACTTGCTCAGCCAGGTGTCGATCAGGGTGCGGATCGGCGAGGGATGGCCCACGGGCGCGACGCCGCCGATCGGCTGGCCGGTCGCCTGCCGGACGAACTCCGGCGTGGCCCGCCGCACCGACCGGACGCCGGCCGTGCGGGCGACCAGCTCGACGTCCACGCGGTGGGCGCCGCTCGTCATCACGAGCAGGGGCGCGCCGTCGGCGTCGAAGACGAGGCTGTTGGCGATCGCGCCGACCTCGCAGCCGAGCTGGGCGGCGGCGGTCGCGGCGGTCGGGGCCTTCTCCGGCAGGACGACGATCTCGCCGGTGGCGCCGAGCTCGCGCAGGGCGGCCTGGACGATGACGGCGTTGGCGGGCAGCCCGGTGGAGCGGGCCGCCAGCTCGGCCGCGGTGGGAGGCGCGGACGGTTCCGTGTGCTGTGCGTCAGGCGACTTCTCGGACATGGGGCCACTCTACGGGGATTGACCTTGCCCTTACCTGGTCATGGTGGTGGTGTAAGGTCCTTTGATTCGATTGTTGAGCTGAAGAGGTGATTCGGGTGAGGGCACGACGTCTGCCGGGAATGGCGGCTCTCGTCACGGCCGGCGTGGTCGTCCTGACCGGGTTCGGGACGGGGCCCGCGGCCGCCGCTCCCACCCGGACGCCGGTGCTCCAGGCCGCGACGACCATCCCCACGACGACTCCCGCGGCCGTCACGGCCGAGGCGCCGCGCAAGACGCTGCGGCTGGGCGCCAAGGGCGAGGCCGTCGTCTGGCTCCAGCGCCGCCTGGCCGAGCTCGGCTACCAGCCGGGCCGGGCGGACGGCCGGTACGGCGGGACGACGCTGACGGCCGTGTGGGCCTTCCAGAAGGTCAACGGCATCGCGCCGACCAGCACAGTCGCCGCGCGGACCTGGAGGGCTCTGGAGAGCCCCAGGGCGCCGAAGATCCTCGTCCCCACCGGACGGCCGACCCGCGCCGAGGTGAACCTCGCCAAGCAGATCATGGTCCTGTACGTGGACGGGCAGCCCAAGCTGATCACGCACATCTCGTCGGGCAGCGGCGTGGCGTACTGCGAGACCGCGGTGTGGCAGGGCAAGAAGCAGCGCTTCTGCGGCTCGGCCCGCACGCCCACGGGCGACTACAAGACCACCTGGCGCAAGTCGGGCTGGCACACCTCGTACCTGGGCCGGCTGTACAACCCGATCTTCTTCAACGGCGGCATCGCCTTCCACGGCGCGCTGTCGGTGCCGCTGTACCCGGCCTCGCACGGGTGCGTGCGGATGCCGATGAACGTGGCCGAGGTGCTGCCCGGGATGCTCGGCACGGGCGTGCCGGTGCACGTCCGGGGCGCCTTCCACCGCGCCTGACGGGCGCGCCGGAGACTCGCGCCTGTCCGCTCGGGGCGCGGGGACGGTGGTCTCCTCCACCTCCCCGCGGTCCCTACGCCTCGACGCCCGCCTCCTCGGCCGCCCGGGAGTCCTCCGGGATGCCGTCGAGGTAGCGGTCGGTCGGCAGACCCTGCGCCAGCGGCGAGTACACCGCATCAGCGCGGCGGTCCCGGCGGTGCGCTCGGGGGAGAAGTCGGACACGCCCGCGTACGGGGCGCGGCCGGTGCGCACCATGTGGTCCAGCGTGGCCGGCAGGTGCTTGCGCGAGTTGCCCTCGCCGTACGGGCCGTCCCCCATGGGGTTGCCGCCCTCGGCGGCGGGGTTCCGGCTAGGCGGGCCGGCGGGCGTCCACCTCGATCTCGATCCTCATCCGCGGGTCGGACAACCCGCACACGAGCATGGTCGCGGCCGGGCGCACCCCGCCGAAGCACTCGCGCAGCACCGGCCAGCACGGCTCGAAGTCCTCGCGGTCCGGCAGCATGTAGCGCACCCGCACCACGTCGGCGAACGAGCATCCCGCCTCGGCCAGGGCCGCCGCGATGTTGCGCAGGCACTGCCGGGCCTGCTCCACCACGTCGTCGGAGATGGTCATGGTCGCGTAGTCGAAGCCGGTGGTGCCGGACACGTGCACCCGGTCGCCGTCCACCACGGCCCTGGCGTACCCGATCTGCTCCTCGAAGACGGACCCACTCATGATCGCGCGTCGCTCTGTCATGCCCCCGAACGCTAGGGGAGCAGCGACGATACGTCCAAGACGACCGCGGACATGGTGTGATATCCCTGCGCGTATGGACCGCCCCGGGGGACAGCGGCCGGAGCTCGCGCTGCACCAGCTTCACGCCTTCGCCGTGCTCGCCGAGGAGCTGCACTTCGGCCGGGCCGCCGAACGGCTCGGCATCGCGCAGCCGCCGCTCAGCCAGCAGATCCGGCGGCTGGAGCGCAAGGTCGGTCATCCGCTGTTCGACCGCGGCCCCGGCGGGGTCACGCTGACGCCCGCCGGGCACGAGCTGCTGCCCGCCGCGCGGCGCGCCCTCGGCGAGATCGCCGGCGGCCTCGACGCGGCCCGCCGCGCCGGACGGGGAGAGGCGGGCCGCATCCGGATCGGCTTCGCGGCCTCGCTCGCGCTGACCGTGCTGCCGCGGATCCTCGGCGCGTACCACGACCGGTATCCGGCGGTGGAGATGGAGGTCCGCGAGATGACCACGGCGCCGCAGGTGGCGGCGCTGCGCGACGGCTCCCTGGACGTGGGGCTGCTGCGGGAGCCGCCCGAGACGGACGGCCTGGTGGCCGAGCCGCTGCTGTCGGAGGGCTTCGTCGCGGTGCTCCCCGCCGGGCATCCGCTGGCCGCCCGGCGCGCCGTCCCGGTGGCGGCCCTGGCGGGCGAGCCGTTCGTGCTGCTGCCGCGCGAGGCGGCGCCCACGGTCCACGACCGGATCGCCGGGCTGTGCCGGGCGGCCGGCTTCGAACCGCGCGCCGGGCAGCGGGCGGTGGAGTGGCAGACGGTCTGCGCGCTCGTCGGAGCGGGCCTCGGCGTGTCGCTCGCCCCGGCGAGCGTGCGGCGCCTCCGGTCGGCGGGCGTCGCGTACCGGAGGATCAGCCCCGGCGGCGCGCGCACGACGGTCGCCGCCTGCTTCCGGGACGAGGACCCGAACCCGCTGGTGGCCCGCTTCCTGCGGACGGCCCGCGAACAGACCTCGGCTCCGGCATAACGTCCGGATAACCACATGTGGTGACGGCCCGGTTAGCGGGCTTTTGCTGAACTCCCTGCTCTGAGCTCGGGAAACACCCGACGCCGAGCAGGGGGAGATCATGCTGTCCACGCCCGTGGCCCGTACCGCGCCCACCTCGCCACCTGTCAGGCGGGCGGTCAGGCAGACGGCCAGGGGACGGAGCAGGTGGCTGGGGTGGGCCCTGGCGGGCGGCTGGCTGGCCCAGGTGCTCCTGCGCCTGTGGCTGTACCGGTACCACACCGGCCCCGTCGCCAACCCGGACGAGACCGGCTACCTGGTCGCGGCCCGCTGGCTGGCCGGGGGAGCGGGGGCGGACCTCACGGGCTCGACGTTCTACCAGGGCGGCTACGCGTTGCTGCTCGTGCCCGCGTACTGGGTGACGTCCGATCCGGTCATGGTCTACCGGCTGGTGGCCGGGATCGGCTCGATGGCGGCCGCCACGGCGTTCCCGCTGGCGTACGTGGTGCTGCGGCGGCTCGCGGTGGGGCGGCGGGAGGCGGTGGCGCTGGCGTTCGTGGCGGGGCTGTCGCCGGCGCTGCTGCTGTTCTCGGGGCTGGCGCTGGCGGACGCGGTGCTGCCCACGCTGCTGCTCGCCTGGCTCCTCGCCACGCACGACCTGGCGCGCACCGGCTCGCCGCGGGCGGGCGCGGCGGCGGGCGCCCTGGCGGGCTTCGCCACGGCGGTGCACCTGCGCGGGACGGTGATCCTCGCGGCGTACGCGCTGACGGTGGTGGCGCTCCTGGTCGTCCGCCGGCCGGCGCGGGGCGCGGGACGGCGGCTGCCGCTCCGGGCCGGGGCCGTCGCCCTGGGCGTGGCGGGGGCGGTCGCGGCGGCGGGCGCGGCGCTCAACCGCGCGCTGGCGGCGGCGGTGTACCCGGGCGGCGCCCGTGACCTGTCCGGGATGCTGGCCGAGCGCCTGACCGGGCTCGACGGCCAGGCGTGGGCGCTGTCGGGCGCCACCGGCCAGCTCTGGTACCTGATCGTGAGCACGTGGGGCCTCGCCGGCGTCGGCCTGGCGGCGGCGGCCGTCCAGCTCGTACGGCGGGACGGCCCGTTCGCCCGCCGCGTGCTCGCGGGCACGCTGCTGGCCGTCACCCTGGGAGTGGCGTACGCGTCGTCGGCGGCGCTGCCGGACGAGCACCGGGTGGGCAACTACGTCTACGGCCGGTACCTGGCGTGCGTGGCCGTCGTGTGGACCCTGGTGGGCCTCGCGGTCCTGTCCAGGGCGGTCCGCGCCGCCACGATCCGCCGCACCGCCGTCATCAGGGCGGTCCGCGTCGGAACCGCGGCCCTGGAGGCGGCCCCGCCCCGCCCGGGCGTCCCGCCCGGCCTCCACCCGGCCCCGCGCCGCGCGGGCGTCCCGCGCGGCCTCCACCCGGCCCCGCGCCGCGCGGGCGTCCTGCGCGGCCTCCACCCGGCCGTGCGGAACATGGTGGCGTACGCGGGGGCGGCCGCCGTGCTCATGGCGGCGACCGGGGGAGTGGCGGCCTGGTACGCGGGCGACCGGCTCAGGCGCTATGCGTATATCGCGTTCGACTTCCCCGAGGTGTCGTTCCTCAGCGGTGTGCGCGACTCCCTCGACATGGCGCGGACCACGGCGGCGGCCCTCGTCCTGCTGACCTGCCTCACCCTGGCGGCCTGCCTGGCCGCGTTCCGGAGCGCCGGCCGCGCCGCCCGCGGCTCCGCGCGCCGTCCGTGGACGCGCGGGCTGGTGCCGGTCGTGGCCGTGCTGGCCGCCGTCAACGTCGCCTTCACCGCCGACCTCGCCCCCAAGGCCGCCCCCGCCGCCGGTCCCGACTGGCTGCCCGCCCCGCCGCCCGGCAGGGTGGCCCTGGACAGCAGGGTGCGGTGGAACGTCTGGGTGCCCCTCACGTTCCGGGTGTGGTGGACCAGGCTGGAGCGGTACGACGGCGACCGCCAGGCGCCGCCCGCCGGAGCCTGCACGGCCGTGGTGCCCCCGGACGCCGGCACACCCCCGGAGGGCTGGACCGCCACGGGCCTGGGCGGCGAGCGCCAGGGCTGGACGAGCTGGTCCGCCCCCGGCTGCCGGTGAAGAGCCCGGTGAAGAGCCCGGTGAAGAGCCCGGAGCGACAGGGCGAGCAGCGGTTGCGCGCCGGAAGGCGCGCCCGCTCAGGTCGTCAGCGAGCCGAGGCCCCGCACCGAGATCTCCGCCGCGCGCAGGGCGGCGTCCAGCGCCTCCTCCATCGAGTCGCCCCGCTCGACGCTGGCCACGATCGCCAGCTTGGCCGCGCCCGCGAGCGCGCCCACCGCCGCCGCGGCCTCCACCATCCCCAGCCGTCCCCGGTACGACTCCTCCAGCGCCTGCACGAGCCGGAGCTGGTTGGCGAACACCATGCGCAGGGCGCGCGCCTGCAGGCCCGGGACGGTCGTCACGAGCCTGATCCGCAGCCGTGCCTCCTCGGCGTCGTAGTCCTCGTCGCCGGCCACCTGGTCCAGCGCGTCGCGCACGATCCGCATCAGCAGGTCGGGAAGGGGCTCGTCGGGGGCATGGCGCGCCACGATCGCGATGGTGCGTTCCATGCGGGTCTGGATGTCGTGGAGGAGCACGTCCTCCTTGCTGGCGAAGTAGCTGAAGAACGTGCGCGTCGACACGTCCGCCTCGGCCGCGATCTCCGCGAGCGTGGTCTCCTCGTAGCCCTTCTCGGCGAAGAGCCGGAGCGCCGCCTCGATCAGCGCCCGGCGCGTGCGCTGCTTCTTGCGCTCCCTGATGCCCGCCATGGCGGAACTGTACTGCACGCATTTTAGATTTTCATCCATTGAAAGTTTGCATTCGATGATGTTTTGTGGGGAGTGACCCGGAAGTTCTGTGCAAGGCGACCGCTAGGAGCCACGGATGTCAGAGCTCATCATGACCACCGACCGCGAACGCCCGTTCGACCCGCCGGACCGGATCGCCGGACTGGGCGGGGAGGCGCCCCTCCATCGGCTCACCTTCGCCGACGGGCACGAGGGCTGGCTGGTCACCGGTTACACGGCCGCCCGCGCCATCCTCGCCGACCCCCGCTTCAGCAACCGGCCGGAGTACACGCACCCCACCATCCCCGCCCGCGCCGAGGTCGCCGAGAAGCTGCGCGGCAGGGAGTTCGCGGTGCCGGGATTCTTCCTGCGCATGGACGCGCCCGAGCACACGCGCTACCGCAAGCTGCTCACCGGCCAGTTCACCGTCCGCCGGATGAAGCAGCTCGAACCCCGCGTCGAGGAGATCACCCACGCCCGCCTGGACGCCATGGAGGCCGCCGGCAAGCCCGCCGACCTGGTCGAGCAGTTCGCGCTGCCGATCCCGTCGCTGGTGATCTGCGAGCTGCTCGGCGTGCCGTACGAGGACAGGGAGCGCTTCCAGAGCGACTCCAGGGCGCTGCTCGCGCTGGAGAGCGGCGCCGACGAGGTCATCGACGCCATGAGGAGCATGACCGGCTACCTGTACGGCCTCATCCAGCGCAAGCGCGCCGAGCCGCAGGACGACCTCATCAGCGGCCTGGTCCAGGGCGGCGAGCTGGCCGACGACGAGCTGACCGGCGTCTCGTTCCTCCTGCTCGTGGCGGGGCACGAGACGACCGCGAACATGCTCGGCCTCGGCACGTACGCGCTGCTGCGCAACCCGGACCAGCTCGCCGCCATGCGCGACGACCCGTCCGTGGTCGACAACGGCGTGGAGGAGCTGCTGCGCTACCTCACGATCATCCACGTCGGCCCGATCCGCTCCGCGCTGGAGGACGTCGAGGTCGAGGGCGTCGTGGTGCGGAAGGGACAGTCGGTCGCCTTCAGCCTGCCCGTCGTCAACCGCGACCCCGCCCGCTTCCCCGGCGGCGACTCCCTCGACCTCGCGCGGCCCGCCGGCGGCCACCTGACCTTCGGCCACGGCATCCACCAGTGCCTCGGCCAGCAGCTCGCCCGCATCGAGATGCGGATCGGCTATCCGGCGCTGCTGCGCCGCTTCCCCGGGCTGCGCCTGGCCGTGCCGCCGGAGGAGGTGCCGATGCGCACGGACATGAGTATCTACGGGGTGCATCGCCTCCCCGTCACGTGGTAGGGAGATCACCATGGAGATCAAGGCTGACACGACGGTGTGCATCGGGGCGGGCATGTGCGCGCTCACGGTGCCCCAGGTCTTTGACCAGAGCGACGAGGACGGGACGGTGGTCCTGCTGGAGACGTCGCCGCCGGCGGAACTCGAGGACGGGGTCAGGCGCGCGGTGACGCTGTGCCCGTCGGGCGCCCTGTCGATCGCGGAGTGACGCGACCCGCCCGGGGTCGTCCGTGTGTCCTGTCGCGGCGCTTTTCGCCATGCCGATCGAACCTGTGTTCTGAAACGGGTTGACACCGAGCGTGATCGAAATTATGTTCGACGTAGTGACGTGAGGCTCGCGGCTCACGTCGAAGGACCTGGTCGCGGGCCACGCTTCCCCAAGCGAGACCCGCGGTCAGGCTCCACGGGCGAAGGGCGCGTCCTCGTCGTCGGCGGAGACGAGCAGGGCGTGTCCTGGCCGGACGGGGAGAGGGGAAGCTCCACGTCCGGCCGGCCCGGCGGAATTGTCGGTGGCGCCTGCGATTCTGGCTTCACCGGCGGTGACGCCGGCCGCCCGCGACGACCCCAAGGAGGCGTGCACATGGCACCACGGTCTAGAGACCCGCAGGGTCCCCGGCTGTCGCAAGCCGTTCGGGCGCACCTGACGGATTCACGTTCCTGCCTGGCGGAGGCGTCAGTCGCCCGCACCCCGGCATCCCGATACGTGTCGGCACACCTGGCGGCGTTGCGCGCGGCCGCCGCGATCCTGGCCGCCCGGCCCCAGCCGATGGAGGGCCGCAGGCGCCGCCTGCGCAGCGCTTGGGAGCTGCTCCCGGAGGCGGAGCCCGAGCTGGCGGAGTGGGCCGCCTACTTCGCGGTGAGCGCCGCCAAGCGCGCCGCCGCCGAGGCCGGCATGGTCCGCGGGGTCTCCGCGGCCGACGCCGACGAGCTGCTGGCCGAGGCCGAGACCTTCGTGACGCGTGTGGAGGAGATGCTGGGGGTCCCTACCCAGCCCCAGTTGCCCGTCGAGGTCCCTTTGGCCGGGTGAGCCGCCGCCGCGCCCAGCCACCCCAGGGCCCCGCCCTGTTCTGACGGCGCTTCAGAGCCACGTCAGGGCCTCGGCCCTGCTCGGGTGTGACGCGATTTCCCGTCACGTCAGGCATTCGCCGTGTTCATGAGCGACGCGGTGTCGAATCGACCCGGAGCCACGCCCTGTGCGCGACGTGGTGGCGAGTCCCAAAGCCTCGTCCTGTCCTTCGCCATGCGGTTTCGAGTCGCGCCAGGTCCTTCCCTGTCCGGGCAGGGGCATGGTTTTGAGTCGTGTCAGGCTTGTTCTGTCCTTGCGCCGCGCGGTTTCGAGTCGCGCCGGCGCCTTGCGCCGTTCTGGTGCGGCGCGTTTCCGGAGCCGCCCCAGAGGCTTGCTCTGTCCCGGTGCGGCTGCGATGTGGCGCCGCTCCGAGTCGCCCTCGCGACATCGCCCCAGCGGTGCCTTCTGGCCCCTCCTGACGCCGCCCGCGCCGTGCGAGCGCCTGTGCCCGCGCCGTGCGAGGACCCGCGCCGCGCCACGCGAGCATCTGCGCCTGCGTCGCGCCAGGACGCACCCGCGCCGTGCGAGCACCCACGGCGGCCCGGTGTTGCGTCAGGGCGCGGCCCCCCGGCCGGGTTGGGCGCGTGCCCCTCTCGAAGGACGTCCTGGGCCCTCAGGAGGCGCGGGCGATACGGCCACCTCGACCGCCCGCGTACGACGGGCCCCGGACACGCCTGAGGGGCGCGCAGTGCGGTGCGCGCCCCTCAGGGTGGGAAAACCATCTCGCCCCCGGCGAAAGGGCCGGGACGGGAGCCGGTGGGGCAGGGCCCCGGTCCGGGCGGGGGGTCAGAACGACTCGACCGCCCTGCGGGCCTCCGCGTCCAGGACACCCCAGCTGATGAGCTCCTCCGTCAGCTCGCTGGGCGACTTGTCATAGATCACGGCCAGGGAGCGCAGGTCCTCCTGGCGGATCGACAGCACCTTGCCGTTGTAGTCGCCACGCTGGCTCTGGATGGTGGCGGCGTAGCGGGCGAGCGCCCCGGCCTTCTCCTTCGGCAGCGTGGCAAGCCGCTCCAGGTCGATCACAAGCTTCGGCGTCGGCCCGAGCGGGCTGGGCGCGGCGCCACCCGGCAGGAGCTCGGAGACGGGCACCCCGTAGAAGTCGGCAAGCTCGGCAAGCTTCTGCACCGTGACGGCGCGGTCGCCGCGCTCGTACGACCCCACGACCACGGCTTTCCACCTGCCGCGCGACTTCTCCTCGACCCCGTGCAGGGACAGGCCCTGCTGGGTGCGGATGGCGCGCAGTCGTGCACCCAGCGACTTTGCGTACTCAGACGGCATCGTGTGGCCCCCCGGCTCTCGTATGTATCGCTATCAGTAGATTGTGCTCCCCCGCGGTGAACGCCGAAGCCACCGGGGGTCTGGTGCCGAACTCGGCACCATCGGTAGCCAAGGCCCTGGGTTTACCCCAAAAACCCCGCCGGGTGTGGTTACGCACAGTGACGGTAAAGGGGAGGACGCCCAAGGTCAAGCTGATTGGAAAAAAGATGCCGAATCCGATCCGGGAGGGTACGCCACATTAGTCCCACTTGTCCCGGCAATAACGGTACTTCGTCACCGTTTGTCGAGTACGTGTTTTCCGTTTCACGGTTGTCGAGTGAGGATCATCACAGGGCACGTGGCAGCCTTGACGATCTTGACGGAAGTGTCGCCGAGGAAGACGCGGCGCAGCGGCCCGCCCGTGCTGGACGCGCACACGAGGATTTCCCCCGGCCGCCACGACGTCGTGACGAGCGCCTGGGCCACGTTCCGCCCCTCCAGCACCTCCACCTCCACGTCGAGCCGCCGCCGGTGCCCCCGCGCCGCCACCTTGAGGTCGGCCGCGGTCTGGTCGCGCAGCCGCTCCAGCATCCGCTCCTCGATCTCGACCCTCTTGCCACTGCTGAGGACCATCGTGACCAGGCGCAGCGGGACCTCCAGCGCGGCCGCCGCCTTGGCGGCCGAGGCGACCGCCGCGTCGGAGCACGGGCTGCGCCGGTAGGCGACCGTGATGCGCTCGAAGACGCCCGGCGGGTCCTCGGCGTAGCCGCGCGGGGCCAGCAGCACCGGCACCGGCGAGGAGTGCAGGAGCTGGTCGGCGGTGCTGCCGATCGCGATGCGGCCCTTGGCGCCGCCCGGCGCCGAGCCGATCACGACGACGTCCGCCGAGCGCCGGCGCGCGAGCTCCACCAGGCCGCGCCCGCTGCCCTTGTGGGCGTGGACGACGTACTCGGCGTCGTCGCCGGCGACCTGCCGGGCCTGGATGAGCGTGGTCTCGGCCTGCTCCTTGAGGTAGGCGCGCCAGGCGGCCTCCTCCGCGCGCGCCGGACCGGGCGTGCTCCAGCCCGGCGGCTGGATGGCGGCCACCGTGAGCCGCCCGCCCGACTGCTTGGCGAGCAGCGCCGCCAGCACGAGCCCGTCGCGGCCCCTCGGCTCGGGGATGGCTCCGGCCAGGATGTCGTCGAACCGCATCAGACCACCTCCGCGTTCAGGCGCGACTTGCGGAAGCCGTACAGGAAGTACCCGGCCAGGCCCACCAGCATCCACAGGCCGAAGGCCAGCCAGGTGACGCCCGCGAGCCCGGCCATCACCAGGGCGCAGAAGATCGCGCCCAGCACCGGGGTGAGCGGGAAGAGCGGCGTGCGGAAGCTGCGGGGCAGCTCGGGGCTGCGGTAGCGCAGGACGAGGACGCCGATGTTCACGATGAGGAACGCGAACAGCGTCCCGATGCTGGTGGCCTCGGCGAGCTGGCCGAGCGGCACGAAGCCGGCCAGCACCGAGATGAACCCCGCGACGATGAGCGTGTTGGCGACCGGCACCTGGTGGCGCGGGTTGACCTTCTGGAACACCCGGGGGATGAGCCCGTCGCGGGACATCGCGAACAGGATGCGGGTCTGGCCGTAGATGACGGTCAGCACGACGCTGGCGATGGCGATGACCGCGCCGAAGGACACGATGAGCCCCGCCCAGGTGGAGCCGGTCGCGAGGTCGGCGATCTGCGCCAGGCTCGCCTCGGTGCTCTCCGGGTCGAACTGCGTCCACGGCATGGCGCCCACCGCCGCGGCCGCGACGAGCACGTACAGGACCGTCACGATGGCCAGCGACAGGATGATGGCCAGCGGCAGGTCCCGCTTGGGGTTCCTGGCCTCCTCCCCGGCGGTGGAGGCGGCGTCGAAGCCGATGTAGGAGAAGAACACCTGCGAGGCGGCGGCCGTGATGCCGGCGACGCCGAGCGGGGCGAACGGGGTGAAGTTCTTCGCCTGGAACGCCGAGAACGCCACCACGCAGAAGAACACCAGTACGACGATCTTGATGAGCACGAAGACGGCGTTGGCCGTGGCGCTCTCGGAGGCCCCGTACAGCAGCACCCAGGTGGCCAGCACGACGATGAGGATGGCGGCCAGGTTGATCACGCCGCCGTCCTGCCCGGGGGAGGCGATGATCGCGGTGGGCAGCGTCCACCCGAACAGGCTGTGCAGGAACGAGTTGAGGTACTGGCCCCAGCCGACGGCCACGGCCGCCACCGAGACGGCGTACTCCAGCATGAGGCACCAGCCGCACACCCAGGCGATCAGCTCGCCCAGCGTGGCGTACGCGTACGAGTACGACGAGCCGGACACCGGGATGGTCCCGGCCAGCTCGGCGTACGACAGCGCGGAGAACAGGGCCGTGATGGCGGCCAGCACGAACGACAGCACCACCGCGGGACCGGCCTTGGGCACGGCCTGGCCGAGGATGACGAAGATGCCCGTGCCGAGCGTCGCGCCGACGCTGAAGAGCGTGAGCTGCCACAGGGACATGGTGCGGCGCAGCTCGCCGCCCTCGCCCCGGCCGCCCTCCGCGACGATCTGCGCGGTCGGCTTGGTGCGGAAGAGCCGTTGGGCCAGAGTCACCGGAACCTCCTACGGACCTAGAGCGTGCTCGTCAGCGGCCAGCGGGCGTTGGGCGTGACGATGGTGCCCGCGGAGCCCTCCAGGATCTGCTCCGCCTGGTCGAGCCGGCCGATGGCGGCCATGTCGCCGGTCGTCTCGACGAACCTGCACGCCCCCTCGACCTTCGGCCCCATCGAGCCGGCCGGGAAGTCGAGGGCGCGCAGCTCGTGCGGGGTGGTGTGGCCGATCTCGCGCTGCGCGGGGGTGCCGAAGCCGCGCATCACGCGCGGCACGTCGGTCAGGATGAGCAGCGCGTCGCATTCGAGGGCCTCGGCCAGCATCGAGGCGGTCGCGTCCTTGTCGATGACGGCCTCGACGCCGGACAGCCGGCCGTGCTCGTCGCGGATGACCGGCACGCCGCCGCCCCCGGCGCAGATCACGATGACCCGCTCGCCCAGCATCCGGCGGATGAGCCGGGTCTCCACGACCCGCTGCGGCGCGGGGGAGGGGACGACCCGCCGCCAGTAGTCGCCGTCCTGCTTGACGGTCCAGCCGTACTCCTCGGCCAGTTTCGCGGCCTCGTCGCGGTCGTAGACCGGGCCGACGAACTTGCCGGGGTCGTCGAAGGCCGGGTCGACGGCCGAGACGAGCGTCTGCGTGACCATGGCGAGGACCTGGCGGCCGGGCAGCGCGTTCTGCAGGGCCTGGAGCATCCAGTAGCCGATCATGCCCTGGGTCTGCGCGCCCAGCGCGTCGAACGGGTACGGCCGGGTCAGGTGGTGGTCGGTGGCGCTCTCCAGGGCGAGCAGCCCGACCTGCGGGCCGTTCCCGTGCGTGATGACCAGCTCGTGCCGGTCGGCCAGGCCGGCCAGCGTCCGCACGGCGGCGGCCACGTTGGCGACCTGCGTGTGCGCGTCCGGCTTCTGCTGCCGTTGCAGCACCGCGTTGCCGCCCAGCGCCACGATGACCCGCATCCCGTCCCTCCCTCTCCCCGCTCGGATCCCCGCTCGGAGTCCCCGTCAGATCCCGTCGCGTTCGAGCGGGCAGCTCATGCAGCGCGGCCCGCCGCGGCCCCGGCCCAGCTCGCTGCCCCGGATGGTGATGACCTCGACGCCGTTGTCGCGCAGGAAGTTGTTGGTCGTGGTGTTGCGCTCGTAGGCGACGACCACGCCGGGCTCGACGGCCAGCGCGTTGCAGCCGTCGTCCCACTGCTCCCGCTCGGCGGCGTACACGTCCTGGGTCGGCGTGAGCACCTTGATGTCGTCGAGGCCGAGCGCGCGGCCGATGGCCCGGTGCATGTCCTCCGGCGGGTGGTCGGTGACCTTCAGCTCCTTCTCGGTGTCGCCCGGCTCGATCGTGTACGACGGCAGCATGCCGAGCCCGGCGTATTTGGTGAACACGCCCACGTCCACCATGGTCATGACCGTGTCGAGGTGCATGAAGGCGCGCGCCTTCGGCATGTTCAGCGCGACGATCTTCGTCACCGAGCCGGCCTGGAACAGCCGCTGGGCGAACATCTCGACGGCCTGCGGGCGGGTGCGCTCGCTCATGCCGACGAGCACGGCGCCGCGGCCGATGACGAGCACGTCGCCGCCCTCCAGCGTGGCCGGCGCGACCGCGTGCCCGGGCAGCCAGACGTGGAAGCCGCCCTTCTGCGGCGTGCCGAAGCCGTCGGCGAACGTGGGATGGAACTGGTAGACCGCCTCCATGTTCACGGTCTCGCGCATGCGGGCCTTCTTGCGCATCGCGTTGATCGAGACCCCGTCGTACACCCAGCACGAGGTGTCGCGCGTGAACAGGTGGTTGGGCAGCGGAGGCAGCACGAAGCCGTCCTCCGGCAGCGAGTGGTAGGCGACCGACTTGGGGTCGCAGCCCATCGCCGCGAGCTCTCTCTTGGTGATCCCGCCCGTCAGGTACGTCTGCAGCGTGGCCGAGTCCATCGCGTCGAGCGTGTTGCGCACGTCGTCCACCGCCAGGGGGCCCATGAAGCGCTCGTCCACGATCGCGTCCAGGATGTGCTTGCGCGCCTCGGGGATCTCGACCGTCTCGCGCAGCAGGTCGGCCAGGATGTGCACCTCGACGCCGCGACGGCGCAGCGCGTCCTGGAACTCCTCGTGCTCCTCCATCGCCCGCTGCACCCACAGGACGTCGTCGAACAGGAAATCGTCCTTGTTGGTGGGCGTCAGCCGCTTGAGCGCCAGGTCGGGCTTGTGCAGCAACACCTGCCGGAGCCGGCCCACCTCCGAATCGACATGGAACGTCATTGTCTGTCTCTTCCCCGAGGAACGCGGTGTCACGCGGACGGGCCCTCCCTGTTGTGGCTGGTGACGCCTGGTAATGTGAGTGCGGCCAACACCCTTTAAGACCCGTCCCGTGAGGCGGGAAAGGTGGTGAATTCCCCATGTCCGAATCCAGGGCCGTCCTTGAGGGCCCGGACATCCATCGGGCGCTGACCCGTATCGCGCACGAGATCCTCGAGCGCACGAAGGGCGCCGGCGAAGTCGTCCTCCTCGGCATCCCGACCCGCGGCGCCACGCTGGCGCGCCGGCTCGGCGACCGCATCGAGCAGTTCGAAGGGGTCAAGATCCCCGTCGGCTCGATCGACATCACGATGTACCGCGACGACCTGCGGCTCAAGCCCGCCCGGCCGCTGGGCCGCACCGAGCTGCCGCCCGACGGCATCGACGGCAAGACCGTCGTGCTGGTCGACGACGTCCTCTACTCCGGCCGCACCGTGCGCGCCGCGCTCGACGCGCTCAACGACCTCGGCCGGCCGACCTCCGTGCAGCTCGCCACGCTCGTCGACCGGGGCCACCGGGAGCTGCCGATCCGCGCCGACTACGTCGGCAAGAACCTGCCGACCGCGAAGAGCGAGAAGGTCAAGGTCTACCTGGAGGAGACCGACGGGCGCGAGGCCGTCCTGCTGATCAAGGAGGGCGCCAAGTGAACCGCCACCTCATCTCCGCCGGCGACCTGTCCAAGGACGACGCGCTGCTCATCCTCGACACCGCCGAGGAGCTGGCGAGGGTCTCGGAACGTTCCATCAAGAAGCTGCCCACGCTGCGCGGACGCACCGTGGTCAACCTGTTCTTCGAGGACTCCACCCGCACCCGCATCTCGTTCGAGGCAGCGGCCAAGCGCCTGTCGGCCGACGTGATCAACTTCTCGGCCAAGGGGTCGAGCGTCTCCAAGGGCGAGTCGCTCAAGGACACCGCGCTCACCCTGGAGGCCATGGGCGCCGACGCGGTCGTCATCCGGCACGGCTCCTCCGGCGCGCCGCACCGGCTGGCCACCTGGGTGCGCGGCAGCGTCGTCAACGCCGGCGACGGCACCCACGAGCACCCCACGCAGGCGCTGCTCGACGCGTTCTCGATGCGCCGCCGGCTCGGCGGCCTCGACGGGCGCCGCATCACGATCGTGGGCGACGTGCTGCACAGCCGGGTCGCCCGCTCCAACGTGCTGCTGCTGGCCACCCTCGGCGCCGACGTCACCCTGGTGGCGCCGCCCACGCTGCTGCCGGTCTCGGTCGGCAGCTGGCCCTGCGAGGTCTCCTACGACCTCGACGCGGTGCTGCCGAAGTCCGACGCGGTGATGATGCTGCGGGTGCAGAAGGAGCGGATGAACGCCGCGTACTTCCCCAGCGAGCGCGAGTACTCCCGCCGCTACGGCCTCGACCGCGACCGGTTCGCCAAGATGCCCGACGAGGCGATCGTGATGCACCCCGGCCCGATGAACCGGGGCATGGAGATCGCCGCCGAGGTGGCCGACTCCCCGCGCTCGACCATCGTCGAGCAGGTCGCCAACGGGGTGACCATCCGCATGGCCGTCCTGTACCTGCTGCTCGGGGGAGAGACCGTAGCATGATCATCAAGAATGTGCGGGTTCTCGGCGGGGAACCCGTGGACATCCGTGTCGAGGACGGCCTCATCGCCGAGATCGGGCCCGGCCTGAGCGGCGGCGAGGTCGTCGACGGCCGGGGCGCGATCGCCCTGCCCGGCCTCGTCGACCTGCACACCCACCTGCGCGAGCCCGGCCGCGAGGACGCCGAGACCGTCCTGACCGGCACCCAGTCCGCCGCCCGCGGCGGCTACACCGCCGTGCACGCCATGGCCAACACCTCGCCGGTCGCCGACACCGCCGGCGTGGTCGAGCAGGTGTGGCGGCTCGGCCGCGAGCACGGTCACTGCGACGTGCAGCCGGTCGGCGCGGTCACCGTCGGCCTGGAGGGCGGCCGGCTGGCCGAGCTCGGCGCGATGGCCGACTCCGCGGCCCGGGTCCGCGTCTTCTCCGACGACGGCAAGTGCGTCAGCGACGCGGTGCTCATGCGGCGCGCCCTGGAGTACGTCAAGGCGTTCGACGGCGTCGTCGCCCAGCACGCCCAGGAGCCGCGGCTGACCGAGGGCGCCCAGATGAACGAGGGCGTCGTCTCCGGCCGGCTCGGCCTGACCGGCTGGCCCGCGGTCGCCGAGGAGGCGATCATCGCCCGCGACTGCCTGCTGGCCGCGCACGTCGGCTCCCGCCTGCACGTGTGCCACGTCTCCACCGCCGGCTCGGTCGAGATCATCCGCTGGGCCAAGTCCAAGGGCTGGAACGTCACGGCCGAGGTCACCCCGCACCACCTGCTGCTCACCGACGACCTCGTCGAGCACTCCCCGGTGGGCGCCTACAACCCGATCTACAAGGTCAACCCGCCGCTGCGCACCCGCGCCGACGTCGAGGCGCTGCGCGCCGCGCTGGCCGACGGCACGATCGACGTCGTCGCCACCGACCACGCCCCCCACCCGGTCGAGGACAAGGAGACCGAGTGGTCGGCCGCGGCCATGGGCATGATCGGCCTGGAGACGGCGCTCAGCGTGGTCCAGGAGGCCATGGTCGACACCGGGCTGCTCGACTGGGCCGGCGTGGCCGAGCGCATGTCGGCCGCTCCGGCGCGCATCGGCCGCCTGCCCGGCCACGGCCTCGCCCTGGGAGCGGGCGCGCCGGCCAACATCACCCTCTACGACCCGTCCGTCCGCACCCCGGTCGACCCGTCCGGCTACGCGTCCAAGAGCAGGAACACGCCCTACGAGGGCATGACGCTGCCGGGCCGCGTGGTGGCGACGTTCCTGCGCGGCCGGCCCACCGTCCTCGAAGGGAAGCTCACTTGACATCCACCCTGTCCTGGCCGGACCGGGTTTCCCGGGTCTCCCCGGGCGGTTCGCGGTTCACGGCCCCGCCCAGAGGCTGGAGGGCTCCCCGCGCTGCAACCCCATGTCCTGGGGCCGTCAAGCACGTCGGCTTGGTTGTCGCCGACGCTCCGAACTCCAGTGAACGGTGTCGAGAGAACATGGCCATTCGCACAAGCCCCGCAGACCACGGCTCCCTGGTGAGGTTCCGGTGACCGAAGCGCTACTCGTACTCGAAGACGGGCGCACCTTCCGCGGCACGCCCTACGGCGCCGAGGGCGAGACGTTCGGCGAGATGGTCTTCAACACCGGCATGACCGGCTACCAGGAGACCCTGACCGACCCGTCCTACCACCGGCAGATCGTGGCGATGACGGCCCCGCACATCGGCAACACCGGCGTCAACGACGAGGACCCCGAGTCGGGCCGCGTGTGGGTGGCCGGCTACGTCGTGCGCGAGCCGTCCCGCGTCGTCTCCAACTGGCGGGCCGACCGCTCGCTCGACGACTACCTCAAGGAGCAGGGCGTCGTCGGCATCGCCATCCCCGGCACCCGCGCCCTGACCCGCCACCTGCGCGAGCGCGGCGCCATGCGCGCCGGCATCTTCAGCGCCCCGGCCGAGCCGGTGGAGGCCCTGGTCGAGCGCGTACGGCGGGCGCCGGTCATGGAGGGCGCCGACCTGGCCGCCGAGGTGGCCACCGCCGAGCCGTACGTGGTGCCCGCCATCGGCGAGAAGCGCTACACGGTCGCGGCCGTCGACCTCGGCATCAAGGGCATGACCCCGCACCGCATGGCCGAACGCGGCTGCGAGGTGCACGTGCTGCCCGCGACGGCCACCGCCGAGCAGATCCTCGGCCTGCGGCCCGACGGCGTGTTCTTCTCCAACGGCCCCGGCGACCCGGCCACCGCCGACGTCGAGCCGCTGCGGGAGGTGCTGGCGAGCGGCACCCCGTTCTTCGGCATCTGCTTCGGCAACCAGCTCTTCGGGCGCGCCCTCGGCCTGTCCACCTACAAGCTGCGCTACGGCCACCGCGGGGTCAACCAGCCCGTCCAGGACGTGCGCACGGGCAAGGTCGAGATCTCCGCGCACAACCACGGGTTCGCGGTCGAGGCGCCGCTCGACGGGCCGTTCGACACCCCGTTCGGCGCCGCCGAGGTCAGCCACGTCAACCTCAACGACCGCTGCGTGGAGGGCCTCCGGCTGCTCGACGGCCGCGCCTTCAGCGTCCAGTACCACCCGGAGGCCGCCGCCGGCCCCCACGACGCCGCCTATCTGTTCGACGAGTTCTGCGAGGTCATGAACCGTGCCCAAGCGTGAGGACATCAGGTCGGTCCTGGTGATCGGCTCCGGGCCGATCGTCATCGGGCAGGCGTGCGAGTTCGACTACTCCGGCACCCAGGCCTGCCGCGTGCTGCGGGCCGAGGGGTTCCGGGTGATCCTGGTCAACAGCAACCCCGCCACGATCATGACGGACCCGGAGTTCGCCGACGCCACGTACGTCGAGCCGATCACTCCCGAGTACGTCGAGAAGATCATCGCCAAGGAGCGGCCCGACGCGCTGCTGCCGACGCTGGGCGGCCAGACCGCGCTCAACACCGCGGTCGCGCTGCACGAGTCGGGGGCGCTGGAGCGCTACGAGGTCGAGCTGATCGGCGCCGACTTCGACGCCATCCAGGCCGGCGAGAACCGCGAGCGGTTCAAGGAGATCGTCGCCAAGGTCGCCCGCGAGCACGGCCTGAACGCCGAGTCGGCCCGCTCGTTCATCTGCCACTCCATGGACGAGTGCGTGGCCGCCGCGGGCGAGCTGGGCTACCCGCTGGTGGTGCGGCCGTCGTTCACCATGGGCGGCGTGGGCTCCGGCTTCGCCTACGACGAGTCCGACCTGCGGCGCATCGCCGGCGCGGGCCTCGACGCGTCCCCGACCACCGAGGTGCTCCTGGAGGAGTCCATCCTCGGCTGGAAGGAGTACGAGCTGGAGGTCATGCGCGACAGGGCCGACAACGTCGTCATCGTGTGCTCCATCGAGAACATCGACCCGATGGGCGTCCACACCGGCGACAGCGTCACCGTCGCGCCCGCGCTGACGCTGACCGACCGCGAGTACCAGAACATGCGTGACGTGGCCATCGCGGTCATCCGCGAGGTCGGCGTCGACACCGGCGGCTGCAACATCCAGTTCGCGGTGGACCCGCGCACCGGCCGCATGATCGTCATCGAGATGAACCCGCGCGTGTCGCGCTCGTCCGCGCTGGCCTCCAAGGCGACCGGCTTCCCCATCGCGAAGATCGCCGCCAAGCTGGCCATCGGCTACACCCTGGACGAGATCCCCAACGACATCACCCGCGAGACGCCGGCCTCCTTCGAGCCGACCCTCGACTACATCGTGGTCAAGGTGCCGCGCTTCGCCTTCGAGAAGTTCCGCGGCGCCGACCGCACCCTGACCACGCACATGAAGTCCGTGGGCGAGGCGATGGCCATCGGCCGCTCCTTCCCCGAGGCGCTGCAGAAGGCGCTGCGCTCGCTGGAGAAGTCCGGCTCGTCGTTCTCCTGGGCGCCCGGCGAGCTGCCCGCCAAGGAGGAGCTGCTGGCCGCCTGCCGCACCCCGCACGACGGGCGGCTGCGCACCATGCAGCAGGCCATCCGGGCCGGCGCCACGGCCGCCGAGCTGTACGAGGCGACCAGCGTCGACCCGTGGTTCGTCGACCAGCTCTTCCTGCTCGACGAGGAGGCCGCCGAGCTGGCCGCCGCGACCGAGCTGACCGCCGGCGTGCTGGAGCGGGCCAAGCGCCACGGCTTCAGCGACGCGCAGATCGGCGAGATCCGCGGCGTCGGCGAGGCGCGGGTGCGCGACCTGCGCCACGCCCTCGGCGTCCGCCCGGTCTACAACACCGTCGACACCTGCGCCGCCGAGTTCGCCGCGAAGACCCCGTACCTCTACTCGACCTACGACGAGGAGAACGAGGTCCCCGCCGGCGAGCGGCCGAAGGTCATCATCCTCGGCTCCGGCCCCAACCGCATCGGGCAGGGCATCGAGTTCGACTACGCGTGCGTGCACGCCTCGTTCGAGCTGTCGCGGGCCGGGTTCGAGACCGTCATGGTCAACTGCAACCCCGAGACCGTCTCCACCGACTACGACACCTCCGACCGGCTCTACTTCGAGCCGCTCACGCTGGAGGACGTCCTGGAGGTGGTCCACGCCGAGCAGCAGACGGGCCCGGTCGCGGGCGTCGTCGTGCAGCTCGGCGGGCAGACGCCGCTGGGCCTGGCCCAGGCGCTCAAGGACGCCGGCGTGCCCGTCGTCGGCACCTCGCCCGAGTCGATCCACCTGGCCGAGGAGCGGGGCGCGTTCGGCCGTGTCCTGGCCGAGGCCGGCCTGCCCGCGCCCAAGCACGGCACCGCCACCACCGTGGCCGGCGCGCTGAGCGTGGCGGGCGAGATCGGCTACCCCGTGCTCGTGCGGCCCTCGTACGTGCTGGGCGGCGCCGGCATGGCCATCGTCTACGACGACGAGACGCTGAGCCGCTACATGGCGGCCCAGGAGGGCGGCCACCCGGTGCTGGTCGACAAGTTCCTCGACGAGGCCATCGAGATCGACGTCGACGCGCTCTTCGACGGCGAGGAGCTCTACCTCGGCGGCGTCATGGAGCACATCGAGGAGGCCGGCATCCACTCCGGCGACTCGGCGTGCGCCCTGCCGCCCATCACGCTCGGCAGCCACGACATCAAGCGCATCCGCGCCGCCACCGAGGGCATCGCCCGCGGCGTCGGGGTGCGCGGGCTGCTCAACGTCCAGTACGCGATGTCGGCCGGCGTCCTGTACGTCCTGGAGGCCAACCCGCGGGCCAGCCGTACCGTGCCGTTCGTCTCCAAGGCCACGGCGGTGCCGCTGGCCAAGGCGGCGGCCCGGGTCATGCTCGGCGCGACGGTGGCCGAGCTGCGCGCCGAGGGCATGCTGCCCGCCGACGGCGACGGCGGCACGCTGCCCCTGGACGCGGCCATCGCGGTCAAGGAGGCGGTGCTGCCCTTCAACCGCTTCCGCGGCGTCGACACCGTGCTCGGGCCGGAGATGCGCTCCACCGGCGAGGTCATGGGCATCGACGAGTTCTTCGGCATCGCCTACGCCAAGTCGCAGGCCGCCGCGTACGGCGAGCTGCCCACCAAGGGACGCGCGTTCGTGTCCGTGGCCAACCGCGACAAGCGTGCGATGATCTTCCCGGTGCGGGCGCTGGCCGACCTCGGCTTCGAGATCCTCGCCACCGAGGGCACGGCCGAGGTGCTGCGCCGCAACGGCGTCCATGCCAAGATCGTGCGCAAGCACAGCGAGGGGCCCGGGCCCGGAGGTGAACCGACGATCGTGCAGTGCATCCTCGAAGGCGAGGTGGACCTGATCGTCAACACGCCGTTCGGCAGCCCGGGACAGTCCGGCCCGCGTCTCGACGGGTACGACATCCGCACCGCGGCGGTGCTGCGCGGCGTCCCGTGCATCACCACGGTCTCAGGACTCGCGGCGGCCGCCGCGGGCATCCAGGCCATCGTGCGGGGCGATGTGGGCGTACGGTCCCTCCAGGAGCACGCGCAGGCGCTGCGGGGCTAGCAGGGGGCCCTGGGCGGCCCACAGGAGGTGAAGGAGACTGGCCGGCACTCCGGTGCAGGTGACGGGCACGGTGCTGACGACGCGCCGCGTCGACGCCTACCATGCGCTGACGGTGGTGGCGCCCGGCATCGCCGAGCGTCACCGGCCCGGCCACTTCGTGTCCGTCGCCGTCGGCGGGCCGGGCACGGCCATGATCACCCGACGGGCGTTCACCGTCCACGACGTCAAGCCCGACTACGGCGGCACGGTGGAGCTGGTCTTCACCGTGCGCGGCCCCGGCACGGCCTGGCTCGCCGAGCGGCGCGCCCGCGACACGCTCGACCTGGTCGGGCCGCTCGGCCGGCCGTTCCCGCTGCCGCGCGACCCCGTCCACTGCGTGCTCGTCGGCGACGAGTACGGCGCGGCGGTGCTGTTCCCGGTGGCCGACGCCCTCATGGAGCGCGGCTGCCGGGTCGACTTCCTGCTCGGCGGCGCGAGCGCCGACCGGGTCTTCGGCGCCATGCGGGCCCGCCGCATGGCCGCCACCACCACGCTCACCACCGAGGACGGCTCGCTCGGGCTGCGCGGCAAGGTCACCGACGCGCTGCCGTCGGTGATCGCCGACACCCGCGCCGACGCCGTCTACGCCTGCGGCCCGATGGACACGCTGCGCGCGGTCACGGCCGTGGCGATGGAGTTCGACATCCCGGTGCAGGTGGCGGTGGAGGAGTCGATGGCCTGCGGGATCGGCGTGTGCATGACGTGCGTGCTGCCGGTCATCGGCGACGACGGGGTGACCCGGATGGTCCGCGCCTGCGCCGACGGGCCGGTCTTCCGGGGGGAGCGGGTGCGGTTCGAGGACGTCGGGACGATCCCGTTCGACGCCTTGGGCGCGCCCGGGGGCGGTGCCCGCCATGCCGGCTGACGCCTGTCCCGCGCGGGCGCGGGTGCTGAAACCTGTCCCCGCGCGGGCGCGGGTGAGGTGACATGCCCGTCGACATGCGCACGTTCCTCGCGCACGTGGAGCTCGCCAACCCCGTCACCACCGCCGCCGGCTGCGCCGCCTCGGGCCGCGAGCTGGCCCAGTTCTTCGACCTGCACCGGCTCGGGGCGCTGACCACCCGGTCCGTCACCATGGCGCCGCGCGCGGGCCGTCCCACGCCGCGCATGGCCGAGACCGCCTCCGGCATGCTCAACGCCGTCGGCCTCCAGGGGCCCGGCATCGACGCCTTCCTCGAACGCGAGCTGCCCTGGCTGGCCCAGCGCGGCATCAGGACCATCGTCTCGGTCGGCGGCGGCACCGTCGCGGAGTACTCCGAGCTGGCCCGCAGGCTGGCCGACGCGCCCGGCGTCACCGCGCTGGAGGTCAACCTGTCGTGCCCCAACATCGAGGACCGCGGCCGGGTCTTCGCCCGCGAGGGGGCCGCGGCGGCCGAGGTGATCGCCTCCGTGCGCTCCATCATGCGCTACGACGTCCCGGTGGTGGCCAAGCTGGCCCCGGACGTGGCCGACATCGTGGCCGTCGCCCGCGCCTGCGTGGACGCCGGGGCCGACGCCCTGTCCATGATCAACAATCCGCTCGGCATGGCCATCGACACCGTGGCGCTGCGGCCGTCGCTGGCCGCCGTGACCGGCGGGCTGTCGGGTCCGGCCATCCTGCCGCTCGCCGTACGGTGCGTGTGGCAGGTGCACGCCGCGCTGCCCGGCGTGCCGCTGATCGGCGTCGGCGGCGTGATGACCGGCGACGACGCCTTCCAGCTCATCCTGGCGGGCGCCTGCGCGGTCGGGGTGGGCACGGCGCTGTTCCACGATCCGTACGCGTGCCTGCGCATCGAGCGCGAGCTGGAGGACCTGCTCCAGGCGCGCGGCTTCCAGCGGCTGGCCGACGCCGTCGGCCTGGCCCACCGCCCGCCGGGGAGCGCCCCCCGGCACCTGCTCGTCGACTCTGAGGAGAGCTCCCCGTGACGCCCGCACCCATCGCCGTCGCCCTCGACGCCCCTGACCTGGAGACCGCCGCCCGCTGGGCCGGGCTGGTGACCCCGCACGTCAGCACCGTCAAAATCGGCCTGGAGCTGTACCTGCGCTACGGGCCCGACGTCATCGCCTCCGTACGCGGAGCCAGCGGCGTCCGCGTCTTCCTCGACCTGAAGCTGCACGACATCCCCAACACGGTCGCCGGGGCCGCCAGGGCCGTCTCCCGGCTGCGCCCGGCCATCCTGACCGTCCACGCCGCGGGCGGCCCCAAGATGATCCGGGCGGCCGTGGAGGCCGCCCCGCACACCCAGATCGCCTCCGTGACGGTCCTCACCTCGCTCGGCGAGGCCGACCTGGCCGCCATCGGCCTGGCGGGACCGGCGGACGACGCGGTGCGGCGGCTGGCCGCCATGTCGGTCGAGGCGGGCGCCACGGCGCTGGTGTGCAGCCCCAACGAGGTGGCGGCGGTCCGGGCCGAGGTGGGGCCGGGCATCACCCTCATCACGCCGGGGGTGCGTCCCGCGGGGGCCGACGCGCAGGACCAGGCCCGGGTCGCGACGCCGGAGCAGGCGCTGGCGGACGGGGCGGACCTGCTGGTGATCGGGCGGCCCATCACGGGCGCCCCGGACCCGGGGGCCGCGGCCGCTACGATCGCCGCCGCCCTGCGCCGCACGACGCCCTCCTGAGCCCTCAGGGGCTCCCTCGCGGCTCCCCGGGCATCCAGGCCGGGTGCCGCTCTCCGGGCCCGCCCTCTGGGGACGCGCGCCGCTCTCCGGGCCGCGGCCCCGTGAACCTCATGCCCCGGGGGCCCGTGCCCTTGGGGCGGGGCCTGTGCCGCTCCTGGGGCTGAGCCTCCTGCGGCTTGTATCCGTTCCTGAGGACCTGTGCCTCCTGCGGGCCTGGCGTGTCCTGGGGACCTGGCCTGTCCTGCGGGCCTGTGCCTCTGATGGGCCTGGCCCTGGCAAGGGCCTGCGCCTCCACGGGCCTGTGCCTGTCCGCGGGGCCCAGGGACTCCATGCCGTGTGACTCGTCACACCCCCGCTGACAGCGCCGAGCCTGCCGCCCCCCCAGCCTCGTCCTGACGGCCGCGCCCGGTCCGCCGTCCCGGACTGCCGCCCTGACGGTCGCGCGGCGTCCTGTGGGCCCGTGCGCGCGCCCGTGGGGCCCGAGGCTGCGGTCGCCGGCCGGCGTCGCTCCGTGGGGCGTCCGGCGGACCCCTGGGCGCCCCACGGAGCGAGCCCCGCGCCCGTCGCCGCCCGGACGCCGGGCCGCTCCCGGGAAGCCGATGGCCGCCGCCCCGCCGGCGGCAGACCGCGCCGCGAAGCACGGCCTGCCGGACGCCGCCCGAACGCACGGCCACGAGATCCCGCGCGAAGGCGTGACGAGGCCGCGCGGAGCCGGCGTCCCCTGGGCCGGGGAGCGTCCCCACGAACAAGATCAAATCTTGCCACAAGCCTCGCCGGAACGCGACTCCGCCGGGTTTGGGACGCCGTCCGACGTGGGGTTTCGGACATCGAGATCGCCAATAATGCGATCATCGTCCCTTTTCGCGCCGGAGCTCCCGAGCGTCGGGAGAAGCCGGAAGTGCAAGCGATTTCATCAGCACACCGTAGTGTCACGGCCACACAAAGTGACGAAGTTGACTTTGTCAGGAGAGAAACTGGACTTGGCGTTGCTTAGGGGCTGATGACCAGCTAGTTTCCAGTGCCGTCCGAGTACGTCGACAAGAAATTCGAGGTGACCCGGCGTGGCTCTTCCTCCCCTGACCCCTGAGCAGCGCGCCGCAGCCCTGGAGAAGGCTGCCAAGGCCCGTAAAGAGCGTGCCGAGGTCAAGAACCGGCTCAAGCACGGCGCGGTATCTCTGGCTGAGGTGCTCAAGGATGGGCAGACCGACGACGTCATCGGCAAGATGAAGGTCTCGGCTCTGTTGGAATCGCTCCCCGGCGTGGGCAAGGTCCGCGCCAAGCAGCTCATGGAGCGGCTCGCCATCGCCGAGTCCCGCCGCGTGCGGGGTCTCGGCGCGAACCAGAGGGCTTCCCTCGAGCGCGAGTTCGGTGGCAACGAGAGCTAGTCTCTGTTCCACACGAAAGCGCAGGTTCGACGGGGGGTAGGAAGGTGACCGAGAGGTCCTGGTCCGGCGATGCAAGGGCCCGAGAGGCGGTCCGCGCCGGGACGAAGGTCGACTTCCTCCCCTCCGGTGAAAGGCGTCTGACGGTTCTCTCGGGACCGTCGGGCGTCGGCAAGTCCACGGTCGTCGCCGAGATCCGGCGGGCACACCCCGAGGTGTGGCTGTCGGTCTCGGTGACCACCCGCAGGCCCCGGCCCGGCGAGGTCAACGGGCTGCACTACTTCTTCGTCGACGGTGCCGAGTTCGACCGGCTCGTCGAGGCGGGGGAGCTGCTGGAGTGGGCCGAGTTCGCCGGCAACCGCTACGGCACGCCGCGCGCGGCCGTGCTCGACAAGCTCGCCGCGGGCGTCCCCACCCTGCTGGAGATCGACCTGGAGGGCGCCAGGCAGGTCCGCCGGACCATGCCCGACGCGCTGCTCGTCTTCCTCGCCCCGCCCAGCTGGGAGGAGCTCGAGAAGCGGCTGCGCGGCCGCGGCACCGAGCCCGAGGACGTCATCGCCCGCCGCCTGGAGGCCGGCCGGATCGAGATGGCGGCCGAGAAGGAATTCGACCTCACCCTGGTCAACACGGATGTCGAAGACGTGTGTCATCGGCTGATAGCCTTGATGACCGACCCTCTGGGGGTCACGACAACCACCAACCGAGAGGTCTGACCATCGTGGCAAGCACGGCCCCGGTCGCCGAGGGCATCACCAACCCTCCGATCGACGCGCTGCTCGACATCGTCGACAGCAAGTACTCCCTGGTCATCATGGGCGCCAAGCGCGCTCGCCAGATCAACGCCTACTACTCCCAGCTCGGCGAGGGCCTGCTCGAGTACGTCGGCCCGCTGGTCGAGACGCACGCCCAGGAGAAGCCGCTGTCCATCGCGCTGCGCGAGGTCTCCGAGGGCCTGCTCAACGCCGAGCCCATCGAAGGCGCGGTCTGACCCCTTCGATGAAGGTCGTCCTCGGCGTCAGCGGCGGCATCGCCGCCTACAAGGCGTGTGAGCTCCTGCGGCTCTTCACCGAGTCGGGGCACGAGGTGCGGGTCGTGCCGACCCGTGAGGCGCTGCGGTTCGTGGGCGAGCCCACCTGGGCCGCCCTGTCCGGCCATCCCGTGTCGTCCGAGGTGTGGGACGACGTCCACGAGGTGCCTCACGTCCGCATCGGCCAGGGGGCCGACCTCGTCGTCGTCGCGCCCGCGACCGCCGACGTGCTCGCCAGGGCCGCCCACGGGCTGGCCGGCGACCTGCTCACCAACACCCTGCTGACCGCCCGGTGTCCCGTGGTGTTCGCTCCCGCGATGCACACCGAGATGTGGCAGCACCCCGCGACCCGCGCCAACGTCGAGACGCTGCGCGAGCGGGGCTCGATCGTGATCGACCCGGCCGTGGGCCGGCTCACCGGCGCCGACACCGGGCCCGGCCGCCTGCCCGACCCGGCCGAGATCTTCCAGGTGTGCCTGCGCGTGCTGCGCGGCCGCCCCCGCGACCTGGCGGGACGCAAGGTGGTGATCTCCGCCGGCGGCACCCGCGAGCCCATCGACCCGGTCCGCTACATCGGCAACCGCTCCTCCGGCCTGCAGGGCTACGCCCTGGCCCGCACGGCCGCGGCCAGGGGCGCCGAGGTGACCGTGGTCGCCGCCAACGTCGCCCTGCCCGACCCGGCCGGCGCCACGGTCGTGCGCGTCGAGTCCACGGCCGAGCTGCGCGACGCCGTGCTCGCCGCGGCACCCGCCGCCGACGTGGTGGTCATGGCCGCGGCCGTCGCCGACTTCCGGCCCGCCGTCCGGCACGACTCCAAGATCAAGAAGACGGACGGGGAGCCGGAGGCCATCGCCCTGGTCAAGAACCCCGACGTCCTGGCGGAGCTGGGCGAGCTGCGCCGCACCGCCCTGGGTCCGGAGGTGATCGTCGGGTTCGCGGCCGAGACCGACGACGTGCTCGCCAACGGCCAGGCCAAGCTCGCCCGCAAGGGCTGCGACCTGCTCGTCGTCAACCAGGTCGGCCCGGGCCTCGCCTTCGGCACCCCCGACAACGCCGCCGTCGTGCTCGTCGCCGGGGGAGAGCCCGTCGAGGTGCCGCGCGGCCCCAAGGAGGACGTCGCCGACGCCGTCTGGGACGTCGTCGCCTCCCGTCTCGCCTGAGCCCCGCTGGAGCCCCGCTTCCGGACCGGTCGATTACCGGATCGGCTGTTGCAGCACCCCTTCTGGCTGCGGATACTTGGCAGGAAGGGGGACCCGATGCCGGTGAGTTCCGCTGTCAGGGATCGCTGCAGGACGCTGCTCGGCCAGCAGGAGCAGATCCTCTACGTCTTCCCCGCGCTGTCCATCGGCCCACCCGGAGCCGCCAACTTCCTCATCGTCGTCACGGACAAGGCCATCTCGGTGCTCGCCACCCGCATGCTCAGGACCGACCGTCCCGTCTCCGTCCACGCCGCCTTCCCGCGCCACACCCGGCTCGGGCCGATCATGCAGGCGCCACGCCCCGTGATCGAGCTCGGGTCCATGGCGTTCGAGGTGGACGAGGAGTACGCGGCGGTCGTGGCCGCGGCCGACGCCGAGATCTTCGCCCCTGAGACCCTTCCCCCCGATCCATTGCCCGATCTGTGAAGTCCCTGTTCGCGTGGCGGTTTCGCGACCGGAGTGCGGGTAGGGCTAGACTTTCGCGAGGCCCTGGCCCGTACAGCAGCCGGAGCCGCACATCCGTCAGCAGCCGCTGCATGAGGAGCCACTGAGTTGTCACGCCGCCTGTTCACCTCGGAGTCGGTCACCGAGGGCCACCCGGACAAGATCGCTGACCAGATCAGTGACGCGATTCTCGACACCATGCTCAAGGACGACCCCAAGAGCCGGGTCGCCGTCGAGACGTTGATCACCACCGGCCAGGTCCACGTCGCGGGCGAGGTGACGACCGAGACCTACGTCGACATCCCGGGCGTCATCCGCGAGAAGATCCTGGAGATCGGTTACGACGCCTCCCACAAGGGCTTCGACGGCGCCTCGTGCGGCGTTTCGGTGTCCATCGGCGCGCAGTCGCCCGACATCGCCCAGGGCGTCGACGACGCCTACGAGCACCGCGTCGGCGTCGGCGGCGACGAGCTCGACCGGCAGGGCGCGGGCGACCAGGGCCTCATGTTCGGCTACGCCTGCCGCGAGACCCCCGAGCTGATGCCGCTGCCGATCACGCTGGCCCACCGGCTCGCCAAGCGCCTGGCCGACGTGCGCAAGTCCGGCACCGTGCCCTACCTGCGTCCCGACGGCAAGACCCAGGTCACCATCGAGTACGACGGCGACCAGCCGGTCCGCCTCGACACCGTGGTGGTCTCCACGCAGCACGCGGCCGAGATCGACCTCAAGGAGATGCTGACGCCCGACATCAAGGAGCACGTGGTCGACCCCGTGCTCGCGGGCCTCGACATCGACACCGAGGGTTACCGCCTGCTGGTCAACCCGACCGGCCGTTTCGAGATCGGCGGCCCGATGGGCGACGCCGGCCTCACCGGCCGCAAGATCATCATCGACACCTACGGCGGCATGGCCCGCCACGGTGGCGGCGCCTTCTCCGGCAAGGACCCGTCCAAGGTCGACCGCTCCGCCGCCTACGCGATGCGCTGGGTCGCCAAGAACGTCGTGGCCGCCGGCCTGGCCGACCGCTGCGAGGTCCAGGTCGCCTACGCCATCGGCAAGGCCCAGCCGGTCGGCCTGTTCGTCGAGTGCTTCGGCACCGAGAAGCTCGCGGTGGAGAAGATCCAGGAGGCCGTCCTCCAGGTCTTCGACCTCCGCCCGGCCGCGATCATCCGCGACCTCGACCTGCTGCGCCCGATCTACTCGGAGACGGCCGCCTACGGTCACTTCGGCCGCGAGGGCTTCTCCTGGGAGTCCACGGACCGCGCCGAGGCTCTGCGCGCCGCCGCGGGTCTCTGAGCCGCCGGATCTTCCGCGACGGATGCCGCGTCCCGCTTCGGCGGGACGCGGCATCCGCGTGTCCGGGGCCTTCGGGGGACTGGGCCTTCGGGGGAGTGGCGCGGTCTCCGGGGGGAACGTGCCGGCCTCCACCACGGCTCTCCTGACCGGAGGAGCGCCCGAGGACGTCCGGCTCACGCCCCGAAGGCGGCACACGCGTGCCTCGACCCGCGCACGGTCCACGTGCCGCCGCCGTCGGCCGTGCTCGTCCCCCAGGCGGACAGGAACGCGTAGGCGGACAGGAACGCGGCTCGTGCACGGCGGCGCCGGCACGTGCGCCGTGGACGCGAGCCCGGGTGGGGACGCGGCGGGTCGGCCCACCGAGCCCCGGCGGGGGTGTCGCGGCGCGTCAGACCATGGGGTTGCCGCTCGCCGTCGCCTCGGGAAGCTCCTGGGCGACGTCCCAGTGCTCGGCGATGCGGCCGTCGCGGATCCGTACGACGTCGGCGATCGCCGTGCCCCGGTCGTCGGGCGTCAGCCGCATCAGGGCGTGGGTGACGACCAGGTCGCCCTCGGCGACGACCCGCCTGATGTCGAGGCTGAGGTCCGGGAAGCCGCCCACGAAGCCGGCGAGGAAGTCCGCCGACGCCTCGGCGCCGTCGGGGGCGTGCGGGTTGTGCTGGACGTAGTCGGGGTGGACATGGCGGGAGAACGCCTCGTGGGGCTGCCTGCCGTTGAAGGCGAGGTCGAGGAATGACAGCACGAGCTGCTTGTTCTGCTCAAGATCGGTCATGAGTCGGGTCGCTTCCGAAGGAGGGGATCTGACGGCGTTCACTTCAACAGCCCGACGTCCCGCCCGGAAGGATCAGTCCGGTCTCACGCCATACCCTGACGGTATGGATGGGATGGGCGGGACGGACGGCCTGGACGGCGCGCTGGACGTCAGGGATCTCCGGTACTTCCGGGCCGTCGCCGAGGAACGGAACTTCACCCGCGCCGCCGAGCGCCTCGGCATCGCCCAGCCGCCGCTGTCCCGCGCCGTCCGGCAGCTCGAACGGCGGCTGGGCGCGCGCCTGCTCGACCGGTCCACCCGCCAGGTGACGCCGACGGCCGCCGGGCTGGTGCTGCTGGAGGAGGCCGTACGGGTGCTCGACGCGGTGTCGGCGGCGGCCCACCGCACGCGCCGCGCCGCGCGGGCCACGCCCGCCGTGGTGGTGACGGCCAAGCCGGGCGTGGCCACGGACCTGCTGCGGCGCATGACGCGGGCGTACGCGGCGCAGCCGGACGCGGGCCGGGTCGAGATCCTGGTCAGCGGGTACGGCGAGCAGGGCGGGATGGTGCGCGACGGGCGCGCCGACGTGGCGCTCCTGGGGACGGGGGAGGACGATCACGGGCTGGACCTGGAGCCGCTGACGACCGAGCCCCGGGTGGCGGCGCTCCCGGCCGGTCACGCGCTGGCCGCCCGGTCCGTCCTGTCGTGCCGGGACCTGGCGGGCCTGCCGTTCCCGCACTGCCCCGTCCTGCCGCCGCACGCCGACGACTACTGGTGGGGCCGGGACGCGCGGGAGGAGGCGGCGGCCCAGCCGGGGCCGGTCGTCAGGGACAGCTCGCAGCTCCTGGAGGCGGTGGCGCTCGGTCAGGCCGTGGCGCTCGTCCCGGCGTCGCTCGCCGAGCGGAACCGCCGGGACGACATCGCGTACCGGCCGGTCCGCGACGCCGGCCCGTACACGCTCGCGATCGCCTGGCCGTCGGGGAGCCGCTCGCCGGTGATCGCCCGATTCGTCCGCACCGCGATCGAGGTCGCGAGCCACCACGAGCCGCCCTCACACGCGGCCGGGCCACCCCCGCGTGTGGTGGATCCGCCTCCGGGGGTGGCCGGGCCGCCCGTGCGCCTGGCCGAGGCGTCCGCGCGCCAGGGCTGAGAGCGCCCGCGGCCGGACGGGGAAGACCTGGCGTGGTCTTGCAGGTGGCGGGGTTCTGGTAGACGTAGTCCGTGACCGACTCAGACGACGCCCTGCTGCCGCTCGACGCCGTGCGGCCCGCGGTGGTGCCGTCCAAGGGGGCGCCGGTTCCCGCCCCCGCCCTGCCGGTGGCCAGGGTGGCGGTGGACAACCCGCTGCCCCACCTCGACCGGCCCTTCGACTACCTGGTGCCCGCCTCGATGCACGAGAGCGCGCAGCCCGGGGTGCGGGTGCGGGTGCGGTTCGCCGGCAAGCTGGTCGACGGGTTCCTTCTCGAACGGGCCGGTCAGAGCGAGCACGTCGGGGCGCTCACCGCCCTGGAGCGCGTGGTCTCCGCCGAACGGGTGCTGACGCCGGAGATCGCGGGCCTGGCCAGGGCGGTCGCCGACCGGTACGCGGGCACCCTGGCCGACGTCCTGCGCCTGGCCGTCCCGCCGCGCCACGCCAAGGCCGAGGCGGAGACCCCGGCCCCCGCCCCCGCCACGTCAGGCGCCTCCGAGGCCCCCGCTCCGGCTTCCTCAGGCACCTCCGGGACCCCCGCTCCGGCCCTCTCAGGCACCTCCGAGGCGCCGGCTGCCGTCTCACCGGCCGTCCCCGAGGCGCCTGCCGGCATCTCCTCGGGCGGCTCTGAGGCACCGGCCCCCGCCTCCTCAGGCGTTCCCGAGGCGGAGGCGGGCGAGGCGGGCCCCTGGGACTCGTACCCGGCAGGCGCGTCCTTCCTGGCCGCACTGCGGGACGGCAGGGCGCCCCGCGCCGTCTGGCAGGCCCTGCCCGGCGCCCGAGGGTGGGCGCCGGAGATCGCCCAGGCCGTGCGGGCCACCCTCGACGGCGGCCGGGGCGCCGTCGTCGTCGTCCCCGACGGCCGCGACGTGGCCCTGGCCGACGCCGCCCTGTCCGCGGCGCTGAACCCCGGCGACCACGTCGCGCTCACCGCCGACCTCGGTCCCGCCGAGCGCTACCGCCGCTGGCTGCGCCTCCTCCGCGGCCAGGCGCGGGCGGTGGTGGGCACGCGGGCCGCCATGTTCGCCCCCGTGGCCGACCTCGGGCTGGTGGCCGTCTGGGACGACGGCGACGACCTGCACGCCGAACGGCTCGCCCCGTACCCGCACGCCCGCGAGGTGCTGGCGCTGCGCGCCCACCGCTCGGGCGCGGCCATGCTCATCGGCGGCCACACCCGCACCGCCGAGGCCACCCAGCTCATCGCCGCCCGCTGGGCGCGGCCGATCGTGGCCGCCCGCCAGACCGTGCGGAGCCTCGCGCCCCGCGTACGCCCGGCAGGTGAGGACGCCGAGCTGGCGAAGGACCAGGCGGCACGGGCGGCGCGGCTGCCCAGCCTGGCGTGGCGGGCGCTGCGCCAGGGACTGGAGGAGGGGCCGGTGCTGGTGCAGGTGCCGCGGCGTGGCTACCTGCCCGCCGTGGCGTGCCAGCAGTGCCGCGCGCCGGCCCGCTGCGCCATGCCCCCCACCCGCCTCGCCGACCGTCCCGCCCAGCTCGGCGTCTCCGGCGAGGCGCAGCTCTGTCACGGCCCCCTCGCCCTGCGCGCCGGCCACGCGGCCCCGTTCTGCCGCTGGTGCGGGCGCGTGGACCCCGGCTGGAGGTGTCCTCACTGCGGCGGGGCGCGGCTGCGGGCCGTGGTCGTCGGGGCCCGGCGCACGGCCGAGGAGCTGGGCCGCGCCTTCCCCTCGACGCCGGTGCGCACGTCCGGCCGTGACGGCGTGCTGGCCTCCGTGCCCGCCGCGCGGGCGCTCGTCGTCGCCACCCCCGGCGCGGAGCCGGTCGCCGAGGGCGGGTACGCCGCCGCCGTGCTGCTCGACGCGTGGTCGCTGCTCGGCCGGGCCGACCTGCGGGCCTCGGAGGAGGCGCTGCGCCGCTGGATGAACGCCGCCGCCCTGCTCCGTCCCGCCGCCGAGCTGGTGGTGCTGGCCGACGCGGGGCTGCCGGCCGTCCAGGCGCTGCTGCGGTGGGATCCGATCACGCACGCCGAGCGCGAGCTGGCCGACCGCGCCGAGCTGGGGTTCCCGCCCGCGGTGCGGATGGCGACGCTCACGGGCGCCTCCGCCGCGGTGCGGCAGATGCTCGACGAGGTACGGCTGCCCGCGGAGGCGCAGGTGCTCGGCCCGGTGCCGATCGACGAGGCCGGTCAGGAGCGCGCCATGATCCGCGTGCCACGCCCGGGGGGAGCGGTGCTGGCAGCGGCGCTCAAAGGGGCCAGCGGAGTACGCGCGGCGCGTAAGGCACCGGATGTCGTGAGGGTGAGTGTCGACCCGCTCGACCTGATTTAGGCCGTTTCCCCGATTCGCTCATCCGTAAGTCAGCCGTTAGCGTGCCTTTGTGTCGATCGAATGGGTGAACCAGGCCATCGACGACCTGCGTGCTTGGGGACGGGCGCGGGGAGTCGAGGTGGACGCGGACGAGGTCCGCCTGCTCTGCGACTACGCCAGCGACTACCTCGACGTCAACGAGCCGGGCGATTTCACCGCCGCGACCTTGGACGAGCTGCTGCTGTCCATCTATCCCCGCAAGGTGATCACCCCGCCCGAGAGCGCGCCGCAGACCGTGGCCGCCGCCCGCACCCTGGTCGACTACCTCCAGGACAACGGCGAGGTGGACGCGGCCACCGCCGGAGCCATGCGCGAGCGCATCGACGACATCGCCCCCCGCATGTCCGAGGCGCTGGCCGACGAGTCCAACTTCGGCATGGCCAAGAGCCTGTTCAGCTCCATCGGGCCCGAGTCTCTGGAGCAGTCGATCGCGATCCCGTCCGGCGAGCTGCCCGATCTGGGGGAGGCGCCGTGCGACTGCCCGGGGTGCTCGCCGCTGCCCGGCGTCCGGCTCGCCGCGCCCGGCGAGCTGCTGGAGGCGCTGGCGCGCGTGCCGCTCTGGACGGCGCTGCGCGAGGACGCGCCGGAGGAGCCGTACCGGCACCTCGCGGCCGGCCTGCGACAGCACCTCGACACGTACTACGACGCGGGCCGCTCCGGGGCCGAGACCGGGGACGGGGCGATGCGGCTGTGGGCGGCCGCGGTGGCCTACCTCGTGGACCAGGACACGCGCGGCGCGGTCACCGGCAGCGCGGAGCTGGACGAGGAGCTCTACGACCTGTTCGACATGCTCTACCGGCTGCGCACCCGGGTGCCGGTCGCCGTCATCGGCGACTACCTCCAGGAGGTCGTGGACGACGGCGACGTGGACGTGCCGGCGACCCTCGACCGGCTGGCGTGGTGCGGGCTGATCGAGATGGTGCCCGGCCCGCCCGGGACGCTCCCGCCCCGAGGGCTGCGGGCGGGCGGCGCCGCCGCCACTCCGCCGTCCGGTACGGGCGCAGCTCCGGGAGGCCGTCCGATGGCGCCCGTCGCGGGCCGCATCGGCGTCGCCGTTCCCTCCGGGCCCGACGCCCCGCACGCGGCCGGAGGCCGGCGGGTCGTCGGCATCCAGCGTGGGACGTCCGCCCACCGCGGCCCCGGCCGCCCGGGCAGGACCGGCGGGCAACTGGCCGGACCGGCCGGGCAACCGGCCGAGGGCGGCGCACGGCCGGCCGAGTTCGGCGGGGAAACGCCAGGAGCCGGCGGGCAAGCGCCCGCGTTCGGGCGGAAAGCGCGCGGATTCGGCGGGGAAGCGGCCGGATCAAGCGGACCGGAAGCACCCGCATCGGGTGGACCGGAAGGACCCGCATCGGGCGGATCGGAAGCGCGCGGATCAAGGGGACGGGAAGCGTCCGGATCGGGCGGGCGGGAAGCGGCCGGCTCCGAAGCGGCCGGTTTCGAAGGAGAGGCCGCGGCCGGGAGGCGGCCCGCCGGCGGCCAGGGCCGTGCCGGTGGGCCAGGCGGCGCGACCCGGTGGAGCGGCGGCTCGGCCGGGCTGACGCCGCTCGCCGTGTGGGCGCTGCGCGAGCACTACCTGGCGCTCGGCATCGACGCCCCCCTGGCGCCCGACCTGGCCGAGTCCGACGCCACCGGCCTCGTCGAGGGCCTGCTCGACGGCGTGCCCACCGAGATGGCCGAGGACGACATCGCCCGCTGGCTCAGCCGCCGCACCCCCGGCGAGGCCGCGGCCCAGCTCCTCGCGGCCGCGTCCGGCGCGCCCGCCGTGGCCCGCGGCATCGCCGTCACCATCGTCGACCGCCTCGGCGCCGAGGCCGAGCCCGAGGTGCGCGCCTGCCTCGACGACGCCGAGCTGCGCCCGCACGCCATCCACTGGCTCGCCTCCCGCGGCCTGCCGACGCCCGCGCTCACCCAGGACGAACTGCTCTGGGTCAGCGTCGACATGCTGGCGCTGGCCATGCCTGCGGCCCAGGAGGACCCCGACGTCTTCGCCGAGAACATGGCCGCCTCCGGCCCGCCCGCCCACCTCATCGAGGAGATGTGGCGGGTCGACCACCCCGACGTGGTGGACGTGCTGGAACTTCTAGGCCGCTCCATCCCCGACGGAACGGTCGCCAAGGCGGCCCGCAAGGCCGCCTTCAAGGCCCGTTCCCGGGCCATCAGGTAGAACTCCGGCGAACCCGGCCGGGATCCGCGATGAGTACGTCCCTGTGACTCCTGTGCAGTAAGTTTCGTGGGTGGCCAACAATGTCTTCGACCTCGCCGAGCTGCGCAAGCTGATCGATGAGCAGCCCGCCGTGCCGCCGCGGCCGCCGCAGGAGGCGGCCGAGGAGCACGAGGCCCTGACGTTCCCGCCCGTGACGCTCGTGCCCGACGCCCAGCTCGCCCGTCTGGTGCCCGCCGTGCCGCTCGTGGCCGACGCCATCCGCCTCACCGCGTGGACCGGCACCCGTCCCGTCACCCCCGAAGGGCTGCTCCCCGCGGCCGACGCCGCCGCCGCTGCCGAGACCCTCGGCGTCGACGCGGCGCGGCTGCGCCTCCTCTGGATCGTCGCCGTCAACACCGGCCTGCTGCAGATCGTCCGCGGCCAGGCCCTGCGCGGCCCGCTGCCCGAGATGCTGACCGTCGAGGCGACGCTGGAGTTCTGGGACGGCGTGGTCATGGACGTCCTCGACCGCGCCGACGAGGGACTGACCGGCTCGGCCGTGGTCGACGAGCACCTCGCCGAGATGCTGGCCACCGTCTACTCCGTGCGCTCCGGCGTGGCCGTCGCCAACCTCGCCCGCGGCATCCTGCAGTCCCACGAGGTCGCCTGCGAGCCCGGCACGGTGCAGCTGCGCCGGCTGGCCGCCTCGCTGCCCGCCGAGCTGCTGGAGGCGCTGTCCCTGCTCGCGTACTGCGGCCTGGTCGAGCAGACCGACGCCGGCCGTACGGCGCTCACCCCCCTGGGGGTGTGGGCGATCCGCCGCGACCTGCTGCGCGAGGGCCACGACGCGCCGACGGCCGCCGAGGTGGAGGTGTTCGCCGACCTGTCCGCCGCGGAGCTGGTGGAGGCGCTGGTCAAGGGCACGGCCACGCAGAGCGCCGTGGCGGGCTGGCTGGAGCGGCGCCCGCCCGAGGAGGCCGCCCGCGAGCTCGTCGAGATCGCCGCCGAGGGCACGGCCGGGCAGCGCGGCGCCGTCGGCGCGATCCTGGAGGAGCTCGGGCCCGAGGCCGAGAAGCCCCTGCGCGAGGCCCTGGAGCTGCCGCTGGTGCGCCGCTACGCCGCGTCCTGGCTGCACATCCGCGACCTCGACGCCCCGGCGCTCAGCGCCGACGACCACACCTGGATCGCGGTCGACTCCCTCGCGGCCCTCATGCACCTGTCCGGCCACGCCGCCGGGCGGCTCGACCCGCCCGAGCCCGGCGAGGACCTGATCCGGCTGGTCGGCGAGATGCCCGCCGTCGGCCACCCCGACACGGTCGCCGTCCTCGACATGCTCGCCTCCGCCCACGACGACCCGGCGGTCGTCAAGGCGGCGCGCAAAGCGGCGATGAAGGCGCGATCCGTCGAGCACACTAAACTGGGTTCACCCCATCCAAGCGAAACGGAGTGACCCCTTGGCGATCCAGTCGATCCGGCTGTTCGGAGACCCGGTGCTGCGCACCCCGGCGGCCCCGGTCGTCGACTTCGACAAGGAGCTCCGCAAGCTGGTCAAGGACCTGACCGACACGATGATGGACGCGCCGGGCGCGGGCCTGGCCGCCCCGCAGATCGGCGTCGGGCTGCGCGTGTTCACGTACTACGTGGACGACCAGCTCGGCCACCTGATCAACCCCGACCTCGACCTGTCCTCCGAGCTGGACGAGGAGGGCGAGGAGGGCTGCCTGTCCTTCCCGGGGCTGAGCTACCCGACGCCGCGCGCCGTCCGCGCCGTGGCCAAGGGCTTCGACATGCACGGCGAGCCGGTCGTCCTCGAAGGCACCGACCTGATGGCGCGCTGCTTCCAGCACGAGACCGACCACCTCGACGGCATCCTGTTCATCGACCGCATGGACCCCAAGCAGCGCAAGCTCGCCATGAAGGCCATCCGCGAGGCCGAGTGGAGCGGCCTGTCCGCGCCGACGGTCAAGTTCTCCCCGCACGCCACCGGCGGAAAGGCGCTGTGAGCCGATGCGCCTGGTCTTCGCGGGCACGCCCGACACGGCGCTGCCGTCGCTCCGCGCGCTGATCGACTCGCCGCGGCACGACGTGGTGGCCGTCGTCACCCGCCCCGACGCCCAGTCGGGCCGGGGCCGCAAGGTTCATCCGTCGCCGGTCGCAGAGCTGGCAGAGGAGGCGGGCATCCCGGTGCTGCGCCCCGCCAAGGCCGGCGACCCCGAGTTCCTGAAGCGGCTGGCCGAGCTGGAGCCCGACTGCTGCCCCGTGGTCGCCTACGGCGCGCTGCTGCCCCAGTCCGCGCTCGACGTGCCCCGCCACGGCTGGATCAACCTGCACTTCTCGATCCTGCCCGCCTGGCGCGGAGCCGCCCCGGTGCAGCACGCCATCCTGCACGGCGACGAGATCACCGGCGCCTCGACGTTCCAGATCGTCAAGGAGCTGGACGCCGGACCCGTCTACGGCGTGGTCACCGAGGAGGTGCGGCCCGACGACACCAGCGGCGCCCTCCTCGACCGGCTCGCCCAGTCGGGGGCCGGGCTGCTCGCGGCCACGCTCGACGGCGTCGAGGACGGCACCCTGGAGGCGCGCCCGCAGCCGTCCGACGGGGTGAGCATCGCCCCCAAGATCAACGTCGTCGACGCCGAGATCGACTGGACGGCGCCCGCCATGCGGGTCGACCGGCTCGTCCGGGCCGGCACCCCCAACCCGGGGGCGTGGACCACGTTCCGTGGCCAGCGGCTCAAGGTCGGCCGTGTCACGCCGGCGCCGTCCGCCGAGAGCCTCGCCCCGGGCGCCATCGCCGCGGGCAAGCATTCCGTGCTCGTCGGCACCGCCACCCACCCGGTCGAGCTGGGCGAGGTGCAGCCGCAGGGCAAGCGGGTCATGAGCGCGGGCGAGTGGGCGCGGGGGGCACGTGTGGAGAGCGGCGACCGGTTCGCGTCCGCGTGACCGGGGCGGGCCGCTGAGATCGAAGCCGCCGCCCATCGGAGCGCTGGGCTCGCCGCGCGCGTCGGTCCCTCAGTGGTGACCGGTGCGCGGGGATGACGGTGGTGGGCGTAGCGTTGGCCGACATGTGTCCGGCGGGCGTATGGGCAGTGGGTAGGTGTCCTGCGGGCGTACGGGCGGCGGACAGGGGTCCGGACGGCGTACGGGCGGCGGACACGCGGTGGGCGTACGGGCGGCGGACAAGCCGGTGGGCGTACGTGCGATCGGCACAGATGAGGGAAAGCCGGAGGGGATGAGCACCAGCGGGGGCCGTGGGCCCGAGGATCGCGGCACCGGCCGCGAAGGCAGCGGTGGAGCGGGCCGGGACACGGGGCGCGAAGACAGCCGCGGTTCCGGTCGGGACGCGGGGCGCGGCTTCAACGCGGGCCGCGGCTCCGGCGCGGGGCGCGAGGCTGGTGCGGGGCGAGGAGCCGGCACGGACCGCGGGGCCGGTGCGGGCACGGGTCGCGAGGCTGGTGCGGGCCGAGGAGCTGGCATGGACCGAGGAGCCGGCACGGGCCGTGGGGCTGGTGGGGGCCGAGGAGCCGGTGCAGGTCGTGGGGCCGGTGCGGGTCGCGTGGGCGGTTCCGGGCGCGGTGCGGGCCCTGAGGCCGGTCGCGGGTCGGGTGCGGGTCGTGACGCGGGTCGGGGGCCTGGCATGAGAGCTGGATCGGGCACCGGGCGCGGTTCGGGGCGCGACTCCGGTCATGAGTCAGGTCGTGACGCTGGTCGGAGTTCGTGGCGTGACCAGGGTCGTGGAGCCGGTCGCGATGCGGGTCGCGCGGCGGAGGCGGATCGAGGACCGAGCCGTGAGGCGTCGGCCGGGAACCGGGGAGTCCGTCGCCGGAATGGCGGGCCGAGCGAGCGGGACGATGTGTCCGGCCGTCAGGGTGATCAGCCTGGCCAGCGGAGCGGCTCATCCGGGCAGTCCCGAGGTGCGTCCGGTCAGCAGGCTCGTCCGTCGGGTGGACCGGGTGGTCCGTCCGGTCAGCAGCGTGGTCAGGCGGGTGGACCGGGTGGTCCGTCCGGTCAGCAGCGTGGTCAGGCGGGTGGACCGGGTGGTCCGTCCGGTCAGCAGCGTGGTCAGGCCGGTGGACCGGGTCGTTCTTCCGGTCAGCAGGGGGGTCAGGTCGGGCAGCGGGGTGGCCGGGGCGATGCGGGAAGCGGGCCGGGTGGCGGCGGGCGTGGTCGTGGTGGCGCCGGGCGGGCGCAGCGTGACCCCGCGCGCAACGCCGCGTTCGACGTCATGCGCGCCGTCGACGAGCGCGACGCCTACGCCAACCTCCTCACCCCGCGCCTCCTGCGCGACCGCGGACTGAAGGGCCGCGACGCCGCCCTGGTCACCGAGCTGGCCTACGGCACCCTGCGCGGCCTCGGCACGTACGACGCGATCATCGCGATCTGCAGCGACCGCGCGCCCGACCCCGCCGTGCGCGACGCCCTGCGGCTCGGCGCGCACCAGCTCCTCCGCATGCGCGTCCCGCCGCACGCCGCCGTGGGCACCACGGTCGACCTGGTACGGCAGCGCATCGGACCGGGCGCGGCCAAGTTCGTCAACGCGGTGCTGCGCAAGATCGCCTCTCGCACGCTCGACGAGTGGCTGCCCATCGTGGCGCCCGACCTCGCCGACGACCCGTCCGGGCACCTCGCGGTGGTCCACAGCCACCCGCGCTGGGTGGTCAGCGCCTTCCGCGACGCGCTCGGCAGCGGCATCGAGGAGACCGCCGAACTCCTGGCCGCCGACAACGCCCGTCCCCTGGTCACCCTGGTGGCCCGGCCGGGACGCTCTTCCCGTCGGGAGCTGCTCGACGCGGGCGCCGAGCCCACCCGCTATTCGCCGTACGGGGCGTACCTGGCGGAGGGCGACCCCGGGCAGATCGCGGCGGTCGCCGAGACCCGCGCGGCCGTTCAGGACGAGGCCAGCCAGCTCGTGGCCCTCGCCCTGACCCGCGTCCCCCTCGGCCCGCCGTCTTCTCCCCGGCCAGGCTCTTCCGAGGGTGAACTGTGGCTGGACATGTGCGCCGGTCCGGGCGGCAAGGCGGGCCTGCTGGACGCCGTGGCGGTGTACGGCGACACCGGTCACGACGACACGGGTTACGACGACACGGGTTACGACGACACGGGTTACGACGGCACCGCGAACGACGGCACCGCGCCTGGCGGTCAGTCTGTGGCGGGCCCCGAGGAGGTCGAGGGCGGCGGATCCGGCTCCGAGGCGGCGGCTGAGGGCGGCCGGCCTGTGCCGTTCCGCGAAGGCGCCGAGGACGAGCGGCCCGTGGCGTTCCCCGGTGGGGCGCGGTTGCTCGCCGCCGACGTGCAGCAGCACCGGGCCCGGCTCGTGGCGCAGACCACCGCGCACGCCGGAGTGGTCACCGCCGACGGCACGCGGCCCGCCTGGCGGCCCGGCGCGTTCGACCGCGTCATGCTCGACGCCCCCTGCACCGGTCTCGGCGCGCTGCGGCGCAGGCCCGAGGCGCGGTGGCGGCGCGACCCCGCGAGTGTCGCCGAGCTGGGACGGCTCCAGCGCGCCCTGCTGAACACCGCCCTGGACGCCACCCGTCCCGGCGGCGTGGTCGCGTACGTCACCTGCTCCCCGCACCTCGCGGAGACCCGGGTCGTGGTCGGGGACGTGATCGCGCGCCGCGACGACGTGGAGCAGCTCGACGCCCGCGACTACCTGCCCGAGGTCGACGGCCTGGGCGACGGCCCGCACGCCCAGTTCTGGCCGCACCGGCACGGCACCGACGCGATGTTCCTGGCTCTGCTTCGCAAGCGCGCCTGACACCGCCGTCGCCGACCGGGTGGGGCCGGGGATGAAGGGGGCCGCGCCGCCACCGCGTGCGGCCCTCAGAGGTGACCCTCAGAGGTGAATGGCGGGAGGGCGCGCAAGGCGAAGACTCGGTCCGAGGCGTACGGGAGAGGCGCCGGGGAGGGGCCGCGAGAGGGGCGGGAGAGCGCGGCCCGGAGCGTGGGCGGCGAGGGATGCGGGGATGGAGCGCGTCCTGGGGCGTGGAGAGGGCTAGGGCGGGGGAGCGCGGTCCGCGGCTGTCGAGGAGGAAGGGGAGGAGGGCGCGCTCCGTCGGGGCTGAGAGGGCGGGGGCGCGCGCCGGGGCGGGGTTCAATAGACTCGGCACATCATGGCCGTACAGATCTCGCCCAGCATCCTGTCCGCCGACTTCGCTCGGCTCGCCGACGAGGCCGCGGCGGTGCCCAACGCCGACTGGCTGCACGTCGACGTCATGGACTACCACTTCGTGCCCAACCTCACGCTCGGCCTGCCCGTCGTGGAGTCGCTGCGCAAGGCCACGTCCCTGCCGCTCGACTGCCACCTCATGATCGAGGACCCCGACCGGTGGGCGCCCGCCTACGCCGAGGCGGGCGCGGGCAGCGTCACCATCCACGCCGAGGCCGCCAAGGCGCCCGTGCGCACGCTGCGCCAGATCCGCTCCCTCGGCGCGCGGGCGGCGCTCGCCCTCAACCCGGGCACCGCCGTCGAGCCGTACGAGGGGCTGTTCGGCGAGATCGACATGCTGCTGCTCATGACGGTCGAGCCGGGGTTCGGCGGCCAGGGGTTCCTCGACATGGTGCTGCCGAAGATCCGCACCGCCCGCTCCCTCGTCGAGCGGCACGGCGGCCGGATCTGGATCCAGGTGGACGGCGGGGTCACGACCGAGACCATCGAGCGGGTCGCCGAGGCGGGGGCGGACGTCTTCGTCGCGGGCAGCGCCGTGTACGGAGCCAGCGACCCCTCCGCGGCCGTGGACGCCCTGCGCGCCCAGGCCGAGACCGTCACCGGCTGAGCCGGGCAGCCGGGCTTCCGGGACCAGCACGAGCAGCGTGGGGCCGGCCGCCCCTTCCGTCGTGATCGTGGGGCGCTGACGTGCGGGTGCTCGCGGCGCGACGGCTTCGTGACCCGCCAATGTGACCTACGCCATTGCGTCCGAGGCCGTCCCCCCGGATCATCATGATCTCCGGGTGATCGGCGGCACAGTGGCAGCGGAGGTGCGCGAGTGGAGTACGTGCGGGTCGGGTGCGCCTGGCTGATCGCGGTGGTCTTCGCCATCACGGCGGTGTCCAAGGCGCGGGATCTGGATGGGTTCGCCCGTTCGTTACCGGACCTCGTCCCCGTGAGCCGCGCCCTGAGACGCCCTCTGGCGGTGCTGGTGGCGGCGCTGGAGGGGCTCGTGGCGCTCGTGGTGGCCGTTCCGCTGCTCGCCGGGGTGCCCGATGTCGCGGCGTTCGGTCTGGCGCTGGCCTTCGTGCTGCTGGCGGCGTTCACCGTGGCGATCGCCGTGGCGCTGCGGCGCGGACGGCGGGCCCCCTGTCGCTGCTTCGGCGCGTCCGCCGCCCCGCTCGGGCCTCGCCATCTCGTGCGGAACGGCCTGCTGATCACGGCCACGCTGCTCGGCCTCGCGCTGCCCATGGGGACGCCCGCGCTGGCCGGGGTCGTCGTGGCGGGCGTCGCCGGACTGATCGGGGCCATCCTGGTCGCCGCGTTCGACGATCTCGTCGACCTCTTCGCCGGAGCCTGACAGCGGCCGCCGTCCGCCCCGGAGCGCGGTCCGCCCCAGAGCGCTGTCCCCCCAGAGCAACGTCTGCCCCAGGGCGCCGTCTGACCCGCAGGGCGTCCCAGGGGCATGACGCGAACGCCGTTGTCACCGGATGAAGTGACATAAAGCCATCCAGACCTGGGTAACTGCCCACTTATGGCGGATCATGGCCTTTTCGGCCCCCGTTCGGTGACCTGGCGGGTGATGGGGGAGCCGATCCTGCTCGTCGGCGGCCTGCGCGCGCTCCTCATGCAGGGCCTGCACCCCCGCGCCATGCGCGGCGTCCTCCAGCACTCCTCCCTCATGGACCCGTCCGAGGCGTGGTCGCGGTTCGTGCGCACCACCGAGTTCGTCCGCATCCGTACGTACGGGAGCCACGCCGAGGTCGAACGGGCCGCCCGTCGCGTCCGAAAAATCCACTCCAGCCTGACCGCGCACGACCCGGACACCGGTGAGGAGTACCGCCTCGACGAGCCCGAGGCGCTGCGCTGGGTGCACGTCGGCGAGGTGGACTCCTACCTGTCGGTGGCGCGGCGCGGCGGGGTCCGGCTCACCGACGCCGAGGCCGACACGTTCGTCGCCGAGTGGCGGCGCGCGGCCGAGGTGGTCGGGCTGGCGCCGGACAGCGTTCCCGGCACGGTCGCGGAGATGCGCGACTACATCGAGGCCCAGCGCCCCGGCCTGCGCTTCGTGCCCGAGGCGGCGCATCCCCTGCGCCTGTCGCTGAACGCCCCGCTCCCGCTCATCCTCACACCCCTGCGCCCGGCCCTGCCGGCCCTCACCCTGCTCGCGTTCGCGACCATGCCGCGCTGGGCGCGCCGCCTGTACGGGCTGCCCGCCACCCCGGTCGGCGACCTGTGGGCGACGGCCACGCTGCGAGCCCTGCACACCGGGCTCGGACTCGTCCCGGCCCAGGTCCGGTACTCCCCGGCGGCCCGCGAGGCCCGGCGCATCATGGCCGCGTGAGCCTCCCTCACACATTTGACCAAGCGACCGCTTGGTTGCCATAGTGGGGGGTGGGCGCATGCCGCTTCGGCGGCATGGCAAACTGGTACAAGAACAGAGCTAGCGTGCTCCGGGGTCGGTGAAACTCCGAACCGGCGGTTATAGTCCGCGACCCGGCCGATGCCATCGGCCGGTTGACCCGGTGGAATTCCGGGACCGACGGTCAAAGTCCGGATGGGAGGAAGCGCGCGGGTGTCCGGCGATCGCCGGGCGCCTCTGTGATGCGTACGCGCATCGTCCGATCCCCCGGGGCCCGCCATGGCCGAGAGCCGATGGCGAGGAGGAGACCCGGGGTGGAGACCAGGGACACGGCGCGCACCACCGACCCCGCAAGCGACCCCCATGTCGCCGATCCCACGACACATGCCCATGTCGCCGGGTCCGCGACAGACCCCCACGTCGCCGGGTCCGCGACAGACCCCCACGTTGCCGAGCCCGCGACGCACGCCGACGTTGCCGGTCCCGCGACAGAGGCCGACGGTGCCGGGTCCGCGACGGATGCCCGCCACATGGCGCGCGCCGTCGAGCTCGCCGCGCGCGGCCAAGGCGCCACCAGCCCCAACCCCGTCGTCGGCTGCGTCATCCTCGACGCCGGCGGCCGGGTCGTGGGGGAGGGGTTCCACGCGTACGCCGGCGGCCCGCACGCCGAGGTCGTCGCGCTGCGGCAGGCCGGCGAGCGGGCGCGCGGCGGCACCGCCTACGTGACGCTGGAGCCGTGCGACCACACCGGACGCACCGGGCCGTGCAGTCGGGCGCTGCTCGCCGCCGGGATCGCCCGCGTGGTGGTCGCCGTGCCCGACCCCACCCCGAAGGCGGCCGGAGGGACGGCCCGGCTGCGGGAGCACGGCGTCGCCGTCGAGACGGGACTCCTCGCCGAGGAGGCCGAGCGGGTCAACGCCGAATGGCTGACGTACGCGCGGCTGGGCCGACCGCACGTCACGTGGAAGTTCGCCGCCACCCTCGACGGGCGCTCGGCCGCCGCCGACGGCACCAGCCAGTGGATCACCTCGCCCGAGGCGCGGGCCGACGTCCACCGGCTGCGGGCCCGGGCCGACGCGATCATGGCCGGCATCGGCACCGTCCTCGCCGACGACCCCCGCCTCACCGCCCGCCCGGAACCACCCCGAGACAGCCAGCCGGAACCACCCCGAGACAGCCGCCCGGAACCACCCCACGACAGCCCGGAGGACAGCCCGGGACCACCCCACGACAGCCCAAGACCACCCCACGACAGCCCGCAACCGCCCCGAGGAAGGCCGCCGCTGCGGGTGGTCGTCGACTCCGACGGCCGCACCCCGCCCGCCGCCCGCGTCCTGGACGGCGAGGCACCCACCCTGCTCGCCCTGGCCCCCGACGCCCCCGCCCCCGTGCCGGCCGGCTCCCGGGCCGCCGACCTCGTCCGCGTCCCCCGCCACCCCGGCGGCGGGCTCGACCTCGGCCTGCTGCTGCGCGAGCTGGCCCGGCGCGAGGTCGTCAGCGTGTTCCTCGAAGGCGGCCCCGCCCTGGCCGGCTCCTTCCTGCGCCAGGGCCTCATCGACCGGGTCGTCGCCTACCTCGCGCCCGCCCTGCTCGGCTCCGGCGCCGCCGCCCTCGGCGACGCCGGCGTCACCGGCATCGCCGGAATCCACCGACTCGTGCTGGACGACGTCACCCGCGTCGGCCCCGACCTCCGCCTGACGGCCCGCACCGGGCCCGGCCTCCCCCGCAAGGAGCAGTGATGTTCACCGGAATCATCGAAGAGAAGGGCGAGGTCGCCGCCCTCGTCCAGGCCGGCGGCTCCGCCCGGCTGTCCGTGCGCGGCCCCCTCGTCACCTCCGACGCCTCCCACGGCGACTCCATCGCCGTCAACGGCGTCTGCCTGACGGTGGTCGAGGTCGACGGCGACGTGTTCACCGTGGACGTGATGCGCGAGTCGCTCGACCGCACCTCCCTCGGCGGCCTGGAGGAGGGCGCGGCCGTCAACCTGGAGCGGGCCGTGCGCGCCGACCAGCGCCTCGGCGGCCACATCGTCCAGGGCCACGTGGACGGCACCGCCACCCTCCTGTCGCGCGACCCCGGCGAACGCTGGGACGACCTGCGCTTCTCCCTCCCGGAGCCGCTCGCCCGCTACGTGGCCGAGAAGGGCTCCATCGCGATCGACGGAATCAGCCTGACCGTCACGACGGTTGACGACGACAGCTTCGGCGTGAGCCTCATCCCGACCACGCTGAAGCTGACCACGATGGGCGAGCTCCGGGTCGGCGACCTGGTCAACCTCGAGGTCGACGTGATCGCGAAGTATGTCGAAAGGCTGGTGGGCAGGCAGTGAACTGGGCAGAGGCCGGATTCAACGTGTTCGGCACGCACGTGTTCTTGACGGACCTGGTGGGCAACATCGCCGCCCTGGCCACGGTCGTGCTGGCGATGCGCAAATCCCTGTGGACCTGGCCCGTGCAGCTCACCGGCGCGGTGCTGCTGTTCGTCGCCTCGATCAACGCCCACATCACCGGCAACGCCCTGAAGCAGGCGCTGTTCGGGGTGCTGGCGATCTACGGCTGGTGGGCGTGGCGGCGCGGCACCCAGAACGGCTCCGGCCTGCCGGTGCGGCCCGCGACGGCCCGGGAGCGCGCCGCCATGGTCGTGATCATGCTGGCCGGCACCGCCGTCGTCGGCGTCCTGTTCTACGTGTTCAAGCTGTCGTGGGGCGCGGCCGTGCCGCTGCCCAAGGGCGCCTTCCTGGTGGCCGCCGACGCCTACATCTTCGTCGGCAGCGCGGTCGCCACGTGGGCGCAGGGCAGGGCCCTGGTCGACTTCTGGATCGTGTGGGTGGCCGTCGACCTCGTGGGCGTGCCCCTGGCGTTCAGCTCCGGGCTCGTGGTGTCCGGCGCCGTGTACGGGGTGTTCTTCCTGCTGGTGCTGTGGGGCTTCGTCAAGTGGCTCAGGGAGTACCGGGCCCGCGCGGCGACCGGCGGCGCCGTGGCGGTGGCCTCGTGAGCGGCATCAGGCTCGACCCGATCGAGCGCGCCATCGCCGACATCCGCGACGGCCGTCCGGTCGTGGTGGTGGACGACGAGAACCGCGAGAACGAGGGCGACCTCATCTTCGCCGCCGGCCGGGCCACCCCGGAGCTGTGCACGTTCATGATCCGGCACACCAGCGGCATGATCTGCGTGGCCATGGAGGGCCGCGACCTCGACCGGCTGGGCCTGCCGCTCATGGTGGCGCAGAACAAGGAGCGCATGCGCACCGCGTACACGATCACCGTGGACGCCCGCGACGGCGTCACCACCGGCATCTCCGCCGCCGACCGGGCGCGGACCATCCGCACCCTGGCCGACTCCGCGACCGAGCCGAACGAGCTGGTCCGGCCCGGCCACATCTTCCCGCTGCGCTACCAGGAGGGCGGCGTGCTGGCCCGGCGCGGCCACACCGAGGCGGCCGTGGACCTGGCCCGGCTCGCCGGGCTGTCACCGGCCGGGGCGCTGGCCGAGATCGTCAACGACGACGGCACCATGGCCCGGCTGCCCCGGCTGCGCGCCTTCGCTGACGAGCACGGCCTGGCCCTCGTCAGCATCGAGCAGCTCGTCGACCACCGGCGCCGCGCCGAGAGCATGGTCACCCGGGTCGCCGAGACCAACGTGCCCACCGCGTACGGCATGTGGCGGGTCTACGGCTACGCTAGCGCCCTCGACGGCGGCGAGCACGTCGCCCTCGTCTACGGCGACCTGGACGGCGGCGACGACGTCCTCGTCCGCGCCCACTCCGAGTGCCTGACCGGCGACGTGTTCGGCTCGCTGCGCTGCGACTGCGGCCCGCAGCTCGACCACGCGATGGCCGCGATCGCCGAGGAGGGCCGCGGCGTGGTCGTCTACCTGCGCGGCCACGAGGGCCGCGGCATCGGCCTGCTGGCCAAGCTCAAGGCGTACAGCCTCCAGGACAACGGCAGCGACACCGTGGACGCCAACCTGGAGCTGGGGCTGCCGGTGGACGCCCGCGAGTTCTCCAACGCCGGCCAGATCCTCGCCGACCTCGGCGTCAAGTCGGTCCGGCTGCTCACCAACAACCCGGCCAAGCTCGCCGGCATGGACGGCTACGGCATCGAGGTGCTGGGCCGCGAGCCCATGCCCGTGGCCATGAACCCCTACAACGAGCGGTACCTCAGGGCCAAGCGCGAGCGCCTCGGCCACGACATCTCGGAGGCTTCATGAGCGGCGAGGGACGTCCCACCAGCGCGGCGGCGCCGGACGCGTCCGGACTGACGGTCGGCGTGGTGGCCGCGAGCTGGCACGCCAAGATCACCGACCAGCTCGTGGCGCGGGCCGTGCGGGCATGCGACGACAGCGGCGCCACCGCCACCGTCGTACGGGTGCCGGGGTCCCTGGAGATCCCGGTCGTGGCGCAGGCGCTGGCCCGCCGCTGCGACGCCGTCGTGGCGCTCGGCGCGGTCATCCGCGGCGAGACCGCCCACTTCGACTACGTCTGCGACTCGGTGACGTCCGGGCTGACCCGCGTCTCGCTCGACGAGAGCACCCCGGTCGGCAACGGCGTGCTCACCTGCGAGACGCTCGACCAGGCCCTCGACCGGGCCGGACTTCCCGCCAGCAAGGAGGACAAGGGGTACGAGTCGGTGGTGGCGGCGCTGGAGACGGCACTCCTCCTGCGGGACCTCGCCTGAGCTGTTGTAGGTTCGACGCGTGCCCGAGCCCGTGCCCGCCCCGAGTCTGCCCGTCACCTGGCGTCCGAGCCGGGGAAGGATCGTCCCGTACGCCTTCGCCGTGATCGTCGTCGTGGGGGCCGTGCTGATGGCGCTGTTCATCGCCGAGCCGTTCATGATCGCCGACCGGATCGCGTTCGTGGTGTTCGGGCTGGCGGTGGCGTGGGTGCTGCACCTGCTCGGGCGGGTGCGCGTGCAGGCCGACGACGAGGGCCTGACGATCGTCAACGTCCTGCGCACCCACCGCTACAGCTGGCCCGAGGTCATCGACGTCACACTGCTCGTCGGCGACCCCTGGCCCAAGCTCGACTTCTCCGACGGCCGCACGATCGGCGCGATGGGCATCCAGGGCTCGGAGAAGGCCCGCGCCCGCCGCGCCACGGCGGAGCTCGCCGCGCTCATCCGCGAGCGCGGCGAGGCCGGCGAGGAGTGATCCCTCCTCGCCGGGCTCAGCGCTCGTCGACGAGCCGGCCGTTCAGGGCGGTGGCGTCCTTGGTCAGGGCCATGGTCAGCGGCGCCTCCGGGAAGGCGGGCAGGGCGGCGAACGCCGCGCCCATCTGCTCGCCGCTCTCCCAGTGCCAGGTGTCGCTGTAGGTGCCGTTCTCCAACTGGATCAGCACGGTGTGGGTGAGGCCGGGGTGTCCCTCCCGTACGGTGGCGATCAGGGAGGTGCGGCGGGCCAGGAACTCCTCGAGGTCGGCGTCGGCGACGGAGTAGCGGTGCGAGCGGACGACGGACATGGCGGTTCTCCTTTTTCTCTACGTGGGTGACGGGGGCTTACCAGCTGCCGGCGACCTGCCGGATCGGGGCGTTCAGGCGGTTGAAGAGGTTGGTGACCGCGGTCATCAGCAGGATCGAGGCGAGCTGCTGCTCGTCGAAGTGGTCGGCGGCGTTGTTCCAGACCTCGTCGGAGACGGCGTCGGCGTTGTCGGCCAGCCGGGTCGAGGCCTCGGCCAGCTCCAGCGCGGCCCGCTCGGCGTCGGTGTAGTACGGGGCCTCGCGCCAGGCCGCGACCAGGCCGATGCGCTCGTCGCTCTCGCCGAGCTTGCGCAGGTTCTTCAGGCCGGCGTCGACGCAGAAGCTGCAGGCGTTGATCTGGCTGACCCGCAGGTGGATCATCTCCATGAGCTCCTGGGGGAGCCCCTGCGACTGCGCGGCCTTCATCAGCTCCATGATCGGCTTCATCGCCGTGGGGATGACCGTGGCGGGGTTCTTCATCCGGGCTTCCATGGTGTTCTCCCTGTCTGTCGTGTTCGTGTGGGTCCAGAGTGGCCGCCCGGATTGATACATTCGCGATGCGCGCACGATGCGAAGGTGATGGGGGGACGATGCTGCGCTTCACCCTTCTCGGCCCCGTCCAACTGGTCGCGGACGACGCGCCGCTGACGGGCGTCGCCCCACGTCACCGGGCGGTGCTGGCCTACCTCCTGCTCAACGCCGGCCGGGTGATCAGCATCGAGCGGCTGATCGAGGCGATGTGGGGCCACGACCAGCCCGACACGGCCCGATCGCAGATCCACGCCTCGATCACCGCGATCCGCAAGGTGCTGCGCGGCGCCGGGGCCGGAGAGCTCCTGGAGACGCGGGCCGGCGGCTACGTCGCGCAGCCGCGGCCCGGCCAGGTCGACGCGCACGCGTTCACCGACCTGGTGGCCGCCGGCGAGCTGCGCGAGGCCCTGGCCCTGTGGCGCGGCGAGGCGCTGGAGGACGTGCACGCGCACTACGTCGCCGGCGTCCGCGACCTCTGGAACGACCGGCGGCTCACGGCGTACGAGCGCCTGGTGGAGGGCGAGCTCGCCGCCGGGCGGCACGGCGACCTGCTCGACGAGCTCGCCGCCCAGGTGACCGCCGACCCGCTGCGCGAGAAGCTCAACGGCCACCTCGTGCTGGCCCTGCACCGGGCGGGCCGGCAGGCCGACGCCCTGGCGGCGGCGCGCTCCTACCGGACGGCCCTGGCGGAGGAGCAGGGGCTGGACCCCGGGCACGCCTTCACCGAGCTGGAGCGGGCCGTCCTGGCCGACGACCCGGCCCTGCGCCTGGCCGCCGCGACGGCGGCGCCGGCGCCGGCGGCCTCCGGCCCGCCGCGCCGCTCCACCTACCTGCCGTACGACATCTCCGACTTCTCCGGACGCGCCGCCGAGCTGGAGCGGCTCGTGACCGAGCGGTCGGCGGTCGTCACGATCGACGGCATGGCCGGGATCGGCAAGACCGCGCTCGCCGTCCACGTGGCCCACCGGCTGGCCGAGCGCTACCCGGACGGCCGGCTGTTCATCGACCTGCAGGCCCACACCGCGGGCCGGGAGCCGGTCGACGCCGCCGCCGCGCTGGAGACCCTGCTCCGCCAGCTCGGCGTCCCCGCCGACCGCATCCCGGTCACCCCGGCCGAGCGCGGCGCCCTCTGGCGCGCCGAGCTGGCCGGTCGCCGCGTGCTCGCCGTCCTGGACAACGCCCTCGACGCCGAGCACGTACGCCCCCTGCTGCCCGGGCACTCCGACACCCTCGTCCTGATCACCAGCAGGCGGCGGCTCGTCGACCTCGACGGCGCCCACGCGCTGTCGGTCGACGCGCTGGACGAGGAGGACGGCGTCGAGCTGTTCGAACGGATCGTGGGCGAGCGCGCCCGCCACGAGCCCGACGCCGTACGCGAGGTGCTGCGGCTGTGCGGGCACCTCCCGCTGGCCATCCGCCTGTCGGCTGCCCGCCTCCAGCACCGCCCCCGCTGGAGCGTGTCCTACCTGGCGGAGCGGCTGCACGACCACCGCCGGCTCCTCAACGGCGTCTCGGCGGCCTTCGCCCTGTCCTACGAGCAGCTCGACGAGGCCGAGCAGCGCATGTTCCGCCTGCTCGGGCTGGTGCCCGGGCGCGACATCGACGCGTACGGCGCGGCGGCGCTGGCCGGGCTCCCGGAGGAGGAGGCGGAGGAGCTGCTGGAGGGCCTCCTCGACGCCCACATGCTGCTGCAGCTCGAACCCGGCCGGTACACCTTCCACGACCTGCTCCGCGAGCACGCCCGCTCGATCGCCGAGGACGACGGCGCGGTCCTGCGACTGCTCACGTACTACCTGCACCGCGCCCGCGCGGCGATCGACCGGCTCTACCCGCACAGCGTCGCCCAGCGGGAGGGCATCCCGCAGCCGGCCACCCCGGTCGCGCCCCTCCGCGACGCCGCGCAGGCGCTCGCCTGGCTCGACGCCGAACGCTCCAACATCATCGCCACCGCCGTCCACGGCCCCGAGATCTGCCTGGGCATGCTCGCCCTGGCGATGCGCCCCTACCTCGACCGGCAGGCGCACCACGACGACGCGCTCACGCTGCACACCCTGACGCTGCGGCGCGGCCGCAAGCTCGGCCAGCGCGAGGTCGAGCAGCGGGCCCTGACCGACCTGGCGTGGACGTACTGGCGGCTCGGCGAGTACGAGCGGGCCGAGGAGCACGCGCACCAGGCCCTCGACGCGTGCGAGAGGGCCGACGACCGGGCCCGGGCCCTGCTCGCGCTGGGCAACGTGGCCCTGCGCCGGCGCCAGGACGAGCAGGCGGAGCGGTACCTCGCGCAGGCGCTCGACCTCACCCGGATCGGCTCCGACACCTGGGGCGAGGCCCACGTGCTCGGCATCCTCGCCCTCGCCCTCGACCGGGCCGGCCGTCCGGAGGAGGCCCGGCGCCACCTCGACCTGGCACTCGCGCTGCACCGCAAGGTCGGCAACCCGGCCGGCGAGGCGCTGATCCTCGACCACCTCGGCGTCGTCCTGCGGGGCCAGGGCGAGCTCGCGCGGGCACGCGCCCGGCACGAGCAGGCCGCGGCCCTCTACCGCGGGCTCGGCAGCGCCGGCGACGAGGCGTCCGCGCTCAACGGGATGGCCGAGGCGGCCGGCGACCCGGCCCGGGCGGCCGAGGAGCACACGGCCGCGCTCGCGCTCGCCGGCCTGACGCGCCACCGGCCGGAGCAGGCGCGCGCCCACGACGGGCTGGCCCGCGCCCACCTCGCGCTCGGCGACGAGGAACGGGCCCGCGAGCACGGCCGGGAGGCGCTGCGCCTGTACGAGGAGCTCGGCGTCCCGGAGGCCGGGGAGGTCCGCTCCTTCCTGGAGGACTCTTTGCGTGAGCGATGCCTGTCCGTGAGTAGCCGGGCTCTGTGACCAATATCGCCACGGCGGCTCGGCGCGTAGCCTGAAAGCGTGCTGGGGCGGACGGGTGAGGCGAAGGGCGCGATCGGCGCGGCGGCGGGCATCGAGTCGCCGGACAGGCTCGTCGAGCTGCTCGACCGGCAGGCGTACCTCGCCGACGAGGGGCTGGCCACGGCCGCGTTCCTGGCGCTGCGGATGCGCCGGCCGCTGTTCCTCGAAGGCGAGGCCGGCGTCGGCAAGACCGAACTGGCCAAGGCGCTCGCCGCGCTGCTGGAGGCGCCGCTGATCCGGCTGCAGTGCTACGAGGGCCTCGACGCCGCCCAGGCCCTGTACGACTGGGACTTCGCCCGCCAGCTCCTCCACCTCAAGGCCGCCGAGGCCGCCGGCGTCACCGACGTGGGCCGCCTGGAGGGCGAGATCTACGACCGGCGCTTCCTCATCGCCCGGCCGCTGCTCAAGGCCCTGGAGACGGGGCCGAGCGTGCTGCTGGTGGACGAGATCGACCGGGCCGACGACGAGTTCGAGGCGTTCCTGCTGGAGGTGCTGTCCGACTACACGATCTCCATCCCCGAGCTCGGCACCGTGCGCGCCACGACGCCGCCGGTCGTCGTGGTCACCTCCAACCGCACCCGCGAGGTCCACGACGCGCTCAAGCGCCGCTGCCTCTACCACTGGCTGGAGCACCCCGGCTTCGACCGGGAGGTGGCGATCCTGCTGCGCCGGCTGCCCGACTGCACCGAGACGCTGGCCGCGCAGGTCGCGCGGGCCGCCGCCCGGCTGCGCGGCGCCGGCCTGGTCAAGCCGCCCGGCGTGGCCGAGACGCTCGACTGGACCGAGGCGCTGCTGACCCTCGGCGCCAAGGAGCTGGACCCCGACCGGGCCGCCGCGACCCTGGGGGCCGCGCTGAAGTACCGCGAGGACGTCGAGAGCGTCCTGTCGCGTGGGCTGCTGCGCCATGAGTGAGGACGCCGGCGGGCCGGCCGCCACGGGTGAGGACGCCGGCGGGCTGGCCGCCACCATGACCGGGTTCGCGCGGACGCTGCGGGCGGCCGGGGTCGGCGCCGACCACGAGCGGACCCACGCCCTGCTGGGCGCCCTGCGCCACCTCGACGTGACCCGGCCGGCGGACGTCTACTGGGCCGGCCGCCTCACGCTCTGCGCCGGGCCCGACGACCTGCCCCGCTACGACCGCTGCTTCCAGGCGTACTTCGGCGGACGCGCCGCCTCCCGGCGGCCGGCCGGGGCGGTGACCGTCACCCGCCACACCCTCGCCCTCGGCGACGAGGCCGGCGACGACGCCGGGGAGGGCGAGCAGGAGAGCGCCCCGGGCAGCGCCAGCCGCACGGAGCTGCTGCGCCACCGCGACGTGGCCGCGCTCACCGAGGCCGAACGGGCCGAGGTGCACCGCATGCTGGCGATGCTCAGCGCCGGGCGCGCGGCGCGCCGCTCACGGCGCTTCGAGCCCGCCGCCCGGGGCCGGCTCGACCAGCGGCGCACCATCCGCGAGGCGCTGCGCAAGGGCGACGTGGCCCGCCTGCTGCGCCGCACCCACACGGTACGGCCACGCGGCGTCGTGCTGTTCGTCGACGTCAGCGGGTCGATGGCCCCGTACGCCGAGACGCTGCTGCGCTTCGCGCACGCCCTGGTCAGGAGCGAGCCGCGGGCCACCCGCGTCTACGCGGTCGGCACCCGGCTCACCCCGATCACCGCCGAGCTGCGCCACCGCGACCCCGGCACGGCCCTGGACGCCGCCTCCCGGGCCATCCCCGACTGGAGCGGCGGCACCCGGCTCGGCGAGGAGCTGCAGGAGTTCCTCGGCCGGCGCCACGCCCGCGGCGACATCGTGGTGATCGCCTCGGACGGCTGGGAGCGCGGCGACCCGAGCCTGCTCGGCACGCAGGTGGCCCGGCTGGCCCGCCAGGCGTACCGGGTGATCTGGGTCAACCCGCACAAGGGGTACGACGACTACGAGCCGCTGACCGGGGGCATGCGCGCCGCCCTGCCGTACCTCGACGACCTGGTGGCCGGGCACAGCCTGGCCGCCTACGAGGACCTCAGCGAAAGGCTCGCCCATGCGTGACGTGCTGCCCGAGATCATGCGGTGGTGGAGGTCGGGGCTCAGGTTCGGGCTGGCGACCGTGGTCAGCACGTTCGCCAGCGCGCCCCGGCCGCCCGGCGCCGCGATGGCGGTGCGGGGCGACGAGGTGGTCGGCAGCGTGTCGGGCGGGTGCGTCGAGGGCGCGGTGTTCGAGCTGGCCGCCGAGATCGACGAGCCGGTCCTGCAGCGGTACGGCGTGACCGACGACGACGCGTTCGCCGTGGGCCTGACCTGCGGCGGCATCATCGACATCCTGGTCGAGCCGGTGTCCATCGAGACGTACCCGGAGCTCGGCGACATCGCCCGCTCGGTGGCGGCGCACGAGCCGGTCGCCGTGGCCACCGTCGTGTCCGGGCCCGGCCGGATGGGCGCCCGCCGCGTCGTCTGGCCGGACCGCTCGTCCGGGACGCTCGGGCTCGACCGGCTCGACGAGGCCGTGGACGACGACGCGCGCGGCATGCTGGCCCAGGGCGTCACCGCAATCAGGAGGTACGGCCCGCGGGGCGAGCGGCGGCTGGACGACCTGGCCGTGTTCGTCCACTCGTTCGCGCCGCCGCCCCGCCTGCTGGTGTTCGGCGCGATCGACTTCGCCGCCGCGGTGGCCCGGCTCGGCAAGTTCCTCGGCTACCACGTGACCGTCTGCGACGCCCGGCCCGTCTTCGCCACGCCCAAACGCTTCCCGGAGGCCGACGCGGTGGTGGTCAAGTGGCCGCACGACTACCTCGCCTCGACCACCGTGGACGAGCGCACGGTCATCTGCGTGCTCACCCACGACCCGAAGTTCGACGTGCCGCTGCTGGAGGTGGCGCTGCGCACCCCCGCCGGGTACATCGGGGCGATGGGCTCGCGCCGCACCCACGAGGACCGGCTGGACCGGCTGCGGGAGGCGGGCCTGGCGGAGGAGGAGCTGGCCCGGCTGCGCTCGCCCATCGGCCTCGACCTGGGCGCCCGCACCCCGGAGGAGACGGCCGTGTCGATCGCGGCCGAGCTGATCCAGCTCCGGTGGGGCGGCTCCGGCCGGCCGCTCAGCGACACCGCGGGCCGCATCCACCACGAGGCATCATGAGCGTGCGGCGCTCGCGCGTGGCCGGCCTGCTGCTCGCGGCCGGCGAGGGCTCCCGGCTCGGCACCCCGAAGGCGCTGGTCGAGCACGAGGGGGAGCGGCTGGTCGACCGGGGGGTGCGGCTGCTGGAGGAGGGCGGCTGCCATCCCGTGGTCGTGGTGGTGGGCGCGGCGACCGTCCAGGTGCGTGGCGCGGTCGTGGTGCGCAACCCTGACTGGCGCTCCGGCATGGGCTCGTCGCTGCGGGTCGGGCTGGCGGCGCTGCCCGAGCAGGCCGAGGCGGTCGTGGTGGCGCTGGTGGACCAGCCGTTCATCCGCCCGGAGGCGGTGCGGGCCCTGGTCGCGAGCGGCGCGCGGCTGGCCGTCGCCACGTACGGCGGGCGGCGGCGCAACCCGGTGCTGCTGTCGCGGGGCGACTTCGCCGAGGTGGCCCGGCTGGCGGTGGGCGACGTCGGGGCCCGGCCCTTCATCAAGGCGCACCCGGAGCTGGTGACCGAGGTGCCGTGCGACGGCCTCGGCGACCCCGCCGACATCGACACCCCCGCCGACCTCGGCAGGTTGAGCCGCGAAGGCTAGAGGCGGAAGGACGCCGTCGCCGCGCGGTGGTCGCTGCCCGTCGCCGGGGCCACCCCGGCCTCGGTCGCCGTCATCCCCTTGTACAGGATGTGGTCGGGCCGGGTGATCGGGAACGACGACGGCCAGGTGAAGCCGAACCCCCGCCCGGCCTCCTGCTGCGCGTCCAGCAGCGGCGGCGTCAGCCCCCGCATGCCGCGGTCGGTGGTGGCGGTGTTGAGGTCGCCGAGCAGGAGGATGCGCTTGCTCGTGTCGGCGTCGATCAGCCGGCGCGCCGCGGCCAGCGACTCGTCGCGGGAGGCGGTCTGCCCGGGCCGGGCCGAGGCCAGGTGCATGACGTACACGGTCACGTCGCCCTTCGGGGTGTCGACCACCGCGCGCAGCGCCCGCACCCAGCCCATGCCGACGTCGAGCGGCTTGGACCGGCGGATCGGATAGCGGCTCCACAGCCCGACCGTGCTGACCGTGTAGTGGTCGCGGAACAGGGCGTTCAGCCGTTTGGCGGCCGGTCCGCCGGAGGTCAGCTCCTGGGCGGCCAGCAGGTCGAGGCCCTCGCCGATGGAGCCCACGGCGGTGCCGGAGGAGCCGTTGGCCACGCCGACGTTGACGGTGCCGACCGACAGGTCGGAGCGTCCGCCGGGCGGGGACCGTAAGACGGCCGGGCCGAACATCACCGCCCACACCAGGCCCGGCACCAGCGCCGCCACCGCCGCCAGGCGGGAGCGGGCCAGGGCCGCCGCGGCGAGCAGGAGGGGCACGGCCAGCCCGAGCCAGGGGAGGAGGCTCTCCAGGACGGGGGTGAAGCCGCCCATCGCGGGGACCAGCCGGTGCCCCGCCAGCACCAGAGCCACCACGGCCGCCACCACCACGACGATCCTGTTCAGCATCGGCCCCTCTCCGCGATCTGCCCCAGGCTAGCCGGTCGCCGCGCGACGCGCGGACGCGCTAATCTGTTGTCCTCGCAACGGAATAACATTCGGTATCGGGAGCCCGGCAATGCGCATCGGTATGGCACTCAACTACTCGGGCGGCTTCAAGGAGACGGTCGCCGAGCTGGCCGACTACGAGAAGGCCGGGCTCGACATCGTCTTCGTGGCCGAGGCCTACAGCTTCGACGCGGTCAGCCAGATGGGCTACATAGCGGCGCGGACGGAGCGGCTGGAGATCGCCTCGGGCATCCTGCCGATCTATTCGCGCACGCCCACCCTGCTCGCCATGACGGCCGCCGGCATGGACTTCGTCTCCGACGGGCGGTTCACGCTCGGCATCGGCGCCTCCGGTCCGCAGGTCGTCGAGGGCTTCCACGGCGTGCCGTACACCGCGCCGCTCGGCCGTACCCGGGAGGTCATCGAGATCTGCCGCCAGGTGTGGCGGCGCGAGCGCGTGCGGTACGAGGGCCGCCACTACACGCTGCCCCTCCCGCCGGACAAGGGCACGGGGCTCGGCAAGCCGCTCAAGCTCATCAACCACCCGGTGCGCCCGCGCATCCCGATCGTCGTGGCCGCCATCGGCCCCAAGAACGTCGAGCTGGCCGCCGAGCTCGCCGAGGGGTGGGAGCCGATCTTCTACCTGCCGGAGCGGGCCGGCGCGGTGTGGGGCGAGGCGCTGGCCGCGGGCAAGGCCAGGCGCGATCCCGAGCTGGGCGAGCTCGACGTCATCGCCCAGGCGTCGCTGGCCATCGGCGACGACGTGGCCGGGCTGCTGGAGTTCGGCCGGCCGATGGCGGCCCTCTACATCGGCGGCATGGGCGCCAAGGGCAAGAACTTCTACAACGACCTGGCCCGCCGCTACGGCTTCGAGAAGGAGGCCGAGCAGATCCAGGAGCTGTACCTCGACGGCAAGAAGGACGAGGCCGCCGCGCTCGTGCCGGACGAGCTGCTGCGCGACATCTCGCTGATCGGCGACGAGGGCTTCGTGCGCGACCGGGTCCAGGCGATGAGGGAGTCCGGCGTGACGACGCTCAACGTCGCGCCGCTCGGGCGCACGCACGAGGAGCGGGTCCGGCTCATCGAGCGCATCAAGGACATCGCCGGCTGAGCCGGCACCGGAGCAGCGCCGGCTGAGCCGGCACCGGAGCAGCGCCGGCTGAGCCGGCACCGGAGCAGCGCCGGCTGAGCCGGTATCGGGAGCACGGCCGGCTGACTCCCGTGGAATCGCCCGGCCCGGTGTGACGACGATCACTCCGGGCCGGGGAATGCGGCCGTGGAGGCGGCGTGTTGAACACGCTCGTGAGGTTTTCTGTGGTGATCGTGCGGCTCGTCGAACGCCTGCACATCGACCTGTGCCGGGTTCTGGGGTCTCTCTGTCGCTGATCGCGCTCTGACGCGCTTGATCGCCGATCCCCCTTCGTGGCGCTTCGCGCCACTTCGTGCCACGCCACCCCCGGGCACCACCTCCCTGACCGCCTGAGGCGCGCCCCGCCGTGCCCGCCCGTACCTCCGGAGTCTTCCGTCGTGAAGAGATTCAGCTTCTCCCTCCAGCTTCTGCTGGGCCTCGTGCTCGGCGTCGCGCTGGGCTTCGCCGCCAAGATCTGGGACGTCGCCTGGCTCGCCGAGACCCTGACCAAGGTCGGCCAGATCTTCGTCCAGCTCCTCAAGCTCGCCGTGCCGCCGCTGGTGTTCACCGCCGTGCTGGTCAGCGTGGCCAACCTGCGCAACGTCAACGGCGCCGCCCGGCTGGCCACCAAGACCCTGCTGTGGTTCCTCGCCACCGCCGCCGTGGCCGTCGGCTTCGCCATCGCGCTCGGCCTGGTGATCAACCCCGGCCAGGGCGTCACCCTCGACACCGGCGCCGCCAAGGCCGTCGACACCGAGGGCGCCGGCACCTGGCTCGACTTCGTCACCGGCATCCTGCCCACGAACGTCGTCACCGCCTTCAGCGAGATGAACGTCCTCCAGATCGTCTTCCTGGGGGCCGTCCTCGGCGCCGCCGCCCTCGCGGTCGGCGAGAAGGCCGAGCCGTTCCTCGCGCTCAGCCGCTCCGTCCTGGAGCTGGTGCAGAAGGCGCTGTGGTGGGTGATCCGCCTGGCCCCCATCGGCACCGCCGGCCTCATCGGCAAGGCCGTGTCCACCTACGGCTGGGAGCTGCTCGCGCCGCTCGCCAAGTTCAGCGTCGCCGTCTACGCCGGCTGCTTCATCGTGCTGCTGGCCATCTACCCGGTGCTGCTGTCGGTCTGGGGCAAGGTCAACCCGCTGACCTTCTACCGCAACGCCTGGCCCGCCATCGAGCTGGCCTTCGTCTCCCGTTCCTCGGTCGGCACGCTGCCGCTGACCCAGCGCGTCACCATCGAGCGCAACGGCGTGGACGCCGACTACGCCTCCTTCGCGGTGCCGTTCGGCGCCACCACCAAGATGGACGGCTGCGCCTCGGTCTACCCGGCCCTGGCCGCCATCTTCGTGGCCCAGGTGTTCAACGTGCCGCTGGGCGTGGGCGAGTACCTGCTGATCGCGTTCGTCTCGGTCGTCGGCTCGGCGGCCACGGCCGGCCTCACGGGCGCGACGGTGATGCTCACGCTGACGCTGAGCACGCTCGGCCTGCCGCTGGAGGGCGTCGGCCTGCTCCTGGCGATCGACCCGATCCTCGACATGATCCGCACCGCGACCAACGTCGCGGGGCAGATGGTCGTGCCGGTGCTGGTGGCCCGCTCGGAGGGCCGCCTGGACGAGGCGGTCTTCAACGCGGCGCCGCAGGAGCTGGACGCGCCCCGCTCGGAGCGCTCCGCCGGCGCCCCGGAGCCGGCCGCGGCCTGACGCGCCGCGCCGCATGAAGGGCGGGAAGCCGTGTGCTTCCCGCCCTTCGTGCGTTTCGTGGTGCTACTTGGCCCTTTTGCCCATCGCGTACCCTGCCGCGAAGCCGGCTGCGAAGACCGCTCCAACCACGACGGCGGCACCCACGCAGGCACCACCACCGCGTTCGGGGTTGACCTTCACCACGCCTTCCTGAAGTTCGAACGTCTCCTGCCGGAGCCTTTCGAGTCGCAGGCCGTTGTCGTCGCGGCTTCTCGACCATGCCGCGACCTCGTTGCTGAGTCGTTGCAGGCTCTCCACGCTGAAGGCGGTGGCGAGCAGGCTTTCCGCCGCAGCGAGAAGGTCCATGCCGGTCTCGTCCGGCACATACCCGCCGCGGAGAAGGCCGTCGATGGCCGTCGCGCTCGGCTGGGCTGGGGGCCATGACGGCCTAGGAGGCGGACATATCGGGAGATTGCGGGTCGAGGCCCAGAGGGTCGGGAGGATGAGATCGCTGAGATCCTTTTCCGCGAGCTCGCCGAAGCGCCCTCCCAGGAGGGAGGCTGCCTCTTCGACCTTCGGATTCAGCCTTCTGGAGCGCTCGAGCTCTTCGGCTGCGTCGATGAACAGGGGTACCGGATCGAGCGGGGCGAGGAAGAAGTTCTCGGTCAGCAAGTTGATCACGCGAATCTCCCGAATTTCCGTGAAGGGCGGTCTACTGCATAGACCTGTGAAGTTCGCTGAATAACCCGATAAACGGGTTTTTCAGTCCATCCCACACAATTCCCGGCCCGATGCGGGAGCTATCGTTATTGTCGCTGAAGTATGCATGGATTCTTTCGGGGAATTCTTTTCTGTTTGCTGCGCCGGTCATGTTTGAACGCCTGGCGTCCGGCCACGCAGGTCCTCGCGTCCGGTCCTCGATCTTTCGCCGGCGCCTTGGCGTCAGACATCATCGGACGGTGGACACGATCCAGACGGACACCGGGTTACTCGGGCTCGTGGCCCTGGTCGCGACGATCATCGGAGCGATCGCCGCCGTCATGCAGCTCTTGCAGGGACGCAGTCGTCGGCACGGGGAACAGAGCGCTTCACCCCAAGGCGAAGCGTCGGACGCGGCGTCCGGCGTTCCTGATGACGCGTTCCCGGCCGCCGCGGGATTCTGGTGTGCCTTCGTGCACGCCCTGGCTTGGATGTTCGTCGTGATAGCCGGCATCCGGTCCGCGACGTGGCCCGCGTACATCATCCTGGGCCTGGTCACTGTCGTGACGGTGTGGGCGATGGTGTTGCTGACGATCGACGCCGCCGACGAGGGGAGTCTGAAACGCGGTGATTCCCTGCGCATCGCATTGGCGTGGCTGATGGTGGTCGCCGCTGTGGCCTTCTCCGTGCGTACAGCCGTGGGTTAGCGCCCGCTCGTTCAGTCCCGGGTCAACGGGCCCAGTACGGCGTCGCGGGCCAAGACGATCCAGCCGCGTGCGCTGGAGGTCGCCGACGATCTCGGTGTCGCCGAGCGGGTGCCGGGCGCGGGCGCCGTGCACGTGCCGACGCGGCACTACGACCGCGACCGGGTGGTGTCCGAGGCGGTGGAGGCGGCCGTCGGGATGGCGGCCCCGGGTGTTCCGTACGCGCCGGTGTGGCTGTCGCAGCCGCGTCGAGCGGATCCTGCGCGATCGCCTGGCCGAACTCGGCGGCACGGTCGCGTGGGGGGCCGCGGTGACCGCGCTGGAGCAGGACGGCGACTTCGTCGAGGTGACCGCTCGGACGGCCGCCGGCGAGCAGCGGGTGCGCGCCCGCTACGTCTTGCTGCGCGGCCCGCACTGGACGCTGCTGACCTTCGACCGCGGCCGGACCGCACCGCACGACGCCGTCGGAGACCCCCTGGCCGTCCCCCTGCGCACGGTCCGGATCACCACCGACGCCGCGGCGTCACGGCTGCATCGCCGCCCGCACCCCGGACACGGCCCGGCTGTCGGGGCGGGCCGTGTCAGCGGGCGGAGATCACTCGTCGGAGACGTAGATCTGCAGGTCCCACTTCGGCGTGACCGGCACGCACCTGTAGCGGACTTCGAGGGCCTGTCCCGCGTTGATGCAGTTGCGCTGGGTCGAGAAATAGCCGAAGTGGTGCCAGCCCGCCGCGTGCGCGGGCGTGGCGACGAAACCGAAGGAGAGGGCGGCGCCGGCCGCCGCCGTGGCGATCACCGTACGAATTCTCATGCTGCTGGGCTCCTTTCGAGCGGTTGTCGAATTGCTCGGGTCAGTAGTAGAGATAGAAGTCGTAGCGGGAGCCCGAGGGCTTGCACGAGAAATCCTGCGCCGCGCCGTTGGAAATGGCCTTGACGCCGGCTTTCACGCAGTCGCCGTAATACGCGTAGCTGCCCATCAGGTGCCAGGTCTCGGTGACCTGGGCGGAAGCGGCCGACGCGGGAGCGGCCATGGCGCCGACCGCCAGCCCGCCGGCCACCAACGCGGCCGCGGCCAGACGACGAGGGCTCATCTTCTTCTTTCCTTTCGTGAAGAAGTCCGTGACGACCCTCAGCATGTTTCGGCGTTCTTGGAGATCACTTGGAGATCACTGGGAGCCCGGAGCGGAAAAGGCTCAGGGGGCGGCGGCGCGGAGAAATGCCTCGGCGAACGTGCGCGCGACCTCGTCCACCGGAGGCAGCACGTCGCCCAGCGCGTCCAGCAGCACGGGCCGGAACAGCATGTGCGCCGCCATCGGGCCGAGCATGAGCTGGATGAGCAGCGGCAGGGGGAGAGGCCGCAGCCGGCCGGCCTCGATCTGCGCGGTGAACAGCGTGCCGAGGCTGGCGAACATCCTGGGCAGGCCGGCCTTCAGCATCCCGGCGGCCGTGCCGTCGGGACGGCTGAACAGGTCGCCGAAGATGGCCGGCAGCACCCGGGGCTCGCGGGCGAACGCCTCGGCCAGCGCGCGGTAGACGGCGTGCACGGTGTCCTCGATCCGCTCCGGGGGATCGGCGGCCAGCGCCTCCAGGTCGAGGACGGGGACGTAGCGGTCGAACACGCCGGCGATCAGGCCGTCACGGCCGCCGAAGACGGCGTGCAGGCTGGTCGGCGAGCAGTGGGCGGCGGCCGCGACGGCGTCGAGGGTGACCGCGCCGAGCCCGTCGCGGGCGACCAGCGTCGCCGCCGCCTCGATGGCCCGCTCCCGGACCGGTGGGCGCCCGCCCGGGTCGACCCCGGCCTGCCGCACCGCCTCGTCCAGCGCGGCCCGGGATCCGCCGAGCCGCCGCAGCAGGGTGCTGCGCGAGATGCCGGCGGCCGCCGCGATCGCGCTCAACGGCACCTCGGCCACGTCCTTGCCCTGCCGCTCGGCTGCCGCCAGCGCGGCTTCGACCAGCGCCCTCTCCATGAACCGAGATGGTACCGCTTCCTATCTGAACCTCATATGTGTATCGTCTTCAGTAGGTACTCATCAGGTGATGAATTCTGGTGAGGGATCAGGCGCGACCCGCAGGAGAAGGGACTGTCATGACCGTCGAGAAGACCGGCGTCCTGGTGAGCGGTGGCGGCCCGGCCGGGATGATGCTGGGACTGCTGCTGGCCCGGGCGGGCGTCGAGGTCACCGTGCTGGAGAAGCACGGCGACTTCCTGCGCGACTTCCGGGGCGACACCGTCCACCCCGCCACCATCCGGCTCATGGACGAGCTCGGCCTCGGCGAGGCCTTCCGGGCCCTGCCGCAGAGCCGCCTGGGCAACGTCTCGCTCCCCACCCCCGACGGCGACCTGGTGACGGTGGGCGACTTCACGACGCTGCCGGCGCCCTACGACCACATCGCGATGGTGCCGCAGTGGGACCTGCTCAACCTGCTGGCCAAGGCCGCCGGTGAGGAGCCCGGGTTCACGCTGCGCATGGAGACGGAGGCCACCGGGCTGGTCAGGAACGGCGACAGGGTCGTCGGCGTGCGGTACCGCACCGCCGACGGCCACGAAGGGGAGATCCGCGCCGAGCTGACCGTGGGCTGCGACGGCAGGCACTCCACGCTGCGCCGGGAGGCGCGGCTGACGCCCCGGGAGTTCCGGGTGCCGTTCGACGTCTGGTGGTTCCGCCTGCCCAGGCCGCCCGCCGAACGGGGCGTCCCGGCCGGGGTGACGCCGGTCGCTCGGGGTCCCGAGCTGCTGCTGTGCCTGACCCGCCCGGACTACTACCAGGTGGCGTACCTCACCGCGAAGGGCTCCGACGCCCGGCTGCGCCGGGAGGGGATCGAGCGCTTCCGCGAGCGGATCGCCCGGCTCCGCCCCGACTTCGCCGACCGCGTGGACCAGCTCGCGAGCATGGACGACGTCCACGTGCTCGACGTCAAGCTCAACCGGCTGCGGCGCTGGTACCGCGACGGCCTGCTGCTCATCGGCGACGCCGCGCACGCCATGTCGCCCGCCGGGGGCGTGGGCATCAACCTCGCCATCCAGGACGCGGTGGCCACCGCCGCCCTGCTGGCCGGGCCCCTGCGGCGGCACGCCGTCACCACCGCCGACCTGGCCGCCGTCCAGCGGCGCAGGCAGCCGCCCACGGTGATCGTCCAGGGCGCCCAGCGGCTGCTCCAGCGCGCCATGTTCGACATGGGGGCCACGAACAGGAGGCCCGGCCCGCCCAGGTCCCTGCTCCTCCTCCTGCGCGCGTTCCCCCGGCTGCGCGCGATCCCGGCCCGGTTCCTCGGCTTCGGGCCCCGGCCGGAGCACGCCCCCGCCTTCGCCCGCAGGAGCCCCCGGCTCACTAGCCCTTGATCGCGCCCTGGGTGATGCCGTTGACGAAGCTGCGCTGGAAGACCAGGTGGACGGCCACGATGGGAGCGATGACGATCAGGCAGGCCGCCGCCAGCAGCGGGATGTCGGTCGTGTACTCGCCGACGAAGAGCCCCAGCCCGCTCGGCGCGGTCCGCCGGTCGGGGTCCAGCATCATGACCAGGACCAGCATGAACTGGTTCCACGACCACATGAAGTAGAGGACCGACAGCGTGGTGATCGCCGGCCACGAGATCGGCAGCAGCACCCGCGCCAGCACGACGAGGTCGCGGGCGCCGTCGATGCGGGCGGCCTCCACCAGCTCCTCGGGGACGTTCGAGAAGTGCGTCTGCATCCAGTACACCCCGAACGGCATGAACAGGGCCGCCTCGGCGAGGATGACGCCCACGTAGGAGTTGGTGAGGCCGACCTCGCGCAGGTTGAAGTAGAGCGCGACCACGATGAGCTCGATCGGCAGCGTGAGCCCCAGCACGAACGCGAACGACAGCGACCGGTGACCCCACACCCTGAGGATCGCCAGCCCGTACCCGGCGAGCGTGGCCAGCACCACCGACAGCGGCACCACGAAGACCGCGATCAGCAGGCTCGACCGCATGAGGGCGGTCATGTTGCCCCGCTCCCAGGCGAGCGCGAAGTTCTCCCACGACCACCGCTCGGGGATCGGCGCCGCCGACGCCGCCGCCCTCGACGAGACCTGCGTGGCGGTCGGGATCACGGCCTCCGGCTCCACCCCGTACGTGGCCGGCGCGCTCCGCGCGGCCCGCGCCGCCGGCGCCCTAACCGTGCTGGTCACCTGCAACCCCGAAGCCCCGCTGCGCGAGCTGGCCGACCTCGGCGTGGTCGCCGACACCGGGCCGGAGGCGCTGACCGGCTCCACCCGGCTCAAGGCGGGCACGGCGACCAAGGTGATCCTCAACGCGTTCTCGACGGCGCTCATGATCAAGGCGGGACGCACGTACGGCAACCTCATGGTCGGGCTCGTCGCCAGCAACGCCAAGCTGCGCGAGCGCGCGGTGAGCCTGCTCGCCGACGCGAGCGGCGAGGACGAGGCGCGCTGCCGCGCCGTCCTCGCCGAGGCGGACGGGGACCTGCCGCAGGCGCTCGTGCGGCTGCTCACCGGCTGCACGCCCGAGGAGGCCCGGGAGGCGCTGCGCGGCGCCCCGGGCGTCCGGGCGGCGGTCGCCGCGCTGGGCGGGCGCTAGATGGGTCTGGCGGGAGACGACACGGGGCCCGCGGGCGGCGGCAGGGGGCTCACCGGAGACGACGCGGGTCTCGCCGGAGACGACGCGGGTCTCGCCGGGGCCTGCACGGGGCTTGCGGGAGAGGACGCGGGTCTCGCGGGCGACATGGGCCTGGCCGGTGGCGGCACGGGGCTCGCGGGGGTGGACGTCGGCGGCGGCGGGATCAGGCTGCGGATCGAGGCCGGAGGGACGACCGCGGCGGGGGAGGACCCCGTCCCGGCGCCCCGCCGGGACGGCCGGATGGACCTCCACCGGCTCGCCTCCCGCGTCGCCCGGCTCGTCGAGGAGACCGCCCCCGATCTCGACCGGCTGGCCGGCATGGCGATCGGCACCACCGGCCTGCCTGGCCTGGTGCCGGACCCGGGCGTCCTCTGGCGCGCCCTGGGCGACAGGTTCGGCCTGCGTGCGCTGGTGGTGACCGGTGACATGGTCACCACGCACGTCGGCGCGCTCGGGTTCCGGCCCGGCGTGGTCGTCGCCGCGGGCACCGGCGTCATCGCCCTCGGCACCGACCTGGCCGGCGTCTGGAACCGGTCCGACGGATGGGGACACCTGCTCGGCGACCACGGCGGCGGCGCCTGGATCGGGGCGCGGGGCCTGCAGGCCGGGCTGCGCGCCCGCGACGGCCGGCTCGGCGGGTCGGCCGCCCTGCTCGACCGTCTCACGGCCCGTTTCGGGTCGCCGTCGGAGCTGGTGGCGCTGGCCTACGCGCCCGGCGCGGCCGCCCACCTGCTCGCGTCGTTCGCGCCGTCCGTCGCCGAGGCCGCCCGGGACGGGGACGCCGTGGCCCGGGCGATCTGGGACGAGGCCGGCCGGGAGCTCGGGCGCAGCGCGGCGGCCGCGGCGTCGGGGCTCGAACCGGTGGTCTCGTGGGGCGGCCGGCTCTTCGACGCCGGGGACCTCCTCGTGGAGCCGTTCCGGGACACCGTCACGGCCCTGCTCCCCGGCGTCCGCCTCACGCCGCCGCGCGGCGTCTCGGCCGACGGGGCGCTCGCCCTGGCCCGCGCCGCGGTCGCCGGGTCGGTGCGGTCCCGCCCTCCGTACGTCCACGTCTTCCCCGGGACCGGAGTCTCCGGAACCGGCGTTTCCGGGACCGGCTTCCACGGCGCCGGCTGACGATCTCCGGCGACCCGGCGGGGCGTCCACCTGTGCCGGGGCCGTCGCGAACGAGCACGCGGCACAGGCCCGCGAGGTGCCCGGGAAGCCGTCTCGCGGCGGCACGCCGCGCAATCGGGACTTCGGAAGACGGCTGGGGCCCTATGGTTGGTCGAAAATGCCGTTTCTGGAGTTATTGGCGGGGATATGTCGGACGAAGCGCCGTCCATGGTCGCTGGCCGGTACCGGCTCGACGAGCGCATCGGCCACGGGCCGATGGGAGAGGTGTGGCGGGGGTACGACACGCGTGCCGACTGGACCGTGGCGGTGAAACTGCTCCGGTCCGGAGCCGCCACCCGGGAGGTGCTCCAGCGGCACGCCGAGGCCGTGGCCAGGGTCATCCACCCCAACGTCGCCATGGTGCTCGACGTGGGCGACGAGGACGGCACGCCGTACCTCGTGACGGAGTTCCTCGGCGGGGAGAGCCTGGGCGAGGAGCTGGCCACGCGTGGGCCGCTGCCCGTGACGGAGGTGTGCGACCTCGTCGGGCAGGCCGCCGCCGGGCTGGACGCCGCCCACCGGGTCGGGGTGGTCCACGGGCAGGTGAACCCGGACAGCTTCCGCCGGGCCGGCAGCGGGGTGCTCAAGGTCGTCGGGTTCGGGGTGGCCGGGATCGCCGTCCCGCCGACCCGGTACACCGCTCCCGAGCAGGCCGCCGGACGCCCGGCCGAGACGGCGGCGGACCTGTACGCCCTGGGCTGCGTGTGCTACGAGCTGCTGTGCGGCCGCCCGCCGTTCGAGGACGCCCCGGAGGAGGGACGGACCGCCGAGCCCGTGCCGCCGAGCGGCCACCGCGCCGAGGTGCCCGCCGAGCTGGACCGGCTCGTGCTGTCGATGCTCGCCGCCGACCCCGCCGCGCGGCCCTCCGGCGGCGAGCCGGTGCGGCGGACACTGGCGGCCATCGCCCGGCCCCGCCCCCAGACGCCCCCGCCGCCCGCCGCCGCGCCGGGCGCGCAGCCGGCCGGCGCGGCCACGGCCCCGCACGGAGCGCCCACGCACGGAGCGCCCACGCACGGAGCGCCCCCGCACGCGGCGGGCCCGCTGCCCGCGCCGCCCGGCGGAGGGCCGCACCAGCCGCCGCGCGCCGGCGACACCGCCGTCTACGACGCGCTCCCGTCCGACGGCCGCGGGTCCGGCTCCAACCGGAAGCTCTTCGTGCAGCTCGGCGTCGCGCTCGCGGTGATCGCGGCCGTCACCGTGGCGTTCGTGGTGTGGGGCGGCTCCAAAGAGACGCCCACCGCCGCCCCCACCCCCACCCCGGAGCCCACCGTGGTGATCACCGAGATCCCCACCTTCGAGCCGACCACGTTGCCGTCGAGCACCCCCCAGGTCCCCACCCCGTCGGCCGAGCCCAGCTCCCTCCAGGAGACCGCGCAGCCCAAGGCCACGCTGAGCAGCGGCGCCGTCCCGCAGGGCGGATGGTCGGCGTGGCTGTGGGCCTTCGAGAACTCCGTGACGGCCCAGAAGTCCGTCGGCGACATGAACCCGCGCCTGGCCGACAAGGCCGTCAAGAAGATCAGGAAGGCGGCCAAGAGCTTCGAGCGGAACCACGAGGCCCAGGGCCGCGCGCAGATCAAGGAGGTCATGGCCGAGCTCAGGCAGGCTCAGAGCCGGGGCGAGGTGCCGTCCTCCGGCCCGTTGGACGGCTTCCTGGACGACTGGCGGCTCTGACGTACATTGACGCCATGACGATCCTCTCCGAGCGGCGGGCCAGGCTGGCCGCGGTCCTGCCCGCCCGCGGCGTCGAGACCCTCCTCGTCACCTCCCGCGTCAACGTGCGCTACCTCACCGGCCTCGACAGCTCCAACGCCGCCGTGCTGGTGGGGGCCGACGGCTCGGCGCGGCTGGCCACCGACAACCGGTACGTGGAGCGGGCGCAGGCCCTGGACGTGCCGGTCGTCGAGGCCGTCGACACGGCCGGGGCGCTGGCCGTGCCGGGCGCGGGCATCGAGGCCGCGAGCATGAGCGTCGCCACCTACCGGCGGCTGCTCGACCGCCTGGGCGGCGACGCGCTCGTCCCCCTGGAGCAGGTCGTCGAGGGGCTGCGCGCCGTCAAGGACGAGGACGAGCTGGAGCTGCTGCGCACCGCCTGCGCCATCAGCGACCAGGCGTTCGCCGACGTCTGCGGCGCCATCCGGCCCGGGATGACCGAGCGCGAGGTCGCGCGCGTCCTGGAGGCGCGCATGGTCGAGCTCGGCGCCGCGCGGCCCTCGTTCGAGACCATCGTCGCGGCCGGCGAGAACGGCTCCGTGCCGCACCACGTCCCCACCACCAGGCCGCTCATGGCGGGCGACCTGGTCACCCTCGACTTCGGCGCCGTCTACGAGGGCTACCACGCCGACATGACCCGTACCGTGTCCCTCGGCGAGCCCGCCGCCTGGCAGCGCGAGCTGTACGACCTCGTCGCCGCCGCCCAGCGCGCCGGCCGCGAGGCGCTCGCCCCCGGCGCCGACGTCCGCGAGGTGGACGCGGCGGCGCGCTCCGTCATCGAGCGGGCCGGGCACGGCGGCCACTTCCGGCACGGCCTGGGCCACGGCGTCGGCCTGGAGATCCACGAGGAGCCGTTCCTGGGCCCGTCGCGGACCGGTAGACTAGAGGATCGAGTTCCGATCACCGTCGAGCCGGGGGTCTACCTGCCCGGTCAGGGCGGCGTTCGCATCGAGGACACCCTCGTGACACGTGAGGGCGAGCCGGAACTCCTCACGAAGACGACCAAGGAGCTGCTCGTCCTTTAGAGCGGCCGCACGCGGGAGAAAACGAGTGGCGACGACCAACGACCTCAAGAACGGCATGGTGCTGAAGCTCGACGGCGGAGAGCTGTGGGCCGTTGTGGAGTTCCAGCACGTCAAGCCGGGCAAGGGCGGTGCGTTCGTGCGCACCAAGCTCAAGAACGTCCTGTCCGGCAAGGTCGTGGACAAGACCTTCAACGCCGGCGTGAAGGTCGACGTGGCCAACGTCGACAAGCGCGAGATGCAGTACTCCTACCGGGACGGCGACGACTTCGTGTTCATGGACACCGAGACCTACGACATGGTCAACGTGTCCGCCCGCACGGTCGGCGACGCTGCCAACTACATGCTGGAGAACACCCTGGCCACGGTCGCCTTCAACGAGGGCGCCGCGCTCTACGTCGACCTGCCCGCCGCGGCCGAGCTGACCATCGCCAGCACCGAGCCCGGCCTGCAGGGCGACCGCTCCACCGGCGGCACCAAGCCGGCCACGCTGGAGACCGGCGCCGAGATCAAGGTGCCGCTGTTCATCACCACCGGCGAGAAGGTCAAGGTCGACACCCGCAGCGGCGAATACCTCGGCCGGGCCTGAGGTGTCGGCACGGGGCAAGGCACGCAGGCGCGCGCTGGACATCCTCTTCGAGTCGGAGATCCGCGGCGAGGATCCGCTCAAGATCCTCGCCGAGCGGGTGGAGCGGCAGGAGCCGCCGGTCAACGAGTACACCTCGGCCCTCGTCGAGGGCGTCGCCCGCCACCAGGCGCGCATCGACGAGCTGATCACCACCTACGCCGAGGGCTGGACCCTCGAGCGCATGCCCGCGGTCGACCGCAACCTGCTGCGCGGCGGCACGTACGAGCTGCTCTGGATGCCCGACGTGCCCGAGGGCGTGGTCATCAGCGAGTGGGTCCACCTGGCCGGCGAGCTGTCCACGGACGAGTCGCCGCAGTTCGTCAACGGGCTGCTGGCCCGCTTCAAGCAGCTCAAGTCCAGCCTGACCCTGTAGGGCCCGGTCGCGTGGATTTGACCTTCACGCGACGTCAACGTGTCTCATAGAGGCATGAGGATCGGCGAGCTCGCCGCGCTGGTCGGGGTGTCCACCCGGACCGTGCGCCACTACCACCACATCGGCCTGCTTCCCGAGCCGGCGCGGCAGGCCAACGGCTACCGCGAGTACCGGCTCGCGGACGCGGTGACCCTGGCCCGCGTCCGGCAGCTCGCGCGGTTGGGGCTCTCCCTCGACGAGCTGCGCGACGCGCTGGCCGACGACGACGGCCGCGACCTGCGCGAGGTGCTCCAGGAGCTGGACGCCGACCTGGCCAGGGAGCAGGAGGCGATCGCGGCCAGACGGGCCCGCCTGGCCGTGTTGCTCGCCCGCGTCGAGGAGGGGGCCGGCGCGCTCATGTCGGCCGACATGAGCGACCTGCTGCGCGACCTGTCCCTCGACGGGTCGCGCTTCGCCGAGCTGGACCGCCAGATGCTGACGCTGGCGAGCGCCATGGGCGGCCCGGAGGGCGAGAGCGCGGTGGTCGAGCTGATGCGGCCCCTCACCGAGCCCGACATGCTGGCCCGCGGGCTCGAGCTCTACCGGCGGCTGGACGAGCTCGCCGGCGCCCACCCGGACGACCCCCGGGTGGCCGGGCTCGCCGCCGACCTGGCCGGGCACATCCCGGACGCGATGGCCTCGGCGATGATCGGGAACAGCGATGACGCGGCGGCGGGCGGCTCGCCCGCGACGGACGGCGACCGGTGGCTGGAGACGTTCGCGGGGGAGATGACGCCCGCGCAGGCCGAGGTGCTGCGGCTGTTCATGGAGCGGCTGCGCGGGCGGTCGTCATGCTGAGGCCCCGGGAGTGCGGGCGTCGTGGTGGGGGTCTCGTCGAGATGAGGGCCGGGTCATGCTGAAGTACGCGCGCGCCGCTCTCTACGCGGTCCTGCCCGTCGAGTTCCTGATGGCCGTGCTGCTCGGGGCGGGGATCCGGCTGCCGGTCCCCGTGCTCGTGGGCGCGGAGACGGCCGCCGCGCTGGTGCTCGCGCTGGAGGCGGTCGTCGCCGGCCGGCTGTACCTGGCCGGGCGCCGGGCGGGCGCGAGCCGGCGGGGCGCGCTGTCGGGCACCGTCGACGCCCTGGTGCCGCCGGTGGTGCGCCGGCTGGTGGAGCTGGAGGCGCGGGGCGTGGCCGCCCTCGTCCTGTTCGTGGCGCGGCGCGGCCGTCCCCGGGTGCCGCCGGGCGCCGTCGCCGCCCCGTACGCGGGGGAGCAGGCGGCGCTCCAGCTCGTCCTCACCTTCGCGCTGGCCGTGGAGACCGTCGTGGTGGACCTGCTGCTCGTCTCCTTCGGGGTGCCCGCCGCGATCCGGCTGCCGGTGCTGCTGATCGACGCGTACGGCGTGGTGTTCTGCCTGGCCCTGGCCGCCTCCTGCGCGTTGCGGCCGCACCTGGTGAGCCAGGACGAGCTGCGCGTCCGGTACGGCGAGTACCTCGATCTCCGGGTCCCGCGCGAGCTGATCGCCTCGGCCGTGGTGGCGCGCTCGTACAACGAGAAGGGCATGGTCGCGGTGGAGGACGGGCGGCTGCGGGTCGCGGTCGGGTCCCAGACCAACGTGGCCGTCGAGCTGAGCGCCCCCGTCACCGTCGTGCGCCCGCTCGGCGGCCGGGCCGAGGTCACGTCCGTGCGGTTCTTCGCCGCCGACCCCGCCGCCGTGGTCCGCGCCCTGCGCCCGGCCCGGGTGTCGTGACCCACGGCGTCCGCCCGCGCCGCGCACCCGCTGATCCTCTCCTCCACCCCTCCGCATCGTGACGGTCCGTGTCCGCGGCGCCCGTGGCCGCACGTGGGAGGCGCGGGACGGCGTAGGCTGGGGCGCGTCGGAGGAGCGAGAAGGAGGCGAGCCGAGGTTGCGAGCTGAAGGCGTCACGAGGCCCCCGGCGGTGCGGACCGCCGTCGTCTGGGACGCGCTGCTGGCCGAGCTGGCCCGGCTGGGCGAGACCACCGGGCGCGAGCGGCTCGACATCGTCGACGCCGGCGGCGGCACCGGAGGGTTCGCCGTGCCGCTGGCCGAGCTGGGCCACACCGTCACGGTCGTCGACCCGAGCCCCGACTCGCTGGCCGCGCTGGAGCGCCGGGCCAAGGAGAAGGGCGTCGGCGTGCGCGGCCTCCAGGGCGACCTCGCCGACCTGGCCGACCTGCTCGACCACGGCGGCGCCGACCTGGTGCTGTGTCACAGCGTGCTGGAGTACGTCGACGACCCGATCGGCGCGATGACCGCCGTCGCGGGGCTGCTGCGCCGGGGCGGTGCGGTGAGCGTGCTGGCGGCCAACCCGGTCGCGGCGGCTCTGCACCGCGCGCTGGCCGGTCACTTCGACGAGGCGCGGGCCGCGCTGGCCGACCCCGAGGGCCGCTGGGGCGACCGCGACCCGACCCCGCGCCGCTACACCGCCGAGGCGCTGTCCGAGCTGCTGGCGGTCACGGGTTTCGCGGTGGGGGCCGTGCACGGCGTGCGGGTCTTCGCCGACCTGGTGCCCAGCCGGCTGGTGGACGGCGAGCCCGGCGCGGCGGAGGCGCTGGTGGCGCTGGAGCAGGCCGCGACCGGTCATCCCGTGCTGCGCGACATCGCCACCCAGCTCCACGTCCTCGCCCGCCGCGGCTGACCCGCCGGGCGGGCGCCGCCCGAGCGTTCGTACAGATGTTCGGATAGAATCGAGGACGTGTCCCGCAAGCAGATCACCGGCATCGGCCCCGCTCCGCGGACCGGGGTCGATGACAGCGGCTGCCCGATCCTCCACGTCGACATGGACGCCTTCTTCGCGAGCGTCGAGCTGCTGGAGCGGCCGGAGCTGTGCGGCCGGCCGGTGATCGTCGGCTCGCCCGCCGGCCGCGGCGTGGTGCTCAGCGCCACCTACGAGGCCAGGGCCTACGGCGTGCACTCGGCGATGCCCATGAGCCGGGCCCGCCGGGTGTGCCCGCAGGCCGTGATCATTCCGCCGAGCCACGGCAAGTACTCCGAGGTGTCGCGGGGCGTCATGGAGATCTTCCACGCGATCACCCCGCTGGTCGAGCCGATCGCCTCCGACGAGGCGTTCCTCGACGTGGGCGGCGCCGGGCGCCGGCTGGGGCCGCCCGCGGCGATCGCCGCGATGATCCGCGCGCAGGTGCGCGAGCGCTACGGCATCACCTGTTCGGTGGGGGTGGCGAGCAGCAAGTTCGTCGCCAAGCTCGCCTCCAAGCAGTGCAAGCCCGACGGCCTGCTCGTCGTGCCCGAGGGCGAGGTGGAGGCGTTCCTCCACCCGCTGCCCGTCTCCGCGCTGTGGGGCGTCGGCGAGCGCACCGAGCAGGCCCTCGTACGGCTCGGCATCCGCACGGTCGGCGACCTGGCCCGGGTGCCGCCCGCCACGCTCCGCCGCGAGCTGGGCCAGGCCGTGGGCGGCCATCTGGCGGAGCTTGCCTGGGGCCGCGACGAGCGGCCCGTCACCGCGCACGCGCCCGACAAGAGCATCGGCAACGAGGAGACGTTCGCCGCCGACGTCGACGACCCCGAGGTGATCCGGCGCGAGCTGCTGCGCCTGTCGGAGCGCGTGGCGGCGCGCATGCGCGCGGGCGGCCACGTGGGCCGCACGGTGAGCGTGAAGCTGCGCCGGGCCGACTTCACCACGATCACCCGCTCGCGCACCCTCAAGGAGCCGACCGACGTCGCCCAGGAGATCTACGCCACGGCCTGCGAGCTGTTCGAGGCGGCCGGGCTGGAGCGGGTGCGCCTTCGCCTCGTCGGTGTCAGGATGGAGAACCTCAGGCCCGCCGACTCGACGGCGCGGCAGCTCAGTCTCGGCGAGCGGGAGACGGGATGGCGGGAGGCCGAACGCGCGATGGACAAGGCGATCCGCAGGTTCGGGCCCGACGCGGTGCTCCCGGCGTCGCTTGTGCGCGGAAGACTTGATGAAATGGAAGCATGACGCCGATGTCGTCGCCGATGTCACGAGTCGGGGGGAGTGTGGGGAGTGGTGCCTAGATGACCCACAATGGAGCTATGACGTCACCTCCGGTTTGGTCTGCGTTGGACGTTTGCTTTCGCCTACGTCTACAGCCTCGTATTCTGGGGATAACCGACCGCGAGGTCCGGACACCCCGTGTTCGTTGCCGTCTTCCCCGTCCTGGGGCCGTCCTTGGGAGGCGCCGTGCCGCTCTCTGAGCACGAGCAGCGCTTGCTCGACCAGATCGAGCAGGCACTCTACGCCGAGGATCCGAAGTGGGCCAACACCGTCAGGATCAGTGACCCCCGCAGCCACTACAAGCGCCGCCTGATCAAGGCCTCCATCGGCTTTGCGCTCGGGGTCGTGCTCCTCATGGTCGGTGTGGTGATCAACCTGATCCCGCTCGGCGTCGGCGGCTTCGTGGTCATGCTCGCCGCGTGTCTGTGGGGCCTGTCGAGCTGGAAGCGCATGAACGGCTTCGTCGACACCGCCTCCGGTTCCGCTCCGGCCCCGGGCAAGCAGCCCCGGCGCGGCGGCCGGGGCACGTTCATGGAGCGCATGGAAGAGCGCTGGCGCCGCCGTCACGACGAGCGCTGACCCGGATCCTTCCCGGCACGACCGTGCGGTCATCCCCCAGGAACGACCGCACGGCCACCCGCCGGCCCGGGCTCCTCTCCGCACGATCGTGCGGCCGTCCCTCGCAACGACTTCCGCACGATCGTGCGGCCGTCCCTTCAGGAACGACCGCACGATCACGCGTGTCCCGTCACGACCCCTTCGGGTCCGCCCGGCGCAGCCGCAGGCTCTCCAGCCGGTCGAAGCCGTCCAGCAGCCCCTCGCCCAGCCGGCGGATCCGGCGCAGGGTCGAGGGCGGCAGCAGCACGGCCCGCACCCGCTGCCCCCGCGACACCGTCGCCGCCAGGGCCCGCCGCACCGCGCGCAGGTCCTGCCGCATCGGCCCGATCTCCCCGGGTGAGCGGGCGAACAGCGACCGCTCCACCGCCGACGCGATGGCCGCCAGGGCCGCCGCCGAGTCGGCGTCGAACTCGTACCGCTCGGCCAGCCTGCGCGCCAGCGCGCGCGGCGTCTCGCTGGTGCCGCGCTCCATCCCGTAGTCCAGCAGCAGGTCGTCGAGCTCCGCCCAGACGGCCGCCACGTTCGTCCGCCGCCCGGCCACGGCTCTGACGCCCGTGCCGGAGCCGCCCTGGGGCGCCTGCGGCCCGTCCGGCTCGGACGGCGTGCCCGGTGTCCGTCCCGCGCCGTCGAGGCGGCGTAGCCGCCGCCCGCGCGTGAGCAGCCGTAGCGCGGCCGGCACCAGCAGGAGCAGCAGGAGCACGCCCGCCCCGATGCCTGTGTAGGCGAGCCAGGGCGTCGGCTCCTCGGCCGGCAGCCCGACCGGCTGCAGCGCGGCCTCGCGGTCCAGCTCGCGGGGGTTGATGCGGCCCTGCGGCGACAGCGGCTCGTCGGCCGAGCTGCTCGTCGCGCCGGGCGTCGGCGTCGAACCGTCGCCCGGCTGGTCCGGCGGCGGCACGGTGTACGCGGGGACCCGGGCGCTGCCCTGGCCGAGCGAGCCCGTCGGCGTCGGCTCGAACGGCAGCCAGCCCACGCCCTCGAAGTACAGCTCGGGCCAGGAGTGGGAGTCGTTCGTCCCGACCGTCCAGCGGTCGCCGACCTTCGTGCCGCCGGTGTAGCCGATCGCCACCCGCGCGGGGATGCCCACCAGCCTGGCCAGCACCGCCATCGACGCCGCGAACTGCTCGCAGTACCCGGCACGGCTGCGCAGCAGGAAGTCCTTCAGCGCCGAGTTGCCGCTGCCCTGCGTCTGCAGCGTGTAGGTGAAGTTCCCGGTCCTGGTGAAGAACTCCTGGAGCTTGACCGCCGCGTCGTAGCTGGTGCGGGCGCCCTTGGTGACCCGGTCCGCCAGCGCGCGGATCTCCGGGGGCAGGTCGTCCGGCACCTTCAGGTAGCGGGGGTCGAGGTCGGGCCGGGACTGCGGCAGCGACTTCAGCAGCTCGCTGGTGGGCGCCGGCTCGCTGGTCGACACCTTGTACTGCAGGCCGGCGGCCTCGTCCCGGGTGGAGAAGACCATGAGCGTGCTCACGTCGGCCCGCCAGTCGCCGTCCACCTGGATCTGCCGGGGCGGGTACGGCAACGGCAGGAACGACAGCTTCACGATCTCGTCGCTCATCCGGATGTCGGTCACGACATTCGTCACCGGCACGCCCCGGGACAGGCCCGGCGGGGGCGGGAGCGGACCTTCGTCGGTCCGGTTCTCCGCCGAGCCCTTGCGCTCGGTCATGCCGAACTGCTCGCCGTCGAACGTGTCCAGCGCGTAGATGCGCAGGTAGCGGGGCTTGTCGTCGCTGTTGGTGTACGAGAGCACGACGCGCGGCTCGGGCAGGTTCAGCTGGCCCTTCAGGCTCGCGATCGGGTTGGCGATGCTGATCGAGTTCCCGGCGCCGGGGCCCCTGCCGCCGACGCCGAAGGTGAAGAACGACACCGGCTCCATCACCGGCAGCGCGGCCGGCACCAGCACGGCCAGCACCACCGCGGCGAAGCCGATCCGCTTGCCCGACAGCCGCAGGCCCCGCGTGTCGGCGGTCTCCCGCACCCGCTCCGGCTCCTGCCGTCCCCGGGCCGCCGCGCCCGATGGCCGCGGGGCGGCCGCGCGGGTGGTGCGGCGCACCAGCACCGCCCGTCCCCAGTGGCCCACCCGCTCGCGCCCGTCGGCCAGGAGCAGGCCGAGGAAACCGGCCGCGGCGATCACGAACGCCGGCCAGCTGATCGGGTCCGCCAGGATCGTCGCCGGCACCGTGGCCAGCGCCAGCAGCGGGAGCCCGGCCAGCGCCGCCCGCCGCATCCGCGCCGCGAGCAGGTCCACCAGCAGCGCGATGAGCCCCACGCCGCCGCAGGTGAGCAGCGTGATGCCGGTGTTGGCGGGAACCGGCGCGGCGAAGCGCTGGATGTCGCCCCAGCCTGACTCCAGCAGCCGGGCCAGGTGCACGACCGACGCCTTGGTCGGCACGACCCACGCCCACGCCTTGCCGGCGGCGAACGACGCGGTCAGGTAGATCCACAGCGCGACCGCGCCCACCGGGGGCGCCGCCCACAGGGGCAGTGACAGCCGTCCGCTCAGCATGCTCGCGGCGAGGACCGCGAGCACCGCGCCCAGCGTCCCCCAGAACCACGAGCCGCCCTCGAACAGCGGATAGAGCAGGATCGCCGCGCAGAACGAGGCGACCGCCGCCGCGACCGAGAGCCTCATGCCGCACCTCCCGCCGGGCTGAGGGTGTATCTGCCGCGGCTGCCGGCCGCCTGCCACACGGAGGCGATCGACGTGCCCGCGGGCAGCCGCACGATGCGCCAGCCGTAACCGCTGAGCACGGCCTGCACCGCCTGGTAGTCCTCGTTCGAACCGGGCTCGCTGCCGTTCCAGGTGTCCACGTCCAGCAGCACCGCCACGCCCGTGATGCCGCTGTGCCGCACGCGCCCCAGCTCCCGCGCCTCCTCCGGGTCGAGGGAGCCGAGCACGGCCACGACCAGCCCGTCGCCGCCGCCCTGCCGCAGCGCCGAGACCGCCATGTCCAGCGAGCGGACCGGGCTCTGCCGCACCACGGCCAGCGTGTCGAGCAGCGACCAGCTCAGCCCCGTGTCCGTCAGGTGCTCCGCGCCCTGGTCGGTGACCAGGCGCAGGCCGAGGCCCTCATGGGCCAGATGCACGCCGATGGAGGCCGCGGCCGAGACCGCCACCTCGAACGACGAGCGCGGCCCCTCGCCGCGGTGGGCGTGGCGGCGCGTGTCGAGCAGGAGCGCGCCGCGACTCTGCCACTGCTGCTCCTCGCGCCGCACCATCAGCTCGCCGCGCCGCGCCGTGGAGCGCCAGTGGACCCGGCGCAGGTCGTCGCCCTGCCGGTACTCGCGCGGGGCCACGTCGTCGTCGCCGGCCGCGGCCACGCTGCGCGTGCGGCTGTCGCCGCCGCCCGTCCACTCTCCGGACAGCCGTACGTGGGGCAGCGGCACGACCTGCGGCGTCACCACCAGCGTGTCGGCGATCGTGAACGAGCGCGACAGCTCCACCAGTCCGAACGGGTCGGCGATGCGCACCGACAGCGGCCCGATCGTGTAACGGCCGCGCAGGTCGGAGCGGACCCGGTAGTCGATCTCGCGGACCCCCCTGGCCTCGACCTTGTCCAGCACGAACCGGGGCCGCACGCCCAGCGCGTACGGCACGGTGTCCTCGATGAGCAGCAGCCCGGTGGGCAGCCGGGTGACGTTCTCCAGGCGCAGCGTCACGGTGGCCTCCCCGCCCACCTCGGCCCTGGCCGGGTCCAGCCGCCTGGCGCAGCTCAGCCGGTACCGGGTGCGCGCCACCACCATGGCGGCCAGCAGCGGCAGCGCCGCCACCAGCACCCCGATCCGGAACAGGTCGTTCTCCCCCAGCAGGATCGCCATCACCAGCGCCGCGACACCGGAGGCGAGGAACGAACGGCCCCTCGCGGTGAGCGCCCGCAGCCCGGCCCTCACGAGGCTCGTGTCTCCGGCACCGGCACGCGCCGGACGAGGTCGGTCACCACCTGCTCCGGCAGGCGGCGCTGGCCCTGGGCCTCGACGCTCGGCAGCAGCCGGTGCGCCAGCACGGGCACGGCCAGGTCCTGCAGGTCGTCGGGGATGACGTAGTCGCGACCGGCCAGCGCGGCGTGCGCCCGCGCGGCGCGCACGAGCTGCAGAGTCGAGCGCGGGGAGGCGCCGAGCCGCAGGTCGGGGGAGTGGCGGGTGGCGACGACCAGGTCGATGGCGTACTTCTTGACCGGCTGCGACACGTACACGCCGCGCACCGCCTCGATGAGCGCCCGTACCTCGGCCGTCGTCGCGACCGGCTGCAGCTTGTCCAGCGGGGAGGCGCCGCCGTGGACGTCGAGCATCTCCAGCTCGGCGTGCGGCTCCGGGTAGCCCATCGCGACGCGGGCGGTGAAGCGGTCACGCTGCGCCTCGGGGAGGGGATAGGTGCCCTCCATCTCGATGGGGTTCTGGGTGGCGATCACCATGAACGGGCTGTCGAGCTGGTACGTCACGCCGTCCACCGTGACCTGGTGCTCCTCCATGCACTCCAGGAGGGCCGACTGGGTCTTGGGCGAGGCGCGGTTGATCTCGTCGCCGACCACGATGTTGGCGAAGACGGGGCCGGGCTTGAACTCGAACTCGCGCGTCTGCTGGTTGTAGGCGCTGACGCCGGTGATGTCGCTCGGCAGGAGGTCGGGGGTGAACTGCACGCGGCGCACCGGGCAGTCGATGGAGCGCGCCAGTGCCTTGGCCAGCATGGTCTTGCCGACGCCCGGCACGTCCTCGATCAGCAGGTGGCCCTCGGCGAGCAGGACGGTGAGGGTGAGACGGACGGCGTCGCTCTTCCCCTCCACCACGGACTCGACGGCCTCGCGGATCCGGTGCGCTGTGGAGACCAGCTCGTCGAGCTGGGGAGGGACGTCATGGGTAACTGCCACCAGGCCTCCATGAGAAGAAGTGCGACGGTCGTCCCTAGTGGCGGGCAAGCCATTGCGGGAGCCATGCCGTTCCTTTTCCATTGTGTGTACGACCCTACGATGGTGCGGGTTGTGGGGCGACTTTTAACGATTTTCCAGAGAACTTGGACGATGTCCTGTTCTTGTGCCATAGCGGTGCGAATCCGGTGACATCGCGGCTACCATGCGCCCCCCACTTTTCCCCACGCCCGTCCCTCCGCGCGCCGGGCCCCCTTGCCTCCGGTTCTTCCGTGCGTCCCGACACGCCCGTGGCCGTCCACGCCCCCTCCACGCCCCCCACCGCCCCCCACCGCTGTGACCTGCGAAAACGCGAAACGATCAGGCTGTGACATGGGGTTGAATCAGTTGACGGTGGGGAGAAGTGGAGTATGGTGGTGCGCAGTGGAGGGCCGGTGCGCCAGCGTCGAGCGCTTCACTAGGCACGGGAGGTGGGGCCGATGTTCCTCGGCACCCATCAACCGCGTCTGGACGACAAGGGACGGCTGTTCCTGCCGGCTAAGTACCGTGAGGAGCTGGCGGAGGGTCTTGTGATCACCAAAGGCCAGGAGCGATGCCTCTACGTCTTTCCCGTGGAGGAGTTCCAGCGCATTACCGAGGCTCTCAGCACCGCCCCGGTCACCGCCAAGGCGGTGCGTGATTACAGCCGCGTCTTCTTCGCCAGCGCGTCCGACGAGACCCCCGACAAGCAGGGCCGCATCACCATTCCGCAGAGCCTGCGGCAGTACGCCGGCCTGCAACGCGACTGCGCCGTCATCGGGGCCAACACCCGGTTGGAGATCTGGGACGCGCAGGCGTGGGACACCTATCTCATGGCTCAGGAGCAGGCGTTCGCCGATCTGTCGGAGGAGGTGCTGCCAGGGATCTTGTAGAAGGCACGGTCGATCCGTCGGAGATGTCGTTCGGCGAGGTCTCCACCCGCAACCACTGCCGGCCAGCTGATGCACCTTCCCCGGTGTCAGATGGCGGGCGTCCACGAAGAGGGTGCGGATGGGGACCTGGCCGGGCGGCGCCGGGTGGGGACCCAGGAAGGGCCGATAGGATCGCCGACCGCGTCATCCGCGAGCAAGGACGCGAGAGGGGGGTTGGAGATGAGCGACGCCAACGGCACCGGCGGTCACGTTCCGGTCATGCTCGACCGCGTACTGGAGCTGCTGGCTCCGGCGCTGGGCGGTGAGCGTCCCGTGGTCGTCGACGCCAACCTCGGGCTCGGTGGCCACTCGGAGGCCCTGCTCGCCGCGCATCCGGCACTCCACCTGATCGGCATCGACCGCGACCCGTTCGCGATCGACTTCTCCACGCGCCGGCTCGCCCCGTACGCGGAGCGGACCACCCTGGTCCACGCCTCCTCCGACCAGCTCGCCGAGGTGGTCGCCACCACCGGCGCCGCCCTCGGCCGCACCACGGTCGACGGTGTGCTGTTCGACCTGGGGGTCTCCTCGCCGCAGCTCGACGAGGCCGAGCGCGGGTTCGCGTACTCCTATGACGCCCCGCTGGACATGCGGATGGACACCGAGCAGGAGCTCACGGCGGAGAAGGTGGTCAATACCTACTCGGCCGGGGAGCTAACGCGCATCCTCCGTGATTACGGCGAGGAACGGTTCGCACCGCGTGTCGCGGGCCTAATTGTCAAGGAAAGGGCCAAGGAGGCCATAACGTCGACGAAGCGGCTCGCGGAGATCGTCCGGCAGGCGATTCCCGCCGCTACCCGGCGCACCGGGGGCAACCCCGCCAAGAGGACTTTCCAAGCGCTGCGCATCGAGGTCAACGCGGAGCTCACCGCCCTGGAGGCGGCGCTGCCCGCGGCCCTCGACGCGCTGACGCTCGGGGGGAGAGTCGTCGTGCTCTCCTACCACTCCCTGGAGGACCGGCTCACCAAGCAGGTCCTCACGGCGCGAACCAGGGACACCAGCCCACCCGGGCTCCCCGTCCCGCTGCCGGCACACCAGCCGCGGTTCCGCCTGGTGACGAGGGGGGCCGAGCTCCCCGGCGAAGAAGAGCTGGCCCGCAACCCGCGGGCTGCCTCGGCCCGGCTACGGGCGGCAGAGAGGATCCGTGTTGACGACCACGACTGAGCAGGAGACCAGGCGGCGCGCGTCCGCCCGCGGCACCGTGCTCGAGCCCGCCGCGCCCGGCACCGCCACGCCCGGCGACGCGTCCGAGACCGGCGCGCCCGGGTCGGCCGCCTCCGGCGTCGGCGCGTCCGGCCGTGGCGCGTCCAGGTCCGCCGCGTCCGGCGGCGCCTCGGGTGCGGGCGCGTCGGGTCGCGGTGCCTCCGGTTCCGCCGGCTCGGACGCCGACACGCCAGTGATCACGCTGCCCGACTTCACCTCGCCCGACCTGCCGTCGGCCGGTCCGTCGCGGCCGGGCGCGGCGAGGGCCGGTGCGCGCGGCGGGGTCAAGGGCGGCGCCGCCGGCGCGCCCGGCACGGGCCGCCGCAGGCCCGCGCCCGCCCAGCAGCCCAAGAACGGCACCCGCACGCTCACCGGCCCCGCCGGCACGTCACCCGCCGCGCCGCCGGCGCGGCCGTCCGGCGAGCCCACGACGAGACCGGGTCCCGGCACGGTTCCCGGCCAGGAGCCGTCGCCCGCGGCGCGCCCGGTGCCGCGCCCGCGCCCGGCCGCCGAGTCCGCGTCCCGCCGGGACCGGAGCGAGCGCGCCGCCCGTCCCGCGGCCCGGGCCGTCCCGGCCCGCCGCCGTCAGCGGGCGCCGTTCGTGCTGCTCGTCGTCGGGCTGCTCTGCGGCGGCCTGGTGAGCCTGTTGCTGCTCAACACCGTGCTCGCCCAGGACTCGATCACCGCCTCGCGGCTGCGCGGCGAGATCGCCTCCGCCCGCCAGCACAACGACCGGCTCAAGCAGGTCATCGAGCAGGAGACCCAGGCGTCCGTCATCGCCAGGCGGGCCGAGGACCAGGGCCTCCACCTCGACAACAGCATCAACCCGCTCACGCTCGGCGACACGGGCAAGGGTGCCGCCAAGCCCGGCACGGGCACGGAGACCGGCACCCCGGCCACGAACGGCACCGGCACCCCGGCCACGAAGGGCACCACGCCCGGCACGGCCACCACCGGCACGGCCACCACCGGTACGACGACCGGCGGCGAGGCCAGGACGGGCACGGGCGGCACGGCCGAGACCGGCAGGACCGGCACCACGTCCGGCACCACGACGGGCGCCACGTCCGGCACGACGACGGGCGCCACGTCGGGCACCACGGAGGTGACCGGCCAGGCCCGTCCGGCCGGCACGTCCGGGCAGGGCGCCGACGGTGCCCCGGCGGGCACCGAGGCCGACGCCGGGCGGGTGGACCAGACCCGGTGAGGGACACAGGCGGCAGGGGCCAGGGGCCCGGCCGTGGCGGGGGCGGCGCCGGTTCTCAGGGAGGGCCCGGCGCCGCCCGTCGTACGCCCGGCGGTCCCGGAAGGCCGGGCAGAGCGACGGGTTCGTCCCGTTCGGAGGGGACGGGGCGCGCGTCGTCCGACGACCGGCGCGACCCCAGCAAGCGCCAGGACCCGTTCGACCTGCCCTTCGACCTGTCGTCCTCCGGCGGCTCGTCCGACGACGACCCGGACGACCGGCCGCGTGGCCGCACGCCCCGCGGCCGCACGCCCCAGGACCCGCCCCGCACCCGCACGCCACAGGATTCGGCGGGCAGCCGCGCGCGCCGCGACCGTGACGACGACGGGCGGGACGCCGGGTCGCGTGGTCGTGCGGGGCGTGACCGTGATGACGACCTTCGTGACGTGGGGGCGCGTGGCCGCCTGCGCCGCGTCCACGACGAGGACCTGCGGGACGCTTCGGCGGGACGTGTGCGCCGTGACCGCGACGACCTGTCCGCCGCCGCCCCGCGTGGCCGTGCGGGCCGTGAGCGTGACGACGACGGGCGGGACGCCGCTCCCCGGGGACGCCTGCGCCGTGACCCCGACGACGAACCACAGGGCCCCACTCGGGGCCGTACGCGCCGGGACTGGGAAGGTGACCCCCTTGACCTGCCACACGGCCGCGCGCCGCAAGATGGCGCGCGCGGGCGGTCGGGCGGCCGTTCGGCCGACGACCGGATGAACGCCCGCCAGGGCCGGTCGGGCGGCCGGCCCGAGCGCGATTCGGCGGACGGCCGCCGCTCCCGCGCGGACGACGGTGAGCCGTCGGGCTGGGACCCGATGGCCGGATCGGCCCGCTCCAGGCGCGCGGCCCAGGACCACGACGAGCTCCCGCCCTTCACGGGACGCGGCGAGAGCTCGTCGGCTCGCGCCCGCCGCCAGGACGACGGCGACGGTCCGCGTGCCCGCTCCCGCCAGGAGCCCGTGGGACGCGTCGTCCGCGGCCGTCAGGACGACGACTCCGAGCCCGGCCGCGGCCGCGCGGGCGGCGGGACCTCCGCCTCGGGCAGCCGTACGCGGAGCGAGACCGGCGGGCCGGGCGGCCGGGTGCGAGGCGGGAGGGACGACCGAGCGCGGAGCCGTACGGACGGCCGGGTGCAGAACGGGACGGACGGTCGGGGCCGGGGCGCGAGCGACGGCCGGGCCCGCGACGAGGCCGAGCGGCCGTCCGGGTCGTCCGGGTCGTCAGGGCCGTCCGGGCGTGGCCGCCTGCGCCAGGACGGCGCCCAAGGAGCAGGGACGCGCCGGGCCTCCCCCTCACAGGACCCCGACCTCCGCAGCTCCCGCAGCCGCGATCCCCGCGATCGTGACGCGCGTGACCGCGACCGTGACCCGCGCCGCGATCCCCGTGACCGCGATCCTCGTGACCGTGACCCGCGCAATAGCGATCCCCGCGATCGTGACCCGCGCGATCGTGACCCGCGCCGCGATCCCCGCGATCGTGACGCGCGTGATCGTGACCGTGACCCGCGCGATCGCGACTCCCGTGACCGCGACCCCCGTGACCGGGGCAGCGCGCGTGGCCGGGCCGCCGCGCAGGAGCGCGACCCCCGCGGACGCCCCCCCAAGGACGCCCCCGGACGCGCCACCGGCCCGCGCAGGAGCACCCCCCGCCGCGGGCCCGCGAGCCCGCTGGCCCGCGGTCTGGGCGCGCTGCTCTCCCGCATGCCCGGAGCCCCCGGCGCCTGGGGCCGTGACGGCTGGGACCCGGACGGCCGGGGCCCCGGCGGCCGCGACGGGGGAGGGCGCGACGGGGGAGGGCGCGACGGGGGAGGGCGCGGCGGTGGTCCCGGATCGGGGCGCCGGCCGCCGTCCCGTCCCGCCAGGCCGCCCCTCGTGCTGCGCCTCGGCAGCCCGCGCCGGCGCATCAACGTCGGCCTCATCGGCATGACGTTCATCATGTCGATCTTCGCCGGCCGCCTGATCCAGATGCAGGGCCTCGACTCCAAGGTGTACGAGGCGCGGGCCGCCAGTCAGCGCCTGCAGACCCAGCAGATCCCGGCCAGGCGCGGCACCATCACCGACGTCGCCGGCCACCCGCTGGCCGTCACCGCCGAGGCCCGCGAGATCGCCATCGACCCCAGCGTGGTGCCCCCCGCCGCGCGTCCCGTGGTCGCCCAGGCCCTGGCCGCGTACCTCGGCAGGTCCGAGCAGGAGATGGCCGCCAAGCTGGCGGTGACCGGCACCCGCTACCAGCTCCTGGCCCGGGACGTCGACCCCGGCGTGGCCGCCCGCCTGCTCAAGGAGGGCCGCGTGCCCGGCCTGACGTCGAAGAAGACCTACCGGCGCCTCTACCCGGCGGGCGACCTGGCGGGCAGCCTCATCGGGTTCGTCGGCGACGAGGGCAAGGGCCTCGGCGGCATGGAGGCGGCCAAGAACTCCCTGCTGGCCGGCCGCGACGGCGAGCAGCGGGCCGAGACGGGCCGCGACGGCCAGCCCATCCCGATGACCAGCACCCAGCGCACCGCCCCGGTCGACGGCCGCGACGTGCGGCTGACCATCGACCGCGACATCCAGTGGGCCGCCCAGCGGGCCATCGCCGAGCAGGCGAAGGTGGCGGGCGCGAGCAGCGGCACCGTCATCGTCATGGACGTGCGGACGGCGCAGATCGTCGCCATGGCCAACGCCCCCGAGCTCGACCTGAACAACTGGGGCAAGGCCCCGCCCGGCCTGTACGTCAACCGGGCCGCCGCCGACGTGTTCGAGCCCGGCAGCACCAACAAGGTCATCACCGCGGCGGCGACGCTGGAGGCCGGCGTGGTCAGCCCCGACACGGTCTTCCAGGTCAAGGACAACATCAAGTGCTACGACCGGGTGCTGCGCGACGCCCATCCGCACCCGGCGGAGGCGATGACGTTCCGCGAGGCCATGGCGCAGTCCAGCAACGTCGCCACCATCATGGCCGCCCGCAAGATCGGCAGTGAGCGGCTCTACCGCATGCTCAAGGCGTTCGGCTTCGGCGCGACCCCCGGCGGCGGCGTGCCCGGCGCCGGCGCGGGCCTGCTGCCCGACTACAAGACCTGGTCCGGGAGCCAGAGCTGCACGGTCGCCTACGGCCAGGGCGTGTCGGTGACCGCGCTGCAGATGGCCAGCGTCTACCAGACGATCGCCAACGGCGGGGTGAAGATCGAGCCGCAGATCGTGGCCGGCACGACGGACGCGTCGGGGCGGTTCGTCCCGTCCGCCCCGGGCAGGAAGACCCGCGTGGTCAGCGAGCGGACGGCCAAGGAGATCACCACCATGCTGGAGGCCGCGGTGAGCGCCCAGGGCACGGGCGAGCTCGCCGCCATCCCCGGTTATCGGGTGGCGGGCAAGACGGGCACCGCGGACCGCTACGATCAGCAGTTGGGCCGTTACGACGGATACACGGCCTCGTTCGTGGGCTTCAGTCCCGCCGACGCGCCCCGGCTGGTGGTGCTGTCGGTGCTGCAGAACCCGAAGAACGGACACTTCGGCGGGCAGATCGCCGCGCCCGTGTTCAAGGATGTGATGACGTTCGCCATCAAGAGCAGGAAGATCCCGCCCACGGGTTCCACCGCGCCAGCGGTGCGGACTCGCGCGGGACAGTGACCGGGGAAGGTACGCTGCCGCCGTGCGTCCCCCGTCGTCTATGCGTCCAACGACCAGTCCGCCCCGCCCGCTGACCGGGCTGGCGACCATGCTCGACGCCGAGTCAGGCTCGGCGAGGTCGCCCCATGCCGCGCTGACCGGTGTCACCCTCGACTCGCGCGAGGTCCAGCGCGGCGACCTGTACGTCGCCCTGCCCGGCAGCACCGCCCACGGCGCGGCCTTCGCGGCGCAGGCTCTGGCGCGCGGCGCCGCGGCCGTCCTCACCGACGAGGCGGGCCGCGAGCGGGCCGTCGCGACCGGGCTGCCGGTGCTGATCGTGCCCGACCCGCGCGCCCTGCTCGGGCAGGTCGCCTCCTGGGTGTACGGCCAGCCGGCCCACGACGTCCAGGTGCTCGGCGTCACCGGCACCAGCGGCAAGTCCACCACCACGTTCCTGCTGGAGGCGGGGCTGCGGGCGGCCGGCCACACCACGGGCCTGGTCGGCGGCGTCGAGATCCACGCGGGCGACCTGGAGTTCCAGCCGCGGCTGACCACGCCCGAGGCGTCCGACCTGCACGGCCTGTTCGCCCTGATGCGCGAGCGGGGCGTGACGGCGGCGGCCATGGAGGTCTCCAGCCACGCCCTGGCGCTCGGCCGCGTCGACGGCGTCTTCTACGACGTGGCGCTGTTCACCAACCTGTCGCAGGACCACCTGGACTTCCACAAGGACCTCGACGACTACTTCTCCACCAAGGCCCGGCTGTTCCAGCCCGAGATGTGCCGGACGGGCGTCACCAACTTCGACGACCCGTACGGCCGCGAGCTGCTGGCGCGGGCCAAGGTGCCGATGACGACGTTCTCGGCGCTCGGCGACCCGGAGGCGGCCTGGCGGGCGCTCGACACCCGGCTCGGCGCCGACGGCAGCGCCTTCCGCGTGGTGGGCCCCGGCGGGGTCGAGGCCGACGCGCAGATCTCGCTGCCCGGCCCGTTCAACGTCGCCAACGCGCTCGGCGCCATTGTCACCCTCGTCGAGGCCGGCGTGCCGCTCCAGACGGCCGTCCACGGCGTCGGCGCGATGACCGGGGTGCCCGGCCGCATGGAGCGGGTCACGGACGCCGGCGACGACTTCCAGGCCGTGGTCGACTACTCGCACAAACCGGGCGCGGTCGAGTCGGTGCTGCTGTCCCTGCGCGAGGTCACCGCCGGGCGGCTCACGGTGGTGCTCGGCTGCGGCGGCGACCGCGACACGGGCAAGCGGCCCCTCATGGGCGAGGCCGCGGCCCGGCTGGCCGATGTGGCGATTTTCACCAGCGACAATCCTCGTTCCGAGGATCCGCTGGCCATCCTGGCCGCGATGATGGAGGGAGCGCTCCGCGTTCCGCGGCACGACCGCGCTCATGTGATCATTGAGCCTGACCGCGCGGCCGCGATCGAGCTGGCGGTCGGCCGGGCCGGCCGCGGCGACGTGATCGTGGTGGCGGGCAAGGGCCATGAGCAGGGTCAGTACATTTCAGGCGAGGTGATCCCCTTCGACGACCGCGAGGTCGTCACCCGGGCGATCGACGCACGCAAGGAAAGCAGGAAGCACGCATGATCCCGTTGCCTCTGGCCAGGATCGCCGAGATCACCTCGGGGGCCCTGTCGGGCATGGCCGACCCCCGCGCGGTGGTGCGCGGTCCGGTGGTGATCGACTCGCGGGACGTCCGGCCGGGATCGCTGTTCGTCGCCTTCAAGGGCGCGCGCGTGGACGGTCACGACTACGCCGCCCAGGCGGTCCGGGCCGGAGCCGTCGCGGTGCTGGCGAGCCGGGCCGTCGACGCGCCCGCGGTCGTGGTGCCCGACACCGCCGCCGCGCTGGCCGCCCTGGCCACCGCGCAGAGCGCGGCCCTGCCCGGCGCCACCGTGATCGGCGTGACCGGCTCGGCCGGCAAGACGACCACCAAGGACCTCCTGGCCCGGCTGACCACCCGCATGGGGCCCACGATCGCGCCGGTCGGCTCGTTCAACAACGAGATCGGCCACCCGCTGACCGTGCTCAGGGCCGACCACGAGACCCGGTTCATGGTGCTGGAGCTGAGCGCCCGCAACATCGGCCACATCCGCGCGCTCACCCGCATCGCGCCGCCGCGCATCGGCGTGGTCCTCAACGTCGGCACCGCCCACCTCGGCGTGTTCGGCGGCAAGGAGGCCATCGCCAAGGCCAAGGGCGAGCTGGTCGAGGCGCTGCCCCGCGACGGCGTCGCGGTGCTCAACGCCGACGACCCGCTGGTGCGCGAGATGGCCGCGCGCACCGAGGCGCGCGTCACGCTGTTCGGCCGCGCGCCGGAGGCCGCGATCCGGGCCGAGGACGTCACCTTCGACGAGCGCGGCCGGGGCTCCTACACGCTGACCACGCCGTCCGGCTCCGCCCGCGTCTCGCTGCTGCTGTACGGCGAGCCCGCGGTCGAGAACTCGCTGGCCGCCGCCGCGGCGGCCTACGAGCTGGGCCTGCCGGTCGCGACCATCGCCGCGGAGCTGAGCCAGGCGACCCCGAGCAGCCGCTGGCGCATGGAGGTCACCGACCGGCCCGACGGCGTCACCGTGATCAACGACGCCTACAACGCCAACCCCGACTCGATGCGCGCCGCGTTCGCCGCGCTCGGCGCCCTGGGCGGCGGACGGCGGCGCTTCGCCGTCATCGCCGCCCTGCGCGAGCTGGGCGAGGACTCCACGGAGCTCAACACCGACCTGGGCCGCCTGGCGGGCGGCGCGGGCCTGTCCGGGCTGGTGGTCGCCGGCCCCGACGCCGACCCGGTGCTGGAGGGCGCGTTCGCCGCGGCCGGCCGCGCCGGGACCCCGGCCGCGTCCCGGGAGACCCACACCCACCCGGGCGACATGTCGGGAACGGGTGACATGTCCGGAGCGGGTGACCTGCCGATCGTGCACGTGCCCGACGCGGAGGCCGCCGCCGCGCAGGTGTCGCAGTGGCTGCGGCCCGGCGACGTCGTGCTCGTCAAGGGACCCCGCGCGATGAGCCTTGAGAGGACGGCCGAGCTGCTGCTCGGGGGTGCCACCCAGTGAACAACATCATCATCGCCGGCGCGGTGGGGCTCATCCTGTCGATGCTCGGCACCCCCCTGGCCATCCGGCTGCTCTCCCGTCGTGGCTACGGCCAGGAGATCCGCGAGGAGGGCCCGTCCGGCCACTACGACAAGCGCGGCACCCCCACGATGGGCGGCATCGTCATCGTGCTGGCCTCGCTGATGGCCTACGGCGGCTCCCACCTGGCCATGCTGTCGCCGCCCACCGTCTCGGGCCTGCTCGTGCTGTTCCTCATGACCGGCCTCGGCGCGGTCGGCTTCCTCGACGACTTCATCAAGATCTACAAGCAGCGCAGCCTGGGCCTGCGCAGCGGCGCCAAGGCGCTGGGCCAGCTCGTCGTCGGAGCCATCTTCGCGGTGATGGTGACGCAGCAGGCCAACGTCTACGGCATCACGCCCGCCGAGCCGCGCCTGTCGTTCCTGCGCGACTTCGGGCCGCCGCTCGGCATCGTCGGGTTCACCATCTGGGTGCTGATCATGATCGTCGGCTTCTCCAACGCGGTGAACCTCACCGACGGCCTCGACGGCCTGGCCAGCGGCGCGACCGGCGTCGTGCTCGCCGCGTACGTGCTGATCGGCAACTGGCAGCTGCGCAACAACTGCATCGACCAGCTCGGCCCCAACTGCTACTGGGTGCGCGACCCCCTCGACCTGGCCGTGGTGGCCGCCGCGGTGCTCGGGGCGCTCATCGGCTTCCTGTGGTGGAACGCGCCCCCCGCCAAGATCTTCATGGGCGACACCGGCTCGCTCGCGCTGGGCGGCGTGCTGGCCGGCCTGGCCATCGCCACCCGCACCCAGCTCCTGCTCATCATCCTCGCCGGCCTGTGCGTGATCATCACCCTGTCGGTGATCATCCAGGTGGGCTTCTTCAAGATGACCGGCAAACGCGTGTTCCGGATGGCGCCGCTGCAGCACCACTTCGAGCTGAAGGGCTGGGCGGAGACCACGATCGTGGTCCGGTTCTGGCTGATCGCCATGCTGTGCGCCGCCCTCGGCCTCGGCCTGTTCTACGTCGAGTGGATGCCGCGATGACGCACGCGGCGGACCTCGGGCTCACCTGCGTGGCCGGGCTCGGTGTGTCCGGCACCGCCGTCGCCGAGGTGCTCGCCGCCCGGGGGGAGCGGGTCGTGGTCGTGGAGGCCGTCGAGGGGGAGCGGCAGCGCCGCGCCGCCGGCGAGCTGGCCGCGCTGGGCGTCGAGACCCGCTTCGGCGCCATGGACCTGCCCGAGGGCGTCACCCGGCTGGTCACCACCGGCTGGGCGCCCCACCACCCGCTGATCGCCGCCGCGCTGCGGGCCGGCGTCGAGGTGGTCGGCGAGGTCGAGCTGGCCTGGCGGCTGCGTCCGGCCGGCGCCGCCCCCTGGCTCGCCCTGACCGGCACCAACGGCAAGACCACCGCCGTGCGCATGCTCACGTCCATCCTGCTGGCCGACGGCCGCGGCGCGGCGGCCGTGGGCAACGTCGGCGAGCCCGTCATCCGGGCCGTCACCCGCACCGGGGACGAGGCGTACGACACGCTGGCCGTCGAGCTGTCCAGCTTCCAGCTCCACTGGTCGGCCTCCCTGGCCCCGCTGGCCGCCGCGATCCTCAACGTCGCGCCCGACCACCTCGACTGGCACGGCTCCATGGAGGAGTACGCCGCCGCCAAGGGCCGCATCTTCGAGCGCGCCGGCACCGTCGTCTACAACGCCGACGACCCCGAGGCCACCCGGCTGGCCGAGCCGTACCCGCGGGCCGTCGGCTTCACGCTGCGCGTGCCGAGGCCCGGGCAGGTCGGCGTGGTCGAGGACCTCCTCGTGGACCGGGCGTTCGTCGCCGACCCGGTGGAGGCGGCCGAGGAGCTCGCCACGCTGGCCGACGTGCGCCCGCTCGCCCCGCACAACGTCGCCAACGCGCTGGCCGCCGCCGCCCTCGCCCGCGCCGCCGGCGTGCCGGCCTCCGCCGTACGCCAGGGCCTGCGCGACTTCACGCCCGACCCGCACCGCCTCCAGCACGTCGCCCGCCTCGGCGAGGTCGACTACGTCGACGACTCCAAGGCCACCAACCCGCACGCCGCGGCGGCGGCCCTGTCGTCCTACCCGTCGATCGTGTGGATCGCGGGCGGCCAGCTCAAGGGCGCCGACGTGGAGGACCTGGTGCGCCGGGCCGCGCCGCGGCTGCGCGGGGCGGTGCTGCTGGGCGCCGACCGCGGCGTGATCGCCGAAGCACTCGCGCGACACGCCCCGGATGTCCCCGTGGTGGACATCTCCTCCCAAGACACTGGTGCGATGGACGAAGTCGTCACCGAAGCCGCCCGTCTGGCCCGCCCGGGTGACACCGTGCTGCTCTCGCCGGCCGGGGCGTCGCTCGACATGTTCGCGGGGTACCCGGCGCGGGGGGAGGCCTTCGCGCGTGCCGTACACGGGCTGAAGGCCGCCACGTGAGCGCCACCAGCACCGAGGACCGGCCGCGCCGGAGCGCCGTCGAGGGGCCGTCGGGCTGGGCGCGCGAGCAGCTCGCCACGCTCAGGGAGCTGCTGGGCAAGCCGCTGACCACCTACTACCTGATCCTCGGGTGCAGCGCCCTGCTGCTCGCGCTCGGGCTGATGATGGTGCTGTCGGCCTCCAGCATCGAGGCGATGCAGAAGACCGGCAACCCGTTCTCCTGGTTCATCAAGCAGTCGTTCTCGGCCGCGCTCGGCGTGCTGGTCATGTGGGGCTGCTCCCGGCTGCCACACCGGTTCTTCCGGTGGGCCGGATATCCGCTCATGGCGTTGTCGATCATCGCGCTGGTCATGGTGCTGTTCATCGGCTCGTCCGAGCTGGGCGCGCAGCGGTGGATCTACGTCGGCCCGCTGACCATCCAGCCGTCCGAGCCGGCCAAGCTGGGGCTCGCGCTGTGGGGGGCCGACCTGCTGGCCCGGCGGGCCCGGCACGGCCGCATCGAGTGGCGGCACATGCTGATCCCGCTCATGCCCGGCACGGCCATCCTGGCCGTCATGGTCATGCTCGGCCGCGACCTCGGCACCACGCTCGTGCTGTTCATGATCTTCCTGGCGCTGCTGTGGGTGGTGGGGGCGCCGATCAAGCTGTTCGCCGGCATCCTGTCGCTGGCCGTGCTCGCCGCGATCATCATGATCAAGGTGGAGCCGTACCGGATGGCCCGCATCGGCGCCTTCCTCGACCCGTGGGCCGACGCGCAGGGCGCCGGCTACCAGGCGGTGCAGGGGCAGATCGCGATGGGCTCCGGCGGCTGGTTCGGGCTCGGCCTCGGCAGCAGCCGGGCCAAGTGGAGCTGGCTGCCCCACGGCGAGAGCGACTTCATCTTCGCCATCCTCGGCGAGGAGCTCGGCCTGATGGGCACCCTGGTCGTCGTGGCGCTGTTCGGCCTGCTCGGGTACGCGGGGCTGCGGGTCGCCACCCGGGTCAACGACGCGTTCGTCCGGCTGGCCGCCGCCGCGATCGTGGCCTGGATCGCCGGTCAGGCCATCGTCAACATGGGCGCCGTCCTCGGCGTGCTGCCCATCACCGGCATCCCGCTGCCGCTCGTCTCGTACGGCGGGTCGGCCCTGCTGCCCACGCTCGCCGCGCTCGGCATGCTGCTGTCGTTCGCCAAACGCGAGCCCGGCGCCCGCGAGGCCCTCGCGGCCCGTGGCCCCGGACCGGCCGTGCGGGCCCTAAGCTGGCTGGGCCTGGGACGCGCCGCCCGGGCCAGGTCCCGGGCCGGAAGCAGGGCCGGGGCCGGGGCCGGGAGCGGGGCCCGGCGCTGAGGCGCCGCGCGGCGGGGCATGACGTGAGAGACGGGACGCTGGGCACGACGTGAGGGAGTGGACATGAGGGTGGTCCTCGCCGGTGGCGGGACGGCCGGCCACATCGAGCCGGCGCTCGCCCTTGCCGACGCGCTGCGCCGCCTCGACCCGGGCGTCGGCATCACGTGCGTGGGCACCGAGCGCGGCCTGGAGACGCAGCTCGTCCCGGCCCGCGGCTACGACCTGGAGCTGGTGCCGGCCGTGCCGCTGCCGCGGGCCCTCACCCCGCGGCTGCTCACCGTGCCCGGCCGGCTGGCGGGCGCCGTCAACGCCGTCGCCGCCGTGCTCGACCGCGTCGCGGCCGACATCCTCGTGGGCTTCGGCGGGTACGTCGCCACGCCCGCCTACCTGGCCGCCAAGCGGCGCGGCCTGCCGATCGTGGTCCACGAGGCCAACCCGCGCCCCGGCCTGGCCAACCGCCTCGGCGCGCGGCTCGCCGACCACGTCTTCAGCGGCTTCCCCGAGCCGGCCCTGGCCGGCGCCGCCTACATCGGCACGCCGCTGCGCAGGGAGATCGCGACCCTCGACCGGCTGTCCACGGGCGACAAGGCCCGCTCCTGGTTCGGGCTGGAGAACGACCGGCCCACGCTGCTGGTCTTCGGCGGCTCCCGGGGCGCCAGGTCGCTCAACCAGGCGGCGCTGGCCGCCGCCCCCGCCCTGCGCGCCGCCGGCATCCAGGTGCTGCACGTGCTCGGGCCGGACAACGTCCCCGACCACGAGCCGCCGCCGGGCGACCCCCAGTACGTCCTGCTGCCGTACATCGACCGCATGGACCTCGCCTACGCCGCCGCCGACCTCGCCCTGTGCCGGGGCGGGGCGCTGACCTGCGCCGAGCTGACCGCGGTGGGGCTGCCCGCGGCGTACGTGCCGCTGCCGCACGGCACCGGCGAGCAGCGCGTCAACGCCGAGCGCATCGTGGCGGGCGGCGGCGGGCTGATGGCCGACGACGCGGAGCTGTCCGCCCAGTGGATCGTCCACCACCTGCTGCCCATCCTGCGCGACCCCGAGCGGGTCGCCGTCATGTCCGAGGCGGCCGCCCGGCTCGGGCGCAAGGACGCCGATATCATGCTCGCGAGGAAAGTCTTGGAGATAGCCGGATGAGTCTGGTCAAGCTGGTCGAGCCCATCGCCACCGAGGACCTGGGCCGGGTCCACTTCATCGGCATCGGCGGCGCGGGGATGTCGGGCATCGCCCGCATCCTGCTCAAGCGCGGCGTGCGCGTGTCCGGCAGCGACGCGCGCAGCAGCGACCTCGTCGGCGAGCTGCGCCGGCTCGGCGCCACCGTGCACATCGGGCACGCCGCCTCCCACATCAAGGACGTCGACACCGTCGTCGTCTCCACCGCGATCCGCGACTCCAACCCCGAGCTGGGGGAGGCGCTGAGGCAGGGGCTGCGCATCATCCCGCGGGCCGCCGCGCTCGCCTCGGTGATGGCCGGCCGCACGGCCGTCGCCGTCGCCGGCACCCACGGCAAGACCACCACCACCTCGATGCTCACCGTGGCGCTGCAGAAGTGCGGCGCCGACCCGTCCTACTGCGTCGGCGGCCAGCTCGTCACCACCGGGCTCGGCGCCGACGAGGGCTCCGGCGAGGTGTTCGTGGCCGAGGCCGACGAGAGCGACGGCTCGTTCCTCATGCTGGCCCCCGACATCGCCGTGGTCACCAACGTCGAGGCCGACCACCTCGACAACTACGGCGACCCGCGCGCCGTCCACGACAGCTTCGCCCGCTTCAGCGAGCGGATCGGCTCGCTGCTCATCGCCTGCGCCGACGACCCCGGCGCGGCCGAGATGGCCGAGGCCGCGCGGGCGCGCGGGCTGCGGGTGCGCACGTACGGCGAGGCGGGCGAGCTGCGGGTGACCGACGTGCGGCCCGACGGGTTCGGCACGCGCTTCACCGTCGAGGGGCGCGGCGAGGTCAGGCTGGCCGTGCCCGGGGCCCACAACGCGCTCAACGCCGCCGCGGTGATCGCCGTGGCCGACGAGCTGGGCCTGCCGTTCGAGGAGATCAGGGACGGGCTGGCGGCCTTCGGCGGGACCAAGCGGCGCTTCGAGGCCAAGGGCGAGGCGGGCGGCGTCGCCGTGTTCGACAGCTACGCCCACCACCCGACCGAGCTGGCCGCCGACCTGCGGGCCGCGCGCGACGTGGTGGCCTCCTACTCCGGCGACGGGCGGGTCGTCGCCATCTTCCAGCCCCACCTGTACTCGCGCACCCGGTTCTTCGCCGACGACTTCGGCACGGCTCTCGGGCTGGCCGACGAGGTGATCGTGCTCGACGTCTACGGCGCCCGCGAGGACCCCGAGCCGGGCGTGTCGGGGGCGATGGTCGCGGGCCGCGTGCCGCTGCCCGCCGAGCGGGTCGCGTACGAGCCCGACCGCTCCGCGGTCCCGGGCCTGGCGGCGTCCCGCGCGCGGCCGGGCGACATCGTGCTCACCATGGGCGCCGGGGACGTGACGGAGCTCGGCCCCCGGATCCTGGCGGAGCTCTCCGGCCGCTGACGCCCGCACGGGGCGCCTCCGGCCACGCCTCGGACCGCCCGGCAGGGCGGGGACTCCGGGCGGCGGGCGCGCCTCGGGCGGCGTGGGCGGCGCTCGGCGTAGGTTCGGTGCCGTGATCGGGTCGGATGGGCGTGCAGCCGGGAGAGTGATGAGGGCGCGGACGGCGTTGCTGGTGCTGCTGACCGTGGGCGTGGTCGGCGTCGCGGCGTGGCTGGTGTTCTTCTCGCCGGTCCTCGGCGTCCGCTCGGTGGAGATCGTGGGAAATCTCACAGTGCCCGAGGACCGGGTCAAGGAGAAGGCCGCGGTGCCCGCCCTGCATCCGCTGGCCACGGTCGACCTGGAGGGCGTCGAGGCCCGGGTCCTGACCCTGCCGCAGCTCGCCACGGCCAAGGCCGAGCGGGTCTGGCCGGGGACGCTGCGCATCCGGGTCAGCGAGCGGCGGCCGATCGCCTCCCTGCCCGTCGGCGGCCGGGCCGCGCTCGTCGACGCGCACGGCGTGGTGATCGAGGTCAGGGACCTGGCCCCGGCGTGGCTGCCGGTGCTCAAGGTGGACCGGCCGGCCGCGGGCGATCCGGCGACGATGGCCGCGCTCAAGGTCGTCCAGTCGCTGCCCGGCTCGCTGGCGGGCAGGGTGCGCCAGGTGAGCGCCACCACGGCCGAGGGCGTGTCGCTGGAGCTGACCGACGGCCGCACGGTCTTCTGGGGCGGCGCCGAGCGCGGCGAGGAGAAGGCGCGCATCCTGACGCGGGTCCTGGGACGCAAGGCCGACGTCTACGACGTCAGCTCGCCGGACGTCGTCACCCTCAAGTGATCTTATCGCGACGCATCTGGTAATGATCCTTACCGGCTGTCCGCCGGGCGCGTTTCCGCCGTCCGATCAGCGGGGGTGCGAGAGGTTCGCCGCGCCTGTGCGCGCCGGCGGCCCGGGCGTGAGAGCCTGTACGCGGGACGTGCGGCGGAGGAGTGCCCCCGACCTGGCGAGACCACAGAGCGAAACGGACAGCCCGCGACACGCCGGACGTGCTTGCGGCGCGGTTAGTTGACCCGCCCGGAGCGTAACTCCTACTGTCCGTATCAATCCTCAGGTTGACATAAATCTGAATCTCAACTTGAGGTTGAGACTTACCCGAACTGAGAACGCGGAGACATCCGCACCGAAATGGCAAGTAAACGAGCGGAAAGGCCCCTCGTCGTGGCAGCACCGCAGAACTACCTCGCGGTCATCAAGGTCGTCGGCATCGGCGGCGGCGGAGTCAACGCCGTCAACCGGATGATCGAGGAGGGACTCAAGGGCGTCGAGTTCATCGCGATAAACACCGACGCCCAGGCGCTGCTGATGAGTGACGCCGACGTCAAACTCGACGTGGGCCGTGAGCTCACGCGCGGACTGGGCGCCGGCGCCAACCCCGACGTGGGGCGCAAGGCGGCGGAAGATCATCGTGAGGAGATCGAGGAGGTCCTCAAGGGGGCCGACATGGTCTTCGTGACGGCCGGCGAGGGCGGCGGCACCGGCACGGGCGGCGCGCCCGTGGTGGCCAACATCGCCCGGTCCCTCGGCGCCCTGACCATCGGCGTCGTGACCCGGCCGTTCAGCTTCGAGGGCCGGCGCCGCGCCATGCAGGCCGAGGCCGGCATCGAGACGCTGCGCGACGAGGTCGACACCCTCATCGTGATCCCCAACGACCGGCTGCTGTCGATCTCCGACCGGCAGGTGAGCGTGCTCGACGCGTTCAAGGCGGCCGACCAGGTGCTGCTGTCCGGTGTCCAGGGCATCACCGACCTGATCACCACGCCCGGTCTGATCAACCTCGACTTCGCCGACGTGAAGTCGGTCATGTCCGGCGCCGGCTCGGCGCTCATGGGCATCGGCCACGCGCGCGGCGACGACCGTTCGGTCGCGGCGGCCGAGATGGCGGTCTCCAGCCCGCTGCTGGAGGCCAGCATCGACGGCGCCCACGGCGTGCTGCTGTCGATCGCGGGCGGGTCCGACCTGGGCCTGTTCGAGATCAACGAGGCGGCGCAGCTCGTGTCCATGGCCGCGGCGCCCGACGCCAACATCATCTTCGGCACGGTCATCGACGACGCCCTGGGCGACGAGGTGCGGGTCACCGTCATCGCCGCCGGCTTCGACGACGTGCCGCCGCCGGTGGAGAAGCTGCCGCGCCCGCAGAGCCGCCCCGCGGCCCAGGCGGCGCCGCCGGTCTCCTCCCCGGCGCGTCCCAGCGTCGCCCCGCCGACCGTGAAGGCCGAGCCCGCGCCCAGGCCGGAGCCGCGGCCCGAGCCGCGCGCGGAGGTGCGGCCCGAGCCGAGGCCCGACTTCCGGTCCGAGCCCCGTCCGGAGCATCGTCCCGAACTGCGGGCCGAGCCGCGGCCGGAGCTGCGGACCGAGCCGATGCGGCCGGTGGAGAGCGTTCCCGAGCCCGCGCCCGACCCCGAGCCGGTCGTCGTGGCCGAGGAGCCGCCGGGCCCCGTCTCGATCCCGCGGCCCACGCCCGAGCCGGCCACCCCGCCCACCCCGATCACCTCCCGCATGTCGGAGCCGGCCAAGCGCCGCCCGGTCGTCTTCGAGGAGCAGGAGGAGGAGCTCGACGTTCCCGACTTCCTGAAGTGACCGTCGCGCCCTCGCCGCTCCGCTCCCGGCCAACGGGACGGCGGAGCGGCGCCGCTGTGTGCGGGGCCGCACCGAGGGCGTCCCCCCGAGACGGTTGTCGCCGTACGCGCGGCGCCGCCCGTACGGGACGGGCGCGGTGATCGGCCCGGTCGGCGGGGACGGACGGGCACCGGGCATGATGGGGGCCTGCGGGAAGCCGCGAGAGGCCCCATGAATGAGGCGGGACGAACAGGGCAGTCCCGAAGTCCTGAGGGAAAGGGACAGGCGCGATGAGGCGGGACGAGATCGCGGCCGGGCTGGCCGACGTCGAGCGGCGGATCGCGGAGGCGTGCCGGGCGGCCGGACGCGACCGCGGCGAGGTCACGCTGATCGCCGTCACCAAGACCCGCCCCGCCGAGGACGTGCGGATCCTCGCCGAGCTGGGCGTGCGCGACGTCGGCGAGAACCGCGACCAGGAAGCCGCGCCCAAGGCCCACGAGCTGGCCTCCCTGCCCCTGACCTGGCACTTCGTCGGCCAGTTGCAGACCAACAAGGTGCGCTCCGTCGCCGGCTACGCCGACGTCGTCCACTCCGTCGACCGCCTGCGCCTGGCCGCCGCCCTCAGCAAGGAGGCCGGGCGGCTGGGCCGGGAGGTCGGCTGCCTCGTCCAGGTGTCCCTGGACGACGACCCGGCCCGGGGCGGCGCCCTCCCGGCCGACGTGCCGGCGCTGGCCGACGAGATCGCCGCGCTCGGCCACGTCTGGCTCGGCGGGGTCATGGCCGTGGCGCCGCTGGGCGAGGACCCGGGCAAGGCGTTCGCGCGGCTGCGCGAGGTGGCGCAGGCCGTGCAGGAGAACCACCCGCGCGCCACCATGATCTCGGCCGGGATGAGCGACGATCTGGCGGAGGCCGTCGCGCACGGCGCGACACACGTGCGGATCGGTACGGCGTTGCTCGGCCGTCGCAAGCCCTTCGTCAGGTAATGTCCCCTCAAGTGGGCTTCAGGCCCGCGCATCCAGTAGAGGTCGATCAGCGGTGAGCTTCAAGGGGGTACGGCTACCGCCTCGGGCGCTGCGACAGGCCCGAGCGAGTGCGACCATGAGCAGGAGGACGACGTAGCGATGGCCGGCGCGATGCGCAAGATGGCGGTCTACCTCGGTCTCGTGGAGGACGACCGTTACGAGAGGTACGACACCTACCCGGACGAGTACGCCTACGAGGACGAGGCCCCCCGCACCGGCGAGGAGCGGCCCGTGACGGTCCAGGACCGCGACGAGGAGACCGACCCGGGCGTCCCCGCGCCCCGGCCCGCCACGACCGTCCTGGAGCGCCGTACGACCGATCTGGCCCGCATCACCACGCTCCACCCCCGCACCTACAACGAGGCGCGGACGATCGGTGAGCACTTCCGCGACGGCACTCCCGTCATCATGAATCTGACCGAGATGGTTGACAGCGACGCCAAGCGCCTGGTCGATTTCGCGGCAGGTCTGGTCTTTGGCCTACACGGCAACATCGAACGTGTTACCAACAAGGTGTTCCTGTTGTCCCCTGCCAATGTCGAGGTGACCGCCGAGGACAAGGCTCGAATCGCGGAACGCGGGTTCTTCAACCAGAGTTAGAGTCTCTGTATGCCTATCGCACCCGACCGGGTCTCGCCGAGGCCCGCAGGGCACACCAGAAGGGGAGGCGCGGCCAGCCCGTGGCGATCGTAAGTCAGATCTTGGTCGTCGTCCTGTCGCTCTACCTGGTGCTGCTCATCGGCAGGATGATCTTTGAGACGGTCCAGGCGTTCGCTCGCCAGTGGCGACCCACCGGGGTCGTACTGGTGCTGGCCGAAGCCACATACACCGCAACAGACCCACCCCTCAAGTTCCTCCGCCGTTTCATTCCTCCGCTCCGGTTGGGTACGGTGGCCTTTGACCTGAGCTTCACAGTCCTCTTCATCGTGGTCCTGCTCCTGATCCAGATCGTGGGATGGATGGGCCGGTGAGAGGGACCGCGGGGCACCGGTCGAGATCCAACTCGTGTCCGCGCTGAAGTGATTCGGGATCCCCGTCCCTCCGGACAGACTCCAAGCGCGCCAAGGAGACCAAAAGATGCCGCTGACGCCCGCTGACGTGCGGAACAAGCAGTTCAGTACGACCCGGTTGCGACCGGGCTACGACGAGGAAGAGGTCGACGCGTTTCTCGACGAAGTCGAGGCCGAGCTCGACCGCCTGATCCAAGAGAACGAGGAGCTGCGCGCCAAGCTGGGCGAGTGCCTGCGCGGGAAGGTGCCGGGCGGCATGAGCATGCCCATGGCCTCCGCGCCGGTGCAGGAGCAGCCCAAGCCCGAGATGATGGCGCCCCCGCAGCCCGAGCCCATGCGGGCCCCGGAGCCGCAGCCCCAGCCCCAGCCGGTCCCCGTGGCCATGAACATGCCTCCCGCCGAGGACAACATGGACACCGCGGCCCGCGTGCTCGCCCTGGCCCAGCAGACCGCCGACCAGGCGATCGCCGACGCCCGGCGTGAGGCCGACGAGACCGTCACCCGCGCCCGCCGCGAGGCCGACGAGATCCTCACCAAGGCCCGCCGCCAGGCCGAGCAGGTCATCGGCGACGCCCGTGCCCGCGCCGAGACGCTGGAGCGCGACGCGCAGGAGCGCCACCGCCAGGCCATGGGCTCCCTCGTCCAGACCCGCGACGAGCTGGAGCGCAAGGTCGAGGAGCTGCGCAGCTTCGAGCGCGAGTACCGCAGCCGCCTCAAGCTCTACCTGGAGAACCAGCTCGCCGAGCTCAACGTCTCCGCCGAGGGCAGCGGTGCCTTCCCGGTGATGTCGGGTGGTCCGGCGGCCGTCGCTCCGGCCATGTCCCACGCCGTTCCCCAGGGCGCTCAGCAGCCGCTCCCCGGCGGTCCGAGCCCGTTCGGCGGCGACGGCCCGCAGGGCGCTTTCCCCGGCGGTGACGGTCCTCACAACGACCGCCGGTAAAGTAACGGGTCGACCACCAGGCCCGTCACTTCGAAAGAGCCCTCTGTGATCCTCATCAGCGCTGGTTTGGTGCTCGCGGCGGTCGTGTTGCTGATCGCGGGCTTCGTCCTGGCCAAGGTGTACCTCATCATGTGGTCCATCGTGGTCAGCGTGCTGTCCGCGCTGTTCCTGGTGATCGGGGCCTTCCTGCGGCGTCACGAGCTCTTCCCCAGTGGTGGGCGGGCCGCCGAGCCGGCCGCCCCTCCGTTGGGGCACGTGCCGCCCGGCATGCCGTACGGCCAGACCGGCCCGACCGGCGTGCCGCAGACCGGCCCGACGGGAGCGTCGCCGTCCCCGCGTCCGCGGGTGCAGCAGACGGCGACCGTCCCCGCGTCCGCCCCGCGCCGCGCGCCGGCGACGGGGATCACCCCGGACGCGCTCGTCCTGGTGATCCCGGGGCGCAAGCGCTACCACGTCGCGGGGTGCCGCCAGCTGGTCGGCCGGGATCACGAAGAGCTCACCTACGAGGAGGCACGCGAGGAGGGCTTCACGCCCTGCACGACGTGCCTGCCCGACGCCGCCCTCGGCGGACGGCAGCTCCCCCCTGTCGCCGACCCCGAACCGGCGGCCTCCTCCGGAACCACGACGTCGTCCGCCCCCCCGGCGTCGTCCGGTCCGGCGACCTCCAGCGGCTCCGTGGTCTCCACGGGCAGCCGCGCCGAGCCGGCCGGCTCCGAAGAGCCCGACGACTCCTCCGCGTCCACGCGGATCCTGCGCCCGCCGGTCCCCACCGGCACGGGCCGTCCGCCCGCCGCGCCGAAGCCCGCCGCGCCCCCCGCGAAGGCTTCCACCCCCGGCACGGACGCCGCCGACAATCGCGGCCCCGCACGCCCCTCGGAGCCCGCCTCGGGCTCCGCTCCCAAGCCCGGCGCGAAGCCCGGCTCGACCGCCCCCGCCGCCGCCTCCGGTGAGGCCGCCAAGGCGGAGGCCGGATCGGGCTCCTCCTCCGAGCCGTACGCGTGGTTCGCCCGTCCGGCCGATGACAAGGGGCCGACCGGCGCGGGCGCGACCAGCAAGGGCACGCCCAAGAAGACCTCCGGCGACGACGCCTCGGGCGCCTCGGGTGCCTCCGCCGAGGACGTTCCCGGCAAGGACACCCCAGGCGACACGTCCGGCAAGGACGCCACCGGTAAGAGCGCGCCTGGCAAGGGCGCGACCGGCAAGGGCGCGACCGGCAAGGACACGTCCGGCAAGAGCGGGCCCGGCCAGGGCGCGGGAGGCTCGGCCGCGGGCGGGCCGGCCGCGCGGCCCTCGGCCGCCGCTCCCGGCGCGGGCTCCGGCGACGACGAGGACGACGACCAGCAGACCTCTCCTTCGGTGGCGTTCACCCCGCCGGCCGCGCGCGCTCCCAAGGCGCCAGCCGGCCCGTCCGCTCCGGCGGGATCACGGCCGGGCGAGGCGACCCAGATCTTCCCGGTCCGCTCCGAGGGCGCCGCCAGGCCCGCCACGGGCGCGGAGGCCAAGGACCGGGCACTGGAACGGCCTTCGACGGCCGACGACGAGCAGGGGCCGGAGACGCGGCCGCAGCGCGCCGTGTCCGCCACCGGTGAGCCGGTCGAGCCTCCCGCCCGTAAGCCGGGGACACGGGACGTCCCGGTCCGGCCCGCGTCGGCCGCCGAGTCGTCCGCGAAGCCGAAGGGCCCGATCCCGGGCGCAGCCTCCTCGGGCGCGAAGACCTCCTCTTCAGGCGCCAAGAGCTCGACGACCACCGCCAAGAGCTCGACGACCACCGCCAAGGGCTCGGCGGACCGCGACGCCGAGGACTCCACCTCGGACGCGAAGGACTCCACCGCCAACCCCAGGAGCTCGGCCTCCGGCGCGGCCGAGGAGCCTGAGAAGTCGTCCAAGGATTCCAAGGCGGCCTCCGGCGGGTCCACGAACGCTTCCGCCACGGTCAAGGTGATCGAGGGCACGAGCCGCTACCACGCCACCGACTGCCCCCTCGTCCGCGCCGTGGGCGACTCGGGCGTCCTGGCCATGCCCCTCGCCGACGCCGAGGAGGCCGGGCTGACGAGCTGCTCGGTCTGCCGCGAGGACGACGACACCGACGACTGACCGTTCCCGGGCACACCCCGGGAACGCGGAAGGCGGGACACCCCCGAAAGGGTGCCCCGCCTTCGACGTCCGGTCAGACGCGCCGGAGCTGGAAGGTCAGGCCCAGGTCCGCGTCCTCGTGGACCGGCAGGCCGTCCTGCGCCCCCTCCGTGACGGAGGTGGCCAGGACCTCCTCCGCCACCAGCGACCAGCCCGACGTCAGGGCGGCCGCCAGGTCGGCGTTGGCGGACGTCCACCACAGCGCGATCCGGTCCGTGATCGACAGGCCCGACGCCTTGCGGGCCTCCTGCACCAGGCGGATCACCTCGCGCAGCAGCCCGGCCTGGCGCAGCTCGTCCGTGAGCTCCAGGTCGAGGGCGACCGTCTCACCGGTGCCGGTGTCGATCGCGCCCGTCTCCACGGCCCAGCCGGAGCGCGGCTGCTCGGTGACGATCACCTCGTCGGGGCCGAGCGTGACCTCGCCCAGCTCGCCGGCCTCCAGCGTGACGGTGCCGCCGCCGCGCAGCGTGCGGGCCACCGACGCGGCGTCGGCCGCGCCGACCGCCGCGGCCACCACCTTGGTCTGCGAGCCGAACCGCTTGCCAAGCGCCCGGAAGTTCGGCTTCACCGTGTACGACACGAGGTCGGCGCTGAAGCCGGACATGTCCTCCAGGGCCTGGACGTTCAGCTCGTCGGCGATGAGGTCGCGCAGCTCGGCCGGGAGCGCCGGCCAGCCGTGCGCGCCGACCAGGGCCCGCCGCAGCGGCTGCCGGGTCTTGACGCCCGAGGAGGCGCGGGCCGAGCGGCCCAGCTCCACCAGGCGGCGCACCAGCGCCATCTGCTCCGACAGCGCCGGGTTCAGCAGCTCCTCGCGGGTGGCCGGCCACGAGGCCAGGTGCACCGAGGCGGGGGCGTCCTCGCCGCGCAGCACGTCCCACAGGTAGTCGGTGACGAACGGCGCGATCGGCGCCATCAGCCGGGTGACCGTCTCCAGGCACTCGTACAGCGTCGCGAACGCCTCCCGCGAGCCCTGCCAGAAGCGGCGGCGCGAGCGGCGCACGTACCAGTTGGACAGGTCGTCGAGGAAGTCGGCCAGGCGGCGGCCCGCCCGCTGCGTGTCGTACTCGTCGAGCGACGCCGTCACCTCGGCGACCGTGCGGTGCAGCTCGGCCAGCGCCCACCGGTCGAGCAGCGGCCGCTCGGAGGCCGGCGGCGCGGAGGCCAGCATCGCGGGCGACCACGACTCGGCGTTGGCGTACAGCGTGAAGAAGGAGGCGGTGTTCCAGTAGGTCAGCAGGACCTTCCGGACGATCTCCTCCAGCGCGTTGTGGCCGACGCGGCGGGCCGCCCACGGCGAGCCGGAGCAGGCCATGAACCAGCGCAGCGCGTCGGCGCCGTGCTGGTCCATCAGCGGGATGGGCTCCAGCACGTTGCCGAGGTGCTTGCTCATCTTGCGGCCGTCCTCGGCCAGGATGAGGCCCAGGCACAGCACGTTCTCGTACGACGACTGGCCGAACACCAGCGTGCCGATGGCCATGAGCGAGTAGAACCAGCCGCGCGTCTGGTCGGTGGCCTCGCAGATGAACTGCGCCGGGTAGACGCCCTCCGGCTTGCCCCGCGCGCCCCACTGGGCGAACGGCATCGAGCCCGAGTCGTACCAGGCGTCGATCACGTCCGGGACCCGGCGCGCCTCGCCCCCGCAGTCGGGGCAGGGGAAGGTGACGTCGTCCACGTACGGGCGGTGCGGGTCGAGCGCGGAGACGTCGCGCCCGGCGAGCGTGCCGAGCTCCTCCATCGACCCGACGCAGGTGACGTGCGACTCGTCCTCGCCGCACACCCACAGGGGCAGCGGCGTGCCCCAGTAGCGGGAGCGCGACAGCGACCAGTCGACGTTGTTGCGCAGCCACTCGCCGAACCGGCCCCACTTGATCGTCTCGGGGAACCAGTTGGTCTTCGCGTTCTCGGCCAGCATCGCGTCCTTGACCGCGGTGGTGCGGATGTACCAGGACGGGAGCGCGTAGTAGAGCAGCGGGGTGTGGCAGCGCCAGCAGTGCGGGTAGCTGTGCTCGAAGTGGCCGCCGCGGAACAGCAGGCCGCGGGCCCGCAGGTCCTCGGTCAGCTCCTCGTCGGCGTCCTTGAAGAACCGGCCGCCGACCATGGGGACGTCGTCCAGGAAGCGCCCGTCGGGCCCGATCGGGTTGACCACCGGCATGTCGTACCGCTTGATCACCGCCAGGTCGTCGGCGCCGAACGCCGGGGCCTGGTGGACCAGGCCGGTGCCGTCCTCGACCGTCACGTACTCGCCGAGCACCACGTAGTGGGCGCCCGGGATGTCGACCAGGTCGAACGGCCGGGAGTAGGAGGTGCGCTCCAGCTCGCGGCCGGTGAAGCGGGCCACCTCGGTGGCGCCGTCGCCCAGCACCGACAGCAGCGGCTCGGCCACCACCAGCACCTCGCCGTCGGCGGTGCGCGCGGCGACGTAGGTCACGTCGGGGTGGACGGCCACCGCGGTGTTGGACACGAGCGTCCACGGCGTGGTGGTCCAGATGAGCAGCGAGGCGCCCAGCTCGGCCAGCCGCCCGGAGGTGGCGGGCATGCGGACGTACACCGACGGGCTGGAGACGGTCTCGTAGCCGCCCGGCTGGCCCAGCTCGTGGTCGGACAGGCCGGTGCCGCAGCGCGGGCAGTACGGCGTGATGCGGAAGTCGCGGAACAGCAGGCCCTTGTCGAAGACGACCTTGAGCGACCACCAGACCGACTCGATGTACGACGGGTCCATCGTCCGGTAGGCGGTGGACAGGTCGATCCAGTAGCCCATGCGCTCGGTCATCTGCTCGAAGGCGTCGACGTGGCGCAGCACCGACTCGCGGCACTTGGCGTTGAACTCGGCGATGCCGTACGCCTCGATGTCCTTCTTGCCGGTGAGGCCGAGCTCCTTCTCGATGCCGACCTCGACGGGCAGGCCGTGGCAGTCCCAGCCGGCCTTGCGCGGCACGCTGAACCCCTGCATCGACTTGTAGCGGGGGAACAGGTCCTTGAAGACGCGGGCCTCGACGTGGTGGACGCCGGGCAGGCCGTTGGCCGTGGGCGGGCCCTCGTAGAAGACCCAGGCGGGATTGCCGTCGTTCTGCTCGACGGAGCGCTCGAAGACCTTCCCGTCCCTCCAGCGGTCGAGGACCTCACGCTCGAGCGCGGGCAGGTCGACCTGCGCGGGAAGAGAGCGGAAACTAGGGGAAGACATCTGGGGCGCGCCTCCACGCGGTCACTGTCGGACAGGGCTGCGTGAAGGGACGAAGCCGTGCGGCTCCGCGGTACCACCCTTCTTGGCCCCAGGAGTGCGGGACCCACTTCGTTGGTCTGCTGCCGGGTCTAATGAGCTCCGCAGGAGCCGTTCTTCCGGCGGCTCCGGGGTGATATCCCTCACATTCGGGGGCCCCATCGACGCCTTGCAGATTCACACCATAACGCAGAGCGGGGCCCGGGTCTTCCCGGTTTCCCTGGTGAGGCCCCTGGCTCCGGTACTGAAGTCGTAAACGGCGACAAAGTTGCGGGAATGGAGTGCCCGGCGGAGGAGTTGAAGGCGCGCGGCGGGATAGTACGGGAGAGGTAAACGGGGCGGCGGGTCGTTTGCCGTTCCGTTATAGGGCACCTAAGCTGCCCGCACCACTCATGGCCTTGATCAGCATGGAGGCACTCATGGCGGCAGTCACGCAGACCACCACTCCCTCGATGTGGTCGGACGAGGAGCTGGCCGAGGTACGCGGCACGCTGCAGCGCGAGATCGACGAGCTCAACGCGGACATCCGCCGTCATGAGTCCGAGATCGCCTCGGGAGATGTGACGCAGGGGGCCGGTGACGACCAGGCGGACGCCGGCGCCAAGACGTACGAGCGCGAACGCGAGATCGCCCTTACCCTGAATGCGCGCGACCTGGTCGCGCAGAACGAACGTGCGATCGCCCGGATCGACGCGGGGACCTATGGAGTGTGCGAATCGTGCCACAAGCCGATCGGCAAGGAGCGCCTGCAGGCGTTCCCGAGGGCGACGCTGTGCGTGGCCTGCAAGCAGAAGGAGGAGCGCCGGTAGCGAGGCGGCGCGCCCGCCTCGCCGTCATCCTCGTGGCGCTGGCCGTCGTCGTCTACGTGGCCGACCTCGCCAGCAAGACGGCCGTGCTGCGGGCTCTTGAGGGCAAGGCGCCCCTGGTCGTCATCCCGGACGTGCTGCAGTTCCGGGTGTTCTTCAACTCCGGTGCCGCGTTCAGCATCGGCACCGGGATGACGATAGTCTTCACGTTCATCGCCGTCGGGGTCGTGTTCGCGATCATCCGCACGGCCCGCAAGCTGCGCAGCCTGCCGTGGGCGATCACGCTGGGGCTGCTGCTCGGCGGGGCGCTCGGCAACCTGACCGACCGGCTGCTGCGCTTCCCGTCGGGGTTCGGCCGGAGCACCCAGTTCCAGGGGCATGTGGTCGACTTCATCGAGGTCCTGCCCGGGCACTTCCCGGTGATCGACTACTTCCCGATCTTCAACGTGGCCGACTCGTCGATCGTCTGCGGCGGGGTCCTGGCCGTGTTCCTGGCCTGGCGCGGCTACCAGATCGACGGGACGAGGGAGGGCAAGTGAGCGAGCACCGCAGCCTGCCCGTGCCCGACGGGCTGGAGGGCGAGCGCCTGGACGCCGCCCTGTCCCGGCTGTTCGGCTTCTCGCGCACCCGGGCGGCCGAGCTGATCGGCGCCGGCGAGGTGACCGTCGACGGCCGTGAGCCGGCCAAGTCCGACCGCGTCCACGCGGGCGCCTGGCTGGAGGTCACGCTGCCGCCCCCGGTCACCACGCCCATGCCCGTCGCCGAGCCGGTGCCCGGCATGCGGGTGGTGTACGAGGACGACGACATCATCGTGGTGAACAAGCCGATCGGCGTCGCCGCGCACCCCACGGTCGGCTGGACCGGCCCCACCGTGATCGGCGGGCTGCTCGGCGCCGGTCACACGATCGCCACCAGCGGCGCCGCCGAGCGTCAGGGCATCGTGCACCGGCTCGACGCCAACACCACCGGCGCCATGGTCGTCGCCAAGAGCGAGCACGCCTACTCCCACCTCAAGCGCGCCTTCAAGGAGCGCACGGTCGACAAGCGCTACCACGCGCTGGTGCAGGGCCACCCCGACCCGTTCCGGGGCACGGTGGACGCCCCCATCGACCGGCACCCGTCGGGCGACGGCCGGTTCGCGGTCGTGGCGGGCGGCAAGCCGTCGGTCACGCACTACGACACGATCGAGGCGTTCCGGGCGGCGTCGCTGCTGGACATCAAGCTGGAGACGGGCCGCACCCACCAGATCCGGGTGCACATGTCCGCGCTGCGCCATCCCTGCGTGGGCGACCTGCTGTACGGCGCCGACCCCACGCTGGCCGCGCGCCTCGGTGTCGGGCGGCAGTGGCTGCACGCGGTGTCGCTCGGTTTCGAGCACCCGTCGAGCGGCGAGTGGATGTCGTTCCAGACCGACTACCCCGAGGACCTGCAGAAGGCCCTCGACATCGTCAGCGCCGAGTCCTGACCGCGGCACGCCTCCGTCGCCGGGCGTGCTCCCCGCGCGTCAGGCGTGCTTGCCGTGCTTGGCCTTCTTCGGCGTCTTGACCGAACGGCCCGTGCCGGCCGGGTCCACCTGGCCGGGCTTGCCCGACGCCTGCTCGTCGGCCTTCTTCGACTTGCGGGGGGTCGGCTTCCCGGTCGCCTTGCCGGTGGGCTTCGCCGTGGGCTTCTTGCTGGGGCTCTGGGTGGGCTTCCTGGTGGGCTTCGTGGGCTTGGCGGTGGGCCCGGTCGTGGGCTCGCGCGTGGGCCTCGACGCGGGCTCGCGGGAGGGTCCGCCGGTGGGCGCGGTGCCCTGCCGTACGGGCCGCCTGCCGGTGGGGGTGGCCGGCGTGCTCGTCCTGCGCTCGGTGGCCGGCTCCGTGCCCGGCTTCCGGGTAGGCGCGGACGGGACGGCCGAGGAGACGACGGCGGGGACCGTCGCCGGCGTACGGCCGCGACCGGCCGGCTGGTTCGTCCACCACGCGGCGCCGCCCGTGAGGACGGCGACGGCCGCGGCTCCCGCGACGAGCGCCGCCAGCGGCGGCCTGCGCCTGCGGACCGCCGCCGGGACGGGCGCGGGGGGAGTCGCCTCGGCCGGCGGCGCGGGCGGCGCGGCGGCGCCCGCGGCCTCCCTGGGGGGCGTGTCCTGGGCGGCGACGGCGCCGGGGGCGGTCAGGACGCCCGCCGGGATGGCGACCGGGGCCGTCGGCTCGGGCGCGTTGCCCGCGACGACCGCGTGCAGCCGCCACCGCGCCTCGTCCAGGCTCATCCGCTGTCCCGGGTCCTTGCGCAGCAGCCCGAGCAGCACCGGTCCGAGCGCGCCCGCGCGGGCCAGCGGCGGCGGCTCGGAGTGCAGCACGGCGCCCAGCGTGGCCAGCGCGTGCGCCCGATGGAAGGGGGAGTGGCCCTCCACGGCCACGTACAGGGTCACGCCCAGCGACCACAGATCCGACTCCGGCACGGCCTGGCCGCCCGCGGCCCGCTCCGGCGCCATGAAGGCGGGCGTGCCGACGAGGATGCCGGTCCTGGTGACGGGCGCCTCGTCCTCGGTGGTGGCGATGCCGAAGTCGGTCAGCACCGCCCGGCCGTCCTCGGCGAGCAGCACGTTGTCCGGCTTGACGTCGCGGTGCAGGACGCCGGCCGCGTGCGCGGCGCGCAGGGCCTCCAGCAGTTGCAGGCCGATCTCCGCCACCCGGGCCTGGGGCAGCGGGCCGTCGTCGCGCACCAGCTCGCCCAGCGTCCGCGACCGGACGAGCTGCATGACGATCCACGGGTGACCGCCCTCCTCCAGCACGTCGTAGACGGCCGCCACGCCGGGGTGCGCGACCCGGCCCGCGGCGCGGGCCTCGCGGAAGGTCCGCACGCTGAACACGTCGCGCTCGGGCCCGTTGAGGTCCGGGGGCGGGTGGATCTCCTTCACGGCCACGTCACGGCCGAGCACCTCGTCGTGGGCGTGCCAGACCGTGCCCATGCCGCCCTGGCCGATGGTCCTGAGCAGCCGGTACCGTCCACCGACCATTACCGCTGAATCGGACATGCGGGCCGCCTACCCGATAAAGCCCCTCCCAAGCACGCACCTCGCCGGATTAAAACCGGCCGTCAGAGGGTGGCGAAGGTGGCGGTGAACGTGTCGAAGTAGCGGCGGTCGCGGCTCCACCTGGAGTCGGGGGCCTCCCAGTACAGCGCGTACGTCCTGCCCGCGGCGGTGCGGAATCCGCGGTTGAGAACGTGGAGGAGGCCCCCGTCGCGGCGCCGGAGGAACTCCCAGTCGGCCGCCGGCCGCCCGAGGTACGTGGTCGGCCCGATGTCGATCCGGCGGTAGCCGGCGAACTCGTTCCTGCCGAGGATGTCCTTCTCCACGGCCTGCCAGTGCCGCACGGGTCCGGGCCAGGGCCCCTCGGGCGCGGTCCACTCGACGATGAACGCGCCCGGGACGCCGGGGCCGCGCACGGTCACGCTCTCGCGGGTGGAGCTCCTGACGACCGTCCAGCCGCGCGGGACGGCCATCGAGAAGCCGCCCTCCGCGTTGCGGTACGCGCGCCAGCCCGCCGGCACGGCGACGCCGTTCTCGCCGGGGGTGGCCGTCGCGCTCGGCTCGGGGCTCGCGGTCGGTGTGGCCTTCCCGGTCGGTGTGGCCTTCCCGGTGGCGGTGGCGGCCGGGGTGGGCTCGCCCGTCGTGCCCGTCAGGGCGGACGAGCCGCCGTCCCGGCCCGGGAGCCCGCTCGCGCGGACCGCCAGCAGGGTGCCGCCCGCGGCCAGCACCGCGGCCAGGGCGATCGCGGCGGGCACCATGAGCCGCCGCCGCGCGGCCGGGCGGCCGGAGACGGACACGGGGACCGTGTGGCCGGAATGGGCTGAGGCGATCATCCCCAGCAGGTGCGCGGCCTCGCCCGCCGGCATCCGGGCGGCCGGGTCGCGGCGCAGCATTCCCATGATGACCGGGGTGAGCGCGCCCGCGCGGACCGGCGGCGCCGGGTCGTCGCGCAGGATGGCCGCCACCGTGGCCGCCCACGAGTCGCGCCGGTACGCCGGGGCGCCCTCCACGGCCGCGTACAGCGTCGCGCCCAGCGACCACAGGTCGGACTCGGGCCGCGCGGGCTCGCCGTTGAGCCGCTCGGGCGGCATGTACGCGGGCGTGCCCACGAGCCCGCCCGTGGCGGTCAGCCCCGGTTCGGCCTCCAGCGTGGCGATGCCGAAGTCGGTCAGCACCACCCGGCCGTCGTGCGCGAGCAGCACGTTCTCGGGCTTGACGTCGCGGTGCAGGACGCCGGTGGCGTGGGCGGCGCGCAGCGCGCCGAGCACCCGCTCGCCGATGAGCGCCACCCGCTCGACCGGCAGCGGCCCCTGCTCGGCGAGCACCTGCGCCAGCGACCGCGACGGGACGAGCTGCATGACGATCCACGGCCGCCCGTCCTCCTCGACGACGTCGTGGATCACCACCACCGACGGGTGGTCGAGGCGGCCCGCCGCCCGCGCCTCCCGGATGGTGCGGCGGTTGAGGTCGGCCCGCTTGTCGTCGCCGACGCCGGTGTAGCGCACCTCCTTGACCGCGACCGTGCGGTCGAGCAGCCGGTCGTGGGCGCGCCAGACCACGCCCATGCCGCCCTCGCCCAGCGGCTCGATGAGGCGGTAGCGCCCGCCGACCTCCCTCTGCACGCCGGGAAGCCTACTTGCGGGGCTGGAAGGTCGCGCAGAAGCCCTCGAAGAAGTGCAGATCCTTCTTCCAGCGGCTCTCCAGCGTGTGCCAGTAGATGGCGTAGGCGCGGCCGTTGTAGGTGATGAACCCCCGGTTGCGCACCCGCGACGGCCCCGAGTCGGCGTTCCAGGTGAAGTCCCAGTCGGCGGCCGCCTTCTGGTAGTCGACCCTCTTGATGCTGAGCTTCTTGTAGCCGCCGAAGTTGTACTTGGCCGAGGGCTCCTGCTTCTTCCAGTCCTTGTACGGGTCGGAGCCGGGGTTCGGCGCCTCCTCGATCAGCAGGTAGGACTTGGGACCCGCCCCCGGGCCGCGGAAGGTGATCCGGTGGGAGCTCTCACGGACGTGGATGTCCCAGCCCTTGGGCAGGCCGACCGAGAAGCCCATCTTCTTGTCCTTGTACATGTGCCAGCCCTTGGGCAGCGCGTCGGCCGGATCGGGCGTCTTCGCCTCGGTGGGGGTGGGCGACGCGGTGGGGGTGGGCGACGCCGACGGTGACGCGGGCTGCGACGCCGACGGGGACGCGGAGGCGGACACGGACGGCGACGCCGGGGTGGAGCCCTTCGCGGACGCGGTGGGCACCGTGGCCGAGGCGCCGGTCTTCCTGGCCGAGCGGTCGTCGGGGGCCGAGTTCAGGCCCAGGTAGCCGCCCACGCCGGCGACGAGCGCCACGGCGGCGGCCGCCGCGACGACCGGGCCCAGGCGGCGGCCCGGCTCGGAGCGTGACGAGCCGGCCGTGGGATCGTCCGCCTCCTCCGGCTCGGGACCGGCCGCGGTGATGCGCACGCCGGTCTCGGGCAGGGCCGGCTCGTGGCCGGAGCCCTTCGGGCCTCCTAACGCGGAGGTGCGCGGCGCGGGGGACGCCGGCTCGGGCGCGCGCAGGTTGGGGTCGGTCGGCGTGTCGTCCTCGACGGGAGCCGCCGGCTGGACGGGCGTCGCCGGCTGGACGGACGCCGCCGGCTGGACGGGCGTCTGGCGGCCGAAGCGGCGGCGGGGCCGGGTCTCGGCGGGCGGCTGGGCCGGGAGCTGCGCGGTCGCCGCCGGCATCTGCGCCGTGGGGGCGGGGGCGGGCGGCTGCTGCGGCACCGGCGGCGTGATGACCTGGCGCAGCATCCGCGCCGTCTCCTCGTACGTGGGCCGCTGGACCGGCTCCTTGGCGAGCAGCAGGTCGATCAGCTCGGTCAGCGGGCCGGCGTGCGGCGCCGGGTCCGGCGGGTCGGTGAGGACGGCGTGCATGGTGGCCAGCGCCATGCCGCGCTCGTGCGGCGAGCGGCCCTCCAGCGCCGTGTACAGCGTCGCGCCGAGCGACCACAGGTCGGACTCGCGCCGCGCCGGCAGGCCCTTGAGCCGCTCGGGCGCGATGAACGCCGGGGTGCCGGCCAGGCCGGTCACCGTGAGCTGCGTCTCGGTCTCCAGCGTGGCGATGCCGAAGTCGGTCAGCACCACCCGGCCGTCGTCGGCGAGCAGCACGTTCTCGGGCTTGACGTCGCGGTGGAGCACACCCGCCTCGTGCGCGCGATGCAGCGCCTCCAGCACGGCCAGGCCGATCTCGGCGACCCGGCGCGGCTTCAGCGGCCCGTCCTGCTTGATGACCGCGCCCAGCGAGCGCGACGGGACGAGCTGCATGACGATCCAGGGACGGTCGTCCTCCTCGATCACGTCGTGCACGACGATGACATTGGGGTGCTCGAACCTGGCCGCCGCCCTCGCCTCGCGCATCGTGCGCCGGTTCAGGAGCTGCACCTCGTCGCCCAGCGCGGCGGCGTAGCGGACCTCCTTGACCGCGACCTCACGGTCGAGGAGCTCGTCATAGGCGCGCCACACGATGCCCATGCCGCCCTTGCCGATGGGTTCCTGCAGCTCGTAGCGGCCGGCGATGCGGCGTCCGTCCCGTTTGCGATCCGACATCAACGGCCTCAAACCCTCCCTCTAGGCCAAGAAATACTCCCATAGCGAGGGATCAACGGCGACTCGCCTGAAGGACAGTCCGCCATGTGAGAAGCACAGTCCAGCAGGTGGAGGGCGGGTGTAGGGTTTCGGACATGACTTGTCGCCACGCGTTTACCGAGCCGGCTCCGGGAGAGCCGGTCGTGAGCTAGCGACCACCTGGAGTCGGCACCGGCAGAGACGCCTCGTCTCTGCCTTTTTCGTTTCGCCGGCTCCGGCGAGCCGGCCCTGGATGAGGAGCCGAGATGTCATCGACCTTGGAACGCCACGTGGTCACGCTGGGCGGGGCGCGCGTGGGCGCGGGACCCGCGGTGGTGATCGCGGGCCGGATCAGCCTGCGCGCCCGCCCCGCCGCGCGCCCCCAGGACGCGCTCCCTGCCGCGCGCTCTCATGACGCCCGCCCTGCCGGGCGCTCTCAGGACGCCCGTCCTGTCGGGCGTCCCCAGGACGCCCTCCCTGCCGCGCGTCCCCATGACGCCCGCACGGACGGGTGGCCGCCCCGTGAGTCCCGCGGCGGGCCGGCCGGGAGGGTGCCGCTCGTGGAGCCCGCGGGCGCGGACGACCTGCCCGCCGTCGCGGCCGGGGCCGACGGCGTGGTGATCGGGGCGTCCTGGACCCGCGACATCCCGCTGGTGCGCGCCGCGGCGGCCCTGGGGCTGCCCGTGGTGGTGGAGCGGCGCCCCTCGGCGTCGCTGGAGGAGTGGCTGGGGCTGGCCGACTACTGCGCGCTGGAGGGGCGCGGGGAGGTGATCCTGTGCGAGACCGGCCGGCTCGACCTGGGTCTGCTGCGCGCGGCCCGGGAGGCGTCGGGCCGCCCGGTGGTGGCCGACGTCACGGGGCGTCCCGAGCTGTCGGCCGCCGCGGTCGCGGCCGGCGCCGACGGCCTCGTCCTGGGCGGCCTCCCGGCGGCTCGGGGGGCGCACGCGGCCGAGGGCGGTGACGCGTACGGGCATGGCGGCGGTGACGACGCGTACAGGCACGGCGGTGAGGCGTACGGACACGGTGGTGGTGACGCGTACGGGCACGGCGGTGGGGGACCGTACGGGGCGGATGTCGTGGACCCGGAGGAGCTGCGGGCGGCGCGGGAGGCCGTGACGCTCGTGGGGGCGCTGCTGCGGCCCGAGAGGCCCGCCACGCTGCCGGAGTGCCGGGAGGCGATCGACCGGGTCGACGCGGCCCTGGCGACGCTCCTGGAGCGGCGCGCCGCGCTGGCGGGCGTCGTGCAGACGCTCAAGCCGGTCGGCGGCTTCGCGGGCCGCGACATGGAGCGCGAGCGGTCGCTGGTGGCGCGCATGGCCCGCCGCGCCCCCGCGCTGGGCGAGGAGCGCCTGGCGTCCGTCATGAACGCGGTCATCGAGGCGGGTCTCCACCTGGCCGAGGAACGCCGCCGCGCGTGACGGCGTCTCACAGGGCGGGCGTCACAGGGTGCCCCGGTCACAGGGCGGCCCGGTCACAGGGCGGGCGTCACAGGGTGCCCCGGTCGCAAGGCGGGCCGGTCACAGGGCGGGCCGGTCACAGGGCGGGCCGTTCAGCGGGCGGGCCGTTCGGCGGGCGGGCGGGGCCCGCTCACGGCCGGGAGAGGACGAAGTTGTTCAGCGGGCGGCCCGGCCCCGTGACGATCTGGTGGTCGACCAGCTCGGCGAAGCGCCGGTAGCCGGCGCCCGTCGGGTGGAAGCTGCGGCTGTCCACGGTCAGCTCCTCGACGTGCACGACGAGCCGGTTCAGGTACGGCTGCGCCGTGCCCGCCTCGTGGCCGTCGAACGCGTCGTAGGCGTCCACGAACTCCACGCTCCCCGGCCCCCCGAACGCCGCGACCGCCCGGTCGAACCCCGCCGCCACCTCCCGCATGACGTCGTTGAGCCGCCGGGTGACGCGGTTGAGCCAGAGCTGGTCCTCGACGCCGAGGTTGTCCACCCGGTCGGCGGGGCGGGCGGGGAACGGCCTCGGGTAGCCCAGCACGATGATCCGGGCCTGCGGGGCGCGCGACCGCAGCTCCCGCAGCACGCCGAGCAGGCTCGACCGCAGCCCGTCGACCCGCCGCGCCACCTCGGCGTCCTGGTCCACGCACGCCGACGACCAGGGCAGCTTGACGATGCAGGCGGTCAGGACGCGGGCGAACCCGGCGTCGTTGCCGCCGATGGTGACCGTCACCAGGCTGGTCGAGCGGTCCACCCGGGCCACCTGGGGGCGCTGGCCGTGCTGGCCGCGCAGGAGCTGGCCGGTGGTGGCGCCGCTGCACGCCCAGAAGCCCGTGCCGCCGCCGAAGCGGTGGGCGCCCGCGACCAGCGGCACGTACGAGCCCAGCGCCCGGTGGCAGGGGGCCGCGCCCTCTCCGGCCGGCAACCGCCCCGGGTCCGGCTTCCCGCCGGTCCGGCCGTCCTCGCCGCCCTGCCCGGCCGGGGCGTACACGCCCTCGCCGGAGGAGTACGAGTCGCCCAGCCCCGCGTACGAGCCGCTCAGCGCCACCTGTACGGCCGTCAGCCGGGTCATCCGGGGAAGACTCCCCGTGGGTGGCGCCGTGGCCGGACAGCCCGCCTGGAGCGCCGCGCAGGCCAGCCCGCCGTACCACCCCAGGGGGAGCCCCGCGACGGCGACGAGCACGCCGAGCAGGGCGGCCGTCACCATGGGAACGATGCCGACGATCCCGCGCCTTTCCAGCCCTGCCTCCCGAAAGCCCCCGTGGCGGTCGGAACGCCCGATTCGCCGGACCGCACGAGCAGCGTAACCGGCGCCGCGCCGTGCGACACGCCCCCGAACGGAAGGCTGGCGCGAGGGTAGGCGGACTGTCGGTGGGGAGCACTAGAGTCGGAGCGCAAACCATCAGACCGGGAGGCGCCGCTCCATGTCGTCCAGCGACTCGTTCGTCCATCTGCACGTGCACACCGAGTACTCCATGCTCGACGGGGCCGCGCGGTTGAAGCAGATGTTCAAACAGGTCGGCGAGCTGGGCATGCCGGCGATCGCGATCACCGACCACGGCAACATGCACGGCGCCTACGACTTCTACAAGCAGGCGACCGGCGCGGGCGTCAAGCCGATCATCGGCATCGAGGCGTACGTCGCGCCGGAGCTGCGCCACAACAAGAAGCCGGTCCTGTGGGGCGAGCCGCACCAGAAGAAGGACGACGTCTCCGCGGGCGGCTACTACACCCACATGACGATCTGGGCGCGCAACAAGACCGGCCTGCACAACCTGATGCGGCTGTCCTCGCGCGCCTACACCGAGGGCTTCGTCCGCAAGTGGGCGCGGATGGACGCCGACATCCTCGCCGAGCACGCCGACGGCCTGATGGCCACCACCGGCTGCCCGTCGGGCGAGGTGCAGACGCGCCTGCGGCTCGGCCAGTACGACGAGGCGGTGAAGGCGGCCGCGAAGTACCAGGAGATCTTCGGCAAGGACAACTTCTTCCTGGAGATCATGGACCACGGCCTCGACATCGAGCGCCGGGTCCGCGACGGGCTGACCCGCATCAGCCGCGAGCTGGACATCCCGCCCCTGGTCACCAACGACTCCCACTACACCTACGAGTCCGACGCCGCCTCCCACGACGCCCTCCTGTGCATCCAGACGGGCAAGCAGCTGTCCGACCCCGACCGGTTCCGCTTCGACGGCAGCGGCTACTACATCAAGACCGCCGACGAGATGCGCGCCGTCGACTCCTCCGACCTGTGGGCCGAGGGCTGCCGCAACACGCTGCTGGTGGCCGAGAAGGTCGACCCGGCCGGGTTCTTCGAGTTCAAGAACCTGATGCCGACCTATCCCATCCCCGACGGCATGACGGAGAGCGAGTTCTTCCGCAGGACCGTCTGGGAGGGCATGGACCGCCGCTGGCCCGAGGGCTACGACGACGAGCACCGCAAGCAGGCCGAGTACGAGATCGGCATCATCGAGCAGATGGGCTTCCCGAGCTACTTCCTCGTGGTCGCCGACTTCATCATGTGGGCCAAGCAGAACGGCATCCCGGTCGGCCCCGGCCGAGGCTCCGCGGCGGGTTCGCTGGTCGCCTACGCGATGGGCATCACCGACCTCGACCCGCTGCCGCACGGCCTGATCTTCGAGCGGTTCCTCAACCCCGAGCGCGTCTCCATGCCCGACGTCGACATCGACTTCGACGAGCGCCGGCGGGCCGACGTGATCCGCTACGTGACCGAGAAGTGGGGCGCCGACAAGGTCGCCATGATCGCCACGTTCGGCACCATCAAGGCGAAGGCCGCCATCAAGGACGCCGGTCGCGTCCTCGGCTACCCCTACGCGCTCGGCGACCGCGTGTCCAAGGCGTTCCCGCCCGCCGTCATGGGCAAGGACATCCCGCTGTCGGGCATCTTCGACAAGGACCACCCGCGCTACAACGAGGCGGGCGAGCTGCGCAGGCTCTACGAGGAGGACGTCGACGTCAAGGCGACGATGGACCTCGGCAGGGGCCTGGAGGGCCTGATCCGGCAGACCGGCGTGCACGCCGCCGGCGTGATCATGTCGGCCGAGGTGCTGACCGACTACATCCCGATCATGCGCCGCGACTCCGACGGCGCGATCATCACGCAGTTCGACTACCCGACCTGCGAGACGCTCGGCCTGCTGAAGATGGACTTCCTGGGCCTGCGCAACCTCACGATCATCGACGACTGCCTGAAGATGATCAAGTCGACCACGGGTGAGCAGATCGACCTGCTCAAGCTGCCGCTCGACGACCGCAAGACGTACGAGCTGCTCGGCAGGGGCGACACGCTGGGCGTGTTCCAGCTCGACGGCGGCGGCATGCGCTCGCTGCTGCGGCTGATGAAGCCCGACAACTTCGAGGACATCTCCGCCGTCGGCGCCCTCTACCGGCCCGGCCCGATGGGCGCCAACTCCCACACCAACTACGCCCTGCGCAAGAACGGCCTGCAGGAGATCACGCCGATCCACCCGGAGTTCGAGGAGTCGCTCGCCGAGATCCTCGGCACCACCTACGGCCTGATCGTCTACCAGGAGCAGGTCATGGCCATCGCGCAGAAGGTGGCCGGGTTCTCGCTCGGCAAAGCCGACCTGCTGCGCCGCGCCATGGGCAAGAAGAAGAAGGCCGAGCTGGACAAGCAGTTCGAGTCCTTCGAGGGGGGCATGAAGGCCAACGGCTACTCCGCCGCGGCCGTCAAGACCCTCTGGGACATCCTGCTGCCCTTCTCCGACTACGCCTTCAACAAGGCCCACTCGGCCGCGTACGGGCTGGTGTCGTACTGGACGGCCTACCTCAAGGCCAACCACCCGGCCGCGTACATGGCCGCGCTGCTGTCGAGCGTCAAGGACGACAAGGACAAGTCGGCCCTCTACCTCAACGAGTGCCGCCGCATGGGCATCAAGGTGTTCCCGCCGGACGTCAACGACTCCGACTTCGACTTCACCCCGCGCGGCACCGACATCCGCTTCGGCCTGTCGGCGGTGCGCAACGTCGGCGGCAACGTCGTCGACGGCATCATCGCGGCGCGCAAGGAGAAGGGCCGCTTCGGCGACTTCAAGGACTTCCTGCGCAAGGTGCCGGCGATCGTCTGCAACAAGCGGGTGATCGAGTCGCTGATCAAGGCGGGCGCGTTCGACTCGCTCGGGCACGTGCGCAAGGGCCTGGTCATGGTGCACGAGCAGGCCGTGGACGCGATCATCGACATCAAGAAGAACGAGGCCATCGGCCAGGACTCCCTGTTCGGCGCGATCGACGGCGGCGAGGACCAGACCTTCGACGTGCAGATCCCGGTCGGCGAGTGGGACAAGAGCACGCTGCTGCAGTTCGAGCGGGAGATGCTCGGCCTGTACGTGTCCGACCATCCGCTGTTCGGCGTGGAGCACATCCTCGCCTCCGGCGCCGACTGCACCATCGCCGCCCTGCAGGACGAGAGCCGGTCCGACGGCCAGATCGTCACCGTGGGCGGCATCCTCAGCGGCGTCCAGCGGAAGATCACCAAGAAGGGCGACACCTGGGTGCTGACCCAGCTGGAGGACCTCGAAGGCTCGATCGAGGTGATGGTCTTCCCGTCGGCCTACCAGCTCTGCTCCACGATCCTGGCCGAGGACGCGATCGTCTTCGTCAAGGGCCGCATCGACAAGCGCGAGGACGTCGCGAAGGTCATCGCGATGGAGGTGACCGCGCCCGACCTCACCCAGGAGGCGGGCGGACCACTGCTGGTGAGCCTGCCGCTCAACCGGTGCACGCCTCCGGTGGTGGGACGGCTGAAGGAGATCCTCACCACCCACCCCGGCACGTCGGAGGTGCACCTCCAGGTGCACAACGGGCCGAAGACCACGGTCATGCGGGTCGAGGACCGGCTGCGGGTGATGCCGTCGCCGGCCTTGATGGGTGACCTCAAGCAGCTCCTCGGCCCGGCCTGCCTCGGCGGCTGAACCGGCGACGGCCCGCTCACCGGCCGCTTCCTTCGCCGGGCCCTCTCGCGGGCGGCCCGCCCTTCGCGGTGCCGCCCGGGGGGTGACTCCGTCCCACGTCGTGGATGACTTCTGGGCCGGTCGGAGAGGGCCTGCCTCTCGTCACTGACGCCTCTCGGGGCACTGCTGGCGGGTGCTCCTCGTCCGGGGCCTGGGCGGGTCGTGCTGGGGGAGGGCTTGCTCCTCCTCTGGGGCGTTTGGGCGTTTTCCCGGGCGCTCGCGTATAACGCGCCCCTCTTCAGGGCGCTGTAAACGGGGCGCGGGGGTGGGGGCGCTCCTTGTGGGGCGCCGCGCTCAGGGGCGCCGCGCTCAGGGGCGCCGCGTAGGGCTCGCGCCTCTTGGGGGCGCTGACCGGTGGCGGGCCAGGGAGTCACGCCCAGGGGGCCGCCGTGGACAAGGCGCCGCGCGGGCGGACGCGCCGGGTGAGGAAGCGGCGCGCCGCTGAGGCGGGCGCCCGGCCTCGGGCGGGAAGCGCGGGGATGCGGTGGCGCGGCGGGGAGGCTTGCCGTGGCTCCCGCTGTCAGGGTGGGGCAGGATCGAAGGGTGACCGAACCGTACTACCTCACCGCCGCCGAGATGGCCCGCCTGGTGCGCACCCGGCAGGTGAGCGCCGTCGAGCTGCTCCAGGTGTGCCTCGACCGGATCGAGCAGGTCAACCCCCGGGTCAACGCCGTCGTCACCCTGGCCGCCGAGCAGGCCATGGACGCCGCCAAGGCGGCCGACGCGGCCGAGCCGGCCGGGCCGCTGCACGGCGTGCCGGTGGCGCACAAGGACCTGGTCGACACGGCCGGCATCCGCACCACGTACGGATCACCCCAGTACGCCCGGCACGTGCCCGACGCCGACGACCTGATCGTGCGGCGGCTCCGGCGCGCCGGCGCGATCAGCGTGGGCAAGACCAACACCCCCGAGTTCGGCACCGGCTCCCACACGGTCAACGAGGTGTTCGGCGCGACCCGCAACCCCTACGACCTGTCCCGCTCGGCGGGCGGCAGCAGCGGCGGCGCGGCGGCGGCGCTGGCCACCGGCATGGTGCCGCTCGCCGACGGCTCCGACATGGGCGGCTCCCTGCGCAACCCCGCCTCGTTCTGCAACGTCGTCGGCCTGCGCCCCACCCCCGGCCGGGTGCCCGACCCGTCCGACACCGCCGCCTGGTACACGCTGTCGGTCCAGGGTCCGATGGCGCGCACGGTCGGCGACGTGACGCTGATGATGTCGGCCATCGCCGGGTTCGACCCCCGCTCGCCGTTCGCGGTCACGGAGGACTTCGCGCCGGACCCGGAGGAGGGCGTCGCCGGGCTGCGCGTGGCCTGGAGCCCCGACCTGGGGGGCCTGCCCGTGGACCCGGCGACGGCGGCGGTCACGGCGGGCGCTCCCGCCGTGTTCGAGCGGCTCGGGGCGCGGGTGGAGCAGGTGGACCTGGACCTGTCCGACGCCGAGGACGCCTTCCGCGTCTACCGGGCCTGGTACTACGCCCTCGCGTTCGGCGACCTGGCGGGCCTCGGCCCGAACACGCGCTGGAACGTCGAGCGGGGCCGCGAGGTCACCGGCGCCGACCTGGCCCGCGCCGAGCGGCTGCGCAGCGGCCTCTACCAGCGCATGGCCGCCTTCTTCGACACCTGCGACGTGCTGATCGCGCCGGTCAGTCAGGTGCCGCCGTTCCCGGTCGAGCAGCCGTACGTCATGGAGATCGACGGCGTGCCCATGCCCGACTACCTGGCGTGGATGCGCTCGGCGTACTGGATCAGCGTCCTGCACGCGCCGGCCGCGTCGGTCCCGGCCGGGTTCACCGCCGACGGGCTGCCGGTGGGCGTGCAGATCGTGGGGCGGCCGTTCGCCGACGCCAGGGTGCTGCGGGTGGCCGCCGCGTTCGAGAGCGCGACGGGCCACGGGCTACGCCGCCCACCTCTGTGAGGCTCAGCCGAGGTGCGGCGGGTCACCGACCCCATACGGCGTGCGCAGCGGCGACTCGCGGTAGCCGTGCATGCCCTCCATCAGCCCGAAGATCGCCACCGCGCACAGCGGCCAGGCCACCAGCACGCCCCGGGCGGTCAGTTGCAGCGAACCCGCCACCACCTTGGCGCCCGGCGTGGCGGCCGCCTCGACGGTCACCGCCCCCAGCGTGAACGTCGAACCCACCCACAACGTGACGAACGCCGCCAGCGCCCCGCCCGCGCAGAGCCCCAGCAGCACGGGCAGCCGGTCGTGGCGGCTGAGGAACCAGCCGGCGGCCCCGCAGACCACGCCCAGCCCGCCCGTGATCACCGCGAACCAGCCGTCCGCGGCGATCAGCGCCTGCGTGGTCGGGTCGGCCAGCACCGTCCCCTGCTCCGTCACCTGGTACGGCGCACGGGGCGTGAGCGCGGACCACAGCAGCCCGGCGAGCACGGCGAGGGCGGCGACGGCGAGGACGGTGACCGCGAACGCCCGCACTTGCCTCGCCACGCGATCCCCCTCAGATGTGCCACTGAACCGGCTCACCGGAACAGGTCGATGGTATCTCCCGGTTAGGCTCGCTTCGTGAATCACGATGAGGTCTGGCTGATCGATCCTTCCGGCCCGCTGCGCGGGGACGTCGAGGTGCGCGGCTCCAAGAACGCGGTCTCCAAGCACATGGTCGCCGCCATGCTCGGCGGCACCGAGAGCACGATCCAGAACGCCCCCGAGGTGGGCGAGGTCGGCATCACCGCCGCCATGCTGGAGTCCCTCGGCATCCACGTGGAGATCACGGAGAAGGAGATCCGCGTCGAGCGGGGCGCGGAGATCCGGCCGCGCGTGCCCGACGCGTTCACCGGCCTGAACCGGATCCCGATTCTCATGCTCGGCCCTCTGCTGCACCTGGCCGGTGAGGCGTTCGTGCCGCTGGTCGGCGGCGACCCGATCGGCCGGCGGCCGGTCAACTTCCACGTCGAGGCGCTGCGCGCGATGGGCGCCGAGGTCGAGGTGGGCGACGGCGGGATCTTCGCCAAGGCCACGCGGCTGCGCGGCGCCCGGCTGGAGCTGCCGTACCCGAGCGTCGGCGCCACCGAGACGATCCTCATGTCGGCCGTGCTCGCCGAGGGCAAGACCGTGGTGAAGAACGCCGCGATGGAGCCCGAGGTGGTCGAGCTGGCGCTGTTCCTGCAGCGCATGGGGGCCAGGATCGAGCTGTCGCCCGACCGCCGGATCGTCATCGAGGGCGTCGAGCGGCTGCGCGGCGCCTCGATCTGGCTGGCCGGCGACCGCATCGAGGCGTTCTCGTACCTGGCCGCCGGCCTGATCACCGGGGGAGAGGTGCGGGTGCACGGCTGCCCGCAGGACCGCCTGGTCACCGCGATCACCACGCTGGCCCGGATGGGCGCCCGCTTCGACATCAACGACGAGTACCTGTGCGCCACCGCGCCGCCCGAGGGGCTGCGCTCGGCGGCCGTCCAGACCGACACCCACCCGGGCTTCATGACCGACTGGCAGACGCCGCTCATGGTGCTGTTCACGCAGAGCAACGGCATGTCGGTGCTGCACGAGACGGTCTTCGAGAACCGCCTGGTGTACGTGCCGGCGCTGCAGCGGATGGGCTGCGAGATCGAGGTGTTCGACCAGTGCCTCGGCGGGCCCGCCTGCCGTTACCACGACACGAACGCCCGGCACTCGGCCGTGGTGCGCGGCGTGTCCAAGCTCAAGGGCGCCGACGTGACGCTGCCCGACATCCGCGCGGGCTTCTCCGCGGTGCTGGCCGCCGCGGTGGCCGACGGGACGTCCACGCTGCGCGGCGTCCACCACATCGTGCGCGGATACCACAAGCCGTTCGACCAGTTCGTGTCCCTGGGTCTGAACATCCGCCGGGAACAGTAAAGGTGTCGGATCCCCGGGTTTGCCGGGGATCCGGCCGCCGCAGACCGTCTGCGTGAGAGTGTTGCGATGTGTGAGCGCCCTGGGGCTGGTGGGAGCGCTCTGCGGGGTCCTGGCCGCCTCCATGGCCGCGCCCGTCGTGAGCGGTGCCGGGCTCGCCGCCAAGAGCGTCGCGACCACGTTCCAGCAGCTCCCGCCGGCGCCGCGCGAGGAGCCGCTGTCGCAGGTGACGCGGCTGCTCGACCGCGACGGCAAGCCGTTCGCCCAGTTCTACCAGGCCAACCGGCGGGCGATCCCGCTCAGCCGGGTGGCGCCCGTCATGCGGCAGGCCATCGTCGCCATCGAGGACGCCCGCTTCTACGAGCACGGCGGCATGGACGTGCGCGGCACGCTCCGGGCGCTGCTCACCAACACCTCGGCCGGCGGCATCCGGCAGGGCGGCTCCTCGCTCACGCAGCAGCTCGTGAAGAACATCCTGGTCGAGAGCGCCCGCACCGAGGAGGAGCGCGACCGGGCGCGCGCTCCCAACCTCGCCCGCAAGCTCACCGAGCTGCGTCTGGCCCTGGCGATGGAGCAGAAGTACAGCAAGGACGAGATCCTGGAGCGGTACCTCAACATCGCCTACTTCGGCGCCGGCGCGCACGGCGTGGAGGCGGCGGCCCGGCGCTTCTTCTCCACCACGGCCGCCGACCTCACGCTGCCACAGGCGGCCACGCTCGCCGGCGCGGTGCGCATGCCGTACTCGACCGACCCGTCGATCGGCCCGGCGCAGCGGGCGCGGCTGAAGGAGCGGCGCGACCTGGTGCTGGACCGGATGGCCGAGCTGCGCCTGGTGGGCGTGCGGGAGGCCGCCGCCGCCAAGCGGAGCCCGCTCGGCATCCGGCTGCGGCCCGAGCCGGGCGGCTGCGCGCAGAGCAGGTACCCGTACTACTGCGTGTACGTGCAGCGCGAGCTGCTCACCAACGAGGCGTTCGGCGCCACCGCGCGCGAGCGGCGGGCCCGGCTCGCCACCGGCGGGCTGGTGATCAGGACCGCGCTGGACCCGGTGGCGCAGCGGGCCGCCGAGAAGGCGATCCGCGCCCGGGTCGACGCCCGCGACACCGAGGTGGCCGCCGAGGCCATGGTCGAGCCGCGTTCGGGACGCATCCGGGCGATGGCGGCCAGCAAGGACTTCGGCCGCAACCCCGGCGACCGCAAGAACGGGACGCGGACGACGTTCAACCTGGTGGCTGACATGGCCCACGGCGGCGGGATGGGGCTCCAGGCGGGCTCGACGTTCAAGGCGTTCACGCTGGCGACCGCGCTGCAGCAGGGCTGGCGCTTCGACCAGGGCTTCCAGACACCTGGCGTGCTCGTGCCGTCGCAGGGCTACCGCGACTGCCGCGGCCGGGCCGTCAACGCGCCCAGCGTGCGGGTGCACAACGCCAGCGGGGAGGGCGAGGGCGGCCCGTACAGCCTGTCCACCGGCACGTGGAAGTCGGTGAACATCTTCTACATGATGCTGGAGCGCAAGGTCGGCCTGTGCAACGTGGTGCGGACCGCGAGGGCGCTCGGCATCGCCCGGGCCGACGGCCGGCCGCTGCGCGAGGTGCCGACGTTCACGCTGGGCGTCAACGAGATGGACCCGGTGACGGTGGCGGCGGCGTTCGCGGCGTTCGCGGCGCGCGGCCGGTACTGCCGGCCGCAGGCCATCGTGGAGATCACCGGCCGGGACGGCCGGACCGCCCACGTGCGGCCCACCTGCGAGCAGGCGCTGGACCGCAAGGTCGCCGACGCCGTCAACCACGTGCTGCAGGGCGTGTTCGACAAGGGCACGATGACCGGGCAGGGCATCGGCCGGCCCGCCGCCGGCAAGACGGGCACCAACAACGGCTACACCTCGGCCTGGTTCGCCGGCTACACCCCGGAGCTCGCGGCGGCGGTCAGCGTGGGCGACATCCGGGGCTCCTACCGGTACCCGCTGCGCGGGGTGGAGATCGGCGGCGAGTACTACGGGTCGGTCCAGGGGGCGTCGCTGCCGGGGCCGATCTGGGTGGCCTCGATGGAGTCGGCGCTGCGCGACACCCCGGCGGGCGACTTCCATCCCGCGGACATGTCCCGCTTCGGCGGCGGCTTCACGCCGGGGCTGAAGGAGGCCGAGGAGGCGGAGCAGATCCGGCAGATGCTGCACCGGCAGCGGCAGTGGCTGCGGTGGGCGCGCCGCCACGGGCACCAGCTGTGGCCGCCCGGCGGGGACGTGCTGGGCACGCCGGGAGAGCGCCGTCCGCGCTTCTCGGGGCGGACGGGGGTGGCGCCGATGGGGCCGGGCATGGCCGTGTCCGGCGCCGGCGAGCCCGGAGCGGCCATGCCCCAGGCCGTCGTGCCGGGAGCGGTCCCGCCGGTGACCACAGGTCGGTAGCGCGGGGGCGGTGGGGCCGGGGTTCAGCGCTTGGCGATGGGGGAGGTCACGGCGCGGGTGAGTGCGACCAGGTTGGCCGGCGCGGTCTCGATCTGGAGCCCGCGCTTGCCCGCCGAGAAGTAGATCGTCTCGAACTCCAGCGCCGACGCGTCGACCACCGTGGGGAGCTGCTTGCGCTGCCCGAGCGGGCTGATGCCGCCCACGACGTATCCGGTCACCCGCTCCACCCTCGCCGCGTCGGCCATGGCGGCGCGCTTGCCGCCCAGGGCCGAGGCCAGCGCCTTGAGGTCGAGCTTGCCCGCCACCGGCACGACCGCCACCGCGAGCCCGCTCTCGGTCTCGGCCACGAGCGTCTTGAAGATCCGCTCGTACGGCACGCCGAGCGCGTCGGCGGCCTCCTCACCGTACGCCTGGGCGGAGGGGTCGTGGTCGTACGGGTGCAGCGTGAAGTCGGCCTTGGCCCTGGTCAGCGCCACCGTGGCCGGGGTGCCCCCCTGCGCCTTCGCCTTGCCCACGTCTCGACCTCCGGACGATCTCGGAATCTACTTTGTAAAGGCGCTGCGATGGAAACGGCGGTGCAGCTCGCGTACCTCCTCGTCGAGCCCCGGCACGGGACCCTCTACGACGACGCGCGGCGCGACCTCGGAGACCGGCAGCGGACGCACCGGGGGCTCCGGCACGCCCAGCTCGGCCAGCCAGCTCACGAGCTGCGCCGAGGAGGCGACGTAGACGATGCGGCCGAGCCCGACCCACCCGTGCGCGGCGGCGCACATGGGGCAGTGCTCGCCGGAGGTGTAGACGGTCGCGGCGGCCCGCTCCTCGGGCGTCAGATGGGCGGCCGACCAGCGCGCCAGCTCGAACTCCGGGTGCCTCGTGTGGTCGCCGCCGGCCACCCGGTTGTGGTCCTCGGCCAGGACCTCCCCGTCGGCGGACACCAGCACCGAGCCGAACGGCTCGTCGCCCACGGACAGGGCCTCGGCGGCCAGCTCCACGCAGCGGCGCAGATGCCGCAGCTCTTCCTCACGCACCATGACGGCCACCTCCCGCTCGCGCCCGATCCCGGGTCTCGCCCGATCTTCGGGTCCGCCCGATCTTCGGGTCATCGTATCGGCGGGTTCGAGGCTTGACGGGATCCGGGTGTCCGCATGGTGGACGGAACGGGACCCACTGGTCGGACTCCGTAGACTGGGAGGGTGATTTCCCGTATCGACTTGCGCGGTTCCCTGCCGGGGGACCTGCGCGACGTGCTGCCCCGCGCCGAACTCGACGTCGAGGCCGCCCTGGACAAGGTGCGGCCCATCTGCGACGAGGTCCGCCATCATGGGGCCGCGGCCGTGCGGGAGCTGACCGCCAGGTTCGACGGGGTGGAGATCGAGCAGGCGCGGGTTCCGCGCGAGGCGCTGCGCGAGGCGCTGGCCGGGCTGCGGCCCGAGGTGCGCGCGGCGCTGGAGGAGGCGATCCGGCGCACCCGGCTGGTCCACCGCGACCAGCGGCGCGCCGACGTGACGACGCAGGTGGTGCCGGGCGGCACGGTCACCGAGCGGTGGGTGCCGGTCGATCGGGTGGGCCTGTACGTGCCGGGCGGGCGCGCGGTCTACCCGTCCAGCGTGGTGATGAACGTCGTGCCGGCCCAGGAGGCCGGGGTGGCGTCGCTGGCGGTGACGAGCCCGGCGCAGAAGGAGTTCGGCGGGCTGCCGCACCCGACGATCCTGGCGGCGTGCGAGCTGCTGGGCGTGGACGAGGTGTACGCGGTGGGCGGCGCCCAGGCGGTGGCCATGTTCGCCTACGGCACGGAGGAGTGCCCGCCGGCCACCATGGTGACCGGGCCGGGCAACATCTGGGTGGCGGCGGCCAAGCGGCTGCTCAAGGGCCGCATCGGCATCGACTCCGAGGCGGGGCCGACGGAGATCGCGATCCTGGCCGACGAGACGGCCGACCCGGTGCACGTGGCCGCCGACCTGATCAGCCAGGCCGAGCACGACGTGATCGCCGCCGCGGTGCTGGTGACCGACAGCGTGGAGCTGGCCGAGGCGGTGGAGAAGGAGCTCCCGGCCCAGGTGGAGGCGACCAAGCACGCCGAGCGGATCGCCGAGGCGCTGCGCGGCCGGCAGTCGGGGATCGTGCTGGTGGACGGCCTGGACGAGGGCGTGGAGGTGGTCAACGCCTACGCGGCCGAGCACCTGGAGATCCACACGGCCGACGCGGCCGCGGTGGCGGCCCGGATCCGCAACGCGGGCGCGATCTTCGTGGGCACGTACGCGCCGGTGTCGCTGGGCGACTACCTCGCGGGGTCCAACCACGTGCTGCCGACCGGCGGGTGCGCCTGTCACTCCAGCGGCCTGTCGGTGCAGACGTTCCTGCGCGGCATCCACGTGGTCGACTACACCCGCGAGGCGCTGGCCGAGGCCGCCGCGCACGTGTCGGTGCTGGCCGACGCCGAGGACCTGCCCGCGCACGGGGCAGCCGTCCGGGCCCGCTTCGACTGGCGGATCCCCTCATGACCCCGGATGAGCTGACCTTGGCTGACCTGCCCATCCGCGACGACCTGCGGGGCCGGACGCCGTACGGCGCGCCCCAGATCGACGTGCCGGTGCGGCTCAACACCAACGAGAACCCCTATCCGCCCTCTCCGGAGCTGGTCGGCGACCTGGCCGAGGAGGTGCGGCGGGGCGCGGGCGAGCTCAACCGCTATCCCGACCGCGACGCGTCGGCGCTGCGTGCCGACCTGGCGGACTATCTGGGGCACGGGCTCGACGCGAGCCGGGTGTGGGCGGCCAACGGCTCCAACGAGGTGCTCCAGCAGATCCTGCAGGCGTTCGGCGGTTACGGCCGTACGGCGCTGGGGTTCGAGCCGTCGTACTCGATGCACCCGATCATCACGACGGGCACGAGCACCGAGTGGATCGGGGGCGCGCGGGAGGACGACTTCTCGCTCGACCCGGCCAAGGCGGCGGCCGCGGTGGAGGAGCACCGGCCCGACATCGTGTTCCTGACCTCGCCGAACAACCCGACCGGCACCGCGCTGCCGCTGGAGACGATCGCGCGGGTGCTGGAGGCGGCTCCGGGCATGGTGGTGGTGGACGAGGCGTACGCGGAGTTCGCGCGGGAGGGCACGCCGTCGGCGCTGAGCCTGCTGCCGTCGCACCCGCGGCTGATCGTGACGCGGACGATGTCGAAGGCGTTCGCGATGGCCGGCACCCGGCTGGGCTACCTGGCGGCGCACCCGGCGGTGATCGAGGCGCTGCTGCTGGTGCGCCTGCCGTACCATCTGTCGACGCTGACGCAGGCGGCGGCGCGCGTGGCGCTGCGGCACCGCGTGGAGCTGCTGGGCACGGTGGACGCGCTGCGGCGCGAGCGTGACGCGACGGTCGAGTGGCTGCGCGGTCAGGGGTTGACGGTCGCCGACTCCGACGCGAATTTCGTACTGTTCGGCCGGTTCCCGGAGCGCCGTGCGGTCTGGGAGGGTCTGCTGGAGAGGGGCGTGCTCATCCGCGAGGTGGGTCCGCCCGAGTGGCTGCGCGTGTCGATCGGCACCGGCGAGGAGATGGCGGCGTTCCGTGCCGCGATGGAGGGGGTTCTGTGAGTCGGGTCGGCCGCGTGGAGCGTGTGACGAAGGAGACGTCGGTCCTGGTCGAGGTGGGTCTCGACGGCACCGGCCGGGTGGACGTGTCGACCGGCGTGGGGTTCTTCGACCACATGCTGGCGCAGCTCGGCAAGCACGGGCTGTTCGACCTGACGGTCAAGACCGAGGGTGACCTGCACATCGACGCGCACCACACGATCGAGGACACGGCGCTGGCGCTGGGTGCGGCGTTCCGCGAGGCGTTGGGCGACAAGTCGGGCATCCGGCGGTTCGGTAGCGCGTCGTGCCCGCTGGACGAGTCGCTGGCGCAGGTCACGGTCGACCTGTCCGGCCGGCCGTACCTCGTGCACTCCGAGCCGGAGGGCATGGCGCCGATGATCGGCCCCGAGTACGACACGACGATGACCCGGCACATCCTGGAGTCGCTGGTCGCGCAGGCGGCGATCTGCCTGCACGTCCACGTCCCGTACGGGCGCAACGCGCACCACATCGTCGAGGCCCAGTTCAAGGCCCTGGCCAGGGCGCTGCGGGAGGCGTCGGAGCTCGACCCGCGGGCGAGCGGGGTGCCGAGCACCAAGGGCGTCCTATGAGTGACAACACGCTGTCGATCGCGATGATGTTCATCGGTCTCTTCCTGGTCGGCGGGGTGGTCTCGCTGATCAAGCAGGGGCTCAAGGCGGGCGCGGCCATCTGCGCGGTCGGCGCGGCGCTGGCGATCACGGCAGGGGTGATGTGGTGGTGAAGCGCGTGGTGGTGCTCGACTACGGGTCGGGCAACCTGCGTTCGGCCGAGCGCGCGCTGGCCCGGGTCGGCGCCGACGTGACCGTGACGTCCGACCTGGACGCGGCCATGGAGGCCGACGGTCTCGTGGTGCCCGGTGTGGGGGCGTTCGCCGCGTGCATGGCGGGCCTGCTCAGGGTGCGCGGCGAGCGGGTCGTCGGCCGCAGGCTGGCGGGCGGGCGGCCGGTGCTGGGCATCTGCGTGGGCATGCAGATCCTGTTCGCCAAGGGCGTCGAGCATGGCGTGGAGACCGAGGGCTGCGGCGAGTGGCCGGGCACGGTCGAGCACCTGGAGGCCCCGGTGCTGCCGCACATGGGGTGGAACACGGTCAAGGCGCCCGAGGGCAGCGTGCTGTTCCGAGGGCTGGACGCCGACACGCGGTTCTACTTCGTCCACTCGTACGGTGTGCGGGAGTGGGAGCTGCGGCCGGGGCCCGGGTTCGCCGAGCCGCTGGTGACGTGGGCCGAGCACGGGGTGCCGTTCGTGGCCGCGGCTGAGAACGGGCCGCTCATGGCCACGCAGTTCCACCCGGAGAAGTCCGGCGACGCCGGCGCCGCGCTGCTGACCAACTGGCTCGGCGTCCTGTGAGCGGCGGCCGCGCCGCAGCGGCGGCGTCCCGCGCCGTCCTGTCGTGAGGGGCCGTAAGTCCCGTCATGAGGGGCGGTCAGTGCCGTGAGTTCTGTCATGAGGGGCCGTGTGTGCCGTGAGTCCCTTCGTGAGGGGCCGTGAGTAAGGAGCGGGCGCGGCGGCGCGCGGAGCGTGAGGCGGCGCGGGAGCGCTCGGCGCTGCGCAACGAGGAGCGTCAGGCCCGTGCCGCCCGCCGGCGGGCCGTGGTGGCCCGTCTCACGCCCCGCCCGGTGCGCTTCGCCCGCCAGGGCGGCCTGCGCGCCCGCCGCCGCCGTGCCCAGAACGCCGTCGTGGCTCTCGCGTTCGTGCTCGTCCAGGTGATGGTATGGCTCGTGTGGGCCTCCCTCGCCGTCAGCTTCGGCGTCCTGGTCCTGTCCCTGTTGCTCGTACCTGTTGTCGTGACCCTTGCCTTCGACCGGAGGATCTGATGTCGCTCGTACTCCTTCCCGCCGTGGACGTCGCGGACGGCCAGGCCGTACGCCTGGTCCAGGGTGAGGCCGGGACCGAGACCGGCTACGGCGAGCCGCTGGCCGCCGCGCTGGCCTGGCAGGAGGCGGGGGCGGAGTGGATCCATCTGGTCGACCTCGACGCCGCGTTCGGCCGGGGCTCCAACCGTGAGCTGATCACCGACATGATCGGCCGGCTGGACGTGAACGTGGAGCTGTCCGGCGGCATCCGCGACGACGAGTCGCTGGCCGCCGCGCTGGCCACCGGGTGCCGTCGCGTGAACATCGGCACGGCCGCCCTGGAGAACCCCGACTGGTGCCGCAGGATCATCGCCGAGCACGGCGACAAGATCGCGGTGGGTCTGGACGTGCGCGGCACCACGCTCGCGGCGCGCGGCTGGACCGAGGAGGGCGGCGACCTGTGGGAGGTGCTGGAGCGGCTGGAGGCCGACGGCTGCCCCCGCTACGTCGTCACGGACGTCACCAAGGACGGCACGCTGCGCGGTCCCAACCTCGACCTGCTGCGCCAGGTGTGCGCCCGCACCGACAAGCCGGTCGTGGCCAGCGGGGGAGTGTCCTCGCTGGACGACCTGGTGGCGCTGTCGCGGCTCGTGCCGGACGGCGTCGAGGGCGCCATCGTCGGCAGGGCCCTGTACGCCCAGGCGTTCACGCTCGAGAGCGCCTTGGTCGCTGTTCGCGGTTAGATGGTAGGAGGGGCCGTGGTGAGCAGCATGAGTATGGAAAGCACCGGTTCGCGGGTGTTTTCCGGCGGCGTGTGGGAGGAGCGGTACGGCTACTCCCGCGCGGTCGTGGTAGGGGACCGGGTCATCGTGTCGGGCTGCACCGCCACGATCGACGGCGAGGTCCGGCATGTCGGCGACGCCTACCGGCAGAGCCTCACGGCGATGGGCATCGCGCTCGACGCCGTGGAGCTGGCCGGTCTGACCAAGAAGGACGTGGTGATGGTGCGCTACTACGTGGTGGACCAGCGTCACTTCGACCTGGTCGGCCAGGCCATCGGGGAGGTGTTCGGCGACGTCCGCCCCGCCTGCACGGGCGTGCGGGTCGCCGGGCTGGTCGACCCGCGCATGCTGGTCGAGATCGAGATCGAGGCGATGCGCGCATGACCGTGGCCGTCAGGGTGATCCCCTGTCTGGACGTCGACGCCGGCCGGGTGGTCAAGGGCGTCAACTTCGCCAACCTGCGCGACGCGGGCGACCCGGTCGAGCTGGCCAGGCGCTACGACGCGGAGGGCGCCGACGAGCTGACCTTCCTCGACATCACCGCCTCCTCCGGCGAGCGCGAGACGATGCTGGACGTGGTCCGCCGGACCGCCGAGCAGGTGTTCATCCCGCTGACCGTGGGCGGCGGCATCCGCTCGGTGGACGACGTGGACCGGCTGCTGCGGGCGGGGGCCGACAAGGTCTCGCTCAACACGGCGGCCATCGCCCGTCCCGAACTGCTGACCGAGGCGTCGCGGCGCTTCGGCGCGCAGTGCGTGGTGCTGTCGGTGGACGCGCGCCGGGCGCCCGGCACGCCGAGCGGGTTCGAGGTGACCACGCACGGCGGGCGGCGCGGCACGGGCCTCGACGCGGTGGAGTGGGCGGCGCGCGGCGAGGAGCTGGGCGTGGGTGAGATCCTGCTCAACTCGATGGACGGCGACGGCACGCGCGAGGGTTACGACCTGGAGATGCTGCGCGCGGTGCGGGCCGTGGTGCGGGTCCCGGTGATCGCCAGCGGCGGCGCGGGACGGCTGGAGGACTTCCCGCCGGCGGTGGAGGCGGGCGCTGACGCGGTGCTGGCGGCGTCGGTGTTCCACTTCGGCACCCTCAAGATCGCCGACGTGAAGGAGACGCTCCGCACGGCGGGTTACCCGGTGCGCTAAGCGAGGGTTTCGCAGCACGGTCCTCGCATGCGGGGTGCTTCGCGCGACGGGAATCGGGCTGTCAGGGCCTCAAAGCACGGTCCTCGCACGTGCGCGCTTCGCGCGACAAGGCTCGGGCTGTGACAGTGGGGGAGTCGAGCTCCCCCACACCCCCTTGCCGGTGGCCTTCCGGCCCCGGACCCCCGGCGTGGGCGAGCTGCGACACGCAGACACGCCCAAGCCGGGGCACGGTCTCAGATGGGACAGCGGCCTGGGACAACCAGGCGAAACCTACTCGATGACCTGCCTGCCCTGCATGCCTTCGCCGGCGGTTCGCGGTAGCCCAGGCGTTATCCCCCGGTCCGCCACGGGCGGTCGATCACCCGCATTCAGGCAGGTCCGATCCGTTGCCGTGGACCTCGCACGAGAACGTAGACGAACAGGACCGCCATGACCGCCGCGCCCGCCCACATGGCCTGCTGCCAGCCGTCGACGAAGGACTCCCGGGCGGCTCGGGTCAGCGCCTCCGCCTGGGGGCCGAGCCGGTCGGCGGCGGCGAGGGCGTTGGCGACGCCCTCGCGGGCGGCGTGGGCCGCGTCCTTCGGCACTCCGTGGAGCCGGGAGTCGACGGCGCCGCGGTAGCCGGTGGTCAGGACCGCTCCGAGCAGCGCGACACCGAGCGCGGTGCCGAGCTCCCGGGTGATGTCGTTGAGCGCGGACGCGACGCCTTGACGCTCCCGCGGCAGGGCGGTGGTGATGGCCTCGGTGGAGGGCGTCATCGTCAGCCCCATGCCGAGCCCCATGGCGAGCATGCCGGGGAGGATCGACAGGTAGCCGCCGTCGACGGAGACGAAGGCGGCCATGAGGACCAGCCCCGCGACGCCCAGGAAGATCCCTACGGCCATCGTCGAGCGGCTGCCGATGCGCGCGGCCGCCTTCGGGGCGAGGCCGGAGGCGACCATCATCAGCAGCGCCATCGGCATGAGCGCCAGGGTGGAGCGGAGGCCGGACCAGCCGAGCACCGCCTGGAAGTACGGGAAGAGGACCACGAAGATCCCCGCCTGCACGCCGAAGACCGTCAGCAGCGACACGGAACCGCTCGCGAGACCTCGCTCGCGGAACAGGCGGACGTCGAGGAGGGGAGCCGGCCGGCGCAGCTCCCATGCCAGGAACGCGGCGGCGGCGATGACGCCGGCGAGGAGGCTCAGGAGCGTCGCGGGCGCGGTCCAGCCTCGTTCGGGGCCCTCGTGGAGGAAGAAGACGAGCCCGACGACCGCGACCGCGGACAACAGCGAACCGACGGCGTCGAACGCGGGCCCTGCCGCCTCACGCGAGTTCGGGATGGATCGCAGCGCCATGACGACGGCGACGACGACGAGCACGACCGGCAGGACGAAGAGCCACCGCCAGCTCGCCAGGTCGACGAGGACGGCCGACAGGTACATCCCCAGGATGCCGCCACCGCCGGCGACGCCGGTCCACACGCCGATCGCCGTGGAACGTTCCTCGTCCGGGAAGGTCGAGGTGATGACGGCGAGAGTGACCGGCATGATCATCGCTGCGCCCACGCCGCTCAGGAACCGCGCGGCGAGCATGATCTCGGACGACGGGGCGAGGCCGGCCGCCGCGCTCGCTGTTCCGAAGACGAGCAGTCCTGCGAGGAGCACCGGCCTGCGGCCCCACCGGTCGCCCATCGCGCCCAGCGGCAGGAGCAACGCGGCCAGACTGATGGTGTAGATGTTGATGAACCACAGGACCTCGCCCTGCGAGGCGTCGAACGCGACGGTGAGCTGCGGCTGGGCGACGTTCAGCCCGGACACCGACGCGATGACCGCCATGAGCGCGATGCAGACCCCGGCCAGGATCGTGCGTCGTTGTCGTGGGTCGTGGACGGTCGGGTCGGAGGCCGCCGGGTCGGAGGCTGCCGGGTCCGAGGATCGGGTCGTACTCATGGATTCCTCCGGGGACGGCGAGGGGTGTCGGCCGGCCCTGGCGTGGCCGGACGGTGTGATCACCGGCGGCGGGTGGCGCGCACGACGACGTCGTGGAGGGGGACCGCCCGGCCCCCGGGGCCGGTGAGCGTGCGGAGGCGCTCCTCGGCGGTGACGATCTCCCACGCCGTGCCGTTCAGGCGCGCGGTGACGGCCGCGGCGGTGGCCGACGCTTCGGCGGGAGGGTGGTGCCCGTGGCCGGTGGAGCCCGGGGCGTGCAGGTGCCCCACGATGAGCAGCGTGCCGCCGGGAGCCACCCACCCCGCGATGCGGTCGTAGAACTCCAGCTGGGGCATCGCCGGGTGGGCGTAGTGGGTCATGACCAGGTCGAACCGCGTGTCGGGGCTCCAGACGCTCAGATCCGCCTCGACCCACCGCAACCGCTCGGGCGCCCCGCTCGTCGCGGCGCGCTCAGCGGCGTGTGCGAGGGCCTCGGCCGAGATGTCGGCCGCGGTGACGTGCCAGCCCTGCGCGGCGAGCCAGATGGCCTCGGCGCCGCCGCCGCACCCCGCGTCCAGCGCCGTGCCCGGGGTCAGGCCGCTGGTCTCACGAGCGAGGTACGGGTTCGGCGGGTTGCCGCCCATGGACCCGGTGCGCCCTTTTCGCCATTGCCGCTCCCAGTAGTCCTTGTCGAACGCGTGCGTCATCGGTCGTCCTCCTCGTTCGCGAGGATCCCTCTGTGTGGGGCGTTCCTCGGTGCGCGCTCCATGGTGCGGAGGGAGAAGGCGGATGAGCAAACGTTGTTGCCGAATGGCAAAATAGGCGGATGGACGAAGCCATGGACCGCACTCTTGACGCTGTCGGACCGAGGCTGAAACGCCTTCGGCTGCATCGCGACGTCACCCTCGCCGACCTCGCGAAGGAGACCGGGATCTCCGTCAGCACCCTGTCCCGGCTGGAGGCGGGGCTGCGCCGTCCCACGCTGGAGCAGTTGCTTCCCCTGGCCCGTGCCCACGGGGTCACGCTGGACGAGCTCGTCGACGCGCCGCCGACCGGCGACCCCCGCGTCAACCTGCGTCCCGTCCCGTGCGGCGACGGCTCGGTCATCCTGCCGCTGACCCAGCGGCCGGGAGGAATCCAGGCCTACAAGTTCGTCCTCCCGGCCGGAAGCGACGACGCCGAACCCGATCTGCGCACCCACGAGGGCTACGACTGGGTCTATGTCCTCAACGGAAGACTCCGCCTCGTCCTCGGGGAACACGACCTCATCCTCAAGCCGGGGGAGGCCGCGGAGTTCGACACGCGCACCCCGCACTGGTTCGGGGCCACCGGCGCCGACCCCGTCGAGTTCCTGAGTCTCATCGGGAAACAGGGCGAACGGGCGCACGTGCGTGCGGCACCGAGGCGCGGCGCGGCCGGGTGAGGAGGCCCGGGGGCCTCAGGAGAGGTTCGGTGGCTGATCGCGGGGCTCTCGCCGGCGTCCCTGAACGCCGAGCATGGAGCGCACCAGCGCCACGGCCTCGTCAAGGAGGGCGGGCACTCCCTCCGCGGCGTCGGCCCAATCGATCACCATCGGCCCCTCGGGCGCGAGCATCACGTTCTCCGGGTGCGGGTCCAGGTGGAGAACGCGATCCGCCGGCTCGGTCGAGACCCGCGGCAGGAGAGCGGACGCGCGGCGCCGGACACCCTTGGCTGGAGAGGTGGCACATGACAGCCGCCTCGGCGGAGGCGTCACCGCCGTCCCGTCTGCGTTCGAGGAGCACAGGGCGTACGACGATGTGAACCACGACCGGCTCACGGACCCGCGGATCAGCGGGCGTCCTTCCCGATGACGTCGTCGATCCATGACCGGTAGTGGGTGACGTCGGTCCAGACGCCGGCCCCCGGCTTGCCGTCGGGAGTGGTGGCGCAGCCGGCGGAGCCTCCGGTGCGCGGGTCCTTGTCGTCGCCGTCGCGCGAGGTGGCGCCGATCAGCTCCCACCGGCCGGCCACGCGCCGGATCTGCGGGCCGCCCGAGTCGCCGTTGCAGGCGTTGGCCGCCTTGCCGGACAGCGCGCCGGTGCAGACCTCGGTGCCGTGGTCGAGGGACGTGCACCGCTGGTCGGCCAGGCGTACGGTGTCGAGCTCCCGCAGCTGCTGGGGGCCTCCTCCGCAGGTCCGGCGGTACTCGCAGGTCATGCCCCAGCCGATGACGCGGGTCGGCTCGCCCACCCGGCCGGGGCCGTCGGCGATGCGGATGGGCGTCTGGGAGACTCGCCGGTCGAGCTGGACCAGCGCGAGGTCGCCCTCGGGGACCTTGCCCAGGCGGGAGTCGTAGCGGAGGGGATAGGTCATGACGCGCTTGACGCCGGCGACGGAGCCGCCCTTGTCGCGGTCGGAGGAGCCGACGCGTACCCGGGTCTTGCCGGGCTTCAGCAGGCCCTCGCAGTGGGCGGCGGTGACCACCCAGTCGGGGGCGACGAGCGAGCCGCCGCAGTGGTGCGCGGGCAGCGACGGCAGCCGGAGGGAGGCCATGAACGAGTAGGGTTCGCTCGCCGTCCTCCCGCCGATGATGGCGGCGCGGTCGGCGCCCGCCGGGACGGCCGGGGGCGTCGCGTGGAGGGTGGTCGCGGCGGCGGCCGTGCCGGCGGAGATCAGGGCGATCCCGGCGGCCATGCCCGTGGCGAGCAGCGCGGCTCGCTTCCTGGTTGTCGTGAACACGCACATCTCCATGGGGTCCGTCTGGTGGGGGCGGAGGTGTGGCCGGGGGGTTGTGCGGGCCAGGCTACCTGCGGTTTTGTGTGGAAGCGAGGCCGGCGGGGCGTGGTTCGGCCCCGCTCGTCCGCCACGCTCGGCGCAGCCGGGCGTCTCGCCGCGTCCGGGCGGCTTGTGGGGCGGCGGCGGATGCTGCGACCGTGGTGCGATGACCGACATCTTCGACCAGCAGCGTCTGTCGTTCGGTGCGGCGGCGGACGCCTATGACAGGATCCGGCCGTCCTATCCGGTTCAGGCGCTGGAGTGGGCTCTGGGCGTCACGCCGTTCAGGATCGTCGATCTGGGCGCGGGGACGGGGCTGCTCACCCGCCGGTTGGTGGAGCTGGGGCATGAGGTGACCGCGGTCGAGCCCGATCCGAAGATGCGGGCGAAGCTGGCGGAGCGGCTGCCCGGGTGCGCCGTCGTCGCCGGATCGGCCGAGGCGATCCCCCTGGCCGACGGCGAGGCGGATGCCGTCGTCGCGGGGCAGGCGTACCACTGGTTCGATCCCGGACCCGCCCACGCCGAGATCGCCCGGGTGCTGCGTCCCGGGGGCGTGTTCGCGCCGCTGTGGAACCTGCGCGACGAGACGGTCGGCTGGGTGGCCCGGCTCGCCGAGCTCGTCCACGAGCACCGCGACGGCTCGGTGACGGGCTCCATCTCGCTGGACGCGAGCTTCGGAAACGCGTTCGGCCCGGTCGAGTGCCGCGACTTCCCGCACAGCCGGCCGCACACGGCGGCGTCACTGCTCGCCCTCACACGCTCTCATTCCTGGTATCTCACCGCGTCCGAGGAGCGTCGCCGGCGGATCGACGAGACCGTCCAGGCGCTCGCCGCCGACCTTCCGCCCTCGTTCGACCTGCGCTACGTCACCAGGGCCTACCGGGCCGAACGCCGCTGAGCCCCCGAATCTGTGGTCAGGCGTCGAAGCGGCGGCGGGAGTGCTCGATGTGACCGAGGTACAGGTGCGTCCAGTCGCACATCATGTGGACCGTCGCCCGCAGCGCCTGTCCCGGCTCGGTCAAGGTGTACTCCACGCGGGGCGGCACGGTCGGGTGCACCGTTCGCTCCACGAGGCCGTTGCGCTCCAGCATGCGCAGGTTCTGGGTGAGCATCTTGTGGCTGACGCCGTCGATCTCGTTCCGCAGCTCACTGAAGCGCAGCGTGCGTTCCCCCAGCGCCTCGATGATCAGGAGCGCCCACTTGTTGGCGACGTCCGAGAAGATCTCCCGCGCCAGGGAGTCCGCGCGCCGCAGATCCGCCTCGTCGGGCGAGCCGCTGAACTGCTTGGTCACCATACGGTTCCTCAGTCACTGAAAAGTGCGTTCTTCCACGTCAGCGCATACTCTCCTACAGTTCCTCGGTAACCACAAGAGAGTGAAGAGGGGAACGACATCATGACCATCACCCTGGTGAACCCCGGCGGACTGCCGGAGATCGACGCCTACCGGCAGGTGTCGATCGCGACCGGCTCGAGGCTGGTCTTCGTCGCCGGGCAGGTCGCCTGGGACGCCGACGGGGTCACGGTCGGCGCCGGTGACCTCGCCGCCCAGGTCGAGCAGTGCTACCTCAACATCGGCACCGCCCTGGCGGGGATCGGCGCCTCCTTCGAGCACGTGGCCAAGCTCACCGTCCACGTCGTGGACTGGAACCCCGCCAGGATGCCCCTGCTGATGGAGGGGATCGCGCGGGCGGCGGCCAAGCTGGGGGTCACCCCGGTGCCGCCGGCCACGCTGCTGGGCGTCGCCGCGCTGGACGTGCCCGATCACCTGGTCGAGGTCGAGGCCATCGCGGTCCTCGACTGAGCGAACTCCCGGGTGGGGGGATCCGGCGGGAGCCCTCAGTCCTCCACGTAGTTGGCGATCCTCGCGTGGTCCTCCTCGGTGAGCGGAACCAGCCGGCCCGCGTTCTCGCGGACGAAGTCCTCCACGAGCGCGTCCAGGCCCTGGACGGACGCGGTGACGTAGATCGAGGACACGCCGTTGCTCACGTCGACGCCGGCCGGGATCGGGATCGTCATGCTCGACTGGTCGCCGTTCGTCGTCGCGGGGAGGAGGCGGCGGAGGTTGGACACCTGGGCCGTGGTGCTACCGGCGCCCCTCAGGGAGAGCAGGACGATGCCCGTCAGGATCAGACCGCCGACGACGGTGACGACGCAGACCCGCTCCGACCCGCTCACCCTGATGCGCATGTAGGAACCGAGCGCGAATTCCACGTTCGTGGGCTGGTTCGTGGCCTGCGCCTGGATGAGGGTGTCTTCGTCGTCATTGTCAGCTCCGGTGGGATTGTTGGTCTTCCACGGAGTGATGACGAACTGGTCCACGTCCGCCAGGGAATACACGTTGAACGCCAAGGTGATATCGAATTTGCTGAGTTTGGGAAGCAGGAGGTTCTGTCCGCCGGGAGTGCCGCCCATGGCGGCCGGGAAGCAGAGGCCCACGCCGTCCTCGAGTGACTGGTTGACCGCCCAGATGTGGCTGTTCTCGTCCTGCCAGAAAATCACCTGACCGATCTTCTGGTTGGCGCCGGTGCCGGTCGGACCGAAGTGGGCGAACCCGTTGCGTGCCTGAATCGTTCCCGCGATCTTGCCGATCGTCGTGGCGACAGAGAGAGCAGTGTCCAGCCAGCCCATGATGAATTCCTCCAGTGCATTTCCGCGGCGTTTGGCCACCGACTGCGCCGAAGTTATCAACGTGGTCCGGCTTGCGGCCGATTCGCCCCGGGTGGCTGTCGCCCAATTCCAGTAAGATCTTCCTTTTCGTGGCTACGTGTCGCTGTGGCGATGTCATGGCCGATTCCACCCGTTGTGCCTCCGGGGTTCGTCGACCATGGCGTGATTGACTTTCCGTCGTCAATCGACTCCGTTCCGTGAGGAGGGGCGCCATGCCTCTGGATCCCGCACTCGCCAGCCTCCGCGTCGCGCTCGACGCCGATGACTGCCTGGACGCGTTCGCCCGGGGCGTCGACAGCACCCTGCAACACATCTGGCAGACCAGCCCGAACAGCGGCTGGAGTGACGACTGGGTGAGCCTCGGCGGCATGATCGTCGCCGCGCCGACCGTCTTCCGCGACGCCGAAGGGCGCCTGGAGGTGTTCGCCCCGGGCGTCGACAGCGGCATTCGCCACATCCGGCAGCAGGACGACGGCGGATGGGGCGAGTGGGACGACCTCGGCGGCAAGTCGCTCGGCGGCGAGGTGGCGGTGTTCCAGAACGCCGGAGGGCAGTTGGCCGCGTTCATGCGCGGAGCCGACAGCACGCTTCAGTACATCTGGCAGACCAGCCCGGCCGGGGAGTGGGGCGGGTGGAAGGACCTCGGCGGCAAGCTGCGCAGCGACCCGGCGGTGTTCCAGAACGCCGACGGAACGCTGGAGGTGTTCGTGCGGTGGTCCGACGACGCCGTGTGGCACATCAGGCAGAGCGGCGCCAACGGCGGATGGGGCGCATGGCAGAGCCTCGGCGGCAAGCTGCTCGCCGATCCGGCGGTGTTCCGGGACGCCGACGGATGCCTGGAGGTGTTCGCCGCCCACGGCTCCGACGGCGACTCCGACACCAACCTGTGGTGCGTCAGGCAGACCACCGCCAACGGCGGCTGGGGCGAGTGGGCGAACCTCGGCGGGGACGTCCGCGGCGTCCCGGCGGTCCTCCAGGACGGCCAGGACAACCTCGTCGTCCTCGCCCGTGACAAGAACTCCACCGTGTCGTGGATCTCCCAGGCCGGCGGCGCCTGGGGCTCGTGGCAGTCGCTCGGCGGTGAGGCGAGCGCCGACCCGGTGCTGGCCCGCAGCGCGGACGGCCGGCTGGAGGCCTTCTATCTCGGCTACGACTCCGCCGTCTGGCATACGTGGCAGGAGGCGGGCGGCTCGTGGCGGAACGGCTGGGTGTCGCGCGGCGGCAAGATAGCCAACTTCTGAGACCTGTCCGGGCCGTCGTGGCCGCAGCGCCGGCGGAGGGACGCCGCCGGCGCCGCGCGAGGCGTGTCCCGTAGGCCCCTAGGTCCCTGAGACCCCAGGGCCCTGGAAGTCGCCGAGCGCGTGGCGGATGAGGGTGTCGGCGGCGGCGCGGGCGTGGGCGGCCGTGCCGGGGTCGCGGGAGATCGCGGCCGTGGTCTGGGCGCCCTCGGCGAGCAGGACCAGCTGCGGGGCGAGGTGGCCGGGGCAGCCCGCCTCGTGGACCAGCTCGGTGACGCGCCGCTGGAAGGACGCCTTCTGCTCGCGTACGGCCGCGGCGATCCGGTCGCTGTCGCCGCCCAGCTCGCCGAAGACGTTGATGAAGGCGCAGCCGCGGAAGGCGTCCTCGAGGAACCACTCCGCCAGGAAGTCGAAGACCGCCAGCACCTGGTCGCGCGGTGTCCCGGCCCTGGAGACGGCGCCGGTGACGCCGGTGTCCCACTGGTGCGTACGACGCCGGAGGACGGCCAGGACCAGGTCGTCCTTGGAGGGGAACAGGGCGTAGATGCGCTTCAGCGAGACGCCGGCCTCGGTGCGGACGGTGTCCATGCCGACGGCCTGGACGCCGTGGGCGTAGAACAGCCGGTCGGCGGTGGACACGACTCGTTCACGCGCCGTCTCCTCGTCGATCACGGAACCTCCGGTTTGCGCAGAGAACCATCGTTCTCTACTCTAGCGACGGACAGCGAGAGAACGACCGTTCTCCGCAGAAATGGAGCGCCATCATGGGCCGCATCAAGGTCGGTACCGAGAACAGCACCGACATCGAGCTGTACTACGAGGACCAGGGATCGGGGCAGCCCGTCGTCCTCATCCACGGCTACCCCCTGAACGGGCACAGCTGGGAGCGCCAGACCCGCGAGCTGCTGGCCGCCGGCTACCGGGTCATCACCTACGACCGCCGCGGCTTCGGCCAGTCCAGCAAGGTCGGGAGCGGCTACGACTACGACACCTTCGCCGCCGACCTCAACACCGTGCTGGAGACGCTGGACCTGCGCGAGGTCATCCTCGTCGGGTTCTCGATGGGCACCGGCGAGCTGGCCCGCTACGTGAAGAACCACGGTCACGAGCGGGTCGCCAAGCTCGCCTTCCTGGCGTCGCTGGAGCCGTTCCTGGTGGCGGCCGACGACAACCCCACCGGTGTGCCGCAGTCGGTGTTCGACGGCATCGAGGAGGCCGCCCGGGCCGACCGCTACGCCTGGTTCACGCAGTTCTACAAGGACTTCTACAACCTGGACGAGAACCTGGGCAGCCGCATCAGCCAGGAGGTCGTCACCGCCAACTGGAACACCGCCACCACCTCCGCCCCGGTCGCCGCCTACGCGGTGGTGTCCGCCTGGATCGAGGACTTCCGCGAGGACGTGGCCGCGGTGCGCGCCGCGGGCAAGCCGTCGCTGATCCTGCACGGCACCAAGGACAACATCCTGCCGATCGACGCCACGGGACGCCCCTTCCACCAGGCGTTCCCGGAGGCGGAGTACGTCGAGGTCGAGGGCGCGCCGCACGGCCTGCTCTGGACGCACGCCGCCGAGGTCAACGAGGCGCTGCTGGCCTTCGTCGGCAAGTGACCGCGGCGGGGAGTCACCGCGCGCCGACCACGGCGGGGAGTCACTGTGCGCGGCGACGCGGACGCTCGCCGGCCAGCAGCTCCGCGAGGTGCACGGCGCGCACCCGTGACTTCCTGCGCCGCAGGCCCTGGTCGAGCTGGCGGTAGCAGCCGGGGTTGACGACGGCGACGTAGTCGACCCCGGCCGCCTCGATCTCGTCCAGCTTGGCGTCCAGGACCCGCCGGCTGTCGCGGGGCCTGACCAGGGCGTAGGTGCCGGCCGCGCCGCAGCAGGTCCCGGCCGACGGCAGTTCCACGTACGTGCCGACCCGCTCCAGCATCGCCCGCGGCTCGCGCCAGACGTCCAGGCCGTTGCGCAGGTGGCAGGAGTCCTGGAGGGCGATGCGCGGCCGCCCGGCGGTTTCGGCCGGGTCCCCGCCGGGGGTGTCGCGCTCGTACGCGTACTGCGACAGCTCCTTGACCCGGTCGCGGCCGAGGACGGACGACAGGTGGGCCGCGCAGCCGCCGGAGGTGGTCACGATCGTTCCCGGCAGCCGCCGGCCCAGCTCCTCGGCCATCCGGCGGCCCCGGGCCGAGTCGCCGTTGTGGGCGTGCAGGGCGCCGCAGCAGCCCTGCGCCGCCGGGGCGGCCAGCTCGGGGAACAGCCGCCGGGCCGCCCGGCTGACCTTGGGGAACAGGGCGCGTTCGAAGCAGCCCAGCATCAGGGACGGGCCCTGCGGCCCGCCGCGGGTGCGGGCGTGACGGCGCAGCAGCCCCAGCAGCCGTACCCGCCAGCGGGCGTCGACCAGGATCATCAGCAGCCGGGCGACCAGCGGCCGGCCGGTGCCCTGCCACTGTTGGTCGCGCCACTCCTCCAGCAGGTCCCCGTACTGCACGCCGGCCGGGCAGACCGTCTCGCACGCCCGGCAGCCGAGGCAGAAGGCCGCCTCCTCCCGCACCCGCGGGTCGTCGGCGGGCAGGATGCCCTCGTCCAGGGCGCGCATGAGGTCGATGCGGCCGCGCGGCGAGGACGTCTCGTCCTTGGTCAGCGCGTACGTGGGGCAGGCCGGCAGGCAGAAGCCGCAGGCGATGCAGCGGTTGAGCAGGTCGGGGGTGAAACCGGTCATGAGCCGGCCTTTCCGGGATTGAGGATGCCCGCCGGGTCGAAGGCGGCCTTGATCCGGCGTTGCAGGTCGATCTGGGCGGCGCCGAGCCGCTCGGTGAGGTAGGGGAGCTTGGCGGCGCCGACGCCGTGCTCCCCGGTGATGGTGCCGCCGAGCCGCATCGCGGTCCGGAAGATCTCGCCGAAGGCGAGGTGCGCGCGCTCGGCCGCCTCGTCGTCGCCCTTGTCGATGACGCACGTCGGGTGCAGGTTGCCGTCGCCGGCGTGCCCGAACGTGGCGATCGTGACCTCGTGCCGCCCGGCGATGTCGTCGATGTGGCCGACCATCTCGGCGATGCGGGGACGGGGCACGCCGACGTCCTCCAGGATGGTGATCGAGCCGAGCCGGGACAGCGCGGGCAGCGTGCAGCGGCGCGCGGCCAGCAGGGCCTCCGACTCGGCGGCGTGGCCGGCCACGGACACCTCGATCGCGCCGGTGTCCCGGCACAGCTCCGCCATGCGGTCGAGCCGCTGGGCGACGGCCGCGGGCTCGCCGTCGTCGCCGAAGATGAGCAGCGCTCCGGCGTCGCGCCGGAGCCCGAGCCGGGCGTGCTGCTCGACCGCGTCGACGCAGCGGGCGTCGAGGAACTCCAGGGTGGCCGGGACGATGCCGGCGGCGATGACGCGGGTCACGGCGCGTCCGGCGTCGGCCAGGGTGGGGAAGTAGGCCAGGCCGTTGCCGGCGGTCCCGGGGGCGGGCAGCAGCGCCAGCGTGACCTCGGTGATCACGCCGAGGGTGCCCTCGGAGCCGGTGAGCAGCCGGGTGAGGTCGTAGCCGGCGACGTCCTTCCAGAGCCGGCCGCCGGTGCGGATGACCTCGCCGGTGCCCAGCACCGCCTCCAGGCCCAGCACGTAGTTGCGGGTGACGCCGTACTTGAGGCCGCGCAGCCCGCCGGCGCAGGTGGCGACGGTGCCGCCGATCGTGGCCACGCTCCTGCTGCCGGGGTCGGGCGCGTAGAGCAGGCCGTGGGCCGCGGCGGCGTCGGCGAGCGCGGCGGAGGTGACGCCGGGCTGCGACACGGCGAGCAGTTCCTCCGCGCTGATCTCCAGGATGCGGTCGAGCCGGGTCAGGACCAGCACGATGCCGCCCTCCAGGGGGACGGTGGCCGAGCACAGGTTGGAGCCGGCGCCGCGGGGGACGACGGGGATGCCCCGCGCGCCGGCCAGGCGGAGCACGGCCGCGACCTCCTCGGTGGAGGCCGGGTGGACGACGGCGCCGGGCCGGGCGCGGAACAGGGGAGTGGCGTCCCGGGCGTAGGGGGTCACGTCGCCGTCGGCGTGCCGTACGTGCTCGGCGCCGACGATCGCGCGCAGCTCGCGCAGCGTGGCGGCGTCCAGCGGCTCCCCGGTCGCGGTGGTCTTCACGGGCATGTACCGCAAACTAACAGCATTCTGTATAGCGGTCTAGTGTTCCATTGTATGGAATGCCGATCATCATGCGGTTTCGTGCGGTCAGCGACCCGGAGGGTTGACAGTCGCATGCCGGGGTGGTGTCCTATTCCCAATTCAGAACTGCATTCTGCGATACGGAATAGGCGCCATGTGGGAAGGACGACTCCGCCGGGACGCCCGGCCACCGCGCCCGGGCCGCGCGTCACCAGCGAGATCGCCGCGGACGGGACCGCGAGGGAAGAGCGAAGAGCCCGGGGTGGCGCACCTCCTCTCCTGATCGGCGTTCCGTTGAACGGAATGATCATCAACAAAACAGACAGAAGGCTATACTCGCCACTTCAGCGGGCCCTCGGGCCCGCCGTGCTCCGCAAGGGAACAGCCCCATGGCACGCATCGTGTTCATCGGCGCCGGCAGCGTCGAATTCACCAAGAATGTCCTCTCGGACATCCTGACATTTCCAGAACTGGGGGAGTCCACCCTCGTCCTGCATGACATCGACGCCGACCGGCTGGCCACGGCCGAGGCCATGGCCATCTGGATGGTGGGCGCGCTCGGCCTCGGCGCCAAGGTGGAGGCCCATCTCGACCGGCGCGCCGCCGTGGAGGGCGCCGACTACGTGATCAACGAGATCGCCGTCGGCGGCCACGCCGCCACCGTCCGCGACTTCGAGATCCCCCGCCGCCACGGCCTGCGCCAGACGATCGGCGACACCCTCGGCATCGGCGGCATCTTCCGCGCCCTGCGCACCATCCCCGTCATGGTGGGCCTCGGCGAGGACCTGGCCGAGCTCGCCCCGCACGCGCTGCTGCTCAGCTACACCAACCCGATGTCGATGATCCCGCGGGCCGTCTACGAGGGCAGCTCGTTCGACCGGGTCGTGGGCCTGTGCCACTCGGTGCGCGACACCCAGGCCCGCCTGGCCTCCCTCGTCGGCGTGCCGGAGGAGGAGGTCTCGTTCATCACCGCGGGGGTCAACCACCAGGCGTTCGTGCTGACCTTCGAGCGCGGCGGCGAGAACCTCTACCCGGTGCTGGACGAGGTCATCGCGAACGACCCCGAGCTGCGCCGCACCGTGCGGGTGGAGATGTACCGCCGGCTGGGGCACTTCCCCACCGAGTCCAGCGAGCACGGCTCGGAGTACCTGCCCTGGTTCCTGCACCACGACGCCGAGGTGGAGCGCCTGCGCATCCCCGTCGAGATCTACCTGCGGTGGTCGCAGGAGAACGTCGACACCTTCGAGGAGACGCGCCGGCGGCTGGCCGCGGGCGAGGGCGTGGAGATCGAGCCCGCCATGGAGCTGGCCTCCGAGGTCATCCACTCGATCGAGACGGGCACCCGCAGGATCGTCCACGGCAACGTCCGCAACGGCGGCCTGATCGGCAACCTGCCCGACGCCGCCTGCGTCGAGGTGCCCTGTGTCGTGGACCGGGCCGGCGTGCGCCCCACCCGGATCGGCGACCTGCCGCCCCAGCTCGCCGCGCTCAACCAGACGTTCCTCAACGTCGGAGAGCTGACCGTGCGCGCCGCCCTCGAAGGCCGCCGCGACCACGTCTACCACGCGGCCATGCTCGACCCCAACACCTCCGCCACGCTCACGCTCCAGCAGATCCACGACATGGTGGACGAGATGATCGCCGCTCACGGCGACCTGCTTCCCGAGGGGATCCGATGAGACGCGCAGTGACCGCCGCGGCCGCCGCCCTGCTCCTGCCCGCCCTGCTGACCGCGTGCGGCGGCGACGGGACGGAGCAGAGGGCCGGCGGGCCCGTGGAGATCCTCATGTGGCACGGCCAGGAGGACACCTCCGCCAAGTCCATCGAGCGGCTCGTCGCCACGTTCAACCAGACGCACACGGACGTCAAGGTGCAGATCACCTCCGGCGGCGTCACGGCCGACGGCATGCTGCCCAAGATCACCGCGGCGCTCACCTCGGACGCCCACCCCGACATCGCCTACCTGTACGGCTCGTGGGCGCCCAACATCGCGCGCAACCCCAAGACCGCCGACCTCACCCCGTACATCAAGGACCCGGCGGTGAAGTGGGAGGACTTCTGGGCCAGCGAGCGCGCGACGGTCACCGTCGGCGGCAAGATCATCGGCTTCCCCGCGGTGGTCGACAACATGGTCGTCCTCTACAACAAGAAGCTGCTGGCCAAGGCGGGCCTCAAGCCGCCGTCGAAGGACTGGACGTGGGACGACTTCCGCGCCATGTCCAAGCGGGCCACCGACGCCCGGGCCGGGGTCTTCGGCACCACGTGGCCGATCAGCGGCGGCGAGGAGGCGGTGTGGGGCCTGTGGCCGCTGGTGTGGCAGTCCGGCGGCGAGATCCTCACGGCCGACAACAAGAAGGCGGCCTTCAACTCCGAGGCCGGGCGGCGCTCGCTCGACCTGCTGCGCTCGATGGCGGTGGACGACAAGTCCGTCTACCTCGACTCCAGCCCGGCCGAGAAGGGCCAGAAGCTGTTCGAGTCGGGACGGCTCGCGTTCTTCCTGTCCGGCCCGTGGGTGCTGCCCGACCTGCAGGCGGCCGGGGTGGACTACGGCGTGGTCCAGCTCCCGGGCACCGCGGGCAACCACGAGACCATCTCCGGCCCCGACACCTGGACGGTCTTCGAGCACGACGAGCGGCGGGTCAAGGCGTCGGCGACGTTCCTCACCTGGCTCACCGCGCCCGAGCAGCAGCTGCAGTGGATGAAGGACACCGGCTCCCTGCCGATCCGGGCGTCGATCTCGGAGCAGCCCGGCTACGACGACTACCTGAAGAAGTACCCCGGCATCGACGTCATCTCCGGCAACCTGGCCAACGCCAAGCGCGTGCGCCCGCCGACCACGTCGTACCCGCGGATCTCCTCGTTCGTCGCCGACGCCATCGCCCGGACCCTGCTCGGCCGGGCCGACGCCAAGTCGGCGCTGGACGAGGCGGCCGCCAAGACGGACGCGGCGCTCGCCGTGCCGGGCTCGTGACGAGCACCGCGACGGCGCTGAGCCGCGCCTCCCGCCACACCGCGCCACCCGACCGGCGCAAACTGGCCGACAACATCACCGGGTGGACCTTCGCCGGGCCCGCCACGCTGATCATCCTCGGCTTCTCGCTGGTCCCGATGGCGTGGGCGCTCGCCCTGTCGTTCACGGACTCCGACCTCATGTCGCCGGGCCGCGACGTGGGGCTGGAGAACTACCGGGCGCTGGTCGCCGACCCGGTCTTCCACCAGGCGCTGCGCAACACCGCGCTGCTGCTGTTCCTGTACCTGCCGGCGTCGCTGGTCGCGGGGCTGGCCGTGGCGGTGCTGCTCAACCGCAAGGTGCGCGGCATCGGCTTCTACCGCACCTGCTTCCTCGTGCCGTACGTCGCCTCGGCCACCGCGGCCGGCCTGCTCATGGGCTACATCTTCGACCGCGACTTCGGCCTGTTCAACGGCATGCTGGTCAAGCTGGGCCTGCCCGCCCAGGGGCTGTTGAGCAGCCCGTCGCAGGCCATGCTCGTGCTGACCGTGATCTTCTTCTGGACGCGGTTCGGGTTCTCGGTGGTGATCTACCTGGCGGCGCTCCAGGAGATCAGCAAGGAGGTCGTGGAGGCCGCCGCCATCGACGGCGCCGGACGGTGGGCGACCTTCCGGCACGTCATCGTGCCGTCGGTGCGGCACATGACGGTCTTCCTGGCGGTCTGGGGGATGATCGACGTGCTGCAGTTCTTCGACCTGGTCATGACGACCACGAAGGGCGGCCCGGCCAACGCGACGGTGACCATCGTCTACTACGTCTGGCAGCTCGCCTTCACCTACTTCACCGCCGGGTACGGCGCGGCCGTGGCGTACGTGCTGTTCGCCGGCACGCTCGTGCTGATCGTGGCCGGCCTGCTGCTCGCCCGGCGCAGGGGAGCGATGCGATGAGACGGCGCAGGCTTCCCAGCGGCTGGCACCTGGTGCTGGCGCCCATGTCGCTCGTCACCGTGCTGCCGTTCGTGTGGATGGTGCTCAGCTCGCTGATGACCCAGGCGGAGCTCAACCGGTTCCCGCCGCCGATCTGGCCCGACGCCGTCGACCTGGGCGGCTACCAGAGGGTGCTGGAGGGGTCGAACTTCCCGCGCTGGTTCCTCAACAGCGTCCTCGTCTCCGGGGCCATCGTGGTGGCCCAGGTGGTGCTGTGCGGCATGGCCGGCTACGCCTTCGCCCGCATCAGGTTCGTCGGCTCGCGGCTCGTGCTCGTCCTGGTCATCGCCACGGCGCTGATCCCGTTCCAGCTCACCGTCATCCCGACGTTCCTCATCTTCAACAAGGTCGGGCTCACCGACACGCTGGGCGCGCTGATCGTGCCCCAGCTCAGCTCGGCGGTGGGCATCTACCTGATGACGTCGTTCTTCCAGTCGTTCCCCAAGGAGCTGGAGGAGGCCGGCCGCATCGACGGCTGCTCGCGTTTCGCCGTGTTCTTCCGGGTGGTGCTGCCGGTGGCCAAGCCGGCCCTGGCCGCGCTGGCCGTCATCACCTTCATCACGGCCTGGAACGACCTGTTCTGGCCGCTGGTCGTCATCAACTCGGAGGCGAAGTACACCGTGCAGGTGGGGCTGACCACGTTCCAGGGCCAGCACCGCGCCGACTGGCCCGCGGTCATGGCCGGGACGGTGCTCACCACGCTGCCGGTGCTCGGCGTCTTCCTGTTCGGCCAGCGCCGCTTCATCCAGGCGCTGACCGGCGCGGTCAAGGGATGAGGTCCCGTGCGGGCGGCCGGACCGCCCGCACGGGCTCACATGACGGCGAGCTGGCCGCCGTCGATGACGAGCTCGGTCCCGTGCACGAACGCCGCGTCGTCGGAGGCGAGGAACGCGTAGCCGGCGGCGACCTCCTCGGCCAGGCCCGCCCGGCCGAGCGGGATGTGGTCGCGCTCGTACGCCGAGACGAAGCCGCCCTCCAGCCCCGCCGCGATGGCGGAGTTGAGCGGGGTGCGGATGTAGCCGGGGCACAGCGCGTTGACCCGGATGCCGTGCCCTCCCAGCTCGACCGCCATCGTCCTGGTCAGCAGCAGCACGCCGGCCTTGGAGGCGTTGTAGTGGGCGTAGTCGCCCTCCCCGCCGATCCCGTTCGTGGAGGACATGTTGAGGATCACCCCGCCGCCGCCCTGCGCCACCAGCAGCCGCGCGGCCGCCTGGGCGACGAGGAACATGCCGCGCAGGTTGACCGCCATGATCCGGTCCCAGTGCTCCGGCGTGATCTCCAGGAACGGCTCGCGCCAGGCGGTGCCGGCGTTGTTGACCAGCACGTCCAGCCCGCCGAGCGCGGTGGCGGCGCCGTCGACCAGGCCGGTCGCGTCGCTCTCGGAGCTGACGTCTCCGGCCAGGCCGCTCACCTCGCCCAGCGGCGCCAGCTCCGCCACGGCGCGCTCCACCTCGTCGGGGTCCAGCCCGCCGATCACGACGCGGGAGCCCTCCTCGAGGAAGCGCCGGGCGGTGGCGGCGCCGATGCCGCTGCTGCCCCCGCTGACCAGCACCCTCTTGCCCGTAAGTCCACGCATGACGATCCCTTCTCCTGCTCTGTGCCTTTCGCCTGCTCGGCGCTCAGCGCACGGCGCCGCGGGCGGCGACGCGCAGTTCGGTGACGACCCGGCCGTCCTCGACACCGCACGCCACGTCGAACAGGTTCGTGACGGTGCAGGCGTGCCCCGGGATGAGCTGTACCCGGGTGCCGACCGGCAGCTCGCCCTCGCGGGCGTGCTCCGGGTCGAGCCGGGCGACGGCGTGCTCCTCGTTGAGGAAGTCCATGCGCAGCCACGGGATGCCGGCGGCCCGGATCCAGCCGGGCGAGCCCGCGTTGTCGGAGGTGAGGCACTTGGTGCCGGCGTCCAGCACGACGCGGTCGGGCGAGGGGCGGGCGATGACGGTGGCCAGCACGCGCGAGGCCGCGCTGTCCTCGGTGGCGACGCCCAGGCGCATCATGGCGGTGTCGTTGAAGATGTAGGTGCCGGGCCGGATCTCGGTCACCCCGGCGACCCCGGCGACGTGCCGGGCGGTGGGGGTGCTGCCGACGCTGATCTCGCGCAGCCCGATGCCGTCGCGGGCGCACAGCTCGGCGGTGGCGACCAGGTCGGTGCCCTCGCGGCGGGAGACCTCGGCCAACTCGGCGGGCGTGCGCGCGTGGTAGGCGTGGCCGGCCAGGGTGAGCAGCCCGACGACCTCGACGCCGGGGATCGCCGCGATCTCGGCGACCAGGTCGGCGGTGGGGCGTCCGGGCGGGCGGCCCAGCCGGTGCTGGCCGGTGTCGACCTCCACCAGCACCTCGACGGGCGAGCCGGTGCGCAGGCCGAGCCGGCCCAGGCCGGCGGCGATCTCGGGGGAGTCGAGGCTGACGCGCACGGTGGCGCGCTCGCGCAGGGCCTCCAGGCGCCGCAGCTTGGGCTCTCCCCAGACCGGGAAGGCGAGCAGGATGTCGTCGATCCCGGCGTCGGCCATGATCTCGGCCTCGCCGAGCTTGGCGCACGTGATGCCGCGCGCCCCGGCCTCGATCTGCATGAGGGCCAGCTCCGGCATCTTGTGGGTCTTGATGTGGGGGCGCAGCGCCACGCCGTGCGTGGCGGCCACCTTCGCCATCTCGGCCACGTTGGCGCGGACCGCGCCCAGGTCGATGAGGAGTGCCGGGGTGTCGAGCTCGGGATACATGGTGTCCTCTCGGCCGCACGGCGGATACGGCACGAAGCTAGCACTGGTTCCGCTTCATGGTCCAGCGTTCTGTTAGGCGGAACATTGTGGCAGAGGCCACTTTCGGTGGCTCCGGGCGGGTCGTCCGGGGCCCTGCGGGGCCAGGCTTGGCGTCCTTCGCGGGGCGGGCGAGGGTGCGCCGGGCGCCCCCTCCAGGGTGGCGTTCCCGCCTGAGAGGACGGGGTTCCCCTTGACAGGTCGCGAGCGCGGATGATGTCCTGACAGCGATTCAGAATAGCGTTCCATCATACGGAATAACATGAGGAAGTAGGCAGATATGAGGCTAGGAACGGTCCGCGTCGGGGACGGAGCCAGGCTCCCCGCCGTGGAGAGGGACGGGCTCTGGCATGCCCTGGACATCCCGGCGGGCGTCACCCTGGAGGCGCTGCTCGCGCAGGGCCCCGAGGAGACGCGGCGCGCGGCCGCCGGCGCCGTCGGGCCGCTGCCCGGCGCGGTGCCGGTGGCGCCGCTGCGGCCGGGCAAGATCGTCGCCATCGGCCTCAACTACCTCGACCACATCCGCGAGACCGGGATGGACAAGCCCGCGCGCCCGCTGATGTTCGCCAAGTTCCCCTCCAGCGTGATCGGCCCCGGCGAGGCCGTCGTCATCGACTCCGGGCTGACCGGCAGCGTCGACTGGGAGGTGGAGCTGGCCGTCGTCGTCGGCACGCCCCTGCGGCACGCCGGTCCCGCCGAGGCGCTGGCCGGAGTCGCCGGCTACACCGTGGCCAACGACGTCTCGGCCCGCGACCTGCAGTTCTCCGACGGCCAGTGGACGCGGGGCAAGAGCCTCGACACCTTCTGCCCCCTCGGGCCCGTCGTCGTGACCCCCGACGAGCTGGGCGACCCGCAGGCGCTGCGCCTGCGCACCGTGGTCAACGGCGAGACCGTGCAGGACTCCAGCACCGCGGAGATGCTCTTCGGCGTCGCCGAGCTGCTGTCGTTCTGCTCGGCCTCCTTCACCCTCGAACCCGGGGACGTCGTGCTCACCGGCACCCCATGGGGCTGCGGCGCGTTCATGGACCCGCCGCGCTCCCTGAGCCCCGGCGACGTGGTCGAGGTCAGCGTGGAGGGCATCGGCGAGCTGCGCAACCCCGTCGTGGACGGCACCCGATGAGGGCGGTGGTGTTCACCGCGCCGGGCGTCGTCGAGCTGCGCGACGTGCCCGAGCCGGAGCCCGGCCCCGGCGAGGTGCTCGTCCACGTGGCCGCCTCCGGCATCTGCGGCAGCGAGCTGCACGGCGTGCGCACCCCGGGCTTCCGCGTGCCGCCGCTGGTCATGGGCCACGAGTTCGCCGGCAGCACCGACGACGGGCGCCGGGTGGTCGCCAACCCGATCCTGTCGTGCGGGCGCTGCGACCTGTGCGCCGCCGGCCTGCGCAACGTGTGCCGGGAGCGGCGCATCGTGGGCGTCCACACGCCCGGCGCGTTCGCCGAGCGGGTCGCCGTGCCCGCCGGGGCCCTCGTCCCGGTGCCCGACTCGCTCGGCTGGACGGCCGCCGGAGTCGTGGAGCCCGCGGCCAACGCCGTGCACGCCTGGGAGCTGGCCGGCGCCCCGGCGGGCGCCCGGGTGGGCGTGATCGGGGCCGGCGCCATCGGCCTGGCCTGCCTGCTGGTCGCCAGGTCGGGCGGCGCCGCCCGGGTCGAGGTGGCCGACCGCTCCGAGGAGCGCCTGGCCGCCGCCTCCCGGCTCGGCGCCGACGCGGCAGTCTCCCGGCTGTCGGGCGAGTACGACGTGATCTTCGACGCGGTGGGGGCCGCCGTCACCCACGAGCAGTCGCTGGCCCTCCTGCGGCCCGGCGGAGCGGCGGTCTGGCTCGGCCTGGCCGACAGCGACGCCGCGTTCGACGCGGCCGCCCTGGTCCGGGGCGAGAAGCGGGTGCTCGGGTCCTTCGCCTACCGCGACGCCGACTTCGCCGCCGCCGTGGACCTCGTCGGGCGGTGGGACCTGAGCTGGGTGGACACCTTTCCGCTGGAGGAGGGGGCGGAGGTGTTCACCGCTCTCATGAACGGCCGCGCCACCCCGGTCAAGGCGTTACTCGCCCCCTGACCGCGGCAGCCCTCCTCCACGCGTGTCGTCCGCGTGGCGGGCGCGCTCGTGTGCCCGCCCGGCGCCGGGGGAAGGGCGCCGGGCGGAGGTCAGGCGGCGTCGCGGTAGGGGTTGGCCGGGCCGCCCTCGACGGAGGTGCGGCAGCGCAGCAGCTCGCCGCCCGCCGTGCCGTCCCAGGCGGTCGTCACGTACAGGTCGGTGAGGCCGGGGCCGCCGAAGGCGCAGCTCGTGACGTTGCGCACGGGGATCTCGACCGTCAGGTCCAGCCGCCCGTCCGGGCGCAGGCGCAGCACCGCGCCGCCGTCCCACAGCGCGACCCACACGTGACCCCGCGCGTCCACGGTGATGCCGTCGGGCATGCCGCGGGTGATCTCGGCGAACGTGCGCCGCCCCGCGAGCCGCCCGACGGCGGGGTCGTAGTCGAAGACGTCCACCCGGCGGGTGAGGGTGTCCACGTAGTAGCACAGCCGCTCGTCCGGGCTCCAGGCGATGCCGTTGGAGATGCCGACCCCGTCGAGCACCCGCTCCGCGCGGCGGTCGGGGCCGAGCCGGTACAGCGCTCCGGCGCCGGGGGTGTCGTCCTCGGCCTTGGTGCCGGCGAAGAAGCGGCCCACCCGGTCGCAGGCCCCGTCGTTCATGCGGTTGCCGGGCCGCTCGGCGGCGGTCACCGGCGCCACCACCTTCAGGCCGTCCGCCGCCGCTCCGTCCCAGGCAGGCTCGTCCAGCAGCGCGAAGCCGTCGCGCACGGCCAGCGCCAGGCCGCCGGCGGCCCGCGGGACCGCCACCCCGACGGGCTGCCCCACGCCGATCACCGCGTGCGAGCCGTCGGACGGGTCCAGGCGGCGCACCAGGCCCCGCGGGATGTCCACCCACAGCAGCGTGCCGGTGCGCTCGTCCCAGCGCGGGCCCTCGCCGAGCCGCGCCGGCGGCACCGCGACGATCTCGGGCTCGGAGACCCTGGTCATCGGACCCTCCGGTAGCGGGCGGCGTGGCGGGGACACTTCAGGGCAGTCATCCGGACCTCATTCCGTGATACAGAACGATCTTCCATGCAGAGCGGAGACGGGTATGGACGGGAGGGCGCGGCAGCTCAGCCGCAGGCAGGGGGATCGGAACCCGGCGGCGGCCGTGCGCGGGCCGGGGCCGGAACCTGGCGGCGGGTGCGCGCGGGCCGGGGCCGGAACCCGGCGGCGGCCGCGCGCGGGCCGAGGTCGGAACCCGTCAGAACTCGGCGATGGCCTTGGTCAGGGCCGTGCCGATCTCCTCCATGCGGGCCGGCGGCATGCGGTCCTTCAGCGCCGTCACGCTCACCGCGGCCACGGGCGTGGGCTTGCCCATGAACACCGGGGCGGCCACGCAGCGCACGCTGGGCTCGTTCTCCTCCAGGTCGAGCGCGTAGCCGCGCTCGCGGATCAGCGCCATGTGGGCGGCCAGCTTCGCCGGGTTGGTGATGGTGGACCGGGTGGGCGCGGCGAGCGGCGCGTGGCGCTCGGCCCACGCCTTGATCGCCTCGTCGGTGGGGTAGGTCCAGGCCAGCAACGCCTTGCCGACGCCGGTGGCGTGCGCGGCGTTGCGCCCGCCCACCACCGACGTCATCGTGATCGCCCGCATCGTCTCGACCTTGTCGAGGTAGACGACCTCGGCGCCGTCGAGCGTGGCCATGTGCACCGTCTCGGCGAACTCCTCGCTCAGGCGCAGCAGCAGCCGGTGGATCACGGCGCGGACGTCCATGGTCTCGTAGAAGCGGAACGCGGTCGCGAGCATCTCCGTGCCGAGGAAGTACGGCCCGCCGGGATCGGGCTGCGCGGCGAACCCGCGGTGCTTGAGCGCGCCCAGCAGGCGGTGCAGCGAGCTCTTGGGCAGCCCCAGCCGGGTCGACAACTCGTCGATGGTCATGCCTCTGCTGTGCCTGCCGATCTCCTGCAGGATCAGCAGAGCGCGATCGACGCTGGTCACCGGCGACTGCGTACCGCTCACGGTTCCTCCTCGGACGGCCCGGTGGCCGGAGTTTTCCGAATCATGGAATGCTATCGCGTTGCGCGGAATGACGCCACCGTAGATCACGGCCCGCCGGGGCGGGGGTCAGAAGACCTTCATGTGGTGGAACAGCTCGTACGCCTCGTCCATGGCCCCGAACGCCGCCGCCTCCGAGCGTTTGACCGCCAGATAGGCGTCGCGCCGCAGCGGGCCGAGCGCCTCCATGAGCATCTCGTCGGCCTCCAGCGCGTCGAGCGCCTCGTCCAGGGAAGCCGGCAGCCGCCGGTAGCGTCCCGGCCGGGTGTCGGGGTCCACGTCGACCGACTCGCCCGGGTCGAGCTTGCGGCGCAGCCCGTCGAGACCGGCGTGGATGACCGCGCCGAGCGACAGGTACGGGTTGGCCGAGGAGTCGGACGGCTTGAGCTCCAGGTTGGGCTCGCCGCTCTCGCCCAGGGGCGAGCAGATCCGTACTGCCGCCTCCCGGTTGTCGGGCCCGTGGACGGCGTACGCACTGGCCCACGAGCGTGGCGCCAGGCGGCGGAAGGAGTTGACCGTGCCGCAGGTGAGCGCGGTCAGGGCGGGCAGGTGGGCGAGCAGCCCGCCGACGAAGCACTCCAGCTCCTCGCCTCCGTCGGCGAAGACGTTGCGCGAGTCGCGCCACAGCGACAGGTGCAGGTGCGCGCCGTTGCCCGCCTCGCCGGAAAGCGGCTTGGGGGCCAGCGTGGCCCACATCGCCATGCGCATCGCGACGCCGCGCACGGTCTCGCGGTACAGGACGTGGTTGTCGGCGGCCCGCAGGGCGGTGGCGTGCCGGATGGACAGCTCCTGCTGGCCCGGTCCCAGCTCGGGATGGTAGTGCTCGACCCGGAGCCCCTGCGTCTCCAGCGCCCGGATGAGCTTGATCGCGTAATCGTGGGCCGTGTCGAATCCGGTGCCCGCGTAGCAGAGGGTGTCGTCGATCGGCACGATCCGGTCGGGCCCGCCCGCCGGGTCGGGCAGGCGGCGTCCCAGCGTGAACTCCGGCTCGAAGGCCGCCATCAGCGTGTAGCCCTCGGCGGCCAGGGCCGCGATCGCGTCCTTGAGGAAGGTGCGCGAGCAGGCGTCCCAGGGGGTGCCGTCCTGCCGCCGCAGATCCGAGAGCATCGCGGCGGCGCCCGGTGCGTACGGGAGCGGGACGTACGTCGCGGGGTCCGGGACGATGCGCACCTCGCCCACCGGACCCATGTGCTCGACGTCCTGCAACTGGTCGAGCATGTTCATCGCCATCATGGCCACCGTGTGCCCGATCCCCGTGGTGAGGCGCTCGGCCAGCCGCGACCGGGACGCCGCCTTGCCGCGGATCACGCCTCCGTGGTCGGCGTACAGGAAGCGGATGAGCTCGACTCCTTCGAGCTCGGCCCGCTCCAGGATGCGCCGCACGTGGGGATCAGGTTGGTTGATCTTGGAGGCGGTGAGGCGATCTCTCATCCTGTCTGCGTAACACGTTCCGCGGGTACGGGGAAGCGTCTGACGCAGACAGGAGGCCAGCTCACGCTAGAACATTGGTAAAGAAGACGGCCAACTGATTGGCTCCATGGACGATTCCGTCGAACACGCCGTTGACCGCGGACGCGGCCTGGGCCGGCCGGGTGAACAGGTAGAAGATCACAAAGGCCACGAGCACGTACGTGGCTACCTTCTTGACCTGCATGGGGGCCTCCTGCAGTCCATTCCCAGCCGTATATACCCGGATCTGGGCGATCACTGGCATCTTCTATGAAGATGTTCTTGATCCTAACCGGGGGGCTTCCTTCTCACGCCATCAGAATCTCCCGCGGAGGCCGGCGGTTCAACTGGCGAGGGATGGAGGGCGGGAGGGCCGCCAAGGCCTGAGCGAGCCCTGACCTGCCAGGTTCGCGCATCATGGATGTCTTCCCTGCTTTGCCGATGCCGGACCGCTATCGATCGATATCGTGGTCGTCTGATTGCTGAGTGTGAGGAGCGGGTGTGCGCAGGTCGTTCAAGTTCCTGCTGCGTCCCACCAGCAAGCAGGCCCTCGCGCTCACGCAGTGCCTGGAAGACCACCGTCAGCTGTACAACGCCGCGCTGGAGCATCGCCGCACCGCCTATGGCCAGGCCGGTGTCACGATCGGCTAGGGCGAGCAGTCGGCGGAGCTGAAGGAGATCCGCAAGGCCGACCCCGGCGGGCAGGGCCGCTGGTCGGCAGGCTCCCAGCAGCAGACCCTCCGCCGGCTGGACAAGGCGTTCGCCGCGTTCTTCCGCAGAGTGAGGGCCGGGCGGAAGGCCGGGTACCCGCGTTTCAAGGGCCGGGGCCGGTTCGACACCGTGCAGTGGCCCGCCGTCAAGAACGGCGCGACCTGGGACTCCCAACCGCACGAGCCAGTGACGCGCGTCTACCTGCTCGGCATCGGGCATGTGCGGGTCCATCGTCACCGGCGCGTGTCCGGCACGGTCAAGATGATCAGCGTGAAGCGGGAAGGCGCCCGGTGGTTCGTCGTGCTGTCGTGCGATGACGTGCCCACCGAGCCGCTGCCCGCGACAGGCGTCGTGGCCGGGATCGACATGGGTGTCGCATCGCTGGCCACCACCAGCGACGGCGTACACCTTGACAACCAGCGTCACCTGGCCGCCTGCGCCGACCGGCTCGCGGCGGCGCAACGCGATCTCGCCCGCAAGGAACGCGGTTCCACGCGGCGCCGCAAGGCCGTCGCCCGCGTGGCCGCGCTGCACGCCAGAGTGCGGCGACAACGCCTGGACGGCGCGCACAAGGCCGCGCTCGCGCTGGTGCGCGCCTACGACGTGATCGCGCATGAGGACCTGCGGATCATCGGTATGACCCGCTCGGCGTCCGGCACGATCGAGCATCCCGGCCGGAACGTCGCTCAGAAGGCCGGGCTGAACCGCAGCATCCTGGACGCGGGTTGGGCGGTGTTCCTGACGATCCTCGCGAACAAGGCTGAAAGCGCCGGTCGTGAGCTGATCGCAGTCGATCCCCGCAACACCTCCCGCACCTGCTCGCGATGCGGGCACTGTGGGAAGGACAACCGCCTCACCCAGGCCGAGTTCCAGTGCGTGGCGTGCGGGCATGGCGCGCACGCCGACGTCAACGCGGCCAAGAACATTCTCAGGGCAGGGCTTGCCCTTCGTGAGGCCGCGCAAGCGGCTTGGCGAGAAGCCGCTGTCTTCAGGGGAGCGGAGGAGTCATGGTACGGATCACGGGACTGGCCGAGGGGGTATCAGAGTTGTTGCCCCGGTATGCCAGGCGCAGCAGGAGGTACACCGGCAGCCCCACGGGCGACAGCAGGATCGTCAGCACCATGACCGGGGCCATGAGCAGGGGGTGCACGCCCCGCTCCCGGCTGTCGAGGTAGATCCACCGGCCGAGGAAGAGATCCCAGGCGATGATCTGCGCCCACAGGGCGGCCAGCGCCCCGGGAGTGGCGACCAGGGCGGTCAGCCCGGCCAGCGAGGGCCTGGTGACGACCGGCCAGACCTGGCCGAGCACCGGGGCCAGCAGGACGAGGTTCACCGCCAGGGCGGGCAGGACGATGAGCGGCGAGGCCGCCACCCTGCGGGTGACCGACCAGGTCGGGGCCAGGATCATCAGGGCCCAGAACGGCGCGGCGGCGTAGAAGCTCAGGTCGAACAGGGTCGCGGTGCTCATCGGTGACTCTCCGGTCGGGCGGGGGACGGGACGCCGGTCCCGCCGGTGACGGCGGGACCGGACGGTGTGCGGCCGGCGGTCGGGTGACCTCCGCGGCGATGGCGCAGGGTCACCGGGCGGCTTCCGCGGCAGCAGGGGTCGGGGTGGGGACGGGGGTGGTCATGGGGACCTGCCTCGGGGCGCGGGCGCGGGTGGACACCACCACGCCGGCGATCGCCAGCAGGACCAGGACGCCCGCCGCGGCCAGGGTCAGCCCGTCGGGGTGGATCAGCGACTGCCCGCGCTCCGCCTGCCACAGGACCAGTCCGAACACCCCCGCGTACACGAGGCCGGCGGTGACCGTCAGGCCCTGCCGCACGCGCTCGGGGGCGAGGACCGGGAAACGGCTGGACAGGGCCGCGAGGACGAGGGGCAGCAGCGGCAGGAGCTGCAGGGCGTGCATGCCGACGAAGTGCGGCACGCGCAGGTCGCCGGCGACGGTGCTCCAGCCGAGCAGCGGCAGGCCGGGCCCGCCGTCGGGGGCGGCGACGGTGTGGGCGCCGATGACGCCGCCGTCGACGCTCTGGCCGGGCTGCGGGCCGAGCATGAGGCCGCCGCTGGCGAGCCCCAGGGTGGAGATCGCCAGCCCGAGGCGGACCGCCCAGGTGGAGGGCCCGTCGGCCTGCCGGTCGAGCAGGACGGCGACGGCGGCGACGATGTTCGCCACCATCAGCCCGATGATCATCATGCCCATGACGCCGAACAGGATGCCGTCGAGCGGCGTGGTGGCGTTGAAGTGGCTGCGGTGGCCGCGGGCCGCCTGGAAGGTGATGAGCGCGACCTCGGCGACCCCCGCCACGGCCAGGACGGTGCCGGCCCTGCGGCCCCAGCGGCGCTCGCGGCGCTGTAACGACAGCAGCCAGGCCCAGGTGAAGGAGTAGATCGCGAGGGACACGGCGAACTTGAGCGGCTTGGCCCAGACGGACAGGCCGTCGAGCGTCCGGTCGTCCAGGACGAGCGCCACGGCGGTCACCACGGCGAGGACGGACATGAGCCCCGTCGAGACCATCAGCGGGCGGTGCCAGCGCAACATGGCGCCTCCTTTCGGATAGCGGATAGTGCTACTTACTACTATCTATAGCTAAACTCTCCACTGTCCACAAGAGGGGAGTCACAGAAGTGCGCATGGCCGAGCTGAGCACGGACACCGGAGTGCCCGTCCCGACGATCAAGTACTACCTGCGGGAGGGCCTGCTGCCTCCGGGCCGGCCGGTGGGCCGCAACCAGGCCGACTACGGCCCCGCGCACGTCCGGCGGCTCAAGCTGGTCCGGGCGCTGGCCGAGTACGGCGGTCTGAGCATCGCCGCCATCGGCGAGCTGGTCCGGTACCTGGAGGATCCGGGGGTCAGCGACAACAACCTGCTCGGGCTCGGCCAGCTCATGGTCACCTCCCGCCAGGAGCCGCAGCCGGGGCCCCATGTCGAGCGGGCGCGGCGGGCGCTCGACGAGCTGTGCGCCCGTCAGGGCTGGAAGGACATGGGCGAGCATCCCGCGTACACCACGCTGGTGGGGGTGATGGCGAGCCTGGAGGACCTCGGCCACGAGTCCATGCTCGCCTCGCTGCCCGCCTACGCGGAGGCCGCCGAGATGATCGCCGAGGCCGACATGAGGGTGGTCGGCGACCTGGGGGACCGGGAGCGGACGCTGGAGGTGGTGGTGCTCGGCACGCTGATGGGCGACACGATGCTCACGGCGCTGCGCCGCCTCGCCCAGGCGAACGTCGCCCTGCGCCGCTACGGCGCGGACTGAGGCGGGATCGGATCAGATGCCGAGGTGGGCGCTCTTGAGGCGGGAGATCGCCTCGGGGGCGCCCGTGAGCTCCACCCGCGCGTGCTCCTGCCGCCCGAAGCAGAACAGCAGCAGCTCCGGCGCCGGCCCGGTGACCTCCACCTTGGGGCCGATCCTCGGGCCGCCGAGCGCCACGCCGCCGCCCGTCCGGTGCAGCACCACGCCCACCGGCGAGCGGCGCAGCATCAGCCGCCCGCCGGCCGACACGCGCTTCCACATGAGCCGGTCGAGGTCCTCGGGCATGGTGCGCGGCTCCCAGTCGGGCTGGGCCCGGCGCACGTCCTCGTGGTGGACGAACATCTCCAGCGTGTTGACCGCGTCGTCCAGGAACGGCACCAGCCCGTAGACGCCGCCCGGCCTGCGCACCAGCCCGACCAGCTCCGGGTACGGGTGGCGCGCCTTCAGCGACTCCTGGACCGCGGCGGTGTGGCCCGCCAGCGGCTTGAGCGCGATGCCCGCCGCCGCGTCCAGCCGCCGCTCGCGCAGCACGAGGTGGGCGGCCAGGTCGTAGGTCGTCCACCCGTCGCACAGGGTCGGGGCGTCGGGGCCCAGACGGTCCAGCAGGTCGCACAGGGCCGCGCGTTCGCCGCGAGCGTGAGTCACGCTCTCAACCTTACCCGCGGGGAATAACGTGATGATCGGGATTGATTGGGTGTTACGGACATAGCTCTCGCGACGGAAGGAAACCCATCGAGTGGCCAGCAAGGTGACCTCCGCCGTCATGCGCCAGGGAATGCGCGTCCTCGGGGTGGCGATCCGCGCCGAGAAGGCGGTGTTCGCCTCGGCCGTCCTGTCCAGCGCCCTGTACGGAGGCATGACCGTGGGCTCCGCGTGGGCCCTGGGCTGGGCCACCGAGCACGTCGTGCTGCCCGCCTTCTCCACCGGCTCCGCGACCGCCGGGGCCCTGTGGACCGGCGTGCTGCTGATCATGGGTGCCGCGCTGCTCAAGTCGATCGGCGTCGCCGGCCGGCGCATCCTGGCCGGGCTCATGCAGTACCGCATGCAGGCCCGCTCCCGCCGCGAGGTGACCAAGCAGTACCTGCGGCTGCCGCTCGCCTGGCACCACCGGCATCCGACCGGACAGCTCCTGTCGAACGCCAGCTCCGACGCCGAGGCCGCCTGGGCGCCGCTCGCGCCGCTGCCCATGGCCGTGGGCGTGATCGTCATGCTGGTCACCGCCGCCGTCGCGATGGTCCTCACCGACCCGGCGCTCGCCCTCGTGGGCTTCCTGATCTTCCCGGCCATCGCCGTGCTCAACCTGGTCTACCAGCGCCGGCTCAGCCCGCTCGCCACCCGCGCCCAGCAACTGCGCGCCGAGGTCAGCGAGATCGCGCACGAGAGCTTCGACGGCGCGCTCGTCGTCAAGACCCTCGGCAGGGAGGAGCTGGAGACCGACCGGTTCCGGCGGCGCGCCGAGGAGCTGCGTGACGCCAACATCGCCGTCGGCCGGGTGCGCGGCCTGTTCGACCCGATGCTGGAGGCGCTGCCCACGCTGGGCGTGCTCGCCGTGCTCGGCGTCGGCGCCGCCCGGCTCGCGTCCGGCTCCATCGACCCGGGCGACCTGGTGCAGGTCGCCTACCTGTTCACGCTGCTGTCCTTCCCCATCAGGGCGCTCGGCTGGGTGCTCGCCGAGCTGCCGCGCAGCGTGGTCGGCTGGGAGCGGGTGCGGGCCGTGCTGGAGGCGAGCGGCTCCATGGAGTACGGCCGCACCGCCCCGCCCGCGACCTCGGAGCCGGCCCGGCTGGAGACGTCCGGCGTGTCCTACTCCTACGGCACCGGCCCCGAGGCCGCCGCCGTGGTCCACGACGTCTCCTTCGGGGTTGAGCCCGGCCGCACCGTCGCCCTGGTCGGCCCCACCGGCTCCGGCAAGTCGACGCTGGTGCAGCTCCTCGTCCGGCTGGTGGACCCGGCGGACGGGCGCGTGCTGCTCGACGGCGTGGACCTGCGCGAGCTGCCGTACGGCGCCGTGGCCGAGTCGGTCGCACTGGTGCCGCAGCAGACGTTCCTGTTCGACGACACCGTGCGCGGCAACATCACGCTCGGCCTTTCCATCAGCGACGAGGACGTGTGGGCGGCCCTGCGCCTGGCGCAGGCCGACGGGTTCGTGGCCCGGCTGGAGTCCGGCCTCGACACGAAGGTGGGGGAGCGGGGCGCCACCCTGTCGGGCGGCCAGCGGCAGCGGCTCGCGCTGGCCCGGGCCGTCGCCCGTCGGCCGCGCCTGCTCATCCTCGACGACGCCACCTCCAGCGTGGACCCGCAGGTCGAGTCCCGCATCCTGCACGGGCTGCGGGACACGGCCGCCGCCTCCAGCGTGGTGGTCGTCGCGTACCGGCTGGCCACGATCGCCCTGGCCGACGAGGTCGTCTACCTCGACCGCGGACGCGTGGTGGACCACGGGACGCACGACGAGCTGCTCGCCCGCTGCGACGGCTACCGCAACCTGGTCACCGCCTACGAGCGCGAGGAGGCCGAGCGCGCCGCCCTCTCGGCCGAGGAGGAGGAGGCCGCCGCCCGCGGGGCGGCCGGCCCTGGAGCGGCCGATCGGGAAGCAGCAGAGCGGGCCGCCGTCGCGGCCGCCGAGGAAGAGGGGATCAACGCGTGAGCGACGTCCGGGGGATCGGCGCCAGCGCCGAACGCTCCGCGCTGGCCACCATCCGCCGCGGGCTGTCCCTGACGCCCGAGTTCCGCAAGGGACTCGCCGGGACGCTCGCCCTCGCGGTGGTGGCCACGGCCGGCAAGGTCATCGTGCCGATCGCGGTGCAGCAGACCATCGACACGGGCCTGAAGGACTCCACGCCCGACGTCGGGTACGTCACACGGGCCGTCCTGCTGTGCGCGGCGGCCGTCGTGCTGACCGCCCTGGCCGGCTACGTCATGAACGTCCGCCTCTACAAGGCGACCGAGTCGTCCCTGGCGACCCTGCGCGTGCGCGGCTTCCGCCACGTCCACGACCTGTCGGTGCTCACCCAGAACACCGAGCGGCGCGGCGCGCTGGTCTCCCGCGTCACCAACGACGTGGACCAGATCAGCACGTTCATGCAGTGGGGCGGGCTGATGATCATCGTGTCGCTCGGCCAGCTCCTCGTGGCCAGCGTGCTCATGCTCTTCTACTCCTGGCAGCTCACGCTGCTGGTCTGGGCGTGCTTCCTGCCGCTGATGATCGCCCTGCCGCGCTTCCAGCGGTGGCTGTCGGGCGCCTACACCTCGGTCCGCGAGCGCACCGGCGACATGCTCGCCGCCGTGAGCGAGTCCGTCGTCGGCGCGGCCGTCATCCGCGCGTACGCCGCCGAGCGGCGCACCGCCGAGCGCGTCGACAAGGCCGTGGACGCCAACAAGGCGGCCCAGACCCGGGCGCAGACCATCGTCGGCTTCGTCTTCCCGCTGACCGAGATCGTCGCCGCCCTCGCGATCTCCGGGATCGTGCTGCTCGGCGTCAGGCTCGGCCTGTCCGGCGACATCACGGCCGGGCGGCTGGTGGCCTTCCTGTTCCTCGTGACGCTGTTCGTCTCCCCGCTGCAGACCGCCACCGAGGTGCTCAACGAGGCCCAGAACGCCGTGGCCGGCTGGCGGCGCGTCCTCGGCGTGCTCGACACGCCGCCCGACGTCGCCGACCCGGGCGCGGACGGCGTCGAGCTGCCCCGCGGCCCCATCTCCGTCGCCTTCGAGGGCGTCCATTTCGCCTACCCGGGCGGCCCGCCCGTGCTGCGCGAGGTGACGGCCGTGATCCCGCCGCGCTCCCGCGTGGCCGTGGTGGGGGAGACCGGGTCGGGCAAGACCACGTTCGCCAAGCTGCTCACCCGGCTCATGGACCCCGTCTCCGGGCGCGTCACCGTCGACGGGCACGACCTGCGCGGCGTGCGCTTCTCCTCGCTGCGCGAGCGCATCGTCATGGTGCCGCAGGACGGTTTCCTGTTCGACGGCACGCTGGAGGACAACATCCGGTACGGCCGCCCGGCCGCCACCCGCGAGGAGATCGAGCTGGCCATGACCGAGCTGGGCCTGGCCGACTGGGTGGACGGCCTGCCCGCCGGGCTCGCCACGCCCGTGGGGCAGCGCGGCGAGTCGCTGTCGGCCGGCGAGCGGCAGCTCGTCGCCCTGGCCCGCGCCTACCTCGCCGACCCCGACCTGCTGCTGCTCGACGAGGCCACCTCGGCCGTCGACCCGGCCACCGAGGTGCGCCTCGCCCGGGCGCTGGAGGGCGTCACGCGCGGCCGCACGGCCATCTCCATCGCGCACCGCCTCTCGACGGCGGAGAACGCCGACGAGGTGCTGGTGTTCGACGGCGGCCGGCTGGTCCAGCGCGGCCCGCACGACGAGCTCGTCCGGCAGGAGGACGGCGTGTACGCGGCCCTGCACGCCTCCTGGGTCTCCGCCGCCCGCTCCTGAGCGGCCCAGCCGGTGCACCGCTCCTGAGCGGCTCAGCCGGTGCAGGTGGAGAACGTCACGCTGGTCCCGGCGGGTGTGGACACGATGGTCACGTGGTCGCAGAGCAGCCGGGTCAGCCACAGCCCCCGGCCGCCCGTGTCGTAGCGCGACGGCGTCCGCTCCGACCCCATCCACCCCGGCGGCAGGCCCGGCCCCTCGTCGGTCACCTCGCACCACAGCCGGCCGTCCAGCGACCACAGCCGCAGCCGGCCGCCGCCGCCGCCGTGCAGCACCGCGTTCGTGGTGATCTCGTTCACCGCCAGCACGAAGTCCTCCAGCCGGCGGCCCGCCAGCCCCTCCGCCGCGGCGAACTCCGCCACCGCGCGCCGCACCACGGTGATGCGGCCCCGCGCGAAGCTGCGCACCAGCGCCGGCCTACCCACCGTCACCCCGGCGGACCGTCAGCAGCGCGTCGGCCCGCACCAGCCGCAGCACCCGCGCCACGGCCTCCCCGCACACCACGACCGTCGGGCGGCCCTGCCGGGCCAGCGCCGTCGCCGAGAGGAGCTGCGCCGACCCGGCGTCGATGAACCCCATCGCGGTCGCGTCGACGACCACCTCGCCGGGCTCGCGCTCCAGCGGCGCCAGCACCGAGGCCAGCGCCTGCCTGTTGGTCAGGTCCACGTCCCCCGACAGCCGCAGGCCCGGCGGCCGGGACGTCGCGGCGTAGCGCAGCGCCGCCCGTTCCGGCGCGATCGGGTGGACCGACGCCGCCCGCTCCACCGCCTCGCCGGAGAACAGCCGCACGTCGTACTGGCACACCGACGCCAGCCGCCGTTCGCCGAACAGCGGGTTGGACACCGCCTCGCACGTCGTCTGCCGGGCCGGGTCGCGAGCCCCCCACGCCGCGTCCACCAGCGCGTACAGACCGGCGTGGCCGTCCTGCCCCGCCTGCTCGACCGCGGCGCTCAGCCCCTTGAGCACCCGGCCCGGGTCCGGCCGGCCGCAGGTCAGGCTGGTGCCGCCGGCCGGCCGGATCACGACCCGGCCCTCCGCCTCCGCCCGCGCCAGCCCGGGCACGGCCGGGGCCAGCCAGGCCCTGGTCTCCTCGGGCGTGCGGGCGCAGGTGACGATGAGCACCCGGGCCCCGCGCCGCAGGCCGTTCGCGGTGAACAGCCGGGTCGCCGCGATCCGCTCGCCCTCGCCCGCGAACGGCAGGCACACGTGGTCACCCAGCTCCGGGTCCAGGACGGACCCCGCCACGTCCGTCACGGCCCTCCCGGTGCTCGCCGCTCGCATCCCCGCCGACGACGACCGTACCCGGCCAGGCGTCATCACGTAGTGCATTCTTCAACGAACTCAGGGTGACGGGCCGTCGAAACCGGTACGGTGCTGAACACGGGACCGGTCCGCGGGGCCGGAGGGCGTCATGGGGAGCAGGGCGTGGACGTGCTGCGGATGACGCGGCGCAGGCACGGCGACCTGACGGTCGTCAGCCTCGCCGGTGAGGTGGACGTCGACAACTCGGGCCGGATGCGCACCTGCCTCGACGAGTCGGCCAGGGCGCGGGGCTCCCGGCTGGTCGTCGACCTGAGCGGGGTGACGTTCATCGACACGACCGGGCTCGGCGTGCTCGTGCGGGTCCGCGCCGACCTGCGCGAACGGGAGGGGAGCATCGCCCTCGTCGCGCCCGGCGGCCAGGTGCTGCGCCGGCTGCGCCGCACCAACCTCGCGCCGCTGTTCCCCATCTACGCCACGCTCTCCCAGGCCCTGGCCTGAGCGGGCGCTCCGGTGCGGCGGGCGGCCGGCGCGGCTGGTTGAATGGCGGCATGTCCCTCGACCCGAAGGTCGCCGAGCGGCTCAAGCGCAACGGCGACGGGCTGGTGCCCGCGATCGTCCAGCAGCACGACACGGGCGAGGTCCTCATGCTCGCCTGGATGGACGACGAGGCGCTGCACCGCACGCTCACCACCGGCAGGGCGACCTACTGGTCGCGCAGCCGTTCCGAGTACTGGGTGAAGGGCGCGACCTCGGGCAACGTCCAGCACGTCAAGGCGGTGTCGCTCGACTGCGACGGCGACACGCTGCTGGTCCAGGTCGACCAGGTGGGCGCCGCCTGCCACACGGGCGACCGCACCTGCTTCGACGCCGCCCCGCTGGAGGTGTCGGCCGCGCCATGACCGGCCCGCACGACACCGGTGGCCCTGACGGCCCGCGCGACACCGCCCGTGCGGCGGGTCGTGGGCGCGGTCGCGAGCTGTGGACGTGGGTGGGCCTGACGGCGCTCGGCTGCGCCTTGGTGCTGTTCGCCGCGACCCGCGCGTGGATCACCGTGCGCGCCGGGCACCCCGCGGGCGTGCCGGGCGGCGCGGGAGCCGACCCGGCGGCGCCGACGGGCGGCGAGCTCGCCCCCGTGCTGACGCCTCTCGCGCTGGCCGGTCTCGCGGGCGTGGTGGCGGCGCTGGCCTCGAAGGGGTTCGCCCGCCGTGTGGTGGGGGCGCTGCTGACCGTGTGCGGCCTGGGCGCCGGTCTCGCCACCTGGCTGGCGGTCGCCGGTGACGCCCCCGCGGGCTGGCTGCGCGAGCACGACGCGCTGCGCGGCCTCGGCTCGTTCTCCTGGGACGTGGTGGCGGCCTGGCCCGCGCTGTCCGGGCTCGGCGCGGCGCTGATGGTCGCGGGCGGGGTGCTCGCCGCCGTGCGCGGCCCGCGATGGGCGGGCATGTCCGACCGCTACGAACGCGCCCCGGCGGGAGGCCGTCGCGAGGTCGCCGGCGACCGCGCCCTGTGGGACGCCCTCGACCGGGGCGACGACCCCACCTGAGAACCCGCGCGTTGGCGGGTTTCGTGGTGGAACGGCCCCGACTGGGGCGTCTGTCCTGGTCGCGGCTGTCGCGTGGAGGTTACAACTCGCCCTCGGTGTCCCGGCCCGCCGGACCGCTGTTCCTTTTGTCAATAAGCTGCCCCTGCAACGGGCCACGACGACGGAGGATCGACATGGGGTACGGGGACCAGAGCGGCGGCGGCGGGTACGGCGCGCAGCCGCCTGGGGGAGGGTACGGCCAGCAACCCCCGAGCCAGGGCGGCTACGGTCAGCAGTCGCCCAACGGCGGCTACGGCCAGCCTCCGAGCGGCGGCCAGGGCTACGGCCAGCAGCCCCCGAGCCAGGGCTACGGCCAGCAGCCTCCGAGCCAGGGCTACGGTCAGCAGCCCGCCGGCGGCTACGGCGGGGGTTACGGCGGCCAGCCGGGGAGCGGCGGTTACGGGTACGGCCAGCCCGGCTCGGGGGCGCAGGGCTACGGCCAGCCGGGTTCGGGGCCGCAGGCGTACGGCCAGCAGGGCTACAGCCAGCCGAACCACGACCAGCAGGCGTACGGCCAGCAGGGCTACGGCCAGGCGTACGGGCAGGCCCCCTACGGCGGGTACGGCCCCCCGCAGCAGCGCAGCACCAACGGCCTGGCGGTCACCTCGCTCGTCCTCGGCATCGTCGGCCTGGTGTTCTGTGGTCTGACCAGCATCCCGGGCGCGATCGTCGGCCACATCGCGCTCAGCCGCATCAAGCGCACCGGCGAGGAGGGGCAGGGCATGGCCATGGGCGGCCTGGTCACCTCCTACATCACGATCGTGCTCTGGCTGGTCCTGTGGCTGTTCTTCGGCGGCATGTGGCTGGCCCTCATCGGCGTCACCACGGCCGCGAGCACCTCCGGCTCGTACTGACGACCTGCGGGTCGTCCTGACCGGTTCAGTGCTGTTCGGTGAAGCCCGCCGGTTGGTCACGGAGACTTCCGGTCTGATCACAAATTGTCCGCAAAGTGGACGTATTTCCACGTCCCGGGTGGTTTCTCGCTAGGCTGCCGCGCGCAACTCGCCAGAGATGGACACTTGAGGAGTCACAGCATGAGCTACGGGAACCAGGGCGACGGCGGGTACGGCGCCCAGCCTCCGGGCGGTGGCTACGGCCAGCAGCCGCCGAGCGGTGGCGGTTACGGCCAGCAGCCTCCCAGCGGTGGCGGCTACGGCCAGCAGCCCCCCAGCGGCGGTGGCTACGGCCAGCAGCCGCCGAGCGGTGGCGGCTACGGCGGCGGTTACGGTCAGCAGCCCCCCGGCGGCGGCTACGGCCAGCCCGGCGGCTACGGCGCCCCGCAGACCCCGCCGGACAACCACCTGGTCGCCGCGATCCTGACGACGCTCTTCTGCTGCCTTCCCCTGGGTATCGTCTCGATCGTGAAGTCGTCGCAGGTCAACTCCAAGTGGCAGGTCGGCGACTACCAGGGCGCGGTGCAGGCGTCCGAGGAGGCCAAGACCTGGTGGAAGCGTTCGCTGATCGCCGGCATCATCTGGTGGGTCCTCGTGATCATCGGATACGTGCTGCTGTTCGTGATCGTGGCGGCCAACGCCCCGAGCTCGACGTACTGATGGGCATGGCGGACATCGAGCGGCGCGGCTCCGACCGGCTGCGGTCGGTGCTCGCGCCGCTCGGCGTCGCCGCCGCCGCGGGCGTGGTCTTCGCCGTGGTGGGCACGATCGACCCCAACGAGCCGGGGCACTACCCCACGTGCCCGTTCCTGTGGGCCACCGGCCTGTACTGCCCGGGCTGCGGCACGCTGCGCACCATCCACGCGCTGGCCCACCTCGACCCGGCCGCCGCGCTGGGCCTCAACCCGCTCGCCGTGGCGATGATCCCGTTCCTGGTGTTCTGGTGGGGACGCTGGCTGGTGCGCGCCCTGCAGGGCCGGCCGCGCCGGACGGACCTGGCGCACCCGGCGTGGCTGTGGGCGTTCCTCGCGCTCGTCCTCGTGTACTGGGTGGTCCGGAACCTGCCCTTCGGCGCGTTCCTCGCGCCCTAGCCGGGGCCGGTGGCGGAGCGACGCCGCCGGGGCCGATACCATCGCAGGGACAGGCCGGGAGCGGACGCGACGCGAACTTCCTGCCATCCCCTACTGCCGACCGGAGGGATCCCAAGCGCGTGAGTGAGCGGACGGAAGGACCGAGCGTCCTCGACGACATCCTCGACGGGGTGCGTGCCGACCTCGCCGCACGCCAGCAGGACGTCTCGCTCGACGAGCTCAAGCGGCGGGCCGAGCGGGCTCCCGCCCCCCGCGACGCGCTCGCGGCGCTGGGCGGCGACCGGGTCTCGGTGATCGCCGAGGTCAAGCGCTCCAGCCCCTCCAAGGGCGCGCTCGCCGCGATCGCCGACCCCGCGGCGCTGGCCGCCGACTACGAAGAGGGCGGCGCCCACGTCATCAGCGTGCTCACCGAGCGCCGCAAGTTCGGCGGCAGCCTCGACGACCTCGCCTCGGTCCGCGCCCGGGTCGACATCCCGATCCTGCGCAAGGACTTCGTCCTGACCTCCTACCAGCTCTGGGAGGCCCGCGCCCACGGCGCCGACCTGGCACTGCTCATGGTCGTCTGCCTGGAGCAGGAGGGGCTGGTCTCGCTGATCGAGCGGGCCACCTCCATCGGGCTCACCCCGCTGGTCGAGGTCCACACCGAGGAGGAGCTCGACCGGGCCCTGGCGGCGGGCGCCCGCGTCATCGGGGTCAACGCGCGCAACCTGAAGACACTCGAGGTCGACCGGGATGTCTTCGCCAAGATAGCGCCGAAGATCCCGGATAATGTCATCAAGATCGCGGAGTCGGGCGTGCGCGGCCCGCACGACCTGCTCGCCTACGCCCGCGCCGGGGCCGACGCGGTGCTGGTGGGCGAGAGCCTGGTCACCGGCAAGGACCCGCGCAAGGCGGTCGAGGCGCTGGTGACCGCCGGCGCCCACCCGGCCACGCGCCCCGACCACGGAGCAGAGGGACAGCAGTGACACACGACGGCTCCATCCTGACCGCAGCCGACCTGGCCGGCAACGGCGTCCACGGCGACGATCCCGACCGGCACGGCAAGTTCGGGATCTTCGGCGGGCGCTACGTGCCCGAGGCGCTGATCCCGGCGCTCGACGAGGTGGCCTCGGTCTACGAGAAGGCCAAGAACGACGCGCAGTTCCTGCGCGAGTTCGACCACCTGCTGCGCACGTACGCGGGGCGGCCGACCACGCTGACCGAGGTGCCGCGCTTCGGCGAGCAGGCCGGCGGCGCGCGGATCATCCTCAAGCGCGAGGACCTCACGCACACCGGCGCCCACAAGATCAACAACGTGATCGGCCAGGCGCTGCTGACCAAGCGGCTCGGCAAGAAGCGCGTCATCGCCGAGACCGGCGCGGGTCAGCACGGCGTGGCCACCGCCACCGCCGCGGCCCTGCTCGGCCTGGAGTGCGTCATCTACATGGGCGCGGTCGACTGCGAGCGCCAGGCGCTCAACGTGGCCCGCATGAAGCTGCTCGGCGCCACCGTGGTGCCCGTCCACAACGGCTCGCGCACGCTGAAGGACGCGATCAACGAGGCGTTCCGCGACTGGGTGACCAACGTCGACACCACCCACTACCTGTTCGGCACCGTGGCCGGGCCGCACCCGTTCCCCGAGATCGTGCGCGACTTCGCGCGGATCATCGGCGTCGAGGCGCGCCGCCAGACGCTGGAGCTGACCGGCCGGCTGCCCGACGCGGTCTGCGCCGCCGTCGGCGGCGGCAGCAACGCGATCGGCATCTTCCACGCCTTCATCGAGGACCGCGACGTCCAGCTCCACGGCTACGAGGCCGCCGGCCACGGCCTGGAGAGCGGCGAGCACGCGCTCACCCTCACCGCCGGCTCCGTCGGCGTGCTGCACGGCTCGCGCACCTACGTGCTGCAGGACGACGAGGGCCAGACCATCGACTCCCACTCGATCTCGGCCGGGCTCGACTACCCGGGCGTCGGCCCCGAGCACGCCTGGCTGAAGGACACCGGCCGCGCCACCTACCACGGCGTCACCGACGACCAGGCGATGGCCGCCTTCTCGCTGCTGGCCAGGACCGAGGGCATCATCCCGGCCATCGAGTCCTCCCACGCGCTCGCCGGCGCGCTGGAGCTCGGCCGCGAGCTCGGGCCCGAGGCCACGATCCTGGTCAACCTGTCCGGTCGCGGCGACAAGGACATGGGCACGGCCATGAAGTACTTCAACCTCTGACCCAGGGCACCGAGGCCCCTCGCCCTGACGCCGGGGCCCTCCCCCGCCGGGACCGCGTGACGGCCCCGGCGGCACGGCCCCGGTCCTGGCCCGGGCGCACGCGTCGGCGGCGGCGCGATGACGGCACGACGGGCCCGATGACGGCATGATGGGAAGGGCGGCGGCGAAGAGGCCACCGACCACCAGGAACGGACGATCATGACTACTCTTCAGACGGTGTTCGCCAAGGCGAAGGCGGACAACCGGGCCGCGCTGGTCGGCTACCTCCCCGCGGGCTTCCCGTCCAAGGACGGCGCCATCGCCGCCGCGACCGCCCTCGTCGAGGCCGGCTGCGACGTCATCGAGATCGGCCTGCCCTACTCCGACCCGCTCATGGACGGCCCCACCATCCAGGACGCCGTCCACCGGTCGCTGACCAACGGCACCCGCATCGCCGACGTCATGCGCACCGTCGAGGGCGTGGCCGCCACCGGCGCGGCGACGCTCGTCATGACGTACTGGAACCCGATCGACCGCTACGGCGCCGAGCGGTTCGCCCGCGACCTGGCCAGCGCCGGGGGCGTCGGCACGATCACGCCCGACCTGACGCCCGAGGAGTCGGGCACGTGGCGCGAGGCGTCGGCCGCGGCGGGCATCGACACGGTGTTCCTCGTGGCGCCCAGCTCCACCGAGGAGCGCATCCAGGCGGTCGCCGACTGCTGCACCGGGTTTGTGTACGCCGCCTCGCTCATGGGCGTCACGGGGGCCAGGGAGTCGGTCAACGTCGCCGCCGAGGGGCTGGTCAAGCGCACGCGCGCGCACACCGACCTGCCGGTGTGCGTGGGGCTCGGCGTCGGCACGGGCGCGCAGGCCGCCGAGGTGGCCGGCTACGCCGACGGCGTCATCGTGGGGTCGGCGTTCATCCGCCGCCTGCTGGACGCCCCGGACGAGGCCGCGGGCCTCGCCTCGATCGCCGAGCTGGCCCGCGAGATGGCGCAGGGCGTCCGCTCCCGCGGCTGATCCCCTCCGACACGGGCACGCCCGGGTTCCCGCACGGGGCCCGGGCGTGTGTCGTTTCATCCTGATGGGGATGCGTATTGACGCATAAGTCTTGCGAGATGTCAGTATCGCGGCGAGAGTCGGAGTTCCCGACGAAGGACACGTATGCGCCGTCCCGCCGCGCTCGCAGCCTCCCTCGCGTTATCCCTCCTGACTCCCTTCGCCCCGCCCGCGCAGGCCGCGCAGGCGTCCGCCTCCCTTGGCCCCGTGCCGCCCGCCACGGTCGCGCAGGGGACCGCCCCGCCGCCCACGCCTGACCCCACCCCGGCGCCGCCGTCCTACGACCTGGCCTCGCCGGACCCGCGGCCCACCGGGGCCCCCGCTCCCACGCCCACCGCGCAGGCCATCGCCCCCGAGCCCGTCACCGTCGCCGAGCCGCTCACGATCTCCTCCGACCGGCTCACGGTCGATCTCGACCCCGCCTTCCCGCGGATCCTGCGCTACACCGACCGCGCCACCGGCGCCACGCTCGGCGGCAGCACCGGCGTGCCCGCCGTCGTCCTCAACGACCGGCCGTACGAGGTGACCGTCCGGCAGACCGGCCACGACGCCGCCGGTGCCCGCTACCGCCTCGGCTTCCCCGCCCTGCCCGGCGTGAGCCTGGAGACGAGCGTCCGCGTGCGGGGCCGGGTGACGACGTTCGCCGTCGACGGGGTCGCCGACACCGCCGCCTTCCGCGTCAACACGATCGACCTGCCCGGCCACGACCTCGTCTCCGTGGCGAGCGACGAGCCCGGCGCTGCCACCGCCTTCACCCGGCTCGACCCCAACTCCACCCGCACTGCCGACGTGTTCGCCGCCGTCACCGAGCGGACCGCGCCCGACCCCGCTCCGGTCGGGGCCACGTACGCGATCGTCAACACCTCAAGGCTGGCCGCCGCCGTCGAGTCCGACTCCACCTACGACCGACCGGCCGGCCCCACCGACAAGGACGCCGCCCGCTTCTGGCACCAGGCCAGGAAGGAGCCCGGCGGCACGGTCAGGGTGGGCGTGTGGAGCGGCCAGTGGACCCACCGGGCCACCGGCTCCCCGTTCACCGAGGAACGCCCCTGGGCCAAGGTCGTCGTCACCCCCGACGCCAACGGCGACGGCACCCTCGACTGGCAGGACGGCGCGCTCGCCTTCCACGAGATCGGCGTCAAGGCGCCCGGCGCGGACGCCACCAAGGACCGCGTCGTCACCCACATCCCGTTCAACTTCTCCAGCCAGGCCACCCACCCGTTCCTGCGCACCCTGGACGACGTCAAGCGCGTCTCGCTGGCCACCGACGGCCTCGGCCAGCTCGCCATCCTCAAGGGCTACCAGTCGGAGGGCCACGACTCGGCCCACCCCGACTACGGCGGCCACTACAACGACCGCGCCGGCGGCCTGGCCGACCTCAACACGCTGCTGAGGACGGGCCGGCGGTGGAACGCCACCTTCGGCGCCCACGTCAACGCCACCGAGGCCTACCCCGAGGCCCACGCCTTCAGCGAGCAGCTCGCCGACCCCAAGGCCAAGGGCTGGGACTGGCTCGACCAGGCGTACCTGATCGACCAGCGCGGCGACCTGACCCGGGGCACGCTCGCCGCGCGGCTCAGGCGGCTGCGCGAGGAGACCGACCCCAACCTCGCGCTGCTGTACGTGGACGTGTTCCGGCCGTTCGGCTGGGTCGCCGACCGCACCGGCCGCGAGCTGGCCGCGCAGGGCTTCCAGGTCGCCACCGAGTGGTCGGACAAGCTCGAACGCACCTCCCTGTGGGCGCACTGGGCGAACGACCTCAACTACGGCGGCGCCACCAACAAGGGACTCAACTCGCAGATCATCCGGTTCATCCGCAACGGTGAGAAGGACGTCTGGAACGCCCACCCCATCCTGGGCAACGCCCGGATCGTCGAGTTCGAGGGCTGGACCGCGGAGAACGACTACACCGCGTTCTCCCGCAACATCTGGCAGCACAACCTGCCCGCCAAGTTCCTGCAGCGCCACCGCATCCTCGACTGGAACGCCGACGAGATCGTCTTCTCCGGCGGCGTCCGCGGGACCTCCTCCGGAGGCACGCGGCGGCTCTACGCCGACGGCCACAAGATCCTCGAAGGGGATGCGTACCTGCTGCCGTGGGACGGCCGCCTCTACCACTACAACGCCGCCGGGGGCGAGACCACCTGGGACGCCGACCGGCCGCTGACCGTCTACCGGCTCACGGACCAGGGACGGGTGCGGACCGGCGTCGTCACCCCGGCCGGGGGCCGGATCACGCTGCGCGCCGAGGCCGGCGTGGCCTACGTCCTCTACCCCGGCGCCGCGCCCGCCGTGCCCGACCCGCGATGGGGCGAGGGGAGCGGCGTGCGCGACCCCGGCTTCTCCGACGACCGGCTGCGCGGCTGGACGGTCACCGGGCCCGTGAGCGTCGAGACCAACGCGCTCGGCCACCGCGTCGCCCTGCTCGGCGCCTCCCCCTCCGCCTCCGCGTCCCCCTCCGCCTCCGACGGCGACGGCGCGCCGGCGAGCCTCGAACAGCGGTTGACGGGGCTGCGGCCCGGACGGCCGTACACCGTGTCGGCCGCCGTCGAGGTCGAGCCCGGTCGCGCCCGCGCGACCACGCTGGAGGTGAGCGCGCCCGGCCTGCGCGAGAGCGTGACCCTCACCCGCTCCACGGCCAGGAACTACATCGCCTCCGACGAGAAGCACGACACGTTCTTCCAGCGCGTGCCCGTGCGGTTCACGCCGCGGGGCTCCACGGTGACGTTCCGGATCGCCGCCGCCGGGGGGACCGGGCGGGTGCGCGTGGACGACGTGCGGCTCATGCGGTCCGCCGCGCCGGAGACCGTCGGGGCCTTCGAGTCGCCGGAGCCGGGCTGGGGACCGTTCGTCAAGGGCGACGCCGGAGGCGCCTTCGACGCGCGCACCCATCTGGCCGAGCGGCACGAGCCGTACACGCAGGCGGGCTGGAACGGCAAGACCGTCGACGACGTCATCGACGGGCGGTTCTCGCTCAAGGCGCACGAGGAGCGGCGCGGCCTGGTCTACCGCACGCTCCCGTGGACGGCGCGGTTCGAGCCGGGGCACGCCTACGAGGTGTCGTTCCGGTACCAGAGCGGCCTGGCCGGCGCGTACGCCTGGGTGACCGGCTACGACAAGGGCGGCGACACCGTCGAGACCCGCGCCACGCCGCTGCCGGAGCGGCGGGCGACCACCCGGTTCGCCGAGCGCGTGGTCGCGGGCTGCGGCGACGTGTGGGTGGGGCTGCGCTCCCTCCAGGCCGAACAGGAGGGAGCCGACCTCGTCCTCGACGACTTCGCCGTCCGGGACCTGGGGGAGTCGCCCGAGGCCCAGGCGTGCGCGTCGCTGACCGTCACGCCCGCGTCACCGGTGTTCGAGCAGGGAGTGGCGGGCGACGTGGGCGTGACCTTCGTCAACCGCGAGGACGTGCCGGCCGTGGACGTCGTCGTGACGCCGGCCGTACCGGACGGGTGGACCGTCGCGGGAGGCGGCGGCCCGGCCACGGTGGAGCCGGGAGGCACGCTGAAGACCGCCTGGAAGGTGACGCCCCCGGCCGGCGCGCCGTACGACGTCTACGAGATCGGGGCGACCGCCTCCTACACCGCCGCCGGGAGCCCCAGGACCGTCGCGGCGGCGGCCTCCGTGCGCACCCTCCCGCCACCGCCCTCCGGCGACGCCTGGGCGAGCGACCTCGACTGGGTGAGCGCCGACAACGGCTGGGGACCGGCCGAGCGCGACCGCTCCAACGGCGACTCGGCGCCCGGCGACGGCCCGCCCCTGACGATCGGCGGCCAGGTCTTCGCCAAGGGCCTCGGCACGCACGCGCCCGCCCGCGTCCGCTACTTCCTCGGCGGCTCCTGCACGGCGTTCACGGCCTCCGTGGGCGTGGACGACTCGCAGGGCACAAGGGGCTCGGTCCGGTTCACGGTGCTGGCCGACGGCGTGGTCAAGGCGGCCAGCGGGGTCCTGCGGGCGGCCGACCCGCCGTACGAAGTGGCGGCGGACGTGAGCGGCGCCCGATATGCCGAGCTTGTCGTGGACGACGGCGGAGACGGGGTGGGAAACGACCACGCTGACTGGGGAGACGCCCGTTTCCGCTGCTAGCCTGGGTCTCACCCGGGAGGTCGTGAAACGCCAGGCGGGGCACTCTTTTCCCGCCTTAACCGACGCTTATCGGCTCCGTGATCGGATGGTCTCCGGGTAACTGTGCGCATCCCAGCACAGAGACAAGGAGAAGGCCCGTGATCGCGTCGTCTGCGTCACTGCCCGGGAGGGCAGCGATACCCTTGGTGACGACCGTCGCCCGGCTCGTGCTGGGCGGAGTGCTGATCGCGGCCGGCTGGCTCAAGATCGGCAACCCGTCCGACAGCGTCGTGGCGGTCAAGGCGTACCAGCTGCTGCCCGACTCGGTCGCCACGACCGTGGGCTACGGCCTGCCGATCATCGAGATCGTGGTCGGCGTGCTGCTGGTGGTCGGCCTGATGACGAAGGTCGCCGGGGTGATCGCGGCGCTGCTGATGCTGGCCTTCGTCTTCGGCATCGGCTGGGCGTGGGCCCACGGCCTGCGCATCGACTGCGGCTGCTTCGGGGGCGGCGGCGAACTGGGCGTCGGGCAGGAGCCGTCCTACCTGCTCGACATCCTGCGCGACTTCGGCCTCGTGCTGCTGGGCGTCTGGACCGTCCGCTTCGCGCCGGGCGCCTTCGCGCTCGACTCGGCGCTCGGCCTGGCCGGCGACACGGGGAGCAGCGGCCCGGCCGGCGACGACCACGACGACGACGGCGACGATCACGACCAGGGGACACGGGCATGAGCAAAGGGGAGCGGATGAAGACCGCACGCGAGAAGATCAAGCAGCAGCAGGCCGCCGAGCGCCAGCGCGAGCAGCGCAGGCGTGTCGTGACCTACGCGGCCGTGGGCGTCGTCGCGCTGGCCGCCATCGGGGGCGGCTGGCTGTACGCGGCGAGCAGGTCGCAGTCGGAGGAGGCGGCCGCGGGCGACCAGGCGCCGGTCACCGTGCAGTCCGACGGCTCGGTGGTGATGGCCAAGGCCGGCGTCGAGAAGCCCGTCCTCGACATCTACGAGGACTTCCAGTGCCCCGCCTGCAAGCAGCTCGAGACCGTCAGCGGGCAGACGTTCAAGAACCTCGCCGCCGAGGGCAAGGCCAAGGTCGTCTACCACCCGATCTCGATCTTCCAGCGTGAGCCCACCCGCGGCAACTCGCTGCGGGCCGGCGCCGCCGCCCGCTGCGTCGCCGACGGCCGGCAGTGGCTGGCCTTCCACGACCTGCTCTACAAGAACCAGCCGTCCGAGACCGTCGAGGGCTTCAAGATCAACGATCTGGTCGGCTGGGGCAAGGAGGCCGGCGTCACCTCGCCCGACTTCGAGCAGTGCGTCACCTCGCAGAAGCACGCCCAGGCCCAGCTCTCCTACGCCGACAAGGTCATCAAGGCGCAGAAGATCGAGGGCACGCCCACCGTGAAGCTGAACGGGGTGGACCTGGAGGGCAATGTCGCCTTCACGCCTCAGCAGCTACGCGATCAGGTCACGAAGGCGGCCAAGTAGCCTGGCGTCCGCTACCCTCACCGACATGCCCCTTGCCTCGATTCCCAGCCCTTCCCAGGGGGTCTGGTACCTCGGATTCATCCCGGTCCGGGCCTACGCCCTGTGCATCGTCGCAGGCGTGATCGTCGCCGTCTGGCTGAGCGAGCGCCGCTGGCGCGCCCGCGGCGGCCAGAAGGGCACGATCATCGACATCGCCGTGCCCGCGGTGATCTTCGGCCTCATCGGCGGCCGGCTCTACCACGTCATCACCGACTGGCAGATGTACTTCGGCCCCCGGGCCATCAAGCCGGCCTACAAGGCGCTGTTCATCTGGGAGGGCGGCCTCGGCATCTGGGGCGCGATCGCCCTGGGCGCCGTGGGCGTGTGGATCGCCTGCCGCCGCCGCGGCCTGTCGCTGAGCGCCGTGGCCGACACGGTCGCCCCCGGCATCGCGTTCGCCCAGGCCATCGGGCGCTGGGGCAACTGGTTCAACCAGGAGCTGTACGGCGGGCCCACCACGCTGCCGTGGGGGCTGCAGATCGACCAGCAGCACGGCGGGGAGCCGGGGGTGCTCTACCACCCGACGTTCCTGTACGAGTCGCTGTGGAACGTGGCCCTCGGGTTCCTGCTGCTCTTCGCGGGCAGCAGGTTCAAGCTGCGCCACGGGCGGCTGTTCGCGCTGTACGCGGCCGGCTACACGCTGGGGCGCTTCTGGGTCGAGGGGCTGCGCATCGACCCCGTGGGCGGCGTGGACCACGCCGTGACGTTCCTGGGCATGCGCCTCAACCAGTGGACCGCCCTCGTGGTGTTCGTGGGGGCGGTCGTCTACTTCTTCGCCACGCGTAACAAGGACACCGTGGAGCACGTGGTCCCGCCGGGGGTCCAGCCGCTGGTCGAGGGCGACGGGGTGGCCGTGGACCCGGCTCACCCGGCCGACCAGGCCGACGACGAGGAGACCTCCGGCGCGGCCCGTACGGAGCCCGATCCGGCCCGTACGGAGCCGGACGCGCCCGCCGCCGAGTCCGGTACGTCCGCTGAGTCCGGTACGTCCGCCGAGCCCGGTGCTTCCGCTGCCGGCGCTGACGCGGAACCCGCGGGGGCCGCGGAGGCCGAGGCGGGTCCGGAGAGTACGGTGAAGGCGGAGAGCACCGCGCAGGCGGAGGGCGAGCCCGAGGCGGAAGGGGCGGCCCGGGCGCCCGGTGAGCACGCCACGGCAGAGGAGAAGCACGCGCGATGACCGGACGCGCGGAGATCCACCACCAGCATCGCGACGTCACCGGCGGCTGGCTGCGGCCGTCGGTGTTCGGCGCGATGGACGGGCTGGTGTCCAACTTCGCGCTCATCGCCGGTGTCGCCGGCGGCACCCCCGACGCCAAGGTCGTGCTGCTGGCCGGCGGCGCGGGCCTGGCGGCGGGCGCGTTCTCCATGGCCGGCGGCGAGTACGTGTCGGTGGCCAGCCAGCGCGAGCTGGCCCTGGCCGAGATCGCCGTCGAACGCCGCGAGCTGCAGCGCAATCCCGAGGCGGAGCAGGACGAGCTGGCCCAGGCCCTCGTCGACAAGGGCGTCCTGCCCGAGACCGCGGCCGAGGTGGCCGCCCAGATCTCCCGCGACCCCGAGCGCGCCCTGGAGGTGCACTCCCAGAACGAGCTCGGCGTCGACCCCCACTCCCTGCCCTCGCCCAGGCTGGCGGCCGTCTCGTCGTTCCTGTCGTTCGCGGCCGGCGCGCTCCTGCCGCTCGTGCCCTACCTGCTCGGCGCCACGAGCCTGGTGCTGTCGGCCGTGGTGTCCTGCGTGTCACTGTTCGCCGCGGGCGCCCTGGTGTCCACGGTGACGGCCCGCAGCTGGTGGTTCTCCGGCCTGCGCCAGCTCCTCGTGGGCGCCCTGGCCGCCGCGCTCACCTTCGCCCTGGGCAACCTGATCGGAGCGTCCGGCCTGTGACCACCACCAGGCAGGCGCCGCGCAAGCGGCGCCGTCCCCCGCGTTCGGACTGGCAGTTCCCCGTGCTCACCGACCTCGGGGTGGCACCGAACCGCCAGAAGCTCATCGTGATCGTCGCCACGGTCATCGGCGTCGTCGCCGGCGCCTGCGGCCTCGTGTTCGCCATCGCCTCGCTGGGCAGCTTCACCCCCGACCGCGAGGCCGGCGGCACGGTCGGCGGCAATGCCGTGCTGCCCGCCACCTACAACGGCTGGTCCTCGCCGAAGCTGTTCGAGCCCGTCCTCGACCGGGCCAAGGACGCCAAGCCGCTCACAGACAAGGAGGTCTTCGCCCAGAAGACCCTCACCGGCGACAAGAAGCTCACGCTCAAGCTCGCCGCCCGGCAGATCGACGCCGACTGCTCGGCCGCCGTATGGGGCGAGGAACTGCGCGCCAAGGTCGCCGACGCCGAGTGCAGCCAGGCCGCCCGCGGCTTCTACACCAGCTCCGACGGCCGTTACATCGGCCAGTACACCCTGCTCAACCTGCGCGACGGCCAGGCCGCCGCCGACCTCGTGGAGTCGCTGAAGCTCGGCTACCGGGGCGGCTGGGTGCAGGCGCTGCCCGCGGGCTCGGCAACGTTCCCCCGGGGCGGCTACTCCGAGGGCGCCGGCTACGCGCTCGGCCACTACGTCGGCCTGGTGTGGCTGGGCAGGGCCGACGGGTCGGAGCCGACCGCCCGGGACGACTTCGTGGGGCTCGCGCTGACGCTGCGCGGCGCCGAGAAGGCCGTCTACCGCCGGGTCGTCACGATCACGGGACCGAAGTCCTGATGCCGCCGACCGCCACCATCCGCGGGACCGGAGTCCTCATGCCGTCGACCGCCACCATGACAGGAGCGCAGACCTGATGCCGCGCCGTCTCATCGTCGCGCTGGCGGCCGTGGCCGGGCTCGCGGCGGCCGCCGCCGGGGCGTGGTTCTGGCTCGGCGGCGACGAGCCCCGGCCGGCCGCGCTCCGCAGCGAACGCACCTCCGCCCTCTACTCCCTCATCGACACCCGCCAGGCCGACTCCCGGCCGCTGACGGTCGACGAGGTCTTCACCGGCGGCACCGCCACGCTGGGCCCGCTGCGGCGGGTGTCGGCCGAGCAGCTCGACGGCTGCGAGGACGCGCTGTGGGGCGCCTCGGCCGCCGGCTGCACGCAGGCGTTGCGGGCCACGTACGAGGGGCCGGCGGGGGGCGCGGGCCAGTTCGTCATCTTCAACCTGGCCGACGGGCGCGCCGCCGACGCCCTGGTGACGGCGCTGGGCAGGGACGGGTTCGTCCGGCCGGCGGTGTCCCTCGACGCCGCCCACAGCCGGGCCACGGTACGCGCCATGGGCCACTATGTCACGGTGAGCTGGGCCGGCGCGCCGGGCGGGGGCGGGAGCGACCTGGTGACGACGCTGATCGAGCTGGACAAGCTCGGCCAGGTGGTGCAGGCCAGGGTCGTCGCGGCCACCTGAGGCCGTCCGCGTCCCTCGCGAGAGGTCTCACGGGCGTGGCTCTCCCTCAAAAGGGAACCTCCGATTCGGGGAGGGAGAGCCGCGCTCCGAAGAGAGACGCCCGTCCTCAGGAGGAGCCGCCCTCGCAGGGGCGTTCGGGCGCGCCCGGACGCCGGGTCTCACGAGGGGTCTGATGAGAGTTCGCGCGTGAGGGCGTCGAGGTCGGCGAGCCGCTGGGCGGCGTCGAGGCGGGCGGCCGTGGCGACGAGGACGAGCTCCGTGACCGCGATCTCGTGGGTGAGGGGCGCGATCGGCCCGGCCGCCTCGCGCGGCAGCCGTACCAGAACCTCGGCCTCGTCGGCCAGCGGCGACTCCCACGCGTCCGTCACCAGGATCAGCCGTGCCCCGCGTCCGCGCGCGGCCCGGACGAACCTGGCCGTGCCGGGGGAGTAGCGGCGGAAGTCGTAGGCGACGACCACGTCGGACGGCCCGAGGTCGAGCAGGGCCCGGGCGCGCGCGGGCGGCGTCTCGGGCACGCGGCGCGCCCCGGGGCGGAGACCGGCGAGCTGGCGTACCAGGTAGTCGGCGGCCAGCTCGCTCAGCGGCCCGCCCAGCGCCCACACCCCCCGGGCCTCGGCCAGTCGCGCGGCGACCGCGTCCAGCAGGGGCCCGGTCACCGCGGCCAGCGTGCCCTCCAGTCCGGAGCGCAGGTCCTCGGCCGCCTGACCGGTGTCGGGCGGCCGGGTGACGAACTCCCGCAGCCGTGACCGGTCCGCCTCGCGGGCGCCCGCCCGTACCGCTGCCTGGAAGTCGGCGAAGCCGGCGAACCCGAGCCGCCCGACCAGCCGGGAGGCGGTCGGCGGGCTCACACCGGCGCGCTCGGCGAGCGAACGCAGCGAGCCGAGCGCCGCGAACGGGTAGTCGTCGAGGATCACCCGGGCGATCGCCCGTTCGCCAGGGGGAAGCTCGGGATAGACCGCGCCGAGGCGGGCCGCCAGCGTATCGGGCTCCATGTTGACAGATGTTACATCGTTTCGGATTTGACCGCATGTGCGAAACGAATGTTATGGTCCGGGGCATGAGCACCTGGCATGGCCTGATCGACAGCGCGTACCGGCGCTGGCTGCCCGTCACCGACGACACCCCCTCCGTCTCCCTCCACGAGGGCAACACGCCGCTGCTCCGCTCCGCCCGCCTCTCGGAGCTGACCGGCTGCGACGTGTGGCTGAAGGTCGAGGGCGCCAACCCGACGGGATCGTTCAAGGACCGCGGCATGACCATCGCGGTCAGCCGGGCCGCCCAGGCGGGCGCCGAACTCGTCATCTGCGCCTCCACCGGCAACACCAGCGCCTCGGCCGCCGCCTACGCCGCCCGCGCCGGGCTCGCCGCCGCCGTCCTCATCCCGCGCGGCGCCGTCGCGCTCGGCAAGCTCGGCCAGGCCGTCCGGTACGGGGCGCGCATCGTGGAGATCGACGGCACCTTCGACGACTGCCTGCGCGTGGCCCGCGACCTGGCCGCCCACCACCCCGTCGCACTGGTCAACTCGGTACGGAACGAGCTGCGGCTCGCCGGGCAGCGGACGGTGGCGTACGAGATCGTGGACGCCCTCGGCGACGCGCCCGACCTCCACTGCCTGCCGGTGGGCAACGGCGGCAACATCACCGCCACCTGGCACGGCTACCGGACCTACGCCGCCGAAGGCCCGGCCACCCGTGTCCCGCGCCTGTGGGGCTTCCAGGCGGCCGGCGCCGCCCCCCTCGTCACGGGCGCGCCCGTCGCCGAGCCCGCCACGGCCGCCAGCGCCATCCGCGTCGGCAACCCCGCCACCTGGGACGGCGCCGTCGCGGCCCGCGACGAGTCCGGCGGCCTGATCGCGGCGGTGACCGACGAGCAGATCTTCGACGCGTACCGCATGATCGCCCGCCACGACGGCGTCTTCGCCGAGCCCGCCTCCGCCGCGGGCGTCGCCGGCCTCCTCGACCAGCACGAGCGGGGCAACGTCCCCGCGGGCTCGCGCGTCGTCGTCACGCTCAGCGGCGACGGCCTCAAGGATCCGGACGCCTCCCTGCGGGACGGCTACACCTCCCTGCGGACGGCGGCCGCCACGGGAGAGGTGGCCAGGGCCCTGAACCTGGCCGCCTGACGATCACCACGGGAGAGAACATGAGCAGGCGCGCATTTTATTCGCCTTCCCGTGTCGGCGGACAGGGCGAGGGGAGGATTCCCGGCGCAGCCACGCACGCCTGAAGGGAATGCCGCCGTGGGCCAGAACGCCGATCCACTGATCATCGTGCCCTCGCCCCCGCAGTTCCTGGACGCCACCGGCATCTCCTGGTGCACGATCTCCGACAGCGACTCCGGACTCGTCGTCTCCGGCTTCAGCGACGACGGGAAGGAGGCCGGCAGGCTGACGGCGGGATTCTCGGGCGGCATCGAGCTGGACCTGGCCGCGGGGGCCGAGCAGGTGACCTTCAAGGGCAGCATCTCGGCGTCGTCCGAGTACGGCTACGAGGTCGTGGGCCAGGAGGTCGGGCAGGCCGGGCACTTCGTCATCCACGAGAGCGACTCCACCGGTAATCCGGACTTCACCCAGCTCACGCAGAACTGGGCGGCCCTGGCCGATTCCCTCATCACCGTCGGATACGCGCTCGACAACGGGGCCGGGGACGGCAGCGACCAGCGGCGCGCCTGCTGCCGGACACTCGCCGCGGGCGTCCTCCTGGAAGGCGTGAATTACCTCAACGATCCCAGCTCCCAGGAATGGAGCAGGCTGGGGGACGCCGCACTGGCCTATCTCAGCGACGATTGCGGCTCCGCCTCGGCGTGAGAGAGGGGCGGAACCAGCGATGAAGGGGTACGACTTCGAGGGACCGGCGCTGGAGCTCGGGGCCCTGGTGCGCGAGGACGGCACCGCCGACCCCTCGGAGCCGATCCGGATCCCCCTCAGCATGCTCAACCGGCACGGGCTGGTGGCCGGCGCCACCGGGACCGGCAAGACCAAGACCCTCCAGCTCATGGCGGAGCAGCTCGCGGCCCAGGGAGTCCCGGTCTTCCTCGCCGACGTCAAGGGCGACCTGTCGGGGCTGGCCTCGCCGGGCGCCGCCTCCGACCGGGTCACCCGGCGAGCCGCCGAGGTCGGGCAGACCTGGTCGCCGGCGGCGTGCCCGGCGGAGTTCTACTGCCTGGGCGGGCTGGGGTCCGGCGTCCCGATCCGCGCCACGATGACGGCCTTCGGACCGACGCTGCTGGCCAAGGTCCTCGGGCTCAACGAGACGCAGGAGTCGTCACTCGGGCTGATCTTCTATTTCGCCGACAAGAACGGCATGCCGCTGCTCGACCTCAAGGACCTCATCGCGGTCATCCGGTACCTGACCGGCACACCCGAGGCGCTGAGCGGGATCGGCGGGCTCTCGGCGGCCACGGCCGGGGTCATCCTGCGCGCCCTGACCAACTTCGAGGCGCAGGGCGCCGACGCGTTCTTCGGCGAGCCGGAGTTCGACGTGCACGACCTGCTCCGGGTGACGCCGGACGGCCAGGGCATGGTCTCCATCCTCGAACTGCCCGCCGTGCAGGACCGGCCGCAGCTCTTCTCCACCTTCCTGATGTGGCTGCTCGCCGACCTCTTCCACGAGCTCCCCGAGGTGGGCGACCTCGACAAGCCGAAGCTCGTGTTCTTCTTCGACGAGGCGCATCTGCTGTTCGACGACGCGTCCAAGGCGTTCCTGCAGTCGATCGCGCAGACCGTGCGGCTCATCCGGTCGAAGGGCGTGGGCGTCTTCTTCGTCACCCAGACGCCCAACGACGTGCCGGCCGACGTGCTCGCCCAGCTCGGGGCGCGCGTGCAGCACGCCCTGCGCGCCTTCACCCCGCAGGACGCCAAGGCGCTCAGGTCCACCGTCTCCACCTTCCCCGCCTCCGCCTACGACCTGGAGCGGCTGCTCACCGAGCTCGGCATCGGCGAGGCCGTCGTCACGGTCCTGTCGGAGACGGGCGCGCCGACGCCGGTCGCCTGGACGCGCCTGCGCGCCCCTCGCACGCTCATGGCGCCGTCCAGCCCGGACGCGATCGCGGGTGTCATCGCCGCCTCGCCGCTCCAGCGGAAGTACGGCACGGCGGTGGACCGGGATTCGGCGTACGAGATGCTGTCGGCGAAGCTGGCCGCCCCGCCGCCCGCCGAGGCTCCCACACCCGCCGAGGCTCCCACCCCCGCCGAGGCCCCTCGCGAGCGGGAGACCCGCGAGGAGCCGGAGGCCGAACCGTCGATGCTGGAGAGCGTGCTGGAGTCGAAGGAGTTCCGCTCCATGGCGCGGTCGGCGGCGTCCGCGTTCGGCCGGGAGATCACCCGATCCCTCTTCGGCACGGCCCGCCGCGGGCGACGCTGAACCCCTGCCTCGCATCGTGACGTACGCTCGGCGAAAGATCACGAAGGGCGCCCGTCGCGCTCTCCCGAAGGAGCGGTGACGACCGCCGGGCCCTTCGGTGGCGGCCGAGGAGGTGCGGGTGCGGGCCCACGTTCCCCGAGGAGCTCTTCGTCGTCGTCGACGCGGGGCTGTGGTCCCTCGACCTGCTGGGCGAGGCGGCGCGCTGCGGCGGCTCCATGCTCGCGGTCCTGCACGAGGAACACGCCGCCGACCTCCGCTCGCTGGAGAAGGAGTGGAACAGCCCCTGGAACCGGGGCGCGGGCTCGGTCTCCGGGGATGAGCTCATGGCGGCGCGCGAGTCCCTGGAGCTGGTCCGGTGACTGCGGCGTGAGGCGGCCGAGCGTGAGGCGGCCGAGCGTGAGCGCGCCCGCCAGGGGACGACCGCCTGCTAGATGTATTGATCACGGACGTTGTTAACAGTGGGGGTTGATCATAGGAGAGGCCTCCGGTGTGGTGTAGGTGTCGAATCTGCAGCACACGCGGAGGCCTCGTGTCCCACCGTAACGCCCGGCTGACCGTTCATGGTCGCCGTCTGCTCGTTCACCGCGTCCTGTCCGGCCGCCCGGTCGCGCATGTGGCCGCCGAGATGGGCATCTCCCGGCCCACGGCCTACAAGTGGGTACGTCGATGGCGCGACCATGGCGAAGCGGGCTTGCACGACCGCTCCAGCCGGCCCCATACGACCCCGCACCGCACCGCGG
>NZ_JABWGN010000039.1 GCF_013363975.1 Nonomuraea montanisoli | reverse complement strand
CGGCGTGTGACGTGGCCGACCGCCGGGCGCTGGCCGCCCTGCTGGACGAGATTCCGTCGCTGGGCGGGGTCGTCCACACGGCTGGTGTGCTGGACGACTCGGTGGTGGAGGGTCTGACGCCGGAGCGGATGGACATGGTCCTGGCTCCGAAGGCGGACGCGGCCTGGCATCTGCACGAGCTGACCCGTGACAGGGATCTGTCGGTCTTCGTGGTGTTCTCGTCGCTGGCCGGGGTGCTGGGCAACGCGGGCCAGGGCAACTACGCCTCCGCCAACGCGTTCCTGGACGCCCTGGCCGAGCACCGCAGGGCACTCGGCCTGTCGGCGGTGTCGATCGCCTGGGGACTCTGGGACACCGGCGGGACCGGCATGGGCGGCACCCTGGAGGCCGCCGACGTGGCCCGGCTCGCGCGGGCGGGCATCGCCCCGCTGACCGCCGACCAGGGACTGCGGGCGTTCGACCGGGCCGTGGCGGGCGCCGAGCCGCTGGTCGTGGCCGCCCGCTGGGACGCCGCCGGGCTCCGGGCGCGCGCCGAGGCCGGGGAACTGCCGTCCATGCTGCGCGGCCTCGTCCGGACGCCCAGGCGCGCCGCCGCCGAGCGGGGCGACGGCGTGGCGGGGCTGGTGTCCAGGCTCGCCGTCCTGACCAAGGACGAAGGGCTGCGCCTGCTCACGGACCGCGTACGGACGCACGTCGCCGCCGTCCTCGCCCACGGCAGCGCCGACCACATCGAGGCCGACCGCGCCTTCAACCGCCTCGGCTTCGACTCGCTGACGGCCGTCGAGCTGCGCAACCGGCTCAACGCCGACACCGGCCTGCGGCTGCCCGCGACCCTCGTCTTCGACCACCCGACCGTCAACTCGCTGGCCGAACACCTCTTCCGCACGCTCGTGCCGCAGGCGCCGTCCCCCGAGGACACGCTGCGCACGGCCCTGGAGCACGTCGGTTCCATGCTGGCCGGCGCCAAGGAGGACGCGGACGCCGTACGCAGCAAGCTCGTCGCCGTGCTGCAGAGCAGCCTGGCGCGGTTCGGGGCGGAGCCGGACGGCTCCGGACGCCCCGACACGGTGGTGGGCAAGATCGACTCGGCTTCGGACGAGGAGATCTTCGCCCTCATCGACAACGAACTGTGACGCCTGACTCCCGCGACGAAGGGTTCGATTGATGGGGACCGAGGACAAGCTCCGCGACTACCTGAGGCGCGCCACCGTCGAGCTGGCGGAGACCCGCCAGCGCCTCGCCGAGGACGTGGGGCGCCGGCACGAGCCGGTGGCGATCGTGGGCATGGCGTGCCGGTATCCCGGCGGGGTGTGGAGCCCGGACGACCTGTGGGAGCTGGTGGACACCGGCGGCGACGCCATCAGCGACTTCCCGGCCGACCGCGGCTGGGACCTGGAGGGCCTGTTCGACCCCGACCCCGAGGCGTGGGGCAAGTCGTACACCCGGCAGGGCGGCTTCGTCGGCGACGTGGCCGACTTCGACGCCGCGTTCTTCGGGATGAGCCCGCGCAGCGCGCTGGCCACCGACCCGCAGCACCGGCTGTTCCTGGAGTCGTGCTGGGAGGCGCTGGAACGGGCGGGCATCGACCCGGCGTCGCTGCGCGGCTCCCGCACCGGCGTGTACGCGGGCAACATGTACGAGCACTACTCGACCCGGTTCCTGGAGGTCACCCCCGAGGCCGTCGAGGGCACGCTGTTCACCTCCAGCGCCTCCAGCGTCATGTCCGGCCGCGTCTCCTACACCCTCGGCCTGGAGGGCCCGGCCCTCTCGGTGGACACCGCCTGCTCGTCGTCCCTGGTCGCCCTGCACCTGGCCGTGCAGGCGCTGCGCCGGGGCGAGTGCTCGCTGGCCCTGGCCGGCGGGGTGTCGGTCATGGCGTCCCCGGTGCCGTTCATCGAGTTCTGCCGCCAGCGGGCGCTCGCCCCCGACGGACGCTGCAAGTCGTTCTCCTCGACCGCCGACGGCGCCGCCTGGTCGGAGGGCGTGGGCGTGCTCACGCTGGAGCGCCTCTCGGACGCCCAGCGCAACGGCCGCCGCGTCCTCGCGGTGATCCGCGGCTCGGCGATCAACCAGGACGGCGCGAGCAACGGCATGACCGCCCCCAGCGGGCCCGCCCAGGAGCGGGTCATCCAGCAGGCCCTCGCCGACGCCCAGCTCGACACCCTCGACGTGGACGTCGTCGAGGCGCACGGCACCGGCACGACCCTCGGCGACCCGATCGAGGCGCAGGCCCTGCTCGCCACGTACGGCCGGGCCCGCGGCGGCGACCGGCCGGTCTGGCTCGGGTCGGTCAAGTCGAACATCGGCCACACCCAGGCCGCGGCCGGCGTCGCCGGGGTCATCAAGATGGTCAAGGCCCTGGAGCACCGCCGCCTGCCGCGCACGTTGCACGTGGAGGAGCCGACCCCGCACGTGGACTGGGCGTCCGGCGGGGTGCGCGTCCTCACCGACCCCGTCGAGCTGCCCGCCGACCGGCCGGTGCGGGCGGGCGTCTCCAGCTTCGGCGTCAGCGGCACGAACGCGCACGTCATCCTGGAGAGCGCCCCCGAACCGGCGGCGGCGACCACACTCGCGAAACCCTTGGGCCTCGCGGACGCCAGGCCGATCGTGTGGGCCTTCTCCGCCAAGACCGCCGCCGCGCTGCGCGCCCAGGCCGGCCGGTTGCGCGCGCACGCGGGCCGGGTGAGCGGGGCCGAGCTCGCCGCCACCGCGCGGGCGCTGGCGGGCCGGGCGAGGTTCGCGCACCGCGCCGTGGTCGTCGCCGCGGACCGCGAGGAACTGGCCGCCGCGCTGGAGGCCGTCGCCGCCGGGACGCCCCACGCCGCCGCCGTCACGGGCGAGGCGCCGGCCGAGCCCCGGCCGGTGTTCCTCTTCCCCGGCCAGGGCACCCAGTGGGCCGGCATGGCCGTGGACCTGCTGGACACCAGCGACGTGTTCCGCTCCCGGCTGCGCGAGTGCGACGCCGCGCTGCGGCCGTACACCGGCTGGGCGGTCGAGGACGTGCTGCGCGGCACCGGCGGCGCGCCCGAGCTGGAGGGCACCGACGTCATCCAGCCGGTGCTGTTCGCCGTCATGGTGTCGCTGGCCGCGCTGTGGCGCGCGTACGGCGTCCACCCCGGCGCCGTCGTCGGCCACTCGCAGGGCGAGATCGCGGCGGCCTGCGTCGCGGGCGCCCTGTCGCTGGAGGACGCGGCGCGGATCGTCGCCCTGCGCAGCCGCTCCCTGACCGGGCTCAGCGGCACCGGCGGCATGCTCGCCGTCGCGCTGCCCGCCGCCCAGGCCGAGGAGCGGATCGTGCCGTGGGCGGGACGGCTGTGGGTGGCGGTGCACAGCGGCCCCGCCTCCTGCGTGGTGGCGGGCGAGGACGACGCGCTCGACGAGTTCGCCGCCGCCTGCGGCGAGGCCGTACGGGTGCGCCGCATCGCGGTCGACTACGCCTCGCACACCCCGCACGTGGAGGCGCTGCGCGACGAGCTGCTGGCCACGCTCGACGGCGTCCGACCCCGCCCCACCGAGACCGTCTTCTGCTCCTCGCTGGCCGGCGCGGTCATCGAGCCCGCCCGCCTGACCACCCGCTACTGGTACGACAACCTGCGCAACCCCGTGCTGTTCGAGGAGGCGATCCGCTCGTTCACCGGGACGCCGCTGTTCGTCGAGGTCAGCCCGCACCCCGTGCTCAGCGGCGACACCGGCGACATCTGCGACGACGCCGGGGTCACCGCGGGCGTCTGCGCGACCCTGCGCCGCGACGCGGGCGACCGGAGCCGCTTCCTCGCCGCCCTCGGCCAGGCGTGGGTGCTCGGCGCCGACGTCGCCTGGTCCGACGCGCTCGGCCCCGCGCCCCACCCGCGCGTGGACCCGCCCACGTACCCGTTCGAGCGGCGCCGGTTCTGGCTCGGCGACCGCGAGCGGGCCGGCCGGCCCGCCGGTGCGGGCATCGACGACGCCCGGCACCCGCTGCTCACGGCGGTCGTGCCGGTGGCGGGCGACGGCTGGGTCCTGACCGGTCAGCTCTCGCTCAGGGGCGCGCCGTGGCTCGTCGACCACGCGGTGCAGGGCGGCGTCCTGCTGCCGGGCGCGGCGTTCGTCGAGCTCGCGCTGGAGGGCGGCGTCCACGCCGGGGCGTCCGTGCTGGAGGAGCTGGTCATCGAGGCGCCGCTCCTCCTGCCGGAGTCCGGGGCCGTCACCGTGCAGGTCACCGTGGAACGACCGGACGCCGACGGCCGCCGCGCCGTGGCCGTGTACTCCCGCGCCTCCTCCGCCTTCGCCTCCTCCTCCGACGGGGACGGCTGGCAGCGGCACGCCGCGGGCGTGCTCGCCGACTCCGCGCCCGCGCCTCACTCCACCTCGTGGGCGGCCGCGTGGCCGCCTGCGGGTGCGGTGCCGGTGGAGGTTGAGGGTGGTTATGAGCGGTTGGCGGAGCGGGGTTACGAGTACGGTCCGGCGTTCCAGGGGTTGCGGGGGTTGTGGCGGCGCGGGGACGAGTTGTTCGCCGAGGTGACGGCGCCGGAGGGTGTCGAGGTGGCGGGGTACGGGATCCACCCGGCCGTCCTGGACGCCGCCTTCCACCCGCTCGTGCTGGCCGCCGACGGCGACGAGCTGCGGCTGCCGTTCGCCTTCGGCGGGGTCCGGCTGCACGCCACGGAGGCGTCGGCGCTCCGGGTCCGGATGTCCGGCTCCGGGGACGACGCGGTCGTCGAGGCCGCGGACGCGGCCGGCGAGCCGGTGCTCTCCATCGACGCGCTGCGCGTCCGCGCCGCCGCCGCCCGGCCCGCCTCCTCGTCCTCGCCCGTGTCGTACGGGGTGGAGTGGGTGGAGGTCGCGGCCGGTGGCGTCGCGGGTGTGGGGGCGCCGTCGGTGGTGTGGTGCGTGTCAGAGGAGTCGGACGTGCCGTCGTCGGTGCGGGTGTTGACGGGCC
>NZ_JABWGN010000038.1 GCF_013363975.1 Nonomuraea montanisoli | reverse complement strand
GCATCAACCGGCTCAAACGGCACCGCGGCATCGCTACCCGGTTCGACAAACTCGCCGTCCGTTACGAAGCCACCATCCACATCGCTGCCATCAACGACTGGCTCGTCATTCTTTGAGACACGTCCTAGGCTTCATGCTCACGGCTCGCAGTACTCCCGGCCCTCCGGTCGACATCACACATGTTCCCCGAGTTGAGTGCATACGCAAGGACAGCCGTCCGCCTCCACCCGCGGCCGGGGAAGCCGAACATGCATGACAGCCACATCGGAGGACCACTCCTCTGGCCGTCCGATGAGCCATGGCCGGCGTGCGACCGAACGGTCCAGGTGCAGGCCGCGCCCTCCGGTCAACCTGACTGGCTGACGATGAAGAACCGTGTCCCCGAGAGTCCGGTGCCCATGGTCGGTGTCGCGCAGTTCTACGCACGCGCATCGCTGAGATCCCCTTTCCTGAGGGTGCCGATCTGCTCCAGGTGCTGTGGTGCCCCAACGATCCGCCCATGCGGGATCACACCACACCTGACGGTCTTCTCGACACTTCGACGGCTGACCTCAGCTATGAGCCAGAAGAGCTCCCCGAGCAACTCCAGACAGCCCTGGACCCGTGGGATGAAGGAGCCGGCTACCGCCTGACCATCCAATAGCCGAAGGGGAATTCATGGGTCTCCGTGGGGACCTGTCATGAGTCTGCCGTGTGGGCCTATGAAGATGCGTTGTGCCGAACTGGCGGATGTGGTGGCGGAGCATCGCACCCGGTTCGCGGTGGATGCGGAATCGGGGCGGTCTCGTGCTGCTCGCGCGCTTACTTCCAGCCGAACCGGAATTCGTGGCCTCTGTCGACGGGGAAGGTGTTCATGCTGAGCATCGCATCTCTCATGTTTCCGGCGAAGACTCTGGCCGCTGCGGCAGGAGCGGCCGCGAGTATGAACATCGCGAGGGTGGTGAGCTGACTGCCCAGATAAGCGGCCACGATGCGCATCGCAGGTATGAAGGACAGCGCCGCGTGCGCGATCAGAGCGGCCACCGTGACCGCTGTGGCTATGTACGCGATTTTGTGCAGGGCGTTGAACTGCTCGATCAGAGCCGCGAGACGGTTGGCCATCTCGGTGGCGAAGTCCGCCAGGTCGATCCCGCCACGGATGAAGCGGAAGATGCGGTCGTCCGCCTCGTTCTTGGCCACGCCGCTCCAGTCGGCCAGGGCGAGCTCGTTGAGCGCCGGAAGGTCGGACCCGAACAGTGCCCGCGCCCTGGCGGCCACTTCTTCCCACCCGTGCATGGCCCTGTTGAGGTCTTCATCTGACGGAATGACGAGAAGCTCCCACACCACCCCAGCGGTCACCGCCAACAAGGAGAAGCGCTTGGCGAAGTGGAGCTTGCTCACCGTGGAGTTGCTGAGCACCGCTGACTGCGACTTCACCGTGACGAACTTCTCACCGTCCTTGAGAGTGAACCGTTCGTAGTAGGTGTACCCCTTGGGGACCGGGGATCTTCCGGTCCTGATCGCCTCGCGGGTGTGCGGGTTGTACAGGTTGGTGGAGCCTTTCCGGGCGGCTCTGGCCTCAGCGCTCGCCTGCTTCCACTCCGGGTACCGTCTCAGTGCCCACGCGTTGAACCCGAGACCCAGCAGGCCGGAGCCGAGCAGCCCGCGGAACGCCGACGTCCCGTCGTTGTCGACATACCTGTCCTGATGGACCAGGTTCAGCTCGGGTTGCTTCTTGAACTTGCCGGAGGAATCGGGTTTCCAGCCCACCGTGTACAGGAGGTCGTTGAGTCTGGCGTTCTCCGTGCTCAGGTAACCCCGGTCGGTCTTGGCTGACTTCTCGGCCAACTCCCGGGCTTTTCCCATGGCGAACTCAACCTCGTCGCGCCACGCGGAGACGAACGAGGCATACTTTCTCCGGCCGTCCAGTTCTGCGGCCCACCCGAACGCCCCCTGGGAAAGCTGACACTCCGTCTCGAGAATGCGCAGGATCTTGCCCAGTTCGTCGTCGACCTCGTCCAGGGCGTGCCCTACGGCCGCCATCGTGCCGAAGGTGTACTGGTACCCGCGCGATATCGTCACATTTTCCCCTGCATTGCCTGGTGCATCAAGATTGCGGGCTATTGTAGTGAAGCCGGATTCATCTCACCATTCTTTCGGTTCAAAAGGCGCGTTGGGGCTCGCGCTACGCGTCGAGGTTTCGGGGGTTTCGCGAGTGCGTCGTGGCGCGCCCGGCTAGCCGAACGTGCGAAGGACCACGCCGTACAGGCGATCCGTCGTCAGGTAGCCGGAGTGGCGGGAGTCGTGCGAACGGTCAGGGTTGTCACCCAGGACGACCAGGTGACCGGCCGGGACCCGGGTGCCGGATGCGGTCCGCAGGGCGGGGACGGTGTCGCGCGGGATGGGGTCGCCCGGCAGGGCCGCGACGCGTTTGATGATCCAACGGGGCCTCAGCTCGGCCCCACCGGCCGGAACGAGGTCGCTGAGCACGACGACCTGCCCGGCCCGCAGCGAGTCGGCTCGCGCCCGCCGGACGAGCACCCGCTCTCCCGGCCGGTACGTCGGCAGCATGCTCTCCCCGTGGACGGTCACCACCAGGTACCGCCGCCGCACCCCGACGACCCCGACGACGGCGACCACGGTGAGCGCCGTAAGAGCGCCGAGGACGGCGACGAGAGCCACCGCCCCGCTCACCGTGACGGCCGAGGCGGCCGGTCCGCTCACCGTGACGGCCCTGCCGCCTCGGCCGTCACGGCCGTCGCGGGCTCCGCGTCGTCCCGGTACCCGGCCGCCTGCCGGTCGAACAGCCTGGCGTACGTGCCGCCCGCGGCCAGCAACCCGGCGTGCGTGCCCGTCTCGATGACGACACCGTCGGCCAGCACCACGATCCGCCCGGCGTCCCGAACCGCGCCGAGCCGGTGCGAGACGACGACGCTCGTGCGCCCGGCCCGCAGCTCGGCGAGTCGGCGGTGCACCTCGTGCTCGGCCTCCGGATCCAGGCCGGAGCTGGGCTCGTCGAGGATCATCAGGTCCCGGTCGCGGCGCAGGAACGCCCGGGCGAGCGCCAGCCGCTGCCATTGCCCACCGGAGAGCGACACGCCGGAGTCCGGCCCCTCCTCGTCCTCCTCCTCCGGCGGGAATCCGCGGCTCAGCAGGGTGCGGTAGCCGTAGGGCAGGGCCGTCAGGGTGTCGTGGACACCGGAGTCCCGCGCGGCCTGCTCGATCCGCGTCCGGTCGGCCGCGGCCGGAAGGTCGCCCACCGCGATGTTGTCGGTGGCCGTCAGCTCGTACGACACGAAGTCCTGGAATGCGGCGCCGATGCGGGAGCGCAGCGTCTCCGGCGGCACGTCGCGGATGTCCACGCCGTCCCAGAGGATGGCGCCGCGGGTGGGGTCGTAGAACCGGCACAGCAGCTTCACCAGCGTGCTCTTGCCCGCGCCGTTGCGGCCGATCAGCGCCACGGTCTCCCCGTACGGGATGAACAGGTCGACGCCGCGCAGGATCCAGGGATGGTCGGGGCCGTAGCGGAACCAGACGTCGCGCACTTCGATGCCCCGTCGCAGCGGTGGCAACGACGTGGGGCGGCGGGGCGGCTCCGGCGCGGCGTCCACGATCTCGACGTGGTGGTGGAAGGTCAGCAGGTGCTCGTACGCCATCACTCCGGACGCCACCAGGCCGTTCAGCGCCGCCTGCACGCCGGCGAGCGCCGCCGCGAACATCGACACGTCGCCGACGCTGAGCCGCCCCTGCCCGGCCGCCGTGATCGCCCACACCAGCCCGGCGCCGGCGACGACGGCCGAGGCGCCCGCCAGGCCGCCCTGGACGAGGAGCTCCCGCCGGTCCATGCGGCGGCGGGCGGCGTTCGCGGTGCGCAGCTCGGCCAGCATGCGCAGCCGCAGGAAGGCGCCGAGGTCGAACAGGCGGATCTCCTTGGCGGCGTCCACCGTGGACATCAGCCGGGCGTAGAAGAACTCGCGCCGCTCGGCCGGGCCGATCCGCCACATCATCGCGGCCCGCTGCCGCGACAGCCGCAGCTCGATGAGCAGCGCGGGAAGGGCCGACAGCAGGACCAGCGCGGTGAACGTGGCGTTGACGAGAGCCAGGGAGGCGACGAAACCGGCGACGGTCACCGCGCTGCGCGCGGCCGAGAGCGCGGTGTCCACCAGCCGGCCCGGGTTGCTCGCGCTCTGCTGGGCCAGCCGCAGCCGGTCGAGGAAAGCCGGGGTCTCGAACCTGGCCAGTCCCGTGAAGCGGGACACCGCCGCGAACAGCTCGTCCTTCGCGTCGAGCGACGCACGCCGGTCCACCTCGGCTCGCAGGTAGTTCCCGGCGTGGGTGGCCGCGGCCGCGGCCGTTCCGGCCACGGCGATGGCGATCGCCGGGGCGAGCAGGGCGTCGGTCTGCCGATGCGCCACCCCGTCCAGCACGGCCTTGGTCAGCCAGGCGACGGCGACCGGGACGGCGGCGCCGACCACCGTGATCGCCAGGTAGCCGAGGACGTGGAGCGGCGCCGCCCGCCACACCAGCGCGGTGGCCCGGGCGGCGCAGCGTGCCAGCGCCGCCGCCGTGACCTCCGGGTCGTGCTCGCTCACGCGGCCGATCCGGCGGGCAGCCGGGCGATCCGGGGCGCCACCGCGAGGAGCCTCCCGCCGGTCGCCACCTGGAAGAAGGTCGGGAACGACTGCACCCCGAACGCCGAGCCGACCGGCGCGGTCGTGTCGTCCACGACCACCCGGGCCACCGGCGTCAGCGTCGCCACGAGGCTCGCGGGGTCGCCGGACCGGCCGTCGACCACCGCCAGCACCCGCTCCCTGTCCTGCTCCGCCGCCCAGGAGGCCAGCTCGGGAAGCTGCTCGTGGCAGCCCTGGCAGTCCGGCGACAGGAACGCCACGACCGTCCCCTCGGGCAGGAGGTCCCGGGTCACCTGGGTTCCGTCCACGGTGGTCGCGGCGAAGTCGGCGACGACGTCGCCGACGGCGGGGCCGGTGCCGGCCATCGGCGGCCCCATGAGGTCGACCTGTTCGTACAGGGCGTCCAGCAGCTTGGTGTGCTCCCGGATCCGCCGGACCAGCCCGAGGGTCACCAGCAGCAGCACCAGGCACAGGGCGGAGAGGAGGGCCACCACGGCGATCAGATAGGACACAAGACACCTCCATGTCAGCGGGGCTACGGCGGCGCGCGCCCGGCGGGCCGGTCCGGCCCGCCGGGC
>NZ_JABWGN010000037.1 GCF_013363975.1 Nonomuraea montanisoli | reverse complement strand
GCCAGCAACGACGAACGCACCGCCGCTCTGCAAGACTTCCTGCACACCTACAACCACCACCGCTGCCACACCGCGCTCGGAGGCCAACCACCGATCACCCGCGTCAACAACCCTGCGGGTCAATACAGCTAGCCTCCGCCATCAGTCAGACGTCGCCGAACATACGATTCCTGTCGCTCTCTGGAGCATCGAGAACATCGAGCGCCCGGTTCAGGGACCCTTCCTCGAAGCCGAAATGAGCCTTCATCGCGGCCTTGATGTCGTTGATCTGCTGGAAGAGCTGCCGCGGCGATGACCGCGGATCGTCGAGGCACATCTGGAAGTCGGCGAGGAGGCGCGCGAGGACCTCATGCTCGCGACTCAGGCGGGCGATCGTGGGCTCCAGCTCGGGCATCTGCTGGAGCAGGGCCGGGAAGAAGTCGCTGTCCTCGCTGCGGTGATGGCTGCCCAGGGCGGAGCAGAACGTGTAGCAGAAGTCGCGGAGTTCAGGCGCGAGGCGCTGGGCGCGTTCGCCGGAGCGGATGGCCCTGCGGGCCTCTTCCAGCGCCTTCTCCAGGCGATGGTGCACGGCCTGCAACTCTCGCTTCCAGGCGAAGATGCGGTGGCGCTGCATGACGGCGCTCAGCGGAAGTCGTCGGCGTGCTCGGCGGCCCACCGTGCGAACTCCCGGGCGGGCAGCCCGGTGACCTGCTCGACGGCGGGTGACACTCCCACGGTCGCGGCCCACCTGGCCAGGAGCTCGTCGATGATCGGGCGCGGCCCGGTGAGCGAGTGTCGCCGTCCGGTACGCGCGGCGGCCGCGGCGAATCTGCCGGCCACCTGCACCCCGGGCGGGAGGTCGGCGGTCGTGGGGCGGCGGCTGAGCGCGCGGACCTCGGCGCCGTCCTCGCGGAGCGTGGTGACGAGGTGTCGTCCGACCAGACCGGTCGCTCCGGTCACCAGAATCATTCCTGCCGTCCTTCCGCTTTCGGCGCTTCGCCGCGGTCGTTCGCGGCGAGCAGAGTCGGGAGCTGCTCCAGCAGGCTCTCGTGCCAGGCGATCTCCGCCCGCAGGCGTGCCGTGGTGTGGTCGAAGGTCATCGGCTCCAGCCCGCGCAGATACGGCTCGGCCTGCTCGCGCTGGTGCCGCCAGGCCGCCAGCCGGGCGATCAGCGCGTCGCGCCGATCGCGGATCAGGGCCCGCAGGTCCTCTTCGGCGAGGTCGTCGGCGTAGTGCAGCGCCAGGTCCACCGGGTCGGGCCGCAGCCGGACCTCGCGCAGCGTCCGGTCGCGCAGCGCGATGAACTCCTCGCGTCCGGCCGGGGTGAGCGCGTACACCGTCCGCGCCGGGCCCGCCGCCTGTTCGGTGCGGACCACGTCGATCGCGCCCTCGGCGACCAGCCGGTGCAATGCCCCGTACAGCGAGCCCACCTTGATGTCGGTCCACAGCTCGGTGCGGTCCAGTTGCGCCTGCCGGCGGATCTGATGCCCGTGCATCGGGCCGCGCAGCAGGGCACCGAGCACGAACATGCGTGCGTCACTCACCCGGCTACTCAAACACGAGTAGTGGAAGCGAGTCAAACGCGAGTAGTACGGGCGGATTCGACGCGACTAGATGGGCTTGGCGGGTGTTCCGCGGCCGGGCCACGCGATGTCGTCGACGGCGAGAAACGGCTCGCCGGCCATGGTCGCGGGGGTCGCCCCGGTGAACTCCATGACGTCCCGGTGCAGGTGGGACTGGTCGGCGTAGCCGGCGTCGGCCGCGACGTGGGCCGCGCCTTCACCCGCGACCAGACGGTGGGCGGCATGGTCGAAGCGGACCAGCTTCACGGCGCGCTTGGGCGGCAGGCCGAGCTGCGACCGGAACCGGGACCACAGCCGCTTGCGGCTCCACCCGACCTCGGCCGCGAGCCCGTCGACCCGGGCCAGGCCACGGCTGCTGACGATCCGGTGCCAGGCCCAGGCCACCTCCGGGTCCACCGGCGGCCCCGCCTCGTGCCGGCGGGCGAGCAGCGCGTCCGTCAACGCGAAGCGATCCTGCCACGACGAGACATCGCCCAGTTGCTCGCGGATCCGTGACGCCTCGCGGCCCCACAGGTCGCCGAGGGGCACGACGGCGCCGTCCAACTCGGCCGGTGACGCGCCGAGGACCGCGCGGGCGATCACCGGGGACAGGCGCACCTGCACGCACTCGACGTTCTCTCCCCGCGCCCGGACCGCGCCGCCGGACCCGAGGCCGGGCCCGGCGACCATGCTTCCCCGCTGCGGCCCGGCGGCACTGTCAAGGACGGGCGAGCCGGAGCCGAAGTCCAGGAGCAGCGTCACGGCCGGGTGCGGGACCATCCGGAGCGTGTCGAGGGCATGGACACGGAACCCGGCCATGGTGACCCCGGCCACCCGGCTGGGCCGCCGCGGGCACGCGACGCCCCAGACAGCCGCACCGTGCACGAACGTCCGCACCGTCCCATGCTAGGGGAGCCGGCTGAGGGGATCGATCTCACCGCGTACTCCCCCGGCGTCCCGGCCTCTCAACGACTTCCGGCGGGATCGGCGCGCAGCTCCGTCTCCAGGAAGTTCGAGATCTCGTTCGCGACGACGTCGGGCACCTCGAGACCGCACAGGTGGCCGAGGTCACTCAGCAGGACCGCGCGGCCTCCAGGGATGCGCCGCACGTCGTCAAGCTGCTTGGCCTGATCGACGACGACGTCCTTCCCGCCGAGGATGTAACAGGTCGGCACGCGTAGCTCGGGCAGCTCGTCGGCCTGGCTCGTCAGCGCTCCGCCGGCCAGCCAGCCGTGCCACATCTGTTCGGTGACGGCCAGCATGCTGCTCGTCATGCTCGCGGTCCTCGACGGGGCCAGGGAGATCGCCGCCACGGCTTGCGTGAGGACTTCGGCGTCGCCGTACGCGGCGTCGAAGCCGGCGATCACCGCGTCCGCGGCATCCGTGCCCGCGGCGTTCCACGGAACGACACCCACCAGCGCCCGCACCTCGTCCGGATGGTCGAGCGCGATGCGCATCGCGATCGCGCCGCCCAGGGAATAGCCGACCAGGCAGTAGGCGTCGACGCCCGCGTCTTTGATCGCGTCGTGCAGGGTCGCGGCCAGCGTGGGCAGTCTCCCGTCCGTCCGCGCGCGGACGGACTGACCATGTCCGGGCAAGTCGAAGATCAGGACGCGGAACCCGCTGAGGTGTCGCGCGATTCCGGTCATGAGATCAGCCGAGGCTCCGAATCCCGGCAACATGACGAGTGTCGCGGGGCCCTGGCCGTGTTCCTCCCAGTAGATATCCGAGCTGGTGTGCGGCATCGCGATCTCCTTTGTTCCGTCGTGTGCATCGATGCGTTCAGTGCGCCTGAGTGGTGTGGCTCGCGGCGAAGGCCAGGAGGAGCGCGGCGGTCCGCGGCGGATCCTCCATGATGGGCGAGTGCCCGATGCCGGGCAGCACCTCGACTTTCGCGCCCGGAACGGCGCGGTATTCGGCGGCGGAGGAGGATCGCCATCTCTGGTCCTCCTTACCGAAGATCACGAGCAGCGGTTTGCCGAGCGGGCTCAGCCGATCGGGCAGCGCGCGCTGGTTCACGTAGTCGTCGCCGTCCTGCGATGTCGCGATGAACGCGTGGTAGGTCATGCCGCGCGCGTCGTCCACGACCGCCTGCGGGATCTGGTAGCCGCGACGGCTGAACGCGGTGCTCGCGGCGTTGCGGATCAGGCTGTCGGTCCGGAGCCGCCACAGCAGCTGCCCGATGACGGGGTCGTCCAGGAGCCCGCCGAGGAAGCCGCTTGAGACGGCGGCGTCCAGGCGGGGCGCGGTGTCGATGATCGCGAGCGCGGTCACCAGGTCGGGTCGTTGCTCGGCGAGAGCGGTGGCGACCGCGCCACCGGTGGAATGGCCGACCACTACGGCGTGCTTGACCCCGAGCCGGTCCATCGCCTCACCGACCCGGCGTCCCTGCTCCGGCATCCCGTAGCCGTCGCCGGCCGGTTTGGCCGACCGGCCGTGCCCGAGCAGGTCGATCCGGATGACGCGATGGGACTTGGTCAGCAGCGGGACGAGCGCGTCCCACGAGCGGGTCGACGAGGCGAGCCCGTGGATCAGCACGAGTGCCGGGGCGTCGGCGGGGCCGTCCTGGCGCACGTAGACGTCACCGCCCTTGAGGGGCAGGGTCGGGCTCCCACTGGCCTCGGCGCTCTGCCCGCTCACCACCGCCGCGTTCACGAGGAGCAACCCGACGAGGACGAGGAGGACAGCCAAGGCGATCCAGAGGCGCCGCCGGCGCCGCACCGCGCCGCTCACACCAGCCTGCCGGTACGGAAACCGCAGGTCGGCGCGGTCGAAGCATGGGGGTCATCGAGCCCCGGAGACATCATCATGGGCCAACTGTCGCCGCCGGTGCGCGCGGGCGTATTGAACGAATGTTCCGCTCAGGCGGCTCGCCTGGCGTGATCCACCCGTGGCCGGAAAAGGGTTGGACGGGATGACGCCCGGGCTTGTAGCTTGCAGTCGATCGTGACGCCGCCCGAGGAGGTGAGACCCATGAACGCTGTAGCCATGTGGGTGCTCCCCCTTCCCGTCACGGTCGGGCGATTGACGTAGGTGTCGCCGGGAGCGCCTCGCCGACAAGGCACTCCCGAAAGGCAACACCTATGCACTCTCAGCACCCCACGATCTTCGATGTGATCATTGCCGGGTGCGGGCCGACCGGTGCGATGCTGGCCGCCGAACTCCGGCTGCACGACGTGCGCGTACTCGTTCTGGAGAAGGAGACCGAGCCCGCGTCGTTCGTCCGCATCGTCAGCCTGCACATGCGCAGTCTCGAGCTGATGGCGATGCGCGGACTGCTGGATCGCATCCTCCGGCACGGACGACGGCGTCCGGCCGGCGGTCTCTTCGCCGCCATCCCGAAACCCGTGCCCAAGGGCCTGGACTCCCCGTACGCCTATCTGCTCGGCATCCGGCAGCCGGTCATCGAGCGGCTGCTCGCGGAACACGCGATCGAGCTCGGCGCGCAGGTCCGGCGCGGTTGCGCGGTCGCCGGCCTCGAGCAGGACGACGAGGGGGTGACCGTCGAGCTGGCCGGCGGGGAACGACTGCGGTCGCGCTACCTCGTCGGCTGTGACGGCGCGCGCAGTACGGTGCGCAAGCTGCTCGGCGTCGGTTTCCCCGGCGAGCCCTCGCGCACCGAGACGCTGATGGGCGAGATGAAGGTGGGCGTTCCGCAGGAGGAGATCGCCGCCAAGGTGGCCGAAGTCGGCGAGACTTTTCAGCGATTCTGGCTCCGGCCCTTCGGCGAAGGGGTCTACAGCGTCGTGGTCCCCGCCGCGGGAGTCAGCGACCGCGCGGAACCGCCCACCCTCGAGGATTTCCGGCGACAGTTGCGCGCCGTCGCCGGAACCGATTTCGGCGTGCACTCCCCGCGCTGGTTGTCCCGCTTCGGGGACGCCACCCGGCTGGCCGAACGCTACCGGGTCGGGCGGGTGCTGCTGGCCGGCGACGCGGCCCACATCCATCCACCCACCGGCGGACAGGGCCTCAACCTGGGCGTTCAGGACGCGGTCAACCTCGGCTGGAAACTGGCCGCACAGATCAGCGGCTGGGCGCCGGAACCGCTGCTGGACACCTACCAGGCCGAACGCCATCCGGTCGCCGAGGACGTGCTGGACAACACCCGCGCCCAGATGGAACTGCACTCCACCGAGCCGGGCGCGCGGGCCGTGCGCAGGCTGCTCACCGAGCTGATGGACTTCGACGAGGTGAACCGCCATCTGATCGAGAAGATCACCGCGGTCGGCATCCGCTACGACTTCGGCGAAGGCCCCGACCTGCTCGGCCGCCGCCTGCGCGACATCGACGTGAAACAGGGCAGCCTCTACGGTCTGCTGCATCGCGGCCGCGGCCTGCTGCTGGACCGCACCGAACGGCTGACCGTCGGCGGCTGGTCGGACCGGGTCGATCACCTCGCGGATCCCACCGCCGCACTGGACGTTCCGTGCGTCCTGCTACGCCCCGACGGCCACGTCGCCTGGATCGGCGACGATCAGCGGGACCTGGACGACCACCTCTCCCGCTGGTTCGGCAGGCGAGCGACCGAAGAGGCCGGTGAGAACCCCGCCGGCTGATCTCGCCCGAGCGACCGAGGAGGCCGGTGAGAGCGTCCTCGACGGCCGCCCGGCGGTCGTCCTCCCGCCGCGACGGCGGGAGGACGACCGCGGAGCGTCAGATCTCCTCGACGTTCATCGCCCCTTCGTTGGGGCGACGCGACAGGTCGATGCCGAGCTCCTCCGCCGCGCGGAAGACGTCCTCGTCGGTGTCGCGCATCTCGATGGACATGCCGTCGCTGGAGAGCACCTCGACGTTGAGGCACAGCGACTGCATCTCCTTGATGAGGACCTTGAAGG
>NZ_JABWGN010000036.1 GCF_013363975.1 Nonomuraea montanisoli | reverse complement strand
GTTGACGTTGTCGGCGCATATTCCGTTGGTGCGGTTGGACGCGCGGTCGAAGGACTCGGTCAAGAGCGCGTTGATCAATCTGGTGGAGCACGCGTTGACGGTGCGGATGGCCGTCCCAGGCTGGAGCAACTGACACGGCCGTCGCACCTCAGCGCACCACGCTCCAGGACTCGCGCTCGTTGAGGGCCTTGACGTCCATGTCGGTGATGCCGCGCTGCGCGGCCGTCATGGCCTCCAGCTCCTCCGGCGTCAGCACGTCGGCGATGTCGGCGAACCCGTGCGGCGCGCGCTCCATCACCAGGCTGATCGTCTCCTCCACCGGCAGCGCGCGGTGGGCGAGCACCAGCGCCGACGTCGGCGGGCGCCGCTCCGCCTCGTACGCCGCCAGCGCCTCGGCCGGGTCGTCGAACGTGGCCAGGCACCGGGCCAGCACCCGGGCGTCGAGCACCGCCTGCGACCCGCCGTTCGAGCCGATCGGGTACATCGGGTGCGCGGCGTCGCCGAGCAGCGTCACCCGCCCCTGCCCCCACGACTCCAGCGGGTCCCGGTCCACCATCGGGTACTCCAGGATCCGCTCGGTCGCCTTGAGCAGGGCCATCACGTCGACGTGCGAGTGCTTCCAGTCCGCGAAGTACCGGGCCACGTCCTCCAGGCGGCCCCTCCGCGACCAGTCGGCCTCGCCGACCTCGCCGCCGTCCCCCACCTTGACCTCGGCCACCCAGTTGACCATCCGGGGGTCGGCGGGGGAGATGTGGTAGGCGACGAACTTCACGCTCAGGTTCGTCCCGGCGACGAACACGGTCGCGCCGTCCCTGACCCGGTCGCCGTCCGCGATGCCCCGCCACATGCGGATGCCGCCCCACCGCAGCGGGTCGCCCTCGGGGTGCAACAGGGTCCGCACCGACGAGTGCACGCCGTCTGCGCCGACCAGCACGTCCGCCCGCTCGCGGGTGGTCTCGCCGGTGGCGACGTCGCGCAGGGTGACCTCGACCCCGTCGCCGTCCTGCTCGAACCCCTCGAACCGGGTGCCGAGCCGTACCGGGCCGATCCGCTCCTCGACGGCGGCGCGCAGGATCATCTGCAGCTCGCCCCGGTGGATGGAGTACTGCGGCCACAGGTAGCCGGCCGAGCGGCCGCGCGGGATCGACAGGATCTCACCGCCGAACTGGTCGGTGAACGTGATGAACGTGGTCTCCACGCCCTTCTCGGCGAGCTGGTCGGCGAGGCCGAGCTCGGTCAGCTCGCGCGTGGCGTGCGACTGGAGGTTGATGCCCACGCCCAGCGGGCGCAGGACGGAGGTCGACTCGACGACCACGCACTCGATTCCGGCCGCGTGCAGGCTCAGCGCCGTGGTCAGCCCGCCGATGCCGGCGCCGATGATCATGATCCGCATGGTGTTCCCTCCCATGGTGATACGCCTTGACTCACAGGAAAAAGGGGGAGCGCTGTGTGGCGCCCCCCCATTGTCCGTTCGTACGGTGCCTCGTCAGGAGGCGCTACCGCTGTAGATCATCGAGCTCGCGTCGAACTTGGAGTCCAGGTACTTGAAGTCCGTCATCAGGTCGGCCACCCGCTGCAGACGCGTGGCGTTGACCGTGGTCGAGAACCCGCCGAGCACCATCAGCTCGGCCGTGGCCCGGTCGATCTTGGTGTACTTCGGCAGCGCCGCCTCGACCTCGGCCGAGTTGGAGATGGCCACCTCGGTGGCCTTGACCAGCGCGCGCTGGAAGGCGGCGACCGTCTTCGGGTTCTTCTTGGCGAAGTCCTCGGTCACCAGGTAGCCGGCGATCGGGAAGTCGGCGGTCGGCCCGGCGAACGGCTCGGCGACCAGCACGGCGCCGTCCTTGCTGGCGGCGGTCTGGTAGAACGGCTCCGGCATGAAGGCGACGTCCATCTGGTTGGTGGCCAGCGCGCCCTGCATCTGCGGGAACGGGAACTCCTTGAACGTCACGTCCTCGGCGGTGAGGCCGTTCGTCTTGAGCAGCGACAGCATGGCCAGCTCGGCGACGTTCTTGTAGGTGTTGACGGCGACGGTCTTGCCCTTGAAGTCGGCCACCGACTTGATGGGCGAGCCCTTCTTCACCATCAGCGCGAAGTTGCCGGGCTTGGCGGTCCACGCCTCGCCGACGACCTTGAGCTTTCCGGCGCCCTTGGCGACGGTGGTGATCGCGGAGACGTAGTTGCTGTGCATCACGTCGAGCTTGCCGCTGAGCAGGTCGGCCATACCGGCGGCGCCACCGGCGATGATCGTCGGCTTGGTGACGGTGAGACCCTCGGCCTTGAAGAAGCCCTTGTCGATGGCGATCTGGATCGGGGCCGTCTCGGGCAGCGGCAGCATGCCGATGTTGAGCTCGGTCTTCTCCAGACCGCCCGCGTTCGCGGAGCTGCTGTCGGAGCCGCCCCCGCCGCATCCGGCGGCGAACAGTGCGGTGGCGGTGAGTAAAACGGCGGAAACACGCAGGCGGCGCCGGAGACCGGACATGATCGCTCCAGGGGGAAGACGCGTCACTATCGCGCTTGGGGGTGATCTTGAGGGGAAGAGCCTAGCGCAAGGGGGTAATGGACCCATAGCGCCAGGCCCGGGAATGTCTCTATATCTCGTGACATGTCATCTTTTCTCCTCTTCTTCCGGTTTGTGGAAGGGTGAGAAGAAAGATGATCGAAATGCTTCCTGTGAGAAACGACGCGGAGCCGTAAGGGTTACGCGGGGTTCCGGCGCGCGGAGCTGTGCCAGACCAGCGCCCGGCGCTCGGCCAGCAGGAAGAGCTGGTTGAGCAGGTAGCCGAGAACGCCGAGAATGATCATCGTGCCCCACATGGTGGCCAGCTCGAACTCGCGCTGCGCCAGGCGGAGCTGATAGCCGATGCCCTCGGTGCTGAAGAACTCCGCGATCACCATGAGGATCAGCGCGAGCGAGAGGCTCAGCCGGAGTCCGGCGAAGATCTTCGGCAGCGCCGACGGCAGGATCACCCGGAACAGGCGCTGTGTCCGCGAGAACCTGAACACGCGTGCCGTCTCCAGGTGCAGCGGGTCCACGTGCCGCGCCCCGTCGGCCGCGTTGAAGATCACCGGCCAGACGACGCCGAACGCGATCGTCACCACCTGCATCTTCGTGCCCGTGCTGAAGATGGCCAGGAACATCGGCAGCAGCGCCGGCGGCGGCAGGGCCCGGCCGAACTGGATGATCGGGTCCACGAACCGGTACAGCAGCGGCGAGCGGCCGATCGCCACCCCGAACGTCACCCCCACGACCCCGGACAGCACCCATGCGGCCAGCAGCCGGCCGACGCTGTGCGGGAAGTTGCCGAGGGCCTCGTCGGTGAGGAACAGCGTGAGGGGGGAGCCGCTGAACCAGAGTTTGCCCATGGTCGCCAGGATCTTGCTCGGGGGCGGGAAGAACGCCTGCTCCATCGCGCGCGTGGACAGCTCCCACACGACGAGCACCACCGGGACCACCCAGAGCCGCAGCAGGCCGTTGACGAACTTCCTCATCACTGTGCCGCTCCAGTCTTGGTCGTGTGCCAGCGGAAGATCCGGCGCTCGGCCCACACGAAGGCTCCGTTGGTCAGCAGGCCGAGCAGTCCCGCCCACACGGTGGCCGCCACGATCAGGGTGATCCCCTCCGGGCTGCTCTCGGCCACCGCGATGAAACTGCCGAGGCCGTCCGAGCCCCCGCCGAGCAGCTCGGTGCTGACCGCCAGGATGAGGGCCACCGACGCCGCCACCCGGATGCCGGTCGCGATGAACGGGGCCGCGCTCGGCAGCGAGACCCGCAGCAGCACGGCCAGCGGGCCGAAGCCGAAGGAGCGCAGCGTCTCCTTGGCCACCGGGTCGACGTCGCGCAGGCCGTAGATCGTGTTGATGAGGATCGGCCACGTCGAGGCGTACACGATCATCGCCACCTTCATCTCCAGCCGGTCGCTGAAGACGAACGCGGCGAGCGGGATGAGCGCCACGGACGGGATGGGCCGCAGGAACTCGGTCACCGGCCGCAGCGCCCGCTCGATCGGCGGCACGCTGCCGAGCAGCAGCCCGAGCGGCACCGCGACCACCACGGTCGCCGCCAGCCCGAGCGCCCAGCCGATGAAGGTGTCGGCCACGTCGGGCAGGAAGTCCGGGTCGGCCACCAGCTTGACGGCGGTGACCAGCACCGTGGAGGTGAGAGGGAACGCGGCGGTGGAGATGATCCCCAGCCGGCCGGCCGCCTCGGCGAGGCACAGGAAGACGACGACGCCGATGACGCCGCACACCAGCGCGCTGTTGAGCGCGCGCGGAATCAGACGCATGGGAATGTCCCCGCGCCGTTCGGGGCACAGGTGCCATTCGGGGAAAACGTCATTGGGTCTCCATGGCTGCATCGGGCCGCATGGACACCGGCCCGATGGGAATAGGGGGGCAGACGGGAGTCAGGGTAACGGAGCCGATCACGGTAAACCCGAGAGTCGGCACGCCAGGAGATATTCCCGCAGTATCATGATTTATGGTACTTTAGGGTGATTTGCCCGCTTTGTGTAGATTGTAGTCATGTGGCGTCAGGTGGGGCTTTTTTCGAGCCGATTGAAGCTTCAAATGGCCTGATTTATGGCGATTTGACGATTACTGTGTCTCTTGTGACGCCTGCGGCATTGGCCGAATTAATGCGGGTGTGCTCAAATAAGCACTCGCCCCATGGATGTGTTGGCGTCGCAAGCCAAACAGTCATGATGTGATCCGCGCACATCAGACGTCCGAGGAGAGGTTGCCACGTCGGTGAGCCCTGCATCTACCCGCGCGAACCGGGCCCCAGTCCCGGAGAGCGCGACACCCTCGCGCACCCCCTCGGTGCCCCAGGAGACGGACGGGAACCACCCCGCCGCTCCGGCGAAAGCCGTCGGCGCCAAGCGGAGACCGAAAAGGACTGCGCTGCGTAACTGGCGCGTCCGCTCCAAGCTGCTCGCCCTGATCGTCATCCCGACCCTCGCGGCGCTCATCCTCGGCGGCACCCGGGTCAGCGCGTCGATCTCCAGCGCGGCGCAGTACCAGCACATCAACGAGCTGGCGGTGCTCTCGGGACAGCTCGCCGACCTCGCCCACGGGCTGGAGCTCGAACGCGACCTGACCGCGAACTTCGTCGCCCAGGGACGCAAGCCCACCGCCGCGGCCGAGATGGAGGCGCAGCAGACCACCGTGAACGGGGCCGTGCAGACCGTGCGCCCCGCCATCGAGGACCTGGCCAACAGCGACACCAGCGAGCGGGCCGAGGCCGTCCAGATCCGCAACCGCCTCAACTCGCTGCCCAACGCCCGCAAGGCCGCCGTCGACTCGCAGCTCGGCACCGTCACGGTGATCCGCCTGTACGAGAACACGATCCGCGACGTGCTCTCCCTCAGCGACGACATCGACCGCGGCGCCGTGGACGAGGAGCTCGCCAACGGCGTCGCCGCGTTCGCCGCCCTCGGCCGCGCCAAGGTGCAGGCGTCCAAGGAACGCGCCTTCATCGCCTCCGCCCTCGCCGCCCGCCGGATGGACAAGACCACGCTGAGCGAGGTCCTCGCCGCCCGCGCCCAGCGCGACAGTGAGCTGATCAGCTTCCGCTCCAACGCCACCATCGCCCAGCGCCAGTTCTACGAGGACAACGTCAGCGGCCAGGCCGTCGACCGCGCCGAGGCCATCCGCTCCCGCGCCCTCGTCCTGGAGGCCGAGGACCGGCCGCTCATCGACACCGCGCTCGGCGCGCGCAACGGCAAGAACTGGTTCGAGACGAGCAGCGCCACCATCGAGCGCATGCGCAAGGTCGAGGCCGACCTGGCCGGATCGATCATCCTGCGCAGCCGCACCCTGGAGGAGGCCGAGCAGCGCGCCGCGCTCATCACCGGCATCGGCAGCGCCGTCCTGCTGCTCATCGTCATCATCGTGACCACGATCATGGCGCGCTCGCTGGTCCGGCCGCTGCGCCGGCTGCGCGGCGAGGCCCTGCAGATCGCCGGTCAGCGGCTGCCCGAGACCGTCCAGCGGCTGCGCGAGTCCGAGGCCGTCGGCGAGGTCCACGTCGAACCGATCGGCGTCGACTCCGAGGACGAGATCGGTGAAGTGGCCCGGGCCTTCGACGAGGTCCACCGGGAGGCGGTGCGGCTGGCCGGCGAGGAGTCCCGCCTGCGGTCGAACGTGAACGCGATGTTCGTGAACCTGTCGCGGCGCTCGCAGACGCTGGTGGAGCGGCAGATCACGTTGATCGACGGTCTGGAGCAGGGCGAGCAGGACGAGAGCCGGCTGGCGAACCTGTTCAAGCTCGACCACCTGGCCACCCGCATGCGGCGCAACAGCGAGAACCTGCTGGTCCTCGCCGGCCAGGACCCGCCCCGCCGCTGGAGCCAGCCCGTCAAGCTCGTCGACGTCGCCCGCGCCTCGCTCTCCGAGGTCGAGAACTACGAACGCGTCGTCCTCCAGGTCCCCGACGGCGTCTCCGTCGCCGGCCAGGCCGTCAACGACGTCATCCACCTCATCGCCGAGCTGGTCGAGAACGCCCTGTCGTTCTCCCCGCGCGAGACCCGCGTCACCGTCTCCGGCAGCCGCATCGACGGCGGCGGCGTCATGCTCTCCGTCACCGACTCCGGCATCGGCATGACCCAGGACGAGCTGGTCCAGGCCAACGAGCGCCTGACCGACGCGCCCACCGTGGACGTCTCCGTCTCCCGCCGCATGGGCCTGTTCGTGGTCGCCCGCCTGGCCCACCGCCACGGCATCCGCGTCCAGCTCCGCCCCCACGGCGGCGGCGGCCTGACCGCCATGGTCCTGATCCCCGAGTCGCTGCTCGGATCCCAGCCCCCGGCCTACCCGGCGGGCGGCGCCGCCCCCCGCGAGGAGGCGTACGCCTCGCCGGCCCCCGCCGCCGCCCCGCCCGTGTCCTGGCCCGCCGGCGGCTACCAGCCGGGGCCCGGTCACCCGTCCTTCCCGTCGGGCGCCTATCCGTCCAGCCCCGGCGACACCGCCGGAAGCTGGCCCTCGATGCCGCAGTGGCCCTCCGAGGCCGGCGGCTGGCCGTCCGAGCCGCGCACCGCGAGCCCCGCCACGGGCGGCAGCGGCTGGCCGTCCGAGCCGCGCGCCACGAGCGCCTCCGCAGGCACCGGCTACGACACCTCCGACGTGTGGGTCCCGGCCCGCAACACCGGCGGCGGCTCCTGGGGCGAGGGAACCGGCGGCGGCCTGCCCAGGCGCCCCGGCGCCGAGCAGCCGCCGAGCTGGAACACCGGCGAGAGCGCCTGGAACGGGTTCGCCGACCGCGGCGACGCCGACACGGCCCAGCACCCCCGGTACGACTTCCCCGAGACCGAGGCGGCCGCCACCGGCCCCATGCCGGCCGTCAAGCCCGCCTCCGCGGGAGACGAGTTCCTGCCGATCTTCGCCTCCGTCGAGTCCGCCTGGTTCGACCACGGCGACACCGGCGCGAGCTGGGGCTCCTCCAAGGCCGACGCGGGGTGGAGCGCGGCGGAGGCCGTGGTGGAGCCGGTGCGTGACGGTGCGACGGCGTCGGGTCTGCCCAAGCGGGTGCCCAAGGCCAACCTCGTCCCCGGCTCGGCCGACTCGGCCGCGGCGCCCAAGAACGTCGCGCCGATGCCGGCCGTCTCGCCGGACCGGGTGCGCAGCCGGTTGTCCAGCTTCCAGCAGGGCTTCCGCGCCGCCCGCGACGACATCAGCGAAGGCAAGACCTATTCATCTGGCCCCAGGCCCGTTGACAACAGGGAGGAGGGCGCATGAACGACTTCAGTCATGGAGCACGCGGTGTCGACTGGCTGATCACCGACTTCGTCAACACCGTTCCCGGGGTCGCGCACGCGGTGGTGGTCTCGTCCGACGGTCTGCCGCTGGCCGCCTCGGCGGGGTTCCCGCCGGACCGGGCCGACCAGCTCGCGGCCATCGCTTCGGGCCTGGTGAGCCTGACGCAGGGCGCGGCGAGGGTGTTCGAAGGTGGCGTGGTCAACCAGACGATCGTGGAGATGCAGCGGGGGCTGATGCTGATCATGTCGATCAGCGACGGCTCCTGTCTGGCGGTGCTGGCCGCCCCCGACTGCGACATGGGTCTGGTGGCGTACCAGATGACGCTGATGGTCGATCGTGCAGGTCAGGTCCTGACTCCGGCGGTACGCGCGGAGCTGCGGGCAAGTCAGTCCAGGTGAGGTAGATGACGGACCCCAGATGGAACAGCGGCGGCTGGGAGCCGCCGCTTCCCCCGCAGCAGCAGGCCCATCCCGCCGAGCCGGCCTCTCCCGTCCGTCCGTACGCGGTGACGGGTGGGCGTACGGCGCCGCGGGTGAAGCTGGCGATGGAGGCGTTGGTGTCGTCGGCGACGGCTGAGCCGCGGGAGTTCTCGCATATCACGCCGGAGTATCAGGCGATTT
>NZ_JABWGN010000035.1 GCF_013363975.1 Nonomuraea montanisoli | reverse complement strand
GGTCCGGCCCGCCGGGCGCGCGCTCAGCTCGGTGGGCCGGGCAACGCGCCCGCGCTGGTCACGAGCAGTAGATGTACGTCTGGCACGAACGGCAGGACTTCCTGCCGTTCGGGTAGTAGCAGCAGTACCTTCCGGCGTTGATCGGACCGCAGCACTCCCAGCCGCAGTCGGTGGCGCGGGCCACCGTGTGCGGCGCCATCAGCTCGAGAATCCGGTCGGCCATCCTGGTCACGACGCGCATCGAACCTTCCCTTCATTAGTTCCGGCGCTCGTCGCAGCCTGGACCAGAGGCGTGGGCGAATTGTCAACGAAATGTGAACGGCCCGCCCGCGCCCTGCTCCGAAGCCTCGCGGGATCGGGTCACCCGTGCCGATGGGCGGCGATGCGGTCGCGGACGTCCGCCGCCCGCGCGTCGCCGACGGCGTCGTAGCAGTCCGCCGCCTGCTTCCAGGCGGCATGCGCGGCGGCGACGTCGCCCGTCCCCAGGTGCGTCTCGCCCAGGCGGACCAGCGTCTCGGCGGCGGCGTGCGGGTCGTCGCAGCCGCGCAGCAGCTCCGCCGCCCGCTCGAACGCCGCCACCGCCCCCGCGTGGTCGCCCTTGAGGCGCAGGACGTGGGCGACGCTGTCCCAGGCGTGCCCCTCGCCCTGGGCGTACCCGAGGCCGGCCAGGAGTCGCTGCGCGCGGCGGCAGTCGGCCAGCGCTGCGTCGTACGCGCCGGTCTCCGCCCGCAGCCAGCCCGCGTTGTTGAGCGCTCGCGCCTCTCCGACGGCGTCGCCGGCGCTCCGGAACAGGGCCAGCGCGCGCAGCGCCCGGTCCAGCGCCTCGATGGTGTCCGTCCGGCTCAGCGCGACGCTCAGACCCAGGAGGACGTGCGCGTGCAGCACCGGTTCGTCGAGGTCGCGGTGCCTCTCGGCGGCCCGCTCGAAGTGCTCGATCGCCTCACCGTGCTGCCCCAGCCGGTGGTGCGCGCGGGCGGCGCTGTTGTGGCAGCGGGCCTCGGCCAGCCGGTCGCCGAGCCGCCGGGCCGCGTCGAGCGCCACCGCCTGGACGCGCAGGATCTCCTCCCACAGGCCGCGCCGCTGCATGAACTCCATGAACGCCCACGCGAGCTGCCACGCCTGCCGCTCCAGGCCCGCCGCGGTCGCCTCGGCCAGCAGGGCCTGCAGCGTCATGACCTCGTCGGCGAACCAACGCAGGGCCTCGGCCTCCCCGGCGAACCGCTCGACCGCGACACCCCGGGTGGGGGGTTCCGGGCGCAGGTCGTCGCGGTGCGGGTAGCACACGGAGTTGGCGGCACATGCCGACTGCAGGTAGTAGTCCAGCAACCGGCGGGTCGCCGCCAGCCGGGCCGCCCGACCGCCGGAGACGCGCCCCTGCTCGGCCGCGTACGCCCGGAGCAGGTCGTGCAGGTGCAGGCGGCCGGTCGGACAGAGCTGGACCAGGTTGGCGCGGTCGAGGTGCACGGCCAGCTCCCGGGCGCGCGCCACCGGCAGGGCGGCCAGGCTCGCCACCGCCGCCAGCGGCAGGTGCGGCCCGGGGTGCAGCGCGAGGCGGCGGAACAGCCCTGCCGCGGCGACGGGCAGGTCGCGGTAGGACCGCCCGAACACCTCGCGCAGGTCGACCGCCGGGTCGTCGTCGGCGAACGGCTCCAGGCCCGCCCCGGCCCGCTCCAGGTCCGCGGCGGCCTCGGCCAGCGGCAGCTCGGGGCGCTGCGCCAGCCGGGCCGCGACGATCGCCAGCGCCAGCGGCAGCCGCCCGCAGCGCCGGATGATCAGCGCCGCCGCGTCCGGCTCCGCCGCCGGTCGCGCCTCGCCCAGCCACGTCACCAGCAGGTGGTACGCGTCGTCGCCCGGCAGGACGTCCAGGCGCAGCAGGTGCGCGCCCGCCGTGACCGCCAGGCCGGGCAGCTCGGCGCGGCTGGTCACCAGCGTCAGGCATCCCGGCGCGGTGGCCAGCAGCGGGCGGACCTGGGCGGCCCCCCTCGCGTCGTCGAGCACCACGAGAACCCGCCGACCGGCCAACAGGCTGCGGTAGAGCCCGATCTGCGCCTCGGACCCGGACGGCACCTGCGCCTCCGGCACCCCCAGCGCGCCGAGGAAGCGCGGCAGGACCACGGACGCGTCGTCGGCGTCCACCCCGCTGAGATCGGCGTAGAGCTGCCCGTCGGGGAAGCGGTCGCGGTTCAGATGCGCCCAGCGCAGCGCGAGGGACGACTTGCCCACCCCCGGCGGTCCCGAGATGGCGCAGACGGCCGCGGTGACCGGTCGTTCACCGGAAACGATCACGGCCAGCCGGTCGAACTCGGCGGCCCTGCCGACGAAGCACCTCGATCCGACCGGGAGCTGCGCCGGGACCAGGCCGACGGGCTCGGGCGGGGTGCCGGAGCGCAGCAACGTCCGGTGCGCCTGCTGGAGGGACGCGCCGGGCTCGACGCCCAGCTCCTCGTCGAGCGTCCGGCGTACGTGGGCGAAGTGCGCCAGTGCCTCGGCGGTGCGCCCGCACGCGTGCAGCGCCTCGATCAGCGCCGCCGCCACGAGCTCGTCCAGCGGGTGCCTCTCGGCCAGCGGCGCCAGCGCCCGCACCACGGCGGCGGCGTCGCGGCCGGTCATCGCGCGCGCCCAGCGCAGCAGGGCCTCCTTGCGCTCGTCCCGCAGACGCTGGCGGACCCGTTCGGCCCATTCGCCGGACAGTCCGGTCAGGGGATCGCCGCGCCACAGCGCCAGTGCCTCGCCCAACGGCGCCGCCGGATCCGGCGCACTCGCGGCCCGTTCGGCGAGGACGCGAAAGCGGCGCACGTCCACGGCGGACTCGTCCACGTCGAGCAGATAGCCGCCGGGACGCTGGACGACAGCGCCGCTCTCCGCCAGCACGTCGCGCCGGATCCGGGCGATCACCGTCTGGAGGGTGCGCCGCGCGCCCGGCGGGGCGGCCTCACCCCACACGCGGGCGAGCAGCGACTCGACCGGCACCACCCGGCCGGCCTCCCACGCCAGCGCGGCGAGCGTGAGCGCGACCTGCGGAGGACGCACCGGCCACGCCTGTCCCGCGCGCTCCGCCTCCACCGGCCCCAGTAACCGGATGAGCATGGCAGCCCACCTCCCTGCACGTGGATCTTCGAGCACCATGAGACCACGGGGGACGCGTCCGGCTTGCCGGATCACCGGAGGGCCGTACGCGGACTTCCGGCGAAGCTTTCGGCGGCACCTTCGCCGGGCTTTTGTCGGTGCGGTGGGCCATACTCCGCCAAGCCAGGATGATCACCTGCAAGGCGAAGGCGTTGACATGGCTCAGTTGCTGCGGAGGCTCGACGACGAGATCTACGTCGAGTACAACATGTTCGGGCTGCACGGCACCGACCTGCCGGCATGGAGCTCTCCCACCGACGAGATCTACCACTTCGTCGCGGCCGTGCGGCTGGAGTCCTGGGACGCCGAGCCGGGGCCCGCGGATGCCTCGTGGACGCCGGTCAGTTCGACGACGTTCGTCGCGGAGAGCGGTGTGGTCGCGATCGTCTCGACGATGGAGGGCAAGGGGCATGACTTCCTGATCGGGCCGCCGCGTTTCGAGTACGGCGTGGACATGTACCTGCGTGAGCCCGAGCCGGGCGACGGGCATGCCACAGGTGAGTGCGAGGAGGCATGGCTGCTGCGGTTCTGGCCGATCCGGGATGTCTTCGACCCGATCACGCACGCGGCACCGTTCTCCTACATCGCGCGCGGGGTGCTGTACTACTCGATCGACCTCGAGCCCGAGCAGCTCGTGCAACCGCCGGCGCGGCGGGAGGTGCCGGTGCCGGTCTCGGCGGTGGCGGACTGGGCGTCGCTGCGCGCGGACCCGGACCTGGACACCTTCGACGGCTGGCTGCGTATGGTGCGCCGCAAGGCCGAGGACAGGGGCGTCACCGTTCACGAGTTGCTGCGTGAGGCCGGGATCGACATCGAGGACGGCGTGGACCTCACCCTGGCCTCCTGCACCCCGCCGCGGGCGCGTGCGGGGCGCTTCCAGGATCCGCTGATCGACCGCTACCACGCCGAGCAGGCGCGGTGGGGCTCGTTGTCCGGGCGCGACCTGGGCGTGGCTCAGTTGCGCGAGTACGCCGACGGCGAGCGCATCGCCAAGGAGTTGTGTCGCAGCGGCACGCAGACGTTCTCCGTGCCCGTCGAAGGCCGTGGCGCCCTGTATGTACCACCGGGTGTCAGCCGCCGCGTGTGGCGGTGGGAGGACGACATGCTCGGTGGCGAGCTCATGGACGAGGGGCTGACGGTGGATCGGCAGGTTCTGGCCAGGAACCCGTGGACCAGGCAGATCCTCGTCTCCGGCATCGTGACGGTCCTGCGCCGTGATCACGACAGGCACGGCTGCGGCGACATCGTCTGGTACGTGGTGCGCGACGCCGAGCCGCACGAGGCGGCCAGGGTCCTGTGCGCGGAGGCCACCTGGGAGGAGGACCCGGATCAGCGCCGGGCCTTGGACGAGGTGGCCAGGGAGAAGCTGATCGAGCTGCGGGCCACCTACCGGAGCCGGGAGAGCTGAGGGCCGCGACCTGCGCCTTTCACGGCGACCCGAAGTCGTGTCAGGGCGATATCAGGTCCGTGTTAGGTCGCGGGGCCACGATGCCCGGCATGGACACAGCAATGCAGCCCCCGGCCGACACCCGAGGCGACCAGCCGAAGGGCTTCGTCGCGAAGCTCCTCGCCGACCGTCACTCCGTCCCGTTCTCCATCGCACTGCACCTGGTGCCCGGCGCGCTCATCGTCGCCGTGTACGCGTTCATCGCCGCCCCTCTGGTCCGGGCGATGAACTTCCCGATCTTCCTGGCCTGGGCCATCGCCCTCGCGGTGGTGCTCTTCCCGCTCCAGTTGTTCCTGCTGTGGCTGGGCAAGAAGAAGACCGGCCGCTTCACGATGAAGGGCGTCGTCCACTACCGCGACAAGCCGCTCTCGCGCGGCAAGGTCTTCTGGCTCGGGGCCGCGTGCCTCGTGTGGATGACCGTGGTCTCGCTCTCGCTGACCTCGCTGGACAACATCGTCTACGACTGGTTCTTCACCTGGGTGGACTACCAGGGCGCCGGCCCCGACGGCACCGCCTACCTCCAGGGCTACCCGCAGGAGATCGTGCTCACCACGCTGCTCATCTGCGCGCCGTTCACCGGCTTCACCCTGCCGCTGCTCGAGGAGTACTACTTCCGCGGCTTCCTGCTGCCCCGCCTTCCGCAGCTCGGCAAGTGGGCCCCGTTCTTCAACACCTTCTTCTTCTCGGTGTACCACTTCTGGGCCCCCTGGACGGTCCTGTCGAAGCTCGTCTTCCTCTACCCGGGTGTCTGGCTGGCCTGGAAGAAGCGGGACATCCGCATCTCGATCACCATGCACCCCGGCTCGGCGCTGCTGATGACCGTGGTCGGCATCATCGCCCTCGCCTCCGGCGCCTACTCGATGTGAGCCCGCCCGGACGAGGGGTGCCGCCGGCTGGAGTCGATCGCGCGCTCGTAGCGGCTCGCCAGGGTGCGCAGCGCGTCCACCAGCTCGGGCGAGTCCACGATCGTGAAGTCCGCGCCCAGCAGGCCCAGATAGAGGGCGAGCATCTCCGGATGGTCCGAGCCCGGCTCGAACGCACACCGATTCTCGCCCAGGGACTGCACCTCCACCGGGATCGGCAGCCGATCCCGCACGTGTGACGCGGGCGCGTGCACGATCACCCGCGCCCGGTAGCGCCAGGTCGCCTCGCCGGCTCCGCGTGCCACCTGCGCCGTGATCTCCGGGTCGGGTGGTAGCGCACGGGGCGTGAAGCGCGGCCCTGTCGGCGTCCGCGGCTCGATCCGGTCGACCCGGAAGGTGCGCCAGGCGTCCCGATCCATGTCCCAGGCCACCAGGTACCAGCGCCGCCGGTCGTTGACCAGCCGGTACGGCTCCACCGAGCGCCGGCTGGCCGCCCCGGAATGCGCCCGGTAGTCGAACCGGAGCCGCTCATGGTCCCGGCACGCACCCGCGATCAGGGTCAGCACGTCGGGATCCACCTGCGAGCCGCGCGACGGCATCGGCAGCGCGTACGACTGGAAGGCACTCACCCGGTGACGCAGCCGCGAGGGAAGCACCTGCTGCAGCTTCGCCAGCGCCCGCATCGAGGTCTCCTCGATCCCCGCGATCGAGCCGCTCGCGGCGGTACGCAAGCCGATCGCGACCGCCACCGCCTCGTCGTCCTCCAGCAGCAGCGGCGGGAGGGCGCCGCCCGAGCCGAGCCGATAGCCGCCGGCCACACCCGGCCGCGCGTCGACCGGATAGCCGAGCGCGCGCAGCCGGCCGATGTCATTGCGGATGGTGCGGGTGGTGACGCCGAGCCGGGTGGCGAGCTCGGCGCTGGTCCAGTCGCGCCGGGCCTGCAACAGCGACAGCAGGCGCAGCAGCCGCGCCGAGGTTTCCAGCATTCTTCGACCCTGACGACAATCTAGGAACGATCCTTTCCGTTAATGTTCCTAGTCTTCTCCGCGTGAGCACAAGAGCTCCGGCCCCGGTGACAAGGAGAAGCACGGTGAGCGACGGCATTCGGCCCTTCCGCATCGAGATCCCCCAGTCCGACGTCGACTACCTGCATGACCGGCTCGCCAACGCCCGCTGGCCCGGCGAGCTGCCCGGCGTGGAGTGGACTCGCGGCGTACCGCTGGGCCATCTGAAGGAGCTCGCCGAGTACTGGCGCACGCAGTACGACTGGCGCGCCCAGGAGGCGCGGCTCAACCGGTACCCGCAGTTCACCACCGAGATCGACGGCCAGCGCATCCACTTCCTGCACGTCAGGTCCGACCGGCCCGACGCCAAGCCGCTGCTGATCACCCACGGCTACCCGAGCTCCGTGGCCGAGTTCCTGCACCTGATCGAGCCGCTGGTCGACCCGGCCGAGGGCCAGGCCTTCCATGTCGTCGCGCCGTCGCTGCCCGGCTATGCCTTCTCGACCCCGCTGGGCGCGACCGGCTGGGGGATGGGTCGCACCGCGCGGGCCTGGGTCGAGCTGATGGGCCGGCTCGGCTACGAGCGGTACGGCGTCCACGGCGGCGACGTGGGCGCCGGCGTGTCGGGCATGGTCGCCGGCCTCGACGGCGAGCATGTCATCGGCGTCCACGTCGTGACCGATCCGCTGACCGCCGCGAACGTCGCCACCTTCATCCCGGGGATGGCCGACCGGCTCGACGCGAACGACCCGGTCGACAAGCTGATCCTGGGCCGGATGGACGCGTTCGACAAGGAAGGTTCCGGCTACCTGGCGATCCAGAACAGCCGGCCGCAGACCATCGGCTACGGCCTGGTCGACTCACCGCTGCTGCAGCTCGCCTGGATCGCCGAGAAGGTCCACGAGTGGACCGACCTGCCGGTCGACCGCGACCAGCTTCTCACCACGGTCAGCCTGTACTGGTTCACGGGCTCCGGCGCCACCGCCGCGCACACCCTGTACGAGCAGGCGCACGCGTCCGACTGGGGGGCGCCGCCCGCCGTACCGCAGGGCTTCGCGGTCTTCGGCAGCGACGAGACGGTGCGCAGGCTGGTCCACGCGCCGGCTGACGCGCACTGGAGCGAGTTCCAGCGCGGCCGGCACTTCCCCGCGATGGAGGCCCCGGCCCTGCTGGCGGGGGACCTGCGGGCCTTCTTCGGGCCACTGCGGTGACCGATGTGCTGAGCCGGCGTTGCCCGACCGGGCGACGCCGGCTCGCTCCCGAGCCGCTTCCGAGCTGCTTCCGAGCGTTCAGATCTTCTTGTTGAGGAAGTCGAGCACGAGTTCGTTGTAGCGGTCCGGCTTCTCGGCCGGCACGATGTGCCCGGCCCCTTCGACGAAGGCGGCCTCGGAGTGCTTGTTGGTCTCGGCGAGGGCGGCGCCGATGGCGTCCAGGGTCTGCCGATCCATGACGACGCTCTTGTCCTCGGTGCCGTGCAGGTACAGCGTCGGCTGGCTCGGCAGGCTGCCCCAGAGGCGGCCGTGTTCGGCCGCCCATTCCGGCGTGCCCATCTGCTTGGGGCCGAAGTTGGTCCGGTACAGGTCCAGGGCCGCGCGGAGCCGGGCGGGCTCGCCCAGCGCCTTGCGCATCCCGTCGATCTCCTCGGTGGCGTCGAAACCGGGGGCGGTCCACTTGTCCTGCAGGCCCTGGCGCAGCCACGCCATGTCGTCGGCCGCCAGGACCTCGGTGGCCATGTCCATCTGGATGAACCAGAAGTGGTTGAGGTTCTCGATGCCCTCGAAGGTGCCGGCGTAGGCGGCGAAGAAGCTCAGGGGCGGGACGTCGCTGACCACCAGCCGCGACCACCGCTCGGGAGTCGTGGTGGCGGCGGACCAGGCCATGCCCGCGCCCCAGTCATGGCCCACCAGGATCGCGTCGTCGCCGCCGCCCAGTTCCTGGTGCAGGGCGTTGACGTCGTCGACGAGATCGCTGAGCAGCATGCTGCCGTCCGCCGGAAGCGCGGTGGGGGCGAACCCTCGCATGTTGGGGGCGACCGCCCGGTAGCCCGCTGCCGCGAGGGCCGGGATGAGGTGACGGTAGGTGACGTCTCCAGACTCGGGGAAGCCGTGCAGCAACAGGGCCAGCGGCCCCTCTCCCTGCTCGGCGTAGGAGAAGTCGATGCCGTTCGCGGTGATGCGCCCGTAGTTCACAGTTGTCTCCGTGCTTGTACGTGATCGATGACGCCGCAGGATGGGCCCCTCCTGCGGCGTCACCGATCCTGGTTTCTTGCAGCACTTCCTGCAAGTACCTACTATTTCTTCAGGTACCTACCTTTTCTTCAGTATGGGAGGGCGCAGTGAAGAAGCGGAGCTACTCGTGCGGGCTCGACGCGGCCGTGGACGTGGTGGGCGGCAAGTGGAAGGCGCTGATCCTGTGGGGGCTGCACGACGGCCCGCGACGCTTCGGAGAGCTGCGCAGGGCCGTGCCGGGCATCAGTGAGAAATCGCTGATCATCCAGCTTCGCGAGATGGAGCACTGCGGCCTGGTGAACCGCGAGGTGTACCACCAGGTTCCGCCGAGGGTGGACTATTCCCTGACGGACCTGGGGCAGTCGCTCAACCAAGCCCTCATCCCGCTGGGCGAATGGGGCGAGAAGAACATGGAGATCATCGAAGCGATCCCCGCGGCCTGAGGCATCCTCACAGGCTGCGGGCGGTGATGTCGCCGCTGGACGTGGTGGCGTGGATGTCGAGCTCGGCGCTGCCGTCGTTCCTCAGGGCGTTGGTGATGCGGCCGTGGGTGGTGCCGGCGTCCAGGGCGGCCGAGACTC
>NZ_JABWGN010000034.1 GCF_013363975.1 Nonomuraea montanisoli | reverse complement strand
GCCGCTGGCCGACAGGTTGACGGCCTGGGCGTTGCCGGCGGTGGTCTGGGTGGCGATGGTGGTGGTGGCCGAGGAGCCCGCCTGGACCGTGCCCGACGCCGGGTTGGCCGAGATCGAGAAGTCACGGCTCGGTGTGCCGCCGCCGACGGCCCGCTTCCACAGGGCGTACATGGCGGCGTCGGAGGCCCGGTCCAGGATGGTGTCGTTGATGTTGCTGACGGTGTCGCAGGCGGAGTGGTAGCAGGAGTCGTACGCGCGCCCGGAGGTGCCGCCCCACTTGGCCGCCTGCGCCGAGGTCTTGGTGGCGCTCGCTCCCGCGGCCACGCCCGAGGTGGCGATGCCGGCGTTGCGGAAGGAGGCGTCGTCGGAGCGGTTGGCGCCCTCGGTGTTCTCCTCGGGCTGGAGGTTCAGCTTGTCGTAGAACTCCTTGAGCGGCTGGGCGGCGGTGGTGGTGATGTTGTTGATGAAGTAGCCGCCGTTGGGTGAGCCGACCATGTCGAAGTTGTAGTAACCCTGGATCTTCGACCGGCCGGTGGAGCCGAGGGAGTTGACGTAGAACTCGGAGCCGTTCAGCCCCTGCTCCTCGTCGGTCCACCAGCCGAACCGGACGTGCTTGGTCATCGTGGGCCGCTGGGCGGCCAGGGTCAGCGCCACCTCCAGCATGGCGGCGGAGCCGGAGCCGTTGTCGTTGATGCCGGGACCGGCCGCCACGCTGTCGAGGTGGGAGCCGGCCATGATGACCTGGTTCTCGTCACCGCCGGGCCAGTCCGCGATCACGTTCGGGCCCGCGCCGCCGCTGCAGCCGGAGGTGCAGCTCTGGCGGGCCACCGTGTAGCCGGCGTCGCGCAGCTTCTGCTCCACGTACGAGACGGACGCGGTGTAGCCGGCGCCGGTGGACCTGCGGGTGCCGCCGTTGGCCGTCGCGATCGTCTGGAACTGCGACAGGTGGGCCTTGACGCCGCTCAGGGCGACGTCCGGCGGGTCCTGCATGCTGAGACCGTCGGAGCTCTTGGCGAGGGCGGAGTCCTGCTGGGCGGGGGTGGCCCCGGGCGGGGCCGCGTGGGCGGGGAGTGCGGGTAAGGCGGACAGCACCATGGCCGCGGCCGCGGTGAGTGCCGCGGTCGCGGCGGCCAGGCCCTTGCGTTTCACGCTTGTGCTCCTTTCGGCTGTCCCCGGCCGGCCGCCCGGGTGGGCGCGCGCGGGCCCGCGTCGCAGGGGTCACCTGTGAGCGCGAGCCGGCCGGGAATCGGGGGGTGTGACGCACGTGCGAAGGATCACTGCGAGCCAGACGGTAGGCGCTCGTAACAAAGCTGGGAATCCGTATGCGTATCGGTAGACATGCTGAAATTACGCATCATTTGGCTGGCTGTCGGGGCGATGGCCATCGGCCCCGCGGGGGCGGGCCGAAAGGCCCTGGGAGGGGCGGCCGTCCTTCCCGCAGCCTGGGAGGGTGAAGCGATTCGGGCTCGCCGCGTTCCTGGGAGTCACGCTCGTCGCGCTCGCGGCCGGCGGCGTGCTGCGCCTGGCCGGGCTCGGCGAGGCGGCCGACGTCTGCTGGGCGGCGGGCACGGTCGTGGCCGTGGTCCCGGCGCTCTGGTGGGTCGTGTCGGCGCTGCGGGCCGGCCGGCTGGGCGTGGACGCGATCGCGGTGCTCGCCCTGCTGGGGACGCTCGCGGTCGGCGAGTACCTGGCCGGCGCCCTGATCGCGGTCATGCTGGCGACGGGCCGGGCGCTGGAGGAGTACGCGCTGCGCAGGGCGCGGCGCGACCTGACCGCGCTGTACGAGCGGGCGCCGCGCTGGGCGCACCGTCACGTCCCGGACGGCCGTGACGCGCGGGTGGACGTCTCCGAGGTCCGGCGGGGAGACCTGCTCCTGGTTCCGCCCGGCGAACTGGTCCCGGTCGACGGGGTGGTCGTGCGTCATGAGGCGGTGCTGGACGAGTCGGCGCTGACGGGCGAGCCGCTGCCGGTGGAGCACCTCGTCGGGGAGAGCGTGCGCAGCGGCGTGGTCAACGCCGGGCCGGCGTTCGACCTGCGGGCCACCGGGACCGCCGAGGAGAGCACGTACGCCGGCGTGGTGCGGCTGGCCCGCGAGACGGAGGCGGACACGGCTCCGGTGGTGCGGCTGGCCGACCGGTTCGCGGCGTGGTTCCTGCCCCTGACGCTGGTGCTCGCCGGCCTGGCCTGGGCGCTGTCGGGCGACGCCGTGCGGGCGGTGGCGGTGCTGGTCGTCGCCACACCGTGCCCGCTGCTGCTCGCCGCCCCGGCGGCCATCGCCTCCGGCCTGTCCCGTACGGCCCGCAACGGGGTCGTGGTCAAGGGCGGCGGCGCGCTGGAGACCCTGGGCCGGGCCCGCACCCTCGTGCTCGACAAGACCGGCACCCTCACCCGCGGCCGTCCCGAGGTGGTGGACGTCGCTCCCGCGCGCGGTCACACGGCGGAGGAGGTGCTGCGGCTCGCGGCCGCGGTCGACCAGGTGTCCTCGCACGTGCTGGCCGCCGCCGTCGTCCGGGCCGCGACCTGGCGCGGCCTCGACGTGCCGGCGGCGGCGGAGGTCGAGGAGGAGCCGGGCTTCGGCACGGCGGGCATCGTCGAGGGGCGGCAGGTGCAGGTGGGCAAGGCGCCCCCGGGCGCCTCGTCGCCGTGGACGGCCACGCAGCGGTCCAGGGCGGCCCTCGACAGCGCGATGACGGTGTGGGTGTGCGTGAACGGCGAGATCGCCGGGGTGGTCTTCCTGCGCGACGCGGTGCGCACGGACGCCGCCCGCACCCTGCGCAGGCTCCGGACAGCCGGGATCGAGCGGATCGTCATGCTCACCGGTGACCACGTGGACGTCGCCGAGAGCGTCGCCGCCGTGCTCGACGTGGACGAGGTGCTCGCCGAGCGCACGCCCGCCCAGAAGGTGGCCGGTGTGCGGGCCGAGGCCGGGCGGGCGACCACCGTCATGGTGGGCGACGGCGTCAACGACGCCCCCGCCCTGGCCGCCGCCCAGGTCGGCGTCGCCATGGGCGCGCGCGGGTCGGCGGCCTCCACGCAGGCGGCCGACGTGGTGCTCACCACCGACCGGCTCGACCGGCTGGCCGACGCGATGGACGTCGCCCGCCGGGCGCGGCGGATCGCCGTGCAGAGCGCCGGCGTCGGCATGGGGCTCTCCCTGCTCGCGATGCTCGCGGCGGCGCTCGGCGCCCTGCCGCCCGCCTCGGGCGCGCTGCTGCAGGAGGCCATCGACGTCGCCGTCACCCTCAACGCGCTGCGGGCGCTGCGGGGCGGGCGCGGCACGCGCGTGCCCGTGGACGCGCCCACGGGGGACATGCTGCACCGCTTCGACGAGGAGCACGCCCGCCTGCGCCCGGCCCTCGACCTGCTGCGCGAGACCGCCGACGCGCTCGACCGGCCCTCCGCGGTGGTCCTTCCCCGGCTGCGGCGCGTCCACGACGTGCTGGTCGGCGAGGTCCTTCCGCACGAGCGGGCCGAGGAGAGCCGGTTGTACCCGGCGCTGGGCGGCCTGCTCGGCGATCCGGAGGCGACCGTCCCCATGAGCAGGGCCCACGCCGAGATCGGGAGGCTGGTGGCCCGGCTCGGCCGGCATCTGGAGCTGGCCTCGTCCCGCGGACTGCTCCCCGAGCAGGTCGACGACCTGCGTGCCTGCCTGTACGGCCTGCACGCCGTCCTGACGCTGCACTTCGCGCAGGAGGAGGAGGCGTACTTCTCCCTCGTGGGGCAGAGGGAGGAGTGACGGCCCGCCCCCTCGGGGCCTCGCCGGGCGTGCCCCCGTGATCAGGTCGCCGCGGCGGGAGACGCGAGCGAGGGGGAGCTCATGGGCGGACAGCGGCGGGTGGTCGTCGGCTACGACGGCTCCGACTTCTCCATGCGGGCCCTGGAGTGGGCCCTGGACGAGTGCGGGCTGCGGGGCCTGCCGCTGACCGTCGCGCACGCCTGGAGCTGGCCGTACGGGGCGGCGGCGGAGGAGGCGAAGGCGCACCTGCGCGCGGCGGCCGAGCACGTGCTCCACCACGGCGCGGACCGCGCCCGCTCGGCCGGCTCGGTCACCGACGTCACCACCGACCTGTGCGAAGGGGCGGCGGCCGAGCGGCTCGTGGAGCTGTCGGCCGGCGCCTGCCTCGTCGTGGTGGGCTCGCGCGGGCTGGGCGCGTCGGCCCGTTCCGTCGTCGGCTCCGTGGCCGCCTCCGTGGCGGCCGGCGCGCGGGCGCCCGTGGTGGTCGTGCGCGGGCCGGGCCCGATTCCCGCGCGGGCGGACCGCGGCCCGCTCGTGCTGGGGCTGGCGCCCGCCACTCCGGACGAAGCGGTGGAGTTCGCCTTCACCGAGGCCGCCCTGCGGTCCCTGCGGATCACGGTGCTGCACCTCATCCACGTCGGAGGCATGGCCTGGGGCGTCGAGATCGACCCGCTGCCGGACGCCGGCGCGCTGAGGACGGCGGCACGAGAACGGGTGGAGGAGCGCCTGGCCGCCTGGCGAGCCGGGCACCCGGACGTCCGCGTCGAGGTCCGCGCGCTGATCGCGCCCGCGCGGGAGGCCCTGCGCGTCGCCTCCGAGGGGGCGAGCCTGCTGGTCGTCGGCGCGGACCGCACCCGCCCCGGCGGCACTCTCGGCACGGTGGCCAGGGCGATGACCGAGACCGCGCTGAGCCCCGTGGCCGTCGTCCCCGCGCGACCCGCCGGCCCGCCGGACGCTCAGGAGAGGTGACCGGCCCGGCGGCGCAGGAGCCATCGGCGCGCCTCGTCGGCGCCCCAGACGATCAGCGGGAAGGGGACGACGAAGGCCAGCATCTCGGGCGTCAGGGCGGCGGTGCCCAGCAGCGCCTGGAACGGCGGCGCGTAGACGAGCACGGCGGCCAGGGCCAGCTCGAAGGCGATGCCCCACAGCAGCAGGGGGTTGGAGGTCAGGCCGACGGAGCGCAGGGAGGCGCGTTCGGTGCGGACGGCGAAGGCGGTGCCGACCTGGCCGGCCACCATGCCGAGGAAGGTCATCGTGGTCGCCTGCCGGTAGGCGTGGTGCAGCGGGCTGCCGGGCCCGGTCGGGACGCCGGGATGCCAGCCGGCTCTGAGCAGCACGAAGAAGAAGCCCGCCATCGACAACGCGGCGCCGATCAGCCCCAGGAACAGCCAGGCGCGCAGCAGCATCGAGGCGCTGATCACGCCTTCCGAGCGGCTGCGCGGCGGGCGGCGCATGATCCCCGGCTCGGCGGGCTCGCGGCCCAGCGCGAGGGCGGGCAGGGTCTCGGTGCCGACGTCGACGGCCAGCAGTTGCATGACCGTGAGCGGCAGCGGGATCGCGCCACCGGCCAGGGCGAAGACCAGGAACGGGGTCACCTCGGGCGTCGTGTGGGCGAAGATGTAGCAGATGAACTTGCGGATGTTGTCGTAGATCCGCCGTCCCGACCGGACCGCGACGACGATGGTGGCGAAGTTGTCGTCGGTGAGCACCATGGTGGAGGCTTCGCGGGCCACGTCGGTGCCGGAGCGGCCCATCGCCACGCCGATGTCGGCCCGGCGCAGCGCGGGGGCGTCGTTCACGCCGTCGCCGGTCATCGCCACCACGTGGCCCTCGGCGCGCAGGGCGTCGGCGATCCGCAGCTTGGCCTCGGGGGAGCTGCGCGCGAAGATCAGCTCGGGCCGGTCCCGCAGCAGCGCGTCGAGGTCGTCCTCGCTCATGGCGTCGAGCCGTTCCCCGGTGACCACGCAGGGGCGCTCACCGGCGATGCCCACCTGCCGGGCGATCGCCGCGGCGGTCAGGGCGTGGTCGCCGGTGACCATGATGACCCGGATCCCCGCGGCGCGGCAGTCGGCGACCGCCTCGGCGACCTCGGGACGCGGCGGGTCGTGCATCGCCACCAGCCCGAGCAGGGTCAGGTCGCGCTCGGCGTCCTCGCGCCGCCGCGGCGCGGGCCGCTCCCCGTCCAGCCGGCGCGTGGCGACGGCGAGCACGCGGAGGCCGCGGCGGGCCCGCGCGTCCACGACCCGCTCGACGTCGCGGCGCCGGGCCGGGGTGAGGGCGCCGGTCCCGCCGCCGCTTTCCAGGATCGTGGAGCAGAGCGGCAGGAGCGTCTCCGGGGCTCCCTTGGCGTCCACCCATACGCCGCCGTCACGCTCGTCGAGCGTGGACATCCGTTTGAGCACCGGGTCGAAGTGGAACTGGCGGAGCCTCCTGGCCGGGGGAGAGCCGCCGAGGTCGCCGGCGGCCCGCAGCAGCGCCACCTCGGTGGGGTCGCCCACGACCTGGCCTTCGGCGTCGGACCCGGCGTTGTTGCACGCGACCATGACCGCGACCATGCCGCGCAGCGCCGGATCCGGTGCCTCTGGGACCGGACCTGCCGTCTCCGAGGCCGGATCCGGTGCCTCCGGGGCCGGATGGGGCGCCTCCGGGGCCGGGCCGTCGAGGTCGCGGGCGCCCGCCGAGGTCCACAGGGTGGTGACGCGCATCCGGTTCATGGTGAGCGTGCCGGTCTTGTCGGTGCAGATGACGTCCGTCGATCCCAGCGTCTCGACCGCGCTCAGCCGCTTGACGACGGCGCCGCGCCTGACCAGGTCGCGCACCCCCAGCGCCAGCGCCAGCGTGATCACCGGCAGCAGGCCCTCGGGGACGTTGCCCACCAGCAGTCCCACCGCGAACACCACCGCGTCACCCAGCGGCAGGTGCGCTCCCCAGGTCGCCACCGGGATGAACGCCACCCCGAACAGGACCGCGATCACCGCGATCAGCCAGGCCACCCGGCGGACCTGGCGCTCCAGCGGGCTCTCCTCCCGCTCGACCCGCTCCGACAGCGCCGCGATCCGGCCGAGCTCGGTACGCATCCCGGTCCCGAACACCACCGCCCGGGCCTGCCCCTCCGTGCACATCGTCCCGGAGAACACCAGCTCGCGCGCCTGGAGCAGGGAGACCCTGGTGTCGGCCAGGTCCGCGGAGCGGAACACCGGCATCGCCTCGCCGGTCAGCATCGACAGGTCCACCTCGATGCCGCCCTCGATCAGCCGGGCGTCCGCCGAGATCCGGTCGCCCTCCTCGATCACGAGGACGTCGCCGGGCACCAGCTCGGCGGCGGGAAGCGAGCGCGGCTGCCCGTCCCGCAGCGCGCGGGCCCGCGCCGGCAGGTAGGCGGCCAGCGCCTCGACCGCCCGTTCGGCCTGCACCTCCTGCGCGAACGCGAACGCCGCGTTCACCAGGATCACCACCACGACGGCCACGGCCACCGGAGTGATCCCCGCCGTCCAGGCCAGCGCCGCCGCCACCCACAGCAGCAGCGCCAGCGGATGGGTGAACTGCCGCAGGAGCTCCCGCGGCCAGCGCACCCCGCCGCGCCGCCGGAGCTCGTTGGGGCCGTAGTGCGTCAGCCGCCGCGCGGCCTCCCGCGAGGACAGGCCCGACCAGGAGCTGCGCAGGTCCCGCAGGAGCGACTCCACCCGTTCGGTCGGATCCGGTCCGGGTCCCTGCGGTGCTCCCTCAGCCACGCTCATCGGGCGCCTCCATCGGAGTGACGCGATCCGCCGGCGCGGGAGACCTGCGCCTCCGGCGCCGTGCCGAAGCCGACGCCTTCCTCCTACCCGCCACCCGGCTGCCCGCGCCCCGGCCGCGCGCGGATCACCAGGTCACGGGCAGCGACTCCACGCCGTAGACGGTCGACTGCAGCCGGAAGCGGAGGCTCTCGTACGGCACCGCGAGCTTCAGCCCCGGGAAGCGCCGCAACAGCGCGGGGAAGGCCACCTGCATCTCCAGCCGGGCCAGCGGCGCGCCCAGGCAGTGGTGGACGCCGTGCCCGAAGGCCATGTGCCCGGCGGCGTCGCGGGTGACGTCGAGCTCGTCGGGCTCCTTGACGAACGCCTCGTCCCGGTTGGCCGACAGCAGCGAGGGGATCACCAGGTCACCGGCCCTGAGCTGCCGGCCGCCGAGCGTGATGTCCTCGGTGACGTGCCGGGGCGGACCGGCCCGGTGCGCCACGGTCAGGTAGCGCAGCAGCTCCTCCACGGCCGGGGTGACGGCGTCGGGCTCGTCGCGGATGACGGCGGCCTGGTCCGGCCGGTGCAGCAGCAGCAACGTGCCCAGGCTGAGCATGTTGGCGGTCGTCTCGTGCCCGGCCACCAGCAGCGTGTTGCCGATCCCGAGCAGCTCGTCGTCGGTGAGGTCGTCGCCGTGCTCGCGCACCAGCAGGCCGAGCAGCTCCTGGCCCGGTTCGGCGCGCTCGCGGGCGATCAGCCCGTACATGTACGCGTTCATCTCGGCGGTGTTGGCGGCGTGCGCCTCCCGGTCCAGCGTCATGTCCAGGAGCCGGTTGCTGCGCCGCTGGAAGTCCTCCCGGTCGGCGTACGGCACGCCGAGCAGCTCGCAGATCACCAGCGAGGGGACCGGCAACGAGAACGCCTCCACCAGGTCGGCGGACGGCCCGGCGGCCTCCATGGCGTCCAGGTGCTCGGTCACGATCTGCTCGATGCGCGGCCGCAGGTGCCGCATCCTGGCCACGGTGAACTGGCCGGTCAGCAGGCGGCGCAGGCGGGTGTGCTCCGGCGGGTCGTACATCAGCGGGTTGCCGATGACGAAGCCCTTCAGCGACTCGTCGGAACGGTCGCCCAGCCGGCCGTTCGGCCCTTGGACGGCGTTGCTGAAGTGCGCCGGGTCGCTGAGCAGCTTGCGCACCTCGGCGTACTGGGTGACGAGCCACACGTCGGGGCCGCCGGTGGCGATGGGCAGGCGGACGACCGGCCCCTCGGCGCGCAGCCGCCGGTAGTCCCCGGCGTCGTACGGCGTGGGGTCGCCGTGCAGCGGCGGCAACGGAAACGTCGGGATCTCGGTCATCAACCGGCTCCTTCTCACTTAACTGATATCGGCCTCTCATTTCCACCGTAACACACGAAGTGAGACCCAACTCTCACCTGTTACGCTGGGTGCATGGACACCGACGCGCCTCGCCGCCGGCGCGCCGACGCGGCCCGCAACGCGGAGCGGATCACCCGTACGGCCCGGGCGGCGTTCGCCGAGGCCGGCGGCGGCGTCACGCTGGAGGAGATCGCCCAGCGGGCCGGGGTGGGGCTGGCGACGCTCTACCGCCACTTCCCGAGCAAGGAGAAGCTCGTCCGCGAGATCGTCGAGGAGCTGATGCGCGAGGAGATCGAGCCGGCGATCGCCCGCGCGCTCGCCGAGCCGGACCCGCTGCGCGGCATGTCGGTCATGATGGAGACGGTGCTGGCCCTGGCGTCGGGGCAGCCGGGCATCCTCGCCACGGCCAAGGACGCGGGAGCGCTCACCGCCGACCTGGCCCCCCGGTTCATCCAGCCGCTCACCCGGCTCATGCGCAACGCCCAGGCCGCCGGGCAGGCGCGCGCCGACCTGGAGCCGGACGACCTGCTGCGCATCCTCGGCATGCTGCTCAGCACGCTGCGACCGGCCGAGGGCCCGGACGAGGGCTGGCGCCGCTCGCTGGTGCTCCTGCTGGACGCCCTCCGCCCGGAGGGCGCCACCCCCCTGCCTCCGGCGGCGCCGCCCGCCCACTGCTGATCGTTCCCGGGTGCCGGATGCGAGCCCGTGCCGCCGTCCCCCTCGGGTGCGGCCCCGGGCGTCCGCCACGGAGAATGGTGACCATGACACGAGCGGTGTACGTCGCGGCGGCCGAGGCGGGAAGCAACAAGGGCACGATCGCCCTGGGCATGGTGGACCTGTTGTCCCGGCAGGTGGAGACCGTGGGCGTGTTCCGGCCCGTGGTCAGGGCGGGACGCGAGGACAACCTGATCAACACCGTCCGGAGCAGGTTCCAGCTCGGCTCGCCGTACGAGACGTACACGGGCGTCACCTACGACGACGTGCACGCCGACGCCGACCGCGCGGCCGGCGACATCGTGGCCCGCTACCGCGCGCTGGCGGGACGGTGCGACGCGGTGGTCGTGGTCGGCACCGACTACACCGACGTCGGAGCGCCGACCGAGTTCGAGTTCAACGCCAGGCTCGCCGCGGACCTGGGGACCCCCGTCCTCAACGTGGTGAGCGGACGGGGCCGGACGGTCTCGGAGATCGACGCCGCGGTCGAGCTCTCCTCCCGGCAACTGGCGCAGCACCACGCCCAGGAGCTCGCGGTCGTGGTCACCCGGGCGGCCCGCGAGCCCGTCGCGATCGAGCACCCCACGCCGGTGTTCGTGCTGCCCGAGGACCCCTCCCTGCGCGCCCCCACCGTCGCCGACCTGCTGGACGCCTGCGACGGCCGGCTCTTCCTCGGCGAGCGCGAGGGGCTCGGACGGGAGGCGAGCGCGCTGATGGTCGGCGCGATGTCGCTGCCCAACATCCTCGATCGCTACACCGAGGGGGCCGCGGTGATCATCCCGTCCGACCGGGCCGCCGCGCTGCTTCCCGGGCTGATCGCGGCGCACGCGGCGCCGGGCTTCCCGGCCCTGTCCGCGGTGATCATGACGGGTGGCGCGGATCTGCCCGTTCCGGTGGACCGGCTGCTGCACAGCATGGCCGTCCCCCTGCCGGTCATCGTCACCGAGCACGACACCTTCGACACCGCGACCCGGCTGTCGGCGGTGGAGGGGCAGTTCACCCCCCAGGCCGGCGGGAAGATCGACACGGCGCTGCGGCTGTTCGCCGAGCACGTCGACGGCCGGCTGCTGCTCGATCGGCTGGCCATCGCCAAGACCGACGTCGTCACGCCGCTGATGTTCGAGTACGAGCTGCTGGACCGGGCGCGCGCCCGCCGCCGGCACATCGTGCTGCCCGAGGGCGAGGAGCCGCGCATCCTGCGCGCGGCCGACGTCCTGCTGCGCCGCGGCGTGGCCCGGCTCACCCTGCTCGGCGACGAGGCGCGCATCCGGGCCCAGGCCGCCCAGCTCGGCCTCGACCTGGACGAGGCCCGGGTGCTCAGCCCGTTCGACGGGGAGCTGCGCGAGCGCTTCGCCCACGAGTACGCCGCGGTGCGGGCCCACCGGGGGATGACCGTCGAGCTGGCCCGCGACACCGTCACCGACGTGTCCTACTTCGGCACGCTGATGGTCCACACCGGCATGGCCGACGGCATGGTCTCGGGCGCGGCGCACACCACCGCGCACACCATCAGGCCGGCGTTCGAGATCCTGCGCCTGGGGCTGGTCTCCAGCGTGTTCTTCATGTGCCTGGCCGACCGGGTGCTGGTGTACGGCGACTGCGCCGTCAATCCCGATCCGAGCGCCGAGCAGCTCGCCGACATCGCGATCTCGTCGGCCGGCACCGCGGCCCTGTTCGGCGTCGATCCCCGGATCGCCATGCTGTCGTACTCGACGGGGACCTCGGGCGCCGGCGCCGACGTCGACAAGGTCCGCACCGCCACCGGCCTGATCCGCGAGCTGCGCCCGGACCTGCCGGTGGAGGGACCGATCCAGTACGACGCCGCGGTCGACCCCGGCGTGGCGCGCACCAAGATGCCCGACAGCCAGGTGGCCGGACGTGCCACCGTCTTCGTGGTGCCCGACCTCAACACCGGCAACAACCTCTACAAGGCCGTCCAGCGCAGCGCCGGCGCCGTCGCGGTGGGGCCGGTGCTCCAAGGGCTGCGCAAGCCCGTCAACGACCTGTCCCGCGGCGCCACCGTGGCCGACATCGTCACGACCGTCGCCATCACCGCCGCCCAGGTGCGCGACGACGAGCCCGATCCCGGCCGCGCGGACGGCGCGCTCCGGCGTCCTGTCATGAGATGAGCGCGTGCGCCTGCCGGGCGATCTCCCACTCCTCGTCGGTCGGGACGACCAGCACCGCCACCTCGGCGCCGGGCGGGGAGACGGCCCGCTCGCCGTCCCCGCCCGCCGCGTTGAGCGCCGGGTCCACGCGGATGCCGAGCCGGTCGAGCCCCGCCAGGCAGGCGGCGCGGGTGGCGGCGTCGTGCTCACCGATCCCGCCGGTGAGCACGATCGCGTCGACCCGGCCGAGCAGCGCGTAGTAGGCGCCGACGTACTTGCGGATGCGCCGGGTGTAGACGTCCAGGGCGAGCGCGGCCTCGGCGTCGTCGCGGGCGCGTACCTGGCGCATGTCGCGGGTCCCGGCCAGGGCGAGCAGGCCGCCGGAGTTCGTGAGCGCGTGCTCCACCTCCTGGGCGTCCAGCCCGTCCACCCGGGCCAGGTAGCCGGCGAGCGCCGGGTCGACGTCGCCCGAACGGGTGCCCATCACCAGGCCCTCGAGCGGGGTCATGCCCATGGAGGTGTCGACGCTGCGGCCGCCGGAGACCGCGGTGGCGCTCGCGCCGTTGCCCAGGTGCAGCACGATCAGGTTGAGGCCGGCGAGGTCACGGCCGAGGACGGCGGCGGCGCGGCGCGAGACGTACGCGCAGGAGGTGCCGTGGAAGCCGAAGCGCCGCACGCCGAGCCGCTCGCGCCAGTCGCGCGGCACCGCGTAGGTGTAGGCCTCGGGCGGCAGCGTGCGGTGGAAGGCGGTGTCGAACACGGCGACCTGCGGAATGCCGGGGAACGCCTTGCGGGCGAGCTGGATGCCGGCGAGGTTGACCGGGTTGTGCAGGGGAGCGAGCGGGGCCAGGTCCTCGATCGCGGTGACGACCTCGTCGTCGATGAGGACGGCCTCGGTGAACCGGGTGCCGCCGTGCACGACCCGGTGCCCGACCGCGACGGGGGACAGCGGAGGGCCGGCCTCGTCGAACGCCTCCATCATCGCCTCCAGCCCGTCGCCGTGCCCGGGGAAGGGCCGTTCGCGCACGTACGGGGACCCGTCGCCGGTCCGGTGGGTGAGCCGCCCGCCGTCCTCGCCGATGCGCTCGACCAGACCGACGGCGGGGCGTTCGCGGGTGGTGACGTCGACGAGCTCGTACTTGATCGAGGAGGATCCCGTGTTCAGGACGAGAATGCAGCCGGCCATGCCCACGACCCTAGTTCCCGCCGGGGCGCCGCCGCGCTTCCCCCTCGGAAGGGAGATGATCGGGGCAGAGCGGGCCGCGGCAGGGGCGATCGGTGAGGCGCCGGTACAGCAGCCAGAGGACGACCGCCGCCACCAGGTGGGCGGGCACCTCGACCAGGAGCTTGAACACGCCCATGGCCACCGCCTGCCCCTCGTGGTAGAGCCGTAGCTGGTTCGCGAGCAGTGACGCCTCCATGGCCAGCCAGAGCGCGTTGACGATCGTGAAGGCCCGCAGGCGCACCGGGCAGCGCCGCCAGGAGAGGCCGCGGCCGGTGACCAGCCCCGTCACCAGCCCGGCCGGGGGGAGCCGGAGCAGCATCAGGACCGGTGTCGCCACGGCGATCACGGTGCGGACGGCGATCAGCGGCAGGAAGTAGTCGGCCGCCTCCCCGGACAGCGTGGCCAGAGCTCCCGCCAGGGCGGCGAGGCAGAGGCCGCCGAGCGCCGGCCAGATGCTGCGGGCCTGCCGGAACCGGTGGAGGGCGACCAGCGCCGCCAGGCAGAGGGCGGCGGCCAGCGAGAGCGGCAGCTTGCCGGTCGTCGCGTACGCCACGGTGAAACCCAGCGCCGGTGCGGCCGTCTCCGCCACGTGGAGCCCCGCCTTGCGCAACACGCCGGCTCACTCCGAACGCTTGCGTGATTCGGCGGCGGCCCAGGCGAACACGCCCCTGGCCATCAGGGACGCCTCGGAGCGCGCACGCTCGGCGAACACCTCGGCCCGGATCCGGTGCAGGCCGGCGTCGTCGGGGGCGGCCTGGACGGCCATCTCGGCCAGGTGCCCGGCGAGCCGCTGGTCTCCCGCCGCCAGGGCGTGCAGCGCCGCCTCGCCCACCTTCCCCGCGCCGCCGGCCAGTTCGGCGACCGCGCCGGCCAGCACGGCGTCCGGGGCGGGCTTGAGGTGGGCCGGGTTGCCGTCGTACCAGCCGCCGTACAGCCGCCAGATGGTGCGCACGACGAACTCGGGCTCGTCGTAGTGCGGCCGCAGGTACGGCCGCTCGGCCAGGTGGGCCGGCGGCCTGACCCGCTGGACGACGGCGTCGAGCCGGGCGCCCTCGTTGAGCAGGGCGAGTGTCTGCTCGACCAGGCTCTCCAGCCATTCGGCCGTCTCGACCAGCGCCTGCTCGATCCGGTCGGCGCCGAAGATCGGCGCGCCGTGGCCGGGGAGCATGATCTCGGCGTTCAGCGCCGCCATCCGGCGCAGCGCGATCGCCCACTCGCGCGGGTAACGCTGCGCCTTCTGCGGGTTGCCGCAGTTGGGGGCGAGCCAGATGAACAGGTCGCCGGGCAGCAGCACCCGCTGTTCGGGCAGGAAGCCGACGCTGGCGTCGTCGGTCTCGCCCTTGCCGTGGAAGAGCTCGAACGGGCCGGCGGTCAGCGTGGAGCGGTAGGCCACGTCCGGGTACCGGTACTCCGACGGCCAGCCGAGCTCCTCCAACTGGAACTGCCTGCGGTTGACGACCGCGTTGTAGCCCCGCGTGATCAGGTAACGGTCGAAGCGCGCGGCCACGGCCTCATGGGCGGCCACCACCGGCCGGGGTCGTCCGGCCGCGTCGGCCTCGGCGTCGAACGGGCCCACACCGGAGACGTGGTCGATGTGCCCGTGGGAGTAGGCGACGGTCGTCACCGGGTCGGCCGTCCACGTCCGCACGTCCTGGTGCAGGCGTGCGGCGTCGTAGGGGTTGCCCGTGTCGAACAGGGCCGCCTCGCCCCCGCTCCTGACGACGACCGTGTTGCCGAACCCGGCGCGGAAGCCCACGTCGTCCGCCACCTCGACGACGCCGCTCCCGGACAGCCCGGCCCGCACGACGCTGTCGGCGACCTCCCCGGACCAGACCTGGTCGGCGTACCTCACGATGTCCATCGGGCGGCTCCTTCGTCGTCGGCGGGATCCGGGGGGTGAGATCACTGTGGCGGGGCGGATCAGGCGCGCACAATCACTCCCGATCCCACCGTCGTCCCGTACGGATTGTGAGATGTCACAATCACGCCATGGACGACGAGCCCGCGCTCAGCGCCGCCAGGATCGCGGCCCGCTGCGAGCCCCAGGTGAACCGGCTGACCCGGCAGATCGTGGCGGAGCAGGCGACCGCCATCCCCGGCCTGGCGGTCCTGCCCGCGCGGCTGCGGGACGTGGAGATGGCGGCCAGCGTCCGGCACGGGTTCCGGCTGTTCCTGCGCTTCGCGCAGGGCGGGGCCGCCGCCGACCGCGACCTGCGGGTGTTCCGCGAGCGGGCGGCGCAGCGGATGACCGAGGGCGTGCCGCTCACCACCCTGCTCAGCGCCTACCTGCTGGCCTACCGGTCGATGTGGCGGGCCCTGTGCGCGGTGGCGCGGCCCGGCGAGGAGTACGGCCTGCGGCTGCTCGGCGAGCTGATGTTCCAGACGCTGGAATGGGTCACGAGCGCGGTCAGCGAGGCCTATCTCGGGCAGGCCGCGCTGGCCGAGCGCGGTGAGGCGCTGCGCGCGGTGGCCAGGGCGCTGCTGGCCGGTCAGGCCGCCGACGACGTGGCGGCCAGGCACGGGGTGACCCTCGAACCCGGCTATCACGTGCTGCACCTGGCGATCAGCCCGGACGGGGCCTCTCCCGTGGAGGTGCGGCGCCGCCTGCGCACCGTCCAGGCGGAGCTGGACCGCCGCGCCGGGGAGCCGGTCATGACCCGGTTCGGCCCGGACGGCGGCCACGCCCTGCTGCCGCTGCGCCTGCCCCCTCCCGACGACCGGCTGCCCCGCCGTCTCGCCGAGGCGGGCGTCGGCGTCCACGTCGGTCTGAGCGCCGCCGCGCGGCGCGCGGACGTCCCGGCCGCGGCCGGGCAGGCCACCAGGATCGCCGAGGTCGCCCGGGCGGCCGGCCGCCCGGAGGGCCTCTACGAGCTGGGCGGCGTCCTGCTCGACTATCACCTGAGCGCGCCGGGCGCGAGCGGCGCGCGGCTGGCGGGGCTCCTGGACGTGCTCGACTCCTCGTTGCTGGAGACGCTGGAGGCCTACTTCGCCGCCGACTTCGACCGCCGCGCCACCGCGCGGGCGCTGAACGTGCACCCCAACACCGTCGACAACCGGCTGGCCAGGGTGAGCGCCCTGATCGGCGCCGACCTGCGCGCCTCCCACGGCATCCTCCTGGTCGGCGCCGCGCTCACCGCCCGCCGCCTCGGCGGCTGACCTCCGGCGGGCCGGTCGCGGATCACCGCTGACCGGCGGCCTCCGGAGCGGCGGCGCCCGTCAGCCGTCCGGTACGGCCCAGCGCCCCGACCGCGACCGCGCACGCCGCGCCCAGCAGGAACAGCGCCGTCCCCGCCGCAGCGGGCGAGCCGGCGCCCAGAAGCGCGCCGACCAGCAGGTTGCCCAGCGTGATGCCGATCCCGGCGACCGTGTTGTACAGCCCGTAGTGGGTGGCCACCAGCCGCTCCCCGGACAACGCCACCACGGTGTCCATCTCGAACGGGTACGTCAGGGCGGTTCCCGCGGCCAGCAGCGCCGCGCACGCCAGCACCGCCGCGATCCGCGCCGCCGCGGACGGTGCCGCGCCGGCCGGCACCAGCGGCAGGAAGGCGATCGCCATGAGCGCGAGCCCGCGGACGACGGCCTGCGGCCCGCTCCAGCGGCGGCGCGCCCAGTCGGTGATCCTGAGCTGACCGGCGATCGCCACGAGCGCCGACACCACGAACAGCGAACCGACCGCGCCGGCGTCACCGAGCAGCAGCGGCAGGGCCAGGTACACCTGGAACGACAGCACGGAGGAGCCCGCCATGGCCGTGGAGAACAACAGGAACGGCCGGTTGGCGACGACGGCGCGCCACCCGGCCGCGACGCCCGCCCCGCCGGTGGTCCGCGCGCGGCACGGCGGCAGGGCGAGGAGCTGGAGCAGCGTCAGGAGCCCGAAGACGGCCGCGGCCACGGCGCAGACCAGCCGGAAGTCCACGCTCACCAGGGCGAGCCCGATCACCGGGCCGGCCAGGATGCCACTCTGGTAGAAGACGTTGAACAGCGCGAACGCCTCCACCCGGCGCTCGCCCGAGTCGTGCGCGAGGTAGGCGCGCACCGCGGGGTTGAACAGGGCGCCGGCGAACCCGGTCATCGCCGAGGCGGCCAGCAGGGCGGGCAGCGCGTCCGCGACCCCCAGCAGCGCGAAGGCGACCGTGCGCAGCAGGCAGCCCGCGATGATGACGGGCCGGTAGCCGAGCCGGTCGGCCAGCGCGCCGCCCAGCAGGAACAGGCCCTGCTGGCTGAGGTTGCGCACCCCGAGCACGAGCCCGACCGTCCAGGCGGCCATGCCCAGGCCGCCCGACAGGTGCCCGGCCAGGTACGGCATGAGCATGTAGAAACCGGTGTTGATGGCGAGCTGGTTGACCATCAGCAGCCGCACGCCGCGGTCGAAGGAGGTGAAACGGCGCCACATCAGCGCATCACCATCCGGGTCCAGCGGGTGACCTCGGCCTCGGCGGGGTGCCCGATCCGGTCCGGCTCGTCAGCGGGAGGCCGGCCGAGCAGGTCGTGCTCGGCGCAGTAGCCGTCGTCGTAGACGGTCGTGTAGTACCGGGCGGGGCCGTCGGGGAAGACGGCGGCGATCCGGCGGTCGGCCGCCTGCGTCCTGGCGAGCCACGCGGCGACCACGGTGACGGCGCCGACGCTCCAGCCGCCGGTGGTGTAGTGGGTGGCGGCGAGCGTGCGGCAGGCCCACACCGCCTCGTGCGGCGCCACCCAGTGCACCTCGTCGAACGCGTCGTGGTCCACGTTGCGCGGGTGGATGCTGCTGCCCAGCCCGCGCATGAGCCGCGGCCTGGCCGGCTGGCCGAAGATCGTCGAGCCGACGGCGTCCACCCCCACGAGGCGGAGCCGGGGGTTGTGCTCGCGCAGCGTCCTTGCCACCCCGGCCGAGTGGCCGCCGGTCCCGACGCTGCACACCAGCACGTCGATCCGGCCGAGCTGGGCGAGCAGCTCGTGGGCCAGAGCGGCGTAGGCGGCCACGTTGTCGGGGTTGTCGTACTGCCGCGGGCAGTAGCCGCCCGGATGGGCGGCGAGCAGCTCGGCGACCCGGTCCAGCCGGGCGCGCTGCCAGCCGCCGGCCGGATGCGGACGCCACACGGTCTCCACGCGCGCTCCGTAGGAGCACAGCAGCCGGTGGACGATCGCCTCCATCCCCGGGTCGGTGACCACGGTCACCGGGTGGCCGTGGACGATGCCGGCCAGCGCCAGTCCCAGGCCGAACGTGCCGGACGTGGACTCGACGATCATCGCGCCCGGGGCGAGCTCTCCTCTCGCCCGGGCGCGTCCGACGATGTGGAGGGCGGGCCGGTCCTTCAGCCCGCCGGGGTTGGCTCCTTCGAGCTTGGCCCAGAAACCACGCCCGAACGGGGCGAACGGCTCCCCGATCCAGCACACGGGCGTGTCACCGGCCAGCCGCGCCAGGGCGGACGAGGGCCGGGACGGAGACGAGATCATCGACATGCTGCACACGCATTCCTCCCGCGCGGCGGCGGGACGCTACCGACAAGGACTCAGGCCAGACGTGGTGCGGACCCGTCCTCAGGGCCGGTGGACCTCAAGCGTGTGATGGCGCGCGGCCCGGTCGCGATGGCCGCGTCGCGGGTGGTGCTCGGGCGGGCTGCCGTCGTGGTGCGCGACGGGCATGACCGGCCGCAGCGACGGCGTCGTCCACCGCGCCACCGGTTCGCAGGGGACGCGCTTCGGGACGGGCAGCACGAACCCGTCGCCGTCGGGATGGTCGACGTGGTGATCGTGATCCGTGCCGTGCAGGCAGGTCGCCCATCCGGCCGGGTCGGGCATCGCCCGGTGCTCGTCCGTGGACAGGGCGTGCGCCCACAGGTGCGCGATCACGAGGGCTCCGAGCAGCACGGAGAGCCACGCCACCCAGCGCGGCCGTCCTGCGGGTGAACACGGAGCATGCATAGTCAGCTACAGACAGTACACATGCCGGGGCGGGCGCCCGTGGTCCGGCGCGCGGTGGCGGTGATCTTCCCTGCGCGGCGAGGCGGGCGGGGGAGGCGATCAGGCCGGCTCCGCGGTGGTGCGGCCCCCGGCCCGCGCCTGCCGGCGCTCACGGTGGGTGGCGGCCTTGACGCGGCTGCGGCAGGCGGAGGAGCAGAAGTGGCGCACGCCGTTCCGGGAGCTGTCCACGTAGACCCGGTCGCAGGCGGCGGCCTGGCAGACGCCCAGTCGGCCGCCGAGGTCGCTGCCGATCGCCAGGGCGAGCGCCGCCGCGCAGCCCGCGCTCCAGCCCACCGCCAGCGTGTCGTCCGGGCCGTGGAAGTGGACCTGCCACGGCTCCCCGGGAACCTGGTCGAGCTGCGGCCGGGCGCCGGTGGAGAGCAGGAGCGCGTTCACGACGGCCGCCGCCTCGCCCGTCCGCTCCGCGTGGACGGCCTCGAACACCTGGCGCATGCTCTCGGCGGTCCGGACGAGGTGCTCCGCCTCCTCCGCGGTGACCGTGCGAGGGCCGGAGCCGGAGGAGGGCAGGGCCGCGTCGACGGCGGCGGGCAGCAGGCCGGCTCGGGGTGCGGTGTAGGGCCTGCCGCGGGCGGCGCCGTCCGTGAGGACGTTGACCAGGGACACGGTCGCCTCCAGCAGCGTGGCGACATGACCATCGAACATCACTTGACTGGTCACTCCTTCGAGTCCTAGGGTTCGTGACCGACGTCATCCATTTGGTCGGTCACGGAGGTCAGTGTATGCGTTTCCCGGGCCGCGGTCGGCGGCTGCCCCGGACCGTGTGGCTGCTCGTCGTGGCGCGCGCCGTGAACCGGCTCGGGGCGTTCTCGATCTCGTTCCTGACGGTCCTGGTCACCACCGAGTTCGGGGCCGGTGCCGCCACCGCCGGGATCATCTCTGCGGCGTTCGGCCTGGCGACGATCCCCTCGCGGCTCCTCGGCGGCCTCCTCGCGGACCGGCTGGGCCGGCGCCGCACGGTCGTGCTCGGCCTCTGCGGCTGCGCCGTCACCCAGCTGGCCGTCGCGACCGCCGGATCGGTGGCCGCGGTCGCGGTGCTCGCCGTGCTGCTCGGCCTGGTCTTCGAACTGTACGAGCCGCCGAGCCAGGCGATGATCGCCGACTCCGCCGGCCCCGACGACCGGACCCGGGCGTTCAGCCTCTTCAACGCGGCCCTGGCGGCCGGCGGCATGGGGGCGGGACTGATCGCGGCGGCCGTGGGGCGCTGGGACCTGCGCTGGCTGTTCGTCATCGACGCGCTGACGTGCCTGGCGTGCGCGGCCGTCGTGCGCCTGGCCCTGCCGGCCGACCCTTCCGGTCCCCGGCGCGCCGAGGCCGCGAGCTCCGGCCGGACGACGCCCTGGCGCGATCCGGCGCTGGTGGCCATGCTCGCCTGCGGCACGCTGTTCGCGACCGTGTGCATGGGGATCATGGTCGCCCTGCCGCTCGCCCTGCCGGGGCACGGCCTCGAAGCCGCGGACGCCGGCCTCCTGTTCACCGTCTCGGCCGTCACGACCGTGGCCGGGCAGCCTCTGCTGCGCCTGAGATCCGTGGCGGCGCTGCCGGCCTCCGCGGCTCTCGCGGTGGGGTCGGTCCTCATGGCGGCGGGGCTGGCCGGCTACGCGATCGCCCGCGGCCTGCCGCTCTTCCTGGTCGCGACCGTGGTGTGGAGCCTGGGTGACCTGTTCATGGTCGGACGCGCGTACGCGGTCGTCGCCGGCCTCGCCGCGCCGGAGGCCCGGGGCCGCTATCTCGCCGTCTACGGGACGAGCTGGGGCGTCGCGGCCGTGGCGGCGCCCCTCGCCGGCACCCAGCTCCTCGAACGCGTGGGCGCGGAGGGCATGTGGGTGGCCGCGGCGTGCGTCTGCCTGGTGCTGGCCGCCGCGCAGCTCGGCGTCGGGCCCCTGCTCGCGCGGCGCCCGCCCGCGAGCCCGCCGGGCGCCCAGCCCGCGAGCCTGCCGGGCGCCGAGCCCGCGCCTGCTGGACGCCGAGCCCGCGGGGCCGGTCAGCGATGGCTCGTCAGCGCGGCGTGGTGGTCGACGTCATGGGGGCCGTCCGGGTCGGCGTGCACGGTGGCCGCGCGCAGGCGTGGCAGGTCGTGAATGAGCCGGTGCTCCGCCTCGACGGCGACGGCATGCGCCTCGACCAGCGACAGCTCGTGGCTCACCATGATGTCCACCTCGGCGTGCAGGGCGTGGCCGACCCAGCGCAGCCGTACCGAACCCACCCGCTCCACGCCGCGCGTGCCGGCGAGGATCCGCTCGGCCTGGTCGAGCAGCGCCGGGTCCACGGCGTCCATGAGCCGGTGGTAGATCTCCCTGCCCGCGTCGCGCAGGACGAAGCAGATGGCGGCGGTGATGAGCAGGCCGACGACGGGGTCCGCGAGCGGGAGGCCGAGCGCCGCGCCGCCCGCCCCGAGCAGGACGGCGAGCGAGGTGAACCCGTCGGTCCGGGCGTGCAGTCCGTCCGCGACCAGCGCCGCCGAGCCGATCTCCCGGCCGACCCTGATCCGGTAGCGGGCCACCCACTCGTTGCCGAGGAAGCCGACCACGCCCGCGGCGGCCACCCACCAGAGCGCCCGCACGTCCTGCGGCTCGATCAGCCGCCTGACGGCCTCGTAGCCGGCCAGGCCGGCCGAGGCGGCGATCACGACGACGACGGCGATCCCGGCGAGGTCCTCGGCCCGGCCGTACCCGTAGGTGAAGCGGCGCGTGGCCGCCCGCCGCCCGAGGGAGAAGGCGATCGCGAGCGGGACGGCGGTCAGGGCGTCGGCGACGTTGTGCAGCGTGTCGCCCAGGAGCGCGACCGAGCCGGAGAACGCCACGATCACCCCCTGGGCCGCGGCCGTGACCATGAGCGCGGCGAAGGAGACGGCCAGCACGCGCATGCCGCGCGAGCTGGACTCCAGAGCCTCGTCGCTCTTGTCCGCGCTGTCGTGGCTGTGCGGCGTGAACGCGTGCCCGGCCTGATGGACCAGGCGCCTGAAACCACTCGCGCGACGCCCGTGGCCATGCCCATGTCCGTGCCCGTGCCCGTGGTCATGCCCGTGTCCGTGCCCGTGCTGGCCGGTCGGCGAAGGGTGGTGGTCGTGATGGTCGGACATCGCATCCCTCGCTTGCGGGCGGCAACCTCACGGGCGAGTATATGTAGTCATGTACGCACGCGACAACGACTCAGGTGCGGGTCAGCCGCAGGTGCAACCCACTCCCGCGCAGGTGGACGCGGCCGTGGAGGCGTTCCGCATGCTGAGCGACGCCACCCGGCTCCGCCTGATGTGGGTGCTGTCCTCCGCCGAGTACGACGTCGGCTCCCTGGCGGAGACGATCGGCGTGGCCAGGCCCTCCGTCTCCCAGCACCTGGCCAAGCTCCGCCTGGCCGGTCTGGTGCGTACCCGCAGGCAGGGCCGCCGCGTCCTCTACCGCGCCCGGGACGCGCACGTGCGGGCCCTCATCGCGGAGGCCCTCTTCCACGCCGATCACGAGGTGTCCGGCATTCCCCGCCACGACGACTGAGCCCTCCGTACGGGCTAGCTGTATTGACCCGCAGGGTTGTTGACGCGGGTGATCGGTGGTTGGCCTCCGAGCGCGGTGTGGCAGCGGTGGTGGTTGTAGGTGTGCAGGAAGTCTTGCAGAGCGGCGGTGCGTTCGTCGTTGCTGGC
>NZ_JABWGN010000033.1 GCF_013363975.1 Nonomuraea montanisoli | reverse complement strand
CGTGGGCTAGCCTTCCGGTTCGACAAGACGCCCGACAGCTATCTGGCCGGCCTGCACCTACGCGGAGCCGTCTTATGGATCCGAAGCCTCCGACCAGCCTAAGATCCGAACTCCGCACAGGCGCTAGCACCCGGTTACTGGCACCCGGCGGAAGCAAGCGTGCTGCAAGGAGAATGACCATAATCTGGTCATGCCGTCTATCAGCAAGCTCAGCCCGGGCGATCCCCCCGCTCTCGGAGGCTACGAGATCAAGGGGCGGCTCGGAGAAGGCGGCCAGGGGGTCGTCTACCTCGGCGAGGACGGGGAAGGCGGCCGGGTGGCCGTGAAGTGGCTGCGGCCCCACCTGGCGGGCGACGCGGTCGCGGCGGAGCGGTTCGCGAGGGAGGCCGCGGCGGCGCGGCGCGTGGCGCCGTTCTGCACGGCGAAGCTGCTGGCCACCGGCGTCCACGACGAGCGTCCGTACATCGTGAGCGAGTACGTCGACGGGCCGTCCCTCCAGGAGGCGGTGGCCCAGGACGGGCCGCGCTCGGACGCGGCGCTGCACCGGCTGGCCATCGGCACCGTGACGGCGCTGGCCGCCATCCACCAGGCCGGCATCGTCCACCGCGACCTCAGCCCCAGCAACGTGCTGCTCGGCGCCGAGGGGCCGCGCGTCATCGACTTCGGCATCGCGCGGGCGCTCGACGCCACCTCGACGATCACGTCCATGCCGGTGGGCACGCCCGCGTTCATGGCGCCCGAGCAGATCCTCGCCCAGCCGGTGGGGCCGGCGGCGGACATGTTCGCGTGGGGCAGCACCATCCTGTTCGCCGCCAGCGGGGCGGGGCCCTTCGCCGCCTCGTCGGTGCCCACGATCATCCAGCGCGTCCTGTACACGGAGCCCGATCTGACGCCGCTCGCGGAGCCGTTACGCGAGCTGGTGGCGGCCTGCCTGGCCAAGGATCCGGCGCGGCGGCCGACGGCCGAGCAGGTGATCATGAGGTTGCTGCAGAACCCGTCGTCCGCCGAGCCGCCGGAGCTGGAGCAGGCGGCGGCGATGGTGAACGCCACCCCCGGCCCGCCGGTGTCCCCCCACTCGGGCCCGCAGGCGCCTCCGGTCTCGGGGCCGCAAGGACCTCCCTACGGTGAGCCTGCCCAGCAGGCCAGGACGCCGCTCGCCGGTCCGGGCGCGACACCGCAAGGTCCCTACGGGCCACCCCCCGTGGGACACGCGCAAGGCCCCTACGCTCCGCCGCCGCCCCAGGGGCAGGCGCCGCAAGGCTCCTACGGACCGCCCTCCGGGGAGCAGGCCCAAGGCCCCTACGCTCCGCCGTCCGGCCCGGGCGCCGCACACGGCGTCCCCGCACTCGGCCCGAGCGGGCCGCACCTCTCCTACGGCCCGCCGCACAGCGCCGGTCCGGGCGGCCCGCAGCGCTCCCCGTACAACGCGGCCCCGGGTGGCCCGCACAACTCCCCGTACCGCGCGGCCCCCGGGGGCTCGGCCCCGGGCGGCCCGCAGGGGCCCTCCCGCAACGCGCCCCTCGCCGGGGGCGCGCCCCTTCCCCCGTACGGCGTCCCGGCAGCGGGGGCGCCGCGCACGCAGGGGTCGCGCAGGGGTCTCGTGGTCGCGGGCGTGGCCGCCGCCGTGGCCGTGGTGGCGACCATCGCGGTCGTCGCCGTCGCCGTCGTCAGGATGCGCGACGACCCCGGCCCCACCCCCGCCCCCACCCTGGCCGCCACCGCGAGCCCGAGCGTCCCCCCGGTGCCCACGACCGGCCTGGGCCAGGTCACGCTGCCCGGGACGACCGCCACCCTGTCCGAGTCGCCCGCCGACAGGGTGCGCCTGACCACGTACATGCTGCGCGACCCCAAGACGCAGAACTGGGTGTACTACGCACGCGACTCGCTGACCGGAAATTTCGTGAAATATCCCGAGGCATGGGAGGCCGTCCTCTCGCCGGACGGCCGCTACCTCGCCAGCCGCGGCAAACAGTTCGTCGGTGGCTACGACACGGTCGACATCACCGACAAGGCCACCGGCGAGAAGGTCTCGATCCGGACCTCACGCCAGCCGCTCAGCGCGTACGTGCAGACCTGGTCCCGCGACGGCAACCGCCTCCTCCTCAACGTCGGCAACGCCGCCGGCAAGGAGTGGCAGTCCACCGGGTTCGCCATCGTGGACGTCGCCACCGGGCAGGCGCGCGTCGCCACGCTCAGGGAGGGGTCGCTGCGCGGCGTCCGGTACGGCTTCGACGAGCGGGACACCGGCGTGGTCGCCCTCTCCAACGTCGCCAAGCAGCAGGCGCTGCGCTTCTTCGACGCCGACGGCACCCGGGTGCGCCGCGTGCCGAACGTCGGCGCGGCCATCGCCGACGCGCTGTTCTCGCCCACGGGCCAGAAGTTCGTCACGAACTGTCCCGGCCTCGTCAGCGGCGACAACTGCGTCTACGACACCGCCACCGGCGCCGAGCTGACCCGCTTCGAGTCGCCCTGCTCGGGCCTGGCCACCTGGTACGACGACCTGCACCTGGTCTGCTGGACGAACCCCGGCGGCGGCCGCTACGAGATCCACGTGATCGATTTCAGGGGGGTCTCGGTGCGGACGCTGCTCACGGTGCCGACCGGCGGCGAGAACATGGACGTCGTCTTCTCGCACCCCCGCCGGTGACCTCAGCGGCTGCGGCCCCGGGGCCGCAGCCGCGTGCCGGGCAGGACGGGCGCGGGCAGCGGGGCGCCGTCGAACCCCTCGACGGCGCCGAACCCGTCGCCCTCCATCCACTCCTTGCGGAACGCGACGATCTCGTCGTGGTCGCGGCCCACGAAGTTCCACCACATCACGATCTCCTCGGCGAACGGCTCGCCGCCGATCACCAGGACCCGCCCGTCCCCGTTCAGGGACAGGCCCGTACGGCCGGGCGGCAGGTACAGCAGCGGCCCCGGCTCCAGCGGCTCCACCTCGCCGTCGAGCAGCAGCAGCCCGTGCTCGAACGCGGGATCGAGCGGCAGCTCGGCCGTCCCCGAGACGGCGACCTCGGCCCCCGCCAGCGGGGTGAGGGCCGTCGCCGGCGACGTCGCCCCGGCGAACGACCCCATGATCACCGTCGCCGTGAAACCCGGCCCGGACACCCGCGGCAGCTCCGCGTGGTGCTCGAAGCGCGGCTCCATGCCCCGGGCGCCGTCCGGCAGCGCCACCCAGAGCTGCACCCCGTGCAGCAGTTCCTCGCGCGACTCCTCCGAGTGGGAGATGCCGCGCCCGGCCGTCATGAGGTTGAGCTGCCCCGGCCGTACCACCTGGAGGCTGCCCAGGCTGTCGCGGTGCAGCACCTCGCCCGACAGCAGCCAGCTCACGGTCTGCAGGCCGGTGTGGGGGTGCGGCGGCACCCGCATCGCGGCCACCTCGGGCCCGTAGGCGTCGACGAAGCACCACGCGCCGATCATGCGGCGGCGCACGCCGGGCAGGGTCCTGCTCACGCGCATCGCGCGCGGCCCGCCCAGCGGCACCTCCCGTCCGGCGAGCGACTCGGTGGCGCCGCCGTCCGCGGCGCCGCACAGGATCTCGCCGGGGTCCCGTTCCAGGTTGCTCATGCTGCGACTGTACGGCTCCCGGGCCCCCGGCTCAGGCCGGGGGCTCCGCCCGAAGTCCCCGGCTCAGGCCAGGGTCTCCCACCAGCCGTCCACGGCGGGCACCGCGTCGGGGTCCACGGCCTCGCCGGGCCGCGGCACCGCGATCGACACCTCGCGGGCCTTGGCCTCCCGCCACAGCCGCTCCACCGGCTCCGCCCACGGGTGCAGCGCCAGCGTGAACGTCGCCCAGTGCACCGGCAGCAGCACCCGGCCGCCCAGGTCGAGGTGGGCGTTGACCGCCTCCTCCGGGTTCATGTGGATGTCCGGCCACGCCGGGCTGTAGGCGCCGATCGGCATGAGCGTGAGGTCGAACGGCCCGTGCGCCGAGCCGATGCCGCGGTAGCCCTCGAAGTAGCCGGAGTCGCCCGCGTAGAACACCTTGCGGGTGGGCCCGGCCACCACCCACGAGCCCCACAGCGTGTCGTTGCGGGCGAGCGTGCGCCCGGAGAAGTGCCGGGCGGCCGTCGCGACGAAGCGCAGCCCGCCGACCTCGGCCTCCTCCTCCCAGTCGAGCTCGATGATCCGGTACGCGGGCACGCCCCAGCGCTCCAGGTGGGCGCCGATGCCCAGCGGCACCAGGAACGGCGCCTTCTGCGTGGCCGTCAGCCCGCGGACCGTCGCCATGTCGAGGTGGTCGTAGTGGTCGTGCGAGATCGCGATGGCGTCGACCAGCGGCAGACTCGCCAGCGGCACCGGCAGCGGGTGGTGCCGCTTCGGCCCGACGAACTGTGAGGGGGAGGGCCGCCGGCTCCACACCGGGTCGAACAGCACCCGCCGCCCCTCGATCTCCACCAGCGTGGAGGCGTGGCCGTACCAGATCGCGCGCACGCCCGACGGCGGGGCCGCGCCCGCCGGGGGCACCCGCAGCGGCACCGGTCCGGCCGGGCGCCGCTGGTCACGGTCCCTGGCCAGCTCGCCCAGCATGCCCGCGGGCGGGGCACTGACCAGCGTGGTCGCCTCCGGCATGGTGTTGACGAACGCGCCGTCCCTGAACTGCGGTGAGCGCCGGATCCGCTCCGCCCGTCCGGGCCCCGACCGCAGGGGCCGCACACCGAGTTCCGCGGGCACGTCGCGCAGCGCCCACCCCGCCGCGGCGAGGGCCGCCCCGCCCATGAGGATCCGTCGTGCCGTCCGCAGTGCCGCCATCGTTCACTCTCCCCAGGATGTCTGTTCCGTCCTGCTCAACCGAGCGGGGCGGCCGTACTGTTCCCCGTTACGACGATATATCGCGATAGGTTCAGACCGTCTTGACGGCTCCGCCGTCGATGACGTGGTCGGCGCCGTTGACGCTCGCGGCGCGCGGCGAGGCCAGGTACGTCACCAGGGCGGCGACCTCCTCCGGTCCGACGAACCTGCCGGTCGTCATCCCGATGCCGGACGGCACCCCCGCGAGCAGCTGCTCGTGCTCCAGGCCCAGCGAGGCCGCGAGTGCCGCGCCGTACCCCTGGGGATCTTCCCACATCGCGGTGCGCACCGGTCCGGGGGAGACCGTGTTCACGCGGACGCCCTGCGGCCCGTACTCCTCGGCCAGCGCCTTGCCGAACGCCGTCAGCGCCGCCTTGCTGGTCGTGTACGCGATCGGGCCGGAGTGCGGCATCCGCGCGCCGATCGAGGAGATGTTCACCACGGCGCCGCCCCGTCGCACCAGGCTCGGCAGGGCGGCCCGGGTGGCGCGGACGGCGCTGAGGAGGTTCAGGTCGAACGCCTGGCGCCACTGCTCCTCGCCGGTGCCGAGGAAGCCGCCGACCTGGCCCTCGCCTCCGTCGCCGCCGCCCACGTTGTTGACGAGCAGGTCGAGCTCGCCCACCTCGGTGAGCGCCCGCTCGACCAGCCCGGCGGGTCCCTCCGGCGTGGACAGGTCGGCGGTCAGGGCGATCGCGCCGGTCGCCTTCAGCTCGGGGGTGACGGTGCGGGCGCCCGCGACGACGCGCACCCCCTCCTCGGCCAGCGCGGTCACGACGGCCAGCCCGATGCCCCTGCTGGCGCCGGTGACCAGGGCGGTCGTCCCGCTGAGTCGCAGATCCATGAGATGTCCTCCAGCGTCAGTCGCTTCATCGGTGATGCGGAAACCATAGAACATGCAACATTGATGATGCAACTCTGAGTTCAACGGGGACGGTGGTGTAGCCTTCTCTCTCGTGACAGGAGCGACGCGGGCACTGCGGTCGGACGCCGAGCGGACCGTCCGCCAGATCCTCGAGGCCGCCGAACGTGTCCTCAGCCGCAACCCGGCGGCCACCATGGAGCAGATCGCCGAGGAGGCGGGCGTGGCCCGCACGACCGTCCACCGGCGCTTCGCCTCCCGTGACGCGCTGGTCGGCGCGATGGCCGCCTGGGCGACCCGCCGCTTCGCCGACGCGGTCGAGGCGGCGCACCCGGAGACGGCCCCGCCGCTCGTCGCCCTCTACCAGGTCACGGCCAACGTGCTGCGGGTCAAGCTCGACTGGGGCTTCGCGATGAGCCGCGCCCTGACGGCCGACCCCGAGGCGGCGCGGGTCCACGCCGAGGTGGAGGAGAAGTGCGAGCGGATGTTCCGGGCGGCGCGGGAGGCGGGGCTGCTGCGGCCCGACGCCGACCTCGGGTGGGCCCGGCGGGTGTACTACGCGCTCATCCACGAGGCCGCCCAGAGCGGCGACGGCGACGCCGACGCGCTGGCCACGCGGGTCGTCGACACGCTGCTGCGCGGCGTGGGCACCACCCAGGGCCTCACGGCGCCGCGCTGACCCTCGTCAGCCGGGGGGCGCCGCTTTCGGGGACTCGCGCCGGCGTGCCTCAGGTGTCGTCGGCGAGCAGGTCGCGGGCGGCCTCGCCGAAGGCGCGCACCCGCGCGGTGGCGCCCTCGGCCCGCCACATCAGCCCCCACCGCAGCGGCGGCGCGTCGCCGAACGGGACGTACGCCACGTCGGGCCGCGCGTAGTAGCGCCTGACCTGCGCGCCGACCGGGAAGACGCCGTGACCGGCGCCGACCAGGGTGAGCATCTCGTTGAAGGTCGAGGCCGACGGGCCGGGCTCGATCGGCCGCCCCGAGGGGGTGGCGCTCGGGGTGCGGTCGGCGCGCAGGGACGCGGGAAGCGTGCCGGGGAGTTGGAGCAGCCTGACCCGGGCCAGGTCCTCCAGGGAGACCGAGGCCCGGCGGGCGAAGGGATGTCCGACCGGGACCGCGAGCATGCGCGCCTCGGACACGAGGACCGGCCCGGTGGCGATGCCGGGCTCGTCGACGGGGAAGGTCCCGAGCGCGAGATCGATCTCGCCGGCCCGCAGCCAGGGCATGAGGTCGACCATCTGCGCCTCGCGGAGCTGGACGTCGCAGTCCGGCCGGCGCCGCCGGAACAGCTCGGCCGCCCCGGCGAGCAACTGGCCGCCCGCGGCGCCGACGAACGCGACGCGCAGGGTGCCGGTGAGGCCGCGCCCGGCGGCGACGGCCCGCTCGTACGCGGCGGCGATCCGGTCCCAGGCGGGACGGGTCTCCTCGTACAGGTCGCGTCCCACCGAGGTCAGCTCCACCCGGCGGCTGGTGCGGTTGAACAGCGGGACCCCGACACGGCGCTCCAGCTTGGCGATGGTCTGGCTGACCCGGGCGGTGGACACCCGCAGCCGCTCGGCGGTGCGGCCGAAGTGCAGCTCCTCGGCCAGCGTGAGGAACGCCTCCAGCTCGTGCCGCTCCAGCATGGGCGTCCTCCGATCGTTAACCCTCGCTTGACGATCCTTGCACAGGACCGCATTGATCGGCTCCCGGCGGCGGTCGAGAGTGGAACCGCTCGAAAACCCCTCCGACCTGCATGGGAGCATGCGATGTACGTCACCTCGGGACAGGCGCTGTCCGCGCCCGCCGGCGACCGGGACGCCGTGATCCGGGAGCTGCGGGACCACGCCGAGATCGTGGACGCCCTCCACCGCTTCGGCCTCGGCCAGGACCTGAAGGACGAGGAGCTGTTCGCCTCGGCCTTCGCGGCGGACGCCGAGCTGGACTTCCGTCCCGCGGCGGCGAAGTGGGGCGGCCGGCCGCCCCTGATGCGGGGGCGGGACGCGATCGTCTCCACGATCCTTGCCCTGTTCGGCGACCGGGTGGACACCACCCACCAGGTCACCAACCCTCGCGTCGCGGTGGACGGCGACACGGCTCGCCTGACCGCGCTGGTGGAGGCCCAGCACCTGCTCGCCGCCGACCACGCCACCTTCGCCCTGCTGAAGAACCCCTACGACGTCGAGCTGGTCCGCGACGGGGAAGGCTGGGCCGTCCGCCGCATGACCATCGACAACACCTGGTACACCGGCGACCCCGTCGCCATCTTCGGCTGATCCCCTCCCCACCTGAGGAACCTCATGGAAACCCTGAGATCGGCCGTCCGCGGCCAGGTCCTGCTGCCCGGCGCCCCCGGGTTCGACGCCGCCCGCCGCCCCTGGAACCTGGCCGTCGAGCAGCCCGTGGCCGCCGTGGTCGAGGCCGCCGACGCCGACGACGTCGCCGCGCTCGTCCGGTACGCCCGCTCGGCCGGGCTGGGCGTCGCGACGCAGCCGAACGGGCACGGCGCGACCGGCCGTACCGAGGGCGCGATCCTGCTGCGCACCCGGCTGCTGGACACGCTGGACATCGACCCCGTGGCCCGCCGCGCCCGCGTCGGCGCGGGCGTGGCCTCGGGCCGGGTGCAGGCCGCCGCCGCGCCGCACGGCCTGACCGGGCTGCCCGGCAGCTCGCCGGTGGTCAGCGTCACGGGCGTCGCCCTCGGCGGCGGGCTGAGCTGGTTCGGCCGCGCGTACGGCTGGGTCGCCGACAGCGTCGCCGCGTTCGACGTCGTCGACGCCGACGGGCGGCCGCGGCGCGTCACGGCGGACGCCGACCCCGACCTGTTCTGGGCGCTGCGCGGCGGGGGCGGCGACTTCGCGGTCGTCACCGCGCTGGAGCTGACCCTGCACCCCGCGCCACGCCTGTACGGCGGACGCGTCCTGTGGACGGCCGAGCACGCCCCCGCCGTCATGGACGCCTACCGGCGGATCACCGCCACGGCCCCCGACGAGCTGACCGCCTGGCTGGACCTGCTCCACTTCCCCGGGGCCGACCCCATGGTCGCCGTCGACGTGACCCACCTCGGCGACCAGGACGAGGCGCGCGACCTGCTGGCCCCGCTGGACCGCCTGGCCGCGCCGCTGTCCGACAGCCGGGGCGTCATGTCGCCCGCCGAGCTGGGCGCCATCACCGCCGAGCCCACCGACCCCGGTGCGGGCTCCTCCCGGGCCGAGCTGCTGACCGAGCTGGACGACACGGCGGCCAAGGCGTTGCTGGCCGGCCCCGTCGCCCCGCTGCTCAGCGTGCAGATCCGGCACCTGGGGGGCGCGCTGGCCCGCCCGTCCGACAGCCCGCACGGCGCCCTGGCGGAGCCGTACGCGATGTACCTGTTCGGGATCCCCGCCGACCCGGCCACGGCCGAGGCCGTCACGGCCCGGCAGCGGGACTTCGCCGGCGCCGTCCCGGTCAGCGGCCGCAAGCCGTACACCTTCCTCAACCCCGGCGAGAGCGCGGCCGACGCCTTCACGCCGGAGGCGCTGGCCCGGCTGCGGACCGTCAAACGCCGCCACGACCCGCGGGACGTCTTCCGCGCCAACTTCCCGGTCGGCGGCTGACCTCGCGGGGGAGACGGCGGTCCCGGGCGCGCGGGTGTCGATGGCGTGGGTGCCGGCGCGGGTGTGAATCGCGCGGCTGTGAATCGCGCGGGTGTCGATGGCGCGGGTGTCGATCGCGCGGGGTCAGGAGGGGAGGCGATACGGCGCCAGGTCCAGCGGCGAGGGCTCGCCCAGCGCGAGCCGCGCCGCGAGGAGCCCCGCGAACGGCCCCGCCGTCAGCCCGTACGCGCTCAGCCCCGTGGCGACCACCACCCGCTCGCCCGCGCGGCACAGCAGGGGCGGCCCGCCCGCCCGCACGGGCCGCAGCCCCACCCGGGTCTCCGTCACCGTCGCCCCGGCCAGGCCGGGGGCGAGGCGGAGCCCCGCGCGCAGCACCTCCTCCAGCCCGCCCATCGTGACGCGCGGCACGAACCCCACGTCCTCGACCGTCGCCCCCACGACCACCCGCGAACCGGGGAAGCCGAGCAGGTACGGGCCGACGTGGGGCAGCACGATGGGCCACCCGGAGGTGTCGACGCCGTCGAGGGCCGCGTGCACGATCTGGCCGCGGCGCGGGAAGACGGGGACCTCCACGCCGAGCGGCCGGCACACGGCCCCGCTCCACGCCCCGGCCGCCACGACCACCATGTCGGCCGCGACCTTCTCCCCGGCCGCGTCCTCCCCGGCCAGCGTCTCCGCAGCGGCTTGACCGGCCGCGTTCTGCCCGGCCGGGTCTTCCCCGGACGCCCCGCGTTCCGCCGGCTCCCACGCGTCCGCCCGCGCCCTGGAGTGATCCCCGGGAAGCGGAGCCGCCTGCCGCCACGACCCGTCACCGTCACCGTCGTGCGCCCGCCCGGACACGCCCGGCACAGGGTGAGAGCCAGACGGGAGAGACGCGTCACGGGCGCTCACCAGCACCTCGCCCCCGGCCGTCAGCGTCGCCACGCCCGCGCGCAGCTCGGCCCCGTGCCGCACCGCCGCGCGCAGCAGCGCGTCACGAACGGCGCGCCCGTCCACCCGAGCCGCCCCCGGCACGTGGACCGCGCTCAACCCCTCCGCCAGCGGCGGGAACAACCGCGCCGGGTCCGGGACCACGGTCACCTCGCCCATCTCGGGCGCCTCGGCGCGCCGCCGCCCCAGCAGCGTCCGCACCGGCTCCAGCTCCGCCGGGTCCTCGGCGACCAGCAGCGCCCCCACCCGCTCGTACCCCAGGTCCTCGCCCAGCGCCTCCACCAGCTCCGGGTAGTGCCGCGCGCCCGAGCGGGCCAGGGCGTACCAGGCGTCGTCCTCGGGATGGTCCACCCAGGGGCACACGATGCCCGCCCCGGCCGCCGTGGCCTGCCCCTCCAGGTCCGCGTCCACCACGACGACGTCCGCTCCGCGGCTGCTCAGGTGGTACGCGGCGCTTGCCCCGACGATCCCGCTTCCGATCACTGTGACCCGCATGCCCGCCATGATTCCAGCCAGGTCCGGACATCTCGCCGGCGGCCGTGGCGGAAACGCTTGGACATGATCGGAGGACGTGGCTAGGGTTGGGGCCCATGTCCAGCCCCGAGGCGTCAAGACGTTAGCCACCGGCCGTCCGGTGGCCTCCTCCGACGTCGTCCCGCATCCCTCCCGTCCCCGCTGACGGCCGGAGGGCGCTCGGGCGCGCGTCCGTCGCCGCCATCGGACCGCCGCACGCGCGGGGCCGCGTCCGCCTGGACCAGCACGTCACCTCGGTGACGCTGGAGGGATCCAGCACGCCGGCGCGCCACCTTGCCTCCGGCACCTCGACCCTCCCGGCTCCGGGCTCTCCCGAGCCCCCGGCCCTCTCGGCACCCTGACGCCGCGGAAACACGGGCGAGGCGAGCACGGCACGGCGGCCCCGCAGCCGTTCGCTGACGATCCGATCCACGACCTCGTTGCGGAGTGAGTCTCACCGTGCCTTTCGCCCTGTACCTCCTCGGACTGGCGGTGTTCGCCATGGGAACGTCCGAGTTCATGCTGTCCGGCCTCATCCCGGACATCGCCTCCGACCTGCGCGTCTCCGTCCCGGCGGCCGGAGCGCTCACCTCGGCGTTCGCCGCCGGGATGATCGTCGGAGCGCCTCTGACGGCCGCGCTCAGCATGCGCTGGCCCCGCCGCCGGGCCCTGCTCGCGTTCCTGGTCTCGTTCCTGCTCCTGCACGTCCTCGGCGCGGTCACCACGAGCTTCGAGGTGCTGCTGGCCACCCGCTTCGCGGGGGCCGTGGCCAACGCCGGGTTCCTCGCGGTGGCCGTGGCCACCGCCGCCGCCATGGCGCCGCCGGAGGCCAAGGGACGGGCCACGTCCATCCTCCTCGGCGGGGTCACGCTGGCGTGCGTCGCCGGCGTCCCGGCCGGCGCGGTGCTCGGCACCATGTGGGGATGGCGGTCGGCGTTCTGGGCCGTGGCCCTGCTGTCGGTGCCCGCCGTCGTGGCGGTCCTGCGCTCCGTGCCGGCCACGCCGGCCCCTACCGGGGGCGGTGGCGGCGCGCGACGTGAGGCGAGGGCCCTGCGCGACCCCCGGCTCCTAATGCTGCTCGTCCTGGCCGCGCTGGTCAACGGCGCGACCTTCTGCACGTTCACCTACCTCGCCCCGCTGGCCACCTCGGTCGGCGGGATCGCGCCGGGATGGGTGCCCGGGCTGCTGGTGCTGTTCGGGCTCGGCTCGTTCGCCGGGGTGACCGCCGCCGGGCGGCTGGCCGACACCCGGCCCCGCCCGCTCCTGGCCGCCGGCGGTGTGGCGCTGGTGGCGGGGTGGGCGGTGCTAGGGGCGGCCGCGGGCTCGCCGGTGGCCGTGGCGGTGCTCGTCCTCACGCAGGGCGCCCTGTCGTTCGCCGTCGGCTCGACGCTGGTGTCCCAGGTCCTGTACGCGGCGACGCAGGCGCCGACGCTGGCCGGGAGCTTCGCCACGGCGGCCTTCAACGTCGGCGCCGCCGCCGGACCCTGGCTCGGCGGGATCACGATCGGCGCCGGACTCGGTTACCGCTCGCCGGTCTGGGTGAGCGCGTCGCTGGTGGCCGCAGCGCTCGCCGTCGCGGCCACCGCCCACGTCACGGGACGGGGGCCCACGTCGCCGGACGCGTCACGGCTCCAGCAGACGCTCCCGTAGCGCCTCGACGACCTCGCCGTCCACGCCCAGGTGCTCCGCGACGTACCGCTCGACCGAGCCGTGGGCGGCGACCAGGTCCGCCAGGAAGAACCGCATGATGTCCGCCGGCGCCCGCCCGTACCCCGGCCACAGCAGGGTGCGGTCCGGGTGCGCGGCGCGCCAGTCGGCGACCAGCCGCTCGGCCGCCAGGTCGGTGAGCGCGAAGTCGGCGACGACGGCCTCCTCGTCCACCCCCGCCAGCGTCAGCACGAGCGCGGCGAGCAGGCCGGTGCGGTCCTTGCCGGACGCGCAGTGGAACACCACGGGCGCGCCGGCGTCGGAGGCGATGACCTCCAGCGCCCGCCGCAGCTCCTTCGCGCCGTCGTGGGCGACCTCGGCGTAGCGGTCGGCGAGGTAGCGCGCCGTGTCGATGTCGGGGGCGAGCGCCGCCTGGTCGTACGGGCGGTGCTCGATGCTGAGGTTGTGGTAGGCGAGCCCGTCGAGGTGCGGCACCCGCCCCTTGGCGGCGATTTCCCAGGGGTAGCGCAGGTCGATGACCGTGCGCACGCCCAGCGTCACGAACCGGTCCCAGTCGGTGTCCCGGAGCTTCGACAGCGAGTCGGAGCGGTAGAGCCGCCCCCAGCGCGTCGAGCGCCCGTCACGCGTACGGTAGCCGCCCAGGTCCCGGAAGTTGTGCAGCCGCTCGAACGCGATGTGCCGTGTCCCCATCCGCCAGACCCTACAGTTTCAGGCCGGTCGGGGACGCGGGCCGCTCACGCTTCATCCGGCCTGCCAGCCGTACAGCTTCATCAGCCGGGCCGCCACCCGCGTGAACCGGTCGACGTCGAGCACCGCGCCCTCGCGCCGGATGTCGTCCTCGTCCAGCACGAACACCCGGTCCAGCCGCACGTGCGAGACCTTGCCGTCGCGGCCCCACGCGCCGATCTCCAGCCACTCGGGGCCGTCGTCGCCTCTGCTGGACAGCATGACGCCGAGCAGCCTGCGACCGGTGCGGCCGACGACCAGCAGCGGCCGGTCCTTGCCGCGCGACGGGTCTTCCTCGTACGGCACCCACGCCCAGACGATCTCACCGGGATCGGCCAGGCCGTCGAGGTCGGGGGAGTAGGCCAGCGTGGCGGCCTGGGCGAGCGAGCGGATCTCGCGCACCGCGCCGCGCGCCGGCCGGGGGTCTTCACCTTGATCGAACACGTGAGCATCCTAGTGGCGGCGCAGCCTCGGCAGCCGGTCCACGTACGTCCTGGCTGCTCGGGACCGATCGGCCGGTTGAAGAAGATCGCGTCCAGGGGGCCGAAGCACGCGTCCTCGGCTCAGCTTCCGCTCGCGCGACTCAGCACGCGGCGCAGGGCGGCCGGGGTGTCGCCGGCGTGGCGGCGGATCGTGCGGGTCAGATGGGCCTGGTCGGCGAAACCGAGGTCGGCCGCCAGCCGCGCCAGGCTCTCCTCCCCGGCCTCCAGCCGGTCGAGCGCCCTGCCGACCCGCACCCGGTTGCGGTAGTGGGTGAGCGACACGCCCAGCTCGCTGGTGAACGCCCTGCTCAGCCGGTACGGCGACACGGACAGGAGCTCGGCCAGCGTGACCAGCCCGCCCGCCGCCTCGTGGTCGGACGCGATGGCCTCCCGCGCCGCGTCCACCACCGCGCCCGCCGTCCGCCCGGGCCTGCGGGAACCGCCGCCGACGGACGGGGGAGGAGCCGCGCGGCTGAGGGAGGTGGCCAGCAGGGGCAGCAGCGCCTCGGTCAGCTCGTACGCGGGGTCGCCGCTCCGCGTCGCCGCAAGCAGCCGGCGGTGGGTCAGGTCGAGCCGGGCGTCCACGTAGACCGTCGAACGCGCCGGACGACCCCGTTCGCCCGCGAGGATCTCCCACAGGCGGGGCGACAGGCGCAGCACGGTGCACACGTCGCCGCCCGCCGGGTGCGCGAACCGCTCCTCCTGACCGGGCAGCGACAGGTAGGCCATCGCCGGGTCCACCACAGCGCCGCGCCCGTCGGCCATCCGCCGGAACCGGCCCCGCCGCACCAGCACGAGCTGGTGCGCGGACCCCACCTCGACCGGCGACCACCCGCGATGGTCGTCGACACAGGTCACCGCATGAACCACGAACCCCGGCCCGCTCGCGAGCCGCACACCTGAACGCACGTGGCGCACGCTACCCGGCGCCTACGACAATTCAGCCGCCACGCCGTCACGCGGCCGTTCTGTCACCCGGTCACGCCGTCCCGCGGCTGTTCTGTCACCCGGTTATGCCGTCACGCCGCCGCTCTGTCACGCCGTCACGCCGTCACGCCGTCACGCCGTCCGCCGTTCTGTCACGCGGCCACGCCCTCACGCCGCTGCTCCGTCCCGCGGCCTCGCCGTCCTGCGGCCGTCTTGCCGGAACGCTGCTGGACGGGAAGCCGGCCGAGGCGGATCCTCGCGGGTGGCGGGTGGCGGGTGGCGGGTGGCGGGTGGCGGGTGGCGGGTGGCGGAGGACAGGAGGGCGGCTCTGCCTCGTGAGGCATGGCGGGCGGCGGAGGTGTGCGGGCGCCGATTGAGGGAGGTGCGGGCGCGGGTTGAGGGAGGTGTGCGGGCCCGGGATGAGGGAGGTGTGCGGGCACCGGGGAAGAAGCTCGGCCGGGGCGCAAGGATGTTCAAGACCGGGGCGCTCACGCCGAGCACGCTGGGCCGCATGACGACTCTTTCCACGATCATCTTCGACTGCGCCGACCCGGTCGCGCTCGCCGCCTTCTACGCCAAGGCCACCGGCTGGCGCGCCGGCGAGGGTGACGCCGACTACGCCACCGTCGACGGCGGTCCCGTCACGCTCGCCTTCCAGCGGGTGGACGGCTACCCCGGCGGCCCCGGCTGGCCGGGCGGTCAGAAGCACCTCCACCTGGACTTCCAGGTGCCCGACCTGGAGTCGGCCCGCCGCGAGCTGGTCGCCCTCGGCGCGGTCATGCCGGAGTTCCAGCCGGGCGAGGACTCCTGGACCGTGTTCACCGACCCCGAGGGCCACCCGTTCTGCGTCTCGGCCGCCTGACGACGGGCCCCACCCGCACACCCGCACACCCGCGCGGCAGGAACGCGTGCGGGACGCACCCGGCCAGTCAGGCCGGGCGCGTCCCGCCGTGTCACCGCCGGACGGCCCGGGCCCCGCCAGACCCGGCCCGCCGCGCGGCACACACGCACCGGACGGCGAGACGACCGAACCACCGAGACGACCGGACCACCAAGGAAAACCAGACCGCCAAGGACGACCGGACCGCCGAGGGCGACCGGACGGTCAGGCAGCCCGCTGGTCAGGCGCCCGGGACGGTCAGGCCGAGTGCTCGGAGCGGTCGCCCGACCAGTCCGTGTGGAAGGCGCCCTCCCGGTCCACCCGGAGGTAGGTGTGCGCGCCGAAGTAGTCGCGCAGCCCCTGCACCAGCGCCGCCGGCAGCCGGTCGCGGCGCAGCCCGTCGTAGTACGCCAGCGCCGACGAGAAGCCCGGCGTCGGCACCCCGATCTGCACGGCCGTGGTGACGACCCGCCGCCACGCGTCCTGCGCCAGGTTGAGCGCCCCCGCGAACGTCGGGTCCGCGAGCAGCGTCGGCAGCGCCGGGTCGGCGTCGTACGCGGCGCGGATCCGGTCGAGGAACTTGGCGCGGATGATGCACCCGCCCCGCCAGATGGTGGCCATCGCGCCCAGTTCGAGGTCCCAGCCGTACTCCTTGGAGGCGGCGGCCATCTGGTCGAAGCCCTGCGCGTACGCGACGATCTTGGACGCGTACAGCGCCTGCCGCACGTCCTCGACGAGCTCGCGCCCGCCCACGCCCGACAGCTTCGGACCCTCCAGGCCCGCGGCGGCGGCGCGCTGCTCGGGGTGGCCGGACAGCGCCCGGGCGAAGACCGCCTCGGCGATGCCGGTGACCGGCACGCCCAGGTCGAGCGCACTCTGCACGGTCCAGCGGCCGGTGCCCTTCTGCTCGGCCTGGTCCACGACCACGTCCACGAACGGCTTGCCGGTGGCCGCGTCGACCTGGTCCAGCACCTCGGCGGTGATCTCGATGAGGTACGAGCCGAGGTCGCCCTGGTTCCACTCCCGGAACACCTCGGCCAGCTCCGCCGGGGTCGCGCCGAGCGCCTGCCGCAGCAGGTCGTACGACTCGGCGATGAGCTGCATGTCGGAGTACTCGATGCCGTTGTGCACCATCTTGACGAAGTGCCCGGCGCCGTCGGGACCCACGTGGACCGCGCACGGCACGCCGTCGACCTTGGCCGAGATGTCCTGCAGGATCGGCCCGAGCGCCTCCCACGACTCCTTGGAGCCGCCCGGCATGATGCTCGGCCCGTTCAGCGCGCCCTCCTCGCCGCCGGAGATGCCGGTGCCGACGAAGTGGATGCCCTTCTCGCGCAGCGCCGCCTCGCGGCGCCGGGTGTCGGCGAAGTGCGCGTTGCCGCCGTCGACGATCATGTCGCCGGGCTCCATCAGCTCCGCGAGCTGGTCGATCACCGCGTCGGTGCCCGCACCGGCCTTCACCATGATGATCGCCCGCCGGGGGCGCTTCAGCGAGGCCACGAAGTCCGCGAGCTCCTCGGCGGCGAGGAACGTGCCCTCGCCGCCGAACTCCTTGACGAGGTCGCGGGTGCGGCTCGCGGAACGGTTGTGCACGGCGACCGCGTAGCCGTGCCTGGCCAGGTTGCGGGCCAGGTTGCGTCCCATGGTCGCCAGACCGGTGACGCCGATGTCTGCCAAGTCCATTTCAGCTCCTCTATGAGGGATACGCACGGTCAAGCCATACGAGTTCGACCGGATATTCCCGCCTCGCCGATCATCATCGCGGTCACTCGGCGCCGCGCACCCCGAGCTCGTCCAGCCGGTCCAGCATGTCCGCCGGGTCGGAGTAGACCCGGAAGGCGCCCGCCCGTTCGAGTTCGTCCCGGCCGTAACCGCCCGACAGCAGCCCGATGCCGAGGGCGCCCGCGCGGCGGGCGGCGAGCAGGTCCCAGACGCTGTCTCCCACCACCATCGCATGCGCGGGATCCACGCCGACCAGCGCCGCACCCGCCAGGAACAGGTCGGGGTCCGGCTTGGCGCGGCGCACGAGGTCGCGGGTGACCATGGGCGTGTCCTCGGGCAGGCCGAGCATGGCGAGGGCCAGCCGCGCCGTGCGGGCGTACCCGCTGGTGGCGATCGCCCACGGCACGCCCCGCGACGACAGCTCGGCCAGCAGCTCGGCGGCGCCGGGCAGCGGGCGGACCGAGTGGACCTGCTCGGTGTAGGCGTCGGCGTGGGTGTTCTGCAGCTCGTCGATCTGCTCCTGGGTGAGCTTCAGCCCGGTCTCGCGCAGCAGCGCGCTCACGAACAGCCCGCCGCTCATCCCGATGCGCCGGTGGATCCGCCACACCGACAGGTCGATGCCCATGCCGGACAGTGCCTGCCGCCAGGCGATGACGTGCTGGTACACGCTGTCGATCAGGGTGCCGTCGAGGTCGAACAGGAACGCCGGGGTGGGGGCCTGCGGAAAGTCGGTCATTGCTCCATGACACCATGAGCGAATGAGGATCATCATCGCGGGCGGCCACGGGAAGATCGCGCTGCGCCTGGAGCGGCTGCTCGGGAGCGCCGCCGTCGGCCTGGTGCGCAACCCGGCGCACGTGTCCGACGTCGAGGCCGCCGGGGCCCGCGCCGTGGTGTGCGACCTCGAACGCGCCTCCGCCGAGGAGCTGGCCGCCGTGCTCGACGGCGCCGGCGCGGCCGTGTTCGCCGCCGGCGCCGGGCCCGGCAGCGGCGTGGCCCGCAAGGACACCGTCGACCGGGCCGCGTCCGCGCTGCTGGCCGACGCGGCCGAGCGGGCAGGGGTGCGCCGCTTCCTGCAGATCTCCTCCATGGGCGCGGGCCGGCCGCCGGCGGGCGGTGACGAGGTGTGGGCGGCGTACATCGCCGCGAAGACCCAGGCCGAGGAGGACCTGCGCGGCCGCGACCTCGACTGGACGATCATCCGGCCGGGCGGCCTCACCGACGACCCGGGCACGGGGCGGATCCGGCTGGAGCCGGAGGTGCCGCGCGGCACGGTGCCCCGCGACGACGTGGCGGCCGTGCTGGCCGGGCTGCTGCGGGAGCGGGCCGCGATCCACCGGACGCTGGAGCTGGTCTCGGGCGACACACCCATCGAAGAGGCGGTCGCCGCCCTGCGCTGAGCCGCACTTCTTTTGCCGTTCGGCGACGCCGCCTTGGCTTTGCCGGGCGACGTCTTCGGCAAGGGGACCCCTCAGTGCGCGAGGAGGGATCCGTAATGTCGAATATGTCGGATATGTCGCTATTTGGGGGAGACCCGTTCAGGCGGTTCGAGGAGCTCACCGGACGGATGTTCGGCGACGCGTGGCCGCCCGCCCGGCCCAGCGTGCAGCGCGTCGACATCGGCCGACTGCTCAGCGAGCAGGCCCGCCGGCTGCTCACGGACGCCCTGGAGAGCGCAGCGCGGCGCGGGGCCGAGGACCTCGGCGACCTCGACCTGCTCGACGCCCTGACCCGGAACGAGCAGACCAGGGCCCTGCTCCAGTCCGCCGGCGCCGACGTCGACCGGCTGCGCGGACGGGCCGAGGCCGCCGCCACGCCCGGCGAGCCCGCCGACGAGCCGCCCGCGACGCTCTCCCCGGCCGTCAAGCGGACGTTCCTCGACGCCCAGCGCGTCGCCCGCGCCCTCGGCTCCTCCTACATCGGCCCCGAGCACCTGCTGCTCGCGCTCATCGTCAACCCGGACTCCGCCGCCGCCCGGCTGCTCCAGGAGGAGGGCGTCTCCGTCGAACGGCTCCAGCGCGCCCAGGCGCACGGCGAGGAGCCGCGCCCGGCCGACCGGATGTCCGCCAGCGACACGCCGTCGCTCGACGAGTTCGGCAGGGACCTGACCGAGGAGGCCCGCCAGGGCCGGATCGACCCCGTCGTCGGCCGCGAGGACGAGATCGAGCAGGCCCTGGAAGTGCTGTCCCGGCGCACCAAGAACAACCCGGCGCTCATCGGCGAGCCCGGCGTCGGCAAGACCGCCATCGTCGAGGGCATCGCCCAGCGCATCGTCAACGGCGACGTGCCCGACCCGCTCAAGGACCGCCGCGTGGTCGCGCTCGACCTGACCGGCATGGTGGCCGGGACGAAGTACCGCGGCGAGTTCGAGGAGCGGATCAAGAAGGTCGTCGACGAGGTGCGGGCCACGGCCGACCGCACGATCGTCTTCATCGACGAGATGCACACCCTCGTCGGCGCGGGCTCGGCCGAGGGCGGCATGGACGCCGCCAACATCCTCAAGCCCGCCCTGGCCCGCGGCGAGCTGCACGTCATCGCCGCCACGACCATCGACGAGTACCGCAAGAACGTCGAGAAGGACGCCGCCCTCGAACGCCGCTTCCAGCCCATCCTCGTCGCCGAGCCCACCGTCGAGGAGACGATCGAGATCCTGCGCGGCCTGCGCGACGCCTACGAGGCCCACCACCAGGCGCGCATCACCGACGAGGCGCTGCACGCCGCCGCCATCCTGTCCGACCGCTACATCTCCGACCGGTTCCTGCCGGACAAGGCCATCGACCTCATGGACCAGGCCGCCGCCCGGGTACGGCTGCGCGCCCGCACGCCCAGGACCGACGTGCGCGACCTGGAGGAACGCCTCGACGCGCTGCGCCGCGACAAGGACCAGGCCGTCGCCGGCGACGACTTCGACAAGGCCAAGGAGCTGACGGCGGAGATCGGCAAGCTCCGCCCCGAGCTCGACCGCGCCCGGCAGGTACGCGACGAGGCGCCGCAGGTGACGGCCGAGGACGTCGCCGAGATCGTCTCCCGGCGCACCGGCATCCCGGTGCGCCAGCTCACCGAGCAGGAGCGCGAGCGGCTGATGCGGCTGGAGGACCACCTGCACCAGCGGGTCGTCGGCCAGGACGAGGCCGTCGTCGCGATCGCCGAGGCGGTCCGCCGCGCCCGCGCCGGGCTGTCCGACCCGCACCGGCCGATCGGCAGCTTCCTGTTCCTCGGGCCGACCGGCGTCGGCAAGACCGAGCTGGCCCGCGCGCTGGCGGCGGCGCTGTTCGGCGGCGAGGACCACATGGTCCGGCTCGACATGAGCGAGTACCAGGAACGCCACACCGTCTCCCGGCTCGTCGGCGCGCCGCCCGGCTACGTCGGCTACGAGGAGGCCGGGCAGCTCACCGAGGCCGTCCGCCGCCACCCGCACTGCGTGCTGCTGCTCGACGAGATCGAGAAGGCCCACCCCGACGTGACGAACATCCTGCTGCAGATGCTCGACGACGGCCGCCTGACCGACGGCCAGGGCCGCACCGTCGACTTCACCAACACGATCGTCATCATGACCAGCAACATCGGCGCCCAGCTCATCCTCGACTCGGGCGACGACCCGAACCTGGAGGAGCACCTCATGGACCTGCTGCGGCACTCCATGCGGCCCGAGCTGCTCAACCGCATCGACGAGACGATCATCTTCAAGCGGCTGGACCGCACGCAGCTGCGCCAGATCGTCGAGCTGATGCTGGAGCGCACCCGGCAGCGGCTGCGCGGCCAGGACGTCGACCTCCAGGTCTCGGAGGCGGCCGTGGACTGGCTGGCCGAGCGCGGCTACCAGCCCGAGTTCGGCGCCCGGCCGCTGCGGCGCGTCATCCAGCGGGAGCTGGACAACCGGCTGTCGGCGATGCTGCTGACGGGCGAGGTCGGCGAGGGCGGCCGGGTGATGGTGGAGGTGGAGAACGGGCGGCTGTCGCTGCGCTCCCACAACCCCGAACCGGTCGGCGCCTGACCGTCGTCAGCCCGCCGTCAGCCCGCCGTCACGTCACTTCCGGCGCGCGAGGGTGACGCCGTCGCGCACCGGAAGCATCACCGACTCCACCCGGTCGTCGCGGGCGATCAGCTCGTTCACGCGGCGGATCGCCACCTGGTTCTCGCCCTGGAAGGCCGGGTCGAAGACGCGCCCGCCCTGGAAGACGTTGTCGAGGACGACCAGCCCGCCCGGCCGCAGCCGGGAGACGATCTCCTCGTAGTAGGCCGGGTAGCTCACCTTGTCGGCGTCGATGAAGGCGAAGTCGTAGACCTGCTCGGCGGGCAGCGCCCGCAGCGTGTCGAGCGCCGGTCCGATGCGCAGCTCCACGCGCTCGGCCACGCCCGCGCGCTCCCAGTACTCCCGGGCCACGGACGTCCACTCGTCGCTCACGTCGCAGGCCAGCAGGTGGCCGTCCGCGGGCAGGGCGCGGGCGATGCACAGCGAGGAGTAGCCGGTGAACACGCCCACCTCGATCGCCCGGCGGGCGCCCGTCATCCGCACCAGCAGCGACAGCAGCGCGCCCTCGTCGTGCGAGATCTGCATGCCGGCGGCGCCGCCGGTGGCCTCCCGGGTCCGCGTCACGAGCTCCTGCAGCAGCTCGTCGGGCGGGGTGCAGTGGGTGAGCAGGTAGTCGCCCGCGACGGGGGAGAGGACCTCCAGCTCGTCGCCGGCGACGGGCTCCGTCCACTCGGTACGCAGGTCCTCCTGGGCGGCGAAGCGCAGCAGGTGCCGGGTCACGACGTCCTGGACCACGGCCAGCGCCTCGGCGCCGGTCGCCGTCGCGATCATCTCCAGGGCGTCGCCGGACGGCGCCAGCACGCATTCCCCGTCCGGGAAGGTGATCGTCGCCCGGCCGTCTTCCGACAGGGTGGTGGTCGTCTTGTGCCCGAGGTGGGAGACGAGCTGCTTGATGTAACGCTCGGGGCGGTCGGTCGGGACGCGGGCCGTCGAGATGGGCATCGGGCTCCTTCGGTGAGAGGCGGCTCCGGGCTCGTACCCGAAAAAGCTACTCCCGGACGCCGGAGCCGACCGCGACGGCCCCGGCGTCCGGAGCCGTCACTCCGTCCCGGCGCCGCCGGTCCCGTCCGGGACGAGCCCGCCCGGCACGGTGCCCTCCGGCGCGGTCCCCTCCGGCGTCGTCGTCGGAAGGGCGCCGCCCCCGGGCAGGTCGGCGATCTGGGTGTCGTCGATGACCCCGTCGTCCTCAGGCGCCTGGTCGTCGTCGTCCGGCGTCTGCCGGCGCACCGGCGCGCAGGACGAGCCGCAGCCGCCGAAGCGGTCCTGGTCCACGGCCGTGAACGGCGTCGCCGGCGTGCCCTTCAGGGCGGCCAGCATGGTGTCCTTCCAGATCGGGCCGGGCAGGGAGGCGCCCTGGACCGAGCCGAAGTACTGGCCGCCGATCGTGATGCCGGTCAGCTTGTAGCGCTGCGAGCCGCGCGGGTCGCCGATGCTGACCGCGCCCGCGAGGTCCGGGGTGAAACCGGCGAACCAGGCGCTGGCGTACCCGTCGGTGGTGCCGGTCTTGCCCGCCGCCGGCCGGCCGATGCCGCCCACGCCGCGCATCGTGCCCTGGGTGAACACGCCGGACAGCACGTTGGCCGCCGCGTCGGCCACGGGCGCCTCGATCGCCTGCCGGCACTGCGGCGCGAACGAGGTGGACCGGCCGGTCGCGACGTCGGTGACCTTGGTGATGGCCAGCGGCACGCAGTACTTGCCGCGGGCCGCGATGCCCGCGTAGGCCGCCGACACCGTCAGCGGGTCCATCTCGTTGATGCCGAGCGTGAACGTCTCGACCTCGTGGAGGGGATTGCCGTCGGCCCGCCGGATGCCCAGCGACTTGGCCGTCTCCACGGTCTCGCACAGGCCGACCCGCTGCTCCAGCGCCACGAAGAACGTGTTGACGGACCCCCACGTGCCGGTCGCCAGCGTCTTGAACCCGCCCGTGCCCTCGTCGTTGGTCACCGCCCACGACGGGATGCCCATGTTGTTGCCCTTGCAGTCCTTGAAGGCGGACGTGGAGGGGGCGGTGTAGCTGCCGCCGACGCTGATGCCGTCGCCGATCTTCATGCCCTTCTTCAGGGCCGTGAGCAGCGTGAAGGTCTTGAACGTCGAGCCGGCCTGGAACCCGATCAGCCCGCCGTGCTTCATGTCGGCCACCGGGTTGTAGGAGATCTCGTGCTTCTTGGCGTCGGATCCGAACGGCCGGCTGGACGCCATGGCCCTGATCATGCCGGTGCCGGGCTCGACCAGCGCCTCGGAGGCGAGCGCCCGGTCGGAGGGACGCACCAGCCGCTTGATCGCCTTGTCCGCGGCGGCCTGCGCCTTCGGGTCGAGCGTCGTGTAGATCCGCAGGCCGCCCCGGCGGAACGCCTCCTGCCTGGCCCGCGGGGTCTTGCCGAACGCCTTGTTGGTCAGCAGCTCGTAGCGGACGTACTCGCAGAAGAACGGCGCGGAGACGGTGGCCTGGCAGCCGTTGGGCTGGCTGATGCCCTTGTAGCCGAGCTTGGTGGCCTTGGCCTCGGCGGCCTCCTCGGGCGTGATGACCTTGAGCTGCGCCATCCGGTCGAGCACGGTGTTACGCCGGGCGAGCAGCGCCTTGCGGGCCTTGGCGCCGGCCTCCGGATTGGTGGTGTTCGGGTTCTGGACGGCTCCCGCCAGGGTCGCCGCCTGCGGCAGGGTCAGCCGGGCCGCGGACACGCCGAAGAAGCGCCGGGCCGCCGCCTCCACGCCGTTCGCGCCCGCCCCGAAGTACACGATGTTGAGGTACTTCGCCAGGATCTCGTCCTTGGTGTACTTCTTCTCGACGCTCATCGCGTAGCGCAGCTCGTTGAGCTTGCGGGCGTAGCTGGCCTCCAGGGCCTTCTCCTTGCCCTCCTCGGTGTCGGCCGAGTTGAGCAGCACCTGCTTGACGTACTGCTGGGTGATGCTGGAGCCGCCCTGGCTCACCCCGCCCGAGCCGAGGTTCTTGGCCAGGGCGCGCACGGTGCCCTCGATGTCGATCGCGCCGTGCTGGTAGAAGCGGTCGTCCTCGATGGCGACGATCGACTTGCGCATGATCTCGGAGATCTGGTCCAGCCGGACCACCTTGCGGTCCTCGGCGAAGAACTGCGCGATCCGCTTGCCCTTGGCGTCGTACACCGTGGACGCCTGCGGCAGCGGCGGCTCCTCCAGCTCCATCGGCCGCAGGTTGAGCTCGTCGGCGGCGGAGACCACCGCGGCGCCGGAGCCGCCCACGGCGGGCAGCGCGATGGCCGCGACCAGCACGCCGGCGGCCGCCGCCGCTCCGAGCAGGCGGACGACGCCCGTCAGCCGGGCATGGCTCCGCATGGGGTTCGCATCGGGCATGGCGGCCATCCGACCACACCCGGCCGCGCCTGTCCAAGACTGCGCCGCCGGGCCGTTCATACGGAAGCCGATATCGGTGCAGCTCGAATGGGGTGATCTTCGGGCAGTCCGCTCGTTCTGGTAGGTATGGCGGATGCGCATCAAGCCGTGGGCCGCCGTCGCGGCGGCCGTCCCCCTCGCCGCGGGCTGCGTCTCCGGCCCTTCAGCCGTCCAGGCGTCGCAGGCGCGCCTCTCCGCCGTCTCCGGCGCTTCCGGCTCATCCGGCGCTCCTGGCGCTTCGGGTGCTTCGGATGCTTCATCCGGCGTTTCCGGGGCTTTGGCCGCCAAGCCGCCCCAGGTGCCGGCCGGGACCACGGCCGCGTGGGTGGTCTTCGACCGCAAGGCCGGGGGCGGCGGGCGCATCGTGGCCACCCGCAACGCCCACCGGGCGTTCCGTTCCGCCTCGGTGGTGAAGATCCTCCTCGCCGTCGACTACCTGGAGTCGCGCACGACCGTCCCGCCGGCCGACGCCCGGCTGCTGAAGATCATGCTGCGCTCCAGCGACGACGACGCCGCCTCGACGCTGTGGGACCGCGCCGGCAAGGGCGCCGTCATCACCCGCATGGCCCGCCGGCTCGGCCTGTCCGACACCGCTCCGCCGCCCGCGTCCAAGCCCGGCTTCTGGGGATACACCTCGCTCAGCGCGTACGACGTGGTCCGCGTGTACCGCTACCTGCTGGACCGGGCCGCGCCGCGGGTCCGCGACACGATCCTCGGCCACCTGCGGGCCGCCACCCCGTGCGGCACGGACGGCTTCGACCAGTACTTCGGCATCCCGCGCGCGCTGCCGCGGCCGTGGGCGGTCAAGCAGGGCTGGTCCGGGTTCGGCGAGGTGCCGCCGGTGCGCTGCCGTCCCGGCTCGCCCTCCACGGGCCCAGTCTCCACGGGCCCAGTCTCCACGGGCGCGGTCTCCACGGGGGCGCAGGGGGCGTCGATCTCGGCCGTGGCGCTGCGCGCCCGCGGCTCCGGCGTGCCGGACCTGGGGCGTCCCGTCCTGCACACGACCGGCCTGGCCGGCAAGGACGACAGGTACGTGCTGGCGGTCCTGACCGCGCACCCGGCGGGCGGCACGTGGAGCGCATCGGTTCGCCGCATCACCACCCTGACGGCGGACCTGTACCGCGGCCTGCGCTGAGCCGCCCTCCGCTGAGCCGTCCTGCGCGGGGCGCCTCAGCGGATGCCCGCGGTGTGGGCGGCGTAGACCTTCTTCGGCACGACCATCCGCCACGCCTCGACGACCAGTTCGCGCATCTCGTCGAGGTCGAGGGCCGCCATCCGGACCTGCACCCAGTTGTAGCGCAGGTCGCGCTCGTCCGGCATGAGGAACTTGTGCGGCTCGGCGGCCACCAGCGCCGCGCGCTCCTCCTTGGGGAACGCGAAACCCATCACGGTCTCGTCGCGGGAGAAGGCGAGGTAGACGATCGAGCCAACCCGGAACTTCACGCGGTCCCTGATGAGATGCTCCGACGACCGGGGGAGGGGGGCGGCGACCCGCCGCACGTCCTCGACTGTGACCATCCCGCCACCGTAGCGACGCCCACCGACATTCCGAGCGGTCCTGCTGCACAGTCGTGGATACTTGCGCCGGGGATGATGTACATGACTGCTGTCACACGTCTGGTGACGTTCGTCGACGTCGATGATCAGGCCGCCGGCACCGTCTCGGTGTCGGCGCGTCTCGAGGCGGAGCTCGTCGACGGAACCCGGGTGCCGCTGCTGAACGACAGAGGTTGGGGCTCATCGCAAGGCTGGGCCGCGACGTCGGTGGCAGACCTGCAGGAGACGGCGCGGACCGTGGTGGGGCCCGACGAGCCGTTCGGTGGCCGTTCCCAGGAAGAGATGGAAGCAGGCCATTGGGCCTCGCTCCAGCAGATCGCCCAGCGGGAGGGAGTCGTCGTCGACGCGGCCACGCTCCGGCGGCTGCCGCATGACGTGGTGCTCAGCCGACAGGTGCTCGCGCGCATCGGCGGCAACCGGCTCTGAAGTGGCGTGGGGGAAGAAGTGCTCCGTTCGGTACGGCGGTTGTGGCGTTCCACCGCGCAGGTCGTCCGGCGCGCCGTGGTGTCCATGTGGGCCGTCGGCATGCTGCTGGCCACGGCCGGATGGTTCGGTGACCGACACGGATACTGGTCGGACAAGCCTTTCACCACGAACCTGGTGTCCTCGCTGACCGGAGCCATGTTCGGCATTCCGGTGGCGCTGATGGTGATCCAGCGCATCTCCGGCCGGCAGGCGACGCACGCGGAAAGCCGGTTCCTGGCCGGTCAGGCAGCCGCCGTCGCCGAGGCGCTGCACGGCACCGCCGTCGCCATGGCCAAGGGCGACGAGCGGCGTTCCCGGGAGCTCGAAGAGGAGTTGCGCAAGGCTTCGGCCGCACTGCGTGACCTCGCCCGCCACCGGCAGGGGCCCGGGTGGACAGGAATGTCCGGACTGGTCAACCGGTACGAGTTGTATCTGGTGGACCCCGACCAGTACGGAGTGCTCCTGGACCGGGCGGCACGGCAGGTGGCGCGCTTGAACGTCATCCGCGTCCGGGCTCAGGAGATCGGCGCGCCGTGGGTCGAGCATCTGGAGGACATCCGCCTGCCCGACACCGACGCGGCACGATTCGGCGCCTGGCGGGCGGACCTCTCCGCCATACCTCCGGGCTCCACCCGGTCGGCGGCCGAGTCGCAGGTGGCCAGGACCCGGGCCGTGCTCGCCGCCGGCATCCATGAGATCGGCGACATCAACAAGCTCGTCGTGGACACCTTCCTGACCGCAGGCACCCTGAGAACCATCGCCGAAGGTCCCTGACCGGACGGCACGCGCTTTTCCTCCTCACGCTCACCCGGCCGCCCTGTCACGCTCCCACGATTCTCGCATATTGAGACAATCATTCTCTCATGATGAGACGAACGTTAGGGTTGCCCTGTCGGCCCTGGGATGAGGACGAGGGAGTTCTGATGGACGCCGTATACACGCACGGCCACCACGAGTCGGTGCTGAGGTCGCACCGGTGGCGCACCGCCGAGAACTCGGCGGCGTACCTGCTGCCCCACCTCAAGCCGCACATGACGCTGCTGGACGTGGGCAGCGGGCCGGGCACCATCACCGCCGACCTGGCCGCCAGGGTGGCGCACGTGACCGCGTCCGAGGTGAGCGTCGAGGCGCTGGAGCTGGCCCGCGCCGAGCTGGCCGCCCGCGGCGTCGCCAACGCCGGCTTCGCGGTCGCCGACGTGCACGCCCTGGACTTCCCGGACGAAACGTTCTGCGTCGTTCACGCCCACCAGGTGCTCCAGCACGTGGGCGACCCGGTGCGGGCGCTGCGCGAGATGCGCCGCGTCACCAAGCCCGGCGGCTTCGTCGCGGCGCGCGACAGCGACTACGCGGCCTTCGCCTGGTACCCGCGGATCCCGGCGCTCGACGACTGGATGGCCCTCTACCAGCGGGTGGCGCGCGGCAACGGCGGCGAGCCCGACGCGGGACGCCGCCTGCTGTCGTGGGCCCGGGCGGCCGGCTTCGAGGACGTGACGGCCACCTCGTCCACGTGGTGCTTCGCCACCCCGGAGGACCGGGCGTGGTGGGCCGGCATGTGGGCCGATCGCATCCTCGGCTCGGCCCTGGCCGAGCAGGCACTCGCCACCGGCGCCGCCACCCGCGACGACCTGCGCCGCATGGCCGACGGGTGGCGGGAGTGGGCCGCGGACGAGGACGGCTGGCTGTCCCTCCTGCACGGCGAGATCCTCTGCCGCGCCTGACCCCGCTCGCCGTCTCACTGCCGGGCGGCGCCGAACCGGCCGCGGGCGGCCACCTCGATCGTCACCAGCGTCGCCACGGCCTCGGCGGCCAGCAGCGCCACCAGCACCACGAGCTGCACGATCCCGGCCTGTACGGGGCTCGCCCCGCCGAGCAGCATGCCCACGAACGCGCCCGGGAGCGTGACCAGCCCCACGGTCCGCGTCTGGTCGAGCGCGGGGACCAGCGCCTGCGCGGCCGCCGGGCGGCAGATCTCCAGCGCCGCCTCCCTCGGGGTGAACCCCAGCGACAGGGCCGCCTCCACCTCTCCCCTGCGCTGGGTCAGCTCGTCGAGGGCGCGCCGCCCGGCCAGGGTGGTGGCGGTCAGGCAGCCGCCGAGCAGGATCCCGGCGACCGGGATGATCACGACGCCTTTCGTGGAGATCACCCCGCCGGCGGCCAGGGCGCCCAGCACCGGCGCGACGCCCGCCACGATGGGCACGGCCGCCCACCACCCGCCACGGCCGCGCGTGACGCGCCGGCCCGCGGTGAAGGCGGCGACGCCGTACATGAGCAGGATGAAGCCCGCCACGGCGGCGGAGGAGGCGATCACCCACGCGATCACGGCGGACACGGCTCCGAGTTGCACGGCGGCGCGCAGGCTCGCCGTGACGACGGCCCGCCCGTGACCGAGCCGCCCGAGCCAGGCCACGACCGCGCCCATCGCGACGAGGACCACCAGGGCGGCAGGGAGCAGCGGCGTGAGCGTGATCAGCGAAGACGAGCGCACGCCCACCAGCCTGACGTCACCCGCCACGATCACGGCTGATCCGGTGCCGGGGCGCGCGCCGTCAGAGGCCCCGGCGGGTCAAGAGGTCACAGAGCTCAGGTTCAGTGGGTGCGGGTCACGTGCCCAGGGTGCGGGCGCGCTGCCACTGGGGGTCGCGGTAGAGGACCACGTCGGTGCCGGCCAGCAGCTCGTCCGGTGCCGACAGCATGGTGATCTCCCCGGACGCCTGGAGGTGCAGCAGCAGGTCGCGCACCCTCGGCCCCACCGGGAGCCGGCCCGTCTGGAGGCCCAGCCCCGCGCGGACCACGTCGGCGACCTCCGACAGGTGGAACGGCCCGTCGAAGCCCGCCACGACCTCCCGGACGACGCTGATGGTGATGAGCTGCTCCGCCTCGGCGTGGGCGAGCTGCCAGACGACCTGCTCGCGCCGCCGGCCGGTGCCCGCGCAGGCCGTGCAGGCCCGCGTCGGCTCCGGCAGGATCCCGGGCGCCACCGGCTCCTCCGCCGAGCCCAGGCAGACGCTGCACTGCCCGGTCTCGGCGGCGTGCACCTCCGCGCTCATGCGGTTGGGCAGCTCCTCGCCGCAGTCGCAGACGTACGTCTCGCCCAGGATGGGGGCGGCCGGGGGAGTGATCGTGTGCTTCGTCATCGCCGCCGACTCTACCCGCGCCCGTCCGCCGCCGCGCCCGCGGCCTGGAGCGGCGGAGCGCGACGGAAGCGGAGGAGAAGAATTCCGGAAGCCGCGGCGGCGACACTGTTCGCTCAGTCGAGCGAAGGCAGGTCCCTGATGCGGAACAAGATCATGAGACTGGCGGTCCCGGCGACCGCCCTGGCGATGGCCGCGACACTCGGCGCCGGCACGTCCGCGAGCGCGGACGCGGCGCGGGCCAAGGCGCCCCACATCAAGAGCGTCCACCGGACCTTGGCGCAGTGCGAGGCCGCGGGCCGCAGGTACTCGGGCGACGGCGAGTACTGGGACTGCGAGTGGGACAGCCCCTTCTGGGCGCTCTGGGTCATCAAGTAGCCCACCGCACCGAACGCATTCGCGGGCGCTCACGGCTCGCGCCCTCTGCGCCGCGCCCTGTCAGAGCCGCTCTGTCAGAGCCGCTCTGTCAGAGCCGCCCTGTCAGAGCCGCGCCATGACAAGGGCCGCGTCCCGTGAGAGCGGCGTCCCTTGAGAGCCGCGCCATGTCGGAGGCGCGCCCTGTCGAAGGCGCGCCCTGTCGAAGGCGCGCCATGTCGGAGGCGCGCCCTGTCGAAGGCGCGCCATGTCGGAGGCGCGGCGTGTCGGAGGCGCGCCGTGGCGAGAGCGTCGTCCCGGGAGAGCCGTTCGGGCGGGCGGCCGCGAGAAACGCGACGCCGGC
>NZ_JABWGN010000032.1:21865-36778 GCF_013363975.1 Nonomuraea montanisoli | reverse complement strand
GTCCTCGAGCTCGATCTCCTTGGCGATGGAGACACCGTCGTTGGTGATCGTGGGGGCGCCCCACTTCTTCTCCAGCACGACGTTGCGGCCCTTGGGGCCGAGGGTCACCTTGACGGCGTCGGCGAGCTGGTTCATACCGCGCTCGAGACCGCGCCGGGCGTCCTCGTCAAACGCGATCATCTTGGCTGCCATAAGGCTGGACCTCCCAGATGCAGGGTGGCTTGCGGCGGATCGAGCCGACGCCCGCGACGGCATGAGGGTCCGCGTCTCCGTATGGCGGACCCCATCGTCCCGATCCCAGGTGCTGGCACTCACGAACAGAGAGTGCCAACGAACTGTTTAGCACTCTACCCGGTCGAGTGCAAGCGAACACCGTGGGTGCCCAGGTCAGCCGTACGGCGGGCCCCGAAGGACCCGCCGCGTCATCGATGGGGGTGCGAGGGGCAGGCCGTACGGACTGCGCTGCCGCGCGGCCTGCCGTGGTTACGCCGGAGACCTGCTCAGACCGCGCGGACGGACTCCGCCTGGGGGCCCTTCTGTCCCTGAGTGATCTCGAACTCGACCCGCTGACCTTGTTCGAGGGAGCGATAGCCGTCCATCATGATGGCCGAGTAATGGACGAATACATCCTTACCACCGTCTACCGCGATGAAGCCGTAGCCCTTGTCCGCGTTGAACCACTTGACGGTGCCCTGCGCCACTTCCGACTCCTCTTACTGGGCTCGCGGATCCCGCCCATTCGTCCGCGAGACCCGCAATCGCCACGGCTTATGGCAAAACAGCCGCACGATCGCCTCGACCATACCTGTGGCACGGCGTTTGGCAACAGAGTCAAAGCACAAACTACGCAATTCATCCCAGCGCATGGGAAGCAGTGCGAGGGAAGCAGTTCCTATCCGCGCGGGGCATAGATGGTTCAACCTTGAATATCCCGGAAAAGCAGAAGGCGCCCACGAGGGGCGCCTTCCCTGGAGCGGACCTGGGCGTCAGCCGCCGGCTACCGCGGGGATGATGGAGATCTGGACCCCCTCGGGCGCGGGAGTGTCCAAGCCTTCCGCGAAACGGACGTCCTCTTCTCCCACGTAAACGTTGACGAAACGACGAATCTTGCCCGATTCATCCAAAATTCGCGCGCCGATCCCCGGGTAGTCGGAGTCGAGCTTTGCGAGGACGTCACGAAGAGTCGCGCCCTCGCCACTCACTTCCGCGTTTCCGCCGGTGTACGTGCGCAGGATGGTGGGAATCCGCACCGAAACACTCATGATTTAGTCGCCTTTCCTGGTTGTACGAGCAGCCGTGCCGGGCGCTCAGACGGCCGCGCGGAACGCGTCGAGAGAGGGCTTGATGACGGCCGTGGGCTGCGCGTCACCGGAGACGGCGTCGAGCGTCTTGAGACCGTCGCCGGTGTTGAGCACCACGGTCTCCGCCTCGGGGTCGAGCACGCCGTTCTCGGTGAGCTTCTTCAGCACGCCGACCGTGACGCCGCCCGCCGTCTCGGCGAAGATGCCCTCGGTGGAGGCGAGCAGCCTGATCGCCTCCACGATCTCGGCGTCGGTGACGTCCTCCACCGCGCCGCCGGTGCGGCGGGCGATGTCGAGCACGTAGGGGCCGTCGGCGGGGTTGCCGATGGCCAGCGACTTGGCGATGGTGTCGGGCCGGACCGGCTGGACCACGTCGTGGCCGGCCTTGTAGGCGGCCGACACGGGCGAGCAGCCCTGCGCCTGGGCGCCGAACACCTTGTACGGCCGGTCCTCGACCAGCCCCAGGGCGATCAGCTCCTTGAAGCCCTTGTCGATCTTGGTGAGCTGGGACCCGGAGGCGATCGGGATGACGATCTGCTCGGGGAGCCGCCAGCCGAGCTGCTCGGCGATCTCGTACGCGAGCGTCTTGGAGCCCTCGGCGTAGTACGGCCGGAGGTTGACGTTCACGAAGCCCCACTTGTCACCCAGCGGGTCGCCGATGAGCTCGGAGCAGAACCGGTTGACCTCGTCGTAGGTGCCGTCGATGCCGATGAGCTTGCCGCCGAAGACCCGGGCCATGGCGATCTTGGCCTGCTCCAGGTCGGCGGGGATGAACACGCAGGCGTCGAGCCCGGCCCGGGCCGCGGCGGCCGTCACCGCGCCCGCGAGGTTGCCCGTGGAGGAGCAGGACAGCGTGTGGAAGCCGAAGTTGCGCGCCGCCTCGACCGCGATGGCGACGACCCGGTCCTTGAAGGAGTGGGTGGGGTTGCCCGAGTCGTCCTTGACGTGGAGGGACTTGAGGCCGAGGGCGCGCCCGAGGTTGCCCGCCTTGACGAGCTTGGTCCAGCCGGGGTTCATGTTCGGCTTGGTGGCGACGTCGGCGGGGACGGGGAGCAGCGAGCGGTAGCGCCAGATGTTGCTGGGACCCGCCTCGATGTCCTCGCGGCGGACGTCGCCGAAGGAGTAGGCCGCCTCGAGCGGCCCGAAACACTCCAGGCACGCGAAGCTCGGACCGAGGTCGTAGCGGGTGCCGCACTCGCGGCAGGACAGAGCCGTGGCAGGACCGAAGTCAAGCGACATGAAGCGAGGCCTTCCCTCATCTTCGCCCGCGGCCACCTTGACCGCAGACCGGAATTGGCACCTTGTCCCGGTCGGCCTCGCCCTGTCGCGAGTCTCAAGCCGGGAGGGTTGCCGGGGCTTCGCAGGGCCGGTCCCTCCACCCCTCTGGATGAGCAATATTCAGTTGTCGCCTCAGACTGTACCCGCCGACGTGGCGTCACCGTCCAGCCGTCTCATAGCATGAGACGAGTGGTCTCACCGATAGTCGTCACCGAGCGCCGCCTGCACGTACTTGCGCGCCTGGTGGATGCGCGACTTGGCGGTGCCGAGCGGGATGCCGAGCTGCTCGGCCACCTCGTTGTAGTCGAGCTGGACGATGTCGCGCAGCACCAGCGCCTGGGCGAGGTCGGGCTTGTCGGCCTCCAGCGCCTCCATGGCGTCGAGCAGGTCCAGCCGCGACCCCGCGATGACACTGACCCGCCGCACGTCGGGCTTCTGCACCGGCAGCTCGTCGGAGCTCTGCTCGGCGGCCCGCCGCTTCAGCGACCGGTACGTGGTGCGCGCGCAGTTGGCCGTCACGATGTGCAGCCACGTGCTGAACCGCGCCCGCCCCTCGAAGCGGCCGATGTTGCGGGCCACCGCGAGCAGGGTGTCCTGGGACGCCTCCTCGGCGTCCTGGCGGTACGGGAGAATGCGGGCACAGTGCCGCATCACGTCGGGCTCGATCCGCCTCAGGAGCTCGCCGAGCGCGCGATGATCTCCGGCTGCGGCGGAACGGGCAAGTTCCTCGGTTAGCTCATCAAGCGCCATAGCTGGGATCCTATGATCGGAGGGAGGTTAAATGAACAGCGTGCTGGTTGCCTCCAACAGAGGCCCGGTCTCGTTCACCGTCGACGACGACGGCGAGCTGACCATGAAGCGCGGTGGCGGCGGGCTGGTCTCCGGACTGTCCGCGGTCACCAAGGACCACAACGTGCTGTGGGTGTGCGCGGCCCTGTCCGACGGCGACCGCAGCGCGGCCCGGCAGGCCCCCGGGGGCCGGCTCGACCACGCGGGCTACGACACGGGCGCCCTGCGGATGCTCGACATCCCGGCCGCCACGTTCCACCGCGCCTACAACGCGGTGGCCAACTCGACGCTCTGGTTCGTCAACCACCTGCTCTACGACACCCCCAACGCCCCGAGCTTCGGCTCCCGCTTCCGCCGCGAGTGGGAGTCGTACCGCGACTACAACGGCGCGTTCGCGCTGGCGCTGGCCGAGGAGGCCCACCACGAGGCGCGCGTCATGGTGCAGGACTACCACCTGACCCTCACCCCCGCCATGCTCCGCGCCGAGCGGCCCGACCTTCGCGTCGCCCATTTCAGCCACACGCCCTGGGCGCCGCCCGAGTACTTCTCGCTGCTGCCCGACGAGGTGGCCCGCGAGGTGCTCGAAGGCATCCTGGGCGCCGACCACGCCGGGTTCCTCACCGCGCGCTGGGCCGAGGCGTTCATGGACTGCTGCCGGGCGCTGCTCGGCGCGCGGGTGGACCGCGACGCCCGCACCGTGACCCACGAGGGGCGCACGACCCGCGTCGGCGTCCACCCGCTCGGCGTCGACGGCGGCGCGCTGTGCGATCGGGCGGCCGAGCCCGACGTCGAGTCGCACATGACCGCCCTGCGCGAGCAGGTCGGCGACCGCGCCCTGATCGTCCGCATCGACCGCACCGAGCTGTCCAAGAACATCGTGCGCGGCCTGCAAGCCTACCGCGAGTTCCTGGCCGAGCACCCCGAGTGGCACGGGAAGGTCGTCCACCTCGCCTTCGCCTACCCGAGCCGGCACGACCTGCCCGAGTACCGCGAGTACACCGCCACGGTGCAGCGCTGCGCCCAGGAGATCGAGGACGAGTACGCCACCGAGGACTGGGACCCGCTGATCCTCAACGTCCACGACGACTACCCGCGCTCGCTGGCCGCCTACCGGATGGCCGACGTGCTGTTGGTCAACCCGATCCGCGACGGCATGAACCTGGTGGCCAAGGAGGGCCCGATCCTGTCGCCGGGCGCCGCCCTGGTGCTGTCGCGCGAGGCCGGGGCGGCGGCCGAGCTGGGCGAGCACGCGCTCCTGGTCAACCCGTACGACATCAGCGGCACGGCGGCCGCACTGCACGAGGCGCTCGTCATGCCGGCGGACGAGCGCCGCGCGCGCGGCGACCGGCTGCGCGCGGCAGCCACCGCCCTGCCGCCGCAGCGGTGGCTCACGGCCCAGCTCGACGCCCTCGCCGGTCACTGAGGACGTCCTCAGAGCCAGTCCGCGTGCTTCAGCGTGTCGGCCAGCCCCGGCGTGTTCCACTGGTCGACGACGAGGATCCTGCTCTTCGGCAGGTACCACTCGCGCTGGGTGAAGCGGGACTTCGTGGCGCCGTTGGCATAGCTGACGCACTTCGACGCCCACTCGTTGTAGGCGGCCTTGTGCCCCGGCCCGACCTGGCGCAGCCCACGCTTCACCCCGGTGCCGACGATCTCGCCCCACCTGTGGTTGGCCGGGCAGGGCTGCACGTCGCTCGCCGTGTAGAACGGGCGCTTGCCGGTGTACGCGCCGAACCCCTCGGCGCCCCGCTTGATGTACGACGGGCCGAAGACGTAGAACGCGTCGCACTCGGACGAGCCCCACCCCTGCGGCTTGCGACACTTGCCGGTCACCACCTGCACCGCGTCCGTGCCCATGCCGTACACCCGCCACTCGATCGGGATGTAGAGCGTCAGGCCGTTGCGCAGCTTGAGCTGCTGCGCCGGCGCAGCGTTCGCGGGCGAGGAGACGGCGAGGAGGGTGGCCGCGGCCACGGTCGCGGCGGCGAGGTATCGCGTGAACATGCGGCCGACCCTAGGGGCGCGCACTTGCAAAACAGTCACTAACGACTAAAAGCCGACACAAGTTCACGGAGGAGCGCCACCACCCCGTCGGGCCCGTCCACCACGATGTCGGCCCGCTCGGCCAGGGCCGTCACCTCGGTGGAGCCGCTGCACACGGTCACACCGGGCAGCCCGGAGGCGCGTACGGCCTCGAAGGCGGCCAGGTCGCCCAGGTCGTCGCCGACGAACATGACCGACATCGCGTCCCGCTCGGCGAGGAACAGCCCGAGCGCGTGGCCCTTGTCCATGCCCGGCGGCCTCAGCTCCAGCACGAACCGCCCGGGCTCCACCACGAGGTTGTGCCGGGCGGCCAACTCGTCCAGCGGCTCGCGCAGCACGGCGAGCGCGCCCTCGGGGTCGTCGGCGCGGCGTGTGTGGACGGCCACCGCGCGGCCCTTGTCCTCGATGGTCACGCCCTTCAGGCCGAGCGAGTCGATCAGCAGCGGCAGCTCGGCCTCCGCCCGGGGCACGCCCGCGGGGGGCGGCGGGCCGGAGATCGCGCCGTTCTCCCACCGCTCGAAGCCGTAGTGGCCGAGGATCACCAGACCCGGCACCTCGGCCAGGCCGGGACCGAGCTCCAGGGCGGTGGCGGGCGGGCGCCCGGTGACGATGGCCACCGCACGCACGTGCCGGCCCAGCTCGGCCAGCACGCCGGGCGCCTCGGGGTGGATCAGGGCCGCGGCGGGATCGGACACGATCGGCGACAGGGTCCCGTCGAAGTCGAGCCCGATCACGGCGCCTGCGGGGTCCTTCAGGATGGCTTCCATTCCAGGGATGTTGCTCACGCGGCTGGCCCTACCCAGCCGGTCAGGGGCGCATGCCCAGGCGCCTCGCGGCGCGGTCGCGCTGGCGGCCGGCGCGCAGCCTGCGCAGCCGCTTCACCAGCATCGGATCCTGCTCCAGGGCGGCCGGCTTGTCGATGAGCTCGCCCAGGAGCTGGTAGTAGCGGGTGGCGGAGAACCCGAAGGTCTCCTTGATGGCCTGCTCCTTGGCGCCCGCGTGGCGCCACCACTGGCGCTCGAAGGCGAGGAGATCGCGTTCACGTGGGGTCAGCTCTGCGGGTGGGGTGAGGGGTTGCTGCTCGTGCTCCGGTTGTCGGGGTGCACTGTCACCGCCGGCCGGTGCAGTGTCCATGGTTCCTCCTCGAAAGGCTGCGCGCGACGATCACGACACGCGCATGCGGCCCGACGCCATCGTAATGTGCGCACTCCGGCTGTTCATGGCGGATGGCGAGACGTACAGTCACGAAGTGTGACCTCAGTCATCACACTTCTCACGGACTACGGGCTTGAGGACGGCTACGTGGCGGCCTGCCACGGAGTGATCGCCGGCATCGCTCCCGAGGCCAGGGTGATCGACGTGTGCCACGCCATCCCGTCGGGCGACGTACGGCGCGGTGCCGCGATTCTCGCCCAGACCATCCCCTACCTACCCAAGGGCGTGCACATCGGCGCGGTCGATCCCGGCACGGGACATGCCCGGCGGGCCGTCGCGATCGAGGCGGGCGGCCGGGTGTTCATCGGGCCGGACAACGGGCTGCTGTCCTGGGCGGTCCACGCCAGCGGAGGGGCGGAGGCGGCGTACGAGATCAGCAACGAGGAGTACTTCCTGAGACCCGTCTCGCCCACCTTCCACGGCCGCGACATCTACTCGGCCGTGGCGGGACGGCTGGTCAGGGGACTCAAGCCGGACGACCTGGGGCCCGAACGGCCGATCACGCGGCTCGTGTCGCTGCCGGAGCCGACGTCGGTGGTGCGCGAGGGGGCGGTCGAGGGCGAGGTCGTCTCGGTGGACCGCTACGGCAACACGCAGCTCTCGATCACGGCGAGCCATCTGGAGGCGCTGGGGGCGCGGGTCGGCGACACGCTGGGGGTGTGGCTGGGGCGGCGGCAGCTCACGTTGCCGTACCGGGAGACGTACGCGGCGGTGCCGCCGGGCGAGCTGGTGGCCTTCGCGGACTCGGCGGGGCTGATCGCGATCGCGGTGAACTCGGGGGACGCGGCGCAGCGGCTGGGGCTACCCCCCGGCGCCCATGTCCGGATTTCTCCGTCTATATCCAAGTCTTAGCGCTACGAAAGCCGCTTAAGCCTAATTACGCGATGTATCGGGCTGTTTACTGAAGGGTCTGATCAGCGGTAGGCGACTCGTGTCACAATCTCCGGCAACGGGCATCCCCCTTCTGCCCCGGAGGTCGCCATGCGCCTCTTCCGCCCCATGCCGTACGTCCGCTCCCTCACCGTCACCCTCGTCACCGCCTTCGGATTGTGCCTGGCCGCCTCGCCGCTGTCCGGCCCCTCGCCGAGCGCGGGCGCCGACACCCGCGCCGCCGCCGCGGGCGCGCCGAGCGCCGCCCAATGGCAGCTCCCGGCGCTGCGCCTGCCCGAGGCGTGGCGGATCACCAGGGGCGAGGGCGTGCTGGTCGCCGTCCTCGACACCGGGGTGAACGGCGACCACCCCGACCTGGCGGGCTCCGTGGTCGCCGGCCCCGACCTGACCGGCGCGGGCAGACGGCCCGGCCGGTGGGGTCACCACGGCACCGCCATGGCCAGCCTCATCGCCGGCCACGGCCACACCGACGCCGCCGCCCCACCACGTCCGCGCAACCCCCCGGCCGCCGCCGCGCCGCCCACCGGACCGATCCTCACCTCCGCGCCTCCCGCCGTGGCGTCTCCCGCCACGGCGCCTCCTTCCGAGGCCGCGGGCCGCGCCGCCGCGCTCGGCGCGCCGGCCCGGGTGCCCCACGCCGCCCGGGGGACCGCGCGCCTGGGGGTGATCGGCGTCGCCCCCGGGGCCCGCATCCTGTCGGTCCGCGTCACGCTGGAGAACGACGACCCGCTGCGCGCCCGTCCCTCGGCGGGCCGCCCCGACGCGCTGGCCCGCGGCATCCGCTACGCCGCCGACCACGGCGCTGACGTCATCAGCATGTCCCTGGGCGGCGGCAGCGGCGCCTGGAACGGCTCCCCGGCCGAGAAGGAGGCGGTCCGGTACGCGCTGAGCCGCGGCGCCGTCCTCGTGGCCTCCTCCGGCAACGACGGCGAGACCACGAACCGCAAGAACTACCCCGCCGCCTATCCCGGCGTCATCGCGGTCGGCGCGGTGGACCGGCGGCTCAAGGTGGCCGCGTTCTCCAACCGCCAGGACTACCTCTCGGTGGTGGCCCCCGGTACGGGCATCCTCACCGCCGACGGCGACCGCTCCTACGTGGTGGGCGACGGCACGAGCGCGGCGGCGGCCATGGTGGCGGGCATCGCGGCCCTGGTCAGGTCGGCCTATCCCGGCCTGCCGCCGCGTCAGGTGCGCGCCGCCATCGAGCGCGGCACGGCCTCGCCTCCCGCCCGGCGTCCATGGTCCGCCTCCGGCGCGGACGACCGCGACCCCTCGTACGGTCACGGCGTGGCCGACGCGCTGCTCGCGCTGCGGGAGGCGGGCCGGATGGCGGGGGCCAGGGCGGGCGCGGCCCCTCCGGCCCCACCGGGGAGGCCGGCACGGGCGGACGGCGGCACGCCCGACTCCCGGCTGCCGACGCTGCTCGGCCTGCTCGCGCTCTGCCTCGCGATGGGCACCCACGTGCTGACCCGCCGCCGCTCCCCCTGACCCGGCACCTCCTGACCCCGCCCGCCCCGACCTCGCACCCCGCCGCATCTTATCCCTAGCAAGCGCTTGTGTAATACTCCTGGCATGACCCTGGCGATCGACGGCTGGTTCACGGCCGAGGACGGCGTCACCCATCTCCTGGGCGCCCGCTGCGCCGCCTGCGGCACGGTGACGTTCCCGCCGCGCACCGGCTTCTGCCCCAACCCCGGCTGCGACGGCGAGCACCTGGAGGTGACCCGGCTGTCCCGTCGGGGCCGCGTCTGGTCCTACACCGCCTCCTGCTACCCCCCGCCCGCCCCGTACGTGGCCGCCGAGCCGTACACACCCGTCACGCTGGCGGCGGTGGAGCTGGAGCGTGAGGGCATCGTGGTGCTCGGCCAGGTCAAGGACCTCACGGTCGCGGACCTGGAGGTCGGGATGGAGCTGGAGCTGACCTGCGGCCCGCTCGCCGACGGGCCGCTCGTGTGGATGTGGGGGCCGGCGTCGTGAGCGTGGTGGCGCTGGGCGCGGGGATGCACCCGTGGGGCAAGTGGGGCCGCCCGTTCACCGAGTACGGCCTGGCGGCGGCCCGGGAGGCCCTGCGCGACGCGGACGTGAGCTGGCCCGAGGTCGGGTTCCTGGTCGGGGCCGACACGATCAGGAACGGCTACCCGGGTTTCGTGTCCGGCGCGACCTACGCCAGGGCGCTCGGCTGGTCGGGCGCCCGGATCGCGTCCTGCTACGCCGCCTGCGCCTCCGGAGCCCAGGCCATGGACATCGCGCGGACCCGGATCCTCGCCGGGCTCTGCGACGTGGCGCTGGTCGTGGGCGCCGACTCCACCCCGAAGGGCTTCTTCAAGCCGGTCGGCGGCGACCGCCCCGACGATCCCGACTGGCTGCGCTTCCGCCTGCTCGGCGCGACCAACCCGGCCTACTTCGGGCTGTACGCGCGCCGCCGGATGGCCCTGCACGGCTCCACGCCCGAGGACTTCGCGGCCGTCAAGGTCAAGAACGCCCGCGCCGGCGCGCTGAACCCGCTGGCCCGCTACCGCAAGCCGGTCACGGCCGAGGAGGTGCTGGCCTCGCCCATGGTGGCCGACCCGCTGCGCCTCATGGACATCTGCGCCACCTCCGACGGCGGGGCCGCGGTCGTGCTCGCTTCCGAGGACTACGCCCGGCGGCGCGGCGTCACGGAGCCGGTGCGGCTGGCCGCGATCTCCACGGTGACGCCCGCCTTCCCCAACACCGTGCTGGAGCTCCCGGAGTTCGCCACGGATTCCGCCGCCGCCGTGCCGCCGCCCGCCCGGCCGTTCCGCGCGGCGATCGCGCACGCCGCGTACGAGGAGGCGGGGCTGGGCCCGGAGGACGTGTCGTTCGCCGAGGTGTACGACCTGTCCACGGCGCTGGAGCTCGACTGGATGGAGGACGTCGGCCTCTGCCCGCCCGGCGAGGCGGACAAGCTGCTGCGCACCGGCGACACCGCGCTCGGCGGCCGGCTCCCGGTCAACCCCTCGGGAGGGCTGGCCTCGTTCGGCGAGGCGATCCCCGCCCAGGCGATCGCCCAGGTGTGCGAGCTGACCTGGCAGCTGCGCGGCCGGGCGGGCGACCGGCAGGTGGCGGGCGCCAGGGTGGGCCTGGCGGCCAACCAGGGGCTGTTCGGCCACGGCTCGGCGGTCATCGCCACCCGCTGACCCGCGACGCCGTCCCGTGTGCGGACGAACGCCGAGGGCCCCGCGCGAGCGGATCGCGCGGGGCCCTCGGGAGGTGACGGCGGCGTCAGCCGGCGTGGACCACGTCGTGCGTCTCCGCGAAGTGGCAGGCGCTGAGGTGCGCCGTGCCCGGACGGATCTGCAGCAGCGGCTCCTCCGTGGCGCAGATCTCCTGGGCCTTCCAGCAGCGGGTGCGGAAGCGGCAGCCCGACGGCGGGTTGGCCGGCGAGGGCGGGTCGCCCTGCAGGATGATCCGCTCCCGGCCCTCGCGGCCCTCGGGGTCGGGGACGGGGACGGCCGACAGCAGCGCCTGGGTGTACGGGTGGGCCGGCCGGTCGTAGATCTCCAGGTCCTTGCCCAGCTCCACCATCTTGCCCAGGTACATCACCGCGACCCGGTCGGAGATGTGGCGCACCACCGACAGGTCGTGGGCGATGAAGATGTACGCCAGGCCGAACTCGTTCTGCAGCCGCTCCAGCAGGTTGATGACCTGCGCCTGGATCGACACGTCGAGCGCGGACACCGGCTCGTCGCAGACGATGATCTCAGGCTGGAGCGCCAGACCGCGGGCGATGCCGATGCGCTGGCGCTGACCGCCGGAGAACTGGTGGGGGTAGCGGTTGATGTGGTCGGGGTTGAGGCCCACGACCTCCAGCAGCTCCTGCACCTTGCGCCGCCGGTCGCCCTTGGGCGCGGCCTCGGTGTGGATCTCGAACGGCTCGCCCACGATGTCGCCGACGGTCATCCGGGGGTTCAGCGAGGTGTAGGGGTCCTGCATCACCATCTGGATGTTGCGGCGCATCCGCTTGAGCTCGGCGCCCTTGGCCTTGGCCATGTCGCGCCCGTTGATCACCACCGAGCCGGACGTCGGCCGCTCCAGCGCCATCAGCACCTTGGCCAGCGTCGACTTGCCGCAGCCGGACTCGCCGACGATGCCCAGCGTCTCGCCCTTGTTCAGCTCGAAGGAGACGCCGTCCACGGCCTTGATGGCGCCGATCTGCTTCTTGAACATGATGCCCTGGGTCAGCGGGAAGTGCTTGACCAGGTCGCGCACCTCCAGGATGCGCTCACCTTGGGTCGCCATCGAGGACCTCCCTCCAGTAGTGGCAGGCGCTGTTGCGCGCACCGCTGATCCCGTAGAGCGGGGGTGCGTCGGTCACGCAGTTGTCCTGGCGGTACGGGCACCGCGGGTGGAAGGCGCAGCCGGTGGGCATGTCGAGCAGGTTGGGCGGCAGACCCTTGATCGCGTACAGCTCCTGGCCCTTGAGGTCGACCCGGGGGATCGACTCCAGCAGGCCCTTCGTGTACGGGTGGGCGGGCGCCCGGTAGATGTCGTACACCGGGGCGTTCTCGACGATCCGTCCCGCGTACATGACCGCGATCTTGTCCGCGACGTCGGCGACGACGCCGAGGTCGTGCGTGATGAGGATCAGGCCCATGTTGCTCTCGCGCTGCAGCTCGGCGAGCAGCTCCATGATCTGGGCCTGGACCGTCACGTCGAGCGCGGTCGTCGGCTCGTCCGCGATCAGCACCTCCGGGTCCAGCGCGATCGACATGGCGATCATGATGCGCTGGCGCATGCCTCCGGAGAACTGGTGCGGGAAGTCGTGCACGCGCTGCTTGGCGGCCGGGATGCGGACCCGGTCCATCAGCTCGACGGCCTTGGCCATCGCGTCACGCTTGGACATGCCGCGGTGGACGCGGAACATCTCGCTGATCTGCCAGCCCACGGTGAACACCGGGTTGAGCGCCGACAGCGCGTCCTGGAAGATCATGGCGATGCGCTGGCCGCGGACCTGCGTGCGCGCCTCGTCCGACAGCTTCAGCAGGTCGGTCCCGCGGAAGCGGATCTCCCCCTTGGGAATGCGCGCGGGCGGCATGTCCAGGATGCCCATGATCGCCTGCGCGGTCACGGACTTGCCGGAGCCCGACTCGCCCAGGACCGCGAGGGTCTCACCCGGGTTGAGCGAGTAGCTCACGCCGTTCACGGCCCGCACGACGCCCGCCCGAGTGGCGAACTCCACGTGCAGGTCCTCCACCGCCAGCAACGGCTCGTCACCCAGCCCTCCCTCGGCGGGCGACGTCCGCAGCGATGTCTTACTCATCTGATCCCCCCTTCTACCTGAGCTTCGGGTCGAGCGCGTCGCGGACGGCGTCGCCCATCATGATGAACGCCAGCACGGTGATGCTCAGGAACACGGCGGGGAACACCAGCGGCAGCGGCGCCTCCAGGAACCGGCTCCGGGCGTCGGCGATCATCAGGCCCCACGAGATGTCCGGCGACTGCACGCCGACCCCGAGGAACGACAGCGCGGCCTCGGCCGCGATGAACCCGCCCAGGTTGATGGTGGACACGACGATCACCGGGGCGATCGCGTTCGGCAGCAGGTGGCCGAACATGATCCGGCTCTGGCTCGCGCCGAGCGCCCGCGCCGCGATGACGAAGTCCTGGCTCCTGGCCGTGATGACGGCGGCCCGCATGATGCGGAACGTCATCGGCCACGCCAGCACCGACAGCGCGATCACCACGATCCAGATGCCGAGCCCCTTGTCCCGGAACGTCGCCGTGATGAGCAGCGCGCCCAGGATCTGCGGGATCGCGAAGAAGACCTCGGTGATGCGGGAGCTGACCGTGTCGGTGACGCCGCCGCGGGTGCCGGCGATGAGGCCGAGCAGGCCGCCGACGACCGCGGTGATGATCGTGGTGCTCACACCGATGAGGATCGAGTTGCTGGCGCCGAAGATGGTCCGGGCGTACACGTCGCAGCCGAGGTTGTCGCGCCCGAAGAGGTGACCGGCGCTGGGGCCCTGGCGGGCGCTGGCGAGGTCACACGTGCGCGCGTCCAGCGGGTTGATCGACGTGAACAGCGACGGCCAGAACGACATGATCAGCAGGATCGCGATGAGGACCAGCGAGAAGATGAACATCGGCCTGCGGCGCAGGTCGTGCCAGGCGTCGGTCCACAGGCTCGCCGGCTTTCCCTCCTTCTTGCGGCGCCTGCCGCGGGAAGGAGGAGCGCTGGGGGCCGTCTCCGGGGTCAGAGTCTGGGTGTCGGGGCCCGCGGGCCCTGCCTGCGGAGTGTCACTCATAGCGGATCCTCGGGTCGAGCACTGCGTACATCAGGTCGACAGCCAGGTTGGCCACGATGTAGACCAACACCAGGATGGTCACGATTCCTACGACGATGGGTTGTTCTCGTAGGTAGACGCCTTGGTAGAGCTGGTTGCCGATCCCCGGCAGGTTGAAGATCGTCTCGGTGATCACCGCGCCGCCCATGAGGTTGCCGAGGTCGGCGCCCAGGTAGGTCACCAGGGGGATCAGCGCGTTGCGCAGGCCGTGCCGGCCGATGACCCGCCGGCGGGACAGGCCCTTGGCGGTCGCCGTGCGGATGTAGTCGGATCTCAGCGTCTCCACCAGGCTCGTCCTCGTGAGCCGGGTCAGGTACGCGATCGACACGCCCGCCAGCACGAACCCGGGCAGCAGGTACGACTTGATGCCCTGCGTGGCGCCCGCGATGGGGAAGATCTCCGTACCGGTCACCTGCTTGAGCCAGACGCCCAGCCAGAGCTGCAGCACGAAGCCGCTGACCAGCGTGGGGATCGAGATCAGCAGCAGGGTCGAGGCGAGGATGGCCGTGTCGGTCGCCCGGCCGCGGCGCAGCGCCGCCCAGAGGCCGAGGACGACGCCGATGATGGCCTCCAGGACCAGCGCGACCAACGCGAGGTTCAGCGTGACCTGGAGCTTGCCCGCGAGGAGCTGGGTCACCGGGACGCCGGCGAAGGTCTTGCCGAAGTCTCCGCGGAAGATGATGCCGCTGATGTAGTACCAGTACTGGAGCAGCAGCGGATCGTTGAGGTGGTACTGGTCGCGGATGATCGCGACGATGTTGGGGTCCTGCCTCTTCTCACCGGCCAGCGCCGCGATGGGGTCACCAGGAAGCGCGAAGACGATGGCGAAGATGAAGAGGGTGGCGCCGAGCAGGACTGGCACTGCCTGGATCAGACGCCTGATGATGTAACGGCCCATTCAAGCCTCCCGTACATGCCAGAAGGCAGTGCCTGGATCCATGGGGTGGAACGGCCCAAGCGACTGCCTTCCTGGCGCTCTCGAGGGGCGGGGGGGCCGGGGGGGCCCCCCCCCCGGGCCCAGCCGCAAGCCGGGGGGGCGGCGGCCCCCCCCACCCGGGTGGGGGGGTGTGGATTGTAGGTGTTGGCCAGGG
>NZ_JABWGN010000032.1:0-21855 GCF_013363975.1 Nonomuraea montanisoli | reverse complement strand
GTTACTGGCCTGCTGGGTGGGGTGGTAGCTGGGGGGTGTACGGCCCAGCGCTGGGGGGTGCGGGGGGCTGGGGGGGGGGGGGGGGGCGGTGCCCGCCCGCCCCCGGGAACAAGCGTCAGGCCTTCTCGACGTCGGCCCACTCAACCTGGTTGAGCAGGTTGATCTTGACGTTCTTCACCTTGGTCGAGTAGCCGGAGTTGTTCCGGTAGAAGTACACCGGGATGTACGGCATCTCCTTGATGAGGATGTCGTCGGCCGCCTGGTACTGCTTGAGGCCCTCCTCGGGGGTCGCCGCCTGGTCGCCCTTGGCGACCGTCTCGTCGAACTCCTTGTTGGAGTAGCCCGCGTAGTTCGAGCCGGTCTTGATGGCGCCGGTCGAGAAGATCGGCGTCAGGTAGTCCTCGGCCGACGGGTAGTCGATCGCCCAGCCCATCCGGAACATGCCCTTGTACTTCTTGGCGTCCAGGTCGTCCAGGATGTTGGCGAACTTCTCGAACGGCTTGACCGTCACCTCGACGCCGAGGTTGGCGCGGAGGTTGTTGGCGACGGCCTCGATCCACTCCTTGTGACCACCGTCGGCGTTGTAGCCGAGCTCCAGCTTGGCCGGGCCCTTGGCCGCGGCGTACTGCTCCTTGGCCTTGCCCGGGTCGTAGGCGCACGCGGTGCAGGCGCCCTGGCGGTAGCCGTCGATGGCCGGGTTGATGAAGTCGTCGGCCGGCGCACGGGTGCCGGAGAAGACCGTCTCGGCGATGGTCTTCCGGTCGATGGCCATGGAGATGGCCTCGCGGACCTTGACGTCCTTGTACTCGTCGTTGTACTGCAGCGGGAAGCCGATGTAGCCGATACCGGCGTCCGGCTGGTCCTGGTAGCGGTCACCGAGCGCGGTCTTGGCGCTGGCGATCGCCGACGCGGGCAGCGAGTCGTGGATGTCGACGTTGTCGGCCTGCAGGTCGTTGTAGGCCGTCTCCGAGCTGTTGTAGAGCTTGAACTGGAGCTTGGTCCAGCCGGTCGGCTTCTTGCCCGGGTACTTGTCGTAGACCGTCAGGTCGATGGTCTGGTCGGTGCCCTTCTTGTAGGGCTTGTCCAGCTTGAACAGACCCTGACCGATGGGCTTCTCGCCGTACTCGCTCGTCACCTTGCCGTCGGAGCCGAAGGCGGCCTTGGGCAGCGGGTAGAACGCGGTGTAGCCGAGCATGGTCTTGAACTGCGAGAACGGCGCGCTCAGCGTGACCTCGAGGGTGGTGTCGTCCACCGCCTTGAGGCCCTTCATCTCCTTGGTGCTGACCGGCTTGCCCTCACCCGGGTTGAGGTCGGCGTAGCCCTCGACGCGACCGAAGAAGTAGCCCGCGCCCTGCGCGTTCTCCTGGTTGGCCGCGTAGTTCCAGGCGTCCACGTAGTTCTGAGCGATCACGGGCTCGCCGTTGTGCCAGGTGTAGCCCGGCTTGAGCTTGATCGTCCAGACCTTGTTGTCCTTGGTCTCGATCGAGTCGGCGGCGCCCATGACGACCTGCTTGTTCTCGTCATAGTTCACCAGCGGCTCGAAGACCGCCGCGAGCGCCTCGGCGCCCTCGGACTCAGTGGTGTTCGAAGGGACCAGCAGGTTCTGCGGCTCGCCAAGCTCCATACGGACCGGCGTGTCGCCGCCCGACCCGGAGGTGCCCGTCGAGGTGCCGCCGCCGCCACCACACGCGGCAACCGCGAGGGCCAGCAGCGCGGTACCGGCGACGATCTGTGCGCCCTTAGTAACACGCATGGTAAGAAGATTCCTCCCTCTACAGGTGGGCGTAAGCGCTGAGCTGCGATGATCGTGAGCAGCCTGACGGGGGGTTCGGTAATCCCCCGGGTTTGGCTGACATGGTCAAACCAGCCGACGCCCTGCCAGTCGATCGCGACTATCCCTCACTACGTGCCACCAGCGAGTCTCTGGCGCGTTGCAGTTCGGTCACACGTGCGCCTATCCACCGTCACAGTCATTGGGCGCAGACGGTGCATAAGCTTTCATTACCGTCAGATAACCCCAGGACTGGACACGGACAGTCGAGCAAAAATACCCCTTACCGAATCGTGCTCGCGCCCTTGCCCGCCACGCGCCGGGTCACTGGGCTACGGTTGTTCGGGTCTTGGCGGCACCTTGGAACCGGGCGCTCCAGGACTTCGTCCAACTGTCTGCCGCGCACCGGCGTGGCAGCACCCCACCGACCGGGATCCAATAGAGTCCTTGCCATGAGTCAGCCGGAATCCGCTGTGGCGGACGCCCAGGCGGGCGGCCGAGGCGGGCAGGAGCCGCTGGCCAAGCTCGCCGCGAGATACGGGCTTCGCCGTGCCATCGCACGGCCGAGGTTCCCTGTCTACGTGCGCCAGCTCTGGGAGCGGCGGCACTTCATCCTGACCTACGCCACCTCCCGCAACGTCTCGAAGTACTCGAGCTCCGCCCTGGGCCAGCTCTGGCAGGTCCTCACGCCGCTGCTCAACGCCGCCATCTACTACGTGATGTTCGGCCTCGTGCTCGGCGGCAAGGGCCACATCCACAACTACTCCGCGTTCCTGCTGACCGGGATGTTCGTCTTCACCTACACCCAGCGGTCGGTCACCGCGGGAGCCAAGTCGATCTCCGGCAACCTCTCGCTGATCCGCGCGCTGCACTTCCCCAGGGCCTCGCTCCCCCTGGCCTACATCATCCAGGAGCTGCAGCAGCTCGCCATCTCCATGAGCGTGCTCCTCGTGATCGTGCTCATCACCCACGAGCCCATCGCGCTGAGCTGGCTGCTGGTGCCGGTCGTGCTGGTGCTCCAGACGCTGTTCAACGTGGGCGCCGGCCTGGTGATGGCGCGGCTGGGCGCCTCCATGCGCGACCTCAACCAGCTCCTGCCGTTCATCACCCGCACCTGGCTGTACGCCTCGGGCGTCTTCTTCTCCATCCAGGAGAGGGTCGTGGGCACCGCCCACGCGCCCCAGTGGGTGGCCGACGTCATGTACTACGCCAACCCGGCCGCCTCGTACATCGAGGCCATGCGCGACATCCTCATCACGAGTGGCGGCGGGCACAACCCGCCGGATTCGGTGTGGATATCCTGCGTATTCTGGGCGGTGTTCGCACTCTGCTTCGGCTTCTGGTACTTCTGGCGGGCCGAGGAGAGGTACGGGCGTGGCTGAACTTACCGAGGAGCTGTCACTGGTGAAGGCCGAGGAGCCCGCCGTCGCCGGCACGGACGGCAAGGCGAAGGCGCAGCCCAAGCCGGCTGCGCCTTCGGCCGCGCAGCCGAAGACGGCCGCCACGTCGCCTCTCGACGTTCCCACCGGCACGCCCACCGTCATCGTCGACGACCTGCACATCATCTACCGCGTGTACGGCGCGGCCTCCGACGCCGAGAAGGGCAACGCGGTCAACGCCCTCACGCGCATCCTGAGGCGCCAGGGCAGGCCGCAGATGAAGGAGGTCCACGCCGTCAAGGGCGTCTCCTTCGTGGCCTACCACGGCGACGCCATCGGCATCGTGGGGCGCAACGGCTCGGGCAAGTCCACGTTGCTGCGCGCCATCGCCGGGCTCCTGCCGCCCCACGCGGGCGCCGTCTACACCGACGGCCAGCCGTCGCTGCTCGGCGTCAACGCCGCGCTCATGCGCGAGCTCACCGGCGAGCGCAACATCGTGCTCGGCTGCTACGCCATGGGCATGACACCGGCCGAGGTCAAGGACAAGTACCAGGAGATCGTGGACTTCTCCGGCATCGACGAGTTCGTCCAGCTCCCGATGTCCACGTACTCCTCCGGCATGGGCGCCCGCCTGCGCTTCGCCATCTCCTCGGCCAAGACCCACGACGTGCTGCTCATCGACGAGGCGCTGGCCACCGGCGACCGCGAGTTCCGCAAGAAGAGCGAGCAGCGCATCAGGAAGATCCGCGAGGAGGCCGGCACGGTCTTCCTCGTCGCCCATGACCTGCGGGTCATCGAGGAGACCTGCAACCGGGTCATCTGGCTGCACAAGGGCAAGATCAAGATGGACGGCGACCCGAAGGAAGTGCTCGCCGCCTACAACAAGGGCTGAGCCGACAAGGGCTGAGCGCCCGAGCACTCGACACACCCGGCCGCCGGCGCGTGCGACACGCCCGGCGGCTTCGTCGTGCGCCTGCGACACGAGTGGCGTACACCTGACAGCGTGGCCGGCGTTCCGATATGATTCGAACGTTGTTTCGATACGACGAGGCGTGGATGGAAGGGAACGGGGGCGCGATGGGCGAGCTGTCGGCCGCGATCGACCACCTGGCCGTCGAGGACGTGACACAGATCCCGAGGATGGAGCTGGCCGAGCAGCTCATCGATCTGCACTGGCAGATGGCCCGCCTCCAGGCCCAGATCGCCCGCCGCACCGGCGTCCGCGTCTGACCACCAGACCCGGACCACCCGCCACACCGGCGTCCGTATCCGACCGCCAGACCCGCACCACCCGCCACACGGTCTCGTGTTCCGACCGCCAGACCCGGACCACCCGCCACACCGGCGTCTCGTGTTCCGACCGCCAGGTCGGCGCCCGCTACTCGGGCCCCCAAGCGCCGTTCGGCCCTTGAGGGCGTCCGAGCGCATGCCGCCCGCGGATGAACTGCCGCCGGAAGACGCCCACCGGCCCCTGCGACGCCCGGGTGCGCGGCCGGGGAGACCCGTCCGCCCTTCGGGGGCCCCGGGGCATGCCCCCGGCGCCCGGCTGGGTCGTGGGCGCCCTGACGCCCCCTCCCGGCCCCGTGACGGGCTCGGCGTGACGCGGGGACGCTCGGGCGGCCGCATGGGGACGGGCGGGATGGGGTCCTCCCCGTCAGGGGCCGGACATGGGAGAGCCGCCGGTCCCTGTTCGAGGGACCGGCGGCGGGCTGCGCCTCTCACCGGGGTCGCCGCCCTGCAGTGACGACGGCCCCGGCTCGTGAGGCGTGATCCGGGCGCGGGCGCGTCCGCCCGGCCCGTGCCGTTCCACCGGCTGCCGAGGCGGGCCGGACGAGCACCGGCACCAAGGCGCTCGTCCACTCCCCCTCAGGGTCACCGGTGGGCACGGCGGGCGGCTGCCCGGGTCGTCAGGTCAGCCGCGTGCCCGGCACCACGCCGCCCGAGGCGAGACCGCGCTGCAGCGGAGAGCCGGACACCACGGCCCCCGGGGTCACTCCCTGCGCCAGCGGACCGCTCGGCACGATCCCGCGCGCCACCGTCGCGTTCGGCACCACACCGCCCGAGGTGACGCCGCGCGCCAGCGAGTTGCCCGACACCACACCGCCCGGCGTGATCCCGCCCGGCGTGATTCCGCGCACCGCCGTGCCGCCCGGGAGCGCACCGCTCTGCGCCGGCGCCACACCGCCGGGAGCGACACCGCGCGTCGCGGCGGCCCTGGGGGCCGTGCCGCCCTGGGCGGAGCCACGGGCCCGTGTCCCGGCCGGCGAAGCGTCACTCCGCGCCATCGGGACCCTCTGCGCGACCGCGCCCTGAGCCGGGATCCACGGCGTCATGCCACCCTGCGCGAACGGCACACCCTGCCCCACACCACCCTGCGCGAACGGGACACTCGGGGCGACGCCACCCTGGATCGGCGCGACGACCGGCGCGCCATGCTGGGCGACAACGGGCGCACCATGCTGGGCGACGCCACGAGCCGCCGTCTGGGCAGCACTGCGGACAGCCGCCGGGGCCCCGCCACGAGCCGCCGTCTCGGCCACACCGCGGGCAACTGCCGGGGTCGGGGCAGCACCGCGGGCGACCGCCGGGGTCGCCGTCTGGGCAGCGCCGCGGGCGACCGCCGGGGCCGCTTCGCGGGCCGTCGTGCGGGTGGCGGCGTTCCGCGTGACGCTCCCGGTACGGGGAAGGCTCCGCACGGCGGCGCCCTCCCGCATGCCCCGGGACAGGGCGTCATCCAGCGACCGGCCGGCCGGGACGCTCAGGATCGGGTCCTCGGCCAGGTCGGGACGGCTGGGCTCGACGAAGCGGCGCTCCCAGTTCTCGCGGGACTCGCGGGGGCGGCGGGAGCGTCCCCTGTCATCGTCGCGGGCACGCGAGGCCCTCCGGCCCGTACCGGCCCTGCGCCCGTTGCGGCGACCGTCCCGGTCGGCGGCGGCCGCGTTCCTCGCGCCGCCCCGGCGTCCGCCCGCTCGGGCGTTCCCCTCGCCGCGCGGGTCCGGTGAGGCGGGCCGGACCGCGCCCGACACCGCGGGCCGCGGCGTCCGGTCCACCGGCAGGCCGGCTCCGAGCGTACGAGCCCCCGGAACCTCGGCGCCGGACACCCCCGTGCCCGGCGCGACCGGAGCCACCGGTGCCACCGGTGCCACCGGTGCCACTGGTGCCACTGTGGCGACGGCGTCGACCGGCGTGCCTTGCTCCTCCGCACCCGGCGTCCCGGCTCCCGGCACGTCGGCGCCGGCGACGGGCCCTCCAGGCGTGTCGGCGCGCAGGGTCCGGCCCGCCAGAGCGTCCCGGCCGCCCGCCGCGTCGTCCAGCGCCCCGGCGACCGGTGCCCCGGCGACCGGGGACGTCACGTCCGGCGCGCCCGGCCCGGTCGTGAGCGGTCTGGTGGAGCGGTGCGCCTGCGCGTGGGCCGGCGGGACGGTGAGGGCCGCCGCCAGCCCGAGTGACGCGACGGCGACAGCCGTCTTGACTACACGATTCATGATTGCCTTCCCGGCTCGTGATCGATCGCTCTCGCATGCGGAGGAGAGAGACTCGACAACCCCCCGAAAGCCGAGACGAGCACGCGGTGGGCACCACACGCGGCGCGCCGCCCGGCTGGGCTACTGAACGTAGTTGTACCACCGCGCCCAGTGGTCCGCTGGGCGGGTCAACGAGCCTTCAAGAGGCCGGGGAGATCGGGGACGAGGCCGGTGGACGGCAGGGTGAATGGGCGGCATGTCGGGACACGACAGTGGGGCGTTCCCGGCATTCGCCGCCCGCTCTCCGAGCACGCCGACGGCCCGCGGACGACGACCGGTAAGGACGAATGCCGCGGGCCGGGCGCGCAGATTTTCCGGTAGCCGGATGCTCGCTTGACCGCCCGGACGGGACGGGCCCGCCGGAAGCCGGACCCACCGGGCCCGCCGGAAGCCGGGCCCGCCGGAAGGGGCGTGCGAGTCACCCGGACGGACTCAGACGGCCACCAGAGCCTCTTCCGCGGCCGCTTCCGCCGCGGGCTCGAACGGGAACCGGTCGGCGAAGGCGGGGCGCAGGTCGCCCAGCCACACCGCCGTGGGGTCGTAGTGCGCGAAGAACGGCCGCCCGACCAGTGACGGGTCGCGGGCCTGGATGAGGTGGAGCACGAAGACCCGCTGGCCGGCGATCTCCGTGACCCCGTCGACGCACACCTTGCCGGGCGTGGCCGACATGGACGGCCCGCGCACGGTGCGGCAGAGCCCGGAGACCGACGCGTACGCGTCCCTGAACACCTCGTGGGCCCGCGCCAGCGGCACCGCGAAGTAGTCCTGCGGGCCCGTGTCGCGTTCGACGAACATGTAGTACGGGATCATCCCCATCCGCAGTTGCCGGCGCCACATGGCCGACCACAGCGCCGGGTCGTCGTTGATGGAGCGGATCAGCGGCGCCTGCGTCCTGATGGTCGCGCCGGTGCCGAGGATGCGCCGGACCGCGGCCTCGACCAGCGGCGGCTCCAGCTCCTGCGGGTGGGTGAAGTGGGCCATGAAGGCGAGGTTCTTGCCGGCCGCCACCACCTGCTCGAACAGCTCCAGCGTGGAGTCCGCGTCGGGGTCGGTGGTGAAGCGCTGCGGCCAGTACGCGAGCGACTTGGTGCCGATGCGGATCGACTCGAGCTGGTCCAGGGCGAGCAGCGGCTCCAGGTAACGCCGGAGCACCGGCTCACCCATGATCATGGCGTCGCCGCCGGTGATGAGCACGCTGGTGACCTCGGGGTGCCGGCGGATGTAGCGCACCATCTGCTCGACGTCGTCGGAGGCGAACTTGAGGTCGGCGTCGCCGACGAACTGCGCCCACCGGAAGCAGTACGTGCAGTAGGCGTGGCAGGTCTGCCCCTGCTTGGGGAAGATCAGGACGGTCTCGGGGTACTTGTGCTGGAGTCCCGGTACCGGTTCGTCGTCCAGCCGGGGAACGTTCAGCTCCATCTGCCCGGCGGGGTGGGGGTTGAGGCGGGCACGGACCCGGTTGGCCTCGGCGAGGAGCTCGGCGGCCGGGACCTCTGCCTTGAGCAGGTCGGCCAGCCGGGCGACGTCGGCGGCGGGCAGCATGTCCGCCTGGGGGAAGACCAGTCTGTACATGGGGTCGTCGGGCGCGGCCGACCAGTCGATGAGCTCGTCCACGACGTACGCGTTGGTGCGGAACGGGAGCACCGTGGCCACGGCGCGCACCTTCAGCCGCTCGTCGTCGTGGAGCCCTGCCCGGAGAAGGAGGTCGTCGAGATGCTTGGACGTGTACGCCCGGAAGCGTCGTGTGCCGGCCTGGTTCAAGATCACTAGGCGTTTCCCCTCATTTTTGTTCGTGCGCCGGTAAACCTCAAGCCTCTGTCGCGCGTCTATGGCTCTTATATCCGGACGTTGCTAACCCAGGATTCGGTTCCGCCGAGTCGGAGATGAGTTTCCGCGACATCTCGCGACATATCGCGTTCGGGGCTACACTGGCGCCGTGACCCACGATCCCGCGCTGCGCGCCTCCGACACCGACCGCGACCGCGTGGCCGCCGTGCTGGGCGAGGCGCTCGCCACCGGCCGGCTCACCAGCGTCGAGCACGCGGACCGCCTGGAGGCCGCCTACACGGCCAAGACGGTCGGCGAGCTCGTCCCCCTGACCACGGATCTGCCGGACGTGACCGCCTCCCGTCCGCCCGAGACCGTCGAGCAGCAGACGATCCGCTCCACGTTCAGCAAGATCATCCGCAAGGGTCGCTGGGTCGCCTCCCGGCACACCACGCTGGCCGTGACCTTCGGCGCGATGATCGTCGACCTGTCCGAGGCCGTGCTGCCCGGCCGCGAGGTCACCCTGGAGTGCGACGCCCGCTTCGCCAAGCTCATCGTCCGCGTCCCCGACAACGCGCACGTCATCGACGAGGGCGGCTCCACGTTCGGCAAGCGCAACGTGACCGGCGGCTCGGCCGGCGACGGCCCGCTCATCCGCATCACCGGCGTGTCGATGTTCTCCAAGGTGATCGTGTCCCGCGGCGTCACCGACTGGAACCTGCGCTGACCCCGCGGCGTCACCGCCTGGAACCCGCACTGACCCCGCGCCGGCCCGCCATGACCCCGCACTGACCCCGCGCCGGCCCGCCATGACCCCGCGCGCCTCTCCCGGCGGATCGGGCATCGGCGCCACCGGCTAGCCTGGCAAGCGTCCCGCCTGCGCCGCGGTTTCGCCGAGCCCGCGTTCGGCGACCCTCTCGGCGGGCACGCAGCCCGTACGAGGTGACCCAGTGTCCGACAGCAAACCGATCGCGCTCGACGCCATGGGCGGCGACCACGCCCCCCACGAGATCGTCGCGGGAGCGGTGCACGCCGTGCGCGAGCGCGGGCTGCAGGTCGTGCTGGTCGGACCGCCGCGGATCCTCTACGAGGCCCTCGCCGACCACGACGCCACCAAGGAGATCCCCATCGTGCGGGCCGAGGAGGTCCTCGCGATGGATGAGGGCGCCCTGGCCAGCCTGCGCCGCCCCCGTTCGAGCATCGCCATCGCCTGCCATCTCGTACGGCGGGGCGACGCCTCGGCCGTGGTGTCGGCGGGATCGACCGCCGGCATCGTCGCCACCGGCAGGCTCCGCCTCAAGCCCCAGCAGGGCGTCCTGCGGCCCGCGATCGCCGTCTCCCTGCCCACCCGCCCCCACCCGACGCTGCTCGTGGACGCCGGGGCCAACGCCGACGCCAAGCCCGAGATGCTGGTGCAGTTCGCCCACCTCGGCACGGCGTACGCGGAGCTGGCCCACGGCCTCACCCAGCCGAAGGTCGGCCTGCTCACCATCGGCGCCGAGGCCGAGAAGGGCAACAAGCTGGTCAAACGCGCCCACGAGCTGCTCCAGAGCACCCCCGGCCTGCACTTCACCGGCAACGTCGAGGGCCACGACCTGCTCACCGGCGCCGTGGACGTGATCACCGCCGACGGCTTCACCGGCAACGTGGCGCTCAAGACCATGGAGGGGACCGTCCGCTACGCCTTCCACCAGCTCGGCGAGGCGATCGGCGAGAGCCCGGCCGCCCGGGTCGGCGCGTTCCTGCAGCGCTCGCGCCTCCGCGAGCTGCGCCACCGCCTCGACGCCGAGGCCCACGGCGGCGCCGTCCTGCTCGGGCTCAACGGCACCGTGGTCATCGCGCACGGGTCGTCCCGGGCCGCGGGCGTCAGCGCCGCCTGCGCGCTCGCCGCGGAGCTGTCGGCCGGCGGCATCGTCACCCGCGTCGGCGACCGGATCGCCGCCCTTCCCCGATCACACAGGCTCTGGTGAACCCGTAGTCTTTGGCGCATCCACACGAACCGGGGGGACGCGTGCAAGGGCTCACCGCGGCACAGGCCGCCCAGGCTAAGCGGAACATCGTCCCGCGCCGGTCCAGCCGGTCCTTCGGCGCCATCATCAGGGCCAACGTCTTCACGCTGTTCAACCTGGTCATCGGCGTGCTCTGGGCGCTCATCCTGATCTTCGGGCAGTGGCAGGACGGCCTGTTCGGCCTGGTCATCGTGGCCAACGCGCTGATCGGCATCGTCCAGGAGTGGCGCGCCAAGCGCACCCTCGACCGCCTGGCCGTCATCAACGAGGCGCCCGTCCGGGTCCGCCGCGACGGCCGCGACCAGGAGATCCACCCGCAGGACGTGGTGCTCGGCGACCTCGTCCTGCTCGGCTCCGGCGACCGGCTGCTCGTGGACGGCGAGGTCGTCGAGTCCGACGGCCTGGAGATCGACGAGTCGCTGCTGACCGGCGAGGCCGACCCCGTGCACAAGCGGCCCGGCGACCGGGTGCTGTCGGGCAGCTTCGCCGTCGCGGGCTCCGGCGCGTTCGTCGCCACCCACGTCGGCACCGACGCCTACGCCGTGCGCCTCGCCGAGGAGGCCAGCAAGTTCCACCTCGCCCACTCCGAGCTGCGCGAGGGCATCTCCAACTTCATCAAGTACGTCACCTGGCTGGTCATCCCGATCGGCGCGCTGCTGATCTACAGCCAGCTGCGCAACTCGGGCGACTTCGGCACCGCCATCACCGGAGCGGTCGCCGGCATCGTCACCATGATCCCCGAAGGTCTGGTGCTGATGACCTCCATCGCCTTCGCCGTCGGCGTCGTACGGCTGGGCCAGCGCAAGTGCCTGGTCCAGGAGCTGCCCGCGATCGAGGGCCTGGCCCGGGTCGACGTGCTGTGCCTGGACAAGACCGGCACCCTCACGGCGGGCGGCATGGACCTCGACGAGGTGCTGCCGATCAGCGCCGAGCACGGCGACGGGCAGACCGGGCACGGCGACGGGCAGACGCGGCAGGGCGACGGGCGGACGCGGCAGGGCGACGGGCGGAGCGGCCGGGAGGCCGTGGACGAGGCGCTGGCCGCCCTGGCCAACCTCGACCAGCGGCCCAACGCCACCGCCCAGGCCGTGCAGGTGCGCTATCCCGCGATGCCCGCCGGGTGGACGGCCACGGCCAGCGTGCCGTTCTCCTCGGCCCGCAAGTGGAGCGGCGCCGACTTCGGCGAGCGCGGGGCGTGGCTGCTCGGCGCCCCCGACGTGCTGCTCGACGGCGGCGCCGGCTACGAGCGGGCCGCGGCGCTCGCCTCCACCGGCGCCCGCGTGCTCGCGCTGTGCCGCACCGGCGACCTGGCCGCCGCCGAGCGAGGCGCCCCGGACGCGAGCGTCGAGTGCGTCGCGCTCGTCACGCTCAAGCAGCGCATCCGCCCCGACGCCCACGAGACCCTCGGCTACTTCGCCCGCCAGGGCGTCGCCGTCAAGGTCATCTCGGGCGACAACCCCGAGGCCGTCTCCGCCATCGCCACCGGCCTCGGCATCCCCGACGGCCACCGGGCCGTCGACGCCCGCACCCTGCCGGAGGACGACCCCGACAAGCTCGCCGACCTGCTGGACGCCAACACCGTCTTCGGCCGGGTCACCCCGCGGCAGAAGCGGATGTTCGTCAGCGCCCTCCAGTCCCGCGGCCACACCGTCGCCATGACCGGCGACGGCGTCAACGACGTGCTCGCGCTCAAGGACGCCGACCTCGGCATCGCGATGGGCGCGGGCAGCCCCGCCACCAAGGCCGTCGCCCAGGTGGTGCTGCTCGACAACGCCTTCGCCACGCTCCCCCACGTGGTGGGCGAGGGCCGCCGGGTGCTGGCCAACATCGAACGCGTCTCCAACCTGTTCCTCACCAAGACCTTCTACGCGATCGTGCTGTCGCTGCTGACCGGCGTCATGGGGCTCATGTTCCCGTTCGCGCCCCGGCACTCCACGCTGGTCAACGCGCTGACCATCGGCATCCCCGCGTTCTTCCTCGCCCTCGCGCCCACGCTGGAGCGCTCGCGGCCCGGCTTCGTGCCCCGGGTGCTGCGCTTCGCCGTGCCCGCCGGGGTGCTCTGCGCGGCCGCGGTGCTGCTGTCGTTCTGGGCCGCCCACAGCGGCACCTCCACCCTGAACGAGGACCGCACCTCCGCGGTGATCACCCTGTTCCTGACCACCTGGTGGGTGCTGGTGCTCATCGCCCGTCCCCTCACCTGGTGGCGGGTGGGCCTGGTCGCCGCCATGGCGGTGCTGTTCGGGGTGGCGCTGTCCATCCCGTTCGTCCGCGAGTTCTTCGCCCTGGACCCCGGCGACCTCAGCAACGACCTGACCGCCGTGGGCATCGCCGTGGTCGCCTCCGCGGCGATCACCGTCGCGATCAGCCTCACGCTCAGGCTCGCCGGTACCCTTAGACCATGACCGACCCGCAGATGGTGCTCACCGACCGCGTCCAGCAGGCGCTGGCCGCGGCGTTCGGCGCCGAGCACGCCGACGCAGACCCGCTGATCCGGCCGTCCCAGTTCGCCGACTTCCAGGCGAACGTGGCGATGAGCCTGGCCAAGCGCCTGCGACGGTCCCCGCGGGAGGTCGCCGAGGCGCTCGCCGCCGAGCTGGCCGACTTCCCCGGCACGGTCGAGGTCAGCGGCCCCGGGTTCCTCAACATCAAGCTCGACGACACGTGGATCTCCGGCGAGGCCGGCCGCATGCTGGAGGACGCGCGGCTCGGCGTCGGCACGGTCACGCCGGCGCAGACCGTCGTCATCGACTACTCCGCGCCCAACGCGGCCAAGGAGATGCACGTCGGCCACCTGCGCACCACGATCGTGGGCGACTCGCTGGCCCGCATCCACGAGCACCTGGGCAACACCGTCGTCCGGCAGAACCACCTGGGCGACTGGGGCACGCCGTTCGGCATGCTCATCGAGCACCTGCTCGACATCGGCGAGGAGGCCGCGGTCGCGCAGCTCGAAGCCGGCATGGGCACCGAGTACTACCAGGCCGCGCGGCAGAAGTTCGACGGCGACGAGGCGTTCAAGACCCGCTCGCGGGCGCGGGTGACCACGCTCCAGTCGGGCGACCCCGAGACGCTGCGGCTCTGGCACGTCTTCATGGACGCCACGGTCCGCTACTTCAACAAGGTCTACGGCATGCTCGGCGTCACCCTGACCGACGCCGACATCGCCGGCGAGAGCATGTACAACCCGATGCTCCAGAAGACCTGCGACGACCTGGAGGCGGCCGGGGTCGCGGTGCTGAGCGAGGGCGCGCTGTGCGTCTTCCCGCCCGGCTTCACCGGCTCCGACGACAAGCCGCTGCCGCTCATCGTCCGCAAGAGCGACGGCGGCTACGGCTACGCCTCCACCGACATGGCGGCCATCCGCTACCGCGTCCACGACCTCAAGGCCGACCGCATCCTCTACGTGGTGGGCGCCGACCAGGCCCTGCACTTCCGCATGGTGTTCGCCGCCGCGCGGCAGGCCGGCTGGCTGCCCGACACCGTCTCGGCCGAGCACGTCCAGATCGGCATGATGCTCGGCAAGGACGGCCGTCGCTTCAAGACCCGCTCCGGCGAGTCGATCAAGCTGATGGACCTGCTGCAGGAGGCCATCGACCGCGCCTCCGTCGTCCTCGCCGACCGCGACTACGACGACGAGACGCGTGCCGAGATCGCCCACGCCGTGGGCATGGGCGCGGTCAAGTACGCCGACCTGTCGATCAGCCACGACAGCGAGTACGTCTTCGACTTCGACCGCATGCTCGGCCTGACCGGCAACACGGCCCCGTACCTCCAGTACGCCCAGGCCCGCATCCGGTCCATCTTCCGCAGGGGCGGCGTCGACCCGGTCGACGCCACCGGTCCGATCGTCCTCGGTCACCCGGCCGAGCGGGCGCTGGCGCTCCAGCTCCTCGGGTTCGGGGCCGTCGTCGAGAAGGTGGCCGAGACGACCGAGCCGCACCGGCTGTGCGCGTTCATCTACGCCACCGCCACCGCCTTCACCACCTTCTTCGAGGAGTGCCCGGTGCTGAAGGAGGGCGTCGACGCCGACACGCGCGCCTCGCGGCTCGCGCTGTGCGCCCTGACGCTCGGCGTGCTGGAGACCGGGCTCGGCCTGCTGGGCGTCCCGGTCCCCGAGCGCATGTGACAGCCGACGTGCCGATCGACGTGGGCGCGCCTCCCCAAGGTTGGCGCGCCCCCCGGTTACGCTTTACGCGGTCATGAACCGAGGCCGAAATTGGGGGAGTTCTCTGCCTTGAGCACGGACCTGACTGCCGGCCCCCAAGCCGCGGCGGAGCTGAGACGCTACGCCGAAGCGCTGCTGGCTCACCTGGCCGCCAACGGCACCGCACCCCCCACCGCACCGGGCTTCGCCGACATCCCCGGCAACTGGCTGCCGCCGGCCGTCCAGGCGCTGGTGGCGATCCTCGCCGGCGACGACCCGCTGGAGCCGCTGAGCAGGGCCGCCGGCCGCGACCAGCAGCGCACGGCGCTGTTCCTCTGCCTGGCGCTGGCCGTCGCGGGCCACGGCAGCCGCATCCACGCCTCGTGGCTCGGCACCGCCTTCGGCGACCTGTCCATCGAGCAGCCCGTCACCCACGGGCAGCGCTCCCTGTGGCTGGCCGCCGCCCGGGGCGCCTTCGGTCCCGCCGGCAAGATCTTCGTGCTGCGCAAGCTCGACGCGCTGGCCGTGCCCGACCATGCGGACCACCGTCAGTGGGTGCAGGCGCTCCTCCCCGGCGAACCCGCCGTGGTCGTGCCCGTGTCGCTCGTCGACTTCCCCGAGATGGCCGAGATCCCCGAGCTGGCGCGGCCCGCGCAGGCCGCCGCCCGCCTTGCGCGACTGCGCGCCCGCTGCACCGAGATCACCTCGGCCCGGCAGGCCGACCACGACGCCGCGACCCCGCTCACCAACAACGCCGCCAGCCCCGTCACCTCGTGGGCCGAGGACGAGCCGCTCGCCGTGCTGCGCTCCCTCATCGGCCTGGGCGGCCCCGCGGGGCCCATGGCGTCGCTGACCACCCACCTGCTCGACGACCTGCGTCCCGGCGCCGACCCGCACCTCGCGGCGATCGCCCTGCACGTGGCCGCGCCGGTGCTGCGCGGGGTCGCCGAGGAGCTGGAGGCCGACAGCCGCCTGGAGCCGCCCGAGACGGTCACCGTGCCGCTGCTCGGCCACCCCATCGTGCTGCGCCCCGAGGGGGCCGACCCGGCGTCCATGGCCGCGGCCGAGACCGCCATCGCGGCCGAGGGCACGCTGCCGCGCCGCCGGCCGTGGGAGGCCATCGGCCTGATCATCGCCGGCGTCGGCTGCGTGCTCGGGGCCCTGCAGCTCGGGTGGCCGCTCGTCGTGCTGGGGGTGGCTCTCATGGGGCTGGCGGGGTGGCGGCTGTGGCGGCGCCGCGCCGCCATCGAGTCGGACGCCCGCTACGTGACCGCGCGCATCGCCGAGCTCAAGGAGCTGGCGGACGGGGCAGTCTGGGCACTGCACGCGTACGCCCGCGAGGCGGAGGCACGCGCCAAGCAGGCCGCCGAGGACTCGACGGAGCTGACCCGGCTGATCCGGCGCGGCCCGCGCGCCGCGTAGACCGCCGCGCCCACCCTCAAGGCACCGGACCCGGCCGTCCAGGACGCGCGCCGTCAGGCTCGTCTCGCGTCCTCATCTCGCGTCCTCAGGGCGGGTCCCGGCCTCTCCTCCCCGCGCCGTTGCGACCGTCTGAGGCGCCGGACAGGTCTCAGGCTTCAGCACGCGCCTGAGATGCCGGGGCGTATCAGGCTTTCGTACGGGTCTCAGCCTTCCGCGCGCGTCTCTGGCCTTCGTACGGGGCTCTGTCTTCCGCACGCTTCTCTGGGCTCTCGTACGGGTCTGAGGCGCCGAACATGTCCCAGAGGCCGTAGGCGTCCCAGGGGCCGGAACTACGTCGAGCGCCGCGCGCATCTCAAGCGCTGCGCCGATCCGAGGGCCGGAACGCGTCTCGGGGTCGCACCAAGGTCGAGCGCCTCGCCGGTCTCAGGGGCTGCGGCCGGCTAGATCGAGCGCCGCTCCCATCGCAGGCGCCGCGCCGCTCTTAGGGCCCGAACGCGTCTCAGGGGCCGTATCTACGTCGAGCGCCGCGCCGGCCTCAGGGGGCCGCACCCAGCCAGGTCGAGCGCCGCGCCTGTCTCAAGCCCCGCGCCGGCCTGAGGCGCCGAATGCGGCTGAGGCCGGTGTGCCCGCGCCTGAAGGCTCAGCCGTCCGAGGCAGCTCTCCGCCGGGCCGCGAAGCCGCCCTAGGCGTCTCCAGGCGTCTCCATGCGGCTCCATGTGGCGCGTGCAGCCGTCTGCCTCCCCCACGCCGCCGAAAAGAGCCCTCCGGGACTCCCGCACCGGGATGTCCGCTCGCTCTCCCCACGCTCAGACACTCTCCGAGGCCCAGGTGCCCCCCAAGCCCAGGTGTACCGAAGCCCGCTGTACCCGAGGCCCAGGAGTACCCGGAGCTCAGGTGTGCCCGGGGCGCGCGGCAGGAGCCAGGCGTGTGTCGGCAGGAACCTCGCGGTCTCCGCGCGCTGGACCATAGGAGCGGTCCATACGCGCTCGGACGTCATCTCATCCCGTTCTTCACACGCTAGGAGGTCTCGATCTCCACGTGCGCCGGTGCGAGCAGGAACACCCGGTCGGCGATGCGCTCGATCCGGCCCTCGCAGCCATAGGCCAGACCGGCCGCGAAGTCCACCATCCGGGTCGCCTCGGGCATCGGCATGCCCGTCACGTCCATGATCACCGTCTGACCGTCGCGGAAGTGCTGACCGATCATCGGCGCGTCGTTGTACTTGAGCGGCTGGACCATCACGATTCGCGACGGGTCAACGGTCGACCGCCACCTTCTGGCCGCCCGCTCCGACGCCGGCATGTACTCCTCTTCGTACTGCTCGTCGTCGTAGTGGTCGTCGTACTGGTCGACCCCGCCCAGGCCAAGGTAGTTCACCACCTTGCGCACAGCCCCCATCGGCTTGTCCTTTCCTTCAGGAACTCACCGTAATCGGCACGTCCCTACACATTGGACGGTAACCGACGATTCCGTGTTCGCCATGCGACACGCCCACGACCAATTCCATTTTGTACGGCAAGCGGCCAGGTTTCACCCGGATATCTCTCCCCCGAAGGCATCGAGTCATGCGTCGGTCGTCACTGTAGACGCCTTCACCGACACTTTTTGCCCCCGGTAATCCTTCCGTGGTCCGCCGACCGGAGTCAGCCGCCGCCGGCGCATGGACGCAGGCAGCGGAGCCTCACTTGTCTTAGATGCCCCCGTGGCCGGATTGGTTCAGGAGGCTCTCGACCTCGGTCGAGACGGCCCAACGCTATTCGCACGGCACGGGACGCGGAGGGGGCATATTCACCATCGCCGACCGAACGCCCACAGTGAATCGCACGGCCAGTTTCATGATCACAATGGATTTTCAGGCCGAGGAAGTGAGAGTGGCCACAGTTCCGTCCGGAGGGGAAAAAGCCCTCCACAGTGGCGCCGTCGCGGTGCATGGGAGCAATCGCGACCTCCCCGCCGAACTCCTCCCGCACCGCCCGCACCGGTCGCGTTCCGGGGAGGCGCCCGCCCGGGTCACGTCGACCCGGATCAGCTCCGCTACCCGTACTTTCACGGCTCGAACGGCCGGGAGACGAATCACGGAGCGTCACGCTCCGCAGGAGACCACCCGGCGTGCCGGGCCGGCCGTGGACCGAGTCCACCGGGCCGGTCACGCGGTGACGGTCCTGACGGGGGAGCTCCATATCTAGTACGTCGTTCCCCTCTTCTCTCAGCCGTACACCTGTGAATCCCAAGACTCCCCAAGCTCTCCTGACGCGCACCGACCCCTCACTCATGCAGACGTGTCGACGACCCGGCGGAGTTCCCCCGTACTTCGCCGCCTGGACCGGCGGCTCAGCAGTGAGACGTCTACCTGCGACGACGTACGCGGTGTGCTTATGAGTACATTCGTACCGTTCCGCGATTGCGGATGGGTTGACGCCGGCTTGCGCCCCAGCCAAACGTGGAGCGGCCACCTGGCGACACACCCCGGCCGCCTCGGCCGATGCCGCAACAAATGCCCGGAGTCAGCGCGCGGCAGCCGTCGGCGGTCGTCTCCCGGACGTGAACCGTTCAGCCCTGCCCGGCCAGGCCGCTCTCGTAGGCGATGATGGCCAGTTGGGTGCGGTCACGGGCCGGCAGCTTCGCGAGCAGCCTGCTGACGTACGTACGCGCCGTGTCGGGGCTGATGAACAGCTCGGCGGCGATCTCCTGGTTGTTCAGCCCGCGCCCGATCGCGGCCAGGACCTCGCGCTCGCGACCGGACAGCCCCTCCACCAGCTCCGGCCGGCCCCGGCCGCGTGCCGAGGCGGCCGCCCGCATCACCTTCCCGGTGATCGACGGCGCGAGCAGTGACTGGCCGTCGGCCACGAGCCGGATGGCGCTGCGCAGTTCTTCCGGCAGGACATCCTTGAGCAGGTATCCGGAGGCGCCGGCGCGGATCGCGTCGAAGACGTTCTCGTCCTCGTCGAACGTGGTCAGCACGACGACCCTGACGCCGTCGAGCTCGCCGACGACGCGCCGGGTCGCGGCGATGCCGTCGAGCGCGGGCATCCTGATGTCCATGAGCACGATGTCGGGGCGGTGCGCGCGGGCGGCGACGACCGCTGCCTGACCGTCTCCCGCCTCGGCGACGACCGTGATGTCGCCGTCGCGCTCGGCCAGCGCGCGCAGCCCGGACCGCAGCAGCGGCTCGTCCTCGGCGATGACCACCCTGATCACGCCCCGCTCCTCCCGCGTCTGCGGCGGGGGGATGGCCGCCGTCTCTCCTCGGCCAGCGGCGTCCAGGTGGTCACTGTCTCTTCCCTCGCGAACGGCGTCCAGGTGGTCATCATCGGGGACAGCCCCCGGGTGAGTGGCCTGCGCAGGCGCCGGTGCGCCTCACCGTCGGCCGAGAGCACGGCCTGCGCCCCGCCGTACCCCTTGACCAGCTCGGAGGTCTCTTCCCTCACGAGCGGCAGCCGCGCGGCCACCGACTCTTCCCGCGCCGCCGACAGCCGAGAGGCCACCGCCTCCTTGCGCGCCGCCCACAGCCGGGCGGCCACCGACTCCTTGCACGCCGCTCGAAGCCGGGCGGCCGCCGGCTCCTCCTCGGCCTGCTGCGGCCGGGTGGTCGCCATCTCTTCCCGCGCCATCCGCCATCTAACGGTCATGGGCTGGCTCCTGCGTCAGCGGCAACCGGGCGGTCACCGTCGTCCCGGACGACGATCGGCTCGTGGTCAGGACGCCGCCCAGCAGGGCCGCCCGCTCGCGCATCCCGGCCACCCCCCTGCCGCCCGCACGGCGAGCTGCCGGGCCCTTGCCGTCGTCCGAGACGGTCACGTACAGGGCGTCGCCCTCGATCCGGGTCGTGATGGCGACAGAGGTGGCCTCAGCGTGCTTGATCACGTTCGTCACGGCCTCCTGGGCGATGCGGTGGGCGGCGGTGGCGATCGAGGAAGGCACGCGAGACGCCTCGGCGTCCAGCGCCGCCCGCGCGGTCAGCCCGGCGAGCCGCGCGGACTCGACGACGGACTGGATGCCCTCCAGACCGTGGGGCGCGAGGTCGCGCCGGCCACGCCGCTCCGGGGAGGCCAGCATGGACACGGTCGTGCGCAGCTCGCGCAGGGATCGCGACGTGGCGTCCACCACGTTGGCCAGCGAACGGACCGCCGCCTCGTCGTCGCGGCCGACGGCCTCGCGGGCCACGTTGGCGTGCACGGTCACGATCGCCAGGGCGTGCCCGATCGTGTCGTGCAGGTCGCGGGCGATGCCGAGCCGCTCCTCCTGCATGGCCTGTTCGGCGCGGTGGCGTTCGCGCTCGCGTTCCAGGGTGACGATGCGCTGCTGCTGTTCGTGGAGCTGACGGCGGCCCCGCACCGTGGACGCGAGCGCGATGGCGCAGCCGATGAGAGCCGCGTTGGTCAGCAGGTCGTAGCTGAGGACGTCGCCCTGCTCGTGCTCGTTGACGACGCGGAAGAACGCCGACACGCCCAGCAGCACCAACCCACCGCCCAGCGGCCACCGGCTGCCGCGGCGTTCGGCCGCGAAGTACAAGGCCGCCGCCGCGGGGACGGCCATGCCGATGGGCGGGTGGTCCAGGGAGTAATAGAGGAAGATGCCGAGGATGGTCACCACGAGGACGGAGACCGGGGCCACCCGATGGGCGAGCAGTACAAGGCCGAACCCGCACGCGAAGGCGTACGCTCCCCACCCGTGATAGCCGCTGCTCGGGGCACCCGCGGCGATGACGAACGAGACCGCGACCGCCTGGCCGACGGCAACCAGGGCCAGGTTCACCCCTTCAGGGACACCGTCCGCGTCCCGCCGCCGTCCTTCCTGCTGGAGCATGCCTCGCCCTCTGCACTCGCCCTTCCCTGTCTCCCGCTCCTCGCCTGTGCCCGATACCGATGTGCCCGACGTCGAGCCAGGCGTGCGGCCGGTTGGTCTCGCCCTCCGGTGCGCGGAGATCCGGTCCCGGGCTCGGTGTCCGGAGGTTCGGATTCCGGACACAGCGCGCGGGGTGCGCTCTCCAGTCCCAGTGTGCGGCCTCGTCCGCCGCCGGATGCGCGCAAGCGCGCGGATGTCGCTTCTGAACGTACAAGCGGAGCCGGGAGATGACTCCTGCGGGGCGATGTGGAGGAACACGACGCATCCGTACGTTCGACCGCATGACAGCGAACACGCCTTCCGCGCCGGACAACCGGCCGGAGTCCCCTCTTCACTCGATCAACTGGCCCCTCGTCCTCGGGCTGGCCGCCATCGCGTTCGTCCGACCGTTGTTCTCCATCGTCGGCCTGTCGGATGCCCTCGGGAAGCCGGCGACTCCCATCGTCCTGACGGTGGTGATCTCCCTGGCGTGGATCCTCATCGTCGGCCTGACCCGGGTACGGCGCCCCGTGCTGACACCGGCGCTGGCGGGAGCCGTCTACGGACTCTTCGCCATCGCCACCAGCGGCCTACTGCTGCGGGGAATCCCCGTGGCCCTCTTCGGCAGCACGTCGATCCTCATCACCAACCTGGTGTGGGGAACTGCGTGCGGCCTGCTCGCCCTGCTGCTGCAACGGCTGCGCGGGGTGCGTTGATCCCTGCTCGCTCAGCGGTGAAGGCGCCTGTCCCGCCGCGACGACGAAGGTCCCGAGATGGCGCAGACTCCGTCTGGCAAGGTGAAGCCGGCCGTCTCGCGCGACCTCCGGGCATGCGAAAAGGGGCCCACACGGCCCCGGCATCAGCCAGGCCCGCATGAACCCCTTCTCAAAAGATTGTCCGGCGGTGACCTACTCTCCCACACCCTCCCGAGTGCAGTACCATCGGCGCTGGGAAGCTTAACTTCCGGGTTCGGAATGTAACCGGGTGTTTCCTTCCCGCCATAACCGCCGTAACC
>NZ_JABWGN010000031.1 GCF_013363975.1 Nonomuraea montanisoli | reverse complement strand
CCGCGGTGCGGTGCGGGGTCGTATGGGGCCGGCTGGAGCGGTCGTGCAAGCCCGCTTCGCCATGGTCGCGCCATCGACGTACCCACTTGTAGGCCGTGGGCCGGGAGATGCCCATCTCGGCGGCCACGTGCGCGACCGGGCGGCCGGACAGGACGCGGTGAACGAGCAGACGGCGACCATGAACGGTCAGCCGGGCGTTACGGTGGGACACGAGGCCTCCGCGTGTGCTGCAGATTCGACACCTACACCACACCGGAGGCCTCTCCTATGATCAACCCCCACTGTTAACAACGTCCGTGATCAATACAGCTAACACCAGGTTGATCAGCATGCTTCAAAATAGTACGAATGAGTGACGAGGACATCCGGAGAACTCTCGGCCTGCTGGCGCAGGAGGACACGCTGCGCGCGTTCGCGTCCCTGGTGCTCGGCGTGGAGGGCGAGCAGCCGCCCAGGGCCCTCGAACGGCTCGCGGGCGGCGGCCTGGCCGCCCGCGGCGAGGACGGCACGTGGCGGGCCACCCCCGGGCGCTTCCGCGAGCTGCTGCGACAACTCGCGGAACCGCCCGCCCCGCTGAGCGAGGAGGAGCGCCTGCTGCGGACGTTCCTGGTGGACGGCAGGCTGCGCACCATGCCGATGAAGCGCGAGAAGCGCCTGGTGGTGCTGCGCTACATCGCGCGGCTGTTCGAGCCGGGCGTGCGCTACGCCGAGAAGGACGTCAACGTGACGCTGCGCGCCTTCCACGACGACTACGCCGCCCTGCGCCGCTACCTCGTGGACGAGGGCCTGCTGTCGCGGGAGGGCAACGTGTACTGGCGCAGCGGCGGCCCCGTGGACGTCTAGCGACGCCGGAAAGCGCTTGGCACGAGCGCCGTCATTTGACCTTGACGCTGCGTCAACTTCTAGCATCGGGGCCATGTCGATCACCGTTGTTGACACCTACTCTGCCAGGAAGGGCCCTCGGCGACGATGTCGCCGCCCCGTTCGAACGTGACCGGCATCCGCGCCACCGCCGCGAACGTCATCTCCTCTCTGCGGCGTTTCCAGGAGTCCCCACGCCGGGTGCAGACCGGAGTGTGCACGCCGGCTCCCCCCTCCGGCTGTCCTGCCAAGCACTCCTGAGGCTTCGAAGGACTGTCTTACCTTGCCTCTTGTTCCACTTGTCCTGGTCAGCCATGGATCACCGGCTGAGTGCCATGCGCTCCATGTCGTCGACAGCGTCACCTTCGAGACGGTGATCCGCCGCAAAGGCCGTCTGGTCACGGCCGCCCATGTCGCCCTCGTCGACCCCCACCCGGTCTTCGGCAAGCAGGCGATCATCGCCGCACTCCATCTGCGCAACGCCGGAATGACGGCGATCGTCGGTGACCCGACGCTGGTGCCCGGCGATCTCGTCCGGTCGCTCCACGCCTACATGGCCAAAGCGTGGGCTGAGGCGGTGCCCGTCCAGACGGACGTCCTCTTCCTGGAGGACGCCATGCACTTCTATGACGACCTCCACGCGATCATCCGAGAGTTCGAAAGTGAGACGGTCCGATGACTCCGCCCAGGAAACCCATGCGCGTGGCGGTGACGCCGGCCGCATGTTACGGCGAGATCGAGGACTTCGACCCCATGAGCTGGACGGGTGGTTCCGATCCGGCTCAGAGGTCGTAGGCGATCATGGACCTGGTGACGGTCGTCTAGGGCTCGCGGATGTTGCGGGTCCAGGCGTCGATCTTGGCCTGCCAGGCGGCGTCGTCCTCCGGCCGTCCCGGCACGCCGGGCAGCCTCTGCCACGGCAGCGGCCCGCCCTCGCGCCGGTACTCCACGCCGATGGCGTCCAGCCGGGGCAGGTGCGCCGCCAGCCGCTCCCGGAAGTCCGGCAGGTCGCGCCCGGCGGGGCTCCACACGGTCTCGGCGAAGGCGGCCAGCCGCGGGAAGGCCATGTAGTCCACGCGCCGGGGCGAGTCGATGAGCTCGGTCCAGATCGCGCACTGCGAGCCGAGCACCCGCGCCCCGGCCGGGTCGCCGCGCAGCTCCGCGGGCACCGGTTCGAAGGCGTGGACGTCCTCCAGCGTCAGCACCGTGCCGAACGGCGCGGGCTCCTCCGGTCCCGGGCCCTGTCGGTAGTCGAGGTAGACGGACGTGTCGGGACAGGTGATCACGTCGTGGCCGCGGCGGGCGGCGGCGACCGCGCCGTGCTCGCCGCGCCAGGAGGCGACCACCGCGCCCGGCGGCAGGCCGCCCTCCAGGATCTCGTCCCAGCCGACGAGCCGCCGCCCGCGCCCGGCCAGGTGGTCGGCGAACTGGCGGATGAACCAGCTCTGCAGCTCGTCCTCGTCACGCAGCCCCAGCTCGGCGATGCGGCGCCGTGCCGCGGGGCTGGCCCGCCACTGGTCCTTGCGGCACTCGTCGCCGCCCACGCACACGTACGGCCCCGGGAACAGCTCCAGCACCTCGTCCAGGACGTTCCGGAAGAAGGCGATGGTGGAGTCCTCGACATTGAGCACGTTGACCCCGATGCCCCAGGTGGTGCGCACCTCCAGCGGGACGTCGAGGTTGCCCAGCTCGGGATAGGCGGCGATGGCGGCCTGGGTGTGGCCGGGCAGGTCGATCTCGGGCACGATCATGATGTGCCGGTCGGCGGCGTAGGCGACGATCTCGCGCAGGTCGTCCTGCGTGTAGAAGCCGCCGTGCGGGCGGCCGTCCATGGGGCCCTCCCAGCCGGCCTGGCTCTCCCGGCGCCACGATCCCACCTCGGTGAGCCGCGGGTAGCGCCGGATCTCCACGCGCCAGCCCTGGTCGTCGGTGAGGTGCAGGTGCAGCACGTTGAGCTTGTGCAGGGCCATCAGGTCGATGAAGCGCAGCACCTCGCGCTTGGGCAGGAAGTGGCGGGCCACGTCCAGCACGCAGCCGCGCCAGGCGAAGCGCGGCGCGTCCTCGACGAGGACGGCCGGCACCTCCAGCGGGACGCCGCCGGACGCACCCGCCCTGCGAAAGGCGCGCGGCGGCAGGAGCTGCCGGAGCGTCTGCGCCCCGTAGAACGCCCCCGCCGGGCCGCCCGCCTCGATGCGGGCGCCGCCGGTGTCCACGGTCAGCCGGTACGCCTCCGGCGGCAGGTCGGCCAGGACCAGGCTGATCGTCCCCGACGGCCCCGCGCCGGAGGCCGCGGGCCCACCGCCGGAGGCCGCCGGCCCACCCGGCGGGAGCGCCGGCCCGCCCGGCAGGAGCTCGCCCCCGGTCACCGGGGCGAGCTCGGCCCGCAGCCAGGAGGCCACCCCGCCGAGCGCCGGGTCGGCGACGAGCGCGGTGTCGCGGTCGAGGAGCCATCGGCCCAGGCGGGGCTCGTACCGGACGGGCTTGGGAACGATCATGTGCTCTCTTTCTCCTCGGGACGCGCTCGGACGCGCTCGGACGCGCTCGGACGCGCTCGGACCGGGGGCTCAGTCGCAGGTGATGGCGGCGTCGGCGAAGTCGGCGTGGTCGGAGGTCGCGTTGTCGCCGCCGTTGGTGGCGACCAGGCGCACGAACCGGGCGCCGCTCACGGACGCGGTGACCTTCTTGCCGGGCTGCGCGCCGGTCAGCACGCCGGAGTACGCGACCCGGCCGCCGTCGGCCCACACCTCGAACCCGGCCGAGCCGGCCGTGCCCACCTCGTCGTCGATCCCGGCGGTGAACTCCACGCTCCGGCACCGGCCGCCCGCGTAGAACTCGATGTCGGCGGGCGCGTGCGCGCCCAGGCCCTTGGCGTACCGGACGCCCTCGATCGTGAGAGGCCGCCCGTCGCCCGCCGCCTTGTCGCCGTTGCTGGTGTCGCGCTCGACGGGGCCGAAGTAGTTCTTGACGGAGGTCCACGCCAGGTCGCTGAGGTACGTGCGGCCCGTCCCCGGCGCCTGGACGACGGCGACGACGGCCGTGCCGGTGACCGTCCCGCCCGTGAAGGCGGCCGTGGTGGTCAGGTCGTAGGCGCGCGGCTCGGTCCCGGCGGGCGGGGTGACCGCCCAGGTGACGGTGAACGCCTCCCCGGCGTCGAGCCGGGACCGGGTCGCGGGGGTGCGCGCCTCGGCCTTCCACCCGTCGGGCACGGCGAGCGTGACGCGCAGGTCGCGGATCCGGGCGGTGGCGCCGGAGTTGACGACCCGGGTGACGATCTCGCGCTCCTTGCCGGGTTCGAGGGTGCCGGGCCGGTCGTCACCGAGGAAGGCCGGCGGGTCGGTCTCCACGGTGAGCAGGGGCGGGGCCTGCTCACGGCTCGGGCCGACGCGGTACATCACCGCGCCGTGGGCGGGCACGTGGGCGGACAGCTCGCCGGTGGTGGTGGCGACCTGCCCGGTCCACAGCTCCTCGGCGCGGTAGCGCCCGGCGGGCAGCCGGTGCGCGATGGTGGTCGCCCGGTTGCTCTCGTTGAACAGCACGACCGCCTGGTCGCCCCCGTCGAGGGGTTTGACGAGGACGTGGTACCAGCCGTCGCTCCGGACCAGCCGAGCGGGTACGCCCAGCTTGTCCTGGTTGACGGCGATCACCTTGGGGTTGGCGACGATCGCCTTCGGGGCGGCGGCCGGGTCGGCCTGGAGGACGAGGGGGGCGGCGCCCACGGCCCACAGCGTGAACTGGGTCCGGTACTCCGCCTCGGTCATGCCGCCGCGGCCGGCCTGGATCAGGTCGGGGTCGGCCCAGCTGCCCGGGCCGGCGTACTGCACGCGGAGCTGGTTGGTCTCCCAGACGTCCACCATGGTGGCGTAGACGTCGGGCAGCGGCCGGTTGTAGATGTTGGTCCGCCAGGCGACCGCCCCCGAGTCCTTGGCCCACAGCCACGGCACGGTGCTGCCGTCCTCGTTGTTCATGGCGAAGGCGACGGAGTCGCCGAGCGCCTGGCGCATGCGCGGGAAGAGCGTCTGGGCGATCTGCTGGACGTTCTGGCCGGGGAAGTCGGCGGCGGGGATGTTGCACCAGTCGTACCTGACGTGGTCGACGCCCCAGCTCCGGACCAGCTCGGCGTCGGCGGCCTCGTTGCGGTAGGAGCCGGGGCCGCCGCCCGAGCACGCCTTGGTGCCGGCCGACAGGCTGAGGCCGAGCCTGAGCCCCAGGCCGTGCAGGTGGTCGGCCAGGGCCTTGATCCCGCCGGGGAAGCGGGCCGGGTCGGGGGCGAGGGCGCCGCCCACGCGTTGCGGGGCGAGCCAGCAGTCGTCGAGGAGGACGAGGCGGTAGCCGAGGGGCGCGAGGGCGGCGAGCCCGGCGGCGGCCTGCCGTACCGACGCCTCGGACACCGAGCAGCCCAGGGAGCGGCTGCTCCACCCCATCGGCGGGCCGCCGGCCGGCGCCGCGGCGGCGCCGGGCGCCGGGAGGAAGGGCAGCATGAGGAGGGCCGCCGCGGCGGCGGCCGTGAGCTTGCGCATGGGGGTTCCCGTCAGACCTGGTTGAGCCGGGGGGTTCCGGGCTCGATGACGAAGGAGCCGGAGGTGTAGGCCGTGGCGTACGGTTCGGTGACGCGCGCCAGCGACCGGAAGTCGACCGTCATCTCGCTCTCGGTGAGCTTGGCGCGGACGTAGCCGCGGCGGCCGTTGAAGAACTTCACGTGCGGGTTCTCGGCCAGCAGGACCCCGGTGTTGGGGTACTCGTCCAGGCCGTCGCCGGCGCTCGTCACCGACGTGGTGACCAGCTCGACGGCGACGGACTTCGACTCGGGGTCCTGGAAGCTGCGCTTCACCTCGCCGGCCCAGTGGGAGTGGACGTCGCCGGTGAGGACGACGGCGTTGCGCTTCGTGGCCTCGATCGCGGCGGTCAGCCGGTCACGGGAGGCGACGTAGCCGTCCCAGCCCTCGTTGGAGTAGCCCTTGCCCTCGCCGTTGGTCCAGTCCATCTCCATCATGAACACCTGCTGGCCCAGCAGGTCCCAGGTGGCGCCGGAGTCCTTGAGCCGGCTCGCCAGCCACGCCTCCTGCTCCTGACCGAGGATCGTCCGGTTGGGCGCCAGGCGCTCCGCGCAGTCGGCGCCGACCGTGCCGCTCCTGCCGGTGCAGGCGTACAGGTCGCGGTACTGCCTGGTGTCGAGCATGTGCAGGTTGGCGACCGCGCCCCAGCGGATCGTGCGGTGCAGCCGCAGCGCCGAGCCCTGCGGCTGCTGGGCGCGGCGCAGCGGCATGTTCTCGTAGTACGCCTGGAAGGCGTCGGCGCGGCGCTTGAGGAACGGCGGATCGGGCTGCTCGGGCACGTCGCCGGCCCAGGCGTTCTCGATGTCGTGGTCGTCCCAGACCACCGCCCAGGGCGCGACCGCGTGGGCGAGCTGGAGCTCGGGGTCGGCCTTGTGCTGCGCGTGGCGTAACCGGTAGCCGGCCAGGTCGAGGCACTCGCCGCCGGCCTGGTCGCGCACCGGGTACTTGTAGTCGCCGTACTCGTAGATGTAGTCGCCGAGGAAGGCGATCAGGTCGGGCTCGTCCTCGGCCATCCGCCGGTACGCGGTGAACCACCCGGTCTGGTAGTCGGCGCACGAGGTGAACGACAGGTTGAGCGCCCGGCTGCGCGTGCCCGGGGCGGGGGCGGTGACGGTGCGGCCCACGGGCGAGATCTCGCCCTCGGCCCGGAAGCGGTAGAAGTACTCGGCGCCCGGCTGGAGCCCGCCGGGCTCCGCGTGGACGCTGTGGGCCTCCTCCGGCCGGGCCGTCTCGACGCCCTGCCGGACGACGTGGCGGAAGTTCTCGTCCTTGGCGAGCTGCCAGTGGACGGCGACGGGCCGGGACGGCATGCCGCCGAGGCCGTCGGCGGCCAGCGGGTCGGGGGCGAGGCGGGTCCACAGGACCACGCCGTCGGGGACCGGCTCGCCGGAGGCGACGCCGAGCCGGAACGGGTCGGACAGGGGGGTGCGGCGGAGGGCACGGGTGGAGGCGCTGGCGGCCGTCGCCTGCGCGGGCGGGACGCCCAGCGCGGCGGCGGCGCCCAGGCCGGCGCCCCCGGCGAGAAACGCACGCCGGGTGATCATGGGTGGGGGGCTCCCTACTTGCCGGTGGTCATTTGCCGGTGGTCATTTGACGGTGGCGTTGCCCTCGGTGACCGCCTGGTCGGCGGCCTGCTTCGGGGTGAGCCGGCCGAGGTACATCTCGTTGAAGATCTGGTTGAGCTTGGGCTCGAACCCGGTGAACCCGGTGGTCACCGGCATGGGGAACGTGGTGCCCTCGGCCTCCTTGACGAAGGCGGACACGTCGAGCTTGGCGGTCTTCGCCCAGTGGTCGACGTAGCCCTGGGTCAGCCCGTTGAGCGCGGGGAAGACGTAGCCCTCGTCGGCCATGAGCTTCTGCGGCTCCTCGGTGCCGAGGTAGGCGGCCAGCTTCTGCGCCTGCTCGGGGTGCTTGCTCTTGGCGTAGACGGCCTCGGCCAGGCCGTTGAGGTTGACCGCGCGCCCGGCCGGGCCCTCGGGCATGGGGGCGACGCCCACCTCGAACGCGGCGTCGGGCACCACGAACGGCAGCAGCGCGTTGTTGGCGGGGAACATCGCCACCTCGCCGGCCTTGAACATGTCGGTGGCCTTGCCGGTGGGCGGGTTGGTGCGGGTGGCGGGCGGCGAGACGTGGTGCTTGTTGACCAGGTCCACGGCGAACTGCAGGGCCTGCACGCTCGCGTCGTCGTTGAAGGTGTACTTGCCGAAGGGCTGGTCGAGCAGCTTCCCGCCGTTGCTGCTGACGAAGTTCATCCACTGGGTCTGGTAGTGGTTCCAGGACAGGAAGCCGTACGTCTTGATCGTGGCGGGGTCGAAGCCGGGGTCGCCGGGGTGCTTCCCGGCCGCGTCGGCGGTGAGCTTGCGGGCCGTCTCCAGGAACGTGCCGGACCCGTCGGGCTTCCAGGTCAGCGTGTCGGGCATCTCGACGCCGGCCTTCTTGAACAGGTCCTTGTTGTAGAGCAGGCCGACGACGCCCCAGTCCTTGGGCATGCCGTACTGCTTGCCCTGGTAGGTGAACGCCTCGGTCACGGTCTTGTGGTACTTCGTGGCGTCCACCGGGACGGGGCTGAGCACGCCCTTGGTGACGTACTCGGGGAACTGGGTGGGCGACATCCAGAAGACGTCGGGCGCGGTGCCCGCCACGGCGTCGGCCGTGAGCTTGGTCCAGTACTGGTCGTAGGGCAGCAGCTCGATCTTCACGTCGATCGACGGGTTGGCCTTCTCGAAGGCCGCCATGACCTTCTCGTAGCCGGCCTTCTGCTGCTCGTCCCACAGGCGGTAGGTCAGGGTGACCTTCTCTCCTGGGGCGCCGTCCGAGCCGCCGGAGCCGCAGGCGGTCAGGGTGAGCACGGCGGCGCCGGCGACGGACGCGGCCCAGCGAATGCGGGGGGTGAGCATGATTCGCTGACCTCTTTCACTTGAGGCCGGTGAGGACCACCGACCGGACGATGTACTTCTGGAAGAAGATGAAGATCGCCACCATCGGCGCGAGGGCGATCAGGCCGCCGGCCATCATGAGGCCGCGGTCGACGCCGATGCCGACCTTGAGCGCGGAGATGGCCACGGTGACGACCTTGGTCTCGTCGCCGCTGGTGATGATCAGGGGCCAGAGGAAGCTGTTCCAGGACGAGATCACGGTGATGATGGCCAGCGTGCCGATGGCCGGCCGGCACAGCGGGAGCAGGATCCTGAACAGGATGGTCAGGGGTCCGGCGCCGTCGATGCGCGCCGCCTCCTCCAGGCCGCCGGGCAGGCTCTTGAAGAACTGCCGCATCAGGAAGATGCCGTACGGGGTGCCGAGGATGTACGGGGCGAGCAGGCCGTACCAGGTGTTGACCGCTTCGAGCTCGCGCATGATGAGGAACAGCGGGATGACCGTGACGGCGCTCGGCACCATCATCGTGGCCACGTACAGCCAGAACAGCACGTCGCGGCCCCGGAAGCGGAGCCGGGCGAAGGCGTAGGCGGCGAACGTCGTGAACACGAGCTGCCCCAGCGTGAGCAGGGCCGTCATCACGACCGTGTTGAGCAGGAAGCGGGGGAAGTCGCCGCCGAGGATCTCGGCCAGGTTCGCCGTGGACGGCGGCAGGCCGGGCAGCCACGGCTCGGTGGTGCTGAGCTGGCGCCGGGTCTTGAACGCCGTCAGCACGACCAGCAGATACGGGAAGACGGACACGAACGCGCCGGCCGCGAGCGCGGCGTACAGCACGGTCCGCCTGAGCGGTGTCGTCACCGGTGCTCCCTCAGCTCAGGTCGTAGGTGGTGCGGCGGCCGAAGAACCTGACCTGCGCCAGCGTCACCAGGAGGATGACGGCGAACAGCAGCATCGACAGGGTCGAGGCGTAGCCGAAGTCGAACTCGCGGAACGCGGTGCCGAAGATCCGGAAGTTGATCACGTCGGTGCCGCCGCCCGGCCCGCCGTCGGTCATCACGAAGATCGTGTCGAACGCCTGGAAGGCGCCGATCAGGTTCGTCACCGTGACGAAGAACATCGTGGGGTTGAGCAGGGGTAACGTGATCTTCCAGAACCGCTGGGCGGGGGTGGCGCCGTCGGTGGAGGAAGCGTCGTACAGCTCCTTGGGGATGCCCTGGAGGCCGGCCAGGAAGAACAGCATCGTGTAGCCGGTGTGCTGCCAGACGTTGACCAGCGCCACGGCGGGCAGCGCCCAGGCCGGGTCGGACAGCCAGTCGGGTCCGGTGACGCCGACCAGGTCCAGGGCCCGGTTGAGCGCGCCGTCGCGCGGGTCGAAGATCCAGTCCCAGACGAGGCCCATGACGATCGGGGTGGCCATCCAGGGGATCACGAACAGCGACCGCAGGATCCGCACGCCCTTGATCCGCCGGTCCAGCATCAGGGCCAGCGCCAGGGCGAGGACGGTCTGCAGCGGGATGCACAGCAGGACGTACAGGATGGTGACCCAGAGCGAGTGCCACGCCTCGCCGTCGCCCGCCAGGCGCGTGTAGTTGTCCAGCCCGACGAAGACGGGCGCCGACAGCAGCTCCCAGCGGAACAGGCTGAGCGCGAACACGATGACGACGGGCAGCAGGAGGAAGGCGACGACGCCGAGCAGGCTGGGCCCGATGAACAGGTAGGCGTACCAGTCGCCGAGCCGGCGCCGGCCCGTCACGACGGGTCCGTCCGGGTGGGCGTCAGCAGGCGGCGGGTGGTCTCCAGGCCCCAGGCGTCCAGGGCGGCGACCGGGTCGCTGGAGCCGCGCAGGCCGCCGCTCCCCTCGACGTGCGCGGCCCACTCCTCGCGGGCCTCCACCTCGGGGCGGACGATGAGGCAGTCGGGGTCGTTGACCCACCACCGCGCGTGCAGGAACTCGCGGGCCGCGCCGGTCAGCCGGGCGCCGAGCTGCGACGGCTGGCTGATGTCGCCCGAGCGCGGGTGCAGGGTGGGCGCTATGTCCGGGCTGACGCGCATGATGTCGACCAGGCCGATGCTGGGCAGCATCGGAGCGCCGCAGCCGTGCAGCGTGGCGTCCGGTCCCGCGCCCTCGCGCACCAGCTCCAGGCCGCGCCGGTACGCGGCGACGGGGTCGAGGTCCTCGTGCCGCCGGCCGGCCAGCGCCCCCGCGTACAGGTAGTCGAGCTTGAAGTGGGTGATGCCGAGCGCGGCGAAGGCGCGGAAGACGCCCACCAGGTGGGCGGCGGCGTCGGGGTGGGTCACGTCGAGGACGGCGAGGTCCTGGTCCCACATGCGGCCGGCGTGGGCGCCGCCCACCATCCAGTCGGGGTGCTCCCGGTGGAGGCGGCTCTGGTGGCCGGCCAGGAACGGGGCGGTCCAGATGCCGGCCCGCCGGCCCGTCCCGGTGACGGCGTCGACGGCCCGCTCCAGCGAGCCGAACCCCGGCCGGGGGTCGAGCCAGTCGCCGATCCCGGCCTCGTAGCCGTCGTCGATGAGGATCATGTCCGCCGTCAGCCCGTGGCGCTCCAGCAGGCGGAGGTTGTCGAGGACGTCGATCTCGGTGACCTTGTCCCAGTAGCCGTACCAGGTGCACCACATGGGCGGCACCGCGGGGAAGGCGCCGGGGGCGTGTCCCTCCGCCGTCGTGGCGGCCCAGTCGCGCAGGGCCGTGTCCAGGTCGGCGGCGCGCGTGTGCCGTACGGGGCCGTCGGCCGAGACGACGAGCCGGCCGCCCTCGCGGCGGGCCCGGATGGAGGGGACCTCCAGCGGGCCGGGCGCGGACCAGACCTCGACCGGCCCGTCACCCGGGTCGATCGCCAGCAGGCCCTCGCCCTGGTAGACCCCGTCGGGGACGGGCGTCTCCGGGCGGTAGCAGATCGTCTGGACGTTGCGGTCCGCCGGGCGCGGCGGGGTCTCGCCGAGCCGGTAGGAACCGGTGGGGCTCCACGACTGCCAGCCGTGTTCGAAGACCCGGCCCCGCTCCGGATCGCACCTGATCTCGCCGACGTCCGCGAACGGCATCCGGCCCTCATCTCTCTCATACTTACGAAGGAGCACTTCATTAGTAGCACCGCGCGTTCGGCAGGGTCAATGCCCGCTAATGCACGATATGGACGTCCGCTACGCGGGATGCTCCGGCTGGTGAACGCTGGCATAATGGCCAGTTACAGAGGAGACCTACATTAGGAGCGGCGATGGCGAACGTCCGTGGCGGCGACCTGTCGCGGCTCCGGCAGCTCAACGCGCTGGCCGCGATCAGGGCGCTGCGCGAGGCCGGGCCGCTCACCCTGACCGCGCTGGCCGAGCGGACGGGCCTGTCGCGGCCGTCCACCAAGGAGGTCGTGGACGAGCTGGCCGGGCTGGGCTGGGTGGAGGAGGTGCCGCCGAGCCCCGGCACCATGGGCCGGCCGGCCCGCCGCTACCGCTTCCGCGCCGACTGCGGGCACCTCGTGGGGGTGGACATAGGAGGGCACAACATCCGGGCCGCGCTCTCCGACCTGGACGGCGAGATCCTCGCCGAGACCCGCCAGCCCGTACGCCCCGACGACCCGCTGGAGGAGCGGCTGGCCGCGATCGAGCGCGCGGTGTCCGGCTGCCTGGCGCTCAGCGGCCGGGCCGCGTCCGACCTGTGGCTGCTGGCGGCCGGCACCACGGGCGTCGTCTCCCCCGAGGGCCGCGTGCAGTTCTCGGCCGCGATCCCCGCCTGGCGCGGCCTCGACCTGGCGGGCGAGCTGGCGCGGATGTTCCCGTGCGAGGTGCTGGTGGAGAACGACAGCCGCCTGGCCGCCCTCGCCGAGGCCCGCCGCGGCGCCGCCCGAGGGGCGCGCGACGTGGTGTTCCTGCACGTGGGACGGCGCATGGGCACCGGCCTCATCATCGACGGCAAGGTCCACCGGGGGTTCGGCGCGGCGGCCGGCGAGATCGTCATGCTGCCGGAGGCCCGCTGGTACGACGCGCCCGACCACCTCAACACCTGCGCGGTCGTCCCGCCCGGCACGCCCGACGAGGACGCGGCCGGCTTCACGCTGGCGGCGGCCCGCGACGGCGACCCGGCGGCCCTGGCGGCCGTCGGCCGGTACGTGGACGACCTGGCGGTGGGCACAGCCGCGATGGTGCTGCTGCTGGACCCGCAGGTCGTGGTGCTCGGCGGCGGCTTCTCCCGCTCGGCCGACGTGCTGCTCGGGCCGCTGCGCGAGCGGCTGGAGCGGGCGTGCGTGCGCTTGCCCGAGGTGCGGGCCTCGGCGCTGGGCGACGAGTGCGTGGTGATGGGGGCCATCGACTACGCGGTGGACCACCTCGACCGTCACCTGTTCACGCCGGACGCGGGCCCCTCGCTGCCCCTCCCCCAGCCGGCGGGCCGCTGACCGGGTCTGATCGGAGCATCCGATACGGTCGAAGGGCATCGGATCGGACCGGATCCGCCACCGTGTGGCGCCGGCAGCAGCAGGAGGTCGCGTCATGGCCGACGCCATCACCGTGAGCGTTCTCGGCACCGGGATCATGGGAGCGGCCATGGCCCGCAACCTCGCCCGGGCGGGCCACCGGGTCCGCGTCTGGAACCGGACGCGCGCCAAGGCCGAGCCCCTGGCCGCCGACGGCGCCCACGTCGCCGCCACCCCGGCCGAGGCGGTGGAGGGCGCCGACGTCGTGCTCACCATCCTGTACGACGGCCCCGCCACGCTCGACGCGATGCGCCAGGCGGCGCCGTCCCTGCGTCCCGGCATGGCGTGGGTGCAGTCGACGACCGCCGGGGTCGAGGCCGTCGGCGAGCTGGCCGCCTTCGCCCGCGAGCAGGGGCTGGCGTTCTTCGACGCCCCGGTGCTCGGCACCAAGCAGCCGGCCGAGGCCGGGCAGCTCGTCGTCCTGGCGGCGGGACCCGGCGAGGCGCGCGAGCAGGTGCGGCCCGTCCTCGACGCCGTCGGCAGCCGTACGGTGTGGACCGGCGAGGACGGCGCGCAGGCGAGCGCGACGCGCCTCAAGCTGGTCGTCAACAGCTGGGTCCTCGCCGTCACCCACGGCACGGCCGAGGCGCTGTCCCTCGCCAAGGCCCTGGGGGTCGACCCGCAGGGCCTGCTGGACGCGGTCGAGGGCGGCCCGCTCGACATGGGCTACCTGCGCGCCAAGTCCGCGCTCATCCTGAACGGCGACCTCAGCTCGCCCAGCTTCGCCGTCTCCACGGCGGAGAAGGACGCCCGGCTGATCGTCCAGGCCGGCGAGGGGGCCGGGGTCCGGCTCGACGTGGCGGCGGCAGGGGCCGAGCGCTTCCGCCGGGCCGCCGCGCAGGGCCACGGGGGCGACGACATGGCCGCCTCCTACTACGCCAGCTTCGACGACTCGGCCTCCTGAGGGCGCCCGGGGCCTTACGGCATCCGTCCGAGGCCGCGCGCCAGCACGGACGCCGTCGCGGAGACCACGCCGTTGTCCATGGTGGCGTCCGGGTCGATGCGGTTGGTGTAGACGGCGATGACGATCGGCGCGCCGGTGGGCGGCCAGGCGACCGCGATGTCGCTGCCGGGCGCGTACGCGCCGGCGGCGCCTCCGGTCTTGTCGCCGACGGTCCAGTCCGGCGGGAGCCCGGCGCGGATGCGCTTGGTCCCGGTGACGCTGGCGCGCAGCCAGCCGTTCAGCCGGTCCCGGTCCTCGGCCTTCAGGGCGCCGCCCAGGGTGATCTTCTGCAGGTCGCGGGCCATGAGCGCGGGCATGATCGTGTCGCGCTTCTCGCCCGGCTTCCAGTCGTTGAGCTGGGGCTCCCAGCGGTCCAGCCGGCCGATCGGGTCGCCGAGGGAGCGGTAGTAGCGGGTCAGGCCGGCGGGTCCGCCGATCTGCTTGAGCAGGAGGTTGCCGGCCGTGTTGTCGCTGACCGTGATGGCCGCGTGACACAGCCGCTCGACGGTCATGCCGTTGTCGATGTTCTTCCGCAGGCCGGTGATCGGCGAGTCGACGACGACGTCGTCCTTCGTCCACCGGAGGGTCCGCTCCAGCAGGCCCGGGTCGGTCCGGCGCGCCTTGTCGAGGATCGCGCCGCACACGATCGCCTTGAACGTGGAACGGCTGGGGAACCGCTCGTGCGCCCGGTAGGCGAGGGTCCGGCCGGTGCCCGTGTCGAGGGCGAACGCGCCGATGCGCCCGTGGTAGGCGGTCTCCAGCTCGCGCAGCCGCTTGACGACGTCGCCCGCCGCGAGCCGCTCGGCGGCCGCGACCCGCTCGGCGGCGACGACCGTGCCCCGCTCGGTGGCGGCGACCGGTCCCGTGGCGATGACGGTCCCGGCCAACGCCGTGGAGATCGCCAGCAGCGGCGCCCCCAGCCTCGTCAGGACTCTCCGTATGGGGTGAACATGCCGCATTCAGGCGCTCCCTGTCACTCGTCTCGATCTCCGTGCGGGGAAGAGCAGACCAGAGACGAGGCCGACTCGTCCAATAGTGATATCGATGAGCGACTCATGAAGATCTGGATATGGATCGAGGTCAGCGCCTCGCTTGGCCCGGCGGGACATCCGGGATGGCATGCTGTAACCCCCGGCGATCACGAGGAGATCAGCGATGCGCCCTCCCGGCACGCAGCCCGCTGCCCGGCACACCCCGCTCAGCACGGAGGAGAAGGTCCGGGCCGAGGCGAACTTCGTCCCTCTCGTCGCCGAGCACCTGAGGGCCGGCGGCCGGTTCAGGGTGAGCGCGGACACGCCGGAGCTGGTGGAGCTGTTCCAGGGCGTGGCCCGCAGGGTGGGCGACCTGCTCGGACGCCCCGTGACCAGCTACGCCAACGGCCGGTACATCGTGATCACCTTCCCCCAGGACGAGGAAGCCCCCGGCCTCACCGACTGAGGCAGGAAATCGGGTGGCGCCGGGCGCGGACCATGGTCATCATCCTGCGCATGACGAAACCCGTGCAGATCCGCCCTGCCACGCCGGCGGACGCGGCCACGCTGGCCGAGCTCAACGACTTCGTGCACGCCCTCCATGTGGAGAACCGGCCCGACTTCTTCCGCGCGCCCTCGTCGGCCGAAGAACTGGTGCCGACCTTCCGCGCCTTCCTCGAACGCGAGGACACCCTCGGGTTCGTCGCGGACTCCGCGGGACGCGCCGTCGGCTACGTCACGGCGACCGTTCGCCGGCACCCGGGAGACGCGCTCATGCAGCCCCGGAGCGTGGTCTTCGTGGACCACATCGCCGTGGACCCCGCACTGGCGCGTTCAGGAGTGGGCAGGGCCCTGGTCGAGTCGGTCCGCGCGGCCGGCAAGGAGGCGGGCTGCACACGCCTGATGACCGACGTCTGGGCCTTCAACGAGCGCGCGCTGGCCTTCTTCGAAGCCGCCGGTCTCTCGCGCATGACGTACTGGCTGGAACAGCCATTGGGATGAGCGACCCGGCACAACGAAAAGCCCCGGACTCCCGGCTTCCGCCGTGAGCTGGGGCTTCGTTCGCTGTGCCGACAGCGTGGTGGACGATACTGGGATTGAACCAGTGACCTCTTCCGTGTCAGGGAAGCGCTCTCCCGCTGAGCTAATCGTCCTTGGAGGTGGAGACGGGATTTGAACCCGTGTGGACGGCTTTGCAGGCCGCTGCCTCGCCTCTCGGCCACTCCACCGAGGCCAACTCCGAGCGGAAGACGGGATTCGAACCCGCGACCCTCACCTTGGCAAGGTGATGCTCTACCACTGAGCCACTTCCGCGTTGCCCGACTACTCTAGCGGGTTTTCCGAGCGGATGCTCACTCCGCGCGCGCCCGGAGCGCCGCGAGGGCTCCCGGCGGACCGCCGCGAGGGGCTACTTGCGGAGCTGGCGGGCCACGCTGCGCTCCGTCGCCGGGAGGCTGAGGAAGATCTCCAGGATGCGGGTGAGCCGGTGGACCTCGATGCGGTGGAAGGCCGGTCCGTCGGAGCGGGCCAGCAGCAGCGTGAGCGCGAGCGGCGGCAGCGGCGCGTGGATGACGTGCAGGCCGCCCTCCAGCGTGGCCGCCGTGGGGCGGGACGGCACGGTCTCCGGAAGCGGCACCTTCTGCGGCGCCCGCCAGCTCGCGTACAGGACGCCGTGCTCGGCGGCCGTGGCCGCCCAGTCGGCGCTGAACAGCACGGGCAGCGAGTCGACGAGGGTGGTCAGCGCCCGGTCGCCAGCCGTGGTGATGTACTTGAGGATCTCCAGCTCGGGATAGGTGCCCGGCGCCTCGCGGGTGATCCAGACGCCCTGGACCGCGACGCCGTCGATGCCCTCCAGGCTCTTGCGAAGGGCCTCCTTGGGGGTGCCCTCGGGACAGAACACGGTGATGTCGTCGACCGCCTGCCCAGCGCCCCTGTCGAGGACGGTGACCTGGGTGATGTCGGCCCCCGTCGCCCCGAGGACCCGGGTGACCTCGGCCAGCGACCCCGGACGGTCGGGCAGCGCGATGCGGACGCGAAGGAGCATCCATCCCCTCCCCTGCGAAGATGCCGTTCCCAGCCTATCGGCGAATACCGGTCATGGCCGGACCTGCGCTACAAATGTCCAGGTGAAGATTGGGGCGATGGGGGTGTGGCCGCCGGTCGTGCTGGCGCCGATGGCGGGCATCACGAACGCGCCGTTCCGGGTGCTCTGCCGCGAGCAGGGCGGCGGGCTGTTCGTGTGCGAGATGATCACCACGCGGGCGCTGGTCGAACGCAATCCCAAGACGCTCCGGATGGTCCGGTTCGCGGAGTCGGAGTCGCCGCGCAGCATCCAGCTCTACGGGGTCGACCCCGACACCGTCGGCCGGGCGGTCAGGATGATCGCCGAGGAGGACCTGGCCGACCACGTCGACCTGAACTTCGGCTGCCCCGTGCCCAAGGTGACCCGGCGCGGCGGCGGCTCGGCTCTGCCGTACAAGCGGCATCTGCTGCGGCGCATCCTGCGCGCGGCCGTCACGAACGCGGGCTCCCTGCCCGTGACGATGAAGATGCGCAAGGGCATCGACGACGACCACCTGACCTATCTCGACGCGGGCCGCATCGCGGCCGAGGAGGGCGTCGCGGCGATCGCGCTGCACGCCCGCACGGCCAAGCAGCACTACGGCGGCGTGGCCGACTGGTCGGCGATCGCCCGGCTGAAGGAGGCCGTGCCGGAGATCCCGGTGCTGGGCAACGGCGACATCTGGTGCGCCGACGACGCGCTGCGCATGGTGGCCGAGACGGGCTGCGACGGCGTGGTCGTGGGGCGGGGATGCCTGGGCCGGCCGTGGCTGTTCCGCGACCTGGCGAACGCCTTCGACGGCAGCGCCGAACGGGCCCGGCCCACCCTCGGCGAGGTGGCCGCGATGATGGCCCGCCACGCCGAGGGGCTGGTGGAGTGCTTCGACCTGGAGCGGTACGCGGTGGCCGACTTCCGCAAGCACGTCGGCTGGTACCTCAAGGGCTTCGCGGTGGGCGGCGAGCTGCGGCGGGAGCTGGCCTCGGCCGAGTCGCTGGACCAGCTCCGCGAGGGGCTCGCGCGGCTCGACCACGACCAGCCGTGGCCGCCGAACACCGACACGCCGCGCGGCAAGTCCGGCGAACGGGGCAAGGTGCAGCTCCCGGACGGCTGGCTGGACGACCCGTGGGACGGCGCCGTGCCCGCCGACGCCGAGTCCGACACCTCCGGCGGCTGACCCCGCGCCCCGGCGGTCAGTGGGGGCCGGTCGTGTCCGTGCCGCACGGGCCGCCGCCGACGGCGGGCTCCAGCGCGACGGGCTCGCCGGACATGGTCAGCGTCGGGTAGTGGACGGAGATCCGCTCGGCGGAACGGCCCACGTAGTGGCAGATGAAGCTGCGCCTGAAGCGGTCGGCCGTGGCGTTGGGCCCCGACCCGTGGACCAGGCTGCCGTTGAAGAAGAGCACGTCGCCGGGCTCCATGTCCACCGGCACGGCTTCCAGGCCGGGCGGCGGCGGGACGTACTCGCGGGTGAACGACACGTCCAGATCAGCCTCCTCCGGGCAGAACAGGTCCATCTTGTGCGTGCCGGGCACGACCTCCAGGCCGCCGTTCTCCCGGTCGATGCGGTCGAGCGCGATCCAGGCGGCCACGCAGGTGCCGGGCTCCACCTGGAGGTAGAAGTTGTCCTGGTGCAACGCCTGCCCGCGGGCGCCCGGCGGCTTGAAGTAGAACATGCTCTGGGCTGCTATCGGCTCCTCCCCCAGGAGCTCTCGGAGGATCTCCGCGATGCGCGGGTCGAGGAGGCGGCGCAGCGCGAGGTCGTTCACCTGGTGGGGGTGCATGACGCGCGGATAGTCGCGCAGGATGTCGTACGGCTGGCCGGGCTCCTGCGCCCTGGGCTGGAAATGCCCGGATATGGGGCCTGCCGCGTGCAGGTCCATGAACGCGTCGCGCAGGTCGGCGGCCTCGGCGGCGGTGAGGAGTCCGGGGACGACGGCGTACCCCTGGTCGTGGAAGGCGTTGAGCGTCATGCTTCTCACGCTAGGAAGCAGGACCCGCGAAAGGTATGCCCGTGACCGCTGACGACTTGTCCGTTCCTGCCGCGGAGCTGATCATCGTGGGCCACTTCGACCGGGCGCCGGGGTACGTCACGCGCCGGCCGGGCGGGTCGCCGAGCTGGCTGGTGATGTGGACCCAGGCGGGGGCGGGGCTGGTGGAGCAGGGCGGCGCGTCGTTCACCGCCGGGCCGGGTGACCTGGTGGTGCTGGCCTCGGGCGCGGCGCAGCACTACCGGGTGGCGCCGGGGGCGGAGCGGTGGCGCTTCTGGTGGGCGCACTTCCAGCCGCGCCCGTCGTGGCCGGGGTGGCTCGCGCCGTACGCGCGGGCGGCGGGCTGCCACCTGGTGGCGGGGGTGCCGGTCGCCCTGCACGAACGGCTCGACCAGGCGTTCCGCCGCGCGCTGCGCGACGCCCGCTGGCTTCCCCCCGCCGCCCCCGCGCGGCCGGACGCCACTCACTCCGCACGGTGGGACGCCACCGAGCCGACGGAGGCGCGTGATGCGAGCCATGGCGGGGCCGGGGCGTCGGCGGGGTGGGGCGCGGCCGATCCCGCGGGCATGGGAGACGCGGCAGCGGGCGGCGGTCCCGGAGGACCGAAGAGGCGGGACGCGGACAGAAGGGCAGCGCAGGCGGGAACGACGCGGGACACGGAGACCGCGCGGGACACGGAGACCGCGCGGGACACGGAGACCGCGCGGGACACGGAGACGGCGCGGGACGCCGAGATGGAGCGGGACGCGAGTGGGGCCGTGGCCGGGTCGGCGGCGGCCAGGGAGCTGGTGCTCGGCGCGGTCGAGGAGGCGCTGGTGCTGGCCACCGCCTCGGCTCCCCGTCCCGGCGACGGCGACACCGGAGTTGACGGTGGCGGTGGCGGCGGGCGGGGTGGCGACCCCCGGGTGCGCCGCGCGCTCGCGCTGATCGCCGCCGAGCCGGGCGCCCCCCATTCGGTCGCCTCGCTGGCGCGCGCCGTCGCCCTGTCACCGTCCCGCTTCGCGCACCTGTTCACGTCCGAGACGGGCGCGCCGCCGATGCGGGCCGTCCGCCAGGCCCGCATACGGCACGCCGCCCGCCTCCTGGAGGCCACGGACATGGACGTCGGCCAGGTCGCGACGGCCTCCGGCTTCGTCAGCCCGTTCCACTTCAGCCGGGCGTTCAGGCAGGAGTACGGCCTGCCGCCCCGCGCGTACCGGCGGAAGCGCCAGGAAGTGACCCGAGCGGGCTCCTGACGCGGTGGCCGATTCGTGATCATGCTCTGGAACGATCTCCCGCATGAAAATCGTGATCACCGTCATCGTGGCCGGCGGAGCCCTGCTGGTGGGCGCCGCTCCCGCGCAGGCCGCCCCGGCAGCCCCGGCTGGCGCCGCCCAGGCCGTCAAGGCCCGCATCGCCGCCAAGGACCCGCTCCGCGCCCTGAAGGCCCGCCTGGTCCCCGGCCACGGCGTCCGCTTCACCGACACCAGCACGGTGCAGGCCGACGACGGCGACACCGACCTCGTCCAGCGCACCGGCACGTTCCAGTTCTCCAGGAAGGGGATCGCGGCGTCGGACATCACCGCGAAGTGGGCCGCCGGGACCGGCCGGGAGAACGAGAGGCCCGAGCGGACCATCAGCATCGGGAAGGTCAGCTACGACCGCAGCGAGATGTGGAAGGACAAGATGCCGCCGGGCAAGACCTGGTACCGCTCCGGCGACATGCCCGGAGGCGGCAGCGGCCTCTACGGCCAGGTGATCAACCCCGTCGAGCCCGGCACTCTCGCCGCGCTGCTCAAGAAGGGCGAGCGGTCCGGGTCCACGCTCAAGGGGACGATCACCTTCAAGGAGCTCGCCAAGCTGTCGCCGTGGTTCGACGCGTCCGTCCCGATCCGCTCCGACAACGCGGCGAAGGTGTCCTACACCATCACGTTCGACGGTGCGGGGCTCGCCGCCAAGGTGACCAGCTCGTACGCGGCGAACGCGGTCCTGGACACCTCGGCGCTGGACGGCAAGACCATGACCATCGAGACCCGTTTCACCGGCTGGGGCCGGAAGGTGTCCATCAAGGCGCCGGACCCGGACACCGTCACCACCAAGATCTCGGACTGACCCTCCTCCACGGCCTCCACGGCGGACGCCGGGGACACCCGGTCAGCGGACCCCGCGCGGCCGGAACTGGATGCTGATGCGCGGCCCCGTGGGCCGGGTGGTCTTGGGCACGGCGTGCTCCCAGGTGCGCTGGCAGCTCCCGCCCATGACGATGAGGTCGCCGTGGCCGAGGTCGTGGCGCAGGGAGTGGCCGCCGCCGCGCGGGCGCAGCAGCAGGGGCCGGGGGGTGCCGACCGAGATGATGGCGACCATGGTGTCCTCGGTGCCGCCCCGGCCGATCGTGTCGCCGTGCCAGGCCACGCTGTCGCGGCCGTCGCGGTAGTAGCAGAGGCCGGCCGTGCGGAACGGCTCGCCCAGTTCCTCCGCGTAGTGGGCGTTGAGCGCGCGCCGCGCGTCGTCGAGCACCGGGTCGGGCAGCGGTTCGTCCTCCTCGTAGAACTTCAGCAGCCGCGGCACGTCCACGACCTTGTCGTACATCCGCCGCCGCTCGCCCTTCCAGGGCACCCGCTCGGCCAGCCGCTCGAACAGCGTGTCGGCACCCGACAGCCAGCCCGGGCGCACGTCGATCCACGCGCCGCGGTCGAGCCGTGTGCGGTGCACGGTGGCGCCGAGCGCGCCGACGGCGACGTCCTCGTCCAGCCCCAGCAGGGACGCCTGGAAAACACCCCTCATACCGCCGAGTGTATGCCAGCCTTCAAACACTCTTTCGACTAGCCCCCGCCGCCAGGCGGCCCCACGCGTGGCACGGCACCTGTGCCCGGCCGGTCCGCACGGCACGCAGCCCGCGCGGAACGGCCGGGCGCCCACCGGATGCCCGGGTCCCGCCAGTATCCGGCACAGGCCGCTGACCTGCCCAGTACCGGAGGCCGCGCGATTTCCGGCACAGCCCCGGTTCCGCCCCCGCGCGATCACCATGTAACGTCCTGTCAGTGATAGCCCGTTACATGTTCGGCGCGATCACGGCCCGCACGGGGGACGAGATGTCCGGTCCCGCCCTGCTCGTGGCCGGGCTCGCCCTCACCGGATCGCCCGTGGTGGCGTCCTGGCTGCTGGCCGGGCTGACCGCGTCGGCCGCGATCGGCGGGCCGCTGCTCGGGGTGCTGCTCGACCGCGCCGCGCACCCCGGCCGGATGCTCGCCGGCTGCCTGCTGGGCTACACCGCGGGCCTGCTGGTCGTGCTGCTCGGGCTGGGCCACGTGCCCGACGCCGCGCTGGTCGCGGTGGCGGTGCTCGCGGGCCTGCTGGGGCCCGCGCTCACCGGCGGCTGGACCGCCCAGCTCCCCCTCCTGGTCCCGGCCGGCCGCCTGGAGCGGGCCAGCGCGCTCGACGCGATCAGCTACAACGCCGCGGGGCTGACCGGGCCGGCCGCGGTGGCCGGGGTCGCGGCGGCGTGGGGCGGGCGCAGCGCCATGGTGGTGTCGCTGGCGCTCCTGGTCGCGGCGGTCCCCATCGCGTACCGGCTCCCCGCGAGGGCGCGCCGTGGCGCCCTTCCGGTGAACGACGACGCGGTGAACGACAACGCGGTGAACGACGGCGCGGCGCACGACGGCGACGGGAAGGGGATCCGGCGGGAGCTGGCCGCCGGGTTCACCGCGATCGCCCGCAACGCGCCCCTCCGCAGGGCCACCGTGACCTCGATGGTCTCCTACGCGGGCGTCCCCATGTTCGTCGTCGGGGCGCCCCTGCTGGGGGCGCTGCTGGCGGGGGCGGTGGCGTACGGGGCGCTGCTGCTGGCCGTGACCGCGGGCGCCGCGCTCGCCGCCAACGCCGCGCTGACCCGGCGGCGCGGCACGTCGCCCTCCCCCGACACGATCCTGGCGGCCGCGACGCTGCTCCTCGGCGTGGCGCTGGCGCTCGCGGCCGTCGCGCCGCAGCTCGCTCCGGCGCGGCCCGGGCCGTTCACGGCGGGGTTCGGGGTGGCGGTGCTCGCCGCCGTGCTCGCGGGCGTGGCGGAGGGACCGCAGCTCACGGCCCTGCTGGCGGTACGGCACCGCGAGGCGCCGCCGGAGCAGCGGAGCCAGATCTTCACCACGGGCGCCAGCCTCAAGATCACTTCGTTCGCCGCCGGGTCCACGGTGGCGGGCCCCCTCGCCGGGCACGACCTGGGCGCCGCCTTCCTGGCCGGGACGGCGCTCCAGGTCGCCGCGGTGACGGCGTACGCGCTGCTGTCGCGCGGACCGCGGCGTCCCCGCCCCTGACGGGCGCGCGGACGGCACGCCCGTCGGTTCCTGTCTCGGAGGTCAGCCCAGGACGGGGAAGTTGGCGCGGAACACCTGCCCCGGGTCGCGCGACTTCTTGATCTCCCGCAGCCGCGTGAGCGCCTCGGCGCCGAACGCCTGCGCGGCGCCCTCGCCGGGAACCAGGAACGTGTACGGCTTGCGCCCGCTGACCCGCCCCCCCAGCCGCCGCACGAGCTCCTCCTGCCTGGCCGGCACCGCCTCGGCGAGCCCGGGCAGCCGCAGACCGAGCAGGTACAGCAGGTACGGCTCGGCCAGCGCACCGCCCGCGCCCCCGGCGGGGCCGGCCTCGGCCAGCGCCCCGCCCAGATGCCTGAGGTGGAGGTTCAGCAGCGGCGCCAGCGGCTCGGCCGTGAGGGCCTCCAGCACCGCGTCGTCCAGGCCGGTCAGCAGCTCCGCCCGCGACAGCGACGGGCTCGGGTCGACCGGTTCGTCGGCGATGCCGCCCAGGTTGGCGACGTCCATGATCGCGCGATTGTCGGACAGGACGCCGCCGATCTTCTCGAACGGCGCCAGCAGGTCCCTGGCCTCGTCCGCACCGCCCAGGTACGTCACGTCCACCGTGACGATCGCGGGCGCGGGGGACGGCGGCTGCACGCGGTTGACCCACACCGACAGCTCATCCGGTGCGCCCGCCGTGACCTGGCGGAACGCCTCGAACACCTCCCCGGTGCGATCCCCGGGCCACACGAGCCGCCCGCCGTACAGGACCGGCAGCGGGAACAGCTCCAGCTCGACGGCGGTGATCATCGCGAAGTCCCCGCCGCCGCCCCGCAGGGCCCAGAACAGGTCGGCGTCGGACTCGGCGGTCACCCGAACCTGTTCGCCTCCGGCGTCCACGACCTCGAAGGCGCGCACGGAGTCGGCGCCCCACCCGTGCTTGCGGCTGAACCACGACAGCCCGCCACCGGCCACGAACCCGGCCACGCTCACCACGGGCGAGCTGCCCGCCGGCCCCGCCAGGCCGTGCGCGCCGGTCGCGGCCAGCACCCGGCCCCACCGCGCGCCCGCGCCCACGCGGACGACCCGCGCGGACGGGTCCACCTCGACGCCGTCGAGGCGGCCGGTACGCAGCAGGATCACGCCCTCCACGTCGCCCGATGCGCCGTGCCCCGAGGGCTGGGCGGCGATCGTCAGCCCCGCGTCGCGGGCGTGGCGCACCAGGGCCGCCACGTCCGCGGCGTCCTCGGCCTCGACGACGGCGGACACCGGCTGGGGCACGCCCACCGTCCACGGGCTGCTCGCCTGGTCGAAGCCGCTGTCACCGGGGAGGAGAACCCTCCCCTTGACGACATTCCGCAGGTTCTCGCTCGTCATGTGTTCCTCATCTTCCTCACGGGTCACTTCAGTGATCCTCGCGCATCTCCCGGGAAAGAGAGCGGGTCTGGCACGTGCTCTCGACCACATGACGGAGCCGAGCGGGAAAGTGTGACCGCCGCGTCCGCGGTGAGTCGGCGGGGGCGGGAGATCGGCGGGACAAATGCCCCAAATGCGCATACTCTTCCCGTGCTGTCGAGGGGAGCTGGCCGCATGAAACGTGTCGTACTCGTCCTTGCCGTTCTCGCCGCCGGTCTGGGATTCGCCCCCGCCGCGCAGGCCGCGACCGGCACCGTGGTCCTGAAGTTCTACGACCCCGCGGGCGAGGGCACCGAACTGAGCGCGAGCCAGGCCAAGGCCGTGATGCACGGCAGCGGCGGTTCCGACAGCGACGCCCTGGTCGACCCGGTCACGCTGGAGGACGTCAAGGGGTATCCGCTCTACAAGGGCGGTTCGCCAGCCCGGTGGCGCTTCGACGTCCCCGGCGAGGCCGTGGCGTTCGCCGTGAACTGGCCGACCAGCCGCGGCTTCTCGACGGTCGTCGTCGACAACGGCGGCGCCGGGTTCACCGCCGGCGAGACCCTGGTGTTCAACCAGCAGGCGGCCGAGGACGCCAAGCGGCGGCTGGACGCGGCTCTGGCGGCGCGGCCCGACTACGTCCGCTCGGCGGCGTTCACCCGCGCCCTGGCCGGCGCCGTCACCAACCTGAACGCGGCCGGCGCCGCGACGACCGACGCCGGCCGCGGCAAGTACGGCCAGCGCGCGCTGAACGCGGTCAACACGGCCAACGACCTGCTGCTCAGCGAGTACGGCCCGGCCTACGCCAAGGCCCACGCCGCCCAGCCGTGGATCGGCCTCACGGTCGACGACATCTCCTCGCAGCCGAACTGGCCCACCCTGGCCAGGACGCACACGCAGCCGTACGGCTGGGTCAGGATCGTCTTCGCCCCGACCGCGGACCACGGGAACGTCGAGCACTACCGCGGCGCCGTGAAGGCGGCCCGCGCCGCGGGGCTGCACGTGATCGGCCAGCCGGTCGACTCCGTCTTCGCCAACCGCTACACGCGGGCGGAATACCTGGCCAGGGTCAAGGCCTACGTCGACGCCTACCCCGACATCGAGGCGTGGGAGGTGGCCAACGAGGTCAACGGCTGCTGGGTCGACAGCCGCACCGACGCCAAGGGCGACTGCCGGGACGAGCTCGTCGACGGCGATGACCGGATCAAGAACAAGATCGCCGACGCTGCCGCCTACGTGCGCTCCAAGGGCGCCAAGGTGGTCGTCACGCTCTACTGGCAGCTCGGCACCGACGAGGCCCGGTGGTCCACCTTCACCTGGGCGCGCGCCAACCTGCCCGCCTCGACCAGGCGGGACATCGACGTGGTCACGCTGTCCACGTACGTGGAGGACGCGCCCATGGGCCTCGCCTTCGACCAGGTCATGCGGGCGCTGCAGGCGGAGTTCCCGCACCAGAAGGTGGCGCTCGGCGAGCTGGACTACTGGAGCGACGACACCACCAGGGCGTACTGGGCCTTCGACGAGAGCGACCCGCTCGCCGGGCGGCGCGGCGTCGCCGCGCACTACTACGCCGCCTCCCTGGGCTACCCGCGCAGCCTCGGCGGCGCCTTCTGGTGGTACTTCGTCCAGGAGCTGCCCGGCGACGCCGGCCTGCGGAAGGCGATCCGCTCGGTGGTGGACCGGCTCACCGCACCCGAGGTCGCGCCCGCCCCGTGAGAGGCGCGGGAGCGACTCGGGGCGGTGGTCAGGCGCGGGAGCGACTCGGGGCGGCGGTCAGGCGCGGGAGCGGTGGGCGGCGACGCGCTCGCGGGTGGCGCAGCGCGCGCTGCAGAAGCGGCGCGGGCTGCCGCCCCCGAGGTCGAGATACGGCCGGCGGCAGCCGGGCGAGGCGCACAGCCCGCCGGGCACCCGCTGGTGGTCGGCCAGCAGCACCGCCAGCGCCAGCGCCGACGACGACAGGAACCACTCCGCCCATGGCGCGTCGTCACGGCTGTCCACGTGCAGGTGCCACGGGCTCGTGCCGCCGTGGCGGGTGAGCCGGGGCGCCCGGGCAGTGTCGTCGAGCACCTGGTTGAGCAGCCGGGCGGCCTCGTCGGGCCCGGGGGCGGCGAGCACCTCCACCAGCCGGGCCGCCGCCTCCCGCATCGCGGCGACGTCGTCCTCGCCGAGGTACGGGCTCATCGCCGTCCCACCGCCGCCCGCCTCGGGAGAGGCGGGACCGCCGTCCGCCTCAGGAGCCGCGGGGCCGCCGGGCACCGGCGCGGGAGGCGCTCCCCCGCCGCCCAGGCCGGCGGCCGAGACCGGGACGACCGTCTCGCCGCGCGGGCCGGCGGCCGAGATCGGGACGACCGTCTCGCCGTGCGCCCGCAGCACCTCCGCCACCGCCTCCGCGGACGGGCCGCCGGGCGGATCCCCGTGCAGCAGCACGACGCACAGGTCGACCGCCCGCGCCGCCATCGCCTTGGTGGAGTGAACCTTCACGCCCGCAGCGTATGCCCGCCCGGCCCCGGTGGACGCCTCCGTCACCCGCCGCAGGCGGCGAAGACGAAGGTGTCCTTCAGCAGCGGGTACCTGTCCCTGATCGTGACCTTGCCCGTGCCGGTGTCGATCTGCGCGATCGCCACCGTGTCGGGCTTGCTGTCGTGGTAGGCGACCAGGTGCACGGTGACCTGCGACGGCCCCGTCCAGTCGACCATCTCGACGTCGCCGGCCGGCAGCTTCACCTTCAGCCGGGCCGTCACCTGGTCGCTCGCCATGTCGTACAGGGCCAGCCGCCGCTTGGCGACCAGCGCCGCGACCGTGCGGCCGTCGCCGGACAGCGCCGGCGGGCCGTTCGACGCGATGAGCTGCGGGGGCGTGACGCGGGCCAGCTCCTGTCCCGCGTCGCTGTAGGCGACCAGGATCTGCGAGCCCTCGTCGTCCTCCGACCCGGCGAGCACCTCGCCGCCGTCGGCGCTGAAGCCCTTCAGCTCGTACGCCGACGGGATCGTGCCGATCCGCTCGCCCGTCCCGGTGTCGAAGACGCGGGTGTCGCGCGCCTTGTCGCCGGTGAAGGACACCGCGAGCCGGGAGCCGTCGTCGGAGAGCCGGAGCCCGGTCTCGTACTGCGCCACCTTGGGCAGCGCGTTCTCCGGGAGCAGGCTGACGCCGCCCCCGAGGGTGCGCAGGGCGAGACGGCCGCTCCTGGTGAAGTACGCGAGCCGCTGCCCGTTGCCGCTGACCGCGACCGGCGCGGCCACCGTGGACGCCTTCCGGCCCTTGGCGTCGCGGGCGATCGTCTGGGCGTCCGGCAGCGTGCCGCGCGCGCCGCTGTGCATCACGACGCGCCAGGCGCCGCACGGGCGCGGTTCGCCGCCCTTGGACCGGCAGCCCTTGACGGAGACGTACCGGACGCTGTCCTGGCCGTGGCCGGCGTGGGCGTGCGGCGGCTCGTGGAGCGCGCCGGCCGCGACCGGCGTCACTCGGGCGGCCACCGGAGCGGACGCCGGGGCCGCCAGCGCGGTCGCGGGTGTTGCCAGAAGCGCGGCCAGCCCCAGCGCGGCCCCCGCCGCCACCCGGCGCGTGCGGCTCCCCGCCGCGGCCGTCGTCCCGACCGGCCCGGCGGCCCGCCCCGTGGCCCCCGCCACGACGCCCGCCGGGAGCGTTCCCCTGCCGTTCCCGTTCCTCATCGCGATCACTCTCCCGCCGCGTAGAAGGCGAACCGGTCCTTGCCGATGGTGTACGTGTCGTTCTGCCGGACCTCGCCCGTGCCGGGGTCGGCGGTGAGCACCCGTACCACCGCCGGCCTCTCGTCGTCGTCGGTCGTCGTCGTCAGGACGAGCCGCCCGTCGGCCGTCCACCGGGCGAGGTACGGCGAGGCGGACGGCTTGAGCGCCAGCTTCACCGTGTCGTGCAGCTCGCCGCTGTCCAGGTCGTAGATCCGCAGCCGCGGCGGCCGCTTCAGGTCCGCGTCGCCGCCGATCAGCACCGCCACGGTCCTGCCGTCGGCGGCCAGGGCGAGGGTGGTGGCGTTGGCCACGACCTGGGGCGGCGTCCTGCCCGTCGAGCCGCCGTCGCCGAGCCGGTGGGCGACGAGCGCCGTGGTGTTGTCGCCGGGGAAGCGGCGGGCCAGCACCTCGTCGCCGTCGCCGCTGAACCCGACGGGCTCCTCGGCGGCGGGCAGCTCGGTGACCTTCCCTGTGGCGATCGTGACGACCTTGGTGGGGCGGCGGGCGGGGTCGTCGGTGTAGCTCACGAGGAGCCGGTCGCCGGCCGGTGAGAGCGTCAGGGTCAGGTCGTCGGTGCCGATCCCCTTCGGCACGAGCGACCGGGGCAGCTCCGTGACCGTCCCCCCTGCGGCCCCGCGGACGACGACGCGGTGGTCGCGGGCCCGCTCGTAGGCGATGACGCGGCCGTCGCCGCTGATCGCGAAGCGGCCTTCGTCGGGGAGGGAGCGGCCCTTGGCGTCGGTCCGGTTGACGGCGGCGTCGCGGACGGCGAGCGTGCGGCCGTCGGCCATGAGCAGCCGCCAGGGCCCGCAGGCGCTGTTGTCGCCGGCCTTGCTGTCGCAGGTCGGGATCCACGCCGCCCGGGCCGCCGGTGAGCCGGTGGCGGCGCGGGAGGCGTGGGCGGGGAGCGGCGCGAGCGTCGTCCCTCCGATGATCGCCGCGGCCAGTAAGGCGGCGGATGCTGAGATGTGCCTCATGTCGGTGATCCTTCCGTTCACCCCGGTTAGATTCCGGCATGAGGAGCCCGGTTGGTCACATCTCGGCCACGACCGCCCGCGTCGCTACGGCAGCGGCCTGCGCCCCGCGAAGCCGAGGTCCGTGCGGTGGTACCAGCCGAGCTCCGTCTCGCCCTCGATCCAGCACAGCCGTACGGACACCCCGTCGAGCACGGCCGGGAAGTCGAGCAGGACGGGCGCGATGCCCTTGATCTCCAGGCCCTGGCCGGCCCAGCCGCTCAGGATCTCCTCGATGCGCGCCTCCAGCGCCTTGAGCTCGGGGATCCCGCCGAGCGGGGACGACCCGGAGGTGCGCCGGTCGTGGGCGAGCTCGGTCATGTCGGCGCGGGCGGCGACGAGCGCGCGGGCGTCCTCGACGATCGCGGGCAGCAGCGCGCGGGCCTCGTCGGGCGTGTACAGCCTGTCCATGACCGCACGTTAGCGCCCGCCCTCCGCTTCCGGCGGGCCGCGCCGGTCAGGCGTCCGGGTCGTACGCGTGGACGAGCAGGCGCTCGGCGTGGTCGAGGTAGCCGTCGAGGAAGGCGGCCGCCTCGTCCACGCGCCCGCCCTCCAGCAGCTCCAGCAGGCGGCGGTTGCGCTCGACGAACGGCTCGTGGAAGTCGCGCGGGTTCTTCATGACGTGGAAGACGAGCCGCAGCTCGGCGAGGAGCTGGCGCATGGCCTCGTCCAGCCGCGGGCTCCGGTTGAGGGTGACCAGCGCCTGGTGGAAGCGGATGTTGGCGGTGCCGACGGCGCGCCAGTCGTCGCGCGCGGCGGCCCGCTCGGCGTCGGCGACGGCCTCCTTGATCAGCCCCAGCGCCTGCGGGGTGGGACTGCGGCGCACGGCCGCGCCCTCGATGACGCGGCGCACGCGGTAGAGGTCGGCGACGTCCTCGGCCGACAGGATCCGGACGAACACCCCCCGGTTGAGCCGGTGGTCGAGCAGCCGCTCGTGGCCGAGGAGCCGGAACGCCTCACGCAGCGTGTTGCGCGAGACGCCGAGCGCCTCGGAGATCGCCTCCTCCGACAGGCGCTGCCCGGGCTCGAAGAAGCCCTCGCTGATGCGGTCGCGCAGGATGTCGGCGACCCGCTCGGCCGTGCTGCTGCGCCCCAGGCGCGAACGGTCTCGTTCGAGATCAGCAACCCCGTTGTCCACGACGCCAATTAATCATCGAACAAACCTCTTGTCGAATTGTTCAACGATTCCTATGTTGAGAACAAAGCCCTTCAATTCCCTTGGGAGCGAACCGATGGCAGGCTCCACCTCCCAGGCGCGGCGGGTGATCGTCGCCAGCCTGGTCGGCACGTCCCTGGAGTGGTACGACTTCTTCCTGTACACGACCGCGGCCACGCTGGTCTTCGGCAAGCTGTTCTTCCCGACCCTGGACCCGCTGAACGCCACCCTGCTCGCCCTGACGACCAACGCCGTCGCGTTCGTCGCCAGGCCGCTCGGCGGCATCGTCTTCGGCCACTTCGGCGACCGGGCCGGGCGCAAGACCGTCCTCGTGGTCACGTTGCTCGTGATGGGGATCTCGACGTTCCTCATCGGCCTGCTGCCCGGGTACGCCACCATCGGCGTCGCCGCCCCGGTCCTGCTGGCGGTGCTGCGGTTCGTCCAGGGGCTCGGGCTGGGCGGCGAGTGGGGCGGCGCGGTCATCATGTCGCTGGAGCACGCCGACGACCGCCGCCGCGGGTTCAACGCGAGCTGGCCCCAGGTGGGGGTGCCGGCCGGGTTCGTGCTGGCCACCGCGCTGCTGGCGCTGCTGTCGGCCACGATGACGGACGCGGCGTTCCTGTCGTGGGGGTGGCGGATCCCGTTCCTGCTGTCGGGCGTGCTGGTGATCGTCGGGCTCTGGGTGCGGCTGAAGGTAACGGAGTCGCCGCTGTTCGCGGAGGTGGAGAAGCAGGGGCAGAAGGCGCGGATGCCGCTGGTCGAGGTGCTGCGCACCCACCCGCGGGCGCTGCTGTCGGCCTTCACCGCCCGCATCGGCGTGGACGTGGCCTTCTACATCTTCACCGTCTACATCCTCGTCTACGTGACCGGCCGGCTCGGCCTGCCCCGCTCCGTCGGCCTGAACGCGGTGCTCATCGCCTCGGCCCTGCAACTGGCGCTGATCCCGTTCTTCGGCGCCCTGTCCGACCGCCTGGGCCGGCGGCCGGTCTACCTGGCGGGCGTGGCCGGCGCGGCCGTCTGGGTGTTCGCGTTCTTCCCGCTGCTCGACACCCGCTCGTTCCCGCTGATCGTGCTCGCCGCGGTCGTCGCGCTGGTCACGCACGCGGCCATGTACGGGCCGCAGGCGGCGTTCATCGCGGAGCTGTTCAGCACCCGGCTGCGCTACAGCGGCGCCTCCATGGGCTACCAGATGGCCGGGATCGTGGGCGGCGCCATCGCGCCGATCGTCGCGCTCAAGCTGCTCGACGTGTACGGCACGACGCTCGCCGTGTCGCTGTACGTGGTGGTGGCGCTGGCCGTCACGGCCGTGGGCCTGGCCATCGCGCCGGAGACCCGCGACCTGGACCTCGCCCGCCCCACCGACCTGGCCCACCGGAGCTGACCCCGGCCCCTGGGTCGTCCAGGCCGTACTCCCCCCATACCGCCGCGAAAGCGCGGGCGGCGGCTGCCACCGCCGCCCGCGCGGGAGGTCCCCGTGAGAACCACCCTGATCGTCATCGCCGCGATCCTGTCGATCCCGGCGCTCGTCGGCCTCGTCACCGGGCTGGAGCGGACCGACGGCGGCGAGGTCGCCGTGATCCGCGACGGCGGCCCGTTCGACGACAACAAGGTGCGCCAGGTCATCGACCCGGCCTCCGGCCTGACCTGGACCGGCTGGTGGTCGTCCACGCACGGCTACCCGGCCCAGCAGCGCTTCTACACGATCACCGCCGACCCCAGGCGGGCCACCACCCTCGGCGTGGACGTCGTGACGGTGCCCAGCAGCGACGGCGTGAACCTCGGCATCGAGGGCACCCTGTACTTCACGCTCAACCTCGACCACGGCACGCTCAAGACGTTCGACGACAAGTACGGCACCCGCACCTTCCGCGCGCAGGACGGCGCCGCGCTCTACCCGTGGGACGGCGACGAGGGCTGGAGCGCCTTCTTCGGTCAGGCGGTGCGGCCGGTCATCGACAACGCGCTGCGCTCCGAGATCGGGGCCATGCGGTGCGGCGAGCTGGTGCCGTCGTGCTCGCTGCTGGAGAGCACCGCGCTCAGGCCGCAGAGCAGCAACACCAACCTGGTCAAGGTGCAGAACGCGGTCAACGCCACGCTCGCCCGCGAGCTGCCCGGCACACTGGGCGGCGACTTCCTGACCGGGCTGCGGTTCACGCTGGCCAGGGTGACGCTCCCGGCCGAGGTGCAGAAGGCGGTGGACCGGTCGCTGGCCGCGGGCGCCGCCGTGTCGGAGGCCCAGGCCAAGGTGGAGCAGGCCAAGGCCGAGGCCGCGGCCAACCGGGCCCGCCAGGAGGGGTACGACAAGTGCCCCGCGTGCGCCGAGATCGAGAAGCTGAGGTCGTTGCCCCAGGGCATCACGGTGTACGCCCCGGGCAACCCGCAATCGGTCGTCGTCCCGGCCCGCTGACCATTCTGAGTCCCGGCCCGCCGATCTTCCCCGCCCGCTCCGCCGCGACCGCGGGGGCCGCGGCGGAGCGGGCGGCGAACGGGCCGGGGGCGAAGCGGGACGTTGTGATTGAATCGCTGCCGATTCCCAGAACACCGGGCATCCATTGGGCATAAACTGCGCGCCTGTGAGCCTGCCTGTACGTGAACGTTCCCCCCGGCCGGGCGGCGGTCGCCACCGCCGTCCCGTGCCCACGTCCCTGCCGCCGGACGCCCCCGTGCTCGTGCTCGCCGCGCCGGGCGACGCCTCCGGCGTGGCCTCGGAGATCGCCGCGGTCGTGCGGGTGGACAACCCCCAGATCGAGGTGCGCCTGGCGACGGTCGCCGACCTGGCAGACTCCCTGCCCTCCGGCCGCGACGCCGTGGTCGTGCCGCTGCTGACCTGGGACGACCCGGCCGTCCTCGCCGAGATCGGCAAGGCCGTGGCGGCCGGCGGCACCGGCGCGGTGGTGACCGAGGCGCTCGGCCCGCACCCGCTGCTGGCCGAGGCCCTGCACATCAGGCTGGCCGAGAAGGGCCTGGCCCGGGCCGACCGGGTGCGCCTGCTCAACGTCTCCAGCCCCGTCGACGCCGTCATCCTCGGCACCGCCGGTGGCGCGCGGGCGGTGCAGGCCGTCCAGGCCACGGCCGTGCTGCTCGCCTCCCGGCTGACCATGCCGGTCGTGGCCGCCTCGCTCGACAGCGAGCCGGGCGTGAGCGTGGCCGCCCAGCGGCTGCGCGCCGCCGGGGCCGAGCGGCTGGCCATCGCCCCCTGCGTGATCGGCCACGAGATGGCTCCGGGCACCCTGGAGCAGGCCGCCGCCGAGATCGAGGCCGGGCACGCCGAGCCGCTCGGCGCGCACGGCGCCATCGCCGAACTTGTCGCCCGGGCTTACGGGAGTCAACTCGCCACTTGACAAGGGCTTGTGGAGATCGCAAAACTCGCGTTAACTTCTCCCCATGCGCCACGTGCAGTGCAACGGTGCGCGTTTGTGCTTGCGTGACGTCACGGAGGCCGACGTGTCGGCGCTGCACGCCGTCTACGGCGACCCCGCCGCGACGCGCTTCATGCCCTTCGGCGCCCTCACCTCCGAGCAGGTGGGGGCGCTCGTCAAGGAGGCCCTGGAGGCGGCGGAGGACGAACCACGCCGCCTGTACGTCTTCGCGGTCGAGGACTCCGACCACCACGAGGTGATCGGCGTCGCCCGGCTGCACGTCGAGACCGACCTGCCGCACAGCGCCGAGATCGGCCTCGGGCTGCGCCCCGACCAGTGGGGCCGCGGCATGGGCACCGACCTCATCCGGCTGCTGCTGTCGTTCGGCTTCAAGCAGCTCGGCCTGCACCGCGTCTGGGGCGCCCGCTCCCCCGACAACCTGCCCGCGCAGCTCGCGATGCTGACCGCCGGCATGGTCGAGGAGGGCCGCATCCGCCACCACCTGCCGACGCCGGACGGCTGGCGCGACTCCATCGTCCACTCGGCGCTGGAGGACGAGTGGACCGACCGCTGACCCGGCCCGAGCCGCGGCACCGGCGCGGCCAGGGTTGACAGGCGGGCCGGTTCCGGGCGGGAATGACGACCGGCTCCCGGTCCGGCGGACTTGACGGCGCGCACCGGAACGGACGGGGCACGACGGGCGGGATCGGGTCCCGGCGGACAGGACGGCGCGCTCCGGAGCCCCGCGCCCCGCGGGCTTGACGCGGTGGTGCGTCGCCGCCGGGGATTGTCGGTGGCTCCCCCTACGATGAGGCTCCTCACGGAGGGATCACAGACATGCTCGACTCGCTGATCGTGCCCCTGTTCGTCACGACGGACCTGCCGCCGCGCGCCGACCTGGCCGAGTTCGGCGCGCTGCTGGCCGAGACGGCCCGCACGCTCGACCATGACGGCGTGAGCTACGAGGCGTTCCTGGCCGGCAAGGTGTTCTGGCTCGACCGCCCCGCCACCGCCCGGCAGCCGGCGGCCGTCGAGACCGAGCAGCGCTTCGCCGCGCTGCTCGGCTACCTCGCCGCCTCCGGCCCCGGCCACACGACGCGCGGCGTGGTCGCCGACGTGCGCCGGGCGATCTCCACGGCGGTCACCGGCCGCTACGGCGACGCGGGCGTCCCTCCGGCCGTGTTCGCGATCCGCGACCGCGACGTGCGCGAGCGCACCCCCGACGCCGCGCTCTACGTCGACACCCGTGACGCCGTCCCCGACCTGGTCACGGCCACCCGCTCCTACCTGTGACCCGCGGGCGGCGGGGCGGCCGGTCAAGTCCTCGTACAGACCGGGCCGCCGGCGGTGACATGCCCTCGGTCGGGGGTAGTCGGTCCTCATGCTTTTCGGCCAGGAACACGTTCAGCGCTATCAGCAGACCAACGGCGAGGAAGGCCACGACTGGAACAACACGACGGTCCTCCTCCTGACCACCAAGGGCCGCCGCTCGGGCCGCCCGTACACGACGCCGCTCATCTACCAGAGACACGGCGACGCCTACGTCGTCGTGGCGTCCAAGGGCGGCGACCCCGAGCACCCCGACTGGTACAAGAACCTGGAGCAGAACTCCGAGGCGGAGGTGCAGGTCAAGGGCGACAAGTTCAAGGCCCGCGCGCACACCGCCATCCCCGAGGAGAAGCCGGAGCTGTGGGCCCTGATGACCCGCACGTGGCCCGACTACGACGAGTACCAGAAGAAGACCGACCGCGAGATCCCGGTCGTCGTCCTGGAGCCCGTCCGCTGACCCACAGGTGACAAACCCCGGCCCGGCGGAACGGCGGGGGCCGGTCCGTTCGTTGCCCCGGCATGGCTGACATTCCCTATGATCGGAAAGAACAGCTCAGGCAGATCGAGAGCGGTCTCCTGCCGGGCGAGCGGATCGTGGCCGTCTACGACGCGATCGGCGCGGGAACCGGCTTCCTCGGCCTCACCGACCGCCGGGTGATCGTCCAGGACACGTCGTTCGTGGGCAAGAAGGTCGCGCTCACGAGCATCCCGTACGGGAAGATCTCAGCGGTGAGCGTGGTCAGCAACAAGTCGTTCGCCGGCGGGTTCTTCTCCTCGGGCTCGATCGCCGTCCACGTCGGGACGCACACGTACGAGGTGGACTTCCGCGGCGAGAACAAGGCGCACCACGTCCACGACGTGATCCTCCACCACATCTCCCAGGGCTGACGGCCTCCGGCGCCCGGACCCCGGCCGGGGGCGGGCGCCATGACCGTCACGCGCCCACTCCGTCGCGGTCGACGGGACCCGCGTCAGCGGGACCCGGTCAGCGAGGCGTACAGCTCCAGGGTGCGCTCGGCGATGCGCTCCCACGAGAAGTGCTCGATCGCCCGCACGCGGCCGGCCTCACCCATCCGGCGGGCCCGCCCGGGGTCGGCCAGCAGGGCGTTGACCTGCTCGGCGAAGTCGGCGGCGAAGCGCTCCGGATCGTGCGGGGTGCCGTCGGGGCCCTGGTCGATCGGCACGAGCAGCCCGGTCTCGCCGTCGGCGACCACCTCGGGGATGCCGCCCGTGGCGGTGGCGACGACGGCCGTCTCGCAGGCCATGGCCTCCAGGTTGACGATGCCCATGGGCTCGTACACCGAGGGGCACACGAACACCGTGGCGTGCGTCAGGAGCTGGATCACCTCGGGCTTGGGCAGCATCTCGGAGATCCAGACCACGCCCTCGCGCTCGCGTTCGAGCTCGCGGACCAGGCCGGTCACCTCGGCGGCGATCTCCGGCGTGTCGGGCGCGCCGGCGCAGAGCACGAGCTGCGCGCCGGGGTCGAGGGAGCGCGCCGCGTGCAGGAGGTGGACCAGGCCCTTCTGCCGGGTGATGCGGCCCACGAAGATCACGTAAGGCTTGGCGGGGTCCACGCCGTGCTTCTTCAGCACCGCGTCGTCCCGGTCGGGGGCGTACTCGGCGGTGTCGATGCCGTTGTGGATCACGGCGACCCGCTCCGGCGGGATCTCCGGGTAGGCGGCCAGCACGTCGCGCCGCATGCCCTCCGACACCGCGATCACCGCGTCCGCGGCGGCCAGGGCGGTGCGCTCGGCCCAGGAGGAGATCGCGTAACCGCCGCCGAGCTGCTCGGCCTTCCACGGGCGCAGCGGTTCGAGGCTGTGCGTGGTGACGACGTGCGGGACGCCGTACAGCAGCTTGGCGACGTGCCCGGCGAAGTTGGCGTACCAGGTGTGCGAGTGGACGACGTCGGCGCCCTCGCAGGCGGCGGCCATCTCGAGGTCGACGCCCAGCACCTGGAGCGCCGCGTTGGCCGACTCCAGCCCGCCGGGCACCCGGTAGGCGGACACGCCCGGCATGTCGCGCTCGGCGCCGAAGCACCGCACCCGGACGTCGGCCAGGCGGCGCAGGCGGCTCGCCAGGTACTCCATGTGGACTCCGGCGCCGCCGTACACCTCTGGCGGATACTCCCGGCTGAGCAGATCAACGCGCATGAGACGACCTTACGAGCATCCCGCCCATCGGGGACACACCGGCGTGCGACTCGCCGTCCACGCCCCTCCGCCTCGGGCCGGCCGAGGCCATCGCGGCCGACCGGCAAGGAGAAATCACCAAAAACTTAAGAAAAGTAACACTCCGGTACGGGGTCACGTCGATAGATCCGCCCGTAGGGGGTAGCGTCCTGCACATGAGGTCCCGGAGGGTGCTTGCGGTCGTACTGGCAGGTGGCGAGGGGAAGAGGCTCATGCCTCTCACGGCGGACCGGGCGAAACCGGCCGTGCCGTTCGGGGGGATGTACCGTCTGATCGACTTCGTCCTGTCCAACCTCGCCAACGGCGGTTACCTGCAGATCGTCGTACTGACCCAGTACAAGAACCACAGTCTCGACCGTCACGTCTCGCGCACCTGGCGGCTGACGGCCATGCTCGGCAACTACGTCACGCCGGTGCCGGCGCAGCAGCGGCTCGGACCGCGCTGGTTCTCCGGCTCGGCCGACGCGCTGTTCCAGAACCTGAACCTCATCTACGACGAGATGCCCGACCACGTCATCGTGTTCGGCGCCGACCACATCTACCGGATGGATCCCCGGCAGATGGTCGAGCAGCACGAGGACTCCGGGGCCGACGTCACGGTGGCCGCCATCCGCCAGCCGCTGTCGCTGGCCGACCAGTTCGGCGTCATCGAGACCGACCCGCAGGGCCGGCGGATCGTGGCGTTCCGCGAGAAGCCGAAGGACGCGGTGGGGCTCGCCGACTCGCCCGACGAGGTGTACGCCTCGATGGGCAACTACGTCTTCCGCACCCAGGCCATGATCGACGCGCTGCGCGAGGACGCGCTCGACCCGACGAGCAAGCACGACCTCGGCGGCAACATCATCCCGATGATGGTCAAGTCGGGCGGCGCCGACGTCTACGACTTCGCCAACAACGTCGTCCCGGGCTCCACCGAGCGCGACCGGGGCTACTGGCGCGACGTGGGAACGCTGGACGCCTACTACGAGGCCCACATGGACCTCATCTCGGCCCACCCGATCTTCAACCTGTACAACGACAAGTGGCCGATCCACACCGGCCACGACCCGCTGCCGCCGGCCAAGTTCGTGCACAACGACGGCGACCGGGTCGGCCGGGCGATCGACTCGCTCGTGTCCCCGGGCGTGATCGTCTCGGGCGGCACCGCGATCCGCTCGTGCCTGTCGCCCAAGGTGGTGCTCCACTCGCACTCGCTGGTGGAGGACTCCGTGCTCATGGACAACGTCAAGGTGGGCCGGGGCGCCATCGTCCGGCGGGCCATCATCGACAAGAACGTGGTGATCCCCGACGGGGCGCGCATCGGCTTCGACCTCGACTACGACCGCACCCGCTTCGCCCTGACGCGCGGCGGGGTCGTGGTCATCGGCAAGAACGAGATCGTCGAGCGCTGACCGGGCTTCCTGCTGACAGAGGCAAGGTCCTCACGGAGGCGCGCTTCGCGCGAAGGGGTTCAGGCGATCAGGGCTCAAAAGCGAGGTCCTCACGGGTGGCGCGCTTCGCGCGGAGGCGGTTCGGGCTGTGACAGTGGGGGAGCCAAGCTCCCCCACACCCCCTAGCCGGGGGCCTCCGGCCCCCGGACCCCCGAGCGCCGGCCACCTCGACGGCAGAGAGCCGGTGGCAGCGCATTGACAGCCGCCTAATCGGTGTCCTTCGGGTGTCGAGGCGATACGTAGACGACCCAGACAGTGCGAGAGACGTCATCTATGACATAGCGGACACGACCACCGCTGGTGACCTCGAACTCCCACTGCTCCAGGTCCTTGCCATTGTGACGATGAGTCGCGAGATCGCCACGTAGGCGATGCTGGCGGTCGCGGCTCGAACGCGAACGGGGGTCAGCACGCAGTACCTCGAAGCAGCGGCGCGTATTGGTCAAGGCATGACGGCACAGTTCTTCCCACCCCCTGACCGCGTCGCTGGTCCCGAACCGCACGTCCCACTCGTCATCCGGCGGTGGCACCGTTACGCGATCGCCGCGTTTCGGGCTCACGCTGAGACCTCCACCGGCCCGAAGTCACCTTCGGTCGGCTTGCGGGCCTCGGCATGGCGTTCAGGGTCGGCCTTGATCCGAGCGGTCGCCCGCCACCCTGCGATGACCTCTTGGGTGGTGACGTCAACGTCCAACTCCGCGGCATCGGAGAGCGCCTCGACCAGTTCCAAGGTGAAGGCGCGAAGCTCCTTCGGGGCAAGATGGCGCACCCAGGGGAAGACCTCAGGCATGGCGAGAACCAACGCACGCGCGGTGGGATCGTGTTTGATCAAGGCAAGAAAAAGCCGGGACGCCGTGGCCAGCGTCTGGTCGCGCTCCTCCTCACGGTCCACGGCCGTGAGGTAGAAGTCAGGGGCGTCCCGATGCGTGACTCGGACACGTCCCAGGCGTGCCGCGCGCTCGGCAACGGCCCGGGGGTTTCTCGACAGGTCGGAGAACGTGACGGCGTCGACATGGCTGGTGCTCACGCCATCAGGGTAAGTCAGAACACGATCTGAACACAGACAATCAGGGAACACCGATGGCAGTGCGCGGTGCAGGGCAAGAACGCCCCGGCCAGGTGATTGCTGACGGAGGGCTGGTGCGCACAAAGCCGAGCCCCCGCCCCGACTCAACGCGGGCGGCTGCAGGAGGTTCCACTGGTCAGCACACTTTTGGCGGCGCCCGAGACGTTCCCGTGTGTCGAGCGGGTGGCGTCCGGCAGTGGCAGCCTCAAGGTGGCCGGTTTCGTTGACCTGGTCGGCCAGGCGCACCGGCGCAAGGTCGTCTCTGTCGTCCTTGAGGAGATCCAGCTACGTGTTCAAGGGCGAGCTGTTGTCGGTTCAACCGCGCACCGCCGTCGAGGAGGTCAATCGGCGCTGAGCCGGCGGCCCTATCGACCAGCGCCTTCGCTGATGCCCCTAACGTCGTATCGCTATAGTCAAAACGATCGGTGGCATCGGCACAGGGAGGATCCTGACGGGCCGGCCGATGTGGTGGCACGTGATGTCTCGTTCGTGCGGCGAGCGAGCGCCAAGTCTGCGCTGTTCAGACTTCAGCTCGTCACAGCAGACCCGGCTCTGAATCACCTCGCCACTCAGGCGCTGGATGCCCCGTGGAGGATCTGTTCCTCGGCAGATCAGCCGGAGCTGAACGCTGGCCGTGATCAAGCACTCATCGCTCTCCAAGAGTTCATGAATGCGGCCTCGCAACAGGTGCTGGATGCGGCCGCACGAGGGCAAGCACAGCGAGCAAGCCTTTACCTCTCCCCGTGATCTTGGGGAGGGGCGGCTCGCAACCATCGACGCGAGAGCCGTTAAGTGCCGTCCAGTTCCTGGTACGCCTCGCGCAACTCTCCGGCTTCGGGGACACGGCGCGCCTCGATGGCGTTGATCACCTCTCGTGCTCGCCAATAGCTGGATGGCACCAGGGACCCGCTTGTGAGGGCAGCAAGCGTGATCTGCCCTGCTTCGTCTGGCTGGTCCGCAGCCAGCAGAGCGAGTGCGAGGTCGGGCCGGGCGGAAACTGCCCTCCTCGGGCGAACCGTGCCATCGGCAGCGGACTCCAGCCGGACGAGCACTTGCCTTGCGTACCTCTCGGCCGCCGGGTCCCCGAGCCAGGAAAGGGTGGTCGCGACGTAGGCGTCCCGCTTGGAAGGGTCGTAGCGGTAATGGTGCTCTGGCTGCTCGGGCACCGGCAGGGGCGCGACGAGCCGGTCAACTCGGTGCAGTGAGTCCCGGGTCTCCGGCCCCGCTCCCAGTCGGGCCCATGCCCGTCCCTCCTGGGCGGTCGCCTGAATGTAGACGGAGCTACCGCGTGGCGCGATCGTCTTTGCGCCCTGGGAGAGGGTCAGGGCACGACGGTAGTCGCCGATCGTGACCGCCTGCCACGCCTCCGTCTCCAGACACCATGCCGCGATCTCGGCATGCCCGGCATGGCCGGCCAACTGGGAGCCTGTCCGCAACCATGTCTTCGCCGCCTGGAACTGCCGAAGGTCGATATGGCAGGTGGAAGTGAGCAATGACAGCCAGCCGCCGACCACGAGAAGACGTCGATGCTCGTGGAGCGTCTTCTTGGCCTCGAAGAGATGCGAGACGTAGGACAGGTGCCGGCGGACCCGGTTGAGCAGCTCAAACGGCGGGGTCACCGGATAGGCGGTCGCGAGGTCGTCAACGGCTGCCTCCAGCCGGTCGAGCGTCTCGGCCCCTACGTCACTGGCAGCGACACGACGGGCCAACTCCAGCGCTTCGATCTCGTCCCCGTCGAAAGACACACGAGGGACCGCGCCGCTGGCCTCAGCGCCGAACAACTCCGCTTCCTCCATGCCGAACACCCTGCAGTAGAGCACTCGGTAGGGATCCTTGGGCTGGTGCCTGCCCGCTTCCCAATCCTTGATCATCCGTGTCAGGGATTCCCGTTCGGGGAGCCGGGCGCGGGTGCGGCTGTCAGCGGCCTCGGCAAGCTGCTTGGCCATCTCCCGCTGCGTCCAGAACTTGCCGCGCCTTGCGGCACGTAGCCGCGCGGCCCAGGCCGGAACGCTGTCCATGGCATGCACCTCGGGAACTCGGGGGACCCGCGTGTCTCCCCCAGTCTCCCCTACTCGAACTGCCGATGGGAGGCGCCTCGGCGATCTCATGAGAGTGCTGCACACGAGCGGGACCCGCAGGCGCGCGCACGCCGTACGGGTCCCTTGATCGCACACTGGAGGTGCGACCCATGGAGAACTCTAGAGGCGTCCCCGTCCCGAGAGCGGACTGAGCGAGGCGGGAATCCTGGCCGACGTGCACATCGGGTACGGGCTGGCGTTGGTGTCGGTCTGGGTCGGCCTGGTGGTGTGGTCCGATGGTGAACGCTACTGGTGGCGGACCGGCTGGGACGCCGACCGCAAGCGCGTGATCTACGCCCGGCATCCCGCTGTCGAGCCGGCTCGTGCCGCCCGCCGCATCGCCTTCCGGTACGCCGACCTCTGCGCGAACCAGCCACTGTCCACGGTCATCGCCGAGCCCAGCCGATGACAGATCACCGCGCAGCCATCGGAGGCAGAGCCAAGATCATTGACCTGCTCCATAGTCCCGCACGCACACGCGCATACGGCGCGTGGCTGATGGGGCAGCGCGGAACGATCGTTGGCGTCCTGCGTAACAACACTCTTGCGCTTCTGAAGCTCGACAGCGCTGCTATCGACATCCCGAACCAAGTCCAACGGTGGCCTGTGCACTGGGATGACCTGTTCATCTATGCCCGGCCATCTGAACCCGGCGGGCCAGAGCGCCCATTCCGGCTCGGCTTGTCCAGCCCCGGTCGCGACCCTGTCAAGCATGCCGTACGGCCTGAGACGCTGTCGGTCGCTCTATGCGGGGCTGTGGCACACCCGCTGCCCGTCTGCGGGTGGTCCCTGGTGTTCGCGGTCACAGCCGAAAGAGCCTGTCCGGAGTGTGTCCGTCTGGTGAAAAGAGCGTCATAGCCGAGGCGGTGGTGCGATCGACATCTCGGCGACCCCCAGGGGCACCGAGAGCTCCCCGTCTCGCATCACCACCTCCTGGTAGTGCTCAGGGGCGTCCTACGGCACTCTTTCCCCTCCCCCGACAGCTGTCATTGCGGGTCCGCCCGAGGCGTGGATTCCGTCTTCCGACTTCCGATACGACTGCCTGAGCCTTCCACGTCACCCACATCCATGCCGCACAGACGGAGTTGATGCCGACCGAGGGACACGAACCAGGCCGTGCAGGGAGCGGGTACGGACCTCAGCTTGCCTCCCGTCCAAATGCCTGGAGCTTGGCAAGGCCGCAGGGCACACAAGCGAAACGCACGAGGACCAGTCATAGCTGTGGGATCGGGCCCGCCCGCCCGCCTCCGGAGCCCCGAGCACCGGCCACCTTGACGGCAAAGAGCTGGTGGCAAGCGCTTCTCCTCAGACAAGAGATGCGCGGACCTAGCGAGCCTCTGACCGATACTCAGCCCACAAGTCGACAGCCTCCTGGAGATCCAGAGCAGCGACGTCCTCGCGGGCCATCCCCACCGTGTAGATCAACCGGTCGGCCAGCCAGTCTGGAACCGGTTCTCTACGCGGCGCTTGCTCCACCCGGATGTGATCGGCCAACGCGCCAAGACGCTCGATCACCTGACCGAGCCGGACGACCTCCGGACGGCCGGTACCCGCCTCGCGCACCCTGGCCGTCGCCTCGGCGTAGACCTCCGCGTCGGCTCGCTCACCGACAGCCCACACCTCGCAGATCTCCACCGCCTTGTCCTCGGTGATGCGGTAGACGACACGCCAGGTGTTGCGACCCACCACAAGCTTCCGAAAGCCGGTCAGGTCCCCACCGAGCGGGTAACCAGCCTCAGGGTGGTCCAACAGGAGAAGGATCTTCTTGAGCACCTTGGGCACCGCGTCTGGGCCGATGCGTCGCAGGTCATCGACCGCTGGCGCCGTGAAGACGACGTCCGACACGTCTACTCGTCGTCTGGGATGGCGGCCAGCGACTCGCGAGTGTGCCCGAAAGCGGCCAGCACCTCATCGAGCGAGACCCGCTCCCCCGTGTCCGTCACCGACCGAGCGAGCACAAGCGCCAGATCGCGCATGTCGGCCGCTGCCTCTTCCAACTCGTTGAGTCGGCGGATGCTCACCACAGCCGCCACCGGCTGGCGCCGACGGGTAACCACCAGATCGGCCCCTTGCTCCGCATCGGCCACCAGGCGGGCGACCCCTCGCTGGGCCGCCTCGGTGACACTCAACTCAGTGGCGTCGTGCAGAACGGTCATACCTCAACTGTACATCTTTCTGCACAGAACCGCTTCTGCCTGGATGTCAGTTCGCACGGGGGATCAGACCGCAATGATTGCTGCCCCCGTGAGCAGGCGGGCGGGGATGGTGCGGCCTCGGGCGGGGCTGGCGTGGGCCATGCCCGAGGCGGGGCCGCCGTCCGGCCGGGGGGCGCCATTCCCGCCGGTCAGACCGTGGCCCGTCGATCATCCGGATGTCATCCACGGTAGCCAGGTGATCGTCGCGGCTGCCACTCATTAACCCAGGAACGGCCGAACCAGGACTCGTCACCCAGGGATCCGCTACCCACGAACTCGTCACCCAAGGGCTGGCTGCCCCGAGGGCTCGTCGCCAGGAATCCGTCAGCGCAGGACGAGCACCCCGGCCAGCGCCACGAGCGTGACCAGCAGCGCCGAGAGGGCCCCGAGGGCGACGGCGCGGCGGCCGGTGCTCAGCAGTTCCCGCACCCGTACGGCCGTCCCCATCGCGAACAGGGCGGCGGTGAACAGCACCGTCTCGGCCGTCCTGATCGGCGCGAGCCAGCCGTCCGGCACCGCGCCGAGGCTGCGCAGGGCGACCACGGCCAGGAAACCGGCGACGAAGAGCGGCACCACGGGAGTCCGACCTCGGGGGCCGGGTTGGGCGGTGCGGCGGCGCCAGAGGCTGACGCCCGCGATGAGCGGGGCGAGCATGACGACCCGGGTGAGCTTGACGACCACGGCCGTGGCGAGGGCGGCCTGGCCGGCTGTCTGCGCCGTGGCCACCACCTGGGCCACCTCCTGCACGCTGGCCCCGGTCCAGACGCCGAAGCTCGCCGCGGGCAGGTGGAGGAGCCCGCCGGCGAGGGGCAGGAGGGCGATCGCGAGCGAGCCGTACAGGGTGACCAGGGCGACCGCGGTCATGACGTCCCGCTTCTCGCTGTCGGTCACGCCGTCCATGGCCGCGATGGCCGCGGCGCCGCAGATGGAGAAGCCGGTGGCCACGAGCAGGGCCGGCTCGCGGCCCAGGCCGAGCCGCGTCCCGAGCCACCAGGTGCCGGAGAACGTCACTGCCACCGTCGTCACGACCAGCAGCAGCACCGGGAGCCCCAGGGCGAGGACGTCCGGCACCGCGAGCCGCGCGCCGAGCAGGACGACGCCGAGGCGCAGCAGCCGCCCCGAGGCGAACGTCAGGCCGGGCCGCAGGGCCTCCGGCCGCGCGCCGAGGTTCCCCAGGAGGGCGCCGAGGACGACGGCCACCATCAGCGGGCTCACGGCGGGCACGAGGGCGTTGACGGCCACCGCCACCGCCACTCCGGCGGCGGCCACGAGCAGGCCGGGCACGAGGGAGCCACCGGCAGTCGCGACACGCGCCCGGCCGTCAGAGGGCGGATTGGCGGAGGGCGAGTTGGCGGAGGACCGGTTGGCGTCCGCCGGGCTGGAGGACGGCGCGCGTGTGGAGAGCGAGCGGGTCGACGTCGCGCTGGCGGCCAGCGAGCGGGTGGACGCCGCAGGGGTGGCCGGCGTAGGAGTGGCCGGCGTAGGAGTGGCCGGCGTAGGAGTGGCCGGCGTAGGAGTGGATGCCGCGTTCGTGGACGGTGTGCGGTTGGACGCCGCGCAGGTGGGCGGCGTGTCGGAGGGCGGGTGGGTGGACGCGCTCATGAGCCGATCTTCACAACCGCCGGGCCCGCCCGGTAGCCACCGGTTTCGCAGCGGGTCATACGGTGAGTGCATGACCCGACGATGGCCCGACCTGGGCAGCCTCGAACTGCTGCTGCTGATCGCCGAGCACGGCAGCCTGGGCAAGGCCGCCAAGCTGCACGGCATCACGCAGGCGTCGGCGAGCCGCCGGCTCGACACCCTGGAGCGCGAGCTGGGCGTGCCCCTGCTGCACCGCTCGACCACCGGCTCGCGGCTCACCCCGCAGGGCGAGGTCGTGGCGGGCCGGGCCCGGGTGGCGCTGGAGGCGGCCGGCGAGCTCCTGACCGGTGTCGAGGCGCTGCGCCGCGACCGTGACGCCCGCGTGCGGGTGGCGGCCAGCATGACGGTCGCCGAGTACCTGCTGCCCGGCTGGCTCGTGGCGCTGCGCCGGGCCGCGCCGGACGTGGAGGTGGGACTGCGGGTGGCCAACTCGGGTGAGGTGTGCCGCCTGGCGCAGGACGGCGAGATCGACGTGGGCTTCATCGAGTCGCCGTACGTGCCGGAGGGGCTGGCCGCCCGGCTCATCGCGCAGGACCGGATGGTCGTCGTGGTGGGACCCCGCCATCCCTGGGCGCGGCGGCGCGCTCCTCTGGAGTTCGCGGAGCTGGCGGCGACGCCGCTGGTCTTGCGCGAGCCCGGTTCGGGCACCCGCCACGCCGTCGACCGGATCATGGCCGGGCGGGACGTCGCCGCCCCGGCCCTGGAGCTGTCCTCGAACGCCGCGGTGAAGGTGGCGGTGGAGGCGGGGGTCGCCCCGGCGGTGCTCAGCGTGCTGGCCGTGGCGGCCGAGCTGCGCGAGGGACGGCTGGTCGAGGCGCTCGTCGCGGACTTCGACGGGCGGCGGCCGCTGTTCGCGGTCTGGCGGGGCCGGACCCGGCCGGCGGGCGCCGCGGCCGAGCTCGTCCGCCTCGCGAGCGCCTCCGGTCACGCCGGTCACATGCCGGGAGGGCCTCGTACGGGGGCGAGAGGGTAGGGCGAGGGCGGATCTGACCCGGCCCATTCGGTACCCGGCACGGCCCCTGCGGGGGTCCGGCGGGTGACCGGTGAGTAAGGGGAGGGTTGACCGCACTTGACCATTAGTGGATAACGGAATCCGGCACGGGCAGCACACCCGCACTGTTTCGGAGCACCCGATGACGAGCCTCGCCTCCCCAGCGCTGGTCGGACGCGACACACAGCTCAGGGCGCTCCTCCACGCGATCACCGACCCGCCCGCCGTGGTGCTCGTGCAGGGTGAGGCGGGGATCGGCAAGACCCGGCTGGTCCGCGCCGCCGTCGAACTCCTCCCGGACGAGCGCACCGTGCTGGTCGGCCACTGCCACCAGCTCAGGGAGCCGTTCCCCTACGGGCCGGTCTTCGACGCGCTCCGCCACGCGGCCGCCGCGCTGCCCGACCGCTCGGCGCTGAACCCGGTGACCGGGACGCTGCGCGGCTACCTGCCGGAGCTGGCCGAGCACCTGCCGCCGGCGCCGGCTCCGCCGCCGGTCGACGACCCGAGCGCGGAGCGCCACCGGTTGTTCCGCGCCGTCCACGCCCTGCTGAGCGCGGCGGGGCCGGTCCTGCTCGTGGTGGAGGACCTGCACTGGGCCGACGACGGCACGCGCGACCTGCTGCGCTTCCTCACCGACCAGCCCCCCGCGGGCCTGGCCCTGGTGGTCACGTTCCGGCGGGAGGACCTGCCGGTGCCGGGGCTGCCGTTCGGGCACGCCTACCGGCATCCGCAGGGCGTCAACAGCTCGGTGGTGGCGCTGGCGCCCCTGGACGTGGAGGGCGTCCGGCGCATGGCGGGCACCCTGCTCGGCCGCGCGGAGCTGTCCGCGTCCTTCGCGGCCCGGCTGCGCGAGCACACCGGCGGCGTCCCGTTCGTGGTGGAGGAGGTCGTCCGCTCGCTGCTCGACGAGGCCGGCCGGTTCGCGGGGGCCGACGAGGACGGTGAGGCCGACCCGGCCGGCCTGGACCGCATCGCGGTGCCGCTGCTGCTGCGCGAGGCGATGGCCGAGCAGCTCGCCGGCCTCTCCCCCGCCGCGCTGCGGGCCGTGCACGCCGCCGCCGTGCTCCAGCTCCCCGCCGACGAGCCGCTGATCGCGGCCGTGGTGCAGCCGCCGGGCGGCGAGGAGGCGGCCGCCGCCGTGGTCCGGCCGCCCGGCGCGCCGTGGTACGGCGGCCCGGACGGGACGGGGCTGCGCGAGGCGCTCAGGACGGGCGTGCTGCTGGAGCACCCCGACGGCCAGTACGGCTTCCGGCACACGCTCGCCCAGCAGGCCGTCTACGACGCGATCCCCGGCCCGGACCGGCGGCTGCTGCACCGGCGGGCCATGGCGGCGCTGGCCGCGCTCGACCACCGGCCGCTGGTCCGGCTCGCCTACCACGCCAGGCGCGCGGGCGACTTCGACGCCTGGCGGCGGCACGGCGAGGCGGCCGCCGACCAGGCCGCGGCGCTCGGCGACGTGCCGCTCGCCGTCGAGCTGCTGGAGGGCATGCTCGCCGACCCCAAACTGCCGCGCGAGGCCCGCGGCCCGCTGGCCCTGCGGCTCAGCAGGCTGGCCGCGGTCGGCCTGTCGCACCGGCGGGTCGTCCGGCTGCTGCGCCACCTGCTCTCGGACGACTTCCTGGCGCCGGAGGCCCGCGGCGAGGCCCGGCTCAACCTGGGCGTGCTGCTGTCGAACCAGGCCGGCGCGATCGAGGCGGGACGCCGCGAGGTGCTCGCCGCGCTCCCCGACCTCACCGACCGGCCCGGCATGGCGGCCAGGGGGCTGGCCCTGCTGGCCATCCCGGCGTGGGGGCCCGAGCCGATCGCCACCCACCAGAAGTGGATGGACCAGGCCGAGAGCCTGGTGGTCGCGGAGGACGACCCGGAGCTCGCGGCCACGGTCCACGCCAACAAGGTCGCCTTCGCCATGCTGGTCGGCTCGCCGGAGGCGTTCGAGCTGGCCGAGACCCTGCCCGCGGACCACCCGTCGGCGGGGGTGCGGCGCCAGGTGGCCCGCGCCTACTCCAACCTGTGCGACGCGGCCATCCCGCTCGGCCACTACGCGGCGGCCGAGCGGTACGCCCGCCTCGGCCGGCGGATCGCCGAGGAGAGCGGCGCCCTGTACCCGGTCTACCTGGTGGAGATGTCGTCGATCAGGCTCGACTGGCTGACCGGGCGCTGGGATCGGCTGCGTGAGCGGGCGGTCGCGGCCGTCGAGCGGATGCCGGAGGCGCCGCTGCTCGGCGTGGACGCCCAGCTCGTGCTCGGCATGCTGGCACTGGCCTGCGGCGAGTGGGAGGAGGCCGGGCGGCACCTGGAGGCCGCCGGTACGCGGGCGGCCGACTCGGCCTTCCTCCCGGTGGCGGCCTGCGCCTCCGGCGGGCTGATCGAGCTGTCGCTGATCCGCGGCGAGGTGGACGCGGCGCTGGCCGAGGCGCGCGGCGCGGTGGCGCGGCTGCGCCGCAAGGGCGTGTGGGTGTGGGGCGACCAGCTCGTCCCGGCCGCCGTCACCGCGCTGCTGCGGGCGGGGCGCCGTCATGAGGGCGCGGAGCTGGTGACGGAGTTCGCCGCGGGCATCGAGGGCCGGGACGCGCCGTCGGCCATGGCGGCGCTGGAGGTGGCGCGCGGGGCGCTGGCGCGGGGCCGGGGCGTGCTGGAGGAGGCCCTGGAGTGCCATGCCCGCGCCCGGGAGGCGTACGAGGCGATGTCCAGGCCGTACGGCGCGGCCCGGGCGGAGGAGGACGAGGCGGACGCCCGGCTGGAGCTCGGCGACAGGGAGTGGGCCGCGCGGCTCGTCGCCGACGCCGCCGAGCGGTACGCGACCCTCGGCAGCACCCACGACGCGGCCCGCTGCCGCCACAAGCTGCGCACGATCGGCGTGGGCGGGCCGCCGCGGCGGGGACGCAGGGCGGCCGGCGGCGTGCTGTCGCCCCGGGAGCGCGAGGTGGCCCGGCTGGTGGCGCAGGGCCGCACCAACAGGGAGATCGCCGAGGTGCTGTTCCTGTCGCGCCGTACGGTGGACACGCACGTGGCGCGGGTGCTGCAGAAGCTCGGCGTGCGCACCCGCACCGAGGTGGACCCGCCCCCCTGACCGGGCCCGCGAGAGCCGGAACGCGAGAGCGGGAAGGGGAATTCATGGTGCACGATGTCCCTCATGAGAACCACGAAGTCCAGGGTCGTCATCGGCAGGGGCGCCCTTGTCGGGATGATCGTCGGAGCGGTCGAGGCTGCGATCTGGTTGTCCGCGTCGGGCATCGCCGTCTACCACATGCTGGCGATGTGGGTCGTGCCCTTGCCGCTGGCCGCGGCCTTGGCCCTCCGGGCCGGGCTTCCCCGTTGGGGAGCGGCCGCTGTGGCGGGGTCGGTCACGTTCGCGTTCCTCACCCAGGCCCTGAATGCGCTCATGCCCAACCCCTCGCTTTTCGATCTTCCCGAGGCGTGCTACGCGCTCCCCTTCGTTCTCGCCGCGACGATCTCGTACGCGGCCGCGGCGTGGGCCGCTTCTCGTAACCCCTCGTGGTGGTCACGGGCGGCGGCGGCCGCCGCGATCTGCGCGTTCGTCGTCGCGGCGCTCCAGGGCCGGGTCGCCGTGGCCGACTGGTACAAGGAACGGGCGCTGGAGAGCCTGGATGTTCCTCTCCTTGCCCTGAACCTGCCGGGACACCGGTTCGACGGCTCCGGGATCGCCCGATCCCCCGGTGGACGCCCCGATGACGTCGGGCTTGAACTTGCGTACCGGAACGGCGACTCGATGACTTTCATCTCCATCGTTCCCGCGGCTCACCGCACTTCCGAGACGTGGTGCGCGGAGCAGCCCGGCGACCTGCGGCGGTCGGCCTGCCGCACGTTGCCGGGAGGCGACGTGCTGCTGGTGGAAGACCATGGCACAAGGAGTCTGTACGCCCGCCGGGAAGACGCCCTGATCCGCGTCGTAGGTGCCTCCGAGGCCGAGGTGCGCACCGTCCTGGCCGCTCTGAGCCCGGCGAGTCCGGCATCGCTGGCACGCGTCTGAAGAACAGCGAGAGCCGCTCGGCCTTGACCGAGCGGCTCGCTGAGCTCCTCCCTGTCGGGGATCAGACGGTGATGCTCCAGGAGTCCAGGAATCCGGTGTCACCGAGGTAGACGTCGCTGACCTCGAGGGTCCAGGTGCCGGCGGCCTGCTGGCTCACCGGTACCGAGTAGGTCCTGGTGCCGTAGGAG
>NZ_JABWGN010000030.1 GCF_013363975.1 Nonomuraea montanisoli | reverse complement strand
GCCAGCAACGACGAACGCACCGCCGCTCTGCAAGACTTCCTGCACACCTACAACCACCACCGCTGCCACACCGCGCTCGGAGGCCAACCACCGATCACCCGCGTCAACAACCCTGCGGGTCAATACAGCTAGCCGGCGACTGCCTCGGCCACCGACCGGATACCGGCGGCCAGCTCGTGAGCCGCGGGGGCGTGGTCCGGATCGATCTGCCACCGCACCAGCAGGCCGATGAACAGCGTCAACAGCACCTGCGCACCCGCCTCGTCCTGGTGCGGCAGGCGCCGGGCCAGCTCACGCTGGGCCAGCGCCTGCCCTTCGGCCAGACTGGCTCGTACATCGGGGAGATGAGGCGCCTGCGCCAGCGTCTCGACGTTGGCTCGCCACACCATCGGCTTGGCCTGGAAGGATTCGATCAGCTCCGCCCAGAAGGGCTCGAGCCAAGCGTTGGAGTCGTCCGGGAACGCCTGAAGAACCTCCGTGACCGCTTCGCCGGTCACTTCGATCATCGCCCGGGCGAGCAGAGCGTCTTTGGAGCGGAAGTGGTAGTTGATCGCGGCGAGGTTGCTGCCGGAGACGGCCACGATGTCCCGGACGGTTGTGCGTGCGTATCCACGCTCGGACAGGCACTGCTTGGCCGCGGCCAGCAGATCCTCAGGAACTCCCACGGGACCAAGCCTACCAAGACCGCCAACAAGCGTTTCAAACATCCGTTCCGCGCCCGTCCGCGCCGACGCCGGATCAGGGCGGTCATCCCCGAGCCGGCCTGGAGATCCGAACTCCGTGAAGGCCCTAGAACAGCACGGACATGAACGTGTCCACCTCGTGGAAGCCGACCTTGCGGTAGACGGTCCTGGCCGGGGTGTTGAAGTCGTTGACGTACAGGCTGACGACCGGCGCGAAGCACGCCAGCGCCGCCTCGACGACCGCGGCCATGCCGGAGACGGCGAAGCCCTGGCCGCGCAGCTCGGGATCCACCCACACGCCCTGCACCTGGCAGGCGAACGGCGTCACCGCGCCGATCTCCGCCTTGAACACCACGCGCCCGTCCTCGATGCGCGCGTACGATCGGCCGATGCGGATCAGCTCCGAGACCCGGGTGCGGTAGAGGGCGCCGCCGTCGCCCAGGTTGGGCGACACCCCGACCTCCTCGGTGAACATCGCCACGCAGGCCGGCAGGACGATGTCGAACTCCTCCGGCCGCACCCGGCGCACCAGCGGGTCGGCGGGCACGGGCGACTTCTGGGAGATCGCCATGACCGGCTGCGCCCACCGGATGGCCCGCGCCCGGCCCCAGTGCGGCTCCAGCCGCTCCCACAGCAGCGAGACGGCGTCGGCCGGGCCCACGATGGACGAGCAGCGCCGTCCCTGCTTGCGCGCGCGGTCGGCGAAAGCGTGCACGGCCTCCGGGCCGGCGTTGACCGGCACCAGGTTGGCGCCGGCGTAGCACAGCGAGACGAGCCCGCCACGCGGCCCGAACCCCCACATCTGCCCGCCGAGCCGGGCCTGGTTGAGGCCGACGGTCCGCACGCGGGAGGCGACGAAGACGTTCGCGACCGGGTCGCTGTCGAGCAAGGCCAGGGCCTCGTCCCGGTCGCTGTCATCGAGCACGCGCGACGCCGATGTACGCAGCATCACATGGTCAGACTACGCGAAGGCCCACCGATTAGCTCATCCTGACAGGGCCTGGGTGAGCGATTCCTCTCCGTGGGCACGCCGCCCGGCCATCCGGTCCACCGCGCGGGGCTCTGGCATGGCCGGGCAGACGGCGGTCCGCCGCGGCACCTTCCCCTCGCTCAGGTAGGTGGCCAGATGCCGGTCGACGCACGCGTTGCCGCTCAGGGAGACGCCGTGGTTGCCGCCGCCCTCGACGACCATCCGGGCCGTGGGGAGCCTGCGCAGCAGGTTGAGCGCCCCCTGGTACGGGGTGGCGGCGTCACCGCGCGACTGGATCATGAGGATGGGCGGCAGCCCCGCGCCGCCGCGGACGTCCACGGGTTTGCCGCCGGGCTGCGGCCAGAACGCGCAGGGGGCGTTGTACCAGGCGTTCGGCCAGGTGAGGAACGGGGCGCTGCGGTGCAGCGGGGTCATGTCCGCGCGCCAGGTGGCCCAGTCGCGGGGCCACGGCGCGTCGGTGCACTGGACGCCCAGGTAGACGGCGTAGCCGTTCTCGTCCTCGGTGCTGTGGTCCGCGAGCCGGTCGTAGCCGTCGAGCAGGCCGCTCACGTCGCCCTCGCGCACGTACCGGGACCAGAGGGAGGCGAGCTGCGGCCAGAGCCGGTCGGAGTAGCCGCCGGCGCTGAAGACGTCGTCGAGCTCGCTCGGCCCCACCACGCCGCCCGCCGGGTGCTCGCGCAGCCGGGCGCGCATCGCGTACCAGGCGAACGAGGTCTGCTCATCGGTACGGCCGAGCCGGTAGACGTCGTTGTGGCGGGCCACCCAGGCCAGGAAGTCGCGGTGCCGGCGGTCGAAGGCGACGTCCTGGTTGAGGTTGGCCCGGTACCAGACGGCGCCGGGGTCGACGGAGCTGTCGAGCACCAGGCGGCGCACCCGCTGCGGGAAGAGCGTGGCGTAGACGGCGCCGAGGTAGGTGCCGTACGAGTAGCCGAGGTAGGTGATCTTCTCCACGCCGAGCGCGGCGCGCACGCGGTCCAGGTCGCGGGCGGAGTCGGCGGTGGTCATGTGCGGCAGCAGCCACGGCCACAGGGCGGCGCACCGGTTCGCGTACTCCTGGGCCCGGCCGAGCAGGACGCGCTCGTCGGCGGCGTCGCGAGGCACCGCGTCGGGGCGGGGCGGGGCGTAGTAGGTGCGGGGGTCGACGCAGTGCATGGCCGGCCGGCTGCCGCCCACCCCGCGCGGGTCGAACCCGACGACGTCGTAGCGGCCGGCCAGCTCGGCGGGCAGCGCGCCGGCGACGAACTCGGCCAGCTTGCGCCCGGAGCCGCCCGGGCCGCCGGGGTTCACCAGCATGGTGCCGAGGTAGCGGCCGCCGTCGCGGGGGACGGTGGCCGGGACCCGGTTGACGGCGATCGTGAGGGACTGGCCGAGCGGCACGCGGTAGTCGACGGGGACGCGGACGGCGGCGCACTCGACCTCGGTGGCGCGCGCGGGGGCGGCCTGCCCGGGGGTGGGGGTCGGCTCGTCCGCCGGACAGGCCGTCCACGCGACACCCGGCCGCGCGCTCGCGCCCGATGACGCGACACCCGGCCGAGCGCTCGCGCCCGACGACGCGACCGCGGGCGCGTAGCCTCCGGCGGCCGCCGGGGAGCCACCGGCGCTCACCATCCCGCCGGCCAGCGTCGCCACCGCCGCCACGACCCGGACGCACCGCTTCACCAGTCTCATGGCTGACGATGCTGCCGGGCCGCGGCCTGACCGGGGCGCCGCATGGGCGAACCCTTGCCATGCTGTAACGAGCCGATGGCGTACCGTAACGAATGCCTGCTCAGGCGGCAGCGATCCGAGCGGAGGAGCCTCCTGCCCGCCCGCGCGCCCCAGGGGCGGGTCAGCCGACGGTGACCTGCGGGCCGGTGGCGTCGTCGTCGAGATCGACCTCCACACCCATCTCCTCGGCCAGCCGGAGCGCCTCCTCGATCAGCGTCTCGACGATCTGCGACTCCGGCACGGTCTTGATGACCTCGCCCTTGACGAAGATCTGGCCCTTGCCGTTGCCGGAGGCCACCCCCAGGTCGGCCTCGCGCGCCTCACCGGGGCCGTTGACCACGCAGCCCATGACGGCCACGCGCAGCGGCACCTTCAGCCCTTCGAGCCCGGCCTGCACCTGCTCGGCCAGCGTGTAGACGTCGACCTGGGCGCGCCCGCAGGACGGACAGGAGACGATCTCCAGGCCGCGCTCGCGCAGCCCGAGCGATTCGAGAATCTGGTTGCCGACCTTGACCTCCTCGACCGGCGGGGCCGAGAGCGAGACGCGGATCGTGTCGCCGATGCCCTCGGCCAGCAGCGCGCCGAACGCGACGGCCGACTTGATCGTGCCCTGGAAGGCGGGGCCCGCCTCGGTGACGCCCAGGTGCAGCGGGTAGTCGCACCTGGCCGCCAGCAGCCGGTAGGCGTTGATCATCACGACCGGGTCGTTGTGCTTGACCGAGATCTTGATGTCGCGGAAGCCGTGCTCCTCGAACAGCGAGCACTCCCACAGCGCCGACTCGACCAGCGCCTCCGGGGTGGCCTTGCCGTACTTCTGGAGCAGCCGCGGGTCGAGCGAGCCGGCGTTGACGCCGATGCGGATGGGCACGCCGTGGTCGGCCGCCGCCTTGGCGATCTCGCCCACCTTGTCGTCGAACTTCTTGATGTTGCCCGGGTTGACCCGCACCGCCGCGCAGCCCGCCTCGATGGCGGCGAAGACGTACTTGGGCTGGAAGTGGATGTCGGCGATCACCGGGATCTTCGACTTGCGGGCGATGATCGGCAGGGCGTCGGCGTCGTCCTGGGACGGCACGGCCACGCGGACGATCTGGCAGCCGGAGGCCGTCAGCTCGGCGATCTGCTGCAGGGTGGAGTTGACGTCGGCGGTGACCGTGGTGGTCATCGACTGCACGGAGACGGGCGCGTCGCCCCCGACGAGCACGTCGCCGACCCTGATCTGCCGGGAGTGGCGGCGTTCGGCGAGCGGCTTGGGGCGGACCGTCGGTATGCCGAGTGCTACAGAAGACATTTCTACCCTTAGGTGTCGAAGACGATTCCAGTGTAGGAAGTCAGCGGGACTGCCCTGCCGCGAGCTCCGCCGCCCGGGCCCGGGCCCAGGCGTCGGCGGCCAGCACCTCCTCCACGGAGCCGGCCGGGGTGACCTGGTGCTCCTCCACGACCCGGGCCACCGTGTCGACGATGCCCAGGAACGGCAGCCTGCCGCCCAGGAACGCCTCCAGGCACGCCTCGTTGGCGGCGTTGTAGACGGCGGGCGCGGTGCCGCCGGCCTCGCCGACGTGGCGGGCCAGCGCGACGGAGGGGAACGCCTCGTCGTCGAGCGGCTCGAAGGTCCAGGTGTGGGCCTTGGTCCAGTCGACGGGGGAGGCCGCGCCCGCCAGGCGGCCGGGATGGCCGAGGGCGAGCGCGATGGGCAGCCGCATGTCGGGCGGGCTGGCCTGGGCGATGGTGGAGCCGTCGACGTACTCCACCATGGAGTGGATGATCGACTGAGGGTGGACCACGACGTCGATCCGGTCGAAGCCGAGGTCGAACAGCAGGTGCGCCTCGATGACCTCCAGCCCCTTGTTGACCAGGGTGGCCGAGTTGACGGTGATCATCGGCCCCATCGACCAGGTCGGGTGGGCCAGCGCCATCTCGGGCGTCACGTCGGCCATCTCGGCGCGCGTGCGCCCCCGGAACGGCCCGCCACTGGCCGTGATGACCAGCTTCCTGACCGCGTCGGGGTCGTGGCCGTGCGGGCCGGCCGCCCACAGGCACTGCTGCACCGCCGAGTGCTCGGAGTCGACGGGGACGATCTGGCCCGGCTTGGCCAGCCGCTTGACCAGGGGCCCGCCGACGATCAGGGACTCCTTGTTGGCCAGCGCGAGCGTGCGCCCCGCCTCCAGGGCGACCAGCGTGGAGGTGAGGCCGAGCGCGCCGGTGATGCCGTTGAGCACGATGTCGCACCGCCACCCGGCCGCCTCGGCGACGCCCTCCGGGCCGCCGAGCACCACGGGCGCGGCGCCGAGGGCGGCGAGCGCCTCCTTCAGCTCCGGCACGCGCGCGGCGTCGGCCACCGCGACCACCTCGGCGCCCAGCTCGGCGGCCTGCCGGGCGAGCAGGTCGACCCGGCCGCCCCCGGCCGCCAGCCCGGCGACCCGGAACCTGCCGGGGTTGGCGGTGACGACGTCGATCGCCTGGGTGCCGATCGAGCCGGTGGAGCCGAGCACGACGACGGAGCGGAGGGTCTCTGCATGCACCCGTCCATTCTCCCCGGTCTCCGGCTCGCCCGGGCACGCGGCCGTGACCGGCCCGAAATCCACGTCTTTTGTGACGCCGAGTGCCGTGCGGAGTTCGTGGGGTAATCGCGCTATATCCGTCTGCGCATAGCTTGAGAAAAACCCGATATCCCGCACGTACCTCCCATCGGCAGATCCGGTTTCGGGAGGTACGTAATGCACCGCAGAGTCGCCCTGCTCTCCGCCGTCACGCGCCGCGGACTCGCCCCGCTCTCCGCCGTCACGCGCCGCCGGACATTGTCGGCCGTCGCGCGCCGCCGGCCGGCCGCGCTGTCGGCCGTCGCGCTCGCCGCGACGGCCGTGACGGCCCTGGCCGCCGCCGGGCCCGCCCAGGCCGGGTCGCGAGCCGGCCTGGGGGCCGCCGCCGGGCCGGGGCCGGTCCGGTGGTCCGCCACGGACTCGTCGTCGGAGCGCAGGTCCGTCCTGGAGTACTGGACGTCGCAGCGCATGCTGGCGGCGCGGCCGTACGACACGCCGACGCCCCGGCGCGCCACCGGCTTCGACCAGCCCACCCAGGGCACCCCGTGGGCCACCCGCGGCGCCTCGGCCGCCCTCCCCCGGCGGGGCCCGCTGCGGGTCACGACCGTCGCCGCCCGCCGGCCGGCGGAGGTGGTCGCCAACAGCACCGGCCTGCGCTGGGTCGACGGCGGCGCCGTCGTGCGCACCGTCGGGCGCGTGTTCTTCACCACCGCCGCCGGCGGCAACGCCTCCTGCTCCGGCACCGCCGTGACCAGCGCGAACAAGAGCGTCGTGATGACCGCCGGGCACTGCGTGAAGATGGGCGGCGCCTTCCACCGCAACTGGGTGTTCGTCCCGGGGTTCGACAACGGCCGGCGGCCCTTCGGCACGTGGGTGGCCACCCGGCTGCTGACCACCGCGCAGTGGAACGCCCGCGAGGACATCAACTTCGACGTCGGGGCCGCCGTGGTGGCCCCGCTCCAGGGCCGCACGCTGGTGGACGCGGTCGGCGGGCAGGGCGTCGCGTTCAACCAGCCACGACAGCGGCAGACGTTCGCCTTCGGCTACCCGGCGGCGGCGCCGTTCGACGGCTCGGCGCTGATCTACTGCAGCGGACGCTCCTTCAACGACACGGTCATGACCCAGGACCAGGGAGTCGCCTGCCGGATGACCGGGGGCTCCAGCGGCGGCCCGTGGTTCCGGGGCTTCGACGGGGCCACCGGCGTCGGCTGGCTGAACTCCGTCAACAGCTTCAAGTACAACTTCGCGCCGAACGTCATGATGGGCCCGTTCTTCGGCAACGAGGCGCAAGCCCTTTACCAGGCGGCGCAGAGCACCAACGCACTGTGAAGCTTTTCACCGGATGTAGTCACGAGAGCACATGACGTAGTGCACACTCGGGTCTCATGACCCTGAGCTCCCCACTGCTGGCGGCCGTTCCGCTCGTCGCGGGGCTGATGGGGCCCGCCCTCATCGGCGCGACGCCGGAGCCCGTCCACCATCCCGGTCGTCCCCCCGCCGCCCCCGCGCCCTCCCCGGCCGGCACGCCGTCACCGTCCCGCACCCCGTCGGCGGCCCGCGCGGGGGCCCGCCCCGGCGCCGTCGTGGAGCACGTGGCCGCCCGCCGGCCCGCCGACCACGCGCGCGTGCTCGGCTACTGGACGCGGGAGCGGATGGCCCGCGCCCTGCCGATCGACCTGCTCGACGGCGTGTCCCGCGGCGGGCTGCTGGGCGGCGTGACGGGCCGGTCGGGCATAACCACCGCCCCGGGCCTGTCCCACGGCACCCTCAGACTCCTTCCCCGGCCCCGTACCGGCGCGGCCGAGCTCCAGCCCCGGGCCGGGACAGCCGAGGTCCAGCCTCGGGCCGGCGCGGCCGAACCCCAGCCTCAGGCCGGGGCGGTCGAGCGCCGCCACCAGTCGGCCCGGCGGCAGATCATCACCGCCGGGTCGCGCTGGACCACCGGCGGCGCCGTGACGCGCACGACCGGCCGGGTCTTCATGACCCTGCACGGCGTCGACTTCGTCTGCTCCGCGGGCACCGTGCGCAGCGCCAACCGCGACGTCGTCGTCACCGCCGGCCACTGCGTCAAGGACGGCACCGGCCCGTGGGCCGAGAACTGGACGTTCGTCCCCGGCTACCGCGAGGGCGGCGCCGAGCCGTACGGCCGGTACGCGGCGCGGCGCATGTTCGTCGCCGGACCGTGGTCGCGCTCGGCCGACGACGACTACGACGTGGGCATGGTGGCGCTGACCACGTGGGCCGACCGGCACGTCGCCGACGCCGTGGGCGCCCAGGAGATCGCCTTCAACACGGGGCGCGGCGGCCAGGCGTTCGGCTTCGGCTACCCGGCCGACCCGCCGTACACCGGCGAGCACCTCGTCTACTGCGCCGGCAAGCTGCGCGACGACCCCCACGGCCAGACCCGCGACCAGGGGCTCGGCTGCGACATGACGGCCGGGTCGAGCGGCGGCCCGTGGCTGTCCGGCTTCGACCACGCGACCGGCTGGGGCACGATGACGTCGCTGAGCAGCTTCAAGTACAGCGACGACCGCCGCACCATGTACGGCCCGTACTTCGGCGACACCATCAGGACCCTCTACACCGCCGCCGAACGCGCCTGACGCGACACGGACGAAACCCAGTCGACGACACCCCGGAGCACGGTGGTCCGAGGGGACGGGCGGGGTGGCCGTGGGGTGCGCCGGGCTCCAGCCGCTGGAGCCCGGCACCGGCGAGGTCGAGGCACTGGCGGGCGAGCGCGGCGCGCCTCAGGACGCCGCCGCGCTCGGGGCGTAGGAGCGGCGGCGCAGCCAGTACGCCAGGACCCCGGCGCCGAGCAGCACCCCCCACAGCGGGTACGGCCACAGCAGCACCAGGAAGAGCTGGTCCCTCTCCACCGCGTTGACCACCAGGCCGGGCGAGGCCATGCAGCAGGCGCCCGCGACGATCCCGCCCGCGATCACGGGCAGCCGCACCGGCACCGGACGGCCGTGGACGACCGGCGTCCACCGCGGGAACACCTCGCCCCACCTGGCGACGAGGCCCAGCGTCAGCACCGCGCCGCCGAGGGCGCCGAAGGCGATGGCCAGCCCCTGCATCCTGAGGCCCGGGTCCAGATGCGGGCCTGTCATCGCGGAGTCGGTGGGCCACGGCGTCAGCCAGGTGAGCCGGTACAGCGCGTACGGCAGCGGGCACAGGGCCGCCCCGATCGTGGCCGGGCGCCCCCACCGCAGCACGGCGGCGGGCCGGGCCCAGGCGGGCGGCGTCCCCCTCCGGTACGCCTTCACCGCGATCAGCACCCAGACGAGGCAGGCGACGCAGTCGGCGAGCGTCCAGCTCACGCGGCCGGCGTAGTCGTACAGGGAGCTCGCGATGTTGCCCGCCGCCAGCCAGGGCGGGAACCCGGCCACCGTGCTCGCCGCCACCCCGCCCGCCAGGATCGCGAGGCCCGCCCACGCCCACGGCCTGCGGCGCGCGCAGCCCATCACCAGGACGCCGACCAGGGCGACCGGCCCCAGCACGGCCAGCCCGTACCCGAACAGCGACATGATCCCGGCATCCGACATCACGACGCCGAAGAACACCACCTGCGCGATCGCGCCGGCCCTGAGCGCCCGTCCCGAGGCGAACGCCGTGGCCAGCCCCGCCAGACCGGCGACCAGCGTCATCGCGCCGCCCACGTCGTGCTCGAACAGGTGAGACAGCGACACCGTCACCCGGTCACGGGCCCCGAAGGGGTAGCCGGCGGGGACGGCCCACCACAGCACGCCGACGACGGTCACGGCGAGCGACAGCACCGCCCCGGCGATCCGATCTCTTCTCCTCACGCCGCCCACGCTAGGAACGGGTTCCCCGCGCCGCCTCCCCCCGATGGGGGAGTCCGGGCCGGGGCCGCGCGGGCTAGCATCGGCGCACGTGAGAGGTCATGTCGTCCGAGCCCTCGCCGCCGGGGCCCATCAGGTGCTGGGGGCGGCGCTGCTGACCCCGGCCGCCGCGGCGCTCGGCCTGGTGATCCTCACCGAGCCGACGCCCGCGCGGGTGCTGGTGCTGTGGGCCGCGTGCCTGCCCGTCTCGGTGCTGCTCGCCATGACGCCGCTGGTGCGGCGCGTCGAGGTCGCCGCGCTGGCGGAGCTGCTCGGCGTGGACGTGCCGGAGCGGGCCGACCGGCTGTACCTGGTGGCGCTGACGAGCCTGCACCTGTACGGCGGCGCGACGCTGAGCGCGGGCGTGCTGCTGCTGTGGCCGGGGCTGACCCGGCTCGGCGACCCGGACCTGTGGCGCGCGGCGCCCGGCGAGGCGGCGCAGGTCGTGCTGCTGGCGCTCGCCGTGGTGGCCGCGCTGGTCGCCACCGGGCTGGGCCAGCGGTGGGCGGCGCGCCGGCTGCTGGCCGGGGATCCGTCCCGCGCGCTGGAGCGGCTCGGCCGCCGCCAGAGCCTCGCCCTGGAGCTGCACGACTCCGTGGGTCACGCGCTGAGCGTCGTGCTGGTCCAGGCCATGGCCGCGCAGGCGACCCTGGGAGAACCGGAGGAGGCCTCGCGGTCGCTGGACCACCTGGCCGACACCGCCCGCGCCGCCCAGCAGGAGCTCGACGTGCTGCTGCGGGTGCTGGACGACGGCGACGCGGCCGAGGGTCCCACGCTGGACGCGCTCGCCGCGCTGACCCGCGGCCTCGACGTGCGGGTGAGCACGGGACGCCTCGACCGGGTGCCTCCGGCCATCTCGCGCACCGCGTACGCGATCGCCCGGGAGGCCCTGACCAACGCCCTGCGCCATGGCCGCGGCCCGGTCACGCTCGACGTCCGTGTGACGGACGACCTGGTGCTGACCGTCGAGAACGCGACGGACCCCCGGGAGGCGGTCAGGGAGGGGCGGGGGCTGACCGGCATGCGGCTGCGCGCCCGCCTGGCCGGCGGGACGTGCGTGCGGAGGGAGGCGGACGGCCGATGGCTCATCCAGGCGACACTCCCCCTGTGAACCGGATGGCTGCGAACCCAGGGGCTGCCGAGCCGGCCTCCGTGATCCGGGTCGTGCTGGCCGACGACGAGCGTCTCATCCGCTCCGGATGGGCGGCGATGCTGTCGGTCCACGACGGCCTGGAGGTCGTCGGCCAGGCCGCGGACGGCGTCGAGGCGGTCGAGGCGGTCGAGGCGGGCACGGGCGCCGACGTCGTGCTGATGGACGTGCGCATGCCCCGCCTCGACGGCCTGTCCGCCACCCGCGAGCTGACCCGCCGCTCCCCCACGACGCGGGTCGTCGTGGTCACCACGTTCGAGAGCGACCAGCTCGTCTGGGGCGCGCTGCGGGCCGGAGCCGCCGGCTTCGTCCTCAAGCGCGCCCCGGCGGCCGAGCTGGTCGAGGCGATCCGGCTGGTGCACGGGCGCGACGCCGTGCTCTTCCCGGACGCGCTGCGCCGCCTCGCCTCCCCTCACCAGGGCTCGGCCAGGCGGCGCCTGCCCGTGGATCCCACCCCGCGCGAGCTGGAGGTGCTGCGGCACGTCACGCTCGGACGGACGAACGCGGAGATCGCCGAGGCGCTGCACGTCTCGCGGGAGACGGTCAAGACGCACGTCGGCAACGTGCTGGCCAAGCTCGGGGCGCGCGACCGCACCCACGCGGCCGTCCTCGCCTACGAGCTCGGCCTGGTCTTCGCCGGCGTGGAGCCGTTGTGACCGGACCAGGGATCAGAGGGTGAGCCCGGTGATCACCATGACCTTCTCGTAGGTGAGGTCGCGCATCGCCGAGCCCAGGCCCTCGCGGCCGATGCCCGAGTCCTTCACGCCGCCGTACGGCATCTGGTCGGCCCGGTACGACGGCACGTCGCCGATGATCACACCGCCGACCTCCAGCTCCCGGTTGGCCCGGAAGGCCGCGTCCAGCGAGCGGGTGAACACGCCGGCCTGCAGGCCGTAGGCCGAGTCGTTGACCATGGCGTACGCCTCGTCCATCGACGCGGCCCGCTGCAGGATCATGACGGGCCCGAAGACCTCCTCGCGCGCCACCTTGGCGTCGGCGGCCACGTCGGTGAGGACCGTCGGCGTGATCGTGGCGCCCTCGCGGACGCCGCCGGCGAGCACGCGGGCGCCGCCCTCCACGGCCTCCTTGATCCACTGCTCGACCCGCTCGGCCGCCGCCTCGGACACCAGCGGCCCGACCTGGGTCTTGTCGTCGGCCGGGTCGCCCGTGACGAGCGCGCCGACCGCCGGGAGCAGCCGCTCGACGAACGCGTCGTAGACGGGCTCCTCGACGATGACCCGCTGCACGGCGATGCAGCTCTGACCGGCCTGGTAGTTGGAGTAGAGCGCGACGCGGGTGGCCGCCCAGTCGAGGTCGGCGTCGGCCAGCACCACGGCCGCGGCGTTGCCGCCGAGCTCCAGCGTCACGTGCTTGCGCGGCACCTGGTCGGCGATCGCGTAGCCGACGGGCGCCGACCCGGTGAACGACACCACGGGCAGCCGCGGGTCCTCGACCAGGGCGCCGGCGCGCTCGTTCTCGACCGGCAGGATCGAGAACATCCCGGCGGGCAGGTCGGTCTCGGCCAGGATCTCGCCGAGCAGCAGCGAGGTGAGCGGCGTGGCCGGGGCGGGCTTGACGATCACGGGCGCGCCGACGGCGATGGCCGGGGCCACCTTGTGGGCCACGAGGTTCAGCGGGAAGTTGAACGGGGTGATCGCCAGGACCGGCCCGTACGGCACGCGCGAGACGTAGGCCAGGCGGCCGGCGGCGGCGGGCTCGGTGTCGAGCCGCTGCACCTCGCCCGACCAGCGGCGGGTCTCCTCGGCGGCGAAGCGGAACGTCGCCACGGCCCGGGCGACCTCGCCCCGCGCCCAGAAGATGGGCTTGCCGTTCTCGGCGGTGATCAGCCGGGCGATCTCCTCGGCCCGCTCGGCGAGGCGGCGCGACACATGGGCCAGGGCCTCCGCGCGCACGTGCACGGGCAGTGCGGCGGCCTGCCCGGCCACCTCCGCGGCGGCCGCGACGGCCTCCTCGACCTGGGCGTCGGTCGGCACGGAGTGCCTGCCGACCTCGCGGCCGTCGAGGGGATTGGTGACGATGAGCTCGGTGTCGCCGGTGGCGGGGCGTCCAGCGAGCCAGAAGGTGCGCACGTCCATAGCTCCGACGTTATGCCACCTGGGACGACGGCGAAGGTGGCCGGGGCGCACAAAGCCCCACCGGCGGCACGCCGCTCCGTACAAGCCTGACGCTCGGTACAAGCCCACCGCTCCGTACAACCCCGCCGCTCGATACAAGCCCACCGCTCCGTACAACCCCGCCGCTCGATACAAGCCCACCGCTCCGTACAACCCCGCCGCTCCGCACCAGCCCGCCGCTCATCGGGACAGGCGGAGCCATCGGGCCAGGTCCTCGATCTCCCGGTCGATCTCCGCGGCCATGTCATCGGTGAACGGGACGTCCTGGTGGATCGCGTCGACCCGCAGCACCCCGGCCTTGCGGTCCGCGGTGGCGTCCAGCTTGCCCACCAGCCGGTCCCCGTACAGGATCGGCAGCGCGAAATACCCCCACCTGCGCTTGGCGACCGGCTTGTACATCTCCAGCTGGTAGTCGAACCCGAACAGCTCCACGGCGCGCTTACGGTCGTGGACCAGCCGGTCGAAGGGCGACAACAGCGCCGCCCGTCCCGTGAACGGCCCGTCCAGCAGCGACGGATCGACCCGCCACTCCCCCTTGACGCCCTCGACCACGGCCGGCTCGCCGGCCTCGCCCACGTCCGCCGGCTCGACCGGGAACTGCGTCGTCCGCGCCCGGGCGATGCCCAGGGCCCGCAGCCGCCGCTCGTCACGCCGGCGCCGCGCCTCCTCGACGGGGACCGCCGGCTCGTCGGGGTAGACGCGTTCCGCCAGGTCCCACAGCCGGTCGTTGCCGCGGCGCCCGGCGACGGCGACCTCCCCGAGAATGACCATGCACTCCAGCAGCTGGGTGACGTTGCGGTTGTTGGTCCACCCGGTGGACTTCCACGGCACCTCGCAGGTATCCGGGAGATCGCGGGAGGGCAGCGGCCCGGCGGAGCCCAGCCGGTCGAGGATGTCGCGACGGCACGCGTCGTTGGCGCGCACCCACTCCCGCCAGGAGCGACCGCCGCTGGGCCGCAGGGCCATCTCGGCGCGGTAGAGCGCCAGATCCTCGCCGGGCCGCACGAAGGCCCGCAGCTCGATGAGCTTCCGGTCCTCCAGCGCGGCGACCAGCTCGGCCCGGCTGTAGGAGGAGCCGAGGCGGCTCCACGCCACCAGGTCGGCGTTCGGGGCGACGGCGGCGGTCGGGTCGATCTGCAGCAGCGTCAGGCGGCGCACGAGATCGAGCAGCTCGGCCGGCCGCGAACCGTCGAGGAGCTGGGCGCGCACGGCGACACGCCGGGCGTCGGCCGGGGAGAGCCGGTGAGGGGTCATGGTCCCCATTGTCACGGCGCGCGTGGAAGGAGCGGTCCGGCTTCGCCTTCTCGCGTCAGCTCGGCCTCGGATCACCACTGACCCGCAAGTGGGTCACAAGATCGCGATGGCTCCATGGACCCATGAGAAGATCAATAACATTCGCGTTAGCCGCGCTGTTCGCCGCGCTGCTGCTGCCCGCAAGGGCCGCCGACGCGACTCCGGTCCAGGGATATCTGGCCTGGTCGATCCTGCTGTGCAAGTTCTCCGACCGGCCCGTGGAACCTCAGCCGCCGTCGTACTTCGAGGAGTTCTTCCTCCCCGCGGGCAAGGGGCAGAAGGCCGTCTTCGACTTCGTCGACCAGCAGTCGCGTGGGCGGTCCACCACGGCCGGTTCGGTCGTCAAGGGCTGGTACACGATGCCGTACACCTGGCAGCAGTCCAAGGACGCGAACCGCGCCGAGAAGATCGAGCAGTGCGTGCGGACCGTGAAGGCCGCGGGCTACACGCCGCCGGCCGACCACCGCATCGCCGTCATGCTCAACGCCGGGGATCTCGACTCGGGCGCGTCGGGCACGCGGATCGTCCTCGACTCGGCCGGCTGGAAGGCCGGGCTGGGCGTCCATGAGTTCATGCACGCCCACGGCCTCGGCCACTCCTTCTCCAACGACCTCAACTACCGCAACGCCGAATGGTCCCAGCCAGGGGAGTACGACGATCCCTGGGACATCATGAGCGCCCAGAACCACTACGGTCCGTGGACCGGGAAGTTCTCGTACGGCGCCGTCGGTTTCAACGGCCCGCACCTCGACGAAGTGGGCTGGCTGCCGAGTCCCCGGGTGATCACCGCCGGGCAGGACGGCCGGACGCGCATGACCGTGCAGCTGGCCCCGCTGGAGCGGCAGGACCTGCCCGGCCCGCTGCTGCTGCGTGTCCCGTTCGACCCCAACGACCTGAACCACTACTACACGGTCGAGTTCCGCAAGAAGACCGGCGTGAGCGAGGCCATACCGCGGGACATCGCCCTCATCCACGAAGTCGACAAGGGCAAGACCATCCTGCTGCGCGACCTCGGCAACCGGGAACCCGCCCAGTCGCTGAACGCCAACGGTGTCACCATCAGGATCGACTCGGTGACGGCCGAGTCGGCCACCGTGACGGCGACCACCTACATCGCCACCAAGTGCCTGGCCGGCTACGTCTTCCGCGACGCCGTACCGGAGGACAAGGTGTGCGTCACCCCCGCCACCCGCGAGCAGGCCGCGGAGGACAATCTGCGCGCGCCCAGCCGGGTGGACAACAACGGCAAGTGCATCTTCCCCTATACGCACCGCCTGGTCGTGCCGACCGACACGGTATGCGTGTCCTCGGCCACCCGAGTGCAGGTCATTCTGGACAACAGGACCGCGGCCGACCGGATCAACCCGACCAAGCACTTCTTCGGCCCGAACACCTGCAAGGTCGGCTACGTCTGGCGCGGCGCCGACGACAGCGACCAGGTCTGTGTGACCGGGCAGACTCACGACCAGACCCAGGCCGACAACAATGCCGCCGCCTCGCGCTGGACCAACGGACCTTACGGCCCGCAGACCTGCATCTCGGGATACGTCTGGCGGGAAGCCTTCATCGGCGACAAGGTCTGTGTTACCGGCGCCGTCAGGGCACAGGCCCGTGAGGACAACAAGACCGCCGCGGACCGCGTCGACCCTCCCTGGGACTGACCGTCAGGCGAGAAGCCAAGCCCCCGGATTCCTTCGGGGGCTTCTCCATGGGCCGTGGCCGGCATCTCCCATCCGACGTCTGCAGCCTGCAGATCACCGACGCCGCCGGCCGGATTCTCGGCACGGTGGATGCCTTCGGGACCACGACTGACCAGAATGTCCCCGCCCCCAAGCCCACGCCCAGCCTCTCTGACGTGGATGCCGCGTATGCGGTGGCGGGGCGGTTAACGCTAGACCCGCACCTCGACCACGCAGGAAGCCGCCGCCTGCCCTGCCGGTGCTTCCAGACGGGGAGGCGGTCTTTGGCGTTTCTGATACCCAGGGTCTACGGCTTGATCGGCTCGCATCCTTTCGCCCCGGAGCATTTCAGCATGGTCGAAAGAATTCGCCCGTGGCGATCATCCGGTGACTAAGTACACTGCCATATATGCGCGTCAAGAACTGCCCGAATGAGTATACGGTATGCGGCAGCTCTCCATTGCAGGTGGGTGCTCAATACTGTAACCGGATCATCGATTGGTACGCTCTGGCATGAGCTCAGAAATTCCAATCACACCCCTTGTATCGACTGATCGACAAGGAGTCTCAGCACGTCCTACTAGTGGCAGAAGACCTGCAAGGATTCTTCATTGAACCTTCACAGGAATTTTCGTCGGACATAATCCTCCTCGGCGTGCCTCGCACACCGCCTCCGCCGAGTGGAATTGTCGACGATGTCGAGCTGCACGTGATGGATCATCAATGCAAGCGCATCGGTGCCTATTACATAAGGAGAGCAAACTTCGGCACTTCGAACGAGATCGGCCGCAGCGACGATCTCGTGAATGTCGTCTCTTCCTTCCACGGATACGCATATCCGCACCCATACGCCGGAGACATTTGGCGAAGATGGGCTTTGGGAGGCATCAAGCTTGGGGAATGGGCCAGCCGTCCCACTGATACCCATGACAGTTGGCTTCATGTCGCACAGACTGTCTGGTTTGAGTCAGGGCGTCGAGCCATAAGGTATGGAGCGGACAGCACCGTTTCGATGGACGGCAGCACGATAAATAGTGAACCCAGTTTCTACTGTGCGACTGGAGAAGCCGTAAATGGGGCTGGAGGCTATTTTGGGTCAAGTCTGTCCGGGCTCGCCGACTGCCTTTCTTCAGTCCGGAAGGCCTCATTGCAAGTTATATGGAATGAGGCCAGGCACTCACGCGAGCGACTGGGAGAAGAATTCTTCACCTCCGCCGTAAACCTTATGCAAGAGTTTGGCATTGAGGTCACTCTGCGTTAACGCCCCGCGCTTCTCTGTGAGCCTTCTGCTCACAGGCATCCTCAGCACGACAGGACTGGTCATGGAAGGTCCAGTCGCTCTGATCGCGGCGACTTCGGCCACTATCTACCCCCTACACCCTCCTCGCAGCCGAAGTTCCGCTGGAACGACCTGTCCCTGGGCGGCAAGACTCTGAGCGGACCGGGGGCTTCTCTATGGCCGAATGGAGCGTGGCGCACTCCAGGACAGGGACCGACCATGATCCCGATCACCTCATGCGCCACGCCACATGAAGGATGAGCCAGCGCCCTTGCGACGATCAGAGCGGTAAGTCACCATCCGTGATCTTTGTATGACTTGATTCGATCTTGTTGCCGTTTCAGGCGGAAGTTACGCTTCGTCCGTTTGAGCAACGCGCTCCGAGCCGCGCGAGTCAGAGACCTTGTCATCTGGCTGAGACGGGGGTGGAGCTTCGTCCGGCGTTCCCCGGGACGCCCCACGTGGTTCGGAGTGTGACGGCGTATGCGCCGCTTGCTGCCTTGGGATCGCCGTGCCCGCATCCTGGTGATCACGCTGTTGGCCGTGATGCTTCCCGGGCTGCTGGGGCTCGATCCCCAACCGGTGGTGGCGGCCGCCTCCGTGGAAGTGCCGCAGGTCGTGGGAGGCTCGGCCGAGACGCCGAAGCAGTCTTGGGGAACCGCCGCGGGACTGCCGTCGCTGACGTCGGCGAATGCCACCCGCACGACTGCGGATCCAGGGACGCTGAAGGGCAAGGCCAAGCCGCTGAAGAAGGCGTTGCCGCAGGAGGAACGTTCCGGACTGGTCAGGGTGCGGAGCACGGCGTCGTCTCCTCAGGAGCCGCTGAGCAAGAGCGTGGTGGCGCTGGATTGCGACCCGTGGCATCCCTGTGATCCGCCGTGCGGGTCGTATTCGCCATGGCAGAAGGGGGTGTACGTCGCCAGGGGCACCTATGTCGCGTCCGGGCAGAAGGTCTGGAAGGCCGTCCAGGACATCCCGGGCTACGCGAACATGGTTCCCCCGGACGGGCAGCAGCCTGGCTGGACGCTGGTCGGCGACTGTCCCAAGCCTCCGCCACCGACCGTGACGTCGATGTCGCCTGACAACGGCATCCAAGTCATGACGACGAGCGTCACGCTGTCGGCAACGGCCACCACATGGTTCACCGGCACGATCGGTTACCGGTTCGAGGTGTGCGACAACCCGTCGATGTTCGACTGCGTGGAGCATGATCCGTTCTGCTGCAATCAGTCCAGCAGTTGGACGATTCCGGAAGGCACACTGTCCTGGGGCCGTCAGTACTGGTGGCGGGTCAAGGTGACCGACACCTCCACGACCGGCGGGCAGAGCGCCTACTCCCCGAGGTACAGCTTGCTGGTGGGTGTGCGGCAGCCCCCCATCACCTCCCAGTTGTCGATACGGGGAATCAACGGGCAGGAGTTCAATCAGCAGTCCGGCAACTACACCACGACCTTCACCGACGCACAGGTCGCCGTCGCCGGCCCGCCGCTGTCGGTGGTGCGGTCCTTCAACAGCATGGACCCGCGACGTGATGGAGCCTTCGGCGCGGGCTGGGCGACCCGGTGGGACATGCGGATGGTCCAGGAGAACGTGTCGGGCCGCGAGGCGGTCCTGGTCACCTACCCTGACGGCCGTCAGATGCGTTTCGCCAAGAAGGACGACGGTGGGTATCAGCCGCCGCCCGGCATGTACGCCACCCTCGCCAAGAACGCGGACGGCACCTGGCGGTTGATGGACAAGTCCTCCACCTCCTACCTGTTCGACGGCGCAGGCCGGCTGCTGAAGGTCACCGACAACCGCGGGCGTGTCCAGGAGCTCACGTACGGGACCGACGGCAAACTGTCCAAGGCGACCGCGCCGGGAGGCCGCTCCCTCACCTTTGCCTGGACCGGCGCGCACGTCACCTCAGTTTCGACCGACCCGGTGGACGGAAAGTCGCTGACCTGGTCTTACACCTACAACGGCGATCTGCTGGAAAAGGTGTGCGATCCCGCAGGCGGGTGCACCCTCTACGAGCACAGCCCCGGATCTCTGTATCGCAGCACGGTCCTGGACTCCGACCCCCTGCACTACTGGCGGCTGGGCGAGAGCAGCGGCTACACGTCCAAGGACCTCGGGTGGGCCGGAGAAGACGCCCGCTACAACGTCAGCGTCACGCTCGGCAAACCCGGAGCATTGGCCGGCACGCCCGACACCGCCATCGACATCGGTTCGACGACAAGCCCCAACGTTCACCTTCCTAACGGCCTCATTCCCCGGCTCGGTAAATGGGCGTCGATCGAGGCGTGGTTCAAGACCACCACCACCGGCTCCGTCATCCGGGCGTACGGCTCCATCAACGGTTCCTCGAACCAGATGCTGCAGGTGGCAAGCGATGGCAAGCTTTCCGCGTCCTTCGGGCCGACCACCACCCCGATCGTCACGGGCTCGACCGTCAACGACGGCGCATGGCATCACGCGGTCCTGACCGTCGGTGGCGACGTTCAAACGCTCTACCTGGACGGACAGGCCGCCGGAACCCTCACTGCCCCCATCCACGACACCGATCTACTGGAGTACCTCAACATCGGCAGCGGTGGACTGACGGCATCGATCGACGAAGTAGCGGTCTTCGACCGCCCCCTGTCGGCCACCGAGGTGGCCCGTCACTATGCCGCCCGCCTTCAGGCGCCCCACCTCCTCACCAAGATCACGCTCCCGTCGGGCCGGGTCTGGGCCGTCAACACCTACGACCCCGCCACCGAGCGCATCAAGACCCACACCGACCAGCACGGCGGCACCTGGCAACTGGGCGAGCGCACCATCGACCGCGCCGCCGGCACCTCCACGGTCGTGGTCACCGACCCGAAGAACGAGAAGATCACCGCCGTCCATGACGCCTGGCGCGGCTACCGGCTGATGTCCAAGACCGACCAGCTGGGCAAGGAGACCAAGTACTACTACGACTCCGGCGGTTTCCCGTACGAGCGGATCGACCCCAACAACAACACAACGACATGGCAGAACGACGAGCGCGGCAACACCCTCTCCACCGAGACCTGCCGCACCGCCACCAGCTGCCAAACCACCTACACGGAGTACTACCTCAACAAGGACGACAAGTTCGACCCGCGCAACGACCGCGTCTTGAAGGTACGTGACGCCCGCTCGGCCAGCTCCACCGACAACACCTACGCCTCCACCTTCGAGTACAACCAGTACGGCGAGCAGACCAAGGAGACGACTCCGGCGACGGCGGACTTCCCCAACGGCCGCTCGGTGACGGTCGCCTACACCGACGGTACGGAGCCGGCCGTCAACGGCGGGACCACTCCAGCCGGTCTGGTGGCGAAGAAGACCGACGCGCGGGGCAATGCGTGGACGTATCGGTACACGGCGGCGGGTGATCTGGCTGAGCAGACGAACCCGGCCGGGCTGGTGACGAAGCTGGAGTACGACGTGATCGGCCGTCTGTCGGCGTCCACGCAGGTGTCGCAGGCGCATCCAGGCGGGGTGAAGACGACGTTCACCTACGACGGATTGGGCCGGTTGGTGACGCAGACCGAGCCGGGGGTGAAGAACGAGGTCTCGGGGGTCACGCACACCAAGCAGACGACGTTCGGCTATGACCCGGACGGCAACAAGCTGAGCGAGAAGGTCGCCGACCTGACCGGCGGGGACGCGGAGCGGACCACGGTCTACACCTATGACGGTCAGGGCCGTTTGGAGACGACGACCGATCCGGAAGGTGGGGTGGTCCGGCAGGGATGGAACACCGTCGGCCAGGTGGTGCGGGTGACGGACGCGCGCGGCACGGTGATCGAGAACGGTTACACCGACCGTGGTCAGCTTGCGACGCGCACGTTGAAGGGGTGGACGGGCAGCCCGGTCAATCCGCAGCCGGCCAAGGACGTGCTGCTGGAGTCGTACTCCTATGACGCGGCTGGCCGGTTGGTGGCTCAGGCTGATGCGATGGGGCGTAAGACGTCTTTCGAGTACTACAACGACAATCTGCTGTACAAGAAGATCGCCGATGATGCGAAGCTGAACGATCCCACGGCATCGCCGCGTGATGTGGTGCTGGAGAAGCATGCCTATGACGCGGCGGGCAACCGTACGAGTCTGGTCACGCCGAACGGGACCACGGCCGGGGAAACGGTGACGACGGAGTACGTCTACGACGCTGCCGCTCGCTTGGCGTCCCAGACGTTCGATCCTGATGGCCTGAGGCGTAAGAGCGCGTTCGTGTACGACGCGAACGGCAATGTGCTGCGCAAGACGCTGACCGGCGACGGAACGTCCCGTTCGGAGGTGACTGAGTACGTCTACGACAAGATGAACCTGGTCACCAAGACGACGGTGGAGAACGGTGCGGACGACCTCGTCTCGACCTCCGACTACGACGACCGCGGCCTGATCGTCGCGGCCACGGATCCGCGTGGCAACGCGGCCGGGGCGGACAAGGCCGCTTTCACCTCGACGTTGCGCTATGACGCGCTGGCCCGGTTGGTGGAGGCGGCGGGCCCGCAGGTGAAGGTGGACAAGGCCGGCTCGTCCAGTGACGCGCGCCCGTCGGCCCGCTACGGCTACGACACCTTCGGCGCCACGACCCATGAGCGGGATGCGGAGGGCCGTACGGTCACGTCGGTGTTCGACAAGGCGGGCCGTCTGGCGAGCAAGAGCGCCCCACCGTACACGCCGCCGGGCGGAACCGCGGTCACGCCGACCGTCTCGCACGGCTACGACAAGGCCGGTCAGCTGATCCGCACCACCGACCCGCGCGGCTACACCAGCACGTTCGAGTACGACCAACTGGGGCGTCAGGTCCGGGTCACGGACCCGGCTCCGGAAGGTGAGACGCCCGGCCGGTGGGTGACCGAGTACGACCTGGCCGGCGAGCAGCGTGCGTCCGTGGACCCGACGGGTGCGCGGACCGAGGCCACCTACGACGACCTCGGGCGGAAGATCACCGAGACGCAGGTGGAGCGCAAGCCGTCGGCGGCGGCCTACACCACGAAACTGGAGTACGACGACGCCGGCCGCCTGACCAAGACAGTGGCGCCCGGCAATCGCACCACCACGTACAAGGTGAACGCGGCCGGCGAGGTGACCGAGCAGACGGACCCCGCCGCCAACACCACGACAATGGGCTACGACCCGGCCGGCCGGCTGACCAAGACCACCAACGTGGCGCTCACCACGGCGACGCTGGCCGAATACGATCTGGCCGGCCGCAAGATCGCCGTCAAGGACCTGAAGGGCAGCACGGTGCTGCGCACGATGAGCACCGGCTACGACCCGGCCGGCAACCCCACCACCCTCACCTCCGGCGAGGGACACGTCACCAAGCACACCTTCGACGCCCTCAACCGGCTCACCAGCCTGATCGAGCCGATCAAGGACGGCGAGACCATCACGACGTCGTTCGGCTACGACGCCACCGGCGCCCGAACCCGCCTGACCGACGGCCGCGGCAACGCCACCTGGACCACCTACAACACCCTCGGCTTGGTCGAGACGGTGACCGAGCCCTCCACCACCGCCCACCCGGACGCCGCCGACCGTACCTGGACCGCTGTCTACGACGCGGCCGGGAACCCGGCCGCGCTGATCCAGCCCGGCGGGGTCCGCATCGACCGCACCTTCGACCACCTCGGCCGCCTCACCAAGGAGACCGGTAGCGGGGGCGGGTCGGCCAGTGCCGAGCGCACTTTTGGCTACGACCTTGCAGGCCGGCAGACCACGATCGGCGACCTGAACGTCGACTACAACGACCGCACCCTCCCGTTGTCGATCAAGCGAGGCACCGCCCAGCAGACCGGCTACACCTACGACGAGTTGGGCAATCCCACCCAGCGCGTGGACGCGGCGGGCACAACCACCTTCACGTGGGACAACGCAGGCCGGCTCTGGACCGCGACCGACCCGGTCACCGCCCGCAAGATCACCTATGACTACGACCAGGCCAACCGCGTCAAGACGATGACCGCCAAGGTCGGCACCACCTCAGCCGACACCCAGGTCTTCACCTACGACGACCTCGACCGAGCCAAGGCCCACACCCTCAAGTCCAGCACTGGCACCCAGCTCGCACAGATCACCTACGGCTGGGACAACGACGACAACCTCACCACCAAGACCACCGCCGGCCTGGCCGGAGCCGGCACCAACACCTACGGCTACGACCACGCCGGACGGCTCACCTCCTGGACCGCACCCGGCGGCGCGAAGACCTTGTACGAGTGGGACGCGGCCGGCAACCGCACCAAGGCCGGCGACAAAACCTACACCTACGACGAACGCAACCGCCTCACCTCAGGCGACGGCTCCACCTACACCTACATGCCGCGCGGCACCCTGGCCACGGAGACCAAGAACGGCGCCACGACGCAGCTCACTTTTGACGCCTTCGACCGCCTCATTGCCGACGGCGAGTCCCTCTACAGCTACGACTCCCTCAACCGCGTCACCACCCGAACCCGCGGCACCATCAAGCAGACCTTCGCCTACATCGGCCTGACCAACGACCTGGCCACCGTCAGCGACAGCAGCGGCGCAGCTCAGGCCAAGTACGGCCGGGATGCGTTCGGCGGTCTGCTCGGGCAGAGGGAAGGCGCCAACCCCGCCCTGTCCACGCTGACCGACCTGCACGGCGACCTAGTCGCCACCTACAGCACCACCGCGCTGGCCACCACCACCGCCTACGACCCCTTCGGTACTATCACCGCCCAGACCGGCACAAAGATCGCCCTCGGCTACCAGGGCGCCTATACCGACCCGGACACCGGCAAGGTAAACATGCATGCCCGCTGGTACCAGCCCGGTACCGGTTCCTTTACCAGTCGCGATACCGCCACCCTCACCCCGAGCCCCTCCGTCCAGGCCAACCGTTACACCTACGCCAACGCCTCCCCCCTCACCGGCATCGACCCAACCGGACACGCCACCGTCATCACCGACGGCGTCGGTGGAATCGGGACTACCCCCACCTACTCCGGGTCATCAGTCGGAGGAGTCTGGGGCACTCCCTACGAGCCTGTCCGCGACGACTACGAAATCGGCGACTGTACCGTCTGTATCACCACAGATCAGATCGTCTTCAATGCGGTCAGGGTGATGTCCAAGAAGGACATGAAACGATGGAACATGCTGCCCAACGGCTGGAACCCCGACGAGGGCTTTTGGGAGTATGACGCGGCCACCATCGACGAATTTATTAGGCAGGCATACCAGGGGCTCGACCCGGAGCTTATGGATATAGCTTGGGGCATGTACGTGTCCATCATGTCCACTACGAAAAAAAGCTCGCCGACTGGCGGAGCATTGTCCAAAGGCACTAGACGGAAGAGCCCTCCAGGAACCAATGAAGACGACGTGTGCGGCGGCCGGCACTGCACAATCACGCAAGCCGTCGCAGCATGCAGAAGATTGGGCTATTCCAAGGAGAAGTGCTCAGCGGGGAATTGGACCTCAGGCAAGGAGAAGCTTTACCTGCGGATTGATGGCGTGTGGAATCATATAGAGTCCGACAAAGCGCCCCCTCGCTTTGTAAAGGACGTCATGAGCTTCATCATGGACACCATGTATAAGGCGTTTTTTCCGGACTACGAATATCGCTTCAACATAGACTATAGAGACACACTGTTAATCTGGAGGAAAGTAGGCTCGCTGCAGGTTTGCTTTAACGATGGATGCGGTCGATACCGCATGCTCTACCACACGGAATGGCGCACAACAGCGCAAACACAATGGAGGGCTTGGGTTACGGTTTGGGGACGGTTGCGCTTCACTGAGAAATGGAACAGAGTGTTTGAAGGGTACTTCAATAATGACCGCCCCTACTATACGTATCGCACACAGTACGGGACGCCACATCAGGCATATCTCGACCTTTGCAAAGGAGTAAACGACTCTGCGGCTGGCGCTATGTGCTCGACCTGATTCGCTAAGCAGCAGCTTTGCTCGCATCGCGTCGGACCAAGTCACGCCAGAGGAGAGTAGAATTTGCCCAGAGACAGGATGGCACGAATAGCCATTTCAACGACTCTCTCGCTAGCAATTCTTGCAGTCAACTATTTAATATATATTGCGATCGAAGTCATACTCGTTGATGATCTGTACGCGAAAACCGCGCTCGGAGAAGTCCCTTATGTGGCAGATTCGCTACAACTGCTGAGTCTTCGCCTGATTGTGATAATCGCAATTGGCATCCTATCGAAATACTCTTCATATCGAATGCGTGACGCTATTTTGGGACTGATTCCCATCTATGGCGAAATCTTAACGATCCGCTTAAGTTGGCGAGCTGCGTTCTATCCGTTCGTGGACTGGCTGCCCAGGGAAGACGAGCGCAGTTCACTTAGACCTACCTCTATCGCATTGGGTGGGAAACCCATTCTGCGTAGAGCCAAAGCCAGCGCCCAGCTCTGAACTTGCTCACCGCCGCCCACGCACAGGTTCTCGGCGTTCTCCAAGCCGTAGACGCGCACGGCCAGCCCCTCGCCGATAGCCCGCTACGACCGCGCTTGATCGGCATTCATACGCCGATCAAGCGGCTCGAAGAAGACCAGGTCTTCAGCCCGGACAACCACCTGCATCGGCTACTCCGAACCCTGCGCTGTCTCGCCGAACGGGGCTTCGCCGCGCTCAACGGCTGCTGGCGAACCCTCCAGCCCCCCTGGCGACGCGAACCATCTGGGGGTCCCCCTTACGGAGGGCCTGTCCAACTTGCACAGCCGCGGGCGCCACCTGAGGGACGATCGCCACGAAGCAGCGCCGTCCGGTCGGGTGGAGTCTCAGCAGCCAGGCCTGCTTTAGGGGAGCCAACCAAGGGAGCCAATGTAGTCAGGCTCCCCCGGATGGCTTCCCACTCCTGCCGACATCCGCCCCATGTCACGGCTCTGTCGTCGACGCCCGCAGACCCCGGCCGACCCTCTCCTTTACCCACCATGTAACAGAAGTAGACCTAATTCGGGATGTTTACCGTGCGGAGCGGTTTGAACGAAGCCCGCCCTGGCTAAGTCAACGTGTGCGGGTCTCCCAGCGCGGCGGGCCCCCGAGCAGAAAGGCGTGGGCCCATGACCTCCTCGGCGCCGCTTGGACTTCAGGGCGCCTACCTGCTGGGCGAACGGGCGAGCCACGACGAGCTCCGTTCCAGGCTCCTGGACGTCGCGGTCAACCTCCTGGTGAGCGACGGCCCGGAGAGCCTGACCATGCGCAGGATCGCCAGCGAGGCCGGCTGCACCACCACCGTCATCTACACGATGTTCGGCAACCGGGAGGGGCTCGCCGAGGCCCTCTACCTGGAGGGCTTCGAGCGCTTCCGGCGGTTCCTGGAGGCCGTGCCGCAGCGCGACAACCCCTTCGAGTACCTGTCCGCGCTCGGCCCCGCCTACCGGCAGGCATGCCTGGCCGAGCCCGGTTACTACAGCCTCATGTTCGAGCGGGCCATCCCCGGCTTCGAACCCAGCGAGCGCGCCCGCACCCTGGCCCGCGCCGCGCTCAACATCCTCGACCGGGTCATCGCCGACTGCATCTCCGCCGGCTACCTCGTCCCCACCCAGCCCCGCAAGATCGCCGACGCGCTCTGGGCGGCGGCCCAGGGGGCCATCAGCCTCGAACGGGCCGGCCACCTGCGCGACGCCCGCACCTACGAGGCGGTCACCACGGCGACCATCTGCTGCTACCTGGTGTCCAAGCAGTGAGACCCGCGGGTTGACCTTGACGCCAGTGTCAAGGGGTAGCGTCGTTGGCCGCCACGGGTACAACCCGGCGATGGGTCCCCTGACGAGCCGTTCCACCGGCGTCGGGGTCCATCGCCGGTAGCCGGGAAGGTGCGGTCCGTCCACGTGACTCGTCCGGCGCAGGCGCGGTACCGCGACGCGGTCGAGGCCGTGGGCGCGCGTCGCGTCGCGTCGCGTCGACGACGTGAGCCGGTCGCCTTCTCAGCGGCAACGGAGCTGAGGGAGACATCATCGTGGGGGAAGTACTTTCCGACGCCGAGCTGGCGCGCTCGCTCGACGGCGGGTTCGTCAGCGGCCACGCCGACGTCAACGGGACCCGCCTGCACTACGTGACCGGCGGGCACGGCAGACCGCTGGTCCTGCTGGGCGGGTGGCCGCAGACGTGGTGGGAGTTCCACAAGATCATGCCGCCGCTCGCCGAACACCACCAGGTGATCGCCGTCGACCTGCGCGGCATGGGCGGCTCCGGCAAGCCCGCCCACGGGTACGACAAGAAGACGATGGCGGCCGACATCCTCGAACTCGTCCGCCACCTCGGCCACGACCGGGTCGACATCGCCGGGCACGACATCGGCGGCATGGTCGCCTACGCCTTCGCCGCGAACCATCCCGCCCACACCCGGCGCATCGCGCTGCTCGACATCGCCCACCCCGACGAGCGCTTCTACGCCTACTCCCTGCTCCCTCGCCCCGGCCGCCAGCAGGTGGACGGCGACATCCACGCGGGGCCGGGCCGGTTCCTGTGGTGGTTCGCCTTCAACCAGGTGCCGGGCCTGCCGGAACGCCTGCTCGCCGGCCGGTCCCGCGACCTGATCGACTGGATGTGCGACTACCTGATCAAGGATCCCGGCTCCATCAGCGACCGCGACCGCGACATCTACGCCCACGCCTACGCCACACCCGACGCCGTCCGCGCGGGCAACGCCTGGTACCGGGCCTTCGGACAGGACATCGCCGACGAGAAGACCTACGGCCGAGTCACCGCCCCGCTGCTGGGTCTGGGCGGCGGCGAAGGGGGCCACATGCTCCTGCAGGCGGTGCTGCCGGACAAGGGCACCGACGTCGAGGTGGTGCTGGTGCCCGACAGCGGCCATTACATCCCCGAGGAGCAGCCCGAGATCGTGGTCGAGCATCTGACGCGGTTCTTCGTCTGACCCCTGACCCCTGACCCCTGATGCCCCCGGGCTTACCCCTGATGCCCCCGGGCGTCGGGGCGGTCGGCGGCCGACGGGTCCGTGGCGGCCAACGCGATCCACAGCTCCGCCCGCACCCCCGGGTCGTCCAGATCCCGGCCGAGCAGTTCGGCCACGCGCCGCATCCGGTAGCGCAGCGTGTGCCGGTGGACGCCCAGCCGCTGCGCCGCCGCGTCCCAGTGGCCGTTGCAGCTCAGGTACGCGCGCAGCGACTCCACGAGGTCGGCCCGCGAGCCGTACCGCGTGAGGGGCGCCAGCAGCGCCCCGGCGAACGCCCGCGCGGCGCCCGGGTCGAGCAGCCTCAGCAGTCCCTGCCCGGCCAGGTCGCCGAACCGCACCACCCGTCCCTCGCCTCGCGGGTCACCCGCCGCCGCGAGCGCGCGCCGCGCCTGGTCGAGGGCGCCGGTCAGCTCGCCGTACGAGCACGGGACGCTCGCGCCCACCCGGCCGCCGGCGAACGCCGCCACCTGGTCGGCGGCCCGCTCCCCCACGACGGCCGCCACCACTCTCCCGCCGCGCGCCGGCGCTCTCCCGCCCTGCCCCGGGACGCCGGCCGCCGCCTCCCCGCTGCCCTCAGCGGTGACGCCGGGCATGCGACCGGGCGGAGGCTCGGGGAGGAGCACCGTGAAGGCGTGCGGCTCCAGCGCCTCCAGGGCGTCGGCCGGGGCGGCCACCACGACCAGCGGCTCCTCGGGCAGCCGCCCGCCGACCGCCTCCAGCACCGCGCGCGCCTGTTCCGGCGCTCCCGCGAGCAGCAGCTCCAGGACGGACGCGCGCAGCCGCCGCTCCGCCTCCAGCCGGGCCCCGCCCTGTTCCAGGGCCAGCGTGAGCAGCGAGCCGGCGGCGTTCAGGACCGTGTGGCCCACCGGCGAGAACGGCCGCACGGAGCCGGCGGCGAAGAACCCGCGCGGTCGCGGCCCGCCGCCGAGCGGCAGCACCACCATGTGCCCGCCGGGCCCGGACCACGCCAGGCTCGCGGGCCGCCCCGCCTGCCCGCCGGCGGGCCCCGGGGCGGGGTGGCCGGACAGGGCGCCGAGGCGGGTGAGCTCCGCCACCACCGTGCCGACCTGCGCGCCGGAGGAGGCGTGGCGGACCTCCCCGGTCTCGTCCAGCAGCGCCGCCCATCCGCCGATCTCCTTGGCCAGGCGGTCGACCACCGCCCGGGGCCCCTCCGGTCGCAGGGCGGCGCGCGTCAGCCGTCCCTGCGCCGCGAAGGCGTTCTTGATCTCGTCGTACTGCTCGGCAGCCAGCAGCTCGCTGACCGCCTTGCCGATCGCGATGAACGGGACCTCGCGCGGCACCTCCAGCAGCGGCAGACCGGCCTCAGCCGCCGCCCGGACGAGGCCGGGGGGCACGTCCTCGTGCGTGAGGCCCACCGCGAAGCCGAGCCCCGCCACCCCCCGCGCCACCAGTCGGGCGACATATCCGGAAAAATCGGCTTCCAGGCGCATCCCGGTGGTGAGGAGCAGTTCCTCCCCCTCCAGGTACGGCGTCGGATCCTCCAGCTCGCTGACCGCGACCCAGCGCACCACCACGTTCTCGATCGACCCGGCGAGCGGCCGCAGCCCCATCCGCCGCACCACGACCCGAAGCGAAGGCGCCATCCGTGAGAGTTGTCCATTCCGGCGAAGAAACGTGGCTCCAGTGTGCCATATCGACGTATCGGCGCAGGTGGAGGCGGGCCTTAACGTCGGAGCCATGAGCATCCCGCAGGAGCGCCGTCTCGTCACCGCCATTCCCGGACCCAGGTCGCAGGAGCTGCTGGCCCGCAAGCAGGCCGCCGTGCCCGGCGGCATCGGCACCACCCTCCCGGTCTTCGTGACCCGGGCGGGCGGCGGCGTGGTCGAGGACGCCGACGGCAACAGGCTGATCGACTTCGGCTCCGGCATCGCCGTCACGAACGTGGGCAACGCCGCCCCGCGCGTGGTCGAGCGGGTCCAGAAGCAGGTCGCCGAATTCACCCACACCTGTTTCATGGTCACGCCGTACGAGTCGTACGTGCAGGTCTGCGAGAAGCTCAACGAGCTGACCCCGGGCGACCACGACAAGCGCACCTTCCTCGTCAACAGCGGCGCCGAGGCCGTCGAGAACGCCGTCAAGGTCGCCAGGTACGCCACCGGGCGGCAGGCGGTCGTGGTGTTCGACCACGGCTACCACGGGCGCACCCTGCTCACGATGACGCTCACGGCCAAGAACATGCCCTACAAGCAGGGCTTCGGCCCGTACGCGCCCGAGGTGTACCGGGTGCCGCTGGCCTACCCGTACCGCTGGCCGACCGGCCCGGAGAACTGCGCCGAGGAGGCCGCCGCCGAGGCCATCGACATGATCACCAAGCAGATCGGCGCGACCAACGTGGCGGCCGTGGTGATCGAGCCGATCGCCGGCGAGGGCGGCTTCATCGAGCCGGCCCGGGGCTTCCTGCCGAGGATCGCGGAGTTCTGCCGCGAGAACGGCATCGTGTTCGTGGCCGACGAGGTGCAGACCGGCTTCGCGCGCACGGGCGACCTGTTCGCCTGCGAGCACGAGGGCGTCGTGCCCGACATCATCACCACGGCCAAGGGCATCGCGGGCGGCCTGCCGCTCGCGGCGGTGACCGGCCGCGCCGAGCTCATGGACAAGGTCCACCCGGGCGGCCTGGGCGGCACGTACGGCGGCAACCCGCTGGCCTGCGAGGCGGCGCTCGGCGTGCTGGAGACGATCGCCGAGGAGGACCTGGTCGCCAGGGCCCGGCGGATCGGCGAGATCATGCTCCCCCGCCTGGAGGCGATGCGCGAACGCTTCGACGTGATCGGCGACGTGCGCGGGCGCGGCGCGATGATCGCGATCGAGCTGGTCCGGCCCGGCATCAAGGAGCCCGATCCGGCGGCCGTCGCCGAGGTGGTCAAGCGCTGCCACGCGGCCGGCCTGCTGGTGCTCACCGCCGGCACCTACGGCAACGTGCTGCGGTTCCTGCCGCCGCTGGTGATCCCCGAGCACCTGCTGGAGGAGGGCCTCGGCATCCTGGAGAAGGCGTTCGCCGAGCTCTAGGCCCTTTACAAAGTATCAATAGGTAAAAAACGGGCATCCGGCTTGTGGCTGGATGCCCGTTTTTATGCGCCTAAAGGAGGCGGGGTGGGTAGAGAATTCACTCTGGCTTGACGTCCAGCTAGACGATCACGAGTGCGGTCGGGGTTATAACGGATCCGGTGCACGGGTGCGCGATCACCTCGGGGAGCGTGATGAACTGGGGCCCGACAGGAACGGCGCATGACATGTTGACGTTCGACCCTGATGATCTGAGCTGGGCGCAGCGCGAGGGCGATGCCTGCGCCGTCTGCCACAAGCGGTGGCCGAGGCCGCGCGTGCGCGTGGGCCGGCTGCCCGACGACTCGGCCGTGCTGGCGTGCGCCGACTGCGCCGAGGCCCTGCTGCCCGCCCCCCTCGGCACCGTCCTCGCCTTCCCGGCCCGCTGACCGTGTCACGCTGACCGTGTCACGAGACCGGCCCGCGTCATGCGTTCCGGCCGCGTCATGGGTTCCGGCCGTGTCATGCGTCGGCCTGCTCCACGAGGCTCCTGATCCGGTCATGCCGCGCCGCGGCCAGCCGGACGAGCTGGCCGGGGAATCGTTCGTCGTACTCGATGACCCACTGCAGGAAGCCCGGATGGCCGAACGCTGGCGGGTCGTAGTCCCAGACCCCCGCGGGGATCGGGTCGCGGCTGTCCTTGGGGACCAGCCAGCCGACGTGGCGCAACACCGCCTCCAGGTCACGGATCGCCGGCATGGCGTGCCGCAGTGATCGCGGGGGGCTGTCGCGCAGGGAGTGGAGGAGGAAGTCCGTCTCGGGGGTCTTCCAGCTCCCCTCACGATTCCCCTTGCCGGGATGGTCGGCGTCACCGGCCTGCTGGAACAGCCCGAGGAACTCCTCCGCGGTCAGATGACCGCTCTCCACGCGCCTGGCGGTGTGCTGCCGCCTGAGGCGCCCCTTCCACCGCGTCAGGAGCCGGTCGACCAGGAGTCCGAGCAGGACCAGGCCGACGCACACCACGCCGCGCGCGTTCCCCTGCTCGGCCGCGGCGACGTTCGGCAGGTCGATGCCGCGTACGACCAGGACGAGCCCGGCGCCGGCCAGGAGCGCCGCGCTCACCAGGCGGAACACGGTGATCCGGTCGACGCCCCGGGTCAGGTTCCTCAGGATCTCCGCCGGTTCGCGGCCCGCGAAGTAGTGGGCGAACATCGCGCGGGCCGGGCTCAGGTGAGGGAACAGCCAGTCCCGCGGCTGGTCGGGAAGGCGGCCGGTCCAGCCCATGAAGAGCACCAGCGCGACGGGCCAGGAGGTGACGGCGGCGCCGAGCAGTTCCATGACGGCGTCGCTCAGCCATCCGCGCAGGAAGTCCACCGCCGCCTGGCCGGTCAGGTGGACGGCGCGCATCGCGAGGAAGGCGGCGTGGAGGATGGGGAAGAGCATGGTGGGATACAGGGGCCACGGCAGGGGCCGCAGGTGCGCTCCCCCCGATCCGGTGAGGAACAGGACGCATCCCGCGATCACCGAGCAGGAGAACCACGGGGCGGGGAGCGACGTGTCGCCGTTCGCGACGCTCACCAGGTCCGCGACCGACCGTCCGATGCCCATGACCGCCAGCACCTGCATCAGGCGCATCGTGGCGCGCACCAGGACGGCCAGGTCCTGAGGGCGGCCCGCGTCGGGGCTCCCGGGCCGGCGCAGGAGGCGGCCGGCCGTCGAGGGGGAGGCCAGCGCGCTCATCAGGAGCATGAGACGGACGTTGCCCGGCAGGCGGAGGAACGTGCCGGGGAAGGAGGCCAGCCGCTCCGCCGCCTCCCGCATGAGACCGTCGGACCCGTCGTCGCGCTCGATCCGCTTCACCGCCCACGCGACGACCTCGGGGGACGAGAGCGGCAGAAGAGCGGCGGCGTGCCGCCGCGCCCGCCCGTTGCCGCGCACGAAGGCGCTGACGACGATCCGGTCCATGAGCGAGGTCAGCCGGGACGCGTCCGCGGCGCTCCATCCGCCGCTCGAAGCCCTGCCCAGGACGTCGAGCACGTTCGCGACGGGGGCGGGCCAGGACATCGCCACCGTCGGTGTGGGCACGGAGGAGCTCTTCCCGCCCGGCGTCAGGTAGGGAGTCACGTCGGCGACGGCCCACCCGGCCCCGGCCATGTGCGCGTCGAGGACGTCGCACGCGGCGGTCAGCAGCGACTCGCGGATGTCGTCAGCGCCGAGGCGCAGGCAGATGGTCACGGGTTCGCGCCACGCGGGCGTCGTGACCAGCCGCCCGGCGTCGAGCCCGTGGGCCGGGCTCATCAGCCGGCGCGCCGCGTAGTGGTCCCGGAACAACCGGCCGGCGAACACCACCGCGCCGGGCTGGACGCCGCGCACGATGCCCGCCGCGATCAGGGCCTCGGTCTCCCGCGCGACGTCGCCGGCATCGTGTTCCGCATCGATCGCACGCGCGGCGAGCCGCTCGGCGGCCTGGAGGATCCCGGCCGTCGGCAGGGAGCCGGCGACCGGCTCCAGCCGCTCGGCGGTGATCGCCTCCATGAGCTCGTACGGGCTTCGGGGCAGGTCCGCCGTCCCCGACCGCTCCACCTGGTCGAGGAGCAGCCCCATGACCATGGGGCTGGCGGCCGCCCGCGCCAGTTCCGGATGGCCGGCCAGATGGGAGCGGAGCCGGCCGACGTCCTCGGGCGTGAGCCCCCTTCTGACCGCCATCTCACGTTGCCGCGTGGAGGTGAGCGGCACCAGCGGCAGCACGTCCTCGTCCGGCCGGCTCACCGGCGCGTTCCGTAGCGCCACCACGGCGCGGAAGGCGCTCCTGCTGTCGACGAACTGCCGGATGGCGTCCAGGCAGCCGGCCGGCGTCTCCGCGCCGTCCGCCTCCCGCCCGGCGGCCATGTCGTCGATCCCGTCGAAGAGCAGGATCCAGGTCAGCCTCCGCCGCCCCTCCATCAGCCGGCGCAGGTCGCTCACGATGACGGAGTCCCCGTCGGAGACCATCCGGTGCACATGGCCGCGGATCAGCTCGGCGGTGGGCTTGGACTTCTCGTCGGCCAGCGCGCCGAGATCGACGCAGAGGGCGACCTCACGCGGCCGCTTCCTGCGCATCTCGCGCCGGTTCCGCTCGCGGGCGAGCTCGCGCAGCGCCAGGCTCTTGCCGGCTCCCGCCTCCCCGACGACGAACGTGACCTTGGCGTTGCGGCGCGGCAGCCGGGAGATCGGGCGTTCGTCGACGACGGTGCGCCTCTCCACCGTCACGAGGGGATCGACGATCCACCGGCGTGGCGGCTCCATCCGGTCGAGTCTCGCGCCGAGGGTCCTGACGATGTGCCGCAGGGCCTCCACGTCGGGTTCGGCGGGAGTCCGCGCGACGCGGACCACCCCGGTCACCGCCAGCGCGAGACCGAGCACCCCGGCCACCACGGGTATGGCATCAGGCTGCCGGGCCGGTGGCACTCCCGCCGCGCTCAGCCACACGTAGGCGCCCACTCCGGTCAACGCGGCGCCCAGAACCGCGATCGTCCAGCCGCCGACGCGCCGGAAAGCCTCCTCCCGGCCGTGCGCATGGCCGAACATGTCGAATCTCAGCGCCACCAACGCCGCCACCGTGGCGACGACGGAGGCGATCAGCCCGATCTGGTCCTGGGTCACGTCCTCCACCCTTCGCGTCCGTCCCCGACTACTTGAGCAACGGAGGGACACTGCGCGGTGTTACGGACCGGGGACGCTCCGATCCCGAGATCGCGCCGGAGGGAACGGTCTTGATCCCGTGCCGCCCGCGTACGACCATGGTCGGGCGGCATCCGAGGACGGGAGTGGGACGGCGTGAGCGACCACCGCGGCGACGCCCGCAAGATCGTACGGCCGGACACCGGCGAGACGTGCCCGGTCAGCCGGGCCCCCGACGGCACGTGGCGGGTCCGCGGCTACGCTCCGGCCCGTGCCGTGCTGCGCAGCGACGCCACCGTCCAGGCCGGGCTGGGCGTCGAGACCGCGGACAAGCTCCCCGCCCGGGTCCGGCGTCCCGTGCTCTACCGCGACGGGCCCGAGCACCGCGAGGACCGGCGGCAGACCGCGAGGTTCTTCACCCCGCGCCGCGTGGACGAGCGGTACCGCGGCCTGATGGCGCGGGTCGCCGACCGGCAGCTGGAGACGCTGCGCGCGGCGGGCGAGGCGCAGCTGTCCGAGCTGAGCTTCGGCATGGCGATCGAGGTGGCCGGTGCTGTCATCGGCCTCACCTCCAGCAGGCCGGGCATCCGGCTCAGGCTGGAGAGCTTCTTCCCGGAGAAGTTCGGCCGGCCGGGGCTGACCAGCCCGAGCGGGATCTACTGGCTCGTCCGGCAGAACGTCAGCTGGCTGCGCGTCTACCTGGCCGACGTGCGCCCCGCGATCCGCGACCACCGCCGCGCCCCGCGCGACGACCTCATCTCGCACCTGATCGCGCAGGGCTGCACGGACGCCGAGATCCTGGGCGAGTGCCTGACCTTCGCCGCGGCCGGGATGGTCACCACGCGGGAGTTCATCTGCGTCGCGGCCTGGCACCTGTTCACCGACGAGGAGCTGCTGGAGCGCTACCGCGCGGCCGGCGAGCCCGGCCGCCTGGCGATCCTGCACGAGATCCTGCGGCTGGAGCCCGTGGTGGCCCGGCTGCGCCGCCGCACCACGGCGGCCCTCGACCTGCCGGGCGCCGGCGGCCCGGTCACCGTGCCGCCGGGCGCGCTGGTCGAGGTGCTCGTCGAGGCGGCCAACGCCGATGCCGAGGCCGTGGGGGCCGACCCGCTGGCGGTGTGCCCGGGGCGCGCGATCGACGGCGGCGCGACGAGCGCCGCGGCCCTGTCCTTCGGTGACGGCCCGCACCGGTGCCCCGGGGCGGGCATCGCGATCCTGGAGACCGACGTCCTCCTCAGCCGCCTGTTCGCCCTGGAGGGTGTGCGCATGGCCGCCGCGCCCCGCGTGACCTTCAACAACGACATCGGCGGGTACGAGATCCGCGGGTTACGCGTCAGCCTGCCCTGAGGGTCAGGCGGCGGCCTGGCGCTCCTCGCGCATCTCCCACGGCGAGCCGTACTCGTGCAGCAGGTCGAGGAACGGCACCGCGTCGAAGGCCTCGGGCCCGAGCACGCCCGTACCCTTCCAGACGCCGCGCGCCACCAGCTCCAGCGCCACGACGGGGTGCACCGCGGTCTGCCAGACGACCGCCTGCGAACCGTACTCCCGCATCGACCACTCGTTGTCCACCACGTGGTACAGGTACACCTCGCGCGGCACGCCGTCCTTGCCGAGGCCCTTGACCCAGGTGCCGGCGCACGTCTTGCCGTGCATGCGCTCGCCGAGCGTCGCCGGGTCGGGCAGGCGGGCGGCCACCAGGTCGCGCGGCGCCACCTCGGCGCCGCCGACGCGCACCTTCTCGGCGCTGTCGAGCCCGAGCTTGCGCAGCGTCTTGAGCACGCCGATGAACTCCTCGCCGAGCCCGTACTTGAAGGTCACCCTGCGGGCCGGGATCCAGCGGGGCACGAGCAGGACCTCCTCGTGCTCGACGTTCACGCACTCCACCGGCCCGATGCCGGCCGGGAAGTCGAACACCTCGGGCTCGCTGAACGGCTCCGTGGTGTGCCAGCGCCCGTCCTCCCACACGACGGGCGGGTTCAGGCACTCCTCGATCGTGGTCCAGATGGAGAACGTCGGCGCGAAGTCGTAGCCGTCGACGACCAGGTTGGAGCCGTCGCGCACACCGATCTCCTCGATGCTGGAGAACAGGTGGTCGGCGGCGTAGCGGGCGAACACGTCGGCGAGGCCGGGCTCGACGCCCATGCCGACGAGCGCCAGCCGGTCGGCGTCCCGCCACGCGCCGTCGAGCGCGAACTGCCGGTCGCCGAGCTTGACCCCCGGCATCCGGTACGGCTCGCTGGGGTGCGGCCGCGACAGCGACATGGCCATGTCGAGGTAGTGCGCCCCCGCCGCGAGCGCCGCCTCGAACAGCGGCATCGTGAACCGGGGATCGACGGCGTTGAAGAGCACGTCGCACCTGTGCTCACGCAGGGCGGCCTCGACCTGGGCGCGGTCGGAGGCGTCGAGGGTGATCGCGCTGAAGCGGGGGTCGTCCACACCGGCGACGGCACGTGCCGCCCGGCTCTGTTGGGAGTCGGCGACCACGATGTGTTCGAAGAAATCTCGGCGAGCGGCGATGGGCACCACAGCGGAGCCGACCCCGCCGGCGCCGACCAGAAGGATTCTCATACCGAGCACCCTACTCACTGACTGGTCATTCAGTCGAGACTGACTGGTCATTCAGTCTAAATTGAGGGTGGTCGGGTGCATGCCTCCACCTGCGGCGGAGCTCACTTGACCAGCGCGCGCCACCGCTCGGCCCACGCGATGTACGCGGGACAGCCGTCCTTGGGCTTGCAGCCGTCGGGCGGGCGGGTGGCGAAGGCGATCCGCCCGATCCGCTCCGGGTCCTCGACGCCGTACGCGTCGCAGACCCGCTGGGTGGCCTTGACGCACGCCTCCGGGTTGGCCGGCGCCAGCCCCAGCCAGGCGACGGCCTTGCGCTGCACCGCGGCGGAGGCGGTGTAGGCCAGCCAGCGGTAGGCGCACTCGGTGTTGGGCACGCCGGCGCCGAGCATCCACGAGTCGACCCAGCCGGTCGAGCGCGGGGCCTCGACCGCCTTGACCGGCTTGCCGGCCTGCTGGAGCAGCAGGCGGTAGTACGGGGTGGCCTGGGCGTAGTCGAGCGAGCCGGTGGCGAAGCCCTTGACCAGGTCGAGCGGCTCGGTCCAGTACGTGCGGCCGGGCTGCTCCTCCAGCAGGTCAACGGCGCTGTCGAGCTCGTGCTTGCCCAGCTCGAACGGGTCGCCCTCGACCCCGTCGGCGAGCGCGGCGTCGGCGATGGTCAGCGGGCTGTCGCGCAGCACGACGTGGCCGCTGCCGAAGACGTCCTTCAGGGTCGGCTCGCCCTTGACACGCGCGGAGTCGTACAGGAACTCGTGGGAGCCCCACAGGTAGGGCACGCCGTAGACCTTGCCCGAGCGGACCGTCATGTCGCGGAAGCGCTTGGTCAGGTGGTCGTAGTCGGGCACCTTGGCCGGGTCGATGGCCTGGACCTGCTTGGCGGCGATGAGGTCGGCGGCCAGGACGGGCCCGGCGGAGATCACGTCGTAGGGGCGCCCCCGGACACTGGCGGCCATCTGGTCGGCGGTCTGCACGGTGTCGTAGCGGGCGATGCGGCAGCCGGTGGTCCGCTCGAAGTCGGAGGTGGTGCCGGAGTAGTCGGCGTAGCCGCGGTAGGTGAGGATCTGCAGCGTGCCGTCGCTCTGCGCCGGGCCCGGCGGGGAGACCGACTTGCGCGGCTTCACGCTCACGGCGGGCGACGGCGTGCCCAGCGGGACGGGGAGCGCCGCCCGCGGGGCGTCCGCGGCCGGCGCCGCCGCCGCGCCCGCTGACGGGCCCGCCGCGCCCAGGCTCGCGGCCAGGACCGCCACGGCGAGCGCCAGAGCGGGTGTGCGGCGATCCACTGGTCCCCCTTGTCCGCGGTCCCCTTGAGGGCGACCTCCTGCCCCGCGGCTCGTCCGGTACGACCCAGGTCCGCGGTCTCGATCTCGTGACCTGGAGCTTACCGGGGCGGGGGCCGGGGAGAGACGCGTGTCCCTCCCCGGTGGGGACCCGGGGGCCTACCCGTTGGTGGGGAAGCCCAGGTTGACACCGCCGTGGGACGGGTCGAGCCAGCGGGAGGTGACGACCTTGCCGCGCGTGTAGAAGTGGACGCCCTCGCTGCCGTGGACGTGCGTGTCGCCGAACAACGACGCCTTCCAGCCGCCGAAGCTGTAGAACGCCATCGGCACCGGGATCGGCACGTTGATCCCGATCATGCCGACCTCCACCTCGTTCTGGAAGCGCCGGGCGGCGCCGCCGTCGTTGGTGAAGACGGCCGTGCCGTTGCCGTACTCGCCGTCGTTGATGACCCGCACCCCCTCCTCGTACGAGGGGACGCGCACGATCGACAGCACCGGCCCGAAGATCTCCTCGGTGTGGACCCGCGAGCCCGCGGGCACGTGGTCGAGCACGGTCGGGCCGAGCCAGAACCCGGGCGCCTCCGACGCCTTGCCGCCGCCGAGCAGTTCGCTCTCGCGGCCGTCCACGACCAGCTTGGCGCCCTCCTCGACGCCCAGGTCCAGATAGGAGGCGACCTTGTCGCGGTGCGCGCGGGTGACCAGCGGCCCCATCTCGGCCTTCGGGTCGTCGCCGGGGCCGACCACCAGCTTGGCGACCCGCTCCTTGATCTTCTCGACCAGCTCGTCGCCGACGGGGTCCACGGCCAGCACGACCGAGATGGCCATGCACCGCTCGCCGGCCGAGCCGAAGCCCGCCGACACGGCCGAGTCGGCGACCAGGTCGAGGTCGGCGTCCGGGAGCACGAGCATGTGGTTCTTGGCGCCGCCGAGCGCCTGGACCCGCTTGCCGTGCGCCGTGCCGGTCTCGTAGACGTAGCGGGCGATGGGGGTGGAGCCGACGAACGAGACGGCCCGCACGTCGGGGTGCTCCAGCAGCCGGTCCACCGCGGTCTTGTCGCCCTGCACGACGTTGAACACGCCGTCGGGCAGCCCCGCCTCCTGCCACAGCCGCGCCATGAGCAGGGACGCCGACGGGTCCCTCTCGGACGGCTTGAGCACGAACGCGTTGCCGCAGGCGATCGCGATCGGGAACATCCACATCGGCACCATGGCCGGGAAGTTGAACGGCGTGATACCGGCCACGACGCCGAGCGGCTGGCGGATCGAGTAGGAGTCGACCCGCGTCGAGACGCCCTCGGAGAAGCCGCCCTTGAGCAGGTGCGGGATGCCGCAGGCGAACTCGACGACCTCCAGCCCGCGCGCCACCTCGCCGAGGGCGTCGGAGTGCACCTTGCCGTGCTCGGCGGAGATCAGCGCGGCCAGCTCGTCGCGGTGGGCGACCATGAGCTCGCGGAAGCGGAACAGCACCTGCGCCCGCTTGGTCAGCGACGCGTCCCGCCAGGCGGGGAACGCCGCGACCGCGGCGGCCACCGCCGCGTCCACCTCCTCCACCGAGGCGAGCGCCACGTGGCCGCTCACCTCGCCGGTCGCCGGGTCGAAGACCTCACCGGTACGGCCGTCGCCGCCGGTGAGCGCTCCGCCGATCCAGTGCCTGACAGACTTCACTGCGCCCTTCACTGCGCCACTGCCTCCGCGTCGATGACTTCCAGTGCGTGGACGATGATGCCGAGCCCCTCGGCGGCCTCGTCCATCGTGAGGGTGAGGGGCGGGGCCATGCGGATGGCCGTGCCGTACAGGCCGCCCTTGCCGGCCAGCAGGCCGGCCCGCTTGGTCTCCTCCATGAAGCGCGCCGCCTGGGCGGGCGTCTCCAGCTCGACGGCGAACATCAGGCCCTTGCCGCGCACGTCCTTGACGATGCGCAGCCGCTGGGCGGCCTCGCGCAGGCCGTCCGTGATGAGCGCGCCGGTGCGGGCGGCGTTGGCCTGCAGGTCGTGGTCGAGGACGTAGTCGAGGGTGGCGTTGGCGGCGGCCATGGAGATGGGGTTGCCGCCGAACGTGGCCAGGCCCACCGCGGGCAGCGCGTCCATGAGGTCGCCGCGGGCGACGACGCCGCCGACGGCGAACCCGTTGCCGAGGCCCTTGGCGAAGGTCATCATGTCGGGCGTCACGCCGTGGTTCTGGATGCCGAAGAACGCGCTGCCGGTGCGGCCCCAGCCGGTCTGCACCTCGTCGGAGATGAACAGGATGCCCTGCTCGTCCAGGACCTCCTTGTAGGCGGCGAACAGGCCGTCGGGGGCCATGGTGAAGCCGCCCACGCCCTGGATGGGCTCGGCGATCAGCGCGGCGACGTCGCCGGCGACCGTGGTGGCGAGCACGTGGCGCAGGTCGTCGACGCACACCTTGATGTACTCGGCGTCGGACAGGCCGCGGAACTGGGCGAGGTGCCGGTCGGCGCCGTGCAGGAAGTGCGCGTTGAGCGGGGAGAGCGAGTTGTTCTTCCAGGAGCGGTTGGAGGTGACGCTGATCGCGCCGAAGCTGCGCCCGTGGTAGCTCTGCCGCATGGCCAGCACCTGGTCGCTCTTGCGGGCGTAGGTGGCCAGCAGCAGGGCGGTCTCGTTGGCCTCGGTGCCGGAGTTGGTGAAGAAGACCTTCGCGTCCGGGATGCCGGACAGGCGGGCGATCTTCTCGGCCAGCTCGATCTGGCCGCGCAGGAGGTAGACCGTGCTCGTGTGGACGACGCCCGTGGCGAGCTGGCGCTCGACGGCCTCGCGCACCTCGGGGACGTCGTAGCCGATCATGTTCGTCAGGATGCCGGCGAAGAAGTCGAGGTAGCTCTTGCCGTCCGCGTCGACGACGCGGTTGCCCTTGCCGCTGACGATCTCGATGGGCTCGGTGTAGTTGAGGGCCAGCCAGTTGGGCATGACGGCCCGGTGGCGCGCGAGAAGCTCCGACATGCTACGAGTATCCCGTTCTGACATCATTCCTCCCACCGGCAACCTGTCGGCGGGCCGCCGAATCGCCTTACAGGCTGTCGGGGCGACCTCTGGACTTCTCGCCAGTTTATGTCATGACATCAAGACTTCCTGCCGTCCGCCCTCCGCGGTCCCGCCGTCCGTCCCCTAGGGGATGTCCCGTGCGCCTGCGGGCGTACGGGCCGCGCCCGCGGTACGCCGCCGGAGGCACGGGGAAAGACCTCCCGCGGCCGACGACCGGACGGGGCCCGCTCGGCCACGATCGGGTCATCACGAGGACGACCCGAGGAGACACCGGCCATGACCATCACCTTCGAGCCCGCCATCGCCCCCGGGACGCGCCCCGAGCTGCCCTCCGGCCCGCCCAAGCTCAGCCGCGACCTGCTCCGCCAGGCCGAGCGCGACACGCTCGCCACCCCGCGCATGGCCTACAGCCTGCTGGCGCGGATGATGTTCAAGCCCGTGGACCTCCTGTACGGCAAGCAGGGCTCGTTCACCAAGTTCGCCATGCTGGAGACCATCGCCCGCGTGCCGTACCAGGCGTGGGAGCGCATGGGCTACTGGGCGGTCCACCGCCACGCGGCGCGCTCGGCGCTGGCCAGGAGGGTGTTCGAGCGGATCGTGGAGGCCCGCGCCGACCAGGACAACGAGCAGTGGCACCTGCTGATCATGCAGGACCTCGTGCAGCGCAACGGCGAGCGGCAGACGTGGCTGCTGCACCGGGCCGCGCCGTGGGCCATCTCGTTCTTCTACTACCACGTGTCCTGGATGCTGTTCCTGGTCCGGCCCGACTGGAGCTACCGGCTCAACGCCGAGTTCGAGGACCACGCCGAGCACGAGTACATGACGTTCGTGGCCGAGAACCCCGCGCTCGACCTCGTCCCGGACCCCGGCACCTACGCCGCCGAGTACGGCCGCCACCGCTCGGTGGCCGACCTGCTGCGGCAGATCGGCCACGACGAGCGCACCCACAAGCTCGACAGCCTGGAGAGCATGCGCGAGCCCCGTGTTCGATGAAACAGCGTCCGATGAGCCGCCGGGCTCACACCCGCTCGGGCTCGGGCTCGGGAGCGGCGGCCGGGGCGGGCGGCCGGAGCACCGCCAGCGCGAGCAGCGCGGCGGCCACGCAGAACCCGCCGCCCACCCACGCCCCGAGGTGCACGGCGTCGGTGAACGCGGCCTTGGCGGGCTCGGCGAAGCCCAGGCGGATCGCGTCGCCGATCGACTCCTTGGCCGCGGCCGGCACGCCCGCGGGCATGGCCGAGGTGAACACCCCCGCCAGCACGCTGCCGAGGATCGCGATGCTCATGGCCAGGCCGACCTGCTGGACGGTGTCGTTCAGGGCCGAGCCGACCCCGGCGTGCTCCACGGGGATCGCCCCCATGAGCGAGGCGTAGGCCGCCGGGCCGGCCAGGCCGCCGCCGACGCCCATGACCATCAGCCCGGTCAGCACCGGCAGGTAGCCGGTGGTCGTGGCCAGCACCGCGAACCCGCCGGCCATGACGAGCAGCCCCGCGCCGACGAGCACGCGGTTGCTCACCCGCTGGCCGAGCGCCGCGCCGAGGCCGTTGAACAGCGCCGCGGCCACCGCGTACGGCAGCAGCGCGAGGCCCGCCTTCATCGGCCCGTAGCCGAGCACGAACTGCAGGTACTGCGTCAGCATGAGCATCACCGCGCCCGCGCCGAAGGACATCAGCAGGATGGAGAAGGACGCCCCGCTGAAGTTGCGGTTGCGGAACAGCTCCAGCGGCAGCATCGGATGCGCGGACCGCACCTCCCACACCACGAACGCGCCGAGGGCCACCACGGCGGTCGCGATGCCGCCCACGTTCCACTCGCGCTCGATGATGACGTAGACGGCGGCGGTCAGCCCGACGACGGACAGGACCACGCCCACCGGGTCGATCCGGCGCCCGGAGCTGCGGGTCTCCGGCATGAGCACGAACGCGGCCACGATGGCCAGCCCGGCGATCGGCACGTTCAGCAGGAAGACCGATCCCCACCAGTAGTGGTCGAGCAGGAAGCCGCCCAGCGTGGGGCCCGCGATCACGCTCACCATGGCGACGGCGCTCCAGGCGGCCATCGCCTTGCGCCGCTCGGCCTCGTCGAAGACCGTCATCAGGATGGACAGCGTGGAGGGCATGAGGATCGAACCGCCGACCCCCATGAGCGCCCGCGCGCCGATGAGCTGCCACGGCTCCGAGGCCAGCACGGCCAGCAGCGACGCGCCGCCGAAGAAGGCCAGACCGATGATCAGGAATCTGCGCCGGCCGTAGCGGTCGGACAGGCTGCCCGCGGTCAGCAGCAACCCGGCGAAGGCCAGCACGTAGGCGTCGAGGATCCACTGGATGTCGCCGGGGCTCGCGCCCAGGGTGCGGATCAGCGACGGGATGGCCAGGTTGAGCACCGTCCCGTCCACGCCCAGCACCAGCACCGACAGACACAGGACGACGAGCGTCCACCACCGCCGCGGGTCTCGCACGTCGTTCGAGGGTTCTGGTACGTCGTTCGAAATCACTCGCACACTGTACGACCAATCTCGCACACTGTGCGAGAGGTTTTATGCTGGGGCAATGAGCAAGCAGATCTCCTCCGTCTGGACCCGCGAGCCGCGGCCCGCCCGGACCCCCGGCCGCAGCCGCGAGGAGATCGTCCGCGCGACGCTGGAGCTGCTCGACGCCGAGGGGCTCGACGGCCTCAGCATGCGCAAGCTCGGCGCGCGGCTGGGCTCCGGCGCCACCACCATCTACTGGTACGTCGAGAACAAGGACGAGCTGCTGGAGCTGGCCTACGACCACGTCTGGGGCCAGATCGCCCTGCCCGTCCCCGAGGAGCTCGGCTGGCGCGACACCATCACGACCTTCGCCCACAGCATGCGCCGGGTCATGCTGTTCCACCCCTGGGTCGGCTCCCTCATCGGCCGCCTGCCCGCCCTCGGCCCCAACGCGCTGTCGATGTCCGACCGGCTGCGCAAGGCCTTCGCGCTGGCCGGCTTCGAGGGCCTGGACATCGACTACGCCAACGCCGCCCTCACCGCGTACGTGTTCGGCACGGTCATCCCCGAGATCGCCTGGCAGTCGTCCATGGGCGGCGAGGAGCTCGACCAGGAGTCCATGAAGGAGACGTTCCGGCACGTCGCCCGCGACTTCCCCGACCTGCTGGAGCGCCTCACCGAGATCAACGACAAGGTCTCCGACACCGACACGCTGCGGGAGACGAGTTTCGCGTTCGGTCTCACCACGGTGCTCGACGGCCTTGAGGCCCGGCTGCGCTCGTAGCAGATTGAGGGTATGGGAGATGACGAGCAGCACCACGACGTGAGCGGCTTCCGCGCGGCCCGCGACCTCCTGCTGGAGGCCGACTACGCGACCGCGCGCAGGGAGTTCCGCTGGCCCCGGCCGGAGCGCTTCAACTGGGCGCTCGACTGGTTCGACGGGGTGCTCGCCGCCGAGACACCCGGCGCGCCGGCGCTGCGCATCGTCGGCGGGGACCGCCCGGTGTCGCTGACCTTCGCCGAGCTGTCGGCCCGATCCGCCCAGGTCGCCCACTGGCTGCACGAGCAGGGCGTGCGCCGCGGCGACCGGATCCTGCTCATGCTCGGCAACCAGGTCGAGCTGTGGGAGAGCCTGCTCGCCGCCATGAAGCTCGGCGCCGTCGTCATCCCGGCCACGACCCTGCTGACTGCCAAGGACGTCGCCGAGCGCGTCGAGCGGGCCGGCGTCGCGCACGTCGTCGCCAACGCCTCCGACGCCGGCAAGTTCGCCGCCGGGCCGTTCACCAGGATCGCCGTGGGCGACGCGTACGGCTGGCTGCCCTACCACGACAGCCGCGAGGCGGACGCCCGCTTCACCCCCGAGGCGCCCACCCTGTCCGGCGACCCCATGCTGCTCTACTTCACCTCCGGCACGACCTCCCAGCCGAAGCTGGTCGAGCACTCCCACCTGTCCTATCCCGCGGGACACCTGTCCACGATGTACTGGATCGGGCTGCGGCCCGGCGACGTGCATCTCAACGTGTCGTCACCCGGCTGGGCCAAGCACGCGTGGAGCAGCGTCTTCGCGCCGTGGAACGCGGGCGCGACCGTGCTCGTCCACGACTACCGGCGCTTCTCCGCCACCGGGCTGCTGGAGGTGCTGCGCGACGAGGCCGTCACCACGTTCTGCGCGCCGCCGACCGTGTGGCGCATGCTCATCCAGGAGGACCTGTCCGCCTGGCGGCTGCCGCTGCGCACCGCCGTCGCCGCCGGCGAGCCGCTCAACCCGGAGATCATCGACCAGGTCGCCAAGGCGTGGGGGCTCACCATCCGCGACGGCTACGGCCAGACCGAGACCACCGCCCAGATCGGCAACGTGCCGGGAGAGCCGGTCAGACCGGGGTCGATGGGCCGGCCGCTGCCCGGCTACGAGATCACGCTGCTCGACCCCGTCACCGGGCGGCCGGGCGACGACGGGGAGATCTGCCTGCCGCTCGACGGGGCCCGGCCCGCCGGGCTGATGACGGGCTACGCGGGCGCCTCCGCCGCCGCGGCCGACGGCTTCTACCACACCGGTGACGTGGCCACCCGCGACGCCGACGGCTACATCACGTACGTGGGGCGCACGGACGACGTGTTCAAGGCGTCGGACTACCGCATCTCGCCGTTCGAGCTGGAGAGCGTGCTGCTGGAGCACCCGGCCGTCACCGAGGCCGCCGTGGTGCCCGCCCCCGACCCGCTGCGCCTGGCCGTGCCCAAGGCGTACGTGACGCTCGCACCCGGCTTCGAGCCCGGCGAGGACACCGCGCGGTCCATCTTCGAGCACTGCCGGCGCGGGCTCGCGCCGTACCAGCGGGTGCGGCGGCTGGAGTTCGGCGAGCTGCCGAAGACGATCTCCGGCAAGATCCGCCGGGTCGAGCTGCGCGAGCGCCCGCCCGGCCGGGAGTTCACGGAGGAGGAGCTGAACCGATGAGCGGCTGCCGATGTGTAAATCCATCATGTAAATGGGAGCATTGCCGATCTTACAAGCTGATCGGATAGGCTCTGTCCGTGCTGCCCACCATTGCCGATGTGCTCGCCTTGGAGACGGTTCGCCGGGGCGGACCGCGCGTAGTCGCGGGCGCGGACCGGCTGGGCAGCAAGGTGCGGTGGGTCCACGTCGGCGAGATCGCCGACATCGCCCCCCTGCTGCGCGGCGGCGAGCTGGTGCTCACCACCGGCGTCGCGCTACCGCGCGACCCCGAGCAGCTCGCCGACTACATCGGGGAGCTGGCGTCCGTCGGCGTCGCCGGACTCATCGTGGAGCTGGGCCGCCGGTTCGTCGGCGAGCTGCCGCCCGCCGTCGTCAAGGCCGCCGAGGAGCACGGGCTGCCACTCGTCGTGCTGACCCGCGAGACGCCGTTCGTGCAGATCACCGAGTCGGTGCACGCCCGGATCATCGACATCCAGCTCGAGGAGCTGCGGGCCTCCGAGCAGCTGCACGAGGTGTTCACCGAGCTGTCGGTCGAGGGCGCCTCGCCCGCCGAGGTGCTCGCCCAGGTGGCGCGGCTGTCCGGGCGGCCGGTGCTGCTGGAGAACCTCGCCCACCAGGTGCTGGCCTGCGAGTCCGCGGCCCGCGACACCGGCAGCCTGCTCGCCGGGTGGGAGACCCGCTCGCGGGCCGTCGCGCCGCCCGAGCGCACCGCGTACGACCCGGCCTCCGGCTGGCTGGTCACCACCGTCGGCGCCCGCGGCCAGGACTGGGGCCGGCTGATCCTGCTGTGCGACGCGCCGCCCTCGCCCCGCGACCTGGTCCTCGCCGAGCGCGCCGCCACCACCCTCGCCCTCGGCCGCCTGCTCGAACGCCACCAGGAGTCGCTCGAACGCCAGGCCCACGGCACGATCATCACCGGCATCCTCACCCACGCCTACGCCGACCCCGACGAGGCCGCCGCCCGCGCCCGCGCCGTCGGCGTCCCCCTCACCGGCCGCAAGCTCGTCAGCGTGGTCATCCGGCCCACCGAGCCCGTCGAGCAGGCCCTCGACGGGCAGGCGCAGCTCGGCGAGCTGGCCGAGGCGACCGCCGCGGCCTGCCGCGACGCCCGCCTGCCGGCCCTCGTCGGCGCGCTCGACCAGGACCGCGTCGGCGTCCTGCTGCCGCTGCCGCCGCGCACCCAGGCCGAACCGGCGCTGACCGCCCTGTCCGAGCGCCTGCGCGTCCTGTGGAAGAGCGGCGCCCCGTTCGTCCTCGCGGCCGGCTCCGTGGTCGACTCCATCCGCGACGTGCGCCGCAGCTTCCTCGAAGCCGAGCAGGTGGCCGACGTGGCCGTGCGACAACCCGACGGCAGGCCCTTCTACCGGCTGCCCGACCTGCGGCTGCGGGGCCTGCTGCACCTGCTGCGCGACGACGCGCGGCTGCAGACGTTCGCCGAGCGGGAGCTCGGGCCGCTGCTCGCCCACGACGCCCAGCGCGGCGGCGACCTCACCAGGATCCTGCGCATCTACCTCGACGCCGGGCGCAACAAGGCGGTGGCCGCCCAGAAGGCGCACCTGTCTCGGCCCGCCTTCTACGACCGGCTCCGGCGCCTCGAACGCATCCTCGACACGGACCTCGACGACGTCGAGTCGTGCCTGTCGCTCCACGTCGCCCTGCTGGCCCTGGAGTCCTTCCGCCGCGACTCCCGCTGACGCGCGGCCCTTGTCGACGAACCACGTCCCGAATGCCCCCACGTTCCGTGACGACCACAAGTCGTACGGCAAGCCCTGTCCAGACTGCGATGTCAATCTCGTAACCTCTGCGACCGATTCGCGTGTTTCGCTCACCCGCCGACCATGATCACGCCAGGATGGTGCGGTTCACTGCCCGCCCTCTGGAGTTGTCATGTCTCGACGTACCCTCGCCGCCGGCCTGTCCCTGGCCGCCGCCCTCACGGTCACCACCGTGCCCGTCGCCGCCGCGGACCAGGCATCGGTCAAGTTCCCGTCCGCCAAGTTCCCCCTGGGGACGTCAGGGGCGCCGACGAGGAAGCTGACCAGTGTGGCCCAGGGCGTCGACCTGTACGACGTGCAGGCCGGCAGTTCCAGCAACAGCTACACGGTTTCCGTCCTGATGCCCAGCGGCCGTGACTACGGCATGCGGCAGACCGCCGAATCGGTTCTGGCTCAGGTGGAGGCCGCAGGCGAGACCGCGACCCTGCTGGAGGTCGTCCGGCCGGCCGTGGCCGACGCCCCCTCGCAGACCGTCTACATGGTGCGGGTGGGCGACTGGAAGCTTGAGGAGAAGAAGAAGGCCGAGGAGATGGTGTCCAAGCTCAAGGACGCCGGCCTGAAGTCCCGGGTGGACTACACCGGCGACGACGGCCTGGAGACGACCGGCCCCTGGAACGTCAAGGTCATGATGATCGACGCGCGGACCTTCCGCGGCTCGTACGCGTCGTCCCTCGGCACCAGCGTCGCCGCCCGCGACAAGGTCTCCGCCATGGCGAAGTCCGCCCACGCCCTCGCGGCCGTCAACGGCGGCTTCTTCAACATCCACACCGTCAAGAACCTCCAGGGCGAGCCGGTCGGCGCGTCGGTGGTGGCGGGCAAGCTGCTCAGCGAGGCGGTGCCCGGCCGCTCCGCCGTCGTCCTCAAGGGCCGCACGGCCCGCATCACCGAGATCAGCACCACGGTGACGGCCATCGCGCAGGACGGCTCCAAGTCCCCGGTCAACGGCGTCAACCGCGCGGCCGGCACGGACGAGCTGGTCATGTACACCGAGGAGTTCGGCGCCAAGACCCCGGCCGACGACGGCGCCGACGTGGTGATCGACGCCACCGGCAAGGTCGTCGGCGTGCGCGCTCCGGGCGCCGAGGTGGCGCGCGGCACGCGCGTGCTGCACGGCACCGGCGTGGCCACCGAGTGGCTGTCCGCGCACGCCACCGAGGGCACGACCCTGAAGATCGACACCAAGGTCGTGGACCTGCGCAAGCGCTCGGCCATCAAGCTCACGCCCGACGTGAACGTCATCGCCGGCAGCGTCGGCCTGGTCCGCAACGGTAAGACCCGGATCACCGCCAAGCTCAACGGCCACGACTCGATCAACATGATCCTGCGCAGGCACCCGCGCACGCTGCTCGGCACGACCCGCAACGGCAGCCTCATCGTGGCCGTCATCGACGGCCGCCAGCCGGGGATCACGGTGGGGGCCAACTTCATCGAGGCGGCCCGCTTCATGCGCTGGCTCGGCGCCCGGGAGGCCGTCAACCTGGACGGCGGCGGCTCGACCACCATGGTGGTGGGCGACAAGGTCGTCAACCGCCCGTCGGACGGGGTGGAGCGCGGCGTCGGCGACGCCCTGCTGATCATGCCGAAGTAAGTAAGTAAGGCCGCAGAGCGTTCCAGCCGGGGGCGGGCACACCGCCTCCGGCTTTCCTATGCCGCCCTCCCCCGAGCCACCGCTCCCGGTTTCCCTGTGCCGCCCTCCCCGGGCAACCGCCCCTCCGCCCCCTCCACCTGGGCCACCGAACCGGCTCTTCTGACCGGCCTTTCTGTCCCGCCACTCCCCCGAGCCACTCCGCCCCTTCTCTGGGTCACCGCCGCTCTTGGGACCACCGTCCTGCTTCGGGTCGCCATCCCTTGCCCGGGCTGGCGCCATTCTCCTCCTGCGCCCGTCCCCCTCTGGCCCTCCTGGCCATCCCCCTGGGCCGCCTTCCGGGCTTCGCATGCCTGCCCCTCACGCCACGGGCCTGTTGAAGTCGGGCCTGATGAATCGACGGCGCTGGTGTCGTGCTGAAAAGGGCCTGGCTGAACCCGGCGACGTGCCGAGCGGATGGGGCGGTGCGTGACGGCTCCTGGCCAGGGGACGACGCCTCCCGTGGGCAGTCGTCACCCGACAGCCCCATGCGGAGAATCGCGCCTCAGACATGCGCGAGCTGACCCCGGGCATGCGAAAAGGGGCCCACACGAACCCGGCATCAGCCAGGCCCGCATGAACCCCTTCTCAAAAGATTGTCCGGCGGTGACCTACTCTCCCACACCCTCCCGAGTGCAGTACCATCGGCGCTGGGAAGCTTAACTTCCGGGTTCGGAATGTAACCGGGTGTTTCCTTCCCGCCATAACCGCCGTAACCCTCCGAAACACACAAGCACTGCTTGCTGTCTCAGAATTGCCTAGTGGACGCGAGCAAGATCTTCGATGCGGCGCAGCTCTGGACCCGGCGAAGAGTAACAGAGCGCAGCACGCACCAAAGCATTAGCTTTGTGGTCAAGTCCTCGGCCTATTAGTACCGGTCAGCTCCACACGTTACCGCGCTTCCACCTCCGGCCTATCAACCCGGTCGTCTACCGGGAGCCTTACCCCCTCACAGGGTGGGAGACCTCAT
>NZ_JABWGN010000002.1 GCF_013363975.1 Nonomuraea montanisoli | reverse complement strand
ATCGTGATCGAGGACCTGGCCGTGACGAACATGGTCCGCAACCGGAAGCTGGCCAAGGCCATCTCCGACTGCGGGTGGGGCGTCTTCCGCCGCATGCTCAACTACAAGACGGCCCGGTACGGCCGTCAGCTGATCGTGGTCGACCGCTGGCTGCCCAGCTCCAAGACCTGCTCGGCCTGCGGGCACCTGCTCACGCAGCTTCCGCTCGGCATCCGGGCGTGGCAGTGCCCGTCCTGCGGCACCCGGCACGACCGGGACGTCAACGCCGCGAAGAACATCCTGGCGGCAGGTCTTGCCGTGACTGCCTGTGGAGGCGACGTCAGACACTCCGGGACCACCCGGGTGCGGTCGCCCGTGAAGCAGGAACCCCGACCTGCGAAGGTCGGAATCCCCCGCCTCCAGGCGTGGGGAGAGAGTCAACGCTAACCTTTCATGCCGGAGAACTGGATGGAGTCCACGAGCCGGCGGCCGAAGAAGACCACGAGCAGCAGCACGGGGATGATCGACAGGACGGAGCCGGCCATGAGGCCGGTCCAGTCGGGCGCGGTGTTCGGCGACTGCTTGAGGAAGATGCCGAGCGCCGCCGTGAGCACGCGGGTCTCCTCCCCCGGGGCCACCAGCAGCGGCCACAGGTAGTCGTTCCACGTCCAGACCGCGGTGGTGAGGGCGAGGGTGAGCAGCGGGCCGCGGCTCATCGGCAGCACCACCCGCCAGAAGATGAGGCCCTTGCCCGCGCCGTCGATGAGGGCCGCCTGCTCCACGTCGCGCGGCACGCCGAGGAAGAACTGCCGTAGGAAGAACACCGCGAACGGCGTCATGAGCAGGCTGGGCGCGACGAGACCCGCGACGGTGTCGAGCCAGCCCAGCTCCTTGACCAGCACGAAGTTGGGCAGCAGCGTGAAGATCGGCGGCACCATGAGGGCGGCCACGAACACCCCGAACAGCAGGTCCCGGCCGGGGAAACGGAGCCGGGCGAAGGCGTAGCCGGCCATCGCGCACAGCAGGGTCTGCACCGCCGTGACCAGGCCCGTGTAGAGGATCGAGTTGCGCAGGTAGCGGAAGAAGTCGAGGTCGGCCCCCGACCCGCCGGCCGCCCGCGCCTCCTCGCGGGTGGTCAGGCCCAGCACGCGCTCGAAGTTGAGCAGCGTCGGGTGCCGGGGCAGCAGCCCGGCGTTGTCGCCGGCCAGCTCGCGGCCGGGCGTGATCGCCGTGCGGAGCATCCAGTAGAGCGGGAACAGGGAGATCACGATGGCCAGGATCAGGCAGGCCCAGGCGAGCGGGCGGCCGATCCGGATGCGGAAGGGGCGGTTCATGCCAGGTCCGAGGTGGAGGCGCGCAGCAGGCGCATCTGGACGAAGGTCAGGACGCCGAGCACGAGCACGAGGCTCAGCGCCAGCGCGGAGGCGTAGCCCATCTTGAAGTGGGTGAACGCCTGCTCGTAGATGTAGTGGTAGATGACCCGGGTGGCGTTGACCGGGCCGCCCTTGGTGGTGACCGCCACGGCGTCGAAGAGCTGGAACGAGTCGATCAGCGACACCACCAGCACGAACGCGAGGATCGGGCGCATCAGCGGCAGCGTCACGCGGAAGAACGTGCGGATCTCGCCGGAGCCGTCCAGGGCCGCCGCCTCGTAGACGTGCCGTGGCACCAGCAGCATCCCGGCGTACAGCAGCAGCGCGGTGTAGCCGGTGCCGCTCCATGAGGTGATGACGGCCACGCTGGGCAGCGCCAGGTCGGGCGAGGTGAGGAAGCCCTGGGCGGGCAGCCCGGCGCCGGTGAGCAGGTGGTTGAGGAAGCCGAGGTCGGCGTCGAGCAGCCACATCCACAGCAGGCCGGTCGTCACGTTGGGCACCAGCCACGGCACCACGAGCAGCGACCGCAGCACCAGGGAGCGCGTCAGGCGGTGCAGCAGCGCGGCCAGGCCGAGGCCGGCGACGAGCTGGATGCCGAGGTTGAGCACGACGTAGCCGCCGGTGACCTTGAGCGCGTTCCAGAACAGGGGGTCGTGGAGGAGCCGGGCGTAGTTGTCGAGGCCGACGAAGCGCGGCCGCGACAGCAGGTTCCAGTCGGTCATCGAGTACCAGGCGCCGCGCAGCGCCGGATACAGGTAGAACAGGCCGAACCCGATGAGCGCCGGCGCGAGGAAGGCGGCGGCGAGCCGCCCGTCGCCGCGCGTGCCCGCCTTGAGCCGGTGGGCGGGCCCGGCCACGGGTGGCGCGGCGGGCTCACCCTGTCGTAGCAGCATCTCCGAACCTCCTGGGGGCGGGGGAGCCGGCCGAGCGGCCGTGGTGCAGCCCATCATGGTGACTTTCGAAAACTTGTCAATACCTTCGGCCGACTCGACTTTCGTCGGCAATAACCCACAATCTTCGAAAGTATTGACAAGAGTTCGAAGGTCCTGGGAGCGTCCTGCCCATGGCCTTCACGGATTTCGACCTGCTCGTCGTCGGCGACGCCAACCCGGACGTGATCGTCTCGGGCGCGCCCCGGCGGCCCGCCTTCGGCCAGCGTGAACACCTGGTGGACACCGGCGACCTGGTGCTCGGCGGCTCCGGCGCGATCACCGCGTGCGGGGCCGCCCGTCTCGGGCTGCGCGTGGCCTTCGCCGGGCGCGTGGGCGACGACCCGGCCGGGGAGTTCGTGCTGGACGCGCTCCGGCGGCGCGGGGTGGACGTCTCCGCCTGCGTGGTCGAGCCGGGAGCGGCCACCGCGCTCACCGTCATCCTGGCCGACGGGCAGGACCGGGCGATCCTGACCGCCCCGGGCTGCCTCGGCCGCACCTCCGCCGGCGACGTGCCGCCCGACCTGCTCGCGCGCGCGGCGCACGTGCACGTCTCCTCGTTCTACCTCCAGCCGCTCCTGGCCGAGGGCGTGCCGGAGCTGTTCCGCGCCGCCCGGGCCGCGGGCGCGACCACCTCGCTCGACACCAACGACGACCCGTCCGGCCGCTGGGAGGGCCTCGGCGAAGTGCTGCCGCTGACCGACGTCCTGCTGCCCAACGAGCGCGAGGCCCTGGCGATCGCGGGCGTCACCGACCTCGGACGCGCCGTGCGCGAGCTGGCCGCCCGGGGCACGATTCCCGTGGTCAAGTGCGGCGCCGAGGGCGCCATGACGATCGTGGACGGCGAGCCGCTGCACGTGCCCGCCCCGGCGGGGAAGGCCACAGGAAGCGTCGCGGACGCGGACAAGGCTGTGGACACGGGCGGCGTCGTGGACACGGTCGGGGCGGGCGACAGCTTCGACGCCGGCCTGATCGCGGCCCGCCGGCGCGGCCTGTCCGTACGGCGGAGCCTGGAGGTGGCCGTGGCCTGCGGCACCCTCTCCACCCGAGCCGCGGGGGGCACAGCGGCGCAGCCCACCTGGGAGGAAGCCACTTCATGAGAAACCCGAAGATCGTCTTCATCGGCGCCGGCAGCGTCGTGTTCACGCACGGCCTGCTCGCCGACCTGCTGGCCCATCCCGAGCTGCGGCAGGCCCGGATCGCGCTGCACGACATCGACCCGGAGCGGCTGGAGACGGCCGAGGCCGTGGCCCGCCGCATCGCCGCCGCCCGCGGCGCCGCCCCCGAGGTCAGCGCGACCCTCGACCGGCGGGCCGCGCTCGACGGCGCCGACTTCGTCATCAACATGATCCAGGTGGGCGGGCACGCCGCGACCGTGGCCGACTTCGAGATCCCCGCCCGGTACGGCCTGCGGCAGACGATCGCCGACACGATCGGGGTGGGCGGCGTCTTCCGCGCCCTGCGCACGTTCCCGGTGCTCGACGCGCTCGCCGCCGACATCCGCGCCGTCTGCCCGGACGCCCTGCTGCTCAACTACACCAACCCCATGGCCATGAACGTCTGGTACCTGGCCTCCCGGGTCCGCAACGTGGTGGGCCTGTGCCATTCGGTCTACTGGACGATGCACGACCTGGCGGCGCTGGTGGGAGTGCCGTACGAGGAGGTGACCTATCTGGCGGCGGGCGTCAACCACCAGGCGTGGGTGCTGCGCTTCGAGCGGGAGGGCGCCGACCTGTACGAGCGGCTCGACGCGAAGATCGCGGCCGACCCCGAGCTGCGCCGCCGGGTCCGGGTGGAGATGTACCGGCGGCTCGGCCACTACCCGACCGAGACGAGCGAGCACTCCTCCGAGTACGTGCCGTGGCTGCTGCGCCACGACGCCGAGATCGAGCGGCTGCGCATCCCGGTCGGCGCTTACGTCGGCATCAGCGAGGAGAACGTCCGCGAGTACAAGCGCACCCGCGACGCCGTGCGGACCGGCGGGGAACTGCCCGTGGAGGGCACCGGCGAGTACGCCCCGCAGATCATCCACAGCGTGGTGACCGGCGTGCCGCGCGTGGTCTACGGCAACGTCGTCAACGACGGGCTCATCGCGAACCTGCCGTCCGGGTGCGTGGTGGAGGTGCCCTGCGCGGTGGACGCCACGGGGGTGCGGCCCACCCGGGTGGGCGCGCTGCCGTCGCAGTGCGCGGCGCTCAACCGGGCGTACGTCAGCGTCAACGAGCTGACCGTACGGGCGGCCGAGGAGGGACGGCCGGAGCACGTGCGGCACGCGCTCATGGCCGACCCGAACACCGCGGCCACGCTGTCGCTGGACGCGATCTGGCGGATGTGCGACGACCTGACCCGCGCGCACGGCGACCTGCTGCCCGAGCCCCTGCGCGCCACCCTCACGAGCTGACCGCGCCGAGCCCGGCCGCCGTCATCACGGCGGCGGGCCGGCGGACGGCGACAGGCCGGCGGCCGGCGCGGCGTCAGCGGACGGCGCGGCGTCAGCGCGGGGCGGTGGGGGTCAGCCGACGAGGTCGACCTTGAGGCCGCGCTCGCGCAGGAGCGCCACCATCGCCGGGTCGGCCGACTCCCCGGTGATGAGCAGGTCCACCTCCGACAGCGGGCAGACCGGCGCCATCTCCACCTTGCCCAGCTTGGAGGAGTCGGCGACCACCACGCACCGCCCGGCGGCGCGCAGCATCCGCTGCTTCATCTCGGCGTCGGGCAGGTTGACGTTCGTCACGCCGCCCTCCGGGTGGACGCCGCCGCAGCCGAGGAACACCAGGTCGGCCCGGATGCCCTCCAGGACGCGGGTGGCGAGCGGGTCGACCAGGGAGTGCTGCTGGCGGCGCAGGCTGCCGCCGGTGACGACGACGGCGAAGCGCGGCAGCGCCGGCTCCAGCTCCAGCGCGGTGCGCAGGCCGTTGGTGAACACGGTGACCTCGGTGAGGTCGGCGCGGGCGACCAGTTCCCTGGCCACGTACGCCGTCGTGGTGCCGGCCCCCATGAGCACGCTCTCCCCCGAGGCGACCAGCCGCGCCGCCGCCTTGGCGATCAGCGCCTTCTCCACGGCGGCGGCGCCGAGCGACAGCTCGAACGACGGCTCGACGCGCGGCGGCGACCCGGCGGCCACCGCGCCGCCGCGCACCCGCCGGACCCTGCCCTGCTCCTCCAGCGCGTCGAGGTCGGCCCGGACGGTCACGGTGGACACGCCGAACGCCTCGGCCAGCTCCGCCACCCGGGCGAACTCCTGCTCCATGAGCAGGCCGAGCATGCGCTCGCGGCGCACCTCGGTCGGCATGGACTCCGTCATCGGCGGATCGCCTCCGGCAGCAGCTCGCCGTGCGCCTCGATGAGCTCGTCGCACATCGCCTCGATGGCGGGCAGGGGAAGCGTGGCGGCGGTGTTGGGGTCGAGCATCGCGGCGTGGTGGACGTGCCGGCGGTCACCGTCGAGCACCGCGCGGACGGTCAGCTCGACGACGTTGAGGAACGTGCGGTTCAGCGCCACGAGCTGGACCGGCAGGTCGCCCACCGGCCGCGGGTGGATGCCCGTGGCGTCGGCCGTGGCGGGCACCTCCACGCAGCAGTTCTCCGGCAGGTTGCCGATCAGGCCGCCGTTGCGGACGTTGACGTAGACCTCCCTGCTCCGGCCGGTCAGCGTGGCGAGGATCGCCGCGGCGGCCGGCTCCTGGTGCTGCCAGCGGATCAGCAGCGGCCGGCCGGCCGACAGGGCCCGGCGCGTCTCCTCGTAGTTGTGCATGTCCTTGCCGAAGCGGCGCAGGAACTCCTCCATCGGCACCCCGAGGCGCTCGGTCTCCGCCTCGTGGCGCATGAACCACGGCACGTACTCGGCGGCGTGCTCGCTCGACTGCGTCGGGAAGTAGCCGAAGCGCCGGTACATCTCCATGCGGACGTGCCGCCCGAGGTCGGGGTCGGCGGTGAGGGCGGCGTCCAGCTCGGGGTAGAGGGAGCGGCCGCCGGCCTCGAAGCGCAGCACGAACGATTGGTGGTTGAGCCCGGCGCTGAGGAACGTCACCTCGTCGAGGTCGCGGCCGAGGAGGTCGGCGAGGTAGGCGTGGGTGTCGCAGACGGCGTGGCACATCCCGGCGAAGCGCTCGAACCCGGTGGCCTCGTGCACCGCCCAGCCGATCATCGCCATGGGGTCGCTGCTGTTGAGCAGCCACGCCTCGGGGCACAGCTCGGCCATCTCGCGGCCCAGCTCGACGAAGAACGGGATGGAGCGCAGGCCGCGGAAGACGCCGCCGACGCCGATGGTGTCGCCGATCGTCTGGCGCAGGCCGTAGCGGCGGGGGATCTCGAAGTCGCGCAGCGCGGCCTCGAACCCGCCGTGGTCGACGTGGCTGATCACGAAGGCGGCCCCGTCGAGCGCGCGCCGCCGGTCGGGGCAGGCGGTGATCGTCGCCGCCGCGCCGGACTCGGCGTCGAGGGCGCGCACCAGCGCCTCGGCCGTCGCCAGGTGGCCGGGGTCGTCGTCGTGCAGCACGATCTCCAGGCGCCCCTTCAGCGAGGAGGCGAGGAACAGGTCGGAGACCACCCTGCGGATGAGGTCGACCTGACCCGCGCCGACGAAGACGATCCGAGCCATGCTCACCTCCCGCCCGCTCGTGCGCGCAGACTACGGCACACGAGGCGGACGCGCACACCACACCCTACGGACTCCGCGCGGCGCGGGCCCGGCCGGAGGGGGTCCGGTGTTCTCGCTCACATGGGAAACAGGGCCTGTCTAGGGGTTCTGTGCGCCGAATCCCCCGTGCCAGCGGGGAGGACAGGCCGTTTACCTGGGACAAGAGCGTCCCCGGAATGTGAATGGTCTGTTTCCGAGACGTTATCGCACACCGTTGACACGCAAATTGTTAGCGATAACACTCAAGGCCTTAGGCAAGTTGTCGTCCACAACAATCATGCAGTGGGATGGGACGAAGTGCCACAAATCGGACGTATCCTACCGCGCAGGTCGATGCCCGGCACAGGGCTTCCCGGCGTTCCACCGGCACGTCCGAGGGACGACATCCCCTTCGCGTACGCGCAACCTCGCAAGGAGACACACATGAGATTCGGACGGATCGCGACGGTCGTCTCAGCCCTCGCACTCACCGCAACCGTCGCGGCGTGCGGATCGAGTGAGAAGACGATCGACAAGGAGGCCGCCTCCGGCAACACCAGCGGCGCCCTCGTCGGCGTCACCATGCCCACGAGGTCCTCCGAGCGGTGGATCCACGACGGTGAGAACGTCAAGTCCAGCCTGGAGAAGCTCGGCTACAAGGTCGACCTCCAGTACGCGGAGAACGACATCCCCACCCAGGTCAACCAGATCGAGAACCAGATCACCAAGGGCGCCAAGCTCCTGATCATCGCCTCGATCGACGGCACCGCCCTGACCACGCAGCTCCAGCAGGCCGCCGACAACAAGATCCCGGTCATCTCCTACGACCGCCTGATCCGCAACAGCCCGAACGTGGACTACTACACGACCTTCGACAACTTCAAGGTCGGCGTCCAGCAGGCCACCTCGCTGCTCGTCGGCCTCAAGCTGCTCAACGCCGACGGCTCCGCGGGCAGCGCCAAGGGCCCGTTCAACGTCGAGCTGTTCGCCGGCTCCCCCGACGACAACAACGCCACGTTCTTCTTCAACGGCGCGATGTCCGTGCTCAAGCCGTTCATCGACAAGGGCACGGTCAAGGTCAAGAGCGGCCAGACCGACTTCAAGACCGTCGCCATCCTGCGCTGGGACCCGGCCACCGCCCAGAAGCGCATGGAGGACATCCTCACCAAGACCTACACCGGCGCCAAGGTCGACGGCGTGCTCTCCCCCTACGACGGTCTGTCCATCGGCATCCTGTCGGCGCTGAAGTCCAACGGCTACGGCACCTCCGGCCAGCCGTACCCGATCGTGACCGGCCAGGACGCCGAGCTCGCGTCGGTGAAGTCGATCATCGCGGGCGAGCAGTACTCCACGATCTTCAAGGACACCCGCGAGCTGGCCAAGATCACGGTCACCATGGCCGACACCGTCCTCAAGGGCGGCAAGCCCGCGGTGAACAACACCAAGGACTACGACAACGGCAACAAGGTCGTCCCGGCCCAGCTCCTGGAGCCGATGATCGTCGACAAGAGCAACTACCAGAAGGCCCTGGTGGACACGGGCTACTACACCGCCGCGCAGCTCGGCGGCTGACGCCCCTCGGGAAGGACCTTCGATGACCGATGACATCCTGCACATGCGGGGCATCACCAAGACGTTTCCCGGGGTGCGCGCGCTCCACGAGGTGAGCCTCTCCGTCCGCCGTGGCGAGATCCACGCCATCTGCGGCGAGAACGGCGCCGGCAAGTCGACGCTGATGAAGGTGCTGTCCGGGGTCTACCCGTTCGGCAGCTACGAGGGGCGGATCGAGTTCGACGGCGAGCTGTGCCGGTTCGGCGGAATCAAGGACAGCGAGGACGCCGGCATCGTCATCATCCACCAGGAGCTGGCGCTGTGCCCGCAGCTGTCCATCGCCGAGAACATCTTCCTCGGCAACGAGCGGGCCGGCCGCGGGCTCATCGACTGGAACCGCACCAACCACCAGGCCGGCGAGCTGCTCCGGCGCGTCGGCCTGGAGGAGAACCCGGTCACGCAGGTGGCCGACATCGGCGTGGGCAAGCAGCAGCTCGTCGAGATCGCCAAGGCGCTGTCGAAGAAGGTGAAGCTGCTCATCCTGGACGAGCCCACCGCGGCGCTCAACGACCAGGACTCGGCCCACCTGCTCGACCTGCTGCGCGGCCTGCGCGACGAGGGCATCACCTGCGTGATCATCTCGCACAAGCTGAACGAGATCATCGACATCGCCGACTCGATCACCATCATCCGTGACGGGCAGACGATCGAGACCCTGGAGATGGCCAGCGGCCAGGTGACCGAGGACCGGATCATCTCCGGCATGGTCGGCCGCGACCTGGACCACCGCTTCCCGCCGCACGAGCCGAACGTCGGCGAGGAGGTCCTGCGCGTCGAGGACTGGACGGTGCACAGCCCCTCCCAGCCCGACCGGCAGGTCGTCTCCAGGGCCAGCCTCATGCTGCGGCGCGGCGAGATCGTCGGCTTGGCCGGGCTCATGGGGGCCGGCCGCACCGAGCTGGCGATGAGCCTGTTCGGCCGCACCTACGGCGTCGGCATCTCCGGCCGGGTCTACAAGGAGGGCCGCGAGGTCCACATCCGCAACGTCCAGGACGCGGTGAAGCTCGGCATCGCGTACGCCACCGAGGACCGCAAGCGGTACGGCCTCAACCTCATCGAGGACATCAAGCGCAACATCTCCTCGGTCAGCCTGGGCCGGCTCAGCCGGAACGGCTGGGTCAACGAGAACGAGGAGTACCGGGTCGCCGACGGGTTCCGGCGCAGCATGAACATCAAGGCGCCGAGCGTGCAGAGCGTCGTCGGCAAGCTCAGCGGCGGCAACCAGCAGAAGGTCGTGCTGTCGAAGTGGATCTACACGGATCCCGACGTGCTCATCCTCGACGAGCCGACCCGCGGCATCGACGTCGGGGCCAAGTACGAGATCTACACGATCATCAACCAGCTCGCCGACGAGGGCAAGGCCGTCCTGGTCATCTCCTCGGAGCTGCCGGAGCTGCTCGGCCTGTGCGACCGCATCTACACGCTGTCGCAGGGCCGGATCACCGGCGAGCTGCCGCGCGAGGAGGCGACCCAGGAGCGCCTGATGTACCACATGACCATGGGACAGGAGTAAGTCCGGATGAGCAGCAGTACGACCCCCGCCGATCTCGAGGCGGGCCCGCGACGGGACGCCAAGGGCGAGCCGCCCGGCCGGCTGAAGCTCGGCGGCCTGTCCATCAACATCCGCCAGAGCGGCATCTACATCGCGTTCGCGCTGATCGTGGTGCTGTTCTCGGTGCTGACCGACGGCGCCCTCCTGCAGCCGCAGAACATCTCGAACATCGTCGTCCAGAACTCCTACATCCTGATCCTGGCCATCGGCATGATCCTGATCATCATCGCCGGGCACATCGACCTGTCGGTCGGCTCGGTGGTGGCGGTCACGGGCGCCGTGGCGGCCGTGCTCATGGTGAACTACGGGGTCCCCTGGCCGCTCGCGCTGCTCATCACGCTGGTGGTGGGCGGCCTGATCGGGGCGTGGCAGGGCTACTGGATCGCCTACTTCGGCATCCCGTCGTTCATCGTGACGCTCGCCGGCATGCTGCTGTTCCGGGCGCTCACGCTGACCGTGCTCGGCAACCAGGGCATCGGCCCGTTCCCGGACGCCGTGCGCACCCTGTCGAACGGCTTCACCGACAGCTACCTGGGCAACGTCGGGCTCGGGCCGCTCGGCGGCGCCGACGTGTTCAGCCTGCTGATCGGCCTGATCGCCATCGCCGGCATGGCCGCCGCCCAGTGGCGCACCCGCGCCGCCCGCGCCGGGTACGGCCAGAGCGTCGACCCGCTGCCGGTGTTCGTCCTGAAGATCGCCGCCGCGGCCGTGCTCATCATGGCCGTGGTGGTGCAGCTCGCGCGCTTCCGTAACCTGCCGTGGGTGCTGGTGCTGCTGGCCCTGCTGGTGCTGGGCTACTCGCTGCTGGCCAACCGGTCGGTCTTCGGCCGCCGCATCTACGCGGTCGGCGGCAACCTCCAGGCCGCGGTCCTGTCGGGCATCAAGGTCAAGTCCGTGGTGTTCTGGATCTTCGTCAACATGGGCGTGCTGGCCTCCATCGCCGGCATCATCTTCGCCGGCCGGCTCAACCAGGCCGGTCCGACGGCCGGCAACTCGTTCGAGCTGGACGCGATCGCCGCGGCGTTCATCGGCGGCGCGGCCGTCCAGGGCGGCGTGGGCAAGGTCGTCGGCGCGATCACCGGCGGCCTGATCATGGGCGTGATCAACAACGGCATGTCGCTCATCGGCTCGCCGAGCGAGCGGGTCATGCTGGTCAAGGGCATCGTCCTGCTGGCGGCGGTCGCCTTCGACGTGTGGACCAAGCGGCGGGCGGGCGCCGGCGCGCGCTGATCCGTCGCACCGGGTGAAGGGCGGGCCGTCCGGCCCGCCCTTTCCCGTGCCCGCTCTCACTTGACCGCGCCGCCGGTGATGCCCGAGATGATGCGCCGCTGGGCCACCGCGAACACCACCAGCAGGGGCAGGCTCATGAGGATGATGTACGCGAAGATCAGGTGCCAGTTGTTGAGGTAGAGCCCGGCGTTGGCCACCTGGAACAGGTTCAGCGGCAGCGTGTCGAGCCGGCCGCCGACGACGAAGAAGGCGTAGAAGACGTCGTTCCAGACGTACAGGCAGATGAGGATCGTCGCGGTCGCGAGCACCGGGCGCAGCATGGGCAGGATGACGGCGAAGAACACCCGCACCGGCCCGGCCCCGTCCATGCGGGCCGCCTCCTCGATCGACAGCGGCACCGTGCGCACGAAGCCGGTGACGAAGAAGACGACCGTGGACAGGTAGATGCCGACGTAGACGCCGATCATGCCGACGGCGCTGCCGGCCAGGCCGAGCTGCCGCAGCAGCAGCACGATCGTCACCACGGCCGGGGGCAGCACGATGCCGCTGATCGCGCACGCGTACAGGACGGCGTTGAGCCGGGTGGCCCGCCGGGCCAGCACCCACGACGCCATCGAGCCGAACGTCAGCACCAGCAGCACCGACGGCGCGACGACCAGCACGCTGCCGAGGAACGCCCGCGGCACGTCCCCCTGCTCCCACACCCGGGCCAGGTTCTCCCAGAGCAGCCACCGGGACGGCAGGGACAGGTCGGGCGACAGGGCCTCGCCCTGCGACTTGGCCGCCGTCACGACGACCAGCCAGAGCGGCACCCCCATGACGAGCACGACGAGGGCGACGACGGCCGGCGGCCGCAGCCGGGCCGCGATTCCACGCGTCACAGGACTTCCTCCCTCCTGCGCAGGACGCGGATGACCGGGAGGGCCAGCAGCGCCACCATGAGGAACAGCACCAGGCTCATCGTGGTGGCCTGCGCGAACAGGCCCTGGCCGAAGGTGCGGTAGATGAAGATGTTGAGGATCTCGGTGCTGCGGGCCGGGCCGCCGCCGGTCGTGGCCTGGACGATGTCGAAGCCGTTCATGGAGCCCAGCAGCGCGGTGGCCACGTTGAACGTGACCGCCGGCGCCAGCAGCGGGAAGCGGATCGACCAGAACGCCTGCCATCCGGTGGCGCCGTCGATGCGGGCCGCCTCGGTGACGTCCTCGGGGACCGTCTTCAGCCCGGCCAGGTAGATGAGCATGGACAGGCCCATCCACTTCCAGGCGTGGATGAGCGCGACGACGACCAGGGTCCAGGTGGTGTCGCCGAGCCACGGGATCGTCACGGTCGTGCCGAGCACGCCGCCGAGCAGGTCGTTCAGGCTGCCGTCGGGTTTGAGCAGCGCCTGGAAGACGTAGCCGACCGCGAGCGCCGACATGAGCACGGGGACGAGGAACACCAGGCGGGCCGCCCGGTTGAGCCAGGTGTCGCGCTCCAGGAGGACGGCCAGGCCGAACCCGAACAGGTTCTGGAAGAGCGCGACCAGGACGGCGTAGACCAGCGTGACGCGCAGCGCGCCGTACAGGGTGCCGTCCGACAGCAGGTCGGCGAAGTTGTCCCAGCCGACCGGCCGGATGTCGCTCTTGAAGCTGGACCAGTCGGTGAACGCGTAGACGAAGTTGAAGACGGTGGGCAGGAAGAAGAAGACGAACAGGATCGCGAAGGCGGGCGCCAGGAACCACATGGGGTGGGTGCGGCGCCCCGCTCCGGCGGGGGCGGGCCGCATCAGAAGCCGGAGGCGCCGGCCGCCTTGGCGAGCTGGGCGAACTGCTTCTGCGTGGCCGCCGCCACCTGCTCGGGCGTGAGGCTGCCGGTGATCATGTCGGCCAGGTTGAGGTACAGGTCGGGGTTGGCCACGGCCAGCGCCTGCATCGACCCGACCGAGCCGCCGAGCGACCTGTGCACGTCGAGCAGTGCCTGCGGCACGCCGGCCGGGGTGGGCACGTCCGTCTTCAGCGACACGGTCTTGCGGGCGGTGACGAACTCCTGGTAGCCGGGGCCCATCCAGTACGCGAGGAGCTGCCGCGCGGCGGCCTCGCGCCTGGCGTCGCCGGTCCTGAACGCCACCAGGGCGTTGGACTGGTCGGGGATGAACGTGCCCACGTTGCCGCTCGGCGAGATCGGGAAGAAGCCGATCTTCTTGTCCAGCTCGGCGGTGTCGGCCTTGGCCTGGAGCTGGCCGAAGAAGGAGTTGACCTGGACGGCCATCGCGGCCTTGCCGGACAGCAGCGCCGCGCCCTGGTCCTCGAAGGTGGCGGTCTTGATGTCGGCGTTGAACAGCCCCTCGTCGATGAGCGACTTGTAGGTCTTGATTGCGTTAACAATGGACGTGTCGTTGAAGGTCTCCTTGCCGGTGTTGATCCGGTCCCAGAGGCCGTCACGGGCGGCGTCGGCGAGCTGGACCTGCACCCACCACTGGGTCGCCCACTTGTCGCCGGCCATCTCGAAGAACGGGGTGACGCCCTTGGCCTTGAGCTTGCGCGCGGCCTCGACCAGCTCGCCGAAGTTCCTGGGCGGCTCGGTGACGCCGTTCGCCGCGAGGACCTCCTTGTTGTAGTAGACGCCCTCGACGGCCGGGCTGGTGATCAGGGCGGCGTAGCGGGTCTTGTCCAGCAGGCCCGTGATGTCGCGCAGCTCGGGCGACATCGTCGAGAGCCAGGGGGCGTCGTCGAGGGACTGGAGGTTGGCGCGGGCGTTCAAGGCGGTCAGCATGGACGCGGTGGGCTGCCAGAAGGCCAGGTCGGGCTTGTCGCCCGTGGCCACCTTGGTCTGCACGCCCTGCTCGTACGGGTCGGGGATGGTGACGACGTCGACCTTGGCGCCGGTGGCCGTGGAGAAGGCGGCCGTCACCTGCTCAGGCACGGTGGTGCTGTTCTGCGCGGCCCAGATGGTCAGCGTGACGCCGTCGAGCCGGGCCGTCGGGGAGGGCCAGGCGGCGGGGGTCGCGTCCCCGGCCTGGGCGGCCGGGCCGGAGGCGGGGTCGCTGCACCCGGTCAGGACGAGCAGCGCGGTGGCCGTGGCGGCGGTGGTGAGGCGCGGTGCCAGTTTCACGGTGTGGTTCCTTTGTCCGTGTCCGGCCACTATCGTGCCGGACAATCCCATGGGGGGCGATGGGGTGTCACTCAGGGCGAAGGTGGAGGATGCGGGCGGTGGGGGCGGCGACGGCGGTGGTCACGGTCAGCTCGCCGGTCGCCGGGTTCCAGGAGTGCTCCCAGCCGGACGCCTGCCGGGGATAGGCCACCCGTACCCGGACGTCCCGGCCGGCGAGGTGCGGGAACGACAGGACCACCCTCTCGTCCGCGCCGGGGCGCCGCCACACGCCCACATGGGTGACCTCGCCGGCGCGCAGGCCGAGCGCGCACCACGGGTCGTCCCAGCGGGGCAGCCCCAGCGGCCAGCACGGCGCCGACGCCGCCACGTCCGGCCGCAGCGCCCGGTGCAGCCGCACCCCGTCGCGGACCAGGGCGAGCCGCTCCGGGCTCATGGCGTGCAGGTTGCCCGACAGGTAGAGCCGGCCGAGGACGCCGGTGCACATCGTGAACGCGACCTCCTCGTCCGTCATCTCCGGCTGCGGGTAGGCCCAGTTGGCGGCCTGCTCCGGCGGCATGGCGAGCGGCGCGGCCACGGCGATCGGCGGATAGCGGAGGAAGTCCTGCTGGTCGCTGGTCGACTGGAGGTTCAGCCGTGACAGCATCGCGAAGTCCATCCGCATCGCGCCCGAGGCGCAGTTCTCCAGCACCAGCGCCGGATACCGGTCGAGGACGCCGTCGAGCCAGGCCAGGTGGGCGCGGTTGTGGGCGAGCAGGCCCGCGCCGGCGCTGCCGGCGTCCACGTCGGTGCCCGCGCCGGGGTTGATGTTGTAGTCGAGCTTGAAGTAGCCGACGCCCAGCTCCCCCACCAGCCGGTCCACCACCCCGTCGAGGTGCTCGACGGCGGCGGGGTGACGCAGGTCCAGGTGGTAGCGGCCGTGCTCGACGACCCGCTCGCCGCCGCGCTGCAGGAACGCCTCCTTGGGCAGCTCGTCGGCCATCAGGCTGCGCACGCCGATCACCTCCGGCTCCAGCCACAGGCCGGGGGTCATGCCGTGGGCCCTGATGTGCCCGAGGACCTCCTCGATGCCGCCGGGGAAGCGGGTCCGGGACGGCCGCCAGGCGCCGACGCTGTCCCACCAGCCGCCGTCCTCGTCGTACCACCCGGCGTCCACGCAGAACACCTCGGCCCCGGCGGAGGCTGCGGCCTCGATCAGCGGGAGCAGCTTGGCGGTGGTGGGGTCGCCCATGAGGGTGTTCATGTAGTCGTTGAAGACGACGGGCAGGGTGGCGCGGTCGGGGTGCGGGCGGCGCAGCGCGCGGCGGTGCGCGGTGAGCGCGGCGACGGCGCCTTCGAGACCGTCGGCGCGCCGCGCGGCGGCCGTCTCGTCCGGGGAGTCGGTGGCGTCGGCGGGCGGGGAGACGGCCACGGAGACGGGGACCGTGGTGAACGACTCGCCGGGGGCCAGTGTCTGGCTCCACTGGTGGTCGAGGTCGGTGGGGCCGCTCGCGGCGACGTACACGCCGTCCCGGCGGGCGCCCAGCTCCCAGCGCCACGCGCCGTTGTGCTCGATCTGCCACACCCACGCCTCGCCCGTGCGCCGGTCCACCAGCCCGCCCATCGGCACGTGCCGGCCGCTCGACCAGGTGCCCGAGCTGGTCAGCGCGAACGCGCCCCGGCCGTGCTGCCCGTGACCGTCGAGCCCGAGGTCGGGGACCAGCTCGCCGAGCGGCCGCCGGGTCCAGCGGCCCTCCCCCAGCCACTCGCTGTCGGCGTACAGGACGTCGAGGTCGCCGGGGTGGCCGCCCAGGAAGCCCGCCGCGAACGAGGTGACGCCCAGCAGCAGCACCGGCGCCGTCCCCTGGTTCGTCACGCGGACCTGGGCCTGGCAGGCGGACACGCCCTCGTACGAGCGAAGCGTCAGCTCGGCGGCCAGGCCCGTGCCGTCGTCACGCAGGGTGAGCCGCAGCACGTGCCAGCCGCCTTCCCGCGACTGCTCGGCCCCCGCGTACCGCAGCCGGCAGCCCACGGCGGTCTCCGAGAGCCGCTGCGACGCCCGCCGGCGGCCCGCGCCGGGGATTAGCACCTCCACCAGCGGCTGCGCCGGCGCGCCGGCCCCGCCCGCCGCCCTGCCGCCCGGCGCCGCCAGCCCCCGCAGCGCCACGGGGCGGTCGGGGTGGATCTCCACCACCGCCGTCAGGGCGTCATGGCCCCAGCGCAAGGTCTGGATCACGTCAGCGGGCATGGGCACAACTCCTCGGCTACGGTCATGTGACCGGTCACATCCACTCCGTTGGCGTAAGTGTGAGCGGTAACACGCACCCAGAGGAACCCTTCTTTGCCGGATCGTTACCGGCTCATTTCCGCAGGGGAACGACGCCAGGCCGTCGATGGTCGGGTCGCCCGGAGCCGTAGGCTGAGAAGGGAGGTCGGAAAGTGGTGGGTGGTGACCCGCGATGCGGCCGAAGGGGACGTCAGGGCCGGTCGGGATCTCGCCGCGCCGGACCACCCTGATCGCCGCCGCCGCCGGGGTGCTGGCTCTCGCCGTGGCCCCGCTGATGATGCCGCCGCCGTACGTGCCGTTGATCGCCTGGGACGTGGCGGCGACGGTGTTCCTGCTCGTGACCTGGTGGCGGATCGCCCGGCTCGACGGCGCCGCGACCGCCGCCGACGCGGTACGGGAAGACGCCCCGCGCGCGGGCGCGGACCTGCTGCTGCTCACGGCGGCGGTGGCCAGCCTGGCGGCGGTCGGCTACATGATCGTCCACAGGGGCGCCGGCGAGACGTCCGCGGTCGTCCTGAACACCGGGCTCGCCGTCGTCAGCGTCATCGCCTCGTGGGCGGTGGTGCACACCGTCTACACGTTGCGGTACGCGCGGCTGTACTACTCGGGTCGCGCCGGCGGGGTGGACTTCCACGACGCCGGACCCGGGCCGCAGCCGCGGTTCTCCGACTTCGCCTACCTGGCCTTCACCGTCGGCATGACGTTCCAGGTCTCCGACACGGAGCTGCGCTCCGCCGCGTTCCGGGCGAACGTGCTCCGCCAGGCCCTGCTGTCGTACGTGTTCGGCACGGTCATCGTCGCGCTCGCCATCAACTTCGTCGCCGGCCTGAGCCGCTGAGACCTGAGCTGCTCGGATCTGCGCCGCTGAGACCTGAGCCGCTGGGACCTGAGCCGCTGGGGGACGATCGCGTCGAAGGTGACCGGGAGGTGGCGGGGGCCGCGCAGGCCCGGATCCGGCCGGTGGACGGGCGGGTCGGCGACCAGGCGGGGGCGCGCGGGCGGCGGACGAGTCCGGTCGGGTGACGGTCCGCAGGCCCGCCAGTGAGGCGGTGACGATGAGCCCCTCCCACCGGGGACGCCGGCCGTTCGGGGCGGTCGATCGCGCGCTCCCTCCGCCGATCTCGAGGGTCAGCGCGGGGAGCGGGGAGCGGCTGTGGACTCGCGGATGATCAGGCTGGGCGGGGTCAGGGTGAGGGTGGGCTGCGGCTGTCCCAGGAGTTCGGCCACCGCCGCCCGGAAGCACGCCTTGCCCAGGCCCGCGAAGTCCATCCGCACCGTCGTCAGCGCCGGCGTCCAGTACGCGCAGCCCGGGATGTCGTCGAAGCCGACGATGCTCACGTCCCCCGGTACGTCCTTGCCCGCGTCGTACAGGGCCCGGCGCACGCCCTGCGCGATGTCGTCGTTGCCGCACAGCACGGCCGTCACCTCGGGGTCGTCGGCCAGCAGGCGCCGGCCCGCCTCGTAGGCGCCGGCGACGTCCCAGCCGCAGTCGATGACCTCGGGCACCGGGGCGCCCGCCCGCCGCAGCGCGTCGTGCCAGCCCGCCTGGCGCCCGCCGGAGCGGCCCTCCGAGGGGATCGCGACGTGATGGACGGTGCGGTGACCGAGCGCGAGCAGGTGCCCGGTGGCGTCGGCGGCGGCGCCGCGCTCGTCGAGGGCGAGAGCGACCCGGCCCGTGTCGGGGGCGGCCGGTTCGGTGGCGGCGACCGCGGGCAGGTGCGGGGGCAGCGCCTCCAGCACCGCCGTGCCCGACGGGTCGAACGCGATGACCACCACGGCTCCCGCGCTGGGGTCACTGACGTAGTCGACGGTCTGCTTGACGTCGCCCGGCGTGTCGGACTCGACGACGCGCACCCCCACGGCCATGCCCTCCACCCTGGCCGCCTCCTCGATGCCCTGGAGCGTCGAGGCGTAGCCGTACAGCATGGTGTCGGACATGACGACGGTCACGCCGTGGGCGCGGCCGAGGCCGAGGGCGCGCGCGGCGCGGTTGGGGCGGAAGCCGAGCCGGTCGATGGCGGCGAGCACCGCGGCGCGGGTCTCGGCGCTCACCCGGGGCGAGTCGTTGAGGACGCGCGAGACGGTCTGGTGGGACACGCCCGCGGCGGCGGCGACGTCGCGGATGCTGGGGACGGCCCCGCCACGGGCGGACGCGCGCGCCACACGCCGGGGGCTGCTGGTCACGATCACATCGTAGGCCGCTCCGGGCCGCGCCGCGGACCACCCCCTGGGTCTCTCTGATCTCTTCTGGTCACCCAAATATCCGGAATTTCATGACACGGCTGTTAGATCCCGACAGAATGCGGAGTCCATCCAGCCTTACCGCAAAACTGGAGGGAAACCCCATATGCGTAGACCCCTAGGGGTACTCGCCGGCCTCGTCAGCGTCGCGGCGCTCTCCGCGCCCGTGGCCACCGCTCACGCCGAGTCGGTGTCCCTGGCCGCGTGCCGCCTGACCGTCAACGAGCCCACCCTCAGCACCGCCGGCCGGATCCAGGCGTCGGTCGTCCGGGAGGACTGCACCCGCCCCGGGCTGGTCCGTGTCCGCATCCTGCGCGCCGTGCCGGGCGACGACCCGGTCGTCAGGAGCGCCGCGGCGCGCGGCCGCGTCAACCACCTGACGATCTCCATGGCCTGTAGGCCGGGCACCTACTACGCGACGGCCACCGACTACCGCGGCAACAGCGGCAAGTCCAAGGCCGTCAAGCTGACCTGCGACCCCGCGGCGACGCCGTCCCCGTCGCCCACGTCGAGCTCCACCGCGACCGCCACCGCGACGGCCACGGCCACGGCCACGGTCTCCCCGTCCCCCAGCGGGACCCGGACGCCGTCGCCGAAGCCGACGTCCTCCGCGTCCCCGACGCCGACCCGTACGGCGACCGCGACGCCGACCAGGACGGTGACCCCGACGCCGACCCGTACGGCCACCACGAAGCCGACCCCCACCTCCACCTCGACGTCCGGCACGGTCGGCAGCACGGAGGAGAACGAGGTCGTCCGGCTGACCAACGCCGAGCGGGCCAAGGGCGGCTGCCAGCCGCTCAAGCACGACCCGCAGCTGCACAAGGCCGCCTACGACCACTCGGCCGACATGGCGGCGCAGGGCTACTTCAGCCACACCTCCAAGGACGGCCGCAGCTTCATGGACCGCATCCGCGGCGCCGGCTTCACCGGCGGCACGGGCTGGGCCGAGAACATCGCCATGGGCCAGCCGAGCCCGGCCTCCGTGGTCGAGGCGTGGATGAACAGCTCCGGCCACAAGGCCAACATCATGAACTGCAAGTACACCCTCATCGGTGTCGGCGCGGCCAAGAACTCCAAGGGCCAGATCTACTGGACCCAGGACTTCGCGGCACGCTGACCGCCCCACCCCCGAAGGACGCCCCGCGACGGCACCCCGTCGCGGGGCGTCCCCCTTTCCGCCCTCGGGCAGTTCCCCACCCCGGGTCGGCCGAGTTTGCCCCGGAACCGCGCGGGCAGCACTTCACCTGCGGAAACATGAGGGGACGGGGGTCTCATGGCGGCAGCATTCGACGCCTCCGCCTACGGGCGGAGCATCGCCGACATCTATGACGCCACCGCCCGGGACCTGCCGACCGAGGCGACCGTCGAGCGGCTGTTCCGGCTGGCCGGTGGCGGGCCGGTGCTGGAGTTCGGGATCGGGACGGGACGCCTCGCACTGCCCCTGGCGGCCCGGGGGCTGACCGTGGCGGGTGTGGACGGCTCGCCGGAGATGGTCGCGGAGCTGCGGCGCAAGCCGGGCGGCGACCGCATCCCGGTGGCCGTCGGCGACTTCTCGGCCACCCGGGTCGAGGGCCGGTTCGCCCTGGTGGTCCTGACCGCGAACACGATCTTCGCGCTGCCGTCCCAGGACGCCCAGGTGGAGTGCTTCCGCAACGCGGCCGGGCATCTGGAGCCGGGCGGCCGGTTCGTGGTGGAGGCGTGGGTGCCGGATCTGAGCGGTTTCGCGCGCGGGCCGGCGTTGCGGCTGCTGTCCCTGTCGGAGGAGGCCGTCACCGCCGAGGCCGCCCGCCTGGCGCCCGCCACCCAGATGATGTACACGACCCGCGTCCGCATGACGGATGAGGGGCTGCGGCTGCTGCCCGCCAACCACCGCTACGCCTGGCCCGCCGAGCTGGACCTGATGGGCCGCCTGGCCGGCATGACGCTGGAGTCGCGCTGGGCCGACTGGGAGGGCGCGCCGTTCGGCGACGACAGCCGGGCGCACGTGTCGGTCTACCGGCTGACCGGGGAGGCGTGATGCGCCTGCCGCGTCCCCGCGGGCCCGTCACTGCGGCCCTGTTCGCCCGCCTCGCCGCAGCCCCGTCCCTGGACCCGCCGACGGGCGAGCATCCCTTCACCGGCCCGTTCCTGGGCTCGTGGGCGGGTGACGCGTTCGCCGCCTCCTCCGCGCCGGAGGGAGGGTCTGCCCGGGTGGCGTGCGAGCTGGGCGACGCGGACCTCCAGCTCGCCCTGTTCACCTGCTACGAGCTGCACTACCAGGGTTTCGACGGCGTCGATCCGCGCTGGGAGTGGGAGCCGTCGCTGCTGGCCTTCCGGGCCGTCCTCGAACGGCGCTTCGAGCGGGCCCTGGCGCGGGCGGTGCCGCGCCCGCCGGACGTGCCTCCGGGCGGGGTGCGGGCGGCGCTGGCCGAGCTGACCGCGCCCGGCGGGGGGCCGTCGATGGCGGCGTTCCTGCGGCGCCAGGCCGATCTGGGCCAGTTCCGCGAGTTCGTGGCGCACCGCTCGGTGTACCACCTCAAGGAGGCCGACCCGCACACGTGGGCGATCCCCCGGCTGCGCGGCGGCCCGAAGGCGGCGCTGGTGGAGATCCAGTCCGACGAGTACGGCGGCGGCCGGACGGAGCGGATGCACGCGGAGCTGTTCCGGGTCACCATGCGGGGCCTCGGCCTGGACGACTCCTACGGCGCCTACCTGGACCGGGTTCCCGGCGTCACGCTGGCGGTGTCCAACGTGATGTCGCTGTTCGGGCTGCACCGCAGGCTGCGGGGCGCCGCGGCCGGGCATCTCGCGGCGCTGGAGATGACGTCCTCGCTGCCGAACCGGCAGTACGCCGAGGGCCTGCGGCGGCTCGGCGGCGACGCGGCGACGGCCCGGTTCTTCGACGAGCACGTGCAGGCCGACGCCGTCCACGAGCAGATCGCCGCGCACGACCTGTGCGCGGGCCTGGCCGCGCAGGACCCGTCGCTGGCGGGCGACATCCTGTACGGGGCGGCGTGCGCCCTGGAGGTGGAGCGGCTGTGGTCGGAGCACGTGCTGGGGTGCTGGCGGCGCGGGGCGTCCTCCCTGGAGCCGCTCGAGGCCTGCGCGGACAGCGCGGGGACGGCCGGCGCGAAGAGTGCGGGGACGGCAGGCGCGGAGAGTGCGGTGGCGAGCACCGCATGAGCCGCATGACCCGTCTCACCCGCACGCCCCGCCAGACCCGCGGACCGGGCGAGGCCGGCGCGACCCCCATGAACGGCACGACGCCCGCGCCCGGCACGGCGGCCGGCATGACGCCCGCGCCCGGCTCGACGCCCGTGCCGGTCCTGGCTCGCGTGGCCGGCTCGGCGGATCGGCACGGGCTCGACTACGTGCTGCCCCTGCGCTGGGACGGTGACGAGGGCCTGGAGGAGCTGACCGCGTACCTGCGCGAGCTGTCCCGGCAGGCGCGGGTGATCGTCGTGGACGGCAGCAGGGACGAGCTGTTCGACCGGCACGCCGAGCGCTGGCGCGGGCTGGTGACGCACGTGCGTCCCGATCCCGGACTCCGGTTCGCCAACGGCAAGGTGAACGGCGTGACGACGGGCCTGCGGCTGGCCCGCGCGCAGCACGTGGTGATCGCCGACGACGACGTCCGCTACGAGCCCGCCGCCCTGGCCGGGATGGACGCCCTGCTGGCCGGGGCCGACCTGGTCCGGCCGCAGAACCACTTCGACCCGCTCCCCTGGCACGCCCGCTGGGACACCGCCCGCACGCTGCTCAACCGGGCCCTCGGCGCCGACTACCCGGGGACGTTCGGGGTCCGGCGCTCCTTCTTCTGGGCGATGGGCGGCTACGACGGCGACGTGCTGTTCGAGAACCTGGAGCTGATCCGCACCGTCCGCGCCCGGGGCGGCGTCGAGTACCACGCCCCCGGCCTGTACGTGCGCCGCCTGCCGCCGGACGTCTCCCGGTTCTGGTCCCAGCGCGTACGGCAGGCGTACGACGACCTGGCGCAGCCCGCGCGCCTGGCGGTGTTCCTGTCCGTGCTGCCCGCGGCGGCGGCCGGGCTGGCGCGGCGCCGGTTCGGGACGCTGGCCGTGGCCGCCGGGCTGGCGGTGGGGCTTGCGGAGGCGGGCAGGCGCAGAGCCGGCGGCCGCCGGGTGTTCCCGTGGACCGCGTCGCTGTTCGCCCCGGTGTGGGTGCTGGAGCGGGCCACGTGCGCCTGGCTGGCGGTGGGCGCCGCGCTGGGCGGCGGCGTGCCGTACGCGGGGCGCAGGCTGAGACGCGCCGCGCACAGCGTGCGGTCGCTGCGCCGCCGGCCGGAGCCGCTCGGCCCCGGCCGGGGCGGATTCACCTGGTGAGGGCCGGACGGCGCGCCAGCAGGAAGCCGAGCGCGATCATCACGATGCCGAGCAGGAAGTGCAGCCAGTCGTCGGCCGTGTTCAGCGGCACGAAGTTGGCCGCGCTGGTCTTGGTGACGATCAGCCCGTAGATCCACAGCAGCAGGTAGATGACCCCGCCGCCGATCAGGAACCCGCGCGCCCCGCTCCAGGTGCGGGACAGCACGATGCCGGCGATGCCGAACAGCAGGTGGACGATGTTGTGCAGGATCGACACCTGGAACACGCCGATCAGCAACGCCCCGGAGTGGTGACCGGCGAAGGCGATGGCGCTGTAGTGCGTGGTGATGCCCGGGATGAAGCCCAGCACGCCCACCAGCAGGAACACCGCTCCGACGATGAGTGCGGCGATCTGGACGGGTGTGCGGTCCGCTCTGGTTCGCGGGGTGTCCATCGAGAGCCTCCCTCGGAAAAGGGTGTGGCGCTTCCTCCCCGTCCGGCTACCCGGCAGAGCCCGCTTCACGCCCGGCCGGGCGACCGCCTTCCGGACCGGCCCCTGACAGGCTCGGCGGGTCAGAGGCCGCCGGGCTCGGCGGGGGTGACCAGGCGGCCGACGGCGGCGTCGATGCGGACCGCCGGAACGCCCTCCAGCAGCGGGATGGGCGACTCGTCCTCCTCCTCGCCCGGGATCCGCCACTCGTGGACCGGCGCGAGGCCCGGCCCGACGAGCTCGAACCCCTCGGTCAGCCGCAGCACCTCCTCGCGGGTGCGGAACACCGACTGCGCCGACGTGCCGGCCGTCGCGGTGCTGAGCTGGGCGATCGCCTCGGGCGAGCTGTCGGCCATGGCGTGGGTGACGACGAGGTGGCTGCCGGGCGCCATCCACTTGCGGAAGTCCGCCACGATGCCGGCGGGGTCCTCGCTGTCGAGGATGAAGTGCAGGATGCCGACCATGAGCACGCCGACCGGCTGCGAGAAGTCGATCAGGCGGGTGACACGCGGGTCGCCGAGGATGGCGCCGGGCTCGCGCAGGTCGGCCTGGATGGCCTCGACGCCGGGCGAGCTGGCCAGCAGCACCTCGCTGTGGAGGCGTACGACGGGGTCGTAGTCGACGTAGACGACCCGGCTGTCGGGCGCGAGCGCGCGGGCCACCTCGTGGACGCTCGGCGAGGTCGGGATGCCGGTGCCGAGGTCGAGGAACTGGCGCACCCCCCGCCGGGCCAGGTGACGGACGGCGCGGACGAGGAAGAGCCGGTTGGCGCGGGCGACGAGCCGCGTCTCGGGCGCGACGGCGAGCAGCTTGTCGGCGAAGGCGCGATCGATCGCGAGGTGGTCCTTGCCGCCCAGGAGGTAGTCGTAGACCCGGGCGACACTCGGGACGCGGGGGTCCACGCCCGGCGGCACTCGCTCCAGCTCGCTCACGGGGGCGCCTCCTTCGATCCGAACGCCGTACGGGTCGGGTCCGACGTCATCCTACTCCGGACCGCCGTGGGGAAGATCGCATTTCCGGATCAGCCGCCGCGATTAGCGCGGAACACGACAAAACGGCTCTCGGACCGCGGGCGGCGGGCGGCGGGCGGCGGTCAGTCTCCGCCGCGGACCACGGCGAGCGGGCAGGGCGCGTGGTGCAGCATGGCCTGGCTGACGGAGCCGAGCAGCATGCCGGCGAACGTCCCGTGGCCGTGGGAGCCCACGACCAGCAGGTCCGCCCCTTTCGCGGCCTGAAGGAGCACGGCCACCGGATGCCCGTGGACGACCTCCTCGACCACCGGCACGTCCGGGTGACGCTCCCGCCGGTCGGCCAGGGCGGCCTTCAGCGCGGCCAGTTCGTCGCCCTCCCGCTCCGGGTCGGCCGGCGGGAACCCGCCGATCCGCGGCCAGGCCCAGGCGTGCACGGCCCGCAGGGTCGCCCCGCGCAGCCGCGCCTCGGCGAAGGCGAAGCCGAGCACCCGGCCGGACGACGACGAGCCGTCCACTCCGGCCACCACCTCGCCGCGCGCCGGCGCCGCCGCCTCGCGCACCACGACCACGTCGCACGGCGCGTGACCCGCCACGCCGTACGCCACCGACCCCACGAGCATGCCGCGCACGCCGCCGAGGCCGTGCCCGCCGATGACCAGCAGGTCCGCGCCCGCCGCGGCCTTCACCAGGGCGGCCCGGGGGTCGCCGGGCAGCAGCGCGGCCTCTACGGCGACCTCCGGCCGCTCGCGCCGCACCCGCTCCTCGGCCGCGGCCAGCACGGTCCTGCCGCCCTCGCGCATCCAGCGGGCCACCTCGGCGTACCGGCCGTCCGCGGGCGCGCACGCCCAGGCGGGCAGGGCGTGCACGAGCTTCAGCGGCGCCGCGCGCAGGGCCGCCTCGGCCGCCGCCCATCCGGCGGCCTCCAGCCCGGCCCGCGACCCGTCCACACCAGCGACGATCATCGATGTCCTCCCCCGTTCGCCCCCTTCGAGTCCTTCCCACCGGCGCCGCGGGCACCCCGCGGCCCGCCAACTCCAGGACACGCGGCTTTTGAGGACCTTCGGCCCTTCCGGAAGGCCCGAGCCGCCGGTTAGCGTCGGAGTCATGATTCGTGTGTTCCTCGTCGATGATCATGAGGTGGTGCGGCGGGGCGTGGCCGCCCTGCTGGACTCCGAAGACGACATCGAGGTGATCGGCGAGGCCGGCACCGCCGAGTCGGCGGTGGCCCGCATCCCCGCGCTCAAGCCCGACGTGGCGGTCCTGGACGTTCGCCTGCCCGACGGCAGCGGGGTGGACGTGTGCCGGGAGGCCCGCTCGCGGCTGCCGGGGCTGGCGTGCCTCATGCTCACCTCGTACGCGGACGACGACGCGCTGTTCGACGCGGTCATGGCCGGGGCGTCCGGCTACGTGCTCAAGCAGATCCACGGCTCCGACCTGGTCGGCGCGGTCCGCACGGTGGCCTCGGGGCAGTCGCTGCTCGACCCGCAGACCACGGCGGCGATGCTCCAGCGGCTGCGCGACCAGGCCACCCGCCAGGACCCGCTGGCCGCCCTGTCGGACCAGGAGCGCCACATCCTCGACCTCATCGGCGAGGGCCTGACGAACCGGCAGATCGGCGAGCGGCTGTTCCTCGCCGAGAAGACCGTCAAGAACTACGTGTCCAACCTGCTGTCCAAGCTCAACATGCAGCGCCGCACCCAGGCCGCCGCGCTGGCCGCCCGCCTGCGCGCCGACAAGCGCGACTGACGGCCTCACGCGACGCTCGGCTGCCCGCGTTCGGCGCCGAACGGCGGCGACGACGGGACCTTCGGCCCTGAGCACGAACGGCCCGGCCGCCGATCCTGGAGACATGTACACCTTGGACTCGTCCGGACTGCGGGTGCTCACGCGCGAGGAGTGCCTGCGCCTGCTGTCCCGCGCGCCGATCGGGCGGATCGTGTTCACCGACCACGCCCTTCCCGCGGTGCAGCCGGTGACCTTCCGCCTCGACGGCGAGAGCGTGGTGATCCGCACCAGCACCGGCTCGAAGCTGGCCGCGGCCACCCGGCACGCCGTGGTGGCGTTCGAGGCCGACGAGTTCGACGTGGACCGGCGGACCGGCTGGTCCGTGACCGCCGTGGGCCGCGCCCGGGCCGTACGGGACCCGGACGAGATCGCGCGGCTGTCGGAGCTGTCGCCGGCCGCCTGGGCGCCGGGTGAGCGCAACCACTACATCGTGGTGGACATGGAGCAGGTGACGGGCCGGCAGATCACCCACGCCTGAAGCGCCGCCGGGCCGCGGGTCACAGCCGCTCGGCCGCTCGGCCGCTCGGCCGCAGCCGCTCGGCCGCGGGTCACACGGGGACGCTCCAGCACAGCCGGGTGCCCCCCTCGTCCGGAGAGCTGAGGTCGAAGTCGCCGCCGAGCGCGACGGCGCGCTCCTCCATGTTGCGCAGGCCGCTGCGCCGCCCGTCCCGGGTGAGCCCGACCCCGTTGTCGCGCACGGTGAGCGTGAGGTGGTCGCCCACGACCTCCACCGACACGTCGGCCCGCGACGCCTTGGCGTGCCGCACCACGTTGGACAGCGCCTCGCGCAGCACGGCCAGCAACTGCTCGGCGAGCTCCTCGGGCACGCGGTGGTCGAGCTGGCCCTCCATGCGCAGGCCGGGCATGAACCCGAGGTGGCCGCGCGCCGACTCCACCAGGTCCACCACGCGGGCGCGCAGGCTCGGCGCGGCCACGTCGGGCACGTTCTGCAGGGCGAAGATGGTGGAGCGGATCTGCCGGATCGTCTCGTCCAGCTCGTCGATGGCGTGCTGGAGCCTGGCGGACGCCTCGGGGCGCTCCACGAGGCGCACCGTGCTCATGAGCGTCATGGCGATGGCGAACAGCCGCTGGATGACCACGTCGTGCAGGTCCTTGGCGATGCGGTCGCGATCCTCCAGCAGCGTGAGGCGCTCGGCGTCGCGGCGCGCCTCGGCCAGCTCCAGCGCGATCGCCGCCTGGCCGCCGAACGCCTCCAGCATGCGCAGCTCCGAGCCGCTGAAGGGCAGCCGCCCGGACCGCTTGGCCAGGGCCAGCACGCCGCGTACGGTCTGCCCGGCGCCGAGCGGCATCAGCAGCTCGGGACCGTAGCCGAGCGCGCGCAGCGGCGACTCGGCGTCGAGCAGGTCGCCCGCGCTGAGCGCCCGGCCGCCGGTGAACACCTCGCCCGCGGCGGAGCCGGTCAGCTCGTACGCCAGGCCGGCCGCCTCGGGCGGCAGCTCGCCCTCGACCACCTCGGCCCGCAGCGCGCCGTCGTCCGGCCCCGGCAGGAGGACCTGGACCAGGTCGGCGTCCGTCATCTGGCGCGCCCGGGCCGCCATCAGGGCGAGCACCTCGCGCGGGTCGGCCCCGGACAGCAGGCGGGTGGTGACGTCGGAGGACGCCTCCAGCCAGGTCTCGCGCCGCCGCGTCTCCTCGTACAGGCGGGCGTTCTCGATGGCGACGCCGGCGGCGGTGGCCAGCGCGATGACGATGGCCTCGTCCTCCTCGTCGAACTCTCCCCCGCCGCGCTTCTCGGTCAGGTAGAGGTTGCCGAACACCTCGTCGCGGACGCGCACGGGCACGCCGAGGAACGTGCCCATCGGCGGGTGACCCGGCGGGAACCCGTACGACTCGGGATGGTCGGAGATGCGGCCCAGCCGCAGCGGCCTGGCGTCCTTGATGAGCAGCCCCAGCAGGCCGAGGCCGTGCGGCCAGTGCTCGATCCGGGCGATCTCCTCCTCCGTCAGCCCGACGGGGATGAACTGGAGCAGCGTGCTCTCCTGGCCGACCACGCCGAGGGCGCCGTAGCTGGCGTCGACCAGGTTGGTGGCCGTCTGGACGATGCGCCGCAGCACGGTCTCCAGATCGAGGTCGCTGCCGACCGAGACGACCGCCTCCAGCAGCGTGTGGACCCGGTCACGGGTGGCCAGGACCGCGTTGAGGCGGACCTGGAGCTCCGCCAGGAGCTCGTCCAGGCGCATGTTGGGCATCAACGGGCGGTGCTCCCCTTGCGTCATACGACCAGTTTCGCACCCCCGCCCACCGGGGTCCGCACGTCACTGGAGCATCTCGGCCAGGGATCGGCGGACACTTTCCTTGTCGTCGAACGTGATGCCCAGCCGCATGATCATCTGCGGGTACTCGTCGGAGCACAGCTCGTGGCGCAGGAACTCCCGCAGGTGGTACATCTCCAGCGCCTGCGTGTGGAAGGCGGCGCTGACGCCGTGGGCGCAGGCGTGCAGCAGCGTCCGCTGGAGCGCCTGACCGGCCGCGATCCACTGCTCGCGGGTGTCGCCGGTCGTGGTCAGCAGCGCCACCTCGCCCACGGACGCGGAGCGGCTGAGGTCGGCCTCGCTGCCCCACTCGTGCCGCCAGGCGTAGTCGCGCTGCGGGAAGTCGGGGTCCGTGGGCGGCGCGGTGCGCGGGTAGCCCTCGGCGGGCACGCCGTCGCGGCGGGAGCTGCCCGGCGGCCGGGCCCAGCGGATGACCTCCAGGGTGAGCACCCGGTCCTGGGACTGAGCGCCCTGCGCGGCCTGCGTGAGGGCGGCGAGCATCGTCACCGCGACCGGCGCGCGGACCGGCGTCAGCCTGGCCCCCTCGATCCTGGCCTCGCGGACCAGGCCGTCCATGAGCCGCTCGGGCACCGGCAGGTCGGTGAACCCGGCCCGGTGGGTGCGCCGCCGCTCGATCTGCCGGCCCATCGCGCGCACCCGGTCGTCGGGCTCGGCAGGCTCACCCAGCGTGATCGTGGCGACGAGCGAGGGGCGGTCCGGGTCCGGCAGCACCCGCACGACCGGTTCCACGCCCTCGCAGCGCAGCGCCGTACGGATCGTGAACAGGGCGGCGCCACAGCTGATGAGCAGCTCGCGGCCGGAGGGGTCGCCCAGGCGCAGCTTGCGGTCCACGTCCGCGCGCAGGCTGATCTCCTCGCCGGAGACGGCGAAGCTCCACGGCTGGGTGTTGTGCACGGACGGCGCCCAGCGCGCCGCTTCGAGCGCTCCCTGGATGACGCGTTCCCGGTGCTCTGCCGTACGGGTGATCATGGCGATACCTCCCAGAGGTGATGAGACCAGACCATCACGGGAGCGACGCCGCGGGCAGGGCCGAAGGTCCCGCGCGGAGGGGCCCTGTGCCTCCGCCGCCGGGACCTTCGCACGCAGGTCAGTGCAGGGCCGCGCGCGGCGGCTCGCCCGTGAGGCGGCGGCGGAACACCCAGTACGTCCACGCCTGGTAGGCGAGCACGACCGGCGTGCAGACGGCGGCGACCCAGGTCATCACCGTGAGCGTGTACGGCGAGGAGGCCGCGTTGGCCACGGTGAGGCTGTTGGCCGGGTCGAGGGCGGGCATGACGTCCGGCCACAGGCTCGTGAACAGCGTGGCGGTGAACGCCGCGATGCCGGCGGCGCTGGCGGCGAACGCCCAGCCGTCGCGGCCGGCCGCCGTGGCGGCCACGGTGCCGAGGAGGCCGGCGACGGCCACCGCGACCGCGACCCAGGACAGCGCACCGGAGCGGATGAGCACCAGGAACGCCGTCACCACGACCAGGGCCACCGGGGCCAGCACCCGGGCCGCCCGGATCGCGCGCCGGCGCAGGTCACTGACGGTGCGCAGGGCGAGGAACACCGCGCCGTGCAGCGTGAACAGCAGCAACGTGGCCGCGCCGCCGAGCAGCGCGACCGGGTTGAGCAGGGTCAGCAGCGTGCCGGTGTACTCGTGGCCGGCGTCGAGCGGGACCCCGCGCACGATGTTGGCGAAGGCCACGCCCCACAGCAGCGCCGGGACGAGCGAACCCCAGAAGAAGGCCCGGTCCCAGCCGCGCGTGCCGTCGCTCTTGCCGCGGTACTCGAGGGCCACGCCGCGGGCGATCAGCGCCAGCAGGATGAGGAACAGCGGCAGGTAGAAGCCGCTGAACAGGGTGGCGTACCACTCGGGGAAGGCGGCGAAGGTCGCGCCGCCCGCCACCAGCAGCCACACCTCGTTGCCGTCCCAGACGGGGCCGATCGTGCCCACGGCGGCGCGCCGGTCGGCCTCGCCGCGGGCCAGGAAGGGCAGCAGGACGCCGACGCCGAAGTCGAAGCCCTCCAGGACGAAGTAGCCGGTCCACAGGACGGCGATGAGGGCGAACCAGACGGTGGTGAGTTCCATGACGACGTGTCCTCACAAGCTCTTGCGCGGCGTTCGGGCGGGCGTGCGGCGGGCGTTCAGCAGGCCGGGGCGGGGGCGGCGGGCGTTCAGTAGGCCAGGGCGGGGGCGGCGGGCTCGGCGTCGGCCTCGGGCTCGTGCGGGCCGATGCGGATGAACTTCAGCAGCAGCCGCACCTCGATGGCCGCCAGCACGGCGTAGACGAGGGTGAACCCGGCGAGGGTGATGGCCACCGACGTGACGTCCGCGCCGGGCGAGACCGCCGCGGAGGTCCGCATGACGCCGAAGACGGTCCACGGCTGGCGTCCCATCTCGGTGAAGATCCAGCCGAGCGAGTTCGCCAGGAACGGCAGGCCGATGCCGGCGATGGCCGCGCGGTGGGCCCAGCGGCCCGCCGGGACCCGGCCGCGCCGGGTCAGCCAGAGCCCGGCCAGCGCGAGCAGCGCCGACAGCGCCCCGAACCCGATCATCAGCCGGAACGACCAGTAGGCCAGGCCGACCACCGGCCGGTAGTCGCCGGGGCCGTAGAGGGCCTGGTAGCGGGCCTGGATGTCGTTGATGCCCTCCACCCGGCCGTGCGGCGTGTCGGTGGACAGCAGGCTCAGGCCGTACGGGATCTGCAGGTTGACGTGGTTGCGGCCGTTCTCGACGTCGCCGACCGCGAACAGCGAGAAGCCGGCCGACGTCTCGTCCTCCCACAGCGCCTCGGCGGCGGCCATCTTCATCGGCTGCTGCCGGGTCATGATCTGCGCCTGCCAGTGCCCGGAGACGGCCACGCCGATCCCGGCCGCCAGGCTGACGACCAGCGCGAGGCGGGCCGAGCGGCGGAAGAGGTCCACGTCCCGGCCGCGCAGCAGGAACCACGCGCTGATGCCGAGGACGAACGCGCCCACGGTCAGGAACGCCCCGAACAGCACGTGGGGGAAGGTGACCAGCGTGGTGGAGTTGGTCAGCACCGCCCAGATGTCGGTCAGCTCCGCCCGGCCGTCGTGGATCCGGTAGCCCACGGGGTGCTGCATCCAGGAGTTCGCGGCCAGGATGAAGTAGGCGGACAGGGTGGTGCCGACTGCGGCCAGCCAGATCGTGGCCAGGTGGACCCGTTTCGGCAGCCTGTCCCAGCCGAAGATCCACAGCCCCAGGAACGTGGACTCCAGGAAGAAGGCGACCAGCCCCTCCATCGCGAGGGGCGCGCCGAACACGTCCCCCACGAACCTGGAGTAGGCGCTCCAGTTCATGCCGAACTGGAACTCCTGCACGATGCCGGTCACCACGCCCATCGCGAAGTTGATGAGGAACAGACGCCCCCAGAACCGCGTCAGCCGCAGGTACTCCTGCCTGCCGGTGCGGTGCCACGCCGTCTGCAGCCCGGCCACGACGGCCGACAGGCCGATCGTGAGCGGCACGAACAGGAAGTGGTAGACGGTCGTGATGCCGAACTGCCAGCGCGAGAGATCAAGGACATCCATGGCGGCAAGGTTCCGGCATCGGCCAGGCCGTCACGTAGGGTCACCCGGCCCCGGCCGACGGGACCTTGGTCCTCCCTGCCCGGTGGGACCTTCGGCGCGATCACGCGGGTCCTCCGGCTCTGCCGGGCGCCCCGGGCCCGCGGGAGGGTCGGGTCGGGAGGTACGCCATGTCCACTCCGACCGCTCCGACCGCGGCCACCCGGTCCGCCGCGCCCGCCGCGCACGCCGCGCACGCCGCCACGGTCACGGCCGGCCGAACCGCCGCGCCCGCCGCCACTCCGATGACCACGGAAGCCGGGGTCCGGCGGCTGCTCGCCGCGGCGGGCCAGGCGCCGTCGGTGCTCAACACCCAGCCGTGGCGCTTCGACGTCGTCCGCCACGCGTTCGTGGAGCTGCTCGCCGACCCCGACCGGCGGCTGCGGGTCAGCGACCCGCGCGGCCGCTCGCAGCACGTGAGCTGCGGCGCGGCCCTGTTCAACCTCCGGCTCGCCGTGCGCGCGGCCGGGTTCCGGCCGGTGGTGTGGCTGCTGCCCGGCGGTCAGGACGAGCCGCACCTGCTGGCCGCCGTCCGCGCCGCCGAGGCCCCCGGCGGCCGTCCCGGCGGGCGCGAGCTGTACGACCTGATCTGGCGGCGGCGCACCAACCGCGAGCCGTTCTCCGCCGAGCCGGTGCCGCCGGACGTGCTGGCCGCCCTGCGGATCGCCGCGTCGCGGGAGGGTGCCAACCTCGTGCTCCTCGACCGTCCCGGCGCCGAGGAGGTCCTCGACCAGGCCGCGACGGCCGACGACGAGCTGGCCCGCGACCGCGACTACCAGGCCGAGCTGGCCGCCTGGACGATGCCCGGTCCGCTCCGCGACGGGCGCGGCCCGTCCCCCTACGAGCCCCGCCGCGACGGGCGCGGTCCGTCGCCGTACGAGCCCCGCCGCGACGGGCTCCCGCCGTCCCTGTACGAGCCGCGCCACGACGGGCTCCCGCCGTACGTGCGCGGGCCGCGCCCGGCCGGGGAGCCGGCGCCGGTGCGCTCCTTCGGGCGGCGCGGCGGGCGCGCCCGGTTCGAACGGCACCCGCAGATCGCCGTGCTGACGACCCCCGGCGACCGCCCCGTGGACTGGCTGCGCGCCGGTCAGGCCCTGCAACGGATGCTCCTGGTGGCCGCCCTGCACGGCGTGTCGGCGTCGTTCCTCAACCAGCCTCTCGACCTGCGCGACATGCGCGGCCGTCGCGACCCGCGCCACAGGCGCGGCCACCCCCAGATGATCATCAGGCTCGGGTACGGCCCGTACGTGGCCCGCGCCCTGCGCCGCCCCGTCCGCGACCTGGAGATCTCCCATGTCTGACGCCCGCATCGGATCAGCGCGGGAGTCCGCCCGCGACGCCGGTCCCGACGCCGGGTACGACGTGCTCCTGCGGCAGGGCGGCATCGCGCACGTCCGCCCCCTGTGCCCCGGCGACCGGCGGGCCCTGCACGAGCTGGTGGACCGCTCGTCGGAACGCTCGGCCTACCTGCGCTTCTTCACCGGCGGCCGCAACACCGCCCACGCCTACATGGACCGTGTCACCGGCCCCGGGTACGAGGGGCGCGCCCTGGTGGCGACCGTGCGCGGCAGGCTGGTGGGCGTCGCCGAGTACATCCCGTACGGCGACGGCCGGGCGGACCTCGCCATCCTGCTCGACGACGCCGTCCACGGCCACGGGCTCGGCACGCTGCTGCTGGAGCACGTGGCGCTGGACGCGGCGGCGCACGGCGTGCGGGAGCTGGTCGCCGACGTGCTGGCCGAGAACCGGGCCATGATCGATGTGCTGTCCGCCCTCGGGCTCGACACGACCCGCCACGCCGGCTCGGGCACCCTGCGCGTCGCCCTGTCCTGCCGGCCCACGGCCCTCCTGCGGGCCGGCGTCGAGGCGCGCGACCACGTCGCCGAGCGCGCGTCGCTGGCCCACGTGCTCGCGCCCCGGTCCGTGGCCGTCATCGGCGCCGGCCGCGACCCCGGCGGCGTGGGGCACCGGGTGCTGCGCAACCTGGTCGACGGCTGCTTCGCCGGGCCGCTCCACCCGGTCAACCCGAAGGCGGACCGGATCGCCGGCCTGGCCTGTCACCCGGACATGGGCGCCGTGCCCGGCCCCGTGGACCTCGCCGTGGTCGCCGTGCCGCCGGAGCGCGTGCTCGACGTCGCCCGGGACTGCGCCGAGGCCGGCGTGGCGGGGCTGGTGGTGGTGACGTCGGGGTTCGCCGAGGCCGGGCGGGCCGGGGCCGAGGCCGAGCTGCTGCGGATCTGCCGGACCGCGGGGATGCGGCTGATCGGCCCCAACTGCCTCGGCGTGGTCAACACCGGCGCCCGCCTCAACGCGAGCTTCCTGCCGATCACCCCTTCCCGGGGCCGCGTGGCGCTGATGTCGCAGTCGGGCGCCGTGGGCGCGGCGCTGCTGGAGCGGCTGGAGGTGTCGTCGTTCGTCTCGGTGGGCAACAAGGCCGACGTCAGCGGCAACGACCTGCTGGAGTACTGGGAGGACGACCCGGACACGGACGTCGTCGCGCTCTACCTGGAGTCGTTCGGCAACCCGCGCCGGTTCGCCCGCATCGCCCGCCGCGTGTCGGCCGCCAAGCCCGTCCTGCTCGTCAAGAGCGGCCGGACCGGCGCGGGGAGCCGGGCGGTCCGCTCCCACACCGCCGCCAAGGCCACCCCGGACGTGGCCGTGGACGCGCTCGTCCGCGCCGCGGGCGCGATCCGGCTGGACAGCGTCCACGAGCTGATCGGCACCGCCCGGCTGCTGTCCTCCCAGCCCCTTCCCCGGGGTCGCCGCGTCGCCATCGTGGGGAACTCGGGCGGTCCCCAGGCGATGGCCGCCGACGCCTGCGAGCGGCACGGCCTCGTCGTGCCCGAGCTGCCCGCCGGGCTGGTGCGGGCCCGCGGGGCGGCGGCCGTGGGCAACCCCGTCGACCTGACGGCCGAGGCGCTCGCCGCCGAGATCGGCGCGGCGGTCGAGGCCGTGGCGGGATCGCCCGACGTGGACGCGGTCATCGTCGTCTACACGCCGCCGTTCGGGTCCGGGCCGGAGGAGACCCGCCGCGCCATCGCCAGGGCCGCCGAGAGGATCGCCGGCGGCGACGACGGCGGCGCGCACGGAGCGGGCAAGCCCGTGCTCGCGTGCGTCGGCCACGACGGGCTCATCGAGGGCCGCGTCCCCGGCTACGCCTTTCCCGAGCAGGCCGTCGAGGCGCTCGCGCACGCCGTACGGTACGCGGAGTGGCGGGCGCGTCCCGCCGAGGCGCCCGAGGAGCCGCCGCCCGCCGGGAGTGAGCGGGCGCGCGCCCTCGTCCGGGCCGAGCTGGCCGCAAGTCCCGGCGGGCGCTGGCTGTCCCCCGCGGCCGCCATGAGCCTGCTCGGCTGCTACGGGCTCGATCTCGTCCCGTCGGTGGACGCGGACGGGCCGGACGCCGCGGCCGCGGCCGCCGTGTCGCTCGGCCTGCCGGTGGTGCTCAAGGCCGCCGGTCCCGTCCACAAGAGCGACGTCGGCGGGGTCCGGCTCGGGCTGCGCGCGCCGGAGGAGGTCCGGGAGGCGTACGAGGAGATGGCGGCCCGGATCGGGCCCGGGATGACCGGCGCGACCGTGCAGCCCATGCTGCCGCCCGGCGTGGAGATCATCGTGGGCGGGGTCAACTATCCCGTGTTCGGGCCGCTGGTCATGGTGGGGATGGGCGGCGTCACCGCGGAGCTGGTCGCCGACCAGGCGTTCCGGGTGCCGCCGGTCACCACCGCCGCGGCCACGGAGATGATCGGCGAGCTGCGGTGCGCGCCGCTGCTGCACGGCTACCGGGGCGCGCGACCCGCCGACGTGGCGGCCCTGGCGCGGCAGGTCGTCCGCGTGGGGCGGCTGCTGGAGGAGCTGCCGGAGGTGGCCGAGCTGGACCTCAACCCGGTGATCGTCTCCCCGGACGGCGCGGTGACGGTGGACGCCCGGATCCGGGTCGCGCCCTGCGACCCCCAGCCGTCGCCCCTGCTGCGCCGCCTGCGCTGAGGTGTCCGGGGCCGAGCCGCCACCCGCCTCACAGACTCCCGCGACCCTCGTCGCCGTCGCCTGCGGGGACGTAGCGGAGCAGCACCGTGCGCCCGTCGAAGGTGCGCGTCTCCACCAGGCGCAGAGCGCGCCGCTCCCGCGTGGCGAGCAACGGCCGCCCGCCGCCGAGCACGACCGGGTGGACCACGACGTGGTACTCGTCGATCAGGCCGAGCCGCGCCAGCTCGCCCCCCAGCGCCGAACCGCCGAGGAGCAGCATGTCCTTGCCGGGCTGACGCTTCAGCTCGGTGACCTCCTCGGCCAGGTCGCCGCCGGCGATCCGGGTGTTCCAGTCGGCCTTGTCGAGGGTGGTGGAGAAGACGACCTTCGGCGTGGACCGCCAGATCGGGGCGAACTTCAGGTCGTGCTCGTCGTCGGAGTACGCCTCGGCGTTCGGCCAGTAGCCCGACATGACCTCCCACACGCCGCGCCCGTACAGGAAGGTGTCCACCCGGGCGGTCAGCTCGTCGGAGTGGGCGAACATCTCCGGGCCGACGGCGGGCCAGTCGAACTCCCCGTCGGGGCCGTCGATGTGGCCGTCGAGAGAGGTGTGGACGTAGTAGATGATCTTCCGCATGACGCCGGCTCCTTGATGTCGGTTCGGTGACCGCCCGGTGTGCCACCGGGCCGTCGTTCACCGGTTGGTCGGAGCCGCTCGCGGGTTCTCGACATCCCCCCGCGACTTTTCCCCGAGATTTTTTCCTGCCGCGTTCTGCCTGCTCAGAGGCTCGGAGGCGCGGACGGCTCAGAGGAGCGGCGGGACGACGAGGAGGTCCTCCTCCTCGTGGTCGAGCCGGGAGACGACGTCCACCACGCCCTCGATGCCGCGGATGGTCCGCTCCAGCGCGATGGCCTGCGACCTGCGCCGGCACCTGCCCCTGATGGTCACGACGCCCTGGTCGATCTCGATCGCGTACGCCGCGAGGTCCGGGATCCGGGCCTGGATGTCGGCGAGCAGGTCGGCGGCCGGGCGGGTGAAGACGCGCAGCACGTCCCGCTGGTGCAGGGTGCCGGCGATGCGCCCGCTGACGGGATCGATCACGGGGAGCTGCTTGACGCGCCGGTCGCGCATCAGCCGCGCCGCCTCACGCAGCGGCGTGTCCGGGGTGACGGTGATCGCCGGGGAGGTCATGAGCTGGGCCGCCGTGACGCCGGCCGCCTTGTGGTGCTCCTCGTGCCGCCGGTGGGACTCGAACATGGAGACGCTGTGCCCGACGGGGTCGCTCTCCTTCAGCAGGAGGTCGTCCTCGGACACCACGCCCACGGGCCGCCGCTCGGCGTCGATGACGGTGACGGCGCCGACGGCGAACCGCCTCATCGCGCCGATGATCTCGCTGAACGACGCGTCCTCCAGGACGGCGATGGCCACGCGGCCCATCACGTCCTTCACTTCCAGTGCCATGGTGTCCACCTCTCTCCTTGCTTCCTCCTCCCAGGCTCCTCTCCCCGCCCCGGCGCCGGGCAGCGGCGAACGTCCCGCGTGCGGAGGCCCAAGGTCCTCTGCGGCCGGCGCGGCGCATGTCTCAAATGCCGGGATCGCGGGTACCGTCCTGGGCATGGCCGCCATCGACCTCGCGACCGTTCACGCGGTCGTGTTCGACACCGACGGCGTGGTCACCGACACGGCGCGGGTCCACGCGGCCGCGTGGAAGCACGTCTTCGACGCCTTCCTGCGCGGACGTTCGGCGCCCTTCGACGTCCGCGACGACTACCTGCGCCACGTCGACGGGCGCCCGCGCCTCGACGGGGTGCGCACGTTCCTCGCCTCGCGCGGCATCACGCTGCCCGAGGGAAGCCCGGACGACGGTCCGGACGCCGCCACCGTCCACGGGCTGGGGCTGGCCAAGGACGCGTTGTTCGTGGCCGAGATCGGGCGGCACGGCGTGGCGGCCTTCCCCTCGACCGTCGCCCTGCTCCACGAGCTGCGGCGGCGCGGCTGCCGCACTGCGGTGGTGTCGGCGAGCCGGCACTGCCGGGCCATGGTGGGCTCGGCCGGGCTGACCCACCTGTTCGACGTGACGGTGGACGGCGTGGACTCCGCCCGGCTCGGGCTGGCGGGCAAGCCGGACCCGGCGCTGTTCCTGGAGGCGGCCCGCCGGCTCGGGACGCCCGCCGGGCGGACGGCCGTCGTCGAGGACGCGCTGCCGGGTGTGGAGGCCGGGCGGCGCGGCGGGTTCGCCCTGGTGGTGGGCGTCGACCGGTCGGGCGAGCGCGGGGCGGCGCTGCGGGCGGCGGGCGCGGGCATCGTCGTGGAGGACCTCGCGGAGCTGTCGGTGACGGGCCGCGTCCCGTACGCCGGCGCCGGGGACGGCGAGACGCGCCAGACCACGGTGGGCTCGGGCGAGCAAGGGGGCCGGTCATGACCGGCGACCTCGGCCGCCGCATCGCCTACCACCGCGAGCGCCGGGGGCTGACGCGCGAGGAGCTCGCCGAGCGCGCCGCCATGGCGCCCGGGTACATCCAGTACGTCGAGGAGCACCCCGACACGATCGCCACCGGCGCGCTGACCCGGCTGGCCGGGGCGCTCGGGATCTCCCCCGGCGAGCTGCTGGGCGGCGCCGCCGACCGGCCACCCGGCCCGGGCGTCGCCCGGTTGACGCCCGTGCTGGAGAAGCTGGACCGCGACGAGTGCCTGCGCCTGATCGCGCCGGGCGGCATCGGCCGGGTCGCCTTCGCCGGGCCGGACGGCCCGACCGTGCTGCCGGTGAACTACAAGCTGCACGAGGGCGCGCTCGTCTTCCGCACGGCTCAGGGCGGCCAGATGGACCGGACGCTGCGCACGGGCCTGGAGGGCGTGGAGGTCAAGATCGGGTTCGAGGTGGACCAGATCGACGAGGCGCGGCGCGAAGGGTGGAGCGTGCTGGTCCAGGGCCCTGCCCACCTGGTGGAGCAGGAGGAGCTGGACGCGGTCATGGGGGCCGGGGTCTCGCCCTGGGCGGGCGGCACGCGCGAGCTGTACATCCGGATCCTCCCGCACCAGATCACCGGCCGCCGCATCCGCGGCCTCTGACAGCGTCAGGTCACCGGCCGCCGCATCCGCGGCCTCTGACAGCGTCAGGTCACCGGCGTCCGCGGCCTCTGACCGGACGAGGTCGGCGGGCGGAACGGCGGGTCAGCGGAAGACGGCCCGCTCGATCGAGAAGCGGATGAACTCGCCCTCGGCCCATCGGGCGGCGCCCGGCCACCAGCCGCCCCGCGCCTCCGCCGCGATCGTGTACCCGCCGAACGTCGCCTCCCGCAGCACCTCCACGCCGAACGGCTCGTGCCGGTAAGGCCCGCCGTCCGGTGCGCCCCAGCGGGACAGGGTCACGGCCTCCAGCGCACCGCTCGGCGCGACCGTGAGCGTCACTTCGTGCTCCTCACCGGCGACGGGCACCCGGACGATCGCCCGGCGCTCGTCCGCCTGCTTCCACGTGAGCCGGGGGTCGAGCGCGGCCGCGGGCGCCAGCACCAGCTCGCTCGCCAGCCGCCCCGCGGCGCTGCGCGTGATGTCGGGCCCGGCTCCGGACATCACCGGGACGGCGTCGAACAGCCGCCAGCGCATCTCCCCCGCCCCGTCGCGGTACCGGTCGAAGCCGCGCACGGTGAGCGGCCCGAAGAGGGCGCCCGCCGACCAGACGTAGCCCTCCAGGGGCAGCAGCACCTGGGCGGCACGGAAGGGATGCCAGCCGTTCAGCCGGATGAGGCCGTGGCTGTCCAGCACGACCCCGCGGCGCAGCGGCGTGCCGGGCGCGATGGCGTGCAGCACCCACCGCCGCGCGGGCTCGGGCAGCATCCCGGCCGTCTCGGGCTCGAACGCCGGCGGGTCCGGCGTGGGGGCCTGGAGCAGGTCCCAGTCGCGGCGGGCCACGTCGGTCAGGCAGGGCGGGGCGACGACGACGGTCATGATGTCCTCCGGACGGCGCGGACGACGACGCTCCCGCGGGCGGGGCGTACGACGGTGGTCATGATCTCCTCCAGGGGGCGCGGACGACGGCGACCGGGCAGTGCGCCCGGTGGATCACGCCGTGGCAGGTCGAGCCGAGCACGGAGGCGGCGAAGCCACCCAGACCACGCGAGCCCAGGACGACCAGGGCGGCCGTCCGGGAGGCCGCCGCCAGGACCGGCACGGGATGCCCGGACATGACCGACTCCACCACCTCGATGTCGGGATACTTGTCCCGCCACAGCGGCAGCCTCCGCCCGACCTCGGCCGCCTCGTCGGCCAGCGCACCGGCCACCAGCGGCCCGTACCCGGCGGCCTGCGGCGCGAGGACCACGGTGTGCCGGGCGTAGACGACGCGCAGCCGCGTGCCGCGGGCGGCGGCCTGCTCCATGGCGTACTCCAGGGCGGCCTCGGCGTCGGCGGAGCCGTCGAACCCGGCGACCACCTCGCCGCCGCCTCCGGCGCCCCGCTCGGGGGCGCGCACGACGACGACCGGGCCGTGCGCGTGACCGGCCAGGGCCAGCCCGACCGAGCCGAGCACGAGCCCGGCGAACCCGCCGAGCCCCCGGCTGCCCACCACGACGGTGTCGGCCGTCTCGGACTCGGTGCGCAGGCGCTCGACGACCGCGCCGACGAGGTGCGCCGTGGTCACCTCCAGGCGGGGAGCACGGCGCCGCGCCCGTTCCTCGGCGCCGGCGAGCAGCAGCTCGCTCCGCTCGGTCAGCGACACGCCGCCGCCCGCGTCGTCCGGGTGCTCGCTCCTCCAGGGCTCGCGCACGTGCACGATCCGCAGGGGCAGTGCCCGGCGCGTGGCGTCCTGCACCGCCCAGCCGAGCGCCGCGTACGCGGCGTCAGATCCATCGATCCCCACAACTACGGGATTCGTCATGACCGCCCCCTCCGGTTGCGGAAGTACACGAATTCAGGACACACCTCCGTAAGCCGGGCGCACAGAGAACGAGGTCCCGTCTGCGGAGGGACCATCGTCCCGCCGCGACACGAGGGGGTCGGCGGACGCCCGTCCGGGCCCGGTCGGGTTCTTTTACCCGCCCCGCTTTGCATGATCATGCGTAGCAATGCATAATCTTTTCTCATGTCCAAGGTTCTCACCTCCCTGCCCGCCGGCGAGCGGGTCGGCATCGCCTTCTCCGGCGGTCTCGACACCTCGGTGGCCGTCGCCTGGATGCGCGACAAGGGCGCAGTCCCGTGCACCTACACCGCCGACATCGGCCAGTACGACGAGCCCGACATCGCCTCGGTGCCCGCCCGTGCCCTGGCGTACGGTGCCGAGGTCGCGCGCCTGGTCGACTGCCGCGCGGCGCTGGTCGAGGAGGGCCTGGCCGCGCTGACCTGCGGCGCGTTCCACATCCGCTCGGCCGGGCGGGCGTACTTCAACACCACGCCGCTCGGCCGCGCCGTCACGGGAACCCTGCTGGTGCGGGCCATGCTCGAGGACGACGTGCAGATCTGGGGTGACGGCTCGACGTTCAAGGGCAACGACATCGAGCGGTTCTACCGGTACGGCCTGCTGGCCAACCCGCACCTGCGCATCTACAAGCCCTGGCTCGACGCGGACTTCGTCTCCGAGCTCGGCGGGCGCAAGGAGATGTCGGAGTGGCTGCTGGCCCACGGGCTGCCCTACCGCGACAGCACGGAGAAGGCCTACTCCACGGACGCCAACATCTGGGGCGCCACCCACGAGGCCAAGACCTTGGAGCACCTCGACACCAGCATCGAGACCGTGGACCCGATCATGGGCGTGCGGTTCTGGGACCCCACGGTCGAGATCCCGGCCGAGGACGTGACCATCGGCTTCGACCAGGGCCGCCCGGTCACGATCAACGGCAAGGAGTTCGCCAGCCCGGTCGACCTGGTGATGGAGGCCAACGCCATCGGCGGGCGGCACGGCATGGGCATGTCCGACCAGATCGAGAACCGGGTGATCGAGGCCAAGAGCCGCGGCATCTACGAGGCCCCGGGCATGGCCCTGCTGCACGCGGCGTACGAGCGGCTGGTCAACGCGATCCACAACGAGGACACCATCGCCACCTACCACAACGAGGGGCGGCGGCTCGGCCGGCTGATGTACGAGGGCCGCTGGCTCGACCCGCAGTCGCTGATGCTGCGCGAGTCGCTGCAGCGCTGGGTCGGCACGGCCGTCATCGGCGAGGTGACGCTGCGGCTGCGGCGCGGCGAGGACTACTCGATCCTCGACACCTCCGGCCCGAACTTCAGCTACCACCCGGACAAGCTGTCGATGGAGCGCACCGAGGACTCCGCGTTCGGTCCGGTGGACCGGATCGGCCAGCTCACCATGCGCAACCTCGACATCGCCGACTCGCGCGCCAAGCTGGAGCAGTACGCCAGCCTGGGCATGGTCGGCACCCACCACCACGCGCTCATCGGCGCCGCCCAGGCCGCCTCGACCGGGCTGATCGGCGCGATGCCGCAGGGCGGCGCCGAGGCCATCGCCTCGCGCGGCGAGGTCTCCGAGGAGGAGGAGATGCTCGACCGCGCCGCCATGGAGCTGGGCAACGACTGACCGGCCCCGCCCCGCGTGCTCCCGCATCCCGGCGGGAGCACGCGGGGTTGGGTCAGCCGGTCACGCGAGCGGTGGCCGTCCGGCCGCCCGGCACCGGCACCACGGCGACCGTGTACCTCACGCCGTCGATCGTCCTGGGCAGTCCCGCGACGGTGTGGCCGTTGACGGTGAGCCACCGGTGCTCGCCCGGGAAGCGCGCCTCCCAGAGGTACGGGCGGTCCGAGCCGTTGGTGAAGGTCGTGGACGTCCGGCCGTCGTGCCGCACCGTCACGGTGCCGTCGCCCACCGGCACGTCGGCCACCTCCAGCCACCCGATGTCGGAGGGCAGCCGCGACTGGGTGGCGACCGTGTGGCGCGGCGCGTCGGGCTGGATCCCCATCAGGCCCTCGACCGTCTGGCTCACCAGCGTGAACGCCACCTCCGGGTAGTCGCCGTTCAGCCCTTGGCGGCCGCTGACGTGGGCGGCCTCGCGCTGCTCGTAGACGTAGCGCATCCACTTCCAGGCGGTGTCGTTGCGGTTGTGGCGGAAGAACGTGTCGGGAAGGTAGGTGACGGCCTCGAGGTTGGCGGGCCGCCCGGCCCCGCTGGCCTGGGCGTCGATGAAGTCGAGGTACGCCTCGTTGCGCGGCCCGGCGTCGATGATGCCCTTCATCGGCATGAACCAGCTGTTCTCCTTGCCGAACCCGGTCAGGGGCGTCCCGTCGACCGTGTAGGCGCGGACCATCTCGCCGGATCCCGGCTTCACGCTCCAGGTCCGGTTGAAGTAGCTCTTGAGCGCCCTGGCCCGCTCGGCCGCGTGCCGCGCGGTCGTGGGGTCGTGCTTGTCCCGCGCGAGCTCGGCCAGGGCCCGGTAGGCCTGGTACTGGGCGGCGATCGCGTCGCCCGCCTCGGCCAACGGCTCGTCGCCGGTCTCGTTGTAGCTGGCCGACCCGGCGAAGATGCCCTTGCCCGTGCCCTCGGCCACCTTGACGGGGCCGTTGGGCAGCAGGCCGTCGTGCAGGTCGACGAACTCCCCGGTGGCGTGCCGGTAGTAGTCCCACAGCGCCGCGTCGTCGACGTAGGCCCGGTCGCCCGTCCACCTGAACGCCTGGTTGGCCTTCTCCACCAGCTCGAACGTGGCCGGGACCTCCCGGACGAAGGAGTCCGGCGACCGGTAGTCGATGTCCAGGTAGGTCTTGGCGTCGAAGTTCAGCGCCCACACCGGGTAGAACTTGTGCTCCTCGGTGGCCGAGGCGGCGAAGGACCGGAGCATCGTCTTGTTCTCGCGGTCCAGTCCCAGGATGTGCGCGCCGGCCACCTGATGGGCGAAGTCGCGTGAGTAGTAGCCGGTGCGGTGGGCGTATCCGGCCCAGTAGGTGGTGGTGTAGGTGCCCTCGCCGGTGCCGCCGGGCTTGCGCTCGTCCACGTTGAGCGGGCCCGGCGCGCCGTCCTGGTGCACCCAGCTACGGGCCTTGTCCCTGGACCACGCGAACAGCTCGGCGATCTCGGCGTTGGAGGAGGTGACGCGCGGACCGCCGGCCGATCCGGGCGAGACCATGACGTCGTCGGCGTTGACCCAGCCGGAGCCGGAGCCGAAGACGATCTCCAGCTTGTCGCCGGCGGCGAGCTCCACGTCGGAGACGGTGTACCGGGCGTAGGTGGAGCGGGAGGGCAGGGTGACGGTGCCCGCGTCGGCGCCGTTGCGCCGCACGGCGAACGTGCCGCCGGTCCCGCCCGTGGAGATCCAGGCCGAGATCGAGTAGCGGCCCGCCGCCGGCGCGGTGACGGCCTGGCTGACGCTCATCCCGGGACCGGCGTCCAGGTAGACGAGCCTGGATCCGCCATGGGGGCGGTTGGTGGCGACGCCGGTGCCCTGGGTGAAGGTCCAGCCGTCGGCGCCCTTCTCGAAGCCGGGGTTGACGACGATCAGCGGGCCGCCCTCGGCTGCCCGCGCCGGGGTGAGGGCGGCGGCGGCCAGCAGGGACGAGCCGATGAGGACGGAGCAGAGCTTGCGCTTCATGGGGATACTCCCGGAATCTGATGACCTGTCGGGCGGTCAGGCCCTGCGGGGCGGCGCGGTGGACCCGCGCACGACCAGCTCGGGGCTGAAGAGCAGTTCCCCCCGTGGCACGTCGCGGTTGCTCACCAGCGCGACGATGCTGCGTGCGACCTCCTTGGCCAGCCGGTCGATCGGCTGGCGCACGGTGGTCAGCGGCGGGTCGACGAACTCCATGATCGTCGACCCGTCGTGCCCCACGACCGAGACGTCGCCGGGCACCGAGAGCCCCTCTCTGAGCACCGCCCGGTACGCGCCCAGCGCCATGAAGTCGCTGGCCGCCACGATGGCGGTCACCCCCCGCTTGAGCAGCTCCGAGGTGGCCGACTGGCCCCCTTCGATCGTGTAGTGCTGCCTGACCACGGGCGCGTCGGAGTCGGCCGCGCCGCGGCGCGTCATCGCCGTACGGAACCCCTCGACGCGCCGGTCGGCCGGCCGGTTCCCCGAGGGGCCCGACGCCAGGCCGATCCTGCGGTGCCCCAGAGTCCACAGGTGGTCGACCGCCAGCTCCGCCGACATGGGGTCGTCGGTGGACAGGACCGGCGCGTCGTGCCCCTCGAAGCCGCCGTTGACGCCGACGAACGGGATGCGCCGCGCGGCCAGCACGTCATAGGTCTCGGGATCGGCTCCCTCGATGGTGTTGCTGGCCGACAGGAACACCACTCCCGCCACGCCGTGCTCGGCCAGCGCGTTGACGAACTCGCGCTCCTGTATGCCGCCGGGCAGCGCCGGGCAGACCACCCCCTTGAGCCCGTGGGGCGCGAGCGCAGCCTCGATGAGCTCGGCCACGTCGGTGAAGAAGGGGTTGGACAGCCAGGGCGTGATGACCGCGACGATCTGGCCGCGGGTGGAGCGCTCGTAGCCGAGCTCGGCCATCGCGCGCTCGACGGCCTCACGGGTCTTGGCCGACACCCCGGCCCGCCGGTTGATCACCCGGCTGACGGTCGCCTCGCTGACCCCGGCCCTCTCCGCCACCTCGACAATGCCGATCTTCATGGTGCCACCTCCAGATCGGCCAGGCCGGAGGGCGGAACGTCCAGCACGCACAGGCCTGGCCCCAGCCGCCGGTCCGACGGCTCGATCCTAGAGCCGTCGGCGTCGAAGATCCGCGCGGCGCGGAGCGTCCGTCCCTCGACGTCCAGCACCAGCCGTCCCGACGAGGTGCCGTTGACGACGGTGATCTCGGAGTGCCGCCCGGCGTCGACCGGGACCACGTGGTCCGCGGTCACGCTGGTCACGCAGCGCTCACCGAGCGCGGCGCGCACGACGGGGTAGAGCTCGTCGGGGCGGCCCGGTTCGACGTCGCCGTCCAGCAGCACCGGCCGCAGCTCGCGCCACCGCTCCAGCCAGAACGCCAGCATCCGGCGGTGCTCGCCGCTCAGCGCGCCCAGCCGCGCCGAGATCTGCGGCACGGAGTGGAACGCGCCGATGAGCTGGCGGGCGGCGCCGCGCGCCGGCGCCGCCGGGTCCCACATGAGCATGTCGGCGTGCACGGCGCCGCCCACGGCCAGCAGCCCGAGGTCGATGGTCCGCACCCGGTTGGCGACCGCGTCGGCCGGGCAGTCGTTGGCGCGCAGCATCGCGCCGAAGGGCGTCATGCCCGGCCCCGTGTACGGCTGCCGCAGCTCGATCAGCGCGCCGGGCCGGACGGCCTCGACCGCCGTCACCAGCTCGGTCAGCAGCACGCGCATGGCCGTGCCCACGTCGGCGATGTCACCGGGAGAGGGCGTGCCCGCGTAGGCCATCACCGTCTCCAGGAAGTCGATCTTCAAGCCGTCGAGCCCGTAGTCGCGGACGAGCCGCACGCACGTGTCCACGACGTGCCGGCGCACCTGCGGCACCCGCGGGTCGAGGGCACGCGCGCCGGGCACGACGTCCGGCGCCGGGGCGTGGGCCGACAGCTCCGGGAAGCACTCCGCCCGCGGTCCGATCAGGAGCGGGGCGACCCAGGCGAGGTAGGCCAGCCCCATGCCGCGCACCCGGGCGACGTGCGCGGCGAAGTCGGGGAACTTCGCGGTGTCCGGACGCCAGTCGCCGACGCCGTGGTACCCGCGTCCCGTGCCGAGCTCCTGCCAGCCGTCGTCCAGGATGAGCGCCCCGCACCCGAGCTCCGCCGCGAGCGACGCCTCGGCCTCCACGGCCTCCGCCTCCACCGCCTGGCTGAAGCCGTACCAGGTCGAGTAGACCGGCACGCGCGCCCCCTCGGGCGCCGGGGCGGGCCGGCCGAACGCGCCGCGCACCTTCCGCATCGCGGCGGCGACGCTTGCCGAGGCGGGGGCGAAGACCAGCCGGTACGGCGAGCCCGCCGCGGTGACGCGCAGGTGCACCACGAAGGTCTTGTTCTCCTCCGAGACGCCGTAGCGCACCATGGTCTCGGGCACCGGGTCCAGCGCGGCGAAGGCCAGCATGGACGTGCCGCGGCTGTCGTACAGGCAGCCGGCCACGGCGCCGCTCACCAGCGAGACGTTCGCCAGGCCCGCCCAGTCGGCGACGATGGTGCGCGTCCATCCGGCGTCGGGGTGCCAGAAGCCGACCGCGTCGCCGAGCGGGACCGAGAGGCGGATCTCCAGCTCCCCCGTGGAATGGATCTCCACCAGCTCGGTGCCGTCGGGCCGTGTGGTCCGCTCCCAGCGGGCTGCGGTCCCCGGGGCGCCGGTCAGGACGGCCAGCCGTACGTCGTCGAGCAACGGCTCGGTGGGCGCGGGCACCAGCCCGGCGGTCGTCACGCTCACTCTTTAACAGCTCCCGCGAGTAGTCCGGAGACGAAGTGTCGTTGCAGAAGGAGGAACAGGAGGGCCATCGGGATCGCGGCGACGGCGGTGCCGGCCAGGATGGCGCCGTAGTCCGTCTCGTTCGCCCCCTGGAGGGAGGCGATGGCCAGCGGGATCGTGTAGGCGTCACGCGTGCGCAGCGCGATGAGCGGCCAGACGAAGTCGTTCCACTGGTAGAGGAAGAGGTAGATCGCGAGCGCGGCGAGTGCCGGCCGCATCGGCGGCACCACCACGCGCCAGAACAGCCGCAGCTCGCCGCAGCCGTCCACCCGCCCGGCCGACAGCAGCTCGTCGGGGAGGGCGGACATGGACTGCCGCATCAGGAAGATCCCGAACGGCAGCGCGAGGTTCGGCAGCACGATCGCCTGGTAGGTGTTGAGCCATTCGAGCGCCAGCATCATCTTGAACAGCGGCACCAGCGTCACCTGGCTGGGGACGATGAGGCCCAGCATCAGCAGCCCGAACAGCGGTTCCCTGCCGCGGAAGTCGAACTTCGCGAAGCCGTAGCCGGCCATCGTGCACACCAGCCCGGCGAGCACGGTGTAGAGGGTGGCGATCAGCGTGGAGTTGAGCACCACCCGGCTGAAGCCGACGGTGGACTCCAGGGTGGCGAGGTTGTCCAGCAGGTGCGCGCCCGGCAGCAGCGGCGGCGGGGTTCCGAACACCTCGGCCGAGCGGTGCGTGCTCCCGACCACGAGCCAGTAGAACGGCACGAGCACCACGGCGACCAGGACCAGCAGCGAGGAGGTCAGCATCACCCGGCGCGTCATGGCCTGTCTCCGAGGAACTTGAACTGGACGAGGCCGAGGATTCCGATGATGACGGTCAGGGCGTAGGCGATGGCCGAGGCGTAGCCGAAGTCGAAGAACTTGAAGCCGTTGGCGTACAGGTACAGGCCCAGGGTCATGGTGCTGTTGTCCGGACCGCCGTGGGTCATGACGTAGGGCTCGTCGAAGAGCTGGAGCGTGCCGATCGTCGACATGACGAGCGTGAGCAGCACGACGGGCCGCAGTCCGGGCAGCGTGACGTGCCGGAAGCGCTGCCAGGCCCCCGCGCCGTCCACGGCCGCGGCGTCGTAGTGGTCCTGGGGCAGGGCCTGCAGCCTCGCCAGGTAGATCACCGCGTTGTAGCCGGTGTAGTGCCAGGTCAGGGCGAGCCCGACGGCGACCCTGGCCCACAGGCCGTGGGTGAGCCACGGCACAGGGCCGATGCCGGCCAGGCCGAGCACCCAGTTGACCAGGCCGGACTGCGGGTTGAGCAGGATCGCGAAGAGCAGGCCGTAGGCCACCAGCCCGGTGACCATGGGCATGAAGAACCCGAGCCGGATGAAGCCCTTGAACCGCAGCAGCGGGGAGTCGAGCGCCACCGCCAGGCCGATCGCCAGCGCGAGCATGAGCGGCACCTGGACGACCAGGATGATCCCGGTGTTGCCCAGTGCCGACCAGAACAGCGGGTCGGCCACCAGGCGCCGATAGTTCGCCGCCCCGGCGAAGGTCTGCAGCCCGCCGTCGGTCTTGAAGAGGCTGAGCCAGAACGCCCACGCGATCGGATACAGCTTGAAGGCGGCGAACAGGAGCAGTGCCGGCGCCGTGAACAGGTACGGCGCGAGCCTGGCGCCCCGCCACCGGCGGCGGGAGGGGGCACGGTGCACCGGCGGGGCGCCGGCCCGTTCCGCGAGCGCGGTCATCGCACCACCTTGCGGCCCGTCTGCTGGGCGAGCAGGTCGGCCGCCTCCTTGAGCACGGCGGCCGGGTCGGCCCCCTTGAGCAGCACCTTGCTCTGGGCGTCGGTGACCACCTTGAGCGCCCGGGGGTAGTCGGCGGAGTAGTTGGTCACGTAGGACGGCTTCCTGAGCGCCTCCAGGAAGATCTCGCCCTTCTTCTGGCCGCCGAAGAACGCGGACGGCTCGTGGAAGACCGGGTCGTCGTAGGCCGACATCAGGGCGGGGGCGATGCCCTTGCCCTTGTAGATGGCCACCTGGCTCTCCGGCCGGGTCAGCACGTACTCGGCGAAGGCGAAGGCGGCCTCCTTGACCTTGCTGGTGCCGGCCACCGCCAGGTGGGTGGAGTTGACGGTGGCGGCCACCTTGCCGCCCTGCGTGACGGCGGGCGGCAGCCGGACCTGCCACTTGCCCTTCTGGTCAGGGGCGGTCTCCTCGATGATGCCGCCGAACCAGGTGGGCATGGACTGCACCGCGACCGACCCGCTCTTGATCGAGGACATCATCGTGTTCCAGCCGCCGGCCATGTCGGCGACCAGTCCGGCGTCGTTGAGCCGCTTGATGATCGTCAGCGCGGTGACCGCCTGCGGGGTGTCCAGCGTGATGTTGCCCTGCATGTCGAAGTAGAAGCTGTCCTGGAGTTGGAGCAGCATCTGGAAGAGGTTGGCCGAGTCGGCCTGCGAGGCGGGCTTGTCGATGCCGAGGAGCTGGACGCCGGTCTTCTTCTTGAGCGTGACGCCCGCCTCGATGACCTCGTCCCAGGTGCCCAGCGCCGCCACGTCCACGCCGGCCTTCTCGAACAGGTCGGCCCGGTAGTAGAAGCCCGCCGAGTTGGCCTCCCAGGGCAGGGCGTAGACCTTGCCGCCCCGGCTCACGGTCTCCCACATGCCGGGGGCGAACGCGCCGCGGTGGCGGTCGGCGCCGAGCGGCCGCAGGTCGGCCAGCCCGCCGGGGAACTTCTCGATGTAGGCGGGCAGGTAGTCGACGCCGATGTGCAGCACGTCGCCGAGCCCCAGGCCCCCCGCGGCCATACCCGTGGTGATCTTGTCCCAGATGGCCGGGTTGCCGATGTCCTGGACGTCGACCCTGACACCGGGGAACGCCTTCTGGAAGCCGGGCACGAGCTTCTTCATCATCGAGGCGGGCCCCTGCCAGCTCCAGACCGTGATGTCGCCGGTCGCCGCCGTGCCCGTGGGACCGGCGGCCGGCGCGGCGGCCGGGTCTCCCCCTCCACACGCGGACAGCGCCGCGCCGCCGGCGGCGAGGGCACCGAGCTGGAGGAAGCGGCGACGTGGAAGGTGGGCCATGGTCAGCTCCTGGGGGCACAGAGATCGGCCTGATGCCCCCAGACGCTAAGTGGCTTCGCGCTGACTTGCAAGCTTTCGACGAAAGTTTTCAGTGAACTGCCGTCGCAACGTTGACAGTGAAGACCGGAGCGCGCTGAGATGGTGGAAGTCCCGCCCCACCGGTGGTCACGGCCGGGGCGGCACGACCGGCTGGAGGTGGAACATCCCGGTGATCACCTCGCCCGGCCGGTCCTTGCTCGTGCCCGGCCGCTCCTCGGCGCAGGCGCGGCCCGCGACGGCGTTGAGCACGTCCCTGGCCGTGATGAGGCCGACCAGGCCGCGCTCGGAGACCACCGGCACCGCGTCGGCCCCGGCGTCCGCCATGACGCACGCGACCCGGCGCAGCGTGTCGCGCGGGCCGACGCGGGGCCGCGGCTCGCGTCCCAGCATCGTCCCGACCCGGCGGCCGGACTGCTCGTACGGGCCGCCGGACCAGGAGGCGGCCAGCCGCTCGCGCGACAGGACGCCGAGCACGTGCCGCCCGTCCACGACCGGCAGGTGGTGGACGCCGGCGCGGCGCATCAGCTCCCAGGCCATCAGGGGCGACTCGTCGGGCGTGACGGCGACGAGCACGCGGCTCATCACCTGCTCCGCTCGCAGCGACCGGACGTCGGGGCCGGCACCGTCCGAGGACGTGGTCATGTCCGCTCCTTCCCGGGACGCTCCCTGTGGGCACGGTCCTGCCGGGGGCGTACGACCGCGACCGGGCACGCCACGTGGTGCAGCACGCCGTGGCTGACCGACCCGAGCACGGCCGAGGCGAACCCGCCCAGCCCGCGCGAGCCGATGACCACGAGGTCGGCGGTGAGCGCCGCCTTCATCAGCGCCGACACCGGGTGCTCGCACACCTGGTCGTCGACGATCCGCACGTCGGGGTTCTTCTCCCGCCAGGGCACGACCCGGTCGGCGGCCATCTTGACCTCCTGCTGGAAGGCGTCCTCCAGGAGGGGGGCGTATCCGGCGGCGTACGGGGAGAAGACCGGGAGCTGCCAGGCGTAGACCACGTGCAGCTGCGCGTCGCGGGCGCGCGCCTGCTCGACGGCGTACTCCATGGCGGCCTGCGAGTGCTCCGAACCGTCGTAGCCCACCACGATCTGGCCGTGCTGGACCACCGCGGTGCCGCGCACGACCACCACGGGACAGGCCGCGTGGCCGGCGACGGCCATGCTGACGGAGCCGAGCACCATCCCGGCGAACCCGCCGAGGCCCCTGCTGCCCAGCACCATGCTCTCGGCCAGGACCGACTCGCCGACCAGCGCGTCGATCACGCCGCCGCTCAGCATGCCGGTGCTCACGTCGGCGTCCGGCGCGAGGGAGCGGGCCCGCTCGGCGGCCGCCTCCAGCACGCCGGAGCAGTACTCCGTGCTGCCCACCGCCGTCGCCCACTGCTCGCACACGTGCACGAGGCGCAGTGCCAGTCCGCGCCGCCGTGCGTCCGCGGCGGCCCATTCCACCGCCGCCGTCGCCGGCGCGGACCCGTCCACGCCGACCACGATCCGTCCGCCCATCACCCATCGCCTCCACGTCCCAGGACTGTCACTCCCAGCCTGGTCGCGGGGCCGCCGGGACGCCCGGGGACGAAGTCCCGGATGCGTGGGCCGTTGGTCCCACACCGACCTGCTCCTCGGGCGGCCCCTCCCGAGCCGGCCGGCGGGCGGCGGCGGGCTCGCGCGCGCCCGGCGGCGGCAGCGTGGCCAGCACGGCGGCGACGACGTCGGCGTACGGCGAGCGCTCCTCACGCAGCGCCCGGTGCAGCGTCTCCACGCCGGCCCGGTGCTCGCGCAGCAGCCGGGCCGCCTGGGCGACGCCGCCCCGCGCGGACAGCTCGCACACCACGGCCAGGTGGTCGGGCAGCTCGCCGCCGGTCGGCTCGAACCCGGCCTCGCGGAAGGCGTGCTTGAAGCGCAGCAGCGCCATGCCGCGCTTCCGCGCGTCGCCGTAGGTGGAGTACGTCAGGTACGGGGAGCAGCGGCACTTGAGGTCGAACGTCGCCACGTAGTGCTCGGCCAGCCGCGGCAGCGGGGTCGTGGCCAGGTGCTTGAGGAAGGCGCGCAGGCGGGAGGCCGCCTCGCCGGCCGGCAGCCGGTCCACCGTCATGGTCAGCAGGGGCAGCGCCTCGACCAGCCGCTCGTCCGGGTGGCCGAGCAGCACCGACGCGGTCATGTGGATGGCGCGATCGCTCACGAGTCCTCCTTGAGCAGGTTCACACGGACGATGCGGCCGGCCCGGCCGGCCGGGCCGACCAGGGCGGTGTCTCTTTCTCTCTCACGTCTCGTTCTCTCTCACGTCTCGGACGTCCTCGGGTCCGAGGTCCTGAGGCGGGCGGCCGGGCGCAGGACGGCCCAGCAGTAGACGAACGCGCCGAACGCCATGGCCGCGAGCAGCATCAGGCCGATGGCGTACGAGCCGGTGGCCTGGTAGATCAGCCCCATGACGATGGGCGGCAGGAATCCGCCCAGCCCGCCGGCGGCGCCGACGACGCCCGTCGCGCTGCCCACGGACGTGGCGGGCACGGCCCGGCCGAGGATCGCGAACACCGCGCCGTTGCCCAGCCCGAGCGCCGCCGCCAGGGCCAGGAACCCGGCCGTGGCGAGCGGCATGCCGGGCGCGAACGAGACGACGATCGCGCAGGCGAACACCGCGGCCAGCACCCAGCACAGCACCCGCTCGCCGCCCAGCCGGTCCGACAGCCAGCCGCCCACCGGGCGGGCCAGCGTGGCCAGCACCACGAACCCGGCCGTCCGGGCCGCCGCGTCGGCGACCGTCAGCCCGTAGAGGGCCTTGAGGTACAGCGGCAGGTAGACGCCGAAGGCGACGAACCCGCCGAAGGTCAGCGCGTACATCCCGGCCGGCTCCCGCGTGACGCGCAGCCGCGCGGCGGCGGCCATGCCCGGCACCACCGCGGTCGCGCTCAGCCGTCGTAGCACGGGGCGCGACTGGTGGAACGGCGGCCATCGACACCTTCCGGAAAACTGGGCCAACCAATGACGAGTCCTGCCAGCCTCCTTCAGCCGCATCCGCCCCGGTTAGGGTCTTTGGTCCCCCGATCCGTACCCGAACGGCTCGGCCCCGGTCACCAGGTTCCGGTCAGGCACTGAGAAGTTCTCGTCAGCCGGTGTCCCCCGTCAGCCGGTGTTGTCGTCAGCCGGTGTGCTCGTCAGCCGGTGAGGATGCGGCGGCCCGTCACGCGCGACGGCCTGATCTGGAGGTACTGCCGGCGGTCGCCGCCCGCCCAGGGCTCGACGCCCGTCGCCGCCGCGGCGGCCTCCTCCTCGTCCGTGACGTGGTGCAGCGAGCCCTGCACGAGCACGCTCCAGCCGCCGCCGGTCAGCTCGTGGACGCGGTCGACCTCGAAGGCCACCTTGTACTCGACGCCGCGCATGCCGGTGCGCAGGTCGGCGTCCGTCGCGCCGCCGGGCGTCGTCCGGAACACGATCGCGCCGCCGTCGGACAGCCGGTAGTTCACCGGCAGGACCGTCAGGCCGTAGCGGCCCTCGAAGGCGATGCGCCCGACCCCGCCCGGCGCGATCAGGCGCAGGCACTCCTTCTCGTCCAGCTCGGCCAGGTCCGCGCCCGGAGCCGCCTCGCCCGCGCCGACCGGCGTCTCGTCCAGCAGCTCGGCCACGGTCGTGCCCAGCGCGCCGGCCAGCCGGTCGGCCACCTCCCGCGCGGACGAGTCCGACTGCTCCTCCAGGTACCGGACGTACCCGGCGTCGACGCCGGCCTGGCCCGCCAGTTGCTCACGGGTGAGGCCCAGCGATGCGCGCCGCTCGGCGACCCTGCGTCCGAAGCTCCCGAGATCCGACATATCGCTCTCCATCTCCACGACGGGATGTCTTCCCTCGGCTCACGGTAATAGCCGGATGCCCCGGAAACCGGTCCCGCGAGCGCTGTGGTGACCTTCGTCCGCGATGTCAGGGACCTTCGGCGCGTCGCCGGTGCGCGGCGCCGCGTTTTTCGTCTAGTGCCCCATGACCGGTCGCGCGCCCGCCGCGGGCATGGGCAGGTGCTCACGGATCAGCATGTAGCTGGCCACCAGCACCCAGACCGCCATGAACACCGCCGGCACCACCACCATCAGCGGCGCGTCCGGTGCGAGAGCCCGTGCCGTGCTGCCCGTGCCCAGCGCGGTCAGCAGCTTGAGCGCCGCCACGACGATCGCGAACCAGGCCATCCACGTGGGGAACACCTTGGTGTGCATGATCGCGGCGGCCGTCACGGCGAACGTCGCCGCCACCGCGATGCCGGAGATCATGTTCATCACGGTCAGCGCGGTGTACGGGCCGGCGGCCAGGGCCATCAGGGCGCCGCGGTGCGTGGTGATGGCGTAGGTCAGCCCGGCGAAGATCCCCACCCCGATGAACATGACCGTGGAGACGAGCACGTAACCCGCCAGCACCAGCGTGGGCGTGTCACTCGCGTCGTCCGCGCGCCGGAACGCCGTGGCCAGCGCCACGCCGAACCACAGGAACAGCATCACGGCTATCCCGTACAGCACCGACGCCGCCATGACCGCGGTGCGGTACTCGATCAGATATCCCGCGATGGTCGTGGCCGACTCGGCGACGTTGGGCGCGTTGCCCATGACGAGCCTGGCGATGATCGCCACTACGACGGCCGCGATGCCCGCGATGCCGCCCCAGCGAAGTTCGTGGCTCTCCTTCATCGTTTTCATCCGAATTCACCCCCGGATTCCATCATCCGGCGGCCCAGATGAGGCGCCAGGGCGGGCCGGTCAACCTTTGCCGTTTCTTTGGCGCGCCCACCGGCGTGTCTCCGGCGCGCCCCTTTCGCCCGGGGACACCGCCCGGGACCGGCCCGTACATCAGTGCCAAACCCGCAGGACACCGGTAGAAAGGACGTCGAAGACTACGAGGAGTGAGCGCGTGCGGGACAACGGTGAGCGCATGCTGGGCGGCCTGGTCGCCGCCCATCACCTCGCCACGCTCGAAGAGCTGCCCTGGCTGATCAGCCGGCACGCCGAGCACGTGGGCTTCTCCGACGTGCTCGTCTACGTGGCCGACCTGCAGCAGCAGTACCTCGTGCCGCTGCCCGGACAGCGGCACGACGACGGCACGCCGTTCGAGCGCATCCGCGTCGACTCCACCGTGGCGGGCCGCGCGTTCCGCACGCTGGACATCGTCCAGACCAGGCCCACCAGCGGCCCCGCCACCGACGAGCCCGAGGCGGCGCAACCGCCCTCCGCCCAGGAGCCGCGCCGGATGTACCTGCCGCTCCTCGACGGCACCGAACGGCTCGGCGTGCTCGTCGTCACCGTGCCCCGCGACGACGAGCGCGTACGGTGGCGGGCGGCGCAGCTGGCCGGCCTGACCGCGCTCGTCCTGGCCAACAAGCGCAGCACCAGCGACACGTACGCGCGGCTCGTGCGCGCCCAGCCCATGCAGCTGTCGGCGGAGATGCTGTGGACCCTCCTGCCGGTGCGGACGTTCGCGACCGGGCGGGTCGTGGTCACCGCCGCTCTGGAGCCCGCCTACCTGGCCGGCGGCGACGCCTTCGACTACGCGGTGGCCGGCGACCTGCTGCACCTGGCGGTGTTCGACGCCATGGGGCACGACACGGCCGCGGGACTCACGGCCACGATCGCGGTGGGCGCCTGCCGCAACACCCGTCGTGAGGACGTGGACCTCACCGCCATCGGCGAGGCCGTGGACGCGGCCGTCTTCGAGCAGTTCGGCGGCACCCAGTTCGCCACCGGGGTCCTGGCCGCCCTCGACCTGCGCACCGGCGTCCTGCGGTGGGTCAACCGCGGCCACCACCCGCCGCTGGTGCTGCGCCACGGCCGCCTGGTGGCCACCCTCAGGACCGAGCCGGACCCGCCCATGGGCTTCAGGCTGGGCGCCGTCCACCCGCCGGCCCGCTACCAGCTCGAACCCGGCGACAGGCTGCTGTTCTACACCGACGGGGTCATCGAGGCGCGCAGCCCGGACGGTGAGGTGTTCGGCCTGGAGCGGTTCGTGGACTTCGTCATCCGCCGCGAGGCCGACGGCGTGCCGCCGCCCGAGACGCTGCGCCGGCTCATCCAGACGCTTCTCGAACACCAGCAGGACCGCCTCCAGGACGACGCCACGGTCATGCTGGTCGAATGGCGCACCCAGAGCGAGCAGCAGCTCGTCCTCTGACAGCGCACCGCGAAAGTGTCCGTTCCCGAAAACCGCCCTGCTCATACGACGAGCGACTTATAGTGATCGGGTGTCTCGTCGGCGCTGTGTGCCGGGCGGCCGGGGCGGAGGCATGCGCTGATGCGTAGGTCGTTCAAGTTCTTGCTGCGCCCCACTGTCAAACAACGCATCGCGTTGACCGCGATGTTGGACGACCATCGGGCGTTGTACAACGCGGCGCTGCAAGAGCGCCGGGAAGCCTACCGTCGGGCGAAGATCTCGATCCGGTACGCCGACCAGTCCGCGCAGCTGAAAGAGATCCGTGCCGATGACCCGACAGGGCAGGGCCGCTGGTCGTTCACCAGTCAGCAGCAGACGCTACGCCGGTTGAACAAGGCGTTCGAGTCGTTCTTCCGCCGCGTCAGAGCCGGCCGCAAGCCGGGCTATCCGCGGTTCAAAGGGCGAGGCTGGTTCGACACGATCACCTTCGTCGAGGGGGACGGCGCGAAGTGGGACTGCCAACCCAGGCATCCCAGCGCGACGTTCGTGAGACTGCACGGGATCGGACAGATCCGGGTGCATCAGCATCGTGCGGTGCGCGGCCGGGTCAAGCAGCTCGAGGTCAAGCGGGAAAGCGCCCGCTGGTATGTGATCGTCTCCTGTGATGACGTGCCCGCGGTGCCGCTGCCGGCGAGCGGCCGTCAGATCGGCGTGGACATGGGCGTGGTCCACTTCGCCACCGCAAGCGAACCGCTCGCCGGGGTGAGCGACGAACAGGGACACATCCCCAACCCGCGCCACCTCGAGGCCGCGCAAAAAGAACTGGCCGCCGCGCAGCGCGCCCATGCGGGCACAAGGCACGGTTCGCGACGCCGCCGCAAAGCGGCGCAGAAGATCGGCCGTCTTCACCGTGCGGTGGCCCGGCGTCGAGCCGACCACGCACACAAGATCGCGCTCGCGCTGGTCCGGACCGCGGATGTGATCGCGGTCGAGGATCTGCGGATCGCGAACATGACCAGGAGTCCCAAGGCCAAACCCGCCCTTGAGCAGGCAGGTGTGTTCCTGCCCAACGGCGCAGCGGCGAAGGCCAAACTCAATACCAGCATTCTGGACGCGGGCTGGGGGGTGTTCCTGAGCATCCTCGCGCACAAGGCTGAGAGCGCCGGTCGAGAGCTGATCTCGGTGAATCCCGCCAACACCTCCCGCACCTGCCCGCGGTGCGGGCAGGTGAGCAGAGACAACCGAAAGGTCCAAAGCGACTTCGCCTGTGTGGCATGTGGGTATGCCGCTAACGCGGACGTGGTCGCGGCGTGCAACATCAAGAGGGCCGGGCTGGTCCTCCGCGACGCCGGTGCGGCATAGCGAGAAGCCCTCTCATTTACCTCATGAGTAGGGAGGAGTCACACTGACTCCTGACTTGATCGTCAGGAGGGTGGATGCTGTACGGACGCGCCGGCGAGCAGGCCCGGATCGACGCGCTGCTGGCCTCCGCGCGGGCGGGGCGCGGCGGAGCCGTCGTGGTCACGGGCGAGACCGGCATCGGCAAGACCGCCCTGCTGGACCGCGTCGCCCCTCCGGAGCGCGCCGGCTTCCTGGTCCTGCGCGCGCTCGGCATCGAGGCGGAGAGCGAGCTGCCGTTCGCGGCGCTGTACCCGCTGCTCCGCCCGTTCCTGGGTCGCGCCGAGCGGCTGCCCGCGGCCCAGGCGGAGGCGTTGCGTGAGGCGGTGGAACGGGCGCCCGACCGGTCGCGGGCCCGGCTCGCGGGACCGGCCGTGCTGGGCCTGCTGGCGGACCTGGCGGCCGAGCGGCCGGTGTTGTGCGTGGTGGACGACGCGCACCGCCTGGACGGGGCGTCGGCGGACGCGCTGCTCTTCGCGGCCAGAAGGCTCGGCGGCGAGCGGGTCGCCATGATCTTCGCCGCGGGTGACGGCGTACCGGGGAATCCCAGGCCGCGCGGGATCGGGTTCGGCGAGGCCGCCGGAGTCCCCCGGATACCGCTGGCCGCGCTGGACGGGGCGGCCGCCCGCGAGCTCCTCGACGCGCACGCCCCCGGCCTGGCGCCCCAGGTGCGCCGGAGGGTGGCCGAGGAGGCCGCGGGCAACCCGCTGGCGCTGGTCGAGCTCGCGGCCGCCCTGACGTCCGAACAACGGGCCGGCCGGCTCGGGCCGCTGCCGCTGGCCTGCTCGTGCGGTCCCCTGTCGGGCCGGGCGCGGAGCGCGTTCGAGACGCCCCTGCACCGCCTCCCGGAGGCGACCCGGACCGCGCTGCTGGTGGCGGCGGCCGACGACAAGGGTGACCTCGACCTGGTCCTGCGCGCCGCCGGCCGGCTCGGCGTCACGCCCGCCGACCTCGCGCCGGCCGAACGCGAGGAGCTGGTCCACCTCTCGCCCACCGGGCTGACCTTCCGGCATCCGCTGTTCCGGGCCGCGGTCTACCGGTCCGCGCCGTACTTCCGGCGGATGGCGGCGCACCGGGCGCTGGCCGAGGCGCTGTCACCGGAGGACGGGCCGGAGCGGTCAGGGGGCGCCTGGCACCTGGCCGCCGTCGCCACGGCCCCCGACGAGTCCCTGGCCGCCGCCCTCCACCGAGCCGCCGCCCACGCCTTTCCGCCCGTACGGTGTGAGGGGGCGGGGTCATCGGGCGGGGTGGTCGAGGCGTCGGCCGCGTACCAGCGCAGGGTGGTCGAGGCGTCGGTCGCGTACGAGCGGGCGGGCGAGCTGAGTCCGGATCCACGGCGGGCGGCCGAGAGGCTGCTGGCCGCCGCGGAGCTGGCGCTTCAGGCGGGACTCACGAGGCGGGCCGCCGGCCTGGCGGACCGCGCCGAGGCGCATCCGTCGCCGCCGATCATCCGCGCCCGCCTCGCCGCGGTGCGCGCGGGCGTCGAGATCGCGCACGGCTTTCCCGAGAGGGCGGCCCGCCTCCTGCTGACGGGCGCTGAACACGCGAGCTCCGGACGCGCGAGCTATGGGCGCACGAGCTGTGGGGACGCGAGCTCTGGGGACATGAGCTTCCGGGAGGCGAGCTCTGGGGACGCTTTCGCCGATGACATCCGCTTGGCGACGGAGATGGCGGCGCGGGCCGTGCGGGCGGCGTCCTCGGCGGGCGAGCTCGCGGCGGCCGGCACCGCCGCCGCCCTTCTGTCCGCGCCCGCCGATCCTTCCGACTCCGCTGCCCCTTCCGGGCCCACTGATCCTTCCGACTCCGCTGATCCTTCCGGGCCCGCCGAAGGCCGGGGGGGCGGTGCGCCCCACTCCCCTCGGCGCAGCCTCGACGCGGGAAGCGCGGGGGCGCCGGGTGCGGGGCGTGCGGTTCTGGAGGCGTTCGCGGGCGGCGCGGCGGTGGTGGGGCGGATGGTGGCGGGGCAGGACGTCACGGATTTCTCCCCGGTGCGGGCGGCGGTCCAGTCGGTACGGGTCTCCCGCGTGGAGCACCCGGACCTGCTCGCCACGTCCGCGTGGATGGGGCTCGCCGCGGGGGACGAGGCCGCCGGGTGGGAGCTGTCCACGCTGCTGGCCGAGCGGTGCCGTGGCCGCGGGCTGCTCGGGGTGCTCCCGGATGCCCTGACGCTGCTCGCCGAGGCCGAGTTGCTGCGCGGACGGCACGCGGAGGCGGAGGCGGCGGCCACGGAGGGACTGCGCACGGCATCCGCGATCGGGCAGGGGAACGCGATCGGAGACAGGATCGCGCTCAGGCACGGGGACACGCTCAGGCACAGGGACACGACCGGGCCCGAGAACGCGATCGGGCACCGACACGCGACTGGGCATCGGCACGTGGTCGCGCACCTGCGCGCGCTCCTCGCCTGGCTGGCCGCCGTGGGCGGCGACGAGGCCCGGTGCCACCACCTGGCCGCCACGGGCGGCGGCATCGACCCCCGCCTGCCCCCCGCGGCCGGCGGCGTCAGCCCCCTCCTCGCCGCGACGGGCGGCGGCGTCAGCCCCCTCCTGGTCGCCCAGTCCCCTGAGCTCCCCGGCTCGGGCGGCGTCGCCCGGGCCGTCGCCGCGTGGGCCCTGGGGCTGTGCGAGCTGGGGCTCGGCCGGCCGCTCCTGGCGGTCGAACGGCTGGCCGCCGTCTGGTCCGGTTCCTGCCATCACCCCCTCGTCGCGCCGCACGCCGCGCCCGACCTCGTCGAGGCCGCCGTACGGGCCGGGCTGCGCGAGCTGGCCGTGGAGCCGGCGGCCCGGTACGCGCGCTGGGCCGCGGCCTCCGGGCGGCCCTGGGCCCAGGCGGTCGCCGCGCGGCTGGAGGGGCTGCTGGCCCAGGGCGACGAGGCGGGCCGGCACTACGCCCGCGCCGTCGCCGTCCCGGCCGGGCAGCCGTACCAGGAGGCTCGTACGGCGCTGCTGTACGGGGAGTGGCTGCGGCGCGCGCACCGCAGGTCGGAGGCGCGGCGGCACCTGCGCGCGGCCTTCGCGACGTTCGAGGCGCTGGGCGCGGCCCCGTGGGCGCGGCGGGCGCACGGGGAGCTCCAGGCCGCCGGCGAGGCCGCCACCCCGCGGGAGAACACGAGGCCGCCCGAGAACACCAGGCCGCCCGCGAACACGAGGCCGCCCGGGAGCGCGAAGCCGGCCACCACAAGAACGGCGGAGAAGGCGCGGACGGCGGCGTTCGGGCGGCTGACCCCGCAGGAGCGGCAGGTGGTCCTCCTCGCCGCCGCCGGCCTGTCGAACCGGCAGATCGGCGTCCGCCTCCTCCTCAGCCCCCGCACCGTCGGACACCACCTCTACAAGGCGTTCCCCAAGCTCGGCGTCTCCTCCCGCGGCCAGCTCGCCGGGCTGGACCTGCTCGCCGAGTACGACCGACCTACTCGCGGGTTCCCGCCGACTTAGTCGAGGCGCCGGACCGTCCGCTCCCCGCGGGCGCGACGGCCGATTCGCGCATGATCGTCCGCGCTCTACCGTGCTTGCGATCTCACGGAACGGAGTGCGCGGATGCACAGACTCCTCAGGTGCGGCCTGGCCGCGGTCATGTCGTCGGTCGTCGCCGCCGCGGTGCTGGCCGGCGGCGCGACGCCCGCCTCGGCGGAGCCCTCGCGCGGCGACGGGCAGCGCGTGACGCTGCTGGTGCACGGGTTCGACCGCGAGGCCGACACCAACTGCGCGAGCTCCTGGCAGAACGCCAGGGACCTGCTCCTGGCCAACGGGTGGACCGACGTCTACACGTTCGGCTACTACAACAAGAGCACGAACTGCGACATCAAGTTCAACGGCACGACCGACACCCGCATCCAGGAGATCGGCCGCCAGCTCGCCTGGACCGTCTACTCCTCCTACTCCAGCAAGGGCGTCCCGGTGGACGTCATGGCGCACTCCATGGGCGGCCTCATCGCCAAGGCCGCCATCGAGGGGGTCAACCGGTACGGCGTGGCCTCCGAGGCCCCGGACCTGACCGCCGTGTCGATGGACGCCCAGGACGTCGGCGCGACGGCCTGGCCGAGCGGCTGGCCCCCGTACCTGTACATCGAGGACATCGTCACCCTCGCCACCCCGCACAAGGGCATCAACACGGCCGTGGTGGACGTGTGCGCCCTCACCCACGAGCAGTGCAGCGACATGCGTGACGGCAGCGGCTTCCTGAAGTGGCTGGGCGGCCAGCCGCCGTCGCAGATGGGGACGGACTACACCTTCCTCGCCTCCTCCTACGACGACACGGTCGCGAGGGCGTCGGCCACGAACGGCTACAGCGCGCACCACTGGACCATCTACAACAAGAACTCCACCGGCGGGACGCTGAACCACACGACGATGCGGACCACCGCGACCGGCCAGTGGCAGGCGCAGTGGGGCGGGTCGAAAACCACGGCCGGCACGGGCACGTACCCCCCGCCGCTGGTGCAGGCCATGAACGCGCTCTACAGCCACGAGGCTTCCTGAGCCAGAAAATGTGGCCACTTAATCGCCCATCAAATGCTCGAAAAAGCTAACTCGGGCGATATATCAGCTCCAATTCGGTTAGGCGGAGAAGGGCGGGAACGCCGAGCACGACGGCCATGACGGCGCCGCTGACCCTCAGCGCGGCGGACCGAAAATGGGTTGATCCCACGTATTAGCCTGGTAGGGATGCCTCCCGATACGCGTTCACCTCGCCGTCCCCTGCCCTTCTCACTCCCCGCGCTCTCGTCCCACGCTCTGTGGCGGATGAAGTCCTACCTCCGCCCGTACGTGGCCAAGCTGGTGCTCATCTGGCTCGTCGCGGTCCTGTCCATCGCCGCCAGCATCGCGCTGCCGCTCATCGGCAAGGACGTCGTCGACGGTCCCGTGCGCAGCGGCGACTCCGGCGCCCTGCTGCCGCTCGGCCTGCTGGCGCTCGGCGTCGGCGCCGCCGAGGCGGTGCTGATCTTCCTGCGCCGCTGGACCCAGGTCGGTCCCGTGCTCGGCCTGGAGACCCGCATCCGCGACGACCTGTACGCGCACCTGCAGCGCCTGCCGATGGCCTTCCACGGCGAATGGCAGTCGGGCCAGCTCCTGTCCCGCGCCACCACCGACCTGTCGACCATCCGCCGCTTCCTCGGCTTCGGCATGCTCTTCCTGGTCATGAACATCCTCCAGCTCACCACCGTCACGGTGCTGCTGCTGAACATGTACTGGCCGCTGGGGCTGCTCGTGGCCGCCTCCGCCGTCCCGATCGTGCTGGTGTCGATGCGTTTCGAGAAGCGCTACATCAAGATCTCCCGGCAGGTGCAGGACGAGCAGGGCGACCTCGCCACGCTCGTCGAGGAGTCGGCGATCGGCATCCGCACCATCAAGGCGTTCGGCCGGCGCCACCACGTCTACGACCGCTACGACGACGCCGCGCTCAAGGTGTACGGCACGTCGATGGACAAGGTGCGGCTGTCGGCCCGCTTCTTCACCTTCCTGGAGGTGATCCCGAACTTCACGCTGGCCCTGGTGCTGCTGCTCGGCGCGCTGGCCGTGGGCTCGGGCGCGCTGACCCTGGGCACGCTGGTCGCCTTCACCACGATGATGCTCCAGCTCGTGTGGCCCATCGCCAGCCTCGGCTACATCCTGGCGATGGCGCAGGAGTCGATGACCTCCGCCGACCGGGTCATGGAGGTCATGGACACGACCCCGGCCATCCAGGGCGGCACCGCGGTGATCGAGACCCCGCGCGGTCACCTGCGCTTCGAGGGCGTCGGGTTCCGCTTCCCCGGCGCCGAGCAGCCGGTGCTGCGTGACGTCTGGCTGGAGGTGCGGCCCGGCGAGACCGTCGCGATCGTCGGCGCCACCGGGTCGGGCAAGACCACGCTGACCGCGATGGTGCCCCGGCTCATCGACCCGACCGCGGGGCGCGTGACCATCGACGGCCACGACGTGCGCGACCTGACGCTGCCCGCGCTGCGCCAGGTGGTGGCCACGGCCTTCGAGGAGCCGACGCTGTTCTCGATGAGCGTGCGCGAGAACCTCACCCTCGGCCGCCACGACGCCACCGAGGAGGAGCTCGAGGACGCCATCCGCACCGCGCAGGCCATGTTCGTCCACGACCTGCCGTGGGGCCTGGACACCCGGATCGGCGAGCAGGGCATGTCGCTGTCCGGCGGGCAGCGGCAGCGGCTCGCGCTGGCCCGGGCCGTGCTGAACCGGCCGCGGATCCTCGTGCTCGACGACACCCTCTCGGCGCTGGACGTCGAGACGGAGGCGCTGGTCGAGCAGGCGCTGCGGCACGTGCTGCGCGACGCCACCGGCATCGTGGTCGCGCACCGCGCCTCGACGGTGCTGCTCGCCGACAAGGTCGCGCTGCTGTCCGGCGGCACGATCACCCACGTCGGACGCCACCACGAGCTGCTGGCCGAGGTGCCCGCCTACCGCGAGCTGCTCGCCCAGGACGCCGACCTCGACCCCTCGGAAGGAGCCCTGCGTTGACCGCGGACGCGAACACGTCCACCGGCACGGCCACCGAGCCCGCCGACGACCCGGCCGCCAAGGGGCCCGCGGTCACCGACTGGCGCGGCGTCGCCTCCGAGGAGCAGGACGAGCTGTCCGAGAAGGTGTCGGTGCTGCTGCGGACCCGCTCGCGGCGGCTGCTCGGCGACCTGCTCTCGCCCCACCGCAGGGCGATCGCCCTGCTCACCGGCATCATCGTCGTCTCCAACGCGGCCGGCCTGGCCATCCCGTACCTGGTGAAGGTCGGCATCGACGCGGGCATCCCGCCGATGCTCAAGGGCAGCGGGCCGGCCACGCTGCTCACCGTCATCGGCGTGATCCTGGCCGCGGCGGTCACGCAGGCGCTCACCCGGCAGGCGTTCCTGCAGCTCTCCGGCAAGATCGGGCAGGGCATCCTGCTGGAGCTGCGCCGGCGGGTGTTCGACCACTTCCAGCGGCTGTCGCTGAGCTTCCACGAGAAGTACACCTCCGGCCGGGTGATCTCCCGGCTGACCTCCGACATCGAGGCCATCGCCGAGCTGCTGCAGTCGGGCTTCGACAGCCTGGTCACCGCGATCCTGACGCTGTTCGGCACGGCGGTGCTGCTGGTGGTGCTGGACGTGCACCTCGGCCTGGTGGCGCTGCTGCCGCTGCCCCTGCTGCTGCTGTTCACCCGCTGGTTCCGCCGCCAGTCGGCGATCGTGTACCGGCGCACGCGCGAGACCGTCGCGCTGGTGATCGTCCACTTCGTGGAGTCGATGACCGGCATCCGGGCGGTGCAGGCGTTCCGCCGCGAGCCGCGCAACCAGGAGATCTTCACCCGGCTCAACGACGACTACCGCGGCGCCAACGCCCGCAGCATGCAGCTCGTCGCGCTGTTCATGCCGGGCATCAAGCTGATCGGCAACCTCACCGTGGGCGGCGTGCTGCTCTACGGCGGGTGGCTGGCGCTGCACGGCGAGGTCACGGTCGGCGTGCTGACCGCGTTCCTGCTGTACCTGCGGCAGTTCTACGAGCCGATGCAGGAGATCAGCCAGTTCTACAACACGCTCCAGTCGGCGGGCGCGGCGCTGGAGAAGCTGTCGGGCGTGCTGGAGGAGGAGCCGTCGGTCCCGGAGCCGCGCGACCCGGAGTCGCCGGCCGAGCCGCGCGGCGAGGTGCGCTTCGAGCGGGTCAGGTTCGCCTACGTCGAGGAGATGCCGATCCTGCCGGAGCTCGACCTGACCATCCCGGCGGGCCAGAGCGTGGCGCTGGTCGGCGCGACCGGCGCGGGCAAGACGACGCTGGCCAAGCTGATCTCGCGCTTCTACGACCCGACGGGCGGCCGGGTGCTGCTCGACGGCGTGGACCTGCGCCGCCTGGACGAGGCCACGCTGCGCTCGGCCGTCGTCATGGTGACGCAGGAGAACTTCCTGTTCAGCGGCACGGTCGCCGACAACATCCGGTTCGGCCGGCCGGAGGCCACCGACCGGCAGGTGCGCGAGGCGGCGCGGGCCATCGGCGCCCACGACTTCATCGCGGCGCTGCCCGACGGCTACGACACCGAGGTGGGCAAACGGGGCGGCCGGATGTCGGCGGGCCAGCGGCAGCTCGTCGCCTTCGCCCGCGCCTTCCTGGCCGACCCGGCGGTGCTGATCCTGGACGAGGCGACCTCCAGCCTGGACGTGCCGAGTGAGCGCCTGGTGCAGCGGGCGCTGCGGACCATCCTGGCCGACCGGACGGCACTGATCATCGCGCACCGGCTCTCGACCGTCGAGATCGCCGACCGGGTGCTGGTGATGGACCGGGGCGAGATCGTCGAGGACGGGTCACCGGACCGGCTCGTCGCCGCCTCGGGCCGCTTCGCCGGGCTCCACCGGGCCTGGCTGGAGAGCCTGAGCTGACCTGACCCGCCGGGCCGGTCCGTGTGCGCCGGTCCGGCCCGGCGTGCGTCTCGGCGGGGAGGGCGCCCGCGCGCCGCGGTGCCGCCCTCGCCTGGCGGCGGGCGCGCGCCGCGCCGCCGCCACGGGTTCCGTCAGGAGCGCGGGCGCCGTTTCGAGTCTCCGTCACGCCCGCGGAACGCCACAAGAAGTGGTTTGTGACACCTGAGGCTAGAAAAGGCTCACCGGCTGTCACGTTACATGAGCCGGAGTCATGTGCTCGGAGGGCCCGGGGCGGGGCGTCGCGCCGCACCCCGGGCCCCGGTGGATCAGAGGTAGCGCTGCCGTTTGGGGACCGGGCTGAGCAGCGGCTTGTCGTCCGGCTTGGCCGGCTCCTGAGACGGAATGAGCTCCGGATGACGCCTCAGGTAGCCGTCGGGGAACGTGGTGGCCTGCTGGCAGTGGCAGCGGGGGCAGATCATGCCCTCGGTGGGCGGCGGGACGGTGATCCCGTCCTTGCTCCAGACGACTCGCTCGTTGCCGTGACGGTCCTCGCCGTACCTGACGAGATACTCCTCTTCCCACACGTGCCAGCAGCGGCGGCACTCGAACGGTACTACTCTGCGTACCTCTTCCATGGGTTCACCCCCTAGACCGAGTGTCATCCCAGCGGGGCGTTTCCGGCAAGCCACCATCAATGCCTTCACCAGGCATGATCACGCGGTGAGCACGAACGCGAACGCGCCGGCCACGGCGCACAGCGTGCCGAGCCAGGCCAGCAGGGCGTCCACCCGGTTGTCGGTGGGCCGGCCGCCGTGCAGGGCCTCCTGCACCCGCCGGAAGCGCAGGCCGGTGCGCAGCAGCAGCACGCCCCCGCACAGCGCGGCCAGCGCGAACCCGGCCGCGGTCACCGCCGGCAGGCCGTGGCGCAGGGTCAGCCCGGCGGCGGCGATCCCGCCCGTGGACAGCACCACGGCCGTGCGCACCCAGGCCAGCCGGGTGCGCTCGCTCTGCAGCCCGGGGTCCCAGATGTCGTCGTGCGCCGGCCCGGACATGTCAGGCCGCGACCACGATGCAGATCAGCGCGATCACCGCGACCGCGGTCACCCCGACGCCGAAGACGACCGCGAGGGCGGGCGGCGGGAGCGGCTCCTGCCTGCGCAGCGCGCGCTGGATGTTGCGCCAGCGCGGGTAGGCCATGCCGGCGGCCAGCGCCGACAGCGTGACCAGGACGACGGCGAGCAGGGTGCGCGCCCAGGGCGCGAAGACGCCCTCCGGCACGGCGGCCATGGCGACCCCGCCCGCGCTGAGGGCCAGCGCGGTGCTGAGCCACGTCAGGAACGTGCGCTCGTTGGCGAGCGTGAAACGGGGATCCGGCTCCATACCTGTGAAGCTAGTTCGTCCCCATTTCCCCTAGAGAAGCCGGGTTGAGGCTGGGCTCAACCGCAGGCTTCGGCGACCTTCTTCAGGTAGGCGGCCGTGTCGGTGCCGACCTTCTGCACGGCGTCCACCGCGTCGTTGACGTCCTTGACGTCGATGCCCTGCAGCGTGCGCGCGAGGTCGTCGGTGGCCTCCTTGAGCGTGGTGTTGGCCGCCTTGTCGGCCACGTCGTTCAGCTTCTTGCCGGCGTCGTCGAGGGCCTTGTCCATCGCCTGGGGGTCGTCCTTGAGCTTGGCGATCTCGCTGCCCAGGTCGGCGACGATCTTGGGCGCCTCCAGACATGCCTGGGTCTTGTCGATGGTGTTGTTGACCTCGGCGCAACCCACGGCGGTGACGGCGAGGGCGGCGACGGCGGCGAGCGCGGAGATCCGGGTCGTGAAGGGGCGCATATCGGTGACCCTACCCAACGCTCCGCCGCCGCGGCCGCCGCGCGGGCGCCGGGGTTCAGAGCTTGGCGAAGCAGGGCCCGTCGAAGGTGTACGCCCTGGCGGTGGGACCGACGGAGAAGTCCTTGACGATCGTCACGCCGGTCGGCGCCTTGTCGTCGACCCGGTTGACGATCGTCTGGCGGAAGGTCGCGGTGTTCGGATCGTCGGCGTAGTTGCCGGCCTCGGGTGGCAGCATGCCCTCGTAGTCGACGGTCCTGAGCTTCTTGACGGCCGCGAGCAGGCCCTTGCGGCTGACGTCGCCGCCGGCCACCATCGCCTCCAGCGCCGCCTTCATGGGGTAGGCCCAGGCCCAGCCCGAGGTGTAGCCGTCGTTGGGGGTGACGCCGGGCAGCGCCTCCCGCATGGCCCGGTGGCCCGGCGTCTCGGCGTTCCAGGGCCGGCCCGGCGACGACTGCTCGTACAGGGCCTTGAGCGCGGGCGCGGCGGGCGACTTGAGCAGGGCGGGGTTCCAGGTGGGGCCGGTGCCGATGAAGCGGCCGCGGAAGCCGGCCGCGGCGGCCTGGCCGACGATGGTGGCCGCGTCGGCGGGCCCGGTGGTGAGGATGACGAGGTCGGGCCTGCGCTTGGTGATCTCGGTGATGGCGCGGCCCTGCTCGGTGGCGCCCGGGGGCGTCTCGACGTCGGTGAAGGTCAGGCCGTTGCGCTCGGCGGCGATCTTCGCCCCGGCGGCGGCGTCGGCGCCGTAGTCGCCGGCCAGGTGGACGGCCATGACGCTCCTGGGCCTGTGGGCCTCCATGGCGTAGTCGACGGAGTTCATCGCCTCGACGCAGTAGTTGGACCCCGACTCGACGATGACGTCCTCGAACTCCCAGGCCGAGGTCCAGGAGGCGGGGGCGGCGACGATGCCGTTGGTCTTGAGGTCGCCGAGGATCGCCGCCGTGGTGGGCGAGCCGAGCGTCTGGGCCAGCGCGAGCACCCGGTCCTTGATCTCGTTGTAGACCTGCCGGTGGACCTCGGGATTGTACTTGTTGTCGCGCACGTACGTGGTGACGTCCACCTCGTACGTCCCGCCGATCCCGCCCGCCTTGTTGACCCGGGCCCAGAACGCCTTCTGCGCGTCGGTGATCGGCACGGCGAGCGCCGCGAACGGCCCCGAGGTGAGGTCGGAGACGGTGCCCAGGTAGATGCAGCCCTTCTTCCTGTCCACGGCGGAGGGGCAGGGCTCGGCCGTGACCCCCGGCGCGCGGACGCCGCCGCCCCGGTCGTCGTCGCCCCGGATGACGCCGCACGCGGGAAGGAGCACCATCAACGCGGCCCCCACCGCCACGCAACGACCTTTCATGGGTCACCCCTCTCTAGTAGGAGAACGGCCAGGACTTCCAGTAGCCGCGGACCCGGATCCACAGCCCGACCAGGCCCCGCGGCTCGAAGACCAGGAACAGCACGATCAGCAGGCCGTACAGCACGGTCTCGACCTGGAAGACGTTGGGCGTGCGCGTGGTGTCGGCGCTGACCAGCGGCACCAGCGCGGGCAGCGTCCGGGTGAGCGGCTGGAGCAGGGAGATGAACAGGGCGCCGGCGATGGAGCCCGACACGGTGGCCACGCCGCCGATCAGCACCATGGCGATGAACTGCACCGACAGCAGCAGGCTGAACGAGCCCGGCTCCACGTACCCGGAGACCGTGAAGAGCAGGCCGCCCGCGCACCCGGCGTAGAAGGAGGAGACGCCGAACGCCAGCACCTTGTAGCGGGTCAGCGGCACCCCGATGACGGCCGCGGCGATGTCGCGGTCGCGGATCGCGGCGAAGGCGCGGCCGACGCGCGAGCGGGCCAGGTTGCGCGCCGCGACCGCGAAGCCGACGAGCAGCGCCAGCATCAGCACGTAGAGGACCTGCTCCTTGGTGCCGAGCGGCCCGTCCTGGTCCAGCGGGTAGCCGAGCAGCCGGGGCACGGCCGCCTCCCGGCCCACGCCGGGGCCGCCGGTCAGCGCCTTCCACTCCTTGAAGACGTGCTCGCCGAGGAAGACCAGGCCGAGCGTGACGACGGCCAGGTAGAGGCCGCGCAGCCGGGTGGCGAGCGGCGCGACGAGCACCCCGGCCGCCGCCGCGGCGAGCCCGGCCGCGGGCAGCCAGATCCAGATCTCCGTCAGGCCGAACCCGAGGGTCCTGCCGCCGGGCGGCGCCGACAGCGCGGCCGCGGTGTAGGCGCCGACGGCCACGAAGAAGGCATGGCCGAGCGACACCTGCCCGGCGTACCCGGTGACGATGTTGAGCCCGATCGCGCCGATGGCCAGCGCGTACGCCCCGGACAGCACCTCCAGCGACCGGTCGGCGAGCACCACCGGCAGCGCGAAGGCCAGCGCCACCAGCAGCGCCGCCCACAGCCGCTTGGCCGGCGTGTCGAGCAGCGCCATGTCCTGGGCGTAGGAGGTGTGCAGCAGCGGCCGGCCCCGCACCCGGCGAGACCGTCCGGTCGGTATGTCAGGAACGCCGGAAATCGTCAAGGATCGCGGATCCGTCACACGCGCTCGACCTCCCGGGTGCCGAACAGGCCGTACGGCCTCACCAGCAGGACCACCAGCATCACCACGTACGGCGAGACGACGGCGAAGTTCTGTCCCAGCCACGGCGCGTACTCGCCCTGGTACGACTGGAACAGCGACTCCACCACCCCGACGACCAGCCCCCCGGCCACGGCGCCGCCGAGCGAGTCCAGGCCGCCCACGATGATCGCGGGCAGCGCCTTGAGCGCGATCACCCAGGTCGACTGCTCGATGCCCTGCCCCGTGCCCGCGAACGCGCCCGCGACGGCGGCCAGGAACCCGGCGATCGCCCACGACAGCGCGAACACCGCGCCCACCGAGATGCCCTGCGCGAGCGCCGTCTCCTGGTCGTGGGCCGCGGCGCGCATCGCCAGCCCGTAGCGGGTGTACCGGAAGAAGGCGAACAGCAGGGCGACGAGCGCCGCCGTCACCGCGAGCATCGCGAGCCAGCGCTGCTGCACGACCAGCGGCCCCAGCTCGACCTGCGCGAACCCCCACGGGTCGCCCACCTGGCGGACGTCGCGGCCGATGAAGGCGTTGACCACCACCCGCACGACCACGTCCACGCCCAGCGTGATGATCGCCACCACGAACGCGGGCCGCCCCACCATCGGCCGGATCGCCGCGCGCTCCACGCCCAGCGCCACCCCGGCGACCAGCAGCGCGGCCAGCGGCACGGCCGCGTAGAACCCCGTCGTCCCGGCCAGGTGGCTGACGGCCACGCCGCCGGCCAGCATCAGCGCCGGCTGGGCGAAGCTGATCACCCGGGTCGCCTTGTAGATGATCACGAAGCCGAGCGCGAGCAGCGCGTACACCGAGCCGTTGCCCAGCCCCCTGATGACGGCCTCCAGCAGCCCCTTCACCGCGCGTACATCCCTTCGACCAGCTCCTCGAACAGCTCGGCGACGGCGGCGCGCCGCACCTTCTGGGTGGCGGTCAGCTCGCCGTCCTCGTGGTCGAGCTCCTTGGGCAGGAACGCGAAGCGCTTGACCTGCTCGGCGCGGGCCAGGCGGGCGTTGACCGCGTCCACGACGCCCTGGACCAGCTCCCGGGTCTCGGGCCGCTCCGACAGGTCGCGGTAGGTGGTGTAGGGGATGCCGCGCCGCCGCGCCCACTCCCCCACCGTGTCGGGCTCGATGCCGACGAGCGCGACCAGGTAGGGCCGCCGGTCGCCGACGACGACGGCCTCCTTGACGTACGGCGACGCCTTCAGCGCGTTCTCGATCTCGCTGGGCGCGACGTTCTTGCCGCCCGCGGTGATGATGATGTCCTTCAGTCGGTCGGTGATCCGCACGTGCGTGCCGTCCACCAGCTCGCCCACGTCGCCGGTGTGCAGCCAGCCGTCCGGGTCGAGGACGGCCGCGGTGGCCTCGGGCCGGCCCCAGTAGCCGGCGAACGTGCCGGGGTGCCGGGTCAGGATCTCCCCGGTGGCCTCGTCGATGCGCAGCTCCACGCCGGGATGCGGCTCGCCGACCGTGCCGAGCCGCACCCGGCCGGGCCGGTTGGCCGTGGCGATGGCGGTGTTCTCGCTCATGCCGTACAGCTCGTGCATGGGCACGCCGATGCCCATGAAGAACTTCAGCACGGCCGGCGCGATGGGCGCGGCGCCGGAGGCGGCGTAGCGGACGTGGCGCATGCCGAAGCGTTCGCGCAGCGCCCGGTAGCAGCACAGCCACCCGGCCGCGTACGCCAGCCGGGTGGCGAAGGTGTGGCGTCCGCCGGTGCGCGCCAGCGTGTCGCCCAGCCGGTCGGCCACCCGCAGCCAGAAGCCGGTGACGGCCCGCTTGAGCGGGGTGGCCGAGGCGCGCCGGATGTCGATCTGGGCGAGCACCTTCTCCCAGATGCGCGGCACGCCGAACAGGATCGTCGGCTGCACCTCGCGCAGGTTGGCCTGCACGGTGTCGATGGACTCGGCGAAGTTCACCTGCACGCCGGAGGCCGCGTTGAACCAGACCGTGAACGCCCGCTCGGCCACGTGGCACAGCGGCAGGTACGACAGGACCAGGTCGCGTTCGGAGGGCGGCGGCCAGGTGAAGCCGCCGCCCGTCACCAGCGTCTCCACCGCGAACTCCACGTTGCCGACCGTGAGCATGACGCCCTTGGGCGGCCCGGTCGTGCCGGAGGTGTAGATGAGCGTCATCACGTCGCCGGGGCCGGCGTCGGCCATGCGCGCCGCGACCGCTCCGGGATGCCCGGCGCGGTGCCGCGCGCCCAGGGCGAGCAGCTCGGGCCAGGCCATGAGGCGCGGGTCGGCGTAGCGGCCGCGGATGCCGCGCGGCTCCAGGTGGACGACGTGCCGCAGGTCCGGGCAGCGGTCGAGGACGGCCAGCGCCTTGTCCGCCTGCTCCTGGTCCTCGGCGATCAGGATGCGGGCGCCGGAGTCGGCGAGGAGGTAGGCCACCTCGTCGGCCGGGTTGGTCGGGTAGAGGCCGACGGTGACGCCGCGCACGGCGACGGTGCCGAGGTCGGCGTAGAGCCACTCGGGCCGGTTCTCGGAGTGGACGGCCACCCGGTCGCCCGGCTCGACGCCGAGGGCGAGCAGCGCGTGCGCCACCAGTTCCGCCCGGTCCCAGTAGCCGGCCCAGGTGACCTCGCGCCACACACCGAGGTCCTTGTGGCGCATCGCGACCGCACCGGGGGCGGTGCGGGCGCGCTCACGTACCCGGGTCACGATCGTGGTCGTCGTGCCGGGCGCCGTGGCGTCGGTGACCGTCATGCGGCGCCTCCCGGGCCGGCGCAGGTCCCCGCCGTCACGCGGCACCTCCCAGGTACGCCCGGATCACGGCGGGGTCGCCGCGCACCTCGGCCGGGGTGCCGAGGGCCACGGGCCGGCCGAAGTCGAGCACCAGCACCCGGTCGGCCAGGTCCATCACCAGGCCCATGTCGTGCTCCACCATCACGATCGGCACGCCGAGCTCGTCGCGCACGTCCAGGACGAAGCGCGCCATGTCCTCGGTCTCCTCCACGTTCATCCCGGCCACCGGCTCGTCGAGCAGCAGCAGGCGCGGCTCCATGGCCAGGGCCCGGCCCAGTTCCACCCGCTTCTGGATCCCGTACGGCAGCAGCCGCACCGGGTGGCGCCGCCACCGCTCCAGCTCCAGGAAGTCGACGATCTCCTCCACCCGCTCGCGGGCCGCCAGCTCGGCCCGGCGCGCCCGGCCGAACCACAGGACGGCCGCCGCGGCGCCGTAACGGAAGTGGTGGTGGCGCCCGAGCATGAGGTTGTCCAGGACGGTCAGGTTGTGGAACAGCTCGACGTTCTGGAACGTGCGCGCCAGGCCCAGCGCGGCGATCCGGTGCGGCGGCAGCGCCAGCAGGTCCTGGCCGAGGAACGTGACCCGGCCCCGCTGCGGCCGGTAGACGCCGGACAGCACGTTGAACACCGACGTCTTGCCGGCGCCGTTCGGCCCGATGACCGCCAGCAGCTCGGACGGGCGCACGTCGAAGGTGACGCCGTCGATGGCCGTGACCCCGGCGAAGCCCAGCCGGACGTCCTCGACCTGGAGCACCGGCTCCTGGCCGCTCATGACAGCCACCTCTTCCTGCGCCGGTAGTGCTTGACGTCGCGGAAGGAGCGGACCGTCCCGAGGTAGAACTCCTTGATGTCGTCGTCGGCCAGCAGCTCGCCGGCCGGCCGGTCCATGACGATCCTCCCGGTCTCCATGACGTAGCCGTGGGTCGCGATGGACAGCGCCATCCGGGCGTTCTGCTCCACCAGCAGCACCGTGGTGCCCTGCCGGTTGATCTCGGCGACCAGGTCGCGCACCTGCGCCACCAGCGCCGGGGCCAGGCCCAGGCTCGGCTCGTCCAGCAGCAGGCAGCGGGGGCCCGCCATGAGCGCGCGGCCGATCGCCAGCATCTGCTGCTCGCCGCCCGACAGGTAACCGGCGGTGGCCGCCCGCCGCTCGCGCAGCAGCGGGAACAGGTCGTAGACCCGGTCCAGGTGGGAGACGCGGGCGGTGTGACCGCCGGCCCGCAGGTTCTCCTCGACGGTGAGCTCGCCCAGGATGCGGCGGCCCTCCATGACCTGGCTGACGCCCCGCCGGACGATCTGCGCCGGCCGCAGGTGGTGGACCGGCTCGCCCTCCAGCAGGACCGATCCCTTGACCACCTCGCCGTCGTGGACGCCGAGCAGCCCCGACACGGCGCGTAACAGGGTGGTCTTGCCGGCGCCGTTCGCGCCGAGCAGCGCCACGATCGAGCCGGGCGGCACGGTCAGGCTCACACCGCGCAGCACCAGCATCACGTCGTCGTAGACGACCTCGAGATTGCGCACCTCCAGCACCCGGGCTCCTCGGGACAGTGGTCCAGGTCACATCCCCGATGTGCACAATCTCCCCTGCGACCCCGCGGTCAGCAAGGGGTGCGGCGGCACCGATCCGCGGGTGGAGTCCTAGGATTTCGCCTATGGCAACTTGTGAACATCTTTCGCAGGCGGCGGACCCCGCGCCCCGCACCCCGGACGGCTGCGAGGAGTGCCTGGCGGTGGGCGGCCGGTGGGTGCACCTGCGGCGCTGCCTGGAGTGCGGGCACATCGGCTGCTGCGACTCCTCGCCGGGCAAGCACGCGACGCAGCACTTCCACGAGGTCGCCCACCCGGTCGTCCAGTCGTACGAGCCGGGCGAGCAGTGGAAGTGGTGCTACGTCGACAACGCGATGGGCTAGCCCCGGCGGCTAGCGGTCCAGGATGGCCTCCTCGAAGTCGAGCTGGGCCATCACCTCGCGCATCACCTCGTCGTCGAGGCTGCGCTCGTCGCGCAGCCGGACGAACACCTCGCGCTCGGCGCGCAGCATGTCGCGCCGCAGGCGGCGGTAGAGCGCGCTGGGCGTCTCGGCGCCGCCCTGGGCGGTGCCGCCGCCCAGGCGCTCCCAGGCGGTGAGCGAGCGCCGCCACGACTTCTCCTTGAGCTGGTCGATGACCTGCTTCTGGATCTCGTCCGGCTCGCCGCCCTCGGCCTCCACGGCCCGGTCGAGCCGCTCCAGGCCCGCGGTGAGCGCCGCCTGCTGGGCGTTCGCCTCGGCCAGGAGATCCTGGTAGCGCTCCTCCTCGCTCGACACGCGCAGCCGCCTGATGAGCGCGGGGAACGACAGCCCCTGCACCAGCAGCGTGCCGATCACGGTGGTGAACGTCAGGAACAGCAGCATGGGCCGGCCCGGCACGTCGTCCGGGATGGCGAACGCGGCGGCCAGCGACACCACGCCCCGCATGCCGGCCCAGCTCACGATCACCACCTGCGCGGGGGCGGGTCTGTCGTCGCCGCGCCGCAGCAGTCTCGGCACGTACGCCGCGGGGAACATCCAGGCGAAGCGCACCAGCACCGTCACCAGGAACACCACCCCCGCGTACAGCGCCAGCTCCGCCGCGCCGTACCCGCCGACGCCCCGCACCACCGTCACGAGCTGGAGGCCGATCAGCGCGAACACGATCGTCTCCAGGAAGAAGTCGGTCACCTTCCACACCGACGCCGACACCAGCCGCGTGCCGAACCCGCGCAGGTGCATCTGGTTGCCCAGATAGAGGCCGACGATGACGACGGAGATCACGCCCGAGGCGTGGACCGACTCGGCCGCTAGGTAGGCGGCGAACGGGATGAGCAGCATGAGCGTGTTCTCGACCAGCGAGTCGCGGGTGTGCCGGAACACCCAGGCGAAGGCCAGCGCCAGCGCCAGGCCGATGCCCACGCCGGCCGCCGCCGCGTACACGAACTCGCCGGCCGCCATCGCGAGGTCCACGGTGGCGCCCGTGGCCGCCCCGATGGCGACCCGGTAGGCGGTCAGGGCAGTCGCGTCGTTGAACAGGCTCTCGCCGACGAGGATCGTCAGCGTCCGGCGCGGCAGGCCCAGCCGCCGGCCCACGGCGATCGCCGCCACCGCGTCGGGCGGCGCGACGATCGCGCCCAGCGCGAACGCCGCCGCCAGCGGCAGCTCGGGCAGCAGCAGGTGGACGGCCATGCCGACGGCGGCCGTCGTGACCAGCACCAGGCCCACCGACAGCAGCGCCACCGGCCGCCACACGTCGCGCAGCCGCAGGTAGGAGCTGTCCAGCGCGGCCGAGTAGAGCAGCGGCGGCAGGAACACGAACAGCACCAGCTCGGGGTCGAGCGGGATGGCCGGGACCACCGGCGACACGATCAGCCCGGCCGCCACGAGCAGCAGCGGCGCCGGCCAGCCCCTGCGGCGGGCCACGGCCGCCACGGCCACGGCGCCGCCGGCCACGAGGAGCAGTTGGAGTCCCGTGGTCGCGTTCACCGGGCGCGCCCAGGGGAGGTCGCGGGACGATGGGACACTTCGGGCCCTCCTCGGCAACGGGTGGGACGCGGCCCCCGCTCAGTGCGGGGACGGGCCCGTCCGCACCGCCGGGACGGCCTCCCCGCCGGGGGAACGCGTCGCCTCCATCATGCCGTGCCCGCCCGCGACGGGGTCAGGTGCCTCCAGCCGGGTTCACCAGTCGCGGCGGTCGTCCCGGTCGTCGTACTGCTGGTCCGGGCGCAGGCGCTCGCCCGTGGAGAACATGGGGTCACCGACGTACGGGCGCGAGAGCGGGTCGTCGTGCCGGTACGCCTGGCCCTGCTCGGGGGTGCCGAGCGCGAGCAGCGGGTCCACCGGGTTGGCGGGCGGGGGGTAGGCCGGGTAGTCCTGGCCGGAGTAGTCGCGGGCCGGCTGGTCCATGGAGGCGTAGCCGTCGCGCACCCGGTAGGAGTCGCCGCTCTGGTACGGCTCCTGCTGCTGGTACGGCTCCGGGTCGGCGCGGCGGGCGGCGGCGCGCTGCGGCATGGAGCGGGGACGCCCGGCGCCGGGGATGCCGTGCATGGGCGTGCCGAGGCCGGCCGCCCCGGGGTCGGCCTCGGGCGCGGCGGCGCGGCTCTGCTGCTGGTAGCCGAGGTCGTCGTGGGCGTAGCGGTCGCGGCCGCGCCGGTCCTGCCCCCGCCCGCCGAACGGGTCGGACGCCTGCGAGGGGAAGCCGAGCGGGTCGGTGGAGTGCGGCGGCGCCTGCCGCTCGCGGGGAAGCTGGTAGCGGGGCTCGCCGGCGACCGGGTGCGGGCCGGAGAAGGGGTCGGGGTCGAGGCTGTACTGCGGGCCGCTCGGGGTGTCGTCCACGTACTGGGGGCCGGTGAACGGGTCCTGTCGCAGCGGCTCGGCGTACTGCTGGCCGGCATGGGAGCGGCCGGCGCCGGGGTCGGCGTACTGGGGGCCGCTGAAGGGCGGCCGCTCGCCGTACTGGCCCGCGGAGGTGTCGGCGTACGGGGAGGAGTCACCGTACTGCCCTGCGGACGGGTCGCCGTACTGCTGGGCGTCGCCGTACTGCTGGGTGTCGCCGTACTGCTGGGTGGAGGGGTCGCCGTAGGCGTCGCGCCGGCCGGCCGAGGTGTCCGCGTACGGGGAGGAGTCGCCGTACTGACCGGCCGAGGCGTCGGCGTAGGGGTCGCGCTGGGCGGGCGGCTCGCTGTAGGAGGCCACCAGCTTGTCCTGGCGCGGCGGGGTGCCGCGCGCGACCAGCACGTCGGTGGGCGACAGGGTGGCCGTGGGGCGTTCCTCGGGCTGCTGCGGGACCGGCGGGGGCGTGAGGTTCTGGGGCCGCTGGTACTGGCCGGTGCCGGGGATCACCTCGGTGCCCGGGTCCTGCTGGGCGGGCACGGCCGGCTGCTCACCGGCGGCCTCCGCGAAGCCGTCGTCGAGGGTGTCGAGGAGACGTCCGACGTCGTCCATCGGCATGCGGAAGCTGGCGGTGCACATCTCTCCCCGCCAGAGGCTGAGAACGAGGGTGCCCTCGTGCCAGGTGACCCGGAGACACCGCTCCTGCCCCCGGGCATCGAAGAACACTTCGCCGAACGACGGCAACGGGACAACTTCCGACATAGGGGACATCCTGCGATAACCAGCCCTTATTCGTCCACTCAACCCCGGGTAACTCTACTTAACCGGATTTACCGGATTTACCATCCCCATCCTGGACCCATCCGGTCACAGTAGGAAGACCAGTTGGAGTCCCGGTCGTTCAGTGTGCCATGCGGGCCGCCGGGTGTGTCCCGCGAACGCCGGGATGCGCATGGCCGATCACACCGCGTTCGGCGCCGGGGACCCGCGAATGCGGGTAGCGTTTACTGCCGTGCCGGACTCCCATCTCCCTGCAGTGGACGAACTGCTCAGCATCGCGGTCAACGCTCTCGGAGGGAGCGAGCGGCAGGGCCAGATCACCATGGTCAGCGCCGTCCAGCGGGCCATCGACCGCAAGGAGCACCTCGCGGTCCAGGCCGGCACGGGCACCGGCAAGTCGCTGGCCTACCTGGTCCCCTCCATCCGGCACGCCATGGACACCGACAAGCCCGTGGTGATCTCCACGGCGACCATCGCGCTGCAGCGCCAGCTCGTCGACCGTGACCTGCCGCGCCTGTCCGAGGCGCTGGCCAAGGAGCTGCCGCACGAGCCGACGTACGCCATCCTCAAGGGCCGGCGCAACTACCTGTGCCGCTACAAGGCCACCGCCGGCTGGCCCGAGGAGGACGAGCAGGACCAGCTCTTCGACCCGCGCGAGGTCAGCGCCACGGGCCGCATGGTCCAGCGCATCCAGGAGTGGGCCGAGGAGACCGAGACCGGCGACCGCGACGAGCTGGTCCCGGGTGTCAGTGAGCAGGCGTGGCGGCAGTTCTCCGTCAGCGCGCAGGAGTGCCTGGGCGCCAGCCGCTGCCCCAGCGGCGCCGAATGCTTCGCCGAGATGGCCCGCGCCCGCGCCGGCGAGGTGGACGTCGTCGTCACCAACCACGCGCTGCTGGCCATCGACGCCATGGGCGAGCTGCCGGTGCTGCCCGAGCACGACACGGTCGTGGTCGACGAGGCCCACGAGCTGGTCGACCGGGTGACGTCCGTGGTGACCGGGGAGCTGTCGGAGACGTCGGTCATGCTGGCCGTACGACGGGTGGCGCGGCTCATCGAGCAGCCGATCGCCGACCAGCTCATGGAGGCCGGCGAGGACCTCAAGGCGCTGCTGGCCGCCGCGCCCGCGGGCCGCGTCGACGAGCTGCCGCAGGTGCTCGGGATGACGCTGGCGCTGGTGCGCGACAGCGCGGCGCGCTGCGTCACCGCGCTCGGGCCGCGCGGCGCCGACAAGGACGACCCCGACCGCGCCGGCCAGCGCAAGGCCGCGTTCACGGCGCTGGACGAGGTGCACGACACAGCCGTGCGCATGCTGGAGGCCTACGGCCACGCCACGGAGGCCGACCGGGCCGAGGTGGTCTGGCTCGACGCGGGCAGCGACCGGCGCCCGCCCGCGCTGCGCGTCGCGCCGCTGGGCGTGGCGGGCATGCTGCGCGAGCGGTTGTTCGGCGACCGCACGGTGGTGCTCACCTCGGCCACGCTGGCCCTCGGCGGCACCTTCGACGGCATGGCCCGCCAGTGGGGCCTGACCGGCCCGAGCGCGAGCGGCCCCGGCGCCGACGACTCCGCCGCCGAGCCCGTCAAGGCCGGCGAGTGGCAGGGCATCGACGTGGGCTCGCCGTTCGACCACCAGCGCGCGGGCATCCTGTACGTCGCCAAGCACCTGCCCCAGCCGGGCCGCGACGGGCTCCCCCAGGCGTACCTCGACGAGATCACCGAGCTGATCGAGGCGGCCGGCGGGCGGACGCTGGGCCTGTTCTCCTCGATGCGGGCCGCCAAGGCCGCCACCGAGGCACTGCGCGACCGGCTGGACGTGCCGCTGCTGTGCCAGGGCGACGACTCCACGATGTTGCTGGTCAAGCAGTTCGCCGAGGACGAGCCGACCTGCCTGTTCGGCACGCTGTCGCTGTGGCAGGGCGTGGACGTGCCGGGGCCGTCGCTGCGGCTGGTGATCATCGACCGGGTGCCGTTCCCGCGCCCGGACGACCCGCTGACCTCCGCCCGGCAGCGCCACGTGGCGGCCAAGGGCGGCAACGGGTTCATGTCGGTCGCCGCCACCCACGCCGCGCTCCTGCTCGCCCAGGGCACGGGCCGGCTGCTGCGCTCGCAGCACGACAAGGGCGTCATCGCGGTGCTCGACCCCCGGCTGGCCACGGCCCGCTACAGCGGTTTCCTGCTCGGGTCGCTGCCGCCGTTCTGGCGCACCACCGACCCGGCCGTCCCCCGCGCCGCCCTCAAGCGACTGGTCACCGAGCCGTCCTGAGCTCGGGGGCACGCGGTCTGGCCCTGACTCAGGGGCGCGCTCCGTCTGTGCCCGGGCGCAGGAGATCCTTGGGCGCCCCCTGTGCGCGAGCGCGCCACCCGCGGAGTGCCGTACTCGCGGGCCCGGCAAGTCCTCAGCCCCGGTGCGGCGGCCCGGGTGGGGACGTCCGGGCACGTCACGAGGACGTCCGGGGACCTCTAGGAAGACGTCAGGGGATGTCGGGAGGACGGCCGGGGACCGCGGGGAGGACGTCAGGGGATGTCGGGGGCCCAGGGGGCGAGATCGGGGCGCTTGGGGTCGAGGCCGTCGCCCGAGGAGGTGCCGCGCAGACGGCGCCCCACCCACGGCACCAGGTACTCGCGCACCCACTGCGCGTCCTCACGCCGCCGCGCCCGGGGGTCGGTGGTGCGCTCCGGCCACACCTTGCGCCAGTCGTCGAACGGCACGTCCAGCACGTCGAGCACGCGGGCCGCGACCAGCCGGTGGCCGTCCTCGTTCATGTGCAGCCGGTCCTCGCTCCAGGCCCGCCAGTCGCGCAGCCCCTGCATCGACCACTGGTCGACCAGCTTGCACCCGTACAGGTCGGCGATCGAGCGGATGTGCAGGTAGAAGATCGCGAAGCGGCCGCGAAGGCGTCGCATCAGCGGCGTGTCGCGCGGATCGACGCCCGTGAACAGCAGCACGTCGGCCCCGCACGCCCGCAGTTCGCGCACGGCCCGGGCGAGCGTCTTGGCCATGACGTCGGGGTCGCTGCCCGGCCGCAGCAGGTCGTTGCCCCCGGCGCACAGGCTCACCAGGTCGGGCGCCATCTCGACGGCCAGCGGCACCTGCTCCTCGACGATCTGGTCGAGCAGTTTGCCGCGCACCGCGAGGTTGGCGTAGCGGAAGGAGGGGTTGTCCTCGGCCAGGCGCTCGGCGACCCGGTCGGCCCAGCCGCGGAAGCGGCCGTCGGGACCGGGGTCGTTGAGCCCCTCGGTGAAGCTGTCGCCGAGCGCGACGAAGGAACCGTGATGTCTCATGACGATGTCAGCGGGAGATCTCCTGGTAGGCGGCTTCGAGCAGCTCCTCCGACGGGTCCTCCAGACGGCCCGGCTTGGCCAGCCCGTCGAGGACCACGAAACGCTGCTTGGCGCCGCGGTTCTTCTTGTCCAGTCGCATGTGGTCGCGCAGGCGCGGCCAGGCGCCGGCGCGGTAGCCGGTGGGCAGGCCGACGGCGGTGAGGACGGACCGGGTGCGCTCGACGAGGTCGGCGCCGATCCGGCCGTCGAGGCGGGACAGCTCGGCCGCGTAGACCATGCCGATGGCGATGGCCTCGCCGTGGCGCATCTGGTAGTGCTCGGCGCGTTCGATGGCGTGGCCGAGGGTGTGGCCGTAGTTGAGGATCTCGCGCAGCCCGGCCTCGCGCAGGTCGGCGCCCACGACGTCGGCCTTGACCTGGATCTTGCGCTCGATCAGCTCGCGCGTGTGACGGCCCTCGGGCCGGGTGGCGTCGGCCGGGTCCTGCTCGACGAGGTCGAGGATGACCGGGTCGGCGATGAACCCGCCCTTGATGATCTCCGCCAGGCCGGCCACGTAGTCGGCGCGCGGCATGCTGGCCAGCGTCGTCAGGTCGCACAGCACGCCGGCGGGCGGCAGGAACGTGCCGACGAGGTTCTTGCCCTCGGGCGTGTCGATGCCGTTCTTGCCGCCGACGGCGGCGTCGACCATGGCCAGCAGCGTCGTCGGCACCAGCACCACCTGGACGCCGCGCAGCCACGTGCCCGCCACGAACCCCGCCAGGTCGGTCGTGGCCCCGCCGCCGACGCCCACCACGGCGTCGGACCGGGTCACGCCGTAGCGGCCGAACGCCGACCACAGCTGCGCCGCGACCTCGACGGTCTTGGCCTGCTCGCCGTCGGGCACGGGCAGCGCGACCACGTCGTACCCGGCGTCGGACAGCGACGCGCACACCGGGCGGGCGATCTCCGGCAGCCCGGCCGGGTGGACGACGGCGACCGTGCGCACTCCCGGCTTGAGCAGCGCCGGCAGCTCGCCCAGCACGCCCGCGCCGACCACCACGTCGTACGGGCTGTCACCGCGTACGGTGATCCTGGTCGCGGTCATGACGCCAGCCCCTTCACGATCTCGTCGGCCAGCTCCTCCGGGGGGCGCTGGTCGGTGACGACGGTCAGGACGGCGAGCCGCTCGTAGATCGGCCGCCGCTCCTCCATGAGCTTCTTGAGCCGGCTGCGCGGGTTGAGCACGAGCAGCGGCCGGGCCGAGGCGAGGCCGACCCGCTGCACCGCGTCGGCCAGCCCCACCTGGAGGTAGACGACGGGCTGACCGGCCAGCAGCGCCTGCGTCCCCTCGTCGAGCACGGCGCCGCCGCCGAGCGACAGCACGCCGTCGTGCTCGGCCAGGGCCCGGCGCACGGCCTCGCGCTCCAGCTCGCGGAAGCGCTCCTCGCCGTCCTCGACGAAGATGTCGGAGACGGGCTTGCCGGCGACGGCCTCCACGTCGGCGTCGGTGTCGCGGAAGGCGACGCCGAAGCGCGCGGCGAGCAGGCGGCCGAGGGTGGTCTTGCCGGACCCGGGCGGTCCGATGAGCACGGCTCTGATCACTTGATCACCATGGAGGAGAGGTAGCCGGACAGGTTGCGGGCGACTTCCTCGACGGAGTCGCCGCCGAACTTCTCGAGCGCGGCGTCGGCCAGCACGAGCGCGACCATCGCCTCGGCCACGACGCCCGCGGCCGGGACGGCGCACACGTCGGAGCGCTCGTGGTGGGCCTTGGCGGCCTCGCCGGTCCTGACGTCGATCGTGGCCAGCGCCCGCGGCACGGTCGAGATGGGCTTCATGGCGGCGCTGACCCGCAGGATCTCGCCGTTGGTCATGCCGCCCTCGATGCCGCCCGCGCGGTTGGTGATGCGCTTGACGCCGTTCGCGGTGGTGTACTCGATCTCGTCGTGGGCGCGGGAGCCGGGCCGGCGGGCGGTCTCGAACCCGTCGCCGACGGCCACGCCCTTGATCGCCTGGATGCCCATGAGGGCTCCGGCCAGCCGGGAGTCGAGGCGGCGGTCCCAGTGGGTGTAGCTGCCGAGGCCGGGCGGCAGGCCGTAGGCGAGCACCTCGACGACGCCGCCGAGCGTGTCGCCGTCCTTGTGCGCCTGGTCGATGACGGCGACCATGGCGGCGCTGCCCTCGGGGTCGGAGCAGCGCACCGGGTCGGCGTCGACGCGTTCCAGGTCGCCGGGGCCGGGCAGCACCTCGGTGGGGGTGACGGCCGAGCCGATGGAGACCACGTGGCTGACGATGTCGACGCCGAGCGCCTGCTTCAGGAAGCGCCGGGCCACCTCGCCGAGCGCCACCCGGGCCGCCGTCTCGCGGGCGCTGGCCCGGTCGAGGACCTGCCGCGCGTCGTCGAACCCGTACTTCTGCATGCCCGCGAGGTCGGCGTGACCGGGCCGGGGCCGCGAGCGCGGCGCGTTGCGCGCCAGCCCCTCCAGCTCGGCCGGGTCGACCGGGTCGGCGGCCATGACCTTCTCCCACTTGGGCCACTCGGTGTTGCCGACGCGCACGGCGACCGGGCTGCCCATGGTGCGGCCGTGGCGGACGCCGCCGACGATCGTCACCTGGTCCTGCTCGAACTTCATCCGGGCGCCGCGGCCGTAGCCGAGACGGCGGCGGCGCAGCGCCTCGTCGATGGCGGCCGTGGTCACCTCGACCCCGGCCGGCAGGCCCTCCATGATGGCAACGAGCTCCGGCCCGTGGGACTCTCCGGCGGTCAACCAGCGCAACATGCGTACAAGTCTTCCATGTCCCGGCCGGTGGGATGGCCGAACGTTCATCAGGCGAGACACACGGCGGCCAGAGCGCCGAGCAGCATGAAGGGCCCGAGCGGGAACTGGGTGTCCCGGCTCGCCCGCCGGGTCAGGAGCAGCGCGAGGGCGTACAGGGCGGCGAGGAGCTGCCCGGCGACGGCGGCCACGACCCACGCCTCCCAGCCCCGCGCGGCGGCGGCCATGCCGATGAGCCCGGCCAGCTTGACGTCGCCGAACCCCATGGCGGCGGGCCTGGCCAGCCACAGCGCGCCGTAGACGGCCGCCAGCGCCGCCGCGCCCAGCAGGGCGCGCGGCAGCTCGCCGGTGGGCAGCAGGCAGAGCGCCAGCAGCGGGTACGAGGGCAGGGTGATCGCGTCCGGCAGCCGTGAGGTGCGCCAGTCGATCACGGCCAGGGCGGTGCCGACCGGCGCGAGGCAGAGGTAGGGCAGGCCGGCGCGCCAGGTGACCAGCGCGGCGACGGCGGCGGTGACGACCTCCAGGTACGGCGGCCAGGCGGGGAGGGGTCTGGTGCGCAGGGTTCGCGCGAACGCCCTCCTGGCTTCGGCGCGGGTGTCCGGAGGCGTGACGTCCGGGGGCGTGGTGCGGTTGTCCGCGGGCGTGGTGCGCGTGTCTGGAGGCGCGATCTGCGCGTCCGGAGGCGTGTCGTGCGCGTCCGTGGGTGTGATGCGGGTGTCCGGGGGTGTGGCGTCGGGGGCGGGGCCGAAGCCGCTCGCCAGGGTGCGGACGTAGGGGCCGGCGAGGAGACCGACCAGCGCCGCCAGTGCCACCACTCCCGCCACAGGGCGACCCTAGTGCGACGACACCGCTCCGCGCGGCCTTCTTCACACACCCGGCCGCCCCCCGCCACCCGGGACACGGGCGGAGGGACGGTTCGCCGGGTGAGGTTGACCCCGGGGGCGGAGGGCTGGTTCACGGGTGGGGTTGGTCGCCGGGCGGAGATCGGATCGTCAGGTGGCCTTGCGGGAGAACCAGCGGCGGCGCCGGGGCGCGGGAGCGGGCCGCATGCGGGCGACCGTCGCCCCCGGCATCTGGTCCAGCGTGCCCGAGGCGACCGCGGCCAGCGCCTCCAGCACCTCGCCCTCGATCACGAACGGCACCGGCCCCGCCACGTCCACCACCACGGCCGCGGCCCGCTCATGGGCCGCCGCCTGGCATACCTGCGGGGTGGTCGCCTGCACGGGCCGGGCGTCCGGGCGCCACCGGGTCAGCGCGTCCGTGCCCGTGAACGCCAGCACCGCCTCCCTGCCGTCCTTGCCGACGAGCTTGGGCAGCGCCATCTCGCTCTCCTTCTCCTGGCGCAGCCCGTGCTCGCCCACCTCGGACTCGGTCAGCAGAGCCACGACGGGCACGAGGAGCCGGGCCCCGGTGAGAGCGGCCAGCACGTCGCCGGGACCGGCCGTACCCTGCTGGTAGGAGGCGAGGGCGGCGGCCAGGGCGGGCGCGGCGCGGCCGTCGTCGTCCGGGTCGAGAGGTTGCGGGATGCTCGGCACAGCTCCCGACACTACCGCCGCCTTCCGCCCCCTCCCGAACACGCCCATCCTCCCTGGCCCGCCCCTCCTTCCCTCACACACGGTGAAGGCGCTCCTCCGCCCGGAAGACGCGGCCTCACCCGAAGGCGCTCCTCCGCCCGAAGGCGCGCCTCCCCCAAGTGCTCCTCCTCCCGAACACGGCCGCCCCCGGAACACGACCGCCCTCTCACGGCCGCCCTCCGGAACACGGCCGTCCTCCGGAACACGACCGCCCTGCTGAACACGGCGGGGCGGCCGCCTGAACGCGCCACCCCCTTGAACGCTCCGCCCCTGAATACGGCGCGCCCCTTGAACATGCAGCCCCCTTAATACGGCGGCCCTCTTGAACACGCGGCCCCCTGGATACAGCCGTCCTCTCGAACGCGCCCGTCCGGCCGGGGCGGTGTGCGGGTGTCGGCCGTTGGGGCGGCGGGCGCCTCCCGGTAGGCTGGATTCTCTTGATCTTGGAGGTGACCGTGCGGTTCGAGCACGCGGACACGATCTGGCGCGACTTCCCGGAGCTGGCTCCGGCGGTGCTGTACGCGGAGGGGATCCGGCCGGACGTCTCCGTGGACGCCCGGGTGGCGGAGTTCTCGGCGACGGCGGCCGGGCGGCTGGAGGGTTCGCCGGAGGGCGAGCTGCCGGAGATCCAGGCGTGGCGGCGGACGTTCGGGCGGATGGGCCTCAAGCCGACCCAGTATCGCTGCGCCTCGGAGTCGCTGCTGCGGCGGCTGCGCAAGGAGGGATCGCTGCCGCGCATCCACCCACTGATCGACCTGTGCAATGCGGTGTCGGTGGCGTACGCGATCCCGGTGGCGGTGTTCGACGTCGAGCACGTCACGGACTTCCTGGAGGTGCGGCACTCCAGGGGCGACGAGACGTACCTGACCTTCTCCGGCGAGACCGAGCATCCCGCGCCCGGTGAAGTGATCTTCGCCGACGGCGCCGGCCGGGCCCACGCCCGGCGCTGGACGAACCGGCAGAGCGGCCTCTCGGCCGTGCGTGACACGACGCGTTCCGTGCTCGTGGTCGCGGAGGCCCTGCACGAGACGGCGGCGCGCGACGTGGCGCGGCTCGTGGAGACGCTGGCGGGTGAGCTGGACGCCGTCTGGGGCGCCGCCTCGAAGACGGCCGTGCTGACGCCGTCCGCCCGCCGCTTCAGCTTCTGAAGGACACTCGGCCTGAAGACACCCGCCCCTGCGGGCACCCGGCTCTGAAGGCATCCTGCCTGGAGGCGCCCAGCCGGAGGGCGCCCAGCTCTGAAAGCAGCCGGCTCCGGCGGTGGGAGGCCGAGCCGTATGTCCGTCCGTGACAGGGGGTCCATCCGCCGCCGTCCCGGTGCGGCCGTGGCAGCGACCGCACCGGACCGCCCCCCACTGTGACGGCATCCGCGCCCGGTCGCCCGGTCGTGACGGCGACCGCGCGCCGAACGCCGGACGCCGGACACCGGACGTCGGCGGCGGACGGATCCCCCCACCGGCCGGCACACCGTGCACGCACCGGCCGGCGGCCCCGGTCAGGTGAGGTGGAACCCGACCCTGGGGCCGTTTCTCTGATAGGTCCCGTCGCGCGTCCACTCGGTGGTGCTGATGGAGAACGTCTGGCCGGGGAAGTGTCCGTAGAAGTCCGCGTCGGGAATGCGCATCCGCGCCTTGAAGCGGCCCTTGCCATCGGTCCTGGCCGTGCCCATGAGGTGCGCGTGGAAGATCAGCCTCACCTGCCCGTCGCGAATGAACCCCGACCCCGTGACCGTGATCGTCGTACGCACGGAGCCACTCCTCGGACTGATCTTGAGTTTCGGCGTTCCCCGCTCGGCGTACGAGCCGGATCCGCCCGATGTCCCCTGACCCGTGCCGGTGCCGGCCGAGGGGCCCGACAGCCAGGAGGGCAGGTCCAGGCGGGACAGGTCGGACTCGGTCACGTAGTTGACGGCGAACACTGTGGCCACCAGGAGGAGGATGGTGAACAGCACGCCCCCTCCGGAGCGGCGCTCGGACGGCTCGGGCTCGGGCTCGGGGCGCCGGGCGGGCGTCGCATCTGGCGGCAGCGGCGACGGGCCGCCCTTCTTCTTGCCCTTTCCCGCCGCCGTCTTCCCGCCGGGCGCCGCCGGCGGTCCTGGTTCGTACGGGTCAGGCGTTCCCGGCGTTTGCGGAGCCGCCGGTCCCCCCGCGTGCGGGGTCTCCGCGTACGGGGACGCCGGTCCGGCTCGGCCGGTGACCGCCCGCCGGATCTTCTCCAGGTCCTCGTTGGCCGTCATGTGTCCTGCTCCGCCCCTCGTCGTGTGTCCTCCGCCACCCGGTCGGCGACGCGCCGCGCCTCCCGCGGGGCGGCCGCCGCGCGACCGCGGTCGCTCGCGCGGACCCGGGTCAGCGCCCGCGCGATGACGCAGTAGACCCCGGCGTGCAGCTCCACGTACGTCCGCCGCGTCCGGTCGCGGGCGAGGAGGCGTTCCAGCGTGCCCATCGCCGCCTCGGCCTGCCGTTCCTCCGGCACGTCGGCCAGCCCGCTCTCGACCTCCGGCGCCAGGCGCAGCCAGTGCCGGGCCGCGCACGGGTGTGGGCACGCCTGGCACCAGATCCGCTCAGGAGGCCCCGTGCGGAGCACGGGGTTGTTCCCGGCAGACGGCCCAGGACCGGCGAGGTCGTACGCGGAGTCCGCGGAGTCGTACGCGGCGCTCGCGGAGTCGTACGCGGCGCTCGCGGAGTCGTACGCGGCGCTCGCGGGTTCGGGGACCACCTCGACCCACACCGGGGCGGGATGGCCGCCCGCGTCCACGACGAACGCCTCGCCCCTGCCCAGCATCGGCACCTGCTCCGCCACCCGCCCCAGGGCGCCCTCCCCGGGGTCCTCGGCCAGCCGGTGCGTGAGCCGGTTCGGGAACAGCCGCGTCACCTCGCCGGGAAGCTGCCGCGGGCTCTGGGTCACCAGCACGAACCCCTGGCCGTACGAGCGCTGCGTCGCGATCGCCGTCGCGGTCGCCTCCGCGGCGGCCGGCACGGCGCCCTGGCCGTGCCCGGCGGCCGGGCCGTTCCCCAGCAGCAGGTGCGCCTCCTCCAGGACGGCCAGGTGGCCGAAGCGGGGCAGGGGGTTGGCGCGCCGGTAGGCGACCATGCCGGCCAGCAGCAGGCCGAACGCGAGCTGCCGGGCCGTCCGGTCGCCGAAGCCGGCGAGGGTGACGACCGCGGGCGCCGACAGCAGCCGCTCCCAGTCCAGCCCCGCGCCGGGGCCGCCCGCCAGGGCGTCGCCGCCCGCGCCGGCCACGAGGCTCTGCACGCGCTGGCCGAGCGAGGCGCGCAAATTGGCGGCCTGCTCCCCGGCGCCGCCGTGTGCGCCGGCCTGCTCCACCACCGCCCGGTAGAACGTGGCCACGGTGGGCGGGCCGTCGCCGTGGTAGAGGTCCGTGACGGCGTTGCGCAGCGCCGCCGCCGCGAACGGCCAGGTCGCCGACAGGCCCGTGGCGGCGTCCAGGCATTCGGCCACGGTGTCGGCGAACGCCGCCCTGTCCACGCCTTCGGGTACGGCCAGCGGGTTGATCTGCGTACCGTCGCGTCCCAGGCTCAGCGTGACGGCTCCCAGGGGGAGGTATTCGGTCTTCTCCGGGTCGATGACCAGGAAGGGGATCGCGTGCTCGCGCCACAGCCGCCGCAGCAGCGTCATCACCGTGGTGGTCTTGCCGAACCCGACCAGGCCGGTGACCAGGAGGTGCTGGTTCAGGTCGGGGACCCGCAGCCGGTAGGGGCGCCCGCCGGCCGAACGGCCCAGCCACACGCCGGCCGCCCCCGTCCGTGGGGCGAACCGGGCGACGACCGCCGGTCGCCGCGCGTGGACGGTGACGGCGTCCATCGGCAGGTCCGTCAGCGGCAGCAGATCCGCGGCGGTCCGCGGCGCGACGATCGCGCCTGTCCGGATCGCCTCCAGCATGCCGGCAGGGGGCAGGGCCGCCACCGGATCCCCAGGCCAACCCGGTACGCCCAGCGTTTCCACCGGCTCCGGGATCAGACCCGGAGCGCCGGACGCCTTCCCCTGCCCCGGGATCACCCCCGGCACGCTTGACACCTTCATCGGCCTCGGGGGCAGGACCGGCACGCCCGACGCCTCAACCGGCCCCGGGGTCAGGCCCCGCGCGCCTGGCGTCTCCACCGACCTCGGGGTCAGGCCCCGAGCACCTGACGTCTCCACCGGCCCCGGGGTCAGGCCCCGAGCACCTGACGTCTCCACCGGCCCCGGGGTCAGGCCTGGAGCGCCGAGTGCCGCCGCCAGCTCCGCGGCCACGGCGGGATCGTCCGCGGTGACCGTCAGGGTCGCGTGGAAGACCACCGGCGTGCTCTCCAGGAGGTCGAGCGCCGCCGTCCCGCTCCCCCCGGCGGTGCGGTCCCGCTCTCCGCGGTCGCCTCGGTCGCCCCGGTCGCCGTGGTCGTCCGTGGGGGCGGGACGCCGTCCGTCGGCGCGCCGGATCGCCCGGCGCAGCACGGGCAGCGCGGACAGCGGCGGGGCGAGGGGCACGAGGGTCACGCGTACGCCGCAGGGCCCGCCGGACCGCTCGACGGCGTCCAGCAGGGCCGCCCATCGCAGCCCGGCTACGGGCCAGAACGCGGCTCCGTAGCCGGGGGGCCTCCCGGCCGGGGCGGGAGTGAGCCGCCACGCCCACTCGCCGTCACGGCCACCCTCGCCCTCACCGCCGCCGTCACGGTAATCCTCGCCTTCACCGCCGCCGTCACGGTCACGGCCACGCTCGCAGCCACCACCACAGCCACATTCGCCGCCATCGCCACACTCGCCCTCACGGTCACGGCCACGTTCGCGGCCACCGCCACGGTCACGCTCGCCGCCACCCCGGCCGCCATCGCCACCACCACGCTCGTGACCACCACGACCGCTTCCCTCGGCGCCGGCGCGACAGTCACCGCCACCGCCGGCCTCGCCGTCGCTGCCGCCGTCCTCGCCGTCGTGATCACGCACGGCGGCGGAATCGAGTCGGCCGGGACGGCTCCAGGGGCCGCGGCGCTCCAAGCGCTCAGGGCGCTCAAGGCCGTCCAGACGGTCCAGACGCTCAGGGCGGTCCGAGCGGTCCAGGCGGTCCGAGCGGTCCGAGCGGTCCGAGCGGTCCGAGCGGTCCAGGCGGTCCGGGCAGCCCGGGCGCTCAGGGCGGTCCAAGCGCTCCAAGAGCTCCGGGCGCTCCGGGCGCTCCGGGCGCTCCGGGCGCTCAGCGCGCTCAGGGCGGGCCGAGTGGTTCGGGCGGGCCGTGCGCTCAGGGCGGGCCGAGTGGTTCGGGCGGTCAGCGCGACCCAGGTCTTGGGCGTACGGGTGGTGCCGCCTTTCCTGGGGGGCGGGTTCGACCTGGTGGGGAGCCAGGTCCACCAGGCCGGCGAGGAGGTCGCGGCAGCGGGCGGCGTGGCCGGTGACGGTCTCCGCGTGGCCCCACAGCATGAGCTCGATCCGCGTGCCCGTCACCGGGTCGCGCCGCACCCGGGCATGGACGGTGACAGGGTCCCTGTGCCGTATGCCGGTCAGGAACTCCGTCAGCCTGCTCCGGAGGACGTCGGCGACCGTCTGCCGCTCGTTCCCGGGCTCGGGGACGGCGGCCGTGGCAGGCAGCCGGACGACGCGCAGGACGGCCGAGCCCGCGGCGGGCAGGCGCCCGGGCCCCACGAGTCCCGTCCCCGCGCCCCCGAACCCCGCGAACCCGGACCCAGCGCCCCCAGACCCAGCGATTCCGAATCCCGCGAGCCCGGCTTCCGCGTCCTCCGGGCCGAGGCGGGGGGCCGGAGGGGGTGGCGGGCTCATGGTCGTCTCCCGCGGCCGGCGAGGTGGCGCAGGCGCTCGGGGCTGACGTCCCGGGCGCCCCCGGCGAGGGGGTCGGTCCGCTCGTCCTCAGGCCCGCACACCGGGCAGCCGGGCCGGCGGTCGACGCTCATCCAGACCGTCTGGAACGCGTGCTGCCCCGGCGCGTCCCGCAGGACATGCCCGAACAGCCAGTACCCCGGCTCGGTCCCGAAGGCGACGTAGGACTGCCCGCGCTCGCGCGGACCGGCCAGGAACCCCTCGATCCGGGTCTCCCCGCCAGACCCGTGCAGCAGCGCCAGCCCGATCTTGGCCGCCGCCGCGGAGACGTGCTGGATGTCCACGACCAGCCCCGGCTCGGCCAGCAGGCGGCCGGTGCCGTAGTTCGTCGGCTGGGCCAGCGCCGTGTCGGCCGACAGGTCACGCACCCCCGCCGTAGCGCAGCCCCAGCACGCCGAGCCCGGATACGTCATGATCACTTCCCCTCCCGCCGCCCCCCGGTACAGACCGGGGAAGATCGCCGGCACGCCGGTCCAGTACGCCAGGTGGTCCAGGCGGCGCTGCGCGCGGTTGTCGTCGGTCGCGGCCACCAGCAGGTCGCCGTCGCGCAGCGTTGCCGCCAGGTCCCGCGGGTCGAGCGCCTGGACGCTGCTCCGCTCGCCGCGTACGGTCAGCTCGGGGTTGATCGTGGCCAGGCGGGAGGCGAGCGCCGACACCTTCGGCCGTCCGACGTCGCCCACCGTGTACGGGCTGCGTCCCAGGTTCTCCGGGGCGACCCGCTCGGGGTCGACCACCGTCAGCCGGCCGACGCCCGAGCGGACCAGGCACTCCGCGACGTACGCGCCGACCGATCCGGCCCCGGCCACCACGACGTGCCGGTCGGCGAGCGCCGGTGAGACGAGCCCGGCGCTGCGCGCGAACAGCCCCGTGGCGCGCCGTCGCCGCACGGGCGCGGCCGCCCGTTCCCTCGCCGCCAGCAGGCGCGTGCGGACCGCCGAAGGAGGACGGCCCGGACGCCGTGCCCCGCTGACGGCCCGCGCCAGCCGGTCGGCGGCCGGAGCCGCCAGATCCCAGGTCAGAGCCACGGGCGAGCCGTGCGTGACCAGCACCGGAGGCACGGCGGGGAAGTCCGCCCCGAACAGCGCCACCGACACCGAGGGCAGCGCCTCGAACCGGACCGGGACGGCGATCACCGGCGCGCCGTCCACGGTGAGCACCTCCGGCTCCCCCTCCTCCCGCGCCCCGGCGCGGGCCAGGGACTCGGCGACGGGCAGCACGAGCGGATGCATCGGCAGCACCTCGACCCGGCCCTCCGCGCTCACCGCGCCGTACCACGACACCCGCACGCCGCCGCTGACCAGTTCGTGGGCGGCCGGCGGCCGGTCGTCGTGGGTCACGATCGGCGCGAGGAACCTGCCCAGGTGCGGGTTGAGGCCGAGGGAGCGGCCGAACTCGCGCCGGTCCTGGCCGGAGGGTTCCGGCAGGTCGGCCGGGTGGGAGTGGACGATCCCCTTGAAGCGCGCGGCGCCGTCCCGCTGCGTGCGGGCGGCCTGCTCGATGAGCCAGGCGCTCGTGTGGTACCTGACGTCCGTGGCGGTCGCCCGTTCGTCCGGCAGCAGGCCGGTGACCAGGTCGGTGCCCGGCGGCCCGAACAGCGCGCCGCCCGCCTCCGGGGGCACCCCGCCGATCCGGGTGACGATCGCCCGCAGCGCGTGGTCGGTGATCCTGACCCGCATCACGGCCCTCACCGTCCCTCGGCCGCGAACGGGCCCTCGGCCGCGAACGGGAACCGGTAGCCGTTGCGGACGAACCCCATGCCCAGCGCCCACAGCACGGACTTGGAGTACGCCTCCTCCAGCGTCGGCTGGCCCGCGCCGCGCGCCTCCGACAGGCAGATCGTCCCGTCGGGGTAGAGGTGCCCGTCGTGCGCGCTCACGACGTTGCGCCGTACGAGCTGCTCCAGGGCCGGTTCGACGAGCTTGACGCGGTATTCGCGCCCGTCGAAGAACGCGAAGAGCGTGTAGCGCTCGTCGAGCTCGGTGACGATCGAGTACGCCCACCCGCGCACGTCGGGCTCGTCGATGTAGACGGTCCCCTCCGGCATGTGGGTGCGCGCGAACCGCTGGTCCTCGGCCAGCCGCCGCTCGGCCCGGCGCGACGGGGCGGCGAAGGTGCCGTGGTGGACCTTCGACACGGGTTCGTCGCCCGCCTGGTCGCCGCGGTAGATCTTCCCGTCGCGTCCCACGGTGATCCGTGCCGCCGGGTCCTGCGGGTACGGGGCGCCCAGGCTCTGGGCCTGCCGGATGATGTCGCGCAGCTCGTTCAGGTCGCTGGGGTTGCCGGGGTTTCCGCTCATGGACGCTGTCCCCCTGTTCCGGAGTCCGTGCCGGGCCGGTGGTCGTGGGAGCCGGGCGAGTCCCGGGGGATGGGGCCGCTGACGATGCCGTGGAAGTCGGTGCGGTGCTGCGTGGACTCGTGCGACGAGGGCCGCGGCGGCTCCGCGGCGTGCCCGGCGTGTCCGGCGTGCCCGATATTTCCGGCGTGTCCGGCGTGCGCCTGCTCCGCCGCCTTCGGCTCCGTCGGCTTCTGCGCGGAGCCGTCTCCGCCTCCACGACCGCGCCCCTGGGGCTCCTGGTACGCCGGATCGCCGTCGGCCGCGTCGATCGACCTCAGCTGCGAGGGCGGGCGATGCCCGTGCGGGGTCCCTGCGTCGGCGGGCGGCCGGCCGGTCTGCTGCCGCTGTTGGGCCGCGTCCTGCTGGGACCGCTGCTCCCGCAGGGCGTCCTGCGCCTCGCGGTCGATGCGCCAGATCGCCGGGTCCCCCACCCAGTCGGGTGTACGGTGCGCGCCCTCTCCACGCCGCCCTCCGCTCCGGCCGTCACCGGGCGCGGCGCCCGAACCCGTGCCCCGCTCACCACCGCGTCCTCCACCCTGCCTCTCGTGACCGTGACCGTGACCATGACCATGACCGCCCCCCTGCCCCTGGCCACCCCCCTGCCCCTGGTTACGGCCCTCGCCTCGCCTCTCACCAGACTGGGGGTGCTCACCAGACGGGGGACGCAGATTCTCCTGCGGGCCGAAGCGGACACGCTGATCGACAGGGATGCCGTCATGAGGGTCCGGCCGGGTGCCCGGCCGGCGGCCCCCTCCCTGGCGGTGCCCGCCGCCGCTGCCCGGACCGCCGCCACGCGCGTCCGGCGCCTCCGGCCCGGCGTCCCCGCCGGGAGGGCGGGTACGGGTCTCGTCCTCGGGGTTCTCGACCGGCTTGCCGGGATTCGGGCTCATGCGGGACGCCTCCTGTCGTCGAGCCGTCCGACCTCATCGGTGAAGGCCGGCGGATCCGCCGTGGCGGGGCCGGGCACCCGTCCCCGCGCGAGTTCCTGGAGCAGTTCGGTGGGGGTGACGCCGAGCGCCTCGGCGGCGAACGGGATCGTGTCCGCGTACTCGCCGAGCAGCCCCTTCAGCACCTGCCAGCGCAGTTCCTCGATCGCGGTCCCGGCCTTCGGGTCGCGCATGAACAGCGGCACCACCCCGTACACGGCGGCGAGGTCCACGTCCAGCGCCGCCTGATTCATGCCGTGCTCGCGCGCGATGCGGTCGGCGTACCGGACCTTGATCGCGCGCAGCGCGGCCCGGACGGGCTGGAGGGCCGCCTTGGCCACCAGCCGGGCGTTCTCGACCTCGGACTCCCCCTGCACGTCCCTGATCGACCTGACCACCGGGTCCGGGGTGATGTTCACGTGGACGAACCGCTCCACCACCAGCAGGCCCTCGCCGGGACCGGCCGGGTCGTGGACCGCGCTCACCCCGTTCAGCGCGTCGCGCCGGTCGTCGATCTCGTAGACGTCGTCGTGCCCGCGCCGGCGCAGCAGGGCGCGGGCCCATGCCCGGAAGTCGGCGTCGAGCTGGAACCCCGCCGCCTCGCCGTACCGCGAGCTGAGCACGCCGTAGCGGCCCGCGACCTCCAGGAGGATCCCCGGGTCGGCGCTCCAGCGCGGCTCCACCACGGCGACCGCGGTCACCCCCACCTCGCGCCCGTCCGCCAGCCGGACGTCGTCGGCCGCCATCAGCACGGTCTGCGGGGCCGTGTCGAACAGCAGCACCGACAGCTCCCCGGTGGCGGGCAGCCTGCGGCCGGTGAACAGGCCCACCATCGGGCCGTGCCGGCCCGGCCCGCACACCGCGCGCGGCACCCCGTTGCGGAAGACGACGGCCGTCAGCCCGGCGTCCACCACCAGGCGCCGTTGTTCGAGCGGGAACGGCCCCTGCACCAGCGCGGGCAGAACGTACTGCGACATACCGGGCACCTCCGGGCGACGGGATGTTCACCCTGAGTGTGGATGGATATGATCAGCTTTGCGCACCTGACAAACCCGCACTTCACAGATGGCATCCTCGCCCTCCGGCAGAGGGGAAACCCGGGGCCGGGAGGCTTGCAAACCACAGGCCGGAAGGTGGCGAGACTCGGTGAGGACCGCGGTCGGCGGGTGGCGGAAGCCGGACTCCCTCGTCGCCGTCTGCGTGACCGTGGTCGCCCTGGCGGCGGCGGCCTGGGCGATCGCCTCCTCCTGGGGTGTCGGGCCGCCGACCGCGTTATGGATCCACGTGGGTTACCACGGGTTCGGCGTGGCGCTGATCGTCGCCGGCGGCGTCCTGTGGGCCCGCGCGGGGCGAGCCCGGGTCGGCGTCCTGCTGATCGCGCTCGGCACCGCCTACTACCTGCAGTTCCTGCGCACCAGCGACGACCCCGTGCTGTTCGCGGTGGGGTTCTGTCTCGCGTTCCTCTACGTGGGGGTCTTCGCGCACCTGGCGCTGAGCGTGCCGTCGGGCCGCCTGCGCGGGCCGGTCGACCGCGCCTACGTCGCCGTCAGCTATCTGGCCTGCGTCGGCACCCAGGTGGCCCGCTACCTCACCGACCATCCCGCCGGACGCTGGAACTACAACATCCCCCAGGTCAACACGGGGTGGGCGATCGCCGGCAGCCTGATCATGGCCGTGCTCGGCGTGGCGGGCATCGCCCTGGTGCTGCGCCGCCTGCTGTCCGCGCTGGCCCTGCGGCGCCGCCACACGGGGCCCGTCTGGGCGATGATGATCACGGTGGGCGCGCTGGTCATCGTCTCCTCGGTGTCCAGCGCCACCGGCCGCCCCCTCGGCTTCCGGCTCGGCGTCGAGGTGCTCATGCTCGGCGGCGCCGCGGTCGGCGTCATGGTCGCCTACCTCGTCTCGGCCGGGCTGCGGTGGCGCAGCGAGCTGCGCGTCGCCGAGCTGCCCGCCCGGCTCGGCGGGCTGCGGGCCCCCCGGATGGACGCCCTGCAGACGGCTCTGGCCGAGGCGGTCGGCGACCCCACGCTGCGGCTGCTGCTGCCCCGGCGCGACGGCGCACTCGCCGACCTGGCCGGCGGGCCGGCCGCGGACACCCGGGACCACGCGCGTGCCCGCACCCCCGTCACCCGCGGCGACGAGCTGCTGTGCGTCATCGAGCACGACGCCGCCCTGGCCGAGGGCGGCCGGGCCATCACCAGCGCGGTCGCCCTCACCGGCCTGGTCATGGAGAACGTACGGCTCTACGTGCAGGTCCTGGAGTCGCGGCGCAGGCTGCTGGAAGCCGAGCTGGCCGAACGCCGGCGCATCGAGCGCGACCTGCACGACGGCGCCCAGCAGGGGTTCTTCGTGGTCCTCACCCTGCTCGGCATGGCCCACAGCCAGGCCGCGGCCGAAGGGAGCCCCCTGACCGGCCAGCTCGCCACCGCCAAGGGCAGGCTGACCGACGCCATCAAGCTCCTGCGCGACCTGTCCCAGGGGCTGCACCCGCGTTCGCTGGTGGCCCACGGGCTCCGCGAGACGGTCGCCGACCTGGCCCGCAACCATCCGGGTCAGCTCACCTACGAGGTGCCCGACCGGCGCTGGCCGCCGGACGTGGAGTCGACCGCGTACTTCGTCATCGCCGAAGGCGTCACCAACGCCCTCAAGCACGCCACCCCGGGCGCCGCCATCCGCGTACGCGTGACCTCCGACGGCGAGGACCTGCTCGTCGAGGTCACCGACGACGGCCAGGGCGGAGCGGACGCCTCCGGCGGCGGCCTGCGCGGCCTGACCGAGCGCGTCGCCGCGGCCGGGGGCGAGCTGATCCTGGACAGCCCGCGCGGCGCGGGCACGCGCCTGCGCGCCCGCCTGCCCGCCGAGCTCTCCGGGGATCCACCCTCCGTGCCCGCCACGGCCGAAGACCCGCCCGCCGTACCCGGCACGGTCGGGGATCCACCCGCCGCACCCGCCACGGCCGGGGACCCGCCGGCCGTACCCCTGGCCGGGGACCCGCCCGCCGTGCCCCCCGCCGATCCGGGGCATCTCGCCGAAGGAGACCGTCAGTGAGAGTCATCGTCGTCGAGGACGACCCGATGCTGCGCGCCACGTTCGTCACGGCGCTCGCCCACCTCGGCGTCGAGGTCGCCGGCAGCGCCGAGACGGCCGACCACGCGCTGGCCCTGGTCGACGAGCACGCCCCCGACGTCGTCACCCTGGACCTGAGGCTGGCCAAGGAGCCCGAGCCGGCCGACGCGGGGCTGCGCATCGCCGAGCGCATCCGCGCCCGCTACCCGGAGGTCGCCCTCCTGGTCCTGGCCACCAGGCCGAAGGTCGCCCACGCCGAGAAGCTCATGGCGCTGGAGGAGCCTCCCCGCGCGGTCGGCCTCATGGCCAAGGACAGCCTCGGCGACATGGAGCTCATCACCGACGCCATGAACCGGGTCGTCAAGGGCCAGATCGTCATCGACCCCCAGCTCGTCCGGCAGCTCCTGACGCCCCGACCGGCCCGCGCGGCGTCCTCCGCCGACCCGCTGGCCCGCCTCACCCCGCGCGAACGGGAGATCCTCTCGCTGGTCGCCACCGGCCTGTCCAACCTGGCCATCGCGCAGAAACTGTCCTGCGCGCTGAGCAACGTCGAGCGGAACCTGACGACCATCTTCCACAAGCTCGGCCTCGTCTCCGCGGACGAGGGCGAGCAACGCAGCCTCAACCGCCGGGTCCTGGCGACGCTGATCTATCTGCGCGCGGGAAACCAGAGCGAGCGGTAGGGGAAACTGTGCTGGATTCCCTCACCCGATCGACGAAGATCGGTCCGAGGGAAGGGGATGGTGGGCATGCGCATCGTCGTCGTCGAAGCCACCCCGTCCCTGCGGGAAGCCCTCGTCCGGCTCTTCGCCGAGCGCGGGATCGAGGTGGTGGGCACGGCCGCCGGCCACCAGGAGGGCCTGCGCGAGGTCGGGCGGGCCCGTCCGGACGTCGTCGTCATCGACGTCAGCCTCCCGCCCGACCACACCGACGAGGGCCTCGGCACGGCGCGGGCGATCCGGTCGCGGCATCCCGCCGTCGGGCTGCTCGTGCTGTCCTCGCGCGCCGAGGCCGGGTACGTGCACCGCCTGGTCGGCCTGGACCCGCCGGGCAGCGCCGGGTACGTGCTCAAGGAACGCCTCGGCGACCCGGACGACCTGGTGGCGATCCTGCGCCGGGTGCACGCCGGTGAGATCGTCATCGACCCCCACATCCGCTGGTCCGGCGGCCCGCGCTGACGCCCCCGGGACGCGCCGGGGCGGCCGGTCAGTGGGTGGTGATGGCCGCGACCGGGCCGCCGCCCGAGGGACCCTGGTGCACGGCCGCGACCGACACGAACACCGCGGGGTCGCCCGTCACCGAGGCCGCCACCCCGCCCACGGCCGCCTTGATCTGCCGGTGCCAGTGGACGTCGGAGTCGTCCAGCATGATGTTGCGCCGTCCGCGCACCCGGCCCGACGGGTCGGCCTCGCACTTCATGAAGACGTTGACCAGCCGGTCGCCCAGGTCGGAGGGGTGCGGGCGGTCGGGCAGCTCCATCCCGGAGTCGCGGACGGCCGCCCAGATGCCGTCGGCGTCCAGGGCGTCCCGCATGACGCTGTGGCCGATCCGGTAGCGCCCGCCGATCCCCCGGACGTTGCCGACCAGCACGATCTGCGCCCGGTCGAGCTCGACCCCGGAGGAGCAGGACGCGACCGACGAGTACAGGGACAGGTCCTTGTGGATCTGGTCGGCCCGGGGCGGCTCGATCTCGCCGAGGGCGACGGCGATGCCGAGGGCGGTGGTGGAGTTGGACAGGTCCATGGAGGGGCCGGTCTCCTCGATGGCCGTGTCCTGCCCGCGGCTCCTGGCCTCGGTGATGGTGGCCAGGGTGAGCAGCGGGGTCTTGGTCTGGACGTAGTGGACGTCGCGCGGGTCGTCGATGCCGGCGATCTTCATGGCCTCGCGGACGCCGGCCGCGACCTTCTCCACCATGGCGGGCCGGCCGATGTCCTCCGGCAGGATGACGTCGCTCATGGCCACGCCGACCGACACGCGCGGCTCGTCCGTCCGGACGGCCCGGGCCGGGTCGAGGGTGGCGAAGATCGTGGCGTGCGGGCTGAGGATGCCGTCGGTGCCGCCGGACCACACCAGGGGAACCGTCTCCGGCGCGGGGTGGCCCTTGGCCGCCAGCACCTCGCGGAAGGCGCGGTCGGCCAGGATGCGGGTGTAGTCGTTGACGCCGCCGTTGCCCTCGGTCTTGCCTATGACGGCCAGCACGCGGTGCGCCTCGATGACGCCGTCGTCGAGGAGCCGGGCCAGGCCGGAGGCGTCGGTCACGCTCTCGATCGGCACCTTGCGCACTTCGATCGGATCCGGCATTGGTTCGCCCTTTCTCCACCCCTGCCCGGGTCGGTTCCCCGGGGCGAGATACCCGGCCGTCCGGCGGGCGCGTCACCGGCCCGCGCAAACATCAGGCCAAACCCGCCGGCCCATCCCTGGTGACGCTACTCATTCCCCACCCGCCCCTTCATGGGCAATCTCTGCCAATGACCGACATGTCATCTCATGCGGGGGTTGCTGGGCTTACGGGCGGTAGGGTCTCGGCTGTGATACGCGAAGCGGCCGTCAACGGGATCAAGCTGTCCTTCCGCGAGGAGGGCGACCCCGCCTCCCCCGCTCTGGTGCTGCTGCACGGGCGCACCGCCGACCACAACGACTGGAACGGCACCACCCAGCACTTCGCCGCCCGCCACCACGTCCTCGCCCCCGACCTGCGCGGCCACGGCGCCAGCGAGTACCCCGGCTCCTACGCCGTCGCCGACATGGCCGACGACGTCGCCGAACTGCTGCGCCACCTCGGGATCGACACGGCCGTGGTCGTGGGCCACTCGCTGGGCGGCGTGGTCGCTTGCCTGCTGGCCATGCGCCATCCCGGCCTGGTCGGGCGGCTGGTGCTGGAGGACCCGCCGCAGCCGTACCCGCTGGAGGGCCGCCCGCCCCTCGAGGAGGACGACTCGACGGGGTTCGACTGGCGGATGATGCACGAGACCGAGCGCCAACTCGTCGACCCCGACCCGGCCTGGCGCGACGGGCTGCGGCGGATCACCGCGCCCACGCTGGTGCTGTCGGGCGGGACCGCGAGCCCGTTCCGCTCGGAGCTGCTGGCCGAGCTGATCCCGGGGGCGCGGCTGGCCACGATCGAGGCCGGGCACCTGATCCACATCTCGGCGCGGCGGGAGTTCCACCGCACGGTGGACGCGTTCCTGGCCGGGTGAACGTCCGCGCACGTCCGTGAACGTCCGGCGGGGTGAACGTCCGGCGGGGTGCATGTCCCTGAACGTCCGGCCGGGGAGGCCGTGACCGCTTCAACTCAGGCAGGCGCGGAACACCCGCGTCAGCCGGGACACCGTCTCCTCGCGCGTCCCCGGCGCGATCGAGCCGAACAGGTACCGGAACCGGCCGCTCCCCAAGATGATCATCGTCGCCAGCGAGGCCCGCAGCTCCGCCTCCTCCCCGCCGAGCCGGGCCAGCAGCGGCTCCAGGAGCGCCGTGCGGACCCGGTCGTGGGCCAGCTCGCGGATCTGCGGGCTGGACGCCGAGCGCTCCAGCGTGGCCATGACCGGGCTGTCGCCCTCGGCGGCCAGCCGGTCGGCCACGTACTCGGCCAGCCGCACGGCCAGGTCGTCCCCCTCGTCCAGCACCCCGGGAAAGCGGCCCTGCTGCGCCAGCACCTCGGCGAACAGCTCCCGCTTGGACCCGAAATACCGGTTGATGAGGGCGATGTTGGCGTTCGCCGCGGCGCCGAGCATGCGCATGGTCACCTCGTCGTAGCCGTGCTCGGCGAACAGGCGGCAGGCCGCGTCGAGGATGCGCCTGCGCGTGCCCTCCCGGCTCCTCGGTTCCGCGCCTCGACTGGGTTCCACGCCTCGACGATAGGCCGCCCCAGGCACCCGCGGGGACCGCGACCAAGTCCGGGAGTTACGGATGGGTATCTTCTACGATGCGTGGTGTGACCGTAATGTCATAAAGATCCGCCAGGGTGGAGGGGTGGCAACGAGGCTCGGCGATCACATGCGGGAGAGGCTGGCGGCGTTCGGGCTGATGGGGCCCGCGATCGCGCAGTCGGCCGTCGGCGCCGGGCTGGCCTGGACGGCGGCCGTCCACCTGCTCGGCCATCCCCGGCCGTTCTTCGCGCCCATCTCCGTCCTCATCTGCCTCGGCGTCGGCCTGGGCCAGCGGCTGCGCCGCGTCATCGAGCTGGTGGTCGGCGTCAGCCTCGGGGTCGGCGTGGGCGACCTGCTGGTCGCCTGGATCGGCACCGGGCCGTGGCAGATCGCCCTGGTCGTCGCCCTGGCCATGGGCACGGCGGTGCTGCTGAACGGCGGACCGCTGTTCGTGGCCCAGTCCGGCTCGTCGGCGGTGCTCGTCGCCACGCTCCTGCCCGGATCCGGCGGAGGCGGCCTCGACCGGATGCTCGACGCGCTCACCGGAGGGCTGATCGCCGTCGCCGCCGTCGCGTTGCTGCCGATCAGCCCGTTCACGCTCGCCGCCAGGCACGCCTCCGCGGTGCTCGACGCGCTGTCCACGGTCCTGGAACGGGCCGCCGACGCCATCGAGCGCCACGACGCCGACCTGGCCGCCGAGGCGCTGGCCGAGGGACGGCGCACCCAGTCGACCATCGAGGACTTCCAGCAGGCGCTGACCACCAGCAAGGAGATCGCCCTGATCTCCCCCCTGCACTGGCACCGCCGCGCCCGGCTCGCCCGCTACCAGAAGGCCGCCGTGCCCATGGACCACGCGCTGCGCAACGCCCGCGTGCTGGCCCGCCGCACCCTGGTGTCGCTGGGCGAGGACAACCCCCCGCCGGTCTCGCTGGCCGCCTCCCTGCGCGAGGTCTCGGAGGCCGCGCTGCTGCTGCAACTGGAGCTGGCGGCCGGCCGCGACCCCGCGCTGGCCCGGCAGGCCCTCACCGCGACCGCCGGGCGGCAGCGGCCCGAGCGGCTCGGGTTCTCGGCCGACGTCATCCTGGCGCAGGTCCGGTCGATCGTGGTGGACCTGATGCTGGCCACCGGCGCCGACTCCAAGGCCGCCGGGGCCGCCCTGGCCCCGATCGAGGCCCCGGGCCACGACGACCAGCAGGACGCCGAGCAGCAGGACGCCGACCAGGAGGACGCACACGAGCGCGGGAAGCGCCCCCGGGGGTGAGCGGGCTCAGCCCGACAGGCGCTTGAGCCGCGCGACCGCCTCGTCGATGACCGCTTCCTTCTTGCAGAACGCGAACCGCACGAAGTGGCGCCCCCGCTCCGGATGGTCGTAGAACACCTGCGTCGGGATCGCCACCACACCCGCCAGCTCCGGCAGCCGGCGCGTCAGCTCCAGCCCGTCGGTGAAGCCGAGCGGCCGGATGTCGGTCTGCACGAAGTACGTGCCTGAGGGCCGCAGCACCTCGAACCCGGCCGCCGCCAGCCCCTCCATCAGCCGGTCGCGCTTGTCCTGCAACCCGCCGCGCAACTCCTCCACCCACGCCGACTCGTGCCGCAGGCCGTGGGCCACCGCGAGCTGCCACGGCGCGCCCGCCGTGAACGTCAGGAACTGCTTGACCGTCGAGACCGCCCGCACCAGCTCGGCGGGCGCGCACACCCAGCCCGTCTTCCAGCCCGTGACGGAGAACGTCTTGCCCGCCGAGGAGATCATCACCGTGCGCTCGCGCATGCCGGGCAACGTGGCCAGCGGCACGTGCTCCACCCCGTCGAACGTCAGGTGCTCGTACACCTCGTCGGTGATCGCGACCAGCCCGCGCTCCCGGCACAGCTCCGCGATGACCGTCAGCTCCTCGCGCGTGAACACGGTGCCCGTCGGGTTGTGCGGCGAGTTGACCAGGATCGCGCGGGTCCGCGGGGTGACGGCGGCGCGCAACTCGTCCGGGTCGAAGGTGAACCGGCCCTCCACGGGGCGCAGCGTCACCGCGGCCAGCCGCGCCTGCGCCAGCGCGATCGAGGCGGCGTAGGAGTCGTAGTACGGCTCGAACGCGATCACCTCGTCGCCCGGCTCGCACAGCGCCAGGATCGTGGCCGCGACCGCCTCGGTCGCGCCGACCGTCACCAGCACCTCACCGTCGGCGGCGTAGTCGAGGCCGTAGCGGGCGGCCCGGTGCTCGGAGACGGCCTGCCGCAGCTCCGGCACGCCGGGCCCCGGAGGATACTGGTTGGCGCCGGACCTGATCGCCCGCACCGCCTCCTCCAGCATCGCCGCCGGCCCGTCGGTGTCGGGGAACCCCTGCCCCAGGTTGATCGAGCCGGTGCGCAGCGCCAGCGCGCTCATCTCGGCGAAGATCGTCGTACCGAAGGCGCGCATCCGCGAGACCAGTGCTTCCGTCACGTGACCACCTTAGTGCGCAGGCCCCCGCCCACCGAGGCGCGCCGAGTCCCGCGACCTCATTCCGCCGAGTCCCGCGACCTCATTCCGCCGAGTCCCGCGACCTCATTCCGCCGAGCCACGCGCACCCGGCGGCGGCTGCTCTAGTCTCGACCTCGTGATCACCCGGGTCCTGCTCGCCCTCGCCCTGACCGTCACGCCCCCGACCCCCCCCGCGCCCACACCCACGCCCACGCTCCCGCCCGGCCCCAGCGCGGGGCTGGAGGCCGGGCCGTGCCCGGTCGCCATGCCGCCGGGCACCACGTGCGGGTTCCTCGTGGCGCCCCAGCGCCGCGACGCGCCCGGCCAGACGATCAAGGTGGGGTACGCCGTCCACCGCTCCACCGACCCCGCCCGCAAGCCCGACCCCGTCGTCTACATGAGCGGCGGCCCCGGCTCGGCGTCGTTGCAGCTCACCGGCTTCCTCAGCCAGATGTTCCCCGACCGCGACGTGGTGACGATCGAGCAGCGCGGCGGCAGGTACTCCTGGCCGCGGCTCGGCTGCCCCGAACTGGCGCAGGCCGTGCTCGGCCGCCTCACCACCGCCGCCGACGACACCGCCGGGGCCGCCACGAGGTGCCGCGCCCGGCTCGAACAGCAGGGCGTCGACCTGCGCGGCTACACCACCAAGGAGATCGCCGCCGACGTCGTCGCCCTGCGCGCCGCGCTCGGCTACCCCTCCTGGAACCTGTTCGGCGTCAGCTACTCCACCCGCGTCATGGTGGACGCCGCCGCGGCCGACCCCGGGGGCACGCGCTCCGTGCTGCTCGACTCGTTCCTCCCGCAGAGCGTCGCCTGGTACGACGACGCCCGGCGCAACCTCGACGACACCCTCGCCCACCTCGGCCTGAAGGACCGCTTCGACGCCGCGGTCAGGCGGCTGGACGCCGCGCCCGCGCGCGTCACCACCGTGGACCCGCTGCGCGGCACCGAGGTCGTGGCCCGCCTCGACGGCGACGACGTGGCGACCGTCATGGCCGAGGCGTTGCACGAGAGCGGCGTGATCGCCGTCTCGGCGCCGCTGGTCGCCGCGCTCGCCGCCGGGCGCGACGAGCCGCTGCGGCCCCTCGCCGACGCCGTGGGCGACGGGCTCGTCTCCCACGAGCTCGGCCTGTACGAGGCGGTGCAGTGCCAGGACGAGATCCCGGCCAACACCTACGCCACCCCGTCCCGGCTGTTCACCGTGGAGATGGACAAGGCCGTCTGCGACGCCTGGAAACTGCCCGCCACCAAGCCGTCGGCCGCCACCACCAAGGCTCCCGTCCTCGTGGTGGGCGGCCGGTACGACCCCACCACCCCGCCCCGCACCAGCCGCCCCGCCGCCGAGGCGCTGCCGGACGCCCGCTTCGTGGAGTTCGACGGCACCGGGCACGCGGTGTTCCTGTCCAACGCGTGCGCCCGCCGGCTGATGGCCGCCTTCGTCGAAGCCCCCACGGCCGCCTCCCCCGCCACGAGCACGCCCGACGGAACCACCCCCGCCACGAGCACTTCCGACGCGACCGCCTCCCCCGGGCCCGCCCGGACGCCCGCCTCCGCCGCGAGCACCGGCTGCGCGGTGCCGGGCGGCGGCCTCCCGCCCCGGCTGGCGGCCGGCGACCTGCACGTGACCGGAGCCCCGTACGCGATCTCCCGCGCCCCCTGGCTCGCCGCGCCGCTCGCCCTCTTCGCGCTCGTCGCGCTCGTCCAGCTCGTCGCGGGCGCGCTGCGCGGCCGGGCCCTCGCCGCGTTCGCCGGCCTGGCCGGGGCCGCCGCCGTCGGCCTGCTCGCCCAGTCCGCGTACGGGCTGATCAGCGGGAACGAGACCGCGCTCGCCGTCGGCCTGCCGTCGGCCGTCAAGGTGTACGGCTGGCTCGCGGCCGGCGCGGTCGCGCTCACCCTCGCGGACCTCGCCCTGCGCCGGACCTGGTGGCGGGCCGGAGCGGCTCTCACCGGCGCGGGATTCCTCGTATGGTGGTTCGCCTGGTTCCTGTGACATGAGGTGATTCGTCCTGGCCGCCGTGACCCCCCGCATCCGCGCCCTCGACGCCCTCCGCGGCTTCGCGGTGGCCGGGATCATGCTCGTCAACACCTGGCAGCACGGCCCCCACAAGCCGCGCACCGGCGTCGACACCGCGATCGAGTTCCTGTTCCAGAGCCGGTTCTACCCGATCTTCTCGCTGCTGTTCGGCATGAGCTTCGTGCTCTTCCGCCAGCGCGCCGGCCGGGTGAGGCTGGCGGCCCGCCTGCTCTGGCTGTTCTGCCTCGGCCTCGCCCAGCACACCTTCTACGAGGGCGAGGTGCTGACCGACTACGCCTTCTACGGCCTGGCGTTGCTGCTGCCCGCCTCGTTCCTGTCCGCCGGTGCGCCGATCCTCGTCCTCGCCCTCGGCGCGATCACGTGGGCCACCCTCATCGGCAACGGCGTCCTGCTCATCCCCGGCCTGTTCCTGCTGGGCATGGCGCTCATGCAGCTCCGCCCGTCCCCCCGGATCCTCCTTCCCGTGCTGCTCGCGGGCGCCCTCGCCTCCTCGCTGCTCGCCGCCGCCTGGGTGTACACCGGCTGGTGGACCGCCTACCTCGCCGCCGCCCTGGCCGGGGCCGCCGCGTACACCGCAGGCATCATCCTCCTCCCGCGCACCCGCCCGGGCGCCCGCCTGTCCGGCGTGCTGGAGCCGCTCGGCCGGATGGCGCTCACCAACTACCTCACCGGCACCGCCGTGGTCGTGCTCACCTCCCCCCTCGTCCACGCCGACCCCACCCGCTGGTCGGTCGTCGCCGTCGCCGCCCTCACCGTCACCGCCCAGGCCCTGTTCGGCCGCTGGTGGCTCGCCCGCTACCGGTACGGCCCGCTGGAGTGGATCTGGCGGTGCCTGACCTGGTTCCGCCCGGTGCCCAACCGGCTAGAGTCGGGCCGTGACCACCATCGCGCTGTGCCAGATCCCCGTCTCCCCTGACCCGGGAGCCAACCTCAAGCGGGTGCGCGAGGCGCTGGCCCGCGCCGAGGGCGCCGACCTGGCCGTCTTCCCGGAGGCCACGCTCACCCGCTACGGCAGGCGCATCACCGAGCTGGCCGAACCGCTCGACGGGCCGTTCGTCACCGGCCTGGCCGAGGCCGCGCGCGAGCACCGCACCGCCGTCATCGCCGGGGTGTTCGAGCCCGGCGGCGACGGCGGCCGCGTCCACAACACCGCCGTGGCGCTCGACGCCGACGGCCGCCTCACGGCCACCTACCGCAAGATCCACCTGTTCGACTCCTTCGGCGCCCGCGAGTCCGAACTCGTCGCCCCCGGCTCCGAGCCGGTCGTCACCGAGCTGGCCGGGCTGCGCGTCGGCCTCGTCACCTGCTACGACCTGCGCTTCCCCGAACTGACCAGGGCACTGGTCGACCGCGGCGCCGACCTGTTCGCCGTCATCGCCGCCTGGGGCTCGGGCCCGCTCAAGGAGGACCACTGGGTCACCCTGGTCCGCGCCCGCGCCCTGGAGAACACCATGTGGACCGTCGCCGTCGGCCAGGCGCCCAACCCCGCCGAGTCGTCCGACGGGTTCGGCGTCGGCCGCAGCATGCTCGTCGACCCCCTCGGCGTCGCCCGCGCCGACCTCGGCACCGCCCCCGGCGTCCAGCTCGTCACGATCGACCCCGAGACCACCGCCGCGGCACGCGCCACACTCCCCTGCCTCGAACATCGCGTTCTAGGGTTGGCCTCCTCCCCGTCCTAAGGGACCAGGATTCCCCGTGTCGTCGACGAGGAATTAAGCCCTGTCGACGGTAGGGGTGGTTGACGCTTCACAGACTGGGCACTCCCGAAGTCTCCACGTCCTGACACGGCAAGCCCTGCCGCGTTCTTGATGTTGATGGCAGCGTTCACATCAGCACGCATGACCGTGTGGCAGGAGGTGCACCGATATCGCGCTTGGCTCTCGCGCGCCGCCGGGTCCACGTTCCCGCAGGCCGAACACTTCTGAGAGGTATAAGCCGCCGGGACCTTGACGATGTGTGTCCCCGAATATCGCGCAGCGCTGATCAGTGCAAGCTCCAACCCGTACCAGCTCTTGTCCAGAACGGCTCGGTTCAGACCAGACTTCTGCGCCACCCTCGTGCCCGGCCGGTCGAGGTCACCCTTCGCCGAAGCAGTCATACGCCTGACGCGCAGATCTTCCAGGACGATGGTGCCGTACCCCAGGGTGAGTACATGTGCGGTCTGGGCGTTGAAGTCAGTACGACGCGCACGCACCCGCCTCATGACGATCATCAACGCGTTCTTCGCGCGCTTGCGCCGTTCGCTTCCCGATTCAGCGCGAGCCAGTCGTTGTTGTGACCGGCGACAGCGCTTCGCTTCCCCAGACGTCAAGAAGGTCCGATCGTAGAAGTGACCATCACTGGTCGTGACGGCCACCTTGATCCCCCTGTCGATCCCCACCGCGGGACCAGGATGGGCTGGTGGCGTGCTCCGTCCGTCTTCGACAAGGAAACTCACGTACCACTGGTCGCTCGGGCGAGGGAAATCGGAACGAGGGTTTCCACCGGCGAGCCGAACGCCAACGCACCTTCCATGTCCCATGAATGCGTATCGCCTGATCCAGATCCTTGAGGGCCTGCTGAAGCACATGGGCGGGCGCCTCGCTCAGCCAAGCGAACTCCGCCTTGGCCTCGACCAGTTGGGCACACTGCGCGGCATAGCCGATGGACGCTCCCCGTCGCCGGTATGCGTGTCGCTGCTCCAAGGCAGTGTTCCAGACCATCCGGCACATTCCGGCCACTCGTTCAGCGTAGGCGGCCTGCTCTACGGTGAGCTCCAAGCGATAACGACGCCCCGTCAGCATTCCGCCCCCCATCGCTGCTCGACCACCTTCGACGACTCGACATTTTTATCGGGCAGGACAAGATCGAGATGGTGCAATCCTCGTATTCATAGGGGCTGAAGGCAGGGGCGACGTGCTGACCTTCGATAAGGTGGAGACGTGAGCAGAACGCACATGCAGAAGGTGGTCCCACCGCGTCTGCTCGTCCCCTATCTGTCGGGCAAGCGCACGGTGATCTCCGGGTACGTCTACCGCGTGCAGGACTGCGCGCGACTGACCACGCCCCGCGACCTCTACCTCGGGCTCGACCTGTCCTTCGACGGGTCCGAGCTCACCGCCGACGTGCCCGAGCTGTACGTGATGCGGTGGTGCGCGCGAGACGTCGACACCTACGTGGTCCCGTACGGCCCGCACATGGGCGGCGACTGGAGTGACGTGCCGCCGTTCGCCGGCAACGGGTTCACCACCTCCACCCACCACGTGGTGCCGCAGTTCCACACCATCCCCATGCCGATCCCCGCCGGAGCCGAGATCGTGCACCTCACCGACGACGGCGAGCGACCGTTCGCCGCCTACGACGGCCTCACCTGGCGGCCCGCCGCATGAACGACGAGCTCACCCCCGTGGCATCCGGGTTCATCGCCCGCTTCGGCGAGCACACCCTGCCCGCCGCCCTGGGCCCCGACAGCGACCAGGTCGTCCTGTTCAGCGAGGACGAGCTCGACGGCTTCGAGGCGGCCTCCGGCTACTGGCGGCGCGAGGTGCGCCGCGACGAGCTGGAGTGGCTCGTCCTCATCCGCACCGTCGGCGCGTTCGGCGGCGAGCCCTGCGTCGTGCTCGACGAGGACGACGACGGCCTGCACATCGCCTACCTCGGCCACAGCGGCATGAAGGCCGAGGCCCTCGGCTACTGGATGGTCGACCACGGCGCCTACGAGGTCGTGGTGCCCCGCGAGGAGGTCTTCTCCATCCGCGTGGAACGCGTCCCCGTCCCCTGACACCGCCCACGCCCCAGCGCGTCCCCGTCCCCTGACACCGCCCACGCCCCAGCGCGTCCCCGTCCCCTGACACCGCCCACGCCCCAGCGCGCCCCCGTCCCCTGACACCGCCCACGCCCCAGCGCGTCCCGGTCCCCTGACCGGCCCGCGCGCCGGCGCGCACCGCGCCCCCGGTCACCGGCCGGGGGCGCGGGCCGGGTCAGAGGCCCAGGTTGCGGTAGCGGGCCAGGCGGGTCGCCAGCCGGTCCTCCACCGGCCGCACCAGCAGCCCGGCGATCTCGTGCTCCAGCGCCCGCCCCACCCGCTCGCAGAACGCCCGATGCTCGTAGGCCGCGTCCGGCCGCTCCGGGATCACCCGGTCCACGATCCCCGCGCGGCGCAGGTCCGTCGCCCGTACCCCCTGCGCCTGCGCGATCTCCGGGGCGAAGTCAACCGACCGGTAGAGGATCGCCGAGGCGCCCTCCGGCGGCAGCGGCGACAGCCACGCGTGCTGCGCGCACAGCACCCGGTCGGCCGGCAGCAGCGCCAGCGCCGCTCCCCCCGCGCCCTCCCCCAGCAGCAGGCACACCGTCGGCGCGTCCAGCGACACCATGTCCGCCAGGCACCGGGCGATCTCCCCCGCCAGGCCGCCCTCCTCGGCCGCCTTCGACAGCGCCGCCCCCGCCGTGTCGATCACCGTCACCAGCGGCAGCCCCAGCTCCGCCGCCAGCCGCATGCCGCGCCGCGCGATCCGCAGCCCCGCCGGGCCGAGCGGCGCACTCGAACGCTGGCTGCGCCGGTCCTGCCCCAGCACCACCGCCGGCGCCCCGCCGAACCTGGCCAGCGCCAGCAGCAGCCCCGGATCGTTCTCCCCCGCGCCCGTGCCGTTCAACGGCGTCACGTCCCGCGCGGCCAGCTTCAGCAGCGACCGCACACCCGGCCGGTCGTCCCGGCGCGACCTGCTGATCGCCTCCCACGCCTCCACCGGACGCAGGTCCTCCTCCGGCGGCTCCCCCGGCCGCAGCCCCGAGGTGTCGGCGCACAGCACCGACAACGCCCGCACCGCCAGCTCCCGCGCGTCCTCCGCCGGCACCACCGCGTCCACCAGGCCGTGCCGGAACAGGTTCTCCGCGAGCTGCACCCCCTCCGGGAACGGGTAGCCGTGCAGCGCCTCGAACACCCTCGGCCCGAGGAACCCGATCAGCGCCCCCGGCTCGGCCGCCGTCACATGCCCCAGCGACCCCCACGAGGCGAACACCCCGCCCGTCGTCGGATGCCGCAGATACACCACGTGCGGCAGACCCGCCGTCCGGTGCGCCTGCACCGCCGCGGTGATCTTCACCATCTGCACGAACGCGACCGCGCCCTCCTGCATCCTGGTGCCGCCCGAGGCCGGCGCCGCCAGCAGCGGCAGCCGCTCCCGCGCCGCCCGCTCCACCGCCGCGGTGATCCGCTCAGCCGCCGCCACCCCGATCGAGCCCGCCATGAACGAGAACTCGCTCGCCACCACCGCGACCCGCCGCCCGTCCAGCAGCCCCGCACCGGTGATCACCGACTCGTCGTAGCCCGACTTGGCCCGCGCGGCGGCCAGCTCCTCGGCGTAGGACGACCCCGGGGCGGCCGGGTCGACCGGCGGCACGTCCCACGACGTCCACGACCCCTTGTCCAGGACCGTGTCGATCAGCGTGCGCGCGTCCGGACGGCTCACCATGGCTCCTTCGTGTCAAGCACTGCTGCAATGTTGACGCACGAACGGGCCGGCCGGTGCCCCGGCGCGGCCGTCATCTCTCGCGCTCTTCGAGCCAGGCGAGCACCGCCGCGCCGTCCTGGCCCAGCAGCGGCGGCGCCGTGTGCCTCGGCTCGTCGCGTTCTGCCTGCTCCGGCCCACCGGACGCTGCCTTCTCCGGCCCACCGGACGCTGCCTTCTCCGGCCCACCGGACGCCGGCCGCTCGAAGCGCAGCGGCGGCCCCGGCAGCTCGATCCGGCCCAGCACCGGATGCTCCACCTCCACCACCAGCCCCTGCGAGCGGGTCTGGTCCCAGGTGTAGACCTCGTCCAGCGACCTGATCGCCCCCGCCGGCACCCCCGCGTCGGCCAGCAGCGCCAGCCAGTGCCCCCGCTCGTGGGCGGCCAGCGCCCGCTCCATGTCCTCCACCAGCTCGTCGCGGTGGGCCCGCCGCTCCCGGTTGGAGGCGTAGCGCGGCTGCTCCGCGTCGATGCCCAGCAGCGCGGCCACCTTGCGCCACTGGCCCTCGTTCGCCGCCGCGATCTGCAGCATGCCGTCCGCGCAGCGGAACGAGCCGTACGGGGTGATGGTGGCGTGGTGGTTGCCGCCCGCCGCCGGCACCGTGCCGCCGACCGTCCACGCCGTGCCGTGGTAGGAGTGCACCCCGGTCACCGCCGCCAGCAGCGACGTGCGCACCACCCGGCCCCGGCCGGTCCGCTCCCGCTCGTACAGGGCCGCCGCCACGCCGTACGCGCCGTGGATGCCGGCGAGCAGGTCGGCGATCGAGGCGCCCACCCGGTAAGGCTCGTCCGGCGAGGGGCCCGTCAGCGACATCAGGCCCGCCTCGCCCTGGGCGATCTGGTCGTAGCCCGGCCGGCCGCCCTCCGGCCCGTCGTGCCCGAACCCGGTGATCGACAGGATGACCAGGCGTGGGTTCAGCTCGTGCAGGCGCTCCACCGGGAAGCCGAGCCGGTCCAGCACGCCGGTGCGGAAGTTCTCCACCAGCACGTCGCTCTGCCGGACGAGCCGCTCGACGAGCCGCCTGCCCTCCGCCGACTTGAGATCGACGGTGATGGACTCCTTGTTCCGGTTCGCCGCCAGGAAATAGGTCGAAATATCGTGATCAGGGCCGACGAAGGGCGGGCCCCAGTGCCGCGACTCGTCCCCACCCTCCGGATGCTCGACCTTGATCACCTTGGCGCCCAGGTCCCCCAGCATCTGCGCGGCGTGCGGACCCGCCAGGGCCCTGGACAGGTCCAGGACCACGATGTCGTCGAGAGGTCCGAGCACGTCATCCTCCAGCACACGTTCCGGGGGTGAACCGTCATTCTCCCCCCATTCCCCCCGCGTCACCTACCCTGGGTGCGTGCAATCCCTGGCCCGCCGCATCCGGGCGCTCGAACCGTCGTGCGGGCCGGTCCGGCTGGTCGCCGTAGACGGCCCGGCCGGGTCGGGCAAGACCACGTACGCCGGGCGGCTCGCCGCCGCGCTCGACTGCCAGGTCGTCCACAGCGACGACTTCCCCGTGCCGTGGGAGGAGGGGCCGGGCCCCTGGTTCGCGGCCCTGGAGGAGAGCGTGCTGCGCCCGCTGGCCGACGGACGGCCCGGCGCCTACCGCCGCTACGACTGGACGCGGGGCGCCTACGCCGAGACCGTCACCGTGCCCGTCGCCCCCGTGCTCGTGATCGAGGGCGTCGGCACCGCCCGCCGCTCCGCCGCCCCGCTCACCGCGTTCACCGTCTGGGTCGAGGCGCCGCCGGACGTACGGCTGCGGCGGGTGCTCGACCGCGACGGGCCCGGCCTGGAGCAGGCGTGGCACGCCTGGTTCAAGGCCGAGGAGGCGTGGTTCGCCGAGGACGGCACCCGCGAGCGCGCCGACCTCGTCCACCACACCTGAGCGGCGCCCGCCCGGGCGCCTTTACAAAGTAGATCAGGAGTCGGAGAGGCCGCCGTTCATGAGCAGCAGCGTGTACGCCGCCACCGACCCCGAGTCGGTGATCTCGCCCGCGCGGACCATCTTCTCGAACTCCGCCCGGCTCACCCACCGCTGACGCATGTCCTGCTCGGTGTGCTCCCGGCGGTGCGGCCCCGGTTCGAGGCCGGTCGCCAGGTACGCGTGCATCTGCTGGGTGGCCACCCCGTGGGCGTTGTCCAGCGCGCCGAGCCAGCGCCAGTGCGCGGCACGCAGCCCCGTCTCCTCCGCCAGCTCCAGCCGGGCCTCCTCCTCCAGCGTGCTCGCCTGGGCCGAGCCCTGCGGGAAGCTCCACGTGCGCCGGCGCACCGGGTAGCGGTACTCCTCCACGAGGTGGAAGCCGCCGTTCTCCCACGGCATGACCAGCACGAAGTCCGGCTTGTCGATGTAGGAGTACAGGCCGCGCGAGCCGTCGGGCCGCTCCACCTCGTCCTCGCGGACCGTCATCCACGGGTTGGAGTAGACGACCTTGGTGGTGATCTGCCGGATCGTGGGGCCTTCGGCGCCGCTCACAGGTCGTCCACCTCCGCGTGGGTGCGGCCGCCCGACAGCCGCGCGTATCCGGGACCTCGGTCGAAGAAGCGGCCCGCCGGGGGCCGCAGGTTCGCGCGCAACTGGGCCGTGCCCTCCTCGTCGATGCGGTCGCCGTCCAGCACCACACCGTAGTCGCCGAGCGCGCCGGCGATCGACACCTTGCCGTCGCGCACGTCCGCCGCCACCGCCCGCGGGTCGCGGTCGTAGGGCGAGCCCCAGCCGCCGCCCCCCGTCGTACGGATGCGGATCACCTCGCCCGCCTGCACCGGGTGGTCGTCGACCAGCCCGTCCATCTCCTTGCCGGCGATCTCCACCCGGAACGGCCGCCCGGCCAGCCCGCCGTTGACGCCCCAGCACGACAGGATCGACCGGTCGGCGATCGACATGTACGAGGCGTCGCGCAGCATCCGGATGTGCTTGTCGTAGCCGAGCCCGCCCCGGAACAGGCCAGGGCCGCCCGAGTCGCAGGCCAGCGCCAGCCGCTCGACCCGGAACGGCCAGCGCGCCTCGGCGAACTCGACCGGGATGTTGCGCGAGTCGGGCACCACGTGGATGGTGTCCTCCCCGTCGGCGTACCACCGCCCGCCGGAGCCGCCGCCCAGCACCTCGCGCATGAGGTACGGCACGCCGTCGGCGTCGGCGCCGTGCACGCCGGTGTAGCGGATCGTCTCCTGGTCGGCCGGCATGCGGCCCCCGGTGGCCTTGGCCAGCACCCCGGCCAGCACGCCGAGCAGGCGCAGGATGACGAACGTGCGGGCGTTGGTCGGCGCCGGGAACACCGGCGTCAGCAGCGTGCCCTTCTCCGGGAAGATCATCGTGATGAGGGGGACGACGCCCTCGTTGACGTCCAGCTCGGCCATCCGCTCCGGCGTGTCGGCGAGGTTGCGCAGCACCGGCGCGAGCCACTTCTTGAGGAAGACGCCGTCGGCGTAGTCGCCCGCGTGGTTGATCGGCCCCTTGGCCTGCGGCGACGTGCCGGTGAAGTCGATCGTGAGCGGTGATCGCGCGGCGTGGTCCACCGTCAGCGTGATCCGCTGGGTGTGCAGGCGCGGCTCGTCCACGCCGTCGTGCTCGGCGTAGTCCTCCCACACGTACACGCCCTCGGGGACCTTCGACAGCAGCTCCCGGCGGAACGTCTCGGTCGTCTTGTCGATGATCGCGTCGAAGCACTCCTCGACGGCGGCCCGGCCGTACCGGTCGAACAGCTCGCCCAGGCGGCGCGCGCCCATGAGGCAGGCCGAGCACTCGGCGTCGAGGTCGCCCGCCAGCGAGTCGGGCATGCGCGAGTTGCGGGTCATGATGCGCAGCGCGGCCTCGTTCGGCACGCCCTGGTCACGCAGCTTGATCGGCGGGACCATCAGCCCCTCCTCGTACACGCTGCGCGCGTGGGAGGGCATCGAGCCGGGCACGGCGCCGCCGATGTCGTCGTGATGGCCGAACGCCTGCACGAACGCCACCACCTCGCCCTCGTGGAAGACCGGGACGGTCACGCACAGGTCGGGCAGGTGGCCGATGCCGCCCTCGGACAGGTAGACGTCGTTGTGGAAGTAGACGTCGCCGGGCCGCATCGTCCCGACCGGGAAGTCGCGCACGACGGGCTGGACGAGCGCGCTGTAGGAGCGGCCCGTCAGCTTGCGCAGCCGCACGTCGTGGATGCCCGCGCGGAAGTCGTGGGCGTCGCGGATCATCGGCGAGCGGGCGGTGCGGGCGATCGCGGTCTCGACCTCCCTCTCCACCGACGCGAGCGTGCCCTCGACGATCTCGACGAGGATCGGGTCAGCCACGCCGCACCTCCACGTTGCCGTACGCGTCCACCGTCGCGGTGAACCCCGGATGGACGGGAATGGTCGAGCCGTACTCCTCGATCACCGCCGGGCCCTCGACCACGGCCCCTTCCTCCAGCGCGGCCCGCCGCAGGATCGGCGTGTCGTGCTCGTCCTCGAAGCGCACCTTCCGCGTCGCGCTCACCGCCTCGGTCTCCGGGTACGGCCGGCGCCGGATCGGCGGCCGGGCGATCGGCCCGATGCCGGACACCCGCAGGTTGACCCACTCGACGCCCTGGCGCGGGTCGTCGCGGTAGGCGTAGCCGTACAGGCGTTCGTGGGCGTCGTGGAAGCGCTCGACGACCTGCGCGCGCCACGCCTCGTCGATGGGCCCCGGCGGGGCCGGGACGCGCACCTCGTACGCCTGGCCGTAGTAGCGCAGATCGGCGCTGCGGGCGTGGACCGGCTCGTCGAAGCCCTCGCGTTCCAGGGCCTCCGCCGCCTCGCCCTCCAGCTCGCCGAAGATCCGCGCCGCGGCCTGCGGCGACAGGTCGCGGGTGACGTGCGTGCGCACGTAGTCGTTCTTGACGTCCACCGTGAGCAGCCCGAACGCGGAGACGTTGCCCGGCTCGGGCGGCACGATCACGGCGGGCAGGCCCAGGATGTCGATGAGCCGGCACGCCAGCAGCGGGCCCGACCCGCCGAACGTCACGAGCGGGAAGTCGCGCACGTCGAGCCCGCGCTTGACCGTGATCTGCCGGATCGCGTTGGCTTGGTTGAAGGCGCTGATCTCCAGGATGCCGGTCGCGGTGCGCTCGGGGCTGAGGCCGAGCTTGCCGGCCAGGGCCTCGACGCCGCTCCGGGCCGCGTCCGCGTCCAGCGGGATCTCGCCGCCGAGCAGGTGCGGCGGGACGCGGCCGAGGAAGACGTGCGCGTCGGTGACCGTCACCTCCGTGCCGCCCCGGCCGTAGCAGAGCGGCCCGGGATCGGCGCCGGCCGAGCGGGGGCCGACCTTCAGCGTGCCCTCGGGCGAGATCCACGCGATCGAGCCGCCGCCCGCGCCGACGGTCACGATGTCGATCATCGGGATCTTGACCGGGAAGCGGCCGACCGTGCCCTCGGTGGTGACGGACGGCTCGCCGTCGATCACCACGGCGACGTCCGTGGAGGTGCCGCCGCCGTCCAGCGTGATCACCGACGGGTGCCCGGCGTTGGCGGCCAGCATCGCGGCGCCGAGCGCGCCCGCGGCCGGCCCCGACAGCACGGTGCTGATCGGCTGGTGGACGACCTCGCGGGCCGACAGCAAGCCGCCGTTGGACTTCATCACCGAGAACGGCATGCCGAGGCGCTGCGACAGGTCGGCGATGTAGCGGCGCATGACCGGCTTGACCGCGGCGTCCACCAGGGTGGTGACCGACCGCTCGTACTCGCGGTACTCGCGCAGCACGTCGCTGGAGATCGACACGACCGCGTCGGGATGCTCGCGGGCCAGCACCTCGCGCATGCGCCGCTCGTGCTCCGGGTTGGCGTAGGAGTGCAGGAAGCAGACGCCGATCGCGGTGACGCCGCGGGCCCGGAACCAGCGGGCCACCTCGACGGCCTGCTCCTCGGCGAACGGGCGCACCTCGGCGCCCGTGTGGTCGAGCCGCCCGCCGACGGTCCGCACCAGGTGCACGGGGACGATGCGCGGCGGCTTGACCCAGAAGTAGGAGTTGCCGTAGCCGTCGGGCACGCTCTGCCGGCCGATCTCCAGGACGAACTCGAAGCCCTCGGTCGTGACGAACCCGAGCCCCTCGACGCGCTCCTCCAGGAGCTGGTTGGTGGCCACCGTGGTGCCGTGGACCACCGAGGTCACGTCCAGCTCGCCCAGCTTGCGCACGCCCGTGACGAAGCCGTCGGCCGGGTTGGCCGGCGTGGAGGGCGTCTTCGTGGTGACGATCTCACCGGTGCCCTCGTCCACCGCCACGACGTCGGTGAAGGTCCCGCCGGTGTCGACGCCGATGCGCACGTTACGCATGCCGCCCCCGCACCGGCCGGCCCCTGTCTGTGACCACGCTTCCTCCTGAGGTTCAGGGGAGAAATCTCCCATGAGGTCAGGGAGCACGCCAAGCCCGCTAAGGTGTCACCCCGTGACCGACCTGTCTGCCTTGTCCCCCGTTCCTCCTGGTGCCCGCGACGCGGTGCTCAAGTTCTTCTTCGGCCCCATGGACTGCGGCAAGTCCACGCTGGCCCTGCAGATGAACTACAACCACAGCCGCCAGGGCAGGCGCGGCCTCGTGCTCACCAAGCACGACCGGTCCGGCGGACCCCAGGTCACCAGCAGGATAGGGCTCGGCCTGGAGGCGATCGAGGTCGAGGACTCCCTGGACCTCGTCACGCTGGTCACCGCGTACGACTCCGTCGACTATCTCATCTGCGACGAGGCGTGCTTCTACACGGTCGCGCAGATCGAGCAGCTCGCCGACCTGGTCGACGACCACGGGGTGGACGTGTACGCGTTCGGGCTCGCCTCGGACTTCCGGTCGGTGATGTTCCCGGCGGCGCAGCGGCTGTTCGAGCTGGCCGACGAGGTGTGCCGGCTCCAGGTCGAGGTGCTGTGCTGGTGCGGGCGGCCCGGTCTGCTCAACGGGCGGATCGTGGGCGGCGAGCTGGTGCGGACCGGCGAGCAGGTGGTGATCGGCGACACGGACCGCTCGCCGGTCCGCTACCAGGTGCTCTGCCGCCGCCACCACCGCTCCGGCCTGCTGGGTGAGGGCACCGCGTAACAGGCCCGCCGGGTCAGACGGCGCAGGAGCCGTCGTCGCAGCCGTCGGCGGGGGCGGCGAGCAGCGTGAGAGGGGTCTGGCCGATCCGCTCGGCCACCTCGGCGATGGCGGCGTCGAACGTCTCCTCCGGCTGGGCGCCCGACACGGCGAACGTGCCCTCGAACAGGAAGAGGGGAACCCCGCTGATCCCGAGCCCGGCGGCCCGGGAGAGCTGCTCCCGCACCTCGTCGGCGCCCTCGCCGGTGTCCTGCACCCCGGCCTCGGCGGCCAGCTTGGCGAGCACGTCGGGATCGCCGACGTTGAGTCCCTCGGTGAAGTGGGCGCGGAACAGCCGCTCGGCCATCTCCTCGCCGCGGCCCTGGCGGGTGGCCAGCTCGACCAGCCGGTGCGCCTCGAAGGTGTTGGCGCTGACCGCGTCGTCGAAGCGCAGCTCCAGGCCGTCGCCGGCGGCCACCTCCGTGACGCGGCCGGTCATCTGGGCCGCGTTCGGGCCGAACTTGCGCGCCAGCGCGCCGAGCAGCGGCTCGCCCTCGGCGGGGGCGTCGGGGTTGAGCTGGAACGGCCGCATCGTGATCTCCAGCGTGCCGCCGCGGGCACGGAAGCGCTCGGCCGCGCGGGCGAAGCGGGTGTGGCCGATGTAGCACCACGGGCAGGCGACGTCGGAGAATATTTCCACCTTCATGCACATCGCCAACCGCCCCGCGGGCGCGGTCATTCCGGAGCTCGTCCCAGAGCTCAGCCGGAGGCCAGCTCCTCCAGCCGGAACGGCAGGTACGCCGAGTCGTCCACCAGCGCCGACGCCCCGCGCCACCAGCCGAACCACTCGCCGCTGCGCCACATCCAGTCGGCCCGCTCGATGGCCGCGACCACGTCGCCGACCGTCCGCCACGGCTCGCCCGCCTGCTCCAGCGTGGCCCCGTGCCGCACGGCCCAGTCGCGCAGGATCCGGGCCGCGTCCGCGTCGACCTCCCGGGCGTACGGGTCGGGATCCTCGCCGGGCAGCCGGTGCGGCCCCAGCCCGGCGGCCACGCCCCAGCTCCACTGCGCCTCGGCCGGACGGGAGTAGCGCAGCGACTGGAAGTCGAGGTTGGAGCCCAGCTCGTCGTCGGGCCGGCGCGTGACCACCGCGTCCAGCCGCCCGCCGGCGTCGAAGTGCACGACCAGCCGGTCTCCCGGCCGCACCCCGCCGGGGAGGTCGAACCGGTCCTCGGCCTGCCACGAGTTCAGGTCCACCTCGGCGACGGGTGGTCCCCAGACCGCGTCGGCGGCGTCGTCCGCCATCCACGCGGCCAGCATCTCCAGGGCGGTCAGGTCGGTCCACGGCTCGATCGCCACAGCGGTGCCGAGCACCTCGTCCGGCGGCGGGAGCTTGCCGCCGCGTGGCCGTCCCCACCACTGCGCGCCCAGGTCGCGCGTGCCGACCAGCAGCGCGGCGACGGCGGCCAGTTCGGCCGACCTCCTCGTCAGGCCGGCGCCCAGCGCGAGGTCGAGACAGCGGCCGGTGCGCTCGTCACCGAGCTCGGCGCGGGCGTCGGCGACCAGCGCCTCGGCCGTGGGGCGCTCCGCGCCCAACAGGTTGCTTACGACTCTCCTGGCCTCGGTCCTCGCGTCTTCAGCATGTGCCTGCCGCATACCGCCACGCTACGCCCGGAGATCCTTTTCCGCGAGAGCCGAAACCCCCCATACCCGCAGGCCCCCGCGCTCCGATTCTCCGCGCCCGCCGCCGGGTCAGTGGTGGCGGCGCCCCGAGCGGGCGAGGAGCCAGCCGATCGCGACGCCCGTCAGCGCCACCCCGGCGCCCGTCCCGAACGACGCCAGCATCACCCACGGCCGCGTCTCCGTGCGGGCCCCGGCGGCGCGCTCCCCCGCGGGCCGCTCGTAGACAGCCGGCACCCCGGCGAATGCCTCACCGGCAAACGGCCCGGTCACGGACGGCACCCCGGCGGGCGGCCTGCCCCCGGACAGCTCCCCGGCGGGCACCTCCGCGGCGGGCGGCTCGGCGGCGGGCGGCTCGGCGGGGCCGCGCAGGAGCCGGTCGACCGCCGCGAAGAACTCCCCCGCCGTGCGGCGCGCCACCGAGCCCAGCATGCGCTGCCCCACTCCGCCGATCATGCCGCCCACCACGGCGTCGGCGTCGTAGTCGACCCGGGTGCCCCCGTCCACCTCGCTCAGCCGTACCTGCACCGTGGCGTCGACCGTCCCCGGGGCGCCCTGCCCGCGCGCCCGCAGCACGAAGCTCTCCGGCGCGAGCGGGTCGGCGAGCGCCACCTCGCCCTGGTAGACGCCCCTGACCGAGGCCACGCCCGCGTTCACCGTCATCCGGTACGTGTCGGGCCCGCTCTCCTCCAGCCGCTCGCAGCCCGGGATGGTGCGCACCAGCACCGCCGGGTCCCGCAGCGCGGCCCACACCCGATCTCTCTCGACGCCGATCACGGCGCTACCTGCGACCTTCACATCGCCACCCTAAGCACGGACCTCCCCCGGGATAAGGGCAAGACCTGCCAGACACCTGTACGCGTCGCGCTGCCGGGGTCCGTCGCGGGGGTTAGCCGGGAATCAGCCCACGGGCTGACGCGGAGCCCCTGCCTGCTGCGACATCCTCGAAGACACCGAGAGGAGAACGCGCTGTGACGAAGATCGCAGCACGTTGCTCTACAGCTTGTAGTACTACTTTAAGTAGATGTACTACAGCCTGTAGAGCGCCGGGACCGGCGAGGGGAAGATGGACGCACTTGATCTAGCGCGGTGGCAGTTCGGGGTGACCACCGTCTACCACTTTCTGTTCGTGCCGCTGACGATCGGCCTGGGCGTGTTCGTGGCGGGATCGCAGACCGCCTGGCACCGCACGGGCAAGGAGCACTACCTGCGGCTGACCAAGTTCTTCGGGAAGCTCTTCCTGATCAACTTCGCCATGGGCGTGGTGACCGGCATCGTGCAGGAGTTCCAGTTCGGCATGAACTGGAGTGAGTACTCCACCTTCGTCGGCGACGTGTTCGGCGCGCCGCTGGCCATGGAGGCGCTGCTGGCGTTCTTCATGGAGTCCACGTTCCTGGGGTTGTGGATCTTCGGCTGGGAACGGCTGCCCAAGCGGGTGCACCTGGCGTGCATCTGGGCCGCCGCCATCGGCTCCAACCTGTCGGCGTACTTCATCCTCGCGGCCAACGCCTGGATGAAGCACCCGGTGGGCTACGAGGTGGTCGACGGCCGGGCCCGCATGACCGACCTGTGGGCCGTGCTGACCAACTCCACCGCGCTCGCCCAGGTGCCCCACGTGATCGGGGCGGCGTTCATCGTGGCGGGCGGCTTCGTGCTGGCGGTGAGCTGCTGGTGGCTGCTGCGCACCCGCGACGGCATGTGGCGCGGGGCGGCACGGGCCGCGCTCGTCATGACCGCGGTGGCCGGGCTCGTCGTGGCGGGCAGCGGCGACCTGTCCGGCAAGCTCGCCTACGAGCAGCAGCCGATGAAGCTGGCCTCCGCCGAGGGCCTGGAGCGCGACACCGCGGGCGCCGGGTTCACCCTCGTGCCGGGGATCGAGATCCCCAAGGTGCTCAGCTTCCTGTCGGCCGGCGACTTCGACGCGACCGTCCAGGGCACCGAGGACGTCCAGCGCAGGCTGGAGGAGAAGTTCGGCCCCGGCGACTACCGCCCCGACCAGAGCGTGGTGTTCTGGTCCTACCGGGTGATGCTCGCCTTCGGCCTGAGCACCGTGGGGCTGTCGGTGCTCGGCCTGTGGCTGACCCGGCGCCGGCGCCCGATGCCCCGCCTCCTGGCCCGGCTGTTCGTGCTCGCGCTGCCGCTGCCGCTGCTCGCGGTGATCGCGGGCTGGCTGTTCAGCGAGATCGGCCGCCAGCCGTGGACGGTCGCGGGCGAGCTGCTGACCGCCGCCAGCGTCTCGCCCGGCGTGAGCCTCACCGAGGTCGCCCTGTCGCTGACGCTGTTCACCCTCCTGTACGGCGGGCTCGCCGTGGCCGAGGCCGTCCTGCTCGTGCGGCACGTCCGCCGGGGCCCCGAGGAGCCCGCGCCCGCCGAGGTCCCCGCCGAGCGGCTCGAACCGTCCCTGATGTACTGAGGAGAAGACCGTGATCGACCTGTGGTTCCTGGTCATCGCCTTCCTGTGGACCGGCTACTTCGTGCTGGAGGGCTTCGACTTCGGGGTCGGCATGCTGGCGCCGTTCGTGGGCGGCGACGACGACGAGCAGCGGCAGAGCCTGCAGACGATCGGCCCCGTGTGGGACGGCAACGAGGTGTGGCTGATCACCGCGGTGGGGGCGATGTTCGCCGCCTTCCCCGCCTGGTACTCCGGGCTGCTCAGCTCGTTCTACCTGCCGGTGGTGCTCGTGCTGGCCGGGCTCATCGTACGCGGCGTCGGGCTGGAGTGGCGCGGCAAGGTCGCCAACCCGGCGTGGTGCGACCTCGGCATCGTGGTCGGCAGCGCGCTGCCCGCGTTCCTGTGGGGCGCGATCTTCGCCGACCTGCTGCTCGACGGCGCGCTCCCGGCACTGCTGGGCGGGGCGTTCACGCTGGTGCTGAGCCTGCTGCACGGCGCGGTCTTCCTGGCGCTGCGCACCGAGGGCCGGGTACGCCGGCGGGCCCGCGTCGCGGCGCTGGCGACGGGCGCGGTGGCGCTGCCGCTGGCCGTGGTGGCCCTGTCCACGCTGGCCTCGGTGTCCGGCGCGGCCACGGTGCCGGCGCTGGCGGCCATGGCGGCGCTGGCGGCGGCGGCCGCGCTGATCTGGCGACGGCGCGAGGGCTGGGCGTTCACGGCCACGGCGGCGGGCATCGCGCTGACCTCCGCGGCGGTGTTCCTCCGCCTCAAGCAGGCGCCGCTGCCCGGCCTCACGCTGGCCGAGGCCGCCTCCGCCCCCTACACCCTGACCATGCTGACCTGGATCGGCCTCATCACGCTGCCGTTCGTGCTCGCCTACCAGGCGTGGACGTACTGGGTGTTCCGCAAGCGGGTCGCCCTGCCGCGCTGACCTCACGGCCGCGGGCCCGGCACCGGCCTCACCCGTCAGTAGCCGCTGTCGCCGCCGTCGTCCTGCGCCGGCGGCGACGGCGACGGCGACTTGGTGCGGTGGTCCTTGAGGTGCAGGTCGCCGTTGAGCGGCTTCTGCAGCGCGCGCAGCACCTTGAGGCTGGACAGCACGGTCCACCGGGGCCCGACCAGGTGCGGGTTGTACTCAGGCGCCCGGTCCATCCACTCGTCCTTGCCCTCCTCGGTGCTGAAGGTGTTGACGAAGAACTCGCCGACCTTGGTCTTGCAGTAGCCGGTGCGGATGTCGGAGGCGTCGACCTGCATCTTGGGCTTGCAGCCGACCTTGGCCGCGAGCTGCTCCACTGTGTAGATCTTCGCGGGCGCGGCGGCCTGGGCGCCGCCCTGCTGGGCCCCGGCGGCGAGCCGGCCGCCGTCCCCGGCCCCGCCGGGCGAGCAGGCGGCGACGAGTCCGACCAGCAGCGCAGAGGCGGCCAGACGTGGAAGTGTCGTCATGTGCCGAGATACGCACCCTTTGCGGGGATGGTTCAGCCTGTTCCGCACAGAAATCGCCCCCGCCGTGCCCCCACCGCGCCCTCGCCGCGGCGGGGGCGCGGCGGGCTCACCTCAGGATGACGCAGCCGCGTTCCCTCAACCGGCGCAGCGGCTCCGGCTCGCCGTCCCCCTCCGGGTCGAGCTTGTTCCAGCGCAGGTCGAGCTTCTCCAGCGCGGGCAGCGCGGCGAGGCCGTCCGGCAGGCTTCTCAGGCGGTTGTTGCGCAGGTCGAGCGTGGCGAGCCGGTCGAGCTGGCCGATCTCCTCCGGCAGCCCGGCGAGGTGGTTGTCGCGCAGGTCGAGATGGCGCAGCCCGGCGAGGCCGCCGACCGCCGGGGGCAGGGCGGTCAGCCGGTTGCCGCGCAGGTGCAGCTCGCGCAGCCGTCCCAGCCGTCCGATGGAGCGGGGCAGCTCCTCCAGCCGGTTGCCGTACAGCCGCAGCTCCACCAGCGCCGCCATCCCGCCGATCTCCTCGGGCAGGCGGGTCAGCCGGTTGTCGGTGAGGCCCAGGTAGGCGAGCCGGTCGAGCCGGCCGAGCCAGGCGGGCGCCTCGGTGAGCCGGTTGTCGCTGAGGTAGAGGTAGTCGGTCAGGGGCAGGTCGCCCAGCTCGGACGGGAGCGAGGTGAGGTGGTTGTGGCCGAGGTCCAGCATGCGCAGCCGGGTCAGCCGGCCGATGGCGGGCGGGATCTCGGTGAGCCGGTTCTCGGCCACGTTGAGCGACTCCAGCCCGGTCTCCTCCCACAGTCCCGCCGGGAGGGCGGTCAGCCGGTTGCCGCCCACCGACAGGTGCCGCAGCCGCCCGCCGAAGCGTTCCGGGAGGGCTTCGACGGCGTTGCCGTACAGGAACAGCGTCTCCAGGCCGGGCGGGCAGTCCGGGACGGCGGTCAGCCGGTTGCCGTCGAGGTGCAGCGCGCGCAGCCCGGCCAGGCCGGTCAGGGCGGGCACGGAGGTCAGGTGGTTGCCGTCGAGCCTCAGCTCGCGCAGGCGCGTCAGGCCGCCGACCCAGCCGGGCAGCTCGGACAGCTCGTTCCACGCCAGGTCGAGCACGCGCACCCGGGCCAGGTCGCCGGCCGTGGCAGGGATCTCGGTCAGCCCCGCTCCGGGGGCGCGCAGCCCGATCAACGCGCCGTCGTCGTCCGGCCCCGTCAGATCCGGCCCCGTCAGCGGGGTCTCCCCCGCGCCGCTGTCGTCCCGTGCGGGCGTGCCATGCCCGGCCTGCGTCGTCATGACGGCCGATCATCTCACGCGGCCGGACGTCCCCGCGGCGGCCTCCGGCCCCTCACCGGCAACGCCGGGGTCGCCCGCGCCGGCCCGTGCGCGGCCGTCAGTCGCCCGCGTGCCGGCGCCGCAGGTCGAACAGCTCCGACGGTGAGATCGGCATCCGGTCCACGGGGAAGCCCTCGGCGTCCTCGACGGCCGAGGCGATGACCGCCGACACCGGGATGACCCCCGCCTCCCCCGCGCCCTTCACGCCCAGGGGGTTCAGCGGCGACGGCGTCTCCAGGTGCCCGGTCTCGATCCGGGGGATCTCCGTGGCGTACGGCATGAGGAAGTCCATGAACGAGGCGTTGAGCAGTTGCCCGTCGCCGTCGTACACCATGCGCTCGTACAGCGCCCCGCCGACTCCCTGCGCGACGCCCCCGTGGATCTGCCCCTCGACGATCATCGGGTTGACCAGCCGCCCGCAGTCGTGGATCACCGCGTACCTGACCACCCGCACCTCGGCCGTGAGCGGGTCGGTCTCGACGATCGCCGCGTGCATGCCGGCGGCGAACGTGGAGCGGATCGGCGAATAGTAGTCGCGCCCCTCCAGCCCCGGCTCGTCGCCCTCGGCGACCGGCGGCCGGTCGGGCGAGGACGCGCCCGCGAACTGGGTGGCCCGCGCGGCCTCCTCGTCGAAGGCGTAGCGCAGCGGGTTGGCGAGCACGGCCACCGTGGCCAGCGGGATCGACGCCGACGGCGTGCCCACGACGTGCACCGTCCCGTCGGTGATCTCCAGGTCGGCCGGGTCGGCCTCCAGCGCGTCGGCCGCGATGCGCAGCGCCTTGGCGCGTACCTTGCGGCAGGCCAGCGCGATGGCGTTGCCGCTGACGACGGCCGCCCGCGAGGCGAACGTGCCCACCGCGTACCCGAACCGGCGCGTGTCGCCGGTCACCACCGAGATCCGCTCGATGGGCACGCCCAGCTCGGTCGCGGCGATCTGCGCGAACGCCGTCTCGTGCCCCTGCCCCTGCGAGGTGAGGCCGGTGGAGACGTGGACGCGGCCGTCGGAGGTGACCTGCACGTGGCCCCCCTCGTACGGGCCGACGCCGGTGCCCTCGACGTAGCAGCCGACGCCGATGCCGCGCCCGGGCCGCCGCTCGAACGCGTCCCAGCCGATCAGCTCCTTGAGCATGGCCAGCATCCGCGGGTAGTCGCCGCTGTCGTAGATGAGCGGCCGGCCGTCCTGGAAGATCATGCCCTGGTCGTACGGGAACTCGTCGGGCTCGATGAAGTTGGCCCGGCGCACCTCGGTGCGGTCCTTGCCGAGATGGCGGGCGATCTTGTCCATGGTGCGTTCCATGCAGAACACGCCCTGCGGCCGGCCCGCCCCCCGGTACGGCGTGACCTGCACGGTGTTGGTGTAGATCGAGGAGAACTCGACCCGGTAGGCGCCGATCTTGTACGGGCCGAGGAGCTGGGTGGAGGTGATGATCGGCACGATGATCCCGTACGGCGTGTAGGCGCCGTGGTCGTGCAGGATCGTCACGTCCAGCCCGAGCACGCGCCCGTCGTCGTCGAAGCCGACGCGTACGTACTGCACCTGCGCCCGCTCGTGCGCCGAGGAGATGAAGTGCTCGCGCCGGTCCTCGGTCCACTTGACCTCGCGGCCGAGCGTCATCGCGGCCCACGGCACCAGGATCTCCTCGGGCCACGGGTGGACGATCTTCACGCCGAACCCGCCGCCCACGTCCGGCGCGATGACCTCGACGTGCGGCAGCGGCAGGCCGAGCGCGGCGGCCACGGCCATCCGGACGCTGGTCGAGGTCTGGGTGCTGGAGTGGACGCGCAGGTCGGTGCCGTCCCAGCGGGCGTGGACGCCGCGGCCCTCCAGCGGCATGCTGGCGCTGCGCTCGATGTCCAGCCGGAAGGCCAGCGTGTGCGGCGCCTCCTCGATGGCCTTCCGGGCGCTCCTGCCGTCATGGCCCGGCACCTCCTGGAGGAGGCGGGCGCCCACGTTGCCGGGCACGTCGTCGTGGACGAGCCGGGCGCCGTGCGCCGCCTCCTCCAGGCCGACGACCGGCTTGAGCGGCTCGTAGTCGACGTGGATGAGGGCGCAGGCGTCCTCGGCGAGGTAGCGGTCGGCGGCGACCACCATGACGACCGGCTCGCCGACGTGGCGGACCACGTCGCGGGCCAGCGGGTACGCGGTGCGGCCGTGGGTGAGCGCCGGGTGCGGGATGAGCAGCGGCAGGGGGCGTCCGACGCGGTCGGGCAGGTCCTCCCAGGTGTAGACGGCGACCAGGCCCTCGACGTCGAGGGCGGCGGAGACGTCGATGTCGCGGATGCGGGCGTGGGCGTGCGGGGAGCGGACGAACGCGGCGGCCAGCGCGTCCGGCCCCAGGTCGTCGACGTAGCGGCCCTGGCCGGTGAGCAGCCGCCGGTCCTCGCGCCTGCGCACCGGCTCGCCGAACAACCTGGTGCTCACGGCGCCTCCCCGGTGGACGGCTGCCGCTCCTCGGCGAGCAGCTCGGCGGCGCGGTGGACGGCCTTGACGATGTTCTGGTAGCCGGTGCAGCGGCACAGGTTGCCGGAGATGCCCTCCAGCACCTCGTCCTCGGCCGGGGCGGGGTTGTCGCGCAGCAGCGCGGTGACCGTGCAGAGGAAGCCCGGCGTGCAGAAGCCGCACTGCAGGGCGTGGCACTCCTCGAACGCCCGCTGCACCGGCGACAGCCCCTCCGGCCCGGCCAGCCCCTCGACCGTGGTGATCTCCCGGCCGTCCACCGTCACCGCGAGCGTCAGGCAGGAGCGCACCGGCTCGCCGTCGAGCAGGACCGTGCAGCAGCCGCAGACGCCGTGCTCGCAGCCGACGTGGGTGCCGGTCAGGCCCAGGTCGTGGCGCAGGCAGTCGGACAGCAGCCGCCGCCCCGGCACCCGCGCCCGGCGGGCGGTGCCGTTCACGACCAGCGTGATCTCGTGCTCCACCGCTCTCCTCACCCGCGCCTCGCGACGCGCTCACCGTCGAGCCGTCCGTGCTGTCGGTGCTGCCTGGTCCGCCGGTCCGTCACGGCGGGGCGGCCGCGCGGGCCGCCGCCTCCCTCAGCGCCCGCTCGGCGAGGACCCCCACCAGGTGCAGCCGGTACGCGGCGCTCGCGTGGATGTCGTCCTCCGGCTCCACGGCCCGCCGGACGGCGGCGACGACCGCCTCCCACGGGACCGTGGCGGCGGGCCGGCGCCCGCACGCCTCGCTCACGTCGGCCACGACCGGCACCGGGCCGACGCCCACGCAGGCGACGCGGGCCGCGGCGACGTGCAGGTCCTCGTCCAGCGTCACGACGGCGCAGACGCCGGCCAGCGCGTAGTCGCCGTGCCGCCGGGCCAGCTCCTCGAACGCCGATCCGGACCTCGGGGGCAGCGCCGGGAAGAACGCCGACACGGCCAGCTCCCCCGGCTCGGCGGCCGACTCCAGCGGCCCGGCGAAGAACGCGTCCGCCGCCACCTCCCGCACGACCGGGCCCGGGGAGCCGCCTGGCACGGCCCCCGGGCTCGGGGAGCCGCCTCGCCCGGCGGCCGGGCCCGAGGAGCCGCCGGGGGCGCGGCGGGCCAGCCGGACCGAGCCGCCCAGCACCGCCAGCACGGCCGGCAGCTCGGCGGCCGGGTCGGCGTGGACGAGGCTGCCCACGACCGTGCCGCGGTTGCGGATGACCGGGTGGGCGACGAGCCGCAGCGCCTGCCCGAGCAGCGGGTGGACGCCGGCGCGCGCCACCTCCGCCTGCCGCGCCAGCGCGCCGACGGTCACGCCCCCGGGGCCCGCCTCGATCCCGGACAGGCCCGGCAGGCGGTTGACGTCGACGACGTGGGCGGGGGCGGCCAGCCGCATGTTGAGCAGCGGGATCAGGCTCTGGCCTCCGGCGAGCACCTTGCCGTCCACCTCGGCCAGCAGGTCGAGCGCCTCGCGCAGGTCGCGGGGGGCGTGGTAGGTGAACGGCGGCGGCTTCACCCGGCGTCCCTCCCCTCGTCGCCGGCCGTGCCGGCCCGCTCCGGCACGGGCACCGGGCGGCCGGAGATCACCCGCAGCAGGTGGTACCCGGCCACCAGCACGATGGTGCCGAGCGCGATGCCCTCCAGCCGGAAGTCCGAGCTGATCAGGAACTTCACCGGCCCCACCGCCAGGATGATGCCGGCGCCGATGGGCACCATGTTGAGCGGATCGGCGAAGTCGACCCGGTTCTCGACCCAGATCTTGGCGCCGAGGAGCCCGATCATGCCGTACAGGATGACGGTGACGCCGCCCAGCACGCCGGACGGCGTGGCCGACACCAGCGCCCCGAACTTCGGGCTCAGCCCGAACAGGATCGCGATGAGGCCGGCGATGTAGTAGGCGGCCGTGGAGTAGACCTTGGTGGCGGCCATGACGCCGATGTTCTCGGCGTAGGTGGTGGTGGGCGAGCCGCCGACCGCGCTGGCGACCGCGGTGGCCACGCCGTCGGCGGCGATGGCCCGGCCCACGTACGGGTCGACGTCGGCGCCGGTCATCTCGCCGACGGCCTTGACGTGGCCGATGTTCTCGGCGATCAGCGCGATGACCGCGGGCAGCACGAGGAGCACGGCGGAGAAGCGGACGTCGGGCAGGTGGAAGTCCGGCAGCCCGACCCACGGGGCCGAGGCGACCTTGCCGAGGTCCACCCGGTAGTGGGGGGCGATGGTGAGCGCGCCGTCGGTGTAGGCGGGCACCCGGCCGAACACCTTGTCGGCCGCCCACGACAGCACGAACCCGGCCACCAGGCCGATGAGGATGCCGATCCGGCCGACGAACCCCTTGAACGCCACCACGAGCACGAACGTCACCAGCATCGTGACCAGCGCCATCCACTGGTCCTGCGGCCAGTACACGTCGGCCACCACGTACGCCAGCCCGAACCCGATGAGCATGACGACGCCGCCGGTGACGACGGGCGGGAAGATCTTGTGGATGATCTGGACGCCGAGGAAGGACACCGCGAGCCCGGCCAGGGCCAGCACGAGGCCCGCGACGAGGATGGCGCCGGTGACGACGGCGTCGGCCCCGGCCGTGTCGCCGCCGGCGACCGCGCGGATCGCGAGCACGCCGCCCACGAACGAGGCGCTGGTGCCGAGATAGCTGGGGATGCGCCCCTTGACGATCAGCAGGAACAGGATCGTCGCGACGCCGGACATCATGATCGCGATGTTCGGGTCGAGCCCCATGACCAGGGGGAAGACGAAGGTGGCGCCGAACATGGCCACGACGTGCTGGGCGCCGAAGCCGATCATGCGCGGCCAGGTCAGCCGTTCGTCCGGCCTGACCACCTCGCCGGGAGCCAGATGCTTGCCGTCACCGTGTCTGGTCCAGCCAAAAACCATGAAAGCCCCTCTTCAGCCGGGCCGTCGGGCAGCGGCCGCACACGGGCATGATCTGCCAATTTCACGTCCAGCACCAGCATTCCCCGCACTCACGCCGTCGCACCTGAACGGCGAGGCCGGTTCCCGTGAGGAGCAGGGCGGCGGGCGGCGCCGTTCAGCGCACCTGGATGCTGAAGCCCTCGCCGCTGACCACCTGGCCCGAGCGGATCTTGGCGGTCTTGCGCAGCTCCACCTCGCCGTCCACCAGCACCATGCCCTCGGCCACCAGGTGCTTGGCCATGCCGCCCGTCTCGGTGATCCCGCAGTACTTCAGCAGGTCGCACAGCGGGATGTAGTCGGAGCGCAGTTCGAATTCCACGACACCCAAGCCTAGATGCCGCGCATCCGCAGGACGTGCAGCGCCAGCGTGAGGTTGAGCCGCAGGTGCGGGTCGTCGGTGAAGTTGCCCAGCAGGCGCTCCAGCTTGCCGATGCGGTAGCGCAGCGTGTTGTAGTGGAAGTGCAGCCGCCGCGCCGTCTCGGCCACGTTGAGGTTGGTCTCCAGGAGCACCTGGAGCGTGCGCCGCAGGTCGGCGTTCTCGGCGTCGTCGTCGGTGGCCAGCGGCCCCAGCGTCTCGCGGACGAACGCGTGCAGCTCCGCCGTGTCGTTCACCAGCGACAGCAGCCGGTAGACGCCGAGCTGGTCGAAGTGGGCGACCGCGCCCGGCCCGTGGAGCTGGCGGCCGACGCGCGCCGCCTTCAGGGCCTGCGCGTACGCCTCGGGCAGCGCCGCGACGCCCGGCGACGGCCGGGAGGTGCCGGTGGAGAACGTGGCCGGCGGCGTGTCGGAGAAGGCCGAGGCGGCGTCCTTGGCGACCCGGGCCGCGTCCACCCTGGCGTCGAGCACGGCGACCACCTCGTGGGAGAACCCGGCGACCGCGCCGTGCGCGTCGTGGCGGCGCGTCGCCGCGGTCCAGCTCGTGACCAGGCGGTCCTGGGCGGTGCGCTCGTCGCTGTCGGGGTCGAGCTCGGCCACCAGCACGGTGACCGGCCGTTCGAGGTCCCAGCCGAACGCCCGGGCGCGCGCGGCGACCCGCTCGGCCGTGCCGGCGCGGCCGGTGAGGACGTCGCGCAGGAAGTCGGCGCGGTACTTGCTCTCGACGGCGTTGACCGCCTCCTGGCGGGTGACGACGAGCGCGGCGACGGTCGCGGCGCGCTCCAGGATGCCGACGTCGGTGTCGCGGATGGCGCTCGACGGGCTGTAGGCGACGATGCGGCCGTGGTGGTGGCCGCCGGCGACGACGGGCACCGACACGAAGTCCCGCCCCCCGGCCTGCGCGTTCGCCGGCGGGACGGCCTGGGGCGGGACGGCGGGACCGTCGGAGGCGATCGAGTCGCGCAGGACCGTCACGTCGCCCGGCGGCCCGGCCGTCGCGAGCACGCGACCGGCGCCGTCGACCGCCGCCACGGCCACGTCGAGCAGCCCCGCCACCCCCTCGGTCACCTCGTCGAGCCCGCCGCCGGCCAGCACCACCTGGACCAGCGCCCGGTGCGCCTCCTCGCCGCGCGCGAGCACGGCCGCCTGCCGGTTGAGGATGTCGGTCAGCACCTGGTTGAGGATGTCGTCGAAGCCGACGTCGTCGGGGAGCTGGATCAGCGGGAACCCCAGCCGGTCCGCCTGCTCCACCATCTCGTCCGGCAGCTCGTCCACGTACCGGCCGAGCTTGATGGCCAGCGCCGACAGCCCGCGCTCGTCGAGGTCGGCGACCAGCCGGCCGAGCGACTGGGGGGTGTTGCGCAGCGGGTAGCCGGTGGTGAGGAGCAGTTCGTGCGGCTTGACCCAGGCCAGGACGTCGGGCACCTCCATGACGTTCAGGCGTTGCACGATCCGGCCGAGGCCGCTCCTGCCCGCGATCAGCCGGGCTTGGGCGAGCGTCGAGACGCCGAGCACCTCCCCGACCGACAGACCATGGATGATCGTTCCCGTGCTGGCCGGGCGGACGGGGGGTTCCATGGGGTGATTGTTACCCGGGACGCGTCTGTCAGGAAGAGCCAACCTTCTCGCGCACTGTTGGCAAATTTCTCCGTACGGGGTGATTGAACGGTCGTTCTACCGTCAAGGCCCAGAGGCGGTGAGGAGGTCCGGTGACCGTCGGTACACGCGCGAGGCGGCCGCACGTCCACGCGACCGGTGCCGCGAGCACTGCGGTCCGGCCGCTGCTCGACGCGCCGCGCCGCGCGGCCCGCGTGCTCGCCGCCTTCCCCGCCGGGGCCTACCTCCAGGTCAGGACGGACCGGGAGCCGTCGGTCATCGCGCTGCTCGCGCCGGGCGCGACCCGGCTGCCGAACGCGGTGCTGCTCGCCGGCGAGCCGCCGCGGCTCACGGTGGGTCACGAGGCGTCCGTGGGCGACGGCGCGGTGCGGCTGGGACGGCTGAGCCTGCGCGCGTCGCGCTGGTGGGATCCGGCGCCGCCGCTGGGCGAGGCGGACCCGGCCGGGCTGCGGGAGGCCGCGGCCGGCCTGACGCCCGGGGAGCCCGCGCTGGCCGGCGAGCCCGCCGTGGAGCTGCTGGCCTCCGGGTGCGCGAGCGGGAGGCTGCTGGACGTGCTGACGGCGGCCGAGCGGCTGGTCGGGCTCGGCCCGGGGCTGACGCCCAGCGGGGACGACGTGCTGGCCGGGCTGATGGTGACGTTGCGGCTGCTCGGCGCGGCCACGGGCGCCGGCCGGGCGGTGTGGCTGGCGGACTGGCTCGCGGCCACGGTCACCTACGACGCGCGCACGCGCACCACGCCCCTGTCGGCGACGCTGCTGCACTGCGCGGCGCTGGGACAGGCGAGCCCCGAGGTGGCCGCGGTGCTGCGGGCCCTGGCGGGCCGGGGGCCGGTGGAGCCGGCCCTGCGCCGCCTGCACGGCCTCGGCCACACGTCGGGGTCGGACCTCGCCCAGGGGATCGGGATCGGCGTCCGCTCCGTCCTCGCCTTCTGTTCCCAGGGCTCCCCCTCCTCGTCAGGGGACTACACGTGAGCTCGGCGGCCGGTGAGGCGGCGGTCCTGGTGCGGGCCGGGGTGTACCACGACTCCGTGGCGCTCATGCGGGTCAGCCGGGCCCTGTCCGACCTGCCCGGCATGGACGTGGCCCTGGTCGCCATGGCCACCGAGCTGAACCTCGCCATGGCCCGCGACCTCGGCTTCACCCCTCCCCCGGCCGGGCCCGCCGACCTGCTCGTCGCGCTGCGCGGCCGGGACGTGGCGGCGGCCGAGCGGGAGCTGGACCGTCTCCTGGCGGCCCTGTCGTCCGCACCCGGCTCGTCCTCGTACGGCATGGCCGGGGCGGAGGGGCCGGCCCCGCGCACCACCCGCTCGGCGGCCGCGCGGGCGGGCGAGGACGCCGGGGTGGCGCTGGTGTCGGTGCCCGGCGAGCACGTCCTGCCGGAGGCGGTGGACGCCATCGAGGCGGGCCTCGACGTGATGATCTTCAGTGACGGCGTCCCCGTGCGGCAGGAGGTGCTGCTCAAGCGGCTGGCCGCCGAGCGCGGCGTGCTCGTCATGGGCCCCGACTGCGGCACGGCCGTGATCGCCGGGGTGGGCCTGGGCTTCGCCAACGTCCTGCGGCCGGGGCCGGTGGGCGTGGTCGCCGCGTCCGGCACCGGGGCGCAGCAGGTCACCTCGCTGCTGGACCTGGCCGGCGCCGGCGTGAGTCACGTGCTCGGCGTCGGGGGCAGGGACCTGTCGCGCGAGGTGGGCGGGCTGTCGGCGGTGCGGGCGCTGCGGCTGCTCGACGAGGACCCGGCGACCGAGCTGATCGTGCTCGTGTCCAAACCGCCGGACCCGGAGGCGGCGCGGGCCGTCCAGGAGGTGGTGGAGTCGCTGCGCACGCCGGTCGTGCCCGCGCTGACCGGGCGCGACGACCTGACGGAGGCGGCGGAGCGGGCCCTGCGCACGCTCGGCGCGCCCGTGCCCGTCTGGCCCTCCTGGCCCGCTCCCGCGCGCCGCTCCCCGAAGCCGGGCGCGGTCAAGGGTCTGTACGCGGGCGGGACCCTGTGCGCCGAGGCCGCCGCCATCGTCGCGGCGCGGCCCGGCGCGGAGCCTGGCGCCTTCGTCGCGGCAGGGCCCGGCGCGGAGCCCGGCGCCCGCCACGGTTCCGGTTCCGGGGAGTTCGTCGACTTCGGTGATGACGCCTATACCCGGGGCCGTCCCCATCCCATGATCGACCCGGCGCTGCGCCTGGACGCGCTCGCCCGCGTCGGCCCGGACGAGGTGGCGCTGCTCGACGTCGTCCTCGGCCACGGCGCCGATCCCGACCCGGCCGCCTCGCTGGCGCCCGCCGTGGCCCGCTGCCCCGCCGCCGCCGTGGTCGTCGCGCTCGTCGGCACCGAGGGCGACCCGCAGGGCCTGCACCGGCAGGCCGCCGCCTTCCGCGAGGCCGGCGCGTCCGTCTTCGTGTCCAACGCCCAGGCCGCCCGGTACGCGAGGGACCTGCGATGACCCTGCTCTCCGGCCCGCCCCGCGTCGTCACCGCCGGCGTGGACCTGCTGCGCGAGGCCCTGGACGCGCAGGCCGTCCCCACCACACCGGTGGACTGGCGGCCGCCGCTGCCCGGCACCGCCGGCGCCCTCGCGCGGGTCCTGGCCGACCCGCGACGGCGCGCCGCCAACGCGCGGGCCGTGGACCGGCTGACGTCGTCCCGCCCGCTGCTGGTGAGCGTGCGGCGCGCCTCGGAGCTGCTGGACCTGCCGCAGCCCATGTTCCTGCACGCGGGCCCGCCCCTCGACTGGGAACGGGCGTCGGGGCCGATGCGCGGCGCGCTGATCGGCGCCATGCTGCTGGAGGGGTACGCGCTCGACGAGGAGGACGCCCGCGCCCGGCTGGAGTCCGGCGCGGTGCGGCTGGAGCCGTGCCATCACCACCGGACCGTGGGACCGATGGCGGGCGTGGTGAGCCCGTCGATGTGGATGTTCGAGGTGCGCGACGACGTCCACGGCGGCGTCGCGTACTGCTCGCTGAACGAGGGGCTCGGCCGGGTGCTGCGCTACGGCGCGTTCGGCCCGGAGGTGCTCGACCGGCTCGGCTGGATGGACCACGTGCTGGGGCCGGTCCTGTCGGCGGCGGTGGAGCTGGCCGGGCCGATCGACCTGCGGGCGCTGGCCGCGCAGGCGCTGCAGATGGGCGACGAGCTGCACAACCGCAACCGCGCGGCCACCTCCCTGCTGCTGCGGGAGCTGGCGCCGTACGTGGTGAACGCGGCGCCGGGGCACGCCGCCGAGGTGCTGCGCTTCGTCGGCGGCAACGACCACTTCTTCCTCAACCCCGTCATGGCCGCCGCCAAGGTCTCGGCCGACGCGGCCCGCGACGTCCCGGGGTCGTCGCTGGTCGTGGCCATGGCGCGCAACGGCACCGACTTCGGCGTGCAGGTGTCGGGGCTGGGCGACCGGTGGTTCACCGGGCCGGCGGGGGTGCCCGACGGGCTCTACCTCGGCGCGTACGGGCCGGCCGACGCGAATCCCGACATCGGCGACTCCACGATCACCGAGACGGCGGGGCTGGGCGGGTTCGCGATGGCGGCGGCCCCGGCCATCGTGCGGTTCGTGGGCGGCGACGTGGCCGACGCCGTGGCGGCGACCCGGTCCATGTACGAGATCACGCTCGCCGAGCACCCGGCGTACCAGATTCCGGCGCTCGGCTTCCGGGGGACGCCGGTCGGGATCGATCTCACGCTGGTGGCGCGGACGGGGCTGCTGCCGGTCGTCAACACCGGCATCGCCGGGCGCGTGGCGGGCACCGGGCAGGTCGGGGCGGGGCTGGTGAGCCCGCCGGTGGAGGCGTTCACGAGCGCTTTGCGGGCCCTCGCGGAATCAGCACTTGATCCATTTGATCAGTGATATTTCCGGATGTAATGGGATTTGTCAGGACTTGATGCTGCTTCCGTTCTGGAATGGCGTGCCTATATCGTGTCGAACCTCATAATCTGGAAGCGTGGCGCGACGCATGTGACCCATGAGGCGGGAGACATTGGGGGCGGAAATGGCAGCCGACCGGTTGCTCGGCGGGCCCGGCACACAGGGGGACGTGTCGCGGAGCCAGGGACGCTTGATCGGCCGGCGCTACAGGTTGATGGCGCCGGTGGGCCGGGGCGGCATGGGCATGGTGTGGCAGGCGCACGACGTGCTGCTCGACCGTGACGTCGCGGTCAAGGAGCTGATCCTGCCGTACGGGCTGGACCACGCGGGCAAGCAGGTGGCGTACCGGCGCATGCTGCGCGAGGCCCGCTCGGCCGCGCGGCTGACGCATCCGGGCATCGTGACCGTCCACGACGTGGTCGAGGAGGACGGCCGGCCCTGGATCGTCATGGAGCTGTTCCGCGCGTGGTCGCTGGAGCAGGCCGTACGGCAGAGCGGCCCGCTGCCGGCGGCGCAGGCCGCCGAGATCGGCATCCGGGTGCTCGACGCGCTGCGGCACGCCCACGCGGCCGGCATCCTGCACCGCGACGTCAAGCCGGGCAACGTGCTGCTCACCGCCGACCGGGTGGTGCTCACCGACTTCGGCATCGCGGCCATCGAGGGCGACGTCACGATCACGCAGACGGGCCTGCTCATGGGCTCGCCCGCGTACGTGCCGCCGGAGCGGCTGTCGGGCCAGGCCATCACGGCCGCGGCCGACCTGTGGTCGTTCGGCGCGACGCTGTACGCGGCCGTCGAGGGACACCCGCCGTACGAGGGGCCGGACGCGATCGCCGTGCTCGGCGCGGTGCTGACGCAGGACCCGATCCGCCCGCAGCGCGCCGGGGAGCTGCTGCCCGTCATCGAGGGGCTGCTGCGCAAGAACCCGGCCGAGCGGCTCACCGCCGCGCAGGTGACCGACGCCCTCGAACACATCCTGCTGGCCAACGGCTCCGTCCGGCCGCGCAACCCGGAGGCGCCGTCGTCGCCCCTGCCCGCGCAGCCCGATCCCACGCCGGCCGGGCTGCTGCCGCCGCTCGACCCGCCGTCCGGGCCGATGCCCTCGCGCATCGTCGAGACGCCGTCGGGGCCGGTGCGCGTGCCGTACGAACCGGGCCAGGGCGACGCGGCGGGACCGTACGCGGGGGGTTACGACTCGCTGGGGGGCTACAACTCGCTGGGGGACTCTCTGGGGGGCGCGTCGGGGGCCCACCGCACCGACCGGATCCCGGCGCCGCCTCAGGGGTTCGACGCCTTCGGCAGCGTGTCCGGGCCCCTCGCCTCGCGCCCGACGGACGCTCCGGGCGGCTCCGGGACCGCGGGCACATCGTCGGCCCCGGGCGGCTTCGCAGCTCCGGGCACAGCGTCGGCGGCTCCGGGCGGCTTCGCAGGTGCGCCGGACGCCTCCGGCGGTTTCGGGGCTCCGGGCGCTTCCGGCTCTGACCTGCTCGCCGGGAGGCCCGGCGCCTCCGGACCTCCCGGCCCCGCCGGCGGATCCGGCATCGCGAGCGGCCCCGGCATCGCGAGCGGCCCCGGGCCCGCGGGTGCCCGCGGGATCACGGGGATCGGCGGAGCCGGAGCGCCGGGCGGAACCGCCGGGACGGGCGGAGCCGTAGGAACCGGCGGAGCTATGGGACCCGGCGGAGCCGCAGGAACCGGCGGGGGCGCGGGGAACGGCGGGGGCGCGGGGAACGGCGGAGGCGCGGGGAACGGCGGAGGCGCGGGGAACCGCGGGCCGTCGAGCCTCGCGGGGCGGTTGCAGGCCGCCGCGGGCACGGACGAGCGCCTGGACGCCGCCGCCCTCTTCGGCGACCCCCCGGGCCCGAACGCCCTGTCCGGCCCGCGCCGCGGACCGCAGCCGATCCTGCCGCTGACCACCGACAGCCGCGCCGCCCCCTGGCCGCTGGCCTCCGAGGACCACCTGCGCGAACACTCCCGCGACCTGTCGGCGGACGTGCGGCGGCGCCGCCCGTCCGCGCCGCCCCGCGACGGCGCGCGCCCGGGGAAGGGCAGGCGGCGCCCGGACGACGACGAGAGCCCGTGGCTGCGCGACGGCCGGCCGACGGCCCGCCTCGTCCTCGCCTCGGTGGCCGCCGTGGGCGCCGTCGTGACGGCCACCGTGCTGCTCGCGTCCGGTCCCGGCTCCGCTCCCCCGGCGACCACGACGTCCGCGACCCCGGGGTCGCCCTCGGAGCCCGCCGCCACGGCGGCGCCGCTCCAGGTGGCGGCCGTGCCGGAGGGCTACAAGGAGCACACGCCGCCCGGCTTCAAGGCCGCCGTGCCCGCCGCCTGGAAGCCGGCCACGTCCGGCGACGGGACGACGTTCGCGGGGCCGAAGGACTCGGGCATGCGGATCGTGGTCGAGCCGGTGCAGCCGCAGCAGGACGGCGGCCTGGGCGAGCTGGGCCGGGCCGAGGCGGACGGCGGCGTCGAGGGCTACATCCAGGTGCAGCTCCAGGCGACGCAGTTCCGCACGTGGAAGGCCGCGGACTGGGAGTACACCTACACGCGCTCCAACGGCGTCCCGATGCACGCGCTGACCCGGTACGTCACGATCGACGACAAGACCGCGTTCAAGATCACGTTCGACATGCCGGAGCTGAACTGGGACGACCAGGCCCAGACGCGCAAGGTGTTCCTGGAGACGTTCCGCCCGACGTCCTGACCCCCTCGGCGGCGTTCCGCCCGGCGTCCCGGCGGCTCCGGGGGGCGTTCCGCCCGGGGGCTCCGGGTGCCGCGCGGGCAGGAGGGAGCCGTACGGTACGGTCCACGCATGAGGCTGGCGAGCATCCACTTCTACCCGGTGAAGTCCACGAGCGGCCACGAGGTGCGGCGGGCCGAGGTGGAGCCGTGGGGGCTCGCCGGCGACCGGCGTTTCGTCGTGGCCGGCGGGGACGGCAAGGTGCTGACGGCGCGCACGCACGCGCGACTGCTCGCCTGTGTGGCCCACCTCGACGGCGACACGCGGGCGGGCGGCACGCTGACGCTCACCGGGCCGCACGCGGAGCCCCTGCGCGTCATCCCGGGCCAGGAGCCCGCACGTACGGCCCGCAGGATCGCGGTGGCCTACTCCAAGGAGGTCCTGGACCTGGCCGGCTGCGGCGACGAGGCGGCGGCGTGGCTGTCGGCGCTGCTCGGGGAGCCCGCCCGGCTGGCCTGGCAGGACGATCCGCACGGCCGTCCCGTCGATCCCGTCCACGGCCGCCCCGAGGACCGCGTGAGCCTCGCCGACGCCTACCCGCTGCTGCTCACCACCACCGCCTCCCTCGACCGGCTCAACGCCTGGGTCGCCGAGACGGCCGCCGAGCGGGGCGAGGAGCCCCGGCCGCCGCTGTCGATGCGCCGCTTCCGGCCCAACGTGGTGATCGACGGCGTGGCGAAGCCGTTCGACGAGGACACCTGGAAGCGGGTGCGCATCGGCGAGGTGGACTTCCGGGTCAGCAAGGGCTGCGACCGCTGCGTGCTGCCGACGATCGACCCGGTGACGCTCGACAGGGGCAAGGAGCCCACGCGCACGCTCGCCCGGCACCGCAGGTGGGACGGGAAGGTCTGGTTCGGCGTCAACCTCATCCCGGACGGCCCCGGTGTCCTGACCCAGGGCGACCCGGTCGTCCCGCTCTGACCTTCCTGCTCTGACCTTCCCTCGCGGGCCCTCCTCCACAGGCCCCCGTGGGCCTTCCCCGCAGGAATGGGGCCGTCCGGGAGGGGAAAGACGCCTTGTCCTCTTTGGGCGGATCTTGTGGGCTATGGGAGACTTCACGGATGACCAGCGCCCCCACACGATCACCATCGATTTCCTCCGATGACGATATTCGCCGAATTCAGCGTCGTACCCTGGCCGTCCTGTCGGCGGCGCAGATCGTCGGCGGCGTGGGAGTCGCGGTCGGCCTGGCGCTGAGCTCCGTGGTGGTGGACGAGCTGTCCGGCTCGACGGTCATCAGCGGCTTCGCGGGCACCGCGACCGTGCTCGGGGCGGCGCTGCTGGCGCTCCCGGCGGCCAAGGCGGCCGCGCGCGGCGGACGGCGGGCGGGCCTGTCGCTGGCGTACGTGGCGGCGCTGGCCGGCTGCGTGCTGTCCGTCGCCGCCATCTCGATCCGCAGCTGGCCGCTCCTGCTGGTCGGGCTCGTCCTGGTCGGCGGCGGCAGCGCCGGCAACCTCGCGGCCCGCTACTCCGCGACCGACCTGTCGCCCGCGGGGCACGCCGCCCGCCACCTGTCGCTCGTGGTGTGGGCGGCCACCGTCGGCTCCGTCGCCGGGCCGAACCTGGCCAAGCCGGCCGATCAGATCGGCATCGACCTGGGGCTGGTGGAGAAGGCCGGGCCGTTCGCGTTCGCGGCCCTGGCGTTCGCGGGAGCACTGGTCATCGTGGCGGCCGGGCTGCGCCCCGACCCGCTCGAGCTGGCGCGCGAGCGCGACGGCGCCCGCCCCGTGCCCGCCGGCCGCGTGCGGACGCTCGGCCCGGCGTGGGAGACGCTGCGCTCCACGCCGATGGCCCGGCGGGCGCTCGTCATGGTCGCGGTCAGCCACACCGCGATGGTCTCGGTCATGTCGATGACCCCGGTGAAGCTCCACCACGACGGCTCGACCCTCGACGTCATCGGCCTGGTGATCAGCCTGCACATCGCCGGCATGTACGTCCTGTCGCCCGTGGTCGGCTGGCTGTCCGACAAGGCGGGCAAGGTGCCGGTGCTGCTGCTCGGCATGTCGCTGCTGCTGAGCGCCGCGTGCCTGGCGGGCACGGCCGGCCACCGCGTGTGGCAGGTCACCACGGCGCTGGTGCTGCTCGGGCTCGGCTGGTCGTGCGGGCTGGTCGCCGGGTCGGCGCTGCTCAGCGAGTCGGTGCCGGTGGAGCGCCGGCCCGCCGTCCAGGGCCTTTCGGACCTGCTGATGAACGTCTGCGGCGCCACCGGCACGGTCGTGGCGGGCGCGATCGTGGGCGGGCTGTCGTACGGGGTGCTCGGGCTGGTGGTGGGGCTGATGGTGACGCTGGCCGCCGTCTGGCTGGTCCTCACTTGGCGTCGGAGTAGGAGCTGACCGCCACCGCCTCCATGGGGAAGCGCACCGGCGTGCGGCCGAACATGAGCCGCGTCGCCTCCTCCGCCGCCGCGGACACCGCCCCGATCACCTCCGGCGCCTGCTCCAGCGGGCAGTGGACCATGACCTCGTCGTGCTGGAAGAACACCAGCCCGGCCGGGTCGGGCAGCAGCCCCCGCAGCACCGCCATGAGGGCGAGCGCCCACTCGGCGGCCGTGGCCTGCACGACGAAGTTGCGGGTGAACCGGCCGCGGTCGCGCGCGGCCCGGCCGCCCTCGGGGCCCGAGACGAGCCCGCGCCACCGCTCCGACGGGGGCGGGCAGGTGCGGCCCAGCCAGGAGCGCACCAGCCGCCCCTCCTCCCCCGCCTTGGCGGCGTCCTCGACGAACTGGTAGGCGCGGGGGAAGCGCTGGCGCATCATGGCCAGCAGCTTGGGGGCGTCGCCGCTGGTGCCGCCGTACATGGCGGACAGCATCGCGATCTTGGCGTGGTCGCGGTCGCCGCCGAACGCCTGGGCCAGCGCGGAGTAGAGGTCGATCTCGCCCGCCGCCCTGGCCAGGCCGACGTCGCCGGCCATCGCCGCGAGCACGCGCGGCTCGAGCTGGGCGGCGTCGGCCACGACGAGGGTCCAGCCGTCGTCGGCCACGACCACCCGCCGCATCACCTTGGGGATCTGCAGCGCCCCGCCGCCCGAGGTGGCCCAGCGCCCGGACACCACGCCGCCCACCACGTACTCCGGCCGGAAGCGCCCGTCGCGCACCCACTGGTCGGCCCACGTCCAGCCGTGGAAGCTGTGCAGGCGGGCCAGCTCCTTGTAGGCGAGCAGGGGCGCGACGGCGGGGTGGTCGACCTGCTTGAGCTCCCAGGAGCGGGTGCTCTTCAGCGCGACGCCCGCGCCCTTGAACGCCTTGACGAGCTGCTGCACCGAGTCGGGGTTGACCGGGTGGCCGAACGCGGCCGACACCTCGTCGGCCAGCGCCTGGAGCCGGGCCGGCCGCATGCCGTGCACGGGCCGCGGGCCGAGCAGGTCGGAGAGGAGCGCGTCGTGCACGTCGCGCCGCCACGGCATGCCGTCGTGGCCCATCTCGGCCGCGATGAGCGCCCCCGCCGACTCGGCCGCGACGAGCAGCCGGAAGCGGCCGGGGTCGGGCAGCGCCTCGATGCGGCGCAGCTGGTCGGCCAGCACCTCGGCCACCATGCCCGCGGACGGCGGTTCGGGCGCGAACAGGGTGTCCGGCTCGCTGGGCCGCTCGTCGGGCACCGGCAGGCCGCTCAGGCGGGCGTGGGCGGCCCGCACGGAGCGGGGCTCGCCGTGGCGGCCCTCGAAGCCGAGCAGCAGGCCCTCGGTGAGGGCGAGGTCGTGGCAGCGGGCGACGCGCACGCCGGCGCGCAGCAGGGGCGGGTAGTCCTCGCGGGTGTCGGCCCACACCCAGCGGGGCCGCTCGCCCTCCATCTCCCGCACCACCGCCGCGAGATCAGGAGAGCCCGTGACACCGGAAGACCCCAGGGGGAGCACCTCGTCCCCCGCAACCACCACGTACACGCCCCCCAGCGTGCCAGGCGCCTACGACAAAGCGATCCGCACCTCGTCCTCCAGCGGCGGCTCCAGCTCCTGGTCCAGGCAGCCGGTGGCGGCGAAGCAGCGCAGGGTGAGCGTGTCGGGGGTGACGGAGAGGCGGAGGAACTGCTTGAAGAACGGAGGCGTGTCCCAGTCGGACAGTTCCGACAGGTAGCGGTGGAAGACCCGGTCGACCGGCAGCCGCAGCGGCCACGGCCAGCCCCCGAGCAGCCGCGCCGCCCACCTGATCCGCGCCGTCATCCGCACCGGCTGCGCGACCGGCCGTACGGGCGTGCCGCCGATGCGCTCGGACATGACGCAGGCCGCCTCGGAGGGCGTGAGGTAGACCCACTTCATGCCCAGCCGCCGGGCGTAGAGCTGGCTGTAGAACGACAGGGAGTCGCCGCGCAGCGGGTAGCACTTGAAGTCGTCCTCGTGGACGCCGGCGACGTCCACCCGGGCGATGGTGTGGGTGGCGTGCATGAAGGCGCCGCCGCCGCCGGAGACGACGTACTGGATGACCCGGTCGCCGACCCGGACGGGGTAGCGCTGGTAGTTGTGGACGTCGCCGCCGATGGCGGCCACGTAGCGGTGGCGGGGGTCGCGGACGATGTCGTCGATGGTCCCGCCCTCCTCCAGCGGCGAGGGCTTGTACTCGTTGCGCGTGTAGATGGGCTTGCCCGTGACCAGGATCTTGGGCCGGGGGTCCAGCGACACCTCGCGTAACCAGGCGGTCTGCCGCCGGTCGATGAGGCCCCGAATGCCCGTGTCGACGCCCACGATGAGCAGGCTGTCGCTCTCGATCGCCCAGTACGGCCCCGGCTGGGCGGCCGGGCCGGCGGCCTGCTGGGAGGCGCGGGCGCGCAGCTCGCGGGCCTCGGCCAGGCGGGGCTCGTCGATGGTCTCGGGCCGGCGCCACAGCCGCCCGCGCAGCCATCCGGTGACCGGGCGGGGCTTGAGCGGGGGCGCGTCGCAGAAGACCCGCATGAAGCCGCCGAGCCCGTCGTACCAGTCGTGGTTGCCGGGGATCGCGTAGATGGGGGCGTCGTAGTCCTGGTACGGGCGGAAGAACTTGTCCCCGTACTCGTTGCCCGATCCGGCCGGGTAGATGACGTCGCTGGCCACCACCGCGAACGCCGTCCCCTGACCGACGCGCAGCAGGCCGGGCACGACCGCGTACTGGGAGGCGTCGCCCTCGCCGGTGTCGCCGAGGAGCAGGAAGTCGAAGGTGCCGCCGAGGCCGGGCCGGATCCGGAAGCCGGGGTCGGCGCCGCCCGCGACCTGCTCGCTCACCCAGCGCTCGCGGACCTCGGGCGACGGGTCGCCGAACAGCCCGGCCAGGATCTCGTTGCGCGAACGCCACAGGGTGCGCGGATCGAGCCAGGTGAAACCCTTGGTCCTCGGGCGCAGCGCGTCGAACGTGCCGATCCGGGCACACGTCCAGCCTGCCCCTTCTTCGGACACCCGGGACGAGAGCTGCTTTCCGCGTTCGGCCGCCGCTTCCACCATGACCATATCTTTACCGTGATCTTTCCGGCGCGCATCCCGAACGCTCCGTGCCGCTCTCGACACGGAAGGTTCCCCTGTGTAGCCTCACGCCCCAAGCAAGCGGTTGTCGGCCGCACGGGAGGGGCTGCCATGGCCCGGAACGGTCCGGACGATACGACCCGGCGGGACACCTCGGAGGTGGCCGCCGTCGAGGGGTTACTGGCGTACGCGCACACGCGGTGGCGCGGGAGCCGGGCGCGGGTCCGCGACGTCGGGGAGGCGGTCGGGCGCAGCCGCGCGCTGGCCGGCCGGGATCCGCTCACGCATACGCCGCTGCTGGTCCGCTCGCTGCGTTCGGCGGCCCGGGTGATGCTCGGGTGCGGGCGGCCGGGCGAGGCGTTACCGTACGCGCTGGAGGCCGTCGCGCTGGCCCGGCCGCTCGGCGGCCCGGCGCTGGTGATGTGCCTGGCGACGCTGACCGAGGCGTACGAGGCGCTGAACCGCTACAGCGAGGCGGCGGCCGCGGCGCGTGAGGCCGGGGCCGCCGCCGACCCGCCCCCCTGACCGCCCGGGCACCTCAGGGGATCAGCGCGCCGGGGTTGAGCACGCCCCGCGGGTCCAGCCGGGCCTTGACCGCGCGCAGCGCCTCGACGCCCACCGGCCCCAGCTCCTGCGCGTACGCCTCCCGGTGGTCGCGGCCGACGCCGTGGTGGTGCGACACCGTCCCGCCCGCGCCGGCGATCGCCTCCAGGGTGGCCCGCTTGGCCTTCGCCCACTGCTCCACCGGGTCGCCGTCCTGGGCCGTCACCACGGTGAAGTACAGCGACGCGCCCGTCTCGTACACGTGGGAGACGTGGCACATCACCAGCGGCGAGCCGAGGGCGCCGAGCAGCGCCAGCCGCACCGCGTCGTACAGGCGGGGCAGCCCCGACCAGAAGCAGGCCGTCTCCAGCGTCTCCACGGTCGCGCCGGCCGCCAGCAGCGAGTCCCGCAGGTACGGCGCGGAGAAGCGGCCCCGCTCCCAGGCCCGTCCCGGGTCCTCGCCGAGGGGTTCGCCGCCGTGGCGGGCGAGCACCTCGCCGGCCCCGGCCCGCGCGGCGGCGACGGACGCGCCCTCGTAGCCGGCGATCACCAGGCATCCCGCCCCGCCGCCGCCCAGGGCGTCCGGGCGGGCCAGGCCGACCATGGTCTCGGTCTCGTCCGACAGCCGCAGCACCGTGGGCAGCGGCCCGTCCTGGGCCAGCGCCCGCAGCGCGGCGGCGCCCTCCCGGAACGTCGGGAAGCGCCAGCCCTCGTAGACCTTCTCGGCGGGCACAGGACGGACCCGCAGGCGCAACGAGGTGATGACGCCGAGGGCGCCCTCGGAGCCGAGCAGGAGGTGGCGCAGGTCGGGCCCGGCGGCGGAGCGGGGGGCGCGGCCGAGCTCCAGGGTGCCGGTCGGGGTGGCCGCGGTGAGGCCGACCACCATGTCGTCGAAGCGGCCGTAACCGGCGGACGCCTGCCCGCTCGACCGGGCCGCCGCGAACCCGCCGAGCGTGGCGTACTCGAACGACTGGGGGAAGTGGCCGAGCGTCATCCCGTGGGCGGCGAGCAGCCGCTCCGCCTCGGGGGCGCGAAGGCCGGGCTCCAGCTCGGCGACGCGCGACTCGGCGTCGAACCCGACGAGCCGGTTCATCCGGGACAGGTCCAGCGCGACGACCCCCGCGAACGCCGCACCGGCGCCGGAGCGGTCGGGCGTCAGGCCGCCCACGACCGAGGTGCCGCCGCCGAACGGGACGACGGCCACGCGCTCGCGCGAGCACAGCTCCAGCAGCGCCGCCACCTCGGCGTGGGAGCCGGGCAGCACGACCGCGTCGGGGGCGTCGAGGGCGTCGCCGGCGCGCATGCGCAACAGGTCGGGCGTCGACTTGCCGCGCGCGTGCCGGACGCGCGCCTCGTGCGAGGTGAGCACGTGCCCGGCTCCGGCGATCCCGGCCAGGGACTCCAGCACGCGGCCGTCGAGCGCGGTCTCGGGCAGGCGTACGGACTCCAGCGGCACGGCCGGCACGGCGGGCCCGCGCACGCCGAGCAGGTCGCGCAGCAGCTCGCGGACCGGTTCGGGCAGCTCGCGGGCGAGGGCGGGGTCGCCCCAGCCGGACCAGAGCATGGGTTCAGCGGACATGTCTACACTGTGACATATGACGGTGATTCGTCACAATGACGGTGTTCTGGACGCGGCGCGTGACTGCGTGCTGGCCTTCGGGGTGCGGCGGACCACGCTCACCGACGTCGCCCGCCGGGCCGGGGTCTCGCGCATGACGCTCTACCGGCGCTGGCCGGACGTGCGGTCGCTGGTCGCCGACCTGATGACGCGCGAGTGGCTGCGCGCGGTGGAGGACCTGGACCTGTCCGACCCGGTGGCCGCCGTGGTGGAGGGGGTGCGGCGGCTGCGCTCCCACCCGCTCTGGGTCAAGATCGTCGAGGCGGACCCCGAGCTGCTCCTGCCGTACCTGCTGCACCGCAGGGGCGCCACCCACGACGCCGTCCTGACCCTGCTCGAACGCGTCACCGGCGACCCGCGCACGGCGCGGGCCGTCCTGCTGGTGGCGCAGTCGTTCCTGATCTCGGCGCCCGCGATGACCGGCCCCGGCGGCGACGGCGGCGTCACCCTGGACGACCTCGACGCCGAGCTCGCGGCCCTGCTGGAGGGATACCTTGGACAACTCGAACAGCCCCGTCCACGCCCGTAGCTCGCTCAACGCCGTCAGGAGGCGCGCTGAGCTGAGGCGGAGCGCCGAGGAGACGGCCGACGTGCTCGTCGTGGGCCTCGGCGCGACGGGCGCGGGCGCCGCTCTGGACGCCGCCTCGCGCGGCCTGTCCGTGGTCGCGGCCGACGCGCACGACCTCGCCTTCGGCACGTCCCGGTGGAGCTCCAAGCTGATCCACGGCGGCCTGCGCTACCTGGCCAAGGGCGAGGTGGGCATCGCCCACGAGAGCGCCGTGGAGCGCGGCGTCCTGCTGCGGCACACGGCGCCGCACCTGGTGCGGGCGCACCCGTACGTGCTGCCGCTGACCGGCGACGTCTCGCGGGCCCGGGAGGCCGTGGTCATGGCGGGCTACCGGCTGGGCGACGCGCTGCGCGTCGCCGCGGGCACGCCGCGGCCCCTGCTGCCCGGCCCGTCGCGCCTCGACGCCTCCCGGACCCGCCGGCTCGCGCCGTTCCTCGACCCGCGCGGCCTGCGCGGCGGGCTGCTGTCGTGGGACGGGCGGCTGCTCGACGACGCCCGGCTGGTGGTGGCCCTCGCGCGCACGGCCGCCGCGCACGGCGCGCGGATCCTGACCCGGTGCCGCGTCCTGGAGCTGACCGGGTGGGGAGCGCGGGCGCGCGACGAGCTGACCGGGGAGGAGTTCGAGATCCGCGCCAGGGTCGTGATCAACGCGACCGGCGTGTGGGCGGGCGGGCTGGACCCCCGGGTGCGGCTGCGGCCGTCGCGGGGGACGCACCTGGTGTTCGCGCCGGGGACGCTGCCGGGGCTCACGGCGGGGCTGCACCTGCCGATCCCGGGCGCGGGCAACCGGTTCGCGCTCCTGCTCCCCCAGGCCGACGGGCGCGCGTACGCGGGGCTGACGGACGAGCCCGTGGACGGGCCCGTGCCGGACGTCCCGGAGGCGCCCGAGGAGGACATCAGGGCGCTGCTCGGCGTTCTCAACGCGGTGCTGGACGTCCCGCTGCCCCGCGAGGCCGTGGCAGGGGCCTACGCGGGCCTGAGGCCGCTGCTGGCGGGCGAAGGCGGCACGGCCGACCTCTCACGCCGCCATGCGGTCCTCGGGGGCCAGAGGGGCCGGTGGGGCGAACGTGGCGACGCGGTGGTCACGGTCGTGGGCGGCAAGCTCACCACCTACCGGCGGATGGCGCAGGACGCGGTGGACCGCGCCGTGTCCGCCGCCGGGCTCGACGCGGGGCCGTGCCGCACGGCCCGCCTGCCGCTCGTCGGGGCGCTGCCGCTCGCCGGGGCGCCGCCGCTCGCGGGAGCTCCGCCGCTCGCCGGGGCGGTGCCGCTCACGGGGCCGGTGCCGCTCACGGGGCCGGTGCCGCTCGCCGGGGCGTCGCGGGCGCGGGGCGTGTCCGGTGCCGGGGGCGGGCTGCCGGCGCGGCTGGTGGAGCGCTACGGCGCCGAGGCGGCCGCCGTGCTGCCGCTCGTCCGGGCGTACCCGGAGGAGGTGGGGGCGGGCGTCACGGCGGGCGAGCTGCTCTGGTCGGCGCTGCACGAGGGCGCCCTGGACGAGGGCGACCTGCTGGACCGGCGCACCCGCGTCGGCCTGGTCGCCGCCGACCGCGCCGCCGCGCTGCCCGCCGCCCGCGCCATGCTGGCCCGCGCCGCCGCCGGAGACCTCCCGGGCACCTGACCAGCCGGAGACCTCCCGGGAACCCACCGGGCACTTGACCGGCCGGAAACCCGCCGGGCACCCGACCAGCCGGGAACGCGCCCGGCGCCTGACCGGCCGCGAACGCCTCACGTCCCGCACCCGCCACCGACACGCCGCCGACACGCCGGGCACCCGCCCCGCCGCCCGCCTGCCGGGCGCCTGACGCGACGCGGCCTGGACACGGTGGGCGGAATCCCCACATCGGCCGCGCCTTACCGTTAGGTTAGTCTTACCTAATCTCGTACAGGCGCGGAGGGGGAGCGTTGGCCAGGGGCTGCGAACATCCGGACGGATGCCACACCGGCACCGTGCCCACCTTGGCCAGCGCCACCGTGGGAGCCCGGCTGTGGCTGCTCGTCGAGTACTCCGGCGCCTGGCCCTCCCACCTGGAAAACCTGGAGCTCCCGGATGACGTCGCTCGGCTCGTCGAGCGGGCCCTGGAACGCGGCGTACGGCCCCAGCTCATCCGCCGGCCCGGTCGCCGGACCCGCCAGGCGGGGCAGGGCCTGCGTGTGCTAGTCGCCTACGGCGCGGGCCCGGAACCGTGGCTGGCCTCGGGCGTCGTCGCAGGTCCGGACGATCTTGACCTGGACGCGCTGGTGGCCGGAGTGGTCCCGGAGTCCTGCATACTTGAAGACGAGCCGGTATTTCTGGTCTGCACGCACGCCAAGCGCAATGCGTGTTGCGCCCGCATTGGACTACCCCTCGCTCGTGACCTGGCCGAGGTTTGGCCGGACAGAGTATGGGAAACGTCACACGTTGGCGGCGATCGCTACGCCGCCAACCTTGTGTGCTTGCCACACGGAATTTTCTACGGCAGCATGTCTCAGGCTGCTGCGATCGCAGCGGCGAACGCGTACCGGTCGGGCGAGATCATTCTCGACCGCTACCGGGGACGCGCAGGCATCCCTGAGCCATTGCAAGCCGTCGAGCACTTCGCCCGAGCCCATACGGGAGAGTGCTCTGTCGGCGCAGTGGCCGTGGAATCCTCCAGGTTGGACGGCGACGTCACCCACGCCATCGTGCGTTGCGGCGACGTCCGGCTCCGGGTTGTGGTCACGCCCTCGGCGTTCCGAGCGCCGTGCGGCACGGTTTGCGCCGAGACGATCACCACCTACCGGCTGGTTTCGCTGGACAGGCTCTCGCCTGTGCGGTACGCCACGCCGGCGCTCACCTGATTGTGGGAACATCACGGCCCCTCCTTGCGTTGGAACAGTGACGCCGAAAGCGTCCAATGCGGCTCAATTACCGAAATACCTCTCACGAAGGTGGTTTTCTCATGTCTCAGGTACGTCGGCAGCTCGCCCGCCCGCGCCCCAGCTGGGGTTGGCAGGATGATGCCGCGTGCCGGGGTGAGGACCTCGTACTCTTCTTCGGCCCCGACGGGGAGCGCCAGCCCGAGCGTGACGTGCGCGAGCGGAAGGCCAAGGCGATCTGCGCCCAGTGCCCGGTCCGCAACGAGTGCCTGGACTACGCGCTCTCCCGCCCCGAGAAGTACGGAACGTGGGGCGGCCTCAACGAGGACGAGCGCGCCTCCGAGCGTCGCCGTCGCATGCGCCGCGCCGCCAGCGCCGGCATCTCCGCCGCCTGACCCGCCCGGCCGCCGCGAGCGCGCCACGAGCACCGCGTGATCCCGCAGTTGTCCCGATGAACCGGGGCCCGGCCCCCCGCCGGACCCCGGTGAACCCGGTCGGGACAACTGCATGATCAGGTGAGATTCTCAACCCGAGCACGCGAAAGAGCCCGGCGCCTTCCCTCGGCGCCGGGCTCTCGTCGTTTCCGGAAACCCCCGTTTCGAGCGGATCAGACGATCAGGTCATCGAACTCCCCGTCCTTGGCCCCCAGGACGAACGCGGTGATCTCGGCGCGCGTGTAGACGAGCGCGGGATCGTCGGGGAAGCGCGAGTTGCGCATCGCGATCTCCCCGGTCGGAAGGGTGGCCACCTCGACGCAGTTGCCGTTGGGGTTGCTCCGCCTGCTCTTCCGCCACACGACGGGAAGGCGGCCGGCGGGCGTTCCGTTGCGGAACCCATGCATGGAAGAAGCTCCTCGCTTGCAAATGCACGTGCATCCGTGCTTTGCGAGCTGAGATTACGGCAGCGCGCGGCCGGCCACTCCCCTGATGGCCAAATTCCCCCGTATGGAGTGGGTCACAGCGACGAGCGGAGCTCCTCCAGGAAACGCCTGCTCCGCGCCGGCGACTCGGCCTGGATGCTCAGCCGGTCCATCACCCGCATGTAGTTCTCGGACTCGGCGGGCTTGTCCAGGTACAGGGCGCTGGTGAGCTGCTCCATGTAGACGACGTCGGGCAGGTCGCGCTCGGGGAAGCGCAGGATGCTGAACGGCCCGCCGGCCGCCGCGTGCCCGCCCCGGTCGAACGGCATCACCTGCACGGTCACGTTGCGCAGACCGGTCATCTCCAGCAGGTGGTCGATCTGCTCGCGCATCACCTCGGGGCCGCCGAGCGCGCGGCGCACGACCGCCTCGTCGATCACCGCCCACAGGGTGAGCGCGCCCTCGCCCTCCAGCCGGCGCTGCCGCGTGGTGCGCAGCCGCACCCGCCGCTCGATCTCCTGCTCCGGCGCCGCGTCGTGCGCCAGCCGGATCACCGCGCGGGCGTAGCCGGGCGCCTGGAGCAAGCCGGGGACGAACTGGTTCTCGTACGTCCTGATGACCGAGGCCGCGCCCTCCAGGCCGATGTACACCTCGAACCAGGACGGCAGCAGGTCACCGTACTTGTGCCACCAGCCGGGGGCGTTGGCCTGCCGCGCGAGTCCCAGCAGCGGGGCCCGCTCGGCCTCGTCGGTGACCCCGTACAGGGTGAGCAGGTCGGCCACGTCGCGCTCCTTGAAGCCGACCTGCCCGAGCTCCAGCCGACTGATCTTGGCATGAGAAGCGCGAATCGCGTATCCGGCGTCGTCGCGCGAGATACCCTTCTCCGTGCGGAGCCTGCGCAGCTGGGTGCCCAGCAGCATCCGCAGGACCGTCGGGCTCCCCGGCGTGAAACCGAAGACCCTTCCCTTCGCACTCTGTGCGCTCACGCCGACCGCTCCAAGATCATCTGCACGTGCAGATGCGATTTGCATCTGTAAACGATGAAAAGTCTTGCATCGGAAAGCGCATGCCGTAAAGATGGCTGTGGATCACTTAACAGACCGCGCATCGGGGGCCACGATGACGACTTTCGACGCCCGGCCACATGCCGCCGCCGCGGGGGCCAGGCAACCGGAGTGGCTGGCGTCCGTCCTGCTGGGCGGGCTGCCGACGCCGTGCGACGCGGTCTTCCCGTTCCACGGGCTGGTCGAGCCCGCGTGCGTCTCCTCGGCGCGGCGCTTCGTCGACCACACGCTGACCGGCTGGGGATCGGACGGCGTGGCGTTCGAGGCGCAGCTCGTGGTCTCCGAGCTGGTCACCAACGCGATGCGGCACGGCGGCGGCATCGACGAGCTGCGGCTGCTGGCCTACGGCGCCGAGCTGGCCTGCGTGGTCACCGACCGCAGCCCGGCCGCGCCGGTCGCGGTCCGCCCGGACGTGTTCGCCGAGTTCGGGCGCGGGTTACGGCTGGTCGAGGCGATCTGCACGACATGGGGCTGGGTCGTCTCCAGCACCCGGCGCAAACTCGTCTGGGCCGTCCTCGCCGCGTAAGCGATCGCATTACTTCTGACCTGCCATAAAAGCATTTATTGGCCTCTGGTGGGCTGTGCCCTTACTGTGTGCCCGGTGAAGACGACATTGATCACGGGCGGCTCCAGCGGCATCGGGCTCGCACTCGCCCGGCGGCTGGTCGCCGACGGGCAGGCGGTCGCCGTCACCGGCCGCGACGAGACCCGGCTCGCCCAGGTGCCCGGCGTGTTGCGGCTGCCCGGCGACGCCACCGACCACGACTCCGTACGGGACGCCGTGGAGGCGACCGTCAAGGAGTACGGCAGGCTCGACCACGTCGTCGCCAACGCCGGTTTCTCCACCCACGGCCCGTTCACCGAGACGGACCCGGACCGGTTGCGCGACATGGTGCTCACCAACGTCCTCGGCCCGGCTCTGCTGGTGAAGGCCGCGCTGCCCGCCCTGCGCGAGACCCGCGGCCGGATCGTGCTGATCGGCAGCGTCGCCGGGTTCCGCCACGCTCCGGGCAACATGTACTCGGTGACGAAGTGGGCGGTGACCGCGCTCGCCGAGAACACCCGCCTGCTGGTGACCGGCGACGGCGTCGGCGTCACGCTGATCGCGCCCGGCCGCGTGGACACCGCGTTCTGGCCGGACGGCCGCCCCGACGGGCCGCTGCTCACCGCCGAGAACATCGCCGACGCCGTCGCCTGGGCGATGGCCCAGCCGGAGGGCGTGGACGTGAACACGGTCGTCGTGCGTCCCACCGGCCAGCCCGCCTGATGCCCGCCCTCTACACCCGTTTCTCCGGCGGGAGCGTCGGCCGGCTGGCCGGGCTGAGCGACGGCGTGTTCGCCATCGCCATGACCCTGCTGGTGCTGGAGCTGCACGTGCCGGTGATGGAGGCCGTGCACCACCAGAGACCCGTCTGGGAGGGCGGCACGCTCGGCGCGGAGCAGGGGCTGTGGCACGCGCTCGTGCTGCTCGCCCCGAAGCTGCTCGCCTACGTCATGAGCTTCCTGACGCTCGGCATCTTCTGGGTGGGGCAGCAGACGCAGCTCAACCAGTTCGAGCGGGCCGACCGGCACCTGACCTGGATCCATCTCGCGTTCCTGGCCGCGGTCTCGCTCATGCCGTTCTCCACGGCGCTGCTCGGCGAGTACATCGAGTACCGGCTCGCGCTGGCCGTCTACTGGCTGGACCTGCTGCTGATGGGCGGGATGCTGCTGGCGAGCATCACGTACGGGCACCGGGCCGGGCTGCTGAAGGCGGACGTGGACGACGACACGCGCCTGGCGCACCGGCGCCGGATCATCGGCTACCAGGCGCTGTACGCGGTGGCCGTGGCGCTGTCGGTGATCAACACGTACGTCAGCATCCTGCTGATCGTCCTGCTCCAGCTCAACTCCGCGGTCGCGCCCAGGGTCTGGCGGCTCAGCAGCTTCTGACGCGCGGACCCTCGACGGACTCCGACCGTGCCGTCTAGGGGCTCACCTCTCCCCTGCCCCGGGCCAGCAGGTCGAGTACGTCGGCGTCGCTGAGCTGGTCGAAGTGGGCGTACCACTGGCCGACCGCGCGGAAGTCGGGCGGCATCGCCAGCACCACCACGTCGTCGGCCTCCTCCCGCAGCGCGTACACCGTCTCGCGGGCCCCGACGGGCACCGCCAGGGTGAGCCAGGCCGGCTCCGCGCGGCGCACGGCCCGCAGCGCCGCCCGCGCGGTGCCGCCGGTCGCGAGCCCGTCGTCCACGACGACCACCTCGCGCCCGCTCAGCTCGGGCAGCGGCCGGTCCCCCCGGTAGACCCGCACCCGCCGGGCCAGCTCGCGGCGCTCGGCCTCGACGACGCCGGCCACGGACGACGGCTGCAGCCCGAGGCGGGCCAGCAGCGGCAGGTCCAGCACCGGCTCGCCGCCCTCGGCTATCGCGCCGACGCCCAGCTCGGGCATCGGCGGATAGCCGATCTTGCGGGTGACGAGCACGTCCAGCACGCCGCCCAGCCGCCGCGCGACGGGCAGCGCCACGGCGACGCCGCCCCGCGGCAGGGCGAGGACCACGGGGGCCTGGAGGTCGCGCAGCCGCTCGGCCAGCAGCTCACCGGCCTCGGCCCGGTCCGCGAACACGTCCATGCCCTGGTCCTACCCCGCCCGGCACCGCTCCCCCGCCCACGGATCCGGACGCCCGCGCCCCGCCGCGTACGCGGGCGCGGGGAGCGGGACGGACGGGTCAGGGGCGGGCGCGGCCGGAGCGGCGCATCTCCTTGTGGATGATCTTCCACCGGTTCTGCTGCTCCTTGCGGATGCGGGCGTCCGTGCGGCCGGCCATCCAGACGGCCTCCCGCTGGAGCTTGCGCCAGCTCTGCAGCCGCCGCTCCGGCAGGTCGCCGCTCTCCACGGCCGCCAGCACCGCGCAGCCCGGCTCCGAGTCGTGGCCGCAGTCGTGGAAGCGACACCGGGCGGACAGCTCGTCGATGTCCGAGAACACCATGTCGACGCCCTCGTGCATCTCGTACAGGCCGATCCGGCGGATGCCGGGCGTGTCGATGACCAGCCCGCCGCCGGGCAGCGGGATCAGCTCCCGGTGGACCGTCGTGTGCCGGCCGCGCCCGTCGGCGGCGCGCACCTGCTGGGTCTCCATCACGACGTCGCCGGCGAGCGCGTTGACCAGCGTGGACTTTCCGGCGCCGGACGGACCGAGCACGACGGCGGTGCGCGAGCCCTCCAGGTACTCCCGCACCAGCTCGACGCCCTCGCCGCGCAGCGAGGACACCGCGTGCACGTCCACGCCCGGCGCGGCGGCGTGGACGTCGGCGAGCAGGTCGTCGAGGCCCTGCTCGAACAGGTCGGCCTTGGTGACGAGCACGACCGGCGTGCCGCCCGACTCCCAGGCCAGCGCCACGAGCCGCTCGATGCGGCCGAGGTCGGCGAAGTCGGTGGAGTGCATGGACGGCTCGGCGACGAACACGACGTCCACGTTGGCGGCGAGCACCTGGCCCTGGCCGTCGCCGGACAGGCCGCCGCGCGAGTCGCGGCTGACGCCGCCGCGCACGAACGCCGTGGTGCGCGGCAGCACGGCCTCCAGCTCGTAGCGGCCCTCGGGCAGCGGGCGCAGCGCGGCCCAGTCGCCCACGCACGGCAGCGCGACCGGGTCCTCGGCGGAGGCCCGGCGCACGCGCGCGGAGTGGCGGGCGTGGTGCTGCCCGTCCTCGGTGATCACCTCGGCGGCGCCGCGGTCCACGCGGGCGACGCGCCCGGGAACGGTGCCGGCGGGGAGCTCGGCGGCGCGGGACGCGGTCCAGCCGAGCAGCGAAAGATCGTAAGACAACGCAGTGATTCCTCTGCTGTGAAGAGATGCTGAGAAGGGATGGCCGGGTGGCTCAGGCAGACACCCGGAAGTGGACGGCACGCAGGCGGAACAGAACAATCCGCATGGTCTCCACCTCCTCTTCTCGCATCGCGGCCGCGCCCGGGGCGCTCCGCGACCTCTCCACATCGCGCGGCCACCGCAGGGGACCGCGCCGACGCACCCTGTTGGGGCGTCGCGGAGACTCTACGCAGCTCGCCGTCCGGGCGCAATCGCATTTTTCTCGGCGTGTCGTTGAACCCCGCCCGGAGCTCCGGCCGTACTTCCTGCCGACAGCTCGAGAAAGGGGAATGATGCGGATCAGCACGTATCCCCCACCCTCGGCCGAGGGAGCCGGCCTCATGGGCAAGCCACGGTTGAGCCACTGGATCAGGCGTGTGCGGCCCGACGACGATCTCGTCGTCTCGGCTCTCTATCGGGAGTACCACGGACCGCTGCTCGCCTTCGTGGTACGGCTGACGGGGGGAGACAGGCAGTGGGCAGAGGACGTCGTGCAGGAGACCATGATCAGGGCCTGGCGCAGCGCGGAGCGGCTGGACCCGGCGTCGGTCTCGCTGATGCCCTGGCTCGCGACCGTGGCGCGACGTATCGTCATCGATGACCGGCGGCGCAGGGACGCCCGCCCTCAGGAGTCGGGCGACGGGCCGCTGGAGAGCGTGCCCGTGCCCGACGAGATGGAGGGACTGCTGCACCAGGTGCTCGTGTCAGACGCGCTGAGGGCGCTGTCACCGGCGCACCGCGAGATCCTCAACGAGACGATCCTGCGGGACCGGTCGGTGAACGACGCCGCCGAGGCCCTCGGGATTCCCGTGGGCACTGTGAAGTCCCGGGTGTACTACGCGGTACGCGCCCTGCGCGTCGCGCTGGAGGAGAGGGGGGTGACGGCGTGACGTCGCGAGTGGAGCACACCGATGTGGGCGCCTACGCCCTCGGCCTGCTGGACGACGACGACAAGGCCGCCTTCGAGGAGCACCTGGCCACCTGCCCGCCGTGCGCCGCCGAGCTCGCCGACCTGTCGGGGGTGGCGGGCGCGCTCGTCGGCATCGGCCCCCTGGAGGATCTCGGCCCGCCGCCGTCGCGGGGCGAGGCCGAGGTCGTCGACCTGATGCGGCGCAAGCGGGCGGCCGACCGCCGCGCGCGCCGGGGCACGATCGTGATCGGCATGGCCGCCGCGGTGACGCTGGTCGCGGGCGGCCTGACGATCGGCACCCAGCTCGGCGACTCGGGGGCGCCGGCGGTCGCGGCGTCCGGGCAGCACAACCACCTGGGCCCGGCGGAGCAGTTCTACGCCGACGGCACACCCGTGGCCGGAACCGGGGCCGCCGGCGTGACGGGCGGCCTGGTCATCGAGTCGAAGGCGTGGGGCACCCATGCCGCGCTCAAGCTGTCGGGCGTGAAGGGCCCGCTGGAGTGCGAGCTGGTGTCGGTGTCGAAGTCGGGGCAGCGGCGGGTCATGACGGGGTGGGCCGTGCCGCCGGCCGGCTACGGGGTGCCGGGCCAGCCCGACCCGCTGTACACGCACGGCGGGAGCCCCGATCCGCTGGAGAAGATCGACCATTTCGAGGTGGTCACCACGACGGGGAAGAAGCTGCTCACCGTCAACGTGTGACATCCGCGCCCGCGCGCCTCCCCGTGTGACGTGACCACAGTCCGGTGGCCACGCCGCCGCAGTCCGGTGGCCACGCCGCCGCGGGTGGTCGCCTCGCCCTCCGGTGGTCGCCTCGCTTCCGGATGGCCACGCCGCCGCCGGACGGCCGCCTCGCCGTCCGGACGGTCGCCTCGCCCTCCGGACGGCCGCGCCGCCGCCGGGTGGTCGCGCCGGCCGAGGGCCGTGTGCGGTCGCGCGTCTGATGCCCTCTCACCTGTGGTGGGAGGGCATTTTTCGTGCCCCGCCGGCTGTCGGTACTTTTACACATTCGCGGGTTGAACCTCCGCGCGTCCGGGCCTCGTACTGCCTGCCGTACCGAATCGAACGCCCGAACGCCCGAATGCAGAGGTTTGTGATGCCCAGCTCCGTCATGCCCAGCTCCCGGCCCGCCCGCGGTCTCCGGCTCGCCCGCACCGGGACGGTCGTCGCCGCCGGACTGCTCGCCGCGGCCCTCGCCCCCACCGCTCTGCCCGCCTCCGCCGCCGCGTCGCTGCCCGTGCCCCGGGCGGCCGTCGCCCGGACAGCCGGGCTCGACGCGGCCGTGTCCCGTGCCGACGCCGCCGTGTCCCGTGCCGACGCGGGCGACGTCTACCTCGCCGCCGGGCTGCGCGGCGCGAACGAGGTGGGCGTCAAGGGCGACGCCGACGGCCGCGCCACCGTCGTGCTCCGCGTCAGCGGCGACCGGGTCGCCTTCGCGATCCGCTGGAACAAGATCGGCTCGCCGACCGCGGCCCACATCCACCTCGGCGCGCGCGGCGCGAACGGCGACGTGCGGCTGGAGTTCCTCACCAAGCCGCTGCCCGCCGGCGTGCTCGGCGTGAGCGGCGCCGTGGACGCCGATCCCGAGCTGGTCCGGGCGCTGGTCGAGGACCCGGGCGGCTTCTACGCCAACGTGCACGACGCCCGCCACCCCAAGGGGGCCGTGCGCGGCCAGTTCCACCGGCTCGCCGCCCCGGCCGACCTCGACGGCGTGCTGCAGGGAAGCAACCGGGCGACCCTGAGCTCGCGTGCCGACGGGGCGCAGGAGGTCCGGGCCAAGGACGGGGGCAGGCGGGGCGACAAGGACGGCCGGGCCGTGTGGTGGCTGCGCCCGCACGGCGGGACCGTCGGCTACACCGCCCTCTGGTCGGGGCTGGCGCCCGTGACGAACGGCCACATCCACAAGGGCGCGCGGGGCCGCGACGGCGCGGTGGTGGCCGACCTGTTCGCCGCGCCGAAGGGCCTGCCGGCCGGGATCACCGGCGTGGCGGGCGAGGCCCGGGTGCCCGCCGCCGTGGTCCGGCGCATCGCCGCCCACCCGGGCAGGTACTACAGCAACCTGCACACCACCGAGTTCGGCGGCGGCGCGGTGCGCGGCCAGCTGTCCGGCCGGCCGTTCGCCCACCCGCGCGCGGTCACGGCCGACGTGCTGCGCGGCGCCCAGATCTACGCCTGCACGAAGCAGCCGGGCGGCGGCTACGCCTTCACCCAGGACGGCGTGCGGGCCACGCTGCGGCGCGGCATCGCGCACTCCTTCGTCACCCCGGCCGCCGGGCCGCCGCAGTGGATCGCCCCGGACGGCAGCGCGGTGCGCGGCAAGGTCGTCACCAAGACGCCCAACGGCGAGCGGGCCATCCCCGAGCTGGTGCTGGCCGCTACCCGGTCGGGCGCGAAGGGCGGCCTGCTGTCGAGGGTCACCCAGGTGCTGCGGCTCAACACCGAGGGAGGGCTCGCCCCGGCCGGCTCGTGCGAGCCGGGGCGGAAGGCGAGCGTGCCCTACCGGGCCGACTACCTGTTCCTGAACTGACGACTTCCCGAAGCGACCGGCGTCTCTCCCCGCCGGTCCCACGGCCCCGTCGCGGAAGCCCCCTCCCGCGACGGGGCCCTCTCATGCCCGCCCGGGCATCACCGCCATCCCCGGGCCGGGCATCACAACAGACCGCCGGGCGTCCCCACAGACCGCCGGACGTCACAACCAACAGACCGAGCCCGCCGCGGGGGCAGGCTCGGCCGGGAAGGCGCCGGGACAGGCCCGGCGCCCGTCGGACGCTAGGACAGGCCCGGCGCCGGGAACTGGGCGGTCAGCTCGCTGACCTCGTGGTGGACGCGCGTGATGACATCCTCGGCGTCGCCCTTGGCCAGCGCCGTGACGACCTCGTCGATCCAGGCGCCGATCTGCCGCATCTCGGCCTCGCCCATGCCGCGCGAGGTGACCGACGGGGTGCCGATGCGGATGCCGGACGGGTCGAACGGCTTGCGGGTGTCGAACGGCACCGTGTTGTAGTTGGTCTCCAGGCCGGCCCGGTCGAGCGCCTGGGCGGCGGGCTTGCCGCCGATGCCCTTGGGCGTGAGGTCGAGCAGGATCAGGTGGTTGTCGGTGCCGCCGGAGACGAGGTCGAAGCCGCGGCTGCCCAGCTCGTCGGCCAGCGCCTTGGCGTTGGCGACCACCTGGTGGGCGTACGCCTTGAACGCGTCGGTGGACGCCTCGTGCAGGGCGACGGCGATGGCGGCGGTCGTGTGGTTGTGCGGGCCGCCCTGCAGGCCGGGGAAGACGGCCTTGTTGAGCGCGGCGGCGTGCTCGTCGGAGGTCGCCATGAGCATGGCGCCGCGCGGGCCGCGCAGCGTCTTGTGGGTGGTCGTGGAGATCACGTCGGCGTGGCCGACCGGCGACGGGTGCGCGCCGCCCGCGACGAGACCCGCGATGTGCGCGATGTCGGCGGCGAGCACGGCGCCCACCTCGCGGGCGATCGCGGCGAAGCCCTCGAAGTCGATCGTGCGCGGGATGGCGGTGCCGCCGCAGAAGATGAGCTTCGGCCGGTGCTCCAGGGCCAGCTCGCGGACCTCGTCGAGGTCGACGCGGCCGGTGTCCTTGCGCACGCCGTAGCGGACCGGGGTGAACCACTTGCCGGTGGCCGAGACCGACCAGCCGTGGGTGAGGTGGCCGCCGAACGGCAGGCCCATGCCCATGACGGTGTCGCCCGGCTGCAGGAACGCCATGTAGATGGCGAGGTTGGCCGGGGAGCCGGAGTAGGGCTGGACGTTGGCGTGGTTGACGCCGAACACCGCCTTGGCCCGCTCGATCGCCAGGGTCTCGATCTGGTCGATGACCTGCTGGCCCTCGTAGTAGCGCTTGCCGGAGTAGCCCTCGGAGTACTTGTTGGTCAGGACGGTGCCCGTCGCCTCCAGGACGGCCTTGGAGACGTAGTTCTCGGAGGCGATCAGCTTGACGGTGTCGGCCTGGCGGCGCTCCTCGGCGTGGATCAGCTCGGCGATCCGCGGGTCGACGCTAGCGAGAGAACTCATGACTCCCCTGTCATCATTGACATCCGGCGAAGACCCAGGCGCACGGCCTCCGCTCCCTTCCGCTCCCCGGTGGTGAGCCCACCTCATGCGCCAGTCGCGACCCTACAGACGATAGCGGAAGTGGTGCTCGGGGCTCACTCGCGCGTGACGGCCGTGTCCCGCGTGACGTCTGCGTCGCCCGGTCGGGCGGCCCGGCCCGTGCCCGGCCACCACTTGTCCACCTCCGCGTTCAGGATGGCGCCGATGAGCACGGCCAGCGCCGTGATGTACAGCCAGAGCAGCACGGCGATGGGCGCGGCCAGCGAGCCGTACACGGAGACGGGCGAGAACCACGCGGCGAGCACGGCGCGCAGCACGGCGGCGCACACGATCCACAGGAACAGCGCCAGCACGGCCCCGGGCAGCTCCCGGTAGACCTTGGTGCGCACCGGCACGCTCACGTGGTAGAGCACGGTGAGGAACGCCACCGACCCGATGATCACCACGGGCCAGTAGAGGACGTCGATGAGGATGCCGAACTGGGCCGGCAGGGCGTCCTTGAGCAGGGTGGGGCCGATGACCAGGATCGGCATGACGACGATGGCGACGGCCAGGCCGACGATGTAGAGGCCGAACGACATCAGGCGGGTCCGCACGATGCCGCGCGCCTCGCCCAGCCCGTACGCGACGGAGATGAGGTCGACGTACACGTACAGGGCCCGCGAGCCGGACCACAGCGACAGCAGGAAGCCCAGGGAGATGATGGAGACCTTGCTGGCGTCGTCGCGCAGCACGTCGTTCATGAGCGGGTTGACCACCCGGTCGATGGCGTCCTTGGTGAACAGCACGCCGGCCTGCTCGACCACCCACGCGCGCACCTGCTGGACCGTCTCCTGGCCGAGCCACGTGCCGAGCTTGCCGATGACGCCGATGACGCCCAGCACGAACGGGGGCAGCGACAGCAGGGCGAAGAAGGCCGCCTCGCCCGCCAGGCCGGTGACCCGATAGGTGACGCCGGCGTCGACGGCGTCGCGGACGATCGCCCATGCCTTCGTGTCGCGTGCCCGGCTCAGCCCGGCGCGGACGTTGGAGGCGATGCGCTTCCTCGCCCGCGTGGGCAGGTCGGTGGAGGTCATGACACCAGGACCAAGCTTTCGCAGTGACTCTTCCCGACAGCTTATGTCCCCATGACCCTGCCCTGGTCGTTGTCGACGATGCGCGCTCCGAGCGGCAGCAGCGAGACGGGCACCAGCTTGAGGTTCGCGATGGCCAGCGGGATGCCGATCACCGACAGGAACAGCGGGATCGAGGTCAGGACGTGGCCGATGGCCAGCCAGATCCCGGCGACCACGCACCAGATGATGTTGCCGATCAACGAGAACACCCCGGCCTGCGGGTCGCGCACGACCGTGCGGCCGAAGGGCCACAGCGCGTACGCGGCGATCCGGAACGAGGCGATGCCGAACGGGATCGTGATGATGAGGATGCAGCAGACGATCCCCGCCAGGGCGTACCCGAGGGCAAGCCAGATGCCGGCGAAGACCAGCCAGATGACGTTGAGAACCGTGCGCATGGCTACAGCTTGTCACCGGGCGTGCGCCACGCGGCATCCGGTATGCCCCTGAACCTACCCCGACCTGGGCGCGCGCCCCTCGCCAGGAGGACCGGCGAACGCCTGGGCCACCTCCGCCCAGGCGCGGGCGGCCGGACCGGTGATCTCCAGGGCGGTGTCGGCGAGATGCGCGCGCCGGGTGACGAGCAGGCAGAAGTCGAGCATGGGCCCGCGCACCACGTCGGGGGCGTCCTGCGGGCCGGCGGTCCACGGCTCGCCGCCGCCGGGAGGCGTCAGCTCCACCCGTACGGGCTCGGCCGGGAGGGGCAGCCCGCGCACGGCGAACCCGTAGGGGCGGGCCCTGACGCCGAGCATGGCCACGTGCCGCAGCCGGGCGGACGGCTCGCGGGTGACGCCGAGCGCGGCGGCCACGTCCTCGCCGTGCGCCCAGGTCTCCATGAGGCGGGCGGTGACGAACGAGGCGGCCGACATGTCGGGTCCGTACCAGGGGATCCGGTCGCGCGCGCCGAGCGCGGCGAACGCCTCCAGGCTGCGGGCGCGGGCGTGGCGGAACCAGGCGTGCAGCTCGGCGGCGGGCATGCCGCGCGAGCGGAAGGCCAGCTCGTCCACCGTGCCCGCCTCGATGGTGAACCCCTCCAGCGAGGCGCGGAACGCGGCGGGGTCGGTGGCCGCCGTGCGGGCCGCGTCGTCGAACCAGGCGAGGTGGGCGATCTGGTCGCGCACCGCCCAGCCCTCGGCGGGGGTGGGCAGCTCCCACTGGCCGGGACTCAGCGGGGTGAGCAGGGCCTCCAGCGAGTCGGTCTCCGCGCGCAGGTCGGCGAGCAGCTCGCCCATGAGGTCCATGCCCGCCACCCTAACCGAACGACGTTCTACGGGGAATAATGCGGAGCGTGATCTGCGAGAGCTGCAAGGAGCGGCGGCACGAGGAGTGTCGCGGAGGCTCGTGGTGCGACTGCCAGCACCAGACGGAACCCCGAGAGGACGAGTCCCCGCTGGACTGGCCCCGCCAAGGATGATCGCGTCCAGACTCTGGACCGTTGTTGGACATCTCGGACAGCCCGAGTATCTTCGTATACATGCCAGCGGACCCCATGCTCGTCGGCCGACGCCACGTCGACCTTCAGCGTGTCCGCAGCGCCATCTGTCGTGACGCCCGCTGATCATCCCCTGATTTCTCTCACCTGAGGGCGTCGCACTCCTCTTCGCTACCCCCGCACTCGATGACGAGGCGGGAGGAAGTACGAGCGCGCCCATGATGCGAAGGACGCGCCATGAGCACTCCTGCCAGCCGGCACCACAAGCGCCCGCGCGGCGAGGGTCAGTGGGCTCTCGGTTACCGTGAGCCGCTCAACAAGAACGAGGAGAACAAGAAGAACGACGACGGGCTCAACGTCCGCCAGCGGATCATCGACATCTACTCCAAGGCCGGCTTCGACTCGATCGACCCGGCCGACCTGCGCGGACGCATGCGCTGGTACGGCCTGTACACCCAGCGCAAGCCCGGCATCGACGGCGGCAAGACCGCGATCCTGGAGCCGGAGGAGCTGGACGACCGCTACTTCATGCTCCGCGTCAGGATCGACGGCGGCCAGCTCGACCTGCGCCAGCTCCGCGCGATCGCCGACATCTCCAACCTGTACGGCCGCGGCACCGCCGACCTGACCGACCGGCAGAACGTGCAGCTGCACTGGATCGAGATCGAGTCGGTGCCCGACATCTGGGAGCGCCTGGAGGCCGTCGGCCTGTCCACCACCGAGGCGTGCGGCGACACCCCGCGCGTCATCCTGGGCTGCCCGCTGGCCGGCATCGACACCGACGAGGTGCTCGACGCCACCGAGCAGATCCGCGAGGTGTACGACCGCTTCGTCGGCGACCCGGCCTTCTCCAACCTGCCGCGCAAGTTCAAGACCGCGATCAGCGGCTGCCCGTCCCACTGCACCGTCCACGAGATCAACGACGTGGCGTTCGTGGGCGTCGAGCTGCCGGGCGGCGAGAAGGGCTACGACCTGTGGGTGGGCGGCGGCCTGTCCACCAACCCGATGTTCGGCAAGCGGATCGGCGTGTTCGTCTGGCCCGACCAGGTCGGCGAGGTCTGGGCCGGCGTGGCCGGCATCTTCCGCGACTACGGCTACCGGCGGCTGCGCCACCGCGCGCGGATCAAGTTCCTCGTCAACGACTGGGGGCCCGAGAAGTTCCGCGAGGTGCTGGAGACCGAGTACCTCAAGGAGCCCCTGCCCGACGGGCCCGCGCCGGCCCAGCCGCGCGGCTCGCGCCGCGACCACGTCGGCGTCCACCCGCAGCAGGACGGCACCTTCTACGTCGGCTTCGCCCCCCGGGTGGGCCGCCTCGACGGCGACAAGCTGCACCTCGTCGCCGACATCGCCGAGCGGCACGGCTCCGGCCGCGTCCGCACCACGGTCGAGCAGAAGATGGTCATCCTCGACGTCGCGCCCGAGCGGGTCGAGTCGCTGGTGGCCGAGCTGGAGGCCAACGACCTCCAGGTCAACCCGTCCACGTTCCGGCGCCAGACCATGGCCTGCACCGGCATCGAGTACTGCAAGCTCGCCATCGTCGAGACCAAGGCCACGGCGTCCGACCTCATCGACGAGCTGGAGCGGCGGCTGCCCGGCTTCGAGGAGCCGCTGACGATCAACGTCAACGGCTGCCCCAACTCCTGCGCCCGCATCCAGGTGGCCGACATCGGCCTCAAGGGGCAGCTCGTCGTGGACGAGAACGGCGACCAGGTCGAGGGCTTCCAGATCCACCTCGGGGGCTCGCTCGGCGTCAACCCCGGCTTCGGCCGGAAGGTGCGCGGCCTGAAGACCACGGCGGCGGCTCTGCCCGACTACGTGGAGCGGGTCGTCACCCACTACGACACCCAGAAGAAGGAGGGCGAGTCCTTCGCCGACTGGGTGCAGCGCGCGGACGAGGCGGACCTGCGATGAGCGAGCGCGCCGTCCCGTTCCACTGCCCGTACTGCGGCGACGAGGACCTCGAACCGTACGAGGGTGACGGCGGCTGGTACTGCCGCTCGTGCGCCCGCGCTTTCAAGCTGAAGTTCCTGGGGATCGGAGTGAACATATGACGCTGGTGGACATCGAGGTCGGACTCCGGCGTCAGCGCGGCACCCTCGACCTGCAGGACATCGTCGAGTCGGCCGCCGTGTTCCTGGAGGAGGCGTCCGCCCGCGAGATCATCCGCTGGGCGGCGGCGACGTTCGGCGACCGGCTGTGCCTGACCTCGTCGATGAGCGACGCGCTGCTCATCGACCTGGTGAGCCGGGTCAAGCCGGGCGTGGACGTGCTGTTCATCGACACGGGTTACCACTTCGCCGAGACGGTCGGCACCCGGGACGCCGTCCGGCAGGTCTACGACGTCAACGTGATCGACATCAAGCCGTCGCGCACGGTCGAGGAGCAGGAGCGCGACCTCGGTCCGCGCCTGTTCGGCCGCAACCCCGACCTGTGCTGCTACCTGCGCAAGGTCGAGCCGCTCAACCGCGCGCTGGAGCCGTACCTCGCCTGGATCTCCGGCATCCGCCGCGACGAGTCGCCCACCCGGACCGGCACGAAGGTCGTCGAGTGGGACGCCAAGCGGCAGATGGTCAAGGTCAACCCGATCGCGCGGTGGACCCAGGAGGAGGTCGACAACTACATCGCCGACAACGGGGTGCTCATCAACCCGCTCCACTACGACAACTACCCCTCGATCGGCTGCGCCCCCTGCACCCGGCAGGTCGCGGAGGGCGAGGACCCGCGCAGCGGCCGCTGGGCGGGGCTGGGGAAGGTCGAATGCGGCATTCACCTGTAGTCCCCGGCGTGTGGCCCGCCCCGTTGGCAGACGGGGCGGGCCAGGACCCGCCTCTGGTGGCGGTCGCGCACGGCTCGCGTGACCCGCGCGCCGCGGCCGTCGTGGAGGCGCTGCTGGACGAGGTACGGCGGGCCCGCCCGGGCCTGCCGGTCCGCTCGGCCTACCTGGACCACGCCGCCCCGAGCCTGGGTCAGGCGCTGGCCGGTCTGGGCGAGGCCGTGGTGCTGCCGCTGCTGCTCACCGAGGCGTACCACTCGCGCGTCGACCTGCCGTCGGCGCTGAACGAGGTGCGGGCGCGCGAGCCGCGGCTGCGCGTCCGCTACGGCGCCACGCTCGGGCCGCACCCGCTGCTGGTGGCGGCGCTGGAGCGGCGCCTGGCCGAGGCCGGGGTGTCGCCGCGCGATCCCGGGACGGCCGTGGTGCTGGTGTCGGCCGGTTCCAGCGACGCCCGCGCCAACGCGGTCGTGGCGCGCGTGGCCGGGGAATGGGCGCTGTCCGGCGGCTGGTGGGGTGCCGTCCCGGCGTACGCGTCGGCCGCGTCGCCGACGCCGGAGGAGGCGGTGCGGCTGCTGCGGGAGGCGGGCGCGCCGCGCGTGGCCGTCGCGCCGTACCTGCTGGCTCCCGGGCTGTTCGCCGACAAGGTGCGCCGGGCGACGCTCGCCGCGGGCGCCGACGTGGTGGCGGACGTGCTCGGTCCCGCGCCCGAGGTGGCGCGGGTGCTGCTGGAACGCTACGACGCCGCCCTGCGCGCGCCCGCCGAGGTCGCTGCCTCCTGAGCGCGGGCGGCTCAGGGGCCGTGGATACCCCGGCGGCTCAGTGGCCGTGGATGCCCCGCGGCTCAGTGGCCGTGGATGCCCCGGCGGCCGTCGTCGCCGAGGAGGCGGTGGTCGCCGTCGTCGCCGAGGCGGCGGCGGTTGCCGTCGCGCCAGTCGTCGCCGTGCAGCCGCCTCCACTGCTCGCGCCAGGCGGCGAGCCCCCGCCGCACCGGCTCCGCGCGGGAGTCGCCGACCACCTTCACATCGCCCATCACCGCGTACGCGCGGACCCGCACCACCGGCACGTTCATGCCCGGGGCGGCCTGCAGCACGTCCACCCGCTTGTCGCCCATGACCGCCATGCCGTCGAGGTCCACGTGGACGCCGTCCGGGACGATGATCTTGACGTCGCCCATCACGGAGACGGCCGTGATGTCCACCACGTCGGTGCGGGCCTCGGCCTCGCGCAGGTCGAGCAGCACGTCGCCCATCACGGCCACCGCGCCGAGCTCCCGGTCGATCCGCCAGGCGCCGCGCCGCTTGGTGTCGCCCATCACGCCCACGAACCACCGCCGCCTGCGCTCGGCCGGCTGCGGGGCGGCGGGGAACGCCGCGGGCTGCCCGGCGCCCGGCAGATCCTGGGTGAGCAGGGCGAGCTCGGCGTGGGTGGCGGCGCTGTAGGCGGCCTCGGTGCGGTCGGTCAGCTCGGCCAGCGAGAGGCGGCCCTCCACGGAGGCCACGCGGAGTCGCTCCACGACGGCCTCGCGCTCGGCGTCGGACGCGCGCACGTCTCCAGGGTCAGTCATAAGACGCAACATATCGCGTTTCGCCGGCCGTCTCCTCCTCCCCCAGGAGGAACACCGCCGTTCGCCGTGCCCCTTTCGAACGACGCGTCCGGCGGCGGCGGTCCGGGGTGGGGGTTGAGCTGGGCTGGTGTCCGTTTCGCCGGCCGTCTCCTCCTCCCCCAGGAGGAACACCGCCGTTCGCCGTGGCCCTTTCGAACGACGCGTCCGGCGGCGGTGGTCCGGGGTGGGGGTTGAGCTGGACTAGTGTCCGTTGCATGCATGAGGAGAAGCTCTACCGGGCCGCGTTGAACGGCGAGTCGGAGACCGTGAGCGAGCTGCTCGCCGGGGGCGCCGACCCCAACCGGCCGAGCGAGGGAGAGGACGAGGGGCTGCCGCTGTGCGCGGCGGCCGCGTGGGACCGGGTCGAGGCCGCCCAGGCGCTGCTGGCCGCCGGGGCCGACGTCGACGGCCGCGAGGAGGGCGGCTGGACCGCGCTGCTGTGGGCCGCCGCCAACGGCCACGCCGACGCCGCCCGGCTCCTGCTGGAGGCCGGGGCCGACGTGGACGCCGCCAACGACGACGGTGACACGCCGCTGACGCTGGCCGCCCGGCGCGGCGCACTGGGCGTGGTGCGGGTGCTGCTGAACGGCGGCGCCGACGCGGCGAAGTACGACGGCGACGGCGACACCCCGCTCGACGTGGCGGCCGACTGGGTGGGCGTGCACCTGGAGAGCGCGCTGCTCGACCAGATCGCGCAGGACGACTGGGAGTACGTGGTGGGCCGGCAGTTCGCCAAGGACGGCACCGAGCTGGTGACCGTGGCGGGCCGCTCGGCCGACGGCGAGCAGAGCGAGCAGGTGCAGGCGCAGCGCGGGCACGCGGCGATCGTCACGCTGCTGGAGGACGCCACCGGCGTCCAGTCGCCGGTGGACCGGCTGGTCGCGCGGGCCGTGGCGCACCGCGACACCGACGAGGACGCCGAGACCTGGTGGGTCGTGGCCGACTCGCTGGGCCGGCGGGGCGACGACGAGACGTACGAGGCGCTGGCCCGGCTGTGCGCGAGCGAGGACGCCCGGGAGCGGGAGTTCGGCGTGGACGCGATCGCCCAGTACGGCGTGACCGAGGACGGCGGCAAGCCGTACCTGGAGCGGACGCTGCCGCTGCTGCAGCGGATGGCCACCACGGAGAGCAACCCGCAGGTGCTCAGGTCGGTGCTCTCGGCGCTCGGCCACCAGGGCGACCCGCGCGCGCTGCCGCAGGTGCTCGACATCATCGACCGGCCGGGGCACCGGCGCACGATGACCGACGCGATCGCGCTGGCCGACGTGCTGCCGCCCGACCACGCCGAGGGGCTGGCCCTGCTCGTCGCGATGACCCGCGACGAGGACGACGAGGTGCGCGACTGGGCCACCTCGGGCCTGGCCTCGCTGGAGGCCGACTCGCCGGACATCCGCGAGGCGCTGGCGGCCCGCCTGGACGACACGGACCTGCGGACGGTCGCCGAGGCCACGCGTGGCCTGGCGGAGCGCGGGGACACCCGGGCCGCGCGCGGCGTCGAGCGCGTGCTGGCCGAGAGCGACGACGACTACGCCCGCGACCTCGTCACCGAGGCCCGCGCCAAGCTCACCCCGGACGCCTGACCTCCCGACACGGGACGTCTGATGCCGGACGCCGGGCGCCGGTCTCCTGACGCCGGACGCCGGGCGCACGGCTCCGCGCGTCTGAGGCCCGCCATCGAGCGCCGCCCGGCTTCGGGTCAGGGGCGGCGCTCGGTGCCGAAGATGCCGTTGACCACGATGATCGCGAACCAGATCCCCAGGATGGCTCCCACGGAGGCGGCCTGGAGGGTCAGCGCGATCGTCGCGACGGTGCCCAGGCTCAGCGAGACGATCGCGAGCGCGAGCCGCTGGCCGTCGGCGGCCTTGGACCGTCTGGCCAGGTCCTTGGCCTTCGGGACGGCGGCCAGCCGCTCGTCCACCCGCCGGTCGACCTCCTTGCCCATCTTGTCGAGGAACGACTCGATGAGGGCGTCCTCGAAGTCGGGGCCGAGGTCGCGGCGGGCGGCCACGGCGGCACGAAGCTCATCACCGGTGCTCATACATCGAGATATAGCGTGATCTGTGAGCCCCAGACAAGGCCTGGAGCGTGACTCAGCGGGCCAGGATGTCGTCCAGGTTGTAGGAGACCGGCCGCTCCAGTTGCTCGTACGTGCACGACTCGGGCGTGCGGTCGGGCCGGGCGCGGCGCCAGTGGGCGGTGTGCCGGAACCGGTCGCCCTCCATCTGGTCGTAGGCCACCTCGATGACCAGCTCGGGCCGCAGCGGGATGAACGACAGGTCCTTCTTCGCGCTCCACCGCGAGATCGCGCCGGGCACCCGCTGACCGCCCGTGGCCGGCCCGGCGGCCGGCTGGCCGACGGTGGCCGCCGCCTGCTCGGCCCAGTGCCCCCACGGGTGCTCGCCGAGGTCGGCGACGTACGGCTTGAGCTCCTCCACCAGCTCGGCCCGGCGCGCCATCGGGAACGAGGCCGCCACGCCCACGTGGTGCAGCCGCCCGTCGGGCCCGTACAGGCCGAGCAGCAGCGAGCCGACGATCGGCCCGGTCTTGTGCTCGCGGTAGCCGGCGACCACGACGTCGGCCGTGCGCTCGTGCTTGACCTTGAACATGGTGCGCTTGTCGGGGACGTACGGCTGGTCGCCGGGCTTGACGATGATGCCGTCGAGCCCCGCCCCCTCGAACATCTCGAACCACTCCCCCGCCTGCCCGTCGTCGCGCGTGACGGGCGTGAGCCGCACCGAATGGCCGGCCCGCCCGAAGACGCCCTCCAGGCGGGCGCGGCGCTCGGCGAAGGGCAGGTCGAGGTACGACTCGTCGCCGAGCGCCAGCAGGTCGAAGGCGACGAACGAGGCCGGCGTCTGCTCGGCCAGCATCCTGACCCGCGAGGCGGCCGGGTGGATGCGCTGCTGGAGCGCGTCGAAGTCGAGCTGGGAGCCGCGCGGCAGCACGATCTCGCCGTCGATCACGACCCGCTCGGGCAGCTCGGCCTTGACCGCCTCGACCAGCTCCGGGAAGTAGCGGGTGAACGGCCGCTCGTTGCGGCTGCCGAGGTAGACCTCGTCGCCGTCGCGGAAGACGATGCAGCGGAAGCCGTCCCACTTGGGCTCGTAGAACAGGGTGCCGTCCTGCTTGGGCATGGCCTTGACCGGCTTGGCCAGCATGGGCGCCACGGGCGGCCGGACCGGCAGGTTGGGCACCGGCTCCGGCTCGGCCTCGGGGGCGGCGGGCGGCTCGGCGGGCGCGGCCTCCTGCGGCCGGGGCTCGGCTTCGGCGGCGGCCGGGAGGTCGGTGGGGTCAGTCATGGTTCGGCTCCCTCGTGTACCGGCAGAACAGGACGCCGTCCTCCTCCAGGACCTGGCTGAGGGCGAGGCCGACGAGCGCCGCCTCGCCGTTCAGGATGCGCGCCGCGCCCCCGCCGAGCAGCAGCGGGCTGATCGACAGGCACAGCTCGTCGAGCAGCCCGGCCGCGGCGAGCTGGGCGTTGAGCCGCGGCCCGCCCTCGCACAGCACCCGGGTCAGCCCCCGCTCGTGCAGCCCGCGCACGGCCGCCTCCATGTCCACCGCCTCCTCGCCCGCGACGACGACGTCGGCGACGGACTTGGCCGCGGCGAGGCGGTCGGCCGGCGCGGAGGCGCAGGTGACGACGATCGTGCGGGAGATCGCCTCGCTGAACAGCGGGCCGTCGAGGTCGAGGTCGAGGCTGCGGCTGACGACGGCGACGGGCGGCGTCTCGGGCCGCCCCTCGCGCAGCGGCCGCCACGACTCGCGCGGCCGGGCGGGGCCGTAGCCCTCGGCGCGCACGGTGGCGGCCCCGGCGACGACCACGTCGGCGAGCCCCCGCAGCACGCCGAAGATCCGCCGGTCGCCCTTGCTCGACAGCCCGCCCGACAGGCCGTTCATCCAGGAGGCGCCGTCGGCGCTGGCGACCATGTTGACGCGCAGCCAGGGCCGGTCGGGCGGATAGGCGTAGGCCTGCTCGATGGGTGGATCGTCCTGTATGTCCGGATAGATGCGACGCACTCCTCTACCTTGGCACACGCCTCCGACAACCAGCCGCGACGGCGGCCTTTGCCCGAGACATCGCACTTTGGCGTAACGAATGGCATACGTGGAGTGATGCGCTTAACGTGTCGTCTGGGGTCGATGACCGAAGGAGGCCGGGTGGGGCTCGCCACTGCCGTGACATGGATCTGCACCGCGATCGCCGGGGCGTACCTGCTCTACCTGTGGCTGTCGGGCGGCGGGCTGCGGCAGCAGGCCACCAAGGTCACCCGGTTCCCGGCCGCGCTGGTCTTCTCCCATCCCACGCTGGCCGCCGGGGCGCTGGTGTGCTGGTTCGGGTACCTGCTGACCGGGTCCGCGACGCTCGCGTGGACCGCCTTCGGGGTGCTGGCGGCGGCCGCGCTCCTGGGCTTCGTCATGTTCACCCGCTGGCTCGGCGGCGGGCGGCACGCCAGGGGCGCCGAGCGCCGCTTCCCCGTGCTGGCCGTGGCCCTGCACGGCCTCGGCGGGGTCGTCACGTTCGCGCTGGCCCTCGTCACCGCCGCCCTGATCCGCGACTGACCGACCTGACCGGCCGGGCCGACCTGACCGACCTGACCGGCCGGGCCGACCTGACCGACCTGACCGGCCGCCCGGGAACCGGCTCAGGAGCCCTGGGGCTGGCGCAGCACCTGGATGGAGCGCGAGGTCACAGCCACCAGCGAGCCCGGCGGCCGGGCCTCGTCCGGGAAGGGCTCGTCCTGCCGGGACTCGTAGCTGGTGTCGAGCACCGGCAGCCAGGTCGCGCCGAACTCGTCGCCCGGCAGCGTGAACGTCATGTCCTCATGGTGGGCGTTGACGAGCAGCAGGAACGAGTCGTCCATGATCCGCTCGCCGCGCGGGCCCGGCTCGGTGATGCCCTCGCCGTTGAGGTAGACCATCAGCGACTTGGCGTAGCCGGTGTGCCAGTCGCCGGCCGTCATCTCCTGACCGGCGGGCGTGAGCCACACCAGGTCGCGCCCGCCGTCCGCGGAGTCGCGGCCGTGGAAGAAGCGGCGGCGCTGGAAGACCGGGTGGTCGCGCCGCAGCCGCGACAGCATCCGGACGAACTCCAGCAGGTCGGTCTCGGTGTGCACCAGCGACCAGTCGATCCAGGCGATCTCGTTGTCCTGGCAGTAGGCGTTGTTGTTGCCGCGCTGCGTGCGGCCGATCTCGTCGCCGTGCGACAGCATCGGCACGCCCTGCGACAGGAACAGCGTGGTCAGGAAGTTGCGCCGCTGGCGGTGGCGGAGCCGGACGATCTCGGGGTCCTCGACCGGCCCCTCGGCGCCGCAGTTCCAGGAGCGGTTGTCGTCGGTGCCGTCGCGGTTGTCCTCGCCGTTGTCGACGTTGTGCTTGCGGTCGTAGGAGACCAGGTCGGTGAGGGTGAACCCGTCGTGGCAGGTGACGAAGTTGATGGAGGCCACCGGCCGGCGCCCGGAGGTGGCGTACAGGTCGGCCGAGCCGGTCAGGCGCGAGGCGAACTCGGGCAGCGCCGAGTGCGTGCCCCGCCAGAAGTCGCGCACGATGTCGCGGTACTTGCCGTTCCACTCCGTCCACAGCGGCGGGAAGTTGCCCACCTGGTAGCCGCCGGGCCCGACGTCCCACGGCTCGGCGATGAGCTTGACCTGCGAGATCACCGGGTCCTGCTGGATGAGGTCGAAGAACGCGCTCAGCCGGTCGACGTCGTGCAGCTCACGGGCCAGCGCCGAGGCCAGGTCGAAGCGGAAGCCGTCGACGTGCATCTCCAGCACCCAGTAGCGCAGGGAGTCCATGATGAGCTGCAGCGCGTGCGGCGAGCGGACGTTGAGGGAGTTGCCGCAGCCGGTGTAGTCGAGGTAGTAGCGGCGGTCGCCGTCGTGCAGCCGGTAGTAGGCCGAGTTGTCGATGCCCCGGAAGCCGAGCGTCGGGCCCATGTGGTCGCCCTCGGCGGTGTGGTTGTAGACCACGTCGAGGATCACCTCGATGCCGGCCTCGTGCAGCGCCCGCACCATGGCCTTGAACTCCTGCACCTGCTCGCCGCGCGTGCCGGCGCTGGAGTAGCGGCCGTGGGGGGCGAGGTAGGCCGCCGTGTTGTAGCCCCAGTAGTTGGTCAGCCCGCGGGCCACGAGGAAGTGCTCGGGCATGAAGTGGTGGACCGGCATCAGTTCGACCGCCGTCACGCCGAGCGACAGCAGGTGGTCGATGATCGCCGGGTGCGCGACGCCCGCGTAGGTGCCGCGCTGCGCCTCCGGCACCGCCGGGTGCCGCATGGTCAGGCCGCGCACGTGCGCCTCGTAGATCACCGTCTGGTGGTACGGGATGCGCGGCGGCCGGTCGTTGCCCCACTCGAAGAACGGGTTGACCACCACGTTCTTCGGCATGAAGGGGGCGCTGTCGGTCAGGTTGAGCCGCGCCGGATCGGTGAACTCGTACGAGAACAGCGCCTCGTTCCAGGTCAGCTCGCCGTCGATGGCCTTGGCGTAGGGGTCCAGCAGCAGCTTGGCCGGATTGCACCGGTGACCGCGGGACGGCTCGTAGGGCCCGTGGACGCGGTAGCCGTAGCGCTGTCCCGGCATGACGCCCGGAAGGTGGCCATGCCAGACGAACCCGTCGACCTCCGGCAGGTCGACGCGTTCCTCGGACCCGTCATCGTGGAAGAGGCACAGCTCTACCCGCTCGGCCACCTCGGAGAACACCGAGAATCCGGTGCCCACGCCATCCCAGGTAGCGCCGAGTGGGTACGGCTCGCCCGGCCAGACATCTCGCATGTGACTCGATTGTCCCACGCGACCGCGATCACGCCAGAGCGATCGCGATCACGATCTCGCTAGAGGAGCTGCGCGTTCAGAGTGATCATCGTGCCGGTGAGGGCCTTGCTCACCGGGCAGTTGGCCTTGGCCGTCTCGGCGGCCTCCTGGAACTGCTCGGCGGTGATGCCGGGCACCTGGCCCTGCACGGTGAGGACGATGCCGGTGATGCCCTCGCCCGGCTGGAAGGTGACGTCGGCGCTGGTGCGCAGCGACTCGGGCGGCGTGCCGGCGCCGGCCAGGCCGTGCGAGAGGGCCATCGAGAAGCAGGAGGAGTGGGCCGCGGCGATGAGCTCCTCGGGAGAGGTCTTGCCGTTGGCCGCCTCGGCGCGCGAGGGCCAGGAGACCTCGAAGGTGCCCACGCCGGACGTGTCGAGCGACACGGTGCCCGAGCCGTCGAGCAGGGCGCCCTTCCACTGCGTGGTGGCGGTGCGGGTGGTTGCCATGACGGTTCCTCCCTCTCGTTGGTGGACTTACGACCCTACCGTGAACCCGTCCCTCCCCTGGCCGGAGCCGGGACACAGGCCCGGCCGGGTTCATCCGGCTCAACTTTTGCCGCGAATAATGGCATGCTCGGGTCGCGGCGCACCGGCCGCCTTGGTCCGGATCATCGGGAGCTCATCGGGAGCGTGGTGCCAGTGGAGGCGCCGTACGACGACCGCCTGCTGCACCAGCGGGTGGTCGGCGGCGACGAGGCCGCACTCGGGGAGGTCTACGACCACCTCTCCTCGCTGATCTTCGGTCTGTCGCTGCGCGTCACCAGGGACCGGGTGATCGCCGAGGACATCACGCAGGAGGTGTTCCTGATCTTCTGGGAGCGTCCCCTCGCCTACGATCCCGACCGGGGCACGCTGCGGGCGTGGCTGGCCACGATCGCCCACCGCCGCGCGGTCGACCACGTGCGGGCCGAGGAGCGCCGCCGGGTCTCCACGCTGGGTCCCCGGCTGTTCGAGCCGCCGCCCCCGCGGCTGGAGGAGACGGTGCTCGCCGCCGACGAGGCCGAACGGGTGCGGCGGGCGGTCACGGCGTTACCCGACGGCCTGAGACAGGCGGTGGAGCTGGCCTACTACGGCGGCCGGACCTACCGGCAGGTGGCCGAGGAGCTGGGTGTGCCCGAGGGCACGGCCAAGTCGCGGATCCGGCTGGCGCTGCGGCGCCTGGCCGACGCGCTGGCAGAGGAGGAGGTGTGATGGAGCCCGTCGATCGTCTCTATGTGGACGCGCTGATGGAGGACGCCGAGGTGCCGGCCGGCTCCCTCCGGCCGCAACTGCTCGCCGGCGCCCGCGCCCGGCGCCGCCCGGCCGCCCCCACCGCCGACTGGGCCCGGCCGTACGCGGGCCGGGTGGCGGCCATGGACGCCCTGCTCGCCTCGGCCGGCGACGACGACTGGTCGCGCGTCGTGGTGGAGGGCTGGACCCTGCAGGAGCTCGTCGCCCACCTCGCCGCCAAGGACGGCCTGCTGGCCGCCGCGGTGGGCGCCCCGGTCCTCGGGCCGCCGATCACGGCCTCCGACGCGCTGGGCCGTACGGCCGACGTGCAGGCGCACGAGCGGGCCCGCAGCCCGGAGCAGACGCGGCGCGACTGGCGCGCCCAGGCCGACGCGCTATGCCGGCATCTCGTCCCGCTGGCGCCCGAGGCCCCGGCGACCCTCGACGGCATGGAGACGGCGGTGCGCGACCACGTGCTGGCCCGCACCCTGGAGACGTGGATCCACGCCGACGACGCCGCCCGGGCGGCCGGGCTGCGGCTGCCGCACCCGGTGCCGGAGCACATCCACCCGGCGGCCGACCTGTGCGCGCGGCTGCTGCCGTGGACGATGCTGCTGTCGGGCCTCGACGGCAGCGGCCGGGCGCTCCGTCTCACGCTGACGGGGCCGGGCGGCGGCGAGTGGCACGTTCCCCTCGGGGTCGCCGACACCGGGGCGCGGGAGCCGGAGGCGCGGATCACGGCGGACGTGGTGGAGTTCTGCTTCCTGCTGGGCGGCCGGGGCGAGCCGGAGTCGTTCGCGGCGGAGCTGGAGGGCGACCTGGGGCTGGCGCGCGACGTCCTGCGCACCGCTCCGGCCCTGGCGGGGCCCTGAGCGTCCGGCGCATTCATTTACTTGACAATTCCCGCACGACATGGCCCGAGAAACAATAGCGACAAGCATTGAGACATCTGTCTCGTTGTGCGAATCGGCATTTCATGCCCCACGCCCCGACAATTGGCTCAGAACAGCCGCCGACCTGGGGCGGAGCCGCTTGGAGCACAGAACGAACGGGTGAATTCGCCGGCGACTCGGCCGTTTCGGCGCCCTCGGCGGGCCGCTACATTCTGATGAATGGAATGGAATTTCTGCTCGGCCGAAGAACTCATGACCGCCCTGCGCGCCGGTGACGTGACCTCCGTGGAACTCACCGACGAGGCGATCGCCCGCATCGAGCGGGACGACAAGGTGATCAACGCGATCTGCGTTCCGGACTTCGACCGCGCGCGGGCCGCCGCGCGCGATGCCGACCGGGCGCGCGCCCGCGGCGAGGACCGGCCGCTGCTCGGCGTCCCGGTGACGGTCAAGGAGTCGTACGACATGGCCGGGCTGCCCACGACCTGGGGCATGCCGCCGTACCGGGACCATGTGCCGGCCGAGGACGCGGTGCAGGTGTCGCGGCTCAAGGCCGCGGGCGCGGTGGTGCTCGGCAAGACCAACGTGCCGTTGGGGCTGCAGGACATCCAGAGCTTCAACGAGATCTACGGCACCACCAACAACCCGTGGGATCACGCGCGCACGTCGGGTGGGTCCTCCGGCGGGTCGGCGGCGGCCCTGGCGTCCGGGTTCGGCGCGCTGTCCATCGGCTCCGACATCGCCGGCTCGCTGCGCACGCCCGCGCATTTCTGCGGCGTCTACGCGCACAAGCCGACGCTCGGGCTGGCGGCCAACCGCGGCATGGTCCCGCCGTCCGAGCCGGCACTGCCGGTCGACCTCGACCTCGCCGTCGTCGGCCCGATGGCGCGCACCGCCCGCGACCTCACGCTCCTGCTCGACGTCATGGCCGGACCGGACCCGCTGACGCACGGCGTGGCGCACCGCCTGGCACTGCCGCCCGCCCGCCACGAGCGGCTCCGCGACTTCCGGGTCCTGGTCCTCGACGAGCATCCGCTCATTGCGACCGGGTCCGCCGTGCGGGCGGGCGTGAACCGGGTGGCCGACGCGCTCGCCGACGGCGGCGCCCGGGTCGAACGGCACAGTCCGCTGCTGCCCGATCTGGCCGAGGCCGGGATGCTCTACATGCAGTTGCTGATCTCGGGCTCCGTCGCGCGTTTTCCCATCGAATCGTACGAGGAGCTACGGATCCGCGTCGCCGGACTGAGCGCGGACGACCAGAGTCTTGACGCCGTGCGGCTGCGCGCCATCTTGTTCAGCCACCGCGACTGGATAGTGGCGAACAACCGCCGCGAGGTCCACCGCCACGGCTGGCGGCGGCTGTTCGCCGAGTTCGACGCGGTGGTGTGCCCGATCACGCCGACGCCCGCCTTCCCGCACGACCACCACCCGAATCCGATGGAACGGCGGATCGACATCGACGGCGTCGCGTACCCGTACTTCGACCAGCTCGTCTGGGCCGGCCTGGCCACCATGCCCGGCCTGCCCGCCACCGCCGTGCCGGCGGGCCGGTCCCTCGAGGGCCTGCCGGTGGGAGTGCAGCTCGTCGGGCCGATGTACGAGGACCGCACCCCGCTGCGGCTGGCCGAGCTGCTCGAACAGGAGATCGGCGGCTTCCGGGCGCCGAGGTAGCGGGATCGGGCCGCCGCGGTGATCCGGTCCGCGCGGCCCGGTACGGCTAGGCCAGCCAGATGAGGCCGGCGAAGCGGCCGCCGGGCTGCTCGCGGCGGTGGGAGTAGAGCTCCTGCGACTCGATCGTGCAGCGCGCGTCGTGGCGCACGTCCGTCACGCCCGCGGCGCGCAGCTGCGCCTCGATGCCGGCGCGCAGGTCGAGCGCGGGAGTGTCCCAGGAGGTCGTGGACCAGGTCGCGGGCACCCGGGAGGCGACGCGCTCGCGCAGCTCGGCCGGCACCTCGTAGCAGCGGCCGCACGCGCCGGGCCCGACGATCGCCGTCATCCGCTCCGGCGCCGCGCCCTTGGCGGTCATGGCGTCGACGAGCGCCGTGGCCACACCCGCCTCGGTGCCGGGGCGGCCGGAGTGGGCGGCCCCCACCATCCGCGCCTCGGGGTCGCCGACCAGCACGGCCGGGCAGTCGGCGCCGAGGGCGGCCAGGGCGAGACGGGGCTCGGTGGTGAAGACGCCGTCCAGCGGGGGCGGGTCGTCCCCGAAGGGTTCGCTCACGTACGCGACGTCGGCGCTGTGGACCTGCCGCATGAACACCACGGCCCGCACGCCCAGCTCGGCGGCGACGCCCGCGCGGTTGGCGCGGACGGCCTCGGGGTCGTCGCCGACCATGCCGCCCAGGTTGCGCGACCCGTACGGCGAGGCGCTCACGCCGCCGTGGCGGTCGGTGAACGCGACGTGGACCCCCGGCGCCAGCTCCATGCCCTTGATCCTAGTGCGGTCCCGGCGCGCCGGGCGCCGGGGTCGGGTGACCCGGGTCAGGACGTGCGGCAGGTGGCGGACGTCGGGGTCAGGGCGTACGGCGGATAGCGGGCATCGAGGTCAGGCGACCCGGGTCAGGGCGTGCAGCAGGTGGCGGACGGCGGGGGTGGGCACGCCCGGGAGGACGGCCAGCGACGTGGTCACCGAGGGACCGGCGAGCGGCCGGACGGCCACGCGGGGGATGTCCGGCAGGCCGGCCACCTCGTAGAAGACCGTCCAGGAGGGGGCCGCGACGCCGATGTCGGTCAGGGTCTCCTGGAGCGTCGTGAACGGCGGCCCGGCCGGCGGGCTGACCCCGGCCGCCCGGCAGGCGTCGGTGATCAGGTCGTGGAAGGGCGGGTTGTCCTCGCGGAGGGAGAGCCGGAGGGGGAGCCCGGCCAGGTCGTCGAGCCCGAGCTCGGCGCGACCCGCCGCCGGGTGCCCGGCGGGCAGGGCCACGTACAGCGGGTCGGTCCAGACCGGGAGCAGTTCCAGGCCGGGGGCGCCGGTGAGCGCGCGGACCAGCGCCGCGTCGAGCTCGCCGGAGCGTACGGCGGCCAGCCGGTCGGACAGCGGCAGGCGCCGCGGGCGGACCTGGAGGCGCGGCGCGACGTCGGCCAGCGCGCCGAGGGTGCGGTAGATCCGGTCGCCCGGCCCCTGCACGATGCCGAGCCGCAGGACGCCGTCGCTGCCCGCGCGCACGTCGGCGGCGACCTGCCGCGCGTGGTGCGCGGCGGCCAGCACGGCCCGCGCCTCGGGCAGCAGGCGTTCGCCCGCGCCGGACAGGTGCACGCGCCGGGTCGTCCGGGTGAACAGGGGCACGCCGAGCTCGCGTTCGAGCCGGCGGATCTGCTGGCTCACGGCCGACTGCACGATGCTCAGCCGCTCCGCGGCGCGGCCGAAGCCGCCCTCCTCGGCGACCGCCACGAAATACGCGAGCTGCCTCAGCTCCACCCACGTCCTCGATTCATCTCGATCGGTGATGGCTGTAGGTGACAACCGCTTCTGGTTCGCTCCGTCTTCCCGGACTGCAATGGATCCCGATATCGGAAGGAGCTGAGAATGACTTTCACCACGTCACAGGCCCTTGTCGTGCCCGCGGGGACCGCGGAGGTGGTCGAGCTGCCGGAGGGCGGGGCGTTCACCCTGCTGGCCGACGCGAGCGACACCGCCGGCGCGCTGGGCGCCAACCGGCTCGCCCTGGGGCGGGGCCGCGACGGCGCCCGGCCGCACTACCACGCGTTGTCCACCGAACTGTTCTACGTCCTGGACGGCGCGATGGAATTCCTCCTCGGCGAGGAGACACTGACCGTCACCCGGGGCGCCCTGGTCGTCGTGCCCCCACGGATGCCGCACGCGTTCCGGGCGGCGCCGGACGCCGAGGCGGACCTGCTGGCCGTGCTGACGCCGGGCGTCGACCGGTTCGGCTACTTCCGGCGGCTCGGGCGCGTCCAGCACGGCCTGGAGCCCTTCGACGGCCTGCTGACGGAACAGGAGCGCTACGACGTCCACTTCGTGCAGGCCGCCGGCTCGCCGTCCACGGGGACCACCCGATGACCGCCGCCCCCTCCCCCGTCGCGGCGAGCGCGGCCTCCGGCGGGCGGATCGGCCCGCTGTCGACGGCGGTGCGGCTCGGCGGGCTGTTCGGCCCATCGGTCTTCGGCGTCACGGCCGCCGCCGTGGCGCTGCCCAAGGTGGGCGCCGCGCTGGGGGCGGGCGCCGCGGAGGTCGCCTGGGTCCTCACGGCGCACGCGCTGGCGCTCGGCGTCGGCACCGCCGTCTTCGGACGGCTGGCGGACTCCAGGGGCGCGCGGGCCGCGCTGCTGACCGCGTCGCTGCTGCTGGCCGCCGGCGCGCTGGTGTGCGTGGCGGCCCCCTCCCTCGGTGTCCTGGTCGGCGGGCGGCTGATGCTGGCGGCCGGGTCCGGGGGCGTGGCGGCGGTCGGCGCCGCCCTGCTCGCGGGCGTGGACCCCGGTGAACGCGGCCGGGTGCTCGCCGCCTACGGCATGGTGATGGCGCTGTTCGCGTCCGTCGCCACGCTGCTCGGCGGCGTGGTGACCACCTGGCTGAGCTGGCGCGTCACCCTCGTGCTGCCGGTGCTGTCGGTCGTGGCGGCCCCCTTCTGCCTCCGGCTGGCCGTACGGCCGGGCTCGCGCCGCCCGATCGACGTCGCCGGGGCCGCCGCGCTGACCGCGGCGGTGAGCACCCTGCTCGTGATCGTCCAGTCCAGGACGCTCGGGCTCGGCGGGCCCGTCGTCCTGGCGCTCGCGGCGGTGTTCGTGCTCGCCTGCGGCGCCCTCGTGTGGCGGGTGGCGCGGCGGCCGGACGGTTTCGTGCCGCGCGCGCTGGTCGGCGAGGCGGTCCACCGGATCGGGGCCGCGATCGGCGTCGGCGTCTTCGCCGGCCTCTTCGCCGCCATGTACGTGATCCCGCAGATCCTGGCCGGCATTCATGGCTGGAGCGTCCTGACCATCGGCGTCGCGCTGCTTCCGGGGGCGGCGATCGGCGCGGTGCTGTCGCGCCGGGCCGGCCTGCTCCCCGCGCGCGGCGGCCGGCTGGTGCTGGCCGGCACCGCGCTGGCGGCGGCGGCCGCCCTGGTCGTCACGGCGACGGGCCGGGGCGGCCCCTGGCCCGCCGTGGCCGCGGCCTCCCTGTGCCTGGCCGCGTTCGCCCTCACCCAGGTCGTGATCATCGGCGACCTGTCGGCGCGGCTGCCGGCCGCTCTGCGCGGTGCGGGCATGGGGCTGCTCAACCTGACGTTCTTCGTCGGCGGCGGGCTGGGCTCCGCCGTCACCGCGGCGTCGGCGGCGTGGACGGGCACGTCCCGCGCGGCGGCGGTCGTCGCCCTCTTCCCGCTGCTGGCCGCCGTCGTGGCCGTCGCCACCCGGGCCCGCGCCGACGCGATCGCGCCGCCCCCGCGCCCTGCCGACGCGCCGGCGCCGCGTCCGGGCCCCGCCGACGTGCCCGTGCCGCCCCCGGCCCGCGCCGCGGCGACCGCGCCGCCTCCCGGACCGCCCCGCGCGTGACGCCGGCTCGCGCTGGCACCCGCAGTCAAGCAAGCATATGCTTGGTCGGGTGAGCGACTATCGCAACCTCGTCGGCGGCCGGCTGGTCCCCGCGGCCGACGGCAGGACCATGGACTCCGTCAACCCCGCCACCGGGGAGGTGTGGGCCCGCGTCCCCGCGAGCGGCCCCCGGGACGCCGAGGCGGCGGTGGAGGCGGCGGGCAAGGCGTTCCCCCGCTGGTCGGCCCTGCCCGCCCTGGCCCGCGCACACGTCCTGCGCCAGGTGAGCGCCGTCTTCACCGAGCACGCCGAGGAGCTGGCCCGGCTGGAGACCCGCGACAACGGCCGGATCCTGCGCGACACCCTCACCAAGGACCTGCCCGGCATGGCGCACCTGTGGCAGCTCGCCGCGAGCCAGTGCCTGGACGCCGTCAAGGGCGACACCGTCATCCTGGGGCCCGACACGCTCGGGATGACCCGGCGCGAGCCGTACGGCGTGGCCCTGTGCGTCATCCCGTGGAACTCCCCCATCTCGACCTTCTCCGCCAAGGCCGCCTACGCCCTGGCGGCGGGCAACACCGTGATCGTCAAGCCGGCCGAGCAGGCGAGCGTGTCGGTGCTGCGGCTGGGCGAGCTGCTGGCCGAGGTGTTCCCGCCCGGCGTGCTCAACATCGTCAGCGGCGTGGGCGAGGAGGTCGGCGACGCCCTCGTACGGCACCGCGGCGTCCACAAGATCAGCCTGACCGGTTCCACGGCCACCGCCCAGGTCATCACCCGGGCCTCGGCCGACGCGCTCAAGCCGATGACGTTCGAACTGGGCGGCAAGTCGCCGAACATCGTCTTCCCCGACGCCGACCTCGACGCCGCCACCCAGGGCCTGACCGTGAACTCCGTCTACACCGGCAACGCGGGGCAGGTCTGCGTGGCCGGCTCCCGGATGCTGATCCACCGCTCGATCTGGGACGAGATGCTGGAGCGGATGGAGCGCGTCGCGTCCGGCCTGGTCCTCGACGAGCCGCTCGACCTGGACACCACGATGGGGCCGATCGTGTCGCGCGGCCAGTACGAGCGGGTCACCTCGTACCTGGACCTGGCCGAGAAGGAGGGCGCCGAGCTGGTCTTCGGCGGCCGGAGGGGCGCCGAGGTGGTGCCGCACCTGCCCGGCGGCTACTGGGTGTCGCCCACGCTGTACACGACCACGGACAACGGGCTGCGCGTCTGCCAGGAGGAGATCTTCGGTCCGGTCGCGGTGGCGATCCCGTTCGAGACGGAGGAGGAGGCGCTGCGCGTCGCCAACGACTCCCCGTACGGGCTGGCGGCCGGCCTCTGGACGCGTGACCTGGGCCGGGCCCACCGGTTCGTGCGCGACCTGCGGGCCGGGGCCGTGTGGGTGAACACGTTCCGGCAGATGCCGCCCGGCCTGCCGTTCGGCGGCGTGAAGGACAGCGGGTACGGGCACGACGGCGTCCTGGAGTACACCCGGGAAAAGGCTGCCGTCATTCAGATCTAGTCAGATAGATTCCCGGCCATGAGCGAGGGGATCCTCAGCGAGGAGATCGGCAGCGAGCCCACGCGGACGGGCGCCACGGCCGGGGGCGCCCCGGCGCCCGCGGAGCTGTCGGAGGAGGCGGCGCACTCGCGGGCGTCCGTGCTGCGCAGCCGGGCCGAGTCGTACGCGGCGCTGTCGCGCCACGACGCGGCCATCGCGGACCTGACCGAGGCGGTCGCCCTGGATCCGGACAGCGCCCGCGCCTGGCGGCTGCGGGGCGAGAGCCATCGGCTGATCGAGCGGTTCGACGCCGCCCTGTCCGACTTCGACGAGGCGCTGCGCCTGGAGCCGGACAGCGGGTACGCCCTGGGCTCGCGCGGCCAGGTGTACGCGGCGCTGGGCCGGCTGGAGGAGGCGCTCACCGACTTCGACCACGCGCTGACGCTGACGCCCGAGTCGTTCTGGGTGCTGGAGGGCAAGGCCGACGCCCTGGCCGACCTCGGCCGCATGGACGACGCCCTCGACGTCCACGCGCGCATGATCGCGCTCAACCAGGACCAGGCGTACCCGTGGCTGGCCCGGGCCGAGCTGTACCAGCGCTTCCAGCTCTACGCCGAGGCCATCGACGACTACACCCGCGCCCTCGGGGCGGACCCCGGCTACGTGCGGGCGCTCAGCAGGCGCGGCGAGGCGTACCGCATGATCGACCGCTACGACGAGGCGCTGGCGGACCTGAACCGCGCGATCGAGCTGGACCCGGACAACGACCGGGCGCTGGGCAGCCGGGGCGCGGTGCTGAGCGAGCTGGGCGACGACGAGGCGGCCCTGCGCGACCTGGACCGGGCGATCGAGCTGGACCCCGAGTACGTCTGGGCGTTCCGGGTGCGCGGCGAGATCCTCCAGGATCTGGAGCGCCACGAGGAGGCGGTCGCCGACTTCACCCGGGCGCTGCGGCTGGAGTTCGGCGACTCCTGACACCTCCCGGGAGGGGAGAACTCCACCGCCAGGGAGAAATTTCTCCTTCTCCGTAGAAGATCTATCAACCCAGGCAAGCCTCCGTAACCCCGGACGCGGGGTTACCTTCCAGGCACGCGCCCGCACTCCGGGCACGACGGAAAGGCCGCACGGCCGGTGGAGCCCGAACGCCCCGGCGATCGGAGGGGGCCGGCCGTGCGGAACGGCACCCGCCGGGATCGGCCGCCCGCCGCGGTCAGTCGCCGTCGGGGCGGGCCTTGCTGGGCTGCACGCGCCGCGGCTCGCCGGGCATCTTCGGGTAGTTGGGCGGGTACGGCATGTCGCCGCGGCCGTCCTCGGCGTACCGCTCCAGGAGGGGCTCGATCGAGTGGGCCCGCTCGTCGATGGCCGCGTGCACGTCGCCCACCTTGGCGAAACGGGCCGGCATGGTGCGCACGTCGAAGTCGGCCGGATCGGCGTCCTCCAGCTCCTCCCAGGTCAGCGGCGCCGAGACGGTCGCGGCGGGCCGGGCCCGCACGGAGTAGGCGCTGACGACCGTGCGATCGCGGGCGTTCTGGTTGAAGTCGATGAACACCCGCTCGCCCCGCTCCTCCTTCCACCAGGCGGTGGTGACGAGGTCGGGGGCGCGCTCCTCGACGGCCCGCGCGAGCGCGATGCCCGCGTGCCGCACCTGGACGAAGTCCCAGCGCGGCTCGATGCGGACCGCGATGTGCGCGCCGCGGTTGCCGGAGGTCTTCACGAACCCCGTCATGCCGAGGTCGGCGAGCACCTCGCGAGTCAGGAACGCGGCCCGGCGCGCCGCGTCGAACCCGAGCCCCGGCTGCGGGTCGAGGTCGATGCGCAGCTCGTCGGGATGCTCCACGTCGGCGGCGCGCACCTGCCACGGGTGGAAGTCGACCGTGCCGAGGTTGGCGCAGTAGGCGACGGCGGCGACCTCGGTCACCCGCAGCGAGTCGGCCGTGCGCCCGCTGGGGAAGGTGACCGTCACGGTCCGCAGCCAGTCGGGGTGCTTGGGGGGCATCCGCTTCTGGTAGATCGCGTCGGTGTGGATGCCGTCGGGGTGACGTTTGAGGTTGGTCGGGCGGTCCCGCAGGGCCCGCAGCACGCCGTCGCCGACGCTCACGTAGTACTCGACCAGCTCGCGCTTGGTGATCCCGATCTCCGGGAAGTACACCTTGTCGGGGTTGGTGACCTTGACGGTCCGCTCCCCCACCTCGAGCTCAATGTACGGCGATGCCATGCCACCGAACCTACCCCGGCCGACCGACAAAGCCCGCGAACCCCCGGGTGGGTCCGTCCCGGAGCCCGCCTCGGTGGCGGGACCGAGGGCTCGACGGGACGGACCTCAAGATCACCCGCGTGCGCGACTCGTACGGGCGCTGGCGCGCCGCCCGGACAAGCGCGGACCGCACCGCGCGGCGCCAGCACGGGCGTGGGCTGTGCCGCTCGGGCGATCAAGCGAGTGATCCCACCCAGAGCAGGAGGCGATGACACCCCCTTGCCTACAAAGACGCGAATACCCCCCAGAACGGATGCTTCCCCCAACGGAGATCTCTTTTTGCCGCATCTCGTACGCTGGACGCATGGACAAGGTGGTCAAGAGCGATGCCGAGTGGCGGGTCCAGCTCTCCCCCGAGGAGTTCCACGTCCTCCGGGAGGCCGGCACCGAGCGGCCGTTCACCGGGGAGTACGTCGACACCAAGACCGAGGGCGTGTACTCCTGCCGCGCGTGCGGCGCCGAGCTGTTCCGGTCGGACACCAAGTTCGAGTCGCACTGCGGCTGGCCGAGCTTCTTCGCGCCGTCGGACTCGGACGCCGTGCGGTTGATCGAGGACCGCAGCCTCGGCATGGTCCGCACCGAGGTGCGGTGCGCGCGCTGCGACTCGCATCTCGGTCACGTCTTCCACGGCGAGGGCTACCCCACGCCGACGGACGACCGCTACTGCATCAACTCCGTGTCGTTGCGGCTCCAGCCCAAGGACTGAACGGGCGGCGGCGGCGCGTACCGTCCGCGTGGCACGGGTAGGAGCGCGTGGTGACCCTAGTGCATCTGCGTCATCGGTGGGTGACGGTCGAGGCCATCGGCCGGGTCATCACGCAGCGCTGCCGCGTGTGCTGGCGGACGCGCGTCCGCGTGCGCTGACCCGGCCTCCGCGTCCGGGATCGGCCGTTCAGCCGGGGTCGGGGTGCGTGACGCGGCAGCTCACGTCGGCGGGGCCGAGGATGTTGGCCAGCACCGGGTTGCCGTTCTCGCCGAACCTCGCCTGGACGAACACCACGGGGTGCGCCGCGCCCGCGCGGCGGAGGTATTCGAGGCCCCGGTAGCAGAGGGTGAGGGCGGCGGCGGAGTTGGCGGCCGACTCCGGCAGGTCCGTGTAGATGCGGAGATAGCCGCCGATGGTGCGGATGTCCGTGAGGTGCCGCGCCGCGTCGTCCCCGGAGCCCCATCGGGTGCGGAAGTACTCGGTCGCGGTCTGGGTGGTCGTGGTGCCGTCCGGCTCGGGTGTCGCGGCGGCGCGGGCCGCTCCGTCCGCGGGGGTGGCGGCGGACGGCCGGGCGGCCGGCGTCCTGGCCCCCGAGGTGGCCGGACGGGGCGCCGAGGGGGTGGCCGGACGGGGCGCCGCCCGGGAGGTGGAGGTGGCCGCCTGGCGGGCGAGGGCGCCGGTCACCGGGCCCGCCGTGGAGCCGGTCGTGGAGCCGGTCGCGGAGTCCGCCATGGAGCCGGTCGTCGAGCCGGTCGCGGGGTCCGCCGGGGAGCCGGTCGCCGGGTCGGTGGCGGGCCGGGAGGTCGCGCCGGGTGCCCACGGGGCCGCGGGCGGTGGCGCCGCGTGCGCGGTGGAACGGGCCTCCGGTTCCGCGAGCACGCCGTCGCCGGGCTTCGCGCCGCGCGGATCGTCGCCGGTCTCCGGGCTCAGGGCTCGGGCCGCGGTACGGCTCACCCCGGGCGCGATCCCCCGGTCACCGTCGCCCCTGCGGGCCTCCCCCGCCGTGGAGAGCATGCCGTCGAGGGGCCCGCCGCCGAGCAGGGTCACCCCGCCCGCCAGCACCACCGAACCGGCCGACACCCACACCAGCCACGCCCTGCGCGCCACGCCCCGCCGCCCTCGCGCCCCGGGCACCCGCGCATGCCTGCGCCCACGCCCGGCCGCACGCCCCTCCCCGGACACGGGCCCGCCGTCACTCGGGCGTCCGCTTCCCGCGGCATGCGCGCCCTCACCGGAGCGCCGCCTTCCCCATCCCGGCCCAGCGCCCCGCTGACCGGCCCGACGACCGAGCCGCCGGGCGACACGGCGGGCGATGCGGCCGGTCGCGCGCCGCTCATGGCGCCCCGCCTGGTCGTGTCGATCAGCCTCGTCACGTCGCCCGGCCCCGCGACTCAGCCCGGCCCTGTCACGTGGCCCGGCCTGATCAGGCGGCCCGGCCCCCTCACGGAGCCCGGCGTCATCACGGAGCCCGGCCCCGTCATGTCGCACGCTGTCGCCGGAGGGACCTTCAGGCTCAAGGAGCCCGGTCTCCGCGTCCGCCTCCCAGCCGGGCGAGGTGTCCTCGTCGGGCCACCCGTCGTCCGCGGCGTCCGCCCCACGCCCCCATCCCATGACGAGGCGGTCCCACGCCCTGGCCACCGCCCCGTCGTCGCCGTACGGAAGGTCCTCCGGCAGCAGCCCGGGCGGGAGCTCCTCCCACGGACCGTCACCGTACGGATGCCTTCCGTGCCTGCCCCAGCCCATGGTCACGGTACCCCCCTGGAACGTGACAACCCGCCGTCAACCCCGAGTCTGACAAAGCAGGTAGATCAATGCAGGGGGAACGCCAACTTCCCCTTGACCGTTCTACGGCAGCGCGGCGACCAGCTCGCTGATCGGCTTGCGGGCGCCGGTGTAGAAGGGGATCTCCAGGCGGGTGTGCCGCCTGGCCTGGGCGGCGCGCAGCTCGCGCATGAGGTCGACGATGCGGTGCAGCTCGTCGGCCTCGAAGGCGAGCATCCACTCGTAGTCGTTGAGCGCGAAGCAGGCGACCGTGTTGGCCCGCACGTCGGGGTAGCCGCGGGCCATCTGCCCGTGCTCGGCCAGCATGGCGCGCCGCTCGGAGTCCTCCAGGAGGTACCACTCCAGGGAACGGACGAACGGGTAGACGCTCACGTACGCCCTGGGCTGCTCCTCGGCGAGGAACGCGGGGATGTGCGACTTGTTGAACTCGGCCGGCCGGTGCAGCGCCATGGCCGACCAGACCGGCTCGCTGTGGCGGCCGAGCCCGGTGCGGCGGAAACGGGAGTAGACGTCCTGCAGGTCCTCGGGGGTGGGGGCGTGCCACCAGAACATGTAGTCGGCGTCGGCGCGGAATCCGGCCACGTCGTAGACGCCGCGGGTGACCACGTCCTTCAGCGCGGCCTGTTCCAGCAGCTCGCCGACCTCCGCGCCGATGCCCTCGCGGTCGGCGGGCAGGGGCCCGGACGCCTTGAAGACGGACCACATCGTGTAGCGGATCACCTGGTTGAGATCGCGGGCCTTGAGCCGCGCTGCGCCCTCTGTCATGCCCCTATTCTCCCCGCAGGGACAGGTGGTCCAGAATCCGGGCGGCGGCCGTGCGGGCCGTGGCGACGCAGGCCGGGACGCCGAGACCGTCGTAGGCGGCTCCGCACACCGCGAGCCCGGGCTGCACGGCGACGGCGGCGCGGACGCGCGCGACCCGGTCGAGGTGGCCCACGTTGTACTGGGGCAGTGAGCCGCCCCAGCGGGTGACCCGGGTGTCGAGGGGCAGCCCGCGCACGCCCATGATCTCGGCCATCTCGGCCATGGCCAGCGCGACCAGCTCGGTGTCGTCGCGCTGGAGCAGGTGCTCCTCGCCGATGCGGCCGATGGAGCAGCGCAGCAGCACGAAGCCGTCGCCGGCCAGGTGGGGCCACTTGACGGAGCTGAACGTGACGGCCTTGACCGGCCTGCCCTCGACGGGCGGCACCAGGTAGCCGCTCCCGCCGGGCGGCTCGGGGAACGCCTCGGCGGCGTAGGCGAGCGTGACGATGGCCATGCTGGCGTACTCGATGCGCGACAGCTCGGCCGCCGCCTTGGGCACCTCGGCCTTGAGCAGGCGAGCGGCGGCGGTGGCGGGGGTGGCGACGATCACGGCGTCGGCCTCGACCACCTCGGGCCGCGGCACCGGGCCGGTCACCAGCCGCCAGCCCTCGGGGGCGCGGTGCAGCTCGCGCACGGTCACGCCGGTGCGGATCTCAGCCTCCGACGCCTTGGCGACCGCCTCGGGCAGGGTGCCGAGGCCGCCGCGCAGGGTGGCGAACACGGGCCCGCCGGCGCTGGGCGCCTCCTCGACGATCTGCCGGGCGGCGTTCAGCAGCGACCGCTCGGAGCGGGCGGCCGCGGCCACCCGGGGCATCGTCGCCTCCAGCGACAGCCGGTCGGAGCGGCCCGCGTAGACGCCGCCGAGCAGCGGCTCGATGAGCCGGTCGAGCACCTCGCCGCCCATGCGGGCGCGGATGTAGGCGGCCACGGACACGTCGGTGCGGACGAGGGTGGGCGGCAGGATCTGGTCCATCGGCACCCGCAGCAGCCCGCCGGGCGAGATGATGCCGGACTTCGCCAGCTCGGTCAGGTCGGCGGGCACGCCCATGACCTGGGCCTTGGGCATGGTCCGCAGCGAACCCCGGCTGAGGACGGCCGCCCGCGCCGAGCTGGGACTGACCAGGTCGTCGCCGAGCCCCACCGCCTTGGCCAGCTCCGTGCCCTCGGGCCGCCGGGCCAGGACGGCCTCGGCTCCCGCGTCGACGCTGATCCCGGCGACCTCGGAGGCGTGCAGCTTGCCGCCGATGCGGGGGCCGCCTTCGAGGACCGTCACCCTGATGCGATCGCCGCCCGCCTGGCGGAGGTGCCACGCCGCGGCCAGACCGGAGATCCCGCCGCCGACGACGACCACGTGCGCCCGATTCCGTTCCACGCCTCCAGACGCTACCGTCTCCGCGGTCCGCCCGGCCGTCCGGGGCGCGGACCGATGCGGCCGGGCGCCGCCGTTTCCGGCTCCGGGGGCTCGCCGCCGACGCGAGCACGTGACCGTACCGTGACGGATCCGATCAAACCCCTCCTGGACGCGATCCGTCACAAGGGCATGAGGAGATTCCAGTACGGCACGGCGCTGTCGGCCGCGTGCGCGGCCCTGCTGCTGACCGGCCTTACGGGCTGCGGCGGCAGCGGCGGAGCGGCGGGCGTGTCCGCTTCCCGCGCGGAGTCCGCACCCGCGGACGTGCCCGCCGTCGCCGCGGACGGCGCCGCGAAGGCGAGCCGCGGGCCCGAGGCCCAGGACGGGGCGGGCCGGACGGCCGGCAAGAACATCGCCTCGGAGGTCACGGTCACCGCCCAGGAACGGCAGGTGATCTACGTCGCGAGGATGACGGTGCGGGCCAAGGAGGTCACGGCCGCGGTCCAGAAGGCCAAGCAGGTCGTCACGGGCGCGGGCGGCTACCTGGCGAAGGAGCAGACGAACTCGTCCGACGGCGGCGACGGCACCGCCGAGCTGGAGTTCAAGATCCCGCCGGCGCGGTACGCGGAGGTGCTGACGAGCCTGGGCAGGGACCTCGGCAAGCAGCTCTCGCTCAACCAGGGCACCGAGGACGTCACCATGCAGGTGGCCGACGTCAACAGCCGCCTCAGGTCCGCCCAGCAGGCGCTGGACTCGCTGCGCACGCTGCTGAAGAAGGCGAACACCATCGGCCAGGTGCTGGAGGTGGAGCGGGAGATCGCGGCCCGCGAGGCGGACCTGGAGTCGTTGCAGGCGCAGCAGAAGGAGCTGGCGACGCAGGTGAGCATGGCCACGCTCACGCTGAGCGTGGTCGGCCCGGTCACGGTGGTCGAGCCGCCGTCGGAGGACCCGCCGGGCTTCCTCGGCGGGCTGGCGACGGGCTGGAAGGCGCTGGTGTCGTTCGTGAAGGTGGCGCTCACCGTGCTGGGCGTGCTGCTGCCCTGGCTGCTGCTCGTGGCGCCGGTGGTCGCGCTGGTCGTCTTCCTGGCGCGCCGGAGCGGCCGCCGCCGGGCCACCCCGCCCCCGCCGCCCATGCGCCCCGGGGGCGGCTCCCCGCCGACCCCGGCGCCGGTGCGGCCGGAAACCGCCGCACCGCCCGTGAGGCACGAGAGCCCCGCGCCGCCCGCTCCCCCGGGACCCGCGGCTCCCGAGAAGTCGTGAGCGAAGGGGCGGCCGGGCGGGTCAGGACGCGTGGACCAGGTCGGTCAGCCGCTTGAGCTGGTCGGGGTCGGTGGAGGGCAGCACGCCGTGCCCGAGGTTGAACACGTGCCCCTCCGCCTGCCGCCCCTCGCGCAGCACCTCGCGGGCCTTGCGCTCGACCGCCTCCCACGGGGCGAGCAGGATCGCCGGGTCGAGGTTGCCCTGCAGCGCCTTGCCGGGCCCGACCCGGCGGGCGGCCTCGTCGAGCGGCACCCGCCAGTCGACGCCCACCACGTCGGCCCCGGCCTCGCCGAGCAGGCCGAGCAGCTCGCCGGTGCCGACGCCGAAGTGGATGCGGGGCACGTCGAGGTCGGCCAGGCCCTCGAAGATGCGGCGCGTGTAGGGCAGCACGTACGCGCGGTAGTCGGCGGGGGCGACGGCGCCGACCCAGGAGTCGAAGAGCTGGACGGCCGAGGCGCCCGCCTCGACCTGGAGGCGCAGGTGGGCCAGGACGATGCCGGTGAGGCGGTCCATCAGCGCGTGCCACAGGCGCGGCTCGCCGTACATCATGGCCTTGGTGTGGTCGTGGTTGCGGGACGGGCCGCCCTCGATGAGGTAGGCGCCGAGCGTGAACGGCGCGCCGGCGAAGCCGATGAGCGGCGTGCCGCCGAGCTCGCCGGTCAGCGCCCGGATCGCCTCGGTGACGTAGGGGACGTCGTCGGGCTCCAGCGGGCGCAGCGCGTCGAGGTCGGCCTCCTCGCGGATCGGCTGGGCGACGACCGGCCCGACGCCGGGCTTGATGTCGAGGTCGACGCCGATGGCCTTGAGCGGCACGACGATGTCGCTGAAGAAGACGGCCGCGTCGACGCCGTAGCGGCGGACCGGCTGCATGGTGATCTCGACGGCGAGGTCGGGCGTGGCGCACGCCTGGAGCATCGGCACGCCCTCGCGGACCTTGAGGTATTCGGGCAGCGCCCGGCCGGCCTGCCGCATGTACCAGACCGGGGTGTGCGGGACGGGCTGGCGGCGGCAGGCGCGCAGGAACGCTGAGTCGGCGAGATTCACCCTCCAAGGGTGCCATGACCTCGGGCCGGTCCCCGCATCGGCACGAGCTGTCGGAAAAGTATGCGTTGAACACCCCAAATCATGATCGAATAGTCAGATGGAGGTTTACCGGCTGACCGGGCCCTGGGCGCTCACGCGGGTCGAACACACCCCATGGGCGACCAGAATGCCGGTCTTGACTGGACCAAATGTTCGCCAAGCGACCGCGCGGCACCGATTCAGCATCCACTTTCGGGACACGCCGAGCGCGTTGCGGGGAATTGTCGGTCAGGCGTGCCAACGTCGGAGCCACGATCCGAAGAAAGGCCCCGTTGCGATGACAGGTGCGATGACCGGCGCCGCCGCAGGCGCCGTCCCCACGGCCGTCCCCGATGCCACGCCCCGGCCTGTGACCGGCGCCGCCGCCGGGTCGTGGCGCACCCCGTCCGCGTCCGCCCGCCAGCGGGTTGCGGCAGCGGGTTGAGCAGGCACGATGAGCACCCCCGTGGTCCCCTTCCCCCAGGCCCCGGCCTACGCTGCGACCATGACCTCGAGTGACCGGCCGCCGGCTCCCCCGGCGTTCAGGCGCGCGGCCGAGAGCCTGCGCCAGGTCGAGGTCAGGCCGGAGATCGAGCTGGAGGACCTGCCCGCGCCCCAGCGGCTGGCGCCCTACTCCGCCGCCGTCGGCGCGTCGGTCTACCGCGACGACGACGAGCTGGCCGTGGGCCGGCTGATCCTGCTCTACGACCCCGACGGGCAGCGCGGCTGGGACGGCCCGTTCCGGCTGGTGGCCTACGTGCGCGCCGACATGGAGCCGGAGATCACCTCCGACCCGCTGCTCGGCCCGGTCGCGTGGAGCTGGCTGACCGAGGCCCTGGACGCCCACCACGCCGACTACTCGGCGGCCGGCGGTACGGTGACAAGAGCGGTGTCCGAGGGGTTCGGCAACAAGGCCGATGATCCGGTCACCACCGAGCTGGAGCTGCGTGCCTCCTGGTCCCCCACCCAGGAAGACCTCTCCGGCCACGTGGCCGCCTGGTGCGACCTCATGTGCGTGGCCGCGGGGATCCCGCCGCTCCCGCCCGATGTGGCGCCCCTCCCCCGCAGGCGCGAAGATCCGGAGAGTGACCGTACGAAGTGAGGGCACCAGTCGACACGTCATCCGCGTCATGAGAGCGGTGAACTCATGACAGAAGAAAGAACCGTGGACAGCGGCGGCGTCGCCACCGGCGCGGAGCGCCCGGTGGAGCCGCTGCTGGAGCCGCGCGACGGCATACCGCCGGTCGTGTCGGACGCGGCCGCGCTGGCCGAGGTGGTCGCGGCGGTCGCGCGCGGCAGCGGGCCGGTGGCCGTCGACGCCGAGCGCGCGTCCGGTTACCGCTACGGCAACCGCGCCTACCTGGTGCAGCTGCGCCGGGCCGGCGCGGGCACCGCGCTGATCGACCCGATCGCCTGCCCCGACCTGTCGGGCCTGGACGAGGCCGTGGCGGGCACCGAGATCGTGCTGCACGCCGCCTCGCAGGACCTGCCGTGCCTGCTGGAGGTCGGGTTCCGGCCGCGGGCGCTGTTCGACACCGAGCTGGCCGGCCGGCTGCTCGGCTACGAGCGGGTGGGGCTCGGCACGATGGTGGAGATGGTGCTGGGGCTGCGGCTGGAGAAGGGCCACTCGGCCGCCGACTGGTCGACCAGGCCGCTGCCGGAGGACTGGCTGCGTTACGCCGCGCTCGACGTGGAGGTCCTCGTCGAGCTGCGTGACCGGTTGCACGCCGAGCTGGAGGAGGCGGGCAAGCTGGAGTGGGCGCGCGAGGAGTTCGCCGCCGTGCTGCGCACGCCGCCCGCCGTCCCCCGCTCCGATCCGTGGCGGCGCACGTCCGGCATCCACAAGGTGCGCAACGTGCGCGCGCTGGCGATCGTGCGCGAACTGTGGACGATGCGCGACCGGATCGCCCGCGAGAACGACCTGGCGCCCGGCCGGGTGCTGCCCGACTCGGCGATCGTTGCCGCCGCCCTGGACGTGCCGCGCACGAAGAAGGCGCTGACGGAGATCGCGCCGTTCACCGGCCGCAGCGCCCGCCGCTACATGAGCGAGTGGCTGAGCGCGGTCAGCCGGGCGCGGGCGCTTCCCGACGCGCAGCTCCCTCAGCCGAGCACGCCGGGTGACGGCCCGCCGCCGGCCAACCGCTGGCCCGACCGCGACCCGGCCGCCGCCAAGCGGCTGGCCGCGGCCCGCGCCGTGGTCGCCGCGCTGGCCGACGAGCACCGCATGCCGACGGAGAACCTCCTCCAGCCGGACGCGGTCCGCCGGCTCACCTGGGAGCCGCCGAAGCAGATCACCGAGGAGAGCGTGGCCGAGCGGCTGCGCGAGCTCGGCGCCCGCGAGTGGCAGCTCTCCCTCAGCGCCCGCCCGCTGGCCCGCTCCCTGGCCCGGCTGGAGACCAAGGGCGAGCTCTAGCACCAGCCGCCGACGGCACTTGACGCCTCCGGCGGCTCGGCCTTACCGTTCGGGAAAGCGCTTTCCCCGAAAGGATCCCCATGAGCGTGCGCACGATCGGCGTCGTGATGAACGGCGTCACCGGACGGATGGGATACCGCCAGCACCTGGTCCGGTCGGTCCTGGCCATCAACGAGCAGGGCGGCGTCACGCTCTCGGACGGCAGCCGGGTCAAGCTGCGCCCGGTCCTCGTCGGCCGCAACGCCGCCAAGCTGGCCGAGCTGGCCGACCGGCACGGCATCCCCGACCACACCACCGAGCTGGACGCCGCGCTGGCCGACCCCGACAACCTCGTCTACTTCGACGCCCAGGTCACCTCGGCCCGGGTCAAGGCCGTGCTGAAGGCGATCGAGGCGGGCAAGCACATCTACGCCGAGAAGCCCACGGCCGAGTCGGTGGAGGAGGCCGTGGCGCTGGCCGAGGCCGCCGCGGCGCGGGGCGTGAAGAACGGCGTGGTCCAGGACAAGCTGTTCCTGCCGGGCCTGCTGAAGCTGAAGCGGCTGATCGAGGGCGGCTTCTTCGGCCGGATCCTGTCGGTGCGCGGGGAGTTCGGCTACTGGGTGTTCGAGGGCGACTGGCAGGACGCGCAGCGCCCGTCGTGGAACTACCGGGCCGAGGACGGCGGCGGCATCGTGCTCGACATGTTCCCGCACTGGCACTACGTCATGGAGAACCTGTTCGGCCGGGTCCGCTCGGTCTACGCCCAGGCCGTGACGCACGTGCCGCGGCGGGTGGACGAGACGGGCCACCCCTACCAGGCCACGGCCGACGACGCCGCGTACGGCGTGTTCGAGCTGGACGGCGGCGTGATCGCGCAGATCAACTCCTCCTGGACCGTGCGCGTGAACCGGGACGAGCTGGTGGAGTTCCAGGTGGACGGCACGGAGGGCAGCGCGGTCGCCGGGCTGCGCAACTGCCGCGTCCAGCACCGCGCGACCACGCCCAAGCCCGTCTGGAACCCGGACCTGCCCGTCACGGCCCGCTTCCGCGACGGCTGGCAGGAGGTGCCGGACAACGCCGAGTTCGACAACGGCTTCAAGATCCAGTGGGAGCTGTTCGTCCGGCACGTCCTGGAGGACGCGCCGTTCCCGTACGACTTCGCCGCCGGCGCCCGCGGCGTGCAGCTCGCCGAGCTGGGCCTGCGCTCGTCGGCCGAGGGCCGCCGGATCGAGGTGCCGCAGCTGTGAGGATCGACCTGCCCGGGGGCGCGTACGAGCTGCGCGAGCCGGTCACCTGGCCCGTGCCGGACGGCCCGGCCGCGAGCCGCGTCGTGTACGCGGCGGCGCACGTGGTGGCCGACCCGCTCGGCGACAACACGCCCGGCTCCCCCGCCGCCGTCGACTGGGACGCCACGCTGCGCTTCCGCCACCACCTGTGGTCGCACGGCCTGCGCGTGGCCGACGCGATGGACACCGCGCAGCGCAACATGGGCCTCGACTGGGCCGCGACGAAGGAGCTCATCCGGCGCAGCGCCGAGGAGGCGCGCGCGTTCGGCGACCCGGCCGAGCTGGTGGCCTGCGGCGCGGGCACGGACCACGCCCCCGGCGCGGACGACCTCAAGGCCATCACCGCCGCGTACGCCGAGCAGATCGAGACCGTGCAGGCGGCCGGCGCCGGCGTGATCGTCATGGCCTCGCGCCAGCTCGCCCGGGCGGCGGCCGGGCCCGAGGACTACCACCAGGTGTACGGCGAGCTGCTCGGCCTGGCCGAGCGGCCGGTGATCCTGCACTGGCTCGGCGAGATGTTCGACCCGCAGCTGGCCGGCTACTGGGGCTCGCGGGACGTGGCCGCCGCCACAGAGGCGTTCCTGGAGCTGATCCACGCCCACCCGGCCAGGGTGAACGGGGTGAAGGTGTCGCTGCTGGACGAGGAGCACGAGGTCGGGCTGCGCGCGGCGCTGCCGGCGGGCGTGCGCCTCTACACCGGCGACGACTTCAACTACCCGTCGCTGATCAGGTCGGGCTCGCACGCGCTGCTCGGCATCTTCGACGCGATCGCGCCGGCCGCCGCCGCGGCGCTGCGGGTGCTGGACGCCGCCGAGGCCGCGACCGGCGCGGACCGCGACCGGCTGCTGGCCCGCTACGACGAGATCCTGGAGCCGACGGTCCTGCTGTCGCGCAAGATCTTCGAGGCGCCGACCTACAACTACAAGACCGGCATCGTGTTCCTGGCCTGGCTGAACGGCCACCAGGACGCGTTCGCCATGGTCAACGGCGCCCAGTCGGCGCGCTCGCTGACCCACCTGGCGGAGGTGTTCCGGCTGGCCGACCAGGCGGGGCTGCTGGCCGATCCGGAGCTGGCCGTGCGCCGCATGAAGGCGCTGCTGGCGGTGAACGGATGGTGAGCCTCTCCCTCAACCAGTGGACCACCCGGCGCTGGACGGTGGCCGAGGCCGTCGACGGGTGCGTGCGGCACGGCCTGGAGGCCATCGGCCTGTGGCGGCAGGAGGTCGCCGCGCAGGGCCTGGCCGAGTCGGCCAAGCTGGTGCGGGCGGCCGGGCTGCGGGTGTCGTCGCTGTGCCGGGGCGGTTTCCTCACGGCGGGCGGGCTGCCGGGCGAGGAGGGCCGCCGGGCCTTCGCCGCGGCGCTGGAGGACAACCGGCGCGCCGTGGACGAGGCGGCGGAGCTGGGCGCGGCCTGCCTGGTGATGGTGGTGGGCGGGCTGCCCGGGGTGGTGCCGGGCGAGCCGCTGTCCGGCCCGGTGTCCCGGGACGTCGCCGGCGCCCGGGAGCGGGTGGCCGAGGGCCTGGCCGAGCTCGCGCCGTACGCGGGCGAGCGGGGCGTGCGGCTGGCGCTGGAGCCGCTGCACCCGGTGTACTGCGCGGACCGGGCCGTCCTGTCCACCCTGGAGCAGGCCGTGGAGCTGTGCCTGCCGTACCCGGTGGAGCAGGTCGGGGTGGTGGTCGACACCTTCCACGTGTGGTGGGACCCGCGGCTGTTCGAGCAGATCGCCCGCGCCGGTGAGCGGATCGCCTCCTACCAGGTGTGCGACTTCCTGCACCCGCTGCCGGCCGACGTGCTGCTCGGGCGCGGCATGATGGGCGACGGCGTGATCGACTTCGCGCCGATCACCCGGGCTGTGCTGGAGGCCGGCTACACGGGGGACGTCGAGGTCGAGATCTTCAACGCCGACGTCTGGGCGGCCGACCCGGACGAGGTGCTGGCCACCATGAAGGCGCGTTACGCCGAGGTCGTCCTGCCGTCCTGACGGCCGGTCCGTGCGGGGCGCCGCCCTGGTCGGGGGCGGCGCCGGTGTCGTCGTGACACGCGGGAAGCGCGAGGATGTAGGGCCGGGAGGAGTTGTCAGGGTGTGGGCGGGCAGGAACCCGCTGCGGCCGCCAGGCTCATCTCGACGCCTGACCGTCCTGCCGCACCCCCGAAGGCGAGACGCGGTCATGGCACATCCCACAACGGTCGACCACCTCCTCCCCGGAGATCACGTCTGCTGGACGTTCGACGACCACGAGCGGCATCTGTCGGCCCTGGTCCGTTTCCTGCGCGGGGGTCTCGAGCGGGGCGAGCAGGTCCTGTACCTCACCGACACGTTCCTGCCCGACGCGTTCCTGGCCGCGGCGCAGGCGTACGGCGTGGACGTGCGCGAGCCCGAGCGCACCGGCCAGCTCCAGGTGACGACCGCCGAGAAGTCCTACCTCGCGGGCGGCGCGTTCGAGGCGGAGCGGGCCCTTGACGGCTGGCGGGCGGCGATCGCGCGGGCGCGCGGGCAGGGCTACAGCGCGCTGCGGGTCGCCGCCGACATGGGGTGGACGGTCCGCGCCACGCCCGGCGTCGAGCGGCTGGCCCGGTACGAGGCGCAGGCCAACCGGATCTTCGCCGGCGGCTACGTGATGGCGCTGTGCTGCTACGACCGGCGGCTGTTCACCAGTGCCGAGCTGGACCGCATCAGCGCGGCCCACCCGGCCACGGCGCGGGCCGGGGCGGGCGCCCACGAGGAGTGGGCGCCGATGCTGCGCGTCCGCCGGGACCCCGAGGGCCTGAAGCTGGCCGGGGCCGCCGACCGCAGCAACAGCGAGGCTCTGGCGAGCGTGCTGCACGACCTCGTGGCCGACGCCCGGTTGCTGCCCGACGGGGCCGCGCCCCTCGTCGTGGACCTGGCGGAGCTGACGTTCGCCGACACGGCCATCGCCCGCCTGCTGGCGAGCGCCGCCGCCGCCGTTCCGGGGCGGCTCGTACCGCGCGGGGCCCGCCCGGCGCTGGCCGAGCTGCTGGCGGTGATCGACCCGGCCCAGGCCCGCGCGGCCTTCGCCACCAGGAGCCCGGCGTGAACCCCGGGAGGACCGCGGCGATGTCCGGGCAGTCCCTTCCCGCGCCTCCCGCCGCCGCGCGCCGGCGCACCTTCGAGGCCGTCGGCGAGCTGGAGTCGCGCGGGCACGGGCTGATGCTCGTGGACGAGATCAGCGACCTGGTGCGCCGGCACTCCCACGCGGGCGGCACCTCGACGCGCCTGCACTTCACGCTCGGCTGCCCCCTCGGAGCCACACAGGAACTTGAGGACGCCCTCAAGTTCGTGTTAGCGTCCGCATGTCACACAACCTGAGGCGATCCTCAAGTTATCCGGTGTGGCCGCAGACGCGCAGAAAGGGTGCCCCATGTCCACCACTCCCTCCCGTGGCCCGGCCGTCGTCGTCGGAGCCGGCCCCGGGCTCGGCATGTCCGTCGCCCGGCGGCTCGGCCGCGCGGGCCACACCGTGGCGCTGGTGTCACGCAACGCCGCCCGGCATCCCGGGTACGTGGCCGAGCTGGCGGCCGAAGGCTTGCGGGCCACCGCGCACGCCGCGGACGCGCGCGACCTCGGCGCCCTCTCCGCCGCCTTCCGCGCGATCGCCGACCGGCACGGGCCCGTCGAGGTGCTCTATTTCGGCCCCGGCGCCGCCGACCCGGCCGCGATGCCGGCGCCGATCACGCGGGCCGACGTCGAGGGCGTCCGGGAGGCGGTGGAGGGCTGGGTGTACCCGGCCGTCGCCGCGGTCGGCGAGGTGCTGCCGGGCATGCTCGAACTCGGGCGCGGCGGTCTGCTGTTCGCGGGCGGGCTCAGCGGCGTCGTCCCCATGCCGCCGCTCGGCGCCCTGGCCGTCTCCTCGGCGGCGCTGCGCGGCTACGTCCTGACCCTGAACGCGGGGCTCGCGGGGACCGGCGTGTACGCGGGCCTGCTGACCATCGGCGGGCTCGTCGAGCGCGGCGACATCCACCGGATGATCACCTCCCGCCCCGGCATGCTCGGCGACCTCGCGGGCAAGACCCTCGACCCCGACGAGATCGCCGAGGCCGCCTGGGGCCTCCTGACGAAGCGGGACGAGCCGGAGGCCACCTTCTCCGCCCTGGGCTGAGGCGTGAGTCGGCCAGGCAGTACCGAACACGGCGGCCTTCCCCGCGCCTGAAGGCTTTCGACAGGCTCAGCGCAGGACGCGGGCCAGGTGGAGCACCCCTTCCCGGATGCGGCGCTCGCCGAGCTCGGGCAGGAGCGCCGTCACGTGCACGGCGGACAGCGCGGCCAGCAGCGCGTGGGCGGCGTGGTCGGGGTCGGGCGCGCCGTCGAGCAGGATCGCCACGTGCCGGTGCCAGAACCGGTACGCGCCCAGCCGGTAGCGGGCCCCGGGCGAGCTCGACTCCGACATGCGGATCACGGCCAGGTGCTCCAGCAGGTAGTCGAGGTAGGCGCCGACGAAGGCCGCGAGGCGCGCGGCGGGCTCCGCGCCCGGCCCCAGCGGGGGCGGCCCGTGCAGGATCCCCTCCTGCAGCATCCGCTCCCGGGCGTCCAGCAGCGCCACCGCCAGCCCCGCCTTGTCGCCGAAGCGGCGGAACAGCGTGCCCTTGCCGACACCGGCCGCGGCGGCGACCTGGTCCATGGACACCCCCTCCACTCCGTGCTCGGCGAAGAGCCGGGCGGCGGCGTCGAGCACGGCGGCGCGGTTGCGCGAGGCGTCGGCCCGCTCCTTGGGCGGGCGGGTCATGAGCAGTTCGAGCGACCTCACGGAAGCGGACTGCGGTCCGGCATCGTCCTTGGCCATAGTCGGACTATAGTCCGTTTTCCTTTCGGAGGTGGAATCATGACCGCGCTCATCGCCCGCCGAGTCCGCCTGACCGGCGTGCTCCGGAGGGCCGTCATCGCCTGGCCAGCTCTTCGACCGCCTCGACGAGCCGGTGCAGCTCCTCGTCGGTGTTGTAGTAGTGGACCGAGGCCCGCACCAGGTCGGGCAGCCCGCGCGCGGGCAGGTCGTACCGGGCGTAGCGGGACAGCGAGACCGACGTGTTGATCCCAGTCTCCGCCAGCCGGCCGTGCACCTCGGCCGCCGGCCGTCCCGCCACGGTGAACGTGACGATGCCGCACCGCCGTACCCCCTGGTCGTGGACGCCCACGCCGGGCACCTCGCGCAGGGCGTCGCGCAGCCGGCCGGCCAGCGCGACCACCCTCGCCTCGACGGCGGGCAGCCCCCACGCCAGCGCGTACTCGACGGCGGCGCCCAGCCCGAGCACGGCGGCGACGTCGCGCTCCCACGTCTCGAACATCCGCGCCGTGCCCTCGACCTCGTACCGGTCCGGCGCGGTCCAGGTGGCGGCGTGCAGGTCGAGCACGGCGGGGGTGATCCGCTCGCGCAGCCGGGGCCGGACGTAGAGCAGGCCGGTGCCGCGGGGGCCGCGCAGGTACTTGCGGCCGGGGGCGCTGAGGGCGTCGCAGCGCAGCCGTTCGACGTCGAGGTCGAGCTGCCCGGCCGACTGGCAGGCGTCCAGCAGGTAGGGGACGCCGGCGCTCTCGGCGATCCGGCCCACCTCCTCGGCCGGGTTGACCAGCCCGCCCTGGGTGGGGACGTGGGTGAGGGCGATCAGGCGCACCCGCTCGTCCATGCGGCGCCGCAGGTCCTCGACGTCGAGCTGCCCGCTCGGGTCGTCCTCGACGACCTCGACGCGCGCCCCGGTGCGCTCGGCCACCTGGAGGAACGCGATGGCGTTGCTGGCGTACTCGGCGCGGCTGGTCAGGATGCGGTCGCCGGGGCCGAACGGGAGCGCGTAGAAGACCGCCTGCCAGCCGCGGGTGGCGTTGTCGGTCAGCGCGACGTCGGCGGCGTCCGCGTTGAGCAGGGTGGCGACGGACGCGCGCACCGCGTCCAGGCGCGGCGCGACCTCGGCCGCGGCCCGGTAGCCGCCGCGCAGGGCCTCCGCGCGCAGATGGGCGATCACCGTGTCGGTCACGACGGCGGGCGGCAGCGAGGCCCCCGCGTTGTCCAGGTGGGTCACGCGGGCACATCCCGGCGTCTCCGCCCGCGCTCGCTCGACGTCGATGTCCTGTACACAATCCATATGAACTGAATACAGAAATTCCCGACTGCATGCAACTCCTCTAGCCCCCCGCCCCCACCGGCCGGATGGCCCCCTACCGGGAACGGCTGGCCGTCGGCGATCCCCACGGCGCGTTCGTCCATGTCATCCGCGGCGTGGACGGCTCCGGCCTTCCCGAGGAGGCTGCCGTACCGGTATCTGCGGTGGGCGCTGCGCGCCGGCTTCCGCGGACCGGGCCGGCGGCGGATGCGGCCCCTTCTGCGGGCCAATCTGGCCGAGCACGGGCAGGTGGCCGCCCAGCAGGGACGGCTCGCCGGGTTCGCCGCCGTCACCGCCCCGGTGCTGGCGATGTGCGGGGGGCACAGTCCGCGCGCGAGCAGGGCGGAGTTCGCGGCCCTGCGCGACACCCTGCCCGCGCCACGCTGGAGACGTTGGCCGGGCTCCGGCATTTCGGGCCGGAGGGGAGGACGGCGCCGGTGGTGGCCGAGCGGGTCCTGGCGTTCCTCCGCGACACCCCTGAGCACACGGGGCCGACCAGCCCCGCCGCCCCCAGTTGCAGCAGTCGCTCGAAGTCCACCGGACCCCTTGCCGCGAAGATCGTTATGTGCATAATAGTTAAACGCATAACGTTATGCGCCTAACTAATTCTACAAGGGAGATCACACCATGCGTGCGGTGGGCTTCACCTCTTTCGGCGACCCCGGCGTGCTGGCCGTCGCCGAAGCACCCCTGCCCCGGCCCGAGGAAGGACAGGTACGCATCCGCGTCGAAGCCGCGACCGTCAACCCCGCCGACGTCGCCGCCCGTTCCGGCGCCTTCGGGCCGATGCTGCCCGCGGGCCCGCGCTACGTCCTCGGCTGGGACGTGGCCGGCACGGTCGACGCCGTCGGACCGGCCACGTCCGGCTTCACGCCAGGGGACCGGGTCGTCGGCATGTCCGACTGGCTGGCGACCAGGAACGGCACGCACGCCGAGTTCGTCGTGCTGGACGCCGCCGCGGTGGCGCCCGCTCCGGCCGGGGTCGACCCGGCCGAGGCCGCGACGCTTACCGCCAACGCCCTGACGGCGGTCCAGGCGCTGGACCTGCTCGGCCTGGTCGAGGGCCAGACCTTGGCCGTCACCGGGGCCGCCGGCGCGGTGGGCGGTTATGCCGTCGAGCTGGCCCGGCACCGGGGTCTGGACGTCATCGGCATCGGCTCCGCACAGGACGAGGACTTCGTCAGCGGGCTCGGCGCGACCTTCCTCCCCCGCTCCGACGACCCGGGCCGCGCCCTGCGCGCGATCGCGCCCGAAGGCGTCGACGGGCTGCTGGACACGGCGGTCATCGGCGCCCAGGTGCTGGCCGCGGTCAGGGACGGCGGCGCGTTCGTGAGCGTGATGCCGCCCGCCACGCCGCCGGCCGAACGCGGCATCAGGGTCGAGACCGTCTTCGTGCGGAGCGACGGCGCGCGCCTGCGCGAGCTGGTCGCCCTCGTCGAGCAGGGGCGGCTCACCCTCCGGCTGGCCCGGACCCTCCCCTTCGAGCAGGCCGCCGAGGCCCACGAACTCCTCGCCAAGGGCGGCCTCCGCGGCCGCCTCGTCCTGGTTCCGTGAGGCGCGCCATGAACCACGAGGACGAGTTCGCCCGCGCCTGGGCCGATCCGCGCAACACCCGCTTCGAGCCCCCGCCCATCGACGTCAACCGGATGCTCGCCGAGCGGTACCGGGCGAGCGAGCCGCTCACCTTCACCCGCGCCATGCTGTGGGACCTCGAGATCCGCAAGGCGTGGCATCCTGACATCTACATTCCCTACGTCGTACGGGAGGGGAGCGCCTTCTCCTGGAACGCCGCGGACGATCTCATGACGTTCGACCGCTCGTCGCAGCAACGGCGCTGGCTGGACCAGGACGACTTCGGGATGGTCCTGGAGCGGGTCCACCTGAACCCGGCGGAGCAACGCGTCACCTTCGTCGGCGCGGCCGAGCTGCCCGGGCCGGACGGGACCACGCTGCGGGCGGGGACGAAGCAGCCGCTCTTCCACATCGAGCACGCGGTCGGCGGCGACGAGGAGCAGCCGCTGAACCTGTGGCGGATCGTCCACCTGACCGAGGGGCCGGACGAGCGTCTCGCCGAGGCGCTCAGCGGCCGCACCTACCAGGGAGGGCTGCCGGGCTTCATCGAGATCTACATCCGTTCGGTCCTGAACGTCCGGCTGGACAGGATCGACATCGCCTGACGCGTCGCCGGCGCGCGTACCGGCATCGTGATCAACGAGAGCCGGTGCGCGGCTGGGCCGAGCGAGGGCGCATGATCAACGCGGCCACGTAGTACGTGCACGGCACGGAGCCCGCGTTGGCGTAAGCATGGGTGACGTCGGCGGCGAAGTAGACCGAGTCCCCCTCGTCCAGCTCGACCGCCGCGTCGGCGATGGTCAGACGCAAGGTGCCGGACTCGACGACGACGTACTCGTGGGAGCCCGGGGCGTAGGCCGGGAACCGGCCCGCGTCGCACTCCGGCGGCAGGGTCGTGCGGATCCACTCGAAGTTCACGCCGGGCACGACCGGCGTGAGGATCGTCCGCCGCCAGCCTCCGGGCTCGTGGACGGTGTCCTGGTCGGCGGCACGGCGCACGATGAGCCGGCTGTCCTCCGGCGGGGCGACGAGCTCGGCGAGCGGCACGCCGAGGCCGTCCGCGATGCGGGCGAGCACGACGATCGTCGGCGCCTTCTGCCCGCGCTCCACCGAGGACAGCATGCTCAGGCTCACGTCGGCCGCTTCGGCCAGCTGCTGAAGGGTCAGGCCCCGGTCGCGCCGCAGCGCCTGGATGTGCCCGCCCAATACCGCCAGATCCATCATTCCTCTATAATAGCAAGACATTCCGCTATAGAGAAATGAGCTTCGCGTGGCAGTTCCCGAAGCGGTCATCCGCCCCGCCGTTCCCGCCGACCTGGAGGCCGTGGCCGAGATCTTCGCGTACTACGTCTCCCACACCGTGATCACCTTCGAGCAGACGCCGCCGACCGTCGCCGAGTGGCGGGCGCGGCTCGACGACCTGGCCGGCCGGGGGCTGCCCTTCCTGGTCGCCGACCTCGGCGGTGACGTGGCCGGGTACGCCTACGCCGGGCCGTGGCGTCCCAAGCCGGCCTATCGGCACACCGTGGAGGACACGATCTACCTCGCCCCGGACCGCACCGGCCGGGGCCTGGGCGGCGCACTGCTCGACGCGCTGGTGACCCGGTGCGCGCGGGCGGGCGCGCGGCAGATGATCGCGGTCATCGCGGACACCGGAAGCGGCGCCTCCACCGCCCTGCACAAGCGTTTCGGCTTCGCGCACGCGGGGCGGCTGAGCGGCGTCGGGTACAAGCACGGCCGCTGGATCGACACCGCGCTCATGCAGCGGGCCCTGACCACCGACCACGACGGATGAGCCGGGACGCGCGAAGTGATCAGGCGCCGGCGCCCGCCTCCCTCGGGGACGACGGGCGTCGCCCACGGCGCGCCCTCGTCGCCCTGTGCGTCACCGAGCTCACGAGCTGGGGGACCCTGTACTACGCGTTCCCGGTCGTCCTGACCGAGCTGGTTCGTGACACCGGCTGGCCGATGACGACGGCCATGGGCGCCTTCTCGGCCGGCCTGCTCACCAGCGCGGCCTTCGGCGCGCCGGTCGGCCGGATCCTGGACCGCCACGGCCCGCGCCGGGTGATGACCACCGGGTCGGTGCTCGGGACCGGCGCGCTGCTGGCCGTGGCCGCCGCCCCCGGTCTACCGTGGTTCGTCGCCGCGTGGATGCTGGCCGGCCTGGCCCAGTCGGCCCTGCTGTACCCGCCGGCCTTCGCCGCGCTCACCCGCTGGTACGGCCCGGCCCGGATCCGGCCCCTGACGACCCTGTCGCTGGTCGCCGGGCTGTCCAGCACCGTGTTCGCGCCCCTGGCCGCCCTCCTGGTCACTCATCTCGGCTGGCGGGCCACGTACCTGGTGCTGGCCGGGCTGCTGGCCGTCGTCACCCTCCCGCTGCACGCGCTCTTCCTGACCCCGCCGTGGCCCGTCTCGGCCGGCCACTCCCCGGAACGGAGCCCGTCCCGCGTCCGCGACGTGGTCCGCAGCCGGGCGTTCGTCCTCCTGGCCGCGGCGATGAGCCTGGCCGGGCTCGGCCTCTACGCCGCCACCACCAACCTGGTCCCCCTGCTCACCAGCCGCGGCATCAGCACGACCACCGCCGCCACCGCGCTGGGCCTGTGCGGCGCCGGGCAACTGCTCGGGCGCCTCGGCTATCCCACCCTGACCCGCAGGACCAGCGCCCGTACCCGCACGACGGTCGTCCTGGTCGCGGCCGCCGCCGGCATCGCGGCGCTCGCCGCGATCCCCGGTCCCGCACCGCTGCTGATCGCCGCGAGCATCACCGCCGGCGCCGTCCGCGGGACCTACACCCTGCTGCAGGCCACCGCCGTCGGCGACCGTTGGGGCATCCAGCACTTCGCCACCCTCAACGCCCTCGCCACCACCCCGGCCGCCCTCGCCGCCGCCGTCGCCCCGGCGGCCGGAGCCCTGCTCGCCGGGCGGCTCGGCCATCCCGCCGCGTTCGCGCTGCTGGCCGCCGTCACTCTCGCCGGCGCCGGGCTGGCCGCCGGGGCCACGGACGGACGTTCGCGGCGGTGGGGCCGCCGTGCACGCTCCCGGCGACCTTGACCCCACGGCCGCGGTCACCTGCCCCGGCAGGGCGGGACCAGCCGTGCGTCCCGGTGAGACCTACTCGCGTGGGGCCGGCGAGTCGGTCTCGGCGATGATCGCCTTGACGGCGAATCGGTCGTAGCTCCGGGGACGGACGGGCGGCAACGTTCGCGGCCGTGCCGGCCTGATCAGGGAGGAATCGAATCCTTCAGGCCAGACGGTGCTCTCGTCGAAGACGACCCGTTTCAAGGAAGCACCGGTCAGAACGGCGCCGCTCAACGCGGGCTCCGCGAAGATCGCTGTAGTCCAGGCGAGCGCCGCGCAGGTTGGTGTCGCGCAGATCGGCCTTGCTCAGGTCGGTGCCTCGAAGGTCGATGCCCTCGGCGAGGGCACCCGTCAGGACGGCGTCACGCAGATCGGCCTGGTAAAGGACCGCGTCAGCGACGTTCGCCCCCGCCAGTCGCACTCCGGTGAGATCCGCACGAGTCAGATCGGCCCCGATGAAGGTGGCTTCGGTGAGATCGCTGAAGTGCAGATCCACGTCCTGAAGCCGGGCGGAGGCGAGGTCGGCATGGGGCAGGACCACGCGATCGAGCCGGAGCACCTGGCCTCGGACCGGTTCCCGGCGGCCGAGGACACCCAGTGCCGCGTGGATGTCAGGGGCACGGAGGGAAAGGTTGACAGAACCGCCGGGCACCGTGGTCACGCGATGCGCGTCCTGGGTGCCTCGTTGCGGATCACGGGCTCGGTTCCCGACGAACGCGGACAGGATCCCCCCGATGGTCCGGCGGTCGGCTTCCGAGGAGCGCGCGACGCGCTCCAGGGCGTAGATGCCACCCAGACGGACGTCCACGCTGGTGTCGCCCAGATGTGCGATGGCGGCGGCGAAGGACTCGGTGGCCTGCCCGTGACGACTGAACTGGAGCTGGCGCCAGCTCAGCAGGGCACCGATCAGGAGCACCAGGCCGCCGACCCCCGGGAGCAAGGTGGTGCGGATGTTGTTCACGGCGGTGGCGTAGTCCGTCGGCGGCTTCGCCGTTCCCACATCCCACGCGAGCAGGTAGCGGGGCAGGAAGAGAGCGCACGCCACGGCGGCCGTTCCCAGAAACGCGGCGAGGGTGAGGGAAACCGGGATCCGGTGGCGCCAGGAGGAGCCGACGCGCGCGATCTTGTCCGTCCGGATGGGGTGACCCGGAAGTGGGGGGTGCGGTCTTCGATGCGGCTCATGGACTCACCTGGGATCCGGCTTGGAGGTGTCCGCTGTCACACCGGGGCAGTGTGGCGACGGCGCTCGTGATCACGTCGGGGGATGTCGTCGATCAACTGCCTTCTTACCGGGAGCCTCTTCCTCTGCCAACCCACCGCTTCGTGCATGCTTGTCGACCAGGGGAGGAGGCTGTCGCGCCGGTCCGGGCCCGGGAGCGCGAGGGCCGGGAGGCCCTCGCCCGGGGTGCGGGGCGAAGCCCCGCTCAGGACGTCCGAGCGGAGCGAGGGCCATGCCTTCGGGGCGAAGCCGCGCCACCATGGAGCTGATGTTGGATGTGGGTGAAGAAGCTGGATGTGGTCCCATGATGTCGAGCTCGGAACGTCCGCCGGGCGATGCGGCGGGTCGCCCGGGGAGCCGGACGGGCCCCGCGTTCGCCCCCCAGCAGGTCTCCGGGTTCAACCTGGAGTGGGCCGCCGCGTTCGACCCGAAGCGGGTCGAACGGCTGACAGGCATCGAGGCCGTCAACGCGCGCATCGAGAGCACGGTGGAGCGCGCGGGAGAGGTGCTGTCCACGCACGCCGTACGACGCCCGGCAGGCGACGACCCCGCCGCGCGCCGCCGCATGCTGGACAACCTCGGCAGGGGCATCCGCTACCGGACCATCCTGCACCGCGCCACCCTGGAGACGCCCGGCGAGCTGGCCTACTTCACCGAACTCCACCGGGCGGGCGATCACCACCGGGTCACCGACCAGCCGATCCAGACGATGGTCCTCGTGGACCGGGCCACCGCCTTCGTGCCGCTCGTCCCGGACACCCCGGCCGCGGGCGCACTCGTGATCAGGCAGCCCGGCATCGTGGCCACCCTGGTCAACCTGTTCGAGTACACCTGGGCCGCCTCGACCGACCTGGAGCCCGCCGAGCCGTACCTGTCGGAGTCCGAGCGGCAGGCCCTGGAGCTGCTGGGCCGGCTGCGCGCGTTCCTCGCCGACGGGTTCGTGGGTCGCACGGTGACGCTGGAGACGGCGGCCCGGCACGTGGGGTTGAGCCCGCGCCGGCTGCAGCAGCGGCTGCGTGAGGCGGGCACGAGCTGGCGGGCGGAGCTGGAGCGTGTCCGCGACGAGGTGGCGACGAGCCTGCTGGCCGAGCACAGGCTCCCGATCGCCGCGATCGCCACGCGACTGGGCTACTCCGACGCCAGGGCGTTCCGGCGGGCGTTCGTCCGCCGGAACGGCATCGGCCCGCACGAGTTCCGCGAGGCGTCGGGTTCGGTCCCCTTTTGATCGTCTTCTGTCCTCCCCGCCGTGCCCCGGCCCCCCGTAGCTTCGCCGCATGAGCGACAAGAAGCTGCAGCGCAGCAACTCCACGCGGTACTACTTCGACGACCCGGACATGGACTTCATCTTCCAGTGGTCGGCCGGCGCCGCCAAGACCGGCGGCCTGGACGCCGGGGAGCTGTTCCACGTCGCCGCGCGCATCGCGGACGGCGACACCGCGAGCTGGGTGCGCGAGTTCGAGGCGTACGGCGACGACCAGCGGGAGCTGGCGGAGACGTGGCGGCGGCGGGGGTGGCGGCGCAGCGCCGGCGAGGCGCAGATGAAGGCGTACTACTGCTACCGGCAGGCCTGGCAGTTCGCCGGACGGGGCGAGCTGTTCGAGCCGCTGATCCACAAGTACGAGGCGGCGTTCGCGGAGGCCGTGGACCTGCTGGGGCTGCCGCTGGAGTTCCTTGAGGTGCCGTTCGAGGACAACTCGCTGCCGGGTCTGCGGCTGGACGCCGGACCGGACGCGCCCACCCTGATCGTCATCGGCGGCGGAGACACCGGCCGCGAGGACATGTACCACCTGATCGGCTACAACGCCTGGCAGCGCGGCTACACCGCCGTGATCGTGGACATGCCCGGTCAGGGCAGCACGCCGCTGCGCGGGCTGTACTTCATGGCCGAGACCGAACGTCCGATCGGAGCCGTCGTCGACCACCTCGTCGACAAGTACGGCCAGGATCCGGCCCGGCTGGCCATCGTCGGCATGAGCGGCGGCGGTTACATGGTCAGCCGGGCGGTGATGACCGAACGGCGCCTGGCCGCCTGCGTGGCCAGCACCCCGGTCTCGGACATGGGGCAGATCCTGCCGGTCGGCGTCGTGCGGGCGATGGCCACCGAGGGCGCGATGCGCGACAGCTTCCAGATGTACCTGTGGCGCTCGGGCTGCGACACGCCGGAGGAGTTCGCCGAGCTGCTGACGACCTTCCGCGCCGACCCGGCCCAGGTGCGCTGCGCCTACCTGGCCATCGCGGGCGCCGGCGAGTCACCCACGTTCCTGGAGCAGGCCCGCCGCTGGCACGACGGCCTGCCGGTCGCCACCAAGGCCCTGGTCGAGCTGGACGCGGCCAGCGGCGCCGACGCGCACTGCCAGATCAACAACCCGACCCGGCTGGCCCAGGAGATCTGCGGCTGGCTGGACGAGGTCCTCCCCCGGCCGTAGCGTCTCCCGGCCCGTGGCACAGGTCGGGGGGCTGTGGGGTTCGGGGTCAGCCGAGGGTGATGGTGCCGGAGGCGCCGTTCACGGTCACCTGCCGGCCGGTGGTGATGCGGTGGGTGGCGTCGGCCACCCCGACCACGGCCGGGATGCCGTACTCCCTGGCCACCACCGCACCGTGGGACATCGCGCCGCCCATCTCCATGACCAGGCCGCCCGCCGTGAGGAACAGCGGCGTCCAGCCCGGGTCGGTGGACGGGCAGACGAGGATCTCGCCGGGCTCCAGGTGGGCGCCGACCGGGTCGAGGACGACGCGGGCCGGGCCCGTGACCGTGCCGGCCGAGGCGGCCGTGCCCGTGAGCGCGTCCGCCGGGACGGCCGAGCCGGACGCGGCGGCGACGGCGACGGCCTCGGGTTCGGTGCCGTCCGACAGCATGACCCGGGGTACGTGGCGGCGCCGCGCCTCCTGTTCGTACGCCGCCCGGCGGGCCGCCACCAGTTCGCGCGGGCCGGGGGGAGCGGGCTCCGGAGCCTCCCCGCCGGTCGGCTTCTCCTCGGCAAGCGCGGCATCCAGCGCCTCCCGTACCTCCTGGAAACGGAGGAAGAAGACGTCGCCCGGCGCGTCCAGCAGACCCGCCGAAACCAGCCGCGCCCCCACCACGAGCATGCTCCGCCGCACCCCGGCGAGGATCTTGACCAGGTAGAACTTCGGCAGTTCCCGCAGCCCTCCGAACCGCCTCGTGCGGCGCAGCGCGAAGCGCGTCACCGCGCCTCGCAGGGCGCCCCGGCGGCGGGCCCGGGCGGCGATCTCCTCGACGGCGCGCCGCGCCTCCACGTCGCCCCGGGCGAACAGGACGGACGGGGCGAGGTCGCCGGGGTCGTCCATGCGCAGGTAGTTGGCCAGCACGCCGAGGATGTGCGCCGGCTCCTCCGACCAGCGGGGCAGGCCCAGGTCGATCTCGGCGACGCCCCGGTGGCCGTAGCGGCGCAGGAAGTCCTCGACGCCCCGCTGGGCCTTCGGGGGCAGCTCGCCCGCCCGGTAGCGGCGCACCAGCTCCCCCACCGGGAGCTCCCGGAACGGTCCGGGCTCGATCCGGGTGGCCAGGTCCCACAGCTCCAGGTCCATCTCGGTCGTGGGGTTGCCGGGGAGGCTGCGCAGCACGTTCTGCATGTCGGCGATCGGCACCCCCGACAGCCGCGACGCCAGCGCGAACAGCCCGTACCCGGTGATCACGATCGGCATGATGGAGATGATCACGGGAAACGCGCCGCGCAGCATGCGCTCGGCGTGCTCGACGCGCTGGACGGGGGTGGCGTCGTCCGGCACGCGCAGCCGCCGGTCGAGCTCGTCGCCCAGCCGCCGGGTGTACGCCAGGGCGGCGCGCGGGCTGAACAGCGCCTCCAGCACCCGGACCGGCGCGCGGACGGTCCGGGCGAAGCGGGCGAGCCCCTTCAGGAACGGCCGGCGCGAGGCGTGGACGACCGACAGCCGGGGGTCGTCGAACAGGCCGTCCAGGACGGCGGCGGTGCGGGCCTCGCCCAGGGTCAGCGCCTTGGGCAGGATGGCCCGGCCGGCCCGGCTGCGCGCGGCCGTGGTCAGGTCCAGCCACAGCCGCTCCCCCGCGACGGACATGAACGCCGGCCCCCGGCGCGGGTCGTCGGGCGCGTGCCCGAACAGGCCCGCCGCGCCCGACGCGCTGAGCTGGAACCCCGCCAGGCCCATCGGCGTCAGCGGGCCCATGACGCCCTGGGCGACGTTGACGCTGAAGTAGACGCGCAGCCCGTCACGCGCGGGGTCGGGCGCGGGCAGCGGGAACAGCGTGGTGACGGGCCGCGCCTGGGTGAGCCAGAGCGCGCCGGACACGTCGAGCGCCCACTCGGTGTCCTGCGGGGCTCCGTAGTGCCGCTCGACGCGCGCGCCGAGCGCGGCCAGCTCGCGCACCTGCGCGTCCGTCAGGCAGTACTCGGCCGAGCCGGTACGGTCCAGACGCTCCGTGCCGCCGCCGGGCAAGGAGCGGATCACCACGCGCTTGTCCCCGGCACGGCGTTCGAGGATCTCGCCGGTGGCCGGGTCGGCGACGAACCGGTCCGGGTTCACGGCCCCGGAGACGACGGCCTCGCCCAGGCCGGGGCTCGCGTCGATGACCGCCCGGTGCCGCCGTCCGGTCAGCGGGTCGGCCGTGAACATCACCCCGGCGACCTCCGCCTGCACCATCGCCTGGACGACCACCGCCAGCCGTACCGAGGCGTGGTCGATGCCGTTGGAGGCGCGGTAGGCGACGGCGCGGTCGGTCCACAGCGACGCCCAGCAGCGCCGGACCGCGTCGAGCACGTCGTCCACGCCGACGACGTTGAGGTAGGTGTCCTGCTGCCCGGCGAAGCTGGCGAACGGCAGGTCCTCGGCCGTGGCCGAGGAACGCACCGCGACGGGCCCGCCGCCGAGCCGCTCGTACGCGGCGGTGACCGCCTTGGCCACCGGCTCCGGCACCGGGGTCCCGAGCAGGCGCTCCCTGGCCGCCGGCGCCAGCCCGGGACCGCCCTCGGCGATCACCTCGCCCAGGGCGGCGGCCTCGGCGACCTGGCGGTACGCGTCGGTCGTCAGCACCCATCCGGGCGGCACCGGCAGCCCGGCCCTGGTCATCTCGCCCAGGTTGGCGGCTTTTCCGCCCACCTCGGCCAGCATGGAGGCGTCGATCTCGGAGAACTCCAGTGCCGTGTTCATCTGCCCCACCCTCGGCGTTCAGCTTCTCGACACGAGTGTCACCCCTCGCGGCGAGAAATTCAACACCTGATGAAACATCGGGCGGGCGGAGGGTGGCTCGGGCCGTGTCGTGGCCGGTCGGGGCAGGGTTCAGAACGCCAGGGGCGCTCCGTCGAGGTCCCAGGCCGGGTCCACGGCGATGCCGAGCCGGTCGAGCGCCGTGGGGGCCACGTCCACCGGCCGGGGATCCTGCAGGCGCACGCCGCCGAGGTCCTCCCCCAGCCGAGCGCCGATCACGAACACCGTCCGCTCCTCGCCCGACACGCCGCCGTGGCCGCCCGCGTCCACGTGGCCGTGGTCGGTGGTGACGAGGACCGTCCAGCGCTCGTGCCCGAACGAGGGCCTCGCGCGGATCGTGTCGAGCAGGCCGCCGAGGTACGCGTCCTGGAGCAGCAGCGCGTCGGTGTACTCGGGGCAGAGCGGGCCGAGGGCGTGGGCCACCTCGTCGGTGTCGCCCAGGTAGACGAACGACAGGTCGGGGCCGGCGTTCGCCAGATGGTCGCGGGCCGCGTCGGCGACCTGGCGGTCGGCGACGCTCCAGGTGAGGGCGTAGCCGTCGAGCACGAAGCGCGTGCCGATGGCGGGGCCGAACGCGCCGTGCTCGGCGAGGGCGGCCCACGAGAAGAACGCGGAGGTGACGAGGTCGGGGCGGGCCTCCTGGGCCCGCGTCAGGAAGTCCGGATATTTCGTGAACTGCGGGGCGGCGAAGCCGTTGTCCACGACGCCGTGCTTGTCCGGCCACACGCCGGTCGCGATCGACGCCCACCCCGGCCCGGAGTCGGTCCGCGCCCGGATCACCCGCACGGACTCCTCCTCTTCGCCGGTCGCCCGGGGGTCGTCCGTCGCCCCGACGTCGTCCGTCGAGCGGGGGGCGTCCGTCGCCCCGACGTCGTCCGTCGAGCGGGGGGCGTCCGTCGCCTCGGTGTCGTCCGTCGAGCGGGGGGCGTCCGTCGGGCGGTCGTCGTTGTTCGCCCGAGCGTCCTCGGGGGCGGGCGCAGCGTGGGTCGGCGCCGGCGACCCGATGGCTTCCTCGGGGACGATCTGGCCCGGCGACTCCGTCCGTGGCGCCTCCGGTTCACCGTACGGGAGCGTGCTGGTCCCGTACGCGCCCGTCGACATCAGCGCCGACAGCACCGGCGGCCGGATGGCGACCAGGCGGTCGAAGCGCAGGCCGTCCATCCCGACGACCAGCACCTTGTCCCTCATACGGCATCCTTCGCCCGGTCGTCACCAGCAGCGGCGAAGCGGGCGACCCAGTCGGCGGCGCCGGGCAGGATCTCCTCCACCGGCGCCACCTGCGGATACCAGGTCCGCTCCCACTCCAGCGACACCCATCCGTCGTAACCCGCCGCGCGCAGCAGCTCGCCGCACTCGTCCAGCGGGACCGAACCCGTCCCCATCGGCACCGGTGTCGTGTCCTCGGCCGAGACGGCGTCCTTGACCTGCACGTACCTCAGCCACGGCCCGAGCGCGGCCAGCGTGTCGGCCGGCGCCTCGCCGTGGCGCCACGGGTGCAGGAGGTCCCACACGGCACCGGTCGTCCCGGGCCGGTCGGCCGTCTCCAGCAGCCGCGCCACGGCGGCGCCGGTCGCCATCGCGTCGTGGGTCTCGACCAGCACCGTGACGCCCAGGTCGGCGGCCGTACCGGAGACCGCGCGCAGCCGGCGCGCGCCGACGGCGGGGTCCTCGCCGCGCGGGAACACCCGGACGCCGGGCGCGCCCAGGTCGGCGGCCAGTTCCAGGTCCGCGCGCAACGCCTCCACCACGGGCTCGTCCGGGCCCGGCTCGCACACCCGCACGTACCCGGCCAGGGCGGAGAGCTCCAGCCCCGCCCGCTCCACGCGCTCGCGGGCGGAGCGCCGCTCCTCGGGGGTGAGCCCGCCGTGGACGCCGGTGTCGGGATGGAGGCGCAGTTCGAGGCCGTCGCACCGGTACGCGGTCGCCACCTCGATCGCCCTGTCGAGCCTGTCCCCGGGCATTCCCAGCGTGCTGACCGCGAGCTTCACCGCATCCCCCTCATGTGCCGTCCCGATATGTCGATATGTCGTCATCTGTGGCAGGTGCCGGCGGGTACGTGCGCCGCGGGCACGCAGGACACCGCCGCGCCATCAGCCGCCCGCGCCCTCGGCCGCCGTGTCCTCGGCCGACCGCGCCATCAGCCGCCGCACCCTGAGCCGCCGTGCCCCCGGCCGCCGTCTCACCAGCGGTGCCCCCGCGCGGTCGCGGCGGGGCACCCACTCGGGCGGCGGCGAGGCTCCGCGCACGCGGCCCCGGCGTCCGGCGGCGTCACCGGACGTCCCGGACGCTCTCCCGCAGGACCACCTCGCCCTGGACATGGTCCACGGTCGGCGTCTCCCCCGAGGCCAGCGCCAGCTCCAGCGCGCGGGACCCCATGTCGGCCAGCGGCAGCCGCACGGTCGTCAGCGCCGGTACGTGGTCGCGCAGCGTGGCGATGTCGTCGAAGCCCGCCACGGAGACGTCGTCCGGCACGCGCACGCCCCGGTCGCGGTAGGAGGCGAGCGCCCCGACGGCCATCACGTCGTTGACCGCGAACACGCACGTCGCGTCGCCCGTCTCGGCGGCCGCCGTGTAGCCGCCGTCGCGGTCGAACGGGCCGTGGACGATGCGCGGCCCGGGCAGCCCGAGCTCCTCGACGGCGTCGACGAACCCGGCGCACCGGTCGCGGGCGGTCATCAGGTGCGGCGGCCCGGCGAGGACGGCGAAGCGGATGTGGCCGAGCCCGGCCAGTGAGCGGGCCAGGGCCGCGCCGCCCTCGTAGTTGGCGGGCGCCACGGTGTCGACGCCGAGCAGGTCCTGGCCGACGCAGGCGACCCGGCCGCCGCTGGCGCGGTAGCGGTCCAGCTCACGGCGGAGCCGGCCGGTCACCTCGGGGTCGCTCACGCGGGAGCCGGCCAGGAGGACGGCCCGTACGCGCTGGGCGTTCATGGTGGCGACGTAGGCGATCTCCTGCTCGGGGTCGCGGTGCGTCGTGCCGACCATGACGAGCAGGCCCTCGCCGGCCGCGGCGCGCATGGCGCCGTCGGCGAGGGCGGCGAAGTAGGGGTCGGTCAGGTCGTGGACGACGATGCCGATGACGTTGCTGGCGCCCCGGGCCAGCGTCTGGGCGGCCATGTTGGCCCGGTAGCCCAGCTCGTCGGCGGCTCGCTCGACCCGCGCCCGCAGGTCGGCGCCCACCTGGCGGGTGCTGCCGTTCAGCACCCGCGAGGCGGTCGCGAGCGAGACACCCGCCTGCCTGGCGACGTCTTCCAGTGTGACCACGACGAGACCTCCCCGGAAAGCGGTTGCCCAGTCTTGCAGACCGGTCCCCGGGTCCGCATCCTTACATGCCCGGCCCCGTAAGGCCAGATCGGGGCCCGTCCGGCCCCCGGCGGCGCCGGATCCAGCCCGCCGGGCCGATCAGCTCGGCACCCCTCGACGTGACGGCGTCAGGCCCACGGGAAGAGGACGTCGAAGATCCCCTTCGAGGTCTCCGACGGGGTCGGGGCGGGCGCCTGGGTGGTGGCGGGCGCCTGGCTCGTCGCCTCGGCGGTGGGCTGCCGGCGCGGCTGCTCGGAGGTCTTCGTGTCCACCTCGTCGGTGCCCGTCGTGTCGCCGTCGTCGACGGTCGCCGGCTGCCGGGTGACCCTGGTGGTGGCGCGGGTCGTCGGCTGGCTCATGCGGGTGCGTGTGACGCGCGGCTCCGGCGTGCGCGTGACGCGGACCTTCACGGCGGTCGGCGTGGGAGCGGCGGTACGGGACGTGGTGCGCTCGGGCGTCGCGGACTCCTCCGGCTCGTCGGTGGCCTCGCCGGTCTCCTCGGACTCGGGGGCGGCCGTCTCGGCGGGCGCCGCGCTGACGCTGACGCGGCCGGCGCTGGCGCAGCGCTCCGTCGCGCAGGGGTCGTCGGAGGAGGTGCCGGTCAGCATCCAGCCCGCGCCGGCGCCGAGCACGACGACGGCGGCCGCGGCGGCCACCAGCACCTTGGTACGGCGGCGCACCTCCTTGTCCCCGGCGGAGGCGGCGTCGGCGCTCGTGTCGGTCCAGCCGGAGCCCAGGAACCCGCGCCGCGAGTCGCCGCCCTCCTCGCCGTGGGCGCCCTCGTAGCCCTTGTCGAGGGGCAGGTAGGCGGGGTCGTCGTGGTCGTCGGCGTCCTGGACGCGGTGGGAGCCGCTGTCGGCGTCGGCGTAGCCGTCCGCCTCGCCGGCGTACCGGTGGGCGCCGCTGTCCGCGTCCGCGTACCGGTGGGCGCCGCTGTCCGCGTCCGCGTACCGGTGGGCGCCGCTGTCCGCGTCCGCGTACCGGTGGGCGCCGCTGTCGGCGTCCGCGTACCGGTCGTCGGCGGGCTGGAGGTCGGCGTACGTGGCCGCCGTCCCCTCCTGCGCGGCGAACGCGGACGCACCCTCCTGCACGGGGTACGCGGGCGCACCGTCCTGCGCGGCGTACGGGCCCTCCTGGGACGCGTACGCGGAGGAGGCGTCCTGGGAGGCGTCCGGCATGATGTACGTCTCGTTGCCCGAGACCACGATGGCGGGCTGCTCGTCCGTGTCGTCGTTGCTGTACCGAGGTGACAGCACGTCGCCGGTCAGCTCCGGGTTCATCGGCCGTGCCTGACCGTCCTCGTACGACCTATCGTTCTCGTCGCGCGACACTCTGTGACCTCTCTAGTGCATAACTGTGCGCGACCTTTCCTAACAGACTCGACCCACCCTTGTCCGGAAATTTCACAGCATGCTCGCAGATTGTTCTCAACCTCATACGCACCAGGAGTTTCGTGGCTCTCGCCCGCCCGCGCCCCACGCCCTAGTTACCGACGAGTAGCATAGGCGCGACAGCAGTCCAGCAACGAGGAGCGAACCCCGTGCCTTCCTCTCGTGACGTCGTGTTCGTCGACGGCGTGCGCACCCCCTTCGGCCGGTCGGGGCCGAAGGGGCTGTACGCGGAGACCCGCGCCGACGACCTGGTCGTCCGCGTCATCCGCGAGCTCATGCGGCGCAACCCGGACCTGCCGCCGGAGCGCGTGGACGAGGTCGCGATCGCCGCGACCACCCAGATCGGCGACCAGGGCCTGACCATCGGCCGCTCGGCGGCGGTGCTGGCCGGTCTGCCGAAGTCCGTCCCGGGCTACGCGATCGACCGCATGTGCGCGGGCGCGATGACCGCCGTCACCACGGTCGCGGGCGGCATCGCGTTCGGCGCGTACGACGTGGCCATCGCGGGCGGCGTCGAGCACATGGGCCGCCACCCGATGGGCGAGGGCGTCGACCCCAACCCGCGTTTCCTGTCGGAGAAGCTCGTCGACCCGAGCGCGCTCGTCATGGGCATGACGGCCGAGAACCTGCACGACCGCTACCCGGCCATCACCAAGGAGCGCGCCGACGCGTACGCGGTGCTGTCGCAGGAGAAGGTCGCCAAGGCGTACGCGGACGGCAGGATCCAGCCCGACCTGGTGCCGGCCGCGATCAGGACGGCCGAGAAGGGCTGGGGCCTCGCGGTGGAGGACGAGGCGCCGCGCCCTGGCACCACCCTGGAGGGCCTGGCCGGTCTGAAGACGCCGTTCCGGCCGCACGGGCACGTGACGGCGGGCAACTCCTCCGGCATCAACGACGGCGCCACCGGCTGCCTCGTGGCGGCCCGCGAGGTCGCCGAGGAGCTGGGGCTGACGGCCAAGATGCGGCTGGTGTCGTACGCGTTCGCCGGCGTGGACCCCGAGGTGATGGGCGTCGGCCCGATCCCGTCCACGGAGCGGGCGCTGCGGCTGGCCGGGCTGTCGATCTCCGACATCGGGCTGTTCGAGATCAACGAGGCGTTCGCGGTGCAGGTGCTCGCGTTCCTGGAGCACTTCGGCATCGCCGACGACGACCCCCGGGTCAACCCGTACGGCGGCGCGATCGCCTTCGGCCACCCGCTGGCCTCCTCGGGCGTGCGGCTGATGACGCAGCTCGCCCGCCAGTTCGCCGAGCGCCCCGACGTGCGCTACGGCATCACCACCATGTGCGTCGGCATGGGCATGGGCGGCACCGTGATCTGGGAGAACCTGGCATGACGAACATCGACACCTGGCGCGCCCTGCTGAGCGAGCGCAGCACCGACGAGGTGGTCACCAAGGCGCTCGTCCGCGACGTCGAGCTGCCGTACGGCGCCGGCACGATGGCGCTCATCACCCTGGACAACGGCTTCGACCACACCAAGCCCAACACGTTCGGCCCGCACGGCCTGTTCGCCCTCAACGGCGCGCTGTCGGAGATCGCGGCCCGCAACGACCTGGTGGCGGTGGGCGTGACGGGCAAGCCGTTCATCTTCGCCGTCGGCGCCGACCTCAAGGGCGCCGGCTCGGTCGCCTCGCGCGAGGAGGCCCACGCGATCGGCGCGCTCGGCCACCACGTGTTCCGGCGGCTGGGCGAGCTGGGGATCCCGTCGTTCGCGTTCGTCAACGGCGCGGCCATGGGCGGCGGTCTGGAGATCGCGCTGCACTGCGCGTACCGGACGATCTCCTCGGGCGTCCCGGCGGTCGCGCTGCCGGAGTGCTTCCTCGGCCTGGTGCCGGGCTGGGGCGGCACGCAGCTCCTGCCGCGCCTGGTCGGCCCGGCGAACGCGATCAAGCTGATCATCGAGAACCCGCTGTCGCAGAACCGCATGATCAAGGGCGCGCAGGCGTACGAGCTGGGCGTCGCGGACGCCATGTTCGAGCCCGCCGACTTCCTGGAGGAGTCGCTGCGCTGGGCGGCCCGGGTCGTCAAGGGCGAGGTCACGGTCGAGCGGCCCGCGCGTGACGGCGACGACTGGGACAAGGCGGTCGCCGACGCCCGCTTCCTCGTGGACATGAAGCTGCGCGGCGCCTCCCCCGCGCCGTACCGGGCGCTGGACCTGGTGGCGCTGGCCCGCACGGCCTCGCGCGACGAGGGCTTCGCCGCCGAGGACGACGCGCTGGCCGACCTGCTGATGGGCGACGAGCTGCGGGCCGGTCTGTACGCCTTCGACCTGGTGCAGCGGCGGGCCAAGCGGCCGGCGGGCGCCCCGGACAAGTCGCTGGCCCGCAAGGTGACCAAGGTCGGCGTGGTGGGCGCCGGGCTGATGGCCTCGCAGATGGCGCTGCTGTTCGCCCGCCGTCTGGAGGTGCCGGTCGTCCTGACGGACCTCGACCAGGCGCGGCTGGACAAGGGCGTCGGCTACGTCCACGCCGAGGTGGACAAGCTGCTGACCAAGGGCCGGGTCTCGGCCGACCTGGCGAACCGGCTCAAGGCGCTGGTGACCGGGTCGCTGACCAAGGACGCGTTCGCGGACGCCGACTTCGTCATCGAGGCGGTCTTCGAGGACATGGCGGTCAAGAAGAAGGTGTTCGCCGAGGTCGAGGCCGTGGTGCCGGCCGAGTGCGTGCTGGCCACCAACACCTCGTCGCTGTCGCTGACCGAGATGGGCGCCGATCTGGCGCACCCGGAGCGGCTGGTCGGCTTCCACTTCTTCAACCCCGTCGCGGTGATGCCGCTGCTGGAGATCATCCGCGGGGCGTCGACCGACGACGCGACGCTGGCCACCGCGTTCGCCGTCGGCAAGGCCCTGAAGAAGTCGTCGGTGCTGGTGAAGGACGCCCCGGCGTTCGTGGTCAACCGGCTGCTCACCCGGTTCATGGGCGAGGTCATCGGGGCCGTGGACGAGGGCACGCCGCTGGAGGTGGCCGAGCACGCGCTGGACGACCTCGGACTGCCGATGACGCCGTTCGCGCTGCTGCAGCTCGTCGGGCCGGCCGTCGGGCTGCACGTGGCCGAGACGCTGCATGCGGCCTTCCCCGAGCGGTTCGGCGTCTCGGCGGGCATGGCGAAGCTGGTCGCCTCGGGCAAGCCCGGCGTGTACGCGCCGGACTTCTCGCTCGACCCGGAGGCCGTGGCGCTCTTCGCGGGCGGCGACGCGCCGTCCACCGCCGAGGAGGTGCGGCGGCGGGTGCTGGAGGCGCTGGCCGAGGAGATCCGGATCATGCTGGACGAGGGTGTGGTGGCGGCCGCGCAGGACATCGACCTGTGCATGATCCTGGGCGCTGGCTGGCCGTTCCACCTCGGTGGCGTCACGCCGCTGCTGGACCGCGCCGGGTTCGCCCGGCCCCGCTTCCTGCCGCCGGGCGTGGCCTCCGTGCCCGCCTGACCCGCGCACAGCACGACAAGCCTGACCCGCGCACAGCACGACATGCCTGACGCGCGCACAGCACGACATGCCTGACGCGCGCACAGCACGACATGCCTGACGCGCGCACAGCACGACGAAGGGGACCCGCGAGCGCGGGTCCCCTTTTCTGCGTCCTTTGCCGCTCCCCTGCCGGCCGGCCCTATCACATGGTCGAATCGGGGACGATCCATGGCCGCCGCCGTCGGGGCCGCCGGGTACGACACGAGTGCACAGACGGCACACCAGCCCCACCGGTCACACAGCTCACGGGCGTCGTGGGCCGGGCGGGCCGTGCCCCCGACGGAGAGGACAGGCATGAGATCGCTCAAGGTAACCGCGCTGTGCGGGGCCTTCCTGATGGCGGCCGCCCTGCCGGCCATGGCGGCGCACTCGCGGGCGTCCCTGCGGATCACGGTGACACAGCACGGCTACGCGCCCACGACGTACGAGCTGGAGTGCGACCCCGACGGCGGCGACCACCCGAACCCCGAGGTGGCCTGCGACCGGCTGCGCGCGGTCGAGGGACGGCTGTCGGCGCTGCGCCGCTCCAACAGCGCCTGCCCGCTGACCTCCGAGCCGTACAGGGTGTCGGTGGAGGGCAACTGGCGCGGGCGCAACGTCGCCCTGCACTCGACGTTCGCCAACCAGTGCCGGGCCAAGGCGGCGGGCGCCGGGGTGTTCGCCTTCTGACGGGCGTGACGGCCTCGGGTGCGGGGCCGGGAACACCGGCCCCGCACCCTCGCTAGCGGGTCTGCCGCGCCGCCGTGACGCGGCTGTGGCGGAAGCCGTAGGTGAAGTACAGCACCGCGCCGATGACCATCCAGATGAGGAACCGCAGCCACGTCTCGACCGGCAGGTTGAGCATGAGGTAGAAGCAGGCCAGCACCGACAGGATCGGCAGCACCGGCACCAGCGGCGTGCGGAACGCGCGCGGCAGGTCGGGCCGCGTGCGCCGCAGGATGATCACGCCAGCCGACACCACCACGAACGCGAACAGCGTGCCGATGTTGACCAGCTCGGCCAGCGCGCCGAGCGAGATGAACCCGGACAGCAGCGCCGACACGACGCCGATGATGATGGTCAACCGGGCCGGGGTGCCGAAGCGCGGGTGGACCTTGGCCAGCGGGCGCGGCAGCAGCCCGTCGCGGCACATGGCGAACAGCACCCGGGTCTGCCCCAGCATGAGGATCATGACCACGGTGGTGAGCCCGGCGATGGCCCCGATGCTGATCAGCCCGGCCACCCACTTCTGGCCGACCGCGGCGAAGGCGTCGGCGAGCGGGGCCGAGGTGCTGAGCTGCTTGTAGTTCTGCATGCCGACGACGACCAGCGAGACGGCCACGTACAGGACCGTGCAGATGGCCAGCGAGCCGATGATGCCGCGCGGCATGTCGCGCTGCGGGTTGATGGTCTCCTCGGCGGCGGTGGCGACGATGTCGAAGCCGATGAACGCGAAGAACACGACCGCCGCGGCCGAGAAGATGCCGATCACGCCGTACGCGACGGGCGTGATGCCGAACAGCACCTGGATCAGCGGCGCCTTGAGCCCGGCGACCTGCTCGGTGGCCTGCGCCGGCGGGATGAACGGCGAGTAGTTGGCGGCGTTGATGTAGAACAGCCCCGCCACGATGACGAGCAGGATGACCGCGACCTTGATCGCCACGATGACCTGGTTGACCCGTGAGGACAGCTTGATGCCCGCCACCAGGATCGCGGTGAGGATGAGCACCACGATCATGGCCGGCAGGTTCACCACCGGGTCGTCGCCGGCGATCGCGGCCGGCAGCGGCAGGCCGATCGAGGACATCAGCGACGCGAAGTAGCCCGACCAGCCGACCGCGACCACCGCGGCCGCCAGGGCCATCTCCAGCATGAGGTCCCAGCCGATGATCCAGGCCGGCAGCTCGCCGAGGGTGGCGTAGGAGAAGGTGTACGCCGAGCCCGCCACCGGAATGGTGGAGGCGAACTCCGCGTAGCACAGCGCCGCCAGGCCGCAGACGATCGCGGAGACGACGAAGGAGATGGCCACGGCCGGTCCGGCCGTCTGCTTGGCCACCTGTCCGGTCAGCACGAAGATACCGGTGCCGACGATCACGCCGATGCCGAAGACGGTCAGGTCTACGGCGGTCAGGCGCTTGCGCAGCCGATGCTCCGGTGCCTCGGTGTCGCTGATGGACTGCTCAACCGTTTTCGTGCGAAGGATGTCCACGAGTGTGACCTTGCCCACCCTCGCGGGCATCATGCTTTCCCGATCGCACGAGGCGGCGCCGCGCTCAGTTGCGGGTGGAGGGGCTCCTGACCTGCTGGTCCCTGCGGGCGACCGCCTCGGTGATCTGGCGGGCGAGGTCCTGCCCGGTGAGCCCGACGCGGCCGAGGATCACGGCCCGCTTGGCGTGGTCGAGGAACTCCTGCGGGATGCCGAACGTGCGGACCGGCACGTCCACGTCGGCGTCGCGCAGCAGCCGGGCCACCGCGTCGCCGACGCCGCCGACGCGGCCGTTGTCCTCGACGACCGCGACCATGCGGTGGGCGCCGGCCGCGAGCACCAGGGCCTCGTCGAGCGGCTTGACCCAGCGCGGGTCGACGACGGTGGCCGAGATGCCCTGGGCGTCGAGCAGCACCGCGGCGTCCAGGCACGCCCGGGCCATCGGGCCGACGGCCACGATGAGCACGTCGGCGTCGCCGGTGCGCAGGACGTCCATCTCGCCGAGCTTGCCGACCGCCTCGACCGGCTCGGCCACGGGGCCCTTGGGGAAGCGGACGACGGTGGGGCCGTCGGTGACGGACACGGCCTCCTCCAGCAGCTCGGCCAGGCGCCGGCCGTCGCGCGGCACGGCGATGCGCAGGCCGGGCACGACCTGGAGGATCGACAGGTCCCACATGCCGTTGTGGCTGGCGCCGTCGTCGCCGGTGACGCCCGCCCGGTCGAGCACCACGGTGACGGGCAGCCGGTGCAGGGCGACGTCCATGAGGAGCTGGTCGAAGGCGCGGTTGAGGAAGGTGGCGTAGACGGCCACGACCGGGTGCAGGCCGCCGAGCGCCAGGCCGGCCGCGCTGGTCAGCGCGTGTTGCTCGGCGATGCCGACGTCGTAGGTGCGCTCGGGGAAGGCGTCGCGGAAGGCGGCCAGGCCGGTCGGGTGGAGCATGGCGGCGGTGATCGCGACGATGTCCTCGCGGTCCTTGCCGAGCCGGACCAGCTCCTCGCTGAAGACGTCGGTCCAGATGCGGCCCTTGGGCTTCTCGGCGCCGGTGACCCGGTCGAAGGCGCCGGGCGAGTGGAACTGGTCCTCGTCGTGGTTCTCGGCCGGGGAGTAGCCGCGGCCCTTCTGGGTGAGGGCGTGCACGATGACCGGGCCGCGGAAGTCGCGGGCGGTGCGCAGGGCGGCCTCCATGGCCTGCTCGTCGTGGCCGTCGATGGGGCCGACGTACTTCAGGCCGAGGTCCTCGAACATCACCTGCGGGGCGAGGATGTCCTTGACGCCCTTCTTGAAGCCGTGCAGGGCGTCGTACAGGACCGGGACGTTGCCGATCTTCTCCTTGACGTACTCGAGGAAGTCCTCGTAGCGGCGGGTGACCCGCAGCTTGGCCAGGTGGGAGGCGAGCCCGCCGATGGTCGGCGAGTAGGAGCGGCCGTTGTCGTTGACGACGATGACGACCGGCAGGTCCTTGACCGCGGCGATGTTGTTGAGCGCCTCCCAGGCCATGCCGCCGGTCAGCGCCCCGTCGCCGATCACGGCGACGGCCGTGCGGTCGCGCTCGCCGCGCAGTTTGAACGCCTTGCCCAGGCCGTCGGCGTAGGACAGGGCGGTCGAGGCGTGGGAGTTCTCCACGAAGTCGTGCTCGGACTCGGCCTGGCTCGGGTAGCCGGACAGGCCGCCCTCCTGCTTCAGCGCGCCGAAGCCGGCCAGGCGGCCGGTCAGGAGCTTGTGGACGTACGCCTGGTGGCCGGTGTCCCAGATGATCGGGTCGCGCGGGGAGTCGAAGACCCGGTGCAGGGCGATGGTCAGCTCGACCACGCCGAGGTTGGGCCCGAGGTGCCCGCCGAAGCGGGAGCAGGAGTCGACGAGCAGGTCGCGGATCTCGTTCGCCAGCCTCGGCAGCTCCTCGACATCGAGCCGTTTGACGTCGTGCGGTCCCTCAACCGAGCCCAGCAACCCGCTCACGGATGCGATCCCCTCTGCTTCTTGGCACCAGTGGCTTGAAGTCTAGTTCGTGGACGTCCTGCTGACTCCATCGAGTCAAATCCACACGCATTTGTCCGATCTTGACCTAGTCTTGCCTACACTATGAACACTCTCCCCATGCGGAAACTGACGACAGTCCTGGCCACCGGCGTTCTGGTCTCGCTGGTGGGCGTGGGCACGGCGTCAGCCCAGTCCGACCCCGTCGCTTCCTCCGGACAGCAGGCCCAGAGCCCGGCCCAGGCGGCCCAGGCGCTCGCCGCGCCGCCGCGCGGCCGGACGGCCGCCACGGCCAACCCGCTGTACAGGACGGGCACCCTCGCCGACTCCCACTGTTCTCCCGGCGGCCTGCCCAAGGGCAGCACCGCCGCGTACAAGCGTTTTCTGACCCGTGTGACGAACTGCCTGAACGCCTCGTGGTCCACGCAGTTCCGCAAGGCGAAGCTGCCGTTCAGCAAGCCGCGCCTGCGCATCATCACCCGCAAGCTGCGCACGCCGTGCGGCCCGTGGAGCCCGGGCGCCGACGGCATCTACTGCTCCACCGACCGCACGATGTACATGCTGGTGACCAAGACGCAGCTGCGTGACCCGTTCGCGCTGGGCATCACCCGCCTGATGGCGCACGAGTACGGGCACCACGTGCAGAACATCTCCGGCATCTGGAGCTACTACTGGCCGGCCCGCGCCCGCGCCTCCAAGGCGGGCCAGCTGCAGCTCTCGCGCCGTTCCGAGCTGCAGGCCGAGTGCTTCTCCTCCGTCTTCATGCGCACGATCGAGGACACCCTCCCGATCGACCCGGCGCAGTGGGACTACACGGTCGACTGGTTCCGCAAGAACGGCGCCAAGGCCTGGCCGCAGAACGACCACGGCAAGGGCTCCTCGCAGGCGTTCTGGATGAACCGCGGCTACGGCTCGGCCTCCCCGGGCTCCTGCAACACCTGGGCCGCCTCGGCCCGCGCGGTCGCCTAGCCGGCACTGCCTCATCGGCGCGGTCGTGTCCCTCCAGGGACGCGGCCGCGCCGTGCTTTTACCGCGTTTCCCCAGACAGCCCACCAAATCACCACCAACTGGTCTAGTATCCGCGATCGTGCGTATTCCCCTTGTCGCAGCGTCGGTCTGCGTGATCGCGGGCCTCGGCCTCCCCGGTACGGCCGGCGCGCAGACCGCGGCGGGCGCCCCCACGGCACAGACGGCGTCCGGCGTCCCCCACGCGGCCGCGGCGCCCCCCGCCGTCCTCGCCGAGAACCGGATCTACCGGTCCGGCACCGCCTCCCCGCTGTCCTGCCCCATCCCGGAGATCCGGGAGGGCAGCGCCGCCTCGCTCAAGACCTTCCACCGGGCGATGGCCCGCTGCGCCGACCGCTTCTGGGCCGCCCGGTTCAAGGCCGCCGGCCTGGCGTACACCTCGCCCAAGGTGACGATCACGACGGGCAGCTCCTCGGTCTGCGGCAAGATCACCAGCAACGGCGCCCAGTACTGCCCCGCGCAGCGCACCGTCGCCATCCGCATCATGAAGCGGGACCTCACCGACCCGTTCAAGATGAACATCGCCCACTCCGTCGCCCACGAGTGGGGCCACCACGTGCAGCAGCTCACCGGCATGCTGGACGAGCAGAACCGCCTCTACTGGCGGGCCCGCGGCGGCGCCCGCTCCATCGTCAGCCACCGGCTGGAGATGCAGGCCGAGTGCTTCGCCGGCGTCTTCTACAGCGTCGCGCTCGACTCCATCGACCCCGGCATCACCTGGGACCAGTGGATCGGCGCCGTCCGCGAGGCCGAGGAGAGCAAGGTGCACGGCAAGCCGCGCAACCTCGCCTACTGGCAGAACCGCGGCTACACCAGCGGCTCGGCCGGCTCGTGCAACACCTGGAAGGCCTCGCTCGCCCGCGTCTCCTGACCCGCGCCCGGCCGTCCGCCCGCGTCCCCGGCCGCGCCTCCCCCTCATGCGAGGGGAGGTCCTCAGCCGGTGACGCGGGCCAGGACCTCCAGCGGATCGGCCAGGACATGGGCGAAGGCCAGCTCGGCCGCGCCGACCAGCGTCGCGTCGTCGGCCAGGGCCGAGGTGCGCAGCCGCAGCCGCTCACGCTGCGGGCCCATCGCGTGCGTCGCGAGCCGGCTGCGCACCTGTGCCGCCGACCCCAGGTACACCTCACGCAGCATGCCCCCGAAGATCACCATCTCGGGGTTGAAGATGTTGACCAGGTTGGCCACGCCCAGACCCAGCCAGCCACCCACCCGCTTGAGCGCCTCCTGCGCCACGATGTCCCCCCGATCGGCCGCGTCCACCACGGCCCGCACCGCGTCCCGCCCCTGACGCCTTGTGCCGTCCCCCGGCTCCGGAAGGCCGTCGCGCGCGGCCGCACGACTCTCACCGCGCGCGGCCGCACGACCCGCCGCCTCCAGGAGGGCGCGCTCCCCCACCTCGGCCTCCAGGCAGCCGCGCGAGCCGCACCCGCACGGCTGCCCGCCCGGGTTGACCACCATGTGGCCGACCTCGCCGCCGTAGCCGTCGTGCCCGCCGAGCAGGTGCCCGCCGGTGATGATGCCGCCCCCGATGCCCACGTCGCCGTGCAGGTAGATGAGGTCGCGCACCCCGACGGCCACGCCCCGGCTGTGCTCGGCCAGCGCCGCCAGGTTGGCGTCGTTGCCCACGCTCACCGGCAGCCCCAGGCCCAGCCGGCGGCCCAGCTCCTCGCCGAACGGCACGACCTTGGCCCCCAGGTTCGGCCCGAACATGATCACACCGTCGTCCTTGCGCACGCCGCCCGAGACCGCCGCGGCGGCGCCCACGCACACCGTGTCGGCGCGCGTCTTGCGGCGCATCTGCCGGGCGAACCCGGCCAGCGTCCCGGCCAGCTCGTCCAGGTCGAACGGCCCGCGCCGGCGCGCCGTCTCCCGGCGGTCGAGGATCGCCCCGCCCAGCCCGACCCGGGCCGCCGCCAGCCGGTCGGGGCCCACGTCGAAGGCGAACACGTAGACCCGCGACGACTCCGGCCGCACCACCAGCGATGGCCGGCCGGCCCGCCCGGTCTCGCGCGGCAGCTCCTCCCGCACCAGCCCCGCGGCGGTGAGGTCGGAGGTCAGCGCCATGATGGTGCTGCGGTTGAGCCCCATCTTCGAGGTGAGCTCGGCGCGCGAGATCGGCCCCCCGAGGTGGACATGGCGAAGCAGCGCGCCGAGGTTGTGGCGCCTGATGTCCTCCTGCGAGGGGCCGGCACGCATCGTCTGAGCATCCTTGAACGACGGGAAGTCGCTGATCACCTTAGACCAGCGGCGGCCGCGCGCTTGCGGGCCAGGGCGTCGACCCCCGCCGCGAGCAGCAGGACGAAGCCGGTGACCAGGTACTTGACGCTCGAACCGTACTGCATGAGGGCCATGCCGTTGTCGATGACCGCGATGACGGCGCCGCCGAGCACGGCGTCGAGCACCCGGCCCTTGCCGCCGAACAGGCTCGTCCCGCCGATCACCGCCGCGCCCACCGCGTACAGCAGGACGGAGCTGCCGCCCGTGTTCGGGTCCACCGAGCTGGCGCGGGAGGCGGCCACGATGCCGCCGACGGCCGCCATGGCGGAGCAGATGACGAACGCGCTCACCCGGATCCGGTCGACCGCGATGCCCGCCCGGCGCGCCGCCTCGGCGTTGCCGCCGACCGCGTACACGTGCCGGCCGAACGCGGTGCGCCGCAGCACGAACGTCCACACCACGAGCAGCGCCAGGATGACCGGCACGACGATCGGCACGCCCTTGAGCGAGGCGAACGCCGGGTTGAAGCTGCGCTCCAGGTTGAGCGCGTACACCGCTCCGCCCGCGAGGACGGCCAGGGCGCCCACCCGGGTGGCGATGAGCGACGGCGGGTCGGCCACCAGGCCGCGCGCGGCCCGCTTGCGCGCCCGCACCACCTGCAGCCCCGCGTACGCGAGCACGCAGGCCGCGTAGAGCGCCCAGCCGAGCGCCGGCGGCAGGTTGCGCTGCGCGACGGCCTTGATGACGGGGTCGTTGATGGAGATGTTCGTGCCCTCGTTCACCAGGACCAGCACGAGGCCCTGGAAGGCGAGGAACGCGGCCAGCGTCACCACGAACGACGGGATGCCGACCTTGGCGACGATGGCGCCGAGCACGGTGCCGATGACCGCGCCGGTGACGATCGCGGCGAGCACCCCGACGTACCAGGGCAGCCCCATGTTGGTGAGGGTGACCGCGAGGACGGCCGCGCAGACGCCGCTGGTGAAGCCCGCCGACAGGTCGATCTCGCCGATGAGCAGCACGAACACCAGGCCCATGGCGATCACGGTGATGGCCGCGCCCTGGGTGAAGAGGTTGGCGAAGTTGATGGCGGTGAGGAAGGCGGGCCGCGCCAGCGCGAACGCCGTGCACAGCACCAGAAGCCCGAGGACGGCGGGCAGCGCGCCCATGTCGCCGGCGCGCACCCGCTCGGTGTAGGCGCGGGCGCTGTGGGCGATCGACGGCGAGCGCACGGCCGTCGCGACCGCCTCGCCGGGGAGTTCCTTGACCTTGCTCATGCCACAGCCCCGTTCTTGAGGCCGAGATCTCCGCTCCGGCCGGAAGTGATCAGTTCGACGACCTGGGCGTGCGTCACGTCGGCGGTCCTGACCTGGGCGGCCATCCTGCCGAGGTAGAGCGCCGCGATCCGGTCCGAGACGGCGAAGACGTCGTTCATGTTGTGCGAGATGAGCACGACGGCCAGGCCGTTGTCGGCCAGGCGGCGCACCAGCTCCAGCACCTGCGCGGTCTGGGCGACGCCGAGGGCGGCGGTCGGCTCGTCGAGGATGACGACCTTGCTGTCCCACAGCACGGCCTTGGCGATGGCGACGGTCTGGCGCTGGCCGCCGGACAGGCTGGAGACCTGCTGGCGGATGGACTTGACCGTGCGGACGGAGAGGCTGTTCAGGGTCTGCTCGGCGAGCTCCTCCATGGTGTCCTCGTCGAGAACCAGGCCCCGGCGGCGCTCGCGGCCGAGGAACATGTTCTGGACGATGTCCAGGTTGTCGCAGAGCGCGAGGTCCTGGTAGACGATCTCGATGCCGAGCTCGCCCGCGTCGCGCGGGCCGTTCACCTGGACCGGGCGGCCGTCGAAGACCAGCTCGCCGTTGTCGATGGGGTGGATGCCGCCGATGCACTTGACCAGCGTCGACTTGCCGGCGCCGTTGTCGCCGACGAGGGCGGTCACCTCGCCGGCGTGGGCGGAGAACGTCACGTCGTGCAGGACCTTCACGGGGCCGAAGCTCTTGTCGATCCCGCGCGCTTCGAGCAGGGGGGTCATGGGTCTCCCTCGGGTCGGGGCGCGGACGGGTGCCGCCCGGCCGCGCCCCGGATGAGCTGCGTTACTGGATTCCTGCCTCGGTGCACTTGGCGGCGAAGTCGCCCGTGCACAGCTCCTCCTTGGTGACGTAGCCGTCGGCGACCACGTCCTTCACGGAGTCGAAGGTGATGGACACCGGCTCCATCAGCTCGGACGGGACGTCCTTGCCGGACTCGGGGTCCTTGACGCTGCCGCTCGCCGTCGGCTTCTCGCCCTTGGCCAGCGCGACCGCGAGCTTGGCGGCGGCGTCGGCCTCCTTCTTGACCGCCTTGTAGACGGTCATGCACTGGTCGCCCGCGAGGATGTTCTGCAGGCCCTGCACGGTGGCGTCCTGGCCGGTGACCGGCACCTTGCCGTTGAGCTTGTTCTTCTTCAGCACGGTGATGGCGGCGTTGCCGAGGCCGTCGTTGGCGGCGAGCACGCCGGCGATCTTGGGCTGCGTGGTGAGCATCTGCTCGAAGAGGGTCCCGGCCTGGGTGTTGTCCCAGTCGGGCACGGACTGCTCGGGGCCCTTGACGTACTCGCCGGAATCGAACTTGGGCTTGAGCACGCCGTCGTAGCCGGCCTTGAACAGGGTGGCGTTGTTGTCGGTCGGCGAGCCGTTGAGGTAGGCCACGATCGGCTTGTCGGCCTTCTTGTCGGTCAGGCACTTGGCCAGGCCCTCGCCCTGGAGCTGGCCGACCTTGGTGTTGTCGAAGCTGACGTAGTAGGCGGCGCCGCCGCCCAGGGTGAGCCGGTCGTAGTCGATGGTGACCACGCCCTGCGAGCGGGCCTTGTCGATCACGGTCTTGCCGGTGCCGCTGTCCAGGTTGACGATCATCAGCACGGTGGCGCCGTTGGTCATCATCTGGTCGGCGATGGTCTGGAACGCGGTCTTGTCGTTCTGGGCGTTCTGGATGTCGTACTGCACCCCGGCGGCCTTGAACGCCTCCTCCAGGTACTTGCGGTCCGCCGTCTCCCAGCGGGCCGAGGACTTGCTGTCGGGCAGGATGACGCCGATCTTGCCGGCGGCCTTCTGCGAAGTCGATGCCGAGGCGCCGGTCGTGCTCTGACCGCCGTCGCCCCCGCAGGCGGTGAGACCGAGGGTGAGCGCGGCGGCTGCGGCGGTCAGGCTGAGGATCCCCTTGCGCATGTGCAGGGTCCTTTCTTCCGGAGGGGCCCGGATGAATGTTGTTTGCGGCAACGTATTCCGCCCTCGGCCACTTTGGAAGACCCCCCGGCGGGGCAGTTTGTTGTTCCCGGTAACAATCCAGAAACGTCACCTCAACCCGGCGGAGACCTCGCGCTCCACCTGCGCCCCGACCTCGAACGCCAAGCAAGCGCTTTCCTTCGCGGCGCGTCAGGACACCAGGCTCTGGGTGATCAGCACCACCGCCGACGTGGCCGCCACCGCCAGGACCGCGGTCCGGACCTTGCCGCCGTCGAGGTAACGCCGCAACGGCCCCGACACGGCGAACCCGAGCGCCATCGGGACGAGCAGCACACCGCCCGTCACCAGGGCCCGGGCCGGCAGCCGGTCCACCGCCGCCAGGATGACCAGCGACTGCGCGGCGCTCAGGAAGAAGAACATGGCCAGCGTCGCGCGGATCTGCGGCCCCTTGGCGTGCTGGTAGACCAGCGCGATCGGCGGCCCGCCGATGCCGGTGGCCGTGCCCGTGACCCCCGAGACGAACCCGGCCCCCGCGATCGTCGCGCCGTTGCGCGGGACCGCCAGGGCGCTCGCCGTGAGGACCACCGCCACCAGCACCATGACCCCGACCAGGACGCCCAGCGCGTGGACCGACACGTGCACCACGATCACGGCGCCGACGGCGCTGCCCGGCAGCCTGCCGAGGACCGCGAACCCGAGCCCGCGCCAGTCCACCCTGCGCCACTCGGCGGCCAGGGTCAGCAGCGGCAGCGTCATGTTCGCCACCTGCATCGCGCCGGGCATCACGCCCGGGTCGACGAGGGTGAGGACGGGCGCGGCGACCAGCCCGAGGCCGAAGCCCACGCTCCCCTGCACGACCGCGCCCACGAAAACCGCAACAGAGCCGACTAGGAGCACTAATTCCGTAGAAGTCACGCGGACGAGTCAATCACCGTCCCCTCCGGTGACCCAGTGCGGGGAGTCCGTGCGGGGAGTCCGTGCGGGGAGTCCGTGCGGGGAGTCCGTGCGCGCGGTCAGCCCCCGCCACCCGCGAGCCGCCGTTCCAGCCCGTCGAGGATGAGGGCCAGCCCGCCCTCGAAGGCCCGGTCGCCCTGGGGGTCACCGATCCGCTCCAGGGCCGCCATCAGCCGCGGGTAGGCCCGCGCGACCGCCTCCCGGTCGGGCGGCTCCTGCTCGTCGTCCCGGGCCCGGTCGGCCTGCTCCTCCAGCACGAAGCCGCCGACGTACCCGCTGACCGCCGACAGCCCCAGCATCGCGTCCTCCGCCGTGAACCCGGCCGACTCCAGCGCCGCCACGGCCCGCTCGACCTGCGCGAACAGCTCGGGCGACGGCCGGGTCCCGGCGACCAGCCGGGCGCCGTCGCGGCGGGAGTTGAGCATCGCGCGGTCGCCGCGGGCACGGTCGGCCAGCCAGACCCGCCACCGCGCCGGGTCGGTGAACACCGGCCGCTCGGGCTGCTCCCGCACCATCTGCGCCGCCATGGCGTCCAGCAGCTCCTGCTTGCCGCGGAAGTGCCAGTACAGGGCGGGGGCCTGCACGCCCAGCTCGCCGGCCAGCCGCCGCAGCGTGAGCCTGTCAAGTCCGCCCTCGTCCAGCAGCCGCAGCGCGGTCGCCACGATGGTGCCTCTCTCCAGTGCCACGGTTGACAGCTTAACGGTGTTCAAGCATCCTTAACAGCGTTCGATTTAACACCGTTAAGGAGGATCGGCATGATCCGGGTCGAGGGCTTGCGCAAGCGGTACGGGGATCACGAGGCGCTCAAGGGCATCGACCTGCGCGTCGAGCCGGGGACGGTGTGCGGCCTGCTCGGGCCGAACGGCGCGGGCAAGACCACGGCCGTGCGCATCCTCACCACGCTGCTGCGTCCCGACGGCGGCCGGGCCGAGGTGGACGGGCTCGACGTGGTGCGCGACGCGGCCCGCCTGCGCTTCCGCATCGGCCTGGCCGGCCAGCACGCCGCCCTGGACGAGCTGCTCACCGGCCGGCGCAACCTGGAGATGTTCGGCCGGCTCTACCACCTGTCCCGGGCGCGGGCCCGGCGCCGGGCGGGCGAGCTGCTGGAACGGTTCGAGCTGACGGACGCGGCGCGGCAGCCGGTCAGGGAGTACTCCGGGGGCATGCGGCGGCGGCTCGACCTGGCCGCGAGCCTGATCGTGTCACCGCCGGTGCTGTTCATGGACGAGCCGACCGCCGGGCTCGACCCGCGCAGCCGGATGCGGCTCTGGGAGCTGCTGCGCGACCTGGTCGAGGAGGGCACCACGCTGCTGCTGACCACGCAGTACCTCGACGAGGCCGACCATCTGGCCGACCGGATCGTGGTGCTCAGGGAGGGCGCCGTGGCCGCCGCGGGCTCGCCCGAGGAGCTGAAGCGGACGATCGGCGGCGACCGGGTGCAGGTCGTCTTCCGCGAGCCGGGAGACGTGGACGCGGGGCTGCGGCTGCTCCGGAGCATCGTGACGCCGGAGATCGACAGCACCGAGGGGCTGCGGGTGACCGTCCCCGCCGCCGACGGCGCGCAGTCGCTCATCCGCATCGCCGGCGCGCTGGACGCGGCCGGCATCCCCGTGGAGGACCTGGCGCTGCGACGGCCCACCCTCGACGAGGTCTTCCTCCGCCTGACGGCCTGAAAGGACCCACCGCGATGTACGAGAGCGTGTACGCGACCGTGCGCTGGACCCTGCTCGACTCCCTCACCATCGCGGGCCGCACCTACGCGCGGCTCAGAGCCCAGCCGGGCGAGATCGTCGCGTTCCTGGTGTTCCCCGTGATCATGACCGTGCTGTTCGGGTACGTCTTCGGCAGCGCGATCGTCCTGCCCCACGGGGGCGACTACCGCAGCTACCTCATGCCCGGCATCTTCATGCAGGTCATGGCCATGACCGCGACCTCGGCCGCCACCGCCGTGGGCGAGGACATGGCGCGCGGGCTCATCGACAGGTTCCGCGCCCAGCCCGTCGCCCGCAGCGCCGTGCTCGTCGGGCGCAGCGTGGCCGACCTGTCGCTGCACCTGCTGTCGCTGGCGGCCATGGTGCTGGCCGGGGTCCTGATCGCCGGGTGGCGGGCGCGCGGGAGCCTCGGGGACACGGCGGCGGCCTTCGGGCTGCTGGCGCTGTTCGGGCTCGCGATGATCTGGGTGGGCACGTACATCGGCCTGTGGGTCAGGAGCGGCGCGCAGGCCGACGCGGCCACGTTCGGCTGGCTGTTCCCGATGACGTTCCTGGCCAACACGTTCGTCCCCACCGAGGGGCTGCCGGCCTGGCTCAGGCCCGTCGCCGACTGGAACCCCATGAGCGCCGTCGTCGCCGCCACCCGCGGCCTGTTCGGCAACCCCACCTCGGTCTCCCCGGCCTGGCCGCTCCAGCACCCGGTGACCGCGAGCCTGCTCTGGTGCCTGGGGATCCTCGCGGTGTTCCTGCCGCTGGCCGTGCACCGCTACCGCACCATGGACCGCTGACACGCGAGGACGCCGCCCCCGGTCCGCGGGGACGGCGTCCTCGGCCCGTGTTACCTGGCCAGCAGCGAGCGCAGCACGTACTGCATGATGCCGCCGTGCCGGTAGTAGTCGGCCTCGCCCGGCGTGTCGATGCGGACGACCGCGTCGAACTCCACGTCACCGGCCTTGACGTGCACGGTACCCGGGATGCCGCCCTTGTTGAGCTCCTCCACCCCGGTGATGTCGAACGTCTCCTCGCCGGTCAGCCCCAGGGACTCGGCCGAGGCGCCCTCCGGGAACTGCAGCGGCAGCACGCCCATGCCGATGAGGTTCGAGCGGTGGATGCGCTCGTAGGACTCGGCGATGACGGCGCGGACGCCGAGCAGCGCCGTGCCCTTGGCCGCCCAGTCGCGCGAGGAGCCCGAGCCGTACTCCTTGCCGGCCAGCACCACGAGCGGCGTGCCGGCGGCGGCGTAGTTGACCGAGGCGTCGTAGATGAACGACACCGGGCCGTCGGCCTGGGTGAAGTCGCGGGTGTAGCCGCCCTCGGTGCCCGGCGCGATCTGGTTGCGCAGGCGGATGTTGGCGAACGTGCCGCGGATCATCACCTCGTGGTTGCCGCGCCGCGAGCCGTACGAGTTGAAGTCCCTGACCTCGACCCCGTTGGCCTGGAGGTACTGCGCGGCGGGCGTGCCGACCTTGATGGAGCCGGCCGGCGAGATGTGGTCGGTCGTGACCGAGTCGCCCACCTTGACCAGCACGCGGGCGCCGGCGATGTCGGTGACGGGCTCCGGCTTCTCCGGCATGCCCTCGAAGTACGGGGCCTTGCGGACGTAGGTGGAGTCCGGGTCCCACTCGAAGGTGTCGCCGGTCGGGATCGGCAGCGAGCGCCAGTGGTCGTCGCCCTTGAACACGTCGGCGTAGTCGCGCTCGAACATGTCACGGCCGATGGAGGAGTTGACGACGGCCGAGATCTCCTCCGGCGACGGCCAGATGTCGCGCAGGAACACCGGTTGCCCGTCGGCGCCCGTGCCGAGCGGCTCGTTGTCGAGGTCGACGTCCATCGTGCCGGCCAGCGCGTACGCCACGACGAGCGGCGGCGAGGCCAGGTAGTTCATCTTGACGTCGGGGTTGATGCGGCCCTCGAAGTTGCGGTTGCCGGACAGCACGGCGGTGACCGCGAGGTCGTTGGCCTGGATCGCCTCGGAGATCTCCTCGGGCAGCGGGCCCGAGTTGCCGATGCAGGTGGTGCAGCCGTAGCCGACCAGGTTGAAGCCGATCTTGTCGAGGTACGGCTGGAGGCCGGAGCGCTCGAAGTAGCCGGTGACGACCTGGGAGCCGGGCGCGAGGGAGGTCTTCACCCACGGCTTGCGGGTCAGACCCTTCTCCACCGCGTTGCGGGCCAGCAGGGCCGCGCCCAGCATGACGTACGGGTTGGAGGTGTTGGTGCAGGAGGTGATCGCGGCGATGGCGACGATGCCGTGGTCGATCTCGAACGACGTGCCGTCGGCCAGCGTGACCGGCACCTTCTTGTGCGGGCGGTCGCCGTTGAGCGCGGCGGCGTGCGGCTGGTCGGCGCTGCCGTCGTGGCTGATCGCGGGAGAGTCGGAGGCCGGGAACGACTCGTCGGACGCCTCGTCGGCGGGGCCCTGCACGCTGGGCGTGAAGTCCTTGGCGTCGGCGTAGTCCTTGACGGCCGCGCGCCAGGCCCTCTTGGCGTCGGACAGCACGATGCGGTCCTGCGGGCGCTTCGGGCCGGCGATGGACGGGACGACCGTGCCGAGGTCGAGCTCCAGGTACTCGGAGAAGACCGGCTCGGCGGCGGACGGGTCCAGCCACAGGCCCTGGGTCTTGGCGTACGCCTCGACGAGCGCGATCTGCTCCTCGGAGCGGCCGGTGAGGCGCAGGTAGTCGACGGTCTGGCCGTCGATCGGGAAGATCGCGCAGGTGGAGCCGAACTCGGGGCTCATGTTGCCGATCGTGGCCCGGTCGGCGAGCGGCACGGAGGAGACGCCCTCGCCGTAGAACTCGACGAACTTGCCGACCACGCCGTGCTTGCGCAGCATCTCGGTGATGGTCAGCACCAGGTCGGTGGCGGTGGCGCCGGCCGGCAGCTTGCCGTTCAGCTTGAAGCCGACCACCCGCGGGATGAGCATGGAGATCGGCTGGCCGAGCATCGCGGCCTCGGCCTCGATGCCGCCGACGCCCCAGCCGAGGACGCCGATGCCGTTCTCCATCGTGGTGTGGGAGTCGGTGCCGACGCAGGTGTCGGGGTACGCCTTGCCGTCGCGGGTCATCACCACGCGGGCCAGGTGCTCGATGTTGACCTGGTGGACGATGCCGGTGCCGGGCGGGACGACCTTGAACTCGTCGAAGGCGGTCTGGCCCCAGCGCAGGAACTGGTAGCGCTCGCGGTTGCGCTCGTACTCGCGCTCGACGTTGCGCTGGAAGGCGTCGGGGTGGCCGAAGTAGTCGACGATGACGGAGTGGTCGATGACCATCTCGGCGGGGGCCAGCGGGTTGATGCGGGACGCGTCGCCGCCGAGGTCGCGGACGGCCTCGCGCATGGTGGCCAGGTCGACGACGCAGGGGACGCCGGTGAAGTCCTGCATGATGACGCGGCCGGGGGTGAACTGGATCTCCACGCTGGGGGCCGCGTCGGGGTCCCACTCGCCGAGCGCCCGGATGTGGTCGGCGGTGATGTTCGCGCCGTCCTCCGTGCGGAGGAGGTTCTCCAGCAGGATCTTCAGGCTGTACGGGAGGCGGGCAGCGCCCTCGACGGCGTCCAGCCGGAAAATCTCATACGACGCGTCGCCGACGCGTAGCGTGTCACGGCTGCCGAAGCTGTTCGCGGACACGGTGATTCGCCTCCTCCATAGACCGTTGCGTGATCGTGGGGACGCTCGCGGCTGCCTGCCCGCGGCATTGCGCGCGCTATGCCGGATTCGCTCCCAGTTGAATCCTGCCGCACCCCGGGACTGATCAGCACGTTAGGTGACCCTAACCGGCGGTTGCAGCGGTGTCTCGACATCAAGATATCCCGAAAAGTATCTCGACATCAAGTTAAACGGCACCGCCCCCACATCATCGAAGTGAGTGGCGGAGACGGGACAAGCTGGATGGCACAACGCCTTGATCTCTGGCCCGGACAGCCACTGGTGGTCCGAGGGGAGGCAGCGGAGCTGGGTCCCCTCGGTGATCGATTCTCACCGGGGCGACCTCGCCAGCCGATGTTGTGTTCGGTTGTGAGACTGGTGGCGCAGGTGAAACTCCTGCCGACGCCGGAGCGGTGTTTCGTAACTTCGACCTGCGTAAGCACACCTATGAGCAGGTCAAGGCCGTCTTCGGGCTGGCCGCGCAGGCCGCCCAGCACGTGATCAAGAAGGTCTGCGACGCCTACCGCACTCTGCACGCCAACCTGGCCGCCGGAAACCTGGGCAAACCACGATCGGCGCGGCGAGTCAAAGCTGAAAGCAAACCGATCTCCTTCGGCCCGCAACATCGCCTCACGCGGTGAGGCGGGCTGGGCAGTGAGTCACGCTGCCTGACGCGGACCCCGACCGTAGGGTCAGACGGGCCCGAGGCGTAGGAAGAGCAGGCCGATGATGGCGACGGACAGCACGGGGGCGAGGATCTTCTGCTCGAACTTCTTGCCGGTCTTGATGCCGATCTTCCACGGCAGCACGAACTTCACCGACATCGGCCAGAGCACCGGGCAGCCGCGCTCGGTCATGCAGTCGCCGAGCACGTGGATCAGGCAGCCGAGGGCCACGGCCATGCCGAGCCAGGCGTACCCCACCCCCTGGGAGAGGAAGACGGCGTACAGGCCGGCGGTCAGGCCGACGTTGACGAGCGCCGAGCCCATCTTGTTGCCGGGGATGCCGATGCCGATGGCGCGTAAGGCGAGCCCGATGAGCAGGACCACCAGGATGTCGCGCCCGATCGGGTAGGCGCCGGCCAGCCAGTGGGCGCCCAGCCCGAGCGCGACCGCGAACACCAGGGAGTGGGTGGCGCCGCGGTGGCCGCCGCTCACCCAGCAGACCGCCTTGCTGAGCAGCCAGGTGACGGGGCCGAACGTCTGGGCGATCGTCGCGCTGGGGTGGTCGAGGTCGGGGAGCATGGCGGCGCCCGCGCAGACGAGCGCCCCGGCGATGAACTCGGCCGGGCTCAGCGCGTTGGCCATGATGCCGGTCTCGATGAACCGGCTCGACTCCGTCACCATCGGCAGCGCCGCGAGCGTCGGCGCGAGCCCCAGCCAGGCGATGGCCCCGGTCATCGCGTGCGTGTGCCCCATCATGATCCGGACTGTACGGCAAAGCGGGGACAGGCGAGCATGCCGCCGGGGAACGTTCCCGTGACCCTGCCTTGGCCTGACGCTCGAAGGTCCGGAAAGGGCGAGCCAAAAGTCCGGAAACGCAGACGAGGCCGTCTCCACGGCGACAGCACCCCCCAGCCCTGCCGACGCGGAACGACCTCGTCCGCACTGAACAACGACGCCGTCCCGGATCCTGTTCCCGAATTCCGCGGCTTTTTCGTGATCTGCCTCACTCTCCCCTTGGCGTTGCCAACGACATTCTTCCGATATATCGTTGAAGCATCGCGAACAGTCGCGAGGTATCTCCAAGGAGGAAATGTCATGGCAATGTCACACGCAGCAGGGTCCGCAGGCGGCCAGTGGCCCGACGCGCGCGAGTTCAAGCGGGCCGCCCGCGAGGCCGTCCGCAACCTGAGGGCCGCGGCAGGCGCCTGGGAGGAGGCGGGCCACCGCCACCGCCACGGCCCGCACGAGGAGCGGCACCGCGGGCGACGCGGGCCGTTCCCGCCCGAGTTCGGCCGCGGCCCCTGGGGAGGGGGCGGGCCGTTCGGTCCGGGAGGCCCGTTCGGTCACCGCGGCTGGGGCGGCCGGGGCCGCAAGGCCAAGCGCGGCGACGTGCGCGCCGCGATCCTGGCGCTGCTCTCCGAGGAGCCGCGCAACGGCTACCAGATCATCCAGGAGATCGCCGAGCGCAGCGAGGGCGGCTGGAAGCCCAGCCCCGGCGCCGTGTACCCGGCGCTCCAGCAGCTCACCGACGAGGGCCTGGTGGTGGCCGAGGAGAACGAGGGCCGCAAGACCTTCCGCCTCACCGAGGCCGGACGCACGTACATCGAGTCCCACAGCGACGAGGTCCGCGCCCCCTGGGACGACATGCGGCCCGACATCGACGACAACGCGGCCGACCTGTGGGACATCGCGCGCCAGTCCGCGTTCGCGATGGTTCAGGTTCTCCAGACCGGATCCGACGCACAGATCCGCGAAGCGCGTAAGACTCTTGTTGAGACCCGGCGCAAGCTCTACCAGATTCTGGCCGACGGCGACCCGGGCGAGGAGTGACCGCATGACCGGCTTCGCAACGGACAGCCGGCTCGGAGAGAGGGAGGCCCCGGCCATGGACCCCAAGGATCTCCGCATCGGCGACGCCGAACGCGAGCAGACGATGGAGGCCCTGCGTGAGCACTTCGCGCAGGGCCGGCTCGACCACCAGGAGCTCGACGAGCGCCTGGACCGCACCCTGGCCGCCCGGACCGCCCGCGACCTCGCGGAGATCACGGCCGACCTGCCCGGCGCCCCCGCCGTCCACCCGGGCCCGCCCGCGCCCGGCACGACCGGCATGCCCGGCATGGACGACTGGAAGGCGGCGATGCACGCCCATCATCAGCGGATGGAGCACGTGCACGACGCCCACCGCCAGGCGCGCCGCGCCTACCGCGACATGCGCCGCGGTGGCCGCCGCCACCACGGCCCGCCGCCGTTCGTGCCGATCCTGGGCGTGTTCCTCGTCCTCGGCGCGATCTTCGGCGGGTGGGGCATCCTGAAGGTGCTGTTCGTGCTGTGGATCGTGGGCATGGTGGTCGGCCTCATCCACCGCAAGTCCCACCGCCGCTGAGCTCGCCCCGGGGCTGACGGGCGCCCGTCAGCCGAGGGCGCGGTCGAGGTTGAAGGCGGCGCTGATCAGGGCCAGGTGGGTGAACGCCTGGGGGAAGTTGCCCTGCTGCTCGCCGTTCTGGCCGATCTCCTCGGCGTACAGGCCGACGTGGTTGGCGTAGGTAAGCATCTTCTCGAAGGCCAGGCGCGCCTCCTCGACGCGGTCCGCCCGCACGAGCGCCTCCACGTACCAGAACGAGCAGATGGAGAACGTGCCCTCCTCGCCGCGCAGGCCGTCGGGGCTGGCCTCCGGGTCATAGCGGTAGACGAGCGAGTCCGACACCAGGTCGGCCGTGAGCGCGTCGAGGGTGGACAGCCACTTCGGGTCGGTGGGCGAGATGAACTTGACCAGCGGCATCATCAGCACGGCGGCGTCCAGGACGTCGTCGTCCTCGTGCTGGACGAACGCCTGCCGTTTGGGTGACCAGCCGCGCCGCATGAGCTCCCGGTAGATCGTGTCGCGGGTGTCGCGCCAGCGCGGGATGTCGGCGGGCAGGCCGCGGCGGCGGGCCGTCCGCATGGCCCGCTCGATCGCCACCCAGCACATCAGCCGCGAGTACAGGAAGTTCTTGCGGCCGCCGCGGGTCTCCCAGACGCCCTCGTCAGGCTGGTTCCAGTGGGCGCAGACCCAGTCCACCAGGGCGCAGACGTCGTCCCAGTGTTCGCTGGAGATCGGCCGGCCCCACTTGTCGTACAGGTAGACCGAGTCGATGAGGGCGCCGTAGATGTCGAGCTGGAGCTGGTCGGCGGCGGCGTTGCCGACCCGCACGGGGGCCGAGCCCTGGTGTCCCTCCAGGTGGGTCAGCTCGCGTTCGGGCAGCTCGGTGCGGCCGTCGATGCCGTACATGATCTGCAGCGGCCCGGACGGGCCGTCCTCGCGGCGGCAGACGCGGCGGGTGAGGAAGTCCATGAACGCCTCCGCCTCGCCGGTGAAGCCGAGCCGGAGCAGCGCGTACACGGCGAAGGCGGCGTCGCGCACCCACAGGTAGCGGTAGTCCCAGTTGCGCTCGCCGCCGAGCTGCTCGGGCAGGCTCGTGGTCGGCGCGGCGACGATCGCGCCGGTGGGCGCGTACGTGAGCAGCTTGAGCGTCAGCGCCGAGCGGTGCACCATCTCCCGCCACCGGCCGCGGTAGCGGGAGGCCGACAGCCAGCGCCGCCAGAACCCGACCGTGGCGGCGAACGCGTCCTCCGCCTCCGCGTGCGGGCAGCCGCGCGGCTCCACGTCCTCGTGCACCCGGTCCAGTGCGAACACCGCCGACTCGCCCTCCTGGAGGGTGAACGCGGCGCGCGCGTCGCGGTCGTCGCACGTGACGGGCACCGTGGCGGTCAGCGCCAGCGTCAGGTCCGGCGAGGAGAAGACGACCTGGCCTTCGCACCGGGACAGCTCGTGCCGCTGCGCCCCGTACCCGAAGCGCGGCGCCACCCGCGCCCGGAACGGGATCTCCCCGCGCACGCACAGCACCCGCCGGATCAGCCGGTGGCGGTCGGCCTCGCCGGTGTCGACGGTCACCGGCATGAAGTCCTGGATCTCGCCGACGCCGTCGCCGGTGAAGAAGCGGGTGATCAGCACGTTGGTGTCGGGGAAGTAGAACTGCTTGGTCTTGGCGGGGACGGCGGCGGCCAGTTCGAACGCGCCGCCCCGGTCGGCGTCCAGGATGGAGGCGAAGACGCTGGGCGAGTCGAAGGTCGGGCAGCAGTACCAGTCGATGGTGCCGTCGGTGCCGACCAGGGCCACGGTGCGCAGGTCGCCGATCAGGCCGTGCTCGGCGATCGGCAGGTAGCGGGAGTCACTGTCCCCGGACGCGACTCTGCGGCCGGATGCTCCCTGATCGGATGCTCCCTGATCGGATGCTCCCTGATCGGATGCTCCGTGATCGAATGTCGTGGCCATGGCGGCGGCCTCCCCGGACGTCGGGTGTCCTCTCCTTCCATGGTGCTACTCCGGGTTCCGGCCGTGCTACGCGAAGTACCTCGCGACGACCTGGGTGTGCAGCGGGAACGCCAGGTCCGCCGGCCCGTCGAGCAGCAGCCACTCCGTCGTCTCGGCCGTGGGCGCGACCGGCGGCAGGTCGGCCGCGCGGGTCCGCGGCCCCAGGGCGAAGACCAGCAGGGTCCCGTCGGGAGCGCTCATCACGTCGAGCAGCCGCACGGCGTCCGCGTCGACGACGATCCCCGTCTCCTCGCGCAGCTCCCGTACGGCGGCCTGCTGCCAGGACTCCCCCAGGTCGATGAAGCCGCCGGGCAACGCGAGCCGGCCGCGATGCGGCTCGACCCCGCGGCGGACGACCAGCACGCCGTCGTCGACCGGCAGCAGCATCACGGCGACCGGCAGCGGGTTGAGGTAGCTGGTGTTCCCGCAGCCGGGGCAGGTGCGCGGCCACGCCTGGCCGGGGGCGAAGGCCGTACCGCAGAAGGAACAGTGCGCGTTCTTGATCACCACAACCGCGATGGTAGATCAGCCCGAGCCGGGCCCGGCTGCCCTACAACCTGACCGCCGTGTTCCGGCGTTCTCATCTGTGACATGTCGATCACTTCTCGATCGGCGTCGTCTGGTTCGACGAAAGGATCACGCACAGCATGGGCAAGCTCAAGAAGTCGGCCGTCACGGCGCTCGGCCTGGTCGCCGCGCTGGCCGGCACCATCGTCACCAGCGGTCCCGCCGCGGCGGCGTCCTCCCCTGTCGAGGCCTGCGGCGGCGGCAGTTACCACGTCATCGACAGCCACGCCCTCGGCTCCAGCGCCACCATCTACCTGCTCTACAACGGCACCACCAACTGCGTCGTGACCTGGAAGACGGGCGCCAGGGGCAACACCACGTACGTGGAGGCCAGACTGCGGCACGACGGCATGTACTTCAGGGTGGACCCCGGCCACTACCAGTACTACGCGGGGCCGGTGAAGGTCGACGCCGGGGCACGCTGCATCATGTGGGGCGGCGGATACGGTGACACCCTCTGGACCAGCGGCTGGGAGCACTGCAGGTAGTCGCCGTACGGCGGTGGCCGCGGGGGGACGATCCCGCGGCCACCCCCTCCGGAGCCTCAGTCGCCCGCGGCGACGAAGTCCCTCGCGACGAAGTCCCTCGCGGCGACGAACAGGAAGTTCTGCGGGAAGCCCCTGGCCTCCCGGGGCAGCGGCGGGTTCCACGGCCACCGGCCGTAGGAGGCGCCCTCCTCGCCGGGCATCCGCAGCTCCGTCACCCGCCAGCCGCAGCCGGACAGGAACTCCTCCGGCTCGTCGGTGCCGAACAGCCACGGGCAGCCGTCCTCGGTGAGCCGGCGCAGCCCCTCCTTCGAGAACTCGCTGATCATGGACTGGTGGCTGAGCAGGTCCCCGGCGAGCACGCTCCCCGGGGCGGCGGCCTGCGCCACCCGTTCGAGCAGCAGGCGGGCGGCGGGCTCCGGCAGGTAGAACAGCAGGCCCTCCGCCACCCACAGCGTGGGCGCCGACGGGTCCCAGCCGGCCGCACGCAGCGCCGCCGGCCAGTCGCCGGTGAGGTCGGCGCCGACGGCCCGCCGGTCGCAGGCGTGCCGGGCGCCCAGGTCCGCGAGCCGCTTGTCCTTCTCCTCCAGCAGGTCCGGCTGGTCGACCTCGTACAGGACGGTCCCCGGGGGCCACGGCAGCCGCACGGAGCGGGTGTCCATGCCGGCCGCGAGCAGCACGACCTGGCCGAAGCCCCCACGGCGGATCAGGTCGTCCAGGTAGCGGGTGCGGATGGCGATGAACTCGCCGACCCCGGGGTTGTCGTAGCGGGCGAAGAGGGTGGCGCCCTCCCGGCCGGCGAGCCGCTCGGCGTACGGGTCCGTGAAGATCGCGTCCTCGCGGCGCGACTCCTTGGCCCGGGCGGCGGCGGTCCAGCGGGCGGTGGCGGCGACGGAATGCATCGGCGGTCCTTTCCGGGTCAGCGGCGGGCCCTCTCGGGTCAGCGGCGCGTGGAGGGGCTTTGCACCTGTTCGAGCAGGCGCCGCATCTGCTCCGGGATCCGCGCGGGCACCATGCGGCCGTGCTCGTCGGGGCGCACGCAGGCGATCCGCTGCTCGCCGGTGGCGACCAGCTCCTCTCCCCCGTCCGGGAGCTGGCGCCAGTACTCGTACGTCATCACGGACTGGGTCTGGCCCAGCTCACCCTGCCGCATCCGGATGACCACCTCGTCGAACACGGCGAGCTCCCGCAGGTAGTCGCAGCGGCAGCTCACGGTGAGTAGCCGCACCCCGTCGGCGAAGCCCGCCACCACGTCGGGGACGTAGTCGCGCAGGAACATCTCCCGCGCGCGTCCCTGCCAGCGGATGTAGTTGACGTAGTTGACGTTGCCCAGCAGGTCGGTGTCCTCGATGCCGACGACGTGCCGGTACTCGTAGGCGTCGCCGTTCATCGCAGCTCACCGGCCTTGCCCGCGTCCGGGTCGGTCTCGGCGAGGACGGCGAGCACCACGGGGGCCCGCACGCCGCGCAGCCGGGTGGACAGCGTCAGGATCCGGCGCCCGCCGGCGACGAATCCCACCCAGCCGCCCTCCCTGGCCGAGTCGAAGGTGACGGCCGTGTCGACGGGCAGGCCCGCCTTCACCAGGCATTCGGCGGCCGTCCAGACCCGCGTGGCCGCCGTGTCGGCGTCCTCGCCGGTCTCCTCGGCCACGGTGCCGGCCAGCGCGAGCCGGTCGGCGCCGAGCAGCGATGTCCACGCCTCCTCGCTCCTGGGGGTGACGGTCTCCAGGTCGCAGCCGGCCGTGGTCGTGGCCATGGTGACGCCGGCGGCGTGCGCGACGGACACCGTGCCGCCGCCCAGCACCTCGGGTCTGCCGTCCGGCCGCCAGACGACCTCGGTCGCCGCCCCGAACAGCCGCCGGAGCGCCAGCAGGCTCGCCTGCCGCCGCTCCAGCCCCTCGCCGTCCACGTCGAGGACGACGCGTCCCGCCAGCTCCTGCTCGATGAGCACGTGCTCCAGGTACGAGCCGAGCAGCACGGGAACCCATTCGCGAGGCACCTCGTACTTGCTGACGAGCTGCGTCCGGAAGCCCTGCCAGGTCTCGACCACCCGGCCGTCGCGGTCGGTGACCTCGATGTCCCAGCACTTGTCGTCGTACCGGTGCCGGATGTAGACGTCGGTCGCCTGCGCGCCCGCGCGGGGCCCCGGCACGACGCGGTCCACGCCGAGGGGGATGGCCAGCACGGTCGGCCCGCAGGTCTGCATCGGCTGCATGTACGCGTCGCGGGCGGCCGGGTCGCCGAGCAGCAGCCGGTCGGGCAGGTAGCGGCCGAACCAGGACGCGTCCGTCCCGGGCAGGAGCCGGCCGGTGACGTGCTGGGCGCCGGTGCGGTGGATGCTCTCGACGAGCTTGAACCGCGGGCCGTGGAAGAGCATCGGCCCGTACAGGTCCGTGGCGGGGTCGAAAGCCATCGGCGGCAGCGCCACGTCGTCGCGCCGCACCAGTCCGAGCGGTTCCGGCTCGCCCTCGGCCCGGGAGTACGCGCAGACCGCCCGGAAGTGGTCGACCTGGAACTTGGTCGCGCTCGTACGGACCGCGGTGGCCACCCGGCCCGGCCCGAGGCGCAGCGCCGCCACCCGGACCGTGACCGGGGCGTCCTCGGGCACCACGATGGCCCGCAGGAACTCGACGTCCTCCAGGACGGGGAGGGCGTCGGCGCCGAGCAGGCCGGCGGCGGCCTGGGCCATCATCTCCATGCCGACCGTGCCGGGGACGACGGCGCCCTCGCCGCCGCCGAAGACGTGCTCGGCGAGGTAGGGGTCGCCGGCCCAGCTCACCTCGGAGTCGGCGACCAGCTCGATTCCGGGGTAGTGGACGCGCGGCTGCTCCAGGAAGCGCAGCAGCGGCAGGTCGTCGCAGCCCTCGCGGCCGGCGGCGAAGGTGACCGTCGGCAGGTCGCCGAAGCGGCCGGTGACCACGGTGACAGCGGGCGCGTCGGGGTCGGCGACCAGGCCGCGGAGCATGGCCACGCCCTGGTCGGGGGTGATGGTGGTGACGCCGACGCGGGCGAGGCTCTCCACCGAGCCGAGCCGTTCGCCCATGCCGACGCCGGACCACAGGGACCATTCGACGGCCCGGCACCGGCAGTGCGGCAGCTCGCGGGCGAGCCGTTCGACGAGGTCGCTCTGCCACTCGTTGGCGATCGCGTAGTGGGCCTCGCCGCGCAGCCCGGCCCGTCCGGTGATGCTGCCGAACGTGACGAGCAGCCGCAGGGCCGCGGTGTCGACGGCGGCCAGCACGGCCCTGAGGCCGGCGACCTTGGGGTCGATGGTGGCGGCGTAGTCGTCGCCGGTGAGCTCCTGGAGCAGCTTGGGGACGTTGCCGCCGGCCCCGTACAGCACTCCGGTGATCCGGCCGAGGTCGGCCTCGACCGCGGCGACCGCCTCGGCCACCGCCGCGGGGTCGGTCACGTCGGCGCGCAGGTAGCGGGCGGTCACGCCGGTGGCCGCCATGCGTTCCAGGTTGGCGGCCAGCTCGGCGTCCCGCTCCGGGTCGGAGCGGCCGAGCAGGGCGAGGCGGGCGCCCGTCTCCTTGGCCAGGTCGAGCGCGCACTCGGCGGTGATGCCCTTGCCGCCGCCGGTGACGAGCAGCACGTCGTCCGGGCCGAGCGGGATCCGCCCGCCGCCGAGCTCGACCGGGGTCAGGACGGGCCGGGTGCGGGTGCCGTCGGCGTCGTGGAAGACCTCCGTGAAGCCGCTGGTGGCGGTGACCTCGGCGGCGACCCGTGCGGGCGCGGCGGCGTCGAGCGGCAGGGTGACGACGGTGGTGGCGACCCAGGGCGCCTCCAGGTGCAGGGTCTTGGCGAAGCCGGCCCCGCCGGGCTCCTCCTGGACGATCGCGCACCGGGTCACGTCCTTTCCGGCGAGCACCGCGTCGGCGGCGGCGCGCAGCACCGCCAGCCGCTCGGCGTCCAGCCGCTCGCCATCCGCCCGTCCGGTGGCCGGCCCCGAGGGCAGGATCGCCAGCACGCCGGCGCCGGTCTCCGCCTCCTCCAGGGCGGCGCGCAGCGCTTCTGCGGCGGGGTGCTCGCCGACGACGGTCCAGGCGCCGGGGCTGCGCGGGGCCGTACGGCGCGGCGGGCCGTCCTCCCTTCTCGCCACGGCGAAGCCGTGGACCCAGTGCGCGACGCCGGGCGGGACGATCCGGGCCGCGGCCGTCTCCGCGTCCTCGGCGGGCGCCTGGCCGGTGGCGACGAGCTGTTCCAGCGTCTCGGCGACCTGGCCGAGCGTGGCGGTGGCGTACCCGGTGGGCGCGGCGGGCTCGGACAGCCCGAGGCGGCGCATGGCCTCGCCGACGATCTCGCCCACCACGATCGAGCTGAGGTGCAGGTCGTCCAGGAACTTGCTGTCGGCCTGCACCGCCTCCAGCGGGAACTCGGCGTGTGCGGCGACCAGCCGGCGCAGCAGGAGCAGCGGGTCGCCGGTCGGCTCGTCGTCCGCGGCGGCCTCGGGCGCGGCCGCCGGGGCCGCCGCGCCGCCGGTCATGCCGGTCAGCAGCGCGGCGTCGATCTCCGGGACGACCTCGCACAGGTTGGTGATGAAGGTGGGGGTGGCGGCCGGGTCGAAGGGGCGGGTGAAGCGGTCGTCGAACAGGGCGCCGACCTTCACGGCGGCGCCGACGGCGAACGCGGCGCCCAGCGTCCGCAGGATGCCGCCCAGGGAGTCGTCGTCCGTGCGCGTGGCGACCACGGGGACGTTCACGATGTCCCGCGCGAGCTGGGTGAGCACCTGTCCCGGGCCCACCTCGACGAGCAGGTCGGCGTCCTTGGCGGCGGCGGCGAGCGCCTCGGCGAAGCGGACGGGCGCGGTGATCTGCTCGCGCAGCAGGTCGAGGGGTTCGCCGACGACCGGCGCCCCGGTCACGGTGGACACGACGTTCCGGCGGACGGGCGCCGGGCTCTCCTCGGCCAGCGTGCCCGCGAAGACGGCGGCGGCCGGGGCGACCAGCGGCGAGTGGAAGGCGTGCGAGACGGGCAGCCGGACGGACTGCAGGCCCTGGCGGGTGGCCCGCTCCACGACCCGGGTCACCGCCTCGCCGGGCCCGGAGACCACGGTCTGGCGCGGGGAGTTGAGCCCGGCCACGACCACGGGGTCGTCGCCGATGAGCGCGGCCACGGTGTCGTGGTCGGCGGTGATGCTCGCCATCGCCCCGCCGCTCTCGGACAGCTCGCTCATCGCGCGTCCCCGGGCGGCGGCGACGCGCAGCACCGCCGCCTCGTCGAACGAGCCGGCCCAGTGCAGCGCGACCAGCTCGCCGAGGCTGTGCCCGACCGCGGTGCCGGCCTCGACGCCCAGCTCGGACAGCACCCGGAGCCCGGCGACGGAGGCGGTCACGATGCGCGGCTGGGCCACGGCGGTCTCGACCTGGTCGCCGTCGGCGGGCAGCGCGGCCGTCTCGTACAGCTCGTCGACCGTGTCGAAGCGGCGGCGCAGCGCTCCGCCGTCGGAGCGCGTGCCGGAGCCCTGGCCGGGGAACATGAGCACGATGCGCGGCAGCTCGCCCAGGGCGCCGAGGAAGATCCCGGCCGCGGCGTCGATGTGCCGCTCCGTGCCCTGCCCGGCCAGCTCGGCGACCCGGCGCAGCCGTTCGGCCAGCTCGGCGGGCGTCCCGGCGACGACCGCGGCGCGCCGCGCGCGGGCGCCTCGCGCGCCGAGCCCGCGCGCGAGGTGCGCGGCGAGGTCGGGCAGTTCCGACCGGGACATGCCCACGGCGACCGTGGCCAGGCGTTCCGCCTCGCGGCGCAGGTCGTCAGCCGTGTCGGCGTCCAGGCAGAACAGCTCGGCGTCCTGGGGGGAGTTCATGAGGGTGCGGGTCCGCCCGTCCAGGCGGGGCCGGCGGGGGCGCGGGGACTCGATCACGACGTGGGTGTTGATGCCGCCGAAGCCCATGGCGCTGACGCCCGCGCGCAGCGGCGCGCCGGACGGCCACGGCTCGGCCTTGCGCAGGGTGCGCAGGGCGGGCGACTCGCCGGACAGCAGCTTGTGCGGCCGTTCGCACCCGGTGGTCGGCGGCAGCACCGCGCTGTTGACCGCCATGACCGCCTTGATCAGGCCGGCCATGCCGGCGGCGGCCTTCGTGTGGCCGATGTTCGCCTTGACGGAGCCGATGACGGCGGGCGGCGCGCCGGGGGCGGCGGCGTGGCGCGCCTCGGAGATCGTCTGGAGCTCGGCGGCGTCGCCCACGGCGGTGCCGGTGCCGTGCCCCTCGAAGTACGGCACCTCGTCGATGCCGAACCCGGCGCGCCGGTAGGCGCGGTCGAGGCAGAGCCGCTGGCCGTCGGACTCGGGCCGGGTGATGCCGCCCGCGCCGTCCGAGGACACGCCCCATCCGGCGACGAGGGCGTGCACGCGGTGCCCCCGGGCGACGGCGTCCTCCTCGCGCATCAGCACGACCATGCCGCAGCCCTCGCCGGGCCAGAAGCCGGCGGAGCGCCGGTCGTAGACGCGCATCTCGTCGGCGGCGAGCGCGCCGGCCCGGGAGAAGCCGATCAGCTCGTTCGGGTCGATGCTGATGTCCACCCCGCCCGCGACGGCGACGTCGAGGTCGCCGGAGACGAGCGCGTTGCAGGCCGTGGTGAGTGCGAGCAGCGACGAGGCGCAGGCGCCGTCCACGGCGTAGCCGCCGCCGTTGAGGTCGAAGTGGTTGCAGATGCGCCCGGCGATCGTGTTGGACAGGCCGCCGGCCAGGTAGTCGCCGTCGGGCACGGGGAAGGGCGCCTTGTAGTCGCGTTCCATGCGGGCGAGCAGCTCGGCGAGCTGCTCGGTGTCCATCGTCCCCTCCAGGGCGCCGGCGACGACGCGCCGCACGTACGGCCAGCGCAGCCTGATCCCGGCGGCGCGCTGGCCCTCGCCGGTGAGCGAGTTGCCGACGACCACGCCGGTGGTCTCGTGCGGCGCGCCCTTGCCGTCCGGGAAGCCGGCGTCGGCCAGCGCCTCGGCGGCCACCTCCAGCGCGAGCCAGTGCACCATGTCGGTGTTGCGGTACGTCGTGCCCGCCACCTTGAACCGCAGCCGGTCGAACTCCCAGTCGCGTAACAACGCCGCCTCGGTCGTGTAGAAGTGGTCGGGCGCCGTGCGGTCCTCGGACCAGTAGTCGGACAGCCGGATGCGTTCCCGGGGCAGCCGGCGGAAGGCCCGGCGGCCGGCCACGGCGTTGTCCCACAGCTCACCGGCCGTGGAGGCGTCGGGAAAACGGCATGCCATGCCGACGACGGCGATACGAGAAGTCACGCGAATCCTTAGATGTCTCGGCGGCTGTTTCCGCGGCTGCTTCCGCGGGTGTTTTTGCGAGTGTTTTTGCGAGTGTTTTTGCGGGCGTTTTTGCGGCCGTCCGGCGGCGGTTCGGCCGCTGTTCGGCGGCTTCGGGCGGAGCGGCCGTTACTTGCGCAGACGGTGGAGGGCGTTCACCCGCGCGGCGCGCAGCAGCGAGCCCGGTGACGCGAATTCCTTGACGTCGATGAGGCGGGAGGCGAAGGCGTGATAATGCCGGGCCGCTCCGGCGTCGCGGGCCGCGGCGGAAAGCAGCAGCCGTTCGAAGACATTGAACGGCCGCACGGCCGAGTAGTCCTCCATGAGTTTGTGGTGACTGTCGAGCGCGGAGCGATGTTTCCCGCCGTACGCCTCGAGGCCCGGCAGCACGTCGCCTCCCCCGGCCACGGCCGGGCCGACCGCGTCCACCAGCCACTGGGCCGACTGGAACGCCCACCCGCACCCGACGCCCCACAGCGGGTCGGTGGCCAGCGCCGCGTCGCCGACGAGGGCGAGTCCCGGCCCGTACGGCTTGCGGTAGACGTTGGGCAGGTCGCGGGTACCGATGATCTTCGAGATGCGTTCGCCCCGGTCGATGGGGGGCGCGTCGGGCAGGGCGCGGACGAACCGCTCGAAGCTGCCCTCCAGGTCGGCGCGGAAGGCGGAGGCGTGGTGTTCCTTGGCCGGGCTGCAGGCGATCACGGTGACGCCGTCGTCGTTGGGGAAGGCGAAGGCGGTGTCGGGGTCGAGGAACCACACGCGGCTCGCGTCGTCGTCCGGCAGGCCGCGGTAGTGGGCGAGGAACCCGAGGCGGTTGTTGGCGCTCAGCCGTACGGGGAGGCCGCTGAGGGAGCCGACGGTGGAGGCGCGGCCGTCGGCGCCCACGACCAGCCGCGCCGTCAGCCGGGCGCCGTCCGTGGTGCTCACACCGGTGAAGCGGCCGTTCTCCTCCAGGAGCCCGTTGACGCCGCCGCCGAGCCGCAGGTCGACGCCCGGCGTCTCGGCGGCCAGCCGCCTGAGCAGGGGGTCGAGGGTCTGGCGGCGGACGTTGAGCCCGTGCGGGAGCGGCTCCCGGCCGGGAGCGGGCCGCGGCTCGATCCATCCCCACCGCGTCCACAGGTGGGTGACGTGCCGCCGGGCCCCGGCCTGCTCCAGCGGGGGCAGGAGTCCCAGGGTCTTGATGACCGGCATGCAGCTCGGCTGGAGCGTGTGGGTGCACAGGACCTTGTACGCGTCCATGCCGGAATGCTTTTCGAGAAGCGCGACGCGGGCGCCGAGATTCGCGAACAGTATGGCGGCGGCACATCCGGCAATGCTCGCGCCCACTATGACGACGTCATAGTCATCTGACATGCGACATTTCCCTACGGAACTACGGCTCCGCCGCTTCCACGCGAAAGGAAGTGGTTGAACCGTAAACGGGGATTGCGTTGATCATTAAGAGGTTACTGAATGGTAGGGATGGAGGCTTGAGACCGTCAAGGGTCCTGATCGGAATCCCGCTCGGGCGCTTCTGACGTGATGTGATGCCCTTCGAGGGCGGGCCGTTCGCGCGGCGTCCGTACGGGTGCGTTCGAGGAGGTGGAGGGATGCGGACGAAGGACTTCTCACGGCGGACGGCTCTGACCGTCGCACTGGCGGTCACGCTTGCCACGGCGGTGACCGGTACGACTCCTGCCGCGGCCTCGGTCCACGACTCCTGCACCGTCTCCCGATGCGCCGACGCGCGCTCGGCCAACTCGATCTGGGCCGCCAAGGGCTACCCCACCCGTGCCGGCTGGTACCCCTGGCCGGGTGGCGCGTACAACTACACGGGCGGACGCTTCCGCAACCGGGAAGGCCGCCTTCCCCGCGGCGCCACGTACGACGAGTACGACGTGTACTCCCGGCCGCGGGGCGCCGCCCGCGACGCGTACCGGATCGTCGTCGACCGCGGCACCCGCGCGACCTGGTTCACCCCGAACCACTACACCGACTTCTACAGACTGTAGGAATGGACGACCCGCTGCCACCCTGGCTGACCGTGTCCACGGGCCCGGCGCCCGCGATCCCGGACGGACGCACGGCCCGGATCCCGGCGCCCGCGGTCATCGACGGACGCGCGGCCCGGACCAGGGCCGCCTTCTTCGAGGAGGCGGCCCGGGCACTCCGTCTCCCCGCTTACTTCGGCCGCAACTGGGACGCGCTGACCGACTCCCTGCGTGACACCGGAAGGGTGGACCTGCTCGTGGAGCACGCCGAGGAGCTCCTCAGCGCCGAGCCCGCCGAGCAGCTCGTCACCCTGCTGGCCGTCCTGGCCGAGGCCGCCGGCACCGGGCTGACCCTGACGCTCCGCACCGACGCGGACCACGAAGCCGGCCTCCGCCGCCGGATCGCCGCGGCCCTCCCTTGATCAGAGCATCCCTCCGGGCTCCGTCTCCAGCGCCGCGATCAAGGCGGGAACGAACGCCTCCGCCGGCGCCACCAGTACGAACACGGCGACGGCCGACCACGCCAGCGCCCCGACGGCGACAGGCACCTCGAGCCGCCCGAGGTCGAACGCGCCCTTTCCGCGATCCAGTCGTCCGCGCACCGCCAGACACAGGACCGTCGTGCAAGCCGTCGATGATCGCCGGGAGGATCGTCGATGCCGTGATCAGCTCCAGCAGTGCGGCTCCCGGCAGCGCGACCATCAGGACGACGCCCACGACGAAGATCAGAACCTTCCCGCGAAAGTCCTCTTCCGGAAGACCCCTGACCTGGAACCCGTGGTGTCGCAGCGACTGTGACGGCCCTAGTCGACGAACGCAGCCTCCAGCATGCGGGGACCTCCAGCGGAGTCTTCCACTGTCGCCTCAATACGCCGGCCATCGGTTTCCTTGCTCACCCCGGCGATGCAGGAGTCCGGGCAAGGCTCTTTGGCCCTCGGCAAGTCGACCCATCCAGCGGAATAGAATTTCTGCATGACCACGTGCGGAGGAATATCAGAATACAGAGTATAGGATATGAATGCACCTCCCTCAGGCGCGGAATCGCAGCCGCTACCTTTGACAAGCGTTGAGCGCACATCCGGTGACAGCAGCGGACCTATGACGCCGGCGAGCCGCTCGCCCTCACGGTCGTCTTTCCTGTAGCAGTCCGCCGACGATGATGAGGTCGCATCAATCCCTGCACAGCCAGAGCTCGTCGTCATCGCACCGACGACGACGAGCAACGCCAAACCCTTCTTCATGAAACGCCTCCGACTTGACATTTCCGCCGACTCATACCAGGCGATCTCACCGAGAGAGTTCACAGCAGACCCTGGTTGACCTCCACATAGACAAACGATTCCAGCTTGCCCGGCGGCCCTTTGAGTGCCTTCAGAATGTCGGTGATCACCCATTGGCGCCCGGACAGAGAATCGGCAGCCTCGTCCAATGCCGCCGCACCAGTGGCCGCCCCGACATCGATCACCAACACATCAGCCACTCCCCGGACATGTCCCCATGATTTTTCCCATGCGACTACCCATTGCATGCACACCTACCAGTGTTCAAGTCGTCTTGGCGCGGTGGCCCGGTCGCAGTCATAGGTGATCTTACGAGTGGTGATCGGGTCCGTGGCGGTGCGCAGCCGGCGGGACGATGCATCCGAACGGCCAGACCGGCCGAAGGTACGGGCGTGACCGCAGTCTCGGCCCGGCGACGCGCCCCCTCGATCATCGGAACGGTCCTGCTGGGCGCGATGGTCGCCGCGCAGGTCGTCAGTGGTGCGATAGACGATCTGCGCGGATGGACGGGCCTCGTCGTGCTGCTGCTGGCGGCCTCGTCCGTGGCGTTCGCGGCCGGGGCGACCGGCCGGCCGGGGCGGGCCGTGGCGGCGTTCGGCGCCGTGGTGGCCGTCGGCTACGCCGCCGAGCTGGCCGGGGTGGCGACCGGGGTGCCGTTCGGGGCCTACTCCTACACCCAAGTGCTCCAGCCGCAGGTGCTGGGCGTGCCGGTGATCGTGCCGGTGGCCTGGGGCGGGATGGGGCTGGCCGCGTACGCCATCGCCCCGGGTGGTGGCGGCGCGCGCCTCCCTGGTCGTGGGGCCGCGCACGTCCCTGGCCGTGGGGCCGCGCGCGTCCTGCTCGGGGCCGTGGCGCTGACCGCGTGGGACCTGTTCCTCGATCCGCAGATGCTGCGCCTCGGCGCGTGGACATGGCACGACGGCGGCTTCTACCGCGGCGTGCCGCTGAGCAACTTCGCGGGATGGCTGCTGGTGTCGCTGGTGGTGATGGCGGTGATCCATGGGCTGCTGCCGGAGGTGTCCGGCACGGCGGGGCCGGCGGCGGTGTACGCGGTCATGGCGGTGATGGAGACGGTCGGGTTCGCGCTGGTGTTCCGGCCACCCGACCTCTTGGTCGCCGTGTGCGGCGGTGTGGCCATGGGGGTGTTCGTCGCCGTACGGGTCGCGGCGAGAGCCGGAGCCGGAGCGCGTACAGGAATCGAGGAGGACGTGTGGCGGCGGTGAGCGTGGTGGGCGGCGGCGTGGGCGGGATGGTGAGCGCCCTGCTGCTGGCCCGGTCCGGGCACGAGGTGACCCTGCTGGAACGGCTCCCGCGCCTCGGCGGCAAGCTGGCCGAGCACCGGCGCGACGGCTTTCGCTTCTCCCTGGGCCCGTCGCTGCTCACGCTGCCCGGCGTGTTCCGCGACCTGGGCGTGGGACGCGAGCTGGTGGAGGTGAGGGAGCTGTGCCGCTACCGCTTCGCCGACGGGTCGGTGCTGACCGCGCATCGCGACCCGGACCGGATGGCGCGCGAGGTGGAGCGGCTGGCGCCCGGGGAGGGCGCGCGCTGGCTGGCGTTCCACGCCTGGGCGCGGCGCTGCCTGTCGGCGTCCGCGCGCACGTTCTTCGCCGGCCCGCTGGACCGGCCCCCGCGCGCTGCGCACCTGTCGGACCTGCTCGCGGTCGCGCCCGGCCGGACGCTGGCGGGCCTCGCGCGCCGCTTCTTCCGCGACCCGCGCCTGCGCCAGTACGTCAACCGCTACGCCACCTACGCCGGGTCCGACCCGTACCGCGCCCCGGCCGCGCTCGGCTGCGTCCCGGCCATCGAGCACGACCACGGCGCCTGGTACGTCCCCGGCGGCCTGCCGCGTCTCGCCGGCGACCTCGCCGCCCTGCTGGCCGAGGCCGGTGTGGAGGTGCGGGTGTCGGCCCCGGTCGACGCGATCGTCGCCGACCGGCGGCGGGTCGGCGGGGTCCGGCTGGCGGACGGCGAGCGGATCGCCGCCGACGTGGTCGTGGCGAACACCGACGCGGCCGAGCTGTACGGACGGCTGCTGCCCGACCGGCACAGGCTGCGGCGCGTCGCCGCGCTCGGCCGCTCGTCGTCGGCCTTCCTGCTGCTGGCCGGGGTGGAGGGCCGCACCGAGGGCCTCGCCCACCACTCGATCCTCTTCTCGGCCGACCAGCGGGCCGAGTTCGACGCCCTCTTCCGGCGCCGGACGCCGTCCACCGACCCGACCGTCTACGTCGGCTGCGCCTCGGTCGACGACCCGTCGCAGGCCCCGGCCGGCACCGAGGCGTTGACGCTGCTGGTGAACGTCCCCGCCCGCGACCCGTCCCGCTGGCCGGCGCCGCCGGAGTCGTACCGGGACCTGGTGCTGGAACGGCTCGCCGAGCGCGGTCTGGACCTGGCGGGACGGCTGCGCTTCGTGGACCTGTTCACGCCCGCCGACCTGCGGGGGCGCTACGGCGCGTGGGGCGGCGCGATCTACGGGACGGCGTACTCCGGCCCGCTCTCCCCCTTCCGGCGCCCGGCCAACCGCGGGCCCCGGCGCGGTCTGTACCTGGTGGGCGGCTCGGCGCACCCCGGGGGCGGGCTGCCGCTGGTGGCGATGGGCGGGCGGATCGTCGCCTCGATGGTGGACGAGGACTTCCCCACCGGGAAGGCGGCCTCATGACGCCCGCGCGGTGGTCGGCGGTGCTCGGCGCGGCGCAGGCCGTTGCGGGGGCCGTCGTCTGCGCCCGGCTGGCGAGGGGACGCCGGCGCAGGCCGCCGCTGCGTCCCGCGCCCGCCGGCGCGCGGAGCGGCGTGTCGGTGGTCGTGCCGGCCAGGAACGTGTCGGTGGTCGTGCCGGCCAGGAACGAGGAGGAGCGGCTGGGGCCGTGCGTGTCCGCCGCGCTGGCCGATCCGGCGGTACGCGAGGTGATCGTGGTGGACGACGAGTCCACGGACGGCACGGCGCGGCTGGCCGCGTCCCTGGGCGCGACCGTCATGCGCGGCACGCCGCCGCCGGAGGGCTGGGTGGGCAAGCCGTGGGCCGTCCACCAGGGGCTGGCCGCCGCGAAAGGCCCGGTCGTGGTGACTCTGGACGCCGACGCCCGGCCGCGGCCCGGTCTGTTCGGGGCGCTGGCGGCCGGGCTTGAGGAGTTCGACCTGGTCTCGGCCGGACCGAGGTTCGTCTGCGACGGCCCGGTCGAGCAGGCGCTGCACGCCTCGTTCCTGGCGACGCTCGTCTACCGGCTCGGGCCGATCGGGGCCGCGACGCCGCCCCCGCCGCACCGGGTCCTGGCCAACGGCCAGTGCCTGGCCTTCCACCGGTCCGCGATGCTGGCCGCCGATGGTTTCGCCCGGGTACGCGGGCACCTGGCCGACGACGTCGCGCTGGCCAGGACGCTGGCCGCGGACGGCTGGCGGGTGGGGCTCCTGGACGCCGGTGACTTGCTGGTCGTGGACATGCACGACTCGGTGGCCGGCGTGTGGCGGGAGTGGGGGCGCACGCTGGCCCTGGCCGACGTGACGGGACGCGGACGGCAGGCCGCCGACCTGGCCGTGGTGTGGCTGAGCGCCGCGCTGCCCGTGGCGCGGCTGCTGGCGGGCCGGGCCACGCCGCTCGACGTGGGACTGCTCGGGGTGCGGCTGCTGCTGGCATGGGCGCTGCGCGGCAGCTACGAACGTCCCGGCCCTGGCCTGCTGCTGTCGCCGCTGCTCGATCCGGCGACGGCCGTCCAGCTCACACGGGCGACGTACCGGCCGCGCCGCACCTGGCGAGGGCGCTCCTACGGCCCTCCACGGCCCCTCGGCCCGCTCTCGGGCGGCGGAACGGGCGGCGGGCGGTGAGCCCGGAGGGCGGGGTGGCCTCCTTCCACCTCATCAGGTACCCGGACAGAAGTGCCCTGCGGTACATGGCCTTCGACCGGCCGGTGTTGCGGCGTACCGGCGGCCTGACGTTCCACCGTCTGCTCGGCACCGGCCGGGGCGCCTCCATGACGCCCGGCGCGGACCTGCGCCGCTGGGCGCTGTTCGCGGTGTGGCGGGACGAGGCGGCGTTGGAGGCGTTCCTGTGCGGCTCGCCGATCGCGCGGCGCTGGCGGCGCGCGGCGGCGGAGTCCTGGCACGTGCGGCTGACTCCGCTGTCCTGGCACGGCCGCTGGGGCGGACGCGACCCGTTCGCCGCCGACCTCCCCGGCGGCCGGGACCGATTCGCCGCAGGCTTCCCTGGCGGCGGCCGTGACTCGCTCGCCGCCGTCGGCTTCCCGGGCGGTCGCGAGGGGCCGGTGGCGGTGCTCACGCGGGCGTCGATCCGGCCCGCCCGGCTCCTCGCCTTCTACCGCGCCGTTCCGTCCGTGGACCGCGAGCTGCTGGGGCAGCCCGGCTGTCTCGCCTCCCTGGGCGCCGGCGAGTGGCCGCTCGCCCGCCAGGCCACCTTCTCCCTGTGGCGGGACGAGGCCGACGTCCGCCGGTTCGCCTACCGGGGGAACGTCCACCGGGACGTGATCGGCCGCGTGCGGCGCGACGGCTGGTACGCCGAGGAGCTGTTCGCCCGCTTCGCCCCGTACGGGAGCGAGGGCACGTGGAACGGGACCGACCCGCTGGCCGGTTGAGCGGAGAGATCACGGCTGAGCGGCGGGATCACGGCACCTCCACGGTGACGCGGCGCTCGCGGCGGCCCGCCGCCCGGGCGGCCACGAGGTGCCGGGTGAAGATCGCCAGCCTGCGGCGGCGCGGCACCCGCGCGCGGCGGGCCAGCACCTCGTACCCGCCGCGCTCGATCTCCGCCAGGATCCCGCCGTACAGCTCGTACGCGGCCCGCACGCACGGCCGCGACGACGGCGTCAGCAGCGGGATGCCCTCCAGCGCCCGGGCGTAGTGATCCCGGGCGCGCCCGGCCTCGAAGGCCAGCAGCCGCCGGGCCTCGGGAGGCGTGCGCGGGCCGCGCAGCGCCGCCTCCGTGACGCCGAACCGGTCGAGGTCGGCCCCGGGCAGGTAGACCCGGCCGCGGGCGAGGTCCTCGGCCACGTCGCGCAGGAAGTTGGTGAGCTGGAAGGCCAGGCCGAGCTGCCGGGCCGGCTCGCGGGCCGCGGCCTCCATCCCCGGCAGCGGCTCCAGGACGGGCAGCATCATGGTGCCGATGACGGCCGCCGAGCCCTCCATGTAGCCGAGCAGGTCGTCGTAGGTGGCGTAGCGGGTCACGGTCAGGTCGGCGCGCATGGAGCGCAGGAACGCGGCCACCTCGCCGCGGCCGATGCCGAAGGAGCGTACGGTGTGGGCGAAGGCGGGCAGGACGGGATCGTCGGACCGCTCGCCCGCCAGGGCCGCGGCGACGCGGGCCTCCAGCGCGTCGAGGGCGCCGGCGCGGTCGCCGTCCATGGTGAACGAGTCGACGATCTCGTCGGCGTACCGGGCGAAGCCGTACAGGGCGTGGACGTGGCGGCGCTTCCAGGCGGGCAGGAGGAGCGTGGCCAGGTAGTAGGAGCGGCCGAAACGGGCGTGCAGGGCGCGGCAACGCTCGTAGGCGGCGGTCAGGCCGGTCGTGCCCTCCGCGGCGGCGATCGCCGGGGCGGCGGCCCGGGTGCCCAGGCAGGTCATCGTGCCTCCTTGAGAACGCGGCGGGCGGCCAGCCGCCCGGACAGCAGCACGGGCGGCACGCCGACGCCCGGGGCGGTGTGCATGCCCGCGAAGTGCAGGCCGGGGACGCGGCGGGCCGCGCCGGACGGCCGGAACCAGGCCGTCTGCGTGAAGCGGTGGTCCAGGGCGAAGGGGGTGCCCGCGGTGTGGCCTTCGGCCGCCCACCGGCGGGGGTTCCAGGTGAGCCGGGGCGCCCGGGACAGGTCGCCGTAGCCGAGCGCGTCCAGGCGGGCCAGGAGGCGGTCCTCCACGGTGTCCCAGCCGCGGCCGAGCAGGTTGGGCGCGGGCTCCAGGACGCTGAGCGTGTCCGGGGAGGGGTGGGTGACGAGGATGCTGGGGTCGGGTTGCGGCCGTCCCGCCTCCAGTGCGGCGAACGTGCGCGCCCACTGCCTGCCGAGGTGCAGCGTGTGGTGGGCCTGGCCGGGCAGGGGACGGTCCAGCCCGATGTGGGTCACGACGCACGACGGGGAGAAGCGCGGCCGGCGCAACCGCCAGTCGGCCGCGGCCCTGGGCAGGAGCTCCGCGTGGGCGCGCACCAGGTCGCCGGCCACCACGACGGCGCGGGCGGCAAGCCGTTCCCCGGTGTCCAGGCGCACCGCCGTGACGCCGTCACCGCCGGCCTCGACCCGGGTGGCGCGCGTGCCGTACCGGAACGTCACGCCGAGTTTGCCGGCGAGGGCGGCCATGGCGACGGGCACGGCGTGCATGCCGCCGCTCTCGGGGAAGTAGACGCCTCCCACGGTGTCCATGTGGGAGATGACGGCGTAGACGCCCAGCGCCCGCCGCGGCGACAGTCCCGCGTACAGCGCCTGGAAGGTGTGCGCCCGGATGAGCCGCTCGTCGGTGAGATGGGCGGCCACGAGCCGGTCGAGACGGCGGAAGCCGCCCATGGCCGCCAGGCGCAGCAGCGCGACCGGCCTGGCCAGGGCGCGCAGGCGGGTCATGTCCGCGTCGACGAACACGCTCCACTCGGCGGCGAACAGCCGGCCCAGCAGGGCGCGGAAGCGCCGGTAGCGCTCGGCCTCGGCGGGCCCGCACAGCTCGCGCACCTGCCCGATCATGGCGTCGGCGTCCGGCAGCACGTCCAGCCGGGAGCCGTCGTGGAAGAGCAGCCGGTAGGCGGGGTCGAGGCGGCGCAGCGGCAGCCACCGGTCGAGCTCCTCCCCGGCCGCGCCGAAGACCTCGGCCAGCACGCCGGGCATGGTGAGCACCGACGGCCCGGTGTCGAAGCGGTACGGCCCGAGTTCGGCCGTGCCGCAGCAGCCGCCGGGGACGTCCCGCGTCTCCACGACGGTCACCTCGCGCCCGGCCGCGGCCAGGTGGATCGCCGCCGACAGGCCGGCCAGCCCGGCCCCGATGACCACGTCCATCACGCCACCCGCTCCGCGGCTAGCTCCATGGCCATGACGCCACCCGGCTCCGTGGCCTGGAGGGCCACCCACTCCATGACCATCACGCCGACCCGCTCCGTAGCCTGACGAGACACCCGCTCCGTGACCATCACGCCGACCCCTCAGCGACCTGGCAAGTCGCCCACCCCATGACCATCACGCCACCCGTTCCGTGGCCTGGCGGGCCAGTTCGACGAGGGCAGCCGCGGCGTCGGCGGGCAGACAGGGCGCTTCGAGCGCCGCCGCCGCTTCACCCGCCAGCGCGCCGATGCGCCGCTCGGCCGCCTCAAGAGCGCCGCAGGCGACGATCAGCTCACGGGCGGCGGCCAAGTCCACCTCGTGACGCACGTCGGCCGCGCCACCCACCTTGGCCTCGTCGCGTACGGGGCCGAGGATCGCGGCGCCGAGCTCGCCGGTGCGCGCGCGAGCCTCGGCCAGCAGGTAGGTCTGCTTGCCGAGCAGCAGGTCGGCGCCCGCGGGCTTGCCAGTGCGCGCCGGGTCGCCGAAGACACCGAGCACGTCGTCGCGGAGCTGGAACGCCTGCCCGAGCGGCGCCGCGTACGCGCTGAGCGCCGCGAGCGTCGCGCCGTCGCCGCCGGCGAGCGCGTGCCCCAGGTGCAGGGGGCGCTCGACCGTGTACTTGCCGGACTTGTACGCGCCGATCTCCATGATCCGGCGGCGCGTGGCGCGGCCGTGAGCGGCGTGGACCAGGTCCAGGTACTGACCGCCGATCAGCTCCACGCGCAGCCGGGTGAACACCTCCCACGCCCGGTACGGCCCGCCGGCGGCCAGCATCGCGCTGTCGGCCCAGGTGTAGGCGAGCAGCCCGAGCAGCGTCGCCACCGATTCCCCGTGCCGCCTGGGATCGCCCCGCCACTCGGCGCGCCGGTGCTCCTCGGCCAGCGCCCGGTGCGCCGTGACGCGGCCCCGCCGGGTGCCCGACTCGTCCATGACGTCGTCGAGCAGCAGCGCGCAGGCGTGCACGAGCTCCACCGCGCAGCCGGCCGACAGCACCGCGTCCAGGTCCTCCGGCCGCCCGCCCGCGGCCCGGTGTCCCCAGTACACGAAGGACGGCCGCAGCCGCTTGCCGCCACGCAGGACGAAGTCCGCGAGGAAGCGGCGCACGGTCCCGACGCCCTCGTCCCCCACGAAGCCGAGCTCGCCCGTCTCACGCTCGACGATCTCCGTCAGATGTCGGTCGACCAGCTCGCGGACGGAGCCGGTCAGTACGGTCATGGTCACGAATGCCTCCGCTCGTCACCATGACCTTCGAGAGCGGACGGACGTTCGGATGCACTCGGCAGGGTCGTTTCACCCGTGGGCGCCGCGTGTCACCCGTGGGCGCCGCGTGTCATCTGTGGGCGTCGCATGCCACTCAAGCCCGGCCGATGTGCTCGCGCACCCGCCGCAGCTCCTCCGCGATCCCCGCCAACGTCCAATGCGCGTTCAACCCACTCGGATTCGGCACCACCCACACCGGCACCCCACCCACCGACTCCCCCTGCAACCTCACCACCGCCTTGGGACGAGCAAAAGCAGTCCGGTACGCCTACACCCCCAGCACCCTGGGACGGACTTCCGTCACCTTGGCCAGCCGGCGGCCACCCTCCACCAGCTCTTCCCGCGTCAGCTCCGGCACCTCAGCGCTAGCTCGGCTGACGACGTTCCGACCTCGGCGCTGCGCAGGCCGCACGAAAGGACGTCCGACGGCGCGGTGGTCGCCGCGTCCACCGAGCCGCAGGGCGACGTTAAGCCCTCGTGTTCCTGATGGATACCCGAGCCACGCGTATGGCGAGCGCAGCGACATTGCCGCACCCGCGACTGTCTCCTATTTCCAAGACATAAGCATGTATACAAGTATTATGAGAGAGGATGCCATGACTCCAACGGCGAACATCCGTCGTTGCGCTTTAGTCGCCAGAAGTCCACCAAGGAGAAAAAGGGCGACAGGCAGAATCCAAGACCCGGCATATATGCCCAGCGGCCCGAACGCGATGGCAAGAATAGCGAAAGCGACAATAAAGGCAAGCGCCGCGCTTACCGCACCAGCCAATCCGAAAATTATCGGCGACTTCCTCTGCACAGCTACTCCAAGATTATAGGCCACGGTTCACGGGGCAGATCCACCAAGTTGATTGTAATGCCCCACGTGCGGGCCGCGCTCAACTCGTGCGTCTTGCCCGGCTGCACTCTCCCATCCACAGAATTGCCCCATCTGACGAGGCGATGACCTGGGCGTTCATCTCGTTCAGGCGATGCTTCCGAGAAGTACGGCCGATGAGTCTCGATCCGATCGGTTCGAACAGCGCGCCGTCCACCATCAGATGGTGCGGCCGTCCTAGCGCGGCCTTACGTAGCGTCTGGTCGAACCTGGGGGGCAGCAGCCAGCATTGCCGCCTCTTCCACATACCGCCGCGCCGTTGCCGTCGACACTCCGAAGCCGCTCTCAGCTCTACAGTTTCTCCTTTGCACACGTAGATCAGCACCAGCAATCCCTGCCGCCCGGGGAGCACTCGCCAGGCCCCCGGTGCCAGCGGATCAGACTGACCACGTGGCCCAGCATTGAATTCGACTGCAGCACCACAGAACATCACCAGCCCCGTATCTGATCGGTCGAATCACGCGATCATGCTGTGATCAGATTCGCTGACACCGGGGACGAAACGTTCACTCGAGGTGCGAGAATCATAGATCATATGGCATCTTGGTTTGGATTCCCTGCTGGAACTTGATCCATGTATCGCGAGCTGTGAGAGCGGAGAACCAGCGCCCTATTCCGGTGCTTTGAATACCGCCTTCTGGACCGAATGCGGTGACGGTGAGGCCGAGACGTTCATTTCCAAGGCTACTGATACGGAACGTGATCCGGGAACCAGTAGGATCGAAATGACCGTCGAGCGCTTCGAAGGTGAACGTACGAGCGGACGCGTGAACCACCTTGATGGGCGCCGTCTTCCCGAGAAGACTCCATCCAGGGACTCCAGTCAGATTACATCTTTCGCCCAGTTCGAGAGTCGCCCCACATCCGCCAAAAGGAAAGACTTTTGCGAAGTTTTGCTTCACCCAATTCATCGCTTCGGTCGACGTAACTCCCAGCCGTGTGCCGATGACGTAGCGGAACTGATAGTAGAATCCATACTTAGATTCAACCCGCCTAACCTGAAGCCCGCCGGCACTTGATGGTCCGTACCACCCATCCTTTGAAACGTGCTTGAGATTATTCCAAAGCCTGTTTATCTCTTTCTGGGACATCTGAGGATCATAAAGGTCTGCCAGGGTCTGTCGACGTTCTGCGTCAGCTGCCCAGTACCCTGAGGGTGCCTGACGGCCAACCCCCGGCCCCGATGCAACCACCCCTGCCCGGCGCGCTTCGTCCTCGCCCCACTCCGGGTTGTATTCGACGCTACGGACCCAACGGGGATCGACGATTATTTCTCCGGCACCAAAACAAACGGTGCAGTCGCCGATTTCGTAGTTGTCGCGGACAGGCCCATAGGAAGTGCCCCAAACTCCCCCGACTTCCGATCCAGCGTAGCTGGGAGTGTCCCAGGTGGTCCCGACGCCGCTGGTAATGACGGTGGAGTGGCCGGTGGGGTCGATGCCGGTGAGGAGGGAGGCGTTGGCGTAGGTGTAGCGGTTTGCTTGGACTGATGGGGTGGGGGTGAGGGTGGCGGTGTCGCGGCTGGTGAAGGAGCCGGTGCCGGGCTGGTACCAGCGGGCGTGCATGTTGACCTTGCCGGTGTCCGGGTCGGTGTAGGCACCCTGGTAGCCGAGGTTGGTCTTGGCACCAGTTTGGGCAGTGCTGATGCCGAACGGGTCATAGTGGGTGGTGGTGGCGAGGGCGGTGCTGGTGTAGGTGGCGACCAGGTCTCCGTGCAGGTCGGTCAGCGTGGCCAGGGCGGGGCTGGTGCCTTCCTTCTGCCCAAGCAGGCCACCGAACGCGTCTCGGCCGTACTTGGCCTGGACTGCGCCGCTACTGTCGCTGATCGCGGCCAGGTCATTGGTCAGGCCGGTGTAGGCGAAGGTCTGCTTGGTGGTGCCGCGGGTGCGGGTGGTGACGCGGTCGAGGGAGTCGTAGCTGTAGAGGCTGTCGCCGTCGGCGATGAGGCGGTCGAAGGCGTCGAAGGTGAGCTGGGTGGTGGCGCCGTTCTTGGTCTCGGTGGCGAGGGTGCCGCGGGGTGTGTAGGTGTAGGTCGATCCGTCGCCGGTGGTGAGGCGGTTGCGTTCGTCGTAGGTGTAGGTCTTGTCGCCGGCCTTGGTGCGGTTGCCGGCCGCGTCCCACTCATACAACGTCTTCGCGCCGCCGGGCGCGGTCCAGGAGGTGAGCCGTCCGGCGTGGTCGTAGCCGTAGGTGTTGGTGCCCGCCCCGGCCAGGCCGGCCGTGGTCTTGGTGGTGAGGTTGTCGTCCTTGTCCCAGCCGTAGGTGATCTGCGCCAGCTGCGCGCCCGTGCTGGACTTGAGGGTGTGGGTCTTGGCCCGGTCGAGGTCGTCGTAGGTGAAGACCTGGGTGTCGGCTGAGGTGGTGCCGACCTTGGCGGTCATCGTCTTGACACGGTTGGCCTGGTCGTAATCGTAGGTGATCTTCCGGGTGGTCACCGGGTCCGTGGCCGTCCACAAACGTCCCGCGTTGTCCCAGGTGAACGTGGCCGTGCCGGCGGCGTCAACGCGCTGGGTGGGGTTGCCCAGCTCGTCGTAGGAGTAGCCGGTCTGCTGGGCGGCGCCCCGCTTGATCGCCAGCGGGAGGGTGCGGTCGTTGTAGTCGACGGTCAGGTCGCCGATCGTGGTCTGCCGGCCGGCCAGGTCGTAGCCGAAGCTGCGCTCAGCGCTGGTCGCCCCTCCCCCCGCGCCGGTTTCCTTGGTCAGGCGACCGAGGTGGTCAAAAGTACGGTCGATGCGCACGCCACCGGGCTGGATGAGCGCGGTCGGGTTGCCGGCCTTGTCGTAGACGGCGATCCAGGTGCGGTCTGCCGCGTCCGGGTGGGCGGTGGTGGACGGCTCGGTCACCGTCTCCACCAGGCCGAGGACGTTGTAGGTAGTCCAGGTGGCGTTGCCCCGGCCGTCCGTGAGGCGGGTGCGGGCGCCGGTGGCGTCGTAGCCGAAGGACGTGGTGATGGTCTCGCCGTCCTTGACCGGCTCGATCAGACTGGTGAGCCTGTTGAGGGCATCGAAGTTCTGCTTGGTGACGTGCCCCTCGCCCGAGGTGAGCGTGGTCGGGTTGCCCGCAGGGTCGTAGCCAGTGCTCATCGTACGTAGCACCGTCTCGCCCTTCAGGTCCTTGAGTGCGGTCTTGCGGCCGGCGAGATCGTACTCGGCCAGCGTCGCCGTACCGAGCGCCACGTTGGTGGTCTTGGTCAGCCGGCCGGCCTGGTCGTAGGCCATCGTCGTGGTGTTGGCGGCCGGGTCGGTCTGCTCGGTCACCTCGCCGGCCGCGTTCACCTCGTACGTGGTGGTGCGGTTGCCCGGCGCCACCGACTTGGTCAGGCGGCTGGCGTCGTCGTACTCCAGCTTCGTCGTGTACGCCGCGGCAGACGGCTTGCGCTCCACCTGCGTCTCGGTGATCTTCCGCCCGAGGTCGTCATAGGTCGCCTCGCTCCGCGCACCGGTTGGGTCAACCGCCGCGAGCTGCTCACCTGCCATGTCGTACTCGGCCACCCACCGGCCCGGCGTCTCACCTTCCGGCACCGGGTCCGTCACTCGCACCTGACGGCCGAGTTGGTCGTACTCGAACGTGCTGGTGTAGCCACGCGGATCGGTGGTGCGGATCAGCTGACCGGCCTTGTCGTAGCCGTGCGAGGTGGTCGGCGTGACCGCCGTGCCGCCCGGCGGCGTGTACGGCGGGGCGCTCTTGCTCGCCAACCGGCCCGCCTTGTCGAACACCGACGTGACCGTACGACCTTCAGCGTCCCGCTCATGGGTCGTGGCGCCAAAGGTGTCATAGCCATAGCGCGCCGACGGCCGCGCATCGCTGGACGAGCCGGCCTTGTCCACCTTCACCTGCGGACCCGTCGCCTCCACCAGACGGCCCAGCGCGTCGTAGCGCAGCGTCGAGGTGAAAGCGGCCTTGTCGGCCCCGGTGGCGTTGCCACGCGGGTCCGTGGTGGCGACGACCAGGCTCCGATCGTCATAGTCGGAGGTCGAGATGAGGTCGTCGGCGCCGTTCTCCACCGTCGTCTTGGTGACCAGGTTCATCTTGTCGTAGACGAACTCGGATACTTCCGCGCGAGACGTTCCAGCGCCGGTCAGCGTCTTGCGCAGCACATTGCCGTTCGCGTCGTACACGAACGCGGTCTTGCGATCCAGGCCGCCTGGACTGAACGTCTGTGACGCCAGGCGGGACGCCGTGTCATAGACATAGTGCGTCGTCACGGTCACCACCGAGGTCGTCCCATTCGGCGTGACCAGCGTCAAACGGTTGCCCGCCGCGTCATAGGTGTGTTCCTCCAGCACCACATCACGCGGCGTCGACAAACCGTTCAGCTTCACATCGTCGGCGATCTTTTTACGCAGCAGGTTGTTGTTGTAGTACTCGAATGACGTCTTACGCCCCATCGCATCGGCCTGAGCCGCCAACCGGCCGGCCGCGTCATAGGAGTACGACTCCAGTAGCACGTCCTTGGCCGGCTGCGGATTGACGGGGCTGCCCGTCCACCCCTTCAACGTGCGCGTCGCCAGCTGGCCACGGTCGGTATAGCCGTTCTCGATCACCGTGCCGCGCGCGTCCGTCACCCGTGTCACCTGACCGACGGTGTTCCACGCCTGCCGGACCACCCCGCCCTCCGGATCGGTGGTCGTCTCCAAACGACCCTGCCCGTCATAGGTGTAGACCGTCGCCCGCTCCGCGTCCCCGCCGGTCAGGTCGGCGACCTTCTCGCTCAGCTTGTTGCCGTCCGGGTCGTAGCCGAACGTCGTCTGCTTGGTGTGCGTGACCCCCGAGACCTCGTTCTTCACCCCCGGCTCGGTCTGCGTCACCAAACGGCCCACCCCGTCGTAGGCGAACGTCATCTTCACCCCGTCCGGATGCGCCTGCGACACCTGCGTGGACGCCGACAGACGGCCGACCGTGTCATACTCCAGCTTCGTCACCAGCCCGGCCGGGTTCGTCTGCTCGGCCAGATCACCCGCCGCCGTGTACCGATACGTCCACGCGTTGCCCCGTGCGTCGGTCTTCTTCGCCACCAGACCGGCCGGAGTGGTCCCGCCGTTGACGGCCGGCTCCGTGCCATCGGTGTAGGCGACCGTCACCGAGCGGCCGTTGGGGAAGTCCGCCGTCGCCGGAGTCGTCTCCTTGGTCTGCTCGCCATAGCTGTTGTACTCGAAGACGGTCGCGTAGGTGTTGTCGGTCTGACTCGACGAGCGCGCGTCGCGAGAGGTCAGCTGCCGGTCGTTGCGCGGATCGAACTCGTCATTCGCATTCAGGTAGTACGTGGCGTAGGCGGTCTGACAGTCGTTCGAGCCGCGACATGACGTAGTGCTGATCGGATTGCCACGCTCGTCATTGGCCCAGGTGAACACATTGTCGTTGGGGTCGACGACCTTGGCCCGGAAACCGCCGGTGTCGTAGTCGTAGGTGGTCTTCTCGCCAAGCTGGTCCGTCACCGAGACGACCCGGTACCCGCGCCAGCCGTCGTGAACGGTCTTGACGGTCTTGTTGTTGGGGTCCGTCACCGTGACCGTCGACGTGGCCCACGCGGCATCAATGACGGGGGCACCGATCTGCCACGTACCGCCGTGCTGGTCGGTGTGCGTCTTGATGCGATCGGTGGCCGCGTCGTAGGTGTTGCTCGCCCATACCCGCCCGGACGGCAGGGTGATCTTGGTCAGCTTGTTGGGCGCCTCAAGCCGGGCCGCGTAGTGAGCCTCCACTTCGGCCTGCGTCAGTGGCCGGTCGTAAACCGCCGCCTCGTCCAGTTGCCCTTCGAACCCTCTGCTCTCGGCCGGCCACCCGGAGATGAGTTGCCCATCGACGAACTGCGCCTGCGGCTCCCACCAATACTCACTACGTGGGGCGACCAGCTTTCCGACCAGTTTCCCGTCCAGATAGAGATGGTCAGTTCCCTCATCAGCTGTGAGAACTGCGTGATGCCACTGGCCGTCGTTCACCGCGCCCGTAGTGGTGATCGGCGTGTACCGAACGTCGTCGCCCAACAGCTCGTGGAACTGCCCGCGGAGTTTGCCGTCAGTGCCGATATAGATGGCCGAGTCATCCCAGGTGTCTTCGCCGGCCGAGAACAACACGCCAGGCTTACTGGTCTTAAACCACACTTCGATGGATGCCCGACCGACCAGCCGGCCGATCGTGTGGGGTGGCAGCGATATGCCTTCGTTGTACTCGCTGTCGATGCCTACCGACGTATCTCCTGTGCCGGCGAGTGCGCCAGGCTGTCCAAGAGAGGGGGAGCTGTACGTGGCAGGTTCCGCCCCCCAACCCAGATTTGCCGCCCGGGTTCCGGAGGTCTCATTGAACCGCCAATAGCCATACGGCTCCGAGTCGAGGATCCGTGAACGATAGGCAGACCCACTACCGTACTCGTATCGAGTGCAGTTGGGTGCCGTGGTCGGTGAGCACGACGCCATCAGCCGATCCCCGTCGTACTCGTACGTCCACGTCAACGGCTTACCGTCCACCGCGTCAGTGGACACGCTCGTCACATGGGCACCCGTCCAGCCGAACCGCAGAGTCCGTCCCGCGACACTCGCCGACTCCAGCCGGCCGTTGGACCCGTACAGCAGATCCTGACTACGCCCTCGGCCGTCCCGGATCTTCACCAGCCGTCCCGACGCGTCGAACAGGTACGACGTCGAGGACTTGTCCATCAACCGCCAGCCGCCGCCCTGCTGGTCGGCGAGCGTGTAATGCATGCTGGGCGGCGGCTGGTACGTGCCGTCTCCCTTGGTGGCGAACCGCAGCACCCTGCCGTCGGCCTGCGTCACCAACAATGACTTCGACTCCGCCACGATCTTCATGTCCCAGAGGGTCGACCAGCCCGCGCCGAACATGCCGTCCACGCGTGCGTCCAGCGTGTTGTAGGACCGCGTCACCGACAACGGCGGTCCCGCCACCGCGACCTGCGCGTCCGTGAAGGCGGTCGTGTAGTTGCCCGACAGCTGGTTGAACTCCTGGCCGTTCACTCCACGGGCCGAAAGCTGCGACCCCATCATGGGCTGTCGCACTCCGGTGGTGAACGTGTCGATCGGGCTTTTGGTAGTTGCCGAGGTCCCCAGATCCTTCGCGATCAACTCCCAGTAGTACTGCTTGCCCCATTCCAGCTTTCCCTCGGGGACACGCCAACTGTGGATCTGGTTCAACGCTCCCGATGAGACGCACTTCCCCCACTGCATGATAATGGAATCGCAGACGTTGAAGGTGTACTCCAGCGCATTTGCGCTGGAGACGTAGGCCGTGAGGGTGGGGGTCAAACTATCCACGAGAGCTCGGTTCGCGGGGAACCTGTCCTGGATCAGCGGGGAACAGCAGCCGGCATCAATCTGCTCAGCTCGTGCCACGCCGCTGGGCAGCTGACGCTCCTTGGGGCTTGGTAGCTCTTCGTTGCGTCCGCGCTCCAGCGGCAATGCCCCCTTGGGACGCTCGTCGGCATCGCGTAACTGCGGCTGCTTCACAGCCTTCGTGGGCGTCAGCGGCGGCAGCGCCCTTACCGCATTCCCGGCCATCTGCCTTGGCGTCTCAACCCGCTCCTGGCCCACCACTGCGGAAAGCGCGGCAACGGCCTGTGCTTGCGCCGGCTCCGACATCGTGACCATCAGCCCCGGAAGTAGGCCGATGAGCACAAGCGCAGCCCGAACACGAGCCCATGACAAAATCCGGCGCATACGCCGTCACACTCCGAACCACGTGGGGCGCCCCAAGGGACGCCGGACGAAGCTCCACCCCCGTCCGAGTCAGGTGACAAGGTCCCTGACTCGCGCGGCTCGGAGCGCGTTATTCAAACGGGCAAAGCGTAACTTCCGCCTGAAACGGCCACAAGATCGAATTAAGTCATACAAAGATCACGGATGGTGACTTACCACTCTTGATCACCACCAGGGAGATCCGCCTCAACGACCGATGTGCTCGCGCACCCGCCGCAGTTCGTCCGCGATCCCTGCCAACGTCCAATGCGCGTTCAACCCACTCGGATTCGGCAACACCCACACCGGCACCCCACCCACCGACTCCCCCTGCAACCCCACCACCGCCTTCGGACGAGCGAAAGCAGCCCGGTACGCCGAAACCCCCAACACCGCCAGCACCCTCGGACGGACCTCAGCCACCAACCCGGCCAGCCGACGACCGCCCTCCACCAACTCCTCCCGCGTCAACTCCGACGCCTTCGCGCTGGCACGGCTGACGACGTTAGTGATGCCCAAGCCGTACGACGGGAGCAGGCGCTGCTCGGACGGGGCGAGGAGGCGGGGGGTGAAGCCGGACAGGTGCAGGGCGGGCCAGAAGCGGTTGCCGGGGCGGGCGAAGTGGTGGCCCGTGGCCTCCGACATGAGGCCGGGGTTGATGCCGCAGAACAGGACGTCCAGGGAAGGGCCGAGCACGTCGTCGATCACCTCCCGCAGGGTACCCCGGTTCGGCGTGGTCGCGGCGGTCGCCGTCAGGCGTCCCACCACGACGTCATCAGGTCCACGAACGCCGACGGATGCTCCACGTGCAGGAAGTGTCCCGCTTCCGGCCACACCACGGTCCGTGAGCGCGGATGCCGTCCGGTAAGGCCGCCCTCCCACTGCGCGGCCTCCGGGACATTGTGGACGGCCAGCACCGGGCGGGTGAGCCCGGCCAGGTAGCGCGCCGATGCGCGGCGCACGCCGAACGCGCCGGGTTCGGTGTACATGCCGGCGTAGCACTCGGCCAGCACGTGACCCGGCGTGGCCAGCAGTTGGCGGGTGACCGGTGCGGGCAGAGGTCCGAGCCGGCGCAGCGCCGCGGCGGCGCCCTCGGCGCGCAACGCGGCCAGCCGCCCGGGGATGAGCCGTTCCTCCTCCTCGTCGGCGCCGTACGCCGGGGCGATCACGACCAGCGCGCGGACCGCCTCCGGGTGCTCGACCGCCAGCGCGGTCACCACCTGGGCGCCCATCGAGTGCCCGACGGCCACCACCGGCTGGTCGAGCAGAGGCACGAGGTCACCGGCCAGGTCGGCGGGCCGATATCCGGTCGCGGGCGCCGGCGAGCGGCCGTGGCCGCGCAGGTCGGGGGCGATCACCCAGCGTCCGCCGAAGTCCAGGGGGTGCCATGCCCGGTGGTCGCCGCCCCAGCCGTGCACCAACAGGAGCGGGGGGCCGGCGTGTCCCCGGGTTTCGACGTGCAGCTTCATACCGGTCATTCTCGGTAGGAGATCTGTTCGAAGCGGGCCGCGCACCCCTCGCCCGCCAGGTCCTGAACCCAGAAGCCGACGAACGCGCCCGTGAAGCCGAAGGTTCGCACGTGGCCGTCGATGTGCTCGTCGGCGTGCTCGTCCGACAGGATGCCCGCGTCCAGCGACAGGGATTCCGGTACGTGGGCGAACCGCACCGCCGGGCCGTCGAGCTCCACCCGCAGCCTCACCTCGGGCCCCGCCGGGCCGTCGAGCCGGTGTTCGGTGCGCGTGCCCCGGTCGCTGGTGGTCAGCACCAGCCCGTCGCACGTCAGGGTCTCCCGTGTGATCAAGGGCGACTACCCGTTCGGCGTCCCGCACGACCCCGCGCTGCTGATCCCGTCCGGGTTCGACCGCGCCGACGGCTACGAGCAGACCAGACGGCTGCTGTCCGCGGGGGCGTCCTTCACCGCGGTCTTCGCCGCCACCGACATGGTGGCCATCGGCGTGCTGGCCGCCCTGCGCGAGGCCGGGATCAGCGTGCCGGACGACGTGTCGGTGGCGGGCTACGACGACATTCCGTTCGCGGCCGACATCACCCCGGGGCTCACGACCGTGCGCATCCCCACCGAGGAGCTGGGGCGCACGGCGGTGCGGCTCGCCCTGCACCCGGAGGAGCGCCAGCACGTCGTGCTCGGCACGCACATCGTCGTCCGCGACTCCGTCCGGCCGCCCCGCCAGGGCGCTCCCTCGCGGGGATGAGCGGTCCCCGGCTCAGCCCATCTCCTCCAGCGGCCGCCCCTTGGTCTCCTTCACCCACCTGGTGACGAAGATGAACGACAGGACGGCGAAGGCCGAGTACATGGCGTAGGTGAGCGGCAGGTTCCAGTCCGCCAGCGCCGGGAACGACACCGTGATCGCCCAGTTGGCGATCCACTGGGCCGCGGCGGCCACGCCCAGGGCGGCGGCGCGGATCCGGTTGGGGAACATCTCCCCCAGCAGGACCCAGACCACCACGCCCCAGGAGAGGGCGAAGAACAGCACGAACACGTTGGCCGCCACCAGCGCGATGAGGCCCTGCGGGTCGGGCAGGGAGACCGCCCCGTTCACCGTGCGGGCGAAGCTGAACGCCCAGGCGGCGGTGCCGAGCGAGACGGCCATGCCGGCCGACCCGATGAGCAGCAGCGGCTTGCGGCCGATCCGGTCGACGAGGGCGATCGCGATGAACGTGCCGATGATGTTGATGACCGAGCTGGAGAAGCTGATCAGCAGGGAGTTGGCCTGGGTGACGCCGACCGACTGCCACAGCACGGTCGAGTAGTAGAAGATCACGTTGATGCCGACGAACTGCTGGAAGACCGACAGGGTGATGCCGACCCACACGATCCCCAGCAGCCCGAGCGCGGGGCCGCGCAGGTCCTTCATCGTGGGCCGGCGCTCGGTGCGCAGCACGTGCTGGATCTCGTGGACGCGGTCGTCGATGTTGACGTCGGCGCCCTCGACCTCCTGCAGCACCCGCCGGGCCTGCTCGGTACGGCCCGCCATGATCAGATAGCGGGGCGACTCGGGGATCGTCGAGGCGAACAGCAGGTAGAGCAGGGCCGGCACGACGCAGGCGCCGAGCATCCACTGCCAGGCCTGCAGCCCCCACAGGGGGTTGTTCACGTTGCCGCCGGCCACCCGTGCCAGCGCGTAGTTGACGAGCTGCGACACGGCGATGCCGAGCACGATCGCGAGCTGCTGGAAGGACCCCAGCCGTCCCCGGTAGGCGGGGGGCGCCACCTCCGCGATGTACGCCGGCCCGAGCACCGAGGCCATGCCGATGGCCACGCCCGCCAGCAGCCGCCACACCCCGAGGTCCCAGACGGCGACCGGCAGCATCTGCCCGATGGAGCTGATCGCGAACAGGATGGCCGCCACCTGCATCGTCCGCGTGCGTCCCCAGCGGTCGGCCAGGTTGCCGCCCACCCACGCTCCGATGGCCGAGCCGAGCAGCGCGATGGCCACCACGATGCCGATCTCCACCGGCCCGACGTGGAAGTACTTCTGGATGCCGACGACAGCGCCGTTGATCACGGCGCTGTCGTAACCGAACAGGAACCCGCCTATGGCCGCCGCGGCGGTGATGAAGACGACATGTCCCAGGTTCTCCTGATGAGCGGGCTGAGCAGCCATGCGGTCCCTCCTTATGGAACCGGCATCTACCCGTCAGAAGGCACCTATACCGCCAGGCTTACGCAATCTTGACGCGGGGGCTCAGAGCCAGCCCATGCGCTGTGCGGTGCGGATGGCCTCCAGCCGATTCTGCGCGTTGAGCTTGGTCATCGCGCTCGACAGGTAGTTGCGCACCGTGCCCTCGGTCAGGTGCAGCTCGCCCGCGATCCGCGCGATCGTCGCGCCGTCGCCCGCCAGGCGCAGCGCGTCGCGCTCCCGGTCGGTGAGGGGGCTGTCGCCCGCGGCCATCGCGGCGGCGGCCAGCTCGGCGTCGAGGTAGCGCCCGCCCGACTGGACCTTGCGGATGGCCATGGCCAGCTCCTCGGCCGAGGCGTCCTTGCCGAGGAAGCCGCTGACGCCCGCGGCCATCGCCCGCCGCAGGTAGCCGGGCCGGCCCAGGCTGGTCAGGATGACGATCTTGCACTGGGAGCTGATCTGCTCGGCGGCGCTCAGGCCGTCCATGCCGGGCATCTCGATGTCGAGCACGGCCACGTCGGGGCGGTGCTCGGTCACGGCGGCCAGCACCTCGTCGCCCCTGCCCACCTGGGCGACCACCTCGATGCCGTCCTCCAGGTCGAGCAGCGCGGCCAGGGCGCCGCGGATCAGGTGCTCGTCGTCGGCCAGCAGCACCCGCGTCGTCATCCCGCCGTCCCCTCATCGTCGATCATCCCGGCCGTACGAACAGTCATCCGGGCCGTACGAACAGTCGTCCCGGCCGTACGAACAGTCGTCCCGGCCGTACGAACAGTCGTCCCGGCCGTACGAACCACCATCCGGGCCGTCGGCGCGGTCATGCCGGCACCGCCGCGCGCAGCACGTACGCGCCCTCGCCCGTGGGAGCGGCCCGCAGTGTGCCGCCCGCCGCGCTGACCCGCCGCGACAGGCCGCCGAGCCCGTCCGGCGCGTGCTCGCCCACCGGGCCGCTCACCCCGTCGTTGGACATCTCCAGCACCCCATCCTTGATCGTGATCGTGCAGCGTTCGGCTTTGCTGTGCTTGAGGACGTTCGTGGCGCCCTCCCGGACGACGGTCGCGAGCAGCGTGCGGGTCTCGGGGCCGAGCGCCGCGGTGTCGGCGTCCACGGCGCAGCGCACGCCCGCCGCCTCCAGGACCGCCCGCACGCCGGCGAGCACCTCGTCGAGGTCGAGCCGGCGATAGCTCTGCACGGTCGCGCGCACCTCGCGCAGCGCCTGCCGCGCCGCGTCGCGCACCTCGTACATGCGGGCCGCCGAAGCCTCCGGGTCGGAGTCCAGCAGTTCCTCGGCCCGCGCCGCCTCGGCCGAGATGCCGGACAGGCTCTGGCCGAGCAGATCGTTCAGGTCGCGGGCGAAGCGCAGCCGCTCCTCGGAGACGGCCAGCAGCGCCCTGGCCTCCTGGCCCTCGTGGGCCTCCTTGGCCAGCCGCCACAGCCACAGGTTCGCGCCGAGGCAGCCCAGGACGAACGCGGTGATGGCCGTCATGAGGAGGACGATGGCCCAGAGCACGCCTCCCGCGAACAGCGTCAGGTACGCGCTGAACCCCACGACCGACGCCACGGCCGCCGCGACGACGGTGCGCCGGCGCGCGAACGGCAACAGCATGCCCAGCCAGAGCACCGGCGCCCAGATCACCCAGCAGAGCGACAGCGCGAGGGCGAGGACGCCGGACACCCACAGCACGGCCGTGGGCCGGCTGCCGCCCCTGACCGCGCGGCGGAACGTCCGGGCGGCGAGCACGACGAGAACGACCAGCAGCACGCCCACGGCGATCGCCGGCAACGCCGCCAGCCCGCCCTGCTCCCAGCGCACGTACAGCTGGGCCAGGCCGGTCAGGGCCGCCAGATGGATGAGGTCCGTGGAGTAGACGGCGAGCCACCGGACCTTGTCCAGCTTCGTCGCCCGTCGCCACCGTAACCGCCCGGCCCGGACCCGGCCCGTCCGCCCGCTCACGCGCGCACCCCCGCCTTCAGCACGAACTCGCCGGCGGGGTCGGGCCCGGCCGCGAACGTGCCGCCCGCGGCGGTCATCCGCTCCGCCAGCCCGCGCAGCCCGCTGCCGCCGGCCGGGTCGCCCGGGGCGCGGACGCCGTCGTTGCGCATCTCCAGGGCGCCGTCGCGGATCGTGATCGAGCACCGGGTGGCGGTGCTGTGCTTGAGGACGTTCGTGGCCCCCTCGCGGACCGCCCAGGCGAGCAGCGCGCGGGCGGCGGGCGACAGGCCGGCGGTGGCGGCGTCGATCTCGCAGCGGGCGCCGGCCGCCTCCAGCGCGGCGCGCACCCCGTGGAGCTCGTCCTCCAGGTCGAGCGTCCGGTAGCCGTCCACGGCGAGCTGCACCTCCGCCAGCGCCTCCGCGGCCAGCCGCCGTACGTCGGCCATCTCCCGCGCCGCGTCGCCCTCGGCCCCGGCCCGGGTGGCCAGCTTGGCGGCCAGCTCGCTCTTCAGCGAGATCACCGACAGACTGTGCCCGAGCAGGTCGTGCAGGTCACGGGCGAAGCGCAGCCGCTCCTCCGCCACGGCCAGGCTCGCCTTGGCCTCCTTGCCGTCGTGGGCGTCCCTGATCGTCCACCACAGCCACCGCCACAACCACATGGCCACGCTCATCAACCCGGCGGTGAGCGCCTGGCCGAGCAGGACCGGCTGCCACGGCAGGCGCGTGATGAGGACGACCGCGGCGGTCGTCAGCACCACCACGACCGCACCGGTGCACAGGGCCGCCCAGACCGGCAGGTACAGCACCGCCGCCGACAGCCACAGGCACGTCACCATCGCCCACAGCCCGTCGCCGCCGTCGGACGGCAGCAGCGCCACCGCGCCCGCCGCCAGCAGCCCCGCCGCCACCAGCCGGACGCTGGGTGCGGGGCGCGTGTCGAACGCCTCGCGCAGCAGGAACGGGAAGAGCCCGCACACGCCGATCAGGCAGGCCCCCGCGGCCACGGCGTGCGGCACGGAGACCTTCCCGTCCATGGCCGCCGTCACCACCATGGCCACGAAGGTGATCGCCAGCAGGGCGATCGAGCCGTCCATCCAGTAGACGAGGAGCTTCCGCGCCGTGCCCGCCTGGCCTGCCACCGCCCTCCCCCTCGCCGGCGACGTCGTCTTCATTTGCCGAAATCCTATAGTTCGGGGGCCGATGCGGCATGGGGGGAACGTCCGGAGGCCGGGAAACCGGTCAGGCCAGAGTGTGGGCCAGGACGCGGGCCACGGCGGGCTCCGGTTCGGCGCCGCGCAGGGACAGCCAGGCCAGGTCGTTGCGGGCGGCGAACGCGGCCAGCGCCCGGGCGTCGGTCTCGTCGAGGTCGGCGGCGTCGTCCAGGACGGGCGTGAGGGCGACCTGGCGCCACGCGTCGGCGGGGTCGTCCAGCCCCTGCACCCGGGCGACCTGCCGGACGGCCGCGCGCACGGCCGACGCGACGCGGCGCAGCCTGCCCGTGGACGAGCCGGACGGCTCGACCGTGGCCAGCAGGTTGACGGTGGTGATGTCGGCGCCGTACAGGCGGGACTGGTGCAGCATGGCGACGTCGCGTTCGGCCAGGCCGTCCTCGTGCAGGGGCAGCGTGAAGACCACGGGCAGCCGTCGCTGCTGCTGGAGCAGCCGCAGGGCGCGCGCCCGGCGGACCACGGCGGGCCGGTCGGCGGCGTCGCGCGCCTCCACGTCGAGGTACGCGGCGCCGAGGCGGGAGACGGCGGCGCCGTAGGCGGCGGCCAGGCCTTCCGGGGTGGGGCAGGCGGCGGCGAGGTCACGGCCCCGGGGGCCGCCGAGCACGAGGCCGGCGCCGCCCCCTTCGTCGCGCAACGTACGGATCTCCGTGGCCAGCGCGCGCTCCCGCTCCTCCTCGCCGCCGGCTCCGGCCTCCTCGTCGGTGGCCGTGGTCCTGGGCTTCTCGACCGGCGCGCTCTCGTCGCCGGTCGTTCCGGGGTCCGCCAGGAGGGTGGGAGAAGGCGCGGGCGTGGGCGCCTCGTCCGCCGAGGGCGGGGTGGAGGTGGTGGTCCAGGCGGCGGTGCAGGGAGCGGAGCCGGCGACCAGGTGGGCGAGGGCGTACCAGCGCGTCCCGGTGCGCCGGGCGTCGTCGGCGAGGTCGAAGCCCGGGTCGCGGCCGGGTTCGGCGAAGCGGACGAACGACGCGGGCCCCGTCGCGGCGGACGGGGGCGCCCCGGGCGGCCGGGGCCGGGCGAACGCCGGGGACACCGACGGCGGTACGAGGTCGGGCAGGGCGCGGGCCGGCAGCAGCGTGACCGACACCGCGGTCGCGCCCGCGAGCCCCAGCGCGGCCAGGTACGCCAGCGGGCGCGGAAGCGTGCCGTCGGGCCGCGCGCGCCGCCCCCCGGACGACCGCGGGCCGGAGAGCCGCGGACCAGACATGCGCCACCCCGAGTCGTCGGCCGATCACACAGAGCGTCGACCGACGACGGTAGCAAGCCGGACGGGTTCGCCGGGGCCGTTCTCCGGATGCCGTCCGCTCTATGCCGATAATGACGACATGAAGTTGCGGATCTTCACGGAGCCCCAGGAGGGCGCCACCTATGACGACCTGCTCGCCGTCGCCCAGGCGACCGAGCGGCTGGGCTTCGACGCGTTCTTCCGGTCCGACCACTACCTGCGCATCACGTCCGGCGACCCGGGGCCGGGCTCCACGGACGCGTGGACGATGCTGGCCGGGCTGGCGCGGGAGACCTCCAGGATCAGGCTCGGCACGCTGGTGACCCCGGCCACGTTCCGGTTGCCGGGCCCGCTGGCGATCACCGTCGCGCAGGTGGACCAGATGAGTGGCGGCCGGGTCGAGCTGGGTCTCGGCACGGGCTGGTACGACCGGGAGCACGCGGCGTACGGCATCCCGTTCCCGCCGGTGCAGGAGCGCTTCGGCCGGTTCGAGGAGCAGTTGGAGATCATCCGCGGGCTCTGGACGTCCGACGGCCCGTACTCGTTCGAGGGCGCCTACTACCGGCTGGTCGACTCGCCCGCGCTGCCGAAGCCGGTGCAGCGCCCGAGCCCGCCGATCATCGTCGGCGGCCTCGGCGCCAAGCGCACGCCCCGGCTGGCGGCGACGTACGCCGACGAGTACAACGTGCCGTTCCACGCGCCCGAGGAGACGGGCGCGGCGTTCGACCGGGTACGGCGGGCGGCCGAGGAGACCGGGCGCGCGCTCGTGCTGTCGGCGGCGCAGACCGTGTGCGTGGGCCGCGACCGGGCCGAGCTGGAGCGGCGCGCGGCGGCGATCGGCACGGGCCTCGCCGACCTGCGCCGCAACGGGCTCGCCGGCACGCCCGCCGAGGTGGTCGACAAGCTCGGGCGGCTCGGGGAGCTGGGGGCCGAGCGGGTGTACCTGCAGGTGATGGATCTGTCCGACGCCGACCACCTGGAGCTGATCGCCGCCGAGGTGCTGCCGCACGTCTGATCCGTCCGGCCTGCGCCGGTGAGCGGCCGACATATCGGTTGGCGCCGTTCGCCCGGGACCGGCACACTTGGCCGCGTGCTGCTGACGATCTCGACGACCGCGAGACCGGCGACCGACCTGGGCTTCCTGCTGCACAAGCATCCCGACCGCGTGCAGGAGTTCGGGCAGTCGTCCGGCAAGGCCACCGTGTTCTACCCGGAGGCGGGCGAGGAGCGTTGCACCGCCGCCCTCCTCCTGGAGGTCGACCCGGTGACGCTGGCCCGTTCACGCGGGAAGGGCTCGCCGGACTTCAGCCTGTCGCAGTACGTCAACGACCGGCCCTACGCCGCCTCGTCCCTGCTGGCCGTCGCGCTCGCCGACGTGTTCCGCACCGCGCGGGCGGGGCGGTGCGCGGCCCGGCCGGAGCTGGCGGCCACGCCGCTGCCGCTGGAGATCCGGCTGCCCGCGCTGCCCTGCCGGGGCGGCCCCGACCTGGCGCGGCGGCTGTTCGAGCCGCTCGGCTGGGAGGTGTCGGCCGACGCCGTGCCGCTCGACGAGGGGTTCCCCGAGTGGGGCGACTCGCGGTACGTGGCGCTCGCCCTCACCGGGACCGTGCGGCTGGCCGACGCGCTCAACCACCTGTACGTGCTGCTGCCCGTGCTCGACGACGCCAAGCACTACTGGATCGCGCCGGACGAGGTGGACAAGCTCGTCCGGGCCGGCGAGGGCTGGCTCGGCGCGCACCCGGAGCGGACGCTGATCACGCGGCGCTACCTCGGCCGGCGGTGGACGCTGGCCCGTACGGCGCTGGCGCGGCTGGCTGAGCTGGGCGACGAGACGGAGGAGGCGCTGGAGCCGGCCATCCCGGAAAAGCCCCCCTCCACGGCCCCGGCCGGCGAGCCGGAAGAGGCGGCCCCGGACGGCGAGCAGGATGAGGCGGCCCCGGCCGACGGCCCGCCGGATGAGGTCGTGCCCGCCGGGCCGCGGTCGCTCAGCGGGAAGCGGCGCGAGGCCGTGCTGCGCACCCTGGAGGAGCTGGGCGCCACCAGCGTCATCGACCTCGGCTGCGGCCAGGGCGAGCTGGTCGGCGCGCTGCTGGCCCGGCCCCGCTTCGCCCGCGTGGGCGGCATGGACGTCTCCCCCATGGCCCTGACCATCGCGGCGCGCAAGCTGAAGCTGGAGCGCATGCCGGCCGTGAAACGCGAGCGGCTGACCCTGTTCCAGGGGGCGCTGACGTACACCGACAAGCGGCTGACCGGCTACGACGCGGCCGTGCTCATGGAGGTGATCGAGCACGTGGACCCGCCGCGCCTGGCCGCGCTGGAGCGGGTGGTGTTCGGCCACGCCCGGCCTCGGCACGTGCTCGTCACCACCCCGAACATCGAGTACAACGTGCACTACGCGTTCCTGACCGGGCTGCGCCACCCCGACCACCGCTTCGAGTGGACGCGGGCGGAGTTCGCGGCGTGGGCCGCCGAGGTGGCCGCCCGCCACGGCTACACCGTCGCCCTGCTACCCGTGGGCGAGGACGACCCCGAGGTCGGCCCGCCGACGCAGATGGGAGTGTTCACCCGTGATCAGCGTTCCTGAGCTGTCCCTGGTGGTGCTGGTCGGGGTGTCGGGCAGCGGGAAGTCGACGTTCGCGGCCCGGCACTTCGAGCCGACGCAGGTGATCTCGTCCGACTACTGCCGCGGCCTGGTCTCCGACGACGAGAACGACCAGTCGGCGACGCCGGCGGCGTTCGAGCTGCTGCACCACATCGTGGGCGTGCGCCTGTCGCGCGGTCTGCTCACCGTGGTGGACGCGACGAACGTGCAGTACGGCGCCCGCAAGGCGCTCATCGACCTGGCCCGGCGGCACGACGTGCTGGCCGACGCCATCGTGCTGGACGTGCCGGAGGAGACGGCGATCGAGCGCAACGCCGCCCGTCCCGAGCGCGACTTCGGGCCGGGCGTGGTGATCCGGCAGCGCAAGGACCTGCGCCGCTCCCTGTCGAAGATCTCCAAGGACGGTTTCCGCAAGGTCCACGTGCTGCGCGGGCTCGACGCCGTCGAGAACGCCTCGGTGACGTACGAGAAGGCGTGGACCGACAGGCGCGAGCTGACGGGCCCGTTCGACATCATCGGCGACGTGCACGGCTGCCGCGCCGAGCTGGAGGAGCTGCTCGCGCGGCTCGGCTGGCAGGGCCCGCGGCACCCGGAGGGGCGCACGGCGGTGTTCGTCGGCGACCTGGTGGACCGCGGCCCCGACACGCCGGGCGTGCTGCGACTGGTCATGGACATGGTCGAGGCGGGCACGGCGCTGTGCGTGGCCGGCAACCACGAGCAGAAGCTGGTGCGCGCGCTCAACGGCCGCAACGTCCGGACCTCGCACGGGCTCCAGGAGTCGCTGGACCAGCTCGGCGCGCAGCCGCCGGAGTTCCGGGAGCGGGCGCGGGCCTTCATGGACGCTCTGATCAGCCACTACCAGCTCGACGACGGACGGCTGGTCGTCGCGCACGCCGGCCTGAAGGAGTCCTTCCACGGGCGGGCGTCCGGCCGGGTCCGCTCCTTCGCCCTGTACGGGGAGACGACCGGCGAGACCGACGAGTACGGCCTGCCGGTGCGCTACCCGTGGGCCGACGACTACCGGGGCCGGGCCATGGTCGTCTACGGCCACACCCCGACCGTGCGGCCCGAGTGGGTCAACAACACGATCTGCCTCGACACGGGCTGCGTGTTCGGCGGCGCGCTGACCGCGCTGCGCTACCCCGAGCGGGAGCTGGTGAGCGTACCGGCGCAGAAGGTCTGGTACGAGCCGGTCAAGCCGCTCGGCGGCCCGGCGGGCTCGGCGCGCGAGCCGGGCATGCTGGACATCGACGACGTGCGGGGCACCCGGTACGTCGAGACCCGCTTCGGCACCCGGGTCAAGGTGATGGAGGAGAACGCCGCCGCCGCGCTGGAGGTGATGAGCCGGTTCGCGGTGGACCCGCGCTGGCTGGTCTACCTGCCGCCGACGATGGCGCCGCCGGAGACGTCCACGCTCGACGGCTACCTGGAGCACCCGGCCGAGGCGTTCGCGGAGTTCGCCGCCGCCGGGGTCGGCGAGGTCGTGTGCGAGGAGAAGCACATGGGCTCGCGGGCGGTGGCCGTCCTCGCGCGGACGCCGGAGGTGGCGTGCGAGCGGTTCGGCGTGACGGACGGGAGCACGGGCGCCGTCTACACGCGTACCGGCCGGCCGCTCTTCGCCGACAACGGGCCGCTCGTGGAGCGGCTGCGGGAGGCGTGCGCGCCGCTGTGGGCGGAGCTCGGCTCCGACTGGGTGGCGCTCGACTGCGAGCTGCTGCCCTGGTCGGCCAAGGCGGGCGAGCTGATCAGGTCCCAGTACGCCTCGGTGGGCGCGGCGGCGCGGGTGGCGCTGCCGGAGGCCGTGTCGGCCCTGGAAGCGGCGGCCGGGCGCGGACTGGATGTGGGCGGACTGCTGTCGCGCACCCGGCGCCGCTCCTCCAACGCTGCCCTGTTCCGCGACGCCTACGCCCGTTACTGCTGGCCGGTCGACGGGCTGGACGGGGTGCGGGTCGCGCCGTTCCAGATCCTCGCGTGCGAGGGACGGGCCACGGCGCTGGAGCCGCACGCCTGGCACCTGTCCACGCTGGCGCTGCTGGACTCGCCGCTGATCACGCACACGCGCCACCGGTTCGTGTCGCTGGACTCGGAGGAGTCGCGGGCCGGGGCGGTGGCCTGGTGGGAGTCGCTGACGGCCGAGGGCGGCGAGGGCATGGTGGTCAAGCCCGCCGCGTACGCGCCGGGACGGGTCCAGCCGGGGGTGAAGGTCCGGGGCCGCGAGTACCTGCGCATCATCTACGGGCCGGACTACACCGAGTCGCTGGACGTGCTGCGCCGGCGCTTCCTCGGCAAGAAGCGGTCGATGGCGCTGCGGGAGTACGCGCTGGGGCTTGAGGCCCTGACCCGGCTGAGCGAGGGGGAGCCGGCCTGGCGGGTCCACGAGCCGGTCTTCGCGGTGCTCGCCCTGGAGTCGGAGCCGGTGGACCCGCGCCTGTAGCCGGTGTTCAGGGGTGGGGACACCACTCCCGGACGGCCTCGACGATCTCGGCGGCCTGCTGCCTGGTCACGTCGGTGAAGCGCTCCTGGGCGTCGCTCACCAGCCGGCCCGGCGACTCGCCCCGCAGGATGTCGCGGCAGGTGGCGCGGGCCCGGCTCATCGCCGCGCCCTCCTCGGGCGCCAGCCATGGGGCGATGCCTTCGAGCCGGTGCAGGAACGCGGCGCGCTGCCCAGGGTCGGGGCTCGGCTGCCGCGCCGGCCCGGGGACGTCCTCCCCGGCGGCCGGGGGCGGCATGGCGGCGTGTTGGGCGTTCCAGGAAGGGAGCGGCTCCGGGGCGCCGGGGCTGAGGAGCCCGGCCACGACCAGGGCGACGCTCACGCCGCCGACGAGCGCGGTCCCGGTCAGCGCCAGAACCCGTCTGCCACCCGGCCGGCCCTGCGCGGGGCCTGGGGGGGACGGCAGGGAAGTCTGCGGCTGCGGGGTCTGCGACTGCGGGGCCTGCGGCTGGGGACGCATGTGGCGCACCGTACGCCCCAGATGACCACCGCCGTCCGCTTTCCCGGCAAAAGGACGACCGAAAAGCCGATAAGAGGCCATCCCCTGACGCTGCGCAGCGATGGCGGGCCGTACGGGTGAGGCGGGGAAGCCCCCGCCGGGCACCAGGCCGGCGGGGGCTTCGGCAGGGGATGAGACGTCAGGCCGCGAACTCCGTGACGCCCGCCCGCGCCGTGGACGTCAGGCCGCTGACTCCGTGACCTCGGCCTCCAGCGGCATGACCGCGGCGATCAGGTCGGCGAAGTCCTTGCGCGGCACCTCCAGCACCACGTCCGGCCGGTCGACGTGGTGGATCTCGACGTGGTCGTTGAGCCGGCGCGCCACGACACTGCTGCTCATTCGTGCTCCTTCCGTCGGGAGACCTGCCTGCCGGTGGCCATGCCTCCGAGCCTGCGCGGACGACGTCTCGCAGCCGCCCGCGTCGCCCCGTTCCGTGAAGACCCGGCCACCGTGGGTCAGCCTGCCATGCCGAGGGCTCCGGGACATCTGGCGCCGAGGGCAGCAGGTAGAGACACCCCCGACTCGGAGGGCCATCTATGCGCCTCGGAGGAAGACCTGCCCGGCACATATCCGCCCTTATCCGAGCGAATCAGGCGAGACGTTGACAGCCAGGACGTACTGCGCCGCCGCGACGGGGTCAGCGGCCGGACGCCGCGACGGGGTCAGCGGCCGGACGCCGCGAGCTGGAAGTGCCAGATGACCATCGAGGGCGCGTCGCCGTAGGCGGCCCGCGCGGCCTCCGGCACCAGATCGGTCAGGCTCCAGGGCCAGACGTCCCAGACCTTGACCACCTCAGCCGCCTCGGCGGACTTGGCCTTGGGCGGCGTGTCTGCCTTGGGCGGCGTGTCGGCCGGCTTGGGCTCCTCGCAGCGGCGCACCTGCAGCCCTGCCGTCAGAGCGGCGCGCAGGTAGTCGCCGATCGCGTGACGATAGGTCGCGATCCGGCCCGGCCGCCCGTCCGCCAGCCGTACGGGCGGGACGAAGCCCCGCGCGACCCCCTCGGGATGCATGTCCGAGATCACCAGGTGCCCTCCGGGCCGCAGCACCCTGGCGAACTCGGCCATCACCGGCCCGAGCGACGGGACGTGCGTCAGCGCCAGGGAGCAGACCACGAGGTCCACGGAGTCGTCCGGCACCGGCAGGTGCGGCAGGTCCCCGTCCAGGAACTTTCCCTGCGGCACCCGGGCGCGCGCCTTCGCGAGCATGTCGGGTGAGTTGTCCACGCCGATGACCTGATGGCCGCGCCCGGCCAGCGACGCCGCCACCCGGCCGGTGCCGCACGCGGCGTCCAGGGCGACGCCCGCCGGAAGCGCGTCGAGGATCTGCCCGACGACGGGCTCGTCGATGTCGAACAGGCCGTTGGGCCCGTCATAGGTACGCGCCCAGATGCGGTATCCCTCCACCGCGTCCACCCGCGCGACCTCCACGCCCGCCTCCGCCAGCGCCTCGTCGTCGAGCAGCCGACGCAGCTCGGCCAGTCGCGCCTCCACGAAGTCGCGGCCGAACTCGCCCCTGAAGGAGCGCAGCAGCGCGACCCCCTCGACGCCGAGCAGGTAGGCCAGGGGATGTTCGTAGATCACGACGCGACCCTAGCCACGCCGCCCCCGCGGACGCCATCGAGTTTCGCGCCGCGCGCTGGTGGAACGGCTCGGCGCGTCTCCGTGGCGGGCGAGATCGACGTGGAGGGCGCGGCCGACGCCCTGTCCTCCGCGTCCGCTAGGCGGACCGGGCCCCCTCCAACTGCTCGACGCAGCGCGCCAGCAGGGCGATCAGGGTCTCGCGTTCCTCGTCGCTGAAGGCGCCGGCGAGCCCGCGTTCGACGCGTACGGCGTTGGCGTCGGCCGTGGCCATCACCTGCGCGCCCTTGGCGGTGAGCCGCGTCTCCAGGATGTTCTTGTGCCACTCGTGCGGCGTCCGCTCGATCAGGCCCTGCTCCTGGAGGTTCTTGAGGACGGTGTTCATGGTGGGCGGCGTCACGCCGCACGCCCGGGCGAGCGCGGCGGCCGAGATGCCCGGGCTCTGCGCGAGGTGGAGCAGCGCGGCGTACTGGGGCACGGTGAGTCCGGCGGGCCTCAGCGCGGCGTTCTTGGCCGCGTTGAGCGCCTGCTCCGCCCGCTTCAGGTGGAAGCCCAGGCGCTCGGGAACGGGCATCGAGGTCATCTCCGCATGGTAACGACCCTGTTCAGCCAACGTTGACACGCATTAGAACTCTAACTATCGTACGTACTCGTTCTAATCATCGAACCCTTGCGAGTGACTCATGCCTTCCCTGCGTTCCCTCGCCGCCGCAACGGGCACGACCCTGGCCCTCGCGCTCGCCGGCTCCACCTCCACGGCCCTGGCGGCCGGCCCGGCCGCGCCGGTCACGGCCCCGGCCGTGACCGTCTCGACCGCGTTCGAGCTGCCCGGCGCCCGGGTCTACCCCGAGGGCATCACCGCCGATCCGCGCACCGGCGACCTGTACGCCGGCTCCTACACCGACGGCACCGTCTTCCGCATGACGCCCGGGCGGCGGGTCGCCGAGACCTTCCTGCCGGCCGGCGCCGACGGCTGGCACACCGCCAACGGCCTGGAGGCCGACCGCTCCGGCCGGCTGTGGGTCACCGACTCCACCAGCGGCGTCACCGTCTACGACACGCGCACCCGCGCGCCGCTCGCCCGCTTCGAGGTCGAGGGGGACGAGCCGACGTTCGTCAACGACGTCGCCATCGCGCCGGACGGCTCCGCCTACCTCACCGACAGCGCGCGGGCCGTCGTCTACCGGGTCACCCCGCGCCGGCTCGCCCAGGCCCGCGGCGGCAGCGCGCCGCTCACGCCGTACGCGGATCTCAGCGACGCGGTCGGCCCGAACGCGCCCGGCACGTTCACGCTGAACGGGATCGTCGCCGACCCCGCCGGCCGCTACCTGCTGACGGCCGACATGACGGGCGGCGACCTCTACCGCGTCGACCTCGCCACCCGCGCCGTCCGGAAGGTCGCGCTGAAGGGAGGCGACATGCTGCACGCCGACGGGCTGGAACTGCGCGGCGCGACGCTGTGGGCGGTGCACAACACCGTCGACACGATCAGCCGGTGGCGGGTCACCCGGGACGGCACGGCGGCGCGGGCCGAGCGGCGGCTGACCGACGACGCCCTCGCGCTGCCGACCACGCTGACGTGGCACCGGGACGGTCTGTACGTCGTGCGCTCGCAGTTCGACAAGGGCGGCCCGATGGGCGAGGGCACGCCGAGCCTGCCCTTCTCCGTCGCGCTGGTGCGCGGGCTCTAGCTCACCCGCGGACGAGCAGCGCCACGCACTCCACATGATGAGTCTGGGGGAAGGCGTCGAAGGCGCGCAGGTCGGCCAGGCCGTAGCCCCGCTCGGCCAGCCACGCCAGGTCGCGGGCCAGCGTCGCCGGGTCGCACGAGACGTACACCACGCGCGGCGCCTCCAGGCTCGCGATGCGGTCCACCACCTCGCGGCCGAGACCCGCGCGGGGCGGGTCCACCACGATCACGTCGGCGCGCTCGATCTGGAAGCGGTCCAGCGCCTCCTCCACCCGGCCGCGCTCGATCCGCGCCTGCGGAAGGTCGCGCAGGTTGGCCCGGGCGTCGCGGACCGCCGCCTCCTCCGACTCCAGGCCGAAGACCGCCCCCTCCGGACCCACCGCCTCGGCCAGGCCCGCGGCGAACAGCCCCACCCCGCAGTAGAGGTCGAGCGCCCACTCCCCCGGCTCCGGCGCGGCGAAGGTCAGGACGGCGTCCAGCAGGGTCTCGGCGGCGCCGGGATGGACCTGCCAGAACCCGCTGCCCGACACCCGGAACTCCCGGTCGCCGACCCGCTCGCGCAGCACGCCCGGGCCGCGGCGCGGCACCGTGCGGCCCTTGCCCTGGTCGAGCAGGATCGAGGCGGGCGCGTCGAGGTCGGGCACGGTCACGGTGCGGCGCGGGCGCGGCTTGACCACGACGGCGCGGTCGCCGCCGGTGGAGGCGATCACCTCGACGCCCGCCGCGCCGGGCCACTCGCGCAGCTCCGCCCCGACCGCCTCCACCTCGGGGTGGGCGATCAGGCACGCGTCGACGGGCTGGATGTCGTGGGAGCGGTGCTTGCGGAAGCCCGGCACGCCGTCCCCGCGTACGGCGAGCTGCACGCGGGTGCGCCAGCCGAGGCCGTCGGGCGCTCCCGGCACCTCCTCCACCACGACCTTGCGGTCGATGCCGGCGAGCCGCCGCAGCTGCTCGGCCACCACGTCGGCCTTGAGCGCGCGCTGCGCCTCCAGCGTGGCGTGCTGCCAGTCGCAGCCGCCGCACCGGCCGGGGCCGGCGTAGGGGCAGGGCGGGACGACCCGGTCAGGCGAGGGCTCCAAAATCTCCACGGCGTCGGCCCGGAGGAAGCGGGCCGTCTCCTCGGTCACGGCCGCGACGACGCGCTCGCCGGGCAGCGCGTGCCGGACGAAGACCACGCGGCCCTCGTGCCGGGCGACGCACCAGCCTCCGTGCGCGACCGGGCCGACCGTGAGCTCCAGAGATGCCTGTTCCGCTTCCACATCGACACCCTATGCCCTGCTCGGCCGGGCCCTCGCCGCACGCCTTGCCCGGCCGGGCCCTCGCCGCCAGGGCCCACCGCCGGGGCTCGTCGTCAGCGGGTCTCGATCTCCTGGTCCTTGACGACGTCGTGCCAGGGCCGGCGCACCGAGCCGGCCGCGAACGGCTCCGGGCGGCCCTTGAGCCGGTCGGAGGAGTGCAGCTGCCACGGCACGCTCGTCACCATCACCCCGGGCTTGAACAGCAGCCGCGCCTTCAGCCGCAGCGCGCTCTGGTTGTGCAGCAGGTGCTCCCACCAGTGCCCGACCACGTACTCGGGGATGAAGACCGTCACCACGTCGCGCGGCGAGCCCCGGCGCAGCGTCTTGACGTAGTCGAGGATCGGCTGGGTGATCTCCCGGTACGGGGAGTGCAGCATCTTGAGCGGCACCGGGATGCCCCGCCGCTCCCACTCCTCCTGGAGCAGGCGCGACTCCTCGTCATCCACGCCCACGGTGACGGCCTCCAGTGTGGAGGGCCGGGTGGCCCGGGCGTAGGCGAGGGCCCGCAGGGTCGGCTTGTGGATCTTGGAGACGAGCACGATCGCGTGGTTGCGGGCCGGCAGCATCGAGGCGTCGTACTCGCCGGTGATCTCCAGCTCGGCGGCCACGTTGTCGTAGTGGCGGCGGATGCCCTTCATCATGAGGAACAGGATCGGCATGGCCAGGCACACGATCCACGCGCCGACCAGGAACTTGGTGAGCAGCACGACGATGAGCACCAGCCCCGTCATGATGCCGCCGAAGAAGTTGATGGCCCGCGAGCGGTGCATGCGGTGGCGGGCGCCCGGGTCGGTCTCCGTCCGCAGGTGGCGGGTCCAGTGGATGACCATGCCGGTCTGGCTGAGCGTGAAGGAGACGAAGACGCCGACGATGTAGAGGTTCAGCAGGCGGCTGACGTCCGCGTTGAACCCCCACAGCAGCAGGCAGGCCGCCGCGGCGAGGATGACGATGCCGTTGGAGAAGGCCAGGCGGTCGCCGCGGGTGTGGAGCTGGCGTGGCAGGTAGCGGTCCTGGGCCAGGATCGAGCCCAGCACGGGGAAGCCGTTGAAGGCGGTGTTGGCGGCCAGGAACAGGATGAGCGCCGTCACTGCGGAGATCACCACGAACGCCGCCGAGCCGCCGCCGAACACCGCGTCGGCCACCTGCGCGATGATCGGCTGCTGGTAGTAGCCGGGGCCGACGGGCGTGCCGTCCGGCTTGAGCAGGTCGGTGGCCACCACGGACGGCTCGGCCACCGTCACCCCGGAGGCCAGGCCCAGCGCGATGATGCCGCCGAACATGGTGATCGCGACCACGCCCATCATGAGCAGGGTGGTGGCGGCGTTCCTGCTCTTGGGCTTGCGGAAGGCCGGCACGCCGTTGCTGATGGCCTCGACGCCGGTCAGCGCCGCGCAGCCGGAGGAGAACGCGCGCAGCACGAGGAACGCGGCGGCGAACGCCGTCAGGTTGGTCTGCTCCGGCACGATGCCGAAACCGGCGCTCGGCGCGCGCAGCTCGTCGCCGAGGACGAGCAGCCGGAACCCGCCCCACGCGACGAGGCCGATCACCGCCACCATGAACGCGTACGTCGGGACGGCGAAGGCGACGCCCGACTCGCGCAGGCCGCGCAGGTTGACCACGGTGAGCAGGACGACGATGGCGATGGCCACGGCGGGCTTGTGCTCGCCGACGAACGGGATCGTGGCGCCCACGTAGTCGACGCCGTTGGCCACGGACACCGCCACGGTCAGCACGTAGTCGACCATGAGGGCGCTGGCCACGGTCAGGCCGGCGTTGCGGCCGAGGTTGGTGGTGGCCACCTCGTAGTCGCCGCCGCCGCTGGGATAGGCGTGCACGTTCTGCCGGTACGACGCGACGACCGTCAGCATGACGACCACCACGGCCAGGGCGATCCACGGGCTGTAGGAGTAGAACGAGACCCCGGCCAGCGACAGGATGACGAGGATCTCCTGCGGCGCGTACGCCACGGAGGACAGCGCGTCGCTCGCGAACACGGGCAGGGCGATGCGCTTGGGCAGGAGCTGCTCGTGCAGCTGGCCGCTGCGCAGCGCCCGGCCCACCAGGACGCGTTTCAGAAGATCTGTCACCTTCGCCACGTAACCAGAGCCTAGTCTCCGTTATGGCCACGCATCGGAGCGCTCCCCTATCAGGCCATACTGGTGTCGAGCAACCGGCCGACCGCGAGATGCGGGGGAGTATGCATATAGTGATCATGGGATGTGGGCGGGTCGGTTCGACCCTGGCCCACATCCTCGAGGACGGCGGCCATTCGGTCGCGATCATCGACCGCGACCCGCAGGCGTTCCGCCGGTTGCGGGCGGGGTTCCGCGGCCGGCGGGTGACGGGCATCGGGTTCGACCGCGACGTGCTCACCGACGCGGGCATCGAGTCCGCCGCCGCGTACGTGGCCGTCTCCAGCGGCGACAACTCCAACATCATCTCCGCCCGGGTGGCGCGGGAGACGTTCGGCGTCGACAACGTCGTGGCCCGCATCTACGACCCGCGGCGGGCCGAGGTCTACCAGCGCCTGGGCATCCCCACGGTGGCCACCGTGCGCTGGACGGCCGACCAGATCCTGCGGCGCGTCCTGCCGGAGGGGGCCGAGCCGCTGTGGCGCGACCCGACCGGCCGCGTCGTCCTGGCCGAGGTGCCCGTCCACCCGTCGTGGATCGGCACCCGCGCCGTCGATCTGGAGCCCAGGGCGCGGTGCCGGGCCGCGTTCATCAACCGCATGGGCGAGTCGCTGGTCGTCGCGGACGACACCGTGCTGCAGGAGGGCGACATCCTGCACGTGATCGGCGCCGAGAACGACATGGACCGGATCAACAAGGTGCTCGCCGCCGCACCGGAGAAGGACGACTGATGCGCGTCGCGATCGCGGGGGCCGGGGCCGTGGGCCGGTCCATCGCCGCCGAGCTGCTGGAGAACGGCCACGAGGTCCTCCTCATCGACGTCGACCCGAAGGCCATCAAGATCGACAGCGTGCCGCGGGCCGAGTGGCTGCTCGCCGACGCCTGCGAGATCGCCTCGCTCGACGAGGCGGGCCTCAACAACTGCCACGTCGTCGTCGCCTCCTCCGGGGACGACAAGGTCAACCTGGTCGTGTCGCTGCTGGCCAAGACCGAGTACGGCGTGCCGCGCGTGGTCGCCCGGATCAACCATCCCAACAACGAGTGGCTGTTCAACGAGTCGTGGGGCGTGGACGTGGCCGTCTCGACGCCGCGCCTGCTGAGCGCCCTGGTCGAGGAGGCGGTCAGCGTCGGCGACCTGGTGCGCCTGCTGACGTTCCGGCAGGGGCAGGCCAACCTGGTGGAGCTCACGCTCGCCGAGGACGCGCCCGTGGTGGGCCAGCGGGCCGGCTCGGTGCCGTGGCCGGCCGACTCGGCGCTCGTGGCGATCCTGCGCGAGGGGCGGGTCCTGGTGCCGTCCGACGACGACCCGCTGGAGGCGGGGGACGAGCTGCTGTTCGTGGCCACCCAGGAGGTGGAGCAGGAGCTCGCCCACCTGCTGTCGCAGCACTGACCCGGGCGCCCCTGCCGGCGCCCGGCCTGGGATGACGTCAGGACCACCGGTCGAGGAAGAGCCGCCGCCGGGGCAGCCACTCCTCGACCGTGCCGGTCATGCAACTCTCCGCGAACGCGCACCTTTCCGCCATGTAGGCCGAGCGTTCAGCGAGATCTGTCCCATCCGCCGCCGACTCCTCCCCCGCCCCGCCCCGGGCGACGAAGCGTGCGGCGTGATCCGTGCCCCGTAGCTCGTCGAGGTATCCGAGCGCACTGATCGCGTCACCCCATTCATGGGGGTTGTCCACTCGGGGCGGACGGCGATCGAGGTAGGCGGTGAGCAGGTCGACGTCGCGCTCCTCCCCGAAGCGGGCGAGCGCGAAGCAGTATCCGTGGCTCGCGTGGCCGAGCGGGCTCTCCAGGAGCACGCGGCCGAGCTGCTCACGGAAACGCGCACGCCGGTCGAGGCCGATCAGCCAGGCGGCGGTCATCCGCGAGCGCCACTCGAACGCCAGGAGCCGCTGAAGATCTTTGTCGCTGATCCGTCGTGCGTCCCGGGCCAAGGAACGGCCGAAGCGGATCAACTCCCGGTCGGGAAGCATCATGAATCCGCCCATGAGCTGCATATAGCGGCGGGCCGCTCCGCTTCCGGGGGTGACGTAACGCCGAACGGCCAGCATGAGCCGGAGTTCGGAAGAGGTCGGTAAGGGCACGCGCCCATCCTCCCTTCCGAGAAGGGGCCGGGGCCCCGCCACGGGGGCATGGGGCTACCGGCCCCGCCCTCCGAGGCCCGCGGCAGAATCAGGCCGGGGCCACGGGGTTGATCGGGGTGCGGCCGCGGCCGAGCATCCACACCATGGCCGCCAGCGCGGCGATCTGCAGCGGCCACCCCATGGCGATCTTGGCCACGCCCAGCGCCGCCACCGCCTCGTCGCCGCCGCCGAACAGGTACACCGGGAGCTGCACCGCCACCCGCACCACGCACGGGATCAGGAGCAGCCAGGTCAGCCGCGAGCAGAGCCGGACGACGCCCGGGTCCTGCCGCCACCCCGTCGGGTCGCCCGTCACCGAGCCGATGAGGAACCCGACCACGGGCCACCGGGCGACGATCGACAGCAGCATGGCCACGGCGTAGGCGCCGTTCCACAGGATGCCGGGCAGGAAGTAGTCCTTGGCGTCGCCGGTGCGGCTGGCGAAGAACGCGCCGATCGCGATGCCGATCAGGCTGTTGATCACGAACTGCGGCGTCGAGCGTTGCAGGACCCGCGCGAGGAGCAGCAGCACCGACAGCGAGACGCTGACGATCAGCGACAGCTTCAGCTCCTCGGTGGTGATCCAGGCCAGCGTGAACGCGGCCGTCGGCACCGCCGCCTCGATGATGCCCCGCACGCCGCCGAACGCCTTGGCGAGCTGGGCACGAACCGCTGCCTCCACGGTGTCGTGGGCGGCGTCTCCGGCCTCGGCCTTCACCTGATCAACTCCCTGGGCGCAGCTCGTATCGCGGATTGAACATCACCTTGCGGCCGTCCTGCACGCTCACCAGGCCCTCGGCCTTGACGATGCGTCCGGGCTCGATGCCGGCGATCCTGCGGCGGCCGAGCCAGACGAGGTCGATCACGTCGGACCCGTCGTAGAGCTCCGCCTCCAGCGCGGGGGCGCCGCCCCTCGGCCGCAGCGTCACCGTACGTAGCGTACCGGCCACGCAGAAACGGCGCCTGCCGCCACACGAGGCGATCGGCGTCGCGCCCGTCTGCTCGGCGTCCTCGCGCAGCATCTGCGCCTCGATCTCGGACTGGGGGGATGCCAGCCGACTGAAGAACCCGCGCAACCCCCGTTTGGGAGTCCCTGCCGTAGTCATGATGAATCAGCCTATGCGATGGGAGGTCGTCAGCGAATCTCGCTGATCTCAGGTCCGCGCCGGAACGGGTTGAGACCCGGCCGGTCGTCGCTCTGCGCGGCTTGCTCGTTGGGGCGGCGCAGGACGATGGGCTCCTCGCGCGCCATCGGCTCGGTGCCGCGGACGACGACGACGTCGCGCAGGAAGTCGAGGAACGGCTCCGCCGCGGCCTCGTCGGCGGCGGCCGGGCCGTGGACGACGGCGAGCAGGAACCAGCGGGGCCCGTCGATCCCGACGTAGCGGGCCTGGCGGGTCTGGCCGTCGGCGGTGATCTCGCCGCGCAGCTCGGCGCCGAACGGGCCCTCACGCTCCTCCAGGGCCGGCAGCTGCTGCGTGATCTTGGTCTTGACCTCGTCCCACAGGCCCAGGGACCTGGGCGCGGCCAGCCCCTGCAGTTGCAGCGTGCTGTCGCCGTGGATGACGACGACGCCGATGTGCTGGTCCCCGACGGAGGCCAGCCGTACGTCGAAGTCGGGGTTGTGCGGCAGCCGCAGGCCGCCGAGGTCGATCCGGTCGTGGTCGGGGTGGGGCTCGTCGGAGTCCCACGGGCCGGACTCGCGTGTGGGCTCGGCCGGGGCCGCGGCGTCGGCCGCCGCCTGCTCCGGCTGCTCGCGACGACGGCGTCGGAACACGTCTCTCACTCTCCCTGTTCAGCGTTCTGTTGAACCCTGCTCGGCCTCCGGTCAGCGCCCCGTCGAGCCGAACCCGCCGGCTCCGCGCGGCGATTCCGGGAGCCGCGCCACCTCCAGGAAGGCCGCCCGCTCCACCCGCTGGACGACGAGCTGGGCGATCCGGTCGCCCCGCCGCACGAGGAACGGCTCCCTGGCGTCGGTGTTGATCATCGTCACCTTGATCTCGCCCCGGTAGCCGGCGTCGACCGTGCCGGGCGCGTTGACCAGAGTGACACCGTGCCGGGAGGCCAGGCCCGAGCGCGGGTGGACGAAGGCGGCGTACCCCTCGGGCAGCGCGATGGCGACGCCCGTCGGCACCACGGCGCGCTCGCCGGGCGGCAGCTCGGCGTCGCACGCGGCGTGCAGATCGGCGCCCGCGTCGCCCGGGTGGGCGTAGGAGGGCACCGGCAGGCCGGGGTCGAGCCGCTGGATGAGGATCTCCAGCGGGGGCGCGGCCGGGGCGTCCGTGGTCGGGGCGGGCCGGGAGCCCGTCGCGTCGCGGTCGGTCGCGGTCACGGGTTCACCTCGTCGTGGTGCTCCGGGGCGCTGCTACGCCCCTCAGCCTCAAGGTACGCCCTTCCGGCGGTGATGCGGTCACACCCGGTGCGCGGGTGGGGTGTCGCGGGCGCGCCACGGCGCCGGGCCGCTCCTGGGCGGGCTGTGCCGGAGGACGGCGTGGTCCTGGCGGTACGGGTCACGAGTGACGAGGTTACTCGGTGTCGGCCGGCCTTTCGCCGCGCTCGGCCCCGGCCGGTGCGGCGGCGCCGCGCGGACGCGGCGCGCCGGCGGCCTGGGTGCGCGGCGCGGGGGACTCGCGCGGCCCCTCCCCCACGGGCTCGGGCGGCCCCTCCCCGACGTCCTCGTCGGCGTGCTCGCCCGGTGGCAGGGCGGGCTGGTCGTGGCGCAGCTCGGGCAGCGCCCGGTAGATCACCGCCGCGACGGGCACGGCGACCGCGGCCCCGGCGATGCCGCCGAGGATGCCGCCCACGGCGAGGACGATGATGATGGCCAGCGGGTGGAAGTTGAGGGCCCGGCCGACGATCAGCGGCTGGAGCACGTGGTTCTCCAGTTGCTGCTCGACCACGAGGATGCCGACGAAGATCAGCGCGTACACCGGCCCCTTGGCGCCCAGCGTGACGAGCGTGGCGACCGTGCCGGCGAAGAAGATGCCGACGATGGGGATGAAGCTGGCGAAGAAGATGAGGACCGCCAGCGGCGCCCACAGCGGCACGCCCATGCCGGCCAGCACGATGCCCATGATGAGGCCGTGGACGGCGGCGACGGCCACCGTGCCCTGCACGTAGTGGGAGAGCGTGGTCCACGCCGCGCGGCCGGCGCGGTCGACGCGCGGCGCCATCTCCCCGAACGCCCTGAGGAACCACGACCAGATCCGGTCGCCGTCCTTGAGCAGGAAGAACGTGACGAACAGCAGCAGCACGATCGAGGCGAGCACCTCGAAGGCGACGGCGCCGGCGGTCAGCACCGTGCCGGTGATGGCGCTGCGCTGGGTGTTGACCATCGTGGCGATCTCGTCGACGTAGCTGGTGATCTGCGCCTCCTTGAGGTGCAGCGGGCCGGTGATCAGCCAGTTCTGCACGTCGCGGGAGGTCGCCTGGACCTGCTCGACGAGGTTGGGGAACTCCTCGGTGGCGCGGGCCCCGACCAGCCAGCCGGTGCCGATCAGGATGGCCAGCGCGACCAGCATGGTGAGCCAGGTGGCGTAGATGGGGCGCATCCCCGCCTCGCGCAGGCTGTTGGTGAGCGGGAACAGCAGCGCGGTCAGCAGGAGGGCGATGGCCACGGGCAGGGCGACGAAGCTGAGCCGCCCGACGCCCAGCGCGAAGTAGTAGACCACCACGCCGACGAGGATCAGGCACCCCGACCATGCGGCCATCTTGGCCAGCACGGGAGGCACGAGCTTGGTGGGGCGGTCTCTCAGCACATCCCCAGACTGGCACGTCCGGCGCCGGGATGCGCGCCGATAAACGATCGGGCGCATCCCGGAGCCGTCATCGGCGGGCCGGGGACACGAAGCCGGGGACACGAAGCCGGCGACCTCCGGCGGCCCCGGCGCCGCTCGGCTCAGGCGGTCTCCCCCAGCACCACCTCGACTGTGAACGCGGCCCCGTCGTCCAGCACGAACTCCTCGACGTTGCCCGCGCCGCACAGGTCGTCCTGCGCCAGGCGCACGAGCCCGGCCTCGGGCCCGGTCACCGTGAGGCGGGACACCTCGGCGCGCATGGACAGCTTGGCCTCGGACTTGGCCTTGCGGATCCGCCGCAGCACCTCGGAGGCCACGGCCAGCACCGCCGGGTCGCCGGCGCCGCGTTCGGCGGCCGGCCAGGCGGCGCGGTGGACGGAGCCGTCGCGCCACCACGACCACACCTCCTCGGTGACGAACGGCAGGAACGGCGCGAACAGCCGCAGCAGCGCGTCGAGCGCCCGCCGCAGCGCCGCGTGCGCCGAGGCCGCCGCCGCGTCGGACTCGTAGGCGCGGGCCTTGACCAGTTCGAGGTAGTCGTCGCAGAACGACCAGAAGAACCGCTCGGCGGCCTCCAGGGCCCGGGTGTAGTCGTAGTCCTCGAACGCCCGGGTGGCCTCGTCGACCACGTCGGCCAGCGCGGCCAGCATGGACAGGTCGAGCGGCTCGGTCACCTCGGCGTCGGAGGCGGGGAAGCCCAGCACGAACTTCGACGCGTTGAGGATCTTGATGGCCAGCCGCCGGCCGACCTTGATCTGCCCGGTGTCGAAGGCGGTGTCGGTGCCGGGCCGCCCGCTGGCCGCCCAGTAGCGCACCGCGTCGGAGCCGTACTCCTCCAGCAGCCCGAGCGGCGTCGTGACGTTGCCCTTGGACTTGGACATCTTCTTGCGGTCGGGGTCGAGGATCCACCCGGAGATGGCCACGTCGCTCCACGGCAGCGTGCCGAACTCCTGGTGCGCCCGGACCACGGTGGAGAACAGCCAGGTGCGGATGATCTCGTGGGCCTGCGGGCGCAGGTTCATGGGGAAGACCCGGGAGAACAGGTCGGGGTCGCGCTCCCAGCCGCCCGCGATCTCCGGCGTGAGGGAGGACGTGGCCCAGGTGTCCATGACGTCGGGGTCGCCGACGAACCCGCCGGGCTTGCCCCGCTGGTCCTCGGTGTAGCCGTCGGGGACCTGGGAGGACGGGTCGACCGGCAGGATCTCCTCGGGCGGCAGCAGCGGCCGGGTGTAGTCGGGCTCGCCGGCGTCGTCCAGCGGGTACCAGACGGGGAACGGCACGCCGAAGAAGCGCTGCCGCGAGATCAGCCAGTCGCCGGCCAGGCCCTGCACCCAGTTGTCGTAGCGGACCCGCATGTGGGCCGGGTGCCAGCGCAGCTCCGAGCCCCGGGCCAGCAGCCGCTCGCGCAGCTCGGCGTCGCGCCCGCCGTTGCGGATGTACCACTGGCGGGTGGTGACGATCTCCAGGGGCCGGTCGCCCTTCTCGTAGAACTTGACCGCCCGCTGGACCGGGCGCGGGTCGCCGTCGAGGTCGCCGGACTCGCGCAGCAGCTCGACGATGCGCTCGCGGGCGCTGTGGACGGTCTTGCCGGCCAGCTCCTCGTACGGCTCGCGCTCGGCGCCCTCCGGCGGGTCGGGCAGCAGCCGGCCGTCGCGCCCGATGACGGGCCGGGTGGGCAGCCCCAGCTCGCGCCACCAGGTGACGTCGGTGAGGTCGCCGAACGTGCAGATCATCGCGATGCCGGACCCCTTGTCGGGCTCGGCCAGGTGGTGGGCGAGGACCGGCACCTCGACGCCGAACAGCGGCGAGAGCGCGCTGGTGCCGAACAGCGGCTTGTAGCGCTCGTCGTCGGGGTGGGCGACCAGCGCCACGCACGCGGGGATCAGCTCGGGCCGGGTGGTCTCGATCCAGATCGGCCCCTTCTCCCCGTAGAAGGAGACGCGGTGGAAGGCGCCCGGCCACTCGCGGTCCTCCAGCTCGGCCTGCGCGACGGCGGTGCGGAAGGTGACGTCCCACAGGGTGGGCGCCTCGGCGAGGTAGGCCTCGCCGCGCGCGAGGTTGCGCAGGAACGCGCGCTGGGAGGCGGCCCGCGCGGCGCCGTCGATCGTGGCGTACGTCAGCGACCAGTCGACCGACAGCCCGAGGCGGCGCCACAGCTCCTCGAACGCCTTCTCGTCCTCCAGGGTCAGCCGCTCGCACAGCTCGATGAAGTTGGCCCGCGAGATCGGCACCTGCCGCTTGGGATCGGGCTCGGCGGGAGGTGTGAAGCCGGGATCGTAGGGCACCGAGGGGTCACAGCGCACGCCGAAGTGGTTCTGCACGCGACGCTCGGTGGGCAGGCCGTTGTCGTCCCACCCCATGGGGTAGAAGACCTCGCGCCCGCGCATCCGCTGGAAGCGGGCGACGGTGTCGGTGTGCGTGTACGAGAAGACATGACCCACGTGGAGGGAGCCGGAGACGGTGGGAGGCGGCGTGTCGATCGAGTAGATCTGCTCGCGGGTCTTCGACCGGTCGAAGCGGTAGGTGCCGTCTTCCTCCCAGCGGGCTACCCATACCTGCTCCAGGCCGTCAAGTGTCGGTTTTTCCGGCATGGTGGCATGGCGTAGTCGCTGTTGAGTCATGCCTCCATATGCTACGGCTTCGCGGGCCACGCCAGCGTTGCAGACTAGGGTTCGTTACACAGGGGAAGGAGACGTCCGTATGGCAGATGAGAAGCCGGACCTGGCCTGGCGGGTGATCGGCGGGCTGGTGGGACTGGCGACCGCGTGGGTGGCGCGCAAGGCCCTCGGGTTCGTCTGGGTGAAGACGACCGGCAAGGAGCCGCCCGTCGACCCGGACTCCCCCGAGGTCAGCCTGGGTGAGGCGATCGGCTACGCGGTGCTCATGGGCGTCGGCATGTCCGTGGCCCAGATCGTGGTCAATCGGACTGCCAAGAAGCGCTATGAGGCGTGGCGGTCGGTGAAGCAGGCTGCTCGAGAGCTGTGAGGAACTCGCTCGCCCAGCGGTCCACGTCGTAGGTGGCGACCCGGCGGCGCATCGTGCGCATCCGCCGGGCCAGCTCGTGCGGCGTGGCCCGCATGGCGGCGACCATCTGACGCTTGACGTCCTCGATGTCGTACGGGTTGACCAGGTACGCCTGGCGCAGCTCGTCGGCCGCCCCGGTGAACTCGCTGAGCACCAGCGCGCCGTGCAGGTCCTGGTGGCAGGAGACGTACTCCTTGGCGACCAGGTTCATGCCGTCGCGCAGGGGCGTGACGACCATGACGTCGGCCGCCAGGTAGAGCGCGGCCAGCTCCTCGCGGCCGTACGACTGGTGGAAGTACTGGACGGGCTGCAGACCGAGCATCGCGTGCTCGCCGTTGATGCGGCCCACCTGGAGCTCGATGTCGTCGCGCAGCCGCTTGTACTCCTCGACCCGCTCCCGGCTGGGCGTGGCGATCTGCACGAACACCGCCTCGTTCGGCGCGAGCGTCCCCTCTTCGAGCAGCTCGCCGAACGCCTCCAGGCGCTGCCCGATGCCCTTGGTGTAGTCGAGCCGGTCCACGCCGAGCAGCATGTGCTCGGGGTCGCCCAGCTCGGCGCGGATCTCCTTGGCGCGCTGGATGATGTGCGGCTCGCGCACCAGCGAGTCGAGCTCGCCGAAGTCCACGGAGATGGGGAACGCCTGGGTGGTGACGACCCGGTCCTCCAGGAAGATCTCGTTCCCCTTGTACGGCAGGCCGAGCAGGCGGCGGCACAGCCGGCGGAAGTTGGCCGCGCCGCCGGGGAGCTGGAAGCCCACGAGGTCGGCCCCGAGCAGGCCCTCGACGAGGTCCTTGCGCCAGGGCAGCCGCCAGAACAGCTCCACGGGCGGGAACGGGATGTGCAGGAAGAAGCCGATGCGCAGGTCGGGCCGGAGCTTGCGGAGCATGGCGGGCACGAGCTGGAGCTGGTAGTCCTGCACCCAGACGACGGCGCCCTCGTCGGCGACCTCGGCCGCCGCGGCGGCGAAGCGCTCGTTGACGGCGCGGTAGGCCTCCCACATCTTCCGGTGGAAGACGGGCGGCGCGACCACGTCGTGGTAGAGCGGCCACAGGGTGGCGTTGGAGAAACCCTCGTAGTAGAGCTCGACCTCGCGGGCCGACAGCGGCACCGGGATCAGGCTCATGCCGTCCTGCTCCAGCGGCTCCAGCGTCTCGTCGGGGGCGCCGTGCCACCCGAGCCAGGCGCCGTGGCGGCGCTGCATGACCGGCGCGATGGCGGTGACGAGCCCGCCGGGGCTCCTGCGCCATGAGGCCGTTCCGTCGGGCTCGATCGTGCGGTCCACCGGCAACCGGTTGGCGACGATCAGGAACGAGCTACGGCCACTCACCCAAGTCCTCCTAGGCTCACCTCGCGAGAGCCGCCACACACGGCTCCCGGCGCCCGCCTCCGAGCCTGGTTCGCCGGATCACCGCCCCTCGCGCTCGGGGAGCATGCGCAGGCATACGGAACGGCGCGTACACACCCTGCCCAGGACCTGCGAAAACAAACGCGAATGGCACATATCACACACATAGGGCATTTGCCGTCGTACCGGACGGCGGAGGGGTTTCGGGCGGCGGCGGAGGGGGCCGGGCGCGTGGCGGCCGGCTAGCGGCCGAGCTTGCCGCGTTCGGGGGGCGGGGGCAGCTTGCCGCGCAGGTCCGTGCGGATGGCCTCGCCGAGCTTCTTGGTGGCCGCCCGGTTGAGCGCGCCCCCGGCGACGGCGCCGGTGAGGAACGGCCCGAGCGTGGTCAGGTGGCGGCCGAGCGTGCGCATGAGGCGGTTGCGCAGGGCGGTCTTGGTGGCCGCGCCGAGCGCCAGGGTGACGGACGCGGGGGCGAGGGGGTCGATCCCGCGCTGCTTGGACCAGGCGGCGGTGAACGCGATGGCGCGCTGGGTGCCGGTGCCCTCGACCCGCACGCCGTAGACCTCGTGCAGCTCGGCCAGCAGCTTGACCTCGATGGCGGCCACGACGATGGTCTCGGCCACGAGCTGGGCGGGGGCCGACAGCAGGAGGGGCGGCGCGGCGAACTCGGCCGCGGCGAGCGCCCCGCCGATGGCGCCGACCGTCATGGTGGCCTTCTGGGCGGTGCGGATGAGGTCGTCGGCGAGCTGCTCGCCGGTCAGACCGTGGTGGTGCTCGGAGAGGGTGTGGAGGTCGCGGATGGGGATGCGGGGAGCGATGTTGAGGAACAGGTCGGCCAGGAAGCGGCCGCGGCCCACGCCCTCGGCCCGCGCCTTCCTGCCGCCGGCGCCGATCGTGCGCGCCAGTCGGCCGAGCAGCCTGCGCCGCTCGGCCGGCTCCAGCTCGGCGGGCTCGGTGAGCCTGCCGACGAGCTCGCCGACCTCCGTGTCGGTGCCGGCGAGCTCGTTGTCCGGCCGTGGGTCCGTGTCCTGCCGGTCCCGGTGGTCGCCGTCGTACGGCTCGTCGCCGTGCTCGTTGCCGTGCTGCTCGTCGCCGTTTTGCTCGTGCCTGTCCGGTCGGGCCACGCGGAAGCCTCCGTCCTATGGTCGCGACAGCTCGTTGCCCGTGCGGCGGCGTTCCATGCCGCCGTGGGGCGAGCTCTTTCGCTCCTTGGTCAGGCCGCGCACTCCCGGCAGACCTGCTGGCCGTTCTTCTCGGAGGCCAGCTGGCTGCGGTGGTGCACGAGGAAGCAGCGCGAGCAGGTGAACTCGTCGGCCTGGCGCGGGATCACCCGCAGGCTGAGCTCCTCGTTGGACAGGTCGGCGCCGGGCAGCTCCAGCGACTCGGCGAGGTCGGTCTCGTCGATGTCGATGCTGCCGGACGACTTGTCGGTGCGCCTGGCCTGCAGTTCCTGCAGGCTGTCCTCACCGAGGTCGTCGTCTGTCTTGCGCGGGCTGTCGTAGTCGGTAGCCATGGTGCTACTCCATCCCCCTCATCCATATGTCGTCGCGCGATCGCGCGTCTTCTAACGTCTGGCAGGTGCGTCTTGTGCCCGCTCCGGCGGGGAGATTTTGCATCGGTACCCCGGTTGAACGAACACTGAACCTCCCAACACGCCAGGGCCCTCTGCCATCGGCAATGGTTAGCCAAATATGGCCAAACGCACAGCCTGGCGTCGCGCACCACCGTGTTCGACGGCACATCCAACCACATGTGCGGCAAGAACGAGACGCCCCCACCCGACCAACACGCCGGATCAGCGACTCGGAAGCCGAATGGTCACCACAAGTCCTCCGCCCTCTCGCGGTACCGCGGTCACATTTCCGCCATGAGCCTGCACCACGGCGCGCACGATGGACAGCCCCAGACCCGCTCCCTTGGCGGAGTCCACGCGGTCCGCGTGGAGCCTTCTGAACGGCTCGAACAGGCTGTTCACCTCGTACGCCGGGACATGCTGTCCGGTGTTGGCCACCTGAACAACCAAGGCCCCGTCCACCATTCCCGTCCGAATCCAGACTTTTCCGTTCTCGGGAACGTTGTATTTGACGGCGTTCTCCAGCAGGTTGCTGACGGAGCGTTCCAGGAGCACCGGATCGCCCACGGTGGGCGCGCCGACCAGCTCGGTGGTGATCGTGACCCCCGCCTCCTCGGCGAACGGCGTCACCTGATCGACGGCGGTCCTGGCCACGTCCTGGACGTCCAGCGGCTTGCGCACCGCCAGCTCCCGCTCGCTGCGCGCCAGCAGCAGCAGGCCCTCGATGAGCTTCTCGTTGCGGGCGTTGACCTCCAACAGCGTGCGGCCCAGCGCCTTGAGGTCCTGCGACGCCTCCGGGTCGGACAGGGCGATCTCCAGCACCGTCCGGTTGATGGTCAGCGGCGTGCGCAGCTCGTGGGAGGCGTTGGCCACGAAGCGGCGCTGGGTGTCGAAGGCGACGTTGAGCCGGGTGAGCATGGCGTCGAAGGTGTCGGCCAGCTCCTTCAGCTCGTCGGCGGGGCCCTCCAGGTCGATGCGCTGGTGGGAGAGGTTGCTCTCGGACAGCTTGCGGGCCGTGGCGGTCATCTGCGTCACGGGACGCAGCGCCCGGTCGGCGACGAAGTAGCCGAGGATGAGGGCGAGGATGCCCACCCCCACCAGGGCGAGGACGGAGCTGCTCAGCAGGGCGTCGCGCGCGGCGTGCACGGCCTGCTGCTGGGCGATGCTCCACCGCCGCTGGGTGATCGCCGCGTCGATCGGGTCGACGCCGCTCAGGTCCAGCTCCAGCCACGCGTCGTCGATCGCCCGCCCGACGATCGCGTAGATGGAGAACAGCAGCACGCCGGCCGCCACGAGGAACAGCGCGCTGTAGGTCAGGGTGAGCCGCCAGCGGATGCTGACCTTGCCGGGCAGGTCCATCACCCGGTCGCGCGCCGAGCGCTGGGCCGGCACGTACTCGGGCGGCGGCGGGCCGTCCCAGGTCGGCGGGCCGCTCGGCGGCGGCGCCTCGTGCGCCCGGGTGGCCTTGCGCTCCGAATGCGGGCTGATCATGGGGTGCGTCGGCACCGCCGTCTCGCGCCGCTCATTCCTCTCGGTCACTCCGCCCCCTTCGCCGGGCCCCGCCCGTGAAGGCGCGGGTCACAGCTTGTACCCGACCCCGGGGACCGTCTCGATCACCTGCGGGTCGCCCAGCTTCTTGCGCAGCGTCATCATGGTGACCCGCACCACGTTGGTGAACGGGTCGATGTTCTCGTCCCATGCCTTGTCCAGCAGATCCTCCTGGCTGACGACCGCGCCCTCGGCGCGCAGCAGCTCCTCCAGGACCGCGAACTCCTTCTTCGTGAGCGTGATCTCCCTGCCGTCGCGCTCCACCAGCCGCTTGCCCGGGTCGAGGCGGATCCCGGCCCGCTCCAGCACCGGCGGCAGCGCCGGGGCCGAGCGGCGGCCGAGCGCGCGCACCCGGGCGACCAGCTCGATGAACACGAACGGCTTGGCGAGGTAGTCGTCGGCCCCGAGGCCGAGCCCCTCCACCTTGTCGTCCACGTCGCCCGAGGCGGTCAGCATGAGGATCCGCGAGGCCGAGCGCTGCTCCACCAGGCGGCGGCACACCTCGTCACCGTGGACGACCGGCAGGTCCCGGTCCAGGACGATCACGTCGTAGTCGATGTAGGACGTGCGCTCCAGCGCGCCGCCGCCGTCGTAGGCGACGTCGACCGCCATGGCCTCGCGCCGCAGGCCGGTCGCGATCGCGTCGGCGAGCACCCGCTCGTCCTCAACCACCAGCACTCGCACGCCCGTGCACCTCTCTCCGATTCTCGCCACTCATTCTGCACACGCCTTCGATAAGCGCACGGTAAGGCATGCGCCGCCAACCTGCCGCGACCCGTCTCCGAGAATTCATGTTTCGGACTGCGAGGGGCCTGGGTATGCCTGCGGGACACCCATCGCCGTGCCATGAGGGGCACGGCCCGTCATGGGTGCCGCTTCTCCTCCGGGAAGCTCCAACCCCGCAGAAAGTAGGTGAGATGGGCGAGTTCACCACCACGATCGAACGCCGCCTCGACCAGGCTTATCAGGGCCTCCGGGAGGCCCGCACCGCCGGCGACGACTACCTCGCCGACACCCTCACCGCCGAGATCGAGGACCTGCGCCGCCTGGCGGACGATCACGGCATTCCCTTGCCCTGCTGACCACGCGTGAAACGGCCGGGGCCCTTCCGGGTCCCGGCCGTTCGCGTGTCCACGTGGCCCGGTCAGCCGGTCAGCCGGTCAGGCGGTCAGGCGGTCAGCCTGTCAGGCGGTCAGCCGGTCAGGCGTCGCGTTCGGGGTCGAGCGGCGCGAGCACGTCGTGCAGCTCCTCGAACAGGCCGGGCGCCGCGCAGAGCAGCAGCTCCGGAGAGGCCGGCCTGCCGTTCAGGCCCGCCACCCGCGCCCCCGCCTCGGCCGCGATCAGCCCGGCCGCCGCGTAGTCCCAGCGGTTGACGCCCCGCTCGTAGTAGCCGTCCACCCGGCCGGCCGCCACCGAGCACAGGTCCACCGCGCACGAGCCGCCGCGCCGGACGTCGCGCACCCGCGGCAGCACCTCGGCCAGCACCTGCCCCTGGACGGCGCGCCGCCGGGCGTCGTAGCCGAACCCGGTCGAGACCAGCGCCTGCGCCAGCGGCACGCCGGTGTTGCAGCGCAGCCGCTGGCCGCCGAGCCAGGCGCCCTCGCCGAGCGCCGCGGTGAACACCTCGCCGCGCGACGCCACGTTGACGACGCCCGCGACCACCTGGCCGTCCACCTCGACCGCGATCGACACCGCCCACTCCGGCAGGCCGTACAGGAAGTTGACGGTGCCGTCGATGGGATCGACGATCCAGCGCACCCCGGAGTCGCCGCCCGCCTCGCCGCCCTCCTCGCCGAGCACCCGGTCACCGGGCCTGGCCTCCTGGATGCGGGAGCGGATCAGCCGCTCCGACGCCGTGTCGAGCGTGGTGACCACGTCCGTGGGGCTGGACTTGGTCTCGACGACCTCGGACATCGTCGGCCGCTTGGCGAGCAGCATGTCGCCCGCCTCACGCGCGATGTCCTCGGCCAGCCGTGCGAACGCGTTCATCAGGCCACCGACTCCGGCCGCTTCCACTCCTCGCCGAGCACGTGCTGGGCGAGGAACGCGAGGACGGTCTCGTACCAGGCGACGACGTTGCCGGGCTTGAGGATCCAGTGGTTCTCGTCGGGGAAGTACAGGAACTTGGCCTCGACCTCGCTGCGCTGGAGGTCCCACCACAGACGCAACGCCTCGCCGATCGGCACCCGGTAGTCCTTGTCGCCGTGGATGACCAGCATGGGGGTGCGGATCTCGCCCAGCGACAGGTGGGGCGACAGCTTGGCGTACCGCTCGGAGCCGGCCGGGCCGAACTCGCGCTGCCAGTACATCGCGGCGTCGGTGGTGCCGGCGAACTGGTCGAGGTTCCACAGGGAGGCGTGGGTGACGATCGCCTTGTAGCGGTCGGTGTGGCCGGCGACCCAGTTGGCCATGTAGCCGCCGAAGGAGCCGCCCATCGCGGCGGTCCGCTCGGCGTCGATGTCGTCCCTGGCCACGGCGACGTTCACGATCGCCTCCAGGTCGGCCATGGTGCGCGGGCCCCAGTCGCCCCAGCCGCGGTCGATCATGGCCTGGCCGTACCCGGTGGACAGGCACGGGTCGGGCATGAGGACGGCGTAGCCGTGCGCGGCCATGATCCACGACTGCCAGCGCCACTGCCAGTCGTTCCAGGACGCGACCGGACCGCCGTGGATGAACACCACCAGCGGCGCGGGGTCGGCGGCCGAGGCGCCCTCCGGCAGGGCGAGCCAGCCGCGGATCGTCGCGCCGTCGTCGGCGGTGACGGAGACCTCGGTGAGCGTGCCGGGCACCTCGGGTCGGGGCGCGGGCGACGGCAGGTCGGCGATCTCGGCGGCGGCGCCGGCCTGGTCCGTGTCGACGCGGGCCGGGCCGGGCGCGATGCCGACGCCGCTGCGCAGCGCGTACAGGAACCGGCCGTCGGCCGAGGCGTTCAGCCCGAGGTACGAGGCGTCGTCGCCGGTGACCCGGACCGTCTCGCCGGAGCCGTCGCCCAGCGCGACGCGGAAGACGGGGCGGCGGCCCTGGTGATCGGCCGCGAGGTAGACGGCCGAGGAGTCGGGCGTCCACTCCACGTCCGCCGGGAACAGGTCGGGCGCGTGGACGCGGCCCTCGCCGGTGGCCAGGTCGCCGACCCACAGCTCGTAACGGGCCGACACCTCCAGCGCGGTGAGCCGGTCGCGCGAGCAGGCGACCCGCGTGCCGTCGGGCGAGACCGCGATCGGGCCGCCGAAGTCGTGAGCCTCGTCGCTGAACAGCACGCGCCGCTCGCCGGTGGCCACGTCGATCGCGACCAGCTCGGTGCGCGACTCGCCGCGCGGCAGCGACACCCGCCAGGTCGTCACCACCGTCGCGCCGTCGGGCGTCAGGTCGAACGCGGCGTCGCGCAGCGCCTCGCCCGGGTCGGGCGTCAGCTCGCGGACGTCCTCCAGCCGGTCGGCGCCGAGCCGGCCGGTGAACAGCCGGGTGCGGCCGGGGCCGAGGTCGTGGTCCCAGTAGCGCACCGGATAGCCCTCGTGCAGGATCGCGCTGATCCCGGCGTCCTTGCGCGCCTTACGACGCTCCTCCTCGGTCGCCTCCTCGCCGTCGAGCACGTCGGAGGCGAACACCACGACGTCGGCCGCCGTGCGGAAGGACGCGATGCCGCCGGGCCGCGCGGCCACCTGCCGCGCCTCGCCGCCCCCGCTCGGCAGCAGCCACAGCGCCGGCACCTCCTCGCCGGCGTCCTTGACCGTGGGGTCGGGACGGGTGGAGGTGAACAGCACGTCGCCCCCGTCGGTGAACGCCGCCGCGCTCTCGCCCTTGGACGAGCGGGTCAGGCGGTACGGCTCGCCGTCGACGGGGACCGCCCAGAGCGCCGTGCCGTACGACTTGCCGTCGGGATTGAGCGACTGGACGACGGAGACGAGCCGGGATCCGTCCGGCGAGAGCGTCAGTGAGAGAACCCGGGGGATGGCCACGTAGTCACGAATGTCGTTGAAAGCGCTCACCCGACCGACCCTACCTGTCTCATTGCCTCCGCTTCGCGGAGGCGGCTCGGTCGCTTGAACCCGTCGCCTTCCCTCGTCGCTCTGGTCGCTACGCTCCCGACGCTCCTCAGTCCAGGCGACGGCGCTCCCTCGCGGGGGGACCAAGTGCGCTCGGGCATAGGGTTTGTCACGTGGGGAATTACGACGCGCTTCTGGTGCTTTCCTTCGGCGGGCCCGAGGGTCCCGACGACGTCATGCCGTTCCTGGAGAACGTGGTGCGGGGCCGCGGCGTGCCGCGCGAGCGGTTGCTGGAGGTGGCCGAGCACTACCTGGGCTTCGGCGGGGTCAGCCCGATCAACCGGCAGAACCGCGAGCTGGTCGAGGCGCTGCGCCCGGTCGCGGGCGTCCCGGTCTACTGGGGCAACCGCAACTGGCACCCGTTCGGCGAGGACACGGTGCGGCGGATGCGGGACGACGGTGTGCGCCGGGCCGCGGTGTTCGCCACCTCGGCCTTCGCCGGCTACTCGAGCTGCCGGCAGTACTACGAGGACATCGCGCGCATCGCGCTGGACGACGGCCCCGAGCTGGTCAAGATGCGTCACTACGGCGACCACCCGGGGTTCGTCGAGGCGATGGCCGACCACACCCGCCAGGCCCTCGACCGGCTGGGCCGCGACGACGCGCGGCTGGTGTTCACGGCGCACAGCATCCCGGTGAGCATGGCCCGCACCGCCGGGCCCGAGGGCGGCCTGTACGAGGCGCAACTGCGCCGTTCCGCCGAGCTGGTCAGCCGCGCGCTCGGCCGCACCCAGCCGTGGGACCTGGTGTGGCAGTCGCGCAGCGGCCCGCCGCAGGTGCCGTGGCTGGAGCCCGACGTGTGCGACCACCTGCGCAAGATCGACGCCCCGGCCGTGGTGGTGGTGCCGATCGGGTTCGTCTCCGACCACATGGAGGTCGTCTACGACCTCGACACGGAGGCCCGGCAGGTGGCCGCCGAGCTGGGGCTGCCGATGGAGCGGGCGGCGACGGCCGGCACGCATCCCGCGTTCGTGCGGATGGTGCGCGAGCTCATGGACGAGCCCGAGCCGGTGCCGTGCCCGCTGACCTGCTGCCCGCCGCCGGTCCGCCCGGCCGCCGCCGCGCGGTAGGACGCCGGTCGGCACGGCAGGCCGGCGGAGCAGGACGCCGGTCAGGACGCGTAGGCGCGGGCGTACCCCTCGGCGACGCCCATGACCTTGTTCACGTAGTCCCAGGAGTGGTTGTAGAACCAGATCGCCTTGCGCAGCTTCTGGCCGCCCTTGCCGGCGCCGTTGGCGCACAGGTAGTTGGCGGCTCCGGGCACCGCGTCGTACGGGCTCCAGATGTCGCTCTTGCCGTCGCCGTCGCCGTCCACCCCGTACACCTTCCAGGTGGCGGGCATGAACTGCATCGGCCCGAGCGCCCCGGCGCTGGACGGCCCGTTGTTGCGGCCGTGCGAGCTCTCGACCTGGCCGATGGCCGCCAGCACCGTCCACGACAGGCCGGGGCAGCGGGTCGCCGACTGCTTGTACAGCTCCAGGTAGCTGGAGGGGCGCCCGCCGGTGGCGGGCCCGGTCGTGGGCGGCCCTGCGGTCGGGGCGGTCGCGGGGGTCCGGGCCTTCCTCCTCTTCTCCGGGACGAGGGAGACGACCTGCGAGCCGGCGCCCAGCAGCCTGCGCACGCTCGCCCGGCTGATCGCGCCCCTGCCGTGCAGCAGTACCGCGACGCCGCGGGCCATCCGCAGCTCCTGGCCGCGCTCGGTGCTCACCAGGCCGTCCACGCCGCGCAGGCCGAGCGTGGCCGACGCGGCGACGCGCAGCCGGGGTCCGCCGTCCACCTGGTACTCCGCGCCCAGGGCGAGGCCCAGCCGGCGGGTGGCGGCGGCGTCGGCGACCATCTCGCCGCGCCCGATGGCGCTCCAGACGCCCGGGTGCGCGGCGACGACCTTCGGCGTCCAGGACCGGAAGACGACGGGGTCCACGGCGAGCAGGTTGAGCGACGTCCCGGACACCTGGACGGCGCCCGCGTCCACGACGGCGACCTTCTCCACGTGCTTGACCTTGGCCAGGGCGAGACGGGTCCGCTTGGGCACCTCGCCGCGGGCGATGGCGATCATGCTGGGCGGCGTCACGGTGACGCCGGGGCCGCCGGTCGCCTGGCCCGTGTCGCTGCTGACCGGCGCGGTGGTGGGTACGAGCTGGTCGAGGCGCACCTGCTGCCGCTCGCCGAGGCGGGCCTGCCGTACGGGCTCGCGGGCCACGGCGTCGTGCGGGTCGCCGCCGAGCAGCACGGCCACTCCCCCGCCGAGCGCCGTCAGGACGGCGACCGTGGCCGCCACGAGAAGCGTGGAGCGCAGGGGAAGATCGGACACCCGGGACACGTTAGCCGAATCGGCGAGAAAATCCGGTGCCGATCGGACATCAGCCATGACAAGGTGAGCGGGCAGCGATAGGGGGACATGAGGTGGTCGGGCCGTACCGGGGGTTGTTCGACGGGCCCGGCATCAAGGGGTTCGTGCTGGCCGGGTTCGTCGGCCGGATGCCGATGTCCATGCTCGGCATCGGCATCGTGCTGCTGGTCTCGGGGCTCACCGAGTCGTACGCCACGGCCGGCGCCGTGGCCGCCACCACCAACGTCTCCTTCGCGGTCGCCGCCCCGCTGAGCGGGCGGCTCGTGGACCGCTTCGGCCAGACCCGGGTCATCGTCCCGTTCGCCTCGCTCAACGCGCTGGCGCTGGCCGCGCTCATGCTGAGCGCAGGTCTGCGCCTGCCCGAGTGGACGCTGTACGCCTCGGCGCTGCTGGTCGGGGTCACCTCGTTGTCGCTCGGCTCGATGGTGCGGGCGCGCTGGTCGGCCCTGCACGGCGGCTCGCCGCGGCTGCACACGGCGTTCGCGTTCGAGTCCGTGGCCGATGAGGTGATCTTCGTCACGGGTCCGGCGCTGGTCACCGTCCTCGCCACCGAGATCAACCCGTTCGCGGGGCTGACGGTGGCGCTGGTGTGCATGCTCGGCGGGTCGCTGGCGCTGGCGGGGCAGCGGGGGACGCAGCCGCCCGTCCAGACCGTCCGGGGCGGCGGCGGCACGCCCATCCTCATCCCCGGCGTCGCCCTGCTGGCCTGCGTCTACCTGGGGCTCGGCTCGGTGTTCGGCTCGGTGGACCTGATCACGGTCGCGTTCGCCGAGGAGCACGGCGTGAAGGGCGCCGCCGGGTTCCTGCTGGCGGCGTTCGCGGGCGGGTCGATGGTGTCGGGCCTGTGGTTCGGGTCGCGGCACTGGAGGATCTCGCTGCGCGGGCGTTTCCTGAGGGCGCTCGCGGTGTTCGTGGCGGGGCTGACGCCGCTGACGTTCGTCGGCGCCCCGTGGGTCATGGCGGGCTTCCTCTTCCTGGCCGGGCTCGCGATCTCGCCGACGCTCATCACCGGCTTCTCGCTGACCGAGCGGCTGGTGCCGCCGTCCCTGCTCACGGAGGGGATGGCCTGGATCTCCACCTCCATCGGGTTCGGGGTGGCGCTCGGCGCGTGGGCGGGCGGCCGGCTCACCGAATCGGTCGGCGCGTCCCACGCGTACCTGTTCGCTCTGGCCGCCGCGCTCTTCGCCGCGCTCGTGGGCGCGGCAGGTTCGGGTTTGCTGAGACTTCCGGAAGCGGCTTCACCCGTCGAGAGGTGATCGGATAACGTCGGGACATCCCTCGCAACACCCTTCACATTGGATGCATTTGTTATGTCCCGACAAACGAAATCACTTCTGGCCATCGCGATTGTCACGGTCGCCCTGACACCGGGACCCGCGCTGGCCCAGACCCCGACCCCCACCCCGGCCCCCAAGCCCGCGGCCGCCGCGAAGAAGACGCCGGTGGACTGCGAGCAGGTCAAGTGCCTCGCGCTGACCTTCGACGACGGTCCCGGCAAGTACGCGGGCACGCTCCTCGACACGCTCAAGAAGTACGACGCCAAGGCGACGTTCTTCCTGGAGGGCCAGTACGTGAAGGCCCGCCCGGCCTACGTCAAGCGCATGGTCAAGGAAGGCCACGAGGTCGGCAACCACAGCTACACGCATCCTGACTTCACCAAGCTCGAACCGGCGGCCATCCGGAACGAGATCCAGAAGACGCAGGACGCCGTGAAGAAGGCCGCGGGCGTCGAGCCCAAGCTGCTGCGCCCGCCGTACGGGCTGGTCGACATCCAGGTGTCCGACGTCGCCGCCGAGTTCGGCATGCCGATCATCATCTGGACGGCCGGCTCCCGCGACTGGGACACCAAGGACGTCGACGCCATCAAGAAGCAGACGCTCGCGGTGGCCGAGCAGGACGGCATCATCCTCATGCACGACTGGGTGAAGCAGACCGTGGACGCCATGCCGTCGCTCATCAAGACGCTGCAGGGCAAGGGCTACCACCTGGTCACGGTGTCCGACATCGTGAAGCGGCAGAACCTCCAGCCCGGCGACGCCTTCCCCCTTCCTGAGGGCTGGGAAAACTGAGTATCGTTCACGTTTGACGGAACGAGCCTCGAAGGGGCGTCCATGATCTTCACGAACTGGGCCCGTAACCAGTCGGTCACCCCTCACGAGGTGCGCACGCCCGCCTCGGCGGACGAGGTCGCGCGCGCGGTGCGCGACGCCGCCGCGGCCGGGCGGCGCGTCCGCATGGTCGGAACGGGCCACTCCTTCACCGGGGTGGCCCTCACCGACGGCCTGCTGCTCCGGCCCACGGCGCTCACCGGCGTGCGCTCCTTCGACGGCGACCGCGTCACCGCGCTCGCCGGCACGCCGCTCAAGCTGCTCAACGAGCTGCTGCACGAGCGCGGCCTGGCCCTGGCCAACATGGGCGACATCACCGAGCAGACCGTCGCCGGCGCCATCCAGACCGGCACCCACGGCACGGGCCGCGACAGCGGCGGACTCGCCGACCAGGTCACCGAGCTGGAGCTGGTGCTCGCCGACGGCTCCCTCACCACGGCCGTCCCCGGTGACGACCTGTTCGACGCCGCCCGGGTCGGGCTCGGGGCGCTCGGCGTGCTGACCGCCGTGACGTTCCGGGTCGAGCCGGCGTTCCTGCTGCGCAACCGGCGCCGCCGGGCCACCCTGACCGGCATCCTGGACACGCTCGACCAGGTCACCGCCGAAAACGAGCACCTCGACTTCTTCTGGCTGCCGCACACCGACGCCTGCCTGGTCAAGACCAACAACCGCGACCCGGGGCCGGCCAGCCCGCCCGGCGCGTTCAAGCACTGGCTGGACAACGTCCTGCTGGAGAACACCCTCTTCGGCGCCGCCTGCGCGACCGGCGCCCGCTTCCCCTCGCTCATCCCGCGCATCAACGCCGTCAGCGCGGCGGCGCTCGGCGACTCCGAGGCGGTCGACGCCTCCTACCGGGTCTTCACCTCCCGGCGCGACGTGCGGTTCCTGGAGATGGAGTACGCCGTGCCGCGCGAGCACCTCGCCCAGGCCCTGCGCGAGACGCGTGACCTGGTCGAGCGGATGGACTGGAAGATCACCTTCCCGGTGGAGGTGCGCGTGTCGCCGCCGAGCGACGCTTGGCTGTCCACCGCGTACGGGCGGGCGACGGGATACATCGCCTGCCACATGTACCGGCCCACCCCGCACCCGGCGTACTTCGAGGGCGTCGAGGAGATCATGGTCCGGCTGGGCGGGCGGCCGCACTGGGGCAAGCTGCACACGCGGGACGCCGCGTACCTGAAGGGTGTCTATCCGCGCTTCGCGGACTTCGTGGCGCTGCGCGACCGGCTCGACCCGGACCGGCTGTTCGCCAACGACTACCTGGACCAGGTCCTCGGCGCCTGACCCTCACTGCGGCTGATCAGCACCGCCCCTGGCCCTCACTGCGGCTGGACCTCGTCGGTGTCGGGCCGCGGCTCCTCGACCACGTCCGGCTCGGTGGGCTCCTCCGGCGGCGCGCTCGTGGCGGACTCGGTCGGACGGGCCGGGCCGGTCTGGGTGCGCGTGCCCGTCGGGGCGGGGGTGGGCGTGGCCGTGGCGGTGCTCGTGGTTCGGGTGCGCGACGGCGTGGGCGTGGGGCTCGGGCTGGGCGTGCCGGGCTCGGCCGTGGCGGTGAGGTGGTCCCGGGTGGGGACGGGCGCGCTGGCCCGCGGGGCGGGGTCGCGGGGGGAGTCGTCCCGGCGTACCGGCGCGATCTTCTGCTTGGCGGCGGGCACCTGGCCGGTGAGCCGCTCGTGGACCGTCGTGTGGTTGAGGCCCTGGTAGGCGAGGATGCTCCCCATGCTCACCCCGAACACCAGGCCCGCGGCGACGGCCACCTTCCCCCAGGCGGGCCCGCGCCGCAGGGGGCTGCGGGGGGACATGGGGGGCGAAGCGGCACCGGGGCCGGGCTGCGCCGGCAGCGGCGCGGTCGCCTCGGCTGGGACCTGAGCCGGGATTGGCGCGGTCGCCTCGGCAGGGGGCTGAGCGGGGAGCGGCGCGGTCGCCTCGGCAGGGGACGGGGGCGCGGCGGAGGCGGGCGTGGTCGAGGAGAGCGTGATGGAGGCGGCGACGGGCGGCATCACCACGGTCGCGTCCTCCGCTCCGACCTCGGCGGCCGTCGCGTGAACGGCTGTGGCGTGAACGGCTGTGGCGAGCGCCCCCTGCTGCGCGTCCTCCCGCTCCTCGCCTTCCCGCTCCTCGCCTTCCCCCTCCTGGCGGCGCCGGACGATCGTCGTGCGCCGGACGACCTGATCACCCGTCTGCTTGAGATAGTGCGTGTAGACGGCTGTGCCGACCGTGCTGGCCACGCTGACCACGGCGGCGCCGATCACCGTTCCCGCGACCCCCAGGTAGGACGCCGCCACCGCGGCCGTCACCGACGCGAGGGCGCTTCCCCCTATCTGCGGCACGCTCAGCTCGAATTTCCGCTGCTCGCCGCCCATGCCTCGGATCAGTCCTCTCTCTCGTCATGCGTTAGGTAAAGAGCTTCCTCGTGAATAGACGCGAGCGCGTGTCCTGTTGTTCCTGTGACGTGCGTGACAGGCACCCTCAGGGCTCGTGCCCCGACGATCCGGCCCGCGCTTCGAGCGCGTCGACCCGCGTGTCCCCCTGACGTGCACGCGTGGCTCCCTCTTCCGTGTCCGGCCCGTCCTGCGTGTCCGGCCCGCGTTCCGTGTCAGGTCGGCGTTCTCTGTCAGGTCCGCGTTCCGTGTGAGGTTCGTGTACGTGGCCGCGGCCGTGGCGACAGCCGCGGCCACGGTCGCGTCCCCCGCGATGACGCCCGCCTCCGGAGTGGCCGCCCGCCCCGTCGTGGCCGACAACGCCCGGCCGTACCTCGTGACGGCGCGGGACCGGGCCGCCGCGCGGGACCTCGTCGGCGAGGTGCGCTGGCGGGTGCGGCGGTACTACACGGCGGCGCTGCCGGGGTTCGCGACATGGCTGACCGCCTCTGAAGTCGGCGAGCTGCGCGCCGACCCGCGCGTACGGGCCGTCGAGCCGGACGTGCCGACCTGGCCGCTCCCGGACGGGGACGCCACGCCGGGGAACGCCGCGCGGGACGCCTCCGCGGGCGGCGCCGGTGTGACGGTCTACCTGGTGGACAGCGGTCTGGAGGTGGACCGGGCGGAGTTCGGGGACCGGGCCTGGCGCGCGTTCGACGCCACGGGCGGCACCGGCGACGACTGCACCGGTCACGGCACGCGCGCGGCGCGCCTGGTCGCGGGGCGCGAGCACGGGGTCGCTCCGCGGGCCGGGATCGCGTCGGTGCGGGTGCTGGGCTGCGGCGCGACCGGCAGTCTCTCGGACACGATCGCCGGGCTGGACTGGGTGCGCAGGCATGCCCGCGAACCCGCCGTCGCCGTCCTCGGCGTCACCGCCACACCCCCGCACCCCGGCCCGGGATCGCGTACCACCGGTTCGACGTCACCCGCCACGGGCTCTGGCACGCGTACCACTGGGTCGGGCACGCCCACCACGGGGTCGGCGGCGCTCGACACGGCCGTGCGGCGGCTCGACCGCTCCGGCGTCCCCGTCGCGACGAGCCCCGAGGAGGCCGCCGCCGCCATCCGGAACCCGCGCCCCCACGACCGCGCCTCCCGCTCCAGCGACCTCCCAGACCCGGAGCTCCATCCCTCCACTCGGCCGTTCACTCCGACCTCTTGGCCGAAGTGGACGGCGGGAACGGCCGCCATTCGCCAGAATCCGTCGAGGACTCTCCGGACCGGCGGGCTCTGAAAAGGATGGAAACGACAAATGTGACCGGCGTCACATCGTCCGGGGGCTCTCCCAGGAAGGCGATGTTCGGACATGCCGGGTACGGTGCTGGCAGGCAACCGGCACACGCGAGAGACTCAAGGGTCCGGGGGAAGAATGAGCACGCTGACGAAGGGACTCGCATGCAGGAGCTCCGACTCGTCGCGGTAAGTGAGGACGGCACCTATCTCGTGCTGGCGACTGCCGGGCGAGGCACCCGCTTCACACTTCCCGTGGACGACCGGCTCCGTGCTGCCGTCCGCGGCAACTTCTCCCGTCTCGGCCAGTACGAGATCGAAGTGGAGAGTCCGTTGCGCCCCAAGGAGATCCAGGCGCGCATCCGCGCCGGAGAGACCGCGGAGGAGATCGCCGCGACCGCCGGCATCCCGGTCGAACGCGTCCGCTGGTTCGAGGGACCGGTGCTCCAGGAGCGCGAGTACGTCGCCCAGCAGGCGCAGCGCGTCGCGGTCCGCATGCCGGGCGAGTCCTCGTCCGGCCCCACGCTCGGCGAGCTGGTCGCCGAGCGGCTCACCCGCCGGGGCGTGCCCACCGACGAGATCGACTGGGACTCCGCCAAGCGCGACGACGGCCTCTGGCGCGTCAAGCTCGGCTACGTCTGGAACGGTCACACGCGTCACGCCGAATGGCTCTTCGACCCGCGCCGCCGCCACGTGACCCCCCACGACGACGAGGCGCTGCGGCTGTCGTCGGCCGACTTCGACCCGAGTCCTCCGGTCGAGGACACCACGGTCACGCCGTTCACGCCGCGGGTGGCCAAGCTGCAGCCGGTGCCGCCGCTGGCCTCCTCCGACCCGGTGCCGTTCCCCTCGGTGCCGCGGCGCGACCCGGAGCCCGAGGAACCCGCCGTGGGCTTCCCCTCTCCGCCGCGCGGCGCGGAGGGCATCTACGCACGTCCGGCGGGCGAGTACGGCTTCGACCGTCCCCCGGCCTCGTCCCCTGGCGCGTCCGCCTCGGGCGCCGCCGACTCCGGGGACCACGGGGGCGCGGAACACGGTGTTCCGGGCGCCGGCGCAGCGGGCGACCGCGGGGGCGACCGTGGGGGTGCGCAGTCCCGTCCCGGTGACGCCTCCCGCCGTGGCGGCGCTCCGGCGTGGCTGCCGGACTTCGGGGCCGGCCGTACGAGCGACCGCGGCACGGGGCACGAGGCCGAGGCGTACTACGCGCCCGCCACGCACCCGTCCCAGCAGCGTCCCGCGGACCCGTTCCAGCAGCGTCCCGCGGACGCCTCTGAGCCCCCTCCCGCGGACACATCCCAGCAGCGGCCCATGGACGCCCCCGAGCCGCGTCCCGCGGAGGCGCCCCAGCAGCGTCCCGCCGACGCCCGCGAGCCGCGTCCCGCGGACACCTCCGCGCCGCGTCCCGCGGACGCGGCCCAGCAGCGTCCCGCCGACGCGTTCCCCGGCACGCCGTCCAGCCAGCCGACCCCGGCGTTCCTGCCGGTCACGCCGCAGCCGTCCGACACGGGCAGGACGCCCGAGTCCCCGTCGGCGGCCGTTCCCGGCCCCGCCTCCGCCGAGGCCGTTCCTGCACAGATCTCCGCCGAGGCTGCTCCTGGACAGACCTCCGGCGAGGCCGTTGCCGGACAGCCCTCCACTGACGCCGTTGCGGGGCAGTCCTCCGCTGACGCCGTTGCCGGGCAGTCCTCCGGTGAGGCCGTTGCCGGGGAGACCTCGTCCGGGGCAGTCACGGAGCAGGCTCCCGTGGGGGCCGATGTTCCGGCCTCGCCCGAGACCGCTGCCCCGGCCGCCGCCTCGACCGGAACGGAGGCGCCTTCGGAGGCGGCGCCTGCCCCCGCCGAGACGTCACCGGCCACGGCGCCCATCGAGGCCACGCAGGCCGAGGCTCAGCCGGGTCACGCCGCGCAGGCCGAGATCCAGCCGGGTGAGGCCGCGCAGCCTGAGGCCGCCCCGCCTGCTGAGACCACGCAGTCCGAAGCCGCACCGAGCACCGCGGAGGAGGCCGCGACCGCCACCGCAGCCGACGCCTCTGCCGATGCTGCTGCCGGTGCCGCGCCGCAGCCCGTCGAGACAGGTGCGACCCAGCCCACCGATGAGTCGGCCGCGTCCACGGCCGAGTCCACCGATGAGTCGGCCGCGGAGCCCGGCGCCGAGACGCCCGCCGCCCAGACGGCAACCGACGACGCCACGGAGCCCAGCCCGCCCGCCACCACGACCACCGAGGAGCCCCAGGCCGCCACCACGCCTCCTGAGGCACCCCCGGCCACCCCGACCGCCGACGTGCCTCCGGCCGCCCAGGCCACTTCGACCGCTGAGACGCCGACGGAGACTCCGGCCATCGCGACCGCTGAGCCTCCTACGGAGACTCCGGCCACCGCTGAGACGCCTGCAGAGACTCCGGCCGCCGAGCCCGCCGAAGCACCGGTCGCCGAGACGCCCGACGCGCCCGCCACCGAGCCCGGCGCCGAGACGCCCGCCGCCCAGACGGCAACCGACGACACCGCGGAGCCCAGCCCGCCCGCCACCACGACCACCGAGGAGCCCCAGGCCGCCACCACGCCTCCTGAGGCACCCCCGGCCACCGCATCCGGCAGCGCGCCTGTCACCGAGCCTGCCGCCGAGACGCCCACCGCCACGACCGGTGAGACGACGTCAGCGTCCGCGGAGGACTCGAAGGCGCCCGTACCCAAGCCGAAGCCGGCGCCCACCCCACAGCCATCCCCCCAGAAGGAGGAGACGGCTCAGGTGAACGACGCCGCCCACGAGGACACGCCCAAGACCGACACGACCAAGACCGACACAACCGAGACCGACACGGCCAAGGACGACGAGCCCAAGGACGACGAGCCCAAGGCAACCGGCCCGAAGGACGAGCCCAAGCCCGACCCCCGCAGCGACCGGGGCAAGCGTGGCAAGGACGGGTCGCCCGTGCCGGTGCCCTCGCCGCCGCCCGCGCCGGCGGCCCGGCAGGCGCGCAAGGGTTCGAGGGGACGCCGCGCCTCGGTGCCCACCTGGGACGAGATCATGTTCGGCGCCCGCCGCCAGGACTGAGTCAGGGCCGGCGGACAACCGGGGCTGCGGAGAGCCAGGGCTGACGGATCGGGCGGCATCCTGGGCGACGCCTGCGACACGGCGTCCCCAGGACCGGCCCCCGCGCCGGCACGTCAGGAGGTCGGAGCGCCGCCCCCGGCCGCCCTCCGGTCGTCGGACGCCCGAGACCGGCCCTCGCCGTCCCCACCTCCCGGCGCGTCCCCCGCCCCGACGGGCGGCCTCGCCTCCGGACGCGCCACCGCGGAGGGCCGCTCCTCAGATCCCGCCCTCACGGACGACCCCTCAGACCCCGTCCCCACAGACGACTCCTCAGGACGCGCCACCGCGGACGACCGTCCCTCAGAACCCGCCCCCGGCAGGAACGGCGTCACCCAGTCCGGCGTCACCTCGACCGGCAACCCCACCACCTGGGCCCGGGACACGTCCACGGCCTCGTAGCCGCCCTTCCCCGCCCCGACCCCGGCGATCAGCGTGAACACCCCGGCCCGCCGCTGGAACCACGTCTGCCTGACGCGCCAGCCCACCACCGCGCGCCGTTCCACCACCGCCTGCGACCGCCGGAGCGAGCCCGAGCGGACGGCCAGCCGTACCCCGTCGTACCCGTGGCCCAGCGAGCGGTAGCGGTCGATCCCCAGCGGCACGCCCAGGATCGCCAGCAGCAGCGCGGGCACCGCGAGGAACCACCACAGCGGCGACCCCGTCACCGCCTCCCCCAGCACCGCCAGCACCGTGAGCGCCGCCCACGGGAAGATCGCGCGGAACAGGCGCCGGTTGCGGGCGATGGGCGGGTGGGGGCGCAGCCCGGCCCGGTAGGGCCCGATGGCGTCGGCCGTGACCTGGAAGGCGACCGGCCGCGGCACGTCCGGCAGGAGCTGGCCGCGGGTGGAGGAGTCGCCGAGTCCGGTCACGATCGCCCAGACGCGTACGACTCCGGCCCAGCGCTCCGCGAACCCTTCGACGATCTCGTACCCGCGCACCCGCCTGGACTCCAGCGACACGCTGCGCCGGTTGACCAGCCCCCGCTCGGCCACGAGGTAGCCGTCGCGCTCCATGAGCCGGAAGTCCCAGTTGAACACCGCGTACATGGCGCCGCCCGCGAACGGCATCGCCAGCACGAGCAGCACGGCGACCCCGAGCAGCAGGTACGGGTGGTGCCAGAGCCATTCGCCGGCCGTCCAGGCGGCGTCGCGGCCGAAGCCGAAGTCGCCGCCCCACTGGAACGCCAGCCCGACGGCGCCGCCGGCCAGCGCGAACGGGGTCAGCAGGTACGCGCCGGACAGCGGGCCGTACAGCAGCCACATCCGTGGCACCTCGATGATCGTGCGGCCGGAGGGCCGCGCGGCGGGCGCCTCCCCGGCGAGCGGCCCGGCCGCCGGGACGGGGACGCCCCCGCCGTCGGCGGGGCGGGCCCGGCGCAGCAGGACGGCCTTCAGCCGCTCGGCCTCCCCGAGCGTGACGCCGTCGAGCCTGCCCTCCTCGTCGCCGCCGCTCGCCCCGGTGTCGATCTTGAGGACGGCCAGGCCGAGGACCCGGTGCAGGGGCGGGGTGGAGACGTCGACGCCGCGGATGCGTTCGAGCGGGATGGTGCGCACGGAGCGGCTGACGAGCGAGCGCCTGATCTCCAGCCGGTCGCCCAGCACCTCGTACGTGAGCGTGGCCCACCTGACCACGGCGAACGCGACGGTGCCGACCAGGCCGAGGGCCGCCCAGAGGTACGAGCGGCCGGAGAAGCCGCCCACGAACAGCACGCCGACCAGCGGCAGCAACAGGGACGGCAGCATCCGCACGGGGTCGATGAGCAGCACCTTGGGACTGAGCCGCAACGGCGTGACCGACTCACGGCCCACCGGCGCCGGCCCGCCGGGCGTGGGTCCCCCAGGCGCAGGCCCCCCGGGCGGCGGGCCCATCGGCGCGGGATCCTGGGGCGGCTGGGCGGGATGGGTCATGTGGCGTCGTCCCTGAGCTGCTCGGCGCGGTTGGCCAGCCGCTCGGCCAGCCCCGCCGCCACCGCGTAGTCGAGCCCCTTGATGGTGGACGAGCCCGCGTGCGAGGCGGTGCGGATCTCCAGCGTCGCCAGCCCGAGCGCCCGCTCCAGCCACCCCTGGGCCTTGTCGACCGTCTGGATGCGGCTCACCGGCACGAACACCCACTCCCTGGTCAGGAACCCGGTCCGCGCGTACACGACGTCCCCGGACAGCTCCCAGCGGTGCACGGCGTAGCGGACGAACGGCTCGGCCAGCAGGAACGGCGTCGTCAGCACGCCCACGGCCACCGGCAGCAGCCAGGGCCGGGCCGCGAACCAGTCGGGCACCCACGGCCAGCCGCTCCCGCCGACCCACCTCCCGGCCAGGAACGAGCCGCCGACCAGCAGCACGAAGGCGATCAACGCCTCCATCAGCCAGAGCCGGACGGCCTTGGGCGAGACGCGGTGCGCCGGATCCCGTAGCGGGCCAGTTGCGGTCACGCAAACCAGCTTAAGCCGCGCCGCCCCCGGGCGATCTCCGCCCGATCCCCCTCCGGCCTCACCGCGTGCTCGCCTGCGGATACACGGTCTTGATGTCGGGTTTCTGGCCCCTTTGGGTCTCTTTACCATTCACCGACCTTCGCGAAACGGTCGGCGCACGCCTCATGGCCGCGTAGCATCATGCGACATGGGGCTGTGTAACACGACTGGACGCATGGGATCCATCGTTGTCACTGTGACAGCGGTGACGGCCATGCTGGCCTTGTCGGGTTGCGGCGCCAGTTTCCTGGTGGGCAGGTCGGAGGCCAAGGAGATCGCGCAGATCAACGTCTCCAGTCCCGAGCTGCGCGAGGGCGAGCCGCTGCCGCGCGAGTACTCGTGCGAGGGCACCCAGGGCAGCCCGCCGCTGCGCTGGTCCAGCGAGCCGCTCCCCCAGGCGAAGGCGATCGCGATCGTGGTCGACTCCCACACGCAGTCCGAGTCGGCCGTGCAGTGGGTGCTGTACAACATCCCCGCGACCACCACCGAGCTCGGCCCCGGAGCGGCGGAGAACCCTCCGGACGGCTCCAGCCAGGCCCGGGTGACCAGTGGGAAGGTCGGCTACCAGCCTCCGTGCGCGCGAGGCGTGAGCTACCGCTTCACGGTGTACACGCTGTCGGCGAAGGTGCCAGCCAAGGAGGGCGCTCCCCTGCCCGAGATCCTGCGCGACATCGCCGACAGGACCATCGCCCGAGGTCGGCTGACGGCGGTGAACATCGAGTGAGGTTCCAAACACCCGGTGTAGTAATCGTTACCAATTCTTCGCTTAGGGTGTGACAACGCTCGCAGTGGTCCGACACAATCAGATCCAATTGTCAGGCGCTGGTGATCAATGGGGGCAGGTCGCGTCGATGGCCGCGCGACCTCACCGGTGCCACAGGGAGGCCATGGCTTTGAGGGTGGTGCAATGATCGCGGTCGTAGTCAGCTTGGTCGCTGTCGTGCTCCTCGTGATCGCTGTCGTGGCACTGGGCATGCGTTCGATGAGCCGGCGGGAGAGCTCGCTTCCACCGGAGCGGCTGAAGCAGATGATCGAGAAGGAAGAGCAGACGCACGCTCGGTCCACGGACGAGTTCGCCGCCCACGAGCCCCGTATGGCCAACTTCAGTCCCGACTTCAGTCCCATCGACGAGGTCAAGCCCAAACCGGTGCGCACCGGTCAGCGTGGCAAGCGCGGTGTGGACGAGTGGGGCAACCCGACGAACGACGAGGACGACGAGGAGTTCTGGGCGACCATCCGCAGCGACGCCACCGAGGGCGGCTTCGGCGCCGGGGGCACCGTGGCGGCCCGCAAGGGCGCCGCCCGCCCGGTCGAGCGTGACGAGCGCGAGCCCGCCGCCCCCCGCCCCGCCGAGCGCGAGCCCGAGCGGCCCGCCGCGGCCCGTCCCGCCGGCCGTGAGCGCACCGGCGAGCGCAAGCGTCCCTCCCGCCGCGAGGCCGCCGCCGTCGATCCCGACGCCACCACCGTCCAGGCGCCGCTGCCGCAACGGCCGCAGCGGTCGCGCCGCGAGCCCGCCGCTCCCGTCCCCGCTCCCACGGCCGCCCTGGCCGACCTGGTCGAGCCCGCGCAGCCCCGTCCCGCCCCGTCGGCGTCCGACCTTGCCGACCAGCGCACGGTGACGTTCTCGGCCCCGCCCGCGGACGTGATGAGCATCCTCGGCGCCGGCGCCAAGCCGGTGCCCGCCAACCGCCCCGACCCGCGCCCCTCCGGCTCCCTGTCGACCAACGGGGCGCCGGCCACCAGCGGCTCCTTCCCGGCCGTGGGCGCCCCCGGCTCCCTGTCCAGCAACGGCGTCGCGACCGGCCCGATGCCCGCCACCGGCCCGGTGACCGGCTCGTTCGCCGCCGCCGGCGGCGCGTTCAACCCGGCTGGCAGCGGTTCCTTCCCTGCCACGCCGGTCGCCCCCATCCACGGGGCGCCGACGAGTGACCCGTTCCCGGCGGCCTACAACGGCGCCGACGCCCTCGACGCCGGCTGGCCCGCCGCCGGCCCGGCCACCCCGTCCGCCTCCGGTTCCTGGCCGTCGCACGACATCCTCGACGACTCCCCGGCTCCGGCCCCCGCGCCCGTCCCCGGCCCCTCCGGGTCGTGGCCAGGCTTCCAGCCGCAGCAGCCGTCCGGTTCCTACCCGGCGTCGTACGAGGTGCGCTCCGGCTGGGCCGTGGCCGACGACTCCGACCCGCTGACCGCACCGTCCCCGGCGACGGGCGTGCCGACCGCGCCGGCGCGCGCGGTCTCGCCCCGCGACGACGTGCTGTCGGCGCCGCCCGTCCCGCAGTCCATCGCGTACGAGACGGGCGACTTCGCCAGCGCGGCCGGCCAGCCCGGCGGCCCCGACTGGCCCGAGTCGCCGTCCACCGGCGGCACGGGCGGCTGGCCGACCTACAACGAGATGTACGGCAAGTCCGAGGGCCAGCGTCCGGGCCAGAGCGGTGGCGGCCGCGGCCGTCGCCGGGCCACCCCCGAGCCGGACTTCCCCGACTACTACCGCTGATCCCGCGCCGGGGCCGTCGCTTTCGCGGCCCCGCCGGGGCCGGCGAGAGTGACGGCGGCCGGTGTCGCAGCCAGGCGCGCCGCCGCGCCAGCCCTGGATTCCGTAAAACCCGGTGACGAGCCTGAAGCCCCGCCCCGGCGGGGCATTAGGGTTTGCGGCATGACCGGCGACACTCACAGTAACGTGCTGAGGACTCTCAGGTACGATGTGCCTGCCTCGCTCGTGGTCTTCCTCGTCGCGGTGCCCCTCTCCCTGGGCATCGCGATGGCCTCGGGTGCCCCCCTCGCCGCTGGACTCATAGCCGCCGTCGTGGGCGGTGTCGTGGCCGGAGCGCTCGGCGGCTCCGTCGTCCAGGTGAGCGGGCCCGCCGCCGGCCTCTCTCTGGTGGTGGCGGACCTCGTCCAGACGTACGGCTGGCGGGCGACCTGCATGATCACGCTGCTGGCGGGGGCGGTCCAGCTCGTGCTGGGCCTGCTGCGGGCGGCCCGGGCGGCGCTGGCCGTCTCCCCCGCCGTGATCCACGGCATGCTGGCGGGTGTCGGCGTGGTGATCGCGCTGTCCCAGCTGCACATCGTGCTCGGCGGCAGCCCGCAACGCTCCGCCCTGGCCAACCTCATGGAGCTGCCCGCCCAGGTGGCCGCGATGCACGGCCACACCGTGGCGGTCGGGCTGCTCACGATCGCGGTCCTCGCACTGTGGACGCGGCTGCCCAAGCACGTCAGGGTGGTGCCCGCGCCGCTCGCGGCGCTGCTCGTGGCCGCGCTCGTCGCGTGGGCGTTCCAGTGGGACGTCACCCGGGTCGACCTGTCGGGCAGCTTCGGCACGTGGGCGTTCCCGGTGCTGCCGCAGGGCGACTGGCACGAGGTCGTGGCCGCCGTGCTGCTGGTGGCGCTGCTGGCGGGCGTCGAGTCGCTGCTGTGCTCGGTGGCGGTCGACGGCATGCACGCGGGGCCGCGCGCCGACCTCGACCAGGAGCTGACCGGCCAGGGCGTGGCCAACATGATCTCGGGCGCGCTCGGCGGCCTGCCGGTGGCCGGGGTGATCGTGCGCAGCACCGCCAACGTCCAGGCGGGCGCCCGCAGCCGCGCGTCGGCGGTGCTGCACGGGGTGTGGGTGCTGATGTTCGCGCTGGGGTTCGGCTGGACGATCCAGCTCATCCCCATGGAGGCGCTGGCGGCGCTGCTCGTGTTCATCGGCGTGCAGATGGTCAACCTCGGCCACGTCCGCAAGGTCCACGGCCACGGCGAGGTGCCGGTCTACGTCGTGACCATGCTCGCGGTCATCGTGCTCGGCCTGGCCGAGGGCGTGGTGGCGGGCCTGGCGCTGGCCGCGGTGATGGCGCTGCGGCGGCTGACGTGGGTGACGGTCAGGACGCACGAGCCGGTGGACGACGGGCGGTGGCACGTGTCGATCAGCGGGTCGCTGACGTTCCTGGGGGTGCCCCGGCTGACTCACGAGCTGCGGGCCATCCCGCCGCGCTCGGCCGTGGACCTCGACCTCAACATCGACTTCATGGACAACGCCGCCTTCGAGGCCATCCACTCCTGGCGGCTCAACCACGAGCGGTCCGGTGGAACGGTGGACATCGACGAGTTGCACGACGAGTGGTACGCGCTGGCCGCGAGCGGCGCCCGTACGTATCAGGCCAAGAAGCCGCCCCGGGCGCCCGACCGGTGGTGGCTGCCGTGGGCGCACCGGCACCGCCGCCCCGTCCGGCCCTCGGCCGAGCCGTCGTCGGAGCCGCCGGTGGGGCCGCCCGACCGGCCCGAGTGCCGGCTGACGGCGGGCGCGCGGGAGTTCCACCGGCGTACGGCGCCGCTGGTGCGGCCCATTCTCACCGAGCTGGCCCACAAGCAGCAGCCGTCGCACCTGTTCATCACGTGCGCCGACTCGCGGGTCGTGCCGAGCCTGATCACGGCGAGCGGGCCGGGCGACCTGTTCACGGTCCGCAACATCGGCAACCTGGTGCCCCGCCGGGGCGCCGAGCCGCACGACGACTCGGTGGTGGCGGCCATCGAGTACGCCACGCAGGTGCTGGGCGTCCACACGATCACCGTGTGCGGGCATTCGGGCTGCGGGGCGATGGCGGGGCTGCTGAGCGGCGGGGTGAAGGCCGGCAGCCTGCCGGGGATGCGACGCTGGCTGCGGCACGGCCACCACAGCCTGGCCAGGTTCATCGAGAGCGCCGACGGGCCGCTCGACTCGCGGGCGCTCGACCAGCTCTGCCGGATGAACGTGCAGCAGCAGCTCGAGAACCTCCGCACCCACCGCAAGGTGGACGAGCAGGTACGGGCGGGGCGGCTGGAGCTGGTCGGGCTGTACTTCGACATCGGCTCGGCCCGGGTCCAGATGCTCCCGCCGCTGCCGTCCACGGTGTCGGTGAAGATCTGACCCGGGCGCGGCGCCTGCGAGGCGGTCCCGGGAGTCACCGCGCGCTGTGCCGGTCCTGATCTCCAGGGACCGGGAGGGGCGGAGGCGTGTCCTCCGCCCTTCGCCGCGCGTAGAGGGCGGCCCAGGCGTCGTCGCCCATGCGCAGGACCTTGACCCCGAGCGCGCCGAGCCCGGCGACGGGGATGATCCAGAGCACGACGGTGATCGGGCCGTAGTCGACCGCGAACCCGCCTCCGTAGCCGACGACGACCGTCACGGGCACCCACCAGCCGGAGAACCCTGACCGCCACACGGCGACGGTCAGCAGCGGCAGTCCGATGAGGCCGAGCGGCACCCACGGCATCTGGAACCCGACGATCACACCCGGCAGGTCGAGCATCTCGTCGAGGATCTTCTGCGCCTGCTCCGGCGGGTGGTGCCGGCCGAGCCACCACTCGACGGGGTCCATCATCAGCAGGGCCGACAGGTTGAGGTAGCCGATGACCGTCATGGCGCCGGCGATGTGCCCGAGCCGGGTCGCCCGCTGCCGGGTGAGGTGGACGAGGCCGATGGCGGCCACGGCCATGAGCATCCAGCTCCAGTGGTAGAGGGCGGACTCGGTCTGGGCGAGGGCGGGGTTGGAGCCGTAGCTGACCGCCTCCCGGTCGTCGCCCCAGGTGCCGGGGTCGACGATGACCGCCACCGCCTGGAGCAGGGGGGCGGCGATGAGCAGGGTGCCCGCCGCGAGGCGGCGGAAGGTCACGTGGTCGTTGAACACGCCGCCGACGGTAGGCGGCGGGGGCCTGCCGCGTCGTCCACCGGCCGAGTGACGGCCCCTCAGCCTGGCGGCGGAGCCGACGGTGTTCGGTGCGGGCGGACTGCCCGCACAAGGGAGGCAGTCTCCGTCACGCCGTCCGGGCTCTCACCCACCTGCGCGGCACCGGCTGTTGTCCCAGGCTGCCTGGGCGGCCCCGATCATGCCCGCATTGTCGCCCAGGTTCGCCGGCCGGACGTCTCCCTGGTGCCAGCGCAGCGTACGCGTCGCCGCGAGGTAGGCGTCCCTGATCGGGCCAGGCCTGGCCATGATTCCTCCGCCGAGGATGAGCACATGCGGGGCGACGACGGCGCAGACGTTGTCGAGGCCGGCGGCGAACAGGCCGGCATGCCGGGCGACGACGCCCATCGCGGCGCTGTCGCCTTCGGCGGCGGCTCGGGCCAGGTCCGCGGCGCCGGGGTGGCGGTCGCCGGCGATGGCAGCGATCCGCCCGCCAGGGTCGGCCCGTGCTTCGTCCGACGCCGCGGCATCCAGTGCGAGGCCACCGGCCACCTGCTCCCAGCACCCGCGGCGACCGCAGCCACAGGAGGGGCCGCCCGGATCGACGACGACGTGGCCGATCTCGCCGGCGTCGCCGGTGCCGGTGTGCAGGGCACCGTTGATGACGAGGCCGCCGCCGATGCCTGTGCCGACGGTCACCATGAGGATCGTGGCCGTCCTGGCCCCGTCGACGAGACGTGCTTCGGCTGTGGCGGCGGCGTGCGCGTCGTTCAGCACGGTCGTCGCGCGCCCGGTCGCCGCGTGGATCTCGCTGCGGTAGTCAACGGCTTGCATGCCGAGGTTCGTCGACGAGGTCAGCACGCCGTCGGCGATGGTTCCCGCGACGGCCAGGCCGATGGCGTGGATCCACCGGTCCGGATGGCGGGCGAGCAGGTGGAGCGCGACGTTGGCGGCGGCCTGCCTGCGGGCTGCGGCGTCGGCGGGCAGGGCGTGTCGCACGACGCTCGACACCGTTCCGTCGGCCGCCACGATCGCGGCGCGGATGTGGGTGGCTCCGAGGTCGATGCCGATCGCGGCGGGATCCGCCGAAGTGTTCATGTCAGGTTGTCCGAACTCTCGTCGAGGGCCGTGTGCTGAGAAGACCAGGGCTCTTGGCCATGGCTATTTGACGCTCCCGGCGGTCAGACCGCCGACAAGATGGCGTTCGATCGAGGCGAAGAGGATGACGACGGGGACGATCGCGATGAGCGAGACAGCGAACAAGTACTGCCACTGCTCGTGATACTGGGTGACGAACCCGGGGATCGCCCTCGTGAGGGTCATCCGGTCGTCCGAGGACGTCACGGTGATGGCCACGATGTATTCGTTCCATGTCCCGATGAAGGTGTAGACGGCCGCCGTCACCACGCCGGGCATGGCCAGCGGAAGCATCACGCGGGTGAAGGCCGTGAGGCGGCCGGCGCCGTCGAGGTAGGCCGCCTGCTCCATCTCCTTCGGGATGCTGGAGAAGTAGGCGTTCAGAATCCACACGCAGAACGGCAGGTTGAACGCGGCGTTCACGACGATCAGCGCCTGGCTCGTGTCCGTCCAGTCCAGTGCGACGAGCTCACGGTAGATGCCGACCAGCAACGCGGTCGGCGCGAACATCTGCGTGACCAGCACGACGAACAGGAACACGCCACGTCCGCGGTATCGGTTGCGCGCCGTGTAGTAGGCCGCCGGCAGGCCCACGGCCAACGCCAGGGCGGTAGCCGCGCCCGAGACCTGGAGTGAGAACCTCAGGGCCGCCCAGATCCTGGGGTCGTTCACCTTCCATACGTTCACGAAGTTCGCCCACTCCCATGTGCCGGGCAGGTAGGAGGGTGGCGGCCGCATCAGTTCCGGTGCCGGTTTGAGGGCGGTCAGGAACATCTGGAGGTACGGCGCGACGAAGGCGATGGCGACCAGCCATCCGACGGCCGTGAGAAGTACGGTGCGCGGCCGTATCGGCGATCTCATGCCTGCGCCCTCCCCTGCCGCCGCGCGCCCCACGAGTAGAGCAGCGCGAGGGTGAGAATCAGTGCGAAGTTGACCACGGCCAGGGCGGCGGACTCGCCGACGTCCTGGTTCAGGAAAGCGAGCTTGTACATGAGGGTCGTCGTGGTGTCGGTGGCGCGTCCCGGCCCGCCCTGGGTCATCGCCCAGATGATCGGAAAGGAATTGAAGACGTTGATGACGTTGATGACCGATGCGACGAACAACACCGGCCGCAGAAGGGGGAGAGTGATCTGGAAATAGGTGCGAAGGTGCCCCGCGCCGTCGACGCGTGCCGCCTCGTACACCTCGCCGGGGATGGTCTGCAGGCCGGCGAGGATGACGAACGAGGTGAACGGCAGTGAGACGAAGACCGAGACCGCCATCATGCAGGCGAACGCCACCTCCGGGTGGGCGAGCCAGTTCACGGGCGTCTCGATCACTCCCGTGTCCATGAGGAGCTTGTTCACCACGCCGTAGAAGTCGTCGAGCATCCATTTCCAGAGCAGGGCGGTCATGAGGACCGAGGCCGCCCATGGCACGATCACCGCCCACCGCACCAACCGGCGTCCGGGGAAGCGGGCGTTCAGGACCTGTGCCAAGGCCAGTGAGACCGCCAGGGTGACGGCCACGACGCCGACCACCCACAGCGCCGTGCGCCACAGCACCGGCACGAGGTCGTTCTCGCCGAACAGCTCGGCGTAGTTGCGAAAGCCGGTGAACCCGCCGGACAGACCGGAGGAACTGACTCTCGTCAGTGATGTCCGCACCATTTCGACGGCGGGCCACAGCACGACGCCGAGAATCAGGGCCACGGCCGGGCCGACCCACGCCAGCGGCGTCAATGCCCGGCCCGCGGTGCGCCACCAGACGGATCGTGGTGCCACGCCGCTCGCTGCTGTCTCGAGCGGCGTGGTTCGCGCGTCGCGCATGTCAGTCGTTCTTTGCCGCGGCGTCCTGGAGCTTGTCCAGGACGGTCTTGGGGTCGGCGTCGGCGACAGCGGTTCCTATCTGCTGTTTGGCGGCGCCCGCGACCGCGCTCCAGGCCGGATCGTCGGTCGGCGCGAACCGCGCGTTCGCCAGCGACTCGACGAAGGGCTTGTAGTACGGGTCGGAACTCAACGCGTCGCCGGCCGACCTGGTGACCGGCAGGAAGCCTTCGGTCTTGAGGAACCCGGCGACGTTGTCCTTCTGGTAGAAGAAGTTGAGAAACCTCGAAACGGCGTCCTTGTTCCTGCCGTCGCCGTTCTTGCCGTCGCCGTTCTTGAAGGCCACCAGGAAGTCCTGGACGCTGAGCGTCTGAGGCGTCGCGCCGGCCGCGCCGGGCAGGGGCGCCACGCCGTACGCCAGGTTCTTGTCGACCGTGTCGATGAAGCCCTTGCGCTGGAAGACGGCACCGTTGAGCATGCCGATCTTGCCCTGCGAGAACAGGTTGAACACGTCCTTGCGATTGGTGGTCTCCGGGTTCGGCTGGGTCAGCCCGGCCTTTGTCAGCTCCCGCAGAAACCGGAGCGTGTCGACGTTGGCCTGCTGGTTGATCGCCCACTTGCCGGAGGAGTCCACCCAGCCGCCGCCGTTGTTCATCGCCCAGATGAAGAACTCGGCCTGTGCCTCTTCGGCGCCGAAGGGCAATCCGAGCGGGCTCACCCCGTTCACCGCGGACTTGATCTTCTGGGCGGCGAGCTTCACGTCGTCCCAGGTCTTCGGCGGTCCGGCGATCCCGGCCTTGCGGAAGATGTCCCGGTTGTAGAAGAACAGTCGCGCGCTGGCGAGGAAGGGGAGTCCGTACTGCTGTCCACCGTACTTGGCCCCGTCGGCGAACTTGGGCAGGAAGTCCTTCATGACCTGCGTCGAGACGACATCGGACGCCTTGTAGATCAGACCGTCGCGGGCGAAGTCGGAATAGGCGTTGTAGTTGAGGATGTCGGGCTGCTGACGGGTCTGGATGTAGGTTTTCACCTTGGCGTCGATCTGTTCCCAATCGACGATCTCGAGCTTGACCCGGTAGCCGGGGTTCTGCGCCTCGAAATCCTTGATCAGGCTCTCCCAGTACGGCTGGGTATCGTCGTCGTACTTGGCGGCGACGAACCTGATCTCCTTGCCGGTGTCTTCTCCGTCGGCTGACGAGCCGCCCTTGCCGCATCCGGTGAGTCCCGCGAGGATCGCCAGGCCCGCCGCGACAGCGGCGATCGGATGTGTTCTCATCATGAGTGACTTTCCTGCCGCATGTCGTGAGGGTGTGAGACGTCGATGCGCGCGGGCTCGTCGGAGAAACGCGCGGTGCGTGGGTCGCGCTCGTCGCCGAAACGCTCGGTGAGAATCCCGTACAACTCGGGTCTACGGCCCTTCAGCCAGCGCCGCCCGGTGGACATCGGCAGGAGTCCCAGGTCAAGGTCGGCGACCACCATGGTGTCCTCGGGAGAAGTCGTCTCCACCATGATCCGGCCATAGGGGTCGAGGATCATGGCGTTCCCTGTGCGCACCTCGTCGTCGTCACGCCCGACGCCGTTGCTGAAGACGATGCCGAGGCCGTTGTCGTGGGCGCGCGACGGCAGCCAGCGGAGCAGCCATTCGCGTCCACTGGGCCCGCGGAACTGCTCCTCTATTGTTTCCCGATCCCGATATCTGGCCTGCCAGTATTCCATCGGGATCGGCTTCATCGCATGAGGACTGCGCGACGCCGTTCCGCCGGTCTGATGGGGAGCCAGAAGGACGGAGGCGCCCATGAGGGCGGTGGCGCGCACGTTTTCCACAAGATTGTTGTCCCAGCAGATGAGCACCCCGAGGCGAACACCCCAGGGAGTGTCGAATACGGTGTACTCCTCGCCGCTGGATATGGCTTCGTGCTCGAACGCGTGCAGCTTGCGATGGCGGTGCACCTGCCCGTCGGGAAGGCATACCGCGTACGAGTTGAAGAGGCGGCCGTCCTCGCCCACCTCCAGGAATCCCACGCCGACGGCCATGCCGCTCTCCATCGCGAGCCGGCGCACCTCGGTGGTCGACGGCCCGGAGATCGGCTCCGCGAGTTCGCGGAGCCGCTCGGCCGAATGGTTGCGGAGATGCCAGTAGCCCAGCAGGCACATTTCGGGGAACACAATGACTCGCACGGAGTCGGAGGCGGCTTCACGCACGAAGTGCTTGATCCTCTCCAAATTGCGTTCTTTGGCGTCGGGCATGGCCTCGAACTGCACCGAGGCGCACCTCAGGACGTTTATCTGTTTATTGTCGACGGTCGGCGCTGACAAATGATCCTCCCTGAACCGGATTGGCAGGTTCATATGACATCTCATCCGAGCCGGCCCGGTCCAATGAAAATTTCGACGGTATCCATATACTGTGGGAATGGAACTTCGTCTGCTGCGCGCGTTCATCGAGACGGCCAGGCTGGGCGCGTTCGGCCGGGCGGCGCAGGAGCTCTGTGTCACACAGCCCGCCCTGACCAAGCAGATTCAGGCTCTGGAGGCCGAGATCGGCGGGCTGCTGTTCGACCGGGGACGGCACGGGGCCGCCCTGACCCCCCTCGGCCAGATGTTCCTCCCCGATGCCCAGGACCTCGTCCGCCGCGCGGACATCCTGACCCGGCGGGCCCGCCAGACCGCACTCGGCGAACGGGGCTTGCTGAGCGTCGGCTTCGGAATGTCCACCATCGACCTGGCCCCGCGCGCCGTGGCGGCGTTCCGCCGCCGCTACCCTCACGTCGAGATCACCCTTGACGACATGTCCGGCGCCACTCAGACAGACCTCATACGGGCGGGCCGGCTGCATGTCGGTTTCGTCAGGCTGCCTGTGGACGACGATCTGGGGGCCATCACCCTGCGCACTGACACGCTGGCCATCGCCGTGACCTGCGACGAAGGACCCGCGCCTCTGAGCGATCAGAGCGTCGTGTCATGGCTGGCCGACCGCCCGCTCATCCGGCTGGCGTCGGCGAAGGGCCCAGGACTGGCGGCCCAGGTCGACGGCTTCCTCGGCGCCTACGACCTGAGGCCGCACATCCTGCAGGAAGCTCACGATCTGCAAACAGTCGTGGCCCTGGTGGCCTCCGGCGCCGGCGTCGCCATCGTGCCGGCCAGTGCCGTCACCATCGCATCCCCCGCCGTCACCATTGTGCCGATCGAATTGCCTCCCGCGAGATGGCAGGTGGGCGCCGTGTGGGATCGCGCTCACATGAGGCCGGTCACGGCCAACTTCCTTGCCGTCGTACGCGAGCTCGTGCCATCAGCTCCTCGAGGTGACGCAGAGGCCTGACTCATTCGATCCGGGCGCGGATCCTGGCCGGATCGCAGGTGCGCGCGGACGCTGAGGGGAGCACGGCGGCACACCTGCTGCGGATCACCCAGGACGTCCAGCCTCCAGTTCGCACTCGTCCGCGGGTTTCGGCCGGCTCCCCAGCAGCATGCGCATCTCGGCGATCAGCCGTTGGAGCTCTTTGCCCCGTCCTCGGGCAGCGCGGCAGCGGCGGTCAGCCGCTCCACGGCGCCGGGAGACCCCGGCGAGCTCGGCTCCGCCGGTTCCTCGGCGGCTTCGAGCGCGGTCTCCAGGCGGAACCGTCCGTCACACGGAGTTCGGATCTTGAGATGGATCGACGGCGTCGGACCTCCAAGATGGCCGCGGCGTAGCTGGTCTTGTCGAAGCGGAAAGCCGGCCCACGCCACTCCGTGATAGTCCAAGTACTCGTACTCGTCCGCCGGCTTCACCCGCGACAGGTCGAGGCCGAAGGTGTCCAGTCCCCGGTCCCGCAGGTGCGCCGTCACCCGTCCGGGGCCGCAGCCGTGATCGGCCACCGGTCTCCCCGGCACCGGTCGCCCGGGCGAACACCGCACGATCAGGGGCGGCCGCGCGACCGTGGTCGCGCCGTCACCTTCGCCGGTACGTTCACCGACGAGGGGGACGGCGCGACCACGGACCGATCAGCGGTGCAGCTCCCGGAACAGCGTGATCCACTGATCCGGATGGACGAAGGCGACGACCGTGTCGGGAGCGATGCCCGCGGCGCGGAAGGCCTGAGGGAGATGTCGGTAGTGCGGCTCGAGCGAGGCGTGCAACGAGCCGCCGACACCGGTGAAGCCGAGCTCCACCAGTTCTCGATAGGCCTGCTCGTCCGCGACCAGCGGGTCCGGCCGCCGGTCGATGCGCAGGATGGCCGAGTCGACCGAGGGCACCGGGCGGAAGCTGGTCCGGTCGACGTGGCCGAGCAGCTCCCAGGTGAACCACGGCCAGCTGAGCACCGTGACCAGGCTCCACCGGCCGTAGTCGCCCGAGCGCTTGCGCGCGTACTCGAGCTGGGTGAGGAGGGTCGCGGAGGTGAGGTGCTCGGCCGTCAGGCACCAGTCCACGATCTTCGAGGTGATCGAGTACGGGATGTTGCCGACGACCGCGAACGGCTCCTCCGGCGGCCGGGCCGCGGTGAAGTCGCCCTTCACGATCTCGATGCCCGCGTTGTCACGGGTCCTGGCCCGTACCTTGGCCGCGAGCAGCGGATCGAGCTCGTAGCCGATGACGTGGGCGCCGGTCGCGGCCAGCGCCGTGGTCAGGACGCCCTCGCCGGAGCCGGGTTCCAGGATGAGCCCGGCGGGTTCGGCCGCCTTGACCATCTGGCCCACGGCATGCCGATCGACCAGGAAGTTCTGGGAGAGCTCGCGTCGTGCCCGGTCTCTGGGCGTGCGACCGCCGCCCTTCTTCTGGGCGGTCTTCTTCTGGGTGTGGGAAAAGTCGCCGAATGCGAAAGACTGCGCCACAGCAGTTGCCCTTCTGGGTCTTCGAGAGAAAAGGGATCTCGAAGGGCCCCGGGCACGCCGGAGGCGATGCGGAGAATCGCTCCTAGCGGGCCTGGGCCCGGCCGGAGCGGATGCGAATGAAGCAGATGCAGAAGCCTGTCATGCGCGAGACCTTAGGGAACGTTCCGTTCCGGCGCAACGCCTTTTCCGCGACGCACCGGTCGGTTGCTGACCGGTGCGATGCTTGGGAGTCCTCATCCCCCGGGGCGGCAGGCCGTCATGAGGATGTGCACGAGGGGGGGCAGGGCCTCTGCGCGGCAGGGATACACCTAAGGGGATGAAGGCGACGCAGCCGTAGCGGTGGACGTCATACCGGCGGCCTTGCGCACTCGAACCGGCACAGCGCGCACAGGACCACCCAGCTCGACATCGCGGCCCGGAAGATCACCGGCTGACCAACCCACCACGGCACCATGAACCAGAAGACCGCACCCGACCAGCCCACCACAGCACCATCAACCAGAAGACCGCACCCGATCGGCCCCCGCAGCATCATGAACCAGAAGACCGCACCCGGCCAGCCCCCCGCAGCATCGTGAACCAAAGAACCGCACCCGGCCAGCCCAAGTCCGCATCGGGGCCAGAAGACCACGCCCCACCAACCCACCACAGCAGCATGAACCAGAAGACGGCACCCGATCAGCCGAGGTCGGCGTCGTGGACCAGGATGGCTGCCTGGACCCGGTTGGCAAGGTTCAGCTTGGCCAGCACCCGGCTGACATGAGCCTTCACGGTCGCCTCGGTCAACTTGAGCTCGCGGCCGATCTCGGCGTTGGACAGGCCACGAGCAACGGCCCTGATCACGTCTTCCTCGCGGGCCGTCAGCGTCGCGAGCCGGCCACGCGCGGCCTCCGCCCGAGAAGGGGTTCTGTCGGCGAACGAGCTGATCACCCGTTTGGTGACCGTGGGCGACAGCATGGCGTGCCCGGCCGCCACCGTACGCACGGCGGCGGCCAGGTCGCGCGGCGGCGTGTCCTTCAGCAGGAACCCCACGGCCCCCACTCGCAGCGCCTCGTGGACGTACTCGTCCAGGTCGAACGTGGTCAACATGATGAGCTTCGGCGCTCGCGGCCCCGCCATCAGCCGCGCACCGGCGGTCAGGCCGTCGGTGCCCGGCATGCGGACGTCCATCAGCACGACGTCGGGCCTGAGCCGGGTGTTTGCGGACACGGCCTCATCGCCGTCCCGAGCCTCACCGACGACCACCATGTCGCCCGCGGCCTCCAGGATCATCCGCAACCCGGACCTGACGAGCGCCTCGTCATCGACCACCAGTACACGGATCATGGAGCCGGTATCCTCGCCAGCACCTGAAACCCCACCTCGTCCCAGACCGGTTCCCCGGCCTGGTCCCCGGCTCCGGGTCGCCCCTTCTTCCTGGCCTGCTCCTGCACCTCGGCCCAACCCGCGCCCCTGACCGGGGACTCATCCTCGCCCTTGGACCCGTCCTCGGCTTGGGCCCCACCGCTCACCCCCACCCGAGTTCCGCCCTCCTCGTCGCGCCTCGCCCCATCCATGGCCCGTTCCTCGACGTGGGGACCGGCCACCAGGATGCCTCCGGCCAGCTCCACCCGCTCCCTCAACCCGACCAGCCCCCACCCGGATCCCGGCACCCCAGCCCCAGCGTCAGCACCTGGACGCCCCCCATGCGACATTCCGCCATCCGGACATCCGCGGTCGGACCTGGGCGGTGCCGTGTTACGCACCACCACCTCGAGATCCGCAGGCAGATAGCGGACGAACACGTCGATCCTGGTGTCGCCCGCATGCTTGTGCGCGTTGGTGAGGGCCTCCTGGATGACGCGGTAGGCGGTGCGTTCGACCGTGGAACTCAGCGAACGCACCTCCCCCTCGTCATGCCGGGTGACCACGACGCCCAGTGCACGCGACTCGTCGAGCAGCCGGTCGAGGTCGGCGAGCGTCGGCTGTGGATGGAGCTCTGCACCGCCCGTCAGATGCCGCCGTACGTGATCGGCGAACCCGGGCTGAGCGCCCGGTACGCCATCGACCGGCCCTGCCGGAAGGCCATTCACCCCGTCATCAGACCCGGTCCGCACCCCTGTCACCGGACCGGATGACCCCGCACTCGACTCCACCATGGCAGGCGTGTCGCCCCTGGCAGGCGCGTCGCTCGGCTCCTGCACCCGCGACGCAGCGCTCCCCTCCGGTGATGCAGCACCCGGCTCTGGTGACGTGGCATCCGACGCAATACCGATCTCTGGTGACGCAGCACCCGGGGCATCACCGCAGTCGCGTGCCCCAGCACTCCCCGCGAATGACGCGACCTCACCCTCTGCTGGCACAGCTCCCCCAGCAGCACCGCCGTCCCGTGCCCCAACACTCCCCGCGAGGGACGCGACCTCATCCTCGGATGGCGCGGCCCCACCCTCCGCTGACGCCGCAGCTCCGACCTCATGTGAGACGCCGCCCGCCGAGCGCAGCACCCCGAGGACCTCGCGCAGATTGGTCAGCGCGTCCCGGCCGACCCGGCCGATGAGGGCCGCGGCCTCGGCCGTGGACTCGTCCGGCGCGCGCAGCTCCAGCGCGCCGGCGTGGAGCACCATCAGCGACACCCGGTGCGCGACCACGTCGTGCATCTCCCTGGCGATGCGCGCGCGTTCGTGTGCCCTGGCCTGGTCGGCGCGCAGCCCCTGCTCCCGCCGGAGCTGCTCGGCCTGCTCGCGCATCGCGTCGATCACTTGCCTGCGCGCCCGCGTCCACAGGCCGGCCATCAGGGGCAGTCCCAGCAGCGCGCCGCCCAGGACCACCACGTTGGGCAGAGTGCCCGCGACCACCATGCGGTAGCCGCCCGCGAGATGGGAGACGACGCCGCCCGCAGCCAGGACCGCGACCGCTCCCCCGCAGTACAGCCACAGGGCACGCCCACGCAGCCGTGCGCCCGCGTAATAGGACGCCGCCGCGGCGGCCGGCCACATCACCAGCCACACATAGAACACCGCGCCCACCAGGACGAGCGGCCACAACCGACGCCCACCCATGTGACGCAAAGGCTCGCCGCTCATGTGGCGCCATGACTTCCCGCCCGTGTCATGCCACGGCTTCCCGCCCGCGTGACGCGACGGCTTCCCGTCCGCGCGGGGCGACGGCTTCCCGTCCGCGTGACGCGACGCTCCCCCGTCAGCCTGCCGGGGCGTCCCGTCGTCCCCGAACAGCGCAGCCCCGTCATCCCCGACCAGCGCCGCCCGGTTGTCCGCATGCGGCGGCGTCCGTTCGGTCCCGCGCAGCGACGTCCGGTTGTCCGCGTCCAGCGCCGACCGCTCGTCCGCGTGAAGCGCCATCCGCTCGCCCAGTGCCGCGAACACCGCGACCGCGCCCGAGGTGACGGCCACCGCGACGAGCAGCGGCGAAGGCAGCCCCGAAGGGACGCCCACGCTGCCGGTCACCGAGGCCATGGACAGCGCGGAGACCACCGCACCGAGCGTCCACGGCGTGATGCGCTCGATAACGCTTCCGTCGCCGTACGTCATGGCCCGAGGCTATCGGGGGTCCGGCGGGACGACCCCCTACGAAAGTCGAACGTGCTCCGTCTCTTTCGCCGGGTACGGTGCCGCCCGGTTCTCCAGAAAGGTGGGCGGCATGAAGAAGCACGCCGTCGCGGGCCTTCTGCTCGCGCTCACCTGCATCGGCACCTCGACACTCATGGGGTCCGCCCCGGCCGCCGCGTCCGCTTCACCCCGTTCGAACGCATCCGTGACAGCCGCCCTGTCGCGTCCCGGCGCGCACACCGCGGCCGCCGTCAAGCCCGCCCTTCCCCGCCCGACCGGTCCGCACCTGGTGGGTCGTTCGACTCTCCACCTGGTCGACTCCAGCCGTCCCGATCCATGGGTGCCCGACCGCAAGGCCCGGGGGCTGATGGTGTCCGTCTGGTATCCGGCGCGCAAGGCGGCGGACAGCCCCGCCCCGTACGTCACGACTGAGGAGTCGGAGCTGATCCTGCGCAGCGTGCCGCAGTTGAAGGACCTGCCACCGGACACGCTCGCGAAGACCAGGACGTACGCCACGACCGACGCGCCCGCGCTGGGACGGAAGGGCGGCAGACCGCTGGTGGTGATGTCCCCCGGCATGACGCTGCCGAGGGCGACGTTGACCTCGCTCGCCGAGGAGTTCGCGAGCAGAGGCTACGTGGTCGCGGCCATCGGGCACACGTACGAGGCCGTGGCGACCACGCTCCCGGACGGCAGGACCGCGACGTTCGAGGCCGGCAAGGGCGGGCAGACGCCCGAGCTGGGCGAGAAGGTGGCGCGGGTGCGGGCGGCCGACACGGAGTTCGTGCTGGACCGGCTGGAGAAGGCGGGGCGCTGGAGACGCCTCGTCGACGAGCGCAGGATCGCGATGGTGGGCCACTCGGTAGGCGGGCAGAGCGCCGCCCATCTGCTCCCCGTGAGCCGGCGCATCCGGGCCGCGGTCAACCTGGACGGCTCGTACAACCCGAAGACCCCGGCCCAGGACATCGGCAAGCCGTTCATGATGATCGGCAACCCCCGTCAGCAGCCGAGCACGAGCGGCGAGCAGGGCTCGTGGGACACGTTCTGGACGCACGTGACCGGCGACTGGAAGCGCTGGCTGACCGTCACGGGGGCCGAGCACATGAGCTTCGTGGACTACGCGGTGCTCCAGCCCCAGCTCGGGCTGCCCGCGTCCCCGATCGACGGCGAGCGCTCGTTGCGGATCACCCGCGCCTACGTCACGGCCTTCCTGGACACGCACCTGCGCGGCGAACGTCGCCCTCTTCTGGACGGTCCCTCCGCCGAATATCCGGAGGTGAGGTTCTGGGGCCCGTGAACCTGCCCTTCGTCCCGGCCGAGGGAGGGTGACGGCTCCAACCCGACGTGACCGGAGCCAGGCGGACACGGCACCTCACGCGGCCGGCTGCACCTCACCACCACACTGCCTGACGTACCTCGCGATCGCACTCGGCCTGCCTCACGCTGGGCGATTCCCACGTGTGTCGGGGCACGGCGAGCCCCGGACTCACCGGGCGGCGAACCGGGCACCGCACGTCAGGCGTGCGAAGAACCGGTGGATGTGGATGTGGACGGGCGCGTCAGCTGATCCGGGTGACGCAGCAGACGCCGTACGGCGAAGGCCAGGTGCAGCCGCACCCGACCCTGCGGGGTGCGCACACTCCAGCCCAGAAGGTGCTCGGCCCGAACGAGACGATCCAGGAGGGTCGAGTGATGAACGGTCAGCTCCGCGGCGGCGGCGCGCAGGCTCACGGCCCCGGCCACCGCGTGCAAGGTGGCGAGCATCCAGGGCGCAGCCCCGGCGGCGCGGTCGAGGGCCCGCACGTCGGGAACGTCCTTCCACGTGCCCGGGTCCACCGCCGCGGCCAGCAGTTCCAGGGCGCCCAAGTCGTCCGCGTACACCACGCGGGGGCCTGGGTCGTCGTCCGTTCCCTCTGCGGTGAGTCGCAGCGCCAGCCGAGCCGAACGCCACGACTCGGGCAGTTCCAGCACTGGAACGGCACGGCCGATCCCCAGTCGCTCAGGCGCGGCCAGGCCTGCCGCCGTACCCGGCTGAGCGTGTCCATCCGGCGGGGTCTGGCGCACTGCCAGGTCCGGACGGCCGCGCCGGCCGGACATCGCTTGGCGAGCGGGCAGATCCGGGCGGGAGGGGCTGTCGGACGGCGCCTCACGCGTCATCGGGTCTGGCTGGGAAGAGCGGTGGGGCGGCGCGTGACGCGTCATCCGATCCGAATGAGCGGAGCCGCCGGACGGCGGCGCCTGACGCGTCATCGAAGTCGGATCGGAGGGGCGGTCATTCGGGTCCTGGCGGGTCATCGGATCGGCGAGGGAGGGGCGGCCGGGACCTGCCGTGCCGCCTGCTGCGGAACGATCGGGACGGCCCATGTCGATCGGCGCCATGCGATCGGGACGCCCCACGTCGGTCGGCGCCATGCGGCCCGGACGCCCCGTGCCGGTCGACATCGGGCGGTCCGGACGCTCCGTTCCGGCCGACGCCGGGCGGTCCGGACGCGCCATGCCGGCCGACGCCGGGCGGTCCGGACGGCCCGGACCTGCCACTGTCTCTCGTTCGATTCGGGCAGTGCCGCCGGACACCGCCACGGCTCGGAAGAGCCCGCCGTCCTCCAGGCCGAGGGTGCGAGCCGCGCGGAGCCGGGCCTGGGTGGACGCCGCGGGGTTGAGCAGCAGCTCGACGAGCGCCGGATCCTCGCGTGGCGGCACGGAGGGAGCGCGGCCCCAGGCACGGTCCAGTACGTCCCGCGCCGCCACGGCGGCCCGTTCCAGCACGATGGCGTCGACTGGACCGGAGGGCGCCGGGCGCTCGAGCCACAGCCGGGCCGCCCCGCTGCCCACGGGTTCGCTCGGCCAGCCTGGATCCGGTGGTGTGTCGTCGTCCTCGTGGCGTCCGTCCGCCAGCGCCCGGATGCGAAGACGGCGCTCGTCGTCGACGAGGCGCACCGGACAACCCGCCAGCACGGCCGCCGCGCGGATGATCGCCTCCAGGCCGACCCTCGTCCGGCCGAGCCGGTCGAAGTAGGCGATGACCTTGACTGCCGCGCCGGCGTCGGGATCGAGTGCGGATACTCGCCCCACGAGGTCCTTCATCGGGCCATTCTGCCTCACCTCAGCCGTCGATCACCCCAGCCCAAGCCCCACTCCAGCCCAAGCCCCACCCCAGCCCAAGCCCCACCCCAGCCCACGCACCACCCCAGCCGTACGTCCCGCCCCTCCGGCGGGGCCCAGCGGTCAGGCCTCCGGCGGTCAGGTGCTCAGGAGACGGCGCAGCCACCGGAACCGGGCCTCCCTGGTGTCCCGCGACAGGGCGGCATGCGGGACCAGCCCGTCGAACCCGTGGAACCCGCCCGGCCACACGTGCAGCTCGGCCTGCCCGCCCGCCTGCCAGATGCGCGAGGCGTACTCGACCGCCTCGTCACGGAAGGTCTCCGCCGACCCCACGTCCACGAACGCCGGGGGCAGCCCCGACAGGTCCTCGGCACGCGCCGGGGCGGCGTACGGGGAGACGTCAGGACCGCCGCGCGACCCGCCGAGCAGGGCCGTCCAGCCGGTCTCGTTGGCGGTGCGGTCCCAGATGCCGAGCCCCGCCATCTGCAGGGAGGACGGGGTGTCGTTGCGGTCGTCGATCATGGGGCAGATGAGGAGCTGCCCGGCCAGGGCGGGGCCCTTGCGGTCGCGGGCCATGAGGGCGAGCGCGGCCGTCAGCCCGCCCCCGGCGCTGGCACCGGCGATCACGATGCGCTCGGGGTCGATGCCCAGCTCGGCGGCGTGCTCGGCCGTCCACACCAGCCCCGCGTAGCAGTCCTCCACCGGCGCGGGATGCGGGTGCTCCGGCGCGAGGCGGTACTCCACCGACACGACGACGAGCCGCAGGTCCTTCGCCCAGTCGAGGAGCTCGGCCAGGCCGATGCGGTTGTTGCCGGCGATCATGCCGCCGCCGTGCGTGTGGTAGATCGCGGCCAGCGGCGTGTCGGCGTCGGCGGGGCGGCACACCAGCAGGGAGACGTCGGGCGCGCCCGCCGGCCCCGGCACGGTCCGCTCCTCGACGTGGAACGCCCCTCCCCTGGCCAGTTCCTCGTCCGTGAGAGCACCCATGTCCGGCGCGTCAGGCCGGAGGATGGAGAGCATGTCCGGGGTGATCGACGCGGGGATGTACTCGTGGATCAGCGGGAGTGCCGCCGCCAGTTCCGGGTCGAACGGCGGCGGCCCGCCGAGGACCTGAGCACTTCGCGGAGAACGGGGGGAAGGCGAGGACAAGTCGCTGCTCATGAGTCTCTCCGGTCTCGTGGACGTCACCGCCGTCCGGCGGCACGTGTCCCCTCAAGGCGCGCCCCCTGAAAGCGCGTGCCCCTCAATGCACGTGTCCCCTGAAGGCGTGTGCACCATCATGGGCGGCCCCGTGCGCGCGAATCGAGCGCTACATGGCGGACGTTGCCCGCCAATTGGCGGGTGCCCGTACGTGAACGTGCGCGAGTCCCTCACACCCGGCGGCGCAACGTGCGGCGAACGGCCGTCCCCGCGAAGGCCACCGAGCCCACGGCCAGGATGGCGGCCTCCGTCCACTGAAACCTCCAGAACCGCGTCGCCGGATGATGGTAGATCGCGTACCGGTACCCCTTGCCGAACAGGCACCGTTCGTACGCCTCCTGGTTGCGGCCGCTCCGCCCCGTGTCGGGACGGTGCGCGCACACGCCCGTGGGCGGCGACGGCAGCTCCGTCCCCGAGGGGGCGATCCAGGCCCATCCCACCACGCGGGCGTCGTCGGCGTTCAGGACGGTGCTGCCGGACTGCACGGTGCGCACGGGCTCGGCGTAGTGCTCGCTGAGCCTGAACAGGCCCGGCATCGTCAGCGCGATCCCCGCCACGACCAGCGCCATGGCCGGCAGCGTACGCCGGAACAGCGCACCGCCCGCGACGCCCATCGCGAAGGCGTACAGCCACCACGCCGCCGGAGCCACACCCACCATGTTGAACACGCCGATGTTGCCGAACCAGTCCTCCCGCTGGAGCACCGGCCGCCAGAGGGCGACCATCGCCGACAGCAGGAGCCCTCCGGCGGACACCAGCCCGCCGAGCACCCCGAGCTTGACCAGCATCCAGCGGCGCACCGACACCGCCTGGGTCCAGGCCAGCTTCTGCGTGCCGCGCTCGTACTCGCGTCCCAGCAGCGGGGCGCCCCAGAAGACGCCGACCAGCGCCGGGGCCATCAGCGGCATCCAGCCGAAGAGGGTGTAGACGGCGTCGTACCGCTCGCTCAGTGCCAGGGCCAGATCCCAGCAGGCCGCGGCGCGGCCGGGGCAGCCGGGCGGCGCGTGGCCGGCCACGTACAGGCGGGCCTCGACCGCGGAGCCGAGCAGGAGCAGGCCCAGCGCGGCCAGCAGCCCGCCGGTGACGAGGATCTGCGCGCGGTGCTGGCGCCACGTCAGCCAGATCACGCGCCCACCTCCGAGAGCCGAGGCAGCGCGGACGCCTCCGGGCTGCGCAGGTAGGCCAGGACCAGCTCGTCGAGGTCGGCCTGCCGGACGTTCCAGCGCGGGTCGAGCACCTGCGCGCCGCGCACCAGCAGCCTCACCTGGCGGCCGGTACGGCTCTCCTCGATCACCTGGGCCCCGGCCGGGGGGCGGAGCTCGTCCGGTCCCGACAGCATCAGGTGGCCGGCCAGCAGGTCGTCGATGTCGCCGCTGACCTGGACCCGGCCGCCGTTCAGCACGACGAGCCAGTCGCAGGTGTCGTGGAGGTCGGCGACGACGTGAGACGAGATGAGGACCGTGGTCCCCCGCTCGGCCACCTCGCCCATGAGCGCGCGCATGACGTCGTGGCGGGCCAGCGGGTCGAGGTTGGCGAGCGGTTCGTCCAGCACGAGCAGGCCGGGACGCCTGGCCAGCGCCAGTGTGAGCGCCACCTGCGCCTGCTGCCCGCCCGACAGCTCCTTGATCTTCCGCTCGGGCTCGATGCCGAGCTCGGCGAGACGTCCCGCCGCGTACGCGCCGTCCCAGCGGGGGTTCAGGCGGCGGCCGAACGTGAGCGTCTCGGCGATCGTGAACGTGTCGTACAGGGGCTTGTCCTGGGCCATGAACGCCACGTCGCCGGCGACCGTGACCGTGCCGCCGTGCGGCGTGAGCAGGCCGGTCACGGTGTGGAGCAACGTGGTCTTGCCGGCGCCGTTGGGGCCGACGAGCGCGGCGACCCGGCCGGCCGGCACGGACAGGGAGCAGTCGCGCAGCGCCCAACCCCGCCGGTGGCGGACGCTCAGCCCGGTGACCGTCAGGGCGGCCGTCACGCCGTCTCCTCTCCGGCCGCTCCGCCTCGGTACGCGTCGGTCATCGCCAGGGAGAACAGCGTCTCCATGTCGTCCCGGTCCAGCCCGGCCCGGCGCGCCCGCCGTACCCACTCGTCGAGCTCACGGCGCAGTGCGGCCTGGTCGGCGAGCCGCACTCCGCCGAGGGAGCGCTGGACGAACGTGCCCAGCCCCGGCCTGCCCTCCACCAGGCCCTCCCGTTCGAGCTCGCGGTACGCCTTGAGCACGGTGTTGGGGTTGATCGCCAGGGCCTCGACCACCTCCCGCGCGGTGGGCAGCCGGTCGCCCGGCCGCAGCGTGCCCAGACGGAGGGCCTGCTTGACCTGGTGGACGAGCTGAAGGTACGTCGCAACCCCGGATCTTCGGTCCAGGTGGAACTCGATCACGCGACCAACACCCTTTCACTAGATAAGTAGTGAAATGGTGTTGCGGTGATCGTTCTTTGTCAAACCTCCTGCTGGCTCCATGCCGCGCCATGGCAGCGATACCTGTCTAGGAGCCTTCCGCGAGCAACTCCGCCAGGCGGTCCGCGAATTCGGTGAGCCAGTCCAGGCGCGCTCCGCCGCGGGCGACGCGGAAGCCGTGACGGCGGCCCCAGAACGCGGCCTGGACGGCATGGAACTGGGCCCAGCGCCGGGCACGCTCGCGATCGACTTCCGCGGCCTCGGCGAAGATGTCCACCGTGCGGTGGACGACCTTTCGCAGGTCGTCCGCTTCCAGCAGCGTCAGCGCGCGTGACTTGAGCAGCGTGCCGCCGTCGTACGCGGGGTCCCCCACATATCCCTTGGGGTCGACGGCCAGCCAGGGCTCACGATCCGCCCGCAGGATGTTCCTGGCGTGCAGGTCGCCGTGGATGAGGATGTCCGGCTGGACGCGCCCCAGCTCGCGGATGGTCGCCACGGCAGCGTCCAGGACATGACGCGGCAGTGTGTGCCTCAGCTCCCCGGCGTCCTTGCGCAGCTCCTCTTCCCAGGCGTCGGCCTGCTCCCGCAGCCGGGGCAGCCCTCGCGGCGCGGGGACGGCCAGCCGGCGGCTGATCCGTCCCGCGATCGCGACCACCTCATCACCGTCGTCCACCTCCGCCAGCGTCGACGTGCAGGCCCGCTCAAGCAGCATGGCGAAACGTTCGTCGTCGCGCTCGTGCAGCAGAACAGCTCCCCGCCCGCCCCATGCCGCGAACGCGTCCGGCTCGTGGACGTTGCCGGGATGCGGAAACGACACCTTGAGCACGGCGGCTCCCCCGGTCCGCCGTCGCACCGGGACGATGACCCCGACGCCCCCGTGCATGACCTCGCCGTCCGGCTCACACGTCCAGCGCGTCAGCAGCTCGTCCACCGTCCTGGGCAGTTCGGCCAGCCACGCCGCTCCAGGCTCTCCTTCACGCTCGACAGTGCTCCGCGCGAACGCCTCCGGGATCTCGATCATTCGGCGCACCCTAGCGCCGGCCCGACGAAGCCACCAGGCCGGAGCTCGATCCGCCGAGGCGGAACGGGGCGGGCATTCTCGCGTCGCGGACTCGCGTCGGGCGTGGTGAGGGGGTCGGGACGCCAGCCGAGCAGGTGGCCGGAGAAGGCGGGGCTACAGAGCCGGCGACGAGTCGCCGGCCAGCTCGCGGACGACGCTCATGTCGTCGAACGGCACCTTGCGCTCGCCGATGATCTGGTACGGCTCCGCGCCCTTGCCCGCCACCAGCACGATGTCGCCGCGCCGGGCCTCCAGCAGGGCCCGGGCGATGGCCGCGCGCCGATCGGTGATCCGCTCGGCCGAGGCGTCGGTGGCCGCCACGCCGGGCATGATCTCGTCGATGATCGTCTCGGGGTCCTCGGTGCGCGGGTTGTCACTGGTGACGACGACGATGTCGGACAGCTTGCCGGCGATCTCGCCCATTGGGCCGCGCTTGCTCGGGTCGCGGTCGCCGCCGCAGCCGAACACCGTGATCACCCGGCCGGCGGCGAAGCCACGGATCGTGGTCAGCACCTTCTCCAGCGAGTCGCTGCTGTGGGCGTAGTCGACCACCACCGTCACCCCGTCCGGCGTCTGGTGGGTCTCGAACCGGCCCGGCATCGGCGGCAGCTCCGCCAGCGCGGCGACGAGGGCGTCCAGGTCGTGGCCGAGCAGGTGACCGGCTGCCAGGGTGGCCAGGGCGTTGTGGACGGCGAACCGCCCGGGGATCGGCACCCGGGCCGGGATCGTCCGACCGGCGTGGTGCAGCACGAAGCGTGTCCCGGTCGCCTCGATGAGCAGGTCGCTCGCGCGGAAGTCCGCGGACGCGTCGTCCAGGCCGTACGTCGTCGTGGCACCCGGCATGAGGGCGGCGATGTCGGCGCTGACCGGGTCGTCGGCGTTGGCCACCGCCTTGCCGCACAGCCCCTGGAACAGCAGCAGCTTGGCCCGCTTGTACGCCTCCAGACCGCCGTGGTCGTCCAGGTGATCCGGAGTCAGATTGGTGAACACCCCGACGTCGATGTCGGTGTGATCCACCCGGTGCAGCTCCAGCGCCATCGAGGACGCCTCCAGCACCACTGTCCCGGCGCCGCGATCCCGCATGGTGCGCAGAATGTGCTGCAGGTCCACGGCCTCGGGGGTGGTGGGCGTCGTACGGTCCACCGCGACCGTCCCCTGGCCGACGCGGCACCCGTCGGTGCCGATCACCCCGACCCTGGCCCGCGCCCCGATCCGCAGCACCGCCTCCACCATGTACGACACCGAGCTCTTGCCGTTGGTGCCGGTGACAGCCACGACGTCCATCTCCCGGCTCGGCTCGCCGAAGTAGCGGGCGGCGACCAGCGGTACGGCGGCGCGGGTGTCGGCCACCCGCACCACGCACACCGGCTCGGGCAGCGCCTCGATCGGCTGGTCGACGAGCACCGCGACCGCGCCCCGGCGCACCGCGTCGGCCACGTGCTGGTGCCCATCAGCGTGGCGGCCCCGCATCGCCACGTACATCGACCCGGAGGTCATCCGCCGCGAGTCGTAGGCGATGCCCGCTCGCACATCCGTCTTGTCCGGCTCACCCTGGACCACCTGGTGGGGGTAGCCGGCGAGTAGGTCACTCAGTTTCATCAGCTCTCCTTCATGAGGCCAGCCTGCCGGGCAGGCCGGCCGGTGTCCGAGCAACGCGCCGAGGCTGAGACCGCGCCCGGAAGGGTGTGAAGCGCGGCGGTGCCCAGAGCCGCTGACGCCCCACACCCACTCCATCGAGGGCGACGCCCGCTATCGGGCGTCGAGGCAGTACCGCGTCCAGGCGCGGCCCGCCTCAGCCGCCCGCGCTCGGAACCTGCGCGCCTCGGGCGGGCCGAAGGTCGCCTTGTAGACGCGGAACAGCGTCCACATCGCGGCCAGTCCCCGCACCGCGGCGGGCGGCGCCGCCGTCCAGGCGGGCACCTCCGACAGCAGCCACTGGACGTGCTTGGGCTGGTGGCCGGCCTCGACCAGCCGGGGCGCGAGCAGCGCCGCGTCCACCCACGAGGCGGCACGCGCGGCGAACGACCAGTCGAGCACCACGGCGTGGTCGAGCAGGATGAGGATGTTGTCGCTGTGCAGGTCGTAGTGGATCAGGCCGTCGCCCTCCAGCGCGGCGGGATCGAACCCGGCCAGCGCCGTCTCGTACAGGACCTGGTCGGCCGCCGACAGCCGGTAGGCGTGCTTGCCAAGCATGGCCTGGCCCTTGGCGCGTAGCGGCGCCAGGTTGTCGCCGATCAGCGGGGCATCCGGCGCGGGACAGGGCGTGAGCACGCTGGTCAGGCGCCTCAGCAGCGCCAGCACGATGGGCACGTCGGGCGAACCCGGGCTCAGGTCCGCGGGCTTGGCGCCGTCGTTGACGTACTCGTGGACGAAGACGATCCAGCCGTCAGCATGCGCGCTCCAGAGCATGCGCGGGGTCGGCGTGGCCTTGGGCAGGACACGACCGGCCCACTCCTGCCGCTCGTGCAGGCGCGCCGCCGGGTCGTCCTTGGCGATGGCCTTGAGGAAGACGCTGGATCCGTCATCGAGGTACAGCCGCGAGGCGATGCCCGGCATGATGCCGCCCTCGGCGGTCTCGGCCTTGACGACCTGGCCGACCTCGTTCTGCACCTTGTCGCGCACGGCGACCGGGAGGTGCTCCCAGGGGATTCGGCTCACGATCACGCCTTTCTCGGGTCGCTGGCGCAGCCGGCGTAGCACTGGCTGCACTTGCCGTCGGCGAGCCACAAGTCTGCCTCCACGGGCAGGTCGGAAGCGCGCATGGCCTCCACCGTGACGCCGAGCCGCTGCACAGCGTCGGCGCTGTCGTGCCCCAGCTCGCGCTCGTCGTCGGGCACGTGGTGGAGGAAGCGGCCCGCGACCTGCTCACAGAAGGCGGCGTACTCGCGGGTGTAGAGCAGGAACGTGTGCCAGCCGATGTCCACCGCCCGAGACGGAGCCAGGGACAGACTGGGGTTGAACGCGCACGCGGCCAGGAACGCGAGCGCCTGGCTCATGATGCGCTCCGCCTGCTCGGGCGGCAGGTCGTGCTCGCCGACGATGCGGGCGACGAGCCTGCCGTACAGGTCAGGCGGGATGAGCGTCTTCGGGTCGATGACATCGGCCTGCGGCCGGGTCGTCTGGGACATGTCCACTCCCATCGTGGTCGTCACGGGTTGTGGTGCTGGTCGACGGCGAAACCTCCTCTCTGAGTCGTTTCGGCGTGGGTGATTCAGCGAGAAGACCGCCTCCGCCTTCTTGCCGATGGCGGGTCCGAGGACAGTCAGGTGCCCTCATGCGGTGTCGGCCCGTGCCAGCGGCGTCGGTGTCGCTGCACGGCCCACCGCCCGCCAGGAGATCGCGACTACGCCGTGCGTCTTCTCCAGCACGGCGGTGCCGTCCGCCAGCTCTGCGCGGCTGCCTTGCGCCGCCATTGCGGCCGCGCCCTCCTGGCCGCGCGGCCCGTAGGCGCGTGCCGCGAACTCGACACCGGCGCCGCCGAGCGCCCGGCGCACCGCGAGGTAGCGAAGCCGCCGCGCACCACTGGGACCCGGAACGAGTTCGCCCGCTCCTGAACTACTAGCTCAGTGCCCTCGTCTGGGGCCAGCTTGCATTCGCTGGCCACGGGGTCCGGCATCCGGCCAGGAGATCGCGACCTGAGTGTGCTGCTTGGTGATGACCACACTCTTAGGCGGCACCTCGACATGGTGGTCGATCCGCCAGACCGAGAACCGCGGGCCGGGTCCGCCGCGGTAGTCACGGTCCCAGACCTGAACCTGCTCCACGATGGACCGGGCGACCTCGTCGCCGTGGGGGCCGTAGCCGTGCGCGCCGAACTCCACGACGCCCTCTCCGGCTGCCGGCCGGATGGACAGGTAGGCGAACGAGTCATCCTCGACCACCGCGTAGGGGAACCACCGGCCTCCCTCCGCGGACTCGATGCCGGGGTCCTCGCCTTCGGGGGTGTTCACGGTCATGTTGCAGAAGCCCGGCAGCGCTGTCGCCATCCACAGGGGCAGATCGGGGAAGGGCTCGCCGGAGGCCACCGTCACCCCGGACCAGGCCGCGGCGGGCGGGCCGGTGAGCACGCCGTCCAGCCTGTCTGGGTGGGCGAGGTTGGCGTCATCGAATCGCAACCCGATCCTCTCGCCGTTCGCGAGCCAGAGGTCTTCGTCGTGAGCGCCGGCGCCCTGCATCTTGACGAATCCACAGACCCCCTGCGACAAGCCGACCAGGTGGTCGTTCGTGCGTTCGAGGGCTAGGGAGCGGGTGATGCCCTTCATCCTCAGCGGTACGACGATCCTGCCGCGCTCGGCGAGTTGCTCGCGCCAGGACGGCGGGATGTCCCACGCGCCCACGGTGACCATGACCCGGTCATACGGGGCGTCGTCCTCCCAGCCGTGTTCGGCGTCGGCCGTGACTACCCGCACCTGCGGATAACCGGCGGCGTCCAGGCATCGGCGAGCCCGGCTGGTCACGTCGGGATCGATGTCCATGGTCGTGACCTGGCCGGTCGGACCCACGATCTCCGCGATGAGGGCGGCGTTGTAGCCGCCTGAGCCGACTTCCAGCACGCGCATCCCCGGGCCGATGTCGGCCTGTACGAGCTGCATGGCCTGGATCTCGGGGGCGGACATCGTGGAGATCAACGCGCCCTGCTCGCTGCGCTTGACCTCGACGATGTCCCGCGCGTACGCCTTCTCCAGCGGCACCTCGGGAGCGAAAAGGTGGCGAGGGACCGCACGGAGCGCCGCCTCGACCGGCGCGGGCAGCGGGAAGCCCCACCGCTCGCATTCGGCCGCTACTGCGGTGGTCATGGCGTCACGCAACGCGGCAGCGTCCTGTACGTCGGAGTAGGTGGTCACGGGTAGGTCCCCTCTTCGGTCGTGGTGGGCAACGGGTCGATGGTGGCTGTTGGTTGGCTGCTGCGCGGGTTAGCCGCGCCGTCCCCCGTGGAGTGAGCAGTAACGGGAGGGCGGTCCGCGCTGTCCTCGACAGGCGGCGTGCGCTGCCCCCGCCTGAGGGTGTCGAGGGTGAACATGGCGGCGCACACGATGCCGGCGTCCATGTCAGACCCTCCGCGCACGGGACCCGGGCGACAGACGCCCGAGCACCTCTTGGACGAAGTCAGGAGGGGCGTAGACGACCGTGGGCGGGTGCGCAGGGATGGCCTCGGCCATGGCGAACAGCAGTGCCTGGTCGACGTCGAGCACGGCCCGCCACAGCTCACGGAGAGTCGCGCCCTCGGCCGGGGTGGTGACGTCCATGTCGTACGCCGGGAACGCCCGGAACTTGCGGCCCCAGGGCTCCCACATCACCTGCCAGCGACCGGCCCACGACTCCTGCAACTGCGCGGCCAGGAGCCGGGCTGTCTCGTCGCTCATGGCCTCGGTGGCCCTGTCGAACGTCATGCCGCGTGCACGACGCTGAAAGTCGGCCACCTGCCTCCTCGCTGCCGCCTCAGCGGCGGCCTCGGCCTCACTGACCGGCATGGGTTCCTCCTCGGGAACAGGGACGATGGAGTAGCGCAGGCCGGGCGATGAGCAGCCGCGCCCCGATCGCGTCGAGCTGTTCCCGCCGGCGGGCGGCGACGTGCTTCCCGCCCAGGTGGTGCGTGGTGGGCAGGACCACCCCGTACACGTTGGACAGGAGGAGGACATCCAGCAACCCGGCGAACGCCGGAGCGTCTGCCGACTCAGCCCCGCGATCGGTGAAGATGCCGCAGAGCTGCAATTCGTGCTGCTCGCAGTACTGGGCGAGGGCCGCCGTCAGTGCTGCTTGGCGCTCCGGTGTCGAGCGGTGCAGCCGCAGGTACCCGTAGACGATCGGGCCGTCCACATCGTGTTGTTCCGTGAGGGTCCACAAGGTAGCCGTCCTTACCATGGCCGGGGCTGATGGCCGGCTCTTCGAGCATGGCCAGCCCGGACCCCGCTGGATACGACCGGCTGTCGCACTTGCGTTGCACTTCCGTGGGCCCTCGGTACCTCTGCGTGCTTCCATGGCCGTGGAAGGGAGTGGCGACGTGACGACAGTGCACGAGTGGACCGGCCTCGAAGCGCATGCACTTCGTCTCGCGTTGCGGATGAGCGTGCGGGTGTTCGCCCAGCACCTCGGCGTGGCGCCCCGCACCGTGGCGAAGTGGGACCACCTCGGCACCGTCACCAGGCCACGCCCGGACACTCAGGCCATCCTGGACACCGCACTCGCTCGCGCGGACTCGGCGGCCCACCTGCGGTTCGAGACCCTCCTCCTCGAACTCGGCCAAGAGGCCGACCAGGGGCTACGAGTCACCCGCGTGGGACCACGGGCCTGGGACTACGAAACCTGGACCGACGACCTCGACCGGACCGTGGTCGCACTCAGCCGCCAGAGCTTCAGCTACGCCGGCGACCTGCTGAACCGCTGGCTCACCCGCTACGACCCACACGCCCTGGACGACAAGGGCCTGTACCTGTTCGCACGATCCACGACGCTGCTCGGCGACCTCCAACGCGACCAAGGCGCAGTCGCCGGCCCCCTGTCCGCCCGCCGCTCCTACCTCAACGCCCGCTCGATCTACAGCCAGCTCGACATCCCCCGCCGCATCGCACAGCTCGACCTATCGCTGGCGGTCGTCGCCGAGATGGCGGGCCAGTTGGACGAGGCCGCCAAGGAGTACGAGGCGCTGGCAGTGGACGACCGGCTCTCGCCACGCGACCGGACGCGAGCCCGGCTGTGGGTCGGAACCGCACTGAGCAAGAACGACAAGAACGACTACGCCGCGCGTCTGATGACGACCGCCATCCGCGAGTTCGAGAGCCTCGGCGAACCCGAGGACTGGTCCGTCGCGCACCAGAAACTCGCCCTGGCCCACCGCGGCGCCGGGAACCTCTCAGAGGCGCTACGCCTGATCGACCTCGCCCGCTCCACCGCCGTGACTGATGCGCCCATGCAGCGGGTCCGGCTGGAGACGGCTTACGGACACATCCTGATCTCGGACCAGGCAACCGTGGATGATGGGCTGATGATCCTCGACCGTGCCGCACGCCAGGCCGCGCAGCACGGGCTCGCGCACCAACTGCGGAGCATCGAGGGCATCCAGCGAACCATCGAGAGGGAGATCCGTCCCCCTCTGCCCAGGCGATCAGGGAGCAGCCGAGTGAGCGTCAAGCAGCAGGTCATCACCGACGAGCAGTGGCAGCACGCCCGCACCATCTGGGACTACCACCAGATGCACCACGACCTGCGCCGATGTGATGTGGCTATCGGTCTGGGCAGCCACGATCTGGGAGTCGCTCGTGCGGCAGCCGAGCTGTACAACGCCGGCTGGTTCCCGCTGCTCGTCTTCTCCGGCGCCACCAGCCCGACCACCGCGGCCCGCTTCCCCCGCGGCGAGGCCGTCCACTACCGCGAGCACGCGCTGGAAGTCGGCGTGCCCGACGAGGCGATCCTGCTGGAGCCGAACGCCACCAACACCGGCCAGAACATCGCACTGTCCCGTCAGGTGCTGGCCGACGCGGGTATCCAGCCCGGCTCGGTGCTCCTGATCTCCAAGCCGTACATGGAGCGCCGGGCGTACGCCACGGCGCGGAAGGTGTGGCCCGAGGTCGAGGTGGTGTGCGCCTCCGAGCCGCTGGAGCTGGACGACTACGTCAGCTCGATCGGCGATCCGAAGTTGGTCATCGACATGCTCGTCGGCGACCTCCAGCGCGTGATCGAGTACCCCAAGCTCGGCTACGCCATCGAGCAACCCGTCCCAGGAGAGGTTCATGACGCCTACCAGGCTCTTCTCCGCGCCGGATTCGACAGCAGACTTCTTACGCCCTGACCCGCCGTACGGCGAGGTGTGTGCCATCCACCAGCCCAACCTCTTCCCTCGGCTCGCGACCCTGGCAAAGCTGTTCGCCGCCGACTACTGGATCGTCCTGGACGACGTGCAGTTCGCCCGCAGGGACTACCAGCACCGCGCGCGCCTCGCCTCGCTCGACGGCTCCGGGCAGACACAGTGGCTCTCGATCGCCACCCACCTGCCGCACGGCCGCTCCACCACCATTCGTGGAGCCCGCTTGGCCGATCCCGCCCGCTGCCGGCGCCGCGTCGCCCAGCTTCTCGCGGACCACTACCGCCACAGCCCCTACTGGCCGGCGTTCAAGCGGCGGCTCGAACCCGTGCTTGACGCGTTCGACAGCACGGACCGGCTGGTGGACGTGACGGAGCTGTCCACGCGCGTGCTGCTGGAGGAGGTGGGGCGGCCGGGGCGGATCCTGCACAGCAGTGATCTGCTCGCACGAGGTGAGCGGTCGCAGCGGCTGGCTGATCTTGCCTGGCTGACCGGCGCTACGACGTACCTGTGCGGGACCGGGGGCATGCGATACCTGGACCCGGGCGTCTTCCGGGTCTACTCAATCGAGGTCCTACCGTTCCGGACACCCATGTCGTCGATCTGGGCCTCCGCCCGCGAGGTGAGCGCCGTTCACGCCCTGATGCTCGTCGGGTCGTGCGCTCTGGGGCGGAATCTGGCAGCTCTGCGCGGGCAGCTTCTGGCGGGCGATCGCAGAGCTAACACCACCTGCTAGACGACTTCTCCCTCACGGCGCTGGCTTCATCCTCGCATCAGGCGGAGGTCAGTTGCTTGTGGCGTGGAAAACCATATCCCCTCGCCCGACGAGGTCTTTCGCCAGACGGGTGGACAAGCCAAGAGATAGATAAGAACGAGGGCACGATTATTGGGAGCAGATACTAAGAGGATGAGTATCGACCCCGATATCTAAACCATAGAGATAATGGCCTTAATACTGCCGCGAGAAGGTTCCGTTCCTACCGGTATTCCCATCACGCATCTGTGCGGGCTTACTCGGCAGCCGGAGCTTGGCCGGTCAGTTAGTCAAGTTAGTCACTGCAGCGTGGGCCGTGTACACGCCCTGTTCGCCGCGCGCGATCATGCGCAAAAACTTTCGCTCGCGTGGACGCCGAATTGTCTCACGGACTCCACAAAGGGCGGCATAATAGTGGGCAACCGAAGGGGCCCCGCTCCCTCTTGCCGGAGGGTGCGGGGCCCTGGCGGTATCAGCCGGGCCTAACCCTGAACGCTGCTACCAGCAGTTTCGACACCTCAGTGTACCGCGTTGAGGGGGACAAAAGCCCAGGTCCGGCCACATGTTGGTATCGACATGCGGGCACAGCCCGCAGGAGGTGGCTTCACTGTGGAGCTCTTTGGCATCGCCCTCAACGTCACCGTGCCGAAGCCGGTCGTCCGGCTCGTCTGGGGCGCCATCGTCGTCGTGGTCGTCGTGGTCGTCCTGGTGCGGCACGGGGCGGCGATGAGCTTCACGATCGGCTGATGCCGCATCGTGACGTGTAGGCCGTGACGAAGGCGGCCGGCCCCAGGGTGTGTGGGGACGGCCGCCTTTGCGTTGTAGATATGTTGTGTCCGGGTCCGAGCGGATGATCCGGTCAGCGACTCTCACTCCCGGTTCAGCCATACGGCGTGGGCAGGACCCTCTAGAGCCCTACACCGCGCATCGGGTTGTCCCGCCACTTGTCGGCCGCCCGGATGTAGCCGTGCACCACGGGGGACTTCTCCGACCAACGACCATGCCGCGCTATGGCCGACACCGAGGCACCGGCCTTGGCCGCGGCCGTCGCCCCTCCGGCCCGCAGCGAGTGCGCAGTGTAGGTGTGGGCGTCCTTGAGTCCGGCCCTCTCCGCCGCACGTCGCACGATCTGGTTGAGCCCGTCCCCCGACATCCGGCCAGCCCCACGCATGGTCGCACCAGGGGTGCCAGAAAGACGCCCGTGCCGGTCGACGGCACGCAGCAGCGGGCCATCGGCAACCCCATGGGCCTCCAGCATGGACAGCCAAGTCCGTACGACGCGCACAGGGCAGGTCTCCCGGTGCGAGCCGTACGGAAGGGGCACCATCTCACCCACCGCGTCCTGATCCGTCTTGGATCGGCGGATCGCCACCTCCAGGCCGTCTTCGGTGACCGTTAAGTCAGCGATGTCGAGCGCCGCCAGCTCGGACCGGCGGCCCATGAGAGCGAAACCCAGCACCAAGACCACGCGGTCGCGCAGGCCGACGAGGGTGGCCGGGTCGGTGGCGTCCACCAGGGCACGCAGCACGGCCAGCTCGGCTGGGGGCGCCTTGCGGGTGCGGTGCCCGGCGGAGCTGCGCTCCTTGCGGTAGTCGCGGAGGGCCAGTCTGGCGAACTCCGCATTGAGAGGGACGCCGGCCTTCTTGTGCCGAGACTGGATGCACGCCAGGGCGCGCTCGATCGTCGAGGGCGCCCGAAGGGTTCCCTTGCGAATGGGGGTCGCGGCCAGGTGGGTGACGTACTCGGCGACCGTCTCCGGGGTAGCGGGGAGCGCGCTGCGATTCTCCGCCGCACACCAGGCGGCGAAGCTCTCCCAGTCACGCTGGTAGGCCCGGCTGGTGTTGGCGGCGAACCCGCCGGCTACCCGCGCCCGCGCCGCCTCGGTCAGCTCATGGTCGGCCGTCTCCATGGAGACGGGAAGCGAGGCGGTCAGGTCGTCCTCTGCCCGCACCAGCTCGGTCACCGGCGTTCTCCCGTCTTCAGTTGATCAAGATTCTGGGTCGCGATAAGGCATGTAATCGCGACCCAGAGCGGCCTACTAGATCCTTCCGGGGCCGACGGCGTGCCACGCATTGAGTACTGGCAGCCGGGAGTCGGAGGCATCCCTCGCTCTCAGCGTCGCGACTGGCAAGCGAACTAGACGAGGTTTGGCAATCCGGCTAGACAAGCGACGGATTGGGATCTATGAACCAACCATGCATCCACACCTTGAAGCGATCTTCGATCAGCCCGACCTCATCCCGCCCGGCGATTGGCCTCACGACGAGGCCACCATCATCAGCGCAACCGCCACCCGTACCGGCAAGCAGTGGACCGCCGTCGCCAAGCTCCCAGACGGGCGCCCAGTAAAGGCCCAAGGCGCCACCTGGGTCGAAGTCAAGAAGAATGTCGCTCAGCTCGTCTTCGACTGCCTCCGGGTAGAACCCGGCACACTCGGTGTCCACCTTGCACCCGCCGACTCGGAGGCCGCGGCTGCCCTGAATGCTGTGGTGAGCGCACGCATCGCGCGGGCCAACGCCGAGCAGGCCGAGCGTGACGCCGTCCGCCACGCTGCCCACCTACTCATCAGCCAGGGGTGGACCACCCGCGACGCAGGTAGTGCGCTGCGCCTGTCTCACCAGCGCATATCTCAGATCACCTCTTCGGCCACCGAGTAGGCCGCGACCCGGTCGAGCTCATTGAACTTCATGACACGCTCGACCTGGCCCGGAGGTCATCCTCCTCCAAGGCCGAGCTGGCGGTCGAAAACAGCCCGTTGCTCGTTGAGGTAGGCAGCATCCGCGAGGTACTGAAGGTGGTGCCCGTCGGCCAGGTGGCCTGCGAAGGCCGCGTTGCCGGCGGCGGCTTGGGCATGCATGAAGTCCACCAGAGCGCGCAGGCGGGCGATGATGGTGTCGACCAGGCTGGCAAGGTCGGCGGCGTCGAGTCCGTAGCGATCACAGAACAGGCGCGCGCGGCGGGCTTGTTCTTCTGCCGTGCCGAAGCCGGCGGCGTTGGCGGGTGCGGTGGTGGGGGCCCAGCGGTAGACGGCGTAGGCGACGTCCCAAAGTCGGGGGCCGGGATGAGCGGTGTCGAAGTCGATGATCCCGACCACCCTGTCACCGTCGAGGACGCAGTTGTGCGGAGCGTAGTCACCGTGGCAGATCACCTCGACGGGCACGCGAGCGGGCAGCATCCAGCCGCCCACCACGTCGCGGGCATACTCCACGGTGCTGTCATGGTAGGAGCGCAGCAACTCGGCGGCGCTCTCCAGCGCTTCCAAAGAGGCGGCCGCAGGGGTGGCCGGGTAGTTACTCACCTCACCCGGCAGGAAGTCCAGGATCTCGAAGCCGTCGTCGGTCACTCCATGGACCGCAGGCGACGCGGTGAAGCCCCGCGCTCGCAGGTATCGCAGGAGTCCGTGGACTACGGGTGACCACGGCCCGGTCGGACGTTGCACGGTCGCGCCGATCCTCACCACCTCGTTGACGCCGCCGCCAGCCAGAATCTCCCGATCAGGCATCTGTCACCCTCCCCTGATGATTTCGCTCCTCGCGTGTACGGACGAGTCGGGGACGCGCTTCCACGACCTCCGCCACTACTAGGCCTCGACCTTGATCGCGGCGAACGTCAACCCGTCGAAGGGGTGGAAGTGACGAGCCGGCCTGTAGGCCGGGTTCTGTCCTTCGTTGCCGAAGGGGCGACCATCCATCTAGGGCCGCCGTTGCCGGCGGCCTCAAGCGGTCTACCCGCGCGGCTCGGGCGGGCAGCCCTCGAACGTCGCGCGCGGGACGCTCCGGAGAGCGTCCCTTCTTGACCTTGCTCCGGGTGGGGTTTACCGAGCCGCCCACGTCACCGTGGGCGCTGGTGGTCTCTTACACCACCCTTTCACCCTTACCTCCCGCGGACGGGAGGCGGTCTGCTCTCTGTGGCACTGTCCCGCGGGTCGCCCCGGGTCGGTGTTACCGACCACCCTGCCCTGTGGAGCCCGGACCTTCCTCGGCGAGCCCCGCGAAGGGGGCTCGACGCGGTCGCCCGGCCGGCTCGTCTGCCTGTGACCCTACCAAAGCGCCGGGCATCCCACGGCGTCGCACGAGGGCTTCGAGACGGTCACGCCCCCCGGAAGCCCGGACGGTCAAGGCGCTGCGGCCCCACGCCGCCAAAGGACTGCTCGTGGACGCCGCCTCACTGGCGAGCTTCATCACCGAGTCCTCGGCCACGCTGTCCATCCACCTCTCGGCGGCCGCGTCCGGACCACAGTTCGCGGGCCGGACGGATCGGGGTGCGGCTGGAGCCGGCGCATCGCGAGGCGTACATCGTGGTCTCCAAGGAACGTTGCGGCCATCCCGCGATCCTGCCCGTGTACGACGCGCTGCGAGGCCGGCTCGACGACCACGACGTGCCGCAGTGCCAACTGGAACACGGCCGGCCCGGCGGACCACGTCGCCGACGTCGCCTTCCCGTTCGTTCCACCGGTTCGGGCCGAGGACACGTGCCGGACGTCCTCCGGGAAGCAGCAGGGAGGCCGGTCGTGATCGGGACGGTCAGGCGGTCGGGGCCGTCTCGGCGATGGCGAGGAGCCGGGTGACGGTGTTCCAGTTGCGCATCGTGGCGGCGCCGTCGTCCGCCTTCGCGGCTGCGGCGAGCAGCCTGGAATTCCGCATGCCGTCCGGCAGCCAGAAATAGGAGACGTGCTCGTCGAAGTGGAAGCGTTCCGGCTCGAAGTCGGCGCGGGCGAAGGCCGGCGGCGGCGCCGGGGCGGCGCGGAAGGACACGAGGTAACGCGTGCCGTCGATCGCCACGTCGCCGAACGGGTCGGACTCGACGACAGCACGGAGTTCGCCGGCCGTCCGCAGCACGCAGGCGATCGGGAAGCCGGCGCTCTCCGCCAGCCGGGCCTCGATCAGCGGGCCCAGGGTGGAGGGCGGTTCGTCGCTGTCGAAGACGACGTTGCCGCTCTGCAGGAAGGTCCTGACCCCGGTACAGCCCAATTCGCCCAGCCAGCCTCGCAGGTCGGCCATCGACACCCGCCGCCGCGATCCGAGGTTGATCCCGCGCAGCAACGCAACATAGGTCGGCACGGCTCCATCTTGCCCTGCCGGTCCCGGGGTCGGTCAGGCGGCCGTGACGGTGCCGGTCAGCGTACTGATCGAAGGTGCGCGGTGTCGTTGAACGATTTCACCACGCACCCGCCGTCGGTGTAGTGCTCGACCAGCGACAGGCAGGCGACGTCGAGATGCATCCGGTACAGGGCCGCCGGCGGGGCCATCAGGGCGAGCCGCAGCACAGTCTTGATGGGCGTCACGTGCGAGACGACCAGCACCGTACGGCCCTCGTAGCGTTCGAGCAGCCGGTCGCGGGCGCGCTGGACGCGCTCGGCCACCTCGGCGAAGCTCTCGCCGCCCGGCGGCGCCGCGTCGGAGTCGGCCAGCCACCGGGCCAGCTCCTCCGGCCACCGGCGCTGGACCTCGGTGAACGTGTGCCCCTCCCACGCGCCGAAGTCGGTCTCCCTGAGGTCGTCGTCCACCTCGACCGGCAGGCCGGTCTTCTCGGCGACCGCCTGCGCGGTGCGGCGGGCGCGCGCGAGCGGGGAGCACACGATGGCGTCCAGCCGGTACGGCGGGCGGGACAGCCGCTCGGCGGCGGCCTCGGCCTGGGCCAGGCCGTGGGGGGTCAGCTCGGGGTCGCCGAGCCCGGAGAAGCGGCGTTCGACCGACAGCGGGGTCTCGCCGTGGCGCAGGAGCAGCAGGGACGTGGCGACCCGGGTGGGCGGCGCCCATCCGGTGCCCACCCCCTCGGGCCGGCCGCCCTGGCGTTGCTGCTCGGCGGCGACGGACGCCGTGGGGGCCGCGAGGTCGAGGAGGTCCGTCTGGTCCCCGGAACGACCGGCGGGCCGCGCCGCGCCACCACCGGACGCGACATCGACAGTGCCGTCCAAGGCGTCTGAGGCGTCGGCCGGGGAGGTGGAGCGGGTCCAGCTGAGGCCCTTGGCGGCGGCGTCCATGGCCTCGTTGGCCAGGCGGTCGGCGTGGGTGTTGCGGGCGCGCGGGATCCACGTCCACTCCGTCACGCGCAGCCGCCGCGCCAGCCCGGCCGCCTCGACGGCGAGCGGGCGCAGCCCCTCGTTCTTGATCTTCCACCGGCCGGCCATCTGCTCGACGACCAGCTTGGAGTCCATGCGCACCGCCACGGACGCCCCCTCGCCGCCCACGTCGAGGACGGCGCGCAGGCCGGCGATCAGCCCGCGGTACTCGGCGACGTTGTTGGTCGTGACGCCGATGGCCTCGGCGGCCTCCGCCAGCACCTGGCCGTCGGAGGCGTCGCGGACCACGGCGCCGTAACCGGCCGGTCCCGGGTTGCCGCGCGAGCCGCCGTCGGCCTCGATGACGTACGACGTCACAGGCCCGACTCTGCGGTGCGGACGAGGATGCGGCGGCACTCGTCGCAGCGCACCACGTCGTCGTGGGGGGCGGCCTTGATGCGGTTCATCTCGGCGATGGACAACGCGACCTTGCAGCCCTGGCAGCGGCCGCCGCGCAGCATGGCGGCGCCGACGCCGTACTGCTCCCGGAGCTTCTCGTAGAGCCCGAGCAGGTCGGCCGGGATGTCGCCGGCCACGGCGGAGCGGCGGCCCTGGGTCTCGCCCGCCTCCTTGTCGATCTCGACGAGGGCGGCGTCGCGGCGGTCCTCGGCGGCGCTGCGGGAGGCGGCCACCTCGTCGAGCTTGCCGCGCAGGTCGGCGACCTTGCTGTCGGCGGCCTCGCGCCGTTCCATGATCTCCAGCACCACCTCTTCGAGGTCGCCCTGCCGCCGGTGCAGCGAGGCGATCTCGGACTGGAGGCTCGCGAGGTCCTTCGGCGAGGTCACGGCGCCGGAGTCGAGCCGCTTCTGGTCCCGCTCGGCGCGGGCGCGCACGGTGTCGACGTCACCCTCGGCCTTGGCCTGCTCACGGGCGAGGTCGCCGGCCTCGGTCTCGGCCTCGATCACCTCGGTGGCGAGCTTGGCGTAGCGCTTGGACTGCTCGTCGATCTCGGCCAGCTCGGGCAGCGTGCGGCGACGATGGGCGAGCCGGTCGGCGACGGAGTCGAGCTCGGCCAGGTCGAGGAGTCGCTTCTGGGCGTCAGGGGCTGCTTTCATGATCAATATCCTCTTGTCCAAGCATCGGTGACCGTGGCGGAGACGCGCGTCTCAACGTTAACGCCACCGCCGCGCAGGATGGACGCGGCGCCGCCCAGCCATGGCCACTCGGTGGCCCAGTGGGCGGCGTCGATGAGCGCGGGCCCGCCCGCCTCGGCGAACTCGCTGGCCGGGTGGTGCCGCAGATCGGCGGTGAGGAACGCGTCGACGCCCGCCGCGCGGGCCGTCTCCAGCAGCGAGTCGCCCGCTCCCCCGCTGACCGCCACGCGGGCGACGCGGCGCGACGGGTCGCCCGCCACACGAATGCCCCACGAGGTCTTCGGCAGCCCCTCGGCCACCGCGACCGCGAACTCCTCCAGCGTCACCGGCTCCGGCAGCTCCCCGATGCGCCCCAGGCCGCGCCACGGGTCGTCCGGGAACGGCCGGAGCGGCACCAGGTCGCCCACCAGCCCGACGGCGCGGGCCAGCGCGTCGGAGACGCCGGGATTGGCGACGTCGGCGTTGGTGTGGGCGGTGTAGAGGGCGATGTCGTGCTTGATCAGGGTGTGGACGATGCGGCCCTTGGGCGTGTCCGCGGCGACCGTGGTGGTGCCGCGCAGGTAGAGCGGGTGGTGGACGACGATCAGGTCGGCTCCCCACTCGACGGCCTCGTCGATGACGGCCCTGACCGGGTCGACCGCGAACAGCACCCGTCCCACCGGCTGGGCGGGGTCTCCGCAGACCAGGCCCACCGCGTCCCACGACTCGGCCCGGGCGGGCGGGTAGGCCGCCTCGAGCACCCCGATCACCTCTGCCAGCGTCACTGCAGCCACCTCGGCAGACTATCGGGAACGGAGGGCGTCCCGTCCCTTGCCGCGGCACCCCCTCGCGGGGCGCCGCGCGACCGCTGCGCGGCGCGCCGGTCATGTGAGGGAGCGCGCGGCCCTCACATGCGAACAGCACATGCCTGAGCCGTCGTACGGCACATGTCCGAGCCGTCGTACGGCGCATGTCCGGGCTGTCGTACGGCGCGGGCCCGGCGTACCGTAAGTGCGTCCTGACATCCGTCGAGGAGGCATGGATGGCACCCAGGGTCGCGATCATCGGGGCGGGGTTCGGCGGGCTGTGCATGGCCATCCGGCTGGAACGGGCCGGCATCACGACGTACACCGTGTTCGAGAAGGCGGGCGACCTCGGCGGGACCTGGCGCGACAACACCTATCCGGGCGCGGGGTGCGACATCCCTTCGCACCTGTACTCGTACTCGTTCGAGAACTACGGAAGCTGGACGCGCCGCTACCCCGGACAACCCGAAATCCTTGCCTATCTGCAGCATTGCGCCGATAAATACGGCATCAGGCGGAAAATCAGGTTCAACACTGAAGTCGTGAGCGCCGCCTTCGACGGCAACCGCTGGCAGGTGACCGGCGCGACCGGTTCCGCCGGTCCCTCGACCGAGGCGTTCGACGTGGTGGTGGCTGCGGTGGGCCAGCTCAACCGGCCCCACCTCCCCGACATCCCGGGCATGCAGGACTTCGCGGGCACGTCATTCCACTCCGCCCGCTGGGACCACGGCCACGACCTCTCCGGCAGGCGGGTGGCCATGATCGGCAACGGCTCGTCCGCCGCCCAGCTCATCCCCCACGTCGCCCGGGCCGCCGCGCGTCTGGAGGTCTTCCAGCGCACCCCGAACTGGGTGATCCCCAAGCCCGACGCCGCGTTCGGCCCCCGTGCGAGGCTCGCGTTCCGGTACATACCTGGCGTGCAGCGCGTCTACCGCGAGTGGATCTACCGGTACGCCGAGGCGGCCCTGTACCCGGCGCTCGCGCAGGGCTGGAGCACCGACCTGTTGCGCAGGCGTGCCCTCGGACACCTGCACCGCCAGGTGCCGGACCCCGGTCTGCGCGCGAAGCTCACCCCCGACTACCCGCCGGGTTGCAAGCGCGTCGTCATCGACAGCGCCTTCTATCCCGCCCTGACCAGGCCGAACGTGGACGTCGTGACCGAGAAGATCGTCCGGATCACGCCGGAGGGCGTCGAGACGACCGAAGCTCTCCACCCGGCCGACACGATCATCTACGCCACCGGTTTCCGGAGCACCGAGTTCCTCGCGCCGATGAGCGTCACCGGCCGCGACGGGCTGGACCTCGCGGAGCGGTGGAGGGCCGGCGCGGAAGCGTACCTGGGGATCTCGGTGCCCGGCTTCCCGAACCTGTTCCTGCTGTACGGCCCCAACACCAACCTGGGCCACAACTCGATCGTCTTCATGCTGGAATGCCAGGTGAACCACGTCATGGCCTGCCTGCCGCACCTGTCCGCGCACGGGCCCATGGAGGTGCGGCCGGAGGCGATGGCCGCGTGGACGCGGCGGCTCGGCGCCGCGATGGAGCGGATGGTGTGGCAGGACGGGTGCCGGAGCTGGTACAAGACGGCCGACGGCCGGGTCACCAACAACTGGCCCGGGACGACCACCCTCTACCGCAGGCTGACGTCCCGCCCACCGCGGGCCGCGTACCGTCACGTGTGAGCGGCGTCCGCCGCGTACCCTCACGCGCGAGCCCCGGCGGACGTCTTCCGCTCGCGCACGACTCGGCGTCGCAGACGCCAAGCCCCGCCTCCGCCTCCGCCTCCGATGTTTTCGCTGATCGTCCGGCTGTGGCCCGCCGACCATCCATTGATCGCCCGACCGGTTGTCCACAGCCCCTCGCACCTCGCGGTGCCTTGTCCACAGCCCACGCCCGAGCATGGCCTCCGCCAAGCCTCTGGCGGTAGCGTCCCGGACATGAGCAGCGCATCCCTCCACCAGCGTTCCGTCGTCGCCGACGCCCACAACGACCTCCTCATGGCCGTCTCCGCCCGGCCGCCCGAGCGATGGGCCGCCTTCTTCCGCGAGCAGTGGCTGCCGCAGCTCCAGGAGGGCGGGGTCGGGCTCCAGGTGCTGCCGGTCTTCATAGACGACCAGTACCGGCCCGAAGGGGCGCTGCGGCAGACGTTGCGCATGATCGAGTGCGCGCACGTGATCGCCGAGGGCAACGCCGACCGGGTGGCGCTCTGCCTCACCTCACGAGACATCGACGAGACGCTGGAGTCGGGCCGGATCGCCCTCGTCCTGGCGCTGGAGAGCATGCCGGGGCTGGACGCGAGCGTGGAGCTGATCCCGACCGCGTACCGGCTGGGCGTGCGGATCGCCTCCATCGCCCACTTCGGCCGCACGCCGCTCGCCGACGGCAGCGGCGAGGACGCGACCGGCAGCGGGTTGACCTCGCACGGCGTCGCCGCGCTGAAGGAGATGGAACGGCTCGGCATGGTGTTCGACGTGTCGCACCTGGGCGCGTCCGGGGTCGCGCACGTGCTGGAGCTGGCCACCAGGCCGGTCATGGCGACGCACTCGTCGGCCCGCGCGCTGCGCGACCATCACCGCAACCTCACCGATGACCAGCTCCGGGGCGTGGCGGCCACCGGCGGCGTCATCTGCGTGAACTTCTTCGCCCCCTTCCTCACCGAGGACGCCCGGTCCGCGACGCTCGACCACGTGCTCGACCACATCGAACACGTGGTGAACGTGGCGGGCGTCGACCATGTGGGGCTCGGGCCCGACTTCATCCGCGAGGTCATGGTCGACCTGACCCCGCCGTGCTGCGAGGACCTCGAGCCGAGAGATGTGGACCCGATGGCGGCCGTCCCCGGCCTTGAGGGGCCGAGCGGGCTCCCGATGGTGACCGAGGGCCTGCTCGGACGCGGTCTGCCGGAGAAGGACGTCGCCAAGATCATCGGCGGCAACCTGCACCGATTCCTCGGCGAGCTCCTCGCCTGATCGCGGACAGGCGGCGGGGCTTTCGAGGACCGAGGCCGGCCTGAGCTGAGGACGAGGCGCGGGCCGGCCCGTGGACCAGGCGCGGACCTGTTCAGGAGCTGGATGCCGACCGGCCCATGGACCAAGGACGGGCCTGTCCAGGGGCCGGGTGCGGGCTGGCCCATGGACCAACGACGGGCTTGTCCAGGGGCTGGGTTCGGGCTGATCAGGGGGCAGATACGGGCGATATCGTGAGCGGATGGGGAGGATGACGAGGGCGGAGTCGCAGGAGCGCAACCGGGCGCGCGTCCTGGCAGCGGCGCATGACGAGTTCGCCGAGCGGGGCTTCCGTGACGTCAAGATCGATGACATAGCTGAGCGAGCGGGGCTCACCCGGGGCGCGGTCTACTCGAACTTCCCCGGCAAGCGAGCCTTGTTCTTCTCCGTCCTCGCCGACGCCTACCGGCCGGACAGCCCGATTCCGGGCGAGCGGCCGGACGGCGCCCCGTCCTCCACCGAGGGTCCTGACGCGCCGCCCCCCATCGACATATCGCTTACGGGACGCGCTGGGGCAGAGGCAGAGACCGCGCTCCCAGCTGGCGGGCCAGACGTGCCACTCCTCGGCACAGGACCGGGCGAATCGCTCTCTGGCACAGGGCCGAACGCGACGCTCTCCGCTGAGGAACGTGGCACATCGACATTCGGCGAGGGGCGCAGCGGATCGCTCACCCGTGCGGGGCGCGGCGGATCGCCAGCCGGTGTGGGGCGCGGTGGACCACGTCCCGGTGAAGAGCCTCACGGCGGAGACGTGGCCGGGGTGCTGGGGGCGGTCGCGCGGGCTTGGCTGGATGATCCCGTGCCGGCGGGCGCCATGGCCGTGTGGCGCGAGCTGGTGCCGCAGGTACAGGCCGAGGAGGGCAGCCGGCTGGCGTTCGCGGAGCTCATGACGTTGTACGCGACGCTCCTCGGGCTGGCCATGGAACGGCTCGACGCAAGCCCGGGACGGCGGCTGGTGCGGTCGGCGACTGCAGCGCTCACCCTGCTCCAGGGGGCGTCGCAGCGCGCTGCCCTCGCCGCCCACCCGGTCGCCGACCTTCCCTCCCGCACTCGGACACTGTGCGCCGAGCGGGAGGACGTGGTGCGAGCATGTGAGCGGCTGGCACGACTCGATCCCGGCCCTGTCCCGCTGTTCCCCATCCTCGCCCTGAAGCCGTACTCCCTCGACGCCCCCTGGGCCCCGCCCCCGGCGGTGGACGCGCTGCGCGGAATTCCTCTCGCCCTCTACGGCGACGGGCTGGTGGTCTTTCTCGGGTTGCGGCGCCTGTCGGCCGTGGAGGACGTCGTGCGGGCCGCGCCCGCCGCTCTGCCCATCACCCTGGTCGTGGTGACGGACGATCCCGGCGAGCACGGGCCGCTGGCGCGGTTCGCGCTGGCCCGGATGGGAGCGCACCTGCGCGCCGCCGTACCCGCGGGCGGGTGGCCGGACGTGCGGATCGTGTGCGACGAGCTCGGGCGCGTGGCCGCGACCGCCGGGTTGCCGTCTGTGAACGACGGGACGGAGACCGCCGTACGGGTGTCGGGAGGGCGGTTGATACGGCGGGCCGACGGCCGCGGAGCGGGGTACGCCCTCGCGTCGGAGGTCGTGGGGGACGTCCTCGTGTTGGAGAACCTGGGGGACGTTGTCGCGTCCGAGGTCGCGGGGGATGCCAGGTCGTCCCAACCGAGCGGGCACACCGACTCCGCAGGAGACGCCGGGCTTTCCGGGCCGACTCGAGAGGCTGAGACGCCGGGAAAGACTGACCCCTCTGGGGTAGCGGGCATGCAGGACAGCAGGCCGGAAGCGCCGGGGATCCGCGCCACGGGCACTCGGGGGACGAAACGCGGGGGTGAGCGGGGATGAGCAGCGTGAGAGGAAAGGCGTGTGGCCATGAGTGAGCAGCCTGCGGAGAGCAGGACGGAGGTCGCCCGGCAGGCGGAGTCCCACGTGGAAGCCATGCGGCGAGCCGAAGACGAAGCTGAGCCCACCCAGCGGGCAGAGACGGGCGGCGCGGACGCCACACAGCGACCGGGAGGTTCGGCAGAGTCGGCAGAGGTCGCGCAGCAAGCCGAAGGCGAGGCTGAGGCCACGCAGCAGGCGGGACACAGTGCGGACGCCATGCGGCAGGCGGGACGCGGCCCGGACGCCATGCGGCAGGCGGGACGCGGCGCGGACGTCATGCGGCGGGAGGAAGGCGAGGCGCAGGGCAGGCAGCAAGCGGGGAGTGGTGTGGAGACCACACGGCGGACGGGCAGCAGAGCGGAGACCATGCGGCGAACGGACGGCAGAGCGGAGGGCGCGCGGCGGACGGGTAGCGGGGTGGAGGCTGCGCGGCGAGTGGCGGAGGAGGCCGCCCAGCGGACCGGGGTGACGATCCGCGAGCTGCACAGGATCCCTGAGTTCCGGGACGTCCACCGCCTGTTCGACGACATCTGGCACCCTGATCCGGCCAACGCCCCCGTGTCCGTCGAGCTGATGATCGGGTTCGCTCACACCGGCGGGTACGTGGCCGGGGCGTACGAGGGTGAGCGGCTGGTGGGCGCGTCCGTGGGGTTCCTGGCGGCGGGGGGCGCGCTGCATTCCCACGTGACCGGCGCCGCCATCGGGCGCGGCATCGGTTACGCGCTCAAGCTTCACCAGCGCGCCTGGTGCCTGGAGCACGACCTGGCCCGCATCACCTGGACGTTCGACCCGCTGGTCCGCAGGAACGCGCGGTTCAACCTGGTGAAGCTCGGCGCGCGGCCGACCGGGTACGCCGAGAACTTCTACGGGGTCATGGCCGATGCCATCAACGAGGGCGACGAGTCCGACCGGTTGCTCATGGCGTGGCGGCTGGACGAGGACCTGGAGCAGCCGCCGCCCCCGCCGTACACGGTGGCGCTGGGCGTGGATGACGAGCAGCCGGTGAGGGGCCGCGCGGACGGGCCGGTGACGTTGGTGGCGACACCGCGCGACATCGAGACGCTGCGGCGGCGCGATCCTGGTGCGGGCAAGGCATGGAGGTTGGCGGTCCGGGACGTGCTGGGCGGGTTGATGAGGGAGGGCGGCAGCGTGGTGGGATTCACGGACGCCGGCGAGTACGTCGTCACGACCCGCCAGTCCCGACAGTCCCAATAACCCCGCCCCCATCCACCGGTGAGCAGCGCCTGCCAGGGGCCGCAGCCTGGGGGGTGCCGTTGGAGTGGTGGCGACCTGTCAAGGAGTCGCTGGGCTGACGCGTCTGCCTGGGGTCATGTTCAACACCGGTCTGCAAGCGCCTCCTCACCTCGTCGCAGTTCCCATCGCGCCGGCTTCCGTCGGTCCCGACTGGTGCCACGGGGGGCGTCGCGCCAGGCTTGCCGGATGTCGTGTGCCGGATGCCATATGTCGCATGCCGGGGTAGGCCGGCCGCGGTCGGGGGCGACGATGCCAGTTCACGCGCCCATGCCCTGCTTCGGTGGGCCCATGCCCTGCTGCAGTGGTGGGCGATGGTCCGGTGGGCGATGGTCCGGTGGGCGGTGATCCGGTGCTGTGAGCCGGTGAGCGGCGATCCGTTGGCAGGTGCGGGCCGCGGCCCCCGGCGAGGGGCGCCGGCAGGAGAGCCGAGGTCTTTCCTCCGACGGCGCCTGCTGCCGGCCGCATCTGGGCGGTCCATGAGCTACGGGACCCGCGGTTCAGAGGGCCTTCTGGGCGGTCCATGAGCCACGGGACCCGCGGTTCAGAGGGCCTTCGTCCGGTCGGCGTCGGACCAGCGTTCGCGCACGGCGGCCACAGCCTTGGCGACCTGCGCGTCGAAAGCGTCAAGCTGCTCGGCTTCGGCAGCGCTCGCGACGAAGGCACGTCGATCGCAGGCCGTGCCCGCGCGCCATATCCGCTCGATCGCGCGTGTCGCGGTGATGTCCGTCAACGGGTCACCGGACACGAGAACCAGGTCCGCGCGTTGCCCGGCCGCCACACGTCCTCGGTCGGCCAGGCCGAACACCCGTGCCGGTTCGGCTGTGGCAGCGGCCAGGGCCTGCGCCGGGCTGATGCCGCACCGGACAAGGAGTTCCAGCTCCCGGTGCAGGCTTGCCCCGAACACGGTCCCCGGGTTCGGGGCGTCGGTGCCCGCCAGCAGAGTGACCCCCGCATCGGCCAGTCGCCGCACGTTGTCCTCGGCCCGCGAGTACGGCGGCATCTCCCGGCCGCGCCATCCGGGGGCAGCACCCGAGGTCAACCGGCGCGCCCAGGCGTCACCGAGCGTCTCGGCGAGCCGCGGGTCCCCTGCCACTGCCGCGCCACCCGGTTCGCCGAGGGTGTTCTCGACGGTGGCCAGCGTCGGACCGACCGCGATTGCGGCCTCGGCCATGCGTTCGACCAGGGCCTTGTCCAGCTCGGCGTCCGCGGGGACGTGGGCCACCACGTCGGCACCGGCGGCCACGACCTCCTCGAGACCGGCCGTCGAGCTCACGTGAGCGACGACGACCAGGCCGCGGGCGTGCGCGGCGGCGACCAGCGCCTCGATGGTTGCGGAGTCCAGCGACGGCCATAGCCCCCCGGCGCCGGAGAAGATCTTCAGATGGTCCGAGCCCTCCGCGATCCGTTCCGCGACGAACCGCTCGGCCTGGTCAGGGGCGGTCAACGTCGGGAAGGGGGCGTACATCAGCGACGGGTGCCCGCCGGGCGCGGTGGCGCCGACACCCGAGGAGCGCACATCGGCCACGTCGGGACGGGAGCCGGCCTGCTCCTTGGCCTCGGCCACCAGGTCGGGCTTGCTGAACATGTCGAGAACGGTGGTGACGCCGAAGGTCAACGACTGCGCGAGAGCGCCGGGAACGAGGTGCACGTGCGCGTCGATCAGACCGGGAAGCACGGTCCCGCCGCCCGCGTCGATCACTTCGTCGCCTTCCCGGGCGGCCGAGGCGGCCGAGCATTCGGTGATCAGCCCGTCAGCGAATCGGACCGAGGTCCAGTCCTGTGACTTCGTCCCGTCGAACACCTTCGCGTTCACGATTGTTGTTGCCGCGGTCACGACGTTCTCCTCCAAGGGATCCAGAACAATCTGGACAGAAGTGGTTCACCCAGCGCGAGGGTCCCCGCACCGGTTCGACCACGTGCTCTACTCCAGCCGGTCCCGCCAGGGCCGATCAACGGGCAACCCGCCCATGGAACAATCACCGAACGGAATCGATCGAGGCGAGGAGGGCGGTGGCGATGGAGGTCCGGCAGCTGCGCTATTTCGTCGCCGTCGCCGAGTGCGAGCACTTCGGCCGGGCCGCGGAGGCCCTGCGCATCGTTCAACCCGCGGTGAGCAAGCAGGTCGCGCGGCTGGAACGCGAACTCGGACTGACCTTGTTCGACCGGTCCCACCGTCGGGTCCGGCTCACCCCGGACGGCCAGGCGTTCCTCGTCCACGCGCGCCGTGCGCTACGCGGCATCGACCGTGCCGCCGCTGCCGCCGCCGACATCGCCGCCGGCAACACCGGTCTGCTGCGCATCGGCAGCAGCGTCGTGTTCAGCTCTCGTATCGAAGCCGCTCTCGCCGCCGTCCGCGACGCCCACCCCGGCATCACGCTCCAGGTGACGAGCTCCGCCTCGACGACCGGCCAGCTCGCCGCCCTCGCCGCCGGCGACCTCGACGCCGCGTTCGTGGCGGCGCCGCCGGACACCCCGGGCGTGCGGGTTCATCACCTCTGGGACGAGCCGCTGCTCCTGGCCGTCCCCGCCGCGTACGCCCGCACCGCCGGCGACCTCGCCACGCTCGCCGAGCTCCCCCTGGCCCTGGCCGCCCGCGCGGACAATCCCGGCATCCACCACCTGATCATGGCCGCCTGCCGAGCAGCCGGGTTCACCCCCCGCGTGGGGCCGACTCTGACCCGGGTCCAGGACCTCCTCGCCGGACCCGTCGCCGCCGGGGCGTGCTGGACCCTGCTCCCCGCCGGCGCCGTCTCGCGAGACCTCGCCGCCGTCGCACTCGTCCGGCCCGACCCGCCGATCCGCGTCCCCGCCGCACTCGCACTGCCCGACCCCGCACCTCGCGCCTCCGCGCTGAGCCTGCTGACCGCCGCACAAGCCAAAACAGGCCAAACACGCCAAACACGCCAAACAGCAAGCGAGCGGGCGTCGTCGGACGCTCAGTGACGCCGACATTCGCTGACATGCCGGACTTTGCTGCCTTACGGGCGTCTCGCGAAATTTGTGCAAATGTGAATATGTCATCGCAAACCAGGAAATAAACGCTATCCGCTGTTTTGAGCTTCCAGCCGGGAGCCGAACGAAGCCGGGAGTCGAACAAGGAGATCCGCGATGACGGAGTTCACTCCGACCGTCCCCGCACGCGTCCTGCCGTCCGTCAGCGTCCGCGACCTGCCCGAGCCACCCCGATCCACCTGGCGCATCATCGGCCCCGGGCTGGTGGGAGCGGGCGTGGGGCTCGCCTCGGGCGAGTTCATCCTCTGGCCGTACATCGCCTCCCAGGTCGGGCTGGTCTTCATCTGGGGCGCGGCGATCGGCATCATCACGCAGTGGTTCCTCAACATGGAGATCGAGCGCTACACGCTGGCCACCGGCGAGACGGCGCTGACCGGGTTCAGCCGGTTGTGGCGGCACTGGGGCATCGTGTTCGTCCTCATGACGCTCGCGTCGAACCTGTGGCCGGGCTGGGTGACCACGTCGGCCACCATGGTCACGTACCTGACCGGCTCGGGCGAGGGCAGCGTGCGCTGGATCGCGATCGGCATGCTGCTGGTCATCGCGCTCGCGCTGACGCTGGCGCCGGTCATCTACGTCGCGCTGGAACGGGTGATCTTCGTCAAGATCGCGCTGGTGACGATCCTCGTGGTGGTGGCGGTCGCGCTGGCGATCACCGCGCAGAGCTGGGTGGAGCTGGGCAAGGGGCTGACGGTGGGCGCCCGGATCCCGGTCCCGCCGCTGGACTTCGCTCTGCTCATGGGCGCCATCGCCTACGCGGGCGCGGGCGGCGGGCAGAACCTCTGCCAGAGCAACTGGATCCGCGACAAGGGCTTCGGCATGGGCGTGTACGTGCCGCGCCTGGTCAGCCCGGTCACCGGGCACGAGGAGGCGGCCTCCTCGACGGGCTTCCAGTTCGCGCCGACCAAGGCGAACCTGGCCCGGTGGCGGGCCTGGTGGCGCTTCGCGAACGTCGAGCAGGCCACGACGTTCGCGCTGGTGTCGTTCCTGACGATCGCGTTCATGTCGATGCTGGCGTACTCCACCGTGTTCGGGAAGCAGGGGCTGGCCAACGGCATCGGGTTCCTCAAGGTCGAGGGCGAGACGCTGCAGGACGTGGTGGGCCCGTGGTTCGGGGTCCTGTTCTGGCTGATCGGGGCGCTGGCGCTGTTCGCCTCCGCCATGGGCATCGTGGACTACACCTCCCGGCTGGCCTCCGACACGATCAAGACGGTCTACCTGCGGGACCGGCCCGTCTCGGTGAACCGGGTCTACTTCGCCGTGGTCTGGGCCATGACACTGGTCGGCATCGCGGTCCTGCTGCTCGGCTTCGACCAGCCGCTCATCCTGCTCGTGCTGTCGGCGAGCTTCGCCGCCGTGATGATGTTCGTGTACTCGATCCTGCTCATCGTGCTGAACCGCCGGGCGCTGCCGTCCGCGATCAAGGTCCGGTCGTACCGGCTGGGCGCGCTGGTGTGGTCGATCGCGTTCTTCGGCACGCTGACCGTGCTCACCGTCATCCAGCAGGCGCAGAAGCTGTTCGGCGGCTGAAAGCGGAAGCGACGCTTCCGCGATACCGGGCAGACTGGGCGCATGCTGGAAACGTCCGCGCGCCTGCTGAAGCTGCTGTCCCTCCTCCAGGCGCACCGGGAGTGGTCGGGCCCCGAGCTGGCCGGGCGGCTCGGGGTCTCGACCCGGACGATCCGCAACGACGTCGAGCGCCTGCGCAGCCTCGGCTACCCCGTCCACGCCACCCCCGGCGTCGCGGGCGGCTACCGGCTCGGGGCGGGCGCCGCGCTGCCGCCGCTGCTGCTGGACGACGAGGAGGCCGTCGCCGTGGCGGTGGGGCTGGGCCGGGCCGCGGGCGGCGGCGTCGAGGGCATCGAGGAGACGTCGGTACGGGCCCTGGCCAAGCTGGAGCAGGTGCTGCCGTCGCGGCTGCGGCACCGCGTGAGCGCCCTCAACGCCTACACGGTGCAGATCCCCGGCCAGGGTCCCTCGGTGGCGCCGGAGGTGCTGACGACGATCGCCAACGCCGCCCGTGACCGGCACCGGCTGCGCTTCGACTACACCGGCCACGAGGGCGACTCCACGGTGCGGGACGCGGAGCCGTACCGGCTGGTCCATCGGCGCGGCCGGTGGTACCTGCTGGCCTACGACGTCGAGCGAGGCGACTGGCGGACGTTCCGGGTGGACCGGATGCGCCCGCGCGTCCCGGAGGGGCCGCGGTTCGCGCCGCGCGAGCTGCCCGGCGACGGCGACGTGGCCCAGTACGTGGAGAAGGGCGTCAACACCGCGATGTGGAGGTACCGGGCGACGGTGCTGCTGCACGCGCCCGCCGACCGGATGGGGCACCTGCCGGCCGGGCTGGAGCCGGAGCCGGTGGACGACGACACCTGCCTGCTGCGGATCGGCGGCGACGACCTGGGCGGGCTGGCGGCGTGGATGGGGTTCCTGGGCGTGGACTTCGAGGTGCTGGACCCGCCCGAGCTGGCGGAGGCGGTGGCGGAGCTGGGCGAGCGCTACCGGCGGGCGGCCGCCGCCACCCGCCCTCCCACGTCATGAACGTCCTGAACGTCCTGAACGTCCTGAACGTCCTGAACGTCACTGCTGAGCCAGGTACGCCTCCCGGACCCGGGAGCGGGACAGCTTGCCCGTAGGCGTGCGCGGCAGGCTGTCCCGGTACTCGACCACCCGCGGATGCTTGAACCGGGCCAGGCGCGGCGCGCAGTGCTCCAGCAGCGCGGCCGTCAGCTCCGGGCCGGGCGTGACCCCCTCGACCGGCTGCACGAGCGCGACCACCCGGTGCCCCCACTCCTCGTCGGGCACCCCGATCACGGCCACGTCGGCGACCGCCGGGTGCTCCAGCAGCGCGGCCTCGACCTCGGCCGGGTAGATGTTGACGCCGCCGGAGACGATGAGGTCGGTGCGCCGGTCGCACAGGAACAGGTAGCCGTCCTTGTCCAGGTAGCCGATGTCGCCGGGGGCGTACCACTCGCCGCGCATGCTGGCGGCCGTCTTGGCCGGGTCCTTGCGGTACTCGAACCGGCCGAGGCCCGACTTGACGTACACCATGCCGGGCTCGCCCGGCGGCAGCTCGCGGCCCGCGTCGTCGAGGATCCGCACCTCGAACGTCGGCGCGGGACGGCCCACGGTCCCGGGCCTGGCCAGCCACTCCTCCGGTTTGACCGCGAAGGCGATCGTGGACTCGGTGGAGCCGTAGTACTCGTACAGCACCGGCCCCCACCACTCCATGATCTCCCGCTTGACCGCGACCGGGCAGGCCGCGGCCGTGTGGATCACCTGCCGCAGGCTGGACACGTCGTACGCCTCGCGGACCTCGCGCGGGAGCTGGAGCATGCGGTGGAACATCGTCGGCACCATCATCGCGTTCGTCACCCGGTGGCGCTGGATCAGCTCCAGGACGTGGACCGGCTCGAACCGCGCCGTGATCACGACCGTGTGCCCGAGGTGCAGCGCGAACTGCGTGTGCGCGCACGGCGCCGAGTGGTACATCGGCGAGGTCACCAGATGGACGTCGCGCCCCGGCGTCAGGTCCACCACCTCGCCGAGGAACCAGGTGTAGAGCGGGACGATCGCCTCCGGCTCCGCGCCGGGCAGCCGGCGCTGCACGCCCTTGGGGAAGCCGGTGGTGCCGGAGGTGTACCACATGACCGCGCCCGCGGCGCGGCCCTCGGGCGCGCTCTCGGGGCGCCCGTCGGCGAGCCCGGCCGTGCCCGTCTCGGCGCCGGCGGGCACCTTGTCCGCGTACGCCTCGTGGGTGACGACCAGCCCGGCGTCGCAGTCGCCGAGGATGTAGGCGATCTCCGGCGCGGTGAGGTGCCAGTTGACCGGTACGTAGTACAGGCCGATCTGCCCGGTGGCCATGAGCATGACGATCGCGTCGAGGCCGTTGGGCAGCACGCCGGCGACCACGTCGCCGGCGCCGAGCCCGCGGGCGCGCAGGCCGTGGGAGACCTGGTTGACGCGGGCCAGCAGCTCGCCGTACGTGGTGCGGGTGCCGTCGGCGTCGATCACCGCGAGGCGGCCGGGGTCGGCGGCGGCCAGCGCGTAGAAGCCGGGCGGGTGCCCGCCCGCGGGCTCGCCGGCCTCTCCCGTCCTTGCCGGCTCGCCGGCCGCTGCCGTCGCCGCGGGGTCGCCGGTCGCCATCACGCCTCCATCAGGGCGGCCAGGCGGGCGCGGTGGACGCGCGGCGGGCCGAGCAGCACCTCGTCGGCCTTGGCCCGCTTGTAGAACAGGTGCGCGTCGTGCTCCCAGGTGAAGCCGACGCCGCCGTGCAGCAGCAGCTGGTCGCGGGCCACCTCGAAGCAGGCGCGGCCCGTGTGCGCCTGGGCGAGCGCGGCGGCGTGGGGCAGCTCGGCGGGATCCTCGTCGGCGGCCCAGGCGGCGTAGCGCACGACGGACTCGGCCTGTTCGAGCTTGCAGTGCATGTCGGCCAGCTTGTGCTTGACGCCCTGGTACGAGCCGATGAAGCGGCCGAACGCGACCCGGATCTTGGCGTAGGCGACGATGGCGTCGAGCGAGGCGCGCAGCACGCCGAGCTGTTCGGCGGCCAGCGCGACGGCCACCAGGTCGGCCACCGCGGCGGCCCCCTCGGCGCCCAGCCGGCCGAGCACCCGGGCCGGGGCGCCGTCCAGCTCCACCCGCGCCTGGCTCCGGGTGAGGTCGAGGGTCTCCAGCGGGACGCGGGTGACGCCCGGACCGCCCAGATCCACGGCGACCAGCACGGGCCCGCCATCCGACGCCTCCCCCGGCGCGCCGGACCCGTCGCCCGCCGGTGTCCCGGGCAGAGCGGCCAGCAGCACGTCCGCCTCCGCCCCGCTCAGCACCTGTGGCAGCGTCCCGCGCACGACCAGCCCGCCGCCCTCCGCCCGCGCCGTCAGCCCGTCCGGCACGACGGGCAGCGCGAGCGTGGCGGCGATCCGGCCCTCGGCGACCCCGGTCAGCAGCTCCTTGTCGGGCGCCCGGGTGAGCGCGAGGGCCGCGAACGCCGTGGCCAGGAACGGCCCCGGCAGCAGCGCCGCCCCGGTCTCCTCCAGCGCCACGGCCAGCTCCGCCATGCCCGCCCCCGCCCCGCCGTACTCCTCGGGGACGATCAGCCCGGACAGGCCCAGCTCACCGTTGAGGCGAGCGTGGACGGCCGGGTCGTAGCCGTCGCGGGCCTTCGCTGGCGGCGAGGCCGCGGCGAGGAACGAGCGGACCGCCTCGCGCAGCTCCCGCTGCTCCGGTGTGAGCGTGAGCCTCATCCCTGGGTCCCCACCTTCAGGTCCTTGAAGGGCACGGTCTTGTCGACGCGCGGGCCGGGCGGCAGGCCGAGGACGCGCTCGCCGATGATGTTGCGCATGATCTCGTTGGTGCCGCCGCCCAGCGACATGGCCGGGGCCAGGGAGATCGCGTGCGCGAGCGGGCCGGCGCCCTCGCCGTCCCCGGTCCCCACGACGGCGGACGGGCCGGCCAGGCGGGTGGCCAGGTCGGCCTCGAACAGGGTCAGCTCGGCCAGCAGCAGCTTGGCGGCGCTGCCCCGGGCACCGGGGAACAGGCCCGCCTCGGCCTCCTGGGCGAGCCGCTGGTTGAACAGGGCCAGCGCCCGGGTGCGGATGTGCAGCTCGACCAGGTCGTCGCGGACCAGCGGGTCGCTCGTGTCGGCGGTGCGGCGCAGCGCCTCCAGCGAGGTGGGGTCGTCCTTGGCCCGGCCCATGCCGACGCCCGCGGAGATCGACAGCCGCTCGTGCAGCAGGGTCGTGACCGCGACGCTCCAGCCGTCGTCCACCTCGCCCACGCGGTGCGCGTCGGGGACGGCCACGTCGTCGAAGAAGACCTCGTTGAAGTGGGCCCGGCCGGTCATGTCCTTGAGCGGCCTGACCGTGACGCCCGGGTCGCGCATGCCCACGACGAACATGGTCAGCCCCCGGTGCTTGGGCGCGTCCGGGTTGGTGCGGGTGAGCAGCAGGCCCCAGTCGGCGTGCTGGGCGACCGAGGTCCACACCTTCTGCCCGTTGACGATCCAGCGGTCGCCGTCGCGGACCGCCCGGGTCTGCAGGGCGGCCACGTCGCTGCCCGCGCCCGGCTCGGAGAACAGCTGGCACCAGATCTCCTCGCCGCGCAGCAGCGGCCGGACGAACCTCTCGCGCTGCTCGTCGGTGCCCCGGTCGACCAGGGTGGGTCCGGTCATGCCGAGCCCGATGGAGAAGACGTACGTGGGGAGGGAGAAGTGGCGGGCCTCGGCGGCGAAGGCGCGCTCCTCGGCCTGCGTCAGGCCCTGGCCGCCCCATCGCGCGGGCCAGGTGATGCCGGAGTAGCCGGCGTCGTACAGCCTGGCCATGAAGTCCTTGGCGTGAGAAATCGCGTTCTCGGGCGCGGATTCGCCGGGCCGCGCGTAGTCGCGCAGCCATGCCCTGGCGGCCCGCCGGTACTCGTCGAGATTCACGTTCGCTCCTCGGGCATCAGTGTTCACTTACTCTAACCAGCCCCGCCGGACCGGCATAGAGCGCCGCCGAATGCACCTTTTAACCGGATTTGCCGGTGAATCTCCGTTGATTAGGGCGATGGCGACTTAGTGTGATCATCTGATCACCGGGGGGAAAGGATTGGTCACACGGTTCGGCAGGTCCATCCGGACGCGGCTGACGCTGTTCGCCGGGATCGCCATGGTGCTGCTCAGCATCGTGGTGAACGCGTTCGTGCTGTGGGCCATCCACAGCACCGCGGACGACTACCGCAAGACCGAGGTGACGACCTCGGCCCTGCGCGTGGTCCACCTGGTCAAACGCGGCGCGCTGCCCACCGTGATCCCCAGCGACCTGGACGGGATCCAGGTGGTCGACTCCAAGGGGCAGGTGGTGGCCTCCACCGACAACCTCGTCGGCCTGCCGCGCATGAGCACCGTCATGCCGGACGAGTTCAGCGCGAGCACCCTGGAGGTGGTCTGCGACCTGCCGTACTTCCGGGGCCAGTGCGAGTACATGGCCGTGGCCCGGGTGTACGAGCACGGCGGCGACTGGCTGGTGTACGCGGTCGGCCCCACCGTCCCCTGGTACGTCCATCCGGCCGTGCTGGCGTTCCTCATCGGCATCTCGGTGGCCATGGTGGCGCTGGCCTGGTTCGGGGTGTCGCGGGTCGTGGCGAGGACGCTCGCGCCCGTGCAGGAGATCCGCGACAAGCTCGCCGAGATCACGAGCAGCGACCTGGGCAAACGCCTGCCCGTGCCCAGCCAGGCCGACGAGATCCGGTCCCTGGCCGACACCGCCAACCAGACGCTCGACCGGCTGGAGGCGGCGGTCGAGCAGCAGCGCCGGTTCGCCTCCGACGCCTCCCACGACCTGCGCAGCCCGATCACGGCGATGCGCGCCCAGGTCGAGGAGGCGATGCTGCACCCCGAGGACGCCGAGTGGGAGGAGATCGGCCGCGCCCTGCTGTCGAGCCTCGACCGGCTGCAGGCCATCGTGACCGACCTGCTGACCCTGGCCAAGCTCGACGCGGGCTCGCCCATGGCGCGCGACCCGGTGGACCTCGCCGAGCTCGTCGCGGCCGAGACGACCAGGCCGCGCGCGAAGAAGCTCATCACCACGCTCCAGCCGGGCGTGGTCGTGACCGGCGACCGGCTGCAGCTCGCCCGCCTGCTGACGAACCTGCTCGACAACGCCGAGCGCCACGCGGAGTCCACGATCACCGTGACCGTGCGCCTGGACGACGGCCACGCCGTCCTGGAGGTGCTGGACGACGGCGGCGGCATCGCGCCCGAGCAGCGCGAGCTCGTCTTCCAGCGCTTCACCAGGCTGGACGCCTCGCGCAACCGCGACGCCGGCGGCACGGGGCTCGGCCTGTCGATCGCCCGCGACATCGCCCAGGCGCATCACGGCACGCTCACCCTGGGCGACTCCGACAGCGGGGCCCGGTTCGTGCTGCGGCTGCCGATCAGGGAGATGTGAGCGGTCGGACGGCCGGCTTCGGGCATCCGGCGGCCGTCAGCGCGCCCGCCCGGAACCGCACCAGGTGGTCACGCTCCCATACCCATGCCCGGTTTGTCCTACAGCTGTTTCTGGGCACTGGTTAGAGTGGCCCGCTGTGACACCAGGTTTCAGCCGATTACGACGTGAGGACTTGCTCAAGACAGCCTGCGAGGTGATCTCCGCGCAGGGGTTCGGGCACACCAGGACACTCGACATCGCCCGAGCCGCCGGGGTGAGCCAGGCGCTGCTCTTCTACCACTTCGAGACCAAGGACCGGCTGTTCGCCCAGGCGTTCGCGTACGCGGCCCGCCTGCACCGCGACACGCTGGACAGCATCGAGCGGCTGGAGCGGCCACCGCTGGAGCGGCTGCGCACACTGCTGCGGCGCTGCTCGCCGGGCGGCTCGCCCGACGGCTGGCGGCTGTGGATCGACGCCTGGGCGGAGTCGATCCGCAGCTCGGACCTGGAGGAGACCACCCGCCGGCTCGACCAGCAGGGCCGCCAGGTGCTGCGGGGCATCATCGAGGACGGGGTGGCGCGCGGCCAGTTCGCCTGCGAGGACCCGGAAGGGGCGAGCTGGCGCCTGTTCGCGCTCATCGACGGGCTCGCCATCCAGATCCAGGTCCACCCGAAGGCGCTGTCGCGCCGCCGCGCCAACCAGCTCATCCGCACGGCCGCCGCGGCCGAGCTCGGCCTCGCCCCCACCGACCTGTGACCGCCACCGGTCGCCGAGCGCGTGCGGGCGCCCGGCGACCGGGCGGCGGACGGGCGGCTTCCTTCGGGCGGGCGGGCGGCTTCCAGGCCGCCGGCGAGGACGGGCCGGCCGGGCAGTAACGCGGGGCGGCACAGACGTCCTGCGCTGCACGGTCGGCGGCCGGGCGCGCCTGCCCGAGGGCAGCTACGTCATCGGCGCGAGTGGCCGAGTCACGGCGTGGTCGTTGGCGGGGTGACTCCGGCGGTTCCCGCCCCGCTGCTGCCCGATCCTGCAGGAGCTCGTGCGTCTGCTTCTCGGTCGTGAACGACTGAGCTCGCAGCTCCTCACCGTCGATGGCGCCGACGGTCCGGTCCGCGTCAGGCAGCGTGACTCACTGCCCAGCGAGGTTGGCGATGCCCAGATCCACCCCGAGAAATCCGTCTCGACGGTGGCGTGCAGGAACCACATGCCGTCCCGCCGCACCAGGTCGGACTCACCCTTGCGGTGCTTGACCAGCAGCGCCAGTTGCCGGGCTGAGCCGGTGAAGGCGACGCCGCGCAGCCGTCCGGCGGTCGTCCAGATCGACACCGTCCGGTCGGTGTGCTGCCAGGACAGGCACCGGTCGTCGTACGGCTGGGCCGCACCGGGCCGGAAAGAGATCGGTTTGCTTTCAGCTTTGACTCGCCGCGCCGATCCCGGTTTGCCCAGGTTTCCGGCGGCCAGGTTGGCGTGCAGAGTGCGGTAGGCGTCGCAGACCTTCTTGATCACGTGCTGGGCCGCCTGCGCGGCCAGCCCGAAGACGGCCTTGTACGCAGGTCGAAGTTCCGAAAACACCGCTCCGGCATCGGCAGGAGTTTCACCTGCACCACCAGTCTCACAACCGAACACAATATCGGCTGGCGAGGTCGCCCCGGTGAGAATCGAGCCCGATGCCGGGCGAGGCCGCAACGTGATCAGGTGTGGTCCACCCTGATCAACAGCCTCAAGGGTTCTGTTCGTCGGGCGAACGTGCGGAAGCGTGCTCCCGGCGCTCAGGAACGGCGGGCGATCAGGACCTCGGTGGTCCTGCGCTCCTCCCACACGCCCGAGGGGCGCTCGGCCAGCAGGGCCCGGCGCACCTCGTCCGTGAACGCGGCCAGGCGGTCGCCCAGCCGGGCGGGCGCGCTGTAGGAGAACGAGAGCTGGAGCCCCACCAGCTCGTCGACACCCATCGATACCAGCCGCTCGAACCGGGCCGACTCGACGCGGCCGAACGGCGAGCCCGCCAGCACCTCGTCGTGGTGCTCGCCGGTCGCCTGGAACGAGCCGAGGGCCCGCCGCTTGTCCAGCCCGGATTCGTTCAGGCCGAACGCGGCGCGCACCGGCCGCACCACCGCCTCCCACGGCGGCTCCCCCTCCTCGCGGGTGGGACCCACCAGGGCCACCGCTCCGTGCGGCGGCAGCAGGGCGTCGAGGTCGGCGAGCACGGCCCGCCGGTCCATCCAGTGGAACGACCGGCCCATGACGACGTGGTCGAACGGCGGCAGCGCGCGCAGCGTGGTGGAGTCTCCGCGCATCCACCGGATGTCCCCGGCCGTTCCTTCGGCCAGGCGGCGGCCCTCGGCCAGCATCTCCTCGTCGGGGTCCACGGCGAGCACCGCGCGCACCCGCCCGGCCAGGGGGATCGCCACCGTGCCGGGGCCGCAGCCGAGGTCCAGCACGACGCCGTCCGGGCCGAACGCGCGGGCCAGACGCCCGATGGCCTCCTCCCCGTGGCCGCTGCGGTATCGCGCGTAATAGGTGGCCGCGCCGCCGAAGAGGTCCGTCACGGATGGGAGCATAGACGGGTTTGGAAGCGTTCAAGGGAAGGTTGTCGATCGGTGAGGCGGCTACTCACGGTCCTGCTGCTCGCGTCGGCCGCGGTGGGGATCTCGCTCCCGGCCCGGGCGCACAACGTGCTCATCAGCAGCGACCCCAAGGACGGGGCGGCGCTGTCGGCCGCGCCCGCCCTGATCACGCTGGTGTTCGACCAGGCCGTGCGCCAGGGGTACGCGCAGGTGGGCGTCACGGGCCCGGACGGGGCGGCGATGGCCGACGGGGCCGCGTCCGTGGCCGCGGAGAAGGTGACGCTCAAGGTCAAGCCGCTGACGGCGGCCGGCGCGTACATCGTGGGCTACCGGATCCTGTCGGCCGACGGGCACCCGGTGACCGGCAAGATCACCTTCCGCCTCACCGGCCCGGCCGCCGCGGCGCCCGAGACGGCGCCCCGGACCGCGGCTCAGACGGCGCCCGGGACGGCGGCGGCCTCGGACGACGCCGACAGCGCCCGGGCGGCCGAGGCGGCGGCCAACGGCGGCGCGGGCATGGCCGTGGTGTGGATCGTGGCCGCGCTCCTGCTGCTGGCGGCCGGCACCGGCGTCGCCCTGCGCCGCGCCCGCCCCGCCGAGACCGGCCCGGGGACGAACGCGGACGCCCCTGGTGAGACCGGACCGGCGGACGCGTCGAGCGCGGACGCCGCTCGGGAGAGCGGCCCGGGCGGGGAGGGCCGGGCGTGAGCGTCGAGCGCTGCGAGGCTCCCCCGCGCCGCCGCGCCCTCGCCCGCGGCGGCGGCGTGGTGGCCGGGGTGTTCCTGGCCTGCGCCGTCGTCTCCGCCGTGGTCGCCTCCGGGCTGACCGCGCAGGAGGCCGTGCCGGGCATCCCCATGCCGGGCCTCCTCGTCGCGTACGGCCTGCCGGTCGTGCGGGTGGTGCTCGACCTGGCCGCCGTGGCCGTGGTCGGCATGAGCCTGCTGCCCAAGCTGCTCGGCTTCGAGCACCCCGAACGCACCGAGCCGGTCATGCGCCGCGTCCGCCCGCTGACCGTCACCGCCGCCTGGGTGTGGGCGGCGAGCGCGCTGCTCACGATCGTGTTCCAGACGGCCGAGCTGAACCCCGGGTCCGTGCCGACGCCCGCGATGATCGCCGGTTACGTGGACAGCGTCGGCACCGGGCAGGGACTGCTGTTCAGCGCCGCCTGCGCGCTGGCCGCGGCCGGCATCGGGCTCATGGCGGTGCGCTTCGGCGAGAAGGTGCCGGCCGAGCTGCGGATCGTGGTGGCGCTGTTCGGGCTGCTGCCGATCCCGGTGACCGGGCACGCGGTGAACTCCGTCTGGCACGACCCGATCATGATCTCGATGGAGAGCCACGTGATGGGCGCGGCGGCCTGGGCGGGCGGGCTGGCGGCGGTGACGGTGTTCGTCGCGCCGCGCCGTGAGCTGCTGGCGGTCGTGCTGCCGCGCTTCTCCAGGATCGCCACGGTGTGCCTGCTGGTGGTGAGCCTGTCCGGGCTGGTCACGGGGCTCGGCACGATGGCGCTCACGCCCGGCGTGGAGCTGCCGGGCGCGATCCTCACCAGTGAGTACGGCCTGCTGGTGGTGGCCAAGCTGGCCCTGGCGGCGCTGCTGGTGCCGCTGGCCGCGCACATCCGCTTCCGGCTGCTGCCGGCGATCCGCGGCGGCGCGGCCACGGCCGTGGTCGCGTGGGCGACGGCCGAGCTGGCCGTCATGGGCCTCGCCTACGGGGTGGCGGTGGCGATCACCCGGGCCTCGATCGGCTGACGGTTCGCCCGGCCGCTCCACCACTCGAAGGCCAGCCACGCCGCCAGCAGTCCCGCCCCCGCCCAGAGCGCCGAGCCGGTCGCCAGGGGCGGGGCGCCGAGCAGTCCGCTCTGGCCCTTGATCGCGCCGTACACCTGGCCCATGAGGGCGCTCTGCGCGGCGAGGGCGCCGTAGACGGCGGCGGTGACGCCGACGGACCCGACGAGCGCCCTGGCCACCGGCTGCCGCACCGCGAACGCGAGGTCCACGCACAGCCCGCCCACGACGAGGAAGAACGGCACGGCCGACGGCGGGAAGCCGGTGACGGTGAGCAGCGGCCAGATCAGCGTGCGGAAGCCGACGTAGCCCGCGGCCACCAGCGTCGCCGCGCCGAACCTGCCGATCAGCATGCGCGCCACCACGAGCACGCCGAGCCCGGCGACCACCGCGTACACGGGATACAGGGCGTCCGGCACGGGCAGCGAGAACGCGGTCATCATCGCCCGGTCGACGGGCCGGCCCATCTGGTCGGCCGCGAACCGCAGCAGGATCGGCTCGGCGTAGGTGGCGTGGTTGTCCCACGCGCCGATCGACAGCACGCCGTACTCCTGGTGCTGCTCGGGGAAGTGCACGTTCTCCAGGAAGAACGCGAAGAACGCCCCCAGCAGCACCGTGCGCTCCCGCCCCGGAGGCGCCCCCGTGAACCAGCCCCGGATCACCCCGGCGATCATGAAGAACGTTCCAAGGTAGAGCATGATGTGCGACGGGCTCCACGAGGTGATGTCGAGCCCGTTGACGCGGTGGTTGATCAGGTCGAGCGGCACCGCGACCAGGAACACGCCGGTGCCCCACTGGATGAGCCGCAGCGCGGCCTTGTCCACGCCGTAGCCGGTGTAGCCGTGGACGATGGTCAGGCCGAGGGCCACGGCGGTGCCGGCGGAGTTGAGCAGGTGCGGCGGGGCGAGGTCGTCGCGCAGCCACTTGAAGTGCCACGAGACGTCCCAGGCCGAGCCGAGCAGCTTGAGCGTGAGCGCCACCAGCCACCCGTAGTAGAGGACCCGGAACAGGTCGGGGGGCGTCTCACGGCCCGCCGGCCCCCGCGTCCAGTAGGGGACCGCCCAGTCGGCGGCCTTTTTGATGATTGCTGGTGCGTTCACGGGCTGCATCTTACGGCGATCGCGCCCACGTACATGCCCCTTTGCGCTCTGTCTGTGCCCGTCCGTGCCCCTGTGCGTCCGGCGAAAGTGAGCGGGCCGCATGATCTCAGGGTTCTCTCAGGTGCGAAAAGTAGGATTTCCGCCATGAAACGTGTGGTCGCCCTCCTCGTGGTGCTCGTCCTCGCAGGAGTGGGGGCCTGGCTCGCCTGGCCGTCGGCGCCCGAGGTGCGCGCGCAGGAGCAGCGGATCACCGTGCTCGACGGCCCGGCGGGCGACCAGCGCGTCGAGCTCGACACCGCCTTCTTCACGCCGTCCGGCGGCGGCCGGGCCCCGGCCGTGCTGCTCGCCCACGGGTTCGGCGGCGACAAGGACGGCATGCGCGCCCAGGCGCGGCGCCTGGCCCGCGACGGCTACGCCGTGCTGACCTGGTCGGCGCGCGGCTTCGGCGAGTCCGCCGGGCAGATCGCGCTGAACTCCCCCGACTACGAGGTCAAGGACGTCAGGCAGCTCGTCGACTGGCTGGCCCGGCGGCCCGAGGTGCGGCTCGACGGGCCGGGCGACCCGCGCGTGGGCATCGCCGGCGGCTCGTACGGCGGCTCCATCGCGCTGATGACGGCCGCCTACGACTCCCGCATCGACGCGATCGTCCCGCAGATCACCTGGGCCGACCTGGCCGACGCGCTGTTCCCCGACGCCACCGGCAAGGGGCCGGAGAACGGCGTGTTCAAGCGCATGTGGGCGGGCTTCTTCTTCGGCCGGGGCGGCGGCGAGATCCAGGGCCTAGGCGGCCTGGCCGCGCGGGCCCAGAGCCCGGCCCGGCCGCTGACGGCCGAGGAGGCGCGCTGCGGCCGGTTCACGCCGGACATCTGCCGCGTCTACCAGCGGGTCGCCGAGACCGGCCGGGCCACGCCCGAGGCGGTCGCCCTGCTGCGCGCCTCCAGCCCGGTCACCGTGGCGGGCCGGATCAAGGCGCCGACGCTGCTCCTGCAGGGGCAGCGCGACTCGCTGTTCCCGCTCGGCCAGGCCGACGCCAACGCCAGGGCGATCGCCGCCGCCGGCACGCCGGTGAGCGTGGCCTGGTTCGACGGGGGCCACGACGGCGGCAACGGCGAGGCCGACTGGCTGTACGAGCAGACGACCGCCTGGTTCGGCCGCCACCTCAAGGCGGACGGCTCCCCCGTCGCGAAGGCGTTCACGGTGACCCGCGACGCCGGGCGCGACCCGGGCACCCGCCAGCGCGTCCGCCTGCACCCCGAGACCGGCGCCTACCCCGGCCTCGGCGGCACCGCGACGACCCAGGTCACGCTGAGCGGGCCCGACCAGAACGTGGCCAACCCGCCCGGCGGCTCCCCCGCCGCGATCTCCACCGTGCCGGGCGTCAACGGCCTGCTGGGCGGCGGCGGCCAGAGCACCGTGAGCGTGTCGCTCGACATGCCGGGGCAGAGCGCCTCCTTCGAGTCGGCGCCGCTGGCCCGGCCCCTCCAGCTCACCGGCAGCCCGACCGTGCGGCTCAAGGTGTCGGGCAAGGGACAGGTGACGCTGTTCGCCAAGCTCCTCGACGTGGCCGACGGCGTGCAGCCGCCCACGCTGCCCGCCGGGCTGGTCGCGCCGTTCCGGGTGACGATCCCGGAGGGAGCCTCAAGCGCCGAGGCCGCGGTGACGCTGCCGGCCGTCGACCACCTCTTCGCCGCCGGCCACCGGCTGCGGCTGACGGTCTCGACCACCGACATGGGCTACGCCACGCCCGCGCAGGCGGCCTCGTACCAGGTGGGCCTGGCCTCGGCGGCGCTGGCCGTCCCGACCGTGGCCGCGCTGGAGACGCCCGCGACCGGCGTGGCCTGGTGGGTGTGGGCGATGCCGCTCGTCGCGGTCGTGGTGGCCGTGGCGCTGCTGGTGACGGGCCGGAACCGGCCGCGGACCGCGTCCGCCGCCTCCGGCGCGGAGGTGCCGCTGGAGATCAGCGGGCTGACCAAGGCGTACCGCAACGGCGAGAAGGCGGTGGACGGGCTGTCGTTCCGGGTGGAGCGCGGCCAGGTGCTCGGCCTGCTCGGCCCCAACGGCGCGGGCAAGACCACCACGATGCGCATGATGATGGGCCTCATCCGCCCCGACGACGGCGAGATCCGCATCTTCGGCGAGCCCGTCTCCCCGGGGGCGCCGGTGCTGTCGCGGCTCGGCTCGTTCGTCGAGGGGCCCGGCTTCCTGCCGCACCTGTCCGGGCGCGAGAACCTGGAGCTCTACTGGGCGGCGACCGGGCGGCCCACCGAGGACGCGCGCTTCGCCGAGGCGCTGGAGATCGCGGGCCTGGGCAAGGCGCTGGAGCGGGCCGTGCGCACGTACTCGCAGGGCATGCGGCAGCGGCTGGCCATCGCCCAGGCGATGCTGGGCCTGCCCGACCTGCTCGTGCTCGACGAGCCCACCAACGGGCTCGACCCGCCCCAGATCCGCGAGATGCGCGAGGTGCTCAAGCGCTACGCCCGCGACGGCCGCACGGTCATCGTCTCCAGCCACCTGCTGGCGGAGGTGGAGCAGAGCTGCAGCCACGTCGTGGTCATGCACCGGGGCCGCCTGGTGTCCAGCGGCCCGGTGTCCGTGCTGCTCGACGGCGCGGTGCGGACCAACGGGCACGGCCCCCGGCTCGAAGACGTGTTCCTCGACCTCATCGGAGACAAGTCGTGACCACCGCCGCTCCCGGCCCCGCGCACGTCCCCGGCCCCGCGCACGCGCCCGGCTACGCGCCGGGCCGCACGCTGCCCCTGCGCGTGGAGATCGTCCGGCAGTTCAAGCGCCGCCGCACGCTGGCCATGTTCGGGCTGCTGCTGGCGCTGCCCTGGATCCTCGTGCTCGCCTTCCAGCTCGGCCCGCAGGGCGGGGGCCAGCAGCAGGCGGCGCTGCGCGTCTCCGACCTGGCGACCGCCGGCGGGCTGAACTTCGCGGCGTTCGTGCTGTCGGTGTCGGCCAGCTTCCTGCTCGTGGTGGCCGTGGCGCTGTTCTGCGGCGACACGGTCTCCAGCGAGGCGAGCTGGTCGTCGCTGCGCTACCTGCTGGCCGCGCCGGTGCCGCGCGACCGGCTGCTGCGGCAGAAGCTGATCGTGGCGCTCGGCTACTCGGCGACCGCGGTGGTCGTCCTGCCGCTGATGGCGCTGCTCGCGGGCACGCTCGCGTTCGGCTGGAACGACATCCAGGTGCCCGGCACGGGCGAGACGATCCCGGCGCTCGACGTGCTGCCGCGCTTCGGGATCGTCGTCGCGTACGCGCTGGTCAGCCAGCTCGTGGTGGCGGCGCTGGCCTTCCTCATCTCGACGGCCACCGACTCGCCGCTCGGCGCGGTGGGCGGGGCCGTGGGGCTGTGGATCGTCAGCACCATCCTGCAGGCGGTGGAGGCGCTCGGCCCGGCCCGGGAGTTCCTGCCGACGTTCTGGAACACCGCGTGGCTGGACGCGCTGGCGCCCGAGCCCGACCTGAGCGGGATTATCAGGGGCGCGTCGGTGTCGGTGACCTACGCGGCCGTGCTGATCGCGGTGGCGTTCCGCCGCTTCCGCCGCAAGGACGTGGTGAGCTGAGCGCTCAGCCCCAGTGCGGGGGCTTGTTGTCGAGGTAGAAGGCGTCGGCGTCATCGTCGCGCTCGTCGCCCCAGCCGAGGTCGGTGTCGTCGGACGTCTGCTCCGGGAGATAGTCGCTCACGGCATACATGCTATCGAGACGCACAAACGTGACCCCTCGGGCCGCGCGGGAGACCGGACATCGGCGGGCGGCGAGGGTACGATGCCAGGGCAGGTGTCGCCTACCCCCACGTGAGGCTGCCGATGGCCACCCCGACCGGCTGGCGGCGAGAGGGCAATCTGCCGGCGGAGCTCACGAGCTTCGTGGGGCGCACACGCCTTCTCGCCAACCTCAAGCGCCATCTCGGCGAGTCGCGGCTGGTCACCGTGACCGGGATCGGCGGGGTCGGCAAGTCGCGCACCGTGCTGCGGCTGGCCCACCAGGTGCGCGCCCAGTACGAGGACGGCGTCTGGTTCGCCGACCTGGCCCGGCTCCAGGACTCCGGCATGGTCCGGCACACCATCGCCTCGGCGCTGGGCATCGCCGACCAGTCCTCGCGGGCCGCCTCCGAGTCGCTGTCGGAGTGGGTCGGCGACCGCGACATGCTGCTCATCATCGACACCTGCGAGCACCTCGTGCAGGGCTGCGCCGAGCTGGTCGAGGAGCTGCTGGAGAGCAATCCCCGGCTGAAGGTGCTGGCCACCAGCCGCCAGTCGCTGCACCTGCCGTACGAGCACGTGGTGCCGGTGCCGCCGCTCCAGGTGCCGGGCGACGACCCGGCGGAGAGCCTGTTCACCAACGAGTCGGTGCAGCTGTTCGCGGCGCGGGCCGGGGCCGTGGTGCCCGACTTCGTGCTCGACGAGCGCAACATCGGCGCGGTGGCCGAGCTGTGCCGGCGGCTCGACGGCATCCCGCTGGCCATCGAGCTGGCGGCCGTGCGCCTGCGCGCCCTGTCGGTGGAGCAGATCGTGGAGCTGCTGGCCGACCGGTTCAGCCTGCTGGCGGGCGCGAGCCGCACCGCGCTGCCGCGCCACCAGACGCTGCGGGCGGCGATCGGCTGGAGCCACGAGCTGTGCGACCCGGCGGAGCGGCTGCTGTGGGCGCGGCTGTCGGTCTTCGCCGGCGACTTCGAGCTGGACGCGGCGCGGTTCGTCTGCGCCGACGAGCGGCTGCCCGCCGAGCGCATCACCGACCTGGTGACCGGGCTGGTGGAGAAGTCGGTGCTGCTCATCCGGAGCAACCACGCGGGCGTGCGCTACAAGCTGATCGACACGCTGGCCGAGTACGGCGAGGAGTGGCTGGACAAGCTGGGCGAGCGCGAGCGCATGCGCCAGCGTCACCTCGACTACTACCTGTCCCTCGCCCAGCGCGGCGAGGACGCGTGGTCCGGCCCGCGGCAGATCTACTGGTTCGTCCGCATGCGCCAGGAGCACGACAACGTGCGCGTCGCGCTGGAGCACGCGCTGCGCACGCCCGGCTCGGCGGTGCAGGCGCTGACGCTGCTGTCGTCGCTGTGGTTCATGTGGGTGTGCTGCGGCTTCGCCCGCGAGGGCCGCCTGTACCTGGAGCGGGCGCTGCACGCCAACCCGGGCGTGAGCAAGGAGCGCTGCAAGGCGCTGTGGGTGCTGTCGTACGTCCGCAGCGCCCAGGGCGACAGCGCGGGCGCGCTGGAGGCGGCCGAGAAGTGCAGCAGCGAGGCGGTCCGGGTCGGCGACTCCAAGGCCGTCATCCTCGCCTCGAAGATGCAGGGCACCACGGCGCTGCTCCAGGGCGACCTGCAGAAGGCCAGCGCGCCGCTCGGCGTGGCGATCGAGTTCAACACCGACAACAAGGAGCTCAACCCGGGCCTGCTGCCCGCGATCGTCGAGCTGTCGCTGGTGCTGTCGTCGCAGGGCGAGCTGTACGAGGCGGAGTCGCTGCTGGTCGACTGCCTGCAGGTGTGCCGGGAGCGGGGCGAGCTGTGGGTCAGCTCGTACGCGCAGTGGGCGCTGTCGATCACCAGGCTGGCGACCCGGCGGACCAGCCAGGCGCTGGAGAGCGCCCGCGAGGGCGTGCGGATCAAGCGGTACTTCCACGACACGCTGGGCACGCTGCTCGGGCTGGAGACCATGGCCCGCATCTTCGCCGCCGACGAGCAGACCGCCGTGGCGGCCAAGCTGCTGGGCGCGCTGAACCAGAACTGGCGCACGGCCGGCCTGCCGATGCTCGGCGCGCCGTTCCTGACCAGCGACCACGAGCGGTGCGTCAAGGAGTGCCAGAAGGCGATGGGCGAGGCGGCCTACCGGGCCGCCTTCGACGAGGGCGCGCGGCTCGACCTCGACGAGGCGTCCGCGCTCGCCCTGGGCGAGCTGGACACCTCGGACGACTGACGCTCTCATGGAGGGCCTGCCCGGGGCGGGGCGTCAGACGACCCGCGGCCAGCGGGTGCCGGCGGGCCAGGCGTGCACGTAGCGGGCGCTGCCGAGCGAGAACGCGATGTGCCCCCGCACCCAGTTCTCCAGGCCGCGCACGTACCTGCGCACGGGCAGCGACGCCCACTGCTCCACGGCCGCGCGCCGCGCGATGAACGCGGTGATCGCCGCCTCGTGCATGCGCGCCACCTCCTCCAGGGCCTGCTGGAGGGTGAGGGCGCGGTGGGTGGCCAGCACGGTGACGAGGTTGTGCCGGGCCTTGTCGCGGCCGCGCTCCTTGGCGTAGGACAGCAGGTCGTTGTCCCAGCCGATGAGGTCGCACGCGAGGTCCGACAGGGCGCGCACGTCCGGGTGGTGCCACTCCTCCGCTTCGAGCCGGTAGCCGCCGCCCACGTCGATGAGCGCGAAGCAGGTGAAGGTGGCGCCGGTGATGCGGCGCATCAGGATGTAGTCGTCGGGCGTGGGGATGAGGTCGACCTCCCGGTTGGCCGCCTCCCAGATCTGGGCGAACAGGTACTCCTTCACCGTGATGCGCCAGCGGTCCACCTGGGCGGGGGTGGCGACGTCGGACAGCCGATGGAGCAGCTCGTCGAGCGCGACCCCGAACGGGTCGGCCGGATCCGGCTTGCGGCGCCCGTCGACGATCTCCAGGAGCGGCGGCAGGGCGCGGGCCAGCGCCGAGGCCCGGCATCCCACCCGCTCGCTCTCGCAGAAGGCGTCGTCGAACGCGAATAACCAGTTGTACCAGTCGTTGATCAGCCGGAGGTTGTCACGGGGGACGGACGGATTGGTGCGTGCGGCCAGCAGGCCGATCTGGGAGCGCCGGAAGTGCTCGATCGTCTCGGCTCCGGCGAGCATGCTGGAGGCGGCCAGCCAGGCGTGGCTCTCCGCGTCGACCTCTGCGGCGTGCACGTTGATCTCGTTCGGGAACGGGCATGGCAGCGGGGGGATGCGGAGGGGTCGCCTCGTGAAGGGACGCGCAGAAGTAACCACTCATACAGCATGACGAGCTACAGTCCGAAAAACCACAGTCGATAACTTCCATGTCATTTTCGGATATTTAGCGCTATTGCGTACTATTCACCCATTTGACGGAACCATTCATGGAATTCGCCGTGTGCGAACCTGCCGCGCCCGGGTCCTCCACGGCCGCCTGCGCGTTCCGGATCGGCGGCGCGCCGCGGCGGCCCGCGAACGGGCGCCGGCGTGACTCCCGTAGGTCGCCGGCACCAGCAAAGTGTCACCTTCGCCGTCGCACCGGGCCGGCCGGACCTCGTCGGTGTGTCCCGTTCTGCCTCGATAGGGTGCCCTGCACGGAATCGTTCCGGCTCGCCGTGGGTTTCACGTGAGAGTAGCTAGGGAAAGGCTGTCCAACCGTGTTCGACCCGACGGATCTCTACAAGCTCGCCGACGACGTGCCGGAGCCGGCCGAGCCGGTGCTGCTCTACCACTTCGAGGGCTTCGTGGACGCCGGAGGCGCCGGGCGGCTCGCGCTGGCGCACGTGCTCGACGGGCTGGAGCATCAGGTGGTGGCGCGGTTCGACGTGGACCGGCTGCTCGACTACCGCTCCCGCCGCCCGGTCATGACGTTCGACACCGACCGGTGGGTCTCCTGCGACATGCCCGAGCTGGCCGTCTACGCGGTGAAGGACGCCACCGGCGTGCCGTTCCTCCTGATGAACGGCCCGGAGCCGGACCGCGAGTGGGAGCTGTTCACCCGGGCCGTCGGCACGCTGGTCGAGCGGCTCGGCGTCAGCAGGCTCGTCACCGTCCACGGCATCCCGATGGCCGTGCCCCACACCCGCCCGCTCGGCATCACCCCGCACGCCAGCCGGCCGGAACTGCTCAACGCCGACCAGACCAGCACCTTCGGCCGGGTCCAGGTGCCCGGCAGCGCCGCCGCGCTGCTGGAGTACCGCCTGGGCGCCGAGGGCCACGACGCGCTCGGCTACGCCGTCCACGTGCCCCACTACCTCGCCCAGGCCGAGTACCCCCAGGCCGCCGTGACCGCGCTGGAGGCCGTGACCCGGGACACCGGGCTGGTCTTCCCCATGGACGCGCTGCGCGAGGCCGCCCGGCGCACCACCGCCGAGATCGAGGACCAGATCCAGGCGTCCACGGAGCTGTCGACCGCCATCTCCGGCCTTGAGCAGCAGTACGACGCGTTCGCCGGGGGCGCGGACCGCGAGAACCTCATCGCCGAGGCGGCGCAGATGCCCACGGGCGACGAGCTGGCCGCCCAGTTCGAGCGCTTCCTCGCCGAACGCGACGACGAGTAGCCGTTAGGCTGGCCCGATGAGCGACATCCGGGTCGGCCTGATCGGATACGGCACGGCCGGCGCGTACTTCCACGCGCCGATGATCCACGCCGCCGAGGGCCTGACGCTGGCGGCCGTGGTGACCCGCGACGCGGGCCGCGCCGCCGACGTCTCCGCCCGCTACGGCGCGAGCGCCGTGCCCTCCCCCGGCGAGCTGTGGGACCTGTGCGACCTCGTCGTCGTCGCCTCCCCCAACCGCACCCACGTGCCGCTCGCCACCGAGGCGCTCACGCGCGGCAAGCCGGTCGTCGTCGACAAGCCGCTCGCCCGCACCGCCGCCGAGGCCCGCGAGCTCGCCGCGCTGGCCGGCGAGCGCGGCCTCATGCTGACCGTCTTCCAGAACCGCCGCTGGGACGGCGACTACCTCACCGTGCGGGAGCTGGTCAGGGGCGGCGCCCTCGGCGAGGTCCACCGCTTCGAGTCGCGCTTCGAGCGCTGGCGGCCCCGGCCCAAGGGCGGCTGGCGCGAGACGGGCGGCGAGGAGGAGATCGGCGGCCTGCTCTACGACCTCGGCAGCCACCTCGTCGACCAGGCGATCGAGCTCTTCGGCCCGGTGCGCGAGGTCTACGCCGAGAGCGACGTGCGGCGCGCGGGCGTCTCCGGCGACGACGACACCTTCCTCGCCCTCACCCACGCCGGCGGCACCCGGTCACACCTGTGGGCGAGCGCGCTGGCCGCCCGGCCCGGCCCCCGGTTCCGGGTGCTCGGCTCGCTGGCCGCGTACGTCAAGGACGGCCTGGACGTGCAGGAGGAGCGGCTGCGGGCGGGCATGACGCCGGACTCCCCGGGGTTCGGCGAGGAGCCCGAGGAGCGGTGGGGCACCCTCGGCGACGCCGAGCGGCAGGGGATCGTGCCCACGCTGCCCGGCGCGTACCTCGACTTCTACCGGGGCGTCGCGGCGTGCCTGCGCGAGGGGGCGCCGCCGCCGGTCACGCCCGAGAGCGTGGCCGGCGCGCTGGCCGTCCTGGAGGCGGCCCGCCGCTCGGTGACCGAGCGGGCGGTCGTCACCCTCCCCTAGCCGCCCGCGCGTGGCGGCTCAGTCGCGCAGGCGGGTCCGCATGGCCTCGGTGTCCTGGGCCGTCCAGCCGTGCGCCCCCAGCCAGCCCATCGGCCCGCCGAACCGCTCGTCCAGCACCGACAGGAACTGCTGGATGTAACGGGGGCGCGGCATGTGGTCGTCGGCCGGGCGCGAGTCCAGGTCGTCGCGGTAGGTGCTGCTGGAGCGCAGCCGCCGCAGCACCTGCTCCAGCCGCTCGCCCGTCGCCGTGTAGTCCTCGACGATCGCCTGCCGGGTGACGCCCGCCGCCTCCAGCGCCAGCGCGGACAGCACGCCGGTGCGGTCCTTGCCGGCGGCGCAGTGCACCACGGCCGCGCCGTCGTCCAGCGTCATGGCCCGCAGCGCCGCCACCACCGAGTCGGGACGGTCGCGCAGGTAGCCGTAGTAGAACCCGGTCATCCGCAGGTCCTCGTCGAGCTGGCGCTCCTGCCAGGGCAGCACCTTGTCGGCGTCGATGGTGTCGGCCTCGACGTCGGTGTGCTTGCCGCCCTCGGCGAACAGGGTCAGATGGTGGTGGGTCACCTCCGGGACGCGGGCCAGCGGGCCCGGCCCCTCCAGGGTGACCTCGGCCGTCGAGCGGAGGTCCACGACGTGCCGCAGCTTGAGCTCGCCCACGAGGTGCGACACGTCGCGGTGGGTGAGCCCTTGGAGGTTGTCCGACCGCAAGATCCGGCCGTAACGGGTGACGCCTCCGTCGACGGTGGGCAGTCCGCCCAGGTCGCGGACGTTGACGGCGCCTTCCAGGTCGATCCATCTCGTCATCGCGTTCATCGCGTTCATCGCTTAGACCCTATATGTCCGCCAATCTTCAGCGAATTCGAGGTTCATAACGCAGCATGAACATGTGACTCCTCCGTTCCCTGAGGGGAGCGGCTTCTCGCTAAGCCGCTCCCGCGGCGTCGCGAAGGGCAAGCCCTGCCCTGAGGATGTTGACGGCCGCGTTCACATCGGCATGCGCAGCATGACCGCACGCCGTGCAGGTGAACACGGCTTGGCTGACGCGGTTCTCCGCAGCGATGTGCCCGCAAGGGGCGCACGTGCGGGAGGTGTTGGCGGGGTTCACCGCGATCAGCTTGCGACCGGCGCTTTCAGCCTTGTACGCGAGGACCGTCAGGAACACCCCCCAACCCGCGTCCAGGATGCTCCGGTTGAGGCCGGACTTGGCCGCGACGTTACGACCGGGAGTGTCGATCGTGCCGGACGCCGAGCGGGTCATGTTCGCGATCCGCAGGTCCTCGTGCACGATCACGTCGTACCCGCGGACCAGGGCGAGCGCGGCCTTGTGAGCGCCGTCCAGACGTTGCCGCCGCACCTTGGCATGCAACGCCGCCACCTGCGCGACAACCCTACGGCGGCGCCTGGACCCACGCTCTTTGCGGGCCAGAGCCCGCTGCGCGTCCGCCAGACGGCTGGCGGACGCTTCCTGATGGCGCGCATTGGCCACATGCTCGCCCTCGGACGTCGTCACCAGCCAGGCCACGCCCAAGTCAACGCCGACGGCCGCGCCCGTCGCGCGCAGGGTGTCGGCCGGCACGTCGTCGCACGAGACGATCACAAACCAGCGGGCACCCTCCCGCTTCACACTGACCGTCTTCACCCGCCCCTTCACCGTCTGATGCTGGTGGACCCGCACATGCCCGATCCCTCGCAGCCGGACGAAGGTCGCCGAAGGATGCTCGGGCTGGGAGTTCCACCGGCAGCCGTCACCGTCCTTGGGCCAGGTCACCGTGTCGAACCAGCCGCGCCCCTTGAACCGCGGGTAGCCCCGGCCGCGCCCGGCTTTGACCCGGGCGAAGAACACGCCGAAGGCCCTGTCCAAGCGACGCAAGGTGGCTTGCTGGGAGGAGAACGACCACCGGCCCTGACCGCCCGCGTCATCGGCACGGATCTGCTTCAACTCCGCCGACTGGTCGCCGTACCGAACGCTCACGCCCGCCTTGCGATAGGCCGTACGCCGATGCTCCAACGCCCCGTTGTAGAGCTGGCGATGGTCCTCCAGACACGCCATCAGCACGATCTCCTGGCGACAGGTCGGCCGCAGCAGGAACTTATACGCCCTGCGCACAGCCGCCCCCCTCCTGGAGGCACGCCCGTCCAGTCACACGATCAGCATGACAGCACAACAGCTCCGGAGAGAGGAAAACCCGTGGTGAGACGACCAGCAGAGAGCGGCATTCTCCCATCGCTCGAAGGCCACGCCCCTCTGCCGAGGTTCTGATGGATCCACGCGCTCTGCCTCCCCGGGTGGTGATCGATCCAGGACTGCCGCGGGACGTCTGGGCCCGGCTGTGGTCCGGGCCGCACCTCCTCCGCATGGCCCGCACCGGTGCGGAGCCCAAGGCGTCGGGCGGTCGCGTCCTGCTCCTCCTGGTCCCCTGGATCGCCGTGCTGTTCTACCTCATCGGCAGCCTGTCCGCCGCGGCGATCGTCGCGGGCGCCGTCGGCGTGATCGCGCTGCTGCGGCACGCCAACGTGGCGGCCACCCAGCGGGACCTCCGGCAACGGCTGCGGCTGGCGCGCCAGTACGCCGCGCACTACGTGCTGCCCGAGGACCTCGACTACCCGTGCCAGCGGCTGCTGCGCCGCGCCCAGGACGCCGTGGACGCCATCCTCTCCTCCGCGGTGCAGCGGGCGGGTTTCATCGACACCATCGACAACCAGGTGACGCTGCCGGAGGAGGTGTGGCAGATCGCCCAGCGGCTGGCGCGGCTGTCGGCCATGCACGCCGAGCACCGCAGGCTCGTCCCCCGCGTCCTGCCCTCGGGCCTGGAGGACGCGTTCCGTCCGTACACGACGGCCCTGGACGCGGCCTGGACGTCGCTGTCGCGGCGGGTGCGGCACCTGGAGGAGTACGCGCGGCAGGTGACGCGCGCCGACCACGTGTACCACGCGCACCAGCGGCTGGAGACGCTGGCCGCGCGGACGCCCGACTACCAGCGGCTGATCGCCGACACCGTCCGCGACGACCTGGCGCACCGGCACATCAGGGAGCTGGGCGAGCAGGCGCGGCAGGTGCGGCGGCTGTTCGAGGAGAGCGTGCTGCAGGCGCGCCGCACCGCGGGCGAGCTCCTGCGGACCCCGCTCACCTGAGCGCCCGTCCGGCAGGACCCCGCTCACCTGAGCGCCCGTCCGGCAGGACCCCGCTCACCTGAGCGCCCGTCCGGCAGGACCCCGCTCTCCTGAGCGCCCCGCCCCGGACCCGGAAGGGACCGCGGGTCAGGTCTCGGCGCGGCGCAGGAGCTCCAGGGTGCGGCGCATGCCGGCCTCGTTGCCGAGGCTGCGGTAGATCTCGCGCGCCTCGCGCAGCGGGCCGGCCGCGGCCGCCGCGCTCCCGGCGTCGAGGTGCGCCTCGCCGAGGTAACGCAGGCTGAGCGCCATCCACCACCGGTCGTCCAGCTCCTGGAACGCCTCCATGGCCCGGCGCAGCTCCCGCTCCGACTCCTCGATGCGCCCGAGCCGGGCCAGCGCCCGCCCGGCGGACAGGGCGGCGCGGGCCACGCCCCAGGAGTCGCCGAGCGCGGCCAGGATGTTCTCGGCCCGCCGGACGAAGTCCAGCTCGCGCAGCCCGTTGGCGGGGTCGCCGACCTCGCCGGCGGCGCGCAGGCAGCGCGCCTCCTCCCACAGCTCGCCGCGCTGCCGGAACATCTCGGCCGCCCGGCTCAGGCTGTGGCCGGCCCGGGTGAACCCGTCGAGCGCGGCCCGGTGCTCGCCGTCCCTGCGCATGCCGCGCGCCTGGGCGGCCAGCACCTCGCCGTACGCGCGCAGCGTCTGCGCCTCGGAGTACCGGTTGCCCGAGCGCTCGAAGACGGCCAGCGAGTCCTCCAGCAGGTCCCTGGCCTCCTCCGGGCGCCGCTCGGCCAGCCGCAGCTCGGCCAGGTTGCGCTGGGAGCGGGCCATCCACCACTGGTCGTCCTCGGCCCGGAACGCGGCGATCGCCCCGGTCAGGTGCTCCTGGGCGCGGTCGAGGTGGCCGTCGGAGAACAGCGCCATGCCGATCGCCCGCCGGGCCCGCGCCGCCCACCACGTCTCGCCCAGCTCGGTGAACAGCTCCAGCGCCCGCTCGGCGTCGGCGCGGCCCAGCTCGTGGGCGCCGATCCCGCCCTGCACGGCGGCCCGGTCCAGCAGCGAGATGGCCAGCGCCCGCCGGTCGCCGGAGCGCAGCGCCGCCTCGCAGCCCAGCTCGGCGACCGCCCGCCAGTCGGCCCAGTACGCGCGCAGCGAGTGGCAGAGGGAGCAGAAGGCCCGGGCCAGTCCCCAGGTCAGCTCCCACAGCTCGTACTCGCGGGCCAGGCCGACCAGCGCGACCAGGCTGAGCCGCTCGGCGTTCAGCCAGTCGCCGGCGTGGACCTGGCCCTCGGCGCTGGAGCGGCGGCCGCCCCGGCTCCAGTCCTGCGGCCAGCGGTCCTGGGCGGCGGCCTCGGCGCGGCGGCGGTAGCCGGACAGCACGCGCTCGACCGCGTCGCGCCGCCGGCCCTCGTCCTCCTCGGCGGCCGGCTCGGCGGCGAAGACGCGGACCAGGTCGTGCAGCCGGTAGCGCATGGTCCCGGTCTGGTCGGTGCCGGAGCACTCGGCGAGCTGCGCGTCGATGAGCGCCTCGAGCTGGTCGGCGCCGTCGAGCACCGAGATGTCGAGCAGCTCGCCCGCCACCCAGCCGGGCACGTCGGGCACGGTGAGCGCCGACAGCAGGCGCAGCAGGCGGCGCTGCATGCCGGTGCAGTCGTCGTAGCTGAGCTGGACCGAGGCGCGCACGCTCTTGTCCACGGTCGGCGCGAGTTCGAGCTGGTCGAGGATGCGGCGCTCGTCGTCCAGCCGGCTCGCCATCTCGCGCAGCGTCCACTGTTCGCGGGTGGCCAGCCGCCCGCCGCAGATTCCGATGGCCAGCGGCAGCCGGTCGCACAGCCGGACGATCTCCTTGGCCGCCTCCAGGTCGTCCACCACGCGGGCGCTGCCCGCCAGCCGGGCCAGCAGCTCCACGCCCTGCGCCTCGCTGAACACGCCGAGCTGCGTGTCGCGCGTGGCGTTGAGGAACAGCGGCTGGCGCGAGGTGACCAGCACCGCGCAGCCGGGCTCGGCCGGGATGAGCGGCTTGACCTGGTCGGCGCTGTGCGCGTTGTCGAGGCCGATGAGGATGCGGCGGCCCTTGGTCCAGGTGAGCCAGAGCCTGCGCAGCTCGTCCAGGCCGCCGGGGTCGGTGGTGAGGCGGACGCCGAGCGCCCGCAGGAACCCGATCAGCACCTCCTCCGGCCGCACGGGCGCGCCCGCGCCGCCGCGCAGGTCGGCGTGCAGCCGCCCGTCGGGGAACCAGCCGGCGACCTCCTGGCCGAAGCGGGCCATGAGCGCGGACTTGCCGACGCCGCCCCTGCCGTACACGGACACGACGAGCGGCGGGACGACGTCGCTCGCCTTGCGGCGGGCGGCGAAGACCTCGCGCAGCTCGGCCAGCGCCTCGGTGCGGCCGGTGAAGTGCTCCGGCACGGGCGGCCACTGGTCGGAGGCGCGGGAGGCGGGGTCGGCCCGGGTGAGCGCCTTGGGCTTGGACTCGGTGGTGGCCCAGGTGGTCAGGCCGACGAGGATCGCGGCGCCGGCCGTCACGCCGATCTTGGCGATGGGCGGGATGTCCCACTCCAGGGAGGCGGCCAGGATGCTGGCGGCCGCCGCGGCGAGCCCGGCCGCGACGGGCGCGGCCACGGGGATCCCCCGCCGCCGGGGCCCGGGCTCGTCGGCACGCCGGGGCTCCGGCATGTCGGCACGCCGGGGCTCGGGCTTGTCAGGCGGCTGCCCGGTCAACGGGACCTCTCTCTTCACGTCGTACCGTGAGAACGCCGAGGGGGTACGGCCGGGTTCCGGCCGTACCCCGCGGATGTGCCCCTGCTACAGGCCGATCACGTGGCAGGTGGCGGTGGCCTTCTTGGCCGGGTCGCTCTCCGAGGTGGCGGTGAGCGTGACCGTGGCCAGCCGGTCGCCGCCGGAGGCGCGCACCGCGTTGACGCTCACGCCGGCCCGCTTGCCGAACGCGACCGACGCGAGCTCGTTGGGCAGCTGGGCGCTCCAGCCCTTGCCCTTGACCTCCGCCTTGAGCCGGTAGACGTCGGAGCCGAGGTAGGCGCTGACGTCCTCGGGGTGCTGTCCCTGCGCCGGCGCGGCGTTGCCGGTGTTGAGCAGCGGGAACGAGCAGCGCGACACGTTGTGCCCGGACGGGGTGCCGGCGGCGGGCAGCAGCCGGACGCCGCGGCGCTGCGGGCCGGCGCCGTCGAGGGAGCGGACCGCCACCGTGTACGACAGCACGCCCTTGCGGTCGCGCTCGACGTCGGTGACGTAGAAGTGCAGGCGGTTGGCCTGGTCCACGAACTCGTACTCGCTGCCGGAGTTCGTGCCCGCGTGGAACAGGGCGTCGGACAGCTGCCGGTAGTCGCCCATGGTGATCGGCACCTTGGTGCCGTCGGGCAGCACGTAGTCGGTCATGCCGATGTCCTGCGGGTTGGCGTCGACCACCCAGATGAAGGGCGCCCGGTCCTGGTCCTTGGTCTTGGCCAGCAGCACGCCGGAGTCGGGCGTGAAGGAGTCGGTGCCCATGCGGTCGACGACCTCGACGGTGTAGTTGTCGTAGCCGCCGCCGTCGCACAGCGGGTCGGTCTTGACGTCGCAGGCGGGGCTCTTGTCGCCGCTGCCGAACGCGATGTTCACGCCCATCAGCCCGTCCGTGCCGGGCCGCACGGCGCGCGCCGTCACCCGGGCGGTCACCAGGCCCGACTGGGCGAGCGCGTCGCGGTTCAGGCTGAGCACGTTGCGGTCGTCGACCATCTCCAGCTTGATCTTGTTGCGGAGCATGTGCTGGGCGCCCATGGAGGCGCCGGAGGTCGGCGGGATCAGCCAGCGGCTGTGCGGGCCGCCGGGGCCGTTGAACGTGCCGCGGCTGAGCATCTCCCAGATGCCGGAGTACGCGCGGCGCAGCGGCGTGCCGTACGGGTTGTTGTAGTTGTCGGCGACGCCCATGATGTGGCTCAGCTCGTGGGCGTAGACGGACATGCCGGAACTCTCGGCCTGCACCGAGTCGACGCCGAAGCGGGCGTTGGGCCAGAACGTCGAGCCGGACTGCCAGGACGTCCAGTCGACGTAGCGGGTCTTGGACCAGTTGGGCAGGGCGGGGTCCGGCGGGCCCCACTCGTCGGGCACCGACTCCTTGTTCGGGAACTTCATCATCCCGAACTCCTGCCAGGTGGACGACTCGTCCTGGCCGGCGCTGAGGTAGAAGACGAAGTCGAACTGCTTGGCGGTCTCCTCGCCGACCGCGGCCAGCCAGGCGGCGTTGCCGTCGGCGCGCAGGTTGCGGGTGCAGGTGTCGCCGGCCGGGCACGCGTCCGCCTGGTACTCCATGGCGTACTCGTGGTCCTTGCCGGGCATCGTGTACGGCCCGAAGCCGGTCAGCTCGACGCCGACGCGCCCGCCGGAGTCCTCCATCCAGTACTCGTGGATGGTGTGACCCTTGTTGAGGGCGTTCGGGGTGTTGAGGAAGTCCTGGTAGAACTTCGCGACCTGGTCGCGGGGGATGTCGTGGGCCTCGGCGCTGGGGTTCTGGAAGATGGTCGAGCCCTTGGGCTGGGTGACCACGAACGGCTGGTTGGGGTAGTCGAGCAGCACCAGGGCGCCCTTGAAGGTGCGCTTGGAGCCCTTGACCGCCGGGTCGTTCCAGGTGGTGCCGGGGACCTTCTTGTAGTCCGACCACGTCATGTGGTCGGGGTTCTCCCAGTTCTGGGGGTCGATCGGCGGGATGTCGGCGGCGGGACGGGAGCGCAGCTCCTGGGCGTCGGGGCCGTCCTGCTGCCATGGCTGCGTCTGGGGCCAGTGGGCCCGGCGCCAGGGAAGCTCGGGGTCGGAGGGGGGCGCGGCGGAAGCGGGGGTCGCCATCAGGCTCACCGGTACGAGCACCAGGGCGGTGAGGAGACCTCGTAACAGCTTCTTCGGGGCGTTCACGAAGGGGACGCTATAGGCGATGTTGACAGAGATCATCGCGCAGTTGTAGGGAAGAGCCGTAGGGACCTTTCCGACATTTGTTGAAATGCCCAGGTGAGCCGTGGCGACCCTCCAGCAGAGCGTGGACGACCTCGCCGCGCGTCTCGGCCGTCCCCTGCTGGTGGAGGACCGGCTGCACCGGGTCGTCGCGCACAGCGAGCAGAGCGGCGCCATGGACGACGTCCGCCGCGACTCGATCCTGCGCCGCCGCGCCGCGCCGGAGGCCCGCCGGCGGCTGGCCGCCGCCGGGATCCACGACGCGGCCGGTCCCCTGCGGATCCCGGGCGCGCCCGGGACGGGGCTGCTGCCGCGGGTGTGCGTCCCGGTACGGCACGACGGCGGGCTGCTCGGGTTCCTGTGGTTCATCGACGCCGACCCGCCCATGACCGAGGCGCAGGTGGCCGAGGCCGCGGCGGCGGCCCCGGGCCTGGGGCTGACGCTGCTGCACGAGAGCCTGGCCGCCGGGCTGCCCGCGCGCCAGGAGCTGGAGGCGGTGGCGGGCCTGATGCTGGGGGAGCACGACGCCGCCCGCCGCTTGGTGGAGGCGGGCGCCTTCCCCCGCGCCCAGCCCGTGACGGCCCTGGTGGCCCGCCCCCACGGTCCCCTGGCAACGCACACCCGAGGCGCCTTGGAAACGCGCGCCCAGGGTCCCTTGGAAGCGCACACCCAGGGTCCCTTGGAAGCGCACACCCGGGGTCCCGCCGTGGCGCCGCCCGGCGAGGAGGTCAGGGCGGCGCTGGAGCAGGGCGCGCTGACGCTGCGGCGGCGGCTGACCGGTCACCATCCCCTGCACCTGGTCCGCCACGACCACGTCGTCCTGCTGATCGCCGCCGGCGCCGTCGAGTCCGGCCCGCCGGTGGCACTGGCGATCGCCGAGGAGCTGCACGCCGCCATGCCCTTCCCGGTCACGGTCGGGGTGGGGCGGCCCCGGCCGGAGCTCGACGGGGCCGCCGCCTCGTACGCCGAGGCCCGGCACGCCGCCGAGGTCGCCGCCCGGGTGCCCGGCGCCGGCCGTACGGCCGAGTGGACCCGGCTCGGCGTCTACCGCATGCTCACCCACCTGCCGGGCCACGAGCTGCACCCCGGCCTCGAACCCCTCCTCGACGACGACCAGCACCTCCCCCTGCTGGAGACGCTGGAGACGTACCTCGACCTGGCGGGCAGCGCGGTGGCCACCTCGCGCGCCCTGCGCCTGCACCGCACCTCCCTGTACTACCGGCTGCAACGCGTGGAGGAGCTGGCCGGCACCGACCTCAAGGACGGCGGCGAGCGGCTGGCGCTGCACCTGAGCCTGAAGCTGGCCCGCCTGTCGGGCCGCTACCGCCCGAGGTCGCCGCGTCCGGGAAGCTGATTGCCCCCCTGGCCGATGTCACGTTTAATACCGAAAAGGCAATTTCGACGGGAGCCGCGATGCCGCCTGGGAAGCGAGCCGGACCGGTCATCGGCAGGCGCGCCCCGGTGCCCGTCGTCCTCCATTCCGCTCCCCTGGTGCTGCCGATCGCCACGGCGCCGCTCCGCGACGGCGGCGTCGCGGTCCGCGGGGACCGCGTGCTCCAGGTGGGGTCGCGGGCCGACCTGCTCGCGTCCTTCCCGGCCGCCCAGGAGCGGCGCTGGCCCGGGATGATCGTGGCCGGCCTGGTGGACGCCTGCTCCGCCCCCGGACCGCCCGCCCCGGGAGTGACGGCGCGGGCCGAGATCGTCACCCCGCGCGCCGAGCATCCCGGGCTGCCCGGCGTCTCGTACGTGGAGGTCTCCTGCGCCTCGGAGGAGGAGTGGGAGCGGACCGGGCGCGACGCGGTCATCACGGCCATCCGCGAGCTCGACCGGCCGGGCGGCGTCGGCGTCGCCCCGCTCACGCCGGACCCCCAGGTGCTGGAGGACGTGGCGGTGCTGGCCCGGACGTTCGGGCTGCGCCTGCTGGCCGACCTCGGCCGCCACTCCCCCGCCGCGCTGGACGAGGCCGGCGCCCTCGGGCCGCACTGCCACGCGGCGCGCGCCCGGCCGCTCGATCCGGGGGAACGCAAGCTGCTCCGGCTGCGCGGCACGCCGGTGACCGTCTGCCCCGCACCGGAAATCGTGACCGGGTCGGCCGGATCGGGGCCGGGATCGGCCGGGTCGGAGGCGGCCGGATCACGGCCGGTCGAGTCGGGGACGGTCGAGTCGAGGCCGGTCGGGTCGGAGGCGGCCGGGTCGGGGTCAGCGGACCCTGCCCCGGGCGGGGAGCTGCTCGACGACGTGCTCGCGCTGCTGGACGAGGGGAACGCCGTCGCGTTCGGCACGGGCCTCGCCCCGGCCGGTCCCGGGCTGCTGGCGCGGGCGCGGGAGGTGCGGGAGCGCGCCCGGGCGTCCGGCGCCCGTACGCGGGGGCTGGACCGCCGGCTCGTGGAGGCGCTCACGCTGGGCGGGGCGCGGGCGCTCGGCGCGGACGGCGGCACGGGCCGCATCGGCTCGCTCGCCCGAGGCTCCCGCGCCGACTTCGCGGTGTTCGACGCGCGCGGACGCTACCCGTACGCCGCCCTCCTGGCCTGCCCGCCCTGCCTGGCCACGGTCGTCGGCGGCCGCACCGTCCCCCGCCGCCCCTGAAACCCCGCCGCCCCTGAACCGCCGCCGCCCTTGAACCGGCGCAGCCCTTGAACCGGCGCAGCCCGAACCACCGCGGCCGAACCACCGCGACCCGAAAAGCACGGGCCTCCCGGCCGGATCACCCGAACTGGGACTCCACCGTCCCGAGCAGTTCCTTGAGCTGGTCGCGCTGCTCGTCCGTGAGCACCGCGAAGAGGTCGTGGCCGGCCTCGCGCCGCGCCTCGCGGGCGCGCTCGTACACCTCGCGTCCGGCGTCCGTGATGACCACGAGCGTCGAGCGGCGGTTGGCCGGATCGACCTGCCTGCGCACCAGCCCCGTCTCCTCCAGGGTGTCGATGACGGGCGTCACGGAGCGCGGCACGATCCTGAGCTGGTCGGCGAGCTGCACCATGCGCAGGGGCCGGCCGGCGTCCACCAGCGCGCGCAGCGCCCGCGCCTGGCCGGGGCTCAGCCCCAGTGGCTCCAGCCGGTTCTTCCAGCCATGCCGCAACCTGCGGCTGACCAGGTGCAAGAGCTCGGACAGCTCCATGTCGTCCATGACCCAAGCTTAGAGGCGGGAACAAATATGAGTTAACCTCTGTTTGAGCGAGCATCCGAAAGGGGTCTTCTTGGCAGACGAACCTCGCGCGCCCCTGCGGCGCGTCGTCACGCTCTTCCGCGCCTACCGCGGCCGCCTGGCCCTGGTGGGCGCCCTCATCCTGCTGTCGTCGCTCGTGTCGCTGGCCTCGCCGTTCCTGCTGCGCGAGGTGCTGGACGTGGCCATCCCCCGCCGCGACCCGTTCCTCCTGGCGCTGCTCGCCCTCGGCATGATCGCCGTCGCCGTGACCACGAGCGTCTTCGACGTCGTGCAGACGCTGGTGTCCACCACGGTCGGCCAGCGCGTCATGCACGACCTGCGCACCTCCGTGTACGCCCACCTCCAGCGCATGTCGCTGGCCTTCTTCACCCGGACCCGCACCGGCGAGGTGCAGTCGCGCATCGCCAACGACATCGGCGGCATGCAGTCCGTGGTCACCAACACGGCCACCTCGATCGTCTCGAACCTCACCACCGTGATCGCCACGGTCGTGGCCATGGTCGCGCTCGACTGGCGGCTGACCGCGATCTCGCTCGTGCTGCTGCCGGTGTTCGTGTGGATCAGCCGCCACGTCGGCGCCGAGCGGCGGCGCATCACCTCCGAGCGCCAGCGCAAGCTCGCGGTCATCTCCTCCATGGTCCAGGAGTCGCTGTCGATCAGCGGCATCCTGCTGGGCCGCACCATGGGCCGCTCGGCCGAGCTCACCCGCCGCTTCTCCGACGCCTCGGACGAACTGGCCGACCTCGGCGTGCGCTCCAGCATGACCGGGCGGTGGCGGCAGGCGTCCATCCAGATCGTCATGGCCGCGATGCCCGCCGTCATCTACTGGGCGGTCGGCTACACCGGGGCGATCTCCGTGGGCACGCTGGTGGCGTTCACGACGCTCCAGGTGAGCCTGTTCCGGCCGGCGGTGTCGCTGCTGCGGCTCGGCGTGGAGGTGCAGAGCTCCCTCGCGCTGTTCGGCCGCATCTTCGAGTACCTCGACCTGCCCGTGGACATCCACCCCGGCCGCCGCACGCTCACCTCCGTGCGGGGCGAGGTGCGCTACGAGGACGTGTCCTTCTCCTACGACGAGGCCCCGGCGCTGGAGGACGTGGACGTCACCGTGCCGGCCGGCACCAGCCTGGCGATCGTCGGCGAGACCGGTTCGGGCAAGACCACGCTCGGCTACCTGCTGCCGCGGCTGTACGACGTGGGCGCCGGCCGGGTCACCATCGACGGCGTCGACGTGCGCGAGCTCACCTTCGAGACGCTGGCCGGCACCGTCGGCGTGGTGTCGCAGGAGACGTACCTCTTCCACGCCTCCATCGCCGACAACCTGCGCTTCGCCAAGCCCGACGCGACCGACGACGAACTGGAGGACGCGGCGCGCGCCGCCCGCATCCACGACCACATCGCCTCGCTGCCCGACGGCTACGACACGCTGGTCGGCGAGCGCGGCTACCGCTTCTCCGGCGGCGAGAAGCAGCGTCTCGCGATCGCCCGCACGCTGCTGCGCAACCCGCCGGTGCTGGTGCTGGACGAGGCGACGAGCGCCCTGGACACGCAGACCGAGCGGGCCGTCCAGGAGGCGCTGGACACCCTCGCCGAGGGCCGGACGACGATCACCATCGCGCACCGGCTGTCCACCGTGCGCGACGCCGACCAGATCGTGGTGCTGGACGGCGGCCGGGTCGTCGAGCACGGTACGCACGAGGACCTGCTGGCCCTCGACGGCCACTACGCGACCCTGGTGAGCCGCGACCGCCCCCTCGAACCCGTCTGACACCGCCACCCGCGCCAGGCGTGGACGGCTCCACCCCGATCGCGGGCGGCTCGACCCCGGGCGCGGGCGGCTGCGAACTCCCTTGGAATCCCCCGCGCCGGCCTTGCCCGGTAAGCGCCCGGCCGTAAGGTCGAATGCGTGCATGACACCCGATACGCGACATCCGGCATGGTGTGCAGCGTCGACCACCTCGCCTCCGCGGCGGGCGTGGCGGCGCTCGAACGCGGCGGCTCGGCCGCCGACGCCGCCATCGCCACGAACGCCGTCCTCACCGTCACCGCCCCCCACATGTGCGGGCTCGGCGGCGACCTGTTCGCCCTGGTCCACGACGGCTCGGCAGGCGACGGCCCCCTCGGCGACGGCTCTTCCGGCGGGGTGAGCGCGCTCAACGCCTCCGGACGCGCCGGGTCGGGCGCCGATCCCGACCGGCTGCGCGCCGAGGGGCACGAGCGCATGCCGCACCTGCACGACATCCGCTCGGTCCCCTTGCCCGGCTGCGTGGACGGGTGGCTCGCGCTGCACGAACGCCACGGTCGGCTCCCCCTGGCGTCCCTGCTCGAACCCGCGATCAGGCTGGCGAGCGAGGGCTTCCCCGCGTCCCCGCTGCTCCTGGCGGGCGCCCGGGTCGCGGCGCAGCGGCCCGGCGGCGGCGACTTCGCCGCCGTCCACGAGGCCGGCGACCGGGTACGGCGGCCGGGCGTGGCCCGGGCGCTGGGCGCCGTCGCCGCGGACGGGCGCGACGGCTTCTACCTCGGCGAGTTCGGCGCGGGACTGCTGGAGCTCGGCGCCGGCGAGTACGACCGGTCCGACCTCACCCGGCCGAACGCCGACTGGGTGGCCCCGCTCCGGATCCGGGCGTTCGGCCACGACGTCTGGTCGATGCCGCCCAACTCCCAGGGCTACCTGCTGCTCATGGCGCTCGGCATCGCCGACGGGCTCGACCTGCCCGCCTCGCCGGACGACCCGCTCTGGGCGCACCTGCTGGCCGAGGCAGCCCGGGTGAGCGGCCACGACCGCCTGGCCCTGCTGCACGAGGACGCCAAGGACCTGCTGTCGCCCGAGGAGATCGAGCGGCGCCGGGCGCTGGTGGACCCGGCCCGCAGGCTCCGCCTCGGCGCACCGGCCGCGCCCGGCGACACCACGTACCTGTGCGCCGTGGACGGCGACGGCATGGGCGTCTCCCTCATCCAGTCGAACGCCGCCGGCTTCGGCAGCATGGTGTTCGAGCCCCGTACCGGGATCAACCTCCACAACCGCGGCATCGGCTTCTCGCTGACGCCCGGCCACCCGGCGGAGTACAGCCCCGGCCGCCGGCCGCCGCACACGCTCGCGCCGGCGCTGGTCACCCGTACCGACGGGTCACTGCGCTCCGTGGTGGGCACCATGGGCGGCGACGCGCAGCCGCAGATCCTCCTCCAGGTCATCACCCGGCTGCTGCGCCACGGCGAGCTCCCCGGCCCGGCGATCTCCGCGCCGCGCTGGCGGATCGGCGCGGGCGGCACGGGCTTCGACACCTGGTACGCGCCCGACGACACGGTCCTGGACCTGGAGGAGGGCACGCCCTGGTCGGACGGCCTGGCCACGCTCGGCCACCCGGTGACCCCACGGCCGTACGGCGGGATGTTCGGCCACGCGCACCTCATCGACGTACGGCCCGACGGGACCCTCGCCGGGGCGGCCGACCCGCGCGCGCTCATCGGCGCCGCGATCGGCCGCTGACGCCGCCCGTCGAGCGCCCGTCGAGCGCCCGTCCGGGGCGATTGGAGCGGCGCCGGGCGGGTAGCACGTCGCCCCATGGCGACCGATGTCATCACACTCATCACCCGTGACCACCGCAAGGTCGAGGCGCTCTTCGAGCGGCTCAAGAAGAAGGAGGGCGATCCGCGGGCCACCGTCGCGGAGCTGCACGCCCTCCTCACCGCGCACGCCCGCGCCGAGGAGGACCGCGTCTACCCCGGCATCGACGCGCACCACGAAGTGGAGGAGCACAAGGAGGCGGAGGTGCTGCTCGACGCGCTCAAGCGGGCCGAGCCGGGCACCGCCGACTTCGAGGAGACCCTCGGCAAGCTGGTGGAGGCCGTGAACCACCACGTCGAGGAAGAGGAGGGCAAGCTCCTGCCGAAGCTGGCGAGCCAGGTCGACGCCAAGGAGCTGGAGCGGCTCGGCGCGGCCTTCCGGAAGCGGCGCGACGAGGAGCTGACCGCGCTGACGGGCGGCGCCGGCTCCGGCTCCGGCTCCGGCTCCTCGGCCGACGGCGAGGCGACGAAGGCGGAGCTGTACGCGGAGGCGCGCAAGGCCGACATCCCCGGCCGCTCCCAGATGGACAAGGAGGAGCTGGAGGAGGCTCTGCGGAAGACCGGATCCTAGGGTTCCGGCCCTGAGTGGGGGTAGGGGGGCCCTATGAGCGAACTACCTCCGGACAGGTTCGGCTTCGCCGACGAGCAGGAGATCGAGGTCGAGGAGTGGACCGACGACCTGGGCCTCGACCACCGCATCGACGAGGACGACCCCCAGCACCAGGACTCCCTCGACGAGCGGCTGTGGCGGGAGAAGCCCGACCGGGAGAAGGCGCCCCGGGAGGAGCACCGCCTCACGCAGCCCGACGAGGGCCTGGCACCCGACGAGGAGAAGGACGAGGTCGGCGAGGACTGGGGGGAGGACTCCGGCGACCTGTCGGCCGAGGAGCGCGCGGTCCACGTCGCCCCGGACGATCTGGTCCCCGGCTCCGGCTCCGGTGGCGGGGACGAGGGCGAGGATGACGTGGGCCGGACCGCCGGCCCCTCCTCCCGCTGACCCGCACGCCGTCGCCCGCCGACGCCCGCCTCTCGCGGCGATCCACTTCCCGTGGCGGCCCAACAGAAGGACATCCTGGTGGGCCGCCCGGTGGCGTCCAGACCGAAAGTGTCCAGGCCGGCCGTCGACGCGGGTCAGGCGGCGCGCGGGTCAGGCGATGCGGGACAGCGCGGGCAGCAGGGCGTGCAGGTCGTCGACGATCACGTCAGCGTCGCGCGCCTGGGCCCGCTCGGCGTGCAGGTAGCCCCACGGCCCGCGCCGCAGCAGCGCGGTCCGCATGCCCGCCCGCCCCGCCGGCAGCACGTCGTTGTCCAGCCGGTCGCCCACGTAGAGGATCTCGCCCGGCTCGCGCCCCGCGACGGCGGCGACCTTGGCGAAGAACCCGGGATCGGGCTTGGACACGCCCCACCCCTCCGAGGTGTGGACGGAGTCGGCCGGCAGCTCCATGGCGACCAGCGCGTCGTAGGCCCGGGCCGGCTGGTTGCCCGCGATGATCACCTGGTGGCCGGCGGCGCGCAGCGCGGCGAGGGCGTCGCGGACGTCCGGGTAGAGGTCGTCGGCGTCGAAGTGGTTGCGCAGGCTGTCCGGCTCGTCCCGCTCCCAGGCCGCCAGCTCGGCGTCGACGTCGATGCCGGGCCGGACGAGTTCGAACGCCTCGCGGTGCGAGCGGTCCAGGGCCGCCATGCCGCCCAGCGCGCCCATCATCACGAACCTGCTCACGCCCAGCCGGTCGGCCCACCGCGACCAGATGCGGGTCTCGTCGATGAGCGTCTCGCCGACGTCGAACACCAGTGCCTTGATCATCCCTGCCCTTTCTCGTCGGGCCCCACTGTAAGGGGCGGCGGAAAGGGGTGCGGGAGCGGGCCGAAGATGCAATACTTAGAGTGCCCGTTCGATTACGAAGGGACAATATCAGTGGTTGCCGTGGCCATCGAGAACACGCCCACCCCGCGCGAGCACGCCCATCTGGTCGTCTCGAACGACAAGCCCATGCCAAGGTCGGCTCGCGAGCTCTTCGAGGCATTTCCAGAGCTCCCCGGCTTTCGGGCCGACGTCATTGAAGGGAATCTCATCGTGAGCCCGGTCGGCACCCCCGAGCACGCCCGCTGCGCGATGCGCCTGTTCAGAGCACTCATCCCCATTCTCGACGAGAAGGGCTGGGAAGCGTGGGCCGGCAATGTCGATGTCTGCATCGAAGGCCCGCGAGAGCCGGTCGAGCCCGACTTCGTGATGGCTCCACTTGACTGCCCACGCTGGGGAGAGCGTGAGCTTCTCTCATCCGGGTTGATCATGGTTGCAGAAGTAGTGTCCGCCGGCAGCGTGGTCCGCGATCGCAAAGAGAAGCCAGCTCTCTACGCCCACGGCAGTGTGCCGATTTACCTGATGATCGACACCCTTGCCGCACCTCAGTCCATCACGGTCCACCACAACATCCAGCACGGCGCCTACCGGACGACCACCACCGTGAACGTGGGCTCGCCCATCATGCTGCCCGACCCCATCAACCTGGAGCTCGACACCTCCATCTTCAAGGGCTGAGCCGCTCCATCGCCTTGGCGATGCGCTTCTCCGACACCGGGGTGGGGGTCCCGAGCGTCTGGGCGAAGAAGCTGACCCGCAGTTCCTCGATCATCCACCTGATCTCCACCACGTCCGCGTCCGAACGCCGCGCCGGGTGGAGCTTGTCCAGCAGGTCGTGGTAGTCGTCCTCGACCTTGTGCACCCGCGCCATCCACTCCTCGTCGCGCCAGGGCTCCTCCGGCAGCTTGGTCAGCCGCCGTTCGACGGCCCGCAGGTAGCGCAGCACGTCGGACAGCTGACGCCGGCCGGTCGCGGTGACGAATCCCGCGTACACGAGCCCGCCGAGCTGCTCGCGCACGTCCTCCACCGAGGCGCTCGACCGCAGCGACTCCAGTCGCGTGCCCACCGCGTGCCACACGCTCAGGATCTGCTCCACCTTGGCCAGCACGTCGGCCGCGGTGTCGTGCAGCTCGGCGCGTACGTGCTGGTAGAGGCGGTCGAAGGCGACGGGGTCCCAGGGGGTGCCGCCCATGTCGAGCATGAGCTGGTCGGCCGCGGCGTTGACCACGTCGTCGAACAGCGCCACGGCGCCGCCGTGGGGGCTGCGCGACAGGGCCAGCTTGGCCTGGTTGGACAGGCCGGCGAGCAGTGACTTGGCCGGGTTGGTGACGTTCAGCAGCAGCAGGCGGCGCGTGCCGGGCCAGTGGGAGCGACGCTGCTCCGCCTCCGTCTCGAAGATCTTGATGGAGACCGAGTCGCCGTCGTCCACGAGGGCCGGGAAGCCCTTCATGCGGCCCTGCTCGAACACCTTCGGCAGCGTGCCGAAGCTCCACGTGCGCAGGCCGGTGCGCTCCAGGTCGTCGGCCGCCGCCGACAGCGTGCGGCGCAGGCGCGGCGCGAGGCGCCGCTTGAGCGCGTCGAGGTCCTTGTCCTCGGCGAGCGTCCGTTTGCGCTCGTCGATCACCCGGTACGTGATCCGCAGGTGTTCGGGGATCTGGTCGAGCTGCCACGCCTCGCGCGGCACGCGTACGCCGGTGAGCCGCAGCAGCTCGCGCTCCACGGCCTCCAGCAGCGGCTCGCCGCCCGGCTTCACCCCGGCCAGCACCTGCTTGGCGTAGTTGGGGGCGGGCACGAAGTTGCGGCGCAGCGGCTTGGGCAGCGACCTGATCAGTTCGGTGACCAGTTCCTCGCGCAGGCCGGGGATCTGCCAGTCGAAGCCGTCGGCGCCGATCTGGTTGAGCACCTGGAGCGGCACGTGGACGGTCACGCCGTCGGCGTCGGCGCCCGGCTCGAACTGGTAGGTCAGCTTCATCCGCTGGCCGAGCTGGCGCCAGGTGTCGGGGTAGTCCTGGGTGCTGACGTCGGCGCCCTCGTTGACCAGCATCTCCGGCGAGAAGGTGAGCAGACCGGAGTCGGTGGCGCGGGCCTTCTTCCACCAGGCGTCGAAGTGGCGGGCCGACACCACGTCGGCGGGCACCCGCCGGTCGTAGAAGTCGAACAGCGCCTCGTCGTCGACCATGATGTCGCGGCGGCGGGCGCGGTTCTCCAGCTCCTCGACCTCCTGGAGCAGCCGCCGGTTGGCGCGCAGGAACTCGTGGTGGGAGTCCCACTCCCCCTGGACGAGGGCGTGCCGGATGAACAGCTCGCGGGACAGCTCGGGGTCGATGCGCCCGTAGTTGACCTTGCGGCCGGTCACCAGCGGCACGCCGTACAGGGTGACCTTCTCCAGCGCGATGACCGCGCCCTGGTCCTTCTCCCAGTGCGGCTCGGAGTAGGAGCGCTTGACGAGGTGCTGGGCGATCGGCTCGACCCAGCCCGGCTCGATCTTCGCGTTGACCCGGGCCCACAGCCGCGAGGTCTCGACCAGCTCGGCCGACATGACCCACTGCGGCTGCTTCCTGGCCAGGGCCGAACCCGGGAAGATGGCGAAGCGGGCGTTGCGGGCGCCGATGTACTCCTGGAGGGGGCGGCGGCCCTCGGCGGGGCGCTGCTTGTCCATGACGTCCTTGACGCCGATGTGGGACAGCAGGCCCGACAGCAGCGACACGTGGACGCTGTGCGGGTCGCCGGGATGGCTGTTGGGCTGGGCGCCGAGCGCCTGGCGGAGCTGGCTGTAGATGTCCTGCCACTCGCGCACGCGCAGGTAGTTGAGGTACTCGGCCTTGCACAGGCGGCGGAAGGCGCTGGAGGACAGCTCCTGCTGCTTGTCCTGGAGGTAGTGCCAGAGGTTGAGGTAGGTGAGGAAGTCGGACTCGGGGTCGGCGAAGCGGCGGTGCTTCTCGTCGGCCTGCTGCTGCTTGTCGGCGGGACGCTCGCGCGGATCCTGGATGGACAGGGCGGCGGTGATCACCATGACCTCGCGCAGGCAGCCGTGCTTCTCGGCCTCCAGCACCATGCGGCCGAGCCGCGGGTCGACCGGCAGCGTGGCGAGCTTGCGGCCGATCGGGGTGAGCCGCCCCTCCGCGTCGAACGCGCCCAGCTCGTGCAGCAGGTTGACGCCGTCCTTGACCTGACGGCGGTCCGGCGGCTCCACGAACGGGAACGCCTCGATGTCACCCAGCCCGATGGAGGTCATCTGCAGGATGACCGAGGCCAGGTTGGTGCGCAGGATCTCCGGGTCGGTGAACTCGGGCCGGCCGAGGAAGTCCTCCTCCTCGTAGAGCCGGACGCAGATGCCGTCGGAGGTGCGGCCGGAGCGGCCCTTGCGCTGGTTGGCGCTGGCCTGGGAGATCGCCTCGATGGGCAGGCGCTGCACCTTGGTGCGGTGGCTGTAGCGGGAGATGCGGGCGTAGCCGGGATCGACGACGTACTTGATGCCGGGGACCGTGAGCGACGTCTCGGCCACGTTCGTGGCCAGCACGATGCGCCGGCCGGTGTGGCGCTGGAAGACGCGGTGCTGCTCGGCGGCGCTCAGCCGCGCGTACAGCGGCAGGACCTCGGTGTTGCGGAACTCGGCCTTGCCGAGCGCGTCGGCGGCGTCGCGGATCTCCCGCTCGCCGCTGAGGAAGACGAGGATGTCGCCCGGGCCCTCGGTGACCAGCTCGCGGCAGGCGTCGACGATGCCCTGCGTCTGGTCGTCGTCCTCGCCGAGCGGCCGGTAGCGGACCTCGACGGGGTAGGTGCGGCCGGAGACCTCGACGATCGGCGCGTCGCCGAAGTGGCGGGAGAAGCGCTCGGGGTCGATGGTGGCGCTGGTGATGATGACCTTGAGGTCGGGGCGCCGGGGCAGGAGCTGCTTGACGTAGCCGAGGATGAAGTCGATGTTGAGGCTGCGCTCGTGGGCCTCGTCGATGATGAGCGTGTCGTACTGCTCCAGCAGCCGATCGTGCTGGAGCTCGGCCAGCAGGATGCCGTCGGTCATGAGCTTGACCAGCGTGCGGTCGCTGCCCTGGTCGGTGAAGCGCACCTTGTAGCCGACGACCTGGCCCAGCTCGGTGCCGAGCTCCTCGGCCACGCGCTCGGCGACGGTGCGGGCGGCGATGCGGCGGGGCTGGGTGTGGCCGATCAGGCCGCGCACGCCGCGGCCGAGTTCGAGGCAGATCTTGGGGATCTGGGTGGTCTTGCCGGACCCGGTCTCACCGGCGATGATCACGACCTGGTGGTCGCGGATGGCGGCGAGGATGTCGTCCTTGCGCTGGGAGACGGGCAGGGCCTCGGGATAGCTGAGCGCGGGCACGGCCTCGCGGCGGCGGGCCAGGCGCTGCTCGGCGCGCTCGACGTCGGCGAGGATCTCCGCGGCGATCTTGTCGCGGGCCTCGCGGGAGCGCACCCGGCGCGCGCCGTCGAGCCTGCGCCGCAGCCGCCGCTGGTCGCGCGGCATGAGCTCGGGCAGGCGGGACTGGATGTCGGTGAGCGGAGAGGACAACGCGGAGGTTCCCATACTGCTTTCAGGATATTTGAGCCCGGTGCGCCGGGAGCCAACAGCCCATGCTGCCGGACCGCGCCGCCGTCCCGCATCCCAATAATCGCAGGGGGGAGACAGACATGGCCGTGGCCGTCCACGGCGGGCCCACTCTCCCCAGAGTTGCGTCGTGAACGGCCACGCCCATCAATGAGACTCCCGAAAGGCCGTTCCGGTTGCCTCCCCCGGCCGACTTTCTTGATCAGTAAGGTCAGCCGGCCCGGCTGGCCGCCATCTGGGCGGCGCCGATGATGCCCGCCTCGTTCTGCAGCGCGGCCGGCACGATCGGCGTGTCGATGTGGACGTGCGGCAGCCACTTGTGGGCCTTCTTGCTCACGCCGCCGCCCACCACGATGAGCGACGGGGAGAACAGCATCTCCACGTGCCGCAGGTACTCCTCGACCCGGCCGGCCCACTTGTCCCAGCTCAGCTCGTGGTCCTCGCGGGCCTTGTCGGAGGCGCGCAGCTCGGCGTCCTTGCCGCGCAGCTCCAGGTGGCCGAGCTCGGTGTTGGGCACGAGCACCCCGTCGGTGAACAGGGCGCTGCCGATGCCCGTGCCGAAGGTCAGCATGAGCACGGTCCCGCGCCGGTCCCGGCCCTCGCCGAAGGTCATCTCGGCGATGCCGGCCGCGTCGGCGTCGTTGAGCACGCACGCGCCGCCGAACAGGTCGGAGGCGTCCACGCCGATCCACGAGTGGTGGACGTTGGCGGCGGTGTGCACCACCCCGTCGCGCACCACCCCGGGGAACGTCACGCCGACGGGCCCCGACCAGGCGAAGTGGTCGACGATCTGCCGCACCACCTCGGCGACGGGCTCCGGCTTGGACGGCTGCGGGGTGGGAATGCGCAGGCGTTCCTGGGCCAGCTTGCCCGCCGTGACGTCGACGGGCGCGCCCTTGATCCCTGAGCCGCCGATATCAATCCCCAGAACTTCCATAACCATCCATCTCCCCTACAGACGGCAAGAAACGCCTCGCCGGATATTTCCGGACCATACTGAACCCTGCCCCAGGCGCCCCGCGTATCTCGCGTCACAAGCGCTAACAAGGAGGCACGGATGCGGTCACGCATCATCACACTCTGCGCTGTTGCGGTCGGCCTGGGCAGCACTCTCGCCACCCCCGCACACGCCACCGCCACCCCCCGCGCGCGGTTCGACGTCGTCAACCTCGTCTCGGACGTGAGGGGCAAGGCCGCCACCACCGACCCCAAGCTGGTCAACCCCTGGGGCCTGGCCATGGGCAAGACCCTCTGGGTCTCCGCCACGGGCACCGGCAGCGCCACCGTCTACTCGGGCGCCGGCAAGAAGGAGCAGACGGAGGTCAGCATTCCGGGCGGGGCCCCGACGGGCCAGGTGTTCAACCCCACCGACGGGTTCACCGTGAAGGGCAAACCCGCCACGTTCCTCTTCTCCAGCCCCAGCGGCGCGATCACCGGCTGGAACGCCGAGGCCGACCCGAAGAACGCCGTCATCGCCGCGTTCACCCGCGGGGCCGACTACAAGGGCCTCGCGCTCGCCCGGACCGAGGACGGCGACTTCCTGCTCGCCGCGGACTTCGCCGGCGGCCACATCCACGCCTGGAACTCCGACTTCGAGCGCGTCCGGCTGAAGCGCTGGCAGTTCCGCGACCCGGCCGTCCCGTCGAACTACTCGCCGTTCAACGTGGCGGTCACCAACAACCAGATCTGGGTGGCGTACGCGCTGCGCGACCCGGACACCGGCAAGTCCGTCGCCGGCGCCGGCAAGGGCTTCGTCAGCCGCTTCAACGCCGAGGGCCGCCTGACCGGCCGCATCGCGCGCACCGGGCTGAACGCGCCGTGGGCGATCACCGCGGCTCCGCGCGGCGCGTACGCCGGGTCGGTGCTCGTCGGCAACTTCGGCGACGGCACCATCCACGCCTACCGCAACAACCGCCACCTCGGCGCCCTGCGCACGGCCAACGGCAGCACGATCCAGCTTCCCGGCCTGTGGGACCTGGAGCTCGGCACCGCGGCCAACGGCGGCGAGAACGCGCTGTGGTTCTCCGCCGGCATCGACGGCGGCCAGCACGGCCTGCTCGGCCTCATCCGGCCCGCCGGCTCCGGCGGCTCCTCGGCCAATGCTCCCACCGCGACGCCGACGCCGACCTCCACGTCCTCGCAGCACTCCACCCACTCCTCGTACGGGGGCTACTGACCGGCCACTGACGTTTCCGGCACGGTGGCGCGGCCGTGCCGGAAACACATCGTCACGACGGCGGAGCCCGCGCTCGTCCGCCGCTCGCGCGCGCGAAGGTGAGGAACGCGAAGAATTCGCGCCGCCCCCGAGGCCATGTCGGTGGGCGGCACTACCATCTCCCCGACGGGTGCGGACGGAGACGGTAGGGCATGACAGATCATCGGCTGCCACGCGAGCTGGGCCGGCTGTTCGCCGACGCAGGCAGGGGCCGCGCGCTGCGGGCCGCACTGCCGCCGGGTGACCTCGTCTGGCCCGACCCGGGCTACACCGGGCAGGGAGAGCCGGCCAGGGCGGCGTTCTGGATGAGCGACGATCCCGTCTCCGGCCACGACTGGGCCCGCTTACGCGCCGAGCACCCCTCGAGCGGCCTCTGGCCGGTGCTGCTGGACGAGTCGGCCCAGCCCTGGTCGATCGGCCAGGTCGTGCCGGACGAGCCCACGCAGATCGACCACTTCACGGCCGAGGGGTTCATGCACGAGGTGTGGCAGGAGTGGGTGACGCAGATGCCGTCCGAGGCCCTCGCCGAGCTCGACCCCTACGGCGCGCTCTGCCCCGGCCCGGCCGCCCCCGGCGTGCTGAAGGCCGCCCCCGGCGAGGTCGCCGACTGGTACGCCGAGCAGCTCGCCTCGCGCGGCATGCCGCTGGGCCTGGTCGCGGCCCGGCGCGGCGCCGACGCGCTGGCCGTGATGGGCTGGCAGGGCGCCCTGCACCACAACGAGTGGATGGTGCCGCTCGCAGCGGTGGTGCGCAGCTGGGAGGACCGCTTCGGGGCGCGGGTGGTGTGCGTGGGGTTCAACACGCTGGAGCTGAGCGTCGCGGCGCCTCCGGTGGACGTCGAGCACGCGCTGCACGTGGCGGCCGAGCACTGGACGTTCTGTCCCGACAACGTGGTGCAGGGCCCGGGCGATCTGCGCGGCTACGCGGAGCAGATCATCGGCCGGCACTTCTGGTCGTTCTGGTGGGACTGACGACGCGGGGCCAGAGCGTCCGGGGCCAGAGGACCGGCCAGGGCGCCCGGGGTCAGAGGACGCGGGCGACGGCGCCGTAGTTGCCCGACGCGCTGGGCAGGGCCGCGCACGCCTCGTCGCGCCCGTCGGGCCGCCACTCGGGCACCCACACCAGCCCCGGGTCCACCAGGTCGAGCCCCTCCAGCAGCGCCGCCGCCTCCGCGCGGGTGCGGACGACGTGGCCCGGTAAGGTCATGGCCAGCAGCTCGCCGATCGCGGGCAGCAGCTCGTCGGGGATCGCGTCGAAGGTGGTCTGCAGCAGGGCCAGGTAGCTGCCCCGGGCGGCCGCGTGGCACAGGCACTTGATCGCGTGCCGGGCCTCCTCGTCGCCGAGGCTGGGCACCGAGACCAGCACCAGGCCGACCGGCCGGTCCCAGTCGACGAACGTCCGGACCACCCGGTCGCCGAGCAGGTCCTCGACCTGCCGGATGTCGCCCTCCACCACGCGCACCAGGTCGGTCACCGGCTCGATCGTGGCCTGGGCGTAGGCCAGCACCATCGGGTCGTTCTCCACGTACAGCACCCGCACGTCGGAGCGGCCCAGCGCCTCGCGGGCCAGGTCGTGGAGCTGGCGCCCGGCGGGCAGTCCGCTGGGCACCCCGCTGCCGACGATCACGAACTGGTCGATGCCGCCCGCCGCCAGGTGGCGGATCACGCGGGACAGGAAGGCCAGCACGGCCCGCGCGGCGGCGGTGGTCACGGGAGCGGCCTCGTCATAGCGACGCACGGCGTCGCGGTCGGCCACGAAATTGTTCTTCCCTCCGGCGGCGGCGTCGAGCATACGGGTGATACGCGCCTGGGACGTGTTGAGCCTGGCCAAATTACGGATGGCACGTTGACGCATTTCCGTATCGCCCCTTTCCCCTCGCCTTGCCGTACGGGAAAGTTCCGCGGCCTCGACCCCACTCGGAGGACCAAGTTGAAAATGCTCCAAATGTCCCAACAATACAACCTATTGGCGCGAAATAATCGGGAAATATACGTTTCCCGGTGAATAAAGGATCATCCTCGCGCGATCCGGTCACGGTGGGTGTTCAGCAGGTCGAGGGTCTCCTCGCGCGTGGTCGTGGTGACCGAGAGTTTGGCGAACGCCTGGTGATAGGCCTCGACGGCCCCCGGCTCGGTGATCAGCTCGTCGCGTTCGACGGTGTGCGCGCAGGCGATGTCGGGCTCGAACGCCTCGGCGTAACGCCAGAGCGTGAACGGCCCCGTGCGGGGCAGGTACGCCGGGTCGTCGAGGGGCAGCAGGTGCAGCGAGACGCCGGGGCGCTTGGCGAGGTCGATGAGGGAGTCGAGCTGGGCCAGGTGGACCGCGGGCTCGGCGATGGAGCGCAGCAGCACGCCCTCGTCCATGATCGCCCACACGACGGGGCCGCGCCCGGCGAAGACCATCTCCTGGCGGGCCAGCACCAGCCGCACCGCCGCCTCCACCGAGCCCTGCCCGAGGGTGGCGGGGCCGGCCACGCCGATCGCGGCGCGGGCGTACGCCTCGGTCTGCAGCAGCGCCGGCACCGTCCGCGGGTCGTACACGCGGATCACCGCGGCCCGCTGCTCCAGGGCGAAGGCGGTGGCGAGCCAGACGGGCACCGCAGCGGTGTCCCACCAGGCGGGCTCGCGCTCGCCCCGGGCCAGGGACAGCACGTGCTCGCGGGCGGGCAGCGCGGTCACGCCGTACAGGTCGAGCAGCCGTTCCACCAGGGCCGGGGCGGGGGCCGCGCGGCCGCTCTCGGCGGCCTCGACGCGCACCGTGCCGCGCCCGAGCGCGCTCTCGACCTGCTCGGCCGTCAGGCCGGCCGCCTCGCGCAGGCCGCGCAGCCGCTCGCCGAGCGCCGCGCGGACCGGCGGGGCCAGGGTGGTCCGGGCGGCCGGCACCGCCGGGGCCTCGGGCGCGGGCCGCGGACCGGCCTCCGGGCTCTCGGACAGCCCCTCGGCGCGGCGGGCCAGGTCGATGACGCCGCGCAGCACGGCCAGCGAGCCGTCGGACAGCCCGGAGGCCGCCGCGCCGACGGCCGCGGCGCGCGCCTGGAGGTCGTCCACCGCGGCGGAGCCGGCGCCCGGCGACTCCTCGCCCACCAGCCAGCCGACGCTGACCTGGAGGCAGGAGGCGAGGGCGCGCAGCACCTGGAGGGTCGGGTTGGTCTGCTTGCCGGTGCGGAGCTGGCTGACGTAGGCGCGGGTGATGGGGATGCCCGCCTCGGTCAGCTCGGCGGCCACCTGAGCGCCGCTCAGCCCCCGCTCGCGCAGCGCCAGGTCCAGCCTGTCGGCGATCGTCGCCACTCCGCACCTCCTGCCGCCCGGGAGACCCTCAGCGTAGGGGAATCCGGGGATCATGCGCGCCCACCGGCGTCCGTAAACCTCCGGCGGCGCATCCATACCCAACTGGAAAGTGTCAGTTGACACATCTTCCCACACGACGCCACTATCGGACCGACACGTGGAAAGTGAGACTTGACAGCCGGACGGTTCTGGAGAGTCGCCGGCGAGGAGGTGGCCGGACGTGACCGATCCCCAGACCGGTTCCTGGTTCGCCAGGCGGCCGAGAGCGCCGCAGGCACCGGACCGGGTGATCCTGCGTATCTGCGCCCGGGTGGCGCCCCGCGACAAGCGCGTCCACGTGGCCAACATGCCGCTCGGCGGCGTAGAGGTCTGGGTGGACGGCAACGGCGACCGCTGGGTCCACTACCACCGGATGGCCCGCGAGCTGCGGCTGGCCGGCTGGTACACCGAGGTCGCCGCCGACCGGCTCATGGTGCTCGGCTGGAGCAGCGAGTGCCTGGTCCACCGGGCCCGGATGCTCGACGCCGCCCTCGCGGGCCGGCTGTCCGACTACGTCCGCACCGCGCGCTCGGCCTACGCGCTCGGCACCCGCCTGCGCGAGGAGAAGGTGCCCGCGGACGAGATCCCCACCAGGGTGCGTGACCACGTCGGCCGCGAGCTGCGCTGGCCCGACCGGCTCGCCGAGCTGGACGGCCTGGAGCGCACCGCCTCGCTGGAGGCGCTGCGGCTGCGCCTGGCGCAGGTCGCCGGCCTGGAGGCCAAGGTGAGCCGCCGCTGCGCCGAGCACCTGACGCTGGCCTCCCAGGTCGTCATGTCGCTGGTCGGCCCCGACGCCGGCCGTTCGGCCCGGTCCTGGACGCGGGCGCCCGGCCGCCTCATCGGCCTCACCGAGCGGATGGTCGCGGCCAGCGTGCCGAACCGTCCCGAGGTGCCGCGGCCCGAGCCCGTCACCGTCGCCCGCAGGGACCTGGCGGAGACGCCGCGATGACCCTGACGCCCGTTCGCGAGCACGTCGCCGGCCCGTTCGTCGGGCCGGTGGCGCGACCCCGGCCGCAGGTCCGGGGCCGCTTCGCCGTCCTTCGCCTGATCGCCTGCGGTGTCGTCATCGCGATCATGGCCGACAGCACGGCGACGACGCTGGCGATCCCCGTGCTGAGCCGCGACCCCATCGCGGCCTCGCTGCCGATGGCCGAGGTCACCTGGGTCAGCACGATCAACTTCGCCGCGGTGGCCGCGCTGCTGGCCACGGCGGGCCGCTTCGCCGACCTGCTGGGCCGGCGCAGCGTCCTCGCCTTCGGCCTGGCCCTGTACGGCCTGGGCGCCGCGGCGGTCATCGCGACCACGTCCTGGCCGCTGCTCCTCGGCGGGCGGCTGTCGCAGGGCGTCGGCGCCGCGCTGATGTTCCCCGCCTCGCTCGGCCTGCTGCTGGGCGAGCTGCCCGCCAACCGCCGCGCCGGCGCCATGGCGCTGTGGAGCGCCTCGTCGGGCATCGGCTGCCTCGCGCTCCAGGCCGGAGGCGGCCTGCTCGTGGCCGAGTACGGCTGGCGCGGCCTGTTCCTGCCGAGCGCCGGACTGGCGGCGGCCCTGCTCATGCTGACCCCGGCCCTCCCCCGCTCCCTCGGACAGGTGCGCCGCGTGCCCGACGTGTTCGGCACCGTGCTGCTGATCGGCGCCATCGCGGCGGCCGTGCTGGCCGTGTCGCAGGGCGGCACCTGGGGCTGGACCGACCCGCGCACCATCGGCTGCGCGGTCGCCGCCGCGCTCCTGCTGGCCGGGGCGATCGCCACGTCGTGGCGGCACGCGGCCGGCGCCATCGACATCCGGCTGTGGCGGCGGCCCGGCTTCCTGTGGTCGGGCGGGGCGTCCCTGCTGTACGGCGCGGCCTCGTTCGTGGTGCTCGCGCTCGGCCCGCTGTACCTCAAGAGCTCCGGGTTCGACTCCGTCACCATCGGCCTGTGGCTGACGCCCATCTCGCTCGCGATGATCGGCGGGAGCCCGCTGGCCATGCTGGCCGGGCGGCGCGTCGGCCTCAACGCGGTCATCTACGCCGGGGCCCTGCTCCTCGGCGGCGGCTGCGCCCTCCTGCTGGCCAACCCCTATCCCAATGTCTGGACGCTCGTGGCCGCGCTCATGCTGGGCTGCGGGTTCGGCGCCCTGTCCACCGGCACGTCCACGGTCGGCACGATGGCGGCCCACCCCACCCAGTACGCCTCCGCGGTCGGCGCCATCAACACGGCCCGCATGCTGGGCGGCGCGATCGGCGTGGCCGGCGCCTCGGCCCTGGTGGACCAGCCGGTGCTGGACGGCCCGATGCCCGGCTTCGCCTCCGCGATGGTCGGATGCCTGATCGCGGCCGTGGTCGTCGGCACCGTGGCGCTCGCCCGGGTCGCCGGCACGCCGCGCCGCAGGACCCCGCGCCTGTCGCGGCGCGAGGCCGAGGCGGAGCTGATCATGCTGCGCCGGCTGCTCGCCGAGCTGCGCGACAGCTTCGTCCAGGTACGCGACGAGGCGGAGGAGGAGCTGGCCCGCTTCGGCGCCCGCGACCTGTCCGCCCACCGAACCCCCGAACGGCTCTGAACCCCCTCATCAGTCCCGTGTATCCGCCCGTGAAGCCGCGCTGACAGGAGTGGACCATGCTCGCCGACGAGATCCGCAGGCCGTACCAGCACCCCTACGGAGCCCCCGCCCGGAGGGAGAGGCCGGCGCCGCCGCCTCCCGTGCAGGCCGAGGAGGAGCACGTCGACGGCGCGACGGCCGAGCGCACCGTGCACCGGCTGCACCACATCCGGCAGGTGTCCGACCTGGCCATCAGCGTCATCGACCAGGCGCTCGCGCACGCGTCCTGAACCCCCCACCCGCATGGAGGAAACCATGGTCACCATCAAGGTCGAATGCCCGGCGGAGGTCGCCGCGGAACGGCAACGGGAATTCGCCGACACCGTGATCGGGGCCGCGGTGCACCTGCTCGGCGCCGAGCGGGCCGGGGTGCGGCTGGACACCACCGATGACGCCGCGCGGACTCGGCGCGAATCAGACGCCGCGCGGACTCGGCGCGAATTGGATGACGAGGCGCGGGAGCGGCGTGAGGCGGCGTTCTGGGCCGCGGCTTGGTCGGGTTGCTGATGACGACGGCCGGACTCGCCCCGTCCCCCGTCCTGCCGGACCGGCGCCCGCGCAGGGGGATCGGCGGCGCCATCCCCACCCGGCGGGCGGCCGTGCCGCGCAGGCCGTGGATCACCACGGTGCCGGCGCCCTCGTCCGGTCCTCCGCCCGTCGCGGCGGAGCCGGCGGCCTGCTCGGTCGCGGTTGACGCGGCGGCCTGCCCGGTCGCGGTTGACACGGCGGCCTGCCCGGTCGCGGTGGCGCTGCGCACGAAGGCGAGCGCCGTCGCGGACGCCGAGCTGGGCCGGCTGGCCTCGCGGGCGCCGGGGCTGGACTCCTCGGCGCGTGAGGAGGTGCGCGACGCCGTCCAGCGGGTGGTGGACGCGTTCCTGGAGGGGCCGCTGACCAGCCTGACCCGCCACTCGGGCTCTCCCCTGGGCGAGCGGTACGCCGACGCGCTGCGGGCGCTGTTCGGCCTGGACGTGGGGAGGACCGCATGAAACGCGGCAGAGTGGGCGTGATCGTGCCCCCGGCCAACCCGGCGGCCGAGCCGGAGCTGGCCCGGCTGCTGGGCTCGCGGGCCGACATGCACGTCACCCGCTTCCCGGTACGGCCGGGGCTGACGCTGCCGGAGCGGCTGGAGGCGTACAACGAGGCGCTGCCGGCGATGATCTGCTCGTTCGGCGACCTGCCGCTGGACGCGATCGTCATGCTGTGCAGCGGCTCGCGGTACCTGCTCGGCCCGGACGAGGACCGGTTCCGGTGCGAGGAGCTGAGCGAGCGCTTCGGCGTCCCGTTCGCCTCGGCGACGGTGGCCACCCTGGACGCGCTCGACCACGTCGGCGCCGAGGACATCGTGCTCGTCTCGCCGTACGAGCCGTGGCTGACGGAGCTGGCCGAGCGGTTCTGGAAGGCGGCCGGGATGCACGTCACCCGGGTGGTGGACGTGCGGGCGCGCGGCCGGTTCTCGCCCTACGACGTCACCACGGCCGAGCTGGTGGAGCAGGTCGGCGAGGCGTGCCTGCCGGACGACGCGGTGGTGCTGTTCAGCGGCACCGGCATGTCGACGCTGCCCGCGCTGCTGTCGATCGGCGCCGGCAACGACCGGATCCTGCTCACCTCGAACCTGTGCAGCTCCTGGTGGGCGCTGTCGCGGGCGACGGGCATGCCGATCACGCTGGGCCGCGTCCCGCACCGTCCCGCCGCGCAGGGGCAGCGGACATGAGCGGCGTCGCCGTGGTCGGCGCCGGCCCGGTCGGGCTGACGGCCGCGCTCACCCTGGCCCGGGCGGGCGTGCCGGTGACCGTGTTCGAGCGGGAGGCGGGCCTGGTCAGGCAGTCGCGGGCCTCCACCTTCCACCCGGCCACGCTCGACCTGCTGGACGACCTCGGCGTCGCCGAGCCGCTCATCGCCCGCGGCCGCGTGGTGAACCGCGTCCAGTGGCGCGACCGGGCCGGCCTGGTCCTGGCCGAGATGGGGATGGGCAGCCTCGACGGCATGACCCGGCACCCGTACCGGCTGCACGCCGAGCAGTCGTCGCTCACCCCGCTGCTGCTGGCGGCGCTGGAGGCGGAGCCGGACGCGGACGTGCGGTTCGGCACGGCCGTGGACGGGGTGGCCGAGGGCGGCACCGGCGTGCGGCTGCGCATCGGGCAGAGCTGGGCGCGGGCCAAGTACGTGGTGGCCGCCGACGGCGCGCACAGCACCGTGCGCGGCTCGCTCGGCCTGCCGTTCCCCCGCGCCGGCTACCCGACCCAGGCGCTGCGGGTCTTCACCGACTCGCCGCTGGACGAGCTGCTGCCGCGCCTGGCGCCCCTGACGTACGTGCGCGACGTGGGCCAGTCGTGCAGCCTGCTCGCGCTGCCCGACCACTGGCGGATCGTCGTGCGCATCCCGTGCGACGCCCGCAACCCGCTGGCCACCTCCAGCGTGGCCGCGCTGGTGCGGCGGGCGCTGCCGGGGGTCAGCCGGCCGGTGCGGGTCATCGGCGCCGACCGGTACGGACTGTCGCGCGGGGTGCTCGGCTCGTTCCGGTGCGGCCGGGTGCTGTTCGCGGGCGACGCGGCGCACCTGACCTCCACGGCCGGCGGGCTCAACATGAACGCCGGCATCCACGACGCCGTCGAGCTCGGCGCCGTGCTGGCCGAGGTGGCGGCCGGGCACGCCGGTCCGGCGGCGCTGGACGCGTGGGCGGCGCGTCGGCGCAACGTCCTGCTCGAACACGTGATCCCGCGCAGCGAGGCGCGCGTGGCCGGCGTGCAGGACCGCGACACCTCCCGGCTGGCGGCCGCGATGGCGGGGCTGCGGGCCATCGCCGGCGACCCGGAGGCCACCCGCCGCTACCTGGCGCAGGCGTCGATGCTCGACACCCTCCCCGGCGGCATGCCCGCGAGCGCCGCCGACACCCTGCCCGGCCGTCCCCCCGGGCGCGGCCCCGACCGCGTGCTGGACCCCGTCCCCCACCACCCCGTGAGGCAGAGCTGACATGCGCATCTGGTTCCAGAAACACACCGTCGAGGGCCGCACGCCGCTTCTGGACAAGCTGTACGCCGAACACCTGGCCCTGGTGTCCGCCCCCGGCACGACCGTGGAGATCCACACGCTGCCGGCCGAGACGTACGGCACCGCGCTGCCCGAGCACCTGGTCGGCTACGGCGAGATCGGCCTGCTGTTCGGCCACTACTTCACGCAGACCGCCGTGACCGCCGAGCGCGACGGCTGCGCCGCCTGGATCAGCGGCGCCGGCCAGGACCCGGGGCTGGCCGCGGCCCGCAGCCGGGTGTCGATCCCCGTCGTCGGCTACGGCGACGCCGTCTGGCAGGCCGCCCGGATGGAGCGCCACCGCCTCGGGGTGCTCGGGTTCATCCCGCACCTGGCCGAGCCGATCACCGAGAACATCCGGGCCGCGGGCGCCGACCTGGCCTCGTACCAGATCGTCGAGCGCGGCGCGGACGTCGTGCAGCGGGCCCTCGCGCACGACTTCGAGCCGTTCCTGGACGCCTACACCGAGGCCGCCCGCCAGGCCGCCAAGGCCGGCGCGCAGTGGCTGGTGCCGGCCGAGGGCATCCCCAACGTGATCCTCGTCCACCTGCGCGTCCACGAACTGCACGGACTGCCCGTCATCGACCCCGGCGGGCTGGCCATCAAGACGGCGGAGCACTTGTGCGAGCTGCGCGCGCTCAACATCACCGCGCGCAGCAACGCCGGCTACTGGATGCGGCGCCCGCCCCAGGCCGCCGTCGAGCACGCCGAGCGGGTCCTGCTCGGCAAGGTGATCGGAGACTGACATGAGCTATCCCGCCGAGCGTCCGCGCCGCCTGCGGCGCACCGCCGCCCTGCGCGGGCTGGTCGCCGAGACCCGCCTGCACCCCGCCGACCTGATCCAGCCGCTGTTCGTCCGCGAGGGCCTGGACGAGCCCCGTCCCATCGCCTGCATGCCCGGGCAGGTCCAGCACACCCGCGAGAGCGTCCGCAAGGCCGCCGCGGCCGCCGTGCGGGCCGGCGTCGGCGGGCTGCTGCTGTTCGGCATCCCGGAGACCAAGGACAGCGACGGGCGCGGCGCCTGGGACGAGCACGGCATCACCCAGCTCGCCCTCGCCGACGTCGCCGCCGAGGTGGGCGACGCCACCGTCGTCATCGGCGACATCAACCTGGACGAGTACACCGAGCACGGGCACGTCGGCGTCCTGGACGCGCGCGGCGACGTCGACAACGACGCCACGCTGGCCGCCTACGCCCGCGTCGCCGTCGCCCAGGCCAGGGCCGGCGCCCACATGGTGGCGCCCAGCGGCATGATGGACGGCCAGGTCGGCGCCATCCGCCGGGCCCTCGACGCCGCCGGCCACCACAACGTGCCGATCATGGCGTACGCCGCCAAGTACGACTCCGCGTTCTACGGCCCGTTCCGCGACGCGGTCGAGTCGCGGCTGACCGGCACCCGCTCCACCCACCAGCAGGACCCCGCCAACCTGCGCGAGTCGCTGCGCGAGGTGCTGCTCGACGTGGACGAGGGCGCCGACATGGTGATGGTCAAGCCCGCCGGCCTCTACCTCGACGTGGTGCGCCGCGTCGCCGACGCCGTCAACGTGCCGGTGGCCGCCTACCAGGTCTCCGGCGAGTACGCCGCGATCGAGGCGGCCGCCGCCAACGGCTGGCTCACGCGCGACCGCGCCATCCTCGAAAGCCTCACCGCGATCCGCCGGGCGGGCGCGGGGAGCGTGATCACGTACTGGGCCACCGAGATCGCCGAACGCCTTCCCCGCTGACCCCGGAGCCGCCCCGATGCCCGAACCACAGAGAGGAGATGCGACCCCCATGTGGCGCACCCTGTCGGAGGACGCACGTGAGGCCATCCTCGAACTGTGCGACGGCTACGGGCCGCACCTGTACGACTACTGCCGGACGGAGCTGTCGTCGAGCGACGCCGAGCTGGCCGTGGCGGGCACCCTGCTGTCGGCGCACGCCTGGGCCGAGCGCGTCGACGAGTCGTCGCCGCTGCGGCCCTGGCTGTACGCGCTGGCCAGGGCGCACCGGGCGTACCTGTCCACCCCCACCAGCGTCGGCTCCTGGTCGCGGCCCGGCCGGATGGCCGACCTGCTGCCCGAGGCGCTGCGGGCGCTCGCCCCGGCGCACCGGGAGCTGCTCGACCTGTCCGTACGGCACGGGCTGACGCACGACGAGATCGCCACCGTCTTCGCGGCGGACGCCGACGAGGTGGAGACGATCGTCCTGGAGGCGGCCGACGGGCTGGAGGAGTGGTTCGCCGCCGTCATCGCCGCCAGGACCCGCCACGGATGCGCCGCGCTGGAGTCGCGGGTGAACGACTGGGCGTCGGTGCCCGGACGGCGCACCCGGGCGCGGATCAGCCGGCACATCGCGCACTGCGACCTCTGCCAGAGCGCGCCGCGCGTCATGGTGGCCGACACGCTGCTGCGCCAGATGCCGATCTCCTCGGCGCCGGGCACGCTGCAGGGGCAGCTCGCCTGGGCGCTTCCGTTGCCGGACGAGGCGGGACTGTGGCGGCCGGACGGCTTCCCCGCGCAGGCGCGCGGGCTCGCCGAGCCCGCGCCGCCGCCCATCTCTCCGGTCCCCGGCCCCACGACGGGGACCTGGGAAAGCTCCGGGCCGGTGGCGGGCGCGGCCGCCGCCGGCCCGGAGCGCACACCTGACCCGGCCGCGCACCGCCCGCCGAGCAAGCACGCCCGCCCTGGGCCGCCGGACATCGTCCCGCGACCGCAGCCGCCGGACGCCGCTCCACCGCAGCAGTCGCCGGACGCCGCTCCACGGCCGGTGCCACCAGGCGCCGCCCCACCCCGCGCCGTCCCGTCCCTCGCCGTACCGTCCCTCGCCGTACCGTCCCTCGTCATACCGGCCCGAGCCGTCCCGGCCCGTGCCGTCCCGGAGCGCCCGGCCATCCCGACCACCCCGGCCGCGTCCGCCGTCGCCCCGGCCGCTGGTGCTGCCGTCGCGGCCGCGCCCTCCCCCCAGCCCCCGGACGGGCGGTCGCCTGCGCCCGCTCCCCAGACCCCAGGCGGGCGGCCGCCCATGCCTGCCGTCGAGACCCCAGGCGGGCGGCCGTCCGTGCCCGCCGTCGAGACCCCAGGCGGGGCCGCCCAGAGCGCCGCCTGGACCCCGGACCCGGCCGACCAGTCCCCCGCCTGGTCGCCGGATCCGGCCGCAGACTGGGCCATCGTCCGCCGCAACCGCGGAGGCGTGCCGTACCGGAACCTTCCAGCGGCGTCCGCTCATGACCGGATCAGCAGTAGCGGCCCGGCCGGTCAGGAGCGGGCCCCCTCACGCCGGGCCGAAGGTGGCCCGCCATGGGAGCACCACCCGGACGATGGCCCACCCACTCCTTCCCCCACCCCGGCCACCCCCGCCGACACCCCGGCGCCCCGCCCCGCCGCCTCCAGCCCCGACGTCACGCCCCGGCCTGACGTCGCCCCCCGACCCGACATCACGACCCGGCCCGACATCGCGCCCCGACCCGACGTCACTCCCAGGCCCGCCGCCGTGGCCCCGTCGCGGGCGGCTTCGGAGGCGGCGCGGCCGGTGGTGCCGCCGATGCGCACCGCCACGCCCACATCCTCGTCGTCGCCCTCGCACACCGGCGCACCTGCGCCCGCGCCCGCACCGGCGGATCGGCCGGTCATGACCCCGGCGGCGCATGTGGCGCGTGTGGCGCCCACGAGCCTGCCGACGGACCGCATGGTCGCCGGAGCCCCCCGCTCGAAGCGGCCCGTTCCCCTGAGCGCCCCGGTCATGGCCGACGCCCCGCCCACCTCCCGCCCGAGGAACGGCTCCACCGACGCCGTCCCCTCCGAGCAGCAACGCCCCGCCAACGGATCGGCCTCCGCCGCCCCCTCCCGGCCCCACCACCCCACCAACGGATCGGCCACCACAGACCACCCCGCCCCCGAAGGCCCGGCGACCACCAGGCCCCCGGCCGGGTCCGATCACCCCGTCACCACCATCGGCGCGGGACCCTCCGCGTCCTCGGAGGCCGACCGGCGCACCCCGCCCTCCCCCGCCTCCCCGCAGGCGGACCGGCGCACGCCGCCCTCCTCCGCCCGGATCCACGGAGTGATCACCATCCCCGGGCCTCGCCGGCCCCCCGAGGACACCTTCCCCCCTCCGGTCGGCGGCGTGCCGGGGTGGGCCCGTGGACGCGGCGCCGACGGCCCGGGTGAGGGCCCGGCCGTCGGCGCCCCGCCGTTCACCGCGCCGCTCCGCTACGAGCCTGGCCCCGCCCACGGCGGCCAGGTGGTGGAGCTGAACGCGGGCGGCCCCGACGAGTTCTGGCTGGAGCGCCCCGACCTCGCCGACGGCGACTCGGGCGTCACGGTGCGGAACGTGGCCCGCGTGAGCCTGCTGGTCGGCGTCGGGCTGCTGGTCGCGGGCCTGGCCTGGTCGGGTCTCAACGCCCGCCAGCACATGCCGGCGATCTCCGAGACGGGCGCCGAGGACCCGGCGCGGACGCCGGCGCCGGACGGCCGCCCGTCCCCCGGCCCGGCGGTGCCCGTACCGCCCCCGGAGCCCGCCGCCGTGCCCCCCGCCGCGACGGCGGCCCCCGCCGTGACCCCCGCGGCGGGGTCCCCGGCGCACCCCACGGCCGGTCCGTCCCGTACGGAGGAGGCGGCGGACGGCCGGCGGGAGAGCCCGGTCGTGGCCGGCACGATGAGCCCGGCCGACCGGCCCGCCAAGCGCTCGGCCACCGGCGACCCCACGGACAGCGTGACGCGCCGCCCCGCGGGGACGCCGCGCGAGCAGCCGGTAAGGCAGCCGGTGACTCTGCCGCGGCCGCACGCCCCGGCCGCGTCCCTGTCGCCGGTGTCGGTCAGGCTGGGCGCCCGCCGCACCGGCACGTTCGCGCTCTCCTGCAAGGGCGGCACGTGCCGCATCGTCTCGGCGGGCGGCACGGGCGGCATCGCGGTGTCGGACCGCGGATTCCGGGTGAAGGTGCCGGTGTCCCGGCCCGGCTGCCCAGGCCGGCCGGTCACGCAGACGGGCACCATCGTCGTGCGCTGGGTCGGCGTCGCGCGCGGGGACGGCCGCAGGACCTCCGGCACGACGACCGCCCGCGGGACGCTGCGGCTGCGGGTCTCCTGGACCGTCGCCAAGAACCCCGGCCCGTACATCATCGACGGCGAGGGCAGGAGCCACTGGAGCAACTGCGCCCGCTACTGAGCCGTCCCCTGGCAAGATCGGCGCATGCCGCGATTGATCATGACGCTGCTGGCCGTGGTGCTGCTCCTCAGCGGCGGGAGCTACCTGATCGGACCGCTCCCGTTCGAGGACCAGGCCGCACGAGCCGTCCGGACCTGGCGCACCAGCGGCGCCGCGGAGATCTGGCGCGACGGTTTCGTCCCGGTCGGCGACCTGAGCGCGATGTCTCCGGACGTGCTCAGGAAGATCCAGCACGATGAGGAGTACGGCTGGGTCGTGGCCGGCCGGCTCCCCGCCGCACCGCCCGGGGCGCGGATCCGCTGGGACGACGGGTTCACGACGCGGGTCCCGGTGGTCGGGCCGCGGGAGGCGATGATGGCTCTGTCCCCCTGGTCGGAGGGGGAGACCTTCCCCGACGACGAGGCGTACCACCTGACCGGCGCCGTCTACACCACGATGCGGCTGCGCACCCCGCGCGGCATGGCCACCGTGCCCGCGTGGCGGCTGTACTTCTCGGACCTGCCGGGCCCGATCGACCAGGTGGCGGTCGATCGGGACGCGGTCGGCACCATCGCGGGCGCCATCGGCAGACACGCGTCGGGCGGCGACGGCGTCAGCGACTACAAGGTGGTCGACGAACGCACGCTGCTGGTCGACTACGAGTACGGCTCCTGCGGGGGCGGGCCACTCGCCGTCACCCCGCGGAGCAGCGAGTGGCCGGACGTGGTCGTCCTGGGGCTCGACGTCCCCTATCAGGGCACCGGCTGGTGCTCCGGCACCGGTCAGTCCGGCCAGGGCGTCGTCAGGCTCGACGAGCCGCTGGGGAACCGCGTGGTGCTGGACGCGGCGAGCAGGCTCCCCGTCCTGTGCGACCACGCGCCGGACGCGTGCCATGACAGGCGGGACTGAAGCTCGCCGCGTGCACCACGAGCCCGTGCGTGCACCACGAGCCCGTGCGTCAGAAGAAGCTGAACTCGGGCTCCGCCTCCGGCAGCTCGACGCGCGACGGTCCGCGGAAGCCGGCCCGGTCCTCGGGCACGTCCGTCAGCGGGGTGCCGAGCACGAACGGGACGGACACCGAGCTGGCCGCCAGGTCGAGCGTGACGTTCGCGCCCGTGCCCGGCTCCTCGCTGTAGGTGCTGTCCGTGCCGGCGAGCACGAGCGCGAGCCGGTGCCCCTTCGCGAAGGTGTAGTCCTGGGGCAGCGTCTGCCACCTGACCTTGCCGAACGTGCCGACCGGCAGCGGGGACGGGTTGCTCAGCGAGGCGCGGTTCTGCACGTCGATCCAGCCCCGGGCGACGATCTCGGCCGGCCGGTTCGCCACGTTGGTGACGACCTTCTTGTAGCAGGCGTCATCGGCCGCGGTGCTCTCGCCGTGGCAGTCCTCGTCGGTGAGCGTGGTGATGCCCTGGCCGCGCCGCCAGTCCACCCGGGCGGCGTCGCCGAAGTCGACGAGCAGGGCGGTGAGGTTCGAGGTGGGCTTGTCGAGCTTGACCGTGAGGTCGGCCGTGGGGGTGCCGGACAGGCGCAGGTCGAGCGGGAGCGGCCCGGTGGTGAACGCCACCCGGCCGGGCTTGGCGGTGCCCACGTCGGCGATCATGTCGGCCTCGTCCATGGCCACGTCGGCGAACGACGCGGTGGCGCCCCGGGCGGCCGGCCGGAGCCCGAGCGCGCCGTCGGCGGACGGGCGCAACGGCAGCCTGGCCGCGAGCGGCGCCGGCCAGTCGCGCTGGGTGATCCAGCTCGTGGGACCCGTCTGCACGTCGGCGCGCGGCTCGCTCATGACGCCGTTGCGCACGCCGAGCAGCCAGTGGTCGAACCAGCGGTGCAGCGTGTCCACCCACACGTCCCTGCGGCCCTCGAAGTCGAACGGGTCCACGTGCTGGTACTGGCCGACCCAGATCTTGCGCGGCACGCCGCGCCGGGCGAGCGCGTCCCACCAGGTGGAGAAGTTGTCGGGCTTGACGTTCAGGTCGTTCACGGTGTGGACGACGAAGACGCTGGCCCGCACCTTCGAGGCGTCGCCGAGCAGTCCGGACAGGTAGTCGCGCTCGGCCCAGAAGGCGTTGTGGTTCCCCGTGTCGTCGCCGTCCTCGGCGTCCATCCGGTCCCGGACGGCCTGGCACTTGGCCTCGGGGTCCGTGTCGACGTAGTTGGCGAGCCAGGAGGCGTAGTCGTAGCTGTAGACGACGCCGTTGGAGCGCTGGTACTTGTACCAGGAGCTGATCGCCGAGATGGGCACGATCGTCTCCAGGCCCTTGACGCCGGTGGCGGCCACGGCGTTCGCGAGCGTCCCGTCGTACGACTTGCCGATCATCGCGCTCTTGCCGGTGGTCCAGTCGGCGGTGGCGGGGGTGCCGTCGGCGCGGAAGGCGCGGGCGCGGCCGTTCAGCCAGTCGACGACCGCCTTGCCGCCCAGCACGTCGGCCTTGCCGCCGATGTCGGGGCAGCCGTCGGAGCGGGTGGTGCCGAGCATGTCGACGTTGAGGACGGCGTAGCCGCGCGGCACGAAGTAGTTGTCGTAGAACAACGGAAATTTCGTGACGTTTCCGGCGGAGTCGTAGACCTTGCGCTCGGCCTCGTTCCCGCGCCCGGAGTTGTCGTAGTACGGGCTCTCGTCGATGATCACCGGAACCTTGAGCCCGGGACCGGACTCCTTGGGCCTGATGATGTCGACGCGCACCCGGTCCAGCCGTCCGTCGGCGTCGCTGTCGACGCTCGACTCGACGTAGACGTGCTCGCGGACGGCGTCGGCGTAGGAGAAGACCGGCTGCGTGCGGCCGTTCTCGACGGTGATGGCGGGACCGGCCGCCGCCTGGGCGGGAGTCGCGATCGCCAGCGTGAGGGCGACCGCCAGAAGAGCCGGGCGTAATTGCGACACGCGTGTCCTCCGTGACAAAGGTGGCAAGTGTCGGAAATGGGGGTAAGCCCCCCGGGCAATCTCTCACCCGTCCAGGAGCCTGACAAGATCCTGTCCGTACGGGTGGACAGGCCTGTACGGGCCGTCCGGGAGCCGCCTCCCCGGTACGAGGACGCCCGTGCGGCGGGGCGTCTAGGCTGGAGGGCCCCGAACCGGAGGGCCCGGCCCGAGGCCCCGGTTCTCCGAGGCCCGGTCGCCCGAGGCCCTGGACCTGAGGAAGCCTGAGGAAAGAGGACGCATGCGCAACGTCTCGCGGACCTCGCTCGTGGACGCCGCCATCGAGCAGCTCCGCAGGGAGATCGCCGACGGGGCCTGGCCGGTCGGCACGAAGATCCCGTCCGAGGCGCAACTCGCGGCGAGCCTCGGCATGAGCCGCCTGTCGGTGCGCGAGGCCGTACGGGTGCTCGCGCACGCGGGGCTGCTGACCACCCGCCAGGGCGACGGCACGTACGTGACCGCCACGGACGAGTCGCGGGCCGCGCTGCGCCGCGGGCTCGACCGCGCCGCCGCCATGGACATCATCGACGTACGGCGCGGCCTCGACCTGGTGGCGGCCCGGCTGGCGGCGGTCCGGCGCACCGGCGACGACCTCGCGTCCCTGCGGGAGGCGCTGGAGCGCAGGGACGCGGCCGGCGAGGCGGGCGACCTCGACGGGTTCGCCGACGCGGACGCCGCCTTCCACCTGCGCGTGGCGGACGCGGCCCGCAACCCGCTGCTCGCCGACCTCTACCACGGCATGGGCGAGGCCGTGCGCGACAGCGTGCGCGACGTGCGCCGCACCACGCACGAGCCGGACACCTCGCACTGGGACCTGCTGCGCGCCATCGAGTCCGGCGACGCCGCCGGGGCGGTGGCGGTGTCCATGGCGATCCTCGACATGCACGAGCGTGAGCTGTGACCCGCCCGGGCAACGTCCCCATCGCCTGTGAAGCGCGACCATCGCCCGGGAAGCGTGCCCCTTGCCCGTGAAGCGTGATCGTCCGCCGGTGACCGTGGCGGGCGCGGCGCGCCGCTAGGCTCGCCGGTATGGGGGCCAGACGGGCGGACGCCGAGCGCAACATCGCCGCGATCCTCGAAGCGGGGCGGCGGGTGCTGAGCGCCGACCCGGGCGCGAGCGTGATGCAGGTCGCCAAGGAGGCCGGCGTCGGGCGGGTGACGCTCTACGGCCACTTCCCCTCCCGCGAGTCGCTGGTCGCGGCCGTGGTGAGCCACACGGTCGAACTGGCCGGCACGACGCTGGCCGGGCTCGACCTCGACACGCCGCCCGCCCGTGAGGCGCTGGCCACGCTGGTCCGCTCGTCCTGGGACGTGCTGAGCCAGCACAGCCGCCTGTTCCTGGCGGCCGACGCGGCGCTGCCCGCCGAGCGGCTGCGCGAGCGCCACGCCGAGCCGCTGGGCCGGGTCGAGCGCCTGATCTCCCGGGGCCGCGACGAGGGGGCGTTCCGCACCGACCTGCCGCTGACCTGGCTGGTCAGCACGTTCCTGGCGATCCTGCACACGGCGGCGGGCGAGGTCGAGGCGGGGCGGCTGGCGCGCGAGGAGGCGGGAGAGACGCTGGTCCGCACGCTGGACGCGCTCCTGTCTCCCCCGCCTGCGCCCCCGCTCTGAGCAACCCGGGCGGCTTGGCCGTATCGGGCCGTCCGGTCGCGGTCAGCCCGGGAAGGTCACGGTGTCACCGTCCGTCTCGGGGCCGCGCCGCTCGCGGCCCGGGCGGCGCAGCGCCGCCAGCGCGAGCAGCGCGCCCGCCACCGCGGCGATCACCAGCGTGTACGCCGGGACGCCGCCCGAGCCGGACGAACCACCCCCCGAGGCGCCCCCGCCACCCGAGACCGGCGAAGCCGGCGCGCGCATCGCCGCGGGAGCCTCCGGCCGTTCCACCAGCGGTGACGGGTTCGACGAGGGGATGACCGTCGTCCCCTCGCCCGCCGGGAAGCCGGGTGGCCGGACCTGCCCCCAGTAGTCCTCGCCCGGTGCCGCCTTCGACGGGATCGCCTCCCGCGACAGCGGGTTCACCGCCAGCCCGCCGGGCACGGTGAGCGTGCCGACCGGGTGCGGCTGGAACATCCCCTGGATGCCCTCGACCCGCCACGTCCCCCTGGGCACGACCAGGGACGTCGCGTAGTGCCCGGCCTCCGGCAGCCGTGTCCCCGGGAACATCAGCACCTCGCCGCCCCGCCCGGTCAGCCGCAGCCCCGTCGGCCCGAGGTCCCCCGCGAACGGATGGCTGCCGTGCTGGAGCACCCAGTACCCCAGCGTGTACGGCGTGCCGGCGGCGAACCGCGCCGGCGGCGGGTCCAGGTACGTCACCGCCCAGTTCCCGGCGGCCCAGGCGGGCGCCCCCACGGCTGCCAGGGTGAGGGCGAGCAGGCAGGTCAGAACTCGCGCGATCGGCTTCATGGTGCTGGTACACCCGGCGGCGCCGCGAGGTTCCCGGCAGGCGCACCGGTACACGACGAAGCGGTGGCCGCCGGCTGAGGGCGGCCACCGCTTCGTCGGTGAACCTCGCGGGTCAGGCCGCCTGGTTGGTCATCAACTGATCGATCTTGTAGCCGTCGCCGGACTTCTCCAGGATGAAGAACTCCCGGTAGCTCTGGCTGTCCTGCTCGCTGCTCGAGCGGACGAAGGCGTACTGGTCGCCGTGCCGCTCCGACAGCTCGATCGTGTACGAGCCCGACTGCGGCCCGGTGACCGTCTGCTGGTAGAGCTTGCGGAGCGCGTCGGCTCCCTCGGCGGTGGCCGAGCCCTGGAGTGCCGCCAGCCCGTCGGCGGCGTCGAACAGCTTGACGATGTCGTCCACATTGCCGGCCTTGAGGGCGGCGAAGTAGCGTTGGACCGTTCCCCTCGGTGTGTTCTTGCCCATCATGGTCTCCGTCGGAGAGCCGCTCTCCATCGGCATCGAGCTCATGTCCGAGGTCGGCGCACCCGGGGACGCCGCGCCCCCCATGGCCTCCGTGCCGCCGCCCGACGCGCAGCCCGCGGCGAACAGGACAGGGACGATGGCCGCCAGCAGGAGTGACCTGCGCGGAAAAATCTTGTGCATGGCGGCTTGATGCCCACGCCGCCTTTGATCGAATGCCTGCTTGTCCAGTCCGCACAAGCCCTTTACGCTTCCCAGGGATCATGCCCCGCGGACCGGGGGATCAGGCGGCGCGGGCCGCTCCGTCAGGGGTGCGGCTCCGACGGTGGATAGACGTGCGGGCTCTGGTGCCCCGGTGGCAGGACGCAGCGCCGTCCCGAGTCGACACTGAGGCAGCGATCGGCACTTTCACGCTGCGGCAGGCGGGCTGGGGCGTTGGTGACGTTCGGCTCCATTTCGGGCACTCGCTGGACGTTACGGCGGCACCCTCGGAGGTTGGTCGCGCGACGATCACGATCCGACCTCTGAACGGTCTCGCGACACCAGTGAAGCGTCACGGTGAGTGAGTTTTCGCCAGGGCGGCCAGGGCAGGTGTCCGGGATGCCTACCGACGGTGACGGCGAGGTGACCGTGACCCCTTGCGAGGACGGGCCGCTCCTCGTGCGCGGGAACTTCCGGCTGGTGACCCAGGAGGGGCGGGAGATCGATCCCGGCCGGGCGACGGTGGCGCTGTGCCGGTGCGGGCTGTCGTCCACGAAACCGTTCTGCGACGGCTCGCACCGGGTCGCGGGCTTCCGGGCGACCAGCGACCCGGACCCCGCCACCTGACGTTCCCCCTGCCCCCGACCCCGTGCCGGACAAGTCCCGGCAAAGCGGATGATCGGCGTGTTATCCGGACATTCGGGGCGGGTAGCAGCACCACAGCAAAGGGGGAATCATGATCAACATGCTCCACAAGATGGGAATCCGCTCCCATCACGCCTACGCCGCCGGCATGGCCTCCATCGGGCTCGCGTTCGCGTCCTGGGCCCTGTCCACCAAGGCCGAGACCGCCGGCATCGACCGGGCCGACCGGTGGGGGATCTTCGTCGGCGAATGGGCTCCCACGTTCTTCGCCCTGGGCGTCGCGCTGCGCCTGGAGGAGGGCGGCATGCAGGAGACCATGGGCATGGGCGGCACCATGCCGGAGATGGAGCGCGGCCGGGAGGCCGACACGGACGTGTTCGACCGCGCGTCCAGCGGCATGGCACACCCCGCCACGAGCCGGTAGCCGCGCCGCGAACGGACGTCGCTGATCACCGCGGGCTCCGTTCCTGATCCCCGCGGGCTTCGTTCCTGATCGCCGCGGGCTCCGTTCCCGGAGCCCGCGGCGACGGGCGTCAGGGGACGGGCGGCGGATGGCCGGAGGGTCAGGAGGCGCGCCCGGCCAGGGCCCGGAGCGGCTCGTCCGTCAGGCGGAACACCGTCCACTCGTCCATCGGCACCGCGCCCAGCGCGCGGTAGAACCCGATCGCGGGCTCGTTCCAGTCGAGCACGGACCATTCGAGGCGGTGGTAGCCGCGCTCGACGCAGATCCGCGCCAGCCCGGCCAGCAGCGCCCGGCCGTGGCCGCCGCCCCTCCGGTCCGCCCGCACGTACAGGTCCTCCAGGTAGACGCCGTGCGTGCCGCGCCAGGTCGAGAAGCTCAGGAACCACAGCGCGAACCCGACGACCTCGCGCTCCCCGTCGTCGCCCTCCTCCTCGGCGACGTGCGCGAACACCGCCGGCGCGTCGGCGAAGAGCGCGGCGCGCAGCTGCTCCTCGGTCGTGCGCACCTCGTGCGCGGCCTTCTCGTACTCGGCGAGGTCGTGGATCAGTCCGAGGATGGCGGGCACGTCGGCAGGGGTGGCGCGGCGAATCATGTCCCCAGCGTAGGGGACCTGCCGGCATGACCGGTCTCAGCCTCTGTCGAGGACGCGGGTCAGCCAGTCGAGCGTGTTCGTCCGCAGGGCCTCGTCGGCGAGCCGCTTGGCGGTGGCGGTCTTGAGCGCCGCCAGCGAGCTGTCGATCCACGGCTGCACGTTCTGGTGCCCCTGCTCGCGGTACTCGACGGCCTGCAGCAGGCATTCGAGCTTGTCCGCGTCGCGGGCGCACACCGCCTCGAGGCTGACCTTCTCCTCGTACTCGGCGATCGCGCCGCGCAGCATGGCGGCCACGGCCTCGGGCACGTCACGCGTCTGGTCGGCGGTGACGTCCTCGTTGGCGGGCGCCGTGAGGTAGCGCTTGGCGACGTACGGGATGTCGGTGATCCGGGTCTCCTGGCTGTCGTGGAACAGGCTCATGAACGCCGCCCGCTGCGGGTCGCCGCCCTCCAGCGCAGCGATCACCCCCGCGATGACCGCCGTGCGGAACGAGTGGTCGGCGATGCTCTCCGGATCCCGCACGCCCGCCACCAGCCAGCCGGTGCGCTTGTAGCGCTTGAGCAGCCCCATCTCGTACAGCAGGCCCGTCAGCCCCGTCATGTCGTCAGCCACGAGGAGTCCCCTCTCACCTCGGTCCCCATGGGCCGAGCGTAGACGACGCTCCGGCCTGCGGGCCGCGTCCTCGGCGACACGCCGTGCCGGCCGGGCCTCGGCGGGTCTCACCCGCCTTTCCGGAAGCGGGCGACGTAGCGGCGCTGCCAGGGCGTCTCCACGGCCCGGGCCTTGTAGTGGGCGCGCACGTACGCGACCGCCTCGTCACCGGGCACACCGTCCAGGACGGCCAGGCAGGCCAGGGCCGTGCCGGTGCGGCCCACGCCGCCGCCGCAGGCCACCTCCACCCGTTCGGCCTCGGCCCGCTCCCACGCCTCCCTCAGCGCCCCCGCGGCCGCGGCCCGGTCCGCGGGCAGCCAGAAGTCGGGCCACCGCACCCACCGCGCCTCCCACGACACCGCCGGCGGCTCCTTGCCCAGCAGGTACACCCCGAAGGCGGGCGCCGGGCCCTCGGGAAGGGGATGCCTCAGCCCCCGGCCGCGCACGAGCCGTCCCGAGGGCAGCCGCAGAACGCCGGTCGTCCCGGGATCCCAGAGATGATCGTTCATGGGCCGAGGGTAGCCCGGGGAGGGGCCGGGACGGCCCTCCGTTCGCCGTCCGCGATCAGCGGACACGGCCCCGCGCAGGACGCCCGGCCGTGGAGGGGAGCGCACGCTCCGGGATGATGTCCCCGGACTGCTCCGGAATGTGCGCAGGGGACGGGATGTGATGAGCATGACCGACGACGTGCGGCTGCGCGCCGCCGAACCGGGTGACTACGACCGGATCGCCCCGGTGGTGGACGACTGGTGGGGGCGTCCCATCCAGGGCGGCCTGCCGCGGCTGTTCCTCGACCACTTCCACCGCACGAGCCTGGTGGCCGAGGACGGCGACGCGCTGGCCGGGTTCCTCGTCGGCTTCCTGTCGCCGTCCGTGCCCGACGCCGCGTACATCCACTTCGTGGGCGTCCATCCGGGCCGGCGCGGCGGCGGGCTGGCGCGCCGGCTCTACCGCGGGTTCTTCGACCTCGCGGCGGCGGACGGCCGTACGCGGGTGCGGGCGATCACCTCGCCGCTCAACCACGGCTCCATCGCCTTCCACCGGGCGATGGGGTTCGCGGTGCAGGGCCCCGTCCCCGACTACGACGGGCCGTCCACCGACCGGGTCGTGTTCGAGCTCCGTCTCGACGCCGGCTGAGCCGGCCCCGGCGACTCGAAGCAGGCGAGCCAGGTGGTGAGCAGCCGTTCCATCTGGGCCGCCTCCTCGGGCGTCAGGCAGTCGAGGAGGCGGCGCTCGTTGCGCGTGTGCTCGGCGAACGCCTCGTCGATCAGCTTCCGCCCGGCGTCGGTCAGCGCGACGACGCGCGCGCGGCCGTCCCGCTCGCTCGGGCGGCGGGTGACCAGGCCGCCGTGTTCGAGCCGGTCGATCCGCTTGGTCATGGCGCCCGTGGTGACCATCGTGTACGCGGCGAGCTCGCCGGGAGCGCGTTCGAACGGCGGCCCGGCCCGCCGGAGCGTGGCGAGCACGTCGAACTCCCCCTCCCCCAGCCCGTAGCGCCCGTAGACGATCAGGAGCCGGTCGGTGAGGTGGCCGGCCAGCCGGTGCAGCCGCCCGATCACTCCCAGCGGCGAGACGTCCAGGTCGGGCCGCTCGCGGGCCCATGCCTGCTGGATCCGCGCCACGTGGTCGGGACGATCCGGGTCGCCCGTCTTGGATCCACTCATGGCTCCACAATAGCTTCCAAGGAAGCTACATTGTCTTCCATGGAAGCTACTTTGCGGTGGGCCCCGGTCACCGCGATCGCGCCGGTCGCGTGGGGCGCCACGTACCTCGTCACCCACCGCTACCTCCCCGCCGACCATCCCCTGTACGGCGCCGCGATCCGGGCGCTGCCCGCCGGGCTGCTGCTCCTCCTCGTCCGCAGGCGGCTTCCGCACGGGTCGTGGTGGTGGAGGTCGCTGCTGCTCGGCACGCTGAACATGGGCGCGTTCTTCGCCCTCGTCTACCTGGCGGCCCAGACGCTCCCGACGAGCGTCGCCTCGACCATCATGGCGACCTCGCCCGTGGTGATGATGCTGTTCGCCTGGGCGGCCCTGTCCGAGCGGCCGCGCGCCGCGCACGTGGCCGGGGCCGTCATCGGCATCGCCGGGGTCGGCCTCCTGCTGCTGCGCGGCGCGACGGCCGTGAACGCGACGGGGGTGCTGGCGTCGGTCCTGGCGATGACGATGTCATCGTTCGGCTACGTGCTGGCCAAGAAGTGGAGCGCGTCGGTGGACGTGTTCTCGCTGACGGCGTGGCAGCTCGTCGCCGGCGGCGTCGTGCTCGTCCCCGTCGCGGTCGCGGTCGAGGGCGCGCCGCCGGCGCTGGACGGGCCGGCGCTGCTCGGGTTCGGGTTCGTCACAGTGGTCGGGACCGCGCTGGCGTTCGCCGCCTGGTTCACGGGGCTGCGGCACCTGAGCGCGGGGACGGTCGGCCTGATCGGCCTGCTCAACCCGCTGACCGGTGTCCTGCTCGGCACGGTGGTGGCGGGCGAGACGCTCACGGCGCAGCAGGTCTGCGGGCTCGTCCTGGTCTTCGCGGGCATCCTGCTCGGCCAGCCGGTCGCGACGCGCCTGCTCGCCCGGGTCCGCGCGCCGCGCCTCGCGATCAGCCGGGCGCCTCGGCCGTCACCAGGAACAGCAGGAACGACGCCAGGAACGGCCCCGACCGCAGCTCCTCGATCCACTCCTCCGCCGCCGCCGGACCGAGAGCGCCGGCCCGCGTCGCCCTGACGACGGTACGGCGCAGCCCGAGCATCCGGTCGGCGGTGTCGAAGTCGCGGAACACCGGCGTCACGGCGGTCACGGACAGCACGCTCAGCCCCGCCTCCTCGCACATCCTCGCGAGCCCGCGGCCGACGGCCGCGTTGCGGATGCGCTCGGTGGTGACGAAGCGCGTCAGCCGGCGGCTCATGGCCGTGTCGCGGGAGTCGACCAGCAGGCCGTCCCAGTCGGGCTCCGCCATGACGATCCGCCCGCCGGGACGCGCCACGCGCCGGAACTCCGCCAGCACCCGTGACGGGTCCTCCACGTGCTGGAGCACCCGGTCCGTCCGGGCCCGGTCCACGCTGCCGTCGTCCAGCGGGAGGGCGTGCACGTCGCCGGCGCGGATCTCGACGCCCGGCCGGCCCTCCAGCCTGGCGCGCGCCTCGGCGAGCATGGCCGGGTCGTGGTCGACGCCGATGACGCGGCCGTCCGGCGCGACCGCGTCCGCCATCGCCCCGAGGTCCGTGCCGGGCCCGCAGCCGAGGTCCACCACCGTCTGGCCGGGCCGCAGGCCGAGCCGGCGCAGGATCCGCCGCTTGTAGGCCCGGCCCGGGGCGCTCGCGGCGACCTGGTCGAGGTAGTCGACGGGATCGGGTGGCTTCACGTCATGATTGTCGATCATGACGGGGAGCCAAGCACATCGCCGTGGCGTTCCCGCAGGGAGACGGTGCAGCCCCTGCACGAAATTTAAGGACATTTCGCAATACGCCCCGGTACGGTGATCGACCACGAGCCCCCGACGAAGAAGCCGGCACCCACCATGACCTCCCGCGAAGACCTCCGCCTCGGTGACGACCTGATCCTGTCCGTCGTCACGGGATCACGCGCGTACGGCCTCGACACGAACGGGTCCGACACCGACCGGCGCGGCATCTTCGTGGCCCCCACCCAGGACTTCTGGCGCCTGTCCAAGCCGCCCACGCACCGCGAGGGGCCGCTGCCCGAGCAGTTCTCCTGGGAGGTGGAGCGGTTCTGCGCGCTCGCCCTCGCCGCCAACCCCACGGTGCTGGAGTGCCTGTGGTCGCCGCTCGTCGAGGTCTCCACCCCGTACGGGGAGCGGCTGCTCGGCCTGCGCGAGGCGTTCGTGTCGCGGCGGGCGCACAGGACGTTCGCCCGATATGCCGACGACCAGTTCCGCCGCCTCGACCCGGCCGCCCCGCGGTGGAAGCAGGCCATGCACATGATCAGGCTGCTGCTGAGCGGCCTGAACCTGGTCCGGCACGGCGAGCCGCTGGTGCGCATGGACGCCTTCCGTGACCGGCTGCTGGCCGTCCGGCGCGGCGAGACGCCGTGGGCGGAGGTCGACGCCTGGCGCGTCACCCTGAACGCCGAGCTGGCCGCCGCGCCCAGCGTCCTGCCGGCCGAGCCGGGCCGGGAGCAGGTGGAGGAGTTCCTGATGGACGTCCGGAGGGGGCACCTGTGAACCCGTCGAGCTTGCCGGACCTGCCCGCCTGGCTGCCGGAGGTCGCCGGGGAGCAGCCGCACCCCCTGGCGTTCGCCACGGTCAGCGGCGCCCACCTGTACGGCTTCCCGTCGGCCGACTCGGACGTGGACCTGCGCGGCGTGCACGTGCTGCCCGCCGAGCGGGTCGTGGGCCTGCGCACCGGCCCCGACACGCTGGAGCGCACCTGGACCCGGGAGGGCGTCGAGGTGGACCTCGTCACCCACGACCTGGCCAAGTTCTGCCGCCTGCTGCTGAGGCGCAACGGCTACGTGCTGGAGCAGCTCCTGTCGCCGCTCGTCGTGGCCGCCTCGCCGCTGCACGAGGAGCTCGTCGCGCTCGCCCCCGCCTGCCTGACCCGGCACCACGCCCACCACTACCTCGGCTTCGCCAGGACGCAGTGGCGGCTGTCCGAGAAGACGGGGCGGCTCAAGCCGTTGCTGTACACGTTCCGGGTGCTCCTGACCGGCCTCCACCTCATGCGCGCCGGGGAGGTGCAGGCCGACCTGACGCGCCTGTACGCCTACGGCCCGCCGTACCTGCCGGACCTGGTCGCCGCCAAGCGCGAGGCCGAGCACGGCGCGGCGCCCCCGGTGCCGGGCGCGGCCGAGGACGTGGAGCGCCTGAGCGCCGCGCTGGCGGAGGCGCGCGACTCCTCCGCCCTGCCGGAGGAGCCGACGGCGCACGACGCCCTGCACGACCTGGTCGTACGGGCCCGCCTGGCCTGAAGGAACAGCACAGAAGGAACGGGAGGTCCCGTGGCATCGGTGACCTTTCGCGACGAGACGGAAGGAGGTGGCCCGCCACAACGCCGCCGCGGGCTCGACTGGAAGCGGCGGGCCGACCCCGTGGTGTCCTTCGTCAAGCTGGTAGTCGAGCTCGGCGCGCACGAGCTCGGCGCGCTGCTGCCCGCCGCCTACCGGGTCGTCACGAGCTCGGGCTACTCCATGTCGGCCCGGTTCAGGGTGGAGGAGGAGACCAAGGAGCGGCAGCCGCTGTTCACGCCCGAGGCGTGCCTCGACCTGTTCGACGCGCTGGTGGAGGGGTTGGCGCGCCGGAAGTGGGCCGACCTGTGCGTCGGGATGGGCGCGCTGGTGCGCTGCCCCGGCGGGGCGCCGTTCGACCGGCTCGCCGGCCACAGTCCGTGCCGACCCGCAGTGGACCGACCGGGGCCTCGACCGGTTCGCCGACCAGTGGCGGACCGGCGCGTTCGGGCGGCTGACGCCCGCGGCGACCTGCGCACCTACAAGATCCACCTGGGCTCGGGCGACATCCTCATGGCGCCCGACGACGCCTACCTGTGCGTCGTCCCCGGCGGCAGGGGCGACCACGTCTTCCTGCCGTTCGAGGAGGACGGCGGCATGCTGTCCGTCATCCTGTCCAAGGCCCTCCTCCTGGCCGCCGACTCCGCGATCACCGACCCCACCATCACCCGGCAGATCCACGGGTGACCGTCAGCGCCTGCCTCTGCGCAGCTCCCCGAGAGCCGTGGTGAGCTGGTTGAGCCGGTAGTACAACCGGGGCGGCAGGTGCGGGAGCACCCCGGAGTGCCGCTCGCTGAGCAGCACGACCAGTTGCTCCGGCGGCAGGTCGATGTAGCGGGTGAGGTCCTCGTACCACCGGGCGCTGTTGCGGGCCGAGCGCTGGGGCGCCACCAGCGCGGCCTTGCGCTCCCGCTCGTACCAGGCCAGGGCGGGCTCCAGCTCCGTGCCCATGTGCAGGGCGTTGACGAGGACCGCGGCGTCCGCCAGGGCCAGGGCGGTGCCCGCCCCGATCGAGTAGTGCGTCGTGTGCGCGGCGTCTCCCATGAGGACGACGTTGCCGCGGTGCCACGTGCGGTTGGTCAGCGTGCGAAAGTTCAGCCAGTGCGCGCCGCCGTCGGCGTTCGCCCGGCCGATCAGCGGGTGCCCGTCCAGGGTGTCGGCGAACAGCTTCTCCAGCAGGGCCAGGGTGTCGGCCTCGTCCGCCTGGTGGAAGCCGAGACCCCGCCACGTCTCCGGGGAGCACTCGACGACGCAGGTGCTGTGGCCGTCGCCGAACCCGTAGCCGTAGCACCAGATCCAGCCGTGCTCGGTCGGCGTGAAGGCGAAGACGAAGGCGTCGAAGGCCTTGGGGGTGCCGAGCCAGACGTACATGTTCCGGCCCACCTCGACCTCGGTGCCGAAGTGGTCGGCGTGGCGCTCCCGCAGGACGCTGTTGACCCCGTCGCCGGCCACGACGAGGTCGGCCCCGGCCAGCTCCTCCGCGTCCTCGCCGGGGATCTCGTGCTCGAACTCCACGCGGACGCCGAGAGAGCGAGCCCGCTCGGTGAGGATGTCCAGCAACCGGCGCCGGCCGACGCCGAAGCCCAGGTCCCCGTTCTCCACCGTCGCCGTCGCCCGGTGGCGCACGTTCACGACGAAGCTCTCCCAGCGGACCGAGCTGTCGAGGATGGCGGCCGCCGACTCGGGATCGGCACGCTGGAGGTGGTGGAGCAGTTCGTCCCAGTAGGTTACGCCCCAGCCGTACGTCGACCCGGCCGGGTTCCGTTCGTAGACGGTGATGTCATGGGACGGTTCCACCCGCTTCATCAGGATCGAGAAGTACAGGCTGGCGGGTCCCCCGCCGACACAGGCGACCTTCACACGAGCCCCCTCGGTCACGTAACGCGATCAATTCGTGACATAGAGTATCCGTGGAGATGCGCAATGAAGCGACCTCATCCGGGCGCGTCGCCGGTCAGGAGATGGCCAAGCCGTCACCCCGCACACCGCTCCATGGTCAGCTTCTCGGCGGCCGTCGACCCGCCGGGCACGCCGTGCGGCAACAGGCAGGGCGCCTTCTACGGCGTCCACGGCTCCTCCGGCAGCACCGGGCTCCTGGTCGCCCGGGCCTGGGGGTGAGCCGGATCATCGACGTCATCGAGCAGTCGGGCGGCGCCGTCCTCAGAGCGGACGCGACCGGCCAGGCCACCCAGCGACGGACCAGGTCATGACCGGAGCAGCGGACGCGGACCGGCCGGGTCCGGGCGACCTCGCCCGGACCCGGGGGTCTACGGTGTCGGTGCGGTCGGGGATGCGGTCACGGCCGCGGTCGGCTCCGCGGCCGGACCCCCGGTCGGCACCGCGGTCGCGGTCGGCGCCACAGTCGGACCCCCGGTCGGCACGGCGGACGCGGTCGGCGCCACAGTCGGACCCCCAGTCGGCACCACGGTCGCAGTCGGCGCCACAGACGGACCCCCAGTCGGCACCGCGGACGCGCTCGGGGCCGGCCGGTCGTAGATGCCGACGGCCCACCTGCTGGGCTGCTCGCCGACCAGCGCTGACAGCCGCCGGCGCACTTCAGGGTTCCCCAACGCCACGGACTGGGCAACCTCGTCGCAGTCCTTCCCCTTCATGCGCGGCCGACAGCCGTTGACGGCTTCGGCGACCTCCCGGACCGGGGCGTCCCCGGGAAAGACCCAGATCTGCATGGACTGCGGGCGCTTCAGCCAGTCGGACGGCACCGACAACTCGTCGTTGTGACCGCCTATCGAACCCTCACACCGCCCGCGCGAGCCGATCGGCTCGGGGCCGTTGCCCCGGTACTGGATGACGACCCAGGCACGCGGATCATCGCAGACCACTTTGTCCCCGGTGTAGACGCTGGTCGGTGTGAAGGTCACCTTCTGCATCCCGCCCACCGTCTCGAACCGCTGCGAGTGGATCAGATGAAGATCAAACTTCTTGGCCCCCAGGGCCACCTTCATCGTGTCGTCAAGCTCGGGCCCGGGTGTGACCCGCGCCGAGTCCACCGGCTGCTGGGCGACCGCCGCCCCTTCCCCTCTCTGCGCACCGGCGGGCAGGAGTCCCGTCAGCCCGGCCGCGGCGACGGCCGCGAAGGCCAGCGCGGTCCCGGCCGTCACGGCCCGCCGGGTACGGCGGATGCGGCGGCCCCGCCGTACGATCGCGTCGAGCCGGGCGGACGGCTCGCGACCGGCCCGCCCGTGGCCGTGTTCGTTCAGCAGCTCGCGCAGGTCGCTCTCGTTGTAACTCATCGCTGGACCCCCTCCAAGGTCATGGACTGGATGTCGGGATCGACGCGAAGACGGGTGAGGGCCCGGCTGAGCTGGCTCTTCACCGCTCCCAGCGAGCAGCCGACGATCTCGGCGACCTGGGCCAGCGTCCGTCCCTCGAAGTAGTGCAGGACGATCACCGCACGCTGGCGCGGGGACAGCGTGCCGATCGCGCTCCACAGCGCGGCCTGATCGTCCACCTCGGCGGCCGGGTCACGCAGGTCGGCCGTCTCCGGCAGCGTCGCGGCCGGCACCTCCCCGCGCCAGCGCCTGCGCCACCAGGAGGCGTGGGTGTTCACGATGATCCGGTAGACGTAAGGGTCGGGATTGCCCTCGATGCGTCTCCACGCGAGCCATGCCTTCGCCAGCGCGGTCTGCACCACGTCCTCAGCCGTGCCCCAGTCCCGGGTGAGGAGGTACGCCATCCGGCACAGCCGTAGATGGCGGTGTGCCACGTACTCGGCGAACCCGTCGTCCATCGATCATCTCCGTCTCGTCCATCTCCGTCTTGTCGTCGCTCCGGTGATGACTACCGCCTGGGGGGCGGGTTCGGATGACAGCCGGATCGCTCCGATCGCGCTCGCCGCGCGTGAGGACGCCCGCCGGCGGCGGCGCGGACACCGTGCGACCAGAGGCGCAGATCATCCCAAACTCCGACATTACGCTTCGTTGCCCTTCAACTCCATTGCGTTACCATGGGGAGGGGCCGGCATGACCTCGCCGACCCCTTCCGGCCCTTCCCCCGACCCCCGGAGTGCCGCATGGAGCGAACGGTTCTGGCCGCCGTCACCGAACGTCCCGACGCCGACTCGGCGCTCGCCGAGCAGATCCGCCGCGTCTGCGCGGCGATGGACGAGCTCGGGCTCCAGGTGCGCTGGACCCATCGCGCCGAGGACGCCCTGGCGGTGGTCGGGTCCGACGCCTCGCTCACGGCGGTGCTGGCGACCTGGGACGCGCCGGGGGCCGAGGAGTTGCTGGGCGCCGTCTCCAGGCGGTTCCGCGGGCTGCCGGTCTTCCTGATGACCCAGGAGCAGGAGCTCCCGCTGTGGGTGTACGAGGTCATCCAGGGCTACGTCTTCCCGCTGGAGGACACCCCGCAGTTCATCGCCGGGCGCATCGCCTACGCCGCCGACCAGTACGCCGAGAAGATCCTGCCGCCGTTCTTCGGGGCGCTGCAGCGCCTGCAGGACCATCACCGCTACTCCTGGCACACCCCGGCGCACGCCGGCGGCGTGGCGTTCCTCAAGTCGCCGGTCGGCCGGGCGTTCTTCGACTTCTACGGCGAGCGGCTGCTGCGCACCGACCTGTCCATCTCGGTCACCGAGCTGGGGTCGCCGCTCGACCACACCGGCCCCATCGGCGAGGCCGAGCGCAACGCCGCCCGCGTCTTCGGCGCCGACCGCACGTTCTTCGTGGTCAACGGCAACTCCACCGCCAACCGCATCGTCGGCCACCACGCCATCGCCCGCGACGACACCGTCCTGGTGGACCGCAACTGCCACAAGTCGGTCCAGCACGCGCTGGCCATCAGCGGCGCCCGCCCGGTCTACCTGGTGCCCGAGCGCAACGGGCTCGGCCTGGCGGGCCCGATCCCGCCCGCCGCGCTGGAGGCGGCCGCGGTCCGCGCCCGGGTGGCCGCCCATCCGCTGGCCGCCGGCGAGCCGGCGTACGCGGTGATCACCAACTCCACGTACGACGGGGTGTGCTACGACGCGGTGCGGGTCGGCCGACTGCTGGGCGCCAGCGTGCCGCGGCTGCACTTCGACGAGGCGTGGTTCGCCTACGCCCGGTTCAACCCGCTCTACGCCGGCCGGTACGGCATGGCCGTCGACGAGCGCACGCTGCCGGGCCCGGACCGTCCCACCGTGTTCGCCACCCAGTCGACGCACAAGCTCCTGGCGGCGCTGTCCCAGGCGGCGATGCTGCACGTCCGCCCGTCGGAGCGGGCGCCGGTCGACTACGACGCCTTCAACGAGACCTACCTCATGCACGCGTCCACGTCGCCGCTCTACCCGATGATCGCCTCGCTGGACGTCGCGGCGGCCATGATGGACGGCCCGTCAGGACCGTTCCTCACCGGGGAGGCGATCGTCGAGGCCGTCCGGTTCCGGCAGGCGATGGTACGGCTGGCCGCCCGCATCCGCGAGGACGGCCTGCGGCCCGAGTGGTTCTTCGGCGTCTGGCAGCCCCCCGCCGTCACCGATCCGCGCACCGGCCGGACCGTCTCGTTCGCCGACGCCGATCCGGCGCTCCTGTGCGCCGAGCCCCGGTGCTGGACCCTGGAGGCGGGAGCCGCCTGGCACGGGTTCGACGGCATGTCCGAGGGCTACTGCCTGCTCGACCCGGTCAAGGTGACGATCACCTGTCCAGGCGCCGACGCCGCCACGGGCACGCTCGACTGGGGCATCCCGGCCCGCGTCGTGGCCGCCTACCTGGAGCGGCGCGGCATCGTGGTGGAGAAGACCGGCGACCACACGCTGCTGGTGCTGTTCTCCATGGGGATCACCAAGGGCAAGTGGGGCACGCTGATCGACGCGCTCACCGACTTCAAGAACGCCTACGACGCCGACCTGCCGCTGGCGGAGGTGCTGCCCGGCTTCGGGCCGGACGGGATCTCGCTGCAGAAGTTCTGCACCCTGGTCCACGAGAAGCTGCGTGACTCCGGGGTCGGGAAGCTGCTCGACCAGGTCTTCACCACCCTGCCGGAGCCCGTGTCCACTCCCGCCGACTGCTACCAGGCCATGATCCGGGCCCGCACCGAGCGCGTCCCGCTGACCGGCCTGCCGGAGCGGGTCGCCGCCGCCACAGTGGTGGTCACGCCTCCCGGGATCCCCATGCTCATGCCCGGCGAGGCGACCGGCCCGGCCGACGGGCCGCTGATGACGTACCTGCGGGCTCTGGAGGACTTCGACCGGACCTTCCCCGACCTGGCCACGGACATCCACGGGGCCCACCGCGACAGCGACGGCCGGTACTGGGTGGAGGTCGTCAAGGACTGACCCGGGCCGCCGCCGGGGCCGTCACCCGGCAGCGACGGCCCGGCCGTGCTCCAGGTAGATCGTCTCGCCGAGCTCCCAGGCGGTCAGGGCCGCCCTGACCCGGCGGGCCAGCCGCTCGATCAGCAGATCTTCCAGCTCGTCCGCCGGGTGGAAGGCGTACGCGCTCAGCTCGCCGTCGGCGAACGTGATCCGCTTGAGTGTGTCCGCGTCCAGCTCACCACCGTCGAACACGAAAAGAATCTTGTCCCCCTCATCAGGATGGGGCGCCCAGTCGACCACGAGCAGCCGGCCGATGGGCGGCTCGATGCCCAGCTCTTCGCGCACTTCCCGCACGCATGCCTGATACGGGGTCTCCCCCGGCTCGACCTGGCCGCCGGGGATCTCCCGCTGCTGCTTGTAGGTGGGCTGCACGAGCAGCACCCGGCCTTCCGCGTCGAAGAAGAGGGCGCCTGCGGCGGCCCGGGCCCGGGCGAACGACGCCTCCTGATCGCCCTGCCCGGCCTCCTCCTCCGACGCTGATGCTCGTTGAGTGTCCATGCTCCTTAACTGCCCACGCTTGTCGGATTCCCATCCGGGGCCGCGGGTGGCAGGTGTCGTTCTTGACCTGCTGGCATGGCCCGGCCCGCATCCGCGCCGACGCCCCGTACCGGCCGCGGACGACCGGCACCCCAGCCGAGGGCATCCCTGGCCTGTCACCACGAGGCCGCTCCGCGGTCGCTCGCCTCGAACGCGAGCGCTATTGGCCGGGTGCTGCGGCAGTGGCGTTACGCGCCTGGTCGCTGTTCGTGCGCGACCCGAGGCATCGCCTCTTCGATCCCGCCGTCTCCTGTGGGGTGATGATCTGCTGCCCGGATCCCGCCGAACTGCGCGAGATCCTGCACGCCGTCGCGCATGTCCTTTCGAGGAAGGACGCACGTGCGCTCCGCCGCAGGATCGGGGAACTCGAGGACCTCTGGTAGACGCCGCTGACCAGTGACGGCACCGACCAGTGACGACGGCACCGAAGGGACGGCGCGTGCGAGTCTTCTCGACGGCCGGTTCGACGGGCTCGTCCAGATTCGGAGACGCGCCGAATCTCAGCCGTTCAGCGTTCCTTGAGGCGGAGTGCTTCCTTGCGGGTCTCGGCCTGGATGGACTGCTCGCGCTCCAGCCACTCAGGGTTCTCCGCCTTCAGCGTCTCGATCTCATCGGTGGTGAGCGGCTCGGTGATCCCACCTCTGGCCAGGCCGGAGATGGAGACCTTGAGCTTCGCGGCGACGACCTGCTTGGGGTGCGGGCCGTTACGGCGCAGGTCAACGAGCCAGGCGGGTGGCTTCGCCTGCAACTCGTTCAGCTCGTCCCGGGAGACCACACCTTCCTGGAACTCGGCCGGTGTGGCCGAGAGGAGGACACCCAGTTTCTTGGCCGCGGTCTCGGGCTTCATCGTCTGGATGGTCTTCCGCTTGGACGAGGTCATGTGCCAAGGGTAGTCAGTCCGAACGCGTTCCCCGGACATCGGTACCCTGAGGACGTGACTGATGGGGAGAGCGGCAGGACGTTCCGGCTGGCGTACGTGCCCGGCGTGACACCCGCGAAGTGGGTGAACGTCTGGACCGAGAGGATGCCCGACGTGCCGCTCACCCTGGTCGCGGTCCCCGCCGCCGACGTGGTGGGGCTCCTCCGCGACGGCGGCGCCGACGCCGGATTCGTCAGGCTCCCGGTCGACCGGGACGGGCTGAGCGTGATCCCCCTCTACGTGGAGACCACGGTGGTCGTGGTGCCGAAGGACCACGCGGTGGCCGCCGCCGACGAGGTGACCGTCGACGACCTGGCCGACGACGAGGTGTTCCATCCGCTGGACGACACCATCGAGTGGACGGACCGGCCCGGAACTCCCGCGTTCACGCGCCCGGCCACGACGGCGGACGCGGTCCAGCTGGTGGCGTCCGGCGCGGGGCTCCTCCTGGTCCCGCAGTCGCTCGCCCGCCTCCACCACCGCAAGGACCTCACGTACCGGCCGATGACGGACGCGCCGCAGTCTCAGGTCGCGCTGGCCTGGCCCACGGACGCGACCACCGACCTGGTGGAGGACTTCATCGGCATCGTCCGCGGCCGGACAGTGAACAGCTCGCGGGGCCGTACCCCTCCTCCTGCATCGGCTGCGGAGAAAACAGGACAGCGGAAGCCGCCGAAGCCCGCCCAGAACGGTTCCGGCCGCCGGGCCGCGACGAGCGGCCGTGGCGTGCCGAGCAACCGTCGAAGAAAGGGCAACCGGCCTCGGTGACCCGCAGCCCCGATCATCCGATTCGGAGCTCAAAGATTCTCCCTTGGACACCCACCCGTTGCCCACCCCCCGGGTGGGCCGTCTGACGTCCGCCCGCACACCATGACCCTCCAGGGAAGGCGGGCTTCGCCCGGCCCCGGCTGTCGCCCCGAGCAACCGTTCACACCCGCGATGGAGTAGCCGATCCCGCCCTGTCGCATATCGCCCGGACTTTTCTTCGGCGGCGCCACTCAGTTCGGCCGACACATCACTCGTACACGCGGCCGGCGTGAATCTGGAGGGCGAGACTCTGCCACGTCAACGGCTCAACGGCATCTTTGAACGGAGCTCCTTGTCGCATGCATGCGTCTCGTAGCCACGCCGCCCATGTCCCCAGGAAGTCGCCCACGTACATGTGAGTCCAACGGCCCTCGTAGTACTGGTTCCCCGTGTTCCGTTCGCACTCGCATTCAGCCTGATCTGCAGCGAAGTCACGGGCCATGAACTCAAGAAACGCGGCGAAGCCTGCGATGTCCTGGACTCGCGCCACCTCGGGAGGTGGATCAGGAAGGCTCATACGCGAAAGCGTAAACCCCGCGTTTGCTCGATCATCCCGTCGCCGCCATCCCACTCGGCGAAAGACCTTGCCTCCGCGCCCCCAGCCCTCCTGCATCCAGCGGGAGATCGCGTCTCCCACTCCTGAGCAGCCCCTCCGGAGAGCAGACGTGGAGCGATCTCACAGAGAAGGCGGCCCCGCCTCCCACAGGGAAGGCGGGGCGGCCGCGGCTACGTCAGGGTCAGAACGGCCAGTCGGCGTTCTTGCCGGCCTCGAGCAGAGGGATCAGACGGAACGCGGCGTCGGAGAGTCCGCCGAAGGTGTGGCGGTTCCACCCACCGGACGGGCCCTGGCCGTACTGGTATCCGGCAAGGTTCCACGTGTAGACGGGAACGTCGGCCGGGACCTGCGCGGTCGGGTCGGCGCCGTGATGGCCGCCCCACGCCTGCTCGTCGGTGACGATCACCAGGCGGTCGTGGCCGCGGTAGTGGGCGCGCACGGCCTCAGCGGTGTTGGTGCCGCCCAGGTCGCCGAACCGGTCCACGACCTTCAGCACCGACTCCCCCGCCCCGAACGCCACGGAGCTCGACCTGGTGCCGAACTCGACCAGGTCCGCCGACTCCGCACGCATCGCCAGCGCCACCCCGAACACCGCCGCGGAGTCCGCGCGGTTGAGCCCCGACTTTCCGGAGACGCCGCCGAACATGCTGCCGCTGCGGTCGACCAGGATCAGCGTGCGCCCCTTCAGCGCGGGCACGTTGGCCAGCGAGTGGCCGAGAGCTTGCTCCAGCGGGTAGGCCCACCGCAGCGACGGGGCGTGCTTGTACGCGGCGAGGAACCGGAACGGGAACTGCTTGGACCGGCGCACCTCCTCCGCACTGGCCAGCTTCGCCGCGACGACCGCGGCCAGTTCGTCGGAGACGCCGGCCTGGTCGAAGTTCCGCAGGTTCCGGGTGAGGGCCATCAGCCCCATCGTCGGGATGACGGACTCCCATGCCTGCTTGTCCATCGCGCCCTGCAGCCAGCCCGCGAGCGCCTCCCACGTCATGCCCGCGTCCGCGAGCGTGACGGCAACGGCATCCCTCACCCCGTTCTCCACGATCGCGCGACGCTCCGCAACCGGGATGGACATGAGGTGCGCACGCCGCTGAAGCACGCGGAGCGACTCCGGGATGGCGTTGTCGCGGTTGTGGCGCCGGTCGAGCGCGTGAGCGAACAGGTCGCCCTGCCACGGCTTGCCCGGATCGGGGCTGGGGTGGACGACGTCGATCACGTCGCCGAACCGGTAGCCCTTGCTGTCGGTGTCGTACTTGAGCAGGCTCCGCTCCGAGTACAGCCGCTGCACCGCGTCGGCGACGCCCCGCTTGACCGGCTTGGGGATGGCCCGGCCGTAGGTGGACGTCCAGTAGGCGAGCGCCTCGCCCGGCTCGTCCGCCCGCTGAAGCACCGAGTTCACGAGCTGCCGGTTCAGCCCGTGCAGGCCGGCGCCGAGCCGCGCCTTGACCGCCTCCAACGCGGCGACGACGGGAGCCGACCGCATGTTCGCCCCGGACCGCAGCCACGGAAGGAAGCGGGCCAGCCACTCGCCGTCCTCGATCGCGATCTGGTGGACCAGCGCGCGGAACCTGTTGTCCCGATCGCCGGCCTTCTCGTAGAAGGTGTTCTCGCCCACCATGTTGGTGATGGCGAGCAGGAACAGCTCGCTCCTGGCGTCGCGCGCGTACCCGGGAGCGCCCTCGTGGGTGCGGCCGGACGGCGTCTCCTCCGACTTGACCGGGCTGGAAACGGCCACCCTTGTGCTCGTGCCGTTGAACTTCGCCATGACGCGACGAGACCCCCTGCTCGTGGTTGGTCGAGAGGGGGCCTCGTTCAAGAGTTCGCGCCCGAGAACAAAGTCGATGAAGGTGACTGTTCGTGTGCTCTGCCATCTGAGCTACACCCCGGACAGGCCGGGGCGGCAGGACTCGAACCTGCGACTCCACCCTCCCAAAGGAAGTAACCCTCATCTGCGCACCGGACGTGCTCTGAAGTTGTATCCCTCCCGAGATCAAGGTCGGCGACGGAGACGTTGCATCCTGGGCCACTGGACGACACCCACCGAGATGGGCGGCGGGATTCGAACCCGCGTCGCTCCTTGTTGAGAGGAAGTAACCGTTGCCTTCGCACCGGGAAGGTGCATATCCAGTTGTGAGGGCTCAGAGAACAGAGACAGCACCGGGCCGGTTTCATTGGGAAGATGAAGGAACCGGAGCTTTCGCACCTGAGCCACGGTCAGCGTAACCCACGATTCAGCCGATTTCAGTGCAATTTCCGGGCGTCTCGCCTCGTCGGGGACGATCACCGCAGGTCACCTCACGTGCAGCGGGCTTTCCTGACTCCCACTCCGCTGACGATTGCGAGTTGACGAGCCTCGCTCGCCACGGCGCCGTGTGGGTCGAAACTGCCCGAGCATCCGGGGCTGATCCCGCCCGCCACACGCCCGAGCAGGCCGAGGTCTTTGCCGCGGTGTGGAGCCCGTTCCGCGCGTTCGTCGCCCGCGATGGTCCCGCAGGGATCGGGAGGGTGAAAAGCTCGCGCCTTGGGAACGCCGCCTTCCACTCCGCCACGGTGAGCGACGGCGGCCGGAGCCTCCTTGGCGAGGAAGCCCGCTTCGAGCTCGATCCGCTCAGGGGGACGGTACGTCGTCGGCCATGGCGGATCTCCCGGGTGTCGCGCATGGTCACAGCAGGCATCTCACATCCCCTGGAGCGCCAACCGAGCGCGACTCTACGACAACCACTGGTGACATGCCGTCGTCTCAGCATGTGCGTCCATCTCCCGAACCCGAGGACCCCACCATGCGTTCACACCACACCGTCTGGCCCGCGTGCGCAGCAATCCTCGCCACAGCCTTCCTGGCAGCGTGCGGTGCCTGCACTCCCCCGGCCACCCCCGCCGCGACGGTCACCGCGACGGTCACCGCGACAGTCCCAGCACCCACGGCCCCGGCCACCGTCACCGAGAGCCCGGAGCCCGCCGATCCCCCGAAGCAGAAGACAGACGCACCAGCCGCTCCGGCCGAGGAGAAGAAGAAGCTGCCCGACGTCGTCGGCATGAACCTGCAAGCCGGCCAGGACACACTCCAAGCGGCCGGCTTCTACGTGCTCAACGACAAGGACGCCACCGGACAGAACCGGTTCCAGGTGTTCGACCGTAACTGGGTCATCACCAAGCAGACCCCCGCCGGGGGTCGCACGGTGAGCACTTCCACCCTGATCACGCTCTACGCCAAGAAGATCGGCGAATAGCGCAACCCGCCACGAAAAGGGCAGTGGCTTCGGTCGGAGCTTGCTATCACCAACAGCGAGGGTCCCAAAGGCTGCTCCCGAGGTACTGGGCGTCCAGGTCGACAATCACGGTCTGGTATTCGTACCCGGCTTCTTGACGCGTTGGTTGCGTGTATCCCTGTTGCACCCATGCGCCGATCGAGAAGTCGGAATCAACCTCGTCAGCCTTAGCGATCGCGGCATTCTCGTAATGCTTCAGCACTTCCTCGACAGGCCTGTCCGTGATCACGTCGAATCGCACATGGAAGGTGCAGTCACCCGAATCGCCGCTCACCCTGGATTGCGGTCCGTAGAAGCTGGGTGCCGAACCTCCCGGTGGCGGCGGGTACTGTACGGCTCGATCTACGAGTTGCGACAACCGAAAGTCGTGCATCCAAGCAGGCGCCTTGAAGATTGCGTAGACAAGGAGCACCGGTGCCATCACGAGCAGCACCAGACGAAGCCGCAGCCAGCGACCCGACACAGTGATCGACATGATGGGCATCCTGTCCTACGGGCCGGATCCTTGACTACGGTTCGCTCCTGGGCATCTGCCTTGACCTGCCCGTTTGCCATCGTCCTCCCATGGGGAAGAGGGCCGGCCGCGGGGCGGTCCCGTTCGCGCACGGCATGGTCCCTTCGCATCTGCCCGGAGCCGGAGCATCCCCGCCGGAGCCGTGCAGCAAGGCCGGCCGCATGACTGCGCGCTCGTACGCTGACTGGCCCGTATACGGCCTGACCGCTTGTCGTGATCATTCCGGAGCCGACGCCCCCGCCGGGGTCATCGATGGACCGAACACTGTCAAGATGGCGGATCATGGGCGACCTTCATCCTCATGACCAGAACGCGCCAATCATTGCTGCCGTGGAGCGCTGGCAGCGTGATCGTGTTGGAGTGCTGGAAGCGGCAGGAATAGTCCTGACGACAGAAGGGCCGTTTGAGGCACTCGGCATGGACCCCGTCCACATCCTCCGATTGGAGAAGCCCCCATTGGAGATCGATGTCGCCATCTTTCGTGGCGGCATTCTGGACGTGACCCAGGTCAACCGGGACGACCTGTCACTCGATCAGAAAGGAGCTCAAGTCTCGTCGGCAGATGAGCTGGCAGCGGCGTTGGATCGGATCGCCGACTGCTAGCGGCGGCGGGTCGGTGGTCGGCGCGACGGCTCGGCGCGCCGCCGTTTGATCCTCATGAGAACAGCTTGGCAAGGCGGCAAACCCGTGAGGACGCGTCGCCTCGGCCGGACCACTCCTTGGCTCGGTGCAACAACCTGTCGGGTGTTGGACGCCCCGACTCCATGCTCCCCAGTGAGCACCGGCTCATTCAAGAGTTCGGCGTCTCCCGGCCCACGGGTGGCGGCGCTGCGGGTGCTGCGCGAGCAGGGCTGGATCAAGTCTCGGCAGGGCAAGGCCGCTTCGTGCGAGGCCGTCCGGCGATGGCGCCGGTGGAGTCCAACCGCCCCGGGCAGGCATACCTGACCACCCGGAGACCGGCCCCAGGCGAATTGGCCGAGGCGGGCGCGATCGCGCTGCCCAACCGAGTGGCGGCGCTGCTGTTGAATGCGGTGCCCAAGAACAAGGCGTTCCTCCACCGACCACTGGTCGTGCGCGAGGCGAGCCGAGTGAGTTTGTGTCGCTGTGACTGCCTATGGAGCTGTCGGAAGACGTCGATCTGATCAGCGGCGAGGCGTTGCCGCAGGGCATCCGGCGGCATCTCACGCTGCTGGCGTCTTCGGAGCGGTTCTAGATATCTCCGACCGGCCGTTGGTGGTGGTGGTGGTGGAGGAAGGAGGAGGAGGTGCTGGTTGCGGCGGATCGTCACGGGCTGGCGGACGCGTACCCGGTGCTGTCGGGGACGACGATGACTTGGTGTGCGTCTTCGTAGATCACCTTTCCGGGTTCTGCCGTCTCGATGCGCACGCATGCCACATCATGCGCGGCCAGGATTTCCAGGTAGCCGGTGAGGCGTTCGAGAAGATGGTCGGCTGAGGTCTTGAACCAGGCGGTGGCTCCGGGATTGTGGTCGCGGTCGTAGATGTGCGGGTCCACGGTGCTGGGGTCGATCAGGTTCGCGTGGAACCAAGCGTGACTCTCGGTCTTGAAACGTTCCTGCTCGGGCGAGAGGCGTCCTTGTTTCGCCAGGCCGTTGACGAGGCCGAAGATGCCGGGGTGGACGCCTCGCGCGTTAGGGGTGGGGCTCTGGAACCTGACGTACACCGGGCTGCGCCTCCCTGATCGCGTGGCCTTCTGTCTATCGGGCGAGCAAGAGGTTCGTCACATCGGCTATGTCACTTGGAATCCGAGTCATGGTTGCCACCTTCACCGCACGAGGTGACGCCGCATGACACGAGCCCACTCCCTCGACGCGCTCCACTGCTCCGTCTGCCACAGCCTCAACACGCTCTGGTTCTATCCGGCCTGCGCGCTGGTCGGGTGCCGGAAAGGCTGTCAATCCGCACACGTGACCGCCGACGAGAGGATGCAGGACCGACCGCGCCCCCTCCTCCGGACCGATTACCGCCAATGACAGTCTGAGACCTACACGGTGCATGGATGAGCAGCCATCGAAGCCTCTGGCAAGCATCAAGCCGTGGCCTGGCCGACTGCTCGGGGGCGACAGCGAGGCCGGGCGGAGCCCGGCCATCAGGCAGGGCGTCCGAGCGGAGCGAGGGCCATGGTGTGCGGGCGGGCGTCAGACGGCCCACCCGGGAGGTGGGTAACGGGTGGGTGTGCAGGGTGGGTGGTACTGGGTTCGAACCAGTGACCTCTCGCTGGTAAGGAGCCAAGATCAGCTCTTCGCCCCGTCTTACCTGGACCGACACAACCGATCAACGCTCACCCGCCAGGCTCCCGCGGACCTAATGGCACGCCAATGGCACGGCGATCATGGCCCTCCCCCACGTCACCATGCCGCCTGATCAGGGTTTCTCATCGTGCCGGGGCCAGCGAATGGCATATGACCATAGCCGGCATCGCACAGGGCCAGGTTCGCACGGCTCTCCTGCACCTGCTGGAGCTCGGGCTCATCTGCATCGACGAGGAGCGCCTCAACGAGATGCGCATGTACCGACCCTGGAGGGAGGAGGACCGTGGCTGATGAACGCCGCCAGCGCTGCGCCGACGCGATCCGCGACGGCGGGCAGCCCGCGGGAGCAGGGTGCCGGGCCTGCCGAACCGCGTACGACGTCCAGCAGTACGCCGACCTCACCCGCGCCCACCGAGCCCGTCAAGACGTACAGGAGAGCCCTGGTCAGCGCCCGCGCTGGAGACGACACCACATCCCGGCGAGCCTGAAAATCACGAGAAAACTGTCGGTGCGGCGCGGGATGATGCACCCATCATGGTCATCTCCCCGCCCTCACCGTTCACCGCCGTGCGCTCACCGCTCGGCGATATCGTCGTCTTCTACCTTGGCACCGAACCGCGACTCACGCCCGAGCAGGCTCTCGCCTTCGCTGACCAACTCCGCGATCTGGCAGCCGAATCCCTGCGCGTCGATTTGACCGAATCGCTGACCAACGTGCATCAAATGGATTGATCGTGGCATAACCAGCCCTCGAACGCCTCGCGCGTCGAGGGCTTTCGCATGTCCGCGGGAGGTCCTGCGTACGACGAAACCCGTCACGATCGACCAGGCCGCCGAGCGCCTCAACCGGCTCCCTCGCACAGTCCGCACGGGGGCGTCCCGCAACCAAGCTCGACGCCTCCTCAAGGTCGGCAAGGCGTCGTACCACGACGGGGACGACCTGGCTACGATCGCCCGTCACCTCCGTATCGGAGATCCTTTGCCGGCCACTCAGCACCGGACGCGTTGATCTTCACCGGCTCACGAGGCGGCAGCCTCCACCGCAGCGACTTCCGGCGCGCGGCCAAGTGGGACGAGAACACACAGAAGGTCGGCTTCTCTGGCCTGTACTTCCACGATCTCCGGCACACCGGCAACACGATCGCCGCCGGCTCCGGCGCGAGCCTCAAGGACCTCATGCAGCGGATGGGCCACGACTCCGTCCGCGCCGCCTTGATCTACCAGCACAGCACCGCACAGGCCGACCACGCCCTCCGGACCGATTACCGCCTATGGCAGTCCTGAGACCTGCATGGGCATGGATGAGCAGCCATCGAAGCGTCGGGCAAGGCATCAAGCCATGGCCTATCCGGTTGCCCGGGGGCGACAGCGGGGCCGGGCGAAGCCCGGCCTTCAGGCAGGGCGTCCGAGCGGAGCGAGGGCCATGGTGTGCGGGCGGGCGTCAGACGGCCCACCCGGGAGGTGGGTAACGGGTGGGTGTGCAGGGTGGGCGGTACTGGGTTCGAACCAGTGACCCCTCGCTTGTAAGCGTAGCTATTTGATCACTGGAGCTGGCGTAGTCACTGCTCGGGTCTATGTCTGGTGTGCACTCAGGTGCATGGTCATGCTGTGGTGGGCGTCTGTGATGTCACTCAGTTTGTCACTCAGCCTCTCGATCCCGTCTACAGTCATAGGACTCGTCAGACTCAGCGTTTTGATCAGTTCACGCAGGTTAAGGTGCGAGGCTCGTTCGGCCAATCGAGCCTAGACCGGGTCGCACTACTGCATGGCTCTCAGCCTGGCCCCTCCTTGGCTTTCAGCCAATCACGTCACTTGGACTCGGGTGTACTTGACAGCCAGGGCATTGGACTATTTGTTTCTCTTTTGACGTCTCATCACAGCGGGATTTCGCTGCAATTCGACCAAGAGGTCCTTTCGGAGCTGTTGCCCGATTGCCTCGTGTACGAGCTGCGTAATACCCCCTGCTTCTTCGATGCGATCCGAGAGATCTTTATGCTTTTTGATTTCATCGAAATCTTGACACCAGACTATGAACTTTTTTACTTCTTCCCGGACGTGCTCATGCTTGCATCGATGATAGTACATAACTAATCGACTATAGATTGGAGTATAGTTTTCCCTGTGTTTGGCGGTTTGCTTTTTTACTACGACATCATCTGGTTCAGCATCTTTGGAGGTTAGATGTTGAAGATAATCCCATTGCAAGTGGGAAAACTCCGTAACAGCCTGCTGCAGAGAGTGCAAGATCTCCCTATCCTCCTGGTAGAGCTGTATGCGTAGTTGATCTATGCGAGCGGCATGTTCACGCTTCCGGGTTCGCCGATCAGCTAGCCCCTGCCCGAGCATCGTAAGCAGAGAGCCTAGAGCGAGGGATGCGACAGGGAGTACCGTAGCTAGCCAATTCATATCCGTCGGAGCTGACACAAGCCCTCCTATGCTGGCTTTAGCCATGCAGTATATGAAACGCCGCTACAACAAGTGCTGGTTTTGTCCATCCCGTCTGCCGTCGACCCACTGCGGAGCGGCAGCGGGCCGGTGACGGAGGTGCAAGCCCGGCTTGACGTGTCCCTTCGCCTGGGCACCTTCCAGGGTGAGTGGATGCCCAGCGGTCACAGCCGGGCTTGCACCGGAGGAGGCGGTCTGCTGGGCTTGCCTGGGTCGATGGAAGACGGGATGGACACACCAGCCACCCCGCAACCCGCACGTGCGTGCGAACGCCATCCCGGAGCCGGAGCGCCCCCGCCGGAGGCATGCAGTAAGGCCGGCCCCGTGACCGCGCACGCGTGCGCTGACCGACTCGCCCTGTGACCGGAGAAGCGCGCTCCCCTGTGTGATCAGCTCTGTACTGTCGCATGGCGGCCCCTTCCACTCGTCCGCGCCAGCCGTCCGGCGTTTTGCGCGTCGCCGCCGGGAGCGAAGCGGGAGGTGGCGGCGTGCGCCGTGACGGCGGCGCGTGCGGCCCCTCGGGGCCGCCTTGAAGACGTACAGAAAGTTCTCACACAGCCACTTCGGCCGTGGCCTGATCAGGACGAGCTAGCACCGATGGGGATGCGGATGGCCTTGGTCCATTCATACATGCGTCGATCACGGTGAAACACCATGAGAGACACGTGCGAGATCGTGACTTGGACCGGGTCTACGTCCACCACTTCCAGGGCCTGAGCGATGTGTTCGGTTGGGCTGTCGGCGTTGACGTACGCGATGCTGACGTGGGGCCGATACGAGCCTGCGTCAGACTCGACAGCTTGAGCCGACGCGATGGCTGTACGGCACGCCGCCCGAAGGTCGGAAATTGGCGTAGCGGGTAGAGCTGGTAGGTAGATCGCTTCGGGCACGATGACCGGCCGGTGGAAGGTCACCACAGGGGGCGTGATTCGTTGTAGTTCTGACCGAAGCATGTCCTCGATCCTGCCTACACTCTCCTCGGAAACTTCGTCAGTAAATCCGATCCCTTGCATGGTGAGATGAAGCCAGGGGCGCGGGATGAGATCTAGAACGGGGAACGACTTAAGCGCTTCCTGGTAGCGATCAACCAGAGTATGTAGGTCGGGTTGATCTTCAAAGGAGAGATGGCAGGCGTAGTAGTGCCGTCCTTCTTGCCAACCGGGGCGCCACCACCAATGGTTACGAACCTCGGGTACGCGCTCGATCGTGGTGTGATCCATGATGATCCTTAGATGTCAGACGGTACGTCAGGCTGCTCTGCCTGCTGCGTGATCGGGTATTCGTCGATCACCACGATGCGATCAGCGGGCCAAACGGACTCCGAGACCTCCAATAGAGATCCGTCGTCCGCTCGTGCGACGTGGATGACATGGATGACCTGGGTACCGGTCGCAAGGTCAAGAAGATCGCTTTCGGTGGCGGTGGGGATCCGAACCAACCACTGATCGCGAGCATGGGCGTACTGCTTGCCGCTGAGATCTTCCATGCACAGGAAGAGTGCCTTGGGCACGACCTTGGGCTCTTCAAGGAAGCTGCCGCTTGCATAGTCCATCGGTAGGTAGCTTGCGCCGAGCTCCTCTGGCTTGCCAGTTTCGCGATCACGAAGAGTGCGGCGCCGGATGACCATTTCCGTTCCTTCGGCCAGGCCGGCCGCTTCAGCGATGTGCGGCGGTATCTGGGCGACGCCAGCGAACGTGATCTCGTGCTGAAGGTGCGATGTCAGGAGCTGCTTGTCGTCCCTCGCCCTGCCATACCTGGACCGGGAACGGCGCTGGAGGCGTCGGTTCTCCTTCACGAACGTTCCGACGCCTTGCCGGGACTCGATGAGTCCTTCGGCGCGCAGTAGGGCGACGGCCTGTCGCAGCGTCGGAAGACTCAGACTCGGAAGCTGAGATCGGAAGCGTTCCAGGAGCGATGTCTCTCCTGGTAGGCGGTCACCTGGCCGATAGACGCCATCTCTGATGTCGCGTCGCAGCTCGTCGGCGATTCGTTGATATTTGGGCGCCTTTGCGCCGAGTTGATCAGTCACGTGTTTCCTCTCTGGGCCAAGCATATTCCTATAGAGGACTTGACGAGAAGTGGAGGCCATGCGACAGTCCTAGCAGTGGTCCTATAGAGGACCTGTCCAGTAGGGGAGCGCATCCAGAAGTGGTGCGGCCCAAGACGAGAGGAAGGGCTCCATGAAGCTCTACGTGGACACGAGCAACAAGCAGGTGACGGTGTCGAAGGAGTCGGTCGAGAAGACCGACCAGAACGGTCGCCAGAAGACCGAGCGCGACACGGGCCGTCCGATGTGGTCGACGCAGGTGTTCATCCTGGACGAGGACGGTGGCGAGGTCATCACTGTCACTACGGCCGGTATCCGGCCCGAGGTGAAGGTGGGACAGATCGTCACTCTCTCCAAGCTGGAGGCCCTGCCCTGGTCGACCAACGGGCGCAGCGGCGTTGCGTTTCGCGCGACGGAGATCAAGTCGGCGACGGTTCCGGCGGCCAAGTCCGCCTGACCCGGCTCTAGACGCTCACGGTCTGCCTGAGGTGTCCGCTACGTGATGCCACGCGGAGACATCTCCGAGCATCACACCTGGCCAACGGCCATTGCTGTGCCGGGCACGCCTACCCGACCAAGAGAAGGACGTGCCCGGTCCTCTGCAAGAGGAGGAATCAGCATGTCAGCTTCGCTTTCCCGTGGCCAGTGGCCTGACGGGGCGAACGACAACACGAAACAGGAGCTCTTTTCCTGTTCATGCGGAGCGGTCAGCTCCAGCCCAATCAACCACAACCACAACGCACCGTGCTGAGCAGGAGGCTCACAATGCCGAAGAAGACCCAGTTCGCGGTCTATCGCACCAACCCCAACGCCAATTACACGATGGCGTACAACTGCGGCCAGTGCGGTGAACCCGTTGTCGGTTACAGCGACGACGAGTACGGGCTGTTCGTCGGGCAGTGCGGCAACGGACACAGCTCCACCGTCATGGCCAGCTGAAACGCTCTCCGCATTTTCAGGCGGGGCCGCCAATCTCCCCAGATCCGGCCCCGCCGCACTCACATCAACCCGACATCCCTTAGGAAGGACGTCGACTCATGGCCAAGACTAGCGGCCGTTCCCTGTCACGGCGAGCCTCCGGCCGCCGAGGCACCGTCACGGTGATCGAGGACCACGTCTCCCGGTCCTACACCCGCAACGCGAAGATCGCCTTCTGGGTGGTCTCCATCGTGGCCGGCCTCCTGGCCGCGACCATCCTGGCGGACAACTTCCACCCCATCATCGCGCTCATCCTGGGCGGACTCATCGGGGCACTGATTGCCCTGCCGATCGCCGCCGTGATCTTCATCTGGCCCGTGCTGCGGGTCATCCTGTGGTGGCTTCCCGAGATCCTCGCCGCCGCCGGCCTGGTCTACGGCTTCGTGATCCTGGCCCAGCACACCACCTTGACCGTGCGCCTGGCGATCGTCGCCACGGTGACGGTTCCGTTCGCGTTTCCCCAGGTCCGCCACCATGTCATGAAAGTGGCCTGGTGCGTCATCTCCCGGCACCGTCTGCGGACCTGCTTCGCCGAGTTCATCATCGGCAACAACCGCGCCTCGCTGCCGTTCGTCTTGTGGGCTCGTCCCACGCTCGTCGGCGAGTCGGTCTGGCTGTGGCTGCGTCCCGGCCTGGCCATGTCGGATCTGGAAGGCCGACTCGAACAGATCGCTGCCGCGTGCTGGGCCGACAAGGTCAACGTCGAGCGCGCTTCGCAGTCCAACTCCGCGCTCGTGCGGATCAACATCAGCCGCCGTGACGCGCTCACTGGACGCGTCGTCTCTCCGCTCACTGACGAGATCAGTGAGGTGGACGACCTGGTGAGTCAGCCGACGCTCGTCCTCGACACGGGGACTGGCGGGCTGGACCTGGACGACGTCACCGAAGCGTCCGTCATCGACACGCAGAAGAACACGACCAAGAACGGCCGGATCGACAACGGCAAGAAGCCTGCCCGGGATGCCGTCACCGTCCCGGCCGCACGCGGCGCGGAAGACATCAGCGACTACATCGACTGACGCAGTCGCTCCCGCCGTACTCACCACACCCGCTGGCGGGGCGGTCGAGCACTTCTCTCGCCCGGCCGTCCCCCGGCATCGCCATGCCCTGATCCGCGAAAGGAACGTCGATGGATCTCACCTCGCGTTACGAGATCAACCAGGAGATCGGTCACCTGTCTGAGCTGGCCCGCTACTACGACTATCACGGCCGTACGGACGTCGCTCAGCAGTACAAGCGGCAGCTCGCCAACCTCCAAGCCATGGTCGCGCGTGCCCAGCTTATTGACGGGCTGCGCGCCCTGGCCGACTTCCTCGACACCCACCCCGACGTGCCCACCAACTCCTGGGCCCACGTCAGCTACAGCGTCACCGCCAACGACGTGGACGGCGGAAGCGAAGACGCGAAGCGCGCGGAAGTCGGCCGCGTGGCCGCCATCCTCGGCGTCACTCCCACGCTGAGTGACAGCGGTTCGCACTACACCGCTCTGCGCACCTTCGGGCCGGTGGAGTTCCGGGCTACCGCCATCACCCAGGAGCACATGGCCATGCATGAGGCTTCCGGCACCTACTACGGCGCGGTCACGCCGTAGCCCCTTCACAGCGATCCGTGCGGGCTCTGCCCCTGGTGGCACCCCGCACGGCATCTCAACACTCTCGCAGAAAGAGACCCACGATCATGACCATCATCGACGCACCCACCAGCGCGAGGGTGCCGATAGGGCCGATGCTGTCGATGCATGACCCGATCTTCATCGGGATCGACGAGATGCGTCAGCCGGTCTACCTGCCGCTCATCTACCGCAACATCCTCGCCGCCGGCGAACCGGGAGGCGGCAAGTCCGGCCTGGTCCAGTGCATCGGCTGCCACGCCGCTCTGTGCGACCGCACCCGGCTTGTCCTCCTCGACGGCAAGCAGGTCGAGCTCGGCATGCTCGCACCCGCCGCCGACAAGTTCGTCGGCCCCGACATCGACGAAGCCATCATCACCCTGCGCCGCCTCCAGCAGGTAATGAACAACCGCTACTCCTGGCTGTCGGCCCGCCGCCGACGCAAGATCGAGCAGTACGACGACGTCAACGTCATCGTCGTCATCATCGACGAGATCGCCTACTTCTCGGCCACCGTGGGCGACGAGCGCCAGCAGCGAGAGTTCATCTCCCTGCTTCGCGACCTGGTCGCACGGGGACGAGCCGCGGGAATCATCGTCGTCGCCGCCACCCAGCGACCCAGCGTCGACATCATCCCCAAGTCGATGCGCGACCTGTTCGGCTACCGCGCCGCCTTCCGCTGCACCTCGTCCGGCTCCAGCGACATCATCCTCGGCGACGGCTGGTCCAGCTCCGGCTACTGCGCCACCGACATCACGCCCACCAGTCAGGGCGTGTGCTACCTCATCGCCGAAGGCGGCACCCCTCACAAGATCAAGGTCGCCTACCTCACCGACAGCGACATCGCCCACATCGCCGACTACGCCGTCGCCATCCGCCGTAGCGGACGTCACGGCTCGCTTTTGCCCGCACACCAGCTCGCCGCCTGACAACCAAACAGGGGCCGGTGCACCTTCCACAGCTTCCCGGCCCCTGCACTCCACTACTCCACCGTCAAGCGAAGGACGTGGATCCATGCAGCGTACCTGCACCGTGCAGTCCGCCATGCCTGAACGCGACTGCACTGACAACCAAACCTTGACATCCAACAGCCCGCGACGGGTCGTCGAGAACGACCAATACGCGGCCTTCCTCCAGCGTGCCATCCGCGCCTACGGCCGCCGCATCGCCGCCGGTGATGTCGAAGCACTCGCCGACGCCGTCGACCTCATCGACGAGCTGGACGCCGCCATCGCGCACGCCGTCAACGGCCTCCGGGCGCAGGGCTACTCCTGGACCGACATCGCCCGCCCCTTAACCATCAGCCGCCAGGCCGCCCAGCAGCGCTGGGGCGGTGAGAACGCATGAGCACCGGCGGAACCGTCTACCTGCTCCACTTCGACCGGCCCTACAAGCACGCACGCCACTACATCGGCTGGACCTCCGGAGACCTGAGCCGCCGCCTGCGCCAGCACCGCAACGGCACCGGCGCCCGCCTGATGCAAGTCATCACCAAAGAAGGCATCGACTTCGTCGTGGCCCGCATCTGGGACGGCGGACGCAACCTCGAACGATCCCTCAAAAACCGAGGCGGAGCATCACGCTCCTGCCCGCTATGCGGCGTTGTCCCCCGCGTCACCGGCTGGGACCAGCCAGCCGACGAGCACACCACAACGGCAGACGACATCACGCCCCACGTCGTAGCTGCCACCTGCGCCTGCAACCGGATCATCCGCATCGCGGCATCCCTGCTCGCCAGCGCTTCCATCACGTGCAGCGAGTGCCACCAGCCCATCACCGCTCACCTTCACGACGCGCAGGGAGACCACCATGCACTCGTCGTCTAACCGAGCCCCACGCATCGAGTCCGCCGTCCAGATAGGCATCCTGCTCGTCATCGGCGGCATCGCCGGAGCGGTCTCCTTCACCCACGTCCACGACTGGACCATGCAACACGTCCCCGCCAACACCGGCGACTGGTTCGGCTGGGCCAACGCCATCATCTCCGAACTCACCCCCACCGCCGCCGGCCTGGAAATCCGCCGACGCAAGCGCGCCAGTGCCTCCGTGGTCTACCCGATGGTCGTCCTCATTATCGCCGCCGCACTGTCCATCGCTGCGCAACTGGCGGTCGCTGACCCAAGCCCAAGCGGATGGCTCCTCAACGCCGTTCCCGCGCTGGCCTTCCTCGCTCTCACCAAGTTCGCCTTGTCTGGCACGCCCACCAGCAAGACCACGCGCGAACACGTCACCGCTCCTGACGAGCGCACCACTCCAACGATCACCACCGTCACAGCGGAAGTCCCCCGCGTTGAGGCACCCGCGATCGAACCCGTCACCGCCATCCCCGACGAACTCCTCCAGGGCGCTCGCATGGCCGTCTTCGCCCATCGGCAACGCAGCGAAGACCCCATCACCCCGGCCATCCTCGCCGACCACCTCGGCATCGACACCGACATGGCCACGGCCGTACTCCACCACCTCGACGGCACCCACGACGGGGGCCGCCCATGACCACCAGCTCGTCGGCACCTTCGACGCTGGCTCTCGTCCCCGGGAAGAACGGGCAACAGCTCACCTTCCCGGGCACGGGGGCGAACACCGAACCCGGCCCCGCACGCACCCACAGTGGTGCAGCTGCTCTGTTCGCGCACGACAGCGCACTCACCCGCGCGGGCGACGGCTACTACACCTGGCTCGACCACATCTGGTCCGCCGCCGGATGCACCGCCCCCGTCCGCCTCCACGGCCAGGTCCACACCGTCGACACCCACACCGGCGCCATCCTGGCCACGGTGCCCACCTCGGAGCTGCCAGACGGCGTCATCTACAAAGCCTGCGGAAACCGCCGCGTCACCATCTGCCCCTCCTGCGCCGAGACCTACCGCCGCGACGCCTACCAGCTCGTCCGCTCCGGCCTGACCGGAGGCAAAGGCGTCGACGAGTCCGTCTCCACCCACCCGGCCGTCTTCGCCACCTTCACCGCTCCCGCCTTCGGCCCGGTCCACACCCGGCACGTCCGCACCCACACCTGCAAGGACAAGACCCGCTGCACCTGCCGGCCGGAACCCTGCCACGCCCGACGCACCATCGACACCTGCCCCCACGGCGTTCTGCAAGCCTGCTTCGCCCGCCACGGCCTGGCCGACGAGCGGATCGGGCAACCGCTGTGCCTGGACTGCTACGACCACGACCACCACGTCGTCTGGAACAACCAGGCCGGAGAGCTTTGGCGCCGCACCAAGCAGGCGATGGAACGCCACCTCAACCAGCTCGCCCGCCGTCGAGGACTGCCCCGCATCCGCATCGCCCATGGCAAAGCCGCTGAATACCAGCGACGCGGAGCCGTTCACTTCCACGTCCTGCTCCGCCTCGACGGCCTCGACCCTGATGACCCCACCGCGGTCGTTGCCCCACCGGACGGACCCACCGCGGACGACTTGGTCGACGCCGTCCAGCACGCCGCCACCGCAACCCGGTTCACTACCCCCGCACACGACGAGAACCCCGGCGGCTGGTCCATCGCCTGGGGTGACCAGCTCGACGTGCGCCCGCTGAGCCTCCGAGGCGACAACCCGGTCACCGACGCCATGGTCGCCGCCTACCTCGCCAAGTACGCCACCAAAGGCACCGAGGTCACCGGGCACGTCTCCCGCCGTCTGGACCACGCCTCCATCGAGCACCACGCCAACCGTGCCGGCACCCACACCGAACGACTCATCGCCGCATGCTGGGACCTCGGCCACCCCGACCATGAAGGCTTCGACGGCCTCCGCCGCTGGGCACACATGCTCGGCTTCGGCGGCCACTTCTTCACCAAAGCCCGCCGCTACTCCACCACCTTCGCCGCCCTACGCGCCGCACGCGTCCACTATCGCCGCACCCAAGACGCCGCACACGAGTACGCCCCCGACGCATTCGAGCGTCAAGCCGACCTTGACGACGAAACGACGCTCGTCATCAGTGAACTCACCTATGCCGGGAGCGGTTGGAAAACCACTGGAGACGCCCTCCTAGCCAACACGGCAGCGGCACAAGCCCGCGAATACACCCGAGCCGGACGCGAAGAACTCGCCTTCGAACAGGCATGCAGTTCGTCCACACCGCTCGCCGCCTGACCAACCCCAGATACGAACGGAGTACCCATGCCTACCAGCGGCAAGATCGTGCACTATCCCGGTCAAGCCCTCTACGACGTCAACGAAGCCGTCACCGTCCTGCGCCTGTCCCGTCGCTACCTCTACCAGGAGATCCGCGCGGGACGACTCCGTACCGTCAAAGCCGGACGTGCGCGCCGCGTGCCGGCCGACGCCATCGCCGAGTACATCAAGCTCCTGGAGCAGGAAGCGCAGGTCGCCTGATGCCCAAGCAACGCGCACACGGCGACGGTGGCTTGTACTGGAGCGAAGCCCGCCAACGCTGGATCGCCGAGATCACCATCGGCTACACCCCGGCAGGCCGACGCATCACCCGCAAAGCCGCCGGACGGACCAAGACTGAAGCCAAAGCCAAACTTAAGGAGGTCCTACGCGATCACGAGGATGGCCTTGCGATCGCACCAACCAACTACACCGTCGCCGACGCGGTGAATTACTGGCTGGCCAACGGCCTACCCGGACGCGAGCCTGCCACCGTCGAGATGTATCGAACCTACGTCAGGAAGCATCTCCTCCCCGAGCTGGGCAAACGCAAGCTCAGGGATCTCTCCGTCGAGGACGTCGATCAGTGGTTGCAGCGCAAGACGAGTGAGCTCAGCACTCGTTCCCTCAAGATCCTCCACAACGTCCTGAATCGTTCGGTCAAGAACGCCATGCGGCGCGACAAGGTCAAACGCAACGTGGTGGATCTGTGCGAGATCCCGGAAGGTCGAACCGGCCGCACTTCCAAGGCGCTCACGTTGGCTCAGGCCGAAGCCGTCCTGAAGGCGGCCGAGAACGCACAGCCTCGCATCCGGGCCTACATCGTGGTCTCTCTGCTTTCTGGAGCACGCACGGAGGAAGTGCGGGCGCTTCAGTGGAGTCATGTAGTCGCGTACGACGATGAGACACAAGCATGGCGATCAGTGGCCGGGATCGGTTGGGATCACAAGGAATTCGCCCTGTACGTCTGGCGATCGGTCCGCAAGAAGGGCGAGACCAAGACCCCGAAGTCCCGACGCAGCCTCGCTCTGCCCAAACGCTGCGTGGACGCCCTGAAGAACCTCAAGGAAGCTCAGAACGACGATCGCGAGCTGGTGTTCTCCACTCGGACCGGGACGAAGATGACTGCCCACAACACCCGCCGCGACTTCAGGAAGGTGCTCGACAGCGCCAAGCTCGCCGGCAAGGACTGGGCTCCCCGGGAGCTCCGGCACAGCTTCGTGTCCCTGCTCTCGGACCACGACATCCCGATCGAGGACATCTCACGCCTGGTCGGGCACTCCAACACGGTGGTCACGGAGACCGTCTACCGTCAGCAGATCCGGCCGGTCATCCAGGAAGGCGCGACTGCGATGGATCGCATCTTTCCCATGGCGGATGATGCGTAGCTACCCAGCATGTCACTCAGTTTGTCACTCACGCCCCGTTTCCTTGATCGGAGACGGGGCGTTTTTCACTGGTGGGCGGTACTGGGTTCGAACCAGTGACCCCTCGCTTGTAAGGCGAGTGCTCTACCGCTGAGCTAACCGCCCCTGATCGGCACTACACCTTACGACACCAACGGCTGGGATCGCACATCCAGAACCCAGCCCGGCCCCAGTTCGGGGCGGCCGGCGGCGCGCCAGCCAAGGAGCGAGGCCCCGAGCATGCCGGCGTCCACGCCCAGCGCCGCCGGGTGCAGGGGTGGCGCGGCGCGGAAGGCGAGGCGTTTGACGAGGCGGGTGCGGACCGGGTCGAAGAGCGCCGGGCCCGCCTCGGCCAGGCCGCCGCCCAGCACGATCATGGTGGGGTCCAGCAGCAGCGTGTACGTGGCCAGGGCAAGCGAGAGAGCCTCCACGGCCTCGTCCCAGACCTCGACGGCCACCGGGTCGTCCGAGGAGACCACCTGCTCGGCCCGCATCCCTTCCAGGCCTGAGCGCTGGCTGTAGCGCCTGCCGACCGAGGCGGCCGAGGCGTACGTCTCCAGGCAGCCGAACTGGCCGCACGCGCACTGCTCACCGTCCGGGAAGACCGGGATGTGCCCGATCTCGCCGCCCCAGCCCGAGGCGCCCCCGTACGGCTCGCCGTGCAGGATCATGGCGCCGGCGATGCCGGTGCCGATCGGCAGGAACAGGAAGTCCGAGACGCCGCGCCCCGCTCCCAGGACGCTCTCCGCGAGGCCGCCCGTGCGGACGTCGTGGCCGAGCAGGACGGGGACGTCCAGCGGCGTGAACGCGGTGGCCGGGACGTCGCTCCAGCCGAGGTTGGCGGCGTACAGGGCGGTGTCCTCCGAGACCAGCCCCGGAACGGCCAGGCCGACCCCTGCCGGGTTGCCGTCGCCCGAGCTCGCCAGGTGGCCGATGAAGTCGCGGATCGCCGTCACGACCGCCTCAGGCCCCTCCGAGACCGGAGTGGGGCGTCGCTCGCTCAACAGCACCGCGCCGGACTCGCTGACCAGGCCGCCCTTCATGGACGTGCCACCGACGTCGAGCGCTACGACGAACGAACTGCTCCTAGGTTCGGACACGGTAGGAGACGATAGCGCAGCTCAGTAAATGTCTGGAAAGGGGTCTCCGGGGCTTATTTGGCTCGCTGTCCGCTCTTGTCCAGCTTCCCAGAGTCCCGTCCCGGTCAGTCCAGAGTCCCGTCCCGGTCAGTCCAGAGTCCCGTCCCGGTCGGTTCAGGCTCGGCCGAGGACCCGGTTCAGGGCCGCCTCCACCTCCGCCGACAGCCCCGGCGGGGCTCCCGACCCCGCGAAGGCCCTCGCCCGGGCCATCCGCACCGCCCCGCAGGCCCGGCACTCCACCTCGCCCAGACGGCAGATGAGCGCCGTGGACCCGCACGTACGGCAGCAGTCGAGGTCGAGGTCGTGCAGGCGTTGGCAGTCAGGGCAGATGAGCACCTGGGACTCCCGGCGTACCCCGCGCTTCCACGGGCTGGCACCCTTGACGGGGTCGGTCTGCCGGGCCCCGCAGCGGTAGCAGGGCATGGTGTCCTCCGTTACGAGATGTCGGCGAGTGCCTTCACGTAGGCGGCGACGTCACGTGCGGTGCCGGCCGGGTTGACCACCGACCACCGGATCACGCCCTCACCGTCGATGATGAAGGTGCCACGCCGCGCGATGCCTTTCGCATCGTCGAAGACACCGTACGCCCGGGCGACCTGTCCATGTGGCCAGAAGTCGGAGAGCAGGGGAAAACCGTAACCCTCCTGGTCCGCCCAGGCACGGTGGGTGAACAGGGAGTCGACCGAGACGGTGAGGACCTGCGCGTCGGTGTCGAGATCGCGCAGGGCGGCCAGCTCGCTCCGGCAGACCCCGCTGAAGGCAAGCGGGTAGAAGACCAGCACGACCTTCCTGCCCCGGAAGCCGGACAGCCTCACAGGCGTGCCGTGCTGGTCCTGAAGCTCGAAGTCCGGAGCCACGGCGCCCACCGCGGCAGGATGTTGCGTCACGGGACTCATCCTGCCGTATCCGGCCGGCGCTGGTGCTCCCTAGCGTCGCCCCTTGGGCGAGACGAGCCTGGTCCCCGACCAGTCCGGGGCGGCGGAGATGCTGCTGGTCTGCGAGAGGCCCGCGGTCGCGGCGTCCTCCCCGATGTCGCTCGGCTCCACGTGGCCGTCGCGTCCGGCCTTGGGAGTCAGCAGCCAGATCTGGCCGCCCTCGGCGAGTGCTCGCATGGCGTCGCTCAGGACGTCGAACAGGTCCCCGTCACCGTCGCGCCACCACAGCAGCACCACGTCGACGACGTCGTCCGTGTCCTCGTCCAACAGCTCGTTGCCGGTCAGGTTCTCGATGGACTCGCGAAGCTTCTCGTCGACGTCCTCGTCCCAACCGATCTCCTGCACCACCTGACCCGGCTTGAGGCCGAGTCGTTCGGCCAGGCCGCGCTCGCCCTGCGCCTGACCCGCGGTCGCGCTCACGTTTATCCCTCCTGCTTGAGTGGCCCCGCTTGTGCGGTTATCGCTTCGGGACAGTCCACACGCTGTGACCCTCAGTCGTCAACGGTCGCCACGGGTACGGCCGTAGGCGGCCAGAATTAATTGGACAAAAATGACAGTCGTACCTGGCGTTGCGGGTTGTCGACATTGAGGTCGACGAGGGCGATCGACTGCCAAGTACCCAGCGCCAGCCGCCCGCCGACCACCGGGACGGTGGCGTACGGCGGGATGAGCGCCGGCATCACGTGAGACCTGCCGTGCCCGCGCGAACCGTGGGCGTGACGCCATCGGTCGTCGGCCGGCAGCAGCTCGCGCAGCGCGGCGAGCAGGTCGTCGTCGCTGCCCGAGCCCAGCTCGATCAGGACCACGCCGGCGGTCGCGTGCGGGACGAAGACATGCAGCAGGCCGTCCTCGCCCTGCTCGCGCACGAAGTCCGCGCACGCCGGCGTGATGTCGTGCACAGTCTCGCGCGCGCCTGTGGCCACGGAGATGATCTGGGATCTCACACGTGAATTCTACTGAGGCACGATGACCGCATCCGGGCCGGGAAACACCAGACCGGTGTGCCCGTCGTCGAACCGCACGATGTACGGGGGGCCGCCGTCGGCCCCGTGAACCTCGATGATGACTCCCCCGTGATCCATTTCTCCGACGACGTTCCCGTGCACAAGGAGCCGGTCGCCTACCGTCGCGTTCATATCTCCACATTCGTACGGTGGCCGCCAAACGAAAAGGGGGATGTCCGCCTCTCACCACGAGGTCAGGAAAAATCATGACCGAACCGTTACGCTGCCCGAACGCCGCGGCATGGCGCCCCCGCAGCGACACGCCCGGCCTTCCCCGCGCTTCTTCAGGATCTCCGCCACTCCCCCACTCCGCCACTCCCCCACTCCGCCACTCCGCCACTCCGCCACTCTTCCTGAGCGCACCCCCGTGTGCCTCCGCCGCCCTGCCGGGGTCCCGCGCGTTGACGGCCGGTCCCGCGCGTGGACGGCCGGGCGCGGGGCGAGGCACGGGGAGTCCAGGGGGCGACAGCGCGCGGCACGCGCGGGATCGCGAGGGGCGATCACGGGGACTGGGCGAGGAGCGGTGGTGCACCCCCTCCGGGGACGATCCTCCCGGGCACGATCCCGTCCAGGCGAGGGCGCACGTGCGAGACGTACAGGAGGTGCGAGCGGCGCGGGCGTCCCCCTCCGCGGTCGCCGCGCCGGCTCCGGCGGCTAGACTCGCGCGGCGTGCGGGCCGCCCCGCCCCCCGCGGGTGACGGTGTCCGTCCCCGGGGGGATACTCCACACATGAGGGCGAAATTTCACACGTTTTCCCGACTTGTTAAATTGGCCGCCCAATGTAACCTTGGCCCTTGATTCGTCCTACCATCGGTGGTCTAGGCCACCACTAGCCGCCCTGCCAGCAGGGACGTCCTGGTTACCGGCCAGTAGAGATGCACTTTCTACGGCGAGCGACCAGGATGGAAGGCGACCCAGACCAGACATCCGTCATCCTCGGAAGGCGAGACCCAGTGGCTTCCGGACGCCAGCGTTTCTCGATCATCAGCGACGGCCTACCCAGCCAGTTGCCTGATGTCGACCCCAGCGAGACCAACGAGTGGCTCGAGTCCCTCGACAACGTCGTCAAGACCGAGGGCCGCACGAGGGCCCGTTATCTCATGCTCCGCATGCTGGAGCGCGCCCGCGAGCACCAGGTCGGCGTGCCTGGCCTGCGCAGCACCGACTACATCAACACGATCCCGCCGGAGCGCGAGCCGTGGTTCCCGGGTGACGAGCACGTCGAGCGCCGCATCCGCGCCTACATCCGCTGGAACGCCGCGATCATGGTGTCCCGCGCCAACGCGCGGACCAACGTCGGCGGCCACATCGCCACCTACGCCTCCGCCGCGTCCCTCTACGAGGTGGGTTTCAACCACTTCTTCCGCGGCAAGGACCACGGCGAGTCCGGCGACCAGGTCTTCTTCCAGGGCCACGCCGCGCCCGGCATCTACGCCCGCGCCTTCCTTGAGGGCCGCCTCAACGAGTCCCAGCTCGACGCGTTCCGGCAGGAGCTCTCGCACGGCTTCCACGGCCTGCCCTCCTACCCGCACCCGCGCCTGATGCCGGACTTCTGGGAGTTCCCCACGGTGTCGATGGGTCTGGGCCCGATCGGCGCGATCTACCAGGCGCGGTTCAACCGCTACCTGCTCAACCGGCAGATCAAGGACACCAGCCGCAGCCACGTCTGGGCGTTCCTCGGCGACGGCGAGATGGACGAGCCCGAGTCGCTCGGCGCCATCGGCGTGGCGGCCCGTGAGGAGCTCGACAACCTCACCTTCGTCATCAACTGCAACCTGCAGCGCCTCGACGGCCCGGTACGCGGCAACGGCAAGATCATCCAGGAGCTGGAGTCCTACTTCCGCGGCGCCGGCTGGAACGTCATCAAGGTCGTCTGGGGCCGCGACTGGGACCCGCTGCTGGCCGCCGACGTCGACGGCGTGCTGGTCAACCAGATGAACACCACCCCCGACGGCCAGTTCCAGACCTACTCGGTCGAGTCGGGCGCCTACATCCGCGAGAACTTCTTCAGCGGCGACCCGCGCCTGCGCAAGATGGTCGAGCACCTGACCGACGACGACATCCGCAAGCTGTCACGCGGCGGCCACGACTACCGCAAGGTCTACGCCGCGTTCAAGGCGGCCCGCGAGCACGTCGGCCAGCCGACCGTCATCCTCGCCCAGACCATCAAGGGCTGGACCCTCGGCAAGGACTTCGAGGCGCGCAACGCCACCCACCAGATGAAGAAGCTCACCAAGGCCGAGCTGAAGGAGTTCCGCGACCGGCTCTACCTGCCGATCCCGGACTCGGCCCTGGAGGGCGACCTGCCCCCGTACTTCCACCCGGGCGAGAACGACCCCGAGATCGAGTACATGAAGGAGCGCCGCGCGGCGCTGGGCGGCGTGCTGCCCAAGCGCGTCGTGCGGGCCAAGCCCGTCAAGCTGCCCGGCGACGACGTCTACAAGACGTTCGGCAAGGGCTCGGGCAAGCAGCAGGTGGCCACCACCATGGCGTTCGTGCGCCTGCTGAAGGACCTCATGCGCGACAAGGAGATCGGCCACCGGTTCGTGCCGATCATCCCCGACGAGGCGCGCACGTTCGGTCTCGACGCGATGTTCCCCACCGCGAAGATCTACTCGCCGCACGGCCAGACGTACGAGGCCGTCGACCGCGAGCTGCTGCTGTCGTACAAGGAGGCCGTGCAGGGCCAGATCCTGCACGAGGGCATCAGCGAGTCGGGCTCGATGGCGTCGGCGATCGCCGCCGGCACGGCGTACGCCACGCACGGCGAGCACATGATCCCGATCTACATCTTCTACTCGATGTTCGGCTGGCAGCGCACCGGCGACCAGATGTGGCAGCTCGGCGACCAGATGGGCCGCGGCTTCCTGCTCGGCGCCACGGCCGGCCGCACGACGCTGAACGGCGAGGGCCTCCAGCACGAGGACGGCCACACGCCGCTCATCGCCTCGACCAACCCGGCCGCGATCTCGTACGACCCGTCGTGGGCGTTCGAGGTGGCGCACATCGTCAAGGACGGCCTGCGCCGCATGTACGGCGAGCAGCCCGAGGACGTCTTCTACTACCTGACCGTCTACAACGAGCCCTACCTCCAGCCGGCCGAGCCGGCCGGGATCGACGTGGACGGCCTGCTCAAGGGCCTGTACAAGTTCGCCGACGGCCCGCAGACGCAGGGCCCGAAGGCCAACATCCTCGCCTCCGGCGTGGCGGGCCCGTGGGCCGTGGAGGCGCAGCGGATGCTGGCCGAGGACTGGGGCGTGTCGGCCGCCGTCTGGTCGGCCACCTCGTGGAGCGAGCTGCGCCGCGACGGGCTCGCCTGCGACGAGCACAACCTGCTCAACCCGGAGGCCGAGCCGCGCGTGCCGTACGTGACCCAGGCGCTGTCGCAGGCGCAGGGCCCGTTCGTGGGCGTCAGCGACTACATGAAGGCCGTGCAGGACCAGATCGCCCAGTGGGTCCCGGGTGACTGGTCGTCGCTCGGCACCGACGGGTTCGGCCTGTCCGACACCCGCTCGGCGCTGCGCCGCCACTTCCACGTCGACGCGGCGTCGATCACGCTGGCCGTGCTCACGAGCCTGGTCAAGCGCGGCGAGCTCGACGGCGAGGTGCTGCGCGAGGCGATCGCCCGCTACCACCTCAAGAACGGCGTGACCGAGGCCGGCGGCGCCGAGAGCAACGACACGCAGTCGATGGGCGTCTGACCCGGCGCGCACGACCACGACAGGCGGGGTGAGGCGACGCGTTCCGGAAGGGCGCGGCGCCTCACACCGTTCCTGGTGGAGTCTCACGTATTGTGGGCACTACTTCCCCCTGAGAGTCGAGGGGGAGCTTTCATGCGTCATGTCCTGGCCGTCACCGCCGCGCTGGCCGTGTCCGCCACAGCCTGCGCGGGCACGGCGAAGCCCGACACCGATCCCAAGGGCGCCGTCCCGCCCATCGTGTGGGGGCCGTGCACGGACATCAAGCGCCCCGGCGGCCAGGCCCCGGCACAGCAGGACCCCTCCGTCAGGTGCGCCAAGCTCGCCGTGCCGCTCGACTACAACAACCCCAGCGGCGACACGATCCAGCTCGCGCTCATCAAGATCGCGGCCACCGGCAAGCACCGCCTCGGCTCGCTCGTGTTCAACTTCGGCGGCCCCGGCGGCTCCGGGGTGGACACCCTCGACCAGGCCGCCAAGCAGTTCGAGTCGCTGCGCGGCCGCTACGACCTCGTCAGCTTCGACCCCCGCGGCGTCGAACGCAGCGCGGGCGTGCGCTGCGGCTCCGACGCCGACATGGACCGCTGGGTGTCGCTCAACACGCTGCCGCTCAACGAGCAGACCCGCCTGGCCGGGCAGGCCGCCAACAAGGAGTTCGCCCGGCTCTGCCAGCGCGACGCCGGCGGGGTCCTGCCGTACGTGGGCACCGTGAACGCCGCCCGCGACATGGACCGGCTGCGCGTCGCGCTCAAGGACCCCAAGCTCAACTACTTCGGCATGTCGTACGGCACGCAGCTCGGCGCCGTGTACGCGACCCTGTTCCCGAAGAACGTCGGCCGGATGGTGCTCGACGCTCCGCTCGACCCGTCGGTCACGTTCTCGGATCGCACGATCACGCAGACGCGCGGATTCCAGCGGGAGTACGAGACCTTCCTGAAGGACTGCGTGAAGGAGGGCTGCGACTTCGGCAAGAGCGTCAAGGCCGCCAACGCCAACGTCGACCAGCTCATGAACCGCCTCGTGACCCGGCCGCTCACCGTGGGCGGACGGCAGCTCACCCAGGGCCTGGCCTCCACGGGCGTCGCCGCGGCCCTGTACTCGGAGCTGTCGTGGCCGTTCCTGGAGAAGGCGATCGCCGCAGGGATCAAGGGACGGGGCGAGGCGCTGATGTACCTGGCCGACTCCTACACCGGGCGTGACGAGCGCGGTCACTACAGCACCCAGATGTCCAGCTTCCCGGCCATCACCTGCGTGGACTCGGCCGAGCGGCCCGACGACGCGCAGCTGCGCCGCACGTGGGAGCGCTCGACCGGGATCTCGCCGCTGTTCGGCGGTGAGGGCTCGGGCGGGCTGTGCCGGTTCTGGCCGGTGCCGGGCAGCGACCAGGCGCGGCACGTGAACGCCGCCGGGTCGGGGCCGATCCTCGTGGTGGGCGGCAAGGGCGACCCGGCCACGCCGTACCAGTGGGCGCCGCGCCTGACCAAGGAGCTCGGGACCGCGCGGCTGCTGACGTACGAGGGCGAGGGGCACGGCGCGTACACGTCGGGCAACCGCTGCATCCAGCGCCGGATCGACGCCTACCTCCTCAACGGCAAACTCCCGGCCCGGGGCTCCGTCTGCGAGGCGACCTGAGCGGCGCCCGTCTAGGCTCGGGACCGTGACCGACTATCCCACGCTGGTCGAGCGCGAGGCGGACCGGCTCATCGAGCTGGTGGCCGCCGCCGACCCGGGCACGCCGGTGCCCACGTGTCCCGGCTGGACCTTCGCCGATCTGATCACCCACGTCGGCACCACGCACCGGTGGGTGATCCACATCCTGCGCGACCGGGTCCAGGAACGGATCTGGTCGCGGCAGGTGCCCAACGGCCTGCCCGAGGGGGCGAGCGGCGACCCGGCCTGGCTGGCGCGGGGCGCGGCCCAGCTGCTGGAAACGCTGCGGGGCACCGACCCGGCCACACGGGTGTGGTCGTGGGGCGGCGAGCAGTCGGCGGCGTACTGGGCGCGGCGGATGACGTTCGAGCTGCTGATCCACCGGATCGACGCCCAGCTCGCGCTGGGCGCCGAGCCGTCGGTGCCCGTGGCGACGGCACTCGACGGCGTCGAGGAGTTCCTCGGCAACCTGCCGCACGCCGTCTGGATCGCCCGCCGCCTGGCCGAGCTGGACGCGGAGGGCGCCACGATCCACCTCCACGCCACCGACCCGCCGGAGAGCACGGGCGAGTGGACCGTGACCCAGGGCCCCGAGGGTGTGATCACCTGGACGCGCGGCCACGCCAAGGCCGACGCGGCGGTCCGTGGGCCCGCGCGTGACCTGCTGCTCATGCTGTACGGCAGGCGCTTCGCCCCCGCGCTGACCGTCTTCGGCGACCGCCCCTTCCTGGACCGCTGGCTCGCCGCGGCAGCCTTCTGACCGCGGCTCACGCTCGGACACGGGCCCTGGACGCGCCGCCGCTCGGCGGTCGGCGGCGAGTCCAGGGACGGAGGCCGCACGGCGCGAAGACCGCGCGGCCCGTCACGAGCCGGGGCGAGCGGAGGCCGGCGGGGAAGGTGCCGGCGGCGGCTCGCCGCGGTTCATGACTCAGGGGGAAGCCCCTGGCTCATGACCCACGCTCGGTTATAGAACACACTGACGATCTCATGGCGAAACGACAGCCCTATGTCGGTGTTTCGCATGAGTTTTCGAGCTACTGATCGAGAACCGTGCCGTGCAGCGCCATCTCCGGCAGGTCGGGCGTGAAGCCCTCCAGCGGCCGGTCGGGGCAGCGCTCGCCCGTGACACCGGCCGAGGCGATGCGGTCGAGCCGGAAGACCCGCACGTCGTCGCGTAACCGGCACCACGCGACGAGGTACCAGTAACCGCCGCGCCCGCCCAGGAACACGCCCGGCTCCACGTCGCGCGAGGTCAGCGCGCCCTTGGCGTCGGCGTACTCCAGCCGCAGCACGCGGCGGCGCAGCAGCGCCTCCTCGATCGCCCGCGAGACGCCCGCGGCGCCGAGCAGCCGGGCGCCCGTGCCGTCGTCGCCGGGCTCGGCGACGACCCGCACCCGGCGGGCCAGCTCGCGTGCCAGCTCGCCCTCACGGCCGGGCATCGCGGCCACGACCTTGCGCAGCGCGCTGCGCGCCTGCCGCCCGAACGGCTGGTCGCCCGACCTGCTGAGGGCCAGGGCGATGGCCACCGCCTCGGCGGGGGTGAAGTTGAGCGGCGGCAGCGACATCGCCTTGTCGAGCGCGTAGCCGCCCCTGCGCCCGGACTCGGCGTGGATCGGCACCCCGGACTCCTGGAGCGCGATGATGTCGCGCTCGATCGTGCGGACGCTCACCTCGAACCGGCGGGCGAGCTCGCGCGCCGAGCGGCAGCGTGGGGAGATCGCGCGCAGGTCCTCGACGAGCGCGTACAGCCGGTCGGTACGGTTCACACCCGGGACGCTACGCGCCGCCACCGACAATCACGTGTCCCCGCGGCGCCCCGGCCACATCCCCCTCACCCCCGCGCCAGCAGGGTCTCCCGCGACGGTCAGGCGCCATGACACGCCCTCGTCGGTCACGAACCGCGGCGCGTCCAGGACAGCAGCTCCTCCACCGGCCAGGTGTTCACGATCCGGCCGGCCCCGATCCCGCACCGGGCCGCCCGCTCGCACCCGAAGCGCTGCCAGTCGAGCTGGCCCGGCGCGTGGGCGTCGGAGTCGATCGCGAAGTCGCACCCCGTCTCGTACGCGAGCAGCATCAGCCGCTTGGGCGGGTCGAGCCGGTCCGGCCGCGAGTTGATCTCCACGGCCACCCCGAACCGGCGGCACGCCTCGAAGACGATCTCGGCGTCGAACTCCGACTCGGGCCGCACCCCGCCGCGCCGGCCGCCGCCCCGCACGACGCGCCCCGTGCAGTGGCCGAGCACGTCCACGTGCGGGTTCGCCACGGCGGCGACCATGCGGCGGGTCATCTCATGGCGGTTCATGCGCAGCTTGGAGTGGACGCTGGCGACGACCACGTCGAGGCGTTCCAGCAACTCGGGCTCCTGGTCGAGGGTGCCGTCGAGATTGACGTCCACCTCGATGCCGGTGAGGATCCGGAACGGCGCCAGCCGCTCGTTGAGCCGTTCGACCTGGTCGAGCTGGCGGCGCAGCCGGGCGGGCGACAGCCCGTTGGCGATCGTCAGCCGGGGCGAGTGGTCGGTCAGCGCCCAGTACGCGTGGCCGAGCGCGCGGGCGGTCACGGCCATCTCCTCGATCGGCGACCCGCCGTCCGACCAGTCGGAGTGACTGTGCAGGTCGCCCTTGAGCGCCGCGCGCAGCGCCGCGGTCTCCTCGTCCAGGTCCGTGCCCTCGGTGGCGCGCAGCCGGCGCAGGTACGCGGGGACCTCGCCGCCCAGCGCCTCGGCGATGGCCAGGGCGGTGACCTTGCCGATGCCGGGCAGGTCCGCGAGACCGCCCGCGCCGGCCAGCCGTACGAGCTCGTCGTGCGGCGTCGACTCGGCGACGGCGGCGGCGCGGCGGAAGGCGCGCACGCGATAGGTGGGCTCGCCGGCCCGCTCCAGGAGGAAAGCGATCTCACGCAGGGCTTCGACCGGTGTCATGGGGAACTCCTACCCCAGCGCGGTTCGTCACCTAATCGACATTGATGCCGCGGGTGGCCCCCGATAGGCTGATCGGCCAACGAAAGCAGGAGCTCATGGGACAACCAGGACCACAACAGCAGCACCAACCGCCCCAGCGGTCCATGGCGTCCAAAGTGGTCACGTTGTCCGTCGTCGGCGTCGTCGCGGTCATGATCGTCGCCTACTGCGCCGCGCAGGACGACGACGACGTCACCGCCGACTGCGTCGACATGAGCCAGCAGTTGCCCGACGGCACGTACGAGGTCGTCGACGACGACTACTGCGACGACGACGACAACGGCACCGTGCACTACTACAGCAGCGGCCCCCGCACGGCCTATCACTGGTACTACGGCGGCACCCGGGTCGGCACCCGCGTGCGCGGCGGCACCAGCTACCGCCCGTCCGACGTGACGATCTCCTCCCGCAGCGGCAAGTCGATCCAGCGGGGCGGCTTCGGCGGCCGCTCCAGCAGCGGGAGCTGACGGGTGCGGCGCGAACACGGGACACCGCGGCACGGCTGGGACAAGATCATAGAGAGCCAGGGGCTGGCCTACCACCGCGCGGCCCACCCCGAGGGGCTGAGCCGGCCGTACTGGGACGAGTCCGTCCACTACGTCTTCTCCCTGGACGAGGTCGAGGGGCTGGAGGCGCAGGTCGAGGAGCTGCACGAGATGTGCCTGCGCGCCGCGGGCCACGTCGTGGAGACCGGCCGCTTCGCGGACTTCGCCATCCCCGAGTGGGCCGTCGAGGACGTGCGGCGCTCGTGGGAGCGGCGCGATCCCCACCTGTACGGCCGCTTCGACCTGCGCTACGACGGGACCGGCCCGGCCAAGTTGCTGGAGTACAACGCCGACACGCCCACCTCGCTGGTGGAGTCGGCGGTGGTGCAGTGGTTCTGGCTGAAGGACACGCACCCGGACGACGACCAGTGGAACTCCGTCCACGAGCGGCTCATCGACCGCTGGGCGGCCATGACGCTGCCGCCCGGCCCCACCCACTTCGCCTGGACCGCCATGGACGAGACCGGCGAGGAGGCGATGACGCTCGCCTACCTGCAGGAGACGGCGGAGCAGGCCGGCCGCTCCACGGTGGCGGTGGCCATGGAGGACGTCGGCTGGGACGACCTCAACCGGCGCTTCGCCGACGTCGAGGAGCGGTGGATCCGCTCGATCTTCAAGCTGTACCCGTGGGAGTGGATGCTGGCCGACCCGTTCGGGCGGCACGCCGTCCGGCACGGCACCTGGATCGAGCCCCTGTGGAAGGTCCTGCTGTCGAACAAGGCGCTGCTCGCCGTGCTGTGGGAGCTGTATCCCGGCCACCCCAACCTGCTGCCCGCCTACCTCGACGGGCCCCGCGACCTGACCTCGTACATCGTCAAGCCGCTGCTCGGCAGGGAGGGGGCGTCGATGCGCGTCGTCACCCCCGGCGGCGCCCACGAGACGCCCGGCGAGTACGGGCGCGAGGGCTTCGTCCACCAGGCCTTCGAGGCCCTGCCCGAGTTCGACGGCCAGCGGCCGGTGCTCGGCGCCTGGGTGGTCGCCGACGAGGCGGCCGGCCTGGGCATCCGTGAGACCACGGGCCTCATCACCGATGACACCTCCTCCTTCGTCCCCCACCGAATCGAGCGATCATGACCTTGCTGGAAACCCTCCTTCGCGGCTCGGGTGCCATCGCCGCCTACGCCGCCGTCGGCGTCGCGCTGCTGATCATCGGCTTCTACGTGATCGACCTGGCCACCCCCGGCAAGCTCAGCTCGATCATCCGCACCGAGCGCAACCCCAACGCCACCCTGCTCGCCACCTCGGCCATGGTCGCCGTGGGCCTCATCGTGGCCGCCTCGATCTGGTCCTCCGGCGGGCGCCTCGTCGAGGGCCTGGCCGGCACTGCGGTCTTCGGCCTGGTCGGCATCGTGGTGCAGACCGTGGCGATGATGATCTTCGACAAGGTGGTCGGCATCTCGGTCCGCGACCTGGTCAAGGAGGCGGAGGTGCAGCCGGGCACGCGGCTGCTCGCCGCCACGCACGTGGCCATCGGCCTGATCACCGCCGTCGCCGTCATCTGAGTCCCGCCCCGCGGGGTGCTCGTCGCGGTCATCTCGCGGGACCTGGCACTCTAGAGGCGTGACGGACCGGACCCGGGAGGACACCACCCGCAGGCTGGAGCGCGCCATGGGCGCGCTCGGCACGGCGGCCATGGCGCGGATGGACGAGCAACTGCCGTGGTTCCGCGCGCTCAGCGCCGAGGACCGCTCCTGGGTGGGCCTGGTGGCGCAGGCCGGGATCGCCGCGTTCGTCGAGTGGTTCCAGCACGCCGGCGAGAACCGGCCGACGCCCAGCATCGAGTTCTTCGGCACGGCGCCGCGCGAGCTGAAGCGCTCGATCTCGCTCCAGCAGACGGTCGACATCGTGCGGATCGTCGTGGAGGTCGTCGAGGCGCAGAGCGACGAGCTGGCCGCGCCCGGCGGCGAGGACCAGCTCCAGCAGGCCATGCTGCGCTACACCCGCGACGTGGCCTTCGCCGCCGCCCAGGTCTACGCCCGCGAGGCCGAGGCGCGCGGCTCCTGGGACGCCCGGCTGGAGGCGCTGATCGTCGACGCGCTGGTGCGGGGCGAGGTGGACGACGGGCTCCACTCGTGGGCCGCCGCGCTCGGCTGGACCTCCTCCCCCGTGGTCGTCATCGCCGGGCACGCCCCCGACGACGACCCGCGCGCGGTGATCGACGGGCTGCGCGAGAAGGGCCGCCGCATCGGCATGGACCTGCTGGCCGGGGTGCAGGCCGACCGGCTGATCGTCATCGTGGGCGGCGCGGGCAGCGTCAACGAAGCGGCCCGGCAGGTGGTGGCCCGCTTCGGGCCGGGGCCGATCGTCATCGGGCCGGAGGTGCCCGACCTGCACGCCGCCGCGCGCTCCGCGCGGGCCGCCCTGGCCGGGCTGAAGGCGTCGTCCGGCTGGCCCGACGCGCCCCGGCCCGTGCACGCCGACGACCTGCTCGCCGAGCGGGCGCTCGACGGCGACGAGGACGCCCGCGAGCAGCTCGTGGAGAACGTCTACCTGCCGCTGGCGGGCACGCCGCTGCTCGACACGCTGGCCACGTACCTGGAGCAGGGCACCTCGCTGGAGGCCACGGCGCGGCTGCTCTTCGTGCACCCCAACACGGTCCGCTACCGCCTGCGCAAGATCACGGAACTGACCGGCTACCAGCCGACCGAGGGACGCTCCGCCTTCACCCTCCAGGTCGGCCTCATTCTGGGGCGGCTCTCGGAGAGCGCCGTAACATGGCGGGCCCTAACGTAATCATCCCGAAACCCCCACTGTAGGAACCCTACAAAAGGTGTTGGACAAAGTTCGTACGGATCCTTAGCCGCGTGTCGAACCTCTACAGGGCATGGTGGTTTTTGTGCTTGCAATCGTCGCTCCGGGCCAGGGCGCCCAGACCCCAGGTTTCCTGACACCCTGGCTTGAGCTGCCGGGTCTGGCCGACCGGCTCGCCGGGTGGTCCGAGGTCGTGGGCCTGGACCTCATCACCTATGGCACGACGGCCGGGGCCGACGAGATCCGCGACACCGCGGTCGCCCAGCCCCTGCTCGTGGCCGCCGCGCTGGCCTCCGCCGAGGCGCTCGGCGTCCAGCCCGAGCTGGTGGCCGGGCACAGCGTGGGCGAGTTCGCCGCCGCCGCGCTCGCCGGGGCGCTCACCGCCGAGCAGGCCCTCACGCTGGTGCGTGAGCGCGCCCAGGCCATGGCCAAGGCCGCGGCCGTCACCGAGACCGGCATGACCGCGGTGCTCGGCGGCGACGAGGCCGAGGTGCTCGCCGCCATCGAGCGGCACGGCCTGACCCCCGCCAACATCAACGGCGCCGGCCAGATCGTCGCCGGCGGCACGCTGGAGCAGCTCGCCGCCTTCCAGGACGACGCCCCCGAGCGCGCCCGGCTGCGCCCGCTCGCCGTCGCGGGCGCCTTCCACACCGTCCACATGGCTCCGGCCGTCGCCACCCTGCGCGACGCCGCGCTCGGCGTGACGCCCGCCGACCCGTCCGTGCGGCTGCTGTCCAACGCCGACGGCCAGGTCGTCACGAGCGGCGCCGACTTCCTCGACCGGCTGGTCAAGCAGGTCAGCAGCCCCGTCCGGTGGGACTCCTGCATGGCCACGATGGCCGACCAGGGCGTCACCGCGATCATCGAGCTGCTGCCCGGCGGCACCCTGACCGGCCTGGCCAAGCGCGCGCTGCGGGGCGTGAAGACCGTCGCGCTGAAGACCCCCGACGACCTCGACGCGGCCAAGGAGCTGATCAAGTGAGGATCCCCGACGTCGCGCCCGGCGCGAAGATCCTGGCCTTCGGCCACTACCAGCCGGCCACCATCGTCACCAACGACGACCTGGCCAAGGTCATGGACACCAACGACGAGTGGATCCAGTCCCGGGTCGGCATCCGGGAGCGCCGCATCGCCGCCGAGGGCGAGTCGGTCGAGGACATGGCCGTCCAGGCCGGCGGCAAGGCGCTGGCCGCCAGCGGCCTGTCGGCGAGCGACATCGACCTGGTGATCGTCGCCACCTGCACGCTGGAGACGCAGATCCCCAACGCCGCCGCCGTGGTCGCCCACCGGCTCGGCATCCAGGCGCCCGGCGCGTTCGACGTCAACGCCGCCTGCGCCGGCTTCTGCTACGCGCTGGCCACCGCCAGCGCCGCCGTACGCGGCGGCGCGGCGCGCAACGTGCTGGTCATCGGCTCCGAGAAGCTGTCGCAGTGGGTGGACCCGACCGACCGGTCCACCGCCGTGATCTTCGCCGACGGCGCGGGGGCCGCGGTGGTGGCCCCGTCCGACACGCCCGGGATCGGGCCGGTCGTGTGGGGCAGCTCCGGCGACAAGTCCGACGCGATCATCATCAACGACCGCGACGACAGCCTCCACCAGGAGGGCCAGGCGGTGTTCCGCTGGGCCACCACCGCGCTGCACCCGGTGGCCAGGGAGGCGTGCGAGCGCGCCGGCGTCGATCCGTCGGAGCTGGCCGCGTTCGTGCCGCACCAGGCCAACCTGCGCATCATCGAGGCGATCGCGCGCAAGCTCGGCGCCGACAAGGCCGTGGTCGCGCGTGACATCGTCACCGCCGGCAACACCTCGGCGGCGTCCATCCCGCTGGCGCTCTCGCGCATGATCGAGCGCGGCGAGGTCCGCTCCGGCGACCTCGCGCTCGTTCTGGGCTTCGGCGCCGGCCTCACCTATGCGGGCCAAGTGATCGAGGTTCCGTAGGATCCGGTACGGCTCCCGCCGCACCGGTCTCAGCTTGTACGGCGCGAGCCGTACAGAACCAGATAGAACCCAAAGGAGAACGACGACATGGCTGCCACCGAGCAGGAGATCCTCGAAGGCCTCGGCAAGATCATCAACGAGATCACCGGTATCCCGGCCTCCGAGGTGACGCCCGAGAAGAGCTTCGTGGACGACCTCGACATCGACTCCCTGTCCATGGTCGAGATCGCCGTGGCCGCCCAGGACGAGTTCGGCGTCGAGATCCCCGACGACCAGCTCAAGAACCTGAAGACGGTCAAGGACGTCCTCACCTTCATCCAGAACTGACGATCGTCGCGGCCTCCGGGCCGCCGATCGCGTGAACCTTCACCCCTACTGATCGACAAGGAGCGCGAAACGTGAGTGCGAACCGGGTACGTGTCGTCGTCACCGGGCTCGGCGCGACGACGCCCGTCGGTGGAGACGTCACCTCGACCTGGTCGGCGCTCCTCGCCGGTCAGTCGGGCGTCAACAGCATCACCGAGGACTGGGTCGACACCGTCCCCGTGAAGTTCGCGGGGACGGCCGCGGTTGACCCGACCGAGGTGCTGCCCAGGCCCGAAGCCCGCCGTCTCGACCGCAGCGAGCAGTTCGCCCTCGTGGCGGCGCGCGAGGCGTGGCAGGACGCGGGCGCTCCCGGCGTCGCGCCCGAGCGGCTCGGCGTCGTGGTGTCCAGCGGCATCGGCGGCATCAACACGACGCTGTCGGCCTACGACACCTACAAGGAGCGCGGCTGGAACCGGCTCTCGCCGTTCACCGTGCCGATGCTCATGCCGAACGGCCCGGCCGCGTGGGTCGGCCTCGACCTCGGCGCCCAGGCCGGCGTGCACGCCACCGTGTCCGCCTGCGCCTCCGGCGCCGAGGCCATCGGCTACGCCATGGACATGATCAGGTCCGGGCGCGCCGACGTCGTCGTGGCCGGCGGCACCGAGGCCGCGATCCACGGCCTCAACGTGGCGGCCTTCGCCGCCGCGCGGGCCATGTCCACCCGCAACGACGACCCGGCCGGCGCGTCGCGGCCGTGGGACCGCGAACGTGACGGCTTCGTGCTCGGCGAGGGCGCCGGCATCATCGTGCTGGAGTCCGAGGAGCACGCCCGGGCGCGGGGCGCGCGGATCTACGCCTACGCCGCGGGCGTCGGCTACTCCGCCGACTCCCACCACATCACCCAGCCGGAGCCGGAGGGCCGCGGCGTCATCATGGCGATGACCCAGGCGCTCAACGACGCCGACATCGCCGGCCTGGACGTCAAGCACGTCAACGCCCACGCCACCTCGACCCCGGCGGGCGACGTCGTCGAGGTGCAGGCGATCGCCAAGGCCATCGGCACCCACCCGCTGGTCACCTCGACCAAGTCCATGACCGGCCACCTGCTGGGCGGCGCGGGCGGCATCGAGTCGGTGTTCACGATCAAGGCGCTGCAGGAGCGGATCGTCCCCGCGACGATCAACCTGTCCGACCCCGACGACGGGATCGAGGTGGAGATCGTCCGCGGCGCCAACCGCGAGCTGCCCGCCGGTGACATCGCCGCGGTGAACAACTCGTTCGGCTTCGGCGGGCACAACGCCACCGTCGTCTTCAAGGGAGCCTGAATGACCGTGCTGGACAACAGGGTGGTGGACACGGGCTCCGATCAGGAGCCCGCTGATCCCCGCGACCCCGCCGTCCGCCTGGCCGCGCTGCTCGACGAGGGCTCGCTGCGGCTGATCACTCCTGAGGACAAGAGCGGCGTGCTCGCCGCGATGGGCCGCGTCGAGGGTGTCCCCGTCGTCGCGTTCTGCAGTGACGCCCGCTTCCAGGGCGGCGCGATGGGCAGCGAGGGCTGCGAGCACATCGTGCACGCCTACGACGTGGCCGTCCGAGAGCGGGTGCCGGTCATCGGGATCTGGCACTCCGGCGGTGCGCGACTCGCCGAAGGCGTCGAGTCGCTGCACGCCGTCGGCCGGGTCTTCGCCGCCATGACCAAGGCGTCCGGCGTCGTCCCGCAGATCTCCGTGGTCGTCGGCCCCGCCGCGGGCGGCGCCGCCTACGGCCCGGCGCTCACCGACCTGGTCATCCTGGCCGACTCCGGCCGCATCTTCGTCACCGGCCCCGACGTGGTGCGCAGCGTCACCGGCGAGGACGTCGACAGCGCGGCGCTGGGCGGCCCCGAGCCCCACAGCAAGCGCAGCGGCGTCGTCCACGTCGTCACCAAGACCGAGACCGACGCGCTGCTCAAGGCGCGCCAGCTCGCCGTCCTGCTCGGCCACCAGGGCCGGGTGCGCGCCTCCGCCGTGGACGAGGTCGACTTCTCCAGCCTGCTGCCCGAATCGGCGCGCCGCGCCTACGACGTCAAGCCGCTGGTCAACGGCCTGCTCGACGAGCCCGGCGTGGAGCTGCACCCCAAGTGGGCGCCCAACATCGTCACCACCCTCGGCCGGCTCGGCGGCCGGACCGTGGGCGTGATCGCCAACAACCCGATGCGACTCGGCGGCTGCCTCGACGCGACCTCCGCGGAGAAGGCCGCCCGCTTCGTGCGCATGTGCGACGCCTTCGGGGTGCCGCTGGTCGTCCTCGTGGACGTCCCCGGCTACCTGCCGGGCGTCGGCCAGGAGCACGACGGCGTGGTCCGCCGCGGCGCCAAGCTGCTGCACGCCTTCGCCGAGGCGTCCGTGCCGCGCGTCACGCTGGTCACCCGCAAGGCGTACGGCGGCGCGTACATCGCGATGAACTCCCGCGCGCTCGGCGCCACCAAGGTGTTCGCCTGGCCGACGACCGAGATCGCGGTCATGGGCGCGGTCGCCGCGGTGCGCATCCTCAAGCGGCGCGAGCTGGCGGCGGCGCCGGAGGAGGAGCGGGCGGAGCTGGAGCAGCGCCTGGCCCAGGAGCACGAGAAGCTGGCCGGCGGCCTGGCCCGCGCCCAGGACCTGGGCGTGATCGACGAGGTCGTCGCGCCCGAGCAGACACGCGGCGCGATCGCCAAGGTGCTCGCCCAGGCCACCCCGGCCCGCGGCGCGCACGGCAACATCCCCCTGTAACCAGGGCGGCCGCATCCCGGACAACCCCGATGGGCCCCGCACCTTCCCCAGGTGCGGGGCCCATCGGCGTTGACGGGTATCCGGCCGCGGGAGGCCGCCGGCCGGGCGGCGCGGGTCAGACGGCGGCGTGCAGCCAGCGGACCGGGGCGCCGTCGCCCGCGTAGCGGAACGGCTCCAGCTCCTCGTCCCACGGCCTGCCGAGCAGCTTGTCCAGCTCGTCCTCCAGCACGCACCGCCCCTGGGCGGCCGTCATCATCACCGTGCGCAGGCGGTCCTCAGGGATCATGATGTCGCCCGCCGCCCCGATCACCGCGCTGAAGGCGCCGAGCGTCGGCGTGTAGGCGTGACGGGACCCGTCGACGCCCGGCGAGGCGTCCTCGGTGATCTCGAACCTGATGCGCTGCCAGCCCATGAGCGAGGACGTGATGGCGGCCGCGATGCCGGGGCGGCCCTCCCACTCCGCCTGCGCCCGCACGACGTTGGGCGCGGCAGGTTGCGGCGTCCACGTCAGGTCCACGGGCACGCCAAGGACACCCGCGACCGCCCATTCGATATGAGGGCACAGCGCGGGCTGAGCCGAGTGGACGTAGAGCACGCCACGAGCAGACACCGGACCTCCCGTTTCGGTACGAGGTGCGCCTTCCCCAACGGCCTCGTCCTGGGATGATCACAAGTGACTAGGGAGAGACTACCGTCGGTCGCAATCCGGCACCAGAGGGGGCCCATACCAACTTGTTGCGGCTGTGGCACGTGACACAGGGCCTCCTCGGGGATAGGTACCGGCACATGGACATCGAATATGCCGGCGAGGCGCTCATCCGCCCAGGTCAGGTGCTCACCGACCGCAGCGCCCTGTCCGCGGTGGCGCGCTGGACCCAGGCGGTCTCCGAGGGCGACGGCGTCTGCGTGATCCATCTGTCACGCGGTGTCGACGTGTGCGAGATCGCCTGCGATCTCCGCGACCGCGGCTTCCGGGCCTCGCCCAACCACGTGGTCGCCGGCCAGCCGCTGTTCTTCGGCGGCCCGGCGTCGCGGCCGTTCCCGGTGCGCCCCGCCCCGAGCCGGCCCGCCAGGGGCCGCTCGCCCGTGCTGGTGGGCCTGCTCGACACGGGTGTCGCCAAGCATCCGTGGTGGGAGTCCAGCGACTGGTACGGCGACCTCGGCCGCGACGACGGCGACGCCGCCGAGGGCGCGCAGGCCGGCCATGGCACGTTCCTGGCCGGGCTCATCCTGCGCCGCGCGCCGGGCGTGTCGCTGTGCGTGCGGCGGGTCCTCGACGGTGACGGCGTCGGCGACGAGGCGACGGTGATCCGGGCGCTGAACCGGATGCGGGAGCGGGCCCCCCAGGTGGTCAACCTCTCCTTCGGCTGCTACACCTTCGACGACCGCCCGCCGCCCCTGCTGGCCGACGCGCTCAGGGGGCTGCCCGACACGGTGAAGGTGGCCTGCGCGGGCAACACGGCCGACGACCGGCCGTTCTGGCCGGCCGCGCTGCAGGGGGTGATCGCGGTGGGCGCGGTGGACGCCGCGGAGCAGCGGCCGGCGCCGTTCACCGCCCACGGCACCTGGGTCGACGCGTGCGCCCGCGGCGAGTGGCTGACCAGCAGTTATCTGGAGACCGCGGAGTTCGAGGGGTACGCCGCGTGGAGCGGGACGTCCTTCGCCGCCGCCCTGGTGGCGGGCGCGATCGCCGACGCGGCGCGGGACCGGCCGGCGCAGGAGGCGGCCATGCGCGTGCTGGATCCGGCGAGGGCCAGGCAAATCCCTGATCTGGGGTCTCTCGTCCCGTCAAGTCTGTAGAGTTTACGCTCAGTCCTCGGCCAGTTACGAGGAGGCAGCCTCGTAGACCGGGCGAAGGAGGCCGCGTGCACGAGCCACGAGACTCAGGTGAGTTGCTCAAGGCGGCGGCCGACGACGACCAGAGGGCCTGGGACATGCTCGAGTCCAGGTACGGACCCAGGATGTGGGCAACCGCCCGCGCCTGTGGCTTGAGCGAAGCGGATGCGGCGGACGCAGTACAGGGAGCGTGGCTGCGCCTGTTGGAGCATCTGCACACCATCAGGGACCCATCGGGCATAGGCGCATGGCTCGCGACGACCACTCGTCGTGAGGCGATGCTGATCCTCCGGAAGGAACGTCCCGGCGTTCCCTTGCCTGAGATCGTGCCCGGCGACCCTGATCCGGCGGCGGCCGTCCTGGAGGCCGACATCAGCCGCCGGCTCTGGAATGCGGTCTCTGGCCTGCACGAACCATGCCGCACCCTGCTCAGGCTGGTGGCCACCGACTGTGGCAACCGGCAGGTCGCGGGGCGACTGGGCGTGCCTGTGGGCAGCGTGGGTCCAACCAGATCGCGGTGCCTGGAGAGATTGCGCACTCTGATCCACCAACAGGAGACGGTGCAATGATCAACGAAGAGTATTTCCTGGCGGCGCTTCGTCTTGCCGCCGGGCACGACCCGCTCCCAGAACATGTCTCCGCTGCCGCCCGCGACGCCTACGGGCTCCGGGTCCCTCAAGCGGTGACAGCCGTCCCTGCGGAGTGCCCCGCCTCACGCGAGGTGCGAAGCGCGGACGGCTGCAAGATGGTCCGTTTCGTAGCTGCCGGACTGACCTTCGACCTGGAGGTGACCGTGGGTGACGGGCTCATCGACGTGGCGGGGCAGATCGTCCCCCATCCCGGAGAGGGCAGCCACGTCGACGTCCGCACCCCTCATCTGACGCTGACCCGACGCCTGGCCCGCACCGGCCACTTCGCTGCCACGGGCCTGCCTCCGGGCTGGCTCAGCGTGGTCTGCCACCGTCCCGGCCAACCACCCGTCCAGACCAGGTGGGTGCGCATACGGCCGTGACGCAGCACCCCCCGATCGGCGGGGCGGTGGCGCATGGCCTGGTGGGGACGGCCGAGGCGGCGGTGCTGCGCTCGGTCGTCGATCCCGCTCGGGCCATGCGCACGGCTCAGTCCGTCCTGTCGGCCGCCGAAGCCCGGGGTGCGGCGGAGGCGGCCGTCGTGGCGCTCAGGGCGATGGGGCTGGCCGCGCGCGAGCTCGGCGACCTCCAGGCCGCCGAGCGCCACCTGCGGCGCGCCGTCGCCACGTCCGGCGCCCCACCCGAGCGGCTGGCTCAGGCGCGGCTGTCCCTGGTCACCGTACGCACCGAGCGCGGGCACCCCTTGCAGGCGCTGCGCATCGCGGCCCTGGCCTGGCCCGCGCTGTCGTCGCTCGACCGGGCCAAGCTCGACACCCAGCGCGCCGTGGCCCTGGCCCACCTCGGCCGGTATCGGGAGGCCGTGGCCGCCTGCGACCGCGCCGTCGAGATCCTGGCCGCGGCGCCGGGCGGCGTCGACGACCACAGGTTCCTGGCGGGCGGGCTGCTCAACCGGGGGCTGGTGCGCGCCTTCCTCGGCGAGTGGGACGCCGCCATGGGCGACGTCACGGCCTGCCTGGAGCTGGCCCGGCACGCCGGGCTCGACCATCTGGCCCGCCTGGCCGCCGCCAACCTGCCTTTTCTGGCCGTACGGCGGGGCGACGTCGCGGGCGCGTTCGGGCACTACCGGAAGGCCGAGGAGGCGCTGTTCGGCTTCGCCGAGCGGCTGGCGACGATGCGGGCGGACTTCGCGGGCGCCCTGCTGGCGGCCCAGCAGCCCGGCGAGGCACGCGAGCTGCTCAGCCGGGCCGTACCCGATCTGGAGGCGTCCGGGGCGCACGTGGCGCTGGCCGACGCGCGGCTGAAGCTGGCGCGGGCGGAGCTGCTGACGAGCGACCCGCGGCGGGCGCTGGCGCTCGCCGCCCGGGCGGGGCGGGAGCTGGAGGCACAGGGACGCGCCTCCTGGCTGCCGCTCGCCCGGGAGGTCGAGCTGCGCGCCCGGCTGGCCCTGGACGGGCCCGCGCCCGGGCTGCTGGCGGAGCTGGTGGCGTGCGCCGGGGACCTGGAACGCGACCCCGCGCACCAGGCGGGCGGCGCGGCCCTGCGGCTGGAGGCGGCCGAGGCCGCCCTCGCCCTGGGCGACCGGGCCGCTGCCCTGAGCCAGCTCGCCGAGCTGACGAACGCGCCTCCGGACGTTCCCGCCCCGATCTCCGCCGGCTCCGTGGTGGTGGCCGAAGGGGGCGGGACGGCCCGTAAGGCGGCTCTGCCTCCGGCGCTGCAGGAGCTCATCGGCGGCCGGCCCGGTCCTCCCCCGCGGCGGCGGGTGCCGGGGCTGGTGCGGCAGCACGCCCGGGCGCTGGAGGCGGAGCTGCGGGGTGACACGGACGCCGCGCTGCGCGCCGCCCATGAGGGGCTGGCCGAGGCGCGCAGCCAGGCCGGCGCGTTCGAGGACCCGGGGCTGCGGGCGCACATGGCGCGGGCGGGCGAGCGGCTCGCCGGGCTCGGGCTGCGGCTGGCGGCGCGGGACCGGGACGCGGCCGAAGTCTTCGCCTGGGCCGAGCGCTGGCGGGCGGTGGCCGCGCCGGAGGCGTGCGTACCGGACCTGCGCGAGGTACGGGCGGCCCTCGCGGAGGCCGCGCCCGGTGGCGTGGGTGCGGAGGGCGGTGGCGGGGCCGTGCTGCTGGAGTTCGTGGTGGAGGGGGCGTCGCTGCTCGTCGTGGTGGTGTCGGAGGGGCGCGCGCTGGTGCGGCGGCTGGGGCGGCTGGAGGAGGTCGCCGAGGCGGTCGTCCGGCTGCGCTACGCCCTGCGCCGTCACAGCCTGGGCGACGGCCCGCCGGTGGACGACAGCTCGCCGGTGGACGAGCGGACCGCCCTCGCCCCGGGCGGCCCGGTGCGGGAGGCGGCGGGCGAGGTCGAACGGCTGCTGCTGCGGCCGGTCCGGCACGAGATCGCCGACCGGCCGCTGGTGGTGGTGCCCGCCGGGGCGCTGCACACCATGCCGTGGGCCGCGCTGCCGTGCCTGCGCGGGCGTCCCGTGAGCGTGGCAGCGAGCGCGGCGGCCTGGCTGGCGGCCGGACGGCGCGCGCCAGCCCCGGACGACGCGCCCGTGGTGGCCGCCGCCGCGGGGCCCGGGCTGGCGCACGCCCGTACCGAGGTGGACCGCGTGCTGGCCGGCCATCCGCGCGGGCGCGAGGCGCCCGCGCGGACCGGGCCGGTGATGGAGGCGCTGGCCGCCGCGGACGTGTTGCACCTGGCGGCGCACGGGGTGTTCCACGCGCGCAGCCCGCTGCTGTCGTCCATCACGCTGGACGACGGGCCGCTCATGGCGTACGACCTGCTGCGGCTGCCCCGCTCGCCGGTGCTCGTGGTGCTGTCGGCGTGCGACTCCGGGATGGCGCGCGTCCCCGCCGAGGGCGCGCCGCTGGGGCTGGCCGGGGCGTTCCTGGCCAGGGGTACGGCCTGCGTCGTCGCCGGGATGGTGCCGGTGCGCGACGACGACGCCCGGGCCGTGATGACGCTCTTCCACGAGCTGCTGGCCCACGGCGAGCCGCCCGCATCCGCCCTGGCCGTGGCCTCGGCCAGGACGGAGGTGCCAGGCTTCGTCTGCTTCGGCGCGGGCCACCGCCCGGTCGCACCTCCGCCTCGTGCCGCGCACCAGCCCCGGGAACGGGGCCCGGGTCAGCCGGTGGCGACCGGACGGGCCGGGTCGGCCACCCAGTTCGACCACGAACCGACGTACAGGGCGGCCGGAAGCCCCGCCAGCTCCATGGCCAGCACCTGGTGCGCGGCCGTCACCCCCGACCCGCAGTAGGCCCCGGCCCGCACCCCCTCACGCACCCCGAGGCCGGCGAAGCGCTCCCGCAGCTCCTCCGGAGGCAGGAAGCGGCCGTCCGGGCCGACGTTCGCGACCGTCGGAGCCGACACCGCGCCCGGGACGTGCCCCGCCACGGGGTCGATCGGCTCGGTCTCGCCGCGGTAGCGCTCGGCGGACCTCGCGTCGAGCAGCACCCCGTCACCGGCGAGCGCCGCGGCCTCGTCGGCCGTGAGCATGGGCATGCCGCCGGGCTTGGCGGTGAAGTCGCCCGGCTCGATCTCGGGGAACTCGGTCACCGTCGGCAGCCCCGCCGCCACCCACGCGGGCAGGCCGCCGTCGAGCACCCGGACTTCCTGATGGCCGAAGTAGCGCAGCGTCCACCAGGCGCGCGCCGCGATCGTCGAACCGGCGTCGTCGTACACGACCACCGGCCGGGCGTTGCTCACGCCGAGCCGCCGCATCGCGGCCTCGAAGAGGGCCGTGTCGGGCAGCGGGTGCCGGCCGTCGGGGCCGGGCGGGGCGGCGAGGTCGGCGTCCACGTCGCAGTAGACGGCGCCCGGCAGGTGCCCCTCCCGGTACAGCCCGATCGCGGGCGGGCCGCCGAGCCGCGAGCGGGCGTCGAGCACGGTCACGCCGTCGAGCGCGGCGAGTTCGGCAGGGGTGATCAGCGGGCTCATCTCGGCTCCTCCTGGTCGGGCGTCCCGCTCGCGGGACCGGTCAACGGGTGCTCGCCTCCAGCAGCGGCACGTACTGTTCGGCGGCCGTCATCGAGCCGTGGTAGCCGACGAAGGCCGCCTCGCGCGCGTGGGCGCGGGGCGCGACGAGGGCCAGGCCGGTGTACGGCACGGCCAGCACGTCACCGAGGCGCCTCAGCCACTCGGCCCGTACGGCGGGCCCGAACCACCCGGCCTCGACCGCCTCCTCGCGCGGCACCACCCACGCCTGGCCGGCCAGCCGCTCACGCCAGGCGGCCAGCACGTCGGCGGCGGCCCCCTCCTCGGCGTACACGTGGCGGGCCCGCGCCTCGCCGCCCAGCAGGGCCACCCCGCGCCGAAGCTCCGGATCGCCCTCCACGTCGAGCTTGCCGGTGGCGTTGACCATGCCGTGGTCGGCGGTGACGTACAGGGCGCAGCCGTCCGGCAGCGCGCCGGCCAGCCGCTCGGCGAGCCGGTCGGCGGTCGCGAGCCGCTCCAGCCACTCCTCGCTCCCCCAGCCCGTGTCGTGGCCGGCGGCGTCGAGGTCGCCGTAGTAGACGGTCACGTACGCGGGCGGCTCGCGCAGGGCCTCGCGGGCCCGTTCGACGCGCTCGTCCACGGTGCCGGCGGCGAGGTGGCGCGCACCCCGGTGGACGGCCTGGGTCAGGCCGGTGCCCTCGAACTCGCCCGGCGCCACGTACGCGGCCATGACGCCCGCGTCCCGGGCCCGCTCGAACACGGTGGGAGCGGGCTGCCAGACGCGCGGGTCCATGACCAGCTCGTCGGGCCGGGACCAGCGCAGAGCGTTGAACAGCAGGCCGGTGTCCGGCACGGCCAGGGTCACGCCCAGCATGCCGTGCTCGCCGGGGGTCAGGCCGGTGCCGAGTGAGCACAGGCTCGTGACGGTGGTGGCGGGGAACCCCGCGGTCAGCGGCGTCGCGCCGGTCACCGGTCGCATGCCCTGGGAGAGGAACGGCGCCGCGCCGGCGTGGGCGCGCAGCGCCTCATCCCCGAGGCCGTCGATCAGCAGGACGCAGACGGCGCGGGCGGGCTCGACGCGGATGGGGGCGGGCTCGGCTGGGATCGGGCCGGTGGCGGGTGTGGGGCCGAGGGCGGCGGGGTCGAGGGCGGCCAGCAGCGCTCGGGGCAGGTCCGCCAGCGACGACCCGCCGTACGCGGGGATCAGAGGGGCGGTGTCGGCCATCATGTGCTCCCGAGGGGACCGGCGGCTTCGGCCGTCGGAGGAATGGGGAGCGGGAGGGCCGCAACGACCCGAGCGTGCCTTGACCTGTCAGGTCTGCACATGACAGATGCTCTTCCGGGTTTGTCGGTGCCAGCCGATATCGTGGTCGTCTCGTTACCGAACGTGGGAGGTGGGGTGTGCGTAGGTCGTTCAAGTTCCTGCTGCGCCCCACGGTCGAGCAGGCCGCCGCGCTCACGCAGTGCCTGGAGGATCACCGTGAGCTGTACAACGCCGCGTTGGAGCACCGCCGCACCGCCTACCGCGAAGCAGGCGTCACGATCGGCTACGGCGAGCAGTCGGCGGAACTGAAGGAGATCCGCAAGGCCGATCCCGACGGTCCCAAGGCCGCGCTCGCCTTGGTCCGCGACTACGATCTCATCGTGCACGAGGACCTGCGGATCACCAACATGACCCGCTCGGTGTCCGGCACGGTCGAAGCCCCCGGCCGCAACGTCGCGCAGAAGTCCGGGCTCAACCGTTCGATTCTCGACGCGGGTTGGGGGGTGTTCCTGACGATCCTTGCGTACAAGGCTGAGAGCGCCGGTCGAGAGCTGATCGCAGTCGCGCCCCGCGACACCTCCCGCACCTGCTCGCGATGCGGGCACTGCGCGAAGGAGAACCGCCTCACCCAAGCCGCCTTCCGGTGTACGGCGTGCGGGCACGCCGCACACGCCGACGTGAACGCGGCGATCAACATCTTGAGGGCAGGGCTTGCCCTTCGTGAGGCTGCGCAAGCGGCTTAGCGAGAAGCCGCTCCCTTCAGGGAGCGGAGGAGTCACCCTCCGAGCTTAGCGGCGTGCGTACGTACGGGGGCCGTTGCGAGGCGCGACCGGCCGACCAGCGCGGCCGGGACGACCGGCCGTCGAGGCGTCATCCGCCGCCCTGCACGATCGGAGCGACCGGTCGAGGCACGACCGGTCGCCCTGCGCGACTGGAGCGACCGCCCCTGGAAGCACGGCCAGCCCTCGAAGGGCGGCCGGCCGGAGGGCGGTCAGGAGGCGGCGCGGGCCGTGGCCTCTGACAGGGCCTTGGCGAAGGCGAGCACGTGGGAGACGGCCTCGGGCCCGTCGGCGGCCTCGCTGACGCGCAGCGACAGGTCGTCGGCCGTGATGGCGCCGGTGTAGCCGTGGTCGGCCTCGCAGTTCTCGTCGCCGCAGGTGGCGGGCTCCAGGTCGACGTGGGCGATGGCGCCCCACCCGATCGTGAGCGTCGCCTCGGTGGGCGGCACCCCGGGCGCGTAGGAGGCGGGGTCGGGGACGACCCGGGTGACCGCGACGGACTGGATGCGGCTGAGCCGCACGGCCTCGGTCGTGGTGGAGGCGTGCGAGGCGGACACGCCCTCGACGGCCGGGTGCTCGTCGGTGTGGCACACCAGGAGCCGGGTGCCGGTCAGCACCAGGACGGTGACGTGCCTGCGCACCTCCATGGCCGGGTCGAACGTCGCCTCATGATGGACCACGAAGGCGGTCACGGCCTCCTTGCCCAGCGCGGATTCGACCGCATCGGTGACGAGGTCGGGATAGTAGCCGCTGCGCTCGATCGCTTCGCGCAGGCCCGCGGCTGAGACTCGGGTTTCCCTCATGGGTCCATCCTGCCAGGACGGCGCGCCGCCCTCACCTGCCGTACATAACGCTCTATAACGTCTCAAGCCGTACGGCCACGCCAGGACCCCCCGCGCGTTGCGGGGCGAGGCGTCAGGACAGGCGGCGCGGGCCTCCGTCGAGGCGCGGGCCCGGCGGCGTGCGGACCGTGGCGCGGGCGCCGAGCACGATGACGCCCGACTCCCCCACCAGCACCTGGTCGAGGTCCAGCCGGGCCACCTCCGGCAGGTCTCCGGCCAGCCGCCCGATCCGCACCAGGAGGTCCTCCAGGGCGTCGACCGCCACGGGCGGGTAGCCGTACTCGCCGAACAGCAGCGGCGCGGCCCGCACCGAGCGCACCAGCCCGGCGGCGTCCTCCCCGGTGAGCGGCGCGAGCCGGAACCCCTGGTCGAGCAGGAGCCGCGCCGTCACCTCGCCCAGCCCGAACGACACGATCGGCCCGAACGCCGGGTCCTCCACGACGCCCACCACCGTGGGCACCGCCGGCTGGGGCGCCATGCGCTGCACGGCCAGCGCCACGCCGTCGCCGAGCCGGCCCGCGAACTCGGTGTACGCGTGCCGGACGCTGTCGGGGCTCTCCAGGCCGAGCCGTACGGTGCCGGCCCGGCGGGAGGCGTCGGGGTCGGCGACCTTGAGCACCACGGGCCAGCCCAGCCGCCGGGCGGCCTCGACCGCCTCGTCCGGCGAGCCGACCACCTCGGCGGGCCACACGTCGAGGCCGTAGCAGGAGAGCAGCTCGGCGGCGTCCACCTCGGCCTCCCTCCCGGTGACGTCCACCTCGCCCTCTCCCCCGGCGGCGCCCGCCTCGCCGGCGTCGCCCCCCTCCCGGCCGGCGGCGAGGGCGCGGGTGACCAGGTCGCGGGCGCGGGCCGTGTCGACGTCCGCCAGCTCCGGCGGCGGCGCGACGGGCCGGGACCGCCAGGCGGCGTACCGCACGACGTGGGCCAGGGCCCGCACGGCCTCCTCCGGCGCCGCGTACGACGGGATGGAGCCGCGCGACGGCGTCGCCCGCCCCGCCCCGGACCCGTTCGACGGCGTGGCCCGCGCGGACCCGGACCCGCTCGACGGCGGGGCGCCCACCCGCAGCGCCGGGTGCATCCCGAGATGCCCCTCGAAGGTCGCCAGCACGGGTTTGCCGGACTCCTCCGCGACCCGCAGCAGCTCGGCCGCCACCTCCTCCCCGGCCCCGGGGATCGGCGGCGTGTAGATCACGATGGCCGCGTCCACCTCGTCCGAGGCGAGCTGCCCGGCCAGCGCCGCGCCGTACTCGGCGGCCCCGGCCGAGGCGCCCAGGTTCGCGGGCGGCCGCGGCGACAGGCCGGCGGCCACGCAGGAGTCGGCGGCCAGCAGCCCGAGCGCGTCGGAGTTGGTGACCAGGCCCACCCGCGGCCCGGCGGGCAGCGGCTGGTAGGCGAGGAGCTGGCCCACGTCGAAGAGCTGGATGAGGTCGTCCACGCGGATCAGGCCGGCCTGCTCGAACAGCGAGCTGATCGCCGAGTCGGGCAGCCGCAGCTCGCGCGCGGAGTGCCCGGCCGGGGTGCCGCCGCTCTTGACCACGACGACCGGCTTGCTCCGGGAGATGCGGCGGGCCAGCCGGGTGAACTTGCGCGGATTGCCCAGCGACTCCAGGTAGAGCAGGATCACCTCGGTGGCGGCGTCCTCCTCCCAGTACTGCAGCAGGTCGTTGCCCGACACGTCGGCCCGGTTGCCCGCCGACACGAACGACGAGATGCCCATGCCGCGCTGCGCCACCCGCTGCAGCAGCGCCGTGCCGAGCGCGCCCGACTGGCTGAAGAACCCCACCCGGCCCCGGCCGGGCACCGTCGCCGCGAGCGTGGCGTTGAGCCGCACGGCCGGGTCGGTGTTGGCGATGCCCAGGCAGTTCGGGCCGACCATGCGCAGGCCGTACGCGCGGGCGATGCGCGCCAGCTCGTCCTGGCGGGCCCGCCCCTCCTCGCCGGTCTCACCGAACCCGGACGACACCACGACGAGCCCGTGGACGCCCTTCTCCGCGCACTCCTTGACCACGTCGGCCACGCTCTCGGCGGGCACGGCGACCACGGCGAGGTCCACGGTGTCGTCGATGGCCGACACGCTCGGGTAGGCCCGCACGCCCGCCACGGCCCGCACCTCGCGGTGCACCGGGTAGACGGGGCCGGTGAAGTCGGCGGCCAGCAGGTTGCGCAGCACGGCCTGGCCGACGCCGCCCGCCTCGCGCGAGGCGCCGATCACCGCCACCGAGCCGGGCGTGAGCAGCCGGGCGATCGAGCGCGCCTCGGCGCGGTGCTCGCGCGAGGCCGTCACCTCGGCCGAGGTCTCGGTGGGGGTGAGGTCGAGGGTCATGCGGACCACGCCGTCGGCGAAGCTGCTCTCGGCGGTGTAGCCGGCCTGGCGCAGCACGCCCATCATCTTCATGTTCGCCGGCAGCACGTCGGCGACGAAGCGCTCGATGCCGCGCTCGCGCGCGGTGGCGGCCAGGTGCTCCAGCAGCACCGAGGCGACGCCGCGGCCCTGATGGGCGTCCTCGACCAGGAAGGCCACCTCGGCCTCGGTGGGACTCATCCGGTCGTAGCGGATGACGGCCACCATCTCGGTGCCGATGGTGGCGATCAGCGCGACCCGGTCCAGGTAGTCGACGGTCGTGAACCAGGCCACCTCCTTGTCCGACAGCCGCGGGCGCGGCCCGAAGAAGCGGAAGTAGATCGACTCGTCGGACAGGCGCGAGTAGAAGGCGCGCAGCCGGTCGGCGTCGGCGGGACGGATCGGGCGGACGTGGGCCGTGCCGCCGTCGGCGAGGACGACATCGGCCTCCCAGTGAGCGGGGTACTGAGCCTGAGCCTGCACAGTCCCGACACTAATCCCCGTCTCGCCCCGGGGCCGATCCCGCGTCCCACATCTCAAGACCTCAGGGCCTGTTGGCAACGCTTGTGCATCGACTGCGGACCGGTGTTCGAGGACCGCCCCACGGGCCGCCCGGAAGCTGTTAGTTTTGCGGTGGCGTTTTGCCGTGGCCGGCTCGTTCTGAAGGCAGCAAGGTGGTGACATCATGACGCGGGTCGTCGTGGTGGGCGATCTCATGACCGACGCGGTCGCGCGCGCCCGTTATGCGCTCGCCAGGGCGAGCGACACGCCGGCGATCGTGACCATGCACGGTGGCGGTTCCGGGGCCAACATCGCCTCCTGGCTCGCGGTCGAGAACGCGGACGTGGCGTTCATCGGCCGTCGCGGCGCCGACATCACCGGGCGCAACCGCGACATGGAGCTCATGGGCTACGGCGTCGACGCGCGGCTCGTCATGGACCCCGAGCGGCCGACCGGCACCTGCGTCGTGCTCGTCACGCACAAGGGCGAGCGCACGATGCTGTCCGACCCCGGCGCCAACGCCGCGCTCTCGCCCGAGGACCTTCCGCGCGACCTGTTCAACGGCGGCGGCCACCTCCACCTGTCCGGCTACACGCTGATCAACGAGGGCTCCCGCGACGCCGGCTTCGCGGCGCTCGACATGGCCCGCCGCTCGGGCATGTCGATCTCGGTCGACTGCGCCTCGTCCGCGCCGCTGGAGCGCACGGGCGCCGAGCCGTTCCTGGAGTGGACGAGCGGCGCCAAGCTGCTGTTCGCCAACATCGAGCAGGCCAAGGTGCTGACCGGCCGCGACGAGCCGGAGGCCGCGGCCAAGGTGCTGACGGCGTTCTTCCCGCAGGTCGTCATCAAGATGAACGCCGACGGGGCGCTGTGGTTCGGCAACGGCAGCGCCGACCCGGTGCACGCGCCGGCCGAGCCGGTCGACCGCATCATCGACGGCACGGGCGCCGGCGACGCGTTCTGCGCCGGGTTCCTGCCGTCGTGGCTGGACAACAAGCCGCCGGCCGAGGCGCTGGCCGCGGGCTGCCGCCTCGCCGCCAAGGCGATCATGCACCTGGGAGCCCGTCCCCGGCTCTAGCGCGGGCCGCTTCCGGCGCGGGCCGCCCGAGGCGGGCGGTCCTGGTGCGGAGAACGAGGCGCATGCTCGGTGTGCGGCCGTTACGGCCGGGCGCGGTGCCGGACGCTGTCGTGCCGCCGACGATCCCCGGGCGGCACACGCGCGTGCCCGGCCTGACCCCCGGTGGCGACCCCGCGGCCGCGCGGCGGTCGCTCGCCGCCTGCGGGAGGCCGGGCGGGTTCAGCACCGGGTACGCCTTCCGCGACCGGCCGGGCGAACGTGCCCTGGCCCAGGCCGTGCAGGCGGCCCTCGCCGAGGCCGGCGTCAAGCTCACGCTCACGGCGTATCCGGCGGCCGACTTCCACAAGTCGTACGGCGGCAATCCGGCGTACCTGAAGAAGGAGGGCATCGGCCTGGTGGCGCGGTCGTGGGCGGCCGACTGGCCGGACACGGAGGCGTTCCTGGCGGAGCTGGCCGACAGCCGGACGATCCGGCATAACGGGTACTCCGTCAACCTGGGCGTCGGCCGCCCGGCCGTCGACGCGCTGATCGACGCCGCCAGGAAGGAGACCGACCCCGCCAGGCGGCAGGGTCTCTGGGACGGCGTCGAGGCGGAGGTCGTCAAGGAGGACCAGCTCGTGCCGATCGCCTGGCAGCGCACGCTGCTGCTGCGCGGGACGCGGCTCGCGGGCGCGCACGTCAGCCCGGTCCACGGCGGCTACGACCTGGTCACCCTCGGCCTGGCCTGAGCCGCCCACCCCGGCCCCGCCCGGTCAGGAGGTGGTGGCCAGGGCGAGGGGCAGGACGGCCGGGGCGCCGGCGTGGCGGACGAGGGCCGTGGCGAGCGTCATCGTCCAGCCCGTGTCGACCTGGTCGTCCACCAGCAGCACCGGGCCGCCGCACTGGGCCACCGCCGTGCCGAGGTCGCGGGGCATGGCCAGCGTCGCCCGGACCGCGCGTACGCGCTGGGCGCTGTTGAACTGGCGGCCCGGCGGCCCCGAGCGGTAGCCCAGCTCGCCGAGGTAGGTCAGCCGCCCCACCTGGGCGAGCCGCTCGGCGAAGCCGCGCACGAGCTGCGGCCGGCTCGCGGAGGGCACGCTGACCACCGCGACCGGCCGCTCCCGCCAGTCCCACGCGGCCAGCACCTGGGTCACGGCCCGGAACATGTCGTCGGGCATCGGCCCGTCGGGGCCGGCCAGCAGCTCGCGCAGGCGGTTGCCCCAGCCGATGTCGGTGAGGCGGCCGAGCGCCCGGCCCGGCTCGGCGCCGAGCTCCGGCTTGATCCGGCCGGACAGGTCGTCGAGGCCGGTCGGCCACTGGCGGCGCGCCTCGACGGTGACGCCCGGCCTGGCCAGCCGGGCGCGGGCGCTCTCGACGGCGGGTGCGGCGATCTCGGGCGAGCGGTGGCGGCCCGTGCAGTTGTCGCACCGGCCGCACGGCTCGGCGGTGTCGTCGTCGAGCTGGTGGCGAAGGTACCGCTCGCGGCACTCGGTGGTGGTGAGGTAGCCGAGCATGGCCTCCTGCTCGGCGCGGCGCTCGGCGGCGATGCGGGAGTAGCGCTCGGTGTCGTACGCCCACGGCTCGCCGGTGGCCTGCCAGCCGCCCTTGACCCGGCGCACGGCGCCGTCGACGTCGAGGACCTTGAGCATCATCTCCAGGCGGCTGCGGCCGAGGTCGACGATGGTCTCCAGGGCGGGCGTGGACAGGGTGCCGCGCTCCTCCAGCGCCGCCAGCGTGGCCCGCACGACCGGCTCGGGTGGGAAGGCGAGCGAGGTGAAGTAGGACCAGATGTCGCGGTCCTCGGTGCCGGGCAGCAGGATCACCTCGGCCCGCTCGACGCCGCGGCCGGCCCGGCCGACCTGCTGGTAGTAGGCGACGGGCGACTGCGGGGCGCCGACGTGGACGACGAAGCCGAGGTCGGGCTTGTCGAAGCCCATGCCGAGGGCGCTGGTGGCGACCAGGGCCTTGATCTTGTTGCCGAGCAGGGCCTCCTCGGCCTCCAGCCGCTCGGCCGGGTCGGTCTGGCCGGAGTAGGCGGCCACCTCGTGGCCCTGCTCGCGCAGGTGGTCGGCGATCTCGTGGGCGGCGGCCACGGTGAGGGTGTAGACGATGCCGGAGCCGGGCAGCTCGTGCAGCGTCTGCGTCAGCCAGGCGAGGCGCTGCTCGGCCGTCGGCAGGCGCACGACGCCCAGGTGGAGGCTCTCGCGCTCCAGCGGCCCGCGCAGCACCAGGGTGTCGTGGCCGAGCTGGTCGGCGACGTCGCGGGTGACGCGGGCGTTGGCCGTGGCGGTGGTGGCGAGGACCGGGACGCCGGGCGGCAGCTCCTCGAACAGCGTGGCGAGGCGGCGGTAGTCGGGCCGGAAGTCGTGGCCCCAGTCGGAGATGCAGTGGGCCTCGTCGACCACGACGAGGCCGGCGCTCTCGGCCAGCTCGGGCAGCACGTTGTCGCGGAAGTCGGGGTTGTTGAGCCGCTCGGGGCTGACCAGCAGCACGTCGACCAGGCCGTCGGCGACCTGGCCGTAGATCTCCTCCCACGCCTCGGGGTTGGCGGAGTTGATGGTGGCGGCCCTGATGCCGGCCCGCTCGGCGGCGGCGATCTGGTTGCGCATGAGGGCGAGCAGGGGCGACACGATGACGGTCGGGCCCTCGCCGAGTTCGCGCAGCAGCGCGGTGGCGACGAAGTAGACGGCCGACTTGCCCCAGCCGGTGCGCTGGACCACGAGGACCCGCCGCCGGTCGAGGACGAGCGCCTCGATGGCGGCCCACTGGTCGTCGCGGAGCCTGGCGTGCTCGCCGGCCAGCGCGCGCAGCCGCTCCTCGGCCTCTTCGCGCAGCATCGCCGCGTCGGGGGCTTCAGTCATGTGCTCCTTGTTACCAGGTTTCCCCGACGTTTTCGCCCGCGCTCCCCCCGGTTCGCCGCGCCCCGTGGCGGCGCGCGGACCGTCGGGGCCGGGGACGCGCGGGCGTCACGGCGCCGCGCGTCACTTGTCCGCGTGCTCCGGGAAGGCGTTGATGGTCACCCGGTGCATCCGCCGGCGCTCGGTGTAGTCGGCCACCGCGTAGTGCTGGGTGGGCCGGTTGTCCCAGAAGGCCAGCGTGCCGGGCCGCCAGCGCAGCCGCACCTGGTACTCGGGCGAGCGGATGTGGTCGATCAGCAGCGGCAGCAGGGCCTCGTTCTCGCGGTCGGTGAGGCCGACCAGGCGCGTGGTGGAGGAGCGGTTGACGAACAGGGCCTTGCGACCGGTCTCGGGGTGGACGCGTACGACGGGCCGCTCGATCGGCGGCCACTTGGCCTGCACCTCCTTCAGGTCGAACGGGTGTCCCTTCGAGATGGCCTTCTTCATCGACATGGTGATGTCGTGCACGGCGGTCAGCTCGTCGCACAGCCGCTGGAGCGAGGGCGAGAGCGTCTCGTACGCCAGATACGTGTTCGCCCACAGCGTGTCGCCCCCGACGCTGGGGAGCTGGACGCAGCGCAGCAGCGAGCCCATGGGCGGGGTCGGCTCGAAGGTGTTGTCGCTGTGCCACTCGTCGCCGCCCTCGCCCTTGGGGTCGGTCTGGTCGAGCACGTGGATGGGGCTGCCGCTGTCCTTCTTGAACGCGGGGTGGTTGAGCGTCCCGAAGTTGAGCGCGAACTGCAGGTGCTGCTCGTCCTCGATGTGCTGGTCGCGGAAGAACAGCACGAGGTGCTTGAGCCAGCCCTCGCGGATGGTCGCGGCCTCTTCCTGGGACAACGGCTTGCGCAGGTCCACGCCGGTCACCTCGGCGCCGATGTGCCGGGTGACGGGATGAAACTCGATCATGACGCCTCCGGAGACGGGGGTTATCCCTTTCCGGAACGTAACGCCCAAGCAATTGCTTGGTCAAGCGGATGGCGACTCGCCCGCACGACTCGAACACGTATGCTAAAAGTCGTCGTGGCGGTTGGTACGATGCGTGCGGACAGCAGGCTTCAGCGATCCGGTGCCGGGAGGTGCCTGTGCCATCATCTCCAGGGGCGCACCACGCCCCCGCCCCCACCGCCGTACGGGCCCCCGGCCGTCGCACCGCGACCGGGCCGGCCCGCGTCGGCGCCGCACCCGCCGATCCGGCCCATCTCCACCGAGCCGACGGCTACGGTTACAGCACAAGGACAGGAGGATGCGCTTCCCCCTCGGCGCGACGGCCGAGGTAGCCGCGCAGCATCAAGATGGCCCGACGCACGACTGCACCCCCGCCTGAGGACTTCGAGGAGCGGATCGTCGACATCGACGTGTCCTCGGAGATGCGCACCAGCTTCCTCGAGTACGCCTACTCGGTCATCTACCAGCGGGCGCTGCCCGACGCCCGCGACGGCCTCAAGCCGGTGCAGCGGCGCATCCTCTACTCGATGAGCGAGATGGGCCTGCGCCCCGACCGCGGGCACGTCAAGTCCTCGCGCGTCGTCGGCGACGTCATGGGCAAGCTCCATCCCCACGGCGACACCGCGATCTACGACGCGGTGGTCCGACTGGCGCAGCCGTTCTCCATGCGCCTGCCCCTCGTCGACGGCCACGGCAACTTCGGCTCGCCCGACGACATGCCGGCCGCCATGCGGTACACCGAGGCCCGCCTCGCGCCGGCCGCGATGCTCATGGTCGAGTCGCTCGACGAGGACACCGTCGACTTCAAGCCCAACTACGACGGCCAGGAGACCGAGCCCACGGTCATGCCGTCGGCGTTCCCCAACCTCCTGGTCAACGGCACGACCGGCATCGCCGTCGGCATGGCCACCAACATGGCGCCGCACAACCTCACCGAGGTCGTGGCCGCCGCCCGCCACCTGATCAAGAAGCCCGACGCGACGCTCGACGACCTCATGCGGTTCGTCCCGGGCCCCGACCTGCCGACGGGCGGCACGATCATCGGCCTGCAGGGCGTCCGCGACGCCTACGAGAGCGGGCGCGGCACGTTCCGCATGCGCGCCAAGTGCGTGGTCGAGCAGATCACCCCGCGCCGCAAGGGCATCGTCGTCACCGAGCTGCCCTACAACGTCGGCCCCGAGCGCGTCGTCGCCAAGATCAAGGAGCTGGTCAACGCCAAGAAGCTCCAGGGCATCGCCGACCTCAAGGACCTCACCGACCGGCACAAGGGCCTGCGGCTCGTCATCGAGATCAAGAACGGGTTCATCCCCGAGGCGGTGCTGGAGGAGCTCTACCGGCTCACGCCGATGGAGGAGACGTTCGGCATCAACAACGTCGCCCTGGTCGACGGCGAGCCGCGCACCCTCGGCCTGCGCGAGCTGCTGAGCGTCTACGTCGACCACCGCCTGGAGGTCGTGCGCCGCCGTTCCGAGTTCCGCCGCCGCAAGCGCGAGGAGCGCCTGCACCTGGTCGACGGCCTCATCGTCGCGCTGCTCAACATCGACGAGGTCATCCAGGTCATCCGCTCCTCCGACGACTCCGCGCAGGCGCGCACGCGCCTCATGGAGGTCTTCGACCTGACCGACGTCCAGGCCGCGTACATCCTCGACACGCCGCTGCGCCGGCTGACCCGCTACGACAAGCTGGAGCTCGACAGCGAGAAGGAGCGGCTGACAGAGGAGATCGCCGAGCTGACCGGCATCCTGTCGTCCGACGCGCGGCTGCGCCAGGTCGTCTCGGCGGAGCTGGCCGAGGTGGCCAAGAAGTACGGCACGCCGCGCCGCACCGTGCTGCTGGAGTCGTCGGGCGCCCCCCGCGCGGCCACGGTGGAGCTCCAGGTGGCCGACGAGCCGTGCCTGGCGCTGCTGTCGTCCACCGGGCTGCTGGCCCGCACCACCGACGCCTCCCCCCTGGGGGACGAGGGCGACCGGTCCTCGCACGACGTCCTCGTCTCGGCCGTGCGCACGTCCGCGCGCGGCGAGATCGGGATCGTGACGTCCCTGGGCCGGCTCATCCGGGTGCAGGTGGTCGACCTGCCCATCCTGCCGCCCACGGCCTCGCCGCCGTCGCTGTCCGGCGGCCATCCGGTGTCGGAGTTCGTGACGCTGGAGAGCGGCGAGGCGGTGGTGGGCCTCGGCGCCCTCGACCCCGACGGCCCCGGGCTGGCGCTCGGCACGGCGCAGGGCGTCGTCAAGCGGGTCGTGCCCGACTACCCGGCCAACCGCGACGACTTCGAGGTGATCACCCTGAAGGACGGCGACACCGTCGTCGGCGCGGCAGAGCTGGAGTCGGAGGACCACGACCTCGTCTTCATCACCTCCGACGCGCAGCTCCTGCGCTACCAGGCGTCGCAGGTGCGCCCGCAGGGCCGGCCCGCGGGCGGCATGGCCGGCGTCCGGCTCGACGGCTCGGCCCGGGTGATCTTCTTCGGCGTGGTGGACCCGGCGCGCGAGTCCCGCGTCGTGACCGTGGCCGGATCGTCCACCGCCCTGCCCGGCACGCAGGTGGGCGGCGGCAAGGTGTCCGACTACGCCGAGTTCCCGCCCAAGGGCCGGGCCACGGGCGGCGTGCGGGCGCAGCGGTTCCTGAAGGGCGAGGACGTGCTGCTGCTGGCCTGGGCCGGCCCGGCACCCGCCAAGGCGGTGTCCGCCACGGGCAAGCCGGTGCCGCTGCCCGAGGAGCTCGGCCGCCGCGACGGCTCGGGCGACCGCCTCACCCACACGATCGGCGCGGTCGGCGGCGCGCTGGGCGCGGGCGGTCCGGTGACGGCGGCCTCGGCCGCCGCGGTGGCCCCGGACGGCTCGGTGCCGCTGGAGGGCACGCTGGCTTTGGACGCCTCGGAGGTGGCCGACACGCCTCCGTCGACGAACGGCTCCACCCCGGGGCACTAGCCACGAACCAGCCACGGACGTCAACGTCGGCGGGGCGGGGGGCACGTGCGCACGGGCGCGCCTCCCCGCCCCGCTTCGCGTGTGCGGGGCGCGCCAATGACGCCGCGTGCGCATGGGCGCGTCGGTGACGGTCTCTCCCCTGCGTCGCGGGTGACGGGCTCCGGCCGCCCCGGAAGGCATGGCTTGACCGGGTGACGTGAATGTTTTTTGAGCGCACCTGTTATGAAATGCGCACTGTGCCCGATCTCTCCGGAGAGAGCGCTCTCTCCAAAGGGAGGTACCGTGTTCCGAGCCAGATCCCCGTTATGGGCGGCCCTCGCCCTCGTGGCCGCCATGGTGGTGGCGGCCCCCAGCCCACCCGCCGTGGCGACGGCAGCCGCGCAGGCGGCCGACCCCGTCACCGTCACCGACTTCGAGACCGACGGGCTCCCCCCGGGCGTCGGCGCCTGGGGCAACGACGGCCCGTCCACCCCGGCCCTGACCGTCGAGCCCGCCGCCGACCGCCCCGGCGCGCCCGCCGGCAACCGCGCGCTCAAGGCCGTCTACGCCGTGAGCCAGTGGGGCGGCTGGACCCACGACCTGGCCGCCACCCAGGACTGGTCCGGCTACGAGGGCTTCTCGTTCTGGGTGAAGGGCACCGGATCCGGGCAGCGGGTCTTCTTCGAGGTCAAGGACGGCGGCTCCTCCGCGGGCTCCTCCGAGCTGTTCGAGTCCTCGTTCACCGACGACACGGCCGGCTGGCGGCAGGTGCGGACGCCGTTCGCGGACTTCGTGCGCCGCGCCGACTACCAGCCCGGCGGCGCGCCGACGGACGGGCTGGACCTGGTCGCCATGTGGGGCTACTCCATGCGCCTGCCCGCCGCCTCCGGCACGCTCCTGTGGGACGACGTCCAGGTGTACGGCACGGCTCCCCCACGCCCGGTACGGCTGGCGACGGACCGCCCGGTGTACCCGGTCGCCGAGAAGGGCTCGGCGGAGGTGCGCGTCTCCATCAGCACCGCCACCGGCGCCCCGCTCCCCGCGGACCTCAAGGTGGACTACCGCACGGGCACCGGCACCGCCACGCCCGGCGAGGACTACACCCCGGCTGAGGGCACGCTGACCTTCCCGGCGGGCACCGCCTCCGGATCGGCGAAGTCGTTCACCGTCAGGACGCTGGCCGACCGCGCGCCGGAGGTCGCCGAGACCGTCCCGATCACGTTGTCCGGCGAGGGCGTACGGCCGCCGGCCGAGGCGCCGGTCGTCGTGATCAACGCGCACGGCCTGCCGTATCTCGACGCCCGCAAGCCCGTCCGGCAACGCGTCGCCGACCTGCTCGGCCGCATGACGCCGGAGGAGAAGATCGGCCAGATGACGCAGGCCGAGCGGCAGGCGCTGGCCGCGCCGGGCGACATCGCCACCCGCCTGCTCGGCTCCCTGCTGTCGGGCGGCGGCTCCACCCCGACGCCCAACACGCCGAAGGCGTGGGCCGACATGGTGGACGCCTTCCAGCTCCAGGCGCAGCGCACCCGCCTGCAGATCCCGCTCATCTACGGCGTGGACGCCGTCCACGGCCACAACAACGTGGCCGGGGCGACGATCTTCCCGCACAACGCCGGGCTCGGCGCCACCCGCGACCCCGGGCTCCTCGAGCAGGCCGGGGAGATCACCGCGCGCGAGGTCAGGGCGACGGGCGTCCCGTGGGACTTCGCGCCGTGCCTGTGCGTGTCGCGCGACGACCGCTGGGGCCGGGCCTACGAGTCCTTCAGCGAGGACCCCGCCCTGGTCTCCCGGATGACCACGATCATCGACGGGCTGCAGAAGAACGGCGTCCTGGCCACGGCCAAGCACTACGTCGGCGACGGCGGCACCGTCTACGGCTCCTCCACCTCCGGCGACTACACGATCGACCAGGGCGTCACCCGGGTGAGCCGGCAGGAGCTGGAGGCCGTCCACCTGGCGCCGTTCGCGGAGGCGGTCCGGCGGGGCGTCGGCGCGGTCATGCCGTCGTTCTCCAGCGTGGACCTCGGCCAGGGGCCGACGAAGATGCACGCCCACCGCGAGCTGATCACGGACGTGCTCAAGGGACGGCTCGGGTTCAAGGGGTTCGTGATCAGCGACTGGCAGGCGATCGACCAGATCCCCGGCGACTACCCGAGCGACGTGCGGACCTCGATCAACGCCGGCCTGGACATGATCATGGTTCCGTACGCGTACGCGGAGTTCGAGAGCACGCTCAAGGCCGAGGTGGAGGCCGGCCGGGTGCCGATGAGCCGCGTCGACGACGCCGTGGCGCGGATCCTCACGCAGAAGTTCCGGCTCGGCCTGTTCGAGCACCCGTACGCGGACCGGTCGGGGCTGCCGGACGTCGGCTCGGCCGCGCACCGGGCGGTGGCGCGCACGGCGGCGGCCCGCTCGCAGGTGCTGCTGAAGAACGACGGCGGCCTGCTGCCGCTGCGCCGCGACGCCAAGGTGTACGTGGCCGGGTCGAACGCCGACGACCTCGGCAACCAGTCGGGCGGCTGGACGATCACCTGGCAGGGCTCGTCCGGGCCGATCACGTCGGGCACGACGATCCTGTCGGCCATCCGCTCGCGTGCCGCGTCGGTCACCTGGTCCCGGGACGCCTCGGCGCCGCTCGCCGGGCACGACGTGGGCGTCGTGGTGGTGGGCGAGACGCCGTACGCGGAGGGGTTCGGTGACGTGGGCCGCGCCGGCCGCACGCTGGACCTGTCCGCCGCCGACCGGGCCGCCGTGGACCGGGTGTGCGGGGCGATGAAGTGCGTGGTGCTGGTGGTGTCGGGCCGGCCGATGGTCCTCGGCGACCTGTCGCGCGTCACGGCGCTCGTCGCCTCGTGGCTGCCCGGCACCGAGGGCGCGGGCGTGGCGGACCCGCTGTTCGGGGCCGTGCCGTACACGGGCCGGCTGCCCTTCACCTGGTTCCGCGCGGCCGCGCAGCTCCCGATCAACGTGGGTGACGCGGCGTACGACCCGCTGTTCCCGTACGGCTGGGGCCTGCGGACCGACCCGGGCCGCGACCGGCTCAAGGCGCTGCGCGACCGGCTCGCGGGCGGCGACGCCGCGGCGAAGGGCGCGGCGCTGGCGCTGACGGCCGCGCTGCCGGCGCGCAACTGGGGCGCCGACGGGACGGTGCGTGACTCCCGCGTCGTGCTGGGCGCGCTGGAGGCCGCGGCGGCGCTGCTCGAACGCTCGTCCACGGACACGTTCCAGCAGGACGACACGCTGGCGTCGGTGGCGCGGGACGTGGCGCAGGCGACGGGCCGGCGGCCCGACCTGACGGCCCGCGCGGACCAGGAGCTGGCGGCGGGCCGGGTACGGCAGGCGGTGAGCCTGCTGGCGCAGGCGGCCCGCTGATCCCTTTCCGCTGATCGGGACGAGGCGAGGGGCCGGGTCTCCCGCGGGAGACCCGGCCCCTCCTGCACCGGCGTTCCAGGGCGGGGGCCCCTGGCTCGATCCTGGGCGTCCTGGACGTCCGGCTGCTCAATGGACCGGCCCGCGGTCAGGGGCCGGTCAGTCGATGGACCGGCCCGCGGTGAGGGGCCGGTCAGTCGTCGGAGACGTCGCGGCAGAGGCAGAACGGGTGCCCCGCCGGGTCGAGGAAGACGCGGAAGCTGTCCTCCTCGCTCGGCTGGTGGTCGTGCTTGGTGGCGCCCAGCTCGATGACCGCCTTCTCCGCCTGCTCCATGTCCTGCACGGTCAGGTCGATGTGGAACTGCTGGGGGCGCTCGGAGCGGGGCCAGATCGGCGGCCGGTAGTCCTCGACCCGCTGGAACGCCAGCCGCTTCGGCGAGCCGCCGTCGGTGACGACCACCCAGTCGTCGTCCCGGTCGTCCATCGACCAGCCCAGCACTCCCGCGTAGAACTCGCCCAGCATGCGCGGATTCGCGCAGTCCACGACGATCGTGCGGAATTCCGCGATGCCCTTCACCACAAACCTCCCAGAGCGTTCCGACGGCGTGACTACCCGGACGACGCCTCCCCACACTCCGCCGATGTGCCGTCGTGTGATGGGCTCGTTGCGGCAGACGCCCCTTCCACGGAGGTGGGAACGCATGCGCAGAGCCACGCTGGGCCGTACCGGGATCTCCGCGAGCCGTGGAGCCCGCTCAACAGCGGCCGGCTGACCGGCAGGTTCCGCCGCGGCCGGATGGAGCTCAACGAGTTCCGCGGCATGATCTCGCACAAGTTCGACCTGTCGCTGCCCGACGACGCCCGCGAGGCCGACGTGACCTGGTACAGCCGGCCGACGACCCGGGCCGTCCGCTGTCGCGCGTGGCGCCGGCGTTCGTGCTGAGCCATCCGGCGATCACCTCGGTGGTCATCGGGCCGCGTACGGCCGAGCGGCTCGACGACCTGCCGGCGGCTGCGGACCCGCGGCTCGACGACGACGTCCTGAACCGGATCGACGAGCTCGTACCGCCGGTGACCGACCTCAACCCGGGCGACGTGGATCCGACGCTGGAGGCGTTACGCCGTGGTCGCCGCGACGGAGGGCAGGGCGAGGATCAGTTCGCGGGGCTCGCCGCCCTCCCAGAGGCGCACCAGCCGGGTGCCCTCCGGCCCGGGATCGAACCCGTCACCGCCCGGCGCGCCGAAACACCCGGCCTTCGCCAGCCGCTCGATGAGCGGATCGTCGTCCGGGAGGGCGGCCGCGTACGCGGCGGCGTCGAGGAGCGCCAGCGCGGACCGCGCGTTGCGGCCGGCGTCGTTGGACTCCACCCGGTCGAGGCGGCGTCGCGCCTGGGCGCGGAAGTACGCGGCGAGGGATTCGGACCTACTCACGACAACCTTCTTCGGCTACTCACACTTAGGGCTACGACATCATCACCCATCGTGACGGCCGATGGTGGGACCTTGGGCCAACTCTCACCTGTCGGGACCCCGGGCGTAGTGCTCAATACGGCATGGGGCACTATCTCACCATGAGTGCGTTCGACGACTTGATTGCCGGAAACGCGGAATACGCCAAGGGATTCGCAAACTCAGGCCTGACCGGCCGCGCGGCACGTGGGCTCGCGGTGGTCACCTGCATGGACTCCCGCATCGACCCCCTGGGACTGCTGGGCCTGGAGGCGGGTGACGCCAAGATCCTGCGCAACGCCGGCGCCCGCGTCACCGACGACGTCCTGCGCACTCTCGTCCTGGCCGTGTACCTGCTGGGCGTGGAGCGCGTGCTGGTGATGCCGCACACGGACTGCGGCATGGCCAAGGTGACGGACGGCGACGTGCACGACCTCACGCAACTGCACGGGGTGGACACGCGCAGCCTGGAGTTCCACACGGTCCCCGACCAGGACGCGGCACTGCGCCACGACCTCACCCGCATCCGGACCTCGCCGTTCCTGCCCAAGGACATGCCGGTGGGCGGCGCCATCTACGACGTCCACACGGGAAGGCTGATGCCGGTCTCCCTCTGACGGGGGCCCTCCCACGGTCACCGCGGCCGGTCGTCGCAGGGCGCCATGATGGTCGGCATGGTGAGAGTGGGAGCCGCGCGCGAGGCCGCGGCGCGCTGGGTGTCCGAGCACGCGCGCCGCGATCCCGGCTATCGCGGCGCGTACGTCACCGGTTCCACGGTGGGCCTGCCGGACGACGCCGAGCTGCCGCCGTCCTCGGACCTGGACCTCTTCGTGGTCACGGAAACCCCTGGGGCCAAACCGGGCAAGCTGCGCTACCAGGGCGTCCTGCTGGAGGTCAGCCACCTCCCGTGGTCCGCCCTCCGGTCGCCGGACGAGGTGCTGGCGTCGTACCACCTGGCCGGCGCGTTCCGGACGGACACGGTGATCGACGACCCGACCGGCCGCCTGCGCGCCGTCCAGGAGCACGTGGCGGCGCGCTTCGCCGCCCGGCCGTGGGTGCGCCGCAGGTGCGAGGACGCCGTGCGCACGATCGAGACCCGCCTCGCGTCGCTCGCGAACCCCGGGGAGCGCGCGTTCCACGAGGAGGTCATGTCGTGGCTGTTCGGCGCCGGGGTCACCACCCACGTGCCGCTCGTCGCGGCTCTGCGCAACCCGACGGTACGGCTGCGCTACCCGGCCGCGCGCGAGGTCCTCACCTCGTACGGGCTCGCCGGCCTCTATCCGGAGCTGCTGGACCTCCTCGGCTGCTGCGGCCTGACCGCCGAACGGGTCCGGCACCACGTGGGCGAGCTGGCCGAGACGTTCGACCTGGCGACGGGCGTCGCGACGACGCCGTTCCCCTTCAGCGGCGACATCACCCCGGCGGCCCGCCCGATCGCGATCGGCGGCAGCCTGGAGCTCGTGGAACGCGGCGACCACCGCGAGGCCGTGTTCTGGATCATCGCGACGTTCGCCCGCTGCCACGCGATCCTGGCGGCGGACGCGCCGCCGCTCCACCGCTCCCGCCTGCCCGCGTTCCAGGACGCCCTGGGGGACCTCGGCATCGCCTCCCCCGCCGACCTGCGGCGGCGCGGCGGAGAGGTCACCCGCTTCCTGCCCCGCCTCCGGCAGGCCGCCGAGCACATCCTGACCGCCAACCCGGCCGTCACCGGCTGAGTCCGTCCTCCGCGGGCGCGTCATCCGAAGGACACGAGCGGCAAGGCCACCGCCGGGGCGAGCGAGCACCACCACCGCCGAAGTGAGCGGGCAGCAGGGAGTCGAGCCGCCCAACAGCCCGCCCGCCCCAGCTCGGCCGGCAGCGGAACCAGGGCCCATCGCCGGCCGCGTGCCCGCCGCCACTCGCACGCCCGAGCCCGGACAGGAGCCACGGCCGGCACGGCGGCGCCGACCGCCCGGGGCAGTCGCGCGGGACCAGCCAGGCCGTCAGGGGCGAGCCTCTGGAGAGCCCGCCCAAAGTGCTCGCTGGTCACGCATGGACGCTCTTGGAGGAGCCCACGATCCTCGGCACCCGGAGTTCGACCATGCGGTCACACGCGAGCCGCCCGTGAACCTCGTCAGGCTGACGTAGCCCCCGGAGGTCGGTCAGGCGTGGGGCGGCTCCGGCACAGCCGCCCGGAGGACGGTCAGGCGTCGATGTGGTCGCGGTCGACCTCGGCCGCGCTGTTGACGATGAACTCGCGGCGCGGCGCCACCTCGCTGCCCATGAGGAGGCTGAAGATGCTCTCCGCACCCTCGGCGTCCTCGATGCGGACACGGCGCAGGATGCGGTGGCGCGGGTCCATCGTGGTCTCGGCCAGCTGGTCGGCGTCCATCTCGCCGAGACCCTTGTAGCGCTGCACCGGGTCCTTCCAGCGCTTGCCGCGCCGCTCCAGGTCGCGCAGCACCTTGTGCAGCTCGGCGTCGGAGTAGCAGTAGATGTACTTCTCCTTGCCCCGGCCCGGGTTGGTGAGCTCGATGCGGTGCAGGGGCGGGACGGCGGCGAACACCCGGCCGGCCTCGACCATGGGCCGCATGTAGCGGTGGAACAGCGTCAGGAGCAGGCATCGGATGTGGGCGCCGTCGACGTCGGCGTCGGCCATGAGGATGACCTTGCCGTAGCGGGCCGCCTCGATGTCGAACGAGCGACCCGACCCGGCGCCGACGACCTGGATGATGGCGGCGCACTCGGCGTTCTTGAGCATGTCGCTCATCGACGCCTTCTGAACGTTGAGGATCTTGCCGCGGATGGGCAGCAGCGCCTGGAACTCCGAGTCGCGGGCCAGCTTGGCGGTGCCCAGCGCCGAGTCTCCCTCGACGATGAACAGCTCGCTGCGGTCGACGTCGTCGCTGCGGCAGTCGACGAGCTTGGCGGGCAGCGCGGAGTTCTCCAGGGCGCTCTTGCGGCGCTGGTTGTCGCGGTGCTCGCGGGCCGCGATGCGGGCCTTGGCCGCGGCGACGATCTTCTCCAGCACGGCGCGCAGCGGCTGCTTGAAGCCGCGCGGCGGGTTGGTGAACAGCTCCCTCAGCTCGCGGGAGACCACGTGCGAGACGATGCGGGTGGCCGCCGAGGTGCCGAGCACCTCCTTGGTCTGGCCCTCGAACTGCGGCTCCGGCACCCGGACCGTGACCACGCCGGTCAGGCCCTCGGAGATGTCGTCCTTGGTGACGGGGTCGTCGCCGTTCTTCAGCAGGCGGGTCTCGCGCAGCAGCTCGTTGATCGTACGGACCAGGCCGCGCTCGAAACCGGTGATGTGGGTGCCGCCCTTGGGGGTGGCGATCACGTTGACGAACGAGCGGACGGTCGACTCGTAGCCCCGGCCCCAGCGCACGGCCACGTCGACGGTCAGCTCGCGCTGGACCTCGGTGGGCGTCATGTGGCCCTGGTCGTCGAGCACCGGGACGGTCTCGTGGAAGTGGCCGACGCCCTGCAGGCGCAGCACGTCGCAGACGGCCTCGTCACGGGCCAGGAACTCGGTGAACTCGGAGATGCCGCCGTCGAAGCGGAACTCCTCGACCACCTGCTCCTCGTGGCGGCTGTCGATCACCACGAGGGTGAGGCCGGGCACGAGGAAGGCGGTCTGGCGGAGCCGGACGTGGATCTCGTCCAGTGAGACCTCGGCGTCGGGCAGGAAGATCTGCTTGTCGGCCCAGAAGCGGACGCGGGTGCCGGTGACGTCGCGGTCGAGCTTCGCGCCGTCGCGCAGCCCCGACTTCTTGCGGAACTTGGCGGTCGGCCCGTCGCCGTCGAACACGCCGGGCACGCCGCGCCGGAAGCTGATCTCGTGGACGCGCCCGTCGCGGTCGACCTGGACGTCGAGGCGGGACGACAGCGCGTTGACCACGGAGGCGCCCACGCCGTGCAGGCCGCCGGAGGCGGCGTAGGAGCCGCCGCCGAACTTGCCGCCCGCGTGGAGCTTGGTGTAGACGAGCTCCACGCCGGCCAGGCCGCTCTTGGGCTCGATGTCGACCGGGATGCCGCGGCCGTCGTCGCGGACCTCGATGGACCCGTCGGCGTACAGCTCGACCTCGATGCGGGAGCAGTGGCCGCCCAGCGCCTCGTCGACGCCGTTGTCCACGATCTCCCAGAGACAATGCATGAGCCCGCGGCTGTCGGTGGACCCGATGTACATGCCCGGACGCTTGCGGACCGCTTCGAGCCCCTCAAGCACCGAGAGGTGACGAGCCGTGTAGCCGGCCTCCACTAGCGTCACTCCAGCTCCTCCGGGTTAGTCATCGAACACCAGTATCGAACACCAGTGCGCAGCCTACCGTCCTTCGCCTGCGTAGGCGTACTTACGCACACGCCCGCGTACAAGCTTGCCATGCGGTCATGTTTGGCGTTACCAACGGGCTGATCGTCATTACTTTGGGACACATTCCGCTCTCGGCGTAGCGCGGCGACGGTTGGGAACGTCCACGTCCGGTTAGATGTTGTTCCAAGTGACTGACGCCAGATCCTCGCTTCGGCGGGGGTGACCCGAAAGGCGATACGTGACTGGAGCTCTCGCCCCCGTTAAGCCGCTGACGGCCCTCGACCGCTGCGACCGTTGCGGTGCCCAGGCCTACATTCGCGCAACCCTGCCTGTGGGTGGGGAGCTGCTGTTCTGCGCCCACCATGGGCGTCAGCACATCGCGGCGCTGCGCGAGAAGGGTGCCGACATCCTGGACGAGTCGGCACGGCTCAGCGAAACCCCGGTAATTGCCCGCGACGACGAGCGCTGACCCAGCGTCTCGCCGTGACGAGATAACCACATAACGCACAAGCGCGAAACGGCGACCCCGGCACCCCCGGGGCCGCCGTTTCGCGTTCCGGCCCCACTCGTCGTGTCGTTCCGTGTGCCAAGACTCTCTGAGTGGGAGCCGTCCCGGGGCGGCCCAGGACCTGGGCCTGATCCAGGGAGCCGCCGCAGCGGGCCCAGGGACTTCCTGGAGGGGCGATGGGGCTCCCGTGACGAAAACCGGACCCGGGTCAGCGGACGCGGTAGTGATAGCCGCCGGAGAACCGTTCGAAGCCCTCGCTCGCGTACAGGGCCTGCGCGGCCTCGTTCGCCCGGGTGACGACCAGGTACGCCGACGGCAGGCCGCCCCGCCTCAGCATGGCCCGCAGGACGCTGCGGGCCAGCCCGCGCCGGCGCGCTCCCGGCAGCGTGGCCATGCAGTAGATCCCCAGCGTGTCCCCCTGCGGCACGGCCCGGCCCACCGCGAGCGGCACGCCGTCCTCCTCGACCGCCGCGTACCAGGCCGGTACGCCCGTGAAGATCCGCTCGGCCGCCGGCCGCCCGTCGGCGTACCGGCCGTCCACGGCCCACCACGAGTCCCCCCACGCCGCCCAGGGGCTCTCCTCGATCCGCACGGGATGCTCGGGCTCGCGCGCCTCCCCCGACCAGGACATGATCAGGGTCGGGTCCACCAGCTCGTAGCCCCGGCGCTCCAGCGCGGCGTCGAGCCCGGGCATCGCGCCGGGGCCCAGGGAGAACGCGCTGCGCGCCCCCCGCTCCGCGTAGAACGCCTCGGCGGCGGCGATCGCGGCGTCCAGGTCGGCGGGCGCGCCCAGGGGCAGCACCGAGTTGGCGCGTTTCGTCACTCCGCCGGCGTAGCGCAGGACCCAGCCGTCATGCTCCCGCGACTCGTACGCGGGCCAGGCTTCGTGGACGAGTCTGTCGAATTCCATCCAGCGCAGGCTATCCATCCGGGTGCGGGAGGCGGGTTCCGGGCTGTCCGAAGGGGACGGCCCAGGTGACGCCGTGACGGCGACCGGCCACGTGCGGGTCAGAGGCCGTCTCCCTGGAGGCCCCCGGCCCCGTACGGCGGGCGGGCCCTCCCGTGCCGTGCCGTAACAAGGACTCATCCTGAGACGCCGTGCCGTAACCAGAAGCTCATCACGAGACGCCGTGACGAAAGCTCACGACGAAGGCACGCGGAAGCACCCCCCCAGCTGCCCTTATAGGCTGGGGCACCGTGCTGATCCTGTTGCCGCCGTCCGAGAGCAAGGCGTCCGAGGGCAGTGGGCCGCCCGTCGGCGAGCTGTCCTTCCCCGCCCTCGACAAGCCGCGCAAGCGCGTGCTCACCGCCCTCCAGCGCGCCTCCAAGCGCCGCGACGCCCTCGACGTCCTCGGCCTGACCCCCGGGCTCGCGGGCGAGACGGCCAAGAACCTGGTGATCGGCACGGCGCCCGCGCTCCCCGCCGCCGAGCTCTACACCGGCGTCCTGTACGACAACCTGGGCCTGGCCACCCTCGACGCCGAGGCGAGGCGGAGGGCCGAGGAGTCGGTGCTGATCTTCTCGGGCCTGTGGGGCGTCCTGCGGATCGCCGACCGCGTCCCGCCCTACCGGCTGTCCATGGGGGTCAACCTGCCTCCCCTGGGCGGCCTGGCGGCCTTCTGGCGGCCTCTGGTGGCCCGCCAGCTCGATCCCCTGCCCGGACTCGTCGTGGACCTCCGCTCGGCCACGTACGCGGGCGCCTGGCAGCCAGGAGACCGCTCCGTGGCGGTTCGGGTGTTCAAGGGCGGCAAGGTCGTCAGCCACATGGCCAAGGCGACCCGTGGCGAGATCGCCCGCGCGCTGCTCGTCTCCGGCGCCGACCCGGCGACGCCCTCCGAGCTGGCCAAGACCCTCGACTCCCTGGGCCACACCGTGGACCTGACGGAGCCGTCCCGCCCCGGACGCCCCTGGACCCTCGACGTCCGCCTGCCCTGAGAAGCACGTCCTGAGAAGCACGCTCTGACAAGCACGTCCTGAAAAACCGCGGAAGCCCCGCACCAAGATTCGGTGCGGGGCCTCCGGTCGGCGTGTCAGTCCAGGTAGTCGCGCAGCACCTGGGAACGGGACGGGTGCCGGAGCTTGGACATGGTCTTCGACTCGATCTGCCGGATGCGCTCACGCGTCACCCCGTAGACCTTGCCGATCTCGTCCAGCGTCTTCGGCTGACCGTCGGTGAGACCGAACCGCATCGACACGACGCCCGCCTCGCGCTCCGACAACGTGTCGAGAACGGAGTGCAGCTGCTCCTGCAGCAGCGTGAAGCTGACGGCGTCGGCCGGGACGATGGCCTCGGAGTCCTCGATGAGGTCGCCGAACTCGCTGTCGCCCTCCTCGCCCAGCGGCGTGTGGAGGGAGATCGGCTCGCGGCCGTACTTCTGGACCTCGACCACCTTCTCGGGGGTCATGTCCAGCTCGCGGGCCAGTTCCTCCGGCGTGGGCTCGCGGCCGAGGTCCTGCAGCATCTGCCGCTGGACGCGGGCCAGCTTGTTGATCACTTCGACCATGTGGACCGGGATGCGGATGGTCCGCGCCTGGTCGGCCATGGCACGCGTGATCGCCTGCCGGATCCACCACGTGGCGTAGGTGGAGAACTTGTAGCCCTTGGTGTAGTCGAACTTCTCCACCGCGCGGATCAGACCGAGGTTGCCCTCCTGGATCAGGTCCAGGAACAGCATGCCGCGGCCGGTGTAGCGCTTGGCCAGCGAGACCACCAGGCGGAGGTTGGCCTCCAGCAGGTGGTTCTTGGCCCGGCGACCGTCCTCGGCGATCCACTCCAGCTCGGCGCGGACGTCGACCGGCAGGCCGTCGGCCTCGCCGCTGCCGAGCTGCTCCTCGGCGAACAGGCCCGCCTCGATGCGCTTGGCCAGCTCGACCTCCTGCTCGGCGTTGAGCAGGGGGACCTTGCCGATCTGCTTGAGGTAGTCCTTGACCGGGTCGGCGGTGGCGCCGGCGGCCGCGACCTGCGCGACCGGGGCGTCATCGTCGTCGTCGGAGAGGATGAGGACCTCGTCCTCGCTCTTCTGCGCGGCGGTCGCGGCGGCGTCGGCGGCCTTGGGCTCGTCGTCGGCGTCGTCGTCGGACTCCGGCTCGGCCTCGCCCTCGGCGACGATGTCGTCGTCCTCGACCTCGATGTCCTCGAGGTCCTCGAGCTCCACGTCTCCGTCGAGCTCGATGTCCTCGTCGTCGTCGACGCCCTCCGGCGAGGCGGGCTTGGTGGGTGCAGGCCCGGCGCTGTCAGCCGCGACCTTCTTGGCGGCGGCCGGGGCCGCCTTCTTGGCCGCCGCGGGGGCGGCCTTCTTGGCGGGACCCGGCTTGGCCGGGGCCGCGGGCTTGGCGGCGGCGGCCGGCTTCCTCGATGCGGCGGGCTCGGCGGTTTCGGCTGCTCCCACGACCGCGGTCACGGTCTCGGGTTGCTGCTCCTTGGCGGCCGCCGCGGTCTTGGTCTTGACGGGGGCGGCGGTACGGCGCTTTGCTGGTCCCCGAGACTTCTTCGGCGCAGCCGAATCCGCGGCGGTCACCACCACGGTCACGCCCTCTTTGCTGAGGTTCCGCAAGAACGCGGCGGCGTGCGACATGGGGATGTCCGCCTCCTCGAAGGCTTGGCGGACGTCCTCGGACTCGAGGAAACCCTGCGAGCGCCCACGCTCGAGCAGTCGCTGAATGACGGGCTCGTTCAGCTCTTGTGGCTTCGAGCGAGTCGAACTTGCAGGCGACACGAACACCTCTCGAACGAACGCGTGGCGACAATGGACCCAGATGCCCGCTGGGGGGCTGTTGCCTCTCTCGGAGATCGGTGAGGCCGTGCGGACCGCGACGGACCTGCCCAGCATTGTGGCATGACCTCGCACTCCATACGGCCACCTCCCGGCGGTTGACCTCCACCCTAGGCCGACCAAGGCAGTAGTGCGTACGTAAGCGCGCCACTGATACCCGAAAGCAACCCTTATGACTGTTTCATTCAGTCACTCTTCGTGGCGGGCGGCACGTGGATGGCCAGGGCGGTAACGTCATCATCCTGTTCATATCCCGACAACATCCGGTCAACCAGGAAGTCCAGCAGCATGTGCGGACTTCTCACGACCTCAGGCGGCGCTTCGGTCACAACACTGCAAATCTCTGCGAGTCCGGCGTCGAGACCCCGCTTGCGGTTCTCCACCAGACCGTCCGAGTACAGCACCGCGGTGTGACCCGGCGGCACCACGAACCGGAACTGCCGGCGGCTCGTCGGCCAGCCCAGCGGCGTGCCGGGCTGGGCGTCGCAGAGCATCGCGGTGCCCTGGGGCGAGACCAGCACGGGCGGCGGATGGCCGGCGAGCGCCAGCGTGCCCTCGCCGGTGACGGGCTCGACCACCATGTACGCCAGGGTCGTGACCTGCTCTTCCTCCTCCGTGGCGTCGAAGACCCGGTCGAGACCGGTCAGCACGGCCGCGGGCGGCGGGTTGGTCAGCGCCAGCGCCCGCATGGCGTTGCGGATGCGGCCCATGCCCGCGGCGGCCTTGACGCCCTTGCCCATGACGTCGCCGACGACCGCCGCGACACGCCCGTCCTGCAGCACGAACGCGTCGTACCAGTCGCCGCCGACCTGCACGTGACGGCTGCCCGAGCGGAAGCGCTGGGCCAGCTCCAGCCCCTTGACCACCGGCAGGCGGTCGGGCAGGAGGCTGCGCTGGAGCGTCTCGGCGGTCTTGTGCTCGCGCTCGAACAGCGTCGCCCGCTCGACGGCGAGCGCGCACTGCCCGGCCAGCGCCTCCAGGAAGACGCCGTCCTCCTGGGAGATCTTCTGCGGCCTGGTGAACGAGAAGCGCAGCGCGCCGAGGGCCCGGCCGGCCGCCAGCAGCGGCAGGCCCACCCAGGCCCGCTCGTCACTGTGGGTGAGGTAGTTGGCGAGCACCTGCTCGTCGCCGCCGGCCTCCAGGAGCTGCGAGCGCAGGCTGTCGGGCGACTCGGCGAACACCGGCCGCCGGCTGTTGACGGCCATGGTGAGCACGCTGGTGTGGGAGAGCGGGATCTCCTCGCCGGAGGTGCCGGCCGCCTCGGGGACGCCCTCGCCGTTGATCAGCTTGAGCGCGGCCCGGTCGGTGTCGAGCAGCGCGACGGCCGAGCGGTCGGCCGCCAGGGCCGTGCGGCCCACGTCGATGATGACCTGGACGACCTGCTCCACGGTGAGCGCCTCGGCCAGTATGGCCGTGGCGCCCTGGAGCCGGGCGGTGCGCAGCGCGGCGGCGCCGAGCTGGTCGGTCAGCCTGCCCCGCATCTCCTCGGCCTCGCGCTGCGGCGTGACGTCGGTGTTGGCGCCGACCCACTCGACCACGCGGCCGTGCCGGATGATGGGCACCGCGCGCACCTCGAAGTGGCGGTAGCCGCTGGCCCGGGTGCGCACGCGGTAGTTCCACTCGAACATCGTGCGGCCGCGCAGCGCCTCCTTCCAGGCCTCCTCGGTCTGCCGGCGCTCCTCGGGGTGGACGACCTCCAGCCAGCCGTTGGCGAGGTACTCCTCCAGGCCCTGGCCGGTGATGGCGCGCCACTGCGGCGCGTCCTCGACGACCGTGCCGGTGGGCGAGGTGATCCAGACGAGCTGCGACTGCGCCTCGACCAGTGACCGGTAACGCTCCTCGCTGCGCCGCAGGTCCTCCTCGGTCTGGCGGCTCTCGGTCACGTCGAGCCCGACCAGCGCGACGGCCCGCAGCTCGCCCGCGTCGTCGTGGATCGGCGAGAACGACAGCGACCAGTGACGGTGCTCGCCCTCGGGGGTGCGCACGCGCACCCGGCTCTCGGTCACCGGCGCGTCGGTCTCGATGACGCCCTGCACCGCGTGCGTGATGAGCTGGCTGAGATCGGCGGCCAGGGCCTCGACCGGCACCCGCCCGACCAGCCGTTCGGCGGGCACGCCGACGACGTCGGTGAACAGGTCGTTGACCCGCTGGACCCGGCCGTCGGGGTCGAAGAAGGCGAAGGCGTAGCGCGCCTCCGCCAGCAGGCCCCCGAAGAGGGCGGAGTCTGAGATGTCCACATCCGACTCCCGGGGACGGGGAACGGAGGTCTCGGCGCTCATGCTCGGCACCTCCGTCGCGTGCCAGGGTCTCCCACGCGGCACATCTCCATAACTGTGTATCGGCGTAGCGCAGCTCCGTGCGACCGGATCCTGCTGTACATCATCGGCGATGGGCATGCGCGGACGGAAGCCCCGCAGGCCATACGGTCAACGCATCCTGTCAAAATCGCTCCACGTTACGCAGCAAGATCAGGCTACTTGGCCCGCGCCGCCCGCTTGGCCTCCTGTTTGGCGGCCCGCACGCGGCCCAGCGTGTCGGCGTCGACCACATCCGCCACCGACCGGAACGATCCCTCCTCGCCGTACGGTCCCGCCGCCTCGCGCCATCCCGGCGGCCGGACCCCCAGTTGCTTGCCGAGCAGTGCCAAAAATATCTGGGCTTTCTGCTTGCCGTAACCGGGAAGCGCCTGCAATCGCTTGAGCAGCTCTTTGCCGTCGGCCGCCTCGGCCCAGATCCTCTCGGGGTCGCCACCGTACTGCTCGACGAGATAGGCCGCCAGGCTCTGGACACGCGCCGCCATCGAGGAGGGATAGCGGTGGACCGCCGGTTTCCCCGCCAGCAGGGCGGCGAACTCCTCGGGGTCGCGGGAGGCGATCTCCTCGGCCGTGAGGTCGCCTCCGAGCCGCTCGGCGATGGTGTACGGGCCCGTGAACGCCCACTCCATCGGGATCTGCTGGTCGAGCAGCATGCCGATGAGGAGGGCGAGCGGACTGCGGCCGAGCAGGTCGTCGGCCTCCGTCCGCTGGGCGAGCTGGATGCGCATGGGAACAGCTTCGCATGAAAGCGCTTGCGGGGATGCGAACACAACCGTAGTGGAGGCTTGACACCGGCCCGAGAAAAGGTGGAATGAGAGCGCAAGTCGCCCTGAGTCCATTCCTGGGGGTTTGCCCCCGGGCATCCAGAGGAATCTCACACCTATGCTCGCTCTGGCCACACGCTTCCTCAGGGAGCCGGTCAGTCTTCGGCTGGCCGAGGAGTTCCTGACAGTGCCCGTGGACACCATCGACCGTTGTGTGGCCGACGTGTGCGCGTGCGCCCACCACCTGGGCATCACGGCGACTCCCGAGATCGTGGAGCGCGTCGCGCGGGAGCATCTGCTCGCGATCGTGAACTCCGCCCCGCCGCCGCGGAGTCCCCGATAACATCGGGGTCACGGCCGCGTTCTACGCACCGTTTCCGCCTGGAATGCGAGAGAGTGAGGGCGTGCGCCGACACCGACGAGATCCCCGGGAGAGCACCCCCCCAGACGACGTCTTCAAGGAGATGGTGCAGGCGGCCCGCGAGCTGCTGGCCGTGCGCAGCCCGCTCGACGCGGAGCTGATGGTCTCCGACATGATAGGCGCCTGGTGGGGCCGGCGGGTCAGGGGCGGCGACGTCGAGCAGGTGCTCGGTGAGGGACTCGTCGACTACGCCGCCAAGGCGGGCACTCCGGCGTCGCTGACGCTGCTCATCTGCCTGGCCTACCTCGGCACGGCCCGCCAGGGCGCCAAGGCCGAGGGCGCGGCGCTGGCGATGATGGAGTCGGGCGTGGCCCGGCCCGGCTGGGCCGACCGGGTCGGGGCGGTCAAGCCCGCCGGCTGCTACGTCTCGCGTGACGCGTACGGCGACCAGGACACGGTGATCTGCACGTTCGCCTACCGGTTCGGCGAGGGCGAGCCCGAGCGCGGCGACGCGCTGGCGACGGGCGCGGGCGGCCAGGAGCGGCACGCGCTGGTCATGGTGGTCGACCACAACATGTCCGGCATGGCGCGCGACGCCTGGGTCTCCTCCCAGGTGGACAAGCTGCTGGAGCAGGCCCGCGCGGAGGCCGCGGGCAACCCGATGCTGGTGTTCGGCGAGATCGAGCCCCAGCAGGCCAGGGCGCTGCTGGAGTCGGCGATGAAGGCCACCGGCGAGCCGAAGACCCCGCCGCCCGTCAGCGACAGCTACAGCGCCTACCACGCCTTCGCCAGGGCCCGGCTGAAGGCGCTGCCGCCGGGCCGCAAGCGCCCCGCGCCGCTGCACATCGAGGCGCCCTACAGCCGCGAGCGGCGGGCCATGCTGGCCGCCGAGTTCCTCGCCTCCGACGCGGCCGAGCACCTGTCGGACCCGTCGGCGGCCTCGCGCTGCGCCGACCACATCATCGAGTACGGCTGCGAGCAGGACTTCAGCCGGCCGCTGCGGGTGAGCCCGACCAAGTGCGAGACGTTCCTGCTCGACTGGCTGCCGCGCAAGGTGATGCTGAGCGCGGCCGAGCAGGAGGCGATGCCGCACGTGCTGGCGGCGTGGGTGCGCTTCGCGGCGCGCCGCTCGGGCCTGCCGGAGCAGGGGCTGAAGGCCACGCTGGACGCCGTGTGGGAGGCGATCGGCAAGTTCCCGGAGGCCTACCGCGACCCGACCTCGTTCGGGCTGGACCGGCCGCTGCTGGAGCGGCTGCTGCCCGACGGCGACCTGTCGGCGCTGGCGCGGCGGGCGTTCGCGTTCCCGTTCCTGCAGGGCTTCCACAACGGGATCGAGCTCGACCGGCTCAACCCGGCCGACGAGGCCGACCGGCGGGCGCTGCTGGAGATCGACCACGTCGGGGCGATGGACGAGGAGCACCTGGCCTGGCACGAGGAGATCGCCGCCCGGCTGTGGGAGGGCGACCCGCCGCAGCTCTGGGAGGCGGCGCAGCGGCTGCTGGACCTGGGTCACGACCGGCACGACGTGCTGCACGTGCTCATCGAGATCGCCGAGCGGATCGGCGGCGATCCCGACGAGCTGGCCGCCGCCCTGGACGACATCGCCGACATCCCGGACGAGTTCTGACCGCTCTAGAATCTCGTTCTATGGCGATGTACGAGGCCCTCGGCGCGGGCCGCTACCTGGCGACCGAGTCCACCCAGGGCCCGTGGGACCCCGGCGCGCAGCACATGGGCCCCGTCACCGCGCTGATCGCGCACGAGCTGGCCGCCACCGCCCCACGTCCGGGACTGGAGCTGTCGCGCCTGGTCGTGGACGTCTTCGGGCCCGTGCCGGTGGGCGAGCTGGAGGTGCGCACGGACGTGGCGCGCGACGGCAAGCGCGTGCAGTGCCTGTCGGCGAGCGTGTCGTCGGGCGGGCGGGAGCACTGCCGGGCCACCGCCTGGCGGATCCGGGAGTCCTCCACGCCCGCCACGCCGGTGCCGGGCCCGCCCGCGCCCGTGCCGCCGCCCTCCCCCGGTCAGCGGGATTCGTGGCTGGGCAGCGGCTTCGGGTACGGCCGCGCCATGGACTGGCGCTTCGTCACCGGCCACCCCCTGGAGGTCGGCCCGGCCACGGTGTGGGGACGGCTGACGGTCCCGCTGGTCGAGGGCGAGGAGACCACGCCCCTGGAACGGCTGGCGGTCTTCGCCGACAGCGGCAACGGCGTCAGCCCGGCCGTGGACTTCGCCACCCACCTGTTCGTCAACGTGGACCTGACGATCTCCCTGTTCCGGGCGCCGGCCGGCGAGTGGATCTGCATGGACGCCGCCACCGTCGTCGGGCCGTCCGGCCGGGGCCTGACCCGCTCGACCCTGTACGACGAGTCCGGCGAGGTCGGCACGGCGACTCAGACCCTCTTCGTCGCGCCGCGGTAGCGATGACGTCATGATGGGTCCATGGTGATCGACCTCAACGCCGACCTGGGCGAAGGCTTCGGGATCTGGACGCTCGGCGACGACGTCGCGCTGCTCGACGTCGTCACGAGCGCGAACGTGGCCTGCGGCTTCCACGCCGGCGACCCGGTGACGATCAGGCGCACCTGCGCGGCGGCCGTCGACCGCGGCGTCTCGATCGGGGCCCAGGTGTCCTACCGCGACCTCGCCCACTTCGGGCGCAGGGAGATGGACGTCGAGCCCGAGGAGCTGTGCGCCGAGGTGCTCTACCAGCTCGCGGCCGTCGACGGCATCGCGCGGGCCATGGGCGGGCGGGTCTCGTACGTCAAACCCCACGGCGCGCTCTACAACCGCATCTGCCGCGACCCGGCGCAGGCCGCGGCGGTCGTGGACGCCGTGGCCGACTACGACCCGTCGCTGCCGATCCTCACGCTGCCCGGCTCGGCGGTCCACGCCGCGGCCGCCGCCGAGGGCGTCTCCACGGTGACGGAGGCGTTCGCCGACCGGGCGTACACGCCGGCGGGCGCGCTCGTGCCGCGCCGCGAGCCGGGCGCGGTCCTGCACGACGTGGAGGCGGTGTCGGCGCGGGCCGTGCGCATGGCCGTGGAGGGCACGGTGACGGCCGCGGACGGCGGCACGGTGGAGGTGCGGGCCCGTTCGATCTGCGTCCACGGCGACACGCCCGGCGCGGTGCGGATGGCGCGGGCGGTGCGCGACGGGCTGCTGGAGGCCGGGGTCGTGCTCCAGGCGTTCGCGTGATCCGCGCGGCCGGGGAGCACGGGCTGATCGTGGAGACCGGCGCCCTGGAGGTGTCGCACCGCCTGGACGCCCTGCTGCGGGACGACCGGCCGCGCGGGGTGGTGGACATCGTGCCGGGGCCGGAGACGGTTTTGGTGGTCGCTCCCGGCGCGGACCAGGCGCGGCTGCGCGCCACCCTGGAACGGCTGGCGGCGCGGGCGGAGAGCGCGGCCGCCGGCGCGGCGGAGTCCGGTGCGCCGGATCTCGTGCGGATCCCGGTGGTCTACGACGGGGAGGACCTCGACGCGGTGGCGGAGCTGGCCGGGCTCTCCCCCGACGAGGTGGTCGCCCGGCACACCGGGCGCGACCTGGTGGTGGGCTGGCTCGGGTTCGCGCCGGGGTTCGCCTACCTCACCGGCCTGGACCCGGCCCTGCGCGTGCCCCGGCTCGGCACGCCGCGCACGTCCGTGCCGGCCGGCTCGGTGGCGGTCGCGGGGCCGTACTCGGCCGTCTACCCCAGCGCCTCGCCCGGCGGGTGGCGGCTGCTGGGACACACGTCGCTGCGGGTGTGGGACGTCACGGCCGACCCGCCCTCGCCGTTCCGGCCGGGCACCCGGGTGAGGTTCGAGCGCGCATGAGCGGGGCGCTCGCGCCCGGGGCGTCGCGGGTGATCGAGGTGCTGGCGCCGGGCCCGTACGCCACCGTGCAGGACCTGGGACGGCCGGGCCTGGCCCATCTGGGCGTGCCGGGCTCCGGGGCGGCCGACGCGGCCGCCCTGCGGCTGGCCAACCGCCTCGTGGGCAACCCGGAGGGGCTGGCGGGGATCGAGCTGACGTTCGGCGGGGCGCGCCTGGCCTTCCACGCGGGCGCCTGGGTGGCCGTCACGGGCGCGGGCTGCCCGCTCTCGGCCGTGCCGCCGGCCGGGGATGCCTCCGGTACGGCCGCTTCCGGTACGGCCGCCTCCGGTACGGCCGCTTCCGGTACGGCCGCTTCCGGTGAGGGCGCTTCCGGGAGGGACGCGTCCGGTGGGGCCCGGTGGCGGGCTCCGGCGGCCGGCGTGGGCGTCCCGTTCTGGGTGCCGGCGGGGACCGAGCTGCGGTTCGGGACGCCCGTGTGGGGGCTGCGCAGCTACCTGGCCGTGCGCGGCGGGGTGGCGGTGGAGCCGGTGCTCGGCAGCCGTTCGACCGACTCGCTGTCGGGTCTGGGCCCCGAGCCGCTGCGCGCGGGCACGCTGCTGCCCATGGGGCCCGTGACGGGCCTGGAGCCGATCGTGGCGGACGTCGCGCCGCCGCGCGGGCCGCGGCCCGCCGTGCTGCGGGTGCTGCCGGGGCCGCGCGACGACTGGTTCGCGCCCGGGGCGCTGGCCGAGCTGTGCGCGGAGCCGTACACGGTGAGCCAGGACAGCAACCGCGTCGGGGTACGGCTCGGCGGCCGCGAGCTGGCGCGGGCGCGGGAGGGCGAGCTGCCCAGCGAGGGCATGGTCGCCGGTGCGCTCCAGGTGCCGCCGAGCGGGCAGCCGATCGTGTTCCTCGCCGACCACCCGCCGACGGGCGGGTACCCGGTCATCGCGGTGCTGGTGACGGCCGACCTGCCGGTGGCCGCCCAGCTCAGGCCGGGCGACCAGGTCCGGTTCACCACCCACCGCGTCGGCTGAGCCGCGCGGGCACGGCGCGAGGCCGCCCGGAGGCTCAGAGCTCGACGTGCCCGGAGACGCAGGGGACGGTCGAGCCGCCCACCCAGATCGTGCCCTCGTCGTCGGTCGAGACGTGGACCCGCCCGGCGCGGCCGAGCCGCGTGCCCTGGGCGGCCACGTACGGCGCCCTCGCCCGTCCGGTGCGCAGCAGCCACTGGGCCACCCCGGCGTTGAGGCTGCCCGTCACCGGGTCCTCGACGGTGCCGCCGCTGAACGGGCAGAACGCCCGTACCTCGAACGCCTGCGGCGCCCCCTCCGGATGCGGCCCCACCACGCCGATGAAGCAGTCGACGACGGCGGGCTCCACCGCGAGCACCGCCTCGGCGTCGCGCAGCAGCACCGCCACCCAGCGGGGTCCGTTGTCGGCCCACTCGATGTCGACGATCTCGCTCCGGTCGAGGCGCAGCAGGCCGGCCACGTGCTCGGCGAACGCCTCCTCCACGGGCCCCGACCTGACGAGCGGCGGCGCGGCGAACGCCAGCCCGCCCTCGGTCTCGCGCACCTTCACCAGCCCGGCCCCGCACTCCTGCACGATCACGCCCGGCTGCTGGGGCCTGCCGCCGGCCGCGAGCCAGGCGTGGCAGGTGCCGAGCGTGGGGTGGCCGGCGAAGGGCAGCTCGGAGTCCGTGGTGAAGATCCGCACCTGGTAGTCGGCTGCCGGATCGGTCGGCGGGAGGACGAACGTGGTCTCCGACAGGTTCGTCCAGTGGGCGAACCGCTGCATCTCCTCGGTGGTCAGCCCCTTGCCGTCGAGGACGACGGCGAGCGGGTTGCCGTGGTAGGGGACGGATGTGAACACATCGACCTGGGTGAATGCACGCTGCATCCCGCAAGTGTGGCAGACCCGCCCAGTTCGCCCTCCTCAGGCCGCCGGACCGCTCCGGCAGCGTGAGAGCGGGCGGTGTTCGCTCAGGCGTCGGCCTGGTCGGTCGCGTCCGCCGGGACGGCGGCCAGCAGCGACTCCACCCGGGCCACGGCCTCCCCCAGGGCGGTCTCCGGCACCGCCTCGAACAGCTCCACCACGGCCCGGCCGCCCTCGGGCCGCCAGACGCCGACCACCCGCCCGCCGCGCAGGACGACCGGCGAGATCCAGCCCGCCTGGCGGCTGACCTTGGCCTTGGCGTCGGCCGGGATCAGCGGCTCCAGGTCGCGGGGCGCGCCCAGGATGTACGGGTCGAAGCCCGGCAGCAGGCTGACCTCCTCCGAGGGCCGGGTGGCGGCCAGCTCGTCGAGGTGCTCGGTGAGCGCGAGCAGCGTGCGGCCGTCGTCGGTCTCCACCTCGGTCAGCTCCGGCCCGAGATCGCGGAACCACGCCTTGAGCACCGCCTTGCGCGCCACCCCGCCGAACAGCCACTTGTCGAACATCTCCGGCGTCGCCGGCCCGTGCGCCCCGAGGAACGCCCGCGCCACCCGCACCCCCGCCTCCTCCTGCGGCGGCAGCGCCGCGGGCCAGCCCGGCAGCCAGCGGCGCGGGGCGGTGAAGGTGACCCGGCCCTCACGCGGCGGCCCGTAGCACAGCTCGCCGAGGCGGCTGAGCGGCTTGAACAGGGCGCCCCACCCGGAGGTGAGCGCCTGTCTCAGGTGGTCGTCGCCGGTGACCTCCACCACGGCGCCGACCAGCTCCTCGCGGGTCATCGGGTGCTCTCCCAGGGCCCGTGGCACGGCGTCGACGATGGCGTCGATCTCGGCCGCGGTGACGCCGTGCCACCGCTGCCACGACGCCTTCTCCCAGAAGCGCAGCGTGCCGAGCGCCGAGCAGAGGTCGGGCAGCGTGTCGGAGGGCACCAGGTGCAGGGTGCCGCGCATGACCCAGGTCTTGGCCAGGGTGCGGGCCTCCCACAGCGCGCGGTCCGGCCCGCCCGGGTCGGGGCGGGCGCTCCTGACGGCCACGGCCAGGCGCGCCGACGAGGCGACCTGCGCCTGCACCCCGCACAGCCGCCGGGCGACCGCCACGGCGTCGGCGCCGTCCGGGCTGCTCACGAACTGCCGGCGCAGCCGCCAGGCGAGGATCTGGGACCAGGCGAGGGAAGTCGTCACGTCCCCGTTCTACCGGAGGCCACCGACAGATCCCTCCCCCTGGCACGATCGCCGGACCGGCCGGATCAGGGGGTGAAGCCGATGTTCTCGTAGCGCAGGTCGTAGAAGCCGCGGGCGCCCACGTTGGCCAGGGACGACCGCACGGCGACGTTCTGCGGGCGCTGGTAGAGCGGCAGGACGTTGACCTCCTGCCAGATGAGCCGGTCGGCCTCGTTGGTGGCGACCCGGGCCTTGGCGGGGTCGAGGCTCTGGCTCGCCTTGTTCATGGCGTCGTCGATGGCCTGCGACCCGGTGCGCCCGAAGTTGGCGTTCCACGTCTTGCCGTCCGGCGCGTTCGCGTAGATGCCGTAGCTGCTCGACACCGGGAACGGGGTGCCGATGTAGGCGAACGCCGTCAGGTCGAAGTTGCCGGGGATGACGTACTTGGTGAAGAAGTCGTCGCTCGGCACGGCCTGGATGGAGACCTGCACCCCGATCTGGCTCAGCATGCTCTGCACCAGCTCCGCCTCCGACTTGCTGACCTGCACGCCCGAGGGCACGACGAAGCGCAGCGCCAGCGGCCTGCCGTCCTTCTGCCGGACCGCGCCGGCGACCTTCCAGCCGGCCTGGTCGAGGAGCTGCTTGGCGCGCGCCGGGTCGTAGGCGCCGAGCGCGCCGGCGTTGTCCTGGTAGCCCTCCTGGGTGTTCATGAAGAAGTGGTTGCCGAGCGGCGTGATCGGCCAGTCGAGCCCCTGCAGGTCGGACTGGGCGATGGCCTGCCGGTTGACGCCGAGCTGGACGGCCTGGCGGACCCGCTGGTCGCGCAGCAGGTCGCTGGAGCCGTTGAAGGTGATGTGGCGGAAGTCGGGGCCGGCCGCCTGGCGCACCTGGGCGTCGCGGGTGGTGCGGGCGCGGGCGTAGTCCGGCGCGGAGGGGCCGATGTCGGCGACGTCCAGCTCGCCATTGCCGAACGCGCCGATCAGGGCGTCCTGCTCGGAGGCGCGGTAGACGATCTGATCGAGCTTGGCGCGCTGCCCCCACCACTGCTCGTCGCGGACGAGCGTGATGGTCTTGGCGGTCTGGTCGAAGCCCTTGAGCCGGAACGGGCCCGCGGTCACGGGGATGTTGTTCAGCCACGCGTTGTTGAACGCGTCGGGCGTGCGGTTGGCGGAGGCGGGCAGCAGCGGCCCGAACAGCGACTGCCAGTCGCCGAACGGCCGGGCGAAGGTCACCACCACCTCGTGGTCGTCGCGGCCCCGGACGACCTTCTGGATGTCCTGGTAGCCGGTGGCCGAGACGATGCGGTAGCGCGGGTCCTTGCCGTTGAGCGCCTGCCACTGGGCCTCGTAGTCGGCCCACGTGATGGGCTTGCCGTCGGACCAGCGGGCCTTGGGGTTGAGCCGGTAGGTGACGACCTGCTTGGGCTCCCGTGCGGTGAGCTTCGCGTCGAGGACGTAGTCGGGGTTGGGCCTGATCACCGCCTTCTCGTCGGACAGGAACGGCGCGGGCAGCAGCGCGTTGCTGATCACGGCGGCGACGGCGAGGTTGCCGTCGACGTGGTTGCGGTTCCACTGGGCGGGGAACTCGTTGACGCCCCAGCGCAGCGTGCCGCCGTCCTTGACCTTCTCGCGCGGCTGCGGGTTGATGTCGTACGCCTTGACGGACCGGGCGGTCTCGTCGCCGGGGCCGCCTCCGGCGCCCTGTTGCCCGCCGCAGCCGGTGAGCGCCGCCGGGACGGACAGGGCGACGGCCACGGCGACGGCCGTGCGGGCCGCGATCCGGGCTGCGTGTGCCTTCATCGGGAGTTCCTCCTGGGTTGGACGACGTCGAGCTGCTCCGCGTAATGGCAGGCCGCGCCCTGGTCGCCGGCGGGCTCGCCGACCGGCAGCACATCGGGCTCGGCCTCGACGCACAGGACGCGCTCGTCCTCGGTCAGCACCGTGCGGAACTTCGGGCATCGGGTGCGGAAGCGGCAGCCCGACGGCGGATGCGCCGGGCTCGGGAGATCGCCCTCCAGGAGGATCCGCCTGCGCGAGCGCTCGCGGGCGGGGTCGGGCAGCGGGATGGCGGACAGCAATGCCTGGGTGTACGGGTGTGCGGGGGCGTCGTAGACGGCGTCCACGGCGCCGATCTCGGCGATCCTGCCGAGGTACATGACGGCGACCCGGTCGGCGATGTGCCGGACCACGGCCAGGTCGTGCGCCACGAACAGGTACGACAGGCCGAGCCTGACCTTCAGCGAGGCGAGCAGGTTGATGACGCCGGCCTGGATGGACACGTCGAGCGCCGAGACCGGCTCGTCGAGCACGAGCAGCCGGGGCTCCAGCGCCAGGGCCCGGGCGATGCCGATGCGCTGCCGCTGGCCGCCCGAGAAGTCCTGCGGGTAGCGCTCGGCGTGCTCCGGCGCCAGGCCGACGAGCGTGAGCAGCTCGGCGACGCGGCGGCCGGAGTCGCCGAGCCCGTGGGTGCGCAGCGGCTCGGCCACGACGTCGTGGACGGTCATCCGCGGGTCGAGCGAGGCCAGCGGGTCCTGGAAGACGACCTGCATGTCGCGCCTGATCGCCATGCGCTCTGCGGGGCCGAGCCGGGCGGTGTCGTGGCCGAAGACGACGACGCGTCCCCGTTGCGGCCTGGCCAGCTCCAGGATCTCCAGCAGCGTCGTGGTCTTGCCGCAGCCCGACTCGCCGACCAGCCCGAGCGTCTCGCCCTCGCGGATCGCGAAGCTGATCCCGGCCACGGCGTGGACGGTGCCGACGCGGCGTTTGAAGACCGCGCCGCGCAGCAGCGGATAGTCCTTGACCAGGCCCTCCACCCGCAGCACCGGCTCGCCCCTCGGGACGGCGGCCTCCACCGCCCTCTCGGCCTCCCGCGCCTCCTCGGCCTCCGCGGGAGCCTGGGTTTCCTTCTCGGCCTCCTCCGCCTCCGCCGCCTCGGCCTCGGAGGCGGCCTCGTCCTCCCACCGGATGCAGGCGGCCAGATGGCCGGGGCCGGTCTCGAACAGCGGCGGCTCGGCCTCGTCGCAGGCGGCGACGTGCAGCGGGCAGCGCGGCGCGAACGGGCAGCCCGGCGGCAGCGCGGCGGGCGAGGGCGGCGAGCCCTCGATGGGTTCCAGCCTGCGTTGAGCGCCCCGGTCCACCCGCGGGATCGAGCGCAGCAGCCCCACCGTGTACGGCATGCGGGGCCGGTAGTAGACGTCGTCCACGGTCCCCACCTCGACCGGCCTACCCGCGTACATGACGAGTACCCGGTCGGCGAGCCCGGCGACCACCCCCAGATCGTGGGTGATCATGATGATGGCGGCGCCCGTCTCGTCGCGCGCCTTCTTCAGCACCTCCAGCACCTGGGCCTGGATGGTGACGTCGAGCGCGGTCGTCGGCTCGTCGCAGATGACGAGGTCGGGGTCGTTGGCGATGGCCATCGCGATCATCGCGCGCTGCCGCATGCCGCCGGAGAACTCGTGCGGGAAGGCCAGCGCCCGCTCCGCCGGGTGCGGGATGCCGACCAGGTCGAGCAGCGAGACGGCCTTGACCAGGGCCTGCTCCTTGGTGACCCGCTGGTGGACCCGCACGGCCTCGGCGATCTGGTCGCCGACCCGGTAGACGGGGGTGAGGGCGGACAGCGGGTCCTGGAAGACCATCGACATGGCCCGGCCGCGCAGCGCGTTCAGCTCCTTGTCACGGGCGCCGACGAGCTCCCGGCCGTGCAGCCGCACCGAGCCGGACACGCGGGCCGAGGACGGCAGCAGGCCCATGATCGCCGACGCGGTGACCGACTTGCCGGACCCGGATTCGCCGACGACGCCGAGCACCTCGCCCGGCCGCACCTCGAAGGACACGCCGCGCACGGCCGGCACGTCGCCGAAGGAGACGTCGAGGTCGCGGACGTCGAGCACGGGCGCCGACGCGGGGGCGTGCGCCGGGGCGGTCTCGGGCGTGGTGGCGGGTGTCATCGCGGCCTCGTGGTGGCGGGTCTCATCGCGGCCTCGTGGAGGTGGGCGTCATCGCGGCCTCGTGGATGTCGGGTCGAACGCGTCGCGCAGGGCGTCGCCGACGAGGTTGACGGCCAGCACGGTGACGACGAGGAGCCCGGCGACGAACCAGAACGTCCACGGCGCGTACACGGCCGTCTTGGAGCCGTCGGCGATGAGCGTGCCGAACGACACGTCGGGCGGCTGGATACCGAAACCGAAGTAGGACAGGGAGGTCTCGGTGAGGATGGCGGCGCTGACGTTGAGCGTGGCGTCCACGATGAGCAGCGACGACAGGTTGGGCAGCACGTGCCGGAAGATGATCGTCACCGGACGGACGCCCATGAACCGGGCGGCCTGGATGAACTCCCGCCGCTTCAGCGAGACCGTCATGCTGCGGACGATCTTGGAGGTGACCATCCAGAGGAACAGCGCCAGCATGAGCACGAACAGCGCCCACGTCCCCTCGCCGAACACCGGCGACATGATCGCCAGGATGAGGAACGCGGGCAGCACCAGCAGCAGGTCGGTCAGCCAGGTCAGCGTCCGGTCGGCCCAGCCCGGGAAGTACCCGGCGAAGGCGCCGACGAGCGCGGCCAGCGCGGTGGAGACCAGGGCCGCGAGCAGCCCCACGATCAGCGACTTCTGCATGCCGCGCAGCGTCACGGCGTAGACGTCGGCGCCGGTCTGCAGGGTGCCGAACCAGTGGCTCGCCGAGGGCGGCTGGAGGAAGGCGGTGAAGTCGCGGTCGGTGTACGACCACGGGCTGAGCAGCGGCCCGGCGAAGGCCAGCAGGAACATCACCACGAGCACCGCGAGCCCGGCCGCCCCCTGCCGCGAGCCCAGGAACCGCCGCACGACGACCCGGCCGCGCGACGGCGCCCGGCGCGGCCCCCGCCCGGGGACGCCGGGGGTCAGCTCCTCGGCCACCTCCTCCTCGGGGAGCGTCATCCCGCCCTCACCCGCGGGTCGAGCGCGGCGTGCAGCAGGTCCGAGGCCAGCGAGGCGCACAGCACGGCCACGGCCGCGAGGAGCGCGATGGCCGCCACGGTGTTGACGTCGTTGGTGAAGATGGAGTTGATGAGCTGCTCGCCGAGCCCGTGCCAGCCGAAGATCTTCTCGGTGAACGTGGCGCCGGTCAGCAGCGCCCCGAACGTGAACGCGAAGTACGTCATGACCGGCACCAGCGCGGTGCGCAGCGCGTGGCGGGTCAGGGCGGCGCGCCGGCTCAGGCCCTTGGCCCGCGCGGTGCGGACGAAGTCGGCGCCGAGCACGTCGAGCATCATGTTGCGCTGGTAGCGGCTGAAGACCGCGACCAGCGCGAGCGACAGCGAGGCGGTCGGCAGGACGAGGTGCTGGATCCGGTCGAGCACGCTGCCCCAGAAGCCGGTGTCGAGGCCGCCGGTGTACTCGCCGCTGACCAGGAAGACCTGGGTGCCGAGCCGGTCGTTGAGCCAGGTGGCGAACAGGATGAGCATGTTGGCCAGCACGACCACGGGCACCGCGAGCACCGCGAAGGACAGGGCCGTCGAGACGCGGTCGAACCACCCGTACTGCCGGACCGCGGCCAGGGCGCCGAGCAGCACCCCGCCGACGCTGCCCACGATCATGCCGAGCACCACCAGCCGGAAGGTGACCCCGGCGCGCCGGGCGATGTCGTCGTTGACCGGCGAGCCGGTCACGCTCTTGCCGAGGTCGCCGTGCAGCACCCCGCCCGCCCAGACGGCGTAGCGCTCCAGCAGCGGGACCTGGTCGTTCAGGTTGAGCGCGGTGAGCTGGGCGTCGATGACCGCCGGCGGCGGCTTGGGCGTGCGGTCGGCGTAGTTGGAGCGCGGGTCGAGGGCCGTGGCGGCGAGCATGTACGCCAGGCTCGCGGCGACGGCGACGAGCACGAGGTAGTTGAGCAGCCTGCGGGCCAGGAACCCCGCCATCCTCCCCCCTCCCGCGCACGATGCGTAGTCATATTGCTACACCATGCGACGGGGAGGGGGCCAGGACGCGCGGGGCCCGCCCCCCGGGGTTTACCGCACTGTCGAAGGCGACCACCACGCCGGCACCCGGTGACGAAGACCGGATGGACATGCAGCGCGGTTTCCATGTGCCTCCACGCCGGCATTCCACCTTGTGATCAATGAGACCGCCGATAGGGTGTTCGACAAGCATGCTGGAGGGGGTGCATGGTGCTGACGGGACGCCGCTACCGGCTGCACCTCACCGCCGACCAGGAGGCCTACGCCGAACAGGTCGGTGGGACTTGCCGCAGCGTATGGACTGGCACAGGCCAAGACCGAGTTCGCCTGGCTGGCTGACGCACCCTCTCAGGTCCTCCAGCAGACCTTGAAGGATCTTGATACGGCGTGCGCGCGGCACGGGGCGTGGAAGGTCCGCTGGCGCTCAGCACGCCGCTGGACGCCGTCGTTCCGGTTCCCGCAAGGCAGCGCGATCGCGGTGGAGCGGCTGGGCCGCCGCTGGGGGCAGGTGAAACTCCCCAAGTTCGGGTGGGTCCGGTTCCGCTGGTCGCGCCCGTTGGGCGGCGCCATCCGGTCGGCGACCGTCTCACGTGACGGTGGCCACTGGTACATCAGTTTCCTGGTGGAGGACGGGCAGGCCGCCCCGGCAGCGCATCCCGGTCCTGCGGTCGGGATCGACCGGGGCGTGGTCGTGGCCGCTTCCACCAGCGACGGCGCGTTCCACGACCGGGCCTACATCACCTCCGGCGAATCGCAGCGGTACCGGCGGCTTCAACAGCAGCTCGCCCGCACCCGGTGGGGCAGCAACCGCCGCCGCCAGGTCGTGGCGAAGCTGGGCCGGATCATGTTCCGGGTACGTCAGCGCCGCCAGGATTTCAACGCCCAGACCGCCGCCAGCTTGTGCGCCCGCTACGGCACCATTGTGCTGGAAGACCTGAAGACTGCGAACATGACCCGTTCGACCAGGGGGACCGCCGAGGCCCCCGGCAGGGGTGTCACCCGGAAGCGGGGCCTGAACCGGGCCATCACCCGACAAGGGCTGGCATGGCCTGGAACTCGCCCTCACCAGTGCGGCCCGCTCCACCGGTACTCAGATCATCAAGGTGAACCCGGCGTACACGAGCATCATGTGTTCGGCCTGCGCCCATGTGGACCTGAAGTCCCGCGAGAGTCAAGCGGTCTTCCGGTGCACCGGGTGCGGCCTGGTCGTACACGCGGACGTGAACGCCGCCGTCAACATCAAACACGCGGGCGGGCAGTCCGTGTCAGGACGTGGAGACCTCGCCACTGGGCGGTCTGTGAATCGTCAACCACTCCGGCCACGAGTGCGGCAGCATGCCGCACTCGTGGCACGGGGAATCCCAGTCCTCTAGGGCGGGGAGGAAGTCAACGGCCCGAGATCTCGTCGACGGCGGTGCGCACGTCCTCGCTGGTGATGGTGGTCAGCTCGGCCGAGGTGGCGGAGGCGCCCTGCGAGGCCAGCGCGGCCAGCCGCACGTCGCGGCGCATGGCCGCCCGCTCGAACAGCGACCGGGCGAACCGGCCGTTGCCGAGCCCGTCGATCAGCCGCTCCTCGCACACCCAGGTGAAGACCTCGTCCAGGTCGCGCAGCGCGGCCTCGTCGAAATGGTCGCCGGACTTGTCGGCCAGCAGCACCGCGATCTCCGACAGCTCGGCCGGCGTGTAGCTGGGGAAGGCGACGCGCTGGTTGAAGCGGCTGGCCAGGCCGGGGTTGGTGGCCAGGAACGCGTCCATCTCGCGCTCGTAGCCGGCCAGCACGATGACGAGCCGGTCGCGGTCGTCCTCGGCCCGCTTGAGCAGGGTCTGCACGGCCTCGGCGCCGAACGCGTCGCCGCCCGCGTAGCCGGGGTTGACCAGGCTGTACGCCTCGTCGATGAACAGCACGCCGCCGAGGGCCCGGTCGACCAGCTCGTTCGTCTTGATCGCGGTCGCGCCGAGGTGCTGGCCCACGAGGTCGGCGCGCTGCGCCTCCACCACGTCGGGCCGGGCGAGCAGGCCGAGCGCGGCGAAGACCCGGCCGACGACCCGGGCCACCGTGGTCTTGCCGGTGCCGGGCGGGCCGACGAAGACGAAGTGGCGGGTCTGCGGCGGCGTGGGCAGGCCCCGCTCCTGCCGCATGCGCGCCACCTGGAGCTGCGCGGCGATCGCGTGGACCTGCCGCTTGACCGGGGCCAGCCCGGCCATCCGGTCGAGGTCGGCCAGCGCCTCCTCCAGCGTGGGGGTGGCCTCGTGGCCGCGGAAGCGGGCGGTCAGCTCGTTGAACGCCTTGGTCAGGTCGGGCGTGGTCGTGGTGACGAGGTCCTCGGTGGAGGGGGTGCCGCCCGCGCCCACCACCCGCACGTCGCGGGCCTGCGCGGCGGCCTCGACCAGGCTGCGGGCGAAGCGGGCGTTGCCCAGCTCGTCCACCAGCCCCCTCCGGTGGACGTCCTCGAACAGGCCGAGCAGGGCCGCCCTGGTCTCGTCGGACATCGTGTCGCCCCGGCGCCGCTGGAGCAGCTCGGTGATCTCGGCCAGCTCGCCGGGCGAGTAGCTGGGGAAGCGCACACGGGTGGCGAACCGGCTGGCCAGGCCGGGGTTGGAGGCGAGGAAGCCGGCCATCTCCTGCTCGTAGCCGGCCAGGATGATGATCAGCCGGTCGCGGTCGTCCTCGGCCCGCTTGAGCAGGGTCTGCACGGCCTCGGCGCCGAACCGGTCGGGCTGCCCGTCGGCGGAGTTGACCAGGCTGTACGCCTCGTCGATGAACAGCACGCCGCCGAGGGCCCGGTCGACCAGCTCGTTCGTCTTGATCGCGGTCGCGCCGAGGAACTCGCCGACCAGGTCGGCCCGCTGCGCCTCGACCACGTACGGGGTGTCGAGCAGGCCGAACGCGTAGAAGATCTTCGCGAGGGTGCGGGCCACGCTGGTCTTGCCGGTGCCGGGCGGCCCGGAGAAGACGAAGTGCCGGGTCGGCCGGCCGGCCGTGTAGCCGGCCTCGGCGCGCAGCCGGGACGCCTCGATCGAGGCCGCGATGGAGCGCACCTGCTCCTTGACCGGGGCCAGGCCGATCATGCTCTCCAGCTCGCCCAGCGCCTCCTCGACCGAGATGCTGGGCGGCGCCGTCCCCCGCTCCTGCTGCTGCGCGGGGCCGCCCTCGCGCACCCGTACGCGCAGCTGCTCCTGCTCCTGGCCGGCCAGCTCGGCCCGGGCGCGGCGGGCCAGCACGAAGCGGTAGAGCAGCACCGCGGCGGCCACGCCGTACGCGACCCAGACCGCGGTGGCCTCGGAGACCAGGGAGAGCGCGGCGGCGAGCAGGCCCGCGGGCAGCAGCGCCAGCAGGGCGGTCAGCCACGGCGGCACCCAGCGGATCAGGTGCGCGACACCCGCGACCGGCACGGCCAGCGCGAGCAGGAGCGTCGGCGCGGGCGAGCCGACCGGGAACAGCATCACGAACACCGGCATCAGCACGACCCAGGCGGCCACGACCACGGCGGTGGCGGCGGCGCGCGGGAAGCGCAGGGTCAGCGCGGCGAAGGCGAGCAGGGTCAGGGTGACGAGGAACGTCCGGGCGAGGTCCCACCCGAGGGCCGCGCCGAGACCGACGGAGCCGATCAGCGCCGAGGCGTACATCACCCGGCGCACGGCCGGGGGCAGATGGAAATAGCGCAGGCGCACCCGCTCGAACAGATCCCGCGCCGCGACCCGCCCCGCGGCCTGGGCCCTGCCGGACTCACGCATCACGCCTCCCCGGTCCGCCCCCGGTTATACCGCACCAGACGGGCGATTGGGCGGACCTGACACGCCACGTGACGCCTGACGCTCGGGGGACGTACGGGACGAAGAGGGCGCTCGACGCAGCCTCCACGGGTCAACGCGGCGGATCAGCACCGTCGAGCCGGCACCGTCGAGCCGGCACCGTCGAGCTGGCGGCGTCGGCGGCGTCGGTTCAGTGGTCTGGGCAGCCCGGGCAACGCCGGGGAACGGCACGGCGCCGCCGCCGCAGGGGTCAGCCGCGCTGGTGCCGTCCGGGGAAGTCGCCGGTCAGCACCTGCTTGGGGGTGACGCGCAGCAGGCCGGAGCCCGCCACGGCGACCCCGCGCACCTCCACCCAACGGCGGCGCGGCGACGGGCCCGCCGCGAACACCGCCACCCGCGGGTCCGCCTCCACCGCCTCCCCCGCCCCGGCCTCGGCGACGAGCCGCAGCTCGCCCGCGGGGCCGATGGACGCCGCCGCGCCGACCGTCCGCGGGCCGAGGGGGTCGGCGAAGGACAGGACGACGTTCCTGGCGTACGCGAGCGCCTGGCGCGCCTCGGGCCCGAGCGGCACGGACGGCTCGTCACCGGCGGGCAGGTCGCACATGAGCAGCGAGGATCGCCAGGGCCCCGGGCCGCCGCGCCACCACGCGCGCGCCGCCCGCACCGCGAACACGACGGCCACGAGACCCAGCGCCGCGATGCCTGCCCGCCACGCCCATGCGGCCCCCTCGGCCCACGGACCGCCGGGCATGCCGGTGGGGCCGCTCATGGCGCCCCCGGGAAGGCCGGTCTCATCGCCCACGACGCCGCCGGGGCCTCCCGCCGGACCGCCGGGGCCTCCTGTCGCACCGCCCGGGCCTCCCGCTGGGCCGCCGTGTCCACCCCAGCCGGGCAGGCGCGCGACCCAGCCGAGCAGGGCGCCCGCCGCGCACCCGGCCGCCGCCACGGAGAGGAGGACCACCGCCGCGCGCAGCCACGCGTCCTCGCGGCGTGCGCCCGGCGCGGGGCGGACGCGCCGGTAGCAGCGCAGCAGCGGGTACGGCACGGCCACGGCGGCCAGCGCGGCCCTCGGCTCGACGGCCAGGGCGCCGAGCACCAGCGGCACCAGCACCGACCAGGTGCGGCCCGCGATGATCCACAGGGCCACCCCGGCGTTCCGTCGCGCCGTCCGCAACCCCTCCGCGGCGTTCCCCCGCACCGCCCGCCCTCCCTGGGGGACGTTCCCACGCGACGTCCGCTCGCCCTCCGCGGCGTCCCCCCGCGCCCTCCGTCTCCCGTCCCCGGCGATGTCGCGCGCCGTCCGCTTCGCCTCGCCGGCGTTCCGGAGCGCCGGCGAGCCGCTCTCCACCGAGGTCGCACGGGTCGTCCGCTCGCCGTACGCGGCGGCGGCGAACCGTTCCAGGGCCTGGACCGGACGGCCGCGCCACGTGCCGGCCAGTGCGCGCAGAGCGGCGTGCGCCGGCCAGCCGAGCACCGCGATCGCCGCGAGCCCGGCCCACACCGGGTCCAGCCACGACGGCACGCCCGGGACGGCGGTCAGGGCCAGCCAGGCGGCATACGCGGCCACCGACACGGCGGCCGAGACCACCTCCGTCCCGAGCCACGGGTCGCGCCCCAGCATGGCGGGCACGCGCGGCCAGACCCGTACCCGGCGGGCCTGCCGCACGGTGAGCACGGCCAGCAGCCCCAGCGCGACCAGGCCGCCCAGCTCCGCCTGGAGGGCGAGGCCGACGGTGTACGCGATCGCGGCCACCCCGAGCGTGGCCGCCGCCACCAGCAGGCGGGCCTGCCGCGCCCACACCTCCAGGGCACGCCTGGCCCGGCCGGTCTCCCGGGGGTCCACCGGCCAGGAAGGGTCGTGATGGGCACGGGGCCGGTCCCAGCGCAGCAACGCCAGCCCGAGATTGACCCGCGCCCGCACCAGCACCGCCTCTTCCCCGGGGGCGCCGACGTACGGCGCCACGGGCACGACGACCGGCCCGGACCCCTGGGGACGCCCGGGCGGGTCGGACTCCTGCGGATGCCTGGGCTCGGACTCCTGGAGACGCCCGGGCTCGGACCCCTGGGGACGCCTGGGCCGATCGGACCACCCGGTGCCCTGATGGGCCCCGGACCCGGGCCGGCCTGAGTCATGAGGCGTCGCGGGCCGGGCGGCCCGGTCTGAGTGCTGAGGCGGCACGGACGCCGCGGACGAGCCCGAGGAACCCGGCGCTGAGACGGCGGACGAGCCGGAGACGTCTGGCGGCGCCAGGTCGGACGAGCCGGAGACGCCCGACGGCGGCAGGTAGAACGGGCCGGAGACGCCCTGCGGCGGCCGCTCGAACAGGTCGGAGGTGCCCCGCGGCGGCCGCTCGAACGGATCGGAGGTGCCCCGCGGCGGCAGGTCGAACGGGTCGGAGAACGCCGGCGGCGCGACGCCCGAGGACGGCTCGACGGCCGAAGGCGATCCGGCGCCCGAGGACGGCTCGACGGGCGAGGGCGATGCGGCGGACGAGTGCCACCCGATGGCCGGGTGCGGGGAAGCGGTCGGGTGCGGGGAAGCGGTCGGGTGCGGGGAGAAAGCCTGGTGCGGGGAGAGCGCCAGGTGCGGGGAGAGCGCGGTGCGGTAGGCCGTGGCCGCGCGCCTGTGGTCGCCGCGCAGCAGGGCGAGATCCCCCTCCAGGACGTGGACCGCCGGCTGCTCCGGCGCGAACGACCGCGCCAGCCCCGCCTGGGCGGCGGCCTCGTCCGCGTGCCCCGGCAGGCGGGACAGCGCGGCGGCCAGGCGTACCCGGGCGGCCCAGGAGCCGGGCGAGAGCCGTACCGCCTCCCGCGCCGGGGCCAGGGCCTCGGCGTCGCGGCCGAGCCGTTCCAGGGCCAGGCTCACCAGCCGGTGCGCCCACTCCCCCGCGGCCGCGGCCTCCCCGTGGTCGTCGCGCGCGGCCGCCTCCGCGGCGCGGTGGGCGGCGTGCAGCGCCTCCTCGGGGCGGCCGGCGTGGAGGCGGGTGACGGCTTCGGCGCACCATGCGCGAGGGGATTTGTCGGTTTTTTCATGGTTCTTGCTATGATTTCCGTCCGTCCCCACCAGCTCATGATCGGCTGTTCGATGAAAGTTGAACAGGTAGCGACATAGGGCTGTATCTCTCTAGAGAGGTACACGTGAGGGCCTTCGATGCGTCGATACCGCTATCCCAAGCGCAAGCCATGGCCTAAGCTGCCACGCAAGCTGGAGCGGAGGAGCCCGAAGGCAGCGTTTCCCACCATCAGCGTCCCGCCAGGCAGCGTCTCGACCACGCGGCGTCCCGGCGGGCGCGGAGAGCAGCAGAGAGCACAGGCACGAACCGTCGGGCTCCCGCACTCACGGCGACCACAGGCACGCGCGGGCCCGTTGTGGACGGATCGGCCGGCAAGGAGGTCCATGACCGTCACACAGGCCGCACCCCTCGTACGGCGTGGGGCTCGGCGAAACCCCGACAGCCGCTGGGCGATCCTCCTGGTGCTCTGCCTGAGCCTCCTGCTCATCACGGTCGACGCGACAGTCCTGCACATCGCCGTGCCGGCCCTCACCGCGGAGCTGGAGCCGTCGGCCGTGCAGCTCCTGTGGATCATCGACGTCTACTCCCTGGTGGTCGCGCCACTGCTGATCATGTTCGGCACGCTCGGCGACCGCTACGGGCGCAAACGGCTGGTCCTGGGTGGTTACGTGCTGTTCGGGGTCGCCTCGGCCGCCGCGGCCCTCTCCCCCGGCCCGCTCTTCCTCATCCTGGCGCGGGCGCTGCTCGGCGTCGGCGGCGCCATGATCATGCCGGCCACGCTGTCGCTGATCCGCCAGGTCTTCACCGACCGCCGCGAACGCGCCGTCGCGCTCGGCATCTGGAGCGCGGTCGCCGCCGCCGGAGCCGCCGTGGGCCCGCTGATCGGCGGCCTGCTCGTGAGCGTGTGGTGGGGCGCCGTCTTCCTCATCAACGTGCCGATCCTGCTGGTCCTGCTGCCCGCCGCGGCGAGGCTGCTGCCCGACTCGCGCCGGGACGAGAGCAGGCCCTGGGACGGGCTGAGCGCCGTCCTGTCCGTGCTCGGCATCCTGGCGCTCGCGTTCGGCCTGAAGGAGGCGGGCTCGGGCACCCTCATGCCGTTCGGCGCGTCCGTGGCCGTCTTCGTGGCCGGGCTGGCGCTGCTGGTGTGGTTCGTCCGGCGGCAGTCACGGCTGGCGGCTCCCCTGCTGGACATCGGCCTGTTCCGCAACCGGGCGTTCGCCACCGGCGTGGCCGGGGTGCTGCTGGGCGTGTTCGCCCTCGTGGGGCTCCAGCTCATGCTGGCCCAGTACCTCCAGCTCGTCCTCGGCGACTCGCCGCCCCAGGCGGCGGTCCGGATGCTGCCGCTGGTGCTGTCGGCCGTCGCCGGCGGGCTCGCCGCGGCCCACATCCTGCCGCGCGCCGGCATGCGCGCCACCATGAGCGGCGGCCTCGGGCTCGTCGCCCTCTCCCTCACCCCCACCCTGAGCTGGGGCGTCGAGAGCCATCCCGTCATGCTCGGCGTCTGCTTCGTCGGCATCGGGTTCGGCGTGCAGGTGGCGCTGCTGGCCGCGTCCGACACGATCATGTCGTCGGTGTCCGAGGGGCGGGCGGGCGGCGCCGCCGCCGTCGAGGAGACCGCCTACGAGCTCGGCGCCGGGCTCGGCGTGGCCGTCCTCGGCACGATCACCACCATCGTGTACGCGCCCGGCCTGCCGTCCGTGCCCGGCGTGCCCGGCGCGGGCATGGACCAGGCCCGGCAGTCGCTGGCCGGCGCCGCCCACGTGGCCCACCAGGTCGGCGGCGGCGCGGGCGACGCGCTGCTCACGGCCGCCCGGTGGGCCTTCGTCAACGCCTTGCACACCACGGTCGTGGTGAGCATCGTCCTGCTCAGCCTGACCGCCATAGCCGTGGCCATGCTGCTGCGCCGTGATTGAGGTGTGCGATGTCCCGCTCCGGGCAGACAACTACCGTGAGACAGGCCCTCCATGATCTCGCCGCGCTCGTCGCCCGATTAGGCGTCGGCGGCATCTTCTTCGCCAACGGCTGGCACAAGCTCGAGGACGGCCTGAAGACCACCGGCATGCACTTCGCCCAGCAGGGCGCCCCCGCGCCGCGGGCCTGGGCCACGGTCACCATGCTGGCCGAGCTGATCGGCGGCGCGCTGCTGATCGCCGGGCTGCTGGTGGCGCTGACGGGGCTGGTGCTGTTCGCCGAGGCGCTGGCCGTGTTCCTGGTGGCGCCGCCGCTCAACCCCATCACCGTGAACGAGCTGGTCCTGCTCGGCGTGGCCGCGCTGCTGCTGGCCGTCGTGGGGGCCGGCCGGGTGTCGGTGGACCACATGGTGGTGATCCGGCGACGGGAGTCGGAGGCGGCCAGTGAGTTCGCGGCCGACACGGAGGCGGACCGGGTCATCGCCTCGCTGCGCGACCCCGACGCCGCCGCGGACACCGCCGCCCGGGACGCGGACACGGCCCGGCCGCCCGGCGCGGCGTCCAGCGGCAAGGGGCCCGGCACGTCCGGCGGGGCCCAGACTCCCGGCACGTCCGGCGAGCAGGGGACGGGATCGAGCGCGACGACGCGCACCGGACCGGCGGCCTCGGCGGCTCGCGCCCGGGCCCGTACGGACGCCGAGAAGGGCGACCAGCAGGACACGGCGCCCCATCCGCGCCCGCGCCGCCCGGCCCCCGAGCCGGCGCCGGCCGACGAGCCCTCGACGTCCCCCTCGCCCGGCGACACCCTGGTGGCGGGCCGCAAGAAGCCCCCCACACCCCGGGCCCGCCGCACCCAGCCCGACGAGTGACCTCCCGCCGACCGTCCCGCGGCGCCGTTCAGCGCGCCGGTACGCCCGGCCGGTCGCGTTCGCGGGCGAGGCGGACGGCCCCCTGGCTGAGGGCGATGGACGCGAGGATGACCAGGGCGCCCACGGGCTGGTTCCAGCTCAGCGTCTCGCCCAGCACCACCACGCCCGACGCCGCCGCGAACACCGGTATCAGGTACGTCACCGTCGAGGTCGTCGTCACCCCGGCCTGGCCCTGCACCCGGTACAGCAGCAGGTAGGCGAGCCCCGTGCCGAGGCAGCCCAGCGCGACCAGGCTCCACCACACCCGGGCCGGGGCCGAGGTGTCCACCAGCGGCACGCCGGCCACCAGCGTGACCACGCCGACCTGCACGGCGCCGCTGAGGAGCTGGCCGGCCGCGAGCACCACGGGCGGCTCGGAGCGGCGCCCGGTGATGAAGCGGCCCATGTAGGCGGCGCCGACGCCGTAGCACACGGCGGCGCCGAAGCAGGCCAGGCTGCCCGCGAGCTGCCCGCCCGCCATCGGCTGCCACACGCCCAGCACGACCATGACCCCGGCGAACCCGAGACCCAGCCCGGCCACCCGGCCCGCCGTGGGCCGCTCCGCCCGCAGCAGCAGGGTGAAGGCGAGGGTGCACAGCGGCGTCGTGGCGTTCCAGATCGACGCGACCACCGAGGAGACGTACTGCTCGCCGTACGCGAAGAGCGTGAACGGGACCGTCGTCAGCACCACGGACGCGACCTGGAAGTGACCCCACAGGCGCGGGTCGCGCGGCAGGCCCCTGCGGCTCACGGCGACCACCGCGAGCAGCGCGGCGGCGCCCAGCACCATCCGCGCGAACGACACCTGGAGCGGCCGCAGCACCTCCACGGCGACCTTGATGAAGAAGAAGCTGTTGCCCCAGATGGCCGCCAGCACCAGGAAGGCGGGCAGCCACCGTCCCGCGCCCTTGATCCGCACCCTTGCCTCCACTCGGTGAACCCCGAGGAGCGTAACGGCCGGATCCGGCAGCATGCGTAGGGATATTTCCGTATTTGTCGCCTTAGATATGTATCGCCTCAGCGCAATCTGTCACGCGTGGACAGGACGAAGCCCGTGATCACGACAGCGGACGACACCATCATCAGAGCATTGGCGGCGAGCGGGACGTCGGGCAGCGTGAGGAAGATGAACGCCGCCGCCACGAAGGACAGCACGCTCCCCGCGACGAGCACCCCGACCGTGACGGGACTGAGGCGTCTGTCGAACTTCACCACGCGATGGTACGGCCCCCCGCCCGAGGAAGTCGATCATAGGTCTGGGGTCACAGCTCGAAGCGGGCGACGCGGCGGAGTTTGTTCATCGCGTCGAGGGCCGCCACCTTGTACGACTCGGCCAGCGTCGGGTAGTTGAAGACCGCGTCCACCAGGTAGTCGATGGTGCCGGCGCAGCCCATGACCGCCTGGCCGATGTGCAGCAGCTCGGTGGCGCCCGTGCCGAAGACGTGCACGCCCAGCAGCGACCGGTCCTCGGGCGAGACCAGCAGCTTGAGCATGCCGTACGTGTCGCCGATGATCTGCCCGCGGGCCAGCTCGCGGTAGCGCGAGATGCCCACCTCGAACGGCACCTGCGCCTTGGTCAGCTCGTCCTCGGTGCGGCCGATGAAGGAGATCTCCGGGATCGTGTAGATGCCGATCGGCTGGAGGTGGTGGATGCCGGCCAGCGGCTCCTCGCAGGCGTGGTGGGCGGCGATGCGGCCCTGCTCCATCGAGGTGGCCGCCAGCGACGGGAACCCGATGACGTCGCCCACCGCGTAGATGTGCGGGACGACCGTCCGGTAGTGCTCGTCCACCTGGATGCGGCCGCGGTCGTCGGCCGACAGGCCGGCCAGTTCCAGGCACAGGCCGTCGGTCATGCCCTGGCGCCCCGCCGAGTACATGACGGTCTCGGCCGGGATCTTCTTGCCGCTCTCCAGCAGCGCCAGCGCTCCCCTGGCCCGGCGCTCCACGGCGGCGACCGACTCGCCGAAGCGGAAGGTGACCGCGAGGTCGCGCAGGTGGTACTTCAGCGCCTCGACGATCTCCAGGTCGCAGAAGTCGAGCATCCGCTCGCGCCGCTCGACGACCGTGACCTTGGTGCCGAGGGCGGCGAACATGGACGCGTACTCGATGCCGATGACCCCCGCGCCCACGACGATGAGCGAGCCGGGGACCGCCGAGAGGTTGACGATCCCGTCGGAGTCGATGACGGTCTCCTCGTCGAACTCCACGGAGTCGGGGCGGGCCGGCCGGGTGCCGGTCGCGATGATGATCTTGTCCGCCGTGATCTTGACGTCGCGGCCCTGCTCGTCGATCACGTCCAGGGTGTGCGGGTCGACGAAGCGGGCCGTGCCGGGCAGCACGGCGACGTGGTTGCGCGAGAGCTGGCTGCGGATCACGTCGATCTCGCGGCCGATGACGTGCTGGGTGCGGATGCCCAGGTCGCCCACCGTGATCTCGTCCTTGACCCGGTAGCTCTGGCCGTACATCTCGCGCTGGTTGAGACCCGTGAGATAGAGGACGGCCTCGCGCAGGGTCTTGGACGGGATCGTGCCCGTGTTGATGCACACGCCGCCGATCATGTTGCGGCGCTCGATGACGGCGACCCGCTTCTCGAGCTTGGCGGCGGCGATGGCCGCTTTCTGCCCGCCGGGTCCGGAGCCTATGACGGCTACGTCGAAGTCGGCCACATCTCCAGTGTCCCTCGCGCGGGCCGTTCCCGCCATCGCGTGACGGCCGGGAGGATTCAGCCGGACATGCCGGCCATCACCCGGTCCACGATCCCGTCGCTGCCCTCCTGGCGGGCGCAGTGGGCGCAGCAGTACCAGTGCTCGCCCGCCTGGACGCCGTGCCCGATGACGCGTGCGCCGCAGTGCTCGCAGATGGGCGCCATGGCGTGGATCGCGCACTGGAAGGAGTCGAAGGTGTGGACGGCCCCCTGGGCGTGCACCTCGAAGGCCATGTCGTAGTCGTTGCCGCAGGTCTCGCAGACGGCCATGGTGTTCCCCCTCGCGCTGTCACCGGTACGCCGCAGGGACATACCCCGCCGGACGCCACTGTTGCCCCAACAGAGCGCCATATTCCCCCGGTGTTCCCCCGGCGTTCGCTCAGCGGGCGACGGCCGCGCGGGCCAGCAGCGGGAGCGCGAGCAGGGCGAGGGCCGACAGAGCGGCCGGCAGGCCGAGCCAGGCCGCGAGCCCCGCCACGAGCGGCGGGCTGACCACGAACGCGGTGTACGACACGACGGAGACACTCGACACGAGGGCCCCGCTCGGGTCGTCGGCCGCGGCCCGGCTCAGGACGGCCGGCACCAGCGGCCCCAGGGCGAGCCCGGTGAGGGCGAACCCGGCCAGCGAGACCGGCACGGACCCCGAGGGGCCGCCCCAGCCCGCGAGGGCGATCCCCGCTCCCCCGCCCAGGCCGGCGACGAGGTGGAGCGCGCGCTGCGGCAGGCGGGGCAGGGCCTGAGCGGCCAGGCGGCCCACGGTCTGCGCCCCCATGTACACGGCCGGGGCCGCGCTCGCGGCCAGCGCCGAGGCGGCCCGGTGGTCCTCCAGCAGCAGCACCGACCACTGCTCCACCGCGTTCTCGATGACGAGCGCGCACGCCGTCAGCCCGCCCAGCAGGGCCGCCGCGCGCCACCGCCGCCGCCCGCCGGCCGTGCCCGCGCCGACGGCACCGCGTCCGAGCGGCAGCAGGAGCAGGGACGCCGAGGCGGCGAGCACGAGGGCGCCCAGCGCGGCGAGCACCGCCGTGGTGCCGAGGCCGAGCTGGCGGGCCAGCCCGGTGGCGGGGGCGGCGAGGATGACCCCGAGCGGGAAGGCGGCGTGGACCGGCTGGAACAGCCGCCGCCCGGTCTCCCGCTCCGCCCTCCCGGTGGCCAGGTTGAGGGCGACGTCGAGCGCCCCGCTGGCCGCGCCGAGCACGAGCAGGGCCGCGCCGAGGGCCACGAGCGACGACGTCCATCCGACGGCGGCGACGCTCAGGCCGAAGGCGGCGCAGGCGAGGAAGAGGGCGTCGCGCTCGCGCCCGCGGGCGAGCCGGCCGGTCGCGGCCATCGCCGGGATCGCCCCGACCGGCACCGCCGCCAGGACCGCGCCGAGGTCGGCGGTGGAGGCTCCGAGCTGGTCCTTCAGCGCGGGCAGCAGGGCCGACCAGGCGCCCCAGAACACGCCCCACGCGCCGCAGACCAGGATGAGCGGAAGCCCCCGATATTTCACGAATCTCCCTCGCACGACTGTCAAGCCATGGTAAAGATCGACGATGTTGTTCGACGAAGGGAACCTCGTGCTCAAGCGTACGATCGTCGCGGTCGGCCTCGTCGCCGCCGGGATCGCCGCCGTCCCCGCCCCCGCCTACGCCGCGTCGGCGGCCTACACGCCCGAGCGCGTGTGCGGGTCCGGATTCCACCGCGTCAAGGACGGCCACCGGGCCATGACGACGCGCGACGGATCGGTGTTCGGGCACGTGTACCTCATGTACAGCAGGAGCAGCGGCGAGAACTGCGTGGCCGCGATCAAGACCCGCTTCACCGGCACGCGCACGGTCACCGGCGCCAGCCTGGAGGTGCGCGGCGGCGGCCGGTCCGAGGACGTGCAGAAGTACCAGTTCTACGCCGAGACCGGGCACGTGGACGGCAGCTGGAAGTGCGTGAAGTACGAGGGCTGGACCCGCACCCCGGACAACCGGGTCGAGGCGTGGGGCGGCCGCAAGTCCTGGGGCAACTGCAAGGGCTAGCAGGTCTCCCGGTACGGGACGTCCGGCAGGTGGGCTGCCCAGTCCCGCTCGGGCAGGGCGCCGCCGGCGCGCCGGCACACGGCCGCCGCCACCTGCTCGGGGTCCACCGGCACCTGGTGGACGGTCCCGTCCACGGCGGCGTACACGGTGCGGCCGTCGGCGCTGAAGGTGAGGGCCTCGGGCTCCCGCAGGGTGTGCAGGTCGAAGGAGCCGCCGAGCCGGCGCCTGCCGGCGGGGTCCCAGAGCTGGACCTTCCCGCTGTTGGTCAGGGTGGCGAGGGTGCCGCCGTCGGGTGAGAAGGCCAGCAGGACGACCGATCCCGCCGCGCGGGGCAGCGCGGGGCGGATCGGCGTGGGGCCGCGGGGATCGTACTGCCACAGGGCGATGCGCCCGTCCTCGTCCTGGCCGATCGCGATGACGCCCCTGCTGCTCAGCGCGGGACTGTAGCCCTCCTCGGAGACGGCGAACCCGGTGCCGGCCTGCTTGCCCGTCGTCAGGTCGAAGTACGTGCCGCTGCCGGTGACGAGAGTCTTGCCGTCCCTGGTCAGGGGCCCGCCGCGCACGGTCGTGCGATAGGCGTGCAGGGTTCGCCCGGTCGCCGCGTCGTACACCATCACCCGGAAGGGCCCCGACTGCCCCTCCGGGCCCATCGACATGATGACCTTCGTGCCGTCCGGAGAGAACACCACCTGTTCGGGAAGGTTGTACTCCGGTGTCCGCACCGCCCACACCTGTCGCGAGGTTCTGAGGTCGATGAGCCTGACCTTGCTCTGCGCCCCCGCCAGGACCAGGCGGCCGCGCCGCTCGTCGAAGCCCGGCACCACGGGGTCCTCGGAGCCCTTGGCGAACGTGGCGACGTCCCGGTGCGTCCGGAGGTCCATCAGCCTGAGGCTCGTCGCCTCGTAGCCGGCCACGGTGGCCCAGCGTCCCGTCGGGCTGAAGCGGATCTCGGCGTCCTTGCTCACCCGGGTGGACGTCACCCGGGGGCCCAGGTCCACGCTCACGACCACGTCGTCCATGAGGTAACGCAGCGTCCGTCCGTCGGGATCGAGCCGGACGTCGGTCAGGTCGCCCTCGGCCCGGTAGGTGAGCACCTCCCTGTGGTCGGCGATGCGCCACACCTGAAGGTCCCGGCGGGCGAAGACGACCGCGTGCCGGTCGTCCAGACGCATCCGCGGCCCGGGCCGGCCGCACACGTCGCAGGACCATTCGTCGTCCCTGGCGCGCACCCGCCCCGTGGCCGCGTCGACCACCGTGATCCCGTCGCGGGCGCAGGCCAGGGTCCGCCCGTCGGGGCTGAAGGCGACCACGGCCGACTCGGTGCGGCAGGCGGGGTAGGGCCGCTCCCGTTTCCAGCCGGGCAGCGACATCGCGTCGAGCCGCCCCTCCGTGACCAGCATCCGCCGACCGGCCGGGTCCACCAGCAGGTCGTCCGGGAGGGCCTCGCTGCCGTCCTTCCTGACGAGCGCTTTGCCGAACCGCCTGCCCGTCCTGAGGTCGACCAGGTGGGACAGGCCGTCGAAGTAGACCACGAGCAGGGTCGTCTCGTGCTCACCGAACAGCGGGTACTGGCCGCCGCCGCCCCCCGGCTCCAGCTTCTCCCGGTAGACGCGCCTGCCCGTGGTGAGGTCCCAGACGCCGAGTTCCTCCGGCGTGGACTGCGCCAGCAGGCGGCCGCTCGGGCTGAGCACCGGGCCGAAGGCGATCTCCCCCTTGAGGTCCAGCCCTTTCCAGCCGCCGACGCGCCGGCCCGTCCGCACGTCGTAGACGTTCACCCCCTGTTTGCTGACGCTGACCAGCGTGCGGCCGTCGCGGCTGAGCGCCCGGTAGGCGAGGCCCTGCACCGGCGGGTCCCGGAACACCGCCGTCTCCTGCTGCTGGAGCGACGCCATCAGGCTGCCGCGGGCCTCCGGCTGCGGTGACAGCCGCCAGGCGGCGACGCTCAGCCGCATCGCGGTGACCGGGTCGACGGTGCGCAGCCGGTCCGCCTCGGCCGCCGCCTGCCTGGCGACGGCGATGTCGCGCTGGCGGGCGGTCTGCCGCCCCTGCCACACCGCCACGCCGCCGGCGGCGAGGGCGACGACCAGCATCCCGGCCAGCGCGACCGTGGTGAGCCGGCGCCGGCGGGTCCGGCGGCGGGCCAGGTCGGTGCCCGCCTGGAGGTAGTCGCGTTCGCGCGGGGTCAGCGTGACGTGGCGGCGGCCGGTGGCGGCCCACCGCAGCGCCTGCTCCAGGCGGCTGCCCTGGAGCAGGTCGGCGTCGCGCCGGCCGTGCTCCGCCCAGTGCCGGGCCGCCCGGTTGATCTCGCCGAGCACGGCGAGCCCGTCCCGGTCGGCGTTGACCCACATGCGCAGCCGCGGCCAGGCGCGCAGCAGCGCCGGGCGTGACAGCTCCACGGTGTGACCGTCCGCGGAGACGACGTACGAGAACGCGCGCAGCACCCGGCGCACCGCCTCCGCCTCGTGCTCCGGACGTCCCTCGAACAGTTCGTCGTGCGAGGCGGCCCGCCCGGTCTGCCGGCCGTCCTCGCCGATGGCGACCAGCCGCAGGAACACCTCCGCCGCCAGGTCGCGCTCCTCCGGGCCGAGCGAGCCGTAGGCGTCCTCGGCGATCGTGCCGAGAGCCGGGTCGGCCGGGCCGGGGGCGGCCACGCCGCCGGCCGCGCGGCTGCCCTCGGCCAGCAGTCCGCCGAGGTCGGCGGAGTCGCCGCTGACCAGAGCGAGGAGCAGGTCGCGGGCCGCGGGCCGGGCGGCCGGCTCCTTGCGCAGGGCGGCGCCGACGAGCGGGGCGAGCCCGGGCGGCAGCGCGCTCAGGTCGGGGTGGTGGGACAGCACGCGGTGCATGACGCCGCCGAGGTTGTCGGCGTGGAAGGGGTCCTGGCCGGTCGCCGCGAACATCATGGTGGCGCCCCAGGCGAAGACGTCGGCGGGAGTGCCCGCGCGCTGCCCGGCGAACACCTCGGGCGCGAGGTAGCTGGGCGTGCCCGCCACCTCACCCGTCCTGGTGAGGGACATGTCGAGGGTACGGGCGATGCCGAAGTCGATCACGCGGGGGCCGTCCGGCCCGAGGAGCACGTTGTCGGGCTTGAGGTCGCGGTGGATGACGCCCGCGTCGTGGATCGCGGTGAGCGCGGTGGCGACCGCGGTGGCCAGACGGTGCAGGTCGTCGCCCGCGAATCGCCGCCCCTCGGCCACCGCGTCCCGGAGGCTGGGTCCGGGGACGTACTCGGACACGATGTACGGCCGGCTGCCGTCGAGGTCGGCGGCCAGGACCTTCGCCGTGCAGAACGACGCCACCCGGCGCGCGGCCGTGGCCTCCTTGGCCAGCCGGCCCGCCATGCCGTTGCCGGCCGGGTGGAGCATCTTGAGCGCGACCCGGTGCCCCTCGGGGTCGTAGGCCTCGTAGACGATGCCCTGCCCGCCGGAGCCGAGCCGCCCGGCCAGCCAGTACGGGCCGAGCCGCTGCGGATCCCCCGCGCTGAGCGTTTCCACGGCGGGTTAGATGCCGCGCCCCGGTGGCTGGTTGCCGCCGCCCGAAAAAAGATCCAACCAATCGGGCGAAGCGTGCATCTCACCCGATCGACACGTTCTTCACGAACATCACGAACATCACGGAAGGAGCCCATCGTGCTCACCTCCCCTCAGCGCCTGCTCGCCCTCACCGCGGCGGCCGCCGCCGTCGTGTCCCTCACGGCCCTCCCCGCCTCGGCTTCCTCCTCCGCGTCCGCCGGGTCCCGGCTCGCGAACGCCGCCACCGGCATGTGCCTGGCGGTCGGCCGCAGCGAGGTACGGGCCGGCAAGAAGGTCATCCAGTGGCCGTGCTCGGACAACAAAGACCAGAAGTGGATCTATAACCACGGACGGCTCACGAACGCCAAGACCGGCATGTGCCTGGCTGTCCCGCGCGCCTCGGCCCGCAAGGCGGAGGGCGTGATCCAGTGGCCGTGCACCGACGGCGGCTCGGAGCAGGAGTGGACCTACGACGGCATGCAGCGGATGCGCAACCAGGCCACCGGCATGTGCCTGGCCGTCGGCAAGGCCGAGCGGCGCCCGGGCAAGGTCGTCATCCAGTGGCCGTGCGGCGAGCAGACCGACCAGGTGTGGCTGCGCCGGTAGAAATGCCGCGCGGGCGCGGCGCCTCGGCGCGGCCGAAAAATGATTTCCCCGCCGAACCGTTTCTTACACCGCGCTTACTGGTGTTTCTGTAGTTAAATTAGATAACAGGAACATCACGGGGGGCTCGGCATGAAGAGGCTAGCGGTGGTGCCGCCGCACATCGTCCGGCACAAGGTGCGCGACATCCGCACGGCCGACCGGCGCAGGCCGTCGCCGCCCGACCCGAAGGTGGTCGACCTGCGCGCCTACGCCGGCCGCAACGTGATCCGCTTCCCCGGCGGCCCGACCCCGGCCGCCTGACGGCACGGGTCAGCCGTAGAGCCTCTTGGTGTACGACTCGCCGTAGTACTGCTCAAGCTGTTCGAGCGACTCCTCGACGACCTGCACGTCCTTGACCAGGCGGGCGTGCGAGGGCAGGGCTTCGGGCTCCCATGAGTCGGGCTTCCACAGCGCCGAGCGCAGGAACGCCTTGGCGCAGTGGAAGAAGATCTGGTCGATCTCCACCACGAGGGCCAGGTGCGGGCGGTGGCCCTTGACGATCATCTCGTCGAAGAACGGGGCCTCGCGGACGAGGCGGGCGCGGCCGTTGATCCGCAGGGTCTCGTTGCGGCCCGGGACGAGGAAGATCAGGCCGACGTGCGGGTTGGTCAGGAGGTTGCGGAAGCCGTCGGCCCGCCGGTTGCCCGGCCGGTCGGGGATGGCGATGGTGGTGTCGTCGACGACGTGGACGAACCCGGCCGGGTCGCCCTTGGGTGAGACGTCACAGGATCCGTCGGCGGCCGAGGTGGCGATCAGGCAGAACGGCGACAGGGCCAGCCACTGCCGGTCGCGCTCGTGCAGGCGCACCCGCTCCTTGGTGGCGGCCCGCGGCATCACGTCACCGAGCAGCTCGCGCAGCTCGGACTCGGAGGTGATCTCGACCCAGCTCATGCGATCTCCCTTCGGGGGGTCCGCCCTGAATCTTGTCATGGGAGCGGATCCAGCAGCCGGTGGGGTTCGCGCAGGGCCACGCTGACCGGGTCGTCCCGGTCGTCCTCCAGGCCGGGGCCGGGGCGTACCTCGACCTGGTCGGGCGGGAGGTGCTCGGCGCCGCAGCCGGTGCAGGTGGCGGTGGCGTCGATCCGGCCGCCGCAGTCCACGTGCGAGAACACCCGGCGGGCGCCGCGGCGGCTCAGGTGGCGCTCGCCCCACTGGCCCAGGGCCAGCACGGGCAGCCAGAGCTCGCGGCCCATCGCGGTCGGCACGTACTCGTCGCGGGGCGGGCTGTCCTGGTAGCGCCGCCGTTCGAGCACGCCGGCCTCGACCAGCGTGACCAGCCGCTGCGACAGCACCGCCCGCGGGATGTCGAGGTGGGCCAGGAAGTCGCCGTAGCGGCGCACGCCGTAGAGCGCGTCGCGGATCACGAGCATGGTCCACCGCTCGCCGACCAGCTCCAGGGTCCTGGCCAGGGAGCAGTCCTGGCCGTCGTAGTTCTTGCCGAGCGCCATGGACCCCACCCTAGTTCATTCACTGAACCGTGGTAGCGTGCGCAGCCATGATGAGTTCAATCACTGAACCAACTAGGCGGCGCGCCCTGGCTCCCGCCGTGGCGTCCGCGGCCCCGCTGCTGGTGCTGACGAACTACACCGTGCCGATGGTCACGCTCCCCGACACCGCCCGCGCCCTCGGCGCGGGTCCGACCGGGCCGGTGTGGATCCTCGGCGCGATCGCCCTCGGGCTGTCCTCCGTGCTGCTGGTCTCCGGGGGGCTGGCCGACGACTACGGGCGCAAGCGGGTGATGGTCGCCGGCACCGGCGTGCTCGCCGCCGCGAGCGTGGTGGCGGCGCTGGCCACGGCCGTGCCGGTGTTCGTGGCGGCGCGCTTCGCGCAGGGCGCCGCGAGCGCCGCCATGCTGGCGGGCAGCCTCGGGCTGGTCGGGCACGCCTATCCGGCGGGGCCCGAGCGGGTGCGGGCCACCGGGCGGTACGGGGCGATGATCGGGCTCGGCACCGCCGTGGGCCCGGTCCTGTCGGGGGCGCTGGCCGCCGTGGCGAGCTGGCGGGCGGCGTACTGGCTGGTGGGGGCGTGCGCGGTGGCGCTCGCGGCGGTGTCCGCCCGGGTGCTGGAGGAGTCGCGCTCCCCCGAGCCGCGGCGTTTCGACGTGCCGGGGGTGGTCCTGCTCAGCCTGGCCGTGGCCGCGCTGGTGGCCGGGGTGACGGAGGGCAGGCTCGGCTGGGGGCGGCCGGTCGTCGTGGGGGCCCTGGCGCTGGCCGCGGTGCTCGGGGCGGCGTTCGTGGCGGCCGAGCGCCGGCGGCCGGAGCCGCTGCTCGACCTGGAGCTGTTCCGGCGGCCGGCCTTCCTGGTCGCGACCGGGGGCGCGCTCGTCGTGGGGGCGGCGATCGTGGGGTTGCTGAGCTACCTGCCGAGCGTGCTCCAGCAGGGCCGGGGGCTCACCCCGCTGGAGACCGCGCTGCTGTTCGGGCTCTGGTCGACGCTGTCGTTCGTGGTGGCCCTGCTGTCCAGGCATGTACGGCTGGCGACCCCGGCGCGCTTCGCGCTCGGCCTGGCGCTCAGCGCGGCCGGCTTCACCGGGCTGCTCGGCCTGGGGACGCCCGGGTCGATGCTCCCGATCGTGGCCGGGCTGGTGGTCAGCGGGGCCGGCTCGGGGCTGGTCAACTCCTCGATCACGCAGCTGGCCGTCGAGAGCGTGCCGGCGCACCGGGTGAGCATGGGGTCGGGAGCCAACAACACGGCCCGCTACGTGGGCAGCTCCCTCGGTGCGGCGGGCGTGGCCGCGGCCGTCGGGCAGCTCGGCGCGCACCAGGGGGCGGCGGTGGCGGTGGCGGGGTGCGTCGTGCTGACGGCGGCCACGGCCGTCGCGACGCTGGTCTCCCGGACATAGGACTCCGGTCACCCGCGCGTGGGGCCGGCAGGGGTCTGGCGGGTGCGCACGGCCGGCCACGCGCATGCCGTACCGGCCGCGAGCAGCACGGCGACGGCCGCGACGACCCGCAGGAGACCGTCGGCGGAGGACGGCGCGGCGAAGTAGACGCTGCCGAGCCCGGCGACGGCCGTGACCCCGGCGAGCATCGGGCCGGTCGAGTTGAGCGCCGAGACCGCCGAGGCGAGCCGCGGCTCGACCAGTGACGCGATGCGGGCGATCAGCGGGCTGTAGCCGGCGGCGTGCCCGGCCCCGGCGAGCAGGAGCAGCGGCGAGGCCGCGTACGGGTTCCACTGGTGGCGGTGCAGCAGCGCCAGCAGGACCGCGCCGGCGGCGAACGCCACGGGACCGGCCACCGGCAGCGCGTCGCGCAGCCGCCGCGGGTAGCGGGTCCAGGTCAGGCTGAGCGTCCCGAACCCGACCGTGTACGGGACGAACGCCAGGCCCGCCTGGAGCGGCGAGAGGCCGAGCGCGGACTGGAGGTGCAGCGTCAGGACGAGCAGGAAGACGGTGTAGCAGCCCATGACGGTCCAGCAGGCCGCCAGGCCCGGCTTCACCCCCGCGGGCCGCAGCGCCGCGAGGTCGAGCAGCGGATGGCGCGCCCGGCTCTCGTGCCGGCCGAACGCCGCCAGCAGCGCGGCTCCGCCGGCGAGGGAGACCCAGGACCAGGCGGGCCAGCCCTGGTCCCGGCCGAAGATGAGCGGCACGGTGAGCGCGGTCATGGCGACGGTCAGGACGGCCACGCCCAGCGGGTCCAGGCGCGCCCGTTCCCCGGCGCGGGAGTCCGGCAGCAGGCGCGGGCCGACCACCAGCAGGACCGCGCCGATCGGGACGTTGACCAGGAAGACGGGACGCCAGGTGAGGCCGAACAGGTCGGCGCCGACGACCAGGCCCCCGATGACCTGGCCGAGCGCGACGCCGAGAGCCAGCACCATGCCGTACATGCCGATCGCCCGGCGGCGCGCGGGCCCGTCCCAGTGGAGCTGGATGAGCGAGAACACCTGCGGCGCCAGGAGCGCCGCGCCCACGGCCTGCGCGACGCGGGCCGCCACCAGCACGCCGGCGGTGGGCGCGAGGCCGCACGCCAGCGACGCCCCGGTGAACCAGGCCAGGCCGGCCAGGAACACGCGCCGGTGCCCGGCGATGTCGCCGAGTCGCGCGCAGGTCACCAGGAGCACGCCGGTGGTCAGCAGGTAGCCCGACACGACGAGCTGGACGGCGGCGCCGCCGGCGCGCAGGTCGTCGCGGATGGTCCGCGCGGCGACCGAGACGATCGAGCCGTCCATGGAGGCCATGATCTGGCCGGCGAGCAGCACGGCCAGCATCGGGCCGCGGCGGACGGCGGTGACGGCGGAGGCCGTAACAGAAATGGACATGCGGTGGAGTATCGGCCGCGCGCCCCCGCCCGGTCTTGAACGAATTTGCGGTTGAACCGTGAGGACCTACCAGCGGCGGGCCTGGGCCATGGCTCCCAGCAGGGCGTCGCGCTCGACCGCGAACCTGGCCGGCTCCATGCCCTCCCGCTCGGCGCGCAGGTGCAGCATGGTCAGCTCGGTCGCCGCGTGCTGGTAGTCGCTCATGGCGCGGCCGATCCCCGCGCGCCTGGCCCACCGGCGGGCGCGGGCGCGTCCGGGCAGGGAGCCCAGCATGGCGAGGTCCTGCGGGCCGACCAGGCCCGTCTGCTGGTAGGCGGGCAGGTAGGCGCCCATCTTGGCGACGAGCTGGCGGCGCTCGCGCACCGCCACCACGACGAGCAGGACCAGCGCCGCCATGATCACCAGGTACGCGGCGGCCAGCCAGCCGAGCGAGTGGGTGGCCGCGGCGCCGTTCCACAGCCCGTGCAGCACCACGGCGGCCAGGTAGCCGAGCGGGACCATGGCGTACCGGGCGCTCCCCCGCCGGGTCAGCGCGTAGGCGACCCCGAGCCCGATCATGGAGGTGTAGACGGGGTGGCCGAGCGGGTCGATCAGGCCGCGCATGACGAAGAGCTGCACGGTCGCGCCCACGCCGTTCTGCAGGAACGCGCTCAGGTAGTAGCCGACGTTCTCCACGGCGGCGAAGCCCAGCCCGGCCATCGAGGCGTACACGATGCCGTCGGTCAGCCCGTCGATCTCCCGGCGGCGGCGCAGGAGCAGCAGCAGCGCCGACCCCTTGAGCGCCTCCTCGATCACGGGGGCGAGGAACACGGTGCCCATGGCGTCCACCACCTGCGCCCCGTACCCGGCGCTGGTGAACAACGCCTGCCCCGCCAGCGTGAGCGCCACGCCCAGGACGATCGCCACGCCGGCGCCCCACGCGAAGGCGAACGCGAGGTGCAGCTTCGGCTCCGGCTCCAGCCGGTCCAGCGAGAGGACGGCCGCGAGCAGCACGGGCAGCGGCGCGAGCGCCAGCAGCAGCGACAGCCCGAACCCGACCGGTCCCCCTCTCCACAGCATGACGGCGAGCACGACCAGGGCCAGCAGGCTGGAGACCACCATGCCGATCAGCAGGGCCTTGCTGGGCCGCTGCACCAGCAGGGGAGGGCGCAGGGGGACTGTCATCGTCACGCCTCTCTTCGCTCGGGGTCCCACTATGGACCCCCGGCGTCGACGAACGCTTGCCAGTCGCTTGACGGCGAGGTCGAAGCGATCTACGACGGCAGGGCCGCGGCGATCGGCGACCGGGCGGGGGTTGCGGCGATAGGGTTCCCCACAACAGGGAGGAATCACCACATGACCGACGAAAGCTACGGACCTGGAGCCGGCCCCGCCCCTCACGCGCTCTCCGACGAGGAGCTGTCGAAGCTCATCGCCGGGCAGCGCTTCGGCGCCCTCGCCACCATCCGCGGCAACGGCCTTCCCCACCTGTCCACGGTCCTCTACAGCTGGGATCCCGACCGGCGCGTGGCGCGGATCTCGACGATCGCGGACCGGCTCAAGGTCCGCCAGTTGCAGCGCGACCCCCGCGGCTCCCTGTACGTGACCAGCGACGACTTCTGGTCCTTCGCGGTCGCCGAGTGCGTGGCCGAGCTGTCGCCGGTCAGCGCCGAGCCGGGCGACGAGGTCGGGCGGGAGCTGCTCGCGATGGCCGGCGGCATCGCCGACCCGGCGCGGGAGGAGGCGTTCCTGCGGCAGATGGTCGCCGACCGGCGCATGGTGATCCGGCTCAGGGCGTCGCGACTGTACGGGACCGCCCTGCCCGTCAGCGGGTGACGCGTCGGCTGATGCGTCATCCGGCCTGTCGGACGGCTTGTCGGACGGCTCGGGGGGTGAGGCGATGGGTGTCCTGATCCGTGCCGAGGACGTGCCGCCGGGGCGGCGGCGCGCCGCGTGGCTGAGCATCGTGTGCGACGCCCTCGGCCCGCTGGACTGCCGCATCGACCCGGACGCGCCGCTGCGCGGCGAGATCGGCGCCGGGACGCTCGGCTCCGTCGGCGTCGGCCGGGTGCGCACCACCACGCCGCACAGCGTCCACCGGACGCCCGGCCAGATCCGTCAGGGCTCGCGCGAGCTCTACCGGGTCGTGCTGGCCCTGTCCGGCGAGCCCGTCCTGGAGCAGGACGGCCGCTCCACCCGGCTCACGCCCGGCCGGCTCGCCCTCTACGACTTCGCCCGGCCGTACCGGCTCTCCTACACCTCGGCGGTGGACCTCGCGGTGTTCAGCCTCCCCCGCGACGCGCTGGCGCTCCCGCGCGACGCGCTGGCCCGGCTCACCGCGGTCCCGATCGCCACGGACGACGGCGCCGGGGCGCTCGCCGCGCCACTCCTGCGCCGGGTGACCCTGGACGTGGAGACCTACCGGCCCGACAGCGCGGCCCGGCTGTCGGGCGTGGTGATGGACCTGCTCACCACCGTCATCTCGGAACGGGCGGAGCAGGCCGCGGCGCTGCCGGACGAGTCGCGGGCCCGCCTGCTGCTGATGCGCGTGGACGCCTTCATCGAGGAGCACCTGGGCGACCCCGGGCTCGATCCGGCCGCCGTCGCCGCCGCCCACCACGTCTCCCTGCGCCAGCTCCACCGGCTGTTCGAGCCGCGGAGCGCGACCGTGGCCGCCTGGATCCGGCACCGGCGGCTGGAGCGCTGCCGCCGGGACCTGGCCGACCCCGCTCTGTCCGGCGTCCCGGTGAGCGGCGTCGCCGCCCACTGGGGGCTGCCGGGGGCGGCCCACTTCAGCCGCCTGTTCAGGCAGGCGTACGGCATGCCGCCCGCCGAGTACCGCCGCGCCCGGCTCGGCCTCCCCCACTGACCGTCCGGCCAGGGGCGACTGGCCGTCCGGCCGGGGACGACTGACCGTCCGGCCGGGGACGGCACGGATCGTCAAGGGGGCGGCACGCGCGCGCAAGACCGCCGGGGGCCGCGCGAGCAGACTGGGGCCTGTCCGCATCACCGCCCCCTGGCCCACGGAGGATCCCTCGATGTCCACGCCGCCCCAGGCTCCCGCCTCCCACACCATCTTCGTCAACCTGCCGGTCGCCGACCTGGCCCGCTCCAAGGCGTTCTTCACCGCGCTGGGGTTCTCGCTGTTCGGCGCGTCCGACGCCATGGCGTCCGTGATGATCAACGAGCGGACGCAGGTCATGCTGCTCACCGAGCCGGTCTTCGCCTCGTACGCGCGCTCGGAGCCCCCCGACCCCGCCAAGACCACGCAGGTGATCCTCGTCCTCGGCCTGGACGACCCGGCGGCGGTCGACGCGATGTTCGACAAGGCCGTCGCGGCGGGCGCGACCCCCGTCGGCGAGCCGATCGACGACGGACAGCGCTACCAGCGCGGCTTCGCCGACCCCGACGGCCACCAGTGGTCCGCCCTGTGCCTGGTGCCGCAGGCGGGCTGAGGCGGCGGACGCGTGAACGAAGCCGCGACCGGCCGGGTGACCTCGGCCGACGGCGCCTCCATCGGCTACGACCGGTGCGGGACCGGGACGCCCGTCGTGCTCGTGCACGGGGCGTTCACCGACCGGACGCGCCCCCTGCTCCGCGAGGTGGCGGCCGCCCTGTCGCCGTGGTTCACGGTGTACAACTACGACCGGCGCGGCCGGGGCACGAGCGGCGACGTCCGGCCGTACGCGGTCGAGCGGGAGGTCGAGGACCTCGCCGCCCTGCTGGCCGAGGCCGGCGGGCCGGCACAGGGCGGTCCAGAGCTCCGCTCCGGGCCGGGAGGTCCGGCGATGCTGTTCGGCGGCTCCTCGGGGGCCGCGCTGGCGCTGCGGGCGGCGGCCGCGGGGCTGCCGATCGGCAAGCTGGCGCTGTGGGAGCCCCCGTACCACGTCGGCCCCGGCGCGCCGGACCTGCCCGCCGACTTCGCGGAGCGGCTGGAGTCGCTGGTGGAGGAGGGGCGGCGCGGGGACGCGGTGGAGCTGTTCATGGTGCGGGCGGCCGAGGTGCCCGCCGGGGCGGTGGCCGCGATGCGGTCCGGGCCCGGGTGGGCCGGGATGGAGGCGCTGGCGCACACGCTCGCGTACGAGGCGGCCGTCATGGGGCCGCGCAACGCCCTGGCCGCCGGCGCGCTCGCCTCGATCAGGCAGCCCACGCTGGTGCTGAACGGCGGCGCGAGCCCCGGCTGGAAGCGGGACGCGGGACACGCGGTGACCGGAGCCGTACCGGGGGCCGAGCACCGGGTCCTGGAGGGTGAGACGCACGCGGTGTCGTCACGGGCGCTGGCGCCGGAGCTCCTGGAGTTCTCCGTGGCCGCCTGAGCCCCTTCGACCTCGCGGAGGAGGGGCCGGACGAATGTCCGGCCCCTCCTCCTATTCCTACTCTTGCTTGATCAGCTGCAGCCGCTGGTCGAGCCGCAGCCCTCGCAGACGTAGCAGCTGCCCGCCGGCCGCATCTTGGTGCCGCAGGTCATGCAGAGCGGCGCGTCGGCCGTGAAGCGCTGGTGGCTCTCCAGCGTCATGGCCGACGGCTTGGCCACCTCGGCCGCCCTGCCCGCCTGCGCCTCGGCGCCGCCGGTCCTGTCCTCGCTCTGGGCGTCCTCGGGCTTGGCCTCGATGGGCGCCGACTGGGCGAGCGCCTCCCGGTCGACCGTCTCCTGCAGCGCCGCCGGGTCCTCGCCGCGCTGCTGCGCCGCGCGCTCGGCCGCCGAGAAGATGCCCAGCGCCGCCCGCTCGTCGTACGGCAGGTGGTCGAGGGCGAGACGGCGGAAGATGTAGTCCATCACCGAGGTCGCCATGCGGATGTCCGGGTCGTCGGTCATGCCGGCCGGCTCGAAGCGCATGTTGACGAACTTGCTCATGTACGTCTCGAGCGGGACCCCGTACTGCAGGCCGATCGAGATCGCCACCGAGAAGGCGTCCATGACGCCGGCCAGCGTCGAGCCCTGCTTGGACATCTTGAGGAAGACCTCGCCCAGCCCGTCGTCCGGGTAGGAGGAGGCGGTCATGTAGCCCTTGGCCCCGCCCACCGTGAAGCGGGTCGTCGTGCTCGGGCGCTGGTTGGGCATCCGCCGCCGCGTCGGGCGGTTGACCTCGATGACCTTGACCTCGGGCTCGGCCGGGACCACGTCGGCCGTGTCCTTGGCCTCGTCCTTCTTGGCGCCGGTGCCCGCCGACAGCGGCTGGCCGACCTTGCAGTTGTCGCGGTAGACGGCCAGAGCCTTCAGGCCGAGCTTCCAGCCCTCCAGGTAGACCTGCTCGATGTCGTCGATCGTGGCCGACTCGGGCAGGTTGACGGTCTTGGAGATCGCGCCCGACAGGAACGGCTGGGTCGCGGCCATCATGCGCACGTGACCCATCGGGGCGATCGCCCGCTCGCCCATCGCGCAGTCGAACACCTCGTAGTGCTCCTGGCGCAGGCCCGGCGCGTCGACGACGTGGCTGTGCTCGGCGATGTACTCGACGATGGCCTCGATCTGCTCCTGCGGGTAGCCGAGCTGCTTGAGGGCGCGCGGGATCGTCTGGTTGACGATCTGCATGGAGCCGCCGCCGACCAGCTTCTTGAACTTGACCAGCGCGAGGTCCGGCTCGATGCCGGTGGTGTCGCAGTCCATCATCAGGCCGATGGTGCCGGTCGGGGCGAGCAGCGACGCCTGGGCGTTGCGGTAGCCGTTCTTCTCGCCGAGCTTGAGGCACTCCGACCACTGGCGCGACGCCTCGGCGTGGATCTTGGCGTCCATGGAGCCGATCGTGCGCAGGTCGTCGTTGGCGGCGGCGTGCTTGCGCATGACCCGCTTGTGCGGCTCGGCGTTGCGGGCGTAGCCGTCGTACGGGCCGACCGCGCCGGCGAGCTCGGCGCTGCGCCGGTACGACGTGCCGGTCATCAGCGAGGTGATCGCGCCGGCGACGGCGCGGCCGCCGTCGGAGTCGTAGGCGTGGCCGGTCGCCATGAGCAGCGCGCCCAGGTTGGCGTAACCGATGCCGAGCTGGCGGTACGCGCGCGTCGTCTCGCCGATCTTCTCGGTCGGGAAGTCGGCGAACGTGATCGACACGTCCATCGCGGTGATGATCAGCTCGGTGAGCTTGACGAAGTTCGCGACGTCGAAGGAGTTGTCGTCCTTCAGGAACTTCAGCAGGTTGATGCTGGCCAGGTTGCAGGAGGAGTTGTCCAGGTGGACGTACTCGCTGCACGGGTTGCTGGCGGTGATGCGGCCGGTCTCGGGCGTGGTGTGCCAGTCGTTGATCGTGTCGTCGTACTGGACGCCGGGGTCGGCGCACTCCCAGGCCGCCTTGGCCATCTTGCGGAACAGCTCGCGGGCGTCGACCGTCTCGATCACCTCGCCGGTGAGGCGGGCGCGCAGGCCGAACTCGCCGCCCTTCTCCACCGCGCGCATGAACTCGTCGGAGACGCGGACGGAGTTGTTGGCGTTCTGGTACTGGACCGAGACGATGTCCTTGCCGCCGAGGTCCATGTCGAACCCGGCGTCGCGCAGCGCGCGGACCTTGTCCTCCTCGCGCGCCTTGGTCTCGATGAACTCCTCGATGTCGGGGTGGTCGACGTCGAGGACGACCATCTTGGCGGCGCGCCGCGTCGCCCCGCCGGACTTGATGGTGCCCGCGCTGGCGTCGGCGCCGCGCATGAACGACACCGGGCCGCTGGCCGTGCCGCCGCTCGACAGCAGTTCCTTGGAGGAGCGGATGCGCGAGAGGTTGACGCCGGAGCCGGAGCCGCCCTTGAAGATCACACCCTCTTCCTTGTACCACTCGAGGATCGACTCCATCTGGTCGTCCACCGAGAGGATGAAACAGGCGCTGACCTGCTGCGGCGACTTGGTGCCCACGTTGAACCAGACCGGCGAGTTGAAGGCGAAGATCTGGTGGACCAGCGCGTACTTCAGCTCGTGGTCGAAGATCTCCGCGTCCTCGTCGCCGGCGAAGTAGCCGTGCTCGATCGCGGTGCGCGTGTAGACGCCCACGACGCGGTCCACGAGCTGCTTCAGGCTCCACTCGCGCTGCGGCGTGCCGACGGCGCCGCGGAAGTACTTGGTGGTCACGATATTGGCCGCGTTGACCGACCAGGACTCGGGGAACTCGACGCCCCGCTGCTCGAAGTTGATCGAGCCGTCGCGCCAGTTGGTCATGACGACGTCGCGGCGCTCCCACGCGATCTCGTCATACGGATGCACGCCCGGCTTGGTGAAGATCCGCTTCATCTTCAGGCCCTTGCGGGGACGCTTGCCTCCGCGCGCGACTGAACCGCTTGCCGTCTCCGTCATGACTCCCCCTTCTCCGCCTTCAACTGTTCGATCTCGGCCTCGAAGTCCGCCAAGGTCTCGAAACCGCGATATACCGATGCGAACCGCAGGTAGGCCACCTCGTCCAGCTCCCGCAGCGGACCGAGGATCGCCAGGCCCACCTCGTTGGAGGGGATCTCCGCCGCGCCCCTCGCCCGGATGGCCTCTTCGACCCGCTGCCCGAGCTGGGCCAGGGAGTCCTCACTGACCGGCCTGCCCTGGCAGGCTCGACGCACGCCCGCGACGACCTTGTCCCGGGAGAACGGCTCGGTGACGCCGCTGCGCTTGCTCACCATGAGGAGTACGGTCTCCTGGGTGGTGAACCGGCGCCCGCATTCCGGACAGGTACGGCGACGCCGGATCGCGCCGCCGTCGTCCGTCGAGCGGCTGTCGATGACCCTGGTGTCAGGATGGCGACAGAACGGACAATGCACGCGCTTCGCCTCCTGAACCCGCGGCCACCTCACCCCGGCGACATCCCCTGCCCGGCTTGACCAGGGAACGCTCACGCCCGCCCCACGGCATGCCATGGCGCGGTCACGAAAACACAAGGTGTGGTGAACTACATCGGTGTAAGTACTAGATGTTGTGGTCCAACCGTAGAAGCGCGAGACCATGAACGCAAGTTGAGCCACACCCGTCTCAAGGAAGCCGCTGATCAGGGCCGCATGTTCCCGGCCCGCGCGGCGTGTCGCCCCTTTCCGGCCACCTACGCCCCAAAGAACTGCCCTGTGGACGGAGACAACACCTTTCACGCGCCTCAAAACCTACGCCCTCGGCCAGGCCACCTGGACCAGGGCGGACGGGGCGGCGAAGGGTGCGGGCGGGGGCGCGGCGAGGGCGATGACACGGCCACGCCGAGCAAGGACTGGACCTGCCGCGCCCCCGTTCGAGTCGAACCGCTCAGGCGACCCCCATCACCGCCTACGACCTCTGGATCGGCCGTCTCAGGCGGCGGCGAGGGGGAGCCATCAAGCCCGGAGTGGCGTGCGCCGCACCAGAAGCGAACCGGCGGGCGAGCACCGACCGGCGGATCGCACGACGCGAGACCTGCATCGCACGGGGTGAGGGGCTGAGGAGCCGAGGCACCAGGAGTTGATGCCACGGCACGACTGGCGGCAGAGCGCGGGACTACGGCGACACGGGCAGGAGCCGTGAGGTTGGGGCCGTGGCGGCGTGCGCAGGAGCCATGCCGTTGGGGGCCACAGCGACGGCGGGCGCAGTGGACGCGCCGTTGGGGACCACACCGGCGGCGTGCACAGGAGCCGTGCCGCCAAGGGACGCGCCGCCGGGGATCACGGCGACGTGCACAGACGACGCGACGCCAGCGGCCGTGGCAGCCTGCGCAGGAGACGTGACCCCAGGGGTCGTGGCGGCTTGGGCGGCCGTCCTGGTTCCGAGCCAGAAGCCGCACAGGGACAGCAGCATGGCCACCAGCACCATGATCGCGACGCGCCCACGACGCGTCAGCCGCACCGGCGCCGCCTTCCGCTGACCGGTACCCCTGCCGGTATCCCTGCCGCGCCCCACCCGCACGGGAGGCACCCGCACGGGAGCCACCCCCCGCACGCGCTCCGGCCGCATGGCCCTCCTCCGCACGACCCCAGCCCGAAAGGCATCACTCCCGCCCCTCCGCCCAGCGCCGGTCGGCAGGGCATCCGTCCCACCCTTTCGCTCAGCGCCGCCCCGAAGGGCGACCGCCCCACCCTTCCGCCCAGCCCCGCCCCGGAAGGCGTCCGCCCCACCTCTGCGCACGCCCCCGGCCCGATTGGAGTCCGTCCGCTCAGCTCTCCGTACGGAACCGGTGGGATCCGTCCACTCGCCTCTCTCCAGAGCCCCGCCCCGAAGGCGGGTGGTCCGCTCACCCCTCCCCGCGATCCTGGCGAGATCCGTTCCCTCCACCTTCCTCCTGGGGCCGGCGGGATCCGCCCGCTCGTCCTTCCGCCGGAAGACCCCGATCCGGGCCAGTCCCCTTCGCCCGCCCTGTACTCGAACAGACGCGTCGCGCGCGGCCCCCCGCCCTCGTAGCTCGTCGCGCATGGGCTCCGGCCCCTGCACGAGCCCTCGCACCGCCGCCAGCCGACCGCCTCGCTCCCGCACCACCTCCCGAGGACCGCCTCGTCCCCGCACCACCTCCCGGGAACCGCCTCGCTCCCGCACCACCTCCCGAGGACCGCCTCGCTCCCGCACCGCCTCCCGGGAACCGCCTCGCTCGCGCGTCGCCGCTTCACGCACGGCCGTACGTCCCCGCAGCGGCTTTCGGACGGCCTCGCGCCCCTGCGCCGGCTCGTCCTCAGCCCCGCGTCGACGCAGAGCTTCCCGCTGCCCCCTTCGCCCTTGGACGAGCCCGGAAGAGGCCACCGCAGGCACGGCAAGGCTCTTGGCGGCCGCAGCCGCCATCGGCGCGGCACCGCCCTCGCCGGCCCCGCCCCTCATCCCCCGCCCACGACTCCAGGCCGGTCCGCCCTTCCTCGCCGGGCCACCCTCCGGGAGCTCGATGTCCTCCGCCTCCGGTCTGGGCGGTGGCACGAGCCACAGCTGGGGTCTTCCTCCCGCGACAGGGGCCCGCCCCGACCCACGGCGGACCGCTCTCATCTCGGCGTCCGAAGACACCTCGTCCCTACGCGAGCCGTCCTCCCGCATCTGAACCCACCCCTCGAAGTAAAACCCGCGATCCGCCCGGCCACGCGCCGAGTCCGATCACCCCAACCGGCGCGACCCCCCGGCCCGCCCTCCACACGTGACGCGATCGGTCGAACCGCCCCACATCAAGCAATCCACCGACATGACCTGCATGACCTGTCGGCTTCTCGTCTCCTCCAGCCGAGCGCCGGCCGCGCCTCCATGACGGACGTCACGGGCCGCACAGCCACCCATCGCGCCACCGTTCGGCCCCACCGCTGCTCGTCCAGCCGTCGCTCGTCCGGTCGTACGCGGAACGACCCTCCGTGAAGCGACCGGCCCTCGTGAGCCCCTCGCTCCCCGTAACCCCGGGGCGTCCGGCTGCGACGCTCTCGCTCCCGGGGCGGTCGTTCGGGCGATGCGGCCCATGGCGCGATGCCGTTCAGACCGTGAATTGGCGTCTAAACCAGTACGAGCGCGAATACTGAACGCTTTGCACCCATCCGCGACATCTTCATCGTCCACACCAACGTTCTTGATCGCCTTTGTACGTCCCGCCGCCACGCCCGGGCGCCGGGCGTCGTCGCTGGTCATGTCCGCAACCGTCGTGGTGTGCACGATTGACCTCCCGCGCCGTCCCGGGTCCGAGAAAATGACCCCATTAAGATCAGCAAATCGAACACGATGTCGATCGAACTCCCGTACGATGTTGTACACCACGGCACTGATAATTTCGAGGACGACTCGAACAATTGTTTGAAGATGATCTTCAACAGCGATACGGTCGCTGTGTGCGACATGGAGACCACGGACCGGGAGGACGTGCCGGAGCGGCAGGCCCCCGGGCGAGGAGGAGAGCATGAGCGAGCGAGATGACGCAAACGGGGTCACCGACCTCGCGGTGCGCCGGCGCGACTCCCTGGGCCTGACGCCCAGGCAGCGCAAGATTCTCGAGGTGATCCGCGACTCGGTGCAACAGCGCGGATATCCGCCGTCCATGCGCGAGATCGGCGAGGCCGTGCAGCTCACCAGCACGTCCAGCGTGTCGCACCAGTTGACGGCGTTGCAGCGCAAGGGCTATCTCAGGCGCGATCCGCACCGTCCGCGCGCCCTGGAGGTGCGCCTGCCGGGCGAGCCCGCGCTCTGGGTCGACCCCGACGCCTCCTCCACGGTGGAGCCCACCGTGAGCAGGCCCACGGCCGCCTACGTGCCGCTGGTCGGCCGGATCGCCGCCGGTGGGCCGATCCTCGCCGAGGAGAGCGTCGAGGACGTCTTCGCGCTGCCCAAGCAGCTCGTCGGCGAGGGCACCCTGTTCCTCCTCCAGGTCGCCGGTGACTCCATGATCGAGGCCGCCATCGCCGACGGCGACTGGGTGGTCGTCCGCCAGCAGCCCGTCGCCGAGAGCGGCGACATCGTGGCCGCGATGATCGACGGTGAGGCCACGGTCAAGACCTTCAAGCGCAAGGACGGGCACGTCTGGCTCGTCCCCCACAACCCCAACTACGACCCGATCCCCGGCGACGAGGCCAGCGTCCTGGGCAAGGTCGTGGCGGTGCTCCGCCGCCTCTGACACGTCCCGCCGGCGACGGCTCCCCTGGGCACGTCCTCGGGGGGCCGCGTCGGCTTCGCCACCGAGCCGGCCGTCCTCCTCACCGGCTCTTCGATGTCCCCACTGGTGCACGGCCGCGTCGTTCGTGCTCAGGTGCACGGGCACGCCATGTGCGCCGCCAGCCAGTGCTCGGGGATGCCGTCTGCGCAGTCAGTGCATCGCATGCCTTCTGCGGGACATCTTCTGCATGCGGGGCGCGTGCGATGTACCGGGAGGGGCTCTCCACCGTGCGGGGTCTTCCATCGTGCGGACTGTTCCAGCGGGCGGGACCTCCATCGTGCGCAGCCCTCCACCCTGCAGACCCTTCCGTCGCGCGGTGCTTTCGCCGCGCGTTGTCACCGCACGCCCTGCCCCCCTCCCGCCTTGTCATCTCACCCCTGCCACGTCATGCCCTGGCGCAGGGGCGGGGGGGACGACGTTTCTCGCTCACAGGCGTGTGCCGCGCCCCAACGCCACAGAGCACGCCTCCCATCAGCACCGCGAGGACGGCAGCCGCCGTTGCGTCTGGGCTCAAGCAGGCCAGACGCGAAGGCCCATGCCGGTGGCGGCATGGGTCGCCGACGGCACGACCAGCGCCGACGGCATGACCGGCACGGAGGCGAGGAGCAGGGTGAGGGCGGCTGATCGAGCGATCACGCCGGCACCCCGGCGGGTTCGGTCAGGCGGGCGCGCAGGAGCGTGGCGACAGGTTCGCCGAGGCCCAGGTACGGCGCGGCACCGCCGTACCGGTCACGCAGGTGAGCCAGTGTCCGCAGCATGGTCGCCTCGGTGACCTGGGCGGACAGGCGGCGCGCGTGGTCCTCCGTGCCGGGCCGCAGGCAGGAGGCGGTGAGCGCGTAGTCGCGGGCGATCTGCTCGTCCGGGACCCCGGCCACGGTCAGCGCCAGGGCGACGACGAGTCCCGTGCGGTCGCGGCCGGAGTGACAGTGCACGAGCACCCCGCCGGGCGGCGCCAGGGCGATCGCGGTGATGGCCCCGGCCATGCGATCGGCGCCGCGATCGAGGATCGCCTGGTAGATGGCAGGCATCGTGTCGGCGATCGCTTCCAGGACGTCGTCCTCGTCGCGCAGGACGGACAGGTTGCGGTAGGCCGGATGGCCGGCCAGCGGGCTGGGGTCGGCCGCGCACTCGCCGGCCAGGCGCAGATCGAGGACGAGCCGCACGTCGTGCCCCAGCAGGGCGTCGACGCTGTCCGGTCGCGGCCGGTCGGAACGGATCAGCGCACCCTTCCGGATCCGGCCGCCCCAGGTGGTGGGCAGGCCGCCCAGGTCGCGGGCGTTGTGACATCCGGGCCAGGAGAGAGCGGTCATCGCGCGGTACGGGAGGTCGGCGGCATGGGGTCCTCTCGCTATATGAAGGTCTCCTTCATTAGTAGCATCGGGATCTCCCGTCGATCAATGCCTCTCCCGGAGACTCTCCCGAACCGTCCGAACGCGGAAACCTACAATGACCCCGTGGACTACGCATTGAGCCCAGATGACTTTAAATCCCGAAACGATGGGTTGAAGTGGGCCAAGGCTGCCCCAGGCGTGATCCCCGCCTGGGTCGCCGACATGGACCTCCCCACGGCCACCGCCGTGGTCGAGGCCCTCAAGCGGCGCGCCGAAGGCGACCTCGGTTACCCGACCTGGCTCGACGACTACGGCTGCGGCGCCCTGGCCGAGGCGTTCGCGGAGCGCATGGCCGGCCGGTACTCCTGGAGTCCCGACCCCGGCCACGTGCGCACCTTCAGCGACATCAACCAGGCCCTCCAGGTGCTCCTCCACCTGGCCACCAGGCCGGGCGACGGGGTGGCGCTGCACACCCCCGCCTACCATCCGTTCCTCGGCACGCTGAAGGTCATGAACCGGCCACTGCGGCCCATCCGGCTCGTCCCCGACGAGGGCGACTCGTGGCGGTACGAGCTGCCCGACCTGTCCGGATGCCGCGTGCTGCTGCTCGTCAACCCGCAGAACCCGACCGGCCGCGTCTTCACCCGGCAGGAGCTGGAGGAGCTGGCCGAGCACGTCGAGCGGCACGATCTGCTGGTCATCTCCGACGAGATCCACGCCGACCTGGCGTACGCCCCGAACCAGCACATCCCCTTCGCGACGATCCTGCCGGAGCGCACGGTCACGCTCACGTCCGCGACCAAGGCGTTCAACCTGGGCGGCATCCGCTGCTCGGTCGCCCACGTCGGCTCCCCCGCCGTTCGTGCGGCGCTCGCCGCCGAGCCGCCCTTCGTGTACGGCTCGGCGCACGTGTTCGGCGTGGAGGCCACGATCGCCGCGTGGCGGGACGGGGACGCCTGGCTGGAGGAGACCCGGGCCCTGCTCGACCGCAACCGCAAGACCATCGCCGCCCGCCTGCCCGAAGGGGTCGGCTACCGCGTGCCCCAGGCGACGTACCTGGCGTGGCTCGACTACGGCCGGCCCGGCATGGCGCAGGTGCTGGAGCGGGAGGCGAAGGTCCTGTTGAACGACGGCGCGGCGTTCGGCCCGGGCGGGGAGAACCACGTCCGGCTGAACTTCGCCACCACCGAGCCGGTCCTGGGCGAGATCCTGGACCGGATCCGGCAGGCCGGTTGAGGGTCCCGGCCGGCGCGCCGCCGGGCGCCGGCCGGGACCACGCCAAGGCCCTCGGGCACCGGCCGGGTCAGGCGAAGAAGGTCAGGACCCCAGCGGCGGGAGGGGCGGCGGGGTGGCGGCCGGGCGCTCCTCCAGGGCGGCCAGCGCCAGCTCCACCGCCTTCTCCAGCTGCGGGTCCCGTCCCGCCACCCGGTCCTGCGGCGTCATCACCACCTCCACGTCCGGGTCCACGCCGTGGTTCTCCACGCCCCAGCCCGGCCCCTCCAGCCAGAACGAGTACCGGGGCTGGGTCACGACCGTCCCGTCCACCAGCGAGTACCGCGAGTCGATGCCGATCACGCCGCCCCACGTCCGGGTGCCGACGAGCGGGCCGAGACCGCGGTTCTTGATGCCGGCGCTGACGATGTCGCCGTCGGACCCGGCGAACTCGTCCGTGACCGCCACGATCGGGCCGCGCGGCGAGTCCTCGGGGTAGCGCATCGGCTCGTAGCCGCGCACGTGCGACCACCCGGTGACCCGGCGGGACAGCTTCTCCAGCACCAGCTCCGAGGTGTGGCCGCCGCCGTTCTCGCGGACGTCGACGACCAGGCCCTCGCGGGCCATCTCGGTGCGCAGGTCGCGGTGGAACTGCGCCCAGCCCGAGGCCACCATGTCCGGTACGTGCAGGTAGCCGAGCCGGCCGCCCGACACCTCGTGGACGAACGCCCGGCGTCCCTCCACCCAGTCGTGGTAGCGCAGCTGGGTCTCGTCCTCCAGCGGCGTGACGACCACGCGGCGCGTCTCGCCGCCGGAGGCGGGCCGCACGGTCAGCTCGACGGCGCGGCCGGCCGTGCCGGACAGCAGCGCGAGCGGGCCGCGCACGGGATCGACCGGGCGTCCGCCCACGGCGACGAGGGCGTCCCCGGGCCGTACGGCGACGCCGGGCGCGAGCCGCGGCGTGCGCGCGCCGTGGTCGGACGACTCGCCGGGCAGGATTCGCGCGACCCGCCAGGCGCCGTCCTCGTCCCTGTTCAGGTCGGCGCCGAGCAGGCCCTGGCGGCGGCGCGGGTCGCCGGGCGCGGCGTTGGCGCGGGCGTAGGCGTGGGACGTGCCGAGCTCGCCCTGCACCTCCCACAGCAGGTCGATCAGCTCGGAGTAGGAGCCGAGGCGGTCCACCAGCGGCAGGTAGCGGTCGAGCATGCCCTGCCAGTCCACGCCGTTCATGTCGGCGCGCCAGAAGTGGTCGCGCATGAGCCGGCCGGCCTCCAGGTAGCCCTGGCGCCACTCGGCGACCGGGTCGAGCTGGACCGTGACCCGGTCGAGGTCGATGGTGACGACCTCGTCGCCCTCGGCGGCGGAGCGGGTCTGCAGGCCGTTCTTGCCGTTGATGACGAGCCGGGTGCCGTCGCCGCTCACCTCGAAGGTCCGCACCTCGGCGCCGAGTTCGGCCTTGGCGCGCTTCTTGAGGTCGTAGCGTTCGAGGACGACCTCACCCGCCCGCTCGGTGCCGTCGCCGAGCTGGCCGGTGAGGGGGTGGCGCAGCCAGAGCAGGGCGTCCTTGGCGGCGCGCAGGTTGCCGTAGCGGCCGGCGGGAACCGGCACGGGCACGACGCGCGAGCCCAGCCCCTCGGGGTCCACCTCGGTGCGCGGGGGCGTGTCGTCCTTGGCGTCGTCGTGGGCGGGCTTTTCGTCCTCGCCGTTGAAGCCGCGGCCCTGCAGGCTCGGGTCGAACGGCGAGGGGGTGGTGGCGCGCAGGGGCACGATGTACGGCCGGCAGCCGACGGGGAACGACAGGTCGAACACGTGCGCGTCGTACACCGGGTCGAACGTGCGCACCGACAGGAACGCCAGGTGCTTGCCGTCCTTGGTGAAGACCGGGTCGAAGTCGGCGAAGCGCAGCGGTGTCACGTCGATGACGGACGTGCCGTCGAGGCGGCCCATCCTGATGCGCGACAGCGGCTCGTGGTGCGGATGGACCCAGGCCAGCCACGCCGAGTCGGGCGAGAAGGTCAGCCCGCTGATGTCGCCGTACGCCGTGCGGTCGAGCTCCCTCAGCGCCCCGGTCTCGACGTCGACCACCAGCAGGCGCCCGTCGTGGGTGGCCACGGCCACGTGCTTGCCGTCGGGGGCGGCGGTCAGGGCCAGCACCCGGCCCAGCTCCCCCGCGGCCAGCGTGCGGATCTCGCCGCCGGGCGTGCCGACCTCCAGGCCGTCCTCGCCGGTGGCGTCCGAGACCCAGACCGCCCTGCCGCCGTCGCCGAGCACGCGCGGCAGCCGGACCCGCACGCCGGGCTGCACGCGCAGCGCGCCGGCCGGACCGTCGCGGTGGGTGACCCAGTGGGCGGTGCCGCGCAGCTCGACGGCGCTGGCGCGGCCGGTGGCGTCGGGCGAGAAGGCGCCGACGCGGGCGGGCGCCGGTCGCGGAGCGCGGGCCGGGCGCGGCCCGCTGAGCCTGATGTCCAGCCGGTACGGCTCGGCGTCGAGGCCGTCGAGCAGCCACAGGTCGCCGGCGTGCGCGTAGACGACCCGGCGGCCGTCGGTGGCGGCGTGCCGGGCGTAGAACTCGGTGTGCGCGGTGTGCCGGCGCAGGTCGGAGCCGTCGGGCAGGGAGGAGTAGAGGTTGCCCGTGCCGTCGGTGTCGGCGAGGAAGGCGAGGCGGTCGCCGACCCACATGACCGACCAGTACTGGGCGTCGCTGTCGGCGAACAGCCGGGCGAACTCGCCGTCGCCGTCGGCGTCCACCCAGATCTTGCCCGCGGTGCCGCCGCGGTAGCGCTTCCAGTGCGACGGCTCGCGCCACATGGACGACACGGTCGCCACCCTGCCACCCGTGGTGCCGGGACCCGCGCCGTCGCCGAGGGCGACCTCGCTCACCCATCCGTACGGCAGGCGGGTGGCCGGGCCGCCGTCGAGCGGCACCGCGTACGCCCAGGTGCGGCTGCGCCCGCCCTCGCCGGCGGCGGTGACCGCGAGCACGTCGCCACCGGCGCTCCACCCTCGCGTCCCGGTCATGGCGTTGCCCCAGTGCGTCAGCCGGTCGCCCTGCGGGCCGTCGACCTCCGCGGCGAACACCTCGGGCGCCCCCTCCCGGTGGCTGGTCCACGCGATGCGGGCGCCGTCGGGCGAGAACCTCGGGAAGGAGACGGGTGCGCGGTCGGCGGTGAACCGCCACGCCCTGCCGCCCGTCACGGGTGCCAGCCACAGGTCGTCGTCGGCGACGAAGGTGACCAGGTCACCCCACAGATGCGGATATCTCAGGTATGCGCCAGTTGTCACAGGTGAACACTAGTGCCGCCGATCCACGCGCCGAGAAGAATTTCCCGCTCGGCGTCATGAGCGGGCGGTTCCGGTGAAAGTCCTGGCCAAGAGGACCGCCAAGGCGGATGCCGGCCACCCCCGAGGGCAGGAATGGGACTTCAGCCGACAAACTTCGCAATTCTCCACGGTGAGGAACCATGAGACTCTTGCCCAAGGTCCACCAGCTCCCGGCCCGCCTGGCCGCCGGCACGGTCATCCTCAACTCCGGGCTCGACCTGACCGGCGCCGATCCCGGGACGGCCGCGGGGGTCCACGGCATGGCCTCCGGGACGTACCCCTTCCTCGGCGAGCAGGACCCGGTGGCGTTCGTGAAGCTGCTGTCGAAGGCGGAGATCGCGGTGGGCGCCGCCCTGCTGGTGCCGGTGGTCCCCTCGCTGGTGGCGGGCGCGGCGCTGACCGCCTTCGCCGGCGGCCTCATCGGCCTGTACCTCAGGACCCCGGGCATGCGCCGCGAGGGCAGCCTGCGGCCCTCGCAGGAGGGCATCGGGCTGGTCAAGGACGTCTGGCTGCTCGGCATCGGGCTCAGCCTGGTGACGGAGGAGCTTCTCGACCGGCCCGTACGCCGAGGGATCTCCGCTCTCATGAGCTAACCGCACGACCCCGGGGGTAGCGGGCACATCATGGTACAAATCGGATACACCCTGATGTGCGAGCAGACTCCGGCGCGCCAGCTCGTGGACGACGCGGCGAAGGCGGAGCAGGTCGGCTTCGACTACGCCGTCATCTCCGATCACTACTTCCCCTGGCTGGAGGCGCAGGGTCACGCCGCCTACGCCTGGTCGGTGCTGGGCGCGGTGGCGCACGCCACCGAGCGGCTCCCGCTGATGACGTACGTGACCTGCCCGATCATGCGCTATCACCCGGCCGTGGTCGCGCAGAAGGCCGCCACCATGGGCGTGCTCAGCGACGGGCGCTTCACGCTCGGCCTCGGCTCGGGCGAGAACCTCAACGAGCACGTCATCGGCGAGGGCTGGCCGTCCGCCGACCGGCGGCACCGAATGTTCCGCGAGGCCGTCACCATCATCACCGAGCTGTTCGGCGGCCAGTACGTCACCTACGACGGCGAGTTCTACGACGTCGACTCGGCCAAGCTGTACGACGTGCCGGAGCAGCCGGTGCCCATCGGCATCGCCGCCTCGGGCGGGCGCTCGGCCGCCATCGCGGCGGAGTACGGCAATCTGCTGATCGTCAACGAGCCGATGCCGGAGGTCGTCGGGCAGTTCGTCCAGGCGGGCGGGGCGGACAAGCCGGTGTACGGCCAGCTCGCCCTGGCGTACGACACGGACGCCGAGAAGGCCAAGGAGCGCGCCCACCGGCTGTGGCGCTGGTCGGCGGCCGGCTGGAAGGTCATGGCGGAGCTGCCGGGGCCGGTGAACTTCGAGGCGTACTCCCAGTTCGTCACGCCCGACGACGTGGCCTCCAGCGTGCCGTGCGGCGGGGACGTCGAGGCCGTGGTGGAGGCGGTCAAGAAGTACACGGACGCCGGGTACACGCACGTCGCGCTGGTGCAGATCGGGCACGACCAGCAGGAGCCGTTCTTCCGGTGGGCCGAGCAGGAGCTGCTGCCGGCCCTGCGCGCCCTCTGACCCCCGCGGTCCGCGCCCCGCGGCTCGTGACGAGGTCCGCAGCATCGTCGCACGCGGGCGGCTCCCGGCAAGGAAACGGCCTCGTGACCACAGCAGTGGTCACGAGGCCGTCGCCGATCGATCCGTCCGGTCAGGGGACGATGTTGACCAGCTTGGGCGCGCGGACGATGACCTTGCGGGGCTCGCCGTCCAGGTAGGCGCGGACCTTGTCGGAGCCCAGCGCCAGCCCGCGCAGCTCGTCCTCGGAGATCGAGGGCGAGACCTCCAGGCGGTCGCGGACCTTGCCGGCCACCTGGACGACGCAGGTCACGGAGTCCTGCACCAGCAGCGCGGGCTCGGCGACCGGCCAGCCGGCCAGCGCGACCGTCGAGCCGGTGTGGCCCAGCCGCTCCCAGCCCTCCTCGGCGGTGTAGGGGGCGACCAGCGACAGCATCACGGCCAGCGCCTCGGCCGCCTCGCGCACCGCCGGGTCGGCCGCGCCGGGGCCGGAGTCGATGGCCTTGCGGGCCGCCGACGTCAGCTCCATCAGCCGCGCCACCGCCACGTTGAAGCGGTGGGACTCGACCAGCTTGGTGACCTCGTCGATGGTGCGGTGGGTGAACTTGCGCAGCTCCAGGTCGCCGGCCTCGAAGGAGACGCCGGGCTCGCCGGCCACGTCGTCCATCACGCGGAAGGCGCGGGCCAGGAACTTCTGCGACGCGGCCGGCGAGACGTCGGCCCAGTCGATGTCGTCCTCCGGCGGGCCGGCGAACACCATGGTCAGGCGGACCGCGTCGACTCCGTACTCGTCGATCTGCTGGCCCAGGTCGACGCCGTTGCCCAGGGACTTGGACATCGCCTTGCCGCCGTTGATCACCTGGCCCTGGTTCAGCAGGCGCAGGAACGGCTCGGTGAAGTCGACCATGCCCATGTCGTGCAGGACCTTGGTGAAGAAGCGGGAGTACAGCAGGTGCAGCACCGCGTGCTCCACACCGCCGACGTACTGGTCGATCGGGCCCCACTTGCGGACCTGCTCGACGTCGAACGGGCCGTCGGTGTAGTCCGGCGAGCAGTAGCGCAGGTAGTACCACGACGAGTCGACGAAGGTGTCCATCGTGTCGGTGTCGCGCATGGCGCGGCCGCCGCACTTGGGGCACTCGACGTTGACCCAGTCGGTGGCGCTGGCCAGCGGGGAGACGCCCTTGGGGGCCAGCGCCTCGCCACGCAGGTCGGGCAGCGTGACCGGCAGCTGGTCGTCGGGGACGGGGACCTCGCCGCAGTCCAGGCAGTGGATGATCGGGATCGGGGTGCCCCAGAACCGCTGGCGCGACAGCAGCCAGTCGCGCAGCCGGAAGTTCACCGAGGCCTCGCCCCTGCCCTGGGTGCGCAGGATGTCGATGATCTTCGCGATGGCCTCGGCCTTGCTCAGACCGTCCAGCGGACCGGAGTTGACCAGGCTGCCCTCGCCCGGCGTGGCCTCGCCGGTCTCGCCCGGGTCGGCCAGACCGGTGTGGACGACGACCTTGACCGGCAGCCCGAACTTCAGCGCGAAGTCCAGGTCGCGCTGGTCGTGGGCGGGCACGGCCATGATGGCGCCGTGGCCGTAGTCGGACAGCACGTAGTCGGCCGCCCAGACCGGGATGCGCTCGCCGTTGACCGGGTTGATCGCGTGGCGGCCCAGGAAGACGCCGGTCTTCTCCTTGTCGGTGGACAGCCGCTCGATGTCGCTCAGCTTGGCGACCTCGGCGCGGTAGGCCTCGAACTCCTCGCGCCGGTCGTCGGTGACGATCTCGTCGGCCAGCGCCGCGTCCACGGCCACCACGAAGAACGTCGCGCCGAACAGCGTGTCGGGGCGGGTGGTGTAGACGTGGACCGGCTCCTCGCGCCCCTCGATCTCGAACAGCACGTCGGCACCCTCGGAGCGGCCGATCCAGTTGCGCTGCATGGTCAGCACGCGCTCGGGCCAGCCGCCCTCCAGCTGCTCCATGTCCTTCAGCAGCCGCTCGGCGTAGTCAGTGATCTTGAAGTACCACTGCGTCAGCTCGCGGCGGACGACGTCGGCGCCGCACCGCTCGCACTTGCCGGCCACGACCTGCTCGTTGGCCAGCACGGTCTGGTCGTTGGGGCACCAGTTGACCAGGCCGCCCTTGCGGTAGGCCAGCCCCCGCTCGAAGAAGCGGTTGAACAGCCACTGGTTCCAGCGGTAGTACTCGGGGTCGCTGGTGTGCAGGCGGCGCGACCAGTCGAAGGAGATGCCGTAGCGGCGGAAGGACGTGGCCTGCGTCTCGATGTTGGCGTAGGTCCACTCGGCCGGGTGCGCGTTGCGCTTGATCGCGGCGTTCTCGGCGGGCAGGCCGAAGGAGTCCCACCCGATGGGGTGCAGGACGTTGTAGCCGCGCTGGAACCAGTAGCGCGCGACGACGTCGCCGATGGCGAACACCTCGCCGTGGCCCATGTGCAGGTCGCCGGAGGGGTAGGGGAACATGTCGAGCATGTAGCGCCGCTCCCGGGCGTCGGCGGCGTCCTCGCCCGCCCGGAACGGGTCCAGCTCCTCCCACCGCTGCTGCCACTTGGCCTGCAGCGCCTGCGGATCGTACTCACTCACGGCGAATGTCCTTCTGCCTCGACTCGGACCCATAAGAAAACCCCCCGTGCGCAGGACGAGGGGCAGCCGCGACGGCGAGAGCTCAGGGCCGTCGCGGCCCGCTAAGAAGCAGGGTCGCGGAACGCATAGGTCAAGCCTAGCGCACCTCATCAGGACTTTGCCGATACTCGACGGTGGCCATCGGGCGCAAGTGGCGTTTCCCGCCAGTTCTTCGCCTTAAGAGACCCGATGGTGATGTATCCGTTGTGACCTCATATGTCCCATTAGACTACCCTCGACCCCGTGGTACACCCCGTCGAGCCCCAGTGGTCCCTGGCCGGCCTGCCCATGCAGGATCCGCCCACGGATCCGCATGGCTTCACGCGTTTCGCTGCGGAACCCACCAACTCTCCTGGAAAATCCCATGAGATCATGTCCGACGCGCCAAAAGCGGACATAACACCACCAGGAGGTACGGGAGCCATGGCAACGGATCATTCCGGAGCACAGCACCTGCCACCTTCCTGGCCCGAGGTGCCGCCCCGGGACGGTTCCGCGCACGGGGATTCCCGGCAGCCCTCGCCTGCCCGCCGCGGCTCGTCCGCCGGTCGCTCCGCCCAGCCTTCCTCGTCGTCCTGGCCGGACGCGGGCCCCTCCTCCGCGTGGCCGGACCCGGTCCCGCCGTCCGGAGGCACGTCCCCCTCCACCCCGTGGCCCGACCCGGTCCCGCCGTCCGGGGGCACGTCTCCCTCCACCCCGTGGCCGGACGCGGGCTCCGCGTCGAACGGCTGGCCGGACGCGGGCACGGCGTCGAACATGTCATGGCCCGACGTGTCGGTCGCCTCGAACGCGTCCTGGCCGGAGACCCCGCGCCAGGACGGCCGGGACGCCCACGGCGGCGCCCCGGACCACCACCGGAACGGCATGGACGGCCCCGGCATGGACGGACGTATGGGCGATCGCGGCATGGACGGGCGCGGCATGGACGGTCGCGGTTCGGGGCGTCGCGGTGAGGGAGCGGGACGCCACGGCGACGGGACGGACGGCGGCGCGCGGGACGGCTCCCGTGAGCCCGGCCGCCGCGACCCCGTGCCCGCCTGGCAGGACGCCTCCAGCGTCTCCGCGCCCTCCTCGCCGTCCGACGCCTGGTCCAACCTCAGCTCCCCGGCCCCGTGGCCGCCCGCCGACGGCGGGCAGGTGCGCGCGTCGGCCGCGGCCGCCATGGACCGCACGATCACGTACGGCCGCGGCACACCTCTGAACGACCACGCCGTCCCCCAGGGCGGAGGCGCGCCTTCGAACGAGCACGCCGTCCCGCCGGGCGCGGGCATGCCGCCGCACGACCGCGCCGTCCCGCTGGGCGCGCCCGCGGCCGGGCTCGACGACCGCGCCACGCCGCAGGGACACCAGGGCCCGCAGGGACACCCGGGGGGCCCGCAGGGACCTCACGGCGGCGGCCCCGTGGACGAACTGGTCGCCTCCCAGGGACGCGACCGCGCGCGGCCGGCCGGCGAACGCCCCGGCCCCGGGCACCCCGCCCCCACGCACCCCGGCGGCCACCCGCCGGCGGGCCCCGGCCAGACCGGGCACGCCCAGCACGCCCCGGGCCAGGCGCCCGCCGACGACCAGCACCCCGGCAACCCCGGGTTCCCGGGCCAGCAGGGCCGGCCGGACGGCCAGCCACGTCCCGGCTCGAACCTGAGCCGTGACCCGTCCGACCCCGACCGCCCGTTCGTGACGGCCGGCCAGATCAGCGGCTCCCGCACGCCTCCCCCGCAGCGGCAGCAGGAGCTCTGGGACAACGTCTTCGGCGAGGACTACGACCCCATGAGCGAGCCCGAGTCCCTCGACGAGCCGGGCAAGCCGATCTGGATCTACGCCCTGGCCGGTTCGGTGTCGATCGCGCTCGTGGGCGCCCTGCTGTGGGCGTTCCTCGCGGGCCCGCTGGCGCCCGGCTCCGGCAAGGAGGCGGCCGCCGCGCAGACCTCGGCCCCGCCGTCCACCACGCCGCCGCCCAAGAACACCAGGCAGTCCACCTCGATCGGCCGCCTGCCGCGCTACCCGGGCAAGGCCGCCCCGGTGCTCGGCGCGGTGACCGACACCGAGGCCGGCATCAGCGTCCCGCGGCTCGGCGGCACGTGGCAGCTCGACCAGCGCGCCACCGTCCACGGCACGTACGGCTTCGCCACCCGCCAGTACGTCAAGACGGGCCCCGAGACCTATGCCCAGATCATGACCGGCCCCCTGCCGCAGACCATGGCCTCGTCCTTCACCTCGGACAAGGACCTGGAGCCGGTCATCAAGGCGGTCGTGGTGGACGCCCGCAAGGACTTCTTCCCGAAGGGCAACACGGTCCGCAAGATCGCCCAGCAGCCGCTCAAGATCGGGAACTCCACGGGCCGCCTGATCGCCTACTCGCTCACCTCGCCCACGGAGAAGGCCACGATCGCCGTGATCGCCGTGAATTCCGGCAAGGACGTCCCGTCGATCGTCTACATGTCGGTCCCGGCGACGGCCAAGCAGCTCCTCCCGGACGTCAACACGGTGGTCAGGCAGCTCAAGGTCCTCGGCCGGTAGCCGCGAGCGCGGCTACCGGCCGGGGCCGGGCTTCAGAACGTGCACTCCATGTGCTTGATCCCGTTGATGAAGTTGCTGTGCAGCCGGTCCGGCGCGCCGCCCTCGATGGTGGGGACGCGGCGCAGCAGCTCGCGGAACATCAGCGTGATCTCCCGCCGGGCCAGGTGCGCCCCGAGGCAGAAGTGGGGGCCCGGGCCGCCGAAGCCGACGTGCGGGTTGGGGTCGCGGGCGATGTCGAACCGGTACGGGTCGGCGAACACCTCGGGGTCGCGGTTGGCCGCCCAGTAGAACAGCACGACCTTCATGCCCTGCGGGTAGAGGTGGCCGTTCAGCTCGAAGTCCCTGGTCACCTTGCGGCGCATGTAGTTGACCGGTGAGGCGAGCCGGACGATCTCCTCGACCGCGCCGGGGGCGCGCCCGTCGATGTCCTCCAGCCACAGGGCGCGCTGGTCGGGGTTCTTGGTGAGCAGCCGCAGGCCGTACGAGATCGCGTTGCGGGTGGTCTCGTTGCCCGCCACCACGAGCAGGATGAAGAACGAGCCCAGCTCCTGCAGGGTCAGCCGTTCGCCGTCGATGTTGGCGTTGACCAGCGACGAGGTGAGGTCGTCGGTGGGGTGCTCGGCGCGGTAGGCGGCGAGGTCCTGCACGAGCTGCTGGAGCTCCATGCCGGCGGTGAGCAGGCGCTCGGCCACGCGGTCCGGTTCGCCGCTCGAGTACTCGGGGTCGAAGCCGCCGAGGATGATGTTCGAGCGGTCGAAGACGAACTGGTAGTCGCGCTCGGGGATGCCCATCATGTCGCAGATGATCTTCAATGGCAGGCGGGCGGCCACGTCCGTCACGAAGTCGCCGCCGGGCCCCTTGGCGAGCAGGTCGTCCACGATCTTCGCGGCGGCGACCTCCACGTCCGCCTCGAACTGCTTGATCATCTTGGGCGTGAACGACCGCGAGACGATGCGACGCAGGCGCGCATGGCGCGGATCGTCCATGTTGATCATCGAGCCGAAGTACTCGGTGAACTCGGCGGGCATGTCGGGGATGTTCGTCGCCCCGCCGTCGCCGGAACAGAAGATCTCGGGGTGGCGGCTGACCTCGACGATGTCGGCGTGCCGGGCCAGGGCGTAGTAGCCGGGCCCCTTCGGGGCGAAGGAGATCTCCATCTCCTCGAAGAGCGGCGGACGCTCCAGCGAACGGATCAGTTCGAACGCCCGCGCCCGCTCGGCCATGGGCCTGGCCCAGAACTCCAGGTCCGAGAGATCGAAGTCAACGGCAGTCATATGCCCATCATTCGGGCAAGTGACTACTTACGTCAATGGTCATGACGTACAGCGTACGTGTCTGTCCGTAAAGTCCGGAAAAACCTGTTCGGCAGCGCGGCCGATGATCGCTAGCATGGGCGCGTGCAGTTCTTCTTCTTCCTGCGTTAGCGACCCGCCGGCGGGTCGCGGCATGACCCACCGCCGGCGATGCGGGGCGGCCAGAGGCCGTCCCGGGTCGCGACGTTGGAGAAGGACACGTGCGTGCTTTCGCCGTGGCCAGGGCGGTGCGTGGCATCGAGCCCCTGGTGGCCGCGGAAATCATGAAGCTGGGCGTCGTGCGCAGGCTGCGCCACCGCGAGGTGTGGTTCGAGGCGGCCGAACCCGGACCGGATCTGCTGGGACTGCGGACGGCCGACGACGTGCTGCTGGTGGCGGCCGTCGTGGACGGCGTCGGGGCGGGACGCGGCGCGCTGGAGCGGCTGCGGCGGGCCGCCGAGAACGCCGACGCCGGCCCCGCGCTGCGGCTCCGCCACACGGCCCGCGCGTCGAGAGACGGGGGACGGCCGATCGACGTGACGGCGACATCCCGCGCGTCGGCAGATGAGGGGCGGCCGATCGAGGTGTCGGCGACAGCCCGCGCGTCGGGCGACGAGGGACGGCCGATCGAGGTGTCGGCGACGTTCGTGGGGCGGCGCTCCTACAGCCGCTTCGACGTCGAGGACGCCGTGGGCGCCGGGCTGTCGCGGGCGCTCGGGGTGCCGTACCACTCCCGCGCGGGGGGCGTGGCGCCGCCTCCGGGCGCGGTGCCGTGGCGGGTCACCATCGAGGACGACCAGGCGGTCATCGCCGTACGGCTGGGCGAGCGGCCGCTGCACCGCCGGCCGTACAAGGAGGACTCGATCCCCGGCACCCTCCACCCGCCTCTGGCCGCCGCCATGGCCAGGCTCGCGGGCCTCGCCGAAGCGGCCCCTCCCGAGGAGGGGCACGCCGGGGCAGGGCACGCCTGGACAGGGCTCGCCGAAGCAGGGCTCGCCGAAGCAGGGCTGGATCACGGGCGGGGCGCGGGACCGGTCGTGCTGGACCCGTGCTGCGGGGCGGGGACGACGCTGGTGGAGGCCGGTCTGCTGGCGCCGCGCGCCCGGCTGGCCGGGATCGACCGCTCCCCCGCCTCCGTACGGGCCGCCACGGCCAACGCCCGGCGGGCCGGGGTGGCCGTGACCCCCGTCGTCGGCGACGCGGGGCGGCTACCCCTGCCCTCGGGGAGCGTGGACCGGGTGCTGGTGAACCCGCCCTGGGGCCGCCAGGTCGCCGCCGCCGGGCTGCTGGCGCGGGACGGCGGGCTGCTGTGGCGGGAGGTCCGGCGCGTGCTGGCGCCCGGCGGGCTGGTGGTGACCCTGGCCGGAGACGTGCCGGACGGCTTCCGCGTCGAGCGGGCGATCGAGGTGTCCCTGTCCGGCAGGCACCCGCTCCTCGCGGTCCTCCGCCCGGCCCGCCGCCACCGCTGACCGCCGGCGCGGCCCGGCGGAAAGGGCGGGCCGCGCCGGGGCCGGGCCGGGTGGTCAGCAGGCGGGGCCGAGCCAGTCCAGGATGAGCCGGTTGACCTCTTCCGGCCGCTCCAGGTGCAGGAAGTGGCCGGCCCCGTCCACGGCCGCCGCCCGCGACCCCGCCGGCAGGCGCTCCGGCACGGCCTTGACCAGGCCGGCGTCCAGGCAGCCGTCCTGCTTGCCGTGCAGGTAGAGGATCGGCCCGGTCGTGGGCTCCGGCTCGGGGTGGCGGCCCGAGGGCGGCGTGGTGCCGAGCATGGCCCGGTAGTAGCCGATGGCGGCGGCCAGGTTGGCGGGCCGGCCGAGGCTGCGGTGCACGAACTCGAGGTCCCGCCCCGCGTCGTAGCCGGGCGACCAGTCCCGCCACAGCCCCTCCAGGAAGCCGGGCGTGGCCGCCGCGGTCTCGGCCAGCTCGGTCTGGAAGAGGAACACGTAGAAGGAGCGCTTGAGCTGCTCGTACGTGAAGAACGAGCCGAGCATGGCGCCGAGCGGCGGCGCCGCCATGGCCACGGACCGGCGGAAGCGCCCGCCGAGGTTGTACACCGGGAAGGCGCCCCAGTCGTGGCCGACCACCACGGCGCCGTCGTCGCCGCCGAGCTCCTCGTGCAGGGCGGCCACGTCGGCGGCCAGCGCCGCGCCCTCGTACGCGGCGTCCGCGGGGACCTCGGTCGGCGCGTAACCGCGCATGAACGGCGCGACCGCCCGGTAGCCGCGCTCCGCCAGCGCCGGCATGAGGTGCCGCCAGGTGTGCGCGGTGTCGGGGAATCCGTGCAGGCACAGGGCCAGCGGTCCCTCGCCCACGGCAAGATACGCGAACTCCACCCCGTTGGCGTGGATCGTCCTGATCTCCATGACAGCGAAACCTAGCACCCGCTTGGCCACGGAGCGCCGAGGGAGTGCCCGAAGAGAGTGCCCGGAGGGAGTGCCCGGAGAGGGGATCTCAGTAGGCGTAGCGCAGGTGCTTGATCCCGTTGATGAAGTTCGACAGCAGATGGTCGGGCTCCCCCACCGCCCGGATGTCGGGCAGCCGGGTGAACAGCTCCCGGAACATCACGGTCATCTCGCGCCGCGCCAGGTGCGCGCCCAGGCAGTGGTGCGGGCCGGGGCCGCCGAACCCGACGTGCGGGTTGGGGTCGCGGGTGATGTCGAAGGCGTCGGGGTCGCGGAAGACGGTCTCGTCGCGGTTGGCGGAGTTGTAGAACAGCAGCACCTTGTCGCCCGGCCGGTAGCGCATGCCGTTCATGACGTGCTCGCGCGTGACCGTGCGGCGGAACTGGATCACCGGCGTGGCGTGACGGACGATCTCGTCGCACGCCTTGCCGATGAGGCCCTCGAAGTTGTCCGTCAGCAGCCGCCGCTGGTCGGGATGGTCGGTGAGGAGCTTGAGCCCGTGGGCGATGGCGTTGCGCGTGGTCTCGCTGCCGGCCACCACGAGCAGGATGAAGAAGGAGCCGAGCTCCTGCGAGCTGAGCCGCTCCTCGCCGTTGACGAGGAGGCTGACCAGGTCGCCGGTCGGCCGCTTGCGCCGCTCGTCGCCGAGGCGGGCGGCCAGGCGGTTCAGCGAGTAGCCGGCGTGGATGAGCCGGGCCAGCCCGCGCGCCACGTTGAAGCGGGTGAGCTCGGGCCCGATGCCGGTGTACTCGGGGTCGGCGTTGCCGAGGATGACGTTGGTGCGGCGCAGCACCAGGTCGTGCAGGGCCGGCGGGACGCCCATCATGTCGCAGATGACGCGTACGGGGAGCCTGGCGGCGACCTGGGTGACGAAGTCGCCCGGCCCCTCCTTGATCGCCTGGTCCACGATCTCGGCCGCGGCCCGCTCCAGGTCCTCCTCCATCTTGGCGAGGACGCGCGGGGTGAAGGCGCGCGAGACGATGCGGCGCAGCCGGGCGTGCCTCGGGTCGTCCATGTTGATCATCGAGCCGAAGTAGACGGCCAGCCAGCGCGGCATGTCCGGGATGCTGTTGGAGCACGGCTCGCTGCTGAACACCTCGGGCGTGCGGCTCGCCTCGACCACGTCGGCGTGCCGCACGATCGCGTAGTAACCCGCGCCGCTCTTGATGAACGGCAGCGGCTGCTCCGGCACGAACAGGGGCTGGTCGAGGGCGCGCAGCCGCCGGAAGGTCTCCATGCGGTGGGCCTGCGGCAGCGACCAGAACGGAAGCTGCGACAGGTCCATGTCGGCGGAGGTGGTCATAACCGCAAAGCCTTGTGCAAGTGCTCACTTACGTCAAGGAGTTCGGTCAGGTGCGGGCCGCCCGGATCAGATCGGCGGCCTTCTCCCCGATCATTATGGCCGGAGCGTGGGTGTGGCCGCGATTGAGGGTCGGCATGATCGAGGCGTCGGCGACGCGCAGGCCCTCGACGCCGCGCACCCGGAGCTCCGGATCCACGACCGAGGCGTCGTCCACGCCCATCCGGCAGGTGCCGACCGGGTGGTAGAGCGTCTCGCCGCGGTCGCGCACCCACCGGGCGAGCTCCTCGTCGCTCTCCGGGCCGTCGTAGGGCGGCATCGGCCCGTCCGCGTACGGCCGCATGGCGGTGGTGGCGAAGATCTGCTTGGCCGTCTTCAGCCCGGCGACCATCCGCCTGAGGTCGGCCTCGCGGGCCAGGTAGCCCGGGTCGACGACCACGTCGCGCCCGTTCAGCCCGATCCGGCCGCGACTCTCGGGCTGGAGCAGCACCACGCCGACGGTCATCGCGTGGCCGGTCGGCGGGGTGAGCCCGTGGTCGACGAACGGGCCCGGCGCGAAGATGAGCTCGATGTCCGGCGCCGGCTCCTCCGGCGAGGTGCGGACGAACGCGACGGCCTCCCCCACGTTCGTGGTGAGCATGCCGGAACGCAGCACGAGGTAGCGCAGCAGGTTGCTCACGGACTCCGCCTTGGTGAGCGTCACCGGCTGCCGGCACCGGACGATCACCCCGGACGACAGGTGGTCCTGGAGGTTCTTGCCGACCTCCGGCAGGTCGCGCAGCACGGGCACGCCGGCGTCGCGCAGCTCGGCCGCCGCGCCCACGCCCGAGCGCATGAGCAGGTACGGCGAGCCGATCGCGCCCGCGGCCAGGATCACCTCGCGCCGGGCCCGCACCTGGGCACCGCCGCCGTGCTCGATGCCCGTGGCGCGCGAGCCGTCGAACAGCACCCGGTCCACGGTCGCGCCCGTGATGAGCGTCAGGTTCGGCCGCTTGAGCGCGGGCCGCAGGTAGGCGTCGGCGGCGCTCCACCGGCGCCCCCGGTGCTGGGTGACGGGGGTGGGGCTGAAGCCCTCGTCGGCGGGGCCGTTCAGCTCGGGCAGCCGGGTCAGGCCCAGCTCCTCGCAGGCCTGGAGGAAGGCGGCCGTGGTGACGTTGGGGCTGCGCAGCTCGGAGACGTACAGGGGGCCGTCGGTGCCGTACACGCCGCCCGCGTTGCCGCCCTCGCGGTGCTCGGCCCGCCGGAAGTACGGCAGCACCTCGTCGTAGGACCAGCCGGGCACGCCCCACTGGTCGTAGTCGAGCCGGCCGCCGCGCACCCACATCTGCGCGTTGATCGAGGAGGAGCCGCCGACCACCCGGCCGCGCGGCCAGTACAGCTCGCGGCCGGACATCTCGGACTGCTTGGCGGTGGTGTAGTTCCAGTCGTAGGCGGTCTTGAACAGCTTGTTGAAGGCCGCCGGCATGCGGATCTCCAGCTTGTCGTCCGGGCCGCCCGCCTCGACCAGCGCGACGCTCACCCCGGGATCGGCCGACAGCCGGCCGGCCAGCACGCACCCCGCCGAACCCGCGCCGACGATCACGTAGTCGTACTCCATGTGGCTCCTTCGCAGGCGTGAGTGACGTGGTACCTGCTTACTCCAGGCGGCCGGAGGCGTCCATATCCACTTGTGACCCTTGCTACCTACCGGTCGGTATGCCGTCCTGCGAAGATGGCGGCGAGGTCGCGGAGGCTGCGCAGAGGGAGGAAGGCGACATGCTCAACCTGTCCGTCGTGCTGGAGGACAGCGCCAGGAACAACCCGGACGGCGTCGCCGTGGTCTTCGGCGACATGCGCCTGCCGTACTCGATGGTGGACACGGTCGCCAACCAGGTCGCCAACCTGCTCGTGTCGCGCGGCGTCGGCCCGGGCGACAAGGTGGCGCTGGCCTGCCCCAACCTGCCGTACTTCCCGTTCGTCTACTACGGCATCCTCAAGGCCGGGGCCGCCGTGGTGCCGCTGAACGTGCTGCTCCAGCCGCGCGAGATCGCCTACCATCTCGACGACAGCGACGCCAAGGCGCTGTTCTGCTTCGAGGGCACGCCGGAGCTGCCGCTGGGCGAGCGCGGCCGGGCCGGTTTCGAGGCCGCCGAGGGGTGCGAGCACTTCTTCGTGCTGCCCGCCACGCCGCTGGCCACCGAGTCGGCGCACGGCGAGTCGTTCTGGGCGGCCCTGGACGGGATGCCCGGCACGTTCGAGACCGCGGCGACCGCCCCCGACGACACGGCGGTGATCCTCTACACCTCGGGCACCACCGGGCAGCCCAAGGGCGCCGAGCTGAGCCACCAGAACATGCTGATGAACACCCTGGTCTGCGACCAGATGTTCGACCGCGACATCGATCGCGACGTCTACCTCGCGGTGCTGCCGCTGTTCCACTCCTTCGGCCAGACGGTGGTCATGAACGTCGGCTTCCGGCGGCGCGCCGCCGTCGTGCTCATGCCGCGCTTCGAGCCGGGCGAGGCGCTGGAGCTGATGCGCCGGGAGGGCGTCACGTTCTTCGCGGGCGTGCCGACGATGTACTGGGCGCTGCTGACGAAGGTCCACGCGGACGGCGGCGCGTTGCCGACCACGCTGCGGACGACGGTCTCCGGCGGCTCCTCCCTGCCGGTCGAGGTGCTGAAGGACTTCGAGCGCACCTTCGGCATCCCCATCCTGGAGGGGTACGGCCTGTCGGAGACCTCCCCGGTGGCCAGCTTCAACCAGCCGGGCCGCCCGGCCAAGCCGGGCACGATCGGCACCCCGATCTGGGGCGTGGAGATGCGGCTCGTCGACGCCGAGTGGAAGACGGTCGAGGACGAGCCGGGCGAGATCGCGATCCGCGGCCACAACGTCATGAAGGGCTACCACGGCCGGCCCGAGGCGACGGCCGAGGTGCTGCGCGACGGCTGGTTCCGCACGGGCGACATCGCCACCCGCGACGCCGACGGCTACTACGCGATCATCGACCGGGCCAAGGACATGATCATCAGGGGCGGGTTCAACGTCTACCCGAGGGAGCTGGAGGAGGTGCTGCTGACGCACGAGGCGGTCTCGCTCGCCGCGGTCGTGGGCGTGCCCCACGACTCGCACGGCGAGGAGGTCAAGGCATACGTCATCCGCACCCCGGGCGCGACGATCACCGAGGCGGAACTGGTGGCCTGGTGCAGGGAGAACATGGCGGGCTACAAGTACCCGCGCATCGTGGAGTTCAGGGACGCCCTGCCCATGACGGCCACCGGCAAGATCCTCAAGCGTGAGCTGCGCTGACGCCGTCCCTCACACGAGGGCGGTCTTGTAGAAGATGCTCGCCTTCCTGGCCCCGGCGGCGCCCGAGGCCAGGCCGAGGCAGAGCCGGGGCCGGCCCGAGGCGATCTGGATCGCCATGCCCTCCGGCTCGCGGTAGTCCAGCGACTTGCCGGCCTGGGTCAGCGCGCGCTGCACCTTGCGACCGGTACGCAGGTCGACGCAGGTGACGTAGGTGTTGCCCGGCGCGGGGTTGGAGGAGCCGTAGGCGTCGCCGTCGAGCAGGTAGAGGTAGTCGCCGTGGGCCGCGTAGCCCTGGAAGGTGCCGAGGCCGGCCGGCTGGGCGACGTCGTGCACGGGCGTCCGCGAGCCCGACTTGACCGCCTGCAGCGGGAAGACCGCGTAGCGGAAGCCGCCGTTCCTGCGGTAGCGCATGACGAGCCGGCCGGTGGAGGGGTCGATGGCGCAGGTGGTGCTGGTCGCGCCGGTCACGGGCGCGTAGCGCGTCACGCCGCCGGAGGTCGGGGTGATCGTCCGGCCGGAGGCGAAGGCGAACCTGGCGAGCCGGTTGCCCCAGGCGTTGGCGCCGTCGGCGACCGCGCTGGTCTCGGTCCACAGGTAGGCCGACCCGCCCGACGGCTCCACGCCGATCTGCACGCCGTGTCCGAAACCCATGAGGTACATGTGCCCGAGCACCGTGCCGCCGAGGCTGAGCCTGGTCAGGCACAGGTGACCCGCCGCCGAGCTGCCGGCCCCGTTCTTGACCTGCACCGTGTAGATGTGGCCGTGGGCGTTGTCGAAGGCGAACGACTGCAGGACCGTCTCGTCGTACAGCGCCTTCTTCCAGATCAGGCTCGTGGCGGGCGCCGCCAGGTCGAACCGGTCCGCGGCGGTGCTTCCCGCGGACGCCTCGGCGGCCCGGCCGCCCAGCAGCGTGGTGACGGCGGCCCCGGCGCCGCCCACGAGCAGCCCTCTCCTGGTCATGAATGCTGACATCTCGGACAAAGCTCCTCCACGGCGATCGACAGGAGTCCAACACCCTAGCGGGTGATCTCGCCGTGGTAGACACGTGCCATGTCGTCATCCACCGCCCAGCGTCTCAGTGTCGTCCCGTCCGCGTTCGCCGTGGAGCACCTGCCCCACGCGACCTTCCCCGAGGACGACGAGTGGATCGCGCTGGTCCGCGCCCCCGAGGGGCTGACCGTCGTCCGCGAGGCCTGGCCGTCGGGCTCGGGCGAGCGCTGGATCGGCCTGTACGGCGGCGCGAGCGCGCACGGCCTCGACGTCTCCGGCATGCTGGCCGCGGTCGTGGGGCCGCTGGCCGAGGCGGCGATCCCCGTCTTCGTCGCCTCGACCTTCCACGCCGACCTCGTCCTCGTGCCGGAGCCGAGGGCCGCGGAGGCGGTGACCGTCCTCGAAGCCGCGGGGCACCGGGTGGACACCCGGCACCTGAAGTCGTGAACCCGCGCTAGGAGGGCCAGTCCCAGTGGGGCACCTCGCGCAGCGGATGGAGCTGGTCGTCGGTCTCGGCGTGGGAGTTCTGGTAGGCCACCCGGGTGCCGAACTCGACGTGCTCCCGCAGCGCCTGGCGGAACGGCGCGTCGTCCGGCAGCCCGGCGTCGTCGGCCGCGGCCATGAACAGGTCCACGAAGCGCTGCCGCTGCTCCTCGCGGATGCGCAGCCCGCGGTGGGCCTCGATGAGGGTCGGGAAGCCGCCCATCTCGCGGGTGAAGACGTCGGGACCGCCGAACGTCTCGGCCGTGAAGGCCGTCAGGTGCGCGACGTGGTGCGGGCGGCCGGCTCCGAAGAGCGGCTGGAGCAGCGGATCCTTCAGGACGCTGCCGTAGAAGAGGTCGACGAAACGGTGGAGGGCCTCGTGCCCGCCGGCGTGCTCGTATAAGGAGACCATGATTACAGCATTACAAATGCACGCCGACGAGTGAAGGGGCGCGAGGCGCTGCCGCCTCGCGCCCCTTCAGCCACGGATCAGGGCCAGTCGCGGGACGGGCGGAGCGGCACGCCGGAGCGGCCGTCCTTGTCCAGCTTGACGCCCAGCACCTGGTGGAGCTGGACCTTGTTGCGCTCGAAGCCGACGATGCAGCCCGCCATGTACAGCGCCCACACCCGGGCGGTGCCCATGCCGACCTCCTCGACCGCGTCGGCCCAGTTGGCGTCGAGGTTGTCGCACCAGTGACGCAGCGTCTTGGCGTAGTGCTCGCGCAGGTTCTCCTCGTGGCGGATCTCGAAGCCGAGGTCCTCCATCTGGCGGATCAGCCAGCCCACCGACTCCAGCTCGCCGTCGGGGAAGACGTAGCGGTTGATGAAGCCGCCCTTGTTGAACGTCTTCTCGGCGCCCGTCGGGCGGGTGATGCAGTGGTTGAGCAGCCGGCCGCCCGGCTTGAGCTTGCCGTACAGGAACTCGAAGTAGCCGGGGACGTTGGCCTTGCCGATGTGCTCGGTGAGGCCGATGGAGCTGACCGCGTCGAAGCCGGTCTCGGCGACGTCGCGGTAGTCCATGTGGCGGACCTCGCACAGGTCCTGCAGCCCCGCCTCGGCGATGGCCCGCTGCGCCCACTCGGCCTGCTGCTTGCTCAGCGTCACGCCGAGGGCCTTGACCCCGTAGTGCTTGGCGGCGTGCATGACCATGCCGCCCCAGCCGCAGCCGACGTCGAGCAGCCGCATGCCCGGCTTGAGGTCGAGCTTGCGCGCCACCAGGTCGAACTTGGCGTACTGCGCCTCCTCAAGGGTCGAGGAGTCGGTGGGGAAGACCGCGCAGGTGTAGGCCATGGACGGGCCGAGCACCCACTCGTAGAAGCGGTTGGACACGTCGTAGTGGTGGTGGATGGCCTCGGCGTCGCGCTGCTTGGCGTGCCGGGAGCCCAGCCGGGCCAGCGCGCTCTGCCGCATCTCCTGCGGAGGCGGAGGCACCCGCATGAGCAGCGGCTTGACGCCCAGCGACCGGACCGCGGCGATCTTCTCGGACGTGGTCAGGTCGTTGGTGGTGATGTTCCACATGCGATCGAGCAGGGTGTACAGGTCGCCGTGGAGGTCGAGGTGCCCCGAGACGTAGGCCCTGGCCAGGCCCAGCTCGCCCGGCGCCTGCGCGAGGTAGGCCACCGCGATCGGCGACTTCACCTCAAGACAGAGGTCGGCGCCGTCCGGCCCCGCCTTGCTCCCGTCGTACGCCCGGAAGGCGATCTTCGCCTCGGAGCCGACGATCTTCTCGAAGATGCTTGCCAGAGCCATCTCTCACCTTCCCCGCACACACTTGTCGTACAGGTCCAGCAGGCGCCCCTCCCGGTCGTATTCCCGTTTGACCGGCCAGTAGGCGCCGCCGTTGTACAGCTCCCAGAACTGCTCGCGGGCGTAGAAGGACGTCGAGTAGAGCGACTTGTGGCCGTCGAGCTCGTGCACGTTGTGCTCGATGAGCCGGTTGTAGTAGCCGTCGAACCGTCCCCGCGGCAGCGGGACCATCCCCCAGAAACCGAAGTTCACGTACAGCCGGCCGGGCTCCAGAGGGTAGAGCGGCCAGCGGGACGAGGCCCGCAGCGGGCACATCCACACCGGCGTCATGCCGACCTGGTCGTGGAAGAAGTCGAGGAACTCGGCGCCCCGCTCGACCGGCACCTCCACGTCCTGGATGACCGACTCCTGCACGGGCCGGCCGGCCCAGCGGTCGATCCGCGCCGTCACGCCGTGCCTGCGGTCGAGCGCGACGAGCCGGCGGTAGACGTCGGAGCGCATCCAGCGGCGCGGCATCAGCGAGCGCACGACCGGCTGCTGCACACCGAAGGCGCGCGAGCACCAGAACCAGTCGGTGTCCCAGCGCCACAGGTAGTCGCGGACCGTCAGCCAGTCGCGCTGGCGGTTGCGGATCGACTGGTAGTAGATGCGCATGCCGGTGTAGTCGGAGACGTACGGGGCACGCTCGGCGAAGCGGCCCAGCGTGATGTACATCTCCTGCGGGGAGAAGAACACGCCGTCGACGAAGTCGACCGGCTCCCCGTCGTGCTCCATGCGCTCGCAGATCTCCTGCATGGCGAGCATGCACTTGCCGGCGTCCGTGAACGGCAGGTGGGTCAGGCGCACGTACGGCTGGACCGGCTTGAGCCGGATCTTGATGCGCAGCGCGTAGCCCAGCGTGCCGTAGGAGTTCGGGAAGGCGCGGAACAGGTCGCGGTGCTCGTTGTCGTCGCGGGCGACGACGACGCGCCCGTCGCCGGTGAGGATCTCCAGCTCCTCGACCGACTCGTGCGGCAGCCCGTCACGGAAGCTCGTGGACTCGATGCCGAGGCCGGTGACGGCCCCGCCCAGCGTGATGGTCTTGAGCTGCGGGACGACGGACGGCATGAGGCCGTGCGGCAGCGTGGCGTCGACCAGGTGCTCGTAGGTCGTCATGCCCTGGACCTCGGCCGTCATGGTCTCCGGGTCGACGCTGATGACCTCGTCCAGGTCGCGCGCGGACAGCTTGGCGGTCCTCCCGCCGTCACGGAACCGGAAGAGGTTGGAGGTCGCCTTCGCCAGCCGGGGCGCCGCGCCACCGGGGATCTCCGCGTAGGACCGCCGGATCTGCTCTACTGCCCGTTGGTGTGTCGACATCGTCGTCGTCACCTAAGCACCCCCTTGAGCTGGTAGAGATCGTCCGTAAGAAGGTATCTCCCGGGCCTGACGTCGAACAGACCGGGGTCGTTAAAGACTCGAAAACTGTTCTTCGCGCCAGGTGGGCCCGTGGGCGCCGACCTGCGGGCTATACGGAGAGTGACGGGCCCGGCCGGCGGCGGACGGAGGGGGAGACGCCGTTCAGCACGTTCGTCACGGGGCGCCCGTCGAGGGCGGCGGCGAGGTTGGCCAGCACCGACTCCAGCAGGCGGCCGGTGGACCCGGCGGTGACGCCGGCGACGTGCGGCGACAGCAGGACCCCGGGCAGCTCGCGCAGGGGGTCGCCGGCGGGCAGCGGCTCGGTCTCGAACACGTCGAGCGCGGCCCCGCCGAGGTGTCCGTCGCGCAGTGCGGCGGCCAGCGCCTCCTGGTCGACGACGCCGCCGCGCGCGGCGTTGACCAGCAGGGCGCCCGGCTTCATGCGGCGGGCGTCGACGAGGCCGCGCGTCTCGTCGGCCAGCGCGACCACCACGACGAGCACGTCGGAGGCCGACACCAGCGTCTCCAGGTCCACGTGGCCGGGCTCGTCGCGGGGCGTGCGCGTCCAGTACGACACCTCGCAGCCGAACGCGCGGAACAGCCGGGCGCAGGCCGCGCCGATCGGGCCGAACCCGACGACGCCGACGCGCCTGCCGCTCAGCTCGCCGGGCTGGAGCGACTGCTGGGGCCAGCCGCCGGCGCGGACGGCGGCGTCGGCGTCGGCCAGCCGGCGCACCAGCGCGAGCGCGGCGGCCACGCACCACTCGGCGACCGCCGTGGCGCTGACGCCCGCGGTGTTGGCGAGGGGGACGCCGGCGGCGGCCAGCGCGGCCAGGTCGTGGCCGTCGACGCCGACCGACGGCTGCTGCACGAACGCCAGCCGGGGCGCCGCCGCGACGGCCCACGCGTCGAGCGCCAGCTCCGCCGTCCAGTCGCCGACCACGATCTCGGCCTCGGGCAGGGCGGCGAGCAGCGCGGCGCGGTCACGGGAGGCGGGCAGCCGCACGTCCACCCGGTCGCCGAGCGGGGCCATCAGGTCGCGCAGCGCGTGCTCGGGAAGCGGCGCCAGGGCGAGGAGGTTCCAGGGCGTCATGCCCCTACGGTAAAGCTGCCGATCACCTGCCGCATCAGCGTCGCGCTGCGCCGCCACTGGGCCTCGGCGACCGTCCAGGACAGGATGTAGGAGGTGTCGCCGGCGACGACGGCCCGCCGCAGCTCCCGGTAGCGCACGCCCGGCCGGGCCCACGGCGTGTCCGAGCCGGAGCCGGCCGTGTAGACGAACTCGCACTCGACCGCCTTGACGCCCCGCTGCATGACGGACCGGCGGCCCGTGACGCGCAGGTCGGGGGCGCCCTGCCGGAGCAGCGTCTCGGCGTCCTCGATGAGCTGGGCGGCGTCGCGCTGGACGTAGACCGCCTGGACGCCGAGGTGGGCGGCGCCGTCGCGGCGCGTCCACTCGGTGTAGGCCTCCTTGCGCGCGCCGCGCCATCCGTACGGGCGGGCGATCGTCCAGCCCTCGCGCGAGGTCCAGGTCCGCGTCAGGGGGGCGGTCCTGGTGGGCGACGGCGTGGGCGTGGCACTGGGCGTGGCGGTGGCGGGCAGCGTGGACGCGGTGGCGGTGGCCGGCGGCGCGCTGGGCAGGGGGCTGGTGGCGGCGCGCTGCGCGATCGTGGAGGTGCCCTCGGCGGGGGGCACCAGGTTGAGGTAGGCGACCGTCCCGCCCGCGAGCACCAGCACCGCGGCCGCGGCGGCGGCCAGCAGCGTACGGCTGGAGCGGCGGCGCGGCGCGCCCTCGTCGGGCGCGTCCATGTCGGCGCCCGCGGGGCGGGTCGCGATGACCTCGGCGAGCAGCCCGTCGGCCTGCTCGGCGGTCAGCCGCTCGTGCGGCTCCTTGCGGAGCAGGCCCTTGAGGACCGGGTGCATCGCCGGCGGGATCCGGCGGTAGTCGGGCTCCTCGTTGAGCAGGGCGTTGAGCGTGGCCATCGCCTCGCCCCGCTCGAACGGCGAGCGGCCCACGAGCGTGGCGTACAGCGTGGCGCCGAGCGACCACAGGTCGGAGGGCGGCCCGGCCTCGGCGGCGCGCACCCGCTCGGGCGCGAGGAAGCTCGGCGAGCCGGTGACCATGCCGGTCCGGGTCAGCGAGGAGTCGCCCTCGGCGGTGGCGATGCCGAAGTCGGTGAGCACGGCCCGGCCGTCGTCGGCGAGCAGGATGTTGCTCGGCTTGACGTCGCGGTGCAGGATCCCGACCTCGTGCGCGGCGCGCAGCGCGGACAGCACCTGCCGGCCCACGTCGGCGGCCTGCCGGATGGGCAGCGCGCCCGTGGTGGCGACGACCTGCTCCACCGAGGGGTGGCGGACCAGCTCCATGATGATCCAGGGCCGGCCGTCCTCCTCGACGACGTCGTAGACGGCGACGACCGACGGATGGTTGAGCCGCGCCGCCGTACGGGCCTCGCGGGCCGTGCGAAGGAGCAGGTTCTCCTGTTCGGCGCGCGGCAGCCCGTCGGGCAGCAGCACTTCCTTGACCGCGATCTGCCGGTTGAGCAGCGTGTCGCGGCCTTCCCAGACGACCCCCATGCCGCCGCGCCCCAGCTCGCGGAGTAACTGGTAACGCCTAGCGATGAGCGGCGTGCTATCCGAAACCATGTCCTACCCCTGTAGACCACCCGATCAGTGGGCAAGTTTCCCATACCTCTCCTTGCTTCGCCGGAAGGTCGCAAAGGTGGCTTGCGACAGCTCACCGAATGTTGTTCTACTGGGGTCCGGGCGGGGACCGGCCCGCGGCCCGCATCACCGAGGAGACGCCCATGTCCGAAGGCCGTCAGGGACCGCTCGCCGGCGTGCGCGTGCTGGAGCTCGCCGGGCTCGCGCCCGGGCCGTTCGCCGGCATGATGCTCGCCGACCACGGGGCCGAGGTGCTGCGGATCGACCGCGTCGCCGCCGTCTCGCCGGTCCCGCGCTCCGACGTCATGGACCGCGGCAAGCGCACGATCGGGCTGGACCTCAAGGCGCCCGAGGGCGTGGCCGCGTTCAAGGAGCTGGCCCGCGGCGCCGACGCGGTCATCGAGGTGTTCCGGCCCGGGGTCGCGGAGCGGCTCGGCATCGGCCCGGCCGACCTGCACGCCGTCAACGAGCGGCTGGTCTACGGCCGGATGACCGGCTGGGGCCAGGACGGCCCCCTCGCCGCCACCGCCGGGCACGACATCGACTACATCGCCATCGCCGGCGTGCTGTCGCAGCTCGGCCGCGCCGGCCAGCCGCCGACGCCGCCGGTCAACATCCTCGGCGACTTCGCCGGCGGCGGCCTCATGCTCGCCTACGGCATCCTGCTCGCCCTGGTCGAGCGCCAGCGCACCGGGCTGGGCCGGGTCATCGACGCCGCCATGGTGGACGGGGCCGCGCTGCTGTTCGCGATGTTCTACAACGCGGCGCAGAGCGGCGGCTGGGGGCCGCGCGGTACCAACCTGCTCGACACCGGCGCCCCCATGTACGACACGTACGAGACCGCCGACGGGGGTCACCTCGCGGTGGGACCCCTGGAGCCGAAGTTCTGGGACGAGCTGCTGACGCGCATGGGCCTGGCCGGCGACCCCGGCCTGCCCGACCGCGGCGACCGGGACCAGTGGCCCGCGCTGAAGGCCCGGCTGGCCGAGGAGTTCCGCAAGCGGACCCGGGCGGAGTGGGAGGCGGTCTTCGAGGGGTCGGACGCGTGCGTGGCGCCGGTGCTGTCCATGGCGGAGGCGGCCCGGCATCCGCACAACGTGGCGCGGGGCGCGTTCACCGAGGTGGGCGGGGTCGTGCAGCCCGTGCCCGCGCCGCGCCTGCTCGGCGCGCCGGAGCCGGACCTGTCGCCGGCCACGCGCCTGGAGGACCTGTCGTCGTGGGGAATCCCGGCCGAGACCGCCGCCAAGCTGCGCGCCCAGGGAGTGCTGGCCTGACCGGGGCCACCCCAGACCTCCCGCCCGCCCGAGGCCTCCCGCCCGCCCCGGGCCTTCCGTCCGGCCCGGGACCTATCGCAGGGCGGCCCCGTAGGCGGAGTAGTCCTTCAGCGCGACCTGGTCGTGCATGCGCAGCCCCTTGGCGGCGAGCTTGCTCGCGGCGCGGCTGAGCCCGCCCGGCAGCCGTCCGATCAGCCAGGCGCCCCCCGCGAGCAGCCCGAGGTCGAGCGCGCCGCCCGGGACGAGCCGCTTGGCGGCGTTGAGCGCGAACGAGCGGCTGCGGCGCACGTAGTCGCCCATCGCCGCCTGGTAGGCCGGGAAGGCCCGCGTGTGGTCGCCGCCGGCCGCGGCCAGCTCGCCCGCCAGCACGTACGCGCCGACCACGGCCAGGCTCGTGCTGCCGCCGACCACGGGCCCCGGACAGTAACCGGCGTCGCCGACGAGCGCCACCCGGCCGCGCGTCCAGGTGTCGAGGGTGAGCTGGGTGATCGAGTCGAAGTAGAAGGCCGAGGCCCGGTCGGTCTCGTCCAGCAGGCGCGGAACATCCCACCCGAGACCGGCGAACCGCTCGCGCAGCAGTTCCTTCTGCCGCGCGGTGTCGCGGTGGTGGTAGTCGAGCTGCTCGGGGGTCCTGAACAGGAACAGCACCCGGGCGCCGTCCAGATGCGCCGCGCTGTACACGGCCGCCACGCGGCCGACGCCGAAGACGCCCTCCTTGTGGCCGTCGAGCCCGCGGTGGTCCGGGATGGTCGCGACGGCGAGGTAGGCGCCGATCCACCGGGCGTAGGCGGACTCGGGGCCGAAGACCAGCCGGCGGACGTTGGAGTGCAGGCCGTCGGCGCCGACGACCAGGTCGAAGCGCCGGGCCTCGCCGCGTTCGAACGTGACGCCCCCGTCGCCGCCGACGGAGGTGATGGAGTCGTCGAAGACGTACTCGACGTCGTCGCGGGTGGCGTCGTAGAGGACCTCGCTGAGGTCGTCGCGCATGATCTCGACGTGGCGGTCGGAGACGGCCGCGACGAGCTTGCGCACCTCCAGGTCGACGGGGCGCTCGCGGCCCTCGACGTGCATGGTGAGTCGCTCGGTGCCGGTCCTGTGGGCGGTGACGGGCCCGGCCAGCCCCATCTTCTCCACGATGTCCATGGCGGGCCGGAACAGGTCGACGGCGTGGCCGCCGGTCTTGCGCGGCGCGGGGGCGCGCTCGACGACGGTGACGTCGAAGCCGTGGCGGCGCAGCCAGTACGCCAGGACGGGTCCGGCGACGCTGGCGCCGGAGATGAGTACATGCATGGCAAACCTCCTTACTTACCGGATGGTAAGTGGCGAGGCCGGGCCCGCACAAGAGCTTACTTAACGATAGGTAAGGGATAGGCTGGGCGCATGGCGAAGCCGACCGACACGCGCACCCGCATCCTCGCCGTCGCCCGCGAGCTGTTCGCCCAGCAGGGCGTGCGCGAGACCAGCCTGCGGGAGATCGCCGACCGCCTCGGCATCACCAAGCCGGCGCTCTACTACCACTTCGCCTCACGCGAGGACCTGGTGCGCAGCATCGTCGAGCCGATGATGGACGACATCGAGCGCTTCGTCGCCGGGCGTGAGCGCCACGACGGGGCCGAGCCCGCCGCCGCGCACGATCCGCGCGAGCTGCTCGGCGACTACTTCGAGCTGGCCTGGAGGCACCGCGACGTGCTCGTCATGGTGGTCCGCGAGCTGCCCGTCCTGGCCACGCTGGAGGTGGGCGACCGCTTCTCCTCCTGGCGGCGCCGGCTCATCCTGCTGCTGCTCGGGCCCGACCCGGCGGTCGCCGCCCGGATCGGCGCGACGGTGGCGCTGGGTGGCCTCTCGGACTGCGCGGTCGAGTACGCGCACCTGCCGCCGGAGGAGGTCAAGGGGCCGGCGGTCGAGGCGGCAGCCGCGGCCCTCGGGTTCCCCCGCCCCTGAGGGCCGCCGGTCAGACGGCGATGTGGAGGTCGGCCCCGCCGGGGTGGTGGACCTCCAGGTCCGTCGTGAACGCCCGGGCCGGGGCCGCGCCCGACTCGGTGTGCGCCCACACCCGCTGCCACGCCTCCACGATGGCCTGCGGCATCTGCCCGCGCGCCTCGAACAGCAGCGTCTTGGCCGCCGGCACGCGCACCGCCACCATGCCCTCGGGCAGCCGCACCACCGTGCGCACCCCGGTGCCCACGATCTGCGTGTAGGCGCCGTTGTGGTCGCTCTCGTAGTCGGTGAGCACGGCGTACAGGTTCTCGTCGATCCGTCCCGGCACGTGCGCGAACGCCCCCGGCGCGCCGGCCCGCCTCCACAGCGCCGGCAGCTTCGCCCTCGACGGGTCCATCTCGTCGGCGTTCGTGGTGCGGATGGCGTAGCCGACGACGATCAGCTCGTCGCGGTCCGTGATCTCCACTGGGACTCTCCTCCCCCTCAGGTGTCCGGCCGATCATAAGCCCCCCAGAAAGGGGAAAACCCCTGAATAGACCTGTCACCACATAAGATGGACGAACGTGAGATTTCTCAACGGCATCGAGCCCCACCACGACCTCACCTACAGCGACGTGTTCATGGTCCCGTCGCGCTCCTCGGTCGGATCCCGGCTCGAGGTCGATCTGTCGACCTCCGACGGCACGGGCACGACCATCCCGATCGTCGTCGCCAACATGACGGCCGTCGCGGGCCGCCGCATGGCCGAGACCATCGCGCGGCGCGGCGGCGTCACCGTGATCCCGCAGGACATCCCCATCGACGTCGTCGCCGACGTCGTCGACTGGGTGAAGAAGCGCGACCTCGTCCACGACACGCCGCTGACGCTCACCCCGCACGACACCGTGGGCGAGGCGCTGCAACTGCTGCCCAAGCGGGCCCACGGCGCGGTCATCGTCGTCGACTGGGACAACCGCCCCGTCGGCGTGGTCACCGAGGCCGACTGCTCGGACGTCGACATGTACACCCAGCTCGCGCAGGTCATGTCGAGCGAGCTGCTGACGCTGCCCGCCGGGCTGGAACCGCGCGCCGCGTTCGAGCGGCTGCACGAGGGCCGCCACCGGCTGGCGCCCATCGTGGACGGCGACGGCCGGCTCCTCGGCATCCTGACCCGCACCGGCGCCCTGCGCGCCACCCTCTACAAGCCCGCCCTGGACGACTCCGGCCGGCTGCGCGTGGCCGCCGCCGTGGGCGTGAACGGCGACGTCGCCGCCCGGGCCAAGGAGCTCCTGGACGCCGGCATCGACTGCCTGGTCGTGGACACCGCCCACGGCCACCAGGACAAGATGATCTCGGCGCTGCGCGCGGTGCGGGCCCTCGACCCGGGAGTCCCCGTGGCGGCCGGCAACGTCGTGACGGCCGAGGGCGTGCGCGACCTGGTCGAGGCCGGGGCCGACATCCTCAAGGTCGGCGTCGGCCCGGGCGCCATGTGCACGACCCGGATGATGACCGGGGTGGGCCGGCCGCAGTTCTCGGCGGTGCTCGAATGCTCCGCCGAGGCCCGCCGGCTGGGCCGGCACGTGTGGGCCGACGGCGGCGTGCGTCACCCGCGCGACGTGGCCCTCGCCCTGGCGGCCGGAGCGGCCAACGTGATGATCGGGTCGTGGTTCGCGGGCACGTACGAGTCGCCCGGGGACACGCGCACCGACGCCGACGGCCGCAAGTACAAGGAGAACTTCGGCATGGCCTCCGCGCGCGCCGTCCGGCTGCGCACCGCCGAGGACAGCCCGTTCGAGCGGGCCAGGAAGGCGCTGTTCGAGGAGGGCATCTCCACCTCGCGCATGTACCTGGACCCGCGGCGGCCCAGCGTGGAGGACCAGATCGACGCGATCGTGGCGGGGCTGCGCTCGGCGTGCACGTACGCGGGGGCCATGACGCTGGAGGAGTTCCACGAGCGGGCCGTGGTGGGCATCCAGGGCAGCTCCGGCTACGCGGAGGGCATGCCCCTGCACCAGAGCTGGTGAGCCCCGGGCTCAGACCCGGCGCCAGCCGCCGGCGGCGTGGATGCCGCCGTCCACGTGGAGCGTCGTGCCCGTGACGAAGCGGGCCAGGTCGCCGGCCAGGAACACCGCTGCCGCCGCCGCGTCGGAGGGCTCGCCGAGCCGTCCGAGCGGGGGCAGCCGCACGGGCTCGTACGGCGGCCTCTCCTCGCCCCTGGACCGGCTGGTCACATCGCGACCGGCACCGGCGGCGCGCACGGTCTCGCGCATGGCCAGCTCGCCCTCGGTGGGCAGGGCGTCGGGGGCGATGGCGTTGACGCGGACGCCGCGGGGCGCGAGCTCCAGCGCCAGCGAGCGGGTCAGGCTCTCCACCGCCGCCTTCATCGCCGCGTAGATCGCGAACCCCGGCGCCGCCTGGTGCGCCTCGCTGGACGTCACGTTGATGATCGACGCGCCCTCGCCCATCATCGGCAGGAAGCGCCGGATCATGGCGGTGACCTGGGTGAAGTTCTCCTCGACGAGCGTGCGCTCGCCGCGTTCGGAGGTGCCCTGGAACGACGCGTGGAAGGTGCCGCCCGCGTTGTTGACCAGGACGTCCACCCGCCCCCACCGCTCCCGCACGGCACCGGCGAACACCTCCGCGGACACCGGGTCCCGTACGTCCAGCGTCATCGTGAGGTCGCCGGCCGGCGGCGTGACGCGGTCGCACACCGCCACCTCGGCGCCGAACGCCGCGGCGATCGCGCGGCCCAGCCCGCGCGCCCCGCCGGTGACCACGGCGACGCGCCCGGTGAGCAGGATGCCATCAGGTGAAAGGGCGGCCATGGACGCTGACGATATCCCGAGCGCATAGAGTCGTCGGGTTGCCCGTTCACATGGTCGACACCAGCATCAGCAATCGTCTATCAGGAGCACTTCGTGGCACTCGACAAGCCGGAAATCGACTTCCCGGAGGGCCAGCCGCCCGCTGACCTCGAGATCGTCGACATCGTCGAGGGGGACGGCCCCGAGGCCAAGCCCGGTCAGAACGTCAGCGTCCACTACGTGGGCGTCGCCTTCTCGACCGGTGAGGAGTTCGACGCGTCGTGGAACCGCGGCCAGGCGTTCGAGTTCCCCCTGGGCGGCGGCCGGGTCATCGCCGGCTGGGACCGCGGCGTCGCGGGCATGAAGGTCGGCGGCCGGCGCAAGCTGGTCATCCCGCCGCACCTCGGCTACGGCAACGCCGGCGCCGGCAACCGCATCAAGCCGGGAGAGACGCTCATCTTCGTGGTGGACCTCCTGGGCGTGCGCTAGCCGTCACGGCATCCCGCCGCACGATCTCCGGCACGGCCGGGCCTCCCTCGGGGGCCCGGCCGTCGCCGTCTTCCGGCGGCGGGGCGAACGCGGGACGAATCGGTGGCACCCCGAGGTGGGGAAATGTCGGTGTCGTGAGGCACCATAGGCGGTGTGCTACTGATCGACGTGGTGCGGGTCTCGGAGGCGGTGACGCGGACATCGGCCCGCCTGGGCAAGATCGGCCATCTGGCCGAGCTGCTCGGCAGGGTGGGCCCGGCAGAGGCGGGGATCGCGATCTCCTACCTGTCCGGTGAGCTGCCCCAACGCCAGATCGGAGTCGGCTGGCGCACGCTCCGCGACCTGCCGCAGCCCAAGCTCGCCGCCACGGCCACGCTGTCCGGCGTCGACGAGCGGCTGGGCGCGATCAAGGCCGTGTCCGGTCAGGGCTCGCAGGCGGCACGCAAGGGGCTGGTCGACGAGCTGTTCGCGGGGCTGACGAGCCAGGAGCAGGCGTTCATGCTGCGGCTGCTCAGCGGCGAGCTGCGGCAGGGCGCGCTCGACGGCGTGATGATCGAGGCGGTCGCCAAGGCGTCCGGCGCGCCGACGCCCGACGTGCGGCGGGCGCTGACGCTGCGCGGCTCGCTGCCCGCCGTGGGCGCCGCGGCGCTCGCGGGCGGGGTGGAGGCGCTGCGGGAGTTCCGGCTGGAGGTGGGGCGGGCGGTGTCGCCCATGCTGGCCGGCAGCGCGCCCAACGTCGCCGCCGCCCTGGCCAAGGCCGGCGCGCCCGCCGCGCTGGAGTGGAAGCTCGACGGCGTGCGCGTGCAGGCCCACCGCTCGGACGGCGAGGTCAGGATCTTCACCCGCACGCTCGACGACATCACCGCGCAGGTTCCCGAGCTGGCCGAGGCCGTGCTGGCCCTCCCGGTGGACGACGTGGTGCTCGACGGCGAGGTGATCGCGCTGCGTCCCGACGGGCGGCCGCACCCGTTCCAGGTGACGGCGAGCCGCGCCACGAGCAAGCTCGACGTGGCGCGGCTGCGCGAGCAGACGCCGCTCAGCGTGTTCTTCTTCGACGCGCTGCGGGTCGCCGGCGAGGACCTCCTCGACCTGCCGTACGAGCGCCGGCAGGAGGCGCTGAGCCGCACGGTGCCGCCCGAGCTGCTGACGCCCCGGCTGGTGACGGCCGACGTGGCCGAGGCCGAGCGGTTCTTCGCCGACGTGGTCAGGGCCGGCCACGAGGGCCTGGTCGTCAAGTCGCTGTCCTCCCCGTACGCGGCGGGCCGCCGGGGCGCGGGGTGGGTGAAGGTCAAGCCGCGCCACACGCTCGACCTCGTCGTCCTGGCCGCCGAGTGGGGCCACGGGCGGCGCCAGGGCAAGCTGTCCAACCTGCACCTGGGCGCCCGTGACCCGGAGGGCGGGTACGTGATGCTCGGCAAGACGTTCAAGGGCCTGACCGACGAGCTGCTGGCCTGGCAGACGGAGCGGTTTTTGGAGCTGGCCGAGGGGCCGACCGACGCGTGGACGGTGACGCTGCGACCCGAGCTGGTGGTGGAGATCGCCTTCGACGGGGTGCAGCGCTCGCCCCGCTACCCGGGCGGCATGGCGCTGCGCTTCGCCCGCGTCCTGCGCTACCGCCCCGACAAGCGGGCGCAGGACGCAGACACGGTGGAGACGGTCCGCTCCCTCATGCTGTGAACTGCCGGGGCGCCTTCAATGCCGGCCAGGGGGTGCCTTGTGCGACAGCCAGGTGCTGACCGACGGGGCGCGGGGACGCCCGGCCGCCGTCACGTGCCGGGGATGACCACGCTGCCGGACCAGCCACGGAAGGTGTAGGTGCCGAGCTTGCGGACCTTGCCGGTGGTGACGTCGATCGCGTACGCGGTCTCCCCTGTCCTGGCCGGCTCCGTGGGCTTCCTCTCCCACCGGGGTCTGTCGGTGACCACGGCGGTGACGACCACTTCGGTGGGCCCTCGCCAGGACCCGATCCGCCACGGCCTGAACCCCTTGGGCGCGTCGCGGAACTTCACCCTGCGCAGTGCCTTCCCGGTCGTGGCGTCCAGGGTCACGACCGTGTCGTCGGGCCGGTACTCGTCGGTGGACGACGCACCGCCGTCCAGGTAGGCCACGGTGCGCCCGTCAGGCGCCAGACGGCTCAGCGATTCCTCCAGCGCGCCGGAGAAGGGCCGCACCTCGCCGTCCTCGAGCAGGCCGTACCGCGACCGGTCATTCGTGACGATCACGCGGCTGCCTCCTTCGGCCACGCTCATCGGCTGCCAGCCCTGGGGCACGTCCGTGACGCGACCGGTCTCCATGTCGACGACCGCTCGCAGCCGGCCGTTGAGAACGAGGAAGCGGCCGTCGGGCGAGAGGACGACGATCGGCGCGTTCTTCACCATCTCCTCGTGTGACACGGTCTGCGGGCTGAGCCAGATCTGCCCGCTCGCCAGGTCCCGGACCGCGAACTTCTCGTCCTTCGCGCTGTAATAGGCGACGCGGCGGCCGTCGGGGGTGATCTCCAGGGGGGCGGCGGTGTTCATGTAGTTCGCCGCGGTCTGGTCGAGGTAGACGCCCGCCGCCTCCGGCATCCGGTACGTCCGGCCGTCGCGGGTCACCACTCTCCACTGCACACAGTCCCGGCCGGCGAAGGCGGACCCCTTGCCGGGACTCCACTTCTCCCCGCACCAGTCGTAGTAGGCGTGGCTCAGGGGGCTCACGCCGGAGGCGGGCAGCGTGTCCTTGTCCGGGGCGTCGTGGACGACCGTGGCCGTCCGGTCGCCCCGGACCTGGCCCTCCAGGCCGTGCCAGGTGAACGTGCCGGCGAGGCACACCGCCAGCCCGCCCGCGGCGAGGGCGGTCCGGCGGCGCCTGCGCGTGGCGCGCCCCGCGGCGACGGCACGGCGCACGTCCACGGCGGTCGGCGGCTGCTCCTCGGCCGCCAGCGTGTCGAACAGGTCCTTGGTGTCCATCAGCGCTCTTCCGTGTGCGTCAGGTGCGGGTACGGCACGTGGGAGTAGGACGGCCCGAGCTCCGCGCGCAGGGCGGCCAGGCCGCGGGCGGTCTGGCTCTTGACGGTTCCGGTGCTGCACCCCAGCACCTGGGCGGTCTGCTCGACGCTCAGGTCGCAGTGGAAGCGCAGCACGAGCGTGGCCCGCTGACGCGGCGGCACGGCCGTCAGCGCGCGGCGCAGGTCCAGGGCGAGGTCATGGTTCTCGTGGGCGGCGGGGGCGGCGGGCGGCGCGTGGGTGACGCGTACGCGGGAGAACCAGCCGCCCCGCTGCTCGGCGAGGAAGACGCGCACGAGGATCACGCGGACGTACGCGTCGAGGTCGTCGGCGGCGCGCGCCCGCCGCCACTTGACGTACAGCCGCGTGATGGCGCTCTGCACCAGGTCGTCGGCCCGGTGCCAGTCCTGGCACAGCAGGTACGCCACCCGGCGTAACCAGGGCAGGCGCCCGCTCACGTAGGCGGTGTACTCGTCATCGGGGCTCATCGGACTCCCAGGGCGGTCCCGGGGGGATTGCTTTCACGCCCACCTGATGCGCCGGGTGGGACGGAGGGTTGCACCGTATCGGGGAATCGCCGGAAAGCTCCGCGCCCCCGGGCGGACCGCCGGGGGCGCGGAGCTGTCATCTGCCGGGATGCGCCGGGCTTGCCGGGCGGGCCGGATCTGTCGGGGTGTGCGGGGTGACCGTGGCCGCCGCAGGGCGGCGGCGCGGGCCCGGTCAGCGGGGCAGCGCCTGCACCAGGGCGGCGACCACGGCGTCCAGGGCGATCAGCAGGATGAGCCCCGCCGCGAAGGCGTGCGGCACCGTGCCGAGCGAACCGTAGAAGACGAGGCCGACCAGCGCCACGCCGATCGCGCCGCCCGCCTGCTGCGCGGTGCTCAGGACACCGGACGCCGCGGCGGCGTCGGCGCCGGCCACGCCGTTCAGCGCCACGGCCGGCAGCGGGGCCATGACCAGCCCCATCCCGGCGCCGGCGATCACCAGGCCGGGGATGACCCAGCCGACCGCGCCGTGGTCGCCGAGGCCGGTGACGGTCCCGGCGAGGATCGCGTACCCGAGGGCCATGGTCAGCGCGCCGACCGCGACGACCTGCCGGCCGAGCAGGGCCGCGATGCGGGCCGCCCGAGTGGAGGACAGGAAGTAACCGAGGCCGAGCGGAAGGAAGATCAGCCCCGAGTCCAGGGCGCCCAGCCCGCGCCCGTTCTGCAGGTAGAGGGCGAGGATCAGGAAGAACGAGCCCATCGTCATGGCGTGCAGCAGGCTCACGGTCACGCCCACGGTGAACGAGCCGCGCCGGAACAGCACCGGGTTCACCAGGGGCGCCGCGATCCGGCGCTGGCGCAGCGCGAACACCGCCAGCAGGACGACCGCCGCGCCGAGGCACAGCCAGGTCCACGCCGGCCAGCCCTGCTCGCGCCCCTGCACGAGCGGGTACACGATCGCGACCAGGCCGAGCGACACCAGCACCGTGCCGGCCAGGTCCAGCCGCGCGCCGCCCGCGACGCGGGACTCGGGGACGAGCCGGGGGATCAGCGCCAGCGCGACCGCGCCCACCGGCACGTTGATCAGGAAGATGGTGCGCCAGCCCAGCCCGGCGATGTCCGCGTTGATCAGCACGCCGCCGATGAGCTGGCCGAACACGCCGCCGAAGCCCATGGCGACACCGTAGGCGTTGAACGCCCTGGCCCGGCGCTCGCCGGTGTAGGCGGTGTTGACGATGGCCAGGACCTGCGGCATCAGCAGCGCGGCGCCCACGCCTTGGGCGATCCGCGCGCCGATCAGCATGTCGGCCGTGGGCGCCGCCCCGCACGCCGCCGAGGCCAGCGTGAAGAAGGCCAGGCCGACGGCGAACATCCGGCGCCGCCCGTACAGGTCGCCCAGCCGCCCGGCGGTGATCAGCCCGGCGGCCAGCGCGACGCCGAACCCGGCGACGACGAACTGGATCTGGGACGGCGTGGCGTGCAGGTCGCGCTGGATCGCGGGGATCGCGACGTTGACGATGAAGAAGTCGAGGGTGGTGATGAAGACTCCGGCCAGGAGGACCAGCAGGGTGCCCCAGCCGGGAACCGCCGCCCGTGCGGGGGCGAGCGGGGGTGCCTTGACGGCGGACATGTTCGTTCCTCCTGCTTCTGCCTTGTGCCGGCTGCCTGCGCCGGCCGCTTGCGTGATCGACGATGACGCGTGCGGCCGTAGCGCGGCAATGACGCGGGAGGTAAGGGCGGGAATGACGTGCGGGGTCATGGAACCGCTGCGACGGCCCTCGTGGGGGTCTCCGAGTTGACGCGCACCCACAAGAAAATGCCCGGCCATATCCGCCATATCGGTTATTTCCGTACGAGATTCAGGCGCCGGGCGCGCGCACACCACGGGCCCGCACAAGATCGCACAACGGGATCCGCTGGCCAGGAGTAACGGATCAAGAAATCACATAGGGCAATAAAAGATCAAAAGGCGCTCTAACTGCGCATATGGCCGCGATCAGCGCTTCACAACAAGATTGACCACAGAGTGGGATATATCACTCACCGTCACATTAACTTGCCTTTACCTGGCTTTGGTCGCATATCTTCGTCCACGCCGCGGAGCTCACCGCCCCGCCCGCGGGATCGGCCGACGTGTGCGCCCCCTGACCCCCCACCCCCGTCTGGCCCTTCCCTGTCCTGTCCCCTATCTAGGACCGTGGTTCCCCTTGGGTCAGCACTCCCACAAGCCCCCCTCCCAGCACGCCCTGAGCCGGCTGACGGCTCCCGGCAGGCGCCGCTGGACCACCGTGGCCGCCGGTGCCGCCCTCCTGGCCGCCGCGTCCACCACCGCCTGGGCCGTCTCCGACGACGACCCGTCCGCCACCCCGGCGCTCGCCTCGGACGTCTCCCCCGCCACGGCGACGACCACCCCGGCCGCCACGACGCCGAGCACGCAGACCTCGGCCCCGCGCACCGACGCCGCCCCCGTGCCGGCCACGACGCCGTCGTCCACACCCGCCGCCACGGCTCCGTCCACCCCGGAAACCGCGCGTACGTCCGCGGCCAAGCCTCCGGCGCCCGCCGAGCCCGGCACCCAGGCGAAGCCGAAGACCGCCGCGGCCCCCGTGACCGCGGCCAAGACGAGGACCAGGACCGCCAAGGCCAAGACCGTGACGGCCGCCAAGCACACGTCCAGGAAGAAGGTCGTGGCCTCGGGCTCGTGCGGTGCCTCCTACTACGCCGAGGGCCAGATGACGGCCAGTGGCGAGCGGTTCAACCCGTCGGCGATGACCGCCGCCCACAAGACGCTGCCCCTGGGCAGCCGGGTCCGCGTCACCAACCCGCGCAACGGCGACTCGGTCACGGTGCGCATCAACGACCGCGGCCCGTACGTGGGCGGTCGCTGCCTCGACCTGTCCCGCGCCGCCTTCGCCGCGATCGGCAACATCGGGGCGGGCGTGATGCGGGTCAAGTACGAGGTCCTGGCCCGCTGACGCCTCCGGCCCGTGGTTTCCGTACGGGCGCCTGGCTCCTGTTCCGTACGGGCGCCTGGCTCCGTAGAGGCGTCTGGCTCCGTACGGGCGCCTGGCTCCGTAGAGGCGTCTGGCTCCGTACGGGCGCCTGGTTCCGTGCGGGCGCCGCATCGCATGATCACGTGGCGCCCGCGAACGACCGCCACCTCACCCCCCAGCGGGCTACTTCACCATCCGCAGCGTCAGCGGGTACCGGAACGCGCCGTGCGACAGGGCCGAGATGCCGCCCACGACCGAGAGGACGAACGCCGCCACCCAGATCACCGGGACGAGCACGATGCCGACGAACGTCAGCGGCAGCAGGATCGTCGCCCCGAGAAGGGTGAGCTGGAAGTTCAGCGCCTCCACCGCGTGGCTGCGGATGTACGGCGACGTCTTGCCGGCGGTGAGCATGAGCAGGAGCGGCCCGACGACGGGGAAGCCGAACACCGCGAGCAGGTGGGCGGCCGAGGCGCCGACGCGTTCGGCGCCGTCCGTCGGCACCTGCGGGCGCGCCGGCGCGGGCGTCGGCCGCACCATGGGCACGGCCTGAGCGCCGTACAGCTCCGTCATGATGGGCATCAGGTCGCCGTGCGTGCGCGCGGTCATCGCGCGCTCCAGGCGCTCGTCGAACTCTAACTTGTCGAAACGACCCTCCGCGTAGGCCGTCTTCACGTGTTCGACGACGTGCTCACGGTCCTGGTGGGTGACGCGCAGGTGTGCCGGCGGCACCTGTCCCGGGCCCGGGGGTGTGGGTACCCCAGCCATGGCGACCATGCCTCTCCTTTGGATCGAGCTGTCACCGTCAATACTGCTTCGTTCCGGATTTGGTGGCCATCAGGAAAATCCCGGATGTGTCCCCTAGATCAGCCCCGACGCGCCGGTCGCTTTGACGGTATAAAAAGGATCCATGAGATGGCGAGACCGCTATGGCATCCGGCGGCTGCGCGGTTCCAGGGTCGCGAAGTTCGACCGCGAGGCGACGGACACCGACATCGAGGCGCTCATCGCCTTCGCCCGGTCACGGCGCGGCGTCGAGTTCTACGTCGAGCCGGAGACGTTCGCCACGGACACCACGGCCGTCGCGGTGGCCGACGACGGCGAGTGGACCCGGCGCCGGGTCGGCTCTCCGGCGGTCATCCACAAGGTGGCCCGGGATCTCGCGCTTCCGGTGTACGACGTCCAGCTCACGGGCTATCCGCCGCGCATGCGGGCCTACAACGAACGCCGTCGTCGTGAGCAGGACGGCGTCTGACCTGAAATTCTTTCTCGATTAGCCGGCCCCTTTTGGCGTTGTGAGCTCGCCGCACTTTCTGGGGGATAGTGGCATGTTTGACCGTTCCGTACCATGTCGGCATGTTGATCCAGGAACGGCTTCCCGCTGACGGCGAGCTGGCGAGACTGCTCGCGGCGGCGTTCCAGGAGCTGGTGGACCGCTATGGGCTCGAAGGCCGCTCGCAGGTCGGGCCGGACGCCAGGTTTCTCGTCGCCACGGTCGAGGAGCGGGCGGTGGGGTGCGGCTGTGTGCAGCCTCTCGTCGCGGACACGGGCGAGCTGAAGCGGATGTACGTGGCGCCGGAGCATCGGGGGCGCGGGGTCGCGCGGGCGCTGCTCGCGGCACTGGAGGAGCTGGCCCTGGGGCTGGGCTACCGGCGCCTGCGACTCGCCACGGGGGTGTTGCAGCCCGAGGCGATCTCGCTGTACGAGAGCAGTGGCTACGGGTTGACGGAGCCGTACGGGAAGTATGTGAACGCACCGCTGACCCGCTGCTACGAGAAGACCCTGGCGCCGCCCAACTGAGGACGCCGCCGACCGAGGGCACCACCCGACCGAGGGCGCCACCCGACGGCACTCGTCGAAGGCGCCGTGGTCGGCCAGGTGGAGTGCTCGGCCATCGCTACTCTGACCGTCATGTGCGCGCGCCTGAACCAGATCGTGGTGGATTGCCGGGACCCGCGGAGGTTGGTGCGGTTCTGGGCAGCTCTGCTTGGCGGCGACCCGGTGGACCGCGCCCGCGGCTGGTCCCATGTCGAACCGCCTGGGGGTGTACGGCTGGCGTTCCAGCCGGTCGCCGAGGACAAGGCCGTGAAGAACCGGCTGCACCTGGACATCGAGGTCGACACGATCGAGCCGGCCACGGCCCACGCGCTACGGCTGGGCGCCACGCGGATCGGCGAGACGGTCACAGACGATCAAGGCTCCTTCCAGGTCATGGCCGACCCGGAGGGCAACGAGTTCTGCTTCGTCTGCGATGCGGCTCCCGCCACCTGATTCACGTCGCCTCGCTCGCTGGGACGTCGGCGTCCCACCCGCATGAGGCAGGCTCCAGCCATGGGGCAGGGTCGGTCCAGCCTGCTCAATGATGAGAAGCGTTGTCGTTGACGTTGCCCTGATCCTCGGAGGCGGTGCGCAGGAAAGCGGGCGGTGCGTCGTTCCAGCCCGGGATGTCCAGCGTGCTGAGGGCTGCGGCGATCTTCCGCTCTTCGTAGGTGAAGTGCGATTCCATGAGCGCCGCCAGGCCGTCCAGCTCGGCTTGCACCTCTCGAGGCTGGGCAGTGTCGTTGTCGCCCAGATCGTCCAGCAGGTTCTGCAGCCTGCGCAGGATGTCACTGATGATCTCGTGGTCGCGGGTCAGCTCATGGAGCACCGGCAGCAACTGAGGAAACTGCTCGGCGAGCGCCGGAAAGGCGACGGCGTCCTCTCCGGTGTGGTGACGCTCCAGAGCCGAGCAGAACGCCAGGCAATGGGCGGGCAGCCCGCGGGGTGGTACGGAACGGCCGGCGAGGTGGGCGTCGACGTCGCCGCGCAGTCTGGCCAGCTCTTCACGAAGCCAGGCATGCACACTGATCAACTGGTTGCCGAACGCTTTGAGGCGTTCGTCTGGCGCTGTGAGACGCCCGTCTGCCCCTGTGAGGCGTTCATGTGGCGCGATGAGGCGCTCACGTGGCACGGCGCGGCGCTCATGTGGCGCGATGAGGCGTTCATCGGGGGTGGGTTTTTCCATGGGAGTCCCATGTTTCGGCGCCTCCATGTCCTCGGCGGCCTGCTTGCCGGGTACACCGCGACGCTGACGACGGATCCCATCACTCCTGCGACCATCCGTCAAACCGGCCATGGGGGCACATAGGCGACGTTTGACAGCCCTGCGGTGGCGGGCTCTAATGATCTGCGTGTCGCGTGACGTCGGCGAGGAGAACTCCGACGGCATGGAGGCACCGTATCAGGGGGTTGATCTCGTGACGTCTCAGTTCACCGGTCTCATCTGATCCCGATCACGCCCGCGCGGCTCCTACGCGGACCGCGTTGAGCACTGCTGCCGCAGGTGCTGCCGTCGCAGGTAAGCGCGGCCATCGCAGGGCCGAACACGCCCATCCAGGTCCCGAGCAACGTCACCGCTGACCAAAGTCGTTCACCGCCATGGGCTGTGATGATCTTCTTGGTCGAAGACAAGCTCGCCCTAGACAGGCCCGTGGTTGAACAACCGCCGGAACTGCGCATGGCTGACTCGCACGCCAGGACGATCACCGTACGGGGCGAGCACGACCCACCCCAAGGCGAGCTACGCCACCCCAGGGTGAACACGGCCCACCACCAGGTGAGCAACGCCACCCCAGGGCGAGCACCGCCCACCACCAGGTGAGCAACGCCACCCCAACGTGAACACCGCCCACCACCAGGTGAGCGAGACCACGGCAGGACGAGCACGGTGCTGACGCCCTGCAGAGAAGCGGCGCGCTTGGCGTGCATTCTCGCGTTCCGGATGGCGACCGCCACTCGGCGCTTCCGCTGATGCCGGGTCGTCGGATGTCCGCACGCACTTCGCGCTTCGCCAGGTACGGCATCCGGTACGACATCAGGTGCCTCCTGGTGACCGCCGCCATCGGCGCAGCGTGGCGACCAGCGGCGCACCGTGCCCGCCGTCATGAGCAGCGTGGCGCTATCGGCGCACCGTGCCCGTCATGCGCAGCGTGCCCACCATCGGCGCACCGTGCTTGTTCGGCACTGATCAGGGTGCTCACCCTGGTCAGTCCGCCGGTTGTCGGCGGTGTCGGGATGCCCGTTCAGCGCCTGCCCCCAACGCAATATGCCTGCCCTCAACTCAATGTGTCCGACCACGACGCAATGTGTCCAACGTCGGCTGTGTCTCCCTCCGGCTGTACGCCACTCCGGGCGAGGAGAGGCCGCCACCCCATACGCAAAGGACTTGTTCTTGAACCTCACCCACATCCCTGCCACACCTGACGCCGGAGCCATGGTTCTGGCCGAGATGGGCGCCATGAACTCCCAGCCCCCTGTCCTGCCGGCCGATGCCGACCTCACCGCCCTGTTGCCGCACACCGGCGGCATTCCCGGCACATGGGTCACCGCCCCGCAGAGGCAGTCAGCCGATGCGGTGTCCGAGAGCGGAGTAACCGTCTACGTCCACGGCGGCGGTTTCGAGTACACGCATCCCGACATGGAACAGATCATGGCCTACCGTCTCTCCGAGGCGACCGGCCGGCCCGTCCTGGCCGTGGACTATCGCCTTGCCCCGGCTCACCGGTATCCGGCCGCCCTCGACGACGTGGTGACCGCGTATCGGAGCCTGCTCGCTCAGGGTGTGCCCGCATCCCGGATCATCCTGGCCGGCGAGTCCGCCGGTGCCACGCTGGTGCTGTCGGCGCTGCTCGTGCTCACACGCGACGGCGATGCCCTGCCCGCGGGTGCGCTGGCCATCTCTCCGCAGACCGACCTCACGTTGTCCAGCCCTTCGATCGACGCCAACGACGGCCAGGACGTGGTCGACCGCGCCGTGCTCGACCATGTCCGGACGCAGTACCTGGCCGACGCCCGGCCGGATCAGGGGCCTCAGTCCCCTCTCCACGGCGACCTTCGCGGACTGCCGCCGCTGCTGGTCGTCGCCGGTTCGAGAGAGGTTCTGCTTGATGACGCGCGGCGATTCGCGGAGGCAGCGTCCCAGGCCGCGGGGACGGTCAGCCTCGACATCTACGAGGACATGCCGCACGCCTTCCACGTGAGCGTTCTTGCGACCGATCCGCTTCCGACCGCTGTGACCTTGCTTGCCCGCATCGGGGAGTGGAGCGGTTCGCTCGTCGCCGTTCAGGAGCGCACGGCTTGAGCAGGCGTCTCTGGTCCGGTCAGTGCATGCACGGATGTCCGTGACGTGACGGGCCTCACGGGACCCCGCTGCTTGGGGTGAGGTCAGGCGGCCTGGGCATGGTCCTGCTCCGAGGCTTCGGGGGCTCGTCTCTGACGCGGTGGAACGGCCAGTAGATAGCTCTGCCTGCTCGCGCTCGGGGTGGAGGACGGGTCGCCCGGCCTGCCCAGGGCCGGGGCGGAGGACAGGTCCCTCTGCTTGCTCGGGGGCGAGGCAGGGCACAGGTCGCCCTTCCTGCTCGGGGCCGAAGTGGAGGACGGGTCGCCCGGCCTGCCCAGGACCGGGGCGGAGGACAGGTCCCTCTGCTTGCTCGGGGGCGAGGCGGACGACGGGTGGTTCTGCTCGCTCAGGGCGGCTGGCGAGTCGTTCCGGTCCTCGGTGGAGGTTTGGGGGTGATCTTGATGCTCGGTGGCGGCGCGGGAGTGGTGATCATTCCCTCCCGAGGTGGTCGGCCAATGGTGTTCGGCGGTGACGCATGAGGGTTGCTGCTCCTCCCTCTCCGAGGTGGTCGGCGGTCGATCTTCTGCCGATACGGATGAGGATGGGCGGCCCTTGTTCTCCGCGGTGGCCGGTGGGTGGTCTTCCTCAGACGTGGGTGAAGGGGGATCCTCCTCGTCCATGGTGGACAGCAGTGGGAAGAGCCAGCCGGCGTGGGCGGGGCCCATGGCGGTGTCGAGCTCGGCCGGTGTGGGGAGGCGGCCGCGGAGCATCTCCGGGGAGAGCAGGCACTGCAGGGCGTGCATGAGGAGGTTGGCCATGGAGTAGGCCGGGTCGATCGTGAGAGCGCGTTCCAGGGCGATCGTCGCCAAGGTGCTGTCACCTGCGCGCCAGCAGGCCATGGCGAACAGCGACGCGGCGGGCGGGACGAAGCGGGGCTCCAGCCTGCGGGTCAGGTCCTTCCAGAGCCCCAGGTGGGTGCTGTCGGTCAGGGTCCAGGCCTCGTCGCGTACACGGATGACGGTCAGGTCGAGGCCGAGCCGGGCGGCCACGGCGTCCTCGACGCGATCCCCGGCGGCGTGCGCCGTCAGGGCCGTACGCATCCTCGCCAGGCCGGCGGAGACGAACGCGGACGCGAAGGCGTCCGCGTCGCCGCACCTCACGAGCGCGGCCCGCGTCTCCGCCACCGCCTCGGACGTCGCCCTCCGCATCGCCAGGCGAACAGGGCCGGTGACCAGGGCGATGGTGCGTTCGAGGGATCGGCGGTCGGGCAGGGCCACCAGGCCGCGCACGGTCGCCTCGGCCGCGACGCGGCTGGTGCGCGGATCGTACGGCATGCCCTCCGGCGGGCAGCACTGCGGCAGGTCGCACACGTACGACCAGTAGCGCCCCTCGTAGGCCCGGAGCGCCTCGTCCACCGGCACCCCTGCCTCTGCCGCCAGCGACCTGGCCTCGTCGACGGCCGGAGTGACCTGCTCCCCCGGGCCGTAGCCGACGACGATGACCCGGTCGATGCCCTCCCGCTTCCACAGGTGCCGGAGGGGGCCCAGGGTGCCGGGCGGGGAGGGGAGGTTCCAGCGGACGGCCACCTTCACCTGGCTGCGGGCGAGGCCGACCACGATGAGGCTGTCGGTGGGGTGGAAGCCCACGAGGTACGGCATGGCGGCGAGGATGTCGGCGGGGCCGGCCAGGGTGAGGGAGGGCGTGGGGGTGTTGGTCGTCATGGCGGAGAGGGTGCCGGAGGGGGCTGTCTCGGCGAACGAGCGAACGGGGTTCTGGGGATAAGGGGGATGGGGCGAACGGGGTTCTGGGGATAAGGGAGATGGCCTGAGGAGGGGCTGAGGAGGGGCTGAGGAGGGGCTGTAGACAGCGGCCCTGGCATCGCCGTCCTGGCAAGGTCGCCCCGACAAGGCCGCCCGGGGAGCGCCTCTCGGCAAGGCGGTCCTGGCATGGCAGTCCTGGTAAGGCGGTCCTGGTAAGGCGGTCCTGGTAAGGCGGTCCTGGTAAGGCGGTCCTGGTAAGGCGGTCCTGGTAAGGCGGTCCTGGTAAGGCGGTGCTGACGGACGCTACCTGGCGATCCACGGCCCCAGTGAGCGACGGCCTCGGCGAACGGCAGCCTCGGCGAACCACGACCTCGATGAACGACGGTCTCGGTGAACCACGGCCTGGTGTGCGACGGGCCTCGGGGGGACCTCGGCCTCGGCGAACCACGGCCTCGGTGAGCGGCACCTTGGCGAACCACGGCCTCGGTGTGCGACGGGCCTCGGGGGACCCCAGTCTCCGGAGAACCCGGCCTCGGGAGGACCCCGGCTCCGGGGAGACCGCGGCCTCGGGGAGCGGCAGCCTCACGAACGGCGGCGTCGGGGAGCGGCGTCAGGGTTCGCCGCCTCAGGACCGTACCCGCCGGCACGGCGGCACGGCGGCACGGCGGCACACCGGCGCTACCTGGGTACTCCGAGAATGTGGGCTACGGCACAGGCGTGGCAGGGGCGGGAGCGTCGTCCGCGAGTTCCGCCCGTACCAGCAGAGCGGCTCCCGCCACCGCCGCCGGCATCGCCACTACCGCCACGAACGGCACCAGGAACAGCACGAACACCGCCACCCCGAACCCCAGCGCCAGCCCCTTGCGGCCGCGCAGCAGGGCGAAGCGCTGCTTGCGGGCGTACCCGCGCCGCTCCAGCGACAGCGTCGTCAGCTCGGCCGCCAGGAAGAAGCCCGACACCGCCGCCCCCAGCACCGGCACCACCGTCTGCCCCACCACCGGGACGAACCCCAGGAAGAACAGCGGCACGCTGAAGACCATGACCCAGCCGAGCGTCACCAGGCTGTCCCTGATGGAGCGCGGCACCGTGCGCCACCACGGCTCGTCCGCCGCGCCCGGCACCTCGTCCGCGGCCGCCGACAGCTTCTCGTAGAAGGGCTCGCCGATCGCCAGCGTCACGGCGGTGAACGTGATCACCGCGAGGGCGAGGCCCCCGAGGAAGAGCACCACCTGCACCATCACCCGGAACGCGTCGCGCCACGCCCACGTGTCGGCGAACGGCGTCAGCGTCTCGGCCAGGCCGGAGGCGTTGGTGCCCAGGTAGACGAGCCCGGCCACGTAGATGGCGAAGGCGATGAACGCGGGGATCAGGCCGAACAGCCACCACCGGCCGTGCCGGGCGACCCACCCCACTCCCTGGAAGAAGAAGCCCACGCCCGCCAGGAAGTCGCGCACTGATCGCATGCCCGGCAGGCTAGCGCCAGAACGACGTCACCGCGTAGCCGAGTTCGTCGAAGAGCCGCCGGATCAGCGGCAGCGAGATGCCGAGCACGTTGCCGTGGTCGCCCTCGATGCTGTCGACGAACCAGCCGCCCCGCCCCTCGATGCTGAACGCGCCGGCCAGGCCGAGCGGCTCGCCCGTGGCGGCGTAGGCGGCGACCTCCTCGTCACTGGGCTGGCCGAAGCGGATGACGGTCGTGGCCACCTCGGCGGCCTGCCGGCCGGCGGCCACGTCGATGACGCAGTGGCCGGTGACCAGGCGGCCCGTCCGGCCGCGCAGCACGCGCCAGCGCTCGACGACCTCCTCCTCGGAGGCGGGCTTGCCGTACGGCCTGCCGTCGAGCTCCAGGATCGAGTCGCAGCCGATGACCAGCCCCTCCTCCAGCCCGTCCGCGACGGCCGACGCCTTGGCCTTGGCCAGTTCGAGGGCGAGGGCGGCGGGCGAGTAGGCGGAGTACGTCTCCTCGTCCACCCCGCTGACGATGACCTTGGGGTCGAGCCCGGCACTGCGGAGAAGGGCCAGGCGAGCGGGAGACTGAGAGGCCAGAACGATCACCGTCCCAGCTTACCGGTCACCAGTCGACCTGCGGCCGGGGCCTGGTGCGGGCGCGGAGCGGGGCCGGCGGGCCGTACACGCCGTCGAGCAGCGCCTCCACGAAGTCGGTCAGGCGGAGCGGCAGCGCGGCCTGCTCGCGGTGCAGGACGTCGGCGACGTCCCGGGCCTCCATGTCGTGCTCGGCGACGTGGCAGGCCAGCACCGACATGACCATCGGCGCCACGAGCGGAAGGATCTTCATGAGGGCCGCCGGGTCGGCCCCCGCGAGGCGGGACAGCTCGGCGGCCGCCTGCTCGGTGCCCTGGGCGCCGAGCACGTGCCCGAGGATGCTCTGACCGTCACGCGTGAGTGACGCGATGTCGCCGTTGAAGGGATCGGCGTCCACGTGGTCCTCCAGCGCGCCGCGCAGCGCCTCGGCGCCGTCGGGGTCGTCGGCGTTGCGGGCCATGCCGCCGACGATCGTGCCGGTGACCACCTGGAGCACGGTGCGCGTGGTGGCCGTGCAGGTGCCCAGCATCCCGGCGAACTGCTCCAGGCCGGGGTCGCCGAGCCGGTCGAGGATCTCATCGGTCAGGGTCATGAGAGTCCCCCCGTTCCTTCTGCGGAGGCGTTCCCGTGACTGGATCCGACTACTGTCCGTTTTGCGGTAAATTGCGGTAAATATCGGAAGGGGCTAGCTCTCGACCGGCAGGGGCTCGCGCGTCAGGCCCGCCGCCGCGTACGCGTCGGCCTCGTCGAGCGTCTCGTGCTCCAGCAGCGCCGCCACGATCCCGTCGAGCTTGTCGCGGTGCCCCCGCAGCACCTCCAGGGCCCGCGCGTAGCACTCGTCCACGATGCGCCGGGCCTCCTCGTCCACCATCGCGAGCGTGGCGGGCGAGGCCTGGGGCTGCTGGCCGTCGTTGGGCAGGATGGTCAGCGGGCCGACCTTCTCCGACATGCCCCAGCGGCCCACCATGCCGCGGGCGATCATGGTGACCTGCTCCAGGTCGTTCTCGGCGCCGGTGGTGACCACGCCGAACACCACCTCCTCGGCGGCCATCCCGCCGAGCGCGCCGGCGATGCGCCCGCGCAGGTACTGCTCGTCGTAGGCGTAGCGGTCGGTGTCGGGCGTGGAGAGCGTGACGCCGAGCGCCCGGCCGCGCGGGATGATCGAGATCTTGCGCACCGGGTCGGCGCCGGGCTGGAGCATGCCGAGCAGGGCGTGCCCGGCCTCGTGGTAGGCCGTGCGGTTGCGCTCCTCCTCGGGCATCACGATGCTGCGCGCCGCGCCGAGCTGGAGCTTCTCCAGCGCGTCGGCGAAGTCGCCGCTGGTGACCTTCTCCTTGCCGCGCTTGGCGGCGAGCAGGGCCGCCTCGTTGACGAGGTTGGCGAGGTCGGCGCCGGTCATGCCGGGCGTGGTGCGGGCGAGCCGCTCCAGGACGACCGAGCCGTCGAGCGGCACGCCGCGCGTGTGGACCTCCAGGATCGCGATCCGGCCGGCGGCGTCGGGCAGGCCCACCTGGACGGTGCGGTCGAAGCGGCCGGGCCGCAGCAGCGCCGGGTCGAGGACCTCGGGGCGGTTCGTGGCGCCGATGACGATGACGCCCTCCGCGCCGGAGAAGCCGTCCATCTCGGTGAGGATCTGGTTGAGCGTCTGCTCGCGCTCGTCGTGGCCGCCGATGCCGCCGGCGCCGCCGCGGGCGCGTCCGATGGCGTCGATCTCGTCGATGAACACGATCGACGGCGCGACCTTGCGCGCCTCCTCGAACAGGTCGCGCACGCGCGAGGCGCCCACACCGACGATCATCTCGATGAACTCGGAGGCGCTGGCGGAGAAGAACGGCACCTTGGCCTCACCGGCCACGGCCCGCGCGAGCAGGGTCTTGCCCGTGCCGGGAGGGCCGGCCAGCAGCACGCCCTTGGGCAGCTTGGCGCCGAGCCTGCGGTACTTGCCGGGGTCCTTGAGGTAGTCGACGATCTCGACGAGCTCGTTCTCGACCTCGTCGATGCCGGCGACGTCGTCGAACGTCACCCGCACCTGGCCGGCCTCGACCGGCTTGGCGGCCTTGGACTTGCCGAGCCCGCCGAGCCCGCCGCCGCCCATCATGCTGGCGCCCCGCCGCATGATCCAGATCCACAGGCCGGCCAGCAGCAGCACGGGCAGCAGCGACAGCAGGAGGTTGAGGAAGAAGCCGCGGCCGCCGTTGATGGGCTCGGCCTTGATGTCCACGCCGGAGCTCTGGAGCTGCTGCGAGAGCTGGTCGGTGTCGGCGAACGCGGGGATCTCGGTGCGGAACTCGGTGTAGGTCTGGTTGCCGCTGTCGGGGTCCTTGGCGGCGCTCTTGAGGTCGCCCTCCACGGACAGGCCGGTGGCGTAGATCTCCTTGACGTTCTTCGCGCTCACCTGCTGGGTGAACTGCGTGTACGAGATCGTCTCGACCTGGCTGTTGTCGAAGAACGACGACACCAGGAAGAACACGGCGTACACCACGAAAAGGGTGACGGCGAACCGCCACCAGTTGATCTTGGGCCTTCCGCCGGGCGTGCCCGGCAGACCTTCGGCCCGCCACGGCGGCTTGGCCTTGCCCTTGTCCGGGGCCTGCGGCGTTCCAGAGCGTTCCACGGCGTCACTCCCCAAATCGCCGCATTACATGATCCTTCTACCCTAAGACACGCACTCCGGAGATGACGCGGGTCACATCAGCCCACCGCTTCCGCTGCGTGTCAGGCACACTCACGAACGCCAGAGCGGGCTTCGGCATTCCCCCGTCGAGCACCACCACGGCCGCACGGGAGCTGTGCTTGCCGTACGTCACCCGGTACATCAGCATCCAGCCCTTCCTGACCGGCTGGGAGGCGAGCCAGGTGATGGTGGCGCCCTTCGGGTGGTGGTTCAGCGTCCAGCGGGCGGCCAGCAGGGCGCTGTCGCGCGGCGCCTTCTGCTCCTCGATCGGCAGCGGGCAGGTCACGAACATGCCGCGCAGCCGCGTGCCGCGCGCCTGGGGCAGCACCTGGCGGGTGGTGAACGGCGCCGGGCCGTACGTCTTCCAGGGCTTGGCCAGCCGCGGTACGGCCACGCCGGAGCGCCGGTCCTTCACCGTGCGGCCGGCCGGGGCCTTGAGGGCGACGCGGCGGGTCTTGGCGGGCAGCCGGGGGAGGCGGGCGTCGGCGTACAGCGCCTCCATGGCGGTGTAGCCGGGCGCCAGCGTGGTGCCGGGCGTGGGGGCCGGCCGGCCGGTGGCCGCGAGCGGCGACGGCGTCAGGGTGGTCGAGGGAGCGGTCGCCGCGTCGGAAGGAGCCGCGGTCGTCCCGAGGACGGAGGAGGTCGGCGTCTCCTGGAGCGGCGGAGTGGCGCCGGACGAGGACGCGTGGGCCGGTGGCGCGGCGATCGGCCCCGCGGCGACCTCGTCCGGCCCCGACGGGAGCACGAAGACCACCCCGGCGGCGACGGCCGCCGCCGCGGCCACCACGGCGAGCCCCCGGTACACGTCCCGCATCCGCAGATCGCCGATGCGGGAGCGCTTGGGCGGGGAGGCAGGGGGGCCGGAGCGCGCCACAGTCGTCACATCGGAACCCTTGGTCCCATCATCCCCTTGGAGCACGAGCGGAGCGTACGACATATCCCGCCATTCCGCTTGAGAAGCGACCGAAGTGCAATCATGACCGCGTGGAACAGGTGGAGCTCCGATTCGATCCGGCCTCGCGCGAGGCCGGCACGCACACCAACCTGTCGGCGCTCCTGCAGGACGAGGCCGGTCTCTGGGTGGCCGGCGACGAGACCGCGACGGTCGAGCACCTGGCGTGGACGGGCGAGCGGTACGCGGGACAGCGCACGTTCTTCCTGGACGACTACGTGCGGCTGCCCGGCGGGCGGGAGGACGAGGCCGACATCGAGGGACTGGCCCTGGCCGACGGCCACCTGTGGGCGGTCGGCTCGCACAGCCTGAAGCGGCGGCGGGTCAAGTCCAAGGACCCGGCCAAGGCGGCCCGCCGGCTGGCCGCGGTGGTCAGGGAGGAGAACCGGTTCGTCCTGGCCAGGATGCCGCTGGACCCGGTCACGAACGCGCCGCTGCCCGGGTCGGTCCTGTCGGGCCGGGACAACGTGGCCGCCCGGCTCGCGGACGATCCGCACCTGGCGCCGTTCCTGGCGCTGCCGGGCAAGGACAACGGCTTCGACATGGAGGGCGTCGCGGTCGACGGCGAGCGGGTGTACCTGGGGCTGCGCGGCCCGGTGCTGCGCGGCTGGGCGGTGGTGCTGGAGATCCGGCCGGTGGAGGCGGGCGGCGGGCGGCTGGTCCTCGACGGGCCGGTCCGCAAGCACTTCCTCGACCTCGGCGGCCTCGGGGTGCGCGACATCGCCCCGTACGACGGCGACCTGCTGCTGCTCACGGGCCCGAGCATGAGCCTCGACGGACCGGTGCGGGTGGTGCGCTGGCGGGTGCGGCACACGGGCGACCTGGTGCCGGCGGACGAGCTGGAGACGCTGGCCGCGCTGCCGTACGGGGTGGACTGCGACCACCCGGAGGGCCTCGCGGTCCTGCGGGACGGCCGGCTGATGGTGGTCTACGACAGCCCGTCGCCCGCGCGGATCACCCCGGCGGGCGGCGTGCTGGCCGACGTCTTCACCATCTAGACCGACGTCCTCACCGTCCAGGCTGACGTCCTCACCGTCCAGGCGCCGACGTCCTCACGGTCTGGACACGCGGCCGTACAGCCACGGCGCCTCCGCGACGAACGTGCACGACCCCGGCTCGATCTCGGTGAACCCGGCGTCGCGGACCACGGGCAGCCCGGCGGCGACCAGGGCGGCGAAGTCGTCCGGGGCGGCGGTGCGCGCGCTGACCGTGAGGCCGCGCTCCCGCCAGGCGTCGCGCTCGGCGCGGTCGCTGGCCCACCAGGCGAGCTGGGCGGCGTGCCCGGCCTGCGCCATGGCCTTGCCCGCCGACATGGACAGGCCCGGGTTGGCCCACAGGACGGGCGCCTCGGCGGGACCGAGCTCACCGGTGTCGGTCAGCTCGGTGCCGGACACCTGGAGCCGCGCGAGGTCGCGCGGCCAGGCGTCGAGCGGCACGGGCGGGTGGACGCGCACCTCGGCCGTGCGGTGCTCGACCGTACGGCCGGGCAGCGCCGACGCCCTGCGCCATTCGGCGCCCCGGGCCCGGCGCACGACCTTGCGGATCTTGCCCGTGGACTGCCAGGCGTGCAGCTCGTCCGTCCACTCCCCCGGGTCGTCGAGCAGGCTCAGCACGGCCATCGCCGCGGCCTCCAGGGCGTCGGTGCGCTCGGGGGGAGCGGCCCGCTCGATCCTGACGACGAGGGGCAGGACCATCAGTTCGGAGTCGTTCATCGCCCCCTAGCATGCCGGATGGCCAGCGACATGCCGGTGGCGGCCAGGCACAACAGGCCGGAGCCGTACCACGCGAGGTCGTAGGCGCCGAGATGGTCGCGGGTCAGGCCGGCGGCCACGGCGGCGACGGCGGCGCCCACCTGGTGGGAGCCGAACACCCAGCCGAACACGACCGCGCCGTCGGCGCCGTACGCCTGCCGGCACAGCGCCACGGTCGGCGGCACGGTCGCCACCCAGTCGAGGCCGTAGAACACGATGAAGATCAGCATGCTGGGCTCGGTGGTGGCCGCGAACAGGCTCGGCAGCACCATGAGCGACAGCCCGCGCAGCCCGTAGTAGACGGCGAGCAGCACCCGCGGGTCGATCCGGTCGCTCAGCCATCCGGAGGCGATCGTGCCGGCGACGTCGAAGATGCCGACGATGGCGAGCAGGCCCGCGGCGGTCGGCTCGGCCATGCCGTGGTCGTGGGCGGCGGGGATGAAGTGGGTGCCGACCAGCCCGTTCGTGCTGGCGCCACAGATGGCGAAGCCGCCCGCGAGCAGCCAGAACGGCCGGGTGCGCGCCGCCGAGCGCAGCACCGACAGCGCGCGCAGCGCCGCGTTGCCTCTGACCGGCGCCACGCGCGGGGCCTCGGGATCGGCCCCGAGCGCGGTGGTGCCCACGTCCTCGGGCCGGTCGCGCAGCAGCCACCACACGAACGGCACCACGGCGAGGGCGGAGCCGGCCACGGTCAGGGAGGCCACCCGCCACCCCGGCCCCTCGGCCAGGTGGGCGAGCACGGGCAGGAAGACGAGCTGCCCGGTGGCGCCGGCGGCGGTGAGCACCCCGGTGACCAGGCCGCGGTGCCGGACGAACCACCGGTCGGCCACGGTGGCGGCGAAGACCAGCGCCATCGACCCGGTGCCGAGGCCGACGAACACCCCCCACAGCAGCAGGAGGTGCCAGCTCGCGGTCATGAAGACGGTCAGCCCGCTGCCCGCGGCCACCAGCAGCATGGCCGCGGCGACCACACGCCGCATGCCGAAGCGGTCCATGAGGGCGGCGGCGAAGGGGGCGGTCAGGCCGAAGAGCACCAGGTTGACCGAGACGGCGAGGGAGATCGTGCCCTTCGTCCAGCCGAACTCCTCCTGGAGCGGGTTGATCAGCACGCCGGGGGTGGCGCGGAACCCGGCGGCGCCGAGGATCGCCACGAACGCGACGCCCGCGACGAACCAGGCGCGATGGATCCCGCGCGTGCGGACAGGAGGGGTGCTCAACGTCATGGGCCCATCCTCGGGGACCGGGCGTGACGGCCGCGAGTGGCCGGAAAGCCATCCTGTGAAAGAATCGGGCCATGACGCATCGGGTCGCGGTCCTCGTCCTGAACCACTTCGCGACCCTGGACCTGGGGGTTCCGGGCCAGGTGTTCTGGGCCGCCGAGACGGCGGACGGCGAGAAGCTGTACGAGGTGGTGACCTGCTCGCCCGGCCGCCGGCCCGTACGGTGCGCCGCCGGCTACAGCGTCGTGCCCGACCACGGGCTCGACGTGCTCGACACCGCCGACACCATCGTGGTGCCCGGCATCGTCGCCGGCCGGGCCTTGACGGACGGCATCGTCACCGCCGAGCTGCGCGAGGCGCTGCAGGGCCGTCCCCGGGTGATGTCGATCTGCACGGGGGCGTTCGTGCTGGCCGCGGCGGGGCTGCTGGACGGCCGTCCCGCGACCACCCATTGGCTGAAGGCGCCCCGCTTCGCCGCGCTGTTCCCGCGCGTGCGGCTGGACCCGGACGTCCTGTACGTGGACGACGGCGACGTGCTGACCTCGGCCGGGGTGGCCGCGGGGATCGACCTGTGCCTGCACGTGGTCCGGCGCGACCACGGCAGCGAGGTGGCCAACCGGCTCGCCCGCCGCTGCGTCACGCCGCCCTGGCGCGAGGGCGGCCAGGCCCAGTACGTCGACCGGCCCCTGCCCGACAGCGGCGGCAACGGCACGGCCGCCACCCGCTCGTGGATGCTCGGCCGTCTCGACGCCGACCTGCCGCTGGAGGCGCTGGCGGAGCACGCGCGGATGAGCGTGCGCACCTTCACCCGGCGCTTCCGGGAGGAGACGGGCATGAGCCCGGCCCGCTGGCTGGCCCGGCACCGGGTCGAGCACGCCCGGTTGCTGCTGGAGACGACGGACCTGCCGGTGGAGGAGGTGGCGCGGCGCTCGGGGTTCGGGACGTCGGTGTCGCTGCGCCAGCACCTGCACGCCGCCGTCGGGGTCGCCCCCCTGGCCTACCGCCACACCTTCCGCCGCACCGCCCTCTCCGGGTGAGACACGCCCGCTCGTCCGGGTGAGGCGCCCGCCTCTCCGGGTGAGGCGCCCGCGAAAGTGTCTCGGCGGGCGAAAACGGGCGGCGGCGCGCCGGGCGCGCCGGATAGCCTCACCGGCGTGATCTCCCTCCGGATCGGCGCGGGCCGATCGCCCCAACCCGGCTCGCTCTGGCGCGACCGCGACTTCCTGATCTTCTGGTGCGCGCAGACACTGTCGGTCGCGGGCGACTCGTTCGCACTCATCGCCGTGCCGCTCCTCGTCCTGAACGTCACCGGATCGGCCACGCAGATGGGCCTGCTGACAGGTGTGGCTGGCACGGCCTCGGTGGTGGCCGGGGTGTTCGCGGGGGTACTCGCCGACCGGTTCGACCGCAGGCGGCTGCTCATCGCCTGCGACGTCATCCGGCTCGTCCTGTTCGCGACGATCCCGGTGGTCTGGGCGTTCGGCACGCACGTGTGGCTGCTGTACGCCGTGCTGCCCCTGGCCTCGGCCGTGGGCATGGTCTTCCAGGTCACGTACGTGGCCGCGGTCGGCGGCCTGGCCGGCGAGGGGCGCGTCACCGAGGCCAACGGCATGCTGTACGCCACGGCCGCCGCGGCGGGAGTCCTGGGACCGACCCTGGCCGGCGTGGTGGCCGGGCACTTCGGCCCGACCGCCGCGATCACCATCAACGCGGCCAGCTTCGCGCTGTCCGCGCTGGGCGTGCTGCTGACCCGCTCCTCCCGCTACGCCGTCGAGCCCGCGCAGGACGCGGGACCGGCGCGCGAGGGGCGGCCCTGGCGGGAGCTGCTGGCCGGGGCGGAGTTCCTGTTCCGGCAGCCCGTGCTGCGCACCCTGACGATCCTGCTGTCGTTCTTCATCTTCATGACGCTCGGGCTGACGGACATCGTGATCTACCGGCTCAAGCACGACCTCGGCCAGACCGACTCCGTGGTGGGCGTCGTGCTGGGCGTCGGGGCGGTGGGCACGATGGTCGGCTCCATGCTGGTGGCCCGGGTGCGGCGCACCCTCGGGTTCGGGCCGTCGTGGATCGGCGCGCAGGTCGTCTCGGGCCTCGCCATCCTCTCCCTCGGCCTCGCGGGCTCGGTGTGGGGCGTGGCCGCGTTCATGGCCCTGTACCTGGCGTGCGTCAGCGTGGCCGGGATCTGTTCCATGTCGCTGCGCCAGCAGGTGACGCCGCCGCACCTGCTGGGGCGGGTGACGTCGGCGTTCTGGACGATCCACTTCTCGCTCGGGCCGGTCGGCGCGGCCGCCCTCGGCTGGGGCGCCGAACATCGCGGCGCGACGACGGTGTTCGTCGTCGCGGGCGTCTCCTGCCTGGTGCTGGCGCTGATCGCGTTCTTCACGCCCGTACGGCAGCGCGACCCCGAGCGCGCGTGACCCTTGCTCAGCCCTGGCCGGCGGCGCGCGTCAGCAGCCCGGCCAGCGTCTCCACCAGGCCGGGGTCCGCCGGGCGCCGGGAGGTGACCAGCCCGACCTGGCGGGCCGGGCACGGCGGCCGGATCGGCACGACGGCCACGCCCGCGGCCGAGCGGTCCAGGGCGACCTCCGGGATCAGCGACACGCTCACCCCCGCGGCGACCAGCGCCTGCGCGAAGAAGTAGTCGCTGGTCCCCCCGGCGAACACCGGCTCGAACCCGGCCCGCTCGGCGTACCGGCGCAGGAACGCCTCCGTCTTGGTGCAGCCGAGCACCCAGCGCTCGCCGGCCAGGTCGGCCAGGTCGACGGCCTCGCGGCCGGCCAGCCGGTGCCCCGCGGGCAGCACCACCGACAGCGGGTCGTCCATGAGCGGCGTCCACTCCAGGACCGGGCGGTCGCCCTGGACAAGCGGCAGCGGGCCGTCGAAGTGGTAGGCGAGGGCGAGGTCGGCCACCCCTTCGCGCACGAGGGGGACGGCGTCCTCCGGCTCGCGCTCCAGCACGTTCACCTCGACGTCGGGGTGGGCGGCCACGAACGCGGTGAGCGCCCCCGGCAGCAGGCGGCGGCCGCCGCTGCTGAACGTGGCGACCGTCAGGCGGGGGTGGCCGGCCGCGATCCGGTCGATGCGCTCCTGGGCGGTGCGCAGCTCGGCGAAGACCACGTCGGCCGCCTCCAGGAGCAGGCGGCCCGGCTCGGTCAGCATCACGCCGCGCGTGCTGCGCTCGACGACCGGCACGCCGACCGAGCGTTCGAGACCGGCGATCTGCTGCGACACCGCCGACGGCGTGAAGAGCAGGACGGCGGCCGCCTTGGCGAAGCTGCCCTGACGGGCCACCTCGCGCAGGACCCGGAGCCGCTGCACGTCGATCAACAGTTCTCCTAACGGCCTCGTAAGCAGGTCGGCACTTCTGCTCACCGCCCCGCCACGGCAGGCTCGGTGCCGTGAAGAGCGTATGCGTCATCGGCGGGGGCCGTTACTTCGGGCTCCACCTCATCGAACTGCTCCGCGACGCGGGCACGGCCGTCACGGTGGTCAACCGCGGCACGGCCGCGCCGCCGGCGGGGGTCGCGCACGTGGTCGCGGACCGCGACGACGAGGAGGGGCTGCGCGCGGCGCTCGGCCGGCGCACGTTCGACGTGGTGGTCGACCAGGTCTGTTACACGCCGCTCCAGGCGGCGCTCGCGCGGCGGGTCTTCGCCGGGCGCACGTCCCGGTACGTCATGACCTCCACGATGGAGGTGTACGACCCGGCCACCTCCGCGCTGGTCACCCCGGCCGCTCCGGGGACCCCGGTCACGGAGGACTCGCTGGACCCGGCCACGTGGCCGGTGGACGGCGGCCCAGCCGGCCACGACGCGTCCCGGCTGCCCGCCGGGGCCGTCCCGTACGCCGAGGACAAGCGGCGGGCCGAGGCGGTGCTCGCCCGGGAGAGCTCCTTCGCGTTCGTCGCGGTGCGCTCGGCGCACGTGCTCGGCGTGCGGGCGCGCGACTTCACCGGACGGCTCGGGCACTACGTCGAGCGGATCCTCGCGGGCCGGCCGATCGCGGTCCACCGCGACCCGTTCCCGACCTCGTTCACGAACGACGAGGAGATCGCCGGCCTGCTGTTCCGGGTGGCGGCCTCCGACCACGTCGGCGCCGTGAACGCCTGCTCGCACGGGCCGCTCGACGTGATCGGGCTGTGCGAGGCGATCGGGGAGCGGGCCGGGCGGAGGCCGGTGTACCGGGTGGTGGAGCCGGGCGAGGCGGCGTCGCCGTTCTCCTTCGACCGCCACTACGCCATGGACAACGGCCTGGCCGTCCGGCTCGGCCTGCCGCTCTCGGCCACCGCGGACTGGCTGCCCGACGCCGTCGCCGCGACGCTCGTGCACCTGAAGGCGGCCTGACATGCGCACCTCATCCCTGACCCGCCGCCTCGGCTCCGTGCAGGTCGGCGCCGTCGGCCTCGGCGCCATGCCGCTGTCCATCGAGGGCCGCCCCGGCGAGGAGCGGGCCGTGGCCACCGTCCACGCCGCCCTCGACGCGGGCGTCACGCTCGTCGACACCGCGGACTCGTACCACTGGCACGCGGGCGAGACCGGCCACAACGAGGAGCTGGTCGCCCGGGCGCTCGCCTCGTACGGCGGCGACCGCGACGCGGTGCTGGTCGCCACGAAGGGCGGCCGCGGGCGGCCCGGCGACGGCTCGTGGACCGTCACGGGCACGCCCGAGCACCTGAGGCGGGCCTGCGAGGGGTCGCTGCGGCGGCTCGGCGTGGACGCCATCGGCCTGTACCAGCTGCACAAGCCGGACCCGGCCGTGCCCTGGGCCGAGTCCGTCGGCGCGCTGCGCGACCTCCTCGACGCGGGCAAGATCCGCACGGCGGGGCTGTCGAACGTGGACACCGCCCAGATCCTCCAGGCCCGCGACATCCTCGGCGACGGCCTGGTCTCGGTGCAGAACCGCTACTCCCCGGCGGTGCGCGACAGCGAGCCCGAGCTGGAGCTGTGCGAGCGGCTCGGGCTGGCGTTCCTGCCCTGGAGCCCGCTCGGCGGCCTGTCGCGCAGCTCCCTGGACGGCCCCTCAGGGCAGGGGCGCGACCCGCGCATGGCCGCCTTCCACGAGATCGCGGCCGAGCGCGGCGTCAGCCCGCAGCGGGTCGCGCTGGCGTGGCTGCTGGCCCGCTCGCCGGTGGTCATCCCGATCCCGGGGGCCAGCCGTCCGGAGACGATCCGCGACTCGGCCGCCGCCGCGGCCCTCACGCTGACGCACGCGGAGCTCGCCCGCCTCATCTGACGGCACTGTATCTGGCGGTGTGTCCCCCGGCTCTTTCTGTATGGCGGGGACGCGCCGCCGTACCGGCGTCTCAGGGGTGATTGTCGTGGACATTCTCGGCGAGATGGTGCAACTGGTTCTGGAACGCGCGCTGGGCAGCGCCAAGGCGAGCAAGCACAAGCGGGCGCGGGCGGCGCCCTGCTGGCCCGCGAGATCGACCTCGCCTACCTGACCATGGACGACTCCGCCCTGCCCGAGGGGCTGACCGCCTTCGCCGTCTGGGAGGAGGAGCTGGTGCTCATGACCGCGCCCGGCCACCGGCTGGCGGGAGCGGGTCGCGTGCTGCTGTCCGACCTGGTCGCCGAGCCGTTCGTGGACTTCCGCGCGGGCACGGGGCTGGAGACCAGCGTGCACCGCCTGGCCGCCGGATGCGGGCTGCACCGGCACATCACCTGCGAGGTCACCCAGATGCGGCTCCTGGCCGACCTGGTGCGCGCCGGCCTCGGCGTGGCCATCGTCCCGCGGCAGGTCGCCGCGTGGGCCGGGCTGCCCAGCGTGCGGATCCGCCAGCCCGACCCGCCGAGGACCGTGGTCCTCGCCGGCCGCTCCCCGGCCCCCGCCAACCCCGCCGCGGGCGCGCTGCTGGCCCATCTGACCGCCGCCACCGGCCCTGGCCTGCCCGCCTGAGCTCTCCCTTGACAGCGTCGTGGCGCAACGGAGATCGTTCCTGACAAAGATCAACCTTCGGTCCCGACCAGGGAAGAGCGCGATGAACCTGATCAGCGGCGGGTTGCTCGCCGGTGTTGCCGTGGCGGTCGTGGGAGTCCTGCTGGCCCGCCGGCGTTACGTGGTGGTCACCGTGGACGGGGTCAGCATGGCCCCGACGCTCAACGACGGCGACCGCATCCTGGTGCGGCGGCGGCGGTTGGAGCAGGTGTCCAGGGGCGACGTCGTGGTGCTGGAGCCGACGCCGGACCCCACCGGGCGCATCCTGCCCGGCCCGCCCGGTCCGGACGGCCGGCGCTGGAACATCAAGCGGGCCGTGGCCTTACCCGGCGACCCCGTCCCTCCCGACGTGCCCGTGGAGGGGGACGTCGAGCGGGTGCCCGCCGGCGCGCTCGTGGTCTTCGGCGACAACGAGCGCAGCTTCGACTCCCGGCAGCGCGGCTTCTTCCACGCCGACAGGCTGCTCGGGGTCGCGTTGCGCCGGTTGGGCGGGTCGTCCCTCTAGGCCGGAGCGGAGGGCACGTCCGTGAAGTTCCGACTTCTTGGCCCGATGCGGATCCAGGCCGGCGGCTCGGCGGTGAGGATCACGGCGCCCAAGCAGCGCACCGTCCTCGCCATGCTGCTGGCGCGGGCCGGTCACGTCGTCCCGGTGCGGTCCCTGGTGACGGAGGTCTGGGACGACCACCCGCCGCGCTCCGCCGTGGCGAACCTGCGCACGTACCTCACGCAGCTGCGCAAGCTGCTGCCCCCCTCCGCCGACCCCGCGGCCGAGCGGCTGGTGACCTCGGAGGCCGGCTACCTGCTGCGGGTGGAGCCGGAGGAGTTCGACCTGTTCCAGTTCGAGGAGCTGTCCGGGCACGGCGGCCGGGCGCTGGCCCGCCGTGACCTCGGGGCCGCGCTGGACGCCTACAGCCGGGCGCTGTCGCTGTGGGAGGGGATGGCCGCCGAGGACGTGCCGCTCGGGCCGAGCCTGCGGGAGGTGGTGGCCCGGCTCAGCGACCGCTACCTGAGCGTGGTGGAGGAGCACACCGAGATCCAGCTCCTGCTCGGCCGCTACCCGGAGGCGGTCGGACGGCTGCGCGAGGTCGTCGCGCAGTACCCGCTGCGTGAGCGGCTGCACGGGCAGCTCATGGTGGCGCTGTACCGCAGCGGTGACGTGGTGGGGGCGCTGGAGGCGTTCGCCGTGGCCCGCCGGGTGCTGGCGGAGGAGCTGGGCATCGACCCGGGGCCGGACCTGCTGCGTCTGCAGCAGGCGGTGCTGCGCCGCGACGCGGGCCTGCTGGCCCCGCCGGTCGAGCCCGCGCCGGGTGAGCGCGGGGCGGTCACGTGCGGGCCTGGTGAGCGCGGGGCGGTCACGTGCGGGCCGGGTGAGCGCGGGGCGGTCACGTGCGGGCGCGGTGAGCGCGGGCCGCGCCAGCTCCCCCTCGCCCCTCAGGTCTTCGTCGGCCGTACGGCGGAGCTGGCCCGCCTGCGGGCCGTCCTGACCGCCGAACCCGGGCCCGGCGGCGGCCCCGCGGTGCTCGCGCTGCACGGCCCCGGCGGGATGGGCAAGTCGGCGCTCGCGCTGCGCGCCGCCCACGCCGTCGCCGGCCGGTACCCCGACGGCCAGCTCTACGTGGACCTCCAGGGCTCCTCCCCCGGCCTGCCGCCCCTGAGCCCGGCCGAGGCGCTGGGCCGCTTCCTGCGCGCCCTCGGCGTGCCCCCGGACGAGGTCCCGGCGTCGGCGGCCGAGGCGGCGGCCCTCTACCAGTCGTCGCTGGCGGGCCGGCGGGTCCTGGTCGTGCTCGACAACGCCGTGGGCGCGTCCCAGGTGGCGCCGCTGCTCCCGGCGGACCCGGGCTGCGCGGTCCTGGTCACCAGCCGGGCGGCGCTGACCACCATGGACGCCGTCCCCGTCGCCGTGGGGCTGCTGAGCGAGGCCGACTGCGTGTCCATGCTGACGGCGCTGGCCGGAGAGCACCGCGTGACCGCGGAGCCCGGGGCGGCGGCCGAGATCGCCCGCTGGTGCGGCCGCCACCCCCTCGCGACGCGCATCGCCGGGGCGCGCCTGGCCGCCCGCCCCGACTGGTCCCTGACCCGCTTCGGCGAACGGCTGCGCGACCACCGCGACCGGCTGGACGAGCTGCGGGCGTCGGGTCTGAGCCTGCGCTCCTGCTTCGAGGTCGGCTACGACACGCTGATGAGCGCCGCCCAGGCCACGTTCCGCCGGTTCGGGGTGCTGGAGGTGCCGGAGATGGGCGTGGAGCTGGCCGCCGCGCTGGCCGGCACCGGGCTCAGGGAGGCCGAGGCGGCGCTGGACGAGCTGGCCGAGGCACGGCTGCTGGAGCCGGTGGCCGAGGGGCGGTATCGCGTCCATGACCTGCTGCGGCTGTTCGCCGCCGAGCTGTCCGCGGCCCACGACCGGCCGAAGGACCGGGACCGGGCGCTGCGCCGCGCCCTCGACGCGTACCTCGGCCTCTGCCGCGAGATGCGCGACCTGCTGCAACCGCACCTGCGGGACGGCGGCGGGCGGCGCGGGAGCGGCGGGCGTGACACCAGGCCACTGTCCGCCTCCGGGCGTGACACCAGGCCACTGTCCGGAGGCGGACGCGACGCCAGGCCGCTGCTGCCCGGCCCCGCCGCGGCCGTGCGCTGGCTCGACACGGAGCTGCGCTGCCTGGTGGCGGCCGCGGCGCAGGCCGCGCGCGGCGAGCCGGACGTCGCGCGGTTCGTCACCGAGCTGATGCCGCTGGTCAAGGCCGTGGCCATGAAGGGCGGCCACTGGCGGGAGCTGGAGACCCTCTCCCGCCTGGCGATCGGCGTGGCGCGGCGCGACGGCGACCGGCCCGCGGAGGCGGCCACGCTCGTGACCCTCGGGCTGCTGGAGTGGCGGGCCGGCCGCGCGGAGGAGGCGCGTGACCTCATGAGCCGCGCGCTGGACCTCTGGCGCGAGGTGGGCGATCGCGAGGCCGAGGGGCTGGCGCTGCACAACCTCGGCTGGCTCAGCATGCAGACCGGCGACCTCGGCTCGGCCTTGGACCACATCACCGCGAGCCTGCGGCTGCTGGAGGCTCACGGCTCCAGCCGGGTCGGGCTGGTCGGCCACAACCTGGGCGAGGTGCTGCTCCGGCTGGGCAGGCACGCCGAGGCGGCCCGCCGGTTCGAGCGCTGCCTGGCCGTCCGCCGGGCCGACGGCGACCTGTACGGCGAGAGCATCACGCTGGCGGCGCTCGGGCGCGCGTACGGGCTGCTGGACCAGCGCGAGCGGGCGCTGACCGCGCTGGAGGAGGCGCTGGCCCGCTGCGGGGAGACCGGTAACCGCGAGGACGAGTGGGAGGCGCGGCTGGCCAGGTCCGAGATGCTGCTGCGCCAGGGCGACCCGGCCGCGGCCGAGGCGGACCTGGTGCGCGTCCTGGAGCTGACCGCCCGGATCGGCGACGCGTACGGGCAGGCGGCCGGGGCGCGGCAGCTCGCCCGGGCCCGCTCGGCCCTGGCGGACCCGCGCGCCGAGGCCGACGCGCGCCGGGCCGGCGAGCTGTTCGCCGACCGGGGCCTGCGCCGCGATCCCGCCCTGGAGCGGCTGCTCACGGCCCGGTTGTAGCGCACCTGTATGGGCCGCTGTATGTCCCCCAAATAGCTTTTCGGCCGACCGCATCGTGACAGAAAGGAGCGTGGATCCATGTCCAACGTCCTGGGCAGGCTCGGCGACCGGATTCTCGAGAAGCTGGTGCCGAAGACGTCCGCGGCAGCCTACGAGTACTACGTGCACTGCTACTGCCGGGAGCGCTCCGACTTCCGGAAGATCTGCATGCTCAGCGGCGGCAAGACGTACTGCGGCTCCTGCTACGTCTTCAGGACCTGCGGGCCCTGAGCCGACAGGCACGGGTCCGGCGTCGGTCCCCCACCGCCCGCCGGACCCGTGCCGCGCCCGGCCCGATGGAGCTGTCACCCCCCCTGATGTGAGGTCACCTCATGGCTTTCCTGATCGCCGCCGTCGTGCTCGTCGGCCTCCTCTGCCTGCTGAACCTGGTGCTCATGACGGGCGTCCTGCGGCGGCTGCGCGAGCACACCGCCGAGCTGCAGCGCCTGGCCGGCGGAGGGATGGCGCCCATGGTGTACGACCCCCGGGTCCTGGTCGGACGCGAGCTGCCGCGGGACGCGGCCGGACCCCGGCTCGTGGGCTTCTTCGACGTCGACTGCGACACGTGTCACGAGAAGGCGCCGCAGTTCGTGGCGGCGGCCCGTGACGAGGACGGCGGCGCCCTGGCGGTCGTCTCCGGCGATCCCGGCAAGGCGGACGACCTCGTGGAGCTCATGAGCGGCGTGGCCAAGGTCGTCACGGGTGACGACGCGCTGCGGATCGCGGACGCGGTCGGCATCAGCGCGTTCCCGACGTTCCTGCGTACGGGGGCGGAGGGCGTGGTCGTGGCGGCGGACACGGAGCTGACCGGCCTGGTGACCCACCGGGCGCACCCGGCGTGACCGGGGCGGACGGGAGCCCGCCCGGTCAGGGGCGGTTGCGGCGTGCGGCGGCGCTCGGGCTGCTGTGCTGGCGGGCCGGTCCCGTGCTGGCGGTGTCCCAGCTCGCGACCACCGTCGTGTCCGGGCTGCTGCCCACCGGCACGGTGTGGGCCACCAAGCTGCTCGTCGACGGCCTGACCTCCGGCCGGGCCGATCACATCCTCGTCCCCGTCGCCGCACTCGTCGCGCTGGGGCTCGCGGCGGGGACGCTGCCGCACCTCACGGGCTACCTGCGGGCCGAGTCGGACCGCCGGCTCGACCTGCTGCTCCAGGATCGCCTCTACACCACGGTGAACCGGTTCCAGGGCCTGTCGCGGTTCGAGAACCCCCTCTTCCTGGACGAGCTGCGCATGGCCGCGCAGGCCACGGGCGGCGCGATGGGCCCCGTGACCTCGGGCCTGTTCGACCTGGGGCGCAACGTCATCGCCCTGGCCGGGCTGCTCGGCGCGCTCACGCTGCTGAGCCCGCTCATGGCCGGGCTGGTGGCCGTGGCCGCGGTCCCCACCCTGGTGGCCCGCATGTCGCTGGAGAAGCGCCGGGTCGCGATGATCGCGGGGCAGTCGGCGGCGGCGCGGCGGCAGATCTTCTACTCCTCGCTGATCACCGACGTGCAGGCCGCCAAGGAGGTCCGGCTGTTCGGGCTCGGCGGCTTCCTCAAGGACCGGGTGCTGGGCGAGCTGGTGCGCATCCAGGGCGGCGATCGGCGGCTCGACCGGCGTGAGGCGCTGACGCAGACGTCGCTGGCCGCCCTGTCGGCCGTGGTCAGCGGCGCGGGCCTGGCCTGGGCCGCGTACGCGGCGCTGTCGGGACGGTTGACGGCCGGCGACGTGACCGCGTTCGCCGCCGCGGTGGCCGGGGCGCAGGCCGCCCTGATCGCCACCGTGGAGAACGCGGCCGGCGCGAACCAGGCGCTGCTGCTGTTCGGCCACCACGAGCGGGTGATGTCCCTCGCCGACGACCTGCCGACCCCCGGCCGGCCGGCGGCGCTGGCGCCGTTGCGGCGCGGCGTCGAGCTGCGCGACGTGTGGTTCCGCTACGACGAGAGCCACCCGTGGGTGCTGCGGGGCGTGGACCTGACGATCCCGCACGGCTCGTCGGTGGCGCTGGTCGGTCTCAACGGCGCCGGCAAGAGCACGCTGATCAAGCTGCTGTGCCGCTTCTACGACCCGTGCCGGGGGTCGATCCTCTGGGACGGCGTCGACCTCCGCGACGTGCCGCCGGCCGAGCTGCGCGCCCGCATGGGGGTGCTGTTCCAGGACTACATGAGCTACGACCTGACCGCGGCCGAGAACATCGGCGTCGGCGAGGTCACGGCCCTGACGGATCGCGGGCGGGTGGAGACGGCCGCCCGGGCCGCCGGCGCCCACGACATCGTGGAGGCGCTCCCGCGCGGCTACGACACCATGCTGAGCCGCGTCTTCTTCGGCCCCGAGGACGACGAGGATCCGCGGGCCGGGGTGATGCTCTCCGGCGGCCAGTGGCAGCGCCTGGCGCTGGCCCGGGCCCTGGTGCGCGAGGGCCGCGACCTGCTGATCCTCGACGAGCCCAGCTCCGGCCTGGACGCGCAGGCCGAGTACGAGGTGCACCGGCGGCTGCGCGAGCACCGTTCGGGCAGCACCAGCCTGCTGGTCTCGCACCGCCTGGGCGCGGTCCGCGACGCCGACCTGATCGTCGTGCTGGGCGACGGCCGCATCGTCGAGCGCGGCACGCACGACGACCTGATGTCCCTCTCGGGCCGCTACGCCCACCTCTTCGAGACCCAGGCCAGCGGCTACCGCGAGGACGCCGGAATCGGCTGACGCGACCCGGCTCCGGCCACGCCCGGCAGGCGTTCCTCGTCATCGTCCATCCCGGGACGTCCGGGCGGACCAAGGTGTACAGGTAGCCCCGGTGTACAGGTAGCCCCGCTCCGCGTCAGGAGGACCACTCCCGCTCGCCTGTCGTACTATCAGGCGACTTCTTGGGAGCGGTAGGGCTGTGGACATCCGGGTGCTGGGCCCGCTGGAGATCGCCGGCGACGACGGGCGGCCGTGTCAGGTCGGCTCGGCGAAGCTGCGGGCGATGGTGAGCGCGCTGGTGCTGGCCGAGGGCCGGCCGGTGGCCCCGGCCGCGCTGATCGACCGGTTGTGGGGCGAGGAGCCGCCCGCCGAGGCGCAGGCGTCGCTGCACTCGTACGTGTCCAACCTGCGCCGCCTGCTGGAGCCCGGACGCCGGGCCAGGGCGCGGAGCCTGCTGACGTTCGGGCCGGTGGGCTACACGCTGGCGATCGACCCGGAGCAGGTGGACGCGACGCGTTTCCTGCGCCTGGTGGGGCAGGCCGAGCAGGCGGCGGAGCCGGCCGAGGCGGAGCGGCTGGCGGACGAGGCGCTGGCGCTGTGGCGGGGCGAGCCGTACCAGGACCTGGACGATCAGGCGTACGCGGCCGCGGCCAGGGCGCGGCTCACCGAGGCCCGGGAGCGGGCCCGCGAGCTGCGGGTCGGCGCGGTCATCCGGCAGGAGCGCCACGACGAGCTGCTCGGCGAGCTGGAGGCGCTGACGTACGAGCACCCGCTGCGCGAGCGGCTGTGGGCGCTGCGGGCGCTGGCGCTCTACCGCGGCGGCCGCCAGGGCGAGGCTCTGGAGACGTTGCGCACGGCACGCCGGATCCTGGCCGAGGAGCTCGGCATCGACCCGGGCGAGGAACTGCGCCTGCTGGAACGGGACATCCTCGGCCGATCCCCCGCGCTGCTCCCCCACCGCCGGCCGCTCGAGCCGCCACCCGCCGAGCACCGATCAACCCCACTCCGATCAGACCGGCCGGGCGCGGTCGGGGCGGGCGCGGCCGGAACCGGAGCGGCGGCGGTCGGACCGGGCGCGGTCGAGGCGGGAGCGGGCGGGACCGGGGCGGGGATCACGGGCCGGAAGGAGGAGCTGGCCGCGCTGGACGGGCTGCTGGAGGCGGCGGCCGCGGGCCGTCCCGGCTTCTCGCTGATCACGGGAGAGCCGGGCATCGGCAAGACGCGGCTGGCCGAGGAACTGGTGAGCCGGGCCCGGGCCAGGGGTTTCACGGTCGCGGTGGGGCGGTGCGCGGCCACGGAGGGCGCGCCGGCGTTCTGGCCGTGGGTCACGGTGCTGGAGCGGCTGGCCGACACGCTGCCGCCGCTGCCCGCCGAGGTGCGCGCCGACCTGCCCGGAGTCGGCTCCGCGACCGAGACCGATCCCGAGGGCGCGCGGTTCCGCACGTACGAGGCGGCGGCGCGGGCGCTGACCGCGAGCCGGCGGCCGGTGCTGGTGGTGCTGGACGACCTGCACTGGGCGGACCGGTCCTCGCTGCGGCTGCTCGGCTACCTGGCCGGGCAGGTGCAGGACGGCAGGCTGGCCCTGGTCGGGACGGCCCGCGACTGGCCGCCGCCGGAGGGCGCGCTGGCCGAGGCGTTCGAGGCGCTGGCGCGCCGGCAGGCGGTCCGGCTGCCGCTGTCCGGCCTCTCGGCCTCCGACCTGGCCGAGCTGACCCCGGCGGGCACGGACGTGTCCGCGCTCCGGGACCGCACGAACGGCAACCCGTTCTTCGTCACGGAGCTGATGCGCTACCTCGGAGCCGGATCGCCGGGCCGTGGCGCGCTGCCGCTGGGCGTGCGGGACGTCGTGCTCGGCCGGGTGAACCGGCTGCCGGAGCCGTCCGCCGCGCTGCTGCGGGTGGCGGCGGTGGCCGGGCGGGAGTTCGACGTGGCGATCGTGGCCGAGGCCGCCGGGCTCGACCTGGACGCGGCGCTGGACCGGCTGGAACCGGCCATGGCCGCCCAGCTGGTCGCGGAGGGGCGGCCCGGGCGGTTCCTGTTCGTGCACGCGCTGGTGCAGGAGGCGCTCACCGAGGTGGTGCCGGTGCTGCGCCGGGCCCGGCTGCACGCCGGCGTAGCCGCCGCGATCGAGTCGCGTACCGGCGGCCCGGCCTCCGACCGGCTGGCCGCCGCCGCGCACCACTGGTTCGAGGCCGTTCCCGCGGGCCACACCGCGCGGGCCTGGCGGGCGGCGTGGCGGGCCGCCGAGGAGGCCAAGCGGCTGCGCGCGTACGACGTGGCCGTGGAGCTGCTGGAGCGGGCCGAGCGGCTGGCCGTGGACGACCCTGAACTGGGCGAGACCGAGCTGATGGACCTGCTGTTCGCCCTGGCCGAGGCCAGGTTCGGCGCGGGCGACTCGGTGGGGCAGGAGGCCGAGCTGACGCGGATCCGCCGCCTGGCCAAGCAGGCGGGCGACCGGCGGCGCTGGATCGAGGCCGCGACCGGGTACGGCGGGCGCATCCTGCAACCCTGGAGGGTCTACGGCGACCACGACGCCGACCTGGTGGCGGACCTGGAGGAGCTGGCCGCCGACGAGGGACTGGAGCCGTCCGCCCGGGCCCGGGTGCTGGCCTGCCTGGCGCTCCAGACGTACTACCAGCCGGGGCGGGCCCCGGCGGAGCGGGACCGGTGGAGCGCCGAGGCGGTGCGGCTGGCCCGCCAGGAGAACGACGCGACGCTGCTGGGCCGCGTGCTGTTCGCCCGCTTCTACGCGCTGCTCGACCCGGACTCGGCGCACCAGCGGCTGGAGGCGGCCGAGGAGATGGCCCGCGCCGGGTCGGAGGCGGGCGACCACGAGCTGCGCACGATCGGGCTCACCTGCCAGAGCGGCACGCTGCTGGAGCTGTGCCGGATTCGGGAGGCCCTGGACGTGCTGGCCGAGGCGGAGCGGCTCATCGGCCGCACGCACATGCCGTACCTGCGCATCATGCTGAACTGGCTGCGGTTCGGCGTGCTCGCCAACCGCGGCGACCTGGATGAGGCCGAGTCGCTGCTCGCGGCCACCGTCGCCGAGCAGCGGGCCACCTCGATGTGGGGGGTGGAGTCGAGCACGGCGGGCGCCACGTACCACATCGCGCTCATGCGCCTGCGCCACGGGAGAGCGGACGCGGTGCAGCCGCCGCAGGACATCACGCACGATCAGCTCGATCAGTTCAACCTGGACGGGTACGCCCACTACCTGGTGGTCAGCGGCCGGTTGGAGGAGGCGCAGCGGGCGCTCGGGCCGTGGGAGCGCCAGCCGCCGATCCCCCGCACCTTCGTCTACCTGTTCTGGCTGGTCGTCCGCTGCGAGGTCTGGGCGGCGCTGGGCGACCGGACGGCCTGCGCCGCCCTGTACGAGGAGGCGTCGCCGTACGCCGACCGGATGGGGGTCTCCGGGCTGAGCCTGCCGCTGTGGCCGGTCAGCCGGTCGCTGGCGCAATTGGCCGAGGCGCTGGGCGACACCGGGACGGCGCGGCGGCACGCGGAGCGCGCCGAGAGGGTGGAGCGCGAGCTGGCCCACCCCCGGACGACCCACCCCCAGGCAGCACAGGCCCAGGCGGCACAGGCCCAGGCGGCTCACCCCCACAGGTAGGCCGCGCGCCTCCGGTAGCGGCCACCGGCCAGGCTGCTGAGCAGCAGCATCGGCTTGGGCGCCGTCCTGCGCAGGTGGGCCTCGACGTCGGGCGGCAGCTCGGCGGTGATCCAGCCGAGCAGCTTGACGAGCCGGCGGAAGCCGTACTCCTTCGTGATCGTCTTGTGCATCTCCGCGTCCTCCTCCGGGGTGATGTGGGCCATCATCAGCGGGATCCCGTCGGTCTCCTCGTGCGCCAGGTGCGCGCCGAGGGTGTCGGCCAGCGCGCGCAGGGCGGTCATGAGCCGCTCGCGTCCCGGCTCGGACGGGCCCTCCTCGAACGCCTGGAAGGCCTCGCTGCTCTCGCGCAGCCAGCGGTCGCAGGACTCGTGCTCGGCCTCCAGCGCGTCGATCACGCCGATCGACTCCGGCGCCCGCTCCCGCAGGAGCGGCCAGACCGTCTCGTCCTCGGCGGTGTGGTGGTGGTGCAGCACGAACAGCACCCACGCGTGGTGCTCGCGCAGGGCGGTGACGCGCCGGCGGTCGTCGAGGCGGACCCGGCCGACCGCGGTGATCAGGTGGCCGAGGTCGCGGCGGAACCCGAAGTGCGCCAGATACATGTTGCTCATGTCGAGCGGCCCGGGCGCGGCGGCGGCCTGACCGGGCAGCATGATCTGCGGCACGTGCGGGTGTGCGGCGGTTCGCATGGCGGTGCTCCTTCTCGTCGTCTTCGTCGTGGAGGGACGGCGCCATCGTGGCCTCCCGCTCTTGGGCCGTTCTGGAGGATCAGCGACAAGAGCGGCTCAAGTGCCCGTCGTCCGGCGCCCCGGGGTCAGGCCGGCCGCTCGTAGCGGGCCCGCCGGGCGACCACCTCGAATCCGAGGCCGCGGAAGAGGCCGGCCGAGGCGGGGTTGTCGACGTTGACGTCCAGGAAGACCTCCGTCGCGCCGCGTGCGCGCACGCGGTCGAGCGCGGCGACCGCCAGAGCCCTCGCCAGGCCCCGCCGCCGCCATCCGGGCACGGCGCCGACCTGGACGAGGAAGCCTTCCGCGCACGCCACGAAACCGGCGACGGTCCCGTCCCTCTCGCGGGCCACCAGCGAGCAGCCGGGCAGGAACTCGTCGTCCACCAGCCAGCTCACCCACTCCTCCCGCGACCAGCCGGGGAAGCGAGGACGGTCGGCGAAGGACGCGGAGTAGGCCGCGTGGAACGCCTCTTCGGTCCGCTCGGACCATTCCGCCGTCTCCAGCTCCGGCGGCAAGGGGGCGGCCGGGAACGGGCGGGTCAGGTCGCGCCGGTGGACGTCCTCGGCGAACGTCTGCCGGAATCCGCGCGAGAGGAAGAGCGCGTGGGCCTCCGGCGTCAGCGACTCCGTCTCCAGCCGTACCGGACTCCCGACCAGCCGGACGGGCCCCTCGACCAGCCGACCGGACCCCTCGACCGGCCGGACGGGCCCCTCGACCAGCCGGTCGGCGGCGCCGATCAGCCGGTCGAGCAGGCCGGATCCGAGGCCGCGGCCCCGGTGGGCCGGGTCCACCAGGCCGGTCGCCGCCGACGCGCCGCCCACGGCCCGCACCGCCCCGCAGGCGACCAGGCGGCCCTCGGCGAACGCGCCCACCGCCGTCCCCGTGGCGTACCTGCGCTCCAGGAACGGCGGGGACGTGGCCGCCGGGAGCCCTCCGTCGCGGGCCGCGCACCGCCGGGCGAGATCGGTGATCGCCGGCAGGTCGGCGGGGGACAGCGCGGTCCACTCGATGGCCACCATGGGCTCCTCTCAGGTGCTGCTGCGGCGCCCTGGGTGTCGGGCCCCAAGAGTGTCGTGGAGGCGACTCGGGCGCGACTTGGGCGAGCGCGGGATGTGACGGGGGTGAGCGCCCCGTACCACCCCGTCGCCGAACATGAACGCTGACTGGCGAGTAGCTTAACGATCTTCGCCGCCCGTTCCACCTGTTGATCAAGGCTTTTACGATCAGGCCGCAACGATGGTCATACCTCGTCAGAGGTGCGCGAATCGGAGATCCAAGAGTGGCATTGAACCGCGCCCGCGTCCGTCGGACGACCCCGGCGGACCGGGCCATCGCGGCCGTACTGTCCGCGACACTGGCCATGAGCGTCGCCGACATCCCCACGGCGTACGCGGACACCCCCTCCCCCCAACCCTCACCCGCGGCCGCCGCGCCGCCCGACCCCTCCACCGCTCCGGCCGGGCCCAGTGCGCCCGACGAGAGTTCGGCCAGGCTCACCGCCCGGCTCACCGGCAAGCGGGTCGAGATCGAAGCGGCACGTACCGAGACCTCCTCCACCTACGCCAACCCCGACGGCTCCCTCACCGAGGAGATGTTCGCCGGGCCGGTCCGGGTGCGCGACGGCGCCGGCTGGAAGCCCGTCGACCTCGCGCTCACGGCGGCCGGCGACGGCACGGTGACCCCCAGATCGCACGGCAGGGCGCTGCGCATCGGCGGCGGCGCGAGCGGCGCCAGGCAGGCCGCGGCCGCCGGGACCGACCTGATCAGCGTGACCGCCGGGGACGCCCGCGTGACCCTGCGGTGGATGGGAGCGCTCCCGTCACCGCAGGTGTCGGACCAGACCGTCACCTACCCCGGCGTGCTGCCCGGCGCCGACCTGACGGTCACCGCGACCAGGACGGGCGCCGAGCAGTTCCTGCTGCTCAAGCAGCGGCCCGCCGCCCCGCTGTCCTACCGGCTCCGGCTGGACGCCCCCGGGCTCAAGGCCCGCCAGGCCAAGGACGGCGGCGTCGAGCTCGTGGGCAAGGGCGGCAAGGTCGCCGCGACCGTGCCCGCGCCCGTGATGTGGGACGCGCGGGTGGACCAGTCCTCCGGCGAGCACCCGCATCGCGCGCCGGTGAAGATGGAGGTGTCGGGCAAGGACCTCGTGCTCACGCCCGACCCGGCCTTCCTGAACGACCCCGCCACCGCCTACCCGGTCACCGTCGATCCGTCGCTCAACGTGGGCGAGGCGTTCGACACGTTCGTGCAGCAGGGCTACAACACCGACAATTCCGCCTCCGAAGAGCTCAAGCTCGGCAACAACGGCAGCGGGCAGATCGCCAAGTCGTTCATCACCTGGAACACCTCCGGCCTGGCCGGGCGGAAGATCCTCTCCGCCACGCTGAACCTGTGGAACTTCCACTCCTGGTCGTGCACGGCCAAGAACTGGGAGGTGTGGTCCGCCGACCAGGCCTCCACCTCCAGCCGCTACCCCGGCCCCGCCATGGCGGCCAAGTACGCCACCTCCAGCCAGACCAAGGGCTTCGGCTCCGGCTGCGCCGACGGCTGGGTCACCGCCAACGTCACGTCGCTGGCCCAGTACTGGGCGGACAAGGGCTGGGCCAAGTCCGGCATGGGGCTGCGCGCCTCGGACGAGTCCGACCCGTACGGATGGAAGCGGTTCAACTCCGGCAACGCGGCCTCGCACACGCCGTACGTCGCGGTGACCTACAACTCCTACCCGAGCACGCCGACCTCCGTCTGGACCAGCCCGAACAGCGAGGTGAACGGCGTCCTCGCCACCAACACGGTGACGCCGCAGCTGTTCGCCCACGTCGGTGACGCCGACGGCGGCAACGTGCGCGCCAAGTTCGAGGTGTACGACGGCGGCACCGCGGTCGTCACCGGCCTGTACGGCGCCTACGTGGCCTCCGGCGGCTTCTCGGACGCCGCGATGCCGGCCGGCAAGCTGGCCGACGGGCGCACCTACACGCTCAAGGGCTGGACCAACGACGGCTCGCTGGACTCCAAGCAGGTGCTGTCCCGGCAGTTCACCGTCGACACCAGGCGGCCGCCCGCGCCCAGGCTGACCAGCGGCTCCCACCCGGACTCCGGGTGGCACGGCGACGCCGGCGAGCCGGCCTCGTTCACCGCCACGCCGGCCGACTCCGACGTCGTCAAGATCGCCTACCGGCTCGACGACGGCGACACGGCCACGGCGGCCACGACCGGCGCGGCCGTCACGTTCACGGTGACCCCGCAGGCCGCGGGGCCGCACACGCTGACGGTGTACGCGCTGGACCGGGCGGGCAACGCCTCGGAAGCGGTGACGTACCGCTTCAACGTCGGGGCGGGCGCGCTGGCCGCGCCGGCCGACGGCACACGTACGGCCCGCCGCGCCGAGCTGGCCGCGACCGGGCGCGGCGAGTACGACCGGGTGACCTTCCAGTGGCGGCGCGCGTCGACCGACGGCTGGGCCGACATCCCCGTCGCCCAGGTGCTCGGCGCCGACGGCAAGCCGTTGACGGCCTGGCCGGTCGCGGCGACGGTAGCCGACGGCACCGCGACGGTGTCGGGGCTGACCTGGAACCTGGTCGACCAGCTCGGCGGCGACGGCGCCGTCCAGGTCCGCGCCGTGTTCGCCAGCGCCTCGGACTCGGCGGGCACGCCGGCCGCCGACGTGGTCGCGGACCGGCAGGCATCGGGGGCCGAGACGCGGAACGTGGGGCCGGGCAGCGTCAACCTGCTGACCGGCGATTTCCGGGTGGAGGAGAGCGAGGCCGAGCTGTTCGGCCTGGCCCTGTCGAGGACGATCTCCTCGCGTGACCCCAAGGCCGGCACCAGGATCGCCTCCCAGGCGTCCCCGTTCGGTCCCGAGTGGTCGGCGGGCGGCGTGTCGGACGTCGCCGACTCCGAGTACGCGGCGCTGCGCGAGACCTCCGCCAGCTCCGTCGAGGTCACGCTGGTGGACGGGACGCCCATCCAGTTCACCAGGACCGGCGACGGCTGGAAGCCGGAGGAGGGCGCCGAGGACCTGACGCTGACCGGCTCCTACACGCTCAAGGACGCCGACGGCGTGGTCACCACGTTCACCAAGCCCGCGGGCGCGACGTCGTACCTGCCGGCCACGACCACCCCGCCCGGCGCGAACAACATCACCCGCTACGTCTACGAGGCCGCGAGCGGCGCCCAGCGGCTCAAGGCGGTCATCGCGCCCACCAGCGCGGTGTCCGACCCGGGTGCGGACTGCGCGCTCCCCTCGCCCAAGCCCGGCTGCCGGGTGCTGGAGCTCGTGTACGCCACGCAGACCGGCGGCGGCGACTACGCGGGCCGGGTCAAGCAGGTGCTGTTCCACGACTCCGGCGCCCCCGTGGCCGTCGCGCAGTACGCCTACGACGGCGCCGGCCGCCTGGCCCAGTCGTGGGACCCGCGCGTCGCGCCGGCGCTCAAGACGGCTTACGGCTACGACGCCGGCGGCCGCCTCACCTCGCTCACCCCGCCGGGACAGCTCCCGTGGACGTTCGTCCACGACGCCGACGGCAGGCTGACCAGCGCGGTCAGGCAGGGGCTCAAGCCGGGCACGGCCGACCGGGCGGAGGGCGAGAACCGCACCTCCATCGTCTACAACGTGCCGCTGGACAAGGCCGCCGGCGGACCGGCCGACCTGCGGCCGCAGCACACCGCGGCGTGGGGGCAGCACGACAACCCCACCGACGCCACCGCCGTCTTCCCCGGCGACCAGATCCCTGACGGCCGCTCCTGGACCAGAGCGACCGTCACCTACCTCGACGCCAACGGGCGGCAGGTGAACCAGCTCACGCCGGGCGGTCACCTGTCGGCCACCGAGCACGACAAGTTCGGCAACGTCGTGCGCGAGCTGTCGGAGGGCAACCGCGAGCTGGCGCTCGGCACCTCGCCGCGCCTGGCCGAGCTCGGCCTGTCCGGGCTGCCCACGGCCGAACGGGCCGAGCTGCTGTCCAGGCGTTCGACGTACGACGACGGCGGCACCCGGGAGCTGGAGACCCTGGGTCCGCTGCACGTCGTGTCGGTGGGCGGCGAGGGCACGGCGGCCATGGAGCACACCGTCAACGCCTACGACCAGGGGCGTCCCGGCGACGCGCCCACCAAGGACCTGGTGACCAGGACCGAGGTGAGCGCGCGCCTGCTCAGCGGCGAGGACCGGGACAAGCGGGTGACCGCCACCGAGTACGACTGGGCGCTCGGCAAGCCCCTCAAGACCGTCAAGGACCCCGGCGGGCTGAACCTGGTGACGGCCACGTCGTACGACGGCGACGGCAACCCCGTCAAGACCGTGCTGCCCAAGGGCAACGACGCGGCCACCACGATCACCACGTACTACACCGCCTCCGGCGGCGCGCCGTGCGGCGGCAAGCCGGCGTGGGCGGGACTGGTGTGCCGGACGGCGCCCGCCGGGAAGATCACCGGAGGCGGCGACAACCCCGACGAACTGCCCACCGCCCTCACCACCTACGACCGCTACGGCAACCCGCTGACGGTCTCCGAGACCGCCAACGGCGTCACCCGCGTCACCAACACCGCCTACGACCCGGCGGGACGCCGGATCCGCCAGTGGATCACCGGCGGCGTCGGCGAGGCGCTGGGCGCCGTGGCCACGGTGTACGCGCCCGACTCCGGCGAGGTGGCCGAGCAGCAGCGCCTCGACGCCGCGGGCGACATCACCGAGCGGATCGTCACGGCCCATGACCGGCTCGGCCGGCGGATGTCGTACACCGACGCCGACGGCGGGGTGACCAGGACCGAGTACGACCTGCTCGACCGGACCGCCAAGGTGACCGACTCCGCGCCGTCCACCGTCACCTACGGCTACGACACCGCGGTCGAGCCGCGTGGCCTGGCCGTGACGATGACGGACTCGGTGGCGGGCACCTTCACCGCCCGGTACGACGCCGACGGCGAGTTCGCCTCCGGCGACCTGCCCGGCGGCCTGCACGTGAGCGTGACCGACGACGAGACCGGCACCGACGTCGCGCGCGTCTACACCAAGGACGGGCTGGACCAGCCCGTGCTGAGCGAGCAGGTCACCGAGTCGGTGCACGGCCAGTGGGCCGCCGACGCGCGCGGCGACGCCGGGTACGAGCGGGCCTACGGCTACGACAGGGCGGGCCGCCTGACCTCCGCCAGGGAGTCGGCGGCCGGCGTGTGCACGCTGCGCCGCTACGGCTTCGACGACAACTCCAACCGGACCCGCCTGGCCACCCAGTCCCAGGAGGGCACGTGCCCGGAGGCCGACGACGCCGCGGCGACGATCACCTCCTACGCCTACGACTCCGGGGACCGGCTGACGGGCGACGGCTACCGCTATGACGCGCTCGGCCGGACGACCGCCCTGCCGGGCGGGACGACGTTCGACTACCACGTCAACGACCTGGCCCGCCGGCAGAGCGTGGGCGGCGGGACGATGACCTGGTCGCTGGACCCGGCCGACCGGTTCAGGTCCACCGCCGCCGCGACGGGCACCGTCGTCAACCACTACGGCTCCGACGGCGACTCGCCGCGCTGGAGCGCCGAGCCCGGCGGCAAGGTGCTCAGGAACGTCTCCGGCTTCGACGGCGACCTGGCGGCCGTCACCGGCGCGAGCGGCGACACCCGCCTGCAGCTGACCACGCTGCACGGCGACGTCGGCACCGAGTACACGCTCGGCACCGCGACCGCCGCCGTCGTGGACGCCGACGAGTACGGGGTGGCACGCGGTCCGGCCCGCAGGTACGGCTGGCTGGGCGGCAAGCAGCGCGCCGCCGACACCCTGGACGGCACGATGCTCATGGGCGTGCGGCTCTACAACCCGTCGCTGGGCCGGTTCCTGCAGCTCGACCCGGTGCCGGGCGGCAGCGCCAACGCCTACGAGTACTGCTCGGGCGACCCGGTCAACTGCACCGACCTGGACGGCCAGTGGGGCTGCGGCTGGTGCCGCAAGCTCCGCCACAAGGCCAGGCACGTGTGGCGCCGGGCCAAGGTCCACTACCGGTCGTTCCGGTACGGCTGGAACACCGGCCGGGGCTGGGGCGGTTTCGTCCACCGGTGGGCGAGCAGCGGCCGGCGCTGGGTCAGCCGGGGATCCTTCATCGTCGGCGTGGGCTTCGGCACCTACAGCTGTCTGCGCAGGCGCACCTTGAGCGGCTGCGCCAGGGCGTACTGGGAGAACAGCGCGATCGGCGGCCTGTCCGGCGCGCTCTACGGGATCGGCCGCGGGAGCTGGCGGTGGCGGCACTGGTGGCGCCGCACCCACCGGTGACGCCCATGGGTGACTGACGATCCGAGCACCCCGGAAAACGCGAAATCCCGCCCGATCAGACCGATCGGGCGGGATTTCTCTCCTGTGGAGCTATGGGGATTCGAACCCCAGACCTCCTCCATGCCATGGAGGCGCGCTACCAACTGCGCCATAGCCCCGTGCTGCGTGCACCAGTGTATCGGACTTCCCGGGCCGCCGAGCACGGTCGGCGATCGGCGGCCCGGGACCGCTCCGGCGACCTCACCCGACGGCGCGGGCCCGGTCGATGAGGCGGGCCAGTTCGGACACCATCGGGTCCTCCGCGCTCTCCGCCAGCCGCCTGGCGTGCTCCCCCAGCACCGGCAGGTCCAGCCCGAACGCCTGCCTGTCCCGCATGAACACGGCGAAGGCGGCGGCCACCACGTCCACCTGGAGCCTGACCGGCGCCTTGTCCCAGATCGACGGGGCCAGGGCGTCCACGTCCACCGACCGGCTCGCCTCCGCCGGGGCGCGCGTGTCCGGGGCCTGCCAGCGCACGGTGGCCTGGGCGAGCTGGCCCGTGGCGCCCGGCCTGAGGCGGACGCTGTAGAGGGCCGTCACGGCGTGGCCGGGGCCGATCTCGCCGCCGTCGCGCGTGTCGTCGCGGAATCCGTCGGCCGGCATGACCCGGTTGTCGTAGCCGAGGAGCTGCTGGCTCTCCACGACCGACGGGTTGAAGGCGACCTGCGCCTTGGCGTCGCGGGCGCGCAGCTCGATGGTGGTGGGCAGCCGCTCGGCGAAGACCTTCGCGGCCTCCTCCCGGGTGCTGACGTACACGGCGGCGCCGTCGCCGTTGTCGGCGAGCTGTTCCATCAGCTCGTCGCCGTAGTCGCGGCCGACGCCGACCGTGAGCAGCGTGACCTGCCGGCCCGCGTACTCCTTGACCCGGTCGAGGATGGCCTGCCAGGCGGTGGCGCCCTGGTTGGCCAGGCCGTCGGACAGCAGGACGACACGGTTGGTGGCGGCGGGGCGGAACGCCGCGGACGCCTGCTGGTACCCGGTCACCAGCCCGGCCTCCAGGTTCGTGCCGCCCTGGACGGCGAGCCGGTCCACGGCTGCGTGCAGGTCGGGCCGGGCGGTGAGCGGCGTCATCGGGACGAGGGTCTCGGCCGTGTCGCTGAACGCGACGACCGACACCCGATCGCCCGGGGCGAGCTGGTCGATCAGCGTGTGCAGGGACTCCTTGACCAGGTCGAGCCGGCCGGTCTCGGCCATCGACCCCGAGACGTCCACCACGAAGGTGAGGTCGGCGGGGCGGCGGGCGGCGGCGTCGGAGCCGCGCGTGCGCAGGCCCACGCGGACGACGGCCGTGTCGGAGCCGGGCATGCGCGCCCCGTCGACGTGGACGGTGAAGCCGTCGCCGGCGGGCTCGGCGTAGTCCTGACCGAAGGAGTTGACGAACTCCTCGGGCCGGATCCGGGCGGGTTCGGGCCAGCGTCCCTCGCCGAGGGCGCGGCGGGCGTAGGAGTACGAGGCCGTGTCGACGTCCAGGGCGAACGTCGAGATCTGCGCCTCGGCGGCGTCGCGGGCGGCGTCCTGCTCGGCGTCGGCGGCCGTCTCCCGTCTGGCCTTTGCCTCGGGCCGCGCGCGCCGGGTGGCGCGGGGCTGGGCGGGGACGGGCCGGCCGGCCTCGGTCCTGGCGGGCGCGGCGCGGTCGGCGGAGCTCTCGGTGGAGCCCCCGGGCCCGCCTCCGCAGGCCGCGAGAGCAAGCAATGCGACAAGTCCGGCACCTGCCGCCAAAGGGCGTAATTTCACTGCTTACCACCTCCACGCGTATCGACGGTTTCCGTCACCGCGTGGCCGGGCGAGTGATCCAAGCGAGCGCGAACCGCGACCGGGGCGTGATCGCCCGGATCACTCCGTCCCCTCAGCTCCCAGAGATCGTCAGGGCTTCCACGAGGGGTCGCGGCCGAGCTCTCCCAGCGCGCGCTCCAGCGCGGGCGCGCCGGCGGGCACCTCCACCGGCTCGCCGAACGCCCCTCTCTCCCGCCCCATGGGGGCCATCTGGCCGGCGAAGGCGAGCAGCCGCTCCGCCTCCTCCCCGCCCACCTCGTACGGCCGGCCGATCGCCACGGACAGGTCCCAGCCGTGGACGACCAGGTCGCACAGGCTCATCCCGGCGAGGGTCGCCATGGGCAGGCCCATGCCGGGGCTGGTGCCCTCCCACGCCTCCGGCCGGCGCCAGGCGGCCAGCATCCGCTCGGCCCGCTCGCGGAAGTCGCCGGTGTACTCCCCCTGGGGGATCATCTGGCCGCCGGTGGCCAGCGACTCGAACAGCGAAGCCCCCCACTCCAGGTGGGCGATCAGCCCGCGTACGTCCAGCTCGGCGCACGGCGTCGGCAGCGCGAGCTCGTCCTCTCCGATACTGTCCACCAGGTCCGCCGTACGGCCGGCGGCACGCTCCAGGAGGGGCAGCGTCTCGTCCATGGTTCCGTTCATGCGCCCCAGCATGCCAGCCCGCGCTCACCAGTGGAGCAGGACCAGCTCCGCCGAGAAGCCCGGTCCGAGCGCGAGCAGCAGCCCAGGCTGGCCGGGACGGCCGCGCGTGCGCTGCAGGACGTCCAGCACCGAGACCGACGACAGGTTGCCGTGCTCCCGCATGGACTCCAGGCTCACCGCGAACGCCGACACGGGCAGCCCCAGCGCGCCCGCGATCGTCTCGATGACCTTGGGCCCGCCGGGATGGCAGATCCAGGCGCCGACCTGGTCGGGGGTCAGGCCGTAGTCGGCGAGGAACGTCCTGACGTCGCCGCCGACCACCTGCTCGACGAAGCCGATCAGCCCGGGATCCAGCACGACGCGGAACCCGTGCCGGCCGATCTCCCACCCCATGAGGTGCCCGGTGCCGGGGTACAGCTTGCTGCGCGTGGCCACCACCTCGGGTCCCGGGCCGCGCCCGGTGGCCACGACCGCCGCCGCGCCGTCCCCGAACAGCGCCCCGGCCAGGGCGTTGGCGACGGAGGTGTCGTCGCGCTGGAGGGTCAGCGAGCACAGCTCCGCGCAGACGAGCAGCGCGACGTGGGCGGGCCAGCCGCGCAGGTAGTCGTTGAGCCGGGCCAGGCCCGCGGCGCCGGCCGCGCACCCGAGCCCGAACACCGGCACGCGCCTGACGTCGTCGCGCAGCCCCGCCCGCTGGGCCAGCCGGGCGTCCAGCGACGGGGTCGCGAGGCCCGTGCTGGAGCAGAACATCAGGTGGTCCACCCTCGCCGGCGGCACGTCCGCCTTGGCGAGGGCGCCGAGGACGGCCCGCTCGGCGAGGTCGAGCGCGATCTCGGCGTACGTCTCGTTGGCGCGGGTGAAGGAGTCGAGCTTGCCGTAGTCCTCCAGCGCGAGCGCGAGGTGGCGTGCCCGGACGCCGGTGGCGTCGCGGAAGTGTTCCAGGAGGTCCCGGTCGGCCTCGGTCAACCGGGAGAACGCCTCGATGATCTCCGCCTGCTCGTAACGATGATCAGGCAGAACGGTGTGTACCCCCGATATGTGCATGTCCTGTTTCTCCCGCTTTGGGAGGCGGGCTAACATGCGCCCATGGCGATCCCGATCTCGTTGACGCCTCCATTGCCGACCGTCGCGGTGCTCGCGTTCGACGGGATGGGGCCGTTCGAGCTCGGCTGCGTGGTGGAGATCTTCGGGCTGCCGCGGCCCGAGCTCGGGGTGCCCTGGTACGACCTGCGGGTCTGCGCCGAGACGACGCACCCCCTGCATGCCGTGGGCGGGTTCACCCTCCAGGCGGCGCACGGGCTCGACGTGCTGGCCGAGGCCGGCACGGTGATCGTCCCCGGCGTGCCGGACGTGCGCGGCCCGGAGTCGGCGGAGCTGGTCGCGGCACTGCGGCGGGCCCACGACCGCGGGGCGCGCGTGGTGTCGATCTGCTCGGGCGCGTTCGCGCTGGCGGCGGCCGGCCTGCTCGACGGGCGCGAGGCGACCACCCACTGGAAGTACACCGACCTGCTCCAGCGCCGCTTCCCGGCGGTGCGGGTCAACGCCTCGGTCCTGTACGTGGACGCCGGCGACGTGCTGACCAGCGCGGGCAGCGCGGCGGGGCTCGACCTGCTGCTCCACCTCGTCCGCGCCGACCACGGCCCCGGCGTCGCCAACGCCGTGGCGCGCCGCCTCGTCATCGCGCCGCACCGGGAGGGCGGGCAGGCCCAGTTCATCGAGGCCCCGGTACGGCCGGTCGAGGACGACGACGCGGTGGCCCGGGCGATGGACTGGGCCCTGGCCGACCTGGCGCGGCCGATCACCGTGGCCGACCTGGCGCGGGTGGCCCACATGTCGGAGCGCTCGTTCCTGCGGCACTTCCGGCGGCGCACCGGCACGACGCCGCTGAGATGGGTGATCTCGCAGCGGGTGGCGGCCAGCCTGCCCATGCTGGAGGCCACGGCCGCGCCCGTGGAGGAGATCGGGGCCGCGGTGGGGTTCGACAGCCCGGTGACGTTCCGCCAGCACTTCGCGCGCACGATGCGGACGTCCCCGTCGGCCTACCGCCGCGCCTTCACCACCAGAGGCGCCTCGGCGAGGTGACCCCGGCCATGCCCCGGGGAAGGCGTCACAGGCGGTAGTCGAAGGTGTAGGAGTGGGAGCCGTCGGGCGCGATGCTGATCTCCAGCTCGCCGCGGATGCCGCGCAGCTCGCCCGTGCCGGAGTCGGGGGCGACGGTGACGCGCAGCGACGGCTCGCCCCGGTCGCTGGCGGCGATGTGCTGGACGACGAAGCTGCCCTTGCGCCCGTCGAGGGTGCCCTCGATCCGCTCCACCGCCACGTACGAGCGGGAGTCCTCGATCTCGGTCGCCGTGGCCAGCATGGTCACCACGGACGTGGCGTCGAGGTCGCCGTGGAAGGTCTTGGTCAGCGTGATCTGGCCGAGCGAGACGCCGTCGGCTTCGGAGAAGGGCGGCTGGGGAGTCACGCTGTCGATGTCGAAGGTTCCGTGAGCGGTCATGGGTCCAGGATGCCGGTCGTACCTGTCACCTCCTGTCAGGTATGACCGGCGAGCGGAGTCTCACTCCCCCACGACGCGCCGGACGAAGTCGTTGCCGAACTTCCCCTCCGGGTCGTACGCGCGCACCAGCGCCCCGAACCGCTCCGACGGCTCCGGCCACCGGGTGAACAGCTTGCCCCAGTGCGGCCGGGGATCGAAGGGCGCCAGCGTCTCCTCCACCAGCCGCAGGGCCGGGAGCACCGCGTCCCCGTCCTTGACCCAGGTGAAGTGGACGGCGACGCTGTCGCGGCCGTGGAACGGGCTCAGCCACAGGTCGTCGCCCGCGACCGTGCGCACCTCCGAGATCTGCAGCGCGGGCCGGATCGCGTCGCCCACGGCGTACAGCGCGGCCAGCGCCTCGGCCGCCCGCTCCCGCGGCATCGTGAACTCCGACTGCAGCTCGTCGCCCGCGCCGCTCGGCGGCGCGTCGGCCCGGAAGTGCGGCAGCCGCTCGTGCCACGGCCCCGGCACGCCGAGCTGCGCGGTGCAGCTTCCGGCGGGCATGCCGGGCACCGGGTGGCGGGGGCCGCCGGCGGCCCGGGTGCCGAGCCAGTCGCCGTCCGGCAGCTCGGTGAGCCGCTTGAGCCACACCCGGGTGGAGCGCCAGTCGGTGAACTGGCTGACGCTGTAGCCGCCGGCCATGACCTCGTCGAACGGGGCGTCGCGCGGCAGGTCCTCGCGGACGTACTGGCGCAGCTCGAAGGCGGGCACCACGTCCAGCGTGAGCGACGTGACGACGCCGAGCGCCCCGAGCGCGACGACCGCGCCCGCGAAGCCGTCGTCGCCGCGCTCCAGCGAGACGAGCGAGCCGTCGGCGGTGACCAGCTCCAGCCCGCAGACCGCGGCCGCGAGGCTGCGGTTGCCGTCGCCGGAGCCGTGCGTGCCGGTCGCCACCGACCCCGCCACCGAGATGTGCGGCAGCGAGGCCATGGCGGCCAGGGCTAATCCGCGCGCGTGCAGGTCGGCGGCGAGGCGCGCGTAGGTCACGCCCCCGCCGACCCGCGCCCGGGGAGCCCGTCCGTCCCCGCCGCCGTCGATCTCCATGACGTACGGCATGCGGTCGAGCGCGACCAGCTCGCCCACCGTGTCGGCGACGTCGTTGAACGAGTGGCCGCTGCCGAGCGCCCGCACCCGGGCGCTGCCGGCGACCAGCCGCCGCAGCTCCTCCAGCGAGGACGGCCGCCGCACGCCCGACGCGCGGAAGGCCACGTTGCCGGCCCAGTTCGACGGACCGGCGGCCACGACGTCCCGGGTCACTAGAAGCCCTGCGCCAGGCGGTAGTACGCCTGGTTCCAGCGCAGCTCCTTCGCGAACTGCCGGCTCGTCGTGCCGGCGTCGATGACGAGCAGCTCCACGCCCAGCATGTCGGCCAGGTCGCTCAGCTCCTCGGCTCCGACGGCCGTGGACAGCACGGTGTGGTGGGGGGCGCCGGCGGTCAGCCACGACTCGGTGCTGGTGCGGAAGTCGGGCCGGGGCTTCCAGACGGCGCGGGCCACGGGCAGGGCGGGCAGCGGCTCGGCCGGCGGGACGATGTCGATCTCGTTGGCCACGAGCCGGAACCGGTCGCCCATGTCGGCCAGGCCCACGACGACGCCCGGGCCGGGGGCCGCGTCGAACACCAGCCGGACCGGGTCCTCCCGGCCGCCGATGCCGAGCGGGTGGATCTCGCACGACGGGGTGTCCGCGGCGATCGACGGGCAGACCTCCAGCATGTGCGCGCCCAGGATCACCTCCTGGCCGGGCGTCAGGTCGTAGGTGTAGTCCTCCATGAACGAGGTGCCCCCCTCGGGCGCCCCGCCGGCTGACATGGCCTTGAGGGTGCGCAGCAGCACCGAGGTCTTCCAGTCGCCCTCGCCGCCGAAGCCGTAGCCGTCGGCCATGAGCCGCTGCACGGCCAGGCCGGGGAGCTGGCGCAGGCCGCCGAGGTCCTCGAAGTTCGTGGTGAACGCCCTGAAGCCGCCGCCCTCCAGGAAGTGGCGCAGGCCGAGCTCGATCCGGGCCGCGTAGCGCAGCGACTCGCGCCGCTCGCCGAGCAGCTCGGGCGTCACCCGGTAGAGCTCCTCGTACTCCTTGACCAGGGCGTTCACGTCGGCGTCGGAGGCGGCGTCCACGGCCTCGACCAGCTCGTTGACGCCGTAGGTGTTGACCGAGACGCCGAAGCGGAGCTGCGCCTCGACCTTGTCGCCCTCGGTGACGGCCACGTCGCGCATGTTGTCGCCGAAGCGGGCGAGCTTGAGGGTGCGCAGCTCGGCCAGGCCGGTCGCGGCCCGCGCCCACGCCTCGACGCGCTCGCCGACCCGCGGGTCGCTGACGTGCCCGGCGACGGTCTTGCGGGGGACGCCGAGGCGGGTCTGGATGTGGCCGAACTCCCGGTCGCCGTGGGCGGCCTGGTTGAGGTTCATGAAGTCCATGTCGATGGAGCTCCACGGCAGCTCCACGTTGGCCTGCGTGTGCAGGTGGAGCAGCGGCTTGCGCAGCGCGTCGAGGCCGGCGATCCACATCTTGGCCGGCGAGAACGTGTGCATCCACGCGATGACCCCGGCGCACGAGTCGTCGGCACTGGCCTCCAGCATCACCCGGCGGATCGCCGCCGCGTCGGTGAGCACGGGCTTCCACTCCACGGGCACCGGCAGGGCCTCGGCGATGCGCCGGGACTGCTCGGCGACCTGCCGCAGCGTGTCCTCGCCGTACAGTCCCTGGCTGCCGGTCAGAAACCAGATGGTCAACGCGGGCTCCTCTGTCCATAGACGTTCTGGTAGCGGTCGTAGAGGCGGTCGATGTCGTCCTGCCCGATGGTCAGCGGCTCGCCGAGCTGGCGGGCGACGTGCACCGTGCGGGCCACGTCCTCGCACATGACGGCGGCCTTCACCGCGGCCCTGGGGTCCTTGCCGATGCTGAAGACGCCGTGGTTGCGCATGAGCACGGCGGGCGAGCGGTGACCCTTGAGGGTCTCGACGATGCCCTGGCCGATGGAGTCGTCGCCGATCAGCGCGAACGGCCCGACCGGGATCTCGCCGCCGAACTCGTCGGCCATGGCGGTCAGCACGCAGGGGATGGCCTCGCCGCGGGCGGCCCACGCGCTGGCGTAGGTGGAGTGGGTGTGGACGACGCCGCCCACCTCGGGCATGTTGCGGTAGACGTAGGCGTGCGCGGCGGTGTCGCTGGACGGCGAGTGGTCGCCTTCCACGAGGTTGCCGTCGAGGTCGCACAGGACCATGTTCTCCGGCCCGAGCTCGTCGTAGCTCACCCCCGACGGCTTGATGACGAACAGGTCCTCGCCCGGGATCCGGCCGGAGACGTTCCCGGCGGTCCACGCGACGAGGTCGTAGCGTACGAGCTCGGCGTGCAGGTCGCTGACCGTCCTCCGCAAGCGCTGGATCATGAGCCGGCCTCGTTCCTGATCTTCCGCAGGGTGTGCAGCATGCGTCCGTCCCCGAAGTAGTCGTGCAGTGTGCGGTATTCGGCGTAGAGCCGGTCATAGGCGTCGGCCCGGCCCTCGTCGGGCAGGTAGACGTTCTCGCGCCGCGTGCCCATGGCGGCCGCGGCCTGGTCGATGTCGGCGTACGCGCCGGCGGCCACGGCCGCGTGGATGGCCGAGCCGAGCGCCGGGCCCTGGTCCGAGCCGATCACCGAGATCGGGCGGCGCAGCACGTCGGCGTAGACCTGCATGAGGAAGCGGTTCTTCAGCAGGCCGCCCGCCGCCACGAACTCCTCGACGGGCACGCCGGACGCCTCGAACGTCTCGACGATCACGCGGGCGCCGAACGCGGTGGCCTCGATGAGCGCCCGGTAGACGTCCTCGGGCCGGGTGCTGAGCGTCTGGCCGACGATCACGCCGGACAGGTTGTGGTCCACCAGCACCGAACGGTTGCCGTTGTGCCAGTCGAGCGCGACCAGGCCGTGCCGGCCGACCTCCTGGGCGGCGGCCAGCTCGGTCAGGTGCTCGTGGACCGTCCGGCCGCGCTCCTCGGCGGCGCGCGCGTAGGAGGCGGGCACGGAGTTGTCGATGAACCAGGCGAAGATGTCGCCCACGCCCGACTGGCCGGCCTCGTAACCCCACAGGCCCGGCACGATGCCGTCCTGGACCACGCCGCACATGCCGGGCACCTCGGCGAGCTGGTCGGAGGGCATGACGTGGCAGGTGGAGGTGCCCATGATGGCGACCATCTGGCCGGGCCGGACGGCGTCGGCCGCGGCGGAGGTGACGTGCGCGTCCACGTTGCCGACGCAGACGGCGATGCCCTCGGGCAGCTTGGTCCAGGCGGCGGCCTCGGCGGTCAGCCGGCCGGCCAGCCCGCCGAGGGGCGAGATGTCATGGCCGAGCTTGGCGGTGAAGCCGGCGAAGCCGGGGTTGAGCGCGGCCAGGAACTCCTCGGACGGGTAGGCGCCGTCCTGGCGGATGCCCTTGTACCCGGCGGTGCAGACGTTGCGGGTCTCGACCCCGGTGAGCTGCCAGACGATCCAGTCGGCGGCCTCGATCCAGCGCTCGGCCCGCGCGTACACCTCGGGGTCCTCCTCCAGGACCTGCAGGCCCTTGGCGAACTCCCACTCGGAGGAGATCTTGCCGCCGTAGCGGGGCAGCCACGTCTCGCCGCGCTCGGCGGCCAGGGCGTTGATGCGGTCGGCGTGGGACTGGGCGGCGTGGTGCTTCCACAGCTTGGGCCAGGCGTGGGGGCGCTCGGGGGTGTCGTGGCAGAGCGGCGTGCCGTCGGCGGTCGTCGGCAGCACGGTGCAGGCGGTGAAGTCGGTGCCGATGCCGATGACCTCGGCGGGGTCCACGCCCGCGGCGGCCACGGCCTCGGGCACCGCGATCTTCAGCACGTCCAGCCAGTCGTGCGGCGACTGCAGGGCCCAGTCAGGCCCGAGGCGCACGTCGCCGCCCGGCAGGCGGTCCTCGATGACGCGATGGGCGTACTCGTGGACGGCCGTGCCGAGCTCGGCGCCGTCCGCGACGCGCACCACCACGGCGCGTCCCGACAGCGTGCCGAAGTCGACGCCGATCACGTAGCTGCCACTGTTAACGCTCACACACACTCCCCAGGTCGGGTACGGCGCACGCCGCACGAACGGTCAGGTACGGCGCCGCGCCGAGAATAGACGTTGCAACAGGATGAACACGAACAGCAGCAACCCGATGAAGATCTTCGTCCACCAGGAGCTCAGCGTCCCCTCGAAGCTCAGCACGGTCTGGATGAGACCCAGCACCAACACGCCGAGCACCGTGCCGAGCAGGAAGCCGGAGCCTCCGGTCAGCAGGGTGCCGCCGATGACGACGGCCGCGATGGCGTCGAGCTCCATGCCGACGGCGTGCAGGCCGTACCCCGACAGCATGTAGAACGACAACAGCACCCCGCCGAGCGCCGAGCAGAAGCCGCTGATCGTGTAGACCGCCACCTTGGTCCGCCCCACCCGCAGGCCCATGAGCAGGGCCGACTGCTCGCTGCCGCCGGTCGCGTAGACGGTGCGGCCGAGGCGGGTGTAGTGCAGCACGTACGCCGCCACCAGCACCACCACGGCGGCGATCACCACGCTCGGCGAGATCCACAGGTCGGCGAACAGGTCGATCCTGGTCTGCGCGAACGCGGTGAACGTCGGGTCCTCGATGGGGATCGAGTCGGTGCCGATCGTGTAGCACAGGCCCCGGGCCAGGAACATGCCGGCCAGCGTGACGATGAACGGCTGGATGTCGAAGGCGTGCACGATGTAGCCCATCACCAGCCCGAGCGCCGACCCGATGAGCAGCACCAGCGGCACCACCAGGTACGGCGGCCAGCCCGGCCCCGCCATGAGGCTGGCCGAGATCATCGTGGACAGCGCGACGACCGACCCCACCGACAGGTCGATGCCGCCGGTCAGGATCACGAACGTCATGCCGACCGCGACCACCAGCAGGAAGGCGTTGTCGATGAAGACGTTGAGGATCACCTGCCCGGTCGCGAACCCCTCGTAGCGGATGCCGCCCACGACGAACATCGCCACGAAAAGCCCGGCGGTCACGAGCACCGGCACGTACTTGGCGGGCACGGACCGGCCGCGCGCGCCGAGCCGGTCGAGGATGGCCGTCGTCATGCCGTCACCCGCACCTTCTCCTCGGCCGCCGGCCGGGGCGAGGACGGCGGCCCGGCCCGGCGGAACACCTTGTCACGGAACTTCGGCGACTGGAGGAGGCAGACCGCCGCCACCACGAGCGCCTTGACCAGCAGCGTGGTCTCCGGCGGCACGCCCACCGAGTAGATCGTCGTCGTCAGCGTCTGGATGATGAGCGCCCCGAGCACGGTACCGCCGAGGGAGAACCGGCCGCCCGACAGCGAGGTGCCGCCGATGACGACCGCGAGGATGGCGTCCAGCTCGATCCACAGGCCGGCGTTGTTGCCGTCGGCGCTGGACACGTTCGAGCTGATCATGAGCCCGGCGACGCCCGCGCACAGCGCGGCGAAGGCGTACACCGTGATGACGATCCCGCGCGCCCGGATGCCCGCGAGCCGGCTGGCCTCGGCGTTGCCGCCGACCGACTCGATGAGCACGCCGAGGGCGAGCCGCCGGGTGAGGAACGCGGTGACCCCCAGCACGACGAGCACGAGCAGGATGCCGAACGGCACGGTCAGCAGGTAGCCGCCGCCGATGACCTTGTACGACGGGCTGTTGACGGTGATGATCTGCCCGTCGGTGATGAGCTGGGCCAGCCCGCGCCCGGCGACCATGAGGATGAGCGTGGCGATGATCGGCTGGATGCCGACCCCGGCGACAAGGAACCCGTTCCACAGGCCGAGCAGCACGCACAGGCCGAGCGCCAGCACCACGGCGGAGAAGACGCCCCCGTCCTCGCTGATCCGCAGGCACGCCAGCGCCCCGGAGATCGCCACCACCGAGCCGACCGACAGGTCGATGCCCCCGGTGGCGATGACCAGGGTCATGCCGAGCGAGACCAGGATGAGCGGGGCGCCGAAGCGCAGGATGTCGATGAGGCTGCCGTACAGGTGCCCCTCCTTCATCTCGACGGAGAAGAAGGAGGGGGTGAAGAAGAGGTTGACGGCCAGCAGCGCGGCCAGCACGAGCAGCGGCCAGAGGAGTCGCTTCATGCCCGGCCCCCGCTCGCGATGGTCTCCATGAGCCTGTCCGTGGTGAGGGTGTCGTCGTTGGGCAGGTCGGCCACCAGCCTGCGGTCGCGCAGCACGCCGACCCGGTGGCTGAGCCGCAGCACCTCCTCCAGCTCGGCGGAGATGAACAGCACGGCCATGCCGCCGTCGGACAGCTCGGCGACCAGCCGCTGGATCTCGGCCTTGGCGCCGACGTCGATGCCGCGCGTCGGCTCGTCGAGGATGAGCAGCCGCGGCTCCAGGATGAGCCAGCGGGCGAGCACCACCTTCTGCTGGTTGCCGCCGCTGAGGTTGCGCACCAGGTGCTCGGGGTTGGGTGGGCTGATCTTGAGCGCCTTGACGTAGCGGCCGACCAGCTCGTCCTGCTGGTCGCGCGGCACGGGCCGGGTCCAGCCGCGGGTGGCCTGGAGGGCGAGGACGATGTTCTCGCGGACCGTGAGGTCGGGGATCAGCCCGTCCCGCTTGCGGTTCTCGGAGCAGAACGCGATGCGGTGCGCCATCGCCGCCCGCGGGGTGCGCAGCGCGGCGGGCACGCCGCCGACCGCGACCTCGCCGCTGCTCGCGTGGTCGGCGCCGAACAGCAGCCGGGCGATCTCGGTGCGGCCGGAGCCGAGCAGCCCGGCCAGGCCCACGACCTCGCCCTCGTGGATGGTGAGCGAGAACGGCTCGACGGCCCCGGTCCGGCCCAGCTCGCGGGCCTCGACCAGGGGCCGGTCGAAGGTCCTGGCCTCGCCGTGCAGGCGCTCCAGCTCGGCCAGCTCCTGGCCGATCATCTTGGAGACGAGCGTGACCTGGCTCAGCTCGCGGGTGAGGTACTCGCCGACCAGCCGGCCGTTGCGCAGGATCGTCATCCGGTCGGAGATCTCGTAGATCTGGTCGAGGAAGTGGGAGACGAAGAGGATGGCGATGCCCTCCTCCTTCAGCCGCCGCATCACGTGGAAGAGCTGGCGCACCTCGCCCGCGTCGAGGCTGGAGGTGGGCTCGTCGAGGATGAGCACCCGGGCCTCGACGTCGATGGCGCGGGCGATGGCCACCATCTGCTGCAGGGCCAGCGAGTACGACGACAGCGGCGCGGAGACGTCGACGTCGAGCTCCAGCCGCTCCAGCAGCTCGGCGGCGCGGGCCCGCATCCGCTTCCAGTCGATGCGGCCGCGGCGGCGCGGCTCGCGGCCGATGAAGATGTTCTCCGCCACCGACAGGTTGGCGCAGAGGTTGACCTCCTGGTAGACGGTGCTGATGCCCGCCTGCTGGGCCTCCAGCGGCCCGGCGAAGGACACGGTCCGGCCGGCCAGCTCGATCGTGCCCGAGTCGGCGGGGTGGACCCCGGTCAGGACCTTGATCAGCGTGGACTTGCCCGCGCCGTTCTCGCCCATGAGCGCGTGGACCTCGCCCGGCAGCAGCCGCAGGTCCACGCCGTCCAGTGCCCTCACTCCAGGGAACTGCTTGCCGATCCCGCTCATCCGCAGGACCGGAGCGGGTACGTCCAAGGCGGCGCCCCCTCCTGTTCGCGTGATCTGCGATCGGGCCGGCCGGGGCGGCCGGCCCGGTCACCGGGTCAGTACTTGCGGTCGGGCAGCGCGGTCTTGGCCTGCTCCTGGGTGAACGTGGTCTCCTCGGTCACCACGCGGGCCTGGACGCTCTCGTTCTTGACGACCTTCTTGGCGAGGTCCATGAGCTGCGGGCCGAGCAGCGGGGAGCACTCGACGATGTAGTTGATCTTCCCGTCGGCCAGGGCCTGCATGCCGTCGTGCACGGCGTCCACGGTGATGATCTTGATGTCCTTGCCGGGGACCTTGCCGGCGCCCTCGATGGCCTCGATGGCGCCGAGGCCCATGTCGTCGTTGTGGGCGTACAGGACGTCGATGTCGGGGTTGGCCTTGAGGAACGCCTCCATGACCTCCTTGCCCTTGGCGCGGGTGAAGTCGCCCGTCTGCGAGGCGATGATCTTGAACTTGGGGTCGGCCCCGATGACCTCCTGGAAGCCGGCCTTGCGGTCGTTGGCCGGCGCGGAGCCCGTCGTGCCCTGGAGCTCGACGATGTTGACCGGGTCCTTGGCGTCCTTGTACTGCTCGACCAGCCACTTGCCGGCCTTGCGGCCCTCCTCGACGAAGTCCGAGCCGAGGAAGGTCTTGTAGAGGCTGGTGTCCTTGGAGTCGACGGCCCGGTCGGTGAGGATGACCGGGATCTTGGCGTTCTTCGCCTCCTTGAGCACGGTGTCCCAGCCCGACTCGACCACCGGCGAGAAGGCGATGACGTCCACCTTCTGCTGGATGTAGGAGCGGATCGCCTTGATCTGGTTCTCCTGCTTCTGCTGGGCGTCGGAGAACTTCAGGGTGATCCCGGCGGCCTTGGCCGCCTCCTGCACGGACTTGGTGTTCGCCGTGCGCCAGCCGCTCTCGGCGCCGACCTGGGAGAAGCCCATGGTGATCGAGCCGTCCCCGCCGCCCGAGCCGCTCCCGCCCCCGCTGCCGCCGCAGCCGGTCAGCGTCGCGGCGGCGAGGCCGGCGACGACGAGCATCGAGATCCTCTTCAACACGTGGAGTCCTTCTTTCCCTATGTGAGCGCTAACATCAGCGACCTGACGCGAGCGCCGCGCTTCCGTGTTCCCCGATGTCCCCGATATCGCTGAAAGCTGTTCAGGCCCGCGCCGTGCTGGCCCGGGCCACGAAGGAGGGCGGGACGACGAGGCGCTCGCACGCGGGCGGCTCCTCGCCCTCGATCTGCCGGAGGAGCACCTCGATGCTGTTCCTGCCGACCGCGTCGAAGTCCTGCCTGATGGTGGTGAGGGGAGGCGAGAAGAACTCCGACTCGGGGATGTCGTCGAAACCGACGACGCTCACCTGGTCGGGCACCTTCACCCCCTGCTCCGAGAACGCCCTGAGCACGCCCAGGGCCATCTGGTCGTTGGCCACGAAGACCGCGCTGACGCCCGCCATGGACGCCAGGCTGCGGCCCGCCTCGTAGCCCGAGCGCGGGCTCCAGTCGCCGGCCAGCGGCTCCGGCGCCGCGCGCCCGGCCTGGGCGAGCGCCGCCCGCCACCCGGCCACGCGGCCCTCGGCCTCCAGCCAGTCGGACGGGCCCCGCACGTGCCAGACGGTCTCGTGGCCCAGCGAGAGCAGGTGCTCAGTGGCGAGCCGGCCCCCCTCGACCTGGTCCACGCAGACCACCGACACGTCGCCGGCCTCGCCGCCCTCGACCGCCACGATGGGCACGCCGGGCGCCAGGTCGGCCAGGGTCTGGGCCGCCGAGCGCTGCGGCGCGACGACCACGATGCCGTCGACGCCCTGGTCGGCCAGGTAGTCGAGGGCGTCGCGGACGCCGGTCCGGTCGATGGACTTGAGGCTGACGATGCTGACGAAGTAGCCCGCCGCGCGGGCCGCCTGCTCGATGCCGTACACCGTGCTGGCCGGGCCGTAGAGGGTGGTGTCGAAGCTGACCACCCCCAGCGTCCGCGAGTGCTTGGTCACCAGGGCGCGGGCGACGAGGTTGCGGCGGTAGCCGAGTTTGTCGATCGCCTCCAGAACCCGGGTACGGGTCTCGCTGCGCACGTTAGGGTGCTCGTTGAGCACACGTGAGACCGTCTGGTGGGACACTCCCGCCTCACGGGCGACGTCCGCCATGACCGGCATCCGCCGGGCTTGCGACGATCCCACGAGGTGCTCCTTCCCGGCCCTCTCACGCTGGGCCTGGGAAGACTGTGAACGTTAACAATGGGTCCCGTCAAGAGCTCCCGGGATTACGGAAACGTCACGTGCGCGCTTGTGATCGACCGTTCGGGCGCTCTTCCCCTGCGGGCACGGGGTTCCTCACGCGGCGGCGGTCGAGTCCCGGATCACCAGATGGCAGGGCATGCGGTGCACCCCCGGGGTGGCCCGGCCGTCGATGGCGGCGAACAGGTGCTGGGCGGCGGTGCGGCCGAGCAGTTCCAGGTTCATGTCCACGGTCGTGAGCGCGGGGCGCGTCTCGGTGGACAGCACCTCCCAGTTGTCGTAGCCGATCACCGCGAGGTCGCCGGGCACGGAGCGGCCCCGCTCGCGGGCGGCCTCCACGAAGCCGGCCGCGACCTGGTCGCTGCCGCAGAACACCGCGTCCACGCCCGGCTCGGCCATGAGCAGCATCTCGGCGGCGTGCCGCCCCCAGCGCTGCGACCACGAGCCCCACAGCGTCTCGCCGGCCTGCTCGCAGCCGGCCGCCTCCAGCGCGATCCGCAGCCCCTCGGCCCGGTCGCGGGCCGCCTTGTAGTGCCGGGGCCCGGTGACGTGCGCGATCCGGCGCCGGCCGAGGGCGAGCAGGTGCTCCACGGCCATCGCCGCGCCGCCGACGTCATCGGGCACGAACGACACGTCCTCCGGGTCGTCGGAGGGCCCGTAGGCGTACACGACGGGGACCGGCAGGTCCTTGCTGACCGAGGGCCGCGGGTTGGTGCTCTCGCCGACCACGATGATCCCGTCCACCCGGCGCGACAGCAGCGCGCGCAGGTGGTGCTGCTCGCGGATGGCGTCGCCGCGCGCGTCGCACAGCATCACCGCCATCTCCCCCGCGCCGAACGCGTCCTCGGCCCCCAGCAGCACCGGGATCCCGAACCGGCCCACGCTGTCGGAGGTGAGCAGCCCCACCGTACGGGTCTGTCCCGACAGCAGCCCCCGCGCGAGGGCGTTCGGCTGGAACGACAGCTCCGCGGCGGCGGCGAGCACCCGCTCGCGGGTCGAGGCCCGCACGTCCTGCCGCCCGTTGAGCGCCTTGGAGGCCGTGGCGATCGACACCCCCGCCAGGGAGGCCACGTCGTTGATGGTCACGCGCCTACCCGCCATGTTTCGAAACCCTTTTCATTCACCGGCAACTGCCACGCACCTTAACACCCATTGACAGGCACCGATGTTTCTTCTACGTTTCCGAAAACCTTTTAGTTCTCGGGGGTCCCGAAGGAGACAACCATGAGACGACGGCTGGCCGGGATCGCCATCCTCGGACTGTTAGCGCTCACATCCGCAGCTTGCGGCGGCGGTGGCGGAGCCGGGTCGTCGGCCGAGCCCGCCGCGGGCCCGGCCACCATCACCATGTGGACGCGCGCCGCCACGCAGGCCCAGAGCGAGCGGCTGGTGAAGGCCTACAACAGCAGCCACAAGAACCAGGTCAAACTGACCGTCATCCCGACGGACAACTACCAGCCCCGCATCGCGGCCGCCGCCGGGGCCAAGCAGCTCCCCGACGTGTTCGCCGCCGACGTCATCTTCGTCCCCAACTACACCGCGCAGGGCCTGTTCCTCGACATCACCGACCGGATCGCCGCCCTGCCGTTCAAGGACAAGCTCGCGCCCTCGCACATGAAGCTGGGCACGATGGACGGCCGGCGGTACACGCTGCCGCACACGCTCGACCTGTCGGTCTGGTTCTGGAACAAGGACCTGTACCAGAAGGCCGGGCTCGACCCGGAGAAGGGCCCCAAGACGCTCAAGGAGTTCGCCCAGCAGGCGACCACCATCCAGGACAAGCTCGGCAAGGACGGCAAGGTCCACGGCACGTTCTTCGGCGGCAACTGCGGCGGCTGCTACGTCTTCACCTTCTGGCCCTCGGTCTGGGCGGCCGGCGGCCAGGTCATGAACCCCGAGGGCACCACCTCCCTCAACGACCGGCCCCCGATGACCGAGGTCTTCACGATCTGGCGCGAGCTGTACGACAAGAAGGCCACCGGCCCGACGGCCAAGGAGGAGCAGGGCCCGACCTGGACCGGCTTCTTCCCCAAGGGCGAGATCGGCGTCATGCCGATGCCCTCGACCACGCTCGGCCTCATGCCGAAGGACATGAAGATCGGTGTCACCCCGATCGCCGGCCCCGACGGCGGCGAGTCCACCTTCGTCGGCGGCGACTCGATCGGCATCTCCTCCACCACGAAGAACGCGGACGCGGCCTGGGACTTCCTGTCCTGGACCATGTCGGAGGACGCGCAGGTCGAGGTCATGGCCAAGAACAAGGACGTGCTCGCCCGCACCGACCTGGCCGGTAACAAGTACTCCGCCGAGGACCCGCGCGTCGTGCTGATCAACTCGCTGGTGGCCAAGGGCCAGACCCCGTTCGCGCCGCGCTTCGGCCAGACCTTCAACGACCCGCAGGGGCCGTGGCTGCGCCTGGCCCGCGAGGCGATGTTCGGTGACGCCTCGAAGCTCCCGCAGCTCAACGCCGAGATCACGAAGTCGCTGCAGCAATGACGCTGACGCTCACGCGCGCCGGACGGCGGGCGGCGCACGGCGCGCCGCCCGCCCGATGGCGGGGCAAGAAGGTCCAGGGCTGGCTGTACGCGGCGCCCACCGCGGTCATCGTCGGGGTGCTGTTCGTCGTGCCCCTCGTGCTCGTGGTGTGGATGTCGCTCAACCGCTGGCCGCTGCTCGGCCCGGCCCACTTCAACGCCCCGGACAACTACGCCAGGATCGCCGACAACCCGCTGTTCCTCGACGCGGTGCTCTTCACGCTGAAGTACACGGCGATCACCACGGTGCTGCTGTCGTCGGTCGCGCTCGGCCTCGCCCTGCTCGTGCAGGAGCGCCGGCCCGGCGTCGGCTTCTTCCGCACCGCGTTCTTCCTGCCGGGCGCGGTCGGCTTCGCCGCCGCCGCGCTGCTGTTCTACGGCATGCTCAACAACGACTTCGGCCCCGTCGACCCGATGCTGCGGGCGCTGGGGATCACCCACGAGCCGGTCAAGTGGATCGGCACGCCGAACATGGCGCTGTTCTCCACGATCGCGCTGGTGCTGTGGCGCTTCGCCGGGTTCAACATGCTCATCCTGCTGACCGGGCTCCAGGCGATCCCGGTCGAGGTCTACGAGGCGGCGCGCAGCGACGGCGCCGGCCGCCGGCAGATCTTCACCAGGATCACGCTGCCGCTGCTGCGGCCCACGCTCGCCCTGATGCTGATCCTCAGCGTCACCGGCTCCCTGCTGGCCTTCGACCAGTTCTTCATCTTCACCAACGGCGGCCCCGACAACAGCACCGTCTCCATGGTCATGGTCGTCTACCGCGACGCGTTCTTCCGCTTCGACCTCGGCGGCGCCGCCGCCCTGTCGGTCGTGCTGCTGGTGGGCCTGGTCGGGCTGAACGCCCTGATGATGCGGAGGCTGCGGTGACCCGCCACCTCACCCTGTCGGCGCTGGCCGTGCTGTTCCTGTTCCCGCTGGTGTGGAGCGGCTGGGCGTCGCTGGAGGACCCGTCCGACTACCTGGAGATGGCCAGGTTCGGCGAGGGGCTCGGCACGTACGCCACCAACAGCGTGCTCGTGTCGGCCATGACCGTCGCCGGCACGCTCGTGGTGTCGGCGCTCGGCGGCTACGCCTTCGCCCGCTTCGACTTCCCCGGCAAGAACCTGCTGTTCCTGGCCACGCTGGCGATCCTCATGGTGCCGTACGCGACGATCCTCATCCCGCTGTACGTGCTGCTCGGCTTCATCGGCCTGCAGAACTCGCTGGTGGGGCTGTCGCTGGTGTTCGTCATGTTCCAGCTCCCGTTCGCGCTGTTCATGATGCGCAACGCGTTCGAGGCGATCCCGCGCGAGCTGGAGGAGGCGGCGCTGGTCGACGGCTGCGGCACCTTCCGCGCGTTCTCCCGCATCCTGCTGCACGCGGTGCGGCCCGCGCTCGTCACGGTCGGCCTGTTCGCCTTCCTCGCCTCCTGGAACGACTTCTTCGCCCCGCTCATCCTGCTCAACGACGGCTCGTCCTTCACGCTGCCCGTGGCCGTGGTCAGCATGACCCAGCGCACGTTCGGCGCGATCGACTACGGGATGCTCCAGGCCGGCGTCATGGTCATGGCCATCCCGTGCCTCATCCTCTTCATCGTCCTGCAGCGCCACTACGTGCGCGGATTCATGTCGGGAGCTCTGCGTGGCTAACCCTGTCCTGCCCTCCTCGGGCGTGCTCTCCCCGTTGGGCCTCGACTCCGTGCGGCTGGCCGCCGGGTTCTGGGGCGACCGCGCGGCCCTCAACCGGGACGTCACCATGGCGCACTGCCAGGAGTGGATGGAGCGCGAAGGCTGGATCGGCAACTTCCGCGGACAGCGCCCGCGCCGGGGCCGGGAGTTCAGCGACTCGGAGATCTACAAGCTGCTGGAGGGCATGGCCTGGGCCGACCACCCGGCGCTGCCGGAGCTGGCCGAGACCGTGGGCAGGGCGCAGGAGGGCGACGGCTACCTCAACACGCGCTGGAGCGGCAACCGCTACACCGACTTCGAGTGGGGCCACGAGCTGTACTGCTACGGCCACCTCATCCAGGCGGGCGTGGCCCGGCTGCGCACGCACGGCGAGGACCGGCTGACCGAGATCACGCTGCGCGCCGCCGACCACGTGTGCCGGCGCTTCATGGACACCACCGAGACCTGCGGCCACCCGGTGGTCGAGATGGCGCTGGTCGAGCTGTACCGGGCGACCGGGGCCGAGCGGTACCTGGAGATGGCCCGCCGCTTCGTCGAGCGCCGCGGCCTGCCGGCGCTGGGCGACATCCCCTTCGGCCGCGCCTACTTCCAGGACGACCTCCCGGTACGGCAGGCGCAGGTCTTCCGCGGCCACGTCGTCCGCGCCCTCTACCTGGCTTCCGGCGTGGTGGACGTGGCCGTGGAGACCGGCGACGAGGAGCTGCTCAAGACCGTCGAGGCGCAGTGGGAGCGGACCCTGACCCGGCGCACCCACCTGACCGGCGGCATGGGCTCGCGGCACGCCGACGAGTCGTACGGCGAGGACTTCGAGCTGCCGCCGGACCGCGCCTACAACGAGACCTGTGCGAGCATCGCCTCGATCATGCTGGCGCACCGGCTGCTGCTCGCCACCGGCGACGTCAGGTACGCCGAGGTGACCGAGCGGACGATGTACAACATGCTCGCCACCGGCGTCGCGCTGGACGGCCGCTCGTTCTTCTACGCCAACCCGCTGCACGTGCGGGTGGCCGCCGCGCCCCCCGAAGGCGTCAACCACGCGGCCGAGGGCAGCCTGCGCTCGCAGTGGTTCGACGTGTCGTGCTGCCCGAACAACATCGCCCGCACCCTCGCCTCCCTGGGCGCGTACGTGGCCGCCGCCGACTCCGGCGGGGTGCGGATCCACCAGCACACGCCCGCCGAGATCCGGCACGGCGAGCTGGCGCTGCGGGTGGAGACCGGCTACCCGTGGTCGGGCGGCGTGACGGTGCGGGTCCTGGAGGACGGCGCGGGCGCCGTGTCGCTGCGGGTGCCGTCCTGGGCGAGCGGCGCCACGCTGTCCGCCGGCTCCGGCCCGGCCCGGCCGGTCGCGCCCGGCTACGCCACCGCGCAAGGGCCGTGGCGGGCCGGGGACGAGATCCGGCTGGAGCTGCCCATGGAGCCGCGCTGGACGTACCCGGACCGGCGCATCGACGCCCTGCGCGGCTGCGCGGCGGTGGAGCGGGGGCCGCTCGTGTACTGCGCGGAGTCGGTGGGCGACGAGCCGCCCCTGGCGCACCTGACCGTCCGCGCGCCGGTCCCGCCCGCGGAGGTCCCGTCCGCGGAGGAGGACGGGACCGCAGGCGGCGAGGCGGTCGAGCTGGAGGTCGCCGCGGTGCGCGCGGCGCCCCGGGGCAACGGCTGGCCGTACGGGCCGGAACCGGACCAGGTGAGCGGCGGCGCGGACACCGTGCTGCGGCTCGTCCCCTATCACCGGTGGGGCAACCGCGGCCCCGCCACCATGCGCGTCTGGCTTCCCGTCGCCGAGTGACACCCCCCCGCTGGAGGAGACCCCTTGCGTAGAACCCTGCCCTGTCTGGTCGCCCTGACCCTGGCGGGCGGCCTGCTCGCCGGCACCCCGCCGGCCGCCTCCGCGCAGGCGGCGCGGACAGCCCAGGACCCGCTGGGCATGCCGGCCTTCACCGGCGCGGACCCGGTGCCCGACGAGCCCGCCGGCTACGACCCGCGCAGGATGATGGCGGAGATCTACCGGAAGGAGAAGGGCGGCGACTCCTACTGGATCGACCGCATGCTGGCCCGGCCGGGTGACGACCCGGCGGGCACCTGGCTGATGTCGCGCGGCCGGGCGCTGTTCATGAAGGAGCACGACCCCAGGAAGATCGGCTTCGGCGGGCACGTCGCGTACTGGGAGAGCATCGACAACCGCGACGCGTACACGATCTCGTTCGGGACCGACCTGAACGAGGACGTCTCCAGGCGGCTGCAGATGCCCAGCCACTGGAGCGGCCGCTACACCGGGGACGGGCTCGCGGTCGGCGTGAAGAAGTTCATCACGCACGAGAACGTCGCCGTGACGACGCTGGAGATCACCAACACGGGATCGGCGGCCAAGGACGTCCCCATCACGGTGACCTCCCCGTACGCCAGGACCGCGGACGGCGACCGGGAGCTGACCGGCGCCGTGTTCGCCAGGAACCGGCTGACCACGGTCTTCCCCAGGCTCAGCGGTGACGGGCTGAAGGCGTCGGACGGCACGCTGAAGGGCTCGGTCACGGTCGCCCCCGGCGGGACGGTGCGCGCCAAGGTGCAGATGGGCTTCGTCACCGACGAGCTGCCCGCCTCGCGCTCGGAGTACGACGGCTACCGGGGCCGCTCGCCGGAACAGGCGCTGCGCCGCCAGCTCCAGGACTACAACGCCTGGTGGGCGCGGAACATCCCCTACATCGACGTGCCGGACGAGAACATCAAGAAGTTCGTGTACTACCGCTGGTGGCTCATGCGCTTCAACTTCCTCGACGCCGACATCCCCGGGAACGACTACCAGTTCCCGACGTCGGTGGAGGGCGCGCTGGGCTACAACAACGCGATCGTGCTGACCGTCCCGATGTTCGTGCAGGACCTGAAGTACCTGCGGGACCCGATCTACTCGTACGGGCCGTGGGTGTCGGCCGGTGAGGTGTCGCGCAACTCCACGTACACCGACAACCCGGGCGATCCGGAGAACTGGTCAAACAGCTACACCCAGTACATCTCGGCGGCGGCGCTGGAGAGCTACCAGATCCACGGCGGCCAGCCGGCGATCCTGCGCAACCTCGCCCGCTACGCCGAGAAGGACGTGTACGGGCAGCTCGGCGCGTACGACTCCGACCACAACGGGGTCATCGAGTACGACCGGGAGTACATGACCGGCAACGACGCCGACGCGGTGTCGTTCCACTACTACGGGCGGGCCAACGAGCGGCTGGAAGGCGCCTACGTCTACGCCAACGCGACGGCGGCGGCGCAGGCGTACGAGCTGACCGGCGACACGGCCAAGGCCGCCGAGATGCGCGGCGTGGCCGACAAGGTGAGGAACGGCATCCTCACCCTGCTGTGGGACGAGCAGGACAAGCTGTTCAAGCACCGTGACCTGCAGACGGGCAAGCTGATCCCGTGGAAGGAGTCGAACAACTACATCCCGTACGCGACCGGCCTGGTGCCCACCGACGACCCGAAATATCGGGAGGCGCTCCGTTTGTGGGCAGATCCTGCGGAATATCCGATCTTCCCGGCCTATACCGCCAACCAGAAGGACAAGGCGGAGGCCGCCGCGGCCGGCAACCCGGGCTCGAACAACTTCTCGCAGATCAACTCGACCCGGAACTTCGCGCTGTTCGGCAAGGCGCTGCGCCAGTACCAGTCGCCGTACATCACGGCCGAGCAGTACAAGCAGCTCCTGTACTGGAACGCCTGGTCGCAGTACGTCGGCGGCGACACCCGCTACCCCGACGCCAACGAGTTCTGGGCCGACTGGAACCAGGACACCAAGACCATCGGCTACCGCTCCTGGATCCACCACACGATCCTCGGCAGCAGCAACTGGACCGTCATCGAGGACGTGATGGGCCTGCGCCCGCGCTCCGACGGCAAGGTGGAGCTGTGGCCGGTCGACATCGGCTGGGACCACTTCACCGTCAACGGCGTCGACTACCGCGGCAAGGACCTGACCATCGTCTGGGACAAGCCGGGCGACGGCACCCGGCACTACGCCGGGGTGCCCGAGGGGTACTCGATCCTGGTAGACGGCAAGCGCAAGGTCACCCTGTCCGGGCTCGCGCACGCCACCTGGGACCCGGCCACCGGCGAGGTCGAGGGCGGACAGGTGGTGCACGCCGAGAAGGCGGCCTCGATGAAGGCCCCCGTCCAGGTGGAGCTCTCGGGCGACCGCGTCGAGGACCTGTTCCAGAAGGCCGGCGTGGACCTGCGCTCCACCCGGCCCGACCTGGTCAGGACGGCCACCGCCTCCCACGGCGACCCGGCCGGGGCGGTGGACGGGTTCACGATCAACGAGCCGTACTGGGACAGCAAGGGGTCGGGCAAGCCCCAGGACTGGCTGGAGGTGGACCTCGGCTCGGCGCAGCAGGTCGACCGGCTCAGGCTGTACTTCTTCAACGACCGCAAGGCCGGCGGGCACCGGGAGCCCGCCTTCTACACGGTGCAGTACCAGGACGGCGACACCTGGAAAGACGTGCCCGGACAGGCCAGGAAGCCGGCCTACCCGCGGGCCAACCTCAACGAGGTCGGCTTCCCCGCCGTCACCGCGCGCCGGCTGCGGGTCCTGGTCACGCACCAGCCCGGCTACGCGACGGGCCTGAAGGAGGTGCAGGCGTACCGGACGGGCGCCGACGCCGGCTCGGCCGCCAACCGGGCGCCGAGCGTGGTGGCCGTCGCCGATCCCGCCTTCAGCCGCCCGGGCCAGGCCAGGATCGACGCGACGGTCAAGGACGACGCGCTGCCGTCGGGCCGGCTCACCACCCAGTGGGCCAAGGCGGACGGGCCCGGCGAGGCGTTCTTCACCGACCCGACGGGCACGAGCACGGTCGTCTCGTTCTCCGAGCCGGGCACCTACCGGCTGCGGCTCACCGCCTCCGACGGCGAGAAGAGCGGCTCGGCGACCGTGACCGTGACCGCCACCGCGCAGGCCCAGCAGGTGAACGTGGCGCCCAGGGCCACGCCCACCGCCTCCTACACCTCGCCCTGGGAGAAGGTGACGGCCGTCAACGACGGCGTCGACCCGCCGCGCTCCGACGACGGCGCCAACCCGCGCTGGGGCACCTGGCCGCAGCAGGGCACGCAGTGGGTGCAGCTCGACTGGCCGGCGCCGGTGCGGCTGAACAAGGCCGACGTGTACTTCTTCGACGACGGCGGCGGCGTGCGCGTGCCCGCCTCGTGGAAGGTCCAGCGGTGGGACGGGGACTCCTTCGAGGACGTCACCGGCGTCGCCTCCTACCCGACCGCGGTCGACGCCTACAACACCGTGTCCTTCGACACGGTCACGACCTCGAGGCTGCGCGTCCAACTGGAGGCCGGAGGGGCGTCGGTCGGGCTGCTGGAGGTCAAGGCGTACGAGGTGCCGCCGGACTCCGTCCGCCCCGTGCACGTCCCCACCCTGGCCGGCACGCTGCCCGAGCTGCCGGCCACCGTAGAGACCCTGTACGCGGACGGCGCCCGCAGCTCGGCCGCCGTCACCTGGCAGCAGGTCACGCCCGAGCAGGTCAGGACCGGCGGCACCAGCTTCACCGTCGCCGGGCTCGCCGAGGGCGTCCGGCAACCCGCCCAGGCCATCGTGTACGTCCGGACGACCGCGGCGGTGACCATCACCTCGATCGCCGAGGAGGCGGTCACGACCCGGGCGGGGGTGGCGCCGTCGCTGCCCGGGACGGTCGTCGCGACCTGCAACGACGGGTCGAAGGACAGCTCCGTGGCCGTCACCTGGGAGGCGGTCGGCCCGGAGGAGTACGCCCAGCCGGGGACGTTCACGGTGACCGGCACGGTGGCGGGCACCACCGTGCAGGCCCGGGCGACCGTGACGGTCCAGTGACGGCCGGGTGAGCCCGGCCCCGGATCGTCAACGCTCCCGCCGGTCCTCCTCGGGGAGGAGCGTGCCCAGCGGGCCGAGGTCCAGGTTGAGGTCGGAGGGCGACAGGCCGAACCGGTCGCACAGCTCGGTCATGGCGTCCTCCAGCCGCATCAGCGTCATGCCGAGCACCTCGACCTGCTCGTCGGACAGGTCGCCCTCCTCCATGCGGCGTACGGACTGCCGCTCGACGAGCTGGCGCACCAGCTCCACCAGCGTGAGCACGAGCCGCGACAGGTCGCGCTCGACCGCCTCCCGGTCGGCCTCGATCCGCAGGCGCGGCGAACGCACCTCCCGTACGGGCTCGTCCATGACGCTCAGTCCCCGCGCTCGTACGGGTCGTGGTCCGTCCGTGTCGCGTACCCCCGTACCGGCTCATAGGCGCGGATCGGCTCGGACTCGCGGATCGACATGATGAGCGCCCGGACCGAGATGCGGACGAGGTCGATGTCCGCGATCGACAGCACGAGGTCCCCGCTCACGACCACGCCGCCGGCCAGCAGCCGGTCCAGCAGGTCGACCAGGGCGACCCGTTCGGACGGCAGCCGCCCCTCGGCGGCGAGCGCGGCCCCGCGCGTCTCCTCGAACGTCACCTCGGATCCCCTCCCGCGGCCTCGCACATCACGTCAGGCTCCCTCCCGCGGACTCGCGCGTCACGTCAGACTCCCTCCCGCAGCCCGCCGTCGTCGTCCAGCACGGCGAACGAGTACGGCGCCCAGGGACCGGTGAGCTGCACGTCGCCGCCCGGCCCGCGCAGCCGCTCCACGGCCCGCGCGAACTCCTCGCCGCGCTCCCGGTCCACCAGGTAGGCGCCGTTCAGCACCATCGACTCCGGGCGTCCGGACAGCTGCGGGTCCTGGGCGCGGTGGCGGCGGCTCGCGACCGCGATGGAGCTGAGCGCGCCGTGGATGTCCTCGGCGCGGGCGCCGGCCCGCCGCCACGCCTCCTCGCGGCCGCGGATCTGCTGCTGGCGCCGCTTCAGGTACGCCGTGCCGGGCCGCTCCGGCGTCTTCCCGCCCTCCCCTTCACCTCTACCTTCACCTTCACCTTCACCTTCACCGGAGGGTTCCTCACCGGCGGCCCGCTCGCCCGCCTCCTCCCCCGGCGCGGCGTACACCTTCACGCCCCACTCCTGCCGCCCGGCCACGCGGGCGAGCGCCCGCGCGAAGTCGTCGTGCCGCTCCTCCAGCAGCGCCCACACCTGCGCGTCGCCGCTGTAGACCGTGACCAGGCGCACGGGCACCACGGCAGCCTCCCGCGCCACCGCCTCGACGACGCCGTGGTGGGCGCGCGCGGTCTCCTCCAGCCAGTCGAGGTCCTCCATGGACCGCCGCAGCGGCTCCTCGCCGAACTGGTCGAGCGGCACGGTGCTCACGTACGCGACCAGCCCGGCCCGCCCGATCGCCCGCACCTCACCCCCCACGACGCCCTGAGGGAGCGCGGCCTCGCGGCCCGGGTCCGCCTCGGCGGCGACGGCGTAGAGGTACGTGCCCGAACCCGGGTCAGCGGCCACGGTCGTCCTCCTCCCGCTCCACCTCGCCGCGGACGGCGCGCCGGCGGGAACGCCCCTCCACCTCGCCCTCGACGGCGCGCCGGCGGGAACGTCCCTCGACCTCGCGCGGATAGCCCTCCTCCAGCTCGGCGACCCGGTCGCGCAGCCGGCGGTTCTCCTCCAGCAGGTGACGGTCCTTGCCGGTGAGCCACGGGTCGTGCTCCCACCAGTCGATGCCCATCTCCCGCGCCGTGTCCACCGACGCGATGATCAGCCGCAGCTTGATCGTCAGCAGCTCGATGTCGAGGAGGTTCACCCGGATGTCACCGGCGATGATCACTCCCCGGTCGAGGACGCGTTCCAGGATGTCCCCCAGGTTGGTCGGCTCGCGGCCGCCGGAGGACGAGGGGTAGGCCTGCCGCCCGATTCCCGTCCGCGCTGGCTCCACGGTCAACCCCTCTCGCTGTCGCCGCTGCCGCGCCGGTAGCGGCGCAGCCTCCGGTAGGAGAGCAGGCCGCCCTCCGGGTCCAGCTCGGCCTCGTACAACGCGAGGATGTCGCCGGACGACGGGATCCGGCGGTCCTCCACCACCTCGACGCCCACCGTCCACCCGCCGCCGCCGCCGTCGGAGGGCTTGACCAGCGTGACGCCCTCGGGTTCGCGGGACGTCAGCTCGGCGATGTGCCGGAGCCCGGCCTCGCCGGCGGTCGCCGCGGACAGCCGGCGCCCGCGTCGCCGCGGCCGCTCCTCCACGTAGTCGTCCTCGGCCTCGTAGTCGTCGTCGTAGCCTCCGTCGCCCTCTTCGTCCTCTTCGTTCTCTTCGTCCTGGTAGTCGTCGTCCTCGTCGTCCTCGCCGGACGGCTCGTCCTCGTAGTCCTCGTCGTTCTCGGCGGGCCGCTCGTCCTCGTCGTCCACGGCGTCCTCGTCCGGGGGGAGATCGTCCCGCTCGCGCTCGGACACGTCGCCCGCGCGGCTGCGTCGCCTGGCCGGCACGCGATCACCTCCTGACCTCACCCGGGCCGCCATCGCCCGATCCGCGTTCGCCCGGAGCGTCTTCGGCGGGGCCGTATCCGGCTTCGCCGGGGTCGTACCCGGCTTCGGCGGGGCCCGTTCCGGTGGGCGGGCCGATCATCCGCTCCAGGACCTCGCGCATCCGCTCCTCCTGCTCCTCCTCGGAGATGAGTCCCTCGGCCGCGGCCCGCTCGATCTCCTCCAGCTCGCGCCGCACCGCCGCCGGGTCGCTCATCTCGCGCTCGACCTGCTCCTGGATCAGCTCACCGAGCCGGATCACTCCCTTGATCGGCGCCAGCGGCCAGCCGAACAGGAGACCGAACAGGCCCATGCGCCCTCACCCCGCCGGCGTGACGATGAAGTCGTACGGCGCCAGCGGCCCGAGCAGCCGGATCTGGACCCGGCCCTCCCACCGCGCGGCGAACCGGTCCAGGACCGCTTCCAGGTCGTCCTGCCGGTCCAGCTCGACGAGCAGCGCGATGTGCGCGGCGTCCTGCTCGTGGGTGGGCTCGCGCACGGACGTCAGCACGCAGACCGGCGCCAACGCCTCCAGGAGCTCCTGCGTGTCGGCCTCGCGCTTGGCGCTGACGGCCCCGTTGACCAGCTCGCCGAGCTGGATGCGCGCCTCCCGGCTCGCGTCCTCGGGCAGGCTCCGCACCTCCTCGCGCAGCCGCGCCGCCTCCGGCTGCTCCTCCAGCACCTCCCTGAGGACGGCCTGCTCGACGTAACGGGCCTTGACGACGTACTCGGCGCGGCCCTCCAGCTCCTCCAGCGCCGTACGGAAGTCGTCGTGGTGCGGCGCGAGCAGCTCCTCGACGACCGCCTCGGTGCTGGTCATCACCGCGCCGAAGCGGATGGGCAGCACCGGCACCTCGGCCGCGGTGGCGTCCAGCAGCCGCTCGTGCGCCATGAGGTCGTCGGGCGTGCCCAGGGGACGGCCCAGGGCCAGCTCGCTGACCAGCGCGCCGATCTCACCGTGCCGTACGAGCGTCACCGCGGTGGACGGGTCGCCCACGCCGTGCGCCTCCTCCGACACCTGCACGTCGGCCGGCACGATCCCGTACAGGTAGACGCCCACTCCCGTGTCCGGTGCGGACTCCTGCCCCTCCTGCCCGCGTGTGGAGGTGTCCGTCATGATCAGCTCTCCCCCCTGCGACGCCGGCGGCTGGGCCGCGCCTCGATCTCCTCTTTCTCGTCCCCGGAGCCGCCCATCAGGTCGTCGAGCTTCTCCGCGGCGGCCTCCAGCACTCCCTGCGCGGCGCTCTTGCCCTCGCGGGAGACCTTGTTCTGCTTGATGTTCTGCATCAGCTCGGGCAGACCCTGACCGCCCTGTTCGGAGATGTCCAGCCGGTTCACGGCCTCGGCGAAGCGCAGATAGGTGTCGACGCTCGCCACCACGATCCGCGCGTCGATGGTCAGCAGTTCGATCCCCACCAGGGAGACCCGCACGTACGCGTCGATCACCAGGCCCTTGTCCAGGATGGTGTCGATCACGTCGGCCAGGCCCGACGCGGAGGGGCGCTGTGCTATTCCCCCACCGCCGCCCGCGGGTTGGATGGTCATACGCTCACTCCTCGATCCTCACGGCTCATCAGCGCCGGGCGGCCGTCCGGCGACGCGCGGGACGCCGCGCCCGCGGCGCCTCCTCCTCTTCCTCTTCTTCCTCCTCGCCCTCCTCGCCCTCCTCGTCCTCGCCGGCCCGGCCGACCGGCTGCTCCTCCTCTTCCTCCTCGCCCTCGGGCTCCTCCTCGCCTTCTTCCTCTTCCTCCTCCTCTTCCTCCTCCTCGCCCTCTTCGGGCTCCTCGCCTTCCCCCTCGCCCTCTTCGCCCTCGTACTCGCCCTCTTCGCCCTCGTACTCCTCGGGCTCCTCCTCGCCCTCTCGGCCTTCCTCGCGCTCCCGCTCCTCGCGCATGGCGGTCTCGTGGTCCTTGGTGACCTCGCCGTCGTGGATCTCGCCGCGCCAGCCGTCGTCGGCCATCTCGTCGGGGTGCAGCATGACGTTCCTCATGACGTGCCGCGCCACGTGCTTGAGCTCCAGACGCGCCCGCCTGCCCTGGGCCCGCCAGAGGTTGCCCGTACGCTCGAACAGCCCCTGCGGGTGGTATTCGAGGACCACGATGACCCGGGTCAGGCTCGGGGCGAGCTCGTGGAACGACACGGCTCCGTCGACCCAGCCCTTGGGGCCCTCCGAACGCCAGATGATGCGGTCGTCCGGTATCTGCTCCTGGATCGTGGACTTCCAGGTCCGGTGCGACCAGAAGACCTGCGCCTTCCAGGAGACCTTCTCCTCGGACTCCTGGCTGACGCTGTCCACCTTCTTGGTGAAGGTCGGGAAGTCCTCGTACTTCGTCCACTGGTTGTAGACGATGCGGATCGGCGCGCCGATGTCGATCGTCTCGAAGATGTGGGTCAGCTTGAGCTTCCGTTTGCCGCCCTTGCCGCCCTTGCCCTTGCCGAACAGGCCGCCGATCTTCTCGCCGATGGAGCCCGTCACGGCCTTCGTCGCCCCCTTCAGCAGCATCTTGCCGGGCGAGAACCCGCCGCCGTCCTTGCCGGTGAGCGTGCCGAGCAGCCCCGAGCCGGCGCCTCCGGTGATGGCCTGGAGCAGCCCCGAGCCGTCGCCCTCGGCGACGTCGGTGAGCCGATCGGTCATCTCCTCCAGCTTCTCGGTGATGGAGCCCAGGGCCCGCTCGGCCAGGGCCATGGCGAGGTCCTGCAGAGCGTCGACGACCTCGTTCCCGGGACCTTCCCTGGCGGACTCGTCGGCCCCGGCCCTCGATGCGTCAGCCACCTGGCTCACCTCCGCGTCCTACTGGCCTGCGTGCCCTTCTCGCCGGACTCGGCCTTGCGCCGGACCGGCCGGGCACCCGCCTTCTCCTCGCCGCCGGACGACCGGCTGCCGGAGGACTTGCCCGCCGACGACTTGCCTGCCGAGGACTTGCTCCCCGAGGACTTGCTCGCGGAGGACCGGGACGTCCCCGAGGCGGAGGACTTGGAGGCGGACGACCGGGACGTCGACGCCTTGCCGGTCGCGGACTTGCCGGTCGCGGCCTTGCCGGTGGACGTCTTGGCGCCCGACGACCGGGGCGCGGTCCCGGAGACCCTGCCGACCGCCGACCTCGCCCCCGAGGTGCCGGCCGTGGCGGCCCGGCTCACGGGCGACCCGCCGGACGCGCCCTGCGCCCGCACCCGGGTGCCCTGCCCGCGCCGCCGTTCCTCGGCGGGCTCCTCCTCTTCCTCTTCTTCCTCCTCCTCGTACTCGTCCTCGGGCTCCGCGCCCTCCTCGGGCTCCTCGCCCTCTTCGTCCTCGAACTCGTCTTCCTCGCCCTCGTAGTCCTCTTCCTCCTCGCGCTCGTCGGAGGGCCGCGCGCGGCCTCGGCGGCGCAGCGGGCCCGGAGGGCTCGGCGGACTCGGGTGCCGCAGCGTCTCGGCGCGGTCGTGCAGCCTGGAGGTGAGGTTCTCCACCTGCTTGCTCGCGGCCGCCATGGCGGCGGCCTTGCCGACCTCCAGGAGCTCGCCCCGGAGCCGGTTGGTGATCTCCTCGATCTGGGGGGACGTGCCGAGCGCCTTCAGGCCCTGTTGCAGCAGTCCGCCGCCGCCGTTCTTGCGCAGCCGGCCCGCCGCCCCCGCCGCTGCCAGAGCGGCCGCCATGCGAAGTTTGCGCCGCCGGCCAAGGCAGTAGCCCATGGCGAGGGCGAGCGCCACTCTGGACCTGTCACTCATGACACGCGCTCCTTCTGTCGGCACCCGGCCTGGCGGCGGCCGGTCTGCCCCATGGCTGCCCGACAAAGGGACAAGGAAACACTTACTGGGAGAAAACGGTCAGACTTGACGCTCGGTCACCCCGAGGTTTAAGAAGCCCGCCAGAAGCCCCGTCCCCGCCCCGCTCCCCGCCCTCGCGCCGCGATAGGTTCGGCCGTCGTGGACGGCATCGCGGGCACCCTCGTCACGGCCGCCGGGATGTTCGCCGGCACGAACGTGGACGACCTCGTCGTCCTCACCGTCCTGTTCCTGTCGTCCCGCGCCAACGGGGTGCCCCGCCCGTGGCAGATCTGGGCCGGCCAGTACACCGGGATCGCCGCCCTGGTGGGCCTGTCGGCGGTCGCGGCGCTCGGCCTGACGGTCGTCCCGGACCGCTGGGTGGGCCTGCTCGGCCTCCTCCCGTTCGCCCTGGGGGTGCGCGGGCTCGTCGCGGCCGTGCGCTCCCGCAAGGACACCGGCGGCGACCCGCCCCCGCCGGCGGTCGCGTCGGGCATGCTGACGGTGGCGGGCGTGACCATCGCCAACGGCGCGGACAACCTGTCGGTCTACACGCCGGTGTTCCGCGCGATCGGCCCGGTGTCGTCGCTGGTGACGATCGCGGTGTTCGCCGCGGGCGTCGCCCTGTGGTGCCTGGCGGGCTCCTGGCTCGGCTCGCACCACAAGGTCATCGAGGTCGTCGAGCGGTACGGCCACTGGATCGTCCCGTTCGTCTTCATGACCATCGGCGCCCTCATCGTCCTGGAGTCCGACGTGCTCTCCTTCGGCTGACGCCACACCGCGGGGCCCGCACGGTGGGTAGGAGGCGGGGAGGGAACCGTCTCCTTGGAGGTCTCGTGGAACTGGGGCTGGCTGACAAGGTCGCCGTCGTCACGGGCGGCAGCTCGGGGATCGGCCTCGCGGTGGCGCGGGGGCTGGCCGCCGAGGGGGCGCACCTGGTGCTCGCGGCGCGGGGCGCCGACCGCCTCGACCGCGAGGCGCGCGCGTCGTGCCCCCGCCCCACGACATAGCGACGAGCGAGGGCACGGCAACGCCGACCGAGGCTGCCGAGGGCGCTTTCGAGGGCACCCACATCCTCGCCGACAACCTGGGCGCGTCCCAACGAGACCATCGTCGAAGCGCCCGGTATGACATGGCAGGCGCACTGGGACCTGCACGTCGTGACTCCTCCGCTCCCAAGAGGAAGCGGCTTCTCGCTTCCCCTTCTGAGATAATGGGAGGAGGCGACGGCCAAGCCCTGACCGGCGCTCTTGAGAAGCGCGAAAGGACAGTATCAGGGAAGCACTCCCCTGGCGGGTCAATTCAGTAGTCCTCGCTACCCCTGACGCGGTCGTGCGGCCGCTATCCGGCCCATCCCGACATCACCGGGCGAAGACGGCGAAGGAGCTCAGCGGCGACGGCTGGCGGCGCCACCTCGACGACGTCGCCCGCGAGCACGCCCCCATCGGCCGCTTCGCCACACCGGAGGAGGTCGCGAACCTCCTGGTCTTCCTCTGCTCGGACCGCGCGAGCTACTCCGTGGGCTCGACCTACTTCATCGACGGCGGCATGCTGCGAACGGTGTGACGCCGGGGCTCGTGGACGGTCGGCAGGTATGGCGGGCTGTCCGCGCCGGGGCCGACCGCGTCGTACCTGAGCGGGCTGACGAGGTAGCCGAACCAGAGGCTGACGCCGCCGAACGCGTACAGGCACATGTCCACAGCGCGCGCCATCACCGTCTGCACGTCACCGCTCTCGCCGCCGATCGCGCGGCGCTGAACCGCCTACTCGAACCGCCGGGGCGGTGGCGAAGACAGCCTGCGCCTCAGCCGTGGAAACGAACCGGCGACGCTGGATCGTCAAGATGTACCGCGTCCCCTCGCGCAGGCCGCGCATGACGCTACCGAAGCAGCCACAGCCCAAGGTTATTGCCGCGTACCACGGTGTACCACAGTTCGCAGGGACGGCGATGGGAAAGCAGAAGGCGGCACCCGTACGAGTGCCGCCTTATCAGCCAGGGTGGAGCTATGGGGATTCGAACCCCAGACCTCCTCCATGCCATGGAGGCGCGCTACCAACTGCGCCATAGCCCCTTGATTCCTCGCCAAGTGTATCGGAGATGCCGGCCTCCCCGCGCCACCCGAACGGGAACCACGCGCTAAGCCGCCCGCCGGACCGGCACGCCGAGCTCCAGCGCGAGGGCGCACAGGTCCACCCCCGCGGCACGCATGATCCGCGCCGCGCCGTTGGCGCCGTCGGCCAGCAGGCCCCACAGCAGGCTCTCGCCGGTCACCGGGCCCGGCCGCCAGCGGGCCACCTCCACCACCTTGCGCGCGTGCATGGCCAGCGGGATCGACCCCAGCGGCCCGTGCAACGTCACCCTGAGCGGCCGCAGCGGCGAACGCGTGAGCCGCCACCGTTCCGGGTCGTCGGCGCCGGCGCGGGTGCGGCGGCGTACCTCGTCGAGGTCGATGCCGAGCGTGGCGAGCAGCGCCCGCGCGTCCGGGCCCGTGTCGACGCGGGCGCCGATCTCCTCGCGCGTGGCGGTGAACGAGGCCAGGCCGAAGGGGCGCGTCTCGGCGAGGGCCAGCAGGAGGACTCCGGTGGTCAGCGTCGGATGGCCGGCGTCGAGCGCGATCATGCCGGCTCTGACCATGGCCCGCCGCGCGGGCGGGGTGAAATCGGCCAGGCCCCGGGGCTGGGCCGGGCGTCCGTGGGGCGGCATCGCGTCACCTTCCGAGTCTGCGGGCGTGCTTGCGGTGGACCGTCTGGCGCTTCACGCCGAGCGCGTCGGCGATCCGCTCCCAGGACCAGCCGCGGTCCCGGGCGTTGGACACGTGCGTCGCCTCCAGCTCCTCCAGCAGGGTCCTGAGGGCCGCGACCGCCGCGAGCCCCACGCCGGGGTCGGGGTCGGCCGCGGCGCGGGCCAGATCGGTGGCGTTCGCGGTCATGGCGTCAGCATATGCTGACACGCCGGCGTTTGTCACCATATGCTGACGTACGCGGGGAGACGGGGTCGCGGACACGAGCCCGCGCCGCTGCAGCCCGCCGAGGATCGCGCCGATCGCCTGGGCGGTGACGCGTTCCAGGGCGGCGAGCCGCGCCGAGGTGAGCGCCCCTTCCCGGTCCAGCCGGGACAGGACGGCGAGCTCGCCGAACGACACGTCGTCGTCCGCCGCGTCGGTGCAGAGCTGGCGGATACGCCTGGCCAGGCGGCCGACGCTTCTACGGCGTGCCGGGCATCGCGGGGCCGTACGGGCCGGGGCCGACCCAGCAGGCGGACGAGCTGTCGGCGCCGTTCCTCGGAACTGGTCGGCGGGGCGGACGCGGGCATACCCGCCGAGCAGGTGACGGAGTTCGGCGCGGCGCTCACGGCGGCCGGGGGGCGGCACGAGCTGGTCACCTGTCCGGGCGCGCCGCACGGCTTCTCCGACGCCGAGTACGGCGAGCACCGGGCGGCCTGCGAGGACGCCTGGAAGCGGGTGCTTCCTGGCCGGTCCTTCTCTGACGGACCGGCCGGCGGGTCAGCGGGTCACGGTGGTGCGCATGGTCAGGGTGGTGCCCTCCTCCAGGGCCAGCTCCACCGTGACCGCCCCCAGCTCGGAGGTGCGCGTCACGTGCGTGCCGCCGCACGGGATCGACGCCTCGCCCTCGGGCAGCGCGCAGTGCCAGGTACGCCGGGCCGTCAGCTCCGGGCCGGGCACGTCGAGCCGTACGGGGGCGTCGGCCGCCACCCACGCCTTGAGCCGGTCGTTCACCGCGGCGGCCACCTCGGCGAGGTCCGCGTCGAGGCCGTCGGCCGTGAAGCCCTTCTTCCGCAGCGACTTGCCGAGCCGGTAGACGTCCACGCTGGCGTCGGGTTCGATCCGCGAGGAGGTGATCGCCGTCTGGTCGAAGTCGGGATGACCGAGCGCGTCCAGGGCGGGCTCCTTGCGCCAGCGGCCGGCCAGCGCGGCGTTCAGGGCGAAGGCGGCCAGGTGGCAGGCGGTGTGCCCGGCCGACAGGGCCGCGCGGTGGGCGGGGTCCACGGCCAGCTCGACGCTCTCGCCGACCGGGACAGGCGCGTCGGTGACGTGGACGACGAGCCACTGCCAGCCCTCGGCGCCGCGCCGCGCCGGGATGTCGGCCCCCAGGTGGATCTCACCGTCCGACCAGGCGCCGGTCACGCAGTCGACGACCGGCAGCCCGCCGATCGTGCCGCGGTCGGCGGGCTGGTCGGGCCAGGTGTGGTCGAGGGGGTGGAAGGGGGTCTCGGCGACGACGAGGCCGTGCCGCTCCCCCACCGGCACGGTCCCGACGATCGGTGAGCGGCCGCTGACCTGGCCCGCGGGGAAGGTGACGACAGTGGAGTTCACGCCGCGATTGTCGCAGGTTCGGCGTCCACGCGTTCCCGCTGCTCGTCCTCGATGAAGCGCCGCCGGCCCGCGTACAGGCCGGTGACGAGCTGCGCGGCCAGCACGACGAAGATCATCGCGTACGGCAGCGACCACCCGCCGGTGAGCTCGCGCAGCAGGCCCACGGCGAGCGGCCCGGCGCCGGCCATGAGGTAGCCGGCGCTCTGCCCGAAGGCGGACAGCGCCGCGGTGGCCTCGGCGGTGCGGGTGCGCAGGCCCAGCATCATGAGCGCCAGCGGGAACGAGCCCATGCCGAGCGCGATGAGGACCACCCACACCATGGCGGTCGAGGCGGGCGCGAGCCACAGCCCGAGGAAGCCGGCCGTGTACGCCGCGACGAGCCCGACCACCACGGGCCGCTGGTCGCGGAAGCGGGAGGCGACGACGGGGACGAGGATCGAGACGGGGATGTTGAGCGCGGTGAAGACGCCGAGCACGAACCCGGCCTCGCCGGTGCTGTAGCCGCCGTCGGTGAGGATCGTGGGCAGCCAGCCGAACATGATGTACGCGATCATCGACTGGGTGCCGAAGTAGACGGCGACCGTCCAGGCCAGGCGGCTGCGGGCGAGCCCGCGCAGCCCGGCGGGGGCGCCGGGCGTGGCGCTCTCGGCGCCGTCCGCGCCGGTCCGGCGGCGGGCCGGGTCGCTGCGCAGCAGCGCGAGCCACGGCAGGGTGGCCACGGCCGCCAGGGCCGCCCACACGCCGAGCGCGATGTGCCAGTCGCCCGAGGCGCGCTCGATCGGCACGGTGGCCGCGGCGGCCAGCATCGTGCCGGCGGCGAGCGCGGTCGTGTAGACGGTGGTCATGATCCCGGTGCGCGCCGGGAAGTGGCGCTTGATCAGGGTGGGGATGAGGACGTTGCCGACGGCGCCGCCGGACAGCGCCACGGCGCTGCCCAGCAGGAAGACCGGCGCGGAGCCCACCAGCGCCCGGACCAGCAGGCCCACGCCGAGGGTGACGAGGGCGAGGAGGAGCAGCCGGTGCTCGCCGATCCGCCGCGACAGCGTGGGGGTGATCGCGCCCACCGTCGCGAAGGCGAGCACGGGTAGCGTGGTGAGGAGTCCGGTGCCGACGCTCGTCATGCCGAGACCCTGGGCGAGCTGGTCGAGCAGCGGTCCCACGCTGGTCACGGCCGTGCGGAGGTTCAGGGCGGCGAGGACGATTCCCAGCACCAGGAGCCAGGCGAGGGGGCCGGTCCTGCCTCGGGACTCATGGGTGAGCACGCTCATCTGGGGGAGATCCTCCACTCATCAAATCATGGGACGAATGGCAATCTTAACAGCCCCAAAACGGGCATTTATTCCTGACGCACGACAAAGCCCCCGGCGTACCGGGGGCTTCGCTGTCGAAGGGATCGTCCCCTCAGGACCTGCCTGCCGTCACAGGACGGGGCGCGGACCCGCGGGCGGGTCGTCGTGCGGACCGAGCGGCCCGGGCGGCGGGAGCGTGGGGCTGGTGCCGGTGCCGGGCGGGTAGTCACTGCCGCCCACGGTGCCGGGCGGCACGGGCTCCCCCGAGCCGGGCGGGGCCAGCGAGTCGCCGGTGCCGAGGCTGGAGCCGTGCTGGTGCGGGCCCGGCACATCGCCGCGCCACGCGCCGGTCTCGCCGCCGCGCGACTCGATGAACTGCTTGAAGCGTTCCATGTCGTTGCGGACACGGAGGCGTACGAGCTGCAGCCAGTCACCGGCGGTCTCGACGAACCCCTCCGGGTCGTACTCCATCTGGAGCGTGACCTTGGTGGTGTCCTCGTCGATGCGGTGGAAGGTCACCACGCCGGCCTGCCGAGGCTTGTCCACCGAGTGCCAGGCGATGCGCTCGTCCGGGTGCTGCTCGGAGATCTCGGCCTCGAACTCGCGCTTCACCCCGGCGATCTCGGTGATCCACGCGGTGCGCGTGTCCGTGAGCTGCTTGACCGACTCGACCCCTTCCATGAATTCGGGGAAGCTCTCGAACTGCGTCCACTGGTTGTAGGCGACCCTGACAGGAACGTTGACGTCTACCGAGTGTTCGATCGTGCTCATGGTGTTCGCCTCTGCCCCTGGAGGGCCGGCGCTAACGCCTGCGCAGCAACCAGTAGAGGCCCACGAACGGGAGCACGAGAGGGATGAACAGGTAGCCCTTGCCGTACACCGACCAGACCGTCGCCTCCGGGAAGGCGGCCGGGTCCAGGACGCTGGCCGTGCCGATGACCAGCACCCCGGCCAGCTCCACGAACAGCGCCACCAGCGCCAGCCGGCGCGCTCCGCGCGCCAGCGCGACCGTCAGCAGGATGTAGACGAGCGCGGCGAAGGCCGACAGCGCGTACGCGAGGGGCGCCTCGCCGAAGCGGGTGAGGATCTGCACCGTGGCCCGCGCCCCCGCCGCCAGCGCGAACAGCCCGTAGACGGCCAGCAGCGCCCGGCCCGGTCCGGTGCCGATGGACGGGGAGGTCACGGCATGCCCTGCCAGATCTGCAGCAGCCGCGCCGTCATCACCGCGATCGCGAACCCCGCCACGGTGAGGATCCCCGACCCCCACCGGCTCCGCTCGGCCAGCGCCAGGAACACCCCGGCGGGCGGGATGACCGCCTCGCCGGCGAGGTAGCCGAACAGCGTGCCCTTGGACACGTGCGCCCCCTCTCCCCCGGCGACCGCCGCGATCACGATGCCCGCCTGGACGAGCACGGCCACCTCCAGCACGGCGAACCCGATGAGCAGGACCATGCCCATGGGCCGGTCACGGATCGCGTTGACCAGGCTCGCCAGCGCGAGCAGCAGCGCGCCGGCGATGACGATCGTGGCCACGGTGGTGTTCATCGCGCAAAAGGCTATCGCCCGCCGTCCCCGCCCCCGGATCCGGCGGGACCACGGGGCCACGCGGCGGACGCGGGCGGCGCGAGGGTCCGTAGGATCGGAGGCATGGAGCGGATTCTGGTCAGCGCGTGCCTGATGGGCCGGCGGGTGCGGTACGACGGCGGGGCCAAGACGAGCTCCGACACGCGGCTGGCCGGATGGCGCGAGGAGGGGCGGCTGGTGCCGTTCTGTCCCGAGGTGGAGGGCGGTCTGCCCACCCCGCGTCCCGCGGCCGAGATCGAGGCGGGCGCGGGCGGCGCCGCCGTGCTGGCGGGCACCGCCCGGGTGGTGGCCGCCGACGGCTCCGACGTCACCGCGCACTTCCTGGAGGGCGCCCGGTCGGCGCTGTCCGCGGCCCGTTCCTCCGGGGTACGGCTGGCGGTGTTGAAGGAGGGCAGCCCGTCCTGCGGAGCGCTGTCGATCTACGACGGCGCCTTCCAGGGGAAGCGCGTGCCCGGTCAGGGCGTCACCACGGCGCTGCTGGAGGCCAACGGCATCCGCGTCTTCACCGAGGAGCAGATCGCCGAGGCCGCCGCCTACCTCGACACCCTGGAGACCGGCGGCCGATCGCTCTGACGGCCGTCAGGAGACCTGGGAGGCCGGCGCCGTCCACGTGTTGCACGCCCCCGGGTCCCCCGCGGCGTACCCGCGCCTCATCCACCGCTTGATGGTGCCCGTCGTGCCGTAGTAGCGCGGCTCGCCGCGCCCGTCGCCCTGCACCAGCGACAGCAGGTCGTCCCAGTCGCGCCGGGTCCGCCGGTCGAGCGGCCACACGCTCTTCAGCCAGGCCGTGGCCAGGCATGCGGTCTGCAGGCTCTCGCGCCGCATCACCTCACGCCAGTGCGTCTTGTTCCGGTACGGCTCCTTCTCGACCGCCTTCGCAATACCGATCACATTCTGTACGTGATAGCCGTACAGTCCGGCGGTCATGTCCGCGAGCCACAGGTCGTACGGATTCGCGAGCCAGTCCTTGCCGATCTGGAACGCGATGGTGTCCGTTCTGTTGCAGTAGTACGCCATCGAATCGTAGGAGTCGGTCTTCATTCCGCAGTACTTCTTGGGAAGGCGGCTGTAATGCTTCACCCGGACCTTCCTGAACGGCAGTCCGGCGGCGGTGAGGTGCTGTTCCCAGGTGGCGTCGAGGCAGGCGGCGATGCCGTTGACGTAGGCCCGGGCGGACGCCCGGTCACGGGCCTTGACCGGCCGCTCCGCGCACTTCACCGTGGGCAGCGCGCCCTTGTCGTAGAGCGGGTGCGCGGTCAGTTCCGCGCCTTTGACGGGGGCCTCGGCCACCGCCGTCCCGGTCATCGGGAACGTCATCGAGAGGGCGGCGAGGGCGACGGCCGCGGCGGTCACGCGTAATCTCATGGGGCGCGACGATAAGGCCAAGATCATGCAGTGGGCAAGCGGATTAGCGGGAAAATTCCCGCCCTTTCCGAGAGTTGTTTTCCGGCGTCATTCCGTGGTCAATTCCGGCCCGCTCCGCCGGTGACGCGACGCCGCCCGCCGGACCGCGCCTCCGGGCGGCGCGCGAACGCCCCCTATCATCGGACGCCGGGGGGATCGGAATGTTGCGGGCGTTCTTCAGGACCGAGGCGGGCAGCACGAGCGTGCTGCTCGGCGCGACGCTGCTCGCGCTCGTGTGGGCGAACTCGCCGTGGAGCGCCACGTACGAGGCGTTCTGGCACATCCCCATGGGCCTGTCGTTCGGCGACGCCGTCTTCTCCCTCGACCTGCGCCACTGGGTCAACGACGGCCTGATGGCGCTGTTCTTCTTCCTGATCGGCCTGGAGGCGTCGTACGAGGTGCGGCTGGGCCAGCTCCAGGACCGGCGGCTGCTCGCGGTTCCCGCCCTGGCCGCCTTCGGCGGGATGATCGTCCCCGCGGCCGTCTACCTCGCGCTGAACGCGGGCGGGCCGGGCGCCGGCGGCTGGGGCGTGCCGATCGCCACCGACACCGCGTTCGTGCTCGGCCTGCTGGCCGTGGTGGGCGCCCGCTGCCCGGAGCCGCTGCGCGCGTTCCTGCTCACGCTGGCGATCGTGGACGACGTGCTGGCGATCATCATCATCGCCGTCTTCTACACCCGCGACCTGTCGGTGATCGCCCTGGTGGTGGCGGCGGTGCTGCTCGCGGCCATCATGACGCTGCGGTGGCTGCGGATCTGGCGGGCGCCGGCCTACATCGTGCTCGGGTTCGGCCTGTGGGTGGCCACGCTGGAGAGCGGCGTGCATCCCACGCTGGTCGGCATCGCGCTCGGCGTGCTGGTGTTCGTGTACGCGCCGAGCGAGTACAAGCTGCTGGCCGCCGGCGAGGCGGTCCAGGGGCTCACCAGCGACCCGAACGCCCGCGCCGCCCGCGAGGCGGCGCGCAAGGTGCGGATGGCCGTGTCGGTGAACGAGCGGCTGCAGCTCCAGCTCCAGCCGTGGAGCGCCTACGTGATCGTGCCGCTGTTCGCGCTGGCCAACGCCGGCGTCCGGCTCGACGCCGAGACGCTGCGCCAGGCGGCGACCTCGCCCGTCACGATCGGTGTGGCGGCCGGGCTGCTGCTCGGCAAGTTCGCCGGGATCTCGCTCGGCACGTGGCTGCCGCTGCGCCTCGGCTGGGGCCTGCTGCCGGGCAACCTCGTGTGGGGTCAGCTTCTCGGCGGGGCGGCAGTGTCGGGCATCGGGTTCACGGTGTCGCTGTTCATCGTGGACCTCGCCTTCACCGACCCGGACGTGCAGGCCCAGGCCAAGATCGGCATCCTCGCCGGTTCGCTGCTGTCGGCGCTGACCGGCTGGATCGTCTTCCGGCTGGCGTGGGACCGGGGCGGCGTGTGCGCGCCGCCCGAGGCCGAGCCGGAGGAGGAGCTGCCCGTCCTGCTCGCCGAGCCGGTCGGGCCGGACGACCACGTGCGCGGCCCCGCCGACGCCAAGGTCACGATCGTGGAGTACGGCGACTTCGAGTGCCCCTACTGCGGCCGCCTGGAGCCGATCCTGGACGAGCTGCTCAGGAAACACCCGGACGTCCGCCTGGTCTTCCGGCACTTCCCCCTGCGCACCCTGCACCCGCGGGCCATGGCGGCCGCCCTGGTGTCCGAGGCGGCGGCGGGGAAGGGGAGGTTCTGGGAGATGCACGACGTGCTCTTCGCCAACCAGCGGTTCCTCACCGACGCCGACCTCGGCCGCTACGCCGCCGAGCTGGACGTGGAGCCGTTCCCGGACGTGCCGGCACAGGCGGCGCGCATCGCCAGGGACGAGGAGTCGGGCCGGGCGGGCGGCGTGCGCGGCACGCCGACGCTGTTCGTCAACGGCGTCCGCTACCAAGGTGGCCTGGATCTGGTGTCGATCACGCGTGCGGTGGAAGAACAGGAACAGTCCGTATAAACGGCACGAGCCCCAGTCACCGCGGAGAGCCACCATGGGCCTGATCTACAACGCCATAGCGTTCCTGTTATCGCTCCTTCCCGCCCTGGCGCTGATCACGGGCATCGTCCTGACGGTCCGCGCCCGGCGGGAACACGGCAAGGCCGCCACGATCGGCATGTGGGGCTGTGTCGTGCTGCTGCTCGCGCTGGTCCTGCGCCTGGTGTGGTCGATGCTGGTCGCCCAGGTGGTGAGCGCCGGCGGCATGGAGACCTTCCAGGTCGTCATGGTGCTGCACGGCGCGGTCGACGCGCTGCTCACCATGACGGGGCTCGGCCTGCTGGTCTGGGCCGTGGTCGCCCGCCGCCCGCGCCCCGGCCCCGAGGCGCCCCTCCCGCACCTCCCCTCCCCGCACGCCGCGGCCTGGCAGGCCCCGGCCTGGGAGGCCCCCGCTCCGCACCAGCCCCACACCCCGTACGGCCAGGAGCCCCGATGACCGCCGACCGCCCCCTCCCGGAGGACCCCGACGCCCGCAAGACCGTCCACATCCCCGTCCCGGCCCAGAGCCCGCCCTCCGATGAGCAGGCCCCGGCCGAGCCGCCCCGGCACACCCCGCACCCGTCGCTCGCGGAGGACACGGGCACGCGCCGCCTGCCGTACACGCCGGACATGCTGCCCGACGTGCCGGTGTTCGAGGCCGAGCCCGCCCGCTCGCCGGGCGTGCGCTGGGTGCTCGTGGCGGGCGGCGCCCTGCTGGTGCTGGCCGCGGTGGCCCTGCTCGTGATCCTCTGGGCCGGCCAGCAGTAGACCGGCCCGGCGGACGGGGATCAGGCCCGGGTGAAGTCCATCGTCCAGTTGGTCTCCCAGGTCTGCTCCCCGTCCGTCGAGAAGGCCTGCTCCCAGCGGCAGGAGTCCGGGCCGTGGACCAGCCAGACGAACCGGCAGCGCACGGGCGTGCCCTCGTGCTCGTCGTCGGCGTAGAACTCGCCCCGGTTCCCCGCGAACCGGCCCACCACGGGCGGCAGGTCGAGCACGCCCCGGGCGCTGCTGGCCCAGTAGATGGACCACAGTTCCGTGGCGGGGTTGAAGATCCGGACGGTCAGCCCGGAGAAGCCCTTCGCGGGGAAGGCGATCTCGTCGACGTTCGCGGCGCCGTCGAAGTGCCGTCCGCAGGTGGACCGGCCCGGGAACTCCTCCCACGCGTCGCTGCCGGTGAGCCTGCTGACGAGGCGGCGGCTGCGGACGTTCCAGGTGCCGATGAGGAAGTCGAAGTCGTTCACGCGGCCGAACCTATGACCAGGTCACTGACAGGTAGTGTCAGCGGATGCGCGCCTCCCGTCTCGTCTCCATCCTGCTGCTCCTGCAGACCCGTGGCCGGCTGACCGCGCGCGAGCTGGCCGAGCGGCTGGAGGTGTCGGTGCGCACGATCTACCGCGACGTCGAGTCGCTGCACGCCGCCGGCATCCCCCTGTACGGCGACGCGGGCCCGAGCGGCGGCTACCAGCTGCTCGACGGCTACCGCACCCGGCTGACCGGGCTGACGGCCGACGAGGCCGAGTCGCTGTTCCTGGCCGGGCTGCCCGGCCCGGCCGCCGAGCTGGGGCTGGGCGCGGTGGTGACGGCCGCCCAGCTCAAGCTGATGGCCGCGCTGCCCGTCGAGCTGCGCGACCGGGCCGGCCGGATCCAGGAGCGGTTCCTGCTGGACGCGCCGTCGTGGTACCGCGACGCCGAGCCGGTCACCCATCTGCCGGCCGTGGCCGCCGCCGTGTGGGAGGAGCACGCGCTACGGGTCAGGTACCGCCGCTGGAAGGCGCCACAGGAGGTGGACCGGCGGCTGGAGCCGTACGGGCTGGTGGTCAAGGCCGGGCGGTGGTACGTCGTGGCCCGCTCCGGCGGGCAGGTGCGCACGTACCGGGTGTCACAGATCCTGGAGCTGCATCCGCTGCGCGAGGAGCGCTTCGTCCGCCCGCCGGACTTCGACCTGGCGGCGCACTGGGAGGCGTACCGGGCGGAGTTCGAGGCCCGGCTGCGGCGCGGCGAGGCCGCGGTGCGGCTGTCGCCGCGCGGGCTGGAGCGGCTGGCCGACCTCATGACGCCCGGCCTCGTGACGGCGGCCCGGGCCACGGCCGGCCCGCCGGACGCGGAGGGCTGGACGCGGGTGACGGTGCCCATCGAGTCGGTGGACCACGCGACGGGCGAGTTCCTGCGGCTGGGCACGGACGTGGAGGTGCTGGAACCGCCGGAGCTGCGCCACGCGCTCGCGGCCACCGCCGACGCCCTCGCCGCCCTCTACGCGGCCCGGGACGCGCCTCACCCCGCAGGCCGGGACGCGCCTCTCGGCACGGGCCGGGACGCGTCGCGGTCGGCCCGTCAGCCCGGTTCCGCGGTACGGCGCATCACGTGGAAGCGACGCGTGACCTCGTAGCCCGCCTTCGCGTACAGGCGGGCGGCGGGCCCCGTCTCGCCCGTCCACAGGAACCACGACGAGTGCAGCCCCTCGGCGCGCATCATGGTCATCGCGCCGTGGAGCAGGATCGCGCCGATCCCGGTCCCCCGCTCGGCCGGGTCGACGCCGAACGGCCCGAACCGCTCGGCGATCCCCCGATAGGCCCCGTACGCGGCGAAACCGACGATCCCCTCCCGCGCCCCGCTCTCCCGACCGACGATCCCCTCCCGCGCCCCGCTCTCCCGACCGACGATCCCCTCCCGCGCCCCGCTCTCCCGTACGGCCACGAGCAGCCGCGCGGGGTTCCCGTGCCGCCTGATCGCCTCGCCCCACTCGGGGGTGAACACCTCCGCCGCGAACCGGATCAGCTCCGGCAGCTCCCCGTCGAGGGGCCGCCGGAAGCGGTAGCCCTCGCTCTCGCGGCGCTCGCGGAGCGCGCGCACGACGTCGGGCGTGACGTACGCGGCCAGGCCGTGATCCATGGCGACCGGCCGGGAGAACGTCTCGAACCCCGCCTGCCGCAGCAGCGCGCAGCCCGCCGGATAGCGCTCGGGGTCGGCGCCCGGGAGCACGTAGTGGGGCGTGTAGCAGGCGAACTCGACGCGGGTGCGGCCGTGGCCGGCCAGGAAGGCGAGGACCTCGTCGAGGAGCCGCCGGCCGAGCCCGCCGCCCCGGTGCTCCGGCGCCACGAACAGGAACGGGATCCAGCCCGTCTCGGGCTCCAGCCCGGTGCCGGGAGCCGGCGGCGTCAACCGGCGCACCGCGTACGCGCACCCGGCCACCTCCCCGGCGTCCGTGACGGCGACCCGCAGGCCCTCGGGGTCGAAGTTCGGGTCGAGCAGCACGCAGTCGCGGAACCAGCCGGGGGTGGTCGGGTCGGCCGGCATGGCGCGGTTCCAGGCATCGACCAGCGCGCCCTCGTCGCCCGCCGCGAAGCCCCGTACGACGGTCATCGGCAGGCCCCTCCGGGGCGCGCGGGCGCGATCATGACGCCAGCCTCCCAGACCCGCCACCCGCCCCCCAAGATCCGTTACGGCTCCGTTACGGACGCGCTGACGCAACGGGCGGGCGGGGATCGGGTGGCCCGGAGCCGCAGGAGGCGCCCCCTCAAGCGAGCCCGTCAGGCGCCCCCCTCAGGCGGCGCGCAGACGCAGCGGGCGCGGATATCCGCTGATCGCCACGGGTGAGCGCCACGGCTCGTGGACGAACCGCACCGGCACGTCCGCCAGCTCGGGCACGTACCTGCGCACGTACCCGCCGTCGGGGTCGAAGCGGTTGGCCTGGCGGATGGCGTTGAAGCCCCGGTTGGGCCGCGTGTCGTTGCCCGTGCCGGCGACCCACTGCCAGTTGCCGGAGTTGTCGGCCACCTCGCCGTCGAGCAGCAACTCGAAGAAGTGCGCGGCGCCCGCCCGCCAGTCGACGCCCAGCTCCTTGACCAGGTAGCCGGCGGTGATGAGGCGGGCCCGGTTGTGCATCCAGCCCTCGGCGCGAAGCTGCCGCATGCCCGCGTCCACGATGGGCACCCCTGTCGCGCCCTCCTTCCAGGCGGCCACGGCGTCGGCCTCGTCGCGCCACCGCCGGCCCCTCGGCCGGTAGTCGCGGCGGTTCAGCTCGGGGAAGGCCAGCGTGACCTGGTGGTGGAAGTCGCGCCAGCACAGTTGCCTGACGAACTCCTCTCCCGGCAGCCCGGCGAGCTCCAGCGGCGACAGGCAGCCGAAGCGGATGTACGGGCTGAGCCGGGAGGTGCGGTCGGCGGCCATGTCGTCGCGGTCGCCCGCGTATCCGGCCAGCCCGTCGCGGACCCACCGCTCCAGCCGTGCCCGCGCCTGGCCCTCCCCGCCCCGCGCACCGTCCGGAGGGGCGTCGTGCGGCGATCCGTCCGGGATGTCGCCCGGGTCCAGACCGGGCGGGAGGGTGACCGAGCCCGGGACCTCCGCGGCGGCCCGGCGCCGCGCCGCGGACCACGCGCGCCAGTAGGGGGTGAACACGCGGTAGTGGTCGCCGCCCCCGGCGGGCAGCAGCTCACCGGGCGGGACCACGGTGACCCCAGGGAACGTCCGGAACGCGAACGGCCCGTCCGCCAGCCGCCGCTCCCTGTCCCGGGCCAGCGCGCTGACGTCCGCGGTGGCGTGAACGACCGCCGCCCCGGTCTCGCGGGCCAGCCGCACCGTCTCGGCCACCGCGTCGCCCCGCCGCACCACCAGGTCGCCGCCACGGGCGCGCAGCGCTCCCCGCAGGTCCCGCAGGCAGTCCAGCAGGAACGGCAGGCGCCGCCCGGCGGGCACGGCCGGGTCGAGCACGAACAGCGGCACCACGTGCCGCGCCCGCGCACACGCCTCGGCCAGCGCCGGATGATCGTGTATCCGCAGATCCCGGTTGAAGAGCACGATGGCGGTGTCCATACGGGGGTCTTCGGAGCCGGGCCGCCGCCGGTTGCAACCCACGACTCGGTGCTGCGGCGTAGGTGACGATGATTTATACAAGTGATTTGGAAGAATCAAGTCAGATGCGGGGGTTCGGCTGGACCGGAATGCCCGCCGCTTCAAGCTTAATCTTCGCCAAGAGTAGTTGTCTTGCTACATAAAGCTATATTGGCAGTATGCAGTCGACATAGATGAAGTGTTCCCAGCAGTTGTGGACAGCAACACGCAGTCCGCCCCTCGTTCAGTGTGATCTACGCCACAGGGGGCGTGGCTCGCATTTTCGCAATGATCTTTGATATAACAGCCCCAAGTACGGCTGAATTAACGCGAGATTAACGATCCGGAACACCGTCCACACAGGACCGCACCCCAGCTTCGCCGAGATCTGAACAGTCCGACGAACTGGGCAATCGACTTTCACGCAGTCCCGCCGCCTCCTCCGGCCTGTGCATTTGACGCGACGCTGTGGCCAGCGGCGTCCATGGGCTGCGAAGTGGCGCTGTAAGCATGGGAGAAATATTGGCAAGGCGTTTGTGTGTCGCATCCGGCGGCTCCGGTGACCTGATCGCCGCCTGGGCCCTGTCGCAACTGCCCTCGCTGGACCGAACGATCGCCTTCGCTGCTCCCATCTGGGAGCGATCGATACTCGACCCGCATCCTGGGCCAAGGGGGCCTGAGGACCTGTCCGGCCTCGGCCCAGATCCTCGCGGCTGGCTCATATCTCCTGCGACGTCCCTTCCCGGCGGATGGTCGCCGCTGCCGAAGTTCGTCGAGGTCTCTGGTGCCGAGGTGTTCTTCCTGGACGTCACCGTGGGGGTCGAGGAGTTGGGTCGGCAACTGTCCACGCTGTGTGATCACGCCCAGATCGACCTGATCGAACTCGTCGACGTCGGCGGCGACGTCCTTGCCACCGGAGACGAATCGGGATTACGCAGCCCTGCCCTTGATGCGCTGCTGCTGGCCGCATGTGACGTGAGCGGTCTGAAAGCGGTAGTGACCGTGGTCGGTGCCGGCTTGGACGGAGAGTTGTCCCTGAGGGAGTTGAGGCAGGCCCATAGTGAGCTTCCCCTGATCAATGAGCGAGTGATTCCGCGCAGCGTGGCGAGCCGTACGTACGGGGATCTTGCCTGGTTTCCCAGCGAGGCGAGCTTGATGATGCTGCTCGGCAGCCAGGGACTCATCGCCACGGTGGACATCAAGGCCGGTCTGGCCCCCGTGGTCCTCGATCGTGGGGCTGCCATCGCGCGTACATACCCCCTTGAAGATGTCGTCCGACGTAGTCGGCTCGCCCAGGCAGTGCGACATGCGGCGTCCTTCGACGAGGTCGGCGCCGCCTTGTCCAGAGCGGGACAGATCTCCGAGATCGCCAGCGAGCGTATGTTTGTGAAACGGGACGCCACTCCCCCAACTGTCGCCGAAGTGTCTGCCATGCTCGCGCAGTTGGACAATCGAGTCACACACACGAGTCTCCGGCGCTGCGCCTCCATCTATGGCGCGTCGAATCGAGCTCACATTGATGCTCTCGACGCGAAGATCCGACGCAATTTCGCAGCCGCCTATCATAAACCCTTGGTGCCGACCTTCCTGCTGCAGGAGTACGGCGTCGAGCTCCACGCGGATCTGGGCCTCGACGAAGGACCCACTTCGAGCATGGAGGCTGCCCAGTGAACGTGGCGCCTGCTCAGTTCCACACATTCCTCCACCCGGCAGACTGTGCTGTCCGTGGTTGACCGCATCACTCCGAAGCACAACCGCGCCCGGTGCGTCCAGATCGAAGCGCGCCACCTCATCGAGTCGGACCCCGCGACGACGGAAGCGTTGTTCGCGGCTCATTCCGGCGACCATGTGCTCATCTCCGGGACGCGCGAGGAGTTCACCCTCGACGCCATGGAGGATTGGGCTGTCCTGGCCGGCAGGTACCAGGTGGCCTGGGGAGTGATGACCGGCGTGGTCCCTAGGGAAGAGGGTTCCAGCTTCCCTAGGTCGGGCGCTCTCTTGATCGAAGAGACGAAAGCACGCACGCTTGACGGTGAACATTGGCCCAGTCCCGCCGACGCACTGCGTCAGAGGTGGACGGCAATCGGCATCGTCGCTCACGGCGACGGCATGCACCTGAACCTCGGGCACAGCGTCTTGTGCGGGCTTCTCGGTCGCGCCGAACTCTCTCGCACGGGGGCGCCCCTGCCCGGGGGATGCTCCGATACGGCATGCAAGAAGGGTCGCGAAAAGCCGGTGGTCGTCCGGGCCCGTGACCTGGAGTGCGAGCTTCTCGTTCTGCTCTCCTGCACCAGCATGCTGTTGGCCGGGGAGCTCTACCCCAGTGACCTCGGTCTCGCGCATGCGGCATGGACTCGGGGAGCGGCGCGCTACGTGATCGGCACCACCCGGCAGACGGCGCAGGATCCGGAGGATTTCGCTCGGATCCTGCATGCGCTCAAAGCAGGCAAGACCATCGGCCAAGCAGTGCTCGAAATCAACCGCGGTACCGACATCGCCCAGCGTGGAGCACTGATCCTGCTCGGATCTCCCTACGGGGTTGTCTCGGTGACCACCGATGCCCGCCCGGGACCGCGACATGAAGCCGCCGACCCGATCGGCCCGGGCTTCGTGCAGGTCTTGGCCCGGTGCCATGACATGGAACGTGTCGAACGCGCCGTGCGATTGCTGGTTCGGCAGACGTTGGGCAAGACACACCCCCTGCTGCGCGCGACCGACGAAGCGCAAGCACGTCGGCGCAGGTTCGAGGAGGTGGCCTGGACTGCTCTGGCCTTTGCCCGACGTGGACGTCCGCTTCCCCCCACCGCGCGCGGCCGGGTCGAGCAATCCCACACGTTGTGGCAGCAGAGCATGGTGGATCTACTCCGTGGTGGTCTGCTCACTGAGTCGCGTCCAGGCGCCGCAGTCGGCGACATGCTGCAACCAGCTTTGGACTTATGGCTCTTGCCTGGCCATAGGCGACGCACAGCCTTGCGGTGCAGGCACTGCCATGGTCGCCTCCATCTGACCTCGTTGGCCATGTCGGCCGACAACCACGGCAGCCGGGCCCGGCTCGACTGTGCCGCATGCGGGACCACCGCGAGCACGGTGACCGCGACGTACCCCCGAGCTCCACTCACCTCAGTCCCGTTCACGGCGAGCGACGGGCACCCCGGCCAGGATGTCCGACTGACCTTGGACATCCCGCCATCGCCTATCGGACTGGGTCGGCGGGTTCTCGTTCAGGTACGCGATAAGTCCCGCGGTGAGCCATTACCCATCGTCGAATGGGATCTCGGCGCCGGAGCAACGACGACTCATCTCGACATCCCCCTCCCGGCGGATGGGGGAAGCGACATCTGCTCCGCGCGCGCGGTGGTCGTCGGCGACGGCGGGATCGATTTCTATCGCTGTGTCTTCTCGTCCACACGATCGGAGGAAAGCTGCTGATGCTGCGAACAACCAGAGTCGCGGACCTCACTCGCTTCGGCGACCTGGCCGAGGAGAAGAGAGTCATCCTTGGCGTTCCCAACACGGGCCGTCTGCTGGACGAAGTGGCCTCACTCACAGGATCGATCGTGGGAGAGGCTGGAGGCCGCAGCTTGAGGTTCGACACCGAGGACTTCATCGTCGTCTGCGCCCGCTCCAACGATCTCCCCTATCTGGCGGCCAACGGCCTGGCCGACCTTGTGATCACCGGCTTCGACTACGTGGTCGAAGCCGGTGTGGACCTCGTCGAACTTCACGACACCGGATACCAGCGGTGCAGCATAGGCCTCCTCGGCCCAGCCGAAAGCCATGACTGGCGCCGACACGAGGAAATCACGGTGGCCACCCAGTATCCCGCCATCGCGGAGCGATATTTCGACCAGCCGGGTCTGCCTTCGTGTGAGTTGCTGGTGGTCAGCGGGGCGGCCGAATTCTACGCCCGCACGGGCATCGTCGACCTGATCGTGGACGCGCACATGACCGGCATGACTGCCGCGGCCAACGGGCTCAGCTATCTCGAAACGATCCTGGAAACCTCGGGACGAATCTTCGCGAAGCCGAACTGGACCGAGTCGCCGAAGAACATCGAGGATGTGTGCCGGATGCTGACGCGATGACGCGTTTCGAGGCGGTCCTGCTTGCGGCAGGCGCCGGAACGCGCATGGGTGACTTGACGCTCACCGTTCCCAAGGCACTTTTGCCGTTGGGCGATCGACCCTTGGTCCAGCATGTCCTCAAGGAGGTGGTCGCTGCCGGTAGCGCGCATGTCCGGATCGTCCTCGCTGGAGGGACATCCTCGCTTGTGGCCGACCATCTGCGGCACCTCGCCGACCGCGGAGCGTCGGACCTGTCGGTGGGGTTCACGATAGAAGTCGTGGACCTGCTCACATCACCGGAGCCGGCCCAGGCACTGGCGATCTGCGGGCTGGACCGCGAGATGTGTTCACTCCTGGTCCACTGCGATGAAGTGGTACCCGCATCCATCTCACGCTCAATGGTGTCGCTGGCGGCCAAGACGGACCACGCGGTGACCGCGGTCTTCGATCCCGAGGCGACGACAGCACGCGTTGTCCGCATGACATCGGTGCACGACACGGCATACAGACAGCGAACGCATCCAGCCGATGGCCGCCGACTGGTAGGCCGGATGGCCCTTCCGCCTCGTCTGGTCGCACGCTTGACCGGCGGCACTTTGGCGGCAACGACGCTGGTGAACCTGACCGGGTTGATCCTGGAAACAGGTGACCCCGTGTTGGCCGTCGAGTGGCCCGGACCATATCTGGATGCTGGAGAGCTGTGGCGGTACACAGCCATGTGGAACAACGAGATCACGGAGCTGCTATGACCAACGCCACGATGTCGCCCAGGCGGAGAGGGATGCTTGCCGCGTTACGTCACCGTGATTTCACGATCGTGATGGCGGGCCAGTTGGTCAGCGCAGTGGGCGATGGCGTGGTGCCCGTCGCAGTGGCCTTCGCCCTGTTGGAGCAGGGTGAGGGAGCAGCGGCGATCGGCGGCCTGCTCGTTGCACGCAGCATCGCCATGCTCGTCGCCCTGTTGGTGGGTGGGGTGATCGCCGACCGATTCCCCCGAACGAAAGTGATGATCAGTGCTGACCTGGTTCGTGTGGTCGCGGTGCTGTCGATGCTCGTCGTGCTGTACACGAACGGGTCGGCGATTCTGATCAGCATATGCATGCTGGTCTTCGGCTTGGGCGAGGCCGTCTTCCGTCCAGCGTTCCGCGGTCTGTATCCGCATCTCCTCTCGGAAGAGCTTTTTCAGTCGGCGAACGCGCTCGGCTCCATGGTGACGCGTACCGCGGCCATCGCGGGTCCTGCGCTCGGGGGCATGCTGGTCGCATTCGTTTCATCGACGGCTGCGCTGTGGTTCGACCTGTTCACGTTCGCCGTCAGCATCGCAACCCTGGCGATGGTCCGCAGCCCCGTGACCGGGAATCCGCCCGCGAAACGGCCTTGGGAGGATCTGGCCGACGGCGTCAAGGCGGTTGCCCAGCGGCGCTGGCTCGGGCTCGGAATGCTCGGCGGCCTGATCCAAGTACCGCTCTCAGTGGCTCCGTGGTTCGTCTTGCTGCCCGTCGTCGCCCAGCAAAATTACGGATCGGTGGCGCCTTACGCCACGAGCATGAGTGTGTTCGCCATGGGAGCCATTGTGGGCGCTCTTATGGCGTCCCGTATTCATACGAGTACTCCAGGCGTACCCGCCATGATCGGAGTCGCCGCCTTCTCGTTGGTCATGGGTGCGATGCTGTTCGATGTTCCTGTTGCCGTACTTCTGGCGGCCCACTTCCTCGCCGCCGTCGGGCTCGAAATCTACGGTGTGTTGTGGGCAACCGCCTTGCAGCGGGATGTGCCCAGCGAACTGCTGGGCCGTGTCACCGCGCTCGACATGATGGCGAGTTCCTTGCTCACCCCCATCGCATACGCGGCTGTGGGGGCCTGGGCGCAAGCCGGCGATCCAGAACTGCTGCTCGCCATCGGCGGCGCTTCATGCCTGCTGACCTCGTTGCCGCTGCTCATCGATCCATCCGTGCGCAAGCTTGCGCGGGTGACACCGTCCGGCCGAAGGCGACCAGCATCCGTGGGATGAAACACACAACAACCGGAGGCAAGGAATGGAACTACCGAACTCGCTCATCGTCGAGCCGCTCACCCGTGAGACACGGCTGTCCGAGGTCCGGCGGAGCAAGGGATGGCGCCACCCGCTGGCCGCGTTCGCAAAGAGGATCTCTCTCAAGGAGATCTGCGCGGAGGTCCTCCAGTCACAGACCCTCCTCAGCCGCGTAGCAGCCAGTTCGTACCGGCACTCGAACGGATTTGACAAGATCATCATTTGGCGCGACGAGAGTGATGCGCTGATCAAGCTGGACGTTTGGTGGGAGGGGGACACTGATTGGGGCCTCATCCACAACCACCGATTCGACTTCTCCTCCTATGTCCTCAAAGGTTCGCTGCAACTTCGGCACTATCTGGCTGCCAAACCCACCGAGGACAACGCGGTCGACGTATACCAGCTCTCCTTCCGCCAAAGGCCAGAAGAACTCGTCCCCACGCGTAAGGGGATGCTGCTCACCTGGGAAGGAACCATGCCTGCCGACGGCTACTACGACATGGAATGCAACATGTTCCACCAGGCCACGGGAACAGCCGGGACGGTCACAGTAACGCTCGTTGTTCAGGGCGGAGCCAGGCGTCCGTACTCCGAGATCGTCAGCGACACCCCTTTCGTCGTGGAGACAGCCGACATGGCAGCGGTCGAGGAGACACCCAGCGCGGCCAGACGAGTCAGGCTGAATCGCTTCACCGAACAGGAGGTCACATCCAAGCTTGAGCGCCTCGCGGAACTATGAGGGGGCGGCTCGCTTCGAGGGGACCCTCATGTCATTAGAGATCCCGAAAGTAGGCCGATGCTCGTTCTGCACGTATTTGCAGATGGAAGCTCACTGGGTTCCTCTCTGGGCCACCTCTCATGCCGTGTCGATGATGAACGCCCGGCAACGGACCCGCGGATGCATCATCGTCGTTCCCCGCCGGCACCTTGAACGTGCTGGCAGTCTGACTGCCACCGAGGCCACCCATTTGGCGCTGCTCATCCAACGGTCAGGGCAGGCTCTGCGCCGCGCCTTCGGCCCGGCGGGCATTCACTATTGGTGGTCGGTGGGGGTACTGGCGACTCAGAGCGAACCCCATTTCCATGTCCAGGTGGTGCCCCGCTACGAAGGCATTCCGTACCACTACGCCGCGACAGCCACCCTGCCCAGAGCCGAGGCTGGCACCCTGCGCGGCATGAGGACCGCCCTGACAGCCGCCGAACGTCTGGTGCCCGACGGGTTGCAGACACTCGCTTTCGAGGCCGTCGACTGGGGCATCCGAGTTCACCAGCGGGACGGATGCCGGGTGTGGAAGCCGAAAGCGGAGCGCACCCGCGGATCGCTGGTGGTCGACCTTGACCGGCGGCACACCGACTTCTCTCACCTGGACAAGGACGACGTTGTGCCCTTCGTTTCCGTCCTGGCGAAACTCTGCGCGATGTACGAGACCGACAGCAACTGTGAGGGTGTGAGCGTGCAATGGGCCGAGGGGGCTCTGGCGGGCCAAACCTACGGCAGAGTGCACGCCGAAGTGATTCCACGGCGCAACGATGACGGATTCAGTTGGCTGCCGCTGCGCGATCTGCTCGAAACAGTCGACTCTCACACGCCCACGCGCGCGCAGCACACCACGGCCGAGTCCTTACGGATTCGCTTGAAGGGAATGCTGGATGAACACGGCTAGGCAGAATACCCCTTCGACCACCCAGCACTGGTCCCAGGAGTACTACAGGGAAGGGTCCTGGTATGCGCGATCCGTGGCGGGGCTTCTCACGCCCGAACGGACCTCCCGCGAGATCGACTTCCTCGTGCGGTCATGCATGTTGCGCACCGGCTCGCACGTGCTTGATCTCGGTTGCGGGGAAGGACGTCACCTGCGCGAGTTGGGCAGGCGTGGGGTGCGCTCGACGGGCATCGACCAGAGTCCATCCAGCGTGGCGGCAGCGCGCAGCGCCTGCGCAGGGCTCCCCGTGGACGTGCTGGTAGGCGATATGCGGACGCCTTCAGACGGGACCTACGATGCGGTGGTCTGCTTGTTCAACACATTTGCCCTCATCGAGCAGCATGAGGTGCCAGAAGTTCTGGCCCGATGGGCCCGGCACCTGGACACGGGCGGACATCTGGTCCTCGACGTCTGGAATGCCGACGCCATCCGAGCGGAGCCGCAGCGTACGCGAAGAAGCTGGCAGACCGACGACATGCGCGTACAAGAGGATCGCACCATCGCGAATGCCGGCCATGCGCTGCGCATCGACTACTCCTATACGGACGGCACCAGCCACGCGGCATATTCAGCGGTCTTCGAGCTGTACACCGCAGCCGAGCTCGAGGCTTTGCTGGCAGAGGCGGGTCTGACCATGGCCTCTGTTCACGGAACGCTGACCGGGGACCCGCTTGACCCGCGGTCGAGTCCGCGGGTTGTCGTCGTCGGGTTGAAACGGTGACCGAGCTCGCCCGGACCCGGGATGCGGACGGACGCATAGTTGTGGCGGGAGGCGGAGTAGCCGCGCTGTCCTCGGCGCTGTTGCTGGCGCAGACCGGCAGGGAGGTGGTGCTGATCGATCCCGCTCCGCCGTCCGCGTCCGGCGAAGACCCGTCCACGTCCTGTGTGGCGCAAATCATGCATCCCCACGGGATACTGAGCCAGGGGCTGGCCATGCTCAGCGAGCACCTGCCCGCGGTCCTTGGGCGGTTGCTGAAGGTCGGCGGCACCATGGTGAACCTTCTCGAAGGCGATGGGCCACCCGTTGACACGGTGCTCATGGAGCGCTGGATGCTCGACGCAGCCCTTCGCGCCGAAACAGCCCAGGCGAGGGCGGTGCGCATACTGGCCGATTCCCGCCTCACTGATGTCACGGCGGCCGGGCAGATGGCATGCGCGCACGTGCGGGGGCGGCTCGGGGGCTCGACGACCTTGACCGCCCGATGTGTGATCGACGCGACAGGCACGCACCGACGCACCTGGTCGGCGGAGTTCACCACCATCAGGGAGCACCACGGGTCGCCCCGCGACTTTCACTCGGTTCGCTACAAGCTCATGCCCGGTGCGCGGGTGCCGCCACTGTCGCGAGTGGTCACAGGGCGCGTGACTCTGCCTGACGACACAGAGGCATCCATCATCCGAGGCCCCCGTGACACTTTTCACGCGGTCGTGGCATGCAGCCGGCACTGGCCCATGCGACGGCATCTCAGAGATCCCGCGTTCCACGCCTCGTTCTTCCGCGCTGTTCCCGGTCTGGGAGCGTGGACGCTTCCCGAATCGAGCACGCCGATGTCATCCGTCCTGAGCTTCGCCAGCATGGGCAATCACTGGATTGCCGTTTCCGAGCATGTGACGGCAGTCGTCCGTGCCGGAGACGCGTTGTTCACCACGAATCCCGCACATGGCCGCGGAATCAGCCACGCGCTGACGCAGAGCCTGATGCTGGCTCGCGCCCTCGGTCATAGCGAGGACATCCATACCGGTATCGCGACCTACCGCCACGAAGTGCACAAGCACCTTCGCCCCTGGTTCGACGACAGCGTGTTGCTCGACGACACCACGCCAAAGGGAGTCGCCCACCGGGCGCGACTGGCTCACGTCAGGAAGCTGGCCGCCGGAGATCCACTCCTGAACCGGATGACGGTTGAACGTCACCACCTTCTCCGAGACAGCACGCTTCCACCTCCGACAACGAGTTGAGGAACGGGAAAGCATGGACAAGTTCATCCAGGGGAGCACCGTCTGGCCAGAGGGCATCACGAAGATGCACCTCTACCTCGTCCCCGATCTCGAAGTGAACAAGGAGCTCGCGTCGTTGGTCCGGGACTGCCGGGCGGTCATCGACCGATACCCGGGCATCCAAATCGTGCCCGATCCCTGGTTGAAGGCGACCCTGCAGTTGATCACAGGAGTCACGGGGGCACAGGTCAACGCCTCCACACGGGAGGCGTTGAGTGACGCCCTCGCGGCCGCGCTCGCCGAGCTCGAACCCTTCACGCTGTCCGTGGGCCCGGCGCTCGCTGGCGCCACCGGAGTAGCGCTGGACTTGGACCAGGATCTACCGGGGCAGAGACTCTACGAGTGCTACGAGCGTGTGCGTGCTGCCATCGTCTCCGTCCTGGGAGACGGCGCGGTCGAGTATTCAGCCCTCCCTCCGCACCTAACGCTCGGCTACGGACTGGAGTCGTTCGACTCAGGGGTCGTTCAGGAGGCTCTCCGCCGGCAGGTACGCCCCGGGCGGGCAGCGTGGCTTCTCGATGAGATCTGGCTCGTGGAGGTGACGCAAGATGTGGTGCACAACCAATATCGCTGGCTTGCTCCGGCTCACCGCATACGACTCGGCGGCCGGTAACCGCGACGGTCATGCCCGCGGGACGGCCCCGCCTTCCGCTCCGACCAGAGAGCGCCACTGAAAAACATCCGGCCGAAGTCACGCGCTCTTTCGAAACAGGGTCGCGGTGAATTCGCGCGCCCGTAAATGGACGAAGACAACTCAAATCATTACTTGCAGAGAGAATCGGGCAAGTGTTAGCTTCGAGAAGTCCATCCGACAAGGCAGAAAGGAATTCACATGGACGAGAACTACCCTGAGATTGAAATGGTGGACGAGATCGAACTGGACGAGCTTCCGGCCATCACACCCACTCAATCGTGGTAACACCAGAGGTTCCGTAGCCTAGGCATGGGTGCAGCAGGAAGGCCGACAATCCCTGCTGCACCCATACTGGCGGAGCCTGCCCCGAGGGCCGGCGGACGATATTCTCCGAATAGCCTAATGAAGGGCCTGCGATGACCGACCTGGATGTCGTGGTTATCTCCAAAAATGAAGGTGCCCAGCTCCGAGGAACCGTAGACTGCTTACTGGACACAACCACGGACAGTGCGCGAATAATTGTCGTGGACGACGCATCGGATGACGCGAGCGCAGACTTTCTGACCGGCCCGGGGTACAGTGATGTGATCCTCACGAGGAACAAGACCACCCAAGGGATCGCCCGCGCCCGCAACATCGGCGCGAGGATCGGCAGCGCCCCTTTCATCGTGTTCTCGGACGCGCACAACCATGTGCAACCCGGCTGGTGGGACGGACTGTCGGCGACGTTCGCGCATGGCAGGGTCGGGGCCGCCGGGCCGGCATTCGTCTCGTCGGATGACATAGAAAGCCCTCGCGCCTACGGAATGAGTCTCATCGACTCGACGCTTAAGCCCGTCTGGCTGACCGAGTACCACCCGGGAATTCAGGACGTTCCCATCCTGGGGGGCGGATTCCTCGCTATCCGCAGAAACCTCTGGCGTGAATCCGGGATGTTCGACGAGGGCATGCGCGGTTTCGGATACGAGGATGCCGAGCTCTGCATGCGTATATGGCTGATGGGAATGGCATGCGTGGTGGTGCCCGACATCCTGGTCGCACACAAGTTCCGAGACTCCCCCAGCTATCACATCGATGAGAGCGCCTACGTGTACAACTGGCTGCGATTTGCCATGCTGCATCTCACAGGAAGAAGACTCTCGGTCTCTATGCGAACCGCAACCCTGCACAGGAGGTTCGCCGAGGCGCTGCAACTACTCCTCGACAGCGACATCGCAGCACGCCGGAGAAAACTGAATGCCATCAAGAGGCAGGACGACTCCTGGTTCTTCACGGAGTTCGGTATATCTCTCAACGACGACCGACTCCAAGAGACCCTGATGCAGCTCGTCCATGATTTCGGATACATCGCGATCCCGCAGGACCCGGGCAGCCTTGCGGCGGAAGACATCGTCATTGCGACCGAAAGAGGAAAAGTTCTCGACATCGGATATGCGAAAGACGTACTCGTCCAGCCATGAACGGACATGCATTTCGAATGCGAGTCGACACTTGAGGAGAGGTCTGACGGTGAGCGTCGGCGTTGTCATTCCAGCTTTTCAGCCCGGCGACGCCCTGGAGCAGGCGATCGCATCCGTGGCGAGCCAGACAAGACCGCCGGACAGTGTGATCGTCATCAACGTCGGATCGGACGAGCTCGTCGCATCCTCTGTCGCGCGCTGGACGCGTATCCTGCCGATCATTCACCTACAGACGGATACCCGCGTCCCTCCCGGCATCGCCCGTGACTTTGGCATCCGTCACAGCAACACCGACTACATCGCCCAACTCGACGCCGACGACATATGGCTTCCGAACCATCTCCAGGCCATGCTGGCCACTCTCGACGGACGAGTGCGGCTCGTCGCGGCGGAGTGGTTCGACTGGGACGCCGATGTCCTTCAATCCCGCTTGGTCACGCGCCGGCACCACGCTAGGGACGCCCCCTGGCGGACAGAGTCCATGACCGTGGAGAACCACATCGGATCATCCGCAGTTCTGTATGAACGAGCCATCTATCTGGCTACAGGTGGCTATGCGGACATCGAGCGCGGCGAAGATTGGGACCTGTGGCTGCGCATGCTTCGTCAGGGTGTCGAGATGAAGTGGACGTCCGGTATCACATGCGTCAGAAGACTTCACCATGCCGCGCACAGCCGAGGAGTCCGGAGCATCGACACCGATGAAGAGGTGCTCACCCGTGTGCTGGCACAAGCAAGTGATCATGCTGACCAGCAGAAGGCCGCCGCGCTGGCGCTACTGATCCGATTGGGTTCGGAGCGCTACGTGAGGCGTGTGGCCCGCGTCGAGACATCAACGCCCGACGACGCTTTGGTGAACGAGTTGCTCCGGCTCTGTCCTGGTGCCGGACATGCTCGAGATCTCGGCGCTGCTTTCACCTGGTGGGAAGACCTGCGTCTAGGACCGGTCATCGCGATGAGAGGCGGAAAGTGGTTCGAGGCCTGCATCGGCCTCGACACCGTCAACGGCCGGCCACTGCTGTCCTTCGTGGCCGTGTCGGCAGTCACCCGACGAAGATGGAGATTGCTGCCCGCCTATCTGAACAGCCGGGCGTGGGGCGGCTTGCGCAGTGTCTTTCCGTCTGCGGTCGGCTCCCAGCCACGTGACGGCGTGTCGTATTGGATCAGATCCCTGGCGGACAGGGGTATGCGGGAGAGCCTTGCTCCGAAGTCCGCCCCACCACCGACGACAGGTCGGCTCACGACCGAAGCGCTCGCATACCCCCATGGCGCTCTCCGGCCGAGGGCTGACCTCCTGTACTCACGCCAGTGGACTTCCGAGACCGGGGTGCTCATTGACAAGGCGCGAGGCGTGTTCAAACACTTGAGCCCGATGGGCACCCGGATCTGGGAACAACTCCAGCGATCAGACGAGCTCGGCACGCTGGTCGATCATGTCTGTGAGAACAGTGATGACCCCGGCCGCGAGGACGAAGTTCTTCGCGTTCTCACCGAGTTGATAGAGGCGCAGCTGATCCTCGTCGCGCCTTCGACTTCCTGAACGTTCGGCGAAACACGGAATGATGATAGCTGTGGACGGCCGACCATCCGCCGAAGCCGAACGCGAGCGTCTCGCGCAGAGACATCGCGCGTCGAGCTTGAATCCCACCGGCTTGTACGCGCGACCGCACTCTCGCTTGCGGGTGACCGCGAGGAGCTCTCGACTGTCTGTCGTGATCGGGGTCTTCGATCGCTTCGCAGCGATCCCCTCCCCAAGAAGGTATCAGCTACGGGAGCGGAGCAACGTCATTCGTGACCCACACGGCGGTCCCATATATCTCTGCGCGGCGCCGTCCAGTGACGCCGATGTTGCCACCTTTGTTTCCGGTGCGATACCGATGCCGACCTTCCACGCGCGCACCACCAGCGAAGCTGACTTCTCCCGACAACTGGATGCACATGTGGATTGCCCGCATGCCGAGCTCGTCGATGACCGGTTCTTCATCACTGTATCCCGTCGCAGCGCACTGTCGTTCCGCGCAGAGAATCATGAAATGCTGCTGCGTTCGATAAGGACCGTCATTCGAAGTCAGGCCCAGTACAGTGGACTGGACGCCAGCGCCCCCGCGCACATGGCCAATCGCAATCCTTTCCACCTGACAGAAGTCGACCAAGCGCCATTCGGTGTTCGCGCCTACGCCACGCACGGCTACGTGGCATTCACCCGGTCATGCGTTGATCAGATACTGAGCGTGAATGGTGTGCGTCAGCTCGGATGGGGATTATGGCATGAGCTCGGCCACCAGCATCAGTTGTCAGCTCTGACTCCCGGCTCGCTGATCGAGGTATCGGCGAATCTGTATGCGCTCGCCACGCAGCGCCGATTCGGTTTGCCCTCTCGTCTGCTGCAGGCCCGCGAGAACGGCCGGAATGCCTATCACCGGGCATTGTCAAAGCGCGGGACCGTCCCCTATGAGCAGTTGGATGATTTCGAAAGGCTCATCCCTCTTCGGCAACTGGAGCTCGCCTACGGCCCGGGGGTGTGGGGCCGAGCACACCGCCTTGTCCGCCAGGACGCCCCCCGAGCGCGGACAGACAACACCCGGTACGGCCTGCTTGCGTACTATGCGAGCCTCGCCACCGGGCGGGACCTCTCCGACTTCTTCTCGTCGCGATGGCTGTTTCCTGTTGAAGCATCTCATCGCGCCATGACGAATTCCCTGAACCTGCCACTTCCCGACAGAGATCTATTCGAACTCCACGAATGACCGGCGACGGAGGCCTGACCTCGATTACGCACGTTGTGACCGGGTCAGCCGACTCCATCAGCGGGGCGAAATTTCGCCTGATAGTCCTCAGATGGCGCTGCCGGTCTGGGCGCTCCGATGGACAGTGGTTCCTACGGGGCCGCAGGCTGAGCCGAGACGGCTGACGTTGACGGTGCATTCTCAGCCGGTCCTGTTCTCCAGCGCGTGAATTGTCGCTGATCGCGGGCTGGGGCCGGACCCGGCGGACCAACAGCCAAGGGAACCCTGTTTCGGCGGCGACCACCAGATGCCACACGCGCCTGCGCATCCGAGTCCGCCCCGGGGGATCCTGATCGGCAATCGCTCGCAGGCAGCGGACCGGATCCAGCGCCCGGCGCACGGTCGAGTCCGAAGCGGGCTCGCCCCATGGGACCGTCAACAGAACGAGCGCCACCCTCTCGGTCCCCCACCGGAGATCCGCCCAGCCGGGCGAACGCGCCGCAGCCCGCCGCGGGGGCATCGCCGTGTGCTGAAGACACGACCTCTGACCTTCTGCTATGCGCAGATCTACAGCACACCGCGTGGTGGCGTCACCACAGGGGCCGCGATCTTCGGGGCCGGGCCGCCGCCGGTTGCAACCCGCAGGTGGCGGCGTCCGAAAGAATGGGCAGGCGTCGGCGAAGGACGGGGACACCTGCATGGAGGAGACGGGCTCGGCGGACGCCGCCGAGGAGCCTGGATACGGCATCGGTGCCGTGTCGCGGCGGCTCGGCGTGCCCGCGCCGACCCTGCGTACGTGGAACCTGCGCTACGGCATCGGCCCGAGCCGCCGCAGCCCCGGCGGCCACCGCCGCTACGACCGGGCCGACCTGGCCCGGCTGGAGGAGATGAGCCGGCTCGTCCACGCCGGCGTCCCCCCGGCCGACGCCGCCCGCCAGGCGCTGCGCGTCCCCGCCCCGCCGGCCTTTCCCGCCTCGCGAGAGGGCGTCGAGGGCGGGGGTGAGCCGGGGAACGTACCCTCGGCCGCGATGCTGGCCAGGGCCGCGACGGCGCTGGACGGCCGGACGGTGACCGACGGCCTGGCCGCCGCGCTGGCCCGGCTCGGCGTCGTGCCCACCTGGGACCGCCTGGCGTGCCCGGTGTTCGACACGATCAGCCGCAGGCAGGACGCGACCGGCGCCGGGATCGACGTCGAGCACCTGTTCTCCGAGCGGCTGCTGGCCGCCCTGCACCCGCTCGCCGTCCGCCCCGCCCACCCGGTCAACGACCGCCCCGTGCTCCTGGCCTGCGCGGAGGAGGAGCAGCACAGCCTGCCCGTTCACGCGCTGGCCGCCGCCCTGGCCACCGACCGCCGGGTCGACACGCGCGTCCTCGGCGCCCGCACCCCGCACACCGCGCTGGCCGACGCCATGCGGCGCCTCGGGCCCGCCGTCGTCTTCGTCTGGTCGCACCAGGCCGCCACGGGCGATCCCGCCCCGCTGGCCGCCCTTCCGGCGCTGCGCCCGCCGGCGCGGATCGTCGTCGGCGGCCCCGGCTGGTGGCCGGACCTCCCGCCCCGGGTCACGCGCGTGGCCTCGCTGCGGGAGGCCGTCACCCTGGTCGCCGACACGCTGCGCTGATCTCCCTGCCCTTGGTTGCCCATCGCCGCCGCGTCGCGTTGAATAAGTTTTGAAGAGGTTATCTGAGGAAGGGAAAGCGCATGGAACCGCTCGCCGAGTGCTTTCGCACCCACGGACCCCTGGTCCGCTCGTACCTGCGCCGTCTCGTCCCGCCGGAGGAGATCGACGACCTGACGCAGGTGGTGTTCATCGAGGTCTGGCGGTCCAGGCACCGCTACGATCCCGCGCGCAGCCTGGAGGCGTGGGTGCTGGGCATCGCCCGCAAGCGCGCCGTGGACCACCTGCGCGCCCGCCGGCCCACCGTGTCGCTGGAGGCCGCCGGGGAGCCGGCGGGGGACGACGGCCGCGAGGAGAGCGAGGGGGTCGCGCGGCGCGACCTGGTCCGCAGGGCGCTGTCCGAGCTGCCGGACGTCCAGCGCGAGGCCATCGCGCTCGCCTACTACGGCGACCTCAGCCAGCGGGAGATCTCCGAGCGGCTGCGCGTGCCGCTCGGCACCGTCAAGGCCCGTACGGCCCGTGGCCTGCACCGCCTGTCCACCCTGCTGGAGGCGGCGTGACCTCCGGCGGCACGGCCCACGGCAGAGACCCCGGCACGGCCGACGCGGTCAGGCCCAGGGTCGCGGTCTCCAGTTGCCTGCTCGGTGAGCCGGTGCGCTTCAACGGCGGCCACAGCCGCGACCGCTTCCTGTCCGGCCCGCTCGACCCGTACGTCGACTGGGTGCCCGTCTGCCCCGAGATGGAGCTGGGCCTCGGCACCCCGCGCGAGACGCTCCGCCTGGAGCGCTCGCCGTCGGGCCCGCGCCTGATGACCAGGAAGACCCGCGCCGACCTCACCGGCCGCATGACGGCCCTGGCCGAGGCCCGCGCCGCGACCCTCGACGTGGACGGCTACGTGTTCAAGGCGAGAAGCCCCACGTGCGGCGTCCACGGCATCCCGCTCTACCCGGGCGAGGACGGGCCGCCGCTCGACCGGCGGCAGCGGGGCGTGTTCGCCGCGGCGGTCGTCGAGGCGCACCCGCTGCTGCCCGTCGAGGACGAGGGACGGCTGAACGACGCCATGCTCCGCGAGGCGTTCGTGGAGCGGATCTTCGCTCACGCCCGGCTGCGCGCGCTGCTGGGCGGCGACTGGCGGGCGCGCGACCTGGTGGCCTTCCACACCCGCCACAAGATGCAGCTCCTCGCGCACGACCCGGCGGGCCACCGGGCCGCCGGGGCCGTCGTGGCCCGCGCCGGCGCGCTGCCGCGCGAGGAGACGGCCGCCGCCTACGCGGGCGCGTTCCGCGCGGCGCTCGCCCACCGGGCCCGCCCCGGCCGCAACGTCAACGCCCTCCAGCACTGCCTGGGGATGCTCGGCCTCGACCGGGCCCGGCGTGACCATCTGGCCGGCGTCATCGGCTCCTACCGGGCCGGCCTGGTGCCGCTGAGCGTCCCGGCGGCCCTGATCCGGCACGACGCCGAGGGCGAGGAGAACCAGGGGGCGGCCTACGTGCGCCGGCAGACGTTCCTGTCGCCGTACCCGGACGAGCTGGTCCTGCGGCACCACGTCGCCGCCTGAGCGAGCGCGCGTGGGGCGAGGCGGTGGGGAACCCGGGCGGCGCGCCGTTCGTCACCCTGGTACCGGCCACCCCGGACGGGCACGTCACAGAAAGAGGCCCCATGCGCAGCGCGCTCTTCGGCAACCTCGGCTCCGAGCAGGGACACGCCACCTTCGCCCTGCAGAACTCCAAGATGCTGCGCGTCCAGCTCCCGCCCGAGGTGCTGGCGCGGCAGGGGTCGATGGTCGCCTTCCAGGGCCGCATGGACTTCGCGTACGAGGGCGCGGGCGGCATGGGCAAGCTGCTGAAGAAGGTCATGACCGGCGAGGGCGCGCCGCTCATGCGCGTCACCGGCGAGGGCCTGCTGTTCCTCGCCGACAACGCCGACGACATCCACCTGTTCTACCTGGAGAACGAGGCCCTGACCGTCAACGGCCGCAACCTGCTGGCCCTCGACGCCGGGCTCACCTGGGACATCAACCGGGTCCAGGGCGCGGGGATCGCCGCGGGCGGCCTGTTCAACATGACGATCGGCGGCACCGGCTGGGTGGCGGTCACCGCGCACGGCGCTCCGGTGATGCTCGACGCCTCACGGGCCCCGACGTTCGCCGACGGCCAGTCGGCCGTGTGCTGGAGCGCCGGGCTGCACGTGGGCGTCAACCGCACGTTCAAGGCGGGCGCGCTGATCGGCCGGGGCAGCGGCGAGGCCGTCCAGCTCGCCTTCCAGGGGCAGGGGTTCGTGCTCGTGCAGGCCAGCGAGGGCCACCCCATCCCCCGCCAGGGCCAGTGAGGCGGGTCTGAGCCGGAAAACGACGAAGTCCCGCCCATCGGGCGGGACTTCGTTTCTGTGGAGCTATGGGGATTCGAACCCCAGACCTCCTCCATGCCATGGAGGCGCGCTACCAACTGCGCCATAGCCCCTGGTCACCGTCCACGAGTGCTCTCGTCAACGGCGCTCGGGAAGCATATAGCCATCCGTACGATTCGCCTAATCGCCGCGAAGGGCCGCGAAGGGCCGCGCGTCACCCTTCGCGGGATCAGGTCTGGGCGTCGGGCCGGTCGTCGCTGCTGATGGGCTCGGGCAGCGTGCCCGCGTTGTGCTCCAGCAGCCGCCACCCCTTGCGGCCCTCCTGCAGCACCGACCACGAGCAGTTGCCCAGGCCGCCCAGCGCCGGCCACAGCTCCTCGGGCAGGCCGAGCAGCTCGCAGATGCCGAGCCGCAGCGCGGCGCCGTGGGAGGCGATCACGAGCAGGCCGTCGTCGTCGAGCCGGGCGGCCCAGCGGCGCATCGCGGCGGCGACGCGCGCGGCCACGTCGGTGACGGGCTCACCGTCCGGGGCCTCCCAGGCGACGTACTCCTGCGGCCAGCGGGCGGCGATCTCGTCGCGGGTGAGGCCCTCCCACTGCCCGCCGCCCCGCTCGCGGAAGTCCTTGTCGACGGCCACGTCCAGGCCGACGAGCCGGCCGAGCGCGAGCGCGGTGTCGTTGGCCCGCTGGAGATCGGAGGAGACGATCATGCTGGGGCGCAGGGACGCGAGCAGCGACGCCGCCCGGGTGGCCTGCGCCTGGCCGGTCTCGTCCAGAGGGATGTCGGAGTGTCCCTGGAAGCGGTGCTCGACGTTCCACAGCGTCTGCCCGTGCCGGAGGCAGACGATCCGCTTGCTCAACTCCGGGCCCGCTGCATGTTGGCCTGCATCACGCTCTCCGGCAGCGTGATCGCCGGGCAGTCCTTCCACAACCGCTCCAGGGCGTAGAAGGTGCGGTCCTCCTCGTGCTGGACGTGCACGACGATGTCGAGGAAGTCGAGGAGGACCCAGCGGCCCTCGCGCTCACCTTCGCGGCGGACGGGCTTGGCGTCGGCCTCGGTGCGCAGCCTGTCCTCGATCTCGTCGACGATGGCGCGGACCTGGCGGTCGTTGGTGGCGGAGCAGAGCAGGAAGGCGTCGGTGATGACGAGCTGCTCGCTCACGTCGTAGGCGAGAATGTCGTCGGCCAGCTTGTCCGCCGCTGCCTCAGCGGCGATCCTGACCAGCTGGACGGCTCTGTCGGATGCGGTCACGATGCGGGTCTGTCCTCCTGTGTCGGCAAAACTGCCCTGGGTTGAGCCTACCTTCTCCGCCGGAACCCCTCACTCCCGCCACGGAAGCCCTGGGCGTACACCTCGTGAACGCGATGATGGTGCCATCGGTCCACGCCGTCGAGGAGGAACCACCGATGTCCGTACGCCGCGTCGTCCCGAACGTCCGCTCCGAGGCCCCGCGGGAGAGCGCCGAGTTCTACGGCCTGCTGGGCCTGGAGGAGGTCATGAACCACGGCTGGATCATGACGCTCGCCTCTCCCTCCCATCCCGCCGCCCAGGTCAGCTTCATGGCCGAGGACCTGACCGCGCCCGTCGCCCCGGACCTGAGCATCGAGGTGGACGACGTGGACGCGGCCTACGAGGCCGTCCGGGCGAGCGGGGCCGAGATCGTGCACCCGCTGCGCGACGAGGAGTGGGGTGTGCGGCGATTCTTCGTCCGCGACCCGAACGGCCGCGTGGTCAACGTCCTCAGCCACCGGCGCTGACCGGCGGGCGCCCGGTCAGTCCTGGCGGTAGAGGTTGCGCTTGTTGATGTACTGCACGATGCCGTCCGGGACGAGGTACCAGATCGGCTCGCCGTTGGCCACGCGCGCCCGGCACTCCGAGGACGAGATGGCCAGGGCGGGGATCTCCAGCAGGGTGACCTTGCCCTCGGGCAGGCCGGGGTCGCGCAGCGTGTGGCCGGGCCGGGTGCAGCCGACGAAGTGCGCCAGGCCGAACAGCTCGCTCGCGTCCTGCCAGGTGAGGATGGCGCCGAGGGCGTCGGCGCCGGTGATGAAGAACAGCTCGGAGTCGGGCCCGTACGCGGCGGCGACGTCGCGCAGCGTGTCGATGGTGAAGGTCGGGCCCGGCCGGTCGATGTCGACCCGGCTGACCGAGAACCGCGGGTTGGACGCGGTGGCGATCACCGTCATCAGGTAGCGGTCCTCGGGCGCCGACACCTCGCGCTCCGACTTCTGGTACGGCCGGCCCGTCGGCACGAACACGACCTCGTCGAGCTCGAAGTGGTGCGCCACCTCACTGGCGGCGACCAGGTGACCGTGGTGGATGGGGTCGAACGTCCCACCCATCACACCCACGCGTCGCTTCCCCTGGACACCAGGCGCATTCATCATGAGTCGGACCTTACGCGGGACCCCTACCCCAAGATGAGGGGACCCCCCTCGGCGAGACACGCGCGCGGCCCTCGATGCCGACGTAGCATGCCGGGCATGACGACCACCCCGGACCGCAACCGCGTCCAACTGCCCGGCATCTCGTCCCGTGCCTACGAACACCCCGCAGACCGGTCCGCCCTGGTCGCTCTGCGTAAGCTGAGTGGGTTCGACACGGTTCTCAAGCAGATGTCCGGTCTCATCAGCGAGCGCCGGCTGCGCCTGATGTACCTCGCCTCGTCCGTACGGGTGAGCGAGACCCAGTTCCGCTCCCTGTACGACATGGGGCGCGACGCCGCCTACACCCTCGACCTGCACCGGATCCCCGAGATCTACGTCCAGCAGGACCCGCAGGTCCAGGCCAAGGCCATCGGCTTCGACGACCCGTTCATCGTCGTGACCACCGGCCTGCTCAACCTCATGAACGAGGAGGAGCAGCGCTTCGTCATCGGCCACGAGACCGCGCACATCCTGTCGGGGCACGCGGTCTACCGCACCATGCTCGACATCCTCACCCGCCTGGCCACCCGCGTCGCGTGGATCCCGCTCGGCTACATCGGGCTGCGCGCCATCGTGGCGGGCCTGGAGGAGTGGTACCGCAAGTCGGAGCTGTCCTGCGACCGCGGCGGCCTGCTCGTCGGGCAGGACCCGGACGCGGCCAAGCGCGCCCTGATGAAGCTGGCCGGCGGCGCCTACACCCACGAGATGAACATCGAGGCCTTCCTCGCGCAGTACCACGAGTACGACACCGCGGGCGACCTGCGCGACGGCTTCCTCAAGGTCCTCAACCTGCTCGGCACCACCCACCCGTTCGCCGTGGTGCGCGTGGCCGAGCTGGACAAGTGGCAGCGCAGCGGCGAGTACGACCGGATCGTCGGCGGCGACTACCCCCGCCGCGAGGACGACGCCAACGCCCGCGTCACCGACGAGGTCAAGGCGGCGGCCGAGTCCTACCGCGCCTCCTGGTCGCAGTCGCAGGACCCGTTCATCGGCGTGCTGCGCGACGTGGCCGAGGGCGCCGTCAACGCCGGCGAGCGCATCTTCAACCGCTTCTCCCGCCGCGACGGCGGCCAGGGCTGACCGGCAGCCCGCGCGGGGCGCGCGTCCAGAGCAGCAGGGAGCCCGTCCAGAGCAGCAGGGAGCCCGTCCAGAGCAGCAGGGAGCCCGTCTAGAGCAGCAGGGAGATCGCGCGCACGGCAGCCGCGCACAGGGCGACGAACCCGCCCAGCACGGCCAGTGCGCGCAGCCCCTCACGGCGCAGCTCCGGCAGCCGGGCGCCGATCCGCTCGATCTCGCGGCCGGTGATGCCGCCGCACAACATCCCGAACACCACGCCGGCGGCGGTCACCGGCGCGGGCTGCTGCCACCAGTCGGAACCGATCTGGCCGCCGCCGGTGAGCCAGAGCGCCCCGCCCGCCGCCACCACGACGGGCACGCCCGGCCACACCGCCGCCGTCACGGCCGAACCGGTCGCGGCGAACGGGAACAACAACACCCGCAGCGCCACCCGCCAGCGCCGTGACGCGCGGTTGCGGACCATCCAGTGGCTCATCCAGATGGCCCGCGTCAGCACCACGAACACCGCCGTGACGCCGATCGAGGCGATCGGCCACATCACCGACGCCACCACGCACGGCACGGCCAGCACCGCCAGCAGCAGCAGGGCGGCGTTGCCCGCGGGCAGCGAGGTGGTGCCCGGCTCCGAGCGGAACCGGGCGGCGCGGCCGCCCCGCGCCTGGGCGGCCGCCGCCTTGGCGCGGGCCCGCGCGGTCATCGGCTTGGCGCCCTCCGCGGTCCGGCCGCGGGTCTTCGCCTCGGTCCGGCCGCGCGGCGCGGGCACCTTCCCCTCCGCGGCGGTGCGGGCCCGGGCGCTCCCGTCGGCGACGGCACGCCCACGGGCGACGGCCTCGCCGGTCGTGCGCGGGCGCGGGGTGACGTCCCCGGTCGTGCGCGACCGCGCGGCCTCGGCGGCCGTACGGGTGCGGGTGGCCTCGGCGGCCGTTCTCGGCCGGGCGTTGGCATCACCCGCCGGCCTGGGACGCGGAGCGGCCTCCCCGCCGCCCCCCGTCCGCGGGCGGGGCGTGACGTCTCCGGTGGAGCCCGTCCGGGGACGCGGCGTGTCGCCGTTGGCACCGCTGGACCGCGGGCGCGGCGTGTCGCCGGTGGAGCCGGACCGCGGGCGCGCCGCGGCGTCGCCGGCGCCCGTCCTCGACCTCGGGGCGACGTCACCGGTGGAGCCCGTCCTGGGGCGCGGCGTGACATCTCCGGCCGCGCCCGTGCGGGTGCGCGGACCGTCGGCCGTCGCCCGGCCACGCGGCGGCGGGACGTCGCCGTCCTGGGCGGAGCGGGCGCGGGCGCTCCCGTCGGCCGCGGCGCGCCCACGGGCCGCCGCGTCGCCTCCCGTGCGGCCCGCCGGCTCGCCGCCGCCGCGCGGACGCGGTCCCGAGTCACCCGTACGCGGCCCCGAGTCGCCGCTCGACCGCGTACGCGACCCCGGCTCGCCACCGGAACGCGCCCGCGAACCGGAGTCCCCGGCGCGCGGGCGCGCAGCGGAATCCCCAGGACGCGGACGCGGACCAGAGTCTCCAGAGCGCGGACGCGCATTGGAGTCTCCGGTGCGCGGACGCGGGCGTGGATCGGAGTCGCCGGTGCGCGGCTCCGCGTCGCCCGCGGAGCGGCCGCGAGGACCGGTCTCGCCGCCCGCCCGGCCCCTCGGCCCCGCGGCGCGACCGTCCTCCCGGTGCGCGTCGTCCGCGGCCGGAGCACGCGTGTCCTCGGCCACGGGGGCCGCGAGCAGGCCCTTCGACGCCAGGGCGGAGCGAGACCGCCCGGTCACCCGGGCCAGCCGCGACAGCCGGTCGGCCAGCAGCGCCGCCGTGGGCCGCTTGACGGGCTCGCGGTTGAGCGCCGCGCGCACCAGCGGCAGCAGCGCCACGGGCACGCCCTTGAGGTCGGCCTGGCCGTTCAGCACCGCGTACATCTGTGCCTCGGGCGTGCCGCGCCCGAAGGCCGGGCGTCCCGTCGCCGCGAACGCCACCGTCGCCGCCCAGCCGTGGATGTCGGCCGGCGACTCGACCGGCTCGTCGGCGAAGACCTCGGGCGCGGTGTAGCCGGGAGTGCCGAGGAACGTGCCGGTCAGGGTGAGCCGGGTGGCGTCGTGCACCTGCGCGATGCCGAAGTCGATGAGGACCGGCCCCTCGGCGCCCATGATGATGTTGGCGGGCTTCAGGTCGCGGTGGACCACCCCGGCGGCGTGGATGATCGCCAGGGCGGCGGCGATGCCCTGCGCCATGTCCACGAGGTTGGCCATGTCGAGCGGGCCGTCCTGGCGGACGCGGTCGAGGAGCGTGACGCCCTCGATGTTCTCCATGACGAGGTACGGCCGGGCGCAGTCGAGGTCGGCGTCGAGCACCTTGGCCACGTACGGGCTCTCCACCCGGCGGAGCGCACGAACTTCGCGTTCCAGCCGAATCCTGGACGAATCATCCTGAGCGAGCTCGTGCAGGACCTTGAGTGCGACTCGTTCGCCGCGCCGGGAGCCGGCGAGGTAGACCTCGCCCATGCCACCCCGGCCGAGCCGCTCGAGCAAGGTATACGGCCCGACCTTGCCGAGCTTGCTCACCGTCCCCTCCTGCCCGGCACGCCCATAAGGGGCACAACCTTAGCGCCGGAAGGGCCGGTGTTGTCCGAGGCGCGCCGAGACTTTCGCTCGCCGTGTCGGGTCAGCAGCCCGCCCCGGCGATGACCGTGCCCTCGGAGGTGCGCAACTGACCCTCGCCGGTGTAGACCCACTTGGTGGAGGTCAGCTCCGGAAGACCCATCGGGCCGCGCGCGTGCAGCTTCTGCGTGGAGATGCCGATCTCCGCGCCGAACCCGAACTCGCCGCCGTCGGTGAAGCGGGTGGAAGCGTTGACTGCCACGGCCGCCGAGTCGACCAGCGACACGAACCGGCGCGCCGCCCCCTGCGAGCGGGTGACGATCGCGTCGGTGTGCCCGGAGCCGTACGCGCGGATGTGGGCCACCGCGTCCTCCAGCGAGTCGACGACCGCCGCGGCGATGTCCAGCGAGAGGTACTCGGCGCGGAAGTCGTCCTCGGTCGCGGGCACGACCTCGCCGAAGCGGGCGATCCGGTCGTCGCCGTGGACCGTCACGCCGGCCTCCTTGAGCGCCCGCAGCGCCATGGGCACGAACGTCTCGGCGATGCCGGCGTGCACCAGGAACGTCTCGGCCGCGTTGCACACCGACGGCCGCTGCGCCTTGGCGTTGACCAGGATCTCCACCGCCAGCCTCGGGTCGGCCTCGGCGTCCACGTACACGTGGCAGTTGCCCACCCCGGTCTCGATGACCGGCACCGTGGACTCCTCGACCACCGAGTTGATCAGCGAGGCGCCGCCGCGCGGGATGAGCACGTCGACCAGCCCGCGCGCCCGCATCAGCTCCTTGACCGAGTCGCGCGTCAGGCCGGGCACGAGCTGCACGGCCCCGGCCGGCACCTCGGTCGCCGCCAGCGCCTCCTGCATGACCCGCACGAGCGCGGTGTTGGAGGAGTAGGCGCTGGACGAGCCGCGCAGCAGCACCGCGTTGCCGCTCTTGAGGCAGAGCGCCGCCGCGTCGACGGTCACGTTGGGGCGGCCCTCGTAGATGATGCCGATGACGCCGAGCGGCACCCGGAGCTGCCGCAGCTCCAGCCCGTTGGGAAGGGTGGAGCCGCGCACGACCTCGCCGACCGGGTCGGGCAGGTCGGCCACCTGCCGCACCGCGTCGGCCACGGACCGGATCCGGTCCTCGTCGAGCCGCAGCCGGTCGATCATCGCCTCGGACGTGCCCTGCTCGCGGGCCCGCTCGACGTCCTCGGCGTTGGCCTCGACGATCTCGGCGGCGTGGGCCTCCAGGGCGTCGGCGACGGCGCGCAACGCCCGGTCCTTCGGCGCCCGCGGCAGCGGGGCCAGCTCGGCGGCGGCCTCTCGTGCCGCGCGGGCGACCTTCAGGAACTCCTCGGACATCACACGCTCCTCGTTGTCGTGCTGGATCGACATGCCGGCCTCGGGGAGGCGTCGCCGCGCCCCGCGAACCCGCCTGCCCTGTCACGGGTGCGACGGGGCGGCGGCAGGTCAGCCGTGAGACTCCAGTATGACGATGTCGTCTCGGTGGATCAGCTCGCGTTCATATTCCGGACCCAGCTCGCTGGCCAGCTCCCGCGTGGACCGGCCCAGCAGGCCCGGGATCTCACCCGCGTCGAAGTTGACCAGCCCGCGCGCCACCACCGCGCCCCGCGGCGCGCACAGGTCGACGGGGTCACCGGCGGCGAACTCGCCCTCCACGGAGGTGACCCCGGCCGGCAGCAGCGACTTGCGGCGCGTCACGACGGCCTCGACCGCGCCGTCGTCGAGGTGCAGCCGCCCCCGGCCGGTCGTGGCGTGCGCCAGCCAGAGCAGCCGGGTGCCGGGGTGCCGGCCGCCCGGGTGGAAGTAGGTGCCGACGTCGGCGCCGGCCAGCGCCTGCGCGGCGTGCGCGGCGGCGGTCAGCACGACCGGTACGCCCGCGCCGGTGGCGATGCGCGCCGCCTGGACCTTGGTGACCATGCCGCCGGTGCCGACGGCCGCGCCGTTCCTGCCCAGCTCGACGCCCACGAGGTCCTCGGGGCCGCGGATCTCGGTCAGCCGCCGGGAGCCGCTGCGGCTCGGCGGGCCGTCGTAGAGGGCGTCCACGTCGGACAGCAGCACCAGCGCGTCGGCGTGGACGAGGTGGGCGACCAGCGCCGCCAGCCGGTCGTTGTCGCCGAAGCGGATCTCGTCGGTGGCGACGGTGTCGTTCTCGTTGACGATCGGCATGATGCCGAGCTCCAGCAGCCGGGTGAGGGTGCGCTGGGCGTTGGCGTGATGGGCGCGGCGCATCATGTCGTCGGCGGTCAGCAGCACCTGGCCGACCCGCAGGCCGTACCGGGCGAAGGAGGAGGTGTAGCGCGCGACGAGCACGCCCTGGCCGACCGAGGCGGCGGCCTGCTGCGTGGCGAGGTCGCGCGGGCGCGTGGCCAGCCCGAGCGGGCCGAGGCCCGCGGCGATCGCTCCCGAGGAGACCAGCACGATCTGGGTGCCCGTGCGGCGGCGCGCGGCGAGGACGTCGACCAGGGCGTCGACCCGGTCCACGTCGATCGTTCCCTGAGGGGTGGTCAGCGAGGAGGAGCCGACCTTGACGACGACCTTCGACGCTGAGCTGATCCGTTCGCGCACACCTGGAAGCCTATCCGAGGCCGGGCATGAGCATTCGCCCGTCACCTGGTGGAGGCGTCGGGCGTGAGACCGTGGAGCAGGGTCGTGACGACGTCCGGCGTGAAGGCCGGCCCCTCCCCCATGTACGCCCGTACGAACGCCCGGTAGAAGCACGCCCCCACCAGCAGCGCGGCCGCCGCCTCCGGGACCACCTCCGCCGAGACCCGGCCCAGCCGCTGCTCGGCGCGCAGGTACGCGGCCACCAGCCGCTCGGCGAGCTGCGGCCCCAGGTCGGCCTCACGCAGCCGGGCCCGCTGCTTGGCCAGCATGTCGCGCTCCGCGAAGATCGCCGACCCCACCGGGATGGACCGGTCGAAGAACCCCGACGCCTGCTCGGCCACGTCGCGCAGGTTGCCCTCGACCGTGCCCGTGCCGGCCCGCGCGGGCAGGTCGGAGAGGGCGTCGATGTAGGGCAGGCCGTCGTGCAGGACCGCCAGGAGGAGGTCCTCCTTATCGCGGAAGTGCTTGTACAGCGTGGGCTCGGAGAAGCCCGCCACCCGCGCGATCTCCTTGGTGGTGACCTTGGCCAGCCCGGCCTCGTCCAGGAGCCGCGCGGCGGCGGCCAGGATGCGCTCGCGAGTCGTGGGCTGTCGCACCGGGCCGCGCCTCTCCCCTACGTCCGCGCCTTGGTGAACACTGACCAACCCTAGCGGCGATCGGCGCAACGACGCGCCCTGACCGAACGCCGCCCGCGCCGCGCGGGCGCTGGCCGAGCCTGCTGGCGGTGCCGCGCGGGCGCTAGCCGAGCCTGCTGTCGGTGCCGCGCGGACCCGTGCGGACGGACTCGGCGGACAGCGTCGGCTGCCAGTCGAAGATGTAACCGCCCTCCATGGACCCGATGACCACCTCGGCGCCGGCGCTCGCGCCCGCCTTGACCAGCTCCTCCTCGACGCCCAGCCGCTCCAGCCGGTCGGCGAGGTAGCCGACGGCCTCGTCGTTGCTGAAGTCGGTCTGCCGGATCCAGCGCTCCGGCTTCTCGCCGGTGACCTGGAAGAGGTTGTCGTTGACCTTGCGGACCGTGAACCCGGCCTCGCCGAGCTGCCGCGGCTTGATCACCAGACGGGTGGGCTCCTCGACCGGCCGGTTGGCGCGGGCGGCGGCGACCCACTCGCCCATGGCGAACGTCAGCTCGCGCAGTCCGGCGTGCGTGGCCGCCGACACCGTGAACACCCGCAGCCCGCGCGCCTCGAACTCCGACTTGACCAGCTCGGCCAGCTCCTGCGCGTCGGGCACGTCGGCCTTGTTGAGCACCACCATGCGCGGCCGGTCGCCCAGCTTGCCGTACGCCTCCAGCTCGGCCTCGATCACCTCGTAGTCGGTGACGGGGTCGCGGCCGGGCTCCATCGTGGCGCAGTCGATGACGTGGACGAGCATGTCGCACCGCTCGACGTGGCGCAGGAACTCGTGGCCGAGGCCCTTGCCCTGGGACGCGCCGGGGATCAGCCCGGGCACGTCGGCGACCGTGAAGACGTTGTCGCCGGCGGTGACGACGCCGAGGTTGGGCACGAGCGTGGTGAACGGGTAGTCGGCGATCTTCGGCCGGGCCGCGCTCAGCGCCGCGATCAGCGACGACTTGCCGGCGCTGGGGAAGCCGACCAGGGCGACGTCGGCGACGCTCTTGAGCTCCAGCATCACGTCGAGCGCGTCGCCCGGCTCGCCGAGCAGCGCGAACCCGGGGGCCTTGCGCTTGGTGCTGGCCAGCGCGGCGTTGCCGAGGCCGCCGTGGCCGCCGTTGGCGATCACGTAGCGGGTGCCGGCGCCGATCAGGTCCACCAGCACCTCGCCGGTGTCGGCGTCCTTGACCACGGTGCCGTTGGGCACGGCCAGGACGACGTCGCCGCCGTTGGCGCCGTCGCGGTTGGAGCCCTGCCCCTGCTTGCCGTTGTCGGCCTTGCGGTGCGGGCGGCGGTGGTAGTCGAGCAGGGTCGCGGTGTTGGGATCCACCTCCAGGATCACGTCACCGCCCCGGCCGCCGTTGCCCCCGTCGGGGCCGCCGAGCGGCTTGAACTTCTCCCGGTGGATGGAGGCGCAGCCGTTCCCTCCGTCACCGGCCCTGACGTGCAGGACCACTTGGTCCACGAAGTCCGGCATGTCCGCCTCTCCTCACGCCCCCGTGCAGGGGTTGTCTTCCCAGTCTTCCGCGGACGGTCCGCCGCGGCCCGCCTTCCGCGGGTTCTCGCCCGGACGCCTCGTGCTTCGGCGCCCACTGTCCAGCCGCCGTACGCACGGGCCCCGGTCGCGCAGGCGGCTCGTACGCACGGGCCCCCGGTCGCGCAGGCGCCTCGTACGCACGACACGCGCCCGTCCCAGCGAGACCCGCCCCACGTGAGCGGGGCGGTCACGAACAAACGCGAAGGGGTGGATCGAGGAACCGATCCACCCCTTGCTAACGCTCTCCGGTTGCGGATTACTCCGCGAGTTACTCCGCGACCGGGACGATGCTCACGGCGCGACGGCCGCGCTTGACGCCGAACTGCACGTGACCCGCGGTCAGCGCGAACAGCGTGTCGTCGCCACCGCGGCCGACGTTGTCGCCGGGGTGGAAGTGGGTGCCACGCTGACGGACGATGATCTCGCCCGCGTTGACCAGCTGGCCGCCGAAGCGCTTGACGCCCAGGCGCTGAGCGTTGGAGTCACGGCCGTTCCGGGTGGACGACGCGCCCTTCTTGTGTGCCATCTCTCAAACTCCCGATCAGGCCTGGTCGATACCGGTGATCTTCACCTGGGTGTACCGCTGGCGGTGACCCTGGCGCTTCTTGTAACCGGTCTTGTTCTTGTACTTGAGAATGCGGATCTTCGGACCCTTGGTCTCGCCGAGGATCTCGGCGCTGACCATGAACTTGCCCGCCTCCGTGGTCACATCGCCGTCGTTGACGACGAGCACCGTCGGCAGCGAAATCGAAGAGCCGACCTCGCCGGCGACCTTGTCCACCTCGAGGACGTCACCGACGGAGACCTTCTGCTGCCTGCCGCCGCAACGAACGATCGCGTACACCGCGGAACCCTTCTACTGTCTACTGTTGCGATCCACGGCCGTCCCGGACGGGGCGGCCGTTGACTGCCGAGTGCTGCGCCCGCACCCGCATCCTGTCTGGAACCAACGAACCGAGTGGGCGCGCCAACAGGGCACGTCACCTGACGCACCGATCCACTAGGGTACCGGATTAACGGTGCCCGAGGCGAACCGGACGGATCGTCGGACAGTCCTTCGAGCAGCCACTCAGGGGGCTACTCGGCGGACTTGGCTCGGCGGGAGCGTCGCCGCCCCCTGCCGGAAGACTGGCCTGCTTGGTCGTCCTCAGTCGGGACGTCATCAAGCGCACCGGTCACGGTATCACGGCCGGAGGAGTCCTTGGCCGCGGAAACCTTCTCCCCGCCCTTGTCCCCCAGCTTCTCGGCCACCGCCTTCTCGACGGACATCTTGCCCTGCGTGCCCCGCGGCTCGGGCTTGGCCTCCACCGGCTCGGTGGAGACGATGAGCCCGCGCCCGTTGCAGCACTCGCACGGCGTGGAGAACGCCTCCAGCAGCCCCTGACCGACCCGCTTACGGGTCATCTGGACCAGGCCGAGCGAGGTGACCTCGGCCACCTGGTGCTTGGTCCGGTCGCGGGCCAGGCACTCCAGCAGCCGCCGCAGCACCAGGTCGCGGTTGGACTCCAGCACCATGTCGATGAAGTCGATGACGATGATGCCGCCGATGTCGCGCAGCCTGAGCTGGCGGACGATCTCCTCGGCCGCCTCCAGGTTGTTGCGGGTGACGGTCTCCTCGAGGTTGCCGCCCTGGCCGGTGAACTTGCCGGTGTTGACGTCGACGACGGTCATCGCCTCGGTACGGTCGATCACCAGCGAGCCGCCGCTGGGCAGCCACACCTTGCGCTCCATGGCCTTGCCGAGCTGCTCGTCGATCCGGTACGACTCGAAGACGTCGCCCTGGTCGCCGTCCCACCGCGACAGCCGCTCGGCCAGGTGCGGGGCGACGTACTTGACGTACTCCTCGACCGTCTCCCACGCCTCCTCGCCCTGCACGACGAGCGAGCTGAAGTCCTCGTTGAAGACGTCGCGCACCACGCGGATGGTGAGGTCGGGCTCGGCCGACAGCAGCTCGGGCGGGCTGGCCGACTTGGCCTTCTTCTGGATGTTCTCCCACTGCGCCGACAGGCGGGCCACGTCGCGGGCCAGCTCCTCCTCGGAGGCGCCCTCGGCCGCGGTGCGCACGATCACGCCCGCGTTCTCCGGCATGACCTTCTTCAGGATGCTCTTGAGGCGGGTGCGCTCCTTGTCGGGCAGCTTGCGGCTGATGCCGGTCATCGAGCCGTCGGGCACGTAGACCAGGTAGCGGCCGGGCAGGCTGATCTGCGAGGTCAGGCGGGCGCCCTTGTGGCCGATCGGGTCCTTGGTGACCTGCACCAGCACCGACTGGCCGGACTTCAGCGCCGACTCGATGCGCTTGGGCTGGCCCTCCAGGCCGGCGGTGTCGAAGTTGACCTCACCGGCGTACAGGACGGCGTTGCGGCCCTTGCCGATGTCGACGAACGCCGCCTCCATCGAGGGCAGGACGTTCTGCACCTTGCCCAGGTAGACGTTGCCGACGTACGACTGGCTGGCCTCGCGGTTGACGTAGTGCTCGACGAGGACGCCGTCCTCCAGCACCGCGATCTGGGTGCGGTCGCCCTGGCGGCGCACCACCATCATGCGGTCGACCGACTCGCGCCGGGCCAGGAACTCCGACTCGGTGATGATCGGCGGCCGGCGGCGGCCCAGCTCGCGTCCCTCGCGGCGGCGCTGCTTCTTGGCCTCCAGCCGGGTGGAGCCGCGCACGCTCTGCACGCCGTCGGCGGAGGTGTCGACCAGCGAGGCGCGGCCGGAGCGCGGCGCGCGGATGCGGACGACGGTGTTGGGCGGGTCGTCGCCGGACGGCTCGGCGCCGTCCTCGGTGCCGCGCCTGCGGCGGCGGCGCCGGCGGCGCGAGCTGGAGGTCTCCTCGTCCTGCTGCTCCTCGGGCTGCTCGTCCTCGCCCTCGTCGCCGTCCTCGTCGGAGTCGTCGCCGTCGGACTCGTCGCGCTCGCGGGCCTTGCCGCGGCCGCGGCCGCCCCTGCGGCGGCGGCGACGGCGGCTGCCGCCCTCTTCCTCCTCCTGGTCGGAGTCGGAGTCGGAGACGTCCGCCTCGTCCGTGCCGGTCTCGTCGCTCTCGTCGGCGTCGTCGGCCGCCTCGGGCTCGGGGCGCGCCGGCTCGGCGCGCACGGGCTCGGGGCGGAACGGCTGGGCCTGGGTCGGGTCGGGCGCCTGGAACAGCGGAGCGAAGATCGCCGCGGGGCGCTGGAACACGGCGTCCGGCTCGTCGGCGCGGCGCGCGGAGAAGCCGAACGGGTCGGCGAGCAGGCTCGGCCGGTCGGTGTCCTCGTCGAGGTCCTCGCCGGCGGGCTCGTCGTCGAGCGGCTCGTCCTCGGGCAGCTCGTCGAGGATCTCGTCCTCGACGGCCGCGCTCGCGCCCTGGGCGGACCCGGCCGTGGCGACGTCACCGCCGGCGGCAGAAGCACCGGCGGCAGAGGTGCCGGCGGTGGAAAGGTCCGCGCCGATCGCGGTGGCCTCGGTGCCGACCGCGCCGGCGTCACCGGTGGGACCGGCGCCCTCGGCGACGGCCGCGGCCTCGGGCTCCGCCTTCTTGCGGGTGCGCCGGCGACGGACCGGCGCGGCCGCGGCCGCGGCCTCGGCCTCGGCGCTCTCCGGAGCCGCCCCAGTGTCCGGCGCGGTGTCCGGCGCGGCGCTCCCGGCCGCGAGCACGCGGTCGGCGGTCTCCAGCGCGGCCTGCTCGGCGCCCTGGTCGCCGCTCTGGTCGGCGGCGGCGCCGGCCGACGCTCCCGTGGTGGCCGGCTCGGCCTCCTCGGCCTTCCTGCTGGTGCGGCGGCGCGAGGTGGTGGCCGTCGAACGCGTTCTGGATCGCTTGGGCTTCTCGGCCTCGGCGGAGGCGTCATCCTCGCCCCCCGCGGAGACGGCCTCCGCGACGGCGCCGGCGACCGCGGCCTCGTCCGGGCTGCCCCCGGACGCCTCCGGCGCCCGGGCCGCGGCCTCGGCCGCGGAGACGGTCACCTGTGCGGGCTCGTCCTCGGGAATCTCGGGCGGCGGCCCGGCGGGCCGGCTCGCGACCTTGCGTCGCGGGGTGGTGGGTGACTGTTCAGTTGTTCCGCCGTCGGAGCCTGTGGCCCCGGTGTTGGGCTCGTTCTCGAGCATGCGGGCGCTCTCCCGTCAGCTCCCGGGCGCGTCGCCGCGCCGCGCAGGAGCTCTCGTGTTTCGTTGTCCGCCCGCGCCCCCGCCAAGGGGCACGGGCGCCAAGTCCTGTCAGCGGTCGTGCCCCACGCATGCGGGACACTCCCTTAACCGGCGACGTGCTCACCCACCGGTCCCGTTTCGCCGCCGCGCGTGGTCTCGCGGTCAAGGTCGAACGGGTCGGCGAGCGCACCGGTGCCGACGTCCAGCAGCCCCTGCGCCAGCCTGGTCACCTCGGGGGGAACCGGCGGCGCGAAGTCGGCCACAAGGCGCAGCCCTGCGAGCACATCGTCGGGTCGAACGGCAGGCGTCATGTGCCGAACAACCATGCGCAGTATGACACACGACTGTCCGGGCACCTGAGCTGCGGTTCTACCTGTCCCCTCGGACACCGCCAGCCTCAGTACGGCCTCGCGGGCGTCGAAGCGGCGTGGGCCCTTCTTGGTGAGGCGCTCGACCTCCACGGCCCCGGCGGAGAGGAACTTCTCCACCGCCACCCCGGCGAGCCCGGGATCCGCACCCGGCAACCGCACCTCCCACTCCGAGGCCTCCAGGCGCTCGGCGAGCCCTCCCGGCCCCGCCTCGACGACGTCTAGCACGTCGAGCCCGGGCGGCAGCGACCCGTCGAGGTCGCCGCGGATGCGCTCCGGCTCACACGGCGTGGTGACGCCGATCTCGAGGTATTCGGCCTCGCTGGCGACACCGGTCGGCGCCGCGCCCGCGTAGGAGATCTTCGGGTGGGGCGAGAAGCCCGCGCTGTAGGCCACCGGAATGCCGGCACGGCGGACCGCACGTTCGACGGCCCGCGAGATGTCGCGGTGACTGGTGAAGCGCAGGCGGCCGCGCTTGGCGTAGCGCACGCGCAGGCGCTGCACCGTGGGCGCGGGCGGGGGCCCGTCGGGAACAGGTTTCAGAGCTTTGTCGTCCTTCCCGTGTCAGAGTTCCTTCGTTTCAGAATAAGCCGCCCTGACGCCTGATCGACTCAGGATCATGTACGGCGAGGCACGGCCCGCGCACTCAACGCTCCGGAACGGCGACGGCGCCGGACACCGGGCCGTTCAGGAACGACGTCCTAGACGACCGTGAGCGGAAGGAGCTTGCGCCCCGTCGGGCCGATCTGGATCTCGGTGCCCATGGTCGGGCAGACCCCGCAGTCGTAGCACGGCGTCCAGCGGCAGTCCTCGACCTCGGCGCCGGAGACGGCCTCCTGCCAGTCCTGCCAGAGCCATTCGCGGTCGAGCCCGGCGTCGAGGTGGTCCCACGGAAGGACCTCGTTCTCCTCGCGCTCGCGCGTGGTGTACCAGTCGACGTCGACGCCGGCCTTCTCGGCGGCGGCCATCCAGCGCTGGTAGGAGAAGTGCTCGCTCCAGCCGTCGAAGCGCCCGCCGTCCTCCCAGACGGCCCTGATGACCGCGCCGACCCGCCGGTCACCGCGCGAGAGCAGGCCCTCGACGATGGACGGCTTGCCGTCGTGGTAGCGGTAGCCGATGGCCCGGCCGAACTCCTTGTCGCCGCGCAGCGAGTCGCGCAGCGTCTTGAGCCGCCGGTCGACGGTCTCGTGGTCGGCCTGGCCGGCCCACTGGAACGGCGTGTGCGGCTTGGGCACGAAGCCGCCGATGGACACGGTGCAGCGGATGTCGCGCGAGCCGGTGATCTCCCGCCCGGCCTTGATGACCTTCTTGGCCAGGTCGGCGATGCCGAGCACGTCCTCGTCGGTCTCGGTGGGCAGCCCGCACATGAAGTACAGCTTCACCTGTCGCCAGCCCTGGGAGTAGGCGGTGGTGACGGTGCGGATGAGGTCTTCCTCGGTGACCATCTTGTTGATCACCTTGCGCATGCGCTCGGACCCGCCCTCGGGCGCGAAGGTGAGCCCGGAGCGCCGCCCGTTGCGGGAGAACTCGTTGGCCAGGTCGATGTTGAACGCGTCGACCCGGGTGGAGGGCAGCGACAGCGAGGTGTTGGTGCCCTCATAGCGGTCGGCCAGGCCCTTGGCGACGTCGGCGATCTCGGAGTGGTCGGCCGACGACAGCGACAGCAGGCCGACCTCGTTGAAGCCGGACTCCTTGATGCCGTTGTCGACCATGGCGCCGATCGTGGTGATGGACCGCTCGCGCACCGGACGCGTGATCATGCCGGCCTGGCAGAAGCGGCAGCCGCGCGTGCAGCCGCGGAAGATCTCCACGCTGAACCGCTCGTGGACGGTCTCGGCGAGCGGCACCAGCGGCTTCTTCGGGTAGGGCCACTCGTCGAGGTCCATGACCGTGTGCTTGTGGACGCGCCACGGGACGTCGGCGCGGTTGGGCGCCACCCGCTTGATGCGCCCGTCGGGGTGGTAGTCGACGTCGTAGAACTTGGGCACGTAGACGCCGCCCGACTCGGCCAGGCGCATGAGCAGCTCGTCGCGGCCGCCGGGGCGGCCCTCGGCCTTCCACTCGCGGATGACCTCGCTGATGGCGATGGCGATCTGCTCGCCGTCGCCGAGCACGGCCGCGTCGAGGAAGTCGGCGATCGGCTCGGGGTTGAAGGCGGCGTGGCCGCCGGCGAGCACGATCGGGTCGTCGTCGTCGCGGTCGACCGCCAGCATCGGGATGCCGGCCAGGTCGAGGGCGGTCAGCATGTTGGTGTAGCCGAGCTCGGTGGAGAACGACACGCCGAGCACGTCGAAGGCGCGCACCGGGCGGTGGGCGTCGACGGTGAACTGGGGCACGCCCTCGGCGCGCATGAGCGCCTCGAGGTCGGGCCAGACGGCGTAGGTGCGCTCGGCCAGGGTGGCGGGCAGCTCGTTGAGGATCTCGTAGAGGATCGCGACGCCCTGGTTGGGCAGGCCGACCTCATAGGCGTCCGGGTACATCAGCGCCCAGCGCACGTCGGCGTCGTCCCAGTCCTTCACGGTCGAGTTGAGCTCACCCCCGACGTACTGGATGGGCTTCTGCACCTTGGGCAGCAGCGCTTCCAGGCGGTGGAAAATCGACTCGACAGACATACGACCAGGGTAGCGGCGCGCGGGAGCGGCCCGTCCCGGTGTGGTATGCCCGGCGCGGTCAGGCGTACTGCTGCTGCTCGCGGATCCTGATCGACTGGAGCAGCCCCACCGCGATGAGGTTGGCGAAGGTCGCGGTGCCGCCGTACGAGACGAACGGCAGCGGCAGCCCGGTGATGGGCATGATCCCGATGGTCATCCCGATGTTGACGAACGTCTGGAACGCGAACCAGCACACGATCGTGCCCGCCACCAGCGTGCCGAACCGGTCGTCGCACTGCCGGGCGATCCGCAGCCCCCGCAGCAGCACCACGCCGAGCAGCAGCACGATGGTCACCGAGCCGAGGAAGCCGAACTCCTCCCCCGCGACCGTGAAGATGAAGTCGGTGTGCTGCTCCGGCACGAACCTCCCCGTTGTCTGCCCGCCGTGCAGCCAGCCCTTGCCGAACAGCTGGCCGGAGCCGATCGCGATGAGCGACTGCGTGCTGTTGTAGCCGACGCCGCGCGGGTCGACGCCCGGATCGAGGAACGCGGTGAAGCGCGCGATCTGGTACGCCTCCAGCAGGTGCAGCCGGAACACCAGGAACACCCCGGTCGCCGCCACGAGCGTCAGCCCCACGATCCACCGCTTGCGCACCCCGCCGATGATCAGCGCCGCGGCGGTGATCACGGCGAGCACCAGCGCCGTGCCGAGGTCCGGCTGGAGCATCACCATGCCCATGGTCAGCGCCGCCACGCACAGCGCCAGCACGATGTCGAACGTGCGCGGGCGGTCGCTGCCCTCGGCCGGCTGCGCCAGCAGCATCGCCAGGATCAGCAGCAGCCCGAGCTTGGCGAACTCCGACGGCTGCACCGCGAAGCCGCCGCCCAGCAGGATCCACGAGTGCGAGCCGTTGATCGTCGCGCCGAGCGGCGAGATCACCAGCCCGAGCCCCACCAGGCTGAGCAGGAACACCAGCGGCGCGTACGCGCGCATGGCCCGGTGGTCGATCGCGGTCGTCATGGCGCACAGCACCACCCCGATGCCGAGGTTGAGCATGTGCTTCTTGACCAGGCCGGTCGAGCCGGGCGCCCACGTGCGGGTGGACGACCACACCAGCAGGGTGCCGATGACGCTCAGCGCGGCCACCGCGACCAGCAGGACGCCGTCGAGCCGCCACAGCGACGACTGCGCGCCCACCATCCTGCGGCCGTAGCCGCGCCGGCCGCTTCTCAGCACGCGCTCCGCCATCGCCCCTCCGCCCTTGCCCCGCCGTCACCACCAGCCCCGGGTGGGGCGTCTACCGCGCCACCGTTCCGTCGGGCGCGAACCTCGGCAGCCTGGCCACCGGTCTGCCGCCCGGCAGGGCCGCCTTGCCCTTGATCCCGTAGATGCCCTCGTAGATCTCCCGTACGGCCGGCGCCGCGGTCTGCGCGCCCATGCCGCCCTGCGACACCATGGCCACCACCACGAACCGCGGGTCGTTGGTCGGCGCGAACGAGGCGAACCAGGAGGTGTCCTCCTTGCCCCACACCTCCGCGGTACCGGTCTTGCCGCCGATGCGCACCTTGTCCATGGGGAATCCGGCGAACGCGCCGGCGGCCGTTCCGTCGGAGGCCACCTCGCTGAGCGCGTTCTTGATGTAGAGGCGCTCCTTCTCGCTGAGCGGCAGCTTGCCGACCACCGGCACGTCGTACGTCTCGACCAGCGTGCCGTCCGGCCGCACCCGCGCCCAGCCGATGCGCGGGCTGCGCAGCTTGCCGTCGTTGACCAGCGCCGCGTACGCCCGGGCGAGCTGCAGCGGCGTCACCAGCACGTCGCCCTGGCCGATGGAGAAGTTGGCCGAGTCGCCGGGCCGCAGGATGAAGCCCTCGGCGCAGTTCTCGGAGGCCAGCCGCTTGAGGAAGTCGGCCCGCGCCCGGTCGGTCACCTCGGGGTAGCCGGTCTGCGCGCGGCGGCAGTTGGTGCCGCTGGTCAGGGTCCACATCTCCTTCTTCCAGCGGCGGTCGGGGATGCGGCCGGACGACTCGCCGGGCAGGTCGATGCCCGTGGGGCGGCCGAAGCCGAAGGCCCGGGCCGTGTTGGCGAAGATCTCGCGCGGCTTCTTCTTGGGGTTGCGCCCGCCGTCGCGCAGGTACTGCTCGTACGCCGCCCGGTAGAAGATCGTGTCGCACGACTTGACCAGCGCGGTGTGCAGGTTCATCGGGCCGAGCCCGATGCCGTGGAAGTTGTTGAACGCCCGGTCGCCCACCATGTACGAGCCGGGGCAGTCGTAGGTGCCGTTCAGCGGATACCCGGCCCGCAGCATCGACGTGACCGACGACACCTTGAACGTCGAGCCGGGCGCGAACTGCCCGTTGATCGCCCGCGACACCAGCGGCATGCCCGACTTCGGCGACAGCAGCCGCTGGTAGCCGCTCGCCGAGATGCCGCCCGCCCACACGGCCGGGTCGTAGCTGGGCGCGCTGGCCAGTGCCAGCACCCGCGACGTGCGCGCGTCGAGCACCACGGCCGCGCCGCCGTCGGCCTTCGGCGCGTTGTGCATCGCCCTGGCCAGGGCCCGCTCGGCCACGGCCTGCACGCGGGCGTCGATGCTGGTGATCAGGTTGTCGCCGCTGACCGGCCGTACCTGCTGCTCGACGCCGATCGCCTTGCCCATCCGGTCCACCTGCACGCGGCGCATCCCCGGCTTGCCGCGCAGCGCCTCGTCGTAGACCTCCTCCAGGCCGTCGCGCCCGGCGAGGTCGACGCCGGAGTAGGCGGCCTTGAGCCCGGCGCGCTTCTCCAGCTCGGCCTCGGTGACCGGCTGCAGGTAGCCGAGCATCTGCGCGCCCGCCTGGCCGCCGGGGTACTGCCGCACCGACTGGATCTCGGCGCTGACGCCGGGGAAGTCCTCCTGGCGTTCGAGGATCTGCAGCGCCTGGCGGGTGTCGGCCTTCTGCTCGACGGGCACCGGCTGGTACGGCGAGCCCGTCCAGCACGGCTGCGAGACGCCGGGCCCGCACGGGCGGATGCGCTCCTTGAGCTTCTTGACCGGCGTGCCGAGCACGGCGCTGAGCTTGCGCAGCACCGACCTGCCGCCGTCGGGCGTGCGCGCCAGCGCGGTCCGGTCGACCGACACCACCAGCGCCGTCTGGTTGCGCACCAGCGGGCGGCCGGAGGAGTCGAGGATCTGGCCGCGCACCGCGGGCTCGATCACCGTGCGCGTCCTCGTCTCGGTCGCCCTGGTCACGAACTCCTGCCCGCGCACCACCTGCACCTGCCACAGCCGTACGGCCAGCACCACGAGCAGGCTCAGGACGAGCACGTGCAGCAGGAACAGCCGGGACCGCATCCGGATCATGTCGCGTACCCCGGCTCGCCGGAGCGGGCGGCCCACCACATGACGAGGGGCGACAGGAAGAACGTGTAGGCGATGGTCAGCGGCACCTGGTCGGTGAAGGTGTCGACGTCGACCCGCGGATCGGAGATCAGCCCGCCGAGCCCGGCGGCCAGCAGCGGCCCGAGCAGCACGCACAGCATGACGGTCGTCACGGGCGTGCCGAGCCCGCGCCCGGCGACGTAGCCGATGACCGCCAGCGTGAACGCGTACAGGCCCATCAGGTGGGCGGCCGGCGGCATCACGTCCACCAGCAGCCCCGCGCAGAACCCGATCACCGCTCCGGTCACGGGCCCCCTCGTCATCGCCACGCCCGTCACGGCCAGCAGCACCAGGTCGGGCGAGCCGCCTCCCGGCAGCGGCACCCGGTTGACCAGGATCACCTGCACCAGCACCGCGAGCGGCACGACCAGCAGAGCCGTCATCGTGCTCCCTCCTTCGGCGGCAGCACGGCGTCACGCGGGTCACGACCCGGTCCGCGCACGACCACCCCCACCACGTCCAGCGCCGTCAGATCCGCGTACGGCCGCGCGAACGCGACCCGCGTGAGCTCGCCCGGCGTCGCCTCCACCCGTTCGATCACCCCCACCGGCAGCCCCGGCACGTACGGCCGGCCGTGCTGCGACCCGAAGCTCACGATGCGCCCGCCCGGCGCCATCGGCGCGGTCGCGTCGAGCAGCTTGAACTGCACCAGACGCCCGTTCTCGCCCACCCCGTGGACGACGCCGATCTCCTGGCCGCCCTCCAGCCGGGCGCCCGTGGCCGAGGCCCGGTCGCTGATGAGCAGCACCGTGGACGTGCGGGCGCCGGCCTGCACGACCCGGCCCACCAGCCCGTCGGCGTTCATCACGGTCATCTCCGGACGCACCCCGTCATCGGCGCCGATGTCGAGCTGGACGGCGTCCTCGAAGCCGGGATTGCCGCGCCGGGCGATCACGTTGCCGGTCACGACCGTGTAGCCGCCGCGGCCGGCCGTGCCGAGCATCCGCTTCAGCTCCGCGGACCTGTCGGCGTCGAGCCTGCTCGCGATCAGACCCGAGCGCAGCCGGGCGTTCTCGGCGCGCAGCCGCTTGAGTTCGTCCTGCGCGCCGGGCGCGGTGACGACCGCCTGGACGAAGCCGGTCAGCGGCCGGGACACGACCCCGGCGGCGCCCTCGACCGCGCCGAACATCCACGCCCCGGCCGCGCGCACCGGCACGAACGGCGAGCCGTCGCCGGCGCGGCGGTCGACGGTCAGCGCGACCAGGGCGATCGCCAGCAGCGTGCCGAGGATGATCCGCGCGCGGCGGGTGTCCCTCATCAGACGTCCCCCCTCAACGGCGGGATTCCGGCACGAGCACCTGCTGCAGCTCCTCGAACTCCTCCACGCACCGGCCCGAGCCGAGCGCGACCGAGTCGAGGGCGTTGTCGACGAGGTGGACGGGCATGCCCGTCTCGGCCCTGATCCGCTCCTCCATGCCCTTGAGCAGGGCGCCGCCGCCGGTCAGCGCGATGCCGCGGTCCATCAGGTCGCCGGCCAGCTCCGGCGGGCACCGGTCGAGCGTGGACTTGACCGCGTCGACGATGGACCCGACCGGCTCCTCGGTCGCCCTGCGGACCTCCTCGCCCGACACGACGACCGTCTTCGGCAGGCCCGTCACCAGGTCGCGGCCGCGGATCTCGGCGTGCGCCTCCTCCTCGGTGGGCCAGGCCGAGCCGATCGCCATCTTGATCTCCTCGGCGGTGCGCTCGCCCAGCATGAGCGAGTACTCCTTCTTGGCGAACGTGATCACCGCCTGGTCGAGCTCGTCGCCGCCGATCCTGATCGACTGGCTCGTCACCACGCCGCCCATCGAGATGATCGCCACCTCGGTGGTGCCGCCGCCGATGTCGACGACCATGTTGCCGGTGGGCTCGTGGACCGGCAGCCCCGCGCCGATCGCGGCCGCCATCGGCTCCTCGACGATGTAGACCTTGCGCGCCCCCGCCTGGTAGCCGGCCTCCTTCACCGCCCGCTGCTCCACGCTCGTGATCCCGCTCGGCACGGCGATGATCACGCGCGGCTTGGCGAAGTGGCGGCGCTTGTGCACCCGCTGGATGAAGTAGCGCAGCATCCGCTCCGTCACGTCGAAGTCGGCGATCACGCCGTCCTTGAGCGGCCGTACCGCGACGATGTGGCCGGGCGTGCGGCCGATCATCCGCTTGGCCTCGATGCCGACTGCCACGATCTTGCCCGTGGAGGTGTTGATGGCGACGACCGACGGCTCGTTGAGGACGATGCCTCGGCCCCGCACGTACACCAGCGTGTTGGCGGTGCCCAGGTCGACCGCCATGTCCCGGCCGAGAAACGCGAGCTTGCTGCCCATGGGGAACGGAGCCTTCCGTAATGTCGTACGCCAATCGCTACGGAGCGAATTCGAATCGTAACGTGACGTACCCACCGCCGGACGCAACGAGCCCGCGCGCCCCACAAAAATCCTGCCGTCTCTCCGCCAAGCACCTTTTGCCCGGTTTCCGGTAAAAGCGGAGAGTGCCCCGTTTGACGATCAGAAAAGCGAAATGCCCGCCTGGCACGGGGCCATGGCGGGCACTCACGAATCCGGACAGAAGGGACGCGGCAGAGACGCGCCCCTTCCGGCGCTCCTAGAAGCGGTCCGGGAAGAAGATCTTGATCTCGCGGGCGGCGGACTCGGGCGAGTCGGAGCCGTGGACGACGTTCTCGCCGATCTCCAGGGCGTGGTCGCCGCGGATCGTGCCGGGAGCCGACTTCACCGGGTCGGTGAGCCCGGCCAGGGCGCGGAACGCCTCGACCGCGCGCGGGCCCTCCAGCACCATGGCGACGAGCGGGCCGGAGGTGATGAACTCGACGAGCTCGCCGAAGAACGGCCGCTCGGAGTGCTCGGCGTAGTGGGCCTTGGCGGTGTCGGCGTCGAGGGTGCGCAGGTCCATCGCGACGACCTTGAGGCCCTTGCGCTCCACGCGGGCGATCACGTCACCGATGAGGCCGCGCTTCACCCCGTCGGGCTTGATCAGGACAAGAGTGCGCTCGGACACTTGAGGTTCTCCTTTGAACAGGTCTGGGGGTCGCGGATGCGGCTACGGACGCCGGATGACTCCGCCGGGAGCGCTCCGCGGCACGGACGACCTCGCGTCGCTGTAGCTGCGGCTCAGCTTACCGTCCCCGGGACGCCTCCCCCGCGCCGCACGCCAGGGAGTCCGCGACGGTCTCACTCCGGCTACTCGGGACGAGCTCACCCCGGGAGCCCGGGAGGCTCTTCTGGGAGCCCGGGGCGGGGCCACTCCTGGTTGCTCGGGGCAGGCTCACTCCGGGGGCCCGAAGCGGGTCCACTCCTGGCTACTCGGGACGAGCCCGCTCCGGAGACCCGGAAGGCTCTCCTGGGAGCCCGGGGCAGGCTCACTCCGGGAGTCCGGGGCAGGCTCACCCTGGTTACTCAGGGCAGGGTCACTCCGGGGAGCCCGGGGCAGGCTCACCCTGGTTACTCGGGGCGGGCTCACTTCTGAGGCCCGAAGCGGGTCACTCCTGGGAGCCCGGGGCGGGGTCGCTCCTGGGACGCCGGGGCGAGGTCACTCTTGGGAGCCGTCCTCGGGCGAGGCGGCCTGCGGGGGAACCGCCGGAAGGCGCTCGGTGGCCCCCGCCTCCGCGTCGTCCGCCGCCGAAGCCCGCCGGCGGCGCTTCCCCGCGTCCCCGCCCGACGCCGTCCGGCGCTCCCCGAAGGCTCCCGACCCGTCGGCGGGCCCCGGCGAGGGCGTCTGCGCCGGAACGCTCCCCTTCCGCGGGGAGCGCCCGTTGGCCGTGGAGGCGGGCACTCGGGGAATCGCCCCGGTAGGGGCGTCGTCGTCGCCGACCTCGGCTCCCTCCCCCACCACGTTCGCGTCACCCCTCGCGGCGGCATAACCCGCCGCCGTCGCGCCACCGACCGAAGCCGCGTCACTCGGCGCGGTCGCGTCACTCATAGCGGTCGCGTCATGCATCGCCGTCGGGTCACTCACAGCGCTCGGGTCACCCACCCCCGCCGCCCCACTCACAGCGCTCGGGTCACCCACCCACGCCGCCCCACTCACAGCGGTCGCGTCACCCACCGCCGTCGCCCCACTCGCTGCGGTCGCGTGCCTCCCGGCGTTCCCGTCGTCCCCGGCGGTCACGTCGCCCCCGGCACCCGGCGAAGACCCGCCACGTCTCCCGCCCACGCCCCTGAGAGCCTTCTCACGACGCTCAGCGCCGTCTCCCCTGCTCATCCCCTCACTCGAAGCCTCGAACGCGCCCAGGGCCCCGTTACCGAGCCCCCCGGAGCCGTTCCCCGCGCCGGCCGCACCCGATCCGCCACCGGCCGTCGCCCGGTCACCGCTGATCAAGCCGTCCGCCCCGGCGGTCGCAGCAGAACCACCGGCACCCGATCCGCCGCCAGGACGGGCGACCTCTCCCGCTTCCGAACGCGCACCAGGAGAGACCTCCACCCGCCCGCCGGAGGAGCCACCCACCGAGCCGCCCTCGCGATCAACACCGTCCTCGGCATCGGCATCGGCATCGCCGGAACGCCCACCGCCGGAAGGCCCGTCGGGCCCCTCCTCGACGCCCACCATCTCGGCCCCGGGCCCACGTCGCGACAGCAGCGCGGCCAGCACGATCACCGCCACCACCAGGAACCCGCCGATGAGCGCCCACAGGTGCAGCGCCCCCACGAACCGGTCCACGAGCTGCTGCGGCGTGCTCACCCCGCGCAGCATCGCCATCTGCACCCCGCTGCCGAGCAGGTAGCCCGCCAGCACGCCGGGGAAGCACAGCGCCAGCCCGAACAGCGCGGCCCCCACCCCGGCACGCCGCAGCGACGCCGTCAGGGCCACGGCCGCGCCCACCGCCAGCAGCGTGAAGGGCACGACCAGCACCCGCCCGTCGGCCGCCGGCACCACGACCCGCACCGAGCACAGGCCCACCACCATCGACAGCAGCCCGAGCGGCGCCGGCCAGGTCGCCTCGCGCCGGACGAACAGCCGCACCAGCACCGCCGCGGCCACGGCCAGGCCGCCCGCCACGCCGAACGGCCCCCACAGTCCCTTCAGGCCGGGTCCGCCGAGCCCGCCCATCTCGACGTACGTCACCTGCGCGATGCTCGGCAGCAGCACGGCGCCGACGGCGACCATCGCGTAAGCGAGCGAACGCGCCTCCGGGACGCCGATGGAGGCGAGCGCCAGAAGCGCTCCCACCGCGAGCACGGCGACCACGATCACGATGTTGGGCCGCCAGTCCTCGCTCGCGGTGCTGATGGCCACGATCGCGATGCCCGCCGCGGGCATGGTCGCCAGCAGCAGCCTGCTGCGCTCGCGCGGCTGGGGCCGCGGCGCGGGCCGCCGGCCGTACAGCAGCCACAGCACCAGGTAGGCGGCGGCCAGCACCAGCGCGGCGCCGGTCAGCATGGGATACGGCTGGAGCGTCACCTTCCAGTCGCTCACGCCGTCGAGCGGCCACAGGGCCAGCGCCTGGGCGCTGAGCAGGCTGAGCGCCAGCACCCCCGACCAGATGGCGCGCAGCACCGCCGGGCGCTCCCAGGCGGCCACCAGCGTGGCGGGGAGCAGCAGCCCGGCGCCCACACCGTGGAGGACGCGCAGCACGCCGACGAGGAACGTCGAACCCGCGTAGCCGCCGGCGGCGTCGGCCACGGCCAGCAGCGCCAGCCCGGCGACCAGGATGTAGGCGACCCTCACCCTGCCCAGCGCCACGGAGGCGAGCGGGACCGTCAACATCATCGCCGGCAGGGCGAGACCGTGCGCGCGCATGAGCCCGAGCCGGTCGAACCCTGGCGGCAGCAGGTCGCCGACGACGGAGACGGTGTTGGGGATGGCGACGATCGCCAGGGGCAGCGCGGCCACGATGAGCAACGCCAGCACGATGTCGAGGAACCACGGGTGGGTGGTGCCGGGGTCGGATCCCGTGGCCGGCTGGTTCGGGGTCCGTTGAATCGGGGGGACGGCCATGTTGGCCGACTTTAGCGGGAAGTCACGCCTTCGACACGGCGAGCGACGAATATCGCGGTGATCCACAGCGCCAGGAAGATCGCCCCGAGGAAGAACATGGCCGGGACCAGGAACCCCGTCGCGATGGCGATCACCTGGACCAGGCTGCCCAGTACGTACCCGATCGGCTTCTTCAGCAGCCCGGCCGCCACCACGCACAGCACGGCCAGGCCGATGCCGGCCGTGACGGCCAGCGGGGGCCGCACGCCGTTCACGGCGATCGCGACGGGCGTGACCAGCCCGGCGACGATGGCCTCCATGCCGAGCACACTGGACCCGAGCCGGCGCATGCCGGGCGTCACCTCGAAGCTCAGCAGGCCCTTCCCGCCCCCGGCCATCACTCGCCCTCCGCCCGCAGCAGGTGGCGGGCGTCGCCGGCGGTGACCACGGACCCGGTGATCAGCACGCCCGTGCCGCTGAACTCACCCTCGGCGTCGGCGATGCCGATGCCCCTGTCGATGGCGTCGTCGAGGCGCTCGACGACGTGCACGCGGTCCTCGCCGAAGACGGCCACCGCCAGCCGCGCCAGCTCCTCGGGCGCCATCGACCTGGGCGAGGAATTGCGGGTGACGATGATCTCTTCCAGCATGGGCTCCAGGAGCTCCAGCATGGTGTCGACGTCCTTGTCGCCCATGGCGGCGACGACGCCGACGACCTTGGCGAAGTCGAACGCTTCGTGCAGCGCGTCGAGCGTGGCCTGCATGCCGCCGGGGTTGTGCGCCGCGTCGACCACCACGGTCGGGTTGCGGCGGAGGACCTCCAGCCGTCCCGGTGACGACGCCTGCGCGAACGCCTGGCGTACCAGGTCCGTGTCCAGCGGCTCGTCGCCGCCCGTGAGCGCCTCGACGGCGGCCAGCGCGGTGACGGCGTTGCTCGCCTGGTGGGCGCCGTAGAGCGGCAGGTACACCTCGTCGTAGACGCCCTTGAGGCCGCGCAGGGTCAGGAGCTGGCCGCCGATCGCCACCTCGCGGGCCAGCACGCCGAACTCCAGGCCCTCGCGCGCCACGACCGCGCCCACCTCGCCGGCCCGGCGCATGAGCACCTCGGCCGCCTCCAGCTCCTGCTGGGCGAGGATGGCGGTGGCGCCGGGCTTGAGGATGCCGGCCTTCTCACCGGCGATGCTCGGGATGTCGGGGCCCAGCCGGTCGGTGTGGTCGAGGGAGATGGGGGTGATGACGGCGACGGTGCCGTCGGCGACGTTCGTCGCGTCCCAGGACCCGCCCATGCCGGCCTCGATCACGGCGACGTCGACCGGGGTGTCGGCGAAGGCCGCGAACGCCATGGCCGTCAGCAGCTCGAAGAACTGGATGCGGCGGCCCTGCGTGTCGGTCAGCTCGACGTACGGGATGATCTCCTCGTAGACCTGCGCGAAGCGCTCCTCGCTCAGCGGCTCGCCGTCCACGGTGATGCGCTCGCGCATCGAGACGAGATGCGGGCTGGTGAAGCGGCCGACGCGGAGGTTGCGCTCGCGGAGCAGCGCCTCGGTCAGGCGGGCCGTACTGGTCTTGCCGTTGGTGCCCGCTATGTGAATGACCGGGTACGCCCGCTGAGGCGAGCCGAGCAGGTCGAGCAGGGCGGCGATACGGTCGAGCGTGGGCTCGAAGTCCCATTCGACGCCTCGGTCCATGATCGCGCGTTCAACAGCACGGTAGTCCACCCCTCAACCCTACTGAGCGCCCCGACCGGTCCGGGACAGGCCCAGCGAGGACGGCGGCCGGAAGGGGTCTGGATGAAGGGGCGCGGCCGGAGAGTGAGGCGCGCCTGAGGGCCGAGGATCTCCGCCAGACCTTGGGGAGCGAATGTGAACACTGCACAAGAGCACGCACGCATTAGCGTGGGCCGCACGACGCACGACGCACGACGCACGACGCACGACGCACGACGCACGACGCACGATGCACGACGTGCGCACGCACGCGCACGCGCACGCGCACGCGCACCAGCCTGTGCCACGCATCTGAGCACCCGCCAGACAATACGAGTGCCCGCCAGAAGGACCCACCGCCCACGAGACGCGGGCCGGCCCCTCAAAACACCCCCACAACGCAAGAAAGGGCCCCATCCTCCACTCCCCAAAGCCAACCCTGGCCCTGAGAAGCTCCGGATGGAGCCCTTACCTGTCAAACAAAGATTGTCCGGCGGTGACCTACTCTCCCACACCCTCCCGAGTGCAGTACCATCGGCGCTGGGAAGCTTAACTTCCGGGTTCGGAATGTAACCGGGTGTTTCCTTCCCGCCATAACCGCCGTAACCCTCCGAAACACACAAGCACACCGCTTGCTGTCTCAGAATTGCCTAGTGGACGCGAGCAAAACGCTCAAAAAAGCTTGCTTTGTGGTCAAGTCCTCGGCCTATTAGTACCGGTCAGCTCCACACGTTACCGCGCTTCCACCTCCGGCCTATCAACCCGGTCGTCTACCGGGAGCCTTACCCCCTCACAGGGTGGGAGACCTCAT